>NZ_CP163165.1:0-4232728 GCF_047497165.1 Burkholderia sp. 22PA0099 | reverse complement strand
TCGGCCGCAGAACACGCGCTCGTATCGCGCGCCTGTCGAGCTCCGACCTCGTCGCCGGCAGACCCTTGTGGATCGTACCCTCAGGCTCTGCAGCCTGGCCGTCCACCAGGTCCGGAGAGGCCTGGCGGTCCCACAACGTGTTGCTCGGTTGTGGATGCCCGTTGGGGCCCGCTGCGCGCGCTTCCGGCACATTCAGAGAACGTCTACGTTGCCCACGGCGCTGCACTCCAGCTCTCCGCAATCTCGCGTTCACCGTTTCAATCTGCCGCCGCGCCTCAAACTTTCCGCCGCAACACATCAGCATCAAAAAAACTTTCGAAAAACGCGGTTTACCACTTGGCTTATTCGTCGTGACCCCTTATGATTCACGTCTTTCCAATTTTCTGAGAAGCTTTCCAGAGATTGGAATGACGGTCTGGGCGGGTTGATTTCCGCTCCGGTCGCCAGGTTTGATGAATCGCGACGCTTTTACAGGGTGTCGAATCACGAAGCGTCAAGCAGGCGGTCGGCATGATATGTCGAGCGCAAGTGCTGCCAACGAGATAAAAAATCTCCTCAGAGTACTTGACACAAGGTCGGCATAGAATCATAATCGTCAGTTCTCTACGGAGGGGTGCCCGAGTGGCTAAAGGGGGCAGACTGTAAATCTGTTGGCTTACGCCTACGTTGGTTCGAATCCAACCTCCTCCACCAGACAAATAGAGCGGTAAAGGGATCGTTAAGTGGCCCGTGCGGGTGTAGCTCAATGGTAGAGCAGAAGCCTTCCAAGCTTACGACGAGGGTTCGATTCCCTTCACCCGCTCCAAGTTCTACGCAGTAAGTACTTGTTTCGCCCATGTGGCTCAGTGGTAGAGCACTCCCTTGGTAAGGGAGAGGTCGGCAGTTCGATCCTGCCCATGGGCACCAGCAGGTTGTCAGTGTCTGTTTGCGCGCCGCGCAATATGTGAAATTCCTTACGGGAGTTGAAAATGGCCAAGGGAAAGTTTGAGCGGACCAAGCCGCACGTCAACGTTGGTACGATCGGTCACGTTGACCACGGCAAGACGACGCTGACGGCAGCAATCACGACGGTGCTGACGAAGAAGTTCGGCGGCGAAGCGAAGGCCTACGACCAGATCGACGCGGCACCTGAAGAAAAGGCGCGCGGCATCACGATCAACACGGCACACGTCGAGTACGAAACGGCTAACCGCCACTACGCACACGTCGACTGCCCGGGCCACGCTGACTATGTGAAGAACATGATCACGGGCGCGGCGCAGATGGACGGCGCGATCCTGGTTTGCTCGGCAGCAGACGGCCCGATGCCGCAAACGCGCGAGCACATCCTGCTGGCCCGTCAGGTTGGCGTTCCGTACATCATCGTGTTCCTGAACAAGTGCGACATGGTGGACGACGCTGAACTGCTCGAACTGGTCGAGATGGAAGTTCGCGAACTCCTGTCGAAGTACGACTTCCCGGGCGACGACACGCCGATCGTGAAGGGTTCGGCCAAGCTGGCGCTGGAAGGCGACACGGGCGAGCTGGGCGAAGTGGCGATCATGAACCTGGCCGACGCACTGGACACGTACATCCCGACGCCGGAACGCGCCGTTGACGGCCTGTTCCTGATGCCGGTGGAAGACGTGTTCTCGATCTCGGGTCGCGGCACGGTGGTGACGGGTCGTATCGAACGCGGCATCGTGAAGGTCGGCGAAGAACTCGAAATCGTCGGCATCAAGGACACCGTGAAGACGACCTGCACGGGCGTCGAAATGTTCCGCAAGCTGCTGGACCAAGGTCAAGCAGGCGACAACGTCGGTATCCTGCTGCGCGGCACGAAGCGTGAAGACGTGGAGCGTGGTCAAGTTCTGGCGAAGCCGGGCTCGATCAAGCCGCACACGCACTTCACGGCTGAAGTGTACGTGCTGAGCAAGGACGAAGGCGGCCGTCACACGCCGTTCTTCAACAACTACCGTCCGCAGTTCTACTTCCGTACGACGGACGTGACGGGCTCGATCGAACTGCCGAAGGACAAGGAAATGGTCATGCCGGGCGACAACGTGTCGATCACGGTGAAGCTGATCGCTCCGATCGCCATGGAAGAAGGTCTGCGCTTCGCAATCCGCGAAGGCGGCCGTACCGTCGGCGCCGGCGTCGTTGCAAAGATCCTCGCCTAAGCCAGTTAGTCGTTGATCAATCGCTTTGGGGCTGGAATTGTCCAGCCTCATTGTTACAGGGGCATAGCTCAACTGGCAGAGCGTCGGTCTCCAAAACCGAAGGTTGGGGGTTCGATTCCCTCTGCCCCTGCCAAATCGCCACGTTCATACGTGGCATTTGTTTTAAGGTGTTATGGCGAATCCATCCGTCGAAACTGTAAATACCTCCGGCGATAAGCTGATGCTGGGCCTGGGCGTATTGTTGGTCTTGGCCGGATTTGCGGGCTTCTTCCTGCTTGGCGGCAAGGAGTGGTACATCCGCGGCGTCGCACTGGCAGTAGGAGTCATCGCTGGTGTCGCAGTCGCCCTGATGTCGCTTCCGGGCAAGAATTTCATCGCCTTCGCTAAAGATTCCTACCGGGAAGTGCGCAAGGTCGTTTGGCCGACGCGCAAGGAAGCCACACAAACCACGCTGGTCGTGTTCGGGTTTGTGCTGATCATGGCACTCTTCCTTTGGCTTAGCGATAAGTCGATCGAATGGGTAATTTTCTCGGCCATTCTGGGATGGAAATGATATGAGTGATACTCCGGCATCCCCGAGCGGAAAACGTTGGTACGTCGTGCACGCCTACTCCGGCATGGAGAAGAGCGTGCAGCGC
Organism: Burkholderia sp. 22PA0099; assembly: GCF_047497165.1. Lineage (NCBI taxonomy): Bacteria > Pseudomonadati > Pseudomonadota > Betaproteobacteria > Burkholderiales > Burkholderiaceae > Burkholderia > Burkholderia sp. 22PA0099. The sequence continues at coordinate 4,229,931 of NZ_CP163165.1, read as the reverse complement.
GCGCTTCAAGAGCGTGTCGACCGTGCCGGCATGCAAGACAAGTTTGGCCAGATCCTGGTGCCGACCGAAGAGGTCGTCGAAGTCCGGGGTGGTCACAAGGCAGTGACAGAGCGTCGTTTCTTCCCCGGCTACGTGCTGGTGGAAATGGAAATGACGGATGAAACGTGGCACCTCGTCAAGAACACGGCGAAGGTGACCGGTTTTGTCGGTGGTGCACGTAACCGCCCGAGCCCGATTTCCCCGCGCGAAGTCGAAAAGATCATGTCGCAAATGCAGGAAGGCGTGGAAAAGCCGCGCCCGAAGACCCTGTTCGAAGTAGGCGAGATGGTCAGGGTCAAGGAAGGCCCGTTCACCGACTTCAACGGCACTGTCGAAGAAGTGAACTACGAGAAATCGAGAGTGCGCGTGTCGGTCACGATTTTCGGTCGTGCAACGCCGGTCGAGCTCGAGTTCGGTCAGGTCGAAAAAGTCTGAGTTTCAAGTGGGCGGCCTTCGGGCTGCCCACCGTCGCGATTACGGTCCGCATCATTGACCGTTGAGGAGCGCCAGTAGTCCGCACGGACGAACCCGCGTTATCACTCACCGGACGCCAGCCTGGCGTTCCAACGAGGTTTTCAAATGGCAAAGAAGATTATCGGCTTTATCAAGCTGCAGATCCCTGCAGGTAAAGCCAACCCGTCGCCGCCGGTCGGTCCGGCACTGGGCCAACGCGGCCTGAACATCATGGAGTTCTGCAAGTCGTTCAACGCGCAGACTCAAGGCATGGAACCGGGTCTGCCGGTTCCGGTCGTGATCACGGCATTCGCGGACAAGAGCTTCACGTTCGTGATGAAGACGCCGCCGGCGACCGTCCTGATCAAGAAGGCAGCGAAGATCGACAAGGGTTCGGCCAAGCCGCACACCGACAAGGTCGGTTCGATCACGCGCGCTCAAGCTGAAGAAATCGCAAAGACCAAGATGCCTGACCTCACGGCAGCGGATCTGGACGCAGCAGTTCGCACCATCGCAGGCAGCGCACGCTCGATGGGCATCACCGTGGAGGGCGTGTAAATGGCCAAGATCTCGAAGCGCCGTCAGGCATTTGCCGCTAAGGTCGACCGTGAAAAGCTGTACGCGATCGAAGACGCACTGGCACTCGTGAAGGAATGCGCGAGCGCGAAGTTCAACGAATCGATCGACGTGGCAGTCCAGCTCGGCATCGACGCGAAGAAGTCGGACCAAGTGGTCCGCGGTTCGGTCGTGCTGCCGGCAGGTACCGGCAAGTCGGTGCGTGTCGCCGTGTTTGCTCAAGGCGAAAAGGCTGAGCAAGCACGTGCCGCCGGCGCTGAAATCGTCGGTATGGAAGACTTGGCAGAGCAGATCAAGGCCGGCCAGATGGATTTCGACATCGTGATCGCTTCGCCGGACACGATGCGTATCGTCGGTACGCTCGGCCAGATCCTTGGCCCGCGCGGCCTGATGCCGAACCCGAAGGTCGGTACGGTTACGCCGGACGTCGCCACCGCAGTGAAGAACGCGAAGGCGGGTCAGGTTCAGTTCCGTGTGGACAAGGGCGGTATCATCCACGCAACGATCGGCCGTGCGTCGTTCGAATCGGCAGCACTGCGCAGCAACCTGTCGGCGCTGATCGAAGCGCTGCAAAAGGCCAAGCCGGCGACCAGCAAGGGTGTGTACCTGCGCAAGGTCGCTCTGTCGAGCACGATGGGCGTCGGCGTTCGCGTCGACCAGGGCTCGATCGCAGCGCAGCAGTAATCGAAGTATTTGGGTCGCTTTGCGGGTGCGAGGCGGCCTGACAAGGGCTTTGGGCGGTTGCCCGGCGCGTGAGCGTCAGGTGACCGGTTATCAAAGACCGTTGGTGGGAGGCAGCAGTCAGGCATCCCTTAATTCAAGCCAACGCAGATGGCGAACCCGAACAAGTTTTGTAGTGGTGAAGCCGATGGTGCGGAGCGATCCGGGCCGGCGGCGGAAATACTCCTGACGACTCGGACGCCGTTGTTGAACGAGGTACGAAAGGCTCGCGCCGATCGTATCGTTTCTGGAGGCTGACCGTGCCGCTTAATAGAGAAGACAAGCAAGCCGTCGTGGCTGAGGTTTCCGCGCAAGTCGCGAAGGCCCAGACCGTTGTGCTGGCTGAGTATCGTGGAATTGCGGTTGGCGATCTGACCAAGCTGCGCGCGCAAGCGCGTGAAAAGCAGGTGTACCTGCGCGTGCTGAAGAACACCCTGGCACGCCGCGCAGTTGAAGGTACGCCGTTTGCTCCGCTGGCAGAGCAGATGACTGGCCCGTTGATCTACGGCATCTCGGAAGATGCAATTGCTGCTGCGAAGGTCGTGAACGACTTCGCCAAGAGCAATGACAAGTTGGTCATCAAGGCTGGTTCGTTCGATGGCAAGGTGATGGACAAGGCCGCTGTGCAAGCGCTGGCCACCATCCCGAGCCGCGAAGAACTGCTCTCGAAGCTGCTGTTCGTCATGCAGTCGCCTGTTGCTGGCTTTGCGCGTGCCCTGGCCGCGCTGGCAGAAAAGAAGCAGGCCGAAGCTGCATAACGTCCGCGTCACAGATCGCTGGCTGTATTCGCATTCAATTTAGGAGTATTTCACATGGCAATCGCAAAAGAAGACATCCTGGCAGCAGTCGAAGGCATGACTGTTCTGGAACTGAACGAGCTGGTCAAGGCGTTCGAAGAGAAGTTTGGCGTGTCGGCAGCTGCAGTGGCAGTCGCAGGCCCGGCAGGCGGCGCAGCTGCTGCAGTCGAAGAGAAGACCGAGTTCTCGGTTATCCTGGCTGAAGTGGGCGCCAACAAGGTTTCCGTGATTAAGGCTGTTCGCGAACTGACGGGCCTGGGCCTGAAGGAAGCGAAGGACCTGGTCGACGGCGCACCGAAGCCGGTCAAGGAAGGCGTTGACAAGGCTGCTGCTGACGAAGCCAAGAAGAAGCTGGAAGAAGCAGGCGCAAAGGTCGAAATCAAGTAAGTTTCGATTTGCTGCGCGAAGGCTGGCGGTTTTATACCGCCGGCCTTTTTGTGCTTTGTGGGGACGGTGTTTTGACACTCAATTTCTGTGTCAAGATGGATGGCCCCAGAAGTCAAAGAAAACCGCCGTTACGACATGAAATGCGTGACAGCCGGCGATTTTCTTTGTCTTCTGAAGCGACTGCAGAAGGCAAGTTTGGTCGGGTAGCGGGCAACACAGGCATCCGCTGCCGTCAGCCAGCGGTTGGTAGCGGCCAACCACCAAGCTTCTAGGCTCGAGCCGCCGCACGGCATTCGAGTCTCAGTCGGTGAACACTCGGGTTTGACACGTCCAGGTATCCCGCCTCGATAGCGCCCGTCGTGATTCGGAGATCGTATGCAATATTCCTTCACCGAGAAGAAGCGTATTCGCAAGAGTTTCGCGAAACGCTCCATCGTTCACCAAGTTCCTTTCCTGCTGGCTACTCAGCTTGAATCATTCAGCACGTTTCTGCAAGCCGAAGTGTCTGCAGCACAACGCAAGTCTGAAGGTCTGCAGGCTGCCTTTACGTCGGTCTTTCCGATCGTTTCCCACAACGGTTTCGCACGTCTCGAATTCGTGAGCTATGCGTTGTCGTCGCCGGCATTCAACATCAAGGAATGTCAGCAACGTGGTCTCACCTATTGTTCGGCCCTGCGCGCGAAGGTTCGCCTCGTGCTGCTCGACAAGGAATCGCCGAACAAGCCCGTCGTCAAGGAAGTGAAGGAGCAGGAAGTGTACATGGGCGAAATTCCGCTCATGACGCCGACCGGCTCGTTCGTCATCAACGGTACCGAGCGCGTGATCGTCTCGCAGCTCCACCGTTCGCCCGGCGTGTTCTTCGAACACGACAAGGGCAAGACCCACAGCTCGGGCAAGCTGCTGTTCTCGGCACGGATCATTCCGTACCGCGGCTCGTGGCTCGACTTCGAATTCGACCCGAAGGACATCCTGTACTTCCGCGTCGACCGTCGCCGCAAGATGCCGGTGTCGATCCTGCTGAAGGCCATCGGCCTGACGCCGGAACAGATCCTCGCGAACTTCTTCGTGTTCGACAACTTCACGCTGATGGCCGAAGGCGCACAGATGGAGTTCGTGCCGGAGCGTCTGCGCGGTGAAGTCGCGCGCTTCGACATCTCGGATCGCGAAGGCAAGGTCATCGTCCAGAAGGACAAGCGGATCAACGCGAAGCACATTCGCGATCTCGAAGCCGCCAAGACCACCTTCATCTCGGTGCCGGAAGACTATCTGATCGGCCGCGTGCTGGCGAAGAACGTCGTCGACGGCGATACCGGTGAAGTCATCGCGAACGCGAACGACGAGATCACCGAAACCGTGCTGGACAAGCTGCGCGACGCGAAGATCAAGGACATCCAGACGATCTACACGAACGATCTGGATCAAGGTCCGTACATCTCGTCGACGCTGCGTGTCGACGAAACGGCTGACAGAACGGCCGCGCGTATCGCGATCTACCGCATGATGCGTCCGGGTGAGCCGCCGACGGAAGAAGCCGTCGAGGCGCTGTTCAACCGTCTGTTCTACAGCGAAGACGCCTACGACCTGTCGAAGGTCGGCCGCATGAAGTTCAACCGACGTGTCGGCCGCGACGAAATCGTCGGCCCGATGACGCTGCTGGACGACGACATCCTCGCGACGATCAAGATCCTGGTCGAGCTGCGCAACGGCAAGGGCGAAGTGGACGATATCGACCACTTGGGCAACCGTCGCGTGCGTTGCGTCGGCGAACTGGCGGAAAACCAGTTCCGCGCCGGCCTCGTGCGTGTCGAACGCGCCGTCAAGGAACGCCTCGGCCAGGCCGAAAGCGAAAACCTGATGCCGCACGACCTGATCAACTCGAAGCCGATTTCGTCGGCAATCCGCGAGTTCTTCGGTTCGTCGCAGCTGTCGCAGTTCATGGACCAGACCAACCCGCTGTCGGAAATCACCCACAAGCGCCGTGTTTCCGCACTGGGCCCGGGCGGTTTGACGCGTGAGCGCGCAGGCTTCGAAGTTCGTGACGTGCACCCGACCCACTATGGCCGTGTGTGCCCGATCGAAACGCCGGAAGGTCCGAACATCGGCCTGATCAACTCGCTGGCGCTGTATGCCCACCTGAACGAATACGGCTTCCTCGAGACGCCGTACCGCAAGGTGACGGACAGCAAGGTGACCGACCAGATCGATTACCTGTCGGCGATCGAAGAAGGCCGTTACGTGATCGCGCAGGCGAACGCATCGGTGGACGAAGTGTCGGGCGAACTGACCGACGAACTCGTCTCGGCGCGTGAAGCCGGCGAAACCATGATGGTCACGCCGGACCGCATCCAGTACATGGACGTGGCGCCGTCGCAGATCGTCTCGGTGGCGGCCTCGCTGATTCCGTTCCTCGAACACGATGACGCGAACCGTGCATTGATGGGTTCGAACATGCAGCGTCAGGCCGTGCCGTGTCTGCGTCCGGAAAAGCCGGTCGTCGGTACGGGCATCGAGCGTACCTGCGCGGTCGACTCGGGCACGACGGTTCAGGCCGAACGCGGCGGTGTGGTCGACTACGTCGACGCGGGCCGTATCGTGATTCGCGTGAACGACGACGAAGCGGTGGCGGGTGAGGTCGGTGTCGACATCTACAACCTCATCAAGTACACGCGTTCGAACCAGAACACGAACATCAACCAGCGTCCGATCGTGAAGATGGGCGACAAGGTTGCGCGTGGCGACGTGGTGGCCGATGGCGCCTCCACCGATCTGGGCGAGCTCGCGCTCGGCCAGAACATGCTGATCGCGTTCATGCCGTGGAACGGCTACAACTTCGAGGATTCGATCCTGATCTCGGAGAAGGTCGTGGCGGACGATCGCTACACGTCGATCCACATCGAAGAGCTGAACGTGGTCGCTCGCGACACGAAGCTCGGACCTGAGGAAATCACGCGCGACATCTCGAACCTGGCGGAAGTCCAGCTCGGTCGTCTCGACGAATCGGGCATCGTCTACATCGGCGCGGAAGTCGAAGCGGGCGACGTGCTGGTCGGCAAGGTCACGCCGAAGGGCGAAACCCAGCTGACGCCGGAAGAAAAGCTGCTGCGCGCGATCTTCGGCGAGAAGGCTTCGGACGTGAAGGATACGTCGCTGCGCGTGCCGTCGGGCATGAGCGGCACGGTGATCGACGTGCAGGTGTTCACGCGCGAAGGCATCGTGCGCGACAAGCGTGCGCAACAGATCATCGACGACGAACTGAAGCGCTATCGCCTGGACCTGAACGACCAGCTGCGCATCGTGGAAGGCGACGCGTTCCAGCGTCTGGCGCGGATGCTCGACGGCAAGGTCGCCAACGGCGGCCCGAAGAAGCTCGTCAAGGGCACCAAGCTCGACCAGGCCTACCTGTCGGATCTCGACCACTATCACTGGTTCGATATTCGTCTGGCCGACGAGGAAGCGGCGGCACAGCTCGAAGCGATCAAGAACTCGATCGAAGAAAAGCGCCACCAGTTCGACCTCGCGTTCGAAGAGAAGCGCAAGAAGCTCACGCAAGGCGACGAACTGCAGCCTGGCGTGCTGAAGATGGTCAAGGTGTACCTGGCGGTCAAGCGTCGCCTGCAGCCTGGCGACAAGATGGCAGGTCGTCACGGCAACAAGGGTGTGGTCTCGAAGATCGTGCCGGTGGAAGACATGCCGTACATGGCGGACGGTCGTCCGGCAGACGTCGTGCTGAACCCGCTGGGCGTGCCGTCGCGGATGAACGTGGGTCAGGTGCTCGAAGTGCATCTGGGCTGGGCCGCGAAGGGTCTCGGCTGGCGAATCGGCGAAATGCTGGCGCGTCAGGCGAAGATCGAAGAGCTGCGTGTGTTCCTGACCAAGATCTACAACGAGTCGGGCCGCGCGGAAGACCTCGAAAGCTTCAGCGACGACGAAATCGTCGAACTGGCGAAGAACCTGCGCGAAGGCGTGCCGTTCGCCACGCCGGTGTTCGACGGTGCGACCGAAGAAGAAATGTCGAAGATGCTCGATCTGGCATACCCGGACGACATCGCGCAGAACCTCGGCATGACGCCTTCGAAGAACCAGGTGCGCCTGTACGACGGCCGCACGGGCGAGGCATTCGAGCGGACCGTGACGGTCGGCTACATGCACTACCTGAAGCTGCACCACTTGGTCGACGACAAGATGCACGCGCGTTCGACCGGCCCGTACTCGCTCGTCACGCAGCAGCCGCTGGGTGGTAAGGCGCAGTTCGGTGGCCAGCGCTTCGGTGAAATGGAAGTGTGGGCACTCGAAGCCTACGGCGCGTCGTACGTGCTGCAGGAAATGCTGACGGTGAAGTCGGACGACGTGAACGGCCGGACGAAGGTGTACGAAAACCTCGTCAAGGGCGACCACGTGATCGACGCGGGCATGCCGGAATCCTTCAACGTGTTGGTGAAGGAAATCCGCTCGCTCGGTATCGACATCGACCTCGACCGCAACTAATCGGACTACGGAGAGAAAGCAATGAAAGCTCTGCTCGATCTATTCAAGCAAGTCCAACAGGAAGAAGTTTTCGACGCGATCAAGATCGGTCTGGCTTCGCCGGACAAGATCCGTTCGTGGTCGTTCGGCGAGGTCAAGAAGCCGGAAACGATCAACTACCGCACGTTCAAGCCGGAGCGGGATGGTCTGTTCTGCGCGAAGATCTTCGGGCCGATCCGCGACTACGAATGCCTGTGCGGCAAGTACAAGCGTCTGAAGCACCGCGGCGTGATCTGCGAGAAGTGCGGCGTCGAAGTGACGCTGGCCAAGGTGCGTCGCGAACGCATGGGCCACATCGAACTGGCCTCGCCGGTCGCGCACATCTGGTTCCTGAAGTCGCTGCCGTCGCGTCTGGGCATGGTGCTCGACATGACGCTGCGCGACATCGAACGCGTGCTGTACTTCGAAGCCTACGTGGTCATCGAACCGGGCATGACGCCGCTGAAGGCGCGGCAGATCATGACCGAAGAGGATTACTACAACAAGGTCGAGGAATACGGTGACGAATTCCGCGCCGAGATGGGCGCGGAAGGCGTGCGCGAGCTGCTGCGCGCGATCAACATCGACGAACAGGTCGAGACGCTGCGCACCGAGCTGAAGAACACCGGCTCGGAAGCGAAGATCAAGAAGTACGCGAAGCGCCTGAAGGTGCTCGAGGCATTCCAGCGTTCGGGCATCAAGCCCGAGTGGATGATTCTCGAAGTGCTGCCGGTGCTGCCGCCGGAACTGCGTCCGCTGGTGCCGCTGGACGGCGGCCGTTTCGCGACGTCGGACCTGAACGATCTGTATCGCCGCGTGATCAACCGGAACAACCGTCTGAAGCGTCTGCTCGAGCTGAAGGCGCCGGAGATCATCGTCCGCAACGAAAAGCGGATGCTGCAGGAAGCCGTCGATTCGCTGCTCGACAACGGCCGCCGCGGCAAGGCGATGACGGGCGCCAACAAGCGTCCGTTGAAGTCGCTCGCCGACATGATCAAGGGCAAGGGCGGCCGGTTCCGTCAGAACTTGCTGGGCAAGCGCGTCGACTACTCGGGCCGTTCGGTCATCGTGGTCGGCCCGACGCTGAAGCTGCACCAGTGCGGTCTGCCGAAGCTGATGGCGCTCGAACTGTTCAAGCCGTTCATCTTCAACAAGCTCGAAGTGATGGGTGTCGCTACCACCATCAAGGCTGCGAAGAAGGAAGTCGAGAACCAGACGGCGGTGGTGTGGGACATCCTCGAAGAGGTGATCCGCGAACACCCGGTGATGCTGAACCGCGCGCCGACGCTGCACCGTCTGGGCATCCAGGCGTTCGAGCCGGTGCTGATCGAAGGCAAGGCAATCCAGCTGCACCCGCTCGTCTGCGCGGCGTTCAACGCCGACTTCGACGGTGACCAGATGGCCGTGCACGTGCCGCTGTCGCTCGAAGCGCAGATGGAAGCGCGCACGCTGATGCTGGCGTCGAACAACGTCCTGTTCCCGGCCAACGGCGATCCGTCGATCGTGCCGTCGCAGGATATCGTGCTCGGCCTGTATTACGCGACGCGTGAAGCCGTCAACGCCAAGGGCGAAGGCATGACCTTCACGGGCGTGTCGGAAGCGCTGCTGGCGTACGAGAACAAGGAAGTCGAGCTGGCTTCGCGCGTGAACGTGCGGATCACGGAAATGGTCCACAACGAGGACAAGTCGGAAGGCGCACCGCAGTTCGTGCCGAAGATCTCGTTGTACGCCACCACCGTCGGCCGCGCGATCCTGTCGGAAATCCTGCCGGCCGGCCTGCCGTTCTCGGTGCTGAACAAGCCGCTGAAGAAGAAGGAAATCTCGCGACTGATCAACACCGCGTTCCGCAAGTGCGGCCTGCGCGCGACCGTCGTGTTCGCCGATCAACTGATGCAATCGGGCTTCCGTCTCGCGACGCGCGCCGGCATCTCGATCTGCGTGGACGACATGCTCGTGCCGACGCAGAAGGAAGTGATCGTCGGTGACGCCGCGAAGAAGGTGAAGGAATACGACCGTCAGTACATGTCGGGTCTCGTCACCGCGCAGGAACGCTACAACAACGTGGTCGACATCTGGTCGGCGACGTCGGAAGCGGTCGGCAAGGCGATGATGGAGCAGCTCTCGACGGAGCCGGTGGTCGATCGCGACGGCAAGGAAACGCGCCAGGAATCGTTCAACTCGATCTACATGATGGCCGACTCGGGCGCGCGGGGTTCCGCGGTGCAGATTCGTCAGCTGGCCGGTATGCGTGGCCTGATGGCGAAGCCGGACGGCTCGATCATCGAGACGCCGATCACGGCGAACTTCCGCGAAGGCCTGAACGTGTTGCAGTACTTCATCTCGACCCACGGTGCACGTAAGGGTCTGGCTGATACGGCACTGAAGACGGCAAACTCGGGTTACCTGACGCGTCGTCTGGTCGACGTCACGCAGGATCTGGTGGTGGTCGAGAACGACTGCGGCACGTCGAACGGCGTGGCGATGAAGGCGCTCGTGGAAGGCGGTGAAGTGGTCGAAGCGCTGCGCGACCGGATTCTCGGCCGCGTCGCGGTGGCTGACGTCGTCAACCCGGAAACGCAGGAAACGCTGTACGAGAACGGCACGCTGCTCGATGAAACGGCGGTCGAGGAAATCGAACGCCTCGGCATCGACGAAGTGCGCGTGCGCACGCCGCTGACCTGCGAAACGCGTTATGGCCTGTGCGCAGCCTGCTACGGCCGCGACCTGGGTCGTGGCTCGGCGGTGAACGTCGGCGAAGCGGTCGGCGTGATCGCGGCGCAGTCGATCGGCGAACCGGGCACCCAGCTGACCATGCGTACGTTCCACATCGGTGGTGCGGCATCGCGTGCGGCAGTCGCCTCGTCGGTCGAAGCGAAGAGCAACGGTACGGTCCGCTTCACGGCGACCATGCGTTACGTCACCAACGCGAAGGGCGAGCAGATCGTCATTTCGCGTTCGGGCGAAGCCATGATCACCGACGATCTGGGCCGCGAGCGTGAACGTCACAAGATCCCGTACGGCGCGACGCTGCTGCGTCTCGACGGCGACGTGATCAAGGCCGGCACGCAACTGGCCACGTGGGACCCGCTGACGCGTCCGATCATCACCGAGTACGGCGGTACGGTGAAGTTCGAAAACGTCGAGGAAGGCGTGACGGTCGCCAAGCAGATCGACGACGTGACGGGCCTCTCGACGCTGGTCGTGATCGACGTGAAGCGCCGCGGTTCGCAAGCGGCGAAGAGCGTGCGGCCGCAGGTCAAGCTGCTCGACGCGGCTGGCGAGGAAGTGAAGATCCCGAACACCGAGCACTCGGTGCAGATCGGCTTCCAGGTCGGCGCGCTGATCACGGTGAAGGATGGCCAGCAGGTGCAGGTGGGTGAAGTGCTCGCACGTATCCCGACCGAAGCGCAGAAAACGCGTGACATTACCGGCGGTCTGCCGCGTGTCGCGGAACTGTTCGAAGCGCGTTCGCCGAAGGACGCCGGCATTCTGGCGGAAGTCACCGGCACGACGTCGTTCGGCAAGGACACGAAGGGCAAGCAGCGTCTCGTCATCACGGATCTCGAAGGCAATCAGCACGAGTTCCTGATCGCGAAGGAAAAGCAGGTGCTGGTCCACGATGCTCAGGTCGTCAACAAGGGCGAAATGATCGTGGACGGCCCGGCCGATCCGCACGACATCCTGCGTCTGCAGGGTATCGAGGCGCTGTCGCGCTACATCGTCGACGAAGTGCAGGACGTGTACCGTCTGCAGGGTGTGAAGATCAACGACAAGCACATCGAGGTGATCGTTCGCCAGATGCTGCGTCGTGTGCAGATCACCGACAACGGCGATACGCGCTTCATCCTGGGTGAACAGGTCGAGCGTTCGGACATGCTGGACGAAAACGATCGCATGATCGCGGAAGGCAAGCGTCCGGCGTCGTACGACAACATCCTGCTGGGTATCACGAAGGCGTCGCTGTCGACGGATTCGTTCATCTCGGCGGCATCGTTCCAGGAAACGACGCGCGTGCTGACGGAAGCGGCGATCATGGGCAAGCGCGACGATCTGCGTGGCCTGAAGGAAAACGTGATCGTCGGTCGTCTGATCCCGGCCGGTACCGGTCTTGCGTTCCACAAGGCGCGCAAGAACAAGGAAGTGTCGGATCGCGAGCGTTTCGATCAGATCGCGGCGGAAGAAGCCTTCGACTTCGGCATCCCGGAAACCCCGGCTGCCGAAACGCCCGACGCAGTCGAGTCGCAGCAGCACCCGAGCGCGGAGTAAGCGGGAGCGGCGCCAAGCCGCTTTCGATGGTCCGCCCATCAGAACCGCCCGGTTTCGACCGGGCGGTTTTTTTTCGTCCGTCGCTTTTGCAACGCGGCCCTGACTATTTCGCGCCGAGCCGCTCCGCGAACGAATAACGCCGCATATGGCGCTCCATGCTTTCGAGAAACGCGAGATCGGCCGCGTTCATCTTGCGTTCGCGCCGCCACAGCAGGAACACGTCCACGTCGACCAGCCCCTCGTCGGGCGGCAGCCGCCAGAGCCGTTGCTGGGCCAGGTCGTCGCGCACGATGTGCTCGGGCAGGCAGCCGATGCCGTAACCCGCGAAGATCAGCCGGCGCACTTCGTCGAGGCTCGGCGAGGATGCGACGATGCGGCCCGTGAAGCCCTTCTGGTCGCGGAACACCGTGAGCGGCGAGAGGCTGTCGCCGAGCTGATCGCTCGTAAACGACACGAAGTTCTCGGCGAGCAGGTCGTTCATCGTCAGTTGCGACTTGCCGAACAGGCGGTGGTGGCGGCCGCAGAAGATCGCGTAGCGCTGCCGCAGGAACGGCCGCATCTCGAGCTTGTCGTGCGGGTTGCGGCACAGGCCGAGGCCCGCCGTCGCCGTTTTCTGCAGCAGCGAGGAAATGATGTCGGACGAGCGCATGACCTCGATCTGCAAATCGATGCGCGGATAGGTGCGATGAAACTCGGCGAGGAATTCGTCGTAGACGGGCGATTCGATGCGGCTGATGGTCAGCAGGCGGATCGAGCCGGTGATGTCGGCGGTGCGGTCGTCGAGCTCGGAGTCGAGCCGCGAGATCGTGCCGTACAGGTCGCCGGCGATCCGGTAGACGGCCTCGCCGGCGGCGGTGGGCGCGAAGTACGGGCCGCGGCGCTCGATCAGGCGGTGTTCGAGCGCGTCCTCCAGCCGCTTCAGTGCCTGGCTCACGGCCGGCTGCGTGACGTGCAGACGCGCGGCGGCGCGGCTCAGGCTGCGCTCCTGCATGATCACGAGGAAGGTGCGCAGCAGGTTCCAGTCGAGACGGTCGTTCAGGAAGCGGGTGAAGTCGGTGCGCATCGCGGTTCCGGAGGGTGGCGATCAAACTATAAGTTTGATTTATGCGCTGAATAATAACTTGAAATTTGACTAATGATTTCTGGCTATCGATAAAGGCGGCGTGCGCGGTGCATCGAAACGCCGCGCACGCCGACCCGTGACAAGCGCGCCCGGGGCCTTCCGGGCCGCCGCCGGCGCATCAGGAGCCAGCATGACCCCCCAATCCGCCAGCACCCGCCAGCCCGCCCGCGCGGCGACCGCCGCGTTCATCGGCACGATGATCGAGTGGTACGACTTCTATATCTACGCCACGGCCGCCGCGCTCGTGTTCGGCGAACTGTATTTCCCGTCGGGCGATCGCTTCGTCAGCACCATGGCGTCGTTCGCGACGTTCGCGGTGGGCTTCTTCGCCCGCCCGATCGGCGGCATCATCTTCGGCCATCTCGGCGACCGGATCGGCCGCAAGAAAGCGCTGATGACCACGCTGATGATGATGGGCGCGGCCACCGTGTGCGTCGGGCTGCTGCCCGATTACGCCACGGTCGGCGTGCTCGCGCCGGTGCTGCTGGTGTTGCTGCGCGTGGTGCAGGGCATCGCCGTGGGCGGCGAGTGGGGCGGCGCGGTGCTGATGGCCGGCGAACATGCGCCCGAAGGCCGGCGCACGTTTTTCGCGTCGTTCGCGCAACTGGGCAGCCCGGCCGGCCTGATCCTGTCGCTGATCGCGTTTCGCGCCGTCACCTCGATGGACAAGGCCGCGTTCCTGTCCTGGGGCTGGCGCCTGCCGTTCCTCGCCAGCGCGGCGCTGCTGATCGTCGGCATCCTGATCCGGCTCGGCGTGAACGAGTCGCCCGAATTCGCGCGGCTGCGCGAGGCCAAGCGCACCGCCAAGCTGCCGATCGCCGAGGTGTTCCGGTCGGCGTGGGGCCTGGTGCTGCTCGGCATCGGCGCGAACACCATCGGCATCGCCGGCGTGTATTTCACCAACACGTTCATGATCGCGTACACCACGCAGTACGTCGGCGTGACGCGCTCGATGATCCTCGACTGCCTGTTCGTGGTGGCGGTGATCCAGTTGCTGTCGCAGCCGTGCGCGGCGTGGCTCGCCGAGCGCATCGGCGGCGCGCGCTTCCTGAAGCTGGCCGCGTTGCTCGCGATGGCCTCGCCGTATCCGATGTTCGCGCTGGTGCAGCACGGCACAACGGTGTCGATGGTGATCGGCATTGCGCTGGCGGTGATCTGCATGGCCAGCTTCTACTCGGTGATCGCCGGCTTCATCAGCGGCATCTTCCCCACCCATATCCGCTATTCGGCGATCTCGCTCGCCTACCAGGTGTGCGGCGCGATCGCCGGCGGCCTGACGCCGCTGGTCGGCACCTGGCTCGCGCATCGCTACACCGGCCAATGGTGGCCGCTGGCGGTGTTCTACACCTGCCTGGCCGGGATCTCGCTGCTTTGCATCGTCGCGCTCGACGCGCGGCGCGCCGTGAGCCGCGATGCGGCCGAGGCGCTGACGAGCCGCGGCTGACCGGCCCGGCTCGATTTTCCGGGGCTTCCCCGCACCTTCTCGCACGATAAGCAATCCGTGATTGCTCAGGAACACGAATGGAATCGCAACTGAATGTGGACGGCGCGCGCCTCTGGCGCAGCCTGATGGAGATGGCAAAGATCGGCGCGACCGCACGCGGTGGCGTGCGCCGGCTGGCATTGACCGACGAAGACCGGCGCGGGCGCGAGCTGTTCGCGCAATGGTGCCGCGAGGCCGGCATGACGGTGAGCACCGACGCGGTCGGCAACCTGTTCGCGCGGCGCGCCGGTCGTGATCCGGAAGCCGCGCCGGTGCTGGTCGGTAGCCATCTCGACACGCAGCCCGAGGGCGGCCGCTTCGACGGCGTGTACGGCGTGCTGGCCGGCCTCGAACTGGTGCGCGCGCTGAACGACGCGAAGATCGACACGGCTCGCCCGATCGAGATCGTTTCGTGGACCAACGAGGAAGGTGCGCGCTTCACGCCCGCGATGCTCGGCTCCGCCGTGTTCACGGGCGCCACCGCGCTCGATGCGGCGCTGGCCACGCGCGACGCCGACGGCATCGTGCTCGGCGACGCGCTCGACGCCTGCGGCAGCCGCGGCACGCGCGAGCGCGGCGCGGTGGATGCCTACTTCGAGGCGCACATCGAGCAAGGCCCGGTGCTGGAGGCGAACGGCACGACGATCGGCGTGGTGACGGGCGGCCAGGCGATCCGCTGGCTCGACGTGACGGTGACGGGCGTGGCCGCCCACGCGGGCACGACGCCGATGCCGTATCGCAAGGACGCGCTGTTCGCGAGCGCGCAGATGGCGCTCGAACTCGAACGGATCATCGCCGGCTACGCGCCGCGCGGCCTCGCCACGATCGGCCAGACCACCATCCCGAACGCTTCGCGCAACACCATCGCGGGGCAGGTCGGCTTCACCGTCGACCTGCGCCATCACGACGACACCGAGGTCGATGCGATCGAGCGCGACCTGCGCACGGCGTTCGAGCGCATCGCGGCGCAACGCGGCCTGCGCGTCGAGATCGCCACCTATTGGCGCAGCCCGGCCACGCCGTTCGACGCTGCATGCGTGGCGCTCGTGCAGCAGGCCACCGATGCGCTCGGCTATTCGAACGAGCGGATCGTCAGCGGCGCGGGGCACGACGCGATCCTGATGGCGCGTCATTACCCCACCGCGATGGTGTTCATTCCCTGCGTCGACGGCCTCTCGCACAACGAAGCCGAAGACGCCTTGCCCGGCGACGTGACCGCCGGCGCCAACGTGCTGCTGCACGCCGTGCTCGCGCGCGCCCTGGCGCGCTGATGCGTCACGCGAAGCGGCCCGATATTACGGAGAACCGATGAAAACCTATTTCCATCCCGAGCAGTCGCTGCACCATCCGCGCACCTATCTGTCGCGTGGCCAGATGCGCGAGCCGCAGGAAGTGCCCGAGCGCGCGGCGCGGCTCGTCGCGGCCGCCCGCTCGCTCGATTTCGAGGTGCTCGAACCGGCCGACCACGGCACCGCGCCGATCGCCGCCGTGCACGACATGAACTACCTGCGTTTCCTCGAAGAAGCGCACCGCGACTGGACCCGGATGCCCGACGATTGGGGCAACGAAGTGATGTCGAACATCTACGTGCGCGAGGGCAATCCGCTGCGCGGCGTGCTGGCCCAGGCGGCGCGCTATCTGGCCGACGGCAGTTGCCCGGTCGGCGAGCATACGTGGCGCTCGGCGTACTGGTCGGCGCAGAGCGCGCTGGCCGCGGCCGACACGGTGAACGGTGGCGCGCGCGAGAGCTGGGCGCTGTGCCGGCCGCCCGGCCATCATGCGCGGCGCGATGCGGCCGGCGGCTTCTGCTATCTGAACAACGCCGCGATCGCCGCGCAATCGCTGCGCGAGCGCTTCGGCCGCGTCGCGATCCTCGATACCGACATGCACCACGGCCAGGGCGTGCAGGAAATCTTCTATGGCCGCGACGACGTGCTCTACATCTCGATCCACGGCGATCCGACCAACTTCTATCCGGTCGTCGCCGGCTACGAGGACGAAGCCGGCAGCGGCGACGGCTATGGCTACAACGTGAACCTGCCGATGCCGCACGGCGCTTCCGAGGCGGTGTTCTTCGAGCGCGTGGACGACGCGCTGCGCGTGCTCAAGCGCTTCCAGCCCGACGCGATCGTGCTGGCGCTCGGCTTCGACATCTATCGCGACGATCCGCAATCGAAGGTGGCCGTTACCACCGAGGGCTTCGGCCGGCTCGGCGGCGCGGTCGGCGCGTTGCAGTTGCCCACCGTGATCGTGCAGGAAGGCGGCTATCACATCGAGAGCCTCGAAGCGAACGCGCGTGCGTTCTTCGGCGGTTTCGGCGAGGCGCGCCGCTGATGGTCGGATAGCAGAACGAAACGTTCGCGCACGCTCGGGCGCGGCGCCGGAGGCAGGTTTCTGCTTCCGGCGCCGCGCTTTTTTGTGCCTGCCGTTTCGCGAGCGCCGTCTTGGCAAGGATGAACGCCATTAATACTGACGATGAGTAAACGGCATTGTACGTAGCGTTATTGGCGCTCGATAACTGACACCCGTGCCGCCGATGCCCGCATCGTCCGTCATGAACTTCGCACTCCCAATCGAATTTCAAATCGAATCTCAACCACACGCGCCATGCGACCCACCATGAAACTCAACAAGCCTCTTTGCCTCGGCGTCGCCCTGCTGGGCGCGACCGTCGCTCACGCGCAAAACTCGGTCACGCTGTACGGGATCGTCGACCAGGGCATCGCCATCAATACCAACGCGGGCGGCAGCCGCCAGTTCGCGCTGACCAGCGGCAACGCATCGGGCAGCCGCTGGGGCCTGCGCGGCCGCGAGGAGCTGGGCGGCGGGCTGGTTTCGCTGTTCGTGCTCGAAGGCGGCTTCAACGGCTCGACCGGCGCGCTCGGCCAGAACGGCGACCTGTTCGGTCGGCAGCTCTACGTCGGGCTCGGCTCGGCGCGGTTCGGCACCGTGACGGCCGGCCGCCAGTATCTGCCGAACGCCGATATGGTCGGCATCTACACGGCCGGCGAGGATTGGGCGCTGTCGGGCGCGGGCTACGGCGCCCACCCGGGCGATCTCGACGATCTCGACGGATCGTTCCGTGTCAACAACGCGCTGAAGTACGTGTCGCCGGTATGGGCCGGCTTCAATGTGGAAGCGCTCTACAGCTTCGGCGGCGTGGCGGGCAGCACCGCGCGCAACCAGATCTACGGCGTGGGTGTGGGTTACCAGGGCGGCCCGCTGAAGGCCGCCGCCGCCTACACGCTGGCGCGCAACCCGAACTTCTCGCTGTTCGGCAACAAGGCCAACGACAGCGCCACCGGCAGCAACATGGCCAGCCCCGTCTACAGCGGCTATGCGAGCGCGGGCACGCAGCAGATCGTCAATGCGGGCGGCGCCTACACGTTCGGCGCGGCCACCTTCGGCGCGGTGTACAGCAACACGCGCTTCAACAACCTCGGCGCTACCGCCGTGGCCGGCTCCACCACGCAGATGCCGGGCGGCAGCGTGGCGTTCAACACGTTCGAACTGAATACGAAGTACCTGATCACGCCGGCGCTGCAGGTGGCCGCGTCGTACGCATACACGCGCAGCAGCAGCGTGAACGGCCGCGAGGGCGCGAAGTACGGGCAGCTCGACGTCGGCGTGGATTACTCGCTGTCCAAGCGCACGGACCTGTACGCCGTCAGCATCTATCAGTTGGCGACGGGCACCGATTCGACGGGCCGCAAGGCGGTGGCGGCGGTGGCGTTCGCGACGCCGTCGTCGAACAGCCATCAGCTCGTCACGGTGGCCGGAATCCGGCACCGCTTCTGATGCGGCGCGGAGCATGAACGCGATTCATGCTTCGCATAAGAAATCAGCATTTTACGTAGCGATATTGGCCACCGATAAATGCGCAAAGCCGCGCGGCCTCGGTGCTCCGATGCCATGCAGCGCTCCGACCAAGGATTCCCGATGACTTCCCCCGTTGCTCAACGCCAGCCGGTCCGCGCCGCACTCGCCGCGTTCTTCGGCACGACGATCGAGTTCTACGATTTCTACACCTACGCGACGGCCGCCGCGCTCGTGCTCGGCGACGTGTTCTTTCCGACCCGCGACCCGTTCGTCAGCACGCTGGCGTCGTTCGCGACGTTCGCCGTGGGCTTCGTCGCGCGCCCCTTGAGCGGCGCCGTGTTCGGCCATTGGGGCGATCGCCTCGGCCGCAAGAAGATGCTGATTCTCACGATGTTCCTGATGGGCGTGGCGACCACCGGCATCGGCCTGCTGCCGTCGTACGCGTCGATCGGCGTGGCGGCGCCGGTGATCCTGATCCTGCTGCGCATCCTGCAGGGCATCGCCGTGGGCGGCGAGTGGGGCGGCGCGGTGCTGATGTCGAGCGAGCACGCCGCGCCGGGGCGCAAGACGCTGTTCGCGTCGATTCCGCAGATGGGCAGCCCGGCCGGGTTGCTGCTGTCGCTGATCTCGTTTCGCCTGGTGTCGTCGCTCGATCACGACGCGTTCGTGTCGTGGGGCTGGCGCCTGCCGTTCCTGGCCAGCTTCGTGTTGCTGGTGGTCGGCGTGGTGGTGCGCATGGGCGTGAACGAATCGCCCGAATTCGAGCAGGCCAAACGCGAGAACCGGCGCGTGAAGGCGCCCGTGACCGAAGTGCTGCGCGGCTACTGGAAGCCGATCCTGTACGCGGCCGCGGCCACCACCATCGGCTCGGCCGGCTTCTTCTTCACGAACACGTTCATGATTTCGTACGTCACGAGCTTCCTGAAGATGCCGAAGCCGCTGATCCTCGATTGCCTGTTCGCGGTGACGCTCATCCAGCTCGCCTCGCAACCGGTGTCGGCGCTGCTCGCGCAACGCTTCGGCGACGCCCGCTTCCTGGCCTGCGCCGCGCTGCTGTCGATCTTCACGCCGTACCCGATGTTCGTGCTCGTCAACAGCCAGCAGCCGGTGCTGATCGTGGCCGGCATCGCGCTCGCGGTGGTGGTGCTGTCGGCCGTGTATGCGGTGATCGCCGGCTTCATGACGCGCGCGTTCCCGACCCATCTGCGCTATTCGGGCATCTCGATCGCCTATCAGCTGTGCGCCACCGTGGCCGGCGGCACCACGCCGCTGATCGGCACGGTGGTTGCGCAGCATTACCGCGGCCAGTGGCTGCCGCTGGCGCTGTTCTTCTCGTTGCTGTCGGCCATCTCGCTGGTAGGCATCCTTGCGCTGGCGCGCTATCAGCGGCGCTTCCCGCCGACGCAGCCGGTTCATCCGGCCGCCGCCCGCACCGTTCAGGTTTCCTGATTGTTTTTCTCTTCCTGCAAGCGATTTCATGCACACCGCACCCCATCACATTCCGGACTCCGAATGGACGGCGCGCGTCGAACTGGCCGCGCTGTATCGGCTCGTCGCGCATTTCGGCATGACCGACATGATCGACACGCACATCACCGCGCGCGTGCCCGGCCCCGAGCATCATTTCCTGATCAACCGCTACGGCGTGCTGTTCCATGAAATGCGCGCCTCCGATCTGATCAAGATCGACGGGCAGGGGCGCGTCGTCGAGCCGATCGTCGAGGACGATCCGGCGCGCTATCGCGTCAACGCGGCCGGCTTCACGATCCATTCGGCGATCCATCAGGCGCGGCCCGACCTGCAGTGCGTGATTCACACGCATACGGCGGCCGGCTCGGCCGTGTCGGCGCAGCAGCAAGGCCTGCTGCCGATCAGCCAGCACGCGCTGAAGTTCTACGAGCGGCTTGCGTATCACGACTACGAGGGCATCGCGCTCGATCTGGGCGAGCGCGAGCGGTTGATTCGCGACCTCGGCCCGCACAGTGCGATGATCCTGCGCAATCACGGGTTGCTGGTGGCCGGCCGCTCGGTGCCGGCCGCGTTCCAGAACATCTATTTCCTCGAACTCGCGTGCCAGATCCAGGTGCGCGCGATGGCCGGCGGCGCGGCGTTGAGCCAGCCGTCCGAGGCCGTGTGCCGGCTGGCCGCCGAGCAATTCGACCGCGACGAGGCCGAGGCGATCATCGCGCTGCAATGGCAGGCGGCGTTGCGGCTGATCGACGGCGGCGCCACCGACTACCGAAGCTGACATGACGCGCATCGCCTTTCTCAGCGACGGCTTCGACCTGTCGCCGTTGCTCGCGCCGCTGCGCGAACGCTTGCCGGGGCTGCGCATCGCGGGCGTCGACACCGATCCGCATGACGCCGACATCGCCGTGTGCTGGCGGCCGCCGTCCGGCGCGCTGGCACGGCTGCCGTCGCTGCGGCTCGTGCACAGCATCGCGGCCGGTGTCGATCACATCCTGGCCGACCCGGCCTTGCCCGCCGTGCCGGTGTGTCGCGTGGTCGATCCGACGCACGCGCAGGGCATGGGCGAATTCGTGATGTGGGCCGTGCTGCATTTTCATCGCGGGCTCGATCGCGTACTGGCCAACCAGCGCGAGCGCCGCTGGCTGCGCTATCCGCAAGTGGCGGCCGGCGAGCGCAGCGTGGGCGTCATGGGGCTCGGCGTGCTCGGCCAGCATGTGGCGCGACAGCTTGCCGATGCCGGCTTTCGCGTGCGCGGCTGGTCGCGCGAGCGCAAGACGATCGACGGCGTGGAGACGTTCGGCGCCGATGGGTTCGACGCGTTCCTGGCCGGCAGCGAGTTGCTCGTCTGCCTGTTGCCGCTGACGCCCGAGACGCGCGGCATCGTCGATCGCCGCCTGCTGGCCCGGCTGCCACGCGGCGCGAAGCTGATCCACGTGGGGCGCGGCGAGCATCTGGTGCCGGCCGACGTGCTGGCTGCATTGCAGGACGGCACGCTCGGCGGCGCGGTGATCGACGTGTTCGAGCGCGAGCCGCTGCCCGAGGACGATCCGTTCTGGTGCGCGCCGAACCTGATCGTCACGCCGCACATGGCGTCGGTGGCGAGCTTCGAGCAGATCGCCGAGCAGATCGCCGCCAACGTGCGGCGCTTGCGCGACGGCGCGCCGCTGGCGAATCAGGTGGACGTGCTGCGCGGATATTGAGCGGAGCGTGCGTTGCCGAGGGCGCGCCGGGCTTACTGCGCTGCGTCGTCGGTCTTGCCGCCGCCCTGCGCGAACGCGCGGATTCGTTCTAGAAACACGGCCTCCGCCGCGCGCGGCTTGCGGTCGGCCGCCCACAGCAGCATCACGTCGAGGTCGGCCACGCCGTCGGCGGGCGGCAGCCGCATCATGCGGCCTGCTTCCACCTGCGCTTGTCCGACGTGCTCGGGCAGGCTGCCGATGCCGAATCCGGCCACGATCAGCCTCACCATTTCGGCCATGCTGGCCGAGGTCGCCACGATGCGCCCGGCCAGCCCGTGTTGGTCGCGGAACACACTCAGCACCGACAATGACGCGCCAAGCTGATCTCCCGCAAACGATACGAAATTCTCGTCGCGCAGGTCGTCGACGCCCAGCCCCGACTGCCCGAACAGACGATGGCGCCGCCCGCAGAACAGCGCGTAGCGCTGCGGCATGAACAACTGCTGCGCGATCTTCCCGTCGACGTGCCGGTTCAGACTCAACGCGGCCGTGGCCGTGTGCTGGAGCAGGGCGCTCGGCACGTCGGCGCTGCGCATCACCTGCACGTCGAGATCGATATCGGGGTAGTCGCGATGGAAGTCGCCGAGGAAATCGTCGTAGGCCTCCGACTGCACGCCGCTGACGGTGATCAGGCGCACCAGCCCCGACACGTAGTGATCGCCCACGCCTTCGTCGCTGGCGAGACGCGAGATGCTGCCGTAGATTTCCTCGGCGATTTCGCGCACCTCGTGGCCGGCTCGCGTGATGTCGATGCGTGGGCCGCTGCGCTGTACGAGCTTGCGGCCGAGCTGCTCCTCGAGCCGCCGCAACGCATGGCTGACGGCCGGTTGCGTGATGTGCAGGTGCGCCGCGGCGCGGCTCACGCTCTGTTCGCGTGCGATCACGAGGAAGGTCCGGAGCAGGTTCCAGTCGAGCCGGTCGTTGAGCAATGCGGCGCGTACGCTGCGAGTCATCGCGGCCTCCGGAAGCGAAAAAATGCCGAATTATAGGGGCGCCGTTTTTGCCTGTGCATCCGTTGTTTCGAGATGGACCGGATGCTATGGTCGCTGCTCGACATCTTTCTGATTCAGGCCGGCGCGCTTGAACCGGCGCCCGCCGGATGATCTTCTGCCTTCACGATCGCGCTCCGGCTGCGCGACTAACCGAGGTAAGTGATCATGCGAAACGATGCGGCGGTCAATCGCGGGATCGGCGTGGCAGGTCTCGCGCTCTGCGTGTTGCTGGCGGTGATGGCCCTGCCGGGCTGGTGGTATCTGCGTCACCACGGTGTTTCCCACGACGCGATCGTGCGCACGCGCGTGCTGCGCCCCGGGCTGCGGCTCTACGTGGTGCGGCGGCTCGGCCAAGGTGCGTCATCGCCGTTCCTCTACGATTACTATCTGTCCCGGCGCGACCTTGCCCAAGCCTCGCTCGGTAGCCTGATGGACCGCCGCGCGCCGTTCCTGATCTCCGACAGCGAGATGGCCGAGGTCGGCGTCGATGGCGACGATTCGCTCTGCGTGTCGCTGCGCGGGCATGTCTACGGCTTTGTGAACAAGGTCTCGCTCGATGCCGGCGGCCAGCGCGCGGCGATCTCGATTTCGCTGGCCGCACGGCCGCCCGCCGATTCGGCACACGGCGGCGCAACCAACGCGCCGGCGGCCGAGCAATCTCGTCCGAATGGCCAATCCGGACACGAAGGCGGCGGCGACCCGGCTTCTGTCTGTAAAATGCAGCCTTGATTTTTCAAACGATCCCTCCTGCCTCATGTCGCGCGCGCTCGAAATCCTGAACGAAGTTTTCGGTTATCCGGCCTTTCGCGGCCAACAGGGCGAGATCGTCGAGCATGTCGCGGGCGGCGGCGACTGCCTCGTGCTGATGCCCACCGGCGGCGGCAAGTCGCTCTGCTACCAGATCCCGGCGCTGGTTCGCCACGAGTCGGGGCAAGGCCCCGGCATCGTCGTCTCGCCGCTGATCGCGCTGATGCACGATCAGGTCGCCGCGCTGACCGAAGTGGGCGTGCGCGCCGCTTACCTGAATTCCACGCTGTCGGGCGCCGAGGCCGCCGCTACCGAGCGCGCGTTGCGCGAGGGCGAACTCGATCTGCTCTACGTGGCGCCCGAGCGGCTGATGACGCCGCGCTTCCTCGATCTGCTCGAACGCACGCGCATCGGCCTGTTCGCGATCGACGAGGCGCATTGCGTATCGCAGTGGGGGCACGATTTCCGGCCCGAATACATCAAGCTGTCGATCCTGCACGAGCGCTTCCCGTACGTGCCGCGCATCGCGCTGACGGCCACCGCCGACGAAATCACGCGCGACGAGATCATCCAGCGCCTCGCGCTCGACGATGCGCGCGTGTTCGTGTCGAGCTTCGATCGCCCGAACATTCGCTACCGGATCGTCGAAAAGGACAACGCGCGCTCGCAACTGCTCGATTTCATTCGTGCCGAGCACACCAATGCCGACGGCACCACCGATGCCGGCGTGGTGTATTGCCTGTCGCGCCGCAAGGTCGAGGAAACCGCCGAGTGGCTCAAGACGCAGGGCGTGCGCGCGCTGCCGTATCACGCCGGCATGGAATTCGAGGTGCGCCAGCGCCATCAGGAGATGTTCCAGCGCGAGGAGGGCATCGTAATGTGCGCGACGATCGCGTTCGGCATGGGCATCGACAAGCCCGACGTGCGCTTCGTGGCCCACCTCGACCTGCCCAAGAGCGTCGAGGGCTATTACCAGGAAACCGGCCGCGCGGGCCGCGACGGCCTGCCCGCGAATGCCTGGATGGCCTATGGCCTCGGCGACGTCGTGCAGCAGCGCAAGATGATCGATGAATCCGAAGCCGACGACGCCCACAAGCGCGTGCAGACATCCAAGCTCGACGCGCTGCTCGGCCTGTGCGAAACCGCGTCGTGCCGCCGCGTGCGCCTGCTCGGCTATTTCGGCGAAGCGAGCCAGCCCTGCGGCAACTGCGACACCTGCCTCGAGCCGCCCAACACCTGGGACGCCACGCGCGAAGCGCGCATGGCCCTGTCCTGCGTGTTCCGCGCGCAGCGCGCGAGCGGCTTCAACTTCGGCGCGAGCCACCTGATCGAAGTCCTGCGCGGCGCGAAAACGGAAAAAATCCAGCAGCGCGGCCACGATTCGTTGAGCACGTTCGGCATCGGCGCCGAGCTGTCCGAGCCCGAATGGCGCGCGATCTTCCGCCAGCTCGTGGCGTTCGGTTACCTGGCCATCGATCACGGCGGCTTCGGCGCGCTGGTGCTGACCGAGGCGAGCAAGCCGGTGCTCAAGGGCGAGGAAACCGTCACGCTGCGCCGCTACGTCAAGCCCAAGAGCTCGCGCAATGCATCGACGCGCAGCGGCGCCCGCGCCGATCCCACCGCCGGCATGTCCGCGCACGAACGCGCCTGCTGGGAACGGCTGCGCACCTGGCGCGCCGAAACCGCCAAGAGCGACGGCGTACCCGCCTACGTGATCTTTCACGATGCCACCCTGGCCGAGATCGCGCGCAACGCGCCCGAATCCGTCGAGGATCTGCGCCATATCCCCGGCATCGGCGCCCGCAAGCTCGAACGGTTCGGCGACGAGCTCATCGACGTGGTCGAATCTGCGTAAATGCATCGAGCCGAGCCGGTTGCGGTGAGGCGCGATGCTGCATTGCGATCACCGCAACCGGCCGTCACTGATTCGTCACTTATTGTTGCGTCGGCAAATCACGCAAGCTGTTGACCCGCTTGGGATTTTTGACTTAAGATGGCGGGTTCCGATTCCCGGTAGGTAAACTCGCGGGCCGCCAAGAAGTGGCGGCGGGCGGGATGTCAGCGGGGCGTCGGATCACCACAGGCATGCCTGCGTCGCTTTGCCCGATGCGAGTGTGCCGGTTTTTGTCATTTTCAGGAATACACAATGCCAACCATCAACCAACTGGTTCGCAAAGGCCGTGAGTCGGAAACGACCAAGAGCAAGAGCCCGGCCTTGCAGAACTGCCCCCAGCGTCGCGGCGTGTGCACTCGCGTGTACACCACGACGCCGAAGAAGCCGAACTCGGCACTCCGTAAGGTCGCCAAGGTTCGTCTGACGAACGGCTTCGAAGTGATTTCGTACATCGGCGGTGAAGGCCACAACCTGCAGGAACACTCGGTTGTGCTGATCCGCGGCGGCCGTGTGAAGGATTTGCCGGGTGTGCGTTACCACATGGTTCGCGGCTCGCTGGATACCCAGGGCGTCAAGGATCGTAAGCAAGCGCGCTCGAAGTACGGCGCGAAGCGTGCAAAGGCCACGAAGAAGTAAGTTGCCTCTGAAAGGTGATCGCCGTCAGGCGGTTAATGCGGTAGTGCCGGATAGCCGGTGCTGTCGAGTAAGTGGTCACCCGGCCAAGCTGGTTAGTCGAACGAGATGAATCGGGTTTGTTGGTGACCGCGGGGCTGGATCTCAGCTCCAACTGAAAAAGTCAAAGGAAGAAACATGCCGCGTCGTCGCGAAGTCCCCAAGCGGGAAGTGTTGCCGGATCCGAAGTTCGGTAACGTTGATGTTGCAAAATTCATGAACATGCTGATGTTGTCCGGCAAGAAGTCGGTCGCGGAACGCATCGTTTATGGCGCTTTCGAACAGATCCAGACCAAGGGTGGCAAGGACCCGCTGGAAGTGTTCACTGTCGCGCTGAACAACGTGAAGCCGGTGGTCGAAGTGAAGAGCCGTCGCGTTGGTGGTGCGAACTATCAGGTTCCGGTCGAAGTGCGCCCGTCGCGTCGTATGGCATTGGCGATGCGTTGGCTGCGTGAAGCCGCGAAGAAGCGTAGCGAGAAGTCGATGGCACTGCGCCTGGCAGGTGAACTCTCCGAAGCGGCCGAAGGCCGCGGCGGCGCGATGAAGAAGCGCGACGAAGTTCACCGGATGGCAGAAGCCAACCGCGCGTTCTCGCACTTCCGCTTCTAAGCGAGAGCGAGACTCAAGCGGTAAAAATCCGGGCGGGTGCGCTGTTTCAGGCGCCTCGCCCGTTTGTGTTGAGGCGTAACGCAACCTTGCGTTGCGTTAACCCATAGAGGATTCAAAGTGGCTCGCAAGACTCCTATCGAGCGCTACCGCAATATCGGTATTAGCGCCCACATCGACGCCGGCAAGACGACGACGACCGAGCGCATCCTGTTTTACACCGGCGTGAACCACAAGATCGGTGAAGTTCACGACGGCGCTGCCACGATGGACTGGATGGAGCAGGAACAGGAACGTGGCATCACGATCACGTCCGCTGCCACCACCGCCTTCTGGAAGGGCATGGGCGGCAACTATCCGGAACACCGCATCAACATCATCGACACCCCGGGTCACGTCGACTTCACGATTGAAGTCGAGCGCTCGATGCGCGTGCTCGACGGCGCGTGCATGGTGTACTGCGCGGTGGGTGGCGTTCAGCCGCAGTCGGAAACCGTGTGGCGTCAGGCCAACAAGTACAAGGTTCCGCGTCTGGCGTTCGTCAACAAGATGGACCGTACCGGCGCGAACTTCTTCAAGGTCTACGACCAGCTCCGTCTGCGCCTGAAGGCAAACCCGGTTCCGGTCGTGGTGCCGATCGGCGCGGAAGAAGGCTTCAAGGGCGTGGTCGATCTGCTGAAGATGAAGGCGATCGTTTGGGACGAAGCGTCCCAGGGCACGAAGTTCGACTACGTCGACATCCCGGCTGAACTTGCTGAAACGTGCAAGGAATGGCGCGAAAAGATGGTCGAAGCGGCTGCCGAAGCCAATGAAGACCTGATGAACAAGTACCTGGAAGAAGGCGATCTGCCGGAAGCCGACATCGTCAAGGCGCTGCGCGACCGTACGATCGCCTGCGAAATCCAGCCGATGCTGTGCGGTACCGCGTTCAAGAACAAGGGCGTGCAGCGCATGCTCGACGCCGTGATCGATTTCCTGCCGTCGCCGATCGACATTCCCCCGGTCACGGGCGAACTCGACAATGGCGACAAGGTCGAACGCGTGGCGTCGGACGAAGAGAAGTTCTCGTCGCTGGCATTCAAGATCATGACCGACCCGTTCGTCGGCCAACTGATCTTCTTCCGTGTGTACTCGGGCATCGTGAATTCGGGCGACACGCTGCTGAACTCGACCAAGGGCAAGAAGGAACGCCTGGGCCGGATTCTGCAGATGCACGCGAACCAGCGCGAGGAAATCAAGGAAGTCCGTGCAGGCGACATCGCTGCAGCGGTCGGCCTGAAGGATGCGACCACGGGCGACACGCTGTGCGATCCGCAGCACCCGATCATCCTGGAACGCATGGTGTTCCCGGAGCCGGTGATCTCGCAGGCCGTCGAGCCGAAGACGAAGCCGGACCAGGAAAAGATGGGCCTGGCGCTGAACCGCCTGGCACAGGAAGATCCGTCGTTCCGCGTCCAGACGGACGAAGAATCGGGCCAAACCATCATTTCGGGCATGGGCGAGCTCCACCTCGAAATTCTGGTGGACCGCATGCGTCGTGAATTCGGCGTGGAAGCCACGGTCGGCAAGCCGCAAGTTGCCTACCGCGAAACCATCCGTGCAACGGCGAAGGACGTCGACGGCAAGTTCGTCAAGCAGTCGGGTGGTCGCGGCCAGTACGGTCACGCAACCATCACGCTCGAGCCGAACGAGCAGGGCAAGGGCTACGAGTTCTTCGACGAGATCAAGGGTGGTGTGATTCCGCGTGAATACATCCCGGCGGTCGACAAGGGTATCCAGGACACGCTGAAGGCCGGCGTGCTGGCTGGCTTCCCGGTCGTCGACGTGAAGGTGCACCTGACGTTCGGTTCGTACCACGATGTTGACTCGAACGAAAACGCGTTCCGCATGGCCGGTTCGATGGCGTTCAAGGAAGCAATGCGCCGTGCGAGCCCGGTCGTGCTGGAGCCGATGATGGCGGTCGAAGTCGAAACGCCGGAAGACTACATGGGCAACGTGATGGGCGACCTGTCGGGCCGTCGCGGTATCGTCCAGGGCATGGAAGACATGGTGGGCGGCGGCAAGATCGTGCGCGCCGAAGTGCCGCTGTCGGAAATGTTCGGCTACTCGACGTCGCTGCGTTCGCTGACCCAAGGTCGCGCCACGTACACGATGGAGTTCAAGCACTACTCCGAAGCGCCGCGCAACGTCGCCGAAGCGATCATCAGCGCAAAGTCGAAGTAAGTCGTCTCCTCCAAACATTCATTTTTGAAAGAAGAGAACCATGGCAAAAGGTAAATTTGAGCGGACCAAGCCGCACGTCAACGTTGGTACGATCGGTCACGTTGACCACGGCAAGACGACGCTGACGGCAGCAATCACGACGGTGCTGACGAAGAAGTTCGGCGGCGAAGCGAAGGCCTACGACCAGATCGACGCGGCACCGGAAGAAAAGGCGCGCGGCATCACGATCAACACGGCACACGTCGAGTACGAAACGGCTAACCGCCACTACGCACACGTCGACTGCCCGGGCCACGCTGACTATGTGAAGAACATGATCACGGGCGCGGCACAGATGGACGGCGCGATCCTGGTTTGCTCGGCAGCAGACGGCCCGATGCCGCAAACGCGCGAGCACATCCTGCTGGCCCGTCAGGTTGGCGTTCCGTACATCATCGTGTTCCTGAACAAGTGCGACATGGTGGACGACGCTGAACTGCTCGAACTGGTCGAGATGGAAGTTCGCGAACTCCTGTCGAAGTACGACTTCCCGGGCGACGACACGCCGATCGTGAAGGGTTCGGCCAAGCTGGCGCTGGAAGGCGACACGGGCGAGCTGGGCGAAGTGGCGATCATGAACCTGGCCGACGCACTGGACACGTACATCCCGACGCCGGAACGCGCAGTTGACGGCCTGTTCCTGATGCCGGTGGAAGACGTGTTCTCGATCTCGGGTCGCGGCACGGTGGTGACGGGTCGTATCGAACGCGGCATCGTGAAGGTCGGCGAAGAACTCGAAATCGTCGGCATCAAGGACACCGTGAAGACGACCTGCACGGGCGTCGAAATGTTCCGCAAGCTGCTGGACCAAGGTCAAGCAGGCGACAACGTCGGTATCCTGCTGCGCGGCACGAAGCGTGAAGACGTGGAGCGTGGTCAAGTTCTGGCGAAGCCGGGCTCGATCAAGCCGCACACGCACTTCACGGCTGAAGTGTACGTGCTGAGCAAGGACGAAGGCGGCCGTCACACGCCGTTCTTCAACAACTACCGTCCGCAGTTCTACTTCCGTACGACGGACGTGACGGGCTCGATCGAACTGCCGAAGGACAAGGAAATGGTCATGCCGGGCGACAACGTGTCGATCACGGTGAAGCTGATCGCTCCGATCGCCATGGAAGAAGGTCTGCGCTTCGCAATCCGCGAAGGCGGCCGTACCGTCGGCGCCGGCGTCGTTGCAAAGATCCTCGCCTAAACGCGTCGGTCTGGTTTTGGTGTAATATGCAGCGCCCGGGAACGGGTGCTCCCTCTCCGGGGGCACCCGTTTCTACGTTCTTTTTTGTGATCTGGCGATGCAACATCGCCTCGCTCTTTTCAAGGAATTGTCATGGCTCAACAAAAAATCCGCATTCGCCTGAAGGCTTTCGACTATCGCTTGATCGATCAGTCGGCTGCCGAAATCGTCGACACCGCGAAGCGGACCGGCGCAATCGTCCGTGGCCCGGTGCCGCTGCCGACGCGCATTCAGCGTTTCGACATCCTCCGCTCGCCGCACGTCAACAAGACGTCGCGTGACCAGCTCGAAATCCGTACGCACCAGCGCCTGATGGACATCGTCGATCCGACCGACAAGACGGTTGACGCGCTGATGAAGCTCGACCTGCCGGCAGGCGTCGACGTCGAAATCAAGCTGCAGTAAGGCTTTCGGCGGATCCGGCCCCAGCCGGAAGCGCTAAGTCATTGATTGCTTGCGAAAAACGAAAAGCTTGGCTATAATGCTTGGCTTTTCGCGCATTTGCGTAAAAGCCTGCGTACCTGCCGTTCCGGCAAGCGCGGCGTTTTGTAAATTAGCCCCGACCAATCGCAGTCGGGAATGGAGAAAACGATGAGCCTTGGACTCGTAGGTCGCAAGGTTGGCATGACCCGTATTTTCACGGCTGAAGGGGATTCGATTCCCGTCACCGTGCTGGACGTGTCGGACAACCGCGTGACGCAGATCAAGACTGTTGAAACCGACGGCTACACGGCTGTTCAGGTTGCATTCGGCTCCCGTCGTGCATCGCGCGTGACGAAGCCGCTGGCAGGTCATCTCGCCAAAGCTGGCGTAGAAGCTGGTGAAGTTCTCAAGGAATTCCGTATCGATGCGACCAAGGCAGCCGAGCTGTCGAACGGCGCCATCGTCGGTCCCGATCTCTTCGAAGTAGGCCAGAAGGTCGACGTGCAAGGCGTGTCGATCGGTAAGGGCTACGCCGGTACGATCAAGCGTTATAACTTCGCTTCGGGTCGCGCATCCCACGGTAACTCGCGTTCGCACAACGTTCCGGGTTCCATCGGTATGGCGCAGGATCCGGGTCGCGTGTTCCCCGGCAAGCGCATGACGGGCCACATGGGTGACGACACGGTTACGGTTCAAAACCTCGAAATCGCACGTATCGACGCAGAGCGCAAGCTGCTGCTCGTGAAGGGTGCCATTCCGGGTGCGAAGGGCGGCAAAGTCTTCGTGACGCCGGCCGTCAAGGCCAAGGGAGCGAAATAATGGAACTCAAGCTCCTGAATGAAAATGGTCAGGAAGGTGCAGTCGTCAACGCATCGGACGCAGTGTTCGGTCGTGACTACAACGAAGCACTGATCCACCAAGTCGTCGTTGCTTACCAGGCGAACGCTCGCCAGGGTAACCGCGCGCAGAAGGATCGTGAGCAAGTCAAGCACACGACCAAGAAGCCGTGGCGTCAGAAGGGTACGGGCCGCGCTCGTGCCGGTATGTCGTCGAGCCCGCTGTGGCGCGGCGGTGGCCGTATTTTCCCGAATTCGCCGGAAGAAAACTTCTCGCACAAGGTCAACAAGAAGATGCACCGCGCAGGTCTGCGCTCCATCTTCTCGCAACTTGCCCGCGAAGGCCGTCTGTCGGTCGTTGAAGAGTTCACGCTCGAAGCGCCGAAGACCAAGCTGCTGGCCGAGAAGTTCAAGGCCATGGGCCTGGAGTCCGTGCTCGTGATCACGGACACCGTCGAAGAAAACCTGTACCTCGCGTCGCGCAACCTGCCGAATGTGGCAGTTGTCGAGCCGCGTTACGCCGACCCGCTGTCGCTGATCTACTTCAAGAAGATCCTGGTCACGAAGGCTGCGGTCGCCCAGATCGAGGAGTTGCTGTCATGAGCGAGATTCGCAAAAACGATCATCGTTTGATGCAGGTCCTGCTCGCGCCGGTAGTCTCGGAAAAGGCGACGCTGGTTGCAGACAAGAACGAGCAAGTTGTGTTCGAAGTCGCACCGGATGCCACGAAGCAGGAAGTGAAGGCCGCGGTCGAGCTGCTGTTCAAGGTGGAAGTCAATTCCGTCAACATGCTGGTCCAGAAGGGCAAGCAGAAGCGTTTCGGCCGTTCGATGGGCCGTCGCAAAGACGTGAAGAAGGCGTATGTCTGCCTGAAGCCCGGCCAGGAAATCAACTTTGAAGCGGAGGCCAAGTAATCATGGCAATCGTTAAAGTTAAGCCGACTTCGCCGGGTCGCCGTGCGATGGTCAAGGTGGTCAACAAGGATCTGCACAAGGGTAAGCCGTTCGCGGCCCTGCTCGACTCGCAGAGCGTGACCGCCGGCCGTAACAACAACGGCCGCATCACCACCCGCCATAAGGGCGGTGGTCATAAGCAACAGTACCGTATCGTCGATTTCCGTCGCAACAAGGACGGCATCCCGGCGAAGGTCGAACGTCTCGAGTATGACCCGAACCGTAGCGCGAACATTGCGCTGGTTCTGTACGCAGACGGCGAGCGTCGCTACATCATCGCGCCGAAGGGTTTGACGGTTGGCCAGCAACTCCTGTCGGGTTCGGAAGCACCGATCCGTGCAGGCAACACGCTGCCGATCCGCAACATTCCGGTCGGTACGACGATCCACTGCATCGAGATGCTGCCGGGCAAGGGTGCGCAAATCGCGCGCTCGGCCGGCACGTCGGCCATGCTGCTGGCGCGTGAAGGCGTCTACGCGCAGGTTCGTCTGCGTTCGGGCGAAATCCGCCGCGTGCACATCGAGTGCCGCGCAACGATCGGTGAAGTGGGCAACGAAGAGCATAGCCTGCGTCAGATCGGTAAGGCCGGTGCAAATCGTTGGCGCGGTATCCGCCCGACGGTCCGTGGTGTCGCGATGAACCCGATCGATCACCCGCACGGTGGTGGTGAAGGCAAGACCGCGGCAGGCCGCGATCCGGTTAGCCCGTGGGGCACGCCGGCGAAGGGCTTCCGTACGCGTAGCAACAAGCGCACGACGACGATGATCGTCCAGCGCCGTCATAAGCGCTAAGGAGTAGGCAATGGCACGTTCTGTTAAAAAAGGTCCGTTCTGCGACGCCCATTTGCTGAAGAAAGTTGAGGCAGCTGCAGCTACGCGCGACAAGAAGCCGATCAAGACCTGGTCGCGTCGCTCGACGATTCTCCCGGATTTCATTGGTCTGACGATCGCCGTGCATAACGGCCGTCAACACGTACCGGTGTACATCTCGGAAAACATGGTCGGCCACAAGCTTGGCGAGTTCGCACTGACCCGGACGTTCAAGGGTCACGCGGCCGACAAGAAGGCCAAGAAATAAGGGGCAATCAAGATGGAAGTGAAAGCAATTCATCGCGGTGCCCGCATTTCGGCGCAGAAGACGCGCCTGGTGGCTGACCAGATCCGCGGTTTGCCGGTGGACAAGGCACTGAACGTTCTGACGTTCTCGCCGAAGAAAGCCGCCGGCATCGTGAAGAAGGTCGTTTTGTCGGCCATCGCCAATGCGGAGCACAACGAAGGCGCGGATATCGACGAGCTCAAGATCAAGAGCATCCTCGTCGACAAGGCAGCGTCGCTGAAGCGTTTTACCGCGCGCGCCAAAGGCCGCGGTAACCGCATCGAGAAGCAATCCTGTCACATCACTGTGACGGTCGGGAATTAAGGGGTCGCACGATGGGACAGAAAATTCATCCGACTGGCTTCCGTTTGGCCGTCAGCCGCAATTGGGCTTCGCGTTGGTACGCGAACAACAACAATTTCGCGGCGATGCTGCAGGAAGACATCGGCGTCCGTGAGTATCTGAAGAAGAAGCTGAAGAACGCTTCGGTCGGTCGCGTCGTCATCGAGCGCCCGGCGAAGAACGCACGGATCACGATTTACAGCTCGCGTCCGGGCGTCGTCATCGGCAAGAAGGGTGAGGACATCGAGCAACTGAAGGCAGAACTGCAACGCCGCATGGGCGTTCCGGTTCACGTCAACATCGAGGAAATCCGCAAGCCGGAAACCGATGCTCAGTTGATCGCCGACTCGATCACGCAACAGCTCGAGCGTCGGATCATGTTCCGCCGCGCGATGAAGCGTGCGATGCAAAACGCCATGCGTCTGGGTGCCCAAGGCATCAAGATCATGAGCGCGGGCCGTTTGAACGGCATCGAAATCGCACGTACGGAGTGGTACCGCGAAGGCCGCGTGCCCCTGCACACGCTGCGTGCCGACATCGACTACGCGACCTCGGAAGCGAAGACGACCTACGGCATCATCGGCGTCAAGGTGTGGGTGTACAAGGGCGATACGCTGGGCCGCAACGACGCGCCGGTGGTCGAGGAAGTGACGGAAGACAAGCGTCCGCGCCGTAACGCGCGTCCGGGCGATCGTCGTCCGCGCCGTGACGGTGAAGGCGGTGGTCCGGGTGCCCGTCGTGGCGCTCCGCGTCGCGCTGCAGGCAAGCCGGAAGACGGCAAGACTGGAGAATAACGATGCTGCAACCGAAACGCAGAAAGTATCGTAAAGAGCAGAAGGGTCGCAACACCGGTATCGCGACGCGCGGCAACGCCGTCTCGTTCGGTGAATTCGGCCTGAAGGCTATCGGTCGCGGCCGTCTGACCGCGCGTCAGATCGAAGCGGCGCGTCGTGCCATGACGCGTCACATCAAGCGTGGCGGCCGTATCTGGATTCGCATTTTCCCGGACAAGCCGATTTCGCAGAAGCCGGCCGAAGTGCGGATGGGTAACGGTAAGGGTAACCCTGAGTACTACGTCGCCGAGATTCAGCCGGGCAAGATGCTGTATGAAATGGATGGCGTAACCGAAGAACTGGCACGCGAAGCGTTCCGTCTGGCTGCAGCGAAGCTGCCGCTGAAGACGGCGTTCATCGTTCGTCAGCTCGGCGCCTAAGGAGAAAATATGAAGGCTTCCGAACTTCTCCAGAAAGATCAGGCAGCGCTCAACAAGGAGCTGTCGGATCTGCTTAAGGCGCAATTCGGCCTGCGCATGCAACTCGCGACCCAGCAGCTCACGAACACGAGCCAGCTGAAGAAGGTGCGTCGCGACATCGCTCGTGTGCGGACCGTCCTGACTCAGAAGGCGAACCAGAAATGAACGATAGCGTAAAAACCTCGCTCAAGCGGACGCTCGTCGGTCGGGTTGTCAGCAACAAGATGGATAAAACCGTCACGGTGCTGATCGAAAACCGCGTCAAGCATCCGATCTACGGCAAGTACGTTGTGCGCTCGAAGAAGTATCACGCGCACGACGAGGCTAACACCTACAACGAAGGCGATCTCGTCGAGATCCAGGAAACGCGTCCTCTCTCGAAGACGAAGGCCTGGACGGTGTCGCGCCTGGTCGAAGCAGCCCGCGTCATCTAAGCGGGAGGGCCGAAAGGCCCACAAGCAGTAGCAGTGCTTGAAGTCGCAAAGTTTTTGCTTGCGTGGCCGGGATTATTTGTTATAATCCCGGTCTTCCCTCTGTATGGGAGCCCCGTCGCGGGCAAAGTCTCGGTGGGGGAAGCGGGCTGACGTCCTGTCAGTTCGATAGATTCACCGATTTGCGATGGCGGGTTTCGTTTGCCGTCGCTGCTGTTCAAACCCAAGCAGCCGATTGGCTGACGGGACCAAGACTGACCGTATGCCTCATGGTGGGGTATCCGGATTAAGTTGGGAAAGATAAACCATGATCCAGACCGAATCTCGGCTTGAAGTGGCCGACAACACGGGTGCACGCGAAGTTCTGTGCATCAAGGTGCTCGGCGGCTCGAAGCGTCGTTATGCCAGCATTGGCGACATCATCAAGGTGACCGTCAAGGAAGCAACGCCGCGCGGGCGCGTGAAGAAAGGCGAAATCTACAACGCCGTGGTGGTTCGCACCGCCAAGGGCGTACGTCGTCAAGACGGTTCGCTGATCAAGTTCGACGGCAACGCCGCTGTGCTTTTGAACAACAAGCTCGAGCCGATCGGCACCCGTATTTTCGGGCCGGTCACGCGTGAGCTGCGTAGCGAACGATTCATGAAGATCGTTTCGCTGGCGCCGGAAGTGCTGTAAGGAGTCGCGATGAATAAGATTCGCAAGGGTGACGAAATCATCGTCATCACCGGCAAGGACAAGGGCAAGCGCGGTGTCGTGCTGGCCGTCGGTGCCGAACATGTCACTGTCGAAGGTATCAACCTCGTCAAGAAGCATGTGAAGCCGAACCCGATGAAGGGTACGACGGGTGGCGTGGAAGCGAAGACGATGCCGCTGAACATTTCGAACGTCGCATTGGTCGACGCGAACGGCAAGGCTTCGCGTGTTGGCATCAAGGTCGAAGAAGGCAAGAAGGTCCGCTTTCTGAAGACGACTGGTGCCGTGCTGGCCTGACCGGAGTATAGAAATGGCACGTTTTCAAGAGTTTTACAAAGAAACGGTAGTTCCCGGCCTGGTCGAGAAGTTCGGCTACAAGTCGATCATGGAAGTGCCGCGCATCACCAAGATCACCCTGAACATGGGCCTTGGCGAAGCGATCGCTGACAAGAAGATCATCGAGAACGCCGTTGGCGATCTGACGAAGATCGCTGGTCAGAAGCCCGTCGTGACGAAGGCTCGCAAGGCAATTGCAGGCTTCAAGATCCGTCAAGGCTATCCGATCGGTGCGATGGTGACGCTGCGTGGTCGTGCGATGTACGAATTCCTCGATCGTTTCGTGACGGTTGCCCTGCCCCGCGTGCGCGATTTCCGCGGCGTGTCGGGTCGTGCATTCGACGGCCGTGGCAATTACAACATCGGTGTGAAAGAGCAGATCATTTTCCCCGAAATCGATTACGACAAGATCGACGCGCTGCGTGGGCTGAACATCAGCATCACGACGACCGCGAAGACCGACGACGAAGCGAAGGCACTGCTCGCCAGCTTCAAGTTCCCGTTCAGAAACTGAGGTTACCGTGGCTAAACTGGCACTGATCGAACGTGAAAAGAAGCGTGCTCGCCTGGCAGCAAAGTTCGCACCGAAGCGTGCAGCACTGAAGGCGGTTATCGACGACGCGAGCAAGTCGGACGAAGAGCGCTACACCGCACGTCTCGAACTGCAACAACTGCCCCGCAATTCGAACCCGACCCGCAAGCGTAACCGCTGTGCGATTACGGGCCGTCCGCGTGGCACGTTCCGTAAATTCGGCCTCGCGCGTAACAAGATTCGTGAAATCGCTTTCCGCGGCGAGATTCCTGGCCTGACCAAGGCGAGCTGGTAATAGGAGAAACGTAAATGAGCATGAGTGATCCTATCGCCGATATGCTGACTCGCATCCGCAACGCGCAGATGGTCGAGAAGGTGTCGGTGGCAATGCCCTCGTCGAAAGTCAAGATCGCGATCGCCCAAGTCCTGAAGGACGAAGGCTACATCGATGATTTCGCGATCAAGACCGAAGGCGCGAAGGCAGAACTGAATATTGCACTGAAGTACTACGCTGGCCGCCCGGTCATCGAACGCCTCGAGCGCGTTTCGAAGCCTGGCCTGCGCGTGTACCGCGGTCGCAATGACATCCCTCAGGTCATGAATGGCCTGGGTGTGGCAATCGTGTCGACGCCCAAGGGCGTGATGACTGATCGCAAGGCGCGCGCTACCGGCGTCGGCGGCGAAGTCATCTGCTACGTCGCTTAATCGAGGAGAAAGAATATGTCTCGAGTAGGTAAAAGCCCGATCGCGCTGCAAGGCGCCGAGGTGACGTTGGCAAACGGCTCCATCACCGTGAAGGGTCCGTTGGGCACGATCGCGCAAGTGGTGAATCCGCTTGTGACGGTGGTGAACAACGACGGCACGCTGAACCTGGCGCCGGTCGACGAAAGCCGCGAAGCAAATGCACTGTCGGGCACGATGCGCGCGATTATCGCGAACATGGTGCAAGGCGTGACCAAGGGTTTCGAGCGCAAGCTGACGCTGGTTGGCGTTGGTTATCGTGCGCAGGCGCAAGGCGACAAGCTGAACCTGTCGCTGGGTTTCTCGCACCCGGTGGTGCACCAGATGCCGGAAGGCATCAAGGCTGAAACCCCGACGCAAACCGAAATCGTGATCAAGGGGATCAACAAGCAACAAGTCGGTCAAGTAGCTGCGGAAGTTCGCGGTTACCGTCCGCCGGAGCCCTACAAGGGCAAGGGCGTGCGCTATTCCGACGAGGTTGTGATCCTCAAAGAAACGAAGAAGAAGTAAGGGTGCGCAATCATGGATAAGACTCAATCTCGCCTGCGCCGCGCTCGCCAGACGCGTATCAAGATCGCTGAGCTGCAGGTCGCGCGTCTCGCCGTGCATCGCACGAATTCGCACATCTACGCTCAAGTGTTCTCGCCGTGCGGCACCAAGGTGGTTGCCAGTGCGTCGACGCTCGAAGCCGAAGTGCGTGCGCAGCTGGCTGATCTGTCGGGCAAGGGCGGCAACGTCAATGCAGCGACTCTGATCGGTCAGCGTATCGCCGAGAAGGCCAAGGCCGCCGGCATCGAATCCGTCGCCTTTGACCGCTCGGGCTTCCGCTACCATGGCCGCGTGAAGGCGCTGGCTGATGCAGCTCGCGAAGCTGGGCTCAAGTTCTAAGGAAGAATTCGTCATGGCAAAGATGCAAGCGAAAGTTCAGGCCGACGAGCGCGACGACGGCCTTCGCGAAAAAATGATTTCGGTCAATCGCGTGACCAAGGTTGTGAAGGGTGGCCGTATTCTCGGCTTCGCCGCACTGACCGTGGTTGGCGACGGTGATGGCCGCGTCGGCATGGGCAAGGGCAAGGCGAAGGAAGTGCCGGTTGCTGTCCAGAAGGCAATGGAGCAGGCTCGCCGCAACATGTTCAAGGTGCCGTTGAAGAACGGTACGCTGCAACATGAAGTGCACGGCAAGCACGGCGCATCCGCTGTCCTCCTCGCTCCGGCGAAGGATGGTACGGGCGTGATCGCTGGTGGTCCGATGCGTGCCGTGTTCGACGTGATGGGCGTGCAAAACGTCGTCGCGAAGAGCCATGGCTCGACGAACCCGTACAACCTGGTTCGTGCAACGCTCGACGGCCTGCGCAAGCAGTCGACGCCGGCTGACATTGCTGCCAAGCGCGGCAAGTCCGTCGAAGAAATTTTGGGCTAAGCGGTGGTCACCATGTCTGATAAAACTGTCAAGGTTCAGCTCGTCAAGAGCCTGATTGGGACCCGCGAAACTCACCGTGCCACCGTGCGTGGCCTGGGTCTGCGTCGCCTCAACTCGGTCAGCGAGCTGCAGGATACGCCGGCGGTGCGCGGCATGATCAACAAGGTTTCGTACCTTGTTAAGGTCATCGGCTAAGCGCCGACTACCGATCTAGGAGTTGATATGGAATTGAATAACCTGAAGCCGGCAGAAGGCGCGAAGCATGCTAAGCGTCGCGTCGGCCGCGGCATCGGTTCCGGCCTCGGTAAGACGGCCGGCCGTGGTCACAAGGGTCAGAAATCGCGTTCGGGCGGTTTCCACAAGGTTGGCTTCGAAGGCGGTCAAATGCCGCTGCAACGTCGTCTGCCGAAGCGCGGCTTCACGTCGCTGACGAAGGAATTCGTCGGTGAAGTGCGTCTGGGCGACCTCGAGAAGCTGCCGGTCGACGAGATCGATCTGCTCGCACTGAAGCAAGCCGGCCTGGTCGGCGAGCTGACGAAGAGCGCAAAGATCATCGCCACGGGCGAACTGAAGCGCAAGATTGTCGTGAAGGGTCTCGGTGCGACGAAGTCGGCGCGCGCAGCGATCGAAGCGGCTGGCGGTTCGTTTGCCGAGTAACGCACTCACGTGCCGTTACTAGCATCTGCATCGGAGAAGATACTTGGCTAACAGCCCGAGTCTCGCAAAACCCGGTCGTAGCACGGCGAAGTTCGGCGATCTGCGCCGGCGA
Organism: Burkholderia sp. 22PA0099; assembly: GCF_047497165.1. Taxonomy (NCBI): domain Bacteria; kingdom Pseudomonadati; phylum Pseudomonadota; class Betaproteobacteria; order Burkholderiales; family Burkholderiaceae; genus Burkholderia; species Burkholderia sp. 22PA0099. Next base: position 4,190,328 of record NZ_CP163165.1, on the reverse strand, counting down.
GCAATGTTCTTGCTCCTGGCGTTGCTCGTCTATCGCGTCGGCGCGCACATCCCGGTTCCGGGTATCGATCCGGATCAACTGGCGAAGCTGTTCCAGAGCCAGTCAGGCGGCATCCTGGGCATGTTCAACATGTTCTCGGGTGGTGCGTTGTCCCGCTTTACGATCTTCGCGCTGGGGATCATGCCGTACATCTCCGCGTCGATCATCATGCAGTTGCTGGCGATCGTCTCGCCGCAGCTCGAGGCGCTGAAGAAGGAAGGGCAGGCGGGGCAACGGAAGATCACGCAGTACACGCGTGTCTTTACGGTCGTTCTGGCTACGTTCCAGGCCTTCGGCATCGCGGCTGCGCTGGGCAATCAGCCGGGGCTCGTGATCGATCCGGGCGTGTTGTTCCGTCTCACGACGGTCGTCACGCTGGTGACCGGCACGATGTTCCTGATGTGGCTCGGCGAGCAGATCACGGAACGCGGTCTGGGCAACGGTATTTCGATCATCATCTTCGGCGGTATCGCATCGGGGCTTCCGAACTCGGTGGGTTCGCTGTTCGATCTGGTGAGCACGGGCGCAATGGGTTATGCGTCGGCGATCATCATCGTCGTGCTGATCGCTGCGGTGACTTACCTGGTCGTGTTCATCGAACGCGGTCAGCGCAAGATCCTCGTGAATTACGCGAAGCGTCAGGTAGGCAACAAGATTTACGGTGGGCAGTCGTCGCACCTGCCGCTGAAGTTGAACATGTCGGGCGTGATTCCGCCGATCTTCGCATCGTCGATCATCCTGTTCCCGGCAACGATCCTGAGCTGGTTCAGTTCGGGTGAGCACAAGAGCTGGCTTTCCGACACGCTGCATAATGTGGCGGAAGCGCTGAAGCCGGGTCAGCCGGTGTATGTGCTGTTGTACACGCTGGCGATCGTGTTTTTCTGCTTCTTCTACACCGCACTGGTGTTCAACAGCAGGGAAACGGCGGATAACCTGAAGAAAAGCGGCGCGTTTGTTCCGGGCATCCGTCCGGGCGACCAAACCGCACGATATATCGACCGCATCCTCACGCGTCTGACGCTGGCCGGTGCGATCTACATCGTCTTCGTGTGTCTGCTCCCGGAATTTCTGGTGCTGCGTTGGAATGTACCGTTTTATTTTGGTGGAACGTCGCTGCTGATCATTGTCGTCGTCACGATGGACTTCATGGCGCAGGTGCAGTCGTACGTTATGTCGCAACAGTATGAGTCGCTGCTCAAGAAAGCCAATTTCAAGGGCGGCAACATTCCAGTGCGTTGAACGATCATGGCCAAAGACGATGTGATCCAGATGCAGGGTGAGGTGGTTGAAAACCTTCCCAATGCTACCTTCCGTGTGAAGCTGGAAAACGGCCATGTCGTACTGGGGCATATCTCGGGCAAGATGCGGATGCATTACATCCGTATCCTTCCGGGCGACAAGGTGACGGTTGAATTGACGCCTTACGATCTGTCGCGTGCGCGGATCGTGTTCCGGGCGAAGTGATTTGTAAAAAGGGTAATATCATGAAAGTGATGGCATCGGTTAAGCGCATTTGCCGCAATTGCAAGATCATCAAGCGTAAAGGCGTTGTTCGCGTGATCTGCAGCTCGGACCCGCGCCATAAACAGCGTCAAGGCTGATTGCGCTTGTTTGCGCTTTTTGTTTGAGGAAAAACAATGGCTCGTATCGCAGGGGTTAACATCCCGAATCACCAGCATACCGAGATCGGCCTGACGGCGATTTTCGGTGTCGGCCGCACGCGCGCTCGCAGCATTTGCGTCGCAGCAGGCGTCGAATTCTCGAAGAAGGTCAAAGACCTGAACGACGCAGACCTCGAAAAGCTGCGTGAAGAAGTGGGCAAGTTTGTCGTCGAAGGCGATCTGCGCCGTGAAGTGACGATGAACATCAAGCGCCTGATGGACCTCGGTTGCTACCGCGGCGTCCGCCATCGCAAGGGTCTGCCGATGCGTGGCCAGCGTACGCGTACGAATGCACGTACCCGTAAGGGTCCGCGCCGCGCCGCTCAAGCGCTGAAGAAATAAGCTGACAGTTACAGGAAAACGTCATGGCTAAGGCTTCCAATAACGCGGCTCAACGCGTTCGCAAGAAGGTTAAGAAGAACGTCGCGGAAGGTGTGGTTCACGTCCACGCTTCGTTCAACAACACGATCATCACGATCACCGATCGTCAGGGCAACGCCCTGGCGTGGGCGACGTCGGGCGGCCAAGGCTTCAAGGGCTCGCGCAAGTCGACCCCCTTCGCAGCGCAGGTTGCCGCCGAGTCGGCAGGCCGTGTCGCGATGGAATACGGCGTGAAGAACCTCGAAGTGCGTATCAAGGGCCCGGGCCCGGGTCGTGAGTCGGCAGTGCGTGCACTGCATGGCCTCGGCATCAAGATCACGGCGATTTCCGACGTGACCCCGATCCCGCACAACGGCTGCCGTCCGCCGAAGCGCCGCCGCATCTAAGGATGCCCGGTGCAGCCTGTCGTCGCCTCAGGGCGGCTACGGGCAACGTAGTTGATTGCGTTGATTGACTAAGTCCACCGTTCGGCCCAAAGGGCACGAACTAGCGCGGTTGTTGCAGCCGCGTGAAGCTAGATAGAGGAAACACAAAGTGGCACGTTATACCGGCCCCAAGGCCAAGCTGTCCCGCCGCGAAGGCACCGACCTGTTCCTGAAGAGCGCGCGCCGCTCGCTCGCCGACAAGTGCAAGCTTGACAGCAAGCCGGGTCAGCACGGCCGCACCTCGGGTGCGCGTACGTCCGACTACGGTACGCAGCTGCGTGAAAAGCAGAAGGTCAAGCGCATTTACGGTGTGCTGGAGCGCCAGTTCCGCCGTTACTTCGCCGATGCCGATCGTCGCAAGGGCAACACGGGTGAAAACCTGCTGCAACTGCTCGAATCGCGCCTGGACAACGTCGTGTACCGCATGGGCTTCGGCTCGACTCGCGCAGAAGCGCGCCAGCTCGTGGGCCACAAGGCCATCACGGTGAACGGCGTCGTGTCGAACATTCCGTCGCTGCAAGTCAAGGCTGGCGACGTCATCTCGATCCGCGAAAAGTCGAAGAAGCAAGCGCGTATCGTCGAAGCGCTGTCGCTGGCTGAACAAGGCGGCATGCCGAGCTGGGTCGCGGTCGACGCGAAGAAGTTCGAAGGCACGTTCAAGCAAGTGCCGGAGCGCGCTGAAATTGCAGGCGACATCAACGAAAGCCTGATCGTCGAATTGTATTCGCGTTAATCGGATTGATAGCCGAGGTACCCTGCTTGCGAAGCGCCGGCAGGGCCTCGGCTCTTCATTTTCAGGTGTTACCGGTCAGCCTTATCGGTGTAACGAGCCGAGGGTATTGAAAAGGAAAACCTATGCAAACCAGTTTGTTGAAACCCAAGATCATCGCCGTGGAATCGCTTGGCGAGAACCATGCGAGAGTGGTCATGGAGCCGTTCGAACGCGGCTATGGCCATACCTTGGGCAATGCGCTCCGTCGCGTGCTGCTGTCGTCGATGATCGGCTATGCGCCGACCGAGGTGACGATCGCCGGCGTGGTGCACGAGTATTCGACGCTTGATGGTGTGCAAGAGGATGTCGTCAACCTGCTGCTGAACCTGAAGGGCGTGGTGTTCAAGCTGCACAACCGCGACGAAGTCACGGTGACGCTGCGCAAGGATGGCGAAGGGATCGTGACGGCCGGCGACATCGAACTCGCGCATGACTGCGAGATCATCAACCCGGAACACGTGATCGCTCACTTGACGAAGGGCGGCAAGCTCGACGTTCAGATCAAGATCGAGAAGGGCCGCGGCTATGTGCCGGGCAACGTGCGTCGTTATGGCGAAGACTCCGCGAAGATCATCGGCCGCATCGTGCTCGACGCATCGTTCTCGCCGGTTCGCCGCGTCAGCTACTCGGTCGAAAGCGCCCGTGTCGAACAGCGTACCGACCTCGACAAGCTCGTGATGAACATCGAAACGAGCGGCGTGATCACCCCGGAAGAAGCGATCCGCCAGTCGGCTCGCATCCTGGTCGATCAGCTGTCGGTGTTCGCTGCGCTGGAAGGCACGGAAACGGCAGCGGAAGCACCGTCGCGTGCGCCGCAGATCGATCCGATCCTGCTGCGTCCGGTGGACGATCTCGAACTGACGGTTCGTTCCGCGAACTGCCTGAAGGCCGAGAACATCTACTACATCGGCGACCTGATCCAGCGTACGGAAAACGAGCTGCTGAAGACGCCGAACCTGGGCCGCAAGTCGCTGAACGAGATCAAGGAAGTCCTCGCTTCGCGTGGCCTGACGCTCGGCATGAAGCTCGAAAACTGGCCGCCGGCTGGTCTCGACAAGTAATCGCACGACAGTCATAGCGTCGTCATCTAGTCAAGACGCGGATTTTCCTTTAGAATCCGCGTCTTGCTTTTTCTACCGGCCCGTGCGCCCTTGAGGCGCGATAGAAGAGCTGGATCAAAACTTTGAATCAAGGAAACTGAAAATGCGTCACCGTCATGGTTTGCGGAAACTGAACCGCACGAGCAGCCACCGTCTGGCAATGCTCCGTAACATGTCCAATTCGCTGATCGAGCACGAAGTCATCAAGACCACGCTGCCGAAGGCCAAGGAACTGCGCAAGGTTGTCGAGCCCCTCATCACGCTGGGCAAGAAGCCGTCGCTGGCAAATCGTCGTCTGGCGTTCAACCGCCTGCGCGATCGTGACTCGGTCACGAAGCTGTTCGAAGTGCTGGGCCCGCGTTTCTCGACCCGCCCGGGCGGCTACCTGCGTATCCTGAAGTTCGGCTTCCGCGTTGGTGACAACGCGCCGATGGCACTGGTCGAATTGCTCGACCGTCCGGAAGTCTCGGAAGAGAACATCCAGGAAACGGAATAAGGTTTATCCGTTGTCCCAAAAAGCCAGGCCGATGCCTGGCTTTTTTGTTGCCTGGCGCTTTGTAAGCCCGCGCAGCGCACCGAGCGCGCAATGCCTGGGCCTGCGTTAGGATAGGGCGTTTTGCGAATGCCGCAGGAGACGTCGATGGTGATCGTTCTGATGATGACGACCGTGCCCGATGAGGCCACGGCCCGCTCGCTCGCCGATGGCGCGCTGGGCGGCCGGCTCGCGGCCTGCGTGTCGGAACTCGGCACGATCCGCTCGAGTTACCACTGGCAGGGCAAGATCGAATCCGCGGAGGAGATCCAGTTGTTGTTCAAGACGAGTGCCCAGCGCTCGCTCGAGCTCGAACGCTTCATCGCGTCCCATCATCCCTACGAGACGCCCGAAATCGTCTCGTGGCAGGCCACCGCATCCGACGCCTATGGCGCCTGGGTGGCGGCCGAAACTCAACGCCTGTTCCATGTCTGATCGTCAATTTACGGCCACCGGGTGGCGCCTGCTGCTCGCCGGTTTTGCCCTGTTTGCGGCGCTGTTCGGCCTGTCGTCGGCCGCGCGCGCCGATGCCGATTTCCTCGATCCTTCGGTCGCGTTCCGCTTCAGTTCGAGCGAAGCGCCGGGGCAGGTCGATCTGCACTTCAAGATCGCGGACGGCTACTACATGTACCGCGAGCGCTTCGTGTTCGCGGTGAAGAGCGGCAATGCGACGCTCGGCGACGCGCAGATGCCGGCCGGACATGTGAAGTACGACGAGACGTTCGCCAAGAACGTCGAAACCTATCGCGGCGACCTGGTCGTGCATCTGCCGGTGACGAAGGCGTCCGGGCCGTTCGACCTGTCGGTGACGTCCCAGGGTTGCGCCGACGGCGGGATCTGCTATCCGCCGGCCGAGCATGTGGTGCACGTCGATGGCGCGGCGCTGACGGCGGCGGCCGCGCAATCGGTGGCGCCGCAATCCTCCGCAGCGCCTGCCTCCCCGGCGGCCCCGTCGATATCCGCTCCGGCTGCTGCTACCCCCACCGCCGCTGCAACCGACGGTAGCTGGTACGAGCGCGTGACGAGCGCCGATTACGCTCAATCGCTGCTCGAAGGCCATGGTTTCGTGACGATCCTCGCGCTGTTCTTCGTCGCCGGCATGGTGTTGAGCCTCCTGCCCTGCTCCTATCCGATGATCCCGATCCTCTCGGCGATCATCATCGGCGAAGGCACGCAGGCCACGCGCACGCGCAGTTTCCTGCTGTCGCTGACCTACGTGGTGGGGATGGCGCTGGTCTATACGGTGCTCGGGATTGCTGCGGCGCTGGTCGGGCAGAGCCTCGGCGCATGGCTGCAGAACCCGTGGATGCTCGGCGCGTTCGGCCTGCTGCTGACGGTGTTCGCGTTGACGCTGATCGGCGGCATCGACATCTCGCTGCCGCAACGCTGGCAGGACGGCGCCGCGCAGGCGTCGAGCCGCCGTTCCGGCGGCCGCTTCCTGGCGGTCGCGACGATGGGCGCGCTGTCGGCGCTGGTGGTCGGTGCCTGCATGACGGCGCCGCTGTTCGCCGTGCTGGCGTTCATCGCACACACCGGCAACGCGTTGCTGGGCGGCGCCGCGCTGTTCGCGATGGGGCTCGGCCTCGGCGTGCCGTTGCTGATCATCGGCCTGGGCGCCGGCACGCTGCTGCCGCGCGCGGGTGCTTGGATGGACGGCGTGAAGGTGTTCTTCGGCGTGGTGCTGCTTGCAGCCGCGCTCTGGATCGTCTGGCCGGTGCTCGGCGGGTCGCTGCAGATCGGCCTGGCCGCGCTCTGGCTGCTGATTGCCGCCGCCGCGACCGGCTTGTTCACGCCGGCCGCGGGCGGCACCTCGATCTGGCGCCGTCTGGGCCGGGGCGTGGGCGCGGCGTTCGCGATCTGGGCCGCGGTGCTGCTGGTGGGCCTCGCCGCCGGTTCGACCGATCCGTTGCGTCCGCTGTCGGTGTTTGCCTCGCGAGGCGGCGCAGCCACTGCGCCCGGCGCGGCGGTGGCGGCCGCGCACGAAGGCCCGGTGTTCGCGCCGGTGCGCTCCAGCGCGGAGCTGGATCAGGTGGTCAAGACCGCCGGCCGCCCCGTGATGCTCGATTTCTATGCCGACTGGTGCGTGTCGTGCAAGGAGATGGAGCACCTGACCTTCACCGATCCGCGCGTGCAGGCGCGCCTGGCGCAACTGCATCTGGTGCGCGCCGACGTCACGGCCAATAACGCCGACGATCAGGCGCTGCTGAAGCGCTTCGGCTTGTTCGGGCCGCCGGGCATCATCGTGTTCGGCGCCGACGGGCACGAGCTGGGCCGCGTGGTCGGCTATCAAGCGGCCGACCGCTTCCTGCGCAGCCTCGATCGCGCCGGTGCGCCGGTGACCTCGCCCGCGGCTTGAGCAGGGGCGGCGAGCCTCATCGCCGCCGCATGAAAAACGGCGAAGCGCTGAACACGCTTCGCCGTTTTTGCATTTCGCAGCGCGCCGTCGGGCGCGCGCGGCTTACTTCTGGTCGCGCAGCAACCGGGCCGCGTCGAGCGCGAAATAGGTCAGCACGCCGTCCGCGCCCGCGCGCTTGAACGCGAGCAGCGATTCGAGCACCACCTTGTCGTGGTCGAGCCAGCCGTTCTGCGCGGCGGCCTTCAGCATCGCGTACTCGCCGCTGACCTGATAGACGTAGGTCGGGAAGCGGAACTCGTCCTTCACGCGGCGCACGATATCGAGGTAGGGCATGCCCGGCTTCACCATCACCATGTCCGCGCCTTCCTCGATGTCGAGCCGGACTTCACGCAGCGCCTCGTCGGAATTCGACGGATCCATCTGGTACGTCATCTTGTTGCTCTTGCCGAGGTTCGAGGCCGAGCCGACCGCATCGCGGAACGGGCCGTAGAACGCCGACGCGAACTTGGCCGAGTAGGCCATGATGCGCGTGTGGATATGGCCGTCGCTTTCGAGCGCTTCGCGGATCGAGCCGATCCGGCCGTCCATCATGTCCGACGGCGCGACGATGTCGACGCCGGCTTCGGCCTGCGCGAGCGCCTGCTCGACCAGGATCTCGATCGTGTCGTCGTTGATCACGTAGCCGTTGGCGTCGAGCACGCCGTCCTGGCCATGGCTCGTGTACGGATCGAGTGCCACATCGGTCAGCACGCCGAGGTCCGGGAAATGCTTTTTCAGCTCGCGCACGGCGCGCGGGATCAGGCCGGCCGGGTTGGTCGCCTCGCGACCGTCGGGCGTCTTCAGCGACGGCTCGATGGCCGGAAACAGGGACAGCACGGGCACGCCGAGCGCGACGCATTGTTCGGCCACACCCATCAGCAGATCGACCGAGACGCGCTCGACGCCGGGCATCGACGGCACCGCCTGGCGCACGTTGGTGCCTTCGACGACGAAGACGGGCAGGATCAGATCGTTGGTGGTGAGGATGTTTTCACGCATCAGGCGACGCGAGAAATCGTCGCGGCGCATTCTGCGCGGGCGATGCAAGGGATGGAGGCTCATGACGGAATCGCTGGAATCAGTCTGAAGGTTGGCTTACGGCAGCCTTCGGTGAAATTTCGAGACAATGGTATATGATAGCGATCGAGTTCCGCGTAAGCGCGGCACTCCCCGCTTCTCCTCCCTGAGCGGGTGCCTGTCGTAGTTTGATTAGGCTGTTTGACCCGCCGTTTCACGGCGGGTTTTTTTATGCGCTAACCGACGGCAAGCCTCCGTTCGGGGCCGCGCCTCTACGGCGCGGAGCGGTCATTCTGCTACAGCTGCGTCATTTTCGCCGGCGACCGACGGACGCAGCCAGCCTTCGATTTGCGTGTGCGCGTCGTCGATCCCCACGCGCTTGAGCGCCGAAAACAACTGGCAGGTCAGCTCGCCTGCATAGCCGGCTTCGCGATAGGCCTTCAGTTCGTTCTGCGTGCCGCGCAGCGCGAGGATGCTTTCTTGGCGAGTCAATTTGTCGCATTTCGTCAGCAGCGTGTGGATCGGCTTGCCGGTCGGCGCGAACCACTCGATCATGCGGCGGTCCAGATCGGTCAGCGGCCGGCGCGAATCCATCATCAGGATCATGCCGCGCAATTGGGACCGGGTCTTCAGATAGGCCGACAGCAGTGCTTCCCAATGCGCCTTGGCCGCGTTGGGTACTTCCGCGTAGCCGTAGCCGGGCAGGTCGACCAGATTGGCGATCGGTTCGGCTTCGGGGCCGACCGAGAAATAATTGATGTGCTGGGTGCGGCCGGGCGTTTTCGACGCGAAGGCAAGCCGTTTCTGATTGCACAGGATGTTGATTGCCGTCGATTTGCCCGCGTTGGACCGGCCGGCAAACGCGATTTCCGGGATCACCGTGGGCGGCAAATCGCGCAGATGATTGACGGTCGTATAGAAACGGGCTTGATGGAGCAGGAAGGCCATGGGAGCGGAGGGGGGCGAGGGCGCGCTGGGGCGCGCGTGAAGGCGGGATGCCCCGCAATGATCCGCTCGGTTGGATACACGGAAATCCGCGCAATAACCCTGATAGCCGGAACGGGGCTTTAAACACCATATTGTACAATACGGCGGTTTCCGCGAAGCCCTGCGGGCGGGTTGCAGAGGTTTTCTGCTGTAGACTGGCTACCGTCGTTTGCAAAACTCAAATTCCCACAAGACGAAACAGGGTGTGCGAATGAATCGACTGTGCAAGTCTCTGATCACGCTTCAGGTTGCGGCAGGGTTCACGGGTTTCGCGACACAGGCGTACGCAGCGGAACCGGCCAAGCCGGATCTCGAGCGCGGCAAGGCGATCGCCACGGCGGTCTGCGCATCGTGTCATGGCGCGGACGGCAACAGCGCAACGGCGGCGTTTCCCAAGCTGGCCGGCCAGCATCCCGAATATCTGCTCAAGCAACTGCACGATTTCAAGACGCAGCCGGGTGCGAAAGCACCGGCGCGCAGCAGTGCGGTGATGGCCGGGTTTGCCGGCGCGTTGAGCGAGGCGGATGCGCGTAACGTGGCCGCCTATTACGGTTCGCAAACGGCAAAACCGGGTGTCGCGCGCGACGCGGCCACGGTCGCGCTGGGCCAGAAGATCTACCGTGGCGGGATCGCCGAGAAGGGCGTGCCGGCGTGTGCCAGTTGTCATGGCCCGACCGGGCAGGGCATCCCGGCGCAGTATCCGCGCCTGTCGGGGCAGTGGGCCGATTACACGGTCACGCAACTCACGGCCTTCCAGCAGGGCGCACGCAACAACAACGAGCCGATGCATCAGATCGCATCGCGCCTGTCGGACAGCGAAGTGAAGGCGGTGGCCGATTACGTGGCCGGCCTGCACTGAGCGCGACGGGCAACGGATGGTCCGCCTGTCATCGCGGGTGACGGGTACAAGAACGAAAGAAAGGGTGGGGCGCTTGCCGGCAGGTGTGCGCCTTGCCCTTTTTTGTTGTCAGTCGGAGTGTGAATGAGCGTCACCACGTCGGGAATCGAGACGAAAACGCGCCGCGGCGCGCTGAACACCGCGATCGAGCTGATCAGTTCGATGCGCTTCGCGATCGCGCTGCTCGTCGTATTGGCGATCGCGAGCATCATCGGCACCGTCCTCACGCAGGACGATCCCTATCCGAACTACGTGAACCAGTTCGGCCCGTTCTGGGCCGACATCTTCCGCTCGATCGGCCTGTACACGGTCTACAGCGCCTGGTGGTTCATGCTGATCCTGCTGTTCCTGGTGGTGTCGCTGTCGCTGTGCGTGATCCGCAACGGCCCGAAGATGCTGGCCGACGCCCGCAACTGGAAGGACAAGGTGCGCGAAGGCAGCCTGCGCGCGTTCCATCACAAGGCCGAGTACACCGTCGAGGGCGATCGTGTGGGGGTGGCCACGGCGCTGTCGGCGTTCGTCGCCAAGGCCGGCTACAAGCAGGTGGTGCGCGAATCGGATGGCGCGACGCTGATCGCGGCCAAGCGCGGTGCGCTGACCAAGTACGGCTACATTTCGGCCCACCTCGCGATCGTCGTGATCTGCATCGGCGGCCTGCTCGACAGCAACCTGCCGATCCACTTCCAGATGTGGCTGTTCGGCAAGTCGCCCGTCAACACCAGCGTCGCGATCAGCGAGATCGGGCCGGAACACCGGTTGTCGGCGTCGAACCCCACGTTCCGCGGCTATGCCTGGGTGCCCGAGGGGCAGTACGTGTCCACCGCGATCCTGAACCAGCCGAGCGGCTCGCTGATCCAGGATCTGCCGTTCTCGATCCAGCTCGACAAGTTCATCGTCGATTACTACTCGACCGGCATGCCGAAGCTGTTCGCGAGCGATATCGTCGTGATCGACCGCGCCACCGGCAAGCGGATCCCGGCGCGCGTCGAGGTCAACAAGCCGTTCACCTACAAGGGCGTGTCGATCTATCAGTCGAGCTTCCAGGACGGCGGCTCGCAGATGCAGATGACGGCGTTTCCGATGACGGGCGGCAGCGACAAGACCTTCCCGGTGAACGGCGTGATCGGCAACGCCGCGCCGCTGGCCGGCCACGACGGCGATACGATCGAATTCGCCGATTTCCGCGCGATCAACGTCGAGAACATCACCGACGCGAACGGCAAGACCGACGTGCGCGGCGTGGGCGCGTCCCATTCGCTCAAGGAGGCGTTCGACGAGCGGCTCGGCTCGGGCGCGAAGACGTCGAACCCGGTGAATCTGCACAACGTCGGCCCGTCGATCCAGTACAAGGTGCGCGGCAAGGACGGCCAGGCGCGCGAATTCAACAACTACATGCTGCCGGTCGAGGTCGGCGGCGACCGGATGTTCCTGGCCGGCATGCGCGTGAGCCCGAACGATCCGTTCCGCTATCTGCGGATTCCGGCCGATGCCGACGATTCGATCGCCGAATGGATGCGAATTCGCGCGGCGCTGGAAGATCCGGCGGTGCGCACCGAAGCCGCCGCGCGCTTCGCGCAGGCGTCCCTGCCGAGCGCCGACGCGGGCCTGCGCACCCGGCTCGACGACAGCGCGCTGCGTGTCCTGACCCTGTTCGCCGGCGCCGACGCGAGCGCGGGCCATCAGCCGGACGGCGCGCCGATGGGCGGCTTCCAGGCGGTGGCCGGCTTCATCGATCAATCGGTGCCGAAGGCCGAACAGGAGAAGGCCGCCGGCTTGCTGCTGCGCATGCTGGAAGGTGCGATGTGGCAGGTCTGGGCGGTCGCGCGCGAGCACGCGGGGCTGCAACCGGTCGCGCAATCGGCCGACACGGCGCGTTTCGTGCAGAACGCCATCAACGCGCTGTCGGACAGCTTTCTGTACGGCGCGCCGGTGTATTTGCGGCTGGATTCATATAAGCAGGTGCAGGCTTCGGTATTCCAGTTGACACGCGCGCCTGGTAAAAATCTGGTGTATCTTGGCAGCCTGCTGCTGGTGTTCGGCATCTTTTCGATGTTCTACGTGCGCGAACGCCGGCTCTGGTTCTGGCTCAAGGATACGCAGGCGGGAGTGGCTGTCGTGATGGCGATGTCCACGGCCCGCAGGACCTTCGATTTCGAGAGGGAATTCGCGCAGACGCGCGATGCGGCGGGCGCGGTGCTGGGCGCCGAGCCGCAAACCGCGGCTCCGGCCGCGCGCGACGCCGAGCTCCCCGACTCCCCACGGTAACGTCATGGCTCTCATCCAGGCTTCTTCGTCTCCCTCGCCGCGCGGCCGCGCCGATGCGTCGGCCCTGCCGCTGTTCGACGATCGCCCGTTCTGGCGCCGCCTGTCGCCGGTCGACTGGCTGTTCGCGCTGGCGATGGTCGCCGGCGCCGGTTTTGCCCTGGTGCACTACCAGGCGCACATGGATTACTACGATCAGGTCGTGATGACGGGCGCGACCGTCGCGCTGATCGGGCTGGGCTGGCGCTGGAAGCCGGCGCGGCTGCTGATGGCGCTGATCGCCTGCACGTCGCTGCTGTCGCTGCAGATCTATCACGGCGATCTCTCTCGCGCCGATTCCGCGTTCTTCCTCAAGTATTTCCTGTCGAGCCAGTCGGCGATCCTCTGGATGAGCGCGCTGTTCGTGTTCGCCACGGTGTTCTACTGGATCGGCCTGCTGAGCCGCTCGCCCACGGGCGCGGCGATCGGCCAGAAGATGACCTGGGCCGCCGTGCTGATGGGCTTCACGGGCCTGATGGTGCGCTGGTACGAGTCCTACCTGATCGGTGCGGACGTCGGCCATATCCCGGTGTCGAACCTCTATGAAGTGTTCGTGCTGTTCAGCCTGATCACGGCGCTGCTCTATCTGTACTACGAAGGACATTACGGCACGCGTGCGCTCGGCGCGTTCGTGCTGCTGGTGATCAGCGCGGCCGTCGGCTTCCTGATGTGGTACTCGATCGCGCGCGACGCGCAGCAGATCCAGCCGCTGGTGCCCGCGCTGCAAAGCTGGTGGATGAAGATCCACGTGCCGGCCAACTTCATCGGCTACGGCAGCTTCGCGTTGTCGGCGATGGTCAGCGTGGCCTACCTGCTGAAGTCGCGCGGCGTGCTGGCCGATCGCTTGCCTCCCCTCGAAGTGCTCGACGACGTGATGTACAAGTCGATCGCGGTGGGCTTCGCGTTCTTCACGATCGCGACGATCCTCGGCGCGTTGTGGGCGGCCGAAGCGTGGGGCGGCTACTGGAGCTGGGACCCGAAGGAAACCTGGGCGCTGATCGTCTGGCTGAACTACGCGGCCTGGCTGCACATGCGGCTCATGAAGGGCTTGCGCGGCAGCGTGGCGGCCTGGTGGGCGCTGACGGGCCTGCTCGTCACCACGTTCGCGTTCCTCGGCGTGAACATGTTCCTGTCGGGGCTGCACAGCTACGGCAAGCTGTAGGCCAGGGTGCCGAAGGCTGCCTGAAACGGATTCGAAAACCGCCGCCGCGTCGTTCGCGAGCGGCGGTTTTTTGTTGCACCGCCCGCCGGGCTGCCCGGTACGGCGGAATTTGTCGGTTCACTGCTTGATCGCTGGCGGGAAGGCCGGCGCGGAGATGCCCATGTTGATCAGAACCACGCGCCGGCAGTTGCTTGCCGGCGACGACATTCCGCGCGACGAGATCACGCCGTCGTCGGTGTTCGCGGCGCGCCGCGGCCTGTTGCGCGCGGCCGGTGCCGGCGCGGCGCTGGCGGGCGGCCTTGGCGGCGTGCCCGGCGCGGCGTTCGCGGCCTATCGCTCGCCGAACTCGTCGGCGCATCCGCTCGCGGCCACCACCAATGCGAAGTTCGTGGTGCCCGACAAGGTCACGCCGTACCAGGACGTCACCACCTACAACAACTTCTACGAATTCGGCACCGACAAGGGCGATCCCGCGCAGAACGCCGGCTCGCTGCGGCCGCGGCCGTGGCGCGTCAGCGTCGAGGGCGCGGTGAAGACGCCGAAGGTCTACGACATCGACGAGCTGTTGAAGCTCGCGCCGCTCGAAGAGCGCGTCTATCGGCACCGCTGCGTCGAGGGCTGGTCGATGGTGATTCCGTGGATCGGCATTCCGCTGGCCGAGCTGATCCGGCGCGTGCAGCCGAGCCCGAGCGCGAAATACGTGCAGTTCGTCACGCTGGCCGACCCGTCGCAGATGCCGGGGCTGTCGGCGCCGGTTCTCGACTGGCCCTATTCGGAAGGGCTGCGGCTCGACGAGGCGATGAACCCGCTCGCGCTGCTGACGATGGGCGTCTACGGCCAGGTGCTGCCGAACCAGAACGGTGCGCCGGTGCGGCTCGTGGTGCCCTGGAAATACGGCTTCAAGAGCGCCAAGTCGATCGTCAAGATCCGCTTTGTCGAACAGCAGCCGAAGACGAGCTGGAACACCTACGCGCCCACCGAATACGGTTTCTATTCGAACGTGAACCCCGAGGTCGATCATCCGCGCTGGAGCCAGGCGACCGAGCGGCGCATCGGCGAGGACGGCTTCTTCACGCCGAAGCGCAAGACGCTGATGTTCAACGGCTACGGCGATCTGGTCGCATCGATGTATCGCGGCATGGATCTGCGCAAGAACTTCTAGGCGGCGCGGCGTGGACGACAATCTGCAGACGCCGGCCGGCGGCGCGGGAACGGTGCAGCCGCGCGGCGCGAGCCGCCGGGTGGCGCCGCCCGCCGGGCCGCGCTGGGTGCGCATCGCCAAGCCGCTGGTGTTCCTCGCCGGGCTGTTTCCGCTCGCGCGGCTCGTGGTGCTCGGCTTCACGGGCGGGCTCGGTGCGAACCCGGTGGAATTCGTCACGCGCTCGACCGGGCTCTGGACGCTCGTGATCCTCTGCGTGACGCTGGCGGTCACGCCGCTGCGGCGCATCGCCGGGCTGAACGCGCTGCTGCGCCTGCGGCGCATGATCGGCCTGTTCGCGTTCTTCTACGCCGCGCTGCACTTCACGACCTACTTCTGGTTCGACAAGTGGTTCGACCTGGCGGCGATCCTGCGCGACGTGGTCAAGCGGCCGTTCATCACGGTCGGCTTCGCGGCGTTCGTGCTGCTGATTCCGCTTGCGCTGACCTCGCCGCGCGCGATGGTGCGCCGGCTCGGCCGGCATTGGCAGCGGCTGCACCGGCTGATCTACGCGATCGCGTTGCTCGCGATCCTGCATTTCTGGTGGATGCGGGCCGGCAAGCACGATCTCGCGCTGCCGAAGCTTTATGGCGCGATCGTGCTGGTGCTGCTCGGTTGGCGCGTGGCCACCGCGTTGCTCGGGCCGCGCCGCGAGGCACCCTGAAGCCGGAATGCAAGGAGGTTGGCGCGACCGACCGATCGCACCGGCGGGCATGAAAAAAGCGACGCAAGCCGGAGGGCCTGCGTCGCTTTTTTCATAGGGCGGAGCGGATGCCGGGCAAGGCCCGGCAGGCTTATTCCGCGTCGGGCAGGATCGCTTCGCTGCCGAACAGGTCTTCCATCGTCTCGCGCGGGCGCACGAGGTACGCGTTCACGCCGTCGACCATCACCTCGGCCGCGCGCGGGCGCGTGTTGTAGTTCGAACTCATGACGAAGCCGTAGGCGCCGGCCGAGCGGATCGCCAGCAGATCGCCGGGCGCGATCGCCAGCGTGCGCTCGCGGCCGAGCCAGTCGCCGCTTTCGCAGACGGGGCCGACCACGTCGTACACGGCGCTCGGGTGAGCGCTGGTTTCCTTGACGGGCACGATCGCGTGGTACGCCTCGTACATCGCCGGGCGCGCGAGATCGTTCATCGCGGCGTCGACGATCGCGAAGTTCTTCTCCTCGCCCGGCTTCAGGAATTCGACGCGCGTGAGCAGGATGCCGGCGTTGCCCGTCAGCGAGCGGCCCGGCTCGAAATACACTTCGCGCTGGCCGTGGCCGCGCGCGTCGAGCTTCTCGAACAGCGCCGCGACGAACACGCCGATCTCGGGCGGCGTTTCGTCCGAATAGGTGATGCCGAGGCCGCCGCCGATATCGATGTGATGGATCGCCGTGCCGTCGGCCTCGATCTGTTCGACGAGATCGAGCACCTTGTCGAGCGCGTCGAGATACGGGCTCAGTTCGGTGATCTGCGAGCCGATGTGGCAATCGATGCCGACCACCGAGAGGTTCGGCAACCGGGCCGCCGTGCGGTACGTTTCGCGCGCGTCGGCGAATGCGACGCCGAACTTGTTGGCTTTCAGGCCCGTCGAGATGTACGGATGCGTTTTCGGATCGACGTCGGGGTTCACGCGCAGCGAAACCGGCGCGCGCTTGCCGAGCGAGCCGGCCACTTCGTTGAGGCGGTCGAGCTCGGGAATCGATTCGACGTTGAAGCATTTGACGCCGGCTTCGAGCGCGATGCGCATTTCGTCGGCGTTCTTGCCGACGCCCGAGAACACCACGTTTTCCGCCTTGCCGCCTGCCGCCAGCACGCGCGCCAGTTCGCCGCCCGACACGATGTCGAAGCCCGCGCCGAGCCGCGCGAACACGTTCAGCACGCCGAGGTTGCTGTTCGATTTCACGGCGACGTGGACCGCCGCGCGGCGGCCCTCGCAGGCTTTCGCGTAGGCCTGATAGGCGGCCGTCAGCGCGGCGCGCGAATAGACATAGAGCGGGGTATCGAAGTGTTCGGCGAGCTTGTCGACGGGGATGCTTTCGGCGTGCAGCGTGCCGTTGGCGTAATCAAATGCGGGGTGAGTCATCCGGAATCATCGAGTGGGATTGGCGGCGGACGCCGGGGCCGGCGCGGAGAGCGCGGGCGAAAGCTGCAGGGACGTGCCCGAGGTGCCGGCGGCATCGGACGCGGCGCTCGGGGCCGTATCGGATGCGTCGGGTTGCAGGCCGGGTTGCGTCTCGAGGACGGGCTTCGGGGGCAACGGCGGCACGACGGGCAGATAGAGCGCGCCGCGTTGACCGCAGCCGGCCAGCGCCAAAGCCGCTACAATCGCGCTCATCTGGAAAACGACACGCATGATCGTCCCTAAACAATTGAATCGACAGAGTTTAGCATGAGCGATACTGAATACCTGACCCGCGCCGAGGCTGTTCTGGCGGCCGTCGAGCGCTGCGTGGACACCGCCAACGAAGGCGATCTCGACATCGATCTGGGCCGCAACGGCAGCGTCATCACGCTGAGTTTCGAGAACGGCACGAAGATCATCATCAACCTGCAGCCTCCGATGAAGGAAGTGTGGATCGCCGCGAAATCGGGCGGCTTCCATTACCGCTTCGTCGACGGCGCCTGGCGCGACACGCGCTCGGGCGACGAGTTCTTCGAGGCACTCACGCGCTACGCGAGCGAACAGGCCGGGGAGCCGGTGCCGTTCAGCGCCTGAGCGTCGATCACGCAGCCCGCTGCCCGGTTCGGAAATCGGGCGGCATCAAGCAAAAGAGCGACCCGTGGGTCGCTCTTTTGCGTTGCGGGGCATGAACGCGAGCCGCGTCAGTTGCCGCCCTCGAACAGGTTCATGATGTCCTGCCGCTCCTGCGAATCGACGTGCGGGATCGAGGCATCGGTCGGTGCGGCCGCCTGCGCGACGCCGACGGTCGGCACGAAGCCGTGGCCCGGCGTGAAGTCGCTGAAGAACAGCTCGCCGCCGATCACGGTGACGTCGTCCGGCTTCGGCATCGTGTATTCGGGCACGTTTTTCAGCGACGGCCCCATGTAGTCGATCCACACCGGCAGCGAAAGGCCGCCGCCGGTTTCGCGATCGCCGAGGCTGCGCGGGCTGTCGTAGCCGATCCAGGCAATCGCGGCCAGCGTGTGCTGGAAGCCCGCGAACCACGCATCGCGCGAATCGTTGGTGGTGCCGGTCTTGCCGCCGAGATCGGTGCGCTTGAGCACGTTGGTTTTCGCGCCGGTGCCGTGCTGCGCCACGCTTTGCAGCAGGCTGTTCATCACGTAGGCGTTGCGCGCGTCGATCGCCCGCGGCGCGTTCTGCTCGGCCACCAGCGGCTGCGCGCGTGCCACCACGCTGCCGTTCGCGTCGGTGATCTCGGCGATCAGGTACGGATTGACGCGATAGCCGCCGTTGGCGAACACCGAGTACGCGCCCGCCATCTGCAGCGGCGTGACGAGGCCGGCGCCGAGCGCCATCGGCAGATAGGCCGGGTGACGATCGGCGTCGAAGCCGAAGCGCGTGATGTATTGCTGCCCGTACTTGGTGCCGATGAAGTTCAGGATCCGGATCGACACCAGGTTGCGCGAGCGCATCAGCGCCGTGCGCATCGGCTCGGGGCCGTCGAAGCCGCCGCCGTAGTTCTTCGGCTCCCACGGCTGGCCGCCCGTTTCGGCGGCGCTGAAGTAGAGCGGGCCGTCGTTGATGATGGTCGACGGCGCGAGGCCCTTGTCGAGCGAGGCCGAATAGATGAACGGCTTGAAGCTCGAACCGGGTTGCCGCCACGCCTGCGTGACGTGGTTGAACTTGTTCTTGTTGAAATCGAAGCCGCCCACCAGCGAACGGATCGCGCCGTTCTGCGGCACGATCGAGATGAACGCGCCTTCGACCTGCGGCAATTGCGTGATCGCCCAGTCGCCGCTGTCGGTCTTGACCACGCGCACGATCGCGCCGGGCCGGATCTTGCGGTTCGGCTGGGCGTTGGCGGCCAGCGCGGCCGAGGCGAAGCGCAGGTTGGTGCCGCCGACGGTGGCGCTGCTGCCGTCCATGAAACTGACCTGGATCTGCTTCGGATCGACGCTGGTGACGACGGCGGCGATCAGTTCGCCGTTGTCGGGATGGTCGAGCAGCGCGTCGTCGATCGCCTGCTCGCGCTGCGAGGCATCGGCCGGCAATTCGATGAACGCTTCCGGGCCGCGATAGCCGTGACGGCGCTCGTAGTCCATCAGGCCGCGGCGCAGCGCCTGATAGGCGAGCGTCTGGTCGGCCGAATCGACCGTGGTGACCACGTTGAACCCGCGCGTGTAGGTTTCATCCTTGTACTGCGCGTACATCATCTGCCGGACCATTTCCGCGATGTATTCGGCGTGCACGCTGTATTCGCGCGTCGCGCTCTTGACCACCAGCGGCTGCGCAACCGCTTCGTCGTACTGATCGCGCGTGATGAAGTTCAGCTCCAGCATGCGTTGCAGGATGTACTGCTGGCGCACCTTCGCGCGTTTCGGATTGACCACCGGGTTGTAGGCCGACGGCGCCTTCGGCAGCCCGGCCAGCATCGCGGCCTCGGCGAGCGTCAGATCCTTCAGGTCCTTGCCGAAATACACGCGCGCGGCGCTCGCGAAGCCGTACGCGCGCTGGCCGAGATAGATCTGATTCATGTACACCTCGAGAATCTGATCCTTCGTCAGCGCACGCTCGATGCGGTACGCGAGCAGCATTTCGTAGATCTTGCGCGTGTAGGTTTTCTCGCTCGACAGGAAGAAGTTGCGCGCGACCTGCATCGTGATCGTGCTGGCGCCCTGCGTGGCGTGGCCGTTGGTCAGCGCCACCACGCCGGCACGCGCGATGCCGGTCAGATCGACGCCGCCGTGTTCGTAGAAGCGCGCGTCCTCGATGGCGAGGATCGCCTTCTTCAGCGAATCGGGCACGTCCTGGATATGGACGATGTCGCGGCGCTCCTCGCCGAATTCGCCGATCAGCACGTGATCGGACGTGTAGATGCGCAGCGGCACCTTGGGCCGGTAGTCGGTCAGCGCCTCGAGCGACGGCATGTTGGGCCACGCGACCACGAGCGCATAGCCGAGCA
This sequence comes from Burkholderia sp. 22PA0099, assembly GCF_047497165.1. NCBI lineage: Bacteria > Pseudomonadati > Pseudomonadota > Betaproteobacteria > Burkholderiales > Burkholderiaceae > Burkholderia > Burkholderia sp. 22PA0099. The sequence continues at coordinate 4,170,393 of NZ_CP163165.1, read as the reverse complement.
CGAGGCCCGCGCACACCACGGCCGCCACGCACAGCCCCACCAGGGCGAGCAGCAGCTTCAGCCACCACGGCCGCTTGCGGGGCGGGGGCGGGGGCGGCGGCGGCGGTGGTGGTTCCGCCGCCGGGGGGAGCGGAGGCGGCGGCTGCGGCGGCTCGCCGGCCGACGGCGTCTCGCCAGCCCGGGGCCAGGTCGGTTCGCTCGCCTGCGGCGGCGTCGAGGGATTCGTGGGTTGCATAGGCATACCGAAAAACGGACACGCGATTATAAACGCCCGGTATGCACGTTCATGGTGCCTGTCCGAACGGATAAGACGACGGGAAATTTCGCCGCTTTGCTGGCCATCCGGCCGACTGTCGGCGGTGCGGGCCGCTCGCGAGAATGGTCGTCGAGCCGCGCCCCTGCCGCGCGGCGCTGGGGAGGACCGATGGCGAGATATCGACGATGGATGGCCGGGCGGCGCGTTGCCGCCGGGATCGACGTGGGACACGACGCGGTGCGCGTGGCATTCGTGAGCCGGCGCGGCAATACGCCGACGATCGAAGCGCTGGACGCGCAGCACTATGCGCAGCCGTGCGATCTGGCGGGGGGCGACTGGTCGTGCGTGACGCAGGCGCTCGGCGCGATCGTCGAGCGCATGGCGGGGCGCTTGCCGGTGCGCGGGATGTCGGCCGTGATGGCGTTGCCGTCGCGCGAGGTGACGATGTCCGCGCTCGATCCGCGCATTGCCGCGCAGGGGCCGGTGGAGCCGGCCGTGCATGCCGAGGCCGAGCGCGTGACCGGGCTGTCGCGCGAGGCGCTGGCGATCGACTGGTGCGTCAACGACATCCTCTATCCGGGCCGTTTGCTGGTGGCCTCGGCCGAGCGCGCGCGGGTCGAATTGCGGCTCGAAGCGGTGGCGGCCGCGGGCTTCCTGCTGACCGGCATCGACGGCGAGCCCTATGCGGCGCTGCGCGCGATCCGGCAGATCGCCTATGGAGAAATCGCCCCGACGCAGGCCTATGCGGCGCTCTGGATCGGCGAGGGCAGCGTGGATGCCTGGCGCGTCGAGGGGCTGGCCGTCACCGCGCATCTGCGCATGCCGTCGCCCGAATACGCCGATCTGTCCGACCTGTTGCGCGACCTGGCGAGCCGGGGCGAGCTGCACTACGCCTATGTGGGGGCGGCCGGCGAATCGGGCGCGAGCAACGGCGCGTCGCCGCCCGTGTTCGCGGAGATCGCCGATCTGCTGGGCTGCCTCGCGCTGCCGTTCGATTGCGCCACCTATTGCGCCACGTATTGCGCGGCCGGCGGCGGCGAGCGCCCCGAGGTGCAGCAAGGTCGCGCGGGCGGCCGGTTCGCGGTGGCGTTCGGCCTGGGCCTGCGCGGGGTGTGCGAATGAGCGCGCGGCGGGGGTTGCCTGCGCAGGCGCTGGCGCGCGATGCGGCGCAGCGGCGTGCGTGGCTCGGCGGCTTCAATCTGCTGCCTTACCGGCAGCGCGACGCGAGGCTGGCGCGGCGGCGAGGGGTGGCGGAGTTTGCCGGGGCGGTTGGGTTCGGTTTTGTCTGTGCCGCGTTGGTTTGCGCCGTGCAGGCGGCCGAGCGCGTGCGGCTCGACGGGCAGCGCGCGGCGATCGAAACACAGCTTGCCGCGTGGGCGCCGCGCGTGCGTTTGGCAGAGGCGGCGGTGCAGACGCGCGAGGCGCGGCGCACCCGCGAGCGGGCCGCCATCGAACGCGCCAGGCCACTCGCCCGGCTCGTCGCGCTGCTCGACGTGTTGCGCGCACTCGACTACCGCACGGTGATGCTGCTGGCGTTGCGTCACGCCGGCGATCGGGCCGAACTCGAGGTGCGGGCGCACGATCCGGCCGCGGCGCGACGGTGGCTCGAACGCTTGCGCGAGCGGCGGCCCGAGTGGCGGATCGAGATGTCGGGCGTGAAGGCCGCCGCCGACGCGCCGCTTGCGGTCGGTGCGTCGAAGGGCGCGGCGGCATTGCGCTTCGCGGTGCGCATTCGTTGGCCGGAGCCGGCCGCGCAGCGGCAGACCGCGCAAATCGGCGGCGCGCATGAATCGGGAGGCCGAGGATGAACACGCGGATCGGCAATCAGACAAGCGATGGGCGTCATGCCGGTGTGCGCCGGCTGGCCGTACTCGTGGCGGCAGCCGTGGCAGCGTTTCTGGTGCTATGCGTTATGTCGAACGAGCGTGACTGGAGCGGCGTGACGCGAGCGCGTGCCATGCATGAAACGGCGAGTGCGAAGCGGGCCGACGTCGAGCAACGGATCGAGCGCCAGCCTCATGCGGCCGACGTCGAACCGGACGCGGCAGCCGGCCCGCGTCTCGCCAAGGTTCGCGAATCGAGCGATGGAGCCGGTTCGCCCGACTCGCAGGATCCGCTATGGCAGCTCGCGCTCGCCGCGCATGAGCAGGGCCTGCACATCCGGCATCTCGCGCCGGCCCCCGGTGGTGTGCAAGATGCGGGAAACGAGGCCGAGCCGCGCTACGACATTGCCGGCGATGGCCGTATCGGCGCGATCGCGGGCTGGGTCCGCGCGTTGGCGGCGTTGCCGCTGAACGTTGCGCCGGTCCGGCTCGACATCGAACGGCAGGCGGCGGGTGCGACGTTTTCGGCGCGGCTGGCGGTGTCGCCGGGGGCGGCGGCACGGGGCCAAGGCGCGCTGATGTTGCCCGATCCGTTCGACGTCCTGACGGTCGGTTTGCCCGCCGATGCCGATTTCGGTGGCCGCGAAGCGGCGCCGTCGCCACGGCTGGCCGGGATCGTCGGTAACGCGCGGCACGCGTTGGCCGTATTCGATGCCGAGAGCGGGCCTTGGTGCGCCGCGCCCGGTGAGCGTATCGGAGGCGAACGCATCGCACGTATCGATGGCGGCGGGGTGTGGTTCGGCTCGGGCGACGGCCGCGAGCATCGCGTCATGCTGGCCGGGGAAGGGCAATCATGAACGGCGCTCGTCGAGATATCGCGAGGCTGGCGATGGCGCTCGCCCTGATGTGCGACGGGGCGTTGCCCGCAGCGGCCAGGTTGCCGCCGCCGCTGCCGCTCGTCATGCCCATCGCGGCCCGGCTGGGCACGGGCATGGCGGGATCGGCCCCGGTTGCGGGCGGTGGCGGGCCGGGGTTCTTCGATGGCGATGGCGGCCGGATCGCCGGAACGAGCGCGCTGGCAGTCGGTAGTGGGACGCCGTTCCCACCCTCTGCCGATGCCTCGCAATCCGCTGCCGGCGGTGAGGCGGAGAACCCCCCGGAAGCACCGGCCGCCATCGCGCCCCAGCCCGCGCTGGAAGGTCCCCCCACGCCCTTGCCGCCCCCCGTGCGCTTGTCCAGCCTGCCGTCGAAACCGGGCGCTGCTGCCGACGGCCGCCGGATCTCCCTCGATCTGCGGCAAGCCCCGCTCGCGGCGGCCTTCGATGCGTTCGCGCGCTTCACCGGCAAGAGCGTGGTCCTGAGCGGCCGGGTGCAGGGCAGCGTCACGCTGCGCATCCACGACGTGCGCTGGCGCGACGCGTTCGATGCGCTGCTCGACGCGAACGGCCTGGCGATGGCCACGCGTGGCGAGGTGATCTGGGTCGCGCCGGTCGCCGAGCTGGCCGCGCGCGAGCGGGAACGTTTCGAGGCCCATGCGCGTGCAGCCGACCTGGAGCCGCTGGCGAGCCGCACCTTCGTGCTGCGCTACCCGCGCGCCAACGATGTCGCGCGTTTGCTGGCGGGCGGCGCGGGGCAGCGTGTGCTGTCCCGGCGCGGCTCGGTGCTGGCCGATCCGCGCACCAACCTGCTGTTCGTCACCGATCTCGCCGGCCGGCTCGCGCAGATCGCCGCGCTGGTCGCGCAGCTCGACCGGCCGGCCCGCCAGGTTCTGATCGAGGCGCGGATCGTGGAGGGCGAGCGCGGGTTCTCGCGTGAACTGGGCGCTCGGCTGGCCTTGCGCACACGCAACCTGGGCAAGGAGGGGAAAGGCGGCGCGGCAAGCGGCGACGGCCCGTCCGACGTGGCGGGTGGCGGCAATCCGCTTGCCACCGGCCTGGTCGGCGGCCCGGGCGGGCGTCTCGTCGATCTGTCCGCGCGTCCGCTGTCCGGTTTCGAGGCCGCCACGGCCGGCCTCACGCTGTTCGTCGCCGGCGCCACGCGCTTGCTCGATATCGAGTTGAGTGCACTCGAATCGGAAGGGCGGGGCCAGATCCTGTCGCGGCCGAGCGTGGTCACGGCCGATCGCGCGCCGGCGCTGGTCGAGCAGGGCACCGAGCTGCCGTATCAGGCCAAGGTCGGGCGTGGCGTGTCGGGCGTGCAGTTCCGCCGCGCCACGCTCAAGCTCGAAGTCGAGCCGCAGATCACGCCCGACGGGCAGGTGGTGCTCGACCTCGATATCGCCAAGGACAGCGTGGGCGAGGAAACCGACGCCGGGCCGGCGATTCACACCAAACACGTGCGCACGCGCGTCGAGGTCGAAAATGGGGGGACGGTCTCGATCGGCGGAATTTACGAGCGAAACGAGTGGGACGATGTGACTCGGGTGCCGGTCTTGGGCAAAATACCGGTTTTGGGGGCGTTGTTCCGCCACAAGGCGCGGCGCGAGAAGTCGAGCGAGCTGGTCGTCTACATCACGCCGCGCGTGGTCGGCGAGCCGGCCGGGGCAGGCGGGCCGGCCCGCACGGCGCCGCAGCCGCCGGCCGAGTGCCGGCCGGCCACGCTCGACAAGGCCGGCGATTTGCCAGTAAGCTGCGCCACACACCAGCAAGATTGAAGCAGAGGAAGCCGTTGCAAGCGCGGGACCCACACGCAAGCGTATTTTTCGTCGGACTCATGGGGGCGGGTAAAACCACCGTGGGTCGTGCGGTCGCGCGCCGTCTCGACCGGCCGTTCTTCGATTCCGATCACGAAATCGAGGCCAGCACCGGCTCGCGCATCCCGGTCATCTTCGAACTCGAAGGCGAGGCAGGCTTTCGCGATCGCGAGGAAAAGATGATTGCCGAGTTGAGCCAGCGCAGTAATGTGGTGCTGGCTACCGGCGGCGGTGCCGTGATCCGCCCCGAAAATCGCAACGCACTGAATTCACGCGGCATCGTCATCTATCTGCGCGCCAATCCGCACGATCTCTGGCTGCGTACCCGCAAGGACAAGAACCGCCCGCTGTTGCAGACGGAAGATCCCAAGGCCCGGCTCGAAGCGCTTTACGAAGTGCGCGATCCGCTCTATCGCGAATGCGCGCATTTCGTGATCGAAACCGGCCGTCCGTCCGTCAATGGTCTCGTCAACATGGTGCTGATGCAGCTCGAACTGGCCGGCATCGTCGCCAAGCCGCTACAAGCATGATTACCGTCAATGTCGACCTGGGCGATCGCGCCTACCCGATTCATATCGGCGATGGCCTGATCGGCCGCACCGAACTGTTCGCGCCGCATATCAAGGGCGCTTCCGTCACCATCGTCACCAACACCACGGTCGATCCGCTCTACGGCGATGCGCTGCGCGCCGCGCTCGCGCCGCTCGGCAAGCAGGTCGAGACGGTGGTGCTGCCCGATGGCGAAGCCTACAAGCACTGGGAAACGCTGAACCTGATCTTCGACGGGCTGCTCGGCTCGCGCGCCGACCGCAAGACCACGCTGATCGCGCTCGGCGGCGGCGTGGTGGGCGACATGACCGGTTTCGCGGCTGCCTGCTACATGCGCGGCGTGCCGTTCATCCAGGTGCCCACCACGCTGCTGTCGCAGGTCGATTCGTCGGTCGGCGGCAAGACCGGCATCAACCACCCGCTCGGCAAGAACATGATCGGCGCGTTCTACCAGCCGCAAGCGGTGATCGCCGATATCGGCGCGCTGCGCACGCTGCCCGAGCGCGAGCTGGCGGCCGGCATCGCCGAGGTCATCAAGACCGGCGCGATCGCCGACCCGGCGTTCTTCGACTGGATCGAGGCCGACATCGAGGCGCTGAACCGCCGCGAGCCGGCCGCGCTGACCGAAGCCGTCAAGCGCTCGTGCGAGATCAAGGCCGGCGTGGTGGCCGCCGACGAGCGCGAGGGCGGGCTGCGCGCGATCCTCAATTTCGGCCACACGTTCGGCCATGCGATCGAGGCCGGCCTCGGCTACGGCGAATGGCTGCACGGCGAGGCGGTCGGTTGCGGCATGGTGATGGCGGCCGATCTGTCGGTGCGGCTCGGCCGTCTCGACGACGCGTCGCGCCAGCGCCTGAACCGCGTGATCGCCGCCGCGCACCTGCCGGTGCGCGCGCCCGATCTCGGCGCGGCCCGCTATGTCGAGATGATGCAGGTCGACAAGAAGGCCGAAGCCGGCGCGATCAAATTCATCGTGCTCGAGCGGCTCGGCGCCGCCTCGATCACCTCGGCGCCCGACGACCTGGTCCAGGCCACGCTCGCCGCCGCAATCCGGTAACGTGGCGCCGGATCGTCCGGCGCCCCAGCAGTGGAGGAGACAGTGAGCGAAACACCCCGCGAGTTGCCACACCCCACCGACGCGTCGCAGGCGCGGCCCGGCCGAACCGGCGGGCCTGTCGCCGCGCCGACCGTCGCCGCGCTCGAAGCGCACCTCGCGCCCTACGCGGCCCATTCGATCGGCACGCGAGGCCGCCGGCACCACGAAACGCCGCCCGCCGCGCGCACCGAATTCCAGCGCGACCGCGACCGCATCGTCCATTCGACGGCATTCCGCCGCCTCGAATACAAAACCCAGGTCTTCGTGAATCACGAAGGCGACCTGTTCCGCACCCGCCTCACGCACAGCCTCGAAGTCGCGCAGATCGCGCGCTCGGTGGCGCGCAACCTGCGCCTGAACGAGGATCTGGTCGAGGCGATCTCGCTGGCCCACGATCTCGGCCATACGCCGTTCGGCCATGCCGGGCAGGATGCGCTGAACGAATGCATGCGCGAACACGGCGGCTTCGAGCACAACCTGCAGAGCCTCGCGGTGGTCGACGAGCTGGAAGAGCACTACGGCGCGTTCGATGGCCTGAACCTCTGCTTCGAGACGCGCGAGGGCATTCTCAAGCACTGCTCGCGCGAGAATGCGCGCAAGCTCGGCGAACTCGGCGAGCGCTTCCTCGAAGGCGGCCGGCCGTCGCTGGAAGCCCAGATCGCCAACATCGCCGACGAGATCGCCTACAACAACCACGATGTGGACGACGGCCTGCGCTCGGGCCTGATCACGATTGCGCAACTGGCCGGCATCGCGCTCTGGCGCCGCCATTACGACGCGGCGCTCGGCGATTTTCCGTCGCTCGAAGGCCGCCGGCTGGTGCACGAAACGGTGCGCCGCATCATCAATACGCTGATCGTCGATTTGATCGACGCCACCACGCGCAACCTCGCCGAATACGCGCCGGCCTCGCTCGACGACGTGCGGCGCTGCCCGCAACTGGTGGCGCACAGCCCGGTGATCGCCGAGGAGGCCGCCGAGCTCAAGCGCTTCCTGTTCCACAACCTCTATCGCCACTACAAAGTGATGCGCATGGCGAACAAGGCGCAGCGCGTCGTGACGGGGTTGTACGACGCCTTCACCGGCGACCCGCGCCTGCTGCCGCCGGCCTATCAGAGCGCCGAGCCGGCGGCCCAGCCGCGGCTCATCGCGCACTACATCGCCGGCATGACGGACCGCTTCGCGCTGAAGGAATATCAACGCCTGTTTGTCATGGACGAGAACTAGACTGCGCTGCCGCCCGCCACGGGCAAACACAAGCGGCCGGCCATGGGAGCCAGGCCGCACAACATGGAGATGCGTCGATGAGAGTCAACACCCTGGTTCGTTCGCTGGCTGCGGGCGGGATGATCTGGTTCGGCATGCAGGGCAGCGCGTTCGCCGCGACCGAAATCCAGTTCTGGCACGCGATGGAAGCCGCGCTGGGCGACAAGGTCAATGCGATCGCCGAGCAGTTCAACGCATCGCAGAGCGACTACAAGATCGTGCCGGTGTTCAAGGGCACCTACGACCAGGCGTTGGCCGCCGGCATCTCGGCCTATCGCAGCGGCAACGCGCCGGCGATTCTCCAGGTGTACGAAGTCGGCACGGCCACCATGATCCAGGCCAAGAAGGCGGTGTTGCCGGTGTCCGACGTGTTCCGCCAGGCCGGCGTGCCGCTCGACGAAAAGTCCTTCGTGCCGACCGTGGCCAGCTACTACAGCGACGCGAAAACGGGCCACCTCGTCTCGATGCCGTTCAACAGCTCGACGCCGGTGCTGTACTACAACAAGGATCTGTTCAAGAAGGCCGGGCTCGATCCGAACCAGCCGCCGAAAACCTGGGCCGAGGTGAAGACCGACGCCGAGAAGCTGCGCAAGGCCGGCTCGACCTGCGGCTACACCACCGGCTGGCAGGGCTGGATTCAGCTCGAGAACTACAGCGCGTGGCACGGCCTGCCGTTCGCGACGCGCAACAACGGCTTCGACGGCACCGACGCCGTGCTCGAATTCAACAAGCCGCAGCAGGTCGCCCACATCGCGTTCCTGCAGGACATGGCCAAGGAAGGCACGTTCAGCTACGCCGGCCGCAAGGACGAAGCCACCGCCAAGTTCTACAGCGGCGACTGCGCGATCATGACGACCTCGTCGGGCGCGCTGGCCACCATCCGCAAGTACGCGAAGTTCGATTTCGGCACCGGCATGATGCCGTACGACGCCGGCGTGAAGGGCGCGCCGCAGAACGCGATCATCGGCGGCGCGAGCCTGTGGGTGCTGAACGGCAAGGATGCGAACACCTACAAGGGCGTCGCCAAGTTCCTGGCCTACCTGAGCTCGGCGCCGGTGGCCGCGAAGTGGCACCAGGACACCGGTTACCTGCCGGTCACCACGGCCGCCTACGACCTGACGCGCGAGCAGGGCTTCTACGCGAAGAACCCGGGTGCCGACACGGCCACCAAGCAGATGCTGAACAAGCCGCCGCTGCCGTTCACGAAGGGGCTGCGCCTGGGCAACATGCCGCAGATCCGCACCGTCGTCGACGAGGAGCTGGAACAGGTCTGGGCGCAGAAGAAGACGCCGCAAGCCGCGCTCGACGAAGCCGTGGCGCGCGGCAACGAACTGCTGCGCCGTTTCGAGAAGCAAGGCTCCTGAGCGCGGTTCCGCCGCGCCGTTGCGCCGCCGTGGCAGCAACACGGCGGCGCGGCGAAGCGGCTTCTTTGTCGACGGAATTCCACCGATGTCATCCCGTTCCCGATTCGGCACGAGCGTGTTGCCGTATCTGCTGGTCGCGCCGCAACTGGCGATCACCGCGATCTTCTTTCTTTGGCCGGCCGGCGTCGCGCTCTGGCAGTCGACCCAGTCGCAGGACGCGTTCGGCACCACCAGCGAGTTCGTCGGCCTGGCCAACTTCGCGCACCTGTTCGGCGATCCGCTCTACCTCGATTCGTTCAAGACCACGCTGCTGTTCAGCGCGCTCGTGACGGTCGGCGGGCTGGTCGTGTCGCTGCTGCTGGCCGCCTGCGCCGACCGCGTGATGCGCGGCTCGCGCGTCTACCGCACGCTGCTGATCTGGCCGTACGCGGTCGCGCCGACCATCGCCGCGGTGTTGTGGGCGTTCCTGTTCAACCCGAGCATCGGCATCGTCACCTATGCGCTGGCGAAGCTCGGCATCGTCTGGAATCACGCGCTGTATCCGGGCCAGGCGATGACGCTGGTCGTGATCGCCTCGATCTGGAAGCAGGTCAGCTACAACTTCCTGTTCTTCTACGCCGGCCTGCAGGCGATCCCGCGCTCGCTGATCGAGGCGGCCGCGATCGACGGCGCCGGCCCGGTGCGGCGCTTCTTCAACATCGCGCTGCCGCTGCTGTCGCCGACCAGCTTCTTCCTGCTGGTCGTGAACCTGGTGTACGCGTTCTTCGACACCTTCCCGGTGATCGACGCGGCCACCGCGGGCGGCCCCGGCCAGAGCACCAAGACGCTGATCTACAAGATCTACACCGAGGGCTTCCAGGGGCTCGACATCGGCAGCTCCGGCGCGCAGTCGGTGGTGCTGATGACGATCGTGGTGGCGCTCACCGTGGTGCAGTTCCGTTTCGTCGAACGCAGGGTGCAATACGTATGATCGAGAATCGCAAGGGCTTCGACCGGTTCTGTCACGCGGTGCTGATCGCCGGCGTGGTGATGCTGCTGTTTCCGGTGTACGTGGGCTTCTGCGCCGCCACCATGAGCGCGCAGGAAGTGTTCACGGTGCCGCTGTCGCTGATCCCCAGCACCCACCTGTTCGAGAACATCGCCACCATCTGGCATCGCGGCAGCGGCGCGACCGTCACGCCGTTCGGCGTCCTGCTGATCAACAGCCTCGTGATGGCGCTGGTGATCGCGCTCGGCAAGATCGCCGTGTCGATCCTGTCGGCCTATGCGATCGTGTATTTCCGCTTTCCGTTCCGCAACACGGCGTTCTGGCTGATCTTCGTCACCTTGATGCTGCCGGTCGAGGTGCGGATCTTCCCGACCGTGCAGGTGGTGTCCAGCCTCGGCATGACCAACAGCTACGCGGGCCTGACCTTGCCGCTGATCGCCTCGGCCACCGCCACCTTCCTGTTCCGGCAGTTCTTCATGACGCTGCCCGACGAGCTGATGGACGCCGCGCGCATCGACGGCGCCGGGCCGCTGCGCTTCTTCTGGGACGTGGTGCTGCCGCTGTCGCGCACCAGCATCGCGGCGCTGTTCGTGATCACCTTCATCTACGGCTGGAACCAGTATTTGTGGCCGATCCTGATCACCACCGACGGCGCGCTGTCGACCGCCGTGGTCGGCATCAAGACCATGATCGCCAGCGGCGACGCGGCCACCGAGTGGCATCTCGTGATGGCCGCGACGCTGCTGACCATGCTGCCGCCGCTGGTGGTGGTGCTGGCCATGCAGCGCTGGTTCGTGCGCGGCCTGGTGGATACCGAAAAATAAGCATCTGTCTGGAGAGTGTCGAAGCATGGCTGCACTGAGCTTGAACGGCGTCCGCAAGAGTTACGACGGCAAACACACCGTCCTGCACGGCATCGACGCCGACATCGCCGACGGCGAATTCATCGTGCTGGTCGGGCCGTCCGGCTGCGGGAAATCGACGCTGCTGCGGATGATCGCCGGGCTGGAGAGCGTGACGGAAGGCGAGATCGCGATCGGCGGCACGGTCGTCAACGCGCTGGAGCCGAAGGATCGCGATATCGCGATGGTGTTCCAGAACTACGCGCTGTACCCGCACATGACGGTCGCGCAGAACATGGGCTACGGCCTGAAGATCCGCGGCCTTCCCCGCACGGAAATCGACGCGCGGGTGGCGGCCGCCGCGAAGATCCTCGAACTCGAGGCGCTGCTCGCGCGGCGGCCGCGCGAGCTGTCGGGCGGGCAGCGGCAGCGCGTGGCGATGGGGCGCGCGATCGTGCGCGAGCCGGCGGTGTTCCTGTTCGACGAGCCGCTGTCGAACCTCGACGCCAAGCTGCGCGTGCAGATGCGGCTGGAGATCCAGCGCCTGCATGCACGGCTCGGCACCACCAGCGTGTACGTCACGCACGACCAGATCGAGGCGATGACGCTGGCGCAGCGCGTGATCGTCATGAACCGCGGGCGGGCCGAGCAGATCGGCGCGCCCGTCGACGTCTACGAAAAGCCGGCGACCACCTTCGTGGCCGGCTTCATCGGCTCGCCGGCCATGAACCTGCTGCGCGGGCGGCTCTCGGCCGACGGCGCGCTGTTCGAGGTGGCGGGCGGCGGGCCGCGCCTGCCGGTGGCCGGCGCGCCCGGCATCGGCCGCGAGGTGGCGCCGGGCCGCGAGTGGGTGCTCGGCATGCGGCCCGAACACATGACGCCGCAGCCCGGCATGCCGGCCGCCACCTTGCCGGTGGATTCGTGCGAGCTGCTCGGCGCCGACAATCTCGCGCACGGCCGCTGGGGCGACTACGACGTGGCGGTGCGGCTGCCCTACGCCGAGCGCCCGCCGACCGGCTCGGCGCTGCAGGTGTCGCTGCCCGCGCACCGGCTGCATTTCTTCGACCCGGACACGGGCCACCGCGCCAACTGATCTCCGATTCCACCCCGCAGTCGAACGAGGACACCGTCATGCCCGAGCACGATCCGCAATCCTGGCCGTATGCGTCTGTCGCGCGCATCGTCGCGCATCGCGGCGGTGGCAAGCTGGCGCCCGAAAACACGCTGGCCGGCCTCGAGGAGGGGGCGCGGCGCGGGCACCGGATGGTGGAGTTCGACGCGAAGCTGTCGGCCGACGGCATCAGCTTCCTGCTGCACGACGATACGGTCGCGCGCACTTCGAACGGCGAGGGTGCGGCGGCCGGCATGGATTACGCCGCGCTGGCCGCGCTCGATGCGGGAAGCTGGTTCGACGCGCGCTTCGCCGGCGAACGGATGCCGACGCTGGAGCAAGCCGCCTCGCGCTGCCTCGCGCTCGGCCTGGCGGCCAACGTGGAGATCAAGCCGTGCCCGGGGCGCGAGGCCGAAACCGGCGAGCGGGTGGCGCGCGACACGGCGCGCTATTGGTGCGGCGCGGCGGTGCCGCCGCTGCTGTCGTCGTTTTCGGTGGACGCGCTGGCGGCTGCGCAGCGCGCGGCGCCGGCGTTGCCGCGCGGCTTGCTGCTCGACACGCTGCCGGACGACTGGCAGGCGCTCACCGCCCGGCTCGGCTGCGTCGCGCTGCATGCGAACCATCGCGAGTTCGACGCGGCGCGCGTGGCCGCGATCCGCGCGGCCGGGCTGCGTACGCTGGCCTATACGGTCAACGATCCGGCGCGTGCGCGCGAACTGATCGGGTGGGGTGTGGATCTGATCTGTACCGATCGTATCGATTTGATCGGCCCCGATTTCGCCACAGCGCAAGGCTGACGCGCGCGATTGAGCTCGCATTCGGCGGTTGCCGCCTTCGAGGATCACCTCGAAAGAGAATGTTTTTCGGGCCGGAACCCAACCAAGCGGAAAATAAAAATATCGAATTCGCGCGGTTGGCGATGAAAATGCTCCGTACGATGCGGGATGTAAAGCAAGTTCACATCCCGCTTTCGTTACGTCAGGAAAAAATCGCTACAAATTGCTGCGAGATTAACCATTCCCCAAATATTCGACTACGCTTAGAAGCACGTCGTTCAGAAGCGGTAGCCGACGTTCACGTAGCTCACGATCGGATTCAGCTTGATGTGGGCTTGAGAGGTTTGCGTGAGCGTGCCGACCTGGCTGGCGCGTTGGGTGGTCAGGGTGGCGGTCAGGCTGACCGGGATGTACGAGATCGACAGGCCGGCAAACCAATGCTTGTTGAAGTTGTAGTTGAAGCCGGCGTTGAACACGGGCGCCCACTGGTTGCTGGTCGTGGCGCTGGTCGGCCCGCCCAGGGCGCCGTTCTCGAAGGCGCTGTTGGTGATCTTCGCACCGGTGAAGTAGATGTAGGTCGCGCCGACGCCCACGTACGGACGGAATTTCGCCTCGGCGCTGTTGAAGTAGTACTTGAGCAGCAGGGCCGGGCTCCACTGGTAGGCACGGCCGATCGTGCCGAACCGCGACAACGATCCTTCGCCTTCAATATTGAACTTTGGCGGCACCCCGTAGACGAATTCGGTAGCGATGTGGTCGGTCACGAAATAGCCGGCGGTGAAGCCGAACGTGTCGGCGTCCGAAATGCCGGCGCCGGTGTTCGGGACCGATTGATTCACAGGGGTTCCACCCACGCTCATGATTTTCAGTGGGTCGCTCGAATCCTGAGGGGCGAGATGAAACCAGCCCGTGGTGACATAGAAGCTTCCAGCCGATTGCGCTTGCGCGGGGGAGCCCGCAGTCATGAGTGCAAGTGCAACGGTCCCCGTAATGGCCAATTGTTGTTTCATCGGTTTGTCTCCTCCTTGATAAAAGGCGTGCTCATTATGACCACGGCGTTTCAAACGGAACAGGCTTGTAAGCTAGAGCAATCTCCCTAGGATTCGCACGAACGTACGAATCCTCCCTGCCGCGCGGGGCTCTGCGCGGATGCAGTCTTTCGGGCCTTCGGGTATTTCCTAACGCGATCAAACGGACATTCAGCATGGCACGGCTAGCACGACTCTACGTTCCCGATCAGCCGCAGCACGTCATCCTGCGCGGCCTGGATCAGCAACCTGCGTTCGTCGACGATCAGGATTACGAGCTTTTCATCGATTGTCTGAAGGCGGCGGCGCGCGATCATCAACTGGCAGTGCATGCCTATGTGCTGCTGCCGCGACAAGTTCAGCTGCTCGTCACGCCCAGCGACGAGGCAAGCCTGCCGAAGGCGATGCAGGCGGTCGGCCGACGTTATGTTGCGCATTTCAACCGCCGCTATTCGCGGCGCGGCACGTTGTGGGAAGGCCGCTATCGCGCCACCGTGATCGAGGGCGAACGCTACTTCCTGCTGGCGAGCCGGGTGGTGGAGTTGAGCCCGGTGCGTGCGCAGCTCGCGCAGGCCCCCGAGGCTTACCGCTGGGCGAGCTACCGTCACCATATCGGCCTGACCGTCGACAGCCTGATCACCGATCACCCGTTGTACTGGGCGCTCGGCAACACGCCGTTCGAACGGCAGCGCGCCTACAAGGAGCTGTGCGAACAGCCGCTCGACGAGCGCCAGACCGACCAGCTTCAGCAGGCCACGCTCAAGGGCTGGGTGCTCGGCAGCGAAACGTATCGTGAGTGGGCGGCCCGCACCGCGAACCGTCGCGTCTCGCCGCTGCCTCGCGGACGGCCGCGTAAGGTACGTGAAAACAATGGTCCGCACAACCCATCCGCCCATCAGTAATAACGGCAGCGGGGGGACCACGGCGGCATCTTCGGGTGCCGCCCTTTTTTTGCACCAAATTGATACGTCCCCAATAAAAAGGCACCAATCCGAAACATCCAAATAATTGGTGTCAGACCAAACGGTTTTTGTTGCTATTCCGTTGATTCGTCGCGTATATTCCGATTTCCGGCATGCCGGGCGAAAGTGCGCCCGGCGCCAGCCCGCCACGCCGCCGCCGAAGCGGCGGGCGACAAGTACATGTTTCAACGGCCGCAAGGCCCCTACTCAGACGGTGTCCCCATGAACGACCACCAAGAGCCGCAGGGCGCGGTTCCCGCCGCGCAAGGTCTTTACGATCCGCAGAACGAGCACGACGCTTGCGGCGTCGGCTTCGTTGCGCACATCAAGGGCAAGAAAAGCCACGAGATCGTCGAGCAGGGCCTGAAGATTCTCGAAAACCTCGATCACCGCGGTGCGGTGGGCGCCGATCCGCTGATGGGCGACGGCGCGGGCATCCTGATCCAGATCCCGGACGCGTTCTATCGCGAGGACATGGCCAAGCAGGGCGTGACGCTGCCGCCGGAAGGGGAATATGGGGTCGGCATGGTGTTCCTGCCGAAGGAAAGCGCCTCGCGCATCGCCTGCGAACAGGAGCTGGAGCGCACCGTCAAGGCCGAAGGCCAAGTGGTGCTCGGCTGGCGCGACGTGCCGGTCGATTCGACCATGCCGATTTCGCCCACGGTCAAGGCGTCCGAGCCGCTGATCCGCCAGATCTTCATCGGCCGCGGCAAGGACGTGATCGTCACCGACGCGCTCGAACGCAAGCTGTACGTGATCCGCAAGACGGCGAGCCACCGCATCCAGGCGCTCAAGCTGCAGCACGGCAAGGAATACTTCGTGCCGTCGATGTCGGCGCGCACCATCGTCTACAAGGGCCTGCTGCTGGCCGGCCAGGTCGGCGTGTACTACCGCGACCTGCAGGACGCGCGTGTGGTGTCGGCGCTGGCGCTGGTGCACCAGCGCTTCTCGACCAACACGTTCCCGGCCTGGGAACTGGCCCACCCGTACCGGATGATTGCCCACAACGGCGAAATCAACACGGTGAAGGGCAACGTCAACTGGCTGAACGCCCGCACCGGCGCGATCGCCTCGCACGTGCTCGGCGACGACCTGCCGAAGCTCTGGCCGCTGATCTACCCGGGCCAGTCGGACACCGCATCGTTCGACAACTGCCTCGAACTGCTCGTGATGGCCGGCTATCCGCTCGTCCACGCGATGATGATGATGATTCCGGAGGCGTGGGAACAGCACACGCTGATGGACGACAACCGCCGCGCGTTCTACGAATACCACGCCGCCATGATGGAGCCGTGGGACGGCCCCGCCGCGATCGCCTTCACGGACGGCCGCCAGATCGGCGCGACGCTCGACCGCAACGGCCTGCGTCCGGCGCGCTACATCGTCACCGACGACGACCTCGTGATCATGGCCTCGGAAGCCGGCACGCTGCTGATCCCCGAATCGAAGATCGTCAAGAAGTGGCGCCTGCAGCCGGGCAAGATGTTCCTGATCGACATGGAACACGGCCGCATCATCGACGACAAGGAACTGAAGGACAACCTCGCGAACGCGAAGCCGTACAAGAGCTGGATCGATGCGGTGCGCATCAAGCTCGACGAGATCGACGCGAAGGACGAGGAAGTCGCCGCGGAACGCCGTTCGGCGTCGACGCTGCTCGACCGTCAGCAGGCGTTCGGCTACACCCAGGAAGACCTCAAGTTCCTGATGGCGCCGATGGCCGTCAGCGGCGAGGAAGGCATCGGCTCGATGGGCAACGATTCGCCGCTCGCGGTGATGTCGAACAAGAACAAGACGCTCTACAACTACTTCAAGCAGTTGTTCGCGCAGGTCACCAACCCGCCGATCGATCCGATCCGCGAAAACATGGTGATGTCGCTCGTGTCGTTCATCGGCCCGAAGCCGAACCTGCTCGACACGCAGAACGTCAACCCGCCGATGCGGCTCGAAGTGTCCCAGCCGGTGCTGGACTTCAAGGACATCGCGAAGATCCGCTCGATCGATCAGTACACGGGCGGCAAGTTCAGCGCGTACGAACTGAGCATCTGCTACCCGGCCGCCTGGGGCAAGGAAGGCATCGAGGCGCGTCTGGCCTCGCTGTGCGCCGAAGCCGTCGATGCGGTCAAGTCGGGCTACAACATCCTGATCGTGTCGGATCGCAAGACCGACGCGGATACGGTCGCGATCCCGGCGCTGCTGGCCACCTCGGCCATCCACTCGCACCTGGTCGACCAGGGCCTGCGCACCAGCACGGGCCTCGTCGTCGAAACCGGCTCGGCGCGTGAAACGCACCACTTCGCGCTGCTCGCGGGCTACGGCGCGGAAGCCGTGCACCCGTACCTCGCGATGGAAACGCTCGCCAAGATGGCCGAAGGCCTGCCGGGCGACCTGTCGGCCGAGAAGGCGATCTACAACTTCACGAAGGCGGTCGGCAAGGGCCTGTACAAGGTCATGTCGAAGATGGGCATCTCGACGTACATGTCGTACACGGGCGCGCAGATCTTCGAAGCGGTGGGCCTCGCGAGCAGCCTCGTCAACAAGTACTTCAAGGGCACGGCCTCGAAGGTCGGCGGCATCGGCCTGTTCGAAGTGGCCGAGGAAGCGCTGCGCCTGCACCTCGACGCGTTCGGCGACAACCCGATCCTGCGCGACATGCTCGACGCCGGCGGCGAGTACGCGTTCCGGATTCGCGGCGAAGACCACATGTGGACGCCCGATTCGATCGCCAAGCTGCAACACGCGACGCGCAGCAACTCGTACCAGACGTACAAGGAATACGCGCACCTGATCAACGACCAGACCCGCCGTCACATGACGTTCCGCGGCCTGTTCGAGTTCAAGGTCGATCCGTCCAAGGCGATCCCGATCGACGACGTCGAATCGGCCAAGGAGATCGTCAAGCGCTTCGCCACCGGCGCGATGTCGCTCGGATCGATCAGCACCGAGGCGCACGCCACGCTGGCCGTCGCGATGAACCGCATCGGCGGCAAGTCGAACACCGGCGAAGGCGGCGAGGACGTGAACCGCTACCGCAACGAACTGCGCGGCATCCCGATCAAGAACGGCGATTCGCTGCGCTCGGTGATCGGCGAGGAAGTCGTGCGCGACACCCCGCTGAAGGATGGCGATTCGCTGCGCTCGAAGATCAAGCAGGTCGCGTCGGGCCGCTTCGGCGTCAATGCCGAATACCTGTCGTCGGCCGACCAGATCCAGATCAAGATGGCGCAGGGCGCGAAGCCGGGCGAAGGCGGCCAGTTGCCGGGCCACAAGATCTCGGAATACATCGGCAAGCTGCGTTACGCGGTGCCGGGCGTGGGCCTGATCTCGCCGCCGCCGCACCACGACATCTACTCGATCGAGGATCTGGCACAACTGATCCACGACCTGAAGAACGTCAACCCGGTCGCGAGCATCTCGGTGAAGCTCGTCTCGGAAGTGGGCGTGGGCACGGTCGCGGCCGGTGTGGCCAAGGCCAAGGCCGATCACGTGGTGATCGCCGGCCATGACGGCGGCACGGGCGCCTCGCCGCTGTCGTCGCTGAAGCACGCCGGCACGCCGTGGGAACTGGGCCTCGCCGAAACGCAGCAAACGCTCGTGCTGAACGGCCTGCGCGGCCGCATCCGCGTGCAGGCCGACGGCCAGATGAAGACCGGCCGCGACGTCGCGATCGGCGCGATGCTCGGCGCCGACGAATTCGGCTTCGCGACGGCGCCGCTCGTCGTGCAGGGCTGCATCATGATGCGCAAGTGCCATCTGAACACCTGCCCGGTCGGCGTGGCGACGCAGGACCCGGTGCTGCGTGCGAAGTTCTCGGGCCAGCCCGAACACGTCGTCAACTACTTCTTCTTCGTGGCCGAGGAAGTGCGCGAAATCATGGCGCAACTCGGCATCGCGAAGTTCGACGACCTGATCGGCCGTGCCGAGCTGCTCGACACGCGCAAGGGCGTCGAGCACTGGAAGGCGAAGGGCCTCGACTTCACGCGCGTGTTCTACCAGCCGCAAGTCGAGAACGCCTCGACGCGTCACCTCGACGTGCAGGATCACGGCCTGGAGCGCGCGCTCGACCACACGCTGATCGAGAAGGCGAAGGGCGCGATCGAGAACGGCGAGCACGTGTCGTTCATCCAGCCGGTGCGCAACGTCAACCGTACGGTCGGCGCGATGCTGTCGGGCGTGATCGCCAAGAAGTACGGCCGTGACGGCCTCGACGACGACGCGATCCACATCCAGTTGAAGGGCACCGCGGGCCAGAGCTTCGGCGCGTTCCTCGCGAAGGGCGTCACGCTCGATCTGGTCGGCGACGGCAACGACTACGTCGGCAAGGGCCTGTCGGGCGGCCGCATCATCATCCGTCCGACCAACGATTTCCGCGGCAAGTCGGAAGAGAACATCATCTGCGGCAACACGGTGATGTACGGCGCGCTGGAAGGCGAGGCGTTCTTCCGCGGCGTGGCTGGCGAGCGCTTCTGCGTGCGCAACTCGGGCGCCACGGCGGTCGTCGAGGGCACGGGCGACCACGGCTGCGAATACATGACGGGCGGCGTGGTGGTGGTGCTCGGCGAAACCGGCCGCAACTTCGCGGCCGGCATGTCGGGCGGCCTGGCCTATGTCTACGATCCGGACGGCATGTTCGCGGCCAAGTGCA
The DNA here is from genome assembly GCF_047497165.1 of Burkholderia sp. 22PA0099. Taxonomy (NCBI): domain Bacteria; kingdom Pseudomonadati; phylum Pseudomonadota; class Betaproteobacteria; order Burkholderiales; family Burkholderiaceae; genus Burkholderia; species Burkholderia sp. 22PA0099. The sequence continues at coordinate 4,150,995 of NZ_CP163165.1, read as the reverse complement.
ACAAGGCGATGGTCGCGCTCGATCCGGTGCTGCAACAGGCCGAACAGGAACGCACCGTCGACCGTGGCCTCTGGCACACCGGTCAGACCGACGAAGCGCTGCTGAAGGGGCTGATCGAGCGTCACTTCCAGTTCACCGGCTCGCCGCGTGCGAAGTCGCTGCTGGAAAACTGGGATGCGGCGCGCCGCCAGTTCGTGAAGGTGTTCCCGCACGAATACAAGCGCGCACTCGGCGAAATGGCCGCGGCGAAGGCCGCCAAGCAAGCCGCCGTCGCAGCCTGACGCAACCGATCGATACCAACTAGCGAACGCGTCCGCCGCCAGCGGCGGGCGCGGGTCCCCTCCCGAACCACCCAGATTCAGACGAGAACCTTATGGGCAAGGCAACCGGTTTTCTCGAGTTCGAACGCCGCCACGAGGCGTACGAGGCTCCGCTCACTCGCGTGAAGCACTACAAGGAATTCGTCGCGGCGCTGTCCGACGAAGACGCGAAGATCCAGGGCGCACGCTGCATGGATTGCGGCATTCCGTTCTGCAACAACGGCTGTCCGGTCAACAACATCATTCCGGACTTCAACGATCTCGTGTATCGCCAGGATTGGCAGCACGCGATCGAGGTCCTGCACTCGACCAACAACTTCCCCGAGTTCACGGGCCGCATCTGCCCGGCGCCGTGCGAAGCGGCCTGCACGCTCGGCATCAACAACGATCCGGTCGGCATCAAGTCGATCGAGCACGCGATCATCGACAAGGCCTGGGCCGAAGGCTGGGTCAAGCCGCTGCAGGCCGCGCACAAGACGGGCAAGAAGGTGGCCGTGGTCGGTTCCGGCCCCGCCGGCCTGGCCACCGCGCAGCAACTGGCGCGCGCCGGCCACGACGTCACCGTGTTCGAGAAGAACGATCGCGTGGGCGGCCTGCTGCGCTACGGCATCCCCGATTTCAAGCTGGAAAAGTGGCTGATCGATCGCCGCATGCGCCAGATGGAAGCCGAAGGCGTGACGTTCCGCACCGGCGTGTTCATCGGCAAGGACCCGCTGCCCGAATCGATCGGCAGCCTGGCCAAGGAAACCATCTCGCCCGATACGCTGCAGGACGAGTTCGACGCGATCGTGATCGCGGGCGGCTCCGAAACGCCGCGTGACCTGCCGGTGCCGGGCCGCGACCTCGCGGGCGTGCACTACGCGATGGATTTCCTGCCGCTGCAGAACCGCGTCAACGCCGGCGACAGCCTGCCCGACCAACTGGTCGCCAAGGGCAAGCACGTGATCGTGATCGGCGGCGGCGATACCGGCTCGGATTGCGTCGGCACCTCGAACCGTCACGGTGCGGAATCGGTCATGCAGTTCGAACTGCTGCCGCAGCCGCCCGAGCAGGAAAACAAGCCGATGGTGTGGCCGTACTGGCCGATCAAGCTGCGCACCTCGTCGTCGCACGACGAAGGCTGCGAGCGCGATTGGGCGGTCGCCACCAAGCGTCTCGAAGGCACGAACGGCAAGGTCGAGAAGCTGATCGCCGCGCGCGTCGAATGGAAGGACGGCAAGATGACCGAAGTGCCGGGTTCCGAATTCGAGCTGAAGGCCGACCTCGTGCTGCTGGCGATGGGCTTCACGCAACCGGCCGCGCCGGTGCTCGACGCGTTCGGCGTCGCCAAGGATGCGCGCGGCAACGCGCGTGCTGCCACCGAAGGCGAGCGCGCCTACTCGACCTCGGTCGACAAGGTGTTCGCGGCGGGCGACATGCGCCGTGGCCAATCGCTCGTGGTGTGGGCGATTCGCGAAGGCCGCCAGTGCGCGCGTGCGGTCGACGCGTTCCTGATGGGCCATTCGGAACTGCCGCGCTGATCGGGCGGCAGGCGCGGCGCGCGATGCGGGATTCGCGCCGCGCGCCATGAAAAAAAGAGCACGCCCTGGCGTGCTCTTTTTGCTTTGCGGCGCCGAGATTACGCGGCGTCGCGCTGCACGTCGAACGTGCGATCGTGGAACGCCGTCAGCGATTCGCGGTGCGCGATGCTGACGATCGCCGCGCTTGGCAGCCGCGCGGCCAGCAGGCCGTAGAGCAGCGCTTCGTTGTCGGCGTCGAGTGCGCTGGTCGCTTCATCGAGGAACAGGTAATCGGGCTTGTGCAGCAGCGCGCGCGCGCCGGCCAGACGCTGCTGCTCGCCCGGCGAGAGCACCTGGGTCCAGTGGTTCGACTCGTCGAGCCGCGTCGCGTAATCGTCCAGGCCGAAATCGCGCAGCACGGCGCGGCATTCGTCGTCGCCGAACCGCTCGGCCGCCGACGGGTAGGCCAGCGCCGCCTTCAGCGTGCCGATCGGCAGGTAGCTGCGCTGCGGCACGAACATCATCCTGGCGCCCACCGGCGCGTCGATCGCGCCGTCGCCGAACGGCCAGAGGCCGGCCAGCGCGCGCATCAGCGTGCTCTTGCCCGCGCCCGACGCGCCGCGCACCAGCCAGCGCGAACCGGGCTCGATCGTCAGGTCGCCGATGGTCGACAGCGGCCGGCCGTCGGGCAGCGCGAGGCGCAGGCCCGAGGTGGTCAGCGCTTCGGTATCGACCAGATGCAGGTTGATGCCGCCGTGCTCGGTGGCCGGCGACATCGTTTCCTTCAGGTGCGAGGCGCGCGTGATGCGCTTGAATTCGCGCAGACGATTGACGGTCGCGCGCCATTCCACCAGCGTCGGGTAGCTGTTGATGAACCACGAGAACGAATCGCTGACGGTACCGAACGCACTGCTGATCTGCATCAGCACGCCGAACGAATAGGCGCCCGCGAAGTAGCGCGGCGAGGCCACCGCGATCGGGAAGATGATCGCGAGCTGGCCGTAGAAGCTCAACACGAAGTTCATCCGCCGCGTGTAGGCCATCAGGCGCCACCAGTTGTCGCGAATCCGCTCGAACAGGCCGAGCGCGTTCTGCTTTTCGCGCGAGGTGCCGTCGAAGAACGCGATCTGCTCGGCGTTTTCGCGGATCCGGATCAGGCCGAAACGGAAATCGGCCTCGACGCGCTGCTGCTGGTAGTTGATCGACACGAGCGGATGGCCCGCCTTGTGCGTCAGGTAGGAGCCGACCAGCGCGTACAGCGCGGCGGCCCACACCATGTAGCCCGGGATCGTGACCTGCGAGCCGCCGAACGGAATCGACAGCGCGCCGGCGATCGACCAGAGAATCACCACGAACGAGCACAGCGTGACGACCGTGGAGATCAGGTCGAGCGTCAGCGCGAGCGTGGAGGTGGACAGCGAGTTCAGGTCGTCGGTGATCCGCTGGTCCGGGTTGTCGGTCAGGCGGTCGCGTTCGATGCGGTAGAACGCGCGATCGTTGAACCAGTCGTCGAGCGCCCGGTTGGTGATCCACTGCCGCCACCGGAAGCCGAGCATCTGCCTCAGGTAGGTGCGGTAGATGGCCAGGATGATGAACGCGAACGCGTAGCCGGAGAACACCAGCAGCAGGTGCGGGACCTGCGCGGCGTCCTTCTGCTGGAGCGCGTTGTAGAACCCGGCGTTCCAGCTGTTGAGCCGGACGTTGATCCAGACGATCACGAGGTTCATCGCGATGATCGAGACGAGCAGGCCCCATGCGATCTTCCATTCCGAAGACACCCAAAAGGGCTTGATGAGGCTCCACGCGGAGATGCGGGCGTCGCCTGGCGGCGCGTCGTTCGGGCGGGCGACGGGGGACGAGGGAGTCATGGGCTTCCTGCGGTGGGCGGCGCGATGCCGGGGTGGGTCGGAACGAGGCGCGCGGCGGCGCACCTCAAATCGTGCCATATGACAGCGGCTCGCCGCGGATTGTGCGGCGCGTCGCTTAAACGGCTCTTAACCGCGGCGGGCGCGGTGTCGCAAGCGCTTTGTCAGCAAGGCCGGCCGGGCATTGGCGGCTATTGTGCCAGCACCGCGCCGCCGCGCGCACCGGCGCTTCGGCCGCAGGCCGAGGTTTGCGGCCGTTTCGGCTTCTGTGGTCTAATGACCGCCTGACGAAACAGGGGTGCTTTGCTGCCAGCTTGGTCCGGTAACGGATCGCACGGCGTGCGGCGGCAAGGCTGAGAGAGACCCTTCGCACCCGATCCGGGTAATACCGGCGCGGGAAGTTTCCGATTCCACCGGGTCGCGCCCGCCGCCATCGTTTGGGATGTGCCGGCATGCGTCGTCCGGTCGGCTCCGGCCGCTGGTTTCGTCCGTTCGATTGCGCCCTCGCGCGTTACGGAAGGAAGCCCATGTCTGTTCTGCCTGTCCTGTTGTGTCCCCCCGGTTTCGATGCTGCGTGCCGTCCGTTGTGGTCGGCCGCCGATGCGCGCGCGTTGGTCGCGTGCGGCGCGGCTGCATGCGTTGTGGCTGCGTTTCGCGCGCGTGCCGAGGTGAGGCGATGAGCGGCGCATCCGCTGCACGCGCCGATGTCGCCGTGCTCGGCGGCGGCCTGGTCGGCCGGCTGATCGCGTGGCGGCTCGCCGGCACAGGGCTGCGCGTGTCGTTGTACGAACGCGGCGACGCGGCCGGCTCGGGTGCTGCCGCATGGGTGGCGGCCGCGATGCTCGCGCCGCTCGCCGAGGCTGCGAGCGCCGAACTGTTGATCACCGAACTGGGCGCGGCCTCGCTCGAACGCTGGCCCGGCTGGCTCGCCGAGTTGCCCGAACCAGTGTTTTTCCAGCGCAACGGCACGCTGGTGGTGTGGCATCAGGCCGACCGCGCCGAGGCGCCGCTGTTCGAACGGCGCGTGCGCGCCAATGCGCCGGCCGCGCTCGTCGAGGGCGGCTTCGTCGCGCTGGCGGGCGCGCAGGTGGACGCGGCCGAGCCGGCGCTGGCCGGCCGTTTCGGGCGCGGGTGGCTGCTGCCGCGCGAAGGCCAGCTCGACAACCGCCAGACGCTCGCCGCACTGGCCGCGGGCCTGGCCGAGCGCGGCGTCGACACCCACTGGCACACCGCCGTCGATGTCGCGCCCGAACCGCGCGCGCACCTGACGATCGATTGCCGCGGCCTCGGTGCGAAGCCGGTGCTGCCGGCGCTGCGCGGGATTCGCGGCGAAGTCGCGCGTGTGCATGCGCCCGGCATCGGCCTGACGCGGCCGGTGCGGCTGCTGCATCCGCGCTACCCGCTCTACATCGCGCCGAAGCAGAACGATCTGTACGTGATCGGCGCGACCGAGGTGGAAGGCGAGGACATGTCGCCTGTCAGCGTGCGCTCGGCGCTCGAATTGCTCAGTGCCGCGTTTTCCGTGCATCCGGCATTCGGCGAGGCGCGCATCCTCGAACTCGGCTCGCAATGCCGGCCGACGCTGCCGGATCACCGCCCGGCGATCGTCCGTTGCGGCGAGGCGACGCTGGCCGTCAACGGCCTCTACCGGCACGGCTTCATGATCGCGCCCGAGGTGGCGCAAGCCGCCGTCGAGTGGGTGCAGGCGTGGTTCGGCGGCGCGCCGGGCCTGCATCGCGCCGATGCCGACGCCTTCGCCGCCTGGCGTGCCGCCGCGTGCTGGCCGGACCTGTTCCAGACCGACGCGGCGCATGCGTAAGGCGCCGCCCCCGACCTACCGAATCCCGCCATGGACATCCAGATCAATCAACAGACGCTGACGCTCCCCGACGGCGCGACCGTCGCCGACGCGCTCGCCGCCTACGAGGCCCGCCCGCCGTTCGCGGTGGCCGTCAACGGTGCGTTCGTCGCGCGCACGCGCCACGCCCAGCACGCGCTGGCGGCCGGCGACCGGCTCGACGTCGTGCATCCCGTCGCGGGCGGCTGAGCCGCGCGCCATTACAGGACTTCCTCATGACGCTCCTTGCTCCCCCCGATTCGCTGACGCTGTACGGCACCACGTTCCAGAGCCGCGTGCTGCTCGGTACCTCCCGCTATCCGTCGCTGCAATCGCTGTCCGATTCGATTGCCGCCTCGAAGCCCGGCATGGTCACGGTCGCGCTGCGTCGGCAGATGACCGCCGGCACCGCCGAGGCCGGCTTCTTCGATCGGCTCAAGCGTCACGACGTGCCGCTGCTGCCGAACACGGCCGGCTGCCAGACGGTGGCCGAGGCGGTCAACACCGCGCAGATGGCGCGCGAGGTGTTCGAGACCGACTGGATCAAGCTCGAACTGATCGGCGACGACTACACGCTGCAGCCGGACCCGGTCGGCTTGATCGAGGCGGCGGCGTTGCTCGTCAAGGACGGTTTCAAGGTGCTGCCGTATTGCACCGAGGATCTCGTGATCGGCCGCCGGTTGCTCGACGCGGGCTGCGAGGCGCTGATGCCGTGGGGGGCGCCGATCGGCACCGGCAAGGGCGTGATCAACCCGTACGGGCTGCGCGTGCTGCGCGAGCGGCTGCCGGACGTGCCGCTGATCGTCGATGCCGGGCTCGGCGTGCCGTCGCATGCGTGCCAGGTGATGGAGTGGGGTTTCGACGGCGTGCTGCTGAACACGGCCGTATCGCAGGCCACGCATCCCGAGATCATGGCGCGCGCGTTCGCACAGGGCGTCGAGGCGGGGCGTGCCGCGTATCTGGCCGGCCCGATGGATGCGCGCGAAACCGCGCACGCGAGCACGCCGGTGGTCGGCATGCCGTTCTGGCACCACGACGGAGGCGCGCAATGACGGCCACCTCCGCCACGCCCGCCTCGCGTTTTGCCGCGTTGTTCTGGCCGCCGGCCGACGAACTCGCCGCAGCAGCCGAGCGGATTCGGGCGCGGCTCGGCGAGTGGCCGGCGCGCAGCGAGCCGGCGCGAATCTGTGTCGCGGCACCCGAACACTCGCAGGCGGGCGACCTGCTCGTGGCGACAGCGCGCGATGCCGAAGCCGAAGCCGGTGCCGCGCGCGCGGCCGCGCTGATCGCGGCGGGCGGTGCGGTGATCGAGATCGACGAGCGGCATACCACGCTCAGGACCGCGCAGGCGCGCTACGCGCTGACCGCTGCCGCGCCGCTGGCCGACGACTGGATCGCCGCGCTGGCCGCGTTCGTCGACTGCGGCTTCGCGCCGCACGATGCGCTGGTGCTGGCGCTCGCCTGGCGCGACGGGGACGAGAACGGCCCGGCGGGCGAGGGTGATCCGTGGCCGGTCGATCCGGCCCGTTTTCCGTCGATCGCCGGCGCGCCGGCCGCGCCCGAACCGGCGTTCGCGCCGTGTCCGGCCCGGCTCGGGCTGTATCCGGTGGTGCCGTCGGCCGAATGGGTCGAGCGCGTGCTCGATTACGGCGCGCGCACCGTGCAATTGCGCGTGAAGGGCGCCACGCCCGATCAGCTCGCCGCGGAAATCGCGCGCGCCGTGGCGGCCGGCCGCCGTTACCCGGACGCACGCGTGTTCATCAACGATCACTGGCGGCTGGCGATCGAGGCGGGCGCGTACGGCGTGCATCTCGGCCAGGAAGACCTCGAGACGGCCGATCTCGGCGCGATCGCCGCGGCCGGGCTGCGGCTCGGGCTGTCGAGCCACGGCTATTACGAGATGCTGGTGGCGCTGCGCATGCGGCCCAGCTATCTGGCGCTCGGCCCGGTGTATGCCACCGCGACCAAGGCCGTCGCCGCGCCGCCGCAAGGCCTCGCGCGGATTGCACGCTATGCGCGCTTCGCCGGCCGACGCGCGCCGCTGGTGGCGATCGGCGGCGTCAGCGCCGAGCGGCTGCCGGCCGTGATCGCCACCGGCGTGGGCAGCGTCGCGGTGGTCAGCGCGATCACCGCGGCCGACGATCCGCGCGCGGCCGTGGCGGCGCTCGACGCCTGCTTTCCGCGCTGATCGGCTACGGGGCGCGATCGTCGGCGGGCGGCGCGCCGTTTCTTCTTATGATTACCGTGATTGCCGCAACGCAGCGTTGCGGGCCGGCGCTGCCGGGCGCCCCGGAATCCGTGCCCGGCAAGGCTTTCGGCCGCCCGTCCAGCCGTGCTGGGCGTCGCGGCGGCCGTCGCCGAGCGCCGCGCCGTTACATCGAGTAACGATTACCCAGATGCGGAAATTGCCGCGCTGCACACCTTGCAGGCATCAATCCAAGGCAGGCCCTATAATTCGGCGTTCTGTGTAACAGGATTGACAGCTCCGTGAGCTCCCCTTCCGAGTCCCTGCTGGAACTTCGCGATGTCGATTTCGGCTACGGCGATCGGCTCGTGCTGTCGAATCTGAACCTGCGCTTCGGGCGCGGCCAAGTGGTCGCGGTGATGGGCGGGTCCGGGTGCGGCAAGACGACCGTGCTGCGGCTGATCGGCGGCCTGGTGCGCGCGCGGCGCGGCCAGGTGCTGTTCGATGGCGCCGATCTCGGCGCGCAATCGCGTGACGGCCTTTACGCGCTGCGCCGCAAGATGGGCATGCTGTTCCAGTTCGGCGCGCTGTTTACCGACATGTCGGTATTCGACAATGTCGCGTTCGCGCTGCGCGAACATACCGACCTGCCCGAGCCGCTGATCCGCGATCTGGTGTTGATGAAGCTCAACGCGGTGGGCCTGCGCGGCGCGCGCGACCTGATGCCGTCCGAGGTATCGGGCGGCATGGCGCGCCGCATCGCGCTGGCCCGCGCAATTGCGCTCGATCCGCAACTGATCATGTACGACGAGCCGTTCGCCGGCCTCGATCCGATCTCGCTCGGCATCACCGCGAACCTGATCCGCACGCTGAACGAGGCGCTCGGCGCGACCTCGATCCTGGTCACGCACGACGTGCCGGAATCGTTCGCGATCGCCGATTACGTCTACTTCCTCGGCAACGGCGGCGTGCTGGCCGAAGGCACGCCCGACCAGTTGCGCGCCTCGACCGAGCCGAGCGTGCGCCAGTTCATCGACGGCGTGCCCGACGGCCCGTTCCGGTTTCACTACACGAGTCCGCCGCTCGACGCGGATTTCGGCCTTGGCGGAGGGCGCCGATGATCAGCGCGATCGGTCGTTACGTGATCGGCGGTTTCGAACGCACGGGCTATGCCTCCCGGCTGTTCGTGCGCCTCGTGTTCGAATTCTTCGCCCTGCTGCGCCGGCCGCGGCTCGTCACGAAACAGATCCACTTCCTCGGCAATTATTCGTTCGTGATCATTGCCGTGTCGGGCCTGTTCGTCGGCTTCGTGCTGGGCCTGCAGGGCTACTACACGCTGAACCGTTACGGCGCGGAGCAGTCGCTCGGCCTGCTGGTGGCGCTTTCGCTGGTGCGCGAGCTCGGGCCGGTGGTCACCGCGCTGCTGTTCGCGGGCCGCGCCGGCACCTCGCTGACGGCCGAAATCGGCTTGATGAAGGCCGGCGAGCAGCTCACCGCGCTCGAAATGATGGCGATCGATCCGATCAAGACGGTGATCGCGCCGCGCCTGTGGGCCGGCATCATCGCGATGCCGCTGCTGTCGGCGATTTTTTGCGCGGTCGGCGTGCTCGGCGGCTACGTGGTGGGCGTGATCCTGATCGGCGTCGATCCGGGCGCGTTCTGGTCGCAGATGCAGGGTGGCGTGGACGTCTGGTCCGACGTCGGCAACGGCGTGCTCAAGAGCGTGGTGTTCGGCTTCGCCGTCACCTTCACGGCGCTCTACCAGGGTTACGAAGCGAAGCCGACGCCGGAAGGCGTGTCGCGCGCGACCACCCGAACCGTCGTGTACGCGTCGCTCGCGGTACTCGGCCTCGATTTCCTGCTGACTGCGCTGATGTTCAGCTGAGTCGGCCATTTCAGAGATGACGATGAAAAAGACTGCTCTCGACTTCTGGGTCGGCCTGTTCGTGGTGGTGGGCTTCCTGGCCCTGCTGTTCCTTGCGCTGAAGGTCGGCAACATGAGTTCGCTGTCGTTCCAGCAAACCTACCCGGTCAAGATGAAGTTCGACAATATCGGCGGCCTCAAGCCGCGCGCCGCGGTCAAGAGCGCGGGCGTGGTGGTCGGCCGGGTCAGCGCGATCGGCTTCGACACCAATACCTATCAGGCCGTCGTCACGATCGACGTGGACAAGCAGTACGAATTCCCGAAGGATTCGTCCGCGAAAATTTTGACCTCCGGCCTGCTCGGCGAGCAGTACATCGGGCTCGAGCCGGGCGGCGACACGGAAATGCTGAAAGCAGGCGATACGATCACGATGACGCAATCCGCGATCGTGCTGGAAAACCTGATCGGACAATTTTTATACAGCAAGGCGGCGGATGCGGGCGGTGCGAAGCCGCCGGCGGCGGCCGCGGCCTCGGGGGCGAGCGCGCAGTAGGCGGCGCCATCCTCCCCACGACGAAACAAGACAAAAGAGAAGAGGGAACTTAACCATGCAGACCATGCGCCTCAGGAACGCGGCATTGGCCGCCGCGGTCTTCGCCGCGATGAGCGGTTGCGCCACCGTCCAGACGCCCACCAAGGGCGATCCGATGGAAGGCTTCAACCGCACGATGTACAAGTTCAACGACACGATCGACACCTATGCGCTGAAGCCCGCCGCGAAGGGCTACCAGTGGGTGGTGCCGGGGCCGGTCCGCGACAGCGTGACGAATTTCTTCTCGAACATCGGCGACGTGTATATCGCCGCCAACAACCTCGCGCAGCTGCGCATCGCCGACGGCGTGGGCGACATCATGCGCGTGGTGATCAACACGGTGTTCGGTGTCGGCGGCCTGTTCGACGTGGCGACCGTCGCGAAGCTGCCCAAGCACTCGAGCGACTTCGGCATCACGCTCGGCCACTACGGCGTGCCGGCCGGCCCGTACGTCGTGCTGCCGCTCCTCGGACCGAGCACGGTGCGCGATACGGCGGGCTTGGCCGTCGACTACGTCGGCAATCCGCTCACCTACGTGAACCCCGATTCGCTGAGCTGGGGCCTGTTCGGCGTGAACCTGCTGAACACGCGCGCCAACCTGCTCGGCGCGGGCGATGTGCTCGACGCGGCCGCGATCGACAAGTATTCGTTCGTGCGCAACGCCTACCTGCAACGCCGCCAGTCGCTGATCTCCGCCTCGGGCGGCCCCGGCGGCCGGGCGGCGGCAGCCGTGCCCGACTACGGCGATGCGCTGCCGAAGTACGACGTACCGGACGACGGCGCGACGCCGGCCTCGGGCGCTTCGGCGGCTGCCGCCGCACCTGCGTCGAATGCCTCGGACGCCACGGCGGAGCAGCCGAATCCGGCCAGCGCCACCCACGTGCCGGCGCAGAACGTGGTGCCGCCGTCGCCGAACGGCTTCCGTTGGCCGAGCCTGCGTCTTCACTGATCCGGCCCCGGTTCGTTACAGCCAGAAACGTTTGTGACGGCGACGGATGCAACGTGCAGCCCGTTGCCGGTGCAAAATGACGCACCGTTCACTTCGCAGGACACGCTCATGAAAAAGTTTTTTCTGATCCCCGTCGCCGCCGCCTTCCTCGCGTTCGGCAGCGCGGCCCATGCCGAGGTCGACCAGTCGAACCCGCAGGCGCTCATCAAGACCGCGACCGAGCAAGTGCTCAACGAGGTTCGCACGCAATCGATCAAGCCTGGTGACATCGGCAAGATCACCGATATCGTCAATCGCGACATCCTGCCGTACACGGATTTCCGCCGCACCACGCAGCTCGTGATGGGGCGCAGCTGGCGCGCCGCCACGCCGGATCAGCAGGCCCAGGTCATCGATCAGTTCAAGATGCTGCTGATCCGCACCTATTCGGGCGCGATCGCGCAGTTGAAGGCCGATCAGCAGATCCAATACCTGCCGTTCCGCGCCGATCCGGGCGCCACCGACGTGGTGGTCCGCACGCTGGCGCAGACCAACGGCCAGCCGGCGCAGATCGATTACCGTCTGTACAAGTCGCAGCAAGGCTGGCGTGTCTATGACCTGAACGTGCTCGGCGCCTGGCTGATCCAGACGTACCAGCAGCAGTTCAACGAGAAGATCCAGCAAAGCGGCGTGGACGGGCTGATCCAGTTCCTGACGCAACGCAACCAGCAACTGGCCAACGGCAAGGCATCGTGAGCCAGTTCGCCACCGGCGCCACGCTGACCCACGCGAGCGCGAAGGCCGCGCTCGACGACGGGCTCGGCCGGATCGCCTCGGGCGCCACCGTGGTCGACTGCGCGGCCCTCGCGCAGTTCGACTCGGCCGCGCTGGCGGTGCTGCTCGCCTGGCAGCGCGCCGTGCAGGCGCGCGGGGCGAATCTCGACATCCTCAATTTGCCGCCGAAGCTCGCCAGCCTCGCGCACGCCTACGGCATCGACACCCTCCTGACCGGGCGACATTGACGCTCGCCCGAGCCACGCCCCGCCGCAGCGATGCGCGCGGTGGCGCCGGTCCGCTGCGGGTTCGCCGCCCCGGACCGCCCTGCCGGTTTGCCCTATAATCAACCGTTTTGCGGGGCATCCAATCGGCCCCCGTTTTTCCCCATCCGTTTTACGACCAGAATCAGGCATCGCGGCGCTCGTTCGTCGCGCTCAGTCATGTCAGCCATAGAAATCCGTAACGTCAAGAAGCGCTATCAGTCGCTTCAGGCGCTCAAGGGCGTCAGCCTGTCCGTCGAGGAGGGCGAATTCTTCGGCCTGCTCGGTCCGAACGGCGCAGGCAAGACCACGCTCATCAGCATCCTGGCCGGGCTTGCCCGCGCCGACGAAGGCAGCATCTCGGTGCGCGGCCACGATGTCGTCACCGATTTCCGCGGGGCGCGCCGCGCGCTCGGCGTGGTGCCGCAGGAGCTGGTGTTCGATCCGTTCTTCTCCGTGCGCGAAACGCTGCGCATCCAGTCCGGCTATTTCGGCCTGCGCCGCAACGACGACTGGATCGACGAGATCATGGCCAATCTCGATCTCACCGAGAAGGCCGACACCAACATGCGCGCGCTGTCGGGCGGCATGAAGCGCCGCGTGCTGGTCGCGCAGGCGCTGGTGCACCGGCCGCCGGTGATCGTGCTCGACGAGCCGACCGCCGGGGTCGACGTCGAACTGCGCCAGACGCTCTGGAAGTTCATCTCGCGCCTGAACCGCGAAGGTCACACGATCGTGCTGACCACCCATTACCTCGAGGAAGCCGAATCGCTGTGCGACCGCATCGCCATGCTGCGCCGCGGCGAGGTGGTGGCGCTCGAACGCACCGATGCCCTGCTGCGCCGCTTCGCCGGCCTGCAGCTCTACTTGCGGCTGTCGCAGGGCGAGCTGCCGGCCGAGTTGCGTACGCTCGCGAGCGAGCCGGCGCCGTCCGGCGCGCGCGAGCATCTGCTGCGGCTCAACAACTACGACGAGGTCGAACGCATTCTGTCGGCCTGCCGCGCGGCGGGCTGCGGGTTCGAGGAGATCGAGGTGCGCAAGGCCGACCTCGAGGACGTGTTCGTCCAGGTGATGAACGGAGCCGATGTGGTCGAGGGGTTGGCATGAGCGGGTTTCGCACGCTGTTCTACAAGGAAATGCTGCGGTTCTGGAAGGTGTCGTTCCAGACCGTGCTCGCGCCGGTCGTCACGGCGCTGCTGTATCTGACGATCTTCGGCCATGCGCTGTCGGGCCGCGTCAACGTGTATCCGGGCGTCGAGTACGTGAGCTTCCTGGTGCCGGGCCTGGTGATGATGAGCGTGTTGCAGAACGCGTTCGCCAACAGCTCGTCGTCGCTGATCCAGTCGAAGATCACCGGCAACCTGGTGTTCATGCTGCTGCCGCCGCTGTCCTACGCCGATATCTTCGGCGCCTACGTGCTGGCGGCCGTGGTGCGCGGGCTGGCGGTGGGCCTCGGGGTGTTCGTGGTGACCGTGTGGTTCATCCCCATCGGCTTCGCCTCGCCGCTGTTCATCGTGCTGTTCGCGCTGTTCGGCTCGGCCATTCTCGGCACGCTCGGCCTGATCGCCGGCATCGTCGCCGAGAAGTTCGATCAACTGGCCGCGTTCCAGAACTTCCTGATCATGCCGCTCACGTTCCTGTCGGGCGTGTTCTATTCGACGCATTCGCTGCCGCCCCTGTGGCGCGAGATTTCGCGTCTCAATCCGTTTTTCTACATGATCGACGGCTTCCGCTACGGGTTCTTCGGCATCGCCGACATCAACCCGTTCGAAAGCCTCGCGATTGTGGCCGGCTTCTTCGTGCTGCTCGCGTTGATCGCGATGCGGCTCCTCGCCTCCGGCTACAAGCTGCGCCACTGATATCGACTGGAGCTTTTCTCATGTTGCCGACTCCCGAACAGGTCAAGCAATACATCGCGGGTGGTCTCGTCTGCTCGCATCTGGAAGTCGAAGGCGACGGCCAGCATTTCTTCGCGACCATCGTGTCGGCCGAATTCGACGGCAAGCGGCTGATCCAGCGCCATCAGCTCGTCTATGCGGCGCTCGGCGACCGCATGAAGCAGGAAATCCACGCGCTCAGCATGAAGACGCTGACGCCCGCCGAATGGCAGAACGCATAAAGAACGGACGAACTTCGTGCAAGTTTCAGTAAACGAACGCGACGCGGTCAGACACGTCGCGACCGCGAGCCCGGCCGTTGCCCGGATCGGGCAGGCGCACGGCGAACAGCTCGTGATGACCGGCGGCCGGCGGCTGGTCGGCGAAATCCAGGTGTCGGGGGCGAAGAACGCCGCGCTGCCGATCCTTTGTGCAAGCCTGCTCAGCGCCGAGCCGCTCGCGCTCGAGAACGTGCCGGATCTGCAGGACGTGCGCACCATGCTCGCGCTGCTGGCCGGCATGGGCGTGAAGAGCGAGGTGGACGGCGCGCGCGTGGTGCTCGACGCCGCCGACGTGACCGAGCCGGTCGCGCCGTACGAGCTGGTCAAGACCATGCGTGCCTCGATCCTGGTGCTCGGCCCGCTGGTGGCGCGCTTCGGCTACGCCAAGGTGTCGCTGCCGGGCGGCTGCGCGATCGGTGCGCGGCCGGTGGACCAGCACATCAAGGGCCTGCAGGCGATGGGCGCCGAGATCACCATCGAGCACGGCTACATCGAGGCCCGCGCGACGCGCCTGAAGGGCGCGCGCATCGTCACCGACATGATCACCGTGACGGGCACCGAGAACCTGCTGATGGCCGCGGCGCTGGCCGACGGCGAAACCGTCATCGAGAACGCCGCGCGCGAGCCCGAAGTGACCGACCTCGCGAACCTGCTGGTGGCGATGGGCGCGAAGATCGACGGCATCGGCACCGATTGCCTGACGATCCAGGGTGTCGAGCGGCTGCATGGCGCGAGCCACGCCGTGGTGCCCGACCGCATCGAGGCCGGCACGTTCCTGTGCGCGGTGGCGGCGGCCGGCGGCGATGTCACGCTGCGCGGCATGCGCGCGCACCTGCTCGACGCGGTGCTCGGCAAGTTGCGCGACACTGGCGCCGTGCTCGACGAGCGCGCCGACACGCTGCGCGTGACGATGGACCGCCGCCCCGGCGCGGTCGCCATCCGCACCTCGGAATACCCGGCGTTCCCGACCGACATGCAGGCGCAGTTCATGACGCTGAACGCGGTCGCCTCGGGCACCGCACACGTGGTCGAAACCATCTTCGAGAACCGTTTCATGCACGTGCAGGAGCTGAACCGGCTCGGCGCGGACATCGTGGTGGACGGCAACACCGCGCTCGTGACCGGCGTGCCGCGCCTGTCCGGCGCGAACGTGATGGCCACCGACCTGCGCGCCTCCGCGAGCCTCGTGATCGCCGGCCTGTGCGCCGACGGCGAGACCGTGATCGACCGCATTTACCACCTCGATCGCGGCTATGATCGGATGGAAACCAAGCTGAATGCAGTGGGCGCCGACGTGCGCCGCCTCACCGGGAGTCCCGCATGAACGCACCGCTGACCCTCGCGCTGTCGAAAGGGCGCATCTTCGAGGAAACCGTGCCGCTGCTGGCGGCCGCGGGCATCGAAGTGACCGAGGATCCGGAATCGTCGCGCAAGCTGATTCTGCCGACCAACGATCCGAACGTGCGCGTGATCATCGTGCGCGCCACCGACGTGCCCACCTATGTCGAATACGGCGCGGCCGATTTCGGCGTGGCGGGCAAGGACGTGCTGATCGAGCACGGCGGCGGCGGGCTCTACCAGCCGATCGACCTGAACATCGCGCGCTGCCGCATGTCGGTGGCGGTGCAGGCCGGCTTCGACTACGTCAACGCGGTGCGCCAGGGCGCGCGGCTGCGCGTGGCGACCAAGTACACCCAGGTGGCGCGCGAGCATTTCGCCGCGAAGGGCGTGCACGTCGACCTGATCAAGCTGTACGGCTCGATGGAGCTGGCGCCGCTGGTCGGCCTGGCCGACGCGATCGTCGACCTGGTCAGCTCGGGCGGCACGCTGCGAGCCAACAATCTGGTCGAGGTCGAGGAAATCATGCCGATTTCGTCGCGCCTCGTGGTGAATCAGGCCGCGCTCAAACTGAAGCGCGCCGCGCTGAAGCCGATTCTCGACGCGTTCGAACGCGCGTCGAAGCAGGTCGCGGCCTGACGCGTTCAGGCCCCCGGCGCATTACTCGAACGGAAAGCATCATGTCCATCAAGATTCGCAAGCTCGATTCCAGCAACGACGGCTTCCACGCCGACCTGCGCGCGGTGCTCGCCTTCGAGGCGGGCGAGGACGAGGCGATCGAACGCTCGGTCGCCGGCATCCTGGCCGACGTGAAGGCGCGCGGCGACGCCGCGGTGCTCGATTACACGAACCGCTTCGATCGCCTGAACGCCACCAGCGTGGCCGCGCTCGAGCTGCGCCAAGACATGCTGGAAGCGGCGCTCGAAGGGCTGGAGCCGAAGCGCCGCGCGGCGCTCGAGGCGGCCGCCGCCCGCGTGCGCGGCTATCACGAGAAGCAGAAGATCGAGTGCGGCAGCCATAGCTGGCAATACACCGAATCCGATGGCACGGTGCTCGGCCAGAAGGTCCTGCCGCTCGACCGCGTCGGCCTCTACGTGCCGGGCGGCAAGGCCGCCTATCCGTCGTCGGTGCTGATGAACGCGATTCCGGCGCGGGTGGCCGGCGTGGGTGAAATCGTGATGGTGGTGCCCACCCCGGACGGCGTCGTCAACGACCTGGTGCTGGCCGCGGCGTATCTCGGCGGCGTCGATCGCGTGTTTACGATCGGCGGCGCGCAGGCCGTGGCCGCGATGGCCTACGGCACCGCCACGGTGCCGGCCGTCGACAAGATCTGCGGCCCCGGCAACGCCTACGTGGCGTCGGCCAAGCGCCGCGTGTTCGGCACGGTCGGCATCGACATGATCGCCGGCCCGTCCGAAATCCTCGTGATCTGCGACGGCACCACCGATCCGCACTGGGTCGCGATGGACCTGTTCTCGCAGGCCGAGCACGATGAACTCGCGCAGTCGATCCTGTTGTGCCCCGATGCCGCCTTCATCGAGCGCGTCGAGAAGGCGATCGTCGAACTGCTGCCGACCATGCCGCGCG
This sequence comes from Burkholderia sp. 22PA0099, assembly GCF_047497165.1. NCBI lineage: Bacteria > Pseudomonadati > Pseudomonadota > Betaproteobacteria > Burkholderiales > Burkholderiaceae > Burkholderia > Burkholderia sp. 22PA0099. The sequence goes on along the minus strand of NZ_CP163165.1, from coordinate 4,133,785 downwards.
AGGCCGTGATTCGCGCCTCGCTGGAAGGCCGCGGCGCGCTGGTCAAGGTGCGCGACATGGCGGAGGCCTGCCGTATCGCCAACGATATCGCACCCGAGCACCTGGAGATTTCGGCGCTCGAACCGCAGCAGTGGGGCAAGCATATCCGCCACGCCGGCGCGATCTTCCTGGGCCGCTACACCAGCGAAAGCCTCGGCGATTACTGCGCCGGCCCGAACCACGTGCTGCCCACCTCGCGCACGGCGCGCTTCTCGTCGCCGCTCGGCGTCTACGATTTCATCAAGCGTTCGAGCCTGATCGAAGTCAGCGCCGACGGTGCGCAGACGCTCGGCGAGATCGCCTCGGAACTCGCCTACGGCGAAGGCCTGCAGGCCCACGCCCGCGCCGCCGAATACCGGATGCGCAACCACGGCAACCACTGACACCGTTGCGCAGTCGCGCCGGCCGGGCCGGCGGCGCGGCGCTCGCCGTGTTCGATGCGCCGGCGCCGACGGGCCGAGGCCGGTGAGCGATTCGCCCGGCCCGTCCGATCGGCAACAACCGCAATCACCAAAAGATCCGCAACCCCCCGGAACGCGCGCCGATTCCCGCGCGGCCCCAGGCAGACAGGGCGGCGCGCTGCACGCCGCGCACATCATGACGACGCCACAAGACATCATTCGCCCCGACGTGCTCGCGATGACGAGCTATCCGGTGCCGGACGCCACCGGCTTCGTGAAGCTCGACGCGATGGAGAACCCGTACACGTTGCCGGCGCCGCTGGCGGCCGGGCTCGGCGCGCATCTGGCGCAGGTCGCGCTGAACCGCTATCCGGCCCCGCGGCCGGCTGCGCTGCTCGACAAGCTGCGCGCCGCGATGGCCGTGCCGGCCGGTTGCGAACTGATGCTCGGCAACGGCTCCGACGAATTGATCAACATCCTCTGCGTGGCCTGCGCCAAGCCGGGCGCTTCGGTGCTGATGCCGGTGCCGGGTTTCGTGATGGTCGAGCAGTACGCGCGTTTCGCCGGGCTCGATTTCGTCGGCGTGCCGCTGCGCGAGGATATGTCCCTCGATATCGAGGCGATGCTCGCGGCGATCGCCGCGCACCGTCCCGCGCTGATCCACCTCGCGTTCCCGAACAACCCTACCGGTACGCTGTTCGCCGACGCGGACATCGAGCGGATCGTCGCCGCCGCCACCGGCAGCCTGGTCGTGATCGACGAGGCCTACCAGCCGTTCGCCGGCCGCAGTTGGCTCGCGCGGGTACCGGAGTTCGACAACGTGGTGGTCATGCGCACGCTGTCGAAGCTGGGCCTGGCGGGTGTCCGGCTCGGCTATCTGGCCGGCGCGCCGCGCTGGCTGGCGGAATTCGACAAGGTCCGCCCGCCGTACAACGTCAACGTGCTGACCCAGGCGGCCGTCGATTACCTGCTCGATCACCTCGATGTGCTCGACGCGCAGGCCGCCGAATTGCGCGCCGCCCGCGAGCAATTGATGGCGGCGGTGGCCGCGCTGCCCGGCACGACCGTGTTCCCGAGCGCCGGCAATTTCGTGCTGGTGCGGGTGCCGGACGCCGCCGCCGTGTTCGATACGCTGCTGACCGAGCGGGTCTTGATTAAAAACGTGAGTAAAATGCATCCGTTGCTCGCCAATTGCGTACGGCTGACGGTTGGTTCTCCTGACGAGAACCGCGCGCTGCTCGCGGCGTTGCAACAGGTGCTGTGCTGAGCGGACCGCCCGCCGCCGGTACCTTCCAGCCCCCTTTACCCAGCCATTTCAAGGAATCACCATGCGTGTGGCGGAAGTCGTTCGCAATACGAGCGAAACGCAGATCCGTGCGTCGATCAATCTCGACGGCACCGGCCAGCAGAAGCTGGCGACCGGCGTGCCGTTCCTCGACCATATGCTCGACCAGATCGCGCGCCATGGTCTCATCGATCTCGACATCGAAGCGCACGGCGACACGCATATCGACGACCACCACACGGTGGAAGACGTCGGCATCACGCTCGGCCAGGCGATCGCCAAGGCCGTCGGCGACAAGAAGGGCATCCGCCGCTACGGCCATGCTTACGTGCCGCTCGACGAGGCGCTGTCGCGCGTCGTGATCGATTTCTCGGGCCGTCCGGGCCTCGAATTCCACGTGCCGTTCACGCGCGCACGGATCGGCACGTTCGATGTCGATCTGTCGATCGAATTCTTCCGCGGCTTCGTGAACCACGCCGGCGTCACGCTCCATATCGACAATCTGCGCGGCATCAACGCGCACCATCAGCTCGAGACCGTGTTCAAGGCGTTCGGTCGCGCGTTGCGGATGGCGACCGAGCTCGATGCGCGCGCGGCCGGCCAGATTCCGTCGACCAAGGGCAGCCTCTGATCGAGAACCCGCCCGGTGCGCGGCGGCGCGGCTGAAGCAGGGCCGCCCCGCGTGCCGGCACGCCGCCGACGAGGCTGCACGTCCCGCACGACCCGCACATGGATCTGCTCAAATCGTTCATCTCGCTGCTCGCGCTGATCAACCCGCTCGGCGCGGTGCCGTTCTTCCTGAGCCTGACGGCGTCGCAAAGCGACGACGAACGGCGCCGGACGGTGCGCGTGGCGGCGGTTTCGGTGTTCTGCGTGATCGTGGTGACCACGCTGCTCGGGCAGCAGATCATCCACTTCTTCGGGATTTCGGTCGGCTCGCTCGAAGTGGGCGGCGGCATCATCATGCTGCTGATGGCGATCAACATGCTGAACGCGCAGATGGGCAACGCCCGCTCCACGCCCGAGGAGCGCGACGAGGCGGAATCGAAGAACAGCATCGCCGTGGTGCCGCTCGCGATTCCGCTGCTGACCGGCCCCGGCTCGATCAGCACGGTGATCATCTATTCGGCCAACGCCGCGCACTGGTACGAGCGGCTCTGGCTGATCGCGATCGGCGCGGTGATCGCGGGCCTCTGTTTCGTCGCGATGCGGCTCGCCGAGCCGATCGCGAACTGGATCGGCCGCACCGGCATTAATATTGCGACGCGGCTGATGGGATTGATGCTGTCGGCGCTGGCGGTGGAATTCATCGTCGACGGACTGAAGGCGTTACTGCCTGCACTGAAATGAAAACTTCGATTGCGATTGTGGATTATGGGATGGGCAACCTGCGTTCGGTGGCCCAGGCGCTGATGAAGGCGGAGCCGCTGGCCGAGGTGGCGATCGTCGATCGCCCCGAGCAGATCCGCGCGGCCGACCGGGTGGTGCTGCCGGGCCAGGGCGCGATGCCCGACTGCATGCGCTGCCTCGGTGAATCGGGCCTGCAGGAGGCCGTGATCGAGGCCTCGCGCAGCAAGCCGCTGCTCGGCGTGTGCGTGGGCGAGCAGATGCTGTTCGACTGGAGCGCCGAGGGCGACACGCCGGGCCTCGGCCTGCTGCCGGGCAAGGTGCTGCGCTTCGATCTGGCCGGCCAGCTGCAGGACGACGGCTCGCGCTACAAGGTCCCGCAGATGGGCTGGAACCGCGTGCGCCAGACGCTCGCGCATCCGCTCTGGAGCGGCGTGCCCGACGAGGCGTTCTTCTACTTCGTGCACAGCTACTACGTGGTGCCGGCCGACCGCGCGCATGCGGCCGGCGAAACACCCTACGGCGAGCCGTTCGTGTCGGCGGTGGCGCGCGACAATATCTTCGCGACCCAATTTCACCCGGAGAAGAGCGCCGAGGTGGGCCTGCGCCTGTATCGCAATTTCGTCCACTGGAAACCGTGAACGTCGCGCCGAAGCCACGCCGGCGGGGCCTCGAATGCCTGTCGCGCGGGGCGTTGGCGTCAAAACCCTGAAAGACTTGTACTAAACTAGCAAGCGTCGCCGTCCGGCCCGGCTCACCCGGCCCGGTTACGGCGCGCCAACCCTCCATTTTTTCAGACGACTCCCGATAGCTATGCTGCTGATTCCGGCCATCGATCTTAAAGACGGTCAGTGTGTGCGCCTCAAACAGGGCGATATGGACCAGGCGACGATTTTCTCCGAGGACCCTGCGGCGATGGCCCGCAAATGGGTGGATCTCGGGGCGAGGCGTCTGCATCTGGTTGACCTGAACGGTGCCTTCGCGGGCAAGCCGAAGAACCTCGAGGCGATCGAGGCGATCCTCGCCGAAGTCGGCGACGAGATCCCCGTGCAGCTCGGCGGCGGCATCCGCAGCCTCGAGACGATCGAGAAGTACCTCGACGCGGGCCTGTCCTACGTGATCATCGGCACCGCCGCCGTGAAGGACCCGGGCTTCCTGCAGGATGCCTGCACCGCGTTCGCCGGCAGCATCATCGTCGGTCTCGACGCGAAGGACGGCAAGGTCGCCACCGATGGCTGGAGCAAGCTGACCGGCCATGAAGTGATCGACCTCGCGCAGAAATTCGAGGATTACGGCGTCGAATCGATCATCTACACCGACATCGGCCGCGACGGCATGCTCCAGGGCATCAACATCGAAGCCACCGTGAAGCTCGCGCAAGCGGTCGGCATTCCGGTGATCGCCAGCGGCGGCCTGTCGAACCTGAACGACATCGAGCAGCTTTGCGACGTGGAGAGCGAGGGCATCGAAGGCGTGATCTGCGGCCGCGCGATCTACTCCGGCGATCTCGATTTCTCGGTGGCGCAAAAGCGTGCCGACGAACTGAACGGCGAACTCGACGACGCCTGACTCGCGAGCGCGGGCGGCGTGCCGCCGGCCGCCGCGCTGCGTCCTCGCCCGAGCCGCCCGCCTGCGCGGGCGGCCTTACCAGCGGCAATCGTGCACCATCATGGCTCTAGCTAAACGCATCATCCCCTGTCTCGACGTCACCGCCGGGCGCGTCGTGAAGGGCGTCAATTTCGTCGAACTGCGCGACGCGGGCGACCCCGTCGAAATCGCGCGGCGCTACGACGATCAAGGCGCGGACGAACTGACGTTCCTCGACATCACGGCCACCTCCGACCAGCGCGACCTGATCCTGCCGATCATCGAAGCGGTGGCCTCGCAGGTGTTCATTCCGCTGACGGTCGGCGGCGGCGTGCGCGCCGTCGAGGACGTGCGGCGCCTGCTGAACGCCGGCGCGGACAAGGTCAGCATGAACTCGTCGGCCGTGGCCAATCCGCAGCTCGTGGCCGACGCGGCGAACAAGTACGGCTCGCAGTGCATCGTGGTCGCGATCGACGCCAAGCGCGTGTCGGCCGACGGCGAAACGCCGCGCTGGGAAGTGTTCACGCACGGCGGGCGCAAGGCCACCGGCCTCGACGCGATCGAATGGGCGCGCAAGATGGCCGAACTCGGCGCGGGCGAGATCCTGCTGACCAGCATGGATCGCGACGGCACCAAGTCCGGTTTCGACCTGGCGCTCACGCGCGGCGTGTCCGACGCCGTGCCGGTGCCGGTGATCGCTTCGGGCGGCGTGGGCGGCCTCCAGCATCTGGCCGACGGCATCGTCGAAGGCCATGCCGACGCGGTGCTCGCGGCGAGCATCTTCCATTACGGCGAACACACGGTCGGCGAAGCCAAGCGCTTCATGGCCGATCGCGGCATTCCGGTGAGACTGTCATGACGACGAAACCCCAAGCGGCGGCGCTGCCCGCCTGGCTCGACAAGGTGCGCTGGGACGACAACGGCCTGGTGCCGGTGATCGCCCAGGAAGTGGGCAGCAACGACGTGATGATGTTCGCGTGGATGAACCGCGAAGCGCTCGCGAAGACGGTCGAAACCGGCCGCGCCGTGTATTACTCGCGCTCGCGCAAGCGTCTGTGGTTCAAGGGCGAGGAATCGGGGCACGTGCAGCACGTGCACGAAGTGCGCCTCGATTGCGACGAGGACGTCGTGCTGCTGAAGATCGACCAGGTGTCGGGCATCGCCTGCCACACCGGCCGTCATTCCTGCTTCTTCCAGAAATTCGAAGGCACGGCGGAGGCCGGCGACTGGGTCGCCGTCGAGCCGGTGCTGAAAGATCCCGAGCACATCTACAAATGACGCAAACCACCAACGACACGCTGCTGCGCCTCGCGGCCGTGATCGACAGCCGCAAGGGCGGCGATCCCGAGCAATCCTATGTGTCGCGTCTGTTCCACAAGGGCGATGATGCGGTGCTCAAGAAGATCGGCGAGGAAGCGACCGAAGTGGTGCTGGCCGCCAAGGACGTGCGTCAAGGTGGCGCACCCACCGCGCTGGTTGGCGAAGTGGCCGATCTCTGGTTCCACTGCCTGGTGGCGCTGTCGCATTTCGACCTGAGCCCGGCCGACGTGCTGGCCGAGCTGGAGCGTCGCGAAGGGTTGTCCGGCCTCGAGGAAAAGGCGCTGCGCAAGCGCCGCGAACGCGAGGAAAACGACGGCGGCTGAACGGGCTTGCCGCATGCATCAGTCATGTCATCTGAGAGGGGTAGCATCATGACCGAACCATCAGTCCAGCCGGGCGGCGTGCCGGCGCCGGTGAATTTTCCGGGTGGCCGGTCCGCCGGAGAACGCGAGCGTTCGCTGAAGACCCTGACGCATGTGCTGTACGCTCTGTATGCGCTGCAGGGTTTCACGGGCGGCTTCACGGCGCTGGTGGCGATCATCATCAACTACGTGAAGCGCGAGGATGTGGTCGGCACGCATTACCAGGCGCACTTCGAGTGGCAGATCCGCACGTTCTGGCGCGCGTTGATCCTGGCGGCGATCGGGTTCCTGCTGGTGTTCGTGGTGGTCGGCTTTTTCATTCTTGGTGCGGCGGGAATCTGGTGCCTGTACCGTATCATCAAGGGCTGGCTGTACCTGTACGACGAGAAACCGCTCGATCCGAAGGCGTGGTTCTGAGCCCTGGTGGCGAAACCGGGTTCCGGACCGGATTCATTCTCGGGCCGGTGAGCGGTCTGGCGGTCTATCATCGGCATGCGCGCCGGTTCGCCGGGCCGGGTTCCTGGAAGCGGGCCGGCTCGAAGCGGGCCGTCACGCAGTGAAGGCAGTAAAAAGCAGCAGAAGGCAGCATCGCGGTAACACAACAAGAGTCGACGGAACGCATCAGCAGATCGGAGTGGCGGCGCATCGTGTGCCGCCGCGCTTCGGGAAAGAGGCCGGCGCCGCCGGCAGTTGACGCCGCCATTGGCGGCGAGGTTGAGGAGAGTTGCATCATGGGCGGATTGAGTATTTGGCACTGGCTGATCGTTTTGCTGATCGTCGTGATGGTGTTTGGCACCAAGAAGCTGCGCAATCTGGGCGGCGATCTGGGCGGTGCGGTCAAGGGCTTCAAGGACGGCATGAAGGAAGGCGAACCGTCGGCCGACGGCCAGCAGCTGCCGCGCAACGGTTCAGTCGACGTCGACGCGAAGGAAGCATCGCGCTCGTCCGATTCGCACAAGGCGTAAGCCACGACCTGACGAAACGGCACGATGCTCGATCTCGGTATTTCGAAGATGGCGCTGATCGGCGTCGTCGCGCTGGTGGTGCTCGGCCCCGAGCGCTTGCCGCGCGTCGCGCGCACGGCAGGCGCCTTGTTCGGGCGCGCGCAGCGCTATATCAACGAAGTGAAGGCCGAGGTGACGCGCGAGATCGAACTCGATGCGCTGCGCACCATGAAGACGGACTTCGAAAGCGCGGCGCGCAACGTCGAAAACACCATTCACGACAACCTGCGGCAGCACGAGCAGGATCTCAACGAAGCGTGGAGCACGGCGGTTTCCGGTGATGCCGGCACCTCGTCGGAGCCGGTTTCGGTCCAGCCGGACGGCGCCGCGCCGTTCTGGCAGGGCAGCTCGGTCAGCACCACGTTCACGCCGAAGCGCCGCAACTGGCGCGTCAAGCAGACGGCGACGCCCGCCTGGTACAAGCGCGCCACCACGCGCCGCACCCACGTGCAGTCGGGCGCCGCGCGCGTCGCGCGTCATCAGCCCGACAGCCTGCGCCGTCCCACGCGTTTCTTCTGATTCAGCACGATGAAGCGCGCCCATCACTCGAACCGAGGGCCGGTGTGAGCGACCCCCTGCACAACCCGGAAGAAGCCCGGGAAGAAACCTTCATTTCCCATCTCGTCGAATTGCGCACCCGCCTGGTCCGGGCGGGCGCCGCCGTGTTCGTGGTGTTCGTCGGGCTGGTGTATTGGGCCCCGGACATCTTCCGGCTGCTCGCGCGGCCGCTGATGCAGAACCTGCCGGCCGACGGCAAGATGATCGTCACCGACGTGACCGGCTCGTTCTTCGTGCCGATGAAGGTCACGATGCTCGTCGCGCTGGTGATCGCGCTGCCGGTGGTGCTGTACCAGATCTGGGCCTTCGTGGCGCCGGGGCTGTACCAGCACGAGAAACGGCTCGTCATGCCGCTCGTCGGCAGCAGCTATTTCCTGTTCCTGTGCGGCATGGCGTTCGCGTACTTCGTGGTGTTTCCCACCATCTTCCGCGTGATGGCGCACTACAACGCGCCGCTCGGCGCGGAAATGACCACCGACATCGACAACTACGTGAGCTTCGTGCTCGGCATGTTCCTCGCGTTCGGCGTGACGTTCGAGGTGCCGGTGGTGGTGGTGCTGCTGGTGCGCATGGGCGTGCTGTCGATCAAGAAGCTCAAGGAAATCCGGCCTTACGTGATCGTCGGCGCGTTCGTCGTGTCGGCGGTGGTGACGCCGCCGGACGTGTTCTCGCAGTTGATGCTGGCGCTGCCGCTGATCGTGCTCTACGAAGTCGGCCTGATCGCGGCGCGCATCTTCATCGGCGACAAGCGCGTCGTGAAGGACGAAGGATCGGAAGCGGCGGGTTGACAGGGCAGCCCGGCCTGGCCGGGTGCGTAAAAAAGGCAGCCTCGCGGGCTGCCTTTTTTATTCCTCTTCCTCGTTGTTCTGATCGTCCGAGGCCTGTTTCGGCGGTGGTGGACGCTTGCCGATCACCACCGTCAGATCGAAGCTGCGCGTCTTGCGCACCACGCTCACCTTGGTCGGCGTGCCCGGCTTGATCTGCGCGACCGTGTTGAGCAGCTTGGTGGTGTCGGTGATCGGCTCGTCGTTGACGGTGGTCAGGATGTCGCCGGGCTTGATGCCGGCCTTGTCGGCCGGGCCGCCCTGCAGCACGCCGGCCACGATCGCGCCCGACTTTTGCGCGAGGCCGAACGAATCGGCGATCTCGGGCGTGAGATCCTGCGGCTCGACGCCGATCCAGCCGCGCGTGACCGCGCCGCTGGTGATGATGCTTTCGAGCACCGTGCGCGCCGTGGAGACCGGAATCGCGAAGCCGATGCCGAGCGAGCCGCCCGAGCGCGAGTAGATGGCGGTGTTGATGCCGAGCAGGTTGCCGCTCACGTCGACCAGCGCGCCGCCCGAATTGCCCGGGTTGATCGGGGCGTCGGTCTGAATGAAGTTCTCGAACGTGTTGATGCCGAGGTGATTGCGCCCCAGCGCGCTGATGATCCCCATCGTGACGGTTTGGCCTACCCCGAACGGGTTGCCGATCGCGAGCACCACGTCGCCGACGCGCGCCTTGTCCGAGCGGCCGAGCGTGATGGTCGGCAGGTTGGTCAGGTTGATCTTGAGGACGGCGAGATCGGTTTCGGGATCGTTGCCGATGACCTTGGCCGTCGAGGTGCGGCCGTCGGCCAGCGCCACTTCGATCTGATCGGCGCCTTCGACGACGTGCTGGTTAGTTAGAATGTAACCTTCCGGGCTCACGATAACGCCGGAGCCCAGGTTCGATGCCGGTTCTTCCCGTTGGTGGCGCGGGTTGCGATCGCCGAAGAAATACCGGAACAGCGGGTCTTTCGCGCGCGGGTCGGGCGGCAGCGAACCATCCTTGCTCGAAAACACGTTGACCACGGCCGGCATCGCCTTTTGCGCCGCATCGGCATACGAGGCTTGCGCGGGCGCGCCGCCCACGCCGGGCGCGACTTCGCGCAGGGCCACGATCGGCGCGGCGAGCTGCTTGCCGAGTTGCCCCTGGCGCTGCAACCACTGAGGCTTGAGGGTCGCGACGATGAACATCAGCGCGAGCAGAACCGTCACAGCCTGAGCGAAGAACAGCCAGAAGCGTCTAAGCATTTGAAGAGATTAGGGGAAATATATGGACCGGATCGAACTCGAATTGTACTTGAACAATACCCTGGACATTACGCGGTTCAAGGACTACTGCCCGAACGGCCTGCAGGTCGAGGGGCGGCGCCGCATCGAACGGATCGCCACCGGCGTGACTGCCTCGGTGGCCCTGCTCGAACGCGCGCTCGAATGGGGTGCCGATGCCGTGCTCGTGCACCACGGCTATTTCTGGCGCAACGAAGCGCCGCAGATCACCGGCCGCAAGTACCAGCGCCTGAAACTGCTGCTCGCCAACGACCTGAACCTGTTCGCGTTTCATCTGCCGCTCGACGCGCATCCCGAACTCGGCAACAACGCGCAGCTCGGCGAGCGCCTCGGCCTGATCGCCGATACGCGCTTCGGCGATCACGACCTCGGCTGGCTGGCCACGCTGCCGATGGACGTTTCGCTCGAACACTTCGCGGCCAAGGTCGAGCAGACGCTCGGCCGCGCGCCGCTCGTGCTCGGCGACATGGATCAGCGGCTGCGCCGGGTGGCCTGGTGCACCGGCGGCGCGCAGAGCTATTTCGACGCGGCCATCGATGCCGGCGCCGACGTGTTCCTGACCGGCGAAGCCTCCGAATTCGTCACGCACGCGGCCGCCGAAAGCGGCGTGGCCTTCGTTGCGGCGGGGCATCATGCCACCGAGCGCTACGGCATCCAGGCGCTCGGCCGCCATCTGGCGGAACACTTCGGCCTCGAACACACGTTCATCGACGTGCCGAACCCGGTCTGAGGCCGCCGAATTGCGGCGACGCACCGTTTCCATTTATGAAGCATCCGCTTAATAACTGATTGAAAAACACCGTTCGGCGATGGGTGAAAACCCTTGCCGATCAATGACTTCTGCGCAATATCGGGTTTCAGGCCTTGAAAATGCCGAGGCCGAACGCGCACACTATCGGCGATATGCGAAGTCATGACGGTGAATCCAACTCAGAAGTGGGGCGTGAGATGCGAGATAAAGAAGAGAAACGCGTCGACAGCGGCCGCCGTACCTGGCTGATTGCGACCTCCGTGGCGAGCGGAGTGGGGGGTGTCGCCACGGTCATCCCGTTCGCGGCTTCGCTGGCGCCATCCACCAAGGCCAAGGCCGCCGGTGCGCCGGTCGAGGTCGACATCTCCGGCCTCAAACCGGGCGATCTCGTCACCGTGGCGTGGCGCGGCAAGCCGGTCTGGATCCTGAACCGCACCGATGCGATGCTGGCCGACGTCAAGAAGGCCGACCCCGAGCTGGCCGACCCGCAAAGCCGGGCCACGTACTCGATGCCGATGCCCGAGTACTGCGAGAACGAATACCGCTCGCGCGCCGACCGCAAGAACATCCTCGTCGTGATGGCCGTGTGCACCCACCTCGGCTGCACGCCCACCTCGCGCTTCAACCCCGGCCCGCAACCGAACCTGCCCGACGACTGGCCGGGCGGTTTCCTCTGCCCCTGTCACGGCTCGACCTACGATCTTGCCGGGCGCGTCTTCAAGAACAAGCCCGCGCCGCAGAACCTCGATATTCCGCCTTACATGTTCACCTCGGCCAACACGGTCTTGATCGGCAAGGACGAGAAAGGAGAAGCGTGATGGCGACCGACAACAAGAATGTCTCCACGACAGGGCTCATCGGCTGGATCGACGCGCGCTTCCCGTTCACCTCGACGCTGCGCAAGCATGTGACCGAGTACTACGCGCCGAAGAACTTCAACTTCTGGTATTTCTTCGGCTCGCTCGCGTTGCTGGTGCTCGTCAACCAGATCGTCACCGGCATCTTCCTGACGATGAACTACAAGCCCGATGCGACGCTCGCGTTCGCCTCGGTCGAGTACATCATGCGCGAGGTGCCGTGGGGCTGGCTGATCCGCTACCTGCATTCGACCGGCGCGTCGATGTTCTTCGTGGTGGTGTATCTGCATATGTTCCGCGGGCTGCTGTACGGCTCGTACCGCAAGCCGCGCGAGCTGGTGTGGATCTTCGGCTGCGCGATCTTCCTGTGCCTGATGGCCGAGGCGTTCTTCGGCTACCTGCTGCCGTGGGGGCAGATGTCGTTCTGGGGCGCGCAGGTGATCGTCAACCTGTTCTCGGCCATCCCGTTCATCGGCCCCGATCTGTCGCTGTGGATTCGCGGCGATTACGTGGTGTCCGACGTCACGCTGAACCGCTTCTTCGCGTTCCACGTGATCGCGATCCCGCTGGTGCTGGTCGGACTGGTGGTCGCGCACCTGGTGGCGCTGCACGAGGTCGGCTCGAACAACCCCGACGGCGTCGAAATCAAGGAGCACAAGGACGAACGCGGTATCCCGCTCGACGGCATCCCGTTCCATCCCTATTACTCGGTGCACGATTTCTTCGGCGTGTGCGTGTTCCTGATGATCTTCGCGCTGATCGTGTTCTTCGCGCCGGAGATGGGCGGCTACTTCCTCGAAGCCAACAACTTCGTGCCGGCCAACCCGCTGCAGACGCCGCCCGAGATCGCCCCGGTGTGGTACTTCACGGCGTTCTACGCGATGCTGCGCGCCACTACCGACCCGTTCAAGATCGTGCTGATGGTGGTGATCGCGCTGCTAGGCGTAACCGCGCTGTGGCGCGCGCGCGGCAAATGGCGGCTCGGGCTGCCGGTGCTGGCCGCCGCCGTGGTGGTGTTCATGGGGCTGACCGAATCGAAGTTCTGGGGCGTGGTGGTGATGGGCGCGGCGGTGGTGTCGCTGTTCTTCCTGCCCTGGCTCGACCGCAGCCCGGTCAAGTCGATCCGCTACCGGCCGACGTTCCACAAGGTGTTCCTCGGCATCTTCGTGCTGGCGTTCCTGACGCTCGCGTTCCTCGGCACGCAGCCGCCGTCGCCTGCGCGCACGCTGATCGCGCAGGGCTGCGCGCTGATCTACTTCGCATTCTTCCTCGGCATGCCGCTCTGGACCCCGCTCGGCACGTTCAAACGTCCACCCGAGCGCATCACTTTCCGGCCCCATTAATGCGAGCGAGGAGAACACCATGATCAGAATGATGTGGAAGGCCTTGCTGCTGATCGGCGCCGCATGGCTGGTGCTGGGCGGTGCGGCGGCGCGGGCCGACGAGGCCAATATTCCGCTCGACCGGGCGCCCGATAACGCGGAAAATCTCGTTGCCCTGCAACATGGCGCGCAATTGTTTGTAAACTACTGCCTGAATTGCCATAGCGCGAACCTGATGCGCTACAACCGTCTGACGGATCTGGGCATTTCCCAGAAGGAGATCGAGGCGAATCTCCTGTTCACGACGGACAAGGTCGGCAATACGATGGGCGTCGCGATGCGCCCCGACGACGCCAAACGCTGGTTCGGCGTAACCCCGCCCGATCTCTCGGTCGAGGCGCGGGCTCGGGGCCGCGACTGGCTCTATACGTACTTGCGCAGCTTTTACCGCGACGACACGCGGCCGACCGGCTGGAACAATGCGGTGTTCGAGAACGTCAGCATGCCTCACGTGCTCTGGCAGTTGCAGGGTCAGCGCACGCCGAAATACGAGGAAACGACCGACATGGAGAGTGGCGAGAAGGTTCGCAAGCTCGTCGGTTATACGCAGGTCACGCAAGGAACGCTCTCGCCGGTGGATTATGATGCTGCCGTGGCCGACCTCGTCGCGTACCTGGGATGGATGGCCGAACCCGAACAGCAAACGCGCAAACGCATCGGCGTCTGGGTGTTGCTGTTCCTGGGCATCCTGACCTTTTTCGCGTGGCGGCTTAACGCCGCGTATTGGAAAGATATCAAGTAAACACGCCAAGACCGGCGTGGGGCCGGTGCAAGGGCAAACCTGCTGGCAGGTTTGTCTGCGTGCCGGCCCTCGGCTTTTATTAGGAAACGTTAATCATGATGGTTCTGTATTCGGGCACGACGTGTCCTTTCTCCCAGCGCTGCCGGCTGGTGCTGTTTGAAAAGGGCATGGACTTCGAGATTCGCGATGTGGACTTGTTCAACAAGCCCGAAGATATCGCCGTGATGAATCCGTACGGTCAGGTGCCGATTCTGGTCGAACGCGACCTGATCCTGTACGAGTCGAACATCATCAACGAGTACATCGACGAGCGCTTCCCGCACCCGCAACTGATGCCGGCCGACCCGGTGCAGCGTGCGCGTGCGCGCCTGTTCCTGCTGAATTTCGAGAAGGAGCTGTTCGTTCACGTCAGCACGCTCGAAAACGAGAAGGGCAAGGCCGCCGAGAAGAACCACGAGAAGGCACGCCTCGCGATCCGCGATCGCCTGACGCAACTCGCGCCGATCTTCGTCAAGAACAAGTACATGCTGGGCGAGGAATTCTCGATGCTCGACGTCGCGATCGCGCCGCTGCTGTGGCGCCTGGATCACTACGGCATCGAGCTGTCGAAGAACGCTGCGCCGCTGATGAAGTACGCCGAGCGTATTTTCAGCCGCCCGGCCTATATCGAAGCGCTGACGCCGTCGGAAAAGGTGATGCGTCGTTAAACGGCCAGCGGCCATCGGCATGCGCCCGGCAGTGCCGCCGCGCGCATGCCTTGTACGAGGACTGTGATGCAAGAGACTTCCACGAAGCCGTATCTGCTGCGCGCGCTGTACGAATGGTGCACGGACAACGGTTACACGCCGCACATCGCGGTGCGCGTCGACAATTCCACGCGCGTGCCGCGGCAGTATGTGCGCGACGGCGAGATCGTGTTGAACATCAGCTTCGAGGCGACCACCGCGCTGCAGATGGGCAACGAATGGATCGAATTCACCGCCCGATTCTCGGGCAAGGCGCACAAGCTCGAAGTGCCGGTTGCCAACGTGCTGGCGATCTATGCGCGCGAGAACGGGCAGGGCATGGCGTTCCAGGTGGACTTGACGGCCGACGAGCCGGGCGAGACGACGGTGGAGGACGACGCCGACGAAGCGGTGCCGGCCGCCACCGCGCCGGTGATCGCCGAAGTGGTGCGCGATTCGGACGAGCCGTCGGAAGGCGCGGACGTGCCTGCGTCGTCGCCGGACGATGAAGGCGGGGCTGCGGGAAAGAGCAATCGACCCCGCCTCAAGATCGTGAAATGAGGTAGAATCCGCGGCTACGCCGGCTTAGCTCATCTGGTAGAGCAGTTGATTTGTAATCATCAGGTGGCGGGTTCGAGTCCTGCAGCCGGCACCAGTTCAGAAGTAGAAAGCGGCCTCCAGCAATGGAGGCCGCTTTTTTATTCGGCATTTTCAATGGCGAATAACGAATGACGGAATAGCGAGCACCACCGGTATCGAATCCCGCCTCATTATCGAGACAAGCATCCGCAATCGCGCGCCTCCCGACCAGCCGCCGCGCCCCACCCCACCCACCGTCACGCCCCCTTCACCCTTCTCCCCGACAATCCGCCTCCAAATCGATTGGAAAACCGAAAGCCTGGCCTTGACGGCAGCCTTTCAGGCCTTTATCGTCCGCATTCCACCGCCGCGAGAGAGCGCGAGCGGGCGTCGCGGAATTCGATTATTCGCACGAGGCATGCTGCCGAAATCGGGCAGCCATGAAGCACGACACGGGAAACGGGGAACCAGAAAATGAAGCCGCTGTTCGAAGACAAGCCGTCCACCACGGTCAGCCCGAGCCTTTCCCCGTCGCCGTCTCCAGCCACTGCGATCACACCTGCGCCGGCCCAGGCCATCGCGCCCGCGCAGCCGGCCACACCGCTCGTCGATCTCGACCGCCTGATGTCGATCGAGGAAATCGATCAGCTCGGCGCCGCGCAAGGCACGCGCATCGCCGGCTTCTCGCAGCAGATCCTCGCCAGCGTGCGCGCCTCCGACGCCGATCAATTCGGCGACAAGCTCAACGAACTGATCTCCACCGCGAAGGGCCTCGACCCGCGCAGCATGGACAAGGGCGGCCTGCTGTCGAAGGTCTCGCATCTGTTTCGTTCGACGAAGGAAAAGCTGTTCGCGCAATATGAATCGGTCAGCAAGCGCATGGATACGCTGACGTCCGAGCTCGAACGCCACGCGCAGCAGCAGAAGGCCGGCATCGATGGCCTCGAGCACATGTACAACGACAACTACGCGCTGCATCAGGAGCTTGCGCAGGCCAGGGCGCACGGCGCGGCGGCGCTCGAAGCGCTGCGCGCGCATCTCGCGGCCGGCCAGCAACAGGCCGCCGAGGACGCGTTCGGCGCGCAGCGCCTGCTCGACGTGAAGCGCAAGGTCGACGCGCTCGAAGTGAAGCTCGACGATCTCGATCGCGCGATGCTGATGTCGAAGCAGCTCGCGCCGCAGATCCGCATGGAGCAGGACCAGAAGCGCTCGCTCACCTCCAAGTTCGCCACCATCAAGACGGTGCTGATCCCGGCCTGGACCAACGCCTTCGCGCTCTACCTCGAACAACTGAGCACCAAGCGCGCGGCCGAACTGGCGAACGCCACCTACGATGCCGCCGACGAGGCGATCCGCGCGCAGGCGGACCTCAACCGCCAGAACGCGCAGGAAGTCGCGAAGCTGTCGCAGCGTCCGGTGATTTCCACCGACACGTTCGAATACGCGCAGCAGCAACTGTTCGGCGCGTTCGACGACGTCACCAAGATCATCGCCGAGGGCAAGCGCCAGCGCGAACAGGATGCGCCGCGCCTGCGCCAGCTCGAACAGGATCTGATCACCCGTTTCGCACCGAAGCACAACTGAGGCTCATCGCATGATCACGTTGGAAAAACGCGCGGCCAAGGTCGCGATCGTTCTGGAAAAACGTCGTCTCCTGACGCCGCCCGTGGTGCGCGTGGGCGCGGCGCTCGATATGTCGGGCTCCGCGGCGCCGCTGTACGAATCGGGCATCATCCAGGAAACGCACGATCGTATTCTCGGCATCGCGCTGAAGTTCGACGACAACGGCGAAGTGGACACCTGGACCTTCACCGAAGGCTTCGACCGCCTGCCGACCGCCACGCCGGACAACTACGGCTCGTACATCGGCGAGCATGTGCTGAACGGCCCGATCAAGAAGTGGGGCGGCACGCGCTACGCGCCGGTGATGGGCGACATCGTCGATTTCTTCTTCCGCACCCCGCAACCGAAGAGCGAGCCGAAACGCGGCGGTTTCCTGAGCCGGCTGTTCGGCGGTGGAGACACCACGCCAGCCGCGCCGGCCGCATCGCCCGAAGGCGCGCACCTGCCGGCCTGGGTGCTGTTCATCACCGACGGCCAGAACCCGTCGCAGGACCGCGACCGCGTGCGCCGCCTGCTGGCCGATTCGCAGCATTTCCCGCTCTACTGGTCGCTGATCGGCGTGGGCGATCCGGACGAATTCGGCTTCCTGGCGGAGATCGCCGACGAGATGCCGAACGTGGGCTTCCTTCACCTCGAATCGCTCGACGTGCCCGACGAGCAGATCTACGAGCACCTGATCACGCCGGAATTCTGCGAGTGGGTGCGCGCGAAGTAAGCGCATCCCGCCGGCCACTTCTCCTTCGGACCCCTACCTTCCATCATGTTGAAAGATTTCAAGATCCCGCTGTCGCTGACGGTACTGGCGCTGATCGCGGCGTACCTGCTCGGCGGCTTCAAGGACATGCTGATCGTCGCCGTCCTGTGCGTGCTCGAGATTTCGCTCTCGCTCGATAACGCGGTGGTCAACGCCTCGGTGCTCAAGGGCTGGTCCGAGAAGTGGCGTCAGCGCTTCATGCTGTTCGGCCTGCCGGTGGCCGTGTTCGGCATGCGGCTGGTGTTCCCGCTGCTGATCGTGGCGGTGATCGGCCATATCGGCCTGATCGACGCGCTGAAGCTGGCGATCGAATCGCCCGACCGCTATGCGGCGGTGCTGGTCTCGGCGCACCACGAGGTGTCGGCGTTCGGCGGCGCGTTCCTGCTGATGGTGTTCTTCAAGTTCATGCTCGATGCCGGCAAGGACGAGCACTGGATCGGCTTCCTCGAAGGCCCGATGCGCCACCTGGGCCGCATCACGGCGATCGAAGTCGCGCTCACGCTGGCGATCGTGATCATCGCGTCGTTCTACGTGCCGGCCGCCGAGCAGGTGAGCTTCCTGCTGGCGGGCGCGTTCGGCGTGATCGGCTTCGTGATCGCGCACGGCATCGGCGACCTGGTGGGCGGCGAGAATACCGGCACGCGCGTGGTGCGCGAAGGCATGGCCGGCTTCTTCTATCTCGAAGTGCTCGATTCGTCGTTCAGCTTCGACGGCGTGATCGGCGCGTTCGCGCTGTCCAACAACATCTTCCTGATCGCGCTCGGCCTCGGCGTGGGCGCGGCCTACATCCGGGAAATGACGCTCGTGCTGCTCAAGAAGGGCACGCTCGCGCAATACCGCTTCCTCGAACACGGCGCGTTCTGGGCGATCGGCGCGTTGGCGGCGATCATGTTCGTCGGCGTGAAGTACGAGGTGCCGGAAGTCGTGACGGGGCTGGTGGGCGCGGCCATGATCGGCGCGGCGGTGTGGTCGTCGATCATCGTGCAGCGCCGCGAGGCGCGCACGGGCAGCGCGGACTGACACAAGCCATTCCTTGGCCCGCGCGCTGCGCGGCGCCGCATTACCGCCGGTGTTGCGGCGGGTTCCAGCAAACGAGGTTCAGATGATCAATTTGTCGAAAGGCGGCCGGGTCAACCTGTCGAAGGAAGCACCGGGCACGCAGAAATTCCACGTCGGCCTGGGTTGGGATGCGAACGCGACGGATACCGGCGCCGATTTCGATCTCGACGTGTCGGTGTTCCTCTGCAAGTACGACGAGCAGAACAGCCCGCGCCTGATCTCCGATCAGCATTTCGTGTTCTACAACGCCGAAGTGCGCACGACGGACCGCAAGGAAACCTTCATCCAGCCCGGCGACGATTTCCCGAAGCGCGGCATGCCGGCCTCGAAGTGCCTGGGCGTGGTGCATAGCGGCGACAACCGCACGGGCAGCGGCAGCGGCGACGACGAAGTGATCTTCATCGACGTCACCAAGCTGGCGCAGGACATCGAGGAAATCTCGATCGTGGTGACGATCGACCAGGCGGAAGCGCGCCGCCAGAACTTCGGCCAGGTTCGCAACAGCTACATCCAGATTTCCGACGAAGTGACGGGCGCGGTGATCGCCAAGTACGCGCTGGAAGAGGATTTCTCGATGGAAACCTCGGTGCAGGTCGGCAGCTTCTACCGCCGCGACGGCCAGTTCATGTTCAAGGCGGTCGGCGCGGGCTACAACCGGGGCCTCGGCGATTTCGTCAAGGCGTACGGCGGCTCGGTCTGACTGGCGGCAGCCCGGCGCGCGGCGATGCCGCCGGCCGGGCAGGGCGTACCGATGACCCTCCCTCCCGACGAGCCGAAACGGCTCGATTTCGATACCGAACCGGCGCGCAAGCCCGGCCGGCCGCTGTTCGATGCGGCGCCGGCTGCTGCTGGCCCGGCGTCGCACGCGCCCGAAAACCGCGTGCGGCCGATCGAATTGCCGCGAGCGGCACCAGCGGTGCAATCGGCACCGGCGACTCAAGCAGCGCAAGCGGATCAAGCAGCCCGGCCGGCGCAAGCGACTCAAGCGGCCTGGCCGGCGCAATCAGATCAAGCGGCCCGACCGGCACCAGCGGCTCAAGCGGCTCAAGCGGCTCAAGCGGCTCAAGCGGGCCGACCGGCACCAGCGACTCAAGCAGCCCAAGCGCCACAACCGACCACCCTCGCACGCACCGACCGGCCCGCCCCGGCCGCGCTCGATCTCGGCCCATCGCCGTCACCGCGCGCCGAATCGCGCTCGCCGGCCGCCGAAACGGTCGGCAGGAGCCTGTTCGGCGGCGCCGAGCATCCGCAGTTGCAGGCCTGTTTCGACGCGGCGCGGGCGGCCTATCCGAATCTCTATCCCGAGCACGGCGCGCGCGTCGAGCGCCACATCCGTCAACTGCTGCCGCCGCGCCTCGCCACGGTGGCGACGATCGGCGACACCGCGCTGGTGGCATCGGGCGATCTGGTCGAGGCGATCGCCGACACCACGCGCGAGTTCGGCGAACTGAACGCGGCCGACCTGATGGCGGGCCTGCTCGCCCAGGTCACGCGCAAGGACGGCATGCTCGAGCGCTGGTTTCGGCCGGCCACGACCACCCCGGTCGATTACCGTGCGGCGCTCGGCGCGCTGAAGCAGTCGCTCGGCTTCTTCCCGCGCCGCACGGCGATGCTGGCCGAAAAGCTGCGACACGCCGACGAGGGCCTGGTGGTGGTGCTGGCGGCGCTGAGTGCGGTGACCGACGTGGTGCGCATCCCCGACGACGCCGGGCTGGAGCGCACGCTGCACGACCGCCGCAGCATCTTCGCGCAGGCGCTCCAGCAGTTGCGCATGCAGCCGATGCAGTTGAGCGGGCTCGACGAGCGCGCGACCGATCTGATGTCGCGTGCCGATCACCTGATGAACGTGGTGCTGCCCGCCGCGCATGCGGCGCGATTGCGCGGTTGATTCCGTCAGGGCAGAGGCGGTCCGCTTTTTCGATCCGCTGCTCCGGCCCGCACGAGATTGCCGAATTTCGCGATGACGGCGCCCCCATTCATTTTGATTTTCCCGCCGAAAGATCGAGTGAAACGCAGTGCCCGCCTGAGGTGTGCTCGTCATGCCGAATTTATTTTGGCGGGTTTGGAAAATGGGATTAATCCGGTTTTGTGGAATTGACGCCGTAAATCGAATGATTCGAGCGCGATTATCGGCATTCAAGCGATTGCCTTTTCCCGTATTTTGATTATTATTGGCGCCTGGTTTGCCGCACCGGCTTCCCACCCGCGCCGGCCGGCCGCCGCGAGGTGCCGGGCTCTGCGCCGTCGCGTTTCAATAACAACTCAGGAACCTCGAACGATGAATCAAACCGCTCCGCAGCAACCGTCCTTCGCATTCATCGCCGCATCGTGGGCCGCCTTGCTGGCCGGCATCGTCGCCTACCTGCTCGGGCTCTGGAACGCAGGCATGCAGCTCAACGAAAAGGGCTACTACTTCACGGTGCTGATGTTCGGCCTGTTCGCCGCGGTGTCGCTGCAGAAAAGCGTGCGCGACCGCGTCGAAGGGCTGCCCGTGACGGGCATCTACTACGGCCTGTGCTGGTTCTCCACGCTGCTGGCCGTGCTGCTGCTGGCGGTCGGCCTGTTCAACGCCACGCTGGCGCTGAGCGAAAAGGGCTTCTACGGCATGGCGTTCCTGCTGTCGCTGTTCGGCGCGATCGCGGTGCAGAAGAACACGCGTGACATTCAGGCCGCGCGCCCCGATTTTCGCGACGCCGAACCGGCCTCGCCGCTTCAGGAATGAGCGTTCACGGCGCGATTGCGCGGCGGCCAATTCGATATCGGCGTATTGACGTATTGCCCCCGCCGCGATTTTTCAGGAGAATGCGCCGCATCTCATGCGATGGAATGTCGGGGCGTGATTGAAACGCCCGTGGGTTAAACGTTTACATATCCATCGCATGCGCACTCCGCGCGCCGATTCGAATTCCGTTCCAGATCGATGTGAAGGCAATATTCCTTGATGGCTGTCGCCGTCAATGCGTCTGCCATCCTATTTCACATTTTGCTTTTCCCGGAACTGATAAATTCCGAACTACGCCTGTTGAAACGCATGCGCGTCGCGAGCCTCATCGACGCGCGGAATCCACGCCCCTGTCATGTCCGCCGTCACCGTTGCTCTGGCTACTACCGCGATGTTCGGGCTTCTGATGCTCGTCCTGCTCGGCTCGCTGATTCGCACCCAGGCGGACGGCGTGCGCGAGTGGTTCGGCGCGAACCTGCTGTTGTCGGCGGCGCTCGCGCTGGTGCTGGCGCACGGGATGGTGCCCGACCTGATGTCGGTGGTGGTGGCCAACGGCATGTGGGTGTTGTCGGGCGTGATGCTGTATGCCGGCTTCGCGCGCTTCCTGCGGTTGCCGGTGCGCTGGCTCTGGCTGGCCGTGCCGGTGGCGCTCACGCTGCCGGCGCTGACCTATTGGCGTTACGCGGTCGACAGCATTCCGATGCGCGTGGTGATCTCCACGCTGTTTACCGCCGGGGTCTGCATCGCGATCGCCGCGATCGTGATCCTGCGCCGCCGCGCCGGCCAGTCGCGCTACCCGTATTTCGCCACGGCCACGCTGGCGATCGCGTTCGCACTGAGCCAGCTCGTGCGCGGCATCCATTTCATGATGCTGCCCGGCCCGTCGAGCGTGACGATGCTGGGCACCACGGTCAACGTGATCCTGCTCTGCATCGGCGCGGCGATCATGCCGGTGATGACGATGTGCGCGATCCTGCTGGTGCACGATTCGCTGCAACGCGAGGCGCGGCACGTGATCGATCACGATTTCCTGACGGGAGCGATGTCGCGGCAGCGCTTCGAGTTCGTGGCGCGCGCGCGCGTGGAGGAGGCCGAGCGCAACGGCACGCCGCTGTCGCTGCTGCTGGTCGATCTCGATCACTTCAAGGCGATCAACGATACCTACGGCCACGCGGGCGGCGATTGCGTGCTGCGCGAATTCACCGAATTGATGCGCAACCGGCTGCGCGGCGGCGATGCGCTCGGGCGGCTCGGCGGGGAGGAGTTCGCGATCCTGCTGCCGAACACGACGATGGCCGATGCGTACCGGATCGCCGAACGGCTGCGCGACGAAGTGAGCCGCCACGAGGTGGCGACTGCCACCGGCTTGTGTTCGTACCGCACCAGCGGCGGGGTGGCGGGCCGGCAGCCCGGCGAGACGCTCGAGCAACTGGCCGGGCGCGCCGATCAGGCGCTGTACGACGCGAAGGTCACGGGCCGCAACCGGGTGTGCATGCATGGCGGCAGCCTGCCGGTGGCCACGTCCACGCCCGCACCCGCGCTGAAGCTGGTGGGACAGGACTGACGGCACCGCCGCCAGTCCGTTCGAGCGCCGGGCGTTACGGCAGCGAGATCGTCAGGTTGGCCGATTCGGGGCCGACCTTGATGATCTGCGAATACGGCGCGAGCGCCTTCAGCGTGTGATCGCGCAGGTAGGCGTTCAGGCCGATGAAGGCCAGCAGCCCCACCAGCGCGAACACCGCGCCGATCGACCACAGCGGCACTTCACGCTTGAGGCGGTGCGCGATTTGGTCCGGCAGCGGCCAGTGCGGCGCGAACGGCGCGCGCTTGCCTTTTATTTGCGCGATTTCGTCGCCGATCCGCGCGGTCAGGTAGGCGAGCTTCTCCGGCCCTTCCAGCAGATACTTGCCCTGGAAGCCGAGCAGCAGGCACATGTGGAACACCTCGAGCGATTGCAGGCGCGCCGCGCCGCGCGCCCGGCATTCCTCCAGATACTGGAAGAACTTCTCGCCGGCCAGTTGCTCGCCGAACAGCACGAGCTGCAGCGGGCGGCGCTCCCATTCGGCACGCACCTTGAACTGCGAGGACAGCACGGCCTCGTCGATCGCCGCGCAGAACGCGAACTTGGCGGCGTACACGTCGTCCGCGCCGGCGTTCAGCTTCTTCGCGCCGCGCTCGAAATCGGCCAGGAATTCCTGGATGCGCGTGCGGAATTCGTTCGCCTCGCCCGGCTCGCGGCCGTTCTTCAGCAGGAACATCATGAAGAAGCCGTCGTACAGCAGGTCGAGCAGCGAGCGCGCCTGGAAGCTGGCGTCGGTCGAGGCAGCCGAATGCGGCGCGGGGGGCGGCGTGTTGCCGCCGAACAGGGAAGGCGCGTAGCTCATGAGGTGACGGCGATCAGTTCGAATTTGAGGTCGTTGATGCCCGAGGGCGCGTAGATCATCGCGGATTGCGATTGCAGCATCCGTTCATGCAGCGGGCTGCGGCCGTCGAGCGCGAAATAGCAGGCGCCCGGGCGCACCGGAATCGCTGGCGGCACCTGCGGCGTGTACGACAGGCGCACGCCCGGCATCGCGGACAGCACCAGCTTGTCGACGTCGTCGGGCGCGCCGACCTTGAAGCGCGCCGGCACCGCATCGACCAGCTCGACCGACGGCATGTCGGCCGACACCGCCAGATAGAACTCGGTCTTGTCGTCGATCTTGCCGGAATCGAGGCGGCCGATATGGAACGACGGCCGCACTTCTTCCAGCGTGATCGCGAAGTAGCGCGTGGAGATCACGGTTTCGAGCAACTCGCGCAGCATCGTGTCGAGGCGCGCGAACGGCGGGCCGGGATCGTCGTGACGATAGGCCGGCAGATCGGCGAGCGCGTAGCCCTTCGAGAACGTCATCAACTGGCCGGCCAGGCGCAGCAGTTCCTGGAACAGCCGTTCGGGATGCAGCGCCGAGTGCTGATACAGGTGCGCGAGCGAGGCGAACGCGGCATTGGCCGTGTGCAGCAGCCAGAACGAGGCGATGTCGCCCGAACGGAACTCGATGATGTTCTTGGTCGGCTCGCGGTGGAACCCGTACAGCGCGTTGACCTTGGCCTGCAGCGCGTCGATCAGTTGGCGCAGCCGCTGCATCAGCACGCCCGAGGCCTCGATCGCGAGGCACGGCGGCACGAACGAATCGTCGAACTCGAAGCCCGAGGTGGCCGTGCGCCGCACGCGCACCAGCGGGATCGCGAGCAACTGGTCGCGCGGCTCGCTGTGCGCGATCAGCTTGACGTGGGTTTTCAGGAACGCGATGTCGGCCTCGGCCGCATCGGTGAACTGGTCGGCGATCGGGCCGTTCTCGCTCGTGAAGCGGCTGGAAAAGCCGGCATCGGCATCTTCCACATAGTTCGAGCCGGCTTCGCGCAGCGGATGCAGCGCCAGGTAGAACGTGAATTCGTTGATGCCTTCGGGCAGCGTGTCGAGCGCGACGGGGCGCGGCAGGTCGTCGGCCTGCGGCGCGGAAAACAGCGCGCCGTCGGGGAAGATCAGCGACAGCTCGGACAGGCGCAGCACGTTGCTGCTGATCGCGTCGCGATCGAGTTTCAACGAACGCAGGCCCCAGTTATATGGCTGGATCGCCTGGATCGACTCGAACAGGCGGGCCTCGTGATAGGCGTCCTGCCGCTGAAAGTGCTGAGGCCGCAAAAACAGGCCTTCACCCCATAGCACCTTGGCCGAATAACTCATGACAAACCTTGTAGGTGATTGGGATGCCGCTTTTGCATAATCGCACCCCGATTCATATCGTCGTCAAACTTTGTTAATTGACTTGGAAACGTCATCGAATCGTTAATTACCGCAACTGACCGACGACAGCATATTCAGTTGCTGTGCCGGCAGGCCCTGTTGCGATGCGATCACGATGCCGTCGGTAACGGTCATCGCGCAGTTGTGCAGGCCGATGATTATGCCGGATTTCTCCGATTTGGCCGGATCGAACACCAGTTTCCAGCGCTGTATCGCGGGGCTGCGAAATAACGCGACGATGCCGAAGGCCTGCGCTTCACGAGAAACTTTTTCCGTTGCGGCGTAGCGCTGGCCCGGAATCAGCGTCACTTCGCGCACGCTCAACAGGTCGGCGCCGAGCGCCGCTTTTTCCTTGGCCGGATCGGTGAAGGCGTCGAACGGCGCCTGCTGGAACGAGGTCGGGTCCTTCAGCGTGTAGAGCCGCACCACCAGCGCCAGCGGCTTGTTGTCGGTGGCGGCGTTCAGGTTGGGCGCGGCATAGAGGGTAATGCCTAAATTGCGCGGCGGCTTCTGCGCGTCGGGCACCTCGGGCTTGCCGATGCCGACCATCTGCAGCGCGGCGCTGCCGGCCGAGCCGAGCAGCGGGACGGCCGCCGCGCAGCCTGCGAGAAGGGCGCAGGCCATCAGCGGCAGCGCGAATCGGGACAAAGACGAAATCATCGTGAATCGAGGACGACGGTCAGTCGTTTCCTGTCAGAAATGCCTGGCGTGGCGCGGGTTTTATCGGGCAAAGGCGGCTTGCAAGTCCGGGGTTACTGGTACTTCTGCGAGGTCACCTGATTCGATCGGAAATTTTTTCTTCAATTTCGTCGCATTTACGGTTATTCAAGTAAATGTTGCCAATTATATTGCTATCCCCCAAGTCGCCCGGATTGTGTAAAGCCGCGCCCGGCGGGTGGTTTCGGTCGTTTAAATCGAATCTCGATGCACGGGAGATTGAATTATGAAAAATTGATCGGTACTATACCCGCGCACTCGCTGCAAAGCAAAACACTGAAACTCAACGATTTAAAAACTCCGCGCCGGTGATAAAACGATGAAAGACCGACTGTTCGCAAAATTTTCCGCAGTAGTAATGGCATGTGCCGTGATCGCCGGTTGCGCAACGCAGCCGCCGGCACCGCCCACGCCCGAAGCATTCAACAAGCAGCTCGACGATGCGGATACCGTCGCGAAGGCCGGGGATCAGGACAAGGCAATCGGCCTGTATCAGCAATTGGCGAAGGCCGACCCGACGCGTGAAGAGCCGTGGGCCCGGATCGCCCAGATCCAGTTCCAGCAGGGCCATTACGGCCAGGCGATCGTGGCGGCGCAGGAAGCCCTGCAACGCGACAACACCGATCGCCAGTCGAAGAGCGTGCTGGCCGTGTCCGGCCTGCGCATCGCCACCGAATCGCTGGCCGAGCTGCGTCAGGACGCCTCGCTGGCCGGCGACGCGCATGCCGATGCGCTGGTGCTGGCCAAGCAGTTGCGCGATTCGCTCGGCGAGGACGCGCTGTTCGCGCCCGAGCAGCAAGCCCAGAAGCCGGCCGTCAAGCGCCGCAAGATCTACCGCAAGCGCGTCGCAGGGCCGGCCGCCTCCGCGCCGGAAGCGGCCAAGCCCGCCGCAGCCGCACCATCGGCGCCGGCTCCGGCGGCCCCGGCCAAGAGCGGCGCGGATCCGTTCGGCGCGCTGCGTTAAGCGCGCACCCACCAACCCACGCTATCGGGAGCCGTCATGGCCAAAAAAGAAAGTATTCAGAAGCGCCTGCAAAAGGTACGGCCGCCCCGTGTGCAGCTGACCTATGAAGTCGAGCGCGGCGACGCGATCGAACAGAAGGAACTGCCGTTCGTGGTGGGGGTGGTCGGCGATCTGGCCGGCCAGTCCGAAGTCGAGATGCCGAAGCTGCGCGACCGCAAGTTCGTCAATATCGACCGCGACAACTTCGACGACGTCATGAAGGCGATCGAGCCGCGCGCGGCGTTTCAGGTCGAGAACAAGCTCAGCGAAGCAGGCGGCAAGTTCGGCGTCGATCTGAAGTTCCGCTCGCTCGACGATTTCACGCCGGATCAGGTCGTCAATCAGATCGAACCGCTGCGCCGCCTGATCGAGGCGCGCTCGAAGCTGGCCGACCTGCGCAACAAGATGGCGGGCAACGACAAGCTCGAGGATCTGCTCAGTGAAGTCCTGAGCAACACGCAGCAATTGCAGGCGCTCGCGAAGCAGTCGGGCGATGGCGGTCAGGACGGCGGCGAATAAGCTACGGGGTACGAGATGAATCAGCAAACGGCAGCGGCCCAACCGGCCGGCGCGCTCGAAGGCGCGGAAACCTCGCTGCTCGACGACATCGTCGAGAAGAGCAAGGTCGCGAAATCGCAATCGGAACACGCACGCGCGAAGGACCTGATCGGCGAGCTCGTCCATCAGGTGCTCGACGGCACGGTGATCGTGTCGGACAACCTGTCGGCCACCATCGACGCGCGCGTCGCGGAGCTCGATCGGCTGATTTCCGCGCAGATGAGCGCGGTCATGCATGCGCCGGAATTCCAGAAGCTCGAAGGCACCTGGCGCGGCCTCGACTACCTGGTGTCGGAAAGCAATACCGGCTCGACCATCAAGATCAAGGCGCTGCACGCGCCCAAGCGCGAACTGGTGCGCGACTTCAAGGCCGCCACGGAGTTCGACCAGAGCGCGCTGTTCAAGAAGGTCTACGAAGAAGAATTCGGCACGTTCGGCGGTGCGCCGTTCGGCGCGCTGATCGGCGACTACGAAGTGTCGCGCCAGCCGGAAGACATGTACTTCATCGAGCAGATGTCGCATGTCGCGGCTGCCGCGCACGCGCCGTTCATCGCCTCGGCCGCGCCGGAGCTGATCGGCCTCGAATCGTTCGCCGACCTGGGCAAGCCGCGCGATCTCGGCAAGGTGTTCGACACGGTGGAATACGCGAAGTGGAAGTCGTTCCGCGATTCGGAAGATTCGCGCTACGTCGGCCTCACGCTGCCGCGCTTCCTGGGCCGCCTGCCGTTCCACCCGAAGGACGGCCAGACCGCCGAGAGCTTCAACTTCGTGGAAGACGTGGACGGCACCGATCACTCGAAGTACCTCTGGTGCAACGCCGCGTGGGCGTTCGCGGCGCGCCTGACGGCCGCGTTCGACGACTTCGGCTGGTGCGCGGCCATTCGTGGCGTGGAAGGCGGCGGCCTAGTGGAAGACCTGCCCACCCATACGTTCAAGACGGACGACGGCGAGATCGCGTTGAAGTGCCCGACCGAAATCGCCATTACCGATCGCCGCGAGAAGGAGCTGAGCGACCTCGGCTTCATCCCGCTGGTCCACTGCAAGAACTCCGATTACGCGGCGTTCTTTGCGGCCCAGTCGGTGCAAAAACCGAAGAAATACAACACCGACAGCGCCAACGCGAACGCCGTGCTGTCCGCTCAGCTCCAGTACATCTTCTCGGTATCGCGCATTGCGCACTACCTCAAGGCGATGATGCGGGACAAGATCGGCAGCTTCGCGTCGGCGCAAAACGTGGAGTCTTTCCTGAATCGCTGGATCTCCCAGTACGTGCTGCTGGACGATAACGCGTCTCAGGAACAGAAAGCGCAGTTCCCGCTGCGCGAAGCATCCGTCCAGGTGTCGGAGATTCCGGGCAAGCCGGGCTCGTATCGTTCGGTCGCGTTCCTGCGTCCGCACTTCCAGCTCGACGAACTCTCGATCTCCCTGCGCCTGGTGGCGGATCTGCCCAAATCGGCAAATTGATAAGCGATTGAGTCAACGTCGCCTGAGCGGGCCGCTCGGGTAGGAATTGAAAACCACCTCTTTGGGGAGTAATGCGTCATGTTGGACATCTATCTGAATTTCGGCAATCCGTCGATCAAGGGTGAGTCGCAGGACAAGGACCACGCGAACTGGATCGAACTGAAGTCGTGGGACTGGTCGGTCACGCAACCGCGTTCGGCCACCTCGTCGACCTCGGGCGGCCACACCGCCGAGCGCTGCGAACACAGCGACATGGTGTTCACGAAGGAACTCGACATGGCCAGCCCGCTGCTGTATCAGCACGCGTCGGGCGGCACGACGTTCGACGAAGTCTCGATCGACTTCATGCGTTCGGACGGCGAAGGCAAGCGCGTCAAGTACCTCGAGATCAAGCTGAAGTACGTGATCATCTCGAGCGTCACGCCGAGCGTGCAGACCGAAGGCCTGCCGGTCGAACAGTTCTCGCTGAAGTACGCTGCCGTGCAGTGGAAGCAGACCAAGCAGAACATCGGCGGCAACCAGGGCGGCAACACGCAGGGCGCCTGGAGCCTGACGAAGAACGACAAGACCTACGCGGTCTAAGCTCGTGATTCGGGACGGGGCACGCGGTGCCCCGTCCTGCGTGGTGCATCACCCGTTGCCTGCCGTTCCATGAAACGCTTCGAACCGAGTTTTCTCGACAAGCTGTTCGACGACGAACCGCATCAGCCGGCCTCGCCCGCGATGCGGCAACTGTCGTTGGACGAGCTGAAGAACACCGTCGCACGCGACGTCGAATCGATCCTCAACACGCGCATCGCGCTGACCGACGACGATCTCGCCGCGCTGCCGGAGTGCCAGCAATCGGTGCTGACCTACGGCCTCAACGATTTCGCGGGCCTGAGCCTGGCGAGCCACTACGATCGCGCGTTCATCTGCAAGTCGATCCAGCAGGCGATCGATCGTCACGAGCCGCGGCTGCAACAGGTCGCGGTGTCGTTTGAACTGAACGAGCAGTCCACCAATTCGCTGAATTTCTCGATTCGCGCGTTGCTCGTCGTGCATCCGGCGCAGGAGCCCGTCAATTTTGACGCGATGCTGCAGCCGTCCACCTTGCAATACTCGGTGTCGCGCGGACGCGCCGCCAAGCCTTGACATGAATCCGGATCGCCGCGCGCCAGACGACGCGGCGACCATCCGCCCTGCCCGCAGGGCGTTACGGCCCGCTCATGACCTGAGCGGGCTCTGAGTTTCGGGGACCCTCGATGGAAGAGTTGCTGCCGTACTACGAGCGCGAATTATCGTTTTTACGGCGGTACTCGCATGAATTCGCGCGGCGTTATCCGAAGATCGCCGCGCGCCTGGCCATGACCGGCGAGCATTGCGACGATCCGCACGTCGAACGGATGATCGAATCGTTCGCGCTGCTCGGCGCGCGCATCAACAAGAAGCTCGACGACGATTACCCGGAATTCACCGAGGCGCTCGTCGACGTGCTCTATCCGCATTACCTGCGGCCGTTCCCGTCCTGCTCGATCGCGCAGTTCACGCCTTCCGCCAACGTCTCGCAGCAAACCGCGCCGCATCGCGTGGCGCGCGGCACCGAGCTGAAGAGCCGGGCGATCCGCGGCGTGCAGTGCCAGTTCCGCACCGCCTACGACGTGACGATTGCGCCGATCCGCATTTCGGAGGCACGCTACGCGTCGATCGCCGCCGCGCCGGCCGCCACCGTGCTGCCCGGCAACGCCACCGGCGTGATCTCGATCACGTTCGAATCGCTGGCGCCGCAGTTCGATCTGGCGGGCCTGAAGCTGCCGTCGCTGCGCGCGCACCTGCACGGCGAGCAATCGTTCGTCGCGGCGCTGGCCGACTGCCTGTTCGTCAACACGCTCGCCACCTACGTGGAGCCCGAGCGCAATGGCCGCTGGACGCCGCTGCGCGTGTCGCCCGTCACGCAGGCCGGCTTCGACGAGCAGGACGCGCTGATCGACTACCCGTCGCGCTCGCATCCGGCCTACCGGCTGCTGACCGAATATTTCGCATTCCCGGACAAATTCGATTTCGTCGATTTCGACCTGGCCGCGATGACGCGCCGCGCCGGCCCGTGCCACCGCCTGACGCTGCATATCGTGCTGGCCGACGTGCGCAGCGATTCGCACGTCGCGCGGCTGCTCGACATGTTGAGTGCGACGCACCTGCGGCTGTTCTGCACGCCGGTGGTCAACCTGTTCAAGCAGAACGGCGAGCCGATCCGCATCGATCACCAGAGCGTGTCGTACCCGGTGATCGCCGAGTCGCGCCGCGCGTTCGCCTACGAGGTGTATTCGATCGATTCGGTGCACCTGGTGCGGCAGACGGCGCACGAGGAATCGGTGGTCGAGTTCCGGCCGTTCTACTCGCTGCATCACGGCGAGGCCGGCCACGTGGGCCATTACTGGTTCGCGCGCCGCAACGAGTGGGTGGCGCAGCACAGCCCCGGCTACGAGACGGAAATTTCGATCGTCGACATCGATTTCGAGCCGGCCGCGCCGCAGACGGACACCCTGAGCCTGCGCCTGACCTGCACCAACCGCGACCTGCCGGCGGGGCTCGCCACGGGGCTGGCGGGCGGCGACCTGTTCGCCGACGGCGGCGCCGATTTCGGCGACATCACGATGCTGCGCCGGCCGTCGCCGAGCGTGCGCTTCGCGCGCGGGCGCGCCGCGCACTGGCGGCTGATCTCGCACCTGGCGCTGAACCACGTCTCGCTCGCCAACGACGGCCTCGCGCCGCTCAAGGAGCTGCTGACGCTGTACGACCTGCGCCGCTCGGCCGTTTCGACGCGCCATATCGACGGGCTGGTCGCGATCGAGCAGCGCGGTGCGGTGCAATGGCTGCCGGGCAAGCCGTTCGCGACGTTCGTGCGCGGCATCGAGATCCGCCTGACGATCGACGAGGAGCATTTCGTCGGCACCAGCCTGGCCGCGTTCGCGCGCATGCTGGACGCGTTCTTCGGGCTGTATGTCCACCTCAACAGCTTTGTTCAACTGATCGTCGTGTCCAAGCGCACCGGCGAGGAGATCATCCGATGCAAACCGCGAAGCGGCGAATCGATCCTGGCGTAGTCGACCAGTTCCTCGACGAGCCGTATCGCTTCGAATTCTTCCAGGCGGTGCGCTTGCTCGAAACCTGGTTCGCCAAGCGCGACCCGGAGAAGCCCGACGCGCTGCGGCCCGGCGAGCTGGTCGAGCGGCGCGTGGCGTTCCGCAATTCGCTGTCGCTCGGGTTTCCGCCGAGCGAGATCGAGCACGCGCAATCGTTCGATGCGGCCGGCGACAAGGTGGACGAGGCGCAGCGCCGCGCGGCCGTGCGCGACGAGGCGATCGACCGCGTGGAGATCGTGCCGGCGTTCTTCGGGCTGCTGGGCGGGCAGGGCGCGCTGCCGCACCACTACACCGAGCAGATCATCTCGCGCGAGCAACTGAAGCGCGACCATGCGGCGCGCGCGTTCTTCGACGTGTTCTCGAACCGCGCTACCGCGCTGTTCTATTCGGCGTGGAAGAAATACCGGCTGCCGCTGCATTACGAACTCGATCGCGACGAACGCTACCTGCCGCTGCTGCTGTCGCTGGCCGGCGTGTCGAACCCCGAAGCGCGGCGCGCGATGCAGGACGGCAGCGGCGCGGTGATCGACGAGGCGATCGCCGGCTATGCGCTGGCGGCGCGGCATCGGCCGGTGTCGGCGGCGTATCTGCAACGCACGCTGTCCGATTACTTCCGGGTGTCGATCCGCGTCGATCAGTTCATCGGCAAGTGGTACGACGTGCCGCGCGACCAGTTGAGCGTGCTCGGCGAGGTCAACGCCACGCTGGGCGCCACGGCGCTGGTGGGCGAGCGCGTGTGGCAGCGCGACATGCGCGCGCGGCTGGTGGTCGGCCCGCTGAGCAAGCGCGACTACGAGGCGTTCCTGCCCGGCGGCGATCGTGCGATCGCGCTGGAGCGGATGCTGACGCTGCTGGCCGGCGTGACGCTGGAGTACGAGGTGTCGCTGGTGCTCAAGCAGGAGGAGGTCGGCCCGACCATGCTCGGCATGGGCGGGCGGCTCGGCTGGGACGCCTTCCTCTGCACCCAGGACGCCACGCAGGATCGCGCCGACGCGCGTTACGAACTGCATGTGATTCATTGAGCGCCGGCCGGCCCGGCGCCAGCCATACCGACAAACCGAACGATACCGAAAGAACCCGAGAGCGACCGACTTCATGAGCACGCCACTGAAGACCCTGATTGCGAAACTGAACCCCACCTGCCGCAAGGCCGCCGAGCGCGCCGCGAGCCTGTGCTTCGCGCGCGGCCACTACGAGGTCGATCTGGAGCACCTGTTCGTCGCGCTGCTGGAGGAGAGCACCGGCGACACGCCGATCGTGCTGCGCACGAGCGGCATCGATCCGCACGCGCTGCGCAGCGATCTCGAACGCGAACTCGACAGCCTGAAGAACGGCAACACGCGCACGCCGGTGTTCTCGATCCACCTGAGCGAGCTGTTCGAGCAGGCCTGGCTGATCGCCTCGCTCGACGCGCAGATCGGCCGGATTCGTTCGGGCCACCTGCTGCTCGCGCTGTTGAGCGCGCCCGACCTGGCGCAGTTCGCGCAGCGCATGTCGCCGCAGTTCGCGCGGGTGCGCGTGACCGACCTCAAGCACAAGTTCGACGAGGTCACGGCCGGCTCGAACGAGGCCGAGCCGCGCGAAGCGGGCGCGGCGGGCGAGGCGGGAGCGGCCGACGTGGAAGCGGCCGCGGCCGGCGGCGCGGCAGCGGGCGCGGGCGGCCCGTCGAAGACGCCCGCGCTCGACACCTACACCACCAACCTCACGCAGCGCGCGCGCGAAGGCCGGATCGACCCGGTGATCGGCCGCGACGCCGAGATCCGCCAGGCCATCGACATCCTGATGCGCCGCCGCCAGAACAATCCGATCATGACCGGCGAGGCCGGCGTCGGGAAGACCGCGGTGGTCGAGGGGCTGGCGCTGCGCATTGCCGCCGCCGACGTGCCGCCGCCGCTGGCGGGCGTCGCGCTGCACGTGCTCGACATGGGGCTGCTGCAGGCCGGCGCGAGCGTGAAGGGCGAGTTCGAGAACCGCCTGAAGAGCGTGATCGACGAGGTCAAGAAGAGCGCGCATCCGATCATCCTGTTCATCGACGAGGCGCACACCATCATCGGCGCGGGCGGCCAGGCCGGCCAGAACGATGCGGCCAACCTGCTCAAGCCGGCGCTCGCGCGCGGCGAGCTGCGCACCATCGCGGCCACCACCTGGAGCGAGTACAAGAAGTACTTCGAGAAGGATGCGGCGCTGGCGCGGCGCTTCCAGGTGGTCAAGATCGAGGAGCCGACCGAGCCGCTCGCGGCCGCGATGCTGCGCGGCATGGCCGGGCTCATGGAGCGCCACTTCAACGTGCGCGTGCTCGACGACGCGATCACCGAGGCGGTGCGGCTCTCGCATCGCTACATCAGCGGCCGCCAACTGCCGGACAAGGCGATCAGCGTGCTCGACACCGCCTGCGCGAAGGTGGCGCTGGCGCAGAGCGCCACCCCGGCCCTGATCGACGACACGAAGAAGCGCCTCGAACGCACCGACGCCGAAATCGCCTCGCTCGAACGCGAGGTGGCCGGCGGCGCGTCGCACGGCGAACGGCTGGCCGTGCTGCGCGAGGCGCGCGAGGCCGACCTGGCCGCGCTCGCGGCGGCCGATCGGCGCTACGCCGAGGAGCGCGCGATCGTCGGCGAGATCGTCGCGCTGCGCGCGCAGATCGACGCGGCCCGAGAAGGCTCGGCCGACGGCGAGCGCATCGACGAGGACGCGGTGCGCGCGCAACTGGCCGAACGGATCGCCGCGTTGCAGGCGGTGCAGGGCGTGGAGCCGATGGTGCCCTTGCAGGTGGACGGCCACGTGGTGGCCGAGATCGTCGCCGCCTGGACGGGCATTCCGCTCGGCCGCATGGTGAAGGACGAGATCGAGACGGTCATGAACCTGAAGCCGCTGCTCGGCGCGCGCGTGATCGGCCAGGACCATGCGCTCGACGCGGTCGCGCAGCGCGTGCGCACCGCCACGGCGGGGCTGGAGGATCCGAACAAGCCGCGCGGCGTGTTCCTGTTCGTCGGCCCGTCGGGCGTGGGCAAGACCGAAACCGCGCTGGCGCTGGCCGACGTGCTGTACGGCGGCGAGCGCAAGATGGTCACCATCAACATGAGCGAGTACCAGGAAGCGCACAGCGTGTCGGGCCTGAAGGGTTCGCCGCCGGGCTACGTCGGTTACGGCGAGGGCGGCGTGCTGACCGAGGCGGTGCGCCGCAATCCGTACTCGGTGGTGCTGCTCGACGAGATCGAGAAGGCCCACCCGGACGTGCTCGAAATGTTCTTCCAGGTGTTCGACAAGGGCGCGATGGACGACGCCGAGGGCCGCGAGATCGATTTCCGCAACACGCTGATCATCCTCACCTCGAACGTCGGCTCGAACCTCGTCATGCAGGCCTGCCTGAACAAGCCCGAGGAAGAGCGGCCCGATCCCGATGCGCTCGCCGAAACGCTGCGCCCGGCGCTCTACAAGGCGTTCAAGCCGGCGTTCCTCGGCCGCATGAAGGTGGTGCCGTTCTACCCGATCTCGGACGACGTGCTGGCCGAGATCATCGAGCTGAAGCTCGAGCGCATCCGCCGCCGCATCGAGGCCAACCACAAGGCCCGCTTCGAGTGGGACGAATCGCTGGTCGAGGCGGTGCTGGCGCGCTGCACCGAGGTGGATTCGGGCGCGCGCAACGTCGACCACATCCTCAACGGCACGCTGCTGCCCGAGGTCGCCGGGCATGTGCTCGAACGGCTCGCGGACGGCACGGCGATCGAATCGATCGCGGTGCGCGCCAGCGAGGCCGGCGAGTTCGAGTACACGGTTCAGTAAGCGTTTTTTCGCCGCGCGCGGCGGCGCTGGTTTTCCCCGTTGGCCGTCGCGCGCCGTTTCATCGTTTCTCCAGTGTCACTGTCACGACGATCATGCCGATTCACGTCAATGCGCTTCTCGCGCCCCTCAGCGATGCCTCGCCCTGCGGCGAGGACATGCTGTTCTCGTCCGAATTCGATGCGATCCAGCACGCGCGCAAGTTCGACGATCCGTCGCTCGACCAGGGCGAATGGATCACCGAAATCAAGGAAGCCGATTGGGGCTTCGTGGTCGATCAGTCGGTCGAACTGCTCGGCACGCAGACCAAGGATTTGCGGCTGGCCGTCTGGCTGACCGAGGCGCTCGCGATCCAGGACGGCGTGGCCGGGCTGACGCAGGGCTACGAACTGCTGACGGGCCTGTGCAACACCTGGTGGGAGCAGGTCCACCCGTTGCCGGAAGGCGACGACACCGAATACCGGCTCGGCAACGTGGGCTGGCTGTCGGGCCGCACGGCCGAGCTGCTGCGCGCGATTCCGCTCACCGACGGTTCGGGCAGCGCCTACACGGCGCTCGACTGGGACGTGGCGCAGCACGTCGCGCAGGCGGTGCGGCGCGACCCCGACAACGCGCACGAGATCGCCCGCAACAAGCCGTCCGTCGATCAGATCGAAGCGTCCAAGCGGATGACCTCGGTGGCGTTCTACGCGTCGCTGCTGGCCGGCCTGAGCGCGTTCGCGGTGGCGCTCGGCGCGCTCGACGACGAACTGGAACGGCGCGCGGGCAATGCCGCGCCGAGCTTCCGCCAGGCGCGCGACGCCTACGAATCGGTGCGCATGCTGGCCGAGCGCTTCGCGCGCGAGCAGGGCTACGCGCCCGACGCGCAGCCCGCTGCACCCGTGGCCCCGGCCGCCCCGCTGGCCGAGCGCGCCGAACCGTCCTTCAAGACCCCGCTCACCCCGGAGCCGACCGCACCGATGACCGCCCCGATGACCCACGCCGCCCCGCCCGTGTCCCCCGTCGCGGTTCCCGTGCCCACCGTGATCGCCGGCATCCAGAATCGCGCGCAGGCCGTCGAGCAACTGCGCGCGGTGGCCAAGTATTTCCGCGCCACCGAGCCGCACAGCCCGGTGGCCTACCTGGCCGACAAGGCCGCCGAATGGGCCGACATGCCGCTGCACCAGTGGCTGGCCTCGGTCGTCAAGGACGACGGCTCGCTCGCGCATATCCGCGAACTGCTCGGGCTGAAGCCGGACGAGAACAACTGACGGGACCACCCGAAGCCGGGCGCGGCGGCGCGCCCGAATGAAAAAACGGCGCCGGCGGGAAATCCCGCCGGCGCCGTTTTGCCTGGCGCGTGGCCGCCGTGCCGTTACTGGCTCACGCGGAACTCGATGCGACGGTTGCGGGCGCGCCCGTCGGCGGTGTCGTTCGAGGCGATCGGCTGGTCGGGGCCGACGCCGGTGGTGGTCAACTGCTGCGAGGCCACGCCCTTGGCGATCAGGTAGCCCTTCACGGCATCGGCGCGCGCCTGGCTCAACGCGATGTTCGAATCGCGGTTGCCGGAATTGTCCGTGTGGCCGATCACCGTGACCTGCCGGTTGCCGAGCTTGGCCATCGCGGCGGCCATCTGGTCGAGGATCAGGCGGCCCTGCGGCGTCAGCGTCGCGCTGCCGGTCTCGAACTCGATGGTGCGGTTGGCGAGCGTCTGGTCGAGGATGCCCTGTTCGGACGCGCTCACGCGCAGCGCGTTGCGGATCGTGTAGGTCGGGTTGAGCTGGTTCGCCATGTCGCTCGCGACCTGCTGGCGCTGCGCCTCGTTGTGCACCTCGCCCTTCACGTCGATCGCGGTGCCGTTGATCTTCAACTGGCCCTTGCTGATCTGCTTGAGTTGCGGGCCGATCAGCTTCTGCACGTTGGCGGCCCAGTTCGGCGGGGTGGTGACGTCGCCCACCTCGATCTGGTCGACCACGCTGCCGGCCCCGTAGGTGTCGCGCAGCTTTTGCAGCACCGCGGCCTTGGTGGCCTCGTCGGGCACCTTGCCGCCCACCACCACTTGGCCGGGCACGTTGTTGGCCGGGGCCGGGGCCGACACGGTCGCGCCGGTGCCGTTGCCGGTGGTCGCGCCGGCGCCCGCGCCGTTCGACACGTTGGTGCCGGTCAGCACGGTGCCGTTGCCCTGGGCCGGCACGGCGGGCAGGCCGCCGGCCGCCGCTGCGGCGCCCGCCGGCGGAATCAGCGTGGTGCGCACCGTCACGCCGCTCGTGTCGACGGGCGTGACGGTGGCCGGGCCGGCGTTGTCGGCGCGGGCCGCGAGCGGGGCGGCCAGCAGCAGCATCGCCAGCAGGGCGGGCGCGCCGAGCGCCGCCAAACCAGGCGGGCGCGTGCGGCTTCGCGGAAACACGGAGTTCGTCATGGCGTCAGGCCCCTCCGACGAACGCTTCGCGGAACGTGTCGATGGCCACGCGCAGCGACAGTTGCGGTTGTTCGAGGTAGCTGACGAGCTTGCTGATCGAGGGGTCTTGTTGCGCATGGGCGTCGATCCATTCGGGATCGTCGATGTCGATGTTGTGTTGCGAGTACGTTTGCGGGTCGACCACGCTGTGCAGCGTGCGCGCCGACGCGCCGTTGAAGCCGATGATCAGGCGTTCGCGCTCGGCGATCGTGCCGATGAAGATCGCCAGTTCGAAATCGGCCTGCGAGACGAACGGTGCCAGCAGCTCCATCCAGAATCCGGCCACCAGCGTGCGGTAGAACGGGTCCACCGGCAGCGGCAGCGTCAGGCCGCGCTCGATGTGCGACGAGCCGCTCTGCATGACCGGGCGCAGCAGCGAGCCGAGCGCCAGCATCGCGCCGCGCAGCTTCACCGGGTGGCCGCTGGCGAGCAGCATCTGTTCGAGGCCGAACAGCGACTGGTGCTCGACGAAATCGTTGAACGTGCCGTCGTGCGCGGTGCCGGGGCCGCCCGTGTCGATTGGCACGGTGGCGTCGCCGAGCGCCTGCAGCGCGCCGGGCGGCTCGTCCTTGCCGAGCACGGGCTTCATCAGCGCGGCGGCGCGCTGCCAGAGCCGCGCGAACGCGAGCGGGCTGCGCGCGATGAACGTCAGCGGCCGGTCCACCTCCAGCGCGGTGGCCGCGAGGAACGGGAAGCGGCGGTTCGAGGCGTCGTGGCTGGCGACCATGTGGCCGGCGATCGCGAGCTTGCTGCGCGAGCCGATGAACGCGAAGTGCATCGGCCGCGCGTTCTCGTACACGAGCTTCCAGCGCGGGTCGTCCGCCAGCAGTTCCATCGCCTGCGCGATCCAGCGGTCGAGCGTTTGCAGCAGTTGCGGGTTGTGCGCGCTTTTGACGAAATCGCCGCGCGACGGAATCTTGCCGAAGTAGGCGATCTGCGCCTGGACCGTTTGCGTCATTGCGCCCCCTGTGCATTCGATGCGTTGACGGCCGCGCCCGCGGCGGCCGGTGCGACGCCGGACGTGCCGGCCGGTGCCAGCGCCGTCGCGTTGACGGCGCCGCTGGCGCTCGTGTTGGCGATCGACGAAGGCAGGTGCAGGCCGCGCAGGCTCTGCTGCTGCGGGGCGTCGTTGCTGCCGCCGCCGCTGCCGCCGGTCGGCTGCGAGGTGCTGATGATGCGCATCGTCACCGCCACGTTCACGCCGCCTTGCGCCCAGGTCAGGTCGAAGGTGCCGTCCGGGCGGCGCGTGCGCTGCGCCGAGTTGATCAGCTTCTCGAGGCCGTAGCGGCCCGGTTCGTTGACCAGCGTGATGGTGCGGCCGTCGAAGGTGGTCGCGTTCAGCGTCGCCCCCGGCGAGCCGGCCGGGTTCGGCCACACGAAGTTGGTCCACTGCGGCGGCGTG
Source organism: Burkholderia sp. 22PA0099 (assembly GCF_047497165.1). NCBI lineage: Bacteria > Pseudomonadati > Pseudomonadota > Betaproteobacteria > Burkholderiales > Burkholderiaceae > Burkholderia > Burkholderia sp. 22PA0099. The sequence continues at coordinate 4,094,325 of NZ_CP163165.1, read as the reverse complement.
TTGCGGTAGCGCAGTTGCTGGCCGTCGATCGCGAGCGTCCATTCGGTGGTGCCGCTGCTCGGCTGCGGCAGGACCTGGAACACGGTCTGCGGTTCGGAGGCCGCCGCGCCGCCGCCGGCCGCGCCGCCCGCGAGCGGGGCCACCCAGCTCGCGAAGCCGCTGGTGAAGTCCGGCGTCAGCGAGAGGCCCATGTCGCCCCAGGTGCGGGCCGTCAGCGTGTCGCCACGGCGCACCGCGAGCGGCCCGAGCGTGGTGCCGACGAACTTCGAGATCGAGCCGTCCGGGCCGAACACCTGCGCGATCTCGCTCGCGCCGGCCTCGATCTTCGCGCCGGCCGCGAACGGATACTTGTTCGCGAGCGAGGCCTGGAACGTCTGGTAGACCTGCGCGTTCCACACCTTGTTGACCTCGACCGTGGCCGGCTGGATCACCACCTGGAACGCCTGCAGCAGCGGGCGCACCAGCAGCGGACGCAGCGACTTGCGTTGCGAATCGGTCAGGCCGGTGAGCATCTGCTCGTCCACGTACTTCAGCGAATCGGCCAGTTCCGAGCCGTTGCCGTCGAGCGTCTGCTGCATCAGCTGGCGCGCGCCGGGGCCGGGGTCGCCCTGGTTCTTGATCACGTTGAAGCGGGTGCGGACCTTCGACAGCGTGTCCATGTAGCCCTTCAGCATCGACTGGCCGCCGTCGTGCGGCTGGACGATCCGGCCGAGGCCGACGAACTCCTGGCCGATCGGCCCCATCGGCGCTTCCACCGGGTTGCCGTTGATGTCGATGTTGGCCGTGAGCTGGCCGCCCGGCTTGCGCGCGAACCACTGCTTGACCCAGTTCACGACGCCCGTCTGCGCCTTCTTGATGGTGACGTTGGCGAGCGACGGGTTATCCCACGAGGTCTGCTCGTAGGCGGTGTCGAGCACCTTGCGGATCGGCGAATCCTGCGGGTCGCCGAGCTTGTTCATCGCATCGACGGCCTGCCCGAAGCTGCCGAAATTCTGCACGGCGATGCCCTGCATGAACTTCTGCCAGTGCTGCGCGTATTCCGTCTTGTACATGCCCACCAGCACCTTCTGGATCTGCTCGGGGCTGCCTTCCAGCGTCAGGTCGTCCTGCGAGGCGACGTTGAGCACCCAGTCCTTGGCCTGCAGTTCCTTGGTGGCCGCGTCGCGGATCGCCGGCTGCACGTAGTCGAACCACGCATCGCGCGTGAACGTGCCGGGGATCGCGTAACTGCCGGCGACGAGGGCGGTGTTGTCCTCGCCAACGATGCGCGCGACGGTCATCGGCGCGTAGCGCGTCGAGGCACGCGCCTTGATTTCCTCGTACACGCGCTGGCGGGCCGGCATGCCGCGCACCACGTGGCGCAGGTTCTCGCGGGTCTGGTCGACCAGCGCGAGGTTCGCGTCGATCATCGGCCAGTCGTTGTCCTGCACGCGCGACAGATAGAACGTGATCATGCGCTCGGCGCTGCGGATCATCTCGTCGCGCGGCATGGTTCCACGATTGGTTTCCAGCCAGCCGCGCCAGAAGCGGGCGATCTGGTCGGTCAGGTGGGCCTGCTCGACGTGCCGCTTGTCCGACAGCATCAGGTAGGTTTTGAGCGCGTTGTAGGCGTCCTCGACGTTGGTCGGCGACGCGTCGTTGTACAGGCCGCCCTGCGATTGCGGCTGCATCGGCGATTTGTCCGACACCGGCACCGCGCCCGATTCCGGCGCGCGCGTCATCGGCGCGAGCTGGTCGGGGTGCGCGTCCACGTCCTTCAGGAACGCGGCCAGGTTGTCGGCCACCGGCGTCAGCATGATCTGGCGCACGCCGTTGTAGTACTCGGTCAGCAGGCGTTCTTCGAGGCGGTCGCCCTGGTACAGGCCGAGCGACACCGAGATCGGCTTGTCGTGGCGGAACTGCTCGAGCTGCTCGATGCGATCTTCCAGGATGTCCATCGCCTGCAGGCGCGATTGCAGATCGTTGCGGTTCTGTTCGAGCTTGGCGATGTTGTCGAGATCGGCCTGCACGTTCGACACCAGCTGCTGGTTGCCGATGGTCGACCAGGTCCAGCCGCCGAGCGCCAGCGCGAGCACGGCGACGAAGCCGAAGAACGTCGCGTAGCGCATCCGCGTCTTGGCGGGGCTGGCGAACTGGCGCACCGTCTTGCGGTCCTCGAAGATCACCTTTGAGAACAGGTCGCGCAGGAAGAAGCCGTTCTTCGAGAACGCGCTGGGCGGCTTGGGCAGCGTGTCGCCGTCGAGCGCGAAGCGCGTGGCGATGCGTTGCGCGGCGGCGCTGTTGGTTTCGCCTTCCTGCAGCGCGCTGGTGAAGTAGAAGCCGCGGAAGATCGGCTTGTACTGGAACGGGTTGTTCTCGAACAGCGTGGCCAGGAACGCGCGCAGCGTCGGCTTGATCGACGCGAATTCGAGCGGGAAGCTCAACTGGCCCGGCGACAGCATGTCGCCGCGGTTGATCGACAGCTGCGCGACGCTGATTTCCTTGAGGCCGTCGTACAGCTCCTCGAAGCGCTCGTCGAACAGGGCCACCACGTCGCGCTTCTCGTCCGGCTCGTAGGGCAGCGTCGCGCCCCACACGCGGTCGTATTCCTGGCGGTCGCTGCTGCTGAAGAATTCGGTGAAGCCGGTGATCAGGTCGGCCTTGGTGAACATCACGTACACCGGCGCGAACACTTCGAGCTTCTCGGTCAGTTCCTGCACGCGCTGGCGCAGGTTCTTCGCCAGGTTGATGGCGAATTCGGGGCGGCTGCCGGTCAGCTCGGCGATGCTGGCGGTGACGATGATGCCGTTGATCGGCGCCTTCGGGCGGTGCTTCTTGAGCAGGCCCAGGAAGCCGAGCCATTCGCTGCGATCTTCCTCGTGCACCGAATAGCGGCCGGCGGTGTCGAGCAGGATGCCTTCGGTCGTGAAGAACCAGTCGCAGTTGCGCGTGCCGCCGATGCCGTGGATCACGGCGCTGTTCTTGTCCGCGAACGGGAATTGCAGCCCCGAGTTGATCACCGCGCTGCTCTTGCCGGCCGCCGGGTTGCCGATCACGATGTACCACGGCAGTTCGTAGAGCGCCTGACCGCCCGACACCTGGCCGATCTTCGAGGTCTTGATGGTCTTGACGGTATCCACCAGCCGCGCGCGCAGCGTGTCGATCTCGGCGGCCTTGGCCGGTTCGACCGAGGCGGTCGCGGCCTTGTCGACCCCGGCCTGCTCCTCGAGCATGTCGCCGAGCTTGCGATTCGCGCGGCGCACGCGCAGGCGCTTGATCAGCTGGACGATCAGCCACAGCGCCAGGATCACGCCGAGGATCGCGAGCGGATAGCCGAAGCCGATCTGCAGGGCGTCCGCCGCGATGAACAGGATGGCGGCGAGCGCGACGAACCCGAAAATCGAAAGCGTGCGCGGGTGAGTCAACACGTTGAGGATGCGTTGCATAGGACGGTCAGGTTCCGGTGCGAATCAATGGGGTGAGGCGATGGCGAGCGTGCGCCGACAGCGTGAGCGCCGAACGTGACGTCACGCTGAATATTCTTCGCAAGGGCAGAGGAAGGGGCGAGGGGAACGGCCGGGGCGTGCCCGTTCCGATGCGTCGCGGCGAGCGGCGGCGCGCATGGTGCGGCGCCCCCCGTGATGCGGATGGCCGGTTTGCAGCCCGGCCTTGTCGTTCATCTGCCCCATACCGCCCTCAGGTGTTCCGCGCCCTCATTGGGGCGGCGGATGTCCCAGTTTGAAACCGGGTTTATGGTATTCGACGTGGCCGAGGTCCATCATTTTCCACCGGCCACCCCAGGTCAAGCCAACCTGCTCGGCGACTTGTCCGTATAACTGATAACCGCGCATCGCCCACGGATCCTTTTCGGAGATCACCAGCTTGCCGTCGCGCAGGAATGCGTTGTCGGCGGCCAGCCCGAACTGGTGATAACTCTGATACGCGGCCGCATTGGTCACGTTGGAGCCGATCGCCGCGAGCCGGTTCTGCCGTTCCGGGCTTCGATAACCTTCGAGCAGCGCCATTTCATACCCGTATTGCTCGTGCATGATCTTGTAGACCAGCAGCAAGCGCGTGCGGAAATCCGGATCGAGCAAATTCCAATCGCGACTCGCATCCTTCAACGCAGGCCGGATCTGCTCCACTTCGCGCGTGGCGAATACTTCGGGAGGCAGCGGCGGCGGCGGGACGAGCTGTTCGCCTTGCAAAAGCGCGGCGATCTTTTCGTCGGGAACGCGAATGGTGTCATCGTATTGGAATAATTGCCGACCTCGTAACGCAATCGCGATCAACGGAGGCGTCGCAAGAATACCCGTCGCGCAGATAATCAGCAAGCGGCGCCGAATCAGTAATTTTTGCAGTTGATTTAATGAACTCTGCGAAATTTTTGCCGATTTAACGATGTGACCGCGAGTTCGTGTCGCGCGATCGAAAACCCGACGGCTTAATCGGCCGTGAAATTGCGTGACCGTGGAAAAAACGTGGGATCTCACGCCCGGTAATAACAGCATGGCGGCAATCAGCACGGCGATGGCGAAATACACGATCAGTACGACGGCAATCACAGAAAACCCCGGTTTTTACAATCGATTGTCTTTTAGAAGGCTTGCTCTTAGAATCAGGCCTGCTTCGAATCGGCCGGACGATATTATTGCGGCGAATTAACCCAGGATTCAACGAGACATTGAATGAGTGCGCCGGAAGATTCAAATCGCAAAGCCCCACCGAGTCTGCTATCCGAACCGGGCAAGTCGGGCGGGCAGAACGATTCACGTATTCTCGCCAATCTCGAAGGGCGGGTTTCTCAGCAATCGGCCGGTGAAAATGCGTCGGGCGGCCGTTCGCGCAAGGGGCTGTTTGCGTTGATCGCGCTGGCGCTGGTCGCGGTGGCGGGCTGGGGCGCATGGCGGGTGCAGTCGCAATCGGCCGGTGCGCCGGCCACCGTCACGGCGAGCGCGGCGTCGTCGGCTTCGGCCGCTGCAGCAGCCAAGGTCGCGGCCGCTTCGGGCGGCGCGGCCAGCGGCGTGCAGCTCGCGCAGGCGGCGTCGGGTTCGGCTTCGGCCAATGCCTCCGCTTCCGATGCCGCGCCGCAAACCGCCACCATCGTCAACGACGATTCCGCATCGAGCGCGCAGGCCGCCACCGTGGCGGGCGCTTCGGGTGCGTCGGGCGACCGGCTCTCGCAGGCGCTGGCCAACGGCGCGTCGAACGCCAATTCGAATTCCAGCACGACGCTCGCCGCCGGCGCGGCCGCCACGGTAGCCGCGACAGCCGTGGCCGGCAAGGTCGCCGGCAGCAAGGACAAGCACGGTCACGACGAGGCCAAGGCCGGTGTGAAGTCCGAGCCGAAGTCCGAATCGAAGGCCGAGGCGCGGCTCGCCGCCGCCGAGGCGAAGCGGCAGGCCGCGCACGACCGGCAGGAGCTGGCCGCGAAGAAGCGCCACGATCGCCAGCTCGAAGCGGCCGCGAAGCGCGGCAAGAACGACGACCCCGATGTGGACCTGCTGGCCGCGCTCGTCTCGCGCACCAAGCCGGCCGATCCGGGGCCGCCCGCGCCGCCCAGGCACAAGGGCAAGGACGGCGGCGTGACCAAGGTCGCCTCGGCCGACACCGGCGGCTCGCTCGCGGCGCGCGTCAAGGAATGCGGCCAGCGCGGTTTCTTCGAGGATCAACTGTGCCGTTGGCGGGTGTGCGACGGCCACTGGGGCAAGGACGCCGCCTGCCCGAGTTCGGCGAACACCAGCCACCAGCCCTGATCGCGGGGCGGCGCGCAGCCTGCGCTGCGGGGGGCGTGCCTGCTACTTTCGGCGGTCCGTCCTGGCCGTCGCCTCCTCGCTTCATCGCCTCGCGGCTGTCCGGTGCGTGTCCGCCATTTCAGGCGGATCTTCCAGGCCGTCGCCTCCTCGCTTCATCGCCTCGCCGCCGCCCGGCGCATGTCCGCCATTTCCGACGGATCTTCCTGTCCGCTGCGTCCTTGCTTCGCCCCCTCGCCGCCGCTCGACGCGCGTCCGATCGATTCGCGGTTCCTCCCGTCTTTCGCTATGCTTCGTGGCCGGCGCGCTTCGCCGGGTGCGACGCGCTTTCAAGATGCTTTCGCACGCCGAATCCTGTCGTGCCGATGCGACGCGTTCATGGCGATTCCATGACGCGCCATCACGCTGACATGCGCATCGGCGACACATGGGTGCGATGCAAGCTGAAGACGGAATCCCCGCAGGACAGTCGATGAAACCAGAGATGATCATTCCCACCTACGGCGCCGATACGAGCGGCATGGTGTGCGCGTTCCGGTTCACGCCGGATTCGGCCGGCGTACCGGTCGATGCCGGCGCGGGCGGTGTCGAGCTGCGGGAGATGCCGGCCCCCGGCGCCGCGAACGGCGATTTCCAGTGGCTGCATTTCAATCTCGCGCACGGCGCGAGCGAGCGCTGGATGCGGGCCAATCTCGACCTGCCCGAAACCTATTACGAGTTCCTGCGGGAAGGGTCGCACTCCACGCGCATCGAGCAGCAGGACGGCGTGCTGCGCGCGGTGGTCAACGACGTGATGTTCAGCCTCGACATGGAGGCGGTGGAAGTGGCGACGCTGTGGGTCTACATCGACCGCCGCATGATGGTGACGGCGCGGCTCAAGCCGCTGCGCTCGGTCGATACGCTGCGCGAAAGCGTGCGGCAGGGCGAGCGCTTTCGCTCCCCGACCGAACTGCTGATCCACCTGCTGCGCGATCAGGCCGACGTGATGCAGCACATCGTGCGGCGCGCGAGCGTCGACATCGACCGCATCGAGGATCGGTTCCTCTCGCAGCGCCCGACCGCGAACCGCGATCAGCTCGGCTCGATGCGACGGCGGCTGACGCGCCTGCAACGGATGCTGGCGCCGGAGCCGGGTTCGATCTTCCGGCTGCTGGCCAAGCCGCCCGCCTGGCTGCTCGGCGAGGACGTGCAGGAGCTGCGCGAATCGACCGAAGAGTCGTCGCTGGTGCTGGCCGACCTGGCCGGCCTCATCGAGCGGATCAAGCTGTTGCAGGAAGAGATCACCTCGCGGCTCGACGAACAGAACAACCGCACGCTGTTTACGCTGACGATCGTTACCGTGATCGCGTTGCCGATCAACATCGTGGCAGGCTTTTTCGGCATGAACGTGGGCGGCGTGCCGCTCGCCGAGAACAAGCACGGCTTCTGGCTGATGGTGCTGTTCGTCGCGATGTTCACGGCGCTCACCGCGTGGTGGGCGTTCCGGCGGCGTGGTGATCGCTGAACCGGTGCGAATGGCCGATGCAAACTTCCGACGCTGGCGGTCATGTAAACCGCTGGCGCAAACCCCTCACCGCAACCAGCGAATCGCCGTCTCGCCGATCACCATGCCGAGCAGCCCGATCAGGGCGATCAGCGGCGGGGCCGGCGAGCGCACGTTCAACACGCCGTACAGCACGCCAACCCCCAGTCCCACGCCCAACGACACCGCGTAGTCGATCATCTTGCGTCTCCCCTTGACTGCCGCCGCGCCGCTCACGGACGGATCAGCACGCGTTCGCGCGCGCCGGCCAGCACCGCGCGATAGGCGTCGTGCGCGCCGTCGAGCGGGTAGACGTGATCCGCCGTGATCGGGAACGGCCGCAGCGTGCCGGTTTCGAAATCGGGCGCCAGTTCGTCGAGGATGCGCGCGCAGGCCACCCCGTCGAGCGCCAGCGAATCGACGCCGACGAACGTGTGCTGGCCGCGATAGAACGCGAAGATGTCGAACGGCACGCTGCGCTCCAGCGTCGAGATGAAGATCTGGCGCGCGCCGATCGCCATCGAGGCGTTGGCGGCTGCGAAGTAGGGGCTGCCGACCGTGTTGTAGACGATGTCCGCGCCGTGGCCGCCGGTCATCTCGCGCACCGTCGCGGCGATGTCCTGGCTCGAGGCGTCGAGCACCGTCACCGCGCCGCAGGCATGGCCGCGATACGCGCCCGCCGTGCGTTCCACGCCGATCACGCGCGCGCCGCGCGCACTGGCCAATTGGATCGTCGCTTGCCCGACCTTGCCGTTCGCGCCGAACACCAGCACCACCTCGCCCGCCTGCGGCATGCCCGCGCGGCGCAGGCCCTCGTAGGCGGTGATGAACGGCACGCCCACGCCGGCCGCCTCGTCGAGCGACATCGCGGCCGGCTTGCGGCGCACCTGGGCCGCCTCGACCCGCAGTTGCTGCGCATGCGAGCCGTCGCGGCGGATGCCGAGTTCGCCGCCCGAGCCCCAGACCTGCGCGCCGACCCAGTCGGCCGGGCCGAGCCGCACCACGCCCGCCCAGTCGCGGCCCGGCGTGCGCGGCCAGATGGCGTGCGGCATGTTGCCGAGCGCGGCCTTGACGTCGCTCGGGTTGACGCCGGCGGCGTGGATGTCGATCAGCATCTGGCCGTCGGTGACGACGGGCGAGGGTGCGTCCTGGATCGGGGCGACCAGCGATTCGATGTCGCGGGCGGCGGTGTCGAGCACGATGCGTTGCATGGCGGAACTCCTGGGTGGTCAGTGAATGGATGCCAGTCTAGGCACGCCGCGTTGACGCGGAAATATGCAAAGGCGCATCATCGCTTTGCCTAAAACGCAAAGGCACGCAAAGGCATGCGAAGGCCACGCCAGGCCTCGAACCGTTTCCGGACGATCTCTTCATGGAATCCATTCTTTCCCCGCATCTGGCCGTGTTCGTCGACGTGATCGAGTTGCAGAGCTTTTCGGCGGCGGCGCGGCGGCACGACGTGGCCACCTCGTCGGTCGCGCGGCGCATCGATCAACTGGAGGCGCAGCTCGGCGTGCGCGTGCTGCACCGGAGCACCCACGCGATGCGGCCGACCGAGGCCGGCCAGTTGCTGTACGAGCGCGCCAAGGCGCTGCTGGCCGGCATGCGCGGCCTGCAGGCCGAATTGCACCGACAGCGCGACGAGCCGGGCGGCCTGGTGCGGATCGACTGCCCGGCGCCGTTCGGGCGGCTGCATTTGATGCCAGCCGTGTCGGCGTTCATGCGGCGTCATCCGGCGGTCGTGGTGGAACTCGTGCTGACCGACAGCATGGTCGACCTGCCCGGTGACCGGCTCGGCTCGGACGTCGATCTGGCGTTGCGGATCGGGCCGGTGGCGGCCTCCCGCTTCGTTGCCACCACGCTCGCGCCGCAGGTGCGCGTGCTGTGCGCGAGTCCGGCCTACCTGGCCGCGCGCGGCGCGCCGGCTTCGCTCGACGAACTGGCGCGTCACGATTGCCTCGCCTGGCACGGCTCGCCGCCGCCCGGCGCGTGGCGGTTCGGCGCGCGGCGCGTGGCGCCCGACGCGCCGCGATTTCGCAGCAACCATTCCGAGGCCTTGCTGGCGGCCGCGATCGAGGGCATCGGCATCGCGCATTTGCCGACCTGGCTGGCTGGCGCCGCGCTGCGCAACGGCTTGCTGGTCGCGCTGGAAATCGACGGCGCGGCGCCCGTGACGGAAGACGCGACGATCCATCTGCTGCGCCAGCAATCGGGCGGCAGCGCAAGCACGCTCGCGCTGGTCGAATTCCTGCGCGTCTGGTTCGCCGAGCCGGCCTGGCGGCATGCGGCGTCGAACGGGTGAGGCCGGGGCGAACGGCCGATGGCCCGTCACTCCACGACGGCGTGCGGGCGCGGCGGCAAATAGGCGAGGTCGGGTTGAACGGCCGGTGCCCCGGAATTGCGAGCCGGCGCGTTCGTGCGGCTGCAATTGGGTGAGTCCTGACCGCACGGCCGGCGATCCGGAATTCCAAGCCGGCGCGTGGGTGCGGTTGCAAATGGATGAGTTCTGACCGAACGGCCGGTGCCCCGGAATGCCGAGCTGGCGCGTGGATGCGGCGGCAAATGAGCGAGGTCCGGTCGAACCCCCGGCAACCCGGAACTCCAGGGCGGTGCGCGGGTCCAGTGCGGGTACGGTTCGAACGGTTCACAAGGACGGAGGACGGACGATGCGGCGTCGCGATGCGGTGCGTTGGCTTGGAATGACTGGCGTCGGGGTGGGCGCGCTGCTGCTCGGCGGTTGCGCGACGCTGGGCGGCGATCCGCTGCGGGTCGGTGTGGTGGGCCTCGATCCGCTGCCGGGGCAGGGGCTGGAGATGCGCTTCGCGCTGCGGCTGCGCGTGCAGAACCCGAACGGCACGCCGGTGGATTACGACGGCATCGCGCTCGATCTCGACCTCAACGATCGTGCGTTCGCAAGCGGCGTCAGCGACGCGCGCGGCACCGTGCCGCGCTTCGGCGAGGTCGTGGTCAGCGTGCCGATCACGGTGACGGCGTTCGCCGCGGCCCGCCAGGCGTTCGCGTTCGCCGACGCGGCCTCGGCCGGGCGGATTCCGTATCGGTTGCGCGGCAAGCTGTCGTCGGGCGTGTTCGGCGGCATGCGCTTTACCGACGCCGGCTCGCTGAAATGGCCGGTCGCGCCGGCTTACGGCGGTTACTGAAGTAGCGGGCGGCGGCGCGTCGTCTTGCTGCGCTGCATCGTGTCGCTTGGGCCAACGGCTCGCGGCGAGCGATAATCCGGCGTGCGCGCCGCGCACCTTCGTTTTACCCGATTGCTTTTGCCGACTGCCGTGACCGACTATCCGACCCTTCATTTCATCGACGCGAACGGCGCCGAGCGCACGCTGCGCTGGCGCTCCGAGGCCGGCTCGCCGCCGCCCAAGCGCGTCGCCATCGCCGACGACACGACCACGGCCGACGCCGCGTACCGGCTCGCCTGCGAAGGGACGGCGCTGCTCTGGCAGGGCGATTTCCAGAACGCGCGGCAGTTGCTGCAGGCGATGGCGCGCCGCATCGACCGCCGGCCGAAGAAGGCGGCCGATTCCTCGGTGGACGCGTTCAACCTGCACCGGCTCGGCCAGTCGCAGCGTGCGCGCACGCTCGGCATGCTGCTGATCCCGCTCGACGCCGATTACACCATCCCGCTGCGCCGCGCGCCCGATTTGCACGAGGCCTGCGTCGAAGCGTATGGCACGGGCGGCGAGCCGTCGGTGGCGTCGTTGCGCGAATTGCTCGGCCTGATCGGCGCGCACGAGTGGCGCAAGAAGGGCGTGGAGATTCCGGCGCTCGGCGAGCGCATCCATCCGCATTACGGCGTGTTCTCGCCGGTGCGCGGCGAATATGTCGAACTGATCGCACGCGCGGCGCTGCCGTCCACCACGCTGGCCTTCGATATCGGCACCGGCACTGGCGTGCTCGCCGCGCTGCTGGCGCAGCGCGGCGTGGCCCGCGTGGTGGCCACCGATCTCGATCCGCGCGCGCTGGCTTGCGCGGCCGAGAACCTCGACCGGCTCGGCCTGGCCGCGCGCGTCGAGCTGGTCGAGGCCGACCTGTTCCCCGAGGGCCGCGCGCCGCTGGTGGTCTGCAACCCGCCGTGGGTGCCGGCGCGGCCCAGCTCGCCGATCGAATATGCCGTCTACGATCCGGACAGCCGCATGCTGAAGGGTTTTCTGGCCGGGCTGGCCGATCACCTCGAAGCGGGCGGCGAGGGCTGGCTGGTGCTGTCCGATTTCGCCGAGCATCTGGGCCTGCGCACGCGCGAGGCGCTGCTCGGCTGGATCGACGCGGCGGGCCTGACCGTGCTGGGCCGCGAGGACATCAAGCCGGTCCATCCGAAAGCCGCCGACGCCGACGATCCGCTGCACCGCGCCCGCTCGGCCGAAATCACCTCGCTCTGGCGGCTCGGCGCACGCGCCTGAGGCCGGTCGCGCGAATTTCGGTAAACTGCGCCCATTCCATCCGTATTCCGCCGGGTTCGTGCCGCTTTCGCGGCGCGGGCCGGCCGCCTGCACCATGTCGAACAAGACCTACGAAATCCGTCCCGAGCAATCGGTCGAGCTGCTCAAGGAGCTCCATATCCTGACGCGCGACGGCAAGATGAACCAGGACAGCCGTCGCAAGCTCAAGCAGGTCTATCACCTGTACCACTTCATCGAGCCGTTGCTGGAGAACGTCGCCGCCGACAAGGGCGGCGTGAGCCTGGTCGATCACGGCGCGGGGAAGTCCTATCTGGGCTTCATCCTGTACGACCTGTTCTTCAAGTCGCGTCCGGCCGACGGCTCGCATATCTACGGTATCGAGACGCGCGAGGAATTGGTCGAGCGCTCGACCGCGCTGGCGACGCGGCTCGGTTTCGGCGGGATGTCGTTCGAGAACCTGTCGGTGGCCGATTCGATCACGTCGCCGAAGCTGCCCGAGTCGATCGACGTGGTGACCGCGCTGCATGCCTGCGACACCGCCACCGACGACGCGATTCGCTTCGCGCTGGCCAAGCAGGCGCGCCATATCGTGCTGGTGCCGTGCTGCCAGGCCGAGGTGGCCGGCGTGCTGCGCAAGAACAAGGGCAAATCGCTCGCCAACGCGCTGACGGAAGTCTGGCGCCATCCGCTGCATACGCGCGAATTCGGCAGCCAGATCACCAACGTGCTGCGCTGCCTGCAACTCGAGGCGCATGGTTATCAGGTCAGCGTGACGGAACTGGTTGGCTGGGAGCACTCGATGAAGAACGAGCTGATCGTCGCGCAGTACAAGAACCTGCCGCGCCGCAAGGCCGGCGAGCGCCTGGGCGAGATCCTCGCGATGTTCGGGCTGGCCGAGCTCGATGCGCGCTTTTTCGCGCCCGAGGCGGCCGACGCCTGAACGCTGGGCGTTTGAAAGCCGAAAGCCCTAAAGCCGAAAGCCGAAAGCCGAAAGCCCGAACCCCGCGCGCGCGCCGCGCCTGCCCGCCGCGTCGCTTCTCCTCCCTTCGCTGCTTCTCTCCCCGCTTCCCGCGCCGGCGCTCAGTCGCCGGCCTTCCCCGGGTCGCCATCGCTGCCGGCCATCCACGTCTGCCAGCCTGCGTGACCGAGCCGCCGCAAGGTCGCCTGATTCCGTTCGTAGATGTCGGCCGCGTCCGGGAACGCCTCCACGGCGCGGTCGAGGCTTGCCTCGCGCAGCAGATGCAGGATCGGATACGGCGCGCGGTTCGTGAAGTTCTCGATGTCGTCCGGCTCGCTGCCGTCGAACCGGTAATGCGGATGGAAGCTCGCGATCTGCAGCACGCCGTCGAGCCGCAATTGCTGGAGCAGGCGGTCGGCGAAATGGATCGCGTCGTTGAATTCGTCGAAATCGGCCAGCGCGGCCGGGTAGATCACGAGCGTGGTGTCCACCTCGTCCGGGTCCGCTTCGGCCAACTCGCGCAGCGCCGGTTCGAGATCGGCGAGCGCGTCCTCGAACGAGGTGGCCTCGCTGGTCGTGTAGCGGATCTGATCCTTGACGTGGACGGCCTTGGCGAACGGGCACAGGTTCAGGCCGATCACGGCGCGCGTGAGCCAGTGGCGCGTGGTGTCGAGGACGGTTTGGCGGGGATCGGTCATGACGTGATGGCGGAGCGGGCGGAGCAGCCGGCATTGTAGCGGGTGGGATGCGGCGGTTTCGCGGGGCGCGCGGCCGGCTGCGGCATCGTGGCCGATGCGCGGCCGAGGGACCTATCCGCGATTTCGTGGGCGGGGCATATCATGAGGAGTCGATTTCATGGATATGCCGATGAAAAAGAAGCGGACGGCGGCGTCTCAGGCAGCGGCCCGTGGGCCGCTGCCTGAACTGCCTGATGAGTTGATGGACCAACTGGTCAAAGGGCCGATGTCGCCTGGCGAAGTTCAGGACCTGATGCTGGCGTTCAATAAGGCCATCATCGAACGGGCGATGGGTGCCGAGATGAATCTGCATCTGGGCTACCCGTCAGGCCAGCTCAAGCCGCTCGGTCAGGCCAACGAGCGCAACGGCGCCAGTGGCAAGACCGTCATCACCGACCGCGGCCCGGTTCGTGTCGAGATTCCACGCGACCGGGACGGCAGCTTCGAGCCGATCCTTATTCCCAAGCACGAGCGCCGTTTTACCGGCTTCGACGAGCGCATCATCGCAATGTACGCGCGTGGCATGAGTGTGCGCGAGATCAAGGCGTTTCTGGCCGAAAGCTACGGAACCGAGGTCTCCCCCGATTTCATCAGCTCGGTGACCGACGAAGTCATGGCCGAAGCCTTCGCCTGGCAAAGTCGTCCGCTGGAGACGATGTATCCGGTGGTGTTCTTCGATGCGCTGCGGATCAAGATTCGCGACGACGGCATGGTCAGCAACAAGGCCGTCTACTTGGCGTTGGGCGTCCAGGCTGACGGCCAGCGCGACGTGCTGGGCTTGTGGATCGAGCAGACTGAAGGCGCCAAGTTCTGGCTCAAGGTATTCAACGAACTCAAGACGCGCGGCTGTCAGGACATCCTGATCGCCGTGGTGGACGGTCTGAAGGGCCTGCCCGAGGCGATCGCTGCGGTTTATCCCCGCACCACCGTGCAGACCTGCATCGTGCATCTGATCCGCAATAGCCTGGAATTTGCGAGCTATGCGGACCGCAAAAAGCTCGCCCAGGCGTTGAGGCCGATCTACGCTGCCGCCAGCGCGGAGGCCGCAGAGCAAGCGTTACGGGACTTTGCCGAAGGGCCGTGGGGCGCCAAATACCCGATGATCGTCCAATGCTGGCAGCGGGCCTGGGAGCACGTCACACCGTTCTTTGTGTTTCCGCCGGACATTCGACGGGTGGTTTATACGACCAACGCCATTGAGAGCTTGAACATGCAACTGCGCAAGATCATCAAGACGCGAGGCCATTTCCCGAACAACGAGGCGGCCGTCAAACTACTCTGGCTCGCACTGCGCAACGTCCTGGCGAAATCGGTACGGAACACTTTCGATTGGAAATCTGCGATGAACCAGTTTGCTATTCTGTTCGGTGAACGATTTACGCAGGCCCGTTGAGCACGAGGGTTTTTAACCGCCTCGCCCACAAAAATGCGGACAGGTCCCGGCCGAGCGCTCGATGCTCGATCCGATCGCGGCCGATGCGCGTCTCGATCCGGGTTCGAAACGCGGCCGGTGGTTTCCCGGCGGAATCCGCCGCGCCCCGATCATGCATTCCCGCCGGCCGCCACCCGTCGCCCGCCTCGAGTCGCCCGCCTCAAACGCAGGCCTCAAACGCAGGCCTCAAACACAAGCCTCAAACGCAGGCCTCAAACGCAAGCCTCAAACACAAGCCTCAAACACAAGCCGCGTCGATCAGCGCGCGCACCAGCCGCGGCGCGCTGCCGACCGGGCTGTCGTCGGCGCGATAGCTCTGGCTCGCCGTGTAGATGCCCTCGATCACGAGCGCGATGCTGTCGGCCAGCAGCAGCGGGTCGCGCGCGCCGGCGCCGGTGGCCAGCGCGATCAGGCGGCGCTTCAGTTCCGATTTGTTGTGGGCCACCGACACGCGCGCCGGATGCGCGGCGTCGGGAAACTCCACCGCCACGTTGACGAACGGGCAGCCGCGGTAATCGGGTGCCGCGCTGCGCCGCGTGAGATCGTCGACGAACTTCAGCAGTTGCGCCGTCGGATCGCCGGGCAATTGCTCGGCCAGTTGGTCGAAGCGGTCGAAGTAGTTGCAGTTCTTGCGCTCGATATAGGCGAGCACCAGTTCGTCCTTCGACGAAAACTGCCGGTACAGGCTCATCTTGTTGACGCCGGCCCGCTCGACCACCGCATCGATGCCGACCGCCCGCACGCCTTCCCGATAGAACAGGTGTTCGGCCGCGTCGATCAGTTGCGTGTGCGCGCTCGCGCCCGAGGTGGGCGAGCGGCGCGACGCGGCGGCGGATTTGGTGGAGGATGCGCTCATCGGCAATGACCTTGGCAGAAGCGGGTGAATTTTGAACGGCGCTTGACATGTTACTGGTCGGTAACTACGATCGCAAGCTCTTGTGACCGGCCGGTAACGCGTCGGTTTCACATCAACGCATCGGAATGCCGGCGATCGCCGCGTGGCCGCAACGGGAGTGGTTCGGGATGAAGTGGATAGCAGCGAGCGCCCGCGGGCGCTTCCATTACGGCTGGGTGGCGGCGGCCGTGGTGTTCCTGGTCCTGCTTGCGTCGGCCGGCACGCGGGCCACGCCGAGCGTGCTGATGGTGCCGCTCGAACACGAGCTCGGCTGGAGCCGTGCGACGATTTCGCTGGCGATCTCGATCAACATCGCGCTGTACGGCCTGACCGGCCCGTTCGCGGCGGCCGCGATGCAGCGCTTCGGGCTGCGCCCGACCATTCTCACCGCGCTGGTGGTGATGGCGGCCGGCGTGGCGCTGTCGTCGATGATGACGGCCACCTGGCAGATGATGCTGATCTGGGGCGTGATGGTGGGCAGCGCCACCGGCGTGGCCGCGCTCACACTGTCGGCCACGTTCGTGAACCGCTGGTTCGTGGCGCGCCGCGGCCTGGTGATGGGCATGCTGACGGCCAGTTCGGCCACCGGCCAGATGGTGTTCCTGCCGATGCTGGCCGCGATCGCGCAGGCGCACGGCTGGCGCCCGGTGGTGCTGGTGGTGGCGCTGGCGCTGGCGATCGTGGTGCCGCTCGTGATCCTGCTGGTGCCCGAGCGGCCCGCCGACGTGCAACTGCGCCCCTACGGCGAACCGGACGACGCACCGCCCGCGCCGGCCGCCTCCAGGCAGAACCCGCTCGCCACCGCGTTCAGCACGCTGTTCAGCGCCGCCCGGCGTCGCGATTTCTGGCTGCTGTTCTTCAGCTTCTTCATCTGCGGCGCGAGCACCAACGGCTATATCGGCTCGCACCTGATCGCGATGTGCAGCGACTACGGCATGAGCGAGGTGCAGGGCGCGTCGCTGCTGGCCGCGATGGGCATCTTCGATCTGTTCGGCACGACCATGTCGGGCTGGCTGTCGGATCGTTACGACAGCCGCGTGCTGCTGTTCTGGTACTACGGGCTGCGCGGGCTGTCGTTGATCTACCTGCCGCACGCGTTCGGCATCGATTTCTTCGGGCTGCCGCTGTTCGCCGTGTTCTACGGCCTCGACTGGATCGCCACCGTGCCGCCCACCGTGCGGCTCGCCACCGACATCTGGGGCAAGGACAAGGCGCCGATCGTGTTCGGCTGGATCGTGGCCGGCCACCAGCTCGGCGCGGCGTTCGCCACGCTCGGCGCGGGCCTGCTGCGCGCGAGCCTCGGCACCTACACGCTCGCGTCGATGATCTCGGGCGGCCTGTGCATCGTCGGCGCGCTGATCGTGCTGCGCATCAAGCGCGGCAAGGTGAGCCACTTGCCGCAGGCGGCCTGAGCGAGCGCCGGGCAGCCGTGCGCGCGCCCGGCCGGGCGGCGCGTGCGGCGCCAGCGCGCGATTTCTCGCGCGGCGATTTGCAATCCCGAAGCCCGACGTACGCGCGACGCAACGAACGGTTATCCTTGCGGTTCTTCGGGGCCTGTGCCCCTTTTTCGACTACGAGGAATCGCATGTCCGTCAAACCTGCACCCACCGCTGTGTCGATCCACGATCTGCTCGCCGGGCGCTGGAGCCCGCGCGCCTATTCGAACGAACCGATCAGCGGCGAGCACCTGTACGCGTTGCTGGAAGCCGCGCGCTGGGCGCCGTCGGCCTACAACGCGCAGCCCTGGCGTTTCGTGGTGTTCGACCGCACGCGCGACGAGGCTGCGTTCAAGAAGGCGTTCGCCACGCTGGTGCCGTTCAACCAGGCCTGGAACGCCCCGGCGCCGGTGCTGATCGCCGTGACGGCGCACACGCTGACCTCGAAGGGCGAGCCGAGCACGACGGCGCTCTACGACACGGGCGCCGCCGCGATGGCGCTGGTGCTGCAGGCGCATGCGCTCGGCCTGGCCGCGCACCAGATGAGCGGCTTCGACCCGAAGGCGTTCCGCGCGGCGTTCGAGGTGCCGGCCGACGTCGAGATCGTCGCGCTGATCTCGATCGGTCATTACGGCGACGCCGACAAGCTCGACCCGGTGCTGCGCGACCGCGAGCGCGCGCCGCGCACGCGCAATGCGATCGGCGAGGTGGTGTATCGCGACGGCTGGAAAGTGCCCTACACGGGTGCCTGAGCCCGAGCGGTCGAAGGCCGCACCCGCTTGCGGCGCCCGCTTTTGCGGGCCGCGCCGCGAGGGGTATTCCCGCCGCGCGCGCCGTGCCGTCATCCCGAACGGCGGCGCGCGTTTTTCATGGCGGCAAAGGCTGACCGACCCGTCCCCGATTTCCTGCCCGCGCGCCCGTTGTAGCAGCCCGCGCTCTGTGATAAAAACCCCCCCTTTCCGCTTCATGCCCGCCCCGGCGGCGCCTCTGCCTCCATGACCTATTGCGCGATCGATTTCGGCACCTCCAATTCGGCCGTTGCGTTGCCCGACCCGGCGAACGCGGGGGCGATGCGGCTTGCGCCCGTCGAAGGCGAGTACCGGACGCTGCCGACCTCCATTTTCTTCAACAACGACGAAGGCACGCGCGAGTTCGGCCGGGCCGCGCTGGCGTCCTATATCGACGGTTTCGACGGCCGCCTGATGCGCTCGATGAAGAGCATCCTCGGCTCGCCGCTCGCGGAAACCACCACCGATCTGGGCGACGGCAGCGGCATCGTCTATACCGAGGTGATTGCGATCTTCCTGCAGCACCTGAAGCTGAAGGCGCAGGCGTGTGCGGGCCGCGCGATCGACCGCGCGGTGCTGGGCCGGCCGGTGTTCTTCGTCGACGAGGACCCACGCGCCGACCGTCTGGCCGAGCAGCAGCTGGCGGCGGCGGCGCGCTCGGTCGGCCTCAAGGACGTGCATTTCCAGTACGAGCCGATCGCCGCGGCGTTCGACTACGAGTCGCGCCAGCCGGCCGAATCGCTGGTGCTGGTGGCCGACATCGGCGGCGGTACGTCGGATTTCTCGCTGGTGCGCGTCGGCCCGCAGCGCATGATGCGGCTCGAACGCAAGGATGACGTGCTCGGCCACCACGGCGTGCATGTGGCCGGCACCGATTACGACCGCCGCGTCGAACTGGCGTCGATCATGCCGGCCTTCGGCTACCGCTCGCTCGATCCGGAAGGGCGCGAGCTGCCGAACCGGATCTATTTCGACCTGGCCACCTGGCATCTGATCAACACGGTCTACACGCCGAAGCGGTTGGCCGAGCTGAAGCTGATGAAGCATCTGTACGTGGAGATCCGCCAGTTCGAGCGGCTGGTGCGGGTGGTCGAGCAGCGTTTCGGCCATGCGCTGATGGCGCGCGCCGAAGAGGCGAAGATCGGCGTGTCGGCGGGCGGGGAGACCATGATCGACCTGCACGATGTCGAGGAGCACCTGCAGCTCGCGTTCGACTCGGCCAGCCTGGTCGCGGCGAGCGTGGACGACACGGCGCGCATCGTCGAGGCGGCGCGCGAAACCGTCCGCCTGGCGGGCATCGCGCCGCGTGACGTGGGTGCGCTGTATTTCACGGGTGGTTCGACCGGCCTGGCGTTCCTGTCCAGCGCCTTGGCGGCAGCGTTCCCCGATGCCGAGCCGGTGTTCGGCGACCGTCTCGCCAGCGTGGCGACGGGCCTCGGGATTCACGCGCGCCGGCTGTTCGGCTGATCCGCCGGCCGGGCCGACAGAGGCCCGGGCGGGAGCGCGAATTGCGACTGACGGGCGCTGCGGCGCCCGTTCGCATGCCATGACCACCGACACGATTCGATGTCATCGGCCATCGCGCCGCACGACTGGCGGCCGTTCCGACGCGAAGCGATGTTCGCCGATCGGAAGCCGCCGTTCCCGAAGCGAATTCGGGCCGTATAAAACGAAAACCCCGCCGAGGCGGGGTTTTTTATTCAGGCGAAGATATCGCGCGAACTTAGACCGGCTTGATGTTCGCAGCTTGCAGACCCTTCGGGCCCGTCTTCACTTCGAATTCAACCTTCTGGTTTTCTTGCAGCGTCTTGAAACCGTCGACACGGATTTCCGAGAAGTGCGCGAACAGATCGTCGCCGCCGCCTTCCGGCGTGATGAAACCAAAACCCTTTGCGTCGTTGAACCACTTGACGGTGCCGGTTGCCATAACTTGTTCCTAAAAATGTGAGACAGGGCGAAACGCCCGGGAGGTGCATGAAAATCAAGGAAGGGGGTAATGGGGCCGACCGGAGTACCGTTGATGGGCGAACTACGAAAGAACCTGTTCACTCGCCGCTTGAAATCCTGCTTGGGCTTTATACGTCGATTCGCAGCCCAGGTCAACTGTATATCCCGTTTTCCTGGGGAAACCCTGAGAAATACCACGAATCACGCTTACAAAGCTTGCGGAGACGTTCATTTTTTTGTAGGGGCTGATCGATTTTGCCGCCATGAGGGAGGTGCAACCGTATTACACTACGCGCCGCACGGGCGGGTTGTCCCGGGCAGGGCAACCGCCTACCAAATATGCCGGCGCGGCGCCTGCCGAACGATCTTCGGCAGGGTCATGACAAGGCTTTTTGAGAGACATAGGAGAAGTTGTGAATAGTTCTATTCAACGGAACATCGGCCCGATCGCGCTCATGCTGACGGGTCTGGGGTCGATCATCGGCTCCGGCTGGCTGTTCGGGGCCTGGAAAGCCTCGAAGATCGCCGGTCCCGCCGCGATTTGCGCCTGGGTCATCGGCGCGGTCGTGATTCTGGCGATTGCACTTGCGTATGCCGAACTCGGCGCGATGTTCCCCGAGTCGGGCGGCATGGTGCGTTACGCGCGCTACTCGCACGGCTCGCTGGTCGGCTTCATCAGCGCCTGGGCGAACTGGATCGCGATCGTCTCGGTGATCCCGATCGAGGCCGAGGCATCGATCCAGTACATGAGCACGTGGCCATACCAATGGGCGCACAGCCTGTTCGTCGACGGGTCGCTCACCACACCAGGCTTGTTGCTGTCCGCGGTGCTGGTGGTCGTGTACTTCATGCTGAACTTCTGGGGCGTGAAGCTGTTCGCGCGCGCCAACTCGGCGATCACCGTGTTCAAGTTCCTGATCCCGGGCCTGACGATTCTCGGCCTGATGCTGACGAGCTTCCACTCCGAGAACCTCGGCATGGCCACCAGCGGTGCGTTCGCGCCCTACGGCTGGTCGGCGGTGCTGACGGCCGTGTCGACCAGCGGCATCGTGTTCGCGTTCAACGGCTTCCAGAGCCCGGTGAACCTGGCCGGTGAGGCCCGGAACCCGGCGCGCAGCGTGCCGTTCGCGGTGATCACGTCGATCCTGCTCGCGTTGGTGATCTACGTGCTGCTGCAGATCGCCTATATCGGCTCGGTCGATCCGACCGAAGTCGCGAAGGGCTGGAAACAGTTCAACTTCGCCTCGCCGTTCGCGGAACTGGCGATCGCGCTGAACCTGAACTGGCTGGCCGTGTTGCTGTACGTCGACGCGTTCATCAGCCCGAGCGGCACCGGCACGACCTACATGGCCACCACCACGCGGATGATCTACGCGATGGAGCGCAACAACACGATGCCGAAGATGTTCGGCAACGTGCACCCGCTGTACGGCGTGCCGCGCAACGCGATGTGGTTCAACCTGCTCGTGTCGTTCGTGTTCCTGTTCTTCTTCCGCGGCTGGAGCTCGCTGGCGGCGGTGATCTCGGTCGCGACCGTGATCTCGTACCTGACGGGCCCGATCAGCCTGATGTCGCTGCGCCGCGCCGCAACCGATCTCGATCGTCCGCTGAAGATCCCCGGCATGAGCCTGATCGCGCCGTTCGCGTTCGTGTGCGCCTCGTTGATCCTTTACTGGGCGAAGTGGCCGCTGACGGGCGAGATCATCCTGCTGATGGTCGTCGCGCTGCCGGTGTACTTCTACTTCCAGGCCAAGTCGGGCTGGGGCGGCTGGGGCGCCGATCTGAAGGCGGCCTGGTGGCTGGTGGCCTACCTGCCGACGATGGCCGTGCTGTCGCTGATCGGCAGCAAGGAATTCGGCGGTTCGGGCGTCCTGCCTTACGGCTGGGACATGCTGATCGTCGCGGCGATCTCGCTGGCGTTCTACTTCTGGGGCGTCAACACGGGCTACCGCACGCAATACCTCGACGAGCGCGCATCGCACGACGAGATCCTCGACAACGTCGGCGCGTAAGCGTCACCGTTCTCGCGGCACCAAGAAAAACCCCGCCCGGTGCGAACCGGGCGGGGTTTTTTCATGGCGTGGCGTGCGGGCCTCGCCCGCCTCGCTTCAGGCTTCAGGCCGAGCCGGGCGCGAACACGTAGTTCGTCATCGCCAGCACGCGCTGGTAGGTGCCGAGCGACTGGATGCCGAGCTGGTAGTCGTCGTCGGCCGCGCCGAGCGCCGCGAACACCGGCAGCAGATGCTCGTCGGTCGGGTGCATGCGCACCGCGTGCGGCGCCTGCGCGCGGTAGTCGAGCAGCGCGTCGATGTCGCGCCGCGCGAGCTTGTCCTCGAACCAGTCGGTGAACTCCGTCACGCGCGGGTCGGCGTCCTCGGGCGTGGCGCCGAAATCGGCCTCGCGCAGGTTGTGCGTGATCTGGCCCGAACCGATCACCATCACGCCCTCGTCGCGCAGCGCGCGCAGCGCACGGCCGACGCGGAAGTGATGCGCGGCATCGGCACGCGGCTGGATCGACAACTGCGCGACCGGGATGTCCGCTTCCGGGAACATCAGCAGCATCGGCACCCAGGCGCCGTGGTCGAGGCCGTATTCGGTGGTGGCGGTGGCGATGCCGGCCGCATCCAGCAGGGCCGCCGCGCGCGTGGCCACCTCGGGTGCGCCCGGCGCCGGGTAGCGCAGCTCGTAGAGCGCGCGCGGGAAACCGTAGAAATCGTGGATCGTTTCGGGCCGTTGGGTGACGCTGACGGCCGGCGCGAGCGTATTCCAGTGCGCCGACAGCATCAGCACCGCGCTCGGGCGCGGCAGCTCGCCGCCGAGATGCGCGAACGCGGTGGAGGGCAGGGCGGGATCGATCGGCAGCGTGGGCGCGCCGTGGGACAGGTAGAGCGACGGAAGGCGGTTCATGGTGGGGACCTCGATGTCGGATTGGTTTCGACTATAGAGAGATCCGGGCATTTGATAAATCGGCGCGGAAGGATTTGATTGATTCTCGATGGTTGTCAATCGAGGCGCGACGAATTCGGCCCGATCCAGGGCCGATCAGGTCGATATCGCTTGGGGAGCGGAGGGCCGATTCAGTCCGGCGTGCGGATGCCGTTCCACGGCGCGGTGCGCGGCGCGGCAAGGCCGAACAGGTCGATGACGCGCGTGACGGTGTGATCGACGAGTTCGTCGATCGAGGCGGGCATGGCGTAGAAGGCCGGCAGCGGCGGAAACACGATGCCGCCCATTTCGGTCACGGCCGTCATGTTGCGCAGATGCGCGAGGTTGAACGGTGTTTCGCGCACCATCAGCACGAGCCGGCGGCGCTCTTTGAGCGCGACGTCGGCCGCACGCGTGATCAGGTTGTCGGACAGCCCGTGCGCGACGCTCGCGAGCGTCTTCATCGAACAGGGCGCGATCACCATGCCGTCGGTCGAGAACGAACCCGACGCGATGCTCGCGCCCACGTCGCGCACCGAATGGACGACGTCCGCCCGCGCGTGGACCTCGTCCTTCGACAGCTTCAGTTCGTGCTGGATGTTGAGCCAGCCGGCGGCCGACACGAGCAGATGGGTTTCGACGCCGCCCGACGCGCGCAGCAGGTCGAGCAGGCGGATGCCATAGATCGCGCCCGTCGCGCCGGTGATCGCGACGATCAGGCGCCGCGGCGGCGCGGGGCGTGCTTCCATGCGGAAAGGGTCAGGCAGCCGCGAACAGTTGCTGCAGTTCGCCGGACTGATACATCTCCATCATGATGTCCGAGCCGCCGACGAATTCGCCGTTCACGTAGAGCTGCGGGATGGTCGGCCAGTTCGAGAATGCCTTGATGCCCTGGCGGACCTGCTCGTCTTCGAGCACGTTGACGGTCTTGATGGTGTCGACGCCGCAGGCCTTGAGGATCTGGATGGCGCGGCCCGAGAAGCCGCACATCGGGAACTGCGCGGTGCCCTTCATGAAGAGCACGACCTGGTTTTCGTCGACGATTTGCTTGATGTGTTGTTGGGTATCCATGATGACCTTGCTGATGCGGGGCTGAGAACGGAAATGATACTGGATTTCGGCGGGGGCCATCGGCGCTCACGGTGGCCCCGGCGGCGGCCCCGGCAGCGGCCTGGCGCGCGCCGTCAGGCAGGCAGCCGGCCGCCGGTGGCGCGTTCGATCCCGGCGAGATCGGCGAGCGAGGCGACTTCGCCGAAACCGGCCGCGGCGACGATCTCGCGCACCGCGCCGGCCTGATCGTAGCCATGCTCGATCCACAGCGCGCCGCGCGGCAGCAGGAACGCCGGCGCGCCGGCCGCGATCAGGCGGATCGCGCTGAGGCCGTCGGCGTCGTCGGTCAGCGCGCCGCGCGGCTCGAAGCGCAGGTCGCCCTGATCGAGATGCGGATCGTGCTGAGCGATATACGGCGGATTGCTGACGATCGCGTGGAAGCGCGCGGCGGGGGCGAGCGCGGCGTACCAGTCGCTGTCGAGGAATTGCAGCGGGCCGCCGGGGCGGGCCGGGTCGAGCAGCTTGTGCGCGTTGCCGCGCGCCACGGCCAGCGCGGCCGGCGAGCGGTCGAGCGCCCAGACGCGCGCGTCGGGCCGCGCCGCGGCGATCGCCACGGCCACCGCGCCGCTGCCGGTGCCCAGATCGAGCACGGCCGGCATGGCGATGCCGTCGAGCGCGTCGAGCGCGGCTTCCACCAGCACTTCGGTGTCGGGGCGCGGGATCAGCACGTCGGGCGTGACGTCGAAGGCCAGGCCGAAGAATTCGCGTGAGCCGACCAGTTGCGCGACCGGTTCGCCGGCCAGCCGGCGTGCCTCGAGTGCCTGGTAGCGCGCGGCGGCATCGGCGTCGAGCGGCGCGTCGGCGCGCGTGATCAGTTGCGTGCGGGTCCAGCCGAGCGCATGGCCGAGCAGGATGCGCGCATCCACCGCATCGAGCGGCGAGGCGCGCAGCAGCGCGGCGGCGGTGGGGGCGGGGGCGTTCATGGCGGGGCGGCCGGCGCGCGTCAGTCGGTGTCGCCGAGCGAGGCCAGCAGTTCGGCCTGATGCTCGCTGACGAGCGTGGCGATCATCTCGTAGAGATCGCCGTCCAGCAGCGCTTCGAGCTTGTAGAGCGTCAGGTTGATGCGGTGATCGGTCATCCGGCCCTGCGGGAAGTTGTAGGTGCGGATTCGTTCCGAGCGGTCGCCCGAGCCGATCAGGCTCTTGCGGGTGGCCGCTTCCTTCGCGTGCTGCTCCTGGTACTGCTTGTCCTTGATGCGCGCGGCCAGCACCTTCAGCGCGCGCTCCTTGTTCTTGTGCTGCGAGCGATCGTCCTGGCACTCCACCACGATGCCGGTCGGCAGGTGAGTGACGCGCACCGCGGAATCGGTCTTGTTGATGTGCTGGCCGCCCGCGCCGGACGCGCGGAACGTGTCGATGCGCAGGTCGGCCGGGTTGATCGCGACTTCGGCGATCTCGTCGGCCTCGGGCATCACGGCGACGGTACAGGCCGAGGTGTGGATGCGGCCCTGCGTTTCGGTGGCGGGCACGCGCTGCACGCGGTGGCCGCCCGATTCGAACTTCAGTCGCGAATAGGCGCCCTGGCCCGCGATCCGCACGATCACTTCCTTGTAGCCGCCGAGGTCCGACGGGCTCTCCGACATCATCTCGACCTGCCAGCGCTGGCGCTCCGCGAAGCGCAGGTACATGCGCAGCAGGTCGCCGGCGAACAGCGCCGATTCGTCGCCACCCGCGCCGGCGCGGATTTCGAGGAAGATGTTGCGCTCGTCGTTCGGGTCCCTCGGCAGCAGCATCGTTTGCAGATCGGTTTCGAGCTGCGTCATGCGTTCGCGCGCGTCGCGAATCTCGTCCTCGGCGAAGTCGCGCATCGAGGCGTCGGCCAGCAGTTCCTGCGCGGTCGCTTCGTCGCCGCGCGCGAGCCGCCATTGCGCGTATTGCTCGACGACCGGGCCGATTTCCGCGTGTTCGCGCGTCAGCTTCCGGTATTGGTCGAGGTCGGCCGTGACGTTTTCGCGACTCAGCATTTCGTTCAATTCGGCCAGCCGGCTGGTGAGCTGGTCGAGCTTGCTTTGCATGCTTGTTTTCATGATGTGGAGCGACGCTCCCGGGCAGGAATCGAAAAGGGAAAGAAAAAGGGGACGGCGGCCGGCATGCGGCCGCGATGCGCGCGGGGGGCGGCGCTAACGGTCGGTGCGGGGGCCGTGCGCGTAGAAGCCGCGCATCAGGTCGATCAGTTGCTCGCGCTCGGTGCCGCTGGTGCGGTTCAGCGCCGAGGTCGGGCCGTGGATCAGCTTGTTGGTCAGCGCCTGCGACAGCGCGTCGAGCACGGCGGCCGGATCGTCGCCGCGCGCGAGCATCTTCTGGGCGCGTTCGACTTCGGCACGGCGCAGCGCGTCGGCCTGGGTGTGCATGTGGCGGATGATCGGCACGACGCTGCGCGAATCGAGCCACTGCATGAAGTTCTGCACGCGGGTTTCGATGATCGCCTCGGCCTGCGCGACGGCGGCTTGGCGCGACGCATTGCCTTCGCGCACGATCGCGCCGAGATCGTCGACGGTGTACAGGAACACGTCCTTCAGCTCGCCGACTTCCTGCTCGATGTCGCGCGGCACGGCCAGATCGACCATGAAGATCGGCCGGTGGCGGCGGGCCTTCACCGCGCGCTCGACCGCGCCGAGGCCGATGATCGGCAGCGTGGAGGCCGTGCACGAGACGATGATGTCGAACTCGTGCATGCGCGTGGGCAGCTCGGAGAGCGGCATGGCGCGACCGCCGAAGCGCTCGGCCAGCTTCGCGCCGCGCTCGGCGGTGCGGTTCGCGATGACCAGCTCGCGCGGCGATTGCGCGGCGAAGTGCGTCGCGCACAGCTCGATCATTTCGCCGGCGCCGATGAACAGCACCTTCTGGTCGGCGACGCTTTCGAAGATGCGTTGCGCGAGCCGCACGGCAGCCGCCGCCATCGATACCGACTGCGCGCCGATCTCGGTGGTGGTGCGCACTTCCTTGGCCACCGCGAAGGTGCGCTGGAACAACTGGTTCAGATAGGTGCCGAGCGCGCCGGCCTCGGAGGCCGTGCGCACCGCGTTCTTCATCTGGCCGACGATCTGCGTTTCGCCGAGCACCATCGAATCGAGGCCCGACGCGACGCGGAACGCATGGCGCACCGCTTCCGATTGCGGCAACGAATAGACGTGCGGCGCGAGGTCGTCGGGCGCGAGGCCGTGGAACTCGGCGAGCCAGCGCACGGCGGCATCGCGCGCCGCGCGGTCGTCGGTTGCGCAGTACAGCTCGGTGCGGTTGCAGGTGGAGAGAATTGCGGCTTCGGGCGTGTTCGGCGCCTGGCGCCCCATGAAGACGCTGGTGAGCGTGGACAGTGCAGGCTGGATCTGTTCGAGCGGAAACGCCACGCGTTCGCGCAGGGCGACGGGCGCAGTGTGATGATTGATTCCGATCGTGAGGAGCTGCATATCCGGGGGCTATCGTTTAGGTGCGCATTATAGCGTCTTGCCGGTTTTGTCACTGGCAGCGCCACCGGGCGGGCATCGCCCGGGCGCTGCGGCTCGCGCCGAACCACGGCAAACCGGCGCGATCCCCGACGTGCGGCGCAATCCGGCGGGGTCGAAACGGCCGCTCAAGGCCGGTTGCGCGCCGGATTTGCCGCCAAAACCCTGTTCGCCGTGGGGATGCGCGACGCCAAGTCGCAGTAAGGCGCGTGCAAATATCGGCGGTACGATGCGCCCGAAACGGCCCGTTGGCAACCGTTCGGCGCCCGATTTCCCGTCCTTTTTCAAGATAGTCGGGATTCGTGCGTGCGTATGGCGCACGTATGGAACGCGTCTGGCACGTCGACGACGCGCGCCGGCGGCCGGTCCGGCACTTCTGTCGGCTTGCGTTGCGATTGATCGACCCCTTACACTCGACCGACGCCCGGGGCAAGCCTGCGGGCCGTCGCACTCTTATAATTCCGTCACCGGAGACCACCGATGCCGGCCGCGCGACGGCAGGCGTTTCGTTCGGGCCGGGCGGCGCATCGGCGATGCGAAACGACACACAGGGCGCGGGATGAACGGGTTGGGCATTGTCGTATTGGGGCTTGCCGTCGGCGGGCTGGGCTGGTGGCTGCATCCGGCGCGCGCTTCGCGGCGCGGCCTGCGCGCGGCGCTCGCGGTCGGCCTGGCCGGCGCGGTGGTCGCCAAGCTCGTCGGCAATCTCACCTGCCTGTTTTACGACGGCGGCACGCTCGAATGGCCCGTCTGCGCCCTGGTGGCGCTCGTTGCCGTCTCCCTGACCACCGGCGTGCTGGCGCGCCGCTGACCCCACCTCACTGGAATTCATCATGAACGCCCGTCATCCCGAGCTGTCCCCCATTCCTGCCCGCATCGCCCTGCTGCGCGGCGCGATGGCGCGCGAAGGCGTGGCTGCCTGCCTCGTCCCGTCCGCCGATCCGCATCTCTCCGAATATCTGCCCGAACACTGGCAGGCGCGCCGCTGGCTGTCGGGTTTCAACGGCTCGGTCGGCACGCTGGTCGTGACGCCCGAATTCGCGGGCCTGTGGGTCGACAGCCGTTACTGGGTGCAGGCCGCCGCGGAACTGGCCGGCACCGGCATCGAACTGATGAAGATGACGGGCGGCCAGCAAACCCAGCCGCACGTCGAATGGCTGGCCGAGCATGTGCCGGCCGGCGCGACGGTGGGCGTGGACGGCGCGGTGCTCGGCGTCGGCGCGGCGCGTGCGCTGTCGGCCGCGCTGGCCGCGCGCGGCGTGGCGCTGCGCACCGATCTCGACCTGCTCGACGCGATCTGGCCCGAGCGGCCGGCGCTGCCGGTCGAACCGGTGTTCGAACACGTCGCGCCGCATGCGCACACGCGCCGCGCCGACAAGCTCGCGCAGGTGCGCGAGGCGATGCGCGCCAGCGGCGCGAACGCCCATCTGATCTCGACGCTCGACGACATCGCCTGGCTGTTCAATCTGCGCGGCGCCGACGTCAACTACAACCCGGTGTTCGTCGCCCACGCGCTGATCGGCCCGGACGCAGCCACGCTGTTCGTGGTGGACGGCAAGCTCGACGCCGCGTTGCGCGCCGCGCTCGCGGCCGACGGCGTGACGGTGCGCCCTTACGAACAGGCCGCCGCCGCGCTGGCCGCGCTGCCGGCCGGCAGCGCGCTGCTGATCGACCCGCGCCGCGTGACGTTCGGTACGCTGGAGGCGGTGCCCGAGGCGGTGCGCCGCGTCGAGGCCGTCAACCCGTCGACGTTCGCGAAGTCGCGCAAGACGCCTGCCGAGATCGAGCACGTGCGCGCGACGATGGCGCAGGACGGCGCGGCGCTGGCCGAATTCTTCGCGTGGTTCGAGGCTGCGCTCGGGCACGAAACCCTGACCGAACTGACCATCGACGAGCAACTGACCGCCGCCCGCGCGCGCCGGCCCGGCTTCGTTTCGCCGAGTTTCGCGACGATCGCCGGCTTCAACGCGAACGGCGCGATGCCGCATTACCGCGCGACGCCCGAATCGCACGCGACCATCGAAGGCGACGGCCTGCTGCTGATCGATTCGGGCGGCCAGTTCGTCGGCGGCACCACCGACATCACGCGCGTCGTGCCGGTGGGCACGCCGAGCGAGGCGCAGTGCCGCGATTTCACGATCGTGCTGAAGGCGATGATCGCGCTGTCGCGAGCCAAGTTCCCGCGCGGCATCCGTTCGCCGATGCTCGATGCGATCGCACGCGCGCCGATGTGGGCGGCCGGGCTCGATTACGGCCACGGCACCGGCCACGGCGTGGGCTACTTCCTGAACGTGCACGAAGGCCCGCAGGTGATCTCGCACTACGCCGCCGCCGATCCGCACACGGCGATGGAAGAGGGCATGATCACCTCGAACGAGCCGGGCGTATATCGCCAGGGCCAATGGGGCGTGCGCATCGAGAACTTAGTGGTGAACCGCGCGGCCGGCCAGACCGAATTCGGCGATTTCCTCGATTTCGAGACGCTGACGCTGTGCCCGATCGACACGCGCTGCGTGCTGGCCGAGTTGCTCGACGCCGGCGAGCGCGCGTGGCTCGACGCCTATCACGCGACGGTGCGCGAACGGGTCGGCCCGCTGGTGACGGGCGCCGCCCGCGCGTGGCTCGACGCGCGCACTCAGCCGCTGTAAGGCCGCGCCAGCCATGACGATCCGGGCTGTGGTGTTCGATTTCGGCGGCGTGCTGATCGATTGGAGTCCCGATTATCTGTATCGCCAACTGATCGCCGATCCGGTGGAACGGCGGCGTTTCCTGACCGACGTGTGCGGGATGGATTGGGTGGTCCGGCAGGACGCCGGCCAGACGATCGCGGCGGGCACCGCCGAGAAGGTGGCCGCGTTTCCCGAGCACGCGGTGCTGATCGAGGCGTTCTATGCGCGCTGGCCCGAGATGATCGCGGGCGCGTTCGACGACGGCGTGGCGCTGGTCGAGCGGCTGGAGGCCGCCGGCGTCCCGCTGTTCGGGCTGACCAACTGGTCGGCCGAAACCTTCCCGTATGCGTGGGAGCGCTACGCGGTGCTGCGGCGTTTTCGCGACGTGGTGGTGTCGGGCCGGGTAGGGCTCGCCAAGCCCGATCGGGCGATCTATCGCGAGATGTTCGCGCGCATCGCGGCGCAGTTGCCCGGCATCGCGCCCGAACAACTCGTGTTCATCGACGACAATCCGCACAACGCCGCCGCCGCGAGCGCGCTTGGCTGGCACGGCATCCATCACACCGGCGTGGCCTCGACCGAGGCGCGCCTGCGCGAACTGGGCGTGCCGGCCTGAACGAGCCTGAACCGGTCGCTCGCATGAAAAAAGCGGGCAAGATGCCCGCTTTTTTAGTCCGCCGCTCTTGCCGCGGCGCAGTGCGTGATCAGCGGCTGATCGGCTTGAAGCGGATTCGCTTCGGCTTGGCGCCTTCTTCGCCGAGGCGCGCGCGCTTGTCGGCTTCGTATTCCTGATAGTTGCCGTCGAAAAACACCGCTTGCGAATCGCCTTCGAACGCGAGGATGTGCGTCGCGATCCGGTCGAGGAACCAGCGATCGTGCGAGATCACCATGACCGAGCCGGCGAATTCGAGCAGCGCGTCTTCGAGCGCGCGCAGCGTTTCGACGTCGAGATCGTTCGACGGTTCGTCCAGCAGCAGCACGTTGCCGCCCGCGATCAGCGTCTTGGCCAGATGCAGCCGGCCGCGCTCGCCGCCCGACAGGTTGCCGACGATCTTCTGCTGGTCGCCGCCCTTGAAGTTGAAGCGGCCGATGTAGGCGCGCGACGGCGTTTCGTAGCGGCCCACCGTCAGCACGTCGGCGCCGCCCGAGATTTCCTCGAACACGGTCTTGTCGCTGGCCAGCGCGTCGCGGCTTTGATCGACATAGGCGAGCTTGACGGTCGGGCCGTGCACGATTTCGCCCGAATCCGGCGTTTCCTTGCCCGTCAGCATGCGGAACAGCGTGGACTTGCCGGCGCCGTTCGGGCCGATGATGCCGACGATCGCGCCGGCCGGGATCTTGAAGCTCAGGTCGTCGATCAGCAGGCGATCGCCATAGGCCTTGCTGACGTTCTTGAACTCGATCACTTCATTGCCCAGCCGCTCGCCGGCCGGGATGAAGATTTCCTGCGTTTCGTTGCGCTTCTGGTATTCCTGGCTGCTCAGTTCCTCGAAGCGGGCGATACGCGCCTTCGACTTCGCCTGGCGGCCCTTCGGGTTCTGGCGCACCCACTCCAGTTCCTTCTTGATCGCCTTCTGGCGCGCCGATTCGGTCGCTTCTTCCTGCTTCAGGCGGTCTTCCTTCTGGTCGAGCCAGCTCGAATAGTTGCCCTTCCAGGGGATGCCGTGGCCACGGTCGAGTTCGAGAATCCACTCGGCGGCGTTGTCGAGGAAGTAGCGATCGTGGGTGACGGCCACCACGGTGCCCGGGAAGCGCGTCAGGAATTGTTCGAGCCACTCGACCGATTCGGCGTCCAGGTGGTTGGTCGGTTCGTCGAGCAGCAGCATGTCCGGCTTTTCGAGCAGCAGCTTGCACAGCGCGACGCGGCGCTTTTCACCGCCCGACAGGTGTTCGATCTTCGCGTCCCAGGCCGGCAGGCGCAGCGCGTCGGCCGCGATTTCGATCTGCTGCTCGGGGCTGCCGCCATCGGCGGTGGCGAGGATCGCTTCGTACTTGGCCTGTTCGGCGGCCAGCGCGTCGAAGTCGGCGTCCGGTTCGGCGTAGGCCGCGTAGATCTCGTCGAGCTTCTTCTGCGCGCTGAACACGTCGCCGAGGCCTTCTTCCACCGCCTCGCGCACCGTCTTGCTCGGATCGAGCTGCGGTTCCTGCGACAGGTAGCCGATGTTCAGGTTCGGCATCGGCGTGGCTTCGCCTTCGATGTCCTTGTCGACGCCCGCCATGATGCGGATCAGCGTCGATTTGCCCGAGCCGTTCAGGCCGAGCAGGCCGATCTTCGCGCCGGGGAAGAACGACAGCGAGATGTCTTTGAGGATCTGGCGCTTGGGCGGCACGATCTTGCCGACCCGGTTCATCGTGAATACGTATTGGGCCATTTGCGTCGATGGAACTCTTGAAGGTTGAGGCGCCGCCGGCCGCGCTGCGCGCGAGGCGGGCGACGGAGGGGCCGATCGGGACTGGGCGCCGCGCGCATTGCCGCGGCGTGGCCGCGCGCGTGCGCGGCGAGACCGCGTATTGTACTTCGCGAGGCGCGGGCGCCGCGAGCGCGCCGAAGCGGGGCGCGAACGCCGTGTGTCTGCGTGGCCGACGCGGCTCGCGATCGTGTTCATCTGCGCGGTTTTTCATGCCGGGGCAGGCGCTTGAGTGCACGCCATCGTCGGAAACAAAAAGCCCGCGAGCGGCGTGCACCGTTCGCGGGCTTGAAGCGGGTTGCGCGGGGCTGTCGAGGCCCGGCGTGTCCGATCCGACCTTAGACGTTGAACAAGAAGTTCATCACGTCGCCGTCATGGACGATGTATTCCTTGCCTTCCGCCCGCATCTTGCCGGCTTCCTTCGCACCCTGTTCGCCCTTGAACGCGACGTAGTCGTCGAAGCCGATCGTCTGCGCGCGAATGAAGCCGCGCTCGAAATCGGTGTGGATTGCGCCGGCCGCCTGCGGGGCGGTGTCGCCGACGTGGATCGTCCAGGCGCGCACTTCCTTCACGCCGGCCGTGAAATACGTCTGCAGGCCGAGCAGCTTGAAGCCCGCGCGGATCACGCGGTCGAGGCCCGGCTCGTTCATGCCCATGTCGGCGAGGAACGCTTCCTTGTCCTCGTCGTCGAGATCGGCGA
Organism: Burkholderia sp. 22PA0099; assembly: GCF_047497165.1. Classification (NCBI taxonomy): domain Bacteria; kingdom Pseudomonadati; phylum Pseudomonadota; class Betaproteobacteria; order Burkholderiales; family Burkholderiaceae; genus Burkholderia; species Burkholderia sp. 22PA0099. The sequence goes on along the minus strand of NZ_CP163165.1, from coordinate 4,061,209 downwards.
TTTCCGCCTCGATCGCCGCGCACACCGCGACCACCGGCGCCTTCTCGGCTTCCGCGTACTTGCGCACGGCGTCGAGGTGCGGGTTGTTCTCGAAACCGTCGTCCTTGACGTTCGCCACGTACATCGCCGGCTTGGCGGTGATCAGGCAGAACGGCTTCAGGATCGCCTGCTCGTCGTCCGACAGGTCGAGGCCGCGCACGGCCTTGCCCTGGTCGAGCTGCGCGCGAACCTTCTCCATCACGGCCGCGAGCTTCGCCGCGTCCTTGTCGTTGCCCGATTTCGCGGCCTTCGAGTAGCGGTTCAGCGCCTTCTCGACGGTGGCCAGGTCGGCCAGCGCGAGTTCGGTGTTGATGACTTCGATGTCGTCGAGCGGGCTCACGCGGCCGGCCACGTGGATCACGTTTTCGTCTTCGAAGCAGCGCACGACGTGCGTGATCGCGTCGGTTTCGCGGATGTTCGCGAGGAACTGGTTGCCCAGGCCTTCGCCCTTGCTGGCGCCCGCCACGAGGCCCGCAATGTCGACGAACTCGACCACGGCCGGCACGATCCGCTCGGGCTTCACGATGGCCGCAATCGCCTTCAGGCGGCCGTCCGGCACTTCGACCACGCCGACGTTCGGCTCGATCGTGCAGAACGGGTAGTTCTCGGCGGCGATGCCGGCCTTGGTCAGCGCGTTGAACAGGGTGGACTTGCCGACGTTCGGCAGGCCGACGATGCCGCATTTGAGGCTCATGGAAAACCTTTCTGGATCAGATGTTGGGTGCTTGCGCGGGGCGCGGCTGGCGGCATGACGCGGCGCTCGGGCCGGCGGTCTGGCGCGGAGGCTGCCCGCGAAAACGGCAATTGTATCGCGTTCGGATCACGGGATTTCAAGCGGGCGCGCCGAACGGCGGCGCGGCGGGCGCCCGATGCACGGCGGGGGAGGATCGGCAGGGACCGAAACGCCGACGGCGGCCAGGCGCCGCCGGCAGCGCAACCGGGCCGCAGCGGCCCGGCGCAGGTCAGTCGGCGATCCGGCGATCGGCCAGCGCGGCGCGGCAGTCGCCCATCACGAGCGAGACGAGCCGCGACTTCGTGTCGAGATCTTCGGTATCGATGATTTCCTCGACGGCGTCGCGCGCCCAGGGCGTTTCGACGAAATCGGCATGCCGCTTCGCGATGTCGAGCGCCGTGGCGGCGAGCTTCGCGATGCAGAGCCAGTCGGCGTCGCGCAGATGGCGGTCGAGCCACTTGTGCGCTGCTTGAACCTGGAAGGTGGCGGACGGCCAGGATTCGTTCAGATAGAACGCGCCGAGATTGCCGACCGTGAGCCAGCACAGCAGCTCGACACGATCATGTTGGGTGAGGCTGGGATGTAGGTCGCTCATGGCCATGCTCGAGATGGGGTTGAGACTCGCTTTCCGTCACCGGTGCAACGCGGGGCCGACGAATCAACAATAGCACGCCATGAACGGCTTCACGCAAGCCGGGAATCGCCCGACCCGCGTGAACCCTGATCAATATCGGTAGTAATCGTGATGGTGGTGATAGCCGCCGCCGTCCGGCACGACGATGCAGCCGCTCAGGGTGGTGCCGAGCAGGACGGCGAGCGAGGCAAGAATCGCGATGCGCTTGAGCTTCATGGTGGATCTCCTTCGGTGTTCGTTCATCGATGGAGCCGACTGTAGCGGCGCAGGGCATGACAAGCGGTATGCGTTTGTAAGGAAACGTGTGGCCTGTAATGCTCGTGCCCCGTTCGAGCGGGCAGCGTCGCGCAGGCGGTTACGGATGAAATGGTTCCGGATCGGAGAAGGGCGGTGATGGGCCGATTCGGGCGGCGATGCGTGCGTTCGGACAGGGTTTGTCCGTGTCGGAGCGGCGCGACAGTGCGTGCCTGGCATGCGTTGCCGGGCTGATCTTCCGCAAGCCGGCGTCGCATGGCGAACCCGGCCCCGCAGCTATAATGCGCGCCATGACAGCCCATCCTCAGACCTTCGACGTCGCCGTGGTCGGCGGCGGCCTTGTCGGCAAGACCGCCGCGCTCGCGATGACGCAGGCGGGCCTCAAGACGGCGCTGCTCGCGCAGCCCGCCGCGCCGCGCGCGGCCGGCACGCCGTTCGACGCGCGCGTCTACGCGCTGTCGTCGAGCTCGCAGGCGCTGCTCGAACGGCTGCGCGTCTGGCAGGCGCTCGATCCGGCCCGGCTCGCGCCCGTCCACGACATGCGCGTGTACGGCGACGCGCAGGCCGAACTCCATTTCTCCGCCTTCCAGGCCGCCGTGCCGCAACTGGCGTGGATCGGCGAGTCGTCGGTGGTCGAGCGCGCGCTCGACGCCGCGCTGCGCTTCCAGCCGAACCTGAGCTGGATCGACACGCGCGCGCAGGGGCTCGACGTGAAGCGCGACGCGGCGGTGCTGTCGCTGGCCGACGGCAGCGTGATCTCGGCCGATCTGGTGGTGGGGGCGGACGGCGCGCATTCGTGGGTGCGCTCGCAGATGGGCGCGAACGTGCAGCGCCGCGACTATCGCCAGACCGGCGTGGTCGCCAACTTCAAGGCGTCCGAGCCGCACCGCGAAACGGCTTGCCAGTGGTTCCGCGACGGCGAGATCGTCGCGCTGCTGCCGCTGCCGGACGGCCATGTGTCGCTGGTCTGGTCGGCGCACACGGCCCATGCCGATGAACTGCTGGCACTCGATCCGGCGCAACTGGCGGCCGAGGTCGAACGCGTCACGCACCGCCAGCTCGGTACGCTCGATTGCGTGACGCCGGCCCAGGGCTTCCCGCTCGCGCTGCAGACGGTGGACAAGCTGATCGCCCCGCGCGTCGCGCTGGTCGGCGACGCCGCGCACCTGATTCACCCGCTCGCCGGCCAGGGCATGAATCTCGGCCTGCGCGACGTGGCCGCGCTGGCCGACGCGATCGGCTCGCGCGAGGCGTTCCGCGATCTCGGCGATACGGTGCTGCTGCGCCGCTACGAACGCTCGCGCCGCGAGGACATCCGCGCGCTGATGGTCGCCACCGACGGCCTGCAGCGGCTGTTCGCGTTGCCCGGCCCGGTGGCGCGCGTGGTGCGCAACACCGGCATGGCGCTGGTCGGCGCGCAGCCGTTCGTCAAACGCTGGCTGGTGGCCTCGGCGCTCGGTTGAGCGCGGGCGCCGCTGCCGCCACGGATGCCACGCCCTCCGGCTTCGCCCCGCATGCGGCTTTCGCCGCGAAAGCCACCGGCAAAGGCGGCCGGACACGGTCCGGCCGTCGTCGTACACTACCGGTCATGCTTTGACCGCTTCCCAAGGATCACTGAATGAAAACCACCGTCCGTATCGCCGCGCTGCTGCTGGCGACCGCCGCCGCCACGCTGGGATGCACCGCGCAGGCCGATCAGACCACCGACAAGCTGAAGGCCACGCTGCAGTCGCGCCTCGGTGATGCCACCGTCAAGGGCATCGCGAAGTCGCCGATCCCGGGCCTTTACGAGGTGAATCTCGGCTCGCAGATCGTCTATAGCGATGCCGCCGGCGATTACGTCGTGCTTGGCGAGATGGTCGACACCAAAACGCGCCGCAACCTGACCGAAGCGCGCATGTCGGAAATCAACAAGGTCGATTTCGCGAGCCTGCCGCTCAACAACGCGATCAAGTACGTGAAGGGCAACGGCGCGCGCAAGATCGCCGTGTTCTCGGATCCGAACTGCCCGTATTGCAAGCGCTTCGAATCGACGCTGCGCTCGATGGACAACATCACCGTCTACACGTTCCTGTACCCGGTCCTGACGCCCGATTCGACGGTCAAGTCGAAGGCGATCTGGTGCGCGTCCGATCGCGCCAAGAGCTGGGAAAACTGGATGGTCGGCCATCAGGCGCCGACCGGCCCGGGCAACTGCGATACCTCGGCGCTCGACAAGAACCTGGCGCTGGGCCGCGGCCTGAACGTCACTGGCACGCCGACCATCATCCTGGCGGACGGCACGCGCCTGCCGGGCGCCGTGTCCGCCGACGACCTCAACGGCGCGCTCGCCAACGTCAAGTAATGCGCGCACGCACGGCCTGACCGCCCTCCGCGACGAGGCGCCGGCATCTGTCTGGCGCCTTTTTCACATGTCGAACCGTTTGCCGATTTTTTGCCGACCCCGCCGATGAAGCCGATTCGCTATTCGATCGTCCCGAAAGACCCCGCCGCCCACCTGTTCGAAGTCACGCTGACCGTTGCCGAGCCCGATCCGGCCGGCCAGCGCTTCATGCTGCCGGTGTGGATTCCGGGCAGCTACATGGTGCGCGAATTCGCGCGCAACATCGTCACGCTGCGCGCGTTCAACGAAGCCGGCCGCAAGGTCCGCATCGCCAAGGCCGACAAGCACAGCTGGCAGGCCGCACCCGTCGCCGGGCCGCTGACGCTGCGCTATGACGTCTACGCGTGGGATCTGTCGGTGCGCGCCGCGCATCTGGACGACACCGGCGGCTTCTTCAACGGCACCAGCGTGTTCCTCGCCGTGCAGGGGCAGGAGGCCTCGCCGTGCGTGGTCGAGATCGCCAAGCCGGCCGGCGACACGGGCCGCCGCTGGCGCGTGGCCACGGCGCTGCGCGAGGCGCGCGGTACGCGCCGTCACGGCTTCGGCGAGTATCAGGCCGACGATTACGACGAGTTGATCGACCACCCGGTCACGCTCGGCGAATTCGCGCTGGCGACGTTCGAGGCGCACGGCGTGCCGCACGACGTGGTGATCGCGGGCCGCGTCGCGCGGCTCGACATGGAACGGCTTTGCGCCGACCTGAAGCGGATCTGCGAGGCGCAGATCGCGCTGTTCGAACCGCGCACCAAAAAGGCCCCGGTGGAGCGCTACGTGTTCATGACGCAGGCCGTCAGCGACGGCTATGGCGGCCTCGAACACCGCGCGTCCACGGCGCTGATCTGCAACCGCACCGATCTGCCCGTGAAGGGGCGGTCCGAGAAGACGGACGGCTACCGCACCTATCTGGGCTTGTGCAGCCACGAGTATTTCCACACCTGGAACGTCAAGCGGATCAAGCCGGCTGCCTTCGTGCCGTACGACCTGACGCAGGAGAACTACACGTCGCTGCTGTGGCTGTTCGAGGGCTTCACGTCCTATTACGACGACCTGATGCTGGTGCGCAGCGGCCTGATGAGCCGCGACGAGTATTTCACCGCACTCGGCCGCACGGTCGGCGGAGTGTTGCGCGGCGCGGGGCGCCTCAAGCAGAGCGTGGCGGAAAGCTCGTTCGACGCCTGGGTCAAGTATTACCGGCAGGATGAAAACGCCTCGAACGCGATCGTCAGCTACTACACCAAGGGTTCGCTGGTGGCGCTGGCGTTCGATCTGGCGATTCGCGCCGCGACCCGCAACCGCAAGTCGCTCGACGACGTGATGCGCCTGCTGTGGGCGCGCTACGGCCGCGGCTTCTATCAGGGCAAGCCGAAGGGCGTGGGCGAGGACGAGGTGGCCGCGTTGATCACCGAGGCGACCGGCGTGGAACTCGGCCGCCTGTTCGACGACGCCGTGTCGGGCACGCGCGACCTGCCGCTGGCCGACCTGCTCGCGCCGTTCGGCGTGAACCTGACCCCGGATGCCGGCCCCCACCCGAAGCCGTCGATCGGCGCGCGTGCCCGTGCCGGCGGCGCGGATTGCACGCTGGCGGTGGTTCACGAAGGCGGCGCGGCGCATCGCGCGGGGCTGTCGGCCGGCGACGTGCTGATCGCGATCGACGGCCTGCGCGTGACCGGCTCGAACCTCGAGGCGTTGCTGGCGCGCTTCCAGCCTGGCGATCGCGTGGAGGCGCACGCCTTTCGCCGCGACGAGCTGCGCGCCACCACGCTGCGGCTCGACGCACCCGACGTGGTGCGCTACCGGCTGCAGGCCGCCGACAAGCCGGCTGCGCATGCCTGGCAGAAGGGCTGGCTCGGCCTCTAACACGTTCGGTCGCGTTTCATTCGGCGCGGATTGTCCCGCTGTTGCAACAATCCGTCGCCGGATGCCCGCTTTTTCGGGATGGCTTGCATCCGCACAATGGCTCCACTCGCGCTGCCTGCAGCGCAAACCCAACGGAGCCCGACATGACGACCATCCTGCAAATCAAATCCGCCGCCCGCTCGCAAGGCGCGCGCTCGACGCAACTGTCCGACGAACTGACCGCCAAGCTGTCGCAATCGAACCCCGGCGCGAAGGTCGTGGTTCGCGACCTGCAGGCCAACGCCCAGCCGCACCTCGACGACGCCGTGCTCGGCGCGTTCTTCACGCCGGCCGAACAGCGCAGCGCCGAACAGAACGCGCTGGTCGCTCAGAGCGACGCGCTGGTGGCCGAACTGCAGGCCGCCGACATCATCGTGATCGCCGCACCGCTGTACAACTTCGGCATCTCCTCGCAACTGAAGACCTACTTCGACTGGATCGCCCGCGCCGGCGTGACGTTCCGCTACACGGCGAACGGCCCGGAAGGCCTGGTCACGGGCAAGAAGGTGTATGTCGTGTCGGCACGCGGCGGCAAGTATCTCGGCACGCCGAACGATACGCAAACGCCGTATCTGACCACCTTCCTCGGCTTCCTCGGCATGAAGGACGTGACGTTCATCTACGCTGAAGGTCTGAACATGGGCCCGGACGCGGAAGCAGCCTCGCTGGCCTCGGCACGCGAAGCCATCGCAGCGGTCTGACGCCGTTTTTGGCAGGCGGGTGCCCGTGTGGCGCCGGCCTGCTCGAATGAAAACAGCCCGATCGGCTTAGGCCGGTCGGGCTGTTTCGTTTTGGGGCGCATCGCGTCGTTCGGGACGGGGGCGCGCCGGAAGCGTCAGGCCAGCGTGACGGCCTCGTCCGGCAGTTGCCAGTCGATCGGCGGATTGCCGTGCTCGCCGAGATACGCGTTCGCCAGCGCGAAATGGCGGTTGCCGAGAAAGCCGCGGTGCGCCGACAGCGGCGACGGATGCGGCGATTCGAGCACGCAGTGCGCGCCGGCATCGAACAGCGCGCGCTTGGCCTGCGCGTGGGCGCCCCACAGCATGAACACCAGCCCGCGATGGCGGCGCGCCAGTTCGCGGATCAGCGTGTCGGTGCAGGCTTCCCAACCGCGCTTGGCGTGGCTGGCGGCGGCCGCCTGCTCGACCGTCAGCACGGTGTTGAGCAGCAGCACGCCCTGACGCGCCCACGAATCGAGGCAGCCGTGCTTCGGGATGTCATGCCCGAAATTCGCGGCGATTTCCTTGAAGATGTTGCGCAGCGATGGCGGCGGCCGCACGCCGGGGGGCACCGAGAACGCGAGCCCGTGCGCTTGCGGCGTGCCGCGGTCGTCGCCGTGATACGGATCTTGACCGAGGATCACGACCTTGACCTCGTCGGGCGAGGTCAGGCGCAGCGCGCGGAACACGTCGGCCGGGTAGACGGTTTTGCCGGCCGCGCGCTCGGCATCGACGAAGCGGCACAGCGGCGCGTAGGCGTCGCTCGCGACGAACGGCGCGAGTACCTCGCGCCAGGCGGCGGGCAGCGCGTCGAACTGCGCGGCCAGCGGCTGGATCGAGGCGGCGGTGGCGTTCGGTGCGGTGGGCGGTTGTGCGGCGGTGGTGGAGGCCGCCGTGTCGGGCGTGGTCTCGCCCATATCGAACAGCGAAGCCTGAGCGGCCGGCGCCGTGCGGGAGGAAGAACGGGTTGCCATGCGATATCGGGCCTCAGGCGGCGCGCAGCCGGTAGCCGCGCTGCGCCTTGCTCTGGTTGTCGGGCGCGAGGCCCGGCACGGCCGCGACGAGTTCCTCGGCCAGCGTGTGCAGCACGGCTTCGTCGCCGTCGATCAGTTCGAGTTCGATCTCGCGGATCGGCGCGCGGCGCGTCTCCACGCCGTTTTCACCCTCGACTTCAGCGACGATCTCGCCCAGATCGAGCGCGACCTCGACGGTCGTGCCGCCGCGGCTGACGCGCCAGATCGTGCGCGCGAAATCGGTGCGGAACAGCGCGGCCAGCAACGGCGCGGCGGCGCGCAGCGCATCGGCGGCGGCCGGCACGTCGCAGGCGGCCAGCAGCGCATCGATTTCGAGCGCGTCGCCGGCGACCGGCAGTTCCCACTCGTGGCGCGTGTGCAGGCCGTTCTCGGCCGAGCCGACCGTCTTGAAGGTTTGCAGCCAGCCCTGCGGCGCGAGCCGCACGCGGATCGCGCTCTTGGCGCGCGCCAAGGCCAGCTCGGGCGTGTCGTAATAGACGTTGGCGAGCTGGATCTCGCGGCCCGCCGTTCCGGCGCAGGCGTCGAGCGCGCGGCGTGCGGCCGCTTCGCCGCCTTCGGGCAGCGCGAGCTTGATTTCGGTTTCGATGGCCATGGGCGTGCGCGTCAGAAGAACATCCGGGCGAGTTCCTCGCCCGGCTGATCGGCGCGCATGAACGCCTCGCCCACCAGGAACGTGTGCACGTCGGCCGCCTGCATGCGTTCGACGTCGGCGCGCGAGAGGATTGCCGATTCGGTCACGACGATGCGGTCGGCCGGCACCATGTCGAGCATGCCGAGGGTGGTTTCGAGCGTGGTTTCGAAGGTGCGCAGGTTGCGGTTGTTGATGCCGAGCAGCGGCGTCTTGAGCGTCAGCGCCTCGGTCAGCTCCTCGCGGCTGTGTACTTCCACCAGCACCGCCAGCCCCAGCGAGTGCGCGTAGGCTTCGAGGTCCTGCATCAGCGGCGTGTCGAGCGCGGCGGCGATCAGCAGGATCGCGTCGGCGCCCATCGCGCGGGCTTCGAGGATCTGATACGGATCGACCATGAAATCCTTGCGCAGCACCGGCAGCGCGCAGGCCTCCCGCGCCTGCTCGAGATAGCGCGCGCTGCCCTGGAAGAATTGCTCGTCGGTCAGCACCGACAGGCAGGCCGCGCCGTGTTGCGCGTACGAAGCGGCGATCTCGGCCGGCACGAAGTGCTCGCGGATCACGCCCTTCGACGGGCTGGCCTTCTTGACCTCGGCGATCACGGCCGGCTGGCCGGCCGCATGTTTGGCGCGCAGCGCGCCGACGAAATCGCGCAGGTCGCGCGTTTCGGCTTCGAGTTTCAGCGCTTCGAGCGGCGTGCTGCGCAGGGCGGCGGCCACTTCCTGGCGTTTGACGTCGATGATTCGGTTGAGGATGTCGCTCATGGAACTCTGACGGCGGGCCGTCCGGTAGGTTGGCCGACCGGCTGGCCGGTCGGCGGGCAAGAGGGCAGCGCTCGGTTCAGCGCTTGAATTGCTGCGTGAAGCGTACCAGTTCGTCGACCTTGGCGCGGGCCGCGCCGCTCGCGATCACTTCGCGAGCCAGCACGATGCCGTCGGCGATCGACGGCGCGACGTTCGCCGAATAGAGCGCCGTGCCGGCGTTCAGCGTGACGATCTCGCGCGCCACGCCCGGCGTGTTGTCGAGCGCGTCGAGCAGCATCACGCGCGATTCGTCGGCGTTTTCGACCTTCAGCGAGCGGTTCGACACCATTTGCAGGCCGAAATCTTCCGGATGGATCTCGTACTCGGTGACCTTGCCGTCGCGCAGTTCGCCCACCAGCGTGGCTGCGCCGAGCGACACTTCATCCATGCCGTCCTTGCCGTACACCACCAGCACGTGCTCGGCGCCGAGCCGTTGCATCACGCGTACCTGGATGCCGACCAGATCGGGGTGGAACACGCCCATCAACTGGTTGGGCGCGCCGGCCGGGTTGGTCAGCGGGCCGAGGATGTTGAAGATGGTCCGCACGCCGAGTTCGCGGCGCACCGCCGCGATGTTCTTCATCGCCGGATGGTGGTTCGGCGCATACATGAAGCCCATGCCGGTCGCCTCGATCGAGGCGGCCACCTGCTCGGGTTCCAGGTCGATGTTCACGCCGAGCGCGTCGAGCACGTCCGCGCTGCCCGACTTGCTCGACACGCTGCGGTTGCCGTGCTTGGCCACCTTCGCGCCGGCCGCGGCCGACACGAACATGGTCGCGGTGGAGATGTTGAAGGTATTCGAGCCGTCGCCGCCGGTGCCGACGATATCGACGAAATTCGAGTTGTCCGCCACCTCCACGTGACGCGCGAATTCGCGCATCACCGTGGCCGCCGCTGCGATCTCGCCGATCGTTTCCTTCTTCACGCGCAGGCCGGTGATGATCGCGGCGGCCATCACGGGCGACATGTCGCCGCGCATGATCATCCGCATCAGGTGCAGCATTTCGTCGTGGAAGATCTCGCGATGCTCGATCGTGCGTTGCAGCGCCTCCTGCGGCGTAATCGTCATGTCGCCCCCGCTCATGCCGGTTGGGCCGCGTGCGCGCGTGCCTGTTTCAGGAAGTTCTGCAGCAGCGCGTGGCCATGCTCGGACAGGATCGATTCGGGGTGGAACTGCACGCCCTCGATCGGCAGCGTGTTGTGGCGCACGCCCATGATTTCGCCGTCCTCGGTCCAGGCCGAGATTTCGAGGCAATCGGGCAGCGATTCGCGCTCGATCGCCAGCGAGTGGTAGCGCGTCACGTCGAAGTGCCGGGGCAGGTCGGCGAACACGCCGCGGCCGTCGGTTTCGATGCGGCTCACCTTGCCGTGCATGATGGTCTTGGCGCGGATCACGCGGCCGCCGAACGCCTCGCCGATCGCCTGATGGCCGAGACACACGCCGAGAATCGGCTTCTTGCCGGCGAATTCGCGCAGCACGTCGAGCGTGATGCCCGCGTGCTGCGGGTTGCTCGGGCCGGGCGACAGGCAGATCGCCTCGGGATCGAGCGTGGCGATCGCGTCGAGCGTGATCTCGTCGTTGCGGTGGGTCTGGACGTCTTCGCCGAGTTCGCCGAAGTACTGGACCAGGTTGTAGGTAAACGAATCGTAGTTGTCGATCATCAGAAGCATGGTCAGTCTCCGTTCAGAAGTCGCTGTCGAGGCCGTCCTGCACCTGTTCCGCCGCGCGCAGCACGGCGCGCGCCTTGTTTTCCGTTTCCTGCCATTCCGACTCGGGCACCGAATCGGCCACCACGCCGGCGGCAGCCTGCACGTACAGGTTGCCGTTGTGGATCAGGCCGGTGCGGATCGCGATCGCGAGATCCATCTCGCCGGAGAACGACAGATAGCCGACGGCGCCGCCGTACAGGCCGCGCTTGACCGGCTCCAGCTCGTCGATCAGCTCCATCGCGCGTACCTTCGGCGCACCCGACAGCGTGCCGGCCGGGAACGTCGCGCGCAGCACGTCGTAGTTGGTCATGCCGGGCTTCAGCGTGCCTTCCACCGAGCTGACGATGTGCTGCACGTGCGAATACTTCTCGATGATCATCTTGTCGGTCACGACCACCGAGCCGGTGGTGGCGATGCGGCCGACGTCGTTGCGCGCCAGGTCGATCAGCATGACGTGCTCGGCCACTTCCTTCGGATCGTTGAGCAGCTCGGTGGCGAGCGCGGCGTCGCGTTCCGGCGTGTTGCCGCGCGGGCGGGTGCCGGCCAGCGGGCGAATCGTGACGATCCGGTCCTCGCCGCGTTGTTCCTGGCGCACCAGGATTTCCGGCGATGCGCCCACCACGTGGCAATCGCCGAAGTTGTAGTAGTACATGTACGGCGACGGGTTCAGCGAGCGCAGCGCGCGGTACAGCGACAGCGGATTGTCGCGATACGGCTTGGACAGGCGCTGGCCGACCTGGATCTGCATCAGCTCGCCCTCGGCGATGTATTCCTTCGCCTTCAGCACGGCCGCCAGGTAGTCGTCCTTCTTGAATTCGCGGAACGTTTCGGTGCGCACGCTCGGCGAGGTGACGGGCGGCTGCACCGTCGCATGCAGGCGCTGCTTCAGCTCGCGCAGGCGCTGCTTGGCCTTCGAGAACGCCTCGGGGCGCGTCGGGTCGGCGTAGATGATCAGGTAGAGCTTGCCGGCCAGGTTGTCGATGACGGCCACTTCCTCGGTCAGCAGCAGCTGGATGTCGGGCAGTTGCAGATCGTCGTGGGGGGCCGAGTCGGCGAGCTTCTTCTCGATGTAGCGCACGGCGTCGTAGCCGAAGTAGCCGGCCAGGCCGCCGCAAAAGCGCGGCAGGCCCGGCAGCAGCGCCACCTTGTAGCGCGCCTGGAACTGCTCGATGAAGGCGAACGGATCGCTGTCGTGGGTTTCGACGACCTGGCCGTCGGTCACCACCTCCGATACGCCGTTGCGGGTGCGCAGCAGCGTGCGCGCCGGCAGGCCGATGAACGAGTAGCGGCCGAAGCGTTCGCCGCCGACCACCGATTCGAGCAGGAACGAATTGGCGCCGCCGCGCTCGGTTTGCGCGAGCTTCAGGTACAGCGAAAGCGGGGTTTCGAGATCGGCGAGCGCCTCCGCGATCAGCGGAATGCGGTTATAGCCTTGATTCGCGAGCGATTGGAATTCGAGTTCGGTCATGTTCCGGTCCTGTGGGGACGAGCGGCAATGCGTGCCAGTGGAAACGCGGGCGCTGCGCGGCGGGCCGGAGGGCGGGGTGCGGTCAGTGCCTGACCGGCTTGCGCTGCCGCCGGGCGATGTGCCGATACACGTTCCCGGCGCCCGGACGCGAGGCGTGCGGAGCGGGGGACAGCGGGCACATCGATTGACGGAGCGCGGATCGCGCAGCAAAACAAAAAAACGGATGCCGAAGACAGGCTTCGGCGAACCTCGACGAGGTTAGCGCGACCAGCGACGCCAGGGCCAGGCTCCCCGGTCGATGCTGCTCAGACTCCGTTTTTTGTTCAGAAACATGCGGATGGAAGATTAAATCAGAGGGTTTGCTCGGTCGCATTGTGCGCGGTGATGACCTGCGCCGCGACGAGCAGCGAGCCGACTATACCATCCGAATTTATCGTTTGTATAGCGTTGCCGTGGTTGTAGCCGTAAGGCACCGTCAGCGTCGCGAGGCCCGCCGCGCGGCCCGCCAGCGCATCGTTTTCGGAGTCGCCGATGGCCACCGCCAGCGCCGGTTCGACGCCGAGCCGCTCGCAGGCGGTCAGCATCGGCAGCGGGTCCGGCTTCTTGCGCGGCAGGCTGTCGCCGCCGAGCACCACGCCGAAATGGCCGTCGAGCCGGTATTGCGCGAGCAGTTCCACCGCGAAGCGATACGGCTTGTTGGTCACGCAGGCGAGCGCCAGGCCCGCTTCGCGCATCGCCAGCAGGCCGGTTTCGACGTCGGGATAGAGCTGCGTGTGACGGCCGTTGATGGTCGCGTATTCGGCCTGGTAGAGCTCCAGCGCTTCCTCGAAGCGGGCCTGCGCCTCGGCTTCGCCGAAGCGCGGCTTGAGCACCTGCGCGATCAGGTTCTCGGAACCCTTGCCGACGTAGTTCATGACCTCGTCGCGCTGCGTGGCGCGCGCGCCGATCCGCGCCAGCATCGCGTTGAGGGCCGCCGTGAAATCGTCGGCGGTGTCGATCATGGTGCCGTCGAGGTCGATCAGCGCGGCGGCCAGCCGCGGCGAGGCGAAGCGGATCGTCGTCATCGCCGTGCGCCTCAGGCCTTGACCGTGCCGGCGAGCTGCGTGCGCATCTCGTCGATCACCGCCTTGTAGTCGGGCTTGCCGAAGATCGCCGAGCCGGCCACGAAGGTGTCCGCGCCGGCGGCGGCGATTTCCGCGATGTTGTCGACCTTCACGCCGCCGTCCACTTCGAGGTGGATCTCGCGGCCGGTGCGTTCGCGGTAGGCGTCGATCTTGGCGCGCGCCTCGCGAATCTTGCGCAGCGATTCGGGGATGAACGACTGGCCGCCGAAGCCCGGGTTCACCGACATGATCAGCACCAGGTCGAGCCGATCCATCACGTGGTCGAGATAGTTGAGCGGCGTGGCCGGGTTGAACACCAGGCCGGCCTTGCAGCCGTGATCCTTGATCAGCGACAGCGTGCGGTCGATGTGGTCCGAGCCTTCCGGGTGGAAGCTGATCACGTTCGCGCCGGCCTTGGCGAAGTCGGGCACGATCCGGTCGACCGGGCGCACCATCAGGTGCACGTCGATCGGCACGTCCACGTGCGGGCGGATCGCCTCGCAGACAAGCGGGCCGATCGTCAGGTTCGGCACGTAATGGTTGTCCATCACGTCGAAGTGGATCCAGTCGGCGCCGGCGGCGACGACGTTGCGGACTTCCTCGCCGAGGCGGGCGAAGTCGGCCGAGAGAATGCTGGGAGCGATGCGGAATTGCGTCATGGCGGTAGGGGGACGTGCGTTTTATGCGAAACCGCCATTCTACCGCCGCCGGCCGGGGCCGCCGCCCGCCCGCGGCCCCGCTGTTGCGGCCGTGGGCCGCATCAAGCAGAATGCCGAACCAGTGCGGGCCGGCTGGCGGCGGCCTGGCGCGGCGCCGTGCCGGCGTCGCTCGACCTTCGAAGCGGGATAGCCATGAGCCAGTATGAATTCAGCGTGACGGTGAAGACCGCCTATTTGACGGAACAATCCGACCCCGAGCGTCGTCAATATGCATTTGCCTACACGCTGACGATCGTCAATTCCGGCCAGGTGCCGGCGCAACTGATCGCGCGTCACTGGGTGATCACGGACAGCGATCAGAAAGTGCAGGAAGTGAAGGGGCTCGGCGTGGTCGGCCATCAGCCGCTCTTGAAACCGGGCGAGCAATTCGAATACACGAGCTGGGCGGTCATCGAAACGCCGGTCGGCACGATGCGCGGCGCGTATTTCTGCGTGGCGGAGGACGGCGAGCGCTTCGAGGCGCCGGTTGCGGAGTTCGCGCTGCACATGCCGCGCACGCTGCATTGAGCCTCAGCGCTGGCGCGGCTCGTCGTGGCGCGTGCGGGCTTTCTTCTTGCCGGACGCGGTCCAGAGCACGATGAAAATCAGCAAACCGAGCGCCAGCAGCGATTCCAGCGCAAAAACCAGCATCGGGTATTCGTCGAACAGATCAGACATGGCGGCTTCCATCAAGTACGAGCATTGTAGGTGGTTCGGGCCGCGGCTTGCCGGTTGGGCAGCCGCGATCGCAACGGCGGCCCTGCTGGCCGCGTGCGGCAGCGCGCCCGTGCATCATGCGCGGCCGCCCGCCACCGGCGCGGCGATCGTGCCGGGGCAGACGGCCTCCGAGCGGCTCACGCCGGTGGCGTGGCAGCAGGTGCCGGGCTGGGACGATGATGCGCTGATCGGCGCGACCATCGCCTTGCGGCAGAATTGCACGCGGCTCGCGCGGGCCGCGAACTGGCGCCGCGCCTGCGACGCCGCGAACCGGCTCGACGATCTCGACCTCACCGGCGCGCGCAGCTTCTTCGAAACGTATTTCACGCCTTATCAGTTTGCCAATGGCGACGGCACGCTCGATGGCCTCGTGACCGGCTATTACGAGCCGCTGCTGCACGGCTCGCGGGTGCGGCGCGGCCCGTATCAGACCGCCCTGTACCGCTGGCCGAGCAGCTATCGCGCCGGAACGCCGCTGCCGGCGCGCGCGCAGCTCGAACGCGCGGGCGTGCTGAACGGCAACGAACTGGTGTGGGTCGACGATCCGATCGAGGCGTTTTTCCTGCAAGTGCAGGGCTCGGGCCGCGTGATTCTCGACGACGGCACCGTGATGCGGGTCGGTTTCGGCGGCACCAACAACCAGCCGTATCGCTCGATCGGCAAGTGGCTGCTCGATCACGGCGAACTGACGCCGGGGCAGGCCACCATGCAGGGCATCAAGGCCTGGGCGCGCGCCAATCCCACGCGCCTCGACGCGCTGCTCGACACCAACCCGCGCTTCGTGTTCTTCCGTGACATGGCGTCGGCCGAAGGCGCGCCGAACGGCGGCGCGGATGGCCCGATCGGCGCGCTCGGCGTGCCGTTGACGGCCGAGCGCTCGATCGCCGTCGATCCGTCGTTCATCCCGCTCGGCACGCCGGTGTTCCTGCAGACCACCCGCCCGCTGACCAATACGCCAATGAATCGCCTCGTGTTCGCGCAGGACACCGGTTCGGCGATCAAGGGCGGCGTGCGCGCCGACTACTTCTGGGGCCTCGGCGACGACGCGGGCGATCTGGCCGGCCGCATGAAGCAGGTCGGGCGGATGTGGCTGCTGCTGCCGAATTCGTGATGTCCGGCCGGGGCGCCGCGGCAAACGGCGCCCCGTGTTGCCTTCCTTTCGCGCCGGTGTTCATCGGCGCTTGTCCACCACCCGCCGCGCCTTGCCGACCGATCGCTCGATGCCGTTGACCGGCAGCACGTTGACGATCGCGCTCACCCCGATCAACGCCTTGATGTCGTAGGCCAGCGCCTGCCGTGCCGTATCGAGCAAGGCGGCCTCGGCCCGGGCGAGCGGGCAGGGTTCGACGTTCAGCGTCATCACGTCGAGCGGGCCGTCGCGCGTCAGCACGATCTGGTAATGCGGCGCGAGCACGCGCTGCTTCAGAAGCTGCTCCTCGATCTGCGTCGGGAACACGTTCACGCCGCGGATGATCATCATGTCGTCCGAGCGGCCGGTGATCTTTTCCATGCGCCGCATCGTGCGCGCCGTGCCGGGCAGCAGCCGCGACAGGTCGCGCGTGCGATAGCGCACGATCGGCAGCGCTTCCTTGGTCAGCGACGTGAACACCAGTTCGCCGAGCTCGCCGTCGGGCAACACCTCGCCCGTCAGCGGATCGACGATCTCCGGGTAGAAGTGATCCTCCCAGATCGTCGGCCCATCCTTGGTTTGCACGCATTCCGACGCCACGCCGGGGCCGATCACCTCCGACAGCCCGTAGATGTCCACCGCATCGATACCGGCGCGCTGCTCGATCGCCGTGCGCATTTCGTTGGTCCACGGCTCCGCGCCGAAGATGCCGATCCGCAGCGACGCGTCGCGCGGGTCCAGCCCCTGGCGTTCCATCTCGTCGGCGATCGAGAGCATGTAGCTCGGCGTGACCATGATGATGTCGGGCCGGAAATCGCGGATCAACTGCACCTGTTTTTCGGTCTGACCGCCGCCGAACGGAATCACCGTCAGGCCCGCGCGCTCCGCGCCGTAATGCGCGCCGAGGCCGCCCGTGAACAGGCCGTAGCCGTAGCTCACGTGCACCTTGTCGCCGGTGCGCGCGCCGGCCGCGCGGATCGAGCGGGCCACCAGGTTGGCCCAGGTGTCGATGTCGCGCGCCGTGTAGCCGACCACGGTCGGCTTGCCGGTCGTGCCCGACGACGCGTGAATGCGCGCGACGCGCTCCTGGGGTACCGCGAACATGCCGAACGGGTAGTTGTCACGCAGGTCGCTCTTGGTCGTGAACGGGAAGCGCGCGAGGTCGGCCAGCGTGCGCAGGTCGCCCGGGTGCGCGCCCGCTTCGTCGAACTTGCGCCGGTAGACCGGCGAATGCGCATAGGCGTGCGCGAGCGACCAGCGCAGGCGGTCGAGCTGCAGCGCCTGCAATTCGTCGCGGCTGGCGGTCTCGATCGGTTCGAGCGGAAGCGGGGCGTTCATCGATGTCTCCGGATCGGATTCTGGCGGGGGCGGGCCGTGCCGCCGCGCTCAATGCGCTGCGTTGTTATCGGTGGGAATCACGTTGCCGGCGATCCGCGCCGACTTGCCGCGAAACATCGCCACGGTTTCGCCGGCGCGGTTCGTCACGCGGATATCGTAGATGCCGTGTCGCCCGGCCAGCGTCTGCTCGACGGCCTCGGCCGTCAGCACGTCGCCTTCCGGCACCGGGCGCAGGAACTCGATCGCGCAGCCGGCCGCGACCGTATTGAGGTTGTGCGAGTTGCAGGCGAACGCGAACGCCGAATCGGCCAGCGTGAAGATCAGGCCGCCGTGGCAGGTGCGATGGCCGTTCAGGAACGCGGGGCGCACCGTCATGCGCATGCGCGCGCGGCCTGGCCCGATGTCGAGCAATTCGATGCCGAGCGCGCGCGTGCAGGCATCGGCCGCGTACATCGCGTCGGCGGCGGCGCGGGCGAGCGCATCGGGGTCGACGGGCAAAGTTTGGGCCGTGGTCATCTCAACGCCCCTCGAAACGCGGTGCGCGCCGGGCCATGAACGCCGCGACGCCTTCCGCATAGTCGTGCGATTGCCCCAGCTCGCGTTGCAGGTCGCGCTCCAGATCGAGTTGCCGATCGAGCGGGTTCGTCATGCCGGCGCGCATCGCCTGCTTGATCGCGGCGATCGCGCGCGTGGGCTGGCGGGCCAGCTCGGTGGCCAGCGCGGCGGCGGTGGCGGCGAGCGCATCGTCGTCGACGGCGCGCCAGATCATTCCCCAGTCGGCGGCCTGTTCGGCGCCGAGCTTGTCGCCCGTCAGCGCCAGCCCGAGCGCGCGTGCGAAACCGACGCGCTGCGGCAGGAACCAGGTTCCGCCCGAATCGGGCACCAGGCCGATCTTCACGAACGACTGGATGAAGCTGGCCGATTTCGCGGCCAGCACGAGGTCGCAGGCCAGCGCGAGATTCGCGCCGGCGCCGGCCGCCGTGCCGTTGACGGCCGCGATCACCGGCAGCGGCAACGCCTGAAGGCGACGCACGAGCGGGTTGAAATGCGCGTCGATCAGCGCGCCGAGATCGGTCGACGCGCCCGGCGTGAAATCGAGGTCGGCCAGATCCTGGCCCGCGCAGAAGCCGCGGCCGGCGCCGGTCAGCACCAGCGCGCGCGCGTGGCTCGCCTCGGCGGCGTCGAGCGCCGCGGCCAGTTCGGCGTGCATCGCGCGGGTGAAGCTGTTGAGCTTGTCGGGGCGGTCGAGCGTGATCGTCGCAACCTGCGTCGCGTCATCGAGCGTGAACCGGATCGTGTCGTACGGCATCGAGTGTCTCCTCCACGTCGTGGATGGCCGACGGCGTGCGTCGGCCCGGATGCGTCTGGTTTCCTGAAAAAACGATTCGGCTTGCGGTGGGCGTTCAGGCGGCGCTTGTGGTGCTTTCTGCGCGCGGCTCCACATGACGGCGGCTCTGCACCACGCGGAAGCGATTCGCGACGAAGGCCGCGTCCGCCAGCGCCGCATTCGCGGCCGGGTTTGCGCCGGTGCCGTGGAAATCCGAGAACGCAGCCGACTGGTTGACGAATACGCCCCCCGTCAGATTGATCGACAACGCGACGCCGCCGCGGATTGCCGCGTCGTGGGCGCGGTCGAGCACGGCTTCGTCGGTGCTGTACACCGACAGCGTCAGCGCGCCGCATTCGGCCGCGATGCCGCCGGCCAGTTCGAGCGAGTGCGCCGTCGAATCGGTGGCGATCACGAACGAGATCGGGCCGAACCATTCGCGCGTATAGGTGCCGCGTTCGCTGGCGTCGAGTTGCAGCACCAGCGGCGTGCGCACGCGCGCCTGCGGGTGGGCGGGGTGGTCGAGCGGCTGGCTGTCGGCCAGCACCTTGCCGAGCGCGCGGGCTTCGTCGATGCGCGCCGTCACGCCGTCGTTCTGGATCGCGCCGAGCAGTTCGACGGCGCGGGCCGGATCGGCCACGAGCTTCTGCACCGCGGCGCCGATCGCCTGCGCTACTTCGTCGAAGCCGACCCGGCCGTCCGGCGTGCGGATTCCGTCGCGCGGCACATAGATGTTCTGCGGCGCCGTGCACATCTGGCCCGAGTAGAGCGCAAGCGAGAACGCGATGTTGCGCGCGGCGGCTTTCAGGTCGTCCACCGAGTCGATCACGATCTGGTTGACGCCGGCCTTCTCTGTATACACATGGGCCTGATGCGCATGGCGTTCGAGCCAGTCGCCGTGCTGCGTGCTGCCGGTGAAGTCGATCAGACGGATCTCGGGGCGTATCGCCAGCGCTTCGACCAGCGCGCCGTCGTCGGGGGCGGTGGCCAGCAGCGTGATGACGTTCGGATCGAAGCCGGCCTCGCGCAACACCTCGCGTGCGATGCGCACGGTCAGCGCGAGCGGCAGGATCGCGCCCGGATGAGGCTTGACGATCGCCGTATTGCCGGTGGCCAGGTCCGCGAACAGGCCGGGGTAGCCGTTCCAGGTGGGGAACGTGCAGCAGCCGAGCACGAGGCCGGTGCCGCGCGGAACGATTGCGTAGCGCTTGTGCATCGCAAGCGGCGGGTTCTTGCCTTGCGGTTTTTCCCAGTGCGCGTCGGCCGGGATCTTGCGCAGCGCGTCCCAGGCGTAGGCCACCGCTTCGAGTGCGCGGTCCTGGGCGTGCGGCCCGCCCGCCTGGAACGCCATCATGAAGGCCTGGCCGGTGGTGTGCATCACTGCGTGGGCGATTTCGAAGCTGGCCCGGTTGAGCCGCGCGAGGATTTCAAGGCTCACGCCCACCCAGGCGCTCGGGCCGGCCGCACGCCAGCCCGGCTGCGCGGCGGCGGCCGCCGCGATCAGTTCGTCGGGCGAGGATTGCGGATAGCGGATGCCGAGCGGAAAGCCGAACGGCGACACTTCCGCGCCGACCTGTCCGCCCGACGCCGGCTGGTCGAGCGCGAAGGGCTTGTCGAGCTGGGCCTGGAAGGCCGCCTCGCCCTCGGCCGCGGCGCTTTCCCCGTACACTTTGGGACTGGGCATTTCGGCGAACGGGCTCCAGTAAGCGCGAGTCTCGATGGCCGACAGCGCCTGTTGCAGCGTGGCTTCGTGCTTCGTGAACAAAGGATGGGTCATGACGGCAGCCTGATGGAAGTGGGAAGCCGGTCGCACGAAAGCAATTAATTAACCGACCGGTTGGTCGGCAAATGTTAGCATTGTTCTCCGCGTGTGTGCGCGGAGCCTGGCGTTTCTTTAATGAGGAGACATCGATGGATTACGAGAACATCCTGGTGGAGACGCGCGGCCGCGTCGGCCTGATCACGCTGCACCGCCCGAAGGCGCTGAACGCGCTGAACGATGCGCTGATGGACGAGCTCGGCACAGCGCTGAAGGCCTTCGACGCCGACGACGAGATCGGCGCGATCGTGCTGACCGGCAGTGAAAAGGCGTTCGCTGCGGGCGCCGATATCGGGATGATGGCCAAGTATTCCTATATGGATGTCTACAAGGGCGACTACATCACGCGCAATTGGGAGACGATCCGCCAGATCCGCAAGCCGGTGATTGCCGCGGTGGCCGGTTTCGCGCTGGGCGGCGGCTGCGAGCTGGCGATGATGTGCGACATCATCATCGCGGCCGACACGGCGAAGTTCGGTCAGCCGGAAATCCGCCTGGGCGTGATGCCGGGCGCGGGCGGCACGCAGCGCCTGCCGCGTGCGGTGTCGAAGGCCAAGGCGATGGACATGTGCCTGACCGCGCGCTTCATGGAAGCCGACGAAGCCGAGCGTGCCGGGCTGGTGTCGCGCGTGGTGCCGGCGGCGGCGCTGCTCGACGACGCGTTGGCGGCGGCCACCACCATCTCGGAGTTCTCGCTGCCGGCCGTCATGATGATCAAGGAATCGGTGAACCGCGCCTACGAGACGACGTTGGCCGAGGGCGTGCAATTCGAGCGCCGCGTGTTCCATTCACTGTTCGCGACCGAGGATCAGAAGGAAGGGATGGCCGCGTTCGTCGAGAAGCGCAAGCCGGCGTTCAAGCATCGTTGAGCGCCGGGCGACCGATTTTCGGTCGCATTTTTTGACGTTTTCTTTTGAGATCAAAGGCTTGTCATAAAGGGCGCCGCGCAAGCGGCGCCCTTTATGCATTTTCTTTGCGAAAACGCTTGCACGAAGCGGGATGGGTGCTTAGAATTCGGCCTCTCTCGCGATGACGGAAACGCAGAACGAGAGGAGAAGCCAGGCAGGACAAGGAGAGCGCCGGAATTTGGGCCGCTTCTTTGAACTGGTGAGGAACTCGATCGATGCAGTCTGTTGATCGAAGCGCTGAAAAAGTAGTTGACGCGCTTCAAAATGTTCTTCATAATCTCGCTTCTCTGCTGCTGAAAACGCAGCACCGAAACGAAGCCAAGCTTCTCTCGGAAACGCTCTTTAACAATCTACAGCCGATAAGTGTGGACGCTTGATGGAAGCGGTCCTGATCTTAGGATCAGGTCAGCAAAAGTATCAAGAGTCTCACACAAAAGTAAGTCAGGTTTATGAAGTAATTCGTAATCCTGTCAGCTTTGAGTGAGCGACCGGTTCGAAAGAACCGAAAAACAGTAACAGGTATTGAACTGAAGAGTTTGATCCTGGCTCAGATTGAACGCTGGCGGCATGCCTTACACATGCAAGTCGAACGGCAGCACGGACTTCGGTCTGGTGGCGAGTGGCGAACGGGTGAGTAATACATCGGAACATGTCCTGTAGTGGGGGATAGCCCGGCGAAAGCCGGATTAATACCGCATACGATCTACGGATGAAAGCGGGGGACCTTCGGGCCTCGCGCTATAGGGTTGGCCGATGGCTGATTAGCTAGTTGGTAGGGTAAAAGCCTACCAAGGCGACGATCAGTAGCTGGTCTGAGAGGACGACCAGCCACACTGGGACTGAGACACGGCCCAGACTCCTACGGGAGGCAGCAGTGGGGAATTTTGGACAATGGGCGAAAGCCTGATCCAGCAATGCCGCGTGTGTGAAGAAGGCCTTCGGGTTGTAAAGCACTTTTGTCCGGAAAGAAATCCTTGGTTCTAATAAAGCCGAGGGATGACGGTACCGGAAGAATAAGCACCGGCTAACTACGTGCCAGCAGCCGCGGTAATACGTAGGGTGCAAGCGTTAATCGGAATTACTGGGCGTAAAGCGTGCGCAGGCGGTTTGTTAAGACCGATGTGAAATCCCCGGGCTCAACCTGGGAACTGCATTGGTGACTGGCAAGCTAGAGTATGGCAGAGGGGGGTAGAATTCCACGTGTAGCAGTGAAATGCGTAGAGATGTGGAGGAATACCGATGGCGAAGGCAGCCCCCTGGGCCAATACTGACGCTCATGCACGAAAGCGTGGGGAGCAAACAGGATTAGATACCCTGGTAGTCCACGCCCTAAACGATGTCAACTAGTTGTTGGGGATTCATTTCCTTAGTAACGAAGCTAACGCGTGAAGTTGACCGCCTGGGGAGTACGGTCGCAAGATTAAAACTCAAAGGAATTGACGGGGACCCGCACAAGCGGTGGATGATGTGGATTAATTCGATGCAACGCGAAAAACCTTACCTACCCTTGACATGGTCGGAATCCTGGAGAGATCCGGGAGTGCTCGAAAGAGAACCGATACACAGGTGCTGCATGGCTGTCGTCAGCTCGTGTCGTGAGATGTTGGGTTAAGTCCCGCAACGAGCGCAACCCTTGTCCTTAGTTGCTACGCAAGAGCACTCTAAGGAGACTGCCGGTGACAAACCGGAGGAAGGTGGGGATGACGTCAAGTCCTCATGGCCCTTATGGGTAGGGCTTCACACGTCATACAATGGTCGGAACAGAGGGTCGCCAACCCGCGAGGGGGAGCTAATCCCAGAAAACCGATCGTAGTCCGGATCGCACTCTGCAACTCGAGTGCGTGAAGCTGGAATCGCTAGTAATCGCGGATCAGCATGCCGCGGTGAATACGTTCCCG
The DNA here is from genome assembly GCF_047497165.1 of Burkholderia sp. 22PA0099. Classification (NCBI taxonomy): domain Bacteria; kingdom Pseudomonadati; phylum Pseudomonadota; class Betaproteobacteria; order Burkholderiales; family Burkholderiaceae; genus Burkholderia; species Burkholderia sp. 22PA0099. Next base: position 4,037,973 of record NZ_CP163165.1, on the reverse strand, counting down.
GGTCTTGTACACACCGCCCGTCACACCATGGGAGTGGGTTTTACCAGAAGTGGCTAGTCTAACCGCAAGGAGGACGGTCACCACGGTAGGATTCATGACTGGGGTGAAGTCGTAACAAGGTAGCCGTATCGGAAGGTGCGGCTGGATCACCTCCTTTCTCGAGCTAATACCGCGAAAGTTGAGCGTTCACGCTTATCGGCTGTAAATCAAGACAGACTCAGGGGTCTGTAGCTCAGTTGGTTAGAGCACCGTCTTGATAAGGCGGGGGTCGTTGGTTCGAATCCAACCAGACCCACCACTTAGTCTGGACAGTATCCTTGAGAAGTCTCTGTATGGGGGCATAGCTCAGCTGGGAGAGCACCTGCTTTGCAAGCAGGGGGTCGTCGGTTCGATCCCGTCTGCCTCCACCAATCTTCAATGACAAGCGTTCAGGTCAGTGTGACCTGAGGATTTGTCATTGGCGATTGAGCCAGTCAGAGCGATCTGTACACCATGTGTACTTATCGGCTGTCGTTCTTTAACAATCTAGAAGAAGTAGTAATTTGAATAACGGAAGCGTCTATTTGAGATGGGCGTGAAAGTTATTCGGGTTGTGATTGTATCGATGTATCTCAAGAAGATTCGAACTTAAATGTTCGGCTCAATTGGAATACGGCACAAATGCGAGAACTCAACCTGTAGCGACTGTCGAGCGCAAGCGAGACAGACTCGTTATAGGGTCAAGCGAACAAGTGCATGTGGTGGATGCCTTGGCGATCACAGGCGATGAAGGACGCGGTAGCCTGCGAAAAGCTACGGGGAGCTGGCAAACAAGCTTTGATCCGTAGATGTCCGAATGGGGAAACCCACTCCTTTTGGAGTATCCATGACTGAATACATAGGTCATGTGAAGCGAACGCGGTGAACTGAAACATCTAAGTAACCGCAGGAAAAGAAATCAACCGAGATTCCCAAAGTAGTGGCGAGCGAAATGGGAAGAGCCTGTACTCTTTATTTGTATTGTTAGTCGAACGCTCTGGAAAGTGCGGCCATAGCAGGTGATAGCCCTGTAGACGAAAACAGTATGAAAGAACTAGGTGTACGACAAGTAGGGCGGGACACGTGAAATCCTGTCTGAAGATGGGGGGACCATCCTCCAAGGCTAAATACTCGTGATCGACCGATAGTGAACCAGTACCGTGAGGGAAAGGCGAAAAGAACCCCGGGAGGGGAGTGAAATAGATCCTGAAACCGCATGCATACAAACAGTCGGAGCCTCGTAAGGGGTGACGGCGTACCTTTTGTATAATGGGTCAGCGACTTACGTTCAGTAGCAAGCTTAACCGAATAGGGCAGGCGTAGCGAAAGCGAGTCCGAATAGGGCGTTCAGTTGCTGGGCGTAGACCCGAAACCAAGTGATCTATCCATGGCCAGGATGAAGGTGCGGTAACACGTACTGGAGGTCCGAACCCACTAACGTTGAAAAGTTAGGGGATGAGCTGTGGATAGGGGTGAAAGGCTAAACAAACTTGGAAATAGCTGGTTCTCTCCGAAAACTATTTAGGTAGTGCCTCGCGTCTCACCTTCGGGGGTAGAGCACTGTCATGGTTGAGGGGTCCATTGCGGATTACCTCGCCATAGCAAACTCCGAATACCGAAGAGTGCAATCGCGGGAGACAGACATCGGGTGCTAACGTCCGGTGTCAAGAGGGAAACAACCCAGACCGCCAGCTAAGGTCCCCAAATATAGCTAAGTGGGAAACGAAGTGGGAAGGCTAAAACAGTCAGGAGGTTGGCTTAGAAGCAGCCATCCTTTAAAGAAAGCGTAATAGCTCACTGATCGAGTCGTCCTGCGCGGAAGATGTAACGGGGCTAAGCTATATACCGAAGCTGCGGATGCACATTTATGTGCATGGTAGGAGAGCGTTCCGTAAGCCTGCGAAGGTGCACTGTAAAGTGTGCTGGAGGTATCGGAAGTGCGAATGCTGACATGAGTAGCGATAAAGGGGGTGAAAGGCCCCCTCGCCGTAAGCCCAAGGTTTCCTACGCAACGTTCATCGGCGTAGGGTGAGTCGGCCCCTAAGGCGAGGCAGAAATGCGTAGCTGATGGGAAGCAGGTCAATATTCCTGCACCATTGTTAAATGCGATGGGGGGACGGATCGCGGAAGGTTGTCCGGGTGTTGGAAGTCCCGGTCGCTGCATTGGAGAAGGCGCTTAGGCAAATCCGGGCGCAGAATTCAAGGGTGTGGCGCGAGCTTCTTAGGAAGCGAAGCAATTGGAAGTGGTTCCAAGAAAAGCCTCTAAGCTTCAGTTTAACAGTGACCGTACCGCAAACCGACACAGGTGGGCGAGATGAGTATTCTAAGGCGCTTGAGAGAACTCGGGAGAAGGAACTCGGCAAATTGGTACCGTAACTTCGGGATAAGGTACGCCCTTGTAGCTTGACTGGCCTGCGCCAGGAGGGTGAAAGGGTTGCAATAAACTGGTGGCTGCGACTGTTTAATAAAAACACAGCACTCTGCAAACACGAAAGTGGACGTATAGGGTGTGACGCCTGCCCGGTGCCGGAAGATTAAATGATGGGGTGCAAGCTCTTGATTGAAGTCCCGGTAAACGGCGGCCGTAACTATAACGGTCCTAAGGTAGCGAAATTCCTTGTCGGGTAAGTTCCGACCTGCACGAATGGCGTAACGATGGCCACACTGTCTCCTCCCGAGACTCAGCGAAGTTGAAGTGTTTGTGATGATGCAATCTCCCCGCGGCTAGACGGAAAGACCCCATGAACCTTTACTGTAGCTTTGCATTGGACTTTGAACCGATCTGTGTAGGATAGGTGGGAGGCTATGAAACCGGAACGCTAGTTTCGGTGGAGCCGTCCTTGAAATACCACCCTGGTTTGTTTGAGGTTCTAACCTTGGCCCGTGATCCGGGTCGGGGACAGTGCATGGTAGGCAGTTTGACTGGGGCGGTCTCCTCCCAAAGTGTAACGGAGGAGTACGAAGGTACGCTAGGTACGGTCGGAAATCGTGCTGATAGTGCAATGGCATAAGCGTGCTTAACTGCGAGACCGACAAGTCGAGCAGGTGCGAAAGCAGGTCATAGTGATCCGGTGGTTCTGTATGGAAGGGCCATCGCTCAACGGATAAAAGGTACTCTGGGGATAACAGGCTGATACCGCCCAAGAGTTCATATCGACGGCGGTGTTTGGCACCTCGATGTCGGCTCATCTCATCCTGGGGCTGTAGCCGGTCCCAAGGGTATGGCTGTTCGCCATTTAAAGAGGTACGTGAGCTGGGTTTAAAACGTCGTGAGACAGTTTGGTCCCTATCTGCCGTGGGCGTTGGATATTTGAAGGGGGCTGCTCCTAGTACGAGAGGACCGGAGTGGACGAACCTCTGGTGTACCGGTTGTCACGCCAGTGGCATCGCCGGGTAGCTATGTTCGGAAGAGATAACCGCTGAAAGCATCTAAGCGGGAAACTCGCCTTAAGATGAGATATCCCTGGAGGCTTGACCTCCTTGAAGGGTCGTTCGAGACCAGGACGTTGATAGGTCAGGTGTGTAAGCGCAGTAATGCGTTCAGCTAACTGATACTAATTGCCCGTAAGGCTTGATCCTATAACAAGTCTGCGTCGATGATCGTTTGTGCTTCAGCACTGACGAGCATCCCGTCCTGAACCGCAGGTTCAGGATCTTAAACAGCGCGACAAGTTATACAGCATTGAGTCCTCGTGTGCCGATACACACAACTCATTACTACTTCTTCCAGATTGGATGTGGCGCTCAAGCAGCGACGCATCAACCCCTTTAGCCTGATGACCATAGCGAGTCGGTACCACCCCTTCCCATCCCGAACAGGACCGTGAAACGACTCTACGCCGATGATAGTGCGGATTGCCCGTGTGAAAGTAGGTAATCGTCAGGCTTCCTCCTTCAGAACCCCCGCTGCGAATGCAGTGGGGGTTTTGTCTTTTCGGCCGCGGAACATCGTTCACGCCGCTGCGCTTTAAAATCCCTCAAAATATCTCCTGAATTTCGCCTGAACGGATAAATCGTCCGACGAAATGCTTGCATGCATCGATTGGCGCTGCGATGATCCGACACCAGATCGCGATTCAAACCATCGCGGCCTACACGGAATTGGTCATAAAACCCAGCCGCGCGGCCGAGTTTGAAAGGAGTGTCTAACCCGGTTGTTTCGAGGCAGTCTACCGGCTAGGATGCTTTTTTAGCACGACCATTCGAAAATCAGTAAGGAGACGTCTTGCATGGACAAGATTTGGCTGAAATCGTACCCCGCCGGCGTGCCAGCCGAAATTGATCCATCTCGCTATCCGACCGTCCCCGATCTGCTGGATGACAGCTTCCGCTCGCATCGCGACCGTACTGCCTTTATCTGTATGGGAAAGGCGCTCACCTACGGTGAAATCGACGCGTTGTCGCGCAAGCTCGGCGCGTGGTTCCAATCGCGTGGGCTGACGCGCGGCGCGCGCATCGCGATCATGATGCCGAACGTGCTGCAGTATCCGGTGACGATTGCCGCCGTCCTGCGCGCCGGTTATACCGTCGTCAACGTCAATCCGCTCTATACGCCGCGTGAGTTGCAGCACCAACTGGCCGACAGCGGCGCCGAGGCCATCGTCGTGCTCGAGAACTTCGCCGCGACGCTGCAAGCGGTGATCGCCGAAACGTCGGTCAAGCACGTGGTCGTCGCGGCCATGGGCGACCTGCTCGGCATCAAGGGCCTGCTGGTCAATTACGTGGTGCGCAGCGTCAAGAAGATGGTGCCGGCCTGGCAATTGCCGGCGTTCACGCGCTTCAATGCGGCGCTTGCCGAGGGCGGCCGCCAGACGTTTACGCCGCCGCCGCTCGGACCGAACGACGTCGCGTTCCTGCAATACACGGGTGGCACGACCGGTGTGGCCAAGGGCGCGACGCTGCTGCACCGGAATATCGTCGCGAACGTGCTGCAATCGGAGGCCTGGCACGCGCCGGCCTATACGAAGCTGCCGGCCGGGCAAACGCAATTTTTCACGGTGGCTGCCCTGCCGCTGTATCACGTGTTCGCGCTGACGGTGTGTGGTTTCCTGACCATGCGCACCGGCGGCACCGGCTTGCTGATCCCGAATCCGCGTGACATCGCCGGCATGATCAAGGAACTGAAGCGCTATCCGGTGTCGACGTTCCCGGCTGTCAACACGCTCTACAACGCGATGCTGAATCATCCCGATTTCGACCAGCTCGACCTGTCGCGGTTGGCGGTGGCCAACGGCGGTGGAATGGCGATCCAGGAAAGCGTCGCGAAGCGCTGGTACGACAAGACACACACGCCGATCGTCGAAGGCTACGGGCTGTCGGAAACCTCGCCGGTGGTCAGTTGCAACCCGGTCACGGCCACGGAATACACGGGCACGATCGGCTTGCCGCTGTCGTCGACCGAAATCTCGATTCGCGACGACGATGGCGTCGAAGTGGCGCTTGGCCTGCCCGGCGAGATCTGCATCCGCGGGCCGCAGGTGATGGCCGGTTATTGGAATCGTCCCGACGAGACGGCCAAGGTGATGATGCCCGACGGCTATTTCAAGTCGGGCGACATCGGCGTGATGGACGAGCGTGGCTACGTGAAGATCGTCGACCGCAAGAAGGACATGATCCTGGTGTCCGGCTTCAACGTCTATCCGAACGAAGTCGAGGATGTGGTCTCCTCGCACCCGGGCGTGTTCGAGGTGGCGGCGGTCGGCGTGCCCGACGAGCATTCCGGCGAGGCCGTGAAGTTGTTCGTCGTGAGGAAAGATCCAGCGCTGACCGACGCGGATATCGTTGCCTACTGCAAGGAGCGACTGACGGGCTACAAGCGCCCGCGTTTCATCGAATTCCGCACGGAACTGCCGAAGACCAATGTCGGCAAGATCCTGCGTCGCGAGTTGCGTGACGGTAAGGCCTGATCGAGCGATAGCGAGGCGGTACAGCAACGGGCGCCAGCAATGGCGCCCGTTTTGTTTGAGACGGAACACTGCCGGAGCGGGCGAGAAAAAAGCGCCCTGCGGGGCGCTTTCGAGGGTGAAGCGGCTGTTATTACATGCGTATTCGTCAGAACTTGTGACGGATGCCGACCTGCGCCGACACCTGATTCGGCGTGGCGGAAGCGGTGATGTTGTTGATCGCCGCGACCGCGCGGTTGCCGGTCGAGTCGTAGCCCAGTGCGTGCTGATAAACACCGATTGCGTAAAGATCGGTGCGCTTTGACAGGAAATAGTCGACGCCGAGGTTGACCTGATGATACTGGGCCGCCGATTGCCCGTTGATCTTGGAGCCGCGCGTGTAGTCGTAGGCGACGCCTGCCAGCAGTGCCGGACTCAACTGATACTTGAAGCTCGCTTCGACGTTGTTGAACACCGCGTCGCCGCGCAGGTTCAGCGGGTTCAGGCTGGCGCCCGCCGTCGAGCCGACCGCGTCGAACCGCGTATAGCTGTAGGTCAGGCCCAGTGTGGCCGCGCCGATCGAATAGGCGCCGGCTGCCGCAACGATTTCCAGCGTATTGGCCGACGCGTAGCCCCGGTAGACGGGGCTGGTCATGTTCAGGCCGCTCGTCGTTGCCGCCGTGTTCGAGTTCGGGTTGTTGCCGAAGAACGAGTAGTTCGGATTGCGCGCGTTGACGTAACCCACGCCCAGGGCGAGCGGCCCGTTGTTGTAGCCGGCCCCGGCCGAGAAGATCTGGTTGCGGCCCGGCTGGCCGGCCACGCCGCCCAGGCTGTACAAGCCGCCGAACTGAAAACCGCCGTACACGGGGCTGGTGTACTTGATCGCGTTGTTGACGCGATTGGCGTTGTTCATGTTGTCGAGGTCGCCCGGGTGCGCGCCGATATAGCCGGCCCATTGGCTACCGGTCGCGAGCGCGCCGGTGTAGTCGACCACGGAATCGTACTGGCGACCCAGCGTGACCTTGCCGAATGCATCGCTCGACAGGCCCACGAAGGCTTGCCGGCCGAACTCGCCGCCGCCCTGGCCGAGCGCGCCGCTTGACACGCTGAAGCCGTTCTCGAGCACGAAGATGGCCTTCAATCCGCCGCCGAGATCCTCGACGCCTTTCAGGCCCCAACGGCTGCCCTGCAGCACGCCGCTCGACTGCTGCCACTGGCGTGCGCCATTCGAATTGTTGTTGAACAGGATGCCGGCATCGATGATGCCGTACAGCGTGACGCTGCTCTGCGCGTGGGCCGCGCCAGCAAACCCACCCAGCGCGACGAGCGCCAAAAGCGACTTTTTCATTCGACGATCTCCAAGGATTACTGAATGATTTTTTATCTGGCGGGGCGTTTGGTTTTGAGTAGGTTCGTTGCCCCGCTTCACTTCTGAGTAGCCGCACGTACTGTAGCGCAAGGCATTTTTACGAAAAAGGAAAAGGCCAACGCGACATGGCGCATGTCCTCTTTTGGCAACAATGGTTAAAATCGGGGGTTTACCGCAATGTTCGCGGCAGAATTGGATCAGTTAGCGCAACAAACAACTGACGAAACCCTGCGGCGAGTGGCTGACCGGAGATCCCGAATGCTGTTCGATGAACTAATTAACGAATTCGACCGAGGCCTGCGCGCGATCGCCGGCGTGAGCCGCATGACGCGCCCGGTGCCGCTGCCCGAGGGCGACCTCTTGCCGGAATTGAGCGCGGAAGAGCGCAAGCATGCGGCTGGCTTGATGCGGGTCAATCACGTCGGCGAGGTGTGCGCGCAGGCGCTGTACCAGGCGCAGAAGCTGTCGACGGCGTCGCCGTCGCTGAAGGCGCTGTTCGAAGAATCGGCGCGCGAGGAGGAAGATCATCTGGCGTGGACGATGCACCGTCTCACGTCGCTCGGCTCGCGTCCGAGCCTGCTGAATCCGCTCTGGTTCGGCGGCGCCATGGCGATCGGCCTGGTGGCGGGGCGGCTGGGCGACAAGGCAAGCCTCGGCTTCATGGCCGAGACGGAGCGCCAGGTCGAACGCCATCTCGACAGCCATCTGTCCGAGCTGCCGGCAGCCGATTCGGCCTCGCGTGCCATCGTCGAACAGATGCGTGACGACGAGGCCAAACACGGCCGCACGGCCGCCGATGCCGGCGGTGCCGAGCTGCCGATGCCGGCTCGCTGGCTGATGCAGGCGGCCTCGAAAGTGATGACGAGGACTGCCTACTATCTCTGAGTTTTCGGTGGGACGCGGAGCCTCCCGCGTCTCGCCAACTTCAATGCTCGATCCGGACTTTCCCGCCTCCCTAACCCTCGCCATCACGCCAGCTTGCGCGCGCCTTTTCACGTATCACATCCACACATCACGCTAGTCCGTTCATTTCAAACGAATTTCGGTTTCAGGGCCAGCGTGAAGAGGTGAACGTAAGTCCTTGTTCTAACTAACAAAATTCGTCAAAAAAACGGCAACCGCCCTTGACCGTCCCTGACCCTTCCTCTAAAGTGGGAAACAGTGTGAGGAAGTGTATTTTTGTGTGATTTGGCGGGTCGTTCCGGTTAGATTCTCAGCCAATGGGCGGGTGTCGAGACACCCCGAACAGGAGAGCGGAAAGTGTTCCAGGGGGCGTCGGCGCTGACGCTCGATGCGAAAGGGCGGATGTCGGTCCCTTCTCGCTATCGCGAGGCGCTGCAAGGACAGGCAGAAGGACGGGTGACTGTGACCAAGCATCCGGACGGCTGCCTGTTGCTGTTTCCACGCCCCGAATGGGAAGTTTTCCGCGCCAAGATCGCCGCCCTGCCGATGGACGCGCACTGGTGGCGCCGCATTTTTCTCGGCAACGCGTCGGATGTCGATCTCGACAGCGCGGGCCGGATTCTCGTATCGCCGGAGCTGCGAATGGCAGCCGGGCTGGAAAAGGAAGTCATGTTGTTGGGAATGGGTAGTCACTTCGAGCTGTGGGATTCGCAAACCTACATCGCGAAGGAGCAAGCGGCGATGGCGCAGGGCATGCCCGATGCGCTGAAGAATTTCACCTTCTGATTGCGGTGACGGAGACGCCCGCGATGGGAAATGAATTTCAGCACCGGACGGTGCTGCTCGATGAAGCGGTCGATGCGCTCGTGACGCGGCCCGACGGCCTTTACGTGGATGGCACGTTCGGCCGCGGCGGCCATAGCCGCCTGGTGCTCGACCAACTGGCCGAAGGCGGCCGCCTGATCGCGTTCGACAAGGATCCGCTCGCGATCGAGACGGCGCGTCAGATCGGCGATGCCCGCTTCTCGATCGTGCATGACAGTTTTGCGTCGCTCGGCGACGCGCTTGCCGAACGCGGCGTACCGCGCGTGACGGGCGTGTTGCTGGATCTGGGGGTGTCTTCGCCGCAGATCGACGATCCCGAGCGCGGTTTCAGTTTCCGCGCGAACGGCCCGCTCGATATGCGGATGGATACCACTCGTGGCGAATCGGCAGCCGACTGGCTGGCCCGCGCGCCCTTGCAGGAACTGACGGAGGTGATACGCGATTATGGGGAAGAACGGTTTGCTTTTCAGATTGCAAAGGCGCTTGTTGCTCGCCGGGCGGAATCCGAGCGCCTTGGTCCCCTCGACAGCACGGGCGAGCTTGCCCAAATCGTGGGTCACGCCGTCAAGACACGTGAGAAAGGCAAGGATCCGGCAACCCGCACCTTTCAAGCTATACGGATTCACGTCAATCAAGAGCTTGCGGACCTGCAAGTCGTTCTAGCGTCCGCGTTGTCGTCGTTGGAGCAAGGGGGGCGGCTGGTCGTGATCAGCTTTCATTCGCTCGAGGATCGGATCGTCAAACGCTTCATGCAGACGCACGCGAGCGCGCCTGTGGTCGATCGCCGCCTGCCGATTCGCGCCGCCGATCTCCCGTCTCCGCCGCTCAAGCTGCTCGGCCGCAAGTTCCCGAGCGACGCCGAAGTGGCCGCGAATCCGCGCGCCCGGTCGGCCGTGATGCGCATCGCGGAGCGCATCGCGCCATGAACCGCCTCAACATCTTCCTGCTGATCGTCGTGATGGGCTGTGCCCTGTCGGTCGTCAATTCGACCAATCAGCAGCGTCAGATCTTCTTCCAGTTGCAGCGTGCGCAATCGCAGGAGCACCAGCTCCAGCAGGATTACGCGCAACTGCAATATCAGCAGGGCGCGTTGTCCAAGACCTCGCGCATCGAGCAGCTCGCCAACGATTCGCTGAAGATGCAGACGATCGTCACCGGTCGCACCCAATACCTGACGCTGCCGCCCGATGCCGTGAAGGCCGTCGATACGCCGCTGCCGAGTTCGGCTGCCGCTGGCGACCAGGGGAGGCGGCGATGAAACAACGCCAGTCGAACGTGAAATTCGCGTCCAGCCCGGTCCTGTCGGTGCATCTGCCGATGTGGCGCTCGAAGCTCGTCGTGTTCATGCTGTTCATGGCCTTCGTCGCGCTGGCCGCGCGCGCCTTCTGGATCCAGGGGCCGGGCAATGCGTTCTACCAGAAGCAGGGCGAAAGCCGTTATCAGCGCACGCTCGAACTGCCGGCCACGCGCGGCAAGATCCTCGATCGCAATGGCCTCGTGCTCGCGACGAGCCTGCCCGTGCGCGCGATCTGGGCGATCCCCGAAGCGGTGCCGGACGATCTCGGCGCCGGCAAGCTCGACCAGCTCGGCAAGCTGCTCGACATGAGCGCGCCCGAGCTGCGCCGCAAGCTGTCGGGCGACCGCAGCTTCGTCTACGTGAAGCGGCAGGTGCCGATCGACGTGGCTGACAAGGTCACCGCGCTCGATATCCCGGGCATCTATGCGCGCAACGAATACAAGCGCTTCTACCCGGAAGGCGAGATCACCGCTCACCTGATCGGCTTCACCAATGTCGAGGACGAAGGCCAGGAAGGCGTCGAGCTGGCCGACCAGAAGCTGCTGGCCGGTGTGTCGGGCAGCCGTCACGTGATCAAGGATCGCGTCGGCCATATCGTTGAGGACGTCGACGAGCAACTGCCGCCGCACAACGGCACCGACGTCGATCTGTCGATCGACAGCAAGATCCAGTACGTCACCTACGCGAACCTGAAGGCCGCGGTCGAGAAGTTCCACGCCAAGGCGGGCGCGGCGATGGTGGTCGACGTGCGCACCGGCGAGGTGCTGGCGCTGGTCAACTATCCGACCTACAACCCGAACGACCGTTCGCACCTGACCGGCGAGCAGTTGCGCAACCGCGCGCTGACCGACACGTTCGAGCCGGGCTCGATCATGAAGCCGTTCACGGTATCGCTCGCACTCGATCTGGACCGCGTGTCGCCGAACACGCTGGTCGATACCGGCAACGGCCACTTCGTGCTCGACGGGGCGCCGATCAGCGATGACGCCGGCTTCGGCGTGCTGACGGTGGGCGGCGTGATCCAGAAGTCGAGCAACATCGGCGCGACCAAGATCGCGATGACGATGCGGCCCGAGGAAATGTGGAATATGTATACGAGCATCGGCCTCGGCCAGGCGCCGAAGGTCGGTTTCCCCGGCGCCGTGGCCGGCCGCCTGCGGCCGTGGAAGAGCTGGCGCCGCATCGAGCAGGCCACCATGTCGTACGGCTATGGCCTGTCGGTGTCGCTGTTCCAGCTCGCGCATGCCTACACGGCCATCGCCCACGACGGCGAGCTGATGCCGCTGTCGCTGTTCAAGACCGACGACAAGCAGCCGCCACAAGGCCCGCAGGTGTTTTCGCCCACCACCGCGCGCGAAGTGCGCGAAATGCTCGAAAGCGTCGTAACGAAGGACGGCACGTCGCCCGACGCGGCGGTGCCCGGCTATCGCGTCGGCGGCAAGAGCGGCACGGCGTACAAGCAGGTCGGCCGCGGCTACGACCACAAGAAATATCGCGCATCGTTCGTCGGCATGGCGCCGATGCCGAATCCGCGCATCGTGGTGGCCGTCTCGGTCGACGAGCCCACCGCCGGCAGCCACTTCGGTGGCGCGGTGTCCGGCCCGGTGTTCTCGACGATTGCCGGCGATACGCTGCGCGCGCTGAACGTGCCGCCGAACATGCCCGTCAAGCAACTGGTCGTGAACGACGACACGCCGAAGCCACCTGCCGCGCCGAAGGCTGGCGCCGCGCGGCTCGCGGCCATGCCGGCGCATCACATGGTAGTGGCCAGCAACGCGCATAACCGCCCCGGAGTCGTTCGATGAGCGCCGTACGCAGCGCCCATCCGGCGCACGCTCGAATTGCAGCCGCGCTCGCGTGGCTGCGCGCACATCTGCAGTCCGGCGCGAACCTGCATTCCGATTCGCGCGCGGTGCAGCCGGGCGACGGGTTCCTCGCCTATGCGGTCGACGGCGTCGACAACCGCCAGCACATCGCCGGCGCGTTGTCGCGCGGCGCGGCCGCCGTGCTGGTGCAGCCCGAAGGCTTCGCCGTCGATGCGCTCGACGCGGCTGTCACGCACGCCGTGCCCGAACTCGGCGCGCTGGCCGGCGAGATCGCCAGCGGCTGGTATGGCGATCCGAGCGATGCGATGTTCGCGGTCGGCGTGACGGGCACCAACGGCAAGACCTCCTGCACGCAATGGATCGCGACGGCGCTGAGTGCGCTGCGCACGCCGTGCGCGCTGATCGGCACGCTTGGCAGCGGCATGCCGGGCCGGCTGGTCGCCACCGGCTTTACCACGCCCGATGCGCCGCAACTGCAGCGCAGCCTGGCGCAACTGCGCGACGAGGGAGCCAAGGCCGTGGCGATGGAAGTGTCGTCGCATGCGCTGCAGCAGGGCCGCGTCAACGGCACGGCGTTCGACGTGGCCGTGTTCACGAATCTGACGCAGGATCACCTCGATTACCACGGCAGCTTCGAGGCCTACGAGGCCGCGAAGGCGAAGCTGTTTGCGTGGCGCGGGCTGCGTCACGCCATCGTCAACCGCGACGACGCGGCCGGCGAACGTCTGCTCGAAGCGCTGGCCGGGCGCACGCGGACCGTGGCGTACGGCATTGGCGATCGCGCCGATGCGCCCGACGCTGATCGCGAACTTATCGCGCACGACGTGCGCGCCACGGCCACCGGCACGGCGTTCCGTCTGGCGTCGTCGTGGGGCGATGCCGATGTCGAAGTCGGCACGCTCGGCCTGTTCAACGTCAGCAACCTGCTGGCCGTGCTCGGCACGCTGCTGGTGGCCGACGTGCCGTTCGACGCGGCGCTGGCCGAACTGCGCAAGCTCGAATCGGTGAACGGCCGCATGCAGCGGCTCGGCGGCCGGATCGCGAGCGACGAACCGCTGGTCGTGGTCGATTACGCGCACACGCCCGACGCGCTCGAAAAGACGCTCGAAGCCTTGCGCCCGATCGCGGCGGCACGCGGCGGCGCGCTGGTCTGCATGTTCGGCTGCGGCGGTGATCGCGACACCACCAAGCGTCCGCTGATGGGCGGCATCGCCGAGCGGCTCGCCGATCGCGTCGTGGTCACGAGCGACAACCCGCGCAGCGAAGTGCCGCTCGCCATCATCGAGCAGATCGCCGCCGGCATGCGCACGCCGGATGCCGCGCAACGCATCGAGGATCGCGCCAGCGCGATCCTGCAGGCCGTACGCGGCGCGGCGCGCGAGGATGTCGTGCTGCTCGCCGGCAAGGGCCACGAAGCCACACAGGAAATCATGGGCAAGAAACGCGAATTCTCCGATCAGAACCATGCGCGGCTCGCATTGGCCGCGCGTGCGACGCACACACACGGAGGCAATGAATGACGATGCTGACCCTGCGCGAAGCCGCCGAACTGATTCCGGGTGCGACGATCGCGGGCGACGGGAACATCGCGTTCTCGCGCGTGTCCACTGACAGCCGCACGGCAGGCGAAGGCGATCTGTTCGTCGCGCTGAAGGGCGAGCGCTTCGATGCGCACGATTTTCTCGCCGAGGTCGCCGCACGCGGCGTGAGCGCGGTGCTGGTGTCGCGCAGCGACGCACCGGCCACGCTGGCGCAACTGAAGGTGGCCGACACGCGCGTGGCGCTCGGCGCGCTCGCGCACGGCTGGCGTCGGCGCTTCACGGGGCCGCTGGTTGCCGTGACGGGCAGCAATGGCAAGACCACCGTCAAGGAAATGATCGCGTCGGTGTTCGCGGCGGCAGTGGGCAAGGATGCCCGGCTGTCGACGGCCGGCAACTTCAACAACGACATCGGCTTGCCGTTGACGCTGTTGCGGCTCGCGCCGGCGCACCGGCTCGCCGTGATCGAACTGGGGATGAATCACCCCGGCGAGACGCAGACGCTCGCGAAGATCGCCGCGCCCACGGTCGCGCTGGTCAACAACGCGCAGCGCGAGCATCAGGAATTCATGGCGACGGTCGAGGCCGTCGCGCTCGAACATGCGTCGGTGATCCACGCGCTGACGCCCGACGGCGTCGCGGTGTTTCCGGCCGACGACAAATACGCCGGGATCTGGCGCGTCGCGGCCACCGGCAACCGGGTGGTCGATTTCGCACTCAACGACGGCGCCGGCACGACCGACGCCGCGGTGACGGGCACCATGCAGGGCGGCGTGCTGTCCATCGCGACGCCGGCCGGCGCGCTGGAGGTGCGTTTGCAGGCGCTGGGCGCGCACAACGCACGCAACGCGCTCGCGGCCACCGCGGCTGCGATCGCGGCGAACGTGCCGCTCGACGCGATCCGCGCCGGCCTCGAGGCGTTCGAGCCGGTGAAGGGCCGCTTGCAGGTCAAGCATGCGGCGCTCGCGTCGCTGGCTGGCGCGACCGTGATCGACGACAGCTACAACGCGAATCCCGATTCGATGCGCGCCGCGATCGACGTGCTGGCCCAGCAGGCCGCACCGCGCGTGCTGGTGATCGGCGAGATGGGCGAGGTGGGCGACGAAGGCCCGGCGTTCCATCGCGAGATCGGCGCCTACGCACGCGAGCGCGGCATCGAGGCGCTTTACGCGATCGGCGACGCCACGCGCGACGCCTGCGCCGCGTTCGGCCCCGCCGCACGGCATTTCGGCGAGATCGGCGCGCTGCTCGCGGCGCTCGACGCCGCCGGCCACGGCGCGGCCGCCACGGTGCTGGTGAAGGGCTCGCGTTACATGAAGATGGAGCGCGTGGTCGACGCACTGACGAACCAACCCGCGACGGGCGCGACGCCCGACGCACACTGAGAAGGAAGTAAGCAATGTTGCTGGCGCTGGCGCAATGGCTGCAAGGAGACGCAAGCTTTTTGCGCTTGTTCACCTATCTGACGTTCCGTGCGGTGATGGCTACCATCACCGCGCTTGGCATCGGCCTGGTCTGCGGTCCGTGGGTCATTCGCAAGCTGGCCGAAATGAAGGTCGGCCAAGCGGTGCGCAAGGACGGTCCGCAAACCCACCTCATCAAGTCGGGCACGCCGACCATGGGCGGCGTGCTGATCCTGATCGGCATCGCGGTCGCCACGCTGCTGTGGGGCGACCTGACGAACCGTTTCATCTGGATCGTGATGCTGGTCACGTTCGGCTTCGGCGTGGTCGGTTGGGTGGACGATTACCGCAAGGTCGTCCACAAGGACCCGCGCGGCATGTCCTCGCGCGAGAAATATTTCTGGCAATCACTGATCGGCCTGTTTGCCGCGGTCTATCTCGCATTTAGCGTGTCCGAAGCCAGCAACGTGCGCGTGTTCGACCTGTTCATGAGCTGGGTGCGCAGCGGCCTGTCGATGGGCCTGCCGGCGCGCGCCGACCTGATGCTGCCGTTCCTGAAGTCGATCAGCTATCCGCTCGGCGTGTGGGGCTTCATCGCGCTCACGTATTTCGTGATCGTCGGTGCGAGCAATGCGGTGAACCTGACCGACGGCCTCGACGGGCTCGTGATCATGCCGGTGGTGCTGGTCGGCGCGTCGCTCGGCGTGTTTGCCTACGTGATGGGCAGCTCGGTCTATTCGAAATACCTGTTGTTCCCGCACATCGCGGGCGCGGGCGAACTGCTGATTTTCTGCTCGGCGATGGGCGGGGCGGGGCTGGCGTTCCTCTGGTTCAACACCCACCCGGCCCAGGTGTTCATGGGCGACGTCGGCGCGCTGGCGCTCGGCGGCGCGCTCGGCACGGTGGCCGTGATCGTCCGCCAGGAAATCGTGCTGTTCATCATGGGCGGCGTGTTCGTGGCCGAAACCCTGTCCGTCATGCTGCAAGTGACCTGGTTCAAGTACACCAAGCGCCGTTACGGCGAAGGGCGTCGCATCTTCAAGATGGCGCCGCTGCATCACCATTTCGAATTGTCCGGCTGGAAAGAGACGCAGGTGGTCGTGCGTTTCTGGATCATCACGTTGATGCTCTGCCTGTTCGGTTTGACCACGCTCAAATTGCGGTAAAGGGATAGCAAGCGATGTCTGGCGAGATGTTTGGAGATCGGCAACGGCCGATGGTGCTCGTGCTGGGGCTCGGTGAATCGGGCCTCGCGATCGCGCGTTGGTGCGCGAGGCACGCGTGTCCGTTGCGCGTCGCGGATACGCGCGAGGCGCCGCCGAATCTTGCCCAATTGCGCGACGCCGTCGCCGAAGCCGAATTCGTCGTCGGCCCGTTCTCGCCCGCGCTGCTCGACGGCGGCGTGGAGCTGGTGGCGCTGAGCCCCGGCCTGTCGCCGCGCGATCCGGCCACCGCCGCGTTGCTCGACGCCGCGCGCGAACGCGGCATCCCCGTGTGGGGCGAACTCGAATTCTTCGCGCGTGCGCTGGCCGCGCTCGGCGCGAACGGCTATGCGCCGAAGGTGCTGGCGATCACCGGCACCAACGGCAAGACCACCACCACCAGCCTGACGGGCCTGCTCTGCGAACGTGCGGGGCGCTCGGTCGCGGTGGCCGGCAACATCAGCCCCGCGATGCTCGACAAGCTGTCGGCCGCGATCGACGCGGCCGCGCTGCCCGACGTGTGGGTGCTCGAACTGTCGAGCTTCCAGCTCGAAAGCGCCGAAAGCTTCGCGCCCGACGCGGCCACCGTCCTCAACATCACGCAGGATCACCTCGACTGGCACGGCGGCTTCGACGCCTACGCAGCCGCGAAGGGCCGGATTTTCGGGCCGCGCACGGTGCGCGTGCTGAACCGCGACGACGCGGAAGTCATGAAGTTCGTGCCGCCCGCCGCGGCCGCCGACGCGCCGCGCGCGGTCACGTTCGGCTTGAACGAGCCGTCGCGCGAGGGCGATTACGGCCTGCTGCGCGAGGGCGGGATCAACTGGCTGGTGGAAGCGATCGATCGCGATGGCCACGACGAGCCGGTGTCGCCGCGCCGTCGCAAGGCCGAAGCGGCCGTCGCGCCCGCGCTGGCCCAGAAACGCCTGATGCCGGCCGACGCGCTGCGCATTCGTGGCCTGCACAACGCCGCGAACGCGCTGGCGGCGTTCGCGCTCGCCCGTGCGATCGGCCTGGCGCCGGCCGCGCTGCTGCACGGCCTGCGCGAGTATCGCGGCGAGGCGCATCGCGTCGAGCTGATCGCCGCGCTCGATGGCGTCGATTACGTCGACGACAGCAAGGGCACCAACGTCGGCGCGACCGTGGCCGCGCTCGACGGCCTCGCGCAACGCGCCGTGCTGATCGCCGGCGGCGAAGGCAAGGGCCAGGATTTCTCGCCGCTGGCCGCGCCGGTCGCGCGCTGGTGCCGCGCCGTGATGCTGATCGGCCGCGATGCCGGGCTGATCCGCGCCGCGCTGGCCGATGCCGGCGTGCCGCTGATCGATCAGGCCACGCTCGAAGCCGCCGTGCAGGCCGCCGTCGAGCTGGCCGAGCCGGGCGACGCCGTGCTGCTGTCGCCCGCCTGTGCGAGTTTCGACATGTTTACCGGTTACGCACATCGCGCCGCGGTGTTCCGCAGCGCGCTCGAGGACATCGCACTCGACCGAGGTACGACGCTATGAGCTGGTCCGACCGCTTTGTTTCCCGTTTCATCGGCCAGCGCGAAGCCGGCGGCGGCGCGGCCGTCGCACGGCCGGCCACGCGCGGCGCCTCGTCGTCGGGCGGCTTTGCCGCCGGCCTCGGCGGCGTGCGCCCGACCCGCTCGCGCGTGCTCGATTTCGACTACTCGTTGATGTGGGTGGCGATCGCGCTGCTCGGTCTCGGCGTGGTGATGGTCTATTCGGCGTCGATCGCGATGCCCGATTCGCCGAAGTACGCGGCCTATCGCGACTACGCGTTCCTGATGCGTCACTGCATCTCGCTGACGGTCGCGTTGATCGCGGCCGTATTCGCGTTCCGCGTGCCAATCGCGACCTGGGACAAATACGCGCCGCACCTGTTCCTGCTGGCGCTGGTCGCGCTCGTGGTGGTGTTGATCCCGCACATCGGCAAGGGCGTGAACGGCGCGCGGCGCTGGATTCCGCTCGGCATCACGAACATGCAGCCGTCGGAAATCATGAAGCTCGCGGTGACGATCTACGCCGCGAACTACACGGTGCGCAAGCAGGAATACATGCACAGCTTCGCCAAGGGCTTTCTGCCGATGGCCGCCGCGGTCGGCCTGGTCGGGATGCTGCTGCTGCTCGAACCGGACATGGGCGCATTCATGGTGGTCGCCGCGATTGCGATGGGCGTGCTGTTCCTCGGCGGCGTGAACGGCAAGCTGTTCGGCGGCCTAGTGGCGACGGCGGTGGGTACCTTCACGATGCTCGTGTGGGCATCGCCGTGGCGTCGTGAGCGGATCTTCGCCTATCTCGATCCGTGGGATGAGCGTTACGCGCAGGGCAAGGCTTACCAGTTGACCCACTCGCTGATTGCGTTCGGACGCGGCGAATGGTTCGGCGTCGGGCTCGGCGGCAGCGTCGAGAAGCTCAACTACCTGCCCGAAGCGCATACCGACTTCATCCTCGCCGTGATCGGCGAGGAACTCGGCTTCGTCGGCGTGCTGGTGGTGATCCTGCTGTTCTACTGGATCGTGCGCCGCGCGTTCGAGATCGGCCGTCAGGCGCTCGCGCTCGACCGCACGTTCGCCGGCCTGATGGCCAAGGGCATCGGCCTGTGGTTCGGCGCCCAGACCTTCATCAACATGGGCGTGAACCTCGGCCTGCTGCCGACCAAGGGCCTGACGCTGCCGCTCGTCAGCTACGGCGGCTCGGGCATCCTGCTCAACTGCGTGTCGCTGGCCGTGCTGCTGCGGGTGGACTACGAAAACCGGGTGCTGATGCGCGGAGGCAAGATATGACCGCACGGCAGCGCACGCTGATGGTGATGGCAGGCGGCACCGGGGGCCATGTGTTCCCGGGGCTGGCGGTCGCCCATCGGATGCAGGCGCAAGGCTGGCGGGTCGTATGGCTCGGCAATCCGGCCGGGATGGAAGCCACGCTGGTGCCGAAGCACGGCATCGCGATGGAGCCGGTGCGTTTCGGCGGCCTGCGCGGCAAGGGCCTGAAGACCAAGCTGACGCTGCCGCTGAACCTGCTGCGCGCCTGCGCGCAGAGCCTCGGCGCGCTGCGCCGGGTGCGGCCCGACGTGGTGCTCGGTATGGGCGGCTACATCACGTTCCCGGCGGGCGTGATGACGGCGCTGACCGGCCGTCCGCTCGTGCTGCACGAACAGAATTCGATCGGCGGCCTGGCCAACAAGGTGCTGTCCAAGCTGGCGCGGCGCGTGCTGGTGGCGTTCCCGGGCGCGCTGCCGAACGCCGAGTGGACAGGCAACCCGATCCGCGACGAGCTCACGCACACCGAGCCGCCTGCCGCGCGCTACGCCGCGCGCACCGGCCCGCTGCGCGTGCTGGTGGTGGGCGGCAGCCTCGGCGCCGCGGCGCTCAACGAAGTCGTGCCGCGTGCGCTGGCGCTGCTCGCGCCCGAGGCGCGCCCCCAGGTCGTGCATCAGGCTGGTGCCAAGCACATCGACGCGCTGCGGGCCAACTACGACGCGGCGGGCCTCGCGGCCGGCCAGGACGTCGCGCTGCTGCCGTTCATCGACGACATGGCCGCCGCCTACGCGAACGCCGACCTGGTGATCTGCCGGTCGGGCGCGATGACGGTGTCGGAGATCGCCGCGGTGGGCGTGGCGGCGCTGTTCGTGCCGTTCCCGCACGCCGTCGACGATCACCAGACCACCAATGCAGCCTTCCTCGCCGATCAGGGCGCGGCGGTGCTGATGCAACAACGCGACCTGTCGGCCGAGCGTCTGGCCGACTGGCTGCGTGGCCAGACCCGCGCCTCGCTGGCCGGCATGGCCGAACGTTCGCGCTCCCTCGCGAAGCCCGATGCCACCGACGTGGTCGCGCGCGTGTGCGCGCAAGTCGCGGGCGCGAACCTGGAATCGAAGCAATGAAACACATCGTCAAACACATCCATTTCGTCGGCATCGGCGGCGCGGGCATGAGCGGCATCGCCGAAGTGCTCGTCAACCTGGGTTACCAGGTCAGCGGCTCCGATCTGTCGCGCAATGCCGTGACCGAGCGCCTCGAGGCGCTGGGCGCGCGCGTGGCGATCGGCCACGACGCCGCCAATATCGAGGGCGCGAACGCCGTGGTGGTGTCCACCGCGGTGCGGTCGGACAATCCCGAAGTGCTGGCCGCGCGCCGCCTGAGCGTGCCGATCGTGCCGCGCGCCGTCATGCTGGCCGAGTTGATGCGCCTCAAGCAGGGCATCGCGATCGCCGGCACTCACGGCAAGACCACCACCACCAGCCTGGTCGCCAGCGTGCTGGCCGCGGGCGGGCTCGATCCGACCTTCGTGATCGGCGGTCGCCTGATCAGCGCCGGCGCCAATGCGCGGCTCGGTTCGGGCGATTTCATCGTCGCCGAGGCGGACGAATCGGACGCGTCGTTCCTGAACCTGTATCCCGTCATCGAAGTCATCACGAACATCGACGAAGATCACATGGATACCTACGGGCACGATTTCGCGCGCCTGAAGCAGGCCTTCATCGAATTCACGCAGAAGCTGCCGTTCTACGGCAGCGCCGTGGTGTGCGTCGACGATCCGAACGTGCGCCAGATCGTGCCGTTCATCTCGAAGCCGGTGGTCGGCTACGGGCTGTCGGCCGATGCGCAGGTGCGCGCCGAACAGGTCGACGCGCGCGACGGCCGCATGCATTTCACGGTGATCCGCGAGGGTCGCGCGCCGCTGCCCGTGGTGCTGAACCTGCCGGGCCTGCACAACGTGCAGAATGCGCTGGCCGCGATCGCGATCGCGACCGACCTGGGCGTGTCGGATGCGGCGATCCAGCAGGCGCTCGCCGAATTCAACGGCGTCGGCCGGCGCTTTCAGCGCTACGGCGAAGTGGCCGTGGCGGACGGCAGCGGCAGCTACACGCTGATCGACGACTACGGCCACCATCCGGTCGAGATGGCGGCCACCGTCGCCGCCGCGCGCGGCGCGTTCCCGGGCCGCCGCCTCGTGCTGGCGTTCCAGCCGCACCGCTACACGCGCACGCGCGACTGCTTCGAGGATTTCGTCAAGGTGCTGTCGACCGTCGACGCGCTGGTGCTGACCGAGGTGTACGCGGCCGGCGAGGCCGCGATTCCGACCGCGAGCGGCGAGGCGCTGTCGCGCGCGCTGCGGGCGATCGGGCGGGTCGATCCGGTGTTCGTCGCAACGGTCGACGAATTGCCGGCCGCGCTGGCCCAGGTGGTGCGCGCGGGCGATGTGGTGATCACGATGGGCGCGGGTTCGATCGGCGCGGTGCCGGGGCGAATCGCGCAGCAACAGCAACACAAGGAATGACATGAGCGGGATCGATCCGAAACGTTTCGGCAAGGTGGCGGTACTGTTCGGCGGCGTGTCCGCCGAGCGCGAGGTGTCGCTGAATTCGGGCCGGCTGGTGTTGCAGGGCCTGCGCGAGGCAGGTATCGACGCGCATCCGTTCGACCCGTCCGAGCGGCCGCTGGCCGCGCTGAAGGACGAAGGCTTCGTGCGCGCGTTCAACGCGCTGCACGGCGGCTACGGCGAGAACGGCCAGATTCAGGGCGCGCTCGATTTCTACGGCATCCGCTACACGGGCACCGGCGTGCTCGGTTCGGCGCTGGGCCTCGACAAGTTCCGCACCAAGCTGGTGTGGCAGCAAACCGGCGTGCCCACCCCGCCGTTCGAAACCGTGATGCGCGGCGACGACGTCGCGCAGCGCGCCCCCGGGATCGTCGCGAAGCTCGGTCTGCCGCTGTTCGTGAAGCCGGCCAGCGAAGGCTCGAGCGTCGCCGTGATCAAGGTGAAGGACGCCGCGGCGCTGCCGGCCGCGATCGAGGAAGCCGCGAAGCACGACAAGATCGTGCTGGTCGAGCAGAGCATCGAGGGCGGCGGCGAATACACGGCGTGCATCGCGGGCGATCTCGATCTGCCGGTGATCCGCATCGTGCCGGCCGGCGAGTTCTACGACTATCACGCGAAGTACGTCGCCGACGACACGCAATACCTGATTCCCTGCGGTATCGCGCCGGAACAGGAAGCCGAATTCAAGCGGCTCGCGCGTCGCGCGTTCGACGTGCTGGGCTGCACCGATTGGGGCCGCGCCGATTTCATGCTGGATGCGGCCGGCAAGCCGTACTTCCTCGAAGTGAACACGGCGCCGGGCATGACCGACCATTCGCTGCCGCCGAAGGCGGCGCGCGCGGTCGGCATCAGCTATTCGGAGCTGGTGGTGAAGGTGCTGTCGATGACGCTCGACGACTGACGGAAACGGGACGCAACCCATGTGGAACAACGTTCGCCAACTCAACTTCGCCGCCAGCGCGCTTTACGCGTTGCTGCTGCTCGGTTGCACGGCGGCGGGCTGCTACTGGCTGATCCAGCGCCCGGCGTTCGCGTTGCGGACGATCCTGATCGACGGCGATACCGATCACATCAACTCGCCGACGGTGCGGGCCGGCGTGGTCGGGCGCCTGAAAGGCAATTACTTCACGGTCGATCTCGACACCGCGCGGGTCGCGTTCGAGCAGATGCCGTGGGTGCGTCACGCGAGCGTGCGGCGGGTCTGGCCCGATGCGCTGGCCGTCACGCTGGAGGAGTACAAACCGCTCGGCACCTGGGGCAGCGATCAGCTGGTCAGCACCGACGGCGAGCTGTTCACGGCGAACCAGGGCGAGCTGGACGAGGAGCTGCCCGCGTTCGACGGCCCGGACGGCAGCGCCAAGGAAGTCGTGCAGCGCTATCGCGACTTCACGAAGTGGCTCGCGCCGCTCAATTCGGAGCCGGAGGAAGTGACGCTGTCATCGCGCTACGCCTGGACGGTCAAGCTGGCGAACGGCATGGAAATCGAATTCGGGAGGGAGCGCAACACGGATACGCTGCCGGACCGAGCGCAGCGGCTGGTGGCGGCATGGCCGGCCGTCTCGCAGCGCTGGGGCAACGACATCGAGTACGCGGATCTGCGCTACCCGAACGGATTCGCGATCCGCGCGGCGAACATGCGGTTCTTGAGCGATACCGACAAGGGCAAGAAGTAACAGGACATCACACGCAAGAGCACTTATGAGCAAAGACTACAAAGATCTGCTGGTTGCCCTCGACATCGGCACGTCGAAGGTCGTGGCCGTCGTCGCCGAGCTGAAGGGCGAGGGCCACTACGAGGTCATCGGCCTCGGCCAGAGCGAATCGAAAGGTCTCAAGAAAGGCGTCGTGGTGAACATCGAGGCCACGGTGCAGTCCATTCAGCGTGCGCTCGAAGAAGCCGAGCTGATGGCCGACTGCAAGATCACCAACGTCTTCACGGGGATCGCCGGCAGCCACATCCGCAGCTTCAATTCGAGCGGGATGGTCGCGATCAAGGAGAAGGAAGTCACGCAGACGGACGTCGCGCGCGTGATCGAGACGGCGAAGGCGATCAACATCCCGACCGATCAGCAGGTGCTGCACATCCTGACGCAGGAATTCATCATCGACGGCCAGGAAGACGTGCGCGAGCCGATCGGCATGAGCGGGATTCGCCTCGAAGTGAAGGTGCACATCGTGACGGGCGCGGTCAGCGCCGCGCAGAACATCGTCAAGTGCGTGCGCCGCTGCGGC
Source organism: Burkholderia sp. 22PA0099 (assembly GCF_047497165.1). Classification (NCBI taxonomy): domain Bacteria; kingdom Pseudomonadati; phylum Pseudomonadota; class Betaproteobacteria; order Burkholderiales; family Burkholderiaceae; genus Burkholderia; species Burkholderia sp. 22PA0099. Next base: position 4,014,157 of record NZ_CP163165.1, on the reverse strand, counting down.
CTCGAAGTGAACGACCTGATCCTGCAGCCGCTGGCGTCGTCGCTGGCGGTGCTGACCGAGGACGAGAAGGACCTGGGCGTGGTGCTGGTCGACATCGGCGGCGGCACGACCGACATCGCGATCTTCGCGGAAGGCGCGATCCGTCACACCGCGGTGATCCCGATCGCGGGCGACCAGATCACGAGCGACATCGCGATGGCGCTGCGCACGCCCACGCCGGACGCCGAGGACATCAAGGTCAGTTGCGGCATCGCCAAGCAGGCGCTGGCCGATCCGGACGAGATGGTCGAAGTGCCGGGGCTCGGCGAGCGCGGTCCGCGCACGCTGTCGCGCCAGGCGCTGGCGGCGGTGATCGAGCCGCGCGTCGAGGAGCTGTTCTCGCTCGTGCAACAAGTCGTGCGCGAGTCGGGTTACGAAGAGTTACTCAGTTCCGGTGTGGTGCTGACCGGCGGCGCTGCCATGATGCCCGGCATGGTCGAACTGGGCGAAGACATTTTCCTGAAACCGGTGCGCATCGGTGCGCCGGAATATGCGGGCGGCCTGGCCGACGTGGTGCGCAATCCGCGCTACTCGACCGCGATGGGCCTGCTCGTCGAGGGTAGCGCGCAGCGGATGCGCGGCCGCAAGGTGGCCGTGCAATCCGGCTCGGCGGGCCAGATCTTCACGCGAATGAAAGACTGGTTCCTGAGCAATTTTTGACGATTTCAAGCGCTGGTGCCGGCGGCTGGCGCGCGCGCAGGGGGTTGCCCGATCTCCTGCCGAATAACGCCGAGCAGATTTATCTTTCTTGACGGAGGCAATAATGGAATTCCAAATGCTGGAAACCGAGACCAACGGCACCATCATCAAGGTGATCGGGGTCGGTGGCGCGGGCGGCAATGCCGTTTCGCACATGATCAACCGTGGCGTGCAGGGCGTCGATTTCGTCGTCATGAACACCGACGCGCAAGCCCTTTCGCGTTCGCGTGCACCGAACGTGATCCAGCTCGGCAACACCGGCCTCGGCGCCGGCGCGAAGCCGGACATGGGCCGTGCGGCGGCCGAGGAAGCCCGTGAGCGCATCGCCGATTCGCTGCGCGGCGCGCACATGGTGTTCATCACCGCCGGCATGGGCGGCGGCACCGGTACGGGCGCCGCGCCCGTGGTCGCGCAGATCGCCAAGGAAATGGGCATTCTGACGGTCGGTGTCGTCAGCAAGCCGTTCGAATTCGAAGGCGGCAAGCGCATGCGCGTCGCCGAAGCGGGCGCGCAGCAGCTCGAGGATCACGTCGATTCGCTGATCGTCGTGCTCAACGACAAGCTGTTCGACGTGATGGGCGACGACGCCGAAATGGACAAGTGCTTCCAGTGCGCCGACGACGTCCTGAACAACGCGGTGGCCGGCATCGCCGAAATCATCAACGTCGACGGCCTCGTCAACGTCGACTTCGAAGACGTCAAGACGGTGATGGGCGAGCAGGGCAAGGCGATGATGGGCACGGCCACGGTGGCCGGCGTCGATCGCGCGCGTCTGGCCGCCGAGCAGGCCGTGGCCAGCCCGCTGCTCGAAGGTGTCGATCTGTCGGGCGCGCGCGGCGTGCTCGTCAACATCACGTCGAGCCGTTCGCTGCGTCTGTCGGAAACGCGTGAAGTCATGAACACCATCAAGAGCTACGCGGCGGAAGACGCCACGGTGATCTTCGGTGCCGTGTACGACGACGCGATGGGCGATGCGCTGCGCGTGACGGTGGTCGCGACGGGCCTCGGCCGCGCCGCTAAGAAGCAGCAAACGCCGATGACCCTGCTGCGCACCGGTACCGACAACCAGCCGGTTGCCGCGGTGGGCCACAGCTACGCACCGGCGCACGTGAACACGGCAGATTACGGCGCGCTCGACACGCCGGCCGTCTGGCGCAATTCGCGTGAAACGGCGGCTTCGCACGTGCAGGCGCTGCAGGAAAAGGGCGTCGATACGTACGACATTCCGGCGTTCCTGCGCAAGCAGGCCGACTGACACGGGCAGGCCGGCCGCTCGCGCGGCCTGCCGACGTGACGGGTGGAACGGATCGACCGAGGCCGCGTCGCCAGCGACGCAGGGCCGGGCCAATCGCCCGCTTCGCAGTCGCGAGGTGGCATGGGCCGTGTTGTCCGTAACCCAACCCGCAACCGCATCGCAATGAAGGACCAGTCATGATTCAAGCAGGCGACACGCTGCCCGACGCACAAGTCTTCGAATTCGTCGACGAAGCGCGTGAGGGTTGCACGCTCGGGCCGAATGCGCTGAGCGTGCGCGAACAGACGGCCGGCAAGCGCGTGGTGATCTTCGGATTGCCGGGCGCGTTCACGCCCACCTGTTCGGCGAAGCACGTACCCGGTTATGTCGAGGCCGCCGACGCGTTCGGCGCGGCCGGCATCGACGAGATCTGGTGCGTGTCCGTCAACGACGCATTCGTGATGGGCGCTTGGGGAAGGGATCAGCACACCTCGGGCAAGGTGCGCATGATCGCGGACGGCAGCGCAGCCTTCACTCATGCACTGGGGCTTACGCAGGATTTGTCCGCGCGCGGCATGGGAATCCGTTCCCAGCGCTACGCGATGGTGATCGACGACGGCGTGGTCAAGACGCTGGCCGTCGAGGCGCCGGGCAAATTCGAAGTCAGCGACGCGGCAAGCATCCTGGCGGCGGCGAAACGCTGAGCGTTTCTCGCCGAACGTTGCGTCGCGGCAACGCGTCGTAACGACAGGGTGCCGCAATACGGGCCGACGTCCGGGAACGCCTCCGTTCCGGGCGTCGGCCTGTCTTTCTCGACCTGCACGGGCTCCGCGAGAGTAACGTGCAGAAACAGTTGCTACGACAATCGGCCGAACGCCGTCTGTTGTTTTGCGCTATACTCTCGCCTATCGAATAAAAGTACTGATTGATAACGTCAATCAAGAAGCGCACCGCCATGTTGAAGCAGCGAACCATCAAATCGATCGTGAAGACGGTCGGCATCGGCCTCCACTCTGGCCGCAAGGTCGAACTGACCCTCCGTCCGGCAGCGCCGGGCACGGGGATAGTCTTCACGCGCGTCGATTTGCCGACGCCGGTCGAGATCCCCGCCAACGCCATGGCGATCGGTGACACGCGGCTCGCATCGGTGCTGCAGAAGGATGGCGCGCGCGTTTCGACCATCGAGCACTTGATGTCGGCCTGCGCCGGTCTCGGTGTCGACAACCTCTATGTCGACGTGACGGCCGAGGAAATCCCGATCATGGACGGCAGCGCCTCGTCGTTCGTGTTCCTGATCCAGTCGGCAGGCATCGAGGAGCAGGGCACGCTGAAGCGTTTCATCAAGGTCAAGCGCACGGTGGAAGTGCGCGACGGCGATAAATTCGCGCGCCTCGATCCGTTCTTCGGTTTCAAGCTCAAGTTCACGATCGATTTCCGTCACCCGGCCGTCGATAAAACGGGGCAGGAACTGGAAGTCGATTTCGCCAATACGTCCTATGTGCGCGAAATTGCGCGGGCGCGCACGTTCGGCTTCGCGCACGAAGTCGAGATGATGCGCGAGCTGGGGCTGGCGCGCGGCGGCAGCATGGACAACGCGATCGTGCTCGACGAGTACCGCATCCTCAACAACGACGGCCTGCGCTACGACGACGAGTTCGTGAAGCACAAGATGCTCGATGCGATCGGCGATCTGTACGTGGTCGGCCATCCGCTGTTGGCGTCCTACACGGCGTACAAGTCGGGTCACGGCCTGAACAACGCGCTGCTGCGCGAACTGCTCGCACACGAAGAGGCCTACGAGATGGTCACGTTCGACGATCTGAAAGCCGCGCCGCGTGGCTTTGCGTTCGACGCGCAAACGGCCTTCGCCTGAGCGAAGTTGCACGAATCCGATAAAAAGGCAGCCCGCGGGCTGCCTTTTTCTTTTCCTGCCCGGGGCCGGGCGCGTTCAGCGCACCGGCTTCTTTACATGGCGCGCGGCCATTTTCGCGAGCGCATCCTGCAGCGGCGAGGGCGGCAGCGTGTCGGCCAGATCGCGCAGCGCGTCGGCGCCGACCGGCGTCATGCGCGCCTGTTTGATGCGCACCGGCTCCGGTGCATCCTGGGGCCGCACGCGCACCTTCAGCGCCGCCACGTTCCAGCCGCGGGCCTGCAAGTCCGCCACCAGGCGCGGCGCGACTTGCCGCAGCCGCGCGGCCAGGGCGTTATGGGCCGCGAACAGCGTCAGCGTGCCGTCCTTGATCGATCCCGGATCGACGTGATCGGCCAGATAGTCGGGCAGCAATGCGCGCAGGTCGCGCTGCAACGAGGCCACCTGCTCGACGCCGGCCCGCAGCGCGGCGAACGCGTCGGTGCGCTTGAGCACGTCGGCGGCCACCTGCGCGCGTGCGAAGCCGGATGAACGGAGGTACCTCGGGGGGCGATTCATGAAGGCGTGGAGCGGCGTGATGACGGTCGATGGCCGGATTGTACCGCGCACACCCTCTGCCGAACGGCCGCGCCGCCATGCCGCGGGAAAGGGCTCGATCGCCGCGCCGGACGGGCTGTTCGGGCCGTTTCGCCCCGCCTCTTGACGCAGCCCCGATCCGGCCGCATATCGGAACCTGAGCCGACACGGGCCGTTCGTGGTCCGGCCGGCGGATTGCCCGTGCAAAGTCCATACCGGAGCGACACCGGCTTGCCCAAATGCGCGTGCTAAAATTCCCCGTTTGCATTCACTCATACGCTAAGCCGCCAAGGCTCGGCGCGCCGGGGCTGGCGCCATTTCTGCTCCGGGGCCGTTGCTGCGACGCAGATCCGATCCGATGACAACCGGTTTTCTCCAGAAGATTTTTGGCAGCCGCAATCAGCGGCTCGTCAAGCAATACCAAAAGACCGTCGCGGCGATCAATGCGCTCGAAGCGCAAGTCGAGAAGCTGACGGACGACCAGTTGCGCGGCAAGACGGACGAATTCCGCCAGCGCGTCGCGGGCGGCGAATCGCTCGACAAGGTGCTGCCCGAAGCCTTCGCGGTGTGCCGCGAGGCCAGCCGTCGCGTGCTGAAGATGCGGCACTTCGATACGCAGCTGATCGGCGGGATGGTGCTGCACTACGGCAAGATCGCCGAAATGCGCACCGGCGAAGGCAAGACGCTCGTCGCCACGTTGCCGGTCTACCTGAATGCGCTGTCGGGCCGCGGCGTGCACGTCGTCACGGTCAACGACTACCTCGCCCAGCGCGATGCCGAATGGATGGCGCGCCTCTACAACTTCCTCGGTCTGTCGGTCGGCATCAACCTGTCCGGCATGGAGCACGAGCAGAAGCACGAGGCCTACGCCGCCGACATCACCTACGGCACCAACAACGAATTCGGCTTCGACTACCTGCGCGACAACATGGTCTACGAGACCGACGGGCGCGTGCAGCGGGTGCTGAACTTCGCGGTGGTCGACGAGGTGGACTCGATCCTGATCGACGAGGCGCGTACTCCGCTGATCATCTCGGGCCAGGCCGAGGATCACACCGAACTCTACGTGCGCATGAACGCGCTGCCGCCGCTGCTCGAACGCCAGATCGGCGAAGAGAAGGCCGACGGCACGGGCGTCGAAAAGCCGGGTGACTACACGCTCGACGAAAAGGCGCGCCAGGTGTTCCTGACGGAATCGGGCCACGAGAAGGCCGAGCGCCTGCTCGCCGAGTGGCACCTGATCGGCGAGGGCGAAAGCCTCTACGCGCCGCAGAACATCACGCTGATGCACCACGTGTATGCCGCGCTGCGCGCCCATACGCTGTTCCATCTCGATCAGCACTACGTCGTGCAGAACGGCGAAGTCGTGATCGTCGACGAATTCACGGGCCGCCTGATGGCCGGCCGGCGCTGGTCGGATGGTCTGCACCAGGCGGTCGAGGCCAAGGAACACGCCAAGATCCAGAGCGAGAACCAGACGCTCGCGTCGATCACGTTCCAGAACTACTTCCGGATGTACGCCAAGCTGTCGGGCATGACCGGCACGGCCGATACGGAGGCGTACGAATTCAACGAGATCTACGGTCTCGAAACGGTCGTGATCCCGACCAACCGGCCGCCGAAGCGGATCGACAAGCAGGATCAGATCTACAAGAGCGCGAAGGAGCGCTACGACGCCGTCACGCGCGACATCCGCGATTGCTACGAGCGCGGCCAGCCGGTGCTGGTGGGCACCACCTCGATCGAGAACTCGGAGCTGCTCTCCCACCTGCTCAAGCAGGCCGGGCTGCCGCACGAAGTGCTGAACGCGAAGCAGCACGCGCGCGAAGCGGCGATCGTGGCCGAAGCGGGCCGTCCGAAGCGCATCACGATCGCCACCAACATGGCCGGGCGCGGTACCGACATCGTGCTCGGCGGCAACGTCGAGAAGCAGGCCTCGTTCATCGAAGCCGACGAATCGATCCCGGCCGAAGAAAAGGCCGCGCGCATCCAGAAGCTGCATGACGAGTGGGAATCGCTGCACGAGCAGGTGAAGGCGGCAGGCGGCCTGCACATCATCGGCACCGAGCGCCACGAATCGCGCCGGATCGACAACCAGTTGCGTGGCCGTGCCGGCCGCCAGGGCGATCCGGGTTCCTCGCGCTTCTTCCTGTCGCTCGACGATCCGCTGCTGCGCATCTTCGCCGGCGATCGCGTGCGCGCGATCATGGATCGCCTGAAGATGCCGGAAGGCGAGGCGATCGAGGCGGGCATCGTCACGCGTTCGATCGAATCGGCGCAGCGCAAGGTCGAAGCCCGCAACTTCGATATCCGCAAGCAGTTGCTCGAATACGACGACGTGTCGAACGACCAGCGCAAGGTGATCTACCAGCAGCGCAACGAGCTGCTCGAGGCGAACGACATCGCCGAGACGATCGGCGCGATGCGTCATGGCGTGGTGGCCGAGATCACGCACCAGCACGTGCCGGCCGGCAGCATCGAAGAGCAATGGGATCTGCCCGAGCTCGAGGAAGCGCTGCGCAACGACTGGGGCCTCGATCTGGCGATCCAGGAGATGGTCAACGAATCGCAGTCGATCAGCGTCGATGAAATCCTCGACGCGGTCGTCACGGCGGCCGACGAGCATTACGAGGCGAAGGTCGCGATGGTCGGCCGCGAGGCATTCAACTCGTTCGAGCGCTCGATCATGCTGCAGACGCTCGACCGCCTCTGGCGCGAGCATCTCGCCGCGCTCGATCACCTGCGCCAGGGCATCCACCTGCGCGGCTATGCGCAGAAGAACCCGAAGCAGGAATACAAGCGCGAAGCGTTCGAACTGTTCGCCGCGATGCTCGACGCCACCAAGCAGGAAGTCACGCGCATCGTCATGAACGTGCAGATCCAGTCGCCCGAGCAACTGGAAGAAGCGGCCGAACAGATCGAGGAAGCGGGCGGCAATCTCGACCACGTCGAATTCCGTCATGCCGATTTCACCGATGCCGCCTCAGTCACGGCAGGCGCGGCGGTTGCGACGGCGGTGGCCGCCGATGCCACGGCCGGCCTCGTCGACGACGCGATGGCCGGCGCGGCGCCGGCCGGCGACGTGCCGCGCGTGGGTCGCAACGACCCCTGCCCGTGCGGCAGCGGCAAGAAGTACAAGCAGTGCCACGGCAAACTGAGCTGATGCCTGCGGCGGATGCGGCGGCGTGCGATCCATGCCGCCGGCAGTCGCCGGTTCGTCACACAGAGTTTGCAAGATGAATCCGCGGCGGCCCGCAGTCATGCGCGCCGCCGCTTCGTCCTAATCCAACAATGCCGGCAGGAGCCGGCATTGTCCTTTCGGCAGGTGAATCCATGGCTGTCAACTTCCCTTCGATCGATCCCGCGCAACTGCATCCCGTGGCCGGCGTCACGCTCGGCTGGGCGGAAGCGAATATCCGCAAGCCGAACCGCAAGGACGTGCTCGTCATTTCCGTCGAAGAAGGCGCGACGGTGGCGGGCGTGTTCACCGAGAACCGTTTCTGTGCCGCGCCCGTGATCGTTTGCCGTGAGCATCTGGCAGGCGTGAGCGCCGGCGCGCCGGCGATTCGCGCGCTGGTCGTCAATACCGGCAATGCCAACGCCGGCACCGGCGAGCCGGGCCTTGCCGCCACCCGCGCAACGTGTGACGAACTGGCCCGCCTGGCTGGCTTGCAGCCGTCGCAGGTGCTGCCGTTCTCGACCGGCGTGATTCTCGAACCGCTGCCGGTCGACCGCCTGAAGGCCGGCCTGCCGGCCGCGCTGGCCAATCGCGCGGCCGCGAAATGGTTCGACGCCGCGCAGGCGATCATGACCACCGACACCCTGCCGAAGGCGGCCTCGCGCCAGGTCGCGATCGACGGCCATACCGTCACGCTGACCGGCATCAGCAAGGGCGCCGGCATGATCAAGCCGAACATGGCCACCATGCTCGGCTTCCTCGCGTTCGACGCGACGGTTGCCCAGCCGGTGCTCGATCAGCTCGTGAAGGACGTGGCGAACCGCTCGTTCAACTGCATCACGATCGACGGTGATACCTCGACCAACGATTCCTTCATCCTGATCGCATCGGGCAAATCGAGCCTGCCGGCCATCACGTCCACCGATTCGCCGGCCTACGCGGCGCTGCGCGAAGCCGTGACCGAAGTGGCGCAAACGCTCTCGCAACTGATCGTGCGCGACGGCGAAGGCGCGACCAAGTTCATGACGGTGCAGGTCGAAGGCGGCAGGAACGTGGCCGAATGCCGCCAGATCGCCTACGCGATCGGCCATTCGCCGCTCGTCAAGACGGCGTTCTTCGCCTCGGACCCGAACCTGGGCCGGATTCTCGCGGCGATCGGCTATGCGGGCGTGGCCGATCTCGATGTCGGCAAGATCGACCTGTACCTCGACGACGTGCTGGTCGCCAAGGCCGGCGGCCGCAACCCCGAGTACCAGGAAGCGGACGGCCAACGCGTCATGAAGCAGAGCGAGATCACGATCCGCGTGCTGCTCGGCCGCGGCGACGCGGCAGCGACCATCTGGACCTGCGACCTCTCGCACGACTACGTCAGCATCAACGCCGACTATCGTTCCTGATCGGTTCCCGACCGACCTTGCGGCGCGCCCGACCGGCGCGCCGTGCCCCTGAATTTCCGGATTCCCAGACAGATGGACAAGCTCGAACAGTTTCTCGACCGCGCCGAAGCGCTGATCGGCCGCTTTGAAGCGCTGCTGCCGCCGGCCCCCGCCGACATCGATTGGAGCGCCGCGAACGCGTTCCGCTGGCGCAAGCGCCAGGGCCGTGGCTACCTGCAGGCGGTGCCCGCCATTTCGCAGATCTCGCTCGGTGATCTGCACAACATCGATCGCCAGAAAGGACTGATCGAGCAGAACACGCGCCAGTTCGTACAGAGCCGCCCGGCCAACAACGTGCTGCTGACGGGCGCGCGCGGCACCGGCAAATCGTCGCTGATCAAGGCCTGCCTCAACGAATTCGCGGCCGACGGCCTGCGTCTGATCGAAGTCGACAAGGACGATCTGCACGATCTCGGCGACATCGTCGACCTGATCTCGGCGCGGCCCGAGCGCTTCATCGTGTTCTGCGACGATCTCTCGTTCGAAGATGGCGAATCGGGCTACAAGGCGCTCAAGGTCGCGCTCGACGGCTCGATCTCGGCGCAATCCGACAACGTGTTGATCTACGCCACGTCGAATCGCCGGCACCTGCTGCCCGAGTACATGAGCGATAACGAGTCGTACAAGCACCTGCCGGACGGTGAAATCCATCCGGGCGAGGTGGTCGAGGAGAAGATCTCGCTGTCCGAGCGTTTCGGCCTGTGGGTCAGCTTCTATCCGTTCAAGCAGGACGACTATCTGGCGATCGTCGGCCACTGGCTGCGCCATTTCGGCTGCAACGACGCCGATGTCGAGGCGGCGCGCGGCGATGCGCTGGTGTGGGCGCTTGAACGTGGTTCGCGCTCGGGCCGGGTCGCATGGCAATTCGCGCGCGATCGCTCGGGCCGTCAGGAGACGGCATGAGCACGGCAGCCGAAACCGGCACCGGTGGCGCGGCGCCGCGCAAGGTCACGGAAGTCGCCGTTGGCGTGCTGGTGCAGCCCGACGGCCGCTATCTGCTCGCGCAGCGTCCGGCCGGCAAGCCCTATGAAGGGTATTGGGAGTTTCCGGGCGGCAAGCTTGAGGCGGGTGAAAGCGTCGAGGCCGCGCTCGCGCGCGAGCTGCACGAGGAGCTGGGCATTCACGTGACGGCCTGCCATCGCTGGCACACGCTCGAGCACGATTACCCGCACGCCTACGTGCGCTTGTTCTTCTGCAAGGTGACGGGCTGGGATGGCGAGCCGCACAGCCGGGAAGGGCAGGCGTTCGTCTGGCAGCATTTGCCGGTGGAGGTCGCACCGCTGCTGCCGGCTGCACTGCCGGTGCTCGACCTGCTGGCCAAGGAAGCCGGCGCGCGTTGAACGATCAGTCGTGACGGCCGTTGCGGTCGTCCGGCTCGTCTTCCGACGACGGTTCGTCGGTGCTGCCGATCCGGTAACGTTCGGCGGCCCAGGCGCCGAGATCCATCTGCTTGCAACGGGCCGAACAGAACGGGCGGAAGCTGCTTTCCGGAACCCAGCGGACAGGTTTGCCGCAGGCCGGGCATTTGACGACAGTAGTCACGATTTCAGAGATTGCAGAGCGTCAACTGGAACGGTACGTCGATATCGACCGCGCGCGGCCGGACGTCGCCATCCTGGACGGTGAAGCGCACCCACAGCATGTACTTGTTGGCGCTGGCTTCGGGGATCACATGGAGTTCGGGCGGCACGCGCACCTGCATGAGCTGGTAGCTGCGTCCCGACAGCATTTGCTGGTAACTGCCTTGCATCGCCATCACTTTCGACGCCTGGCCCGATTCACGCGCCAGACGCAACACGATGGTCGCCGCGTCGCGCAACGGCAGCATCGGCATTGCCCACTTGGCGATGTCCTGGCGCCGCTGCTCGGCGGGCCATTGCTGCCACGCATAGTAGGACGGCAGATCGAATTTGCAGGTACCGCCCGGAATGACGGCGCGGCTGCGAATACTGCTGAGCCATTCGTTGTCGAGCAGATGCTGGCCGGTCTTGCCCTGCATCTGGCTCAGGTTCGCGAGCGTCTGCTCGATTTCGCCGAGCACGGCTTCGAGCGCGTTCTGCTCGATGCCGGGATTGCCGCGAAACGGCGCGAGCGTTTGCCGCTGGCGCTCCAGTTCCTTCATCAGGTCCGATTTGAGGTCCGCCCGGCCCGCGACTTCCGCGATTTCGAACAGCGTCGTGAGCGCAACGTGATGCTCCCTCGGGTCTTCCTGCGCGAGGAAGAACGTCAGGCGCTCGAACAAATCTTCGAGGCGCAGCAACGTGCGGATGCGTTCGTTGAACGGATACTCGTAAAGAATCAAGCGCGCTCGCCTAGGTTGGGACAAATGGACCGGAATTGCCGCCCATTCTAATGCCCACTGTCTGGTGTCGCAATCGCGCCATTTTGACCTCGCTTGGCGCGTGCGCCTACACGGTGCGCGCCGGGCGCGAATGCTCAGGACTTCGATGCGGCGAGCGCGAGATAGCGGGTGTGCAGCGCGTCGATGCGGGCGTCGAGCACGGCATCGGGCGCATGTTCGTTGACGATCACGTCGTCGGCTGCCGCCAGGCGTGCCTCGCGCGTGGCCTGGCGGGCGACGATCGCCTCGACCTGCTCGCGCGCGAAACCATTGCGCTGCATGACGCGCATGATCTGCGTTTCCACTTCGCAATCGATCACAAGTACGCGATCGACGCGGCGGCGCCAGCTTCGCGATTCGACCAGCAGCGGCACCACGAAGATCACGTAGGCGCCGGTTGCCAGCGTGGCCTCGCGTTCGGTTTCGGCGCGGATCAGCGGATGCGTGATCGCTTCGAGCCGCTTGCGCGCGGCGTCGTCGCCGAACACCAGCGCGCGCATGCGGGCGCGGTCGAGTGCGCCGTCGGCCGCGACGAATTCGTCGCCGAAGGCTGCCGCGATCGGCGCCATGGCGCTGCCGCCCGGCGCCGTGACGCGATGAGCAATGGCATCGGTGTCGATCAGCGTGGCGCCGAGCTCGCCGAAGCGGTTCGCCACCGTGGTCTTGCCGCTGCCGATTCCGCCCGTCAATCCAACCGAGAACATGGGGTCAGCCTCCGAGGGCCAGGTAGAACGGCGTGCCATGCAGCAGCGTGACGATGCCGCCGAGCGCGAGGAACGGGCCGAACGGCAGCGGTTCTTCATAACGCATGCGGCCGCGCCACATCGCCACCAGCCCGACCGCTGCGCCGCTCAACGCCGCGATCAGCAGCACCTGCGGCAGCGCAACCCAGCCGAGCCACGCGCCGAGCGCGGCCAGCAGCTTCAGGTCGCCATAGCCGATGCCCTCGATGCCGCGCAGCAGCTTGAACAGCCAGAACACGCACCAGAGGAACAGATAACCGGCAATCGCGCCGATCACCGCCTCGCGCAGATCGACGAAGTTGCCCGACAGGTTGACGATCAGGCCGGCCCACAGCAGCGGCAGCGTCATCGAATCGGGCAGATAACCCGTTTTCATGTCGATCAGGCTCATCGCCAGCAGCGTCGCGCACAAGCCGAACGCGGCCAGCGCGGCCGGTGCGGGGCCGAACGCGTAGAGCGAGGCGGCCGCGAGCAAGCCGGAGCCGAGCTCGACGAGCGGATAGCGCAGGCTGATTGGCGCGCGACATCGGGCGCAGCGCCCGCGCAGCGCGAGGTAGCTGAATACCGGCACGTTCTCCCAGGCGCGCAGGACATGGCCGCAATGCGGGCAGGCACTGCGCGGCGCCCAGAGGTTGTAGCGCGGCGGCAGCCCGTCGTCGTGCGCCGGATCGTTGCCCGTTGCCTCCGCGAGCTCCGCCTTCCAGGCGCGCTCCATCATGGCCGGCAGCCGATGCGCGACGACGTTCAGGAAGCTGCCGACCACGAGGCCGATCACGACCGCGAACGCGTAGCGAACGGCGGCCGGCAACGCGGCGAACGCGAACCAGGGATCGGACAGGGCGAGGAGCGAATTCATCGAAGCCGGGGAAGTCGAGAGCGGGGACCGGGAGCGATGCTACACCACCACGTTGCCGAGCTGGATGATCGGCAGGTACATGGCGACCACGAGTGCGCCGACCAGCCCGCCGAGCACGATCACGACGAGCGGCTCGCAGAGGCTGGTCAGCGTGCCGATTCGTTCGTCGACCTGCCGCTCGCAGAGCACGGCGATATCCACCAGCATGGCGTCGAGCGTGCCCGATTCCTCGGCCACGGCGATCGGCTGCACCACCTCGGCCGGGAAGCAGCCGGCCGCGCGCATGGCCGCCGCGAGCCGCTCGCCGCGCAGCAGCCGCGCCGCGATGTCGGGCGTGGCCCGGTCGAATACGGGGTTGCCGGTGGCGTGCGCGAGCGAATCGAACGCGTCGGCCAGCGGCGTGCCCGCACGCAGCAGCGTGCCGAGCGTGCGGCTCCAGCGCGCGGCCGCGAGCGTGCGCAACAACGGGCCGAGCAACGGCAGGCGCAAGGTCGCGCGGCTGATGACGATTTGCGCATCGGGTGAACGGCGCAGCAGCGTGGTGCCGGCGATGACTGCCACCGCGCAGGCAAGCAAGGCCGGCGGCCCATAACGAGCAACGCCATCGGACAGCGCGAGTACGAAGCGGGTGGGCGCGGGCAGCGCCGCGCCGAAGCCCTCGAAAACCTGCGCGAAGGTGGGTACGACCCAGACCAGCAGCGCCGCCGTGATCGCCAGTGCGAAGGCCAGCACGGCAGCCGGATAGGTCAGCGCCGAACGCACCCGTGCGCGCAGGGCGGCGGCGTGTTCGCGATCGTCGGCCAGGCGCGCGAGCAAGGCGGCGAGTTGGCCCGAGGCCTCGCCGACCGCGATCAATTGTCGGAACATCGGATCGAACTGGCGCGGATAGCGGCACATGGCCTCCGACAACTGGCTGCCCGCGACGATCGCGCGGGACAGCCCGGCCGCGATGCGTGCGATGTCGTGCCGGCCCCCCGGCTCGGCGAGCAGGTCGAGCGCGGGCGCGAGCGGCAAGCCCGCGCGCAGCAAGCCACCGAGCTGGCGCGTCAGGCGCGTGACGTCGCGCGCCCGCGCAGCCGGCAGGCGGGCCGGGCCGCGATCGGCGAGATCAAGCACGGTGACGCCGCCGCGATGCAGTTGCCGGCGCGCCGCAGCGCCGTCGACGGCGATCAGGGTGCCTTGGCGGCGTGCGCCATCCCGCGCCACCCCGGCCCAGCGAAACCGTCGCTCGTCCACCAGCGGCGCGCTCATCCGGCGTCCGTGGCGGCGAGTGCCTCGTCGAGGCTGGTGGTGCCGTCGTACACGCGTGCCAGCGCGGCTTCGCGCAAGGTCCGCATGCCGTCGGCCCGTGCTTGCCGGACGAGCGCGCCGATGCCGTTGCGCGCGACGATGGCCTCGCGCAATGCATCGGAGACGCGCATCACCTGATGTATACCGATCCGGCCACGATAACCGATGCCGTGGCAGGCCTCGCAGCCGGTGGCCTCGAAGGGCTGCCAGCCAGTGTCGAGCTGTGCCGGATCGAGGCCGGCGGCGGCGAGCGCGGTGCGTGTCGTGCGCGAGGGCTGGCGGCAGGTGCCGCAGAGCCGCCGCACGAGCCGCTGGGCCGTGACCACGCGCAGCGCCGCCGCGATGTGATACGGCGCAACGCCGATATCGAGCAGGCGGGCAATCGCGCCCGGCGCGTCGTTGGTGTGCAGCGTCGACAGCACGAGGTGGCCGGTTTGCGCGGCCTTCAGCGCGACATCGGCGGTTTCCGTGTCGCGGATTTCGCCAACCATGATGACGTCCGGGTCCTGCCGCAGGAACGCGCGCAGCGCGACGGCGAAATTCAGCCCGGCCTTGTCGCGTACGTTGACCTGATTGAGGCCGTCGAGCTGCAGTTCCGCCGGATCTTCGATGGTGCAGAGATTTCGCGAGGCGAGGTTGAGCCGTTGCAGGCAGCAATAGAGCGTGACCGTCTTGCCGCTGCCGGTCGGCCCCGTAACCAGCGCGAGGCCATGTGGTGCGGCGATCGCCGCATCGAGTTCGGCAGCTTGCTGCGGATCGAAGCCAAGCGCCGGCAGCGACAGGTCGGCCGGCAGCGTGTCGAGCCGGCGCAGCACGAGTTTTTCTCCATGCAGCGTCGGCAGCGAATTGACGCGATAGTCGCCCGTCTGGCCCGGCGCGAGCGTCAGGCGCAGGCGACCGTCCTGCGGCACGCGGCGCTCCGCGATGTCCATCCGCGCGAGCACCTTCAGGCGTGTGACGACACCGTCGCGCAGATGCGCGGGCGGCGCGGCGAACGCATGCAGTGCGCCGTCGATCCGCAGTCGCACGCGCCAGCCGCGTTCGGCCGGCTCGATATGGATATCGGACGCGTCGCGCGCGGCCGCCGCTTGCAGGATTTCGTTGACGAGGGCGACGACGGGCGCGTCACCGGCTGACACCGGCGGCGCAAGCCGCGCGACGTCGGAGGAATGGGGCGTGGACATCGGAAACCGGCCTCGCGGCCGCCTCGGGATTGCGACGAGACGATCATCGCGCGGGCGGTGGCGGGCCGGTAGTCGGCCGAACGACCAATGGTGCGGGAGCGGCGGCTCCGTCAGGATTCGAATATGACAGGAATCAGCGCAGCAGCCCGCGAGCCGCTCGCGTGGTGCGCGGCTTGAACAGCTTGACGGTGCGCACCGCCTGGTCGTCGCTACGCATGACCTCGAGCATTACGTCGCCGATCTTCATGCATACGTCGCCCTCGGGAATTTCTTCAAGGGTTTCGAGGATCAGCCCGTTGAGCGTCTTCGGCCCTCTGGTCGGCAGGCTCAGATGCAGCCAGCGATTCAGTTCGCGCAGCGGGATGCCGCCCGACACGATGCACTCGCCGCTGGCGTTCCAGCCGCCGCGCGAGCCGCTGCCGTTCGGCGTCGACGAGGTGAATTCGCCGATCAGTTCCTCGATGATGTCCTCGGGCGTCATGAGGCCCTCGAGCTCGCCGTATTCGTTGACCACCAGCGCGGTGCGCTGGCGGCTCTCCTGGAAATATTGCAGTTGCTGGAACACCGGGGTGCCCGACGGCACGTAATACGGCTCGGCCAGCAGCCGGCGCAGCGTGTCGCGGTCGAGTTCCTGATTGCGCAGCGCGGCCAGCGTCTTGCGCACGTGCAGCACACCGAGCACCTGGTCGATATCGCCTTGATACACGATCAGGCGGTTGTGGTAGCAGGTTTCGATCTGATGGAGGATGTCGTCGAGCGGCGCGTCGAAGTTCAGCGATTCGATCTGGCGGCGCGGGATCATCACGTCGTCGACGGTGATGTTTTCCAGGTCGAACAGGTTCAGCAGGATGCTGCGGTGCTTGGTCGGCATGAAGCTGCCCGATTCGAGCACGATCGAGCGCAGTTCCTCGATCGAGAAGCGCTGGTCGCGGCCGCCCTTGGTGTTGATGCGCAAGAGGCCGAGCGTGCCGTTCGCGAGCTGATTGACGAACCAGATCACCGGCTTCATGACGCGCATCAGCGGCGCGATCAGCAGGCTGGCCGGCAGGGCGATGCGCTCGGGATAGGTTGCGCCGACGATCTTCGGCGTGATTTCGGCGAACACGATGATCAGAAACGCCACGATGCCGGTCGCGATCGACAGCACCAGGTTGTCGTGACCGAACGTGCGCAGCGCGATCGAGGTGGTCAGGACCGGGATGATCGTGTTGAACAGGTTGTTGCCGATCAGGATCACGCTCAACAGTTGATCGGTACGCGTCAGCAACCGTTGCGTGGTTTTCGCGCCGAGTGCGTTCTGATTGGCGAGGAGCTTCAACCGATGGCGGTTGAGCGCCATCATGGCCGTTTCAGAAATCGAGAAGAAGCTGGAGCAGAGAAGCAGGACAAAGACGGCGCAGATTTGCGCCCATAAGGGAATGTGGTCCACGCGGATCGGGAACGGTGAGGGTCAGGGATGGGGTGACTATAGCAGAGGGCCGCCCGGCGCTTGTGACGAGCCGTGGTAAGGCCCGTGGCGGCGCTTGACGGGGAGGGGCGATGAAATCAGGCAAAAAAAAACCGCATACGAATATGCGGTTTTTTCAAAATTCTGGTCGGGGTGAGAGGATTCGAACCTCCGGCCTCTACGTCCCGAACGTAGCGCTCTACCAGGCTAAGCTACACCCCGAATTGGACTCTTCTGCTACTTCAGTCTCGTTCAAGACTTCCGTGTCGTCGAGTAAGAACATAATTCTAGCAGCGAGTTTTTGAAAATGGAAGAGGGGAATGAAAAAATTGCGGCGGCGGCGGCCTGGGCTTCCTGCCGCGCGCATTCGAGCGTGTGATCGAGGGCGCCCGAACGCGTGATCGCATCGAAGATCGTGTCGAATCGATCGGTGCCGCCTTGCTCGATCGCGTCGCGCGCGAGCGTCTGCTGTTCGGGCGTGCCGTGCTCGAGCAAATGGATCAACGGCAGCGTCGGCTTGCCTTCGCGCAGATCGTCACCGGCGTTCTTGCCCATCGATTCGGCGGTGCCGGCGTAGTCGAGCCAGTCGTCCATGATCTGGAACGCGGTGCCGATGCGGCGGCCGTATTCGGCCGCCGCAGCTTCGACCGTCGCGTCGGCGCCGGCCAGCACGGCGCCCAGGCGCGCGGACGCCTCGAACAGCTTCGCTGTCTTGTAGCGGATCACCTGCATGTAGCGCGATTCGTCCACATCGGCGTCATGCATGTTGAGCAACTGCAGCACTTCGCCTTCGGAGATGATCGTGGTGGCTTCCGAGAGGATTTCCATCACGCGCATCTTGCCGACGCCGACCATCATCTCGAACGAACGGGAGTAAAGGTAATCGCCGACCAGCACGCTCGCGGCATTGCCGAACAGCGCGTTGGCCGTCTTGCGGCCGCGTCGCAGTTCCGATTCGTCGACGACATCATCGTGCAGCAGCGTGGCCGTGTGGATGAACTCGACGACCGCGGCCAGCGTGTGGCGATGGCTGGAGCTGTCGCCCAGCGCACCCGCGACGAGCAGCAGCAGTGCCGGGCGCAGCCGCTTGCCGCCCGCGCCGATGATGTATTCGGCGATCTGGTTGATCAGCAGCACATCGGACGACAGGCTCTGCCGAATGACGCGGTTGACCTGCTCCATATCGTCGGTGATCGGGGCCAGCAGTTGGGCGGCGCTCGGGGAAGGGGAGGCAGTGGACGACATGATCATGGAATGGGGTAGTGCGCCGGATTATAAGGCGATTCGGGAGATCGCCGGGCCGTAGCCTGCCGGACGGCCGGGTTTGCTTCGCGCGTGTCGCACCGGAGCACGCGGCGGCGGGCGGATTCGACGCGTGTTTCATGCCCCGTTTCACACGGCCGGCACCCGATGCCAGGCGGGGCAAGGGCTTTCCGAGGGTCACATCGACCGGTGCGGCGCGCGGCGGAAGCGCTTGCGCGGGCGATCGCGATTGGCTTTGACCTATCTCCTAACTCTCTGTATAATCACGCGTTTTCCACGCACGGTGCATGGAAAAACAGATCTAGAGTGAGGTTTGCAATGTACGCGGTCATAAAAACCGGTGGCAAGCAGTATAAGGTTGCTGTCGGCGAAAAATTGAAAGTAGAACAGATACCGGCAGACATTGACGCAGAAATCACGCTCGACCAGGTTCTCGCAGTGGGCGAAGGCGAATCGATTCAGTTCGGTACGCCGCTGGTCAGTGGGGCTTCCGTCAAGGCTACCGTTGTGTCGCACGGTCGTCATGCCAAGGTCACCATCTTCAAGATGCGTCGCCGGAAGCACTACCAAAAGCACGGCGGCCACCGCCAGAACTACACCGAACTGCGCATCGACGCGATCACCGCGTAAGCGCTACGGTAAAGGAGCTATCAAATGGCACACAAAAAGGCAGGGGGTTCCTCCCGTAACGGCCGCGACTCCGAATCGAAGCGCCTCGGCGTGAAGGTTTACGGCGGTCAGGCCATCAATGCCGGCGGCATCATCGTTCGTCAGCGCGGCACGCGCATGCACCCGGGCGATAACGTCGGTATCGGCAAGGACCACACGCTGTTCGCACTGGTCGACGGTCACGTCAAGTTCGCGACCAAGGGCGCGGACAAGAAGCATCTGGTTATCGTCGTCCCGGCTGCTGCGTAAGTTTTCGCCGGTTCGGGCTTCATAGCCACAAAGGCCCCGCTGAAAACGCGGGGCCTTTTTCATTTGCGCGACGCCGCGCGTCTGGCCGGGTCGGCCCGACCTGGCCGAATGGCCGAATGGTCAAGCGCGGCGGCTCGCGGCACAATATTGGTTCACATTCTGGGCGGAGCAACGGATGAAGTTCATTGACGAAGCGCGAATCGAAGTCATCGCCGGGGACGGAGGTGATGGCAGCGCGTCGATGCGCCGCGAGAAGTTCGTTCCGTTCGGCGGGCCGGACGGCGGCGACGGCGGCCGAGGCGGCAGCGTGTATGCGGTGGCTGACCGCAACATCAATACGCTGATCGACTACCGGTTCTCGAAAAAGCACCTGGCGCGCAACGGCGAAACCGGCCGTGGCTCGGATTGCTATGGCAAGGGTGGCGATGACATCACGCTGCGCATGCCGGTGGGCACCATCATTACCGACATGGATACCGGCGAGTTGATCGCCGACCTGACCGAGCACGAGCAGAAGGTGCAGGTCGCGGAAGGCGGCGCGGGCGGCCTCGGTAACCTGCACTTCAAGTCGAGCACGAACCGTGCGCCGCGTCAGAAGACCGACGGCAAGCCCGGCGAGCGACGCATGGTGAAGCTCGAACTGAAGGTGCTGGCCGACGTCGGCCTGCTCGGCATGCCGAATGCGGGCAAGTCCACCTTCATTTCGTCGGTGTCGAACGCCAGGCCGAAGATTGCCGACTACCCGTTCACGACGCTCGCGCCGAATCTCGGCGTGGTGCGCGTCGGCCCGAGCAAGAGCTTCGTGATCGCCGATATTCCGGGGCTGATCGAAGGCGCCGCCGAAGGTGCGGGCCTTGGCCACCAGTTCCTGCGCCACTTGCAGCGTACCGGCGTGCTGCTGCATCTGGTCGATCTCGCGCCGTTCGACGAGAACGTCGATCCGGTGGCCGAGGCGAAGGCGATCGTCGGCGAACTGCGCAAGTACGACGAATCGCTCTACGAAAAGCAGCGCTGGCTCGTGCTGAACAAGCTCGACATGGTGCCGGAAGACGAGCGCGCCGAACGCGTTGCCGATTTCATCAGCCGTTTCGGCTGGGAAGGTCCGGTGTTCGAGATCTCCGCGCTGACGGGGCAGGGCTGCGAAAGCCTGATCTATGCGGTGTACGACTACGTGTCGGCGCACTCGGATGCGCATCGTGCGGCCGAAGCCGAGGATCTCGCCGCCGACGTGCGGTTCCGCGAAGCGCCGGGCGCCCATCCTGCGTCGCCGGAGCCGGGTGCCGAGCCGGCAGGCGAGTAATCGATACCCGGGCGGCTCAGGCCGCCGACCGATGCGCGGCAGGCTGCTCCGGCCGCCGCGCTCCGATTGAATTGCGCTTCACTACAGGAGCAGCGCACGATGCGTTCGATCATCGCCGATTCGAAGCGATTGGTTGTGAAGGTAGGTTCCAGCCTCGTCACCAACGACGGGCGCGGGCTCGATCATGCTGCGATCGGCCGCTGGGCCGCCCAGATCGCCGCACTGCGCGAGGCCGGCAAGGAGGTCGTGCTGGTCAGCTCGGGCGCGATCGCCGAGGGCATGCAGCGGCTCGGCTGGAGCAAGCGTCCGCGTGAAATCGACGAGTTGCAGGCCGCCGCCGCGGTCGGTCAGATGGGGCTGGCGCAAGTCTACGAAAGCCGTTTCGGCGAACACGGCATCCGCACCGCCCAGATCCTGCTGACCCACGCCGACCTGGCGGACCGCGAGCGTTATCTGAATGCGCGCTCGACGCTGCTCACGCTGCTGCGTCTGGGCGTGGTCCCGATCATCAACGAGAACGACACGGTCGTTACCGACGAAATCAAATTCGGCGATAACGATACGCTGGGCGCACTCGTCGCGAACCTGATCGAAGGCGATGCGCTCGTGATCCTGACCGATCAGCCGGGGCTGTTTACGGCCGATCCGCGCAAGGATCCGAAGGCCACGCTGGTGCAGGAGGCCGATGCCGGCGCGTCCGATCTCGAGTCGATGGCCGGCGGTGCGGGGTCGAGCCTCGGCCGTGGCGGCATGCTGACCAAGATCCTCGCGGCGAAGCGCGCGGCGCATAGCGGCGCGAATACCGTGATCGCGAGCGGCCGCGAGACCGACGTGCTCGTGCGGCTCGCGGAAGGCGAAGCGATCGGCACCCAGTTGATCGCGCGCACGGCGCGCATGGCGGCGCGCAAGCAGTGGATGGCCGATCACCTGCAGGTGCGCGGCCACGTCGTCATCGATGCGGGCGCGGTCGAGAAGCTGACCAGCGGCGGCAAGAGCCTGCTGCCGATCGGTATCGTCAATGTGCAGGGCGTGTTCGCGCGCGGCGAGGTGATCGCCTGCGTCAACGATGCCGGCCGTGAGGTCGCGCGCGGGCTGACCAACTACAGCAGCGCCGAAACCAAGTTGATTCAGCGCAAGCCGAGCAGCGAGATCGAAACCGTGCTCGGCTACATGCTTGAGCCCGAGCTGATTCATCGCGACAACCTCGTGCTGATCTGACGCACGTCGGGCTGCCGACCCGGTAAAAACAAAGCCCGCTGATGCGGGCTTGTTTTTTGACTTCCTGGTAAAGGAACGCGTTGCGGCGACTGCGGCCGTTCAGCGAATCTGTTGGCTCAGGATCGTGCGGTGCGCGCGCAGGTTCTCGATGATCGCCTTGGTGGTTGCGGCCGGCATCTTGTTCGAGCAGAAGTAGTCCTGGTAGAGCGCGGCGCGATAGGCGTTCAGGTTGCCGTTCTCGATGCGCGTCCAGTCGGTTTCGACGGTGCGGTCCCAGCCGTCGTGGTCGGCGTTCAACGCCGCGTACTGGCGCCACTCATAGGTGTCGCAGCGGATCGCTTCGTAGGTCACGTTGCGCGCGCCGGCCGGGCTGGTGATGACCGACGTGTAACGAACGATGCCGTCGGTGCCGACGACCAGCGACTTGTCGTCGACGGAAAACTGCAGCGGCGTGTTCTGCGAGACTTCGAACGGGATCAGGTTCGAGGCTTGCGGCAACGGCGGGAGCGTGTCGACCTTGTTTTCCTGCCAGATCGGGTGACGGTCGAGCAGATAGACGAACGTGCTGTTGTCCTTGCTGTCCTTGCTGTCCTGGTCGGACGGCTGACTTTGCGTTTTGGAGTGAGCGCAGCCGGCCAGCACGGCGACCGCAGCCAACGATGCTGCGGCAAGAGCGAACGATTTCAAATTGCACACCTCGAAAAAAGGGCGCGGCAACCGCTGCCGCGCCCGGACATGCTTCATGGTTTTCCCGGTCGGCGGGATCAGTCGCGCAGCAGGTAGCGAACCGGGGGCTCGTCGAGCACGCTAGCGCCCGGCTCGACCTCGGAACACACCTGCGATGCGTCGATCGGATGAACCCCGATCATGCGCGGATAACGCGTGGGCCGCACTGCGGCGCGCGTTTTGTTGCCGTCGGGCCGCTGCGCCGGCCGGCGCAGGAAACGCGACAATTCCGTCAACGCCAACTGATAGACATCCCGCTTGAACTCGATCACTGCGTCAAGCGGCACCCAGTACTCGTTCCAGCGCCAGGCATCGAACTCCGGGTGGTCGGTTGCGCGCAAGCAAATGTCGCAATCGCGTCCGACCATCCGCAGCAGAAACCAGATCTGCTTTTGTCCGCGATAATGCCCGCGGACTTCACGCTTGATGAACTTGTCCGGCACCTCGTAACGCAACCAGTCGCGTGTGCGGCCGATGATCTTGACGTGCTCGGGAAGCAGGCCCGTCTCCTCGTGCAATTCCCTGAACATGGCCTGCATCGGGGTCTCACCATACTTGATGCCCCCTTGCGGGAATTGCCAGGAATGCTCACGAAGCCGTTTGCCCCAAAACACCTCATTGTGCGCGTTCAAGAGGATGATGCCGACGTTCGGGCGAAAGCCTTCACGATCCAGCATACAACCACCTTCGAATCCTTTAAAATTGCTTTGATTATAAACAGATAACGGGCGCCGCGCACCGCAATGGCCCGAATCTCGGCGAGGTTCGCAGCTACACTGTCCCCGATTCGTCTGCTACGTCATCTGCGCCACGATCGCCTCGTTGCACACCGTTGCGCGCAGTTATCCACCCCTTTTCGCCTTTTTCCGGCGGCCCCGCGTTGGGCCGTCGTTTCTGGAACTGTCCGCATGAAAGCCTCCCGTTTCTTTATCGGCACCCTGAAGGAAGCTCCCGCCGACGCCGAGATCGTCAGCCACAAACTGATGGTGCGCGCCGGCATGATTCGCCGCGTCGCCGGCGGTATCTACAACTATCTGCCGATCGGCCTGCGCTCGATTCGCAAGGTCGAGGCGATCGTGCGCGAGGAGATGAACCGGGCAGGTGCGATCGAACTGCTGATGCCGGCCGTCCAGCCGGCCGAGCTCTGGCAGGAATCGGGCCGCTGGGTGCAGTACGGCCCCGAACTGCTGCGCTTCAAGGATCGCAAGGACAACGACTTCGTGATCGGGCCGACGCACGAGGAAGTCATCACCGACATCGCGCGCGCGCAGATCAAGAGCTACCGGCAAATGCCGGTGAACTTCTATCAGATCCAGACCAAGTTCCGCGACGAGATCCGCCCGCGCTTCGGCGTGATGCGCGGCCGCGAATTCATCATGAAGGACGCCTATTCGTTCGACAAGGATCAGGCCGGCCTCAAGGAGTCGTACCGCAAGATGTACGAAGCCTACGTGCGCGTGTTCACGCGCATCGGCCTCGAATTCCGTGCGGTGGCGGCCGACAACGGCTCGATCGGCGGCAGCGGCTCGCATGAATTCCACGTGATCGCCGACACCGGCGAGGACGCGATCGCCTATTGCCCGACCTCCGATTTCGCGGCGAACGTCGAGGCGGCCGAAGCGCTGCCGCTGATCGCCAGCCGCGCGGCGCCGGCCGAGGCGCTCGCCAAGGTCGCCACGCCGGGCAAGGCGAAGTGCGAAGCGGTGGCCGAGCTGCTGAATATCCCGCTGGAACGCACCATCAAGTCGATCATCGTCGCGACCGACAACGAAGGCGCCGAACCCACCATCTGGCTGTTGATGATGCGCGGCGATCACGAACTGAACGAGATCAAGGCGTCGAAGCAGCCGGGCCTGGCCGGTTATCGGATGGCGACCGAAGCCGAGATCGTCGAATGGTTCGGCACGCCGCCGGGCTACCTCGGCCCGATCGGCACCAAGAAGCCGGTCAAGGTGATCGCCGATCGCACAGTCGCGAACATGAGCGATTTCGTGGTGGGCGCCAACGAGGTGGATTACCACATCGCCGGCGTGAACTGGGGCCGCGACCTGCCCGAGCCGGTCGTTGCCGACCTGCGCAACGTCAGGAAGGGCGACGCGTCGCCGGACGGCAAGGGCGTGCTCGACATCTGCCGTGGCATCGAAGTCGGCCACGTGTTTCAGCTCGGCACCAAGTACTCGAAGGCGCTCGGTTCGACGTTCCTCGATGAAAACGGCAAGCCGCAGCCGATGGAAATGGGTTGCTACGGGATCGGCGTCACGCGCATTCTCGGCGCCGCGATCGAACAGAACTTCGACGACAAGGGCATCATCTGGCCCGAATCGATCGCGCCGTTCCAGGTCGTGCTGTGCCCGATGGGCTATGACCGCAGCGAAGCGGTGCGCGAAGCGGCCGATACGCTGCACGCGGACCTGCTGGCAGCCGGCATCGACGTGATCCTCGACGATCGCGGCGAGCGCCCCGGCGTGATGTTCGCCGATTGGGAATTGATCGGCGTGCCGCACCGCCTCGTGATCGGCGATCGTGGCCTGAAGGACGGCAAGATCGAGTATCAGGGCCGTCGCGAAACCGAGGCGACGCTGCTGCCGGTTCAGGGCGCGGCGCTGACGGTGATCGAGAAGGTGCGCGAAGCGCTCGCGCGCTGAACGCGGGCCGGCGGGAAGGGCGCCTCGGCGCGCCGTTCCCGGGGCTGCCCATGAAAAAACGGCTCGCGTTCTGGCGCGAGCCGTTTTGTTTTGTGCGGGGGGCCGCGCGCGTGGCGCTGGCGTTGGCCGGCGTCAGACCTCGGCCGTCAGCGCGCGGATCGTCGGCAGGTTGCGCCAGTAGCCCTTGGCATCCATGCCGCAGCCGAACACGTAACGATCCGGCACCGAAAAACCGCAGAAATCCGGATGCAGCGGCTTGTCCTTGGCGAGCGTCTTTTCGCACAGCACGGCGGACAGGAACCGCTTCGCGCCCATGTCGAGGATGCGGTCGCGGATCGCGGCCATCGTTTCGCCTTCGTCGAGAATGTCGTCGAGCACGATCACGATGCGATCCTTCACCGATTCGCGCGGCGCCACGCGCCAGTGCATTTCCGGGCTGCCCTGGGTGGTGTTCCGGTAGCGCGTCAGGTGGATGTAGTCGAACTCGAGCGGGAAATCGAGGTGCGGCAGCAGCATGCCGGTGAACACGGCCGCGCCGCCCATCACCGACAGCACGAGCGGGAACGCATCGCCGATTTCGTCGCGGATCGCGGAGGCCATCCGCGAGATCGAGGCGTTGACCTCCTCGGCGGAGACGATCTGCTCGGAGTGCTGGAATATCTGAAGGGCTTCTTCGCGGTTCATGGGTTCTGAGGTGCGATCGGATCAATCGGAAACGGCCCGCGAACGGGCCGGCGGACGATGCGTGAGTAGGATATACCTCGCATCGTGCCGCGTGGGGCGCGGCAAAATTCGATGCGGGGCGGCTTAACGCATGCCCGGCATCATGCCCTTCAGGCCGCGCATCATTTTCTGCATGTTGCCGCCCTTCAGCTTCTTCATCATCGTGCGCATCTGGTCGTACTGATTCAGCATGCGGTTGACTTCCTGCACCGGCACGCCCGCGCCGGCCGCGATGCGGCGCTTGCGGGTGGCCTTGATCAGTTCGGGCTTGGCGCGCTCGGTCGGCGTCATCGAGTTGATGATGCCTTCCATGCGGCGGATCTGCTTCTCGGCCATGCCCATGTTGGCGCCGGCGGCGGCTTGCTGGAACTGCGCCGGCAGCTTGTCCATCAGCGACGACAGGCCGCCCATGTTCTTCATCTGGGAGATTTGCGCGCGGAAATCGTCGAGGTCGAAATCGCCACCCTTCTTGACCTTGTTGGCGAGCTTTTCGGCCGCCTGCATGTCGACGCCGCGCTGCGCTTCCTCGACCAGCGCGAGGATGTCGCCCATGCCGAGGATGCGGTTCGCCATGCGATCCGGGTGGAACACTTCGAGGCCGTCGAGCTTTTCGGCCACGCCGACGAACTTGATCGGCTTGCCGGTGATGTGGCGCACCGACAGCGCCGCGCCGCCGCGCGAATCGCCGTCGAGCTTGGTCAGCACCACGCCCGTGAGCGGCAGGGCGTCGTTGAACGCCTTGGCGGTGTTGACGGCATCCTGGCCCAGCATCGCGTCGACCACGAACAGCGTTTCGGCCGGATCGAGCGCCGCGTGCAGGTCGGCGATTTCCTTCATCATCGCCTCGTCGATACCGAGGCGGCCGGCCGTGTCGACGATCAGCACGTCGCAGTAATGGCGCTTGGCCCAGTCGACCGCGGCGCGCGCGATCTCGACGGGCTTCTGGTCCGGCGTGGACGGGAAGAATTCGGCGCCGACCTGTTCGCTCACCGTTTTCAACTGGGCGATCGCGGCGGGGCGGTAGATGTCGCACGACACCGTCAGCACTTTCTTCTTCTGCTTGTCGCGCAGCAGCTTGGCGAGCTTGCCGACCGTGGTGGTCTTGCCCGCGCCTTGCAGGCCGGCCATCAGGATGATCGCGGGCGGCGTGACGGCGAGGTTCAGCTCGGCGGCCTTGCCTTCGTAGTCGCCGCCGATCACCGCGGTCAGTTCCTTCTGCACCACGCCGACGAGCGCCTGGCCCGGCGACAGGCTGCTGATCACATCCTCGCCGAGCGCCTTTTCCTTGACCTTGGCGATGAATTCGCGGACGACCGGCAGCGAAACGTCGGCCTCGAGCAGCGCGAGCCGGACTTCACGCAGCATCTCCTGCGTGTTCGCTTCGGTGAGACGGGCTTCGCCGCGCAGCGTCTTGACGACGCGCGCCATCCGTTGGGTGAGATTGTCGAGCATGGGGAGCGATGGACAGTGGGGCCTGAAGGCTGGCGTCGGCTATATTGACAGCCGTCGCAGGCAAGGGGCCTAGTGTAAACTTCGAACATGGATATTGTACTGTATGCCCTCACCGCGCTCCTGTACGGCGGCCTGTCCGTCGCAGGATGGCGCGCGCACCGTTCCGGCCTTGCGCAGCCGCTCGTCGCGAGCGTGCCTCCCGTGCCGCGGGACCTGCGCGCATCCGCCGCGTCCGGGGTGAGCGGCACGGGCCGCGCGCTGCTGTTCGCGGCGCTGCTCGCCCACGGCGTGCTGCTGCACGCCACCATCTTCCCGCACGATTCGATGGTGTTCGGCTTCGCGTTCGCGTTGTCGGCGATGTTCTGGCTCGGCGCCGGCATCTACTGGATCGAGAGCTTCTTCTTCCGGCTCGACAGCCTGCGCCTGCTGGTGCTGCCGCTGGCCTGCGCCGCTTCGCTGCTGCCGCTCGCGTTCGGCGGCGTGCGCGTGCTGCCGTATGCGGCCGCGCCATTGTTCAAGATGCACTTCCTGATCGCCAACATCGCCTACGGATTGTTCGCGATCGCGGCACTGCATGCGGTGCTGATGCTGATGGTCGAGCGCCGCCTGCAGGCGCTGCGGCAAGGCGCGCGGATCGAGTCGGCCAGTTTCCTGGCGGGCTGGCTCGAAACGCTGCCGCCGCTGCTGACGCTCGAAAAGCTGCTGTTCCGTCTGATCGCCGCCGGCTTCGTGCTGCTGACACTCACGCTCGCCTCGGGCATCCTGTTCAGCGAGCAGGTGGATGCGCGCGCGCTGCGCTTCGATCACAAGACGGTGTTCGCGATCCTCTCGTGGTTCATGTTCGGCGGTATCCTCGTCGCGCGCCGCCTGTCGGGCTGGCGCGGGCGCGGCGCCGCACGCTGGGTGCTCGCCTCGTTCGGCGCGCTGCTGCTTGCCTATGTCGGCAGCCGCTTCGTGCTCGAGGTGCTGCTGCACCGTTCCGTGGTCTGATGGTCTGATGGTCTGAATTCGATGCGTAACCTTCTCCTGCTGATCCTCCTGTTCTTCGCCGGCTCCTGGGTGGCGCGCAAGCTGCGCCAGGCGCAGGAACGCACCGCACGCGGCGGCTCGGCCGGCGGCCCGTCTTCCGGGCGCGGCTTCGGCGGCGCGCGGCCGTCGGCCGAGCGCGCCGCCGCGCTGCCCGAGCCGATGGTGCGCTGCGCGCACTGCGGCGTGCACACGCCGAAGGGCGAGGCGGTGTCCGCCGGCGGCGAATTCTTCTGCAGCACCGAGCACGCGGCACGTCACACGACGTCGGCCGGCCGCGGCGCGTGACGCAAGCGCTGCCGGTGATCGACGCGTACGGCTGGGTGCGCGGTGCGCGCCACGCGCCGTCGCCGAATCACGAGGCCAGGCCGGCAGGGGTGACGCCCACGCTGCTGGTGGTGCACAACATCAGCCTGCCGCCCGGCGAGTTCGGCGGCGGGGCGATCGAGGCGCTGTTCCAGAACCGGCTCGATTGCGATGCCCATCCCTATTTCGATGCCAACCTGCGCGGCCTGCGCGTCTCGGCGCATTTCCTGATCCGCCGCGATGGCGAGCTGGTGCAGTTCGTGTCGTGCGACGCGCGTGCCTGGCACGCCGGCGCGTCGAACTTCCTTGGCCGCGAGCGCTGCAACGATTTTTCCATCGGCATCGAACTCGAAGGCGCCGACGACCAGCCGTTCGAGCCGTCGCAATACGCCACGCTGGCCACGCTGACGCGCGCGCTCGCCGCCCGCTATCCGGTCGAGGCGGTGGCGGGGCATGCCGACATCGCGCCGGGCCGCAAGACCGACCCCGGCCCGTGCTTCGATTGGCAACGCTATGCGAGCGATACCGGCCTCGGCCCCGAATCCTTTCCTTATCGTCGCTAACCGGGCGGGCGTCGAGCACCGCTCGGCACGCTGCGCTGCCGCGACGATTTCGCCTGATCCTTGCCCCGTCTACGCCTTCGCCAATGTGCTTCGCTGTCAATAGCGAAGCCCCAAATTTTCCGTTTTGAGATAGTAAGAACGTCCACTATACTTGGTGCCAGTTGACGAGTTTGTCACTAGATATAGTGTTAAAACAGTGGGCGCCGCCAAGGTGGCCCGCTCCACCGGCAGGGGGCTGCCGGCACGAATTCTGAGCGCGGCGCCTGGCCAGCCCGGCGCGCCGCGGATAGCGCAGACACACCAGGCGGCAAGGGGCGCGATACGCATGACGAAAACAGACGTCGGTTGTACGGTATCGCGCGGCCCGTGCCGCTATTGTGTTTTGCCGCCCGCGCCAAGCCCGGCGCATTAATCTTCAAATCCGCGGATCTCTCCGCACCATCCAACACCAGGAGCTTTGCACATGCAAACGACCGACACCGGGACGTCCCAATACGAGAGCGCGCAGCGCCCTCTTGGAACGGCTTCGCAGGCGCCCGCACTGGCGCCGCAGGCGACGTTCGCCGACTACAAGGTGATCCGCCGTAACGGCAGCGTGGTGGCGTTCGAGCCGTCGAAAATCGCGATCGCCGTGACGAAGGCGTTCCTCGCGGTGAACGGCGGCCAGGGTGCCGCGTCGGCGCGTGTGCGCGAACTGGTCGAGCAACTGACGCAAAGCGTCGTGCGCGCGCTGGTGCGCAGCCGCCCGAACGGCGGCACGTTCCATATCGAAGACATCCAGGATCAGGTCGAACTGGCGCTGATGCGCGGCGGCGAGCACAACGTCGCACGCGCCTACGTGCTGTACCGCGAGAAGCGTCACCTCGAGCGCGCGCATGCCGACGCGCCGGTCGACGCACCGGCCGGCACCGTCGGCCTGAACGTGACCGACAAGGGCGTGACGCGTCCGCTCGACCTGGCCGACCTGCGTGCGCTGGTCGGCGCGGCCTGCGAAGGGC
The DNA here is from genome assembly GCF_047497165.1 of Burkholderia sp. 22PA0099. NCBI lineage: Bacteria > Pseudomonadati > Pseudomonadota > Betaproteobacteria > Burkholderiales > Burkholderiaceae > Burkholderia > Burkholderia sp. 22PA0099. The sequence continues at coordinate 3,984,126 of NZ_CP163165.1, read as the reverse complement.
TGGGCGATGCCGTCAACCCGGAGCCGATCGTCACGGAAACGATCAAGAACCTGTACGACGGCGTGCCGTTGAGCCAGGTCTACGACTCGGCGATCCTGGCCGCCCGCACGATGATCGAGAAGGACCCGGCTTACAGCCAGGTCACGTCGCGCATCCTGCTGCACACGATCCGTCGCGAAATCCTCGGCGAGGAAGTGCTGCAAGGCGAGATGCAGGCGCGCTACGTCGAATACTTCCCGCAATTCCTGAAGCGCGGCGTCGAAGCCGAGCTGCTCGACGACAAGCTGCTGCAGTTCGATCTGCCGCGCCTGGGCGCCGCGCTCGACGCAAGCCGCGACCTGCAGTTCGGCTATCTGGGCCTGCAGACGCTGTACGACCGCTACTTCCTGCACGTCGACGGCACCCGCATCGAAATGCCGCAAGCGTTCTTCATGCGCGTGGCGATGGGCCTGTCGCTGAACGAAGTCGACCGCGAAGCGCGGGCGATCGAGTTCTACAACGTGCTGTCGAGCTTCGACTTCATGAGCTCCACCCCGACGCTGTTCAACTCGGGCACGCGCCGCTCGCAGTTGTCGTCGTGCTACCTGACGACGGTTGCCGACGATCTCGACGGCATTTATGAAGCGCTGAAGGAAAACGCGCTGCTCTCGAAGTTTGCCGGCGGCCTCGGCAACGACTGGACGCGCGTGCGTGCGCTCGGTTCGCATATCAAGGGCACGAACGGCAAGTCGCAAGGCGTGGTGCCGTTCCTGAAGGTCGTCAACGACACGGCCGTGGCGGTCAACCAGGGCGGCAAGCGCAAGGGCGCGGTGTGCGCGTACCTCGAGACGTGGCACCTGGACATCGAGGAATTCCTCGAGCTGCGCAAGAACACCGGCGACGATCGCCGCCGTACCCACGACATGAACACGGCGAACTGGATTCCCGACCTGTTCATGAAGCGCGTGATGGAAGGCACCGACTGGACGCTGTTCTCGCCGTCGACCTGCCCGGATCTGCACGACAAGTTCGGCGCCGAATTCGAAGCGGCCTATGTCGGCTACGAACAGAAGGTCGCGCGCGGCGAGCTGAAGCTGTTCAAGAAGATTCCGGCGCAGCAACTCTGGCGCAAGATGCTCGGCATGCTGTTCGAAACGGGCCACCCGTGGATCACGTTCAAGGATCCCTGCAATATCCGTTCCCCGCAGCAGCACGTCGGTGTCGTCCACTCGTCGAACCTGTGCACGGAAATCACGCTGAACACGAGCGACACCGAAATCGCGGTCTGCAACCTCGGCTCGGTCAACCTCGTCGCTCACCTGGTCAAGCAGGCGGACGGCAACTACGCGCTCGACCACGACAAGCTCAAGCGCACCATCAGCGTGGCGATGCGCATGCTCGACAACGTCATCGACATCAATTACTACGCGGTGGCGAAGGCACGTAACTCGAACCTGAAGCACCGCCCGGTCGGCATGGGCATCATGGGCTTCCAGGATTGCCTGCACCTGCTGCGCACGCCGTTCTCGTCGGATGCGGCGGTCGAGTTCGCCGACCGTTCGATGGAAGCGGTCTGCTACTACGCCTACTGGGCGTCGACCGAGCTGTCGGAAGAGCGCGGCCGCTACTCGAGCTACCGCGGTTCGCTGTGGGATCGCGGCATCCTCCCGCAGGATTCGCTGAAGCTGCTGGAAGAAGCGCGCGGCGGCTATGTCGAAGTCGACATGAGCGAATCGCTCGACTGGGCGCCGCTGCGTGAGCGGATCGCCGTCCACGGCATGCGCAACTCGAACTGCATCGCGATCGCGCCGACCGCCACCATCTCGAACATCATCGGCGTCTCGCCGTGTATCGAGCCGACCTTCCAGAACCTGTTCGTGAAGTCGAACCTGTCGGGCGAGTTCACGGTGGTCAACGAGTTCCTGGTGCGCGACCTGAAGGAACGCGGCCTGTGGGACGAAGTGATGGTCGCCGACCTGAAGTACTTCGACGGCATGCTCTCGCGCATCGATCGAATCCCCTCGGACCTGCGCGCCATCTACGCGACGGCGTTCGAAGTCGATCCGAAGTGGCTGGTCGAAGGCGCCTCGCGTCGTCAGAAGTGGATCGACCAGGCGCAGTCGCTCAACATCTTCATGGCCGGTGCATCGGGCAAGAAGCTCGACGAGATCTACAAGCTCGCTTGGCTGCGTGGCCTGAAGACCACCTACTATCTCCGCACGATGGCGGCGACGCACGTCGAGAAGTCGACGGTGGCGCACGGCGCACTGAACGCGGTGCCGTCCGGCGGCATGAGCGGCGGCGGTTCGGCCGGCGGTGCGCAAGGCGCGGCCGGTGGTTTCGGCGCGGCGGGTGGCTCGGATGTGTCGGGCGCCTTGAACGCGGCACCCATCGAAGCCGATGGTCCGGTCTGCACGATGCGTCCGGGCGACGCGGGCTTCGAAGAGTGCGAAGCGTGCCAGTAAGCGCGGCACGTTGAAGTGAACGCGGCGCGCATTCGAGACGAAGGTTGAACTGCGCGCCGTCGTTGACTACAAACGGATAAGGAATCCGTACTTTGGCAGTCTCGCGACACGCATCGCGAGTGCCGTGAGCGGGACGATCGGGCGACGCAGTCGCACACTCGACGATCATCGCTCGATGTCCCGAACCCACCGCATCACTCGCGAGTCATGCATCGCGATCGGTCTCATGCTGCGCGAAGTGTTGTATCGAGGTCGCAGCGCGAATCGAAAACAGGATTTTTCATGAGCGAACCCTTTTATCGCTCAAGAAAAGATGGTACAAACCGTTCTAAATTGATGGTGAGAATTTATGCTCAATTGGGATGACGAGAAGACGGCCGCAACGCCCGCGAGTGGAGCGCAACGCGCCCCCGCCGGAATGGCTGTCGGTGTGCAGGCAGCGCCTGCCGCTCATCAGGCTCCGTCGGTACGCGACATTTTCGAAGGCGACCTCGCGGTCGCACCGTACGCACCGGCGGCAGCGCCCTTGGCCGGCTCGCAAGAGCGCGTCAATATCGACGACAAGCGCATCATCAACGGCAAGACCGACGTCAATCAGTTGGTGCCGTTCAAATACAAGTGGGCGTGGGAAAAGTATCTGGCGGGTTGTGCGAACCACTGGATGCCGCAGGAAGTGAACATGTCCCGCGACATCGCGCTGTGGAAAGATCCGAACGGTCTGACCGAAGACGAGCGACGCATCGTCAAGCGCAACCTCGGCTTCTTCGTGACCGCCGATTCGCTCGCCGCGAACAACATCGTGCTGGGCACCTATCGCCACATCACCGCGCCCGAGTGCCGGCAGTACCTGCTGCGCCAGGCGTTCGAGGAAGCGATCCACACCCACGCCTATCAGTACATCGTCGAATCGCTCGGCCTCGATGAAGGCGAGATGTTCAACGCGTATCACGAGATCAAATCGATCCGCGACAAGGACGAGTTCCTGATTCCGTTCATCCACACGCTGACGGACCCGGCGTTCGTGACGGGCACGCCCGACGCGGACCAGAAATTGCTGAAGTCGCTGATCGTGTTCGCCTGCATCATGGAAGGCCTGTTCTTCTATGTCGGCTTCACGCAGATTCTCGCGCTGGGCCGCCAGAACAAGATGACGGGCGCCGCGGAGCAGTATCAGTACATCCTGCGCGACGAGTCGATGCACTGCAATTTCGGCATCGACCTGATCAACCAGATCAAGCTCGAGAATCCGCATCTGTGGACGAACGAGTTCCGCGCCGAGATCCGCGAACTGTTCAAGCATGCAGTCGAGCTCGAGTATCGCTACGCTGAAGACACGATGCCGCGCGGCGTGCTCGGTCTGAACGCGGGCATGTTCAAGGGTTATCTGCGCTTCATCGCGAATCGTCGTTGCCAGCAAATTGGCCTCGACGCGCTTTATCAGAACGAAGAAAACCCGTTCCCGTGGATGAGCGAGATGATCGATTTGAAGAAAGAGCGGAACTTCTTCGAGACGCGAGTGATCGAGTATCAGACGGGTGGCGCGCTGTCCTGGGAATAACCCGGGCGCGACTCCGTCAGCAGTATGTGAACCGCCGGGCGTGCACGCCCGGCGCAAGGTTTAGGAGCAGAACGCCTGATGCAAAGCGTGGCCTGCGCCGATACGGCGCTCAGATATGACAGGCACCTTGCGAACCCTTCAGTGGGCTGGGCAAACTTCCCTCCGGAAAAGCCGGCAGGCCTCGAGCCTCCCGTCTTTATCAAGCGATTCGGGGCGACGGCGCGAACGGCGTCGGCTGCCCACTTGATCTGGCGCGCGGTGCCGCAGGGCACGGCGCGCCTTACCGTATTCATTAGCGTAAGCGCGAGCAGGAAGCGTACGCCGATGAATAGCCCGCTTCGTAGCGCGCGTTACGCCTATACCGTCCGCGAGAAACGGGTTTTGACGAAGGGTGTTTGAACTGACTCTCATCTGAACCTGAAGGAGAACATCATGGCAGTTGCCAAGAAGAAACCGGCTGCGAAGAAAGTCGCCGCCAAGAAGGCCGCACCGGTCGCAGCGAAGAAGGCTGCCCCGGCGAAGAAGGTCGCAGTGAAGAAGGTTGCTGCGAAGAAAGTCGCGGTGAAGAAGGTTGCCGCGAAGAAGGCAGCACCGGCCGCCAAGAAGGCAGCGGTGAAGAAGGTTGCTGCGAAGAAGGTCGCAGTGAAGAAGGTTGCCGCGAAGAAGGCAGCACCGGCCGCCAAGAAGGCAGCGGTGAAGAAGGTTGCCGCCAAGAAGGCGCCGGCAGCGAAGAAGGTTGCAGCGAAGAAAGTTGCCGTGAAGAAGGTTGCTGCCAAGAAGGCAGCACCGGCCGCCAAGAAGGCAGCAGTGAAGAAGGTTGCTGCCGTCAAGAAGGCACCGGCAGCGAAGAAGGCTGCACCGGCCGCCAAGAAGGCCGCAGCCGCACCGGCAGCGAAGAAGGCGCCGGCAGCCAAGAAGGCAGCCCCGGCAGCGAAGAAGGCACCGGCCGCCAAGAAGGCAGCGCCGGCCAAGAAGGCAGCCGCGAAGAAGGCCGCAGCCGCTCCGGCGACGACCACGGCGTCGACGGCGTCGGTGGCACCGTCCTCGGGTGCGAAGACCGCGCTGAACCCGGCAGCGGCATGGCCGTTCCCGACGGGCAGCCGTCCGTAATCGGTTTGCCGCGCGACCGTAGACCGGTTGCGCGGCACCGTGCGGCCTGCGTTGTATAGCCTGAAGCAGATGATGTAGCGGGCCGATTCGTTGGCTCGATCAGATCCCGTTGCCGGTTTCGGCAGCGGGATTTTTTTATGCGTGCGCGGTGGCGGGAATGGCCTCGCACGCTTTGTACGCTTCGCACCCGCGTCGCACGTTTCTCGCGCGCATAAAAAAACGCATACGCGAAACGAATCGCGTATGCGCGGGATATCGCGGCTTGAGCCGCGCGCTGAGGTCTCCTCTAATGCGTGACGCGGGTGACGCCACCGCTCGACAGCAGGCGGACGCGGTCACCGGCGCGGAATACTTCAGGCGTGGCGGCCTGTGTGATCGAACGCAGATCGCCGTTGTCGAGGCGCACGGTGATTTCCACACCGTTCGCCGTGCTCATGCCCTGGCCGATCGCATTGCCTGCCACCGCACCGGCGATACCGCCGGCGATTGCGGTGAGGATCGACCCTCGGCCGCCGCCGATCGCGCTGCCGGCCACCGCACCGAGTGCGCCGCCGCCGAGCGTGCCGAGCGTGGAGCCGGCACCGGTGTCGCTTTCGATGCGCACGGCACGCACGCTTTCGATCGTGCCGAGACGGACGCTTTGCTCGCGATTCGCCTGGCTCGAGCTATAGACGTCCGCCGAGCCCGGCGGTGCGAAGCAGCCCGCGAGCGACACCGAAGCGGTGATCATCGCGGCGAGCATGAGGGTTTTCCTGGTCAGCATGGGTGGTTCTCTCCAACAAATCTTATTCGATACTGTAGCCGAACGCGGTCTCGAAGCGGGACAGGATTTCCGCGCGGCTCAGCGTGTAGCTTTGCGGGCCCGGGTGAGCGATCTTGATCGACCCCATGAGGCTCGCGAGGCGGCCGGTGGTGGCCCAATCCAGCCCCTTCTCGATCCCGTACAGCAGGCCGCCGCGGAAGGCGTCGCCGCAACCGGTGGGATCGACGATCTGCTCGGCCTTCACGACCGGGATCTGCTCGGTGCCTTCGCGGTGGCGGATCGTGGCGCCGTGTTCGCCGCGCGTGATGATCAGGGCCTGGACCCGGCTCGCGATCTCGTCTTCCGACCAGCCCGTCTTGTCGCTCACCAGTTTGGCTTCGTAATCGTTGACCGCCAGATAGGTGGCAAGTTCAATGCTGCGACGCAGCGTGTCGCGGTCGAACAAGGGCAGGCCCTGGCCCGGATCGAAGATGAACGGCACGCCTGCCTTGGCCAGTTCCTCGACGTGCTGGACCATGCCCTGGAAGCCGTCCGGGCCGACGATCGCAAGCGTGATGTCGCGCGCTTCGCCGGCGTGGTTCAGGTGCGACTGCATCATCGCGCCCGGGTGGAACGCGGCGATCTGGTTGTTGTCGAGGTCGGTGGTGATCATCGCCTGCGCCGAGTGCGTGTCGGGCACCACGCGCACGTAGTCGCGCGACAGGCCGAGCGCATCGAAGCGGTCGAGATAGAGCTGGGCGTCGATGGCGCCGATCGTGCCCATCACGCGCGCATCGCCACCGAGCGCATGCAGCGCATAGCCGATGTTGCCGGCGCAGCCGCCGAACTCGCGGCGCATGGTGGGCACCAGGAAGCTCAGGTTGATGAGGTGGACCTGGTCGGGCAGGATGTGCTCCCGGAAGCGCCCTTCGAAGGTCATGATGTTGTCGTAGGCGATCGAACCGCAAATCAGGGTAGCCAAGGTCGTTCCTGTTCAGAAGGGAAGGCGGCGAGAGAAGAAAAAGCGACGCGCACCGCCATGCCGGGGCGATGCGCGCGGGTACTTAAGCGGAAGCGCTTACTTCAGTGCGGCGAGGGCGGCGTCGTAGTTCGGCTCTTCCTTGATTTCGCCGACCAGTTCCGTATAGACGACCTTGTCGTTCGCATCGATGACCACCACCGCGCGTGCGGTCAGGCCGTTCAGCGGGCCGCTCGTGACGTCGACGCCGTAGGCGTTCGCGAATTCACGGCCGCCGCGGAACGTCGAGGCCGTCGACACGTTTTCGAGGCCTTCGGTCGTGCAGAAGCGTTTGGCGGCGAACGGCAGGTCGCCCGACACCACCACCACGGCCGTATCCGCCAGCTTGCCGGCCGCTTCGTTGAACTTGCGCGTGGACGTGGCGCAGGTCGGCGTGTCGAGGCTCGGCACGATGTTCAGCACTTTGCGCTTGCCCGCGAAGCTCGCGAGCGACAGCTCGCCGAGATCCTGGCCAACCAGCTTGAAGTCGGGGGCTTGCGAGCCGACCGTCGGGAACGCGCCGGCGAGTTCGATCGGGTTGCCGCCCAGGGTGACTTTGCTCATTTCGTACTCCGGAGAGAGGGCGTCATGCGACGCCGAGGTTGAGGCCGGCGCGCCCGGTGCGGGGCGCCGTGCGCTTACGGATAGAAGATCTGGACGCGGAAATTCGATGCGGCGATGCCGGGCGCGCCGTCGGCGGCACCCGGTGCGGTATCGATGCGCACGTACGAGGTTTCGGTGGCGCCGGCCGGCAGGCCCGCGCCCACCGGCGTGCCCGGCCTGACGTAATCGGGGGGCGCCAGCACGCGGCGCGCGGCCACCCGGTCCGACGCATCGAGCAGGGTCAGCTCGATCGACGGATAGGCGAGCGCGATGGTGGTGCGGTTCGACAGCGGCACCTTCAGTTCGAGCACGCGCGAGCCGTCGAGCTGGCGCAGGTCCGAGGCGCCGAGCCGCAGCCCGTCGATCGCACGCGGCGGTTCGAGCGTGCAACCGAACGCCGAGCAGGCCTGCGCGAACAGCGGCTGGCTGGCCGGCCAGTGCACGATCAGCGGTTCGCGGCACCACCAGGCCATCTGGCCCGCCAACACCACGATCAGCAAGCCCGCGACGAAGCCGCCGAACACGCGCCGGCCGAAGCCGCCGCGTGCGGTGGCCGGCGATTCGCGCGTCATCGCGAAATGGACGCGGCCGTCGGCGGCGGGCTCGGCGGCGAACGGTTCGTTCGGGGGCGTGTGGCGCGGCGGCAGGTGGACGCGGACGTGATCGTCCGCTTCGACCGGATGCAGGGGATCGTCGGTATCGACGAGGGGAGGGAGCGAGGCGGCGGCAAGGCCGAGCGACGGTTCGGCCGCATCGCGCGGCAGCGTGGCGACCGATGCGGTATCGACGGTCGCGGTGGCCACGGCGGCTTCATGCTCGCCGGCATGGATGGCGGCGGCCTGGCCGTTCGCGGGCCGCGTCATCGCCCCGCGCATCAGGCCGGCCTGATTGGCCGGTGCTTCGAGACGGGAGGCCGATTCGATCGGCACCAGCGGCTCGGTACCGGTGTTGCCGCCGTGATGGCGCAGCGCGGGATCGATGCCGCCGTCGAGCCAGGGCGCCCACATGTCCCAATCGCCGGGCGTGAAGTTGCCGTTCGCGGGCTGGTCGGGGGCGGCGTGCGCCAAGGTGGCCGAGAACACGCGCGGCGGCTGCGACGGCGCGCTTGCCGTGGCGGGCTGCGGTTCGACGATGGCCGGGGCCAGTTCGGGATCGGGCTCGACGAGCGAATTCGCCGCGTCGAAGACCTGCTGGCAGTGCCCGCAACGCGCGAACCCGCCGTGCAGCTTCAGATGTTCCGGCTGAATTCGGAACACGGTTTCACAGTGGGGGCAGCGCGTCGCGAGTGGCATGGTCACGGGCAGCGGGGCCGGAGTGAAGGACAGCGCCTATTCTAATGGCTTTCGCGCCGGGTTCCGGCAAGGCACACCCAACCTTCGTGCTCGCGCCAGACCGAAATGTTGACATAGCGCGCATACACGGCCGCGACTTCGTCCGCCTGCCGTGCCAGCACGCCCGACAGCGCGATGCGGCCGCCCGGCTTGACCTTTGACGCCAGCATCGACGCCATCAGCTTGAGCGGGTTCGACAGGATGTTGGCGACCACGATATCGAATTCACCGGCCGGGCAATCGTCCGGCAGGCCGTAGGTCACGTCGGCGCGATTGCGCTCGCTGTTGTGGCGAGCCGATTCGACGGCTTGCGGGTCGATGTCGATGCCGGTCACCTCGCCCGCGCCGCACTTCCTGGCGAGGATCGCGAGAATGCCCGAGCCGCAGCCGTAGTCCAGCACCGACTGGCCGGCCTGCACGGTTTGCTCGAGCCATTCCATGCAAAGTCGCGTGGTGGGGTGGCTGCCCGTGCCGAACGCGAGGCCCGGATCGAGCTCCAGCACCAGCGCGTCGGGATCGGGTGCATCGTGCCACGAGGGCACCACCCAGATCCGTTCGCCGATCGGGATCGGATCGAACTGCGATTGCGTGAGTCGCACCCAATCCTGCTCCTCGACGTCACGCACGCTGAACGCGGGCGCGGCATCGAGGCCGACTTCGTTCGCGGCGGCGGCCAGCAGCACGGCCGGATCGGCCGTTTCCGCCAGCAGCGCGATCACCCGCGAATGTTGCCAGGCGGCGCGCTCGGGCGTGAGGCCGGGCTCGCCGAACAGCGGCTGCTCGTCGGGCGTGTCGGCATCGGCATCCTCGACGGACACCGACAGCGCGCCCAGCTCGATCAGCGCGTCCGACAGCGCTTCCGCATGCTCGCGCGCGAGCTCGACGACCAGTTCCCGGTAGCTCATGCTCAGGCCTCGTCCGGCGCGACCTGCTGCTTGGCGGCCAAGCGATTTTCCAGATAGTGGATGCTGGTGCCGCCTTCGACGAACTTCGAGTCGAGCATCAGCTCGCGGTGCAGCGGGATGTTCGTCTGGATGCCTTCGACGACCATTTCCGACAGCGCGATGCGCATGCGCGCCATGGCCTGCTCGCGCGTCGCGCCGTAGGCGATCAGCTTGCCGATCATCGAATCGTAGTTCGGCGGGACGAAATAGCCGTTGTAGACGTGCGAATCGACGCGGATGCCCGGGCCGCCCGGCGTGTGCCACGACGTGATCCGGCCCGGCGACGGCGTGAACTTGAACGGATCTTCGGCGTTCACGCGGCATTCGATCGCGTGGCCGCGGAACTGGATGTCGCGCTGGCGCAGCGCGAGCTTCTCGCCGGCCGCGATCTTGATCTGTTCCTGCACGATGTCGACGCCGGTGATCAGCTCCGTGACCGGATGCTCGACCTGCACGCGCGTGTTCATCTCGATGAAGTAGAACTCGTTGTTCTCGTACAGGAATTCGAACGTGCCCGCGCCGAGGTAGCCCATCTTCTTGCAGGCGTCGGCGCAGCGGTCGCCGATGCGATCGATCAGGCGGCGCGCGATGCCCGGCGCCGGCGCTTCCTCGATCACCTTCTGGTGGCGGCGCTGCATCGAGCAGTCGCGTTCGCCGAGCCAGAGCGCGTTCTTGTGCGAATCGGCCAGCACCTGGATCTCGATGTGGCGCGGATTCTCGAGGTACTTCTCCATGTACACCTGCGGGTTGCCGAACGCACGGCCGGCTTCCTCGCGGGTCATGTTGACCGCGTTGACGAGCGCCGCTTCCGTGTGGACGACCCGCATGCCGCGGCCGCCGCCGCCGCCCGCCGCCTTGATGATGACGGGGTAGCCGACCGCGCGCGCGATCTTGACGATTTCCTTCGGATCTTCGGGCAGCGCGCCTTCCGAGCCCGGCACGCACGGCACGCCGGTGCGGATCATGGTCTGCTTCGCGGTGACCTTGTCGCCCATCATGCGGATCGTGTCCGGACGCGGGCCGATGAAGGTGAAGCCCGATTGCTCGACGCGCTCGGCGAAGTCGGCGTTCTCGGACAGGAAGCCGTAGCCGGGGTGGATCGCTTGCGCGTCGGTCACCTCGGCCGCGCTGATCAGCGCGGGCATGTTCAGGTAGCTGAGGTTCGACGGAGCGGGGCCGATACAGACCGCTTCGTCGGCCAGCTTCACGTACTTGGCTTCCTTGTCGGCTTCCGAGTACACGACGACCGTCTTGACGCCGAGTTCGCGGCACGCGCGCTGGATGCGCAAGGCGATTTCGCCGCGATTGGCGATGAGGATTTTTTCAAACATAGCGGGTATTCGTCTTTCCGGTAGCGCGCTCTGGCGCGGGGCGGCGCGCTCGGCTTTAGCCGATCACGTACAGCGGCTGGCCGTATTCGACCGCCTGGCCGTTCTCGACGAGGATTTCCTTGATGATGCCCGACTTGTCGGACTCGATCTCGTTGAGCAGCTTCATCGCTTCGATGATGCACAGCGTCTGGCCTTCCTTGACCGTGTCGCCCACCTGGACGAACGGATCGGCGCCCGGCGACGGTGCGCGGTAGAACGTGCCGACCATCGGCGAGGTGACGACGTGGCCTTGCGGTGCGGCCGGCGCCGGCGCGGCGGCCGGTGCGGCAGCTTCGCCGCCGAAGTTCGCGGCCGGCGCGGGGGCGCCGGCTTGCGGCAGGTAGCCGGGGGCGGACTGCACATAGACGGGCGGCGCGTTCTTGACGATACGCACCTTGCCTTCGCCTTCCGTGACTTCCAGCTCGGAGATGCCGGATTCGGAGACGAGGTCGATCAGGGTTTTCAGCTTGCGAAGGTCCATCGGGTATTCCCCTTGTCTAGTCGTGAAGCGCCGGCCGGGCCGGCTGCGATTCGGATTCTTGAAACTGCTCAGCGGCGCGACGCACCCTGCAGCGTATCGAGCGCATGCTCGAGCGCGTACAGGTAGCCCTTCCAGCCGAGGCCGCAGATCACGCCTTCGGCCTGATCGGAGAAGTACGAGTGATGCCGGAACGACTCGCGGCGGTGCACATTCGACAGATGTACCTCGACGAACGGAATGGCGACGCCGGCCAGCGCGTCGCGGATCGCGACACTCGTATGCGTGTAGGCGGCCGGGTTGATCACGATGAAATCGGTCTTTTCGTCCCGGGCAGCGTGGATGCGGTCGACCAGCGCGCCTTCGTGATTGCTCTGGAACGAGGTCAGTTCGGCGCCCGCTTCGGTGGCCCGCGCGGCCAGGGCCCGATCGATCTCGGCCAGTGTTACGCGCCCGTAGACCCCGGGTTCCCGGGTGCCGAGAAGATTGAGGTTGGGGCCGTGCAGTACCAGCAATCGTGTCATGGTCGCTTCAATTTCTGCGGAATTGGGCGCACTTTATCGCCGTTTCGAGAAATTTGTCCAGTTTTGCCGTGTGGCGCGCTTGCTCGCGGCGGGCCGAATTGCCCGCCGTAGCGCGAAGTTCGCGGTATTTTTCGCCAATCTGCCGCGAACCGGAGGTCAACCGCCGGTAACGCGCGATACGAAAAGCTTCGCGCTTAAAGCGTGTCGAGCGTCTTTTTGAGCTGGTTCGGCTCGATTTCGCCTAATTTTGTCATGCGTACCCGGCCGTTCGCATCAATTACGACCGTAAACGGCAGGGCGCCGGCCGTGTTGCCAAAATTACGGGCCAGATCCGCGCCGGCGTAGCCGCTGACGAATACCGGGTAGTCCACCTTCACTTTCTGCAGGAACGCCTGGACGTTCTTGTCCGAGTCGACGGCCACCCCGACGAAGCGAATGCCCTTCGCCTTGTAGGCGTGCGAGAGCTGCACGAGTTCCGGCATTTCCTTGACGCAGGGGCCGCACCACGAGGCCCAGAAGTTCACCACGACCTTCTGGCCCTTGAAGGCGGCCAGCGATTGCGGCTTGCCGTCGTCGTCGGTGACTGACGCGGCCCACAGCGTGGCGACCGGATCGGCCTTGGCGGTGGCCGCTTCGGCGGCGTTCTCGAACACGTCGCCGCGCATCCAGTGGCCGGCGGCGAGACCGCCGGCGACCGCGACGGCCGCGACCACGGCGATGGGGAGGTATCGTTTACTGTTCATCTTCGGATCGAATCGGGGTGGAAAGGGCGGCCGGCGCGTCGAGCAGCGCGCGCAGGGCCGCGGCGTCGGCGCGATTGAGCCGGCCGCGCGCATCGGCGCGCACCGCGCCGCGCAGGTCGTCGGCGCCGTAGAGTGCCAGATGAATGCCGATCGGGTCGGCATCGCGACGCTCGCGCCAAAGAAAGCTCAAGGTCTCGACGTCGCCGCGACCGGCGAAATGCCGGGTTTCGGACACGTCGTACTGGATGTTCTGGTTCAGCAGATAGATCGCGACTTCCTTCTGGCTGTCGGAAAACATCTGCAGATGGATGTCGGAGTGCGCGTTGGCGGTGCCGTTCAGCACGGCGCCGGCCAGGTAGGGCGCGAACTGCGCGAGCCGCTCCATCCAGTCGAGCGCCACCTGCCGCAGCCGCGCCAGCTCGGCCGGTTGCGTGTCGGACTGGAACAGCGCCATGTATTCGTGCAGCTCGGCCTCGATCATGTCGTTGTCGGGCAGCCATTCCCCGGCGATCCGGGTGTCGCCGAGCAACTGGCGGGCGGCCTTGCGTTTCGCGGCGGCGTAATCGAGCCCGTCCTCGGCGATGAGGCGGGCGGCGCTGAGCGCGATTTCCTCGCGGACGCGACGCGGATCGAGCAGGGAGTGTCGAGGCATGGTGCGGCAATCATACTCGATCGGCCGGACGGCGCAGCACCTGCCCGGCCGACGCGGCGGGGCAGGCGGCTCGGTTACAATGGCAGCCTTTCCCCGGCTGCCGGCCGGCGCGATCCTCGCGGCACGGCGCGCCCGCCGGTTTCGATTCGCGACTTCGCATGGCGCCCGCGCGGCGCGACAGCTCTCTATGCATATCCACATTCTTGGCATCTGCGGCACGTTCATGGGCGGGCTCGCCGTGCTCGCCCGCGAGGCGGGCCATACCGTGACCGGATGCGACGCGGGCGTCTATCCGCCGATGAGCACCCAGCTCGAAGCGCAGGGTATACAACTGATCGAAGGTTACGGCGCCGAACAGGTCGATCTGGCGCCGGACCTGTTCGTGATCGGCAATGTCGTCTCGCGCGGCAATCCGCTGATGGAAGCGATCCTCGATCGCGGCCTGCCGTACACGTCCGGCCCGCAGTGGCTCGGCGAGCACGTGCTGGCCGGCAAGTGGGTGCTGGCCGTGGCCGGCACCCACGGCAAGACCACCACCAGCTCGATGCTGGCCTGGCTGCTCGAGGATTCCGGCCTGAACCCGGGCTTCCTGATCGGCGGCGTGCCGCTGAACTTCGGCGTGTCGGCGCGGCTGACCGATTCGAGCTTCTTCGTGATCGAGGCCGACGAGTACGACACGGCGTTCTTCGACAAGCGCTCCAAGTTCGTCCATTACCGGGCGCGCACCGCGGTGCTGAACAACCTCGAATTCGATCACGCCGACATCTTCCCCGATCTCGCCGCGATCGAAACCCAATTCCATCACCTCGTGCGCACCGTGCCGGGCGTCGGCCGGATCGTCTCGAACGGCCGCGAGGCCGCGCTCGACCGCGTGCTGGCGCGCGGCTGCTGGAGCGAGGTCGAACGCTTCGGCGTGGAAGGCGGCTGGCAGGCGCTGCCGGCCGAGGACGGCGTGCCCGTCGACGAGCGCTTCGCGGTTTACTGGCGCGGCGAGCGGATGGGCGAAGTCGAATGGACGGTGCAGGGCGAGCACAACCGCCAGAACGCGCTGGCCGCGATCGCGGCCGCGCGCTCGGTCGGCGTGCCGCCGGCCCAGGCGGCGCGTTCGTTCGCCACCTTCCGCAACGTCAAGCGGCGCATGGAGATTCGCGGCAGCGTCGACGGCGTGACCGTCTACGACGATTTCGCGCACCACCCGACCGCGATCGACACCACGATCGCCGGCCTGCGCGCGCGAATCGGCCGCGATCACACCCGCATCCTCGCCGTGCTGGAGCCGCGCTCGAACACCATGAAGCTCGGCACCATGAAGGCGCAATTGCCGGGCAGCCTGGCCGATGCCGATCTCGTGTTCGGCTACGGCGCGGCGTCGGGCCGCGACGCGCTCGGCTGGAGCCTGGCCGATGCGCTGGCGCCGCTCGGCGAGCGCGCGCAGGCGTTCGACGATCTCAACGCGCTGGTCAAGGCCGTCACGGCCGCCGCCCGGCCGGGCGACCAGATCCTCGTGATGAGCAACGGCGGTTTCGGCGGCGTGCACCAGAAGCTGCTCGACGCGCTGTCCGCACGGGGCGGCGCGTGATTCTGTATCTGCACGGGTTCCGGTCGTCGCCGCAGTCGTTCAAGTCGCGGCTGCTGGCGGCGCGCATGGCCGAACTCGGCCGTGCCGACGAATGGCGCTGCCCGGCGCTGTCGGTGTCGCCGCTCGAAGCGGTGGCGCGGGCCGAAGCCGAGGTGGCCGGCGCGGCGCCGGACACGGTCACCGTGATCGGCAGCTCGCTGGGCGGTTATTACGCCACCTGGCTGGCCGAACAGCACGGCTGGCGCGCGGTGCTGCTCAATCCGGCCACGCTGCCGCAGCGCGACCTGGCGCGCCATCTCGGCGAACAGCCGCTCTGGCACGGCGGCGGCAGCATCGTCGTCGAGCCGCGCCACCTGGGCGAACTTGACGCGTTGAGCGTGCGCGCCGTGACGCGCCCGGAACGCTACTATCTGATCGCCGCGACGGGCGACGAAGTGCTCGACTACCGCGAGATGCTCGCGCACTATCCGGGCGCGCGCACCCGCCTCATCGACGGCAGCGATCACGGCATCAGCGAGTTCGCCGACTATGCCGACGAGGTGCTGGCGTTCTGCGACGCGCCGCGAACGCCCTAGCCGTGCCCGTCAGGGCCGGCAACCGAATTCAATCCAAGCTGGACGAGGCGCCGCCGGGCGGCGCCGGACAGTCTCAACGAGAGTAATCGAGTGAACGTTTTTTTCGAGGAATCGGGCAGTTTCAAGGCCGGCAGCGTGCTGTCGCGCCAGGGCGACGCGTTTCAGGTCGAACTGCCGGGCGGGCGGCGCGCCAAGGTGCGCGCCAAGGATGTGCTGATCGAGTTCGACAAGCCGGCGGCCGGCGAACTGATGCAGCAGGCCGACGCGGCCGCGCAGGAAATCGACCTCGATTTCCTTTGGGAATGCGCGCCGAATGAGGAATTCGCCTATGCCGCGCTGGCCGACGAGTATTTCGGCAGCGGTTACGGCCCCGTCGAGCGCGCGGCGCTGGTGCTGCGCATGCACGGCTCGCCGGTGTACTTCCGCCGCAAGGGGCGCGGCCAGTATCAGCGCGCGCCCGAAGAGCAACTGAAGATGGCGCTCGCCGGGCTCGAGCGCAAGCGCCAGCAGGCGCTGGTGCAGGCCGGTTACGAAGAGGAACTGAAGGCGCGCAAGCTGCCGGCCTCGTTCGAGGGCAAGGCGCTGGCGTTGCTGACACGCCCCGACAAGAACTCGATCGAATACAAGGCGCTCGACGCCGCGGCGATCGCGCTCGGCGTGTCGCAGGCGCGCCTGATGCTCGATTGCGGCGGGGTGGCCTCGCCGCGCGCGCTGCACGAGGCGCGCTTCCTGGCCGAACACTTCCCGCACGGCACCGGTTTCCCGCCCGTCACGGTGGGCGCGTTGCCGGACGACCTGCCGCGCGCCAACGTCGAGGCGTTCTCGATCGACGACGTGACCACCACCGAAATCGACGATGCGTTCTCGGTCGAGCACCTGCCCGAGAATCGCGTGCGGATCGGCGTGCACATCGCCGCGCCGGCGCTCGGCATCACGCGCGGCGACGCGATCGATGCGATCGCGCGCGCGCGGCTGTCGACCGTCTACATGCCCGGCGACAAGATCACCATGCTGCCCGACGACGTGGTGGAGGTGTTCACGCTGAAGGAAGGCGGCTTCCGCCCGGCGCTGTCGCTGTACATCATCGTCGACCGCGAGACGCAGGACATCGTCGCCAACGAAACGCGCGCCGAATACGTGTTCGTGAAGAGTAACCTGCGCCACAACACGCTCGACGAGCTGGTCAACGAGGAAACGCTCGCGGCCGGCAGCGGCGAGTATCCGCACAAGGACGACATCGCGGTGCTGTGGCCGCTCGCGCAGGCGCTGTTCGAGAAGCGCCAGGTGGCGCGCGCCGGCTACGGCCTGAAGCGCGAGGTGCAGCGCAACACCGATTACAACTTCTACGTGGAAGGCGAGCACATCTCGATCACGCCGCGGCGTCGCGGCTCGCCGCTCGACCTGATCGTTTCCGAGCTGGCGATCCTGTCGAATTCCACGTGGGGCGCGTTCCTGCACGATCACACCGTGCCGGGCATCTACCGCTCGCAGCGCGCGCTCGGCGTGCCGACCGGCCCGAAGCGCACCCGCATGCAGACCTCCGCCGCGCCGCACGAAGGCCTGGGCGTTGCGCAATATGCGTGGAGCACCTCGCCGCTGCGCCGCTACGTCGACCTGGTCAACCAGTGGCAACTGCTGGCCTGCGTGCAGCACGGCGTGACGGCCAAGCTGGCCGCGCCGTTCAAGCCGAAGGACGCCGATCTTTACGCGGTCGTGCAGGGCTTCGACGATACCTACACCGCCTATGCCGATCATCAGCGCCGCATGGAGTATTTCTGGTGCCTGCGCTGGCTGCGTCAGGAAAACCGCCGGCAGGTCGTGGCGGCGGTGGTGAAGGGCGACTTGGTGCGGCTCGAGGAAATCCCGCTGCTGCTGCATGTGCCGGGGCTCGGCGTGCATGCGCGCGGCACGCGCGTGCTGCTCGACGTGATGTCGATCGACGAGCTGACGATCGAGGCGTCGGTGCGCCTGCTCAACGTGCTCGATGCGCCGGTCGTCACGAGCGGCGAGGCGGCCGAGGAGGATGACGGCGGCGAGGAAGCGGCGGGCGACACGCTCGTCGAGGCCGCCGACGATTCGGCCGAAAGCGAAGCCGAGGCATTGGCCGAGGCCGGCGATGCCGCCGAAGGCGCAGCCGCGCCGGAAGCGGGCAACGCGGAACACACAGAACAGACCGGCCCGGCGGCCGGCGACGAGGAGACAAAATGAGCGAGCGCGACCCTTATGTCGTGATCGGCAACCCGGTGGCGCACAGCAAGTCGCCGGCGATCCATGCCGCGTTCGCCGCGCAGACGGGTGAGCCGGTGGCCTACACGCACCGCCTCGCGCCGCTCGACGGCTTCGAGGCGTCGGTGCGCGAATTCATCGCGGCGGGCGGGCGCGGTGCCAACGTCACGGTGCCGTTCAAGCTGGAAGCGCATGCGCTGGCCGATACGCTGTCGCCGCGCGCGGCGGCGGCGGGCGCGGTCAATACGCTGCGTTTCGATGCCGATGGCGGCATTTACGGCGACAACACCGACGGCGTCGGCCTCGTGCGCGACATCGAGCAGAACCTCGGCGTGTCGCTGGCCGGCGCGCGCATCCTGCTGCTCGGCGCGGGCGGCGCGGCGCGCGGCGTGGTGGTGCCGATGCTCGATCGCGCACCGCTGTCGATCACCATCGTCAACCGCACCGCGAGCAAGGCCGAGGATCTGGTCAGCCAGTTCATGCAGGCCGCGCACGACGCCGGTTGCCGGTTGGCGGGCGGCAGCGCGGCGATCGTCGAGCGCCGTCCGTACGACGTGATCGTCAACGCCACGGCCGGCAGCCTCGATGCCGCGCTGCCCGAGTGCGACACGGCCGCGTTCGGCGCGGGCACGCTCGCCTACGACATGATGTACAGCGCCCAGCCGACCGTTTTCATGCGGCACGCGGCCTCGCTCGGCGCGCGTCCTGCCGACGGGCTCGGCATGCTGGTGGAGCAGGCCGCCGAGGCGTTTCATGTGTGGCGCGGCGTGCGGCCCGACGGCGCGCCGGTGCTCGCGGCGTTGCGCGACGCGCTCGTCGCGGCGGCCTGAGCGGCCCGTTTCCGCATCGCCATGGCGATCCCGCTCGGTGCCGGCAAGGCTCGCACGACCGGCCCGGCGCGCCGGCGCGGGCTCGCGCGCTGGGCTGCTTACGTGGCGGCCGTGCTGGCGCTCGCGTGGCTCGTCACCCAGCTTTATTACTTCGCGCAGATCGCCCTGTGGAACGTCGTCGACCCCGGCTCGACCGCGTTCATGCGCGCTGACGCGTGGCGGCTGAAGGCCGAAACGCCGCCGGTGACGATCCAGCACCAGTGGGTGCCCTACGACCAGATCTCGCGCAATCTGAAGCGCGCCGTGATCGCCTCCGAGGATGCCGATTTCGCCAACAACAACGGCTACGAAGTCGATGCGATCCTGCAGGCCTGGGAACGGAACCGCGCACGCGGGCGGATCGTGGCGGGCGGCTCCACCATCTCGCAGCAGCTCGCGCGCAACCTGTTCCTGTCGAGCCAGAAGAGTTATCTGCGCAAGGGGCAGGAGCTGATCATCACCTGGATGCTCGAAACGCTGCTCGACAAGGAGCGGATCTTCGAGATCTATCTGAATTCGGTGGAGTTCGGGCGCGGCGTGTACGGCGCGGAAGCGGCGGCGCGCTACTACTACAAGGAGCCGGCAAGCCGGCTCACGGCCTGGCAGGCCGCCCGGCTTGCCGTGATGCTGCCCAATCCGAAGTTCTTCGATGCCCATCGCAATTCGCCCTGGCTTGCCCAGCGCACGCGCGTGATCGCGCGGCGGATGGGGGCGGCGGAGTTGCCGGCTTCGCAGTGACGGGGCGTTATACCGAACGGATCCAACGCGTGAGGCGTGTCAGCCATGTTTCCGTTCGATTGGGGGCTGTGTAGGTCTGCCGCTCCGGTTCAGCGCGAGATGGGGGTGGGGCGCGCAGTTCCGGTGGCGGGACCCTGACCGGCGGCGTCGATACAGATCGTAGGAACGTATGGTCCGGCCCGTATTCGAACCGCTCGATGAAGCTCGCTTCGCGTGGCGGCACGGAATTCCCCTTTTCGTCGACCGAGAGCGTTTCGAATTCGACAAGTGGAATGCACCATTTCGCTTGATTGCGTGGGACTTCCTCGTGTTTGTCGTTGACGCAAAAAAATATAATGCTTTCGGGCCAGTCGCTTGCTCGTTCAACGCGTTCCGAATGGTTCCACAGATAGCGCAGCGTAATGGTTCCTGGGTGTGGCGTCCTGGGATCCTGCCTGATTTTTTTCAGCGCTTCGTGAAGCGAATCGGGTTGTTGCACGATGTGTTCTCCCAAACAAGCGGTGCAAGCTGTCATGCCCGCCGCGGCGACGAATGCGGCAAGCGCAAGGCTAGGGTCCTGTCTCATTTCATGATCGAGTCGAAGTAGCGATAGCGCGCGGGGTAGAGGTTTCTGCCCGTCGCCTCGCAGGGTGTGCCTTTGCTGCTCCGATACATGTTGGCCGATTCCGCAAAATCTTCGGAGAGGTTGTTTTTTGCATAGTCTGACGGGGCTCGGGCGTCGCTGGCGACGGCACGCGCCCATTCAGCTTTGCTGTCGAGTTGGCGCCATAGCGATTGGCTGACCTGATGTGCCGTTTCGTGCGTCAAGGTGCTGTCGACGTAACCCTGCGGAATGTCTGTCCATCCTTTCCATGGGAAAGCGATGACTCCGACTTCGATATTGGCCACGGCCGCCGAATAGAAATCGGGGTCTCCGTATTCGCTTTGCCATTTAGCATCATTGGGGTTGGCGTGCGGGCTGACCGTAATCTTGTGAAGATTCTGCAAATGCTGATCAGGGAGCGTTCCGACGGCGTGCGATATCTGCCGGGTATCGAAGACGGAGGTGCCTTTCGGTGCGGAATCGATGGGCATAAAAACAGGGATGATTTTGTTTTCGACGGACACCTAGTAGACAGTGGCCGGAATCTCCCCCAGCCCAGGAATCGTCGCCATTGCCGGTTTGCCACCGGATAAAGTGACTTTGTGGCGGTTGTCGTAAAAGCGGGCTGGAGCGTCGATACGCTGACGTGTACCGTCGAGATAATCGCATTCGCCCTGATCGATTCGAGCACGGGCGGGCGGGTGTTCGGGCCTGGCAGTTGACTGAATCGACGTTCGGCGAGCGGCGGGCGTAGTGGGCATCTGCGGTGTGATGTCTTGCGAGGCAGGCGCATCGATAACCGGTGCAATTCGCATTGCTTTGTCGATTGTTTTCACTCCCCCATCAACGAATACCCTCGCATTCCGCCCCGCAATCACGCGATTGCGCTGGCAAGGGCACAGGACGGCGTCGCCGTCGAGCATGATCGCGCGCCCTTTCTCGCTCATGGTGGTGCAACTGGACACCATGCGGAATGTGCCTTCGCAAGTTCCACAGGTCGCATGTTCGCCGTCGAGCGCGATCTTTCTGCCGTGGTCGCTCGTCGTTGCCGCAACGGCCATCACGATGCCGCCGGTCGTGGTCCGGTCGCCGTTGCACACGGCCGCCTTGCGCATGGAGCCTCTCACCTGTCGTAACTGGAAAGACTGGACGCTATCGCAGGCCGATCGGCTTTCGCGCTGATGCGTATCAAGTCGACACGCCATTGACACCTCGTCGTGACGCGCGGCCGCATCGCCGCCCCCTCCCCATATCGCCCTGCGACACCCCAATCATGTCAATATCTCAATATTTGGGCGACGCATTCAAATATTGAAGACGCCGCACCCCGGCCCCTACAATCGGCACCCATCGATATGCACGGCGCGAGACCCCGAAGGGGCCGCAGCCGCAAGCAACCAGGAGACAGACGATGACGCCGATCCAGCAATCCGCCGAGGTGCGCGCACGCTTGCCGCGAGGCGCGGCCCAGCCCGCCGCCTTGTGATCGCCCGTCACGTGACCCGCTCCCTCATGACCAAGACCCCGATTTCCATCGCGCCGGCCAACGGCACCCGTCCGTCCAACGACAGCCATGCGCAAGCCCCGCTCGGCGCGCTGGCCGACACCATCGGCGCGACCGGCTCGCCGCTCGACCTCGCCGCGCAACAGGCCGGCACGCAAACCTTGCTGCGCGGCCTCGCGATCATCGAGGCGATCGCCGGCGGCGCCCGCGACATGCGCGCCATCGGCGCCGCGCTCGGCACGACGCGCAGCACCACGCACCGCCTCGTCAGCAGCCTGGTTCAGGCGCGCTACCTGCGCCAGATCCAGGGCGGCTATCTGCTCGGCCCGAAGCTGATCGAACTCGGCACGGTCGCGCTCGAACAGATGCCGCTGACCGCCGTGGCCCGCCCGCATCTCGAAGCGCTGGCCGACGCGACGCTCGACACGATCCACCTCGGCGTGCGCGACGGCGACGACGTGCTCTACATCGACAAGATCCCCGGCACGCGCGGCCTCGAAATGCGCTCGCGGATCGGCCACCGGATGCCGCTGGCCTCGACCGGCATCGGCAAGGCGATGATGCTCGACCTCGTGCCCGACACCTGGGCCGCGCTGTTCGAGGCGTCGCGCCGCTCGCTGGCCGGCGTGAACTTCAAGCCCGACCGCCGCCCCGACGCCACCACCTTCCTCCAGCGCATGGCCCATTACGCGGCCGGCGGTTACACGTTCGACCTGGAGGAGAACGAAGCATCGATCCGCTGCGTGGCCGCGCCCGTGCGCGACGCCTCGGGCGCGATCGTGGCGGCGGTGTCGGTGGCGAGCACGATTCCCTACATGCCGCTCGACCGGATGGACGAACTGATCCCGGTCTTGCAGCGCGAAGCGCGCGCCATCTCGTCGGAGTTGGGCTGGAGCGCACCGCAAACGACCCGCAGGATCAAGCGATGACGATGGACCGTCCGGACCCGAAGCCTGCCTCGCCGGCGCTGATCGCGCTCGACTGGGGCACCACGTCGATGCGCGCGTTCCTGTTCGCGGCCGACGGCTCGGTACTCGAATCGAACGCCCACGCCGCCGGCGTGATGAACCTGCCGCGCGGCGGCGGCGCGGCCGCATTCGACGCGGCGTTCGAAACCGCCTGCGGCGCCTGGCTCGACGCCACGCCCGGCCTGCCGGTGCTGGCGGCCGGCATGGTCGGCAGCGCGCAGGGCTGGCGCGAGGCGCCCTATGTGACGACGCCGGTCGATGCCGATGCATTGGCGGCGGGCCTGATTCGCGTCGAGACGGCGCGCGGCGTATCGGTGGCGATCGTGCCCGGCGTGCTCGAAGCCGGTGCGCTGCCCGACGTGATGCGTGGCGAGGAAACCCAGATCGTCGGCGCGCTGGCCGGCGATCCGGCGCTGGGCGGCGACGGCACTGGCGCGTTGATCGGCCTGCCCGGCACCCATGCGAAGTGGGCCTGGGTGCGCCAGGGCCGCATCGAGCGGTTCCGCACTTATATGACGGGCGAGCTGTTCGCGACGCTGCGCGATCACACGATCCTCGGCCGCACCATGCGCGCCGGCGCGGCGGCCGATCTCGACGCGTTCCGGCGCGGCGTGGACGTGGCGCGCGACGGCCGCGACGCGGGCCTGCTCGCAACGATTTTCAGCACCCGCACGCTGGGCCTGACCGGCCGGCTCGCGCCCGAATCGCAGGCCGATTATTTGTCGGGACTGCTGATCGGCCATGAAATGAACGCGCTGGTCGCGATGCTGGCGAGCGTCGGCGCGAGCCTGGCCGCGCAGCCGCCGCGCCTGATCGGCGATCCGGCCTTGTGTGCGCGCTATCTGACGGCGCTGCGTGCGTTCGGCTGCGACGGCGCGCGCGTGGTCGAGCGGGCCACCGAGCGCGGTCTCTGGCGCATCGCGACGCAGGCGGGGCTGGTGGCCGCCGCCGCGTGCACGCCGGGTTGAGCGCCATTCACTGTATTCAGGAGATCGAAACGATGTCATCCGAACTGACGCTGCCCGCACCGTACACGCCGCACGCCGGCCTGGTGCGCGCCTTCGAGGCGTGCCCGCTGGTGGCGATCCTGCGCGGCCTGACGCCGGCCGACGCGGTCGCGCACGGCACGGCGCTGGCGGAAGCCGGTTTCCGGCTGATCGAGGTGCCGCTCAATTCCCCCGATCCGTTCGCGAGCATCGCCGCGTTGCGCGCCGCGCTGCCGCCCGAGGTGCTGATCGGCGCGGGCACGGTGCTGCGTCCCGAATATGTCGACGAAGTGGCACGCGCGGGCGGCGAGCTGATCGTGATGCCGCACGCCGACGCCGCCGTGATCGGCCGCGCCAAGACGCTCGGCCTGGCCAGTGCGCCCGGCGTGGCGACGCCGAGCGAGGCGTTCGCCGCGCTGCGCGCCGGCGCCGACGTGCTGAAGATGTTCCCGGCCGAGCAGCTCGGCCCGATCGCCGTGAAGGCCTGGCGCGCCGTGATCGACAAGCGCGTGCCGCTGGTGCCGGTCGGCGGCGTGACGCCGGACAACATGGGGCCGTACCTGGCGGCGGGCGCGAACGGCTTCGGCCTCGGCTCGGCGCTGTTCAAGCCGGGCCAGACCGCCGCCACCACCGCGCTGCACGCGCAGGCCTACGTGAAGGGCCTCGCGATCGCGCGCAGCGGAGCCGCGAGATGAACCGGCTGGCCGGCAAGACGGCGCTGGTGACGGGCGCGGGCCGGGGCATCGGCGCGGCGATCGCGCTGGCGTTCGCCCGCGAGGGCGCGGCCGTGACGATCGCCGAGCTGGACGAAGCCGCGGGCCGCGAGGCCGCCGCCGCGATCGCACGCGAGGTGCCGCAGGCGCGCGTGCAGGCGGTGCGCACCGACGTGACCGACGCGGCGTCGGTGGCCGATGCGGTGGGCGCCGCCGAGCGCGAATTCGGCGCGCTCGACGTGCTGGTCAACAACGCGGGCGTCAACGTGTTCTGCGATCCGCTGACGATGCGCGACGAGGATTGGCGGCGCTGCTTCGCGGTCGATCTCGATGGGGTCTGGAACGGCTGCCGCGCGGTGCTGGCCGGGATGGTCGAGCGTGGCCGCGGCAGCATCGTCAACGTGGCCTCGACGCACGCGTTCCAGATCATCCCGGGCTGTTTTCCGTACCCGGTCGCCAAGCACGGCGTGCTGGGCCTGACGCGCGCGCTCGGCATCGAATACGCGCCGCGCAACGTGCGCGTCAACGCGATCGCGCCCGGCTACGTCGAAACGCAACTGACGCACGACTGGTGGAACGCGCAGCCGGACCCGGTCAAGGCGCAGGCGGAAACGCTGGCTTTGCAGCCGATGAAGCGGATCGGCCGTCCCGACGAGGTGGCGATGACGGCGGTGTTCCTCGCCTCCGACGAGGCGCCGTTCATCAACGCCACCTGCATCACGATCGATGGCGGACGCACCGCGCTGTACCACGATTGAGGCCGGCGGCCCCGCGCGACGGGGCGGCAGGCGAGGCGGAAAGGCAGGATACCGAAAGACCGCAGCACGCGAAGGCCGCGCGTGTGCCGCGTCAAAAAATCAGGCGGCCGGAACCGATGTGGCATCAACAGGAGACGAAACACATGAAACGCAGAACCTTTGTCACGCTGGCGGCCGCTGCGGCCGTGCTGGCCGGCGGCGCCCCGTTCGCGCAAGCCGCGGACCCGGTGAAGATCGGCTTCCTCGTCAAGCAACCCGAGGAACCGTGGTTCCAGGACGAGTGGAAGTTCGCCGAAATGGCCGCGAAGGAGAAGGGCTTCACGCTGGTGAAGATCGGCGCGCCGTCGGGCGAGAAGGTCATGAGCGCGATCGACAACCTCTCGGCGCAGCAGGCGCAGGGCTTCATCATCTGCACGCCCGACGTCAAGCTCGGGCCGGGCATCGTCGCCAAGGCCAAGTCGCACAAGCTGAAGATGATGACGGTGGACGACCGCCTGGTGGACGGCAGCGGCAAGCCGATCGAATCGGTGCCGCACATGGGCATCTCGGCGTTCAACATCGGCAAGCAGGTCGGCGACGGCATCGCCGCCGAGATCAAGAAGCGCGGCTGGAACATGAACGAAGTCGGCGCGATCGACATCACCTACGAACAGCTCCCGACGGCGCACGACCGCACCGGCGGCGCGACCGAAGCGCTGGTTGCGGCGGGCTTCCCGAAGGCGAACATCATCGCCGCGCCGCAAGCCAAGACCGATACCGAGAACGCGTTCAACGCGGCCAACATCGCGCTGACCAAGAACCCGAAGTTCAAGCACTGGGTGGCGTACGGCCTCAACGACGAGGCGGTGCTCGGCGCGGTGCGCGCGGCCGAAGGGCGCGGCTTCAAGGCCGACAACATGATCGGCATCGGCATCGGCGGTTCGGATTCGGCACTCAGCGAGTTCAAGAAGCCGCAGCCGACGGGCTTCTACGGCACCGTCATCATCAGCCCGAAGCGTCATGGCGAGGAAACCACCGAGCTGATGTACGACTGGATCACGCAGAACAAGATGCCGCCGCTGCTGACGCTGACGACCGGCATGCTCGCGACGCGTGACAACGTCGAGAAGGTACGCACCGAGATGGGTCTCGCATCGAAGTAAGTCGAGGCGATCGAGGCAGGGGCGCGCCGGTCTGGCCGGCGCGCCTCGCCAAGCAGGAACGGGCGCCGCGCGAGGCGGCGGCCCGGTAACGACGAGTGGAGGCCAAGTGGCTGCGGTTCTGCGTTTCGACAATATCGGCAAGGTCTTCCCCGGCGTGCGGGCGCTCGACGGCATCTCGTTCGACGTGCACGCCGGGCAGGTCCACGGCCTCATGGGCGAGAACGGCGCGGGCAAGTCGACGCTGCTGAAGATCCTCGGTGGCGAGTATCAGCCCGATTCCGGCAGCGTGCTCGTCGACGACGAGCCGGTGAAATTCACGAGCGCGGCGGCGTCGATCGCGGCCGGCGTGGCGGTGATTCACCAGGAGCTGCAATACGTGCCCGATCTGACGGTGGCCGAGAACCTGATGCTCGGCCGGCTGCCGAACTCGCTCGGTTTCGTGCGCAAGCGCGACGCACGGCGCCATGTGCGCGAGCGGCTGGAGGCGATGGGCGTCGATCTCGACCCGGGCGCCAAACTGCGCCGGCTGTCGATCGCGCAGCGCCAGATGGTGGAAATCTGCAAGGCGCTGATGCGCAACGCACGCGTGATCGCGCTCGACGAACCGACCAGCTCGCTGTCGCACCGCGAGACCGAGGTGCTGTTCAAGCTGGTGGACGACCTGCGCGCCGACGGCCGCGCGCTGATCTACATCTCGCACCGCATGGACGAGATCTACCGGCTGTGCGACGCGTGCACGATCTTCCGCGACGGGCGGCGGATCGCTTCGCACCCGGTGCTGGCCGAGGTGACGCGCGACCAGATGGTCAGCCAGATGGTCGGCCGCGAAATCAACGACATCTATCACTACCGCCCGCGCCAGCTCGGCGCGGTGCGGCTCGAAGCCGACCAGGTGGCGGGCGACGCGCTGAAGGCGCCGGCCAGCTTCTCGGTGCGGGCCGGCGAGATCGTCGGCTTCTTCGGCCTGGTGGGCGCGGGCCGCAGCGAGCTGATGCGGGTGATCTACGGCGCGGACCGCAAACGCGGCGGCTCGCTGACGCTCGACGGCAAGCGCATCGAGATTCGCCGCACCGGCGACGCGATCCGCCACGGCATCGTGCTGTGCCCGGAAGATCGCAAGGAAGAGGGGATCGTCGCGATGGCGACGGTTGCCGAGAACATCAACATCAGTTGCCGCCGCCATTCGCTGCGCGCGGGGATGTTCCTGAACGGCCGCAAGGAAGCCGAAACGGCCGATCGCTTCATCAAGCTGCTGAAGATCAAGACGCCGAGCCGCCGCCAGAAGATCCGGTTCCTGTCGGGCGGCAACCAGCAGAAGGCGATTCTGTCGCGCTGGCTCGCCGAGCCGGACCTGAAGGTCGTGATTCTCGACGAGCCGACACGCGGCATCGACGTCGGCGCGAAGAACGAGATCTACCAGGTGATCTACGAACTGGCCGAGCGCGGCTGCGCGATCGTGATGGTGTCGTCGGAATTGCCCGAGGTGCTGGGCGTGTCCGACCGCATCGTCGTGATGCGCGAGGGCCGGATCGCCGGCGAGCTGGCGCGCGCCGACGCGAACGAACAGGCGGTGCTCAGTCTGGCGCTGCCGCAGGGTCCGAGCGAGCAGGCCGCCTGACGGCGTGCGCGAGCGGACAGACGAACATGGAGACCGCGCGGCACACTCTTCGCCGCGCATCGTAGGGAGCAACACGATGGAAGCCAGAGAAAATATCGCGCAGGCCGCCGCCAAAAAAGCGGCCGAAGCCTTGATTCCGCAGAGCAACGACAAGCAGAAGTGGTGGCAGCAGGTCACCGACTACAGCCTGATCGTGATCTTCGCGGTGATGTTCATCACCATGTCGGTGACGGTCGATCACTTCTTCTCGATCGACAACATGCTGGGCCTCGCGCTGTCGATCTCGCAGATCGGCATGGTGGCCTGCACCATGATGTTCTGTCTCGCCTCGCGCGATTTCGACCTGTCGATCGGCTCGACCGTCGCGTTCTCGGGTGTGCTCTGCGCGATGGTGCTGAACGCCACCGACAACACCTTCATCGCGATCGTCGCGGCGGTGGTGGCCGGTGCGGCGATCGGCTTCGTCAACGGCGCGGTGATCGCCTACCTGCGCATCAACGCGCTGATCACCACGCTGGCCACCATGGAAATCGTGCGCGGCCTGGGCTTCATCGTCTCGCACGGGCAGGCGGTGGGCGTGTCGTCGGACACCTTCATCGCGCTCGGCGGCCTGGCGATGTTCGGCGTGTCGCTGCCGATCTGGGTCACGCTGCTGTGCTTCATCGTGTTCGGCGTGATGCTGAACCAGACGGTGTACGGCCGCAACACGCTGGCGATCGGCGGCAACCCGGAGGCGTCGCGCCTGGCCGGCATCAACGTCGAGCGCACACGCGTGTGGATCTTCCTGATCCAGGGCGCGGTGACCGCGCTGGCCGGCGTGATCCTCGCCTCGCGCATCACCTCGGGTCAGCCGAACGCGGCCGAAGGCTTCGAGCTGAACGTGATCTCGGCCTGCGTGCTCGGCGGCGTGTCGCTGCTCGGCGGGCGGGCGACGATCTCGGGCGTGGTGATCGGCGTGCTGATCATGGGCACGGTCGAGAACGTGATGAACCTGCTCAATATCGACGCGTTCTACCAGTACCTCGTGCGCGGCGCGATCCTGCTCGCCGCCGTGCTGCTCGACCAGTTGAAGAACCGCGGCACGCGCGACTGACGCGGCTTCAAGGATCAAGGACCACGCACCATGCAAACCCATCAGCCGATCGCCGCCGACGACGCACACGGCGCGCGCTTTCCGAGCCTGACCGACCGGGCGGTGTTGATCACGGGCGGCGCCACCGGCATCGGCGCCGCGTTCGTCGAGCACTTCGCGGCGCAGGGCGCGCGCGTCGGCTTTCTCGATCTCGACGCGCAGGCCGGCGTTGCGCTGGCCGAGCGGCTGTCCGACGCGCGCCATGCGCCGGCGTTCGTCGCGGCCGACCTGACCGACATCGATGCGCTGCGCCGCGCCATCGCCGAGCTGCGCACGCGCACCGGCCCGTTCGGCGTGCTGATCAACAACGCCGCCAACGACCGCCGCCACAGCATCGAGGACGTCACGCCCGAATCGTTCGACGCGGCCATCGCCGTGAACCTGCGCCATCAGTTCTTCGCCGCGCAGGCGGTGATCGACGACATGAAATCGCTCGGCGGCGGTGCGATCGTCAACCTCGGTTCGATCAGCTGGATGCTGAAGAACGGCGGCTACCCGATCTACGCCACCTCGAAGGCCGCGATCCAGGGGCTCACGCGCACGCTGGCGCGCGACCTCGGCCCGTTCCGGATTCGCGTCAATGCGCTGGTGCCGGGCTGGGTGATGACCGACAAGCAGCGCGCGCTGTGGCTCGACGATGCCGGGCGCGCGGCCATCAAGGCCGGGCAGTGCATCGGCGACGAGCTGCTGCCCGACGACGTGGCCCGCGCCGCGCTGTTCCTCGCGGCCGACGACAGCCGCATGATGACCGCCCAGGACGTCGTGATCGACGGCGGCTGGGCCTGACCCGGATTCGCGTGCCGCCCGCGCGGCGCTGACAGGAGACGAGCATGACGACATCGACCATGGGCAGTGCTTCTTCCTCGCCGGCGGGTTCGCCGGTGGGTTCGCCGGCTGCGGCCCGCGCGCGCCGCGCCCGGCTGGCGGCCGCCGCGCAGCCGGTCAGCCCCGGCCCGCAAACGGCCAGCGTCGCGCAGGGCGTGCTATCGGCGGCCGACGCGGCGGTCACGCTCGCCACCGCCGAATTGCGGCTCGATGTGGTGCCGCACCTGGGCGGCGGCATCGCGCGCTTCGACTGGCGCGGCGACGGCGCGTCCACGCCGATCTTCCGCGGCTGCGAGCACGTCGAGGCGGCCACCGATCCGAACGCGCTCGGCTGCTATCCGCTGCTGCCGTATTCGAACCGGATCGGCGGCGGGCGCTTCGAGTGCGACGGGCGTCGCGTCGAGGTGCCGCGCAACCGCGCGAGCGAACCGCTGCCGATTCACGGCGACGGCTGGCTGTCGCGCTGGCGCATCGACGAGGCGTCGGCCACCGAGCTGCATCTGTCGCTCGACCGGCACGGCGCCGCGCCCCACGCCTATCGCGCGACGCAATCGTTCGTGCTCGACGGCCCCACGCTGTCGATCGCGCTGTCGATCGAGAACGCCGGCCGCGAGCCGCTGCCGTTCGGGCTCGGCGTGCATCCGTTCATCGTGCGCGACGACACCACCGAGCTGGCCGCCTCGGCGGGCGGCCTGTGGCTGTCCGGCCCCGACTGGCTGCCGCGCCGGCATGTCGGCGTGCCGCCCGCCTGGCAGTTCGGCATCGCCTATCCGCTGCCGTCCACGCTCGTCAATCACGCGTTCACCGGCTGGGGCGGGCGCGCGACCGTGGCCTGGCCGTCGCGCGGACTCAGCATGGCGATCGAATCGGACGCCGATTGCTACGTGCTCTACACGCCACCCGGCGAGCGCTTTTTCTGCTTCGAGCCGGTCGATCACCCGATCAACGCGGTGAACCTGCCCGGCGGCCCCGAGGCGCACGGCATGACGCTGCTCGCGCCGGGCGAACGGCTCGCGCGGCGCTTCCGCTTCACGGTCGAGCGTGCCGATCCGCGCGCGGGCGCGGCGGCGCGCGGCGCCAGGGCGGCCGGCCGCTGACGCGGGTTCGGGCCTGGGTTCGGGCCGATTGCGGCGGACGGCCGCGGCGCAGCGGGTAAAATACGCGGCATTTCTCACCCGATCCGCCGCGAACATGTCCGCTCCGCTGACCTTCATCGATACGCTGCGCGCCGCCTGGCAGCGCACGAACTCCCTGCTCTGCGTCGGTCTCGACCCCGAACCGACGCGTTTCCCCGCCCATCTGGCGAACCGCCCCGAAGCGATCTTCGATTTCTGCCGCGAGATCGTCGACGCGACCGCGCCCTACGCGAGCGCGTTCAAGCCGCAGATCGCCTACTTCGCCGCGCACCGCGCCGAAGATCAACTCGAACGGCTGATCGCGCACATCCACCTGCAGCACCCGGGCCTCCCGGTGGTGCTCGACGCCAAGCGCGGCGACATCGGCAGCACCGCCGAGCAATACGCGCGCGAGGCGTTCGAGCGCTATCGCGCCGACGCCGTGACGGTGAATCCGTACATGGGCTACGACTCGATCGAGCCGTATCTGGCCTACGAGGACAAGGGCGTGGTGGTGTTGTGCCGCACCTCGAACCCGGGCGGCTCGGATCTGCAGTTCCTCGAAACCGGCGGTCGTCCGCTCTATCAGGTGGTGGCCGAGCTGGCCGCCACCAAATGGAACGCGAAGACGGGCCAGCTCGCGCTGGTGGTGGGCGCGACGTTCCCGAAGGAGATCGAGATCGTGCGCGGCCTCGTCGGCGACATGCCGCTGCTGATCCCCGGCGTGGGCGCGCAGGGCGGCGACGTGCAGGCGACGGTGTCGGCCGGCCGCACGGCCGATGGCGGCGGCATGATGATCAACTCGTCGCGCGCGATCCTCTACGCCAGCAACGGCGAGGACTTCACCGAAGCCGCCGCGCGCGCCGCGCAGGCCACGCGCGACGCGATCAACGCGCATCGCTGATCGCTCCGCCGCTCGCGTCACGGTAAGCGGCAATCGAAGCGATAAAAAAAGCGCCCGAGGCAGCGATGCCCGGGCGCTTTTTTCTTAAGATCGGCGACGGATCAGCGCTCGCGTTCGTCGAGCAGCTCGAGCAGCCCGCGCAGCGCGTGCACGGCGGCCTGCACGCGGATCTGTTCGCGATCGCCGCGAAACACGCGCGTCTCGACCTCGGTGTGCAGCCGGTTGCTCCAGCCGAACGAGACGGTGCCCACCGGCTTGTGCTCGGAGCCGCCGCCGGGGCCGGCGATGCCAGTGACCGACAGCGCCACCTGCGCGCGGCTGTTGCGCAGCGCGCCCTCGGCCATCGCGCGCGCCACCGGTTCGCTGACCGCGCCGTGCTTTTCGATCAGCTCCGGCGGCACGCCGATCATCTCGCTCTTGGCCTGGTTCGAATACGTGACGAAGCCGCGCTCGAACCAGCCGCTGCTGCCGGAAATATCGGTGACGGCGGTGGCGATCATGCCGCCGGTGCAGGATTCGGCGGTGGCGAGCATCAGGTGCTCGTCGCGCAGCTTGTTGCCGGCGCGGATCGCGAGCTGGTGGACGACGGAATCGGTCGGCATGCGTGCGGTATCAGCGAGAAGTGGAAAACAGGGCCTGCCCCATCGCGATCACGAACAGCGTCACGAAGGCGGCCGGCAGATCGTCGGCCATGATGCCAAAACCACCTTTCAAACGGCGGTCGAAATGGCGTACCGGCGGCGGTTTGACGCTGTCGACGAGACGAAACAGCACGAACGCGCCGAGTTGCTGGGCGAAGCTGGCCGGCGTCACGAGCCACATGACGAGCCAGACCGCGACGATGCGATCCCAGACGATCGCGCGCGGCTTCACGTCCGGCTTTGCGTCCGGGTTTGCGCCGCCGAGCGCGCGGGCCGTGAAGCCGGTGGCCGCCACGCCCAGCGCGAAGCCGGCCACGATCAGCGCGGTCCAGCCGGCGTCGCCCAGGTACGGCGCCAGCGCGACGAAGCTGATCCAGCCGAACAGCGAGCCGATCAGGCCCGGCGCGAGCGGGGCGAGGCCGCTGCCGAAGCCGAGCGACAGCAGATGCAGCGGGTGCGAGCGCATGAACGGCGCGCTTGCGCGGCGCGGTTGCGGGCGGGTGTCGTCGTGAATCTCGTGGATGTCGTGGAATGCGGCGGAGCCCGCGCCGGGTTCGATGCGTTCGGTGCGCGCGGCGGCCGCGGGCTCCGGCTCGGGTTCGCGCTCCCGGGCGGCCGGAATCAGGGGCAGGGCGTCGGGGCGGCTGTCGTCGGGCCGCGGCGCCGGATCATTGATCGTCATGGAAGTGATCGAAACCGTGCAGGGTCAGCGAAAGCGGCGCGCCCTGGCCGTCGCGCCAGCGGATCGCGGGCGTTTCTCCGGCGGTGAGCGCGCGGATCTCGCCGATCCGCGTGACCGGCACGCCGGCTGTTTCGCCGGCCGCCAGCACGGCCTTGCGTGCCGTGACGGGGGCCGTGAAGCAGAGTTCGTAATCGTCGCCGCCGGCCAGCGTGCAGGTGCGCTGCACGGCGCTCGGCAGCGTGGCGAGCGCGGCCGAGCGCGGCACCGCGTCCGCGTCGATCTCGGCGGCCACCTGCGAGCGTTCGAGGATGTGGCGCAGATCGCCGGCCAGGCCGTCGGACACGTCGAGCGCCGCATGCGCGATGCCGGCCAGCGCCAGCCCGAGCGCGACGCGCGGCTCCGGCCATTCGAGCGCGCGGCGGAACGTGGCGATTTCCGCGTCGCCTGCCGGCCATTCGCCGCGTACGACGCCGAGCCCGGCGCGTGCGTCGCCGAGCGTGCCCGATACCCACACGTCGTCGCCGTCGCGCGCCGCATCGCGGCGCAGCGCGCGGTCGGGCGCGACGTCGCCGAACACCGTCACGCACAGGTTCAGCGGGCCGCTCGTGGTGTCGCCGCCCACCAGCTCGCAGCCGTGGCGATCGGCGATCTCGAACAGGCCGTCCGAGAACGCGTCGAGCCAGTCGGCGTCGGCGCGCGGCAGCGCGAACGCCAGCGTGAACGCACGCGGCTGCGCGCCCATCGCGGCGAGATCCGAGAGATTGACGGCCAGGGTTTTGTGGCCGAGTGCGCGCGGCGGCACGTCGGGGAAGAAATGGCGGCCTTCGACCAGCATGTCCGTCGAAATCGCCATCATCGTGTCCGGGTTGGGCGCGAGCAGCGCGCAATCGTCGCCGATGCCGAGCACGGTGTGCGCACCGTGCCGCCGTGCGCGGCGCGTGAAATAGCGATCGATCAACGAGAATTCGGACAGGGCAGAGGCGGCCACGGCAGGCGGTTCCGGCGAGCAGACGAAGGGCGGCCATTGTAAGGCTGCGCGGCCCCGTTACGTGCATTCCGGTCAGGGCTGTTGTAGCCGGCGCGACAAATTGCGGGGCGGGGATTGGCGCTACAATGTGCCTCGAACAGATATTCTAATTCCGCCCTTCTTCCAGCTCCCATGTCCACCAAGCCCTCCTCGAAAGCCGATCTCCGCGCAGCCGCCCTCGATTACCACGAATTTCCGACGCCGGGCAAAATCGCCGTCCAGCCGACCAAGCAGATGATCAATCAGCGCGATCTCGCGCTGGCCTATTCGCCGGGCGTCGCGTTCGCCTGCGAAGAGATCGTCGAGAACCCGCTGAACGCCGCGCGCTTCACGTCGCGCAGCAACCTGGTGGGCGTCGTCACCAACGGCACCGCGGTGCTCGGCCTCGGCAACATCGGCCCGCTCGCCTCGAAGCCCGTGATGGAAGGCAAGGCGGCGCTGTTCAAGAAGTTCGCCGGCATCGACGTGTTCGACATCGAGCTGAACGAATCCGATCCGCACAAGCTGGTCGACGTGATCACCGCGCTCGAGCCCACCTTCGGCGGCATCAACCTCGAAGACATCAAGGCGCCGGATTGCTTCATCGTCGAACGCGAATGCCGCAAGCGCATGAAGATCCCGGTGTTCCACGACGACCAGCACGGCACGGCGATCGTGGTGGCGGCCGCCGTCACGAACGGCCTGAAGGTGGTCGGCAAGGACATCAAGAAGATCAAGCTGGTCGCGTCGGGCGCGGGTGCGGCGGCGCTGGCCTGCCTGGACCTGCTGGTCGACATTGGCCTGCCGCTCGAAAACATCATCGTCACCGACCTGGCCGGCGTGGTGTACAAGGGCCGCACCGAGCTGATGGATCCGGACAAGGAGCGCTTCGCGCAGGAAACCGAGGCACGCACGCTGGCCGACGTGATCGCCGGCGCGGACGTGTTCCTCGGCCTGTCGGCCGCCGGCGTGCTGAAGCAGGAGATGGTCAAGGGCATGGCGGATCGCCCGCTGATCCTCGCGCTCGCCAACCCGAACCCGGAAATCATGCCGGAAGCCGCGCATGAAGTGCGTCCGGACGCGATCCTCGCGACGGGCCGCACCGATTACCCGAACCAGGTCAACAACGTTCTCTGCTTCCCGTTCATCTTCCG
This sequence comes from Burkholderia sp. 22PA0099, assembly GCF_047497165.1. Classification (NCBI taxonomy): domain Bacteria; kingdom Pseudomonadati; phylum Pseudomonadota; class Betaproteobacteria; order Burkholderiales; family Burkholderiaceae; genus Burkholderia; species Burkholderia sp. 22PA0099. The sequence continues at coordinate 3,948,891 of NZ_CP163165.1, read as the reverse complement.
CGGCGCGCTCGACGTCGGTGCGACCACCATCACGCGCGAGATGGAAATTGCCGCCGTGAACGCGATCGCCGGCCTGGCGCAGCAGGAACAGAGCGACATCGTCGCCACCGCCTACGGCATCGAAGATCTCTCGTTCGGCCCCGAATACCTGATCCCGAAGCCGTTCGACCCGCGCCTGATCGTGACGATCGCGCCGGCCGTGGCCAAGGCGGCCATGGAAGGCGGCGTCGCGACGCGCCCGATCGAGGACATGGACGCCTACGTCCAGCATCTGCAGCAGTTCGTCTACCACAGCGGCAACACCATGAAGCCGGTGTTCCAGCTCGCACGCAGCGCGCCGGAAGACAAGAAGCGCGTGGTGTTCGCCGAGGGCGAGGAAGAGCGCGTGCTGCGCGCCGTGCAGATCCTGATCGACGAAAAGGTGGCCAAGCCGATCCTGATCGGCCGCCCGCAGGTGATCGAAAGCCGCATCAAGCGCTTTGGCCTGCGCATCACGCCGGGCGTCGATTTCACGATCGTCAACACCGAGCACGACGAGCGCTACCGTGATTTCTGGCAAACCTACTACCAGTTGATGGCGCGCAAGGGCATGGGCCATCAGCTTGCCAAGCTCGAAATGCGCCGCCGCACCACGCTGATCGGCGCGATGCTGGTCAAGAAGGGCGAAGCCGACGGCATGATCTGCGGCACGATCAGCACCACGCACCGCCATCTGCACTTCGTCGATCAGGTGATCGGCAAGCGCGAGGGTTGCAGCGTGTACGCGGCAATGAACGGCCTGGTGCTGCCGGGCCGCCAGATCTTCATCGTCGATACGCACGTCAACGTCGATCCGACCCCGGAGCAACTGGCCGAGATCACGATGATGGCCGCCGAGGAAGTGCGTCGGTTCGGCATCGAGCCGAAGGTCGCGCTGCTGTCGCATTCGAACTTCGGCACGAGCAACGCACCGACCGCGGTGAAGATGCGCGACACGCTGGCGATCCTGAAGGAACGCGCGCCGGGCCTCGAAGTGGACGGCGAAATGCACGGCGACGTGGCGCTCGACGCTGCGCTGCGCAAGGAAATCCTGCCGGATTCGACGCTGGAAGGCGATGCGAACCTGCTGGTGATGCCGAACATCGACGCGGCCAATATCGCCTACAACATGCTGAAGACGGCGGCCGGCAACAATATTGCGATCGGCCCGATCCTGCTCGGCGCGGCCCAGCCGGTGCACGTGCTGACCGAATCGGCCACGGTGCGCCGGATCGTCAACATGGCGGCGCTGCTGGTGGCGGACGTCAACGCGCGCTAACTCGGCGCCGAGCGGCTGCGCTTGAAAGCACCTCGGGCCGCCATGGCCCGCGAATCGCCCGGCCTTCAAACGCCGGGCGATTTGCTTTCAACGGCCGAATTCTTCGTCGATCGGTCGCGAATCGGAAACGGAAAAGCGGCGTGCCTCATTGCAAGGCACGCCGTCGGGCATGGCAGAACGCGTTTACCCAAGGTCGAACAACAGCATCGCCGGGCCGCCGGTGGCTGGCGAGGAGGCAAAGACTCGCCAGCCGATGCTGTTGGTAAAATATTATCTCGATCAAGATAAAAAAGTATTGATCTAGATATAATGCTGCGCTAAATGTGTCAAATAGCCGCAAATGGGGCTTTCAATTCCAGGTCGAACATTGATTCCGCCCGCCATTAGCGCTACGCTTACGCCTTTCCTGGTCGTCAACTTGTTGATTTAACAGCGGGAACCCCGGTTCATGGCACGCAAGTGGCTCCGCAACGGCGCGCTCGCGTCCGTTTTCGCGCTTATCGCACTGGGTACTGCCGGCTTGCCGGTGGGCAGTTCGATGCCTTCCGCGATTTCCACCGTCGAAGCACGGGAGATGCCGGATGGCTCGGCGGTCGGCACGGTGCCGGCCTCTGCCTTGCCGCGCGAAGCTGTCGCGACGCTCGGGCTGATTGCGTCGGGCGGCCCTTATCCGTACTCGAAAGATGGCGTCGTGTTCGGCAACTTCGAGCGCATCCTGCCGAAGCAGCGGCGCGGCTATTACCACGAGTACACGGTGCCAACGCCTCGCGCGCGCAATCGCGGCGCGAAGCGCATCGTCTGCGGCGGCCCGCTGCGCCGGATCGACAACTGTTTTTACAGCGACGACCACTACACCAGTTTTAAACGTATTGTTGAATGATCTCGGGATAATCGGCATGAGCGACATTACCTACGCGCACGATACGTCGGCGGCGGCGGAGCTGTTCGCGGCCGGCGACGGCAACCTGTTCCAGCGCGTGATGCAGCTGCACGAGGCCGCGCTGGGCGGCGGAGCGCCGGAATCACAGCCGGTCTGCCCGGAGCTTTCATCGACCGAGGAGCCTATGAGTCTTTTCGCGACCGTGCGACCCAATCTCGTGCAGTCGATTCGCGCATTCCGTGTTCACGATCTCGCCGATGAGGCCGCTCGTCTCGGCGAGCATTTCCTGTTCGCGTATTGCGGCACGGCGCAGTCGAAGCAGGAGGTGCTCGAAACGATCGCGACGTCGTTCCTGTTCCCGAAGCATTTCGGCAAGAACTACGACGCGCTGTACGACTGCCTGACCGATCTGGTGAGCAAGGCCGGCGATCAGCCCGGTTTCGTGATCGTGCTGGAAGCGTTGCCGATTGCCCAGAAGTTCGACAAGGAAGGCCGCGAGACGCTGCTGGACGTGTTCCGCGAGGCCGCCGAGTTCTGGGCCGAGCGTGGCGTGGCGTTCCGCGTGTTTTACTCGTTCGCGTAAGCGGGCGCCGTTATTCCTGTCGTGCCGAATGCACCGGTCATGCCGGTGAGCACCGCGTTGCATGTGCGCGCGCGTGCCTGTCAGCCGAAAGCCCGCCTCGCGCGGGCTTTTTTGCGTCGACGACCGGCGTGCTTCGGCCCGCATTTCGCGTGCCGGGCGCGGTTGCCGGCCGCTCGCGCCATCCCACCTTGCCCGAGGGCCTGATTCCGATGATCGCCATCCGAGCCTCGCGCGCCGTTACCGCGCTCCGAACCGTGTGCCGCCTCGCGCCGTGCCTGTTGGCCGGCGCGTTTGCAGTGGCCGCGCACGCCGTATCCACGGTGCCGCCTTCACCGACACAAAGCACCGATCTGCTGCTGGGCTTGTTCGTGAACGGCGATCTGTCCAAGGGCCAGCAATATAACGACGCGATGCGCGGCGTCAGCGGCGGCGCGCAGCAGGTCGATCTCGAAACCTATGCGACGCTGCGCGCCCAGAACCCGCGGCTGCTGGCCGAGCGGATCACCGAGACGATGCCCGAAGCCCGCCGCGAGACGATGGCCGAGCCGCTGCGACGCTTGTTGAGCGCGGTAACGGACGCGATCGGCCGCTCGCGCTGCCGCACCACGGGCGAGACGCGCGAGCTCGATCCCGCGAACGACGAGCAGTGGATCGCGAAGGTCGGCTACACGTGTGAAATCGCCAATCTGGCGCCTGTCATGGAGCGGCTGCGCGTGACGCTGCCGCGCCAGCAGATCACCTCGGAAAAGGCGGCCGAGGCCGCCGCCGTGACCCGGATGTCGCGGCTGGCGGACATGATCCCGTCGGCGCCGATCGAGCTGCCGGTATCGGGCACGCTCGAATTGCAGGGCAGCGACATGACCGGCTGGCGCGCGCCGGCGGCGGGCGACATGATCGACGTGGTGTCGCGCCCGATCCTCGATGCGGTCGGGATTCCGGCCGAGATGAAAGGGCAGTGAGGCGGGCAGTAAAGCCGGCCGAAGCGCCGGCCCGCTTTACCAGCCGCCCCAGCGCGCGGCGAGCGCCGCGAGCATCGCCATGCCGGCCGTCTCGGTGCGCAGCACGCGCGCGCCGAGCACGATCGCCTGGAAACCGGCCTCGCGTGCGGCGTCTTCCTCGGCCGGCGAGAGCCCGCCTTCCGGCCCGATCAGCAGCGTGACGCCGCCGGCCGGCGCCGCGGTAGGCAACGCGTCGAACGCGATGCTCGCGCGCGGCGACAGCATCAACCGCAATGCATCGCCTGGCGCGGGCGGCAGCGCCGCGAGCCAGCCGTTGAAATCGGCGATGTTCGCCACCGTTGGCAGACGGTTGCGGCCGCATTGCTCGCACGATGCGCGCACCACGCCTTGCCAGTGCGACACGCGCTTCTCGGCGCGCTCGCCCGACAGCCGCACCACGCCGCGTGCGGTGGACAGCGGCGCGACCGCCGCCACGCCCAGTTCCACGGCCTTCTCGATCAGCCAATCCATCTTGTCGCCGCCGGCGATGCCTTGCGCGAGCGTGACGCGGTAAGGCGTTTCCACTTCGCGCGCGTCGAACGCGACGGTGCGAACGATGGCGGTGCGCTTGCCGACCTCGATCAGCTCGGCGCGATGCTGGCCGCCGGTGCCGTCGAACAGCGTGAGCGCATCGCCGGCTTCGAGCCGCAGCACCTGCACATGGCGTGCGACCTCGGCCGGCAGCGTGACATGGGTGTCGGCCGCGAGCGGAACATCGACGAAAAAGCGCGGAATCGACGACGTACTGCTGCCGCTCATGACGCGATCCGGCACGCGAGCGCCCAGCGATAGCCGTCGAGATCCTCGACCTGCGCGAAGCGGTCGCCCCAGAACTGGTCGCACGGTTCGGTCAGCGATTTCGCGCCGGCGTCGAGGGCGCGGCGGTGGACGGCATCCACGTCGTCGACGTACAGATAGAACGATTGCGGCGCCATGGCGTCCGCGCTGCGCGGCGTGCGCGCGGTCGAGCCGAATGCGCCCTCGGGCGCGAACATCACGATCAGCTGGCCGTGGTAGCTCATCTCGACGTGCATGATCGCGCCGTCTTCGTCGATCAATTCACGCTTTTCGAACCCGAATGCGTTGGCATAAAACGCGATCGATGCCTGGGCGTTGCGAACGGTCAGATAGGGCGTCAACCACGGCACGTTGGCCGGGCGTGGGTCGGTCATCGAACAAGCTCCTGCGGGATGGGGGACGATAGCGCCAATTCAGCGCCGTAGGCCGAGTGTATCGCGCAGCGTGTGGCGCAGGGTGAACAGCGCGGGATGCAGCTCGGCATCGTAGAAGCGCAGGCCGCCCACGCCGCGTTCGGCCAGCCGCTCGTCGATGTCGTGGGCGAACAGCGCGCCCGCGTCGAGCGTGTCGCTGGCCACCGCCATCAACCATTCGCCGCCGTACAGCGGCACCGGCGCGGCCAGCGGCGCGACCACCGTGAAGCTGGCGCGCAGCTCGGCCACCAGCGCGGCGATCCGTTCGATGTGGAAACCCGGCGCGCCGAGGTGCATCGACAGCGCCGCGCACGGTGTCAGCAGGCGCTTGAGCCGGGCGAGGAAGGCGCGCGTGTAGAGGCCGGCGGCCGGCGAATCGGGCGGCGTCAGGTCGAATACGACGAGGTCGAAATGCCCGGGCGCGTGCTCGACGTAGTGCGCGGCATCGCCGATCACGAGTTCGACGCGCGGGTCGTCGAACGCGCCGCCGTGGACTTCGCCGAGATGGCGGCGCGCCATGGCGACCACCGCCGCGTCGAGTTCGGCGATCACGATCCGCTCGATCGACGGGTGCTTGAGCAACTGGCGCGCGGCGCCGCCGTCGCCGCCACCGAGCACCAGCGCGCGACGCGGCCGCGGATGGGCCAGCGCGGCCGGGTGGGTCATGCACTCGTGATAGACGAATTCGTCGCCGGTCGAAGTCATCGGCTGGCCGTCGAGCGTGAACAGCCGGCCGAGCTGCGGTGTGTCCCAGACCTCGATGTGCTGATGCGGCGAGGCGAGCGATTCGAGCCGGCGCGCGTTCGGGAAGCCGTAGGTCGCGTCGGGGGACGGGTGGAAGAACAGCGTGGTGCTCACGGGCGGCGGCAAGGGCGGGGGATGCGGTGAATTATAGGAGGCGGCCGGCGCGTGGGGCGGCAAATCGGAACGTGGAGCGCGGCGATGGCGCGATACCGCACTGCCTGAGGTGCCGCGCTGGTGGACGATCCCGTGGCGCGGCCGGCTCGTCGGTCGCCGGTGTGGTGCCGGGATGCGATCGAAACAGGGCCGAAACATCGTCAAAACAGGGCCAAAGCGATATCGATATGACCCCGAGCCACCGCCAAGTCGGCCCCGGTTCGGCCCCGAACCCGGCGCACCGGGCATGCCGCCGCCCACAGCGCCCCGGACTCCGTTTTCACCGGGGCGCGAACCGGGTCATCTGTTAAAATGACCGGCTTTGCAGCCTCCCGTCTGATTGCTCGTCCGCTTCGCGTCCTGATGGCGCCGCATCGCGCGCCGGGGTCGGCTGGCCCGCGAGCTTCCGGACATGCCGTGCCCTGTTTTTCTCGACTCGTTCTCCGGACTCGACATGACGACCTCGTCTCCCGCCAATACCTCCCTGATGGCCAACGCGATCCGTGCGCTCGCGATGGACGCCGTGCAGCAAGCCAATTCCGGCCACCCCGGCATGCCGATGGGCATGGCTGAAATCGGCGTCGCACTGTGGTCGCGCCACCTGCGCCACAACCCGGTGAATCCGCATTGGGCCGATCGCGACCGCTTCGTGCTGTCGAACGGCCATGGCTCGATGCTGCTGTACTCGCTGCTGCATCTGACCGGCTACGACCTGCCGATCGAAGAACTGAAGAACTTCCGCCAACTGCATTCCAAGACGCCGGGCCACCCGGAATACGGCATCACGGCCGGCGTCGAAACGACCACCGGCCCGCTCGGCCAGGGTCTGGCGAACGCGGTCGGCATGGCGCTCGGCGAAGCGCTGCTCGCGGCCGAGTTCAACAAGGCCGACGCGAAGATCGTCGATCACCACACCTACGTGTTCCTCGGCGACGGCTGCCTGATGGAAGGCATCTCGCACGAGGCCTGCTCGCTGGCCGGCACGCTGAAGCTGAACAAGCTGATCGCGCTGTACGACGACAACGGCATCTCGATCGACGGCGACGTCGTGAACTGGTTCCACGACAACACCCCGAAGCGCTTCGAAGCCTACGGCTGGAACGTGATCCCGAGCGTGGACGGCCATGACGTCGATGCGGTCGACGCCGCCATCGCCCAGGCCAAGCAATCGGACAAGCCCACGCTGATCTGCTGCAAGACGGTGATCGGCAAGGGCGCGGCCACCAAGGCCGGCGGCCACGACGTGCACGGCGCGGCGCTCGGCGCCGAGGAAATCGCCAAGACGCGCGCGGCGCTGGGCTGGAGCTGGGAGCCGTTCGTGATTCCGCAGGAAGTCTATGCGGCATGGGATGGCAAGCCAGCCGGCGCGAAGTTCGAAAGCGAATGGCAAGGCGCGTTCGACGCCTACCGCGCGAAGTACCCGGCCGAAGCCGCCGAATTCGAGCGCCGCTCGGCCAACAAGCTGCCGGCCGACTGGGCCGAGAAGGCCGCCGCGATCGTCGCCGCCGCCAACGAGCGCGCCGAAACGGTTGCCACCCGCAAGGCATCGCAGCAAACCATCGAAGGCCTGGCCGCGGCGTTGCCCGAACTGCTCGGCGGTTCGGCCGACCTGACCGGCTCGAACCTGACCAACTGGAAGGCCTCGAAGCCGGTGCGCGCCGGCGAGCACGGCATCCAGTGGGGCAACCACATCAACTACGGCGTGCGCGAATTCGGCATGAGCGCCGCGATCAACGGCCTGGTCGTGCACGGTGGCTACAAGCCGTTCGGCGGCACGTTCCTGACCTTCTCCGACTACAGCCGCAATGCGCTGCGCGTCGCCGCGCTGATGAAGGCGCCGTCGATCTTCGTGTTCACGCACGATTCGATCGGCCTTGGCGAAGACGGCCCGACCCACCAGTCGATCGAGCACGTCTCCAGCCTGCGCCTGATCCCGCATCTGGACGTCTGGCGTCCGGCCGACACGGTCGAAACCGCCGTGGCCTGGACCGAATCGATCGCCGCGCAACGTCCGTCGTGCCTGATCTTCAGCCGTCAGAACCTGCAATTCAACACCCGCAGCGAAGCGCAGATCGCCAACGTCGCCAAGGGCGGCTACGTGCTGCGTGACTGGCAGGAAGACATCGTCGCCCGCAAGATCATCCTGATCGCCACGGGTTCCGAGGTGGAGCTGGCCATGAAGGCGATCGAGCCGCTGGCGCAGCAAGGCATCGCGGCGCGCGTCGTGTCGATGCCGGCCACCACCGTGTTCGACCGCCAGGACGCCGAGTACCGCGAGCGCGTGCTGCCGGCCGGCGTGCGCCGCGTGGCGATCGAAGCGGGCGTGACCGATTTTTGGCGCAAGTACGTCGGGCTCGAGGGCGGCGTGGTCGGCATCGATTCGTTCGGCGAATCGGCCCCGGCCGGCGTGCTGTTCAAGTACTTCGGCTTCACCGTCGAGAACATCGTCGAGATAGCCAAGCGCGTGCTTGCCTGAGCATCGAATAGTCAGGCGTCGGCCGGGTTTCCCCAAGCCAGGCCGGCGCCGTCGTGAAGCTGCACGTATCGAATTTTTTCAGCCATCAGGAGATAGACCATGACGATTCGCGTCGCAATCAACGGCTACGGCCGTATCGGCCGCAACACGCTGCGCGCTTTCTATGAAAACGGCAAGAAGCACGACATCGAGATCGTGGCGATCAACGACCTCGGCGATGCCAAGACCAACGCCCACCTGACGCAGTACGACACGGCACACGGCCGCTTCCCGGGCGAAGTGTCGGTGGACGGCGATTACCTGATCGTCAACGGCGACCGCATCCGCGTGCTGGCCAACCGCAACCCGGCCGAATTGCCGTGGGGCGAGCTGGGCGTCGACATCGTGTTCGAGTGCACCGGCTTCTTCACCACCAAGGAAAAGGCCAGTGCCCACCTGAAGGGTGGCGCGAAGAAGGTCATCATCTCGGCGCCGGGCGGCAAGGACGTCGACGCGACGATCGTCTACGGCGTGAACCACAACGTGCTGAAGGCCGAGCACACCGTGATCTCGAACGCATCGTGCACGACCAACTGCCTGGCCCCGCTGGTCAAGCCGCTGAACGACAAGATCGGCCTCGAAAACGGCCTGATGACGACGATCCACGCCTACACGAACGACCAGGTGCTGACCGACGTCTATCACGAAGATCTGCGCCGCGCGCGATCGGCCACCCACAGCCAGATCCCGACCAAGACGGGCGCTGCCTCGGCGGTCGGCCTGGTGCTGCCGGAACTGAACGGCAAGCTCGACGGCTATGCCATCCGCGTCCCGACCATCAACGTGTCGATCGTCGACCTGTCGTTCATCGCCAAGCGCGACACGACGGTCGAGGAAGTCAACGCGATCATGAAGGAAGCCTCGGAAGGCGCGCTGAAGGGCGTGCTGGCCTATAACGATGCACCGCTGGTGTCGGTCGACTTCAACCACAACCCGGCTTCGTCGTCGTTCGATTCGACGCTGACGAAGGTGTCGGGCCGTCTCGTGAAGGTGTCGAGCTGGTACGACAACGAGTGGGGCTTCTCGAACCGCATGCTGGACACGGCCGTGGCATTCGCCAACGCCAAGTAAGCCGGCTCCGCTCGCCGGCCCCGGTGGTTCGGGCTGGCGGCAGGACATCGAAACCCGCCGTCGCGCCTCGTGCGCGGCGGCGGGTTTTGTTTTGGAGCGGGGGAAAGGGCGGGTGGCGGCCTCAGCCGCGCGGCGTCGGGAAGAACACGCCGGCGCGTTGCGCGGCGCTTTCGATGTGCGTTTCGATCGCGCGGCCCGCGGCAGCGGAATCGCGGGCGATCAGCGCGTCGAGGATCGCGCGGTGCTCGTGCCAGGTCGACAGCATCAGCTCGCGCCGGTAGAACGGCATGCGCTGGCTTTCCTTCATGATGTCGGCGCTGTTGCGCAGCACCGATTCGATCGCGGCATTGCCGGCCAGCCCGAGGATTCGCATGTGGAACTCGAAATCGAGTTGGGCCGCGTCGTCGAGCGTGTTTTCGGTCAGCGCCACATGCAGCGCGGCGAGGTTTTCCTCGAACCAGGCGAGGTCGGCATCGCTCACCGCCAGCGCGGCCATGCGCGCCGCGAAGCCTTCCAGCGCGTAGCGCATCTGATAGGTATCGGGCGGCGACGATTGCGCCGCGAAGCGCCACGGATGGCCGGCGGCGGCCTGCGCGCGTTCGACGTAGACACCCTTGCCGGGCCGGATCGTCAGCATGCCGAGCGCTTCGAGCGTGGACAGCGCTTCGCGCAGCGAGGCGCGGCTGATCTCCAGTTCCTCGGAAAGCTGGCGCTGCGCCGGCAGCAGGCTGCCGACGGGGTAGGCGCCGGTTTCGATGCGGGCCTGGATCGTCGCCACGGCGGCGTCGGTAACGGTATGGGGAACGTTCTTCATGACTACACGGGGGCCGGTCAGACCGGCATTGTAATCCGGCCGGACAGCGCGCGCCGTGCCGTTCGACCGGGTGTCGACGATCGGGTAATCCCTGTTTTTGACACGGTTGACGCCGCCATATCGGCTTCCTACACTCCGTCATAACTTAACTGGTATGACCAGTATGAACAGTTGGTCCACAACAACCGTGGTGACGGGAGGTGCGATGTCGAGATTCCTGAATTCCCTGTTCGGACGCGTGGTGATCGCGCTCGTGATCGGCGTCGTGCTCGGTGCGGCGTTTCCGCATCTGGCGCAATCGCTGCGGCCGCTCGGCGACGGCTTCCTCAAGCTGATCAAGATGGTGATCGGGCCGATCGTGTTCTGCGTGGTGGTCGGCGGCATCGCCAACGCGGGTGACCTGAAGAAGGTCGGGCGGGTGGGCGTGAAGGCGATCGTCTACTTCGAGCTGATGACCACGCTGGCGCTCGGCATCGGGCTGGTGCTGGCCGTGGTGACGCGCCCCGGCGCGGGCATGAACGTGGATCTGCACTCGCTCGATCCGGCCTCGCTGGCCGAATACGCGAAGAACGCGCAGAGCCTCAAGGACACCGCCGGCTACCTGATGAAGATCATCCCCGACACGGCGTTCGACGCGTTCGCGAAGGGCGACATCCTGCAGATCCTGGTGTTCGCGGTGCTGTTCGGCTCGGCGCTGTCGCTGCTCGGCGAGCGTGCCAGCCGCCTGAACGGCCTGATCGACGAGTTCTCGCAGGTGTGCTTTCGCGTGATGGGTTTCATCATCAAGCTCGCGCCGCTCGGCGTGCTCGGTGCGATCGCGTTCACCACCGGCAAGTACGGCGTCGCCTCGCTCGAACAGCTCGGGCTGCTGGTGGCGGTGTTCTACGTGAGTTGCGCGCTGTTCGTCGCGGTGGTGCTCGGCGCGGTCATGCGGCTGGCCGGCTTCAACGTGTTCAAGCTGATCCGCTATTTGCGCGAGGAACTGACCATCGTGCTCGGCACCGCCTCGTCGGACGCCGTGCTGCCGCAGGTCATGCGCAAGCTCGAATTCATGGGCGTCAAGGATTCGACGGTGGGCCTGGTGATCCCGACCGGCTATTCGTTCAACCTCGACGGCTTCTCGATCTATCTGACACTCGCCGTGCTGTTCATCGCGCAGGCCACCAATACGCCGCTGTCGGCGCATGACCTGATCGTGGTGCTGCTGGTGTCGCTGATCACGTCGAAGGGTGCGCACGGCATTCCCGGCTCGGCGATCGTGATTCTGGCCGCGACGCTGTCGGCGATTCCGGCGATCCCCGTGCTCGGCCTGGTGCTGATCCTGCCGGTGGACTGGTTCGTCGGCATCGCGCGCGCCGCCACCAACCTGATCGGCAACTGCGTGGCGACGGTGGTGGTGGCGGTGTGGGAGCACGACATCGATATCGCCCGCGCGCGCCGCGTGCTGAACCGCGAACTGCAGTACGTGCCGGCCGGCGACGAAGCGGCCGAGGCCGGCGAAGCGGTGGCGGGCGGCCGCCACGCCCATTCGCACTGACACCCCATTTCCTCGCCTTTCCCCTTTTTCGGCTCGGCGCGCGGCGCCGGGCCTGTTCCCCGACAGGAGACATCATGGCTGCACCGATCCTCGATCCCGACGCACCGGCCTTCACGCGCCGCTACATGAATCTCGCCGATCCGCGGCTCGGTGCGAAGGCGCTGGTGGCCAGCGACGAGTTTTTCGCGCCCAAGGAGCGCATGCTCGATCCGGAACCGGCCGTGTTCATTCCCGGCAAGTACGACGACCACGGCAAATGGATGGACGGCTGGGAAACGCGCCGCAAGCGCACCGCCGGCCACGACTGGTGCATCGTGAAGCTGGCGCGGCCCGGCGTCGTGCACGGCGTCGATCTCGACACGAGCCATTTCACCGGCAACTTCCCGCCGGCCGCGTCGATCGAGGCGTGCAGCGCCGAAGGCGAACTGCCGCCCGAGCATGCCGACTGGCAGCCGCTGGTGCCGGCCACCACGCTGCAGGGCAACCGCCATCATTACCTCGCCGTGGACGCCGCACGCACCGTCACGCACCTGCGCGTCAATCTCTACCCGGACGGCGGGCTGGCGCGCCTGCGCGTGTACGGCCAGCCGCTGCGCGACTGGAGCCGCGCGACGGCCGGCGAACTGGTCGATCTGGCCGCGACCGAGAACGGCGCGTATCTGGTGGCCGCGAACAACCAGCACTTCGGCGCGGCCTCGCAGATGCTGATGCCGGGGCGCGGCGTGAACATGGGCGACGGCTGGGAAACGCGGCGCCGCCGCGAGCCGGGCAACGACTGGGCGATCGTCGCGCTGGCGCGGCCGGGCATCATTCGCCGCGTCGAGGTGGATACCGCGCACTTCAAGGGCAATTTCCCGGATCGCTGCTCGCTGCAGGCCGCGCGTGTGGCGGGCGGCACCGACGATTCGCTGGTCACGCAGGCGATGTTCTGGCCGGAACTGCTCGGCGAGCAATCGCTGTCGATGGATCACGTCCATGTGTTCGAGAGCGGGCTGGCCGCGCTCGGCCCCGTCACGCATGTGCGCTTCAACATCTTCCCGGACGGCGGCGTGTCGCGCCTGCGCCTCTGGGGCGAGTTGGCCTGAACGGAGGGCAATCATGAATGCGCCACTGGCACCGCTGCCGCTGCAACTGGAGCCGCTCACGCGCGAGGCGTTCGCGCCGTTCGGCGACGTGATCGAACTCGACGGCGCGCGGCACTTCCCGATCAACGGCGGCACCACCGAGCGCTTCCACGATCTGGCGACGGTCGACGTCGGCACGGCGGGCGGCCGGCCGCTCGTCAACCTGTTTCGCGGGCAGCCGCACCCCTGGCCGATCGCGATCGCGATGATGGAGCGGCATCCGCTTGGCAGCCAGGCATTCGTGCCGCTCGCCACGGCGGGGCGCTACGTGGTGGTGGTCGCGCCGGCCGGCGAACTCGATCCGTCGAAGCTGCGCGCGTTTCTCGTCGAGGGCTGGCGCGGCGTCAATTACGCGAAGGGTGTGTGGCATCACCCGTTGCTCGCGCTCGATACGGTCAGCGATTTCGTGGTGGTCGATCGCGGCGGCAACGGCGAACACAACTGCGACGAACTGGCGCTGGAGCTGCCGCGCGTGCTGCTGGCGCCATGATGAAGTGAGGCGATTTGCCGCATGCGGTATTTGCCTGACAAATACCGCATGCGGCTTTTCGGAGCGGAAACGATTCGGCCCGGCCGGGCTTGCGCCCGCCGGGCCGAATCGTTTGCGTGTGAACTGCCGGCGTTCAGTGCTTGCGGTGCGGGCAGTCTTCCGTGGTGCAGGAGCCGTACATGGCCAGCGAATGCTCTTGCAGCTTGAAGCCGCGATCCTTGGCGATGGCTTGCTGACGGCTTTCGATTTCGGCGTCGAAGAATTCCTCGACACGGCCGCAATCGAGGCAGACCAGGTGATCGTGGTGCGAACCTTCGTTCAGCTCGAACACCGCCTTGCCCGATTCAAAGTTGCTGCGCGACAGCAGGCCGGCTTGCTCGAACTGCGTCAGCACGCGGTAAACAGTAGCCAGACCGATGTCGAGCTGCTCGTGCAGCAGGTTGCGGTAGACATCTTCGGCGGTCAAATGGCGCACTTCGCTTTGCTGGAAGATTTCGAGAATCTTGAGGCGAGGTAGGGTGGCCTTGAGCCCGATATTTTTCAGCTCGGTCGGATTGGTCATGGCTAGGCATCCCTAGAGTACAATGCAGGGTTCCAATAGTACCGGCTTTTCGCCCTGTCAGTCACCTGTGAACCGCGTCCCCGACCGGCCCAGGCCGACAGGTGGACAAGTTTCCCGTATCCCGTTCGCAACTTCAGAGGACCCGCATGCGGAGTGCCATCACTGCTGCCGTCGCTGTCGCCGTCGTCACGCTGGCAGGCTGTTCGTCTTATGACAGCGTCTCGCAACGAATCGCGCAGAGCATCACGCCTTACCGCATCACGGTTGTCCAGGGGAACTTCGTTTCCGAGGAAAAGGCTTCGCAATTGCAGGTCGGCATGTCGCGCGACCAGGTCCGCGCGCTGCTCGGCACGCCGCTGCTGGCCGATTTGTTCCACGCGGATCGCTGGGATTACCTGTTCTACTTCAAGCGCGGCTCGACCTCGATCGTTCAGCAGCGCGACCTCATCGTGAATTTCCAGGGCGACCGTGTCGCGAGCTGGTCGGGTGGCGAGAACCTGCCGTCCGAACTCGATCTGCTGGCCGACATCGACGGCGATCGTCGCAGCAAGAAGCAGGCGAAGGCTGCAGCCGCCGCCCGCGCCGCGGCGGCATCGGCCGCTGCCGCATCGGCACCGGTGGCCGCCGCCAGCGCGCCCGACATGGCGCCTGCCGCCACGCCGGCTGTCGCGCCGCCGGCTTCGGCCAGCACGGTCGGCCAGTCCGACGCGAATTCCGAAGCGGCCCGCGCCGCGAACCGCGCCACCGCGCAGGTTCCGAATCAGGGCACGCAAGGCCGCCGTTTCTCGCCTTCGTCGCAAACGGCGCCGTCCGCCCCGACCCCGGGCGGCCTGCCGCCCGGCGCAAGCCCGGCGATCCAGCCGCAGTTCCAGTTCCATCGCCCGCCGGCTCCGGTCGCACCGAGCGACGGCACGCAGCCGGTCGGCCCGCGCAGCACCGACAATCTGCCGAACCAGCCGCTGACCTCGCCGCCGGCCGACATTTCGGCGCCGCCGAGCAGCACGAACTGATCCGGCAGGATCTCCCGACGGGCGGCTTCGGCCGCCCGGTTCGTTTTTCGGGGCGAAATGTGCGCTCCGATCGTTTTTTTTCAGTCCATTACGCGGATTCGCGACACACGACCATGAACATTGCCATTGCCGGAGCATCGGGCCGTATGGGCCGGATGCTGATCGAAGCGGTTCTCAACGATGCCGACGCGAAGCTGGTCGGCGCGCTCGGCCGCACGGGTTCCGCGCATCTGGGCCAGGACGCCGGCGCGTTCCTCGGCAAGCCGACCGGCGTGATCATTACCGACGACGTCGAGCGCGTGTTCGCCAGCGCCGATTACCTGATCGATTTCACGCGCCCCGACACCACGCTCGGCTATCTCGACGCGGCGCGCCGCCACGGCGTGAAGCTGGTGATCGGCACGACCGGCTTCAGCGAGCCGCAGAAGGCGCAATTGCGCGCGGCGGCCGAGCAGGTCGGCATCGTGTTCTCGGCCAACATGAGCGTGGGCGTCAACGTCACGCTCAAGCTGCTCGAATTCGCCGCCAAGCAGTTCGCGCAGGGCTACGACATCGAAATCATCGAGGCGCATCACCGCCACAAGGTCGATGCCCCGTCGGGCACCGCGCTGATGATGGGCGAGACGGTGGCCGCCTCGCTGGGCCGCACGCTCGACGCGTGCGCCGTCTACGGCCGCCACGGTGAAACCGGCGCGCGCGATCCGTCCACCATCGGCTTCGCGGCGATCCGCGGCGGCGACATCGTCGGCGATCACACCGTGCTGTTCGCCGGGATCGGCGAGCGCGTCGAGATCAGCCACAAGTCGTCGAGCCGCGTGTCGTACGCGCAGGGCTCGATGCGCGCGGTGCGCTTCCTCGCGGACAAGCCGGCCGGCCTGTTCGACATGCAGGACGTGCTCGGCCTGCGCTGAGCCGAACGACCGGGAGGCGCGAATGGCGACGGACACCGGTGTGATGCACTACCTCGCGAGCGGCGACGCCGTCACGCATGGCGTCGCCTGGCTGTTGCTGGCGATGTCGGTGGCGAGCTGGTGCTTCTTGCTGCTGAAGGCCTGGACGCTGGTGCGTGCGAAGCGCCAGGGGCCGCCCGCGATCGTCGCGTTCTGGCGCGCCGGTTCGTTCTCCGAAGGGCTGGCGGCGCTGCGTGCCGCCGACCGCGAGCGCGTGTTCGCGCCGCTGGCCGAAGCCGCCCATGAGGCGGCGGCCGCCTCGCCCGCGCTGCTCGGCGCGCGCGTTGACCGGGCCGAGCGCGTGCTGCGCGCGGTGCGGCGGGCGTTGCGCCGCTCGCAGCGCCGGCTCGAATTCGGCCTCGTGCTGCTGGCCTCGATCGCCAGCACCGCGCCGTTCGTCGGCCTGCTCGGCACCGTCTGGGGCATTTACCACGCGCTCGGCAGCATCGCCGAAAGCGGCCAGGCGCAGATCGGCAGCGTGGCCGGCCCGGTGGGCGAGGCGCTGATCATGACCGCGTTCGGGCTGGTGGTGGCGATCCCGGCCGTGCTCGCCTACAACATGCTCGGCCGGCTGGTGCGCCAGTTGATCGAGGATCTCGACGGTTTCGCGCGCGATCTGCACGCTTTTGCGGGCAACGAAGCCGGCGATGAACCCGGCCGCGCGTCCGCGCCCCGGGCCTGAACGGGAGCGCGCGATGGCATTCGGCGGACTCGACGATCGCGAACCGGCCGCGCCGATGGCGGACATCAACATGACGCCGCTGATCGACGTGATGCTGGTGCTGCTGGTGATCTTCATCATCACCGCGCCGCTGCTGACGCACGCGATCCGGCTCGACCTGCCGAAGGTGGCCGCCGCGCCGGCCGCCGAGCGGCCCGACACCATCACGCTGTCGATCGATGCCGACGGCCATTTTTTCTGGAACGCCACGCCGCTCGGCTACGACGCGCTGGTCGCGCGCTTTCGCGAGGCCGCCGCGCAGGGCCGCGCGCCCGAGCTGCACCTGCGCGCTGCGGCGGCGGCGCGCTACGACACGATCGCGCGCGTGATGGGCGCCGCACAGGCGGCCGGGTTGTCGCGCATCGGTTTCGTCACCGATCCCGATGCGCCGGCCGGGCCGTCGCCCGCACCGGCCGGCGCCGGCGCGCCGTTGGCCACGCCATCCGCGGCGCCTGCCGCCGCGCCACGGAACACGCCGCACCCGGTCGCACCCGGCCATTGAGCCTATGCCGTGCGCGATGGCCTGACGGGCCGGAGCGGACGGTATAATCGACCCTTTCCCCGCGACCCGGGGAGTGCGACTTTCAATCCACTCCAGCCAGCGCGCGCCACGCACGCCGACAGCCAAGCCGAACACACCATGCAAGAACGATACGTACCCGCCGACGTCGAAGCCGCCGTCCAGCAAGACTGGCGCGCTACCGACGCCTACCTGACAAAGGAAGATTCGCAAAAGCCGAAGTTCTTTTGCGTGTCGATGCTGCCTTATCCGTCGGGCAAGCTGCACATGGGTCACGTCCGCAACTACACGATCAACGACGTGATGTACCGCTACTTGCGGATGAACGGCTACAACACGTTGATGCCGATGGGCTGGGATGCATTCGGCATGCCGGCCGAAAACGCCGCGATGGCCAACGGCGTGCCGCCCGCGAAGTGGACCTACGACAACATCAGCTACATGAAGGGCCAGATGCAGTCGATGGGCCTCGCGATCGACTGGTCGCGCGAGATCGCCACCTGCAAGCCCGATTACTACAAGTGGAACCAGTGGCTGTTCCTGAAGATGCTCGAGAAGGGCATCGCGTACAAGAAAACAGGCACCGTCAACTGGGACCCGGTCGACCAGACCGTGCTCGCCAACGAGCAGGTGATCGACGGCCGTGGCTGGCGTTCGGGCGCGGTGGTCGAGAAGCGCGAAATCCCGATGTACTACCTGCGCATCACGCAGTACGCCGATGAGCTGCTGAACGATCTCGAAGGCCTCGGCTGGCCCGAGCGCGTCAAGATCATGCAGCAGAACTGGATCGGCAAGAGCTTCGGCGTGAACTTCGGCTTCCCGTACGAGCTCGACGGCGAGCAGAAGCTGCTGCGCGTGTTCACCACGCGCGCCGATACGGTCATGGGCGTCACGTTCTGCGCCGTCGCGGCCGAGCACCCGCTCGCCACGCGCCTGGCCGAAGGCCGCCCCGAGCTGCAGGCCTTCATCGAGGAATGCAAGCAGGGCGGCGTGGCCGAGGCCGACATGGCCACCATGGAAAAGAAGGGCATTGCCACGGGCTTCTCGGTCAAGCATCCGCTGACCGGCGAGCCGGTGCCGGTGTGGATCGGCAACTACGTGCTGATGAGCTATGGCGAAGGCGCCGTGATGGGTGTGCCCGCGCACGACGAGCGCGATTTCGCGTTCGCCACCAAGTACGCGCTGCCGATCAAGCAGGTGATCGCCGCCGAAGGCGAAACCTATTCGACCGAAGCGTGGCAGGAGTGGTACGGCGACAAGTCGCGCAGCCTCTGCATCAACAGCGGCAAGTACGACGGCCTCGGCTACGAAGCGGCCATCGATGCGGTGGCGGCCGACCTGAACGCCGGCGGCTTCGGCGACAAGCAGGTCACCTGGCGCCTGCGCGACTGGGGCGTATCGCGCCAGCGCTACTGGGGCACCCCGATCCCGATCATCCATTGCCCGTCGTGCGGCGACGTGCCGGTGCCGGAAGCGGATCTGCCGGTGGTGCTGCCGGAAGACCTCGTGCCGGACGGCACGGGCAACCCGCTCGCGAAGTCGGACGCGTTCGTGAACTGCACGTGCCCGAAGTGCGGCGCGGCCGCGAAGCGCGAAACCGACACGATGGACACCTTCGTCGATTCGTCGTGGTACTTCTCGCGCTACACGGCGCCCGACGCGAACACCATGGTCGACGCGCGCACCGATCACTGGATGCCGATGGATCAATACATCGGCGGCATCGAGCACGCGATCCTGCACTTGCTGTATTCGCGCTTCTGGACCAAGGTCATGCGCGACCTGGGCCTGGTGAAGTTCGGCGAGCCGGCCAAGAACCTGCTGACGCAGGGCATGGTGCTCAACGACACGTTCTACCGCGAAGACGCGGCCGGCAAGAAGACCTGGTACAACCCGGCCGACGTGACGGTCACGCATGACGACAAGGGCCGCCCGGTCGGCGCGGTGGTGAATGCCGACGGCCAGCCGGTGGTGATGGGCGGCATCGAGAAGATGTCGAAGTCGAAGAACAACGGCGTCGATCCGCAATTGCTGATCGACCAGCACGGCGCCGACACGGCCCGCCTGTTCACGATGTTCGCGGCGCCGCCCGAGCAGCAACTCGAATGGTCGGGCGCCGGCGTGGAAGGTGCGAGCCGCTTCCTGCGCCGCGTCTGGGCGTTCGGCGCGGCCAATCGCGCGGCGCTGGTCGCGCGCGAGGCGTTCGATGCGGCCCAGCTCGACGACACGGCGCGCACGCTGCGCCGCGAGGTCCACGGCGTGCTCAAGCAGGCCGATTTCGACTACCAGCGCCTGCAATACAACACGGTGGTGTCGGCCTCGATGAAGATGCTGAACGCGATCGAAGGCGCCAAGGGCGTGTCGGCCGCCGTGCAGCGCGAAACCTACGGCATCCTGCTGCGCGTGCTGTATCCGGTCGTGCCGCACCTGACCTTCGAGCTGTGGCGCGAACTGGGCTACGCCGACGAATTCGGCACGCTGCTCGACGCGCCCTGGCCGAAGGTCGACGAAGCCGCGCTCGAACAGGCCGAGATCGAACTCGTGCTGCAGATCAACGGCAAGGTGCGTGGCGCCGTGAAGGTCGCCAAGGATGCGGGCCGCGACGTGATCGAAGCCGCCGCGCTCGCCGACGAGGCGTTTGCGAAGTTCAGCGAAGGCAAGCCGGCGAAGAAGGTCATCGTCGTGCCGGGCCGTCTCGTCAACGTCGTGGTCTGACGCGCAGTACGAACCAGCAAGGAGCGAAGGTGATTCGCAGATCGTTTTTGATGGCCGTGGGCAGCGCGGCGCTGCTGTCCGCATGCGGTTTCCAGTTGCGCGGCACGCAGGATTACGCGTTCAAGCATCTGATGATCGCGGGTGCGCCGCCGGCCGTCGCCGCGCGCCTGCGGCGCATGGTCGAGGGCGGCAGCGATACCAAGATCGTGACGAACCCGGACGCCGCCGATGCGGTGCTGCGCGTGGCCGAAACGCGCGGCACGAGCACGCTGACGCTCGACCAGTTCGGCACGGTCGAGGAATACCAGCTCAACTATTCGCTGAACTACACGCTGACCACGAAAGACGGCGCGTTGCTGATCGCGCCCAGCGTGATCTCGCTGAACCGCGCGATGACCTACAACGCGCAATTCGTGCAGGCGAAGGCGCAGGAGTCGGACGTGCTGTACGCCGACATGCAGAACGACGCCGTCGATCAGTTGACGCGCCGGCTGTCGATCGTGCACACGCTGACGCCGCAGCCGAACGAAGTGGTGCCGGGCGTCGCGCCGCGCGCGCCGCTGCCGCCGCCGCCGCTTTGATCGCGGCGCACTTTCCGATCGTCGTTTTCTTCCGACTGCCGAGCGTTCGAACCGATGCAATTGCGACTTGACGCGCTGGAGCCGCACCTCGCGAAGGGGTTGGCCGGCCTTTACACCGTGTACGGCGACGAGCCGTTGCTGGCGCTGGAGGCATGCGACCGGATTCGCGCCGCCGGGCGCGCGGCCGGTTTTACCGACCGTTCGGTGTTTACCGTCGAGCGCAGTTTCGACTGGAGTTCGCTGCTCGGTGCGACCCAGGCGATGTCGCTGTTCGGCGACCGCCAACTGATCGAGCTGCGCATTCCGTCCGGCAAGCCCGGCAAGGAAGGCGCCGACGCGCTGAAAACCCTGGCCGGTGCGGGCAATCCCGACGTGCTGGTGCTCGTCACGTTGCCGCGGCTCGATGCGGCCACGCAGAAGTCGGCGTGGTTCACCGCGCTGGGCAACGGCGGCGTCGCGTTGAAGATCGATCCCGTCGATCGCACGCAACTGCCGAACTGGATTGGCCAGCGGCTGTCGGCGCAGGGCCAGCGCGTTGCGGCCGGCGAGGACGGGCGGCGCGCGCTGCAGTTCATCGCCGAGCGCGTCGAGGGCAATTTGCTCGCGGCGCACCAGGAAATCCAGAAGCTCGGGCTGCTGTATCCGTCGGGCACGCTGAATTTCGAACAGGTGCAGGACGCCGTGCTCAACGTCGCGCGCTACGACGTGTTCAAGCTCAATGAAGCGATGCTGGCCGGCGATGCTGCGCGCCTCGCGCGCATGATCGACGGCCTGAAGGGCGAGGGTGAAGCGCTCGTGCTGGTGCTGTGGGCCGTGGTCGACGAGTTGCGCACGCTGCTGCGGATCAAGCGCGGCGTCGAGGCCGGCAAGCCGCTCGCGGTGCTGGTGCGCGAGAACCGCGTCTGGGGGCCGCGCGAGCGGCTGATCGGCCCGGCGTTGGCGCGTGTGTCGGAAGCGGTGCTCGAAAAATCGCTGGCGCTGGCCGCCAAGCTCGACCGTCAGGTCAAGGGCTTGTCCGGCATCGCGCCGGGGGGCTGCCGCGTGCCGACGAGCCGCCGCCCGATCCGTGGGACGGGCTGTTCCAGCTCGCGATGACGGTGGCCGGCGCGCAGGGTTCGTCGCGCGGCGCGGCCGGCCCGCGCGCGGGTGCGGCAGGACGTCGCCCGGCCTGACGCCGCCGGCTTCGGCAGGCGCGCGCCGGCGCGCATACAATCTTCACTCGCCGCGCCCGAGCCGGGCGGCGGCGCTCATCATCACCACGGCGAGCCGCCGCACGGCGCGGCTGCCATTCCGGATTCGGGTTTCACGATGGATATCGATCAGTACATGTCGGACGTCGGCCGCCGCGCGCGACACGCCTCGCGCGCGATCGCGCGGGCCGACACCGCCGCCAAGAACGCCGCGCTCGCCGCGATCGCCACCGCGATCGAACGCGAGGCCCCGGCGCTGAAGGCCGCCAACGCGCGCGACGTCGAACGTGCGCGCGCGAACGGCCAGGACGCCGCGTTCATCGATCGCCTGACGCTGTCGGACAAGGCGCTGAACACGATGATCGAAGGGCTGCGCCAGGTCGCCGCGCTGGCCGATCCGATCGGCGAGATTTCGAACCTGAAGTTTCGCCCGAGCGGCATCCAGGTCGGCCAGATGCGCGTGCCGCTCGGCGTGATCGGCATCATCTACGAATCGCGGCCGAACGTGACGATCGACGCCGCGGCGCTGTGCCTGAAGTCCGGCAACGCCACCATCCTGCGTGGCGGTTCCGAGGCGCTCGAATCGAACACCGCGCTGGCGAAGCTGATCGGCGAGGGGTTGTCGGCGGCCGGGCTGCCGGCCGACGCCGTGCAGGTGGTGGCCACCGCCGATCGGGCGGCGGTCGGCAAGCTGATCACGATGACCGAATACGTCGACGTGATCGTGCCGCGCGGCGGCAAGAGCCTGATCGAACGGCTGATGCAGGACGCACGCGTGCCGATGATCAAGCACCTCGACGGCATCTGCCACGTGTTCGTCGACGATCGCGCCGATCTGGCCAAGGCGCTCACGGTGTGCGACAACGCCAAGACGCACCGCTACGGCACCTGCAACACCATGGAAACGCTGCTGGTGGCGCGCGGCGTGGCGGCCGCGGTGCTGCCGCCGCTGGGCCGGCTCTATCGCGACAAGTCGGTCGAGCTGCGCGTCGATGCGGCCGCCAGGGCGGTGCTGGAGGCAGCCGGCGTCGGCCCGCTGGTGGATGCCACCGAGGAAGACTGGCGCACCGAATATCTCGCGCCGGTGCTTGCGATCAAGGTGGTCGACGGCCTCGACGCCGCGATCGAGCACATCAACACCTACGGCTCGGCGCACACCGACGCCATCGTCACCGAGGATCACGACCGCGCGATGCGCTTCCTGCGCGAGGTCGATTCGGCCAGCGTGATGGTCAACGCGTCGACGCGTTTCGCCGACGGCTTCGAATACGGCCTCGGCGCCGAAATCGGCATCTCGAACGACAAGCTGCATGCGCGCGGCCCGGTCGGGCTGGAAGGGCTGACCTCGTTGAAATACGTCGTGCTCGGGCACGGCGAGGGCCGGCAGTGATCGCCGCCCGCCACTGACGAACGGACGATTCGATGACGTACCTCTGGGTCAAAACCTTCCACATCGTGCTGATCGCCGCCTGGTTCGCGGGGCTGTTCTATCTGCCGCGCATCTTCGTGAACCTGGCGATGGAAACCGATCCCGGCGCCGTGCGCCGCCTGCTGACGATGGCGCGCAAGCTGTTCCGTTTCATGAGCTTCATTGCCGTGCCGGCGCTGGCGTGCGGGTTGTGGCTCTGGCTGGTGGCCGGCGTCGGCCAGGGGCAGGGCTGGATTCACGCGAAGCTGACGATCGTGCTGCTGCTGATCGGCTATCACGTCTATTGCGGCCACCTGCTGCGCGTGTTCGAGCGCGGCGAGAACCGCCGGTCCGACCGCTGGTATCGCTTCTTCAACGAACTGCCGGTGCTCGGCATGCTCGGCGCGGTGGCGCTGGCGGTGATCAAGCCGTTCTGAGGCGGTTTGGCGGAGCCGATCGGCCTCTACTGCCTCCTCGATACACCTCGACGCCCGCACGGGCCGTGGTCCTCCAAGGGCACGGTTCGCGCGGGCGTTGTGCGTTGGTGGCACCGAAGCCCAAAAAATGAAACGCTCAGGCGTCGCCGCCGGAATCCTCCGGTGCTGCCTCGCGCGCCTCACGCGTGCTCCGGCGCTCGCCCGGGCGCACCTCGGCATCGATGCGCCGCCGCACGATGGCGGCCTTGGCGCGGCCGAGCCGATCGACGAGTTCGGGGCCGCGCTGCAGCGCCACGCCCACCGCGAGGATGTCGCCGATCGCCAGATGCGACATGCGCGAGGTCATCGGCGAGAACACGTCGGTTTCCTCGGCGATGTTCGACGCGAGGTTGACGCTGGCGATCTGCGCGAGCGGCGAATGACTGTGCGTGATCGACACCACCTTGGCCCCGCAGGCGAGCGCCGATTTCGCGGCCTCGACGATGTCGCGCGTGCGGCCGGTGTTCGAGATCGCGACGACGATGTCCTGCGGCCCGAGCAGCGCGGCCGACATCGAGAACGTGTGCGGATCGGAATAGGCGACGCTCGGCACGCCGAGCCGGAAGAACTTGTGCTGGATGTCCTGTGCGGCGATGCCCGAGCCGCCCGCGCCGTAGAACTCGATGCGCGACGCGCGCGCGAGCAGGGCGATCGCCTCGGCCACGCTGCCGGCCGACAGGCTGTTGCGCACCTCGATCAGCGCGCCGATGGTGCGATCGAACACCTTGCCGATGATGCCGGGCGCGGGCTCGTCGGGCTCGACGTCGCGATACACCGACGCCACGCCCGGCGCCACGCTCTGCGCCAAGCGGATCTTGAATTCGCGAAAGCCGCTGCAGCCGAGCGCCTGGCAAAAGCGCGCGATGGTCGGCTGGCTCACGCCGGCGCGCGCCGCGAGGTCGGTCATCGACATGTCGAGGATCTCGCGCGGCGCGGCCAGCACGTAATCGGCGAGTTTCTGCTCGGACGGGCGCAACTGCGCGCGCAGTGCTTCGATTCGGGGCAGCATCGGCGGCTCGTTTTGGAAATGACGGATTGTAGTATTGCGCACGATGTGTAGAAAAACTACATGATTTTTCATGGCCGCTAGACGCGTGTGATGCTCGAATATCAGGGTTTTCACTGATCTATAAGCCATGCGTAGCAAGCTTTGTGCAAGATGCGACCGAACCGATGCTGCGCCGCAAGATTGCAGTCATGTAGTTTTTCTACTAAACTTCGCGGCGATCGGTCGGTCGAACCGGCCTCCACCCCACGATTTCCGATGCCGGCCTCGCCGGCCACAGAGGAGCCGCCCAGCATGGCCTCGCTGCATTCCACTCTCGTGAACGTGACCGAGCGCGTCGTCGCACGCAGCCGTCCCACCCGCACTGCCTACCTTCAACGCATCGATGCCGCGCAAGGCCGTTTCCCTGCGCGCGGCGCGCTGTCGTGCGCCAACCTCGCGCACGGCTTCGCCGGCCTCGAAGGCAACGACAAGTTCGTCATCAAGTCGGTGCGCGAGCCGAACATCGGCATCGTCTCGTCGTACAACGAGATGCTGTCGGCGCATGCGCCGTTTGTCAGCTATCCGGATCTGATCAAGGCGGCCGCGCGCGAGAACGGCGGCGTCGCGCAGTTCGCGGGCGGCGTGCCGGCCATGTGCGATGGCGTCACGCAGGGCAATCCGGGCATGGAGCTGTCGCTGTTCTCGCGCGAGACGATCGCGATGAGCACCGCGATCGCGCTGACGCACAACATGTTCGACGCGGCGCTGTGTCTCGGCATCTGCGACAAGATCGTGCCGGGCCTGCTGATCGGCGCGCTGCAATTCGGCCATCTGCCGACCATCTTCGTGCCGGCCGGCCCGATGACGAGCGGCCTGTCGAACGACGACAAGGCCAAGATCCGCCAGCAGTTCGCCACCGGCCAGGTGGGCCGCGACGCGCTGCTCGAAGCCGAATCGGCCGCCTATCACGGCCACGGCACCTGCACGTTCTACGGCACCGCCAACAGCAACCAGATGCTGATGGAAGTGATGGGCCTGCATCTGCCGGGCTCGGCGTTCGTGCATCCGCACACGCCGCTGCGCGACGCGCTGACGGCCGCCGCCGCGCACCGCGTGCTCGACCTGACGGTCGAGCGCGGCAGCTACACGCCGATCGGCCATGTGGTCGACGAGAAGGCGGTGATCAACGGCATCGTCGCGCTGCTCGCGACGGGCGGCTCGACCAACCACACGATGCATCTGGTGGCGATCGCGCGCGCGGCCGGCATCCTGATCGACTGGGACGATTTCGACCAGTTGTCGGCCGTGGTGCCGCTGCTCGCCAAGATCTACCCGAACGGCAAGGCCGACGTGAACCATTTCCACGCGGCCGGCGGCGTGGCGTTCCTGGTGCGCAACCTGCTCGAAGGCGGCCTGTTGCACGAGGACGTCACGACCGTGGCCGGCAAGGGGCTGTCGCACTACACGCACGAGCCGAAGCTGATCGACGGCAAGCTCGAATGGGTGCCGGGCGTGGCCGAGAGCCAGGACGCCAAGGTGCTGCGCCCGATCGCCGAGCCGTTCCAGGCCGACGGCGGCCTGCGCCTGATGCAGGGCCGCCTGGGCCGCGGCGTGATCAAAATTTCGGCCGTGGCGCCCGAGCACCGCAAGGTGGTCGCGCCGGCCATCGTGTTCGAATCGCAGGAGGCCGTGCAGGCCGCGTTCGACGCGGGCGAACTGAAGCGCGATTTCGTGGCGGTGGTGCGCTTCCAGGGCGCGCGCGCCAACGGCATGCCCGAGCTGCACCGTTTGACGCCGCTGCTCGGCGTGCTGCAGGATCAGGGCTTCCACGTCGCGCTGGTCACCGACGGGCGCATGTCGGGCGCGTCGGGCAAGGTGCCGGCGGTGATCCACGTCTCGCCCGAGGCGCTGCTCGACGGCCCGCTGGCCAAGGTGCGCACCGGCGACACGATCGTGATCGATGCGCAGGCCGGCATCCTCGACGTCGATGTGGACGCCCAGGCCTGGGCGGCGCGCGAACTGGTGCGCCCGATGCATCAGGCCGACAACGAAGTGGGCTTCGGCCGCGAACTGTTCGGCGTGTTCCGCGCGGCGGCGATGCCGGCCGAGGCGGGCGCCTCGGTGTTCGGCGCGCTGGTGGGCGAAACCGCCCGCGCCGGCGTGACGAGCGCGCACTGAGGCCTGCACCGAAGCCCGCACTGAAGCCCTATCGCGCCCACACAGCTCGCATCGCGGGCATCGAACCCGGCGAGATCCATCCCGTTACAGGAGAAGCAGCAGATGAAAACCATCCACGACATCGTGAAACTCGGCCCGGTGATTCCGGTCCTCGCGTTCGAGACGGTCGAGCAGGGCGAGCATGTCTCGCGCGCGCTGCACGCGGGCGGCGTGAAGGTGCTGGAAATCACGCTGCGCACCGAAGCCGGCCTCAAGGCGATCGAGCGCGCGAGCCAGTTGGCCGACGACATCGTGGTCGGCGTGGGCACCATCACGAAGCCCGAGCACTGCGCGCTCGCCAAGAAGGCCGGCGCGCAGTTCGGCGTGTCGCCGGGCCTGACCCGCGCCATGCACGAGGCCGCGCAGGACGCCGGCCTGCCGCTGCTGCCGGGCGTCATGACGCCGACCGACATCATCGCCGCGCTCGAACTCGGCTATGAAGTCGTCAAGTTCTTCCCGGCCCAGCAAGCCGGCGGCATTCCGATGCTGCAGGCGTTCCACGGCCCGTTCCCCACGCTGAAGTTCTGCCCGACGGGCGGCATCAGCGCGCAGTCGGCGCCCGATTTCCTCAAGCAGCCGAACGTGGTGTGCGTCGGCGGCTCGTGGCTCACGCCGAAGGCGGCGCTGGCCGCGCAGGACTGGGCCGAAGTCACGCGCCTCGCGCAGGCGGCCAGCCAACTGACGCGCTAAGGCGCGCCGGTTCGCTTCTGAAGTCGAGCGGGACCGATGGTTGCATCCGCGACCATCGGTCCCGCCGCGCTGTGGCCGCGCCCGCCGCCTCTGCCTCCCGAGCCTCGCATTCGCGAGGCGAAACCCGCCGCCATCCCCTATAGTTGAGCCGCGCGATTGCGACATGACGCCGCCTCGTCGAGGCGCGGCGCAATTCGCCCGATTCTTCAGACTTTCGGCCTTTTTCTAGGGGTTTATGCGCATGGAACCGGTTCTATCGCGCCGATTAAAACGAAAGTAGAATTCAGCGTCCTGTCGGGCGCGTCAGGTTCGCGCGCGCAGGCCCATAGAAGAATGGCCGGGTGTCGTGGTGCGTCGGCCCGGTTCCAATAATCGCTAGGAGGAGTTCATGGGTGCTGTTCAAGGCAGCGGGCTGCTGTGGTGCACGGTGATCGCGATCGTATTGCTGATCGTGATGATCGCGCGCTTCAAGATCTATCCGTTTCTGGTCCTGATCATCGTGTCGCTCGGCCTGGGCGCCGTGGTCGGCATGCCGATGGACAAGATCGTCAAATCGTTCGAAACCGGCAACGGCGGCACGCTGGGCCACATCGCGATCGTGGTCGGCCTCGGCACCATGCTCGGCAAGATGATGGCCGAATCGGGCGGCGCCGAACGGATCGCCGTCACGCTGATCGGCTGGTTCGGCGAGAAGAACATTCACTGGGCGATGATGTGCGTGGCCATCATCATCGGCTTGCCGGTGTTCTTCGAAGTGGGCTTCGTGCTGCTGATCCCGATCGCGTTCAACGTCGCCAAGCGCACCAATAAATCGCTGCTGCTGGTCGGCCTGCCGATGGTGGCCGGCCTGTCGGTCGTGCACGGGCTGATCCCGCCGCACCCGGCCGCGCTGCTCGCGGTGCAGGCGTTCCACGCCGATATCGGCAAGACCATCGCCTACGGCCTGATGGTCGGTGTTCCCACCGCCATCGTCGCCGGCCCGCTGTTCGCGCTGCTGATCCACAAGCACGTCAAGCTGCCGGCGAACAACCCGCTGGCCTCGCAGTTCGTCGATTCGGGCGACCAGGCCAAGCGCGATCGCGACCTGCCGGGCTTCGGTATCACGCTGTCTACGATCCTGCTGCCGGTGGTGCTGATGCTGGTCGGCAGCTGGGCCGACCTGGTGTTCGAACCGAAAACCGTGCCGAACAACCTGCTGCGCTTCGCCGGCAACTCCGACGTGGCGCTGCTGATCGCCGTGCTGGTCAGCTTCTGGACGTTCGGCGCGAAGCAGGGCTTCAACCGCGAGCAGATCCAGAAGTTCTGCGGCGAGTGCCTGGCGCCGATCGCCGGCATCACGCTGATCGTCGGCGCGGGCGGCGGCTTCGGCGGCATCCTGCGCGACAGCGGCATCTCCACCCAGATCGTCGAAACGGCCAAGGCCGCGCACCTGTCGCCGCTGCTGCTCGGCTGGTTCGCCGCCGCGCTGATGCGCCTGGCAACCGGCTCCGCCACCGTGGCGATGACGACGGCCTGCGGCATCGTCGCGCCGATCGCCGCGGCCTCGGCCTCGACGGTCAAGCCGGAACTGCTGGTGCTGGCCACCGGCTCGGGTTCGCTGATCTTCTCGCACGTCAATGACGGTGGGTTCTGGCTGATCAAGGAATATTTCGGAATGACGGTCGGTCAGACGTTCAAGACCTGGTCCCTGCTCGAAACCATCATTTCGCTGATGGGCCTGGGTCTGACGATGGCGCTGGCCACCGTCCTGTAACAGCAACAAGGGGTAGTCAATGATTTTGATCGCAATGGGCGTCTCGGGCGCCGGCAAGTCGCGCATCGGCGAGCTGCTGGCGGAGCGTCTCGGATGTACGTTCACCGACGGCGACGCGTTTCACAGCGCCGCCAACAAGGAGAAGATGCATCAGGGCATTCCGCTGACCGACGACGACCGCTGGCCGTGGCTGAAGTCGATCCGCACGGCGATCGAGGCGAAGCAGCAGGCCGGCGAAACGGCCGTGTTCACCTGCTCGTCGCTCAAGCGGGCGTACCGCGACGTGCTGCGCGGCGGCGACCACGACGTGCGCTTCGTCTATCTGCACGGCAGCTTCGAGGTGCTGACCGAGCGCCTGAAGACGCGCACCGGCCACTTCTTCGATCCGAAGCTGCTGAAAAGCCAGCTCGATACGCTCGAAGTGCCGGGCGACGACGAAGCGGTGCAGGTCAGCATCGAGCAGACGCCCGAGCAGATGGTGGACGAGGTGCTGAAAAAGCTCGGCCTTTCCGCGCAATCCTGAGCGTTCCGGCGATCGGAATCCGCGTGGCCCATTGCGGGCCGCGCCCATGAAAAAAGCGCCCGGCGGCGAAAGCCCCGGGCGCTTTTCTGTTTGGCGCGAACGGCGTGCGGCCCGGCCGGCGACGGCGGGCCGCGCCGGTGTTACGCGATGCGCTTGGCCAGTTCGACGGCCTTGCCGATGTACGAGCCGGGCGTCATGGCCAGCAGCAGATCCTTGGCGTCTTGCGGAATCGCCAGGCCGCCGACGAATTCCTGCAGCGCTTCGCGCGTGATGCCCTTGCCGCGCGTCAGTTCCTTCAGTTGCTCGTACGGGTTCTCGATGCCGTAGCGGCGCATGACCGTCTGCACCGGCTCGGCCAGCACTTCCCAGCAGTTGTCGAGATCTTCGTTCAGGCGCGACGGGTTCACTTCGAGCTTGTCGAGGCCGCGCGTCAGCGCGTCGTAGGCGAGCAGCGAGTAGCCGAACGCGACGCCGATGTTGCGCAGCACCGTCGAATCGGTCAGGTCGCGCTGCCAGCGCGACACCGGCAGCTTCTCGGACAGATGGCGCAGCGTGGCGTTGGCCAGGCCCAGGTTGCCTTCCGAGTTCTCGAAATCGATCGGGTTGACCTTGTGCGGCATGGTCGACGAGCCGATTTCGCCGGCCTTGGTGCGCTGCTTGAAGTAGCCGAGCGCGATGTAGCCCCACACGTCGCGGTCGAGGTCGAGCAGGATCGTGTTGGCGCGCGCCACGGCGTCGAACAGCTCGGCCATGTAGTCGTGCGGTTCGATCTGGATCGTGTACGGGTTGAAGCCGAGCTTCAGGCGGTTTTCGACCACGTCCTTCGAGAACGCTTCCCAGTCGAACGTCGGGTAGGCCGACAGGTGCGCGTTGAAGTTGCCGACCGCGCCGTTCATCTTGCCGAGCAGCTCGACCTTGGCGATGCGATCGATGGCGCGCGCCAGGCGGGCCGCGACGTTGGCGATTTCCTTGCCGAGCGTGGTCGGGCTGGCCGGCTGGCCGTGGGTGCGCGACAGCATCGGCTGTTCGGCCTGGGCGTGCGCGAGCGCGACGAGGCGCTGATGCACGGTGCGCAGCGCCGGGACGATCACGTTGTCGCGCGCGCCGGCGAGCATCATGCCGTGCGAGGTGTTGTTGATGTCTTCCGAGGTGCAGGCGAAGTGGATGAATTCGCTGGCGCGCTCCAGCTCCGGCTGGCCCTTGACCGATTCCTTGAGCCAGTATTCGACGGCCTTCACGTCATGGTTCGTGACGCGCTCGATATCCTTGATGCGCGCCGCGTCGTGGGCCGTGAAGCGCTCGACCAGTTGCAGCAGGAATTGCTCGGACGCTTCCGAGAAGCGCGGCACTTCGGCGAAACCGGCGCGCGACAGCGCGATCAGCCAATGGACCTCGACGGTCACGCGATGGCGCATGAACGCCGCTTCGGAGAGCCAGTCGCGCAGGGCTTCCGTCTTGCTGGCGTAGCGGCCGTCGAGCGGCGACAGCGCGGTGAGGGCGAAAAGGGTGTCGGGGCGGGTGTCGGACATGATGGGGCGGCCGGTCGGGCGTGGAGAAGGTAACCCGGAATTTTACCATCGGCGGGGGGCGGGTCCGGCGGCGCATGATGCGGGCCGCCGGCGGAGGGGGCGGGCGGGGGCGGTTGTTGGCGTGGCAAGGTGGCCGGATTGTGGCTTGGTCGGAGCCGGGCGGCAGTTGGAAGGCGTCCGGGTTGTGGCTCGGTTGGAGCCGGGTGGCAGTTGGAAGGCGGCCGGGTTGTGACTCGGTCGCGGCCGGGTGGCAGTTGGAAGGCGGCCGGATTGTGGCTCGGTCCCAGCCGGGTGGCAGTCGGGAGACGGCCGGGTTGTGGCTCGGCCGCGGCCGGGTGTCAGTTGGGCGGCGGCCGGCTTATGGCTCGGTCTTGGCGGGTTGGTGTCCACGCTGCCCCGGCCGGCCGCCTTCCCCGGCGAGGCCTACTCGGTCGCGTGCGCCGTATGCAGCGCGCCGCCGGCTGCACCGCTCGACGCCGTGCTGGCCCAGCCGAGCCATTGCGTGCGCAGCATCACCACCAGCCCGCAGGCGACGGTGGCCAGCGCGCCGAACGTCGCGAAGCCGAGCTGGTAGCTGCCGGTGCTTTCCTTGGCGATGCCCATGATGACGGGCAGATAGAAGCCGCCGATGCCGCCGGCCGCGCCGACGATCCCCGACAGCAGCCCGGTGCGGCCGCGCCAGCGGTGCGGCACGAGCTGGAACGTCGAGCCGTTGCCGAGCCCGAAGGCCAGATACAGGCACACCAGCAGCGCGATGCCGCCCGCGAGCGGCGGCATCCAGGCGGCGAACGCGAAATCAGCCGCCGCGATCGCGGCCAGCAGCACGATCAGCGCGCGCACGCCCGTCACGCGGTCGGCCAGATAGCCGCCGAACGGCCGCACGATCGCGCCGAGGAACGCCAGCAGCGACATGAACAGGCCCGCTTCGATCTTCGGCATCTGATAGAGGTTGGTCAGCAGCAGCGTGACGTACGAGGACATGCCGACGAAGCCGCCGAACGTGATGCTGTAGACCAGCATCACGACCCACGTATCGCGTTCGGCCAGCACCTTGCGGTAATGCGCGGGCAGCACCAGGATCGCCAGCAGCGCGCCGAGCACCGGCAACAGCAGCACGCCCGTCTTGCCCGCGCCGAACAGCCCGGCGTGAACCGCCAGCACCAGCGCCAGCAGGCCGGCCAGCGAGATCGCGAACGCCGCGAGCGCGCGCGGCGTGCTGCCGCTTTTTTCGCCGCGATCCTCGGCCCACGCGAACAGCGCGAAGCCGGCGATCGCCAGCAGCGGCAGCGCGGCGGCGGTCGACATCTTCCAGCCGAGCACGGCGGCCAGATGCGGGAACAGGAAACCGTCGAGCACCGCGCCGATGTTGCCGGCCGCGGCCAGCCCGAGCACCAGCCCCTGCACCTTCGGCGGATAGCTGCTGCCCGCCATCGGCAGCGCCACCGCGAAGCTCGCGCCGCCGATGCCGAGGAACACGCCGAGCACCAGCAGCAGCGTGTAGGACGGCGCGCCCGGCACGAACGGCAGCACCACGGCCGGGATCGCCGACAGCAGCACGCCCATCAGCGCGATGCGGCGGCCGTCGGTCGACTGATAGAGGTTGCCGAGCGTGACGCGCAGGATCGCCGCCGCCAGCACCGGCACCGCGACCAGGAAGCCCTGCTGGGCCGCCGTCATCGTGAGGTCCTTGCCGATGAACGGCGCGAGCGGGCCGTACAGCACCCAGACCGTGAAGCCCGTGTCGAAATACAGGAAGCAGGCCAGCAGGGAGCGCCAGTTGCCGCTCGCGAGCGAAGCGCGGAGGGAAGTCGTCATCGGGGGCCTCTGAAATGGGCGGTCGGTCGATGGGCGGATCGGCGAAACCGGACGCCGCTGCCCGAGCTCGCTATCCGCAAGCTTCATGCCATTGGCATGCATGTTTCGAGGGGCGGTGCGGGATCGCGCGCGGGGGGCGGATTCCGGCCCGGACGACGCGCGGGCCGGGCGACACGCGGCCGTTGCGGTGCCCGCTTCGCGCACCATGGCCGCCGGGTGGCTGCGCGAACCTGGCGCGCGTGCGGCACCGCACCAGTGCAGCCGGATCGCTTCGGTGCGCGGCTACAATGCGGGCTCCACACTCGTCGCGCAGCAAGGTCCGCATGGAACTGAAATGGCTGGAAGACTTCGTCTCGCTCGCGGAGACGCGCAGCTTCAGCCGGTCGGCGGAGCTGCGGCACGTCTCGCAGCCGGCGTTCTCGCGGCGCATCCAGGCGCTCGAAGCCTGGCTCGGCACCGAGCTGATCGACCGTTCCGTCTATCCCACGCGGCTCACGCAGGCCGGCCAGGTGTTTCTCGAACAGGCGCTGACCATGCTGTCGCAGGCGCACGAGGCGCGCACGCTGCTGCGCGGGCACGCCGTGGCGCCGGTGCCGACCATCGAGTTCGCGGTGCCGCACACGCTGTCGCTGACCTATTTCCCGTTCTGGCTGCAGCGCATCGAGGCCAAGCTCGGGCCGGTGCATACGCGGTTGCGCGCGCTGAACGTGCACGATGCGGTGCTGTCGCTGGTGGAAGGCGGCTGCGATCTGGTGATGGGCTATCACCATCCGAGCCACCCGGTCGCGCTCGACCCGGCGCGCTACGACATGCTCACGCTCGGCATGGAGCCGATCAGCCCGTTCTCGGCGCCGCTGCGCGCCGGGCGGCCGCGCTACACGCTGCCCGGCGACGCCGACGCGCCGGTGCCGTACCTCTCCTACACGCCGAACGCCTATCTGGGCCGGATGACCGAGGTGATCATCGCCAATGCGCGCGAGCCGCTGTATCTCGATCGTGTTTATGAAACGGACATGGCCGAAGGGCTGAAGGCGATGGCGCTGGCCGGGCACGGCGTGGCGTTCCTGCCGCACAGCGCGGTGGAGGATGCCGTGGCGGGCGGCGCGCTGATCCGGCTCGACCGGCCGGCCCGCGCCGGCGCCGCGCAGCCGTTCACGCTGAACATGGAGATCCGGCTCTACCGCGACAAGCTCGCCGCGCAAGGCGACGATGCCCGCCACGCGCTGGTGCGCGCGCTGTGGGACGCCGTGAGCGAGGAACTCGCGCAGCGCGCGCGCTGAATCCCGCGCGGCCGGTGAGGTTACTCGGCGCGCACCGCCCGCGCGCGCCGGTTCGAAGGCATGCGGATTGCTGGCGTTCATGCCGGGAACACGCGCTTTGCCCAGCAATAGCGCGATCATGCAAAAAACGCATAATCGAATAAGCAAACGGCATTGGATTTCGAAAATGCGTTTTTCGACAATGGCGTCATTCGCTGACCGTTGGAGAATCCATGTCTTCGCAACCGCAGTCCCCGTCCCCCGTGCAATCCGTGCCGTCCTACCTGAACGCCGAGGCGTTGGGTCCGTGGGGCAACTACCTGCAGCAGGTCGATCGCGTCGCGCCGTACCTCGGCTCGCTGTCGCGCTGGCTCGAAACGCTGAAGCGCCCGAAGCGCATCCTGATCGTCGACGTGCCGATCGAACTCGATAACGGCACGGTGGCCCACTTCGAGGGCTATCGCGTGCAGCACAACGTGTCGCGCGGCCCGGGCAAGGGCGGCATCCGTTATCACCAGGACGTGACGCTGTCGGAAGTGATGGCGCTGTCGGCGTGGATGTCGGTCAAGAACGCGGCCGTCAACGTGCCGTACGGCGGTGCGAAGGGCGGCATCCGCGTCGACCCGCGCAAGCTCTCGCGCGGCGAACTCGAACGCATGACGCGCCGCTACACCAGCGAGATCGGCATCATCATCGGGCCGAACACGGACATTCCGGCGCCCGACGTCAACACCAACGAACAGGTGATGGCGTGGATGATGGACACCTACTCGATGAACCAGGGCCAAACCGCCACCGGCGTCGTGACCGGCAAGCCGATCACGCTGGGCGGCTCGCTCGGCCGTCGTGAAGCGACCGGCCGCGGCGTGTTCGTGGTCGGCTGCGAAGCGGCCAAGAAGAAGGGCGTCGCCATCGAAGGCGCGCGCATCGCCGTGCAGGGCTTCGGCAACGTCGGCGGGATCGCCGGCAGGCTGTTCCAGGAAGCGGGCGCGAAGGTCATCACGGTGCAGGATCACACCGGCACGATCTATCAGCCGGCCGGCCTCGACGCGTACAAGCTGCTCGATCACGTGGCGCGTACCGGCGGCGTGGCGGGCTTCGAAGGCGCCGAATCGATTCCGAACGACGAGTTCTGGACCATCGAAACCGAAATCCTGATTCCGGCCGCGCTGGAAAACCAGATCACCGAGAAGAACGCCGGCAAGATCCGCACGAAGATCGTCGTGGAAGGCGCGAACGGCCCGACCACCACGGCGGCCGACGACATCCTGGCGGCCAACGGCACGCTGGTGATCCCCGACGTGATCGCCAACGCCGGCGGCGTGACCGTGTCGTACTTCGAATGGGTGCAGGATTTCTCGAGCTTCTTCTGGACCGAGGACGAGATCAACCTGCGTCTCGAACGCATCATGCGCGAAGCGTTCGGCGGCGTCTGGGCGGTGTCGGAAGAGCACGGCGTGACGGTGCGTACGGCCGCCTTCATCGTGGCGTGCAAACGCATCCTGCAAGCGCGCGAAATGCGCGGTCTCTACCCCTGATCGACGCCTTCGGGCGACGATCCACCCGGTGCCGCGGCTACCCGCCGAGGCACCTTCTCGAAGCGGGCAGCGCCGAATCCGGCGCTGCCCGCTTCGGCGCATCTGTACGCCTGACTTAGGCGCATTTCGCACGGCTGCGAATGGTCGTTGCACAATAAAAACAGTGGTTAACAATAATTACTTTCAAAAAAATTACTTTGCTAGACTGGCGCCGGTTAGCCCAAGGAGATACCAGATGAATTTCAAAAAAGCGCTGCTGATGGCCGCCGCTCTCGCCACGTTCGCGGGTGGGGCCGTGGCGCAAGAAACCGGGACGCTGAAGAAGATCAAGGACACCGGCGTGATCGCTCTCGGCCACCGCGAGTCGTCGATCCCGTTTTCGTACTACGACCAAAGCCAGAACGTGATCGGGTACGCGCGTGACTTCCAGATGAAGATCGTCGACGCCGTGAAGAAGAAGCTGAGCCTGCCGAACCTGCAGGTGAAGAACATTCCGGTCACGTCGCAGAACCGCATTCCGCTGGTGCAGAACGGCACCGTCGACATCGAATGCGGCTCGACCACCAACAACCTCGACCGCCAGAAGCAGGCCGCCTTCTCGACCACCTATTTCGTGATCGGCACGCGCCTGATGACCTCGAAGGATTCGGGCGTGAAGGACTTCGCCGACCTGAAGGGCAAGACCGTCGTGACGACTGCCGGCACCACGTCGGAACGCCTGCTGCGCGCGATGAACAACGACAAGCAGATGGGCATGAACATCATCAGCGCGAAGGATCACGGCGAATCGTTCCAGACGCTGGAAACGGGTCGCGCCGTGGCGTTCATGATGGACGACGCGCTGCTGGCAGGCGAACGCGCCAAGGCCAAGAAGCCGGACAACTGGGTGATCGTCGGCACGCCGCAATCGGAAGAAGCCTACGGCTGCATGATGCGCAAGGACGATCCGGCGTTCAAGAAGGTGGTCGACGATTCGATCACCGAACTCGAGAAGTCGGGCGACGCGGCCAAGCTGTACACGAAGTGGTTCGAGAATCCGATTCCGCCGAAGGGCCTGAATCTGAACTTCCCGCTGTCGGATTCGATGAAGAAGCTGTACGCGAACCCGAACGACAAGGCGCTCGACTAAACCCGAGCCGGTTTCACACCTTGCTCTGACGCAACGGAAGAGGCGCTCCGCTTCTTCCGTTTTCTTTTTGCTGGAGTCTTGTCCATCATGTCTTACCACTGGAACTGGGGCATTTTCCTGAGTCCCGTTTCGACGGGCGAGCCGACCACTTACCTCGGCTGGCTGCTGTCGGGCTTCGGGGTGACGATCAAGGTCTCGCTCGCGGCCTGGGTGGTCGCGCTGATCGTCGGTTCGCTGTTCGGCGTGCTGCGTACCGTGCCCGACCGGCGGCTGTCCGCGATCGGCACGCTGTACGTGTCGATCTTCCGCAACATCCCGCTGATCGTGCAGTTCTTCGTCTGGTATCTGGTCATACCCGAGCTGCTGCCCGCGTCGATCGGCACCTGGATCAAGCAGCTGCCGCCGAGCACGCAGTTCTTCACGGCGTCGATCGTCTGTCTGGGCCTGTTCACGGGCGCGCGCGTGTGCGAGCAGGTGCGCTCGGGCATCAACGCGCTGCCGAAGGGCCAGCGCGGGGCCGGCCTGGCGATGGGCTTTACCGAATGGCAGACCTACCGCTACGTGCTGCTGCCGGTGGCGTACCGCATCATCGTGCCGCCGCTCACCTCCGAGTTCCTCAACATCTTCAAGAACTCGGCCGTGGCCTCGACGATCGGCCTGCTCGATCTGTCGGCCCAGGCGCGCCAGCTCGTCGACTACACCGCGCAAACCTACGAGTCGTTCATCGCGGTCACGCTCGCGTACGTGATCATCAACCTGGTCGTGATGGCCTTGATGCGCTGGATCGAGGCGAAAACGCGCCTGCCCGGCTATATCGGAGGCAAGTGATGCACGATTTCGACTGGAGCGGTATTCCGGGCGCGCTGCCCGCGCTGTGGACAGGCGCCATCGTCACGTTGCAGATCACCGTGCTGGCGATCGTGGTCGGCATCGTGTGGGGCACGCTGCTCGCGCTGATGCGGCTGTCGGGCGTGAAGCCGCTGCAATGGTTCTCGCGGCTCTACGTCACGGTGTTCCGTTCGATCCCGCTGGTGATGGTGCTGCTGTGGTTCTTCCTGATCGTGCCGCAGGTGTTGCAGGGTGTGCTCGGGCTGTCGCCGACCATCGATATCCGGCTCGCCTCGGCGATGATCGCGTTTTCGTTGTTCGAAGCCGCGTATTATTCCGAGATCATCCGCGCCGGCATTCAGGCGGTGTCGCGCGGCCAGGTGAACGCGGCGTTCGCGCTCGGCATGAGCTACGCGCAGGCGATGCGTCTCGTGATCCTGCCGCAGGCGTTCCGCGCCATGGTGCCGCTGCTGCTGACGCAGGCGATCGTGTTGTTCCAGGACACCTCGCTCGTCTACGTGATCAGCCTCGCGGATTTCTTCCGTACCGCCAGCAACATCGGCGATCGTGACGGCACCACCGTCGAGATGGTCCTGTTCGCCGGCGCCTGCTATTTCGTCGTGTGCGTGATCGCCTCCGCACTCGTCAAGGGTCTTCAGAAAAAGGTCACAAGATGATTTCCATCAAGAACGTTTCGAAGTGGTACGGCCAGTTCCAGGTGCTGACCGACTGCACGACGGAAGTGAAGAAGGGCGAAGTGGTGGTGGTGTGCGGGCCGTCGGGCTCGGGCAAATCCACGCTGATCAAGACGGTGAACGGCCTCGAACCGTTCCAGCAGGGCGAGATCCTCGTCAACGGCGATTCGGTGGGCGACAAGCGCACCAATCTGTCGAAGCTGCGCTCGAAGGTCGGCATGGTGTTCCAGCACTTCGAACTGTTTCCGCATCTGTCGATCACGGAAAATCTGACGCTCGCGCAGATCAAGGTGCTCGGCCGCAGCAAGGACGAAGCCAACGAAAAGGGCCTGCGCCTGCTCGACCGTGTGGGCCTAAAGGCGCATGCGCACAAGTTCCCGGGGCAGCTTTCGGGCGGTCAGCAGCAGCGTGTGGCGATTGCGCGCGCGCTGTCGATGGATCCGATCGCGATGCTGTTCGACGAGCCCACCTCGGCGCTCGATCCCGAGATGATCAACGAGGTGCTCGACGTGATGGTCGAGCTGGCGCAGGAAGGCATGACGATGATGTGCGTGACGCACGAAATGGGCTTCGCGAAGAAGGTGGCCCATCGCGTGATCTTCATGGACAAGGGCGCCATCGTCGAGGACGACCGCAAGGATGAATTTTTCGCGAATCCGAAGTCGGATCGCGCCAAGGACTTCCTCGCGAAGATCCTGCACTGAGTGTCGCGCCGAGCCGCGCTTGCGCGGCGGCAGTGCGCCAATGAAAAACGCCCGGCATCGCGCCGGGCGTTTTTCATTGCAGCAGGGAATGTGTTGCGTGCGCCGCCTCAGAAATCGACGGGATCGTCGCCGGTGGCCATCGCAGCGGCTGCCGCGGCGAGCGTGGTGTCGCCGGCGGTGGCGGCGGTGCGGCGGCAGTTTTGCGAGGACGATGGATCGAGCGACGGATTGCGCAGCTTCTCGAGCACGATTTCGGGCACCTTCACGCGCGTTTGCGCGGCCACGTCGCCGCACTGGAACATCATCAGTTCGCCCGGCTCGAACGCGGTCCAGACTTCGTCGTCGGTCAGCGGCTGGGTGGCGATCACGGCGACGCGATCCTCGGGCGTGGTGTACTTCGCGAAATCGATCGAGAGATCCTCGTCGATCAGGTGCGCGGTGGAGAACGGCCAGCGGCGCACGAGATAGTGCAGCCGCGTCGAGCAGTGCGCGAACAGCGCCTGGCCGTTCGACAGCAGGAAGTTGAACACGCCGTAGGCGGTGATCGCCTCGGTCAGCTCGGCGAGCCGCTCGAACAGTTCGGGCAGCGGCGGCTGCGCGCCGGGGAACGTGTCGCGCAGGCCCTGCATCAGCATGCAGAACGCCTGTTCGCTGTCGGTCGTGCCGACCGGTTGATACACGCCGTCGCTCAGTTCGGGCGCATAGCCGGGCAGGTCGCCGTTATGCGCGAAGATCCAGTGGCGCCCCCACAGCTCGCGCATGAACGGATGGCTGTTCTCGAGCAGGATGGCGCCTTGCGTGGCCTTGCGGATATGGGCGATCGTGTTCTTCGACTTGATCGGATAGCGCTTCACCATTTCGGCGATCGGCGAGGTGGCCGACGACTGGTGATCGAGGAACAGGCGGCAGGCTTTATCTTCGAAGAAGGCGATGCCCCAACCGTCCGCGTGATGATCCGTCAGCCCGCCGCGGGCCGCGAAACCGGTAAACGAGAAGGTCACGTCCGTCGGCTCGGCGCAGTTCATTCCGAAGAGTTGGCACATAGATGTTGCGGCAGGTCTGGCGGGTAGGGACACCGGGCGGAACCGGTACAATAGTGGTTTCAAGCATACACCCAGCCCCGGGCGGCCAAAAGCGGAACCGCGCGCACACGACATCGTGTTGCGGTTTTCCGTCACTTGGCGCCGCGGGGCGCGGCTGCAGCAGCCATCTCGCTGCTGGTTGCCCGCCTTACCCCTACGACGCCATGACCGCCCAGAACGCCGCCTCCGCTCCCGTCTCCTCGCTGACTCTCGCCCGTCCCGACGATTGGCACCTTCACGTGCGCGACGGCGCGATGCTGGCGGCCGTGCTGCCGCACACCGCGCGCCAGTTCGGCCGCGCGATCATCATGCCGAACCTGAAGCCGCCCGTGACCACCACGGCGCAGGCCGAAGCCTATCGCGCGCGCATCCTG
Source organism: Burkholderia sp. 22PA0099 (assembly GCF_047497165.1). Taxonomy (NCBI): domain Bacteria; kingdom Pseudomonadati; phylum Pseudomonadota; class Betaproteobacteria; order Burkholderiales; family Burkholderiaceae; genus Burkholderia; species Burkholderia sp. 22PA0099. The sequence goes on along the minus strand of NZ_CP163165.1, from coordinate 3,908,217 downwards.
GCCGCGCTGCCGGCCGGCATGACGTTCGAGCCGCTGATGACGCTCTACCTGACCGACAACACGCCCGGCGACGAGATCCGCCGCGCCAAGGCGAGCGGCTTCGTGCACGGCGTGAAGCTGTATCCGGCCGGCGCCACCACCAATTCGGATGCGGGCGTGACCGACCTGCGCAAATGCGCGAGCGCGCTCGAGGCGATGCAGGAAGTGGGCATGCCGCTGCTCGTGCACGGGGAGGTGACCAATGCCGATATCGATCTGTTCGATCGCGAGAAGGTCTTCATCGACCGCGTGATGACGCCGCTGCGCCGCGATTTCCCGGCGCTGAAGGTGGTGTTCGAGCACATCACCACCAAGGACGCGGCCGACTACGTGCGCGACGCCGATGCCGCACCGGGCACGCTCGGCGCGACGATCACGGCGCATCACCTGCTCTACAACCGCAACGCCATCTTTACCGGCGGGATCCGTCCGCATTACTACTGCCTGCCGGTGCTCAAGCGCGAGACGCACCGCGTCGCGCTGGTCGAAGCCGCCACCTCGGGCAACGCGCGCTTCTTCCTCGGCACCGACAGCGCGCCGCACGAGAAGGACGCGAAGGAAGCCGCCTGCGGCTGCGCGGGCTGCTATACGGCGCTGCATGCGCTCGAACTGTATGCCGAGGCGTTCGATCAGGTCGGCGCACTCGACAAGCTCGAAGGCTTCGCGAGCTTCTTCGGCGCCGATTTCTACGGCCTGCCGCGCGCCACCGACACCGTCACGCTGCTGCGTGACACCTGGCAACTGCCGGCCACGGTGCAAGCGGGCGACACCTCGGTGGTGCCGCTGCGCGGCGGCGAATCGATCGGCTGGCGTCTCGCGTGACATCGGCGGCCGGCGGCCCGCGCGCGGCCGGATTCGATTCGATCGACTGGGCCGCGCCGTGGCTGGCGCCGTTCGCGGCGCGCGGCCCGCGCTGGCAGGCCGCGGCGCTGGCCGGCGAAGCCGCCTGGCTCGCGGCGCTCGGCGATGACGCTACCGCGGCTGGCCTGACCACCGGGCGCGGCCATCCGCTGCATTTCATCGAGCAGGCCGGGCTGCCGGCCGGCGTCGCCTACGAAACGCAGATCGCCGCCACCGGCGGCGTGCCCACTCGCCACAATCTCCACGATTTCTTCAATGCGCTCGTCTGGTTCGCGTATCCGCGGATCAAGGCGGCGATCAACGCACGCCAGTCGGCCGCCATCGATGCGCTCGGCGTGGGCGGCGAGCGCGGCGGCGTGCGCGACGCGCTCACCTTGCTCGACGAGAACGGCGCGCTGTTCGTCACCGCCGATCCGGCGCTCGGCGCCGCGCTGCGCGACTTCGGCTGGCAGGCGCTGTTCGTCGAGAACCGCGCCGCCTGGGGGCGCGCCTGCGAATTGCGGCTGGTCGGGCATGCGTTGCTCGAAAAGCTCGTGCAGCCGTACAAGGCGTGCACGGCGCATGCGTGGATCGTCGAGGCGCCGCCGGCGTTCTTCGACTGGGACGAAGGCGCGCGGCGAGGCTGGCTCGATGCGCACGTGGCGGCCGGCTTCGACGCGCGGCTGCCGTCGAGCCGCGGGTTCGCGCCGCTGCCGGTGCTCGGTGTGCCGGGCTGGTGGCCGGCCAATGCCGATGCAGGCTTCTACGACGACGCGCAGGTGTTTCGCGCGGGGCGGCGGGCCGTGGCGTAACCCGGCGTGGCGTGGTGTGGAGTCGATCGATTGCGATTCGATCCCCGTTTGTTGGTCGGTCCCATTCCGATTCCATCTCGATTGCATCGATGCCCGCAGGCGGTTTCCGCGCCATGCGGCTCGCGGTGCGGCGGCGCGGATGCTAGAATTCGCGTCGCAAAGTGGGCCAGGCAGTCGCGGCCTGCGCGGTTTCGGCCGCGCGGGGCGAGGAAAGTCCGGACTCCGCCAGGGCAGGGTGATGGCTAACGGCCATCCGTGGCGACACGCGGAACAGGGCAACAGAGAACAGACCGCCGATGGCCCGGCGCAAGCCGGGATCAGGTAAGGGTGAAACGGTGCGGTAAGAGCGCACCGCGGCTGCGGCGACGTACGCCGGCACGGTAACCTCCACCCGGAGCAATTCCAAGTAGGCAGGCGCGCATCTTCGAGATGCAGGACGGTGCCCCCGTCTCGTCTGCGGGTAGGAAGCTTGAGCGCGTCAGCAATGGCGCGCCTAGAGGAATGGCTGCCACGTCGTGCGCGTCCTGCGCGCACGATGCACAGAATCCGGCTTATCGGCCCGCTTTGCCCCGATTCAAGCTAAAAGGCCGGCGCCCCCGAAGGGTGCCGGCCTTTTTTCATGGGCGCTCGCCGCGCCCGGAGCCTGCCTCAACCGGCGACGATATCGAAACCGTGCGTCAGTTCGGCCGTCTTGGCGATCATGATCGACGCCGAGCAGTATTTGTCGTGCGACAGGTTGATCGCGCGCTCGACCGTGGCCGGGTTCAGGTTGCGGCCCGTGACGGTGAAGTGGAAGTGGATCTTGGTGAACACCTTCGGATCCTCGCTGGCGCGCTCGGCCTTCAGCGTGACCGAGCAGCCTGTCACTTCCTGGCGGCTTTTCTTCAGGATCAGCACGACGTCGTATGCGGTGCAGCCGCCGGTGCCGAGCAACACCATTTCCATCGGGCGGGCGGCAAGGTTGTGGCCGCCGCCTTCGGGCGCGCCATCCATCGTCACGAGGTGGCCGCTGCCCGTCTCGGCGACGAACGCCATGCCTTCCTGGCCCATCCAGCTAACTTTGCATTCCATATGCGTGTGCTCCCGTCTTTCCGGCTTCGATTGCGAACCGGCATTGTAGCCCGCGTGGCAGCTGTCGGCTGATGCAGTGCGGGAATGGAAAGAATCGGAGGAGACGGTCGCGCGTGCGGCCGTTCCAACGGGGTACCGGGACGGGCAAGATGCCGCGCGTTCCGGGGCTTTCATGCCCGGCAGATAGCGGCTAAGTGACTGATTTCAATGGGACCGAGCGGCAACCGAGGCATCGATATGGAAATTTCGCATGATGGTATATGTTTTTACCATATGGATTGACTTGAATTTCGGCGACGGGCTTCCTATCATTCAGACCATTGATTGCCGCGCTGCGGAAATCCCCTTATGTCTCCTCCACCCTTCTCCAAAGGTGGATTCAGCCCGAACGACGGTTCGGGCTTTTTTTCGTGGATCGCGGCGCACCGCCTGCCGATCGCTCAGGGCTGAGTCGACAATCGTCGATTTGTTTGTCCGCTTGCCAAAATTTCCTTTATAATTCTCGGTTTTCCGCATTCATGCCCGCGGAGAAGAATCAGGGAGAGCCTGCACAGCGCCCAGAGCGCAACCAAATCCAAGCAGGAAAAAAACAAGGGCAGCAGTCATTATTTTTGGATCGATCATGAAGACGTTTTCCGCAAAAGCCCATGAGGTGACGCGCGAATGGTACGTGATTGACGCGACGGATAAGGTTCTCGGCCGTGTTGCCAGCGAAGTGGCACGCCGTCTGCGCGGCAAGCACAAGCCTGAGTTCACTCCGCACGTCGACACCGGTGATTTCATCATCGTCATCAACGCGAGCAAGTTGAAAGTCACGGGCAACAAGACGCTGGACAAGAAGTACTACCGCCACTCGGGCTACCCGGGCGGTATCTATGAAACGACGTTCGGCAAGATGCAAGAACGCTTCCCGGGCCGTGCGCTCGAGAAGGCGGTCAAGGGCATGCTGCCCAAGGGCCCGCTCGGTTACGCGATGATCAAGAAGCTCAAGGTCTACGCAGAAGCGACGCATCCGCACTCGGCCCAACAGCCGCAGGCGCTCGAGTTCTAAGGAGACCCACATGATCGGTAACTGGAATTACGGTACGGGCCGCCGCAAGAGCGCCGTTGCACGTGTCTTCATCAAGGCAGGCAAGGGCGACATCATTGTCAACGGCAAGCCCATCGCCGACTACTTCTCGCGCGAAACGTCGCTGATGATCGTGCGCCAACCGCTGGAGCTCACGAGCCACGGCCAAACGTTCGACATCAAGGTGAACGTGACGGGCGGCGGCGAAACGGGTCAGGCAGGCGCAGTGCGTCACGGCATCACCCGCGCGCTGATCGACTACGATGCAACGCTCAAGCCGCAACTGTCGACCGCCGGCTTCGTGACGCGCGATGCGCGTGAAGTCGAGCGTAAGAAGATGGGTCTGCGCAAGGCACGTCGCGCAAAGCAGTTCTCGAAGCGTTAAGCGCTTCCGGCTCGTCGCCCTCGGGCGATGCCGCCGACGAAAACCGCCAGTCCTCGACTGGCGGTTTTTTTATGCGCGCTTCGATTCCTGTGGAATCGGGGCGCGACCCGTATCGATCCGATCCCGCCGGTGCGCGATGCGCATGTCCCGCTTGATTTCGTGGACTTCGGCACGATCTTCGGAACAGCCCTACAATAGCGGCTAGTGCTTTTTGGAGAGTTCGTCATGAACGCTGTCACTGAATCCGCGGTAAGCACCGCCACCGAAATGCCGACCCCGTTCGTCTTCACCGACTCGGCGGCCGACAAAGTCAAGCAACTGATCGACGAAGAAGGCAATCCCGAACTGAAGCTGCGCGTGTTCGTGCAAGGCGGCGGCTGCTCGGGCTTCCAGTACGGCTTCACGTTCGACGAAGAAGTCAACGAAGACGACTCCGTGCTGGTCAAGAACGGCGTCCAACTGCTGGTCGATTCGATGAGCTACCAGTACTTGGTCGGCGCAGAAATCGACTACAAGGACGACCTGAACGGCGCGCAGTTCGTGATCAAGAACCCGAACGCCACGACCACCTGCGGTTGCGGCTCGTCGTTCTCGGTCTGAGCGCCTAGGCGTTTCAGCGGGCGCCCGATTGGGGCGCTTGCCGTTGGTGCCATGAAAAACCCCCACGCGTGCGTGGGGGTTTTGTCGTTTCCGGCGTTTCGAGTGCGCGGGCTGCCTGAAGCGCTGCCCCCGATTCAGCGCGGATACAACGCGCCGAGCACGCGCTCGCCGGCCGCGCCCGTCACGCCGGCGATGTTGCCGGGTTCGCGGGCCGTGAAGCGCCACGCGAGCCAGGCGAACGCGATCGCCTCGACCTGCTGCGGCGGCACGCCGAGCGCGGCCGTGGTGTCGACGGCCGCTGCCACGCCGGCCTTGGCCAGCGCGTCGGCAAGCGCCTGCATCAACGCCGGATTGCGGGCGCCGCCGCCGCAGACATAAACATCGCGGCAATCCGGTGCATGTCGGCCGATTTCGCGCGCGATCGTCACGGCCGTGAGCGTGGTCAGCGTGGCCTGCACGTCCTCGGGCGAGACTTGCGCGAACGCCTGCAGCCGCGCGTGCAGCCAATCGGGGTTGAACAGGTCGCGGCCGGTGCTTTTCGGCGGCGGCAGGTCGAAATACGGCTCGGCGAGCAGGGCCGCCAGCAGCGCGATGTCGACCGTGCCGCGCGCGGCGAACTGGCCGCCCTCGTCGAACGGCTTGCCGAGATGGCGCAGCGCCCAGGCATCGAGCAGCGCGTTGGCCGGGCCGCAATCGAAGCCGCGCACGCCGGCGCCATGATGCGCGCCCTCGGCCGGCAGGATCGTGATGTTGCTGATGCCGCCGAGGTTGCAGACCACCCGCGTTTCGTCGGCCGCGCCGAACACGGTGGCGTGAAACGCCGGCGCGAGCGGCGCGCCCTGGCCGCCGGCCGCGATGTCGCGGCTGCGGAAATCGGCGATCACGTCCACGCGCGTCAGTTCGGCGAGCAGCGCCGGGTTGTTGATCTGGCGTGTGTAACCGCGCTCGGGGCGGTGGCGCACCGTCTGGCCGTGCACGCCGATCGCGCGCACCGCATCGGGCGAGAGATGCGCGGCGCGCTGCAATTCGTGGCAGCACACCGCGTAGCGCGTGGCCAGCGCGTTGGCGGCCAGCGATTCGCGTTCGATCTCGTTGTCGCCGGGCTGCTGCAGCGCGAACAGCGCCTCGCGCAGCGCACCGTCGAAGCCGACGAAGGCCTCGGCCAGCACCTCGGGCGCCGAGCCGGCCTGAAAGCGCACGGCGATGCCGTCGCAGCCGTCCATGCTGGTGCCCGACATCAGGCCGAAGTAGACGCCATCGGCCGGATGGGCGTCGTGCGTGCCGGCGCGCTGGCCGGACTGCGTGGGATTGGGCGCCACGGTTTCGCTCCTGTTCTGTCGTCGCGTACGCGGGCAACATGCCCGCGCCGCGGTGCCCCGATTATCCGCGCAAGCCGCCGCGCCGTTAAGCGATACCGGTCCGCCCGCGAGTTATGGGAAAATCCTTCTTTTTTCGACTTTCCTCTTTCTTGCACCGATGAGCCACGATCCCCAAACGAAGCCCGCGCTCCCGATCACCGACGGCGTGCGCGAAGCGCTCGCGATCACGAAACGCGGCGTCGACGAACTGCTGATCGAGGACGAGTTCGCGCAGAAGCTCGCGCGCAGCGAAGCCAGCGGCACGCCGCTGCGAATCAAGCTGGGCCTCGATCCGACCGCCCCCGACATCCACATCGGCCACACCGTGGTGCTGAACAAGATGCGTCAGCTCCAGGATCTCGGCCACACGGTGATCTTCCTGATCGGCGATTTCACGTCGCTGATCGGCGATCCGTCGGGCCGCAACGCCACGCGTCCGCCGCTCACGCGCGAGCAGATCGAGCACAACGCGAAGACCTACTTCGAGCAGGCCGCGCTGGTGCTCGACCGCGAAAAAACCGAAATCCGCTACAACAGCGAATGGTGCCTGCCGCTCGGCTCGGACGGCCTGATCAAGCTGGCGTCGCGCTACACGGTCGCGCGCATGATCGAGCGCGAGGATTTCACCAAGCGCTTCCAGGGCGGCGTGCCGATCTCGATCCATGAATTCCTGTACCCGCTGATGCAGGGCTACGATTCGGTCGCGCTCAACGCGGACCTGGAGCTCGGCGGCACCGACCAGAAGTTCAACCTGCTGGTCGGTCGCGAACTGCAGAAGCAATACGGCCAGGAACAGCAGTGCATTTTGACGATGCCGTTGCTCGAAGGCCTCGACGGCGTCGAGAAGATGTCGAAGTCCAAGCACAACTACATCGGCATCAGCGAGAAGCCCAACGACATGTTCGGCAAGCTGATGAGCATTTCCGACGTGCTGATGTGGCGTTACTTCGAACTGCTGTCGTTCCGTCCGTTGGGCGAGATCGAGAAGTTCAAGGCCGAGATCGAGGGCGGCCGCAACCCGCGCGATTTCAAGGTGCTGCTCGCGCAGGAAATCGTCGCGCGCTTCCACTCGCAGGCCGATGCCGAACGCGCGCTGGAAGATTTCAACCACCGCGCCAAGGGCGGTGTGCCCGACGACATTCCGTCGGTCGTGCTGACCGGTGCGCCGCTCGCGATCGGCCAGTTGCTCAAGCAGGCCGGCCTCGTGCCGTCCACCAGCGAAGCGCTGCGCAACATCGAGCAGGGCGGCGTGAAGATCGACGGCGCCACCGTGTCCGACAAGGGCGTGAAGATCGAAGCCGGCGAATACGTCGTGCAGGTCGGCAAGCGCCGCTTCGCGCGCGTGACGCTCGGCGCATGATCGCGCTGATCCAGCGCGTGAAGCGCGCCGACGTGCGGGTGGGCGAGCGCGTCACCGGCGAAATCGGCGCGGGCCTGCTCGCGCTGGTGTGCGCCGAGCGCGGCGACACCGAGGCGGTGGCCGACAAGCTGCTCGCCAAGGTGCTCGGCTACCGCGTGTTCGGCGATGCGGCCGGCAAGATGAACCTGCCCGTCACCAACCTCGACGGTGAAGGCCGCGCCGGCGGCCTGCTGCTGGTCTCGCAGTTCACGCTGGCGGCCGACACGCAAAGCGGGATGCGGCCGAGCTTCACGCCGGCCGCGCCGCCCGATGAAGGCGCCCGGCTGTTCTCCCATTTCGTCGATGCGGCACGCGCGCGCCATCCGGTCGTCGAGACCGGCGAGTTCGGCGCGGACATGCAGGTATCGCTCGTCAACGACGGCCCCGTCACGTTCTGGCTGCAGGTGCGTCCGTCGTGATGCCGTGCGGCCGCCGGCCCTTCTCTCGCTTCGCCACACGATGACCACCACGCAAATCCTCTTCATTCGTCACGGCGAAACCCCGTGGAACCGCATCAAGCGCATCCAGGGCCATATCGACATTCCGCTTGCGGAAAGCGGCGTCGAGCAGGCGGCGCAACTGGCTGAACGGCTCGCGCGCGAGGCCCGCGAAGGCCAGCGGCTCGACGCGATCTATTCGAGCGATCTGCAACGCGCGCGCCAGACGGCGCAGCCGTTCGCCGACGCACTCGGCCTGCCGGTGGTGCTGAACGAAGGGCTGCGCGAGCGCAACTACGGTGCGTTCCAGGGCCACGACAGCGCCGAGATCGCCGAGAAGTTTCCCGATGCCCATGCCCAATGGCAGACGCGCGATCCCGGTTTCGAGCCGGCCGGCGGCGAATCGCAGCGCGCGTTCTACCACCGCGTGCTGCATGCGCTCGAACCGATCGTGGCGGCGCATCCGGGCGGCCGGATCGCCGTGGTGGCGCATGGCGGCGTGCTCGATTGCGTCTATCGGTGGGCGATTTCGCTGCCGCTCGACGCGCCGCGCCAGTACGCGCTGCTGAACACCAGCATCAACGTGGTGGAGTTCGACGGCAACGCGCCGCGCATCGTCCGTTGGGCCGATGTCGATCATCTCGGTGGCGAGAGCGAGGACGACGGCTATCGCAAGGTGATGTAACGCCGCGTCTTCCAGCCCATGAAAAAAGCCTCGCATCTGCGAGGCTTTTTTTCGCCACCGCGTTCGTGCGGCGGCGATGTTCACCGGCGGGCCGAGACGGCTTACTGGATGTTGTGGCGCGACTTGTAGTCGAGTGCGTAGGCGAGCTTGCCCGGCTTCGAGGCGGTGATCGCCGCGCTGAGGTCGCCGAAATTGCCCTTCGTATAGGCCTTGCCGACATTGATCTGGGCGAGGCGGCCGAGTTCGGCGCCCGTCTTGCCGTCGATCACCGGATCGGTGGTGGCGACCATCTTCACCGACGCGTTCCAGGTGGCGTTCAGGTAGCCGGTATCGGCCGTGGCCGGATCGGGGCTGACCGTGCCGAGCTTGGTCAGCGTGTAGCCCGACAGCGGGAAGTTGGCGCGCAGCCAGTCGGCCCAGAAGAATTCCAGGAAGTCGGTCGACGGCGTCGGTTTGCTGTAGCCGATGTCGCGCGTGAAGTAGACGAGCGAGCGGTAGACGTCGTTCTGCATGCCGTGCGTCAGGCCGAGTGCGGTGGGCAGCTTGTCCGGCGTGATGGCCGCGCCGTTGGCGTCTTTCAGGCGCGTGAAGCCGCCGGTCTGCATCATCGACCAGAACGTGCTGCCGGCGTAGCTGCTGAAGTTCGCCTTGACCAGCACGTGGACGTGCAGCGCGGGGCCGCCGTCGGTCGTTTCGTAGTAGGTCGACAGGCCGTGGTGGCCGTCGGTCAGGTAGAGCGTGCTGCCGTTCGGGCCGATCACGACCGGGTTCAGCACGGTGGTGTCGCGCTTGGTCGGGTCGGTGGTGGTGCAGGTGTAGGTGGTGGCGTCGGTCAGCTTCGAGGTGGGGGTCGAGCTGCCCGAGACGAGGCCGCCGAGGCCTTCGTCGGCGCAGAAGTCGTCGAACTTCTTGGTCGGATCGAGTTCGTAGCGGCCGAGCTTGTAATAGATCTGGTCGTAGCCGAGCGCGTCCTGGCTCGGGTGCAGGTCGCTCAGTGCGACGTCGAGGATGTCGCCGGGCACGGCCGCGGCCCATTTGCCCGGGGTGGTCGTGGGCGTCGAGGAAGCCGGCGCCGGCGAGGCGGCGAGCGAGGACGAGGCCAACGTGCCGTCGCCACCGCACGCGGCAAGCGCGATCAGCGACGAGAACGAGGCGGCCAGCGCGATTCGGTGGAGCGAAGGAATCATCGGGGTAGCAATCGGTAAGAGTTGGAAGGCAGATGCAAGAAAAGGCGCAAGCTTGCCGACGGGATGTGACAGCGATTTGAAATATGACAAATCGATGAGACGGGCGGGGCGGTGGAGCGGCGGTGTCTGGCCGTGAAAGCGAGGGCGGTCGGGCGTTGAACGAGCGGTGTTATTCGTCGACGGCCGGGGTGCGGTGCGGGGCGGATTGAGGGGCTACGGCCGTGTGAGGTGGCTCGGTTTGCTGGCGCGGCGGCGCGGATTCGGCTGTTGCGGGCGCTGTCGGTGCCGACTTCGGCGCTGATACTGACTCCGATGCCGATGCCGATGCCGATGCCGATGCCGATGCCGATGCCGATGCCGATGCCGGGGCCGTGGCCGTGGCCGGGGCCGCTGCGGCCCGGCGCCGCGAACGCTTCGACGCGCCGTTGACGAGCGCCCAGCGCATCACCGGCCCCATAAGCCGCACGCCGGGGATGGCAACCATTCGCCGCATCGGTGCGAGGGCCGCGAGGCCGAGCTGCTGTTGAGCCCAGTCGGGCAGCAGATCCACGCCCGCGTGGAACAGCATGGCGGACGCCGGGCGCATCACCGCGCGCGGCACCGGCGCCTCGCGCAGCACGCGGATCACTTCACGGGTGCGCTCGCTGGCCACCAGCTCGCCGCGCATCCGTTCGAGATAGGCGGCGATTTCCGCGCGCGAACACGGCACGTCGGCCGCGCCGAGCATCACGGCGATGCGCGAGGTTTCGGCGTAGTAGCGGTCCTGCTCCTCACCGGTGAGCGCCGGATTCACGTAACGCAGGTATCCGGCCAGGAAGCTCGACACCTCGGCCACATGCACCCAGGTCAGCAGCGCTGGATCGCTGGCGCGGTAGGGCCGGCCGTCGGGGGCAGTGCCGGTCACGCCGTCGTGAATGGTCTTGACGCGCTCGATCAGGTGCAGCGCATCGGCGCGGCTCGCGAACGTGGTGCCGGCCACGAACGTGGCGGTGCGGCGCAGCCGGCCGAGAATGTCGGTACGAAACGAGGAGTGATCCCAGACGCCCGCCAGCGCGAGCGGATGCAGCGCCTGCAACAGCAGCGCGGCGATGCCGCCCGCCATCATCGAGGTGAAATCGGCGTGCACCCGCCAGCACACGGCGTCGGGGCCGAACAGGCCGGGGTCGCCCGGCGGCGACGAATAATCGATCGACGGCCCGCCGCCGCCCGAGGTCAGCATCGTGACGCCGGCCGCGAGCCGTGCGCGCAGCAGCCCGGCGAGGCCGCCGGACGAAGGCGCGGCCTGCGCGGAAGGCGCCTGCTTGCGATCCCGATTCGGTGGTGGCCGCGACATGGCTGGGTGCCGCGAGCTAGCGCGGCGTGGCGTCGTTGCCCGACTCGGGCACCGGCAGGCCGAAGTGGCGGTAGGTCAGCAGCGTGGCGACGCGCCCGCGCGGCGTGCGTTGCAGGAAGCCCTGCTGGATCAGGTAAGGCTCGAGCACGTCCTCGATGGTGTCGCGCTCCTCGCCGATCGCGGCGGCGAGGTTGTCGACGCCGACCGGGCCGCCGTCGAACTTGTGCAGGATCGCTTCGAGCAGCTTGCGGTCCATCACGTCGAAGCCGACCGGATCGACATCGAGCATCGCCAGCGCCGCATCGGCCACCTCGGCGGTGATCGCGCCGTCGGCCTTCACCTCGGCGTAATCGCGCACGCGGCGCAGCAGGCGGTTGGCGACCCGCGGCGTGCCGCGCGAGCGCCGCGCGATCTCGAACGCGCCGTTCGGATCGATGCGCGCATTGAGCAGCGAGGCCGAGCGCTGGACGATCCGCGACAACTGGCCCGCATCGTAGAACTCGAGCCGCGCGACGATCCCGAAGCGGTCGCGCAGCGGGTTGGTCAGCATGCCGGCGCGGGTGGTGGCGCCGACCAGCGTGAACGGCTGCAGATCGAGCTTGACGCTGCGCGCGGCGGGCCCCTCGCCGATCATGATGTCGATCTGGTAATCCTCGAGCGCCGGATACAGGATTTCCTCGACGACCGGCGAGAGCCGGTGGATTTCGTCGATGAACAGCACGTCGTTCGCTTCGAGGTTGGTCAGCAGCGCGGCGAGATCGCCCGGGCGTTCCAGCACCGGGCCGGAGGTCTGCCGCAGGTTCACGCCCATCTCGCGCGCGATGATGTGCGCGAGCGTGGTCTTGCCGAGGCCCGGCGGCCCGAACAGCAGCACGTGATCGAGCGCTTCGGCGCGGCGCTTGGCGGCTTCGATGAAGATTTCGAGCTGGCCGCGCACCTTTTCCTGGCCGACGTATTCGTCGAGCTGGCGCGGCCGCAGCGCACGTTCGAACGCCTCCTCGTGCGACGAGGCGGGCGTGGCGGCGATGATGCGCTCGCCGGCGAGTTTGTCGGTTTCGATCATGCGCGCATTGTACCGCGCGGCCCCGCGCCGAAGAATCGGCCGAACGGCCGACTCGCGCGGCCGGGCGCGGCATGAGATCGTGGTGGTGCCAGGCCGGCCACGGGCTGCCGCCGGCCGGTGATCAGGCCTTCGAGAGTGCCTTCAGCGAGATCTTGATGCCCTCGGACACGCCGGTGCCGGCCGGCACGTTCTTGATCGCGGCCAGCGCTTCCTTCTCGGAATAGCCGAGCGAGATCAGCGCGTTGAGGATGTCCGCGGCGTGGTCCGATTGCGAGGCCTGGCCGGCCAGTTCGCCGAGGTCCGCGCCGAGCTTGCCCTTCAGTTCGAGCAGCAGGCGTTCGGCGGTTTTCTTGCCGATGCCGGGCAGGCGCGTGAGGCGCGCGGTGTCCTGCATCGTCACGACCTGCGAGAGCTCCTGCACGCTCATGCCGGACAGCACCGCGAGCGCCATGCGCGCGCCGATGCCGGTGATCTTCAGCAGCTCGCGGAACGTGGTGCGTTCCTGCGGCGTGAGGAAGCCGTACAGCAGGTGGGCATCCTCGCGCACGATCATCTGCGTGAGCAGCACCACGCGCTCGCCCGTGTTCGGCAGGTTGTAGAACGTGCTCATCGGCACGTCGAGCTCGTAGCCGACGCCGTTGCAGTCGACCAGCAGGTGGGGTGGGTTTTTTTCGAGGAGGGTGCCGGCAATGCGACCGATCATGGCGAGGACAACGAAGGACCGAAAGCGCGAGTGTAGCGCACGCCACGCCGTGCGACGCGAACCGGCCGACATCGTGTCGCTTGTCGCTCCGGAGTTGAAGTATTACGCTCTCGATTTCAGGTATTACTCGGGAGCGACGATGTCGACGATGACCGTGAAGGGGCAGGTGACGATTCCGAAGGCCGTGCGCGAGCGCCTCGGCCTCGTGCCGGGCATGGAGGTGGATTTTCGGATGGAGAGCGACGGCCGCGTGACGGTGCAGCGGGCGGGCGGCGGCGCGCCGGCCTCGCGTTTTGCCGAGCTGCGCGGCTCGCTCGATGCGCCGATGAGCACCGACGAGATCCTCGCCCTCACGCGGGGCGACGGCGCATGATCTTCGTCGACACCAACGTGCTGCTCGATCTGGCGACCGACGATCCGGTCTGGGCCGGCTGGTCCCAGCATCAGCTCGAAGCCGCTTCGCTGCACGGGCCGCTGTCGATCAACGAGGTCGTTTATGCGGAACTTGGCGTGGGGTATGCGCGCATCGAGGCGCTCGATGCGTTCGTGGCGAGCGCCGGGCTGCGCATCGAACCGATGCCGCGTGCCGCGCTGTTCCTGGCCGGCAAGGCGTTCGGGCTATACCGGCGCACGGCCGGCGCGAAGGTCGGCGTGCTGCCCGATTTTTTCATCGGTGCCCACGCCAGCGTGCTCGGCGTGCAACTGCTGACGCGGGATATCGGCCGCTATCGCACCTATTTCCCGAAGCTCGCGCTGATCGCGCCGCAGGCGTGAAGTGTGAGAGGGAAGCGCAGGCGCCCGCGCCCGCCTCAGCCCACCAGCCGGCCGCGCCGCACGCGAAAGCCCTTCTTGACCAGCGAAGGGGCGAGGCCGCCGAGCGCTTCGAGCGTGCCGCCGCCGTGCGCATGGCAGATCGCCACGCCGAGCGCATCGGCTGCGTCGGTGCCGGGCAGGCCCGACAGCGCGAGCAGGCGCACCACCATCTGCTGCATCTGCTCCTTGGTGGCGCGGCCGTAGCCGACGATGGCCTGCTTCAGTTGCGTCGGGGTGTATTCGGCCACCGGCAGCGCACCGGCCACCAGCCCGCAGATCGCCGCGCCGCGGGCCTGGCCGAGCAGCAGGGTGGATTGCGGATTGACGTTGACGAACACTTTCTCGATCGAGGCCTGGTCCGGCGCATGTTCGCGCACGAGCGTGGATACGCCGTCGAAGATCACGCCGAGGCGCACCGAGAGATCGGCGGCGGACGGGGTACGGATCACGCCGCTCGCCACGTAGGCGAGCTTGCTGCCGTGCACGTCGATCACGCCGAAGCCGGTGACGCGCAGGCCGGGGTCGATGCCGATGATACGCATGAAGAGCGGGTGGGAAAGCGGGTGAGGAGCGCAGGGGAAATCAGCGGAATGCGCCGATGGTACAACGATCACCGCGTGGGTTGGGCAACGGCGGGCGCGGTTCGCACCACGTCGCGCCATGAAAAACGGCGGCGAGGAAAGCCTGCGCCGCCGTTTCGCGGGGCGGCGGCGGTTGCCCGCTCGCCCCGGTTTGCCGCCTGTCGAGCGCCGTGGCCGGCGCGTGCGATCAGTGACGGAAGTGACGGATGCCCGTCAGCACCATCGCGATGCCGTGTTCGTCGGCTGCCGCGATCACTTCGTCGTCGCGCATCGAGCCGCCCGGGTGGATCACCGCGGTCGCGCCGGCGGCCACCACCACGTCGAGGCCGTCGCGGAACGGGAAGAACGCATCCGACGCCACGGCCGAGCCGGTTAGCGTGAGGCCGGCGTTCTGCGCCTTGATGCCCGCGATGCGGGCCGAATCCACACGGCTCATCTGGCCGGCGCCGACACCGAGCGTCATGCCGTTGCCGCAGAACACGATCGCGTTCGACTTGACGAACTTCGCGACGCGCCAGGCGAACAGCAGATCGTCGAGTTCCTTCGGCGTCGGCTGGCGCTTCGTCACCACGCGCAGTTCTTCGGGTTGCACGTTGCGCGAGTCGAGCGACTGCACCAGCAGGCCGCCGCCGACGCGCTTCAGGTCGAATGCATTGAAGCCTTCGCCGAGCGCGATTTCGAGCAGACGGACGTTCTGCTTGGCCGCGAACACCTGCTTGGCCGCTTCCGAGAACGACGGGGCGATCAGCACTTCGACGAACTGCTTGGCCACGGCTTGCGCGGTCGCTTCGTCCACTTCGCGGTTGAACGCGATGATGCCGCCGAACGCCGAGGTCGGATCGGTCTGGAATGCCTTGGCATAGGCTTCGGCCGGGCTGGCGGCCACCGCCACGCCGCACGGGTTGGCGTGCTTGATGATCACGCAGGCCGGGGCGTCGAAGGTCTTCACGCATTCCCAGGCCGCGTCGGAATCGGCGATGTTGTTGTACGACAGTTCCTTGCCCTGCAACTGGCGGTAGTTCGCCAGCGCGCCGGCCGGGGTGGCCAGGTCGCGGTAGAACGCGGCCGTCTGGTGCGGGTTCTCGCCGTAGCGCAGGTCCTGCACCTTGTCGTACGCCAGGTTCAGCGTGGCCGGGTACGGCTTGCGCGTGGCGTGCTGCAGCTCTTCGGTCAGGCTCGTCAGGTAGTTCGTGATCGCGCCGTCGTATTGCGCGGTGTGCGCGAACACCTTGGTGGCGAGGCGGAAGTTGGTGGTGTAGCCCACCGTGTTGCCGTTCGCCTTCATTTCGTCGAGCACCACGGCGTAGTCGGCCGGATCGACGATCACCGTCACGTCGCGGTGGTTCTTCGCGGCCGAGCGCAGCATGGTCGGGCCGCCGATGTCGATGTTCTCGATCGCGTCGGCCAGCGTGCAGTCGTCCTTCGCGATGGTCGCGACGAACGGGTACAGGTTCACCACCAGCAGGTCGATGGTCGGGATGCCGTGCGCGTCGAGCGCCTGCATGTGTTCGGGCAGGTCGCGGCGCGCCAGGATCCCGCCGTGCACCTTCGGGTGCAGCGTCTTCACGCGCCCGTCGAGCATTTCCGGGAAACCGGTGTAGTCGGCCACTTCGGTGACGGGCAGGCCCGCGTCGGCCAGCAGCTTCGCGGTGCCGCCCGTCGACAGCAGCTTGACGCCCTGTTGCGAGAGGGCCGTCGCGAATTCGACGATGCCGGTTTTATCGGAAACGGAAAGGAGCGCTTGCTTGATCATGATGGGGAGCACCAGTAGCCAGGGAAACGGGGGACGGAAGCGGCCGGTCGTGCAACGGCCTTACAGCAGGCCGTGCTGCTGCAGCTTCTTGCGCAGCGTGTTGCGGTTGATGCCGAGGTACTCGGCGGCGAGCGACTGGTTGCCGCCCGCCTGTTCGAGCACGACCTCGAGCATCGGCTTCTCGACGCACGACATCACCATGTCGTAGACGTCATGCGGGTTGGACCCGTCGAGATCCCGGAAATACACGTCCAGGCTGTCGCGGACACATTGTTCGATGTTGTGCTTGCTCATGCTGCTATTGAATAGGGTCGGATGCGCCGCCGTCGTCGACATAGACGAGATGGTCGGACAGCGCGCGCTGCGCGTCGAAATAATCGTTGACGGCGGCAAGCTGGTCGCGTGTGGAATCGAGCGTATTCATCCGGTGCCGGAACGCGTTGGCGCCGGAAAGGCCGCGAGTGTACCAGCCGATGTGCTTGCGCGCAGTACGTACGCCGGTAAATTCGCCGTAGAACGCGTAATGATCTTCCAGGTGCTCGTTGAGCAGGTGCTGGATCTCGTCGACGCTCGGCGGCGGCAGGGTTTCGCCGGTTCGCAGGAAATGCTCGATTTCGCGGAACAGCCACGGGCGGCCTTGCGCGGCGCGACCGATCATCAGCGCGTCGGCGCCGGTGGCGTCGAGCACGGCACGTGCCTTGGCCGGCGAGGTAATGTCGCCGTTCGCCACCACCGGGATCTTCACCGAGGCCTTCACGGCGGCGATCGTGTCGTATTCGGCGTCGCCCTTGTAGAGATCGGCGCGCGTGCGGCCGTGCACGGTCAGCATCGCGATGCCGGCGTCCTGCGCGAGGCGCGCGATGGTCAGCGCGTTCTTGTGCTCGCGATCCCAGCCGGTGCGGATCTTCAGCGTGACAGGCACCGCGTCGGGGCCGGTGCCCACGGCCGCCACCACGGCCGAGACGATCCGCACTACCAGCGGTTCGTTCTGCAGCAGCGCCGAACCGGCCGCCACGTTGCAGACCTTCTTGGCCGGGCAGCCCATGTTGATGTCGATGATCTGCGCGCCGTTCGCCACGTTGTAGCGGGCCGCCTCGGCCATCATCGCCGGATCGGCGCCGGCGATCTGCACCGCGATCGGTTCGACCTCGCCCGTATGGTTGGCGCGGCGCATGGTCTTCTCGCTTTTCCAGAGCTGCGCGTTCGACGCGACCATCTCGGACACGGCGTAGCCGGCGCCCAGCCGCTTGCAGAGCTGGCGGAACGGGCGATCCGTGACGCCGGCCATGGGGGCGACGAACAGGTTGTTGCGCAGGACGTGAGAGCCGAGAACGGGCATTGCAATGGCAGCGCCCGCGCGAGGGCGCGGGCAACGATCGGACGGTGGGAAAACGCGCATTTTACCGTAAGCGCCGGGGGGGCCGGGCGATCGCGATTGTCGACAAGCGTCAAATCGAGATGAAGCTTCGGTGAAATTCCGGTGACGGTGTCACGGTGGGGCCGGGCGACCATGCCGGCCTGCCGCTGCCCGGGTGTTGACCTGATGTCGTGCCGATACCGCCCGACCTGGGCGCCGGCGCGGAGTCAGCGGCGCTGGCCGAACATCATCTGCCGCGCGATCACCGCCTTGAGCGGCGGCACGAATTCGAGCGCGGTCAGGGCGGCCCCGCGCAGCGCCGCGAGCGGGCGCGATTCGATCGTAAACAACCGCGCCAGCAGGTCGGTCGCGCCGATCGTCAGGCGCCGGTCGAGCACCCGGCGCCCGTTGAACGCGGCCAGCGCGAGCGGCGTGGCGCCGTGTTCGGACAGCGCGTCGACCAGCGTGTGCGCGTCGCGCAGGCCGAGGTTCAGCCCTTGTCCCGCCACCGGATGCAGGGTTTGCGCGGCGTTGCCGACGCTCGCCACGCGGCCGCTGACCAGCGTGGGCGCGGCGGCCAGCCCGAGCGGGAACGCGGCGCGGCCGGCGATCTGCGTGAAACGGCCCATGCGTGTTCCGAACGCGATGCCGAGTTCGGCGAGAAACGCCGCGTCGGGCAGCGCGGCGCGGCGCGCGGCTTCGTCCGGCGAGCAGCACCAGACGAGCGCGTAGTCGGCCTGGTTCGGGCCGCCGAGTGGCAGCAGCGCGAGCGGGCCTTCGGGCGTGAAGCGTTCCCAGGCCACGCGCGGCTGCGGCGCGGCCACGCTGACGGTGCCGACGATGGCGGTTTGCGCGTAATCGCGGCGGTGGCGCTCGTCGCGCACGCCGTTGCGCGGGGTGTCCTGGAACAGCCCGCCCTCGGCGTTGACGAGCGTACGCACGCGCAGTACGCGTTCGCCCTGGGGCGTGTCGAGCGTGACGCTCACGCCGTCGGCGTCCTGTTGCGGCGCGCGCGCGGTGGTCGAGGTCAGCCATTGCACCGGCGTGGCGTGGACCGCGCGCGCCAGCGTGCCGACCAGCGAGCCGTAGCGCGCCACGTAGCCGAGCGCATCGACGCCGTGTTCCTCGCGGTCGATCAGCGTGCGGCCGAAGTGGCCGCGCTGCGAAACATGGATGTGTTCGATCGGCGTCGCGTCGCCGGGCCAGCCGAGTGCGCCGAGCAACACGCGGCTGCCGTGCGAGACGGCGATCGCGCGCGGGTCGCCGGCGCTGGCCGACGGGTCGCGGGCATCGACGAGCACCACCGACAGCGCCTGCGTCGCGCTGCGGCGCGCGAGCCAGCCGGCCAGGGCGAGGCCGACCGGGCCGGCGCCGATGATGGCGACATCGGCGTCGAATGGCGTGTCGGACGGGGCGGTGGGAGCGGGAGCGTGCGTCATCGTGCGGGTTCGCCTGCGCTTAACTTACGACGGGTACGACGGCCGCCGCGCCCCGAGCGTCGCGCATCAGCGCCTCGATCTCGTCGGCGGCCACCGGCACGTCGCGCGTGATCAGCTCGCAGCCGTCGGCGGTGACGAATGCGTCGTCCTCGATGCGGATGCCGATGTCGTGGAATTCGGCCGGCACGTCGTCGGCCGCGCGCACGTAGAGGCCCGGCTCGATGGTCAGCGCCATGCCCGCGCGCAGCGTGCGCCACGGCAGCGCGCCCTGGGCGTCGCGTTCGGCGCCGCGCTCGCGGTAGTCGCCGCAATCGTGCACGTCCATGCCGAGCCAGTGGCCGGTGCGGTGCATGTAGAAGCGTGAATAGGCGCGCTCGGCGATCACGTCGTCGACGCTCGCGAAGCGCGACTTCGGCACGATGCCGGTGTCGAGCAGGCCCTGCGCGAGCACGCGCACCGCCGCGTCGTGCGGCGCCTCGAACGGCACGCCGGGGCGCGTGGCCGCGGCGGCGGCTTCCTGCGCGGCCAGCACGATGTCGTAGAGCGCGCGCTGCGGGCCGGAGAAGCGGCCGTTCGCGGGGAACGTGCGGGTGATGTCGGAGGCATAGCCTTCGAGTTCGCAGGCCGCGTCGATCAGGATCAAATCGCCGTCCTGGGCCACGGCGTTGCCGGCCGGGTAGTGCAGCACGCAGGCGTTCGCGCCGGCCGCGACGATCGAGCCGTAGGCCGGCCCGGCCGAGCCGTGGCGGCGGAATTCGTGCAGCAGTTCGGCCTCGATCTCGTATTCGCGGATGCCGGGGCGCGTGACCGCCATCGCGCGTCGGTGCGCGCTCGCGGAAATCACGCCGGCGCAGCGCATGATCGCCTGCTCGTGAACGTCCTTGACGAGGCGCATCTCGTCGAGCAGCGGCGTGAGATCGTGGGCCGAGGCCGGCGCGGCCACGCCGGCGCGGCTGCGTGCGCGCACGGCGTCGAGCCAGCCGGCCAGTTGCCGGTCGAACTCGGCCGATGCGCCGAAGCGGTAGTGCACCGCGCCCGCGTCGCCGAGCAGGCGCGGCAGTTCGGTGTCGAGCACGTCGTTGGCGAACGCGGCGTCGAAGCCGAACGTCTCGCGCGCGGCGTCGGGGCCGTAGTGGAAGCCTTCCCAGATCTCGCGGTCGGGATGCTTCGCACGACAGAACAGTATCGATTCCGGTTCGCCGCCGGCCGCGCGCGCGTCGAGCACGAGCAGCGCGTCGGGTTCGGTGAAGCCGGTCAGGTAATAGAAGTAGCTGTCGTGACGGTACGGATAGCCGGCGTCGCGGTTGCGCATCGCTTCGGCTGCGGTGGGGACGATCGCGACGCCGCCGCCCGTCGCGCGCAGCGCGGCGAGCACGCGCGCACGGCGCTGGCGGTAGACGTCGGGGGCGAGGGCGGTTTCGGTGGGTGCGTTCATGGCGCGATTGTAGCGCTGTCGCGCAGGGCGCGCGTCGGTCGGTGCGGCCGGCCGACGGCCGCCGGCCCTTGTCGCAAGCGGCGTTGCGACGCTGTTGCATCCGGTCCACAGGCTGTCCGGTCGACTTGCGCCGAGGGCCGGGTGGGCGGTTATGATCGTCGCCGACGTCTGACGACGTATACTCTCGGGCGGTATTTACTTGGCAGGCAGGCAAGCAGGATGATCAAACTCATCGGTTCGCTCGGCAGCCCCTACGTGCGCAAGGCGCGTATCGTGCTGGCCGAAAAGAAGATCGATTACCAGTTGGAACTCGAGAACGTGTGGGGGCCGGACACCACGATTCACGGCTCGAATCCGCTCGGCAAGGTGCCGTGTCTCGTGATGGACGACGGTGCGGCCGTGTTCGATTCGCGCGTGATCTGCGAATACGCGGATACCTTGTCGCCGGTCGGCAAGCTGATTCCGCCGTCGGGGCGCGAGCGCGTGGAGGTGCGGTGCTGGGAGGCACTCGCCGACGGCGTGCTCGATGCGACGGTCAACATTCGTGTCGAACACACGCAGCGCACGCCGGAACAGCGCAGCGAGGCCTGGATCGCGCGCCAGCAGCGCAAGATCGACGACGGCCTGGTGGCGATGTCGCAAGGTCTCGGCGGCAAGCCGTGGTGCGTCGGCAATCACTACACGCTGTCGGATGTCGCGCTCGGTTGCGCGCTCGGCTATCTCGACTTCCGCATGCCCGAACTCGCCTGGCGCGAGCGGCATCCGAACCTCGACAAGCACTTCGTGAAGCTCTCGCAGCGGCAGTCGTTCATCGATACCGTGCCGCAGGACTGATCGCCCGTCGGGCTTTTCAACGAACAGCATCAAAAAAACGCCCCGCCGGGCATCGCACCGGCGGGGCGTTTTTACGCGTGCGGCACGGCCTCGCGGGGTTTATTCGTCGTAGGCCGCCCACGCCGCATAAGCCGCGTCGCCGATCGAGAACGAATCGCTGCGCGCCGCCGGCCACCATGTGTCGTAGAGCGTCAGGCCGAGCTTCTCGCCGGTCAGCAGCGCGCCCGGCTTCACGTACTTGAGCAGTTGCGACATCAGCCGCACCTCGTGCGGGGCGACGCGCTGCACGATGTGATGCGCGTGCAGGTCGGCCGGATGCGCGAGGCCGGCGGCCTGCACCAGCTCCTGCAGCGCATGCAGCGTATTGCGGTGGAAGTTGTAGACGCGCTCCGACTTGTCGGGCACCACCAGCGCGCGCTGGCGCACTTCGTCCTGGGTCGCCACGCCGGTCGGACAGCGGCCGGTGTGGCAGGTCTGCGCCTGGATGCAGCCCACCGCGAACATGAAGCCGCGTGCCGAGTTGACCCAGTCCGCGCCGATCGCGAGCGTGCGCGCGATGTCGAATGCCGTGATGATCTTGCCGCTCGCGCCGATCTTGATGCGCTCGCGCAGGCCGATGCCCACCAGCGTGTTGTGCACCAGCAGCAGCCCTTCCTGCAACGGCACGCCCACGTGGTCGGTGAATTCGAGCGGCGCCGCGCCGGTGCCGCCCTCGGCGCCGTCCACCACGATGAAGTCCGGCACGATGCCGGTTTCGAGCATGGCCTTGGCGATGCCGAAGAATTCCCACGGGTGGCCGATGCACAGCTTGAAGCCGGTGGGTTTGCCGCCCGACAGCGTGCGCAGCTTCTCGACGAATTCGAGCAGGCCGCGCGGCGTCGAGAATTCCGAATGCGAGGCCGGCGAGATGCAATCCTTGCCCATCGGGATGCCGCGCGTCTCGGCGATCTCGGGCGTGATCTTGGCGGCCGGCAGCACGCCGCCGTGGCCCGGCTTGGCGCCCTGCGACAGCTTCACCTCGATCATCTTGACCTGCGGATCGGCGGCCTGTTTCGCGTACTTGTCCGCGTTGAACGTGCCGTCGTCGTTACGGCATCCGAAGTAACCCGAGGCGATTTCCCAGATGATGTCGCCGCCGTGCTCGCGGTGATATTTCGACAGCGAGCCCTCGCCGGTGTCGTGCGCGAAGCCGCCCTTCTTGGCGCCGAGGTTCAGCGCGCGGATCGCGTTCGCCGACAGCGAGCCGTAGCTCATCGCCGAGACGTTGAAGATGGAAATGTCGTAGGGCTGGGCGCGCTCGGCGCCGACGCGAATCCGGAAATCGTGGTTCGCGAGCCGGGTCGGCACCAGCGAGTGGCTGATCCACTCGTGCGCGACCGCCTTGACGTTCAGTTCGGTGCCGTACGGCCGGTTGTCGGCCACGTTCTTGGCGCGCTGGTAAACCACGCTGCGCTGGGCGCGCGAGAACGGCTTCTCGTCGGTATCGTCCTCGACGAAATACTGGCGGATCTCCGGGCGGATGAACTCGAACATGAAGCGGAAGTGGCCCCAGAGCGGGTAGTTCCGCAGGATCGCGTGGTGATCCTGTTGGAGATCCCAGAGGCCGAGGCCGACGAGGGCGGCGGGGATCAGGATCCAGGGCCAGGCGATCAGGTGGGACAAGGCGAGGAGGGCGAGCAGAACGAGCACGAGCGTCGCGCACCACATCGCGAGATAGCGTCTTGCAAACATGGGGGATTCCTTATTCTTCGGTTGGCCGCCATGGCGAGGCCGTCAAGGCCGCGGCCGGCGGCGCACGGCGCCGGCCGCCTGCTGGTGCGGCGGCCAATCGTCGCGTGCCGCAAGTCTAAACCGATAATGTGTCAGGCCGCTTCGAAGCCGGCCCCACTAAAGGCGGTTGAAAGGCGGGAGAAAGCGGCCCGATTCAGATCGCCACGCCGCCGGCCGTCTCGCGCGCGAGCGCCGCGCCCACTGCGTCGGCCGAGCCGGGCTGGCCCGTTGCGACCACCTCGATGATGCCGCCGCCCAGGCAGATTTCGCCGTCGTAGAGCACGGCCGACTGGCCCGGCGTGACGGCCCATTGCGCGGCCTCGAACGCCAGCGAGAAGCGCGCCTCGCCGGCCTCGCCCGGCTTGGCGCGGCCGAACGCGCAGGCCGCGTCGGCCTGCCGGTAGCGTGTTTTCGCGCCGCACGTGAAGCCTTCGGCGGGCGGCTCGCCGGCCACCCAACTGACGTTGCCGGCCACCAGTTCGTGCGACAGCAGCCACGCATGGTCGTGCCCCTGCGCGACGTACAGCGTGTTCGACGCGATGTCCTTGCCGGCCACGAACCACGGCTCGCCGCTGCCGTCCTTGCTGCCGCCGAGGCCTATGCCCTTGCGCTGGCCGAACGTGTAGAACGCCAGGCCGATGTGCTCGCCCACGCGCCGGCCGTCGGGCGTCTTCATCGGGCCGGGCTGGGTGGGCAGGTAGCGGTTCAGGAAATCGCGGAACGGCCGCTCGCCGATGAAGCAGATGCCGGTCGAATCCTTCTTCTTCGCGTTCGGCAGGCCGATCTGTTCGGCGATCTCGCGCACGCGCGTTTTCGGCATCTCGCCCAGCGGGAACAGCGTTTTCGAAAGCTGCGCCTGATTGAGCCGGTGCAGGAAGTAGGACTGATCCTTGGTGTGATCGAACGCCTTGAGCAGTTCGAAGCGGCCGTCGCGCTCGCGCACGCGCGCGTAGTGGCCGGTGGCGATGGTTTCCGCGCCGAGCGACATCGCGTGATCGAGGAACGCCTTGAACTTGATCTCGGCGTTGCAGAGCACGTCCGGGTTCGGCGTGCGGCCGGCCGAGTATTCGCGCAGGAATTCGGCGAACACGCGGTCCTTGTATTCGGCGGCGAAATTGACAGCCTCGACGTCGATGCCGATCAGGTCGGCCACCGACACCACGTCGATCCAGTCCTGACGGGTCGAGCAGTACTCGCCGTCGTCGTCGTCTTCCCAGTTCTTCATGAACAGGCCGACCACGTCGTAACCCTGTTCCTTCAGCAGCCACGCGGTGACCGACGAATCGACACCGCCCGACATGCCGACCACGACACGTTGCTTCTTCATTTGCTGACAGCCTGATGTTCGGGCGTCGCGCGGTAGGGCGCGACGGAATGCGTATGGACGAACTCCAGCGGCACGCGGCGGCCGGCGAGGTAATCGTCGACGCACTGCATGACCGCGGGCGTGCGGTGGCGATGCGAGGCGGCGCGCAGCTCGTCGGCCGTCATCCACAGCGTGCGGACGATGCCGTCGTCGAGCGCGCGGCCCGCGACGGTTTCGCCGGCCCGCCCGCAGAACGTGAAGCGCAGGTAGGTCGCGCCGCCCTTGCCGGGCCGCTCGAAGTGCGTCTGATAGACGCCCACCAGCGCTTCCGGCTCGAACGGGTGCGCCGTTTCCTCGAGCGTTTCGCGGATCACGGCCTCGATCAGCGTTTCGCCGGCCTCGAGATGGCCGGCGGCCTGATTGAGCCGCAATCCTGCCGACGTGTGTTCCTCGATCAGCAGGAAGCGGCCGTCGCGTTCGACGATCGCGGCCACCGTGACGTGCGGGGTCCAGAGTTCGGGTTTCATGGGCGAGCATTTTACCGGTTGCGCGGCGCGGCTGCCGAAGCGCAAGCGGGGGGCGGCCCCGGCACGCGCGGCGATCCGGCCCCAAGCCTGCAGCAAGCCAGTCGCAAGCCGGCCACCACCGTGCCTGACCGATCCGCAGCCGTTTGTCCAGCCGGGAAAGGGCCGGATGCGGCGCGGCGGCGGCGATCGGGTACATTGGCGCGTTGACCATGCCGTTGCCCCGAGCCGGTCGTCGTCGTCCGGAAATGCTCCGGCTCGCCTCGCAGTCGAAATCAAGAATCAGAAAGCCAGCTGGAGGATCACGATGCAGATCGGAGTGCCCGTCGAGACGCGGGCTCATGAGGCGCGCGTGGCCGCGACGCCCGAAACCGTCAGGAAATACGTGGCGGCCGGCCACGCCGTCAGTGTCGAGCATGGCGCCGGCACGGCCGCGAGCTACCCCGACGACGCCTATGCGGCCGCCGGCGCGACGCTGGCCGAGCGCGCAGCCGTCTACGCCGCCGACCTGGTGCTGAAGGTGCAGGCGCCCGACGCGGCCGAGCTGGCGCTGATGCGCCGTGGCGCGGTGCTGGCCGGCATGCTCGATCCGTTCAACACCGAGCAGGCCGCGCAGCTCGCGGCAGCCGGCGTGACCGCGTTCGCGCTGGAGGCCGCGCCGCGCACCACCCGCGCGCAAAGCCTCGACGTGCTGTCTTCGCAGGCCAATATCGCCGGCTACAAGGCCGTGCTGCTGGCCGCCTCGCTCTATCCGCGCTTCCTGCCGATGCTGATGACGGCCGCCGGCACCGTGAAGGCGGCCCGCGTGCTGGTGCTCGGCGCGGGGGTGGCCGGCCTGCAGGCGATCGCCACGGCCAAGCGGCTCGGCGCGGTGATCGAGGCGTCCGACGTGCGGCCCGCCGTCAAGGAGCAGATCGAATCGCTCGGCGCGAAGTTCGTCGACGTGCCGTTCGAGACCGACGAGGAACGCGAGGCCGCGCAGGGCACCGGCGGCTACGCGCGGCCGATGCCGCCGTCGTGGCTCGCGCGGCAGGCGGGGCTGGTGCACGAGCGCGCCAAGCAGGCCGACATCGTGATCACCACCGCGCTGATCCCGGGCCGCGCCGCACCCACGCTGATCCAGGCCGAGACGGTGGTCGCCATGAAGCCCGGCGCGGTGCTGGTCGACCTGGCCGCCGGGCGCGGCGCGCCCGGCCCGGACGGGCGGCGCGGCGGCAATTGCCCGCTGACCGTGGCCGACGAAGTGGTGAACGTGCACGGCGTGACGATCGCCGGCCACACCAACCTCGCCGCGCAGGTGCCGGCCGATGCCTCGGCGCTCTACGCACGCAATCTCGCCGACTTCCTGAAGCTGATCGTCACGCAGGAAGGCGTCCTGAACATCGACATGAACGACGACATCGTCGCCGCGACGCTGCTGTGTCGCGACGGCGACGTGGTTCGCAAATAAGGGGGCGATCGCGATGGAAGTGATCAATCACACGGTGATCAACGTGATCATCTTCGTGCTGGCGGTGTACGTCGGCTATCACGTGGTCTGGAACGTCACGCCGGCGCTGCATACGCCGCTGATGGCCGTCACCAACGCGATTTCGGCGATCGTGATCGTCGGCGCGATGCTGGCCGCCGCGCTGACGGTCGGCACCACCGGCAAGGTGTTCGGCACGATCGCGGTGGCGCTGGCCGCCGTCAACGTGTTCGGCGGCTTCCTCGTCACCAGGCGAATGCTGGAGATGTTCCGCAAGAAGACGCCGAAGGACGGCGCCCAGGGCAAGACGGAGGGCGCGCGATGAGCCTGAACGTCGTCACGCTGCTGTATCTGGTCGCCTCGGTGTGCTTCATCCAGGCGCTCAAGGGGCTGTCGCATCCGCGCACCGCGCGGCGCGGCAACCTGTTCGGGATGGTCGGGATGGCGATCGCGATCCTGACCACGCTCGCGCTGATCGTCCGGCAGGCGGCCTGGCTTGGCGCCAACCTGCCGCTCGGGCTGGCGCTGGTGCTCGGCGCGTTGGTGGTCGGCGGCGCGGTGGGGGCCTACGTGGCCGCGCGCGTCGAGATGACCAAGATGCCCGAGCTGGTCGCCGCGATGCACTCGCTGATCGGCCTGGCTGCCGTGTGCATCGCCTACGCCGTGGTGGCCGAGCCGGAAGCGTTCGGCCTGGTGCCGCAGGACGCGGCGGCCGCCAACTTCATCCCGTTCGGCAACCGCATCGAGCTGTTCATCGGCACCTTCGTGGGCGCGATCACGTTCTCCGGCTCGGTGATCGCGTTCGGCAAGCTGTCGGGGAAATACAAGTTCCGGCTGTTCCAGGGCGCGCCGGTGGTGTACGCGGGCCAGCATCTGATCAACCTGATGCTGGCGCTCGGCATGCTCGGCTTCGGCATCCTGTTCTTCGTCACGCAGGCGTGGCTGCCGTTCATCGTGATGACGGCGATCGCGTTCGCGCTCGGCGTGCTGATCATCATCCCGATCGGCGGCGCGGACATGCCGGTGGTGGTGTCGATGCTGAACTCGTATTCGGGGTGGGCGGCGGCCGGCATCGGCTTCTCGCTGAACAACCCGATGCTGATCATCGCCGGCTCGCTGGTCGGCTCGTCGGGCGCGATCCTGTCGTACATCATGTGCCACGCGATGAACCGCTCGTTCTTCAACGTGATCCTCGGCGGCTTCGGCGGCGAGGCCGGCGCGGGCGATGCGGCCGGCGCGAAGGAGCAGCGGCCGGTGAAATCGGGCTCGGCCGACGACGCCGCGTTCATGCTCGCCAACGCCGAAACGGTGGTGATCGTGCCGGGCTACGGGCTGGCGGTGGCGCGCGCGCAGCATGCGCTCAAGGAGCTGACCGACAAGCTGATCGAGAAGGGCATCGATGTGCGCTACGCGATCCACCCGGTGGCCGGGCGCATGCCGGGGCACATGAATGTGCTGCTGGCCGAGGCCGAGGTGCCGTACGACCTGGTGTTCGAGATGGACGACATCAACAACGCGTTCGGCCAGACCGACGTGGTGCTGGTGCTCGGCGCGAACGACGTGGTCAACCCGGCCGCGAAGAACGACCCGAAATCGCCGATCGCGGGCATGCCGATCCTGGAGGCGTACAAGGCGCGCACCGTGATCGTCAACAAGCGCTCGATGGCCTCCGGCTACGCGGGGCTCGACAACGAGCTGTTCTACATGGACAAGACGATGATGGTGTTCGGCGACGCGAAGAAGGTGGTCGAGGACATGGTCAAGTCGGTCGAGTAGCCGCTCGAGTCGCGCGGCGGCCGGCGCGGCGTTCAGCCCGCCGGCCAGTCCTTGCCGCATTCGCGTTCGAGCGTGCGCAGGAAATCGGCGAGCCGGCGCCCGTCGATGTCGGGGTGGACCTCGCAGGCGGTGGCCCCGCGCATGCGGGCCACGTCGAAATTGCGGAAATTGTCGCGCAGCTCGCACCACGCGGACACCGTCCATTGCCCGCCCCAATAGGCCAGGCCGAGCGGCCAGATGCGCCGCTCGCTGGCCGCATCCTTCTTGTCCCGATAGCGGAAATGCACGACGCGCCGTTCCTCCAGCGCGCGGTGCAGCACGTCCATCGTTTCGGAATAGGCGGCATCGACGCGCTGCGAGGGCGCGAACACCGGCAGGCGGTCCAGCACGACGCGCTTGTCGGCCGGCATCGCCGAGGCGATCTTGGCCAGCGCCGAACGCGCGCCGCCGGCAAAGCGCGTGCCGCCCCACGATTCGAGCATCCGCGCGCCGGCCGCGAGCGCGGACAGCTCGTCGGCCGTGAAGGTCAGCGGCGGCAGGCTGGCCGCGCGATTCAGCCGGTAGCCGATGCCGGCCTCGCCCTCGATCGGCACGCCGGACAACTGCAGATCGCGGATGTCGCGGTAGACGGTGCGCGGCGAGATCGCGAGCCATTCGGCCAGTTGCTGCGCGGTCGTCAGGCGGCGGCCGCGCAGCAATTCGGCGATCTGGAACAGGCGGTCGGCGCGGCGGGTCATGGCGTGGGTGCGGCGAAAGCGTGGGCGGTGCCGCGATGATAGCGCCGCGCATGCGGCGCGGCGCAGGTCATCGCGTGGCCGTGGCGCAGGCGTGGCAGGGCGGTGACGCGTTCAGTGTGCGCTGGCGTGCAGGCCGACGCGGTTGCCTTCGGTGTCGAACACGTAGGCGATGTAGCCGATGCCGCGCGGCAGTTCGTGCACCGGGCCATCGACCGCGCCGCCCGCGCGCTTGGCACGCTCGATCGCGCCCGTCACCGAGTCGCCGGCGCCCAGGTAGACGACCGGGCCGGCCTTGGCGGGCTTGCTGCCGTGCGGGTCCTGCACCAGCGCGCCGCTGGTCGCGCCTTCGCCGTCGAACACGGCGATCGGCGCGCCGCCGAAGTTTTCGCGGCGCAGGCGGATCTCGAGCATCGCCTCGTAGAAGCGCGTGGCGCGGTCGAGATCGACGGTCGGGATCTCGAACCACGTGATCGGGCGGCGCGTGAGCGGGGTGTCGGCGGCGGTAGTCGTGGCGGTGGGGGTAGCGGTGGCGGTCGTCATGGGGCGTCTCCGGAAGAGGAAGTGGCGGGGAGGAGCGCATCGCGTCGGATGCGTGAGACGCAGTGTGGCGGGGGGCTGCTGACAGCGTGTTGTCAGCAGCCGGCAACAACCTGCCGCAGCAAATGAAGGGTGCCCCGGAAACGCGACAGGGCCGGAAAATCCGGCCCTGTCGGGTGAGGCGCACGATGCGCGGCGGGCGCCGCGCGGTGCCGGTTTATTCGTCCGTGCCGGCTTCGCCCGGCTGCCGGCGCACGCTGCCCGCCATCATGTCGAAGCGGAACAGCCGGCATTCGAGCGCGCCGTTGAACAGCGGCGTCTTGGCCGATTCGCGCAGGCGCAGCAGGCCCGGCAGCGAGCGGTCGGAGGTCAGCAGGAACGCCTGCCAGCCCGTGAAACGCTGCTTGAGCGCGGTGCCGAGCGCGATGAAGAACTCGTTGTCGGGCGGCGCGTCGGTGTGGGTGCGGCGGAACGCGTCGTCGGCGCCACGGTTGCGGCCCGTCTCGCGCACTTCGCCACGCGCGTTGCGTCCGCGCACCTCGATCCGCTCGCCGTACGGCGGGTTCGCGATGATCAGGCCCGGCGCGTCGCACGGCGGCGCCATGAAGCGCGCATCGACCTGCTTGAGCGAGACGCCCGGCGCGCCGGCCCGTTCGATGTTGGCGCGCGCCTTGTCGAGCATGTCGCCCGAGATGTCGCTGCCGTACACCTGCAGCCCGTCGCGGCGGCCGCGTGCGGCGCGCTTGGCGTCCATCGCGGCGACCTTCAGCGTTTGCCACGCGCTGATGTCGTATTGCTTGAGCTTCTCGAAGCCGAAGCGGCGCTCGACGCCCGGTGCGACGTCGAGCGCGATCTGTGCGGCTTCGGCGAGGAACGTGCCGCTGCCGCACATCGGATCGTACAGCGGCACTTCCGGCGTCCAGTTGGCCAGGCGCAGGATGCCGGCGGCGAGGTTCTCGCGCAGCGGCGCGGCGCCCTTGTCGAGCCGCCAGCCGCGCTTGAACAGCGGCTCGCCCGAGGTGTCGAGATACAGCGTGCAGTGCGTGGCGGTCAGGAACGCGAACACGCGCACGTCGGGCAGCGCGGTGTCGATGCTCGGACGCGAGCCGGTTTTTTCGCGCAGGCGGTCGCAGATCGCATCCTTGACGCGCAGCGTGGCGAATTCGAGGCTCTTGAGCGGCGACTTGATCGCGGTGATGTCGACGCGCAGCGTCTGGGTGGGCGCGAACCAGCGCTCCCAGGCCTGTTCGAGCGCGAGCGCGTAGACATCCTGTTCGCTGCGGTACGGGCGGTCGGCGATGTTCAGCAGCACGCGGCTGGCGATCCGCGAATAGAGGTTCGCCGCCATTGCGGCCATCCAGCCGCCGCGGAAGTGGACACCGCCCGGCACCTGGGCGCCAACCTCGAACGGCGCGCCGCCGGTGCGGCGGGTGCCGATTTCGGCCAGCTCGGCGGCCAGGGCGGCCTCGAGCCCGCGGGGGCAGGGAGCGAAGAAATCGAAGTCGGAAGAGGACATTAGGCGGGGCGGTGCGTGCAAAAGCCGTCATTGTACGCGGCCCGGGGGCTGTCGCCGGGGCGAATCGGAATGAGGGCGGGCGGGGCGGGTGCGCGCCGTCGGGCCGCTATCGTTCAAGGAGGGGGGCTTGCGGGGTCGCCGAGGGCGCTCCGCGTGTCCCGGAGCAGGCCGGAGCAGCACGGAGCAGCACGGAGCAGCACGGAGCAGCACGGAGCAGCACGGAGCAGGCCGGAGCAGCACGGAGCAACACGGAGCAACACGAAGCCGCCGCCGTGCCTCACCGCCCCTCAGTGCGGCCGTGAACCCGGCGCGCCGTCATCCTGGCCGCGCGCGGCCTGCGGCCAGATCAGGCTGGCCGGGTTCGCGCGCACCGCGCGCCAGATCGCGGCGATCAGCGCGCGCACCTTGGTCGGCCGCAGCGCGCGCGAGCGCACCGCCATCGTGAACGCCAGCGCGAAGCTCACGGCCACGTTGAGCACCGCCATCGACAGCACGCCGGCCATCGCCCACCACAGCTCGCCCGAGCCGAGCGCACGCTCGCCGATCACGCCGAGCGCCACGCCGATCGAGCCGGCCGACAGCGTGACGTGGCGCACCTCGAAGCCGAACGCGAACGCGCTGACGATCGCCGGCACCAGCCCGAGCATCATGCCGAGGCCGACGTTGCCGATCACCCCGGCCACGTTGCTGCGGCAGAAGCGCGCCAGCCGCGCCGCGCCGGCCACGCCGAGCGTCAGGCGCAGGCGGCGGTGCCAGGCGATCGCGTCGGCGACGCGATGCAGCACGAACCAGTTGTCGGCCCATCCCGCCACCAGGCTCGACGCCCACAGCAGCACGCCGGTCAGCGCCGCATAGAACGGCGTCGGCCCGAGCAGCGAGAACGAGCGCAGCGTGGCGTGCGCTTTCTCGACGGAGATCACGTCGGCATGCAGCCAGGCGTGCGCGCCGAGCTGCACGGCCAGGCAGACCGGCAACACCGCCAGCACGTTGCCGGAGATCGCGGCCGCCTGCGTGCGGATCAGTGCCACCACCGACGCCACGAAGCGCCGCACGCCTTCCTCGTGGCCGATGTCGTCGAGTTCGCGGGCGAGCGTCGGCGCGGTCATCGCCGGCTGTTTGGTGGCCAGCGTGAAATGCAGGAAGTGCATCAGCGTGAAGCTGGCCGCGTAGTTGATGCCGGCCAGCACGCCCTCGACCATCGATTGCAGGTGCGCGCCGGTGATCCAGAACTTCACGCAGACGGTGGCCACCGTCACCAGCCCGCCTCCGGCCGCCATCCGCATCATCTTCAGATAGTCGGCGCGGCCGCGCGTGATGTAGTGCTCGCCGGTGTCGGCGTTGGTTTCCACCAGCTTGCGCGCGAACAGCGAGAAGTTGCTGCGCACCAGGTGCGAGACGCTCTGGCTGTTCTGGTTCGCGTCGATCAGCGCGGCGGTCAGGCGCGCGAGGCTGCGCGGGTCGCTGCGCGCCATCCAGGCGTCGAGCAGCGCCTCGGCGCGCTGGATTCGCATGCGCATGCGCTCGACCTGGAACACGATGTCGACCGACACGCCGTTGCGATAGAGATGCGCGGACACGTCGTCGGCCGATTGGCGGCATTCGTCGAGCAGCACGCGCAGGTAGTTGACCTCGTGCAGCAGCCGGGCCGGCTCGGCGTGGCCGGTGTCGTCCTGCGCGGCTTCCACGGCCAGCATCGCGCGCGTGAGCCGGTAGAACGGCTGCGCCTCGGCCGGCTTGCGCGCGTCGTCGTCGGACAGGCGGCTGCGCACGGTGTGCGACAGCCCGGTCGAGCTGATCTGCAGCGTCAGGTTGTGCAGCGCGGCCAGCAGGTCGCGCGAGAACGAGCCGGGCTGGTGGCGTTCGGTGTCGGAGATGTCATGGGCGAACAACGCCTGCAGGCGCGCGAGCAGATCGGCCGGCAGCGCCTCGATCGATGCCGCGTCGCCGGGCGCGGGAAACATCAGCGTGAACAGCGCGGCCAGCTCGCGGCGGTTCGGCGCGGGCGGCACCAGCGACGCGTCGATGCGTTCGAACAGCGCGCCGAAGAAGCCCGAATGCACGGGCATGCCGGCGTCGCAGAGCAGCGAGATGCCGTCGCTTTCGCGCAGCAGCGCGCGCAGCATGCGCGCGACGTGGGTTTTCCAGGCCGGGTTGCGGTCGAGCACGTGCAGCACGTAGCGCAGCCGCGCGTGCGAGGCAAAGCGGCGGGGCGCGTCGTCGTCGCCGGTTTCGGCGGGGCGGGCCGGCGATTCGGCCTCGGCCGGCTGCTGCACGCCGCCTTCGCGGCGCAGCCAGTGCGTGAGTTCGATCAGCCATTCGCTGCGCTCGGCGTAGGGCGCAGCGGCATCGGCGGAGGCGAGCAGCGCGTCGAGTTGCTGGCTGGCGCTGCGCGAGGCGCGCCATTTCTTCAGGAGCGTGGCAAGGGAACGGAACATGGCAGCGGACGGTCAGGCGCCGCGGGTGGCGGCGCGGGTCGGTCGGACGGAGGGGCGGCACATACCGCGCCGGATGGGCGGCGGCGGTGGCTTCCGGAGCGTGGTGCGGCGGGCGGCGCGCCGTGAGGAGCTTGCCGTGTGCGGCCCGGGCGCGTCAATCGGTCAGAAATGCGTGCGGTGGGCGATGGGGCGGCCACCGCGTTGGCGAATTATCGGCCCGGCGGATGGGCGGGGGATGACAAGGATTGTCAAATTGATGCAGTGGCGTGAGGTGCGGCGGGCGGAGAACGGCGCAGCGGGCCGAGCGGCCCGATTTCCGAATCCGCCGGGAAGCAGCGTCACCCCCCCGCTTCCACCGGGCACCGCACCGCCACCGGATTCACCCCCCCGCTCTTCGACGCAGCCGGCGCCGGCGCGGCCGCCATCGCGCGCACGCCCACCGCGATGCGCCCGGCCAGCTCGCCGATCGCCTTGCGGTGGCCGCCCACCAGCGCGTCATAGCCCGCGCCGACCGGCTCGACCAGCGCGGTGCGGCAGGTCATCACCGATTGCGTGCTCAACGAACGCACGCTCCACACGGCGTCGATCGCGGCCTTGCTGTCGGGCCAGGATTCGAAACGCTGCACATCCACGCTGACGCGATACACCGGCACGCCCGGCGGCACGGCCGAATCGGCCACGTCGATGGTGTCGAGGCGGCGCGTCAGCGCACCCGACAGCGCGCGACGAATTTCGTCGGCCGGCGTCGAGGCCCAGCGGTGTTCCTCGAGCACGTCCACGTGCGCGTCGCCGCGCTGCACGACGAGCTGCGGCTTGGCGACCTGCTCGGGCACGTTGACGGCCGGCACCTGGATCAGAAACGCCGGATTGGCCGGCATCGCGCGGCCGGCGCTCAGCTTGCCGGCGTCGCCCGACAACGTGTAGAAGTGCGCGCTCGGCGAGGCGCAGCCGGTGGCCAGCGCGACGCCGGTGGCGGCGGCCAGGGCGGCCAGCGCCTTCAGGCCGGCGCGCGCGGCGCGGCGAGTCGGACGGGGCGTGGATGCGCTCATTTCTGGTCTCCGGGTTTGCCGCGGAGCAGCGATTCGGGATGGCGCTCCATGTAGTCGGCGAGGTTGTTCAGCGATTGCAGCGTGCGCGTCAGCTCCTTCAGCGCGCCGCGCACGTCCGATTGCAGCGGCGAATCCTGCTGCAGCGTGGCCTCGGCCGTCGTGAACGTCTGCTTGGCCGCCGACAGCGTGTCGCGCGCCTGCGGCGCGACCTGCGTGTCGAGCTGCTGGAACAGCGTGTCGGCGTGCTTGAGCGCGTCGTTGAGGTTGTTGCCGATCTGGTCGAACGGGATCTTGTCGAGC
The DNA here is from genome assembly GCF_047497165.1 of Burkholderia sp. 22PA0099. NCBI lineage: Bacteria > Pseudomonadati > Pseudomonadota > Betaproteobacteria > Burkholderiales > Burkholderiaceae > Burkholderia > Burkholderia sp. 22PA0099. The sequence goes on along the minus strand of NZ_CP163165.1, from coordinate 3,873,606 downwards.
TTCTTGGCGATGTCGGCCACCTGCAGTTGCAGCTCGTCGAGCGTGTTCGGCACGGTCGGCAGTTCCACCGGCTTGCGGTTCAGGTCGACCTTGGCCGGCGCGGCCTTCGGGAAGAAGTCGAGCGCCACGTAGAGCTGGCTGGTCAGCAGGTTGCCGGTGCGCAACTGGCCGCGCAGCCCGTGCTCGACCAGGCGCGTCAGGATCTCGCGCTGGCCCGCCTCGCCCTGCTTGGCCACCAGTTCGCGGAAGGTCTTGCCGAGCCGCTCCGGATAGATGTTCATGGTGACCGGCATCATGAAGTTCTTGGCCTTCGGGTCGTAGTCGATCGCGATGTTCGTGACGTTGCCGAGCACGATGCCGCGGAAATCGACCGGCGCGCCCACCGACAGCCCGCGCAGCGACTGGTTGAAGTTCATCACCACCGCCACCGGCTGGCCGTCCGGATCGCGCATCGCATCGGCTTCGTCCGAGCCGAGCCGGAACGTCGCGCCGTTGCGCACCGTGCTGCCGGCCGTCTGGTTCGGCGGCGACTGGAACGCGAGGCCGCCGAGAATCACCGTCGCGAGCGACTGCGTGTTGAGCTTGAAGCCGCTCGAATCGAGGCGCAGGTCCACGCCGCTTGCCTGCCACCAGCGCGAGTTCGAGCCGACGTACTGGTCGTACGGCGCATTGACGAACACGTTGAAGGTCACGCCCGTGCCGTCCTTGTCGAGCGAGAAGCCCACCACCTGGCCGACCTGCACGCGCCGGTAATAGACGGGCGAGCCGATGTCGACCGAGCCGAGCGAATCGCCGTGCAGCACATAGGAACTGCCTTTTTCGTCGCCCGTGACGGGCGGCGGCGTTTCGAGGCCGGTGAAATCGGTCTGCGAATCGGGCGAGCGGCCCGCATCCACGCCGATGTAGGCGCCCGACAGCAGCGTGCCGAGGCCCGACACGCCGCTCACGCCAACGCGCGGCCGCACCACCCAGAAGCGCGTGCCCTTGACGGCGAAATCCTCGGCTTCCTTCTTGAGCTGCACGTTGACGAGCACGTGCGAGAAATCCTTCGAGAGCTTGATGGTCTTGACCGTGCCGATCTCGACGTCCTTGTATTTCACCTGGGTCTTGCCCGGCTCCAGCCCTTCCGCGTTGCGGAAGCTGATGGTGACCTCGGGGCCGCGGTCGAATACCGATTTGACCACCAGCCCGATGCCGATCAGCGCGGCGACCAGCGGCACCAGCCACACCAGCGACGGCAGCCAGCCGGTGCGGCGCGCGACGACGGCGTCCGGCAGGTCGAGCGGGTTGGGGGGCGTGGAGGGCGCCTCGTTCGGGTCGTGTTGCGGGCCTTGCGGACTATTCATGGTGTTTTCCAGAGGTGACGACGTAGTCCCAGATCAGGCGCGGGTCGAACTGCATCGAGGCGAGCATGGTGAGGATCACCACCGAGCCGAACGCGATCGCGCCGGGGCCGGCGGTGATCTCGGCGAGCGAGCGGAAGTGGACGAGCGCGACCGTCAGCGTGACGACGAAGATGTCGAGCATCGACCAGCGGCCGATCCGCTCGACGATCCGGTACAACCGGGTGCGCTGTATCGGCCGCCAGCTCGAACGGCGCTGCGCCGTGATGACGAGGATGGTCAGTGCGCCGAGCTTGAGCATCGGCACTAGGATGCTGGCGACGAACACCACCAGCGCCAGCGGCCAGTCGCCCGAGGTCCAGAAATAGACGACCCCGCTCATGATGGTGTCTTCCTGCGAGCCGACGATCGAGGCCGTGCGCATGATCGGCAACAGGTTCGCGGGAATATACAGGATCGCGGCCGCGATCAGCAGCGCCCAGGTGCGCATCACGCTGTCGGGCGTGCGCAGATGCAGCGCGGTGCCGCAGCGCGCGCACGGCTCGGGCGGATGCGCAGCGGGGCGCTCGAGCTTCTGCACGTGGCCGCAGGTGTGGCAGCTCGCCATGCCCCGGCTGGCGGCGGTGGTGATCTTCATTGGCGCGGCACTCCGGCGTGAGCGTGTTCATGCGGGCCGGCGCGGCCTTTCGCCTGGCGGCGAGCGCGGATCTCGTCGGCGATGTCCCACAACGTGTGCGGATCGAACATCACCACCACGGCCAGCATCAGCGTCAGCGCGCCGAACGCGAACAGCGCGGCCTCCGGCACCACGCGGGCGAGGCTGACCATCTTCACGATCGTCACGAGGATGCCGAGCATGAACACCTCGATCATCCCCCACGGACGCACCAGGTGGATTGCCCGCATCACGGCGTTGAAGGCCGGCGGCACGGTGCCCGCGCGCAGCGCGAACAGCACGTAGAGCAGCGCGGACATTTCGATCAGCGGGAACAGCAGCGTCGAGCAGAATACGATCACCGCCACCACCTGCATGCCCTGGTCCCACAGCGCGCCGAGCGCGCCGACCAGGGTGGTCTGGACGCGCATGCCGTTGACGTCCATTTCGAGGATGGGAAAGGTCTGAGCGATCACGAAGGTGATCAGCGCGGTCAGCGTCAACGCGCAGATGCGTTCGAGATGGCTCGCCGTAGCGCGGTAGAGCAGGGCGTCGCAGCGTGGGCAGCGGGCCGCTTCTTTGCCGCTAAGCTGCGTTTTGTGCAACAGTGCGTCGCACTCGTGACAGGCAATCAGGTCGTTTGTTTCCATATTGGAAGCCGGTTGCGCGGCATTGCGAGGACGCGGGGGCAGGCGGGAAGCCGCGCCAATCTTACCAAAAGGGCATTTTCCCGGTGTCAAGGCCCGGTTACGGGAACGTAACGGCGCATTACGCCGGGTTGGCGACACCCTGCCCGATTCTGACTGGTTTGCCAGTTTTCAGTTGCATCGGGCGCCAGATTGTTGGGTTAGGATGGCGGCCTTGAATCCGTCGAATCTGCCGCCGAGGCAGGCGACGCTCCACCGTCATTCCCTGGGCTCCGACACATGGCATCGTCCCTCACGCTGAACCGGCCGGCCGCCTACACGCGCACCGCGATCGCGCTGCACTGGCTGATCGCCCTGCTGATCGTCTGCGGTTTCGCGCTCGGTTGGGTGATGACCGACATCCCCGGCTTCACGCCCACCAAGCTCAAGTATTTCTCGTGGCACAAGTGGATCGGCGTGACCGTGTTCGCGCTGGCCGTGATCCGCGTGCTGTGGCGCGCCACGCATGCCGCGCCGCCGTTGCCGGCCGGCACCTCGAAGCTGGTCACGGGCGTGGCGCACGCGGTGCACGGGCTGCTCTACGTGCTGATGCTGGCGATCCCGATCACCGGCTACCTGTACAGCTCGGCCTCGAACATCCCGGTCGTCTATCTCGGCCTGATCCCGCTGCCGCGCCTGATCGATCCCGATCCGGTGCTCAAGGAAACGCTGAAGACGCTCCACATCACGCTGAACTACACGCTGCTCGCGATTGTTGCGCTGCACGTATTGGGCGCGCTGAAGCACCAGATCGTCGATCGCGACGGCGTGCTGGCCCGCATGCTCCCGTTCCTCAAATAACAAAAGGAAAGCCATGAAGATCTCGTTCCATCGCACCGTGCTGGCGGCCGTGGCCGCCGCCGCGCTCGCCGTGTCGGGCAGCGCGCTCGCGCAGGTCGACGTCGCCAAGAGCAAGGTGTCGGCCGTCTCGAAGCAGATGAACGTGCCGACCGAAGGCGTGTTCAAGAAATTCAGCGCGAACCTGAAGTTCGATCCGGCCCACGCCGCGCAAGGCAGTGCGCAGGTCACGATCGACATCGCCAGCTTCGACCTCGGCGACAAGATGTACAACGACCAGGTGGCCGGCAAGGAATGGTTCGACGCGAAGGGCTTCCCGCAGGCGAGCTTCGTGTCGTCGTCGATCGCGCCCGCGGGCGGCAACAAGTACAACGTCGCCGGCAAGCTGACGATCAAGGGCAAGACCGAGGCCGTCACGGTGCCGGTCACCATCGCCGACAGCGGCAACACGCGCGTGTTCGACGGCGTGCTGCCGATCAAGCGCTCGACGTTCGAGATCGGCACGGGCGAGTGGAAGGACACCTCGATCGTGGCCGACGAAGTGCAGATCAAGTTTCATCTCGTCGCCGCCAAGTAAGGCCGGCGAATCGCATCCGGAAGCCGCAACTCGCTGTGGCGTCCGTTCAACGTTAGTTAGGAGAATGAATTGAACAAGACCCTGATGATGGCTGCGGGCGCACTCGCCGCAGCGCTGTCGATCCCGGCGATGGCCGCACCGGTGACGTACCAGCTCGACCCGAGCCACACGTACCCGAGCTTCGAGACCGACCACTTCGGCGGCCTGTCGGTCTGGCGCGGCAAGTTCGACACGTCGAGCGGCACGGTCACGATCGACAAGGAAGCCAAGACGGGCTCGGTTGAAGTCACGACCAAGATCGCCTCGATCCACACCGGCAGCGCCAAGCTCGACGAGCACGTCCAGACGGCCGAGTTCTTCGACGCCGCCCAGTACCCGGACGCGACGTTCAAGGGCGACCTGAAGTTCAAGGGCGACAAGCCGGTGGCCGCCGTCGGCACGCTGACGATGCACGGCGTGACCAAGCCGCTGACCCTGAAGATCGATTCGTTCAAGTGCATGCAGCACCCGATGCTCAAGCGCGAAGTGTGCGGCGTGGACGCCGTCGGCGTGTTCAACCGCGACGAATTCGGCCTCGACTACGGCAAGGCCTACGGCTTCAAGATGCAGACGAAGCTGCTGATCACGGCGGAAGGCGTGGCGCAGTAAGCGTTTCGGTTTCCTGCAGAAAAAACCGCCGCAATCCGGGAACGGGTGCGGCGGTTTTTGTTTTGTGGCGAGCGCACAGGCGCATGAAGATGGCCGACTCACAGCGCTTGTCCCCAGGCGCCTGTGCAAAAGCGCTGTGCGAGCGGAATCCATTCCCCGTCGCGGCAGCCGAACGACGCGCGCCGCCTGCGCAAATACCCGGCGCGCTTCGGCCTCGACTGGGAGCAGGCGAGGGCGGACGCCTGAACCCGGACGTTCGCCCACCGCGCGCAGACGAAAAAAACCGGCCAGGGCGGCCGGTTTTTTCATGCAGCGCGAGCACGGTGAGGATCAGACCTGTGCGCCCGCGTTCGGGTCGCCCGGATCGTGCGCACTCTTCTTGTCGCGGATCAGATCCTCGCGGCGGATGCCGAGCCACATGGCCAGCGAGCCGGCCACGAACACCGACGAGTAGATGCCGAACATGATGCCGACCGTCAGCGCCAGCGCGAAGTAATGCAGCGTCGGGCCGCCGAAGAAGAACATCGACAGCACCATCATTTCGGTCGACGTGTGGGTGATGATCGTGCGCGACATCGTGCTGGTGATGGCGTGGTTGATCACTTCCTGCACGGTCATCTTGCGTTCGCGGCGGAACGTCTCGCGGATCCGGTCGAAAATCACCACCGATTCGTTGACCGAGTAGCCGAGCACCGCGAGCACGGCGGCCAGCACCGACAACGAGAACTCCCACTGGAAGAACGCGAAGAAGCCGAGAATGATCACCACGTCGTGCAGGTTGGCGATGATGCCCGCCACCGCGTATTTCCACTCGAAACGGAACGACAGGTAGATCACGATGCCGATCACCACGCAGGCCAGCGCGAGCAGGCCGTCGGTGGCGAGTTCCTTGCCGACCTGCGGGCCGACGAACTCCACGCGCTGCAACTGCACGTCGGGGTTCTGCGCCTTCAGGCCCGCCATCACCTGATCGCTCTGCTGCGCCGAGGTCAGGCCCGACTTCAGCGCGAGGCGGATCAGCACGTTGCGCGAGGTGCCGAAGCTCTGCACCTGCGCGTCGCTGTAGCCGAGCTTGCCGAGCGTGGCGCGCACCGGTTCGAGTTCGGCGGCTTGCTGGTACTGCACTTCGAGCACCGTGCCGCCGGTGAATTCGACCGACAGGTGCAGGCCGCGATGCACGAGGAAGAACACGGCGGCCAGGAACGTCACGAGCGAAACCACGTTGAAGATCAACGCGTGCCGCATGAACGGGATGTCTTTACGGATGCGGAAAAATTCCATGTACGTTCTCCGGCGCTTAGTTGGAGGAGCCGGGCGTCTTCGGCGGCACGCCGGGGCCGGTGCGGCGACGCGCCACCGGCTTGGCATTGCCGCGCGCAGCACCCTGCTTGGCGCCTTGCTTCGAGGCCTTGGCCGACGACCCGGCGACGGCCTTGGCCGTGTCGGTGTCGGCGTCCTGCTCGAGGATCGGCAGGCCGGCGGCTTCGGCGGCCGGCGCCTTCCAGACCTGGCCGATCGCTACCGACTTGAGCTTCTTGCGGCCGCCGTACCAGAGGTTCACGAGGCCGCGCGAGAAGAACACGGCCGAGAACATCGAGGTCAGGATGCCGATACAGTGCACGATCGCGAACGCGCGGACCGGGCCGGAACCGAACGCGAGCAGTGCCAGACCGGCGATCAGGGTGGTCACGTTCGAGTCGAGAATGGTCGCCCAGGCGTGCGCGTAGCCTTGCTGGATCGCCACTTGAGGCGCCGCACCGCCGCGCAGTTCCTCGCGAATCCGCTCGTTGATCAGCACGTTCGAGTCGATCGCCATGCCGAGCGCGAGCGCGATGGCGGCGATGCCGGGCAGCGTGAGCGTGGCCTGCATCATCGACAGCGCAGCCACCAGCAGCAGCAGGTTCAGCGACAGGCCGATCACCGACACCACGCCGAACAGCATGTAGTACAGCACCATGAACACCGCGATCGCGACGAAGCCCCACACCACCGAGTGCACGCCCATGCGGATGTTGTCGGCGCCGAGGCTCGGGCCGATCGTGCGTTCCTCGATGATGTCCATCGGCGCGGCCAGCGAACCGGCGCGCAGCAGCAGCGCGAGGTCGGTGGCGGCCTGCGAGGTGGGCTGGCCGGTGATCTGGAAGCGGTCGCCGAGTTCGGACTGGATCGTCGCGACCGTCAGCACCTCGCCCTTGCCCTTCTCGAACAGCACCATCGCCATCGGCTTGCCGATGTTCTCGCGCGACACGTCGCGCACCGAGCGGCCACCGGCGGCGTCGAGGCGGATGTTGACGGACGGGCGCTGGTGATCGTCGAAGCCGGCCGACGCGTCGATGATGCGGTCGCCGGTGAAGATCACCTGCTTGCGCAGCAGCACCGGCGCCTGCGCGCCTTGCGTGAACAGCTCGTCGCCCGGCGGCACCGGGTCGGTGGGGTTCGGATGGAGGTTGACCGGATCGGCGAGGCGCGCTTCGAGCGTGGCCGTGCGGCCGATGATGTCCTTCGCCTTGGCCGTGTCCTGCACGCCCGGCAGCTCGACCACGATGCGATCCTTGCCTTGCTGCTGGAGGATCGGCTCGGACACGCCGAGTTCGTTGACGCGGTTGTGGAGCGTGGTCAGGTTCTGCTTGAGCGCGGCGTCTTCCACCGCGGCCTGCACGGCCGGCGAGAACGTGCCGACCACCTGGTAACCGCCGCCGCCCGGCTGGGTGGCCCATTGCAGTTCGGTGATCGAACCCGTCAGCAGGCGACGCGCCTGTTCGGCGGTGTCCTGGTCGGCGAAATTCGCCACGACCGACAGGTCGACGCGGTTCACGCCGCCGTCGCGCACGCCCTTGTCGCGCAATTGCGTGCGCGCGTCGGTGGCATCCGAATCGAGCTTCTTGGTCAGCGCGCCGTTCATGTCCACCTGCAACAGGAAGTGCACGCCGCCGCGCAGATCGAGGCCGAGGTACATCGGCAGCGCGTGCAGGGCGGTCAGCCAGCGCGGCGAGGCGCTTTGCAGGTTCAGGGCGACGACGTACTGCGGATCGCTCGGGTCGCTGTTGAGCGCCGTCTGCAAGAGATCCTTGACGCGAAGCTGGGTGTCGGTGTCCTTCAGGCGCACGCGGATGTTCGCGTTGCTCGCCGAATTGTCGAAGGTGATGTCGTCCGGCGTGATCTTTGCGCCCGCGAGGGCGGTCTGCACATCGGACAGCGTGCCCGTGTCGATCTTGACCGTGGCCTTGCCGCTCGACACCTGCACCGCCGGCGCTTCGCCGTAGAAGTTGGGCAATGTGTACAGAAGGCCGATCGCGAGCGCGACGACCATCACGACATATTTCCAGATTGGGTAACGATTCATGAGGGGGCCGAACGGGAAAGTTGGCTTGAAAAGCGTCGCGTCCGGCCGCCGTGCCGCCCGCGCTTCATGACGCGGGCCGGCCCGGATGCCGGACGCTCGGGGTACCTCTTACAGCGACTTGATCGTGCCCTTCGGCAGGATCGTCGTCACGGCCGACTTCTGCACCGTGATCTCGGTGCCTTCCGACACTTCGACGCCGACATAGGCTTCGCCGACCTTCGTGACCTTGCCGACCAGGCCGCCGTTCGTCACGACCTCGTCGCCCTTGGCCATGGCCGAGAGCATGTTGCGATGCTCTTTCTGTCGCTTCATCTGCGGACGAATCATGATGAAGTAGAGCACCGCGAACATCAGGACGAGCGGCAGAAAGCTCATCAGGCTCGATTCGGCGCCACCGCCGGTACCCTGCGCGAATGCATTGGAAATGAACGACACCTTGGTCTCTCCGTTGGGGAAAATCAGAAAAATAGCCGGGTATTCTACCACCGGCGAAAACCGCGACATCACAGCAAATGCGCTTTCGGATCAAGCAATTAAGCTGAATCAGGGCGCGTGAGCGTGTTTTGCGAAAGGCGATTGTAATGTGCCGGTCGGGCGATGCGTGCGAAAAATGCAATCCCGAAGGATCGCCGCGGCGTTCGACACCGGTGTGACGAACGCCGCGCGCGACGCATTTCGGGCCGCGCGGCCGCCCCGGCGCCCCTGCCGGCGCTACTCGCGCTGCTCGACGCCGCGCGCCCGATCGGCCGCGAAACGGGCGCGAAACGCGTCGAACGTGCCGGTTTCGATCGCTTCGCGAATCTCGCTCATCAGCGTCAGGTAGTAATGCAGGTTGTGGATCGTGTTCAACTGCGCGCCGAGGATTTCGCCGACGCGGTGCAGGTGGTGCAGGTAGCCGCGCGTGAAATTTCGGCAGGTGTAGCACGTGCAGCTTTCGTCGAGCGGCTTCAGCGAATGCTTGTGGGTGGCGTTGCGGATCTTCACGTCGCCGAAGCGCGTGAACAGCCAGCCGTTGCGCGCATTGCGGGTGGGCATCACGCAGTCGAACATGTCGATGCCGTTCGCCACGCCCTCCACGAGATCTTCCGGCGTGCCCACGCCCATCAGGTAATGCGGCTTGTGCGCCGGCAGCTTCGGGCCGGTGTGCCGCAGCACGCGCATCATGTCTTCCTTCGGCTCGCCGACCGACAGCCCGCCGATCGCATAGCCGTGGAAATCGAGCTCGGCCAGGCCGGCCAGCGATTCGTCGCGCAGATCCTCGAACATGCCGCCCTGCACGATGCCGAACAGCGCGTTCGGGTTGCCGAGCGCATTGAATTCGTTCAGCGAGCGCTTGGCCCAGCGCATCGACATGCGCATCGATTCGGCCGCTTCCTTGTGGGTGGTCGGCACGTTGTCGGTGGCGTACGGCGTGCATTCGTCGAACTGCATGACGACGTCCGAATTCAGCACCTTCTGGATCTGCATCGACACTTCCGGCGACAGGAACAGCTTGTCGCCGTTGATCGGCGACGCGAACGTTACGCCGTCCTCGGTGATCTTGCGCAGATCGCCCAGCGAGAACACCTGGAAGCCGCCCGAATCGGTCAGGATCGGCTTGTTCCAGCCCATGAAGCGGTGCAGGCCGCCGTGCGCGGCGATCGTTTCCAGGCCCGGGCGCAGCCACAGGTGGAACGTGTTGCCGAGGATGATCTGCGCGTGCATCTCGTGCAGCTCGCGCGGCTGCACCGCCTTCACGGTGCCGTAGGTGCCCACCGGCATGAAGATCGGCGTCTCGACCACGCCGTGGTTCAGCGTGACGCGGCCGCGGCGGGCGTGGCCGTCGGTGGCGAGCAGTTCGAATTCGAGCCCGTTCTCGGGCGGGACGTGCGATTGCACGGGTTCCGGTTGGCGATCGGTCATCGCGGGACTCCTTGGCTACCGAAGAACAGTTCGGCGCGCGTTAGCGGCGCCGCGGCGGAATGCGCCACGGCGAATTTTCATGAGGAAAGGCAGGCTTATTCGGGCTCGCGGCGCGTCAGCAGCATCGCGTCGCCGTAGCTGAAGAAGCGGTAACGCTCGGCGATCGCGTGGCGGTACACCTCGCGGATCGTCTCGACGCCCGCGAACGCCGACACCAGCATCAGCAGCGTCGACTTCGGCAGGTGGAAATTCGTCACGAGCCGGTCCACCACGCGGAAGCGGTAGCCGGGCGTGATGAAGATGTCGGTTTCGGCGCGGGTGGCCGCGAGCGGGCGGCCCGCGGCTTCGGCGTCGCGCGCGGCCGCTTCGAGCGCGCGCATCGAGGTGGTGCCGACCGCGATCACGCGGCCGCCGCGTGCACGCGTGGCGGCGATCTGCGCGACCAGCGCGTCGGTCAGTTCGTACCACTCGCTGTGCATCTTGTGCTCGGCGATAGCGTCGACGCGCACCGGCTGGAACGTGCCCGCGCCCACGTGCAGCGTGAGCGTGGCGGTTTCCACGCCGCGCGCGCGCAGCGTGGCGAGCAGCGCGTCGTCGAAATGCAGGCCGGCGGTGGGCGCGGCGACCGCGCCCGGGTTGCTGGCGAACACGGTCTGGTAACGCGTTTCGTCGGTCGCGTCGGGATCGTGCTCGATATACGGCGGCAGCGGCAGGCGGCCGTGCTGCTCGATCAGCGTCAGGCAATCCTCGGGGAAGTGCAGCGTGAAGAACGGCTCGACGCGCTCGCCGACGGTGACGTCGAACGCCTCGGCCAGCCGCAGCGTGGTGCCGGTCACGGGGCTCTTGCTGGCGCGGATCTGCGCCAGCGCCGTGCGCGGGCCGGTGATGCGCTCGACCAGCACCTCGATGCGGCCGCCGCTGGCCTTCTGGCCGAAGAAGCGGGCCTTCAGCACCTTGGTGTCGTTGAACACGAGCAGGTCGCCCGCGCCGATGCAGTCGGGCAGCTCGGTGAAGCGGCGGTCGGTGAGGCGCGCCGGGCTGGCGCTGCCGTCCACCTCGAGCAGGCGGCTCGCGCTGCGCTCGGCGAGCGCCGTTTGCGCGATCAGCTCGGGCGGCAGATCGAAATCGAAATCGGAAAGCTTGAACATGAGAAATGGGGGCGAAGCGGCGCGAGAGCCGCGTCATCGCCGACGCGAGCCGCTATGATGGCGGGGTCGCGCGGCTCGCGGGCACCGCCCGGTCGGGCGACGTCAAAGCCGTTATTGTACTTGCTTGTCCCTTGCGAAATCCCGATCCGATGCCTGTACCCGCCCGCCGCTCCGTTTCCGTCGATGCCGCCGCCGATGCCGATTCCGGCAATCCGCCCACGCACGACGAGGCGCAGCCCGCGCCGCGCGCCCGCACGCCACGGCGCGGCGCCGACGGGCGGCTCGCCGCACCGGCCGTCGCGGCGGCCGACATGGGGCGCGCCGAGGCCGGCGAAACCGAGGAAATCGGCCCATCCGCCAATGGCGACGCCGCATCACCGCCGGCCCGGCGCGGGCGCAAGAAGGCCGTGCCGGCCGATGGCGATGCGGGCGAACCCGGCGATACGGGCAACGCCGCGGACGGCAAACCCGCCAAGGGCGCCAAGGCCGCCAAGGCCGCGCCGAAGCTCGTCAAGACCGCCGACAAGCTCGCCAAGCTCGGCCTCACGCGCTCGATCGATCTCGTGCTGCATCTGCCGATGCGTTATGAGGATGAAACCACGCTGACGCCGATCCGCGAACTGCTGCCCGGCGAGATCGCGCAGACCGAAGGCGTGGTGTACGACAACGAGGTCGCGTTCCGGCCGCGCCGCCAGTTGCTGGTGCGCCTGCGCGACGACGACGGCGACGAGCTGGTGCTGCGCTTCCTCAATTTCTACGGCTCGCAGGTCAAGCAGATGGCGGTCGGCCAGCGGCTGCGCGTGCGCGGCGACATCCGCGGCGGCTTCTTCGGGCTGGAGATCGTGCATCCAGCGGTGCGCGTGGTCGACGAGGACACGCCGCTGCTGCAGGTGCTCACGCCGGTCTATCCGAGCACGGCCGGGGTGTCGCAGGCCTACCTGCGCAAGGCGATCGACAACGCGCTCACGCGCACGCCGCTGCCCGAGCTGCTGCCGCCCGACGTCGAGGCCGCGTACCTGCGGCCGCTCGGCGTGCCGGCGCTGGCCGAGGCGGTGCGCCAGTTGCATCACCCCGGCGTCGAATCGGACGAAACGGCGCTGATCGACGGCACGCATCCGGCCTGGACCCGCATCAAGTTCGACGAACTGCTCGCGCAGCAGTTGTCGCTCAAGCGCGCCCACGAGGAGCGCCGCACGCGCGCGGCGCCCGCCATGCCGCGCAGCACCTCCGCCGATGCCGGTTCGCTGGTCGCGCGCTTGCTGGCGGCGCTGCCGTTCTCGCTGACGCAGGCGCAAACGCGCGTGGTCGACGAAATCGCCACCGATCTGACCATGCCGCACCCGATGTCGCGGCTGCTGCAGGGCGACGTCGGCAGCGGCAAGACGGTGGTCGCGGCGCTGGCCGCCGCGCAGGCGATCGACGCCGGCTACCAGGCCGCGCTGATGGCGCCGACCGAAATCCTGGCCGAGCAGCACGCGCGCAAGCTGCGTGGCTGGCTCGAACCGCTCGGCGTGACGGTGGCATGGCTGGCCGGCAGCCTGAAGGCGAAGGAGAAGCGTTCGGCGATCGAGGCGGCGGCGCTCGGCACCGCGCAGCTCGTGATCGGCACCCACGCGATCATCCAGGACACCGTCGAATTCAAGCGGCTCGGCCTCGTGATCGTCGACGAACAGCACCGCTTCGGCGTGGCGCAGCGGCTTGCTTTGCGCGCCAAGGCCGGCGGCCCGGCCGGCTTCCAGCCGCATCAGTTGATGATGTCGGCCACGCCGATCCCGCGCACGCTGGCGATGACCTATTACGCCGATCTCGAAGTGTCGACCATCGACGAGTTGCCGCCCGGCCGCACGCCGATCGTCACCAAGCTGGTGGCCGACGCGCGCCGGGCGGAGGTGATCGGCCGCGTGAGCGACGCGGCGCTCGGCGGGCGGCAGGTGTACTGGGTCTGCCCGCTGATCGAGGAGAGCGAGACGCTGCAGTTGCAGACGGCCGTCGAGACCTACGAGACGCTCGCGGCGGCGCTGCCCGGCATCAACGTCGGGCTGGTGCATGGCAGGTTGTCGCCGCTGGAGAAGGCCACCGTGATGGAGGCGTTCTCGCGTAACGAGGTGCAGTTGCTGGTGGCGACCACGGTGATCGAAGTGGGGGTGGATGTGCCGAATGCATCGCTGATGGTGATCGAGCACGCCGAGCGTTTCGGCCTGGCGCAATTGCACCAGTTGCGCGGCCGGGTCGGGCGCGGCACGGCGGCGTCGGCCTGCGTGCTGATGTACAGTGGCCCGCTGTCGATCGCCGGCCGCGCGCGGCTCAAGACCATGCGCGAAACCAACGACGGCTTCGAGATCGCCCGCCGCGATCTCGAAATTCGCGGCCCCGGCGAATTCCTCGGGGCGCGGCAATCGGGCGCGGCCATGCTGCGCTTCGCCGACCTGGAACTCGACGGTTGGCTGATCGACCCGGCACGCGAAGCGGCGGCTGCACTGATCGCGCATTATCCCGATGTCGTCACGCAGCATCTCGCGCGCTGGCTCGGCGCCCGCGAGCAATTCCTGAAGGCCTGACGTTCACCTGAAATCCTCCCGGTATGCGCCGAACCAGGCTGGCCGGCTTCGTTTCCCGCCGGCATTAAATGGGGCGTGAGCTATTGCCGCGAAGAACGCTGGCGAAACCGCGCTATCCGGTGTATAAATTAAAACTATCGTTTGCATCCCCGTGATTGACCTAAATGACGCTTACTGAACTGAAGTACATCGTCGCCGTCGCCCGCGAGCGGCATTTCGGCCGTGCGGCCGAAGCGTGCTTCGTGAGCCAGCCGACGCTGTCGGTTGCGATCAAGAAGCTCGAAGACGAGCTGAACGTGCAGATTTTCGAGCGCGGCGCGAGCGAAGTGAGCGTGACGCCGATCGGCGACCAGATCGTCACGCAAGCGCAGCGCGTGCTCGAACAGACCTTTGCCATCAAGGAAATCGCCAAGCAGGGCAAGGACCCGCTGGTCGGTCCGTTCCGGCTTGGCGTGATCTACACGATCGGGCCGTACCTGCTGCCCACGCTGGTCAAGCAGATGATCCACCGTGTGCCGCAGATGCCGCTGATGCTGCAGGAGAACTACACGCTGAAGCTGCTCGAATTGCTCAAGCAGGGCGAGATCGACGCGGCCATCATGGCGCTGCCGTTCCCCGAAACGGGCCTGATGGTGCGTCCGCTGTACGACGAGCCGTTCGTGGTCGCGCTGCCGTCGAGCCATCCGTGGTCGAAGCGCCGCAAGATCGACGCCGCCGACCTCAAGCAGGAAACCATGCTGCTGCTCGGCAACGGCCATTGCTTCCGCGATCACGTGCTCGGCGTGTGCCCCGAGCTGATGCACTTCTCGCAAACCGCCGACGGCATCCAGAAGACCTTCGAAGGCTCGTCGCTGGAAACCATCCGCCACATGGTCGCGAGCGGGGTGGGCATCACGGTGCTGCCGCGCATGTCGGTGGGCGAAGTGGGGCCGCTGGCCAACAACTCCGATTCGGATCTGCTGTCCTACGTGCCGTTCGACGAGCCGGTGCCCGATCGCCGCGTGGTGCTGGTGTGGCGCAAGAGCTTCACGCGGATGCCGGCCATCGACGCGATCAGCGAGGCGATCACCGCCTGTTCCCTGCCGGGCGTGGCCAAGCTCGACATGCCCGCCACGCTGAACTGAGCGGCAGGGCGGGTGGCGTGAACTGACCGGGGTGCGGCTTGCCCCGGTTTTGTTTTGCCTATCATTTATATAAATTCTATTGAATTTACTGATTCGATAGCGTTCCGTAGGATGGCATGCATGGGCTGGCGCAACGGCGATCGATTCGCCGTATGGGCCGGCCCGGACCGGATCACCGGTCTTTCGCATTCCGCTTGCCGAACCCCGGAGCCGCCATGAACCGAATCTCGCAACAGATCGACGCCGAACGCACGGCCCATCGCGCGCGTGTGCTGTTCCGGCAGCTTCGCCCGCTGGCCGTTGCGTATTTCGCCGGCCGCCTGCTCGGCGCCTGAGCCCAACCCGATTTCCGATTCGAAGGAGAACTCATCATGCAGATCGCCCGTCCCGTTTCCGCGCCTGCCGTCGCCGTTACCGCCGTCGTCAACCGCGCGGCCACCTCGGCCTTTCGCCAGACCTTCGGTTTCGCCATCACGTTCGCCGGCGTGCTGACGCTCGCGGCACAGGCGATGGCTCATCTGAACGGCGCCTGAGCGCGGTGCGGAGCGCCCGAGGCCTGCCGCGCCATCCGTCCCCGTGCAGCGATCTACGCTACACTGAGCCGCGCTCGGGGGCGCTCGTTTCAGGCAGGACAAGCGGGTGATCCCGAGGCGTTTCAAGCCGGTTCAACTCATCGACAAGGAGTCAGCAACATGGCCAAAAAAGGCAACGCAACGCAGATCAACATCGGCATCGGCGACAAGGACCGCAAGAAGATTGCGGACGGCCTGTCGCGGCTGCTGGCCGATACGTTTTCGCTGTACCTGAAGACCCATTATTTCCACTGGAACGTGACCGGGCCGATGTTCAACACGCTGCACCTGATGTTCGAGGAGCAGTACAACGAACTCTGGCTCGCGGTGGATGCCGTGGCCGAACGGATCCGCACGCTGGGCGTGGTGGCGCCGGGCACCTACGGCGATTTCGCGAAGCTGACGGTGGTGCCGGAAGCCTCGGGCGTGCCGGCTGCGGAAGAGATGATCCGCCAGCTCGTGGAAGGGCACGAAGCCGTCACGCGCACCGCGCGCGAGATCTTCCCCGATGCCGATTCGGCCCGCGACGAGCCGACCGCCGACCTGCTGACGCAACGCATGCAGATCCACGAAAAGACCGCCTGGATGCTGCGCTCGCTGCTGCAATAAGCCGGCGCGGTGGTTCGCGCGGCACGAGGCCTCCCGCATCGGCGGGAGGTTTTTTTTCGTCCGCGCGCGGCAAGCCACGGAGGGTCGCTCGCGCGGGCCGGCCGCCGTCGCGCGTTACAATGCCGCCATCGTTTTCGCGGCGGAATTCCGACATGTTTGCCCGTTTCCCCCTCTATCTGCGCCTCGTCCGGATGGACAAGCCGATCGGCAGCCTGCTGCTGCTGTGGCCCACGCTGAACGCGTTGTGGATCGCCTCGGGCGGTCGTCCCACGCTCTCGCTGCTCGCGATCTTCATCGTCGGCACCTTGCTGATGCGCTCGGCAGGCTGCGCGGTCAACGATTACGCCGACCGCGATTTCGACCGCCACGTGAAGCGCACCGTCGACCGGCCGCTGACCTCGGGCAAGATCCAGGCATGGGAGGCGATCGCGATCGCCGTGGTGCTCGCGCTGCTGGCGTTCCTGCTGATCCTGCCGCTCAACGGCCTGACCAAGGGGCTGTCGGTGGTGGCCGTGTTCGTGGCCGGCAGCTATCCGTTCATGAAGCGCTTCTTCGCGATTCCGCAGGCCTATCTCGGCATCGCGTTCGGCTTCGGCATTCCGATGGCGTTCGCGGCCGTGCAGGACACGGTGCCCCCGATCGCCTGGGTCATGCTGATCGCCAATGTGTTCTGGTCGGTGGCCTACGACACGGCCTACGCGATGGTCGATCGCGACGACGACCTGCGCATCGGCATGCGCACCTCCGCGATCACGTTCGGTCAGTACGACGTGATCGCGATCATGTTCTGCTATGCGGCGATGTTCGCGATCTACGTGTGGATCGGCATGGTCGAGCATTTCGGGCCGGTGTTCTGGCTCGGCTGGGCGGCGGCAGTGGGCTGCGCCGTCTACCACTACACGCTGATCAAGGATCGCGACCGCATGAAGTGCTTCGCTGCGTTCCGCCACAACAACTGGCTCGGCGGTGCGCTGTTCGTGGGCATCGCGCTGCATTACGCGCTGGCCGGCGCCTGAGCCCGGCCGCGCACCGCAGCCGCCATGAAAAAAGCGACCGTCGAGGTCGCTTTTTTGTTGATGGCGCCCGTTCGGGCTTCGGGCGTCAGGCCTGGCCCAGTTCGTCACCGAGTTCCTTGGCGCGCGCATCGGCGGCCAGCACGCCGCGCACGATCGCATCCTTCAGTTGCTGGGCGTCGAACGCGGCCAGCGCGGCGGCGGTCGTGCCGCCCTTCGAGGTCACGCGCTCGCGCAGCACGCCGGCCGGCTCGCCCGATTGCGCGGCCAGTTGCGCGGCGCCGGTGAAGGTGGCCACGGCCAGCGCGCGGCCCTGCTCGTCGTTCATGCCGAGTTGGCGCGCGGCTTCCTGCAGCGCCTCGATGAAATAGAACACGTAGGCCGGGCCGCTGCCCGAGATCGCGGTGACGGCGTCGAGCTTCGATTCATCGTCGAACCACACGGTGTCGCCCACCGCGCCGAGCACGGCCGAGGCCAGCTCGCGGCCGGCCGCATCGACGCCGGGCAGCGCCGCCAGGCCCGTCACGCCCATCCCGACCAGGGCCGGCGTGTTCGGCATGGTGCGCACGATGCGCGTGTTGCCGCCGAGCCAGCGCGACAGATCGGTGGCGCGGATGCCGGCCGCGATGCTGATCACGAGCGCGCGGCCCGCGTGCGGCGCGAGCGCCTTCGCGACATCGTTCAGCACCTGCGGCTTGACCGCCAGCACGATCGCGTCGTAGCCGGCCAGCGTGGCGTCGATCGCCTCGCCGGTCTGCACGCCCGAGGTGTCGCGCAGGCGCTGGCGGGTGCTGTCGTTGGGGTCGATCACGTAGATGTCGCCGGGAGCCGCGGTGCCGCGCTTGACGATCCCGCCGATCAGCGCGGCCGCCATGTTGCCGCCGCCGATGAATGCAATTTTCATGATGAGTGCGAGTGAGGAAAGATTCGGAAGCTCAGGCGGCGCGCGGCGTGGAATAGTCGCGCGCGCCGAAGATCGCGGTGCCGACGCGCACCAGCGTGGCGCCTTCGAGCACGGCCGCCTCGAGGTCGGCCGACATGCCCATCGACAACGTATCGAGCGCCAGCCCGCCCGCGTTCAGCGTGTCGAACAGTTCGCGCAGCCGCCGGTGCGGCGCGCGCTGCGCGTCGAGATCGCCGGCCGGCTCGGGAATCGCCATCAGCCCGCGCAGCCGCAGCGACGGCAGCGCCGCCACCGCGCGCGCGAGCGCGGCCGCCTCGGCCGGCTCGACGCCGCTCTTGCTGGCCTCGCCGCTGACGTTGACCTGCACGCACACGTTCAGCGGCGGCAGGTGCGCGGGCCGCTGCTCGGCCAGCCGTTGCGCGATCTTCAGGCGGTCGACCGAATGCACCCAGTCGAACTGCTCGGCCACCGGGCGCGTCTTGTTCGATTGCAGCGGGCCGATGAAATGCCATTCGAGCGTGTCGCGCAGCGCGGCGAGCGCGGCGATCTTGTCGAGCGACTCCTGCACGTAGTTTTCGCCGAACGCGCGCTGGCCGGCCGCGTGCGCGTCGCGCACGGCGTCGGCGGGGAAGGTCTTGGACACTGCGAGCAGCGCCACGTCGCCGGGCGCGCGCCCGGCGGAGCGGGCCGCGTCGTCGATGCGGCGGTGAACGGAAGCGAGGCTGGCGGCGAGATCGGACATACGCGGCGGAAGACGGACGAAGAGGCGGACGAAGGCGTACGAACAGCGCAAACGGAAACGATGCGGTGCCGCCCGGAGGCGACGCGGTCTCATTATACGGACCGCGCCGCGGGCGCAGGCGTCAGTCGTCGATCAACTGCTCGACGAGCTGGATCCAGTGCATGACGGGCGTGCTGGTGCCGCTTTGCAGATGCGAGATGCAGCCGACGTTGCCCGACACGATCAGGTGCGCATCGAGCTCGCCGAGCCGGGCGAGCTTGCGGCGGCGCAGTTTGTAGGACAGCGAGGGTTGGGTCAGCGAATAGGTGCCGGCCGATCCGCAGCACAGGTGGCTGTCGGTCGGCACGCGCAGGTCCACGCCGAGCGCGCCGAGCAGCCGCTCGACCTTGCCGCGCGATTGCTGGCCGTGCTGGAGCGTGCAGGGCGGGTGATAGGCGACAGGCTGCATGCCGCGCCGTTTCGCGAGCGCGACGAGCCGCGCCTCGAAGCCGGCCAGCAATTCGGAGATGTCGTGCGTCAGCTCGACCACGCGCCGCGCCTTGTCGGCATAGGCCGGATCGTCGCGCAGCAGGTGCGCGTAGTCGAGCACGGTCGCGCCGCAGCCGCTCGCGTTCATGACGATCGCCTCGGCGCCGGCCTCGATGGCGGGCCACCACGCGTCGATGTTGCGGCGCGCGTCGGCCCGCGCCTCGTCGCGGTAGTTCAGGTGCAGCCGGATCGCGCCGCAGCAGCCGGCTTCGGGCGCAACCACGGTTTCGATGCCGAGTGCGTCGAGCACGCGCGCCGTGGCGATGTTGACGTTCGGCATCATGCTGGGTTGCACGCAGCCGGCCAGCATCAACATCTTGCGCGGATGCCGCGCGGTGGGCCACGCGAGCGGCCGCGTGCGCAGCGGCACCTTGTCGCGCAACTGGCGCGGCAACAGCGGGCGGATCTGCTGGCCGAGCCGCATGGCCGGCCCGAACAACGCGCCGTTCGGCACGAAGCTCGCGAGCGCGCGCCGCATCAGGCGCTGCGACAGCGTGCGCGGCACGCGTGTTTCGAGTTGCTGGCGGCCGATTTCGACGAGCCGCCCGTATTGCACGCCCGACGGGCAGGTGCTTTCGCAACTGCGGCAGGTCAGGCAGCGGTCGAGATGCTGCTGGGTGCTGCGCGTGACGGGCGCGCCTTCCAGCATCTGCTTGATCAGGTAGATGCGCCCGCGCGGGCCGTCGAGTTCGTCGCCGAGCAGTTGATAGGTCGGGCAGGTCGCCGTGCAGAAGCCGCAATGCACGCACTTGCGCAGGATCGATTCGGCTTCGTCGCCATCGGGCGTGCCGCGAATGAAATCGGCGAGATTCGTCTGCATGAGCGGCTCAGAGATCGGGGTAGAGCCGGCCGCGGTTGAACACCCGGTCCGGATCGAAGGCGGTTTTCAGGCTGCGGTGGATCGCCAGCAGCGGCGTGGCGAGCGGCGTGAACACGGGCACGCCCTGCGCGTAGCCGGTGGCGGCGCGGAACAGCGTGGCGTGGCCGCCGGCCTGCTTGGCGCTCATGCGCACCGCGGTGGCGTCGGCGTCGGTGATCCACCAGCGCTGCGCGCCGCCCCATTCCATCATCTGCGAGCCGGGCAGGTGCAGCGGTTCGGTTATCGACGGCAGCGACAGCCGCCACAGCGCCTGGCCGGGCGCGAGCGCGTTGAAGAACGGATCGTTCTGCTCGCGCACGCCTTCCCAGAAGCGCTGGGCCTCGACCGCGTCGACCGCCTCGCCGCCGAGCATGGTCTTGGCCGACTTGACGGCCGCCTCGGCGCCCGACAGCCGCAGCACCAGCGTGCCGAACCGCCAGGCGCTCGCGCTGAGCGGAAACGGGTGGCCCGACCATTCGTTGAGCTTGCGCACGGCGTCGGTGGCGCTCATCTCGAACTTGACGGTCAGTTCGGCGACCGGGCGCGGCAGCACCTTGACCGACAGCTCGAGCATCAGCCCGAGCGTGCCGAGCGAGCCGGCCATCAGGCGCGCGACGTCGTAGCCGGCCACGTTCTTGACGACCTGGCCGCCGAAGCGCAGCACGTTGCCGCGGCCGTTCATCAGCGTCACGCCGAGCACGAAATCGCGCACCGCGCCGGCGCTGGCGCGGCGCGGCCCCGACAGCCCGGCCGCGATTGCGCCGCCGAAGCTGGCCTGCGGGCCGAAGTGGGGCGGCTCGAACGGCAGCATCTGGTTGTGGGCGGCGAGTTCGGCCTCGATCTCGTGCAGCGGGGTGCCGGCGCGCGCCGTGACGACCAGTTCGGCCGGATCGTAGGCGACGATGCCGCGCCAGGCACGCGTGTCGAGCAGTTCGCCGTCGACCGCGTGGCCATACCAGTCCTTGGTGCCGCCGCCGCGAATCCGCAGGCCGTGGCCTGCGGCGCCCGCCGCGCGAATGCGCTCGGCCCAGTGCGCGACGATGTCGTCCTGTTCCATCCGGTGCCGGCTCCTCCCAAGTTTGTTCTGTGTCGATTGTACCGACGCCATGCGCGCCGACAGTCGGGCGAAGTCCCTAGAGACGCGCGGCCCGGCAGCCGCGCCGGGTATCTCGGAAAGGCCGCCCGGCGAGGCCGGCGCGTTGCCGGCAAGCGCGCCGCCGGTGCGCCCGAACGCGCGCGCGGCGGCTCAGAAGCGCGGCAGATCGGGGTGCGGCAGCAGGCCGCCGCGCACGTGCATGCGACCGTATTCGGCGCAGCGCGCGCGGCTCGGGATGCCCTTGTCGGGGTTCAGCAGGTTGGCCGGATCGAACGCGCGCTTGACGGCGAAGAACGTGTCGCGCTCCTCCGGCGAGAACTGGACGCACATCGAATTGAGCTTTTCGACGCCGACGCCGTGCTCGCCCGTCACCGTGCCGCCCAGTTCCACGCAGCTTTCGAGGATGTCGGCGCCGAACAGCTCGGCGCGGTGCAGCTCGTCCGGCTCGTTGGCGTTGAACAGGATCAGCGGGTGCATGTTGCCGTCGCCCGCATGGAACACGTTGATGCAGCGCAGCCCGTAGCGCGTTTCCATCTGCTCGATGCGCGCGAGCAGCGGGCCGATCGCGCGGCGCGGCACGGTGCCGTCCATGCAGTAGTAATCGGGCGAGATGCGGCCGGCGGCCGGGAACGCGTTCTTGCGGCCGGACCAGAAGCGCAGCCGCTCGCTCTCCGAGCGCGACACCTGGATGCGCGTCGCGCCGCTGGCCTTCAGCACGGCCGTCACGCGCGCGATTTCCTCGGCGACCTCGTCGGGCGTGCCGTCCGATTCGCAGAGCAGGATCGCGGCCGCGTCGAGGTCGTAGCCGGCCTGCGTGAAGGTTTCGACGGCTTGCGTGGCGGGCTTGTCCATCATCTCCAGCCCGGCCGGCACGATGCCCGCGGCGATGATCGCGGCCACCGCCTCGCCGCCCTTCACGACGTCGTCGAAGCTGGCCATCACCAGTTGCGCGGCCTGCGGCTTGGGGATCAGCTTGACGGTGATCTCGGTGACGATCGCGAACATGCCCTCGCTGCCGATCATGATGGCCAGCAGGTCGAGGCCCGGCGTGTCGAGCGCGAGCGAGCCGAATTCCACCACGTCGCCGTCAATCGTCACGGCGCGCACGCGCAGCACGTTGTGCACGGTCAGACCGTATTTGAGGCAGTGCACGCCGCCCGAGTTCTCGGCGACGTTGCCGCCGATCGTGCAGGCGATCTGCGACGACGGATCGGGCGCGTAATAGAGGCCGTACGGCGCGGCTGCCTCCGAAATCGCCAGGTTGCGCACGCCGGGCTGCACGGTGGCCGTGCGTGCGTACGAATCGACCTCGACGATGCGCGTGAAGCGCGCCAGCGACACCACGATGCCGTGCTGGTTCGGCAGCGCGCCGCCCGACAGGCTGGTGCCCGCGCCGCGCGGCACGATCGGCACGTTCAGGCGGCGGCAGATCTGCACGATCCGCTGCACCTGCGATTCGGTTTCGGGCAGCGCCACGGCCAGCGGCAGGCGCCGGTAGGCGGCCAGGCCGTCGCATTCGTAGGCGGCGGTATCTTCGTCGCGATGGAGCAGGCAGTGGGTCGGCAGCACGGCCATCAGCGCCTGCACCACCTCGCGCTGGCGCTGCGCGCGCGCGGCCGGGCCGAGCGGCGGGGGTTCGGCGCTCGCGGCGGCGGCCTGCGCGTCGGTGTTGGCGTTCATGTCTCCTCCTGGGGCGGCGGCCGTGGTCGGCCGTTTCGTGTCGTCTCGGTATCGAGGGCCGGCGGCGCGGCGGGTTGCCCGCGCGCCGCCGTGCGCCTCATGCGTCGAGGCTGAAAATCTTGCCGGGATTCATCAGGTTGTGCGGATCGAGCGCGAGCTTGATGGCGCGCATCGCGTCGATCGCGTTCTCGCCGTGCTCGGCGGCGAGGAAGCGCATCTTGTGCAGGCCCACGCCGTGCTCGCCGGTGCAGGTGCCGCCCATGCGCAGCGCGCGTTCGACGATTCGCTCGTTGATCCGCTCGGCTTCCTGCAATTCCTCGGGACGGGCGGGATCGATCAGGATCGCGACGTGGAAATTGCCGTCGCCCACGTGCCCGACGATCGGGCAGGGCAGCGTGGAGGCGCGCAGGTCGACCTCGGTTTCTTCGACGCAGGCGGCCAGGCGCGAGATCGGCACGCACACGTCGGTGGTCACGGCGCGGCAGCCGGGCTTCAGTTGCAGCATGCCGAAGAACGCGTTGTGCCGTGCCGACCAGAGCCGCGTGCGGTCTTCGGGGCGGGTGGCCCACTCGAAGCCCTGGCCGCCGTTCTGCGCGGCCAGCTCCTGCACGCGTTCGGCTTGCTCGCGCACGCCGGCCTCGGTGCCGTGGAATTCGAAGAACAGCGTCGGCGCCTCGGCCAGCGTCAGGTTCGAGTGGCGATTGATGGCGCGGATGCCGAGCGCATCGATGAACTCGACGCGCGCGATCGGCACGCCGGTCTGGATGGTTTCGATCACGCTGCGCACGGCGTCGCTCATCGACGGAAACGTGCAGGTGGCGGCCGATACCGCCTCGGGCAGCGGATGCAGGCGCAGCGTGATTTCGGTGATCACGCCGAGCGTGCCTTCGGAGCCGACCAGCAGGCGCGTCAGGTCGTAGCCGGCCGACGATTTGCGCGCGCGGCTGCCGGTCTTGATGAGGCGGCCGTCGGCCAGCACGGCGTTCAGGCCCAGCACGTTCTCGCGCATCGTGCCGTAGCGCACGGCGTTGGTGCCCGAGGCGCGGGTGGCGGCCATGCCGCCGATGCTGGCGTCGGCGCCCGGATCGATCGGGAAGAACAGGCCGGTGTCGCGCAGCGTTTCATTGAGCGCTTTGCGCGTGATGCCCGGCTCGACCGTGACGGTCAGGTCGTCGGCGTCGATCGACAGCACGCGGTTCATGCGCGAGACATCGAGCGAGACGCCGCCGCGCACCGCCAGCAGATGGCCTTCGAGCGAGGAGCCGGCGCCGTACGGAATCAGCGGCACGCCATGTTGCGCGCACAGCGCGACCACGGTGCGCACTTCATCGGCGCTTTGCGCGAACACCACGGCGTCGGGCAGCTCGGGGTCGAACGGGGATTCGTCGCGGCCGTGATGGGTGCGCACGGCTTCAGAGGTGGACAGGCGCTCGCCGAACGCAGCGGCCAGCGCGTCGCGCAGCGCATCGGGGAACGGACGGCGCAGCGACGCCGGCGGGGCGGGATGGTTCACGCGTGTCTCCTGGAACGGCTTGTGGGGGCGTGCAGTCGCGGGCCGGCGAGAGGTGCGCCGGTGCGACGATGGGGAAATCATTCTACGCGCAAAGGCCGTCGCCTTGAGCGGGGCCGCCGCTGGGATAATCGGCGTTCGCGCGCGTGCGCCGGCCTTTCTCCGTGGCGGGGAAGGGCACGGTCGCCGCGCTGTCACATTACCGGCCGGGCCGCGCCGCGCGCCCGCACACGACGAGGATCGAACCATGGGCAACCGCCTGAGCAAGATTGCAACCCGCACCGGCGACGACGGCACCACGGGCCTGGGCGACGGCAGCCGCGTCGCCAAGGACGCGGCGCGGATCGCGGCGATCGGTGATATCGACGAACTCAATTCGCAGCTCGGCGTGCTGCTGGCCGAGCCGTTGCCGGAAGATATTCGCGGCGCGCTGTCGGCGATCCAGCACGATCTGTTCGACCTGGGCGGCGAGCTGTGCATCCCGGGCCATGTGGCGATGACCGACGCGCATCTGGCCCGACTCGACGACTGGCTCGCGCACTACAACGCGCAACTGCCGCCGCTCAAGGAGTTCATCCTGCCGGGCGGCGCGCGCACGGCGGCGCTCGCGCATGTCTGCCGCACCGTGTGCCGGCGCGCCGAGCGCGCGATCGTGGCGCTGGGGGCGGCCGAAGCGGTCGAGGCCACGCCGCGCCGCTACGTGAACCGGCTCTCCGATCTGCTGTTCGTGCTGGCGCGGGTGCTGAACCGCGCGGCTGGCGGCAGCGACGTGCTGTGGGAGCGTGGCCGGCCCGAATGAGGGCATGATCGCTTCGGTCGTTATCGATGGAAGCGATGCGTCAATTTGCCTATGTCGACGTGCGGTTCTTAAAGATGTATTGTTTGTGCATCTTTAAGAACAACCCCCATGGAGAACACGCATGACGACGCTCACTGCCGACCAGATGGCCCGGGTCAAGGCCACCGCTCCCGTTCTTGCCGCACACGGCACGACCATCACGCGGCACTTCTACCAGCGGATGTTCAAGCACCGCCCGGAAGTGCGGAACCTGTTCAACCAGACCCACCAGACTGCGGGCGGCGGGCAGCCGGAGGCGCTGGCGAAGGCGGTGTACGCGTACGCGGCGAACATCGACAACCTCGCCGTGCTCGGCAGCGCCGTGTCGCGCATCGCGCAGAAGCACGTGAGCCTGGCGATCCGGCCCGAACACTATCCGATCGTCGGCGAGCATCTGCTGGCGTCGGTCGTCGAGGTGCTCGGCGATGCCGTCGATGCGGACACGGTCGCGGCCTGGCAGGCGGCCTACGCGCAGCTCGCGGAGCTGCTGATCGGCGTCGAGGCGAAGCTGTACGACGCTGCGCCGTGGAGCGGTTATCGCCCGTTCCGCGTCGCGCGCAAGGAGCGCGAAAGCGACGAAATCACCTCGTTCTATCTGGAGCCGACCGACGGCGGCTCGGCGCCTAAGTTCGAGCCGGGCCAGTTCGTGTCGATCAAGCGCTATGTGGGCGATCTCGGCGTCGATCAGCCGCGCCAGTACAGCCTGTCGGACGCGCCGAACGGCAAGTGGTTGCGGATTTCGGTGAAGCGCGAGGCCGGGCATGCCGCAGGCAGCGTGCCGGCGGTGCCGGCCGGCAAGATCTCGTTGCAACTGCACGACGGGGTGGAGGTGGGCGCGATCGTCGAGGTGACGGCGCCGGCCGGCGATTTCACGCTGTCGCGCGAGGCCGGCAAGCCGGTCGTGCTGATTTCGGGCGGGGTCGGCATCACGCCGATGGTGTCGATGGCCACGACGCTGGCGGCCTCGGGCGGCACGCGGCCAATCCGCTTCGTGCACGCCTGCCGTTCGGGCAGCGTGCATGCGTTCCGCGACTGGCTCAATGCGCTGGTCAAGGCTTACCCGGATGCGAAACGCGAGGTGCTCTACGAAATCGTCGGCCCGGGCGATCGCGCGGGCGTCGATCACGATCGCGAAGGGCGTCTGACGCCGGACGTGTTGCGCGCCTCGATGCTGCCCGACGCCGATTACTACGTCTGCGGCCCGGTGGCGTTCATGAACGCGCAGCGCGATGCGCTGCTGGCGCTCGGCGTGGCGCGCGAGCGCGTGCATGCGGAAATCTTCGGTTCGGGCGCGATCGACTGATCGGTCGAACCACCCATCGAGCGCGGTAAACAACATCGCCCGGGAGCGTTGACGCCCCCGGGCGATGTGTGTATTTCAGTGGTTCGGCAATTCAGCGGCCTGGCGGCGGCGCTTCAGACACGCCCTGCCAGCCCAGCCCGCGCGCCTCAGTTGCCGCTGCCGCGCGCCACGCGGCGCGCCCGCACCGCTTCGGCCAGTCCGTCGAGCAGCGTGACGCTGTCGTCCCAGCCGATACAGGCGTCGGTGATGCTCTGGCCGTAGGTCAGCGGGCAGCCCGGCGTCAGGTCCTGACGGCCGGCCACCAGATGCGATTCCACCATCACGCCCACGATGCGGTCGTCGCCGGCTGCCAGTTGGCGGCCGATGTCGGCGCACACGGGAATCTGGTTCTCGTGCTTCTTCGAGCTGTTCGCGTGGCTCGCGTCGATCATCAGGCGCGCGGCGAGGCCGGCCTTGCCGACATCGGCGCAGGCGGCGTTCACGCTTTCCGCGTCGTAGTTGGGCGCCTTGCCGCCGCGCAGGATCACGTGGCAATCCTCGTTGCCGGCGGTCGAGACGATCGCCGAGT
Source organism: Burkholderia sp. 22PA0099 (assembly GCF_047497165.1). NCBI lineage: Bacteria > Pseudomonadati > Pseudomonadota > Betaproteobacteria > Burkholderiales > Burkholderiaceae > Burkholderia > Burkholderia sp. 22PA0099. The sequence goes on along the minus strand of NZ_CP163165.1, from coordinate 3,846,602 downwards.
AGCCGCCCTTGGTCACCGACAGGAAATGGTGCGGCTGCGAAGCGGCCTTGATCGCGTCCACGGCGATCTTGACGTTGCCGTCGGTGCCGTTCTTGAAGCCGACCGGGCACGACAGGCCCGACGCCAGCTCGCGGTGCACCTGCGATTCGGTGGTGCGTGCGCCGATCGCGCCCCACGACACCAGATCGGCGATGTACTGCGGGCTGATCATGTCGAGGAATTCGGTGCCGGCCGGCAGGCCCAGCGTATTGATCTGCAGCAGCAACTCGCGCGCGGTGCGCAAGCCTTCGTTGATCTTGAAGCTGTTGTCGAGTTGCGGATCGTTGATCAGCCCCTTCCAGCCCACCGTCGTGCGCGGCTTCTCGAAGTACACCCGCATCACGATTTCCAGGTCGTCCTTGTGCTTGCGGCGCAGGTCGACGAGCTGGTTCGCGTATTCGACCGCGGCCTTGGTATCGTGAATCGAGCACGGGCCGATCACCACCACGAGCCGGTCGTCCATGCCGTGCAGGATCCGGTGCAGCGAACGGCGCGTCGAGTAGATCAGCTCGGCCACGGTTTCCGAGCACGGGAATTCGCGGATCAGATGGGCGGGCGGCGTGAGTTCTTTCAATTCGCGGATACGGACATCGTCGGTGTTGTGCGGGGGCATGGCTATGTTCTCCAGTGTCGCTTTGCCGGTTCGGGCTTGCGTCGGGCCGTTGCGGATATCGTGGGTTGAATGGGCGGCCGGTGGTTCATCGGGAGCCGGAGCGACGCCGGCGGGGCAAAAAAACCGCCGGGTTCGCCGGCGGTCTTTTCAGGAATTCGGTTCGCGCTTTACGCGCTATCACTCCTCTCGATCCGCCAACGGTCTGAGATACCAAAAAAAGTAAAAATAAAACTTGGCGGACATGGCGTGTTCGATGTGTTGTCGAGCAGAGGATTGCAACTTTATACCCGGGCTGCACGCGATGTGCAAGCCTGGGCGGTGAAAAACGCGGATGATCCGCGCGAAATCAAGAATTAATGAGGAAATTCTGCATGGCGATGCGGGCTTGCCGCATCGCACCATGCGATCCGGCCCGGCTTACGCGGTGCCGCCCACCGTCATCGAATCGATTCGCAGGGTCGGCTGGCCGACGCCCACCGGCACGCTCTGGCCTTCCTTGCCGCACACGCCCACGCCCGAATCGAGCTTCATGTCGTTGCCGATCATGCTGACGTATTTCAGCGATTCCGGGCCGCTGCCGATCAGCGTTGCGCCCTTGACGGGGTACGTGATCTTGCCGTTTTCGATCATGTAGGCCTCGGAGGCCGAGAACACGAACTTGCCGTTGGTGATGTCGACCTGGCCGCCGCCGAAATTGACCGCGTACAGGCCGTTCTTGACCGACGCGATGATTTCCTGCGGGTCCTTGTCGCCGTTCAGCATGTAGGTGTTGGTCATGCGCGGCATCGGCAGCGCCGCGTACGATTCGCGGCGCGCGTTGCCGGTGACGGGCATCTTCATCAGGCGCGCGTTGAGCGTGTCCTGGATGTAGCCCTTCAGGATGCCGTCCTCGATCAGCGTGGTGCACTGCGTCGGGTTGCCTTCGTCGTCGATGTTCAGCGAGCCGCGGCGGTTCGGCAGCGTGCCGTCGTCCACCACCGTCACGCCCTTGGCGGCGACGCGCTCGCCGATCTGGCCGGCGAACGCGGACGAGCCCTTGCGGTTGAAGTCGCCTTCCAGGCCGTGGCCGATCGCTTCGTGCAGCAGTACGCCGGGCCAGCCCGAGCCGAGCACCACCGTCATGGTGCCGGCCGGGGCCGGCCGTGCGTCGAGGTTGACGAGCGCCGCGTGCACGGCGTCGTCCACGTATTTCGACAGGACTTCGTCGCTGAAATAGCCGTAATCGAAGCGGCCGCCGCCGCCGCCCGAGCCGATTTCGCGGCGGCCGTTCTGTTCGGCGATCACCGTGACCGACACGCGCACCAGCGGGCGGATGTCGGCGGCCAGCACGCCGTCGCTGCGCGCCACCAGCACCACGTCGTATTCGCCGGCCAGGCCCGCCATCACCTGCGTGATGCGCGGGTCGCGGCCGCGCGCCATCTGCTCGACGCGCTCCAGCAGCTTGACCTTGGCGGTGGCGTCGAGCGAGGCCAGCGGATCGGACGGCAGATACAGATCACGCCCCGATACGCCGGTCAGCGACGAGGCGACCTGCACCTTGCGCCGGCCGCCGCCTGCCGCGGCGATCGCCTTGGTGGCCGAGGCCGCCTGGCGAATCGCCTCGGGCGAGAGGTCGTCCGAGTAGGCGAATGCGGTGCGGTCGCCGGCCACGGCGCGCACGCCCACCCCCTGGTCGATGCTGAAGCTGCCCGATTTGACGATCCCTTCCTCGAGGCTCCAGGCTTCGCTTCGCGTGGCCTGGAAGTACAGGTCGGCGTAGTCGACGCGATGCGTGAAGATGTCGGCGAGCGTGCGCGTGAGCAGCGATTCGTCGAGGCCGTACGGCGTGAGCAGGATGTCCTTGGCGAGGGCGAGATTGCGGATGCCGGGTTCGATGATGTTCATGCGGTATCGGGGTTCTTAGCAGGTGACTCGGGGATGTCTCGTAATGGGGGCGGTGCGCTCAGCCGAGCACGCGATGCCGCCACGCGGGCAGGCTCTGGCGAACTTCGGCGATGCGCGCCGCGTCGAGCGGGCCGGCCACGACGCCGGCGCCTTCCTCGCGCACGGCGACGATCTCGCCCCACGGATCGATCAGCAGGCTGTGGCCCCAGGTGCGGCGGCCGTTCTCGTGCTTGCCGCCCTGCGCGGCCGCCAGCACGTAGCACTGGTTCTCGACTGCCCGTGCGCGCAGCAGCGTTTCCCAGTGCGCGCGGCCGGTGGTGTACGTGAAGGCCGACGGCACCACCATCAGGGCGCAATCGCCGAGCTTGCGGTACAGCTCCGGGAAGCGCAGATCGTAGCAGACCGACAGGCCCACCTTGCCGAACGGCGCGTCGAACGTCTGCACGGCCTCGCCGGGACGGATCGTGCGAGCCTCGTCGAACGATTCCTCGCCCTTCTCGAAGCTGAACAGGTGGATCTTGTCGTAGCGCGCCGCCTCGCGGCCCTCGGGATCGAACACCAGCGTGGTGTTCAGCACCCGCGACGGTTCCGGCGCGGCCAGCGGCAGCGTGCCGCCGATCACCCAGATGCCGTGGCGTTTCGCGGCGTCGGCCAGGAAGCGCTGGATCGGGCCGTCGGGGTAGGGCTCGGCGATCGCGAGCTTGTCGGTATCGCGGTGGCCCATGAAGCAGAAGTATTCGGGCAGCAGCACCAGTTGCGCGCCGTCGGCGGCCGCCTCGGCGATCAGCCGGCCGGCCTCGTCGAGGTTGCGGACGACGTCGGGCGTGCTGACCATCTGCAGCGCGGCGACCGTGAACGGGGAAACGCGATCGGGTCGGTCGGTCATCGAGGAAGCTTCGTCGAGGAGTAAAAAGGGTGCGGCCCGGTGGCGGCGCGGCGCATCAGCGCTGGGGTTCGCCGTCGGGCGTGCGGATCATCTTACCCCGATCGCCGGTCACTCGCTGAATCCGCGGATGCGCCCACGAGCCGGTGATCGCATAGTCGAACGCGAACGCGTGGGACAGCGTTTGCGACAGCGCGAGGTTGGCGGCCAGCACGCCGAGGCCGAGCAATGGGTTGATCACGGCCGCGCCCACCGCCGCCGCGCTGGCGCTCACCTTCGGCGCGATGTGCGCGTGCAGGTCCTGTGTTTCGTGGGCCAGATCGACCGTGCCCTTGACGGTCACGCGCGCCGGCGCGGTAACCATGCGGAAATCGTCGGTGGTGGCGATGCCGTCGTCGATCCGGCTGGTGCCCTGGATCGAGTCGAACGGCAGGCCCTTGCCGATCACGTCGCGGAAATCGAGCGTCAGGAAGCGCGCCAGCCCCTGCAGGCTCAACACGCCGAGCAGCTTGGCCGCGCCCGGATCAACCTTGAGGATCTGGCCGTGAGCGAGATCGATGGCGAGCCGGCCGTCGAGCGACGGGTAATCGATGGCGGTCGGGCCGCCGCGCCAGCCGACCTTGCCTTCCAGCGTGCCGCGGCCGTTCGCGACCGTGCGCGGCAGGCCCACGCGGTCGAGCAGCGCGCCGGCGTCGTCGATCGCCAGCTTGAAGTCGAACACGGTGCGGCGCGGCGCGTCGTCCCCGTCGGCGCCGTGCGCGATGGCGCGCCGCGAGGTACGCCAGTTGGCAGTGGCGGTGAGCTTGGCGGCCGGGTTGGCCAGTTCGAGCTTGTCGAGCTGCCAGACCGGGATGCCGTTTTCGTCGAAGTTGTGCGCGTTGACCTGCAACCGGCCGATGTCGTGCCCGCGCGCCACCACCTGGTCGACCACCAGATCGATGGCCGGCATCGCGCGATCGGTCGGCATGTTCATCGCGCCGCCCACCAGGTCGTGATCGGCGCTGTCGGGGATCACCAGCTTGGCGAGCCGCGCATTGAGCACGCCCGCGCTGTTCTGGCCGCCGCGCGGCTCCCACGACAGGTAGCCCGATACCTGGTTCGAGGCCACGTTGGCCTGCCAGAGGTCGTCCACGTGCGAGGCGCCGACGATCACGTTTTCCCAGTTGCGCTTGATCAGCTTCAGCGTGCCGAAGTGCAGCGCGAAGCGTTTCGGCGCGAAGCTGGCGAGATCGACGCGCGCGGCCGGCAGCGGTGCGTTCGCGGCGGCGGGCGCCGACGCAGAAGTGGGCGCCGACGGCGCAGTCGGGCCTTTGTCGGCCACCGCCGCCGCTGCCGGGGCCGCGACCGCGCGCGTGCCGGCGGTCGGGCGCAGCGTCTTGGCGAACGCGAGCCAGGCGTCGGCGTCGAGCGCGGAGGCGTCGACCACGGCCGTCACGCCGTCGCGCGGCAGGTCGGGCATGCGGTTCATGCCGAGCGCGCCGCGCACCGCGTGCAGCGGCTCGCCGTGCGTCGCATCGAGCAGATAGGTGGCCGCCACGGGGCCGAGCTTCAGGTCGGCCTGGCCGAGCGTGCGGCGGCCGTCGGGCGGCAGCGGGCGCAGCGTGAAGCTGAACGGCATGGCCGTGCCGGCCGGCTTGGTGAACGGCGCGGGGAAATCGAGCGCGAGGCCGGTCAGGTCGGACGACGCGCTGACTTCGGGCAGGCCGCCCTTCGTGCCGCGCACCGACAACTGGTAAGGCGCGTCGCCGACCACCCGGCCGAGCAGCGCCGCCGCCGGCCCGTGCAGGTTCAGCCCGCGCGCCGAATCGACGGCGATCCGGCCGTCCACGTCGACATCGTAGTTGCCGCCGTGACGGAAGCCGCCGTTGGCGTGCACCTCGCCGCCGAGCAGGCGCGCCGAAAGCCGGTCGAGCGAGGCGCTCTGCTGCGTGAAGCGCACCGTGCCGCGCAGTTGCGACAGCGGCGGCAGGCCGTCCGCCTCCAGCGTGTTGCCGCCGAACGCGAGCGCGCCGGCGACCTGCGTGTGCGGCTGCTTCTGGCGCTGCGGGATGGTCAGCTTCAGCGCCAGCGAGGCCGGCCCCTGCGCGCGCAGGCGCTGGCCGACGTGGCCGGACAGGCCGCCGAGCGTGCTGTTGTCGGCGTAGTCGATCAGGTCGGCCAGCGGGCCGTGGGCGCGGCCCTCGATCACGAGCGGCGATTTGAGCGGATGGCCGAGATCGTCGATGCGGCCGACCACGTTGGTCAGTTGCACGCCCTTGTAGCGGGCGCGCGGGATGTCGAAGCGCAGCTTGTTCTGCTGCATCTCGAACACGCCTTCGATGCCGTCGAGCGCCGGCCACACGCTCAGCGTGCCGTTGGCGAGCCGGCGCGGCGGCTGCGGCGTCGGCTCGAAGCGCCCGCCCGTGAACGGCGCGTGCACGTGGAAGATGCCCTGATCCGGCGTGTATTCGTAGGGGAAGGTTTCGAGCGGCCCCTTGGCGATGATGGTCGCGCCCTTCGACACCGTGCCGGCTTGCAGTGCATGGCCGAGGTACAGGTGCAGGCGATCCGACATGCTGGTCGGCAGGTAGCGGACGATGCGCGCCACCGCCGCGCGGCCGAAGTCGGCCTTCAGGTCGAGGTTGCCGCGCCCGTGGCCGGGGTTCGTGTAGCTGCCGGTCACGGTGATCTCGGCATCCGGGTTGGCCACGTACAGCGACGGCACCTGCACCTCGATGCGCGGCCGCCGTTCGCCCGGCGCGGGCTGGGCCGCGATGGTCCAGGCGGTTTGCGCGCGGATCCGGTCGAACGTCAGGCGCGGATCCTCGAACACGCCCGGCACCGTGACGGCGGCATTGACCGTATCGATCTGTGCCTGTCCGCCGCGCTCGCTCGCATCGATATGTCCCCAGAGGTTCTCGAAGCCCGGTATCCCGGCGCGCGGGTGGCCGCGCGGCGACAGGCCCGGCCCGGGCTCCTGCGCCTCGAAGCTGATGCCCTGCAGATCGCCCGTCGCGTGGTAATGCACGATCGGCGCGGCATGCGCGGTGTCGTCGCCGGCCAGCTCGGCGCGGCTCGGTGCGGCGCGCTCGGCTTCCATCACGTAATTGGCGACCAGCCCGCGCGGGTCGACGCGCACCAGTTCGTTGCGGAACCGCGCGGGCAGCGGCAAGCCGCGGATGAATTCGGCGAGGATGCCGAGATCGACGCGGTCGCCGGCCACCCGGATCAACTGGCCGTGCTGCGCGTCGGGCACGCGATAGCGCGCGGTCAGCGTCGAGAACGCCAGCGAGCGCGACAGCGGCGTGCCGTCGTCGAGCGGCGGCTGGCCCAGCTCGGCGTGCAGGTTCGAGAGGCTCAGCGTGTAGTCGTGGCCCGGATCGAGCGCGAGATCCCAGCCGAACTTCGCGACCGGGATATCGAGGCGCGGCTGCGTCGGCCGCACGCGCAGCGCCAGATCGGCGCCGTTCAGGCTGCCGTGCGCGTCGAACAGCCGGCCGTTGCGGAAACCGATCCAGATCGTGTTGTCGATGCGGCCCGCGTAGGCGCGCAGCGGCACCGGCAGGTAGCGCGCGAGCGTCGGCAGGTCGACCGCGCCGGTGGATACGTAGGCGTCGCCCGTCCAGTTGGCGGGCCGGCCGATCGCGGCCAGCGGCTTGTGGGTGAAGCGCGCGCGGAAATCGAGCGGGCCGGCGAACAGCGTGCCGTTGGCCGGTGCCTGCAGCGCGAGCCGGTGCACCAGGCCGTCGTTGAGCACCGCGAGGCGGATGCCGGTCAGCGTCAGCTCGGGCGCGTCACGCTGGGCGTCGAGCCAGCGCAGCGTGCCGCCGCGCAGCACGATCGCCTGTTGGCGCAGCAGCCAGGTGCTGAACGTGTCGTTGCCGCCGGTGTGCACGGTCGGCACGGTCACGCCCGCCACCGACAGCGTGCCGTCGCGCGCGCGTGCGATCAGCAGGTCGGGGGCGTCCACCACGAGGCTCGACAGGGCCGGCGAGAACTGGATCAGCGAGCGCCACGAGATTGCGGCGGTGGCGTGCGGCACGTTCAGCGCCGTCTTGCCGTCCTTGCCGCGAATCGTCAGCGCCGTGATGTCGACGCCGGGCTGCATGCCCGACCAATGCGGCGCGAGCTTGCCGATCCGGACTTCGGTATGGAGCTTGTCGGAAACGAAGGTTTCGATGCGGGGCCGCAGCGTGTCGACCTGCGGCAGCAGCACGTAGCGCAGGCCGAGGTAGCCGGTGGCGGCGACGAAATAGAGGGTGGCGCCGCTCACGATGGCGACGCGGAGCACGCGACGCAGCACCGGATGATCGTGCTCGGGAGGTCCGGCTTCTTGACTGGCTGCGGATTCCTGGCGGTCGGGCATGCGGCTGAGGGGCGGCGATGTGATAGCGTTGCGGACTGACGCTGGAATGTAACACAGGGGTGCGCCGGAGCGGCCGTATGGCCGGCTTGCGCGCCTTTGTCGCCGGAAAATCGAAGCGCGGGCGATGGCCGCCGCGCGCCGGCTTATCCGGCCAGTCTCCTGCTTGCCTCCTGGCGCCGCGCGCATTGCGTCGGCGCTCCGACTGCCTTCCTGCCGCGCCGCCGCCATGACCGACGCCTCCGCCCTGATCAGCACTGCCTATTCCCGCTACCTCGCACGCGCTGCCGTCGCGCGCTCCGAACTCGCCGCGCGTATCGCCGCCTGGGCCGCCGCACCGGTCGGCCGCGCCGCGATCGAGGCGCGGCTCACCGAGCTGCTCGACGCCGCCGCGGGCGGGCCGGGTCACCCGATCGGCGAGGAGCCGCTGCGCCGCGCCTTGCGGCAGTTGCGCATCGAGGTGTTCGGCGCGGTGGCCGAGCGCGATCTGGCCGGGCTGGCCGACGTCGCCGAAGTCACCGGCGCGATGACCGACCTGGCCGAAGCCACGCTGCAACGCTCGCTGGCCGTGCTGTCGACCGAACTGGAAGCGCTCTACGGCGAGCCGCGCGGGCCGTCGGGCGAGCGCCTGACGCTCGGCGTGGTCGGCATGGGCAAGCTCGGCGGGCGCGAGCTGAACGTGTCGTCCGACATCGACCTGATCTTCGTCTACGAAGACGACGGCGAGACGGCCGGCGGCACGCGCGCCGCGCTGGCCACCCAGGAATATTTCACGCGGCTCGGCCGGCGCCTGATCGGCGTGATGTCCGACGCCACCGCCGACGGCTACGTGTTTCGCGTCGACATGCGCTTGCGCCCGAACGGCGATTCCGGCCCGCTGGTCTGCAGCCTCGGCATGCTGGAGGAATACTTCTACGTGCAGGGCCGCGAGTGGGAGCGCTATGCGTGGATCAAGGGGCGGCTCGTGTCGGAGCCCGACAGCGAGCCGGCGCAGCGCCTGGCGAAACAGCTCGATGCGATCGTCAAGCCGTTCGTCTACCGGCGCTACCTCGATTTCGGCGTGATCGGCGCGATCCGCTCGCTGCACAGCCAGATCCGCCAGGAAGCGCAGCGGCGCGCTTCGATGCGCCCCGACAAGGCCGACGACATCAAGCTCGGCCGTGGCGGCATCCGCGAGATCGAATTCAGTGCGCAGGTGTTCCAGTTGATCCGCGGCGGCCAGGATGCCGATTTCCGGATTCGGCCGACGCTCGCGGTGCTGGCGCACGCGGTCACGCGCGGGCTGGTGGCGGCCGACGTGGCCGAGCGCTTCGCCGAGGCCTACCGGTTCCTGCGCGTGATCGAGCACCGCCTGCAATACCGCAACGATGCGCAGACCCACGCGATGCCGGTGGACCCCGCCGATCGCGCGGCGCTGGCGGCCTCGCTCGGCTATGCCGATTACGCCGCGCTGCTGGTCGAACTCGATCGCCATCGCGGTTTCGTCGAGGCGCAGTTCGACCAGATCTTCTCGAACCGGCTGGCCGACGAGCCGGGCGGCAACGGCCATGGCGACGACGGTGCGTCGGCCTGGATCTGGAGCGAGGCGCTGGCCGACGACGGCGAGGACGACGCGCTGCTCGCTCGCCTGTCCGGCCTCGGCTTCGCCGACCCGGCGGCCGTGCTGGCGCGGCTGCGCGGTGTGTGGCGCTCGTCGCGCTACGCCGGGCTGCCCGAAAGCAGCCGGCAGCGTTTCGATCGCGTCGCCAAGCGCGCGCTCGACGCGGCCCCCGGCATCGATGCCGCGCATCGCGGCGACACCGTGATCCGTTTCTTCGATCTGCTGGAGACGGTCGGCCGGCGCGGCGCCTATCTGGCGCTGCTGACCGAATACCCGGCCGCGCTGGAGCGCGTGCTGTCGGTGCTCGGCGCGACGCGCTGGGGCGGCGGCTACCTGATCCGCCATCCGCAACTGCTCGACGAACTGCTCGACGACGAGGCGATCGCCAGCCCGTTCGACGTGACGCTGTTCAAGGACACGTTGCGCGCGCGGCTCGCCGCCGCCGACGGCATGGAACAGCAGATGGACCTGCTGCGCCACGCGCAGCACGCCGAGGTATTTCGGATTCTGCTGATCGATCTGGCCGGCAAGCTGTCGGTCGAGCATGTCAGCGATCGGCTCTCGGAGCTGGCCGACGCCGTGCTCGACGTGACGCTCGGCGTGGTCTGGTCGCAACTGGCCAAGCGTCACCGCGACGCACCGCGCTTCGCCGTGATCGCCTACGGCAAGCTCGGCGGCAAGGAGCTGGGCTACGCGTCGGACCTCGACGTGATCTTCCTCTACGACGACCCCGACGACCGCGCCGCCGACATCTACACCACCTACACGCGCCGGCTGATCACCTGGCTGACCACCGCCACCGGCGCCGGCGCGCTGTTCGATCTGGACCTGCGGCTGCGGCCGAACGGCGAGGCGGGGCTGCTCGTCACCGATCTCGATGCGTTCCGCCGCTATCAGTTGCGCGAGGGCGACGGCGCGAACACCGCCTGGGTCTGGGAGCACCAGGCGCTCACGCGCGCGCGCTTCAGCGCGGGCGATCCCGAGATCGGCGCGGCGTTCGAGGCGATCCGCGAGCAGGTGCTGACCACGCCGCGCGACGGCGAGCTGCTGGCGCGCGAGATCGTCGGCATGCGCGACAAAGTGACGGCCGGCCACCCGAACACGAGCGAGCTGTTCGACCTCAAGCACGATCGCGGCGGGATGGTCGACATCGAGTTCATCGTCCAGTACTGGGTGCTGCTGCATGCGGCGAGCGATCCGGCCCTGATCCGCAATACCGGCAATATCGCGCTGCTGCGCGAGGTGGCGCGTTTCGGCCTGATGGACGACACCGAGGCCGAGACGGTGGGCGCCGCCTACCGGGTCTATCGCAAGCGGCAGCATCAATTGCGGCTCGATGGCATGGAGAAGGCGCGCGTGCCGGGCGAGGCCGTGGCGGCCGAGCGCGCGGCCGTGCAGGCCTTGTGGGAGCGGGTGTTCGGCGGGGTGACGCCGGCCGCTGCGGGGGACGCCGAGGGCTGAAGGAAACCAGACGGGGCGGGCGCGGCGCTCAAATGGCGACGTGTCATCCATCCGCATCTGTTTCTCTAAGCACGCGTTCCGTGCGGGCGATCCGGCCGCGATCGACCGTGGCACGCACTGGCGGCTCACTGAGATCGGCTCGCGGTGGCCGGCCTGCGAGATCGAGCAGGCTGGCATGGCGCCGGTGCGCGGCGCCTCGGCCTCAGGCGGCCAGCATTTCCTTGGCGTGCTTGCGCGTGGTGGCGGTGATCTCGATGCCGCCGAGCATGCGCGCGACTTCCTCGACGCGGCTCGCGCGGTCGAGCGGCGTGACCGTCGAGACGGTGCCGCCCGCGTGGTCCCGGCCCTTGGCGACCTGGAAGTGATGATCGCCGCGCGCGGCCACTTGCGGCAGGTGCGTCACGCACAGCACCTGACGGTCGCGGCCCAACTGATGCAGCAGCCGCCCGACCACCTCGGCCACGCCGCCGCCGATGCCGGTATCCACTTCGTCGAAGATCAGCGTGGGCGTGAGGCTGGCCGCGCTGGCGATCACCGCGAGCGCGAGGCTGATGCGCGCCAGCTCGCCGCCCGAGGCGACCTTGGTCAGCGGGCGCAGCGGCACGCCCGGATGGCCGGCCACGCGGAACTCGATCTGTTCCAGGCCGTGCGCGCCGCCTTCGGCGAGCGGCACCAGCGCGACATCGAAGCTGCCGCCCGCCATCGACAACTCCTGCATCGCGGCCGTGACGGCGCTGCCCAGCGCGGTGGCCGCATCGGCGCGCGCCGCCGACAGCGTGCGCGCGTCGTCCAGATAGGCTTCGCGGGCACGGTCGGCCGCGACCTGCAGGTTGCTCAGGTCGGCGGCGGCGTCGAGCGCGGCAAGCTGCTCGCGGCGCGCCAGGTGTTCGTCGTGCAGCGTGTCGGGCGGCAGCCGGAAGCGGCGCGCGGCCGAATGCAGCGCGTCGAGCCGCATCTCGACCTGCGCGAGCCGGCCCGGATCGAGTTCGAGCCGCTGCGCGTAGTGCGACAGCGAATACGAGGCCTCGCGCAACTGGATTTCGGCCGGATCGAGCGAGGCCAGCACGTCGTTGAGCGCCGGGTCGAGCGAGGCCAGATGGCGCACGTTCGAGAGCACCGCGCCCAGATGCCCGAGCATCGATTGATCCGATTCGGAGATCGCCAGCAGCGCAGCCTGCACGCCTTGGCTGAGGTTCGCCGCATGCGTGAGGCGGCCGTGCTCGCTGTTGACCTCGTCCCATTCGCCCGGTTGCGGCGCGAGCTTGTCGAGTTCGGCGAGCTGCCAGGCCAGTTTTTCGCGTTCGAGCTGCAGTTCGCGCTCGTGGGTTTGCGCGAGCTCGATCTGATGGAGCGCATCGCGCCAGGCGCGCCAGGCGCGCGCCACGGCGGCCGCGTCGGCCGTCAGGCCTGCGTGCGTGTCGAACATCTCGCGCTGGGCGTCGGGCCGCATCAGCAACTGGTGCGCGTGCTGGCCGTGCACGTCGACCAGCATCTCGCCCAGCTCGCGCAATTGCGAGAGCGTGGCGCTGGTGCCGTTGATGAACGCGCGCGACCGGCCGTTGGCGTCGATGACGCGGCGCATCATGACCACGTCGTCGGCATCGAACGCATGCACGTCGAGCCATTGCGCGACACGGTCGTGCGGCGTGAATTCGGCGGTGATGTCGGCGCGCTGGCAGCCGGCGCGCACGACGCTGGCGTCTGACCGCTCGCCGAGCGCGAGCGCGAGCGCATCGATCAGGATCGACTTGCCGGCGCCGGTTTCACCGGAGAACACGCTGAAGCCGGTGTCGAATTCGAGGTCGAGCCCGGCGACGATGACGAAGTCGCGAATCGAGAGATGGCGGAGCATGGTGGGTGGCGCGGCCGCGTCAGGATTCCGGATCGTCGTCGTGCGACGGATGCTCGTTCCAGTGCAGCTTCTTGCGCAGCGTCGTGTAGAAGCTGTAGCCGACCGGATGCAGGAATGGCACCGTGTGGCGCGAGCGGCGCACCTCGATGGTGTCGTTCAGTTGCAGCGCCGTGAACGACTGCATGTCGAAGTTCACGTTGACGTCACGCCCGCCGATGATCTGGATGCCGACCTTGACGTCGTCGGGCAGCACGATCGGCCGGTTCGACAGCGCGTGCGGGGCGATCGGCACCAGCACGATGCCCTGCAGTTGCGGATGCAGGATCGGGCCGGCCGACGACAGCGCGTAGGCCGTGGAGCCGGTGGGGGTGGCCACGATCAGGCCGTCCGAGCGCTGGTTGTACATGAAGCGGCCGTCCACCGAGACCCGTAATTCGGCCATCCCGGAGAAGCCGCTGCGGTTCACCACCACGTCGTTGAAGGCCAGCGCGTGATAGATCGGCTCGCCGTTGCGCACGATGCGCGCTTCGAGCAGCGTGCGTTCCTCGCGCTCGAAGCTGCCCGACAGCATCAGCGGCACCAGGTCGAGCATCTCGGAGGCCGAGATATCGGTGATGAAGCCCAGCCGGCCGTGGTTGATGCCGATCAGCGGGGTGCGGTAGGGGGCAAGCTGGCGGCCGATGCCGAGCATGGTGCCGTCGCCGCCGAGCACGATCGCGACGTCGGCGCGCGCGCCGATTTCGGTGGGTGTCAGCGCCGGATGGCCCTTGATGCCGTATTCTTGCGCGGTGGCTGCCTCGAAGACGACTTCGAGCCCTCGCTTCACGATGGCAGCGGCCAGCGCGGCGAGCGGTTCGGCGATGCCGGGGGTGTTGCTGCGCCCGACGAGCGCCACGGTCTGGAACTGGTTGCCGGTATTCATGGCGGCATTACACCATAGCTGGATGACGAAAAGGAACCGGCCGGGAGGCCGAGGGCGCCTTGGCGCCGCAACCCTCGCGGGCGCCGCGCGCTTGCGCTAGAATTTTCGACCATGTTAGATCCCCGCGCACGCACCCTCCTGAAAACCCTGATCGAACGGTATATCGCCGACGGTCAGCCGGTCGGCTCGCGCACGTTGTCCCGGTATTCCGGGCTCGAGCTGAGCCCGGCCACCATCCGCAACGTGATGTCCGACCTGGAGGAGCTTGGCCTCGTTTCGAGCCCGCACACCTCCGCCGGGCGCGTACCGACGCCACGCGGCTATCGGCTGTTCGTCGACACCATGCTGTCGGTCGAATCGCCGATCGACAGCGACGCGCTCACGCGGCTCGTGCAAACCACCCTGCAGGCGGGCGAGCCGCAGCAGAAGGTGGTGGCCGCCGCCGCCAGCGTGCTGTCCAACCTGTCGCAGTTCGCCGGCGTGGTGCTGACCCCGCGCCGCAGCCATGTGTTCAAGCAGGTCGAATTCATGCGGCTGTCCGACAAGCGGATCCTGCTGATCATCGTCACGCCCGAGGGCGACGTGCAGAACCGCATGATGGCCACCCAGCGCGATTATTCGCCGTCGCAGCTGACCGAGGCCTCGAACTATATCAACGCCAATTTCGCCGGGCTGTCGTTCGACGAGGTGCGCCGCCGCCTGCGCGAGGAAATCGACGCGCTGCGCGACGACGTGACCGCACTGATGCACGCCGCCGTCACGGCCAGCACCGAAACGCCCGACGACGGCGACACGCTGCTGATCTCGGGCGAGCGCAACCTGCTCGAAGTGGCGGATCTGTCGTCCGACATGGCGCGGCTGCGCAAGCTGTTCGACGTGTTCGACCAGAAAACCAGCCTGCTGCAACTGCTCGACGTGTCGAGCCATGCGCAGGGCGTGCAGATCTTCATCGGCGGGGAATCGACGCTGGTGCCGATCGACGAGATGAGCGTCGTCACCGCGCCCTATGAGGTGAACGGCAAGATCGTCGGCACGCTCGGCGTGATCGGGCCGACGCGGATGGCCTACAACCGCGTGATCCCGATCGTCGACATCACGGCGCGGCTGCTGTCGCTGACCTTGAGCGGCAACCAGTAAGCCGTTCGCTATTGCCCCGATTGGCGCGTCGGCCTTTCGCCGTCTCGTGTCGCCGGGTCGTGGGCCGTCGCTATAATGAGGCTCGTTCGATCCGGTGCCCAGGCCCATCCCCGTTCATGCGTTTTGATCTCGAGCCGCCGTCGCAACACGCGCCGGCGCATCGCATCGCCGTTCTGCTCGTCAATCTCGGCACGCCCGACGCGCCCACGCCGGGCGCCGTGCGGCGCTATCTGGCGCAATTCCTGTCCGATCCGCGCGTGGTGGAAATCCCGGCCATCGCCTGGCAGCCGATCCTGCGCGGGCTGATCCTGCCGTTCCGCTCGCGCGCCTCGGCGAAGAAATACGCGACCGTCTGGACTCCCGAAGGCTCGCCGTTGCGCGTGCACACCGAGCGGCAGGTCGAAGGCCTGCGGCCGCTGTTCGCCGCCAACAGCTATCAGGTGATGGTCGATTACGCGATGCGCTACGGCACGCCCGACATCGGCACGGTGCTCGGCCAGTTGAAGCACGCGGGCGCGGAACGGGTGCTGCTGATGCCGCTGTATCCGCAGTATTCGTCGTCCACCACGGCAACCGCGTTCGACGCGGCGTTCGCCGCGCTGGGGCGCATGCGCAACCAGCTCGAAGTGCGCACGGTGCGCCACTACGCCGACCATCCCGCCTATATTCATGCGCTGGCCGAGCAGGTGCTGCATTACTGGGCCGAGCACGGTCGCCCCGATTTCGCGGCCGGCGACAAGCTGGTGCTCAGTTTCCACGGCGTGCCGAAGCGCACGCTCGACCTCGGCGATCCGTACCATGACCAGTGCCAGCAAACGGCGGCGCTGCTGATCGCCACGCTCGGCCTCGGCTCGCTCGAATGCCTCGTCACGTTCCAGTCGCGCTTCGGCAAGGCCGAATGGCTGCAGCCGTACACGGCGCCGACGCTGCGCGAACTCGGCGCGGCCGGCGTCAAGCGCGCCGACGTGTTCTGCCCCGGCTTCACGTCCGATTGCCTCGAAACCATCGAGGAAATCGGCATGGAAGTGCGCGACGAATTCCTGCATGCCGGCGGTGGCGCGTTCCACCGCATTCCGTGCCTGAATGCGTCGCCGGCCTGGATCGACGCGCTGGGCCAGATCGTCGCGGAAAACCTGCAGGGCTGGCCGGCGCGCGTGGCGGTGCCGGCCGAGACGGCCGCCTGAACCGGGGCGGCCCGAGCCTCATTCACCGTCACGAAGCGGAATCAAGCCGATGAACTACCGGATTTCGACCGAACCGGGCGCCAAGCTGCGGATCGACAAATGGCTATGGGCGGCGCGCTTCTTCAAGACGCGCTCGCTGGCCACCGACGCCGTCGAGAAGGGCCGGGTGCGGATCGGCGGCGCGGCCGTCAAGCCGTCGAAGGACGTGCGGGTGGGCGATCGTGTGGAAATCACCATCGAAACGGTGGTCTGGCAAGTGGAAGTGCTCGGGATCTGCGACCTGCGCGGCCCGGCTAGCATCGCTCAGACCTTGTATTCGGAAACCGCGGAAGGGCGGGCGAAACGGCTTGCCGAACTCGATCGGCGACGGCATTATCGCGAGCCGGCCGCCGAGATGCACGGCCGCCCGACCAAGCGCGACCGCCGGATCATCGACAAACTTTCGAATGGGCGCTGAAGGTGGGCTCGAACGTCGCCCGCGCGCTGCCGTATTCGGTGGTGCGATCGGTGACGGCGCCCGACATGCAGATGGTGGTGGTGCCGGCCACGAGTACCAGCGCGACCACCGAAATGACAAAGGTCAATTTCACGGTACTCCCCTTGGGACGGCCAGCGGAACGGGTCCGCAATCGGAAGGCGGCGGCCGGTGAGTGGTGCGCGCGCGCTGTGCGTCGTTCGAAATGATCCGACGAATCGGGCCGCGTCGGGGTGGGTCCGGGCAGCCTCAGACGCAGTGTAGTGCAGCGTCCGGGGCCGATCCAGTGGGGTGGTGGTAACGGTTGTTACGGCCGGTTGCGGGTCGATCCTGCCGATCGGACGCGAACCGCCGAAAGACCCTCTTGAAATTGTTGTTTTCGGCCCTATGTGGGTTTCTGTTGCTCGGCAGGCAGGCCACGGGCCTTGTCCGCAGCGTGCCGCCGGGCTGGCTTTCATTCACCCAATCGATTTCAGCGACATGGAAAACACGCAAGAGAATCCGGCTGCTCAACCGGCCGACGAAACCGGCCGCGACGCACAGGCTGCTCAGCCGGCCCAGGCCGACGTGCCGCAGGCCGCCGAAGCCGACGCCGCGCTGGCCGAAGCGCAAGCCAAGGTTGCCGAGCTGCAGGAGCACTTCCTGCGCGCGAAGGCCGAAACCGAAAACGCGCGCCGCCGTGCACAGGAAGACGTCGCCAAGGCGCACAAGTTCGCCATCGAAAGCTTCGCCGAGCACCTGCTGCCGGTGATCGACAGCCTCGAAGCGGCCGTGGGCGACACGTCGGACGACGTCGCGAAGATTCGCGAAGGCGTCGAATTGACCTTGCGCCAGCTCAACAACGCGCTCGAAAAGGGCCGCGTGAACGTGATCAACCCGGTGGGCGCGAAATTTGATCCGCATCAGCATCAGGCGATCTCGATGGTGCCGGCCGAGCAGGAAGCCAACACCGTCGTCAACGTGTTGCAAAAGGGCTATACGATTGCCGACCGCGTGCTGCGCCCGGCGCTCGTGACGGTCGCGCAGCCGAAGTAAGCAAAAAGGAAGGCGGCGCGCCCCGAGCGCGCCCCTCAGGTTGGGGAGGCCGGCGGGAAAGCCGGCCGGCGGCGCGTGGGTCCTGATCCGCGCCGCGATGAAGCCGGTTCGCCTTCGGCGAATCGCAAGGCGATGCCGCCGGCTGGCCCGGCATGGATCGCCCCGCGCGTCGTTTCCTCGCTTGCCCGTTGTCGTTTTTCGGGGTCGGATTGTTTCGGCCCCGATCGCCGTTCGGCCGCGTGCCGCCGGCGATTGAAAAAATTGAATAGCCGCATCGTGTTCGGGGTCTTGAAAACGGCGCGGTCGCACCTATTTCGTGTGCAGAGTTGAATTCGGCGCGGCAAAACCGGGAAAAAGCCCCGAAAAGCCGCAGCAAACAGCGTTTCTGGAGATTACGAAAAATGGGAAAGATCATCGGTATTGACCTCGGCACCACGAACTCGTGCGTGGCCGTGATGGAAGGCAATCAGGTCAAGGTCATCGAGAATTCGGAAGGCACCCGCACCACGCCGTCGATCATCGCTTACATGGACGACAACGAAGTGCTGGTCGGTGCGCCCGCCAAGCGTCAATCGGTGACCAACCCCCGTAACACCCTGTTCGCGGTCAAGCGCCTGATCGGCCGTCGCTTCGAAGAGAAGGAAGTCCAGAAGGACATCGGCCTGATGCCGTACGCCATCGTCAAGGCCGACAACGGCGACGCCTGGGTCGAAGCGCACGGCGAAAAGCTGGCGCCGCCGCAGGTGTCGGCCGAAGTGCTGCGCAAGATGAAGAAGACGGCCGAAGATTACCTCGGCGAAACCGTCACGGAAGCCGTGATCACGGTGCCGGCGTACTTCAACGACAGCCAGCGCCAGGCCACCAAGGATGCCGGCCGCATCGCCGGCCTCGAAGTGAAGCGCATCATCAACGAGCCGACCGCGGCCGCGCTCGCGTTCGGCCTGGATAAAGCCGAAAAGGGCGACCGCAAGATCGCCGTGTATGACCTGGGCGGCGGCACGTTCGACGTCTCGATCATCGAAATCGCCGACGTCGACGGCGAAATGCAGTTCGAAGTGCTGTCGACCAACGGCGACACGTTCCTCGGCGGCGAGGATTTCGACCAGCGCATCATCGATTACATCATCGGCGAGTTCAAGAAGGAGCAGGGCGTCGACCTGTCGAAGGACGTGCTCGCGCTGCAACGCCTGAAGGAAGCCGCTGAAAAGGCCAAGATCGAGCTGTCGTCGAGCCAGCAGACCGAAATCAACCTGCCGTACATCACGGCCGACGCATCGGGTCCGAAGCACTTGAACCTGAAGATCACGCGCGCCAAGCTGGAAGCGCTGGTCGAGGATCTGGTCGAGCGCACCATCGAGCCGTGCCGCACCGCGATCAAGGATGCCGGCGTCAAGGTGTCGGACATCGACGACGTGATCATGGTCGGCGGTCAGACGCGCATGCCGAAGGTGCAGGAGAAGGTGAAGGAATTCTTCGGCAAGGACCCGCGCCGTGACGTGAACCCGGACGAAGCCGTCGCGGTTGGCGCGGCGATCCAGGGCCAGGTGCTGTCGGGCGACCGCAAGGACGTGCTGCTGCTCGACGTGACCCCGCTGTCGCTCGGCATCGAAACGCTCGGCGGCGTGATGACGAAGATGATCAACAAGAACACCACGATCCCGACCAAGCACGCTCAGGTCTACTCGACGGCCGACGACAACCAGGGCGCCGTGACGATCAAGGTGTACCAGGGCGAACGCGAGATGGCCATCAGCAACAAGGCGCTCGGCGAGTTCAACCTGGAAGGCATCCCGCCGGCACCGCGCGGCGTGCCGCAGATCGAAGTGACGTTCGACATCGACGCGAACGGCATCCTGCACGTCGGCGCGAAGGACAAGGCGACCGGCAAGGAAAACAAGATCACGATCAAGGCGAACTCGGGCCTGTCCGATGCCGAAATCGATCAGATGATCAAGGACGCCGAAGCGAACGCGGCCGAAGACCAGAAGCTGCGCGAGCGCGCCGATGCCCGTAACCAGGGTGACGCGCTGGTCCACAGCACGAAGAAGGCGGTCGCGGAATACGGCGACAAGCTCGACGCGGGCGAGAAGGACAAGATCGAAGCGGCACTGAAGGAACTGGAAGACGTGCTGAAGGATCACGCGGCCGAGAAGGACGTGATCGACGCGAAGGTCGAAGCGCTGTCGACGGCCTCGCAGAAGCTCGGCGAGAAGATGTACGCCGACATGCAGGCGCAGCAGGCAGGCGCCGCGGCAGCCGGCGGTGCGGCCGGTGCGGAAGGTGCCCACGCGGGTGCCGCGAACGCGGCCGACGATGTCGTCGATGCCGACTTCAAGGAAGTGAAGAAGGACTAAGTCGGGCCGCGGCCGTGCCGCGCGGCACGGCCGCCACCGATTCGATCCGTCACTGCCGGACGGTCCGGATCACCTTGCGCCTGGCGGGCCTCACGGCCCTCCGGGCACATTTGTTTTATGGCGGGACGGTGCGCGAGCGCCGTTCTACAGGTCGCAAGACTTTACTGGAAGCGAGAGGAGCCGCTCGCGCATCGCGTGTGGCGGCATTACCGATATGGCGAAACGGGATTACTACGAGGTTCTGGGCGTTGCGAAGAACGCGAGCGACGACGAAATCAAGAAGGCATATCGCAAGCTCGCGATGAAGTACCACCCCGACCGCAATCCGGACAGCAAGGATGCGGAAGAGCGTTTCAAGGAGGGGAAGGAAGCCTATGAAATGCTCTCGGACGAACAGAAGCGTGCCGCGTACGATCAGTACGGCCACGCGGGCGTCGATCCGAACATGGGCGGTGCCGGCGCACAGGGCTTCGGCGGCTTTGCCGACGCATTCGGCGACATCTTCGGCGACATCTTCGGCCAGGCCGCGGGCGGCGCTTCGCGCGGCGGCCGTGGCGGCCCGCAGGTGTATCGCGGCGCCGACCTGCGCTACAGCATGGAGATCACGCTCGAACAGGCCGCGCACGGCTACGAGACACAGATCCGCGTGCCGAGCTGGGTATCGTGCGAAGTCTGTCACGGCAGCGGCGCGAAGCCGGGCACCAAGCCCGACACCTGCCCGACCTGTCATGGCCAGGGCTCGGTGCGCATGTCGCAGGGCTTCTTCAGCATCCAGCAGACCTGCCCGAAGTGCCATGGCACCGGCACCTACATCCCCGATCCGTGCGCGCATTGCCACGGCTCGGGCAAGGTGAAGGAAACCAAGACGCTGGAAGTGAAGATCCCGGCCGGCATCGACGACGGCATGCGGATTCGCTCGGCCGGCAACGGCGAGCCGGGCATCAACGGCGGGCCATCGGGCGATCTGTATGTGGAAATCCACATCAAGTCGCACTCGGTGTTCGAGCGCGACGGCGACGATCTGCACTGCCAGATGCCGATCGCGTTCACCACGGCCGCGCTGGGTGGCGATATCGAGGTGCCGACGCTGGCCGGCCGCGCATCGTTCCCGGTGCCGGAAGGCACGCAGTCGGGCAAGACGTTCCGCCTGCGCGGCAAGGGCATCAAGGGCCTGCGTTCGAGCATTGCCGGCGATCTCTACGTGCACGTGCAGATCGAAACGCCGGTCAAGCTGACCGATTCGCAGCGCGATCTGCTCAAGCAGTTCGAGAAGTCGCTGGCTGAAGGCGGTGGCCGTCACAGCCCGCAAGGCAAGAGCTGGTTCGACCGCGTGAAGAGCTTCTTCGAGTGATCGAAGCGCGGCCGGCATCATGATTCTCGCCACATGACTCACGACGAAGCGGGCGCGCCGTTCGCGCTCCTCGACGATTGCGATTCGACCGCGTCCGCGCGGTCGAGTCGTTTGTACACGGGCTATGTGCACGAACGGACGTGTACCGACCCGGCGCAGCTCGATGCGGTGTGCGCGGCCGTGGCAGCCGATCTCGACGGCGGGCTGCATGCGCTGGTGCTCGGCGATTATGCGTTCGGCCGCAACCTGCAGCGCGGCGTGGCGGGCAGCGCACCGCTGCGCTTCCTGCTGTTTGCCGGGCTGCAACGGCTCTCGCGCGACGAGGCCGATGCGTGGCTCGCCGCGCATGATGAGCACGCAGGACACGCAGGGCAGGATGCAGCCGAGCCGTCGGCGGCCGGCGTGGCGCGCTTGCAAAAGAGCGTCACGCGCGAAGCTTTCGATGTGTCGATCGACGCGATCCATGCCGCGCTGCGCGCCGGCGATTCCTATCAGGTCAACTACACCTACCGGCTCGGCTTCGACGCCTACGGCTCGCCGCTCGCGCTGTATCGGCGGCTGCGTGCGCGGCAGGCGGTGCGTTACGGCGCGCTGATCGCGTTGCCCGACGCGCGCTGGATTGTCTCGTGCTCGCCCGAACTGTTTGTCGAGAAGACGGGCGTGCGGCTGCGCACGCGGCCGATGAAGGGCACCGCGCCGCGTTCGGCCGATGCGGCCGCCGACGCACGCGCAGCCAGCTTTCTCGCCAACGACGCAAAGAACCGCGCCGAGAACTTGATGATCGTCGACCTGCTGCGCAACGACGTGTCGCGCGTCGCGGTCACGGGTTCGGTGCGCGTGCCGGCGCTGTTTACGGTCGAGCCGTATGCGTCGGTGTGGCAGATGACCTCGACCGTCGAGGCCGAGGCGCGGCCCGACGCCGGCTTCGCCGACATGCTGCGCGCGCTGTTTCCGTGCGGCTCGATCACCGGCGCGCCCAAGCACGCTACGATGGCGCTGATCGATGCGATCGAATCGACGCCGCGCGGGCTGTACACCGGCGCGCTCGGCTGGCTCGACGCCGCGCCGGCCGGCAGCGCGTGCGGCGATTTCTGTCTGTCGGTGACGATCCGCACGCTGTCGCTCGATGCGCCGCGTGCCGACGGTTACCGGCCCGGCATGATGGGCGTCGGCGCGGGCATCGTGCTCGACAGCGCGGCGGCCGACGAATATGCGGAGTGCGAATTGAAAGCGAAATTCCTGACCGATGCCGACCCCGGCTTCCAGTTGTTCGAAACGATGCAGGCGACGCGCGCCGGCGGCGTGCGCCATCTCGATCGCCATCTCGCGCGGCTTGGCGCCAGCGCCGAGGCGCTCGGCTTCGCGTTCGACGCGACGGCCGTGCAGGCGCGGATCGCGGCGCATGTGGGCGGGATCGAGGGTGACGATGCGTATCGCCTGCGTGCGGCGCTGTCCAAGGACGGCACGCTGGCCCTGACGGGCGCGGCGCTCGCACCGCTGGCTTCGCCCACCGTCGCGGTGCTGCTGGCCGCCGAGCACGGCTTCGCGCCGATACACGCGTCGGATCTGCTGCTCGCGCACAAGACCACGCGTCGCGCCGAATACGATCGCGCGTGGCGCGAAGCCGAGGCGGCGGGCGCGTTCGACATGCTGTTCGTCAACGAGCGCGGCGAGCTGACCGAAGGGGGGCGCAGCAACGTGTTCGTGCGGCTCGACGGCCGCTGGTTCACGCCGCCGCTGGCCAGCGGCCTGCTGCCGGGCGTGATGCGCGCGGCGTTGCTCGACGATGCCGGGTTCGGCGCCAGCGAGCGGGTGCTGACGCCCGACGATCTGGCGCGTGCCGATGGCCTGCTGATCTGCAACGCGTTGCGTGGTGCGGTGGAGGCGACGTTGCGGCGCATTTGAACCCGGATCGCGGCCCCATGAAAAAAGCGCGGCACCCGGTTCAGGGTGCCGCGCTTTTTTATTCGTATCGGTATCCGCAGCGGCTGCCGCCGCCGCGATCACTCAGAACGAATGCTCGGGGCCGGGGAAGCTGCCGTCCTTGACGGCGCGCACATAGGCTTCGACCGCCGCGAAAATGCTCGGCTGGCCGTGCATGAAATCCTTGACGAAGCGCGGGCGCTTGCCGGGAAACACGCCCAGCATGTCGTGCAGCACCAGCACCTGGCCCGAGCAGCTCGCGCCGGCGCCGATGCCGATGGTCGGCGTGGTGATGGATTGCGTCAGTTCCGAGGCGAGCAGCGTGGGCACCGCTTCGAGCACCATCAACTGGCCGCCGGCCTGCTCCAGCGCCTTCGCGTCGCGCAGCAGTTGCGCCGCGCCGGCCTCGGTCTTGCCTTGCACCTTGAAGCCGCCGAACGCGTGCACCGATTGCGGCGTGAGCCCAAGGTGCGGACACACCGGAATCGCGCGCTCCACCAGGAAGCGCACCGTCTCGGCCAGCCATTCGCCGCCTTCGAGCTTGACCATCTGCGCGCCCGCGCGCATCAGCTTCACCGAGCTGTCGAACGCCTGGGCCGGCGTGCCGTAGGTGCCGAACGGCAGGTCGGCCACGATCAGCGCGCGCGGCTGGGCGCGCGCCACGCAGGCCGTGTGATACGCGATCTCGTCGAGCGTGACCGGCAGCGTGGTGGCCTGGCCTTGCAGCACGTTGCCGAGCGAATCGCCGATCAGCAGCGCGTCGACGCCGGCGCGGTCGAGCAGCGCCGCGAAGCTGGCGTCGTAGCAGGTCAGCATCGCGATCCTGTCGCCGGCCTCGCGCATCTGCTGCAGCTTCGGCACGGTAACGGCCGGTCGGCTCGATTCCTGGAGATAGGTCATGGGGAGATCCGGTTCGTGAGAAAACACAGGCGGCCACCGACGCGTTTCAGCGGTCGGCGCCACCCTTGACGAAGGATTCCTTGCGGCCGCGCATGGTTTCGATGCGGGTCATCAGCAGTGCAAGGTCGTCGGGCGAGTCGAGCGGATTCAGGTGTTCCGCCGCGACGGTGAGGACCGGCGTGCGGTCGTAGTGGTAGAAGAATTCGTTGTAGGCGTCGCACAGCGAGCGCAGGTAGGCGTCGCCGATCTGCAGCTCCATCGGGATGCCGCGCTTCTGGATACGCGCGTAGAGCACCTCGGGGCTGGCCTGCAGATACACGACCAGATCGGGCGCCGGGGCCGGCACGTCGATCCGTTCGGCGAGCGTGCGATACAGCTGCCATTCGTCGTCGCCGAGCGTGAGCCGCGCGAAGATGTCGTTCTTCTGCGGCATGAAATCGGCCACCAGCGCGAGGCCGGCGGCTTGAGCCGCAGCCAGCTCCTGCGCCTGCTGCGCGCGCTGCAATGCGAACGACAACTGCGCCGGCAGCGCATGACGTGCGCCTTCGCGGTAGAAGCGTTCGAGAAACGGGTTGTCCTGCGGGCGTTCGAGCAGCGTGCGCATCGCCCAGCGTTCGGCGATCAGCTGCGCGAGCGTGGTCTTGCCGACGCCGATCGGCCCCTCGATCGCGATATGGCGATAGGGCGGGCGCGAATCGGGCGGTGTGACGGTCAGCGGTGCGGCAGTCAACGGCGTGGCGTTCATGGGCAGCGGCTTTTGTCGTTCGCGGCCTTCATCGCCATCAGGCACTGGCAGGTTTGGACCTTCTCGATGCGCTGGTCCGACACCGCCGTCAGAAACGCCTGCGCGCTGCCGTGGATCGGGATCGCCAGCGCCGGATCGAGCTCGATCAGCGGCACCAGCACGAAGGCGCGGCCCGTGAGGCGCGGATGGGGCACCACCAGATCGGGTTCGTCGATGGTGTGTTCGCCGTACAGCAGGATGTCGATGTCGAGCGTGCGCGGCGCGTTGTGGAACGGCCGCTCGCGGCCGAAGTGGTGCTCGATCTGCTGACACAGCTTCAGCAATTCGCGCGCCGGCAGCCGCGTCTCGATCTTGACCGCGCAGTTGTAGTAATCGTCGCCGCCCGCGTCGATCGGGGCCGTACGATAGAGGCTCGATTTGCCGAGCACGACGACCGCGCCGCACTGTTGCGCGAGGCAGACCACCGCATCCTTCAATGCCTGGCGCGCATCGCCGAGATTCGCGCCGAGCCCGAGATAAGCAACCGTCATGGCATCCACTTCCTGCGTCGTCCGGCGGCTCAGTCGTCCGCGTCCGCTGCCGGCGTATCCGTTGCCGGTGCGGTGCCGTCGTCGGGCCGCCGGTTACGCACGCCGCCGCGGCGGCGGCGCTTGCGCGGGGCGGCCGCGGCGGGGTCGCGCGGCGTGCCCGAGGTCAGCAGCGCTTCGCGAGCGGCGACATCGCCGTCCATGAAATCCGTCCACCACTGCGCCACCGATTCGTCCAGTTCGCCGGACTCGCAGCGCAGCAGGAGGAAATCATACCCCGCTCTAAATCTTTGGTGTTCCAGCAGCCGGATCGCGCCGCGGCCCGAGCGCTTCTCGAGGCGCAGTTGCAGGCCCCAGATTTCACGCATGTCGGCCGAGTAGCGCTTGTGGATCGCGAGCTTCTCGGTCTGCATTTCGAGCACGTCGTCCATCGCGCGTTGCAGTGCGGGCACCGGGAACTCGCCGTTCGCGACGTTCTGGTTCCAGCGCTGGCGCATGTCGTGCCAGAGCAGCGTGGCAAACAGGAAGCCTGGCGAAACCGACTTGCCGGCGCGCACTCGCGCATCGGTGTTGTTCAGCGCGAGCGTGATGAACTTCTCGCCCTGCGGCTGTTCGAGCACCACGTCGAGCAGCGGCAGCAGGCCGTGATGCAGGCCCTCGCTGCGCAGTTGCTTGAGGCAGGCCAGCGCGTGGCCCGACAGCAGCAGCTTCAGCATTTCGTCGAACAGGCGCGCGGCCGGGACGTTGCCGATCAGGTCCGCCAGCGGCTTGATCGGGTCGCGCGTGTGGGGTTCGATGTCGAAACCGAGCTTGGCCGCGAAGCGCGCCACGCGCAGCATCCGCACCGGATCTTCACGATAGCGCGTGGCCGGATCGCCGATCATGCGCAAGAGTCGTGCGCGCATGTCGGCCATGCCGTCGTGGTAATCGAGCACCGTTTGCGTCGCGGGGTCGTAATACATTGCGTTGATCGTGAAGTCGCGGCGGGCCGCGTCTTCGTGCTGCTCGCCCCAGACGTTGTCGCGCAGCACGCGTCCGCTCGCGTCGACCGCGTGGGTGCGGCGGTCGAGTTCGTCGCGCTTCAGGCGGCGCGGCGGGGCCGCATCGTCGGCGGCCGCGGGGGCCGGGGCGGGGGCGTCGGCCGGCGCATCGACGAGCGCGCGAAACGTCGACACCTCGATCAGCTCCTGGCCGAACTGCACGTGGACGATCTGGAACCGGCGGCCGATCACGCGGGCGCGGCGGAACAGGCGCTGCACCTCGGTGGGCGTGGCGTCGGTGGCGACGTCGAAATCCTTTGGTGCGATGCCGAACAGCAGGTCGCGTACCGCGCCGCCTACGATGAAGGCGCGGAACCCGGCCTGCTGCAGCGTGTCGGTCACGCGCACGGCGTTGCGCGAGATCAGCGAGGGATCGATGCCATGCACGGCGGCCGGCACGATGGTGGGATCGGTGCGACTCGCGGCGACCTTGGCGGCGTCGCGTGCGGCCTGCTTTTTCGCCGCGGCGATGGCCTCAGGCGAGGAATCGGGGACGCCGGAATGCGGGGCGTCGTCGTGGGCGGCGGTGTCGTCCTGCCCGAGCAGCTTGCGGATGAATTTTTTGATCACGAGGCTTGGAAGAGTTCGAGGATGCGCCAGCCTTGCTCGCGGGCATGGGCGCGCAGCGTGTCGTCGGGGTTGGTGGCGATCGGGTCGGTGACTTTCGCGAGCAGCGGAATATCGTTGTGCGAATCGCTGTAGAAATAGCTGTGTTCGAAATCGGCCAGCGATTTGCCGAGCGAGGCGAGCCACGCTTCGGTGCGCGCGATCTTGCCTTCGCGAAAGCTCGGCAGGCCGGTAGCGCGGCCGGTCAGGTCGGAGGCCGGATGGCCGTCGACGGTTTCGACTTCGCAGGCGATCAGCGTTTCGACGCCGAAGGCCGTGGCGATCGGCCGCGTGACGAAAGCATTGGTGGCCGTGACGATGCAGCACAGATCGCCGGCTTCACGGTGCTGGCGGACCAGATCGACGGCGGCCGGCAGCATGGCCGGGCGGATCACCTCGTGCATGTACTGCTCGTGCCAGGCGTCGAGCTGGGCGCGCGGATGCTGCGCGAGCGGTGCGAGCGCGGCGGCCAGATAGGCGTGGATGTCGAGCGTGCCGGCCTTGTAGTCGGCGTAGAAACGGTCGTTTTGCGCGCGGAAGCGCTCCGCATCGACGAGGCCGAGCTTGATCATGAAGCGACCCCATTCGTGGTCGCTGTCGGTGGGGATCAGCGTGTGATCGAGGTCAAAGAGTGCCAGATTTGTCATGGAGGGGCATTTTACTTGAAGCTACTTGATCCGGCCGGAAGCGCCGGCCGCGACGGCCGCTTCGCGCTCCAGCGTGGCCAGCAGCGTACGCAGCAGCGGCAGCGTCACGGCGCGTTTCTGTTCGAGCGAGAAGCGATCGAGTGCATCGAGGAGGGCCATCAGGCTCGGCATGTCGCGCCGGTAATGGGTGAGCAGGTAGGCGGGCACGTCGTCGGCGATCGCGATGCCGCGATCCTTGGCGGCCCGCTTGAAGACGGCGGCCTTGTCGGCGTCCGACAGCGGCGCCAGATGGAACACCAGGCCCCAGCCGAGCCGCGTGCGCAGGTCCTCGCGCACGTCGAGCGCGAGCGGCGCGGCCGGCCCCGCGCCGACGAACGCGCTCGACGGATGGGCGCGCACCTCGTTGAACAGATTGAACAGGGCGATCTGCTGGGTGTCGCTCATCGCGTCGATGTCGTCGACCGCATACAGCGAGACGCGCGGGTCGAACGCGATCGCGCCGAGCGGGCTTTGCGGCGTCAGGTAGCGCGCGCTGCCGTAGGAGGTGTCGTAGACGAGCGCTTGCAGCAGATGGCTGCGGCCGCTGCCGGCTTCGCCCCATACGTAGAACGAACGGTCGGCCACCGGGCCGGCCGCGAGCGCGAGATCGAGCCGGCGCAGCCGCGACACGAGTTCGTGGTTCGCGCCGATGGTGAAATTCTCGAAGGTCCGGGGCGGCGGGGTACCGAGGTCGAGCGTCAGTTGACGGGTGGCGGTCACGATGCGGATCGGTCGAGGTCGGGCGCGCGCCATGCGCCGGCGGCCGTGCCGGAGCCGCCGCGCCGATGCGCAAACGCCACGGCGCAGGCAGCCGCACGCGGCGTGCCGCCAGGGCGCGCAGGCCCTGAACGGCGCGGCCCGCGCGGCGGCGCATGGCGCGGCGCGGCGGGCACGATGGCCTGCGATGAAATCGGGGACGATTCGGACACGATGGTTTCCGTCGAAAGATCGGCGCGGTAATTCGGCCGGGCGTCCGGCTTCGGGTAAAATCGCATTTTACCGACCTTCTCGCATTCCCCCATGACTTCTCCGAAATCCGCTCCCGACGCCCAAGGTCTTTCCTACCGTGATGCGGGCGTCGACATCGACGCGGGCGACGCGCTCATCGACAAGATCAAGCCCTTTGCGAAGAAAACGCTGCGCGAAGGCGTGCTCGGCGGGATCGGCGGATTCGGCGCACTGTTCGAAGTGCCCAAGCGTTACAAGGAGCCGGTGCTCGTGTCGGGCACCGACGGCGTCGGCACCAAGCTGAAGCTGGCGTTCCACCTGAACCGCCACGACACGGTCGGCCAGGATCTGGTCGCGATGAGCGTCAACGACATCCTCGTGCAAGGCGCCGAGCCGCTGTTCTTCCTCGATTACTTCGCGTGCGGCAAGCTCGACGTCGACACGGCCGCCGACGTGATCAAGGGCATCGCGAAGGGCTGCGAACTGTCGGGCTGCGCGCTGATCGGCGGCGAAACCGCGGAAATGCCGGGCATGTACCCGGACGGCGAATACGATCTGGCCGGCTTTGCCGTCGGCGCGGTCGAAAAGAGCAAGATCATCGACGGCAGCACGATCGCCGAGGGCGACGTGGTGCTGGGCCTGGCGTCGAGCGGTATCCACTCGAACGGCTTCTCGCTGGTGCGTAAGATCATCGAGCGCGCGAATCCCGATCTGAACGCCGAATTCGACGGCCGCACGCTGGCCGATGCGCTGATCGCGCCCACGCGCATCTACGTCAAGCCGCTGCTCGCGCTGATGGCGAAGCTGCCGGTCAAGGGCATGGCCCACATCACCGGTGGCGGTTTGGTCGAGAACATCCCGCGCGTGCTGCGCGAAGGCCTGACGGCCGAGCTCGACCAGAACGCATGGACGCTGCCGCCGCTGTTCCAGTGGCTGCAGCAGCACGGCGGCGTGGCCGACGCGGAAATGCATCGCGTGTTCAACTGCGGCATCGGCATGGCCGTGATCGTGTCGGCAGCGGATGCCGATGCGGCCGTGGCCGACCTGAGCGCCGCCGGCGAGCAGGTCTGGAAGATCGGCAAGGTGCGTGCGACGCGCGAAGGCGAGGCGCAGACGGTGGTGGTCTGACGCATGCCGGTGTGATGGCTGCATGAAATGAAGAAGGGCCGCGATGCGAATCGCGGCCCTTCTTGTTTGCCGGTCGTTTGTCGGCTATTTGCCGGCATCCCTCCGGAATCGTCCGGCGCTTCTTCAGCCGTTCGCGGCGAGCACGCGTTCCACCGCATCCACCGCGCGCGCCGGCGCATCCTCGGCGCAGCAATCCACCACGATTCGCTCGGGCATCGAGCGCAGCCAGGTCAATTGACGCTTGCAGAGCTGGCGCGTGGCGAACACGCCCTTGTCGCGCATCGTCGTGTAATCGGTTTCACCGTCCAGATATTCCCAGGCCTGCCGGTAGCCGACGCAGCGCATCGACGGCAGCCCCAGATGCAGATCCTCGCGGCGGCGCAGCCGTTCGACCTCGTCGATGAAACCCGCGTCGAGCATCGCGTCGAAGCGCGTGGCGATGCGCGCATGCAGGACCGAGCGGTCCGACGGTTCGAGCGCGACCGGCACGAAGCGGTAGCGCCGCGCGGCATCGTCCTCGCGCGGCGGCGCGGCGAGCAACGCCGACATCGGCTGGCCGCTCAGCATGAACACCTCGAGCGCGCGCTGGATGCGCTGCGCGTCGTTCGGCGCGAGCCGCGCGGCGGTGGCCGGGTCGATGTCGGCCAGCCGCGCATGCAGCGCGGGCCAGCCGTCGCGCGCGGCGTCCTCGTCGAGCTGCGCGCGCACGGCCGGGTCGGCGGCGGGCAGATCGTTGAGGCCCTGCGTCAACGCCTTGTAGTAGAGCATCGTGCCGCCCGCGAGCAGCGGCAGCCGCCCGCGCGCGACGATCTCGCCGACCAGCCGCAGCGTGTCGGTGCGGAAATCGGCAGCGGAATAGGCGTCGGCGGGATCGATGATGTCGATCAGGTGATGCGGCACGCGTTCGCGCTCCTCGCGGCTCGGCTTGGCCGTGCCGATATCCATGCCGCGATAGACCAGCGCCGAATCGACGCTGACGATCTCGACCGGATGGCGCGCGGCCAGCGCGAGCGCGGCGGCGGTCTTGCCCGAGGCGGTCGGGCCGAGCAGGCAGGCGACCGTCAGGCGCGCGCGGTCGTCGGTGCGGTGCGGCGCGCTCATTGACCGCGCATGAACAGGCGGTCGAGATCGCCGAGCGTCAGTTGATACCAGGTCGGGCGGCCGTGATTGCATTGGTCGGCGCGTTCGGTGGCTTCCATCTGGCGCAGCAGCGCGTTCATTTCGTCGAGCGTGAGGCGGCGGTTGGCGCGCACCGCGTGGTGGCAGGCCAGCGTGCCCAGCAGTTCGTGCTGGCGCTCGGTCAGCACGCGCGAGCCGCCGAATTCGTGCAGATCGGCCAGCACGGCGCGCGCGAGCGTCTGCAGGTCGGCATCCTTGAGCAGCGCCGGCACCGCGCGGATCGCGAGCGTGGTGGGCGACAGCACGGCCAGATCGAAGCCGAGCGCGTCGAGCGTCTCGCGTTCCTCTTCCACCACGCCGATTTCCACCGGCGTGGCCGCCATCGATACCGGCAGCAGCAGCGGCTGCACGGCGATCGCCTTGTCGGTCAGCGCGTTCTTGAACTGCTCGTAGAGAATCCGTTCGTGTGCCGCGTGCATGTCGACGATCACGAGCCCCTGCGCGTTCTGCGCCAGCACGTAGATGCCGTGCACCTGGCCGAGCGCGAAGCCGAGCGGCTGGTCGTCGTGCGCGGCATGCGCCAGCAGCGTGCCGGGCGTCGCGCCGAACGGGGTGGGCGACGGTTCGGCGGCCAAGGCGTTGCCGGCCGACGACGTGCCGGTGGCGTCCTTGCGGCCGTACAGGGCGTCGTAGAGCGCGAGCGGTTGCGCGACCGGCAGCGTGCCCTGGGTCATGCGCGATTGGCGCATCCAGTTGCTGCCGGCGTGGTTGCCGGCAGCGCCGCCGCCGCCGAAGCCACCGCCAAGGCGGCTCTCGGCCAGATTGCCGATGCCGCCGGCGCCGCCAGCCGCATTGCCCGCCGTGCTGTCGCCAGCCCCCGCGCCCAGCGCGAGCGCCGGGCGCTCGAACACGGCCGGCGCGCCCGACGGCGTCAGATGCGCGGCATGGCCGCCCGCCGTGGTTTCCGGCGAAGCGCCCGCGTGGCGCGCCAGCGCGCGCTGCACGGCGTGGAACACGTATTGGTGGATCGAGCGCGAATCGCGGAACCGCACCTCGATTTTCGACGGATGGACGTTGACGTCGACCGCTTCCGGCGGCAAATCGAGGAACAGCACGTAGGACGGATAGCGGTCGCCGTGCAGCACGTCCTCGTAGGCCGCGCGCACCGCGTGCGTGAGCAGCTTGTCGCGCACGAAGCGGCCGTTGACATAGAAATACTGCTGATCGGCGCGCCCGCGGCTGGCCGTGGGCAGGCCCGCGCAGCCGTAGACGGCCAGCGGCCCGGCCCGTTCGTCGAGCGGCAGATGGGCAGTGGCGAAGCTGTCGCCGAGGATCTTCGAGACGCGCACCGGCGGTTCGCTTGCGTTCCAGTGCTCGACGGCCTTGCCGTTGTGCAGCACCGAGATCGCCACATCGGGCCGCGCCAGCGCCGCGCGGCGGATCATTTCGAGGCAATGGCCGAACTCGGTCTGCTCGCTCTTTAGGAACTTTCGGCGCGCCGGCGTGTTGAAGTAAAGCTCGCGCACTTCGATCGTCGTGCCGCGCGTGCCGGCCGCCGGCGACAGCGCGCCGGTGTCGGCGTCGATGCGCGTGGCGTGCGACGCCTGCTCGGTGCGGCTCGTGATCGACACGTCGGCCACCGACGCGATCGAGGCCAGCGCCTCGCCGCGAAAGCCCAGCGTGGCGACCGATTCGAGTTCGTCGAGCGAGCGGATCTTGCTGGTCGCATGGCGCATCAGCGCGAGCGGCAGTTCGTTTTCGGGGATGCCGCAGCCGTCGTCGGTGATCGAGATGCGCTTGACCCCGCCTTCGTCGAGCACGATGCGCAGGCTCGATGCCCCGGCGTCGAGTGCGTTTTCGAGCAGTTCCTTGACGACGGATGCGGGACGCTCGACCACCTCGCCAGCCGCGATCTGGCTGATCAGCTGGTCGGGCAGCGGCTGGATCGCGCGCAGCGGGCGCGGGCCGGGCGCAGGCACGGCCGGGGAGGCGGTGGCGGCGTCGTCGGCGGCGGAATCGGTGAATTCGGACATGGCGGAATTATAACGACGCCGCGGCTGGCTCACCGACGGCGCATCCGGCCCCTTGCATCCGCTTGCATCCATCCGCTTGCATCCTTATCTCGCGGCGATTTTTCACGGACCCTTAAGCTTCTTTCGGTATCATTCCCGCGGCAGCGCCTGGCCTCCAGGCGCTGCCGCTCCTGCACTGTCTCGAATTTGAGGGAAACGCATTTGGATACGCTGCTCCATTTTTTCGGTCTCGTCCTGCACATCGATGCGTTCCTCGGCCAGTTCATCCGGCAGTACGGCGCCTGGGTGTACCTCGTGCTGTTCCTGATCGTGTTCTGCGAGACCGGGCTGGTGATCCTGCCCTTCCTGCCGGGCGATTCGCTGCTGTTCATCGCCGGCGCGTTCGCCGCCTCGGGCGAGATGAGCCTGGCGGGCCTGATCGTGCTGCTGCTGGTGGCGGCCACGCTCGGCAATACCGTCAACTACCTGATCGGCCGCGCGATCGGCCCGAAGGTGTTCGACACGCGGGTGCCGGTGCTCGAGCGCTTTCTCGACCGCGCCGCGCTGCAAAAGACGCACAACTTCTACGAGCGCCATGGCGGCAAGACGCTGGTGGCCGCGCGCTTCATTCCGGTGGTGCGGACCTTCGCGCCGTTCGTGGCCGGCGTGTCGCAGATGGGTTTCGCGCGCTTCCAGTTCTTCAATATCGCCGGCGCGTTGCTGTGGGTGCTGCTGCTGACGCTGCTCGGCTATTTCTTCGGCAACATCCCGTTCATTCGCCACTACCTGAACGTGATCGTGCTGGTCGGGATCGGCGCGGCTGCCGTGCCGGTGGTGATCGGCGCGCTGTGGAAGCTGTTTCGCGGCCGCTCGAATGCGCCGCGCACGGGCGAGCAGGGGCGCGGCTGACGGTCGCCCGCATCGCGTGATGTGGGCCGCGCAAACGACAACGCCCGCTCGGATCGAGCGGGCGTTTTTTATGTGCGCTTGTTTAAGCGGAGCCGCCGGCGTCAGTCCGCCGAGCGCTGGATCGTTGGCGTTTCGGGCGTCGGATAGCCTGCGTCGCGCAGCGTATCGAGGATCGCGTGCTGGCCGTCGCAATAGACCTGCCAGTAGGTGCCCGGCGGCGTGCTCGGGCGCACGAACAGCAGCGGGCCTTCCGGCGTGAACTGCAGGATGCCGATGTCGGGCGCGGGCGCCGTCATCACGTTCGGAATCTTCAGGATCGCCTCGCGCAGCTTGGCGATCGCTTCCACGGCATCGACGCCGTTCGCGATCTTCGCGGTCAGATCCACGCGACGGTGCGTCGTCGCACTGTAGTTCGAGATGGTGTCCGAGAAGATCTTGTTGTTGCCGACGATCGTGACGACGTTGTCGCCCGTCAGCATCGTCGTGCTGAACAGGCCCAGTTCCTTGACGGTGCCGCTGACGCCCGCCGCCGAGATCGAATCGCCCACCTTGAACGGGCGCAGCACCTGCAGGAACACGCCTGCCGCGAAATGCGCCAGCAGGCCGCCCCAGGCCGTGCCGACCGCGAGGCCGATGCCCGCCAGCAGCGCGGCGAACGAGGTCGTCTGGACGCCGAACACTTGCAGGATCGCGAGGATCAGGACGACCGTCAGCAGCACGCTGACCACCGAGGACAGGTAAAACGCGAGGGTCGTGTCGACCTTGCCGCTGCGCTGCACGAGCCGGCCAAGCAGGCGCGTGGCGAGCCGGATCAGCCAGCGGCCGACGATCCACAGCGCGATCGCCGCGATCACCTTGAGGCCGAAATCCATGCCGCGCGTCAACAGGAATTGCTGCGCGTTTGCGAGATCCACCATACGTTCTCCTGAACGATGAAATCGGGGCGCGACATGCGCCCGGCTGCGCAGTTATACCTGCGCGAGCCGGCAGGAGCAACCGGCCGAGATCGATCGTGATGGAGTCAGCGATGCGCGCCGTTGTGCGGGGTGCGCGGCGTGAACGGCACCTGTTCGACGGTGCCCTGGTGCGCGACGATCGCCGTGCTTTCGGGGATCTCCTCCCAGGCGTTCGGCAGATCGACGAGCGGCTCCGACAGCACCAGGAACGCGTCGTCGCCTACCGCCGCGATGCGCGGATCGTCGGGATACAGTTCGTGCAGATGGCGGAACGAGGTGCTGTGGAACAGCGTGCGCGACTGGCGCTCGCTCGAATAGCGCACCGCGACGATGCGTTCGCCGTCGGTGGCGCACACCGTCATGTTGATCGGGTTCTCGACGCGGTGTCGCGCGGCCGCTTCCTCGATCGCGCCGACCATCCGCTCCAGCGCCGGCAGCGGCGTGTGTTCGAGGCCGAACGTCAGCGCTAGGTGGAACATCACTTCGGAGTCCGTCGAACCTTCGACCGAGTGGAACAGCGCCGGATCGATGCGCATCATCAGGTCATGGCGCAGCTTGTGATAGCGGCGGATCAGCCCGTTATGGACGAACAGCCAGCGGCCGTGCCGGAACGGGTGACAGTTGGTTTCCTGGATCGGCGTATCGGTGGCCGCGCGAATGTGCGCGACGAAGTGCGGCGAGTGGATCGCGCGCGCCGCTTCGCGCAGGTTGCGATCGTTCCAGGCCGGGTGGACCGAGCGGTAGCGGAACGGGATTTCGTCGCGACCGCCGTACCAGCCGATGCCGAACCCGTCGCCGTTGGTGGTGGTCGCACCCAGGCGCGAGTGCAGGCTTTGGTCGATCAGGGAATGGCGAGCCCGGAACAGGACGGTTTCGAGCTGGATGGGGTTGCCGGTGTAGGCGAGCCAGCGGCACATGGGGGGAGCCTCCTGCAGCGAATGGGCGGGCGCGCGCGGGAACGTCACGCCGAAGCCGGACGGGATGCTGGCGAGGATAGCGGAAAACGTGGCGCAGGGGCGGGGAAGGGCGTCCGTGCTGCCCCGGGTTGTGCAGCACGGCCGCACGCGCCACGAATGCGGCGCGTGCAGGGCGCGATGCTTACTTCGGTGCGCGGCCGTAGGTGTCCTCGAAGCGGACGATGTCGTCCTCGCCCAGGTACGAACCCGATTGCACTTCGATCAGTTCGAGCGGGATCTTGCCCGGGTTGCTGAGACGGTGCGTGGCGCCGAGCGGAATGTAGGTCGACTGGTTTTCCGTCAACATGATTTCCTTGTCGCCGTTGGTGACCAGCGCGGTGCCCTTCACGACGATCCAGTGTTCGGCGCGGTGGTGGTGCATCTGAAGACTCAGTTGCGCGCCGGGTTTCACGACGATCCGCTTCACCTGGAATCGCTCGCCCTGGTCGATGCCTTCGTAGTCGCCCCACGGGCGAATCACGCGGCGATGCGTGATCGATTCGTGGCGGCCGGAGGCGTTGAGCCATTCGACGATTTTCTTGACGTCCTGGGTCTTGTCGCGGTGGGCGACGAGGACGGCATCGGCGGTTTCGACGATCACGAGGTTGTCGACGCCGATGGCGGCGACCATGCGGTGTTCGGCGCGGACGTAGGTGTTCGTCGTGTCGTGAGAAAACACGTCGCCGATTTGCGTATTGAGCGCGGCGTCGCGTTCGGCGATATCGGCCAGTGCGCTCCAGGAGCCGATGTCGTTCCAACCCAGGTCCGCTGCTTCTACGACGGCGGCACGGTCGGTTTTTTCCATGACGGCATAGTCGATGGAGATGTTCGGGCAGGCACCGAACACTTCGCTATCGAGGCGGACGAAATCCGCATCCTTCTGAGCGGCTTCTAGCGAGCGCTGTGCATTCAGTGCGATTTCCGGCGCGTGACGTTCGAGCTCCTCGATATATGTCGAGGCTTTCAGCATGAACATCCCGCTGTTCCAGTAATAGCGGCCATCCGCGAGGAAGCGAGTGGCGGTTTCCGAATCGGGTTTCTCGACGAACGCGTCGACGTGATAAACAGCCTTTCCATCAACCACCGGCGTGCCGCGGCGAATGTAGCCGTAACCGGTGTGGGCCTCGGTCGGGGCGATCCCGAAGGTCACGAGATGGTTGTCGGCCGCGACGGAGGCCGCTTCGAGCGTCGCTTGAATGAAGGCCTCCTCGTTCTGGATGATCTGATCCGAGGGCAGTACCAGCAGCATGGCGTCCGGCGACTCGCGCAAGGCAAGCAGCGCGGCGATCGCGATTGCGGGCGCGGTGTTGCGGCCGACCGGTTCGAGCACGACGGTCGAGGGCGTCACGCCGACCTGGCGGAATTGCTCCGCAACGAGAAAGCGTTGCTCGTTGTTCGTGACCACGATGGGATTGGCGACATCGGGAATATGAACGGCGCGCAATGCGGTTTGCTGCACCAGTGTCTCGTCGCCCGTGAGTTTCAGATACTGTTTGGGGTACCCGCCGCGCGACATGGGCCAAAGACGAGTACCGCTGCCGCCACACAGAATTACTGGAAAAATCATTGGCTGCTCCACAATAGGAATGTATAGGCCGCTCGATTTTCAATCGAAACGGCTATTTTTAATGATTCGACGAAATCGGATTTTTTTAAATCGTCACGCGGCGCGCATTCTCCAGACAACATGCAGCAACGCATTACGTGCCCATCGCATCGCTTTGATCAGAAAGCGAAGCTGGCGGGATGCAATGGTTCGGAGCGGTCGTGCAGCCGGTGCCGCCAGCTTGTGCACGATGGCTTCGACCGACGTGTACCGACGCAGGCTCCAATCCCAATAGACCGGATATCGTATCAGCACTCCGGCCACCAACATGTCGATTGTCAATTCGCGCTTGCGCCACCGCTGCGGCAGCGCGTCGTGCGTCAATCCCCAGCCGGCATAAAACGGCAGGCCGTAGGTATGGACGGTCTTGCCGCGCAGCAACGCCTCGAACCCCGAAAGTGACGAGAGCGTGTGAACTTCGTCGGCGATCTCGATCAAGGAGATCAGATCCGATGTTCGATCGACGATGTCGGCCACAGATGCGGTGCCGATGTGGCCGAGGCGATTGCCAGATAAGACGTCCGGATGTGGCTTGTAGACAATGAACGCATTCGGATTCTGCGTGCGTACGGTGTCAATCAACGCCTCGGATGTCGCTATTCCTTGTGTGCCGAGACGAATGGAAGCGTCGTCCGCGACTTGCCCGGACACGAGAATCACGCGCTTGCCGCTTGGTGGCGCCCATTCTGGGCGGCGGCGTCCGAGGTTGTATTTGGTCAGGCCGTACTGCACGATCATCTTGCGCAATGCGGCAGCACGTCGCAGTTCAGCCGCCTCGAAATTTGCATTGTTTAGGATTTCTGTCAATTCATTCGGACGGCTCGAATCGAAGTAGATGCCGAGTCGATCGATGACCTGACTGAATGGGGCAATCATGTCCGACCCGAGCCCGGTTGAATGAAGAAAGCCGTCCTCTATCCGGAAATGAGCCACGCCCGGTTGCAAGCCGGCTGCCGATCGCCCTCCCCAGATCGCGGCGCACTCGCGCGTCTGGACGTCGGGCGCACCACGAACCCATCGGAGCCTGCCACCGCCCGACAACAGGTAGGGCGTGGCAAAGGGGCGTTTCCACCACTGAAACGCCACGCCGGCGACCGACTGCAAATCCGCGTAACGACGCGCGACCGCATGTTGGATATCAACGAAGTCGAGCGCGGCAATCAGGCTGCCTGGCGTATTCGTGACGGGATCGCGGTAGATCGCGGTTTTGAGGAAGACTGCCTCGAACAGTGTTTCAAGAGACTGAATGCGCGAGGTGGACAGGTTCGAGTCGTGATCCTGCGTCAGTCCCCAGCCTGAATAGTAAGGGCTGCCGAAGATGTGAACCGGTACGCCCGCCAGCAAGGCGCCCATGCCTTCCGAAGCCGCGACGACAAATACGATAACGTTCGGCGTGCGTAGTATTTCGTGCAGAGAGTGTTCGGCCTGCAATCGGCGTACGTCGGTAGACAGGGGCGCCGAAGCGGAAAGCCATTTGCCGCGACCATCGTCGGCCGTTGGATACAGCCAGAAGTCGGCGTTCGCATACAGCGAGAACGCGGTGCGCAGCATTGCATCGAAGGCGGTGCGGCGCTGGCGTCGCGTGGCATGCGCGTCCTGATCCGAGGCGGTGCGCTCGTCGATAAGAACCACGCGGGCCCGGGCAGACGGCGCTTGCCAAGCATCCGGTAACGGAAGAATGGTACGTCGGACATGTAAAGCGTCCGACTCGAGGACCCGGCGCATCAGTGCCGGGATTCCGTTTGATCCTCCGGACCGTTCAAGGTCCTGCAGAGCGGATTGGATCACTGCTCGCAGGCTTGATCCACGCGGCCCATGACCCCGGGTCGCGAACCAGGACATCGCTGATTCCTGCGGACCGTGAGTTGCGAGGATCGGTCCGGCATGAAGTTGCTGCTGATCGACCGGCGCCAGATCGCGCAACACCGCTCTTCGGCGGCTTCGAATCGGTGTCATTGCGCCAGCGTCTCGATGAAGCGATCCACGCGGTCGAAATGTCCGGCCCATGTCGGCGCACGAAAGCGAGCGATTCTTTCGATCTGGTCGCTGCGATGCGTGTTGTCGGGATCGGCATAGGCCTGGATCAGCCGCATCCAGGCCGGACCGTCGAGCGAATCCAGATAGTCGGGAATGTCGGACGCGATCTCTCGGAACACCGCGAGATCGCTGGCAATGACGGGAACCTTCATGCCCAGTGCTTCGACCAGCGGCATTCCGTAGCCTTCGACAAATGAAGGAAACAAGAGCGCCCGACAGTGCTGAAGCCAGGCGTGGAGTTGCGCGTCGTCACAGTCGGGCACTTCAATCACGGCATCCTGGATTGCCGCGCAGCGCTCCAGCATATCGATGACGTTTTCGCACTCCCAACCTCGCCGTCCTATGATGACGAGCTTGGGGGCGGCGCTGCCGAGTTGTTCGACCAGGCGCCGCCAAACATGCAGCATGAACCAATGATTCTTCCGCGGTTCGATCGTGCCAAGCATCACGAAGTAGGGTCGATCCGTCGGGGGGCGCGTCACTTCCGAGGAGCGGTAGCCCGCGGCGAGCGGCGCTACGACACAAGGCGGGACCGGCAAGCCAGCTTGCCGGGCTTCTCGCTCGATCATCGCATGCGTATCTTCCGAGTTCGCGATGAGGCCGTCCGCATGCCGTAGCGCGGTATGGATACGCTTGCGATGGCTTTCATCGACACCCGGACGACAGTACTCCGAATGAGTCAGCGGGATCAGGTCGTGAACCATGAAAACGCTGCGTATGTTGCGACGACGCATTGCCTCGTAGTAGCGGACATGCTCCATGCCATTGTGGCTGGTATGGAGCAGGACGGCTCGTCCGAAATTCGGATTGTGAGGAGTCAGATACGCCTGGAAAATCGAGCGTCGGATGGCGAGGCGGCTGGCATCGTTGCGGGCAATCAGATCAAAGGCCCGAGACGACGCCTGTTTGGTCAGAACGCTCGAGTAGCCCCCGTGGCTGATCACTGCGCGCGCGTTTTCCCGGTAATGGTCGAGATAGGCGAGGCCGACCCGATCCACGCCGGTGGGCAGCAGTCCTGCCGAGCGGCGGGACAGCAGTCGAGATACATCCAGACATATATTTAACACGTGTGCAATGTTCATCCGGCACGCAATCTGTTATCGATTGGCGCGGAAAGAAATGGTCGAGGGAATTTGCAACAACTATACGCAAATTTATTCTGCGTCGTGCGACAATCGCTGCCGGTTCCACCCCTGAATGACCGGATTGTATAAATGGCAAGTGTAAAACGCGGTATGCGGAGAATGGCAGCAGTCGTGGCGATGATCGGGGTGGGGGCTTGTTCGGCCATTCCTACGTCCGGGCCGAGCCGGTCGCAAGTCGATTCAGCCGGTGCGAGAGGCAATCCGCAGGGGATTCAGATTGTCGACGTGACGGACGCCGTCGCACGTCAGCTGTATTCCGAACGAACACGTTCCGATTTCGCGACGCAATTGGGGGACGATCCATCATTTCGCCAGCAATTGGGCGTCGGCGATTCTGTTGAAGTCTCCATTTGGGAGGCGCCTCCCGCGACGCTGTTTGGCAGCGGCGTGTCCGACAGCAGCGGGAGCAGCGCTCCGAGCGGTTCCCGCGTGACGACCTTGCCGGTGCAGGTTGTCGATGGCGACGGGAACATCAATGTCCCGTTCGTCGGTGCGGTCAAGGCGTCCGGTCAGACGCCTTCGCAACTCCAGCGCTACATCGCATCGCGTCTGAAGAATCTGGCGCACGATCCGCAGGTTCTGGTCCGTCTCGCGCGCAACGAAACGTCCTACATTACGGTTGTCGGGGACGTCGGGAGCAGCACCAGGATGCCCTTGAGCGCGCGTGGAGAGCGACTGCTCGATGCGCTGGCCACGGCCGGCGGAGTGCGCCAGTCCGTTGACAAGATCACCATCCAGATAACGCGCGGCAATGCTGTCGCGTCGTTGCCGCTGCAGTCCATCATTCGAGATCCGCGTCAAAACGTCCCGCTGCGTGCGGGCGACGTCGTGACGGCCTTGTATCAACCGTATAGTTTCCTGGCGCTGGGTGCGACCGGAAAGAACGAGGAAGTGAATTTCGAAGCGCAAGGCATCACGCTTGCGCAGGCGCTCGCCCGCTCGGGTGGTTTGCAGGATGCACGATCGGACGCGCAAGGCGTGTTCATCTTCCGCCTCGAAGACGCCAAGGCGCTCAACTGGCCCGAGCAGCCGGTGCGAACGACGGCTGAAGGAAAGGTGCCCGTTATTTACCGCGTCAACCTTCATGATCCGAATGCCTTTTTCGCCGTCCAGAGCTTCATGATGGACAACAAGGATGTGCTGTACGTTTCCAATGCGCCGATTACCGAAATTCAGAAGGTGCTTAACCTTGTGTTTACCATTGCCTATCCAGTGGTGACCGGGGTTCAGTCGTTCAAGTAACAAAGTGTGTAAGGTGCGCCAAGACATTAAGCGGATGGATTTGAAAGTATCTTTTTGAGATAATTTCGATCTGTCCGTCTCGGTGTTCCTGAATGATTTTGGAGCGGGCAGGGATGGTGCCTAGACGTGCTCGTTCGTAACGTGAACACAAGTTGGCGAATTAACTACGTGATTTAAAGGAATATATGAAGACGGCTCTTATTACCGGCATCACTGGGCAAGATGGTGCATACCTGGCGGAATTTTTGCTGGAAAAAGGCTATCGCGTCTATGGTTCGTATCGTCGGAACAGTTCGGTCAATTTCTGGCGTATTGAAGAGCTTGGTATTCTGAATCATCCGAATCTCAGTTTGGTCGAATATGATCTGACTGATTTGGGATCCAGCATTCGTCTCCTGCAAACTACCGAAGCGACCGAAGTTTATAACCTCGCGGCGCTGAGTTTTGTTGGCGTTTCCTTCGATCAACCGTTTACGACTGCCAACATCACCGGGCTCGGCGCATTGAATCTGCTCGAAGCCATTCGGATCGTCAACCCGAAGATTCGCTTTTATCAAGCCAGCACTTCGGAGATGTTCGGCAAAGTGCAGTCGGTTCCGCAAACGGAAGCGACGCCATTTTATCCGCGTAGCCCGTACGGTGTCGCAAAGCTTTATGCGCACTGGATGACGATCAACTATCGCGAAAGCTACGATATTTTCGGTGCAAGCGGCATTCTCTTCAACCACGAATCGCCGCTGCGCGGACAGGAATTCGTAACTCGAAAGATCACCGATACGCTGGCCAAAATCAGCCTCGGGAAGGCGGAAGTGCTCGAGCTCGGTAATATGGATGCCCTTCGCGACTGGGGTTTCGCAAAAGAGTACGTCGACGGGATGTGGCGCATGCTCCAGGTCGACAAGGCAGACAGCTATGTGCTCGCGACCAACCGGACGACGGCGGTTCGTGATTTCGTCACGCTGGCTGCCAAGGCATGCGAGTTCGATCTCGAATGGAGCGGCAAGAACGAGAACGAAGTGGCAATGGATCGTAAGTCGGGCAAAACCATCGTTCGAGTCAATCCGAAGTTCTACCGCGCGGCCGAAGTCGACCTGTTGATCGGCGATCCGAAGAAAGCCAAGGATGAACTTGGCTGGGAGCCGAAGACCGCGCTCGAGGAGCTGTGCCAGATGATGGTGGAAGCCGATTTGCGTCGTAACAAGATCGGTTTTTCGTTTTGAATCGGTGGAATGCGCTCGCCCGTCAACAGGGCGAGCTCGCCACCGGTTGAAGCAGGATGCAGGTTTGCTTGGCGGCTGGGCACGAAGCACTCTGGCGGGCATGATTGAGCGGTTGACGCCGTTGCATTGCAAGCGGCGTTTTTATTATTCGGCTGGTGCGGCTAATGTGGGTAATGTGAAAAATGTCTCTCGTTGAAGAAAAAAAAATCGTTGCGGTCGTAGATTATTGGCCCACCATCGAAAATGCGGAAACCGAATGTATTCTACGAATCAAATCGGCTCTGCAGGAACTCGGCTACGAGACGCTCTCAATCAATCGGCATGGTTATCTGGTCGATGATGCTCTTACCCACGTTGACGAGCTGAAGGTCGAATTTGTTTTGGCGCTGCATTTCGATTCGGCAAAGGCGTGGAGCGCTTACACGTATTACGCATTATGGAATCCTCTGGATTTTTATTTTCAGTGGAGCTATCGCGAAAAATCGGAAAATGTGCTGTCCAACGACGCGTTCCTTTCTTGCGGTTCCGCAGTTGCCGACGATCATGCGCGGCGCTTGCTGAAGGGCGCGGGTCGGGCTGCGACAACGCCTTTCCTGACGCTCTATCACGCGATCCATGAGCCGGTAATTGCTCCGGCGCTCGGTCGCGGCAAGATGTTCTATTGCGGGATCAACTGGGAAGCGCTGAGCGGGAGCGGCGGCCGTCATCACGAGTTGATGAAACTGCTGGATCAGAAGAAGATGCTCGACATCTATGGTCCGGAAATTTTTCAGAATGTCCGCGTTTGGGAAGGCTACGACTCGTATCAGGGATCGATCCCGTTTGACGGCAAGACGCTGATCTCGCGTGTTTCTCAGTCGGGCATTGGCCTGGTACTGTCGTCCGAGGCGCATATCAAATCGGGGCTGATGTCGAGTCGACTGTTCGAGTGCCTGTCTGCCGGCGTGCCGATCATTTGCGATCAGAATCGATTCGCTCGCGACAACTTCGGCGATCTGCTCTTTTATATCGATACGACCGAGCCGGTAACGGCAGTGGCGAAAAAGGTCGAGGAGCACGTTAACTGGATCCGTGAAAATCCGGAACTGGCGCTTGAAAGGGCGGCTCGCGCCCAGGAGATCTACAAACAGCGCTTCAGCCTGGTCGAAAACTTCAAACGCATTCTCGCTGATGGTCCGCACAAGGGACAGGTCGCCGAAAGCTCGGTAGAGAATTCGCTCTGCACGTTGTTCCTTGCCGACGAATGCAACCCGTCCTTCACTTCTAAGGTCCGCGCATTTTCGCTGCGGATGAACGGCAAGGCGAACATCAAGGCTTATGCGCTGATTCCCGAAGCCAGCTCGGCTGCGCGCGAGGACGATATCCGGCAAGCTTGCCCTGGTATCGAAGTCGTGCGTTTCAAGCGCAGTGCTGCGGATTACATCGGCACTACGAACGAAATCGTGCAGAAAGCGCTCGCCGTGATTCAGAGCCTGCCGATCAACGCCATCTTTCAGATTGTCCCGGCATGGGAGCGTCCGGTCTGGTCGACGGTCGAGGCAATGTGGGCCGAACTCGATGCTGCACCCGAAAAAGGATACATCGCGGGTGGTTTCACCGTCCTGGAGAACACGAGC
The DNA here is from genome assembly GCF_047497165.1 of Burkholderia sp. 22PA0099. Classification (NCBI taxonomy): domain Bacteria; kingdom Pseudomonadati; phylum Pseudomonadota; class Betaproteobacteria; order Burkholderiales; family Burkholderiaceae; genus Burkholderia; species Burkholderia sp. 22PA0099. The sequence continues at coordinate 3,802,149 of NZ_CP163165.1, read as the reverse complement.
AAACCTCATGAAGGTCGCGCCACGTTCAAGCGGTTCACCCTGCTGACCTCCATGATGGATGCAAACGCTTATTTCTCGTGCGCGTCAACGCTGTATCGCCGCACCGAGTCGATGAGCGAAGTATTCTCGACGTTCGCCTACACGCCGTATTTTTGGCAGCGTCTGTTGTCGATCGCCTACCAGCGATTCGAGAAAGGGCTGTCTGCGGTACAGGTCGCTGCAGTCGTGGACCACGAATACTATGTTGTGCACCATCGCATCTCGGATCATGCTCAGCTGATGCGGGAGTACGAACTGATGACCGACGTGTTGGGTGTTGACTACGTGGACGATAAGCTTCGCGCAGCGCCTATCTTGCATGGCCAGTTCGTGGAGCCGATGGCGTTCGTGAAGCAGGTGGATACGGCAGCTGCTCGCGCGCTGCTCGTGAAGCTCTACGACTCGGTGAAAATCCCTAAATTTATCTCCAAACCGATTCAGTGGTTGTGGAAGAAAAAGGCTATTTAGGAACATCTATGAGCAAGTATTTCGTAACGGGAGGCTACGGCCTCGTCGGTTCAGCGATTCGTCAGCAGCTCGAAGCATCGGGTGCAACCTACGTTGCGCCGCGTCGTGCCGAGTTGGATTTGCTCGATCGTGATGCCGTCGCAGAATTTATCGCGACTGAAACCCCCACTCATCTGATCCACCTGGCCTCGCAAGTCTTTGGCCTGCAGGGAAATTTGCGAAATCAACTTTCGTCGCTTTCCCTCAATACGCGCATCAATGAAAACCTTTTGGGCGGTCTGGCGGGAAGTTCTGTCACGAAGGTGTTTCTGGCCGGCACGGTGGCGTCGTACCCTTTCCCTTACATCAATATTCCGCTTCGTGAAGAAGATATGTTCAAGGGATTGCCGCATTTCGGTGAATACGGGTATGCAAATTCCAAAATTCACGCGTTCCATTATTTGGAACTGCTGAAGAAGTACAACGATATCGACTACGTCTACGGCGTTTTCACCAACATGTACGGTCCGAACGACAAGTTCGACGTCGAGAACGGGCACGTCATCCCGTCGCTGATTCGCAAGGCCGAATTGGCAGCCTCCAGCGGTTCCGCGCTGGAAGTGTGGGGACGCCCCGACACCACGCGCGATTTCATGTACGTCGACGATGCCGCTCGTGCAGCGATCCATCTGCTTGAACATGGATCCGGCGTGGTCAATATCGCCTCTGGCGTGGAAGTGCGGATGGAGGATCTGGCGCAGGCCGTGTGCCAGGCCGCGGGCATCTCGATGCCGATCAACTGGCTTTCGGACAAACCGGTGGGTATTCCCCGACGTTCGGTCGATGTCGAGAGATTGAAAGCGACCGGGTTCGAGCCCGGCGTCAACCTGCGCGATGGCATCCGCGAAACCTACGAATGGTTCCGGCAAAACATTTCATCGGCGCGCATGGGCTGAGGACGCGGCGATGAGCCCGCAATCGCCTCCTCGAGCGCATCGCGCCGTGCTCTCGGCGTGCGCGATGCGTTTTTTAATGCGCTGACTTCAGTCGGAAATGCTTCGTTTCATACACCAACAGGCTCTGCGTTGGCTGGACATCTGGTGGATACCGGGTGGGATCCGCCGGATGCGCGCGGCGACGCATCGTCCGGGCTCTGCGGAGACGGTCCGGCAGTCGTCGCGCGAGCGGCATCTTCTGCTCGACGTATCAATCATCGCCGTCAGCGATGCGGGCACCGGGATTCAGCGAGTCGTCCGATCCATCACGCTTAATCTCCTGAAAACCCCCCCGGCAGGCATGACCGTCAAGCTGGTCCATGCCACGCGCAAGCGGCCCTATCGCTATGCCAATCATTACACGGCGAAGTTGATGGGGCGGGAGCCGACAGCAGACGATACGATCGTGGACGTCGAGCCCGGCGATATCTTCCTCGGTCTCGACCTGACCAACAGGCCGTTGCCGTTGCGACAACCTCAGTTGCGTCAATGGCGCCAGCGCGGTGTGCGATGCGCGTTCGTCGTGTACGACTTGCTGCCGATCATGTATCCGGCCTGGTTCACCCCGATTGCCGGCAAGGCATTTCACCGCTGGCTGGAGACGCTTGCGATCCACGCCGATGCGTTGTTCTGTATTTCGCAGTCCGTGGCGAACGACGTTGAACACTGGTTTGGCACGCACTATCAACTGTCCCCATCCGACGTGTCGATCGACTGGTTTCATCTCGGCGCCGATATTCCGTTGGCTGCCGATGTCGTCAGTGCCAGGAATCGTTCGATCGACGTCGTGATCGGCAGCCGCTCCGGGCCCGTGATCCTGATGGTGGGAACCGTCGAGCCGCGCAAGGGCCATGCCCGGATTCTCGATGCTTTCGAAAAAATCTGGTCCGACGGCGACGATGCGACGCTGGTCATTGCGGGGCGAGCCGGATGGCGTGTGGAGGCATTGCTGGCGCGCCTCGCGGCGCTCCACGACAAACAGGCCAATCTTGTCTGGCTGAACTCGGCAAGCGACGATGACCTATGCACGCTTTATGCTGGTGCCGACGGCGTAATCATGGCGTCGGAAGCGGAAGGTTTCGGGCTGCCGCTGGTCGAGGCGGCTCAATGGGGAATTCCAATCTTCGCCAACGATCTCGCGGTGTTTCGCGAGGTAGCGGGCGATCATGCCACTTACTTTCGAGCAGATTCCGGCGATGAACTGGCGACCCAACTGCAATCGTGGTTGGACCGATTGCGTGCCGGCGAAGCGACAAAAAGCGGTGCGATGCCGAGGCTGACATGGGAGCAAAGTGCCGCGAAGCTGAGCGTGATGCTTGAACGGCTGGCTCGGCATTCGGGCATTTGACTTTTCAAACCGATTGGGAGAACTCACGAAGCCGGCGCGTAGCGTACAGCCAAAACGAGCTGCTGTAATATCGTTGCGGCACGCTTGCGCCATTGCCTGATTGTTGGCGGTCTGTTGCAGATTCGTTTCAAGTAGGAAATGGCAGAAAGTAATTTTTTCCTGATATACAAGAAGATTGCCGAACGGATACCGAAAAAATGGTGCTCGCGGCAAGTTTTTGAGTTTTCATTGTCGAGACTCCGCACGTTGCCGGATTCTCGATTTCGATGTGAGATTTGAGGAAAGTACATGTCAGATGCTAATTCCGCGCACGACGATGCGCTGTTGACGACATTGGCGCAGATCCTGGGTGTTCCGGAGGGGACGATTTCCGAGGAGACGACCTACCAGGATGTCGAGCGCTGGGACAGTCTGCGGCAGATCATCATCGCCAACTCGCTCGAACAGGTCTACCAGATTCAACTGACCAATCAGGAGATGGCACGAATCGTTTCGGTCAAATCGATTCGAGAGTTGCTCGCCGATAAATCTGCGTCTGCGGCGGCGTCCGGCGCGGTAGTCAAGGCTTCGGTGTCGCAAAACGCCCAGATCGCCGCCGACACCACGCTCGCTGACCTGCGTGTCCGGCTGAACCGTTCTCTGGCGTTGAACGACATCTACGAAGCGGCGGATGTGATTCGTCATTCGCCGGATCGAGACAATTGGACTGGGGCGACCGCAAAAATTGCAGTCGTTGGTTCATTGACGATCGATTTCGTCGTGTCTGCCATTGCGTGCGCGGTGTTCCAGGAAGGCGTCCTGCCGACGTTTTACGAGGCGCCGTTTGGTTCGATGGTGCAGGAAGCGCTGAATCCCGCATCGGGGCTCTATTCGGCCAAGCCCGACGTGGTGGTGCTGGCGCCCGATTGGCGCGACTGGGTCAGCGCGGTTCCCGCAAACGAGTCCAGCGAGGCGGTTGAGAAAAAGCTGCAGGATTGCGTTCGCCAATTCCGTGGTCTGTGGGATCAACTGGCCGCCAACCTGCGCTGCAAGCTCGTCCAGCACGTGATGGTGCCCCCGCTGGCAAATTTGCGTGGACAGGCAGAGCGTAACCTCGCGACGTCGGCCGCGGCGCAAGTCAAGCGATTGAACGAATTGTTGTTTGAAGCCGCCGGCGCGAAGGTTAGCTGGGTCGAACTCGATCAGTTGGCCGATGCGAAAGGCCGCGTCGAATTCTCGGGCGCGCGCTACTATTTCACGTCGCGCATGCCGTTTGCGCCTCAATTCCTGCCCGATTATCTGGCCTATTTCCGAGCCGCTTGGCGTACCGCCAACGCCAAGGCAAAGAAGGTGTTGGCACTCGATCTCGACAATACCGTCTGGGGCGGCATCATCGGGGACGACGGTCAGGAAGGCATCAAGCTCGGCACGGGAAGCCCCGATGGCGAAGCGTTCGCCGATTGGGGCCACCATGTGAGAGAGTTGGCTGCGCGCGGCGTCATTCTCGCGATCTGCTCGAAGAATAATCCGGATCTGGCCGCCGACGGGCTCAATCACCCGCAGGCCGTTCTCAAGCGTGACGATTTTGCCGCTGCACAGATTTCATGGGACGACAAGGCAACCGGGCTGCGTCGTCTGGCGGCGGAACTCAATGTCGGCATCGATTCGTTCGTATTTGCCGATGACAATCCGTTCGAATGCGAGCTGATTCGCGAGCAGCTTCCGGAAGTGGGCGTCGTCGAGCTCGGGACCGATCCGAGCCAGTTCATTGCGCTGTTGGAGGCAGGGCGTTGGTTCGACCTGCCGGCATACAGCAAGGAAGATTTTTCGCGGGCCGAAGCCTATCAGGCCAGAGCGGCTGCCGAGGCGGACCGCCAAAGCGCCGGCGACATCGACAGCTACTTGCGTGGTCTCAACATGGTCGGGCGGTTGTACGCCGCTACCGATTCGGACCTGGTTCGTCTGGCGCAGATGGAGCAAAAGACGAATCAGTTCAACATGACGACGCGCCGCTACAGCGAAGACGATCTGCGCAGCTTCATGTCTCGCGGCGACATGCTTACGATGGCGTTTGAATTGCGCGATCGTCACGCCGATCACGGTCTCGTGTCCTCGCTGGTCGGGACGATCGAAGGCAACACCCTCCAGATCGATAGCTGGCTGATGAGCTGCCGGGTTTTCTCGCGCACGTCGGAAGAATTCATCTTCGGGCAGTTGCTCGAACAGATCGAGGGGCGCGGCGTCAAGAAGATTGTCGGGTTCTATACGCCGACGAAGAAAAACGGAGTTGTGGCCGAACTGTATGGGCGGCTGGGCTTCGAGAAAGTTGCATCTGATGGCAGCACTTGGGAATTCGATGTAGCGGCGGTTTCGGCCGAAACGCGTCCCAAGACCTTCATCGATACGTCGAGCAGCGAGCCGGCTGCAGCACCTGCGCCTGCCGTCAGAAAGGCTGCCGAAGCGGTGAGCGCTCGGCCTGCTGCGACCGCTCCAGTGCAAGTCGCTCCGTCTCCCGCGGCTGAAAAAGTCGAGCCGCCCAAGGCTCCAAGTTTCGACGGGCAGTCCACCAAGGATTTGTTGGCGCGTGCCGAAGCGGAATCACATGGACAAACACTCGCGCAGGCCGCCTTGCTGTGGCAAGAGGTGGTTCGGCGAGAGCCCGAAAACAACTACGCGCATGTCAGGCTGATCCAGGTCCTCCGGGATTTGGGACGGGTCGACGACGCGGATGCGCATGCACGCGAACTGCTCGGCGTGCACGATGCGGGTCTGCATTTTCAGTTCGCGACCAACTCCGTTGCGCGCCAGGACTGGCAGGAAGCGTATCGACGCTGGGCGGATGCCCTGGAACGGTTCCCCACCTTCGCCGAGCCTCGATACGGCATGGCCGAGGCGGCTTGGAAGCAGGGCAGATTGGTGCATGCAGAGGATTTGCTTGCAGCCAATGACCGTCAGTTCCCGACGTACATTCCTTCGGGGCTGTTGCTTGCCGATATCAAGGGCCAGCGCGGCAATTGGCGTGATTCGGCCGAGTTCTTGCGTGTTCTCGACGAGCGGATCGACGATCGTCCCGAGTTGGGCATTCGTCGCGCCATCGCGTTGGCCAACGCCGGCGACGTCGGTGCGGCCCGGAAGGTGATCAACAACAGCGCGAAGCGGTTCCCGAGCGCCGCGATCGTCAGCGAATATCAGAACTGGGTGGCAACGCTCAATAACGATTGGAAAGCCGCGTACGACGGCGCTGTCAAGTTGCTCAATACCGCGCGGGGCACGCCGCAGACGATTGCCATTGCACGACAAGCCGCATTCCATCTTGGCAAGAGCGCTCGGCACTCCTTGGTGATATACGGCAACTGCCAGGCTGCGGTGCTCGATGGGTTGTTGACGCGCCTCGAAGTGCTTTATCCGGAATTCGATATCGTTACGATTCTTGGTCACGTTGCCGAAGATGCGGCGAAGCTGACGGATCCTCGAATTCGCAACGCTGCCGTGTATTGGGAGCAATACGACGAACGTGCCGATGTGCCCATGCGCGACCGCCTGCGTGCGCTCATCCCATCGACTGCGCTGAAGCTGGTGTTTCCGTCGATCAGCATGTTTTCGCTCTGGCCGTTCAATTGGCCCGATACGCGAAGCCATGCGGAGCCGCGCTTCCCGCATGGGCGATATCCATACGACGGGGATGTCGTCGGTCAGGACGTGGCGAAAGAAGGACTACGTGGCGAACGCGCCTATCAACGCTACATGGATCTCGCACGTGGGCGCCTCGGCAACCTGCAAGCCCAATTCGATCGCGATATGGGTACGCTCCGGAAGCGCGACGATGCATCCGATGTGAAAATGGCCGATTACGTTCTCGCCAATTACCGGAAACACCCGATGTTTTATACATGGGGGCACGTATCCGGCCAATCGATCATGGAAATCGGTTCTCAGTTGCTGCGTTTGAGCCACGATCGTCTTGGCTCGCCGCCGGCGGAGCGCGTTAATCAGCTGTTCTCTCTTCCGACCTCGATTTCCGATTTCTGGATGCCGATTCATCCGGACGTCGCGAAATGGCACAAGCTTGAATATTGCCAGGGCGACAAGGCGGTATTCAATATCTACGGCAACTGGTGGACCTTCAAGGAATTCATGGTCCGTTATATCGAGTACGACACCAGCTGGTGATCGTCGGTCCGGGGAGTTCGTGCGAAACGCGAGCTCTCCGGCAGAGACATTGGCAGTAAATAGCCGTTGTCAGCGAATGCTGGCAACGGCTTTTTATTGGTTACTGCATTTGCGTGTAATTGTAGTAGTCGTACGCTTCGTTAATGTCGTCGAAATGGTAAAGATGCGTGTTCTCGAGGACGCAAGCTCTGGTGCAGTAATCCTTGATCCGTCCGGCATCGTGCGACACGATGATCATCGCGCGATCGCGCCGCTTTTCGAAGAGCTCGACATTGCATTTTTCGTGGAATCGAGTATCGCCGACCGCAATCACTTCGTCGATCAGAAAACAGTCGAATTCGATCGCCATGGAAATGGCGAACGCCAGTCGAGCGCGCATGCCGCTCGAATATTTCTTGACCGGTTCGCGCAAGTAGGCGCCGAGCTCGGAGAATTCTTCGACGAATGGCAACGCATTGTCGTATGAAGTCTTGTAGATCCGGCAAACGAATCTCAGGTTGTCCAGGCCAGTCAGGCTACCCTGAAAGCCTCCGCTGAACGCGAGCGGCCAGGACACGCTCATCGTGCGCGAAACGCTCCCGGTAGTGGGCAATTCGGAGCCGCTGATCAGGCGGATCATGGTCGATTTGCCCGCGCCATTACGGCCGAGAATGCCGATTCGTTCGCCCGGCTCGATCGTCAGGTTGACCTCATCGAGGATGAGGCGCTTTCCCTGCCGCGTCTCATATTGCTTGCTAATGTTGCTTAACTTAATCATTCGGGCTCCACTCGACGTGCCGCAGCGGAAACAACCAGCAGCCCAAGCCATGACAGGACCAGATTGACAAGGACAACGTACGAAATGCTGTAGTACGTCTTCACCTCATTGCCAAAGTAGCCGTAACGAAAGAGTTCGACGCAGTTGGCAACCGGGAAGAGCAGAACCAGCTTTCGCACGTATTCGGGCAGCCACGCCGCCATCACCAGTGCGCCTGAAACCGGCAACTGGAAATACGCGATCGGATGCCACAGGCGTTCCGTCAGTTCGTTGAATTCGGTCAGCCCGCCGATCAGCAGGCCCATCGCAGCCGCATACCAGCACAGCAGTGCCCACGCGATCACCATGCTCATGATGTCGACCGGTACCGGGATGACGTTCACCGCCACAAACAGGCCGATAAGCACGATCATCGAGAGCGTTGTACCGATCAACTCCAATGCGATACGCGCCCAGAAGAAATCGATCACCCTGACATTGCGGTGATAAAGGAGCGACGCATTGGGTTCGACGGCCAATGTGCATCTGCCGATCGTGTTTCGCCAAACCAGGATCGTCGAGTATCCGGTCAAGGAATAGGCGATGGCACTGATATGGTGGGCCGAGCCGACGTCATGGAACAAATTCCAGAGCACGATGACGCCGAGCGAGAACAACATGGGCTCGGCAAACAACCACGCAAAACCAATGTTGTGGCGTCCGTAGCGGGTAATGATTTCCCGCATCAGCAGCGCATGGACGACACGCCCTTGAATCTCCATCGATCGGGAGAAACTGGACTGCCGTCCGGATTCAGACGGAGATTTAATCATGGTGTTCCTTGACGCTTGCGACCAGCAACTTCAACGTACCCCACACCACCAGCCCGATGATGAACGTTGCAATGATGTTGCGGAGCCGATGCGGCAGCAGTGCCTTGTCCGGCTCGTTCGGTTGCGAAATCCGCTCGAGATAGAGTTGCTGGCGCTGAGCGTCGTTTCGTGCTGTTTCCAGCGAGGCAAGTGATGCAGTCAGCTGACGGTCTGCAAACTGACGATCGAGTTCGAGCCGTTCATAAGCGGAGCTCTTGAACGCGAGCGAGCCCTGGCCGCCGGTGACCTCACTGCTGGCCTTGTCGACCGTGGCTTGCAGCGTTGCAATTTTTACATTCAAGGCCGGAATCTGCGGATTCGCCGGCGACACTGATTTAAGTTGCGCCAGTTGAATCTTGGCCGCGACCAATTCATTTTGAATTTTGATGACATTTTGCAATGCGAGCGCGGACTGGCGCTCCGGATCAAAAATCGCCTGCTTGTTGCGATAGCTCGACAGCGCTGCGGCAGACTTCTTCAGATTCGCCTCGGCGGATTCAACTTCATTCCGTGCGTAGACGATCAGATCCTGCTTTGCGCGATTGTTCATTTCATTCACGCGCTGCTCGCCCAGTTCAAGCAATTTCTCGTTGAACCTGCGCGCGTCCGCCGCCGAAAACGCATTGACTTCGAGGGTCGTGATGCCGGTGTCGGTATCGTATTGCGCGTCGACGTGGTGCTGGAAGTAGCGGAACATGTCTTCGAACGTTCGGAGGTAACCGAAGGAACCGAAACGACTGAACAGATCACCCTGGCCCTGGCCGTAAGCGTCGGAGTAAGCGTTATTCTTGTTCAGCGCCATCAACGCGTCGCGGGAAATCAGATAGTCATTGACCGCATAGGTGTCGTCCGATGCGCGCGAGATGCCGGTGCTCTGCAGCAACGCTCCCACGAAACTGCCTGACTGATTGTTCTTGTTCGGGCTGCGCACGAGGAACGTCGACTGAGAAACATAAACGTCGGACGCGAAAATCGTGAAATAGATTGCGGACAGCAACGTGGGAATCGCGACGCAAATCAGGAGCAGCGGTTCCATGCGCCGGATTCGCGCAGGGATGTTTGAAAAGAACGAAGCAAAGCTGGACATTTTCGAGGCGCTCGATGAATTCGCATTGATGGAGGATTTCGGCGCGCTTCTCGTGCGCGACAGGCTTGCGCGCAGTTCCGCTTGGGCGTCGCCATGAACGTCCACATCGTCGTCGGTATATCCGGACCGATCCTGCAGGAATTCATAGAATTTCGCGTATTCAAACGCCCAGCGCTGGTAATCGGTTTTTTTCCCGAAAATGCTATAGAGCGTGTTCTTTTTCAGCCAGCCCAAGTTGAGGTGGTTGGTGATGCTGGGGTGAATCGGCGTGTCCGGCTGCAACAGATCGGTTTCATTGAGAAGGTCATTCGACACGCGAATCTGCTCTTCGTCGAAGTCGAGAAACTTGCGAATCCGATCGATCACGATCTTGATCGCGGGATTCGATGGAAGCTTATGCGAGTTGAAGAATTTTTGCGAAGTGAACTTGTTAACGAGATAATCCGAGAAAACGACGTCGCTTTCTTTTTCAAGCGCCTTCCATTGGCTGACGTCGTCCTGGAAAATCGCCTTCAGATCGACGAGCGTGCCGATATCGGTATTGCTATATTCGGTGGCGGCAATTTTCGCGCTGTTTTTCTGCTTGACGAGCTTCCGCAGCGTGTCGTCGCCCTGCGTTCCGGATGCGAACGAATTGAACTCGTGGATCTCGTGATCGTAACGATCGAAAGGCCACAGGCTCCGGCATTGCAGCATTGGAACCTTGAGCGCCTGAGTGGCGCCAATTTCCTGCATGGTCTCCAAAATGCGCCGATGCGGAACCGAACGATCGGGGTTGATTTGCAGGACTACCCGGCCAGGGCGTTTCAGAAGGTCGCTGACGATCTGCGGAGCGTAGTCGTCGTTGCTGTCGACGAATTCGAGCGCATAACGGTCCGATTGAGTTTCTTGAAAGACATCGAGCAGATGGCGGTAGATCGCCAAAATCTGCACTTCGCCGAACAATATGACGTTCTCTCGCTCTTCCTTGTTATCCCAGAGCCGCGCCACCGATTCGCCAAGCAGTTTTGCCAGATTGGCATATTCATCCCGTGCCGACGATCCGCCATCGCTTTTCGCACCGCCGGCACTTTGTTCGTGTTTGCTATCGGGAGAGATAATTCCGTCGACACCGGCCGTGTTTCCGACGAGAAGCGCATTGTATTTGGCGATTTCGCTCCGAATTGCATCCGAGTAAATCGATGCTGCCTGCAGCTCCAAGGCAACAACTTTCCATCCCTGCGTGTGGGCTTTAGTTACGTATTGGGTGAATTCTTCGTAAGTATCGGCGGCACTCTTTCCGTGGAGGAGTTCGTCGCTGCCGGCATTGATTACGACGACGCTCAAAGGGGCGTTGTAGTTTCTGAGAGGGGCAACGGACTTGTCGTAATCGCCGAGGCAATCGGCGAGGGTTCGCTCGAACCCTGCAACGGTGGCGAATTCAACCTGGAAAGACAAATCCTGAGCAAGATGCCCTGCAAATTTGCCGTCCTGAAAGGGGCCGGAATCGGTACCGACGTTGTTGCCGTCGAAGACTACAACGGCTGTTTTTCTCAACATGTTGAAAAATCCTTATCTAGTGCAGGATGGCAGCGAGAGCATTTCAAGTATCACGCTGGTCCGTATCGAAGCGATATCTGGTTCCGAAGCGAAGTGGTCGGCAGTTCGTGTGCAAGCAGCGCGACGATCGCGATCTCCGCGTCCAAGGCTCGCACCGGACTGCGAGAGGCGGCGCAGCGACGATGGGTCGAAACCATAGCCCTGTTGCATGACGGGCGATCGTTATCGCAACGAATGTCCGGTCGCCTACCACGCGAATTTTTGAGGGTCGTTGCTGCAATGCGGATGGCACGTTGCACGAAGTCGATTCGCGATCCGAGCGCGTCTTTTTGCGCTGCGGCGTCGAGCAACTGATGCGAACCTTCGACCTTCGGGCATGGGATTTTTCCTTGGCGGGCGGGGCTTGCCCCGATCATGAACCGACGGCGGGCAGAGCCTCGATCGCGCTGCGAGGCCCAGGATGCACGCAAATCGTCAGTATGCACGCTCGACGCCTCGCCGAACCGCCGCCGCGGCGCGGTCGCAGGTCGCAGGTCGCGATGGCGCCATGCATGATGCCCATCCAGCATGGGCAGGCGACAATATGCCTTGTCTTGGGCTTTATCACAATCTCGTCGATTTCAATGGATCACGTGAATGGGCCAGCCCGGCTCGGGTGGATTAACGGGCTATCGATGGCGATGCGCGGCTGAATGCCTGACATGCCCATTCGTTCTCTGACCGCAGCCCGGCGCGCTTCGAGCGCGCGATTTTATGCGTTGTGAGTAAGATTTGCCAACGGCATGTCAGGAATATTTTTATGGTTACATTTGTCACAATTTGATGCTAAATAGTCGGTCTGGTTGTATCTGATTTAAAGGTGATGCTATATTCCTCGGTCCGTCGTGCCGGGGTGCGGTGCGCGGAATTACCTGTCTGCAGTTGCTTCGGTCCCACCGAATTGCTGCGGTGCTTGTTCCGCGCCTGCCGGTGCATGCGGTCGATTTCACTCATTCGATGCCTCGCTCATTTCTAGTGCTGCAAGGCACGGCTTCACTGTTCTTCAGCCGTCTCGCTGACGCAATCGCGTCGCGCGGCCACGCGGTTTACCGAGTAAATTTTTGCGGTGGAGACTGGTTCTATGGCCGTACAAATCGGCCGTTGAACTACAACGGCAAATCCTCCGATCTTTCGGCGTGGTACGCCGACTTGATTGAACGCGAACGCATTACCGACATCCTCATGTTCGGCGACTGCCGCGAAATCCATCGCCCGATTCACGCAATCGCGCAGGCGCGCAGCCTGCGCGTCCACGTGTTCGAGGAAGGCTATATCCGTCCGCACTGGATCACGCTCGAGCACCATGGCGTCAACGGCCGCTCGCTGATGCCGTTGGACCCGCAAGCCTTTATCGCGGCACGCGAGGCGACGCCGCCTGCCAAGCCCGGCCAGCCCACCGGCTACAACCTCTACGAACGCGTTTTCCACGACATCAGCTACCGCGTCGCCAACGCGGTGTTCGCCTGGCGCTTCCCACGCTACCGCAGCCATCGCCCGCGCAACGGCATGGTGGAATACGGCGGCCTCGCGTTTCGCGCCTTGCTGCAAGGACGGCACCGCCGGCAAGCGGAGGCCGTCACGCGCGAGCTGATCGACGGCAATCGTCAGTACTACCTGTTTCCGCTGCAACTGAATTCGGATGCCCAGATCGTCGTGCATTCGCCGTTCGAGGGCGTGCGTGACGCCATTGATTACGTGATCCACTCGTTCGCGCGGCATGCGCCGTCCGACGCGGTGCTGCTGATCAAGAATCACCCGCTCGACACCGGCGCCATCGAGTATCGCCGCTTTGCGGAGTCGATCGCGCGTGCGGCCGGTATGGAAGGCCGGCTGCGCTTCATCAATTCGGGCCATCTGCCGACGCTGCTCGAACATGCGCGTGCCGTGGTGGTGGTGAACAGCACGGTTGGCCTGTCGGCGCTTCATCACGAGCGCCCCCTGATGGCGCTCGGGGCGGCAATTTATAATATGCGCGGCCTGACTTGGCAGGGCTCTCTTGACGACTTCTGGCTCAACGGTGACGTGCCCAACATGACCCTCTACCACGCGTTTCTCGACTACGTGATGCACCACACGCAGATCAACGGCGATTTCTACACGCGCACCGGCATCGCAATGGCGGTGGCGGGCGCGGTCGACCGTCTGGACCGCGCGGATGCCTGAGCCGTTGGTCCGTCACGTCGCGATCACCGGCGCGAGCGCGGGCCTGGGCCGCGCGCTCGCGCTCGATTACGCCGCGCCGGGCATGATGCTCGGCATCGTGGGCCGCAATCCCGCCGAACTCGAATCCACGGCCGCTGCCTGCCGCGCACGCGGCGCCACGGTCGAAACCGGCATCCTCGACGTGCGCGACGCAGCCGCCACCGCCGCCTGGCTGACCGCCTTCGACGAACAACACCCGATCGACCTGCTGATCGCCAACGCAGGCGTGGCCAGCACGATCGCGCACGCGAGCGACTGGGAAGATCTGGCGCGCACCGCCCGCGTGATCGACACCAACCTCTACGGCGCCCTGCACACGGTGCTGCCCGTGATCGACCGCATGCGCGTGCGCAAGCGCGGCCGCATCGCGATGGTCAGCTCGATCGCGGCGCTGCGCGGCATGGCGATCTCGCCGGCTTATTGCGCGAGCAAGGCGGCGGTCAAGGCCTACGCCGATTCGGTGCGCCCGTTGCTCAAGCGCGACGGCGTGCGCGTCACGGTGATCCTGCCCGGCTTCGTGAAAACGGCCATGAGCGACGTGTTCCCCGGCGAGAAGCCGTTCCTCTGGAGCGCGGAGCGAGCGGCGGCCTATATCCGCCGCCGGCTCGACGCGGGCCGCAGCGAGATCGCGTTCCCGGCGCTGCTGACGCTCGGCATGCGCCTGCTGCCGCTGCTGCCGGTCGCGCTGGCCGATGCGATCCTCGATCGCCTGTCGTACCTGCCCGCCGAGGACGCTCCACGGTGAGCGGCCACCTGATCCCGACGCTGGCGGCGGCCATGGCGCTGTCGTTCGCGCTCGACGCGATCGCCGTGCCGCGCGCGCCGCTGCGCCGGCCGCCGCTGTCTTTGGCGCTTCACATTCTTTCCGTACTCTTTCTCGCCGACCTGGCGCTCGCGCTGACTTCGCGGCCGATTTTCTCGGCGTTCGTGGCGCTGGCGCTCGTCGGCCTGGTGGCGGCCGTCAGCAATGCGAAGTATGAATCGCTGCGCGAGCCGTTCGTCTTCACCGATCTCAGCCTGTTCAGCCAGTTGTTCTCGCACCCACGGCTGTATTTGCCGTTTCTCAGCGTCGGCAAGGTCATCGCGATCGGGGTGGGCATCGTGCTCGTGATCGCGGGCTTCATCGCCGAGCCGCCGGCGGCGCACGGCTCGGCGGCGCTCGCCTGGCTCGCGGTGGCGCTGCCTTTCGCGCTGGCGCTGGGGATCGCCGCGCGCCTGCCGCTCACGCTCGACCCGAACGCCGACCAGCGCCGCCACGGCTTCTTCGCGGTGTTCGTCGCCTATTTGCTGAACGGTCTGCGGCCGGCCACGTTCCGGCGCTTCCGCGAGGTCATGGCGCGTGCGCCGTTCGCGGCCGGCGAGCCGGCGCGGCGCCCCGACGTGATCGTGATCCAGAGCGAATCGTTCTTCGACGCACGGCGCCTGGGCGACGAGATCGAACCGGGCCTGCTGCCGCATTTCGACGCAGCGCGCCGCGAAGCGGTCTGGTACGGCGAGATGGCGGTGCCGGCATGGGGCGCGAATACGATGCGCACGGAATTTGCGGTGCTCACCGGCACCGAATCGGCCTCGCTCGATTACGCGCGCTTCTATCCTTATGCTTTCGTCAGGCACAAGCTCGCCTCGCTGGCGGCCTGGTTCGGCCGTGGCGGCTACGACACGGCCGCGATCCATCCCTATTACGCGGATTTCTTCGGCCGCAACCGCGTGTTCCCGCTGCTGGGTTTCGAGCGGTTCCTCGACATCGGCCACTTCACCGCGGCGCCACGCGCCGGCCCGTACGTGTCGGACGCGGCCGTGGCCGACGCGATCCTGGACGAACTGGCGCTGCCGCACGAGCGGGCGCGTTTCGTGTTCGCGATGACGATGGAGAATCACGGCCCGCTGCACCTGGAAACTGTTCTGCCTGGCGAAGCCGCTTCACGTCATACTCTCGGCGACGGTTCCGCATGGCGGGATTTGACCGCCTATTTGCGACATATTGAAAATGCAGATGCAATGATCGGCCGCCTGCTGGATCATCTGCGTTCGAGCGACAGAGAGACGGTCGTCTGTTTCTACGGCGATCACGTTCCGGCCCTTTCCAGGGTTTTCGACCGTCTGGGCGCAAGCCCGGAACACAGCGACTATTTCATCTGGCGAAATTTCGGGCCAGATATTCCCGAACGTCGGGACGTGCGGGCCGCCGAGTTGGGCGGCTTGTTGCTGCAAGCGACACAGCTGGGGCGGAGTCGCGTGGACGAGTCGCGAGCATCAGAGAAAACGACATAACGATGAACGGAAAGATTGCAATTGTTGGGATCGCCTGCCGCTTCCCCGGTGGCGCCAATAATCCCGATGAACTCTGGAGCCTGCTGCGCGACGAGCGAGATGCCGTCACGCAGATTCCGGCCGAGCGCTTCGGGACGGAGTTCTATCAGCATCCGTCCAAGCGCGAGGCGGGCAAGAGCTACACGTTCTCGGCCGGTGTGCTCGAGAACATCGCCGGCTTCGATGCGGCATTTTTTGGCGTGTCGCCGCGCGAAGCGGCGCAGATGGACCCGCAGCAGCGCCTGCTGCTCGAACTGGCCTGGGAGGCGTTCGAGCATGCGGGGGTGCGCCCGCAGGACATGCGCGGCCGCAATTGCGGCGTGTTCGTCGGCGTGGCCAGCCCCGATTACGGCAACCGCAGCGTCGACGATCTGAACTCGGTCGATCCGTATTCGGCCACCGGCAACACGTTGAGCATCGCCTCGAACCGCGTGTCCTACCTGTTCGACCTGCGCGGGCCGAGCATGTCGATCGACACCGCCTGCTCGTCGTCGCTGGTGGCGCTGCACCAGGCGGTGCAGGCGCTGCGCTCGGGCGAAACCGAGCTGGCGCTGGCCGGCGGCGTGAACCTGCTGATGCACCCGTTCGGCTTCGTCACGTTCTCGAAAGCCTCGATGCTGTCGCCACGCGGCCGCTGCCGCGCGTTCGACGCAACCGGCGACGGCTACGTGCGCTCCGAAGGCGGTGCGTTCGTGCTGCTCAAGCCGCTCGAGCGCGCGCTCGCGGACGGCGACACGATCCACGCCGTGATCGCCGGCTCGGGCGTCAATTCCGATGGTTTCACGCAGGGCGGCATCAGCGTGCCGGGCTCGGCCACGCAGGCCGCGCTGCTGCGCAGCGTTTACGCGCGCGCGGGCGTCGATCCGCAATCGCTGTCGTATCTCGAAGCGCACGGCACCGGCACGGCGGTCGGCGATCCGATCGAGGCGCGCGCGCTGATCGACGTGCTGTCGTCGGGCCGTCCGGCCGACAAGCCGCTGCTGATCGGTTCGATCAAGACCAACATCGGCCACCTCGAAACGGCGTCGGGCATGGCCGGGCTGCTGAAGGCCGTGATGTGCCTGAAGCACCGCGCGGTGCCGCGCTCGCTGCACTTCGAAACCCCGAATCCGTCGATCGATTTCGCGGGTGGCCGCCTGCGCGTGGCCGACCGCTTCACGCCGCTCGGCGCCGAACACTGTGCGAGCGACGATCAACCGTTGACGGTCGGCGTCAACTCGTTCGGCTTCGGCGGCACCAATGCGCACGTCGTGCTGATGGAAGCCCCGGCCGTGGCACCCGCTGTGGCTGCGGCCGTTGAAGCGCCGGCCGAACGCCTGTCGCCGCTGGTACTGACGGCGCGCTCGTCGCAGGCGTTCGCCGCGCTGGCGGCGCGTTATTTGGCCGTGCTCGAACGCGGCGCGCACTGGCAGGCCGTCGCGGCCTCGGCCGCGCGTCGCCGCCAGTGGTTCACGCACCGGCTCGTGATCGCGCCGGCCACGGCCGACGAGGGCCGCGCGGCGCTCGCGGCGCTGGCGGAGGACGCATCGGCGTCGCCGGCTTGCGTGACGCGTGGCGAAGCGCCGCCCGATACGGGCCGCGTGGCGTTCGTCTACTCGGGCAACGGCTGCCAGTGGGCCAACATGGGCCAGCAGCTCTATGACGAAGATGCGGTGTTCCGTGCGGCGCTCGACGAAGTCGATGCGCTCTGGTGCGCCGACGGCAGCGCCTCGCTGGTCGAGGTGATGCGCGCGGGCGCGGGCGAAAGCTGGCTCGCCGCCACTGAAAACGCGCAGCCGCTGCTGTTCGCGATCCAGGTGGGCCTCACGCGCGTGCTGGAAGCGCGCGGCGTCGGTCACGAAGCCACGATCGGCCACAGCGTGGGCGAAGTGGCCGCCGCGTGGGCCGCCAAGATTCTCACGCTGACCGACGCGGTGCGCGTGATCAAGATCCGCAGCCGTGCCCAGGGCACGACGCGCGGCACCGGCCGGATGGCGGCGGTGGGCCTCAGCGAGGCCGCCGCGCACGAGGCGATCGCGCGCCTGGGTCTGACCGGCCTGGTCGAAGTGGCCGGCGTAAACAGCGCCGAAGCGGTCACGCTGGCCGGTTCGCTGCAGGGCCTGCAATCGATCGAGGCGGCACAGCGCGAAAGCGGCCGCTTCTTCCAGTTGCTCGATCTCGATTACGCGTTCCACAGCCGGCAGATGAACAGCATCGAGCCGATCGTGCTGGACCAGCTCGACGGGCTCGCGCCGCAGGCCGGCGACGGCAGCTTCGTGTCGACCGTGACGGGCGCACTGCTCGACGGCAAGACGCTCGACGCGCGCTACTGGTGGCGCAACATCCGCGAGCCGGTGCGCTTCGGCGACGGCATCGCGAGCCTGATCGCGGAAGGCGTGCGGATCTTCATCGAAGTGGCGCCGCACTCGATCCTGCGCAGCTACATGAAGCATTCGCTGGCGGCGGCGCAGGCGCAAGGCGCCGTGCTGCCGACGCTCAAGCGCGGGCAGGGCAGCGCCGCGACGCTCGACGCGTCGATCCTGTCGGCGATCGCGCATGGCGCGACGGTCGATCTCGATCGCTTCGCGCCGGCCGTGCCGGGCGCGGCCACGGTCGCGCTGCCGACCTATCCGTGGCAGCACGAATCCTACTGGCTGGAGCCGACCGTCGAGGCCTACAACCTCGTCAATCGTCACCGCGATCACCCGCTGCTCGGCTACCGCCTGCACGAACACGCCTACGGCTGGGAAAACCAGCTCGACCCGGCCAAGCTGCCGCTGCTGGCCGACCACGTGGTGGACGGCGGCGTGGCGTTCCCTGGCGCGGGCTATGTGGAAATGGCGCTGGCCGCCGCGCGGGTCTACTTCGAAACCGGCACGGCCGCGCTCGAAAACCTCGAAATTCGCGCGCCGGTGGTGTTCCAGCCGCAGCAGGCCAAGCTGTTCCGCCTGCATATCGAGCCCGAAACGGCGATCTTCACGATCGAGACGCGCGACCGCATGAGCGACGCGCCGTGGACGCTGAACGTCACCGGCCGCCTGCTCGCGAGCGGCAATACGCTCGGCGCGAAGTCGCTGGCCGATGTCGCCGCGCTCGACGCGCTGCGCGGTGCCGGCACGCTCGACGGCGCCGTGTTGTACGAGAACACCGCCGTGATCGGCCTCGATTACGGCCCGGCGTTCCGCTGGGTGCGCAACGTGCGCGTGGCCGGCGACACGGCGTTGGCCGAGCTGGCCGCCCCCGCCGCGTGCGGCGACGCCGCCGCGCTGGCCGCCTATCACCTGCATCCGGCGCTGATGGACAGCGGCTTCCATCCGCTGTTCGCGCTGCTCGGCGGCCTCGGCAAGCCAGGCGCCCAGGCCGACCGCGCGGCCTACGTGCCGGTGCAGATCGGCCGCGTCGATTACCTGCACGGCGACGCGATCGACCGCGTGCTGGTGCGCATCGAGCGCCGCAGCCCGCATTCGGTGGTGGCCTCGTTCGACTTCATCGATGCGAACGGCATCGTCGCGGCACGCCTCGGCAGTTGCCGGTTCCGCCGTGTCGATCTGCTCGGCCGCCGTCATCATGCGCCGTCGCGTTTCGTCTACACGCTCGAACATCGTCCGCTGCCGGCCGACGCCCGCGCCGACAGCCTGCCCGCGCCGGCCGATCTGCTGCGCGATGCGACGCAGCGCGTCGCGGCGAGCGAGGACACCGCGCGCCGCAGCCAGCATCTGACCGAGATGCTGCCGCTGCTCGACGTGCTCGCGAGCCTCTATGCGCTGCGCGCGCTCGACGCGATCGATGCGTTCGCCTCGCCGATACTGCCTACCCATCCGCAAGCCGCGCTGGTCGCGCGCCTGGCCGAGATCCTCGTGGAAGACGGCCTGGTCACGCGCGAGGGCGGCCATCTGGTGCGCGACGAGCAAGCCTGCGCGGCGCTGCCGCCGCTCGGCGAGCTCTGGCGCGGCCTGCTGGCCGAATCGCCGCATCACAGCGCCGAACTGACGCTGCTCGCGCATTGCGGCAAGGCCTTGCCGCGCGTGCTGAAGGGCGAACTCGATGCGGCGCGCGTGCTGTCGTCGACGGGCAAGGCGCTGGTCGAGCAGTTCTTCGACGCGTCGCCGACCTGGGAACACCTGCACGCGATGATGGCCGCCTGCGCGGCGAGCGCCGTCGAAGGCTGGCAAGCGCCGCGCCGCCTGCGTCTGCTCGAAATCGAATCGACTCGCGGCGACATGCTGCGCCCGCTGGTGGTGCGCCTGCCGGCCGACCGTTGCGAACGCACCATTTGCGGCACGGCCGAACAACTGGCCGCGTTCGACGCCGATGCGATGCCGGCGCTCTCGACGGTCGCGCAACTGCCGGGCGAGCGCTTCGCGCTGAAGGCCGATCCGGACGAACTGTACGACCTGGTGCTGGTCGATCGCGCGCTGGCCGGCCGGACCGATCCGGCCGACGTGCTCGCGTCGATCCGCGCGTGGCTCGCGCCGGGCGGCCTGGTGGTGCTGGCCGAATCGCGCCGCAACCGCTTCGCCGACATCGTGTTCGGCCTGCAGGCCGCCGACGGCCGCACCGCATCGCTGACGCCGGCCGAGCTCGAACAGCTCTGCGAGCGCGTCGGGCTGGTGGAGGCCGCGCGTCACGCCGAGCAGGATCTCGAACTCGAAGGCACGCCGAGCCTCGTTGTCGCGCGCCGTCCGCTGGCCGACGACAGCGCGGCCGAGGAAGAGGACGACAGCCTCGACGCGCTGGAGCGCGCCGAGCAATGGGTGGTGGTCACCGCCGACGACGACGCCGAGCCGATCGGCACGGTGCTGGCCGACGCGCTGACGCGTGCCGGCCATGTGGTCGAAGCGGTCGAGATGCGGCAGGCGGCCGGTTTCCTCGCCACCATGCCGGCGGCCGACGCCACTCATCTGGTGTTCTGCGCGCCGTCGCCGCGCCTGAGCGACCGCTCCGACGCCGACGCGCTGATGCAGGCGCAGCAGGCGGGTGCGATCGCGCTGGCCGGCCTGGTGCGCGCGCTCAACGACGAGCACCGCGCGGCAGGCGTGCGTCTGTCGGTGGTGACGCGCGGCTGCGCGCCGTTCGAGGGCGCCGCGCCGAACACGCCGGCCCAGGCCGCGTTGTGGGGCCTCGGCCGTGTGCTCGCCAACGAACATCCGGAACTGGGCTGCCGCCTGATCGATGTCGATCCGGCCGACGGTTTCGACATCGCGCAACTGGCGCGCGAGCTGCTGGTGGACGTGGCCGAGGAAGAGGTGCTGCTGAGCGCCGCTGGCCGTCGCGTGCCGCGCATGCTGAGCTTCGAGCGCGCGGCCGCACGCCAGCCGGCCGTTGTCGCCAATGTGCCGGCCGTGCTCGCGTTCGACGCGCCCGGCTCGCTGCGCAACCTCGAATGGTTTGCGCAGGTCGAGCGCCCGCTGGCCGCGCTCGACGTCGAAATCGAACCGGTGGCCACCGGCCTGAACTTCCGCGACGTGATGTACGCGATGGGCCTGCTGTCCGACGAAGCGGTCGAGAACGGCTTCGCCGGCGCGACCATCGGCATGGAGCTGGCCGGGCGCATCGTGCGCGTCGGCCGCGACGTGAGCGGCTTCGCGCCGGGCGATGCGGTGCTCGGCTTCGCGCCGGCCTGTTTCGCGACGCGCGTGGTGACGCGCGCCGACGCCATCGCGCCGAAGCCGGAACGCCTGAGCTTCGAGGAAGCCGCGACGATCCCCACCACCTTCTTCACGGCCTGGTACGCGCTGGTCGAGCTGGCGCGCCTGCGCCGCGGCGAGCGCGTGCTGGTGCACGGCGGCGCGGGCGGCGTGGGCATCGCGGCGATCCAGATCGCGCGTCACTTCGGCGCGGAGGTGTTCGCCACCGCCGGCAGCGACGAGAAACGCGAGTTCGTGCGCCTGCTCGGCGCCGATCACGTGCTCGATTCGCGCAGCCTCGCGTTCGCCGATCAGGTGCGCGTGCTGACGGGCGGGCAGGGTGTGGATATCGTGCTCAATTCGCTGGCGGGCGAGGCGATGGTGCGCAGCATCGACACGCTGCGTCCGTTCGGCCGCTTCCTCGAACTGGGCAAGCGCGATTTCTACGAGAACAGCCATATCGGGCTGCGTCCGTTCCGCAACAACATCAGCTATTTCGGCATCGACGCCGACCAGTTGATGGGCGTGCTGCCCGAGCTGACCGCGCGCCTGTTCGGCGAGGTCATGGCGCTGTTCGCCAACGGCGTGCTGCATCCGCTGCCGTATCGCGCGTTCCCGGCCGAGCGGGCCGAGGATGCGTTCCGCTACATGCAGCAGGCGCGCCAGATCGGCAAGGTGCTGGTCACCTATCCGTCGGGCACGCCCGCGCCGACGCGCGGCTTGGCCGATGCACCGGTATTGGCGCTCGATGCTCGGTCGGCCTATCTTGTTATCGGTGGCACGGGCGGGCTCGGCTTCGCCACGGCGCGCCGGCTGGTCGAGCGCGGCGCGCGTCATCTGACGCTGGCGAGCCGCGGCGGCCAGCTTGCCGACGCGGCCCGGGCCGAAGCCGATCGCTGGCGCGACACGCTCGGCGTGAGCGTCGAGGCGGTGGCCTGCGACGTGACCGATGCGGCCGCGGTGCAGGCGATGGTGGCGCGGATCGCCGCGCGCGGCACGCCGCTCAAGGGCGTGCTGCACTCGGCGATGCAGATCGACGACGGCCTGGTGCGCAACCTCGACGACGCCCGCTTCGAAGCGGTGCTCGCGCCGAAGGTGGCGGGGGCCTGGAACCTGCATCGCGCGACGCTCGATGCGCCGCTCGACTGGTTCGTGGTCTATTCGTCGGCCACCACCTTCCTCGGCAATCCGGGGCAGGGCAGCTACGTGGCGGCCAACAGCTTCCTCGAAGCGCTGGTCGCGCATCGCCGCGCGGCGGGCCGCCCGGCGACCTTCATGGCCTGGGGGCCGCTGGAGGATGTGGGCTTCCTGGCGCGCAACGACACCACCCGCGAGGCGCTGCAATCGCGCATCGGCGGCGCATCGATCACCTCCGACGAAGCACTCGACGCGCTCGAACAGGCGCTGGCCGACGGCATTGCCGGCGAGGCCGTGGTACGGATCGACTGGCAGGCGCTGTCGCGCGGCATGCCGGCCGCCAATGCGCGCCGGTATGCGCAGATGCAGACGCGCGGCGGCAGCGATGCCTCGCGCGATGGCGGCGACAAGCTGCGCGAGCAGGTTGCCGCGCTGCCGCACGACGAGGCGGTGGCGTTCGTGTCCGAAACGCTGCGCTCCCAGATCGCGCGAATCCTGCACATGACGGCCGACCGCATCGCGCTCGACCGCTCGGTGCTGGAAATGGGCATGGATTCACTGATGGGCATGGAACTCGGCCTCGCGGTCGAGGAAGTGTTCGAGGTGAAGCTGTCGGTGATGGCGATCGCCGACGGCGCGAGCGTGCTGTCGCTGGCGGCCCGCATCGTCGATTCGATCGCGGCGGCCGAAGCCAATGCGGGCGGTGATGCCGGTGCAATCGATGCGGTGGCCGCGATGGCGGCCAAGCACGCGCTCGACGCCGAGGCGAAGGCGGTGCTGAAGGTGGCCGCCAACGATCCGGCCGTGGCCGCCGAGCAGGATCGCGCGGTGCGGCTCGGGCTGGTCAAATGATGTCGACGGCCGCTGCAGCCGCGCTGCCGGCCGGCTGGCACGCCAGCCAGGGCACGCTCGCGCGCGAGCTGCGGCTCGACGGGCACGGCCTGCATACCGGCCGCCGCGTGTCGGTGCGGATTCTGCCGGCCGCGGGCGACACGCCGGCCACGCGCGGCATCCGCTTTCGCCGTCTCGACGGCGGGCGCGAGCTGGCCGTGCTGGCGGTCGATCCGGCGCTGCGCCGCGCGCAGCCGCTGTGCACCATGCTTCGGAATCCGGAAGGTGTCGGTGTACGCACCATCGAGCATCTGCTTGCTGCGTTGCTGACTTGCGAGATCGATCACGCGGTGGTCGAACTCGATGCCGAGGAGGTGCCGATTCTCGACGGCAGCGCCGCGCCGTGGATCGATGCGATCCGCGCCTGCGGCCGCACCGCGCTGAACGCGCCGAAGCGCTTCATCCGCGTGACGCGGCCGGTGACGGTGGCCGACGGCGAGGGCGGTTCGCGCCGCGAGATGCGGCTCGATCCTGCATCGCACTACGAAATGAGCGTGCGCAACGATCTGAAGGGCTTCGGCGAGATGCACTGGAGCGGCGCGCTGACGCCCGCGACGTTCGCCACCGACATCGCGCCGTCGCGCTCCTATGGCCGCGTCAAATGGGCGGTGCCCGCGATCGTGGCCGGCTACCTGCGCGGCGTGCCGATCCTGCGCGGCGCGCGGCCGTCGTGCACGGCGTCGATCGTCGGCAGCCGCGTGCTGGGCGGCATGCGCCTGCCCGACGAATTCGTGCGGCACCGCGTGCTCGATCTGGTCGGCGACCTGGCGATGGCCGGTGCGCCGCTGCTCGCGCGCGTGACGGCGTTGCGGCCGAGTCACGAAATGAACTTCCGCCTCGTCGATGCGCTGCTCTCGGCCCCCGATGCATGGGAATGGGCCGAGTTCGACGCATGACACGGCGGTCTTGATCCAGGTTTTACAGGCGAACGAATCGATGGGATTGGGAGATCATCTCCGGCAGCAACTCGCTGCGAAGGCGCTGAAGCGTCAATTGGACCGCGTGACCGAAGGCGGCTCGGCCGCGGCGCCCGTGCCCGTGTCGACCGCGCATGAAACGCCGCGCAGCCGCTTCGAGGCGATGACGCAGTACCAGCAATTGCGCATCATGCGCGAGATGGGCGAGAAGCTCGGCGTCGAATCGCCGTTCTTCCGCGTGCACGACGGGCTGGCCGGCGCGACCACCACGATCGACGGCCGCGAATACGTCAATTACGCGAACTACAACTACCTGGGCCTGGCGGGCGATGCCGACGTGTCGGCGCGCGCCAAGGCCGCGATCGACCGGTACGGCACTTCGGCGTCGGCCAGCCGCATGGTGGCCGGCGAACGGCCCGTGCAGCGCGAGCTGGAACACGCGCTCGCTTCGTTCTACGAAACGGACGATTGCGTGGTGTTTGTCAGCGGCCACGCCACCAACGTCACCGTGATCGGCTCGCTGTTCGGGCCGGGCGATTTGATCGTGCACGATTCGCTGGCGCACAACAGCATCGTGCAGGGCGCGCAACTGAGCGGCGCGAAGCGCCTGAGCTTTCCGCATAACGACTGGCAGGCGCTCGACGCGCTGCTGGCGCGCGCGCGCCACGAATATCGCAACGTGCTGATCGCGATCGAGGGGCTGTACAGCATGGACGGCGATCTGCCGGACCTGCCGAGGTTCGTCGAGATCCGCAATCGCCACGGTGCGTTCCTGCTGGTCGACGAGGCGCATTCGCTCGGCGTGCTCGGCGCGACCGGGCGCGGCATCCGCGAGCATGCGGGCGTGAACCCCGACGACGTCGACCTGTGGATGGGTACGCTGTCCAAGACGCTGGCCGGTTGCGGCGGCTTCATCGCCGGCTGCCAGCCGCTGGTCGACATGCTGCGCCACCTGGCGCCCGGGTTCCTCTACAGCGTGGGTCTCGCGCCGGTGCTGGCCGCCGCGTCGCTGGCCGCGCTGGAGGCGCTGCAACGCGAGCCGCAACGCGTCGCGCAACTGCGCGAGCGCGGCAAGCAGTTCCTCGACGAAGCACGCGCGGCCGGGCTGAACACCGGCACCAGCGAGGGCTATGCGGTGGTGCCGGTGATCACCGGCAGCTCGCTGAAGGCGGCGCGCTGGGCCAATGCGCTGTTCGACGAGGGCATCAACGTGCAGCCGATCTTCTATCCGGCCGTGGAAGAGAAGGCGGCGCGGCTGCGCTTCTTCATCTGCTCGACGCATCAGCCCGAGCAGATCACCCAGACCGTGGCCGCGCTGGCGCGGCTCGCGCGTTAAGCGCGTCAAACCCGCACCGGGCCGCCACCGCCATGACCACGCTTCCACCCGGCTGGACCTTCCGCGCCGCGCGGCCCGACGATGCGGCGGCCTGCGCGCCGCTGATTTTCGCGTCGGGCGTGCGTGAATTCGGTTTTTTTCTCGGTGCGTCCGACGAGGCGATCGTCGCATTTTTGCGCACGACGTTTCGGTCTGCGTACGGTCGTTTCTCGTGGCGTCGTCACCGCGTGGCCGTCGCGCCCGACGGCAGCGTGGCCGGCGTGCTGGCCGCGCATGACGGCCGTACGGTCGGCTTCGACGATCCGCATGTCGCCTGGATGCTGCTGCGCGGCTTCGGGCTGGGCCATACCGTGGGCAGCCTGCTGCGCGGGCTGGTGCTCGAAGGCGAGCTGCCGGCGCCGAAGCGCATGCAGACCCACATTGCCCACTGCGCGATCGATGCGCGCTGGCGCGGCACCGGCGTGTTCACCGCGCTGTTCGAGGACGCGCGCCAGGCCGGCGCGTTCGCCGAGGGCGCCGGCCGCGAGGTGGTGCTCGACGTGCTGCTCGATAACACCCGCGCGGCCGCGCTGTATCGCCGGCTCGGCTTCGTCGACGTGCCGCGGCGCAAGCCGGTGTCGCCGAAGCTGCCGGCGAATATCGAATCGGTGCGGATGCGGCTGGACGGCTGACATCGATTCCCGGCGCGCCCATTCCGGCGCGCCGTTCTTCCTCAATACTTCGAAAACATCGCCTGCAGCCCGGCGCGATCGCGGCTGACCGTCAGCCCGAGCATCAGCAGGATGCGCGCCTTCTGCGGAATCTGGTCGTCCACGCTGAGCCAGCCGTAGGCGTCGTCGGGCTGCGCGCCGTTGCGCGTGACCACGCCGTTGCCGGTGCGCGAGGCGCGCACGATCCATACGCCGCGCCGCGCGGCCGCGCGCAGCGTGTCGACCAGATGCGCGGCCACGTTGCCGTTGCCGGTGCCCGCGAAGATCAGCCCGTGCGACTGCGCGGTGGCGGTGTCGAGCCAGGCGGCGTCGAGTTCGCCGTAGGCTTGCACGATATCCACGCGCGGCAGCTCGGGCAGCGCGGCGGCGAACCATGGCGTGTTGATGGTGTGCGCGCGCGCCGGGCGGCGGTAATAGCGCGGCGTGCCATCCACCACGAGCCCGAGCGGACCGTACGGAGAACGAAACGCATCGAGCTTGAAGCTGTGCTGCTTGACCACGTCGCGCGCCGAATGGATCTCGTCGTTGGTCACCACCAGCGTGCCGAGGCCGTGCGAGCGCGGATCGGCGGCCACCGCGATCGCCGCGTACAGGTTCAGCGCCACGTCCGAACTGAGCGCCGACGGCGGCCGCATCGCGCCCACCACCACCACGGGCTTGGTCTGCTTCAGCGTCAGGTGCAGGAAGTAGGCGGTCTCCTCGATCGTGTCGGTGCCCTGCGCGAGCACCACGCCATCGATATGCGGCTCGGCCAGCCAGTGCGCCACGCGTTCGGCGATCTCGCGCAGCGCGGCGTTGCCGAAATTCTCGGAGCCGGTCTGCATCAGTTGCTCGGTGTGCAGTTCGGCGAATTGCGCGGCCTGCGGCACGCCGTCGAGCACCGCGTCGATGCCGAGCACCGAGCAGGTGTAGGACGCGGTATCGGTGGCCGCGGCGCCCTGGCCCGCGATCGTGCCGCCGGTGCCGATCACGGCGAGGTGGGGACGAGTTTGCATCGTTATCCGAAATGATAGGGAGCGGGAAGCGGTGGAAGGCGCCGCGCCGGAACGGCTCAGTGCGCGAAGCGCGCGCGCAGCGGATGTTGGCCGTCGCCGGCGAGCCAGTCGGCCAGCAGCAGCGCCGAGCCGGTGGCGAGCGTGAAGCCGAGCGCGCCCTGGCCGACGTTGAGCCACAGGTTGCGGTAGCGGGTGGGGCCGATGATCGGCACGCCGGTGGGCGTGGCGGGGCGCAGGCCGGTCCAGCGTTGCGGCTCGACGGCACGCGCGATGTCGGGGAACAGCGCGGCCACTTCGGCTTCGAGCGTGGCGAGGCGCGCAGGATCGGGCGCGGCTGTCGCGTCGATATCGGCGATGCCGGCCGCGCGCAGCCGGTTGCCGAGCCGCGCATAAACAAGCTTGCGCGCGAAATCGGTCAGGCTCGCGCGCGGCGCGTCGGCGCCGGGCGGCAGCGCGTAGGTGAGGCTGTAGCCCTTCAGCGGCCAGATCGGCACGCGCAGCCCGAGCGGCTTCAGCAGTGCGGCCGAGGCGGCGCCGGCCGCGATCACGATCTGGTCGGCCGGCATCGCCTCGCCGCCGCGCAGGGCGGTGACGCGCCCGTCGCGGCCGGCGCGCAGGCCGTCGATCGGCGTGCCGGTTTCGATCGTCACGCCGCGCTCGCGCAGCAGCGCCGCGAGCCCGAGGCAGAAGCGCCGGCAATCGGCGGTGTCCTCGCTGGGCGTGTGGATGCCGCCCGCGAATGTGTCGCGAAAGCGCGCGAGCGACGGTTCGAGCGCGATGCACTCCGCGATGTCGAGTGCAGCCTGCTCGCAGCCGAGCGCGCGCTGCAGTTCGAGCTGCCCCACCGCCTGCCGCATGGCAGCCGGATCGCGATGCAGCACGAGCTTGCCCGAGCGCACGAAATCGAAATCGAGCGACGGCTCGGCCGCGATCATCTCGTGCATCAGCGTACGGCTCAGGAACGACAGCGACAGCAAGTGCCGCGTCGTCAGCGCGCTGCGCGAGCGCGTGCAGGCCGCCAGGAACGCGAAGCACCAGCGCCACTGGTCGGGGTTCAGCGACGGCTGGAAGCGCACCGGTGCATCGCGGCGCGTGAGCCATCCCGGCAGCTTCGAGATCACGCCGGGGCCGGCCAGCGGCGCGACGTAGCTGTAGGACAACTGAGCGCCGTTGGCGGCGCTCGTTTCGCTGGCGACGTCGTCGCGACGGTCGATCACCGTGACGATATGCCCGGCCCGTTGCAGGTAGTACGCGCTCGACAGGCCGATGACACCCGCGCCGACGATCAGGATATGCATGCCGTTCTCCAGGCTTCCCGCTTGATTCGCAATCGATGCGGAACACTGTAGGGCGCACGGCGCGGCGCGGATTGCATGACGCTGCCGGAAAATAGAAGAATTGCGTCAGGCTGGTTCGGGCACGTCGGCCGGGGCGCGTTCACCGCCGCTGCCGGCCTTGCGCGCGCCGCGCAGCTTGCCCGGCGTCACGCCATAAGCCTCGCGAAACACGCGGATGAAATGCGCCGAATCGGAGAAGCCGCATTCATAGGCGATATCGGTGATGCGCCGCGTGGTGTTGACCAGCATCCAGCGTGCGTAGCGCAGCCGCATGCGCCGGTAGAACTCGTTCGGCGAGCAGCGCATCTCGGCCGCGAACGCGCGTTCGAGATGGCGCACGCTGCTGCCCGTCATGCGCGCGATCACGGCGATCGTCAGCGGGGCTTCGAGATTTTCTTCCATCAGCAACACGGCGTGGCGCACCGTCGCGTCGTCCACCGACAGGTAACCCAGCGCCGCGCGCCGCTCCACGAACGATGCGCCGCTCTGGCGGCTGACCGTCATCTGGTGGATCACCTTCGAGGCGCGATCCGGCCCGCAGTGCAGACTGATCAGCCGCGCGGCCAGCTCGACGATCGAGATGCCGCCCGCGCAGGTCACGCGGTCGCCGTCGATCAGATAATCGGCATGCGTGACCAGGCGCAGCGACGGGAACAGGCGGCGATAGTCGTCCACATGGAAGCTGTGGATGCAGGCCACGCGATCGTCCATGAGGCCCGCGCGCGCCAGCACGAAGCTGCCCGTGCAGAGGCCGATCAGCGGTGTGCCGGCCTCGGCCGCGCGCAGCAGATAGTCGCGGTAGCGCGGGTCGGTCTGATCGAGATGCGGCAGCAGCCCGCCGATCACCACCACATAGTCGAAGCGCGACGGATCGGGGAATGGCGTCTGCACCGGCACCGGAATGCCGCAGCTCGATTCGATCGTCTCGCCCTCGACGCCGACGATGGTCCACAGGCAGCGCAACTGGCGGCTCTGGTCGCCGCGATCGGCCGCGTGGCGCAGCGCGTCGCACAGCCCGGCGAGCGACAGCAGCGGGAATTTCGGCCACAGCACGATCGCCACGCTCAGTTCCGCGCCGGCCGAGCGGCTCGGCAGCGTGTCGCGGGTCGAGGCGCGCGCGTCGAGCGCATCGACCAGCAGGGCACTCGATGGGCTCGGCGCGGTTGGCACATCCGGCGAGGACGGAGGCGGTGAGGCGGGCGGTGAGACGGCGTCGGCGTGGGTCATGCGCGAACTCGGCGGCGTGGGGCGGGGCGGCCAAGGCCGCATGCGCCGATTGTAGCCGTGCGCGGGCCGGCGCCTCGCGCCTGGCGCATTTGTTCTATTTCCGGGCAGAACGATTCAATGCCGCCGCTTTGTGGCTGCCTACAGTCGATCCCGTCGACGCAGCACCGCGCACCGGTTCCGGTGTGCGGGATTTCCAGGTCAGACGAAAGCCGCCCGGCGCGCGAGGCCGGCCGTGTCTGCCCCGGCGACGGGCTTCCAGTGCCTGCGCCGGTCCATTGCCATCACATCAGGCGGGTGAAGCATGAACAAGAACAGCGTATCGGGACGCCGCGCGTGCGCGGCCGGCATGCTCGCGGCAGCAGCGGGCTTGACGGGCAGTTTTGCGGCCACGGCCGCCCATGCCGACGACATCGTCAAAATCGGCGAGGCGGCGCCCGTGACCGGGCCGGCCTCGTATCTCGGCAAGGACACCGAGAACGGCGCCCGGCTCGCGATCGAGGAGATCAACAAGGCCGGGCTCGTGATCGGCGGCCGCAAGGTCACGCTCGCGTTCGATGCGCAGGACGACGCCGGCGACCCGCGCCAGGCCACTCAGGTGGCGCAGAAACTGGTCGACGACAAGGTGGTGGCCGTGGTCGGCCACATGCAGTCCGGTTCGACGATACCGGCCTCGAAGATCTATCACGACGCCGGCATCGTGCAGGTCTCGCCGTCGGCCACCAACCCCGCCTACACGCAGCAGGGCTTCAACACCGCCTACCGCGTGGTGGCGACCGACGCGCAGCAGGGGCCGACGCTGGCCGACTACGCGGCGCACACGCTGCACGTGAAATCGGTGGCGATCGTCGACGATTCCACCGCCTACGGACAGGGGCTGGCCGTCGAGTTCGAGAAGCGCGCGAAGGCCGACGGCATCGCCGTGCTGTCGCACGACGCGAGCACCGACAAGGCCGTCGATTTCCGCGCCATCCTCACCAAGATCAAGGGCGAGAAGCCCGACGCGATCATGTACGGCGGCCTCGACGGCACCGGCGGCCCGTTCGTCAAGCAGGCGCGCGCGCTCGGCATGCGCACCAAGGTGCTGGCCGGTGACGGCCTGTGCGCCGACGATCTCGCCAAGCTGGCCGGCGAGGCGGCCGACGACGTGGTGTGTTCTATCGCCGGCGCGCCGCTGCTGAAGATGGCGGGCGGCCCCGCGTTCGTCGAGCGCTACAAGGCGCGCTTCGGTTTTGCGCCCGTGCTGAACTCGCCGTTCGCCTATGACGCGGTGGGCATCATCGTCGACGCCATGAAGCGCGCGCAATCCACGGAGCCGGCCAGGATCCTGGCCGCGATGCCGGCCACGCATTACCAGGGCGTGCTCGGCGATACGCAGTTCGACGCGAACGGCGACCTGAAGCATGGCGTGATCTCGCTGTACCGTTACGTCGGCGGCAAGCAGACCTTGCTGGGCGTGGTGGAGAAGTAAACGCACGAAGCCCGGTCGAACGACCGGGCTTCGTTGTTTTCGGATGCGGCTTGCTTGGCTTACCGGCTTACTTGCGCGGCGCCGTCATGTCGAGCGCCACCGCCTGCGCCACCTCGATGCCGTCGATCGCGGCCGAGTAGATGCCGCCCGCGTAGCCCGCGCCTTCGCCGGCCGGGTACAGGCCCTCGACGTTCATGCTCTGGTAGTCGTCCTTGCGGCGCACGCGGATCGGCGACGAGGTGCGCGTTTCCACGCCGGTGAGCACCGCATCGTGCATCGCGAAGCCCGAGATCTTCTTGTCGATCTGCGGCAGCGCCTCGCGGATCGCCTCGATCACGTAGTCGGGCAGGGCGGTGCTGAGGTCGGTGGGGTTCACGCCCGGCTTGTACGACGGCACCACCGAGCCGAGCGAGGTCGACGGCCGGCCGGCGATGAAATCCCCGACCAACTGGCCCGGCGCGCGGTAATCGCCGCCGCCCAGTTCGAACGCGCGCTCTTCCCATTTGCGCTGGAACGCGATGCCGGCCATCGGGCCGCCCGGGTAATCCTCCGGCGTGATGCCCACCACGATGCCCGCGTTTGCGTTGCGCTCGGCGCGCGAATACTGGCTCATGCCGTTCGTGACCACGCGGCCCGGCTCGGAGGTGGCCGCCACCACCGTGCCGCCCGGGCACATGCAGAAGCTGTACACCGCGCGCCCGTTGTTGGCGTGGTGCACCACCTTGTAGTCGGCCGCGCCGAGCAGCTTGTGCCCGGCGAACTTGCCGAAGCGGCTGCGATCGATCAGCCCCTGCGGATGCTCGATCCGGAAGCCCAGCGAGAACGGCTTCGCCTCGATATACACGCCGCGGTCGTGCAGCATCTGGAACGTGTCGCGCGCGCTGTGGCCCACGGCCAGCACCACGTGGTCGCAGCGCAGCGTTTCGCCGTTCGAAAGCGTGAGCGCGCGCACCTTGCCCTGATCGATCTCGATGTCGTCCACGCGGGTTTCGAAGCGCACTTCGCCGCCGAGCGCGTGGATCGTCGCGCGCATCTTCTCCACCATGCTGACCAGGCGGAACGTGCCGATGTGCGGCCGGCTCAGATAGAGAATGTCTTCCGGCGCGCCGGCCTTGACGAACTCCTCCAGCACCTTGCGCCCGTAGTGGTTCGGGTCCTTGATCTGGCTGTACAGCTTGCCGTCGGAGAACGTGCCGGCGCCGCCTTCGCCGAACTGCACGTTCGATTCGGGGTTCAGCACGCTCTTGCGCCACAGCCCGAAGGTGTCCTTGGTGCGTTCGCGCACGGCCTTGCCGCGTTCCAGGATGATCGGCCGGAAGCCCATCTGCGCGAGGATCAGCCCGGCGAACAGGCCGCACGGCCCCATGCCGATCACCACCGGGCGCAGCGACGTGCCGTGTTCGGGCGCCTTCGCGACGAAGCGGTAGGCCATGTCGGGCGTCGGGCCGCAATGCGGCTTGCCGGCGATTGTCTGGAGCGCCGCGGCTTCGTTCTCGACCTCGATATCGACGATGTACGTCAGCTTGATGTCGGCGCGCTTGCGGGCGTCGTGCGCGCGGCGGAACACGTTGTAGCGGAGCAGCGCATCGGCGCCCAGGCCGAGTTCCACCAGGCGCGCGCGGATCGCGGCTTCGAGATCGCTCTCGGCATGGTCGAGGGGGAGTTTGACTTCGCTTAGCCGTAACATGGGGACTCGAATACTGTGGCCACGGCGTCGGGGTCGTGGCGGTGTTGAGACAGGCGGGGGCGTAGGCCCCGCGAGCATGCCGGATGCCGGCCCGTCATTGCCGGGACGTGGCGCAAGGCCTGTCGGGCAGACTCGGGGCGAGCGCCTGGCGAGTGCGTCGGTTCGAACGCCTCGCCGTGCGGGCCCAAGCCGGATGCGGTGTTCAAGTCGGGCAGCATAGCACTCCGGTTCGATGCCGCGTGCATGCCGAGCCGGGCTGGAACCTGGCGGGCCATCAAGCAAAAAGCCCGGTCTTTCGACCGGGCTTTCTGTTTGATGCTTTGGTAGGCCGTACGGGATTCGAACCTGTGACCAACGGATTAAAAGTCCGCTGCTCTACCAGCTGAGCTAACGACCCAAAGAGGCGAAATTATAGCCGCTAATTTTCGGGATCGTCAAGCACTCGACCCTTAACGACATGATCCTGCCATCTTCTACTTGATCGAATCGATCTTCGCCTGCGCCGCCTGCGCCGCGCTCGAACCCTGGAACTGCGACACCACCTGCTCGAACGTGCGTTTCGCGGCCGGTTTCTGGCCTTGCTCCAGCTGATTCGTGCCGATCGCCACGAGGGCGTCACCGGCGCGCGGGTGCTGCGGGAAGGCCTTCACGAGCGCCTGCCAGGTTGCCGTCGAGCCCTTGTAGTCGCGCAGCGCGTACTGCGCGTTGCCGAGCCAGTACTGCGCGACCGGTTGATACGGGCTTTGCGGGTACTTGGCGATGAAGGCGCGGAACGAAGCGGCCGCGCCCTTGAAGTCGCCGGCGCGGAACTGCTGGGAGGCCGCGTTGAACGCGTCCGTTTCCCCGGGCTGGACCGTCCCTTCGACACCATCCACCGTGGTCTGCTGCGGCTCGAACTTCTTGAGACGCGTATCGAGATCGGAGTAGGCGTCGCGCTCCTGACGCTCAAGCGTCGTGAGGCGGTTGGTCAGATCCTCGTTCTGGCCGCGCAGCGTCGCAACCTGCTGGTTGAGCTGGTCGATACGGGCGGACTGATCGAGGATCGTGCGTTGCGCGGCCGACACCTGATTGGTCAGGTTGTCGGTGCGGCTACGCAGGTCGAGCACGGCGCGACGGGCTTCGTCGTCGTCGAACATGCCCGCGTGCGCGGGCGCCGCGCCGAGCGCGACACCCGCGACGCAGGCCGCGGCGGCTGCACGCAGCCAGGGGAAGCGGTGCGTCATACGGCGGTTCGTCCCTTACTTATTGTTGATAGACGATGTCCGCGCGGCGGTTTTGCGCCCACGAAGCTTCGTCATGACCGGTCGCTTGCGGCTTTTCCTTGCCCAGGCTCACCGATTCCATTTGCGAATCCGGCACGCCCAGCAGCGACAGGCCGCGGCGGACGGCTTCGGCACGCTTCTGGCCCAGCGCGAGGTTGTACTCGCTGGTGCCGCGCTCGTCGGTGTTGCCCTGGATCAGGATGTGGCGCGCCGGGCGGCTCTTCAGGTATTGAGCGTGCTGGCCCAGCAGACCTTGGTACTGATCCGACACCGAGTAGCTGTCGAAGTCGAAGTACACGCTGCGCTTGGCCAGCGGGCTGTTCGGATCGTTCAGCGGATCGACGTTCACTTGCGCGACGTCGTTCGGGTTCGGTTGCGTTTGCAGCGCGTTGCCTTGCTGGTTCGCCTTGTCGTCGAGCTTGACGCCCGACTTACAGGCGGCGAGTGCCGCGAACATCATGACGGCGAGTGCGAGGCGAGCTTTATTGGTCTTCATGGTGAATCTCCTGTTGGTCATTGCATGAACGGCCCCCACGACGGCTCGCGGAACGAGCCGCCCTGGACGGGCAGAATCTGCGGCGGCGAACTGCCGTCGGACGGGACGGCGGCCAGCACACTGCGGCCATTGGCTTGGGTCGCGTACAGCACGTATTGACCGTTTGCCGCGAAACTCGGCGATTCGTCGTGCGTCGTATTGGTGACCGCGTTGGCGGCGCCGGTTTGCAGATCCTGGACATACAGCTTGAAGCCCCCGCCGGTACGCGAGATGTACGCGAGGAGCTTGCCGTCGGGGCTGATGCGCGGGCTGGTGTTGTAGTTGCCCGTGAACGTCACGCGTTGCGCGCTACCGGCGCTTTCGCCCTGGGCGGGCATCCGGTAGATTTGCGGCGCACCGCCGCGATCGCTGGTGAAGTAGATCCACCGGCCATCAGGAGAATAAAACGGTTCCGTATCGATCGAGCTGCTCTGGGTGAGCCGGCGCAGGCCCGTGCCCGTCGCGCTGACCGAGTAGATTTGCGTGTTGCCCGACAACGACAGCGCGACTGCCAGCGTCTGGCCGTCCGGCGCCCAGGCCGGCGCGCTGTTGTTGCCCTTCTGGTTGGAAATCACGTAGCGGCGGCCGGTGGGCAGGTCGTGGATATACACCACCGGCTTGCGCAGTTCGAACGACACGTAAGCAACCTTCGTTCCGCTCGGCGACCACGCCGGCGAGATGATCGGCTCGGAACTGGTCAGTGCCGGCACCGCGTTCTCGCCATCCGAATCGGAGATCAGCAGGCGGTATTTGCCGCCCGAACGCGTCACGTACGAGAGCCGCGTGTTGAACACGCCGCGCACGCCGAGCAGCTTCTGATAGATGAAATCGGCGATCTTGTGGCCCGTCTTGCGCATGCTTTCGGCATCGCCCGACGCCGTCAGCGACAGGCCGCCGAGGCTCTGCTGCTTGTTCGTGTCGAACAGCATGAAGTTGACCTTCACCTGGCCGCCTTCGCGATCCACGGTGCCGGCGACGAACGCGTTCGCGCCCTTGCCCTTCCACGCCGCGTAGTCCACCGGCGCCGTTTCCGGCACCGGGGTGCTGCCCGCGTCGATGTTCGAGAACTTGCCGGTGCGGGACAGATCCGAGCGCACCACGGCCGTCACCGATTGCGGCAGGCCCGCTTCGTTGACGAAATTCGCGGTGGCGATCGGAATCTGGGTCGATCCGACGCCCGTGATGAGAACGTTGACCTGCGCGTTCGCGGCACTGCCCGCCGCGATCAGACACGAGGCCACGAGTGCCCTGAAACCCAGCTTCGTCATCAAACTCATGCTTACCGATTCCCGTATGTAGCTGCGCATGCGCAGAGACTCGACAATAGTCGATTCGTTCCGAACAGCTTGCGCGCGAGTGTAATGCTTAATTCGCGTCGCCGGCCGCCCGGAAGGTAATTGCAATGTTGCCCGGGGTGCTTCCGTTAGTATCGGGCGGCAGCGGCGAGGCGTTACGCACCGCGCTCACGACCGTGTCATCCCAGGCCGAATTGCCGCTCGACCGCGTTACCGTCACGCCGAGCACATCGCCCGACGGCGAGCAGCGAACCTGCACGCGCGTTTCCAGACCTTCGCGTGAGCCGCCCCAGGTGATGAACGGCTTCACCCGGCGCTTGACCTTGTCGGCATAGCCCGGCGAGGCGGCGTTGCCGCCCGAGCCGCTGCCCGTGCCGCTCTTTGCGAGCCCGTCGGCGCCGCCCGAACCACCGGCCGCGCCCTGCAACTGGGCGAGGCGAGCTTGGCGTTCCTTGTCCAGCTTGGCCTTGGAAGCGGCGTCGGCCTTGGCTTTCGCGACGGCTTCGGCCTTCGCCTTGGCGGCGGCTTCCGATTTGGCCGCCGCCGCGGCCTTGTCGGCCTCGGCCTTCTTCTCGGCTTCGGCCTGCGCTTGCGCCTGCTTGCGTTGCTGGTCGAGCTTCTGCTGTTGTTCGAGTTTCTTCTGCTGGTCGGCGAGCTGTTGTTGCCGCAGCTTGTCCGCCTGTTTTTGCTTCTCGGCCTGCTTGTCCGCCGCTTGCTGCTGGGCCAGTTGCTGCGCGGCCAGTTGGGCGGCGCGCTTGGCCTGCGCTTCCTGCTCGGCTTTCAGTGCCTGCTGGCGCTGTTCGGCGAGCTGGGCTTCGCGTGCCGCCGCTTCCTGTTGTTGGCGGCGTTTTTGCTGCAGCGCAATATCGGCATTATCGTCCTTTATCGGCGGCGGCGGCGCGGGTGCGACCTTGACGGGCGGGGCGGGCTGAACCGGTTGCGGCGCCGGTGAATCGGGCACTTCGGTCCACAGCTCGGCTTCCGCGCCGGCCGGCGTGCTGTTTTGCCACTGCACGCCGTGATAGAGCAGGGCGATCAGCAGCACGTGCATCAACGCGGCCAGCACGAACGCGCGCCCCGTGCCGCGTTCTTGCGGCGGGCTCAACGGCGAGGCGGTGCGTTGTTTGCGCTGATTCATTTCGATTTGACGAGGAGGCCCACGCGCTTGACGCCGCGTGCTTTCAGGTCCGACATGACGGTCATGACCTTGTCGTACTGCACGGTTTTGTCGGCTGCGATCACAACCGGTTGGTCGGGATGATCGGCCTGGCGCGACGCGATGAAGTCGTCGAGTTCGGCCTTCGTCATCGCGTCTTCCTGCGATGCGCCGGCTTCGCTCTTGTAGCGAACGCTCATCTTGCCGTCGGCCTGGATGTTGACCACCACGGGCGGCGTCTGATCCTGCGGAGCGGCATTGCCGACCGTCGGCAGGTTCACGATCGACGGTGCGACGAGCGGTGCCGTGACCATGAAGATCACGAGCAGCACGAGCATCACGTCGATATAGGGAACGACGTTGATGTCGGACATCGAGCGGCGCGAACGGCCGCCGCGCATGCTGGAACGAAAGGGAGTGCCGGCCATCGCGTGCTCCTTATTGCGCCTGGCGCTGCAGGATGTTCGAGAATTCTTCGACGAAGGTTTCGAAGCGGCTGGCCAGACGATCGATGTCGTGCGCGTAGCGGTTGTACGCCACCACGGCCGGAATCGCGGCGAACAGGCCGATCGCGGTGGCGACGAGCGCCTCGGCGATGCCCGGCGCAACGTTGGCGAGCGTGGCCTGCTGCACGTTGGCGAGGCCGCGGAACGAATTCATGATCCCCCAGACCGTGCCGAACAGGCCGATGTACGGGCTGACCGAGCCGACCGAGGCGAGGAACGCGAGGTTGTTTTCGAGCATGTCGAGCTCGCGCTGGAACGAGGCGCGCATCGCGCGGCGGGCGCCTTCGAGAATCAGCGATGGATCGGTCATGCGCTTTTCCTTGGCTTTCAGGAATTCGCGCATGCCCGATTCGAAGATCCGTTCGAGCGAGCCGATCGTATGGCGATTGTTGGCTGCGCTCTGATACAACGCCTGCAGGTCGCCGCCCGACCAGAATTCGCGTTCGAAGCGTTCGGTCTGGATGCGGGCGCGCCGGATCGCGAACCACTTGCGGAAGATGATCGTCCAGGAGAACAGCGACAGCAGCAGCAGCAGCCCCATCACGGCCTGGGCGAGCAAGCTCGCATTGAGGACGAGAGAAACGATCGACAAGTCTTGAGCAGAATTCATAGGTGTGTGGTTGTCATGCCTTCTTGGCCGTCGCGCCGAGTTGTCGCATGGCTGGCGCTACGGGTCCGGCTTCCGGACGGTTATGGCAGGTCGTCTGCCGACGCCCTGTGTTGCTGCGTTTCCGTTCGCTGCTCTTATCGATCCCGGATCGGGGCCGCAAGTTTCATCGGTTTTAGATAAACGGTATTGATGCGTCGGCCGTTGACAGATTCGAGGCCGGACCCCGTTCCAGTGCACCGCGAACGGCAGCCGGGATGCCCACCGGCCGCAGCGAAGCGCGATCGACCCAGCCGATGCCGGTGCGCCCGGATACCAGCAGCGCGTCGCCGTGCCAGGCCTCCTGAACGAAGATCAGCGAGGCTCGCCCGAAGCGCTCGATTCGGCTGACGATGGTCAGCAGATCGTCGAGCCGGGCTGGCGCGCGGTAATCGACCGCCGTGTCGCGCACCACGAACATCGCGCCGGTTTCCGCGGCGAGATGATGCTGATCGAGCCCGCAGGCGCGCAGCCATTCGGTGCGGGCGCGCTCGAAATACTTCAGATAATTGGCGTAGAAGACGATCCCGCCGGCGTCGGTATCTTCGTAATACACACGCACTGGCCAGTGGAACGCAAACGCGGCTTCGGGCT
The DNA here is from genome assembly GCF_047497165.1 of Burkholderia sp. 22PA0099. Taxonomy (NCBI): domain Bacteria; kingdom Pseudomonadati; phylum Pseudomonadota; class Betaproteobacteria; order Burkholderiales; family Burkholderiaceae; genus Burkholderia; species Burkholderia sp. 22PA0099. The sequence continues at coordinate 3,763,081 of NZ_CP163165.1, read as the reverse complement.
TACGATCGGCGTCGGTCATGGCAGCGCATTCTACCGGAACGTTTCGCCGCTTTCGGCCGGGTTTGGTAACCGAATGTTGCGCGCGCGACGACCTGCCCGGCCCCGCCGAGGGGCATGGGAGCAGGCCGGGAGCGTATTTAGCCGCGATGCACTGCGAGGCCGGCCGGCGCTTGCGCGACCGGCATCATTTCGACCGTATTGATGTTGACGTGGGCGGGGCGCGTCGCGATCCAGTAGATCGTGTCGGCGATGTCCTCCGCCGTGAGCGGCTGGACGTTCGCGTAGACATTGGAGGCCTTTTCATCGTCGCCGCGAAAGCGCACGTTCGAGAATTCGGTGCCGCCGCACAGGCCCGGCTCGATGTCGGTCACGCGCAGCGGCGTACCGAGCAGATCGGTGCGCAGGTTCAGGCTGAATTGTCGGACGAATGCCTTGGTCGCGCCGTACACGTTGCCGCCTGCGTACGGATAGGTGCCGGCCACCGAGCCAAGATTGAAGACGTGGCCGCGACCGCGCGCGATCATGCCGGGCAGCAAGGTGTGCGTGACGGTGACGAGGCCCGAGCAATTGGTGTCGATCATCGTCTGCCATTCGTCGAGGCTGGCGCGCTGCGCCGGCTCGGTGCCGAGCGCGAGGCCGGCGTTGTTGACGAGCACGTCGACATCGGCGAACTCCGTGGGCAAGCCGTTCAGCGTCGCCTCGACGGCGCCGCGGTCGCGCACGTCGAGCTCGACGGGCAGCAGGGCTGCGCCCAGTTCGGCGGCGAGTGCGTCGAGGCGGTCCTTGCGGCGGGCGCTGGCGACCACGCGGTGGCCGCCCTTGACGAACGCTCGGGCGATGGCGGCGCCGAATCCTGCGGATGCGCCGGTGACGAACACGATCATTGCTGCTCCTGGTCGGTAGGGTGAAACGATAGGGGGGATCGTTAGCCTACTGAGAATGCCGCGTTGCGGCAAGGCGACATGCTCCGGCCGCGGGGCCGGCCAAGCGTGTGCCGACCGCTCGGAAAGCCGCGTCCGGCTTGGGAGTCGGATTGATTTTGTTCGTGCCCCTATTGCTTCGGCGGGGTGGCCGGCCGGTTGCCTATTCATCGGGCATCCAATAAACTACGGCGCTCATCAGCCCCTGCGTGACTGGCGATAGAACCCTCGGGTTCAAGGTGGAGCATCCCACCGTGAAGCGCAGGGCTTCGTTTTTGCCGTTCGCCTGGGCAGCCGTTGTGCGCCGTTGCGTACATTGCCGGTGGCTGTCCGCCTTGCGTCAACCGGATTTTTCCGTCGCGCCGGGCTGGCCATGCCGCCAGCATTGCGCAATGTACTCGGCCGCCCCGGTCAACCTGTACACACTTGACGGAAACCGTATGTTTGACAGAGCCCAAAGCACCATCGCGAACGTCGATCCCGACCTCTGGCAGGCGATCCAGCACGAAAACCAGCGCCAGGAAGATCACATCGAGCTGATCGCTTCCGAGAACTACACCAGCCCGGCAGTCATGGCTGCGCAAGGTTCGCAACTGACCAACAAGTACGCGGAAGGCTACCCCGGCAAGCGCTATTACGGCGGCTGCGAGAACGTGGACGTGGTCGAGCAACTGGCGATCGATCGCGTGAAGGCGCTGTTCGGCGCGGAAGCGGCGAACGTGCAGCCGAACTCGGGTTCGCAGGCGAACCAGGGCGTGTTCTTCGCGGTGCTGAAGCCGGGCGACACGATCATGGGCCTGAGCCTGGCCGAAGGCGGCCACCTGACGCACGGCATGGCGCTGAACATGTCGGGCAAGTGGTTCAACGTGGTCAGCTACGGCCTGGACGCGAACGAAGACATCGATTACGAAGCACTGGAAAAGCGCGCGCACGAAACCAAGCCGAAGCTGATCATCGCGGGCGCCTCGGCGTTCTCGCTGAAGATCGATTTCGAGCGGATCTCGCGCGTGGCGAAGGACATCGGCGCGTACTTCATGGTCGACATGGCGCACTACGCCGGCTTGATCGCAGCGGGGCTGTATCCGAACCCGGTGCCGCACGCCGATTTCGTGACCACGACGACGCACAAGAGCCTGCGCGGCCCGCGCGGCGGCGTGATCCTGATGAAGGCGGAGTTCGAGAAGCAGATCAACTCGGCGATCTTCCCGGGGATTCAGGGTGGCCCGCTGATGCACGTGATCGCGGCGAAGGCGGTGGCGTTCAAGGAAGCCGGTTCGGCGGAATTCAAGACGTATCAGCAGCAAGTGGTGGACAACGCGCGCGTGCTGGCGGAAACGCTGGTCAAGCGTGGCCTGCGGATCGTGTCGGGCCGCACGGAAAGCCATGTGATGCTGGTGGATCTGCAAGCGAAGAAGATCACGGGCAAGGCGGCGGAAGCGGCGCTGGGCCTGGCGCACATCACGGTGAACAAGAACGCGATTCCGAATGACCCGGAAAAGCCGTTCGTGACCTCGGGCGTTCGCCTGGGCTCGCCGGCGATGACGACGCGCGGCTTCGGCACGAAGGAAGCCGAGATCGTCGGCAACCTGATCGCCGACGTGCTGGACAACCCGGAAGATGCGGCTACGCTCGAACGCGTGCGCGGCCAGGTCAGCGAGCTGACCAAGCGTTTCCCGGTCTATCGCTGATCGCCGATGCGCTGCCCGTTCTGCCGGCATGAGGACACGCAGGTTGTCGATTCCCGCGTGTCCGAAGATGGCGCCGCGATCCGGCGCCGCCGCCGCTGCTCCGCCTGCGACAAGCGTTTCACGACGTACGAGCGCGTGGAGCTGGCGTTGCCGGCGGTCGTCAAGAAGGACGGCAGCCGCACGGAATTCGACCGCCGCAAGATCGTCGCGAGCATGCAACTGGCGCTGCGCAAGCGGCCCGTTGCGGCGGATGCGATCGACGCGTCGGTCGCCCGCATCGAGTATCAACTGCTCGCTACCGGCGAGCGCGAGGTGCGCAGCGAGAAGCTCGGCGAACTCGTCATGAACGAGTTGCGCGAGCTCGACACCATCGCTTACGTGCGCTTCGCATCGGTCTATCGGCGTTTCGAGGATGTCTCCGAATTCGCCGACGTGATCGAGGAATTCCGCCGCGCGGTGCCGGCCAAGCCGGGCCCGGCCCGCAAGCGCTGATTTCCTTTCCTTCCGCTTCATTCCCGCTCTCCTGAACCGATCTCGTCGCAACGATTGTTGCCGGCGATGACGGTTTGCGCCATTAGGCCGTTCGGCCAATGGCGCGCCTGCGTTCGTCCCGCTACAGTCCTCGCATCGTTCTGGCGAAGCGGGGTTGGGCATGCGGATCACGAAACGGATGGCGGGCGTCACGCTCGTGGAATCGATGCTGGCGATCGCGCTGCTTGCGATCGTTGCGGCCTACGCGTCGCCATCGTTCGTTGTCTGGCGGCAGCGCGACCGAGTGGAAGCCGGTGCAATGTCGATGCTGGCGGCGCTGGCCACCGCACGCGTCGAGGCCGTGTCGCGAGGCGTGCGTGTCGCGGTTTGCCGCGGCGATCAGAACCCCGTATGCGCAACGAGCGGGGGCACTTGCAAGATCGAAGGTGAGTGGTCGTGCGGATGGAGCATCGTGTTGCCCGATTCGCACCGGCATGAGCCGGCAGTGCTCCGGCGAGTGCCGGCCATGTCGGGTGTGCGAGTCGACGGCGCGGCCGGTGGTGTGGTGTTTACGCCGCCTGCGGGGCAGGTGATCGGCGGCTTTCGGCGCTTCGAATTTTTACCGCAGGAGCTGCGCGGCGTGGTGGACGGCGCACGAGCAATACGCGTTGCGCGTTGCCTCAGGATTGCCGCAGGCGGCCGCGCGCGCGTCACGGCTGGACGCTGCGGGGCAACGCAATGAGGTGCGCGCGAAGGATGGCCGGCAGCGCTTTGCTCGAAGTGGCGATCGCGATGCTGTTGCTTGCGGGTGCAACGATTGCTGTGCTCGGCGCGCAACTCGCGATGCAGCGGGCGGCATCCGAAGCTGCCACGCGCATGCGGGCGTTCCGGATGGCCGACTCATGGGCGGAGCTTGCGCGCAGCGGAAGTACCTCGACGATCGACCTCGTGCGCGCCTCGGCAGGTTTGAACGACATGCAAATCGACAGCACGATGCGCGCTGCATTCGCACAGGTCGAAGTGCGATGGCGGCGCGATGTACCGGCATCGAACGATAGGGTTTGCAGCCAGGGTTGCGTGGCGTTGGCGTTCTCGGCGGGAGGGGAGCGATGAGGCGACGTCATACCGAGCAGGCGCATACGCTCATCGAAGCATTGATCGCGCTGGCGTTGGCGGCCTTCGTCGTGGCCGCCGCCGTGTCGCTCTACCGAGCGCAACGCAGCACGCATGGGGCGTCGCTCGACGGCATGCGGGCGCGCGATGCGGCATCCACGGCGCTGGCCTTGATCGCGCAATCGGTGCGCATGGCCGGTTTCGTGCCGCTCGATACGCCGGTTGGCGCAGCGAGCGCGCCACTGTTCGGATGCGCGTCGGCACGGCCATCCGGAGATCCGGCGCGACCCGGCTGCTCCGGCGCGACGACCGATTCCGACGGCCTGCAGGTGCGCTACATCGGCGACGCGGTATCGACCTGGCCGACCGCGAGCGGGCAGGTGACCGACTGTCTCGGGCAAGGCGTCGGTGCGGAGGTCGAGCGTCCATCGATCGTCAATCGCTACTTCGTTCGCAACGGCAGCCGCAGCGGCGAACCGGAACTCTATTGCGAGGGCGGCGGGCGCCCTGGTGTGGCCCAGCCGCTTGTGGAGGGCGTCGAACGGTTGCGCATGCGTTACCGCTTGCACGACGAGGCGGCATGGCGAGACGCCGGAACGATCACGGGGGCGGCATGGGCGAACGTGGTGGCTGTCGAAGTCTGCGTCGAGGTGCGTGGCACGCCAGGGTCGCGGGCAAACCGCTATGTCGATTGCGATGGTCGAGCACGTGGGGTCCGGGATGGTCGGGCACGCTGGATCGCACGGCAATGGCTGTCGTTGCGTAACGGCATTGCCGCCGAAGGCGCCACGCGATGAACCGAGCCCGTTTCATCGCGCTATCGCACGGCCGCCGCCGGCACGAGCGCATGACGGGTGCGGCCCTGCCGGGCGTGCTTGCCATCTTGTCCGCGATGCTCGTCGTCAGCGCGGGAGGTTTCGAGATGTCGATGTCCGATGCGCGCGCGGTGGGCGCTTACGCATCGCGCAGCATCGCCTTCCACGCCGCCGAGGCCGCGCTGGACGCATGCGAGCGAAGCCTGGCCGAGCGCGTCGCCCTCATCGCGCGGCCGATGCGGACATCGAGCGTGCGGAGCGCGGTTGGCGAGCCGAGTGGATGGCGGCAACCTGGCGCCCTCGATGGCCCGGCCGCGCTGCATCCATTCCCGAGCTGGCCCGGCGCCGCGATGCCGCCTGCGTGCCTGATCGAACGCTGGCCGCTCGCTTCGCATCCACGATGGCAGGCCTATTTGCTGACTGCGGCCGGAACCGGCACGACGCGCACCACGCGCATCTGGCTGCAGGCGCAGGTCGCGTTCGAGGGCGATGTGATGGTCGCGCGGCGTTGGCGTCATGTCGTGGCGGCCCCGTTCGAGGGGAATGCACCGTGATCCGACTGCGCACATACAGGTGCCGATCGAACAGCATGTCGGCCTTCACGCTGATCGAACTGACGATCGTTTTGGCGGTCGCCGCCGTGATCGCGGCATTCGCGGTGCCGTCGTATCGGCGGCAGATCGAGCGCGGTCATCGTCTCGCCACCGTCACGGCGCTCTATCGCGCCGCGCACGATCTGGCTGCGCGTGGAGGCGGCGAGCCGGGCAAGCAGCCCGTCGAACTGGGTACGATCCCGGAGCAGGGCGCACCGGTATACCGGCTGACAGTCGAGTCGGCGGGTTCGGAAGGCTATGTGTTGAGCGCGACGCCGGAGCGGCAAGGGCCGATGGCCGAGGATCGCTGCGGCAGCTATCTGCTGCGTTCGGACGGTTCGCGAGCGAATCGGATGCCGGGCGCGGAAGCCGGCCCGGAAGAACCGCGGCCGGCGTGCTGGATGATGCGATGAAGGGTGCCGGCACGATACGCCGGCACCCGCAGGATCAGGGCCTGTCGCTGTCTTTCGTCGCGACGCGATGCGCACCGGTGGCGGCGCCGCCAACCTTGATGGCTTCCGCCGCGGCCTTGTCGCGTTGGGCGCCGCGCCAGATCTGGTAGGCCTCCCACACCGCGAAGCCGACCGATCCCCATTTCAGGGCGGGGACGGCGCTTTTGGCGACCAGCGAACGCACCGGCTTGGCGAGCACGGCCGACGCGAGCGAGCTGACGAGCGGGTATTGGCTGACGATCGAACCGAGGCTCGCGTTGATGCCTTTCGCCGAGCGGCTGAACGAGCTGCCCGAAAAGCCGGGCATCAGCAGCTTCAACCAGCGGAAGTGCGTCACGGCCTGGCGCAGTTCAGCGCCGGCTTCGGCCAGTTCGAGGCGTTCGACGTCCGAGCGCAGGATCAGCAATTCCTTGCGCAACGCACGGTACTGCGTGGGACTAAGCCGCCGCCGCGAACGCGGCTGGCGGAACGGGTCGTCCGAGGCGGATGAGTTCATGGCGCGTGGGCGTGAAGTGGGTCAGGGCTTGCCGCGAAACAGTTCGCGGTCCTTTTCGAGCTCGTGCAGCGTGGCCTCGAAGACGCTCGGCGCTTCGCGGAGGCCGCTGCGGGCCTTAAGCCCGCAGATCAGCGCGCCGATCGCATAGATTGCCGTAATGCCGGCCAGCGACTGCCAGCGGTAGGTGTCCCAAAATGCGATCGCGACCAGCACGGTCATGCTGATCAGGGCCATCGTGGCGAGCATCATCGCGCCGAGGCCGAGGAACAACACGCCGATCAGGCGCTCTTTTTCCTCGGCGAGCTCGATCCCGACCAGCTCCAGCCGGGTTTGCAGGAGCGCGAATACGGACCCGAGCAGGCGGCGCAACGGGCCGTGTGCTGAATGGAGCGGTGGCGTATCTGTCGTCATGGATGAGGCGCTTGCGCGTGCAGGAGGCGGCGAGCCGAGGCCGGCCGGCGCGAAGGGCGCCGGCCGGCCCGGCAGCGGGACACGGCGCCGCTCGCGGGCGCCGCGGTGGAACTTACTTGCGGTTGATCAGCAGGCCGATCAGCACGCCCACGCCTGCGGCAATGCCGATCGAGGTCCACGGATGTTCGTGAACGTAGTCGTCGGTGGCGCGCGCGGCCTTCTTGCCCTTCTCGACCACCACGACCTGAACGTCGGCGGCCTTTTCCTTCGCCTGCTTGAGGCGCGACAGCGCCTTTTCGCGAAGTTCCGACGCGCGATCACCCGTGCTGGCTGCCGCTTGTTTCAGCAGGTCTTCCGCATCCGCGAGAACGGTTTTGATATCCGACATCAGTTTCTCCTTGTTGATTTCCGACATTGCAACTCCCTTTGTGCAGAGGTACCACATAGCACACATCCTAGCGAAACCCGTGCCCGCTGGCGAGCAAGGGGTGCCGGATCGCGGCAGAGGCCCGCCAGGGGGCATGACGGGCCATGGTAAACGACTGGCGATAAAAGGAGGGAGTGAATCGCTTGCGAAAAAGTTTCCCCAAACTTTCAATGTGCCGGGAAAAAATGACAAAACCTCATGTCGATCTGACGGAATAATCGTTGCCCGAACAGCCTGTTGACGTAAGCTTGAGCTTTGGCCGCGCGCGTGCCGCGCCTGGCCGCCAACCACCGGTTCATTCATCCTGGAGGAGCAACATGAGTCTACGTCTTGGCGATATCGCACCCGACTTCGAGCAGGATTCGAGCCTCGGCCACATCAAGTTTCACGAGTGGCTCGGCAACAGCTGGGGCGTTCTGTTCTCGCATCCGGCCGACTACACCCCGGTGTGCACGACCGAACTGGGCCTGACCGCGAAGCTCAAGGGCGAGTTCGAGAAGCGCAACGTGAAGGCGATCGCGCTGTCGGTCGACAGCGCCGAGTCGCACAAGGGCTGGATCGGCGACATCAACGAAACGCAATCGACGGTCGTCAATTTCCCGATCCTCGCCGATGCCGACCGCAAGGTCTCGCAGCTGTACGACATGATCCACCCGAACGCGAACGAAACGCTGACCGTGCGTTCGCTGTTCGTCATCGATCCGAACAAGAAGGTGCGCCTGACCATCACCTATCCGGCCAGCACCGGCCGCAATTTCGACGAAGTGCTGCGCGTCATCGATTCGCTGCAACTGACCGACAACTACAAGGTCGCCACGCCGGGCAACTGGAAGGATGGCGACGATGTCGTGATCGTGCCGTCGCTGAAGGACGAGGAAGAGCTGAAGCAGCGCTTCCCGAAGGGCTACAAGGCCGTGCGTCCGTACCTGCGCCTCACGCCGCAGCCGAACAAGTGATCGCCGTGGCCGCCGCGCGCGGCCACACGACACGGCATTGAAAACGGGCATCGCAAGCCACGCTGCGATGCCCGTTTTTCATCGGTGCGAGGATCGGGGCCGGTGCGCTCCCGCTCGGTCGATCAGATCAGAAGAACGCCTGAATGCCGGTCTGCGCGCGGCCGAGGATCAGCGCATGGATGTCGTGCGTGCCCTCGTAGGTATTAACCACCTCGAGATTGACGAGGTGGCGCGCCACGCCGAATTCGTCCGAGATACCGTTGCCGCCGAGCATGTCGCGCGCGAGCCGTGCGATGTCGAGCGCCTTGCCGCACGAATTGCGCTTCATGATCGAGGTGATCTCGACGGCCGCGGTGCCTTCGTCCTTCATGCGGCCGAGGCGCAGCACGCCCTGCAGGGCGAGCGTGATTTCGGTCTGCATGTCGGCCAGCTTCTTCTGGATCAACTGGTTGGCGGCCAGCGGGCGGCCGAACTGATGACGATCGAGCACGTACTGGCGCGCCGTGTGCCAGCACGCTTCGGCCGCACCGAGCGCGCCCCAGGCGATGCCATAGCGCGCCGAATTCAGGCAGGTGAACGGGCCGCGCAGGCCACTGACGTTCGGCAGCAGGTTTTCCTCGGGCACGAACACCTCGTCGAGCACGATCTCGCCGGTGATCGACGCGCGCAGGCCCACCTTGCCGTGGATCGCCGGGGCGGACAGCCCCTTCCAGCCCTTTTCGAGGATGAAGCCGCGGATCGTGTCGCGGCCGTCCTCGTCGAGCTGCGCCCACACCACGAACACGTCGGCGATCGGCGAATTCGTGATCCACATCTTCGCGCCCGACAGCGCGTAGCCGCCCGCCACCTTCTTCGCGCGCGTGATCATGCTGCCCGGGTCCGAGCCGTGATTCGGCTCGGTCAGGCCGAAGCAGCCGATCCATTCGCCGCTCACGAGCTTCGGCAGATATTTCTGCTTCTGCGCCTCCGAACCGAATTCGAAGATCGGCACCATCACGAGCGACGACTGCACCGACATCATCGAGCGATAGCCGGAATCGACGCGCTCCACCTCGCGCGCGATCAGCCCGTAGCTGACGGCGTTCAGGCCGGGGCCGCCGTATTCCTCGGGGATCGTCGGGCCGAGCAGGCCGATTTCGCCCATCTCGCGGAAGATCGCCGCATCGGTTTTTTCGTGACGGAACGCGTCGGTCACGCGCGGCATGAGCTTGCCCTGCGCGTAAGCGTGGGCGGCGTCGCGGATCATCCGTTCGTCGTCGGCGAGCTGCTGGTCGAGCAGCAAAGGGTCGTCCCAATGGAAAGTGGCGGCAGCCATGTTTCATCTCCTTGCTTGACTGGAGTTCCGCTATGCGGAACAATGTTCTGCAAATTGACGTCCAGTGTAGCACCGTATGAATTCATCCCGTCTTGATCCGCCGCTCGACGAACGCAGGTTCGTCACGGCGCTTGCGCGCGGCCTCGATCTGCTGCGTGCGTTCCGTCCCGGCGAAACCATGCTCGGCAATCGCGATTTCGTGGAGCGCACCGGTTTGCCGAAAGCGACCGTGAACCGGCTCGCCTACACGTTGAGCGTGCTCGGCTATCTGCGCTTCGACGAGGCGCTCGGCAAGTACGCGCTCGACGCCGGCGTGCTGTCGCTCGGCTATGCGTTGCTGTCCGGCGCCAGCGCGCTCGACGTGGCGCGTCCGCACATGCAGGCGCTCGCGCGCGAGATCGGCGCGGCCGTCTCGCTCGGCTGCCGCGACGGCCTCGACATGATCTACCTCGAAACGATCCGCAGCGAGACGGCGCTCACGTTGGGGCTGGCCGCCGGTTCGCGGCTGTCGATGCTGACGAGTTCGATGGGGCGGGCCTATCTGGCCGTGCAGCCGGCCGATGCCTGCGCGGCGCTGCTGGCGGAGTTGAAGCGCGGCGTGGTGCCGGCGCGCGCGGGCGCGTCACGCGTGGCGGCGGCCGAGCGCGCGCTGGCCGATTTCGCGAGCGACGGGTGTTGCTATTCGTTTCGCGACTGGCACGACGACGTGAACGCGGCGGCCGTGCCGTATCGCGAGCCGCGCGAAGGGCGCTGGCTGATCCTCAGTTGCAGCGGGCCGGCGTCGTCGATGGGCGAGGAGGTGTTTCGCAAGCGCATCGGCCCGAAGCTGCGCGCGCTGGCGCAGCGGCTCGGCGAGCCGGGCTGAGCGCGAAACAACGGAAAGCGCCGGGCCGCCACGGCCACGGCGCGCAAGCGGCGCTCAGCAGCGCTCAGACGTGCGCGGGCTGCGCGAACACCGGCCCCTGCATGAGCCGCACGTCGTACTGGCGCAGCAGCGAGAACTGCGTTTCATCGGATACCTGATCAAAGATGATCGGCACCTTCATGCGCTGCGCATAGCCGACCAGCGCCTTCACCATGCCGTCGCGCAACGCGACCGTGGCATCCATCTTGATGTAGTCCGGGCGGGCCAGCTCCGATTCGACCGCGAGAATGCGCCCCGGATCGGGCAGCTTGTCGGCCACCTTGAAGCCGTGATGCTGATAGCTCTTGGTCAGATAGCCGACGAACGTCTTGTGCGCGACGGCGGCGGCCGGCAGCTCGATCACGACGCGTTCGGGGTTGATGCCGAACTGGCGCAACACGGCGCCGAAATGCTTGCCGTGATCGTACTTAACGCTCTTGAGCAGCCGCTCGTGCACCCGCAGGAACAGCAAGCCGTGACGCTGCGCGCCGAAGAAGTTGATCGCGTGGAGCGCGCGCGAGAGCCGGTCGAACTCGACCAGCAGCGTGTCTTCGCCGATCGCCTCGAACGGATCGAGCGGTATTTCGCTTTCCGAACTGAGCACCGCCTGGAATCCGAGCTCGTCGCCGTAGCGCTCGATCGCATCGGCGAACGACGAGGATTGCGGCGCGCCGGGCATCGTCACGTCGTAGATCGGTTGATAGGTACTGCCAAGCGTGATGCCGGACAGCGTGGCGATGGCCGCGTTGCCGCCCGGGGCCAGCGCGAGATGCTCGCGCAGATAAGGCCGGGCGCCGGCGCGTTCGACCAGTTCGGGGATGGTGAGCGGGATCATGGTGGGATTGGATAGGCAAACGGAGCGAAGCGGCCCGAGTACCTCAAGGATAGTAGCAGTGCCGGCAAGGTGCAGTTCGGCGTTTTGGTCATATGGATATCGACCGGGCACGGCGGGCGAGGGCGGGATCAGGGTATACAGCGGTTACGTTATGGGAAATTGGTTTTACCATTCGTAACGTTGCGCGCGGGCGGTGGCCGCCTGTGCCGTATCGCATGCCCTGCATGCCCCGCATGTCCGAGAGACGACACCACCGGAGACGCCCGATGCCCCGATTTCAGCCCGTCACCCTGCCCAGCCGTGGCCTGCCTCGTACGATCGCCGTCGCTGAATCGATATCGGCATCGCTGCACGTCTTGGCCGGAGCCGCGCGATGAGCGCCGCGCGCACGCTTGAAGTCGATCGCGTGATCGAGGACACGCGGCGGCCCGGCTTCCACGCGCTGCTGCTGGTGCTGTGCGGCGCCTGCCTTGTCATCGATGGTTTCGACGCGCAGGCGATGGGCTATGTCGCGCCGAGCGTGATCGCCGAATGGGGGGCGAAATCCGCGCTGGGCCCGGTGTTCAGCGCGAGTTTGTTCGGCATGCTGATCGGTGCGCTGGGGCTGTCGGTGCTGGCCGACCGGATCGGCCGCCGGCCGGTGCTGATCGGCTCGACGCTGTTTTTCGCGCTGACCATGCTCGCCACGCCGTTCGTCTCCACCATCCCGACGCTGATCGCGCTGCGCTTCGTCACGGGGCTCGGCCTCGGCTGCATCATGCCGAACGCGATGGCGCTGGTCGGCGAGTTCAGCCCGGCCGCGCACCGCGTCAAGCGGATGATGGTCGTGTCGTGCGGCTTCACGCTCGGTGCGGCGCTGGGCGGCTTCATCAGCGCCGCGCTGATCCCGGCGTTCGGCTGGCGCGCGGTGTTCTTCACGGGCGGCGCGGTGCCGCTCGTGCTGGCGCTGGCCATGCTCGCGTGGCTGCCCGAATCGCTGCAGTTCCTGGTGCTGAAGGGCCGTGTCGAGCGCGCCCGTGCCTGGCTGGCCGGCTTCGCGCCGAGCCTGGCGGTCGACGCGCAAACGCGCCTGGTGGTGCGCGAGCCGGCCACCGACGGCGCGCCCGTCGCCGAGCTGTTCCGTGCCGGCCGCCTGCCCGTCACGCTGCTGCTGTGGGCGATCAGCTTCATGAACCTGATCGATCTGTACTTCCTGTCGAACTGGCTGCCGACCGTGATGCGCGACGCCGGTTATGCGTCGTCGACCGCCGTGATCGTCGGCACGGCGTTGCAGACGGGCGGTGTGGTCGGCACCTTGCTGCTCGGCAGCCTGATCGAGCGCTTCGGCTTCGTGCGCGTGCTGTTCGTCTGCTTTCTCGGCGCGGCCGTGTCGGTGGGCGCGATCGGCGCGGTGGCGGGCGCGCTGCCGTGGCTGCTTGCGGTGGTGTTCGCGGGAGGATTCTGCGTGGTCGGCGGCCAGCCGGCCGTCAATGCGCTGGCCGGGCAGTTCTATCCGACCGCGCTGCGTTCGACCGGCATCGGCTGGAGCCTCGGGATCGGTCGGATCGGCTCGGTGCTCGGGCCGCTGGTCGGCGGGCAACTGATCGCGCTGAACTGGAGCAATGCGTCGCTGTTCCATGCCGCGGCGCTGCCGGTGCTGGCCTCGGCGCTGTTCGTGCTGGGGCTCGGCGTTGCCACGCGTGGGCGTGGGCCGCAGGCGCGGCAGGTGGCTTGAGGCGGTTGGAGATGGCTTGAAGTGAAGCGCTCCGGGTGCCGTTTGTGCCGGTGCTGGCCGCAGGCAATTCATGCTGTCGGAGCTTGCTGGAGACGAAGCGCTTGGCGCTGTTCGAGCTGAGGTTCGGCGTGCGGGTTGACGCCGTTGAACGTTGTTCAAGGCGAAGCACTCGCTTTTACCCGAAGCAGGGCAATCGGCCAGCCGCCCTGGCCGATGAGCTTCGCCGAGGCGCTCGCCCGCGACGCATGACAACGGCGTCCGGCTCAAGCGCCGCCGTCCTCAGACGCCGCGCCGCCGCTCCCACAACGCGGCCATCACGAACGCGAGCGCCGCGGCCACCATCACGCCGACCAGTGCATCGCTGCCCCAGGCGTTCATCAGCGAGCCGGCCACGATCGGGCCGCCGAAGCTCGCCGCGCTCCACGACGCCGACACCAGCGAACTGGCCGTGACGAGCGCCGCGCCGCGGAAGCGCTCGCCGCACGCGACGATCGACAGCGTATAGGTGCTGCCCGCCGCCGCGCCGATCACGAACAGCAGCGGCCAGCACAGCCACGGGTTCGTGATGACCAGCGGCAACAGCGGCAACAACAGCGTCACGACGATGCCCGCGCCGAGATGCACGCGCGCGCGTCCGAGCTTGTCGGCCAGCCAGCCGATCGGGAACTGCATGGTGGTATCGCCGAGCAGTGTGATGGACGCCAGCAGCACGGCCACGCCGCTCGCCACGCCGCGCTCGATCCCGTAGATCGGCAGCAGCGACAGCGCCAGCGTGTCGAACAGCGCGAAGAACGCGGTGCCGACGATCAGCGCCGGCATCAGCGGCAGCACGCGCCGCCAATGATCGTGCTCGGCCTCGCCGTGATGCGGCTCGCTCGCGCCGGGCGGGCGGCGGATCGCGGCCAGGGCCGGCAGCGCCAGCAGGAACAGCGCACCGCACAGCGCGAAGCGCGTGCTGTCGAGATCGGCGATCCGGCTGACCAGCACCGGGCCGGCCATCTGGAACAGCGTGAAGTTGGTGGCGTAGATGGCGACTACGCGGCCGCGCGTGGCGTCGTTGGCCAGTTCGTTGACCCAGGCCTCGCCGATCGTGAACAACAGCATCAAGGCCGCGCCGCACAGTGCGCGCAGCACGGCCCAGATGACGAGATCGGCGGTGGCCTGCATCGCGGCGGTGGCCGCGGCGACTGTCAGCACCGACACGACGATCGATTCGCGCGCGCCGAAGCGGCGCGTGAGCCAGGTGACGAACGGCACGATCGCCAGGCCGCCCCCCGCTTGCGCGGCGGTCAGCATGCCGACCACGCCGGTGCCGTGGCCCGATTCGGTCAGCGCGAGCGCGGTCAGCGGCAAGGTCGCGCCGGTGCCGAGGCCGACCACCGCGACGCTGAGGATCAGTGCCAGGAAATCGCGGGTAAGGATGGTTTTCATTGGCCGAGATGCTACACCGGGCGCGGCTTTACGGCCATGATGCGGGTCGTGCCGGCGGCGTTGCCGGGCGGGATGTCGGCGCCATCCTTACCGTCGGCCGGTGCGTTGCGAGCGTGAGGCCGGTGAAGCCTGTGTGGCCGGAGCGGCAGGTGAGGCAGGTTGGGGAGGTGCGGCGGATGCCGCCGCCGGTGCGCTGCTCAGGCCAGCGTCGACGGTCCCGCGAACGGCCGGCGTTCGAGCGAGGCCGACCAAAGCGTCAGCGCCAGCGCGCCGAGCGCCATCATTACGCCCACCCAGGGCAGTTGCGTGAGCGGCATGCCCGCGCCGATCGCCATGCCGCCGAGCCAGGCGCCGGTGGCGTTGCCGAGGTTGAAGGCGCCCTGGTTCAGCGTCGAGGCGAGGTTCGGCGCCTCGCTGGCGCGATCGACGATCAGGATCTGCGCGATCGGCACGATGGCGAATGCGAGCACGCCCCACAGGAAAATCGTCACGAGCGCGGGGATCGGCAGGTGCATGGTGCTGCCGAACACCACCTGCACGAGCCCGATCAGCGCGAGCGTGACGATCAGCGACGGCATCCGGCGCCAGTCGGCCAGCTTGCCGCCGATCGTGCCGCCCACCGTCAGGCCGAGGCCGAACAGCAGCAGCACCAGTGTGACTTCGTGCGGCGAGAAGTGCGTGACGTCTTCGAGGATCGGCGTGATGTAGGTGAACACCGAGAACAGGCTGGCCGAGGCGAGCACGCTGATGCCGAGCACCATCAGCACCTGCGGATTGCGCATCACGCGGAATTCGCGCGCGATGCTGGTGGAGGGCATCTCGAGCCGGCGCGGCAGGCACAGCGCGAGCGCGCCGGCTGCGGCCACGCCGATCGCCGTCACGGCCCAGAACGTCGAGCGCCAGCCGAACGCCTGGCCCAGCGCGGTGCCGAGCGGCACGCCGAGCACGTTGGCCAGCGTGAGGCCGGTGAACATCAGCGCGATCGCCTGCGCGCGGCGGTTCGGTGCGACCAGGCTGCTGGCCACCACCGAGCCGATCCCGAAGAACGCGCCATGGCAGAACGCCGTCACCACGCGCGCCGCCATCAGCAGGCCGTAGTTGGGGGCGATCGCGCACAGCAGGTTGCCGGCGATGAACACGCCGATCAGGCCGAGCAGCGCCTGGCGGCGCGGCATTTTCGCGGTGACGACGGCGAGGATCGGCGCGCCGATCGTGACGCCGAGCGCATAACCCGACACCAGCATGCCGGCGGCCGGGATCGACACGCCGAGATCGAGCGCGACGTTGGGCAGCAAGCCCATGATGACGAATTCGGTGGTACCGATTCCAAACGCGGCGATGGCGAGGGCGAGGAGCGGCAACGGCATGGAGAGGTCCGGGGCTAACGGGCCGGATTCTGGCGTCGCGGGATGCGGCGCGCGGGCGATCGGGCAGGGATAGCCGCGATTCTAGCTTGGTAAAAACCCTGATAAATGGGGCTGGAAATGCTGTGGCGTCTGCGCGACGCAAAGGCGGCCGAGGCTGCGTGAGCCGGCCGATCCTGCCCCTGTTCGGCCTGTCAGGCGGCCGGCGCGCTGCCCCAGCCGTTTTCGAACACGCAATCCTCCACGGGCACGCGCTCGGCCCATTGCGCTTCCTCCAGCATCGGCCGCGTGTAGAACGCATCGACATGGCCGAGACACAGCACGGCGATCGGCTTGGCGCCGTCGGGCATGCCGAGCAATTCGCGCAGCGCGTCGACGTCGAACAGCGACACCCAGCCCATGCCGAGCCCTTCGGCGCGCGCCGCGAGCCACATGTTCTGGATCGCGCAGGCGGCCGAGGCGAGATCCATCTCGGGCAGCGTGCGGCGACCGAACACGTGGCGCTCGCGGTCGTCGCCGAGCGCGACCACCAGGATCTCGCCGCATTCGCGGATGCCCTCGACCTTCAGCCGCATGAATTCGTCCTGACGCTCGCCGAGCGCGTCGGCGGTGGCGCGTCGTTCGGTGTCGACCAGCGCGTGGATGCGCTCGCGCAGCGGCCGGCTCGTGATGCGGATGAAGCGCCACGGCTGCATGAAGCCGACGCTCGGCGCGTGATGCGCGGCGCGGATCAGCCGCGCGAGCACGGCCGGGTCGACGGGTTCGGAGGTGAAATGGCGCATGTCGCGCCGCTCGAAAATCGCGCGGTAGACGGCGGCGATCGAGGAATCGTCGAAACGCATGGGGAGGCTGTCGGGGCTGCTGGACCGCCGGGGGCGGCGGCCGGAGCCGGCACGATAACAGATACCGCGCCAATGCAGCGCCGCAAGGGGCGCGGCGGGAATGCGACGTACGGGGGAGGGGGCGGAAGGCTGCGCCACCGGCCGGCCGAGCAGGGCCGGCGGCGGCGCGTGGGCTTACTGCAGGCCGGTGACGACGTCGCCGCGTTCATCCACCGCATCGTGGACGTAGCCGTAGCGGCCGTTCGAGCGCGGGCCGAAGTGGTAGAGCGCGTGCTCGACGAAGCTGCGCGTGCGGGCCGGCACGAACTGGCGGTTCGGATAGACCACGGCCAGTTGCGCATCGGTGTCGTCGATCCGGTAATCGGCCAGCAGCCGCACCAGCTCGCCGCGCGAGATCGCGTCGGCCACGAAGCTCTCGGGCAGCATCGCGATGCCCGAGCCGGCCAGCGCGGCGGCGCGCACCAGCCAGGCGTCGTTGATCGTGTAGGCCGGCTGCAGCGTGACCAGGTGCGCGAAGCGGCCGGCGTCGAGGAAGCGCCAGGTGAAGCCGTGCGCCGCCAGCGGCAGCGCGACGGCCGCATGGCGGGCCAGCTCGTCGGGGCGGTGCGGCTCGCCGTGCTGTTCGAGGTAGCCGGGCGAGGCCACCGCGATGAACGGATCGGGCGCCAGGGCGTGGCTGATCAGCGCCTCGCCGTCGTCCACCTTGCGGCCCGCGACGATCGCGGCGTCGAACGACGTGTCGAGCCCGTCGATCGGGCTTTCGGCGATGGTCAGTTGCACGCGCACCTTCGGATACTGGCGGCGGAACCCGTCGATCAGCGGCGTGAGCCGTTGCGGCGACAACGAACCGGACACGGCGATCCGCAAGGTGCCGACCGGCTCGCGGATGGTGTGCGCCACCGATGCCTCGAGATGATCGAATTCCTCGAGCAGCGCGCGGCAGCCGTCGAGATAGCGCGTGCCGGCCTCGGTCAGCGAGAGGTTGCGCGTGGTGCGGTGGATCAGCCGAGTGTCGAGGTGCGTCTCGAGCATCGCGATCGAACGCGTGACGAGCGCATTGGACACGCCCAGCTTGCGCGCCGCTTGCCGAAAGCTTTGTAGCTCGGCGACGCAGACGAACACCCTCATGGTTTGGATCTGGTTCATAGCTTTGTCGGCCCGTTCGATGATTGTGCTTGTGTGTGCCGTGTCGTGGTGCCCGTCAAACGCTGTCGGATCAGCCCGGGTGAATTATCTAATACGCACGGCTCGGTAAATTGTTCAATAAAGTGGTTAAGTCAGTCAACCGATTAATTCGACAAATTTGCCGGTATTTTTAACAGGTTGGCGCCGATAAAGCGTCACCTATGCAATCGAATAAATTGGTTAAGTTGATGAATTCAATGAGTTTTATTTTTTATTTGGCCAATTTTGGCGACCTGAAAAATTTTCTTTTTTGTCTGTATTTTGGAATTCACGGAATCGAAAATTCCGAATGTCACGGAACAAAAAATGCCTGATCCATCTGCCGCCTCGGTCGCGCGGCAGGTGAGCAAATAAATCGGCTTCGATCCATTCGGTTAATCCCGCACGACGCGCGGCACCGGCTGCGCCGTATGGCCGATTGGCCAGGGGGCTTGCGTGCGGGGCCGGTTCGCGGAATGATCGACGGTTCCGGTGCGCCCGCACCCTGTCTCAACGCTCCCGCTCCTGCCCGCCCATGCCCCATAACGACTATTCGCCGATCCCCTGTCCCGTCGTGGTTCCGCTCGACGCGATCCTTCCCGAGGAACCGCTGCTGATGATGGGGGCCGGCCCCGTGCCGATCCCGGCCGCGGTTGCCAAGGCGAATGCGATCGTGATCAACCACCTCGGCGCGACGATGGCGAAGATCATCGAGCAGGTGAAGGAGATGGCGCGTTATGTGTTCCAGACCCGCACGAAATGGGTGCTCGGCGTGGCCGGCCCCGGCTCGGCGGCCATGGAAATGGCGATCTCGAACCTGGCCTGGCGCGGCACGCGCGTGCTGTCGATCCGCAACGGCTTCTTCAGCGCGCGGATGGCCGAGATGGCGATCCGGATCGGTGCCGACGTGCGTTATCTCGACGTGCCCGATCGCGAGGCCGCCAGCCTGGAAGCCGTGGCCGAGGCGATCGCGCGCGAGCAGCCCGAGATCGTCACGATCGTGCACGGCGAAACCTCGAACACGGTCTGGAACCGGCACCTGAAGGAGATCGCGGCGCTGGCCAAGGCGGCCGGCGCGCTGGTGGTGGTCGATGCCGTGTGCACGCTGTCCACCATGCCGCTCGACATGGATGCCTGGGGTATCGATGCGGTCATCACGGGCGGGCAGAAAGGCTTGTCGTCGATTCCGGGCGTGTCGCTGATCGCGTTCTCGGACGCCGCCTGGACGCGCATGAAGCAGCGCCCCGAGCCGAACGCGCACTGGTGCCTCGACATGTCGCTGGCCGAGAATTTCTGGCACAACGCCGGTTATCACTACACGGCGCCGGTGTCGGGCGTGCTGGCGTTGCACGAGGCGCTGCGGCTGGTGTGCCAGGAAACGCTGGAAAGCCGCTACGCGCGCCATCAGCGCTGCGCCGTGGCGCTGCAGGCCGGCGTCGCCGCAATGGGGCTCGAACTCTATACGCCGGAAGAATGCCGGCTCAATTCGGTGGTCGGCATCCGCGTGCCGGAAGGGCTGACGCCCGGCCTCATCTGCGGGCACATCTCCCAGCATCACCAGGTCGAGATCTCGGGTTCGTTCGGGCTGCCGATCGTGCGGATCGGCCAGATGGGCGAGCAATGCCGGGAACACAATTTGTTCCGCACGCTGCACGCGTTCGGCCGCACGATGGTGGATCTGAAGGTGCCGGTCGACCTGTCGGGCGGGGTGGCCGCGCTGGAGCAGGCGCTGTCGAACCGGTTGTAGGAAGGAGGGGCGGCCGCGTCTGCCGCCCAGGTCATTCAGCCGCTTGCCGCGCGGGCGGGCGCCCGCGCGCGAAGTTGAACCTCAGGCCGCCGCGCCGGTTTGCGCGCCGGTGCGGTTCTGACGCTGATAGAGCATCAGCGAGATCACCACGCCCGCCGCGGCCGCCACGGCCGCGAACAGGAACACCTGCGGATAGCCGAACTCCCCGGCCACGTAGCCGGCCAGCGGGCCGGTGATGCCGAGCGACAGATCCAGGAACACCGAATAGGCCGACAGCGCCGCGCCGCGGCTGGCCGGCGGCACCAGCGATACGGCCTCCACGCCGAGCGCCGGGAAGATCAGCGCGAAGCCGAAGCCGGTCAGCGCGGCGCCGGCCAGCGCGACGTGCGGTACCGGCGCGAGCCACAGCAGCAGCAGGCCCAGGCACTCCACCACGAACGAGACGATCGCGACGCGGAACCCGCCGTAATGCTTGATGGTGTTCGCGAACAGCAGGCGCGAGCCGATGAACAACACCCCGAACACCGTCAGCGACAGCGCCGCGTTCGGCCAGTGGCGCGCGGCGTAATAGAGCGCGATGAACGTCGAGATCGAGCCGAACCCGGCCGAGCCGAGCGCGAGGCCGATGCCGTGCGGCAGCACGCGCGTGAACACGCTGGCGTACGACATCCGTTCACCGTGCACGAGCGGCACCGGTGCGAGGCGCAGCGCGAACCAGTAGCCGATCGCCGCCAGCGCCACCATCAGCACGCCGAGCAGCGCCGCATTGACCGAGTGCGCGATCGCCACGCCGAGCGGGGCGCCGATCGCCAGCGCGCCGTAGGTGGCGATGCCGTTCCACGAAATCACGCGCGCATTGTTGGTCACGCCGACCCGGCCGATCCCCCAGAGGATCGCGCCCGTGCCGCACAGGCTTTCGCCCACGCCGAGCACCAGCCGGCTGGCCAGCAGCAGCACCAGGCTGACGGCCGGCCAGCGCACGAACAGCAGCGCCACCAGCAGCAGCACGCCGCTCGCGCCGCAGCCGAGCAAGCCGCGCAGCACGGTGCGCTTCGGGCCGAGCGTGTCGGCGCAGCGCCCGGCCAGCGGCCGCGAGGCCAGCGTCGCCAGGTATTGCACGCTGATCGCCGCGCCGGCCACCACGGCCGACAGCCCCAATTCCTCGTGCACGAAACCCGGCAATACCGCGAGCGGCAGGCCAATCGTCAGATAACAGACAAAGGTGAACGAGACGACGGACAGGATTTGCAGGGTCGTCGAGAACCCGCTGCGCGGGGTCGAAGCAGAATCGGAGGACATGGGCGAAATCGGCGGGGACGGAACAGCGCGTCAGTAGAAACCCGAATTGTTGCATGGAACGCCGTTCCGTGCAGGTACCGTTTAGTTCATCCGACGAATGCTGTGGCGTGTCTGCTGCGTCCCGATATGGGCGAGCCAGTATGAGCCGCATGCGATTCGGGCTATGGGTTGCGATTTTCGGCGGTGTTAGCTTGCGAATCATCGACCCGACCCGAGCGCCGGCCGGCCGTATGCTGTGGCCAGGCCCGCGCCGCCGGGTTCCCCGCGAATTCAACCAGCGACACCCGATGAGCCAGCCGATCCGTTTCCATCACCGTCAGGCGATCCGCGAAGTCAGCGGCGCCGACGTGACCCGTACCGTTCTTCAGTATCTGCGCGAGGACGCGCACTGCACCGGCACCAAGGAGGGCTGCGCCGAAGGCGACTGCGGCGCCTGCACCGTGGTGCTCGGCGAGCTGACGCCGTCCGGCGGCGTCGAGTTCAAGGCCGTCAACGCGTGCATCCAGTTCCTGCCGACGCTCGACGGCCGCGCGCTGTTCACCGTGGAGGACCTGCGCCAGCCCGGCGGCGCGCTGCATCCGGTGCAGCAGGCGATGGTCGATTGCCACGGCTCGCAGTGCGGGTTCTGCACGCCGGGTTTCGTGATGTCGATGTGGGCGTTGTACGAGAAGGCCGGCTTCGAGACGGCGGCGCGCAACATGATTCCGATCGTGCCGGACAGCAGTACGTCGGGCCCGTGCACGCCGCCCGCCGCGCCGTCGCGCGAGGCGATCGCCGACGCGCTGACCGGCAACCTGTGTCGCTGCACCGGCTACCGGCCGATCGTCGATGCGGCCGAGCAGATGTTCGGCATGCCGCCGCCGGCCGCGCCGCTCGATCGCGCCGCGCTGGCCCGCACGCTCGCCGCACTGCATCGCGACGACACGTTCCACTACGCACACGCCGGCCGCAGCTTCGATGCGCCGCGCAGCATCGAGGCGCTGGCCGCGCTGCGCGCCGCGAAGCCGCAGGCACGCCTGCTGGCCGGCAGCACCGACGTCGGCCTGTGGGTCACCAAGCAGTTGCGCGACCTCGGCGACGTGATCTATCTGGGCCAGGTTGCCGCGCTGCGCGAGATCGCCGAGGCCGACGGCTGGCTGGAGATCGGCGCGGGCGTGACGGTCGAGCGGGCCTACGCGGCGCTGGCCGTGCATTACCCCGAACTGACCGAGATGTGGCGGCGCTTCGCCTCGCTGCCGATCCGCAACGCGGGCACGCTCGGCGGCAACGTCGCGAACGGTTCGCCGATCGGCGATTCGATGCCGGGGCTGATCGCGCTCGGCGCGCATGTGGTGCTGCGCGGCCCCGACGCCACGCGCGAGCTGCCGCTCGAAGCGCTCTACCTCGCCTATCAGAAGAAGGACATGGCGCCCGACGAATTCGTCGCCGCGCTGCGCGTGCCGCTGCGCACCGGCGCGCGCGCGAACCTGCAATTCCGCACCTATAAACTTTCGAAGCGCTTCGATTCGGATATCTCGGCGGTTTGCGCGGCGTTCTCGTTCATCGCCGACGGCGACACGATCCGCGAACCGCGCATCGCGTTCGGCGGCATGGCCGCCACGCCCAAGCGCGGCGCGCACACCGAGGCCGCGCTCGACGGCGCGCGCTGGCACGAAGCCACCGCGCAGGCCGCGATGCAGGCGCTCGAACGCGATTACGCGCCGCTGTCCGACATGCGCGCGACCGGCGCCTACCGGCTCGATGCCGCGCGCAACCTGCTCTACCGGTTCTGGCTCGAAACGCGCACCGATGCGCCGCTCGCGAGCACCGCGCTGAACGTGCGCTGCGTGGCGGCGGCGTCGCCTTCGCCTTCGTCCGAACCTTCGCCGGCATCGGCCGGCCGCTGACCCTGGAATCCGGAGCCCTCACCATGAATCAGCAAGCCGAACCGTTCCTCCAGGATCTCGAGTTCCGTCAGGTCCATGTCTCGCTGCCGCACGAATCCGCGCATCTGCATGTGAGCGGCCGCGCCACCTATACCGACGACATCCCGGTCATGGCCGGCACGCTGCACGCCGCGCTGGGCCTGAGCACGCAGGCGCACGCGCGCATCGTCGCCACCGATTTCGAGGCCGTGCGCGCCATGCCCGGCGTGGTCGCGGTGTTCACCGCCGAGGACATTCCCGGCGTCAACGATTGCGGCCCGATCATCCACGACGATCCGATCCTGGCCGACGGCCTCGTGCAGTTCGTCGGCCAGCCGGTGTTCATCGTCGTGGCGACTTCTCACGACACGGCGCGGCGCGCGGCGCGCCTCGCGAAGATCGACTACGCGCCGCTGCCCGCGATCCTGACCGCCCAGGCCGCGCGCGCGGCCGAATCGTACGTGCTGCCGCCGATGCGGCTGGCGCGCGGCGATGCGGCGGCCAAGGCCGCCGCCGCCGCGTTCCGCGACGCGGGCGAGATGACGCTCGGCGGCCAGGAGCAGTTCTATCTCGAAGGGCAGATCGCCTACGCGGTGCCGAAGGACGACGACGGCATGCATGTCTATTGCTCGACGCAGCACCCGAGCGAGATGCAGCACCTGGTGGCGCACGCGCTCGGCGTGGCCTCGCACAACGTGCTGATCGAGTGCCGGCGCATGGGCGGCGGCTTCGGCGGCAAGGAATCGCAGTCGGGCATCTTCGCGTGCTGCGCGGCTGTCGCGGCGTGGAAGCTGCTGTGTCCGGTCAAGCTGCGCCCCGATCGCGACGACGACATGATGATCACCGGCAAGCGCCACGATTTCCATTACCGCTACGAGGTCGGCTACGACGCGAGCGGCCGGATCGACGGCGTGTCGGTCGACATGACCTCGCGCTGCGGCTTCTCGGCCGACCTGTCCGGCCCGGTGATGACGCGTGCCGTCTGCCATTTCGACAACGCGTACTGGCTGCCCGACGTATCGATCGCGGGCCATTGCGGCAAGACCCACACGCAATCGAACACCGCGTTTCGCGGCTTTGGCGGGCCGCAGGGCGCGTTCGCGATCGAGTACATCGTCGACAACGTGGCGCGCTCGCTCGGGCTCGACCCGCTCGACGTGCGCTACCGCAATCTCTACGGCAAGGACGACAACAACGTCACGCCCTACGGCCAGACCATCGAGGACAACGTGCTGCACGCGCTGCTCGGCGAGTTGGAGGCGACCAGCGGCTACCGCGCGCGCCGCCGCGCCGTGCGCGAATTCAACGCGGCCAACCCGGTGCTGAAGAAGGGCATCGCGATCACGCCGGTCAAGTTCGGCATCGCGTTCAACGTCGCCCACTTCAATCAGGCCGGCGCGCTCGTGCACATCTACACCGACGGCTCGATCCTCGTGAACCACGGCGGAACCGAGATGGGGCAGGGGCTCAACACCAAGGTGGCGCAGGTGGTGGCGCATGAGCTGGGCGTCGCGTTCGGCCGCGTGCGCGTGACGGCCACCGATACGAGCAAGGTGGCGAATACCTCGGCCACCGCGGCCTCCACCGGCTCCGACCTGAACGGCAAGGCCGCGCAGGATGCGGCGCGGCAATTGCGCGAGCGGCTCGCGGCGTTCGCGGCCGAGAAGCTCGGCGAGGGCAGCGTGAGCGCCGCCGAGGTGCGCTTCGCCGACGATCGCGTGTGGGTCGGCGCTCAGGCGCTGCCGTTCGGCGAGGTGGTCGCGAAGGCATACCTGGCGCGCGTGCAGCTGTGGTCGGACGGTTTTTACGCCACGCCGAAGCTGTATTGGGATCAGGCCAAGCTGCAGGGCCGGCCGTTTTTCTACTACGCGTACGGCGCGGCTGTCAGCGAGGTGGTGATCGATACGCTGACGGGCGAGATGCGCGTGCTGCGCGTCGATGCGCTGCACGACGTGGGTGCGTCGCTGAACCCCGCGCTCGACAAGGGGCAGGTGGAGGGCGCGTTCATTCAGGGGATGGGCTGGCTCACGACCGAGGAGCTGTGGTGGAACGACGGCGGCAAGCTGATGACGCACGCGCCGTCCACCTACAAGATCCCGACCGTCAACGACACGCCGCCCGAATTCCACGTGAACCTGTTCCGCAACCGCAACGTGGAAGACAGCATCCACCGCTCGAAGGCGGTCGGCGAGCCGCCGCTGCTGTTGCCGTTCTCGGTGTTCTTCGCGGTGCGCGACGCGGTGGCCGCGGTGGGCGACTACCGTGTGCAGCCGCCGCTCGAAGCGCCGGCCACCGGAGAATCGATCCTTCGGGCGGTGCAGGCCGTGCGGGCGGCCGCTTCGGCGCAAGCCGCTGAAGCCACGCAAGCCACGCAAGCCACGCAAGCCACGCAAGCGGCTCAACCTCCGGAGGCATGACGCGATGCGGCCGATTCCGTCGTCGATTCAGGTCGGGCGCCGGCGCGAGCCGGCCATTGCGTCACGCCCGGCGCCGATGCATGTCGTGCTGTTCGGCGCGGGGCATGTCGGCCATGCGCTCGTCGCGTTGCTCGCGCATCTGCCCTGCGTGGTGCAGTGGGTCGATACGCGCGACGAATGCTTCCCCGACGAGGTGCCCCCGAACGTGCAGCCCGAGCCGACCGACACGCCCGACGTGCTGGTGGACGCCGCGCCGCCCGGTGCGTATTTCCTCGTCATGACGCACAACCACGCGCTCGACTTCGCGCTGGCCGAGCGAATCCTGCGGCGCGAGGATTTCGCGTATTTCGGCATGATCGGCTCGCGCACCAAGCGCGTGCGGTTCGAGCGGCGGCTCGTCGCGCGCGGCGTTGCGGCCGCGCACCTGGCCGACATGGTGTGCCCGATCGGCGTGGGCGGCATCGTCGACAAGGCGCCGGCCGCGATCGCGGTGGCGGTGTGTGCCGAGTTGCTGCAGGCCCGCACCGGCGCGCCGTGCGCGTGGCGCAAACAGGCGGCGGCCGAGGCTGCGCTCGCGCCGTGAACGGCCCTGTGGAATGACATGGCGCGCGCCGCCGCGCAATTCGATCTTTTCAAACGCGGCGCTTTTCGCGAAGATAGCCGGCACTGTTTCCCAACGAGACGGCCCTCGCGGGCCGGCACCGACAACAATGCCGAGACATCTTCCTTCATCGCGCCGCGCCTGCGCTCGCGCCATTCTGCTGGCCGCCGCCCTCGCGGCCGGCGCATTCACCACCGTCGCCCACGCCGTCGAGCTGCACGTCATGAATTCGGGCGGCTTCACGGCCGCCTATCAGCGCCTCGCGCCGAAATTCACCGCCGCCTCGGGCGACACGCTCGACATCATCTACGGCCCGTCGATGGGCGAGACGCCGCAGGCGATCCCGAACCGCCTCGCGCGCGGCGAGCCGGCCGACGTCGTGATCATGGTCGGCTACGCGCTCGACAAGCTGATCGCCGAAGGCAAGGTGCGCGCCGATTCGCGCGTCGAGCTGGCCGATTCGCGGATCGGCGCGGTGGTGCGGGCCGGCGCGCCGGTGCCCGACGTCAGCACGCCCGAGGCGCTGAAGGCCGCGCTGCTGGCCGCGCCGTCGGTGGCCTATTCGGACAGCGCGAGCGGCGTGTATATCGAGCGCGAGCTGTTCGACAAGCTCGGCATCGGCGCGCAACTGAAGCCGAAGGCGACCAAGGTGCCGCGTGTGCCGGTGGCGTCGAAGGTGGCCGACGGCAGCTATGCGCTCGGCTTCCAGCAGGTGGCCGAACTGCTGCCGGTGAAGGGCGTCACGTTCGCCGGGCGGATTCCCGAATCGCTGCAATCGATCACGCGCTATGCGGCCGGCATTCCGGTGAACGCGCCGCATCCCGAAGCGGCGCGCAAGCTGCTCGACTATCTGGCCTCGCCGGCGGCGCGCGCCGATGTGGAAGCGACCGGGCTCGACCCGATCGCGGCGCATTGAGGCGCTGACGTCAGCCACGTTGATTCGAGGCGCCGCTTGGCGCCGTTTCATTGACCCACGATTGCGGCCGCCTCGCGCGGCCGTTCGTTTTCATTCCGGATTCCCGATGACCGATTCGACCTCCACCACCACCGGCACCGCCGACGTGCAAGCCTACTTCGACACGATCATCTCGACCTGCGCCGCAATCGAGGCCTGGCTCGCCGGCACCGCCACCGATGCAGCCTCGCTCGATGCGTTGCTCGCGCAGTTCGCGCCGTGCTTCACGATGGTCGGCACCGACGGCGCGCAGTTCGATCACGCCGGCCTGCGCACGTTGTTCGCGCGGCTGGGCGGCGGCAAGCCGGGGTTGCGCATCACGTTTTCCGCGATGCGCGCGATCGCGAGCTACCCGGGCGGGGCGGCGATCGGCTACGACGAGCATCAGCACGACGCGACGGGCGCGCTGCGCTCGCGCCGCTCGACGGCCGTGCTCGAACGCGAGGCGGCGAGCGGCGCGATCCGCTGGACCCATCTGCAGGAAACGTGGATCGGCGCGTAAGCGCGCCCTTGCCCAGGATGCCTTAGCGTTTTTTGCGTGCTCGCGTGCCGGTCAGCCCGTCGGACACCGATTTCACGAACGCGCCGAGCCAGGCGATGTCGGTCGGCCGGTCAGGCTGCGGATGGGCAAGCTGGTAGCAGAGGATGCGCGGAAACGGCACGGGCGGCTCGGCGATCACGAGCGGCAGCAGTTGCGCGTAGTGTGTCGCGAAGCGGCGCGTGGTGGTGAAGATCAGGTCCGATTGCAGCAGCACCTGCGGCACCACGCCGAAATACGGCAGCGTGGCGACCACCCGGCGTTCGAGTCTGGCGCGCGCCAGGCCGATCTCGATCGCGTTGCGTGCCGCGCCCGTATACGGCGTGGGCGCCAGATGCGCGGCCGCCGCGTAGGCTTCGCGCGTGAGCGGCGCGTGCGCGAGCGGATGCGTGTCGCGCATCAGGCACACCACCGCATCGCGGAACAGCTCGCTGCGCGTGAAGCGCGGCTCCGGCTTCGGCCAGTTCGCGATCACCAGATCGAGCTGGCCCGAATCGAGCGCGCCGGCGTGATCGAGCGCCGGGTTCAGCGAATCGAGCTCCAGATGCGCGAGCGGCGCGGCCTCGCGAAAGCGCGCGATCAGCGTCGGCATGAAGAAATCGTTGAGGTAATCGGGCGCGGCGATCCGGAATGTGCGGCGCGAGCGGGCCGGATCGAAATCGCCGTGCGGCGTGGCGATGAAATCGACGTCGCGCAGCGCGCGTTGTGCGGCATCGAGCAGCGACGCGCCGTATTCGGTCGGCACCATGCCCGACTTGCCGCGCACCAGGATCGGATCGTTGAGAATTTCGCGCAGCCGCCGCAGCGCGGTGCTGATGGCCGGCTGCGTCTGGTTCAGGCGCAGCGCGGCTTGCGTGACGCTGCGCTCCAGCAGCAGCGTGCGCAGCACCCGCACCAGCCAGATATCGAGCGAGGCGGTGCGGGCGTCGGTGGCGTCGAGGTGGGTGGGATCGGGGAGCATCGGCGGTCGGGAGCCGGTCGGGCACATATCGCGCCTACGATACCGGAGCGCGTCGCGCAGGCGGCGCGGCGCGCGCTATCCGGGGTATCAGCGGCGGCCGGGCGGCAGCGCGCTGATTCGCTTCACTTCCTTCGATTCGAGCCAGTTCGGCGTGCGTGCGCAATACAGCACCATCGACAGCGCATCCTCGCCCCAGAACAACTGACGGTTCATCCAGAACGTCGGCACGCCGAACACGCCGAGCGCGATCGCGTCCTGCGTGTTGCGGTCGAACTGCTCGCGGGTGGCGTCGGCGTCGATGCGCGGATCGTCGGCGGCGATGCCGACGCGCTCGCACAGCGCCGCGAAGCCTTCCTCGGTGGTCGGGTCACGCCCTTCGCGCCAGATGAAGCGGAAGATCTCGCGCACCGTCGCGAAATCGGCCGACAGGGCCACCGCGAGCCGCATGATCCGCGACGAATCGAACGGGTGCGCGGGCGGCATGCGGAACGGGATGCCGAGCTGATCGGCGCGGAACAGCGCGTGGCGGTACGTGAAGACGCGCTTGGCCGGCACGTCGTACATCGGGCGCTGGCCCCAGTGATGCTGAAGCACCGGCAGCGAAACCGGCACCGGCTCGAACGGCATGCTCGGCCACTTGTCTTGCTGCTCGAGCAGCAGGTACGTGAACGGCGACAGGAAATCGTAATACCAGCGCGGCTGGCTGGTGTCGTGGCCCACGGTCATCTGGGAATCTCCGGTGGAATGGCGCGGGGCGGCGCGGCCCGCGAGCCGTCATGGTACGCAATGGCGGAGCCGCGTGCAGCAATCGCGGCGAATCGGCCGTTCACGCGTCGCCGGGGTGCGGGCCGGACGGCGCGGGCGGCAGCGCCGTGTCGAGCGCAGCGGCCGCGGCCAGCGCCGCCGCGCCGGTGGCGAGCGGGTGGGCGGCGGCAGGCGTGCCGGAATCGGCCGCGTCACGCGGGGCCGGATTCGGGGAAGGCCGGGCGCCCGCCGCCCCGTCGCGCGCGCCGCGCGTGGCGTCGTCCTGCGTCAGCAAACGCTCGCGCACGAAGCCGATGTGCTCGCGCAACACGTAGAACTGCCCCGCATAGGCAAGCGGCATCTTCATGCGGTTGACGGCGTCTTCCACGTCGTCGAGCTTGTCGAGCAACGCGGCGCGCTCGCGCGGCGACAGCTCGCCGAGCGCACTGCGTTCGAGCGTGATCAGCGCGCCGTACCAGCGGTAGATTCGCGAGCGCACGCGCCAGCCGTACAGCAGCGGCACGAAGCGCAGCCCCGGGATCAGCACCACCACCAGCGGCACCACGATCACCAGCAGCCGGTCGACCAGGCTCGCCACCCAGAACGGCAACTGGCGGTAGAGGAAGGTCTTGCCCGACTTGTAGTAGCGCGCCGCGTCGTCGGACAGCGCGATGCTGCTGTGCGTGACCGGCGACGGGAATTCGCCCGCGCGCTGCAGGATCGTGGCGCGGCCCTGCACCTCGCGCGCGGCCTCGATCAGCAGGTCCGACAGCGCCGGATGCAGCGAATCGCGCGCGATCAGCTCGACGGTGGGCGACAGCGTGTGGATGTCTTCGGCCGGCAGATTGGTGCCGGGGTCGTAGACGCCCATCGGCAGCGTGATGTCGGTCAGGTAGGGCAGGCGGCGCGCGTAGGCGTCGGCTTGCGGGAACGAGTAGAAGCGCACGCCCGGCGCGCGGAACAGCTTGGCCATCACCGGAATCTGGGTCGAATCGCCCGACAGGAACGCCGCGTCGATCTTGCCGTCGATCAGCGCGCGGGCGGCGTCCTCGCCGGCCAGCGGCAGAAGTTGGGTGGCGCCGCCCGGCAGGATGCCGTTCAGCTTCAGCAGCGCCAGGCCGAGCTCGCGCGAGCCGCTGCCGTCCGGGCCGAGTGCGAGGCGCTTGCCGCGAAACTGCGAGAGCCGCTGCACCGGCGCGCCGCGATACAGGATCGCGATCGGCACGTAGCCCACGCTGCCGAGCGAAACCAGTTGATCCGGCGGGGTTTTCTGTTCGAGCCCGCTCTGCACGAACGCGACGTCCACCTCCGCATGCGGATCGAGCAGGCGCTGCAGGTTCTGCGCCGAGCCCTCGGACGGCAGCACGTCGAGCGTGATGCCGTTCTTGGCGAGGATGCGCTTGTACTTCTGCGCGGCCGACCAGTTGGTGCTGCCCGGCGGCCCGGCCGACAGCGTCAGGTGGGTGGGCGGCGCGGGCTGGATCAGCCGGATCGCGAGCCAGATCGCCGCGCCGCCGAGCAGCAGCGCCGGGCCGAACGACATCGCCAGGTCGCGCCACGACACCGTCACGAAGCGGGTGAGGATCGGGTGCGGGCGACGGGAGCGGGGCGTATCGGTCATCGGGGCGGGAGGGGCGGGGCAGGCCGGTTCGGCGCAGGACGTTCAGGCATCCTGAATCGCGACGATGGTAACCGAGTTCGACGGCGGCGAGGCAGGCGGGGCGGGGGATTCGGGAAGGTCCGGATGGCTGCGCGCCACACTCGCGATCCGTAACGCAAAGGCTTTGCGCTTCGCGTGCCGCTGGATTACATTGTGCGACGCAGCCGCGCCTTGTCCGTCGCGGCGCGACCCGGCGCTTCACTTCCAGATCGGGCGCGAGACGGACGAGGCCCGGCAGTCCGGTCAGCCCAGCGCTTGCCGGGCGGACGCAGCGCCTCTCGATTGCTTCGTGGAAATGTCGGCCGGCGGCTCATGCCGTCGGCCGTTTTCTGGGGGTTCACCGGCCACGGTTCGTCAATGAACGAACCTCGCCGGCAATACAAGGACAAGGAGCAAACATGAAGTCGATCGTGTGGAAGGCACTGGGCAGCGCGGTAGTGGCGGCGCTCGTATGCGGCAATGTGTATGCGCAGGCGAGCGATGCGGCCAGCACCGACGCGCCGGCGGCGACCAAGAGCACGTCGAAGGCTGGCGCCAAGACGGCTCGCAAGCAGAACCGCCAGCTCGGCTACGCGGTGCGCAAGGCCATCACGAAGGCCGGCGGCGTCGATGTGTCGAACATCACCGTGCGCTCGAAGGGCGGCGCGATCTCGCTGCAGGGCTCGGTGCCCGACGCATCGCAGATCGACAAGGCCGGCGATGCCGCCAAGGGTGTGAAGGGCGTCACGTCGGTCGACAACAAGCTGACCGTCCAGCAGCAGTAAGGCGCTGGCAGCGCGCGGCGCGGCGGTTTCGCCGCGTTGCGCGCGTTTCCCTCCGGTTTTTCCTCGTTTTTCCCTTTATTTCCCGCCGCCCGTCCGTCCTCAGACGGTGACGAGCTTCAGCCCCACCGCCACCAGCGTGGCGGCCAGCACGTTGCGCAGCAGGCGCTCCGGCGCGCGCGTCGACAGATGGCTGCCGACCACGATGCCCGGCAGCGAGCCGAGCAGCAGCGACACCAGCATCGACCAATCCACCGAGCCGAGCAGCCAGTGGCCCATGCCGGCCACCAGCGTGAGCGGCACCGCGTGCGCGATGTCCGAGCCGACGATGCGCGTGGTCGAGAGCGTGGGATACAGCAACAGCAGCACCGTGACGCCGATCGCGCCCGCGCCGACCGAGGTCAGCGACACCAGCACGCCGAGCACGACGCCGGTCAGCACGGTCAGCGCGACGGTGCGCACCGGGTTCGGCGCGAACGCATGGCGCGAGGCGAACGCGGCCAGTTGCGGGCGGAACACCAGCGCGACCGAGGTCAGCAGCAGCGCCGCGCCGAGCACGATCTGGATCAGCCGGTTGGTGGAGGCCGAGCCGAAGCCGTGCGCGTGCAGCAGCCAGAGCGTGAGCGCCGCGGCCGGCACGCTGCCCGCCGCGAGGCGGCCCGTGATGCGCCAGTCGATCGAGCCTTTCGAGCCGTGCACCAGCGTGCCGGTGGCCTTGGTGGCGGCCGCGTAGAGCAGGTCGGTGCCGACCGCCGTGGCCGGGTGGACGTTGAACAGCAGCACCAGGATCGGCGTCATCAGCGAACCGCCGCCGACGCCGGTCAGGCCTACGAGGAAGCCGACGAACAGGCCGGAAGCGGTGTACAGCAGATCGATATGAGGAAACGACATCGGCTAGGCTCGAAGGGGTGTGCGCGGGACCAAACCCGGCATTGTCGCAAAACTGGCGTCCGGGCGTGGGAATCTCCGTCGGAACGTCGCCGAGCGGGCCGGCAAGGGCATTCGTCAGACCATGAAAAATGATTGCTGCGCGAGCACGGGCAATCGGAATGAATCGGGGATTGCCGCGCAAAGAAAATCGCGCGAGCGATTGAAACGCTCGTATCGAAAATGTTTAAAAAATAATTCGATGCGATTTCGATCGACCCGTCGGGAGGCTTGTCCGGCGTGCGATCGCACGACATCGTTGCGTAATGATTCGGCGCCGGATTGGTGAAAAGCCGACCTGTCATTTCCAATAGGGTGATCGGCATTCGATATTCGCGCCGTTACGGCGATCGTGCGTAACGTTCCATTCGACTGTTACGTTACGCCGGTGAATCGCGACGAATTCCTGGCTGGCCCGCACGATCGCGTGTTGCGGCGCCGTCGTGCACGAACCCCGCCATTCCCGGGGGTTTGTCGGATGTTTGTTCGACGAACCGCGCCGTTGACAATTGGCTTGCCGCACTGGCACGGACCCTGCAATGGACTCAGCCGTCATACCCGACGGCAAGACCAACTGACATGGGGTCAACAATGAAACAACACTTCAAGTTGTCGAGCATCGCGCTTTCGGCGCTGACGGCATTCGGTATCGCAGCGGCGCAGCCCGCAATGGCCGACGCCGGCACGATCGTCAGCGATCTGGGGGCCAATCTGAATCTGGGCAGCTCGCTGAACGCGAGCGGGGCGACGCTGGGCGGCACCGGCAGCCTGGCGGGCTCGTCGCTCGGCGTGAGCGCGGCGATCAATGCGATCGACGGCGTCGCGCTGACGGTGACGGCGAACGGCGCGAAAGTGATCGATCTGGCGCTCGGCAATGTCGTCGGGCCGCTCAAGACTTCGCTCGGCGGGCTCGCCAGCACGGTCGGCGCGCTGGCGCAGAACACGCCGCTATCGGGCGTCGTCTCGGGTTTGCAGACGGCGTTGCAGAACCCGACCGGTGCGTTGTCCGGCATCGTCGGCACCGCGAGCGGTGCGCTGTCGAGCGGCGCCGCGGCGCTGGCCAACGGCGCGGGCGCGTTGGCGACCGGCATCCACTCGGCGGCGGGCACGGCGGCCGGTGCGCTGTCGAACGGGCTGGGCGCGGCGTCGGGGGCGTTGTCGTCGGGCGCGGGTGCGCTGGCCGGTGGTGTGTCGAGCGGGTTGGGCAAGGCATCGGGGGCGCTGGCTTCGGGCGCTGGTGTGCTGGCCGGTGGACTTGGCTCGGCGGCGGGCGGCTTGCAGGCGGTGGGCGGCACGGTCGTGACGGGGCTGTCGACGGGGCTTGGCACCGCGACGGGCGGGCTGAAGTCGGTGGCAGGGACGGTCGCGGGCGGGTTGTCGAACGGGGCAGGGGCGTTGGCGGGTGGCCTTGGTGCGGCGACGGGTGGTTTGAATACGGTGGCCGGTACGGTCGCGGGTGGGTTGTCGAACGGTGCGGGCGCGCTGGCCGGCGGCCTTGGTGCGGCGACGGGTGCGTTGTCGTCGGGTGCGGGTGCGCTGGCAGGTGGGCTTGGTGCAGCGGCTGGCGGGTTGCAGTCGGTGGCCGGGACGGTTGCGGGCGGGTTGTCGAACGGGGCGGGGGCGTTGGCTGGCGGCCTTGGTGCGGCGACGGGTGGTTTGAATACGGTGGCCGGGACGGTTGCGGGTGGGTTGTCGAACGGTGCGGGCGCGCTGGCCGGCGGCCTTGGTGCGGCGGCGGGCGGGTTGAACACCGTGGGCGGCACGGTCGCGAGTGGCCTGGCGAACGGCGCAGGCGCCCTGGCGGGCGGCGTATCGAGCGGCCTCGGCACGGCGTCGGGTGCATTGGCCTCGGGCGCGGGTGCACTGGCAGGTGGTCTCGGTACGGTGTCGGGTGCGTTGTCATCGGGAGCCGGTGCATTGGCCGGCGGCCTCGGTGCGGCGGCGGGCGGGTTGAACACCGTGGGCGGCACGGTCGCGAGTGGCCTGGCGAACGGCCTCGGCACGGCGTCGGGCGCGTTGGCCTCGGGCGCGGGTGCGCTGGCAGGCGGCCTCGGTGCGGCGGCAGGCGGCCTGAACGGCGCGGCTGGCACGGTCGCGAGCGGCTTGCAGAACGGCCTCGGCGCAGCCACGGGCGCACTGTCGAGCGGTGCGGGAGCACTGGCTGGCGGCCTGGGCTCGGTGGCTGGTGGTCTCGGCTCGGCGGCGAGCGGCCTGAACGGTGCAGCCAGCACGGTCGCGAGCAGCCTGCAAAACGGCCTCGGCGCAGCCACGGGCGCATTGTCGAGCGGTGCGGGTGCACTGGCCGGTGGTCTCGGCTCGGCGGCGAGCGGCCTGAACGGCGCGGCTGGCACGGTCGCGAGCGGCCTGCAAAACGGCCTCGGCGCAGCCACGGGCGCACTGTCGAGCGGTGCGGGTGCACTGGCCGGCGGCCTGGGCTCGGTGGCTGGTGGTCTCGGCTCGGTGGCGGGTGGCCTGAACGGTGCAGCCAGCACGGTTGCAAGCGGTTTGCAGAACGGCCTCGGTGCGGCCTCGGGCGCGTTGTCGAGCGGTGCGGGTGCGCTGGCTGGTGGTCTTGGTTCGGCGGCGGGTGGTTTGAACACGGTGGCAGGCACGGTCGCAAGCGGCCTGCAGACCGGCCTCGGCACAGCCACGGGCGCACTGTCGAACGGCGCGGGCGCGCTGGCCGGCGGCTTGAGCTCGGCCGCAGGCGGTCTGTCGACGGTGGCCGGCACGGCATCCGGCGCACTGTCGAGCGGAGCCGGCGCGTTGGCCGGCGGCCTCGGTACCGGCGCAACGGCCCTGTCGGGCGCGCTCGGCTCGGGCGCGAATGCCCTGTCGGGCGGCGTGCAGGCCGTGGCGAGCGGCCTCGGCACCGGTGCCACCGCCGTCACGGGCCTGGTCGGCAGCATCAATCCGGCCACGGCGGTCACCGGCGTCCTGAACGCCGCGACCTCGGGCCTGGGCAACGCGGCCGGCACGCTGACGGGCGCGCTTTCGTCGGTGCCGACGGCCGCCGTGACCGGCGTGGTCAACGCCGCGTCGTCGGGCCTGTCGTCGACGGTCAACGGCGTCGGGACGGTGGCGAGTTCGATCGCCAGCACCGGCCCGGCCGCCGTGACGGGCGTCGTCAACGCGGTCACCGGCGTGGTTGCCGGCAACCCGATCGCGCCGATCACGTCGCTGGTCGGCAACCTGTCGGGCGCGCTGCCGGTGTCCACGGTGACGGGTGCGGCCACCACGGTCGCGAACACGCTCACGGGCGGCCTGTCGACGGCTGCCCAGACGGGCCTGGCCACCACCACGGCGCTGGGCGCGGCCGGCTCGACGCTCGCGTCGACCACCGGCGCCACGCTCGGCAACCTGGCGACCTCGGGCGCGACGGCGCTCGGCACGGTGGCGTCGACCGGCGTCACGACGGTCGGTGCGGTGGGCAACGTGGTGACGCAGACGGTCGGCGCCGTCGGCGCGGCGCTGCCGGGTGTGGCGATCACGCCGTCGTCGGGCGCGTCGGGCACATCCGGCTCGTCGGCGAGCGCGGGCACGCTGCTCTCGCCGGTGACCTCGCTCGTCACGACGCTGGCCGGCGCGGCGCTGCCGCGCAAGTAAGCCGACGCGCTGCGGCGCGCGGCATCGGCGGGTCAGGCTGTCCGGCAACGGCGCGCCTGGCCGCGCCCCCGGCCAACCGGGCCGGATCGCAGGCGGTACGACCTTCGTGTCGTACCGCCTTTTTTTGTGGCACGGCCGCCTTCGCCGGCCCGCTTGCCCCGAATCGAATCCTCGCGGGAACTCGCCCGCGACGCGCGGTCGAACCGGCTTGCAGCATCCCGTACACGACGGGCACGTCGGCAGCCGAGGCAATCACCCAGGCCAGGTCTTATAGTGAAGCCCACCCGCGCCCCGCCATGCCGGCGACGCGTGGCGCCGGACCACCGGCCGCCGATTCCGGAGACGACCGGGAGCCCCGCTCCCAGACAGAGGACCTGCCGAATGAAAAAACTGATCAACGATGTCGAACGCGTGGTGCCCGACCTGCTGAACGGGCTGGTCGCGCTGAATCCCCATCTGGCCTTGCTGGCCGGCCGGACCATCGTGGTGCGCGCCGATGCGGCCGAGGCCGCGTCGCGCGGCGAGGTCGCGCTGGTGTCGGGCGGCGGCGCGGGGCACGAGCCCGCGCACGCGGGCTACGTGGGCGCCGGCATGCTCAGTGCGGCGGTGGCCGGCGAGGTGTTCACGTCGCCGTCGGTGGACGCGGTGCTCGATGCGATTCGCGCCGTGGGCGGCCCGGCGGGCGTGCTGTTGATCGTCAAGCACTACACGGGCGACCGGCTCAACTTCGGGCTGGCCGCCGAGATCGCGCGCGCCGAGGGCATCGAGGTCGAGACGGTGATCGTCTCCGACGACGTGGCGCTGGCCGCGCGCGGCGACCACGCCGGGCGGCGCGGCCTGGCCGGCACGGTGCTGGTTCACCGCGTGGCCGGCGCGGCGGCGGCGGCCGGGCTGCCGCTTGCCGAGGTCGCGCGGCACGCCCGCGAGACGGCCGAGGCGCTCGGCACGATGGGCGTGGCCTTGTCGGCATGCACGGTGCCGGCCGCCGGCACGCCCGGCTTCACGCTCGGCGAGCGCGAGATCGAATGGGGGCTCGGCATCCACGGCGAGGCCGGCGTCGAGCGCGCCGAACTCGAATCGGCCGATGCGGTGGCGTCGCGCCTGATCGCCCGCATCGCCGACGATCTCGCGCTCGACGCCGGCGCGCGCGTCGCGCTGCTCGTCAACAACCTCGGCGGCACGCCGCCGGGCGAGCTCGACATCGTCGCCGACGCGGCGCTGCGCGCGCTGGCCGCACGCGGCCTCGTGGCCGAACGCGCCTGGGCCGGCACGTTCCTCAGCGCGCTCGACATGGCCGGCATTTCGCTGACGCTGCTGCGCGTCGACGATGCGCGCCTCGCCTGGCTCGACGCGCCCACCGAGGCGGCCGCCTGGCCCGCCCGCGCGGGCCGCGTCGCGCCGCAGGAAAGCCGCCCGGTGCCGGCCGCGCCCGGCGCGGGCCGCAACCTCGGCGGCGACGGCCCGCGGCTCGCCGCCGACGCCACGCTGCGGCGCGTGATCGACGCCGTTTGCGTCAGGCTGCACGCATCGGAAGCGACGCTGACCGAGATGGATCAGCGCGTCGGCGATGGCGATCTCGGCATCAGCCTGTCGCGCGCCGCGCAGGCGATCGAAGCCGAGGCGGGCGGCTGGCCCGACGCGTCGCGGCCGGCCGCGGTGCTGCGCGCGATGTCGGCCACCATCCGGCGCGCCGTGGGCGGCACCTCCGGCCCGCTCTACGCGGCGATGCTGATGCGCGCGGCGGCGGCGCTCGATGGCGCGGCGAAGCCCGATGCGTCGGCCTGGGCCGAGGCGTTCGCGGCCGGTGTCGACGGGGTGTGCGAGATCGGCGGCGCGCGGCCTGGCGAGCGCACCATGATCGATGCGCTCGATCCGGCCGCGCGCGCGTTGCGTACCGCGCTCGACGCGACCGGCGGCGATCTGCGCCAGGCGCTCGATGCATCGGCCGCTGCAGCCGCCGAAGGCGCGGCCGGTACCGCCACGCTGATGCCGCGGCGCGGCCGGTCGAGCTATCTCGGCGAGCGCGCGCTCGGCCATCCCGATCCGGGCGCGCATGCGGTCGCGCTGTGGCTGGCCGCGATCCGCGACGCGCTGCGCGACTGAGCCGGCCGCCGTCAATCGACCGGCTGGCCGCATCGGCGCCCCGCCCGAAGCCGGGCGGGGCCGCGAGCGCCGCTCGAGATCGAGCGCATCGCTGCGATGGACGATCACTTTGCCGTTGCCCGGGCCGCCCCCGGCCCGCGTGCGATAATCCGCGCCTGTCTGTCCCGCCTGTGCCTCGCGCACCCGCCTGCCGTGAATCCCTTTCTTGTTCCGCTGTCCCGCGTCGACGAATTCGACGAGATCATCGACGTGCGTACGCCGCTCGAATACGCGGAAGACCACATCCCCGGTGCGTTGAACGCGCCCGTACTCAGCAACGATCAGCGCGTGGTGATCGGCACGATGTACAAGCAGGTGTCGCCGCACGAGGCGACGCGCCTCGGCGCGGCCTGGGTCGCGCGCAACATCGCGGAGCACCTCGAAACCACCTTCGCCGACCGGCCGCTCAACTGGCGTCCGCTGATCTATTGCTGGCGTGGCGGCAAGCGCTCCGGCTCGATGACGTCGTGGTTCAACCTGATCGGCTGGCGCGCCCGGCAACTCGACGGCGGCTACAAGACCTATCGCCGCTGGGTCGTCGACGAGCTCGACGTGCTGCCCGCGCGGTTCCGCTACATCGTGTTGACGGGCCGTACCGGCAGCGGCAAGACCCAATTGCTCGGCGCGCTCGGCCGGGCCGGCGCACAAATCGTCGATCTGGAGCGGCTGGCGGTGCATCGGGGCTCGCTGCTCGGTGCGCTGCCGGGGGCGGCGCAGCCCACGCAGAAGGGTTTCGATACGGCGCTGGTGCTGGCGCTGCGCGCGCTCGATCCGGCGCGGCCGGTGTTCGTCGAGGCGGAGAGCCGCAAGATCGGGCAGATCACGCTGCCCGACACGATGCTGGCCGGCATGCACGCGGCGCGCTGCGTGGCCGTCGAAACGGCGCGCGACGCGCGCGTGGCGCTGCTGTTGCGCGATTACGGCCATCTGTTCGACGACCCCGCCGCGTTCATGCAGCAGCTCGCGCGGCTGACCGAGCTGCACGGCCACGCGCGCATCCGCGACTGGCAGGCGCTGGCCGAGGCCGGCGCGCGCGACGTGCTGTTCGAATCGCTGATCGACCTGCACTACGACCCCGCCTATGCGCGCAGCAGCCGCGCTTCGTTCCGGCAACTGGCCGGCGCCCCCGCGTTCGCGTTCCGGCCGATGGCGGACGAGGCCGATCAGGCGGCCCAGGCGCAGGCCCTGTTGGCGCAGCTGGGGGAGGCCTGAGCCGTGACCCGTTGCGCACCGTTGCCGGGAACTCCCGGCGCTCGCCCGGACTCCATGCTGGCGTCGCGGTCACGTTGAGGTTCACGCCGCTGTCGCGAGCGCGGCCTATCGTCTGCGGGCAGCACGTCGCGCCGAGCGCGATCCGGGCCGACGAATCGCCGGTCGCGGGCCGGATCGCAGCCGGCTGCCAGGGTGCCAACGCGTGCCAAAAGCGCGGGCGCACGGTACGGCAGATTGTTTTTTATGCACCCGTTTTCTAGGGAAATTCGATCAAGCGATTGAATTAAAAGGAAAAGATCGAATCGAGGGTAAACGGAAGCCGGTAAAAAACCTTTCCCTTCCGTCCTTGAATTTGTCAAACCTCGTCCATATAATTAGCACTCGCTGCACGAGAGTGCTAACAACTTCGCCGCCGGGCGACAGCCCGACGGCATCCCTCAGTGTTACTTCAGTTTCTCAAAGAGGAGTGAAAATGAACCTTCGTCCTTTGCACGATCGCGTGATCGTCAAACGCCTGGATCAAGAAACCAAGACGGCCTCGGGCATCGTGATCCCCGAAGCAGCGGCTGAAAAGCCGGATCAAGGCGAAGTGCTGGCGATCGGCCCGGGCAAGCGCGACGACAAGGGCGCTCCGATCGCGCTCGACGTGAAGGTCGGCGATCGCGTCCTGTTCGGCAAGTACGCGGGCCAAGCCGTCAAGGTCGACGGCAAGGAAGTGCTCGTGATGCGCGAAGAAGACATCATGGCCGTGGTCAACGCAGCGTAAGCCTGCGAATACGCTACTCAGCGATCCCATTCCAGAGAATTCAAGGAGTAAAAGATGGCAGCTAAAGACGTCGTATTCGGCGATTCCGCCCGTTCCAAAATGGTTGAAGGCGTGAACATCCTGGCCAACGCGGTCAAGGTCACGCTGGGCCCGAAGGGCCGCAACGTGGTGCTCGAGCGTTCGTTCGGCGGCCCGACGGTCACGAAGGACGGCGTGTCGGTCGCCAAGGAAATCGAGCTGAAGGACAAGCTCCAGAACATGGGCGCGCAAATGGTCAAGGAAGTCGCTTCCAAGACCAGCGACAACGCCGGCGACGGCACGACGACGGCAACCGTCCTCGCGCAATCGATCGTTCGCGAAGGCATGAAGTACGTCGCATCGGGCATGAACCCGATGGACCTGAAGCGCGGCATCGACAAGGCCGTCGCGGCAGCCGTGGAAGAGCTGAAGAAGATCAGCAAGCCCTGCACGACGAACAAGGAAATCGCACAGGTCGGCTCGATCTCGGCGAACAGCGATTCGTCGATCGGCGATCGCATCGCTGAAGCGATGGACAAGGTCGGCAAGGAAGGCGTCATCACCGTCGAAGACGGCAAGTCGCTGGCCGACGAGCTGGACGTCGTCGAAGGCATGCAATTCGACCGCGGCTACCTGTCGCCGTACTTCATCAACAACCCGGACAAGCAAGTCGCCGTCCTCGACAACCCGTTCGTGCTGCTGCACGACAAGAAGGTGTCGAACATCCGTGACCTGCTGCCGGTCCTGGAACAAGTCGCGAAGGCTGGCCGTCCGCTGCTGATCATCGCTGAAGACGTCGAAGGCGAAGCACTCGCCACGCTGGTGGTCAACAACATCCGCGGCATCCTGAAGACCGTCGCCGTCAAGGCTCCGGGCTTCGGCGACCGTCGCAAGGCCATGCTGGAAGACATCGCGATCCTGACCGGCGGTCAAGTGGTGGCGGAAGAAACCGGCCTGACGCTCGAGAAGGCAACGCTGG
This sequence comes from Burkholderia sp. 22PA0099, assembly GCF_047497165.1. Classification (NCBI taxonomy): domain Bacteria; kingdom Pseudomonadati; phylum Pseudomonadota; class Betaproteobacteria; order Burkholderiales; family Burkholderiaceae; genus Burkholderia; species Burkholderia sp. 22PA0099. The sequence goes on along the minus strand of NZ_CP163165.1, from coordinate 3,721,933 downwards.
CCGAACTGGGCCAAGCCAAGCGTATCGAAGTGGGCAAGGAAAACACGACGATCATCGACGGCGCAGGCGAAGCCGTGAACATCGAAGCACGCGTGAAGCAAGTGCGCGCGCAAATCGAAGAAGCGACGTCGGACTACGACCGTGAAAAGCTGCAAGAGCGCGTTGCCAAGCTGGCAGGCGGCGTGGCAGTGATCAAGGTCGGCGCTGCGACCGAAGTCGAAATGAAGGAAAAGAAGGCACGTGTCGAAGACGCACTGCACGCAACGCGCGCAGCTGTGGAAGAAGGCATCGTGGCTGGTGGCGGCGTCGCGCTGATCCGCGCTCGCACCGCGATCACGGCACTGACCGGCCTGAACGCCGATCAAAACGCCGGTATCAAGATCGTGCTGCGCGCGATGGAAGAGCCGCTGCGTCAGATCGTCACGAACGGTGGTGAAGAAGCCAGCGTCGTGGTGGCAGCCGTTGCAGCCGGTACGGGCAACTACGGCTACAACGCCGCAACGGGCGAATACGTCGACATGGTCGAAGCCGGTGTGGTCGACCCGACCAAGGTCACGCGTACGGCGCTGCAAAACGCAGCATCGGTCGCCGGCCTGCTGCTGACGACGGACGCTGCCGTTGCCGAACTGCCGAAGGAAGATGCCCCGATGGCTGGCGGCATGCCGGGCGGCATGGGCGGCATGGGCATGGACATGTAATCGACTTCGGTCGATTGCACGACGGGCGCGCAGCGATGCGCGTCCCGCCCCGCAAAACGAAAAACCCGCAGCGATGCGGGTTTTTTGTCGTTTACAGCGCGGAAAAGCCGGGGCGGCCTGCGCCCCGCCGGCGTGCGTTCAATGCATTCAGTGACGCGATGCGCCGTAAGGCGGCGTGGCCGGTGCCGCCGGGGCGGCCGGCGTGTCGTCCTCGTTGCTGCGCGCCCAGAAGAAACGGTCGGGCACCCAGGCGCCCATGCCGGGCCGGAACGCGTCGCGCGCGGCCTGGTACAGGTATTCCTGCGCCTCGCGCACGGCTTCGGGCGGCTCCTGGCCATTGGCCAGCAGCGCCGCGATGGCCGAGGCGAGCGTGTCGGTCACGCCCATCAGCCGGTTCGGCGTGCGTTCCCAGAGATCCTGCCGGATCTGGCCTTCCTCGCCGTACAACGTGTTGACGAGCCGGTGCGTGCCGGTTTCGGTGGCGAGGATGTACTCGCAGCCCTGCGACAGCAGATGCGCGATCGCCGTGTCGAGGTTCGGCGCTTCCGCGTCGCCGTCGGGCTGCGCGAGCGCGATCAGCGTGGCGTGATCGGCCACCAGCAGCGTGGTTTGCGGGGCGAGCAGATCGGCAATCGATTCGCGCAGGTCGTCGGCGGCGAGCACATGCTCGTCGTCGAGCGTGAAGTCGGGCGCCAGCACGAGCGGCACGCCGTCGTAGTCGGCCACGACCTCGGCGATCGCGCTGACCACTTCGGCGCGGGCCGTGGCGCCGATCTTGAACGCGGCGACGGGCATGTCCTCGAGCAGCATCCGGGCCTGCGCGACGACGGTGTCCGGATCGAGGCCGGTCACCTCGTCACAGGAAGCCGAATCGCGGACCGTGTAGCCGGTCAGCACCGACGTGCCGTGACAGCCCATGCTCGCCAGCGTCAGCAAATCCGCCTGCAGGCCGGAGCCGCCGGTGGGATCGAACAAGCCGAAGGTGAGGACGATCGGAGGGGCGTTGCTGGACATGAAAAATCGGGGAAAGAGAGAACGATCGGGCGGCGCACCACACGGGTGCGCCTTGCCGGTCATTATGCGTTGGAAACTTGCGCAAGACGTGGTTTTTTTAACCGAATGCAATATCTGGCGGGCGTTTGCGGCGGGTTGCCGCGCATCGGTTCGGGTCGCGGCGGGCTGCGCGCGCATGGGTGCCGCGCGATATCGTCGGCTGCGGCGAATCGCGCTTGCCTGCACGATTTTGCCCGGATGAGCGTGCCGGGATCGAGGCGCAACGGGTTGGGCGCGGGTCGTCTGGAAACCACGATGCTAGGCAGGGCGGCCGTCGGCACGTTACCATCACGTCTCCCCAAAATTGGTTTTTTCCCTGCGCGGCAAACGATGGAATACAAAAGCTGGATGTGCCTGATCTGCGGTTGGATCTACGACGAAGAAGCGGGCTTGCCCGACGAGGGCATTGCCCCGGGTACGCGTTGGGAGGACGTGCCGATCAACTGGACGTGCCCGGAATGCGGCGCGCGCAAGGAAGATTTCGAGATGGTCCAGATCTGACCGATCTCGCGAAGCAGGTGTCTCGGCCCGACTGCCGGCGCGTCTGACGCGGCGCCGGCAGCGCGGGCCGGCCGCGCGGCAGGCCCGCGTGGCGCTTCAGCCCAAGCGTCGACGGTTGCGTGCCCCATGAGCCTACTGTCTCCGACCGTAATACCGATGCCCGATGCGCTGCCGAACCCCCGCGGCGGCGCGGTGCTGCTTGCCGAGGCCACGCTGGCGGAAGCCAGCACGGCCTCGGGCGAGGCGCTGCTGCGTGCACTGCGCACCGTGGCGGCTGCCTTGCGCGATGCCGGCTGGCTGGCGGCGGCGCGCTATGCCGATGCGCTGGTCGCGGCTGCGCCCGTTGCGACGCCGCCCGCTGGCGGGCTGCCGAACGACGGGTTCCGGTCGGCCTTGCGCGATTTCCGCTGGGCCATCGCCCGCCGTAACCTGCGCGAGCTGGCCTGTTCGCCGGCGCTCCACGCACATCACGATGCCTTGCGGCGGCTGGCCGCCGTCGAAGGCGCGGCGCCGGTTGCGGCCGCGCCGGTCGACTGGCTCGCGCTGGCCGGACGGCCGGTGCCGCCCGCGCGGCTGGCGGCGATCCCGGCCGACCGTCTCGCGCATCTGCGCGCCGGCTACGAAGCCGCCTTGCTGGTGGTGTTGCGCGAACCCGACGCACCGCCGGCCGCGGCGCTCGATACGCTCGATACCTGTTTCGCGGCGCTGTCCGGCGCTGATGCCTACGACTATTGGCGGCTCGCCGGTGCCTGCCTGCGCGCCTTGCGCGGTGCGCCGGGGCCGGTACTGCGGCGCTGGCTGGCGCGCGGCAACCTGCTGCTGCGCGAGCAGATGAATGGGGCGGAGGTCGCCGGCCCGGCGCAGGTGCGCGAAACGCTGGCGCTCGTCTGGCGCGATTTCGCGCTGTACGGTGCGGCGGCCGAGGATGCCGCCGAGGTCGAGTTGCTCAATGATTACGGGCTGACGGTCGACTGGCATGTGGCCGGCTCACAGGCATCGGAGATGCTCTGGGAAGTCGATGCGGCGCGCGCCGAGGCCGACGCCCTGCGTGACGCGGCGGCGGTTCGCCAACTCGGCCTGGTCACGGTCAACGGACACGCCTACGAGGATTTCCTGCAGACGGCCGACGCGTCGATGGCCGACCTGACCGTCACGCCGGCCACGGCCGACGCCTCGCAGGCCTGGCGGGCAGCAGGCGCCGCCTTTCGCGTCGGCGCGGCCGCCGCGGCGCTCGGCCTGGGCCAGACGGCGCTGATGGCCGATGCGCTCGCGCTCGGCTGGCGCCGCATCATGCACGGCCACACCCCGGCCGATGGCGGCGCGGCCTTGTCGGCCGGCTCGGACGGTTTGCGCGCCGCGCTCTACAAGATCGCCGCCGGGGTTGCGCCGCCCGACCTGTTCGCGGCGCGCGAGGCGCTGGCCGCCGCGCTCGAATCGGCCTGAGCGTGCGCGCCGGGCAGGGCGTTTTCGATCGTTCCCCATCTGCGGTATCGGGTGAGTGCGCGGTTGCGAGCGTGGGGGAAACGCAGCGGCAACGCCGGCCCCATTGCCCGATTCGCCGCACAGCGCCGCGCGCCGGCACGCCGTCGCCGCCGTTTGTTGGCCCATCGCGAACGATCGCCCGATGCGCCTGCATCGCGCCACGCCACGCCCGCCGGTCCGCCTCGCGCGCGTGATAGAGTGCGACGTGATCTGTCATATCGATTCTTGCGGCGCCCGTTGCGCGGCAAGGTCTTTGCTAAAATTCAAACCATGCCAAAGAGTTCCGATCGCATCAATCTCACCAACCAGTTCCTGATCGCGATGCCGAGCATGTCCGATCCGACGTTCTCTGGCACGGTGGTCTATCTTTGCGATCACAGCGAGCGCGGCGCGCTCGGCCTGGTCATCAATCGTCCGACCGACATCGATCTCGAGGCGCTGTTCAAACGCATCGACCTCAAGCTGGAAATCGAACCGCTGTTGCATATCCCCGTCTATTTCGGTGGCCCGGTGCAGACCGAGCGCGGCTTCGTGCTGCACGAGCCGGTGGAAGGCAGCAGCTACAGCTCGTCCATGTCGGTCGAGGGCGGGCTGGAAATGACCACCTCGAAGGACGTGCTCGAAGCCGTGGCCTCGGGCCAGGGCCCGAAGCGTTTCCTGCTCACGCTCGGCCATGCCGGCTGGGGCGCGGGCCAGCTCGAGGACGAAATCTCGAAGAACGGCTGGCTGACCGTGGACGCCGATCCGCGCATCGTGTTCGATACGCCCGCCGAGGAGCGCTTCGAGGCCGCGCTCGGCCTGCTCGGCGTGTCGTCGACGATGCTCTCGGGCGAGGCGGGCCACGCATGAGCGGTGCGTCCGCGCGTGAAGCCACGCTGCTCGCGTTCGATTACGGCGAAAAGCGCATCGGCGTGGCCGTCGGCAATACGCTGACGCGCACGGCGCGTGCGCTTGTCATCGTTCCCAACCTGAATCGCGAGTATCGTTTCCAGGCCGTCGGCGAGCTGCTCGCCGAATGGCGGCCGGACGCGCTCGTGGTCGGCCTGCCGCTGCACCCCGACGGCACGCCCCACGAGATGACGCAGCAGGCGAAGCGCTTCGGCAATCAGCTGAACGGCCGCTTCAACCTGCCCGTGAGCTGGATCGACGAGCGTTATTCGTCGGTCGAGGCCCGTGCGAGCCTGCGCGCGCGCGGCGCGAAGGCCGACGCCATCGACGCCGAAGCCGCGCGCGTGATCCTTCAACACTACCTCGACCAGTTGCCCGATCATCATGAGTTCCATTGACGCCGAAGCGCTCTATCTCACGCTGCTCGACCAGATCCGCGGTGCCTACGGCGAGGCCGCGTTCGCGGCGGCCGACGGCCCCGTGCTCGCCGGCATCCACAGCGGCGGCGCGTGGCTGGCCGAACGTCTCGCGCGCGATCTGAATGCGCCGGGCTTCGGCGTGATCAATGTCGCGCTGCACCGCGACGATTACGCGAAAAAGGGCCTGCACAGCCAGGCCAGCCCGACCTCGCTGCCGTTCGACGTGGACGGCCGCCGGATCCTGCTGGTCGACGACGTGCTGTCCACGGGCCGCACCGTGCGCGCCGCGCTGAACGAGCTGTACGATTACGGCCGCCCGGCCGCCGTCGAACTGGCCGTGCTGGCCGACCGCGGCGGCCGCGAGCTGCCGGTGGCGGCGCGCTTCCTGGGCGGCACGCTGGACGTGGCGCCCGACGCCACGCTGGTGCTCACGCACGACGACGCCCTGCAGTTCACTTTCGATCTCGAGGCGCGCACGCACTGAGCGAGCCTCACCCGGCGCCCGCGCCCCAGAGCGCGCGGGCGCTGCCCGCAACACGTTGGAATCACGCACATCATGACGAGCGACACTTCCGGCCGCACCGGCGCACCCGCCGCGGCCGCACCTGCCGAACGCTTTCGCCACGGCTTCCTGAAGGGCAACCCGCAGCTCACGAAAAACGGCGAGCTCAAGCATCTGCTGTCGATCGAGGGCTTGCCCACCTCGATCGTCACGCACATCCTCGACACGGCCGAGCGGTTCGTCAGCGTGACCGATCGCGAAGTGAAGAAGGTGCCGCTGCTGCGCGGCAAATCGGTGTTCAACCTGTTCTTCGAGAACTCGACGCGCACCCGCACCACCTTCGAGATCGCCGCGACGCGCCTGTCGGCCGACGTGCTGAACCTGAACATCAACGCCTCGTCCACCAGCAAGGGCGAATCGCTGCTCGACACGATCAACAACCTGTCGGCGATGCACGCCGACCTGTTCGTCGTGCGTCACGCATCGAGCGGCGCGCCCTACCTGATCGCCGAGCACTGCGCGCCGCACGTGCACGTGATCAATGCCGGTGACGGCCGCCATGCGCACCCGACGCAGGGCCTGCTGGACATGTACACGATCCGCCACTACAAGCGCGATTTCACGAACCTGCGCGTGGCGATCGTCGGCGACATCCTGCACTCGCGCGTGGCGCGCTCCGACATCCATGCGCTGACCACGCTCGGGGTGCCCGAGATCCGCGCGATCGGCCCGCGCACGCTGTTGCCGGGCGGGCTCGAGCAGATGGGCGTGAAGGTCTATCACAACCTCGACGAAGGCCTGAAGGGGGTGGACGTGATCATCATGCTGCGCCTGCAGAACGAGCGCATGAGCGGCGCGCTGCTGCCGTCCGCGCAGGAATACTTCAAGAGCTGGGGCCTCACGCCCGAGCGTCTCGCGCTGGCCGCGCCCGACGCCATCGTGATGCACCCGGGGCCGATGAATCGCGGCGTCGAAATCGACTCGCAGGTGGCCGACGGCCCCCAATCGGTGATTCTCAATCAGGTGACGTTCGGCATCGCGGTCCGGATGGCCGTGATGGGCATCGTCGCGGGCAACAGCGACTGACGCGGCCCGGCCGGCGGGGCCGCGCCATCGCGGCGCCGCGATGGCCGGCCTTCGCACTCAACGCATCCAACGCATTTACAGGCAGCGCATGAAGATTCATATCAAGGGCGGCACGCTGATCGATCCGGTCGCCGGCACCGAACAACAGGCCGACGTGTACGTCGCGGCCGGCAAGGTGGTCGCGATCGGCGCGGCGCCGGCCGATTTCCACGCGGCGAAGACCATCGACGCGAGCGGCAAGCTGGTCGCGCCGGGCTTCGTCGATTTGTCCGCGCGACTGCGCGAACCGGGCTACGAACACAAGGCCACGCTCGAATCGGAGATGGCCGCGGCCGTCGCCGGCGGCGTGACGAGCCTGGTCTGCCCGCCCGACACCGATCCGGTGCTCGACGAGCCGGGCCTCGTCGAGATGCTGAAGTTCCGCGCGAGCAAGCTGCATCAGGCGCACGTCTATCCGCTGGGCGCGCTGACCGTCGGCCTGAAGGGCGAGGTCATCACCGAGATGGTCGAGTTGACCGAATCGGGCTGCATCGGCTTCACGCAGGCCGATTCGCCGATTCGCGACACGCAGGTGCTGTTGCGTGCGCTGCAGTATGCGAAAACCTACGATTTCACGGTGTGGCTGCGCCCGGTCGATGCGTTCCTCGCCAAGGGCGGGGTGGCGGCCAGCGGGCCGGTCGCGTCGCGGCTCGGGCTGTCGGGCGTGCCGGTGTCGGCCGAGACGATCGCGTTGCACACGCTGTTCGAGCTGGTGCGCGTGACTGGCGCGCGCGTGCACGTCGCGCGCCTGTCGTCGGCGGCCGGCATCGAGCTGATGCGCGGGGCCAAGGCCGAAGGGCTGCCGATCACCTGCGACGTCAGCGCCAATCACCTGCATCTGATCGACATCGACATCGGCTATTTCGACGCGCAGTTCCGCCTCGATCCGCCGTTGCGCGCCGAGCGCGATCGCGCGGCGATCCGCGCCGGCGTGGCCGACGGCACGATCGACGCGATCTGCTCCGATCACACCCCGGTGGACGACGACGAAAAGCTGCTGCCGTTCGCGGAAGCCACGCCCGGTTCGACCGGCCTGGAGCTGTTGCTGTCGCTCACCGTGAAGTGGGCCAACGAGGCGAAGCTGCCGCTCGCGCTCGCGCTGAACCGCATCACGGCCGGCGCGGCCGACGTGCTGCAATTGCCGGCCGGCCGCATCACGGTGGGCGGCGTGGCCGACATCGTGGTGTTCGATCCGGCCGCGCACTGGCAGGTCGAGCCGCGCGTGCTCAAGAGCCAGGGCCACAACACGCCGTTCCTCGGCTACGAACTGCCGGCCCGCGTGCTGGCCACGATCGTGGCCGGCCAGGTGGCGTTCGAGCGTCGCTGACCGGAGCCTGCCCATGAAAGCGTTGCGCAAAGCGCGCCTGATCCTGCATCTGCTGCGCGGCATGGCGACCATCGCCTTGCTGTTCGGGCGCGTGAGCCCGGCCCGCAAGCAGGCGCTCACGCGCGACTGGACCGTGAAGATGCTGGGCTTGTGCGGCTTGCGGCTGGTGGTGCATCACGACGAGGCGCGGCTCGATTCGCGCGCGCTGGTGGTCGGCAACCACGTGTCGTGGCTCGACATCTACGTGATCAACGCGTGGCGGCCGACGCCGTTCGTCTCGAAGGCCGAGGTGCGGCAATGGCCGGTGGTGGGCTGGCTCGCCGAGAAGCTCGGCACCGTGTTCCTCAAGCGCGAGAAGCGCAGCGAGGCGCTGCGGATCATGCAGGAGCTGGCGCAGCGGCTGAATGGCGGCGAACTGATGTGCGTGTTTCCCGAAGGCACCACCTCGAACGGGCTCGACCTGCTGCCGTTCCACGCGAACCTGCTTCAGGCCGCGGTCGAGGCCGGGTGCCCGGTGCAGCCGGTGTGCATCATGTACGAGGACGGGCAGGGGCGGCAGTCGCTGGCACCGGCCTACACCGGCAAGATGTCGCTCGGGCGCTCGCTCGACCGGGTTCTGAGCGATCGGCCGCTGGTGGCGCATCTGTACGTGGGCAAGCCGATCGAGGCCGGCCCCGACCGGCGCGAGCTGTCGGCGCTCGCGCGGGCGTCCGTGATGGCGGCGCTGACCGAAATGCAGGCCGCTTCCGGCAAGCCGACAGCCGAAGCGCTGGCCTTGCTGGCGCAGGACGAACTGCCGCCGGAAGGCAGCGAGGGCGCCGATGCCGCCGCCGAGGCGCAGGCCGCAACCGTGGTGGCCGCCGCGCCCGACGCCGAGACGGCTGCGCGACGCGACGCCTGATCGTTGCTTCGATCGGATCGATCACGGACAACAGGCCGCGCCGGATACCGGCGCGGCCTGTGTCGTTTCCGCGGGGCGCAATCCTGCACCCGTTCAAGCGCCGTTCAGCGTTTGCCGACTTGGCAATGCGCGCAACTGACCTGCGTGACGCGCCGCGCGGCCGGATCGTCGGCCAGCGCGACGGCCGATAGCTGATTGCCCCACACGCAGCCCGAGTCGAGCGCGACCAGCCGCTCGCGCAGCATCAGCCCGTTCGCGGCCCAGTGACCGAACACGACGGTCGTGTCGGCGGTGCGCCGGCCCGGCACGTCGAACCACGGCAGATACCCGTCCGGTGCCGATTCCGGGCCGCCGTTGCCGCGAAACTCCATCGCGCCGTCGGGTGTGCAGAAGCGGATTCGCGTGAACGCGTTGAATGCCACGCGCAGCCGCTCTGTCTTGGTCAGCCCGTCCTTCCAGCGATTCGGCTCGTTGCCGTAGAACGTGCGCAGCGTGTCCTGCCAGTCCGGCGCACGCAGCGCGCGCTGCAATTCGTCGGCCAGTTCGAGCGCCAGCGTCACATCCCATTGCGGCAGCACGCCCGCATGCACCATCAGCTTGCCGCTGTCGTAATGCGCGAACGGCAGGTGGCGAACCCAATCGAGCAGTTCGCCGGCATCGGGCGCATCGAGGATCTCGGCGAGCGTGTCGCCCGACTTGAGCTGACGGATACCGGCCGCGGCGGCCAACAGGTGCAGATCGTGATTGCCGAGCACGGCCACCCGCCGTTCGCCGAGCGCGATCACGGCGCGCAGCGTGGCGAGCGACGCCGGACCGCGGTTGACGAGATCGCCGGCGAACCAGAGCGGGGTATCGGCGGCGGGCGACAGGCGGGACAGCAATTCGAGGAATGGGGCATGGCAGCCCTGGAGGTCGCCGAACGCGATGGGCGCGGCTGGACCGGACACGTAGGTCATTGCTTGGAAACGAGGTGACGGTTTGACGATTCTTGACTGACTTGCGACAGACGGTATCACAAGTCGGTCGACCCCTCGACAGGCCGGAGTCGCGAGTGGAATTTGCGCAGATTCGACTTATTTTGAGATGATTCAACGAGAAAAATGCGCTCGTTTCGACGTTTGTCAAGCTGTTGCAAGTTGTTAGTGGCGTGTTTTTTGGCATGACACAGGCCTTATAATTGCTGCCCTATGCGGTATGTGGCCTACAGCACGGCCATGAGCCAGAGAACTACAGATACTCGCGATTCACGGCGCGCATTCCGAGGGGTCGAATGCGGACTTTCCGCATTTTCGGCCAATCCAGACTCCGTTTTCGACAAGGGATTCCCATGATATTGGTGACGGGCGGTGCCGGTTTTATCGGCGCCAATTTCGTGCTCGACTGGTTCGCGCAATCGGGCGAGCCGGTGGTGAATGTCGACAAGCTGACCTACGCCGGCAACCTCGGCACCCTGAAGTCGCTGCAGGACAATCCGAACCATATCTTCGCCCGCGTCGACATTTGCGACCGCGAGGCGATCGACGCGCTGCTGGCCGAGCATCGTCCGCGCGCGGTGCTGCACTTCGCGGCCGAAAGCCACGTCGACCGCTCGATCCACGGCCCGGCCGATTTCGTGCAGACCAACGTGGTCGGCACCTTCACGATGCTCGAGGCGACGCGCCAGTACTGGAACACGCTCGATGCCGAGGCCAAGGCCGCGTTCCGCTTCCTGCACGTCTCGACGGACGAGGTGTTCGGTTCGCTGTCGGCCACCGATCCGCAGTTTTCCGAAACCACGCCGTACACGCCGAACAGCCCGTACTCGGCCACCAAGGCCGGCTCCGATCACCTGGTGCGCGCCTATTTCCACACGTACGGGCTGCCGGTGCTGACCACCAACTGCTCGAACAACTACGGCCCGTATCAATTCCCCGAAAAGCTGATCCCGCTGATCATCGCCAACGCGCTGGCCGGCAAGCCGCTGCCGGTGTACGGCGACGGCCAGAACGTGCGCGACTGGCTGTACGTCGGCGATCACTGTTCGGCGATCCGCGAAGTGCTCGCGCGCGGCCTGCCCGGCGAGACATACAACGTCGGCGGCTGGAACGAGAAGAAGAACCTCGATGTCGTGCATGTACTGTGCGATTTGCTCGACGAGCAGAAGCCGAAGGCGAGCGGCTCGTACCGCGAGCAGATCACGTTCGTGACCGATCGCCCCGGCCACGACCGCCGCTACGCGATCGACGCGCGCAAGCTCGAACGCGAACTCGGCTGGAAGCCGGCCGAAACCTTCGAAACCGGCATGGCGAAGACGGTGCGCTGGTATCTCGACAATCAGGCGTGGGCTGCCGAAGTGGCTTCGGGCGAGTACCGCAAGTGGGTCGAGATGAACTACGCGCAACGCGCTTGACGAGGAGCGAAGCGATGGCACGCAAGGGCATCATTCTGGCCGGCGGTTCCGGCACGCGGCTGTATCCGATCACGCACGCGGTGTCGAAGCAACTGCTGCCCGTGTACGACAAGCCGATGATCTATTACCCGCTGTCGACGTTGATGATCGCCGGCATCCGCGAGGTGCTGATCATCTCCACGCCGCAGGACACGCCGCGTTTCGAGGCGATGCTCGGCGACGGCTCGCAGTGGGGCATGAACCTCCGGTACGCGGTGCAGCCGTCGCCCGATGGTCTCGCGCAGGCGTTCGTCATCGGCAAGGAGTTCGTCGGCAACGATCCGTCGGCGTTGATCCTCGGCGACAACATTTTCTACGGGCACGATCTGGCGAAGCAGCTCGAAGGCGCCAATACACGGCAAGCCGGCGCCACGGTGTTTGCCTACCACGTGCACGATCCGGAGCGCTACGGCGTGGTGGAATTCGACAAGTCGTTCCGCGCGCTGTCGATCGAGGAAAAGCCGGTGAAGCCGCGCTCGAACTACGCCGTGACGGGCCTGTATTTCTACGACAACCGGGTGTGCGACATCGCGGCCGATATCAAGCCGTCGCCGCGAGGCGAGCTGGAAATCACCGATGTGAATTCGCGCTACCTTGAAGATGGCGCATTGAACGTCGAGATCATGGGCCGCGGCTATGCCTGGCTCGATACCGGTACGCACGATTCGCTGATCGAGGCAGCCAGCTTCATCGCGACGCTGCAGAAGCGTCAGGGGCTCGTGGTGGCTTGCCCGGAAGAGATCGCGTATCGCCGACAGTGGATCGATGCCGAGCAATTGATGAAGCTCGCTCAGCCGCTGGCCAAGAACGGCTACGGTCAGTACCTCAAAAACCTTCTTACGGATCATGTGGCATGGCCATCCAGGTAACAGCAACGGCGCTTCCCGAAGTCAAGATCATTGAGCCGAAAGTGTTCGGCGACGCACGTGGCTACTTTTACGAAAGCTTCACGGCGCGTGAATTCGATGCGCAGGTCGAGGCGGGCGTCCAGTTCGTGCAGGACAATCATTCGCGTTCGGCGAAAGGCGTACTGCGTGGCCTGCATTATCAGATCGAGCATGCTCAAGGCAAACTCGTGCGCGTGGTCGAGGGCTCCGTATTCGACGTGGCCGTCGATATCCGCAAGCAATCGCCGAATTTCGGGAGGTGGGTGGGCGTCGTGCTGTCGGACGAGAACCATCGGCAACTGTGGGTGCCGCCCGGTTTCGCACACGGTTTCGTCGTGCTGTCGGACGCTGCGCAGTTCCTCTACAAGACAACCGACTACTGGTTCCCCGAGTTCGAGCGCAGCATCATCTGGAACGATCCGGAGATCGGCATCGAATGGCCGATCGATGGCGAACCGCAACTGGCCGCCAAGGATATTGCCGGCAAGCGTTTGAGCGAAGCCGAGGTCTACGCATGAAGATCGTTGTCACCGGTGCAAGCGGGCAGGTCGGCTGGGAGTTGTCTCGCAGCCTGTCCGTGCTCGGGCAGGTGGTTGCGCTCGGCCGCGATGGCGCGGATTTGACGCGTCCTGACAGCCTCGTGCGCATGGTCGACGACCAGCGGCCGGACGTGCTGATCAATGCTGCGGCCTATACCGCCGTCGATGCCGCCGAAGCCGATGTGGCAGGCGCGAACACGGTCAATTCGGAAGCGGTCGGCGTGATGGCCGAAGCGATGAAACGCGTAGGTGGCCTGTTCGTGCACTATTCGACCGATTATGTGTTCGATGGCACCAAGACCGCGCCGTACGTCGAGTCGGATCCGACTTGTCCGGTTAACGTCTACGGATCGAGCAAGCTCGACGGCGAGCGCGCGATTGCTGAAGCAGGCGGCGATTGGCTCACGTTCCGCACGACCTGGGTGTTCGCTGCGCGCGGCAAGAATTTCTTGCGGACGATGTTGCGGCTGGGCGCGCAGCGCGAGGAGTTGAGCGTGGTGGCCGATCAATTCGGCGCCCCGACCTGGGCGCGCTCGATCGCGGACGGTACCGCCCAGGCAGTTGCAGTGGCGATGCACGAGCGCCAGGCTGGCACATTCGAATCGGCGCTCTATCACATGACGTCGTCGGGCCGGACGTCCTGGCACGGCTTTGCCGAGGCCGTATTTGATGCATGGCGCAGCGCGCCGGGCGCAACGTCTCTGGCCATCAAGACGGTTCTGCCGATCCCGGCCAGCGCGTATCCGGTGCCGGCGCAGCGCCCTGCCAATTCGTCGCTTTCGAACCTTGCGCTGAAGACCCGTTTTGGCGTCGAACTGCCCGACTGGCGATATGCTGTCGAGCTGTGTGTCAAAGATTTGTTGCCTCAATGAAACCAGGAAAGAAGCGAGACAGCTTCCAACAATGCCGATAATCAGAGCATTTCTCACCACGCCCCACAGCCTCTTCGGCTCGATCGCACGTAACGCCCCGCTCATCTGGCAAATGACGAAGCGCGAAGTCGTCGGCCGCTATCGCGGCTCGATGTTCGGCCTGGCATGGTCGTTCTTCAATCCGCTGTTGATGCTCGCGGTCTATTCGTTCGTCTTCTCGTTCGTCTTCAAGTCGCGATGGGGGGCGGGCGGGGTCGATCAGGATCGCGCGCAGTTCGCCATGATGCTGTTCGTCGGCATGACGATCCACGGATTGTTCGCGGAATGCGTCAACCGTGCGCCTACGTTGATTCTGAATAATCCGAGCTATGTGAAGAAGATCGTATTTCCGCTGGAAATACTGCCGATCGTCGCGTTGCTGTCGGCGTTCTTCCACACGCTCGTGAGCCTCGTGGTGTTGTTGGCCGGTTTCGCGATTTTCCGGCATTTCATTTTCGCGACGGCGCTGTATCTGCCGCTCGTATTGCTGCCGCTGATGCTGCTGTCTTTAGGGGTTGCCTGGTTCCTGGCGGCAACCGGTGTTTTCGTACGAGACGTTGGGCAGATTACCGGCTTGTTCACCATGGTGCTGATGTTCCTGTCGCCGGTTTTTTATCCGGCGTCGGCTTTGCCGGAAAAGTATCGCTTCTGGCTTGAACTGAATCCGTTGACGCTGTTCATCGAGCAATCGCGGGCCGTCTTGCTGGCCGGTCAGGCGCCGGATTTTGCCTCGCTGGGCGTGGCGGTGCTGGGCGGTGCGGTGGTTGCCTGCGCCGGCTTCAAGTATTTCCAACTGATGCGCAAGGGGTTTGCCGATGTTCTCTGAATCGTCGGCGATCGCTGTCGAGCGCGTCAGCAAACATTTTCGCGTATTCGCCCGGCCGGCCGACCGGCTCAAGGCTGCGTTGCGCCATCGTCTGGGCGGCATGGCGAAGCTGTTGCCGGCGCGGCTGCTCGGCAGCGAAGGGCCGAGCGAATTTCACGCCTTGCAGAACGTGTCGTTTCGGGTGCAAAAGGGCGAGACGATCGGCATCATCGGGCGCAACGGCTCGGGAAAGTCGACGCTGCTGCAGATCATCTGCGGAACCTTGACGCCGTCGGAAGGGCAGGTCGTGATACAGGGGCGGGTTGCCGCACTGCTCGAACTCGGCGCCGGCTTCAACCCCGAGTTCACCGGGCGCGAAAACGTGTTCATGAATGCCGCCCTGCTTGGGTTGTCGAAGGCGCAAATCGAAGAGCGGCTCGACGACATCCTCGCGTTCGCCGATATCGGCAATTTCGTCGATCAGCCCGTCAAGACCTATTCGAGCGGTATGTATGTGCGGCTCGCTTTCGCGGTCATCGCGCACGTCGACGCCGATGTGCTGGTGATCGACGAAGCCCTGGCGGTCGGCGACGCGTTTTTCACGCAGAAGTGCATGCGCTTCCTGCGCGCGTTCATGGAGAGTGGGACGATCCTGTTCGTCAGTCACGATACGAACGCCGTGGTCAATCTGTGCACGCGTGTTGTCTGGCTCGACAAGGGGCAGGTGCGTGCGGTCGGCCCCTCGAAGGACGTATGCGATGCCTATCTCGAGGCGTTCTACGACGAACAGCACCAGACATCGGGCCGAGCCGGGCGGTCGACCGAGCGCAGCCAGGTCGTGCGTACGATCTCCGAAGGCGATGTGCGCGATCAGCGCGCGGAGCTCGTCAATGCCTCGGCCTTGCGCAATGACATCGAACTGTTTCAGTTCAACCATGACGCCAAGCATTTCGGATTGGGCGGCGCGGCGATCGAGTACGCGCGCGTGGAGGATTCGACGGGCGGGCCGCTGAACTGGGTCGTCGGCGGTGAGTTGGTGTGCATCTGCGTCGGTGTCAGGGCGTTGCAGGATCTCTCTCGTGCGATTGTCGGGTTTATCGTCCGCGATCGGCTCGGGCAGAATCTGTTTGGTGACAACACCTACCTCACGACGCTGCAGGAGCCGTTCTCCGTGGCGGCGGGCGAGCACTTCACCGTACGCTTCCTGTTCCGGATGCCGGTGTTGCCGGTCGGCGATTACGCGGTGAGCATCGCGATTGCCGATGGCTCGCAAGCAGAGCATGTGGTTCACCAATGGCTACATGATGCGGTGTTGCTCAAATCGCATTCGACCAGTGTCAGCACGGGATTGATCGGCATTCCGATGCATGAAATCACACTCGAGCGCGATGCGTCGGAAGAATCAAAAGACTCCAAAGATTCAGAGGCAAAGGCATGACATTCGAAGCTCCGTTCACGGCCTCGCAGCGCCTGTCGAATCATGACAATGCGTTCGGCCTGCTGCGCCTTATCTTCGCCACCCTGGTGCTCTGGGACCACGCGTTCCCACTGGGCGGTTTCGGATCGGACCCGATGTGGCGCTTGACGCAGGGCCAGGATTCGATGGGGGGCATTTGCGTATCGGGTTTTTTCGCAATCAGCGGTTTCCTCATTGCAAAGAGCGGCATGCACGCAGACCTGATGCAGTTCGCGTGGCGGCGGTGTGTGCGGATTTTTCCGGCGTATTGGGCGGTGTTGATCGTCACGGCGCTGGGCGTGGGGCCCGTCATTCACTATATCGAGATGGGGACGCTGCAGGGCTACTGGACTCACGGTGTGGGCGGCGCGTTCGGATATCTCACGAACAACTGGCGACTGTCGATCGGCCAGTACGGCATCAACAACCTGCTGCGCGATACCACACCGTATGGTCAGTCGATTTCCGAGAGCGTCTTCAACGGATCGATCTGGACCTTGGTCTACGAAGCGAAGTGTTACGTGATGATCGGCGTGTTTGCGGTGTTTGGACTCCTGACCGAGCATCGCCGGGTCCTGCTGGCTGCCACACTGGTTTCCTGGCTCGTGCTGGCGGTGCAGACGATTGATCCGGCGATGTCGGCGAAACTCGTGCATTGGGCCGGCGATCCCCACCTCGTGCAATACGGTACGATTTTTCTGATCGGTTCGAGTGCAGCGGTATGTTCGAAAACCTTGCCGATTTCCGACAAGCTCGGTGCGTTTGCGCTGGCTGTCTATCTGTTGTCGCTGTTCAAGGGGGGCTATCTGCTGCTCGGGTATCCTGCCATGGTGTACACGATTCTGTGGCTCGCTTGCCGGTTGCCGCAGTGGGCGCGACGGATCGGCTCGAAGAACGATTATTCGTATGGCATCTACGTGTTCGGATTTTTGGTGCAGCAGTTGCTGGCGTACGTAGGCGCCTATCTGCATGGGTTTGTATTCTTCTTGGCGGCATCTGTCGTCCTGACCTATGTGTGCGCATGGTTCAGTTGGCATCTGGTCGAGAAGCGCGCGCTTGAGTTGAAAAATTGGGGGCCGGGCCAGGGATGGAAGTTATTTCGGGCCAGATTCGGTATGAAAAAAGAGGGAGTGTGATGAGCGACGTAAACGTAAGCCGGGTGGACGGCAAGAAGATCCTCGTGACGGGTGGTGCGGGTTTTATCGGTTGTGCGATTTCCAAACGTCTCGCGCCGCTCGCGTCGCGCTATGTGGTCATGGACAACCTGCATCCACAGATTCACGCGCAGGCGGTGCGTCCGGCTGCACTCGATGTCAATGCGGAACTTGTCGTGGCCGACGTGACGGATGCACAGGCATGGGATGTGTTGCTGGCGGATTTTCATCCCGACATCGTTATCCATCTCGCTGCCGAAACCGGTACGGGCCAGTCGCTGACCGAAGCGAGCCGGCATGCGCTCGTCAACGTGGTCGGCACGACGCGCCTCACCGATGCGCTGGTCCGACACGGCGTCAGTGTTGAGCACATCCTGCTGACCAGCAGCCGCGCGATCTATGGCGAAGGCGCCTGGCAGAAAGAAGACGGCACGGTGGTCTATCCGGGGCAACGCGGGCGTGCACAGCTGGAGGCTGCGCAGTGGGATTTCCCGGGCTTGACGATGCAGCCGTCGCGCGCCGATCGGACCGAGCCGCGCCCCACCAGTGTTTATGGCGCGACCAAACTGACCCAGGAGCACGCGCTGTCGGCCTGGACGCTGGCGACCAAGACGCCGTTGACGGTTTTGCGCTTGCAGAACGTCTATGGCCCTGGCCAGTCGCTGACCAATTCCTACACCGGCATCGTTGCGCTTTTCTCGCGGCTGGCGCGTGAAAAGAAGGTCATCCCGCTCTACGAGGACGGCCATGTGACGCGCGATTTCGTCAGCATCGACGATGTGGCGGATGCCATTGTGGCCGGGTTGGCGCGTGAGCCGGCTCCGCTGTCCGTGTTCGACATCGGCTCCGGTGAGGCCACGAGCATCCTGGAGATGGCGCGCGTGGTGGCCGCGCATTACGGTGCGCCCGAACCGCAGGTCAATGGTGCATTCCGCGACGGCGACGTACGACATGCGGCTTGCGATCTGAGTGAATCGCTGACGCATCTCGCCTGGGAGCCGCAGTGGTCGTTGAAACGCGGCATCGATGCATTACAGAGCTGGATCGCAGAAGAACTCAATCGAAAGAACTAATCCCCATCACAGAGGTGAACGGTGCCATTGCACGACACGATTATTACCGGCCCTGCTTCGCTGCGGATTCAGTCGGTTCTGTATAACAACGCGCAAGCGCACATTGATTCGGCGCTTGAGAGCATTGCGCGTGCGGCCGACCTGGCGGTTGCCGCGGGCGTGCTGTCCTCGGTCGAGGTCGCATTGGGTGATTGCTCGCCGGAGCCTGTGTTCACACCCGAACAAATCGAGGAACGGGCTGCCAAATTCCTTCCGCAAGGTGTCGCCCGGATTCAATACACGTTCTTCAACGCGAATCTCGGTTCGGCGGCCGGACAGAACCGGTTGCTGGAGGATCTGCAAACGGAGCTCGTGCTGATCCTGAATCCCGACACGCTGGTGGCGCCGAACATCTTCGTCGAACTGGTTCGTCCGATGCACAAGCCGGACGTGGGTATTGTCGAAGCGCGGCAAGTGCCGATCGAACATGCCAAGGATTACGACGCGGTGACGGGTGAGACGAGCTGGGCCACCACGGCCTGTGCGCTGGTCTCGGCCGCCGTTGCAAAAGAGGTGAACGGATTCGATCCGGAATCGTTCTTCTTGTACTGCGATGACGTGGATTTTTCGTGGCGGGTTCGTCTGGCAGGCTACAAGGTCGTGTTTCAACCTTCGGCAGCCTTGTTTCACGACAAGCGCCTGTCGACGGCGGGCAAGTGGATCGTCGGTGGCGCGGAAGAGTATTACTCGGCCGAAGCCGCGATGATCCTCGCGCACAAGTTCTCGAACGGCGCGCTGGCGGATCGTATCGAGCGCCAGTTGCTGGCAGCGGGCAGTGAGCTCGAGCAGAAGGCGGCAAAAAAATATCGTGAACTCAAGACTGCGGGCCAATTGCCGGCCCAGATCGACCGAGACCACCGCGTGGCCCAGTTTGTCGGCGGCTATTACGCGAAACACCGCTTCTAAATCATGAATGCAACTTATCAGTTCCACTACCACCAGAATTCGGTGTATGCCAACGTCGTTGACCTGGTTCAGGAGTTCGGCGCGAATAGCGGCGTGCACCTGGATATCGGTTGCGGATATGGCGCCATTGCCGAGCCGGTGCGCGATCTCGGCCTCACCTACATCGGGTTCGACGCGGATCAGAATTCGCTGCTGAATTTGAAGGAGCGCGGTTTCGACGGGCGTCAGATCAACCTGCATGATCCTGACGCGGTGTTTGCGGCAATCGACGACGTCGTTGCCGGGCGCGAGGTCGTGTCGATCTCGATGATCGACATTCTCGAACATGTGACGAACGGGCCGCTGCTGCTCGATCGTTTGCATGATTATGCCGCGCAGCGCGCGATTCTCCTCGTGATTGCCGTGCCGAACGTCGGCCACCGGGATCTGGGCGCGAAGCTGCTGGCCGGGCGTTGGGACTACACCGAAGTCGGCTTGCTCGATCATACGCATGTGATCCATCACACTGACAGCCTGCTGGCGGCGATGGCCAAGCGCGCCGGCTGGCATCAGGTGGGCGCGCATGACTATCACCTCGAGGTGAGCGATCAGTCGTTTCCGCAAGCGCACCCGCTGTTGACCGGCAAAACGGCGGTATCGCGGTATCTGCGGCAACTGCGCAGCGCGGCGGATCCGTTCGGCACGATCAACGAGCTGGTTCGTGCCTATTTACCGGGCGCGCGTCAGGATGTGCCGATGCTGCTCGACTCCAAGGCACAAAGCACCTTCCTGTCGGTCGTGACCCGTACCCAGGGCAAGCGCCTCGGCAATCTGCGCGATGCCTTGTTGTGCCTGACGGCCCAGACCTGTCAGGATTTCGAGGTGATCATAGTCGCGCACAAGGTTGAAGCCGAACCTTATGCTGCGGTGGCGCGGATCGTGGAGGATCTGCCCGAATCCATGCGCAATCGCGTTCGCCTGCTTCGCTGTGATCATGGCGGGCGCACCGCGCCGCTGAATGCCGGTTTCGCGGCAGCACGAGGGCAGTACGTGTCGATTCTCGACGACGACGAACTGGTGTTCGCTCACTGGGTCGAGACGTTCAAGCAACTGGCCGAACGTGCCGCAGGATGCGTGCTGCGTACCACGGCGGCGGAGCAGGACATCACGTCCACGGGCGTGCGGCCCGACGGTGCGCTCGGATACCGGACCACTTCCTCGATCACGACGCCTTATCCGGCGCATTTCGATTTCTTCAACCACCTGTCGCAGAACTATTCTCCGCCGGTCTCGCTGTCGTTTCCGCGCGCGGCCTTTCAGAATCTGGGCATTCGATTCGACGAGGAACTCGATACGGCTGAGGACTGGGATTTCGAGATGCGGACGGCGTTCGTTTGCGGTGTCGAAAGCAGCCCGGAAATCACCGGGATCTATCGCAAATGGCGTTCTGGCGAATCGTCGTTCTCGATTCATTCGCCGGAGGAATGGCAGCGCGATTACGACAGAATCATCGCGAAGCACAACGAGCAATATCACATCTTCCCGCCGGGTACGATCAAGCTGATTGTTGATCAGCGCAACCTGATCCGCAAGCTCGGTTACGACGTCGCGACATTGCAGCAGACAGCGCAACTCGATATCTTGCGGCGGTTTTTCATTCGTCATCCGAGGCTGTACCGGATTGCTCGCAAGGGCTATGACAACCTGAAGATCGTTGCTCGCCGGATCGTCCGCCGGTTGGGCTGACGCGCAAGCAGGAAGAAACATGCGCTTTGATATTTCCATCGTGGTGTACCGGCAGGCGGAGGCCGTAGTCGCCGACCTGCTGGA
Source organism: Burkholderia sp. 22PA0099 (assembly GCF_047497165.1). NCBI lineage: Bacteria > Pseudomonadati > Pseudomonadota > Betaproteobacteria > Burkholderiales > Burkholderiaceae > Burkholderia > Burkholderia sp. 22PA0099. The sequence goes on along the minus strand of NZ_CP163165.1, from coordinate 3,701,030 downwards.
CAGCCTGGCTGCGCAAACGTGCGGTGGGGATCTCGAAGTACGTGTCCTGCTTCGCAATAACGATCCCGCCGACAGTGAGCGCTGGGATCGATTCGTGCAGACCAGCGCAGGCTATCCGTTCGGCCTGTGGTTGGTTCATTCAACAGGGAATCTGGGGTTCGGCGTCGGACACAACGCCACGTTCGAATCGTCGGATGCCCCGTTCTTCTTTGTCTTGAATCCCGACACGCGCCTATGGCCCGATGCTTTGGCGGAGCTGCGCGCGTCGATCGATGCGTCATCTGCCGATGTCGGTGCCTGGGAATTGCGCCAGGTGCCGTACGAGCACCCCAAGTTCTACGATCCTGTCACGCTGCGTACCGATTGGGTGACGGGTGCTGCCGTCGTGTTCCGACGCGCGGCGTTCGCTCAGGTTTGCGGGTTCGAGCCGCGCATCTTCATGTACGGGGAGGATGTCGACATGTCATGGCGGCAGAGGGCCGAGGGCTGGGCGCTTTGCTACGTGCCGCGTGCCGTGGCCGTACACCTGACCTATTCGACGGCCGCCGAGGTCAAGCCATTGCAGATCACGCAGGGCGTTCTGGCATCGTTGCAACTGCGCACCCGTTTCGGCTCGTGGGGCGATGTGCTGCGAGGTTTCGTGTGCTGGCTGGCTGAATTCGCGAGGCGGCCACGATTCCCCGGGGCACGACGTGAGCTGATTGCCGTACTGGCTCGCTATCTCGAAAGTGCGGCCTATTTCCGACGGACCGGAGTGTCTTATCGCGCACGCGGCTTTCGTCCCGAATTTCGCTTCTGGGGTTACGGCGACCGACGTGACGGTGCTTTCTTCGCCTTGGCAACCGACCCGGTGGACAGGCGGTCGGCACCGCTGGTATCGATCGTCGTACGTACCCATCGCCGTCCGGCTTTGCTGCGCGAGGCGCTGAAGTCGCTGCAGAACCAGACCTATCCCCAACTCGAAGTCATCGTGGTGGAGGATGGCCCGGATCACAGCCGGGAGATGGTGGAGCGGGAATTCGTCGGACATCTGAACGTGCGTTACGTCGCGACGGAGGCGCATGTCGGCCGCAGCGCGGCCGGCAATCTCGGCTTGTCGCTGGCGAAGGGACAATGGCTCGGCTTTCTCGACGACGACGATCAGTTCTACGCCGATCACGTCGAGACATTGATGCAAACTGCCGGGCAGGGCACGAATCGGCTCGTCTACAGCGCATCGCATGAAGTGCCGACCGAATTCCTGCAATCGACGGCCGAATCGGTCAGTTATCGGGAAGGCCCGGTTTCGCTCAGGTACCGCCCGTATTCGCGGCGGGTGCTCTGGCAGGAAAATCTGGTGCCGATTCAGGCCGTGTTGTTTCATCGCAGCCTCCATGAAGCGTTCGGCGGTTTCGATGAAGATCTCGATCAGCTCGAGGACTGGGTGCTGTGGGTTCGTTACTCCTGCGCGACCGATTTCACGTCGGTTCTGCGCGTCACGTCGCGTTATCGTGTGCCGATGTCGAGCAAGGTCGCGCTGGGCCGTCAGGCCAGGTTGCAGGAGGCCTATGGCGTCGCATTGGAGCGGCAGCGGGCGATGCACGTGACGTTCAGCCCTGCCGAATCCGAATCGGACACGGCGCCATCCTGGCGGCAGGGTTTGACGTTGACGGTTCGCCGCATGGTGCGCAAGGCGCTGGTCCGTGCGCCGTTTTTGCGTCCTTTACTGTCGACCGAGGCAAGCTGGTGGCGAGCCATTCGAATCCTGCGCCGCCGTCTGTCGCCGCGCGCTTGAGGGCTTGCGGCCAGGCAGGGGCATGTGTTGCCCCGGCGCTGCCGAACCCCATTTTTAGCGGAAAAACTCCTGGTGCATATCGTCCCCACGAATCTCCTGACCGTATCGATCGTCGTCTACCGGATGGGTCCGGCGCAGTTGACGCAGACGCTATCGAGCCTGCTGGTTGCGCTCGGGCAACTCGATGCCGCGCGACCTGGTCAGCGGTCGGAACTGTGGCTGATCGATAACGGCGATTCGCCGGCATCGTTGCCCGTGTTGGACGCTTTTCGCGCGCACGGGATCGATTGCATCGTGATGGCCGGTCACGGCAATGTCGGCTATGGACGCGGTCACAATCTCGCGATCGAGCGGGTGTCGAGCGGTTATCACCTCGTGCTGAATCCCGATATCGATCTCGATGCCGATGCGCTGGTCGCCGCACTCGATTTTCTCGATGCGCATCCCGACGTCGGCCTGCTGTCGCCGCGCGTCGAGGATGCGGACGGTCATCTGCAATTTCTCTGCCGACGTTACCCGGCGTTGCTGGATCTGTTTGTAAGAGGTTTTCTGCCGCGCTCGCTCAGGCAGCACTTCGAGGCGCGGCTCGTCCGCTACGAAATGCGAGACCGCATGACAGGTACGGAAGTGTTCCGCGATCCGCCGATCGTCAGCGGCTGCTTCATGCTGTTTCGCACCAACACGCTCAAGCAATTGAACGGCTTCGATTCGCGCTATTTCCTCTATTTCGAGGATTACGATTTGAGCCTTCGTGCGGGCAAGGTCGCGCGTCTCGCGTATGTGCCGGCCGTGCGCGTCGTCCATCACGGCGGCGGGGCGGCACGCAAGGGCTTCGCCCATATCCGCATGTTCGCGGCATCGGCCTTCAAGTTCTATCGTCGCTTCGGCTGGAGGTGCTGGTGAGTCGTCTGCTAGTGACTGGCGCGAACGGGTTTGTTGGTCGCGCGTTTTGCCGCCGTGCGCTGGAGGCGGGGCATACCGTCTGGGGGCTGGTGCGGCGTCCGGGTGGGTGTGTCGATGGTGTTCATGAATGGGTGCACGATACCGCCGATTTCGATGGCCTGGAGGGCGCCTGGCCTGCCGGGCTGGCCGTGGATTCCGTGATCCATCTCGCGGCGCGCGTGCATGTGATGCACGATGAGGCACCCGATCCCGATGCCGCGTTCGATGACACCAATGTCATGGGTACGCTGCGCGTCGCCGGAGCGTCGCGGGCACGCGGCGTCCGCCGCATGGTGTTCGCGAGCAGCATCAAGGCGATGGCGGAGGTGGATCGAGGCGTGCCCGTTGCCGAGGACGCCGAAGCCGATCCTCAGGATGCCTACGGCCGTTCGAAATGGCGCGCCGAACGCGAGCTTGCCCGCTATGCAGGCACGAGCGGCCTCGAGTTCGTGATCGTGCGTCCGCCTCTGGTCTACGGCCCCTGCGTGCGGGCCAATTTTCTTCAAATGATGGATGCCGTTGCAAACGGCGTTCCATTGCCGCTGGCGGCGATCCAAACGCGGCGCAGTGTCGTCTATGTCGACAACCTCGCCGATGCCCTGCTGCATTGCGCTCTCGACGCGCGTGCCGTCGGCGAGTGCTTCCATGTTGCCGACGACGACGCGCCGACCGTGCCGGGTTTGTTGCGCATGGTGGGCGACGCGTTGGGCCGGCGCGCTCGGCTGTTTCCGGTGCCGGTGGCCGCGTTGACGACGCTGGGCAAATTGACCGGGCGAAGCGCGACAATCTCCCGGCTGACCGAGAGTTTGCGGCTCGATTGCAGCCGGATCGGCCGTGTGTTGGATTGGCGTGCCCCTTATACAACACAGCAGGGCCTGGACGCGACGGCCGCATGGTATCGTTCGCGCGACAACCAAAAATAGATAACATGCTCTTCGCGATTTCCGCGTGGCTCGTCGTGGCGGGGGTTGCCTTGATCGCAGCCTTTGTCTCGACGACAATACTCCGCATCCTGCTGGCCACCGGATGGGCGTGGCGCTTGGCCACCGATATCCCGAACGCCCGCTCGATGCACACCCGCCCGACGCCTCGCGTCGGTGGATGGGGGATACTGCCTGTCTGCGTACTGGCTTCGCTGATATTGGCCCCACGGCTTTGGCTGATTGCGGCGGCGGCCGCCGCGCTGGCGGCGATATCGCAGATCGACGACCGTCGCGGCCTGCCGGCCCGGGTTCGCTTCCTGGCTCACCTTGCGGCCATCGCCGCGCTGCTGTCGGCGTATCCGGTAGCCGGCGTGCCATGGTGGTTGCTCGCGGCGCTCGGCTTCGCGATGATCTGGCTGATCAACCTGTACAACTTCATGGATGGCGCGGACGGCCTGGCTGGCGGCATGGCCTGTTTCGGCTTCGGCGCCTATTCGCTCGCGGCGCTGTACGGAAACCATCCCTCCCTCGATCTCGCCATGTCGGGCGCGGCGGTTGCAGGAGCCGCGCTGGGCTTCCTGCTGCTGAATTTCCACCCCGCTCGGCTGTTTCTAGGCGATGCGGGGTCGATTCCGCTCGGTTTTCTGGCCGGTGCGCTCGGCTATTGGGGATGGCGCGACGACGTCTGGCCGATCTGGTTCCCGGCGATGGTGTTCTCGCCCTTTATTGCCGACGCAACTGTAACACTTCTGAAACGACTATCGCGGGGTGAAAAGTTCTGGCAGGCCCATCGCGAGCATTACTATCAGCGGATGATTCGAGCCGGGGTGGGTCACGGGCATACGGCGATCTGCTGGTACCTTGTAATGTTCGTCGGCATAATTGTCGCCCAGTGGGCGAAGGGCCGCCCGGAGATGCAGCAATGGGTGGCGTTGCTCGCATGGTATGGCGTTCTGGCCGGATTCGGGTTGGCAATCGATATGCGTTGGCGCCGGTTCCAGGCGCGTACTGATAATAATTCCTGAGGTCTCCCGACGATGTTGCGACGCAAGTCATCTTGGCTGTCGTTGAGCGCGTTTCTATTCGACCTGCTTGCTGTGCTGGTCGGATGGCTGTTTGCGTATCTGGTTCGCTTCAACGGGAGCGTGCCTATCGAATTCGCTCACGGTGCATTGCTGGCGCTGATCTGGGTCCTCCCTATCTACGCCTTGCTGTTCCGCGCCCTCGGCCTCTACCGCGGCCTCTGGGTGTTCGCGAGCCTGCCCGACCTGCTGCGCATCTCCAAGGCCGTGGTGGCGGGCGGTGGCATCGTGATGGCCTGCGCTGTCATGTTTCAGCCGATGCCGTTGATTCCCCGTTCGGTGTTGCTGCTCTCGCCCATGCTGCTGTTCCTGTTTATGGGCGGCGCGCGTGCGCTCTACCGCGCGACCAAGGAGTTCTACCGCTATGGCGGCCTGGTCGGGCAAGGCAAGCCGGTGCTGGTGCTCGGCGCCGGCGGCGCGGGCGCGAGCCTCGCGCGCGAGCTGTCGCGTTCCGGCGAATGGCGGTTGGTCGGCCTGCTCGACGATGAAGCGGCCAAACGCGGCCGCGAAGTGTACGGCTACAAGGTGCTCGGGCCGATTTCCGAGCTGGAGCACTGGGCGGACATCACCAAGGCCGAGCACGTGATCATCGCGATGCCCTCCGCCTCGGTCGAGGTGCAGCGCCGTGTCGCGACCTTGTGCGTGCGCGCCGGCGTGAACGCGATGGTGCTGCCGTCGCTGACCACCATGCCGGGGCAGGGCATGCTGTCCCAGATCCGCCAGATCGACCTCGAAGATCTCCTCGGCCGCGACGAAATCACCATCGACACCCCCCACGTCAACGCCTTGCTGCGCGATCGCGTGGTGATGGTGACGGGCGCCGGCGGCTCGATCGGCTCCGAGCTGTGCCGCCAGATCCTCAAGTTCGCACCGGCGCAACTGATCGCGTTCGACCTGTCCGAGTACGCGATCTACCGCCTGACCGAAGACCTCTGCGAGCGCTTCCCCGACAGCCGCGTGGTGCCGCTCATCGGCGACGCGAAGGATTCCCTGCTGCTCGATCACGTGATGTCGGCCCACACGCCGCACATCGTGTTCCATGCGGCGGCCTACAAGCACGTGCCGCTGATGGAAGAACTGAACGCGTGGCAGGCGCTGCGCAACAACGTGCTCGGCACCTACCGCGTCGCGCGCGCGGCGATCCGTCATGGCGTGCGCCACTTCGTGCTGATTTCGACCGACAAGGCCGTCAATCCGACCAACGTGATGGGCGCAAGCAAGCGGCTCGCCGAGATGGCCTGCCAGGCCCTGCAGCAATCGAGCCCGAACACGCAGTTCGAAACCGTGCGCTTCGGCAACGTGCTTGGCAGCGCCGGCAGCGTGATCCCGAAGTTCCAGCAGCAGATCGCCAAGGGCGGCCCGGTGACGGTCACGCACCCCGAAATCACGCGCTTCTTCATGACGATTCCCGAAGCGTCGCAGCTCGTGCTGCAGGCGTCGAGCATGGGGCAGGGCGGCGAGATCTTTATCCTCGACATGGGCGAGCCGGTGCGCATCGTCGATCTCGCGCGCGACCTGATCCGCCTGTACGGCTTCGACGAGGATCAGATCCGCATCGAATTCTCCGGCCTGCGGCCTGGCGAGAAGCTGTATGAAGAACTGCTCGCCGACGACGAAACCACCACGCGCACGCCGCATCCGAAGCTGCGTACCGCGAAGGCGCGCGAAGTGCCCGAAAACCTTCTCGACGAACTGTTGCCGTGGCTCATGCAGCACCGCGTGCTGGCCGACGACGAAGTGCGCCGCGACCTGCGCCGCTGGGTGCCCGAATATGCGCCGGCGTGCGGGCCGACCTTGCAGAGCGTGCCGACGCGCGCACAGGCCTGAGCCGGCCGGCGTCGCGGAGAGCCCAACAAAAAAGCGCCCGAAGGCGCTTTTTTCACATCCACGATCGGGCTACTGATGATGCTGCGCGCGCGTCTTGCGCACCACCATCCAGCGCGGCACGCGGAACCGCACGATGCTGACGTACAGCCACACGTACGCGAACATGAACACCAGCACGAACGCGAACAAATGCACGGTGTGCCGCCAGAACAGCGTGGCCGGGATCACGGCGATCAGGCACAGCAGCCACAGATAGGGTGACGTCAGCGAATTGCGGCGCGTCAGCTCGTGCGCGGCGCGCGTGCCCACGGCCCAGCGCATCAGCCGCTTGTAGACGAGCATGTGCAGGTGCACGCCGTCGGGAATGCCGGGCGAGATGCCGCGAATGAACTTCTTCCGGTAGATCGAGAAGCACGTCTCGAAGATCGGGTACATGAACAGCAGCACCGGATACCAGGCCGACACCTCGCGATGCCGCATCACGAGCAGGATCGACAACTCGCCGAGCATGAAGCCGATGAAGTACGCGCCGCCGTCGCCGAGGAAGATCAGGCCGGCCGGGAAGTTCCAGATGAAGAAGCCCATGATCGCGCCCATCATCAGCAGCGACGCCGACAGCACGACCGGCTCGGACACCTGGAACGACACGTAGGCGAGCGAGGCGAACATCATGAACGCGACCATCGAGGCCAGGCCGTTGAAGCCGTCGATGATATTGACGGCATTGGCGAGCGCGGCCACGGCCAGCACGGTGACGACGGCCGAAATCGCCGTGTAGCCGAGCAGGAAGTCGAGCGGCGGCACGCTGATGCGCGTGATCGCGACCCCCACCAGCGCGAACGCGATCGCGGCGGCGGCCATGGTGCAGAGCAGCCGCGCGCGCGGCGAGACCTTCTTGGTCAGATCCTCGATCAGCCCCGAGCCGAACGCCGGAATGCCGCAGGCGGCGAGGCCGGCGATGCTGCCGGCGACGGTCGGGTAGCGCAGCGCAAGCGGCACGCAGCCGATCAGCAGGCCGGCGACGATGCCGAGGCCGCCGACGCGCGGCACCGGATGCACATGGAATTTCTGCACGCCGGCGAGATCGTGGTCGATCGAGAATTTCTCGTGCAGATGCGCATAGCGGATGATGAGCAGCGTGACGAGCAGGGAGGCGAGGAACGCGACGGCGAAGCTGAGCATGGACGGGCCGGGAAACGAGGCAGGGGCGAACCGGGGCGGGCCGGAATTCGAGCCAGCGGATTATACCGGAGCGATGCGCGCGGCCGTTAGCCTGTCGGCGTTCGCGTTTTCCTTATTCGACAAGGACTTGCGTGCGTTGGCCAGGGCCGGTGCGGCGGAGCGTTCGGGCGTGTTCCGCCCAGTAAAAAGCCCCGCCGGAGCGGGGCTTTCAGCAGGCCGTTCAATCGGGGTGGAATCGCCACCCCGTCGCTCAGGCGAACCCGCGCGGGTTCCGTTCCTGCCAGCGCCAGTGGTCGGCGCACATCCGCTCGATGCCGTACTCGGCCTGCCAGCCGATCAGCTCGGCGGCGCGCGCCGGGTTCGCGTAGCACTCGCCGACGTCGCCGGGGCGGCGCGCGACGATTTCGTAGGGCACCTTGCGACCGCTCGCGGCCTCGAACGCGCGAATGATGTCGAGCACGCTGTAGCCGTGGCCGGTGCCGAGATTGACGACGAAGCTCGCATCGCGCTGGCGCAAGGCATCGAGCGCCTTCAGGTGGCCGCGCGCGAGATCGACCACGTGGATGTAGTCGCGCACGCCGGTGCCGTCGGGCGTCGGGTAGTCGTTGCCGAACACGCGCAGTTGGTCGAGCTTGCCGACGGCGACCTGCGCGACGTACGGCATCAGGTTGTTCGGCAGGCCGGCCGGATCCTCGCCGATCAGGCCGCTTTCGTGCGCGCCGACCGGGTTGAAGTAGCGCAGCGTGGCGATGCGCCACGACGGGTCGGAAATCTCGACGTCGCGCAGGATCTGCTCGGCGATCAGCTTGGTCTGGCCGTACGGGTTGGTGGCCGACAGCGGGAACGATTCGTCGATCGGCGAGCGCTCGGGTACGCCGTACACGGTGGCCGACGAGCTGAACACGAAGTGCTTGACGTTGCGCGCGCGCATGACGTTGAGCACGGCCAGCAGGCTGTCGAGGTTGTTGCGGTAATACTCGACCGGCTTCGCGACCGATTCGCCCACCGCCTTCAGCGCGGCGAAGTGGATCGCGGCCGTGATCGGATGCGCGTCGAACACCTTGCCGAGCGCGGCTTCGTCGCAGGCGTCGATCTGGTGGAACGCGGGCGCGCGCCCGGCGATCTTCGCGATCCGTTCGACGGCCTCGCGCTTGCTGTTGACCAGGTTGTCGACGATCACGACGTCGTAGCCGTTGCCGAGCAGTTCGACGACCGTATGCGAGCCGATAAAGCCCGCACCGCCCGTCACGAGGATCGTGCCCTTGTTGCTCATTGCGTTGCCCTCCCTCAGAGTGCCGTGCCGGTCAGGGCACGAATGGTTTCCCGATAACGATCGACGACGTTCGCTTCGTCGAATTCCTTCAATACCTTCTCGCGGCCGCGTTCGCCCATCGCGCGGCGCGCCTCGGCCGGCAGATCGAGCATGGCCGCCATTTTTTCGGCCAGGCTCGCGCTGTCGCGCGCCGTGCAGAGCAGGCCGGTTTCGCCGTCGGCCACCACATCGCGGCAGCCCGGCACGTCGGTGGCGACGATCGGCCGGCACATCGCCGAGGCCTCCATCAGCGTGCGCGGCACGCCCTCGCGATACGAGGGCAGCACCACGCAGTCGGCGGCCTCGATATGCGGACGCACGTCGTGCGCCTCGCCAAGATACTCGATCGCGCCGTCGCGCACCCATTCATCGAGATAGGTTCTCGACACGGCGCTCGGGTTGTCCACGCCCACCGGCCCGAGCAGCGCGAAGCGCGCATGCGGATAGCGCGGCTTCAGCGCGCGCGCGGCGTCGACATATTCGCGCACGCCCTTGTCCCACAACAATCGGCCGATCAGGACGAACGTGTAAGTGTCGCGCTCGGGCAGCGGGGCCGGCGCGAATTGCGCGATGTCCACGCCTTCGCCGTGCAGCAGCCGCGCGCGCGCGGGATGCGCGAGCAGGCGCTGCGATTCGAAGGTGGCGAGGTCGTCGCGGTTCAGGAACCACACCTCGCGCGGGAAGCGGAACGCAAACCGGTACAGCAGCTTGGCGACGCTCGCCGCGCGGCTCTCGCGAATGAACACGTAGCCGAGGCCGGTGGTGACCGCCACCGACGGCGTGCGCGCGAGCCACGCCGCGATCGAGCCGTAGATGTTCGGCTTGATCGTGTAATGGAACACGAGGTGTGGCCGGATCGCGCGGTAGTGGCGGCGCATCGCGGCCAGCATGCGCAGGTCTTCCACCGGATCGGTGCCCTTCGAGGCGACCGGCAGCTCGATATAGCGGCAGCCCATCTGTTCGAGCGGCTCGACGGTGCGGTCGCGCGGCGCGAGCACGGTCACCTCGGCGCCGCTCGCCACGAGCATCCGGATCAGGCCGTGACGATAGGTATGGATCGCCCAGGCGGTATTGCAGACGAGAACGATGCGCAGCGCGGAAACGGAACTCATGTCGAGGCGATGAAAGGGGAACGGGGCGCGCGCATCAGGCGGCGCGGCGCGAGGCGAACGAGCGGCGCTTGAGCTTGTGCAGCAGCGAATACGGCGTGACGAGATGCAGCAGGTATTTCGCCAGGCCGCACCAGTCGTAGGGGTTGCGCACGTCGAAATACCGGATCACGAGGGCCAGCGTCGACTGGATCTGCCGACGCCGTTTGGTGGCGCTGATGCCGCCTTCGTTCAGCTCGTAATATAGGCCGAGTTCGGGCAGGTTCGCGCAATCGTAGCGTTCCATTAAGCGCAAAAAAATGTCGAGATCCTCGGCGGCCCGATATTTGACGCGATAGTTGCCGACCTCCAGTACCCGCGGGATATCGAGCATCACCGACGGATGAACCAGCGGCGAGCGCGCGAAACGCGTGCGGCGCAGCCGGGCCGGATCGGCGGGCGGCGTCAGCATGAACAGCGGGCGGCCGTCGCGCGCGATCACCTGGGTCCAGGTGCCGACGCAGGCCACGCGCGGGTTGGCGGCCAGGAACGCGCGCTGCTTGACGAGCCGCCGCGGCGCGGCCAGGTCGCCCGCGTCGATGCGGGCCGCGTAGCGGAAGCCGCGCGCGGCCAGTGCTTCCATGCCGGCGGCCAGCGCGCGCTCGATGCCGCCGTTTTGCGGCATGCGCAGCACCTCGATGCGCAGGCCCGCGTGCTCGCCCGGCGCGACGGGCGGCGTGCTGCCGTCGTCCACCACCAGCACGTGCACGGGCGCCGGCTCGTCGAACGAGGCGAGCGTGCGTTCGAGATCCTCGTGGCCGTTGTAGGCGGGAATCAGCACCGCGACGTCGTCGAGGGCGCCGGCGGGCGTGGAGGAGGGCGTCATGAGCGCAGTTTTTGGCGGATGTAATAAAAATTGACCGAGGCGGCGGCGAGATAGCCGGCGGCCAGCCCGACCAGCGCGCCGTACAGGCCCAGCGCGGGAATCGCCATGGCGTTGGTCACGGCCGCGACGGCCAGCGCCAGCACCCATTTCGCGAGCAGCACGAATTTCGCCTGATATTTGAGCACGACCAGATTGCCGATCGCCTCGACGCCGGCCGGCACCGACAGCCACACGGCCCAGCGGAAGATCGACACCGATTGCTCGAAGCCCGGCCCGAACACGCGGCCGATGATCAGCGGCGCGAGCAGGTCGAGCACGGCCGCGCCACCGATCATCAGCGCGCTGGTCATGCCGATCAGGCGCCACACGTTGCGGCGCAGTCGCGGCACCTCGGTCACGCGGTAGATGAAGGCCGGCGCGATGGTCTGCGCGAGCAGCAGCGCCAGCGTGATCCAGTTCTCGTTCAATTGTTGAGCCGCCGCATAACGGCCCAGCTCGGCGAACGATACATGCTGCTGCAGCATCAGCCGGTCGAGCTTCAGGAACAGATACATGCAGACCAGGCCGATCCAGAACACCGTGCCGGCCGAGGCGAAATGGCGGAACAGCGGGGCTTCGATGCGCCAGCCGAGCCGGCCGCCGTGGCGGCGCCGGTAATAGAGCATCAGCGCCACCGCGATCGCGCCGGCTTCCAGCGCCCAGAGCCAGCCGTAGCTGGCCGGTGCGGCGGCGGCGCGCACCAGCAGCCAGACCAGCAGCGCCTTGCCGAGCGCGGCGAACATGCTGGCGATCAGTTGCGGCTTGCTGTACGTCATGCTCTGCAGCCAGGCGTTGACCACCCCGACGAACGGCTCGCGCAGCACCATCGTCACGGCCAGCCCGGCCAGCATCGCGCCCACCAGCGGGTCGACGAAGCCGGCGGCGATGCCGCCCCAGGTCAGACCGAGCGCCACCACCGATACCGAAAAGCGCAGCGCGAACGCACTGCCGAGCACCGCGCCGAGCTGGTCGGGCGGGCGCTGGACGATGGTGGGCACGAGAATTTCCGCGCCGCACACCCAGGTGAGCGGCGCGAGCACCAGCAGCAGCGTGTTCGCGTACTGCCATTTGCCGAACGCGTCGGGGCCGAGCGCGCGCGCCAGCAGGCCGCTGATCACGATCGCGACGCCGATCTGGGTCAGGCGTTCGAGGCCGAGCCAGACGAGATTCCGGGCGGCCCGGGCGACATCGGGGTTTGCGATGCGCGAAAGCTTCAGCATGAAAAAATTCGAATGAAAATAGGGCCGACGCCGGTTCGGCCCGGCACGCCGATTTTCTAATTTGCGGCGCTGAAACATCCACGCATTAGAATGGGCGGCTTGCGGACGAAGCCCGGGCCGCGCTTAAGCGGCCTGCCGCGCTGAGCGGCCGGGTCGAAACCGGCGATTATAAGTGGTCCGGGCTCCAACCCGACATTCACGGGGAGCGTGCCGCCGCCCGCTGGGGCGCAGGCGACGCGCCGGCCAGGCCGGCGGGCGATGCGGCGCCAATTTTTCCAAGCACGACAGAGAGTGAATCGATGATTTCCCAATCCATTTTCAAGGCGTACGACATTCGCGGTGTGATCGGCAAGACGCTCGACGCGGCCACCGCCCGCTCCATCGGTCAGGCATTCGGCAGCGAAGTGCGCGCCCAGGGTGGCGACGCCGTGGTGGTGGCCCGTGACGGCCGCCTGTCCGGCCCGGAACTGATCGGCGCACTGGCGGACGGGCTGCGCGCGGCCGGCGTGGATGTGGTCGATGTCGGCATGGTGCCGACGCCGGTCGGTTACTTCGCGGCCAGCGTGCCGCTGCCGCTGGCCGGCGGCGAACGCCGCGTCGATTCGTGCATCGTGGTGACCGGCAGCCACAACCCGCCCGACTACAACGGCTTCAAGATGGTGCTGCGCGGCGCGGCGATCTACGGCGAGCAGATCCAGGCGCTGTACCGTCGCATCGTCGAGGGCAACTTCTCCGAAGGCAGCGGCAGCTACGAGCAGCACGACGTGGCGGATGCCTACCTGCAGCGCATCGTCGGCGACATCAAGCTCGCGCGTCCGCTGAAGATCGTCGTCGATGCCGGCAACGGCGTGGCCGGCGAGCTGGCGCCGCGCCTGTTCAAGGCGCTCGGCTGCGAGCTGGTCGAACTGTTCACCGAGATCGACGGCACGTTCCCGAACCACCACCCGGACCCGGCGCACCCGGAAAACCTCCAGGACGTGATCCGTGCGCTGAAGGAAACCGATGCCGAGATCGGCTTCGCGTTCGACGGCGACGGCGACCGCCTCGGCGTGGTCACGAAGGACGGCCAGATCATCTACCCGGATCGCCAGATGATGCTGTTCGCCGAGGACGTGCTGTCGCGCAACCCGGGCGCGCAGATCATCTATGACGTGAAGTGCACGCGCAATCTGGCGCTGTGGATTCGCGAGAAGGGCGGCGAGCCGCTGATGTGGAAGACGGGCCACTCGCTCGTGAAGGCCAAGCTGCGCGAAACCGGCGCACCGCTGGCCGGCGAGATGAGCGGCCACGTTTTCTTCAAGGATCGCTGGTATGGCTTCGACGACGGCCTCTATACCGGCGCGCGCCTGCTAGAGATCCTGTCGCGCGAGACGGACCCGAGCGCGCTGCTCAACGGCCTGCCGAACGCCGAATCGACGCCCGAGCTGCAACTGAAGCTCGAGGAAGGCGAGAACGTCGAGCTGATCGAGAAGCTGCGCGCGAACGCCAAGTTCGACGGCGCCGACGAGATCGTCACGATCGACGGCCTGCGCGTCGAGTATCCGGACGGCTTCGGTCTGGCCCGTTCGTCGAACACCACGCCGGTGGTGGTGTTGCGCTTCGAGGCGAACACCGCCGAAGGGCTGGCGCGAATCCAGGACGATTTCCGCCGCGCACTGACGGCGGCGAAGCCGGACGCAAAGCTGCCGTTCTAAACGGATGGGGCAACGGAGCGGCTTGCTGTGCGGCCGCTCCGGCTGCTTGCCTCGTTCCGTGTCCTCCCGAATCCCTCCGCCATTCCCCGTTTACGAGATAAGTCCGCCGACGCGATAAAATCGCGTCTTTGGGTCCGTACCGGCCTGTCCCGGTTTTTTCAGCGTGCAAAAAATTCTGATCGTGCGTGTGTCGTCGCTGGGCGACGTCGTGCACAACATGCCGGTGATCGCCGACATCCACCGGCACCACCCGGACGCGCAGATCGACTGGCTCGTCGAGGAAAGTTTCGTCGAGCTCGTGAAGCTCGTGCGCGGCGTGCGCCGCGTGCTGCCGTTCTCGCTGCGGCGCTGGCGCAAGTCGCTCGGCAGCGCGAAGACCTGGCGCGAGATCCGCGCCTTCCGCCGCCAGATCGCCGGCGAACACTACGACCTCGTGATCGACTGCCAGGGCTTGATCAAGAGCGCCTGGGTGGCGAGCTGGGCGCGCGGCCCGCTGGTCGGGCTCGGCAATCGAACCGACGGCGCCGGCTACGAATGGCCGGCGCGCTTCTTCTATAAGCGCCACGTGCCGATCGCGCCGCGCACTCATGTGGTCGAGCGCACGCGCCAACTGGCGGCCGCCGCGCTCGGCGATCCGGTGCCGACGCCCGAGGGCGAACTCGAGTTCGGCCTTGACACGCATCAGGCCGCGCGGGCGCTCGCCGCGACCGATCTGAATCTTCCGGTACCCTACGTCGTTTTCGTCCACGCGACGTCCCGCGCCGACAAGCAATGGCCCGATGCCGCCTGGATCGAACTCGGCCAGACGCTGGTGCGGCGCGGTGCATCGCTGGTGTTGCCGTGGGGCAGCGAAGCCGAGCGCGCAACCAGCGAGCGGCTGGCGAAGGAGTTCGGCGCGGCCGCGATCGTGCCGCCGAAGCTGTCGTTGCCGGCGGTGGTCGGGCTGATCGACGGCGCGGCGGCCACGGTCGGCGTCGATACGGGCCTCGTGCATATCGCCGCGGCGCTCAAGCGGCCTACCGTCGAACTGTACAATTTCGCGACCGCGTGGCGCACGGGCGGCTACTGGTCGCCGAACGTCGTCAATCTCGGCTCGGCCGGCGCGCCGCCCACCCTGTCTCAGGTGAAGGGCGCGCTCGCGTCGTTCGGCCTTCTGTAACGGTGCGATCATGACCGAACCCCTGTCGGGCGCGCAGCCCGGGTCTCAAATCCTCGATATCGAGTCGGCCGACTGGCACGGCCAGCAGTTGTCCGTGCCGCGCGAGCAATTGCTCGCGGCGGTCGAAACCGGCAAGGTGCTGTATTTCCCGAACCTGCGGTTCGCCATCGAAGGCGGCGAGGAAGCGCTGCTCGATCCGGCGCTGGCCGATCCGCAGCGCAAGAACATCAGCCTCGCGCCGAATGGCGGCGCGGTGGCCGGCGTGCTCGGCGATGCGGTCACGCAATCGGCCGTGCGCGCGCTGGTGGCGCGCTATCAGCAGCAGGCGGCCTCGCTCGTCGACGGCCTGTTCCCCGAATATCGCGGCAAGATGCGCGTCGCGCCCACCAGCCTGCGGCTGCGCCAGGTCGAGACGCGCGAAACCTCGTGGCGCAAGGACGACAGCCGGCTGCACGTCGACGCGTTCCCGTCGCGGCCCAACTACGGCGAGCGCATCCTGCGCGTGTTCACGAACGTGAACCCGAACGGCGCACCGCGCGTGTGGCGCGTCGGCGAGCCGTTCGAGGATGTCGCCAAGCGCTTCCTGCCGTCGATCCGCCCGCAACTGCCCGGCGCGGCGTGGCTGCTGAATTTGCTGCACGTCACGAAATCGAAGCGCAGCGCCTACGACCATCTGATGCTGCATCTGCACGATGCGATGAAGGCCGATCTCGGCTATCAGCAGGATTGCCCGCAGCAAACCATGCCGTTCCCGCCCGGCAGCGTCTGGATCTGCTTCTCGGACCAGACCTCGCACGCGGTGATGTCGGGGCAGTTCATGATGGAACAAACCTTCTTCCTGCCGGTCGGCGCGATGGCGCGGCCGGAATGCGCACCGCTCGGCATTCTCGAACGGCTGCAACGGCGCGCGCTCGTCTGAGCGGCCGCGCCAACGCACGGAATCAATCACGGTGGTGTCATGTTGAGAGCGGTGTATCGCGCGCTTTGGTGGATCGTGGCGCCCGCCGCGGTGCTGCGTTTGTTTTGGCGTTCGCGCCGGGAGCGCGGCTATCGCGAGCATATCGGCGAGCGCTTCGGGCATATCGCGCCGGCCATGCGCGCGTTGCGCGGCCCGGACGATCCGGCGCCGCTGATCTGGGTGCATGCGGTGTCGGTCGGCGAGACGCGCGCGGCGCAGCCGCTGATCGACGCGCTGCTGGCGGCGCGGCCCGACGCGAAGCTGCTGATCACGCACATGACGCCGAGCGGCCGCGCCACCGGCGAGCAGTTGTTCGGTGCGCGCGTGCTGCGTTGTTATCTGCCCTACGACATGCCGCATCTGGTGCGCCGCTTCCTGCGCGCCTGGCGGCCCACGCTGGGCCTCGTGATGGAAACCGAGGTGTGGCCCACGCTGATCGACGAATGCCGGCGCGCCGACGTGCCGCTGGTGTTGACCAACGGCCGCATGTCGGCGCGTTCGTTCCGGCGCGCCTCGCGCTTCGGCTCGGCCGTGCGCGAGGTGTTCGGCGGGTTCTCGCGCGTGCTCGCGCAAAGCCCGGCCGATGCGGAACGGCTCGGCGCGCTCGGCGCGCGCAACCTGGCCGTGCTCGGCAATCTCAAGTTCGACATGACCACGCCGCCCGAGCTGGCCGCGCGCGGCCATGCGTGGCGCGCGGCGATCGGCGCGCGTCCGGTGTGGGTGGCGGCCAGCACGCGCGAGGGTGAGGAGGTGCTGGTGTTGCGCGCGTTCGCGGCACTGAAGACGCCCGGCGCGCTGCTGATGCTGGTGCCGCGTCACCCGCAGCGCTTCGACGAAGTGGCCGCGCTGGCCGAGCGCGAAGGGCATGCGGTGGCGCGTCGTTCGGTGTTGTGGTCGCCCGGTGCGGCGGCAGCCGCCAGCGGCGCGAGCGCGCCGGTGCCGGGCGAGGTCACGGTGCTGCTCGGCGATTCGATGGGCGAATTGGGCGCGTATTACGCGGCGGCCGACGCGGCGTTCATCGGCGGCAGCCTGCTGCCGCTCGGCGGCCAGAACCTGATCGAGGCATGTGCCGTGGGCGTACCGGTGCTGATCGGGCCGCACGTCTTCAATTTCACGCAGGCGACGGCCGACGCGGTGGCCACGGGCGCGGCCGAGCAGGTTCAGGACCCCGAAGCATTGGCGGCGGCGCTCGACGTGCTGTTCGCCGATCCGGCGCGGCGCATCGCGATGGGCGCGGCCGGGGCCGCGTTTGCCGCACGCCATCGTGGCGCGACGGCACGCACGGTGGACGTGCTCACTGCGCTGCTGCCGGCGGCGCGCGACGAGGGCGAGCCGGCCTGAGGCGCCTTCGGCGCGCGGCGGCGTGTCGTCCGCCGCCCGCCGCGTGCCGCTACCGCTGACGCATCACGCCGTCAGCAATCCCTTCTTCTCGATGAACGCGATGACCTCGGCCACGCCCTCGAGCGCCTTCAGGTTCGTCATCACGTACGGGCGCTCGCCGCGCATCTTCTTCGTGTCCGATGCCATCACGTCGAGATTCGCGCCCACCAGCGGCGCGAGATCGGTCTTGTTGATCACGAGCAGATCCGACTTGGTGATGCCGGGGCCGCCCTTGCGCGGGATCTTCTCGCCGCCGGCCACGTCGATCACGTAGATCGTCAGGTCCGACAGTTCGGGGCTGAACGTGGCCGCGAGGTTGTCGCCGCCCGATTCGATGAAGACGATGTCGGCGTCGGGGAAGCGGCCCAGCATGCGGTCGACGGCTTCCAGGTTGATCGAGGCATCCTCGCGGATCGCCGTGTGCGGGCAACCGCCCGTCTCCACGCCCATGATCCGTTCCTCGGGCAGCGCGCCGGCCACCGTCAGCAGGCGCTGGTCTTCCTTCGTGTAGATGTCGTTGGTGATCGCGACGAGGTCGTAGCGTTCGCGCATGGCCTTGCACAGCATTTCGAGCAGGGTCGTCTTGCCGGAGCCGACGGGACCGCCGATGCCGACGCGCAGCGGTGGCAGTTTCTTGGTGCGGCGGGAGGAAGCGGAGGGCGTGTTCATGGTCGGGCGTTCAGGAGCGGAACAGTCGGGAGTACTGGGTTTCGTGCCGCGCCGACAGGATGCCGAGCAGCGGGGCGAACGTGTTGATGGCCTCGGGCGGGGTGGCGAGCGCGCGGCGCACGGCGTCGGCGATCGCGCCGCGCAGCGCGACGAGAATCTTCTGGCCGGCGAGCTGGCCGAGCGGCACCGCCTTCAGCGCGGCCGCGGCCTGGTTTTCGACCCAGCCGAACGCGTAGGCGGTCAGCACCGCGTCGGGTGTGGCGTCGTGCGCGGCGGCCGCGAATGCGTAGGCGGTGGGCAGCGCGACCGGCCTGATCGCCGCGAGCGTGGCGCGCCGTGCCGCGTCGCCCCATTCGAGCGAGGCGCACAACTGCGCGAGCGACCAGCCCATCTGCTCGGTTTCGCGGCGCAGTTCGGCCGATTCGCGGCTGGCGATGAATTCGGCGTTGGCCTCGGCGAGCGCGGCCGTGTCGTGCGTGCGCCAGCGTTCGAGCTGATGCGCGAGGAACGGCAGTTCGCAGGCGGCGAGCACGTCGGCCAGGCCGCTGGCGATCCATTCGCGCGCGCTGTCGGCGTCGTGGATCAGGTTCGCGTCGAGCGCGGCCTCGAAGCCCTGCGAATAGCTGAAGCCGCCGATCGGCAGTGCCGGCGAGGCGAGGTGCAGCAGCGCGACGAGTTCAGCCGTGTCCATGCTCGCGCTTGCGGAACGTGATGGCGACGGGCTTGGGATCGTGCGAATGGTCGTGATGGCAGGCGTCGGTGTGGACGTGGCCGGGCTGGCCGTGATCGTGCGAATGTGCGGCGGCGTAGCCGTGCGCATGATCGTGACCGCAGGCTGCCGTGTGAACGTGGCCGCCGTGTGAATGATCGTGCCCGTGATCGTGCGAATGCGCGGCGTCGTCATGCGCGTGATCATGACCGCAGGCGGCCGTATGCACGTGGCCGCCGTGTGAATGATCGTGCCCGTGATCGTGCGAATGCGCGGCGTCGCCATGCGCGTGATCGTGACCGCAGGCTGCCGTATGCACATGGCCGTGGTGCGAATGATCGTGCCCATGGTCATGCGAATGCGCATGCCCGTGATGCTCGCCGTACACCTGCTGCGCGAGCGCGTAATCCTCGGCGAACGTCGCGTCGTGGCCGTGCTTGTGGCCGCCGCCGTATGCGCCGGCTTCGGGCTGGAACGGCGCGTCCACGCGCTCCACCTTCGCGCCGAGCCGCGTCAGCATGTCGGCCAGCACCGGATCGTATTCGAGCACCAGCGTGTCCGCGCCGATCTGCACCGGCGTGTGGCGATTGCCGAGGTGATAGGCGGCGCGCGTGAACGTCAGCGCATTCGGCGCGCGCACGCGCATCACCGCTTCGGACGCCGCGACGATGCGCACCAGCTTGCCGTCGTCGGCCACCAGCACGTCGCCGTCGGCCAGCACGGTGCCGCGCGGCAGCACCACGCCCACCTCCTCGCCGTTGTCGAGCGTCGCGGCGAAGCGGCTCTTGCAGCGGGCGTCGTAGGCCAGCGTGAGGGTGGGCGCGCGCGCGACCAGCGAGGCCGCGAGCTTGACGTTGGGGGCGATGCGTTTGTCGAGAGTGCGCATGAATCAGAACAGGAAGTAGCGCTGCGCCATCGGCAGCACGGTGGCGGGTTCGCAGGTCAGCAACAGGCCGTTCGCCACCACGTCGTAGGTTTCCGGGTCGACGGTGATGTCGGGCCGCCACGCATTGTGGACCATGTCGGCCTTGGTGACGGTGCGGCAGCCGCGCACCGGCACCACGCGCTTGGCCAGGCCGTAGCGCGCCGCGACGCCGTTGTCCAGCGCGAGCTGCGAGACGAAGGTCAGCGAGGTGCGGCCGAGCGCGCCGCCACGGGTGGCGAACATCTCGCGGAAATGCACCGGCTGCGGCGTCGGGATCGATGCGTTCGGGTCGCCCATCTGCGCGACCGCGATCATGCCGCCCTTGAGGATCATGGCCGGCTTCACGCCGAAGAACGCCGGTTCCCACAGCACCAGGTCGGCCCACTTGCCCGGCTCGATCGAGCCGACTTCGTGCGCGATGCCGTGCGTGAGCGCCGGGTTGATGGTGTACTTCGCGACGTAGCGCTTGGCGCGGAAGTTGTCGTTGCGCGCGCCATCTTCGGGCAGCTTGCCGCGCTGCACCTTCATCTTGTGCGCGGTCTGCCAGGCGCGGATGATCACCTCGCCCACCCGGCCCATCGCCTGCGAATCCGACGACATCATCGACAGCGCGCCGAGGTCGTGCAGGATGTCCTCGGCGGCGATCGTCTCGCGGCGGATTCGCGATTCGGCGAACGCCAGATCCTCGGCGATCGACGGATCGAGGTGATGGCACACCATCAGCATGTCGAGGTGTTCGTCGAGCGTGTTGATCGTGTAGGGCCGCGTCGGGTTGGTCGACGACGGCAGCACGTTCAGCTCCGAGCACACCTTGAGGATGTCGGGCGCATGGCCGCCGCCCGCGCCTTCGGTGTGATACGTGTGGATCGTGCGGCCCTTGAACGCGGCCACCGTCGATTCGACGAAACCGCCTTCGTTCAGCGTGTCGGTGTGGATCGCCACCTGCGTATCGGTTGCGTCCGCAACGGTGAGGCAGTTGTCGATCGCGGCGGGCGTCGAGCCCCAATCCTCGTGCAGCTTCAGGCCGATCGCGCCGGCCGCGATCTGTTCCTCGGCGGGCTGCGGCAGGCTCACGTTGCCCTTGCCGAGAAAGCCGATGTTGATCGGCCAGCCGTCGGCGGCCTGCAGCATCCGTTCGATGTGCCACGGGCCGGGGGTGCAGGTGGTGGCGTTGGTGCCGGCCGCCGGGCCGGTGCCGCCGCCGATCATGGTGGTGACGCCCGAGGCCAGCGCCTCGTCGATCTGCTGCGGGCTGATGAAGTGGATGTGGGTGTCGATGCCGCCCGCCGTCACGATCATGCCTTCGCCCGCGATCACTTCGGTGGCCGCGCCGATCGCGATCGTCACGCCGGGCTGGATGTCGGGGTTGCCGGCCTTGCCGATCGACTGGATGCGGCCGTCCTTGAGGGCGATGTCCGCCTTCACGATGCCCCAGTGATCGAGGATCACGGCATTGGTGATGACGGTGTCGGCCACCTCGGTGGCGACGCGCTGCGACTGGCCCATGCCGTCGCGAATCACCTTGCCGCCGCCGAATTTCACTTCCTCGCCATAGATCGTGCAGTCGCGCTCGACCTCGATCAGCAGCTCGGTATCGGCCAGGCGGATGCGGTCGCCGGTGGTCGGGCCGAACATTTCCGCGTAGGCGCGGCGGCTCAAGCGTAGTGTCATGGTGTCGAATCCTTGGAGCGCCCGGCGATGCGCCGGGCAGCGAACAACTGAACAACGGTTACGGGCTGCGAACCCACGGCGCGGGCGCTCAGAGCTTGCCCATCACCTTGCCCTGGAAGCCGTAGACGATGCGGTCGCCGGCCAGCTCGACCAGCTCGACGGTGCGCGTCTGGCCCGGCTCGAAGCGCACGGCCGTGCCCGACGCGATGTTGAGCCGGAAGCCGCGCGCGGCGGCGCGGTCGAACGACAGCGCATCGTTGACTTCGTGGAAGTGGTAATGCGAGCCGACCTGCACCGGCCGGTCGCCGGTATTGGCGACGGCCAGCGTGATGGTCGGGCGGCCGACGTTCAGCTCGTGATCGCCGTCGTCGGTGAGGATTTCGCCGGGAATCATCGTGGGCCTCAGGGAATCGGGTGGTGGACGGTGACCAGCTTGGTGCCGTCGGGGAAGGTGGCCTCGACCTGGATGTCGGGGATCATCTCCGCGATGCCGTCCATCACGTCGTCGCGCGTGAGCAGCGTGGTGCCGTAGTGCATGACCTCGGCCACCGTCTTGCCGTCGCGCGCCGCTTCCATCAGCGCGGCGGTGATGAACGCGATCGTCTCCGGATAGTTGAGCTTCAGGCCGCGGGCGCGGCGGCGCTCGGCGAGCAGCGCGGCGGTGAAGATCAACAGTTTGTCTTTCTCTCGTGGAGTCAGCTTCATGAAAGCCCGATGTTTAGCTAGACGTAATAATTCGGCCGCGCGTTGCATGCACGGCAACCGGCCGATCGTAGCATCGTGTGCCGTGCGCGGCACGGCGGCAGTTCATGAACGCAAGCCGTGTGCCATGCGGTAGTGCGTCGTGTGTCGGGTTTGCGTGCGTGCGTTCACCGCCTCGGTGCGAGGCGGCCGGCGCGATGCCTCACGGTGGTGCAGGGGAAAGGGGCGATCAGGTTTGCCAGAGCCGCAGCGCTCGCGCCTCGACGCCGTGCACCAGCGGACGCAGCCGCGTCCATTGCTCGACGAACAGGTTCTGCAGCGCCTCGACCGAGCCGGCCAGCGCGCGGATCAGCATCACGCGCGGCGCGACGCAGGTGACGCCGGCGCGCAGCGTGTCGCCGAACGGCAGCGCGGGGGCCAGCGATTCGGCCAGTGCATCGGTGCAGGCGTCGCCGATCGCCCACAGCGTGCCGTAGACGGGAAAGCCCGCCAGCCCCTGCGGCGTGACGCGCAGCGGTTCGGTCGCGCCGAGATGCGCGCGCTCGATCCAGAGCGGTGCGCCGTCGGCGCCCGCGATGCGCGCCGACGAGGCGATCCGGCCGACCGACCAGGTTTCGCCGGCCGCCTGCCGGCCCAGTTGCGAGACGTCCCAGCCGATCACGCTGGCGCGCTCGCCCACCGTCAGCGAGAACTCCAGCGAGGCCTGCGTGGCGTCGAAGAACAGGTTGTTTTGCGGCAGCCAGTCGAGCTTCGCGTCGTCGGCCACCGCGATGGCGATCCGTTGCCGCGCGTCGAGGCCGTTCGACTTGTACCACTTGGTGGCGCCCGGCGTGGTGATCACCGCGTGCGAACCGCTGCCGACCTGCACGGCGATGTCGAGCCTGTCGCCGCCCGCGACGCCGCCGGGCGGATGCACGATCACCGCGTGGCAGATCGCGTCGCCTTCGGGATAGAGCGGGCGCTGGATGCGCAGCGGGCCGTCGTGACGGCGATGCACGAGCGCCGAGCGCCCCGTGCGCTGCCGCTCGAAGCCGAGTTCGAGCATCGCGCGCCAGGCTTTCTTGGTGGCGGCGACCGGGGCGGCGGGCAGGTCGGTGGCGGCTGCGGTGCGATGGTCGGGCAAATCGGTAGCGGACATCGGGGGGCTGGCATCGGAGAAAGGGGCGCAACGCATTCGGGCGCCGTGGCGCGCCGCCATGCTACACCACGGTGGGGGCGCGAGCGGGCGGGCGGCGAGCCTGCCGCCTCGCACGGTACACTGCCGGTTCCGTTCCGGCGTGCCGGCAGGCCGCCGGATGCATCGTTCGATCAGGAGGAACCGCGCATGTATATCGCAATGAATCGTTTCAAGGTGGCCCTGGGTTCGGAGGCCGCCTTCGAGCAGGTCTGGCTCGATCGCGACACGCAACTGAAAACGGTCCCGGGGTTCGTGGAATTCCATCTGCTGCGCGGCCCCACGCGCGAGGACCACGTGCTCTACGCGAGCCACACCGTCTGGGCGAACCATGCGGCGTTCGTCGACTGGACGCAATCGGAGGCATTTCGCGCGGCTCATCGCAATGCGGGCGGCGCGAACCGCCCGCTCTACCTCGGCCATCCGGAGTTCGAGGGTTTCGAGGTCATCCAGACCGTGGCCTGAGCGGGTGGCCCGGCGCGCCGCGCCGGCCAGCTATACGCTCACACGGCGATCAGTTCTCTAACCCCGTTCGCTTCCATCTCGCTGCCGGCGCCGCCCGTGACGATCTCGCCGCGGCTCATCACCCAATACTGATCGGCGATCGAGCGCGCGAAATCGTAGTACTGCTCGACCAGCAGCACCGTCATGTTGGTTTCGTCGACGAGCTGGCGCAGCGTGCGGCCGATGTCCTGGATGATCGACGGCTGGATGCCTTCGGTCGGCTCGTCGAGGATCAGCAATTGCGGCTCGCTCATCAGCGCACGGCCGATCGCAAGCTGCTGTTGCTGCCCGCCCGACAAGTCGCCGCCACGCCGCGCGCGCATGTCCTTCAACACCGGAAACAGCTCGTAGATGCGGTCCGGCACCTTCGACGGCGCCTTGCGGCTCGCCGCGCCCACCAGCAGGTTTTCCTCGACCGTCAAGCGCGGAAAGATGTCGCGGCCCTGCGGCACGTAGGCCAGCCCGGCGGCGACGCGCGCATGCGGTGCCAATGCATCGAGCGGCTTGCCGCGCCACGCCACGCTGCCGTTCTTCGCGGCCACCACGCCCATCAGGCAGCGCAGCAGCGTGGTCTTGCCCACGCCGTTGCGCCCGAGCAGCACGGTCAGCTTGCCGTCCTCGGCGGTGAGGTTGACGTTGCGCAGGATGTGGCTGCCGCCATAGAACTGATTCAGCGATTCGATCTTCAACATGCTGGGGATTCCTTATCGACCGAGGTAGGACTCGATCACGGCTTCGTCGCGCTTGACCGTGTCGAGCGTGCCTTGCGCGAGCACCGCGCCTTCGGCCATCACGGTCACGCGGCCAGTGTCGCCCGCGAGCGCCGCGACGAACTCCATGTCGTGTTCGACCACCATCATCGAGCAGGTGCCGCGCAGCGTGTTCAAAAGCTGCGCGAGTTCCATGGTTTCGTGGTCGGTCATGCCGGCCGCCGGTTCGTCGAGCAGCAGCAGCGCCGGTTGCTGCATCAGCAGCATGCCGATTTCGAGCCGCTGCTTCTGGCCGTGCGACAGCTCGCCGGCCAGCCGATAGGCGCTGTCTTCGAGCTTGATCAGTTCGAGGGTTTCCTCGATGCGCTGTTGAGCGTGGCGATCCAGACGTGAGCGCAGCGATGCGAACCAGCCTTTATCCGTTTTCATCGCCAGTTCGAGGTTTTCCCAGACCGGATGCGCTTCGAACACGGTCGGCTTCTGGAACTTGCGGCCGATGCCGGTGCGTGCGATTTCCGGCTCGTTCATGCGCGACAGGTCGATGGTCTGGCCGAGGAACACCTTGCCGGAATCGGCCTTGGTCTTGCCGGTGATCACGTCCATCATGGTGGTCTTGCCCGCGCCGTTCGGGCCGATCACGCAGCGCAGTTCGCCTGCGTCGATCGTCAGCGAGAGCTTCTTGAGCGCGCGAAAGCCGTCGAAACTTACTTCGATATCCTCAAGATAGAGGATCGTGCCGTGCGAGGTATCGATCGCGCCTGGTTCGACCACGCGCGACATCGAGGCCACGCCGCTGACGGTCAGCGTGTCGCTGCCATCCGGTTGGGCCAGGTCGGGCATCATGCCGTTCTCGTTCATCGGCTGCCTCCACGTTTCATGACGGATTCGATCACGCCCACGATGCCGCGCGGCATCAGGAGCGGCACCAGCACGAAGATCAGGCCAAGAAAGAACAGCCAGTATTCGGCGAAATAGGCCGTGAAGAAGCTCTTCGCGCCGTTTACCGCGAACGCGCCGATGATCGGGCCGATCAGCGTGCCGCGCCCGCCCACCGCCACCCAGATCGCCATCTCGATCGAGTTGCCCGGCGACATCTCGCTCGGGTTGATGATGCCCACCTGCGGCACATAGAGCGCGCCGGCGATGCCGCACAGCACGGCCGACACGGTCCACACGAACAGCTTGTAGGCGAGCGGGCTGTAGCCGAGGAACATCAGTCGCGTTTCGCCGTCGCGCACGGCGGTGACCACCCGCCCGAGCTTCGAGGTGACGATCGCGCGCGCGGCGATGAACGCGAGCACCAGCGTGGCGAACGTCAGCAGCAGCAACACCGTGCGCATGCCGGGCGAGGTGATGGTGTAGCCGGCCAGGCGCTTGAAATCGGTGAAGCCGTTGTTGCCGCCGAAGCCGGTTTCGTTGCGATAGAACAGCAGCATCGCGGCGAACGTCATGGCCTGCGTGATGATCGACAGGTACACGCCCTTCACGCGCGAGCGGAACGTGAAGAAGCCGAACACCCAGGCGATCACGGCCGGAGCCAGCACCACCAACACCAATGCGACGATCAGGTGATCGGAGCCGCTCCAGTACCACGGCAGCGATTTCCAGTTCAGGAACACCATGAAGTCGGGCAGGTTGCTGCCGTACACGCCGTCGTGGCCGATCTCGCGCATCAGGTACATGCCGATCGCATAGCCGCCGATCGCGAAGAACAGGCCGTGGCCGAGGCTCAGGATGCCGCAGTAGCCCCACACCAGATCGAGCGCGAGCGCACCGATCGCGTAGCACATGAACTTGCCGGCGATCGTCATTGCATAGGACGACAGATGAAACGTGCTCGATTCGGGCGTGACGAGCGCCGCGATCGGCACGCCGATGCCGATCGCGAGGCACAGCGCGACCAGCGCGAGCCAGGCGCGGCGCGACAGCAGCGCGGCGCGCGGCGGCAGGCCGAGCGCGAAGCCGGATGCGCCGCCCGCGCCCGGGGTGGGCAGCGTGGCCGGCGTGACCGGCGCGGCGGCGAGGGAAGAGGTCGAAGTCATGTTTCAGGCCTCCGCGCTGCGGCCCTTCAGGGCGAACATGCCCTGCGGGCGTTTCTGGATGAACAGCACGATCATCACGAGCACCACGATCTTGGCGAGCACGGCGCCCCAGAACGGCTCGATCGCCTTGCTGACGAGGCCGAGGCCGAAGCCGCCCACCACCGTGCCGGCGATCTGGCCCACGCCGCCGAGCACCACCGCCATGAACGAATCGATGATGTAGTTCTGGCCGAGGTCGGGGCCGACGTTGCCGATCTGCGAGAGCGCGCAGCCGCCGAGCCCGGCGATGCCCGCGCCGAACGCAAATGCGTAGGAATCCACACGAGCTGTTTTCACGCCGACGCAGGCCGCCATCCGGCGGTTCTGCGTGACGGCGCGCACGAACAGCCCGAGGCGGGTTTTGGTCAGCACGGCCCAGGCGATGCCGACCACGATCAGCGAGAACGCCAGGATCGCGATGCGGTTGTACGGCAGGATCAGGTTCTGCATGACGCTCACGCCGCCGCTCATCCACGACGGGTTCGAGACCTGCACGTTCTGCGCGCCGAAGATCATGCGGGTGGCCTGGATCAGGATCAGGCTCACGCCGAAGGTGGCCAGCAGCGTTTCGAGCGGGCGGCCGTACAGATGCTTGAGCACGGTGCGCTCCAGCACCACGCCCACCACGGCGGCGGCCACGAACGAGGCCGGCACGGCCAGCAGCGGATACCAGTCGAACGCGCCCGGCGCGTAGCGCTGGAACAGCGTCTGCACCACGTAGGTGGCGTAGGCGCCGATCATCAGGAACTCGCCGTGCGCCATGTTGATCACGCCGATCAGGCCGTAGGTGATCGCCAGGCCGAGCGCGGCGAGCAGCAGCACGCTGCCGAGCGAGAGGCCGGCGAACAGCGTGCTGGCGATCTCGCCGCGTTCCTGCAGCGAATGCAGCGCGTCGAGGCCTTCCTGCGCCGCCGCGCGCACCTGCGCATCGGGTTCGGCGTAATGGCCGTCGGGCTGCTTGGCGACCAGCGGGCGCAGTTGCTCGATCATGTCGAGGTCGTTACGTGCGGCCACCACCTTCACGGCTTCGAGCCGCTTGGCGGCGTCCTTGTCGTGCAGCGCGGCGATCGCCCACAGCGCGTCGAGGCGGCGCTTGAGCGTGGCATCGGTTTCCTTCGCGCGCGCTTTTTCGATCAGCGGCTTGAGCGAGGCGTCGGGATTCTTGAGCAGCGCATCGACCGCGGCGGTGCGCGCAGCGAGATCGGGCGAGGCGAGGTCGAGCGCCGACAGCGCGTTGGCCACCTTGCTGCGCAGCAGGTTGTTGAGCGTGATGGCTTGCGCGTCGCCGGGCTGTACGGTGGCGCCGCTCAGGGCGTCCTTGGTGCTGCCGTCGTCGGCCTGCACCAGCAGCTTGCCGTCGTCGGTGGCGAGCACGCCGCCGTCGGCCAGCGCGTGCAGCAGCGCGACCGATGCGGCGTCGCCTGCCGTCGAGAGATGGTCGATCGCGGCGAGCTTCGCATCGAAATCGTCGCCGGCCAGCGCGGCCGTGTCGGCGGCATCGAGCGCGAACGCTGGGCTGGGCGCGACGCACGCGAGCGCGACGAAAGCGGCGAGCGCGGCAAGGCCGTGTCGGGCGCGGCGTGAGAACGTGAGCATCGGAAAATCCTGGCTGTCGGTTGAACCGCAGGGTGAACCGCGCGACCGGCCGGCCGCGCGGGGAGAAGCGGCCGCGCACGGCGCGCGAGGCGCGGTGCGCGGAGGCCATGACGGCCACCCATGCCGCCTCGGGGGCGGCCGCCCGCTCAGGCGAGCGCGGCGCGGCGGCGGCGCAGGAAGTCGCCGATCGAGCTGACCACGTCGGGCTTGCCCGCGTTGCCCGGGATATATGGGCTCCACGGTTGCGCGCGCACCGTCGTCTTGGTGCGCCACACCACGTTGAACTGGCCGTCGGCGCGGATCTCGCCGATCATCACCGGCTTGTGCAGGTGGTGATTGCCGTCCATCTCCAGCACGAAGCCCGACGGCGCGTTGAACTTCTGGCCGATCATCGCCACGCGCACCTTGTCGACGTCCGTGCTCTTGGCCTTCTCGACCGCCTGCTTCCACATGTGGATGCCGACGAAGGTCGCTTCCATCGGATCGTTCGTCACGCGCTTGGCGCCGCCCGGCAGGTTGTTCTTCTTGACCCAGTCCGCGAACATCGCCTTGAACTTCGCGTTCTCGGGATTGCGCAGCGACATGAAGTAGTTCCAGGCGGCCAGGTTGCCGACCAGCGGCTTGGTGTCGATGCCGCGCAGTTCTTCCTCGCCCACCGAGAACGCCACCACCGGCACGTCGGTGGCCTTGAGGCCCTGGTTGCCGAGTTCCTTGTAGAACGGCACGTTCGAATCGCCGTTGATGGTGGAGATCACGCAGGTCTTGCCGCCTTGCGAGAAGGTGCGGATGTTCGAGACGATGGTCTGGTAGTCGCTATGACCGAACGGCGTGTAGACCTCCTGAATATCGGCATCCTGAACGCCCTTCGATTTCAGGAACGCGCGCAGGATCTTGTTGGTCGTGCGCGGGTACACGTAGTCGGTGCCGAGCAGGAAGAAGCGCTTGGCCGCGCCGCCTTCGGCGCTCATCAGGTATTCGGTGGCGGGGATCGCCTGCTGGTTCGGCGCGGCGCCCGTGTAGAACACGTTGCGCGACATTTCCTCGCCTTCGTACTGCACCGGGTAGAACAGCAGGCCGTTCAGTTCCTCGAACACCGGCAGCACCGATTTGCGCGACACCGAGGTCCAGCAGCCGAACGTGACGGCGACCTTGTCCTGGGTGATCAGCCCGCGCGCCTTCTCGGCGAACAGCGGCCAGTTCGAGGCCGGATCGACCACCACCGGCTGCAACTGGCGGCCCATCACGCCGCCCGCCTTGTTGATCTCCGCGATGGTCATCAGCGCGGTGTCCTTCAACGAGGTCTCGGAGATCGCCATCGTGCCCGACAGCGAATGCAGGATGCCGACCTTGATCGGACCTTTTTCATCCGCGTGGGCCAGCGGCAGGCGGCTTGCCAGCGTGAGTGCACCCGCCATCGATCCGATCTTCAACAGACTGCGACGCTTCATCGAGTTCCCCTTGACGTTGTTGGCTTGCGTGCGCCGATGCGGCGCCTCGGAAGCGAATAACGCAAGGCATGTGCCAGGGGCCGTGAAATCCTTGTACGGCGCGGCTCGACGTGTACGCGATGCCGCGCGCGGACGGTTGCGGTGTGGCGGCGCCTGGCGAGGGTGGTCCGTCGCGGTGCAGGCTGGCGGCCGTTCGTGGTGCATCGCGGGGCGATGCACGATGGCGGGTCATCGGGCCTTGGGCGTCGTGCAGGCAGCCCGCGCGTTGCACGCTTGAGACGCATGGCGCGCACCGCGATGCGTCGCGGCGGCCCATTGGCTGGTCATGGGTGGGCTTGGCAGGCGGGCGTGACGGCGTATCGGCCAGGGAGCGGGCCGCAGATCGGTGCATGCCGCCTCGATCTGCCGGCTCCGCAAAGCACAACGCCGCAGCCTGGGGAGCTGCGGCGTTGCGAGAGAAGGCGGTGCGTCAGGTGGGGATCAGTAGCGCGGCACCGACGGATCGACATCGCGCGACCACGCGTCGATGCCGCCTTGCAGGTTGTAGATCTTCGTGAAGCCGCGCGATTCGAGGAACATCGCGACCTGCGCGCTGCGCATGCCGTGATGGCAGAGGCAGACGATTTCGGCTTCGTCGTCGAGCTCCTCGCTGCGCGCGGGGATCTGCTGCATCGGGATCGACACGCTGCCCGCGAGGCTGGCGGTGGCGACTTCCCACGGTTCGCGCACGTCGAGCACGACGGGCGCGGGGCGGGATGCGTCGCCGAGCCATGCGGCCAGGGCGGGAGCGGTCAGGATTTGCATCGGCATGACGGTGTCGGGGTGAGGCGTGAGAGGAAGAGGTGCGACGCGATCAGAACCGGAAGCGCGACGGCTCCATCGCGTTGACGAGGTGATCGACGTAGGTTTCGAACACGTCGGCGACCCGGAACTGTTTATCATCGATGCGGGTGATGATCTGCGCCTTCATGACCGGGCGCGAACCGACGAACGCCGCGAGCCGGCCACCCACCTTCAGTTGCTCGAGCAGCTCCTGCGGCACCACGGGCAGGCCGCCCGACACGCAGATCACGTCGTACGGGGCTTGCTCCGGCAGGCCGCGTGCGGCATCGGCCAGCACCACTTCGGCATTGGTCACGCCGTTGTCGCGCAAATTGTTGGTGGCGAACTGCACGAGCTCCGGCGCGATGTCGACCGTCACCACGTGTTGGCCGCGATGGGCCAGCAGCGCAGCCATGTAGCCCGAGCCGGCGCCGATTTCGAGGATGGTTTCGTGCTTCTTGACGGCCAGTTCCTGCAGGATGCGGGCCTCGACGCGCGGCGCCAGCATCTTCTGGCCGCCGGGCAGCGGCAGTTCGAGATCGGCGAACGCGAGGTCGCGATAGACGCCCTGCACGTAGTGTTCGCGCTTGACGACCGACAGCAGGCTCAGGACCTCCGGGTCCAGCACTTCCCACGGCCGGATCTGCTGTTCGATCATGTTGAAGCGCGCATTTTCGATGTTCATGGTGGTCATGCCGCGAGGCGGCCGTCAGCGGGGAAATTAACTCGGCGATTGTACCAAACGAGCCGCGATTCGAGCGCCGGAACACGCCCGCGCCTTGCTGCGGCGCGGGTTTTAGCGCTTGGCGTTGCGGATCTTTTCCTCGAAGGCCTCATCGAGCTTGCTGGCCCTGCGCGGCGCGGGCGGCGCCACGCCGTTGACGAACTTGACGAACTCGTCGAGCGGCAGCGGCGCGCAGAGCTTTTCGGCCGTGCCGCTGGCGCGGTCGGTCAGATAGAACAGGTCGCCGGGCAGGCTGACGGCGGCGTAGCGCGCATTGCCCGTGCGGGTTTTCAGGCGTTCGACCGCGAGGGTCGCTTTGGTCGTGCGCATCGTGGCGGGGCGGGGATCGGCGGAAACCGCCACTGTAGCGCAGAAGGCCTCCGCCCGCCGACGGTCGGGGGCGGACGGTCAGACGGTTTTCGAGCAGCGCCCGGCGGTGGCGCCGGACAGATAAGCGTCGAAGCACATCGCGATGTTGCGCACGAACAGCCGCCCGGCCGGGTGGATCGTCAGGCGGCGCGGCTCGATCGACAGCAGGCCGTCGCGCTCGAAATCGCGCAGCCGGGCCAGTTCGGGCGCGAAACGCTCGGCGAAGCGGATGCCGTACACGGTTTCCAGTTCGGCGAACGGCAACGAGAGATGGCACATCAGCCGCATGATCACGTCGCGCCGCAGGCGGTCGTCCGCGTTCAGCCTGACGCCGCGCGCGATCGGCAGCCGCCCCGCGTCGATCGCGGCGCTCCAGGCGGCGATGTCCTTCTCGTTCTGCACGTAGACATCGCCAACCTTGCCGATCGACGACATGCCGATGCCGATCAGATCGGTATCGGCGCACGTGCTGTAGCCCTGGAAGTTGCGTTGCAGCGTGCCGTTGCGCTGGGCCGCGACCAGTTCGTCGGTCGGCCGCGCGAAGTGATCCATGCCGATATAGACATAGCCGGCCTGCGTCAGCGTCTCGATCGCGAGGCCCAGCAGCGCGATGCGCGCGGCCGGCGTGGGCAGCGTGGCGTCGTCGATGCGGCGCTGCATCTTGAACAGGCCCGGCAGGTGCGCGTAACCGAACACCGAAATGCGGTCGGGCGCCAGTTCGATCACGGTGTCGAGCGTGTGCGCGAAGCTCGCGACCGTCTGCTTCGGCAGCCCGTAGATCAGGTCGACGCTGACCGAGCGATAGCCGATCAGCCGCGCCGCCGTGATCAGGCTCGCGGTGCGCTCGATCGGCTGCACGCGGTTCACGGCGCGCTGCACCTCGGGGTCGACGTCCTGCACGCCGAGGCTCAGGCGATTGAAGCCCTGCATGCGCAGGTGCGCGAGCGTGGCCGGGGTGGCCGTGCGCGGGTCGATCTCGATCGAGATTTCGGCTTCGTCGTCCGGCGCGATCGGGAACTGCGCGCGCGTGGCCGCCATCAGTTCGGCGATCTCGGGCTCGGACAGGAACGTCGGCGTGCCGCCGCCCCAGTGCAGTTGCGTGATCGTGCGCGACGGATCGAAGCGGGCCGCCTGCAACGCCAGCTCCTGCTTGAGCCGGTCGAGGTAGGGCCGCGCGTGCGCGTGGTTGCGGGTGGCGATGCGGTTGCAGCCGCAGTAGAAGCAGGCGGTGGCGCAGAACGGAATATGGACGTACAGCGACAGCGCGTTCGAGGCGCCCGGATCGGCTGCGGCGCGCGTGTAGTCGGCGACGTCGAAGCGATCGTCGAACTGCAGCGCGGTGGGGTACGACGTGTAGCGCGGGCCGTTCGCCGCATATTTCGCGAGCAGATCGGGGCGGAACAAGGGGGCGGGGGAACAGGACGTCATGAGGTAGACCGACAGGCGACGAGCGACGCGGTTCAGTCTAGTCGCTGCCGGTGATAACGAGATAGGCCGATATCGTCGAAGTTTGCGATGGCACAATGCCGGTTTGCATTGGCAGGGAAGGCGGGAAAACGTGGAAGCGGCAGGACAATCAGGGCCGGACAACGCACATGCGTGCCGCGCGGGATGCGGCGCGTGCTGCACCGCGCCATCGATCACGAGCCCGATCCCGGGCATGCCGAACGGCAAGCCGGCCGGCACCCCGTGCGTCCAACTGGACGCGGCGCTCAACTGCCGGATCTTCGGGCAGCCCGAGCGGCCGGCCTGCTGCTCGGGCCTGCAGCCGTCGGCCGAGATGTGCGGTGCAAGCCGTCACGAGGCGATGGCGTGGCTCACGCAACTCGAGGTGCTGACCGCGCCGCGTTGAATGCCCAAGGCGCTACATCAGCGAGTGCTCGAAGAAGTTGGGCACCTGGCCCGCGCCGATCTTGCGCTCCCAGATATCGAGCCACGCCGCGCCGGCGGGCCAGAAGCCGCGGCAGCGCATCAGATAGTCGAGCACGGGGATGGCCTCGCCTTCGCGCAGCAACGCCTTGGCCAGTTGCATCGTCGGCCCGAAGCTGGCGAGTTGCGGCGAGCCGGGCGTGGCGGCCGAGGCCAGCAGTGCGGTCACGGCGAGGCCGTGACGGTGCGGGTCGTCGCGCAGCGCCAGCAGGCCCAGCACCGTATTGCCGAGATGCACCGCGTTGCCGTGGTTCCAGGCGGCCGGGTGGCGTGGCGCGAGTGCGAGGCTTTCCTCGGCGTGCGCCCGTGCTTCCGCGTAGAGCCCGAGATGGAACGCGGCGGCCGCCGCACGCGGCAGGCGGTCGAAGCGCTCGTCCTCCGACGCCGCGCTGGCCAGCTTGGCCAGCCGCACGGGCGCGCGACTCAGCGCCAGTTCGACGAGCGCGGCTTCGATCTCCGCGGTGAAGGGCACGAGTTCCGACGCTTCTTCATAAGTCATGTCCCCTCCAGTGACGCCGCGCGATGCGTGTCGCGCGGCCGCTCCGCAGATGCCGGCGTGGCGATTGTCGCGCTGCGCGGGCGCCGCGTCGAGCCGTTGCGCTACCGACCGACCGGCGTGCCTTCCGGCGATCGGCCGTTGCGGATGCGTCGGGGGGCGTCATGCTAGGCTTGTGCCCCCGGGCCTGCGGCGGCATTACCACGTCGCGGCGGGCCGCAATGCAATCCGAGGGCGGGGCCGCGGCGCGCGGTCGCCCGGCTCGCCGGCCGCAGGAGAATCCGCATGAATCCATCGCGCGCAAGCGGCCGTCGCCGCTTCGTGACCGCCGCGTTTGCGGCATTGGGCGTATCCGTGTCGCTGGCCGCATGCGCCGCGACGCCCACGTTTCCGTTCATCCCCAATCACTACACGTTCTCGCGCGGCGACGTGCAGCGCGCGGTGGCGCGCAAATTCCCGTATCAGCGCACCGTGTCGCAGGTGTTCGACGTCGCGCTCGCCAACCCGGCGGTGGGCATGCTGCCCGAGCAGAACCGCATCGCCGTGCAACTCGACGCGCATTTCACCAGCCCGTTCCTGCGCGAACCGGTCAGCGGCACGTTTACCATTTCCGCACAACTGGCTTACGATCCGGCCAGCCTGTCGGTCGTGCTGCGCGCGCCGGCCGTCGACAGCGTCAACCTCGCGGGCGACGCGCAGACCTACGCGCCGCAGGTCGGACAAGCCGCCGGCCTGCTCGCCACGCAGTTGCTGACCAACTATCCGATCTACACGTTCAAGCCCGATCAACTGCAATTTGCCGGGGTTCACTACGAACCCGGTACAATTACGATCCTTACAAACGGCATACGCGTCGAAATCGTCGAAAAGTGACGATTCCGGTCGTGCGGCCGGCCGGGCCGCGCGTTGTCGTGATGGGGGGCGGCCCGTTTCCTGCAACTCTGACGAACGGGCCCACGATGGACTGGATACTGATCTGCAAGGCGCTGATACTCGGCGTCGTCGAAGGACTGACCGAATTTCTACCGGTGTCGAGCACCGGCCACCTGATCGTTGCCGGCAGCTTTCTCAATTTCAATGCGGATCAGGCGAAGACCTTCGACGTCGTGATCCAGTTCGGCGCGATCCTCGCCGTCTGCTGGGAATATCGCCGCCGGATCGGCACGGTGATCGCGGGGCTGCCGTCGCGGCCCGAGGCGCGGCGCTTTGCGCTGAACGTGGTGATCGCCACGCTGCCGGCCATCGTGCTGGCGCTGCTGTTCGAGAAGGCCATCAAGCGCGTGCTGTTCTCGCCGGTGCCGGTGGCGTTCGCGCTGGTGGCCGGCGGCGCCGTGATCCTCTGGGCCGAGTCGCGGCAGCGCGAACGCCGCGAGCCGGCGCGCGTGATGTCGATCGATGCGCTCACGCCGCTCGATGCGCTGAAGGTGGGCATCGCGCAATGCTGCGCGCTGATTCCGGGCGTGTCGCGCTCGGGCTCGACCATCATCGGCGGGATGCTGGCCGGGCTCGACCGGCGCGTCGCCACCGAGTTCTCGTTCTTCCTCGCGATCCCGATCATCTTCGGCGCCACGTTCTACGAAACGGTGAAGGACTGGCACGCGTTCTCGGTCGATTCGATCGGGCTGTTCGCGGTGGGGATCGTGGCGGCGTTTGTCAGTGCGTTCGCCTGTGTGCGCTGGCTGCTGCGCTATGTGGCCTCGCACGATTTCACGGCGTTCGCGTGGTACCGGATCGTGTTCGGTTTGTTGGTGTTGCTGGTGGGATATAGCGGCTGGCTGAACTGGAGCTGAAGCGGCCTGGCGGGATAAAAAACGGCAACGCGTCGAACGAGGCGTTGCCGTTTTTTCATGCGGATTCGTTTCGGAATCCTGGCGATCCTGCCGTGCGCCGCGTTCGTTATGCGCGGATGCGCTTGCGGAACACCAGATCCCATACTCCGTGGCCGAGCCGCAGGCCGCGCCGCTCGAACTTCGTGATCGGGCGGTAGTCGGGGCGCGGCGCGTAGCCGTCGGCCGTGTTTTCGAGATGCGGATCGGCGGCCAGCACGTCCAGCATCTGCTCGGCATAGTTCTGCCAGTCGGTCGCGCAGTGAAGGTACGCGCCCGGCTTCAGGCGCGACACCAGTTGCGCGACGAACGGCGGCTGGATCAGGCGGCGCTTGTGATGACGCGCCTTGTGCCACGGATCGGGGAAGAAGATATGCACGCCGTCGAGGCTGTCCGGCGCGAGCATGTTCTCCAGCACCTCGACCGCGTCGTGCTGGATGATGCGGATGTTCGTCAGGCTCTGCTCGCCGATCAGCTTGAGCAGCGCGCCCACGCCCGGCTCATGCACTTCGACGCCGAGGAAATCGTCGTCGCGGCGATGCGCGGCGATCTCCGCCGTGGAGGCGCCCATGCCGAAGCCGATTTCGAGAATGCGTGGCGCATTGCGATTGAACACCGCGGCCCAGTCGGGCTGTTCGGGCGCGTACGGCACCACGTAGCGCGGGCCGAATTCGTCGAGCGCGCGACGCTGGCCCGTCGACACGCGGCCGGCGCGCGTCACGAAGCTGCGGATGCGGCGCAGGCGCAGCGGGTTGTTGTCGTCGGACGGCGTGTCGGGCGTGGCATCGTCGGGCGTGCCGTCTTGCGGCAGGCCGGTGTCGTCGGGAGTGTGGCTCATGGTGTTCTGAATGGGCGAATCGCGCCGGTGCGCAGCACCGCGGCGCCGCACGTTCGGCCGGATGGGGCGTGGCCCGGATGCCGGTACGAAAAAGCCGCCTTCGGTGAGGCGGCTTCGCGCGGGGTTCGGGCCGAAGCTGGGCGCCGAGATTGCGATACGGGGATGCTGGAGCGGGCGATGGGAATCGAACCCACGTCATCAGCTTGGGAAGCTGAGGTAATGGCCATTATACGACGCCCGCAGAACGCGAGATTTTACAGGGATTTGCCCCGGCAGGGCAAGCCCGCGATCCCGGGTGCGATCCCGCCATGCATTGCCACCTCCGCCCCTCAGCGCCTACAGTGACGCCACTCGTCATCTTCTCCGCCCAAGGATTCCCCGTGTTCCCCTCGATCGTTGCGATCTTCGTCGGCGCTGGCCTCGGCGCCTTGCTCCGTTGGGGCTTGAGCCTGGCCTTGAACCTCGTCGTGCCGAACCTGCCGCTCGGCACGCTGGCCTCGAACCTGATCGGCGGCTATCTGATCGGCGTCGCGATCGTCTTTTTCGGTGCGAAGGCCGGCCTTGCGCCCGAGTGGCGGCTGTTCGTGATTACCGGCTTCATGGGTGGCCTCACAACGTTCTCGACCTATTCGGCCGAAGTCATCACGCATGTCGTCGACGGGCGGCTCGGCTGGGCGGCAGCGGTTGCCTTCGTGCATCTGGTCGGCTCGTTCGCGCTGACCTTCCTCGGCATCTGGACCGCCCGCACCTGGCTGGTCTGAGCCGCGGCAATAAAAAAGCGCCGCTCAAGGGCGGCGCTTCTCTTTGCGTGCGAAAAACCACCATCGACGCCTACAGCGTCAACATCGTCATCGAAATCGTCGCACGCGTCACGACCATCAGCAGCACCTGCACGATCACGAACAGCAGGATCGGCGACAGATCCATGCCGCCGATGCTCGGCAGCACGCGGCGCAGCGGGTTGAGCAGCGGCGCGGTCAGCGGGAACAGGATCGCCATCGCGGGTGAGCGGGGGTTCAGCCAGGACAGCAGCGCCATCAGGATGGTCATCCACAGCACCAGGTTCAGCGCCCATTTCACGACGGTCAGCAGCGCGACGATCGCGAGCGTGGGCAGGATCGACATCACGTCGAAGCCGCCCAGCGACAGCATCAGCACGACATAGACGAACGCGGTGA
Organism: Burkholderia sp. 22PA0099; assembly: GCF_047497165.1. Lineage (NCBI taxonomy): Bacteria > Pseudomonadati > Pseudomonadota > Betaproteobacteria > Burkholderiales > Burkholderiaceae > Burkholderia > Burkholderia sp. 22PA0099. Next base: position 3,663,193 of record NZ_CP163165.1, on the reverse strand, counting down.
CGACCGCGGCCACCACGCTGGCCCAGTCGATGCCGCGCGTGCCGCTGATCACGCGGCGCAGCGGCAGCACGAGCCAGTTGGTCGCCTGCAGGACGGCCTGCGTGACGGGGTTGTACGGCGGTACGCGTACCGCCTGCATCCAGGCGCGCAGCAACAGGGCGGCGCCGAATAGCGTGAACAGTGTATTGATCAGAAAGCGGGCGATCTCGCCGAGCATCGTTGGAATCCTTGTCAGACAGTCGGGTAGCGTGGCATGCAGCCGCCATCGGGCAGCGACCTGCATCGGGCGTCACATTATCACGGCTCGCGGCCATCGGGGGCGGCCTTGGAGAGCCGCGCGGCCAGCAGCGCTTCGACGCTGCGTCCGACCGCGTCGAGCCCGGCCGGCGGCACGGCACGCTGGCCGGCGAGTTCGACGGCGCGGCGTGTCATCAGCGCGTACAGCGTGGCGTGGTCGCCGCCGAGCGCATCGAGCAGCGTCAACTGCTTCGCGACGATGCCCGCGTCGCCGCGCGACACCGGCCCGGCCAGCGCGTTCGCGAGGCCCTTGTCGCGGCCGGTCTCGATGGTGCCGGCGAGCATCGGCAGCAGCGCGCGCAGCGCATCGGCCTCGTCGATGCCGAGCGTGCGCCAAAGCGACACGGCCTCGGCCAACCCACACAGCGCGAAGCTGGCCGCGTAATTGGCGGCGGCGTGATACAGCATGCGGCCGCCGGCCGGAATCGCGAGCGGATGGCAGCCGAGCGCGACAACAAGCGCGTCGAGCACGGGGCGCAGCGTGCCGTCGGCCTCGATCGTCACGGAGCAGCCGGTGATCCGTTCGAGATCGGCGTCGCCGCCACCGAACAGATAAAGCGGGTGGAAGCCGCCCGTCTGCACCTGCTGGTCGCGCGCGGGCGCCAGCAATTCGACGCTCGACGCGCCGCTGCAATGCACGAGCGCCTGCGATGGCGCGCGCGCCGGATCGAAGCGCAACGATGCGGCGATGGGGCCGATGCCGTCGTCGGAAACGGTCACGAAGATCAGGTCGGCCGCCTCGACCACCGCCTGCGGGGTGGCGGCGGCCGTACAGCCGTCGATCGTGGCGGCCAGCGCTTCGGCCGAAGCCGGCGTGCGGCTCGCGATGGCCGTGACCGGAAAGCCGGCCTGCGCGAAACGGCGTGCGAGGCAGCGGGCGAGCCGGCCGGCACCGATGAAACCGAGACGGGGAGTGGACGGGAGCGGCATGGCAAGAGGGCGGAAAGTCGGCAGGGCGTCAGTATCCTGCATTTGAACGTACAGCCGGATGAGACGGCCCTGCGCGCAAGCCGTGTCGCCGAGGTCAGAATTTGTAATCAATCATTACCGAGCGGCTCGGATCTTCGGCTTTATCTATCGGAAATCCTGACCGATTTGCCGGCTTCATCGCGCAATCCGCTCCGGCGCACGTGCCTGGCAGGCCATGGCAGGGCGCGGAATGTCGCGCCGGGCGTGGTACGAACCGGCACGGCAATTGCAATTTGCAACAAATGCGGTTGGCCCGCGGGAGGGGTTTTCGCTACATTGGATCCCGTACCGCAGCGCATTCGTCGCTGTTCATGTGGCGGCCAAATCGAACCTGCCGCCAGGAGAACCGAAGTGAAAAAACTCGTTCCGTTCATCGCTGCCGCCGCGCTCGGCCTGGGTGTTGCAAGCGCCGCCGAGGCCCACGTTTCGATCGGCGTCGGGATCGGCCTGCCGATCGCCCCTGCGTATCCGGTCTATGCCGCGCCGCCGCCGGTTGTCTACGCGCCGCCGCCTCCGGTCGTCTATGCGCCGGCCCCGGCCTACTACGGCCCGCCGCCGGTCGTCTACGGTGGTGGCTACTATGGCCGCCCATACTGGCATCACTACCATCACGGCTACTACGGCCGTCACTGGTAAGCATCGCTCGCGCGCCTGACCGGCGCGCGCCAACGCGCGGCGCGACACGGAACACCGTGCCGCGCCGTTTGTTTTTGCGTGAACGAAAGACGGGGCGGATGCCTCAGGCGGCCGCGTGCACGATCAGGTCGCGATAGCCGCCGACGATCACGCTATATGAGAAGTACGCGAACAGCAGCGCCGACACGACGTGGCAGGCGCGCATCAGGCCCGCGCCCGCGCGCTTGCGGCCCTGGCTGGCGAGGCCGCACAGGAACAGCGTCCAGGCGAGGCCGCCGAGAAAGAACCCGCTCAGGAACACCGAGGCCGTGACCGGCGTGGTCGCGCCGGCCTTGGCGATCAGCGCGCCGCCAACGGCGGCGAACCACAGAATGGCCGATGGCGACGACATCGCCAGCAGCATGCCGCGCAGGAAGCTGCGCGGGGCGCTTGCCTTGGCCGCACCCGATGCGGCGGCGGCCTCGCCGGCCTCGGCCGGCTTCGGCGGAAACAGCGCCTCACGCGCCATCTTCCAGGTCAGAAACAGCAGCACCGCACCGCCGCCGAGCCAGACCACCCAGCGCACCGCCTCGAATTGCAGCAGCACGGCCATGCCGGCCAGCGCGAGTGCGGCATAGGCGAGATCGCCGAAGCAGGAGCCGAGGCCGAGCCAGAAGCCCGGCTTGAAACCGTGCGACAGCGTCAGCGAGAGGATCGCGACGTTGACGAGGCCGATGTCGAGACACAGCGACAGCGACAGGAAAAAGCCGTCGGACAGCATCGAGGCAGAGGGAAGCGCCATTTTTTCGTTCAGTGCGTGGGCGGATTGGTATGCAAACGTAACGCGGTGGGCGGCACGGCCTTGGCCGCGCGCCGCCCACCGGGCGATCAGCCCAGGCCGATCTCGGTCCAGAGCGTGTCGACGCGCGCCTTGACGGCGGCATCCATCTCGATCGTGCGGCCCCATTCGCGCTGGGTTTCGCCGGGCCACTTGTTGGTGGCGTCGATGCCCATCTTCGAGCCGAGGCCGGCGACGGGCGAGGCGAAGTCGAGGTAATCGATCGGCGTGTTGTCGACCAGCACGGTGTCGCGCACCGGATCGACGCGCGTCGTGATCGCCCAGATCACTTCCTTCCAGTCGCGGATATCGACGTCCTCGTCCACCACCACGATGAACTTCGTATACATGAACTGCCGCAGGAAGCTCCAGACGCCGAACATCACGCGTTTCGCGTGGCCGGCGTAGCTCTTCTTCATCTGCACGATCGCCATCCGGTAGCTGCATCCCTCGGGCGGCAGATAGAAATCGGTGATCTCGGAGAACTGCTTCTGCAACAGCGGCACGAACACTTCGTTGAGCGCGACGCCGAGCACGGCCGGCTCGTCGGGCGGCTTGCCGGTGTAGGTCGAGTGATAGATGGCATCGCGGCGCATCGTGATGCGCTCGACGGTGAACACGGGGAACCACTCCTGCTCGTTGTAATAGCCGGTGTGATCGCCGTACGGGCCTTCGAGCGCGTGCTCGTAGGCGGCCGCGCCGCGCGTGCCGGTCGGGCGCGGCGGCGCACCGGCCGGCGCCGCGTCGGGCTCGCCCTGTTGCGGGTAGATGAAGCCTTCCAGCACGATCTCGGCGCGGGCGGGCACCTGCAGCGTGTCGACGCCGGGCGTCAGGCACTTCGCCAGTTCGGTGCGCGCGCCGCGCAGCAGGCCGGCGAATTGATACTCGGACAGCGAATCGGGCACCGGCGTGACGGCGCCAAGCATGGTGGCCGGGTCCGCGCCGAGCACGACGGCGACCGGGTAGGGCTTGCCGGGGTTGGCCAGCGCGAACTCGCGGAAATCGAGCGCGCCGCCGCGATGGGCGAGCCAGCGCATGATCAGTTTGTTGCGTCCGATCAGTTGCTGGCGATAAATGCCGAGGTTCTGGCGCGTCTTGTTCGGGCCGCGCGTGACGGTCAGCCCCCACGTCAGCAGCGGGCCGGCGTCGCCGGGCCAGCAGGTCTGGATCGGCAGCTTCGCCAGATCGACATCGTTGCCTTCCCAGACGATTTCCTGGCACGGCGGCGACGACACGGTTTTCGGCGCCATGTCCCACACGGCCTTGGCCAGCGACAGCAGCTTGCCGGCGTCGGCGAGGCGCTTGGGCGGCTCCGGCTCCTTCAGCGCGGACAGCAGGTGGCCGATGTCGCGCAGCGAGGTGAGGGCCGAGCCGTCGTCGGCGCGGTCCGCATCCACCCCCATGCCGAGCGCGACGCGGCGCGGCGTGCCGAACAGGTTGCCGATCACCGGAAACCGGTAGCCGGTTGGTGAGTCGAACCGCAGCGCCGGGCCGCCGACACGCAATACCCGGTCGCACAGCTCGGTCATTTCGAGGACGGGCGAGACGCTCTGGCTGACCCGTCGCAGCTCGCCCAAGCCTTCGAGGCGTTCGGTAAAATCTCGTAAGTCTTTGTATTTCATGGAAATATTGGCATCGACCGCACGCGGCGGCGGGGTGCATTGACGACGCGGCGCGCCGAAAAACGAGCCCCGATTCTACCCGGGCGACCGTTTTATCGAGCGCGAACCGCAAATTTGTTAAGCGCCCGTGAAACCCAGACAGCGCGCGGCTTTTCGATCCGCGACGTAACAAATCATTACTTTTTGTTATGATTTGCGGACTTTATAGTGTTGACGATCTATAAAACCCTCCCTAGAATCCGCTCACATTGTTCGCCGGACCCCCTGGCAGACAGCCAGTCCGCTCCGGTCTACCCGACGCTCCGCGTCGCCGTCCGCCGCGATGAAACGGCATGTGACGGTTGTTTTTCGTCCTAGCCAGCGCCTTAGCGACGCTGGTTTTTTGCGTGGAAGCCACCGCGCGTCACCTTGCCCGCCGGGCATTGTTCTCGTGACCGCCCTGGCCCCCGAACGGTACTCATACCGTTTCTCCGACGTCGCAGCCCCATCCGGGCCCGCGGTGTCCTGATTCCGCGGTTTCGCGTCCTTCTCGCTTCGAGTCGAGCGAGCCGCACGAGTCATGTTCATGGGAGATCTGAATGAACGCTTGGTTATCGTGGCGTCCCAACGAACGGCACGCGCAGTTGCTGCGCGACGTGCTGCGTCGGGGGACGCGTGTCAGTCACCACCTTTTCAGCATCGTCGGCGGTTGCGCCGTGCTCGTCGCGTTGGCGCTCTGGATGTTGCCGAACGCGCGCGGCACCCTGGCCGCCAAGCTGATGCCCGTGCTGTCGGCCGCCGTCAAGGCTGGCCCCGCGCGGCTGCTGTCCGGGCACCCGCTGCCCGCCTTCGGCCCCGGCAATGCCGATACCGATGACGATATCGATACCGACGGCCAGGTGTCGCCGGTGTCCTACCAGCCCGCCACGGCGGATCTGGGCGCCAGCGACGCGGCCGCCCTGGCCACCGCGGAAGCCGTGCGCAACGGCCAGTCGCCGGTCACGCTGGCGAAGCTGATCCCGATCCAGCGCGTCGCCGCCGATGCCCGCAGCGACCGCATCTACAGCAGCCGCGAGCAGGCGCTCGTCGCCACCTACCTCGCGCGCCGCTATCACGTCGCCCAGGAGGCGGTCGGCCGGCTCGTGACGGCCGCGTTCGACACCGGCCGTGACGTCGGCCTCGATCCCTTGCTGCTGCTGTCGGTGATGGCGATCGAATCGGGCTTCAATCCGTACGCCGAAAGCGGCGCAGGCGCCCAGGGCCTGATGCAGGTGATGTCGAAGATCCATTCCGACAAGTTCGAATACGCGGGCGGCACCGACGCGGCGCTTCGCCCCGTGGTCAACCTGCAGGTCGGCGCGCTGGTGCTGAAGGACTGCATCGCCCGCGGCGGCTCGCTGCAGGGCGGGCTGCGCCTCTACAACGGCGTGACCGGCCCGGACGACGGCGGCTACAGCGCCAAGGTGCTCGGCGAACGCGTCCGCCTGCGCGATGTGTCGCGTGGCCGCAATGTGTCGATCTACGCGCCGCTGTCTACGCCGGTCACCACGGCTTCCACCGCGGCCCCGGCGGCCAGCCCGAAGCGCGTGCAAGCCACGCTCGACGGCGCGCATCCGCTGACGATCAAGGCCGGCGCACCGGCCGAACCGAAGCCGGCCGCACCGCCGCAAGCGGACGCCAGCGCCGAGACCGGCGTGAAGCACGACGGTTCGTCGGAAGTCGGGACCTGATCGCGGGTTGCCGCAGCCATGAAAAACGGGGCGCTGTCGAGCGCCCCGTTTTACTTTGTCCCGCCAATTGCAACTTTCTGTTTCGCCGGGCCGGTGGCGTTCAGCCGCCGAACAGCGTCCGCAAGCGCGCGACGGCTTCCTCGATCCGCCCGTAGGCGGTGGCATACGAGAGCCGGATATAGTCGCGCGGCGCATGCGAACCGAAATCCATCCCCGGCACCAGCACCACGCCCGCGTCCTGCAGCATCGCATCGACGAGCTTCGCGCTGTCGCCGGCGGCCGGATGCGCCACCTTGGCGCAGCGTGCGTATACATAGAAGGCGCCGTCCGGCTTCACGGGCACCTCGAAGCCGAGCGATTCGAGCGCCGGCACGATGTAGTCGCGGCGGCGCATGAATTCGAGGCGGCGCGTTTCGTAGATGGCCAGCGTATCGGCCTCGAAGCAGGCCAGCGCCGCGTGCTGGGCCAGCGCCGAGGCGCAGATGAACAGGTTCTGCGCCAGTTTCTCGAACACGCCGACCAGCGCCGGCGGCACCACCAGCCAGCCGAGCCGCCAGCCCGTCATGTTGAAGTACTTCGAGAAGCTGTTGACGGTGATCGCGTCGTCGCTGAACGACAGCGCCGAGACGGGCGGGCCGTCGTAGCTGAGGCCCTGGTAGATCTCGTCGATGATCGCGAAGCCGCCGCGCTCGCGCACGGCGCCGAGAATCCGGCCGAGTTCGTCGGGCGCGAGCGAGGTGCCGGTCGGGTTCGACGGCGAGGCGAGCAGTACGCCGCGCGTGCGGTCGCCCCAGCGTTCGCGCACGTCGTCGGCGGTGAGCTGGAAGCGCGCTTCGGGGCCACTCGGCACCAGCACCGGCCGGCCTTCGGCGGCGGCCACGAAGTGGCGGTTGCACGGGTACGACGGGTCCGGCATCAGCACTTCGTCGTCACGGCCGACCAGCGCAAGGCAGGCCAGCAGCAGCGCGGCCGATGCGCCGGCCGTCACGACAATGCGCTCGGGCGCGATCGTCAGGCCGTAGGTGCGCATGTAGTGCGCGGCAATCGCCTCGCGCAGCGGCGCGATGCCGAGCGCGCTGGTGTATTGCGTCACGCCGCGCCGCATCGCGGCGGCGGCCGCTTCGATCACCGGCTCCGGCGCCGTGAAATCCGGCTCGCCGATGCTCATGTGGATCACGTCGCGGCCCGCTTGTTCGAGCAGCGCGGCCTGCTTGACGACTTCCATCACATGGAACGGCTGGATCGCGTCGACGCGCGACGCCAGCCGGATCAGCGATTCGGCGGCAGTATTCATGGCGGAGAAAACCAGAAGTGGAAAAGAGGGCGGGCGCCGTAGCGCCCGCGGGAGTGCCTTTCGGCGATATCAGCGGCGCGCGACGGCTTCGTCCGGACGCAGCTTGACGGCCAGCTTGTCGAGTACGCCATTGACGTACTTGTAGCCGTCCGAGCCGCCGAACGTCTTGGTCAGCTCCACGGCCTCGTTGATGATGACGCGGTACGGCGTTTCGATCTGATGCTTCAGCTCGAACGTCGCGGCCAGCAGCACCGCGCGTTCGACGGGCGACAGTTGCTCGATCGGGCGATCGAGGTTCGGCGTCAGCGCGGCGGCGAGATCCACGTGTTCGCGGATCACGCCGTACAGGATGGTTTCAAGCAGTTCGCGGTCGGCCTTGTCGTAACCCTGCGCGCCGCGCAACTGCGCGTCGATCTCGCCGGTGGACGCGTTCGACAGCAGCCATTGATACAGGCCCTGCGTCGCCAGTTCGCGCGATTGTCGGCGTGCACTCTTCTTCATTCGTTTTCCTCTTCTTCGTCTTCGTCCTCTTCTTCCTCGTCGTCGCTCAATTGGTCGAGCGTCATCGTGAGGTTGGCCATCTCGACGGCCGTGCGGGCCGCGTCGCGGCCTTTTTCGGTCATGCGGGCGATGGCCTGCTCGTCGTTCTCGGTGGTCAGCACGGCGTTGGCGATCGGCGTGTTGAAATCGAGCGCGATGCGCGAGATGCCGGCGCCGCTTTCGTTCGAGACGAGTTCGAAGTGGTAGGTTTCGCCGCGGATCACGGCGCCGAGCGCGATCAGCGCATCGAATTGGTTGCTTTCGGCCAGCTTTTGCAGCGCCAGCGGGATTTCGAGCGCACCGGGCACGGTGACCAGCAGCACGTCTTCGCCGGTCACGCCGAGGCGTTCGAGCTCCTCGACACATGCATCGGCCAGGCCGTTGCAGACGGGCTCGTTGAAGCGCGACTGCACGATGCCGATGCGCAGGCCTTCACCCTCGTGATTCGGTTGGTATTGTCCGATTTCCATGTTCATTCCGTGGTTGGGTTCAGCGTGGTTGGGAGCGGCGGGTCAGTCGGTTGCGTGGAACTCAGACCTCGGACGCCGCGCCGCCAGGCATCGGCACGAAGCCCGTCACCTCGAGACCCCAGCCCGACATGCTGCCGAGCTTGCGCGGGTTCGCGAGCACCTGCATCTTGCCGACGCCGACGTCGCGCAGAATTTGCGCGCCGATGCCGAACGTCTTGAAATCGACCGGGCGGCGCTTGAGCACCGCGGCCTTTTCTTCCTCGTCGAACGCGCGGAACACGTCGACGAGATGCTCCTTGTTGTCGCCGCAATTGAGCAGCACGACCGCGCCGAGGTCGCGCGCGGCGATTTCCTTCATCGCGGCGTCGAGCGTCCACGAGTGCGTGGAGGTGCTGGTTTCGAGCAGGTCGAGCACCGACAGCGGCTCGTGCACGCGCACCGGCGTGTCGACGTCGGGCGAGGGCGTGCCGCGCACCAGCGCGATGTGCGGCGAGCCGGTGGGCTTGTCGCGGTACAGCACGGCCTGGAACGCGCCGTGCGCTGTTTGCATGGTGCGCTCGGCCACGCGCTCGACGATCGATTCGGTGCGGCTGCGGTAGTGGATCAGGTCGGCGATCGTGCCGATCAGGATGCCATGCTGCTCGCCGAACGCGATCAGGTCGGGCAGGCGCGCCATCGAGCCGTCGTCCTTGATCACTTCGCAGATCACGGCGGCCGGCGTGAGGCCCGCGAGCGCCGTCAGGTCGCAACCGGCTTCGGTATGGCCGGCGCGCACCAGCACGCCGCCCGGTTGCGCCATGATCGGGAACACGTGGCCCGGCTGGACGATCTGGTCGGCGCGCGTGTCGCGTGCGACGGCCGTGGCGATGGTGTGCGAACGGTCCGCCGCCGAGATGCCGGTGGTGACGCCTTCGGCCGCCTCGATGCTGACGGTGAACGCGGTGCCGTACTGCGTGCCGTTGCGGTAGGTCATCAGCGGCAGGTTCAGGTGCTTGCAGCGTTCCTGCGTCAGCGTCAGGCAGATCAGGCCGCGGCCGTAGCGGGCCATGAAGTTGATCGCTTCCGGCGTGACGAAATCGGCGGCGAGGATCAGGTCGCCTTCGTTTTCGCGGTCTTCCTCGTCGACGAGGATCACCATGCGGCCGGCTTTCAGCTCGGCGATGATGTCGGGCGTGGAGGCGAGCTTCATATCGGAAAAAGGGAGTCCGCTGGGGAAAAGCGCTATTTTACGTCACGGCGGGCCGGCTGCCTTGGAAATTGGGCCGCGTGGGGTCGCGTGAAGGGGCGCGTGACGGGCCGCGCGTGAGGCCGCTGATGGGGCCACGGCGCCGGCCGGCCCGCGCACCGGCTTTCGTGGGCCGCGCGAGCCCGGTGCCGGGCGGCGGCGCGCGTCCCGCGCCGGCGTGGCATGATCGGCGCTGGCGGCCTTGCCGGCTCGTCGCGGCTGCCGTGGCTGGCTGCCATGAGCGGCCGCCGTCGCGGCTGTTCCGGCCCCACCATTCCCGCCCATTCGCCTTCCGGAGATGCCGATGTCCGCCCACACCTGGTTGCTGTTCGCCTTCGCCTATCTGCTGACCACGCTGACGCCCGGCCCGAACGTGCTGCTCGTGATCCGCAACACGGTGCGTCACGGCGCGCGCGGCACGGTCGTGTCGATCGCCGGCAACCTGTTCGTGCAACTGGTGGTGGTGTCGCTGGTGGCGCTCGGTGTCGGCGCGATCCTGGCCGCCATGCCGCCGCTGTTCATTGCGCTGAAGCTGGCCGGGGCGGCCTATCTGATCTTCATCGGCATCCGGCAATGGCGCGACGCCGGGCGGCCCGTGGCGGCCGGCGCCGAAGCGGGCGGGGCGCCGGGCACGGCCGTGCCGGTCAGCCGCTGGCGGCTGCTGCGCGAATCGATGATCGTGGCCGGCAGCAACCCGAAGACGATGATCTTCCTGTCCGCGTTCATGCCGCAGTTCGTCGATCATCAACGCTCGCTGCCGCTGCAGTTCACCGAGATGTACCTGACCATCGCGCTGACGGTGCTGGTGGTGCACGCGATCTATTCGACCGGCGTGCGCCATCTGCACGGGCGCCTGCGCGCGAGCCGAGCGGTGGCGGCGATGCGGCGCACGACCGGCCTCGTGTTCGTCGGCTTCGGCGTGGAACTGCTGACGGCGAAGCAGCCGTGATGCATCTCGTGATGCGCCCGGTGCCTGCGCGCCGCGTTCAGGATTGCGCGGCCGGGCGCTTCGCCTGAACGTCCAGCGCGGCGTCGTTCGAGACGGCCGCTTGCGCGAGCGCCTCGGGTGCGGCTGCCGCTTCGTCTTCCTTGATCCCCTCCTTGAAGCCCTTGATCGCGCCGCCCAGATCGGTGCCGAGGCTGCGCAGTTTCTTCGTTCCGAACACCAGCGACACGATCGCCAGGACGATCAGCCAATGCGTCATGCTGAGGCTACCCATGTTCACACTCCTTGCGTTTGCTTCCGTTTGAATTGAACCGCGCGTTGCACCGGTTCGAACACCAGCGCATGCGCAAATCCTATGTGCGATCGGCGCGGCGATCCATCAAACCTGCTTATGCACTCGCCAAGAATTCCTGATTGTTCATCCTGAGCTTGCGTCCCTAGTATTGGCGTCACGGAGCAGACAGCAAGGTTCCGATCGATCGACAGCGCCGCGTGCCAAGCGCCGCGAGAGCCGATCCTCATCAGGAAAAGATATTCAGGAGAACAGAGCATGACCGATATGAAACGTCGCAGTGTGCTGGTCGGCGCGGCAGCAGGGGCCGTCGCGATGGGTGCCGCGGTGGCCGCCAAGGCCGCCGAATTCGGCAACCCCGACACGCCGCCGCAAGGCGCGATCAACTCCACGCCGGCCGCGCTGTCCGAGCCCGGCCCGCAGAATCCGCAACTGCGCGACGTGCTGCCGTCGTTCAACAATCCGCCCGCGACCGACGTCGGCGGCATGCCGATTCCGTGGGCCTCGTTCAATCTCGCCCACAAGCGTATCCAGGCCGGCGGCTGGGCGCGCGAAGTGACCACCAAGGCGTTCCCGATCTCGAAGGACATCGCCGGCGTGAACATGCGCCTCGGGCCGGGCGGCGTGCGCGAACTGCATTGGCACCAGCAGGCCGAGTGGGCAATCATGGTCAGCGGCCAGGTGCGCGTGACCACCATCGACACCAAGGGCCGCGCCGAAGTGGCCGACGTGGCGGCCGGCGACATCTGGTATTTCCCGCCGGGCCTGCCGCACTCGCTGCAGGGCCTGGGCGACAACGGCGGCGAATTCGTGCTGGCCTTCGATAACGGCTCGTCGGGCGAATTCAACACGCTGATGGTGTCCGACTGGTTCGCCCACACGCCGCCGGACATCCTCGCGCAGAACTTCGGCGTGCCGGCCGAGAAGTTCAAGGAGATCCCGCTCGAACAGCTGTGGATCTATCAAGGCGCGAAGGCCGGCCCGCTCGCCGCCGATCAGGCCTACTGCGCGTCGCCGGCCGGCCGCCCCGATCATCCGTTCATCTTCCGCATGGGCGCGATGACGCCGACCATCTCGAATGCCGGCGGCGAAGTGCGCATCGTCGACAGCCGCAACTTCCCGGTGTCGAAGACGGTGGCCGCGGCGCTCGTGACGGTCAAGCCGGGCGGCCTGCGCGAAATGCACTGGCACCCGGACAACGACGAATGGCAGTACTTCATCAAGGGCTCGGCGCGCATGACGGTGTTCAACACCGGGCCGGCCGCGCAAACGGTGGACTTCAACCCGGGCGATGTGGGCTACGTCGAGAAGAATCTCGGCCACTACATCAAGAACACCGGCAAGGAGGACCTGGTGTTCCTCGAGATCTTCAAGTCGGATCACTTCTCGGAGATCACGCTGTCGCAATGGCTGGCGAACGTGCCGAGACAGTTGCTGCGCGAGCATCTGCGCGTCGATGACGAGACGCTCGATGCGATCCACCGCCTGAAGGACCGGCGCGACGTGCTCGCCTGAGGTGACGTGCGCGTGCGCGCAGGCTCGACGCCTGCCGCACGACGCGCGGCTGCCCGCTTCCTCGTTGTTTGTCGTTATCGAAATCCAGCACATTCGCAAGAATTCGCAAGAGGCTCTCACCATGCCGATGGCACTCAAACGCACCGCCAGCCAGGCCTTGTCCGGCACGACGACCGCCGACGCCGTCTCGGCGATGCGCGACACGCTCGACAACGAACGGCGCGGCCTGCGCGCGCTGCTGCCGTTCGCGGGGCCGGCGGTGATCGCGTCGGTCGGCTATATGGACCCGGGCAACTTCGCCACCAATATCCAGGCCGGCTCCACCTATGGCTACGACCTGCTGTGGGTGGTGATGCTGTCGTCGCTGGTGGCGATGCTGTTCCAGGCGATGTCCGCCAAGCTCGGCATCGTGACCGGCCGCAGCCTGGCCGAAGTGTGCCGCGACGAATTCCCGAAGCCGCTCGTGATCGCCATGTGGATTGGCTCCGAGATCGCCGCGATCGCCACCGACCTGGCCGAATTCATGGGCGCGGCGATGGGCATCTCGCTGCTGTTTCATCTCGCGCTGGCCTGGGGGCTGCTGATCACCGGCATCGTGACGGTGGGCATCCTGTCGCTCGACAAGAAGGGCTTTCGCCCGCTCGAACTGGTGATCGGCGCGTTCATCGCCGTGATCGGCCTCAGCTATCTGGGCGAGCTGTTCATCGCGCCGCCCGATTGGCATGCGGCGATCTTTCATACCTTCGTGCCGCAACTGCACGGCAGCCAGGCACTGATGCTGGCCGTGGGGATCGTCGGCGCGACCATCATGCCGCACACGATTTATCTGCACTCCGGATTGACGCAGAACCGCGCGCCGGCACGCAACGACTATCAACGCCGCCGCCTGGTGCGCTTCTCGAATCGCGAGGTATGGATCGCGCTGGGCCTGGCCGGGTTCGTGAACATGGCGATGGTGGCGATGTCCGCCTCGGTGTTCAGCAAGAGCGCGCCCGGCATTGCCGACATCGCGGCGGCGTATCACACGCTGACGCCCGTGCTCGGCGCCGGTGCCGGCGTGCTGTTTCTTGTTTCGCTGCTGGCCTCGGGCATCTCCAGCTCGGTGGTGGGCACCATGGCCGGGCAGAACATCATGCAGGGCTTCGTGGGCTTTCGCACGCCGGTCATGGTGCGCCGCCTGATCACCATCGTGCCGGCCGTGATCGTGTGCCTGACCTGCGACCCGATGCACGCGATGATCGACAGCCAGATCGTGCTCAGCATCGTGTTGCCGGTGCCGCTGATCGCCCTCGTGGTGCTGTCGTCGCGTCGTTCAGTGATGGGCAGTTTTGCCGCGAGCCGCAAGATTGTCGTCGTGGCGGGCTTCGCCACCGCCGTGATTCTCGCCTTGAATATCGCCCTGGTCTGGCAGGCTGTCGTCGCGTAACAGGGCGCGGGTGCGCAGCGCGACGTCGAGGCTCGCCGTACTCGCGACGGGCCGCGCCGGCCCCGAAGCATAAGCGGAGCGTCGAAGCGCCATGTCAGCCTGCACCTTGTCGATCCCCGTGATGTGTTCGAGCCGCGCGCTGCCTTCGGTCAGAAGGAATTCGCGGAAATGGACGGCCGCCGGCGGCAGATGGCGGTCGGCGCGATGGACCACGCACCAGTTGCGCTTGCGAGGAAAGCCCTGCACGTCGAGCACCGCGAGCAGGCCGGCGCGCAGTTCGGATTGAACCGTCTGCTTCGGCAGCAGGCTGATGCCCATGCCGGCCATCACCGATTGCTTGATGGCCTCGGCGCAGCCGATCTCCATGAAGCGGGGGGCGTACGGTTGGCCGCGAAAGCTGTCGTCGGCGGCGCTGCGCGTGTCGGTGCCGCTCTCGCGCACCAGCAGGCACTCCTGAGCGATGCGCGAGCGGGCGATGTCGCGCACGCCGGCCAGCGGATGATCGGGCGTCGCCACCAGCACGAACGGATTCGGCGCGAACGGCTCGGCGACGATGGCGGCGTCGTCCGGCGCCTGCACCATCACCGCGAGATCGAGACTATCGCTGCGCAACTGGGCGACCAACTGATCGCGGCTGCGCACCGACATGTCGAGATCGACGCCGGGCTTCTGCTGCATGAACGCGCCGATCAACTGCGGGAAGAAGTAGCTGCACGAGGTGATCAGGCCGACGCGCAGGCGCTGCGCGCTGCCCGTCTTCAGGGTGGCGAACGATTGCTCGGCGGCTTTCAGATCGGCGAGGATCGCGAGGCTGTGACGCAGCATCAGCTCGCCGGCATCGGTCAGCGCGATGCGCTTGCCGACATGGCTGAACAGCGACACGCCGGCGTGATCCTCCATCTGCTTGATCTGCATCGAGACGGCGGGCTGCGTCAGATGCAGATCTTCGGCCGCACGCGAAAAGCTCAAATTGCGCGCAACACTTTCGAAAGTCTTGAGTTGGCGAATTGTTATGTTTTTCATATGAAGCCGTGTCTCCTATTGGGGAACGTGTTTCATGCCTCTTTGAATGATGCCGGGGCAGCTGCACCGAAGTGTAATCCCGCTGCGGAATTTCGGCTTGCAGGGGAACACCCGCGCTTGCGATGAGCGGGATGACATGCAGGTCTGAGAAATCACGAAAAAACACCGGGGAAAATGGCGTTTTTGCGATTCGGGGAGGGTGAGGGAGGCGATGCGGAACTGCGCGACACAATAGTTGGCAATGCTGACGATTGCCAATGAGTATATGAAATGAAAATGCAGAAATGACGATGTCGGACGGTTGAAAGTACAACGCAAGGACGCTGAAGAAGTGGCCTTGCGTCGTGCGTCTTACTTGGTCATGTAGAACAGCGCGTCGGCGGCTGCCTTGCGCGAGGCGGCGGTGTCGGCCGGCGTGGGAGGGGGGCTGCTGCGGGGGCGGCTTTCGAGGGCGCGGTGCTGGCCGTGTTCGCCGCTTCGATGGCGGGTGCAGCCGGCGTTGCGGGGGCAGCGGGCCCCGGCGTCGTATCGGCCACGGCGCGTGTGGCCGGTGCCGTCGACGGCACCGACAGGTACCACAGCGCGCTCGTGGACGCCTTGCGCGCGGCGGCCGGATCGACGGCGGCCGGGCTCTTGCCGGCCACGGCGGTGGCGGCGGCTGCCGTCGTGGCGGTGGGCGCCGCGGGCGCGCCGGCCTGCAACGGCGGCGTGCCGGGCTTGCCCGGTTTGGTGGCGTCGCCGGCTGCCGAACGCTGCGCGATTGCTTCGGCCGGGCCGATCTGGAACACCAGCTTCGATTCGAGCGACGCGATCACCGCGTAGGGCGGCTGAGCTTCCCAGCGCAGGACCACGCGGCCGCGCGGCGTATCCGCGAAGATCGCCGGAATGCGCTTCATGTCGGCGAACTGCACGTAGATCTTCGCGCCGTCGTCGAATACCTGAACCGGCTTGGCGTCGTCCGCGCCGGTGACGGCCCAGCCGAAGTTGTAGGCGCCGGGCGCGGATGCCGCGATCACGGCGGTGGCCGGGCCGCCGGGGCTTCCCGGCCTGTGCGCGGCGGCCGCCGCTGCCGCCGCGCCCTGCGGCGCAACCTTGACCTGCTGGACGTTGAGGCTCGCGAACGGGTTGTAGGTTTGCGGCGGCGTGAACGAGGGCGGGAGGATGGGCATGGACGCGTCCTGCGTGCTGGAGATGGATTGCGCGGTGTCGTACACCTTCTGCGCGTAGGCGAGCCGCTTGTCCGGCGAGCTCGCATTGTAGGCACCGACGGCATTCCAGGTCGGGCCGTATTGCCGGATGTTCTGCGAGAGGATCCACGCGCCGACGTAGGCGTTGGTGCACGGATCGAGCAGGCTCTGCTCGGTGATGCCTTCGCGCGCCAGCCGTGGCAGCCACGAGCTGTTGATCTGCATCAGACCGATGTCGGTCGTGCCGTTGCTGTTGGTGTTGATGACGTTGGTGCGCGTGCCCGATTCGACCTGCGCGATGGCGCGCATCAGGCCGACGCTGACGTGTTCGAACGCGGCGGCGTCGTCGATGCAGTCCGCGCGGGCGACGCCGTGCATCGCGATCAGGAGCGCGGCAAACGCGCTGCCCCGAAACGCGAGGCCGCCGACCGGCACCCGTTTCTGGTGCTGCTGGATTCCCATGATTCGTAACCGTATGCGTTGACTGCTTGTTATATCGGCCGGAACCGCCTTGGCGTTGCCTCGGAAGCGGTGAGCAGGACGGCCGCCGCCCGCGCTGCCGATGGCGCGCGGGGCGGGCGGATTGCGTCCGGGAAGGCGCCGGCCCGAGCGCCCGAGGCCCGTATTCTAATGACAGATTGTTGAGACGAGGGAAATGGCGGGGGAAGCGGGGAGGGCGAGGCGGGGAAGGGGCACCGCGCCGGCCGGAAGCGCCGGCCGGCGCGGTGACGCGGTGATGCGGTTACTTGGCGGTAACGAGGGCGTCCGCCCCCAACATCCGCTCCACATACCGCGCAATCATGTCGATCTCGAGATTCACCTTCACCCCATCCTTCAGATGCCGCAACGTCGTGACCTCCACCGTATGCGGAATCAGGTTGATCGAGAATTCGCAGCCGTCCTCGCGGTCGGTCACGGCGTTGACGGTCAGGCTCACGCCGTTGACCGTGATCGAGCCCTTGTAGGCCAGATATTTGCCGAGCTCCTTCGGCGCCAGCACGCGCAGCTCGTGCGATTCGCCGACCGGCGCGAAATGCGTCACGGTGCCGAGCCCGTCCACGTGGCCCGACACGATATGGCCGCCGAGCCGGTCGTGTGCGCGCAGCGCCTTTTCCAGGTTCACTTCGCCGGCCTCGGTCAGGCCGACGGTGCGGTTCAGGCTCTCGCGCGACACGTCGACGGTGAACGTATCGGCCGTGGTGGCGATGGCCGTCATGCAGGCGCCCTGGATCGCGATGCTGTCGCCGAGCGCGACGTCGCCAAGATCGAGGCCGCCCGCCTGCACAATCAGCCGAACGCCGGCATCGGCTTCGGTGCCGAGCGCTTCGATGGTTTCAATGCGGCCGACCGCCGCGACGATTCCGGTGAACATCGTGTGATTTCCGTGAGCAGGTTCAGTGAGCCGAAGGCGCGACGAAGCGCGCGAGAATGCGCAGGTCGTCGCCGATCCGGTCGAGGGTATGGAATTGCAGCGTGGTGCGCTGGGCCAGCGTGGCCGGCGCGACCAGGTTGAACATGCCGGCGGCGTTGTCGCCGAGCAGGGTGGGTGCGAGATAGACGAGCAGCTCGTCCACGCAGCCCTCGCGCAGCAGCGAGCCGTTCAGCTTGTGGCCGGCCTCGACATGCAGCTCGTTGATGCCGCGCTTGCCGAGCATGGTCAGCATGGCGGACAAATCGACCTTGCCGTTGACGTCGGCCAGCGGCACGACCTCGGCGCCGCGGTCGCGCAGCGCGGCCGCGCGGCCTTCGCCGGCCGCATCGAGCGTGCCGCAGAAGATCAGGATCGGCGCGCCGCTCATCAGCTTCGCATCGAGCGGGATCTCGAGCCGGCTGTCGATCAGCACGCGCAGCGGCTGGCGTGGCGTATCGATGCCGCGCACGGTCAATTGCGGGTCGTCCTCGCGCACGGTGCCGATGCCGGTCAGGATCGCGCAGGCGCGTGCGCGCCAGGCGTGGCCGTCGGCGCGCGCGGCCTCGCCGGTGATCCATTGGCTTTCGCCGCCCGGCAGCGCGGTGCGGCCGTCGAGCGACGCGGCGCTTTTCATGCGCACCCACGGCTGGCCGCGCGTCATGCGCGATACGAAGCCGATATTCATCTCGCGCGCTTCCTGGGACAGCAGCCCGCAGCGCACTTCGATGCCGGCGTCGCGCAGCATGCCGAGCCCCTTGCCGGACACCTGCGGGTTCGGGTCTTCCATCGCGGCGATCACCCTGCCGACGCGCGCGTCGATCAGCCCGAGCGCGCACGGCGGCGTGCGGCCGAAATGGCTGCACGGTTCGAGCGTCACGTAGACGGTCGCGCCGCGCAGGTCGTGGCCGCGCGAGCGTGCATCCTTCATGGCCTGCACCTCGGCGTGATCCTGCCCGGCCGGCTGGGTGTGGCCTTCGCCGATCACCGCGCCATCCTTGACGATCACGCAGCCGACGCGCGGGTTCGGCGTGGTGGTGTACATCCCGCGCGACGCCAGATCGAGCGCGCGCTGCATGTGCGCGAAATCAGTTTCCGAGAACATCGCGTCTCCGGGTCGAGAGGGTCAGGCCGCGAGCGCGGCGAACGCGCGGCGCGCGGCGGCGAGCGTCTCGTCGATCACGGCGTCGTCGTGCACGCTCGACACGAAGCCGGCCTCGTAGGCGGACGGCGCGAAATAGACGCCCTCGTCGAGCATCAGATGGAAGAAGCGGTTGAAGCGCTCGATGTTGCTCTTGGTCACGTCGGCGAAGCTGGCCGGCACGGTGTTGGTGAAATACAGGCCGAACATCGCGCCGATCGAGTCGGCCGCGAACGGCACGCCGGCCGCCTTCGCTTCGGCCGCGAGGCCGTCGGCGAGGCGCTTGGTTTGCGCCGTGAGCGCGTCGTAGAAGCCCGGCGCCTGGATCAGCTTCAGCGTCTTGAGGCCGGCGGCGACGGCGATCGGGTTGCCCGACAACGTGCCCGCCTGGTAGACGCCGCCGAGCGGCGCGAGGTGGGCCATGATGTCGCGACGGCCGCCGAAGGCCGCGGCCGGCATGCCGCCGCCGATCACCTTGCCGAGGCAGGTCAGGTCGGCCTGGATGCCGTAATGCTGCTGCGCGCCGCCGAGCGCCACGCGGAAGCCGCACATCACTTCGTCGAAGATCAGCACGGCGCCGTGCTGGGTGCAGAGCGCGCGCAGCGCGTCGTGGAACGCTTGCGAGCCGCGCACCAGGTTCATGTTGCCGGCCACCGGCTCGACGATCACGGCGGCGATCTCGTCGCCGAACGCCGTGAAGGCCTCTTCGAGCGCGGCGACGTTGTTGTATTCGAGCACCGTGGTGTGCTTGGCGATGTCGGCCGGCACGCCCGCGGACGTCGGGTTGCCGAACGTCAGCAGGCCGGAGCCGGCCTTGACCAGCAGGCTGTCGGCGTGGCCGTGATAGCAGCCCTCGAACTTGACGATGCGGCTGCGGCCCGTGAAGCCGCGCGCCAGACGCAGCGCGCTCATGGTGGCTTCGGTGCCGCTCGACACCATCCGCACCTGCTCGATCGACGGCACCAGCTTGCAGATTTCCTCGGCGATCTCGATTTCGGCCTCGGTCGGCGCGCCGAACGAGAAGCCGTCGGCCAGCACGGCCTGCACGGCGGCCAGCACCTCGGGGTGGACGTGGCCGACGATCATCGGGCCCCACGAGCCGATGTAATCGATATAGCGCTTGCCGTCCGCGTCCCAGAAGTGCGCGCCCTGGGCGCGCGACACGAAGCGCGGCGTGCCGCCGACCGACCGGAAGGCGCGCACGGGCGAGTTGACGCCGCCCGGGATGGTCTGCTGGGCGCGTTCGAAGAGGGTTTGGTTGTTCGACATGGATAGGACCTGCGTAGAGAGGCGGCGGCCGGGCCGGCGCGGCAGGGCACCGCGCTCGCGCCCAGGCGGACGAAACGATCGTCAGATTGTACCGAAGAGTCGCCCCGGCGGTCGGCGGCCGGCATCGGGCCGGCGGGCCGCCCTCAGCGCGGCAGCGGCGGCGGCCGGCGCTTGCCGGTCAGCTCGGCCCAGCGCTTTTCGAGCGCGCCTTCGGCCATCGGCTTGATCGAGGTGCCCGAGGTCTGGGCGTCCCAGGTCTGTACCGAGAACGGGTGCACCCGCAACGCGTCGCGTGCGATCACCACCTCCTGATGGCCGTCCACCAGCCAGTCGTAGACGAAATCGATGCAGAGCCGGTAGCCGCGCCGGGTGCCGGCGTCGGGCACCTCGTACGGCGCGCGCGTCACGTAGCCGGAGCCGAACACGCCCTTCGGTTCCTGCGCGACGCGGTGCAGGAACACGCGGTCGCCGGGCAGGATGCTGCGCGAGAAGCCGCAACCCCAGGCATCCTGCACCGCTTCGCCGGCGCGCACGCGCGCGGCGACCTCGGGCAGTTCGGGCCAGGGCCATTTTTTCGGGCTCCAGATCAGCAGGAAGGCGGTCATGTCGAGGGGCGCCTGACGAGGCGGGGTGGTGCGCGAACACGGAATCGCGAGCTTACCCGAAACGCCTGCGCCGGCGTGCCGGCAAGGCTTCCAGGACATCCGGCGACGGGCGGCTCGGCATCGCGATCGAGAGGGCGCGCGTACAATCGAGCGTTCACGGCGGCTGTCCCGCCGCCATGTCCACCGAGCCGGGCCGCGCGTCGCCACGCGTGAAGTTCCGGCCGCAGCCGAGAACTCCCATGTCGAATGCAATACGGCGCCGGCCCGACGCCCGGTTGATCATGCTGCTCGGCGCACTGGCCGCCTGCGGCCCGATCGGCACCGATATGTACCTGCCGAGCATGCCCGCCGTGGCCGAGAGCCTCGGCACCAGCGCCGCCGCGGTGCAGTGGACGCTGACAAGCTTCATCGCGGGCTTCTCGATCGGCATGCTGCTGTACGGGCCGCTGTCCGATTCGCTCGGCCGCCGGCCGGTGCTGCTCGGCGGCATCATGCTGTTTACCGTGGCGGGCGCGGGCTGCTTCGTGGCGCCGTCGATCGATGCGCTGATCGTGCTGCGCTTCGTGCAGGCGCTCGGCGCGGGCGCGGCCTCGGTGCTGTCGCGGGCGATCGCGCGCGACGCGCACGAGCCCGCCGACGCGGCCAAGGTGCTGTCGATGGTGGCGATCGTCACCTCGGTGGGGCCGCTGCTCGCGCCGCTGATCGGCGGCCAGATCCTGCGCTTCGCGGGCTGGCGCACGATCTTCGTGGTGCTCGCGCTGTTCGGCGTGGGCTGCACGATCGCGGCGTTCCTGAAGGTGCCCGAGACCTGGCCGAAGGAGAAGCGCCACTCCTCGGCGATCTTCAGCTCGTTCGCGTCGTACGGGCGCATCCTGGCCGACCCGATTGCGTGGGGCTACATGCTGTGCGGCGGCATGGCGTTCGCGTCGCTGCTCACTTACATCACGGCCACGCCGTTCGTCTACATCGAATATTTCCACGTGTCGGCGCAGCATTACGGCCTGCTGTTCGGCATGAACATCCTCGGCGTGATGATCGGCAACTTCATCAATACGCGGCTCGTGGCGCGGGTCGGCTCGCTGCGCTTGATCGCGGCGGCCTCGCTGGTCAGTGCCGTGGCGTCGTTGTGCGTGGCGTTCTTCGCGCTGACCGGCATCGGCGGGCTGTGGTCGATCGTGGCCGGCCTGTTCTTCGTGGTGGGCGTGATCGGGCTGCTGTCGGCGAACTGCTCGACCGACCTGATGCTGCGCTATCCGCACAACGCGGGCGCGGCGGCCGCGCTGTTCGGCGCGATGCAACTGGGGCTCGGCGCCGTGGCGAGCGCGGTGGTGGGCTTGCTGGCCGACGGCACGCCGTTCGGCATGGGCGTGACGATCGCGATCACCGGTGCGCTGTGCTTCGTCGGGCGGCGGCTGGTGCTGCGCTGGCACGGTCGGCCGGTGCGCGGCGACTGAGCGCCGGCATTCGGCGTAGCAACGAAAAAGGGCTGGCGCCCGAAAGCGCCAGCCCTTTTTGCATGCGGCGGCGGTCAGGCCGCCACCGTCGCTGTCGCTCAGTCGCGCGCGGCGGCCGGCGCCACGCCGTGACTCAGCCAGTCGAGCACGTCGGACGATTCGTCGTCGCCCGCGCGCGCCTTGGCCTGCGTCACCGCCTGGTTCAGCTCGGCATTCGGCGCGGCGCGGCGAATCGCGACGCCCACCGCGAGGATGTCGATCATGACCAGATGCAGGATGCGCGAGATCATCGACAACTGCGATTCGCGCATCTCGATGTGATCGGTTTCGAGCGCCACGGTCGCGCGCTTGGCGAGCGGCGTGTTGCTGGAGGTGATCGCGATCACCTTCGCGCCGGCCTGCATCGCGACGTCGAGCACGCGCATCAGCTCGGGCGCGCGGCCCGACTTCGACACCGCCACGATCACGTCGCCCTTGCCGAGCAGCGCCGCCGACGCGGCCTGCATGTACAGGTCGCCGTAGGCGATGGTCGGGATGCCGAAGCGGAAGAACTTGTAGTGCGCGTCCTGCGCGACGATGTTCGAGTTGCCGAGCCCGTAGAACTCGATGCGACGCGCGCTGTTGAGGATCTCGATCGCCTTCTCGACGTGCTCGAAATTCAGATGCTCGCGCAACTGCAGGATCGCGGACACCGTGTTGTCGAGCACCTTCGCGCCGAAATCGGTGGCCGTGTCGCCCAGATGCACCTGGCTGTGGCTCATCGGGATGGTGCCGGTCAGGCCGGTGGCCAGCTTCAGCTTGAAGTCGGACAGGCCCTGGCAGCCGAGCGAGCGGCAGAAGCGGATCACGGTCGGCTGGCTGACGTCGGCCTTGCGGGCGATGTCGATGATCGGATCGTTGATGATCGAGCGCGGATGGTTCAGCGCGAGATCGGCCACGCGGCGTTCGGCCGGCGTGAGCGCGTCGCGCATCTGGCGGATTCGCTCGAACACGGCCGAGGACGCGCCGCCCGAGCGGTTCGACAGCTGCTCGGCCAGGATCGCCGAGACGCCGAGGAACGCCGGGTAATCGGCCGTGATCAGGTAGGTCGGAATGTTCGCGCAGTAATCGGAGAAGCGGCCCTTCGATTCGAAGCGCTCGCGAAAGCGCGACTTCAGGAACAGGTCGCCGAGCTTGAGCACCACGCCGCCGCCCACGTACACGCCGCCGAGCGCGCCCAGCGTGACCGCCAGGTTGCCGGCGAACGTGCCGAGGATCGCGCAGAACACGTCCACGGCTTCGAGCGCGAGCGCATCGCCTTCGTGCGCGCGATCGACGATCTCGGGCGTGCTGACGCCGGCCGCCACGCGCTTCTTGTCGCGGGCCGCCAGCGCGCGATAGATGACCTCGATGCCCGGCCCGGCGCACACGCGCTCGAACGACACATGCGGCCACTTCTTGCGCGCGTACTGCATGACCAGATCCTCGCGCTCGTCCATCGGCGCGAAGCTGGCGTGGCCGCCTTCGCTGCCGAGCGCGATCCAGCGGTCGTCGGCCGGAATCAGCCCCGACAGGCCGAGGCCGGTGCCCGGCCCCATCAGGCCGATCACGCTGTTCTGGCGGCGCGCGCCGCCGCCGACCTGCTGACGCTGCGCGTCGGTCAGGCCCGGCAGCGCCATCGCGAGCGCGGTGAAATCGTTGACCACCAGCAGCGTGTCGAAGCCGAGCGCGCGGCGCGTGGCCTCGATCGAGAAGCTCCAGTCGTGGTTGGTCATCTGCACCTGGTCGCCATCGACCGGGTTGGCGATGGCGATCGCGGCGTGGTTGACGCGGCCGATCTTGACGTCCTTCAGATACTTGCGGATCGCGTCGGTCAGCGTCGGGTAATCGGCGCCCGGATACACGCGGATCTGCGTGATTTCGCCGGGGCCGACTTCGAGCGCGAAGCGCGCGTTCGTGCCGCCCACGTCGGCGAGCAGGCGCGGGCCGTCGGCGTGCTGGCCGGCAAGCGGCTTAGTTTGCGCACCAGTAGACATCGAGCTGGGTCCCCTTGTCGTTGGCCAGTTGGGAAATCGCGTTGCGTTGCGGCGCGGCGGCGGCGGCTTCGAGCACCTCGCGCTTGCGCGCGCCCGAGATCAGCAGGAACAGCCGGTCGACGCGGCGCAGCGCGTCGAGCGACAGGCTCACGCGCGGGTGCGGCGCGGCGCCCGGATGCACGGCGACGTAGCGCGCCGGCGTGGTGATCGCCTGCTCCCATTCGGGCGCGTCGGCGAAGATCGAGGCGGTGTGGCCGTCCTCGCCCATGCCGAGCACGGCGACGTTCGGCAGTGCGTAAGTCGGGTTCGCGTTCAGCGCGGCGACGTGGGCATCGAGCGTGGCGGCGGTGTCGACGATCGGCAGGAAGCGCGCGCCGGCGGCCGCGTTCTGCAGCAGCGTGTCGCGCACCAGTCGGGCGTTGCTGGCGTCGTCGGCGTCGGCCACCCAGCGGTCGTCGACCAGGGTGACATCGACGTGGCGCCAGTCGAGCGCGTAGTGCGACAGCGTCTGCAGGAACGGGCGCGGGCTGGTGCCGCCCGAGACGGCGAGCGTTGCCCGCGCGTGCTCGGCGAGCGGCGCTTGCAGCGCCGCGCCGACCGCCCGTGCGAGTGCATCGCACTGGGCTTGCGGGCTTTCGAAAGCGTGAAGCTCGATCACTTCTCCTCCAGGCTGCTTGTATCGAATTCGTGGGTCATGCGGGGATGCTCCGGCGTGACGCGGCGCGGCGGGTGGGCCGCGTTGCGCTGCGCATCGGTTTCAGTTTTCTTCTTCGAGCCAGCAGGTGCCGTGCTGCGCGAGCATCGCGCTCGCGGCGGCCGGCCCCCAGGTGCCCGCCGCGTACGGCTTGGGCGGCTTGAGCGTTTTCTGCCATTCGGTCTGCAACGGCTCGACCCAGCGCCACGCGGCTTCCTGCTCGTCGCGTCGCACGAACAGTGCGAGGCGGCCGTTGATCACGTCGAGCAGCAGGCGCTGGTACGCCTCCATCTGGCCTTCCTTGAAGAACTGGTCGAAGGCGAGATCGAGGTGGACGCTGGCGAGGTTCATGCCTTCGCCGGGCTGCTTGGCGAGGCAATAGAGGCGGATCGTTTCGTTCGGCTGCAGGCGGATCACGAGCCGGTTCGCACCGGCGCGCAGCGCATTGGGGCCGAGCGCCGAATGCGGCACCGCGCGGAAGTTGACGACGATCTCGGCCACCCGATCGGCGAGCCGCTTGCCGGTGCGCAGGAAGAACGGCACGCCGGCCCAGCGCCAGTTTTCGATTTCCACCTTCAGCGCGACGTAGGTTTCGGTGGTGCTGTCGGCCTTCACGCCCGGTTCGGTCGCATAGCCGGGCACCGGCAGGCCCTTGATGGTGCCGGCGTGATACTGGCCGCGCACCGCCACCTTGCTGATGTCGCGCGCGTCGATCGGCTTGAGCGCGCGCAGCACGCGCAGCTTCTCGTTGCGGACCGAATCCGAATCCATCGAGTGGGGCGGCTCCATCGCGACGATCGACAGCAGCTGCAACAGGTGGTTCTGAACCATGTCGCGCAACGCGCCGGTGTTGTCGTAGAAATCGCCGCGCGCTTCCACGCCGAGCTCTTCCGCGATGGTGATCTGGATGCTCTCGACCCAGTCGCGGCGCCACAGCGGCTCGAACAGCGCATTGCCGAAACGCAGCGCGAGCAGGTTCTGCACCGGCTCCTTGCCGAGGTAGTGATCGATCCGGTAGATCTGGTCTTCCGCGAAGATCTCGCCCACTGCATCGTTGATCGCGTTCGACGAGGCCAGGTCGTAGCCGAGCGGCTTTTCCAGCACGATGCGCGCGCCTTCGTTCAGGCCCACGCCGGCCAGCGCCTTGCAGATCGGCTCGAACAGCGACGGCCCGGTGGCCAGATAGAACACCCGCGTGCCCGGCAGCGTACCGATCGCCTCGCGCAGCACGCGGTAGTCTTCCGGACGGCCGAGATCGAGATTGACGTAATCGATGCGCGCGAGGAAACGCTGCCATGCGGCCTCGTCGAACGCGCTGCCGGCAGCCTTCTTCGCATGCGGCTTGACGTGTTCCTCGACCCAGCGGTGATAGCCGTCGCGATCGGTGTCGTTGCGCGCGACGCCGACGATGCGCCCGGAATCGGCCAGCATGTTGGCCCGGTGGGCCTCGAACAAGGCAGGCAGGATCTTGCGCATCGACAGGTCGCCGGTGCCGCCGAACAGAACGAAGGTGAAGCTGCTGGAATCGGTGTGCATGTGTCTCCGCCCGGTTGGGAATGCCCGCACCGCGGCATGTTATCGACACCGGTGTGCGAGGCCGTTCCGACGGGCGCGGACGGCGGAAACCGGAGCCGTAGTGCGATAAAAATATTTTTGACACTGAATTGTAGTTTAACTACAATCCGCCGCAAGGGGTAGACCTGAACGAAGAAAAAGAAGCGCACACGAGACATCGGGGTAGCGCGCTCTTCGAGCAGGACGGCCGGTGCGGCAGCGCGCCGAGACCGCATGTTAAAGGACATTGGCGAAACGCATCGTGCGCCGGTCCGCGACGGCCCCGAGGTTCGGCGTCGCGCGGCGGCGTAACCGGAACCATCAGATCAGAGGAGACAAGTCTTTGAATCTCGATCCACTCAGTCAGTCCCTGAGCGCCCGCGGCCGGCAACGGCCCGACCGTGTCCGGTCGTTCGCGGCGTGATATCCCGGTTGCGACGTTTCGCTGCTTGTTGGCAAGATGGCTTCCGCATGAACGGGAGCCCCAAGAGTCGGTTCAATCAATCTGGAGGAGATAGACAATGAAGATTCGCGCGATGATGGGCGCGCTGTGCGCCGCAGGCCTGATGATCGGTGCCGCCTCGGCGCAGGCGGAAGACGTCACGGTGCTGCACTGGTGGACGTCGGGTGGTGAGTCGAAGGCGGTCGGCGTGCTGAAGGACGACGTGCAGAAGCAGGGCTACGTGTGGAAGGACTTCGCGGTGGCCGGCGGCGCGGGCGCGGCAGCCATGACGGCGCTCAAGACCAAGGTGATCAGCGGCGACGCACCGTCGGCCGCGCAGATCAAGGGCCCGCTGATCCAGGATTGGGCCGACCAGGGCGTGCTCGTCAACATCGATTCGGTGGCGGGCGACTGGAGCAAGAACCTGCCGCCGGAAATCGACAAGATCATCAAGTACAAGGGGCATTACGTGGCCGCGCCGTTCTCGGTGCACCGCGTGAACTGGATGTACATCAACAAGGCCGCGCTCGACAAGGTCGGCGGCAAGGTGCCGACGACCTGGCCGGAATTCTTCCAGATGGCCGACAAGATGAAGGCCGCCGGCATCCAGCCGATCGCGATGGGTGGCCAGCCGTGGCAAGACCTGACGCTGTGGGAAGACGTCGTGCTGTCCGAAGGCGCCGATTTCTACAAGAAGGCGATCGTCGATCTCGACCAGGGCACGCTGACCTCGCCGAAGATGCTCGACGTGTTCAACACGGTGCGCAAGATCCAGGGCTACTTCGACGCGGGCCGCAACGGCCGCGACTGGAACCTGGCCACGGCCATGGTCATCAACGGCAAGGCCGGCGTCCAGTTCATGGGCGACTGGGCCAAGGGCGAGTTCGAAGGCGCCAGCAAGAAGGCGGGCAAGGATTACGTCTGCGCGGCGGTGCCGGGCACGGCGAAGGCCTACACGTTCAACGTCGATTCGTTCGTGTTCTTCCAGCAGAAGGGTTCGGACAAGCCGACGCCGGGCCAGCTCGCGCTCGCCAAGACCATCATGACGCCGGATTTCCAGGAGCAGTTCAGCCTGCTGAAGGGCTCGATCCCGGTTCGCCTGGGCGTGAAGATGGACAAGTACGACGACTGCGCGAAGAAGTCCTACGCGGATGAACAGGGCGCGCTGAAGGCTGGTGGTTACGTGCCGTCGCTGGCTCACGGCATGGCGCAGGGCGATGCCACCGCCGGCGCGATCAGCGATGTCGTGACCAAGTTCATGAACTCGCAGGAAGATCCGAAGGCAGCGGTTGCCGCCCTCGCGAAGGCCGCGAAGGTGAAGTAATGCGGTGAGGGCGGGGCGCGGCCGGCTGACGGCCCGCGCCTTGCCTGCGCCGTCGCAAACGGGCCGGCCGCCGCCGGTCCGTGTCGTACCCGATGCCGTGCGCCTGTTCGCAGGTGGCCGGCGCCCCCGTTCCAGGAGTCGAAACAAGTGGCTGCCCCTCTCAGCGGAAACGAACCCGGCCGCGCCGACGTCGCCCGCCGCACGTCGCCGCTCTCGGCATTGGCCGATCGCTGGATACCGAAGCTGGTGCTCGCGCCCAGCATCGCGATCGCCGTGGTGTTCATCTACGGCTTCATCGTCATTACCGGCTACCTGTCGCTGACCAAGTCGCGACTGTTGCCCAACTACACGTTCGACGGCTTCGGCCGTTACACCGACCTGTTCCAGAACGATGTCTGGTGGACCTCGGCCGCCAATCTGGCCTGGTTCGGCATTCCGTTCATCGCGGTCTGCGTCGGGCTCGGGCTGTTCCTCGCGATCCTGCTCGATCAGCGCATCCGCAACGAAGGCGCGCTGCGCGCCGTGTTCCTGTATCCGATGGCGCTGTCGTTCATCGTCACGGGCACGGCCTGGCAGTGGATCCTGAACCCGGGCCTCGGGCTGGAGAAGGTGATGCACGACTGGGGCTGGGCGAGCTTCTCGTTCGACTGGCTCGACGATCCGGACAAGGCGATCTTCTGCGTGGTGATCGCGGCCGTCTGGCAATCCACGGGCTTCGTGATGGCGCTGTTCCTGGCCGGCCTGCGCGGCGTGGACGGCGAGATCTTCAAGGCGGCCCAGGTGGACGGCGCGACGCTGCCGACCATCTACCGCAAGATCGTGATCCCGAGCATGCGCCCGGTGTTCTTCTCGGTGCTGCTGATCCTCTGCCACATCACGATCAAGACGTTCGACCTGGTGGTGGCGTTGACGGCAGGCGGCCCCGGCACCTCGTCGTCGCTGCCCGCCATGTTCATGTATACCTATTCGTTCAATCGCGGCCAGCTCGGCGTCGGCGCGGCCTCGTCGGTGATGATGCTGGCTACTGTCGTCGCGGTGCTGGTGCCGCTGATGTATATGGAATCGAGGAGCACCCGCAATGCAGCCTAAGATGACGATGAGCCGCGCCGTCATTTACGCGGTGCTGATCCTGTTCGCGATCTACTTCCTGTTCCCGCTGTACGTGATGCTGTCGACCTCCTTCAAGGATCTCGACCAGTTGCGCACCGGCAACCTGCTGACGCCGCCCACCAGCTGGACCATCGACCCCTGGCTCAAGGCCTGGGGCTCGGCCTGTACCGGCGTGCGCTGCGACGGCATGCGGCCGTTCTTCTTCAACTCGTTGAAGATGGTGATCCCGGCCGTGCTGATCTCGTCGCTGATCGGCGCGTTCAACGGCTACGTGCTCACGCACTGGCGCTTCCGTGGCGTCGACGCGCTGTTCACGCTGCTGCTGGTGGGCTGCTTCATCCCGTTCCAGGTGATCCTGCTGCCGATGGCGCGCGTCGAAGGCTATCTCGGCCTCGCCAACACCACCACCGGCCTGGTGCTGGTGCACGTCGTGTACGGCATCGCGTTCACCACCATGTTCTTCCGCAACTTCTACGTGAGCATCCCGGCCGAGCTGGTGAAGGCCGCGCGCATCGATGGCGCCGGCTTCTTCACGATCTTCACGCGAATCCTGATGCCGGTGTCGCTGCCGATCTTCATGGTCTGCCTGATCTGGCAGTTCACGCAGATCTGGAACGACTTCCTGTTCGGCATCGTGTTCTCGGGCGTCGATTCGATGCCGATCACGGTGGCGCTGAACAACCTCGTGAACACGTCGACGGGCGTGAAGGAATACAACGTCGACATGGCCGGCGCGATCATCGCCGCGCTGCCCACGCTGCTGGTGTACGTGGTCGCCGGCCGCTACTTCGTGCGCGGCCTGACGGCGGGCGCGGTGAAGGGCTGACGACCGGCCATTCCGGACCAACGAACCGGTCGCGCGGGCGTGTCCCGCGCGGCGAGCAGAACCGACGCGGCGCTCGACGCCGCACCAGAGACAGAGGATTCACAGCATGGCAAGCCTTTCCATCCGTGACGTGTACAAGACCTATCCGAACGGGGTGCCGGTCCTGAAGGGTGTCGACATCGACATCGAGGACGGCCAGTTCCTGATTCTGGTCGGGGGTTCGGGCTGCGGGAAGTCGACGCTGCTCAACATGATCGCCGGCCTCGAAACCGTCACGAAGGGCGAGATCCGCATCGACGGCAAGGTCGTCAACGACCTGTCGCCGAAGGATCGCGACATCGCGATGGTGTTCCAGTCGTACGCGCTCTATCCGTCGATGACGGTGCGCGAGAACATCCTGTTCGGCCTGACCATCCGCAAGGTGCCGAAGGCCGAGCAGAAGCAGATCGTCGACCGCGTTTCGGCAATGCTGCAGATCGAGCACCTGCTCGACCGCAAGCCGGGCCAGCTGTCGGGCGGCCAGCGCCAGCGCGTGGCGATGGGCCGGGCGCTCGCGCGCGACCCGTCGCTGTTCCTGTTCGACGAACCGCTGTCGAACCTCGACGCGAAGCTGCGCATCGAGATGCGCGCCGAAATCAAGCTGCTGCATCAGCGCCTGGGCACCACCATCGTCTACGTGACGCACGACCAGATCGAGGCGATGACGCTCGGCGATCGCATCGCGGTGATGAAGGATGGCGTGGTGCAGCAGTTCGGCGCGCCGCAGGATATCTACGATTCGCCGTCGAACCTGTTCGTGGCCGGCTTCATCGGCGCGCCGCCGATGAACTTCATCACGGGCAAGGTGGTCGAGCAGGGCGGCGGCGTGGGCATGGAGATCGACACGGGCGCCACGCGCGGCGTGCTGAACCTGCCGTTCGAGCGCTCGAAGCTGAGCGATCACGTGGGCCGCGAGGTGATCCTCGGCCTGCGCCCCGAGCGCATCACCGATGCGCGCAACGCCCACGACGGCCAGGCCTCGACGCTGCAGCCGATCGACGTGATCGTCGACGTGACGGAGCCGACCGGCCCCGATACGCACGTGTTCGCGCAGGTCAACGGCAAACGGATCGTGAGCCGCGTGCACCCGGCCGCGAACCCGCAGCCGAAGCAGCAGTTGAAGCTGCTGTTCGACGTGTCGAAGGCGGTGGTGTTCGATCCGGCGACGGAAGCGCGGATCGCTTGAGGGCGAGGTGAGGGCGGCGCGGTTGCGCCGCTCGGCATCGGCCAGGACACACGGGCCACCTTCGGGTGGCCCGCTTCGTTTTCGGCGGGGATCGGGCGGAGTTATCCCGTGAGGAAAACCGCGTATGTGCGCTTCAGCCCGCCGCGCGCGGCAGCCCGCGCTCGGCCGGATGGCCGGACGTCACCGTCAACGGTTGCAGCAGCACCAGCACCGCGCCGGCACCGCCGTCGTTGCCACGCGCCTCGCAGAACGCGATCACTTCTTCCTTCTGCACCAGCCACGCGCGCACCTTGCCCTTGAGCACCGGCTCCTTGCCGATCGAGCCGAGCCCCTTGCCGTGGATCACGCGCAAGCAGCGCAGGCCCTTCTTGCCGGCCTCGCGGATGAAGGCGGCCAGCGCCTCGCGCGCCTCGTCGCGGCGCATGCCGTGCAGGTCGAGCTGCGACTGCACGATCCACGCGCCGCTGCGCAGCTTGCGCACTACCTCGCGGCTGATGCCGGGGCGGTGGTAGTACAGGCTTTCGTCGGTATCGAGCAGCGTTTCCGGGTCGAACTCGTCGGACAGCGTTGCCGACAGCACCGCTTCCTCGTCGAGGCGCGTTTGCTGCGGCACCGGCTGCGGCGGCGCGCGCCGCGCAGGCGCGCGCGGCGCACTGGCCAGCGGCGTGATCGCGCCGATTTCGTTGCGGAACAGGTTGGCGTTGACCGCGGTTTCGCGCGCCTCGCGCGCGGCCTGCACCTGCTGCTTCTCGCGCCGCTCGGATTCGCCCTTCAGCGCATCGCGCAGCGAGCCGAGGCCGGACAGGCCCTGGCCCTTCAGCGCACCGGGCGTGGGCATGGGAGCGGCCGGCGCGATCGGTTCGGCCGGCTTGAGGGCGGCGCGGCGCTTGGCCGGGTCGCTCGGATGGGGCTGGTTCTTCGCCATGATGGTCTACGGATCGAAGTGGGGCGGGAGTGCCCGGGACGCTGCCCGGCAGGCCGGACGCGCATGCTAAAAGGCCGCTGCGCGGGGCAGCGGCCTTCGGAAAGCGGAAGCGGGCTGCGGCGCATGGCGGCGATATTGTAGCGTCGCCGCCCGGCCGCGTGGCCGGCTTACTTGCCGTCGTGCAGGCTTTCGAGGTAGCGCTGGGCGTCCAGCGCGGCCATGCAGCCCGTGCCGGCGCTGGTGATCGCCTGGCGGTAGATGTGATCCTGCACGTCGCCGGCCGCGAACACGCCCGGGATGTTGGTGGCGGTGGCGTTGCCGGCCAGGCCGCTCTTCGTGACGATGTAGCCGTCCTTCATTTCGAGCTGACCCTGGAACAGGTCCGTGTTCGGCTTGTGGCCGATCGCGACGAACACGCCCTGCAGCGCGATCGCCTCGGTTTCGCCGGTGCCGGTGTGCTTGACCTTCACGCCCGTCACGCCGGAGGCGTCGCCGGTCACTTCGTCGAGCACGTGGTTCCACTTGATCTCGACCTTGCCTTCCTTTTCCTTCTCCAGCAGGCGATCGATCAGAATCGGCTCGGCACGGAACTTGTCGCGGCGGTGGATCACGGTGACCTTCTTGGCGATGCCGGTCAGGTAGAGCGCTTCCTCGACGGCCGTGTTGCCGCCGCCGATCACGGCGACTTCCTGGTTGCGGTAGAAGAAGCCGTCGCAGGTGGCGCAGGCCGACACGCCCTTGCCCATGAACGCTTCTTCCGAGGCCAGGCCGAGGTATTGGGCCGACGCGCCGGTCGAGATGATCAGCGAATCGCAGGTGTATTCGCCCGAATCGCCGATCAGGCGGATCGGTTTCTCTTCGAGCTTGGCCGTGTGGATGTGGTCGAACACGATTTCCGTGTTGAAGCGCTCGGCGTGCTCGAGGAAACGCTGCATCAGTTCGGGGCCTTGCACGCCGTTCGGATCGGCCGGCCAGTTTTCGACGTCGGTCGTGGTCATCAGTTGACCGCCTTGCGCGAGGCCGGTGATCAGGAGCGGCGACAGGTTGGCGCGGGCCGCGTACACCGCGGCGGTATAGCCGGCGGGGCCGGAACCGAGAATCAGGACTTTCGCGTGTTTGGACGTGGACATGTGCAGGATCCGTAAAATGCGGCCGAACGGGCGGATGACGCGGCGAACGGCGAGGACGGCATGCGGGCCGGCTGCGCGATCCGCGCGCCGGGGACGATGCCGTAGATGGGTACCAGACGCGCATTATAAAGGGGCGTTTGCTGCACTGCCGGATCGACGTTTTTATCGGTCCGATAGACGGGCTCGATCAGCCGGTTACCGTCATTTACACTTGGCCGATCGCGCCAGCGTTTACAATATTCGCGATCGACCGACCGGCGCCGCCCGGCACGGCCGCCCTCTCTACACGGATTCATGGCAAAAGCTCCCTTTACGGCTCAGACGCAGGCGCTGCCGCATCGCATGTCGCGGCTGTTCGTCGAGATTCGCTGGATTCTTCAGGTCGCGGTGTTCGCGTTCCTGCTGATGGCGCTGCTGAGCTACAGCCGTCGCGACCCGAGCTGGACCCACGCCGTCCAGATCGACCACATCTCGAATTGGGCCGGGCGCGTCGGCGCCTGGACGGCCGATATCCTGCTGCTGCTGTTCGGCATTTCCGCCTATTGGCTGGTTGCGCTGCTGGCGCGCCGCGTCGCCGCCAACTACCGCCGCATCACGCGTCACGAGGTGCTCGACGAGGAACCGGCGCGGCCGGTCGGCTGGCTGGCCGAGGGCTTCGCGTTCGTGCTGGTGCTGCTCGCGAGCGACGGCATCGAGGCGCTGCGCATGTGGTCGCTGAAGGTGCCGCTGCCGCGTGCGCCGGGCGGCGTGATCGGCGAAACCGTCGCGCGCGGCGTGTCGCACGCGCTCGGCTTCACGGGCGGCACGCTGTTCCTGCTGATCGCGCTGGCGATCGGCCTGTCGCTGTATTTCCGCTTCTCCTGGCTGTCGGTGTGCGAACGCGTCGGCGACGGCATCATCAATGCGTTCACGCTCGCCAAGCTGCGCCGCGAGGCCGGGCGCGACCGCAAGCTCGGCGAGGCCGCCGCGGTGCGCCGCGAGGGCAAGGTCGAGGAGGAGCGGGTTCGCATCGAGGATCACGAGCCTGTCACGATCGTGCCGCCGATCGTCACGCCGGCCAAGTCCGAGCGCGTCGAGCGCGAGCGCCAGGTGCCGCTGTTTACCGATCTGCCCGGCGATTCCACCTTGCCGGCCATCGGCCTGCTCGATCCGGCCCAGCAGAGCCAGGAATCGATTCCGGCCGACACGCTCGAATTCACCTCGCGGCTGATCGAGAAAAAGCTCAAGGATTTCGGCGTCGAGGTGAGCGTGGTGGCCGCCTATCCCGGCCCGGTCGTGACGCGCTACGAAATCGAGCCGGCCACCGGCGTGAAGGGCAGCCAGATTGTGGGCCTGGCCAAGGATCTGGCGCGCTCGCTGTCGCTGGTGTCGGTGCGGGTGGTGGAGACGATCCCCGGCAAGAACTACATGGCGCTCGAATTGCCGAACCCGCGCCGCCAGACCGTGCGCCTGTCCGAGATCCTCGGCTCCGAGGTGTACGCGGCGTCGGCCTCGGCGCTGACCATGGGCCTCGGCAAGGACATCGGCGGCAAGCCCGTGTGCGCCGATCTGGCGAAGATGCCCCACCTGCTGGTGGCCGGCACCACCGGTTCGGGCAAGTCGGTCGGCATCAACGCGATGATCCTGTCGCTGCTCTACAAATCCACGGCCGAACAGGTGCGGATGATCCTGATCGATCCGAAGATGCTCGAAATGAGCGTCTACGAAGGCATTCCGCATCTGCTTTGCCCGGTCGTCACCGACATGCGGCAGGCCGGCAACGCGCTGAACTGGACCGTCGCCGAAATGGAGCGGCGCTACAAGCTGATGAGCAAGCTCGGCGTGCGCAACCTGGGCGGCTACAACAACAAGATCGACGAGGCGACCAAGCGCGAGGAGAAGATCCCGAATCCGTTCAGCCTGACGCCCGAAGAGCCGGAGCCGCTCGGCCGCCTGCCGAACATCGTGGTGGTGATCGACGAGCTGGCCGACCTGATGATGGTGGTCGGCAAGAAGGTCGAGGAGCTGATCGCGCGGATCGCGCAGAAGGCGCGCGCGGCCGGCATCCACCTGATCCTCGCCACCCAGCGGCCGTCGGTCGACGTGATCACCGGCCTGATCAAGGCCAACGTGCCGACGCGGATGGCCTTCCAGGTGTCCTCGAAGATCGACTCGCGCACGATTCTCGACCAGATGGGCGCCGAATCGCTGCTCGGCATGGGCGACATGCTCTATCTGCCGCCCGGCTCCGGGCTGCCGGTGCGCGTGCACGGCGCGTTCGTGTCCGACGACGAGGTGCATCGCGTGGTCGAGAAGCTCAAGGAACACGGCGAGCCGAACTACATCGAAGGCCTGCTCGAAGGCGGCGTCGCCGAGGGCGAGGAAGGTGCCGCGGGAACCGGCGAGGGCGGCGACGAGTCCGACCCCCTGTACGATCAGGCGGTCGAGATCGTCGTCAAGAACCGCCGCGCCTCGATCTCGCTGGTGCAGCGCCATCTGCGCATCGGCTACAACCGCGCCGCGCGATTGCTCGAACAGATGGAGCAATCGGGGCTGGTGTCGGCGATGTCGTCCAGCGGCAACCGCGAAATTCTGGTACCGGCCCGCGACGCGGAATGACGCCGCGTCGGCGCCGGTCCGCCAATCAGGGAGAAAACCACCCCATGCAAGCATTTCCGTTCGTGAAGTCTTCCTCCATTCGCCGCTTCGCCGCGGCGCTTGCCGGCACCGCGCTGATGGCGGTGGCCTCGCACGCGTTCGCAGGCGGCACCGACGAACTGAAGTCGTTCGTCACGCAGGTCAAATCGGCCAAGGGCAACTTCACGCAGCAGATCGTCAAGGCGCCGTCGAAGGCGGCCAGCGGCGCGATCGCCACCTCCAAGCCGAACGACAATTCGAGCGGCAGCTTCGTGTTCGCGCGCCCCGGCAAGTTCGTCTGGGCCTACGAAAAGCCGTATCAGCAATTGCTGCAGGCCGACGGCGACACGCTGTTCGTCTATGACAAGGATCTGAACCAGGTTACCG
This sequence comes from Burkholderia sp. 22PA0099, assembly GCF_047497165.1. Taxonomy (NCBI): domain Bacteria; kingdom Pseudomonadati; phylum Pseudomonadota; class Betaproteobacteria; order Burkholderiales; family Burkholderiaceae; genus Burkholderia; species Burkholderia sp. 22PA0099. The sequence continues at coordinate 3,627,100 of NZ_CP163165.1, read as the reverse complement.
AGCGCAAGCTGGCCGGCGCACTCGGCGCGAGCCCGGCGGCGATCCTGTTCGGCAGCAACGATGTCGACAAGAACTACACGCTGCGCGATGGCGGCGTGAAGGGCGGCATCGATTGGGTCGAGATGCTGCCGAAGGCGCAGGACACGCAGTTCCAGCGTATCGGCATCGGCTTCAAGGGCGGCACGCTCGCCGCGATGGAGCTTCACGACGTGTTCGGCAACGTCACGCTGCTGACGTTCACGAATATCCAGACCAACCCGTCGCTGCCGGCCGACCAGTTCCGCTTCACGGTGCCGAAGGGCGCCGACGTGATCAAGGGCTGAACGCCCTCCGGCGTGCGCACGGGCCTGCCAGCGATGGCAGGCCCGTTGCGTTTCGGGCGCACCATCTGCCGCCGTGCCGCCGCCTGCGCCTGTCGGGGCAAGCCGATTGCCTGTCCGATCGGCCGAGGGTGCGCCGGCCGACCGGCTGTCATAATGATCGGCCGCGCGGCGATATGCGTCGCGCCGGCCATTCCAGGAGTCGAGGTCCATGTCCGACCTGTTTGAAACCGAACCGCGCCGCCCGCTCGCGGAGGCGCTGCGCCCGAAGACGCTCGACGAGGTCATCGGCCAGACGCATCTGCTCGGCGAGGGCAAACCGCTGCGGCTCGCGTTCGAATCGGGCCGGCCGCACTCGATGATCCTCTGGGGGCCGCCCGGCGTCGGCAAGACCACGCTCGCGCGCCTCACCGCCCACGCGTTCGATTGCGAGTTCATCGCGCTGTCGGCGGTGCTCGGCGGCGTGAAGGACATCCGCGAATCAATGGAGCAGGCCCGGGACACGCTGAACCGCAACGGCCGCCACACGATCCTGTTCGTCGACGAAATCCACCGCTTCAACAAGGGCCAGCAGGATGCGCTGCTGCCGTTCGTCGAATCGGGCCTCGTCACGTTCATCGGCGCCACCACCGAAAACCCGAGCTTCGAGGTCAATTCGGCGTTGCTGTCGCGGGCGCAGGTCTATGTGCTGAAGTCGCTCGACGACGCCGAGATGCGCCAGTTGCTCGCGCGCGCCCAGCAGATCGCGCTCGACGGCCTGAGCTTCGACGAGAAGGCGGTCGACACGCTGGTCGGCTATGCCGACGGCGACGCGCGGCGCTTCCTGAACCTGCTCGAACAGGCGCAAACGGCTGCGCTGTCGGCGCGCACCAACCGGATCGACGCCGATTTCGTGTCGAACGCGATGACGCTGAACGCACGCCGCTTCGACAAGGGCGGCGACAACTTCTACGACCAGATTTCGGCGCTGCACAAATCGGTGCGCGGCTCGAACCCCGACGGCGCGCTGTACTGGTTCTGCCGCATGATCGACGGCGGCGCCGATCCGAAATACCTGGCGCGGCGCATCGTGCGGATGGCGTGGGAAGACATCGGCCTGGCCGATCCGCGCGCCATGCAGATGGCCAACGACGCGGCCGCAACCTTCGAGCGGCTCGGCTCGCCCGAGGGCGAGCTGGCGCTTGGGCAGGCCGTCATCTATCTGGCCTGCGCGGCCAAGAGCAATGCCGGCTACAACGCGTTCAACGCGGCGATGGCCTTCGTCAAGCAGGACAAGTCGCGCGAGGTGCCGGTGCATCTGCGCAACGCGCCCACCAAGCTGATGAAGGAACTCGGCTACGGCCACGCGTATCGCTACGCGCACGACGAGCCGAACGCCTACGCCGCCGGCGAAACCTACCTGCCCGACGACATGCGCGAGCCGCGCTGGTATCAGCCGGTGCCGCGCGGGCTGGAAAGCAAGATCGCCGACAAGCTTGCCTGGCTGCGCGAACTCGACCGCGAAGCGGGCAAGCCGGAATAAGCCGCCATCGCGCCGCACTTGCACGCCGGGCCGCCGAGCGTGCCCGGCGGTGCGTTAGAATTCGCGTCTCACACAACGAAACTCCAGTCCTCCCATGCTCGACATCCAGTTGCTGCGCAAAGACCTCGACGGCGTCGCCAAGCGCCTCGCCGATCGCGGCTACACCCTCGACGTCGCCCGGTTCTCCTCGCTCGAGGCGGATCGCCGCGCGCTCCAGACTCGTACCGAAGAACTCCAGGCGCGCCGCAACAGCCTGTCGAAGCAGATCGGCGCGATGAAGGGCCGGGGCGAGGACACGTCGGCCGTGATGGCCGAGGTGGGCGGGATCGGCGACGAGATGAAGGCCTCGGCCGTGAAGCTCGACGAGATCCAGGCCGCCGTGCAGGCGCTGATGCTCGAAATGCCGAACGTCGCGCACGACAGCGTGCCGGTCGGCCGCGACGAGGCGGACAACGTCGAAGTGCGCCGCTGGGGCACGCCGCGCAGCTTCGATTTCGAGGTGCGCGATCACGTCGATGTCGGCACGCCGCTCGGCCTCGATTTCGAAACCGGCGCGAAGCTGTCGGGCGCGCGCTTCACGATGCTGCGCGGCCCGATCGCGCGCCTGCACCGTGCGCTCGCGCAGTTCATGATCGACACGCACACGCAGCAGCACGGCTACACCGAAACCTACACGCCGTACATCGTCAATCCGGAAATCCTGTTCGGCACCGGCCAGTTGCCGAAGTTTGCCGACGACATGTTCCGTGTCGAGAAGGGTGGCGACGACAACACCATCACGCAGTATCTGATCTCCACCTCGGAAATCACGCTGACCAACAGCGTGCGCGATTCGATCATCGATCCGGCCACGCTGCCGATCAAGCTGACCGCGCATTCGCCGTGCTTCCGCTCGGAGGCCGGTTCCTACGGCCGCGATACGCGCGGCATGATCCGCCAGCACCAGTTCGACAAGGTCGAGATGGTGCAGGTCACGGCGCCGGACGCGTCGTATGCCGCGCTCGACGCGATGGTCGGTCACGCCGAGGCGATCCTGCAGAAGCTCGAACTGCCGTACCGCGTCATCACGCTGTGCACGGGCGACATGGGCTTTTCGGCCTCGAAAACATTCGACCTCGAAGTCTGGCTGCCGGCGCAGAACACCTACCGCGAAATCTCGAGCTGCTCGAACACCGAGTCGTTCCAGGCGCGCCGCATGCAGGCACGCACGCGCAACGCGCAGGGCAAGCCGGAGCTGGTCCATACGCTGAACGGTTCGGGCCTGGCCGTCGGCCGCACGCTGGTGGCGGTGCTGGAGAACTATCAGAACGCCGATGGTTCGGTCACGATTCCGGCGGTACTGCGCCCGTACTTCGGCGGTCAGGAGACGATCGCGGCCGCGTGATCCCGTATCCGAAAATTTTTTGCGCAAAGGGCTTGGAAAAGCCAAACAAGTTGTTCTATAATCTTTGCTTCGCCGGGACGAAGACCTCCAGAACGGCGGGGCAGTAAAGCAGTAGAAGGAAAGGTGGCAGAGAGGTCGAATGCGCCGGACTCGAAATCCGGTGTACGGTTATTCCGTACCGTGGGTTCGAATCCCACCCTTTCCGCCAAAATTTGAACCCCTCGGTTCCGCAAGGAATCGAGGGGTTTTTGCTTTCCGGGTGATGGTTGCGCGCGCATCGGAAAATCGCTCGGGTCATTACCGCGATGAATAGGGCGTGAGTGAATGCATGGGTGGTACGTCGTCGCCGATTCGGGCGGAACGCGAATTCGAAAATCGATAGGTAACTGAAATATCGATATTGTTGCGATGCCGCATTTTCTCTGCCTCTGCCGCGCCGGGTGCCCGTCTGGCGGCCATTGCCCTCGCAGGGAAGTGTCTGAACGGAAAGCAAATTCGGTGGGCTGTCATGAGCGGTAATACGATGTGCGCCGCACCATGCGCTTTCTGTTTCGCTGTATGGCTTTCGATATCTCTCGATTTGCCCGATCGTTTGAAAATAACGATTTGACTCATACCCTGCTTTCGGTTGAAGCTAATAACTTGCTGTCCGAAGGATGTCCCCCGCATGAGTTCGACTTTGACCGTCCGCCGCATCGCCGCCGATCAGGGCAGTGTGTACCGTGAACTGCGCGCTGCATCGCTGCGCGAGCCGTATGCACCCGGCGAAGCACCCGAGGCGGAATTGGCCGTCGACGCGGCTGCGGCCGACGCGATCGCCGCGCAGCGCGCCGGTTCCGATCAGTCCACCACGTTCCTGCTGTATACCGAAGGCCACCCCGCCGGGATGATCGGCGCGTATTTCGACGGCTCCGCCGAGCGCCGCGCGTTCGTCAGCGAGCTGTGGGTCGCGCATGCCGTGCGTCACCTGCGCGGCGGCGTGCTGCTCGTCAACACGGCGCGCGACTGGCTGGCCGGGCAGGGCGCCACCGAGATCTACGCCTGGATCGCCGAGCAGAACCGCAACGCCATCCGTTTCTACGAGCACATGGGCTTCACCAATCTCGGCGAGCACGCACCGATCGCCCGCGTGCCCGGTGCGATGAAATCGCTGTTCGTCTCGCGTTTCGATGCCTGAGACGTTGCCGCTGCCTTCCTTTCCTGCGCCTGCTGCCGCCTGATTTCTCCTGATCCGCCTTGCCGTCCCGCCGTTGTGCGTGGCATCTCCCGCGGCATCCCGAAAATGATGGCTGCTCGCCCGGACGCCTGTAAAATACGCAAAAATTTTTTGCAGGACGTTCATGTCGCTTAAAAAATCGCCATTCTTCGAGCTTCGCAGCGGCTCGGTCGATTCCTTGCTGTTTGTCGTGAAGACGGCCGACCTGGACGCGCTGCGAACCGAGCTGGTCAAGCGTTTCGAGGCGACGCCGGAATTCTTCGCCGACGACGTGGTGGCGATCGATGTACGGCGTCTGGCCGAGGGCGAGCAGATCAAGCTCGACGCGATTCGTCAGATGCTCAACGACGTGCGGATGCGCCCGATCGGCGTGGTGGCCGATGCGGCCCAGCGCGACTGGGCGAGCGCGAGCAGCTTGCCGCTGCTCGAGGCGCGCGACCGTCGTGCGGCGCCGGCCGCGAAAGCGGCGTCGGACGAATCGGCCACGGCCGATGTGCCGGCTGCCGAATCGCAGGCGACGTCGGCATCGGCCGCCGCTGCGCAGGACGCGGCACCGGCCGCGAGCGGCGTCACGGCGATCCAGACGCTCGTGATCGACCGGCCGTTGCGTTCGGGCCAGCAGATCTACGCGAAGGGCGATCTGGTCGTGCTCGCGCCGGTCAGCAATGGCGCCGAGGTGATCGCGGAAGGCAATATCCATGTGTACGCGCCGTTGCGCGGCCGGGCGCTGGCCGGCGTGCTCGGCAATCACGATGCGCGGATCTTCTGTACGTGCCTCGAGCCGGAACTCATTTCGATTGCGGGTATCTATCGAACCACCGAGAACCCGCTGCCGGCCGACGTGCGCGGCAAGCCGGTGCAGATCCGGCTCGAAGACGAAAAACTGATGATCGAACCGCTGCGGCTGACCTGAGCGCAAGTGCGCGACGCAGCGGCGGATCGATCGACCTCATTGACGAACACAGGGTAGGGTAATGGCAAAAATCATCGTGGTGACTTCGGGCAAGGGCGGTGTCGGCAAGACGACGACGAGCGCGAGCTTTGCCTCCGGGCTGGCGCTGCGCGGCCACAAGACGGCCGTGATCGACTTCGACGTCGGCCTGCGCAACCTCGACCTGATCATGGGCTGCGAGCGCCGCGTGGTGTACGACCTGGTCAACGTGATCCAGGGCGAAGCGAACCTGAACCAGGCGCTGATCAAGGACAAGCAGTGCGAGAACCTGTTCATCCTGCCGGCGTCGCAAACGCGTGACAAGGATGCGCTGACGCGCGATGGCGTCGAGAAGGTCATCAACGACCTGATCGCGATGGATTTCGACTACATCGTCTGCGATTCGCCGGCCGGTATCGAATCGGGCGCACTGCACGCGATGTATTTCGCCGACGAAGCGGTGGTGGTGACGAACCCGGAAGTGTCGTCGGTGCGCGATTCGGACCGCATCCTCGGCATCCTGTCGTCCAAGACCAAGCGCGCGGCCGACGGCGGCGATCCGATCAAGGAACACCTGCTGATCACGCGCTACAACCCGAAGCGCGTCAGCGAAGGCGAAATGCTGTCGCTCGAAGACATCAGCGAAATCCTGCGCATCAAGCTGATCGGCGTGATCCCGGAATCGGAAGCCGTGCTGCACGCGTCCAACCAGGGCTTGCCTGCCGTTCACCTCGACGGCACCGACGTGGCCGAAGCCTACAAGGACGTGGTGTCACGCTTCCTCGGCGAAGAAAAACCGCTGCGTTTCGTCGAGTACATCAAGCCGGGCCTGCTGCAACGCCTTTTCCGCAGCAAGTAACGGAGACGCCTCATGTCGATCCTTTCGTTTCTCCTCGGGGAGAAGAAAAATCCGCCGCCGTCGCGAAAGAGCGCCTGCAGCTGATCATCGCGCACGAGCGCATCGGCGGCCGGCCGCCGGCGGATTACCTGCCGGCGCTGCAGAAGGAGTTGCTCGAAGTCATTCAGAAGTACGTAAAGATTTCGAACGACGATATCCGCGTCAGCCTCGAACACCAGGACAACCTCGAAGTGCTCGAGGTCAAGATCGAGATTCCGCAGTCCTGATCGATCGCCGCGCATCGCGTTCTGCGGTGCGCGGTTTTCCCCGCTCCCGGCATCGTTTCCCGCCTCGCCAGGGCTCGCCGCCTCGCGCGCGCATTGCTCCGATGTTCATGCCGTCTTGCCGTTGATTCTTTCGAATCGCGCGCGCCGTCTTTCATTCCGATTTCCGCACTTACCGGCTGTTGCACTTTGCCCCCCGCCGTAACACGGCGTCTGTCGGCCATTGCCCGGGCTCGCGCATTGAACCGGTAGGCACGCATTGATGCGTATCCGAATCGAACGACAACAAGGAGCTTCATATGATTCGCACTGCTACTCGCTATCTGGTTCCGTTTGCACTGGCCGCCACGGCGTTGTGCTCGGCCGTCGCACCGCTCTCGGCGAGTGCCGAGGAAGTCGTGATCGTCGCGCCGAGCGCACCGCCGCCGGTGCGCTACGAAGTGGTGCCGGCGACGCGCGTCGGCTATGTCTGGGATCACGGCCACTGGTGCTGGGAGCACGGCCGCTATGTGTGGGTTCGCGGCCATTGGGAAGCCGAGCAGGTGGGCCTGCACTGGGTGCCGGGCCACTGGGATGCGCGCGGCCCGAGCTGGGTCTGGGTGCGCGGCCACTGGGCCTGAGGCGCGCGATCATGAAACGAACCCTGTTCGTCGTCGCGCTCGCCGCGATCGTGCTGGCCGGCTGCGTGATCGTGCCGGCGCGGCCCGTGTATTACCACCCGGCGCACGTCGTGGTGTATTGATCGGCGGCGGGCGGGGCGGCACGGCATGTACCGCCTCGCCCGCCACCGGCGATCACATCAGCCTGGTGTCGCGTGTCTCGCGCATCAGCAGCACACCGATCAGGCTGATCACCGCCGCCGTCGACACGTAGCCGCCGACCCACGACAGCCCGCCCTGCGCGGCCAGCACCTGCGCGATGTACGGCGCGATCGACGCGCCGAGGATGCCGCCGAGGTTGTAGGCCACGCCGGCCCCGGTGTAACGCACGTTGGTCGGGAACAGCTCCGGCAGCAGCGCGCCCATCGGCGCGAACGTCACGCCCATCAGAAACAGCTCGATGATCAGGAACAGCGCGATCAGCGGCATCGAGCCGCTGCCGAGCAGCGGTTCCATCGTGAAGCCCGACAGCAGCGCGGCGATCCCGCCCGCGATCAGCACCGGCTTGCGGCCGAAGCGGTCCGAGGCCCAGGCCGACAGCGGCGTGGCGATCGCCATGAACACCACCGCGATGCAGAGCAGGCCGAGGAAGCTCGGGCGCGCGATGTGCAGCGCGCTGACGCCATACGACAGCGAGAACACCGTCGAGATATAGAACAGCGTGTAGCAGACGACCATCGCCAGCGCGCCGAGCAGCGTCGGCGCCCAGTGCTGCGACAGCAGCGAGGCGACCGGCATGCGCACGCGCTCGTTGCGATCGATCGCGGCTTGGAACGCCGGGGTTTCCGTGATCTTCAGGCGGACATACAAACCGACGGCCACCAGCGCCGCGCTGACCAGGAACGGCACGCGCCAGCCCCAGCTGCGGAACTGCTCGTCCGACAGACCGATGGCGAGCGCGAAGAACAGGCCGTTGGACATCAGGAAGCCGATCGACGGGCCGAGCTGCGGGAACATGCCGAACCAGCCGCGCTTGCCGGCCGGTGCGTGTTCGGTGGCCAGCAGCGCCGCGCCGCCCCATTCGCCGCCGAGGCCGATGCCCTGGCCGAAGCGCAGCACGCAGAGCAGCACCGGGGCAAGCGCGCCGATCGTGTCGTAGCCGGGCACGAAGCCGATCGCGGTGGTCGATACGCCCATCACCAGCAGCGAGGCGACCAGGGTCGATTTGCGGCCGAAGCGGTCGCCGAAGTGACCGAACAGGAACGAGCCGATCGGCCGCGCGATGAACGCGATGCCGAACGTGACGAACGCCGACAGCGCCTGCGCCGTGGCCGAGCCGTGCGGGAAGAACACCGGCCCGATCACGAGCGCGGCGGCCGTGGCGTAGACGTAGAAATCGTAGAACTCGATGGCGGTGCCGATGAAGCTCGCGAACACGATGCGCCGGTGGCTGACCGGCTGCGAGCCGTGCGACGCGGTGCCGGCGGCGGGAGAGGTAGAGGACATGATGGTTCCGTGGTGCGGGTTCGAACCGCGTGCGGGGCGGCTCGGGTGATCGGGTCTCAATTCGTTTCATCCCGCGGCGCTGCGCAAGGCGGCGGCGCGGGTGCCGGCTTCGAGGGCCGGCGATGCATCCGGGGCGGGCTGCGCGCGTCGCGCAAGCGGCCTTGTCGGGCTCGCGCGACGGGCCGGCCGGGTAGGCGGAACGTGGCGAGCCGTCCTGAACGACGGATCGGGTAGCGGCGAATTATAGCAAGCGGCCCGGTGCGCTTTTGTCGCAGTGCGCGGCGGGGTCAATCGATCGTCTGCGCCTGCTGCGTGGCCCGCGTGCGCAACTGGAACTGACCGTTGTCGTTGAACAGCCAGCTTTCCATCATCTCGATCTGGCCGCGCCCGTCGAGCAGGCCCGTGGGCGGGCGGGGCAGCGGCGCGGCACGGCGCAGCGATTGCAGGGCGATCGCCTCGGCGCCGTCGTCGCCGTTGCTGCGATAGACCGACGCGCGCACCAGCCGCCCGTCGCGATCGACGGTGAAGGCCACCACCACGAGCGAGCGCAGCATCGCCTGCGGCGTGCCGTGCAACACGCGCGAGGCGTTCGCGTCGAGGATCTGCCGGGCCACATCGTCGCGATAGCTGGCCTGGGTGTTGGCGCTGGCGCCCGGCGTGGGCGACAGGATCAGCGCGCGCTGCGGCAGCGTGACGGTGCAGCCGGCGGCGGCGAGGGCGCCGGCCAGCAACACGGCCAGGCGCGCGATGCGATGCGCCGGCCTTGGCCTGATCGGCGAGGCGGGATCGAAGCGAAGGGGGGCAGAGCGTGTGAGCATGGAAACGACCGTGCGCGAGCGTTCGGACGTTTCCAGCATAGACGCTGGCGGCGCGTATGAAAGCGGAACTCGCATCGGGCCGATGCGCCGCGCGGCTGGCGGCGATTCGTGGGGCTTACGGCTGCACGTCCGGCAGTGCGTCCGGGTCTTTCTTGAACGTGCCGAGCTGCGCCCAGATGCGGCCGCCGTCGCCGGTCACATAAGTCAGATAACGATGCTTCGAGGTGGAGCTCGTCGCGGCGGCGCAGGCCAGCGATAGTGCTTCGGTGCGCGCCGAAACGGCATCCATCGCGGAGATTTCGAGGTTGTATTCCCCGGGGGGCAAGCGATACATCACCTGGCTGCTGTCGTCGATCACATAGCGTACGTAGCCGCGCGCATGCATTTCGGCATGCAGCTTCCTGTACTCCTTGGAGTCGAGAGGATATTCCTTGGTCCGCTTGTCATCCTTGAACAGCATGACGCGGGCGGTGACGTAGTACTCCGGCATTTCGTGCCTCCCAATGGCAGAAATATGATTTCGGGTTCGGGGAATTGCGTGACGGTACGCCGGAAGGCGGGCCAGAGAGCCCGCCCGGCGAACGACGACAAATCATGGATATCGCGTGCGCGTTGCCGTGCCGCCGCAACGAGTGGAATTGCAAGGAACATGTGCTCACGAACGCGCTGAAATGGGTGCCACTTGGTTTATAGCACGCGGCAATAACAGTCGTGATGAAATGCAAAAATGCCGCCGCGACGATATGAAGCCGTGTTCGTGCCGAGGAGGCAGGATCGGATCGTCATTCGCGGGGAAGCGTTGCTTCGGTCGAAGCGGAGGAAGGGAAGGACTGGCGGAAGCGGTGAGATTCGAACTCACGGACGGTTGCCCGTCGCCGGTTTTCAAGACCGGTGCCTTAAACCACTCGGCCACGCTTCCACGGCCGGCATTGTAACCGAAATGCCGGCGCTGTTTTCGGCTTTGCGAGCGATGCCGTGAAGCGCATCAACCCGCGTTGCCGTCCTTGTCGTCCTCGTCGTCGTCACGCAGGAACAGCTCCTGCAGATCGTTGAGAAAACGCTGCCCGAGCGGCGTCGGCGCGATGCGTTCGTAGTCGCGCATGATCAGCCCGCGCCGTTCGGCCTCGGCCAGCGCCGGCTCGATGGTGCGCAGCGGCAGCCCCGTGCGTTCGGCGTAGCTGGCCACCGGAAAGCCCTCGGCGAGCCGCAGCGTGTTCAGCATGAATTCGAACGGCAGGTCGCGCGGCCCGACCTCGCGCTCCTCCTGAACCGGCGTGCCGGCCATCGCCTGCTCCATGTAGGTGCCGGGATGCTTGTAGCGCGCCTGACGCAGGATGCGGTTCGGAAACGACAGCTTGGTGTGCGCGCCCGCGCCCACCCCGAGGTAATCGCCGAAGCGCCAGTAGTTGAGGTTGTGCTTGCACTGCCGGTTCGGCTGCGCATACGCGGACACCTCGTAGCGGCCGTAGCCCGCCTGCATCGTGCGCTCGTGGATCCATTCCTGCATGTCGGCCGACGCGTCGTCGTCGGGCACGGTCGGCGGGAACCTGGCGAACAGCGTGTTCGGTTCGAGCGTCAGGTGGTACAGCGACAGATGCGGTGGTGCGTACGACAGCGCCGTCTCGATGTCGGCGCGGCATTCGTCGAGCGTCTGCTTCGGCAGCGCGAACATCAGGTCGAGATTGAAGTTGTCGAACGTATTCGCGGCGATCTCGACGGCGGCGCGCGCCTGCGCCGTGTCGTGGATGCGCCCGAGCGCCTTCAGGTGCGCTTCGTTGAAGCTCTGGATGCCGATCGACAGCCGGTTCACGCCGCTCGCCCGGAACTGCGCGAACTTGGCGGCCTCGAAGGTGCCCGGGTTCGCTTCGAGCGTGATTTCGGCGTCGGCGTCGAGCGGCAGCAGCGCACGCACGTCGGACAGCAGGCGGTCGAGGCCGGCCGCCGACAGCAGGCTCGGCGTGCCGCCACCGATGAAGATCGTGTGCACCTGGCGGCCCCACACGAACGGCAGCGCCTGTTCGAGATCGGCGCGCACCGCATCGAGGTATTGCTGCTCGGGAAAGCGCTCGCCCTTCCACTCGTGCGAATTGAAATCGCAGTATGGGCACTTGCGCACGCACCACGGGAAATGCACGTAGAGCGCGAGCGGCGGCAGGGCGGTGAGGCGCACCTTGCCCGGCGACGCGAAGGTCGCGACGATGCGCTGCCCGGTTTCGGCGGCCTGGCTCACGCGTCTTCTCCGAGCCGCGCGAGCAAGGCGCGCAGCGCGAGCGCGCGATGGCTGACGGTGTTCTTGACGGCCGGCGCCAGCTCGGCCACGGTGGCGTTCAGCGCCGGCAGCAGGAAATGCGGATCGTAGCCGAAGCCGTGCTCGCCGCGCGGCGCATCGACCACCTCGCCATGCCAGCGGCCCTCGGCGAACAGCGGCTCGGGATCGTCGGGATGACGAACCAGCGCCAGCACGCAGCAGTAATAGGCGCGGCGGTCGTCGACGCCACGCAGTTGCTCGACCAGATGCGCGTTGTTGGCCGCGTCGCTCTTCTCGAAGCCGGCGCTCTGCGCATAGCGCGCGGAATGCACGCCCGGCGCGCCGTGCAGCGCGCGCACGCAGAGGCCCGAATCGTCGGCGATCGCCGGCAGGCCGGTGGCGCGCGATGCGTGGCGCGCCTTGGTCAGCGCGTTCTCGATGAAGGTCAGATACGGTTCCTCGGCTTCGCTCACGTCGAGCTGGCCCTGCGGAACGATCTCGATGCCGACCGTCTCGAACAGCGCCGCGAATTCGCGCAGCTTGCCCGCGTTGTTCGACGCGAGCACGATCCGCGACAAGCCGGCGGGCGAGGGAGCGTTGGCGAGCGTCATGTCAGGCGTCCCGCGCGGCGTGTTGCAGCGCGATCAGTTCGCCGATGCCCTTCTGCGCGAGATCGAGCAGCGCGTTCATCTCGTCGCGCGTGAACGGCACGCCTTCGGCCGTGCCTTGCACTTCCACCAGGCCGCCCGCGCCGGTCATCACCACGTTCATGTCGGTGTCGCACTTCGAATCCTCGGCGTAGTCGAGGTCGAGCACCGGCGTGCCCCGATACACGCCCACCGAGATCGCCGCGACCGAATCGTTGATCGGCGACTTGGCCAGCTTGCCCGCGGAGATCAGCCCGGCCACGGCATCCTGCACGGCCACGAACGCGCCGGTGATGCTGGCCGTGCGCGTGCCGCCGTCGGCCTGGATCACGTCGCAATCGATATGGATGGTGCGCGGGCCGAGTTGTTCGAGATCGACCACGGCGCGCAGCGCGCGGCCGATCAGGCGCTGGATTTCCTGGGTGCGGCCGGTCTGCTTGCCGCGCGCGGCCTCGCGGTCGTTACGCGTGTTGGTGGCGCGCGGCAGCATGCCGTACTCGGCCGTCATCCAGCCCTGGCCGCGATCGCGCAGGAACTCGGGCACGCGCTCGACCACGCTGGCCGTGCAGATCACCTTCGTATCGCCGAATTCGACGAGCACCGAGCCTTCGGCATGCTTCGTGTAATGGCGGGTCAGACGCACATCGCGCAGCTGGTTCGCCAGGCGGCCGCTCGGGCGGGAAGAGGAATTCGTCATGAGGAAGTGAGGCGTCCGGAGGGAAACCGCGATTTTACCGCGCATGCCGCCGCCGCACCGGGCCGCGATGCGGCGCAGGCGAACTGCTTGCACGGGCGAGGACGCCGCCAAAAATGGGATAATGCCGGTTTCGCGCCCCGTGCCTCGTGCGCACCGGGCGCCTCTGGATTCTCGGGCCGTGTCGGCCCCCTCACCGGCGAGACCAACCATGATCTACAGCATGACGGGCTATGCGAGCGCGACCCGCGAACTCGTGGCCAACTCGGGTAACGGCGCCACCAGCGTGTCGGTCGAACTGCGTACGGTGAATTCGCGTTTCCTCGACCTGAATTTCCGCATGCCCGACGACGTGCGCGCGTGCGAACCGGCCCTGCGCGAGATGCTGATGAACAAGCTCTCGCGCGGCAAGGTGGACGTGCGCATCAACCTGCAACGCAGCGAGCAGATGAGCCAGGCCGGCGCGCTGAACCGCGAGGCGCTCGACCAGCTCGCCGAACTCGAACGCGCGGTGCTCGTGTCGTTCCCCAATTCGGAACGGCTGCGTACCGGCGAAGTGCTGCGCTGGCCCGGCGTGCTCGCCGAGAGCGGCGTGTCGGCGGAAACGCTGCGCGAAGCCGTGCTGGCCTGCGGCAAGGAAGCGATCGGCGACCTGGTGGTGGTGCGCCAGCGCGAAGGCGCGCAACTGGCCGCGATGCTGCTCGGCAACGTCACCGAAATGGAAGCGATCGTCGCGCGCATCACGCCGCTCGTGCCGGAGCTGATCGCCAAGCATCAGCAGAAGATCGTCGAGCGCCTGCAGGAAGCGCTCGGCCTGGCCGCCTCGGAAAGCGGCCAGACGGTCGTGACGCGCGAGGAAGCCGCCGAACGCATTCGCCAGGAAGTGACGATGTACGGCATCCGCATCGACATCGCCGAAGAACTGTCGCGGCTCACCGCCCACCTGAACGAAACGCGTCACGTGATCGAGAAGGGCGGCCGCGTCGGCAAGCGTCTCGACTTCATGATGCAGGAACTGAATCGCGAAGCGAACACGCTCGGTTCGAAGGCCGCGGCGAAGGAACTCGCCGATGCGTCGATGGCGCTGAAGCTGCTGATCGAGCAACTGCGCGAGCAAGTGCAAAACCTGGAGTAACGCAAGATGACCGAATCGAACCGAGACGCGCACCGAGAAGCGCACGCGCTGCATGCCGGCGCGTACCCCGGCAACCTGTTCATGGTGGTGGCGCCGTCGGGCGCGGGCAAGTCGACGCTCGTGAACGCGCTGCTCGCCAAGGACAGCGAAATCTGCCTGTCGATCTCGTACACGACGCGCAAGCCGCGTCCGGGCGAGCAGGACGGCGAGCATTACCACTTCACCACCGTCGAGGATTTCCGCGCGCGTCACGCGCACCACGAATTCCTCGAAAGCGCCGAGGTGCACGGCAACTACTATGGCACCTCGCGCGTGTGGATCGAGGAACAGATGCAACGCGGCCGCGACGTGCTGCTCGAGATCGACTGGCAGGGCGCGCAGCAGGTCAAGAAGCAGTTCCGCAATGCGGTCGGCATCTTCATTCTGCCGCCGTCGCTCGCAGCGCTCGAAGAGCGTCTCAAGAAGCGCGGCCAGGACGAGCCGAACGTGATTACGCGCCGTCTGCTCGCGGCGGGCAGCGAGATCGCACATGCCTCGGAAGCCGAGTACGTGGTGATCAACGAGCATTTCGAGACGGCGCTTTCGGAGCTGCAGCGGATCGTGGCTGCCACGCGCCTGCGCGTCGCTTCGCAGTACGCACGTCACACCGAGCTTTTCATCGAGCTGGGCATCCATCTCCCGCACGCCGAGTGACGGCGGTGGAAGAGGGACATAAGGTAGAATAGCCACCATATTCAGAAGGAATACCACCATGGCTCGCATTACCGTCGAAGACTGCCTGAAGCAAATCCCCAATCGCTTCGAACTGGCGCTCGCCGCCACCTATCGTGCGCGTCAGCTCGCGCAAGGCCACACGCCGAAGATCGAAAGCCGTGACAAGCCTACCGTCGTCGCGCTGCGCGAGATCGCGGCCGGGCAGGTCGGCATCGAGATGCTGAAGAAAGTGCCGGTTTAAGGCACACTCGGCTTTTACCGTCATGTAATCCGCACAACCGGCGTGCCAACCTGAGGAGGCGAACATGAGCAACTCAACATCGTCCGCTTCCGCGGAGGCCGGCCATGCTGAAGAAGTCACGGCCACCTCGCCGGCGCGGCAATACATCGACGCGGTCCTCGAACAATCGTTTCGCCATCTGTTCGGGCCGACCAATACACCGGAGCAACCTCGCAAGCACGGCGTCGTTTCGATCGCGAAACTGACCGCCGCGCTCGCCGAGTATCTCGGCCCGGATGAAATCAAAGAGGTCAAGGCGGCGTTTCACTTTAGTGACGAAGCCCACCTCGGTCAATATCGCCAGAGCGGCGAACCCTACATCACCCATCCTGTCGCCGTCGCGGAAATCTGCGCCGGCTGGAAGCTCGACGCCCAAGCCATCATGGCCGCGCTGCTGCACGACGTGATGGAAGATCAGGGCGTGACCAAGAGCGAACTGGCCGAGCGGTTCGGGCCGAAGGTCGCCGAGCTGGTGGACGGGCTGTCGAAGCTCGACAAGATGGAGTTCCGCAGCCGCGAGGAAGCGCAGGCGGAAAACTTCCGCAAGATGCTGCTGGCGATGGCGCGCGACGTGCGCGTGATCCTCGTGAAGCTGGCCGATCGGTTGCACAACATGCGCACGCTCGGCGCGGTGCCGACGGAAAAGCGCCGCCGCGTCGCGCGCGAAACGCTCGATATTTATGCGCCGATCGCGCACCGCCTCGGCCTGAACAACACCTATCGCGAGCTGCAGGACATGAGCTTCGCGAATTTCAACCCGCACCGCTACGCCACGCTCGAGAAGGCCGTGAAGGCCGCGCGCGGCAATCGTCGTGAAGTGATCGGCAAGATCCTCGAATCGGCGCAGCGCACGGTGGGCGAGGCGAAGCTCGAAGCGGAGATCATGGGTCGTGAAAAGACGATCTACAGCATCTACCGCAAGATGCGCGACAAGCAGTTGTCGTTCTCGCAGGTGCTCGATGTGTACGGGTTTCGCGTGGTGGTCGAGCATGCGCTCGAGTGCTACACCTGCATCGGCGCGCTGCATGCGCTCTACAAGCCGGTGCCGGGCAAGTTCAAGGATTACATCGCGATCCCGAAGATGAACGGCTACCAGTCGTTGCATACGACGGTGGTCGGCCCGTTCGGTGCGCCGATCGAATTCCAGGTTCGTACCCGCAAGATGCACGAGATCGCCGAAGCCGGCGTGGCCGCGCATTGGCTCTACAAGAATGGCGGCGCGGATCTCAACGACGTGCAGATGCGCGCGCATCAGTGGCTCAAGTCGCTGCTCGACATCCAGAGCGAAGCCGGTGATTCGAGCGAGTTCCTCGAACACGTCAAGATCGACCTGTTCCCGGATGCCGTCTACGTGTTCACGCCGAAGTCGAAGATCATGGCGCTGCCGCGCAGCGCCACGGCGCTCGATTTCGCCTACGCGGTGCACAGCGATCTCGGCAACCAGTGCGTGGCCGTCAAGATCAACAACGAGCTGCTGCCGTTGCGTACCGAGCTGAAGAGCGGCGATATCGTCGAGGTGATCACCGCGCCGTATTCGAAGCCGAACCCGGTGTGGCTCGGCTTCGTGCGCACCGGCAAGGCGCGTTCGGCCATTCGTCATTACTTGAAGACGATGCGTCTGACCGAATCGGTGCAACTGGGCGAGCGTCTCGTCGACCAGAGCCTGAAGAGCTACGGGCTGGCGCTGGCCGACATCGAGCCGGAAATCTGGGAAAAGCTCGTGCAGTGGACGGGCAACAAGAGCCGCCAGGAAATCTTCGCGGATATCGGCCTCGGCCGCCGCGTGCCGCAGGTGATGGCCAAGCGCATCGAGGTGCTGATGAGCGGGCGCGATGCCGACGACGACATGTCGCGCGGCGATCGTCCGGCCCACAACGCGCCGCCGGTGGCGATCACGGGCACCGAGGGCATGTCGGTGCAGTTGTCGGCCTGCTGCCGGCCGATTCCGGGCGATGCCATCATGGGCTATATCGGCATCGGCCTCGGCATGGCGATCCACACGACCGATTGCCGGGTGGCGCAGCGCATTCACCGCCGCGATCCGGGCCGCTGGATCGACGTCGCTTGGGCGCCGCAGCCAGGCCGCCTGTTCGATGTCACGGTCAAGGTGCTGGTCAAGAACACCAAGGGCATCTTCGCGCGCGTCGCGGCCGATATCACTTCGGCCGATGCCAACATCGTCCATATCGCGATGGATGAGGATCTCTCGCATGAATCGACGATCCTGCGCTTCGTGATTCAGGTCGGTGATCGCGTGCACCTCGCCAACGTCATGCGCCGCGTGCGCACGAACCCGGACGTCATGCGGATCATGCGCGAGCGTTCGAGCGACGATACGGCCCATGCGCGTCACGACGGCGGCATGCGGATCGATCGGGATCGGCAGGACTATTGAGAGGCGCCATGCGTGGCTGGCGGCACGCAGGATAGGCGATGCGACGGGCAAACGAAAGCGGTACGAAGCTTCGGCATCGTGCCGCTTTTTTATGGCGGTGCGAAAAGGGGAGATGTGTTGCGTCGCGCGGAGAAGGCAAACAGAAACGGCGCGCGCAAAACAAAAGGGCCTTCCCGGAGGAAGGCCCTTCAAAGGTGGTGCGGCTGGCAGGATTCGAACCCACGACCCCTTGGTTCGTAGCCAAGTACTCTATCCAACTGAGCTACAGCCGCACGCAAAGCGGTTACTGCTGTGTACTGCCGGGATGTCTCGTAAGACAACCCGTTTTAAAAATTGGTGCGGCTGGCAGGATTCGAACCCACGACCCCTTGGTTCGTAGCCAAGTACTCTATCCAACTGAGCTACAGCCGCACGCAGGAGTGAGACTATAGCAAGCTTTTTAGGGAAAGGGAATAGTTCCGTCACAATTTCTTCGCGGGAAGCGTTCGTGTACCCTTGCAGGATCTCATTGGCAGTCGAAAGGTAGCCGGAACAGCATGAACAAGGCGTTTGTGAAGGAGTCGGAAGGCGATGACGACGACGATCTCGGCCAGGCGTTGCCGGAAATTCCGGCCGGCGCGAAAAACTACATCACGCCCGCCGGTCACAAGCGGCTGCGAGACGAGTTGCTGCATCTGATCGACGAGGCGCGGCCCGAGGTGGTCAAGCTCGTGTCGTGGGCCGCCTCGAACGGCGATCGCTCCGAGAACGGCGATTACATCTACGGCAAGCGCCGCTTGCGCGAGATCGACCGGCGCATCCGCTTCCTGACCAAGCGGCTCGATCTGGCCGAGGTGGTCGACGCGAGCCGCCAGGAGAATACCGATCAGGTGTTCTTCGGTGCGACGGTCGATTACGCCACCGAGGACGGCGACGAACACACCATCACGATTGTCGGCGTCGACGAGGTTGATCTCGACCAGGGCCACGTGAGCTGGGTGTCGCCGATTGCCCGCGCGCTGTTGAAGGCGCGCATCGGCGAGACGGTCACGCTGATGACGCCGGTCGGTGCGCAGCCGGTCGACGTGCTCGACGTGCGCTATCCGGCGGCGGCTGCGTGACGTATCCGCCCGGAGGGGCGAGCGTCGCAGTCCGTTTGCCAGACAATCAAAAAGCGCCCCGCGGGGCGCTTTTGTCATGGTGCAGCGGCTGCGTTGCGTCAGAAGCGATGACGCAGGCCGGCCGTGACGGCGATCTGCTTGTTGGTGGACGATGCGCCGCCCAGGCCGTTCACGTAGGCGCCGATGCCGAGGCCGTCGGTGCTCACGTGTTGATACTCGCCCTGCAGGTAGATGTCGGTGCGTTTCGACAGCGCGTAGTCGGTCTGCAGGTTGAACTGGTTCCAGCCCGGATGGCGGCCGTCGAGGAAGCCCGCCGTGTAGGTCCACGAGCCGGCCACCGACAGGGCCGGCGTCAGCGCGTAGCGCGCATTGACTTCGTAGTTGTTGAAGCGAGCGAAGGTGCCGTCGAGCGCGATGCCGGCCGACGTACCCGAGGCGCCGCCGCCGATGCCGAGCGCCTGGTTCACGCGCGTTTGCGTGAACACCACGCCCGCCGTGGCCGGACCAAACGTGTAGGTCAGGCCGCCGCCGAACACGCGCTGGCGTTTGCCGACGAACGTGTTGTCGCCCGCCACCGCGCCGTTCGCATTGCTGACGATGGCCGTGGTCAGGCCGCTGATGTCGTTGTTCAGCTGCATGTAGCCGGCGGCCAGGTTGAAGCCCAGGTAGCTGTACGACACGCCCGCGCTGTACACGCGATTGTTCGAGAACTGGTTGCTGTTCGAGAAGCCGTACAAGGCGCCGAACTTCAAGCCGTTCCAGTTGGTGCTGGTGTATTTGACCGAATTGTTGACCCGGAACGAGTTGTTCAGGTTGTCGTTGTCGAACGGGTGGGCGAACTGCGTGCCGCCGTATTGCGTGCCGGTCAGCGACAGCGGCCCGATGAAGTCCACCACGCTGTCGTATTGACGGCCCAGCGTGACTGAACCGAACTGGTCTTGCGCGAGGCCGACGAAAGCCTGGCGGCCGAATTCGCGACCGTTCTGCTTGAGCGTGCCGTTGTTGATGCCGAAACCATTCTCGAGCACGAAGATCGCCTTCAGGCCGCCGCCGAGATCCTCATTGCCGCGCAGCCCCCACCGGCTGCCGTTGATCGAACCGCTCGTCTCCGACCACGAGCTGTGACCGCCCTGATTGTTCGTGTACGTGATACCGGCGTCGATCAAGCCATACAGCGTCACGCTGCTTTGCGCGTGCGCCGCCGTTGCACAGACACCCGATACCGCCGCTACGATTAGCGTCTTTTTCATTGTTGCGTCTCCGTCTGAGTGGGAAGCTTGGCTTCCCCTTTTTCATCGAGGTAGTGAACCGCACCGAGAGCGGCGGTGTGGCATGAGAGGGTGGCGCCATAAAGCGCCGCAAATCTCCAGACCCGGATGCAGTGTCGAGCGAGCAGCCCATCGGCGTCGATTCCACTTTAAGCAATAATGAATTTAGATTTGTGAAATTGTCGGGCGGTGGCCCGAAACCGTTGTCAGATAAGGCTGTGGCGGGTGAGCGGGATTTTGATCAGGATGTCGAAACGATTTTCGCGTTGCGCGATGGAGACAAAAACGGGGTGCGCGAAGCGCGATAGTCACCGGAGCGGTGATTGTTGAGGCAACGGCAATAGAGGTTTGTGAAGACCGCCGATAATGGTGCGCGAAGCAATCGCTATACTGAAGTCTCTGCTTTCCGAAGCAGACTTTTTCGTTGACGGAAAAGATCTCCAAACCTTTGTCGGCGCGACCTTCCAGTCGCGCTTTTTTTTGCCTGTGCGGTTTGTCGAGCCGGGCGGGTGCCCGGCCGAGCGATCTAGCGGCGACGCTTCGTGGGAGCGTCGGCCAACTCGCCGTACGGAATCATGGCCGGTTGCGCCCAATCTTCCATCACGTAATGACGTGCATCGAGCGGTGACGCGAGCAGGTTCTGCCAGTGATCGCCGTGCCAGGTCGTCTCGAACTCGGCGTCGAACGCGGAAGTCGACGGGATTGCGGGCGCAATCGTTTTGTGGCGGCGCAACATGCCGACTCGATGCGCGAAGCGTTTCAGAGCGTCAAACATTTTCGCCTCCTGTCCTACCGTAACCGTTTCCAGCTTCGCAAATCGAAATGCCCGGGGCAACCCGGAAAAATACCGAGTCACCGATATTTTTTACTTGCTCGGTATTTTTTGCTATTTTGATAATTTAATACCGTTGCCCTAGTAATAATGACAGGTCAGACAAGCCTAATTGGCGCATTTTTCTGGCCCTGTGCCGCTTCCATCGGGATCGGCGTCAAATGGAATAAGAAGATGTGAAGAATTTTCTTGACGAGCATTGAGCGTCGCATTTATAAAAGCACCACGAAGTCTGCGGTGCTTACTGCTCATCGTCCACGAGGTTTAGCGGGGCCGGGGCTTTCGGTGACGGCACACTCAAGGGTTGCTCGTTTTATTTAAATTGTTTGGGGAATGAAGAATATGGATACCGGTATCGTGAAATGGTTTAACGATGCTAAGGGCTTTGGCTTTATCACGTCGGACAACGGTGGCGAGGATCTGTTTGCGCACTTCTCGGAAATCCGTATGGATGGCTTCAAGACGCTGAAGGAAAACCAACGCGTTTCGTTCGAAGTCAAGACGGGCCCGAAAGGCAAGCAAGCTGCCAATATTCAGGCTGCTTAATCCGGGTTAACCCGTGATTCCAAGCCCCCGCAATAGCGGGGGCTTTGTTTTTGGCGGGTAGAATCGCTACCGTGCGCGGTTCGCGCGTCATCCACCGGTATCGCTTTCCGCAGATATGTCCGATCTGTCCTCGTCTCTTCCTGTCATCGATTCGCCGCTCGTCTTCGTCGACCTCGAAACCACCGGCGGCTCCGCGGCCGACCATCGCATCACCGAGATCGGTGTCGTCGAGGTGGGGCCCGATGGCGTGTCCACCTGGACGTCGCTGATCGATCCGCGCCAGCCGATTCCCGCCTTCATCCAGCAACTGACCGGCATCACCGACGAGATGGTGCGCGGCGCGCCGAGCTTTGCGTCGATCGCGGCCGAGTTGTATGCGCGGCTCGACGGCAAGCTGTTCATCGCACACAACGCAAGCTTCGACCGCGGCTTCCTGCGCGCCGAATTCGAGCGCGCCGGGCTGGCGTTCAATCCCGACATGCTGTGCACGGTGCGGCTGTCGCGTGCGTTGTTCCCGCGCGAGGCGCGGCACGGGCTCGACGCGCTGATCGAGCGCCATGCGCTGGTGCCGAACGCACGGCACCGGGCGCTCGCCGACGCCGATCTCGTCTGGCAATTCTGGCAGCGGCTGCCGGCGCTGGTGCCCGCCGAGCGGCTGGCCGAGCAGATCGATCAGACCACCCGCCGCTATCGTCTTGCCGGCAACCTGACCGAAGACGACCTGGAGCGCTCGCCGGCCGGCTGCGGCGCGTATGCGCTGTTCGGGGAGCACGATGCGCCGCTGTTCATCGGGCGCAGCGTGCGGGTGCGAAATCGGCTGCGCGCCTTGCTGACCGGCGAGCGGCGTTCGGCCAAGGAACGCAAGCTGGCCGAACAGGTGCGGCGCATCGCCTGGCGCGAAACGCGCGGCGAACTGGGCGCGATGCTGGTCGAAGCGGCGTGGATTGCCGAATTGAAGCCGCCGCTCAACCGTAAGGCGAGCGACACGCGGCGCAGCGCCACCGGCAGCAGCACGCCCTGGCCGTTCGACGGGCCGGTGGCGATCGTGGAGCAGCAGGAGGGCGGTGCGGCGTCGTACCTGGTGGTCGACAACTGGCGTTATCTCGGTTCGGCTGCCAGCGTCGCGCAGGCCATCGAGCTGGCCGTGGCGCTGGCGCCCGGCGAGGGCGGGTTCCATGCCGGGATCTGCCGCATCCTTCAGACGCATCTCGCGCGAGGGCTCGAGACGGTGCCGCTGGCAGTGACGCCGGTAACCATCGAGGCTTCGGCCGAATAACGCTGGCCGAAACACCGATCCATATCGAGACGTATCGGGTCGAAACGGCTTTATGTCGAGCGGCTGATCCGCTCGACACCGCTTACCCCATCGAACTCGCCCCGCCACCCGCGCAGACATGCGAGAGCGCCGTATCGAGTGCCGGTGTCTGCCGCGAGTCGTAACGCGTCAGCGCTTTCCAGTTGGCGATGCTGCCTGCGACGCGCGACTGGCAATCGGGCGCCTCGCGCAGCGGTGCGACGCGGGCCAGCGCGGCGATCATCGATTGCGTCAGCTTGTCGAACTGCGGGCGCGTGGTGGCCGCGAGGTCGGGCGGCGTGCCCTGCGGCGGCTGGCTCACGCGCCAGCTCGCGAACAGCGCGTTCTGCATGATCTTGCTCGCCTCGATCTGATCGGCGAAGAACGCATGCGCGTAGTCGCGATCGATCCCACTCGCCACCGCGCGGCGCTCGACGTCGGCCAGCAACTGCGCTTCGCGCGGCTTGTCCTCGATCGGCTTGTGATTGGCCCACTTCCATTGCGCGACCGGTTCGGCCAGCGCGATCCGTTGCGAGGCGAGCGCGACGAGGTTGGTCAGCGGCGTGTCGTCGCCGTCGGCGCTGGCGGGCAGCGCGATAAGCAGGGCGGCCAGCGACACGCAGGCGCTGGCAAAGCGAAGGGGAAATGTCATGGGAGTCGGCGTGAGCCGGCAGGCAGCCGGACGAAGCGGAAAACGACGAGGATAAACGAAGGCAGGGCGTGAACGCGCTCAGGCGGTGTTCAGTGCATCCGGACGAACGCGCCCGAGCGGCCGGCGAGGCCGGCGAGGCCGGCGCGGTGCACAGCATGTCGTGGCGAGCAAGCCTGCGGGTGCAAGAAACGGGACGCGATCGACTGGCGATTCAGGACGCGCAGGCCGATGTCACTTGGGCGTGCCGAGCTTGTGCTGTTCATCGAAGAACGCGCGCACATGGTCGGGCAGTTCGGCGAGAAACTCGACGGCCACCGGCTCCGGGTCCGGGCTCATCACTTTCTCGGGAGGTGGCATGCGAAGTGGTTTCTCATCCATGATCATTCTCCTTGCGGTGTGTCGATTATCGATCTCCTAACTCGAAGATTTCCAGCAAGGAATCGTTTCATTTTGTCGATGTTGCTTAAACCGCACAGCTGCTGCGATTTTGGCGTGCCGCACATCGGCAAAATAGGTGCGCGCGCATCCATCCCGTGAGGGTTTGCACGGATTCGTCGGATGGCTCGATGCCGGAAAAACGGGGAAGGGTGTGAGAAGGGTGTGAAGCGGATCGACTGCTTGAGGGAAGCGGCGCGATGCCGACGACGCGAAATGGCGGCAGGACGCGCCCGGCGGAGCGCAAACTTGCGGGCCGCCGGGCGACACGGCTCGGGTGCTATGCGCGCCTGAACAGCCGGATGATGAACAGCAGGATGACCGCGCCGATCACGGCGACGATGATCGAGGCGAAGAAGCCGCCGCCGACCGCGATGCCGAGCTTCGCCGCGAGCCAGCCGCCGATGATCGCGCCGACGATGCCGACGATGATGTCGACGATCAGCCCGAATCCGCCGCCCTTCACGAGCAGGCCGGCAAGCCAGCCGGCGATCGCGCCGATGATGAGCCACATAATCAAGCCATGAGCCATGGTGGTTCTCCAGGTTGCTGTTGGTATGTCGAGAAACGAACGAACCGGCCGCGGGCATTGCACCGTCTTGCGGCTTGATGCGCCGCTGGCTCCGGGCCCGTTGCCCACGCAATTTACTTCAATAGCCGGGTCAGGAGCGTTAAGTAATGTTAGGCAGCGGGCAAAGGCGTAACCAAAGATTTTTTCGAGGAGAAACCCTTGTCCAGAGCCTTTCGGCGGCCTTTCAGGGCGAAGCGGGGAGGGGAGAAACCGAGGCGGAAAAACAAAAAGCCCGATCACGAGGATCGGGCTTTCTGCTTGATTCGGATGGTGCCGGAGATAGGAGTCGAACCTACGACCTTCGCATTACGAATGCGCTGCTCTACCAACTGAGCTACACCGGCAACAAAGAGATGAAATTATAGGGTGATTTCTGCGAGGCTGGCAAGCGGTTCGGCGAAGAAATTTTCAAATTTCTGCGTTGCTTCGACTAAGTGCTTGATCCGGAAAGGATCCAATCTCGCAATCGACCGCAACGAATCGCTCAACTTCGTGCCTGTATCGCCCCGAGCGTCGACAACCGTTACCAGCCATCTGACCCTGAGTCTTTCAGCGCGGCGAATTCTACGCTGAAAGCCGCGCGCGAGGGAAGGGGCGGCCCCTCCCGGCGCACTTTTTGCGGCGCTGCAATACGTTGCTCTCGCGCCGCCCGTGCTTACTTGGCCGCGGCTTCCTGGTGGTAGCGTTCGACGCGCTCGACTTCGTTCTTCGAGCCGAGGATTACCGGCACGCGCTGGTGCAGGCCGGTGGGCTGCACGTCGAGGATGCGCTCGGTGCCGGTGGTGGCCGCGCCGCCCGCCTGTTCGACGATGAACGACATCGGGTTCGCTTCGTACATCAGGCGCAGCTTGCCCGGGCGGTCCGGCGTGCGGGCGTCGGCCGGGTACATGAAGATGCCGCCGCGGTTCAGGATGCGGTGCACGTCGGCGACCATCGAGGCGATCCAGCGCATGTTGAAGTTCTCGCCGCGCTCGCCATCGGCGCCGGCGTTCAGTTCGTTGACGTAGCGCTGCACCGGCTCGTACCAATGGCGCGCGTTCGAGGCGTTGATCGCGTATTCGCGCGTATCGGCCGGAATCTGCATGTTGCTTTGCGTGAGCACCCACGAACCGAGTTCGCGGTCGAGCGTGAAGCAGTTCACGCCGTAGCCGGTGGTCAGCACCAGCACAGTTTGCGGGCCGTATACCGCGTAGCCGGCCGCAACCTGGCGCGTGCCCGGCTGCAGGAACGATTCCTCGGTGGCTTCCTTGCCGTCCGGGCAGCGCAGCACCGAGAAGATCGTCCCGATCGACACGTTCACGTCGATGTTCGACGAGCCGTCGAGCGGATCGAACACCAGCAGGTATTCGCCGCGCGGGTAGTTTTCCGGGATCGGGAAGAACGTTTCCATTTCTTCCGAGGCCATCGCGGCGAGGTTGCCGCCCCATTCGTTGGCGTCGAGCAGGATCTCGTTCGACAGGATGTCGAGCTTCTTCTGCACTTCGCCCTGCACGTTTTCGCTGCCGGCGGTGCCGAGCGCCTCGCCGAGCGCGCCCTTCGAGACGTTGTAGCTGATCGCCTTGCAGGCGCGCGCCACGACTTCGATCAGCAGGCGCAGGTCGGCCGGGAGGTTGTGGTTCTCACGCTGTTGCTCGATCAGGAATTTCGACAGCGTGGTACGTCGGGAAATGGACATGGCTGAACTCCGAGAGGCGAGGAAATCTTGTTAGGCCGCAATTTTACCCGCCTCGCCCGGGCCTGCCGCCTTTTTGTCGCGCAGCAGCATAATGCGCGCCGCGAGCCGGGCGCGGCCGGCGCTTCACGGCAGCTCGGTTTCGGGCAGCGCACCGGCGCGATACCGGCCGGGCGCGGTATGGGGCGCACGATGTCGGGCATGTCGCCCGGCACCGAACAGGTGATCAGCGTTTCGCTATATAGCTTGGGCCCGAGCAGGTGGTGCAATTCCGCTATCGAGCGGCTGTCGAGGCGGTGACGCCTGAATGAAAAACGGCCGGCGCCGCGTGAGCGGGCCGGCCGTTGCGTCATGCCGGTGAGGCCGGGACTGCCGTCAGGCCAGCGCCTTCTCGACGACCTCGCGCACGTCGCGCGACTTCACGCCGGCCGCGACGCGTTCGAGCGCCTCGCGCATGCGCTCGCGCAGCGCCGGCGTGTAACGCCGCCAGCTTTCGAGCGAGCGCGCCAGACGCGACGCGACCTGCGGGTTGATCGCGTCGAGCGCGAGCACCTGGTCGGCCCAGAACGCATAGCCGGAGCCGTCGGCGGCGTGGAACTGCGCCGGGTTCGCCGCACAGAAGCCGAAGATCAGCGAGCGCGCGCGGTTCGGGTTCTTCAGGTTGAACGCCGGATGGTCGAGCAACGCGCGCACCGTGGCCAGCGTCGGATGCTCGGCCGTGCCGCGCCGCGTGGCCTGCATCGAGAACCATTTGTCGATCACCAGCGCTTCCTTCTCGAAGCGCTGGTAGAAATCGGCCAGCGCCTGCTGGGCCGGCGCCTGCGCGGCGGCATCGGCAGCCGAGGCCGACAGCAGCGCGCCGAGCGCGGCCGCGCGGTCCGTCATGTTGTTGGCGGCTTCGTATTGCGCGGTGGCGAGGCGAACCGCGTCGGCCGGCTGCTTGCGTTCGGCCAGATAGGCGAGCGCCAGGTTCTTCAGCGCGCGATGGCCGCCGTCTTCCGGCGTCGGCGCGTACTCGCCCGGCGTGCGGTGACGTTCGTGGATCGCCAGCCAGTCGGCATGCATCGCCTCGGCCAGTTGGCCGCGCACGAACTGGCGCGCGCGATGCACGGCGGCCGGGTTCGCCTCGCGCATCTGGTCGGCCAGATAGGCTTCGGACGGCAGCGTCAGCGCCAGCTCGCGGAACGCAGGCGAGAGCGTGTCGTCGGTCAGCACGCGGCGGAACGCGTCGACGAACGTCGCGTCGAGCGTCAGCTCATTGCCCGCGGCGGCGCGGTCGGCCAGCGTCAGCAGGGCGCGCGTGGCGAGGCGCTGGCCGGCTTCCCAGCGGTTGAACGGATCGCTGTCGTGGGCGAGCAGGAACGCCAGTTCGTCTTCGCGGTAGTCGTAATCGACGATCACGGGCGCCGAGAAATTGCGCAGCAGCGACGGCAGCGGCGCGGCGGCCACGTCGACGAACGTGTAGGACGCCTCGGTTTCGGTCAGCTCGATCACGCGCGTGGTGCCGCCGGCCGTGGCTTCGCCGTCGAGGCGCAGCGGCAGGTCCTGGCCGTCGGCGCCGATCAGGCCGATCGCGAACGGGATCAGCAGCGGGCCTTGCTGGGTGTCGCGCGCGGCGGCCGAGGCCGATTCGCCGTAGCCCTGGCGCAGCGTGACCGTGTAACGCTTGGCGGCGGCGTCGTAGGCGGTTTTCACCGACACGCGCGGCGTGCCGGCCTGGCTGTACCAGCGTTCGAACTGCGCGAGATCGCGGCCGTTCGCATCGGCCATCGCGTGACGGAAATCGTCGCAGGTGACGGCATGGCCGTCGTGGCGCTCGAAATAGAGATCCATGCCGCGCCGGAAGCCGTCGCGGCCGAACAGCGTCTGGTACATCCGCACGACTTCCGAGCCCTTCTCGTAGACGGTCATCGTGTAGAAGTTGTTGATCTCGACGTAGCTTTCGGGGCGCACCGGGTGCGCCATCGGGCCGGCGTCCTCGGCGAACTGGAGCTGGCGCAGCACGCGCACGTCCTCGATGCGCTTGACCGCGCGCGCGCCGGCGTCGTCGGCTTCGCCGGCCGACATGTCGGCCGAGAATTCCTGGTCGCGGAACACGGTCAGGCCTTCCTTGAGGCTCAACTGGAACCAGTCGCGGCACGTTACGCGGTTGCCCGTCCAGTTATGGAAATACTCGTGGCCGACCACCGCCTCGATGTTCGCGAAATCGGTGTCGGTGGCCGTTTCGGGGTTCGCCAGCACGTACTTCGTGTTAAAGATGTTGAGCCCCTTGTTCTCCATCGCGCCCATGTTGAAATCGCCGACCGCGACGATCATGAAGCGGTCCAGGTCGAGTTCGAGGCCGAAGCGCTTTTCGTCCCAGTGGATCGAGTGGATCAGCGAATCCATCGCGTGGCGCGTCTTGTCGAGATCGTGCGGCTCGACCCACACCTGCAGCAGCTTCTTCGCGCCCGAGCCGGTGGTGATGGTTTCCTCGATCGACACGAGCTTGCCCGCGACCAGCGCGAACAGGTAGCTCGGCTTGCGGAACGGGTCTTCCCATTTCGCGAAGTGGCGGCCCTCGGGCAGCTCGCCCGAATCCACCAGGTTGCCGTTCGACAGCAGCACCGGGTAGTCGGCGCGGCTTGCGCGCAGCGTGACCGTGTAGGTGGACATCACGTCCGGGCGGTCGAGGAAATAGGTGATGCGGCGAAAGCCCTCCGCCTCGCACTGCGTGAAGAAGTTGCCGCTCGACACGTAGAGGCCCGACAGCGTGGTGTTGACGGCCGGCGCGCAGGCGCTGTCGATGGTCAGTTCGAACGTGTCGGGCAGGTTCTCGACAGTCAGCCCGTGCTCGTGCGCGCGCACCGTGTCGACCGGCTGGCCGTTCACGCGCGCGGCGATGAATTCGAGCGATTCGCCGAGCAGTTCGAGGTGCGGCGCCGGCGCGGCGTCCGGGTTGCGGCGCACGCGCATGGTGTTGCGCACCAGCGTGCGCTCGGGCACGAGATCGAATTCGAGGGCGACGCTGTCGATGAGGAACGCGGGCGGCGTGTAGTCGTCGCGGCGGATCACGGCGGAATGGGCGGCGGTATCGGACATGTCGAGCGTGGGCAGTAGGGGTTCGGGATTCGCCACCGGCCGCTTGTGGCGGCGGGGCGGGCTGTCCATTGTACAAAGGCTTGGCGCCGCCCGCGCGGTTCGAACTTTCGGCGTGCCGGCGGGTCTGCTGATGATCCGGCGGGTGGCGCGCGGCGTATGATCGCGAGGCCGCCCACCGGGGCGACATCGAATCGAACCCAAGGATCAAGATGAAAGCGAATCGTACGTTCCGCGCCGCGTTCTGGCTCGCGAGCGCCTGCGTCGTGCTGCTGTCGGGCTGCGCGAACTATGTGAGCACGCAGGTCACGGCATTTTCCGACTGGAGCGGCAGCGACGCCACGCGCAGCTACGCGTTCTCGCGCACGCCGGGCGAGCAGAACAGCCTGGAGGCGGCGACCTACGAGAACGTCGTCGCGGGCGAGCTCGCCACGCTGTCGTTCCGCCGCGTGCCGGCGGCTGACGCGCGTTACCTGGTGGGGCTGACCTACGGCATCAAGGGCGATCTGGTTTCGGTGCCGCAGCTGGTGTATTACGACCCGTGGTTCGGCCCGGGGCCGTACTGGCGCGGCGGCATGTGGGGGGGCTTCGGGCCGTGGGGGCCGCAGCCGGCCGGCTACGTGAATCAGACCTACCGCGTGTTCGAGCGCACGCTGAACATCCGCATCACCGAGCGCGCGACGGGCCGCGAGGTCTACAACGTCAGCGCACGCAATTCGGGCGGCGGCGGCTCGCTGGTGACGGCCATGCCGTATCTGGCGCGCTCGGCGCTGGCCGATTTCCCGCTCGGCAATGGCGCGACGCGCACCGTGCGTTTGCCGGTGGACCGCAACGGCGGTGGCCCGGCTCCGGCGCCGGCCGGCTCGAACGAGCGGGCGGTGCCGGCCGCGCCGGCATCGGCGGCGAGCGGCGCGAAGTAACGGCAAACAAGCATAAAGACACGGCGGGCCGGTAACGCGCCGGCTTGCCCGGCAAAAACGGGCCTGGCGCAGGAGCATGCGCCAGGCCCGTTTTTTCTTCCAGGTCGTCGGTGGAAGCCGGTTCGGCACGTGCGCCGACGGCACAGGTCCGCTCGGCCTGACGGCTCAGGCCGCCGCTTTCGCCGCTTGCGCCTCGCGCACCGGCTGCGCCGCATCGCGCCGGTGGACGCAGCGGCCGGCCGCATAGGTGCTGTGCACGGCGCGGTCGTCGCCGAGCATCGCCAGCGCGAACAGCAATTCCTCCAGCGATTCGGCCCGCGCGCTGCGGCGCGCCAGCAGCGGCGTGGCGGCCGGGTCGAGCACCACGAAATCGGCCTCCGAGCCGGGCGCGAGCGTGCCGACCTCGGCATCGAGCGCGAGCGCCTGCGCCGCGCCGGCCGTGGCCAGCCAGAACATGCGCGTCGCGCTCAGGTGATAGCCCGACAGCCGCGCGACCTTGTGCGCCTCGTTCATCGTCTGCAGCATCGAGAACGAGGTGCCCCCGCCCACGTCGGTCGCCAGCGACAGCGGCGCGTGCTGCGCGGTGGCGCGGTCGAAATCGAACAACCCGCTGCCGAGGAAGAAGTTCGAGGTGGGGCAGTGCGCGATTACCGTCCGGGTTTCGGCGATGCGCCGGCGATCCTCGTCGTCGAGGTGGATGCAGTGGCCGTACACGGCGCGCGGGCGCAGCAGCCCGTGGCGGTCGTAGATGTCGAGATAGCTGCGATGGCCGGGGAACAGCTCGGCCGCCCACTTCACCTCGTCGACGTTCTCGGCCACGTGGCTCTGCACGAACACGTCGGGGTGGCGGCGCGCCAGATCGGCGCAGGCCTCCAGCTGCTCGACGGTCGAGGTCGGCGCGAAGCGCGGCGTGAGCGCGTACATCTGCCGGCCGCGGCCGTGCCAGCGCGCGATCAGCTCGGCGCTGTCGTCGTACCCCGAGCGCGCCGTGTCGCGCAGGAATTCGGGGCAGTTGCGATCCATCAGCACCTTGCCGGCGATCATGCGCAGGTCGTGCGCCTCGCTCACCTCGAAGAACGCATCGGCCGATTGCTTGTGCACGGTGCAGTAGACCAGCGCCGTGGTCGTGCCGGCCGCCAGCAGTTGCCCGACGAAGAAGGCCGCCACCTCGCGCGCGTGGGCCGGATCCTCGAAGCGGCGCTCGGTCGGGAACGTGTAGGTGTCGAGCCACGGCAGCAGGCCCGGCGCCGGCGAGGCGATCATGTCGGTCTGCGGGTAGTGGATGTGCGTGTCGATGAAGCCGGGCACGATCAGCTTGTCGCGCAGCGCGACCACCTGCGTGTCGGGTGCGAGACGGCCGGCCAGCGCGGCGTAGGCGCCGGACGCGGCCACCCGGCCGTCCTCGACGATCACGAGGCCGTCGTCCTCGAACGCGGCGGCGTCGGCGGCATGCGCCGGGTCGCCGCGAAACGTCAGCAGCCGGGCGCGATAGGCGGTTTGAGTCATGGGAAACACTCCAGCATCGAAGAAATGAGGCGCGGGCTCACAACTGCGCGAGCAGCACGCCCGACAGCGCGGCGACGATCCACATCGCCGGCTTGATCTCGCGGCGGCGGCCGGTGAACAGCTTCAGCACGACGAACGCCAGGAAGCCGTAGGCGATGCCGTCGGTGATCGAATACGTGAGCGGGATCAGCACCATCGCGATGAACGCGGGGATCGCCTCGTCGAAGCGGTGCCATTCGATCTTGGTGATCGACTCCATCATGAACACGCCCACCAGGATCAGCGCCGGCGCGGTGGCGATCGCGGGCACCAGCGACAGCAGCGGCGAGAGCACCAGGAACGGCAGGAAGCAGAGGCCCGCCACCACCGCCACCAGGCCGGTGCGCCCACCCGCCGAGATGCCGGCCGCCGATTCGATATAGGCGTTGGCCGGGCTGGTGCCGAGCGGCGCGGACACCACCGCCGCGAACGCGTCGACCATCATCGACTGGCGGATGTTGCGCGGGTTGCCGTCGCGATCGACAAGGTTGCCGGCTTCGGAGATCGCCATGAAGGTGGAGAGCGCATCGAAGAAGGCCGTGAACAGCATCACGAAGATGAACGGCCAGTAGGCCACCTTCAGCGCACCGATCAGGTCGAGCTGGCCGATGCCGGAGAAATCGGGCGCGGCCACCAGGCCGTTCCAGTTGACGAGCGTTTTGGTGGCGATTGCGGCCGGCCAGTAGGCGGTGCCGTCGCCCCACACGCGGCCGATCGGGATCGCCAGCAGGGTGGTGACGACGATGCCGATCATCAGCGCGCCGGTCACGCGGCGCACCACCAGCACGGTGGTGACGGCCAGCCCCACCAGGAACGTGATCACCACCGGGTTCAGCGAGGCGCCGTGCACGATCGTGACCGGGTCGCCCACCACGAACTTCGCGTTGACCAGCCCGATCAGGCAGATGAACAAGCCGATGCCGCACGACACGGCGTGGCGCAGGTTCGGCGGGATCGCGTCGACCACCAGCTTGCGCGCATTGAACGCGGCCAGCACGGCGAAGATCACGCCGGCCCAGAACACGCAGCCGAGCGCCGTCTGCCAGGGCATCTTGCCGCCGTGCACCATGACGAACGCGAACAGCGCGTTCATGCCCATGCCCGGCGCGACCAGCACCGGGTTGCGCGCGTAGAGCCCCATCGCGCAACTGCCGAGGAAGCTGACGATCACGGTGGCGGTCAGCGCCGACGCGAACGGCACACCGGCCTGCGCCAGGATGCCCGGATTGACGACGATGATGTACATCGCCGTCAGGAACGTCGTGATGCCGGCGACGATTTCCGTGCGCAATCGCGAACCGGATTCGCGGATGCCGAAGAAGCGGTCGAGCGCGCTGCTCGATGCCGGTGTCTTGCTGCCGTTGTACGTGTCCATCGGGAAAGCTCTCCTCAGTCTCTGTTATGGGGACGACGGTGCGCGCGCGCTCGCAGGCGCGCGTCGCGGGTTGCATCGGCCTCCCCGGCAGGACGTGGGTGTCATGCCGGATGCCAGTGCGAATCGAGTTTCGCGATCAGCGCAGCGCGCTCGCCCTCGGTGACGAAGGACGCCTCGAAGCCGTTGCGGATCACGGTGTAAACATCCTGGTCGCCGAGCGACAGCGCGGAGACGGTCGCGAAGTAGTTGTCGTTGACGTAGCCGCCGAAGTAGGCGGGATCGTCGGAATTGATGGTCACGGCCACGCCGCTGTCGAGCAGCACCTTCAGCGTGTGCTGGGTCAGGTCGTCGAACACCTTGAGCTTCAGGTTCGACAGCGGGCACACCGTCAGCGCGATCCGCGCATCGGCCAGGCGCGCCACCAGCGCGGCGTCCTCGATGCTGCGCACGCCGTGATCGACGCGGTCCACCTTGAGCAGGTCGAGCGCCTCGATCACGTATTCCGGCGGGCCTTCCTCGCCGGCGTGCGCGACCAGCTTCAGGCCCATGGCATGGGCCTTCGCGAACACGCGCGCGAACTTCGACGGCGGATGGCCGCGCTCGGACGAATCGAGGCCCACGCCGATCAGGCGACGCGAATATTTCTCGAACAGCGGGATCGCGGCGTCGAAGGTGGCGAGCGCGTCCTCTTCCGACAGGTGGCGCAGGAAGCAGAGGATCAGCTTGCTCGACAGGCCGCGTTGCTCGGCATCGGCCAGCGCGCGGTCGATGCCGGCCACTACCGTTTCGATCGGCACGCCGCGTTCGGTGTGCGTTTGCGGGTCGAAGAAGATTTCGGTGTGGATCACGTTGTCGGCCAGCGCGCGCTCGACATAGGCCGCCGTCATGTCGTAGAAATCCTGTTCCTCGAGCAGCACGCTCGCGCCGGCGTAGTAGATGTCGAGGAACGATTGCAGGTCGGTGAACGCGTACGCCGCGCGCAGCGCCTCGACCGATGCGTAGGCGAGCTTCACGCCGTTGCGTTCGGCGAGCTTGAAGATCAGTTCCGGCTCCAGCGAGCCTTCGATATGGATGTGCAGCTCGGCCTTCGGGGCGAGCGCGATCTTCTCTTGAAAATTCGGAGTCATGAGGGGATGTCCTGGTCGGTCAGAATTGGGGGGCGGCCGGTGCGGCGGCCTGCGTGGCGTGCTGGTCGACGACCTGCAGAATTTGCGCGGCCACCGAGATCGCGATCGTCTCGGGCGCCTTGTCGACGATGCCTTCGACGCCGATCGGGCAGCGCATGCGGGCCGTTTGCGCCGGATCGATGCCGCTGGCGGCCAGACGCTGGTCGAACTGGATGCGCTTCGAGCGCGAGCCGATCATGCCGAAGTAGGCGTAGTCGGCGCGGTGCAGGATGTGCTGGGCCAGTTGGAAGTCGAACGCGTGATCGTGCGTCATCACTACGAAATAGCTGTGCGGCGCGGCTTCGGCCACGGCGCTTTCGGGCGTGTCGCGCGGCTCGATGCGCAGGTTGTCGATGCCGGCCAGTGCCTGCGGCTCGGGGAACGGCGCGTCGCGGCCATCCACCCAGCGCACGCGGCACGGCAGCGTCGCGAGCACGCGCACCAGCGCGGCCGCGGCGTGGCTCGCGCCGAACAGCTCCACGGCGAACGTGTGCGGCGCGATGGTCTCGGTCATCAGCGAGACGTCGCCGGTGCTCCAGAGCAGGCAGTCGGCGCGCGTCACGTCCGATTCCGGTTCGCTCAGCATCACCGGGTCCGGCGTCGGGCCGAACGCGATGCTGCGCACCGTGGCGCTGCCGGCCGCGACGCGCTTGGCCAGCGAGGTGATCCAGCCGAGATCGGCGATGTCGAGCCGCTCGAATGCCAGCGTCACGGCGCCGCCGCAGCACTGGCCGAGGCTCGGGCCGAGCGGCAGCCGTTCGAGGCGGCGCGCGTGGGGCAGGTGCGAGCCGTCCTTGAGCAGATGCCGAGCGATCTCGATCGCCTTCCATTCGAGATGGCCGCCGCCGATCGTATGGCGGGCGGTGTCGCGCGTGACGAGCATCTTGGTGCCGGCCTCGCGCGGCACCGAGCCTTCGGCGCGTGCGACGGTCACCAGCACGGCGGCTTCGCCGTGCGCGATCAGATGCTGAACATCGGTCAGCCAGGTTTCCATGGCGCGGCCTCCTTTAACGCCGCGCCGCCGCGCGGGACGCGGCGGGCGAGGCGAGTGAGAGGGCCGCGCGCGGCGGATGCCCGGCGAGCGAGCCGGCTGCGCACGGGGCCGGCGCGGGCTGGCGCGCGGCATCGGACGGCCGGTTCGGGCGGGAGCGGCGCGCGTGAAACACGGCGCCGCGAGGGCGGATACGGATGGTTTGCGTTGTCATGGTCAATAGCAGGACATTGCGGATCAGGCGCGCGTTACGCAGGGTCGACAAGCACCGAGGACTCCCGCCTCGCGCACGTAGATCGCCATCCGTTTTTCAAGATAGCACCGCAAAAACCGGGAAATATTTCCCCCGGCTGATGCGGGCTATTCGGTGGCGATCATGTTGATCGTAGTACGTGACGGGGCGGGATGGCGCGAACGGCGGGCGGCGAGGGCCGCCGGCGCAGCGCCGGCGGGGCACGTCCAAGGTGCTGCCGCGGTGCGCGGCGGGCGGGGAGAACGGGGCGTCGGCCGCCCCGGCAAGGCTTCGGTGTTTACGCCGAGCGGCGCATCGGCCGCAGCGGCGCACCGGGTCAGGCCCCGCGCGCGATGCGGCGGCGGTTGCGGATCAGGCCGGCGGCCACCAGCACGAAGATCACCACGAAGGCGATCGCGGCCCAGCCCGGCAGCAGGACTCCGAAGATCGGCGGGTAGAGCGTTTCGCACAGGCCGGCGACCTTGAACATGACCGGGAACCAGGTGGCCGGCGGCAGGCTGTCGACGATCGGTTGCAGCGTGTCGAAGCCGCAGCTGAAGCCCGGGTGGAGCTGGATCTGCCAGTGGTGGAACGCGGTGCCGGCGCCGGCCGCGGCCGAGATCAGGATCAGTGCCTCGATCACCGCGAGGCTGCGCCAACTGCGCAGGCCGGTGCCGAGGAACGAGAAGATCGCAATCGCGGCGAAGAAGTAGCGCTGGATGATGCAAAGCGGGCACGGATCCTCGCCCTTGACGATCTGAAGGTACAGCGCGCCGGCCAGCAGCGCGACGCAGACGACGCCGAGCAGCGTCAGGAGGCGGCGCTCGCGGCGCAGCGACAGCGAGAAATCGTTCATCGGTGGTCGGTCCCGAAAATGGAGTCGTCGGATTCTAGCGCGAACGGGCGCGTCGTTCGGGGCGGCAATTTGGTGAATGCACCAAACCGGCGCGTGGCTGGCGGCGTGGTCAGGCGAGCGTCAGGGCGGCGCCCGTTCTCGTTCCTGTTCCAGGCCACGCGCCGCCCGGCGTTCAGCGGATCGTGGCCAGCACCGCTTCGACAGCTTGCCCGATCGCCAGCAGCGCGTCATCGCGATGTGGCGCGGCCGCGAGCATCAGCCCGACCGGTGCCGTATCGCGCGGATGGCAGGGCAGCGACAGCGCGCAGGCGTCGAGGAAGTTGAATGCGCTCGGATTGCGCAGGATCAGCGCGTTGGTGCGAGCGAACGCGTCGTCGTCATGTTCCAGATCGGCGAGGCGCGGCGGCACCACCGGCACGGTCGGCGCCAGCACGGCATCCACGCGCGGCCACAGCGTGCGCGCCGCCTCGTCGAGCACGGCCTCGCGCGCGGCGATCAGGTCGAGATAGTCGGCGGCGCTGGCCGGCTGGCCCTTCAGGATGCGCGTCAGCACGCGCGGGTCGTAGCGATCGGCATGCCGCGCCAGCAGCGGCCGGTGCCAGGCGTAGGCCTCGATCGACGAGAAGCCGAAGCGGTTGATCTCGGCGAGCCGGTCGAGCGGTGCGAAGCGCAGGTCCGACACGATCGCGCCGGCCGCTTCGAGATGCTTGAGCGCGGCGTCGAACGCGGCCGCGACCTCGGCATCCATGCCGTCCGTCACGTAATGGTTGAGCACGCCGAGCCGCACGCCTTCGAGCGGCCGGGCGGCCGGCACGCGCGGTTCGAGCCCCGCCAGGATTCGGTCGACCAACGCGCAGCAGGCGACCGAGATGCCGATCGGCCCGAACGAATCGAGCGTGGTCGACAGCGGCACGCCGCCCGTGCGCGGCACGCGGCTGGCGGTCGGCTTGAAGCCCGTCAGGCCGCACAACGCGGCCGGAATCCGGATCGAGCCGCCGGTATCGGTGCCGAGCGCCACGGCCGCCATCCCATCCGCCACCGACGCCGCCGCGCCCGACGACGAGCCGCCTGCCACCCGCGCGTCGCCGGCCACACCGCGCCGGTACGGCGAGCGGGGCGTGCCGTAGTGCGGATTGAGGCCGAGGCCCGAGAACGCGAATTCGCTCATGTTGGTACGGCCGACGATGACCGCGCCGGCGCGGCGCAGCCGGGCGACCACGGGCGCATCGGCCTCGGCCGGCGGCGCGTCGTCGAGCGCGATCGACCCGGCGCGCGTGACCTGGCCGGCCACGTCGAACAGGTCCTTGACCGATACCGGGATGCCGGCCAGCGGAGAGAGCACCGTGCCGGCCGCGCGCAGGCGGTCGTGGGCGTCGGCGGTGGTGCGCGCCGCGTCGGCATCTACGCCGAGGAACGCGACGGCGCCCTGGCCGTCGGGCGAGGCGATGCGTTCGAGCGCGGTATCGACGAGCGTACGGCTGGTTGTGCGTCCGGCGGCGAGATCGGCGGCCAGCGTGGCGAGCGGTGGGAACGGGGCGAAAGTGGTCATGGCGGCGTCGGGTCGGAAGGCGGGGGGACGGCGCCGCGTGGCGGCACCGGCTTGCTGGCTGATGATAGTAGGGGCATCGATTTCGTGCGTCCAGCCAGCCGAATGGCCGATGTGAAGCAGCGTCGCGCAAGGCGATGCGGGCGCGACCGCCAATCGCCCGCGAATCGATCGGCATCGGGGGCGATTTGCCGCTGATCCGGTACTGACGGATAATGAATCTTCGTCTAACCCTCGCGTGACAGACGCGCCAGACCCTCGTCATGAGCGAAAACACGCCTTCCGCAGCACCGTCCGGCCCGCGTCCGGACCTCTCCACGGCCGCCGACGCGGCCTCCCAGAATCCCGCCGCCGCCCCGGCTCCCGAGCCGCCCAAGCCATCGCCGGCCGCGTTTGCCGCTCAGGTGCCGGCTGCCCAGGACGTGCCGGCCGATCCCGTTCCGGTGCCCGTGAGCGTCGAAATCGTCGATCCGGCCGCGGTGCCGCCGCCCGGCGCCGACGCGGCCGCGAGCGGCGCTCAACAGGCCCGGCCCGGCGCGCCGCCGCCCGGTTTCGGCGCGGCGCCCGATTTCGAGACGGCTCGCCCGCCGCCGGCTGCCGCCGGTCAGACGCAGCCACCACCCGCTTACCTGAAGCAGAGCGACACGCCGTGGTCGGTGTTCGGCCGCATCGTCGCCGCGCGCGCCCGGCGGCTGTTCGACCGCGCGGGGCAGCGGATCACGCAACGCACCTTGCGCATCGGCGTGTCGGCGCGCATCTTCCACCCGGAGCCCGGCGCGGCCGGCCTGCGCGGCAAGACGCTGCAATATCTCGAGGAATCGATCGCGCACTGGGTGATGTCGCGCGACGTGCTGGTGTTCATGATCCCGACCGTCGGCCATCAGGGCATGCTGCACCCGAGCAACATCCGCCTGCGCGATTACGCCAAGCACCTCGACGGGCTGCTGCTGCAAGGCGGCGCCGATGTCTCGCCGCAAACCTACGCGGCGTCCGACGCCCGCCCCGAATGGCCCGGCGATCGCGTGCGCGACATGTACGAGCTCGAGTTGCTGCACGAGTTCGTCGAGTCCGGCAAGCCGGTGCTCGGCGTGTGCCGCGGCGCCCAACTGATCAACGTCGCGTTCGGCGGCTCGCTGTATCAGGACATCGCCACCGACGTGCCGACGGCCGGCGTCCACGTCAGCGAGCACTACGATCAGCATCGCCATGCGATCCGCTTCCCCGACAATTCCACGCTCGCGAACATGTTTCCGGGCCGTCGCGAGGCGATCGTCAATTCGATCCATCATCAGGCGATCCGCGATCTCGGCCGCGACCTCAATATCGAGGCCGTGTCGGCCGAGGACGGCATCATCGAGGGCATCCGCTACCGCCGTGCGCCGTTCGTGGTGGGTGTGCAGTGGCACCCGGAGTTCCATCGTGCGGGTGGTTCAGAATTGCTCGACTGCACGCCGCTGCTCGACACGTTCCTGCGCGCCGCCCGCGAAACGCGGTTGTAAGCGGCAGCATTCTTGTCATGGCGCATCGATCCGGCCGGCCGCCACGCATTTGCGGGCGGCCGGTTTGTCGTTTCAGGCGATAATCGCGCGTCGTTCTACCAATCAGGAGCTTCAGCTTGAGCAAGCGCAGCAGGGTGGCCGGCATCGTCCGGGCGATGCCGTGGGTGGCGCTGTGCGTCCTCGCGTGGACGGGGCCTTCTATCGCGGCCGAACCGGCGGCGGCCGATGCGGTGGCGCAGGTGCAATCGAAGCCGCCCGTGGCCGGCACGCGCCCCGACGTCACGACGCTCACGCCCGACAACGGTGAAGGTGCGGCGGCGTCCTCGTCGCCGGACGCTTCGGCCGACGCGCAGGGTAACGTTGCCGAGATGATGCAGATGCTGCGCGATCACCAGCTCACGGAGATGCGTACCACCTACAACGGCAGCTACGGCGCGAGCATGCTGTTCTATCCGCGCGAGATGACCTATTACGTCGCGCTGTTCCAGGACAAGCACTTCTGGCGTGTCGTCAAATCGCAGGAGCGTCCGCGCGCGGAGATGATCTATCAGAACTTCTCCGATCAAACCGTCCAGTTGGCCGATCTCGAACTGCGCCGCACCGAGCTGGCCGCGCAGAAGCAGTTTCTGGAACGCGTGATCGGGCTGTCGGAGGATCACGCGAAGCGCCTGCAGGCCGATCTCGATATCGCCCGCACGCAGCGCACGCAGATCGACGAGCGGCAACGCACGGTGCAGAACGAAGCGAATGCGCTGGCCGTCGAGCAGCGTGCCTCGCAACTGCAACTGCGCGATCTCGAGCGCCAGGTGCGGCAGTTGCAGAAGCAGAACGAGCGCGGGTTGTCGCCGGTGAAGAAGTAGGGCGAGCGCAACGGCCCGATGGCGGCGGGCATGCAACGCGCTCGCCGTCGATTCTAACGATTTCCTTTCTTTAGACGAACTTCTTGCGCATTTTGTAAGTATTTAGCAAGAAAAATTCGCACGTCTCATCACTTCCCCGCATACCCCGCCGCAGCGAATCGCGCGACACTGCGCTACAGTCATGGCGCGCCGCCGCCGGCACGACCGAAGGCCGGACGCGACACGACGACACCACACGCCACGCGCAGCGCGCAGGCGTTCGACCGGGATACAACATGTCAACTGCGACCCACACGTCCGTCAATCAACAGGAATCCAAGTTCAGGACCGTCTTCCGCGTCGTCAGCGGCAACTTCCTGGAAATGTACGATTTCATGGTCTACGGCTATTACGCCTCGTCGATCGCCAAGACCTATTTCCCGAGCGGCGATGCGTTCGCCTCGCTGATGCTGGCGCTGTCGGTATTCGGCGCGGGCTTCCTGGTGCGCCCGATCGGCGCGATCGTGCTCGGCGCCTATATCGATCACCACGGCCGCCGCAAGGGCCTGATCCTGACGCTCGGCCTGATGGCGCTCGGCACGCTCGCGGTGGCCGTCGTGCCGGGCTACGGCACGATCGGCATGCTTGCGCCGATTCTCGTGCTGCTCGGCCGCTTGCTGCAGGGCTTCTCGGCCGGGGTCGAGCTGGGTGGCGTATCGGTCTACCTGTCGGAGATCGCGACCAAGGGCAACAAGGGCTTCTACACGGCCTGGCAATCGGGTAGCCAGCAAGTCGCGGTGGTATTCGCGGCGCTGGTGGGCGTGCTGCTGCACAGCCTGCTGCCGGTCGAGGACATGACGTCTTGGGGCTGGCGCGTGCCGTTCCTGATCGGTTGCCTGATCGTGCCGTTCCTGTTCCTGATCCGCCGCTCGCTGAAGGAAACCGACGAGTTCCTGGCCAAGCGCCATCGTCCGTCGATGGGCGAGATCATGCAGTCGATGCTGAAGAACTGGGGCGTGGTACTGGGCGGCATGGGCATGGTCATCATGACCACCGTGTCGTTCTACATGATCACGGCCTACACGCCGACGTTCGGCAAGGAAGTGCTGCATCTGTCGTCGATCGACGCGCTGGTGGTGACGGTGTGCGTGGGCCTGTCGAACCTGGTCTGGCTGCCGGTGTGGGGCAGCATCTCCGACCGCATCGGCCGCCGCCCGGTGCTGATCACCTTCACGGTGCTGACGCTGCTGACGGCCTATCCGGCCGTGCAGTGGCTGGTGGCCGATCCGTCGTTCGTGCGGCTGCTGATCGTCGAGCTGTGGCTGTCGTTCCTGTACGGCTCTTACAACGGCGCGATGGTGGTGGCGCTGACCGAAGTGATGCCGGCCGATGTGCGCACGGCGGGCTTCTCGCTGGCCTACAGCCTGGCGACCACGATCGGCGGCTTCACGCCGGCGATCTCGACGCTGCTGATCCACGAAACCGGCAACAAGGCCGCGCCGGGCCTGTGGCTCGCGGTGGCCGCGATCTGCGGCCTGATCGCGACGCTGGTGCTGTATCGCACCCAGGAGGCGCGCCAGCAATACAAGGCGAGTTGAGAATGGCGCGGGCCGCGGCCCGCTGCGATTGAACCCGACGAGAGAAGGGAGCGCCGAGGCGCTCCCTTTTTCGTTGTGCATACGGTGGCCGGATCTTGCCCGGCACGACGACGCCCCTCAACCGGCCGCGACGCTCGCGGCCACGGCGGCGACCACCGGCGCCCAATCGCCCGGCGACGGCTGGCGGAACAGATTCGCGCGCCGATACCACGGACTGTCGCTACCCGTGAACCAGCGCCAGTCGGCCGCGAACGCGAGCATCAGCCAGAGCGGCTTGCCGAGCGCGCCGGTCAGGTGGGCGACGGCGGTGTCGATCGACACGACGCCGTCGAGACGGTCGATCAGTGCGGCGGTGGCGGCGAAATCGTCGAGGCCGTCGACGGTGCGGATGCGGGCGCGCTGCGGATGCGCATCGAGCGCGGCGCGATCGGCCGGCGACAGATCGGGCTGCAGCACGATCCAGTCGATACCGGGAATGTCGAACAGCGGTGCGAGCGCGGCGAGCGGTGCGGCGCGGTTTTCCTGCACCTGACGCCGCCCCGACCAGACGATGCCGAGCTTGCGCCGCGACTGCCCGCCGAGCGAGCCGCGAAAGCGTCGCCGCGCGGCGTCGGGCACCCTCAGATATGACGTGGGGGCCGGAATCTCGTCGAAACCGAGGCCGAGCGCATAGGGCAGGCTCAACAGCGAGCACGCCAGATCGGCTTCGATACGCTGCCGCCCCTGCGCGACGACCGATACGCGCCAGGGCTTCGCGAGCGGCTCGATCAGCGGCAGCAGCGCCGGCTGCACTTCGAGCACGAGCCGCGCGCAGCGCTCGCGTGCGAGCGGCACGAAGCGCACGAACTGCAGCGTGTCGCCGAAGCCCTGCTCGGCGCGCACGAGCAGCGTGCGCGAGGCGACCGGTTCGCCACGCCAGCGCGGCAGCGCACCGGCGTCGGACACCCCGGGCAGCGCGTGGCGCGCTTCGTACTCGGGCAGGCCGCGCGCGAAATCGCGCAGCGTCAGCAGCGTGACGGCGCGATGCATGCGCGCCAGCGTGTGATCGGGCGCGAGCCGCAGCGCCTGATCGAACGCGCGCAACGCCAGCTCGTGCGCCCCGAGTGCATGGTGCGCGGTGCCCAGATTGAGCCACGCCGGCACCAGCGACGGATCGAGGCCCACGGCGCGCTCGTAGCGCGTGCGCGCCTCGCCATGACGGCCGAGCGCAGCCAGCGCATTGCCGAGGCCGAGCAGCGCGAGCGGGAACGCCGGATGCAACGCGAGCACGGCTTCGAACGCACGGATGGCCTCGTCGTGGCGGCCGATCGCGTCGAGCGTGTTGCCGAGGTTGAAGTGGGCGGCGGCGAAGCCCGGCTCGGCGTCGAGCGCGGCGCGGAAATGCGCCAGCGCCTCGTCGGCCTGGCCGAGCGCGGCCAGCGCCATGCCGAGATTGTTGTGCGCGCCTGCATGGCCCGGGCGAAGCGCCAGCGCACGGCGGAACGCGGCGAACGCTTCGTCGTGACGGCCGAGCGCGTTCAGTGCATTGCCGAGGTTGTTGTGGATCGACGCGTCGCCGGGCGAGAGCCGCAGCGCACGTTCGAACGCGTCGGCGGCATCCTCGTGGCGTTCCTGGGCGGCATAGGCGTTGCCCAGGTTGTAATGGGCGAGCGAGAAATCCGGCGCGAGCGTCAGCGCGTTGCGGAACCGGTCGATGGCGTCGTCGATGCGGCCCAGCGCGCGCAGCGCGTTGCCGAGGTTCAGGTGCAACGCAGCATCGTTCGGGCGCAAGGCGACCGCGCGGCCGACCAGATCGGCCGCTTCCTGGTTCTGTCCCTGCTGATGACGCAACACGCCGAACAGATGCAGTGCATCGGCATCGGACGGATTGGCGACGAGTGCGGCGCGGTAGTCGCGCTCGGCCTCCATGAGGCGGCCGGCCCGGTGCGCCGCGAACGCGCGATCGAAAACGGATTCCATGACGCAAAGCTGGCGAGAAAGACGCATTTTCCCATACCGCACGTCGTGCTTGTCCATTTCGGCCATTCGGCCTATGGATGGCGTGCGGCGGCCGGCGTAGACTGATTCCCGTCTTGGATCGCGGAGGTCGACATGCTTGCCGTTCCGCTGGATATCGCCCCGGTGCTGATCGTCGGTGCCGGCCCCACCGGCCTGGCCGCCGCGCTTGCGCTGGCCCGTGCCAAGGTGCCCGTGCGCCTCATCGATCAGGCCATGCAGCCGGCCCGCCATTCGCGCGCCATCGGCATTCAGGCGCGCACGCTCGAACTGTTCGAGCAGCACCGTATCGTCGAGCCGTTTCTCGCACGCGGCCATCGTGCCCGCGTCGCGCATCTGCATTCGGAAGGACGGCGCATCGCCGAGCTCGATTTCGATCCGCTGCAAACGCGCTATCCGTATCTGCTGATGCTCGACCAGACGGATACCGAACGCATCCTCGCCGAGCACCTCGCATCGTTCGGGGTGCTGATCGAGCGCGGTGTCAGGCTGGTGCGTATCCGGCAGGACGGCGGCAGCGTGCAGGCCATGTTGCAGCGCGAGGGTGGCGGCGAGGAAAGCGTCGAGCCGTCGTATGTGGTCGCGGCCGACGGCGCGCACAGCACGCTGCGGCATCTGCTTGGCTCCGGGTTCGCCGGGCAGGCCTTCGAGCAAACCTTCCTGCTGGCCGATGTGGCGGCCGAGCCGGGCTGGCCCGATGACGAGATCCGCCTGTACGCCACCCACGAAGGGTTGGCCGGCATGCTGCCGCTCGGCCAGGGGCGCTACCGGATCGTGGCCGACCGGCCGCCGCCCGATGCGCAGGGTGAGGAAGGCGCGAGCGCACCGTCGCTCGACCTCTGCCGCGCGATCGTGCGCACGCGCATCGACGCGCAACTGACGATCGACGATCTCGCGTGGTCCTCGTACTTCCACCTGCACAGCCGCATGATCGAACGCCTGCGCATCGGCCGCGTGCTGTTCGCGGGGGATGCCGCGCACGTGCACAGCCCGGCCGGCGCGCAGGGCATGAATACCGGCATCCAGGAAGCGTTCAATCTCGGCTGGAAGCTCGCGCGCGTGCTGACGGGCGGTGCGCCCGAGGGGCTGCTCGACACGTATCACGCCGAGCGCCATCCGATCGAGCGCGACGTGCTGCGGCAAACCAGCTTCATCACGCAGGTCGTGGAGGCCGATCACGGGCCGCTGAAGCTGTTGCGCGAGCATGTGGTGCCGGTGCTGGCCTCGCTC
Source organism: Burkholderia sp. 22PA0099 (assembly GCF_047497165.1). Classification (NCBI taxonomy): domain Bacteria; kingdom Pseudomonadati; phylum Pseudomonadota; class Betaproteobacteria; order Burkholderiales; family Burkholderiaceae; genus Burkholderia; species Burkholderia sp. 22PA0099. Next base: position 3,582,329 of record NZ_CP163165.1, on the reverse strand, counting down.
GGGCCGGTGCGCGACGCGCTGCGCCGCTCGGTCAGCGAGCTGGCCGTGCAGTACCGCAAAAGCTCGCTCACGCTCGAACGCGTGCTCGACGGCGGCCCGCGCGCCGGCGAACGCGCGCCCGATGCGCTGCTGCATGTGCTCGACGGGCCGCTCGGCCAGGCGCCCGGCGTGGCGCGGCTGTTCGATCTGCACGATCCGGCGCACTTCACGTTGCTGCTGATCGAGGCGGACGGCGCTTCATCAGCGGCCGAAGCCGCGGAACATAAAGGGAACGGCAAGGCCGAAACGCACGGCGACGGCCCGGCGCTCGCGGCCGCGCTCGACCGTCTGATGCCGGGCGCGATCCGCACCTGGCGCGTGACCGATGCCGGCAGCACAGGCGAGGACGGCGCACCGCCGCTCGGCGATGCCTATGGCCACACGCGCGGCTGCTTCTATTTGCTGAGGCCCGACGGCTATCTGGCGGCGCGCGGGCGCAGCGCTTCCGACGGCCATGCGCTGCTCAGGCACTGCGAGACGTGGTTTGCCGCCGTGAACCGAGGGCTGAGCAACCGTCTTGTGAGTCAAGCGATATGAAAGTCGGGATTCCAGTCGACGCGATGTTTTGCGACGGCATTGATGATCGTCAGCAGCTTGCGCATGGCGGCGACCAAAGCGACTTTCTTTCGCGTGCCTGCGAGGACGAGACGTTGGTAGTACTCGCGCAGCACAGGGTTGTAGCGCACGCCAGTGAGCGTGGCCATGTACAGGGTGCGACGCACGTCGGCGCGTCCGCCCCAGATGCTGCGCTGACCGCGCATGAGCCCCGAATCGCGATTCAGCGGCGCCACGCCGACCAGTGCTGCGATGCGTCTGCGATCGAGCTTGCCCAGTTCGGGCAGCTCGGCGAGCAGCACGGCGACGCTGGTCGAGCCGATGCCAGGCACGCTGCGCAACGTGCGCGCCAGTTCGGCATGATGATGCGCAACGTGCGCGGCGACCTCGGTATCGCTGTCGTCGAGCTCCTTTTTGAGGAAATCGATGACGCGTTCGAGGCTGGCCCGGGCTGCAGCATGGGCAAGCCGCAAGCGTTGTCGCTCGCCGGTGATCATCTGGACCAGTTGCCGACGCCGCAGCACCAGGGCTTGAAGCCGCTGGAGTTCGGCATCGGCAAGCGGTTTGACGAAACGCTCGCGCTCGGGATGCTGGTGCAGCACGCGAGCGAAGGCGGCCAGCATCCTGGCGTCGAGCGCATCGGTCTTGGCCAGCACGCCCATGGCTCGCGCAAAGTCGCGCGCCATGCGAGGGTTGACCACGGCGACGGCCAGGCCCACGGCTTGAAGTGCGCACGCAGCCTCGAACTCGTAGCCGCCGGTGGCCTCCAGCACGATCAGCGCCGGCTGAAGTTCACGCAATTGACTGACCAGTTGTTCGATGCCGGCCGCGTCGTTGGTTGCCTGCCACGTCGCAGTTTGCGTGCTGGTGGCCACCTCCAGCGTCCGGCTCGACACATCGATTCCCACGAAAACAGTATCGGACACGTCCCTTCGCTCCCATCCTTGTTTATGCGAACTCTACATTCCTACAACCGTTCGGGCTGCAAGAAAGGACGGTCCAACCCGGGCGCCCAGTGCTCAGTCACGGGCTTCGTGTTTCAACCCAGAGGCCGCTCGGGCTACCCGAGTTGGTCCGAGGCTTAAAGATACAAGGCCGGCGCAGTGAGCGCGGCTGGGGGAAATTGAAATAGCGGAAAGGGTGGGTATGCCGGGCGGCAGCGGCAATGCAATCCGCCGCCGCCCGGTATCCGTCACACCGCCGGCGAGGTCGCCGGTTCGAGCGCGGTGCGATGCTTGACGAGCGCCTCGCGCACGATCGGCTCGATCGAGAGGAACGCTTCGCCCTCGGGTTCGTCGAGCGTGGCGAGCAGCGTGCGGCGCATGCGCGGTTCCCAGAAGCGCCGGATGTGATCGGCGATGCCGTCGATGGCTTCGGGGCGATCGGGCATCGAACCGAAGAACGTGCCGATCTGGTTGGCCATCGTGATCAGGTTGTCGACTTTCATCGTGCGTGGCGCCTCACTTGCCCGAGCCGGCCGGCACGGCCGCTTCGCGCTGTTGCAGCAGGTCGATCTGCTCGGCATTGAAGCGCGAATACTGGCGCTGCCATTCCGAGGGCTGCGTGACCGGCAACACCTGCACCGCCGTCACCTTGTACTCGGGGCAGTTGGTCGCCCAGTCCGAGCTGTCGGTCGTGATCACGTTCGCACCCGATTCCGGGAAGTGGAACGTGGTGTACACCACGCCCGGCTGCATCCGGTCGGACACCAGCGCGCGCAGCACCGTCTGCCCCGAGCGCGATTCGATGCCGACCCAGTCGCCCGTGTGGATGCCGCGTTCCTCGGCGTCGTGCGGGTGAATTTCGAGCCGGTCCTCGTCGTGCCAGTGGACGTTCTCGGTGCGGCGCGTCTGCGCGCCCACGTTGTACTGCGACAGGATCCGGCCGGTGGTCAGGATCAACGGGTAGCGGGTGTTGACCTTTTCCGGCGAGGCCACGAACTGCGTGATCACGAAGCGGCCCTTGCCGCGCACGAAACTGTCGATGTGCATGGTCGGCGTGCCTTCTGGCGCCGCGTCGTTGCACGGCCACTGGATGCTGCCGAGCCGGTCGAGCTTTTCGTACGACACGCCCGAGAAGGTCGGCGTGAGCGCGGCGATCTCGTCCATGATTTCCGACGGGTGCGCATAGTCCATCTCGTAGCCGAGCGCGCGGGCCAGCTTCAGCGTCACTTCCCAGTCGGCATAGCCGGCCAGCGGCGGCATCACGCGGCGCACGCGCGAGATGCGGCGTTCGGCGTTGGTGAACGTGCCGTCCTTTTCGAGGAAGGTCGCGCCGGGCAGCAGCACGTGCGCGTACTTCGCGGTTTCGTTCAGGAAGATGTCCTGCACGACGATGCATTCCATCGACGACAGCGCGGCGGCCACGTGTTGCGTGTTCGGGTCCGACTGGACGATGTCCTCGCCCTGGCAGTACAGGCCCTTGAAGCTGCCGTCGAGCGCGGCCTCGAACATGTTCGGGATGCGCAGGCCCGGTTCGGGCTGCAGCGTGGCCGACCAGGCGGCCTCGAACTGCGCGCGCACGGTGGCGTCGCCGATATGGCGGTAGCCGGGCAGCTCGTGCGGGAACGAGCCCATGTCGCACGAGCCCTGCACGTTGTTCTGGCCGCGCAGCGGGTTCACGCCCACGCCTTCGCGGCCCACGTTGCCGGTGGCCATCGCGAGGTTCGCGATGCCCATCACCATCGTCGAGCCTTGCGCGTGTTCGGTCACGCCGAGGCCGTAGTAGATCGCGGCGTTGCCGCCCGTGGCGTACAGCCGCGCGGCCATGCGCACCTGCTCGGCCGGCACGCCGGTGATCGCCTCGTTCGCTTCCGGCGAGTTCTCCTCGCGGGCGGCGAACGCGCGCCAATCCTCGAACGCGCGCGTCTCGCAGCGCTCGGCGATATAGGCGGCGTCGAACAGTTGCTCGGTAACGATCACGTGCGCCAGCGAATTGATCATCGCGACGTTGGTGCCGGGGCGCAGTTGCAGGTGATGCTGGGCCTTTATGTGCGCGCTGTCGACGATGTCGATGCGGCGCGGGTCGATCACCACGAGCTTCGCGCCTTCGCGGATGCGTCGTTTCAGGCGCGAGCCGAACACCGGGTGGCCGTCGGTCGGGTTGGCGCCGATCACCACCACCACGTCGGCCTTCGCGACCGAGGCGAAGGTCTGCGTGCCGGCCGATTCGCCGAGCGTCGTCTTCAGGCCATAGCCGGTTGGCGAGTGGCACACGCGCGCGCAGGTGTCGACGTTGTTGTTGCCGAACGCGGCGCGCACCAGCTTCTGCACGAGGTAGGTTTCCTCGTTGGTGCAGCGCGACGACGTAATGCCGCCGATCGAATCGCGGCCGTATTTTTCCTGCAGCTTGCGGAATTGCGAGGCCGCGTAGTTCAGCGCCTCGTCCCAGCTCACTTCGCGCCACGGGTCGGTGATCTTCTCGCGGATCATCGGTTTCGTGATGCGGTCCTTGTGGGTGGCGTAACCCCAGGCGAAGCGGCCCTTCACGCAGGCGTGGCCTTCGTTGGCGAGGCCGTTCTTGTGCGGCGTCATGCGCACTACCTGCGAGCCCTTCATCTCGGCCTTGAACGAGCAGCCCACGCCGCAATAGGCGCAGGTCGTCACCACCGAGTGCTCGGCCTGGCCGAGGAACGTCACGCTCTTTTCCTGCAGCGTCGCGGTCGGGCAGGCGGCCACGCAGGCGCCGCACGACACGCACTCCGATTCCATGAACGACTGGCTTTCGCCCGCCGACACGCGCGACTCGAAGCCGCGGCCCGAGATCGTCAGCGCGAACGTGCCCTGGGTTTCCTCGCAGGCGCGCACGCAGCGGTTGCAGACGATGCACTTCGACGGGTCGTAGCTGAAGTACGGGTTCGACTCGTCTTTCTTGGCCTTGAGGTGGTTGTCGCCGTCGAAGCCGTAGCGCACTTCGCGCAGGCCCACCACGCCGGCCATGTCCTGCAGTTCGCAGTCGCCGTTGGCGGGGCAGGTCAGGCAGTCGAGCGGGTGATCGGAGATGTACAGCTCCATCACGTTGCGGCGCAGGTCTTGCAGGCGGTTGCTTTGCGTGCGCACCTTCATGCCGGCTTCGGCCGGCGTGGTGCACGACGCGGGGGTGCCGCGGCGGCCTTCGATCTCGACCAGGCAGAGCCGGCACGAGCCGAACGGTTCGAGCGAATCGGTGGCGCACAGCTTCGGCACGTGCACGCCGGCCTCGATCGCCGCGCGCATCACCGAAGTGCCGGCCGGCACCGTGACGGCCTGGCCGTCGATTTCGAGCGTGATGTCGGTATCGGCGTGCCGGAACGGCGTGCCGTAGTCGGTATCGTCGAACGGGTCGCGGCGTTGAGCGGCGCTCTTGCAGGCGCAGTTGCCGGAACCGCAGCCGCCCACGGGGGCGGAGGAATCGAATGCTTGGGTGGACATGGTTGAGTCTCCTGTCAGGCCGCGGCCTTGGCGGCCGGGGTCGCGGCGCCGGCGAGGCCGAAATCTTCGGGGAAGTGATCGAGGGCCGAGATCACCGGGTAGGGCGTCATGCCGCCCATCGCACACAGCGAGCCGGCCATCATCGTGTCGCAGAGGTCGCGCAGCAGGCGTACCTGCCGCTCCGACGTATCGCCGTTGCGGATTCGCGCGATCGTTTCGACGCCGCGCGTCGAGCCGATCCGGCACGGCGTGCACTTGCCGCACGATTCGTGGACGCAGAACTGCATCGCGTATTGGGCGAGGTCGGCCAGGTTCGAGGTGTCGTCGTGCAGCACGATGCCGCCGTGACCCACCACGGCGCCCACTGCCGCATAGGCTTCGTAGTCGAGCGGGATATCCCACTGATGCTCGGGCAGGTAGGTGCCGAGCGGGCCGCCCACCTGGGCCGCGCGCGCCGGCCGGCCGCTGGCCGTGCCGCCGCCGAAATCGAACAGCAGCTCGCGCAGCGTCACGCCGAACGCCAGCTCGACGAGGCCGCCCTGGCGGATGTTGCCGGCCAGTTGGAACGGCAACGTGCCGCGCGAACGGCCCATGCCGTAGTCGCGGTAGAACGCCGCGCCGCGCGCGAAGATGATCGGCGTGGTGGCGAGCGTGATGACGTTGTTGATGACGGTCGGCTGGCCGTGCAGGCCTTGCAACGCGGGCAGCGGCGGCTTCGCGCGCACCACGCCGCGTTTGCCTTCGAGCGATTCGAGCAGGGCGGTTTCCTCGCCGCACACGTAGGCGCCGGCGCCCTTGGCCACGGCCAGCTCGAACGCGTGGCCCGAGCCGAGCACGCTGTCGCCGAGCCAGCCGGCCGCGCGGGCGCGCACGATCGCTTCGTCGAGCGCCGCGATCGCGTGCGGGTATTCGCTGCGCACGTAGATATGGCCCTGCGTCGCACCCGTCACGATGCCGGCGATGATCATCCCTTCGATCAGGCAGTACGGGTCGCTTTCCATCACGAGGCGGTCCGAGAACGTGCCCGAATCGCCTTCGTCGGCATTGCAGACGATGTACTTCTGCGCCGCCTTGGCCTGACGCACCGTGCGCCATTTGATGCCGGCCGGGAACGCCGCGCCGCCACGGCCGCGCAGGCCCGATTCGATCAGCTCCTCGCAGGCGGCCGCGCCGTCGAGCGTCAGCGCGCGACGCAGGCCGTCGAGGCCGCCGTGCGCGACGTAATCGTCGATCGACAAGGGATCGGTGATGCCGATGCGCGCGAAAGTCAGGCGTTGTTGCTTCTTCAGGTAGGGCAGGTCGTCGACCACGCCGACGTGCGACGGATGCGCGCCGCCTTCGAGCCAGCCGGCGTCGAACAGCGAGCCCACATCGCGTGCCGATAGATTCGCGTAGCCGACGCGGCCCGCTTCGGTCGCCACTTCCACGAGCGGTTCGAGCCAGAGCAGGCCGCGCGAGCCGTTGCGGACCAGTTCGATCGCCACGCCGCGCGCGGCGGCTTCGGCGGCAATCGCACGGGCCAGCGCCTCGGCGCCCATCGCCAGCGCGGCGGAATCGCGCGGCACGTAAATGCGGACGGGGGCTTGGCTCATGCCGGCTCCTTCGTGGTGGCTTCGGCGAGCAGCGCGTCGAAACGCGCCGGCGTCATGCGCGCGTGCGGTTCGTCGTTGATCATGGCGGCGGGCGATTGGGCGCAGAATCCGAGGCAATAGACGGATTCGAGCGCGACGTCGCCGTGATGCTCGCCGTCGATGCGGCAGCCGGTGCGCGTCTGGGCGTGCGCGACCAGCGCTTCGCCGCCGAGGCTGCGACACGCTTCGGCGCGGCACAGCTGGATCGTCACGCGCGCGGGCGGCGTGGTGCGGAAGTGGTGGTAGTAGGTCAGCACGCCGTGAACTTCGGCGCGCGACAGGTTCAGGGCTTTCGCGAGCAGCGGCACGCAGCCTTCCGGCACATAGCCGGCTTCATCCTGAATGGCGTGCAGGATCGCGACGAGGGATTGACCGGCGCGCGCATGTCGCGAGACAAGCGCGTCCGCTGAAACGGGGGATGGGGACATCCGTGCTCCTCCAGGTCCTATATGCTCGGCTGTTTCATATGGCCGGGCACTGGCGCTGTTGTTTGATCAGGTGGGAAAGACAATATGCCGTTAGAATCCAGGTCGCAATAAGAGACGAGGTTGCATAAATGATTCGAGTCGAATGCGACACCCATCTGATCGTGCGCGACAGCGAGGGGCGTACCGCCAGCCTGTCCGACGTGGTGCCGTTGCTGGAACTGGTGGCCAGCACGGGCAGCATCGCCCAGGCGGCCGAGGCCAAGGGGCTGTCCTACCGTCACGCCTGGGGTTTGCTGCGGGCGCTGGAAGCGTGCGTCGGCGGCGCGCTGATCGAAACGGCACGCGGCAAGGGCACCACGCTGTCCGAGCTGGGCGCGGCCGTGGTCGGGGCGCAGCGGTTGGTGGGCGAGCGGCTGGGCGGGAACTTGCGGGCGCTCGCGGCCGAGGTGGCCAGCGAATTGAACCGGCGGCTGACCCAGCACCCGGGGGCGCTGCGCATCCACGCCTCGCATGGCTATGCGGTGGCGGCGCTGGTCTCGTCGCTGGTCGACGGCCATGCGCAGGTGGACATCAAGTACCGCGAAAGCGTCGAGGCCGTGAAGGCGCTGGCGCGCGGCGAATGCGATCTGGCCGGTTTTCACCTGCCGCGCGGCATGTTCCGCGAGAACTGCGCGCAGATCTATCGGCCGTGGCTCGACGATTCGCGCCATGTGCTGATTCATCTGACGCGCCGCAAACAGGGCTTGTTCATCCCGCGCGGCAATCCGAAGGGCGTGGTGGGCCTGGCCGACCTGGCGCGCGACGACGTGCGCTTCGTCAACCGCCAGCCCGGTTCCGGCACGCGGATGCTGCTCGATCTGGCGCTGCGCGAGATCGGCGTCGATCCGGAGCGGATCAACGGCTACGCGTCGGCGGAACTGACCCACTCGGCGATCGCGGCCTTCGTCGCGAGCGGGATGGCCGATCTCGGTTTCGGCGTCGAGCCGGCCGCGCATCATTTCGGCCTCGCGTTCATTCCGGTGGTGGACGAGGATTACTACTTCGCCTGCGAGCAGGGCCGGCTCGGCGAGCCGCCGCTGGCCGATGCGCTGTCGCTGCTGCGCGACGAGCCTTACCGCGAGACGGTCGCGCGCCTCGACGGCTATGACCCGGCCGCCTGTGGCGCGCTGTTGTCGGTGGCTGACGGCCTGTCGGGTGCGACTTCGGTCTGAACCCGGGCCGCGCGCCGAAACCGCCGGTAATCAAGAATCAGGCGCGGCCGGTGCACGCCGCGCCCATTTGCGCTACATTTTTCATTTAGCCAACGATCACCAGCCCACGCGCCGCCAACCCGGTGCCCAGACGTCATGAAACTCCTCGCCAATCTCGCCGCCGTCGCCGTGACGGCCGGTGTGCTGTCCGCCGTCGCCTCGCTCGCCTTCGCGCAGAATTCCCCCGGCGTGCCGGGCGGCATCCTGACCGACCAGTTTCATTTCAACGAACATCCGCAGATGCAGTTCGCGGCCTCCGCGCCGTCGAAGAAGTACCAGTCGGGCAAGCGCACGGAAGCGCGCAAGAAGGGCGACATGGGCGACCCGAACGGCTGCAACCTGCAGTGCCCGCAGGACAATTGACCGGGCGGGTGTGCCGGTTCTGATGCGCGCGGGCCAGGTTCCTGGCTGCACGCAGCGTCGAGACGCCGTTTGGACGCGTCTCGGCGAATCTCCTCGTTGTTCAGTCTTTCCCTCTTCCTGTTCGCGATAATCCGCATTTCATCCCGATTTGTCGTCTGTGGCGAACGAATAAATCGATCGGGTGGCATAGGGTATCGATTTCCAGTTTCTAAATAGATCATTCCCGTGATGCGCCGGCGGCGAGCCATGAGCGATTTATTGGTCCGGGCGTTTTCGGTATCATTGCGATGCTTGAAAAATCGCAATGGGCGAGCGTTTGCACCCGCGAAAATAACATTCTCGAACCGTGAGAGACCAATGAAAACGATTCAATTTGCCGTCGCAGCGTTGTTCGCCGCGATGTTGCTTGCCGGCTGTGACAAAAGCCCCCCGCCTTCCGCCGGATCGTCTCAGCCTGCTGCCAGCCCGGTTGCGAGTGCTGGCCCGGTATCCGATTCCACGGCGCCCGCGCCGGTCGTGCAACCGGCGCCGCCTTCGCATAATTACGCGGTGAATCAGGATGGAACCTATGGATATGAGCCGGCTTTAAGCGAAGACGATATTCGCGCCGGCAAAGCCACCAAGGCACTCGTCATGATGCGTTACGTCGGTTTGAAGAATGGCAACTATGTCGTGCTGATTCTCGACAACGACAATCCGAACGTGGCGAGTCGTGTCAGCTGCCAGGCGCCTTGTAACTTCGCTAAGTCCGAGTTGATTTCGGGTGATTCGGTTTTTAAAACCGAAACGCTGCGGGTGGCGCCGAATTCATTGATCGGTGCAATGATCGAGGACGCGATGGCGGGGCAACTGACGCCGTTCGGCCAGCAGGTTCCGACGATGCCCCAGCCCGTCAACGCGGCCCCGGCACCGGCGCAGGCCTCCACGCCGGTGATCTCACAAGCACCGCCGGCACAGCCCGCCCCTGATACGCCAGACGCGGGTTCGCTCCAGCAAACGAGCTTCGATTGCTCGAAGTCGAAATCGATTCCCGAGTATCTCGTGTGTCATGACGCGGATCTTGCCGCGTCCGATCGGGATCTCGCCGGGATCTACCAGCAGGCGAAGGACGCCGTAACGGACAAGACGGCGTTTGCCGAGCGTGCGCGCAAGCAGTGGAATTTCCGCGAAAAGAACTGCCGGGACAAGGCTTGCTTGGTGTCCTGGTACGCCTATCAGAAGCGCGTCTTGACCAAGGTCGCGCAGACCGGTGACGCCAACGCCCAGGACGACAGCAACTGACACGAGGAAGCGGCGGCGGGGGCGGTCGCTGTTCCGATCGGTTGTGTGGGCCGTGCATTTTCGCCAATGCGGACGTTTGCCATGCTTGCCTGCCCGGTTTTCCCGGCCGGGTTGCAGGCCTCGCGATGTCCGCGCTGCTCACCGTTCCTCCCGGTTTTCCGTCTCGCCACTCGCACCGTTCCGACATGAATTCGTCACGAATTCATTCGTTCCGATGCGGAAAATCCGCATGTCTTGCATCATTCCGGAAATTTTCGCGCGGTGCTTCGCTTCGGCGTACATCGGTTCCGCTGGCCGGTGACGCGCCTTTTGGGCTGGTCGTAGGCTCGTGGCGATACCACGCTCCGGAGTTCGATATGTCTTTCGAGATCAACAGCGCCAGCACCAACAGTTGCAATGGCCTGGGTTCGTTGGGCGGCGCCAATTCGTCGGTGCAAAGCCAGATCATCCAGATGATCCAGCAACTCGAGAACGCGATCCATCAATTGCTCGCGCGCATCGGCAGCGGTGACGACAACAATGTCGGCGGCAGCCCGTCGGGCGCCGGGAGTGGTTCGGGCGGCGGGATGCCGCAACTCGATGCACAGCAACCGGCCGCCACGGGCGGCGGCGCACCGGCCGCGGCGGCCACGCCGAGCGCTGGCGCGGGCACGCCGTCGACCGATGCCGGTTCGGGCACCTCGGCGGCGGCCGCATCGTCGAACGGTACGCCGGCCGCGGCGGCCGACGACGCCAGCACCGGCTCGTCAGGCTCGTCAGGCTCGTCGGGCGCGGCACCGGGCGCCGCGGGCATCAGCAACAACGCAGGCGGTGTGCCGCAGGCCGCCGCGACGAGCGGCGTCAGCCCCGATTCGGTCAAGGTCGTCAACACCGGCACCGGCGACGACAAGACCTTCAACGTCACCAACGACACGAACCGGCCGGAGTCGTTCACGTACTCGGTCCAGGGCCAGAACAAGGGCACCATCACGCTGCAGCCCGGCCAGACGGGCAGCTTCAAGGCCAGCTCGGCCGACATCGGCGTGCGCATCTCGCCGTCGGACGCGAACGGCAACACCAAGCCGAACGAAGTGCTGTACGAAGACGGCGGCGCCGACAACGGCCAGGGCACGGGGGCGGGCAACCCCGACATCAGCAAGGTCGACGGCAACAAGGACTTCGGCGGCAACGCCAGCAACATGACCGTCACGATGTCGGACGGCGGCAAGGCGGGCGACGGCGATGCGATCCACGCCTACGCCTACTCGACCGACGACGCAGCCTCGATGGGCCTCGCCGGCAACACCAGCAAGACCGCCAACATCGTGATGTCGAACGCCTGAGCCTCATCACTGCCCGGGGCCGAACGGCCTCGGGCGAGCGCAACGATTTCACCCCGTCGGGTTCGGCCCGGCGGGGTGAAATCGTTTTGGGGCGGCGAATCCGATATGCGGCATCGCCCGGCGCATTGGCCGAAGCGATGGTAGGTTTTTACGTCGAGCCGGTTGCGATGGCGGCAGCGGCGAGCGAGCCTGGCCCCGGCACGCGATGCGGCCCCGCGCAGCCCCACGCCCACCCCTTGCGGCGGTGCGCTGCGTGAAGCCGAGGCGCGACAAGGCCCGCCAGCCGTGGCGTTTCGTCCGATCTGGCGCGAGCCGGCGGCCCGATTTTGGCGGGAACGAATCTGGCTGGTTCTCGATGTGATTTCACCCCGACGACCCTGGAGACGCGTGGACCTCTCTTCCGACCTGATCGTCGCCCGCCCCGAGGGGCTGTATTGCCCGGCCGGCGATTTCTACATCGACCCGTGGCGGCCCGTCGAACGCGCCGTCATCACGCATGCGCATGCGGATCACGCGCGTAGCGGGCATCGCCGCTATCTGGCTGCGCAGCCGGGCGTGGGCGTGCTGCGCTCGCGACTGCCCGACATCGACGTGCAGGCGCTGCCCTACGGCGAGACGCTGACGATCGGCGACGCGCGCGTGTCGCTGCATCCGGCCGGCCACGTGCTCGGCTCGGCGCAGGTGCGTGTCGAGCAGGCGGGGCGCGTGTGGGTGGCGTCCGGCGATTACAAGATCGAGCCCGATCCGACTTGCGCGCCGTTCGAACCGGTGCGCTGCGACACGTTCATCACCGAATCGACGTTCGGCCTGCCGATCTACCGCTGGGAGCCGGCCGCAGCGATCTTCGCGGGCATCGACGCGTGGTGGCGCCATAACGCCGCCGAAGGCCGCGCCTCGGTGCTGTTCTGCTACGCGTTCGGCAAGGCGCAGCGCGTGCTGGCCGGCATCGATCGCGGCATCGGCCCGATCTTCTGCCACGGTGCGGTCGAGCCGCTGAACCGTGCGTACCGGGAGGCGGGCGTCGATTTGCCCGACACGCGGCTCGTCAGCGAGATCCCCGCACGCGACAAGGCCGCGTTTCGCGGCGCGCTGATCGTCGCGCCGCCGTCCGCGCAGGGCAGCGCGTGGATGCGCCGCTTCGGCGACTACAGCGACGCATTCGCCTCGGGCTGGATGCGGTTGCGCGGCACGCGGCGGCGGCGCGGCGTCGATCGCGGCTTCGTGCTGTCCGATCACGCCGACTGGCCCGGGCTGCTGCACGCGATCGGCGCGACGCAAGCCGGGCGCGTGATCGTCACGCACGGCCAGATCGAGCCGATGGTGCGCTGGCTCAACGAGCAGGGGCTGGAGGCCGGCGCGTTCTCGACCGAGTATGGCGACGAGGCGGCCGAGGCGGAGGGTGCGGCTGCACAGTTGTCTTCGCAGCCGCTGCCGTCGCAATCTGCGTCCGTGATCGGCAGCGACTCGGAGCCCGAGTCGCAAGGCGTATCGAAATCCGCTTCGCAAGGCGCCCCCGTCGAGCATGCCGCGCCTTCACCGAGCCCCCGCCGATGAAACGCTTCGCGACGCTCTACGCCGCGCTCGACGCGACCACCTCCACCCACGTCAAGCTCGACGCGCTGGTCGCCTATTTCTCGGCCGCCGCACCCGAGGACGCCGCTTGGGCCGCGTATTTCCTGGCTGGCGGCAAGCCGCGCCAATCGGTGCCGACACGCCTGCTCGCCGACTGCGCACGCGAGCGCGCCGGGCTGTCCGACTGGCTGTTCGAGGAGTCGTATCAGGCCGTCGGCGATCTGGCCGAAACCATCGCGCACGTGTTGCCGCCCGCCACGCGCGAATCGTCGCTCGGCCTCGCGCAATGGATCGAGACGCGCGTGCTGACGCTGCGCGGCATCGAGCCGGATGTCTTGCGCGCACGCCTCGTCGGTTACTGGGACGAACTGAACTGGAACGAGCGCTTCCTGCTGACCAAGCTGATCGGCGGCGGCTTTCGCGTCGGCGTGTCGCGGCAACTCGTGGTGCGTGCGCTCGCGGCGGTGGCGGGCGTCGATCACAAGCGGATCGCGCAGCGCATGGTCGGCTGGACCGATTCGCGACAGGCGCCCGACGCCGCGCGCTACCTGCGCCTGATCGCGCCCGAAGCCGAGGAGGGCGACGCCGCCGCGCCGCACGAAAGCGATCTCGGCCTGCCGTATCCGTTCTTCCTCGCGCATCCGTTGCAGGCCGATCCCGCCACGCTCGGCCCGATCGGCGATTGGCTCGTCGAATGGAAATGGGATGGCATCCGCGCGCAGCTCGTCAAGCGGGCGGGGCGCGTGTGGATCTGGTCGCGCGGCGAGGATCTGCTCACCGAACGCTTCCCCGAACTCGTCGCGCTCGGCGAGGCGCTGCCCGACGGCACCGTGATCGACGGCGAGATCCTTGCGTGGGAGCCGGGCGCGGCCACGCCGTTGCCATTCGCGCGCTTGCAACCGCGCATCACGCGCAAGACGCTGACCAAGCGCATCCTGGCCGATTCGCCGGCCGCGCTGCGCGCCTACGATCTGCTCGAATTGAACGGGCGCGACCTGCGCACCACGCCGCTCGTCGAGCGGCGCGCGCAACTGGAGGCGCTGGCGCGTGCGCTGTCCGCACCGAAGGCCGACGGTGTCGCCGATGCCGACGCCGTGCTGCGCCTCTCGCCGCAAGTCGTCGCGCCCGACTGGCCCGCGCTGGCCGCATTGCGCGAGGAAAGCCGCGTGCGCGGCGTCGAGGGGCTGATGCTGAAGGAGCGCGCGTCGAGCTACGGCGTCGGGCGCACCAAGGCGTCGGGCACCTGGTGGAAATGGAAGACGGACCCGTACGCGATCGACGCCGTGCTGCTCTACGCGCAACGCGGCCACGGCCGGCGCGCGAGCCTGTACACCGACTTCACGTTCGCGGTGTGGGACGAGGCCGACGGCCAGCGCACGCTGGTGCCGTTCGCGAAGGCCTATTCGGGGCTGACCGACGAGGAGATGCGCCAGGTCGACGCGATCGTGCGGCGCACCACCATCGAAAAATTCGGTCCGGTGCGCAGCGTCACGCCGTCGTTGGTGTTCGAGATCGGCTTCGAGGGCATTCAGGCGAGCCCGCGGCACAAGTCGGGCATTGCGGTGCGGTTTCCGCGCATGTTGCGCTGGCGCACCGACAAATCGATCGATGACGCCGATACGCTCGACATGCTGAAAGGCTTTCTCGACGAGGTGCCGGCATGAGCGACGCTCAGGAGCGTATCGAGCCGGGCAGCGGGGCTGCCGAGCCGAGCAAGCCGAGCAAGCCGAGCAAGCCGAGCAAGCCGAGCAAGCCGAGCAAGCCGAGCAAGCCGAGCAAGCCGAGCAAGCCGAGCAAGCCGAGCAAGCCGAGCAAGCCGAGCAAGCCGAGCAAGCCGACCGAGCCGACCGAGCCGACCGAGCCGACCGAGCCGACCGAGCCGACCGAGCCGATCGAGCCGATCGAGCCGACCGAGCCGATCGAACCGACCGAACCGACCGAACCGACCGAACCGACCGAACCGACCGAACCGATCACGCCGCCCCGCCGTGGCGCGCCGCGTCCACGCGCGATTCCGCGCACGCGCGCTGCACAGGCGCAGCACGACGCAGCCATCGCCGAAGCGTTTCATCCAACGCCGTTCGCGCCCGATGCCGCACGCGCCGCCACGCCGATCGACGAACGCATCTCCGCGTGGTTCGCCGCGCAGCGCCGCGAGCCGTTCGATTTCCAGCGCCAGATCTGGCGCGAGATCGCCCGCGGCGCGAGCGGCGTGTTGCATGCGACGACGGGCGCAGGCAAGACGTGGGCCGTCTGGATCGGCGCGCTGGCCGCGTTCGGCGGCAACCCGGCTGCCAAGGTCAACTCGGCTACCCCGTCAGGCACCCGCCGCGCCACGCTGCCCGCGCCGCTCACGGTGCTCTGGATCACGCCGATGCGTGCGCTCGCGGCCGACAGCGCCCGCGCGTTGCAAGCCGCCGTGATCGATCTGTCGGTGCCCTGGACGGTCGGCCTGCGCACCGGCGACACGCCGTCCGCCGAACGCGCGCGGCAGGACCGGCGCATGCCGTCCGCGCTCGTCACCACGCCCGAGAGCCTGTCGCTGCTGCTGAGCCGCGCCAACGCACGCGACACGCTCGCGCACCTGCGGCTGGTGGTGGTCGACGAATGGCACGAACTGCTCGGCGGCAAGCGCGGCACGCAAACCCAGCTCGCGCTCGCGCGGCTCGCCGCATGGCGGCCCGAGCTGCAGGTCTGGGGGCTGTCCGCGACGCTCGGCAACCTGCCGCTCGCCTGCGACGCGTTGCTGCACCCGGTGCGCACGCCGCGCGTGGTGGTGCGCGGTGCGGTGCCGAAGCGGCTGGTGGTCGATACGCTGATCCCCGATACCATCGAGCGCTTTCCGTGGGGCGGCCATCTCGGCACGCGCCAGGTCGGCGCGGTCGCCGACGCGATCGACGCGGTCGCGAGCGCGCTGGTGTTCACGAACACGCGCGCGCAGGCCGAACTCTGGTATCTGGCGCTGCTCGAACAGCGGCCCGATTGGGCCGGGCTGATCGCGCTGCATCACGGCTCGCTCGACAGGCAGGTGCGCGATTGGGTCGAACTCGGCCTGAAGGCGGGCCGGCTGAAGGCGGTGGTGTGCACGTCGAGCCTCGATCTCGGCGTCGATTTCCTGCCGGTCGATCGGGTGTTCCAGGTCGGTTCGCCGAAGGGCGTCGCGCGCCTCATGCAGCGCGCCGGCCGCTCGGGCCACGCACCGGGCCGCACGTCGCGCGTGACCATCGTGCCGACCCACGCGCTCGAACTGGTCGAGGCCGCCGCCGCACGCGAGGCGATCGGCGAGGGGCGCATCGAGGCGCGCGAGATGCCGCTGAAACCGCTCGACGTGCTGGTCCAGCATCTCGTGACGGTGGCGATCGGCGGCGGCTTCACGCGCGACGCAATGCTGGCCGAGGTGCGCAGCGCCTACGCATACCGCGACCTGAGCGACGCCGAGTTCGACTGGGCGCTCGCGTTCGTGGAGCGCGGCGGCGGCTCGCTCGGCGCATATCCCGACTATCACCGCGTGGCGGCCGATGACGACGGCGTCTACCGCGTGCCGCGCGACGAACTCGTACGCCGCCATCGCAACAACATCGGCACGATCGTCGGCAACGCGACGATGCAGGTCGCGTTCCTGTCGGGCGGACGGATCGGCGCGATGGAGGAAGCGTTCGTGTCGCGGCTGAAGCCGGGCGACATGTTCATGTTCGGCGGCCGCGCGCTCGAACTGGTGCGCGTGCGCGACATGACCGCCTACGTGAAGCGCGCCACGTCCACGCGCGGCGCGCTGCCGCAATGGGCCGGCAGCCGGATGCCGCTGTCGTCCGAACTGGCCGACGCGGCGCTCGTGATGCTCGCCCGTGCCGGCGACGGCATCTACGACGAGCCGGAGATGCGCGCGGTGCGACCGCTGCTCGAATTGCAGGCGAACTGGTCGGCGTTGCCCGCGCCGGGCGTGCTGGTGGCCGAAGCGATCCGCACGCGCGAGGGCCATCACTTCTTCTGCTATCCGTTCGCCGGCCGCACCGCGCATGTCGGGCTCGGTTCGCTGATCGCGTGGCGCGTCGCGCGCGACCGGCCGAGCACGTTCTCGATCTCGATGAACGATTACGGCTTCGAGCTGCTGTCCGCGCAGCCGTTCGACTGGCGCGCGCTGATCGACGGCGGGCTGTTCTCCACCGACGACCTGGCGCACGACATCCTCGCGAGCCTGAACGCGTCGGAGCTGTCGGCGCGGCGTTTTCGCGAGATCGCGCGCGTTTCGGGGCTGGTGTTCCAGGGGCATCCGGGGCAGCAGAAGAGCGCCCGGCAATTGCAGGCGTCGAGCGGTTTGTTCTACGAAGTATTTCGCAAGCACGACAGCGGCAATCTGCTGCTCGCGCAGGCCGACGAGGAGGTGCGGGTGCAGGAACTCGAACTGGGCCGGATGCGCGCCGCGCTCGAACGGATGGGCGCGAGCCGGCTGGCGTTGAGCACACCGAAGAAACCGACGCCGTTCGCGTTCCCGCTGATCGTCGGGCGGTTGCGCGAGAAGGTGACGACCGAGACGCTCGCCGAGCGCGTCGCGCGGATGCTCGCCGATCTGGAAAAGGCCGCCTCGCGCGGCGTACGCGGAGGCGGGCCATGAAGGCCGACGCGCTGACCATCGACCTGCACGGCCACGCGCTCGTGCTGACCGCGCAACGGGCCGCGTTCGATCCGGCGCGCGGCTGCCTGTTCGTGGCCGATGCGCATCTCGGCAAGGACGCCGTGTTTCGCGCGCGCGGCATTCCGGTGCCGGCCGGCTCGACCAACGAAACCTTCGCGCGACTCGATCGGCTGATCGCCACCTATCTGCCCGAGACGATCGTGTTTCTCGGCGATCTGCTGCACGCGCGCGAATCGCATGCCGACGACATGCTGACGCCGCTGCGTGCCTGGCGGCGCGCGCATCGCGGCTTGCGGCTCGTGCTGGTGGAGGGCAATCACGACCGGCACGCGGGCGAACTCGCGGCGGAGTTCGAGGTGGAAACGGTGGCCGGCCCGTATCGGCTCGGGCCGTGGGCGCTGTGCCATCACCCGCAGGAAGTCGATGGCGCCTATGCGCTGGCCGGCCATGAGCACCCGATGCTGCGCCTGTCGGGGCGCGGCGATCATGCGCGGCTGCCGTGCTTCCGGTTCGGTGAGCGGCTCGGCGTGCTGCCGGCGTTCGGCGCGTTTACTGGTGGCTACGACATCGGCACGGCGCGCTCGCGCGACCGGCTCTACGTGATCGGCGGTGATCGCGTGTTTCGCGTCGGGCCTTGAGGCGTTGCGCTATACGGCGACGAGGTCCGCCGCAAGCGCGCCGAGCCGGGCGATCGCGCGCTCCAGCTCGGGGCGCCAGCGGTAACCGGCATTGACGCGCAGGCAGTCGTCGAACGCGCCGTCGATGCCGAACAGATGCCCGGGCGCCACGCCGATCCCTTCGGCACGCGCCCGCTCGAACAACGCACGTGTGCTGGGCTTGCGCGCGCGGTGCCCCGGCAATTGCACCCACAGCACGAACCCGCCGGCCGGCTCGCTGACGCTCGTGCCCGCCGGGAAGTGCCGCAGGATCGCCTCGCGCAAGCTGTGCTGCTGCGACTGGAGGGCCGCCTTGAGCCGCCGCAGGTGCAGCGCATAACCGCCGCTAGCGAGCAGGTCGGCCACCACGGCCTGCTGCAATTCGGCGGTGGCCATGCTCGTCGTGAACTTGAGCGCCTTGACGCGCTCGGTGTAGCGGCCGGCCGCGATCCAGCCAAGCCGCAGGCCGGGGCACAGGCTCTTCGAGAAGCCGCCGCACAACAGCACGTTGCCGGCCGTGTCGAACGCGCGCACCGGGCGAGGCCGCGTATTGCCGAAGCAGACGTCGCCGAAGATGTCGTCCTCGATCAGCGGGATGCCGCGCACGGCCAGCAGGTCGACCAGCGCGCGCTTGGCGGCGTCCGGCGCGACGCTGCCGACCGGATTGTTGCCGTTCGCGATGGTGACTACCGCCTTGACCGGCGCGCGGTCGAGCGCCTCGGTCAGCGCGGCCAGATCCATGCCGTCGCGCGGCGCGCACGGGATCGGCAGCACGGTCAGTTCGAGTGCGCGCAGCATCTGCAGCAGTCCGAAGTAGGTCGGCGATTCGACCGCCACCATGTCGCCGGGCCGCGTGACCGCGCGCAGCGCGAGGTTCATCGCCTCGACGCAGCCGTTCGTGACGATCAGTTCGTCCGGGTCGAGCTCGCACGCGTATTGCATCGCCTGGCGCGCGATCTCGCGGCGCAGTTCGGGGTAGCCGGTGCCGCGCACGTAAGCGCCGAGCAGGTCCTGGTGGCGATACGCGAGGCGGCGCAGCAGCACGCCGAAGCGCTCGACCGGATACAGCGAGGGCTCGCCGGCCGCCAGATCGAGCTGGAATTCGCACGGCGCGCCGACCATCGCCAGGTGGTCGCGCGCCTGGGCGTCGAGTTCCGGCAGCGGCGCGGCCCAGCGTGTGGCGCGGGTGACATCGGCGGCGGGGGTGGCCACGAAATAACCCGAGCGCGGCCGCGCGCGGATCGCGCCCTCGGCTTCGAGCCAGCGCAGCGCTTGCAGGGCGGTCGTCACGCTGACGCCGTGCTGCGCCGCGAGCACGCGTACCGACGGCAGGCGGCTGCCGTCGGCGAGGCCGGCCTGCGCGATGCCGTCGCGCAGTTGCCGGCCGAGTTGCTGATATCGCGGGAGCGGGGCGGAAGCGTCGGGCATCGTCGAGGTGTCGGGCGTGGCGTGGCGGTCGTGCGAATCTGTTATGTAACAGATCGCGCGCTGTTGTGTATAGGCGCACGAGGGGGCGGGTGACACCATCGGTGCTCGTTCCCGGTGCCATGGTGCCGGGCATCACCGACAGCCCGACCCGCGAGGACCCCATCATGAAAGCCGACAACTTCTCTTTGCCACGCTACGTCGACCGGATCGGCTACCACGGCCCGTTGGCGGCCGACAGCGCGACGCTGGCCGCGCTGATGCGCCATCAATTGTTCGCCGTGCCGTTCGAGAACCTCGACGTGCAGGCGCGGCGCCATGTATCGCTGGTGCCGGAGGCGATCGTCGAGAAGATCGTCGAGCGGCGGCGCGGCGGCTATTGCTACGAGGTGAACGGGCTGTTTGCGATGGCGCTCGACGCGCTCGGCATTCCTTATCGCTTCGTTGCCGCGCGGCCGATGTTCTACCCGGTGCGCCGGCCGAAGACGCACATGGCGGTCGTCGCGACCGTCGACGGCGCCGACTGGCTGTGCGATCTCGGTTTCGGCAGCTACGGGATTCGCGCGCCGATGCGGCTCGATCGCCTCGGCATCGAGATCGCGCAGGACGCCGATACGTTCCGGCTCGACGATGCCGGCGCGGACGGCTACCTGCTGCGCGCGCTCGTGAACGGCGAGTGGGCCAACCAGTACGCGTTCGATCTGTCGCCACAGGAGTGGGTCGATTTCGCACCGGCCAACCATCTGAATTCGACGCATCCGGATGCGGTGTTCGTGCAGCGGCTGGTGGTCGTGCGCTTCGACGCGCGCGGGCGCACGATCCTGTTCGGCGATTCGCTGAAGACCATCGCGGATGGCGTCGTCACGCAGCGCACGCTCGGGCGCGACGAAACGGCGGACGTGCTGCGGCAGACGTTCGGCCTGGAGGCGGAGCCGGAAGCCGTGGCGGGCTGACGTCACGCGGTGGCGGTGGGGGACGCGGCCGACGGATCGACAGACGCCCGCCAATCCCGGACAATACGCGGCCCTTCTCACGCACCCGCCCGACACAGGCCAGATGACTTTCGACAAGTGGATCCTCGCGGTAACGCTCGGCTGCGCCGCGCATGCCGCCTCGGCGGCCGGTTACGGCTTCTCGCTGACCTCGCAGCAAGACTGCCCGGGCCTCGACCGTTTCACGTCGGACCATCGCGTCGGCGACGTCATGACCGAGCTGCGCGCGCTGCCGCACGACGTCGAGGATGCCAACCCGGCCAACCAGAGCGCCTGCACGCCGCACTACGGCGCTTATCTGCAGAGTTCGAAATCGGGGCCGAGCTGCCGGATCTTCGGCGACGACGCGCTCGGCGTGGCGCTGTTCGGCATGGAGGATTCGCAGACGAAAAGCCTGATGGGCAACGGCGCGCTGCTGTATTTCCTGGCCGATGCGGCCGGCGCCCCGGAGCGCGTGGCCAAGCGCCTGCGCGCCGAAGGCTTCACCCGCTTGCCGGACGCCGATTACCCGAGCCTGATCGGCCGCAAGCTCACGGCGAGCGAACAGCTCGACATCTATCGCAAGGGCGACCTGCTGGTCACGCTCAATCGCGACCTCAAGCAGCATCGCCTTTCGGCGATGATCTCGGATCGCTCGATGCTCCAGGTCGTGAATCGCGACGAGGCAAGCTGCGCCAAGTGAGGCGCGCATCGCGCTGGCGATGCGCAATAAAAAACCCGCGAAGCCTGACGCTGCGCGGGTTTTTTGTTGCTGCGGGCTGCGGGTACAGCCGGGATGTTGGGTGGTGGAGACGGCGGGAATCGAACCCGCGTCCAGAAGCGGTCCACGACCAGTTCTACATGTTTAGTTCTATCTTTTGATTTAACCGCCACGTCGCGGACGAACACGCTACGAGACGGCGATCCACTAAATTTTCGACCCTACCGTCGTGGCGCCGGCAGGACTTAACTGACGTAAATGACCTCTGTCGGTATTGCTACCGGTCTTGCGACACTAGCCCGTCAGTGAACTAGGCAGAGGACGGCGGCCGTTAGGCTGCCAGTGCGAACGTATCGTCGTTTGCAGTTACGATTTTCCCATTGATTAACGAGGTGACGGGTCCTCGACATGCCCTAGCCGCTTCGCAACCCCTGTCGAAACCAGGTCGCCCCCACGGACCTGACATTATAGCGCAACATTGCGCAGAAGCTCGCGCAGCGCGTCGGTCGTGGCGGCCAGATGCTGCGCCTGCCAGTCGGCCGGCGCCACGCCGTCGCCGCAATAGCCGAACGCGGCGGCGATGGTGGCCATGCCGGCCGCCGTGCCCGCCTGGATGTCACGCAGGTCGTCGCCCACATACACGATCCGCTCCGGCGCGATGTTCATCAGCCCGGCCGCATGCAGCAGCGGGGCCGGGTGCGGTTTCGCGTGCGCGGTGGTATCGCCGCAGACCACGCACGCCGCGCGCGGCGTGAGCCCCAGCAGCGCCACCAGCGGCTCGGTCAGGCGCGTGGCCTTGTTGGTCACGATGCCCCAGCTCACGCCGCGCGCATCCAGTTCGTCGAGCAACGCGGCGATACCGGGGAACAGCACGGTCTTCACGCAGATCGCGGCCGCGTAATTGGCCAGGAACTCGATGCGCATCGCCTCGTAATCGGGCGCGTCCGGCTTGATGCCGAAGCCGCCGCCCAGCAGCCCGCGCGCGCCGGCCGAGGCCAGCGGGCGCAGCAAGTCGAGCGGCGTTTCGGGCAGGCCGCGCTCGCGCTGCATCTTGTGGACGGCGCCGGCCAGATCGGGCGCGGTATCGGCGAGCGTGCCGTCGAGATCGAACAGCACCGCGTCGCAGGCGGTGAGGCTCGGCAAGGCAGGCGTGGCGGACGGGGAGGGAGACGTGCTCATGCGGTCGGACGAAATCGGAATGGGCGCTTACGCGTGACGGCGACAGGCGACGATATAGTTCACGTCGGCATCGTTCGACAGCGAGAAGCGCTTGCCGAGCGGGTGATAGGTGATGCCGCGGATTTCCGCGATATGCAGGTCGGTGGCGCGGATGAAGCCGGCCAGCTCGGACGGCTTGATGAAGCGCGCGTAATCGTGCGTGCCCTTGGGCAGCAGTTGGGCGATGTATTCGGCGCCGATCACGGCCAGCAGGTAGGCCTTCACGTTGCGGTTCAGCGTGGAGAAGAACACCCAGCCGCCCGGCTTCACGAGCGCCGAGCAGGCGGCCACCACGCCGGCCGGCGACGGCACGTGCTCGAGCATTTCCATGCAGGTCACCACGTCGTAGCTGCCCGGTTCGCGTTCGGCGATGGCTTCGGCGGCAATCGCTTCGTAATCCACCGTCACGCCGCTTTCGAGGCTGTGCAGATCGGCCACGCCGAGCGCTTCGGTCGACAGGTCGATGCCTTTGACCTGCGCGCCGAGGCCGGCCATCGATTCGGACAGGATTCCGCCGCCGCAACCGATGTCGAGCACGCGCTTGCCGGCCAGGTGTGCATGCGAGTCGATCCAGCCCAGCCGCACCGGGTTGAGGTCGTGCAGCGGCTTGAACTCGGCGTTCGGATCCCACCACTTGTGGGCGAGATCGCTGAATTTCTGTAGTTCGTGCGGGTCGGCGTTGGTCATGTCGTCAAGCGGATAACGCGTAGAGGGAGCGAGCCCCGAGTATATAAGCGGTGCGCCATGGCTGCCAGCAAGTGGCCGGCGGCGGGGCGCCACAATGAAAAAGCCCCGCCGAGGCGGGGCTTCAAGGCTGCGGTAACCCGAGAGGTTACTGCCGACCCATTTACTGCTGCACTTGCTGCGTACCGACCACTTCGACTTCCACGCGGCGGTCCGGAGCCAGGCACGAGATGAGCTGCTTGCGGTTGCGTTGGTTGCAACCCGTCGTGACCGGATTGCGCTTGCCCTTGCCTTCCGTGTAGACCTTGCTCGACTCGACGCCCTTGCTGACCAGGTACGACTTGACAGCTTGCGCGCGACGCAGCGACAGACGGTCGTTGTACTTGTCCGAACCGATACGGTCCGTGTAGCCCGTTGCGACCACGACTTCGATGTTCATGCCCTGGATCTTGGCAGCCAGCTCGTCGAGCTTTTGCTTGCCCAGCGGCTTCAGCGTTGCCTTGTCGAAGTCGAACAGCGCATCGGCTTGATACGTGATCTTCTGGCTCGTGATGGCCGGTGCTACAACCGGCGGGACCGGCGTCGGCGCTGCGGCTTGCGTCACCAGTGCGCCATCGCACTTTGCGTTTGCCGTTGCCGGCGTCCAGAACGCATCGCGCCAGCAAAGCTCGTTCGTGCCGTTCATCCACACGTACTCGCCCGTGCCATTCACCCAGTTGTCATTCACGGCTTGTCGCGATGCCGGCACCGATTGGGCCGATGCGGATGCAGCCACTACTGCGGTAGCTGCAATGAACGCGAGCTTTGAAAATTTATTCATATTTCTCCTCTCGAAATTGAGATTACCGCAGGTTTACTGCGAGCTTGATGACGTTGACAAGTCATACATTGCTCGGAGTATAGCATTGGTGCGGCACAAAAAACGGGGCCCCGCTCCCTTGGGGCGGCGTCTGAATGTCAGTGCTTCGGCATTTTGCCATATCGTTCCCGTCCGGCGAAAAAAAACTCCCCATCGGATTGATGGCCTTCGGGGTTGTGGTTCCTGTGCAACATCTGCTGCAGGATGTTGCACTAATTGTCAAGAATAACCTGTTCGAGGTACACGCTTTCGACACAATCTTCGTTTTTCCTGCACATTCGGGGCCGCGCGCAAACGGACGATGATGATCGTGCGCGATGGCGGGGGTGTGTCGGCGGCGAACCGCAAAAATGGGGTGTGCCGACCGTCCGGCGGACCCGCTCGATCCGGCCCCGGCATGCTGCGAGGCTGCGGCGAATTTTCGCCATATACATATAGTGGGGGTGGCGAGTTTCGGTGCGGTTTTGCCGCATGATAGAATCGCACGTTGCGTCGTGACCACGGCGTTTACGCGAAAGGCGGTCCCGTCTTCGCTCCGAAACGATACGGATACATGGATCAATTCGCCAAAGAGACTCTGCCCATCTCCCTAGAGGAGGAAATGCGCCGTTCGTATCTCGATTACGCGATGAGCGTGATCGTCGGACGTGCCCTCCCGGATGTCCGCGACGGCCTGAAGCCCGTGCATCGGCGCGTGTTGTTCGCGATGCACGAACTGAACAACGACTGGAACCGGGCCTACAAGAAGTCGGCGCGTATCGTCGGCGACGTGATCGGTAAATATCATCCGCACGGCGACAGCGCGGTATACGAAACCATCGTCCGGATGGCGCAGGATTTCTCGCTGCGCTACATGCTGGTCGACGGCCAGGGCAATTTCGGTTCGGTCGATGGCGACAATGCCGCCGCGATGCGTTACACCGAAATCCGCATGGCGAAGATCGGTCACGAGTTGCTGATCGACATCGACAAGGAAACGGTCGATTTCGCGGCGAACTACGACGGCAGCGAAAGCGAGCCGACCATTCTGCCCGCGCGCATGCCGAACCTGCTGATCAACGGCTCGTCGGGCATCGCGGTCGGCATGGCGACCAACATTCCGCCGCACAACCTGTCCGAAGTCGTCGACGCCTGCCATTTCCTGCTGGCCAACCCGCAGGCCACGATCGACGAACTGATCGAAATCATCCCGGCCCCGGATTTCCCGACGCGCGGCATCATTTATGGTGTCGCCGGCGTGCGCGACGGCTATCGCACGGGCCGTGGCCGCGTCGTGATGCGCGCGGCCACGCACTTCGAGGAAATCGATCGCGGCCAGCGCATGGCGATCATCATCGACGAGCTGCCGTACCAGGTGAACAAGCGCTCGCTGCTCGAGCGCATCGCCGAGCTCGTCAACGAGAAGAAGCTCGAAGGCATTTCGGACATCCGCGACGAGTCCGACAAGAGCGGCATGCGCGCCGTGCTCGAACTGAAGCGCGGTGAAGTGCCCGAGGTCGTGCTGAACAACCTCTACAAGTCCACGCAGCTCCAGGACACCTTCGGCATGAACATGGTCGCGCTCGTCGACGGCCAGCCGAAGCTGCTGAACCTCAAGGAGATGCTGGTCTGCTTCCTCGCGCATCGCCGCGAGGTGCTGACGCGGCGCACCATCTACGAACTGCGCAAGGCGCGCGAGCGTGGCCACGTGCTTGAAGGCCTGGCCGTCGCGCTGGCCAACATCGACGATTTCATCGAGCTGATCAAGGCTGCGCCGACGCCGCCGATCGCCCGCCAGGAACTGATGGCGCGTTCGTGGGATTCGTCGCTGGTGCGCGAGATGCTGGCGCGCGCCGAAACCGACAACGCCGCGGCCGGCGGTCGCGAGGCCTACCGTCCGGAAGGGCTGAACCCGAGCTTCGGGATGCAGGCGGACGGCCAGTACCACCTGTCCGAAACGCAGGCTCAGGAAATTCTGCAGATGCGTCTGCAGCGCCTGACCGGTCTCGAACAGGACAAGATCATCGGCGAGTACCGCGAGGTGATGTCCCAGATCGCCGACCTGCTCGACATCCTGGCCCGCCCCGAGCGGATCACCGCGATCATCGTCGAAGAGCTGACGGCCGTGAAGGCGGAGTTCGGCGATGCACGCCGCTCGCGCATCGAACTGAATGCCACCGAGCTGAACACCGAGGATCTGATCACGCCGCAGGACATGGTCGTGACCATGTCGCACGCCGGCTACGTGAAGTCGCAGCCGCTGTCCGAATACCGTGCGCAGAAGCGCGGCGGTCGCGGCAAGCAGGCCACGCAGATGAAGGAAGACGACTGGATCGAGACGCTGTTCATCGCGAACACACACGATTACATCCTGTGCTTCTCGAATCGCGGCCGCGTGTACTGGGTCAAGGTCTACGAAGTGCCGCAAGGCTCGCGCAACGCGCGCGGCCGCCCGATCGTCAACATGTTCCCGCTGCAGGACGGCGAGAAGATCAACGTCGTGCTGCCGGTGCGCGAATTCTCGGCCGACAAGTTCGTGTTTATGGGCACCTCGCTCGGCACCGTCAAGAAGACGCCGCTCGAAGCGTTCAGCCGTCCGCTGAAGAAGGGCATCATCGCGGTCGGCCTCGACGAAGGCGATTTCCTGATCGGCGCGGCGATCACCGATGGCGAGCACGACGTCATGCTGTTCTCCGATTCGGGCAAGGCGGTGCGCTTCGACGAAAACGACGTGCGTCCGATGGGCCGTGAGGCGCGCGGCGTGCGCGGCATGCAGCTCGAGGATGGCCAGCAGGTCATCGCGATGCTGGTGGCCGGCGGCGAAGAGCAATCGGTGCTGACCGCCACGGAAAACGGTTTCGGCAAGCGCACGCCGATCACCGAATACACGCGTCATGGCCGCGGCACGAAGGGCATGATCGCGATCCAGACCTCCGAGCGCAACGGCAAGGTGGTCGCCGCGACGCTGGTCGAGCCGGAAAGCGAAATCATGCTGATCACCACTGCGGGCGTGCTGATTCGCACGCGCGTGTCGGAGATCCGCGAGATGGGGCGCGCCACGCAAGGTGTTACACTCATCAGTCTCGATGAGGGCACCAGGCTGTCGGGCTTGCAGCAGATCGCCGAGGCGGACGCGGACACTGAAATCGACGCGGAAGACGCACCGGATTCCGAAGGCGACGAAGCCTGATCCAGCGGCTGCCGGCCGTCGGGAGCGCGCTGCAAGGCAGCCGGTCCCGGCGGTGCAACTATCGTTCATATTTCCAAGAGGGAGTGATGATGCAAAAACAATTCAAGCAACTGGTCCTGCTGGCAGCCATCGTGCCGACGTTCGCCATGGCGCAATCGCTGTCGAGCCAGGCGCCGGCTGCTTCGGCTGCTCCGGCCCCGATCGACGCTGACAAGAAGGCGGCTATTTCCGACCTGCTGAGCGCCATCGATGCACCGAAGCTGGTCGGCGCGATCGCGAACAGCGCGGAAATGCAATCGAAGCAGCTGGTTCCGGCGATCCTGTCGGACGCGCTGTCGGAGAACAAGACGCTGACCGACGCACAAAAGCAGGCTGCTGTCCCGACGCTGCAAAAGAACGCAGTGCAAAAGCTGGTTGACGGCGCAGGCAAGGTGTTCGACACGCAAAACTTCAAGAGCGACGCGATACAAGCTCAGTACGACGCCTATGCGAAGTACTACAGCACCTCGGAAATCAAGGATCTGACGACGTTCTACAAGAGCCCGACGGGCCGCAAGTTCATCCAGGTCCAGGACCAGGTTGGCCGCGATGTCGTCAACGGTCTGATGCAAAAGTACATGCCGCAAGCGATCAAGGCGACCCGCGACCAGGCCGACAAGGAAGTCGCGTCGGTCAAGCCGGGCAAGTAAGCACGCGTTTCGCCCCCGCCGGCGCACCCGTGTCGGTTTGGCGGGGCGGCAATGTCGGTGCGATAATGGCCGTTTGCGCGCGAGCGCAAGCGGCCATTCCTTTTCCGGCGCGGTATCCGGCCTCATCCGGGCGCGCCGTGTTTCTCCCGAGGTTTACGATGCGCGTGTTTAATTTCTCCGCCGGCCCCGCGGCCATGCCCGAGGACGTGCTGCGTCAAGCGGCCGACGAGATGCTCGACTGGAACGGCAGCGGCATGAGCGTGATGGAAATGAGCCATCGCGGCCGTGAATTCACGTCGATCCACGAAGCGGCGCTGGCCGACGTGCGCGAGCTGCTCGCCATCCCGAGCCACTACCGCGTGTTGTTCCTGCAGGGCGGCGGGATCGCCGAAAACGCCATCGTGCCGATGAACCTGCTCGGCGCGCGGCAGACGGTCGATTTCGTCGTGACCGGCTCGTGGTCGCAGAAGTCGTTCAAGGAAGCGCAGAAATACGGCACGCCGCATCTGGCTGCAACCGGTCGCACCGAAGACGGCTTCACGCGTGTGCCGGCCTTCTCGGAATGGCAGATGTCGGCCGATCCGGCCTACGTGCATCTGTGCAGCAACGAAACGATCGACGGCGTCGAAACGTTCGACATTCCCGACACCGGCCGCGTGCCGCTCGTCGCCGATGTCTCCTCGCATATCCTGTCGCGCCCGATGGATGTCTCGAAGTACGGCGCGCTGTTCGGCGGCGCGCAAAAGAACATCGGCATGGCCGGCGTCACGCTCGTGATCGTGCGCGACGACCTGCTCGATCGCGCGTTGCCGATCTGCCCGTCCGCGTTCGAATGGAAGACGGTCGCCGCCAACAATTCGATGTACAACACGCCGCCCACCTACGCGATCTACATCGCCGGCCTCGTGTTCAAGTGGCTGAAGGCGCAGGGCGGTCTCACCGCGATCGAGGCGCGCAACTTCGAGAAGGCGGCGCTGCTGTACGACACCATCGATTCGAGCAGTTTCTATCTGAACAAGGTCGAGAAGGGCGCGCGCTCGCGCATGAACGTGCCGTTCTTTCTCGCCGACGAAACGCGTAACGAAGATTTCCTTGCCGGCGCGAAAGCGCGCGGGCTGCTGCAGCTCAAGGGCCACAAGTCCGTTGGCGGCATGCGGGCGTCGATCTACAACGCGGTGCCGCTCGCGGGCGTCCAGGCGCTCGTCGAGTACATGAAGGATTTCGAGCGCTCGCAGGCCTGAGGCCGCCAGCGTTCATCAAGCAAGCCTAACGAGCATGGACGACGAACTCAATTCCCGCCTCAAACCGCTGCGCGAGCGCATCGATGCGATCGATACGCAACTGATCGCGCTGCTGAACCAGCGCGCTGCAGTTGCGCTCGAAGTCGGCGAAGTCAAGAAGGAATTCAACGCGCCGGTGTTTCGCCCCGAGCGCGAGCAGCAGGTGATCGCGCGTCTGCAGGACATGAGCGCGGGCCCGCTGGCCGGTGAGCACATCAATGCGATCTGGCGCGAGATCATGGCCGCCAGCCGCGCGCTTGAACAAACCATCCACGTCTCGTTCCTCGGGCCGATCGGCACCTACAGCGAACAGGCGATGTTCGAGTATTTCGGCCAGTCGATCGAAGGGCTGCCGTGTCCGTCGATCGACGAGGTGTTCCGCGGTGTCGAAGCCGGCGCGTCGGAGTTCGGCATCGTGCCGGTCGAGAATTCGTCCGAAGGCGCGGTGTCGCGCACGCTCGACCTGCTGCTGCATACGCAACTGCTGATCGGCGGCGAGCTGTCGCTGCCGATTCATCACAATTTGATGTCGCGGGCCGGCACGCTCGACGGCGTGAAGCGCGTCTGCGCGCATCCGCAGGCGCTGGCGCAGTGTCAGCGCTGGCTGGCCGCGAACGCGCCGCATCTGGAGCGTCAGGCGGTGGCCAGCAATGCCGAGGCCGCGCGTCTGGCTGCCGACGACCCGAGCGTCGCGGCGATCGCCGGCGATCGCGCGGCGCTGCATTACGGCCTGCAGATCGCCTACTCGATGATCCAGGACGATCCGCACAACCGCACCCGCTTCGTCGTGATCGGCAAGGCGCCGACCGGGCCCAGCGGTTGCGATCAGACCTCGTTGATCGTCTCGGTGAAGAACGAGCCGGGCGCCGTGTTCAAGCTGCTCGAACCGCTCGCACGGCACGGCGTGTCGATGACGCGCTTCGAATCGCGGCCGGCGCGCGTCGGCACCTGGGAGTACTACTTCTATATCGACATCGAAGGCCATCGCGACAGCGAGCAGGTGGCGGCGGCGTTGACGGAACTGGGCGGCAAGGCCGCGTTCCTGAAGGTCCTCGGTTCTTACCCGCGCGCACGCTGACGCGCCGCGGCTTTGCCCGCGTGTGCCGCGACGCAAGGCGTTCGTTCATTTCGCGCGTGGGCTGGTGCCCGCGCGTTTTTACCAGGCGGCTGCCGTGTCTGACTTTTCGTTCAACAAACTGGTGGTGTTCGGCGTCGGCCTGATCGGCGGCTCGCTCGCGCGCGCGCTGCGCGAGCGCGGCACCGTGCAGGCCGGCCGCGTGATCGGCGTGGGGCGCTCGCCCGCCTCGGTCGAACGCGCCCGCGAGCTCGGCGTGGTCGATGCCATCGCCGCGCTCGATGACGACGCGCAACTGCGCGCCGCGCTCGATGGCGCCGACGTGGTGCTGCTGGCCGTGCCGGTCGCACAAACCGGCCCGCTGCTCGCGCGCATCGCGCCGTTCCTCGATCCGGCCACGATCGTGACCGACGCCGGCAGCACCAAGTCGGACGTGGTCGCTGCCGCGCGCGAGGCGCTCGGCGCGCTAATCGCGCAGTTCGTGCCGGCCCACCCGATCGCCGGGCGCGAATCGAGCGGCGTCGAGGCCGCGCTGCCCGATCTGTATGTCGGCCGCAACGTCGTGATCTGTGCGCTGCCCGAGAACGCGCCGGCGTCGGTCGCGCGCATCGAGTCGATGTGGCAGGCCACCGGCGCCGTGGTCCGCGCCATGGCGCCCGAGCAGCACGATCGCGTGTTCGCGGCCGTCAGCCATCTGCCGCACGTGCTGTCGTTCGCCCTGGTCGAGCAGATCCTCGGCGAATCGGATGCGGAACTGAAATTCTCGTTCGCGGCCGGCGGGTTTCGCGATTTCACGCGGATCGCCGCATCGAGCCCCGAAATGTGGCGCGATGTCTGCGTGGCGAACCGTGCAGCGTTGCTCGACGAACTCGATGCCTACACGCAGGTGCTCGGGCGCTTGCGCGCGGCCATCGACGCCGGCGACGGCGCGGCGCTCGAAGCCGTGTTCGTCCGTTCGCGCGCCGCGCGCACGGCCTGGCAGGAGCGCGGCGGCAAGCCGGCTGCCGGCCCCGTTCAGTCTTAACCGGATCTCTACAGGCTTCATATGGAATTCCTCGATCTCGGCCCGTATTCCCGCGCGTCGGGCACGGTCCGTCTGCCCGGCTCCAAGAGCATCTCGAACCGCGTGCTGCTGCTGGCCGCGCTGTCCGAGGGCGCCACGACGATCACCAACCTGCTCGATTCCGACGACACGCGCGTGATGCTCGCGGCGCTCGGCACGCTTGGCGTGCCGCTCGAGCGCGACGGCGACACCTGCGTGGTCACCGGCACGGGCGGCGCGTTTCCGGTCAAGGCCGCCGACCTGTTCCTCGGCAACGCCGGCACGGCGGTGCGCCCGCTGACCGCCGCGCTGGCCGTCAACGGCGGCGATTACCGCGTGCACGGCGTGCCGCGCATGCACGAGCGGCCGATCCGCGATCTCGTCGACGGGCTGCGCCAGATCGGCGCCGCGATCGACTACGAGCAGAACGAAGGCTATCCGCCGCTGCACATTCGCCCGGCCGCGATTGCCGTCGATGCGCCGATCCGCGTGCGCGGCGACGTGTCGAGCCAGTTCCTGACCGCGCTGCTGATGACGCTGCCGCTGGTCGGCACGCCGGGTGGCGCGAGCGTCGTCGAGATCGACGGCGAACTGATCTCGAAGCCCTATATCGAGATCACCATCAAGCTGATGGCGCGCTTCGGCGTGACGGTCGAGCGCGACGGCTGGGCGCGTTTCACGGTGCCGGCCGCGCGTTACCGCTCGCCGGGCACGATCATGGTCGAGGGCGACGCCTCGTCGGCCTCGTATTTCCTCGCTGCGGGCGCGCTGGGCGGTGGCCCGTTGCGCGTCGAGGGCGTGGGCCGCGCCAGCATCCAGGGCGACGTCGGCTTTGCGGCCGCGCTGATGCAGATGGGCGCCAACGTGTCGATGGGCGACGACTGGATCGAAGTGCGCGGCATCGGCCACGATCACGGCCGGCTCGAACCGATCGACATGGATTTCAACCTGATACCCGATGCGGCCATGACGATCGCGGTGGCCGCGCTGTTCGCCGACGGCCCTAGCACGCTGCGCAACATCGCGAGCTGGCGCGTCAAGGAAACCGACCGGATCGCCGCGATGGCGATCGAGCTGCGCAAGGTCGGCGCGACCGTGGAGGAGGGCGCCGACTACCTGGTGGTCACGCCGCCCGCCGTGCTGCTGCCGAACGCGGCCATCGATACCTACGACGATCACCGCATGGCGATGTGTTTCTCGCTCGTGAGCCTCGGCGGCGTACCGGTGCGCATCAACGATCCGAAGTGCGTCGCCAAGACCTTCCCCGATTATTTCGACCGCTTCACCGCGCTCGCGAAGCCCTGAGCCCCCGAGGCACGTTTGTTCAGATGAAATCGACTCGACCTTTCCATCCCACGCCCGTCATTGCGATCGACGGCCCCACCGCGTCCGGCAAGGGCACGGTTGCCGCGCTGGTCGCCGCGCACCTCGGCTTTCACCTGCTCGACAGCGGCGCGCTGTACCGGCTCGCGGCGCTCGCGAGCCAGCGCTACGGGATCGAACCCGACGACGAGCCGGGGCTGGCGAAGCTGATCGACGACCTGCACATCACGTTCCGCGAGGGCTGCGCCCAGCTCGACGGTGTGGACGTGTCGGACCAGATCCGCGCCGAGGCGGTGGGTAACCGCGCCTCCGCGATCGCCGTCCACCAAACCGTGCGCGCCGCGCTGGTGGCGCGTCAGCGGGCGTTTCGCAAGACCCCGGGGCTGGTCGCGGACGGCCGCGACATGGGCACCGTGATCTTCCCGGACGCGGGCTTGAAGGTGTTCCTGACCGCGAGCGTCGAGGCCCGTGCCGCGCGCCGACATAAGCAATTGATGCAAAAAGGTTTTTCTGCTAATATAGATGACTTGCTCCGGGATTTGCGTGAGCGGGACGCGCGAGACAGCAACCGCGCGGCCGCGCCGCTCAAGCCCGCGGCGGATGCGAAGCTGCTCGATACGTCGGGCCTGTCGGTCGAACAAGCGGTCGAACAGGTTCTGACGTGGCATCGGGAAGCATTCGGTTCCGTCGTCTGAGCAACGTATGCAGTTGGCAGTACCCGTAGTGGCAGCAGGTGCTTCGAGCAGCCGGCAAGGGCCGGTGCCGAAAGCGTGTTTCAACCCTTAACCCCGTGTGGCTTTCGCTCCGCCAACCCGGCCAGGTGGCCGAGGTACGAGACGGCGCGACACCACGCACAATTCGATTTTTATGTCCGATCTGCAAACCTCCACCCCGAATACCGAATCCTTTGCGGCCCTGTTCGAAGAGTCGCTGACCCGTCAAGACATGCGCGCCGGCGAAGTGATCTCCGCCGAAGTCGTCCGTGTCGACCACAACTTCGTGGTCGTCAACGCGGGTCTCAAGTCCGAGGCCTACATTCCCATCGAGGAATTCCTGAACGATCAGGGCGAGGTTGAGGTTCAGTCGGGCGATTTCGTTTCCGTCGCGATCGACGCGCTGGAAAACGGCTACGGCGACACGATCCTGTCGCGCGACAAGGCCAAGCGCCTGGCCTCGTGGCTCTCGCTGGAAAAGGCTCTCGACAACAACGAACTCGTCACCGGCACCATCACGGGCAAGGTGAAGGGCGGCATGACCGTGATGGTCAACGGCATCCGCGCGTTCCTGCCGGGTTCGCTGGTCGATACGCGTCCGGTCAAGGACACGACCCCGTATGAAGGCAAGACGCTCGAATTCCGCGTCATCAAGCTCGACCGCAAGCGTAACAACGTCGTGCTGTCGCGCCGTGCCGTGATCGAAGCGACCCAAGGCGAAGAGCGCGCCAAGCTGCTCGAAACGCTGAAGGAAGGCGCGATCGTCAACGGCGTGGTCAAGAACATCACCGATTACGGCGCATTCGTGGATCTGGGCGGCATCGACGGCCTGCTGCACATCACCGACATCGCATGGCGTCGCGTGCGTCACCCGAGCGAAGTCCTCTCGGTTGGCCAGGAAGTCACCGCGAAGATCCTCAAGTTCGACCAAGAGAAGAACCGCGTCTCGCTGGGCATCAAGCAACTGGGCGACGATCCGTGGGAAGGCATCTCGCGCCGTTACCCGTCGGGCACGCGCCTGTTCGGCAAGGTCACGAACATCACCGACTACGGCGCATTCGTCGAAGTGGAATCGGGCATCGAAGGCCTGGTCCACGTATCCGAAATGGATTGGACAAACAAGAACGTCGCCCCGTCGAAGGTTGTTCAGCTCGGCGACGAAGTCGAAGTCATGGTCCTGGAAATCGACGAAGATCGTCGTCGTATCAGCCTCGGCATGAAGCAATGCAAGCCGAATCCGTGGGATGACTTCAGCCGCAACTTCAAGAAGGGCGACAAGATCACGGGCGCAATCAAGTCGATCACCGACTTCGGCGTGTTCATCGGTCTGCCGGGCGGCATCGACGGCCTGGTCCACCTCTCGGATCTGTCCTGGAGCGAGACGGGCGAAGAAGCCGTTCGCAAGTACAAGAAGGGCGACGAAGTCGAAGCCATCGTTCTGGGTATCGATGTCGAGAAGGAACGCATCTCGCTGGGTATCAAGCAGCTCGAAGGCGACCCGTTCAGCAACTACGTTGCCATGAACGACAAGGGCTCGATCGTCGACGGCGTCGTGAAGACGGTCGACGCGAAGGGTGCAGTCGTGACGCTGTCGGGCGATATCGAAGGCTACCTGCGCGCTTCGGAAATCTCGCAAGACCGCGTGGAAGATGCTCGCAACGTGCTGAAGGAAGGCGACAAGGTCAACGCCATGGTGATCAACATCGATCGCAAGTCGCGTGGCATCAACCTGTCGATCAAGGCGAAGGATTCGGCCGAGCAGCAAGAAGCCATCCGCGGCATGCAAACCGAAGTCAGCGCAGCAGCAAGCGGCACGACGAACCTCGGCGCGCTGCTGAAGGCAAAGCTCGACGGCCAGAACCAGTAAGCCTCGCGAGGTCTGCTGAAGTATGACCAAATCAGAGTTGGTCGCCCAGTTGGCAACGCGATTTCCGCAACTTGTCCTCAAGGATGCGGATTTCGCGGTGAAAACGATGCTCGATGCGATGTCTGACGCCTTGGCGAAAGGCCATCGCATCGAAATTCGCGGCTTCGGCAGCTTTGGTCTCAACCGCCGTCCGGCTCGCGTGGGCCGCAATCCGAAGTCGGGCGAGAAAGTGCAGGTACCCGAGAAGTTCGTACCGCACTTCAAGCCCGGCAAGGAATTGCGTGAACGCGTCGATGGCCGCGCCGGCGAACCGTTGAAGAACGACAGCGGCGACGATGAGTAAGCGTCATCGCCCGAAGCCCTGCCCGCTGGCATGGCTGTAAAAAGCGCCCCTCGGGGCGCTTTTTTTATTGCTCGCCGTTTCCGGTTGGTCATGCCACTGCGATGCCGCGGTTGGCGACGCATCGGAATGCGAAGCGCATCGCGATGCGTGCGATGGCGCAGGCTGCCCAAGATCGGATTCACGGATCGCGAAACGCTTCCATTACAATACGGGCACTTCAGACGCGGCGGGGCAGGATGCCGCCCGCGCAACATCACAGGAGGGCTTCATGAAATTCGTTGTCTGGCTGATCCGTGTGCTGGTGTTCGTGCTGTTGCTCGTGCTGGCGCTGGCCAATACGCAAAGCACCACGCTCAATTTCCTTGCCGGTTATGCCTGGCAGGCGCCGCTGATCCTGATCGGCCTCGCGTTCTTTGTCGTGGGCCTGGTTGCCGGCCTGTTGTCGGCGCTGCCGGCCGTGCTGCGAATGCGCCTCGAAAACGGTCGCCTGAAGCGCGACCTGCGCTCGGCCCGGGAAACGCCGGTGGTGATCGATCAACCGATGCCGCCCGTCATTTAACGATTAGCCGGGCCGCCTTGCGCGGGCCCGGCATTGCTTCGATACCTCATGGATCTGGATTTCTGGTGGCTGCTGGCCATCCCCGTTGCGTTCGCATTCGGCTGGATGGCGTCGCGCTACGACCTCAAGAAGCTGCTGTCCGAAAGCGCCAGCCTGCCGCGCTCGTATTTTCGCGGCCTCAATTTCCTGCTCAACGAGCAGCCCGATCAAGCCATCGATGCGTTTATCGAGGTGGCCAAGCTCGATCCCGAAACGGTCGAACTGCACTTCGCGCTCGGCAACCTGTTTCGCCGCCGCGGTGAAACCGATCGCGCGATCCGGGTGCATCAGAATCTGTTGAACCGCAACGACCTGCCCGTCAACGAGCGCGACCACGCGCTCTACGAACTGGGCCAGGATTTCCTCAAGGCCGGCCTGCTCGACCGCGCCGAGGAATCGTTCCACATGCTGGCCGACGGCGATTACGCGCTCGGCGCGCAGCGTGCGCTGCTGACGATCTACGGCATCGAGAAGGATTGGAACAAGTCGATCCAGACAGCCGGCAAGATCGAATCGATGGACGGCGGCTCGCTGGCCACGGAAATCGCGCAGTTTCATTGCGAACTGGCGCAGGAGGCCTTGGCGAAGAAGAACGCCGAGGCGGCCGGCAGCCAGTTGCGCGACGCGCTCGCCGTCAATCCGCAGAACGTGCGTGCCACCATCCTGTCGGGCGACGTGGCCGCGGCGGCCGGCCATCACGAGGCCGCGATCGGCCATTGGCAGCGCGTCGAGCAGCAGAACGCCGCGTATCTGCCGTTGGTGGCCGAGAAGCTCATGAAGTCGTATCTGGCGCTCGACCG
The DNA here is from genome assembly GCF_047497165.1 of Burkholderia sp. 22PA0099. Lineage (NCBI taxonomy): Bacteria > Pseudomonadati > Pseudomonadota > Betaproteobacteria > Burkholderiales > Burkholderiaceae > Burkholderia > Burkholderia sp. 22PA0099. The sequence goes on along the minus strand of NZ_CP163165.1, from coordinate 3,545,413 downwards.
TGCCGCCGAGGGCGCAGCGCTGCTGACCGGCTATGCCGATCGCTATCCGTCGAACGACCTGCTCGACGTGGTGTTCCAGTACGTGTCCGAGTTGCGCGGTGCCGATGTCGCGCATACGCTGGCGCGCACCCAGATGCAGAAGGCGCCGAATCTGTCGGGTATGCTCCACCTGCTCGACGCCCAGATCGCCACGGCCGACGAGCCGCGGCGGGCGGAGCTGGAGATGATGCGCACGCTGGTCAAGCAGCGCACCAAGAACCTGCCGCGCTATACCTGCCACGACTGCGGGTTCCGGGCGCGGTTGTTCTACTGGCAATGCCCGGGCTGCAGCGGCTGGGAAACCTACGCACCGCGGCGCGTCGAAGCCGGCGTCTCGAATTAGTAGGCACGGAATTCTGCTCAACCTCCGGAACGAATCACCGGGAAACCTATGAAAATCACCATCATCGGCACCGGCTATGTCGGTCTCGTCACGGGCGCCTGCCTCGCGGAGATCGGCCATGACGTGTTCTGTCTCGACGTCGATCCGCGCAAGATCGAGATCCTCAATAACGGCGGCATTCCGATCCACGAGCCGGGGCTGCAGGAAATCATCGCGCGCACGCGCGCGGCCGGCCGGATCACATTCTCGACCGACATCGAGGCGAGCGTCGCGCATGGCGAGATCCAGTTCATCGCGGTCGGCACGCCGCCCGACGAGGATGGCTCGGCCGACCTGCAATACGTGCTCGAAGCGGCGCGCAACATCGGCCGCTACATGGCCGGCGCGAAGGTGATCGTCGACAAGTCGACGGTGCCGGTCGGCACGGCCCAGCGCGTCGGCGGCGTGGTCGAGCAGGCGTTGGCCGCGCGTGGTCTGGCGGATAGCGCCTTGCACCGTTTTTCGGTGGTATCGAACCCCGAGTTTCTGAAGGAAGGCGCGGCCGTCGAGGATTTCATGCGGCCCGACCGGATCATCATCGGCGTCGACGACGATGCCGCCGGCACGATCGCGCGCGAGAAGATGAAGAAGCTCTACGCGCCGTTCAACCGCAACCACGAACGCACCCTCTACATGGACGTGCGCTCGGCCGAATTCACCAAGTACGCGGCCAATGCGATGCTGGCCACGCGCATCTCGTTCATGAACGAGATGTCGAACCTGGCCGAGCGCGTCGGCGCCGACATCGAATCGGTGCGGCGCGGCATCGGTTCCGATCCGCGTATCGGCTATCACTTCCTCTACGCGGGCGTCGGTTACGGCGGCTCGTGTTTCCCGAAGGACGTGCAGGCGCTGATCCGCACCGCCGCCGAAAACGGCCAGCCGCTGCGCATTCTCGACGCCGTCGAGGCCGTCAACCACGCACAGAAAAGCGTGTTGCTCGCGAAGATCGAAAAGCAGTTCGGCACCGATCTGGCCGGCCGCAGCTTCGCCGTGTGGGGCCTCGCGTTCAAGCCGAACACCGACGACATGCGCGAGGCGCCGAGCCGTACGCTGATCGCCTCGCTGCTGGAGCGCGGCGCCTCGGTGCGCGCCTATGATCCGGTCGCGATCGACGAGGCGCGGCGCGTGTTCGCGCTCGACTTCGCCGGCAACGAGGCCGCGCTGGCGGGCCTGAGCTTCGTCGCCACCAAGGAAGAGGCGGTGACGGGCGCCGATGCGCTGGTCGTCGTCACCGAATGGAAGGAATTCAAGAGCCCCGATTTTGCGCATCTGAAATCGGTGCTGAATGCGCCCGTGATCTTCGACGGCCGCAATCTCTACGAACCCGAGGCGCTGGCCGAACTCGGGATCGATTACCACGCAATCGGACGTCCGCATGTCGCAGCTCAATCCTCCGCGCGCGGCTGAGGCCGCATCGAACGTCGCCACGGTGTCGCGCGAGCGGCTGGCGAAGTCGCGCGTGCTGGTGGTGGGCGACGTCATGCTCGACCGCTACTGGTTCGGCAACGTGAACCGCATCTCGCCCGAGGCGCCGGTGCCGGTGGTGCACGTGCAGCGCCAGGAAGAGCGGCTCGGCGGCGCGGCCAACGTGGCGCGCAACATCGTCACGCTGGGCGCGAATGCGGGCCTGCTGTGCGTGGTCGGCACCGACGAGCCGGGCGAGCGCATCGTCGGCCTGCTCGGCGAGAGCGGCGTCGAGACGCACCTTGAACGCGACGCGCAACTGCCGACCACCATCAAGCTGCGCGTGCTCGCGCAGCAGCAGCAATTGCTGCGCGTCGATTTCGAGGCCTCGCCGCAGCACGAAGTGCTGCTGGCAGGCCTGGCGCGCTTCGACACGCTGCTGCCCACGCACGGCGTGGTGCTGATGTCCGACTACGCCAAGGGCGGCCTTACGCACGTGACGACGATGATCGCCAACGCGCGCGCGGCCGGGCTGCCGGTGCTGGTCGATCCGAAGGGCACCGATTGGGCGCGCTATCGCGGCGCTTCGCTGATCACGCCGAATCGCGCCGAATTGCGCGAGGTGGTGGGCCGCTGGCATTCCGAGGACGACCTGCGCGCACGCGTGCGCGAGTTGCGCACCTCGCTGGCGCTCGACGCGCTGCTGCTGACGCGTTCGGAAGAGGGCATGACGCTCTACTCCGACGCGGGCGAGCTGAACGTGCCGGCGCTCGCGCGCGAGGTGTTCGACGTGTCGGGCGCGGGCGACACCGTGATCGCGACGGTGGCGGCCATGCTCGGCGCGGGCCTCACGCTAGATGAAGCCGTGATGCTCGCGAATCGCGCGGCCGGCATCGTGGTGGCCAAGCTCGGCACGGCCACGGTCGAATACGGCGAACTGTTCAACTGAGCAAGCGGGCGGCCAGCCGCCCGCTTCATTCACTTTCCGAGAAGGACGATCATGACGCTCATCGTCACCGGCGCAGCCGGTTTCATCGGCGCGAATCTCGTCAAGGCGCTCAACGAGCGCGGCGAAACGCGCATCATCGCAGTCGACAACCTGACCCGCGCAGACAAGTTCAAGAACCTCGTCGATTGCGAAATCGACGACTACCTCGACAAGACCGAGTTCGTCGAGCGCTTCCAGCGCGGCGATTTCGGCAAGGTGCGCGCGGTGTTCCATGAAGGCGCCTGTTCGGACACGATGGAAACCGACGGCCGCTACATGATGGACAACAACTTCCGCTACAGCCGCGCGGTGCTCGACACCTGCCTGGCGAACGGCACGCAGTTTCTGTACGCGTCGTCGGCGGCGATCTACGGTGGCTCGACGCGCTTTGTCGAGGATCGCGAGGTGGAAGCGCCGCTGAACGTGTACGGTTATTCGAAGTTCCTGTTCGATCAGGTGATCCGCCGCGTGCTGCCCGACGCGAAGAGCCAGATTGCGGGCTTTCGCTACTTCAACGTGTACGGCGCGCGCGAAATCCACAAGGGCCGCATGGCCTCGGTGGCGTTTCACAACTTCAACCAGTTCCGCGCCGAGGGCAAGGTCAAGCTGTTCGGCGAGTACAACGGCTATGCGCCCGGTGAGCAGACGCGCGATTTCGTCTCGGTCGAGGATGTCGTGAAGGTCAACCTGTTCTTCTTCGATCATCCGGAGAAGTCGGGCATCTTCAACCTCGGCACGGGCCGCGCCCAGCCGTTCAACGACATCGCCACCTCGGTGGTCAACACGCTGCGCGCGCTCGACGGCCAGCCGCCGCTGACGCTGGCCCAGCAGGTCGAGCAGGGGCTGATCGAATACGTGCCGTTCCCCGACGCGCTGCGCGGCAAGTATCAATGCTTCACGCAGGCCGATCAGGGCAAGCTGCGCGCGGCAGGTTACGACGCACCGTTCCTGACGGTGCAGGAAGGCGTCGACCGTTACGTGCGCTGGCTGTTCGGCCAGCTGTAAGCCAGATCGGATCGTCCCTACACTGGGTCTCACGGTCGGCAGCCGCCGGCCGTTTTTCTTGATGGGAGATCCGGATGCTGAAGAAGATTCTGGTGGTGGCGATGTGTTGCGCGGGGCTGGCTCAGGCGTGGGCCGCGGTCGACGTCAATCAGGCGAGCGACGATGCGCTGCGTGGCATCAAGGGCATCGGTCCGGCGAAGGCCAAGGCGATCGTCGACGAGCGCACCGCGCATGGGCCGTTCAAGGATGCCGCCGATCTCGCGCGACGCGTGAGCGGTATCGGCGAGAAATCGGTCGAGCGGCTCGTGTCCGACGGCCTGACGATCGGTGCCGCGAAGGCGCCGGCCGCGCGCGCCGCTACGGCGGCGCCGGCGAAGCTGTCCGGCAAGTGATCGATAAATAGCCGGCTTCGCCCGGTCAGGCGGGTCGCGTTGGGCGCGCGGCTTGCATCATGCCGTCATGGCTCCTTCAGCCGTCGCTGGTCGACGGATTCCCGCGGCGCTGTCGCGGGTTTTTTGCGTGATGGGCCGGTGCGGCGCCGAGCGCGCGTATCGTCTTCCCGCCCGGCCGCGATTCCGCCCCGCACGGCGGATCCGACGCTGGATTACAATCTTCGGATTCATCGGCCTCGCATCCACATTACGTTCATGGCTTACAAAACTATCGAAGACACGATCGGCAACACGCCGCTCGTGCAGCTCGTCCGGGTGCCGGACGACGAGATTCGCTCGCGCAACAACGTGATCCTCGCGAAGCTCGAAGGCAATAATCCGGCCGGTTCGGTGAAGGATCGGCCCGCGCTGTCGATGATCCGCAAGGCCGAGGAGCGTGGCCGGATCAAGCCGGGCGACACGCTGATCGAGGCGACCAGCGGCAACACCGGCATCGCGCTGGCGATGGCCGCGGCGATCCGCGGCTACAAGATGCTGCTGGTCATGCCGGAAGATCTCTCGGTCGAGCGCCGTCAGAGCATGGCCGCCTACGGCGCCGAAATCGTGCTCACGCCCACCAAGGGCGGCATGGAGCTGGCGCGCGATCTGGCCGACCAGATGCAGCGCGAAGGCAAGGGCGTGATCCTCGATCAGTTCGCCAATCCCGACAATCCGCTCGCCCACGTCGAAACCACCGGCCCCGAAATCTGGCGCGATACCGAAGGCCGCATCACGCACTTCGTATCGGCGATGGGCACGACGGGCACCATCATGGGCACGTCGCAGTTCCTGAAGAGCCAGAACGAGAAGGTCGAGATCGTCGGCGCGCAGCCCGAGGACGGCTCGCGCATTCCGGGCATCCGCAAGTGGCCCGAAGCCTACATGCCGTCGATCTTCGACCGCAGCCGCGTCGATCGCGTCGAGAACGTGAGCCAGGCCGCTTCGGAAGCGATGGCGCGCAAGCTGGCGGCCGTCGAAGGCATTTTCTGCGGCATCTCGTCGGGCGGCGCGTGCGAAGTGGCGATGCGCATCGCGCGTCAGGTCGAGAACGCGACGATCGTGTTCATCGTCTGCGACCGCGGCGACCGTTATCTGTCGACTGGCGTGTTCCCGGCCTGAGCGTTCGCATCGCATCCGGCGCGCCTCGCATGACGGCGCGCCCATGAAAAAAGCGCCGTTGAAACACGGCGCTTTTTCTTTGTGGCGTGGCTTGGCGCCACACGGCTTACTGCGTCGCGAGCATCTTCTGCTTCACGCGTTCGCCCAACTGATACACGGACAGCGCATAGAAGAAGCTGCGGTTGTAGCGCGTCAGCACGTAGAAATTCTTCAGGCCGATCTTGTACTCGGTGGCGCGGCCCGGGCTCGGCAGGTCGATCACCAGCACCGGCGTGCTCGCTTCGGCGGCCGCATTGACCGACGGCTCGTCGAGCACGAGGCCGGCCTGCGTCAGTTGCGACAGTTGCAGGTGCGGCTCGGGCTTGCCGTCGGCGGCGGCTTGCGCCACGCCCTGGCTGCCCGCGTCGGACGCGATGTTCCACACCACCGGGCGGCCCGGCTCCCAACCGTGCTGCTTTAGATAGTTCGCCACGCTGCCGATCGCGTCGGCCGTGCTGGTGCGCAGGTTGATCTGGCCGGTGCCTTCGTAGTCGACCGCATAGCTGCGGATGCTGCTCGGCAGGAACTGCGGAATGCCGATCGCACCCGTGTAGGAGCCCTTCACGCTGGTCGGATCGATCTGGCTGTCGCGCGTCCAGACCAGGAAATCCTCGAGGTTCTTGCGGAAGGTTGCCTGGCGGTCGTCGCGGTTCGGCGTGTCCGGGTAGTCGAAGGCCAGCGTGGTCAGCGCGTCGAGCGTCGGGAAGTTGCCCATGAAGCGGCCGTAGATCGTCTCCACGCCGATGATGCCGACGATCACTTCGGGCGGCACGCCGAATTCGTTCGAGGCGCGCTGCAGCGTGGCCTGATTCGCACGCCAGAACTTCACGCCGGCGTTGATGCGGATCGTGTCGAGAAAGCGCGATTGATAGACGCGCCAGTTCTTGACCGACGGCGACGGGGCCGGACGCACGAGGCGCACGGCCGTCGCCGAATAGTTCGCACTGGCAAACAATGCGTGCAGGCGCGCCGGATCGAGCCCGTCGCGTGCGGCGATTTCGTTGATGAAGGCATCGACCTTCGGATTGTTCGCATACTGCTGCGGCACGATCTGTTCTTCCGACGGCGACAGGCCGATGGCCGGCGACGGCTGTGGCGCTGCCGCCGAAGGCACGGTGGCGACGACGGGCGCCGCCACCGGCGTGCCGGCCGCGGCGTTTGCCGGTGCGGTGGCGATCGCGCCGGCCGGTTGCGCGGCCTGCGGGCCGGCCGGCGTCTGCGCGCATGCGGCCAGCGTCGCGACGGCTGCAGCGAGCACCAGGCTCTTGAGCGGAAAGCGAGAAGGCGAACGAAGCGAAGGGGAGACGGCGGACGATCGGAGAGTCATGGGAACCGGAGGAAGGACAGCGCGGTTGAGTTCGGGGCAGTATAACTGACGCTTTTCGCGCATCGGTTTGGTGCCGAGGCCAATGTGGTAAGTTAGCGGCGAATCCGCGCGCGACGACGCGTCGTCATCATCGAAGGAGACTCGCGGCACCGGCTTCGCTCGTGTCGCGACACACGTCAATGGCAACCGCTTTTTACACGCATCCCGATTGTCTGCTGCACGAGATGGGCGAGTGGCATCCGGAATGCCCGTCGCGGCTGTCGGCGATCCAGGATCAACTGATCGCCAGCCGGATCGACGACCTGATCGAACACGAGAGCGCGCCGCTCGCGAGCGAGGCGGATCTGGCGCGCGTTCATACGCACGCGCACATCGACTACCTGCGCTCGAGCATCCCCGACGCCGGCTACTTCACGCTCGACCCCGACACCTCGATGAACCCGCACACGTGGCGCGCCGCGTTGCGCGCGGCCGGCGCGGCGATCGCGGCCACCGACGCGGTGATCGAGGGGCGCTACGACAACGCGTTCTGCAGCGTGCGGCCGCCCGGCCATCACGCCGAGCCGGCGCGCGCGATGGGCTTCTGCTTCTTCAACAACGTGGCGATCGCGGCGCGCCATGCGCTCGACGTGCACGGGCTCGAACGGGTCGCCGTGATCGATTTCGACGTGCATCACGGCAACGGCACCGAGGCCGCGTTCGCGAACGACCCGCGGGTGCTGATGTGCAGCTTCTTCCAGCATCCGCTGTTCCCGTTCTCGGGCACCGAGCACCCGGCCGCGAACATGGTCAACGTGCCGGTGCCGGCGCGCACCAACGGCATGACGATCCGCGAGACGGTGGATTTGCTGTGGATGCCGCGGCTCGAGGCGTTTCGTCCGCAGATGCTGTTCGTGTCGGCGGGCTTCGACGCGCATCGCGAGGACGATCTCGGCCGCATGGGGTTGGTGGAGGCCGACTACGAATGGCTGACCGCGCAGATCTGCGACGTGGCGCGGCGTCATGCGCAGGGCCGCATCGTCAGTTGCCTCGAAGGCGGCTACAACCTGTCGGCGCTCGGGCGCAGCGTGGTCGCGCATCTGCGCACGCTGGCCGGGATCTGAGCGCGGCCGGCGTCGCGGCGGCTGTCGCGGCCGCCGTCATTCAGCTTCTCGCCACGATCCAGCCGATCAGCGCGCCGATCACGCGCTCGCGTTCGAGGTCGTTCATCGTCTCGTGATAGTTGCCGTCGTAGAGCGTCAGCGTCTTGTCGGCCGGCCCGGCCTGCGCGCCGAACTCGCGACTGCCTTCGGGCTCGGTCAGCTTGTCGGCCGTGCCGTGGTAGATGAGCGTGGGTAACGCCAACGATGCCCGGCCGCGCGCAATTCGCTCCATCGCCACCAGGATTTCCGCGCCGGTGCGCGCGGGCACCGCGCCGTGATGCACGAGCGGATCGGCGCGATTGGCGGCCACCACGGCCGGGTCGCGCGAGAGCAGTGCCGCGTCGATCTTCAGCGCCGGAAAGCGCGGCCACACGCGGCTGATGAAGCGGCTCGCGGCCAGCATCCAGCGCGGTACGTCGCGGCCGGGGGCAAGTGCCGGGCTCGACAGGATCAGCCCGGCGAAGCGGCGGCCCCGCACGTTCGCGTGCTCGATCGCGTAGAGCGCGGCGATCGCGCCACCCATGCTGTGTCCCATCAGGAACGGCGGCGTCGTGCCGTGAGCGCTGCCGGCGTGGGTGGCGTAATCGACGAGCGCGTCGGCATCGTCGAGATAGCGGTCGAACCGTTCGACCCAGGCGCGCGGGCCGGGCGAGCGGCCGTGGCCGCGCAGGTCGACGGCCACCAGTTCGATGCCGGCCGCGTTCAGCCTGCCGGCCAGCGCGTCGTAGCGGCGCGCGTGTTCGCCCAGCCCGTGGAGCAGCGCGACCGTCGCCCGTGGCGTGTCGCCCGCCGGCCAGCGCCAGGCGGCCAGCTCGATGCCGTCGGCCGTGCGCACGCTTGCACCGACTGCTGCTGCTGAAGGTCCTGCATGCCCCGACGGGGGAAGCGTGGCGTTCATCGCGCGTGTCTCCGATAGGGCGGATGGAAGTGCCGACGATCATAGTCGCGCCGTCATCGCGCGGTACGGATGCACGCCTCTAATTTCCGCAGGTTATGAAAGAAGCGGAATCGATTATTAAGGGAAATGAGGTGCGTGCGGTAAACTGCGCGGCTATTCCCGGATATGACGGCGGCAGCCGGCGATGCCCGACACGATCGGCCTCGCAGCTTCCGCCGTTTTGTTTACATGATCGAAATTCGTAACCTGTCGCAGCGATTCCCCGGGCCGCAAGGCTGGACCGAAGCGCTGCGCAACGTCAATCTGACGATTCCCCGCGGCGAGGTGTTCGGCATCATCGGCCGCAGCGGCGCCGGCAAGAGCACGCTGGTGCGCACCATCAACCTGCTGACGCGCCCGAGCGAGGGCGAGGTGGTGGTCGACGGCCGCGACCTGGTGCGCTTGTCCGCCGACGCGTTGCGCGCCGCGCGCCGCGACATCGGCATGATCTTCCAGCACTTCAATTTGCTGTCGTCGCGCACCGTCTACCAGAACGTCGCGCTGCCGCTGGAGCTGGCCGGCGCGAAGCGCGCCCAGATCGACGCGACCGTGCTGCCGCTGCTCGACCTGGTGGGGCTGACGGCGCAGAAGGATCGCTACCCGTCGCAGATCAGCGGCGGCCAGAAACAGCGCGTCGGCATCGCCCGCGCGCTGGCCAGCAAGCCGAAGGTGCTGCTGTCGGACGAAGCCACCTCGGCGCTCGATCCCGAAACCACGCGCGCGATTCTCGACCTGCTGCGCAAGATCAACCGCGAACTCGGCCTGACGATCGTGCTGATCACGCACCAGATGGAAGTGATCAAGCAGGTGTGCGACCGCGTGGCCGTGCTTGACGCCGGCCGCGTGGTGGAAACCGGCCCGGTCATCGACGTGTTCATGCAGCCGCATCACGAAGTCACGCGCGCGCTGATCGGCGACGTGATCGCGCAGGAGCTGCCGCCGGCGCTGAAGGCGCGCGTCGCCGAGAAGCTCAGGGGCGGCCGCAGCCATCTGCTGCGCTTGGCGTTCGCCGGCAACGGCGTCGACCAGCCGATCCTGTCGGAAACCATCCGCCGCTACGAACTGGATTTCAACATCCTGCACGGCCAGATCGACGAGATCCAGGGCCAGCCGTTCGGCTCGCTCGCGGTGCTCGCGGGCGGCGAACCGGGCAAGGTCGGCGAAGCGCTCGCGTATCTGCGCGAGCAGGGCGTGGTGGTCGAGGAGTTGTCGCATGTTGAGTGAAATGCTGGATATGTTCGTGCAGTCGTTCTGGGAGACGCTGATCATGGTCGGCATCTCCGGCGTGGTCGGCGCGCTGGTCGGGCTGCCGCTCGGCGTGCTGCTCTATCTGACCGACCGTCAGGGCGTGCTGCAGAACCTCGCCGTCAACCGCCTGCTCGGCGGGCTCGTCAATGCGGTGCGCTCGACACCGTTCATCATCCTGCTGGTTGCCGTGATTCCGTTCACGCGGCTGATCGTCGGCTCGTCGATCGGCACGGCGGCGGCCGTGGTGCCGCTGACGCTGGCCTCCGCGCCGTTCATCGCGCGGCTGGTCGAGACGGCGCTGCGCGAGGTGGATCGGGGTCTGATCGAGGCGGCGCTGGCGATGGGCGCCACCACGCGCCAGATCGTGTTCAAGGTGCTGCTGCCCGAGGCATGGCCGGGCATCGTCGCCGGCCTGACCATCACGTTCGTGTCGCTGGTCGGCTATTCGGCGATGGCCGGCGCGATCGGCGGCGGCGGCCTGGGCGACCTCGGCATCCGTTATGGCTATCAGCGCTACGAGCCGGACGTGATGTGGACGGTCGTGGCGATCCTGATCGTGTTCGTGCAGATCGTGCAGTCGTTCGGCGACTGGCTGGTGCGTCGCCTGAGCCACCGTTGACAGGGACGCCAGCCGGCCGCGTGCCGGCCGGCCAGGCAGTCCCGGGCGGTGCGCAGCATGGCGCGTGCCGCCGATTAGAGGCGAGGGTCCAGAACCCGGGCTTGGCTTGAGGGATTTTTCTCTCTTAAAATAGTACGATCGTTCGCTATTGCCGGCGTGTCGCCGAATGACGTTATCCTCGTCGGTCGAGGGGCCAGATAGCTCCGCTTTGCCGCCTTGATGGTGGCGACGCTATAAAATGGCCGTCGGTCGTATTCGTAACTTTGGAGCGTGTGCATGAAAATCCTGGTGCCGGTAAAAAGAGTGGTCGACTACAACGTGAAGGTCCGCGTGAAGTCGGACGGAACGGGCGTCGATATCGCGAACGTGAAGATGTCGATGAATCCCTTCGATGAAATCGCCGTGGAAGAAGCGGTGCGCCTGAAGGAAGCGGGCGTGGCGACGGAAGTGATCGCCGTGTCGATCGGCGTGGCGCAGGCGCAGGAAACGCTGCGCACGGCGCTGGCGATCGGTGCCGATCGCGCGATCCTGGTGGAGGCCGGTTCGGCCGATGCGGGCGTGGAGCCGCTGGCGGTGGCGAAGATCCTCAAGGCGCTGGTCGACAAGGAACAACCGCAACTGGTGATCCTCGGCAAGCAGGCGATCGACGACGATTCGAACCAGACGGGCCAGATGCTGGCCGCGCTGGCCGGCCTGCCGCAAGCGACGTTCGCCTCGAAGGTGACGATCGCCGACGGTCGCGCGACGGTCGCACGCGAAGTGGACGGTGGTTCGGAAACGCTGTCACTCACGCTGCCGGCCGTGGTCACGACCGACTTGCGCCTGAACGAGCCGCGCTACGTGACGCTGCCGAACATCATGAAGGCCAAGAAGAAACCCCTGGAAAACATCAAGCCGGAAGAGCTCGGCGTGGATGTCGCGCCGCGCCTGAAGACGCTGAAGGTGGCCGAGCCGCCGAAGCGCGCGGCAGGTGTGAAGGTGGCCGACGTGAAGACGCTGGTCGAGAAGCTGAAGACCGAAGCGAAAGTGCTGTAAGGGGAGACAAAGATGACGATTCTGATCATTGCCGAACACGACAACGCGTCGATCAAGGCCGCGACGCTGAACACGGTGGCCGCCGCTCAAAAGATCGGTGGCGATATCCACGTCCTGGTGGCGGGCGGCAACGCCCAAGCCGCGGCCGACGCCGCAGCGAAGATCGCCGGTGTGGCGAAGGTGCTGCTGGCCGACGCGCCGCAGCTGGCCGAAGGGCTGGCGGAAAACGTCGAAGCCACGGTGCTGAATATTGCGAAGGACTACTCGCATATCCTCGCGCCGGCCACGGCCTACGGCAAGAACATCGCGCCGCGCATCGCCGCGAAGCTCGACGTCGCACAAATCTCGGACATCACCGCCGTGGACAGCGCCGACACGTTCGAGCGCCCGATCTACGCCGGCAACGCAATTGCCACGGTGCAATCGAGCGACCCGATCAAGGTGATCACGGTGCGTGCGACCGGCTTCGACCCGGTGGCGGCCGAAGGCGGCAGCGCGGCGGTCGAGAAGATCGAGGCGGCGGCCGACAGCGGCAAGTCGCAGTTCGTGAACCGCGAAGTGACGAAGCTGGACCGTCCGGAGCTGACCAGCGCGAAGATCATCGTGTCGGGCGGCCGGGGCCTGGGCAGCGGCGAGAACTACACGGCCACGCTGGAGCCGCTGGCCGACAAGCTCGGTGCGGCGCTGGGCGCCTCGCGCGCGGCGGTGGACGCGGGCTACGTGCCGAACGATTTCCAGGTGGGCCAGACCGGCAAGATCGTCGCGCCGCAGTTGTACATCGCGGTGGGCATCTCGGGTGCGATCCAGCATCTGGCCGGGATGAAGGATTCGAAGGTGATCGTCGCGATCAACAAGGACGAAGAGGCGCCGATCTTCAGCGTGGCCGACTACGGCATCGTGGGCGACCTGTTCACGGTGGTGCCGGAACTCGTGACCGCGCTCGGCTGATCGCGAGCGGCCACGCGCATCGTTGACGACGCGCCGATAACCACCACGAAGGGGCGCAGCGAGCGCCCCTTTTTTGACCATAAACAGACAGAGGAGAGGAGCACCATGAGCTACATCGCGCCCGTCAAGGACATGCTGTTCGTGATGAAGGAGCTGGCCGGCATCGATGACGTCGCGAAGCTGCCCGGCTTCGAGGACGCCGGCTTCGACACGGCGCAGGCCGTGCTCGACGAGTCCGCGAAGTTCTGCGGCGAGGTGCTCGCGCCGCTGAACGTCGACGGCGACAAGCAGCCCAGCGCATGGAGCCAGGGCGTGGTGACGGCAACGGCCGGTTTCGGCGACGCGTTTCGCCAGTTCGTCGCAGGCGGTTGGCAGGGGCTGCAACATCCGGTCGAATACGACGGCCAGGGCTTGCCGAAGCTGATCGCCACGCCGTGCATCGAAATGCTCAACGCCTCGAATCTGTCGTTCGCGCTGTGCCCGTTGCTGACCGATGGCGCGATCGAAGCGCTGCTGACGGCCGGCAGCGACGAGCAGAAATCGCGCTACGTGCCGAAGCTGATCTCGGGCGAATGGACCGGCACCATGAACCTGACCGAGCCGCAGGCCGGTTCCGATCTCGCGCTGGTGCGCACGCGCGCCGAGCCGCAAGGCGACGGCAGCTTCAAGGTGTTCGGCACCAAGATCTTCATCACCTGGGGCGAGCACGACATGGCGGACAACATCGTCCACCTCGTGCTGGCCCGCACCCCGAACGCGCCCGACGGCGTGAAGGGCATTTCGCTGTTCATCGTGCCGAAGTTTCTCGTCAACGAGGACGGCAGCCTCGGCGAGCGCAACGATGTGCACTGCGTATCGATCGAACACAAGCTCGGCATCAAGGCCAGCCCGACCGCCGTGCTGCAATACGGCGATCACGGCGGCGCGATCGGCTATCTGATCGGCGAGGAGAATCGCGGCCTGGAATACATGTTCATCATGATGAACGCCGCGCGCTTCGGCGTGGGCATGCAGGGCATCGGCGTGGCCGATCGCGCCTACCAGAAGGCCGCCGCGTTCGCGAAGGAGCGTGTGCAGAGCCGGCCCGTCGACGGCTCCGCCAAGCAGTCGGTCACGATCATCCATCACCCCGACGTGCGTCGCATGCTCGGCACGATGCGCGCGCTGACCGAAGGCGCCCGCGCGCTGGCCTATGTCGCCGCCGCGCACAGCGATCAGGCGCATGCGCATGCCGACGCGGCCGAGCGCGCCCGTCATCAGGCGATCTACGAATACCTGGTGCCGATCGTCAAGGGCTGGAGCACCGAGATGGTCAACGAGGTTGCGAGCCTCGGCGTGCAGGTGCACGGCGGGATGGGCTTCATCGAGGAGACCGGCGCCGCGCAGTATTACCGCGACGCGCGCATCCTGGCGATCTACGAAGGCACCACGGCGATCCAGGCCAACGATCTGGTCGGCCGCAAGACCGTGCGCGATGGCGGCGCGGTGGCGAAGGCGCTGCTGGCCGAGATCGACGAAACCGTCCAGGCGCTCGGGGCCGAGGACACACCCGCGTTCGCCGCGATGCGCAAGCATCTGGCCGATGGCGCGAAGGCGCTCGGCGCGGCGGTCGATTACGTGGTGGCGCAAACCAAGGGCGACCCGAACGCGGTGTTCCTCGGCAGCGTGCCGTATCTGAAGCTGGCCGGCATCGTGCTGTGCGGCTGGCAGATGGCGCGCGCGCTGCTCGCCGCGCAACGCAATCGCGCCGACGATACGGCGTTCCACGACGCGAAGATCGCGATCGCGCAGTTCTACGCGCAGCACGTGCTCGTGCAGGCGAACGGGATCGCCGAATCGATCGTCGGCGCCACTGGCAAGGACAGCGTGCTGATGCTGACCGAAGACCAGTTCTGACCCGCTCGACACGGTTTTCGCCGTCATGACGAAGGGCACCCGAGGGTGCCCTTTTATCGATCCCGCCGCAGCCGATCAGGCGTATGCCGGACGCGAACTGCCGCCGGTTTCGCTCAGATAGCGATGCACCGACAGGTCGTCGGCCTGGATTGCCGGCTTCTTGCCCGACATCAGGTCGGCGAGCAGTTGGCCCGAACCGCACGACATCGTCCAGCCGAGCGTGCCGTGGCCGGTGTTCAGGAAGAGGTTCGGCATCGGCGTGCGGCCGACGATCGGCGTGCCGTCCGGCGTCATCGGGCGCAAGCCCGTCCAGAACGTGGCCTTCGACGTGTCGCCGCCGCCCGGGAACAGGTCGTTGACGCACATTTCGAGCGTTTCGCGGCGCGCCTGGTTCAGACGCTTGTCGAACCCGGCGATCTCGGCCATGCCGCCCACGCGGATGCGCGAATCGAAACGCGTGATCGCGATCTTGTAGGTTTCGTCGAGCACGGTGGAGACGGGCGCCGAATCGGCGTTGACGATGGGCGCCGTGATCGAATAGCCCTTGAGCGGATAGACCGGAATCTTGACGAGGTTCGACAGGAAGCGCGTGGAGTATGAACCGAGCGCCACGACGTAGGCGTCGGCGCGCACCAGTTCGCTGCCGCACTGCACGCCGGCGATCCGGCCGCCGGCCACGGCGAGCGCGTCGATCGAGGTGTTGTAGCGGAATTGCACGCCCAGTTCCTCGGCCATCGCGGCGAGGCGCGTGGTGAACAACTGGCAGTCGCCGGTTTCGTCGCCCGGCAGGCGCAGGCCGCCCGTCAGCTTGTGCGACACGGCGCCCAGCGCCGGCTCGGCGTTCTTCAGTTGGTCGGCCGTCAGCAGCTCGAACGGCACGTTGGCGTCACGCAGCACGGCGATGTCCTTCGCCGCGCCGTCGAACTGCGCTTGCGTACGGAACAGTTGCAGCGTGCCGCCGGTGCGGCCTTCGTACTGGATGCCGGTGTCGGCGCGCAGCGCCTGGAAGCAGTCGCGGCTGTATTCGGCGAGGCGCACCATGCGGCCCTTGTTCACCGCGTAACGCTCGGACGTGCAGTTGCGCAGCATCTGCCACATCCATTGCAGCTGGAAACGCGAGCCATCGAGGCGGATCGCGAGCGGCGCGTGCTTCTCGAACATCCACTTGACGGCCTTCAGCGGCACGCCGGGCGCGGCCCACGGCGCGGCATAGCCGGGCGAGATCTGGCCGGCATTGGCGAAGCTCGTTTCCAGCGCCGGGCCGGCCTCGCGGTCGATCACCGTCACTTCATGGCCGGCGCGCGCCAGATAATAGGCGCTCGTCACGCCCACCACACCGCTTCCGAGAATCACGACACGCATAGCTGCTCCAGATGGGAAAAAGCCGGAACGCCGTGGGGATGCACCTGCATCGCTGCCTTCACGTTACGACCTGGTTTTTTCAGCTATGGTATTGTTCGAGTTCCAGTTTTTGTTATTGTATTTTTTCAATTTTCAGAAAAAACCGGATGAGAACGCAACGTCAACCAGTCCGTGCCCTCGACAAGCTCGATCGCCGCATCCTGCGGCTGCTCCAGGCGGACGGCCGCATGGCCATGAAGGACCTGGCCGAGCAGGTCGGCCTGACCGTCACGCCGTGCATCGAACGCGTGCGGCGCATGGAGCGCGACGGCGTGATCACCGGCTATCACGCGCGTGTCGATCCGGCCATGCTGGGCGCGGCGCTGCTGGTGTTCGTGGAGATCACGCTCGACCACAAGAGCGGCAACATGTTCGAACAGTTCCGCCGCGAGGTCATGAAGATCGACGAGGTGCTCGAATGCCACCTGGTGTCCGGCGATTTCGACTATCTGATCAAGGCCCGCATCGGCGAAATGGCAGATTACCGGAAGCTGCTCGGCGACATCCTGTTGCAACTGCCCGGCGCCGTGCAATCCAAGAGCTACGTGGTGATGGAAGAGATCAAGGAAACCCTGAGCATTTCGGTCGACGGCTGATCGGCCGATCGCTTGGCAGGCCGCACCGAATACTGTATAAATAAACAGTATTCGGTGCGGCGAATTTTCGCTTGCGCCGTTCGTGATGAAGGGGCGTGATGAGCGATCGATCCGATGTCGAATATCCGGTGGCGCCGCCCGTGCCGCGCAAGGGCCGTGGCGCAGTGGGCAATCTGCAGGGGCGCTATGAGCGTGACCAGCGCGAGACGGTCGACGACGGCTGGGCCGGCGAGGACGACGAAACCCGTCCGGCGCTGCGCACGCAGGTGTTCGACGAACACGCCAAAAGCATCCTCACGCGCAACGCGTCGCCCGATATCCCGTTCAACGTGTCGCTGAATCCGTATCGCGGCTGCGAGCACGGCTGCATCTATTGTTTCGCGCGGCCCACGCACAGCTATCTGGGCCTGTCGCCGGGGCTCGATTTCGAAAGTCGGATCTACGCCAAGGTCAATGCGGCCGAGCTGCTCGAACGCGAGCTCGGCAAGCGTGGCTACGTGCCTGAGCCGATCGCGCTCGGCGTCAATACCGATGCGTACCAGCCCTGCGAGCGCGAGCGGCGCATCACGCGCGACGTGATTCAGGTCATGCACGATCACGGGCAGCCGTTCGCGGCGATCACCAAGAATTCGCTGATCGAGCGCGATCTCGACCTGCTCGCGCCGATGGCCGAGCGTGGCCAGGTGATCGCGGCCGTCACGATCACCACGCTCGATGCCGATCTCGCCCGCGCGCTCGAGCCGCGCGCGGCCACGCCGTCGCGGCGGCTGCGCACGATCCGCGCGTTGCGTGACGCGGGCGTGCCGGTTGGCGTCAGCATCGCGCCGGTCATTCCGTTCGTCACCGAGCCCGATCTGGAGCGCGTGCTCGAAGCGTGCGCCGAGGCCGGCGCGACGCATGCGAGCTATATCGTGTTGCGCCTGCCTTGGGAGGTCGCGCCGTTGTTTCGCGAATGGCTTGCCGCGCACTTTCCCGATCGCGCCGAGCGCGTGATGGCGCGCGTGCGCGACATGCGCGGCGGCAAGGATTACGAATCCGATTTCGCGAGCCGGATGAAGGGCGAGGGCTTGTGGGCCGACCTGATGAAGCAGCGCTTCCGGCAAGCGGTCAAGCGCCTCGGGTTGAACGAGCGCACGCGCGGCATTCTCGATTTTTCGCAGTTCCGCGCGTCGGAGCCGGTGAAGGCACGTGCGGCGGCGGCCGCCACGCCGCAACTGAGCTTGTTCTAGCTGGCCTGCTCGTGACTGCCCGCGCCTACTGCGACAGTTCCTTGGCGGCCTGCACCTGCGATTCGAAGTACGTCTGGAACGACAGCGCGAGTGACGTCATCAGCAGGAACGCGCCGATCAGCAGCGAAAAGATCACGATGAAGATCACCGTCCAGCCCGACTGGCTGCGGCGGTCGGTCGACGCGTTGAATTGCGCGTCCCATTTCTCGTCGGCGCGCAGGCCGTAGACGATCGCCGCCAGAAACGCGGCGAGCAACGAGACTGCGCCCGGCACGGCGAGCGCCCAGCCTAGCAGCGAGGCGCGCTCGCTTTGCGCGAGCAGCAACAGGCCGGGCACGCCGAGCAGCGTGCCGACCAGATGCGCCCAACCGGCCAGGTCGCGCCAGCCATTCAGATAGAAGCGATGTGCGCCGAGCGAGCCGAACAAAAAGGCGAGCGCGGCGGTGACGGTTTTCGAGCGGAAACGTGGCGGTGGGCTGGACATGACGAACCGATAGGAAAAACTGCGCGGGACGGGGCGGCGCGACCCCTGCGCCGATGGCGCATTCTACGGCGCGACACCCGGCCGATTGTCGGTCGCGCCCGGGTGCCCGGTATAAGTGATCCGGTAGATCGCGCCGGCGTAATCGTCACTGACGAGCAGCGAGCCGTCGGGCAGCGGCAGCACGTCGGCGGGGCGGCCCCACACATCGCCGTCCGCCTGCAGCCAGCCCTGCGCGAACACCTGCTGGCGCGCCGTGCGCCCATCCGGTCCGAGGCTCACGCGCACCACGCGGTAGCCGACCTTGCTGCTGCGGTTCCACGAGCCGTGCTCGGCGATGAAGATCGCGTTGCGGTACTCGGCCGGGAACATCGTGCCCGTATAGAAGCGCATGCCGAGGGCGGCCACGTGCGCGCCGAGCTTGGCCACCGGCGGCGTGAAGCCGCTGCACGGGTGGCCGCGGCCGTATTGCGGATCGGCGATGTCGCCGGCGTGGCAATACGGATAGCCGAAATCGAGGCCGGCGCGCGGCGCCTGATTCAGTTCGTCGTCGGGGCGGTCGTCGCCGAGCATGTCGCGGCCGTTATCGGTAAACCACAGCGCGTGCGTCGCCGGATGCCAGTCGAAGCCGACCGTATTGCGGATGCCGCGCGCGAACACCTGATAATCGCTGCCGTCGGGGTTCATGCGGCCCAGCATCGCGTAGCGGTCGCGATCCGGTTCGCAGATATTGCAGGGCGCGCCGACCGGCACATAGAGCTTGCCGTCGGGGCCGAATGCGATGAATTTCCAGCCGTGCTGGCGATCCGTGGGTAGCTTGTCGGTCACCAGCACCGGCTTGGGCGGCGCGGCGAGCTGGTCGTCGATCCGGTCGAGACGCAGGATGCGCGAGATCGCGGAGATATAGAGCGCGCCGTCGCGATAGGCGACGCCCACCGGCATCTCCAGGCCCGACGCCACCACGTGCCGCGCCACCACGCGGCCGTCGCGCAGCGTCAGCGCGTGAACACTGCCCTCGGTCGAACCCACATAAAGAATGCCGCGCGGCGACCAGGCCATCTCGCGAGCATTCGCGATGTCGGCGGCCAGCACCTCCACCTTGAAGCCGGGCGGCACGCTCAACCTGTCGATGGGCGGCGCGGCCGCGCTGGCCTCGGCGACGAGGCTGGCGGCAAGCAGCGTCGCGCCGATGGTGGCGAGTCGATGAAGCAAAGCGCGGAACGGGAGCGAGGGCAGGGGCATGGATCGATCGGGTCGTGTGCGGTGCGGCGGCACGGTTCAATCAGTGTAGGAGCTGGGCGGCGAAACGCCGTGACCGCTGGCGATTGGGCGGTGTCGCGCTTTTTCTGCCGTAAGTGTTTGTTATGTCTTTGGTTTCCCGCTATAATCGCGGGTTTCAGCAGTTCCGAACCCGGTTTTCCCGAAGGATTTCATATGGTTATCATCCGTCTGGCTCGCGGTGGCTCGAAGAAGCGCCCGTTCTACAACATCGTTGCTACCGATTCGCGTAATCGTCGTGACGGCCGCTTCATCGAACGCGTTGGCTTCTACAACCCGGTCGCCACGAAGGGCGAATCGCTGCGTATCGCTCAGGATCGTCTGACGTACTGGCAAGGCGTTGGCGCACAACTGTCGCCGACCGTCGCTCGCCTCGTGAAGGAAGCACAAAAGGCACAACCGGCTGCCTAATATGGCACGGTTTTCCGGTAATTGCGGCCGAGAGGTGGTCTGAATGTCCGGTCACGATTCATCCGGTGATGTCAAAGGCGGTACACGCGAAGCGTCTGCGTTTGGCGTGTTTGTCCGCAAACCGGTCGAGCGTTCCTCTGAAAAGAGCAGCGCGAAGCCGGCGGCAGCAAGCAGTAACCCGGGTCAAGCCTCGGTCGGCATCGGTGCGGCGCAAGCGTGGCCCGACGATGCGATCGAGGTCGGTGCGATCGTCGATGCCTATGGCCTCAAGGGCTGGGTCAAGATCGTGCCCCATTCGGGCGTGGGCCGTGGCGGCGATGCGCTGCTGAAGGCGCGCCTCGTATGGCTCGAGAAAGGGGCGGAACGTTTGTCCGTCAGCATCACGCAGTCGAAAACGCACGCCGATACGGTCGTTGCGCATTTGGCCGGTCTGGCCGATCGCGATCAGGCTTTGGCGCTGCGCGGCTACCGTCTGTTCCTGCGTCGAGAAGATTTCCCGGCGCTCGACAACGACGAATTCTACTGGGTCGACCTGATCGGTCTCGATGTCGTCAACGAAGCGGGTGTCGAACTCGGCCGCGTCGGCGAGATGATCGACAACGGCGCGCATTCGGTCATGCGCGTCGACTATCCGGCCAGCGGCAAGGATGGCAAGCCCGTCACGGGCGAGCGTCTGATCCCGTTCGTCGGGGTGTACGTGAAAACGGTCGACCAGGCGGCGAAGCGCATCGTCGTCGACTGGGAAGCCGATTACTGAAATGAACGACGCACAGGAGCGCGCGATGCAGTTCGATGTCGTCACGCTCTTTCCCGAAATGTTCCAGGCGCTGACTGGCTGGGGGATCACCAGCCGGGCGGTCAAGCAGGAGCGCTTCGGGTTGCGCACGTGGAATCCGCGCGATTTCACCACGGACAACTACCGCACGGTCGATGATCGACCCTACGGCGGCGGTCCGGGCATGGTGATGCTCGCCAAGCCGCTCGAAGCAGCAATCGGCGCGGCCAAGGCCGCGCAGGCCGAGCAGGGCATTGCGTCGACGCGGGTGGTGATGATGTCGCCGCAAGGCGCGCCGCTCACCCACGAACGTGTGGTGCGAATGGCAGCCGAGCCCGGTGTCGTGCTGCTGTGCGGCCGCTACGAAGCGATCGACCAGCGTTTGCTCGATCGTGTCGTCGATGAGGAAATCAGCCTCGGCGATTTCGTGCTGTCGGGCGGTGAATTGCCGGCCATGGCGCTGATGGATGCGGTGGTGCGCCTGCTGCCGGGTGTGCTGAACGATTCGCAATCGGCAGTGCAGGACAGTTTCGTGCACGGTTTGCTCGATTGTCCGCATTACACGCGCCCCGAGGAATACGACGGCGTGCGGGTGCCCGATGTGCTGCTCGGCGGCCATCATGCGGAAATCGAGAAGTGGCGGCGGCAGGAAGCGCTGCGCAATACATGGCAGAAGCGGCCCGATCTGATCGACCGGGCGCGCAAGCAACAGTTGTTGAGCCGGGCCGACGAGGCGTGGCTTGCAAGTCTCGCGAAGGCCGCGAGGAAAGCTTCGAGCTGAAGCCTTTCCGTGGTGGTCCGGGAAAAAGGCGGTGTCGTGCATGCGTGCGCGACGCCAGATGTGAATCCATCCTCTATCGGGGCCGGGTCCGGAAGCGGACAAGGTACCAACTCCGACACGATGGCTTTAGGAGTCAGCAATGAATCTGATCGCAAAACTTGAGCAGGAAGAAATCGAGCGCGCGCTCGAAGGCAAGACGATCCCCGATTTCGCCCCGGGCGACACGGTGATCGTGAACGTGAATGTGGTTGAAGGTACCCGCAAGCGCGTTCAGGCCTACGAAGGCGTCGTGATCGCGAAGCGCAACCGTGGCCTCAATTCGGCCTTCATCGTCCGCAAGATTTCGTCGGGCGAAGGCGTCGAGCGTACGTTCCAGACGTACTCGCCGCTGCTCGCGAGCATCATCGTCAAGCGTCGCGGCGATGTCCGTCGTGCCAAGCTGTACTACCTGCGCGAGCGTTCGGGCAAGTCGGCTCGAATCAAGGAAAAGCTGGTGCTGAAGGATCGCACCGCCGCCAAGCAAGAGCAGGCGTAAATGCTGTAAGGAAAAAGCACCCCACCGGGTGCTTTTTTTATTCCGGGGCGACAATACGCTTCCGTCAGACCTTTCCGCGAGCGCCCCTTGACCCGTCGCCCGATCATCGATCCCGAAGTGCTGCCTGTCGAATCGACCGGCGCCGGCCTGCCGACGGTGCCGCCGGCCGTGCTGACGCCGCTCGGGCTGCGCGAGCGTTTCGCGCAGTCCTACGGCTGGACGCAGGAGCCGGCCGAGGCGCGCCTGGCCGATTATCGCGATCCACGCATCGCGGCCGTGTTGGTGCCGCTCGTGGCGCGTGCCGACGGGCTCACGGTGCTGCTGACCCAGCGCGCCGATCACCTGACCGATCACCCCGGCCAGATCAGCTTTCCGGGCGGCCGCCGCGAACCGTTCGATGCCGATGCAACGGCCACGGCATTGCGCGAGGCACGCGAGGAAATCGCACTCGACAGCGAACATGTCGAAGTGCTCGGCAACTTGCCCGAATATCTGACGGGCACCGGTTATCGCGTCACACCGGTGGTCGGCATCGTGCATCCGCCGTTTACCGTGCAGGCCGATACGCTCGAAGTGGCCGAGATTTTCGAGGTGCCGTTGGCCTTCCTGATGGCGCCCGAGCATCACGAAGTGCGGCTGTTCAAATGGGAAGGCGGGGAACGTCGTTTTTTTGCGATGCCCTATCCGGACGCGCGCGACGACGGCCATTACTTCATCTGGGGTGCAACCGCCGGCATGTTGCGCAATCTGTACCGCTTTCTTGCCGCGCACTCCTGATCGCACGACAGCCGGCGTCCGGCGTGCCGCAGGGCTAGAGCCCTCGCGCCATTGCGCTGTGCTATCGTTATGCGAAAAATCGTATAACCCAGGACGACACGCCCTTTCGCATGACTTTCTTTTCGGTTCTCCTCGCCCTCATCATCGAGCAGGTGCGCGCGCTGTCGCCGGGTAATCCGGTGTTCGCGCTGTTCCAGTTCCATGCGGAAACTGCGGCGAACGGCTTCGACGCCGGCAAGAAGAAGCATGGTGTGCTGGCCTGGCTCGTCGTCGTGGTGCCCTGGGTGCTCGCCGTCGCGCTCGTCTACTACCTGCTGTTCAAGATCAGCTTCGCCTTCGCGTTCGTCTGGAACGTGGTGGTGGTCTATTTCACGCTGGGCTTCCGCCAGTTCAGCCATTACTTCACCGATATCCATCTCGCGCTCAACAACGACGACGTGCCGCGCGCGCGCGAAGTGCTGGCCGAATGGACCGGGCTCGATACCGTGGACATGCCGGTTGGCGAGATCGTGCGCCATACGCTGATCCATGCCGTGGTGGCATCGCATCGCCATGTGTTCGGCGTGTTCTTCTGGTTCGTCCTGCCGCTCGGCCCGGCCGGCGCGGTGCTGTATCGGATCGCCGAATATCTGTCGCGCAGTTGGTCCGTGCCGACCGACGACCGCACCGAGGCGTTCTCCAATTTCGCGCAGCGCGCCTTCTTCGTGATCGACTGGATTCCGTCGCGACTGACGGCGCTCGGCTTCGCGATCGTCGGCAATTTCGAGGATGCGATCTACGCGTGGCGCAATCACACGCGCCAGTGGCCCGACTCGAACGACGGCGTGCTGCTGGCTTCGGGCAGCGGTGCGCTCGGCGCGCGCCTGGCCGGCCCGCTGGCCGAGCCGTCGAGCGTCGATGCGTTATCGGTGGGCGACAGCGGCCCGCTGGCGGTCGGCGACGACTGTACGCCGCGCACGCTGCAATCGGCCGTCGGCCTGGTCTGGCGCGCCGTGATCCTGTGGATGATCCTGCTGCTGATGTTGACGCTGGCGGTGTGGGTGTCGTGATACGCGGCGCGGGTGGCGCGCATTGAAATAAAAAAAGCCGGCGTTCTCAGCCGGCTTTTTGCTTTTCGAGCGCCAATACGGCGCGGCGGTCAGCGTGTATCGGGCGCCGCTTCGTCGTCGCGCGGGTCGCGGATTCGCCCGCAACGCCAGCACGCCGTGAACTGCGCATCGAGCCATTCGCCGCAGCCGCCGCACCGCCAGCGCGATGCATCGGCCGGCGGCCCCGATGCCGCCGCTTCGAGGATGCGCCGCGCGAGTGCGGTATCGCGCTCGTCGTCGAGCCAGATCTCGGGCGCGCACTGGTCGGGCGGCAGCCCGCCGAGCGCACCGGTCGCGAAGCGGTTGTGCAGTTCGCAGCCGATGCCGGCCGCGTTCAGCACGTTGACCCAATGATGGGCGGTCGAGAGATCGGGGGCCGGGATGCGCATCGGAGCGGGCAGGGGAGGCGGAGATCGTCAGCGGACGATCTGGCTCGCCTCGTGCACGAGCTGTGCATAGAGCGCGTGGCGCGACTTCGAGATCCGGCCATCCTCCACGGCGGCCAGGATCGCGCAGCCCGGCTCGTGCAGGTGATGGCAGTTATAGAAGCGGCAGTCGGCGAGCAGCGGCCGGAATTCGGGGAACGCGCGCTCGAACTGGCCTTCGGTCAAGTGGTAGAGGCCGAATTCCTGGAAGCCCGGCGAATCGATCAGCGCCCCACCGTCGGCCAGCGGATAGAGCCGCGTGAACGTGGTGGTGTGGCGGCCGCTGTTCAGCGCGGCGGAAATCTCGCGCGTCGCGGCCTCGGCCTCGGGCACGATCAGGTTCACGAGCGTCGATTTGCCCATGCCGGACTGGCCCAGCAGGATCGTCGAATGGCCGGCCAGGCGCGGCATCAACTGCGCCAGCGTGTCGTCGGGCGCATCCTTCACCGACAATTCGACCACGTTGTAACCGAGCGCGCGATACGGCGCGAGCCGCTCGCGGGCTACCGGCAGCGCGGCCTCGACGTCGATCTTGTTCAACACGATGACCGGCTTCAGCGCATTGGCCTCGGCCGCGATCAGCGCACGGCCGAGCAGGTCCTCGCTGAAGAACGGCTCGGTGGCGAGCACGATCAGCAACTGGTCGAGGTTCGCGGCGAACAGCTTCGACTTGAACTGATCGGAGCGATAGAGCAGGTTGCGCCGCGTGTCGATCTCGACGATCACCCCCTGGTCGGCCGAGCTGCGCTCGTACTGCACGCGATCGCCCACGGCGATCTCGCTCTTCTTGCCGCGCGGGAAGCATTGCAGCATCGGCCCGCCGTCCACGGGCGCGACCAGGTAATGGCGGCCATGCGCCGCGATCACGCGGCCGGTGATGCGCTCGGCGCTCGACTTGGCCGGCTTGCCCGGGCCTTGCTGGCGGCCGCGCGTCATGCGGCGCCGAGCAGTCGGTCGATCCGCACGGAAGCCGGCGGATGCGAGTAGTAGAAACTGGTGTAGACCGGGTCGGGCGTCAGCGTCGAGGCGTTGTCCTCATGGAGCTTCACCAGCGCGTTGACGAGGTCCTGGCGGTTGGTGTGGTCGACGGCGAACGCGTCGGCCTCGAATTCGTCCTTGCGCGAGCTCATGCTGCTGAGCGGCGTGACGAAGAACAGGAACACCGGCATGGCCAGGAAGAACAGCACGAGCGCGAGGCCCGCGTTGCTGCCCGTCAGCGACGGCATCGCGCCGAGGCCCGTGTAGAACCAGGTACGGCCCGCGAGCCAGCCGAGCAGGGCCAGCAGCACGAGGCTCATCGCGAACACGACGATCATGCGCTTGACGATATGGCGGCGCTTGAAGTGGCCGAGTTCGTGCGCCAGCACGGCCTCGATCTCGCTGCCCGACAGCCGGTCGATCAGCGTGTCGAAGAACACGATGCGCTTGTTCGCGCCGAAGCCCGTGAAGTAGGCGTTGCCGTGCGCGGAGCGGCGGCTGCCGTCCATTACGAACAGGCCCTTCGCGGCGAACCCGCAGCGATTCATCAGGCCTTCGATGCGTGCGCGCAGCGCCTCGTCGGCGAGCGGCTCGAACTTGTTGAACATCGGCGCGATGAAGCTCGGGTAGATCACCTGCCCCAGCATCTGGTAGGCGACCAGGAAGATCCAGGCCCAGAGCCACCACAGCGGCCCCGCGCGGTTCATCAGCCACAGCACGACGAACAGCAGCGGCAGGCCGATCGCGGTACCGACCACGGTACTGAGGGCCAGATCCTTGAAGAACAGCTTGCGCGTCATGCGATTGAAGCCGAAGCGGGCTTCGATGCCGAACTGGCGTACGTATTCGAACGGCAGTTCGAGCAGGCTGGTGACCGCCATCACCACCACGATCACGAGGATCTGCTGGACGTAATGGCTGCCGCCGAGCCAGCCGCGCAGCGCCTGGTCGATCGCGCCGACGCCGCCGCACAGCGTCAGCACGATCAGCACTGCTGCGCTGGTCACGATCTGCAGCATGGTCAGGCGCGTGCGCGCGACCGTGTAATCGGCGGCGCGCTGGTGCGAGGCCAGCGGAATCGAGTCGCGGAACTGCGCGGGCACGGCGCCGCGGTGCGCGGTGACGAAGCGGATCTGGCGCGAAGCGAGCCAGAGCTTGGCGCCGACCATCGCGAGGATCGCGGCGGCGAACAACAGGGTGAACGAGTAAGCGGACATCAGGGAGGCCGGTGGTATCTATGCGAGAATTATAAGTTCTAGCGGCGGGGGTACGCTCGACGGTTTTCGGCCCATGTGCCGGCCACGACAGCGGTGCGTCCGCCGCCGCCGATT
This sequence comes from Burkholderia sp. 22PA0099, assembly GCF_047497165.1. Classification (NCBI taxonomy): domain Bacteria; kingdom Pseudomonadati; phylum Pseudomonadota; class Betaproteobacteria; order Burkholderiales; family Burkholderiaceae; genus Burkholderia; species Burkholderia sp. 22PA0099. The sequence goes on along the minus strand of NZ_CP163165.1, from coordinate 3,518,765 downwards.
CTTCAGGAAACCGTATGACCGATATCGCCCAATCCGCCGACCAGCCCGCGCTCGTTCGCAACGAACTCAATCTCGTCTGGCTCGACATGGAAATGACGGGTTTGAACCCGGATAGCGACCGCATCATCGAGATCGCCGTGGTCGTCACCAATTCCACGCTGGAGCGCGTCGTCGAAGGGCCGGTGCTGGCAATCCACCAGAGCGACGAAACCCTTGCCAAGATGGACGCCTGGAACCAGTCGACGCATGGCCGCTCGGGCCTGATCGACCGCGTGCGTGCCTCCACCGTCAGCGAAGCCGATGCCGCCGCGCAAATCCAGTCGTTCCTCGCGCAATACGTGTCGCCCGGCAAGTCGCCGATGTGCGGCAACTCCATTTGCCAGGACCGCCGCTTCATGGCGCGCTGGATGCCCGAGCTCGAAACCTTCTTCCATTACCGCAACCTCGACGTCAGCACGCTCAAGGAGCTGTGCCGCCGCTGGCAGCCCGCCATCTACAAGGGTTTCCAGAAGCGCGCGATGCACACGGCGCTGGCGGATATCCACGAGTCGATCGACGAACTGAAGTACTACCGCGAGCACTTCCTCGTGCCGGCGGCGAGCGCTGCCGAGTAAGCCGTCACGCGGCGCAGTGAAACGATGAAACGGCCGGGCTTGCCCGGCCGTTGTCAATTGGCGCGCGGCGGACGCTGCGCGTTCTTCGGGCGGAACGCGGCGCAGATTTCCGGGTGGGTTTCGGCGTACGGGCCGCCGATCAGGTCGATGCAATAGGGCACGGCCGCGAAGATGCCCGGCACGAGCACCTTGCCGGTATCGTCGCGCAGGCCTTCCAGCGTTTCCTTGATCGACTTCGGCTGCCCCGGCAGGTTGATGACGAGCGCCGCGTGGTCGGGCGTTTCGCGGATCACGGCCACCTGTCGCGACAGGATCGCGGTGGGCACGAAGCGCAGGCTGATCTGGCGCATCTGCTCGCCGAAGCCGGGCATCTCGCGCGTGGCGATCGCCAGCGTCGCCTCGGGCGTGACATCGCGCCGGGCCGGGCCGGTGCCGCCGGTGGTCAGCACCAGGTCGCAGCCGGCCTCGTCGATCAGCGCGACGAGCGTGGCGGAAATCAGGGCGGCTTCGTCGGCGATCAGGCGCGTTTCGGCGCGCCACGGGGAAGCGAGCGCCGTGCCGAGCCAGCCTTCGAGCGCCGGAATGCCCTGATCCTGATAATCGCCGCGGCTGGCGCGATCGCTGATCGAAACCAGCCCGACGATCAGCTCGTCCGGGTGCTTACGCTTCGTCGTCATCGGGATCGGTGTCCTCGTCGGACTCGGCCTCGGCATCCTCGCCGGGCTTGGCGCTCGTCACCTTGATCCACTGGAACAGCTCGCGGAAGTAGCGCGGCGGCTTGCTTTGCTGCGCTTCCTTGCGGGCGTTGCGGATCAGCGTGCGGCCTTCCTGGGCGTCGGCGGCCGGGTGTGCCTGAATGAAGCGGGTCAGCGCCTCGTCGTCGGCCAGCAACTGGTCGCGCGTGCGCTCGATCCAGTGCAGCCGCGCCGTGGCGGCCTTGTTGACGCCGCGCTGCGAATCGAGCGCGGTGCGCAGTGCCGCGACCTCGGCCGGGTCGAGCGTGCGCATGACCTTGCCGACGTACTGCATCTGGCGGCGACGGCCTTCGTGATCGGTGATGCGGCGCGTTTCGCGCACGGCCTGGTCGAGTTTTTCCGACATCGGCATGCGCTTGAGCGCGTCTTTCGGCAGCTCGACGAGGTCGCGGCCCAGTGCCTGCAGCTCGTGCATCTCGCGTTTGAGCTGGGATTTGCTGGGGCGATCGTAGCCGTTGTCGGCGTCCGGTTCGGCGCCGTGCTCGATCGGTTGGATACGGGTTTTGCGGTTCATGGGCGAGATTGTATCGCGCCGCGAGCGGTTGCCGGCCGCCTTGGCTGCCGCGGCGTGCTGCAAGGCCCCGATAGGTGGCGCGGGCCGGACCTTGTTATGATCGCGGATACGCCACATTTCGAACCTCGCGGGCCAGCCGCCCGCTACCGGACCACACGACGATGCCTGCTCATACCGACGCACCCTCGCGCCATTTCCCGCACACGCAGGAACAACTGAAAGACATTGCCACGGAAATTCTCCGGCACGCGAAGGCGATGGGTGCGACCGATGCGGCCACCGAAATCTCGGAAGGTGACGGCCTGTCGGTGTCGGTGCGACGCGGCGAAGTCGAGACGATCGAGCACAACCGCGACAAGATGGTCGGTGTCACGGTGTTCCTCGGCAAGAAGCGCGGCAACGCGAGCACGTCCGATTTTTCGTCGGCGGCACTCAAGGACACGGTCGCGGCCGCCTACAACATCGCGCGCTTCACGGCCGAGGACGAAGCCGCGGGCCTGGCCGAGGCCGAGCTGCTCGAAACCGCGCCGCGCGATCTCGATCTCTATCACCCGTGGGCGCTGACGGCCGACGAAGCCGTCGAAATCGCCCGCCGCTCGGAAGACGCGGCGTTCGCGGTCAGCCCGCAGATCCGCAATTCTGAAGGCGCGAGCGTGTCGGCCCAGCATTCGCAGTTCGTGCTGGCCACCTCGCGCGGCTTCCTGGCCGGTTATCCGTACTCGCGCCACTACGTTGCGTGCGCGCCGATCGCCGGCAGCGGCCGCCACATGCAGCGCGACGACTGGTATACCTCCACGCGCAACGCCGGCGATCTCGCCAGCCCCGAAGCGGTGGGCCGCTATGCCGCCGAACGCGCGCTGGCGCGGATGGGCTCGCGCCGGCTCGATACGCGCAAGGTGCCGGTGCTGTTCGAGGCGCCGCTCGCGGCGGGCCTGCTCGGTGCGTTCACGCAGGCGGTCAGCGGCGGCGCGCTCTATCGCAAGACGTCGTTCCTGGTCGACAGCCTCGGCAAGCCGGTGTTCGCACCGCACGTGCAGGTGGTCGAGGATCCGCACGTGCCGCGCGCGATGGGCAGCGCGCCGTTTGACGAGGAAGGCGTGCGCACGCATGCGCGCAGCGTGGTCAAGGACGGCGTGGTGGAGGGCTACTTCCTGTCCACCTACTCGGCGCGCAAGCTCGGCACCAAGACCACCGGCAATGCCGGCGGCTCGCACAACCTCGCGCTGCGCAGCTCGAACACGCGCGACAGCGACGATTTCGACGCGATGCTCAAGAAGCTCGGCACCGGCCTGCTGCTGACGGAACTGATGGGGCAGGGCGTGAACTACGTGACGGGCGACTATTCGCGCGGCGCGGCCGGCTTCTGGGTCGAGAACGGCGTGATCCAGTACCCGGTCGAGGAAATCACCGTGGCGAGCACGTTGCAGGAAATGTTCCGGCATATCGTCGCGATCGGCGCCGACACGATCGTTCGCGGCACGAAGCAAACCGGCTCGGTGCTGATCGAGCAGATGACGATCGCCGGGCAGTAAGCCGAATCGAATCGGCCCCGCTTCGCGCGTGGGCTGCAAAAACAAAGCGCCGCTCGAAGCGGCGCTTTGTTTTTTGGGGCGAGGCCTGCGATCCGTCTTCAGGCCTTGCGCGTGTACACCACGAACGCGTAGTCGAACGCATTCGGCTCGGTGGCGCGATGCGTGTCGCGCGAGGCCTCTTGCCACAGTGCGGGATCGGGAGCGGGGAACGACGCATCGCCGTCGAAATCGGCATCGATCTCGGTGACGATCAGCTTGTCGGCGCGGCCAAGGCCTTCGGCGTAAAGCTGCGCGCCACCGATCAGGAACGCTTCGGCGGCCTGGTCTCGCGCGGCGGCGGCCAGCGCGGCGTCGAGCGAGGTCACCGTATCGCAGCCCTCGAAGCGGCGTGCCGCGTCGCGCGTGACGACGATGTTGCGGCGCCCCGGCAGCGGCCGGCCGATCGATTCGTGCGTCTTGCGGCCCATCACGATCGGCGCGCCCATGGTGGTGCGCTTGAAGAACGCGAGATCTTCGGGCAGCTTCCACGGAAGCTGGTTGTCGCGGCCGATCACGCCGTTGCGCGCGCGCGCCACGATCAGGGTCAGGGTGGTCATGACGAAATCCGGAGCAGGCGGGAAAGCGCCCGATTCTACCGGATCACCCGCATAAGGCGGCCCGCGCGTCGCCCGATTGCGCGACGCGCGGGCCGTGCAACGCTCAGTGCCCGCTGTTGAGCGCCGCGATCGCGAGGCCGTTGTGCTGCAGGTTGCCCGCGCCGCCGGCGATGTTCACGCCGATGTTGCCGGTCGCACCCGTGAGGGTATTCGCGCCGAGCATCGCGGTGCCCACGAAGCGCCCGTCGATCTGCGCGCCGGCAAGCTGCGTGTTGTCGTCGGTGGCGACCATCGCGACCGTCTTCGCCTGCCCGGCGCTGGTGGTCGTCATCGAGCCGGCCAGGCTGTTGTTCTGCACGTTGCTGACGCCCGAGGCGACGTTTACGCCGACATTGCCCGACACGCCGGCCAGCGAGCCGTCGCCCAGCGAGGCGTTGAGCACGAAGTTGTCGATGCGCGCGTGGCCCGCCGACGACTGCGTGCTGAACGCCTGCGCGTTGCCGAACACGTTGCCGATATCGACCGAGGCGAGCGACACGTCGTTGCTCTGTGCGTTGTCGATGCCCATCGCGACGTTGATGCCGAGGTTGCCCTTCACGCCGGTGGCAGCGTTGCTGCCGGTAGTGGCAGTCAGCGTGCCGGCCTGGCGCGTGTCGGTGACGGTGGTGACGCTGCCCGAGGTTTCGGTGCGCTGCGCTTCGATGTTGCTGCCGAAGCCCCATGACGCGCTGCGCGCCGTCTCGGCGTGTTCGCGAGTCGAGAGCGAACCGTTCGATGCCGTTTTCGATTCGCTCTGCGAAGCATTCGCCTGCCAGGCCGAGCCCGATGCGCTGCTGCTGCGGCTCGCGCTGACGTCGGCATGCCGATGCGCGCTGCTGGCCGCATCCGTCGACGAGGACCCGCCCCACGCCGCCTCGGCCGCGCCGACGCGATAGCCGCTCGCGCTGTGCGAGGCGCTGCCGCCTGCCACGAAGCCGAACAGGCCCGGCAGCACGTAGCCACTGACCTCGTTGCTCTGGCTGCTGCCGGAGGCGGACGCCGCACCGCCCGCGATGAACGCCGCGCCGCCGGTGCTGCCCGTGCGGTGTTGGTTCGACGACTGGTTGGCCGTCACGCTCTGCTGCGAGCTGGCCGTGCTGGCGCTGCCGCCCGCGATCCAGCCACTGCCGCTGGCCGAAGCCGATTGCGACGATTTCGTCTTCACCGAGGCATCGAACGAGGCCGACTGCGCGCTGTTGCGATAGGCGTAACCGTCGGCGGTGGTGCTGGCGGCGACATTGTCGACCGACACCGTCACGGCGCCCTGCGTGCTGCTTTGATGGAGCGGCGCCAGCGACACATGATTCAGTGCCACGGCCTGATGGTTGTCGATCACGGCGCCGGCGCTGCTCGACACGCCGACCACGCCATACAGGCCGACGGCACCGAAGATGCCCACGGCTTGCGTGACGCCTGTCAGGTTGTAAAGGAATGCGTCGGCGGCAAAGGCGGTGCTGGCGGACGAGGCGAGGAGGGCGGCGGCGATGACGGTACGCTTCATGAATGGGCTCGGTGATGTAACGGTCGGAGGAATAAAAAGCGTGCCCGCCGGGGGACGGGGCACGTGAAAAAAGGTGTCGGCTCACGCGTGCGTCGCGCTGTTCGACGGGCTTCCTTTAGCGAAACGCGTGCCATCGACGCGCGAGGCCTGTCGCACAAGGACGTCTCCTCGCCATTCGGAAAATTTGACAGTATCCCGAAGCAAAATCGTTTCAATTCTGAAACGCGGCATGTACGGATTACTTCGGATACCCAAGCGAATTAAAACGGCTGACACTGGTTTCGCCATCTCGGTGCAGCCCGCGCGCGGGGCCGCCGCTCCGGAGGTTCTCCAGAGGAATCGCGTCAAGTATCCAGTCGAACAACAATGCGAGAGCGAAACAACAATATGGCCGTGGGTCGCGGCCGCCAAAAAAGCAAGCGCCTTATTGCCGGGGAGACTTGAATGTCTGCAACAGGACGCGTTGGCCGTATCCGCTCGTGAGGGCCGGTTCGGCGGCGCGGTCGCACGCAAGGCCTCGCGTGCCGGGCATCGAACGAAGGATGGTGCGATGGAAATCGTCACTAGGCATCTGATCTATTTCTCGCGCGACCCGAGCGTGGAACTGCAACGCAGCTTCGACGCGCGCGGCTGGCGGGTCGAGCATGCGGCCACGGCGCGCGATCTGCGCCGGGCGGCCGCGCGCGGCGGCGCGGCCGGCGGCCTGCTCGACATGTCGGGCATCGATCCGGGCGAACTCGGCGACGTCGAGGCCTGCCTGAGCACGCCGAACGTCGGCTGGATCGCGGTGGCCCAGCGCGGCCAGATGCAGAACGTCGGATTGCGGCGGCTGGTACGCGACTACTGCTTCGACTACATGACGATGCCGTGCGACCGCGAGCGCATCGTCGAATCGGTCGGGCACGCCTACGGCATGGTCACGCTGACCGAGCCGCCGCTGGCGGCGGCGCGCGGGGAGGGCGAGATGGTCGGCGCGTGCGAGGCGATGCTCGGGCTGTTCCGCACGCTGCGCAAGGTCGCGTCGACCGACGCGCCCGTCTTCATCTCGGGCGAATCGGGTACCGGCAAGGAGTTGAGCGCCGTGGCGATCCATGAACGTTCGGCGCGCGCCGCCGCACCGTTCGTCGCGATCAATTGCGGCGCGATTCCGCATCATCTGTTGCAGTCCGAACTGTTCGGCTACGAGCGCGGCGCGTTTACGGGCGCGACGCAGCGCAAGATCGGCCGCGTCGAGGCTGCGCATGGCGGCACGCTGTTCCTCGACGAGATCGGCGACCTGCCGCTCGAAAGCCAGTCGAGCCTGCTGCGCTTCCTGCAGGAAGGGCGGATCGAGCGGCTCGGCGGCCATGCGTCGATTCCGGTGGATGTGCGCGTGATTTGCGCGACCCACGTGGACATGGAAGCGGCGTTGCGCGCCGGCCGCTTCCGCGAGGATCTGTATCACCGGCTGTGCGTGCTGAAGGTGACCGAGCCGCCGCTGCGCGCGCGCGGCAAGGATATCGAGGTGCTGGCGCGCCACATGCTCGAACGGTTCCGGGGCGATGCGAGCCGCCGGCTGCGCGGCTTCGCGCCCGACGCGATCGCCGCGATGCACAACTACACGTGGCCCGGCAACGTGCGCGAGCTGATCAATCGCGTGCGGCGCGCGATCGTGATGTCGGAAGGGCGCATGATCAGCGCAGCCGATCTGGAATTGACGGATTTCACCGAATCGGCGCCGATCTCGCTGAACGCGGCCCGCGAGGCCGCCGAGCGGCGCGCGATCGAGATCGCGCTGCTGCGCCATCGCGGCCGGTTCGCCGACGCGGCGCGCGAACTCGGGGTGTCGCGCGTCACGCTGTACCGGCTGTTGGTGGCGCACGGCATGCGCGATCGCGATGTGGAGACGATCGGGCTGCCCATGCCGGCCGCCGGCTGAGTGTCGCGAGGCTTGTTAGAATCGCGGGACGGGCCGCGCTGGCGGCCGAAGGAACCCGCATGAAACAGTATCTCGATCTCGTTCGCACCATCCTCGATACCGGCTCCTGGCAGGAGAACCGCACCGGCATCCGCACCATCAGCATGCCGGGCGCGATGCTGCGCTTCGACCTGCAGCAAGGCTTTCCGGCCGTCACGACCAAGAAGCTGGCGTTCAAGTCGGCGATCGGCGAACTGGTCGGCTTCCTGCGCGCCACGCGCAGCGCGGCCGATTTTCGCGCGCTCGGCTGCAAGGTGTGGGATGCGAACGCCAACGACAACGCCGCGTGGCTCGCCAATCCGTATCGCACCGGCGTGGACGATCTCGGCGACGTGTACGGCGTGCAATGGCGCAGTTGGCCTGGCTACAAGGTACTCGCCGCGCAGGCCACCGCGCAGATCGACGACGCCGTCTCGCGCGGCTACCGCGTGGTAACCGGCTTCGAGGACGGCGGCGCGCAGCAGGTGCTGCTGTACAAGGCGATCGACCAGTTGCGCGATTGCCTCGACACGATCATGCGCGACCCGTCGAGCCGCCGCATCCTGTTCCATGGCTGGAACCCCGTGAAGCTCGACGAGATCGCGCTGCCGGCCTGCCACCTGCTGTACCAGTTCCTGCCGAACGCGGCGAAGCGCGAGATCTCGCTGTGCCTCTACATCCGCAGCAACGACGTGGGCCTCGGCACGCCGTTCAACCTGACCGAAGGCGCGGCGCTGCTGGAACTGGTCGGCCGGCTGACCGGCTATACGCCGCGCTGGTTTACGTACTTCATCGGCGATGCGCACATCTACGAGAACCAGCTCGACATGCTGACGCAGCAGCTCGAACGCGAACCGTACGAAAGCCCGCGCCTCGTGATCGCCGAGCGTGTGCCCGAGTACGCGAAGACGGGCGTGTACGCGCCCGAATGGCTCGAACGGATCGAGCCGTCCGATTTCTCGCTCGAAGGCTATCGCCACCATGCGCCGCTGACGGCGCCGATGGCGGTGTAACGCTCCGGGGGCAAGTGGCCCCCGATTTTCGTGGCCGTTAAAAAAGCCCGCGCCGTTTCGTTCGGCGCGGGCTTTTTGCGTAGAGGTGGGCGAGAGGCCGCGCTTTAGTGACGGCCTGGGTGCCCCTCGTTCGACGGCGCTTGCTGCGCGGGGGCCGGCGCGGAGCGTGGTTGCTCGAAATGGGGCGGCGGCGCGGCGGGACGCTCGAAGTGCGGCTGCGGTTGAAGGGCGGGACGCGGCTGCTCCATGCGGGGGGCTTGCCGTGGTTCGAAATGCGGTTGTGGTTGCTCCATGCGAGGGGCTTGCTGTGGTTCGAAATGCGGTTGCGGGCGCTCCATGCGCGGGGCTGGCTGTGGTTCGAAATGCGGTTGTGGCCGCTCCATGCGAGGCGCCTGCTGCGGCTCGAAGTGCGGCTGCGATTGCGCGCGTGGCTCCATGCGCGGCGACGCTTCATGCATCTGCGGCTGGCCGAACGACGGTTGCGGCAGGTTCCGGCGCGGCTCGTTGACCGGCTGCGGAACGGGCTGCTGCGCCGGCAAGCGCTGCATCGGCGCCGAATGCGCCTGCTCCGGCGGTCGCGAGACGAAACCGGACTGCATCGTGTTGCCCGCTTGCGGACGCTGCCCCTCGACGCCACCCGACTGCCCGAACTGCGGACGCGGCGGCACACCGTTCTCGCGCACGCCTTGCGGCTGGCCGGCATGGAACGGCGCGTTCGCGCGTTGCTGCGCGATCGGCGCATGTGGCTGAGTCCACGAAGGCGACTGTCCCGGCTCTGACTGCCCTGGATGGAAGCCGGGCCGGTCCGCATCCATCGGCGGACGCGGCACGCCGTTGCCGGCCGGCGCTGGTGCAGCCATCCCCGGCTGATGCGGCGCGAAGCCGGCCGTGGGTGGCATGCCCTGGCCACCGCGCTGGATCGGCGCGCCGCCGCGTTCGGCGGACATACCCGGCATGCCCGGTTCGCCGCGCGGCATCACCTGACCGCCCGCGGTGGCGGATCGCACGGCCACCGGTGCCGGCCCGCCCGCCGGGTTCATGCCGCCCGGCCCGCGCGCCTCGCCACCGAACTGAGCACCCGGCCCGCGTTGGCCCGGCTGCAACACCGGCCCCTGACGGTTGACGAGCTGCACGTTGTGCATGGCCCACTGATTCGGCGCGCCGGCGAGCCCGGCGACCGGGTGCACCGGCCGCGCCGCGTAGTTCGGCGGCGTGCTGCTGCGAATCACGGGCGCACCGGCGCCCGGCACGTTGCCGCCATGCCGCGCGAACTGCTGCGCCTGCCGGTCGTGGAACGCGGCAGGCACGACCGGATTGCGCGTCGCCACGATCGGATGGCCGAGCGCCATTTGCGGCGGCCGATAGCTCGCGTTGCGCAACCCGCCCGCGAAGCTCTGACGTACCGGCGCGATGCCCGGCGCGCCCGCGCCGAGATGCGCGTTGCGCCACTGCCGCGGATCGACATGCTGCGCGAAGCGCGCCACCGGCTGGCCGTGCACGAACGCCTGCGCCGGGATGGCGGTCACGCCGTTGCGCACGCGGTAGTTGATATAGGTGTTGTGGATGTTGATGTTGTTGACGATCGTGGTGCGGTTCACGCGCTCGTAGTAGCGCGGGCTCCAGCCGCCCCAGCCCGGCCGCCAGGCCTCGTGCGGCGCGAGCGGGAACCACGCCACGCCGGCGGCCACCGCGCCGCCCACGGCCAGCCCGACGCTCCAGTCGAAGCCGCCGCCCCCGCCGCCCACGAAACCGACCAGCGCCGGCGCATAGCAAGGCGGCTCGGCCGCCACGACAGGGCCGGGCACCCAGGCCCAGTTGTCGTCGACATAGGCCCAGCGGCCGTAGTGGTAGGGCGCGAAGCCCCACGGCGCGTCGTCGATCCAGGTCCAGCCCCATGGCGCCTGCCAGATCCAGTGGCCGGTGTGATACGGCGCCCAGCCGGCCGGCGTGCTGTTCGGCGTCCAGACCGCGCCGTATTCGGGCGTCTCGCGCCAGGTGCCGTTCGCGTCGAGGTCCTGATAACCCGGGATGTCGCGCGACACGTAGCGCGCCGAGATCGAACGATCCTCGGCCGCGTCGCGCGCGGCGGCCCAGCCGTCGAACGGATCGGCCGGCGGCACGGCGTTGCCGGCCGTGCTCTGCAGGTTGGTGCCGGAAAACGTCAGTTGCTGGCCGGCCGCGATCGGGATCTGGCCGGCCTCGCCGTAGGCGGTCGCCGTACCGCGGCGCACGGTGACGGTGGTCGAGGCGCCGTCCGGCGCGACGTCGACGCGGTAGTCGCCGGGGCCATTGATGGCGAGCGCGAGGTTCGGCGTGTCGATCTCGTAGGCGCCGCCGGGTGTCAGTTCGCGCACGTGCGTCGACAGCGTGCCGATGCCCACCTTCAATTGCGTGCTGCTGTCGTCGAGATTGAGAATCGCGAGCGACGTCGATTGGTCGAGCCGCACGGCCGTCGAGCCGATATGCAGTTCCGAGCGCGCACCCTGGTCGTTCCAGAGCTGATCGCCGCTGGTCAGCGGGCGGTTGACGGTCGCGTACGACCAGTCGCTCGCGCCGGCCGGCTCGGTCGTGACCGGGCCGGACAGGTAATCGAGCCGCGCGACGCGCGACGGCGGATCGCCGCCGGCTTGCTGCGCCGTGGGCGCGCCGTCCGGCGCGGGCGGTGTCTGGGCGAACGCGGGCGGCAGCGCGGCGGCGAGCGTCGCGATCGCGAGCAGCGTCGAGGCCGCCAGTGAACTGAGGGAATACGGAGCGCGGAGCGAGGTCATGTCGGACTCGTTATGGATCGTCGCGGGCGCGTACCTGGCCCGCGTGCGCCCACTGTACCCGCGCTCCGTGTATCCGGTTCGCCGCTTTTGTAATGCGCCTATGCACGGCGTAACAAAGCATGTCGCCGCCCGCGCGCCGCTCGTTGGCGGCCTTTACTGCGGGCTTCACGGCTGGCCTCGCGGCGGCCATTCCGGCGGGTTTCACGCCGGGCCTCGCGGCGTGCCGTCAGGCGTCCGCCAGCAGCGCCTCGAAACGGCGCTGCCCGTCGGGCGTGATGCGCAGCACGCGCGGCTGGCTGGCCGGCTCGACCCAGCGTGCGTCGAGCCAGGCGTCGAGCAGCGCCGCGCCGAGCGCGCCGGCCAGATGCACGCGCCGCTCGCTCCAGTCGAGGCAGGTGCAGGCGAAGCGCCGCTTGCGCTGACGTTGCGCGCCGATATCGATGCGCCAGCGCTGCGCGAACGCGGCCGCGCCGAGCGGCGTCACGTCCACCTCGCGCTCGCGGGTGGCGAGCCAGCCGCGTTCGAGCATGCGGTCGTACACGCGCACGGCCAGTTCGCCGGCCATGTGGTCGTAGCAGGTGCGCGCGTGGCGCATTGCCGGCGGCACGGTGCGCGCGGCGGACGGTGTCGGGCGCGTGGCCGCCGTGGCCTGCGCGAGATTGGCGAGCGCCTCGATCGAGGCGGCGATGTCGGGCGAGGCGATCCGGTAATAGCGATGGCGGCCGCGCACTTCCAGCGCGAGCAGGCCGCCGTCGCTCAAACGCGCCAGATGCGCGCTGCCGGCCGACGGCGAAAGCCCGGCGATCTGCGTCAGTTCGCCGGCCGGGCGTGCGCTGCCGTCCATCAGCGCCCACAGCATCGCCGCGCGGCCGGGGTCGGCCAGCAGCGCGCCGATCCGGCTCAGGCCGGGAAAGTGCGGGTCGGTCGCGATCATGGGCGGCTCCTGGGGGCGATGAGAATCCGCGTAGTGTAGGTGCGTCCGGCATCCGACGCTTCACCCGATCGTGAAACGTGGAATGCACGGAGCGCCGCGTAGAATGCGGCCATCGAACCTCGAGGAACGGACATCATGCGCGGAAGGATCAGGATGCTGCTGGCGGCGCTCGTGGCGGCCGGCTGTTGCGCGGGCTGCGCGAACGGCGGCGGCGGTGCCTCGGACGGCGGCCACGGCAGCATCGAGATGTACGGCACGATCGATCAGGGCATCACCGTCCACAACTGACGCAAGCAGGGCGCGCCGCGTCGGGGCGGCGCGCCGGCCCGGCCCCGTATAATCGGCGTTCCCACACGATACCGTCGAAACGGAGCCCAGATGTCGAACTCATCGCCCACCGCGCCCCTCGATCGCACCGAGACCGTGTTCCGTTTTCTCGCCGAGCCCACCTCGGTGAACTTCGGCGGCAAGGTCCACGGCGGTGCGCTGATGAAATGGATCGACGAGACCGCCTACGCCTGTGCGGCGATCTGGTCGAGCCGCTATTGCGTGACCGTCAGCGTCGGCAATATTCGTTTCCAGCGGCCGATCCTGGTCGGCAACCTGGTCGAACTGAAGGCGCGTGTGGTCGCGACGGGCCGCACCAGCATGCATATTCACGTCTCGGTGCACGCGGGCGACCCGAAGGGCGGCGTGCTGCGCCAGACCACCGATTGCATGGTGGTGTTCGTCGCCGTCGACGAGAACGGCAACCCGCTGCCGGTGCCGCCGTTCGTGCCGAGCAACGATGAAGAGCGCCGCCTCCAGCAATACGCGATGGACGTGCGCGCCGCGCTCGACAAGATCGTCGAACTGAAGCCCGAGGAAGTCGCGAAGGGCAGCGTCTGAACGGCGCGCCGCACGCCTCCTCGCAAAACGACAAGGCCGGCATTTGCCGGCCTTGTTCGTCGAGGGCGTTCAGCACGCCCTTTGGCGGCTCGTGCGGCGAAGCTCAGTGGTTGCCGATCATCTCGCCCGGCTTGACCCATTCGTCGAACTGGGCATCCGTCACGTAGCCGAGCGCCAGCGCGGAAGCCTTCAGCGTGGTGCCTTCCTTGTGCGCCTTCTTCGCGATCTGCGCAGCCTTGTCGTAGCCGATGTGCGGATTGAGCGCCGTCACCAGCATCAGCGATTCGTTGAGCAGCGTATCGATGCGCGGGCGGTTCGGCTCGATGCCCACCGCACAGTGATCGTTGAAGCTCAACGCGCCGTCGGCCAGCAGACGCACCGATTGCAGCACGTTGTGCGCGATCATCGGGCGGAACACGTTCAGCTCGAAATTGCCGCTCGCCCCGCCGAAGTTGACGGCCACGTCGTTGCCGAACACCTGGCAGCACAGCATCGTCACGGCTTCGGACTGGGTCGGGTTGACCTTGCCCGGCATGATCGAGCTGCCCGGCTCGTTCTCCGGGATCGACAGCTCGCCGAGGCCGCAGCGCGGGCCGCTCGCGAGCCAGCGCACGTCGTTGGCGATCTTCATGAGGCTGGCGGCGACCGTTTTCAGCGCGCCGTGCGCGAACACCAGCGCGTCGGCCGCGGCCATCACCTCGAACTTGTTGGGCGCGGTCACGAACGGCAGTTGCGTGAGCTTGCCGATCTCGCCGGCCACGGCCGCCGCGAACTTCGGATGCGCGTTCAGGCCGGTGCCGACCGCCGTGCCGCCCTGCGCGAGTTCGTACAGGTGCGGCAGCGTCGATTCGACGTGGCGGATGCCGTGATCGAGTTGCGCGACATAGCCCGAGAATTCCTGGCCGAGCGTGAGCGGCGTGGCGTCCTGCAAGTGGGTGCGGCCGATCTTGACGATCTCGGCGAACGCCTTCGATTTCTCGTTGAGCGTGGCGCGCAGGCGCTTGAGCGCCGGCAGCAACTGCGTGTGGATCGCGAACGCGGCGGCGATGTGCATGGCCGTCGGGAATACGTCGTTCGACGATTGGCCGCGGTTCACGTCGTCGTTCGGGTGAACCTTGCGCGACTCGCCGCGCACGCCGCCGAGCAGCTCGCTGGCGCGGTTCGCGATGACCTCGTTGAGGTTCATGTTGGTCTGCGTGCCCGAGCCCGTTTGCCAGACGGCCAGCGGGAATTCCTCGGGATGACGGCCGGCGATGATCTCGTCGGCGGCCGCGACGATCGCGTCGGCCTTGTCATTGGCCAGCACGCCGAGTTCGCGGTTGACGCTGGCGGCCGCGCGCTTGATCAGCGCGAGCGCGTGGATCAGTTCGGGCGACTGCTTTTCCGTCGAGATCTTGAAGTTCTGCAGCGACCGCTGCGTTTGCGCGCCCCACAGGCGGGCGTCCGGCACGGCGATTTCGCCGAACGTATCGCGTTCCATCCGTACTGCTTCGCTCATCTTGATGACTCCGTCACGAGAATTGGCTCCGCCGCGCGCGGCGGCGCGGCACGAAAGCGTAGGTGGGGACGGGCACCGTTCTCATGACGGCGTCCAGAGGCGACAAGCATAGCGCCGGGCGCGATTTTACGTCGGCTGGCGGCGCGACGGGCAATGGGACGGGCGCGCGTGCGGGTATCGGCGCGGGGGGGCGCAGGCGTAAAACCCGGGGAAGCAGGCAACCGGCCCGCGCGCCGTCGTGGCGTGCGCGACCGGCTGCCGAACGGTCAGTGCGCGCTGCCGCGCGCCGCGCGGGTCTTGCTGTGGAAGCGCCAGGTCATCAGCACGGCGACGCTCGCGAGCCCCGCCGCCAGCCCCCACCACAGCCCGCGCGCGCCGAGCCCGACGTGGAACGCGAACCAGTAGCCGACCGGAAAGCCGACGCCCCAGTAGCCGAGCGTCGCGACGATCATCGGGATGCGCGTGTCCTTCAGGCCGCGCAGGCAGCCCGAGCCGACCGTCTGCATGCCGTCGACGATCTGGAACAGGGCGGCGATCGCGAGCAACTGCGTGGCCAGCGCGACGGTGCCGGCGTTCTTCGGGTCGCCCAGATCCAGGTACAGCCCGACGATCGCGTGCGGCGCGGCGATCAGCAACAGCCCCGACAGCGACATGAACGCCACGCCCAGCCCGATCGCGGCGAAGCCCGCGTGCCGTGCCGCCAGCGGCGCGCCCGCGCCCATCCAGTAGCCCACCCGCACATTGGCCGCCTGGCCGATCGCCAGCGGCACCATGAACATGACCGAGGCCACGTTCAGCGCGATCTGGTGCGCCGCCAGCGACGATTCGCCGAGCACGCCGATGGTCAGGCCGGTGGCGAGGAACAACGTCGATTCGACCCCGTAGGTGATCGCGACCGGCCAGCCGACGCTGACCAGCTCGCCCATCAGCGGCAGCTTCGGTCGCGACGCCGCCACGAAATGGCGGAACGCCGGGCGGCCGTGCAGCAGCAGGACCAGCGCGATGGCCGTCAGCCAGATCGACAGCGTGGTGGCCACCGCCGAGCCGAGAAAGCCGAGGCGCGGCAGGCCGAACGCGCCGTGGATCAGGCCGTAGTTCAGGACCGCGTTCACGCCGACGCTCGCGATCGACACCCACAGCAGCCGGCGCGCCGCGCCGATCGCCGGCAGGAACGCGCGCATCAGGCCCACGCCGATCAGGCTGCCGGGCGCGGCGAAGCACAGCACGCGGCAGTATTCGCCGATGTTGCGCGCCAGCTCGGCCGGCTCGTGAAACATCAGCAGCAACGGCTCGGCAAACAGCAGCACGACGATGGCCGGCACCGCCAGCAGCAGCGACAGCGCCACGCCTGTCCAGTAGATGTGCGGGATGCGGTCGTCGTCCTGCGCGCCGCGCGCGTGGGCGACGCTGACGCTGACCGAGGTCAGCACGCCTTGCAGCACCGTGACGACCACGAAGAACAGCGTTGCGCCGAGGCCGCCTGCCGCGAGCGCGTCGGGGCCGAGCGAGCCGAGCAGGACGGTGTCGGTCACGCTCATCGCCATCTGCGACAACTGGGCGATCGCGAGCGGCGCGGCGAGACGGGCGGTGTCGGCGGCGTGACGGGAAAAGGAAGGCGGCGGCGCGTGGGCCGCGCGCGGGAGGCCGGGAAGCGACATGAAGGGCCGCGGGAAGACAGGCCCGCGCTCTCGGTTGTTGTAGTGAGACGGCAAGCTTACGGTTTTCCTGCACGGCTGTCGAATCGACATGCCGGGCAGCGGCGGGCGCCGCTCGGGCACCCGCGTCGGCGCTCAGGCGCCGTGGACGGCGATCCGCGTGTCTTCGAACAGCACCACCTGGCCCGCGCGGATCTTGCAGGTCTTGCGCAGCTCGGTCGCGCCGTCCACCTTGACGGCGCCCGAGGCGACCAGCACCTTCGCGGAGCCGCCGCTGTCGGCCACGCCGGAGATCTTGAGCAGGTTGTGCAGTTCGACGTAATCGCCGGTCAGCGTGAAATCGAGGTTGGGCATGGGGCGATGCGCGCGAACGGCGCGCAATGTGTAAAAAAGCAAGGCTCGCATCATAAGCCAGCGCGCGGCCGGGGGCGAGCGCGGCGCGCGAAACCGCCGGATTGGCGGGCTGGAGCGGGTTCGGCCGGTGTGGGCGCGGAACGGGAACGTTCGCTGCGTCAGGAAACGGGACCGGAAGCGAAGATCCCGATCCCGAGGCGCCGGCGGATGGCCCATGTAAGTGGATGTATGCCAACCGTCAGCAAATGCAAGCTTGGGTAACAGTCGGCGTTTCCGGCGAACCGGCCGCGGCACGGGCCGGTCTGTCTACCAACTGCCGCATGTCGCGGCGGGGCGGTGCGGCCCGTTTCGAAGGCCGCGCCGGCCAATTCCCCGAGGAGGAATGCTATGACCACGATTCGCAAAATGCTGATGAGCGCTGCGCTGGTGACGACGACCGTGTTCGCGGCAACATCCGCGATGGCCCAGGCCGGTGGTGGCGCGGGCGGCGGTGCTGGCGGTGGCGGCGGCGGTGCAGCCGGCGCGGGCGGCCAGTCGGGCGGCACCGGCGGCAACGACGCCGCACCGACCGCACCGGGCAACGGCACGCCCGCCAACAGCGGCGCGATGAGCGCGCCGGGCGCCAAGCACACGATGAAGTCGCATCACGCCAAGACGCGCGCGAACAGCTCGGCGCACGGCGCGAACTCGAAGGCGGGCGATGCCGTGAACGGCAATACGAGCGGGATGTCGCCGGCCGGCAACGGTACGCCGGGTTCGGGCCAGTCGCAGTAAGCGATGCGGCAACAACGGGGCGGGACGCCGATCCGCCTTTGCCGCCGGGCTTGAAAACGGCAACGGGCCGAACCTCGCTTTGTGCGGGGTTCGGCCCGTTTTATGCCGCGCCAGGGCAGGCGCGGCGTACCTCGTTATTGACGCTGCTGCGGTGGCCGTGCCGCCGGGTTCTGCTGCGCGGCCCTGGCCGGCGTGGGCACCATGAAGATGCTGCGCAGCCACGCGGCGAGCCGCGTGAACACGTCGTGCGGTTCCTCGACGAAGATTTCCGGCTTCAGCAGGCGCAGGTATTCCATGATCTGCTGCGCTTCCTGCTTCTGGAACGAGCCGTGCGACAGCCCGAGCCGCAGCAGGCCGCGCAGCTCGCCGAGCTTCTCGCGCGCCGTGCTGCCCACGCTCATCTCGCAGGCCAGCTTGGCTTCGTAGACGCGCTGGCGCAGCGATTCGGCCAGCCGCCAGGCCGGCGTCTGCATGCGCTCCTCGAGCGTCTGGATGTCGTGCACGGCCGATTTGATCTGCGCGGCCAGCGGATCGACCAGCGAGGCGTCGCCCTGCGCTTCCGTGACGATCGCGGCGGCCCAGTCATGGCAGGCCTTCAGCAGTTCGTCGGGAGTCCATTCGCTGCGCGAGGCAAAGCCGAAACCGAACGTTTCCGCCTGACGCATCAGGATCTCGACCACGTTCGGGAATTCCTTGTCGAGCGTGCGCTTGGCCCAGGCGTACTGGCCGCCCTGCAACATGCGCTGCACGGCGTGCTCGGTGAGCGGCACCATGTTGTCGAGCAGCTTGGCGCGCAGGAAATCCTCGAACGAGGGCGTCGCGAACTGCGGATCGAGCTTCAGCGAGACACGCACGAACGCATCGAAATCCTTGCGCAGCGACGTGATGGTGTCGTCCTTGATCGACAGCGTGATATGACCCATGAATTTCTCGGAACGCGGTGGCTGCCGGCGTCGACCGCGCGCCGGCATGCGCCGCCCGCATCGGCCGGCCGTGGCTGATGCCGGCCGGCTCCGTCGCGATTGGCGCCAGGAGGGTTTTCCTCTCTTATCGGCGCGTGCGAAAGAAACTTGAGGGCGTGGGCGCGGGGCGTGCCGGCCGGGCTCGGTCCGTCTGATCCGGCTCCGCTCGACTCGGTTAGGCTCGGCCCGCGCCGGTCCGGACGAGCCCGGCGGTGATTCAGCGGCGAATCCGCTGACAAGTTCGGCGCCCCCCGGCCTGATTCAGGCCGGCAGCCAGCGTGGCATCACCACGCCTTGCCAGACGAAGAACACCGCCAGCCCGACGGCGATCGTCAGGAGCGGCCGGCGCGTGGCGGCCGAGACGATCACAGCCGCCAGGCCACCCACCAGTTGCGGATTGCGCAGGCCGAACTCCACGCCGCCGCCGTGCGGCGCGACCGTCATCGGCACGATGATCGCCGTCAGCACCGTGACGGGCACGAAGCCGAGCGCGGTGCGCACCAGCGGCGGGAACACGAGCCGTTCGCCGAACAGGAACAGCGTCGTGCGGATCGCGTAGGTGACGGCGGCCATGCCGAGCAAAATCAGGACGTAGCTCACGAGGCAGCCTCCGAGCAACGGCGCGCGCGCACGTGATCGCGCAGCGACAGCGCGACGCCCACCGTCACGCCCGCCACCACGGCGGCCAGCAGGTTCAGCTTGTACGGCAGCGCATGGCAAAGCTGGGCGATCACGCCGGCCGTGGCCGCCGCGGCCAGATAGCGGAACGCGGCCAGTTGCGGCACCACGATCGCGATGAACGTGGCGGCCATCGCGAAATCGAGCCCGAGCGCCTGCAGGCCGGGGAACGCCGCGCCGAACAGCAGCCCGACCACGGTCCAGATCTGCCAGTTCACGTACATCGCGACGCCGGAGCCGAGAAAGTAGTGCGGCCCCATTTCGCCGGGGCGCGTGTGGCGGTAGCGCGCGTAGGCCACCGCGAACACCTCGTCGGTCATCAGCGCGCCGAGCGTGGCGCGCCAGCGCAGCGGCAGATGCGCCACATACGGCGCGAGCGTGGCCGAGTAGAGCAGATGGCGCAGGTTGACGATCAGCGTGGTGGCGATCACCACCAGCGCGCCGGCGCCGCCGGCCAGCAGGCCGATCGCGATGAATTGCGCCGAGCCGGCGAACACGATCAGCGACATCAGCTCGCCGTGCCACCAGGCCAGCGGGCCGGCCGTGACGAGCGTGCCGAAGATCACGCCGAACGGCGCGGCGCCGACCATCATCGGAAACGTATCGCGGGCGCCGTCGGCGAATTCGCGCAGCGGGCGCGGCTGGCGCTGCGTGAGGGATGGATTGGGGTGAGACGGGTTCAACGGTGAGTCCTCCTGAACGCCGAGCATAGCGAAGCGGCGTCAGGCAGGCTTGTACGTTCTTGCGCGGCGGTGAACTTACTTCTTCGCGCTCTGCCAGCGGCCCGGCGGCACGCCGAACATCCGTTTGAAGTGGCGCGTGAAATGGCTCTGATCGACGAACCCGCTGGCGGCCGCCACGTCGGCCACGGCCAGGCCCGCGCGCAGCGGCGCGAGCGAGCGGTGCAGGCGCAACTGATTGCGCCACGCGTGCGGCGCCATGCCGGTCGCGCGCGTGAACAGCCGCGCCGCATGGAACGGCGACAGCCCGGCCGCCTCGGCCATTTCGGCCAGCGTGACGGGCGTGGTCAGATCGGCGGCGAGCCGTTCGCGCATGCGCGCGACGCGGGGTTCGTCGGCGGCCGGCACGCCGGCGCGCGGCCGGCCGAGCGCATGCCGCACGAGCAGCGTGGAGAGCGCGTCGAGCAGCGCCGTTTCGGCCGCGAGCGGCTCGACCAGGCCGCGCGGCAGCGGTGGGGCGGCGAGCGGGCCGGGCGGTGGCGGGGGATCGTCGTGGGCCGGCGCGATATCGATGCCGTCCGCTTCGAGCAGACGATGCGCGAGCAGCAGGCGGCGCGCGCAGTCGGGATCGTGCAGCGCGTCGTCGGGGAACCACGGCACCGGTTGCGGCGATCCGGCGATTTCGTCGGCCAGCGCGCGCAGGTAATCGATCGGCACGTAGGACACGCGATAGCGCCAGCCGTCCTCGGTCGCGCGCGAACCGGTATGCACCTCGCCCGGGTGGATGATCGGCATCGAGCCGGTATCGGCGATCCGCAGGCTGCCGCGATAGCGATAGTGCTCGGCGCCGGTTTCGATCACCGGCACCGTATACGCGTCATGCCAGTGCGGCGCGAACGTGTGCTCGCGATAGGTGGCGGTGACGAGATCGGCCTCCGGCAGCAACGGCGTGCGCCAGTAGCGGGCGGCATCGACGAGACGGGCGGAGCGCATGGTGTGGCGACGGGAACGGGCGGTATTACTTGAGCGGGATCGGCGTGCCGTCGGGCACCGGCACGGCCGTGACGCTGTTCTTCGCGCTGCCCGACACCACGCGATCGCTGTAGGTGAGGTACACCAGCGTGTTGCGTTTCTTGTCGACCACGCGCACCACGTGCAGGGTCTTGAAGATGAACGACATGCGTTCGCTGAACACGTCGGTCTGCTGCTTGAGCGGCTGCGTGAAGTGGATCGGCGCGACCTGGCGGCAGGCGATCGACGCCTCGCTCGGGTCCTCGGCCAGGCCGAGGCTGCCCTTGATGCCGCCGGTGCGCGCCCGCGATACGTAGCAGGTCACGCCCTGCACGAGCGGGTCGTCGTAGGCTTCGACCACCACGCGATCGGAGCCGGTGACGCGGAAGTTCGTGTTGACGCTGGCGACTTCCTCGGCGCCGGCGGCGAACGGAAGCAACGAGACGGCGAGGCAGGTCGCGGCGGCAAGGCGATGGTGGATCATGGGCGGGGCGGGCGGAATGCGAAAGGAATTCGACTCTAGCACGGCGCGCTGCCGGGTTTTCGCGCGGGCAGCGATGCGGAAACGGCGAGGGGCAGGGCGGAAAAACAAAAAGGCCCGTCGTGAGACGGGCCTTTTCGCTGTTTGGCTCCCCGACCTGGGCTCGAACCAGGGACCTACGGATTAACAGTCCGGCGCTCTACCGACTGAGCTATCGGGGAATAAATCGGTACTGCGTTTGTTCAGTGCGGGCTCGCTGAAACCAGCGCGCCAAGCATTTTTGGCTCCCCGACCTGGGCTCGAACCAGGGACCTACGGATTAACAGTCCGGCGCTCTACCGACTGAGCTATCGGGGAACAAACAGCAGAGAAACGAGATTCTATGAGGCTAACGAAAACGTGTCAAGCCCCTGCGCGAAATTTCCGGAAACCCGGATGCGAGGCTGCGCCGCGGACGGGCGCAGCGTGGCGAGATCAGCGCTCGAGCAGGTGCAGTTTGTCCTGCACGTCCTTCCACTCGTCGGCGTCGCCGGGGGCGGGCTTCGTCTTGGTGATCGACGGCCACAGCTTGGCCAGTTCGGCATTCAGCGGCGTGTATTGCTGCTGGTCGCCGGGAACGTCTTCCTCTGCGTAGATCGCATTGGTCGGGCATTCGGCCACGCACACGGCGCAGTCGATGCATTCGTCCGGATCGATCGCGAGAAAATTGGGACCTTCACGGAAGCAATCCACCGGGCACACATCGACGCAATCCGTGTATTTGCACTTGATGCAGCCTTCGGTCACAACGTGAGTCATTCAAAACGCTCCTGCTTGGCGATGATATGTGTGGGGGTAGGCTTTGCGCCAAATGCGGCATTGTAACTGAAGCGGAAAACCCTTATCCAGCCACCCCGGCCCTGTCTTATACCGTTTCGTGATTAGTTTATGGCGTGGCGCCGCGTCGCCGTGACGGGGATGGTCTGGCGCGCATTCGGGTAACATGCGGCAGGCATGTCCGGGCAGGGCGCTCGCGTGGAAACGCTGCGGCTCGTTCCGGTTCCGGCGCTTCCTTGCGGCCGGGGTCGTGCGCGGCGGTCTTCGCGCGTTAGGCAGTCTTTCTAGGCAGTCTCGAATCATGATCATTACTTCGCTGCTCGACACCGATCTGTACAAGTTCACGATGATGCAGGTGGTGCTGCATCACTTCCCGGCCGCCAACGTCGAATACCGGTTCCGGTGCCGCAATCCCGGCATCGATCTCGTGCCGTATATCGACGAGATTCGCGATGAAGTGCGCGGCCTGTGCCATCTGCGTTTCACCGAGGCCGAACTCGATTACCTGCGCGAAATGCGCTTCATCAAGGGCGATTTCGTCGAGTTCCTCGCGCTGTTCCATCTCAACGAGAAGTACATCGAGATCTCGCCGTCGCCGAAGGCCAACGGCGAGATCGACATCGTGATTCGCGGCCCGTGGCTGCACACGATCCTGTTCGAGATCCCGGTGCTGGCGATCGTCAACGAGGTGTATTTCCGCAACACGCAGACCGAGCCCGATTACGGCGAGGGCCGCGATCGCCTGCGCGACAAGATCACCCTGCTCGGCGCGAAGCCCGAATTCTCCGAATGCAAGATCGCCGATTACGGCACGCGCCGCCGCTTCTCGAAGGTGTGGCACGAGGAAGTGGCGATGACGCTGCGCGACGGGCTCGGTGCGCAGTTCGCCGGCACCAGCAACGTGTATTACGCGAAGAAGCACGGCATCACGCCGCTCGGCACGATGGCGCATGAATACCTGCAGGCCTGCCAGGCGCTCGGCCCGCGGTTGCGCGATTCGCAGATCTACGGGCTCGAGATGTGGGCCAAGGAATATCGCGGCGACCTCGGCATCGCGCTGTCCGACGTGTATGGCATGGATGCGTTCCTGCGCGATTTCGACATGTACTTCTGCAAGTTGTTCGACGGCGCGCGCCACGATTCCGGTGATCCGTTCGAGTGGGGCGAGCGGATGATCCGTCACTACGAGTCGAACCGCTGCGACCCGCGCACCAAGGTGCTGGTGTTCTCCGACGCGCTCGACATCCCGAAGGTGCTGCAGCTTTACGAGCGCTTCCGCGACCGCTGCAGGCTCGCGTTCGGCGTCGGCACCAATCTGACCAACGACCTCGGCTACCGGCCGCTGCAGATCGTCATCAAGATGGTTCGCTGCAACGGCCAACCGGTCGCCAAGCTGTCCGATTCGCCGGGCAAGAGCATGTGCGACGACAAGAACTATCTGGCCTATCTGCGCCAGGTGTTCGGCATCGCCCAGCCGGACGAGGACAGCGCGGGCAAATAAGGCCGCGAGCCGGCACGCGCCCCCCGGGCGCGCTGCCGCGACCTGTCCGAACGGCCGGTGGCGGGCCATCGCGCCGGCACCGGCCGTTATAATCGAGCGCGATCCCACCGCCACGTTCACGAGGACCGCACATGGACACGTCGGCTGCCCGCCGCAAGATCTTCGCGCGCATCCGCGCGGCCCAGGGGCGCCCGGCCGAAGCCGAGGCGCACGAGCACGAACAGGCCGCCGATTACCTGGCGCGCCATCCGGCCGGCCCGCGCCCGCCGATGCCCACCGATCCCGACGCGCTCGTCGCACGCTTCACCGAGGAAGCCGTGCGCATGGCCACCACGGTCGAAGCCGTCGATACGCTGGCCGACGTGCCGGCCGCCGCCGCCCGCTATCTCGCCGAACATGCCTTGCCCATGCAGGCGATCGCCTGGCGCACGCTCGCCGAACTCGATTGGCGCGCGGCCGGCCTCGGCGTCGAATGCCGCAAGCCGCGCGACGGCGATCTGGTCGGCATCACGGGCTGTTTCTGCGCGACGGCCGAAACCGGCTCGCTGGTGCTGCTGTCCGGGCCGGACACCTACGCATCGGCCGCGCTGCTGCCGGAAACCCATCTCGTGGTGGTGCCCGCCTCGCGCATCGTGGCCGGGCACGAGGAAGCGTTCGCGCTGATCCGCGCCGAACACGGCGAGTTGCCGCGCGCCGTGAATATCGTGTCGGGGCCGTCGCGCACCGGCGATATCGAGCAGACCATCGTGCTCGGCGCGCATGGCCCGTACCGCGTCCACGCGATCATCGTGGGCGGCGCATGAGCCGCGCCGCCCGTTCGTTTTTTTCGTCGCTGCATGGCGCGCTGCGTTTGCCGCGCGTACCGTTCGCCGCGTGCGTGCCGGTGCTGGCCGTGCTGGCGCTGATGCCGCTGCCGGCCTCTGCCGCCACGCTCGACGGCGCCACGCTGTCGGCGCTGTGGGGCCTGCCGTTCGCCGGCATGCTGCTGTCGATCGCGGTGTTCCCGCTCGTCGCGCCATTGTTCTGGCATCACCATTTCGGCAAGATCGCCGCGGCCTGGGCGCTCGCGTTTCTCGTGCCGTTCGCGGCCGTGTTCGGCGCGGGCGTGGCGTTCGGCACGCTGGTGCATGCGCTGCTCGAGGAATACATCCCGTTCATCGTGCTGCTGACCACGCTCTATACGGTAGCGGGCGGCATTTGCGTGCACGGCGACCTGCGCGCCTCGCCCGCGCGCAATACCGGGCTGCTCGCGCTCGGCGCGCTGCTCGCAAGCCTGATGGGCACCACCGGCGCCGCGATGCTGCTGATCCGGCCGTTGCTGCGCGCCAATGCCGCGCGGCCGCGCGTGGTGCACGTCGTGGTGTTCTTCATCTTCCTGGTGGCGAACGCGGGCGGCGCGCTGTCGCCGCTCGGCGATCCGCCGCTGTTTCTCGGCTTCCTGAACGGTGTCGATTTCTTCTGGACCACGATCCATCTCGCGCTGCCCACGCTGTTCATCTGCGGCGTCCTGCTGGCGGTCTTTCATGCGCTCGATAGCTGGCGTTTCCGGCGCGACGGCGACGGTGGCCGTGGCGATAAGCCCGCCGGCGTCGCGCCGGTGCCGATCCGTATCGAGGGCACGTTCAACTTCGTGCTGCTGGCCGTGATCGTCGCGCTGGTGCTGATGAGCGGCATCTGGAAGCCGGGCATCGTGTTCGACGTGTTCGGCACGCACGTGGCGTTGCAGAACGCCGTGCGCGACGTGGCGCTGATCGCTGTTGCGCTGCTTTCGCTGGCGCTGACGCCGCGCGCGGCGCGTGAAGGCAATGCGTTCGACTGGGCGCCGATCGAGGAGGTGGCCAAGCTGTTTGCCGGCATCTTCGTGACGATCGCGCCGGTCATCGTGATCCTGCGCGCGGGCGCGGGCGGCGCGTTCGCCTCGATCGTGCATCTGGTGACGGACGCGCACGGCGAGCCGATCGTGCCGATGCTGTTCTGGGCCACCGGTTTGCTGTCCTCGTTCCTCGACAATGCGCCGACCTACCTCGTATTCTTCAACCTCGCCGGCGGCGATGCGTCGACGCTGATGACCACGGGCGCTGCCTCGCTCGCGGCGATCTCGGCCGGCGCGGTCTTCATGGGCGCGAACAGCTATATCGGCAATGCGCCGAACTTCATGGTGAAGGCGATCGCCGAATCGCGCGGGGTTCGCATGCCGAGCTTCTTCGCCTACCTGGGCTGGTCGTTCGGCATTCTCGTGCCGGTGTTCGCGCTGACGACATGGCTCTTCTTCTCCGCCTGAGCAGGGCGGATTTCAACACGGTTTGGCGGGCGGCCCGGCGGCGCAGTCGTGCGAAGCCGGCCGCGCGCATTTGACGGAGGCAGGCAATGCAGAAAATCCTGGTGGCGCGTCCGATCTTTCCGGATGTGATCGAGCGTCTGAAGCAGCATTTCGAGGTGGACTGGAACAACGGCGACGCCCTCTCGCCCGACGCACTCCATGCGCGGCTCGCCGACAAGGACGGTGCGCTGACGGCCGGCGACCCGATCGGCGCCGCTGCGCTGGCCGCCGCGCCCAAGCTGCGCGTCGTATCGAACATGGCGGTTGGCTACAACAACTTCGACATCGCGGCGTTCAACGCGGCAAACGTGCTCGGCACCAACACGCCCGACGTGCTCAACGAGAGCACCGCCGATTTCGGCTGGGCGCTGATGATGGCGGCCGCGCGCCGTATCGCCGAATCGGAGCACTGGCTGCGCGCCGGCAAGTGGGAGAAGTGGTCGTTCGACAGTTTCCTCGGCGCGGACCTGCATGGCGCGACGCTCGGCGTGGTCGGCATGGGCCGCATCGGCCAGGCGCTCGCGCGCCGCGCGCGCGGCTTCAACATGCGCGTGGTGTATCACAACCGTTCGCGCGTCGCGCCCGAGATCGAGGCCGACCTGAACGCCGAATATCTCTCGAAGGAAGCGCTGCTGCGCCAGGCCGATCATGTCGTGCTGGTGCTGCCCTATACGAAGGAAAGCCATCACACCATCGGCGCGGCCGAGCTGGCGTTGATGAAGCCCACCGCCACGCTGACCAATATCGCGCGCGGCGGCATCGTCGACGACGCGGCGCTGGCCGTGGCGCTGCGCGAGCGCCGCATCGCGGCGGCCGGCCTCGACGTGTTCGAGGGCGAGCCGAGCGTGAACCCGGCGCTGCTCGAGGTGCCGAACATCGTCATCACGCCGCATATCGCGAGCGCCACCGAGGCGACGCGCCGCGCGATGGCGAACCTCGCCGCCGACAACCTGATCGCGGGCCTCGGCGTCGGGCCGCGCGCGGGCCGCCCGCCGAACCCGGTCAATCCCGACGTGCTCGGCAAGGCACGCGCATGACGATGCCGTTGTTGCTTGGCGCGATCGTCGTGCTGGCGGTGGCGCTCGCGATCGCGCTGGTGGTGCTCTGGCGCGGCTCGGGCCGCGCCGGCGATGGCATCGGCTGGCTCGGCGAGCGGCTCGACGACGTGCAGGACGAGCAGGCTCGCGCCACCGAGCGGCTCGAACGCGCGCTGCGCGGCGAAATCACCGAAAGCTCGCGCGGCGCGCGCACCGAGTTGTCGGGCAGCTTCGCGCAGCTCCAGCAGATGCTGGCCGCGCAGATGACGAGCGTGGCCACCGTGCAGAATCAGCAGATCGACGGCTTCGCGCAGCAACTGGCGAAGCTGGTGGCCGCCAACACGCAGCAGTTCGACGCGATGCGCGACGGCCTGCATCAGCAGGCGCAACTGGCGCGCGACGAGCAGGGCGCCGCGCTGCGCCATTTCGGCGCCGTGCTGAACCAGCAGCTCGTGCAACTGACCGAGGCGAACGACCGTCGCCTCGGCGAAGTGCGCGCCACGCTCGAACAGCGCCTGAAGGACATCGAGGCGAACAACGCCGCGAAGCTCGACGAGATGCGCCGCACCGTGGACGAAAAACTGCACGCGACGCTCGAACAGCGGCTCGGCGAATCGTTCCGGCTGGTGTCCGAGCGGCTGGAGCAGGTGCATCGCGGGCTCGGCGAAATGCAGACGCTGGCGGCCGGCGTGGGCGATCTGAAGAAGGTGCTGACCAACGTCAAGACGCGCGGCACCTGGGGCGAGGTGCAGCTCGAAGCGCTGCTCGAACAGATGCTGACGCCCGACCAGTACGCGAAGAACGTCGCGACGGTGCCCAAGCGCAGCGAGCGCGTCGAATTCGCGATCCGCCTGCCCGGCAGGCAGCACGATTCGCAGCCGGTGTGGCTGCCGATCGACGCGAAATTCCCGCGCGAGGATTACGAGCGGCTGATCGATGCGCAGGAGCGCGCCGATGTCGTGGCCGTGGAGGAGGCGGCGCGCGCGCTCGAAATGCGGATTCGCGCCGAGGCCAAGACCATCGCCGAGAAGTACGTCTCGCCGCCGCACACCACCGATTTCGCGCTGCTGTTCCTGCCGACCGAGGGGCTGTATGCCGAGGTTCTGCGGCGCCCCGGGTTGACCGACCTGCTGCAGCGCGAGTATCGCGTGACGGTTGCCGGGCCGACCACGCTGACGGCACTCCTCAACAGCCTGCAGATGGGCTTCCGCACGCTGGCCATCGAGCAGCGTTCGAGCGAAGTCTGGCAGGTGCTGGGCGCGGTCAAGACCGAGTTCGGCAAGTTCGGCGACGTGCTGGCGCGCACCAAGGCGCAACTCGAAACGGTGACGCGCTCGATCGAGTCGGCCGAGCAGCGTACGCGCGTGATGAGCCGCAAGCTCAAGGATGTCGAGGCCTTGCCTGGCGACGATGCGGCAGGCTTGCTCGGTGAGGCGGGGCCGGACGAGGAAGGGTGATGAAGCGGCGCACCGGGCGGTGCGCCGTGTTGGTCCGTGTCAGTTGTTGCCGGCCGGCTTGGCCAGCGCTTCGAGCTGCTCGCCCGTCACGCGCACCACGCGCCAATCGGGCAGTACCGTCGCGCCGAGCCGTTCGTAGAAATCGATGGCCGGCTGGTTCCAGTCGAGCACGGTCCATTCGAAGCGCCCGCAGCGCTGCTCCACCGCCAGGGCCGCCAGCGCGCGCAGCAACCGCGTGCCGAGGCCGGTGCCACGGCAGGCCGGCTGCACGTAGAGATCTTCGAGATACAGCCCGCGCTTGCCGAGGAACGTCGAATAGTTCTGGAAATACAGCGCGTAGCCCACCACGGCGCCATCTTGCGTCGCGACCAGCGCGCCCGCGGCCGGGTTCGGCCCGAACAGTGCGTCGTCGAGATCGGCCTCGGTTGCGACGAACAGGTGCGTCAACGATTCGAACTCGGCCAACTCGCGCATCAGCGCGACCAGCGCGGCGGCATCGCCGGGTTGGGCGGCGCGGATGGCCGTCGTGTTCACGCTTCTTCCTGAACGTCGGACAGCACGATCTCGATGCCGCCGAAGCGCGAGGCCACCCAGTTGTAGGCGTGGCAGGCAATCCACAGCAGCACGAAGCCGATGATCGCGTTCAGCAGCAGCGCGCTGAAGATCGTGCTCAACTCGACCGACCCGTAACGCACGAACGCGACGAGAATGCCGAGCAGCACGATCGGCACGCTGAACGTCAGGTACACGAGGATCAGCGCCTTGGCCGTCTGCCCCGCCGCGATCGAGGTAATTTGCTTTTTCATAGTCGAGTTGCCCCGTAAGTGCTAGTGCAGGAAATATTGAATTTTAGAGTGCGCCGGCGAACGGCAGAATCTCGACCGTCTCGCCGGCTTCGACGCGAGCGTGTGCCGCGCCGATCACGATGAAGCAATTCGCGTCGCTGAGGCCTTTCAGCGATGCCGAACTTTGCGAGCCTGCCGGGGCGACTTGCCAGTGGCCATCGGTGTCGCGCGTGGCGATGCCGCGCAGGAAATCGGTGCGGCCCGTGCGCGTGTCGATCGCGTCGAGCGCGCGGGCCGGGTAGCGCGCGGCCGGTTCCGGCTGCGCGCCCATGCAGGCCAGCAGCGCGTCGCGCACGATCACCTGGAACGTGGCGGCGACCGCTACCGGGTTGCCGGGCAGGCCGAAGAACAGCGCCGCACGAGCGCCGGGTGCGTTGGGTGCGCCGGCGTCGAGCTGGCCGCAGGCGAGCGGCCGGCCGGGGCGCATCGCGAGGCTCGCGAAATGCACGTGGCCGAGCTTGCCGAGCAGGTCGCGCGTGAAATCGGCGTCGCCCACCGACACGCCCCCCGAAGTGATGACCACGTCGGCCCGCGTGGCCGCGTCGCGCAGCGCCGCTTCGAGCGCGGCCGGATCGTCGCGGACGATGCCGCCGTCGATCGTTTCCACGCCGAGCGTGGCGAGCATGCCGAACAGGATCGCGCGGTTGCTGTCGTAACGTCCGCCCGCGCCGAGCGGTTCGCCCGGTGCGCGCAATTCGTCGCCGGTCGACAGGCAGGCCACGCGCAAGCGCCGCCGCACCAGCACGCGATCGATGCCGAGCGAGGCCAGCAGGCCGAGGTCGGCCGGGCGCACGATGCGACCGGCGTCGAGCACGGTGGCGCCGTGGGCGAGATCCTCGCCGGCGCGCCGGCAGTTTGCGCCGCGCGCCACGGCGTTCGCCGCGAAGCGCGCGATGGCGTGTGTGCTCAGGTCGACGCGTTCCTGCGGAATCACGGTGTCGCAGCCGGCCGGCATCGGTGCGCCGGTCATGATCCGGACGCAGGCGCCGGCAGGCGTCGCACCCGGATGCGGATGGCCGGCCAGCGCGGTGCCGGCCACCGTCAACGCCAGTTCGCCGCCGTTTGCCACGGCGGCCACGAGCGCCGCGCCGTCGAACGCATAGCCGTCCATCGCCGAGTTGTCATAGGCCGGCACGTCGAGCGGCGAGGCGATCGCCTCGGCCAGCACGCGGCCGAGTGCGGCGTCGAGCGCGACCGGCTCCGTGCCCTCGACCGGCGCGGCAAGGCTCAGTGCAAGCGCGCGCGCGGCATCGACGGACAAGGTTTCGGAGTTCGGAGCGGCGGGCGACGGATGCGTGGTCATGGCTGGTGAGGCGCCGCGAGGCGGACGGTTCGCGCCGGTGGGCGATGGCGTGCTGCGGCGGCAGCGGGTGCGGCGGGCCGGAATGGCCGTGCCGGCGTCATTCGCGCTCGAGGCGGGTCAATTCCTGCAAAGAATTGGCATTGTAAAACGCGCGCTCGTCGTGAAATGGCACTTCGACGGCCGTGTGGCGTGCGTACCACGCGCGCACACGCCGCTCTCCGGCCGCCAGTGCGGCGTCGAGGTCGTCGGCGAGCGCGGCGGGCACCAGCGCGAAGGTCGGCTGCGCGTGGCGCGTGCCGTCGGCGTCGATCGACACGGCCACGGCGATCTCGGCGGCGTGCGCCTCGCGCGCGGCGAGCAGGCGCGCGGCCAGGTCGAGCGGCAGATACGGCGTGTCGCACGGCGCCGTCAGCACCAGGGGCGTTGGCGCGGCGCGCAGCCCGGCCAGCAGCCCGGCGAGCGGCCCCGCGAAGCCGGGCGTCGCATCGGCCACGACGCGCGCGCCGTAGGGCTGGCCGAGCGCGAGATAGACCTCGGGGTTGCGGTTCGCGCTGATCAGGCAGGCGCTAGTTTGCGGCGCGAGCCGGCGCAGCACATGCTGCGCGAGCGGTTCGCCGTGCAGCGGTTGCAGGCCCTTGTCGACGCCACCCATGCGCGAACCCTGGCCACCTGCGAGCAGCAGGCCGGTCAGCGTGGCGTGCCGAGCGGCACTCGGGGGCGTGGACGAATCGGAGGGGGGCACGGGCGTGGCGGAGCGGCGGTCAGCCGCCGATATAGGACATCTCGACACGCGGCGCATGGCCCTCGGCCGGCGCTTTGGCCTGGCTGGTGCCGCGCAATTGCGAATAGCGGTCGTCGCGCGCGTGCCAGATGCGCGCGATGGCGCTGGAGATTTGCGCATCGGACGCGCCGTTGCGCAGCAGCCCGCGCAGATCGTGGCCCGAGGTGCCGAACAGGCACGTGTACAGCTTGCCTTCGGTCGACAGGCGCGCGCGCGTGCAATCGCCGCAGAACGCGCGCGTCACGCTGGAGATCAGGCCGATTTCGCCGCCGCCGTCGGCGTAGGCCCAGCGCTGGGCGGTTTCACCGGGCGTGTGGGCGTCGAGCGGCACGAGCGGGAATTCGGCGTCGATGCGTTTCAACACGTCGGCTGACGGCAGCACGTCGGTCATGTTCCAGCCATTCGAGCTGCCGACGTCCATGTATTCGATGAAGCGCAGCACCACGCCGGTGTGCCGGAAGCGATGCGCCATCGGCAGGATTTCGGCATCGTTGGTGCCGCGCTTGACCACCATGTTGACCTTGACCGGCTCCAGCCCGGCCGCCTGCGCGGCGAAGATGCCTTCGAGCACGTCGGCGCTCGCGAAATCGGCATCGTTCATGCGGCGGAACAGCGTGTCGTCGAGCGCGTCGAGGCTGACGGTGACGCGCGACAGCCCGGCGTCGCGCAGGCTGCGTGCCTTGCGCGCCAGCAGCGAGCCGTTGGTCGTCAGGGTCAGGTCGAGCGGACGGCCGTCGACCGTTTCCATTCGCGCGAGCCGTTCGATCAGGAATTCGAGGTTCTTGCGCAGCAGCGGCTCGCCGCCGGTGATGCGGATTTTCTCCACGCCGTGCGCGACGAACAGGCGCGCCGTGCGTTCCAGTTCCTCGAGCGAGAGCAGCGCGCTGTGCGGCAGGAACGGATAGTCCTTGTCGAACACGTCGCGCGGCATGCAGTAGACGCAGCGGAAGTTGCAGCGATCGGTGACCGAGATGCGCAGGTCCCGCAGCGGCCGCGCGAGCGCGTCGCGCAGCGTGCCGTTCGGAGCGAGCAGGGCGCCGGACAGATCCGGGATGCTGCTGGCGTCGATGAGCGGGATGATGCGTCGGGACATGGCGGATGAATCGGGTGCGAATTCGTGGGAACGTTCAGACGTCTATTTTAGCGGCAACGCGCCGATCGGGCCGGCGCACGGAAACCCGTAGAAAAAGAGCACAGACGGCGATGCACAGCCGCGCCTGTCAACGCAGCAAGCCGGTAGACATAAAAAAACCCGCCCTCGGAAGGGCGGGTTTGGGGGGCGAAACCCGGTGCGACTTATTGCTGCGTGTGGGTTTCGACCTGCTGCATCGGCGCCGAATCGACCGGCGGCAGCACCTTGCGTTCACGCTGGGCGCGCACCGGCGCGGCGAGGCGCGACGCGGCTTCTTGCGCGGCACGGAGCTTGTCGGCATCCGTGTTCACCCAGGTCAGGCCGGCGGCGTCCAGCGCGGCTTCGATGCCGACGGCTGCTGCGGGTGCGGCGGCCGGAGCCGGTTGCTGCGTTTCGACGGCAGCGGGCACTTGCGGCGCGGCTTCAGCGACCGGCGCCGGTGCCGGTTCAGCGGCGACCGACGTGGCCTCCACCGGAGCCGGTGCCGGAGCGGCGGCGGGCGACGCGGCCGGTTCGACGGCAGCCGGTGCTTCGGCCGGGGTCGGAACCGCTTCGACGACCGGCGCGGCTTCGACGACCGGCGCGGCTTCGGCAGCAGGCGCTTCGACCGGAGCCGGGGCTTCGCTGACCGGTTCGGCGGCGGCCGGAGCCGGTTCCGCCTGGACGGGCTCGGCGGCCGGTGCGGCTTCGACCGGTGCCGGCGTGGCCAGCACGGCCGGTTCCGGAGCCGGAGCCGGTTCGGTTTCGACGACCGGGGCCGGTGCGACGGCTTCCAGCGCGGCGGCAGGCGAAATCGTCGGCGCCGGGGCTTCCGGTGCTGCTGCTTCGGCCGGAGCCGATGCCGCTTCTGCGTGTGCGGCAACGGCTTCGACCGCCACGGCGGCGGTTGCGGCCGTCACGGTTGCGACAGCGGCCACCACCGGTGCGTGCTCGGCATGACCGGCTTCGGCTTGCTCTGCGCCTTCCGAACCTTCCACGCCGTCCTGTGCGCCTGCTGCGCCTTCTTCACGATCGCGACGACCACCACGACGGCCGCGGCGGCGGCGGCGGCGTTCTTCACCGTCGCGTGCGCCGGCTTCGGCGTCGGCGGCGAAGTCCGCACCCGATGCATCCAGTTGCGCTGCGTTCTCGTCCGTCTCGGCGTGGGCTTCGCCGCGGTTGACGGTTTCGAGCGTGGCGGCGTGCGGCACGGCCTTGCGGCGTTCACCGCGCTCGCCACGTTCGCGACGTTCCTGACGCGGCGTTTCCGCTGCATCGTCGGCCGTCACGGCGCGTTCGCGCGGTTCACGATTCTCGCGCGGCTCACGGGCTTCACGGGCCTCACGCGGTTCGCGTTGTTCACGCGGCTCGCGCGGTTCGCGGACTTCGCGACCCTCACGGCCTTCGCGACCTTCACGTGCCTCGCGCGGCTCGCGGTTGCCACGGCCTTCGCGGGCCTCACGCGGCTCGCGTTGTTCGCGCGGTTCGCGCGCTTCCTTGCCTTCGCGCTCGCCGCGCGGCTGCTGCGGCTGACGGCCGCCGGTCACGGCGGGCTGGGCGTCGCGCGTGCCGGCTTGCTGGCCACGGCGGTTGCCGTTGCGGCTGCGATCGCCGCCGCGCTCACCGCGCTCGGATTTCTCGCCGCGTTCGCGGGCCGGACGGGCCGGTGCCGCTGCTTCCTTGACCGGTTCCGGTGCCGGAGCGGGCGTAGGCGCCGCGCCGAACAGGCTCTTGATCCAGCCGAAGAAACCACCGCCGGCCGGTGCGGCCACCGCGGCCGGAGCCGGGGCGGCAACCGGAGCCGGTGCGGCTTCGCGTTGCGGTGCTGCGCTCGGCGCCGGGCTGGCCGGCGTGATGCCCTTGACGGCGGCTTCCTGCTTCGGCTTCGCTTCGGTATCGCGCTTGCTGTAACCGGTTTCCGATTCCAGTTCGCGGGCCGCTTCCTCGGCCATCTTCCACGAGGCGCGCGGGTCGTCGAGGCGAGCGTCGTCGTGACGCAGACGTTCGAGCTTGTAGTGCGGCGTATCGAGGTGCTTGTTCGGGATCAGCACGATGCCAACCTTGAAGCGCGACTCGATCTTGTTGATTTCCTGACGCTTTTCGTTCAGCAGGAAGGCCGTGACTTCGACGGGCACCTGGCAATGGATCGCCGCGGTGTTCTCCTTCATCGCCTCTTCCTGGATGATCCGCAGCACTTGCAGCGCCGAGGATTCCGTATCGCGGATGTGGCCGGTGCCGTTACAGCGCGGGCAGGTCACATGGCTGCCTTCCGACAGCGCCGGACGCAGGCGCTGACGCGACAGTTCCATCAGGCCGAAGCGCGAGATCTTGCCCATCTGCACGCGCGCACGGTCGTGCTTGAGCGCATCTTTCAGGCGTTGCTCGACTTCACGCTGGCTCTTGGCCGATTCCATGTCGATGAAATCGATCACGATCAGGCCGCCGAGGTCGCGCAGGCGCAACTGGCGCGCCACTTCGTCGGCGGCTTCGAGGTTGGTGCGGGTGGCCGTTTCCTCGATGTCCGCACCCTTGGTGGCGCGGGCCGAGTTCACGTCGATCGCCACCAGTGCTTCGGTGTGATCGATCACGATCGCGCCGCCCGAGGGCAGCGGCACCGTGCGCGAGTACGCCGTTTCGATCTGGTGTTCGATCTGGAAGCGCGAGAACAGCGGGACGTCGTCGTGATAGCGCTTCACCTTGCCGACGTTGTCCGGCATCACGATGTCCATGAAGGCCCGGGCCTGGTCATGGATTTCGTTGGTGTCGATCAGAATTTCGCCGATATCGGGCTGGAAATAGTCCCGGATCGCGCGAATCACGAGGCTCGATTCGAGATAGATCAGCATCGGCTGGCCGTTGTGGCCGCTCTTCGACGCTGCTTCGATCGCATGCCAGAGCTGCAGCAGGTAGTTCAGATCCCATTGCAGTTCTTCGGCGCTGCGGCCGATGCCCGCGGTGCGGGCGATCATGCTCATCCCTTCGGGGATTTCGAGCTGCGCCATGGTTTCGCGCAGTTCCTGACGCTCGTCGCCCTCGATGCGGCGCGACACGCCGCCGCCGCGCGGGTTGTTCGGCATCAGCACGAGGTAACGGCCGGCCAGCGAGATGAAGGTGGTCAGGGCGGCGCCCTTGTTGCCACGTTCTTCCTTCTCGACCTGAACGATCAGTTCCTGGCCTTCGCGCAGGGCGTCCTGGATGCGCGCGGAGCGCATGTCGACGCCGTCGCGGAAGTACTGGCGCGCGACTTCCTTGAACGGCAGGAAGCCGTGGCGATCTTCGCCGTAGTTGACGAAGCACGCTTCGAGCGAGGGCTCGATGCGCGTGATCACGCCCTTGTAGATATTGCCTTTGCGCTGTTCGCGGCCGGCGGTTTCGATGTCGATGTCGATGAGCTTCTGCCCATCGACGATGGCGACGCGCAGTTCTTCCTGCTGCGTCGCATTGAACAGCATGCGTTTCATTGAACGACTCCAGGCGGCGCTGCCGGCGGCGCGTTTCGCTTGTCAGGCGGAACGCGTGCGAAGACAGGCCGCGCCTTGTTGTGTTGTCACAAGCACGCTGGAGCGGGAACGATGGCGGGAGAATTGCCTGATCAGGCGCGGGCCGATACGACCGGCCGGCAGCCAGGGGCACCTGCGAATGCGGCTTCAAAGCACGGATGACCACTCCGCGCGCCATGCGGCGCGCTAAGCCTGTAACCGGGCAATGCCACGCAGTACGCGGCGCAAGTTGCGCGCGACGCTGCTGGGCGGCATGTGCTGCGGCCAGGCCGCAGCGGGGAGTATCGAATCCAGCCCGACTTTCCCGCCTGGGGTGTTCTACCCTGGTTTGACGTCGCCGGCTTCGCACGCTTCGCGAAACCTGGGGTGGCGCACGCCGTCATAATCGCAACCGGCAGCGCGGCCGGCCTGAATCGTGCCGGTCTGCCGCTGCCAATTAAATTCTTTTTGTCCAACATTCCGTTACCGCGGCACGCTTCCGACCGAATCCG
This sequence comes from Burkholderia sp. 22PA0099, assembly GCF_047497165.1. NCBI lineage: Bacteria > Pseudomonadati > Pseudomonadota > Betaproteobacteria > Burkholderiales > Burkholderiaceae > Burkholderia > Burkholderia sp. 22PA0099. Next base: position 3,482,420 of record NZ_CP163165.1, on the reverse strand, counting down.
CCTGTGGGCGCGATCCTTGCCGGGATGAAGTGCCGTGCGTGCAACTTTTGCTGCTTCTCTTTTATGCAAGGGTGAGCAGCAGACCCCTGGCGCAAGTAAAATAGCGGTTTGCGCTTGCGCCCTTCGCAATCCGCCCGAAACCGGCCGATCCGGCCGCACGCAGCGGAAAGCTCGGCAAAATTATATTCAGTATGAATGAGTTAGGCAAAATATCCCAGAAATCGGTCGAGAGCGGTCAGGTTTCCATGGTCGAGATCGGTGATGATTCTGCCGGTCAACGTATCGACAACTTCCTGTTGCGCGTCTGTAAGGGCGTGCCAAAAAGTCACATCTATCGCATCCTGCGCAGTGGCGAGGTTCGTGTCAACAAGGGCCGGATCGATGCCCAGTATCGGCTGGCCTATGGCGACATCGTGCGAATTCCGCCGATCCGGCTCGCCACACCGGATGCCGCGCAAGAGGCCGCCCCGGTGCCGGCCGCCGAATTCGAGATCCTGTTCGAGGACGACGCGATGGTCGTCATCAACAAGCCGGCCGGTGTGGCGGTGCACGGCGGCAGCGGCGTATCGTTCGGCGTGATCGAGCAAATGCGCGCGGCACGGCCCACGGCCAAGTTCCTTGAACTGGTGCATCGGCTCGACCGCGAAACCTCGGGCATCCTGATGCTGGCCAAGAAGCGCTCGGCACTGGTCGGGCTGCACGAGCAGATCCGCGAAAATCGCATGGACAAGCGTTACTACGCCTGCGGCCATGGCGAGTGGGCGCCCGACTGGGGGCGCCGGCGGGCCGTCAAGGCGCCGCTGTTCAAGTATTTGACGCCCGACGGCGAGCGCCGCGTGCGCGTGCAGGACGACGGCGTGTCGTCGCACACCGTGTTCAACCTGATCGACAGTTGGCCCGGCTATGCATTTCTCGAAGCGGAGCTGAAAACGGGTCGGACCCACCAGATCCGCGTACACTTGGCCCACCTTGGGCTGCCGATCGCCGGCGACGCGAAGTACGGCGATTTCGCCCTGAACAAGGCGTTGGCGCGTGCGAACGCGCGCCCTTCGCTGAAGCGCATGTTCCTGCACGCCTATCGCCTGAAGCTCGTGCATCCGCTGTCCGGCGACACGCTGCAGTTCGACGCGCCGCTGCCCGACGAATGCCGGCGCTTTCTCGACCAACTCAACGAACTGCGCGCTTCCGGCGCATGAACCGCATGTCCCGACAGCAATTTGACCTGATCGTTTTCGACTGGGATGGCACGCTGATGGATTCGACGGCGCACATCGCGCTGAGCATCCAGGCGGCCTGCCGCGATCTCGGCCTGCCGGCGCCGTCCGACGACGCCGCGCGCTATGTGATCGGCCTTGGCCTGCGTGACGCGCTGGCGATCGCCGCGCCCACGCTCGATCCGTCCCACTACGCGAAGCTCGCCGAGCGGTACCGGTTCCACTATCTGGTGAAGGATCAGCGCATCGAGCTGTTCGCGGGCGTGCGCGAGATGCTCGAAGAGCTGCGCGACACCGGCTACCTGTTGGCCGTGGCCACCGGCAAGGGCCGCGTGGGCCTGAACCGCGCGCTCGACGAAACCAAGCTCACGCGCTTTTTCGATGGCACGCGCTGCGCCGACGAAACCTTCTCCAAGCCGCATCCGGCCATGCTGCACGAACTGAGCCGGGAACTGGGGCAGGATCTGGCGCGCACCGTCATGATCGGCGACACCACCCACGATCTGCAGATGGCGGCCAGCGCCGGCGCGGCCGGCATCGGCGTCGCCTACGGCGCGCATCCGGCCGAATCGCTGGCGGCGCTGTCGCCGCGTTTTCTTGCCGACGATGTCGGCGCGCTGGCCGGCTGGCTGCGCGAACACGCATGAGCGGCGAGGCCGTATTCGTCTGCGCGTCGGCCGCCCTCGTCGACGGCGGCGCGGGCATCCGGGTGCCGGCCACGTTGCGCGGCGAGTCGGTCGTGGTGTTCTTCGTGCGCTACGACGGCCGTGCCTACGGCTACCTGAACCGCTGCGCGCATGTGCCGATGGAGCTGGACTGGAACGAGGGCCAGTTCTTCGAATCGTCCGGCCTCTATCTGATGTGCGCCACCCATGGCGCGATCTACACCCCCGATACCGGCAAATGCGTCGGCGGCCCGTGCCGCGGCGCGCGGCTGCGGGCCGTCGAGGTGGACGAGCGCGATGCGCCCGAGGGCCGCGCCGTCTACTGGCTGCCCGACGCCGAGCTGCTGCCGCAGGCTTCCTGACCGATTTCCCGACCCTCACTGGCTTCCCGCATGACCGACCAAACGACTCCCCCCGATGCACCCGGCGCCGAGCGTGACGCAGGCCGCCAACCGCTGAACGAGCCCACCTGGGAGCGCACCGCGCTCGAACGCATTGCAATGGCCGCGATCGTCGAGCAGCGCGCGGCGCGCCGCTGGCGGATCGGCTTCCGTTTCCTGTGGCTCGTGGTGGTGATCGGGCTGGTGTTCGCGATCTTCGATTTTTCCAACGACGGCAAGCTGTCGAGCAGCCGCCACACGGCGCTCGTGACGATCGACGGCGAAATCGCCGCCGGCACCAACGCCAACGCGGAAGACATCAATTCGTCGCTCGACGACGCGTTCTCCGATTCGGGCACGGTCGGCGTGGTGTTGCGCATCAACAGCCCGGGCGGCAGCCCGGTGCAGGCCGGTATCGTCTACGACGAGATCCGCCGGCTGCGCAAGAAATACCCGGCCAAGCCGCTCTACGTGGTGGTCAGCGACATGTGCGCCTCGGGCGGGTACTACATCGCAGCGGCGGCCGATCGCATCTACGTCAATCAGGCCAGCATCGTCGGCTCGATCGGCGTGCTGATGGACGGCTTCGGCTTCACGGGGCTGATGGACAAGCTCGGCGTCCAGCGCCGCCTGCACACCTCGGGCGAGAACAAGGGCTTCTTCGATCCGTTTTCGCCGGAAACGCCGAAGATGGACGCGCACGCGCAGGAGATGCTCGACGAGATCCACGCGCAGTTCATCAAGGCCGTGAAGGATGGCCGCGGCAAGCGCCTGCACGATTCGCCGGATCTGTTCTCCGGCCTGTTCTGGACTGGCGCGAAGAGCGTCGAACTGGGGCTGGCCGACGGCTTCGGCACCACCGACAGCGTCGCGCGCGACGTGCTGAAGGCGCCCGATATCGTCGATTACACAGTCAAGGAAAGCCTCGGCAACCGCGTGGCGCGCAAGTTCGGCGCGGCGATCGGTGGCGGGGCGGTGAAGTCGGCGCTGTCGGCGGGCGGCATCACGCTGCGCTGATCGCCGGCAATGCGTTTGGCCGGGCCGCGTCAGCGCGCCCGGCCAAACGCGTCAGTTCGCCAGCAACAGGAAGATCGCGGGCCGTTTCTGCAGATTCGGCGCCGGTTTCTTCTTCCAGTCGGCCGCGCTGCGGCTGACGATGGTTTCCGTTTCCAGCGTCAGGTCGGCCGCCACGCAGATCAACGTGGACGGCGCGCAGGTCGCGATCAGCGTCTCCAGCATCGCCTGGTTGCGGTACGGCGTCTCGATGAAAATCTCCGTTTCCCTGCCTTTGCGCGATTGCTGTTCGAGCTCGCGCAGCCGTTTGGCGCGCGCGGCGGCATCGACCGGCAGGTAGCCGTGGAACGCGAAGGTCTGGCCGTTCAGGCCCGAGGCCATCAACGCCAGCAGGATCGAGCTGGGGCCGACCAGCGGCACCACCTTCACGCCGCGCTCGTGGGCGCGGCGCACCAGCAGCGCGCCCGGATCGGCGACGGCGGGGCAGCCCGCCTCCGACACCAGCCCGGCGTCCGCGCCGGCCAGGATCGGCGCGAGCAGGCGCTCGATCTCGCCGGCCGGCGTCTTGACGTTCAACTCGCGGATCTCGATTTCCTGGATCGGCCGTTCGACGCCGACTTTCTTCAGGAACACGCGGGTGGTCTTGGCGTTCTCGCCGATGTAATAACCGAGCGAGGCGGCGCGCGCCTGCACGGCCGCGGGCAACACGGCGGCCAGCATCGAGTCATCGCCGTCGCCGAGCGTGTTCGGGATCAGATACAGCGTACCGGCGCTCATCCCCGCACCTCCGCGCCGAACAGCGGCAGGCCCGCTTCGCGCAACATGCGCGTCAGCGCGATCAGCGGCAGGCCGATCAGCGCGGTCGGGTCGTTTGAATCGATCGCGTCGAGCAGGGCGATGCCGAGCCCTTCCGATTTCGCGCTGCCGGCCACGTCGTAGGGCGTTTCGGCGCGCAGGTAGGCATCGAGTTCGGCGTCGGACAGCGAGCGAAAGCGCACGCGCGTGATCGCGTCCTCGATCTGCGTGTGGCCGTTGCGGCTGTCGAAAACGCATAGGGCACTATGAAATTCGACTTCGCGACCGCGCATCGCCTGCAATTGTTCGAGCGCGCGTTCGTGGCTGCCCGGTTTGCCGATCTGGCGGCCGTCGAAGGTGGCGACCTGGTCGGAGCCGATCACGATCGCGCCGTCGAGTGCATCGAGCTGACCGGCGACGGCGCGCGCCTTGGCGGCGGCGAGCCGCAGCGCAGTGTCGGCCGGTGTTTCGCCGTCTTGCGGGGTTTCGTCGAGATCGGGTGTGACGACGTCGAACGGGATTTTCAGGCGTTCGAGCAGTTCGCGCCGGTAGCGCGAACTGGACGCCAGGATCAGCCTGGGCGGGCGGGAAAACGTGGTCATCATGGGGCGTCGGAAGCGGCGTCGCGGGCTTGCGCAGCGCGGCAGGTTAAGTGATTGACTCGAAAAGATAAAACGGATATAGTTTTGCGCTTTTCATCGGCAGCGATGCTGATCGGTTCGATCGATCGGCGCAAGGGCCCGAGCGGCAAAGCGGCCAGGCCTGTGTCTCGGTCCGCCGGTCGATTCGGGTTCGGCGATGTCGGCAAAAGCAAGGTGAAAGCCAAGCGAACAACGCGGGAGCGCACATGAATTCCTCTTCTGGCAAACCTGCGGTGTCGCTCGATCCGCATCTCGTCGACCTGTTCGAATTCGCCCGCAGCGGGCGGCAATCGGCAGGCGCGGTGCGGCTCTCGCAACTGCCGCGCATGTTAAACGAAGTGCCGGCCGACGCGCCAGACCGCGACACCACGTTCACGTGGCAGGCGGAAGGCTCGACGCAAGCGGAACTGCAGGAAGACGGCAGCGAGCTGGCCCAGCCGTATCTGCGCCTCGCGCTGCACGGCACCGCGTGGCTCGGATGCCAGCGCTGCATGGCTCCGTATCAGCAGGCCTTCGATGTCGACATGCTGTATCGAATTGTTGCAACCGAAGAAGAAGCGGAAGCCATTCCGCTCGATGAGACCGATGAAGTCGATGTGATCGTGGGTTCGCGCCAGTTCGATCTCGTCGACTTGATCGAGGAAGAGCTGTTGCTCTCGTTGCCGCTCGTTCCGAAGCACGAAAGCTGTCCGTCGGTTCACGAAAGTCTCGTATCGGGGGTGAGCGGTCCCGCCACCGATACCGAGGATCTCGATGAAGAATCCGAAGGCGGCGAGGTGCCCGGCGATGAGCGGCCCAATCCGTTCGCGGCGCTCGAAGCGCTGAAGCGGGACGGCGACAAGAAACACTGACGTAGGTGGAGCACGGGAAGGCGTCGGGCGGGAGTGCCTGGATGGATAGCGCCGATTCGGGCTGTGTTAGAATCCGGAAAATTTTTAGGAGTTAGTCATGGCAGTTCAGCAAAACAAGAAGTCGCCGTCGAAGCGCGGCATGCACCGTTCGCACGATTTCCTGACGACGACGCCCCTGGCCGTCGAGCCGAGCACGGGTGAAGTGCATATGCGTCACCACATCAGCCCGAACGGCTACTATCGCGGCAAGAAAGTCGTCAAGACGAAGAACGACTAAGCACCTTGCGTCGCGCCCGCCCGCACCATTGCAGGGGGACACGCGTGACGCCCGGTTCGCTTGACACTTTCCTGGCTCAACAAGAAGGCGGCATTCAACTGCCGCTTTTTTGTGCCTGAAATTCGTCGCACTCCATGACAGTAAAGCTCACGATCGATTGCATGGGAGGCGACCACGGCCCGTCCGTGACCGTTCCCGCGGCAGTCAAGTTTGTCCGTGCGCATCCCGATGCGCACCTGATGCTGGTCGGCCTCGATTCGGCCATCCGCTCCCAGCTGAAGAAGCTCAAGGCGCTCGACGATCCTTCGCTGTCGATCGTCGCGGCGACCGAAGTGGTGGCGATGGACGATCCCGTCGAAGTCGCGCTGCGCAGGAAGAAAGATTCCTCGATGCGCGTCGCGCTCAATCACGTCAAGGACGGCGCCGCCCAGGCCTGCATCTCGGCCGGCAACACCGGTGCGTTGATGGCCGTGTCGCGCTACGTGCTCAAGACGCTGCCCGGCATCGAACGGCCCGCCATCGCCTCGGCGCTGCCGAATCCGTCCGGCTACACGATGATGCTCGACCTCGGCGCCAACGTCGATTGCGAGCCTCAGCACCTTCTCCAGTTCGCCGAAATGGGGCATGCGCTGGTCGCCGCCCTCGAAGGCAAGGAGCGCCCGAGCATCGGCCTGCTCAACATCGGCGAAGAGGTGATCAAGGGCAACGAGACCATCAAGCGCGCCGGCGAGCTGCTGCGTACCAGCACGCTCAATTTCCGCGGCAACGTGGAAGGCAACGACATCTACAAGGGCACGGTCGACGTGATCGTCTGCGACGGTTTCGTCGGCAATGTCGCCCTGAAGACGTCCGAAGGCCTCGCGCAGATGCTCGCCAACATCATCAAGGAAGAGTTCAGCCGTTCGCTCCCCAGCAAGCTGATGGCGATCCTCGCGCTGCCGGTGCTGATGCGCTTCAAGAAGCGCGTCGACCACCGCCAATACAACGGCGCGGCGCTGCTCGGCCTGCGCGGCCTGGTGATCAAGAGCCACGGTTCCGCCGATGCCTACGCGTTTGAGTGGGCTATCAAACGCGGGTATGATGCGGTCAAAAATGGCGTGCTGGAGCGCCTTTCCCGGGCCATGGCGGAAAACGCGATGCCGCTTGGCGAAAGCGGTCACGACGCGGGCGGGGCCGGTCAGGCAGCACCGTCTGCAGGCCAGCAGGCCGAACCTTCTGCCGGTTTGTCCTCCAAAGCATAAATGGCCCAATCGACTCTCTATTCCCGCGTGCTCGGCACGGGCAGCTACCTGCCGCCCAACCGCGTCACGAATCAGGCGCTCGCCGACCGCCTCGCGAAAGACGGCATCGAAACCAGCGATGAATGGATCGTCGCGCGCACCGGCATCCATACGCGCCATTTCGCCGATCCCGACGTCACGACCAGCGATCTCGCCCTGATCGCCGCGCAGCGCGCGATCGAAGCGGCCGATATCGATCCGCAGTCGATCGACCTGATCATCGTCGCCACCTCCACACCCGATTTCGTCTTTCCCAGCACCGCCTGCCTGCTGCAGAACAAGCTCGGCATCCGCAACGGCGGCGCCGCGTTCGACGTGCAGGCCGTGTGCTCGGGCTTCGCCTATGCGCTGGCGACGGCCGACAGCTTCATCCGCAGCGGCCAGCATCGCAACGCGCTGGTGATCGGCGCCGAAACCTTCTCGCGCATCCTCGATTTCAAGGACCGCACCACCTGCGTGCTGTTCGGCGACGGCGCCGGCGCGGTCGTGCTGTCCGCCTCGGAAGAGCCGGGCATCCTCGGCAGCGCACTGCACGCCGACGGCAGCTACTCGCACATCCTCTGCACGCCGGGCAACGTGAACGGCGGCGTGATCGCGGGCAGCGCGTTTCTTCACATGGACGGCCAGGCGGTGTTCAAGCTCGCCGTGAACGTGCTGGAGAAGGTGGCCGTCGAAGCGCTGGAGAAGGCGAATCTGACGCCCGACCAGGTCGATTGGCTGATTCCGCACCAGGCGAATATCCGTATCATGACCAGCACTTGCCGCAAGCTCGGCTTGCCGCAGGAGCGCATGGTCGTCACCGTCGGCGAACACGGCAACACGTCCGCCGCATCGATCCCGCTCGCGTTCGACGTGGCGGTGCGCGACGGCCGCATCCAGCGCGGCCAGACCGTGCTGGTCGAAGGCGTCGGCGGCGGCTTCACGTGGGGCGCATCGGTGTTCCGCTTCTGAGCGGAGCCGCGCTTCACCGGGCGCGCCCAGGCCGGCGCGTCGTTCGAACGAATCAAACGAGGACGAGATGAAATTTGCATTTGTTTTTCCGGGGCAGGGTTCGCAAGCGGTCGGCATGCTCAACGCATTCGCCGAGTTCGCCGTGGTGCGCGAAACGGTCCAGGAGGCGTCCGATGCGCTGAACCAGGATCTCGGCAAGCTGATCGCCGAAGGCCCGGCCGAAGAACTGAACCTCACCACCAACACGCAGCCCGTGATGCTGACGGCCGCCTACGCGTGCTATCGCGCCTGGCAACAGGCCGGCGGCCCGGCGCCGTCGATCGTCGCGGGCCATAGCCTCGGCGAATACACGGCGCTGGTCGCCTCGGGCGCGCTCGCGTTTCGCGACGCCGTGCCGTTGGTGCGTTTCCGCGCACAGGCCATGCAAAGCGCCGTGCCGGTCGGCGAGGGCGGCATGGCCGCGATCCTCGGCCTCGACGACGACACGGTGCGCGCGGTGTGCGCCGAGGCATCGGAGGCCGGCGTGGTCGAAGCCGTCAATTTCAACGCGCCCGCGCAGGTCGTGATCGCCGGCACCAAGGCCGCGGTCGAGAAGGCCTGCGAAGTCGCCAAGGCGAAGGGTGCGAAGCGCGCGCTGCCGCTGGCGGTGTCGGCGCCGTTCCATTCGTCGCTGCTCAAGCCAGCCTCGGATCAACTGCGCGACTACCTGGCCGGCGTCACGATCGCCGCGCCGCATATTCCCGTGGTCAACAACATCGACGTTGCCGTCGTGTCGGATCCGGCTGCCATCAAGGATGCGCTGGTGCGCCAGGCGGCAGGCCCGGTGCGCTGGGTCGAATGCGTCCGGCATATCGCGGGCACGGGCGTCACGCATCTGGTCGAATGCGGGCCGGGCAAGGTGCTGATGGGCCTGACCAAGCGCATCGATGGCGAACTGACGGGCGCAGCCGTGTACGATCCGGCGACGCTCGACGACGTGCTGAAGCTCGTCACCGCCTGACCGCATTCCGATTCATCCGATTCACGGAACAACATGGACAAGACTCTCGACAAACAGGTGGCGATCGTCACCGGCGCGTCGCGCGGCATCGGCCGGGCAATCGCGCTCGAACTCGCGCGCCAGGGCGCGACGGTGATCGGCACGGCCACCAGCGAAGCGGGCGCCGAAGGCATCGGCGCGGCGCTCGGCGAAGCCGGCCTGGCCGGCCGCGGTGCGGTGCTGAACGTGAACGACGCCGCGTCGAGCGATGCGCTGATCGATTCCGTCGTCAAGGAATTCGGCCGTCTCGACATCCTCGTCAACAATGCCGGCATCACCCAGGATCAACTGGCGATGCGCATGAAGGACGACGACTGGGACGCCGTGATCGACACCAACCTGAAATCGGTGTTCCGCCTGTCGCGCGGCGTGCTGCGCCCGATGATGAAGGCCCGTGGCGGCCGCATCATCAACATCACGTCGGTGGTGGGATCGCTCGGCAATCCGGGCCAGGCCAACTACGCGGCTGCCAAGGCCGGCGTGGCCGGCCTCACGCGTGCGCTGGCACGTGAAATCGGCAGCCGCGGCATCACCGTCAATTGCGTGGCGCCGGGCTTCATCGATACCGACATGACCAAGTCGCTGCCCGAAGAACAGCAGGCCGCACTGAAAACCCAGATTCCGCTCGGGCGCCTCGGCAGCACCGACGATATCGCTCACGCCGTCGCGTTCCTCGCCTCGCCGCTCGCCGGGTATATCACCGGCACGACGCTGCATGTGAACGGCGGTATGTACATGTCGTAACGGAATTCGTTTACCATCCGCGCCGTATGTCGGATGGAGGCGCTGTCGGCGCCTGTCGAACCGCAATGCCGGCGCGCATTTTTGGAGGCATCAAACCTGATAAAATGCGCGCACTTGTAAATCTCAAACTTCCCTCGGAGGGGTAATGGACAACATCGAACAACGTGTCAAGAAGATCGTCGCCGAGCAACTGGGCGTGGCCGAAGGCGAAATCAAGAACGAAGCTTCGTTCGTGAACGACCTCGGCGCAGACTCGCTCGACACCGTCGAGCTGGTGATGGCGCTCGAAGACGAGTTCGGCATGGAAATCCCGGACGAAGAGGCCGAAAAGATCACGACGGTTCAGCAAGCGATCGACTACGCTCGCGCGAACGTCAAGGCCTAACCAAGGCAACGCCACTTGCAACGTTGTCGAAACGCTGCATGGGCGCCAGATCTCGCCGCCGGCACGCTTGCCGGCCGCGCTAACAGCCACAGGGCTCGCAGGGCTGGTTCCTGCGGCCCCTGTGGCTTCTGTTTTTGTCATCCTATGGAAAAGAGGGTACCGTGAGCCGCCGTCGAGTTGTTGTTACAGGCCTTGGGCTGATCTCGCCTGTTGGCAATAATGTTGCCGACGGGTGGGCCAATCTCGTCGCCGGGAAGTCCGGCATTGCCAACATCACCAAGTTCGATGCAACGAACTACTCGACCCGCTTTGCGGGCGAGGTGAAAGGCTTCAACGTCGAAGACTACCTGCCCGCGAAAGAAGCGCGTCACATGGATACCTTCATCCATTACGGCATCGCGGCAGGCATGCAGGCCATGAAGGACTGCGGCCTGGAAGTGAACGAGGAAAACGCCGAGCGCATCGGCGTGATCGTCGGCTCGGGCATCGGCGGTCTGCCGATGATCGAAGTCACGCAAACCGAGCTGCTGAACCGCGGCCCGCGCCGGATTTCGCCGTTCTTCGTACCGGCCTCGATCATCAACATGATCTCGGGCCATCTGTCGATCAAGTTCGGTCTGAAAGGCCCGAATCTCGCCATCGTGACGGCCTGTACCACCGGCCTGCACTGCATCGGCGAGGCCTCGCGCATGATCGAATACGGCGACGCCGACGTGATGATCGCGGGCGGCGCGGAAGCCACCGTGTCGCCGCTCGGCATCGGCGGCTTCGCGGCCGCGCGTGCCTTGTCGCAGCGCAACGACGATCCGGCGACGGCGAGCCGTCCGTGGGACAAGGATCGCGACGGCTTCGTGCTCGGCGAAGGTGCGGGCGTGATGGTGCTCGAGGAGTACGAGCACGCCAAGGCACGCGGCGCGAAGATCTACGCCGAAATCAGCGGCTACGGCATGAGCGGCGACGCCTATCACATGACCGCACCGCTCGAGGATGGCGATGGCGCCCGCCGCTGCATGCTGGCTGCGCTGCGCAACGCCGGCATCAACGTCGATCAGGTCGATTACCTGAACGCGCACGGCACGTCGACGCAACTCGGCGATCTGGCCGAAACGACCGGTATCAAGCGTGCGTTCGGCGATCGCGCCAAGCAGATGGTGGTCAACTCGACGAAGTCGATGACGGGCCACTTGCTGGGCGGGGCGGGCGGCCTCGAATCGGTGTTCACGGTGCTCGCCGTGCACAACCAGGTGTCGCCGCCGACCATCAACATCTTCGATCAGGATCCGGCATGCGATCTCGATTACTGCGCGAACGAAGCGCGGAACATGAAGATTGATGTCGCGCTGAAGAACTCCTTCGGCTTTGGCGGGACTAACGGCACGCTGGTTTTCAAGCGCGCCTGAAGCGGGATCGCTTGACGGGTCCCTCCCTTCCACACTTCCCTGGCACGCAGCCTGTCGCGCTGCGTGCATCGACGACGCTGCGCGTCGTGCTGGCAGCCTTCGTCGTGCTTTGCGCGGCGGCTGCCGGTGCGAGCGCAGCGTCGTTCGTCGGGAGCGTGGAAGCGGTGTTCGTCGGGTTGCTGAGTGCTGCCTTGCTCGCCTCGGTGGCGCGTGAAACCAGTGCGCGCCGTGTGCCGTGCGCGTTGCTGCTCGAACCGGGTACCGGCGCGTTGGCCGTGTACGATGGTTCGGGGCGACGCCTCGCGCACGGTGCCGTGGTTCGCTGCACGCATTGGGCGGACCGGCTGCTGGTGCTCGAGATTGCACGCGAGCACGGGCGGCCGGTGCCGTTCCTGGTGCCGGCCGATGCCATCGAGCCGCGCGCGTTTCGCGCGCTGTCGGTGGCCGGCAGGCGAGCCGGCCGCGATTAGCGGCGGGTGCGTGGGCCACGGCCGCTTTCGCGGCGCGCCGGTGGGCGTTGGTACAATAGCGCTCCGCGTTGCATCCCTAGTTAACGGATTTGTCAGGTGAGTGAAAAAGAAATCGATCAGGTTCTGGTCGAACGCGTTCAGAAAGGCGACAAGGCGGCGTTCGAACTCCTGGTCTCCAAATACCACCGCAAGATCCTCCGGCTGATCTCGCGCCTCGTGCGGGATCCCGCCGAGGTCGAGGACGTGGCCCAGGACGCGTTCATCAAGGCATACCGCGCGCTGCCGCAGTTTCGCGGCGAATCCGCGTTCTATACATGGTTGTACCGAATTGCCGTCAATACGGCCAAGAACTACCTTGCGACCCAGGGGCGCCGCGCGCCGACATCCACTGAAGCGGATGCGGAAGAAGCGGAAACTTTCTCGGACGCAGACCAACTAAGGGATATCAACACGCCCGAGTCGATGTTGATGAGCAAGCAGATCGCCGAAACGGTGAACGCTGCGATGGCCCTGCTGCCCGAGGAATTGCGTCAGGCCATCACATTGCGGGAAATCGAGGGCCTGAGTTACGAAGAAATCGCGGAAATGATGAACTGCCCGATCGGCACCGTTCGTTCGCGAATCTTCCGGGCCCGTGAGGCGATCGCCAACAAGTTGCGTCCGCTTCTCGACACGCCCGAAGGCAGGCGCTGGTAAGGCCTGCCCCGGGGTGCGGAAACGGCACGGGGTCCAGTTATACAGAGTCGTGTGTCACGACGGGGTATTGAAGATGGGGAGCATCATGGGGTCGGTCTCTACGCAATCGCATTCGCAAGGCCGCTCGCAACGCGAGCGTCTATCCGCACTGGTCGACGGCGATTCGCCCGATGGCCTGCCGCTCGGCCAGATCCTGGCCGCGTTCGGCGACACGGAGCGTCGCGCCTGGTCCGAGTTTCACGCGATCGGCGACGCACTGCGTTCCGACGATCTCGCGATCGCGCCGGCGGTCAGCCACGCCTTCAGCGCCCGGTTTTCCGCCGCGTTCGCGGCCGAGCCGCACCTGATCGCGCCGGCCGCGCTGACGGTCGAGGCCGCTGCACCGGCGCCGCGCAGCGCGCTGCGCCGCCGTCTCGTGCCGGGGCTGGCGGTGGCCGCCGCGGCCGCCATGTTCACCTGGATCGTCGTGCCGCAAATGCAGGGCGCGGGCCAGCCGGGTGTCTCGCAGGTGCAGGTGGCATCGGTGGCGCCGCAGGATCTGCAGCGTGTGTCCGCGCCGGCCCGTCAGGATCTGAACATCATCCGCGACGCGAGCCTCGACCAATACCTCGAAGCGCACCAGCAATTCGCGCAGCAGCCCGTCGTGTCGGGCTCGATGCCGCTCATTCGCACCGCCGTCACGACGCAAGGCCAATAAACTCGATGCGGACATTGCTGTTGAATCGCGCCACTTCCGGCTGGACGCGGCTGCCTGCGCTCGTGTTGTGCGCCGCCGCACTGATTTCCGTTCACAACCACGCGATCGCGCAACCCGCACTCGATCCGGCCGCCGGCCCGCAAGCCGCGGCCGCCTGGCTGGACCGCATTCAGCAGGCCGCGCAAGCTCAGAACTACGACGGCACCTTCGTGTTCCAGCGCGGCAATTACGTGCAGTCGTCGCGCATCACCCACGTCGCGGCCAAGGGCGGCGAATACGAGAAGATCGAAAGCCTCGACGGCAAGCCGCGCAAGCTGCTGCGTCATAACGACGATCTCGTCACGTTCGTGCCCGAGCGTCATCTGTGCGTGGTCGAGCGTCGCCAGAACCGTGACGCGTTCCCGTCGCTGCTCGGCGCGAGCGGCGAACAGGTGCTGTCGGCCTACGACGTCAAGCCGGCCGGCCAGGATCGGGTGGCCGGTATCGACGCGCAGGTTGTCGAACTGGTGCCGAAGGACGCGAACCGCTTCGCCTACAAGCTCTGGACCGACGCCAAGACTGGCCTGCTGCTGCGTACGCAGACGCTCGACGCCGACGACCACGTGCTTGAGCAGGTAGCGTTCTCGCAATTGCAGATCGGCGCCGCGAATCCGGCCGAAAAAACCATCATCGCGAACAGCATCCGCAACCTCGACAACTGTACCGTGGTGCGCCCGCCGGTGGCGCCGGTCGACATCGAGGCGCAGGGCTGGAAGATCGCGCCGAGCGTGGCCGGTTTCCGCAAGATCCGCGAAGTGCGCCGGCCGATGGCCGCGCGCGATCCGAAGGCCGCGCCGATCGCCGTCGATCAGGCCGTGTTCACCGACGGCCTCGCTACCGTGTCGGCCTTCATCGAACCGGTGGAAAAGGGTTCCACTCGCAAGGAAGGGGCGGGCAGCACCGGCGCCACCCATGTGTTGGTCAAGCGCAGCGGCGATTTCTGGATCACCTTGCTGGGCGAAGTGCCGCAGGCAACCTTGCAGCAGTTCGCGGGTGCCATAGAATACAAGCCTTCGAAGTAAGCTCCCGGTTCCCCGACATGATCAAGACCACGCTGCGTACCTGGACGGCCGCGGCGGCGATGACGGCGTGCTTGCCCGTTGCGTCGCTGGCCGCGCAAACCGCTTCGCCCACCTCGGGTGCGTCGGCGCCGGCTGCCGCATCGGTGCCGGTTGCACCGCCTTCCGCGCCCGCGGCCCGCGCCGCGTTGCCCGATTTCGCCGATCTGGTCGAGAAGGCCGGCCCGGCCGTGGTCAACATCCGCACCACGGCCACCGTGCCGGTCGATCCGCGCGGCGCGTTCCAGCCAGGCCCGGACGACGGCGACATGTCGGAGTTCTTCCGCCGCTTCTTCGGCATCCCGCTGCCGCAAACGCCGGGGGCGCCCAAGAGCGCGCCCGATGCGCCCGACACCGAACAGAACCGCGGCGTGGGCTCCGGCTTCATCCTGTCGCCCGACGGCTATGTGATGACCAACGCGCACGTGGTCGATGACGCCGACACGATCTACGTGACGCTGACCGACAAGCGCGAATTCAAGGCCAGGCTGATCGGCGTGGACGAGCGCACCGACGTCGCGATTGTCAAGATCAACGCCGCCAATCTGCCGAGCGTGTCGATCGGCGATTCCAACAAGGTGCGCGTGGGCGAGTGGGTGGTCGCGATCGGTTCGCCGTTCGGGCTGGACAACACGGTCACGGCCGGCATCGTCAGCGCGAAGGGCCGCAACACCGGCGATTACCTGCCGTTCATCCAGACCGACGTCGCGGTGAACCCCGGTAATTCGGGCGGCCCGCTGATCAACATGCAGGGCGAGGTGATCGGCATCAACTCGCAAATTTATAGCCGGACCGGCGGCTTCATGGGCATTTCGTTCGCGATTCCGATCGACGAGGCGATACGCGTGGCCGAGCAGTTGAAGACCTCGGGCAAGGTCACGCGCGGGCGCATCGCCGTGGCGATCGGCGAGGTCACCAAGGATGTCGCCGATTCGCTCGGCCTGCCGCGTGCGCAGGGCGCGCTGGTCAGCAGCGTCGAGCCGGGCGGCCCGGCCGACAAGGCCGGCGTGCAGGCCGGCGACATCATCCTCAAGTTCAATGGGCGTGACGTCGAGGAAGCCACCGATCTGCCGCGCATGGTCGGCGACACCAAGCCGGGCTCCCACGCGACGGTCACGATCTGGCGCAAGGGCACCTCGCGCGATCTGCCGATCATGATTGCCGAAGTGCCGGCCGAGAAGAGCGCGCGCAACGCCGACGGCAAGCCGAGCCAGCCGGTCAAGCCGCGCCAGAGCAATGCGCTCGGCCTGACGGTCAGCGATCTGACGGCCGATCAACTGAAAGCGGCCAAGGTGCCGAACGGCGTGCACGTCGATGCGGCCGACGGCCCGGCGGCGCGCGCCGGCCTCAAGCGCGACGACATCGTGATTCGCGTGGGCGACACCGATATCACCAACGCCAAGCAATTCGTCGACCTGACGTCGAAGCTGGACCCGTCGAAGATGGTGGCGGTGCTGGTGCGGCGCGGCGACAACACGCAGTTCGTTCCGCTGCGTCCGCGCCAGAAGTAACCGCGGCGCGTGGCCTTCACCCTCTACGGCCGCGGCTGGTGCCACCTGTGCGATGATCTGCGCGCGGCGCTGGCCCCGGTCGCGGCCGAGTTTCAGGTGGCGGTGACGTACGTCGATATCGACGCCGATTCCGCGCTGGTGGCGCGCTATGACGAGGACGTCCCGGTGCTGCTGCTTGACGGCGCCGAGGTGTGCCGCCACCGGTTCGATGCGGTCGCGGTGCGCGCGGCGCTGTTGCGGCGCGGCGTGGCCGGCGGGGCGCGGTAAAGGCGCCGGTCGGTCCGGCAAGCGGCCGTCCCGACACACATTCCTGCAGTTTTCGTGCCTTATCTGGCCGGGCGCGGCCAAAATGCCGCCTCTGCCAAGCCTTTTCGGCTAAAATAGGCTGTTTTTTCACCGACTTACAAGGCGTGCTCCGCAGTCGTCGAGCGCGCCTTTTTCGCTTGATCGGCACTGAATGGATCATATTCGCAATTTCTCGATCATCGCGCACATCGACCACGGCAAGTCGACGCTCGCGGATCGCATCATCCAGGTATGCGGTGGCCTCTCCGACCGCGAAATGGAAGCGCAGGTGCTCGACTCGATGGATCTCGAGCGCGAGCGCGGCATCACGATCAAGGCACAGACGGCCGCATTGTCCTATCGCGCACGCGATGGCAAGGTCTACAACCTGAACCTGATCGACACCCCGGGGCACGTCGATTTCTCGTATGAAGTGAGCCGCTCGCTGTCGGCCTGCGAGGGCGCGTTGCTGGTCGTCGATGCAAGCCAGGGCGTCGAGGCGCAAACCGTCGCGAACTGCTACACGGCGATTGAGCTCGGCGTCGAGGTGGTGCCGGTCCTGAACAAGATCGATCTGCCGGCGGCCAACCCGGAAAGCGCCATCGAGGAAATCGAGGACGTGATCGGCATCGATGCGACCGATGCCACGCGTTGCAGTGCCAAGACGGGGCTCGGCGTCGAAGATGTGCTCGAAGCGCTGATCGCCAAGGTGCCGCCGCCGAAGGGCGATCCCGACGCGCCGCTGCAGGCGCTGATCATCGATTCGTGGTTCGACAACTACGTCGGTGTGGTGATGCTGGTGCGCATCGTCAACGGCACGCTGCGTCCGAAGGAAAAGATCAAGCTGATGGCCACCGGTGCGCAATACCCGGTCGAGCATGTCGGCGTGTTTACCCCGAAATCGCGCGATCTCGAATCGCTGTCGGCCGGCCAGGTGGGTTTCATCATCGCCGGCATCAAGGAGCTGACGGCCGCGAAGGTGGGCGATACCGTCACGCACGTCGCCAAGCCGGCGCCGGAGCCGCTGCCGGGCTTCAAGGAAGTGAAGCCGCAGGTGTTCGCGGGCCTTTACCCGGTCGAGGCGAACCAGTACGACGCGCTGCGCGAATCGCTCGAAAAGCTGCGCCTGAACGACGCCTCGCTGCAATACGAGCCGGAAGTGTCGCAGGCGCTCGGCTTCGGCTTCCGCTGCGGCTTCCTCGGCCTGCTGCACATGGAAATCGTGCAGGAGCGCCTCGAGCGCGAATTCGACATGGACCTGATCACCACGGCGCCCACCGTGGTGTACGAGGTCGTGCAGGCCAACGGCGAAATCATCAAGGTCGAGAATCCGGCCAAGATGCCCGATCCGGGCCGCATCGCGGAAGTGCGCGAGCCGATCGTCACCGTGAACCTGTACATGCCGCAGGAATACGTCGGGGCGGTCATCACGCTGTGCGAACTGAAGCGCGGCTCGCAGATCAACATGCAGTACCACGGCCGCCAGGTGCAGTTGACCTACGAAATCCCGATGGCCGAAATCGTGCTCGATTTCTTCGATCGCCTGAAATCCACTTCGCGCGGCTATGCGTCGATGGATTACGAGTTCAAGGAATACCGCTCGTCGGACGTGGTCAAGGTCGACATGCTGATCAACGGCGACAAGGTCGATGCGCTGTCGGTCATCGTGCACCGTTCGCAGTCGCAATATCGCGGCCGCGAAGTGGCGGCGAAGATGCGCGAGATCATCCCGCGCCAGATGTACGACGTGGCGATCCAGGCCGCGATCGGCGCGAACATCGTCGCGCGCGAAAACATCAAGGCGCTGCGCAAGAACGTGCTGGCCAAGTGCTACGGCGGCGACATCTCGCGAAAGAAGAAGCTGCTCGAAAAGCAGAAAGCCGGTAAGAAGCGCATGAAGCAGGTGGGTTCGGTCGAGATCCCGCAGGAAGCGTTCCTCGCGATCTTGCGGGTCGAAGACAAATAACAGGACTGATCCTTTTATGAATTTCGCATTGATTCTGTTTGTGCTCGTCGTGTTGACGGGGATTGCGTGGGTGCTGGACAAGCTGGTGTTCCTGCCGGGCCGTCGCAAGGCGGCCGACCAAGCGGCAGCCGAGTTCGACAATCAGCAAGCGCGCGTCGAGGCGCGCTTCGCCGACGAAAACGCCGATGCGACGCGCGCCAAGCTGCGCGACGAGAAGCTGCGCCAGCCGTGGTGGCTCGAATACACGGCAAGCTTTTTCCCGGTGATTCTGGCGGTGTTCGTGGTGCGCTCGTTCGTGGTGGAGCCGTTCAAGATTCCGTCGGGCTCGATGGTGCCGACCTTGCTGGTGGGCGATTTCATCCTCGTCAACAAGTTCGAATACGGCCTGCGCCTGCCGATCACGAACCAGAAGGTCACCTCGGGCAGCCCGCTCGCGCGTGGCGACGTCGTGGTGTTCCGCTATCCGAAGGATGAGTCGGTCGACTACATCAAGCGCGTGATCGGCCTGCCGGGCGACACCGTGCAGTACTACGACAAGAAGCTGACCATCAATGGCCAGGCCGTGCCCGAAACGCCGCTGCCCGATTTCTTCGACGAAGAACGCATGAACTATGCGAAGCAGTACGAAGAAACCATCGACGGCCGCAAGAACGCGATCCTGAACAACCCGGCCGTGCCGCCGTTCGTGATGGGCGCCGACGATTTCCCGTACAAGAGCAACTGCCAGTACAACGAGCACGGCGTGACCTGCAAGGTGCCGCCGGGCCACTACTTCATGATGGGCGACAACCGCGACAACAGCGCGGACAGCCGCTACTGGGGCTTCGTGCCCGACAAGGATGTGGTCGGCCGCGCGTTCTTCATCTGGATGAACTTCAGCGACCTGAAGCGCATCGGCTCGTTCCACTGAGCCACCGGTCGATCCCGGCCAGCATTGCGCGACGGCCACGCGCAATGCTGGCAAATCACTTCAAGAACCCGCGGTAACACCGCTTCGACACGCCTTTTCACGCCCGGCATCCGTCACTCGACGGCACCCGCGGCCGCGTTATACTCCTGCTCATGTCTCAGTCCCAGTTGGAAAGCCGGCTGCGCTACGAATTTCGCAATGCGGAATTGCTGCGTCAGGCTTTGACCCACCGTAGCCACAGCGCCACGCATAACGAACGGCTCGAGTTTCTCGGCGATTCCGTTCTGAATTGCGCGGTGGCGGCCCTGTTGTTCCAGCGCTTCAGCAAGCTGGACGAGGGCGATCTGTCGCGCGTGCGAGCCAATCTCGTCAAGCAGCAGTCGCTGTACGAAATTGCTCAGGCCCTGAATATTTCGGAAGGCCTGCGGCTCGGGGAAGGGGAGTTGCGCAGCGGCGGGTTTCGCCGCCCGTCGATTCTCGCGGACGCGTTCGAAGCCATCATCGGGGCCGTGTTCCTCGATGGCGGCTTCGAAGCCGCCCAAGGGGTGATCAAGCGCCTTTACATACCGATTCTCGATCACATCGATCCGCGCACGCTCGGCAAGGATGCCAAAACCCTGCTCCAGGAATACCTGCAAGGCCACAAGATCGCGCTGCCGACCTATACCGTGGTCGCCACGCATGGTGCGGCGCACAATCAGCAATTCGAAGTCGAATGCACGGTGCCGAAGCTCGAGATCAAGGTGTCGGGTTCCGGCGCGAGCCGCCGCGCGGCCGAGCAGGCTGCCGCGAAGAAGGCGCTCGACGAGGTGATGGCGCGCCCGATGGCCGCTGCCAAGCCGAAGCGCTCGAAGAGTTCGCGCGCCAAGGGCGAGCCGGACATCGTGCCGGGCGTGAAGGGTGTGCAGGAAGCGCTGGACCTGCGGGCCGCGCCGGCCGAACGCAAGGAACGTACGGCGTCCGCGGCGGGCAAGCCGGCCGACGGCGCCGCCGAGCGCGGCATACCGGTGGCCGTGATTCGCGCGGGTTCGCACGGCGACACTGTGAAATCGGCCGACAAGCCTGTGGATAAACCGGCCGACAAGCCGAACGACAAGCCGCAAGCGACGGATAAACCCGCCGCAGATAAACCCGCTACCGAGAAATCGGCGCCGGCAGCCGGCGACAAGCCCGATACCGCCGTTCGTGGCGCCGGTACGGGCGACCGCACGTTGCGCCTGCGCGACACCACATCCGGGCCGTCCGACGACGCCGATACCGACCTCGCCGCCGCGCCCCTGCGCGTGGCCGATGCCGGTCACTGAACTCCTGATCCAGTCGCGGGCCGCGTCGTGCGGCTCGCCACGCATTGCAGCAACCTGATATGAACGCTCCCGTTACTCCCGCCGGATTCCGTTGCGGCATGGTCGCCATCGTCGGCCGGCCGAACGTCGGCAAATCGACGCTGATGAACGCGCTCGTCGGCCAGAAGATCAGCATCACCTCGCGCAAGGCGCAAACCACGCGCCATCGCATCACCGGCATCCACACGCTGCCGGACGCGCAATACATCTTCGTCGATACGCCGGGCTTCCAGACGCGCCACAGCACCGCGCTGAACCGCACGCTGAACCGCACCGTCACGTCCACGCTCACCTCGGTCGACGCGATCCTGTTCGTGATCGAGGCGGGCCGTTTCGGCCCCGACGATCAAAAGGTGCTCGACCTGATCCCGAAGAACGTGCCGACGCTGCTGGTGCTCAACAAGCTCGACCGGGTCGCCGACAAGAGTTCGCTGTTCCCGTTCCTGAAGGACATGGGCGATCTGCGCGAGTTCGCCGAAGTGGTGCCGCTGTCGGCCAAGAGCGATGACGACGTCGCCCGGCTGATGCAGGTCACCAGGCCCTACCTGCCGGAAGGCGATCCGATCTACGGCGAAGACGACCTGACCGACCGCAGCTCGCGTTTTCTCGCCGCCGAAATCCTGCGCGAGAAGGTGTTCCGCTGGACGGGCGACGAGCTGCCGTACACGAGCACCGTGATCATCGACAAGTTCGAGGAAGAAGGCCGGCTCACGCGCGTGTTCGCGACGATCCTGGTCGAGCGCGATTCGCACAAGGCGATGGTGATCGGCAAGAAGGGCGCCAAGCTCAAGCAGATCAGCACCGAGGCGCGTATCGACATGGAAAAGCTGTTCGACGGCCCCGTGTATCTGGAGACCTTCATCAAGGTCAAGAGCGGTTGGGCCGACAACGAAGCGGGGCTTCGTGCCTATGGGTACGAATGACGGGACGGACGGCGTCGGCGACGATGTCCCCGTGTCGCTGGCCGATCCCGCGCCCGACGTGCCCGACGCCACGGCGGCTTCGTCCGGCACCGCCGCGTCCGAACCCGCTCCCCGCGCACCGGCGCGCAAGCCGCGTCGCGCCAGCGGGCCGCGCGCATCCGAATTTCGCGTTTCCGAGCAGCCCGGTTTCGTGCTGCACAGTTATCCCTATCGCGAAACCAGCCTGATCATCGACGTGCTGACGCGCGACCACGGCCGCGTCGCGCTCGTCGCGAAGGGCGCCAAGCGTCCGCATTCGGCGCTGCGCGGCGTGCTGCAGACGTTCCAGCCGCTGTCGCTGTCGTGGTCGGGCAAATCCGAGATGCGCACGCTGACGGGCGCCGAATGGGTGGGCGGCATGCTGCCGCTGGGCGGCGACGCGCTGCTCTGCGGTTTCTACGTCAACGAACTGCTGGTCAAGTTCTGCGCGCGCGAAGATCCGTTTCCCCCCTGTTCCAGCATTACCTTCTCACGCTCGCGCGGCTCGCCCACGACGAGCCGGCCGTGCAGGTGCTGCGCTCGTTCGAGCGCGTGCTGCTGCGCGAAACCGGCCATGCACGTGCGCTGACCCGCACGGTGTCGCGCCGCACGGTGCAAGCTGACGGCCGCTACGTGTTCGATCCCGAGCGCGGCGTGCGCGAGGCGGACCACGAGCTGCCGTCGCACTGGCCGGTCGTGTCGGGCCAGACGTTGCTCGACATGGAGGAGGACGATTACCATCGTGCGCAGACCGTCGCGCAAAGCAAGACGCTGATGCGCTTCCTGCTCAACACCTATCTGGGCGGCACGCCGCTCGCCACGCGCCAGATTCTGATCGACCTGCAAAACCTATGAGCTTCTTCCTGACCGCGCCCAACGCCATCGATCTCGGCGTCAACATCGATCACGTCGCCACGCTGCGCAATGTGCGCGGCACGAGCTATCCCGATCCGATTCGCGCCGCGCTGGCCGCCGAGCAGGCCGGCGCCGACGCGATCACGCTGCATCTGCGCGAGGATCGCCGCCATATCCGCGACGCCGACGTGCGTGCGCTGCGCCCGCTGCTGGTCACGCGCATGAACCTCGAATGCGCGGTCACGGCCGAGATGCTCGACATCGCCTGCGAGGTGCGTCCGCACGACGCCTGCCTGGTGCCGGAAAAGCGCGAGGAACTGACGACCGAAGGCGGCCTCGACGTGGCCGGCCATTTCGAGGCCGTGCGCGCCGCGTGCCGGCAACTGGCCGAGGCCGGCGTGCGGGTGTCGCTGTTCATCGATCCCGATGCCGAGCAGATTCGCGCCGCGCACGAGGCCGGCGCGCCAGTGGTCGAGCTGCACACCGGCGCCTATGCGGAAGCGCACGACGAGGCCACGCAGCAGCGCGAATACGAGCGCGTGGTGGCGGGCGTGGACGCGGGCGTCGCGCTGGGCCTGAAGGTCAACGCGGGCCACGGACTGCACTACACCAACGTGCAGCCGATCGCCGCGATCGACGGCATCGTCGAGCTGAACATCGGCCACGCGATCGTCGCGCAATCGATCTTCACGGGCTGGGACAACGCCGTGCGCGAGATGAAGGCGATCATGGTGGCGGCACGCGTGGCCGCCCGCCACGGCGGCCGTTGAGCGCGCCATGACGATCTACGGGATCGGCACCGACATCGTTCAGGTGAGCCGGATTGCCGCGGTGCTCGAACGCACCGGCGGCCGGTTCGCCGAGAAGGTGCTCGGCCCCGACGAACTGCGCGTGTTCCATGCGCGCCGCAAGCGCTCCGAGGCGCGCGGCATCGCGTTCCTGGCCACGCGCTTTTCGGCCAAGGAAGCGTTCTCGAAGGCGATCGGCCTCGGCATGCGCTGGCCGATGACCTGGCGCGCGCTGCAAACCCTCAACGAACCGAGCGGCCAGCCCTACGTGGTGGCCTCGGGCGAACTGGCCGACTGGCTGGCCGCGCGGCAGATCAGCGCGCGCGTGACCGTCAGCGACGAACGCGACTACGCCGTGTCCTTCGTCGTGGCCGAAACGCCAGGCGCCGTGCCGGCTCGCGACTGAACCTCTTCTCCACGGACCGACCCGATGAAACCGACTCCCGGCCCCGTCATGCTCGACGTCGTCGGCACGACACTCACGCGCGACGATGCACGCCGCCTGGCCCATCCGCGTACCGGCGGCGTGATCCTGTTTACGCGCCATTTCGAGAACCGCGCCCAGCTGTGCGCGCTGACCGATTCGATCCGCGCGGTGCGCGAGGACATCCTGATCGCCGTCGATCACGAAGGCGGCCGCGTGCAGCGCTTCCGTACCGACGGTTTCACGGTGCTCCCGGCGATGCGCCGGCTCGGCGAGCTGTGGGACAAGGACGTGCTGCACGCCACCAAGCTGGCGACCGCCGTGGGCTTCGTGCTGGCGGCCGAACTGCGCGCCTGCGGCATCGACCTGAGCTTCACGCCGGTGCTCGATCTCGATTACGGCCGCTCGAAGGTGATCGGCGATCGCGCGTTCCATCGCGACCCGCGCGTCGTCACGCTGCTGGCCAAGAGCCTGAACCACGGCCTGGCGCTGGCCGGCATGGCGAACTGCGGCAAGCATTTTCCCGGCCATGGGTTTGCCGAAGCCGATTCGCACGTCGCGCTGCCGACCGACGACCGGCCGCTCGAGCAGATCCTCAAGGTCGACGTCGCGCCTTACGACTGGCTCGGCCTGTCGCTGTCGGCGGTGATCCCGGCGCACGTGATCTACACGCAGGTGGATCGGCGCCCGGCCGGGTTCTCGCCGATCTGGCTGCAGGACGTGCTGCGCGACCGGCTCGGTTTCACGGGGGCGGTGTTCAGCGACGACCTGTCGATGGAAGCGGCGCGTGCGGGTGGCTCGCTCGCCCAGGCGGCCGACGCGGCGATCGAGGCCGGTTGCGACATGGTGCTGGTCTGCAATCAGCCCGAAGAAGCCGAAAAGGTGCTCAACGAGATGCAGGCCGAGGTGTCGGCGGAATCGGCGCGCCGCATTCGCCGGCTGCGTCCGCGCGGCAAGCCGTCGAGCTGGGACAAGCTGACGCGCCGCCCCGACTACCAGCGCGCCACGGCGCTGCTGCGCGAGACGCTGGGATGAGCGCCTGACGGCGCAAGCGTCTAGCCAAAAAGGAACGGGCCACGCATTGCGTGGCCCGTGTCGTTTCGTCGATCCGATGCCGTGTCGCGGAATGCGCGCGGCATCCGCCATCAGTTCATCTTCATGCGTTGCAGCTTGTTGTAGAGCGTCTTCGGGCTGATGCCGAGCAGGGCGGCGGCGCGGTGGCGGGTGCCGCCCACGGCGTCGAGTGTCGCGCGGATCAGCAGATCCTCGACGTCCGACAGCGGCGTGCCGACGCGCACCTGCACGCTGCTGCCGTTCAGCGCGGCGCCCGGCACGAACACGCCGTCGTTGGCACGCAGCGTTTCGATGAAATCGCCCGACGCCTCGTAGGCGAGCCGCACGCGTTCACGCAACTCGCGCACGTTGCCGGGCCAGTCGTACGCCAGGCATTCGCGGATGAAGTCGGGTGCGATGCGCTTGTCGACCGAACCGAGGCCCGCCTTGCGCGCCTCCAGGTTCAGGTCGGTGACGAGCGCCTCGGCGATCTGCAGCATGTCGTCGTCGCGATCGCGCAGCGGCGGCAGCGCGATCGAAGCCGCGTCGAGCCGCAGCCACAGATCCTCGCGCAGCGTACCGTTGTCGAGCGCCTCGCGTGCCGGGCGGCGCGAGGTGGCGATCAGGCGGAAATCGGTGGCGATCTCGGCCGAGCCGCCGATGCGCATGAATGATTGCGAATCGAGCGCGCGCAGCAGCGATTCCTGGATCGACAGCGGCAGGGCGGTTACGTCCTTGAGCAGCAGCGTGCCGCCGCTGGCCTGTTCGAACAGGCCCGGCTCGCGCCGTTCGGCACCGCCGTAGCTGCCGCGTTCGCGGCCGAACAACATGCTTTCGATCACGACGCTGCCCAGTTCGATCACGCGCGGCAATTGCAGCGCGGCGCGGCAGTCGAACTTGACGAGCGGCCCCTTGCGGCGGCGGCTCAGGTCGTGCAGTGCGCGGGCGGTGGCTTCCTTGCCGGTGCCGGCCTCGCCCCACACGAGCACGGCGGCCTCGCTGCGCGCATTGCGCTCGATCATGTCGTACACGTGTTGCGTGCCGTCGCTGCGGCCGATCAGCGGCCCGAAGCGGCCCAGCCGGCGCAGCGTGGTGCGCAGCGTCTGCACTTCCTCGATCAGCTCGTACGGGCGCGGGATGCGCGCCAGCAGGCTGCGCAGCCGCGGAATATTGACCGGCTTGAGCAGGTAATCCCAGATCCCATGCCGCAACCCCTCGATCGCGCTCTCGACCGTCGCATTGCCGGTCAGCACGATGACCGGCAGGCCGCCGTTCGGCTGCTGCGGCTGGGGCAGGTGCTGCAGCAGGTCGAAGCCGCTGCCATCGGGCAGGTTCAGGTCGACCAGCACCACATCGGGAATGGTCCGCGCCAATGCTGCACGAGCCTCGGCGAGCGAGGTGGCGGTGTCGACCGTGAATCCGTCAGCGGCAAGCAGCGCCGTCAGGCCGGACAAGCTGTTGGGATCGTCTTCGACTATGAGGGCGTGTGGCATGGTGTGCGGAATGTTCAATGGGCCGGCCGTTCGTGACGGGCTGTACGCCCTATTTGTTTGATTAGCGTCGGATTTTATGTCCCTTGGCGGCAATAGCGTACGGTATTTACCTTTGAAAGCAAAAGAGTTACCGAAGATACAAATTGATGCCGATTCTGTGTGGCAACGCTGAAAAGCTTGATTATTGCAATTTTATGCAATTATGTGCTGCAGACAAACAAAAAGCGCCCCGAAGGGCGCTTTTTCAAGCCAATCGCGTGAACTTATGCGCGGCTGCGATACTCGTTGGTACGCGTATCGATTTCGATCTTGTCGCCGGTGGCGCAGAACAGCGGGACTTGCAGTTCATAGCCCGTTGCCAGCTTGGCGCTCTTCAGCACCTTGCCCGACGACGTGTCGCCCTTGACGGCCGGTTCCGTGTACGTGATTTCGCGCACGATGACCGTGGGCATGTCGACCGAAATGGCCTTCTCGTTATAGAACACGACTTCGCAAGCCATGCCGTCTTCGAGGTAGTTCAGTGCGTCGGCCATCATTTCGGCTTCGACTTCGAACTGGTTGTAATCGGCGTCCATGAACACGTACATCGGATCGGCGAAATACGAATACGTGACTTCCTTGCGGTCGAGCACGACGACGTCGAACTTGTCGTCCGCCTTATAAACCGATTCCTGGCCGGCGTTCGTCAGCAGGTTCTTCAGCTTCATCTTGACGACGGCCGAGTTACGGCCCGACTTGTTGTATTCGGCCTTGGCGACAACCCACGCATCGCTGCCGACCATCACGACGTTGCCTACGCGGAGTTCCTGAGCGGTTTTCATATCAAAACTGTCCTGTGCAAAAAATTTTCCTGATGTCGCGCAACGGCCGACTACGCAAGCGGGCCATGTCTGGTTCGTTTCGCACGCCGGGCGCCGTGTTTCAGGCAATTGACCGGGGCCGGAACGCGCTTGCGTGGTCCGCCGTTGGATAACCGCTTATTTTAACTGAGATTTTGTGAAATCCGCCAGATTTCCAGCGAGATCGCCCACCGCCGCCAGTTCGTCCGCCCAGGCGTGCGCACGCGCATCGAACGTGGCCCGGTGAGTCGAGAAATCGGCCCAGTCCGGCGTGCCCGCGCCGTTCCAGGCGTGCCAGAAGCGGGCGGCGGCGTCGCGCGCCGGGGCGGGCAATGTGGCGCTCAGGTGGGCAAGCGCCGCGTCGAGTTTCGGCAGGTGGGCGTCGTCGGCCTGCGGATAGATGTGCCAGACGAACGGCTTGCGTGCCCACTGCGCGCGGACGAAGGAATCCTCGCCACGCACGAAGTTCAGATCGCTGGCCCACAACAGCGCGTCGTAATCGGGCTGGGCGACGAAGGCCAGGCCGTGCACGGTGAGCCGGCCCGCCTGCGCGTGGCTGCCCGCGCCGAAGCCGGGCAGGCCGAAGAACGCGGCCACCGCCGGGCCGATACGGCCTTCCGGCACCAGCAGCACGACCGGCTGCGTGCCGTCGCGCCATTGTTCGAGCAGCGCGCCGAGCGCCGGATTTTCATAGGCGAACAGTGAAACGGCCAGCGTGCCGGGCGCCGGCGCGGGGCCGCCGGTGGCGCGTCGCCACCACGCGTCGCGCGCCTCGGCCGAGGCCATGAACGCCTCGCGCCGCGCATCGAGGCCGGTTTCCTTCAGCACGCCGCCGGTGCCGGGGCCGAGCCCCGGAAAGAAGAACGCCTTTTGCAGCGGATAGCGCGGATGCGGTGACGGGCGGCGATGGAAATCGGCCACCCAATCCTCGGCGCTCAGGTATTCGAGGTTGATCCAGACCGGCGCGCGTTCGCGACGCGCCATCGCGCGCACGTACTCGGCCGGCAGTTCGCAGGCGAATGCCTCGATCGCCACGTCGGCGATCGCGAGCGTGTCGCCGGCATGCACCGGTTCGCCCCAATGCTCGATCGCGATGCCGTCCACACTTTGCTTCGCCGCCGCCGGATCGAGGCCGGGCGCGAGCCGGGCGAAGGTGGCCAGGTCGTCGACGAACAATCGCACCTGCCAGCCGTGTTCGCGTGCGAGTTGCAGGGCGAGCCGCCAGCACACGCCGATATCGCCGAAGTTGTCGACCACGGCGCAGAAGATGTCGCAGGCGAGCGGCGGCCCGGAGGCGTCGGGGCGGGCGGGCGATGGGGCAGGGAAGTCGGGCATCGAAGGAACGGGGGCGAATGCACTAAACTGGCGATTCTAAATGACCTGTTCGCGCGCCACGGCGCCCGGATCCCGCATGACAGCCCCCGCATCCGATTCGTCCCGCACGCCTCCCCAGGCCGATCCGTCCGTTCCGGCCGACGCCCCGTTCGAACCGAAGCCGATCCTCGCGCAATTGCCGCACCTGCCCGGCGTTTATCGCTATTACGACGCGGGCGGCGCGGTGCTCTACGTCGGCAAGGCGCGCAACCTGAAGAAGCGCGTTTCGAGCTATTTCAACAAGACGCTGCCCTCGCCGCGCATCGCGATGATGGTGTCGCGGATCGCGAAGATCGAAACCACGGTCACGCGCTCGGAGGCCGAGGCGCTGCTGCTCGAAAACAACCTGATCAAGGCGCTCGCGCCGCGCTACAACATCCTGTTTCGCGACGACAAGTCGTACCCGTATCTGAAGCTGACCGGGCACGCGTTTCCGCGCATGGCGTATTACCGCGGCGCGGTCGATCGCAAGAATCAGTATTTCGGGCCGTTCCCGAGCGCCTGGGCGGTGCGCGAAAGCATCCAGATCCTGCAGCGCGTGTTCCAGTTGCGCACCTGCGAGGATTCCGTGTTCGGTAACCGGACGCGGCCCTGCCTGCTGCATCAGATCAGCCGCTGCACCGCGCCATGCGTCGGCGCGATCGGCAAGGAGGATTACGCGCGCGACGTGTCGAACGCATCGCGCTTCCTGCTTGGCCGGCAGAGCGAGGTGATGAAGGAACTGGAGCAGAAGATGCACGCGTTCGCGGGCGAGCTGAAGTTCGAGCAGGCGGCGGCGGTGCGCAACCAGATGAGTTCGCTGTCGACCGTGCTGCATCAGCAGGCGATCGAGGTCGGCGGCGAGAGCGACGTCGACATTCTCGCCGTGGTGGCGCTGGGCGGGCGCGTGTGCGTGAATCTGGCGATGGTGCGCGGCGGCCGGCACCTTGGCGACAAGGCGTATTTCCCGGCGCATGCCGATAGCGCGCTGGCGTTGGCGGCGGGCGTGGCGGGGGACACCGAGGTGGATGGCGAGGGCGCTGCTGCCGTGATTGAAGATCCGGCGGCGCTAATGGGTCCGATGGCGGACGCTTCCGATGCGGACGAGGCGGCGATGCCGGCCGATTCGGCCGGCGCTGTCGATGCGTTGACGGACGAGGCCGGCGCGGCTCCCACCGACGAGCCGGCCGAAGCCGAAGCCGAAGCCGAAGCCGCCGGCGTGTCGATCGAAACCGAAGTGCTCGAGGCGTTCATCGCCCAGCACTATCTCGGCAATCGCGTGCCGCCGGTGCTGGTGGTCAGCCATGCGCCGTCGAATCGCGAGCTGATCGACCTGCTGATCGAGCAGGCCGGCCACAAGGTCGCGGTGCTGCGCCAGCCGCAAGGGCAGAAGCGCGCGTGGCTGGCGATGGCCGAGCAGAACGCGCGGCTCGCGCTGGCGCGTTTGCTGTCCGAGCAAGGTTCGCAGCAGGCACGCACGCGCGCGCTCGGCGATGTGCTGAGCCTCGAATCGGACGATCTCGCCGAATTGCGGATCGAATGCTTCGACATCAGCCACACGATGGGCGAGGCCACCCAGGCGTCGTGCGTGGTGTTCCATCATCACAAGATGCAGTCTGGCGAATACCGCCGCTACAACATCACCGGCATCACGCCCGGCGACGATTACGCGGCGATGCGCCAGGTGTTGACGCGCCGCTACGAGAAGATGGTCGAGCAGGCGGCCGACGCGGCCGCGGCCGATACCGCAGCCGGCATCGACGGCGACGCGACGCACGCCACGGCGTCCGCCTCGCTGCTGCCGAACATCGTGCTGATCGACGGCGGCAAGGGCCAGGTGGAAGTGGCGCGGCAGGTGTTCACCGAGCTGGGTCTCGATTGCTCGATGCTGGTGGGCGTGGCGAAGGGCGAGGGGCGCAAGGTCGGCCTGGAAACGCTGATC
This sequence comes from Burkholderia sp. 22PA0099, assembly GCF_047497165.1. Taxonomy (NCBI): domain Bacteria; kingdom Pseudomonadati; phylum Pseudomonadota; class Betaproteobacteria; order Burkholderiales; family Burkholderiaceae; genus Burkholderia; species Burkholderia sp. 22PA0099. The sequence continues at coordinate 3,452,121 of NZ_CP163165.1, read as the reverse complement.
TTCGCCGACGGCCGCGCCTCGCTCGAACTCGGCAAGGAAAGCGCGGCGCTGATGCTGGTCGCGCAGATCCGAGACGAGGCGCACCGCTTCGCGATCACCGGCATGCGCGCCAAGCGTGCCAAAACCCGACAGACGTCGCGGCTGGAGGAACTCGAAGGCGTGGGGGCCAAGCGGCGCCAGCGCTTGCTCGCGCGGTTCGGCGGGCTGCGCGGCGTGGTGGCCGCGAGCGTCGAGGAGCTGGCCAGCGTCGAGGGCATTTCGCACGCGCTCGCCGAGCAGATCTACCGCCAGCTTCACTGAAGCGTCGCGCGCTCACCCTGCTCGCTTGTGGCGGGGCGGGCGGCGCGGCACAATTGCACATCCTCTACCCGTCCAGCCCGTCATGCCGTTCAATTTCCCGATATTCCTGACCTGGGTGCGAATCGTGCTGATTCCGCTCGTCGTCGGCTTGTTCTATCTGCCGGACGTCATGATGAGCGCCGATCACCGCAACCTGGCGGCGGCGCTGGTGTTCGTGCTGGCGGCGCTGACCGATTGGTTCGACGGCTTCCTGGCTCGCAAATGGAACCAGACCTCGGCGTTCGGCGCGTTTCTCGACCCGGTGGCCGACAAGCTGATGGTGACAGCGGCGCTGCTGGTGCTGGTGCAGATCTCGCGTATCGACGCCGCCATCGCGCTGGTGATCATCGGCCGGGAAATCGCGATTTCGGCGCTGCGCGAATGGATGGCGCAGATCGGCGCATCGAAGAGCGTAGCCGTGAATTCGCTCGGCAAGTTCAAGACCGCCTGCCAGATGGTCGCGATCCCGATGTTGCTGTATTATGGCGCGCTGCCGATTGGGGGCGGTATCACCATCGACACTCGCGTGTGGGGCCTGTGGCTCATCTATCTCGCGTCGGTGCTGACGATCTGGTCGATGCTGTACTACATGAAGCTTGCGTGGCCGCAGATTCGTGAGCGTGGCGGTGCGATGTGAAGCTTTGCCGGGGTGTCGAGAAAAAGGGTGCGAAAAACGCTTGACACTCTGAAACAGGTTCTACATAATCTCATTTCTCCGCTGCGCTGAAACGAACGCAGCAGCGAACGAAGCAGTAGCGCGGAGATGGCAGCAGTAAGCAGCACAATGCGGGAGTAGCTCAGTTGGTAGAGCGCAACCTTGCCAAGGTTGAGGTCGCGAGTTCGAGACTCGTCTCCCGCTCCAGATTCAAGCGGTGTTTTGTTGAATCAGCAGTCGCATTGTGGTTCGGCAAAGCCTGCGTAGCAGGTAATGCGGGAGTAGCTCAGTTGGTAGAGCGCAACCTTGCCAAGGTTGAGGTCGCGAGTTCGAGACTCGTCTCCCGCTCCAAAACAAGGGGAAGCCACGCTTCCCTTTTTGTTTGGCAGATTTCCAAAGCGAATCTGCGGAGCAAAAAAAGCTGCGGTCGTTGCGGGCAGCATTTCGTGACGATTCGGCAGTCCGCTTTTGGCGCGATAGCAAAGCGGTTATGCAGCGGCCTGCAAAGCCGTGTAGGCCGGTTCGACTCCGGCTCGCGCCTCCAAGTTGTAAAGAAAAGCCCCGCAAATGCGGGGCTTTTCTTTTTCCAATGTCGAATTGCCACGGCAGCGCACACGAAGTGCGCCAATCGAGATTTACCCCGCCCGCGCCAGCTTGATCGCCCGCTCCGGGCAAGCCGTCACGCACAGCCCGCAAGCCCGGCACGCATCGGCGTTCGGCGTATACGCCACCTTCATGCCGTGCACGCGCAGCTTGAAGCGATTCATCAAACCGAGCGCACCGTAATCGGCGTCATCGATACGCCGGATCTCGAACACGTTTTCCGGGCATACGTCGAGGCAATCGCCCTTGCCCTCGCAGCGTCGCAGATCGACGACGGGCACGATCACGCCCGGCGCCTGCTTGCAGTTCGCGGCCGAAGCCGCCGGGGTACGCGTCATCTCATTCTCCCTTCGGTGCGCCGCAGCGCCGGCTGCGCCATGTCGAGCGGAATTGCTCGCGTTCCTCGGGTGTCATGGCTTCCCACTTCTCCCAATAGCGCTTCTTGTGCCGCCAGCCGCCGCCGTGCCCACGAAAGCCGCCGAACAGGATCCGGCTCAACACGAGCAGCCCGAGCGCGTGCCAGAAATCGATCACGCGCGCGCCGTCGAACAGCGCCGGCACCACCCAGTTCCACAAGCCCATCACGGCCCAGCCGAGCACGCCGATCGCTACCACCACAAAGGCAAGCTTGCCGATCCATCTGATTCCGTATCGCATCGTTTCACTCCTAAATATCGAGTTCGTCATACGTGGCCTGCAGCCGCGAGCGCAGATGCAGAACCGCATAGCGCTTGCGCGCGAGCAGCGTGTTGATCGCCACGCCGCTGTCGGCCGCCATGTCCTTGAAACTTCGTCCTTCGAGTTCGTGCGCGACGAACACCTCGCGCTGGTTCGCCGGCAATTCGTCGAGCGCGGCCTGCAAGGCCTCGAGCAGCACGCTGCGCGCATACAGCGCGTCCGGGCCGGCATCGTGGGCGGGCAGGGCGAGATCGAGCCGGGTGTCGCCGTCATCGGCATCGTCGCCGGTGAAGTCGACGATCGGCTGCTCCTTCTTCTTGCGGAAGCGGTCGATGATGCGGTTGCGGGCCACGCGGAACAGCCACGCGCTGGCCTGCTCGATCGGCGCGGGCAGGCGGTAGGCCTGCACGAATTCGTGCAATACGTCCTGGAGAATGTCCTCGGCATCGTTCGGATCGCGCACGCGGCGGCGGATGAAATTCCCGAGCCTCGTGCGTTCCTGCACGATCGTCGCGGTCATGTCGCGGTCTCGTTCGTTCATCGTGTCGGGGCTGAGTGGCGAATCCATGTGCCTGAAGACGGACGGCACGCGCGGATATTGTGGGCTTCGCGCAGGAATTTTTCGCAGTCCGGAGCGAAACGGGCCACATCTGAAGCTGGCCGCGCCTGAAGCCGGCCGCGCCCAAATGAAAACAGCCCCGTCAGGGGCTGTCCGATCGAGCGGGCCGATACACGCGCAGCGGGTCAGCGCTTGACGCGCCGCTCCCAGGCCAGCTCGACGAACACGCGGCACAGCGCTTCCATGCCGGTACGATCGGCTTCGTCGAAGCGCGCGAGATTCGGGCTGTCGACGTCCCACACGCCGATCAGCGTGCCGTCGGCGGCCACCAGCGGCACCACGATTTCCGATTGCGAAGCCGAATCGCAGGCGATGTGGCCCGGGAATTCGTGCACGTCGCGCACCACCTGGGTGGCGCGCGATTGCGCGGCGGTGCCGCATACGCCGCGGCCGAGCGGAATTCGCACGCAGGCCGGCTTGCCCTGGAACGGGCCGACCACCAGCTCGGTGCCGTCGTAGAAATAGAAGCCGGCCCAGTTCAGGCCATCGAGCGAGTGATAGACGAGCGACGAGAAGTTCGCCGCGTTGGCGACGAGATCCGTTTCCGCTTCGATCAGCGAGCGCGCTTGCGCGACGAGCGTGTCGTACAGCGCGGGTTTCGAGGCGGGCAGGGAATCGGAAAGTTCGAACATGATCGGGAGCGCGAAAAATACGGAATGCGCAGCGAATGCCGCGCGTCCGCGCAGTCTAAAAGAAATCGGCGCGCCGCGCTGCCGATGGCCGCCGGGGACATATCGCGTGCTTCAGTCGGGTTCGAGTTCGGCGAACCGGTCGGCCAGAAAATCGACCAGCGCACGCACGGCCGGCAGCAGCCCGCGCCGCGACGCGAACACGGCATGCACGATCTCGCGGCGCGGCGCCCAGTCGGGCAGCACGACGCGCAGTTTGTCGTGCGCCACGGCCTCGCGAATCATCATGGTCGGCAGTTGCACCACACCGACGCCCGATATGGCCGCCTCGCGCAGCGCGAACATGCCGCGCGTGACGAAGCGCGGCCGGTGCGGAATGGTGGCCTGCACGCCGTCCGGGCCACGCAGGGCCCAGGCGTGATCGTCCTGCGGCACGCCGAGCGCGAGGCTCGGCAGCGCGGCCAGATCGGCCGGCACGCGCGGTACGGGATGGCGCGCGAGCAGCGCCGGGCTGGCGACCAGGCACTGGCCGCGCTCGACGAGCCGGCGCAGCACGAGGTCGCTGTCTTCGAGCGGCGGCGGCCGCACGCGCAGCGCCACGTCGATGCCTTCGCCCACCACATCGACGCGCCGGTTGGTTTCCTCCAGATGGATCTCGACGTGCGGGCAATGCGCCATGAAGGCGGCCAGCATCGGGCCGACCAGCGCATCGAGCAGCGCGATCGGGCAGGTCATGCGCACGATGCCGCGCGGCTCGGCGTGCAGCAACGCCACGGCTTCGTCGGCGGCGTCGGCCTCCACCAGCATCGCGCGGCAATGCGCGTAATAGGTGGCGCCGGTCTCGGTCACGGCAAAGCGCCGTGTCGAGCGCTGGATCAGACGCATGCCGAGCCGTTCCTCGAGTTCGGCGATGCGCCGGCTCAGGCGCGATTTCGGCATGTTCAGCGCTCGCCCGGCCGGCGCGAAGCCGCCGTGGTCGACCACCTGCACAAAGAAGTAGAGATCGTTCAAATCCCGCATCATCGTTCACCCAGTAGAACGCTGAGTGTGATTTTCCCATACTACCGCTCCGATTGTTCCGATCCTATGCTTCTCCCATCGCCCGGACAGACCGGTTCGGGCTCGCAGATCAAGGAGAGTCCAGATGAAACAAGTCGTCGGCACCTATAGCGCCCCGCGTCCGCATTGGGTCGGGGATGGCTTCCCGGTTCGCTCGCTGTTCAGCTATCACAGCACCGGCACGCACCTGAGCCCGTTCCTGCTGCTCGATTACGCCGGTCCGGCGCAGTTCGAACCGACCACGCACCGGCGCGGCGTCGGCCAGCATCCGCATCGAGGCTTCGAGACCGTGACGATCGTCTACGACGGCGAGGTCGATCACCGCGATTCGACCGGCGCGGGCGGCCACATCGGCCCCGGCGACGTGCAGTGGATGACGGCCGCGGGCGGCATCCTGCACGAGGAATTCCATTCGGACGCGTTCGCGAAGCGCGGCGGCGCGCTCGAAATGGTGCAGTTGTGGGTGAATCTGCCCGCCAAGGACAAGCTGGCCGAGCCCGGTTATCAGACCTTGCGCGATGCCGAGATCCCGTCGGTGCCGCTGCCGGGCGACGCGGGCCGGGTGCGGGTGATCGCCGGCGAGTTCGACGGCCATCGCGGCCCGGCGCGCACCTTCACGCCGATCGACGTGTGGGACGTGCGTCTCAAGGCCGGCGGCCAGGCGCGTTTCGACATCGCGGACGGCCGGACGCTCGCGCTCGCCGTGCTGCGCGGCACGGTGCTGGTGAACGGCAGCGAAGTGGCGCGCGAGGCGCAGGTCGTGCATCTGTCGCGCGAAGGCGGCGCGGTGGAGATCGAGGCCAACAATGACGCGACGCTGCTGGTGCTGAGTGGCGAGCCGATCGACGAGCCGGTGGTCGGTTATGGCCCGTTCGTGATGAACAGCGAGGATGAAATCCGTCAGGCGGTGGACGATTTCAACAGCGGCCGCTTCGGCGGGATGCCGGCCTGATTCCGGGTGTGAGTCCGGGCTCACGCGGCGGCGGTTCGGCAAGGGCAGGGCAGTAGCCGAACCCGAACCGCCGCCTGCCCAGGCAGCCGCGCGGCGGGCATAATGGCCATTCGAGCGCGCCCACCCGGGCGCGTGCCGTTTTTTGGGCCAGTCGCATGTCTTCTTCCACTTCCGCACCGTCGTCTTCCCCCTCGCTCGCCGCGCTCGAATGGCGCTGGCGCGCGTTCGATGCGTTGTCCGCACGCGAGGTCCACGCGATCCTCGAAGCGCGCAGCGCCGTGTTCGTGGTCGAGCAGCAGTGTGTCTACGCCGATATCGACCAGGCCGACCTCGACGCCTGGCATCTCGGCGCCCACGATGCCGAAGGCCGTCTCGCCGGTTATTTGCGCGTGCTGCTGCCCGATGCCGGCTCGCCCGACGTGCGCATCGGGCGTGTGCTGACCACGGCCGGGTTTCGCGGCATCGGCCTCGGCAACGCGCTGCTGGCCAACGCGCTGGAACGCATTCGCGCGCAATGGCCGGGCACGCCGATCAGCCTGCATGCGCAGGCGCATCTTCAGAAGTACTACGGCGCGTTCGGCTTCGCGCCCGATTCGGAGATCCACGAAGAGGACGGCATTCCGCACGTCTGGATGCGCTCGGCCGGATGAGGCGCCCGAGAGCCGGCTGACGCGCCGAAAGCCCGCAACAGCGCGGGCAAATCACGCACAAGCTTCCGCCAGCAAGCCGCCGCACCGTCCGCCCTTTGCCCTCGCCTGCAAGGGCGCGGTAAGATGTGCGGATTCCCCGGCGACCTCGCTCGCCTGCCGCCACCTTCATCAGAGAACCGATGCAATCCGTCCCGGCTACCCTCTCCCTGTCCGACACCGCCTTCTTCTTCGATTTCGACGGCACGCTCGTCGATCTCGCGCCCACGCCTGACGGCATCCATGTGCCCGATTCCCTGCCCGCCTTGCTGACCGAATTGCGCACGCTCGCGCACGGCGCGGTGGCGATCGTGTCGGGGCGCGGCATCGACAGCATCGACGGCTTCCTCGGCCTGACCGATCTGCCGATCGCCGGCCTGCACGGCGCCGAGCGCCGTGACGCGAACGGCGACACGATGCGGGTGGGCTTCAACGACGACCGCCTGCTGCGCATCGAGCACGCGCTGGCCGCGGTGGTCGATCGCAACCCCGGCATGCTGCTCGAAATCAAGGGCGCGGCCGTCGCGCTGCACTATCGCAATGCGCCGGAGCGCGAAGCGGTGGCGCGCGAGGTGGCCGAACGGCTGGTGGCCGATTACCCCGACGCCTACGTGTTGCAGCCCGGCAAGATGGTGTTCGAGATCAAGCCGAAGGGCGTCGACAAGGGCCGCGCGATCGCGGCCTTCCTCGGCGAGCCGCCATTTGCCGCCCGCAAGCCGGTATTCGCCGGCGACGATCTGACCGACGAGAAGGGCTTCGCGGTGGTCAACGCCGCGGGCGGCCTGTCGATCAAGATCGGCGCGGGCGACACGATGGCCGGCACGCGGCTCGACTCGGTCGACGCGATGCGCGCGCAGATCGCCCAATGGATCACGGCAGGACGCGCATCCGCATGAGCCGCCTGATCATCGTATCGAACCGCGTGGCGCCGATTTCCGAAGGCGAACCGGCGGCGGGGGGGCTTGCGATCGGCGTGTACGACGCGCTGAAGGAAACCGGCGGCATGTGGTTCGGCTGGAGCGGCGACGTGCTGCCGTCGGGCACGCCGCAGATCAGCGTCGAGGAGCGCGGCCCGGTCACGTTCGCGACCATCGGCCTGTCGCGCCGCGATTACGACCAGTATTACCGCGGTTTCTCGAACGCCACGTTGTGGCCGGCGTTCCATTACCGCACCGATCTGATCCAGTACGACCGGAACGAATTCGAGGGCTACGGGCGCGTCAACGTGTGGCTGGCGAAGCAACTGGTGCCGCTGCTGCGCGACGACGACGTGATCTGGGTTCACGATTACCACCTGATTCCGTTCGCGCAGGCGCTGCGCGCGGCAGGCGTCAAGAATCGGATCGGCTTCTTCCTGCACATTCCGTTTCCGGCGGCGCAGGTGCTCGTCAACGTGCCGCCGCACGCGGCGCTGGTCGAGGCGCTGTGCTCGTACGATCTGCTCGGCTTCCAGACCAAGCCCGATTTGCGCGCGTTCTGCGACTACATCGACGCCGAGGCGGGCGGCAGCGTCGAGCGTCACGGCCCCGGCCCGGTCACGGTCAGTGCGTTCGGCCGCACGCTGCGCGCGCAGGCCTATCCGATCGGCATCTATCCCGACGAAATCGCCGAGCTGGCGCAGTCCGGCGCGAACGGGCGTGCGGTGCGCACGCTGGCCACCTCGCTGCACGGCCGCCAGCTCGTGATGAGCGTGGATCGGCTCGACTATTCGAAGGGCCTCGTGGAGCGCTTCCGCGCGTTCGAGAAGCTGCTCGAACACGAGGCGTCGTATCGCAATCGCGTGTCGTTCCTGCAGATCGCGCCGTCCACGCGCGCCGACCTGCGCGCCTATCAGGACATCCGGCTCCAGCTCGAAGGCGAATCGGGCCGCATCAACGGCCGTTACGCCGAGCTCGACTGGGCGCCGATCCTCTACATCCACCGCCAGTACGAACGGCCGCTGCTGGCCGCGCTGTACCGGCTCGCGCGCGTCGGCTTCGTCACGCCGCTGCGCGACGGCATGAACCTGGTCGCCAAGGAATACGTGTCGGCGCAGGACCCCGAGGACCCGGGCGTGCTGGTGCTGTCGCGTTTCGCCGGGGCGGCGCGCGAGTTGACCGGTGCGCTGATCGTCAATCCGATGGATATCGACGGCATGGCCGAGGCGCTCGCGCGAGCGCTGTCGATGCCGGTGGCCGAGCGTCGGTCGCGCTACGAGGACATGATCGCGCAGCTTCGCGAGAACAATGTCTCGGTGTGGCGCGACAACTTCCTGCGCGATCTGGCCGTGGGTGGCAGGGCGTTGAAGGGCGGCTGAAGCGCGTCGCCTCTTGCTGCGCCCATGAAAAAACCGCCGGCTTGCCGGCGGTTTTTGTTTGGGCGAAGGCCCGCGGGAAGCGGGCTGGCCGGGGCAGTGTCAGGCGACGCGTTCGCCGCTGCTGCGTTCGCTGCCGTCGTCGTCGATCAGGTCGTGGCCGTGCTGCTTGGCGAGCAGGTCGCGATACAGGCCCGGGCGGTTGCGGAGTTCTTCGGGCGCGCCGTCGTCGATCACCTTGCCGGTGCTCATCGCGATGATGCGATCGAAGTTGCGCAGCGTCGAGAGCCGGTGCGCGATCGCGATCACGGTGCGGCCCACCATCAGCCGGTCGAGCGCGGCCTGGATCGCTTCTTCCGAGGCGCTGTCGAGCGCCGAGGTGGCTTCGTCGAGCAGCAGGATCGGCGCGTCCTTGAGGATCGCGCGGGCGATCGCGATGCGCTGGCGCTGGCCGCCCGACAGCTTCACGCCGCGGTCGCCGACGATGGTGTCGAAGCCGTCCGGCATCGGTTCGATGAACTCGGTGCAACGCGCGTCGCGGGCGGCGGCGAGCACTTCCTCGCGGCTTGCATCGGGGCGGCCGTAGGCGATGTTCTCGTAGATCGTCCGGTGCAGCAGCGAGATGTCCTGCGGCACCAGCGCGATCTGGTTGCGCAGGCTGCCCTGCGTGATACTGGCGATGTCGTGGCCGTCGATCTTGATCGCACCGTGCTGCACGTCGTAGAAGCGCTGCAGCAGCGCCAGCACGGTGGACTTGCCGGCGCCCGACTTGCCGATCAGGCCCACCCGCTGGCCCGCCTCGATGCGCAGGTCGAAGTGGTCGAGGATCGGCGTGCGACTCGGATAGGCGAACGTCACGCCCTCGAATTCGACGCGGCCGCCACGCGATTTCAGCTCGGTGGCGTCGGAGCGGTCCGGCATGCCGTGCGGCTCGAGGATGGTCCTGACCGCTTCGGCCAGACGCGCGACGTGCTGCGTCACGTCCACCAGCGCCACGGCCAGGTCGCGCGTGCCGTGCAGGATCGTGAAGCCGAGCGAGCTGACCAGCACGATGTCGCCCGAGGTGGCCTTGCCCTGATCCCAGAGCATCAGCGCCCAGCCGAGCAGACCGGCCGACAGCATGGCGGTGATCACCGCGTGCAGCAGGCGCAGCTTTTCGAGGTACAGCAGGCTTTGCTGGCGCGCATCCATTTCGGCCTTGACCGTCTGGCCGAAGCGCTTCTGCTCGTTCAGCGTCATGCCGAACGCGCGCACCAGCGCCATGTTGCCGATCACGTCCACCAGCTCGCCGTCCACCGCCGCGGCCTTGGTGGCGAACGTGTGGTGGCGCGCCGAGCCGCGGCCCGCCAGCTTGAACAGCACGATCGCGAGGATGGCCGAGGCGGTGAACAGGCCGAGCGCCATCATCGGATTGACCACGATGATCATGACGATCGCGCCCACCACCGCGATGCACGGCGGCAGGACGTTCCACGCCATCGTGTTCTCGGAGGTGTAGATCGCGTTCGAGGTGGCGGTGATGCGGCTGGCCAGCGTGCCGGGCTGCTTTTCCGCGTAATAGCTCGGGGAATGGCCGCTCAGATACTGGAACAGGTCGCGGCGCAGGTCGCCGGTGACGGCCACGAAGGTATGCGCGGCCACCCAGCCGCCGACCCGCCAGAGCAGGTTGTCGGCGGCGATCAGGCCGACCAGCAGGGCGAACGCGCCCCACAGTGGGCCGGGATGGTGGCGGCCGCCCGCGAGCACGTCGATCAGATGCTTGATCGCATATTGCGAGCCGAGCGCGCAGCCGACGGCGGCCAGCACGCTGGCCAGCACGATGATGTGCGCGAGAGGGTGCTTGCGGATGTAGCGAAACAGAAACGCAAGGGGACGGCTCGCATAGCTCGAGAGCTTCGCGTTGTGGGCGTTGCGCTGGGCAGGTGTGAGAGCTTCCAAAATATGTGCGTGTGGTCGGTCTGTCGGAGGTTGAGAGGCGCGCGGTGCGGCGTGCGTCGCGATGGCCCGCGATGCGGACGGAAGCCGGCATTGTAAACAAGCTCGACGTTTGTGCCGCACCCGATCGCATCCGATCTACGGTCTGCGATTCATTTTGGGATAAAATTCCACGGCTCGCATTGTTTCCGCGCGGCCGATGCTGACGTTAGTCAGCCTGCAAAACAAAAAGCGACGCCGACCATGATGGTGCTGCAGCGTCGCCCGTGACGTTCCCACTCTAATTCCGCCTTGAAAGTCCAAGGGTTGCAAAATGTTGCGCCTTTGTAACAACGTAAATTCTTTGAAATGTTCCGCACCGGCCTGCACCAACGGCCAGATAATGGCGTTCGGGCTAACCCTGAGTCATTTTTACGGGTTGCTTGGTGGTCATCCCGGGCGGGGCAGGAAATTTTACGGGATGCTGTCAACGCGCTGTGGCACCGCGCGTTGAATGCTGGAGCGTCGTCACGGGATGGCGCTCGACGCCGCGAGCCGATGGTGTTTCATCTCATATATGAAGAACAGTCCGGCTCGCCGGACGGCAAGGCTTACGGTCCTTTCTAGCCTGTTTTTTTGCCGATTTTTTAGGAGTTACTCAGATGCGAATCGCTCAAATCGCTCCGTTGCACGAAGCGGTTCCCCCGAAGCTGTATGGCGGTACCGAACGGGTGGTGTCTTACCTGACCGAAGCGCTGGTCGAGATGGGGCACGATGTCACGCTGTTCGCGAGCGGCGATTCGCAAACGTCGGCCAAGCTCGAAGCGTTCTGGCCGCAGGCCCTGCGCCTCGACCCGACGATCCGCGACGTGATGGCTCCCCACATGTTGCTGCTGGAAGAAGTGCGCCGCCGCGCCGATGAATTCGACGTGCTGCACTTCCACATCGATTACTACCCGTTCTCGCTGTTCTCGCGCCAGCCGGTGCCGCACGTCACGACGATGCACGGCCGCCTGGATCTGCCCGAACTGAACCCGATCTTCAACACGTTCAACACCGTGCCGGTCGTGTCGATCTCGGACAACCAGCGCATTCCGCTGCCGCAGGCCAACTGGCAGCCGACCGTCTATCACGGTCTGCCGGAAAACCTGCTGACGCCGCCGAAGGGCGCGAAGCCGGAATACCTCGCGTTCCTGGGCCGCATCTCGCCGGAAAAGCGTGTCGATACGGCCATCCGCATCGCCGAACAGGCCGGCATGAAGATCAAGATCGCCGCCAAGCTCGACAAGGCCGATCGCGCTTACTACGAAGAGAAGATCAAGCCGCTGTTCGCGTTGCCGCACGTCGAATACATCGGTGAAATCAACGAATCGCAGAAGTCGGAATTCCTTGGCAATGCGCACGCGCTGCTGTTCCCGATCGATTGGCCGGAGCCGTTCGGCCTGGTCATGATCGAGGCGATGGCCTGCGGCACGCCGGTGATCGCGTTCAACCGCGGTTCGGTGCCGGAAGTGATCGACAACGGCGTGTCGGGTTTCGTCGTCGAAGACGAAGTTTCGGCGATCGCCGCCGTCAAGAAGCTCGACACGCTGCCGCGCGAGAAGGTGCGCGGTGCGTTCGAAGCGCGCTTCTCGTCGAAGGTCATGGCTGCCAACTACATCAAGGTGTACGAAGAGCTGCTGCGCCAGAACCGCCGCACCGTGCTGCGCGAAGTCAACGCCAACTAACTGCGCGTTCGCCGTACCGGTCGTTCCGACGCCCCGCAGGGTTCGCCCTGCGGGGCGTCGTGCTTTGCGGTGCCTCCCGTGCCTGGGCGGTGCCGCGACCGTGCCGAAAAGCGGGGCGGGGTGCGGCATCGAGCAGCACGGCGGCCCGCTTTTCGGGCGGTGTTGTATCCGCGCCGCGCGGCCTCGGCGAATCGCCGCAAAGCGGCAGGTTTTGCCTGCCCGGCGAAGTCATGCCCCTATAATGGCCGTGCCGTAAAATCCGGCACCCGCAGGATGATCGACAGGAGAGTTGTTTTGGCCAGAACGAAAACCACGCGCGCGATTCCGGCTCCCGGAGCCGGCGTCATTTTCGCGCTGCGCGCCGTCGGTCTCGTGCTGCTCGTGCGCTGGCTGCACGCCATGGCGCAGATGGAGTGGTCGACGCTGTCGTCGATGGCCTCGTCGCCGTGGGCCTGCGTCAATCTCGTGTTCCTGTTTCTGCTGCTGAGCCTGCCGGGCGCCGCCGCGCGCGCCGAACGGCCGCGTCATCCGCTGCCGCAATGGCTGCGCCAGGCGCTGCGCCTGTTCGCCTTGCTCTGTTTCCTGTTTGCCGTCTGGTCGATCGGCGCGTTCGTGTGGTTCGCCGGCTGGCGACGCGCGCTGCATGCCGTGATGGCCAGCAACGGCTGGCTGATTGCCGCGCCGGTGCTGTACGCCGCGGTGGTGTGGATCTGCCGCCCGCAGCCGCTGTGGGGCACCAATATCGCCGCGCGCCGGTTCGCGATCGGCCGTTACGCCATTTCGATCGACGTGCTCACGCGTACCGTGGTGGTCTGGATGGAAAGCCGCAAGGTGGGGCAGTACGATGCGCGCGAGCTGGCGATCCGCTGGCCGCGCGGCACGGTGCTGCCGCCCGCCGCCGTGGCGCCGCCGTTCGAAGCCGAGTCGGCGCCCGTGCCGATGATGCCGGCCAACGCAACCGATATCGCCGCCGACACCACGCCGATCGTCATGGCCGACACCGCCGCGCCGCACGGCGAGCCGGTGGCCGCCACGGCGGGTGCTGTCGCGATTGCCGAGCAACCGGCCGCGCTGGCCCCGGCTGTCGGGCACGATGCCGTTGCGATCTCGGCCACGGCCGCCGTCGATACGCCCGAATTCGCCGCCACCGTACCGGAGTCGACCGCTGCGGCCGAGCCGGCGCAAGCGATGCACGAGCCCGATTCCGCCGCACAAGCCGCTGCCGCCGAACCGGCTCAAGCCATGCCCGAGCCCGACGCCGCCGCACGAGCCGCCGCCGCCAATCGCCCCGGCGTGCCCGCCACATCCGACATGCCGCGCGGCAAGCCGCTCTCGCGCCCCAAGGTCGAACTGCTCTGGAATTCTCCTGCGGCGGTCGGCCACAACCGCAAGATCGTGGCGCGTGCCCCGCTTGCGACGGAAGGGGACCGCGCCGCCGCACGCGCGCTCGATGCGACGCTGCGACAGTTCGTCTGAGGCCCGCCGGGCCGGCCCGAGGAAATCGCCATGATGATCCGCTGGTTGTTGGCCGCCATTCACCTGAGTGCGTTCGGCCTGGCGCTGGCGGCGATCGCCACGCGCAACCGCGCGTTCAAGCGCGTCGCCGCCGCCGCGAGCGTGCAGGTGGCCGACCTGCGTGCCGTGTTCCGCGCCGATACCGGCTGGGGGCTGACGGCGCTGGTGCTGATCGCTACCGGGCTGCTGCGCGCGTTCGGCGGCTTCGAGAAGGGCAGCGCCTACTATCTGCACGCCCCGTTGTTCCACCTGAAGATGACCGCGCTCGTGATCGTGCTCGCGCTGGAGATCCGGCCGATGCTCGCACTGCTCCGCTGGCGCGCGGCGGTTCGGCGCGGCGCGTTGCCCGACGTGTCGCGCGCGTCGGCCTATTCGCGAATCTGCCACGCGCAGGCCGCGCTGATCATCGTGATCGTGTTTGCCGCGGCCGGCATGGCGCGCGGCATCGGCATGCCCGGCTGAGGCATTTCGCCCCGCCTCGACAGGAACCCCCGCTCATCGTCTGAAAGGCCGGTATTGCGCCGGCCGTTTCGCGTCGACGCGGCCGGCTTGTCCGCCGGTGTTCGGAAGTGCGATGATTCGACATCCGACCGCCGGGCATGTGATGCCCGAGCGTCTTGACCGGCCGGGCATTGGGGGAAACATCAGTCATCGGACGACTATCGACGCAGTATAATGACCGCGCCATTTCGACCGCATCCGTTTCCGATCGGATCAATCATTTTAAGGATACAGGCCCCATGTCCGTGCCCGCGCTTCCCGTGCCCCCGCGCCGCCGCGCCCGCAGCCTTGCGCAAGACGTTGTCGACGCACTGAGCTCGCAGATCGAAAGCGGCACGCTGCGGCCCGGCGACAAGCTGCCGACCGAGACGGAAGTGATGGCCTCGCAGGGCGTCAGCCGCACGGTGGTGCGCGAGGCGATCTCGCGGATGCAGGCCAGCGGCCTGATCGAAACACGCCACGGCATCGGCAGCTTCGTGCTGGCGCCGGAGCGCCGCCGCACGCTCGGCATCGATCCCGCCACGATCACCACCTTGCGCGACGTGCTGGCCGTGCTGGAGTTGCGCATCAGCCTCGAAAGCGAATGCGCGAGCCTGGCCGCGCAGCGCGCCAACGAGGCCGATCTCACCCTGCTGCGCCGCGCGCTCGACGCGATCGCGCAGAGCGCATCGGGCGGCCGCGACACGGCCCAGCTCGATTTCCATTTCCACCTGCAGATCGCCCAGGCCACCGGCAACCGCTATTTCGTCGACATCATGACGCAGCTCGGCACGTCGATCATTCCGCGTGCGCGCGTGAACTCGGCGCGGTTCGCGGGCGACGACCTGGAGCGCTACGTCGGCCGCCTGAACCACGAGCACGAGGCGATCTTCGAGGCGATCGCGCGGCGCGACCCGGAGGCGGCGCGCGCGGCGATGCGCACCCACCTGACCAACAGCCGCGAACGTCTGCGCCGGGCGCACGAGGCGGCCGAGGCCGGGCGCGACGGTTCGGAATAACGACGTCACGATCCCGAGGCGCTGCGCCGGCTCCCCCGATGGGGGGCCGGCGCGGCGCCTTCGTCCATCTGCGCGGTCATCGGTCGACCAGCGCTGTCGTGCGGCGGCTACGGGTTCTCGCTGGTAGCTGATACGTCAGTCGTCGTATAAGATCGCGTTTTCATGCCCCGGTGCGTCCCGCGCCGGGCGCTGCAACGTCTCACCCCGACACCGAGAGAGGACCCCGCCGTGACTTCGCCGACTTCCACGCCCGCCAAGCCGTTCCGCCGCCTGCTGCTGACGGGTGCCGCCGGCAACCTCGGTCGCCAACTGCGCGCCGCGCTCGGCGACTGGGCCGACATCGTCCGCGTCACCGACATCGCGCCGCTCGGCGAGACGGCGGCCCATGAGGAAGCGGTGGTGGCCGACCTGGCCGACCGCGCGGCCGTCAACGCGCTGGTGGACGGCGTCGACGCGATCGTCCACCTCGGCGGCATCTCGGTCGACGCGCCGTTCGACGCGCTGATCGAGGCGAACATCCGCGGCGTCTACAACCTCTATGCCGCCGCGCATCAGTTCGGCGTGCGCCGCATCGTCTACGCCAGCTCGAACCACGTGGTCGGCTTCCACCCCGTCACGGAAGTGGTGGATGTCGATTCGCCGGCCCGCCCCGATTCGCTGTACGGCGTGACCAAGTGCTTCGGCGAATCGCTGTCGCGCTACTACTTCGACCGCTTCGGCCTGGAAACGGTGTGCCTGCGGATCGGCTCGTCGTTCGAGGCGCCGAGGAACCCGCGCATGCTGGTCACGTTCCTGAGCTTCCGCGATTTCATCGAACTGGTGCGCTGCTCGCTGATGACGAACCGCGTCGGCCACGCGATCGTCTATGGCGTGTCGGACAACCGCACCAAGTGGATCGACAACGCCAAGGCGGCGTTCCTCGGCTATCGCCCGCAGGACAGCTCCACGCCGTTCGAGCACCTGTTCCCGGCCAGCGGCCCGGACAGCAACCTCGACGATCCGGCGCAGCGCTATCAGGGCGGCGGCTTCGTGGTCGGCGAGCCGATGGACGAGCCGAAGATCACGCACTAAAAAACGAAGCCCCGCGGCCGTTCGCACGGCCGCGGGGCGGCAGGACATCGGCACGGCGCCCGTTGCGATTCGCAGCGGGCGCCGTTGCCGTTTACACCGTCGCGATCGCCGGATCGCTGGTGCTGGCGCGGCCCGTCTCGACGTGGCCGGCGAAGCGGCGCAGGAAGCCGGCGGTGGTGCCGTCGCTGACGGTCAGGTCGTACCAGCCGTGGCTGCCGCGCAGGTCGACGTACTCGTCGAGGCGCTGGCCCGGGAACAGTTCGACGTTGCGCGTCGTGCCGGTGTAGGCGTTGCTGACGGTCAGGCGCACCGGCGTCTTGCCGCGGTTCGACAGGCGCAGCGTCAGGTTGCCGTTGATCACGTCGTAGCCGTACAGCGCTTCGGGGTTCGGCGTGCGGCCGTCGCCGGCCGAGGTGGTGCCGCGGAACTGGCAGAGGAAGCCGTTCGGGCCGTACACCGACAGGTCGTAGAGGCCGAGCGTGGCGGCCGTGCTCCAGCTGTCCGACAGGCGGCGGCGCGCTTCGACCGTATAGGCCCACGGGCCATCGACGCGGTTCGCGGCCTGCACCTGGAACGCGGCGCCGGCGTTGCCGGTGTTGGCGAACGTCAGCTTGAACTTGCCGGTGGACGCGTCGACGCGGCCGTACGTGAACAGCTCGTAGGGCAGGGCACGCGCCGGGCGCAGCCCGCTTTCCTGCTTCGGCACGGCCTGCGAGGCCGGCGGCAGCGGCACGTAGCTCGGGTGCGTGGTGCGGTCGGGCGGCGCGTAGCCGCTCGTGTCCGGCAGGTTCGGCACGCGCGCGTCCGGATCACGGAAGTCGAACGCCGAGGTCAGGTTGCCGCACACGGCGCGGCGCCACGGCGACACGTTGCTGGCCACGATGTCGTACTGGCTGCCGAATCGCGCCTCGATGAATTGCAGCAGCGAGGTGTGATCGAAGGTTTGCGAGCAGAGCCAGCCGCCCTTGGTCCACGGCGATACGACCATCATCGGCACGCGCGGGCCGAGGCCGTACGGGCCGGCCATGTGCGAGGCGTCGCCGGGGAACACCTCGTTGGTGGTGGCGACCGTCGACAGGCCGTTGTCGCGCGATTGCGGCGCGAACGGCGGCGGCACGTGATCGAAGAAACCGTCGTTTTCGTCGTAGGTGATGAACAGCGCCGTCTTGCTCCAGACCTCCGGGTTCGACGTCAGCGTGGCGAGCACCTGCTCGACATACCACGCGCCGTAGTTCGCCGGCCAGTTCGGGTGTTCCGAATAGGCTTCCGGCGAGCAGATCCACGACACCTGCGGAAGCGTGCCGGCGGCCACGTCGGCCTTCAGCACGTCGAACAGCGTGCCGCCCTGGCTGATGTTGGTGCCGGTGCGGGCCTTGTCGTACAGCGGGTTGCCCGGCTGCGCGTTGCGGTACTGGTTGAAGTACAGCAGCGAGTTGTCGCCGTAGTTGCCGATATAGGCGTTGTCGCTGGTCCAGCCCCACGAGCCGGCTGCGTTCAGGCCTTCGCCCACGTCCTGGTAGATCTTCCACGACACGCCGGCCTTTTCCAGCACCTCGGGGTAGGTGGTCCAGCCGTAGCCGAGCTCGTCGTTGCCGAGCACCGGGCCGCCGCCCTGGCCGTCGTTGCCGACGTAGCCGGTCCACATGTAGTAGCGGTTCGGATCGGTCGAGCTGGGGATCGAGCTGTGGTACGCGTCGCAAATCGTGAACGCATCGGCCAGCGCGTAATGGAACGGGATGTCGCCGCGTTGCAGGTAGGCCATCGAGGTGGTGCCCTTGTTCGGCACCCACTGGTCGTAGCGGCCGTGGTTCCACGCCGCGTGCATGTCCTGCCAGCCGTGGGGCAGATCCTGGATGAACTGCATGCCGAGGTTGTCGGCGCCCGGGTGGAACGGCAGCACTTCGCCGAGGCCGGCCGGCTGATGGAACACCGACTTGCCGTTCTGCTGCACCAGCGGACGCGGATCGCCGAAGCCCCGCACGCCGCGCAGCGTGCCGAAGTAATGGTCGAACGAGCGGTTTTCCTGCATCAGGATCACGATGTGTTCGATATCGCGGATCGTGCCCGTGCGGCGGTTCGCGGGAATCGCGAGGGCATTGCGGATCACGGGGGGAAAACGCTGAGCGCGGCGGCGCCGGCAGTGCCGGCGGCGAGGCGCAGAAAGTCACGGCGATGCTTCGTCGTCATGGTGCTCTTCCTGTGCGGCGGGGATGGACGGCCGTGCCAGTTACGGCCGATGAAGAATGCTCGGGGTTCGGTGGACGGCGCGAATGCGACGCCCGCCGATGCCGGGAGGATAACGAGAAAACAGTGTCATTCGCGTGAAGGCTGAAAACGTTTGCATGGCCGTAAGTTCGGTGAAAACGCCTTGAAAGTACGGTAATTCTGTCTAATTCACGGTTTCGAATCGGCCGAATTTACTCGTTTCGAGCGGGCAGCGATGCCACCGCCGCCAGCCGTTCGCCGGCCAGTTCGATCTCGTAGCGGCCGTGCAGCGGATCGGGCCGATCGGGGTCGCAGGCCACCACGCCGAGCGCCACCGCGGCGCCGAGCGTATGACCGAACGCGGCCGAACTGAGCGTGCCGACCGGGTGGCCGTCGCGCAGGATGCCTTCGCCGCCCCACAGCGTCACGTCGGGTCGGTCCGCCACGCGCAGCGCCAGCACGCGCCGCGTGCACGGCTGGCCGGCCTTCGCTTCCAGCGCCGCCGCGCCGACGAACGGGCGCGGCAGGACTGCGGCCGGTTTGCAGAGCGCGGCGAGGCCCGCTTCGAACGGATCGACGCCCGGCGACAGTTCGCGGCCCCACACGGCATGGCCGTTCTCGATGCGCAGCGATTCGAACGCGTATTCGCCCGCGAGCCGCAGGCCGTGCTCGCCGCCCGCCGCCAGCAGCGCGTCGTACACCAGCACCGCCGATTCCACCGGCACCAGCAGGTCCCAGCCCGGTTCGCCGGCCACCGCGTGATGCAGCGCGCGCACCGTCGCGTGGCCGAGCGCGATTTCGCGGCTGGTGCCGGGCGCGAACGCCGCCTCGTCCAGCGCGGCCCGCGACACGCGCTGCAACAGCGCACGCGCTTGCGGCCCGAGCAGCGAGAACAGCGCGTACTGGCCGGTCACGTCGACGGCCGCGCAGCGGTAGCCGCCCGCGTCGAGGTGGCGCTCGATCAGGTCGAGATCGCGCGTGGCCTGCGTTGTGCCGGTCAGGATCAGGTAGCGGTCGTCGGCCAGGCGCACCACGGTGACGTCCGATTCGTAGCCGCCGCGCGCGTTGAGCAGGGCGCTGCGCCGCACCGCGCCCGGCGCGACGGCCAGGTCGGTGGCGAACAGCGCCTGCAGCGCGGCTTCGGCGTCGCGGCCCTTGACGAGCAGCTTGGCGAGCGCGCTGCGGTCGAACAGCGCCGCCTGCTCGCGTGCGGCGCGATGCTCGGCCGCGCTCCAGTCGTGCCAGTTCTGACGGCCGAAGCTGTACTCGATGCGCGGCGCCGTGCCGGGCGGCGCGAACACGTTGGCGATCTCCCAGCCCATCCGGCTGCCGAAGCACGCGCCCGCGGCTTGCAGCGCGGCATGCACCGGCGAGCGCCGCACGCCGCGCGCGCTGTCCAGCTCGCGATTCGGCCAGGGCATCGCGTAATGCAGCCCGAGCGTTTCCTTGACCCGGTCGAACAGCCAGGCGTCGTTGCCGTGAAAGCGCGCGAAGCGGCGGATGTCGACGGCCCACAGATCGGTGGCCGGCTCCCCGCCCGCGATCCACTCGGCCAGCGCGCGGCCCGCGCCGCCCGCCGAGGCGATCCCCATCGAATTGAAGCCCGCGCCCACGTAGAAATTCGCCAGTTCGGGCGCCTCGCCGAGGATGAAGTGATTGTCGGGCGTGAACGATTCGGGGCCGTTGTAGAACTGGCGGACTTCGGCCGTTTCCAGCGCCGGCACGCGGTGCAGCGCGTTGCGCATCAGGATCTCGAACTGGTCCCAGTCGTCGGGCAGCAACTGGAACTCGAAATCGTCGGGGATGCCGGCCATGCCCCACGGCTTCGCGTCGGGCTCGAAACCGCCCATCACCAGGCCGCCCACTTCCTCCTTGAAATAGATGTAGCCGTCGGGGTCGCGCATCACCGGCAGATCGGGATGCGCGCCCGGAATCCGCCCCGTGACGATGTAGTAGTGCTCGGCCGAATGCAGCGGCACGGTCACGTCGGCGAGCCGGCCGAGCTGCTTGGCCCACTGGCCCGCGCAATTCACCACGATGTCGGCCGCAAGCGTGCCGGTGGCGCCATCCTTGGTGCGCCACGTCACGCCCGAGGCGCGGCGGCGCGTGCCGGTGCGCTCGCTCAGTACCGCCGTGACGCGCGCGCCCTCGACGATGCGCACGCCGCGCTGGCGGGCGCCGCGCGCCAGCGATTGCGTGAGGTCGGTCGGGTTGGCCTTGCCGTCGCCGGGCAGCCAGACGGCGCCGGCCAGATCGTCGGTGCGCATCGCGGGCCACAGCTCGCCGGCCGCGCGCGCATCGATCAGCTCGCAGTCCACGCCGTAGGCGCGCGCCTGCGCGGCGGTGCGCTTCAGTTGCACGAGCCGTTCGGCGGTGCGCGCCACCGACAGCGAGCCGCAGCGCTTCCAGCCGGTCGCCAGCCCGGTTTCGGCTTCGAGCGAGGCGTACAGCTCGGTGGAATAGCGGATCAGTTGCGTGAGGCTTCGTTGCGTGCGCAACTGGCCGACCAGCCCGGCCGCGTGCCACGTGGTGCCGCACGAAAGCTGGCCCTGTTCGAGCAGCACGACGTCGGCGATGCCGGACTTGGCGAGGTGATAGGCGGTGGAACAACCGATGATCCCGCCGCCGATGATCACGACGCGGGCATGGGACGGGAGGGAGGCGGGCGGCAACAGGCTCATGGCGGATACGATTGGATTGCAACAAAACGCATCGTATTGCCTAAAAATGACACATGTGCGACGGCGCGAAAATCGTCCGGATCGTCCCGGTCGGCGCGCGGCAGGCGGGAAGGGGGGCGTTCAGCGGCCGGCGGCGGCCGCGACGCTCATTCGATGTCGGTGACCCACGCGCCGAACCACTCGCTCGGGTTGGCGATCTCGTCCTGCGCGGCCACCAGTTCGAGTTCGTAGCGTCGCGCGTCGTAGGTCGCCTTGACCACCGCGTGCACGGCCGCGAGCGTGTGCTCGAACGCGGCGCGGATCGAATCGCCGCGCAACCGCCGCGCGACGAATACGGCGCTGGTCAGGTCGCCGACGCCGACCGGGTGGCGCGGGAACGCATAGAGCGGGCGCTGGCCGATCCAGGCCTCGTGCTCGGTGACGGCCAGCATGTTGAAGCGGTCGGCCGGGCTGTTGCGATCGTGCAGATGCTTGACGAGGATGACCTTCGGGCCGCGCCGGATGATCTCGCGGCAGGCATCGACGGCCTCGCGCACGGTTTCCACGCGCCGCCCGGCCAGCTTCTGCAACTCGCTGTGGTTCGGCGCCATGCCGTCGGCCAGGCCCGGCAGTTCGCTGACGATGAATTCCTCGACGCCCGGCTCGGGCCGGATGCCGCCGGTTTGACCCATCGCCGGATCGCAGAAATACCAGGCGTTCGGGTTCATCGACTTCACGGTGCGCACGATGTCGACCGCCGCGTGCGCCTGCGCGGGCGAGCCGAGAAAGCCGGAGAGCACCGCATCGCAGCGCTTGAGCGCGCCGATCGCGGCAATGCCGTCCACCAGTTGCTCGAGCTTTGGCGCGTCGACCGCGCTGCCGGCCCAGTGGCCGTACTGCATGTGATTGGAGAGCTGGACGGTGTTGAGCGGCCAGACGTTGACGCCGAGCCGCTGCATCGGGAACACGGCCGCGCTGTTGCCGGCATGCCCGTAGATCACGTGCGACTGGATGCTGAGGACGTTTTTCATGTCGGCGGCTCGTCGCGGTGGGGTCTACGAACGATACCAAAAGTCGCTGCCGCCCGGAAATACGCGGTAAACGTTGCGCCTGCGCGCGTCACGGCAGCGTTGGCTTACTAACCGTAAAATTGCGGCGGCGCGCCGCGCTGTTTTTCCTCTCCTCCTTCCGGTAGCCCGATGTTCCCGAATCGCACGATCCCGATCCCGCAGTCGGCCGCCCTTATCGTCGCGGCCGCGATGGTGGCTGCCGCGGCTGCCGTGGCCGGCGCCTGCCAGGCGGCGGGCCTCGTGCCGACGCCCGCCGTGACGACGAGCGAGACCCTGCCGGCGTTACCGGTGGCCGACGATGCCGGCCCGGCCTATGGCCCCGAGCTCGAAGGCTTCGATTATCCGTATCCGGTGCATCGCTACACGTTCGCTTCGCAGCGCGAAGCGATGCAGATGGCCTATCTCGACGTGAAGCCCGCGCATCCGAACGGCCGCACGGCGGTGCTGCTGCACGACCGGAATTTCTGCGCGGCCACCTGGGAAGGCTCGATCGCGGCGTTGACCCAGGCCGGCTATCGCGTGATCGCGCCCGACCAGATCGGCTTCTGCAAATCGACCAAGCCGGCGCGTTACCAGTACACGTTCCAGCAACTGGCCCACAACACGCACGCGCTGCTCGAATCGCTCGGCGTGAAGGAGCCGATCGTGATCGGCCATTCGACGGGCGGCATGCTGGCGGTGCGCTACGCACTGATGTATCCGAAGCAGACGCAGCGGCTCGTGCTGCTCGACCCGATGGGGCTGGAGGATGGCAAGGCGCTCGGCGTGCCGCCGCTGACGGTGGACTACTGGTATGCGCGTGCGCTGAAGACGACCGGCGAGAGCGTGCGCCGCTACGAGCAGACGGCCTATTACGCGGGGGAGTGGTCGCCCGATTTCGAGCGCTGGGTGCAGATGCAGGCCGGCATGGTGCGCGGGGCGGGGCGCGAAAGCGTGGCGTGGAATGCCGCGCTGTTCGACGACATGAGCTTCACGCAGCCGGTGCTCTATGAATTCGGGCAGTTGCGCGTGCCGACGCTGCTGATGATCGGCGACAAGGACACCGCCGCGATCGGCAAGGACGCCGCGCCGCCCGAGCTGCACGCGAAGCTCGGCCGCTATGCGGAGCTGGGCAGGCACGCGCAGGCCGCGATTCCGGGCGCGACGCTGATCGAATTCGCGTCGCTGGGGCATGCGCCGCAGATGCAGGACCCGGCCGCCGTGCACAAGGCGCTGCTGGCATGGCTGGCGGCGCCGGCGTCGTCAGCCGCTTCGGTTATGGCGCACGCCGCGCCGTAACACCTTCGCCGCTTCACACCGGGCGTTCAGCCTTCCGCCGCCAGCTCGTCGCGCACCTGCGCCGTGATTTCGTACGAGCGCACGCGCGCAGCGTGATCGTAGATCTGCGCGGCCACCACCAGCTCGTCGGCGCCGGTTTGCGCGATCAGGCGGCGCAGCCGCTCGCGCACCGTGTCGCGCGAGCCGATCGCCGCGAACGACAGCGAATGCGCCACGTTCGCCAGTTCGAATTCGTTGGCCTCGAGCACCTCGACCGGCGGCGGCAGCTTGCCCGGGGTGCCGCGACGCAGGCTCAGGAACTGTTGCTGCAGCGACGTGAACAGGCGCCGCGCCTCGTCGTCGGTGTCGGCCGCGAACACGTTGATGCCGACCATCGCATAGGGCTTGTCGAGCGTCGCCGACGGCCGGAACTGCGCGCGATACACCTCCAGCGCGCGCATCAGGTAATCGGGCGCGAAATGCGACGCAAACGCGAACGGCAGGCCGAGCATGGCCGCCAGTTGCGCCGAAAAGAGGCTCGAGCCGAGCAGCCACAGCGGCACGTTCAGCCCCGCGCCCGGCACGGCGCGCACGCGCTGGCCTTCCACCGGCTCGGCGAAATAGCGCTGCAACTCCACCACGTCGTCGGGAAACGAATCGGCGCTGGCGACCATGTCGCGGCGCAGCGCGCGCGCCGTGGTCTGGTCGGTGCCCGGTGCGCGGCCGAGGCCCAGCTCGATGCGGCCCGGGTACAGCGCCGCCAACGTGCCGAACTGCTCGGCGATCACGAGCGGCGCGTGGTTCGGCAGCATGATGCCGCCCGAGCCGACGCGAATCTTGCTCGTGCCGCCCGCGATATGGCCGATCACCACCGCCGTGGCCGCGCTGGCGATGCCGGGCATGTTGTGATGCTCGGCCAGCCAGTAGCGGCGGTAATCCCAGCGCTCGGCGTGCTGCGCGAGATCGAGCGAGTTGCGGAAGGCCTGGCTGGCGTCGGCGCCCTGGGGAATCGGCGCGAGATCGAGAACGGAGAACGGGATCATGGAGTGGGCTTCGCAGAGTGGGGACGTGCGGCGCAGCGCGGGTGCCAAGGCCCCGCATCGCGACGTCGAGTGCCGCCGATTGTGCCAAAGCCCCGCCAACCCCGCTGGCGACGTAGCGATAACCCTGCCGGGCGGAGGGTAACGTCGCGGCCTCCGTCGCGCTGTTGCGGGTGTGGAAACGGTGCCTTGTCGCGCTGGGGGCATGCGGCGAAAACACGCACTGCGTGACTGTCATATTTCTTCGCTAACGTGACTCAAACGCCAGCAACGGGCCGAATTCCTTGCCGCAAACGGACGGAATCGCACGCCGAACCCGCGAACGTCGACCGTAGACTGACAAACGAGCCGCCACGCGCCATGCAAAACGCTTGCGTTAACGCCGCGCTATTGCGCAGAAATGCCAATCATTTGTCTTGATTTGTACCGAATTTGCGCTTTCGGTGTCGCCTCGGCGCGGCGTTTCGGCAATCGTTGCTAAACTCGATTCCTCATTCAAGACCGCACGGTCAGTGCGCCGAGAGACGCCGCCGAATGCATCGTCCGGCCGCGAGCCGGGCCGGTCTTGTCACATGTCGTGTTGCACAGTCGATACCACCTTCGCCCTGCCGTCACGCAGGTTCACAGGAGCCGGGACCGTGTTCGTCGCCGCCGTTGTTGTTGCTACGGGATCTCGCCATGCGCAGCGTGCCGGCCGTGGGGCCGGAAGGGGCGCGGCATGAACGTTCTCGCTTCCCTGACCGACTGGCTGCTGCTCGTGCCGATCGCCGCGGCTTGCGGCTATGCGTGGTTCGCCGCGCTGGCGCCGTCGCCGCGCCTGCCGCGTGCGGCGCGACGCAACGGCTGGCTGCCGGTCAGCGTGCTCAAGCCGCTGTGCGGCGCCGAGCCGCGCCTCTACGAAAACCTCTCCAGCTTCTGCGCGCAGCGCCACCCGTGCTACCAGATCGTGTGCGGCGTCGCGTCGCCCGACGATCCGGCGATCGCCGTCGTGCATCGGCTGCAGGCCAATTTCCCCGATTGCGACATCACGCTGGTGGTCGATGCGCGCATTCACGGCAAGAACCTCAAGGTCAGCAACCTGATCAATATGACCGGGCACGCGCGTTACGACCGTTTCGTGATCGCCGACAGCGACATCGCCGTCGAGCCCGATTACCTGGAGCGCGTCACCGCGCCGCTCGACGATCCGGCGATCGGCGTCGTCACCTGCCTGTATCGCGCACGCGGCGTGGGCGGCTTCTGGCCGCAGCTTGGCGCGCAGTTCGTCGATGCCTGGTTCGCGCCATCGGTGCGCATCGCGCATGCGGGCGGTTCCAGCGATTTCGGCTTCGGCGCGACGCTGGCGCTCACGCGCGACACGCTCGAACGGATCGGCGGGCTGGCCGCGCTGAAGGACGAGCTGGCCGACGACTACTGGCTGGCGGCGCTGCCGCGCCGTCACGGGCGGCGCACCGCGCTGTCCGACGTCAACGTGGTGACCGACGTGACCGAGTCGGGCCTCGTCGGGCTGTGGCGGCGCGAGACGCGCTGGCTGCGCACCATCCGCTCGTTGAAGCCGGCCGGTTTCGCCAGCCTGATCGTCACGTTCACGGTGCCGTGGCTGGCGGTGGGCGCGCATCTGGCGGCGCGGCTCGACGGCACGTTCACGGGCGCCGTCGCGGCGGCCGTGGTGACCTGCGGCGCCGTGGCGCGGCTTGCGACGCATGCGCGCGGTTCGGCATCGCGCGGCGTGTTCTGGCGCGGGCTGCCGCTCGTGCCGGTGCGCGACACGCTGCTGCTGCTCGAATGGTTCGCGGCCGCGTTCGGCTCGCACGTGTACTGGCGCGGCACGCGGATCACGGTGGCAGGTGCCGGGCGCGCCACGATGGTGGAGGGCGGCGACGGACGATGACACGGGCATGCGGTGCGGTTCGATCGCGCCCGCACCGCATGCCGGACGCCATGGCGCCGCCCGCGTTCGCGCGGGCGGCGGATCGACGAGGATCGACACAGAAGGGCGCGCGAGCCGGCCGGCGTCGCGCGGGTTGAACGAACATTGATCGTATCGAGACGAATCATGCAAGCACATGTTGCCCCGCTGAAAACCCTGTTCCTGCAAGCGCCGTCGTATGACGGCTTCGACGGCGGCGCCGGCTCGCGTTATCAGGCCAAGCGCGAAATCCGTTCGTTCTGGTATCCGACCTGGCTCGCGCAACCCGCCGCGCTGGTGCCCGGCAGCCGCGTGCTCGATGCGCCGGCCGACGGGCTGTCGGTGGAAGACACGCTGAAGATCGCCGCCGAATACGATCTCGTCATCATCCACACCAGCACGCCGTCGTTTCCCACCGACGCGACCTTCGCGCAGGACCTCAAGCAGCGCAAGCCGTCGGTGCTGGTCGGCATGGTCGGTGCCAAGGTGGCGGTCGATCCGCACAACTCGTTGACGGCCTCGGACGCGATCGATTTCGTCTGCCGCGAGGAGTTCGACTACACGTGCCGCGACGTGGCGGACCGCAAGCCGTTCGCCGAAATACTCGGCCTCAGCTATCGCGCCGCCGACGGCTCGATCGAGCACAACGGCCCGCGTCCGATGATCGAGGAAATGGACGAGCTGCCGTTCGTCGCGCCCGTCTACAAGCGCGACCTGAAGATCGGCAACTATTTCATCGGATACCTGAACTACCCGTACGTCTCGATCTACACGGGCCGTGGCTGCCGCTCGAAATGCACGTTCTGCCTGTGGCCGCAAACGGTGGGCGGCCACCGCTACCGCGTGCGCTCGGTCGAGAACGTGCTGGCCGAGGTGAAGTGGATTCGCGACAACATGCCCGAAGTGAAGGAGATCATGTTCGACGACGACACGTTTACCGACTTCAAGCCGCGCGTGGAGGAAATCGCCCGCGGCCTCGGCAAGCTCGGCGTGACGTGGTCGTGCAACGCGAAGGCCAACGTGCCGTACGACACGCTGAAGGTCATGAAGGAAAACGGCCTGCGCCTGCTGCTGGTGGGCTACGAATCGGGCGACGACCAGATCCTGCTGAACATCAAGAAGGGCCTGCGCACCGACATCGCGCGCCGTTTCAACGAAGATTGCAAGAAGCTCGGCATCAAGATTCACGGCACGTTCATTCTGGGCCTGCCCGGCGAAACCAAGGACACGATCAAGAAGACGATCGAATACGCCAAGGAAATCAACCCGCACACCATTCAGGTGTCGCTGGCCGCGCCGTATCCGGGCACGAAGCTTTATGAGCAGGCCATCGAAAACGGCTGGATGGAAGAGAACAAGACCATCAACCTGGTCAGCAAGGCCGGCGTGCAACTGGCCGCGATCGGCTATCCGCACTTGTCGAAGGACGACATCTATCACGAGCTCGAACACTTCTACCGGGCGTTTTATTTCCGGCCGTCGAAGATCTGGGAGATCGTGAGCGAGATGCTGACGAGCTGGGACATGATGAAACGCCGTTTGCGCGAGGGCGTAGAATTCTTCCGTTTTCTGCGGGCACACGAGGCTTGAACGGAGTGAAGGAAGGAAGTTCGGGAAGGGCGCTGATCATGACGGCCGACGATTTCGGTCTGCATCCGCGCGTCAATGCCGCCGTCGAGCGCGCGCATCGCGATGGCGTGCTCGCGGCGGCCAGTTTGATGGTGGCCGCGCCGGCCGCGCGCGATGCCGTGGAACGCGCGCGGCGCCTGCCGTCGCTCGCGGTGGGCCTGCATCTGGTGCTGGCCGACGGCGCGGCGATGTTGCCGCCGGGCGAGATTCCGGCGCTGGTCGGGCCGGCCGGCCGTTTCGGCGGCGCGATGGCGCGCGACGGCTGCCGGTTCTTTTTCCTGCCGTGGGTGCGCGCGCAACTGCGCCGCGAGATCCGCGCGCAATTCGAGGCGTTCGCCGCGACCGGGCTGGTGCTCGATCACGTCAATGCGCACAAGCATTTCCATCTGCATCCCACCGTGCTCGCGATGATCGTCGAGATCGGGCGCGACTACGGCTTGCGCGCGGTGCGGCTGCCGTTCGAGCGCGGCGCGCCGGCCTGGCTGCGGCCGTGGATCGCGCTGGTGCGCGCGCGGCTCGACCGCGCCGGGCTTGCGCATAACGACTACGTGGTCGGCATCGCGCAGACCGGGCGGATGGACGAGCGCGTGCTGCTCGACGCGATCGCCGCGATGCCGGCGCGCGGCGTGGGCGAGTTGTACTGCCATCCGGCCGAGGCCGATGTCGAGGCGGGCGATGCGCCGGTCACGGCGTCGATGCGCGGCTACCGGCCGGCGGCCGAACTCGATGCGCTGCTGTCGCCGCGCGTGGCGGCCGCGCTGGCCGAGGCAGGCATCGCACGCGGCGGGTTCGCGGCCGTGTTCGGCGGCGCGGGCACGCTTTGCGGCATCGAGGCGGGCGGCGCGCATGCCGCCCCGGCAGCGGGTGCGACACGATGATCAAATGGATTCGCCGGCTCGGCTGGCCGGTTGGTATCGCACTGCTGCTCGTGACGGTCGTGCATCAGGGCTTCGGCGACGTGATGCGCATCATCGGCCGCGCCGGCTTCGTCCTGCTCTGGCTCGTGCCGTTCCACCTGGTCCCGCTGCTGCTCGACGCGCAGGCCTGGCGCCTGCTGCTCGATCGCCGTGCACCGCTGCCGTTCCTGTGGTGGATCGCCACCATCCGCGAGGCCGTGAACCGGCTGTTGCCGACGGTGGGCGTGGGCGGCGAGATCGTCGGCATCCGGCTCGCGCGCTGGAAGGTGCCCGATGCGAGCTTCGTGACGGCCTCGGTGATCGTCGAGGTGCTGATCACCGTCAGCGTGCAGTACGCGTTCTCGGCCATCGGCCTGGTGATGCTGCTGGCGCTGACCGATACGGGCGGGGGCGGCAGCGCGCGGACCATCGCGCTGGCGCTGGTGCTGTCGCTGCCGATTCCGGCCGTGTGCTTCGTGCTGCTGCGGCGCGGCGGGATCTTCCACACCATCGAACGCTTCGCGGGCAAGCTGCTCGGCGATACCAGCGCGCTGTTGCAAGGCATCGACGGCAAGCGGCTCGATGCCGACATCACCGGCCTGCTCAAGCGCACCGGGCTGTTGGCGCGCGCGTTTCTGCTGCAACTGATCGCCTACATCATCGGTGCGCTGGAAATCTACTGGGCGCTCGAATTGCTCGGCCATCGCGTGCCGGTGGGCGGCGCGATCGCGATCGAGGCGATGATCCAGGCGGTGCGGCACGCGGCGTTCATGGTGCCGGGCGGGGTGGGTGTGCAGGAGGGCACCATCGTCGTGCTGGCGCAGTTGTTCGGCGTCGATCGCGAGACGGCGTTTTCGCTGGCGCTGGTGCGGCGCGCGCGCGAGCTGCTGTTCGGCGGGCTGGCGCTGGCGTCGTGGCAGATCGTCGAGATCGGCGTGACGCGGCGCGAGCTGCGCGCATCGAAGCACGAAGCGAAGCACGAAGCGAACGCACCGCAAGCCGGCGACGATGACGATGAAGGCGGCAACCGGCCCGCCGCGGCGGAGCCGGGCGCGTCCCGCGCGCAGCACGAGCAAAACCGCGAGCCCGAGACGCGCTAACCGCTACCACCCCGATTTGTGAACAGTGCGCAGACGCGCGTATGCTTCCACGGTGCCCAGTTCGGTGCGTTCGCGCGCATCCGTGTTCCCCATGATTGCATCTGTTTTCCGGCCGGCGCGGCCGTGGCTGGTGGCCGCAACCGTCGCCGCGACCTGTCTGCTCGGCGGCTGCGACAGCCGCCAGGAGGACGCCGTCGTGCATCGACTCAAGCAACTGTTCCGCTCGATCCAGCCCGCGCCGCTGCTGCTGCGCAAGCTGAAGGCCGGCGTCTCGACCGAGGACGAGGTGCGCGCGCAGCTCGGCAAGCCCGAAACCGAGCGCCAGAACCTCGACGGCTCGAAGCGCCTCGAATACCCGCGCGGGCCGATGGGCGACGAAACCTACATGGTCGACATCGACCGCAACGGTCTGTATCTCGGCGCGACGCAGGTGCTGACGGCCGACACCTTCGCGATGATCCGCCCCGGCATGACGCAGGATCAGGTCCGCCAACTGCTCGGCAAGCCAACCGAGGTGGCGCGCTACCCGCTCAAGCCCGAAACGGTATGGAGCTGGCGCTGGCGCGAGGACGGCGTCAACCAGGATGCGTTCTACAACGTGCATTTCGGCGACGACGGGCTGGTGACGACCACCTCGCGCTCGGACCTGATGCGGGGGCGGTAGGGCGGGGGCAGGCACGGCCTGCCTTGCCACCGGTCACCGGCCGCCCAATGAAAAATGGCGCCGCGGGTTCACACCCGCGGCGCCATTTTTATCGACGCTTTATTGACGCGATGCCGCGGCGGGTCGCCCCGCCGCCGCCCGGCGTGCCGTCAAGCCTTGACGGTGTCGGCCACTTCCTTGAAATCTTCGATCTGGTCGAAGTTCATGTACTGGTAGATCTTGTCGCTGTTGGCCGTCAGCACGCCCATGTCGGCCATGTACTCTTCCTTGGTCGGGATCTTGCCCAGACGCGAGCAGATCGCCGCCAGTTCCGCCGAGCCCAGATACACGTTGGTGTTCTTGCCCAGACGGTTCGGGAAGTTGCGGGTGGAGGTGGACATCACGGTCGCGCCTTCGCGCACCTGGGCCTGGTTGCCCATGCACAGCGAGCAGCCCGGCATTTCGGTGCGCGCGCCGGCCGTGCCGAACACGCCGTAGTGGCCTTCCTCGGTCAGTTGCTTCTGGTCCATCTTGGTCGGCGGAGCGACCCACAGCTTGACCGGAATGTCGCGCTTGCCTTCGAGCAGCTTCGACGCCGCGCGGAAGTGACCGATGTTGGTCATGCACGAACCGATGAACACTTCGTCGATTTTCGCGCCGGCCACGTCCGACAGCGTCTTCACGTCGTCCGGATCGTTCGGGCAGGCCACGATCGGCTCGTGGATGTCGGCCAGATCGATTTCGATGACGGCCGCGTATTCGGCGTCCGCATCCGGTTGCAGCAGTTGCGGGTCGGCCAGCCATTGCTGCATGGCGTCGATGCGGCGTTGCAGGCTGCGCGGGTCCTGGTAACCCTCGGCGATCATCCACTTCAGCAGCGTGACGTTGCTGTTGAGATACTCGATGATCGGTTCCTTGTTCAGGTGCACCGAGCAACCGGCAGCCGAGCGCTCGGCCGAGGCGTCCGACAGCTCGAATGCCTGCTCGACCTTCAGGTCCGGCAGCCCTTCGATTTCCAGGATGCGGCCCGAGAAGATGTTCTTCTTGCCTTGCTTGGCGACGGTCAGCGTGCCGGCCTTGATCGCGTACAGCGGGATGGCGTTGACCAGGTCGCGCAGCGTGACGCCCGGCTGCATCTTGCCCTTGAAGCGCACCAGCACCGATTCCGGCATGTCCAGCGGCATCGTGCCGGTGGCGGCCGCGAAGGCCACCAGGCCCGAACCGGCCGGGAAGCTGATGCCGATCGGGAAGCGGGTGTGCGAATCGCCGCCGGTGCCGACGGTGTCGGGCAGCAGCATGCGGTTCAGCCAGGAGTGGATCACGCCGTCGCCCGGACGCAGCGCGATGCCGCCGCGCGTGCTGATGAAGTTCGGCAGGGTTTGGTGCGTCTTGACGTCGACCGGCTTCGGATAGGCGGCCGTGTGGCAGAACGACTGCATGACGAGATCGGACGAGAAGCCCAGGCAGGCCAGGTCCTTCAGTTCGTCGCGCGTCATCGGGCCGGTGGTGTCCTGCGAGCCGACCGAGGTCATCTTCGGTTCGCAGTACGTGCCCGGGCGCACGCCCTGGCCTTCCGGCAGGCCGCAGGCGCGGCCGACCATCTTCTGCGCGAGCGAGAAACCCTTGCCGCTGTCGGCCGGCTGTTGCGGCAGGCGGAACAGGGTGGACGGAGCCAGGCCCAGCGCTTCACGCGCCTTGGCCGTCAGGCCGCGGCCGATGATCAGCGGAATGCGGCCGCCGGCGCGCACTTCGTCGAACAGCACGTCGGACTTGACGGTGAATTCGGCGATCACGGCGCCGTTCTTCAGGGCCTTGCCGTCGTACGGGCGCAGTTCGACCACGTCGCCCATTTCCATCTGCGACACGTCGAGTTCGATCGGCAGCGCGCCGGCGTCTTCCATCGTGTTGTAGAAGATCGGGGCGATCTTGCCGCCGAGGCACACGCCGCCGAAACGCTTGTTCGGCACGAACGGGATGTCTTCGCCCGTGAACCACAGCACCGAGTTGGTGGCCGATTTGCGCGAGGAGCCGGTGCCGACCACGTCGCCCACGTAGGCGACCAGGTGACCCTTTTCCTTCAGCGATTCGATGAACTTGACCGGGCCGCGCTTGCCGTCTTCTTCCGGCGTGATGCCGGGGCGCGCGTTCTTCAGCATCGCCAGCGCGTGCATCGGGATGTCCGGGCGGGTGGTGGCGTCCGGCGCCGGGGACAGATCGTCGGTATTGGTTTCGCCGGTGACCTTGAAGACCGTGATGGTCAGGCTTTCCGGCACTTCCGGGCGGCTCGTGAACCATTCGGCGTCGGCCCAGCTTTGCAGCACGGCCTTGGCGTGAACGTTGCCCTGGTCGGCCAACTCCTTGACGTCATGAAACTGGTCGAACATCAGCAGGGTTTTCTTCAGCGCGTCGGCGGCGGTGGCGGCCACGGCTTCATCGGCGAGCAGTTCGATCAGCGGCTGGATGTTGTAGCCGCCCAGCATCGTGCCGAGCAGCTCGGTGGCGCGCTCGCGCGAGATCAGCGGGCTGGCGGTCTCGCCCTTGGCCACGGCGGCCAGGAAGCCGGCCTTCACGCGGGCGGCTTCGTCCACGCCGGCGGGCACGCGGTAGGTGATCAGTTCGACGAGGGTTTGCTCTTCGCCTGCGGGCGGGTTCGCCAGCAGTTCCACCAGTTCGGCGGTTTGCTTGGCGGTCAGCGGCAGGGGGGGGATACCGAGCGCGGCGCGTTCGGCTACGTGAGCACGAAAGTTTTCTAGCATGGGGGACCTGCTGATAGGGCGTTTCAGGGCGAAGGCCTCTTTCAGGCGCTCCGAGGCTGCTACGGGTGCTGCTTCGCCCGGGATTCTCAGTCGTTAACCGCTTTTGCGTCAAACGTCTTATATCTTATATAAGAGTTGACGGTGAAGACGCGTCCCCATTCCTCGGCCGGCCGGCTTTGCCGGCCCCGCGCTATCGAAAAAGCGACCCGAAACGTGCAAAAACGCACCGCCCGCATCCGGCCCCGAGCCTGACAGGCGGCTTGCCGGGGCGGCGCGAGCCCCCGCGTTGCGGGGCGTTGCGCGATGCGTCGGGCATCGTGTCGCGATGTTGCGTTGCAGCATGGTGCCTGGCCCCGGTTTGTGGCCGTTTTTTTCGCCTGCAACCATCCGCCCCACTCGAACGCCGGCCGCCGGCTTCCCAACCGACCCACTTCAGGAGACGCGCGTGTTCCTCTACGGATTCGGCCCCCTCATCTGGGCGGGCACCGTGCAGACGATCGAGCTGTCGGTGCTGTCGCTCGCCGCCGCCGTGGTGCTGGGCCTGCTCGGCGCGCTCGCCAAGCTGTCGCCGCGGCGCGGCCTGCGCGCGCTCGGCACCGGCTACACCACGCTGATCCGCTCGGTGCCCGACCTGGTGCTGATGCTGCTGCTGTTCTACAGCATCCAGATCTGGCTCAACGACATCACCGACCTGCTCGGCTGGGACCAGATCGACATCGATCCGTTCGTGGCCGGCGTGCTGACGCTCGGCTTCATCTACGGCGCGTATTTCACCGAAACGTTTCGCGGCGCGTTTCTGTCGGTGCCGCGCGGCCAGCTGGAGGCGGGCGCGGCCTACGGCATGAGCGGGCTGCGCGTGTTCGCGCGAATCCTGTTTCCGCAGATGATGCGCTTCGCGCTGCCCGGCATCGGCAACAACTGGCAGGTGCTGGTGAAGGCCACCGCGCTGGTGTCGATCATCGGCCTGGCCGACGTGGTCAAGGCCGCGCAGGACGCCGGCAAGAGCACGTTCAACATGTTCTTCTTCATCCTCGTCGCGGCGCTGATCTACCTGGCGATCACGACGCTGTCCAACCTCGTGCTGCGGCATCTGGAGCGGCGCTATTCGACCGGCGTGAGGCACGCGGAACTATGATCGAGATCATCCAGGAGTTCGGCCGCGCCTTCCTGTACTGGGACGGGCAACGCCTGTCGGGCCTGGCCGTCACGCTGTGGCTGCTGACGGC
Source organism: Burkholderia sp. 22PA0099 (assembly GCF_047497165.1). Taxonomy (NCBI): domain Bacteria; kingdom Pseudomonadati; phylum Pseudomonadota; class Betaproteobacteria; order Burkholderiales; family Burkholderiaceae; genus Burkholderia; species Burkholderia sp. 22PA0099. The sequence continues at coordinate 3,417,491 of NZ_CP163165.1, read as the reverse complement.
GTCGGTGGGCATCGGCTTCGTGTGCGCGATTCCGCTCGCGGTGGCGCGCGTCTCGCGCAAGCGCTGGGTGTCGATGCCGGTGCGCGCCTACACCTACGTGTTTCGCGGCACGCCGCTCTACGTGCAGTTGCTGCTGATCTACACGGGCATGTACAGCCTCGAATTCGTGCGCGCGCATTCGCTGCTCGATGCGTTCTTCCGCAGCGGCTTCCATTGCGCGATCCTGGCTTTCGCATTGAACACCTGCGCCTACACCACCGAGATCTTCGCGGGCGCGATTCGTGCCACGGCGCACGGCGAGGTGGAGGCGGCGCGCGCCTACGGCATGAGCCCGTTCACCGCCTACCGCCGCGTGATCCTGCCCTCGGCGCTGCGCCGCGCGTTGCCGCTGTACAGCAACGAGGTGATCCTGATGCTGCACGCCACCACGGTGGCGTTCACCGCCACGGTGCCCGACATCCTCAAGGTGGCGCGCGACGCGAACTCGGCCACCTACATGGCGTTCCAGTCGTTCGGGATCGCCGCCCTGATCTATCTTGCGGTATCGTTCGCACTCGTCGCGGCGTTTCGCCGGGCCGAGCGCCACTGGCTCGCGTATCTCGCGGCCGGACGTCATTGATTCGTATCCATTCCGGGAGACGCCAGTTGGCCGACATCACCCCGCCGAACCCCGCCAGCAAGCTCGCGGCCATCGATATCTACAAGCGCTACGGCGACAACGAAGTGCTGAAGGGCGTCTCGCTCGACGCGAAAGCGGGCGACGTGATCAGCATCATCGGCGCCAGCGGCTCGGGCAAGAGCACCTTCCTGCGCTGCATCAATTTCCTCGAACGGCCGAACGCGGGCCAGATCATCGTCGACGGCGAAACGGTCCGCACCAAGGCCGATAAAAGCGGCGCGCTCGACGTGGCCGACCCGAAGCAACTGCAGCGGATTCGCACCAAGCTCGCGATGGTGTTCCAGCACTTCAACTTGTGGGCGCACATGAACGTGCTGGAGAACGTCATGGAAGCGCCCGTGCACGTGCTCGGGCTGTCCAAGCGCGAGGCCGAGGCGCGCGCCCGCGAGTACCTGGAAAAAGTCGGCTTGCAGCCGCGCGTCGAGAAGCAATATCCGTCGCATCTGTCGGGTGGCCAGCAGCAGCGCGTGGCGATCGCCCGCGCGCTGGCGATGCATCCCGACGTCATGCTGTTCGACGAGCCGACCTCGGCGCTCGACCCGGAACTGGTGGGCGAAGTGCTGAAGGTGATGCAGAAGCTGGCCGAGGAAGGCCGCACGATGATCGTGGTCACGCACGAAATGGGCTTCGCGCGCAACGTGTCGAACCACGTGATGTTCCTGCATCAGGGCCGCACCGAGGAGCAGGGCCATCCCGCCGAGGTGCTGGCGCGTCCGCAGAGCGAACGCCTGCGCCAGTTCCTGTCCGGCAGCCTCAAGTAAGGTGGCGGCGATCGGCCGCGCGGGCGGCGCCGCGCGCACGACGCAGGTGGCGATCGTGGCGTTGCCGCCGGTGTCGATGTCGGGCGTCGGCCCGATCGTCGATGCGCTGGCGCTGGCCAACGACATCGAAGGGCGCGCGCTGTACCGCTGGCAGGTGTGTTCGTGGGACGGCAAGCCGGTGCCGCTCGCGGGCGGCGCGCAATGGCCGGCCGACGCGGCGTTCAACGACGCGATCGCCTGCGACTGGCTGATCGTGCACAGCGAGCGCTTCCAGCAATTCGCTGACTACCGCCTGTTCCTCGCCAGCCTCGCACGCGTCGGTCAGCGCACGCCGCTCGTCACGGGCATTCACCACGGCGTGTGGTGGCTCGCGATGGCGGGGCAACTGGCCGGCTATCGCGTGGCGGTGAATTGGGAAACCTATCAGCAGTTCGCCGAGCAGTTCGAGCGCACCATCGTCACCCAGCAGATCTTCGAAATCGACCGCGATCGCGCGACCTGCGCGGGCGGCCAGGCCAGCCTCGATTTCATGCTGGCGATGATCGGCCGCGATCACGGCCCGGCGCTGCCCGAGCGGATCGCCGACGCGCTCGGCTGCGCCGCGCCAAGAAGCGCCGAGACGCGCCAGCGGATTCCGTTCGTGACCGCGCCGGGCGAGCGCCATCCGCGCCTGAACGACGCGCTGCAACTGATGGAAGCGAACGTCGAGGATCCGCTCACCACCGACGAGATCGCCGAGCTGGTGGGCATCTCGCGGCGCCAGCTCGAACGGCTGTTTCGCCAGTATCTCGGCGCGATGCCGTCGAAGTATTACCTGAACCTGCGGCTGCTGAAGGCGCGCACGCAATTGCAGCGCACCAGCAAATCGGTGGTGCAGGTGAGCCTCGCCTGCGGCTTTTCATCGGCCGCGCATTTCTCGAATGCCTACCGCGAACGCTTCGGCGTGACGCCGCGCGAGGATCGCCGCGCGTGGCTCGAAAAGCAGCACGGCGGCACGAGCGAACCGCGCGCGGGCGCGCTGGTCGAACGCGACGACGACCGGTGAGCGCGCCCGTGAATGCATCGTGGCCGCATCGTGAATACGCGCGCCGGAATGGCGAGCGAACTGCGTTCCCGCTCTCCGCGTGTTTCGCGATGCGCAACCGGCCAAGCCGATAGAACCCGTCGCAAATGCGCAAGACGTCTCGCGCCCCGTTGCCTACACTGAACCCTGTGATTGCCGAACCAAGGAACCGCCATGACCCGCGATAACGTGACCCGACAGACTTTCGATGACGTGATGGTGCCGGTGTTTTCGCCGGCCGCTTTCGTACCCGACCGCGGCGAAGGCTCGCGCGTGTGGGACACCGCCGGCAAGGAGTACGTCGATTTCGCGGGCGGCATCGCGGTGACGGCGCTCGGCCACGGCCACCCCGAAGTGCTGAAGGTGTTCGAGGAGCAGGGCCGCAAGCTCTGGCACATCGGCAACGGCTACACCAACGAGCCGGTGCTGCGTCTCGCGAAGCGCCTCGAAAGCCTGACCTTCGCCGATCGCGCGTTCTTCGCGAACTCGGGCGCGGAAGCGAACGAGGCCGCGCTGAAGCTGGCGCGCCGCGTGGCGTTCGACCGCTTCGGCGCCGATAAATACGAGATCCTCTCGTTCGCGCAGTCGTTCCACGGCCGCACGTTCTTTACCGTCAGCGTGGGCGGCCAGCCGAAGTATTCGGACGGCTTCGGCCCGCGCCCCGAAGGCATCCGCCATCTGCCGTACAACGACATCGAGGCGGCCCGGGCGGCGATCGGCCCGCGCACCTGTGCTGTGATCGTCGAGCCGGTGCAGGGCGAGGGCGGCGTGATCCCGGCCGATCCGGCGTTCCTGAAAGCGCTGCGCGAAGCGTGCGACGCGCACGGCGCGCTGTTGATCTTCGACGAGGTGCAGACCGGCGTGGGCCGCACCGGCCACTTCTACGCCTACATGGATACCGGCGTCACGCCCGACATCCTGACGACCGCCAAGGCGCTCGGCAACGGCTTCCCGATCGGCGCGATGCTGACCACCACCGAGCTGGCCGAGCATTTCAAGGTGGGCGTGCACGGCACCACCTACGGCGGCAATCCGCTGGCCTCGGCGATCGCCGACAAGGTGGTGGAACTGGTCAGCAATCCCGAGTTGCTGGCCGGCGTGCACGAGCGCGGCGAGCGCATTCGGGCCACGCTGGCCGCGCTCGATGCGAAGCACGGCGGCCTGTTCCGCGAGGTCCGCGGCAAGGGCCTGCTGATCGGCGCCGAACTGACCGAGGCCTTCGACGGCCGCGCCAAGGATTTCGTCAACGCGGCCGCCGCGCACGGCGTGATCATGCTGATCGCCGGCCCGAACGTGCTGCGCTTCGTGCCGTCGCTGGTGATTCCGCTCGACGTGCTCGACGAAGGCCTCGCGCGCTTCTCGCGCGCGGTCGACGAAGTGGTCGGCGCGAGCCGCTGACCCACCCGCCCGGCCCACCCCGCTCACAGGAACGACGATGCTATTCGTACGCCCCGGCAGGCTTGCCGACCTCGACGCGCTGGCGCAGATGGCCCGCACCGCGCGGCCGGTGCTGCACTCGCTGCCGCACGACCGCCGCGCGCTGGAAGCGCGCGTGGCGCTGTCCGAGGATTCGTTTCGCGCCGACGCCGATTTCCCCGGCGAGGAGTTCTACCTGTTCGTGCTGGAAGACAGCGAGACGGGGCGCCTGCTCGGCACGGCCAGCATCGTCGCCGCGGCCGGCTATTCGGAGCCGTTCTACGCGTTCCGCAACGACGCGCTGATCCACGCCTCGCGCGAGCTGCATGTGAACCGCAAGATCCACGCGCTGACCATGTCGCACGAGCTGACCGGCAAGAGCCGGCTGGGCGGCTTCTATGTCGACCCGGCGCTGCGCGGCGATGCCGCCGCGCACCTGGTATCGCGCGCCCGCATGATGTACATCGCCGCGAACCGCCGCCGCTTCACGCCGGAAGTGTTCTCGCTGCTGCTCGGCGTGACCGACGAGCACGGTGCGTCGCCGTTCTGGGAAGCGGTGGGCCGCAAGTTCTTCCATCGCGATTTCGCCGATATCGAGGTGGAATCGGGCGGCCGCAGCCGCACGTTCATCGCCGAGGTGATGCCGGTGTATCCGATCTACGTGCCGCTGCTGCCCGAGGCGGCGCAGCGCGTGCTCGGCGAGCCGAACGAACACGGCCTGCTCGCCTATGACATCCATCTCGAAGAAGGTTTCGAGCCGGACCGCTACGTCGATATCTTCGATGCCGGCCCGGTGCTGACCGCGCAAGTCGATCGCACCGCCTGCGTCACGCACAACGTCGCGCGCACGGTGCGCAACGCGGCCGGCGCGGCGGCGGGCGCCACGCACTTGGTGGCGGCCGGCGAGGGCGAGGCGTTTCGCTGCGTGCTGGTCGACCTGCCCGATGCCGCAACGGTCCACGCGATGGAGGCGCCGCTCGACGCCGCCGCGCGCGCCGCGCTCGGCGTGGTGGACGGCGACGCGGTGCGCTGCGTGCCGCTGCATCGCCGCGACGAGGTCACTTCAACCCACGGGGCCACCCCGCTTTCGGGAGACCCGCGATGATCGTGGTTCGCGTGGTACAGACAGGCGATGTCGATGCGCTGGTGGCGCTCGCGCAGGAAACCGGCCCGGGCCTGACCACCTTCAAGCCGGACCGCGACGCGCTCGCGGCGCGCGTCGAACGCGCGCGCTGCACGCTCGACGGCACTGCCACGGCCGCCGAGGCCGGCTACTTCTTCGTGATGGAAGACACCGCCAGCGGCGACATCGCCGGCGTGTGCGGGATCGAAACCGAGGTCGGGCTCGCGCAGCCGTTCTACAACTACCGCGTGGCCACCGTGGTGCACGCGAGCCAGGATCTCGGCGTGTGGACCCGCATGTCGCTGCTGAACATCTCGCACGACCTGACCGGCTATGCCGAAGTCTGCTCGCTGTTCCTGAGCCCGCGCTATCGCACGGCGGGCGTGGGCGGGCTGCTGTCGCGCTCGCGCTTCATGTTCATCGCGCAGTTCCGCGAGCGCTTTCCCGAGCGGATCTGCGCCGAGTTGCGCGGCCATTTCGACGAGGCCGGCAGCTCGCCGTTCTGGCGCGCGGTGGGTTCGCACTTCTACCAGATCGATTTCAACGCCGCCGATTACCTGAGCTCGCACGGCCGCAAATCGTTCCTGGCCGAGCTGATGCCGCGCTTTCCCGTGTACGTCGATCTGCTGCCGCAGGACGCGCAGGATTGCATCGGCCTCACGCACCGCGACACGCTGCCGGCCCGCAAGATGCTCGAAGCCGAAGGCCTGCGCTACCAGAACCACGTCGATATCTTCGACGCCGGCCCGGTGCTCGAATGCCACGTGTCCGACCTGCGCACGGTGCGCGACAGCATCGTGGTGCCGGTCGAGATCGGCGAACCCGCAGCGGCGGCGGAAGGCGGCCCGCGCGCGCTCGTGTCGAACACCTCGCTCGCCGATTTTCGCGTCGGCGCGGCGCCGGGCGCGGTGGCCGACGGCCGCTTCGTGCTGAGCGCCGCCGACGCCCGCGCGCTCGACGTTGCGGCAGGCGATCCGGTGCGCGTCTACGCGCTGAAATCCCAACCGAGATAACACATGTCCGAACTCTTCATCGATGGCGACTGGGTCGCCGGCAGCGGCCCCGAATTCGCCTCGCGCAACCCCGGCACCGGCGAGACCGTCTGGCGCGGCGCGAGCGCCTCGGAGGCCGATGTCGGCTGGGCCGTCGCCAGCGCGCGCCGCGCGTTCGCCGACTGGTCGGCGCTCGCGCTCGACGCGCGCATCGCGATCGTCCAGCGCTTCGCCGCGATCCTGGAGGAACGCAAGGAAGCGCTGGCCGCCGCGATCGGCCGCGAAACCGGCAAGCCGCTCTGGGAAGCGCGCACCGAAGTCGCGACGATGGCCAACAAGGTCGCGATCTCGATCACGGCCTATCACGAGCGCACCGGCGAGAAACGCACGCCGATGGCCGACGGTACCGCCGTGCTGCGGCACCGCCCGCACGGCGTGGTGGCCGTGTTCGGCCCGTACAACTTCCCCGGCCATCTGCCGAACGGGCATATCGTGCCGGCGCTGATCGCCGGCAACACGGTGGTGTTCAAGCCGTCCGAGCTGGCGCCGGGCGTGGCGCGCGCCACCGTCGAGGCCTGGCGCGACGCCGGGCTGCCGGCCGGCGTGCTGAACCTGGTGCAGGGCGAGAAGGACGCCGGGGTGGCGCTCGCCAACCACCGCCAGATCGACGGCCTGTTCTTCACCGGCAGCTCCGACACCGGCACGCTGCTGCACCGCCAGTTCGGCGGCCGGCCCGAGATCGTGCTGGCGCTGGAGATGGGCGGCAACAATCCGCTGGTGGTGGGCGAGGTGGCCGATCTCGATGCGGCGGTCCACCACACGATCCAGTCGGCGTTTTTGTCGGCGGGCCAGCGCTGCACCTGCGCGCGCCGGATCTTCGTGGCCGACAACGCGCAGGGCGACCGCTTCCTCGCGCGCTTCGCCGAGGTCACGGCCGCGATCCGCGCCGATCGCTACGACGCCGATCCGCAGCCGTTCATGGGCGCGGTGATCTCGGCGCGCGCGGCGGCGCGGCTGGTCGAGGCGCAAACGGCGCTGCTCGCGGCCGGCGCGCGGCCCGTGATCGCGATGGCGCAGCGCGACGCGGCGCTCGGCTTCGTCAACGCCGCGATCCTCGACGTGACCGAGGTGCGCGACCTGCCGGATACCGAATATTTCGGCCCGCTCGCGCAGGTGATCCGCTACCGCAGCTTCGACGAGGCGATCGCGCTGGCCAACGACACCGCCTACGGCCTGTCGGCCGGGCTGCTGTCCGACGATGCCGGCGCGTGGGCGCATTTCCAGCGCAGCATCCGCGCCGGCATCGTGAACTGGAACCGGCCGACCAACGGCGCATCGTCGGCCGCGCCGTTCGGCGGCGCGGGCCGCTCGGGCAACCACCGGCCGAGCGCGTTCTACGCGGCCGATTACTGCGCGTATCCGATGGCCTCGGTCGAGAGCGAGCAACTGCAGATGCCGGCGAGCCTGTCGCCCGGCCTCCATTTCTGAGCGGACAGCAACGATGAACGCAACGCGCAACGCCATCGAGGCGAATTTCGACGGGCTGGTCGGCCCGACCCACAACTACGCGGGCCTGTCGTTCGGCAACGTGGCCTCGCTGAACAACGAGAAATCGGCGGCCAACCCGAAGGCGGCGGCCAAGCAGGGGCTGCGCAAGATGAAGCAGCTTGCCGATCTCGGCTTCGCGCAGGGCGTGCTGCCGCCGCAGGAGCGGCCGTCGCTGCGGCTGCTGCGCGAGCTGGGCTTCTCGGGCAAGGACGCCGACGTGATCGCCAAGGCCGCCAGGGAAGCGCCCGAACTGCTGGCGGCGGCCAGCTCGGCCTCGGCCATGTGGACGGCCAACGCCGCCACCGTCAGCCCGTCGGCCGACACCGGCGATGGGCGCGTGCACTTCACGCCGGCCAACCTGTGCAGCAAGCTGCACCGCGCGATCGAGCATGTCGCCACGCAGCGCACGCTCGCGACGATCTTCGCCGACGAATCGCGCTTCATGGTGCACGACGCGCTGCCGGGCACCCCGGCGCTCGGCGACGAAGGCGCGGCCAATCACACGCGGTTTTGCGCCGGCTACGGCGAGCCGGGCGTGGAGTTCTTCGTCTACGGGCGCAGCGAGTACCGGCGCGGGCCGGAGCCGAAGCGCTTCCCGGCCCGGCAGACCTTCGAGGCGAGCCGCGCGGTGGCGCAGCGTCACGGCCTGGCCGATGCGGCCACCGTCTACGCGCTGCAGAACCCCGACGTGATCGATGCCGGCGTGTTCCACAACGACGTGATCGCGGTCGGCAACCGCGACACGCTGTTCTGCCACGAACTGGCGTTCGCCGAGCGTCACACCGTGTACGACGCGCTGACGGCCGCGCTGGCCGAGCGCGGCGCGCGCCTGAACGTGATCGAGGTGCCCGATGCGGCGGTCGGCGTGAGCGATGCGGTCGGCTCGTACCTGTTCAACAGCCAGTTGCTGACGCGCGCCGACGGCGCGCAGGTGCTGGTGGTGCCGCAGGAGTGCCTGGAGAACGAGCGCGTCGCGCGTTATCTTGAGGCGCTGGAGGGCGGCAACGGCCCGATTCGCGAGGTCAAGGTGTTCGACCTGCGCGAGAGCATGAAGAACGGCGGCGGCCCGGCCTGCCTGCGCCTGCGCGTGGTGCTGACCGAGGCGGAGCGGGCGGCGGTGGGCGCGAACGTCTGGATCGACGACGCGCTGTTCGCCTCGCTCGACGCATGGATCGAGAAGCACTACCGCGACCGGCTCGCGCCGGCCGATCTGACCGATCCGGTGCTGCTCGACGAGTCGCGCACGGCGCTCGACGAACTGACGCAAATCCTCAAACTCGGCTCGCTCTATGACTTCCAGCGCTGATCGCGGCGGCGCGCCCGCCTGGCTCGACGATTTCCTGGCGTTCACGCTGGCGGGCGGCGAGCCCGACGAGCGCGAGGGCGTGTGCGCGGACGGCATGATCCGCTTCGCGTGGCGCGGCGAGGGCCTGCTCGAACTGACGCCCGAGGTGCTGTGCATGTCGGCGGCCAGCACGCCGGCCTGCGTGCTGGTGTCGGCCGGCGTGCACGGCAACGAAACCGCGCCGATCGAGCTGGTATCGGCGCTGGTGCGCGACCTGACGCGCGGCGCGTTGCCGCTGGCCTCGCGGCTGCTGGTGGTGCTCGGCCATCCGGGCGCGATGCGCGCCGGCACGCGTTACCTCGACGACGACCTGAACCGCCTGTTCAACGGCCGCCACGCGCAGCGCGCGGACAGCCGCGACGCCCCGCGCGCCGCGGTGCTGGAGGCGGCCGCGCAGCGCTTCTTCGAGGGCGCGCCGGCGGTGCGGCAGGCGCGCTGGCATCTCGACCTGCATACGGCGATCCGCGCCTCGGCGTTCGAGCGTTTCGCGCTGCTGCCGCATATCGGCGAGCCGCCCGCGCGCGCCATGATCGACTGGCTGGGCCGCGCCGAGATCGCCGCGGTGCTGCTGCATACCGAGCAGGGCAACACCTATTCGCAGTTCACGGCCAGCGCCTGCGGGGCGCTCGCCTGCACGCTCGAACTGGGCAAGGCGCGGCCGTTCGGCCAGAACGACCTGGCGCGGTTCGCCGCGGCCGATGCCGCCGTGCGCGGGCTGGTGTCGGGCACCGCGTTCGCGGCGCACGAGGTGCCGCCGGCGCCGCCGCGCATCTTCACGGTGATCGGCCAGATCACCAAGCAGAGCGAGGCGTTCGAGCTGTTCGTGGCGAACGACGTGCCGAACTTCACGCCGTTGCCGCGCGACACGCTGGTGGCGCGTGACGGCAGCTACCGCTACCAGGTGTCGCACGACGAGGAGCGGATCGTGTTTCCGAACCCGTCGGTCAAGCCGGGCCTGCGCGCGGGGCTGATGGTGGTGGATACCACCACGGCCACGCTGGCCGCGCTCGACTAGACAAGTTGGCGCCGCGTTCGCGCGCGGCGTTACAATCGCGGCCTCGCGGCCTGGTGGTGTTGCCGGCCGCGCCGTTTGCTGAACAATCCATCCCGACTACCGAGGAGAACCTTTCGATGAAGTTGAACTGGCGAAACATGGCCGCATGCGCGGTGGCGACGGCCGCCGCGATGTCCACCCTGTCCGGCGCGCACGCCGCGGAACTCAAGCAGATCCGTTTCGGCGTCGAGGCCTCGTACGCGCCGTTCGAGTACAAGACGCCGGACGGCAAGCTGGCCGGCTTCGACGTCGACGTCGGCAATGCGGTTTGCGCCAAGCTGAAGGTCAAGTGCGTGTGGGTCGAGAACGATTTCGACGGCCTGATCCCGGCGTTGCAGGCACGCAAGTTCGACGCGATCAATTCGGACATGACGATCACCGACCAGCGCAAGAAGGCCGTGGCGTTCACCGATCCGATCTATTCGATCCCGAACCAGTTGATCGCCAAGCAGGGCAGCGGCCTGCTGCCGACGCCGGCTTCGCTGAAGGGCAAGCGCGTGGGCGTGCTGCAGGGCACGATCCAGGAGTCGTACGCGAAGGCGCGCTGGGCGCCGGCCGGCGTGGAAGTGGTGCCGTATCAAACCCAGGATCTGGCCTACGAAGACCTGAAGTCCGGTCGCCTCGACGCGACGTTCCAGGATTCCGAAGCCGCCGCCAAGGGCTTCCTGTCGAAGCCGCAGGGCGCGGGCTTCGCGTTCGCCGGCGATCACGTGGTGGATGCGCAGATCCTCGGTTCGGGCGTGGGCTTCGGCATGCGCAAGAACGACGCCGACCTGTTGACCGCGGTCAACGGCGCACTGAAGGCGCTGAAGGCCGACGGCACGATCGACACCCTGGCGAAGAAGTATTTCAGCGTGCCGGTGGTGTTGAAGTAACGCCGGTGTAGCGACGAGTACCGACGATGAAAAACCGGCCGCACCCGCAAGGGGGCGGCCGGTTTTTTCATGGCCGGGCCTGGCGCGGTGTGCGCGCTCAGTGCGATTCGGTCTCGGGCGGCGCGAAGAAGCGCGCGAGTTCGGCGCCCATGCTGTTGAGCACGGCCATCTCGCGATGCGCGATGCGTTGCGTCTGCTGCGAGCCCGACCAGTCGCCGTACAGCAGCGCGACGCAATGCTCGCCGCTGCGCACCGGCAGCAGCACGAAGCCGTGCACGTCGTGGAACGCGTCGCGATACCAGGCCGGCAGGCGGCGCAGCATCTTCGGATCGCGCGCGTCCTCGATGAAGATGCCGACCGAGTTCGAGATCGCGAGATGGAACACGTCCGGCTCGAAGGTCTCGTGGAAACGCAGCCGGCCGAGCGCCGTTTCGATGCCGTGGCCGAAGCCGAGCCGGGCGATGAAGGTGCCGTCGTCGCCGCGCACGAACATCACGGTGCGGCTCAGGCGCAGGCCGGCCAGCACGCTTTCGGAGGCCAGCGCGAGCACCGGCTCGCGGCGATGCTCGGACGGCAGCGCGCGCAGGTCGGCCAGGCCCGAATCGAGCGTGGCCTGCGGTTCGGACGCGGCGCGCTCGAGCGCGGCCGCGTTGCTGCGCAACGCGATGATCTCGCGCAGCACGGTGTCGCTGGTTTCGTCGTGGGTCAGCTCACGGGCGATCTTGACCAGCGCGTCCGATTCGATGCCGAGCGCGGTGCCGAAGCGATGCGCGAGCGTGGTCAGGCGCGTGTCGCGCAGCGTCGGCGTGACGCCGGGCGCGGTCATCGCGGCGGCCACCTCGGTGGCGCATTCGCTGACGGCGCGCAGCCAGCGCACGCGTTCGGCGTCGCCTTCGTCGCCGGGGCTGTCCGGAATCACCGGCGCGCGGGCGGCTTCGGGCTCGTCGGCATCCTCGTCGTGCTCGGACGGCGCGGGCGCGATGCTGAAGCGGATCACGTCGGGCAGGCGCCAGCGCACGGCGGCCTCGCGGGCGATCTCGTCGAAGCTCACGCCGAGCACGTCGAGGCAGGCGGTCGCCTCGTCGCAGCCGAGCTTGGCGGCGCGGTGGCGGATCGCCTCCCATTCGCCGTCGAGATAATTGACCACCAGCAGCTTGCCGACCTGCCGCATCAGCGTGCAGACCACGGCTTCCTCGCCGGCGCGCAGGTCGGCGTCCTCGGTCAGACGGCGCGCGACGCAGCCCGACAGCAGCGCACGGTTCAGTTCGAGCCGGGCGTCGATGCGCTGCGAGGCGCCCTGATGGAAGTGGTCGACCAGCTTCAGGCCCACCACCAGATGGCCGACCGCATCGATCCCGAGCACCATCAGGGCGCGCGTGACGGTCGTGATGTTGCCGCCAAAGGCGATATACATCGCGGAATTGGCCAGCCGGATTACCTTCTGCGTCAACGCGAAGTCCGACAGCACGACGCGCACCAGCGCCGAGAAGTCGAGATTGTCGTTATCGATCGCGGCCATGGTGGCGCGCAGCGAATCCGACAGCATCGGAAAATCGCCGCGGTCGTTCATGCGCGCCCACAGCTTGTCGAGCAGCGCCGCTTTCGGCAGGTGTTCGGTCAATGTCGTCATACGATTAAAAACGCTCGGCCGTCAGGCCGGTTCGCGCAGGTAAAGCAGCCGATCCTCGAAACGCTGCGCCAGTTCGTCGGACGGCAGCGCCCGGCAGACGAGCCAACCCTGAATGTGATCGCAGCCCATCTCGGTCAGCAACTCGCGTTGCGCCTCGGTTTCGACGCCTTCGGCCACCAGTTCGAGATCGAGCGTTTGCGCAAGTCCAACGACGGCCGATACAATCGCGCGATCGTTGCGCGACGTCAATAGATTTTCTACGAAACTCCGGTCGATCTTCAAGCGAGCCAGTGGGAAACGTTGCAGATAGGCGAGGCTCGAGTAGCCGGTGCCGAAATCGTCCACCGCGAAACGGATGCCGAGCGAGGCGATTTCCTCCAGCAGCGTCTTGGCGCCGACCGGGTCGTGCATCAGCAGGCTTTCCGTGATTTCCAGCACGATCCGCTGCGGGCTGATGCCGGTCAGCGCCACCGCCTCGCGCACGCTCTGCACGAAGCGCGGGTCGCGGAACTGCTGCGGCGACACGTTCACGGCCACGTATTCGAGCACCAGGCCTTGATCGTCCCAGGCCACGATCTGCATGCAGGCGGCCTTCAACACCCAGTTGCCGAGGTAATGAATCAGCCCGATCGATTCGGCCAACGGGATGAACGTGGACGGCGGCACCAGGCCCAGCACCGGGTGCTGCCAGCGAATCAGCGCCTCGACGCCGGCTACAGCGCCGGTACGGCTTTCGGTGATCGGCTGGAAGTGCAGCGAGAATTCGCCGTTGCGCACGCCGTCGTACAGATCCGATTCGAGCTTGAGGCGCTCGGCGTCGGTCGGGTCGGCCGCGCTCTGGTGGAACGCCAGCGTGTTGCCGCCGAGCGATTTCGCCTGGGTCAGCGCGTGATCGGCGCGGCGCAGCAGCGGGCTGTGATGCTGGGCGTGGCTGCGCAGGCCGGCCAGCGAGCGCTCGTCCGGATACAGCGCGATGCCGACGCTGGCCGACAGATGCACCGATTGGCCGTCGTAGCGGTAGGGCGGCTGGATGGCGGCCTGCAAACGCCGCGCCAACGTTTGCGCTTGGTCCTGAGCCAGCGCCCGGTTCGTCGAACTGAACACGATCGCGAACTTGTCGCTGGCCACGCGGGCCAGTTTCTCGTCGCCGGTGATCGCGGCCTTCAGGCGCTGGGCGGTATCGCGCAGCAGCGTATCGCCGGCGTCGTAGCCCAGCCCGCGGTTGATCCGCTGGTAATCGTCGAGATCGAGCAGCAGCAGGGCGGCGCAGGTGCCATGCTCGTCGGCCACGCGTTGCGCCTCGATCAGGCCCGGGATCAGCGCCGACAGGTTGTCGAGCCCCGTCATCGGATCGTGGTGCATCTCGTAGGTCAGCCGCGCCTCGATCGCGCGCCAGGCCGACACGTCGAAGGCCGCGATCGCATAGCCGTCCACACCCGCATGGCGGCTGCGCACCGCGCGCAGTTCCACGTCGAGCGGATAGGTCAGCGACTTGACGATGCACACCGTCGCTTTCTCCACCTGGCCGGTTTGCTGCGCGCGGGCAAGCAGCGCATCGAGCGTCGCGGTATCCTGCTCGGCAATCAGATCGCGAAGCGTCAGCGTGTGCAGGTAGTCGCGGTGATAGCCGATGAAACGCAGGCTGGCGTCCGAGACGTAAAGGAATCGCAGGTCGCGATCGAGATGGGCAAGAAAATCGACCGGACCGACGGTCTGTTCGAGCCAATTGCGGACGGTATCGTCGTCCCGTGGTGCGTTGGCGCGCGACGGCATCAACGCGCCGCTGGACCACGCAAGTCGGCGCAGTGCGCGGAGGGCGTGATGCCAGGCGCTCTTCCGAGGCGACGTGTTCCTGATGGCTTCCATGTTTCTCGCTGGCTGGGTGAGGCTGGAACCCCGTGGTTCCGTTGCAATAACGGCTAACGGTACGGATTCTTTAGCGAGTCTGCGGTACGGATTTGTCTACCGCCCCATTTCACCTGCCGGAATGTTTGGCGAGTGGATCGGGGCGAATTCGGGAACATCTTGGACTTTATTGAAAATGAGGAACGAAATGAAGCGGAAAATTCTCTCGACCATCGCGGTGGCCGCGCTGGCGATGCACACGCTGGCGGCGCACGCCGTGCTGAAGGCCGGCGATGCCGCGCCGGACTTCAAGACCGAGGCGTCGCTGGGCGGCAAGACCTACTCCTATTCGCTCGACGAGCAACTGAAGAAAGGGCCGGTGGTGTTGTATTTCTACCCGGCCGCGTTCACCACCGGCTGCACCATCGAGGCCCATGCGTTCGCCGATGCGGTCGATGACTACAAGAAATACGGCGCGACCGTGATCGGCGTGTCGGCCGACAAGATCGACACGCTGAAGAAGTTTTCGGTCAGCGAATGCCGCAGCAAATTCCCGGTGGCGGCCGATCCGGACGCGAAGATCATCCGCGAATACGATGCGAAGCTGCCGGCCGTCGATCGCGCGAACCGTGTGTCCTATGTGATTTCGCCGGAAGGCAAGGTGCTCTACGAGTACACCAGCATGTCGCCGGACAAGCACGTCGAGAACACCATGAACGCCGTCAAGGCCTGGGCGGCGGCGCACAAGACGCAGTAAGCGCGCCGGCTTTTTCGACTCGCGCTGGAAACGACAACGGCGGCCGATTCGGCCGCCGTTTTTCATGGCGATGGCCCCCGGGCGGGGGCGGCGTCAGGTGCGCAGCGCCTGTTCGATCGCGACGCCGCCGCCGACGAAGCCGATGGTCTTGCGCGAGATGCCGAGCTTGATCGCCTCGATGGCGGCCCAGGCCACGTCCTGGCGCGCCACCGGCGTGGCGTCGTCCTGCCAGCGGTCGGTCAGCGCGATCTTGCCGACGCCCGGATCGTCCGACAGCGGGCCGGGGCGCAGGATCACGTAATCGACGCCCGAGGCCGCCACCCGGTCGTCGCCCTCGCGCTTCATGCGCGAGTAGTGGGCGAGCGCGGCGGGGCCGCTGTCGGGCTGGTAGGCGGTCAGCGAGCTGATCACCACGAGTTTCTGCAGGTTGTGCTCCCGGGCGTATTCGGCTGCGCGGCCGGCCGCGTCGCGGTCGATCGCGGCTTCCTGCGCCTCGCCTTCCGATTCGGCCGAACCGGCCGCGAAGATCGCATGCGACAGGCCGCGAAACGCGGCCGAGAAATCCGCGTTCAGGTCCGCCACCACGACGCGCGCGCCCGGCATCGTGAAATCGGGCCGGCGCGCGAGCGCCGTCAGTTCGAAATCCCGCTGCTTGAGCAGCAGGTCCGCGAGCGCATGGCCGGTCCGGCCGCTGGCGCCGATCAGCAATACCTTCATCGACATGGAACCGCTCCTTGGATGAGGCTGCACCGGCGGGCCCAGCCAGCCGATGCGGGATTGACCAGTGTATGCCGATTCCGTACCCGGCCGCAGGTGGGGCGGCATGTATCGGCCGATCGGCCGGATGTGACGCAGGGCGAGGCCGGATCGTTTGCCATCTTACAGATTGCCGACGAACCATCGACGGCGATCGCGCGCCGCTTCGGGAAAAAACGCGGCGCGGCAAGCCCGAAACGGCGACGGGCCGGGCATCGATTGCCCGGCCCGTCGCCGTTGCCGCCCGAACCGCGTGGGAGCGTGCGCGTTTATTCGCTCGCGCCGGCCGGTTGCGGCGGCGGGTTGCGCCGCGCGCGGCGCCGTTCGGCCGCCAGGCGGACCCGGTCCATGTACAGATACACCACCGGCGTCGTGTAGAGCGTCAGCACCTGCGAGACGATCAGCCCGCCGACGATCGCGATGCCGAGCGGGGCGCGCAGCTCGGCGCCGTCGCCGTGCCCGAAGGCCAGCGGCAGCGCGCCGAGCAGCGCGGCCATGGTAGTCATCATGATCGGCCGGAAGCGCAGCCGGCACGCCTCGTAGATCGCGTCGAACGACGATTTGCCCTGGCGCGACGCCTCGATCGCGAAGTCCACCATCATGATCGCGTTCTTCTTGACGATGCCGATCAGCAGGATCACGCCGATCAAGCCGATGATGCCGAACTCGGTCTTGAACAGCAGCAGCCCGAGCAGCGCGCCCACCCCGGCCGACGGCAGCGTCGACAGGATCGTGATCGGGTGGATGTAGCTCTCGTACAGCATGCCGAGCACGATGTAGATCGCGGCGATCGCGGCGGCGATCAGCAGCAGCTGATCCTGCAGCGCCTGCTGGAACGCCTGCGCGGTGCCCTGGAAGCTGCCGGTGATGGTGGCCGGCATGCCCAGCTCGGCCATGGTCTGGTAGATCACGCGGGTGGCGTCCGACAGCGCCACGCCGGGCGGCAGGTTGAACGCGATGGTGGTCGCCACGAACAGGCCCTGGTGGCTGACCGACAGCGGCGTGGTGGCCGGACCGAAGCTGGCGATCGACGACAGCGGCACCATGGTCGATTTCGAGGTGGACACCGCCGCGCCCGACGACGCGCTCGACTTGCCGGTGGAAGCGATCGAGTTCAGCGCCGCGTTGCGGGCCGAATCGGAGGCGATCGCCGCGGCGCTGGTGGTGCTGGCGCCGGCCGTGCCGGTGCCGGCGCTGCTGCTGGTGCTCGCCGTGAACGTGCCGGCCGCCGCGTTGGTGGTGGCCGCGCCGTTGGCGGTGCCGCCGGTGGTGCTGACGTACACCTGCTTGAGCATCTCCGGGTCCTGCCAGTACTTCGGCGCGACCTCCATCACCACGTGGTACTGGTTCAGCGGGTTGTAGATGGTCGACACCTGGCGCTGGCCGAACGCGTCGTACAGCGTGTTGTCGATCTGCGCGGGCTGGATGCCGAAGCGCGCGGCGGTGGCGCGGTCGATGGTGACCATCGATTCGAGGCCGCCCTGCTGCTGGTCGGAGTTGACGTCGGCCAGCTCGGGCCGCTTCTGCAGCGCCTCGGTCAGCTTCGGCCCCCACTGGTACAGCTCGGCCGTCGAATCGCCGAACAGCGTGAACTGGTATTGCGCGTTCGACTGGCGCCCGCCCACGCGCA
Organism: Burkholderia sp. 22PA0099; assembly: GCF_047497165.1. Taxonomy (NCBI): domain Bacteria; kingdom Pseudomonadati; phylum Pseudomonadota; class Betaproteobacteria; order Burkholderiales; family Burkholderiaceae; genus Burkholderia; species Burkholderia sp. 22PA0099. Next base: position 3,400,017 of record NZ_CP163165.1, on the reverse strand, counting down.
AGTCCTGCGCGGCCTGCAGGAAGGTGCGCGCCCCGGCCACGCGGGCGAGCCGCGGCCGCAGCCTGGCGATCACCTGGTCGGCCGACAGCTTGCGGCCCGGCTTGTCCTTCAGCGTGATGAACATGAAGCCCGCGTTGGTCGCGCGCCCGCCGCTGAAGCCGGCCACCGTCGCGACGTTCGGATCGGACTGCACGATCTGCATCATCTCGGTGAACTTGACCTTCATCGCCTGGAACGAGGTGGACTGGTCGGCCTGGATGCCGCCGATCAGCATGCCGGTGTCCTGCTGCGGGAAGAAGCCCTTGGGGATCTTCACGTAGAGCAGCACGTTCAGCGCGACGGTGGCCACCAGCGACAGCACGATGATGCGCGGATGGCGCAGCGCCCACACCACCGAGCCGTCGTAGCCGCGCTGCAAGCGCCCGAAGCCGCGTTCGAGCCAGCGGCCGACGCGGCCTTCCTCGCGCTTGGCGGTTTCGTTCGGCGGCAGCAGCCGCGCGCACATCATCGGCGTGAGCGTGAGCGAGACCAGCAGCGACACGAAGATCGCCAGCGACAGCGTCAGCGCGAATTCGCGGAACAGCCGGCCGATGATGCCGCTCATCAGCAGGATCGGCAGGAACACGGCCACCAGCGAGAGGCTGATCGACAGCACCGTGAAGCCCACCTCGCGCGCGCCGTCGAGCGCGGCCTGCATCGGCGTCTTGCCGTTCTCGATGTGGCGCGAGATGTTCTCCAGCACCACGATCGCGTCGTCCACCACGAAGCCGGTGGCCACGATCAGCGCCATCAGCGAGAGGTTGTCGATCGAGAAGCCGAGCAGGTACATCGCGCCGAACGTGCCGATGATCGAGATCGGCACCGCCACGCTCGGGATCAGCGTGGCGCGCCAGTTGCGCAGGAACAGGAACACCACCATCACCACCAGGCCCACCGCGATCAGCAGCGTGTGCTCGGTGTCGGTCAGCGAGGCGCGGATGGTGCGCGAGCGGTCCATCACCGGCGCCACGTTGATGTCGGCCGGCATGCCCGAGGTCAGTTGCGGCAGCGAGGCCTTGACGCGGTCCACCGCGTCGATGATGTTCGCGCCCGGCGAGCGGTACAGGATCACCAGCACCGCGCGCCGGCCGTTGGCCAGGCCGATGTTGCGCAGATCCTCGACCGAATCCACCACGCTGCCCACGTCGTCGAGCCGCACTGCGGCGCTGTTGCGGTAGGCCACCACCAGGTCCTTGTACTGCGACGCCTGCGAGGCCTGGTCGTTGGTGTAGAGCTGGTAGTGGTTCGGGCCGAATTCGATGGCGCCCTTCGGGCTGTTCGCGTTGGCCGAGGACAGCGCCGCGCGCACGTCCTCCAGGCCGATGCCGTAGTGGAACAGCGCCTGCGGCTCCAGCTCGATGCGCACCGCCGGGTTGGCCGAGCCGGACACGTCCACCTCGCCGATCCCCTCGATCTGCGAGAGCGCCTGTTGCAGCACGGTGGAGGCCGAATCGTAGAGCTTGGCGGGCGAGGCCGTGTCGGAGGTCACGGCCAGCACCATGATCGGCGAATCGGCCGGGTTGACCTTCTTGTACGTGGGATTGCTCTTGAGGCTGGCCGGCAGGTCGGCGCGGGCCGCGTTGATGGCGGCCTGCACGTCGCGCGCGGCGCCGTCGATGTCGCGGTCCAGCCCGAACTGCAGGATGATCCGCGCGGTGCCGACCGAGCTGGTCGAGGTCATCTCGGTGACGTCGGCGATCGAGCCGAGATGGCGCTCCAGCGGGCTGGTCACGCTGGTCGCGACCGTATCGGGGCTCGCGCCCGGCAGCGACGCGGACACCGAAATGGTCGGGAAATCCACCTGCGGCAGCGGCGAGACGGGCAGCTTCGCGAACGCGAACAGGCCCGACAGCGCGATCCCGAGCGCGAGCAGCGTGGTCGCGATCGGGCGGTGGATGAAAAGGCGCGACAGGTTCATCGGTTACGCGCCCGTGCCGTTGTTGCCGGAGGTGTCGCCCGCGGCCGGCCGGCGGCGCTCGAAGGCGCGGCGCACGCGGCGCGCCAGCGAATCGAAGCCGAGGTAGATCACCGGCGTGGTGAACAGCGTCAGCACCTGCGAGACGATCAGGCCGCCGGCGATCGCGATGCCGAGCGGCTTGCGCAGCTCGGAGCCCGCGCCCGAGCCGACGATCAGCGGCAGCGCGCCGAGCAGCGCGGCCAGCGTGGTCATCAGGATCGGCCGGAAGCGCAGCAGGCAGGCCTGGTAGATCGCCTCGCGCGGCGACTTGCCCTCCACGCGTTCGGCCTCCAGCGCGAAGTCGATCATCATGATCGCGTTCTTCTTGACGATGCCGATCAGCAGCACGATGCCGATGATGCCGATGATGTCCAGATCATGCCCGGTGACGATCAGCGCGAGCAGCGCGCCCACCCCGGCCGACGGCAGCGTCGACAGGATCGTGATCGGGTGGATGTAGCTCTCGTAGAGCACGCCGAGCACGATGTACATCGTCACGATCGCGGCCAGGATCAGGAACAACTGGTTCGACAGCGACGACTGGAACGCCAGCGCGGCGCCCTGGAAGCGCGTCTGGAACGAGGCGGGCAGGCCGATCGCCTTCTCGGCCGCCTCGATCGCCTTGACGCCCTCGCCGAGCGAGGCGCCCTGCGCGAGATTGAACGACACCGTCGCGGCCGGGAACTGGCCGAGGTGGGTGACGAGCAGCGGCGCGGCGCGTTCGTGGAACGTGGCGATCGACGACAGCGGCACTTGGCCGCCGCCCGCCGACGGCAGGTAGATGCCGTTCAGCGAATCGGCGTAGTGCTGCATCTGCGGCTCGGCCTCGAGGATCACGCGGTACTGGTTCGACTGCGTGAAGATGGTCGAGACGATGCGCTGGCCGTACGCGTCGTACAGCGCGTTGTCGACGGTGGCCGGCGTGATGCCGAAGCGCGCGGCGGTGGCGCGGTCGATCTCGACGTACACCGATTTGCCGTTGGCCTGCAGATCGGTGGCCACGTCGGCCAGTGAAGGCTCCTGCTGGAGCTGGCGCATCAGCTTCGGCACCCAGGTCGCGAAGTCGTCCGGGTTCGGGCTGGTCAGCAGGAACTGGTACTGGGTCGGGCTGACCGTGGAGTCGATCGTCAGATCCTGCACCGGCTGCATGTACAGCGCGATGCCGGGCAGGTTCGACACCTGTTTCTGCAGGTCGCGGATGATCTGCGTGGCCGAGTCGCTGCGATCGTCGCGGTTCTTCAGGTTGATCAGCATCCGCCCGCTGTTGAGCGTGATGTTCGAGCCGTCCACGCCGATGAACGAGGTCAGGCCGTCCACGTTCGGGTTCTTGAGGATCTGCGCGGCCAGCGCCTGCTGGCGCTCGGCCATCGAGCCGTACGACACCGCCTGCGGCGCCTGGGTGATGGCCTGGATCACGCCGGTGTCCTGCACCGGGAAGAAGCCCTTCGGAATGAACAGGTAGAGCAGGGCGGTCAGCGCCAGCGTGAGCACCGCCACCACCAGGGTGGAAGCCTGGCGTTCGAGCACCCAGCGCAGCGCCGTGCCGTAGCGCGCGATCACCTTGTCGATCACCTTGTGCACGCGCGTCTCGAAGCGGTGCTCGCCCATCGGCGGCGTGTGGCGCAGCAGCTTCGCGCACATCATCGGCACCAGCGTGAGCGACACCACCGCCGAGATCACGATGGTCACCGCCAGCGTGATCGCGAACTCGTGGAACAGCCGGCCCACCACGTCGCCCATGAACAGCAGCGGGATCAGCACCGCGATCAGCGACACCGTCAGCGAGATGATGGTGAAGCCGATCTGCCGCGAGCCCTTCAGCGCGGCTTCCAGCGGCCCTTCGCCTTCCTCCACGTAGCGCGCGATGTTCTCGATCATGACGATCGCATCGTCCACCACGAAGCCGGTGGCGATGGTCAGCGCCATCAGCGAGAGGTTGTTCAGCGAGAAGCCGGCCATGTACATCACGGCCAGCGTGCCGATCAGCGACAGCGGCACCGACAGGCTCGGGATGATGGTGGCGTAGATGTTGGCCAGGAACAGGTACATCACCAGCACCACCAGCACCACCGCCAGCGCCAGTTCGAACTGCACGTCGCGCACGGCGGCGCGGATCATGGTGGTGCGGTCGGTGACGATCTGCACGTCGAGCGAGGCCGGCAGCGTTTCCTGCAGCTTCGGTAGGATCGCCTTGATCGCGTCGACCGTCTGGATCACGTTCGCGCCGGGCTGGCGCTGCACGTTGACGATGATGGCCGGTTCCGCATCGACCCAGGCGCCGAGCTTGGTGTTCTCGGTGCCGGCGATCACCTTCGCCACGTCGGTCAGCATCACCGGGCGGCCGTTCTTGTAGGCCACCACGGCGGTGTTGTACTGATCGGCGCTGGTCAGCTGATCGTTGGCGTTGATCGTGTAGGCGCGCGTCGGGCCGTCGAAGTTGCCCTTCGGCGTGTTGACGTTCAGGTTCGAGATGGTGGTGCGCAGGTCGTCGAGGTTCAGCCCGTATTGCGCGAGCGCGAGCGGGTTGGCCTGAATCCGCACGGCCGGCCGGTTGCCGCCCGACAGGCTCACCAGGCCCACGCCCGACACCTGCGAAATTTTCATCGCCAGGCGCGTGTCGGTCAGATCCTGCACCTGCGAGAGCGGCAGCGTTTTCGAGGTGATCGCGAGCGTGAGGATGGGCGCGTCGGCCGGGTTGACCTTGGCGTAGATCGGCGGCGCGGGCAGGTCCGACGGCAGCAGGTTGCCGGCCGCGTTGATGGCGGCCTGCACTTCCTGCTCGGCGATGTCGAGCGGCAGGTCGAGGCTGAACTGCAGCGTGATGACCGAGGCGCCCGCCGAGCTTTGCGAGGACATCTGGTTCAGCGACGGCATCTGCCCGAACTGGCGCTCCAGCGGCGCGGTGACCGAGGAGGTCATCACCTCGGGGCTCGCGCCGGGGTAGAACGTCTGCACCTGGATGGTCGGGTAATCGACCTCGGGCAGCGCGGCCAGCGGCAGGAAGCGCAGCGAAACCAGGCCGGCCAGCATGATCGCCGCCATCAGCAAGGCGGTGCCGACCGGGCGAAGAATGAATAGACGGGATGGATTCATCGATCAGGCGTGGTCTTGGGCGTCATTGCGCGGCGGATTGGGATGCGCCGTGATGGCGGTGGCCATGGGCGCCGGACGCGCCGGAGGCGCCGTGGGCATGCGCGCCCGATGCGGCGGCGGCGCCCGACGCGCCTTGCGGATGCGCGGCCGGGATCGTGATCTTCGCGCCTTCGCGCAGGCGATCGACGCCGTCCGTCACCACGCGCTCGCCCACCTGCACGCCCTGGGCGATGCTGGTGCGTTCGCCATCCACCGGGCCGGGCTTGACCTTGCGGACCGTGACGGTGTTGTCCGGCTTGACGATATAGACGAACTGGCCGATCGAGCCGGTCTGCACGGCGGCGGTCGGCACGATCACGGCGTCGCGCAAGGTGTCGACCAGCAGCCGCGTGTTGACGAACTGATTCGGGAACAGCAGGTTGTTCTTGTTGGCGAACGTGGCGCGCAGCTTCACGGTGCCGGTGGTGGTGTCCACCTGGTTGTCGAGCGTTTCGAGCGAACCGGCTTCCAGCGGCACCGTGTTGTTGCGGTTGTAGGCCGTGACCGACAGCGTCTGGCCCGCGTTGACCTGCTTGAGGATCTGCGGAAGGTTGTCTTCCGAGGTGGTGAACAGCACGCTCATCGGCTGCAACTGCGTGATCACGACGAGGCCGTTGGTGTCGCCGGACGTCACGTAGTTGCCCGCATCCACCTGGCGCAGGCCCACCCGGCCCGACACCGGCGCGGTGATGCGTGCGTAGGTCAGGTTCAGCTTGGCCGAATCGATCGAGGCCTGATCGGTCTTGACGGTGCCTTCGTATTGCTTGACCAGCGAGGCCTGCGTGTCGGTCTGCTGCTTCGAGATCGAATCCTGCGCGAGCAGCGTTTGATAGCGCTGCAGGTCGAGCCGCGCGGTGGCGAGCAGCGCCTGGTCGCGGGCGAGCGTGCCCTGGGCGGTTTCGAGCGAGACCTGGTACGGGCGCGGGTCGATCTGCGCGAGCAGGTCGCCCTTCTTGACCATCTGGCCTTCGGTGAAATTCACCGATTGCAGATAGCCGGAAAGCTGGGTCTTGACCGTCACGTTGGCCAGCGGGGTGACGGTGCCGAGCGCGGACAGCACGATCGGCATTTCGCCACGGGTGGCGGTGGCCACCTGCACCGGCTGCGGCTGGTTGGCGAAATCGGCCGGGCCACCGTGACGGCGGCCTCCGGTCTGGCCCGCGGCCTGGCCGTTGGCGGGCGCGTCGGCCTTCTTCCACGGATGCCACCACAGCAGCGCGCCGCCGATCACGACGAGCGCGGCCACCCCGATCGCGATCGGGCGGCGCTTGCGCGGCGCCGGATCATGCGGCGGAGGAGCGGGGGAGCGAGGCGTTTGGGATTCCGGATTATTCATGTTCGATCTGACTGACGCTGGCGTGAGCGGGCGTGGGAGGCGCCGCGCGAGACCCGCCGCCGGGGCGGGCCGCTGGGACGGCGAAAGAGCGGAGCGCCCATGCGGGCGCGAGGTTGCATGATGCTACGTGCGACCCGGGCGATCGTCTAGCGAACTTTCTTTCAACGGTTTACTGGGGTAACCACTTGTATATTGCGATGACCCGCGAGTGACGTGCCGATGACGTGTGCGTGACGATTCGACGGTCGGGCCGGCCGGCCCGCTCGCCGCGATCGGCTCGGCCCCGGCAGGCCGGCTAGCGGCGCGGGGCGACCGATCCGCCGATCTCGCGGGCGATCCTGGCGACGCACTCGAGCAGGGCCGGCACGGCGGTCTCGAGCAGCGCCTCGGCCGAATGCTGCATGGCCGCGCCGCCGCAGTTGACGGCGTAGCGCTGGCCCGACGGGCCGACGAAGCCGGCCGCCACCGCGTTCAGCCCGTCGCGCCATTCGCCGATCGCGATCGCATAGCCGTTGCGCCGGGTGTCGTCGAGCGCGGCGTCGAGCCGGGCCTGCGCCAGCGGCCAGTCGTCGCCGTGCGCGGTCTGCAGGGCGACCACCAGCTCGCGGCGCTCGCTGTCCTGCAGCGCGGCCAGGTAGGCGCGGCCCACCGCGGTGCGGACGATGTCCATCCGCGAGCCCACTTCGAGCCGCGTGACGAGCACCGCCGAGCGCGGCCGGATCACGTCGATCGCGACCATGTCGAGCCGATCGCGCACCGCAAGGTGAACCGACAGCGAGGTACGCTCGGCCAGTTCGATCAGGAACGGCCGCGAGCGGGCGCGGATATCGAAGTTGCGCAGGTAGCCGTTGCTCAGTTCGAGCACGGACGCGGTCAGCACGAAGCGTTCGCTGTCGGGCAGCCGAAACAGGAAGCCGGCGCCCACGAGGGTGGCGGTGATACGCGAGACGGTCGGTTTGGGGATACCTGTTATTTCTGTCAGTTCGCGGTTGCTGACCGGTGCATCGGCGGCGGCCACGCAACGCAATACGGCGAGCCCTCTGGCGAGCGCCGAAATCTCATCCGTCGAGGATTCGCGATCTTTCGCGGCGCTTGCCGCGTTATTCATTGTCGACACGAAGGCCTCTCACTTTTCTGAAACAAAATTTCATATTTGCAGAAATAGTACGACAATTATCGAATCGTGCATGTTTTACCGACAACGTATCATGCGATGACAGAGTGTCGGATGTCCCCGGTTTTGAAGGGTTTTCTCCCAAGCTTGTGTCGCAAAATTCACAATTGCGCCGTATTTTTCTCTTGACTTGGGATCGGGAAACGGAAAAAATGTGCCTGAATTTCGAAACAACGTTTCGTCAGTTTTACCGATAACGATGTTTCGATGCAGTCTCTCAGGTTCTAGCACGGCCCTCGGAATGGCTAGAACTTTTTAAGCGCCACGGTCACCCGTGGCGCTTTTTTTTTACTCTATCAATCCGGCCCCATTTGTTCAAATAGTGGGATTTTTGCCGAAAAATGGCGGCTCGGATAAGTTAAACGTCGCTTGTTTGATATGCCAGCTTAACCCGGGCCGCTCGGGGCCGGACCGGGGGTTCGCCCGCAGGCGGCGGCCGGCCGGGCGCGGCGCCATGAAAAAACGCGCTGCCGGGAAGGGCAGCGCGTGCAGAAAACGGCCCGAAGGCCGCGACGGATGAAACCGGGTTTCGCGAAGCGCGGTGGCTCTCAGGCCTTGGCGAGCTTGATGCCGGTGGCTTCGGCGGTCAGGTAGCCGACGCTGGCGCCGAACCGATCCTTGAAGTTGGCGCGCACCAGCGGGTCGAGCGTGGCCTTGACCTTGTCGTGCAGCGGCGATTCCCAATCGCCGACGTGCTGGAAGTTGCTCATGATGTAGGTCCAGCCGTTGATCTCGTCCACCGCGTGCAGGCCGGTGGATTCCGCACCGGACGGGCAGGACAGCACGCGCGACAGCGTCTTGGTGTCGACGTTGTAGGCCCACAGGAAGTTGTTGACGTGCATCCCGGAATCCTCGCCGATGAACAGCGTGCGCAGCTTTTCCGAGAACTTCAGGTTGTCCGGGTTGGCGATCCGGTCGGCGTTGGCCGTGTTGCCGAGCGCGTCGGCCGTGGCCAGATCCTCGCCCACCAGCGCCGCCGGGGCGCTCATGTCGACCGGCACCCAGGCGCTGTCGATCGCCGTGCCCGAGGTGTCGCTCTGGCCGCCCTTCAAGTTCAGCGCGTAGACGGCGCCCGCCGAGATCTTCTTGTCCACCGCCACGTCGCGCGACACCGCGTTGCCCTTGACCATCGAGGTCTCGATGCGCGACATCGCCGTGTACACCACCTTGTCCTTCGCGTTGACGGTGGTGCCTTCGAGCTTGGTGAAGCCCATGCTGGCGCCGATCAGCGCCGCGTAGCGGTGCGTTTCGAGGAACGCGGCCGCCTTTTCCATGCCCGGCTTGATGCGGATCCAGTTGAACTTGCCGCTGAAGTGGATCTTCGTGTACGACGCGTCGCCCGGATCGGCCGTGGCCAGATCCATGATGTCGCTCGCCTTCAGCGTGTTGGCCAGCGCCTCGATCTCGGCGCTCGTCGCGTGGCCGATGCGCAGCCAGCTCAGCGTGGCCGCGCCCGCGCCGGCCGAGGCGGTTTGCGTCCACTTCGCCACGTAGAGCGTGCCGGCCGACAGGTCCGCGGCCTTGTCGGCGATGAACATGAACAGGCCGCCGTTGGTGGCGTCGTCGCCCATCATCACCGTGCGCTGGTCCGGCATCACCTGGATCAGCTCGTGCGAGATCCGGCCGAGGCAGTAGTGCTTTTTGATCGAGCCGGTGCCGTCCGGGTTGACCGTCACTTCCGGCAGGTGGCCGTAGTGGTAGGGGTTGGCGGTCGTCGTGCTGCCGAACGTGTTCTGGCTGTACGCGAGGAATTGCGCGTCGGTGGCGGCCACGGTGGCGTCCGGCTCGTATTCCTCGCTCGACAGGTGGGTGTTCCACGGCGACAGGCTCGCGCCGCAGGTGATCCACAGGCCATGCGCCTTCGAGGTGTCGACGTTGTGGTACTTGACCAGCGTCAGCGCGCCGGTGGCGGCGTCCTGGTCGAGCGTCAGCACGGCGATCGGCGAGGGCAGGCGGCCGTAGGTCGAATCGCCGTTCTGGTTGCGCGTGGTGTATTCGAACTGCACCACCGCGAACACCGGCTTGCCTTTCACGCCGGCCACGCTGGCGTTGGCCAGCGTCAGCAGCGAACTGCCGTCCGGGCAATCCGAGTAGAACTGGCGTTCGCTGCCGGCCTTCGAGGTATCGATGATCGGCTGGTTGTTGATGTCGTAGTAGCCGCCCGCGAGGATCGTGCCGCCGCTGCCGTTCGGCACCCGATCGCCGGTCGCGAAGAACGGCTTGTAGGCCAGCTTGTAGTTGCGCGCGCTGCCGTCCGAGAACGACACCGACAGCGTCGAGCCCACCGTGGTGGTTGCCATCGCGGCCGGATCGGCCAGCGTGGGCGCGGCCATCGAGGCGAACGTCGCCGCCGCGAAGCTGGCTGCGGGGGCGTTGCCGGCGCCGCCCGTCGTCGGGCCGTTGTCGTCGCCGCCGCCGCAGCCGCTGAGCAGGGCGGGGAGCGCGAGGCCGCTGAGCGGCAGCATCGGCGCGCCGACGAGGATCTTCAGCGCCTGGCGGCGGGAGGTTTTGGGCTGCGCGGTCATGGGTGTCCGGTTCTCGTGTGGGGTCGGTGTGGGGCGCTTCCGCGTCTTCCGTTACGGATTGGAAGATTGATGGAAGGTTTTTGTAATGCGAGGCGGAGTGTAGGCGGGGTATGTGAAAGTTTTTTGAATGCTTGTTGTTTGTGTTTTGGAATATTTGATTTGACGAGGGGAAGGCGGAGGGGCGCGGCTTTGGCGTGGCGGGATGGAGCGTTGGATTCCGGCGAGCGCGGCGGCGAACATCGTCTGATTGGCGACCCCGGTGCGGTTGTCTTGCTCGGCGACCTGGCCGCGCTCGGCTGGCGGTGCGATGCGGGACTGGCTGTAACGATAGGTGAGTCGGGGTTATCACGCGCGCTTCGAGCGAGGCGGCTTGCTTCGCCTCGGCGGCGCGGCGCGATGCGATGCGATGCGCGGCAGGGGGGCGATCGCGGCGTGCCGGGGCGATTCGCGCCGCCGTTGCGCTCAGCCGTTCAGCCTCTCGTCGATCCGCCGCAGCGTCTCGGCCGCGCCGCCGGCAATCCCGATGCCGTGTTTCGTCGCGATCATCGGTTCGCGCGGGTTGATGCGAATCACGCGCGGGCCGTGGCGTTCGCTGAAACGGCGCACCGTCGGCAGCGCGCCGCCCGCGCCCAGTTCGACCACCACCCGCCTCTCGACCCGTTCGAGCCAGCGCGCGAGGCGCTGCGCTTGCCGGGCGGTGTCGCGTTCGAGCCAGTTCCCGTCACCGAACATCAGGATGTTGGGCCGCGCCAGCGCGCCGCAGTGCGGGCAGCGCGGCATCGCGTTCGTCAGCAGGCAGCGTTCCGTATCCACCTCCGGCGAGAACGCATCGGCCGGCCAGATCGCGCCGGTGCACGCGTCCACGCATTGCAGCCGATGGATCGTGCCGTGGCATTCGACGACGCGTTCGGCGCCGAAGCCGGCTTGCTGAAATTGGCCGTCCACGTTGCTGGTGAACACGAACGCGCCGTGCGCCATCGCCGCGCCCCAATCGCGCAGCAGCCCGAACCCGGCGTGCGGCACGGTGGCCCGGTACAGCGCCAGCCGGTGCCCGTAGAAGCCCCAGCTCAAGCGCGGCTCGCTCGCGAAGCCGGCCGGGTTCGCGATCGTCTCGAACGCCGTGCCGTGCAGCGCCGGATACGCGCGCCAGAAGCCTTCCGTGCCGCGAAAGTCGGGCAGGCCCGAATCCACGCCCATGCCCGCGCCGGCCGTGACGAGCAGGCCGTCGGCCTCGCGAATCCAGTCGGCCGCCTGCGCGATGAGGGTGTCGTCGTCGTGATTCATCGGGCTCTCCTGATCAACGCAACGTCATAGCCGGAACTGCTGGCGGAAGGTGGCGGCCAGCAGATCGATCGCTTCGCCGGCTTGCTCGCGGCCGGCCGGATCGCGCATCAGCACCACTTCGTGATCGCCGATCGGCGGCAGCGCATCGAGCACGCGCATGCGGCCGGTGACGCGCGCGCGATCGACCAGCGTCACGCCGAGCCCCGATTCGACGCAGGCCTGGATCGCCTGGCTCGACGGGCTTTCGATGATCACGCGCCACGGCGTGCCGGCCTGCTTGAGCGCGGTCATGATCGCCGCGCGGTACGGGCACGGCTCGGCATAGAGCGCCAGCGGCAGCGGCTGCGCGGGATCGACCGCGAACCCGCTGCCGGCGACCCACACCGGCGTGGTGACGGTCAGCACGTCGGCCGGCCGCGCCGACTGGATCGGCTGCACCACCAAGGCCAGATCGAGCTGGCCGCGCGCCACCCGCTCGCGCAGCTCGAAACTCGGCGCGGTGCGGATTTCGAGTACCACGTTCGGCCAGCTTGCCGAGAAGCCCGGCAGCAGATCGCGGATCACGTGGGCCGCGTATTCGTCGGGCACGCCGAGCACGATGCGCGCGGCCACCGTGCGGCCGCGAATCTCTTCCAGCACGCGATCGTGGGCAATGAGCAGCTCGCCGGTGCGCGACAGCAGCCGCTTGCCGAGCGCCGTCAGCGTGACGCGCTGGTTGTCGCGTTCGAGCAGCCGGCCGCCGGCCACCGCTTCGAGCCGCTGGATATGGATGCTGACCGCCGCCGGGCTCTTGTGCACGAACTCGGCCGCCGCGCGGAACTTGCCGAGGCGCGCCACCGCGTGGAAGGTGCGCAGCAGTTCGATATCGAGGATGCTGTCCATGATTCCAATTTATTGAACGACTCGGCCAGTATATTTTGATTTTCGAATCCACGCGCGACGCTTAGGCTGGGTGCATGACTTCGACCCGATCCCCCTGCGCCGCCGCGAGCGTGCCTTCCGTCCCGCCACCGGCCGCGTTTCTGCTCCCGTTGCCGCTGCTCGAATGCCTGATGGTGATGGCGTGGAGTTCGGGTTTCGTCGGCATCCGCTTTTCGGCCGATTACGCGCCCGTTTATCTGGTGGTGTTCTGGCGCTGCATCGCGTTGTCGATCGGCTCGTTCGGTTTCGTTGCGCGCGAGATTCGCGCGGCGTCGGGAGCGGCGCTGCTGCGCGAGGCCGCGATCGGCGCGATGGCGATGGCCGGCTATCTGGCCGGCGTGGCGAAGGGTATCGAGCTGGGCGTGTCGGCGGGGCTGTCGGCGCTGATTGCCGATCTGTTGCCGATCGGCACCGTGCTGATTTCCACGTTCGTGCTGCGGGAACGCAGTTCGGGCCGGGTGTGGGCGGGATTGGCGCTCGGGTTGGCCGGCGTGTTGATGGTGAGCCGCGACACGTTCCGGGTGGGCGCTGCGCCCGTCTGGGCGCTCGGCTTGCCGGTGGCCGGCATGGTGTCGCTGGCGGCGGCGGGCATCTGGCGCAAGCGGCTGTCCGCCGCCGCGCACGCGCCGTCGTTGAGCCCGATGGCCGCGTTGTGGGTGCACGGCGTGGTGACCGCGCTGATCTTCGCCGTGTTGCAGGGCGCGCGCGGCAGCCTGATGCCGGTGGCGAGCGCCGGCTTCGCGGCCGGCGTGGCGTGGACGGCGATCTTCTCGACGCTCGGCGGCTACGGGCTGTATTGGGCCTGCTTGCGGCGCGCGTCGCCGGCGCGGGTGTCGAGCGTGCTGTTCCTGAGCCCGTCGGTCACGCTGGTGTGGGCGTGGGCGATGTTCCACGAGCCGCTGACCTGGCGGATGTTGCTCGGGACGTTCGTGGCCGGGGCGGGGGTGGTGTTGATCGCGCGGCGTGGGAGGTAACGGTGGGCCGCCCCGCACCCCCGCTCAATCCCGTTCGGGCGTGGCCGTGATGCGATGGATCGACAGGTCGGCGCCGTCGAATTCGGCTTCCCGGTCGAGCCGCAGCCCGATGGTCGCCTTGAGCGCGCCATAGACGATCGTGCCGCCAACCAGCGCCACCGCGATGCCGCCGACCGTGCCGAACAATTGCGACACGAACGACACGCCGCCGAGGCCGCCCAGCGCCGGCTGGCCGAACACGCCGGCCGCGATGCCGCCGAGCGCGCCGCACAGGCCGTGCAGCGGCCAGACGCCGAGCACGTCGTCGATGCGCCAGCGGTTCTGCACGCACGTGAACATCACCACGAACAGCGCGCCGGCCGCGGCGCCGGTGGCGAGCGCGCCGAGCGGATGCATCACGTCGGAGCCGGCGCACACGGCCACCAGCCCGGCGAGCGGCCCGTTATACGTGAAGCCCGGATCGTTGCGGCCCGCGAGCCAGGCGGCCAGCGTGCCGCCGACCATCGCCATCAGCGAATTGACGGCCACCAGGCCGCTGATCTTGTCGAGCGTCTGCGCGCTCATCACGTTGAAGCCGAACCAGCCCACTGCCAGCACCCACGCGCCGAGCGCGAGGAACGGGATGTTCGAGGGCGGGTGCGCGGCGATCCGGCCGTCCTTCGAATAGCGGCCCTGGCGCGCGCCGAGCAGCAGCACGGCCGGCAGCGCGATCCAGCCGCCGAACGCGTGCACCACCACCGAGCCGGCGAAATCGTGGAACGGCGCGCCGAACGCGTGCGTCAGCCAATCCTGGATGCCGAAGCGGTCGTTCCAGGCAATGCCTTCGAAGAACGGATAGATCAACCCGACGATCACCGAGGTGGCGATCAACTGCGGGTTGAACTTGGCGCGCTCGGCGATGCCGCCCGACACGATCGCCGGGATCGCCGCCGCGAATGTCAGCAGGAAGAAGAAGCGCACCAGCGCATAGCCGTTGTGCTGGGCCAGCGTGCCGATGTCGTCGAAGAACTCGATGCCGTAGGCGATCGTGTAGCCGATGAAGAAGTACGCGATCGTCGACACCGAGAAGTCGACGAGGATCTTCACCAGCGCGTTGACCTGATTCTTCTTGCGCACCGTGCCCAGTTCGAGGAACGCGAAGCCCGCGTGCATCGCCAGCACCATGGCTGCACCGAGAAGGAGAAATAAGGTGTCGGTGGCCGATTTGAGACTGTCCATCCTGTTGCCCGTGTTTGCGCGAAAAGGGGGCATTTGAGCAAGATTCGGGCCAATCAGGGGAATCGATGCGTGAATCCGGTGCGAAACCGCACCGGATCGGGGTGCCAGGGTTGGTGCGGGTTTCACGATCGATGCGTGAGGCAGGCGATTTCTTCCGGCTGCACGCGTGTGGTGCTGGCGAATGGATTGTGGTGGTGCGCGTGTGCCGCCAAATGGTGCGTGCGTGGGTGTGTACGGCAGGGGCGCGCGCTCAATGCGCCGAGAAAATGCGCCGTGGCCGCAGCAGCCGCCAGCCGCAGCACGCGCAGCCGAGCGAGAGCGCGACGCAGGTCACGGCGATCAGCAGCAACGGTGCCGGCGGCAGATCGAACGGGGCGCGCCAGCCGAACGGCGCGATCATGCCTTGCGCGACGATCACGCTCGCGATCCAGCCGCCGATCACCGCGAGCACGAGCCACAGCGTGGCGTGCCGACGCCGCCGTCGCTCGATGGCATCGGGTGAGCGCTGGTGCACATGCCGGCAAAACGAGAGCGTCGCGCCAAGCGTGACGAGCAACACGATCAGCCAATCGAGTTCATTGATCATGGAAACGACCGCCGCAGAAATTCATGGTGCGATCGACTATAGGTAGCGCACCGCGGGCCGCCTATGGGTTCAATCCGAAAGATTTCCCGACTTGTCTGAAAGGGAATGTAATCCTGACGTGGCGCTAGCTCGCCGCCGTCGTATCATCGCGATTCCCGCATCGAGAGGGCGCGTTGTCGCGCCAACCCACATGAAGCATCCCTTTCGGTTTTCCTTCCTTGCCCCGGTTCGTCATGCCGCGCCCCGGCGCAGCAGCCTGATGGCGATCGCCGCCGCCGCCTTGGCGGCCGGCATGCTGGCCGGTTGCGACAAGCCGGCGGACACGAACGCGTCGACGCCGGACCACGCAGCCAGCGCCGTGGCCGATGCGGCCGCCCACGCGGCCAAGAAGCTCGATCAGGCCGCCAGCTTTGTGGACAGCCAGATCGCCGCGGCCAAGGCCGGCGTGGCGTCGGCCGCTTCGGCCGTGCCGCCCGTGTCGGCCAGCGACGTGGCGTCGGCCGCGCAAGCGCATTTGAAGAGCGCCGCCGCGAACGCATTCGGGCTGGCCGCCTCGGCCGCCGGCACCGGCCTCGAATCGGCCGGCCGCAAGCTCCAGCAATGGAGCCGGGATAACGCGCCTGCGTCGTCTTCCTCGTCCACTTCGTCGTCCGATACCGAGAAGTCGGCGAACAACTGAGGTGCCGGCAAACGCGCCGCGTACGTATTTATCCCGGTCGACGTTGCCAATAAAGTTTTCATAATGTTCCCCGTATAGTATTCGGCGTAGAAAAATTTTCTACGCCGACAAGACCAACAGGAACGGGGAATGGACCATATCGATCGCAAGTTGCTGGAACTGCTGCAAGCCGACTCGACGCTGCCGATCGCCGAACTGGCCCAGAAGGTGAATCTGTCGCAAACCCCATGCTGGAAGCGGATTCAGCGGCTCAAGGATACGGGCGCGATCCGCGCCCAGGTGGCGTTGTGCGATGCGCGCAAGCTCGGCGTCGGCACCACGGTGTTCGTCGCGGTGCGCACCAATCAGCACACCGAGGAATGGGCGCGCACCTTCATGCAGGTGGTGTGTGATATCCCGGAAGTGGTCGAGGTGTACCGCATGAGCGGCGAAACCGATTATCTGCTGCGCGTGGTGGTGGCCGATATCGCCGATTACGATCGCGTCTACAAGCATCTGATCCGCGCCGTGCCGCTGTTCGACGTCAGTTCCTCGTTCGCGATGGAGCAGATCAAGTACTCGACGGCGTTGCCGGTGCGCAGCGGCACCGCAGCGGTATAAGCCCGTATAGGCCGGTATAGGCAAATAGGCAGGCCATGAACCAGCAGCCCAGGAAGAACCCGGTACGCGGCGTGTCCGTGATGATCGTCGTGATCGTGCTCGCGGTGATCGGCACGGTGCTCTACAACGCGATCTCGGAGAAGCGGGCGTACGACGCGGCGCATGGGGGCGAGGCGGCTTCCGGCGAGACGGCATCGGCTGTGGCGGCTCCCGCATCCGCTGCGTCGGCCGCGTCCTCCGCAGGCAACTGAGCGCCGCGCCGGGCAGGTGCGGCGTCGGCGGCTCGGCCGATCAGGCCGGCAACCGGATCACGCTCGCATCCTTGCGGATCAGCAGCGACGAGGCCAGCATCTGCTTGCACTGGTGCGCCAGCACCTTGAGGTCGTGCGTCAGCTCGGTGCCGACCTTGTTCGACTTCTCCGCCTCCACCACCATCGAATCGAGATCGCGCGTGAGCTGCCTGGTCAGCTCGCCCTGATTGCCGGGCGGCGCCACGCCGGCTTCGGCCTGTTCGAGGTTCTCGCGCACCTGGGCCAGCCCGTTCTGCAGCGCCGCGTAGGTGTCGGGCGCGCTCTCGCCGGTGGCGTTGCGCAGCAGCGGCGCGGCGGCGGTGATCTGCGCGCCGAGCACGTGCGCCTGCACCAGCAGGTCGTTCAGCTCGGGCACGAAGCGTTGCTGGGCCTTCGGTTCGAGCATCATGCGCTGGAATGCCTGGCCGAGATTGGCGAACGCGATATGCACGTTCTTGCGCGCGAGCCGATACGGATAATCGCTTTCGAGCGGCGAGGCCTTCGGGTTTTCCGCCGCGCTCGCCACCGCCTGCACCACCGCCGCGCCGTCGACCGCCGCCACCGATGGCGCGCCCTGCGCCTTGCCGCTCCCGGCCCGCCAGGCTGCCTCGAAATACTTGCGCGTGTTGCCCAGCACGTCGTCCACCAGCTTGCCCATCGCACGGTATTCCCAGTAAGGGAACAGGCGGCTCGCGGCGATCGCGATCATGCAGCCCACCACGGTGTCGATCATGCGTTCGCCGATGATGCGCATGCCGCCCGGCGCGAGCAGATGGAACATCAGCAGCACGTAGGACGACGTGAACACCACGCTGGCCGCGTAGTTGAACAGCAGCAGGCTGTAGCTCATCACCATCGAGCCGAACATGATCGCGATCAGCAGCGGCGGCGATTTCACCGTGTAGATCAGCGCGATGCTGATCGCGCAGCCGAGCAGGGTGCCCACGATCCGCTGCGCGTTGCGCTGCTTGGTCAGCGAATAGCCGGGCTTCAGGATGATGATGGTGGTCATCACGATCCAGTAGGCGTTGGTCAGCGGCAGCAGGCGGCCGAGCCAGAACGCCACCGCGACGGCCCCCGTCACGCGCAGCGCATGGCGAAAGCTCGGCGAGCCGAAATTGAGGTTCGAGAAGATCAGCATCGGCGAGAGCCGGCGGCGCTGCAGGAAGCGCGCGAGGGTCTGGTCGATCTTCAGCTCGGTTTGCGCGACGTCCGGCGTGGCGGCCAGTGTGCGCCGCATCTTGTCGATCAGGCGCGTGGCGCTCCAGATGCGCCGGAACGTGGCCAGCACGGCCGCATAGGCTTCCGGGTTGGTTTCCGGGAAGTTCTTCTTGCGCATCAGCTCGATCTCGTACTCGATCGCGCGCAGTTCCGCCTTCACGCTGGTGCGGGTTTGCGGCGCGCGGTTCTGCAGCACCGCGAGGCCCACCGTTTCGAGATCGGCCGCCGCCTTGCGGATCAGGTCGCGATAGAACAGCAGCATGTCCGATTCGCCGAACGTGCTGCGCACGAGTGGGTAATCGGTATGCGCGCCGACGAACATCTCGTGCAGGTCGACGCTGTTGATGAACAGGTTGAACATCAGCGTGCGGGCGCGGTCGAGCTTGCCGCCGCGCAGCTTCGGCAGGTTGCGCAGCACGATGTCGCGCGCGGTTTCCTGGGATTCGACGGCCGCCACCTGCTTGACGACGAGGTTGCGGTAGCACTCGTCGAGATCGGCTTCGAGATCGTAGAAATCGGCGCGTGCGAGCAGGTAGCCGGCCAGCGCGAACAGGCTGTCGGCCAGCGCCTGCTGCTCGATGCGGCGCGCCTGCCAGCGCGACACGAGCGTGGCCCAGTAGGTGTACCAGAGGCCGCCGGCGAGGATCCACGCGGCGTTGATCAGCGCCTCCATGGGCGTGAAGCTGTCCTCCAGCGTCATCACCATCATGAACAGCGTGGCGAAGCTGATTTGCGGCCAGCGGTTGCCATACACCACGATCAGCGACAGCACGAACGTGAGCGGCACGATGGTCAGCCACAGCGCGAAGATGTTCGGCGTGGCGAGGCCCGTGGCCAGCGCCGACAGGAAGCCGATCACGCTGCATGCGAGCATTTCGTTGTGCTTGTACTTGAGCGGGCCGGGCATGTCGACCACGCAGGCGCCGAGCGCACCGGTGGCGATCGTGAAACCGAGATCGCGATCGTTGAACACGATCAGGCACAGCACCGCCGGCAACGACACGCCGACGGCGATCCGCAGGCCGCCGAAGAAATACTGGCTGTACAGGAACTTCTTGATTTCGATCGAATAGCGCATCGAGGACAGTTGGCGAACAGCGCGGGCAGGCGGACGAGTCTATCGTATTTCGTCGCCCCGAAAAGCTGGCTGTTTGGCCGAATATCCGTGCGGCGGTGCGTTTGCTATCCTTGGCGCTTCCTGCGTGGCCCACGGCCGCGTACCGTCACCGCCGCCGCCCGCATGCTCCACCTCTTTTTCTCGAACCGTCACGAAACGCTGGCCGATGCGCTGATCGACCATCTCGCGTCGCATCCCGGCGCGGCGGGGCCGTGGGCCGCGCAGCAGGTGATCGTGCCGAGCGCGGCGCTGCGCCGGCGGCTCGAACTCGATATCGCCGCGCGGCACGGCATTTGCGCGAACGTCCAGTTCAACTATCTCGCGCAATGGCTGTGGGCGCAGATCGGCCAGGTGCTGCACGTGCCGCCGCGCTCGCCGTTCGCGCCCGACCGGCTCGTCTGGCGGTGCTACCGGCTGCTGTCGAGCCGTGCGGAGCAGGGCGGCGAAGCCGCGCCGTGGCTCGCCTCGCCGCGCCTCGCCGCCTATCTCGCGGCGGCCGATGCGCCGATGCGCTACGAGCTGTCCCACCGGCTCGCCTCGGTATTCGATCATTACCTGACGTACCGGCCCGAGTGGCTGGCGGCCTGGCGCGACGGCGGCTCGATCTTCGCATTGGAAGGCACGCCTTCGCGTGGCGCCGAGGCCGCGCGCGACGACGAGCACTGGCAGGCCGCGCTGTGGCGCGCGCTGGTGGCCGAGCTGGCCGACGACGGCGAGCCGCCCGCGCACCGCTTCCTGCGCGAAGCGCCGTCGCTCGCGCCCGACGCGCGCACGCTGGCCGCCTGGCCCGACGCCGTCAGCGTGTTCGCGCTGCCCACCATGCCGCCGTTGCACGTGGCGCTGCTGCGCGAGCTGTCGCGCTGGATC
This sequence comes from Burkholderia sp. 22PA0099, assembly GCF_047497165.1. Lineage (NCBI taxonomy): Bacteria > Pseudomonadati > Pseudomonadota > Betaproteobacteria > Burkholderiales > Burkholderiaceae > Burkholderia > Burkholderia sp. 22PA0099. The sequence goes on along the minus strand of NZ_CP163165.1, from coordinate 3,380,097 downwards.
GACGTGCGGATCTACGCGCTCAATCCGTGCCGTGAATTCTGGTTCGACATCGTCACGCAGGCGCGCGCCGAATCGCTCGATGCGGCGGGTCAACTCGATTACCAGCAGGTCGGCCATCCGTTGCTGGCCGAATGGGGCCGCCAGACGCAGGCGCAACTGCACATGCTGCACGAGCTGACCGAATCGGCGGCCGCCACCGATGCGTCGCGCTTCGAGGCGTTCGAGGCCGACAGCTGGCTCGCGCGTATCCAGAACGCCATGCTCGACCTGCGCCCCGAGGCCGAACTGGGGCCGACGCCGGCCGCGCGCGGCATCGAGGTGCATGTCTGCCACAGCCTCGCGCGCCAGCTCGAAGTGCTGCACGACCGGCTGCTGGCCGCGTTCGCCGAGGATTCGACGCTTGCGCCGTCCGACGTGGTGGTGGCCGTCGCCGATCTGGCCGCGGCCGGCCCGCTGATCGACGCCGTGTTCGGCACCTCGGCTTCGCAGGAGGCCGCGCGCGTGCCGTATCGCATTACCGGGTTGCCGCCGTCGCAGGCCAACCCGGTGGCGCGCGTGCTGCTCGACTGGCTCGCGTTGCCCGAGCGCGAGGTGGGCGCGCCCGAACTGATCGAATGGTTGCGCGTGGATGCGGTGGCCGCGCGCTACGGCATCGACGCGGCCGCGCTCGAAACCGTGCAGACCTGGCTCGCGGCAGCGGGCGCGCGGCGCGGGCTGGCGGCAGCCGAGCCGCGGCCCGGCACGGTGGCCGACCCGGCCGTGCCGGTGCAGCGCCATACCTTCGCCGATGCGCTGGCGCGGCTCTTTCTCGGCTACGCGATGCCGGACGGCGCGGCGCCGGTCGGCGCCTATCTGCCGATCGACGGCCCCGAGGGCGGCGAAGCCGAACTGCTCGGCCGGCTCGCGCGTTTCACCGACGATCTCGACTGGTTCGCCGGCCGCATCGTGGCCGAAGCGACGCCCGGCGAATGGAGCGAGATTTTCGCCGACGCGCTCGCGCGCTTCTTCGATTCGGGCGCGGCGTGGTCCGATGCGCTGTCGGGCGTGCGCGACGCGCTCGACGCGTTGCTGGCCACCATTCGCGAGGGCGCGCAGGACCTGCCGATGCCGGCCGCCGTGGTGCGCGCCGGGTTCGCCGCCGCGCTCGACGATCCGGCGCGCGGCGGGGTGCCGTGGGGCGGCGTCACGTTCTCGTCGCTGACCAGCCTGCGCGGCCTGCCGTATCGCATGGTGTGCCTGGTCGGCATGGACGACGGCGTGCTGCCGAGCCTCGCGCGTGCCGACGAGTTCGATTTGATGGCCGTGTTCGCCAAGCTTGGCGATCGCCAGCGCCGCGACGACGAGCGCAACCTGTTCCTCGACCTGCTGCTGGCCGCGCGCGACCGGCTGGTGGTGACCTACACGGGCCGCAGCATTCGCGACAACGCGCCGCTGCCGCCGGCCGCGCTCGTCGACGAGCTGCTCGACTACGTGGCCGAGGTCACGGCCGGCCCCGATGCCGCGCCGGCCGATATCGAGGCGGCGCGGCGCGCGTTCGTGACCGAGCATCCGCTGCAGCCGTTCTCGGCCGATTACTTCGAGCGCGGTGGCCGGCTCTATTCCTACGACGCCGAACGCGCGGCGCTGGCCGGGCAACTGGCGCGCGGCGAAAGCCGCGAGGCGCCGCCGTTCTTCGCCGCGCCGTTGCCGGCCGAAGCCGATGCGCCGGTGGCGTTCGGCGATTTCGAGCGCTTCTGGCGGCACCCGGCGCGCGCGTTGCTGCGCGACCGGCTCGGCGTGGCGCTGTTCGATGCGCAGGCCGAATTGATCGACAGCGAGCCGTTCGCGCTCGACTACGCGGGCAGCGACGCGCTGGCCGCGCGCGTGCTGCCGCTGTTCGTCGAAACCGAAGGCGCGAGCGTGGCCGAACTGGCGCGGCGGGTGGCCGACGCCAGCCCCGAGATGCCGGGCGGCGCGACCGGCGCGGTCTGGCGCGAGCAGGCGCTCGGCGGCCTGGAGCGGCTCGCCGGCAATGTGCGGCAGGCGCTCGAAGGCGGCGCCGAGCGGCGGCCGTTCGCGCTCGACATCGCGCCGGCCTGGCCTGACGGCGAACTGCCGTGGTTCGGGCCGTTCGACGCCGGGCTGGCCGCCGACGCGCAGGCCCGCCCGCTCGCGCTGCACGGCACGCTGAACCGGCTCACGCCGCTGGGTCAGGTCATCTATCGCTATGCGCGGCCCGGTGCGCGCGATCATCTGTCCGCGTGGCTCGCGCATCTCGTCTATTGCGCGATCGATCCGGGCGGCCCGCGCCGCACGCTCTGGTTCGGCAGCGGCGAGGGTTTCGAATTCGCGCCGGTGGCCGATCCGCACCGGCATCTCGCGCCGCTGGCCGCGCTGTTCCGCGCCGGCCGTCGCATGCCGCTGCGCTTCTTTCCGAAGAGTGCCTGGGCGCTCGTGTCGGATGGCGAATCGAAGGCGGCCGGCGTCTGGATCAACGAGCGGGTGGCCAGCGAAGCCGACGACGCCGCGCTCGCCACCGCCTGGCGCGGCGCGAACCTCTCGCTCGACGCGCCGTTCCCGGCGCTCGCGCATCTCGTTTTCGATCCGCTCGTCGAGCATTTGAGGAGCGGCGCATGACGCAGCACGCCATCGCCCCCGCGCTCGCGGCGCAGGAACTCGACGTCTTCGCCTGCGCGCTGGCGGGCGTCAACCAGATCGAGGCGTCGGCCGGCACCGGCAAGACCTGGAACATCTGCGCGCTGTATGTGCGGCTGCTGCTCGAACACGATCTGAACGCCGATCAGATCCTCGTCGTCACGTTCACCAAGGCGGCCACGGCCGAGTTGCACGAGCGGATTCGCGGCCGTCTCGCGCAGTTGGCCTATGCGCTCGAATGCGACGACGACGGCGGCGATCCGTTCATCGCGAAGCTGTTCGCCACCACGCTCGGGCCGGGCAGCGAGATCGATCGCGAGTTGGCCGGCAAGCGCATCAACCGTGCGTTGCGCGCGTTCGATCAGGCGGCGATCCACACGATTCACGCGTTCTGCCAGCGCGCCTTGCAGGAAGCGCCGTTCGCGGCGGCCATGCCGTTCGCGTTCGAGATGGAGGCCGACGATGCCGCGCTGCGCTTCGAGCTGGCCGCCGATTACTGGCGCACGCGCGTCGAGCCGGCCGCCGCCGCGCATGCGGGTTTTGCCGCGTGGCTGGTGGCGAATCGCGCCGGGCCGGACGCGCTCGACGCGCAACTGGCGCGGCGGCTCAAGAAGCCGCTGGCCGCGCTGCGCTTCGACGGGCTGCCCGATCCGCAGGCCGACGGCGCCGATGCCGACACGGCGCTGCGGGCCGCTCATGCCGCGGCTGCTTCGTTCTGGCAAGCCGAGCGTTCGGCTATCGCGCAGTCGCTCGATGTTGCGCAGGCCTCGCTGAACCAGCGCTCGCACAAGCCCGAAGCGGTGGCCGACGCGCTGGCCGCCTGGGCCGCGTATTTCGGTGCGATGCCCGAAGCCGGCGCGGCGCCGCCCGCGCCGCTGACGAAGCCGGCGCTCAAGCTCACGCGCACGGCGCTGGAGAAGGCAACCAAGAAGGGCGGCGCGACGCCCGTGCATCCGTTCTTCGACGCGGCCGAGGTGCTGGAGTTGGCGCTCGCGGCGGCCGAGACCGCACAGCGCGCCCGTTGGCTCGCGCTGATCGCCGACTGGCTGGCCGAGGCACCCGCGCGGCTCGCGGAAAAGAAGCGCACGCGCCGCGTGGTGTCGTTCGACGATCTGCTCGCGAACCTGCATCACGCGCTGGTCGCGCATCCGTGGCTGGCCGATACGCTGCGCCGCCGTTATCCGGCCGCGCTGATCGACGAATTCCAGGACACCGATCCGCTGCAGTTCGAGATCTTCGACACGATCTTCGCGCCGGCTGGCCCGCTGTTCCTGGTGGGCGATCCGAAGCAGGCGATCTACAGCTTCCGCGCGGCCGATCTGCATACCTATCTGGCCGCGCGCGAGCGGGCCAGCGCGCGCTACACGCTGGCCGTCAATCAGCGTTCGACGTCGGCCATTGTCGATGCCTGCAACCGCGTGTTCATGGCGAACCCGCGCGCGTTCGTGCTCGATGGCCTCGATTACGAGCCGGTGCGTGCCGGGGAGCGTCGTCGCGCGCCGTTCTTCGACGACACCGATCCGCAGGCGGGCACCGGCGATTTCCGGATCTGGACGCTGCCTGAGGGCGACGACGCGCTGTCCAAGCGCGACGCGCAGCGGCATGCCGCGCAGGCTTGCGCTGCCGAGATCGCGCGGCTCATGCGCGGTGCGCGCGACGGTTCGGTGCGGCTCGGCGAGGCGGCGTTGACGCCGGCCAATATCGCGGTGCTGGTGCAGACGCACCGGCAGGGCAGCCTCGTCAAGCGGATGCTGGCCGCGTGGGGCATCGGCAGCGTCGAGCTGGCGCAGGCCTCGGTGTTCGCCACGCTCGATGCGGAGCAGCTCGAACGCGTGCTGGCCGCGATCGACGCGCCCGGCGACCTGCGCCGCTTGCGCGCCGCGCTCGCCACCGACTGGTTCGGCATGGACGCGTCCGCGCTGTGGCGGCTCGAACAGGGCGAGGCCGGCGAGGCCGATGCCGACGCGATGAGCTGGGTCGAGCGCTTCTCGCGCTACCGGCTGATCTGGCGCGAGCGCGGCTTTGCCGTGATGTGGCGCAGCTTCGCGCGCGAACTGCGGATCGCCGAGCGGCTGATCGGCGGCTCGGATGGCGAGCGGCGCGTGACCGACGTCAACCATCTGGCCGAATTGACGCAGGCGCGCGCCTCGGCGCAGCCCGGCATCGCGCCGACGCTGCGCTGGCTGGCCGCGCAGCGCGCGGTTGGCGGGGGCGGCGAGGATGCCCAACTGCGGCTCGAATCGGATCGCAACCTCGTGCAGATCGTCACCGTGCACAAGTCGAAGGGGCTCGAATACGCGGTGGTGTTCTGCCCGTTCCTCAACGACGGCCGCCTGCACGAGCCGCGCGAGGAAGCGCTGCCCGATGCGCGCGAGTATCACGACGACACCGGCGCGGCCGTGCTGCATTACGGCTGCGACGAGGCGGCCACCGAGATGGCGGCGGCGCAGGCGCGCCGCGAGCAGGCCGCCGAGCGCGCGCGGCTGGTGTACGTGGCGCTGACGCGGGCCGTCTATCGCTGCTATCTGGTGGCCGGTGTCTATCAGTCGGCCAGGTCGACCAAGGAGGCGCGCCGCAGCGTGCTGAACTGGCTCGTGGCCGGTGCCGGCTACGGCTTCGATGCGTGGCTCGAGAAGCCGCCCGAATCGGAAGAACTGTCGCAGCGCTGGGCCGCTCTGGCGAGCGGGCCGATCTCGATCGCGCCGTTGCCGGTGGTGTCGTCGCGCTCGCCGCTCGCGGCCGGGCACGATGCCGAACGGCTCGGCGGCGCGCGGCAGGCGGCGCGCTTCCTGCGCGATGCGTGGCGGATCGCGAGCTTCAGTTCGCTGACGGCGTCGCTGGCGCGCGAGCAGGAGGGCATCGCCACGGTGCCCGACGAGGCGTTGCGGCCCGATCACGATGCGCTCGCGGCGGCCGTTGCCCTCACGCCGCGCATCGACGCTGGCGTGGGGGCAACGGCCGCCACGCCGCCCGAGCCCGACGATATCGTCGCGTTCCCGCGTGGCGCGGCGGCCGGCGAATGCCTGCACCTGCTGTTCGAATTGAGCGATTTCGGCGCGCCGGAGGGCTGGCCCGAGGCGGCCCGGCGCGCGCTGCACGAGCGGCCCGTCGAAGCCGAGCCGGAGCTGGCGGAACGGCTTCCCGCGATGATGCTGCGCATGGTGGCCGACGTGGTCGCCACCGAACTGGTGCCGGGCCTGCGGCTCGATGCGATCGATCCCGCGCGGCGGCTCAACGAAATGGAATTCCTGTTCCCGGCCGTGTCGCTCGATTTCGCCGCGCTGCGCGCGCTGCTCGTCGCGCACGGCCATCCCGACGTCGCGCTCGAAGCGGGCACGCTGGCCGGTTTCTTCAAGGGCTTCATCGACATGATCGTCGAGCACGACGGCCGGTTCTGGATCGTCGACTGGAAATCGAACCACCTCGGCGCGACAGCCGACGCCTACGGGCCGGCCGCGCTCGACGCGGCGATGGCCGATCACGCGTATCACCTGCAGGCGCTGCTCTATACGGTCGCGCTGCATCGCTACCTGCGCGTGCGCTTGCGCGGCTATGACTACGACACGCATATGGCGGGATATCTGTATTTGTTCGTGCGCGGTGTGCGGCCGGGCTGGGTCAGCGGCGGGCAGGCGGCCGGCGTGCATGCGCGGCGGCCGTCGCGCGAACTCGTCGAGGCGCTCGACGCGCTGATGGGCAAGGAGCGCGCATGAAGGACCTGACCGAACCGTTCGGCTTCGTCGGCGGGCTGGCCGAGCGGCTGCCCGAGCCGGCCGATTTCGGGCTGGCGCTGGCCGAAGGCTTCGCGCGCCGGATCGGGATGCTGTCGCGGCGGCTCGGCGCGTCGTCCGATGCGGCGCGCTGGGCCGCGCGCGCGGCGTTCGCGGCCAGCCGGGCGACCGCGGCCGGGCACGTCTGCATTTCGCTCGGCGCGCTCGCGCAGCGCTACGACACCACGCTCGACGCGGTGCGCGACGAACTGGCCGCGAGTGGCGTGGCCGCGTTCGGCCGCGCCGCGCCGGGCGCCGATTGTCCGCTCGTGATCGATCCGGAAGGGCGGCTCTATCTGGCGCGCTATTTCGATTACGAGACGCGTCTGGCCGATGCGCTCGTGCTGCATGCGCGGGCCGGCGCGGCGGATGCCCTGGCGGGCGGGGCGGGCACCGAGCCGCAAGCGCTGCGTGCGAGCCTCGACCGCTTTTTCGCCGCGCCGCGCGCGGGCGAGATCGACTGGCAGCGCGTGGCGGCCGTGGTGGCGCTGGGCGGGCGCGTGACGATCGTCAGCGGCGGCCCCGGCACCGGCAAGACCACTACCGTGGTGGGCGTGATCGCCTGCCTCCTGGAGATGCAGCCGGCGCTGCGCATCGCGCTGGCCGCGCCCACCGGCAAGGCCGCGCAACGCATGCAGGAAGCGTTGCACGCGCGCGCCTCGAACCTGCCGCCCGAGCTGGCCGCGCGCCTGCCGCAAACCTCGTTCACGCTGCACCGGCTGCTCGGCTGGCTGCCCGGCGGGCGCTTTCGCCATCATCGCGACAATCCGCTGCCGTACGACCTCGTCGTGATCGACGAGGCGTCGATGATCGACGTCGCGCTGGCCGCGCATCTGTTCGACGCGCTGGCGCCGGGCGCGCGGCTGGTGCTGCTCGGCGACAAGGATCAGCTTGCCGCCGTCGAGGCCGGCGCGGTGTTTGCCGAATTGAGCGCGCGGCCGGCGTTCAGCGCGGCCGGTTGCGAGCGGATCGCGGCGGTGCTCGGCGTCAGCGCGGCGGAGTTCGTCGCAGCGTTGCCGGGCGAGGCGAGCAAGCCGGATTGGGCGAACGATTCGGTGGCGCAGGCTGCCGTGCCGGTGCGTCGTGTCGCGGCGCGCAAGGCGGCCGATGCGGCAGCGGCCGACAAGCCGGCGCAAGGCTCGTTGTTCGATTTCGACGACGATGCCGCTGCTTCCGTTGTTTCCGCACCGTCCGCGGTCGAAGCGCCACGCCCCGACCTGCCGGAGACGGACGCCACGTTCTCCGGCGCGCCGCTCGACGCGTGGATCGAACCGGCGGAACTGTCGTGGCTCGATACGTGGCAGATCGACGAGGCGCATCCGGCGGCGTCCGGTGCGATCCGCAGCGAGCCGGTGCCTGAGGCCGGATTCGGACCGGCCACGCTGCAACACGCGCATCGAACCGCGCTATCCCCCCTCGCCGACAGCGTCGTCTGGCTCGAACGCAACTACCGCTTCGGCCTCGATTCTCCGATTGGCCGCCTGTCGCTGGCGATCCGCCGTGGCGATGCGCAGGCCGCGCTCGACACGCTCTCGACCGACGCCGATGCCGCCGCGCGTTTCGACGCCGACGGCGGCGACGCGCTCGCCGCCGCCACGCTCGACCGTCTCGCGGCCGGGTTTGCCGCGTACGGCGACAGCTTGCGCGACGCGCTCGCCGCCGCCGAGCCGGACCCGCTGCCGCTGTTCGACGCGCTGAACCGCTTTCGCGTGTTGTGCGCGACGCGCAGCGGCGCACGCGGTGCCGACGAGATCAACCAGCGGCTGGCCGCGCTGGTGCGCCGCCGCGTGCGTGTGCCGCTCGCGGTCGGTGCGCACTGGTTCGCGGGGCGGCCCGTGATGGTCACGCGCAACGATTACGCGCTCGGCCTGTTCAATGGCGATATCGGCATCGCGCTGCCCGACCCGCGCGGCGCGTTGCGCGTGTGGTTCCGTGGCGCGGACGGCCAGTTGCGCGCCGTCTCGCCGGCCGCGCTGCCGCCGCACGACACGGCGTTCGCGTTGACGGTCCACAAGTCGCAAGGCTCGGAATTCGACGAGGCGGCGCTGGTGTTGCCGGCCGCGTTCGGGCGGGTGCTGTCGCGCGAGCTGGTCTATACCGCGATCACGCGGGCGCGCCAGCGCGTGCAGGTGATCGGGCCGCGCGCCGTGCTGGCGCAGGCGATCGCCACCCGCACCCAGCGCGATTCGGGCCTGGCCGCGCGCATGGCCGACGCGGCCGCGCGCTTCGCGCAGGCCGGCCTCGCGCAAGCCGGCACGCGCGAACCCATCGACGAGGAGGCGCCGCGATGATCCGCTATACGCTCGATCCGGCCGAGATCGAACTGTCGGCCGTGCGTGCCCAGGGCGCGGGCGGGCAGAACGTCAACAAGGTGTCGAGCGCGATCCATCTGCGTTTCGACATCCGCGCCTCGTCGCTGCCCGACATTCTCAAGGAGCGCCTGCTTGCGCTGTCCGATCAGCGCATCACGCGCGACGGCGTGGTGGTGCTGAAGTCGCAGGAATATCGCACGCAGGAACAGAACCGCGTCGCGGCGCTGGCGCGGCTCGATGCGTTGATCGCGGACGTGGCCGTGGTGCGTCGTGCGCGCATCGCCACGCGGCCGACGCGCGGCTCGAAGGAGCGGCGGCTCGACGCCAAGAGCCGGCGCGGCGCGGTGAAGGCGGGCAGGGGGAAGGTCAGCGATTGAGGTCGGGACGCGCAGCAGCGGCGGGGCGATGCGCCGCCGCCGGCATGCCGCTTAGTGGGGCTTGCCGGAACTGAGCGCGTCGACGGTTTCGTGAAGGCCGCCGTGATCGGGCACGAACTCGGCGCAGACCACCACGCGCACCGGGCCGTCCGGCGGCACCGGCACTGCCACGGCGGCCGTCCAGGCGTCGCGGCCGGCCGTCAGCGAGTGGTGCGGGCCGGCCACGATCACGCGGCCCGGCGTTTCCACGGCGCGTTGCCAGACGGGCAGCCGCGACCAGTTGCTGCCGATTTCGGGAAACAGCGGCGCGAGGCGCGCGGCCTGGGTGGGCGACACGGCGCCCGGCGGGGTGATCGACGGCGCCGGTTGCACGCCGTTCTCGTCGGTCACGAACACATGCCGGATCGCGTGCATGGCCAGCAGCGGTTCGGTCGCAGCCGACAGGTCGCCATTGCCGAGATAGGTGTGCGCGGCGTCCAGCAGGCGGTTTTCGAGTTCCTCGAAACCGGGGCCGGCCGCGAGCGCGCGCTGCGAGCGCTCGGCACGCCGCTCGGCATGACGCTGCCAGGCCGCGTCGACGCGCTGCGTGCCGCCGCGGCTCGCCCGTTCGAGCGAGCCGTCGGGCAGGCCGAACAGGAAGCCCTGCACGAAATCCACGTCGGCATCCATCATCACCTGCAACGCCTGATCGGTTTCGATGCCCTCGGCCAGCACCAGCGCGCCGGCCTGATGCAGCATCGTGACGAGGTGGCGGATGTTGCGTCGCGCGTCGCCGGGCTGCTGCGCGCGCTCGACGAGCGAGCGGTCGAGCTTGACGATGTCGGGGCGCGCCTGCCAGACCCGGTCGAAATTCGAGAAGCCGGTGCCGAAATCGTCGACGGCGATCAGGAAGTCGCGGTGCTGGATGCGGTCGATGGTGCGCGCCAGCGCGGCTTCGTCGCGCACCGGCTGCTCGGTCACTTCGAGCACCACGCGGGTGGGCGGCAGCGCGAAGTGCGCGCACAGCTCGTCGATCGATTCGCGTTGCGCGCTGCCCGAATCGAGCATCTGCGGCATCACGTTGAGGAACAGCCAGCCCTGGCCGGTATCCTGCGCGGCGAAATTCGCGGCGTGCAGGCAGCGCGTCATGCGGTCGAGCAGCGGGGCGTCGTTGCGGGTGTGGGCGAGTGCGAACAGTGCTTCGGGTTCGAGCGATTCGTCGGGCGAGGCATGGGCGCGGACCAGCGCTTCGTGGCCGACGATGCGGCGGTGCGTGATCGACAGGATCGGCTGGAACACGCTGCTCAGGCGCATGCCGCGATAGTTCGCGCACCAGCCGCCGGCGCCGTCTGAAACGAGCAGGCTGACGAGATGTTCAAGCGTCAGTTCGGCGGACGGTGGCATTGCGCGTAGCTTCGGTGAGGCGGACGCGGTGCGATCCGGAGGGGATCGTCGGCGCACCGCACGGTGTCGTATGAAACGTCGGAATAGGCTTGCGGCGCGCTCGAATAGTGGGTTTCCCTGATCTGCGGCGGCTCGCGCTCACGTACTCTACACCGAATGAATGACCACGGAAAATGCCGTACGCCCCGAATTGTGACAGGATTCGCACGGCCCTCGGTACGGTCCCGCACGGCCGAAATCAAGGAGCCTCTGGAATTCGTCGGATTCGCCGGACGCAAACGATTGGAGTGGCGCCGAATCGGCTGAAATGCGTTCGGATGCCGCCGCGTGGCCGGCGTGGATGGCCGGTGCGGAGCGTGGCGCGCCGCCGACAGGTACGGCGCGCCATGACGATTTGCCGGCTCGATGCCGATGATGACGCTCGCGTCGGCGATGCCTGCATGCCGAGCCGACCGAGCCGGTCAGCCGACGCAACCCGCCCCGCATCCCCCTCGCGCCGCTTACCCCAACGGATCGCGCGCCGGCCCGAACCCCGGAATCCGCTTGATCGCGCCGGTGGCGAGCGCGGTGCCGAGCAGCACGACCGCGCAGCCGGCCAGCATCATCGGCGCGACGATCTCGCCGAGAAACAGCGCGCCCCACAGGATGCCGAAGATCGGGATCACGAACGTCACCGTGATCGCGCGCGACGGGCCGACCTTGGCGATCAGGTAGAAGAAGATCAGATAGGCCACGCCCGTGCACAGGATGCCGAGCGCAATCACCGCGCCCCAGGCCTGCGCCGATGCGGGCGCGGCCGGCCACGAGGCGAGCGCGAACGGCACCAGCAGGAACGTCGCGCCGGTCATGGTGCCGGTGGCGTTCAGCAGCGGATCGACGCCGGACAGCTTGCGCTTGGTGTAGTTGGCCGCGATGCCGTACAGCAGCGTCGCGCCGAGCGCGGCGGCCGCGGCCAGCAGCGTGGCCGAGGCGTTCGCGCCACCCGTTGCACCGTCCGGCGCGAACACCTGATCGCCCACCAGCAGCAGCACCCCGCCGAAGCCGATCACCAGCCCGAGCGTGCGCGGCGCCGACAGCCGCTCGCCGAGCCACAGATAGGCAACCAGCGCGGCCCACAGCGGCGCCGTCGCGTTGATGACCGAGGTGATGCCGGCCTGCAGCGTCAGTTCGGCGAACGCGAACAGGCAGAACGGCGCGGCCGAATTGAGCAGGCCGCACACCAGCAGCGGCCAGGCGTGGCGGCGCAGCGTGCGCCAGACGGTAGCCGGGCCGAGCCGCACGAGCGCGAGCACGATCAGGAACAGCGCGCCGAAGCCGACCCGCAGCACCATCAGCGGCGCCACGCCGAATTCGGCGACGCCGACGCGAATGAACAGGAACGATGCGCCCCAGAGCGAGGCAAGCAGGAGCAACAGCGAGAGTTGGCGGGTGGACATGGCGTGGTGGGCAGTGAGCGAGGAATGCGAGGCAGGGTAGCCCCGCCCGCGCGCCCGATGTTACACGCCGGGATGAAACGGCAAGAAGCGGAAAATGGTGCGAGCGAGCTGGCCGTCAGTGCGCGATGTCACCGAGCCGCCGGATCGGCCCTGTTGGAATCCTTGTGCGCGCAGCGATCGGCGGCACGCGCATGACGGCACCGAAGCCTCGCTTCGGCACCCGGCAAGCCGGCCCGCATCGACGATCAATGCCGCCCGTGCCAACCGCCGCCCCAACCGCGCCCGCCCCAGCCCCGTCCACCCCAACCGCCTCCAAACCCGAAGCCGAGCGAGATCGACGGCGCCCAGAAGCCCGAATAGGCCGGGTAGTAGGCCGGGGCCGGATAGGCGGGGTAGTAGGCCGGGTAGGCCGGTGCGACATACGCGGGAGCAGGCGCGGCAACTGGCGCCGGGTAAGTGGAAGCCGGCGCGGCGATCGGCGCGGCTTCGGTCTGCACGGGTGCGGCAGCGTAATAGCCGCCCGGATAGTAGCCGTACGGGTAATAGCAGCCGGCGAGCGAGACGGTGGCGAGGCCGGCGGCGATAAGGATGCGGGTTTTCATGGCGAGCCTCCGCGCGGAGGCGTCCTGGTCGAAGGAAGATACCCGGAGCTTAGGCCTGCGAAAGATGAAACGCTGTGTGAAACGGTAACGGCAGATTTCATCCTGCGCCGAAAACAGGCCGCTTCACACAGCGCCTCCGGCCTTACTTGCCGACCTGATTGCCGATCAGCCCACCGGCGGCCGCGCCGCCCAGCGTCGACAGCGCGCTGCCGCCGATTGCTGCGCCCGCCACGCCGCCCACGCCGGCGCCGATCGCGGTATCGCGTTGGCGCGTGCTCATCGAATCGCAGGCCGACAGGCTTGCGATGGTGGCGATCAGGATGGCGCCGATGCCGGCTCGTCGAATCGCGTTCATGGCTGTGTCCTCGCAGAATGGAAGGGTCGGGGCGCGCGGTGCGTCGATGCAGGCATGTGGCTCACCGGTAGTTCGCATTCGCGCGCGACATTACCAATCTAGGCGAGCGCGCCCGACCTTGCTGTAAGGACTTGTTAAGCCGTTTTGTCCGGCGTAATCAAATGTATCGCGGCGGGCACACGGCTTGCGCTTGCCTGTTGAAAGGCCGTGCGACCATGGCCCGCCGCGAACCGCCTTACTGGCGGTGATAGATCTCGGCGCCGGTCTTCACGAACTCGACGGCCTTGACCTCCATCCCCTTCTTCAGCGCCTCGTTTTCCGTCAGGCCCTGCTTGGCCGCGAAGTCGCGCACGTCCTGCGTGATCTTCATCGAGCAGAAGTGCGGGCCGCACATCGAGCAGAAGTGCGCGACCTTGGCCGAATCCTTCGGCAGCGTCTCGTCGTGGAATTCGCGCGCCTTGTCCGGATCGAGGCCGATGTTGAACTGGTCTTCCCAGCGGAACTCGAAGCGCGCCTTCGACAGCGCGTTGTCGCGCACCTGCGCGCCCGGATGCCCCTTGGCCAGATCGGCCGCGTGCGCCGCGAGCTTGTACGTGATGATCCCTTCCTTCACGTCGGCCTTGTTCGGCAGCCCGAGGTGTTCCTTCGGCGTGACGTAGCAGAGCATCGCCGTGCCGAACCAGCCGATCATCGCCGCGCCGATGCCCGACGTGATGTGGTCGTAGCCCGGCGCGATATCCGTCGTCAGCGGCCCGAGCGTGTAGAACGGCGCTTCGTCGCACCATTCGAGCTGCAGGTCCATGTTTTCCTTGATCAACTGCATCGGCACGTGGCCCGGGCCTTCGATCATCACCTGCACGTCGTGTTTCCAGGCGATCTGCGTCAGTTCGCCGAGCGTCTTCAGTTCGCCGAGCTGCGCTTCGTCGTTCGCGTCGTAGATCGAGCCGGGGCGCAGGCCGTCGCCGAGCGAGAAGCTCACGTCGTAGGCCTTCATGATTTCGCAGATGTCCTCGAAGTGCTCGTACAGGAAGCTCTCCTTGTGATGCGCGAGACACCACTTCGCCATGATCGAGCCGCCGCGCGACACGATGCCGGTCATCCGGTTGGCTGTCAGCGGCACGTATTGCAGGCGCACGCCGGCGTGGATCGTGAAGTAGTCCACGCCTTGCTCGGCCTGCTCGATCAGCGTGTCGCGGAAGATTTCCCAGGTCAGGTCCTCGGCCTTGCCGTTGACCTTTTCCAGCGCCTGGTAGATCGGCACCGTGCCGATCGGCACCGGGCTGTTGCGGATGATCCACTCGCGCGTTTCGTGGATGTGCTTGCCGGTCGACAGATCCATCACCGTGTCGCCGCCCCAGCGGATCGCCCACGTCATCTTGTCGACCTCCTCGCCGATCGACGACGTGACGGCCGAATTGCCGATGTTCGCGTTGATCTTCACGAGGAAGTTGCGGCCGATGATCATCGGCTCCGATTCCGGGTGGTTGATGTTGGCCGGGATGATCGCTCGGCCGCGTGCGATCTCGTCGCGCACGAATTCCGGCGTGATCTCGGTCAGCGCCTGCTCGCCGAACGCGGCGGCGCCGAACGCCTGGCCGCGGTGCTGGCGACCCATCATGGCGGCCAGCTTGGCGCCGTTCGGGCCGCTCGTCTTCAGGCTTTCGAGGTATTCGGCGCGGCGCTGGTTCTCGCGGATCGCGATGTATTCCATTTCCGGCGTGATGATGCCCTGGCGCGCGTAGTGCATCTGCGTGACGTTCCTGCCGGCCGCGGCGCGGCGCGGGTTGCGATGCAGGCCGGGGAAGCGCAGCTCGGCGGTGGCCGGGTCGGCCGCGCGCTCGAGGCCGTATTCGCTCGACAGGCCGTCGAGCGTTTCGGTGTCGCCGCGCGCCTCGATCCAGCCCTGGCGCAGCGCCGGCAGGCCCGAGCGGATGTCGATGGTGGCGTCCGGGTCGGTGTACGGGCCGGACGTGTCGTACACGTAGATCGGCGGATTCTTCTCGCCGCCGAAGCCGGTCGGGGTGTCGGCCTGCGTGATCTCGCGCATCGGCACGCGGATGTCCGGCTGCGAGCCGGTCACGTAGACCTTGCGCGAATTCGGCAGCGGAGCGACGGCGGCGGCGTCGACGCGGGCGTCGGCGGACAGGAACTTCGGATTGGCATTCATGCGTTCATCTCCTGATGTGGGGCGCTAAGCAGGAGACGAAATAGGCGGCAGGCTGGCCGGAAGGACGACGGATGGCGCAAGCCCGTACGCTTCCCTGCGCTGGCATTATCCAGATCAGGTTCAAAGGGTATTTCTCACCCGCGAAGCGCGAAATCCCGAACGCCGGACCGCGCAACGCAGGACCCCCGCGTTAGCAGGCCGAACGATACACCCGGACGGCCGAGGTTTCAACCGGTCGGGATACCGATTGCCGCCGTGGCAGGCCATCGAGGCAGGCCCCTGGCCGCTGGCGGCCGCAAAAATGGTTGGAAAACGCCGGGGGCGATTCGGCGCTGTCGGTCCGGCGTTGGCGGTGGGCGCCGTGGGTTGGCGCTGTCTGGCGCTGTCTGGTGCTGTCGTTTGGCGGCTGATTCCGGTCGTTTGACGACAATTGCCGGGTGGCTGTGTCGCGCCGAAACGTCAGCGCCGCGCATTTCCTGATTGACCCCGAATTTCGTTCGTGGCGTTCATGCATAATGCTTTCGACGCGCTGCCGGTCGCAGCGCTCCCGCGCTGCCGGGCCAGTTCGACTTCCTTCGGTTCCGTTCTCCACGACATGCCGTCCCGCCTGTTTTTCCCTGCCGCTCCGGCTCATTGCCGGCCGCGCGCGCACGCTCGTTCCCTTCGTTCCGATCGCTTCGCGGCGCCGCTCGCCGAGGCCCCGGCCGCGCCGTCGGTGCCGCCCGTGTCTGGCGCGCCTCGACCGTGCCTCGCCTCGTCGTCCGCGCTGATCGCCACGTTCGCGTCGAGCTGAACCATGACCCCGTTCGATCGACTGCTCGCCCTCGCGGGGCGTATCCGCTTCCGTCTGCCCGAAAGCCGAGGCGGGCGCGTCGCGCTGGCCCTCGCGTTCATCTATTTCGTGTGGGGCTCCACGTATCTGGCGCTCCATATCGCACTGGAGGCGTTCCCGCCGCTGTTGCTGTCGGGGATGCGCAACGGCATCGCCGGGATCGGCCTGTTCGTGTTCGCGATGCGCCGCAAGCCGGCGATGCCGTCGCTGATCGAGGTTCGCAACGCGGCGATCGTCGGCACCATGCTGGTGGCCGCGTCGTCGGGGCTGATCGCGCTCGGCATGCGCACCGTCAGCAGCGGCTCGGCGGCCGTGATGGTGGCCACCGTGCCGCTGTTCGCCACCGTGATCGCCGCGATCGCCGGGCGTGCGGTCGCGCGCGGCGAGTGGGTGGCCGTCGGGCTCGGCATGGTCGGCATCGTGATCCTCAATTCGGGCGGGCCGTCCACACCGGGCTCGACGCTCGGCAGCATCTCGGTGCTGTGCGGCGGCCTGTTCTGGGCGGGCGGCGTGCATCTGTCGAGCCGGCTCAAGCTGCCGTCGGACCTGTTCCTCTCGACCGCGCTGCAGATCGGGTTGGGCGGGCTGGCCTCGTCGACCGCGGCGTTCTTCCTCGGCGAGCGCAGCGTGCATTTCGCCGCGCTGCCGACGCTCGCGTTCCTGTACCTGATGATCTTCGGCACGATGATCGCGTATGTGGCGTACGGCTATCTGATCCGCAACACCAGCCCGGTGCTGGCGAGCAGTTGCATGTACGTGAATCCGATCGTCGCCGTGGCGCTCGGCGCGCTGCTGCTCGGCGAGCCGGTGACGACCGCCACGGTGATCGCCACGTTGGCGATTCTCGGCAGCGTGGGCTTGTCGTTCGTCTGCGATCCGGCGCGCAAGCCGGCGCGGTGAGGTGAGGGTGGGTGCTGCCGGCCGGCCGGCGGGACGGTGGCGGGTGGCCTGGGAGCGGCGCGAGCCGTGCGTGACGGGCGGTTCGGGGGCGGGTGTGTTGCGCCGCCAGTGCCGATCGTGCCCCCTGCGCTTGTATCCGTGCCGTCTGCGTCCGCGCAGTGCCCGCAGCGCTCTATCTACACCGCTTGTGCCCGTAATGCCCGCAGCGCTCTATCCGCACCGCCTGCATCCGTAGTACCCGCAGCGCTCCACCCGCGCCGCCTCAATCCGTATGCCGCGCGCCGCGATGATGTATCGCGCCGGCCAGCACCGCGAACGCCAGCCCGACCGCGCACACGCCGCTCCAGCCGGCCAGGTGCCATGCTTCCACGCCGGCCGACGAGCCGAGCGCCCCGCCGATGAAATAGCAGACCATGTAGACCGTGTTGACGCGGCTGCGCGCCTCGGGCTTCAGCGCGTAGATGCGCGACTGGTTCGAGATCTGCGCGGCCTGCACGCCCACGTCGAGCACGATCACGCCGATCACCAGGCCGATCAGGCTGCTCGCCGACACGGCAAAGATCCCGAACGACACCGCCACCAGCCAGATCGACAGCGTGATGACCGCGCGCGGCCCGCGCCGGTCGGCCGACTTGCCCGCATAGGGCGCGGCCAGCGCGCCCGCCGCGCCGACGATGCCGAACAGGCCCGCGATCTGCGGCCCGTAGTGGAACGGCGCGCCGGCCAGCAGCAGCGTGAGCGCGGGCCAGAACGCGCTGAACGCGCCGAACATCGCCGCGCCGGTGGCCGCCGCGTAGCGCAGCCCGCGCAACTCCACGGCCAGATGCCAGAGCGAGGCCAGCAACTGCGGATAGCGCAGCGTCGAGGTGGGCGTGCTGCGCGGCAGCCGCAGCAGCACCGCCACGGCCACCGCCATCAACGCCACCACCGACGCCACGAACACCGCGCGCCAGCCCAGGTATTCGCCGATGAAGCCGGCCGCCGTGCGCGCCAGCAGGATTCCCATCAGCAGCCCGCTCATCACCGTGCCGACCGCCGCGCCGCGCTCGGCCGGCGGCGCGATTTCGGCCGCGAACGGCACGGCCTGCTGCGCGATGGTGCCGAGCACGCCGATCGCCAGGCTGGCCGCGGCCAGCACCGGCAGCGCGGGCGCCGCGGCGGCCACCAGCAGCGCGACCGACAGGCCCGCGATCTGCAGCAGGATCAGCTTGCGGCGGTCGAAGCGGTCGCCGAGCGGTGCGAGCAGCAGCATGCCGGCGGCGTAGCCGAGCTGGGTGGCGGTCGGCACCACGCCGATCCAGTTGGCGTCGGCGGGGAACGCGTTGCGCAGCGCGCCGAGCAGCGGCTGGTTGTAGTAGATGTTGGCGACCGATACGCCCGCGATGGTCGCGAGCAGGAGCAGCAGGCCGCGCGAGTAGTGGCGGTGGGCGTCGGACGGCGAAGCGGCGGAGCGGGATGAGCTGGACATGGCGAGAGCGGATCGAAGCGTGGCGGCGCCGGGGCGATGAGACGCCGTGCGCGCAACGCATGCGCACGCGCCGGCCCGACCGACCGACCGACAAAGGCTGCCGATCATACCGGAGCGGCATGAACTCTGCCGACGCGGCGATCTGGTTGCGCGGTGGCGATTCACGTCTTCCGGTCCAGCGCCTCCCGGTGCCTTTCTGCGCCACGCTGCGAAGTGCCGAGTGTCGAGTGTCGAGTGCCGAGTGCCGAGTGCCGAAGTGCCGAAGTGCCGAAGTGCCGAAGTGCCGAAACCCCGAACCCCCCCCGCCCGTCAGTCGATCAGCGCCCCCGCCGCGTCATAAAACGGGTGCGGCCCATCACTCTCCTCGACATAGACATGATGAGTAACCAGCCCCTCGGCCGGATCGTAGCGATGCACGGCGAAGGCCGGCGGCTCGATCGCGAACGCGGGCGCCGCGTCGCGGCGCAGGTCGAACGCCACCTGATGGGCCGGCGCGGGCACCGTCGACGCGATGGTGCCGCCGAAGCGCGCGAACAGCGTGCGATGCACATGCCCGCACAACACACGCTCGACGTTGGCGTGGCGACGCAGCAGCACATCGAGGCGGCGCGACGCCTCGGGGTCGAGCCGTTGGCGATCCATGTGATCGATGCCCGAGGCGAACGGCGGATGATGCAGCGCGACGATCACCGGGCGCCGCGCGGCCGCGTCGAGTTCGTCGGCGAGCCAGCCGAGCCGCGCCGGGCACAGCGTGCCGCCGCTCACGCCGGGCGTCTGCGAATCGAGCGCGATCAGGCGCAGCGGGCCGAGATCGAGCGCGTACTGCACGAATTCGCCGCCCTGCAGTTCGGCGCGCTCGTCGAACACGCGCCGCAGCGCGCCGCGTTCGTCGTGATTGCCGATCAGCAGGTAATACGGAATTTCGAGCGGCGCGAGCAGCCGTTTCAGGTGCTGGTATTCCTCGTCGTGACCGAAATCGGTCAGGTCGCCGGTGATGAGCACGGCGTCGGGGCGCGGCGCGAGCGCGTTCAGGCGCGCGATGGTGCGCGCGAGGCTGGCCGCGGTATCGACGCGACGGTAGGCGAGCGCGCCCGGGCGCTTGATGTGCAGGTCGCTGATCTGGGCGAGCAGCATGGTGTGTCCTGGGGTGTGGCGAAGTGGAATCAGGGGAGTGCGATCAGGCCTTGGGCGGCGATCGTCAGGCCGACGGCCGTGCCGCGCGCGAGCGCGATGCGCCCGGGCACGTCGATCACGACCGCATCGGGCGCCGCATGTTCGATGGTCAGCCGGGTGCGTTCGCCGAGAAACGCGCAGGCCGCCACCAATCCGCGCAGATGCGTGGCGGGATCGTCGGGATCGGCCAGTTGAGCGTCCTCGGGGCGGAAAAACAGTTCGGTGGCCGGGCGAACGCCGGGCACCGCGCCGCCGGCCGTGTGCAGCGCGCCGTCGCGCCAAACGCCCGCGAGCCGGTTCAGCGTGCCGATGAACTGCGCGACCGTGCGGTTGGCCGGCTGGTAGTAGATCTCGCGCGGCGTGCCGATCTGCTCGATGCGGCCCGCGCCCATCACCACGATGCGGTCGCCCAGCTCCATCGCCTCGGCCTGATCGTGCGTCACGTAGACGGTCGTCACGCCCAGCTCGCGCAGCAGCGCGTTCATGTCGCGGCGCAGCGTGTCGCGCAGCTTCGCGTCGAGCGCCGTCAGCGGCTCGTCGAGCAGCAGCACGCGCGGACGCACCGCCAGCGCGCGGGCCAGCGCGACGCGCTGGCGCTGGCCGCCCGACAGTTCGGTCACCGGTTTTTCGGCGTGCGCGGTCAGTTGCATCATCGCGAGCAGCTCGTCGACGCGCGCGCGCAGCGTGGCCGAATCGGTGCGGCGGATCTTCAGGCCGTAGCCGACGTTGCCGCGCACCGACAGGTTCGGGAACAGCGCGTAGTTCTGGAACACCATGCCCACCTGGCGGCGCTCGATCGGCAGCGCGGTCACGTCCTTGTCGCCGAACGCGATCGTGCCGCCCGCGTCGGGCGTGTCGAGGCCGGCGATCAGGCGCAGCGTGGTGGTCTTGCCGCAACCGGACGGGCCGAGCAGCACCACTGTCTCGCCCGCGCCGATCGCCAGATCGAGCGGTTCGAGCACGCGCGTGGCGCGGAAGGTCTTGGCGCAGCGCGTCAGCGTGACGGGGATCGAATCGAGCTTCATCGGCGGGCAGTGCAGGGGAGGCAGGGGAGCATGGGTTGCATTCAGGCGGACGGCTCGCGCGATCGAGGCGATCGGGTCGACGCGCTCGACGCGTCGCCCACGCGCGTGCCGGTCGCATCGACGCCGAGCCATTGCATCGCCACCAGCAGCGGCAGCGTCATCAGCAGGAACAGGATCGTGTAGGCGCTGCCGACCTCGATGCGCAACGACGCGTAGGTATCGGCCAGCCCGACCGGCAGCGTCTTGGTGTCGGGCGTGTGCAGCATCCAGGTCAGGTTGAATTCGCCGATCGACAGCGTCAGCACGGCCAGCGCGCCGGCCACGATGCCGGGGCGCAGGTTCGGCAGCACGATGGTCGCGAAGCGCGTCGGGAACGATGCGCCGAGGCTGGCCGCGCCTTCCTCCAGCGTGCGCAGGTCGGCGCGCGCGGCCACCGCCGCCACGGCACGCACCATGAACGGCAGCGTGAACACCACATGCCCGGCGACGATGAACCACAGGCTGGTGCGGAACGCCGTGAAGCCGCCGTACACGCCCAGCAGCGCGAGCGCCGACGCCAGCCCCGGCAGCGCGACCGGCAGCACCAGCGCTTCCTCGACCAGCCGCGCCGCGCGATGGCGGCTGCGCGCCAGCGCGTAGGCGGCCGGCACGCCGGTGGCGAGCGTGACGGCCAGCGTGGCCGCCGCCACTTCGAGCGAGAGGAACACCGAGTCGTGATACTGCGTCCACACCTGGCCGAGCCAGCGCAGCGTGAGGCCGCTCGACGGCCCGCGCAAATAATTGACGGTCAACCCGGCCAGCACCGACATCGCCACCGGCACCAGCAGGAACGCGCACAGCGCGAGCGTGACGGCCCATTGCACGCCGGCCGCGACGGCACGGCCTGATGGCAGATGCGGCAGATGCGGCAGACGCGGCAGCCGCCGTCCGAGACGAGCCGCGCAATGTTGCGTGGATCGCGGCGCGTTCATGCCGCCGCCGCCGTCTGGCCGGTCAGGCTGCGCGCCACGGCCAGCACTGCCCACGTCACCAGGCCGAGCACGATCGACAGGCCCGCCGCCGTCGCCACGTTCGCGTTCAGCGTGAACTCGGTGTAGATCGTCATCGGCAGCACGTCGAGCTCGGTGGCCAGCGTGAACGCCGTGCCGAACGCGCCCATCGAGGTGGCGAAGCAGATCGCGCCCGAGGCGATCAGGCCCGGCGCGAGCGCGGGCAGCACGATGTCGATGAACACGCGCCACGGCGACGCGCCGAGCGAGCGCGCCGCTTCCTCCAGCGACGGATCGAGCTTCGAGGCCGCCGCGATCACCGTGACGATCACGCGCGGAATCGAGAAATACAGGTAGCCGACGAACAGGCCCGCCACCGAATAGGCGAACACCCAGCGGTCGCCGGTCAGCCTGGCCGACAGCACGCCGATCAGGCCTTGCCGCCCGGCCAGCATGATCACCATGAAGCCCACCACCACGCCCGGAAACGCCAGCGGGAAGGTCAGCAGCGCGACCAGCAGGCGCTTGCCGGCGAAGCGGCGGCGCGCGAGCAGCAGCCCCGACGCGGTCGCCAGCGCCAGCGTCAGCGCCGTGACCGCGGCCGACAGCGCGACCGTCGAGGCCAGGCTCGTCATGTAGCGCGCGTTGCCGAGCAGCGCGAGATAGGTGGCCACCAGATCGTCGCCGGCCGACACGCGCGCGAGCACCGCCATCGGCAGCAGCCAGAACGCCGCGAACACCGCGAGCGCCGGTGCGACCAGCGCGATGCGCCAGCCAGCGGGGAACGTGAGATCGCGCATCGTGTGGTCTCGCTCCGCCCGCTTACCGCAGCGCCTGCAGGTACTGCTGGCCGAACGCCTGCTGGCTCGCCGCCAGCTTGTTCAGGTCGACCTTCTTCGCACGTGCGTAGTCGCTTGCCGGCAGGAATTTCGCGGCCGCCGCCGGGCTGATCGTCTGCGCGCGCACCGGGCGCACGTAGGCATCGGCCCATTGCTTCTGGCCGTCGTCGGACAGCACGAAATCGAGCACCTTCCGGCCGTTCGCCGCGTGCGGCGCGTTCTTCACCAGGCTCATCACGTAGGGCACCGTGATCGTGCCCTCGGCCGGGATCACGAACGCCACGTTGGCGCGGTCCTTGTATTCGGCGCGATAGGCGTCGAAATCGTAGTCGATCAGGATCGGGATCTCGCCCGACAGCACGCGTGCGTAGGACGTTTGCTTCGGCACGATCGGCCGGTTCGCCCTGAGCTTGCGGAACCAGTCGAGCGCGGGCGCGAAGTTGTCGAGCGAGCCGCCGAGCGCCTGATTGACCGCCACCGCGCCCACGTAGCCGACGAACGCGCTGGACGGATCGAGGTAGCCGACCATCCCCTTGTACTCGGGCTTGAGCAGGTCGGCCCACGAGCGCGGCACCGGCCGGCCGTCGAGCGCGTCCTTGTTGACGAAGAAGCCCAGCGTGCCCGAATGGATCGCGAACCAGTAGCCTTGCGGATCTTTCATGTCGGCGGGGATCTGATCCCAGTGCGCCGGCTTGTACGGCTCGACCAGGCCCCGGGCCTTGGCCTGCATCGCCGCCGACACGCCGAGGTACACCACGTCCGCCACCGGGCTTTTCTGCTCCGCGATCAGTTGCGCGAGCGCCTGGCCCGAGTTCTTGTTGTCGGCCGGCACGCGAATGCCCGTTTTCTGCCGGATCGCCGCGATCTGCGCCGCCCAGTCGGCCCATTCGGGCGGGCAGTTGTAGCAGATCGCGGTGTCGTCATCGCGCGCGGCAGCCGGTGTGATCGCAACCAGCGAACCGAGCGCGGCCAGGGCCGCCAGCGCGCAAGCGGCGCGGCGCAGCGCGGTCGACAGCGCGCGCGGGAAGCGTGGGCGAAACATCAAGCAAGTCTCCTGACGGGGGCGAGGGCGTCGGTATGCTGGGCGACATGCGCTGCCGAGGACGGGGCGGGGGGCGGTACGTGCCGCGCGCTCGATGCGTGGCGGCAGCGGACGCCGCCGTGTGCCGGGATCGGCCCGATCGGTATGGATACCGAAGTGAAACGACGGCGCGAATCGGGCCGGTGGGTTGGACGGGGCGAGCGGGGCACGGTGAACATCGGGCTGCGGCTTCAGGCGTTCGGCGCCGCGTTGCCGGCGTCGGCGTTCGTGGCGATGCCCACCTCCACGTCGGTGGCGCGGCGCGGCAGCCGCGCCGCCGGCGTGCCGGGCAGCGTGGCGATCGAGCCGCCGTCGCGCAGCGTGTGCGGCAGCGTGAGCGCCGGCTTCTCGTGGGTATTGCCGGCCAGCCGTTCGGCCAGCCGCCGCCAGGCCGAGCGCCCGATCTCGCGGTTCGGCGAGGCGACGCTCGCCAGCGACGGCGCGAGCAGTTCGCCGATCGCCAGGCCGTCGAAGCCGAGCACCGAGAAATCGTCGGGCACGTTGAAATTCGCGCCGCGCAGGCCGCGCATGACCACCATCGCGAGCAGGTCGTTGCTGCAGAAAATCGCGGTCGGGCGGGTGGCTTCCGAGGTCAGGTGCGCGAGCACCGCGTCGGGCAGGACCGGCGCGTTGAAGTCCACCTCGAGCACCGGCAGCGGCGTCAGGCCGTGATCGGCGAGCGCCTGCGTGTAGCCGAGGTGGCGCTGCTTGGCGCGATCCGACGCCGACAGCGAGCCGGCCAGCATCAGCACGCGGCGATGGCCGCGCGCGATCAGCCGGCTCACGCCGTCGTAGGCCGCGAGCCGGTTGTCCACCGCCACCGACGGGCGGTGCGGCGTGTCGTTGTGCATCAGCACGTAGAGCTGGCCATCCGCGTCGAGCGCATCGAGCAGCGGGTGGGCGTGCGCGTCCGCGACCGTCAGGATCAGCCCTTCGACGCGCTGCGAGCGCAGCGTTTCGATCGCATGCCGTTCGCGTGCCGTGTCATACTCCGTGCTCATCACGATCAGCTTGAAGCCGGCCTGCGAGGCGAGTTCGTCCAGCCCTTGCAGGCACTCCGCGAACACCGGGTTCGCGAGCGTCGGCAACATCACCCCCACCAACTGCGTGCGTTCGCTGCGCAACTGGCGGCCAAGCGGGTTCGGGCGGAACTGCAGCGTGTCGATCGCCGCCCGGATGGTCGCCAGCGTGCCGGGGCTGACGGTGTGCGGCGCATTGATCGCGCGCGACACCGTCGCGATCGAAAAACCGGACAGGGCTGCCACATCCTTGATGGTCGAAGTCATGGAATCTCGCGGATGTAAACGTTTACATTGTCGATTATCGGCAGCGATTGTGACGCTTCCGTGACGGCCGGCCGATCCTTGCGCGCTGTTGTTTTTGCGCCGCTACATGGATGGCGGCAGAGCGCTGCGAAGTCGTGCCGGACCAGTGGTAGAATGCGGACCGCCCTTTCAGCCGGGGTGATGAAATTGGTAGACATAGCGGACTTAAATGATTGAGTGCCCGGTCGGAAACGGCTGGTGCAGAACCCCTCAAATTCGGTGAAACCCCTGGCGCGCAACGGTGTGCCGAGGCAACGCCGAGCCAAGCCCGATTGTCGCGTGCGCGACGCTCGGGAAGGTGTAGAGACTAGACGGGGGGCGCCTAAGGTCACGCGTGCGGGTTACGCGCGCAGACGACGGCGAAGGCATAGTCCAGCGCACGAACGGCCGCGTCAAGCGTAGCCGGCTTTGAAAGAAGCAGTGTGACGAAAATCCGCCGCCTTGATTGGCTTGCCGGTTCGAGTCCGGTCCCCGGCACCAGATCGCAGTTCGAAGCGCATCGATGAAGTTCAGAAACCCGTGAAAGCGTCAGGCTTCACGGGTTTTTTATATGTGTCACTGGCAGCGGAGCGTGAAAAAAGGGATGGGCCCGAAAGAAGCTCGCCGCAGGCGTGGACCCAGGGGAGGCCAAAAAGGCGGACAAGCGCGCAGCGGTATTAGCGGCCTCTAACTCGTTCGAATCCGTCGCTCCGAGCGCCTAGACTTGGAGGTTTCCGGCCTTAAGGTGTGCGAGCCGGAACTCGCGCGGCGTCAGATCGCTCAGCGAACTGTGCGGTTTGAATTCGTTGTAATCCTGCCGCCAGTGCTCGATCTTTTCCCGGGCATCATCCAGTGACGTTCAAACATTCGTCCCGCAAGCTACCGTTGAACGATTCGATGAACGGATTATCCGTGGGTTTGCCAGGGCGTGAGAAGTTCAAGGTCACACCGCTTTCATACGCCCAGTGATCCAATGTGTGTGTGATGAACTCGCTGCCGTTATCGACCTGTATGCGTTTTGGTGTGCCACGAAGCGATTTCAGATGTTTCATCGTAGCGACGACATCGGCTGCCTTCAAGGCGTAATCGACCGTGATCGCCACGCTCTCCCGACTAAAATTATCGGCCACAGTTAAGGCGCGGATTTTTTGCCCGTTGAACAGCTGATCGGCCACGAAGTCCATGCTCCAGCACGTGTTGACGGTAGAGATTTCCGGCCGCTCCATGCGGTGCGCGGCGGCCACGCGCCGGCGCGGCCGCTTGCGCCGCAAATTCAGCTTTTCCTCGCAGTAGATCCGATACGTCTTCTTGTGACTGATTAGCCAGCCTTCGCGTCGCAACAAGACGTGGATGCGCTCTACACCATATCGAATCCGGGTTTCGGCAATTTCCCGGATGCGTTGGTGTTTGGCGCGGTCGTCACGTGGATTAGGCTGAGAAAAATACGTGATCTGACGCAACTGCAATACGCTACGCGATAGGCCTGGATCGAGAAGTCAGCCAGCGCGCGTTTGCGCGCCGGCTTCATAGCTTTTTTTGCACCACCTCCTGCAGCATCTGCTTGTCCAGGCTGAGGTCGGCCACCACGCGCTTGGGTCGGGCCTTTTCCTCTTCCAGTTGCTTCAGGCGCCGTAGCTCCGACACGCCGAGGCCGCCATACCTCTTTTCCGGTTGTAGAACGTGGCCTCTGCCCATCTTCCGGCACACTTCCGTGACCGTGGTGCCCAGTTCGGCCTACTTCAACGCGAAGGCAATCTGCTCTTCCGTGTCCCTCGATTTCTTCATGCAAACCTCCCGCCCGTCAGGACTTCAAATTTGCCTGAAATCTCCTGCTTTCGCCGCTACGCTTTTTCGGGGGGATGTCAACTCCTGACCTCCTTTCAACTAGGCGCTTGGTTAGTGGAAAGGAGGTCGGTGCCGATAAATTTTCGAAAATTACGTCAATTTTCTACAGTAACTGAACTTGGAGTACCAATGCCAACGTTTACCGTCCCAGAATGACCAAGATAAGGTGCAATTCGAATTACACAGTAACCTGTCACTGTTGGATGAAAATCAGATTGATAATTCTCTCCTGGTAAAATAGTTTCCTGATCCCAAAGACTTCCGTCTGCGCGATACACATAAAGTTTTAAACTGTCTAAGTGCGAGTTTGAATCTAAATTAAGTATAAAATCCGTCCCGGAATAGACATTGAACGTCGAGATAAAATTTTGCCCAACCTCAGTTGACACAAGGCTCATTGGCGGATTGCCCAGCACGAGCGGAAAAGGCTTGTCGACGGTCAGATCGAAATTGAACGAACTGCCCGCCCCATCCGAGCGAACTAATAATGAATAGACTCCATCTTTCGGTAAAGCCGGAATAATAAAACCTGAATCAGAATTCGTGTTATTACTCCATACCGTAGATCCGTCCGAACCAGTCAGCGTCAAATTAATTGAGCGTCCATTAGGCATGGTCGAAAAATTTGATAGCCCGACGCCAAGCGACTGCCCCTGAGTTCCACTGAACGTATAAACATGATCATGGCCGGGGGACAGGTTCACTGAAAAAGCACCTCCCCCTGGGGTTATTGTCGAAGTTGTCTTTTGTGCTACACCAACCGTCACACTTCCAGAATTACCCACAGTTGGAACGAGGCGGACATGGTAGCTGCCAGTTGCCGGCGCATTAGGTAAGTCAATCTCGAAGTCTAGCCACGAGTTACTGACAACTGTCTGCATCCATAAACTATTATTAGGGTTGTACACATAAACTGCGAATGAATCCTGGCGAGTGTTTCCTGCCAGAGCCAAGGTGTAATGTTGGCCAGCCTGCCCAGAAAAATCATACGTTGCATTTTGTCCAACAGTTGTCGACGTAAATGTTGGTGAAGTGGAGTTAACCCCTATATCTCCTGATTGGTCTATTGGTAGCTGCAAGTTAAATGCAGCTGAAGATGATTGTGGAGTGGCGGACAGCGTGTACATCCCAGTCACTGGGAGATACGGCATCGCAAATGAGGCTGTCGTATCCGAAGTATCAATCGTCCATAATTGCGTGCCATCTGGTCCGGACAACGTCAAATTGATCCGCGAATTCCCCGGATTTGTCACCAGATTCGTCAATCCCAACCCCAGCGCGTCGCCAACATTGCCACTAAATGAATAAATAGCCTGTTGACCCGCTGCAAGATTAATAGGCACACTCGATCCGCCTGGGATTAGCACGCCAGGAATCGCGTGCGATACTCCGACTGAAATTCCAGTTGGAGTTCCCGCAAGTGGGACCATTCGTACAATGTACGACCCATCTACTGGCAGATCTTTTAATTCTATCTTGCTCGTCGTAAAACCTTGATAGAGATATTGTTGCGTCAAAAGTGCGCCATCTGGTTTGTACACGGAGACGCTTGTATAGTCGTTTCCGGAAAAAGAGATCGTATAATTTTGACCTGCATTGCCAGAAAACGAGTAGGAGGCATCTTGGCCTGCTACGGTGGGAGCAAACTTCAACGCCGCCCCATTGACCTGAAGCGTCGCAGTAATATCCGGCGTCAAATAGAATCCAAACGTGCCCGATGTACTCCCGATATTGAATGTGAGTACATATGTGTCATCTTTGGGTAACGCGGGAATTGCAAATGCTCGGTCGGATAGTGTGTTATACGCCCAAACTTGAACTCCGTTCGAATTCGTGAGCGACAAATTGAAATACGAATTGGAGGGTAGTGATGCATTCACTAGACCAATTCCAAACATCTGATTTTTGGCGCCGGCGAAGCTGTAGCTGACAGGTTGACCAGGCTGTAAAGAAACGTCGTGCTCTACATTCCCAGGCGTGATTGTACCTGCGGCGATTGTCTGCAATTGCGACACCGAGATGCTTCCGGTCGCAGCCGTGTCGGGGACAAATCGTACTGAGTAGGTGCCGGTGACAGGCACTACGGGAAGCGTGATATACGCAGGGAACGTTGACGAATTTGCTGGATTGATTTGTGACAAATAGTCCTGCCATAAAGTCCCGTCGGGAAGATAAATATATAGGCTCATCGAACCAGAAAACGTATCTGCTGGCACCCCAATAGTATAAGTTTTCCCGGCCGCGACTGTCATTTGTGCTAATGCGTATTGTCCTACGATATTTGAATTGAAAATCGTAGGTGACGCATTTAACGTAACACTTGCCACTTGATCCGGTGACATCGTCAAATTGAAGTTGGCCTCTGCCGATCCGCCGACGATAGACACAGTGTAAATGTCGGTCGTAGGCAGCCTAGGTAGCGCATAACCGGTCGTGGCCGAAACAGGAAATGAGGCTAGAGTCGTTCCACTCGAATTGGCTACGACTACGTTGACACCAGCGCCGCTAAAATTGCTGAACCCGAGTCCGACATATTCACCACGTGTTCCAGAGAAAGTATAAGAGGTGGTCTGCCCGTTCGTGATGTCCACATTCACCGGTGCTCCGACGGCAAGTGCTCCTGCTGTACTACCTCCGATAGGAGACGTGCCGACATTCGATAGTGAAATTGACATGCTATCGACCTGTGTTTCCCAGGCGGTAGGCGTTAAACGAATTGAATAATTGCCGTTTGTGATCGCCGGGGTCAGAGAAACTTGTGAATTTACTCCCTCTAAAATTGTCCCGGAGCTATTCAATGTGCCGTCCGGATTGTAGAGATATGCTCCAGTCGCGCCAATCGCCGTGACGGCCGAAAAGCTAACGACATAATTTTGCCCCCGCTGGGTAGGCCATTGATAGGACGCGCTCTGCCCCACCTTGCCAGTTGTGAAAACGGATGGAACAGAGCCTGGGCTCAGTGTTCCGATCTGATCCGAGACAAGTGCGAGGTGGAAATTCGCTGCATTGGCTCCAGCGCTAACGATTAACGAATAGGTGTCGTCAGCGGGAAGGGCAGGCAAAGCACATCCTGCCGCGTTCATTCTGCTCGCTTCGGATATCGTGACGGTGCATCGATCTATCACTGTTCCGCTTGAATCAGCAAGATTAAGTGAAAGAGGCTGTCCCGATGGCACTGTCGAGAAGTCGGTAAGACCGACCCCGAGGAGCTGGCCCATCGAACCGGAGAAATTCAGCGTAGTTGTCTGACCCGCTGCGAGGTTTCCAGCGATCGGCGCGTCGTCGATTGTCAAATTGCTAGCGATGTTTTTCGTCACGCCAACCACTAACGTTCCTGCCACCGTCCCGCTTGGAACGACGCGAACAGTGTAGGTGCCGCCAATTGGCGCGTTCGGGAGACTGAACTGCGTCGCAGTACTGCTCGTATATAGTGTCGTCTGCAACCACTGTACGCCGTCGGGACGCATCACGTAGACGTTGACCGGTTGTGGAAAGCTATTGCTGAGGAAGGAAAGCGAGTAACCCTGACCAGCAACTCCGTCGAAAGTATAGGACGCATTCACGCCAACTGTGGAGGGCGCAAATGTGACTGCAGATCCATCCAACGACAGCAGCGTCGCTAGATCGCTCGTCAGGTGAAGATTGAATTTCGAAGATGCCGCACCCGGATTGATCGATAGCGTATAAGTGTCGTCAACTGGCAACATTGGCAAAGCGAAACTACTGTTGCCTGTGACAGTCGCTGACCAAATCTGCGTCATACTGGAATTTAGCAACGACAAGATAACGGACTGCCCAACCGGAGCGGAGCTAAATGAGTCAATACCAATCCCCAAGTCGGTACCTTGCTTGCCGTTGAACGAGAGTCCAGTACTTTGTCCCGTTGCGAGATCGACTGACGCAGGTGCGCCGCCAGGCACCAATGTCCCCGCTGATACAAACTGGCTTAGCGTGACCTGCAGGGCTCCGCCGCCCAGTGTGGCAGGTATGATACGAACTCGATATGAACCACCTCCCAATGTCCCGAAGTTAATTTGTGCAGGAACCGTAGCGGGCGTGACTGTCGTACTTGAAATAACTGAGCCAGTCGGACCATAAACCGTGATATTAGTATTTCCAGAGATGCTGTCTTGGCCAAGCGACAACCCCAGATCATTCTCATGATCTGTTGCAACGAATGTATAGCTGATTGCAGGTGTTCCTGCGGTTGCATTAAAAGAATCTGTCAGATTTGGTGAAAGTGTGCCACCTGATACATCTGGGATAACTTGTACCGATGTGCTGGATGCACCCACTGTAGCTGAAAATGTCAGTGTGTACGTTCCGTCGATAGGAAGTGTGGGTAGCGCGCAGAGCAACGACGAGCCGGACGTATTGCAAGTAGTCAAAGTAACGCCATCGGGCGTCGCAACTGTGGCCGTGACGGTTCCCCCTGGAGTGAGTCCACTGATACTAAGTGACAATCCATCCCCAGCCTTACCCGAGAACGTCAACGTTGTCGACGCTCCAGGTGAAATGGAAGCAGAGACAGCGGGGTTGCCGACCGCGAGCAATGAACCGATCATAAAATTGCCCTGACTGGTCGCAGTGCCCACCGCATCACTCACTGATATTTGTCCAGTGACAGCTGCATCGGGAACAATAACAATAAGCTGATTCGTGCTTGCGGACACAATCTGCGCTGCAGCACCTCCAATTGTCACGGTGTCGTTGGCAGTCGTCGCATCAAATCCGACTCCCGAAATCGTGACTTGCGTACCAGTGGGTCCGCCAGATGGTGAAAAAGAGGTGATCGAAATGGAGCCTGTTGAAAGCGGCTGGACAGCGAGCAAGTTTCCAGCAGGATCATATTGATATTGGACTGCAGTACCGTCCGATGAAGTAGCCTGGATCAATCTTCCAGAAAGATCATAGGCAAATTGAACGGCCGCTTGGCTTGGGAAAGGCAGGATCCCGGCAGCAAACAAAGCGAGTCCAATCGCTGAGCGACTTACTAGAGGAGCACATGCTACAGAGAGCAATTCGTTGGCCACTTTACAAACTCGCTCTTTGCGTAATTGACGCGTGAGCGACTTCCCCGTCGATACGAATCGCATCACAACCCCTTGTTATTAGTGACGCATATTATTTTGATGCCGTCACCTTTCAGTCCATCAGGGCGGCGTTATTTTAATACATCAACAGCTACGCGAACTGTATAGGCCTACCTTCACGCAAGCCAAACGGTAAGCGAATTTAGTTTTCAACTCGACCTGATTTAGAACTGCTAACACAATTGGGCACGCGGCCCACAGGGCTTGTCGCCACGAAAACAGGACGCAAAGTAGTCGTGGCGTGGAAAGAACGCACGCAAGCACGTGGCTTTGGCAGTTGCTTGACACGTCGACGACGACTTCATGACTGTCAGCCGCTGATGCGTAGGACACACCGCACGTGGCGACGCTGTGTCGGTTACGCGAGCACGATGGGTGCACGAGTATCGATGATACGAACGTGGCATACCTCTCGCCCGTCAAGGCCTTGAATTTTCCAGAAACTTCCAATTTTCTCAGTCTGGACTTTTGCCGTAAGGTCCAAGAGTTCATATGGATCGAGGTTGTTCACGGTTGTTTTGGTGGGCAGACATCTTCTCGACCAGAACAATGACTAGCGCCGCTAGCAAAATTCCCCCGATGACATCGCTGAGATAGTGGCCGCCCTGTGTTGGTGTCGAGGCAAGCATCAGAACGTTGAGAGCTGTGCCAACATTGGAAAACAAAGCCGCCTGCCGCAGCGCATAAGCGAAAAGGATGGCAAACGTTGCGTGCAGCGACGGCATCGATACTAATCCTTGCGAGATACTAAGATCAATCACGCGGAGCGTTCCCTCTCTAAGAGGAAGAAACGTGGACACGGTATTTAATGTCTCTGGATCTGTAACATGAAAATGCAAAAAAGCACTTGCCGCTGGAAAGAATGCAGCAATCGCGATGCAAGTCAGTATTGCAAGCATAAGTCGGGCGATGTGTTTAATTAATTCAATTTTGTGTCCGGTGATTCCGAGAGCCACTGGGACAACGATCATCTGCGCCAGTCCGCTGATATAGGCTAAATGAAGGACAAGAAGCAAAAACGGATGGCCTTGAACCCATTGATAGCAAGCGAGCCAGTCGTAACCTCCAGCCTGGTCGATCCACGCCAACTGATCATCGATCAACGGTGCAGCAATTGCGACTGAAAGGCTGGACAGGATGCTTGTTGCGGTGCAAAAAGCAGCGAGAGCAATCATCCATTGACCGGTGAACGACAAGTCTCGCAGACGGGTCAGCCAGACTGAATTCTCATTGGTATCGGATCGGGATCGATACTTGATCCATTGATTGACAAATATTATTGCGGCTATGGAGATGGATGTTTTCAACTTGGGGCCAATAATGAGCTGAAAGCTCCACTCCCTCAGCCAAAGAAAATCGACGAGAGTGATGAAAATGATTGTTGCCCAAGCTATCTGGAGTGCCGATATTTTATCGGGGAATGAATTTTTTATGACGATGGCCGGTGTTTTCAAAATTTTCTCTCTTGAGCCGATGAAAGAAGCTCGTATTATTTTGATCGATGCGTTTGTTTTGTTGGAAATGTACCATCTTTGAGAAACGTAGCGTTGAAAAATTTTAACTACTTTGGATTGAGTCCTTGTGATGCAGATACCCCTCTCGATATGTAATTTGAGGATCGGCGAGAAAGCGGTCAACTTGAGGAGTTTGGTTGTGAAAATTAATTGAAAGAATATTGAATTATATTTGTAATAACAATATGAGAAGTACTCGCCTGACTTTCATGTCGGAAAAATCTTACGTGCTTAAAAACAACGTCGTCGATTTGTGTAATTGAAGGTTTGTGAGCCTCTGATACACTCCGCCAACGCTGTCAGGTAGGCTTCGACAGCGGAACACTATTAAGAAAATTGGCCGCCACGATAAGAGTGCAGTTGAGGCTCAGTGGATTCGGGGGAAGTAGTCATGATTCGGCGCAAGGCACGAGGATTCACTCTGCTTGAGTTGTTAGTCGTCATGGTCATCATTGGCCTATTGGCGGCTTATGTAGGACCGCGGTATTTCGCTCAGCTTGGAAAATCGGAGCGGAAGGTTGCGGCAGCACAGATCACTTCTTTTGCTAAAGCACTTGATCAGTACCGTCTTGATACTGGTCACTATCCCAGCACTGAGCAAGGACTTGCCTCGCTCACGTCTAAACCTGCCGACGAATCCAGTTGGTCCGGGCCGTATCTTGAACGAGCCGTACCTGCTGATCCTTGGGGGCATCCATACGTTTATCGGCTACCCGGCTCCAGTGGCGCCGAATACGACCTAATTTCCTACGGGAAGACGGGGCAGCCCGGTGGATCTGGCGAAAACGCTGAAATCCGGCGCTAACGCGAGCCACATCCATGAAAATCAATGTGCAGGTCTCCGGAGCAGGAGGCAGGCCAGAGACAATCACGTTCGATGCGGATAGTGAGGCCGAAGCGCTACGCACGGCTGCATCGCGCGGGTTGATGGTCGTTGCCATATCGTCCGAGATATCGCCGTCGCGTCCAGCAAAGCAGTCTGCCAAATTTAATCTTGTGCTTTTTAGTCAAGAATTGCTTGCACTGCTTGAGGCAGGCTTATCGCTCATCGAGGCGCTGCAGACTCTGGAGTCCAAAGAGCGCAGAGCGGGACCACGTTCCGTGCTTACCGATGTTTTGCATGAGTTGCGAGAAGGGAAAGGCTTTTCCGATGCGCTTGCGCAGCGTCCTGACACATTTCCCGACCTATATGTGGCCACAGTTCGCTCGTCTGAGCGCTCGGGCAATCTTGTCGACGCGCTATCGCGGTTTGTTGCCTATCGGATTCAATTCGATTTGTTGCGCAAAAAGTTGGTATCCGCATCGATCTATCCAGTCATGTTGATCGGTGTCGGCTTGACGGTCACGTTGTTCCTGCTCGGTTATGTGGTACCTCGGTTTGCAGCGGTGTATGAGGGGGCGGGGCGCGAGACGCCGATTGCGTCTCGGCTCCTGCTCGCATTCGGTATGCAGATCGATCAGCACTGGGGGCTGCTGGGTGTAATTGCGGCGAGCGCAGCGATGGCATGTGTACTTGCTCTCAGATCTGTGGCTACCCGCAGGATGCTGCTCGAAATGCTGCTCTCCTTGCCTTTCGTGGCGCCTCGTGCCGTCGAGTTTCGACTCGCTCGTTTTTATCGAACAACCGCGCTGCTGCTGGCGGCGGGCATCCCGCTCACTAAGGCACTGTCGATGGGCGCGGGCCTCTTTCCGCCCCAACAGCGCGCGGCACTCGAGCGCGCACGCAGGGCGGTTGAAGAGGGAAGCGACTTGACCTCGGCCTTGGAGCAGGAGTCGCTCGCGACTGCGATCGCTGCGAGTCTGTTGAGGGTAGGCGAACGGTCCGGTCGCCTCGACGACATGCTGGAGCGCGCCGCACGGTTCCATGACGACGAGATCGCTCGTTGGGTGGACTGGGCATCGCGGCTGCTGGAGCCGGTACTGATGAGTGCGATGGGACTCGTGATCGGCTCTGTCGTGGTTTTGCTCTACATGCCTATCTTCGATCTTGCGGGGTCGTTGCAATGAATGCGCCGCATGAGATATCGACGTTCGAATTTTCGCCAACGGCCCTCGAGGCTGCGCGAGCGGTGGCCCGTGCCGAGGCCAGGCCGTTGGTCGATGTGCTGGAAGCGCAGAGTGGACTGACAGCAGATGCGTTTTGCAGTGAGTTGGCTAATGTGTTTGGTTATCCGCGTTTCTCGATGGCGGATCTCGACCGACTGACGCCTGATTTCGACGAACTCCCTTTCGCGGAGGCAGCGTCCCGAGGCATTCTCGCGTTGCGTGATCCTTCAGATCTTGTGCGTGCCTTGTTCATCGTGTTCGGAGATCCGTTCGGGATCGAACTCGAAGCCTGGATACATGTGCGGTTCCACGGTCAGGCCAAACTCGTCTTGGCGCACCGAGCGGACATCGCGGCATATCTCACCCGGCTCGAAGGCGGTATGCGAGCGATGGATGCGATTGCCGAAGAGCACAGCGCAAACGAATCCGCAGACTTCGTGGAAGATCTTTCGCTGGTGCGAATCAGTGAGGATGCGAGCACCGTCGTTCGGTTGGTAAATTCGACGCTGTACGACGCACTCAAGGTAGGGGCTAGCGACGTACATATTGAGCGCGAGGCGGATGGCCTGGTCGTCAAGTACCGTGTCGATGGTGTTCTCGTACCGATTACCACGGTGAGAGGCGCTGAAACGGCAGAGCGCACGATTTCCCGGATCAAGGTACTAGCGGAGCTCGATATTGCCGAGCGCCGCATTCCTCAAGATGGTCGGTTCAGGCTGCGTATGCAGGGACGGGATGTGGATTTCCGTGTATCGATCATGCCAAATATCTTTGGCGAAGATGCAGTGCTGCGTCTTCTGGATCGACGGACCCTGACGGAGGCGAGCCAGCAACTGACCTTGAATCATCTGGGTATCGACATATCGACCCAAGAGACAATTCGCGGACTTTCCGCACGGCCACATGGAATGCTTCTGGTCACGGGACCGACCGGTAGCGGCAAGACCACGACCCTCTACGGGGCGATTACCGAGATCAACACGGGTCGCGACAAGATCATCACCATTGAGGACCCGGTCGAGTACAGGCTACCGCAGATCCTTCAGATTCCAGTCAACGAGAAGAAAGGCCTGACATTCGCACTCGGCTTGCGTTCGATCCTGCGCCACGATCCGGACAAGATCATGGTTGGCGAGATTCGTGACGGGGAAACAGCGCAGATCGCGGTGCAGGCTGCCCTGACTGGCCACCTCGTGCTTACCACGGTGCACGCAAATAACGTATTCGACGTGCTCGGGCGGTTTCTTTACATGGGGGTCGATCCATATAGTTTTTCGGCAGCGTTGAACGGCATTGTTGCTCAGCGGCTGCTCCGGATTAGTTGCCCCCGATGTGTGGCGCCATCTGAAGTTGACGATGGTTCGCTTGCACGACTTGGTCTTGATCGACGCGCGATTACTGGTTGGCGCCTGATGGCGGGACGGGGTTGCGGGTACTGTCGCGGAACGGGATACAAAGGGCGGAAGGCTGTTGCTGAAGTGCTTTTAGTTGACGATATCGTTCGCGGATTGATTGCTACCAAAGCACCGATTACCGAACTCAAAGCTGCTGCAGCAACGAGCGGAATGCGTCCGATACGCGAGATTGCGCTCGAACTCGTTGCGGCAGGTGAAACCACGATCGACGAGGTGCTTCGTGTGGTTTCGTAGCGAGCGAATCGAGGTAGGGTTGTCGGATCGCGGCTTCAAGTTATACGCGAACGGAACCTCACATCACGAGACTCATCACGCAAGCTGGCGAGAGGCACTCGCTTCGCTAGAGATGTGCATCACGAGTACGTTCAGTAGAAGTACGCGCCGCTGGATGCCGAGCCTCACGCTAACCGTTAGCCTGTCGCTCTCGCTCTGCCATTTCTTTCGCCTTCCGTGGACCGATGCAATGGTGTCGCGGAAGCGCGGCGTGGCCATTGCCGCTGATTATTTTGGTCTGCACTTTACGTCGGGATCATCGGCGAGTGCCGTGACGGATGCTTATACGTTTGTGGTCGAGGATGCACCACCTGGGCGGCCCCGCCTTGTGTTCGCAATGGACCGCGCGCTCCAGACCGAGATTGCAGCGATGTCGGCACGGATGGGCGCACGTTTGACGAGTCTGACGCCATGGATCGTATTGGCAGTGAATCAGCATAGCCAGTTGCTACCTGAGCACGGATGGCTCGGCGTGGTTGAAACGGGGCGGGTTGGGCTTGTGTTGTTCGAAGACAAGCTTGTCGCCGACCTCGCAACGGTCTCTCGCTTCATGCCGACCGAATCAAACCAGTCGATCGGGAAAACGACCGAAGAGGAATGGCGAAGTACGCTTATCGCGATGGAGCGTCGTACCCGGCTCAGGCGAGCATGTCCTGCCGGACTTCCAATGGCCGTACTTGACCTGAGCTCATACCAATCGGAGATATGTTCTGCCGACGTGACGACCACTGTTCTCTCACATTGTTCTGAACCAGCGGCATTGCTGGCTCCTGTCGATGCAGCGGACATGATGCCTCGTGTATCGCTGGCGATGGAAGGTGGCATATGAGCGTGCGGTCTCTCAAGTTGGACGCGAGCACAGGGGGCCGTCTATCCGTGGCGCCCGCACTATTTATGCTGGGTGCTGGTGTGGCGGCGAGTTTGGCTTTGGTCTGGGCTGGTTTTAAATTTCAAGACAATCGTGCATTGGCCGGAAAATTGGATGAATTGAACGCTGCGCATGCCGCAGCGTCGTGGCGGCCCGCGCCGTTGACAGCACTGGAAACAAAGCAAATCCTCGCGTTGAATCTCTACATCGACGGTCTCAATTTGCCGTGGGATCGTGTCTTTCAAACGATTAAGCCGCTTAAGGAGTCGGGCGTCTATTTGCTTGATCTCGATGCGGAGCCGTCGACGGGAAAGCTGCGGATCGGTGCAGTAACAGACGATGCGACCGCCATCGCCGGATATGTGAGCCAGTTGTCCTCCCAGCGACAAATCGCGGACGTCTATTTGGTGGCACACGAATCGCAAAAGGACGGCAGCATCCAGTTCGAAGTGGAGGCGAGATGGCTTCCGTGAGTCGTGATGTGCTTCCGGATCTGAGAAATGGAATCGTCAAGTTAGGTAGGCAGAGCCGGCGGATCCTTGCTTGGATCGGTTATGTACAGCGCCGCTTGGGACTCGCGCTGACATTATCGGTATTTTTGTCGGCAATTTGCGCAGCCGCGA
This sequence comes from Burkholderia sp. 22PA0099, assembly GCF_047497165.1. Lineage (NCBI taxonomy): Bacteria > Pseudomonadati > Pseudomonadota > Betaproteobacteria > Burkholderiales > Burkholderiaceae > Burkholderia > Burkholderia sp. 22PA0099. Next base: position 3,341,773 of record NZ_CP163165.1, on the reverse strand, counting down.
TCGCTGAAGCGATGCTTCTTCGACATGGAAATACGGAGCTGGTTGCGGACATTCATCATGCAGTGCGAGCCAATTCCGCTTCGGCGCCGCCGAGCCATCCGCAGTCGGCCAGTGCTGACTTACAGACGTTTGTGCGTCAGCTTCCAGCTCAAAGTGAACTTCCGTTGGAGGTGGAGCGGCTATTCGCGCTCGCCCAAAAAAACGGACTGAGGCTAGAGCGTGGTGACTACCAACCGACTGCCGACACGTCAGCGAAGATTTTCAAATATGCGATCAACCTGCCGGTGAAAGGTCCGGCATCGTCGGTCGTGTCGTTTGTACTCCAGGCGTTGAACGAAGCGCCAACACTCGGGTTGCAAGGCATATCCTTCAAGCGCGACGAAACTGGACAAGGCCGCGTGGATCAACCGTCGGCGATCCCACTGCCGTCCGTTCCCTTCGACACCTCGATCGGGAAAGTCGCGTCCCCCCCAATGGCTCGACAAATTTCCGCGCGCAGGCGTCCGATGACGTTGCTCCTCCGCTGCCGTTACCTCTGCCGTCGGCCTACGTAGCGGCGCCGGCAGTCGGGAGCGCGCTGGAGGCGCGTGTTCGCTTCGTGTATTTGGTGCGACCGTGACGAAGCCAAAAATTTCCATTCGTCATTGGATTCTCGCGCTGGGACTCGTCGGTGCGGTCGCGGCGGCGATCCACGTATCGTCTTCCGATGATGGCGTCGATGATGTTGTTGGCGCTGCGGCGAATCATGTCAGAAATCCGCAGGTCGATCCGATATCAGTGACGCCGACGACGAGCGGGGCGAGCGTCGAGTCGGATATACGAAAAAACGCAAATCGTTCGAGCGGTGAGGTGCGACTGGTGGTGCTGCAAACGCGCCATTTTGAGACGAATGCAAGCACGTTGTTCGCTGGCCCGGAACCCGCTAAGCCCATCAATCAAACAGCTCCGAAGCCGGTTGCTCCGCCTCTGCCGTTCAAGATGCTGGGCCGGTTGACTGACGGAAGCGGCATTGCCGTCCTGCTTGCAGCAAACGGCGCGGATGAGACGCTGGCGCACGAGGGCGATACCGTTAATGGAAGCTACCGCCTCGATTCGATCAAGACGAACGCACTGATTTTCACTTATCTGCCGACACAAACCAGGCAGACCTTGGCCCTCGATGCAGGTCCCGACGGCACGTCAAACGAACAACAGGGTATTAATCCGTGATCCGGAAATTTGGGGCTCTTGTCACGAGCGAGCATGTGCGCCTGCGCGCGTTGCCTGGTCATTTAATCACGCTGTGTTTTGTCGTGCTGGCCGGTTGTACGACCCCATCGAATTCCTATCTCGAGGGCACACGGCTCGCGGCGCAAGGACATTATCCCGAAGCATTGGCCAAGCTCAGAACCGCGGTAGACGCGCATCCCGACAACATCGAAATGCGTGCCGCGCTCAACAATACCAAGCAAGCAGCTGTGGAGCATGAGCTTCAGGCTGGCGACCGCTCGAGATCTGCTCAAGATCCAGGTCAGGCGGAACGTCATTATCGTGCTGTGCTGGATATCGATCCGGGCAATGCGGTTGCCACCGCCGACATCGCGATGCTCAAGAATCAATCGAGAGAATCCGGCAGCCTCGCCGATGCCAGTAAGCTCCTGACGGATGGAGATATCGACGGCGCGGATGAGATCGTGCGCGGCGTCTTGGCCGAAAATCCAGACAACCCGCAGGCGCAAAAGATTGTGGGCGATATCGCCGTCAGCCGGGCTGGAAAGCCGAGCGCCGGCAAGCGTTTGGCGGCGGCGTTCCGCAAGCCGATCTCGCTTGAGTTCCACGATGCCAGCCTTCAAAGCGTGTTCGGCATGGTGTCGAAAGTGTCCGGCGTCAATTTCTTCTTCGACAAGGACGTCAAAACCGACACTAAGGTGAATGTGTCTGCGTCTCGCACCACCGTCGAAGATGCCGTTCACCTCATTCTCGTGACCAACCAGCTCGGCGAGAAAATTCTCAACGACAACAGTGTATTGGTCTATCCCAATACTCCACAGAAGCAGAAGGACTATCAGACGCTCATCGTACGTAACTTTTTCCTGGCGAATGCCGAAGCCAAACAGGTTGCAGCGACGCTGAAGGCGATCCTCAAGTTGAAGGACATGGACGTCAACGAAAAGCTCAATCTCATCGTGGTACGGGACACACCGGAAGCCGTTCGCTTGGCCGAGAAACTGATTGCGGTCTCCGATGTGGGTGAGCCAGAGGTGATGCTCGAAGTCGAAGTGATGGAAATTCAGCGCTCAAGGCTGTTAGATCTCGGCATCCAATGGCCGAATCAGATCAGTTTGCAGGCGGCGCAATCCCAGTCGCAAACGGGAAACACCGGTACTACGAATACATCGAATTCTTCCACGTCAACATCATCGCTGACGTTGCAGCAGCTCACACACCTGAATTCCGGCAGCATCACGGCAACCATATCGCCGATGACGTTCAATGCGAACCAACAGGACACCGATGCGGATGTGCTCGCCAACCCTAGAATTCGTGTGAAGAACAAGGAAAAGGCGAAGATCATGATCGGTGATCGCGTGCCCGTAGTGACTACGACGTCCACGGCAACTGGGTTCGTGTCGGACAGCGTCAATTACGTTGATGTAGGTCTGAAGCTCGAGGTGCAGCCGACCATCTATCTCGATCACGAAATCGGCATAGATTTGTCGCTTGAGGTGAGTTCCATCGACAGCCAGATCACGGAGCAAAGCGGAACTGTCGTCTACCAGATCGGAACCCGTAACGCATCCACGGTGCTCCAGTTACGCGACGGGGAGACGCAAATTCTCGGCGGCCTGATACAGGACCAGGATTCACGGGCCGCCAATAAGGTTCCTGGTCTGGGTAACTTTCCGGTGCTCGGTAAGCTGTTCAGCAATCAAAACAACAACAATCAAAAGACGGAAATCGTCCTTGCGATTACGCCGCATCTGGTGCGGACCCTGCATCGTCCAGCATTCAGCGCTGCAGAGTTCGAGTCGGGGACAGAGACCGACCTCGGCGGCCGAGGCCTAGCAATCAGTAACGTGGAATCAGCGGCGCCCAAGGCTGTGCAACCGGTGTCCGAGAAGAAAAATTCGGATTCTCGTCCGGCCGCGACGAATAGCGGTGCGGTCGGCAGCAGCGTGAATTCTGTCGGCGGTGGATTCGGTAGCGCCGCTTCCGCAGGTGTTGCAGGGAGTGCCTTGTCGACGGGTACGACCGCTAGCGACGCGGCTGCGAACGACGGCGTCGCCCAGGACGATGCATCCAACGGGCAGATGTTGCTTGGCTGGACAGGACCTCGACAGGTGTCGGTGGGGCAGCAGTTTAGTCTTACGCTTCAGGCGCAGTCCACGCAGCCGATCTCTAGCATGCCGATTTCGATCGGATTCAATCCCGCGCAATTTCAGGTGATGAACCTCACTGCAGGCGATTTCTTCAGTCAGGCCGGCGGCCAGGCAGCGTCGAGCAGCAAGGTCGGAAACGGTCAAATCAACCTGCAACTGCAATCACCGTCCGGGCCGGTATCTGGCACGGGTAGCCTGTTGACGTTGGTGCTGAAAGCTATCGCACCAGCGCCGCAAGCGCAGATCATTGTGCAATCAGCGACGCCGCAGCCGGCGGTTGCTACGTCGGCGCTGCCGGTGCAGTCAATCACCATCGTCGGTGGGCAGAGCAAATGAAGCTCGAGATGCTGTTGAAACGTCGAATGATGAGTCCGTTTCGTTCGCGTAAGACGAGTTTCTGCTCACATACCGGAAGACGTAGTGCTGGCTTTACGTATGTAGAGTTGATGATCACGCTTGGCATCATGGGTGTGCTTGCATCGGTCGCAATTCCGTCCGCCAAAGCGATGATGGCCCGAGAGCGCGAGCACGAGCTGCGGATCAATCTGGTGGAGATTCGTGAAGCGATCGATGCATATAAGCGGGCCGCAGACCAAGGGCGTATCGAGTTGAAGCTTGGCGACTCGGGATACCCACACAGGCTGTCCGATCTGGTGGAAGGCGTTAAAGACAGACAGAGTCTCGATGGGAAGATGCTTTATTTCCTGCGTCGAATTCCTCGAGATCCAATGGACGCGACTGCCAACGATGCGGAGAGCAGTTGGGGCAAGCGTGCCTACAAGAGTCCACCCGAGGCACCTGAAGAAGGTGACGACGTGTATGACGTTTACTCTCGATCGAGTGGCGTTGGAATGAACAACGTCCCTTACCGCCAGTGGTGAGACATGTTAATGGGTGATACGAGCTTCAGAAGACGATCGAGCGTGCTACGGAAACGTAGCCGTGGGTTCACGTTGATCGAGTTACTTGTGGTATTGGCGATCGTTGCGTTGTTGGCGAGCATCGCGTTGCCTCGCTATTTCAATAGTCTCGACCGTGCACGTGAGACGGTGATGAAGGAAGACCTGCGTGTGATGCGATCGTCGCTCGACAAGTTCTATCAGGACACCGGGCACTATCCAGCCACGCTCGACGAGCTCGTCCAGAAGCACTACCTCGCAGCTATACCACCGGACCCGATCACGCGTAGCGAAAGCACGTGGGTCACGGTCGCGTCTCCTGATGCGAATATCGAAGGGATATTCGACGTCAAGAGCGGTGCCGCTGGCGATACGAAAGACGGGCAATCATTCTCAGAGCTATGAAGCATTCGCGTGAACGACCAACGCGCGCGCAGGCTCTGCGACGCGAAGCGGGATTTACCTATCTTTGGGTGATGCTTCTCGTATTCGTCATGGGGCTTGGACTACTGACGGCGTCTACGCTCTACGGCATGTCGCTCAAGCGCGACAAGGAACGAGAGCTGCTTTTCATCGGACATCAGTTTAGAGACGCGATTCGTCGTTACGTGGTTGCGCATGGCCAGGCATATCCCGACTCGCTGGATAGCCTGGTGCGAGATCCGATGTTTCCAGGCATCAGACGTTTTCTGCGCAAGGTCTATGTGGACCCGATGACAGGGAAGGCTGAATGGGGTCTCGTTAAGGTCGGCGGGAAGATTGTTGGTGTTTATTCGCTCTCGCATGCCGCACCTTTCAAGGTTGACAACTTTGATCTTATCGATGCCGGCTTGAAGGATCGAACCGAATACCGTCAATGGGTGTTCACGTATCCGTGGAACCTTGTGATCCCTGATGACGGCAGTCCGGTCCGAGGACTTCAAACATCGAATATTGCGGGCGCTGCGGCGTCCGCAGCAAGTTCCGCATCGACTGCAAACAATGCGTTCGGAGCGATGCCGGCAAGCGCGTTGTCTTTCGGGCTAGGAAAATGACAGGTCGAGCCGATGCTTTCTGCGGCCTTCGCATTGGCGCAATTGGATTGTTGCTGCTGGTTTGTGTGATGTCGTTTCGGGCAGTCGCGGAGGATCGCCAGGTGAGGGATGACAGGGCGCTCGGACTGCCTCCGGCAGTGCTGAGTCGGCTCGCGTCACCTGTCGAAATCGCTACTGGCAGGCGGTTATTTTTTGATCAACGCTTGTCGAGGAACGGTACGGTCAGTTGCGCAACATGTCATGTGCCCGAGCGTGCGTTCAGCGACGGGCGTCCGCTGGCGATCGGTGTCGATGCTCAGATTGGGTCGCGCAAGACACCGAGCTTGTTGAATGTCGCATTGGAGACAAGCGAGTTTTGGGATGGGCGCCGCAAAACCCTAGAGCAGCAAGCGCTCGATCCGATTGTCAACCCTCGTGAGCATGGTCTTGGAGATCTGAATGCGTTGACCCGTTTAATAAGACACGATCCTGAATATAAGCGAGCATTCGAGCGTATTCTCGGTGTGAACCACAAACCCGATGCGACCGATGCTGCTCACGCATTAGCGAGCTTCGAGCGGACGTTGCTCGCCGGCGGGTCCAGATTCGATCGCTTTCAATACGGCGGCGATACGACTGCATTGACGGAAGCGGAGCAGCGGGGTTTGCAGCTATTTCAAGGGCGTGCGCAATGTGTCACGTGCCACACGATCGGTCATGACGGCGCCACGTTCAATGATGGTGAATTTCACACTTTGGGAATCGGGTTTTCAAAGATCGAGAGTGTGCTTGACCGAACCGCCCGTAAAGTCGTCGCCGCCGACCCCAACGAATTGGACAAGCTGATCATTAGCGATGCTGATGTCGCAGAGCTTGGTCGATTCAACGTAACGAAGGAGCCGGCAGATATCGGTAAATTCAAGACGCCAAGCTTGCGCAATGTCGCTCTTATCGCACCATACATGCACGATGGAAGCGTCAAAACCCTCGAAGATGCCGTTGAGATGGAAGTCTATTTTCGCGGTGCCGAGGCACAGCATCCGATGATTCTGACGCCGCTAGAGCGGGCCGATATCGTGGCATTTTTGCGGTCGCTCACGAGCCCCTACGCGACACGTTTTACCGCCAGATGAGGCAGGGTGTTTACAAAGTACAACTAATAAATTGTTTACAGTTTGACTTGCATGTAGGCGCAACGATAAAGTTTCGCGAACATGGGTGTGTAAAAAATAAGACCGTTCCGAGGGCAAAAAAAGGAAACGGTATTAAAATGAAAATGCGTTGCTGATAACAAGGGGTTGCGATGCTAATCGCATCGACGGGGAAAGACTCGCGTACACATCGGAATTGCGAGAGATTCAACAAGTGTTGGAGCCGTGGAGCACGATCAGGCGCGATGTCTGGTGTGTTGTTGCGCGTCGTGGCCTTAATGTTTGCTGTTCTGGCATACAGCTCGATCTTTTCTTTACCCAGTCAGGCCGCCGTCCAGTTCGCTTACGATCTTTCTGGTCGGCTTGTGCAGGCAACTGATGACAATGGGGCAGCTGTTCAGTATCAGTACGACGCAGCCGGTAATCTTCTAGGCGTCCAGCAGGTGTCGTCTGGTTCGATTGCCATCACGACCTTCGCACCGATTACGGGCCCTGTGGGAACGCTGGTAACCATATCGGGCGCTGGGTTTGATGCTACCGCCTCAAATAATTCCGTTACGATTGGCGGAGTTTCTTCGCAAGTTGTGTCAGCAACGAATAGTCAGCTTGTTGTATCCGTACCGGCAGGCGCGGTGACCGGACCGATCGTTGTTAGCGACAGCACAGGTTCTGCAACAAGCCAGAGCAATTTCATTGTTGGTTCTCTTCTCGGTGCGGGTGGCGCCGCAGTTCCTGTGAACGCGGCCCCTGGTTCCCCGGCCACCATCACGTTCGCCGGCAATGCCGGAGACGGGGTCACGTTGACCGTGAGCGGCCTAGCAACTGGAGGCACGGTTCAAGCGACAGTGACTCAGCCTAATGGTGCTTCGCTGGCTAGTTGCAGCAGCGTGACGTCTACGATGATGTGCACGCTCCCGTTGCTACCGGCTACCGGGACATACACGCTGACGTTATCTGAATCCACGGGTACGACGGGAGGATCGGTTCAGATCGTGCCCGATATGGTTGGAGGTTTGCTCACGGCCAACGCCTCAAATTCGTATTCTGCGACGGTAGGTAATCCAGCAGTGCAGTATACGTTTGCAGCGAGTAACGGAGAAAGTGATCTGGCCTTGACGCTGGGTTCGGATAGCATCGCAGGGAACACAACCGTCTTTGTTTATGACCCGAACGGGAACGTGGTTACGTCTTCCACCGTTACATCAACTACCGTTCCGGCTCAACTCAATCTTGGAGCGCTCTCTGGTGGCACGTACCGGGTCCGGGTTATTCCGGGGGCGTTGATTGGGGGTGTCTTGCAGTCGACTTTGCTGCAATTGACAGGATCGGCTTCGCTCGTGCCCGGTGGCGGCGCGGCAGCAGTCAATCTTGTTACGGGGCAAAGTGCTGTCTACTCCTTTAACGGGGTGAAAGGTCAGAACCTCGGCATCGGCATTAGCTTGATTACGATGTCACCGACTGGCGGTGGTGTGAGTCTCGCCTTGCTTGACTCTAACAAAACCCAGATTTGGTCTGCAGTCGCTTCGTCGCCTGGTGGGTGGGCTCTGCCTACGTTGCCTGCTAGCGATACCTACACGTTAACCGTAAATCCCGGTACGGCTTCTGCGTCGTTCAACCTCCGACTGACTGTAGATCAAAACGGGGCGCTACCGATTGACGGATCACTCGTTGATTTTTCACCCACGACAATTGGGCTGAATGCTTCCGATACCTTTCAGGGTGTCGCGGGCCAAAGTTATTCGCTCACATTCTTGGGCAACACGTTTGCTCAATCAGTCAATATCTACGTTATTCGGCCCGACGGCGTGCAGTGGATGCAAGGGACGGTGTACTCTTGGTCAAGGTCCTCGCAATTGAGTCTGCCTAATACGCCTCTAAGTGGTACTTACACTGTCCGGATTGTGCCGACCGGGCCTGGACTCGGAACACTGTCACTTGCTTTATCTCCCAATGCATCCAGTACGTTATCCATCGATGCAGGACCGGTTACGGGAGCGATAACCCCTGGGCAGACGGCTACGTATAGCTTCTCAGGAACGCAAGGACAACTGCTCGGGGTTGGGCTGACGAACTATTCGACCATCCCAACCGGGCAGCCTTTGACGGTGACGCTTTACGATTCGAGTGGTGTAACTCTTAACAGTTGTACCGTGGTGTTGACGGATAAGAGCCACATCAACGCATCGTCTTGTCCGCTGCCGGCACTCCCCGTCACAGACACATATTCACTGTCGGTGAGTGCGGGTAACAATGGGGCTAGCTTTGTCATTAATCTAGTCTCCGATCAGGCCGCAACGCTCTCGTCGGACGGGACACCGTCTGTGCTGACGACGGGCACGGTTGGGCAGAACGGTGCGTTCACGTTTCCTGCTCAAGCGGGCCAAAATTATGTCATCTCTTTCGGCGCCAACACGATTGTGGCGACGACGTCTGCTGCTTTGTATAACCCGGATGGAACGCTCAATACCTCGATTGGTATTGTCACCGGTGATACTGGGCAGATATCACTCACTCCGGCGATCGCCAACGCTAACTATTTGATTCGCGTTGTTCCAAACGGATGGGATGCACAACCCGACAGTATTTCTGTTTCGCTGGCTGCGTCAGGTTCGACCACTATTGGTAACAACGTGATCGGAGCGCTGAGTGTGGGCAGCCCGACTACTGTCAATGCAACGAACGGCCAGACGGTCGCTTACACGTTCAGTGGCACGCAAGGGGAATACGCCGGCCTCGGATTTACCAATTTTTCAGGGCCTGGCGCTAATGTCGTAGTTACGAACTCGAGTGGTTCCAGCGTGTCGTCGTTCTCGGTTTCAGGGACGACTGGTTACGCCATGCCGATGCTCTCGAAGACCGACACCTATACAGTAGCGATTACGGCCGGGGCGGGTACAACCAGCTTTGATCTCACACTGTTGCCAGATCAAACTGGGACGTTGGCGGTGAATTCGGCCAACTCTACTTTTTCGACCACCGCAGTTGGGCAAAACGCGTCCTACAGCTTTGCGGTAGCTGCTGGCCAAACGTATACGCTGGCGGTGCCAACGGATACGTTCGCCGGGAATATGGGTATCAATGTTTATCTGCCCGACGGAACGCGATGGACCAGTCTGAACTCGACTAATCCAAACTATCCGTCGACGTTGCCGGCGTATTACACGTTGCCTAGCGCTCCTGTTTCGGGGACGTATTCGGTACGTTTTACGCCGGACACAGGAGCGACCGGAGGTTTGTCGGTCGGCATTATGCAAACGGTGTCAGCTGGCTCTTTGACACCTGGAAGTGCGCCTAACAACGTGGTAATTCAAGGTGGCCAATCGTTGATGTACACGTTCAACGGTTCGCAGGGAGAGATGTTGGGTGTTGGATTGGCAAACATAGCGCTCAATCCCAACAGTTTGGTCAACCTTGCAATCTCGAATTCGAGTGGGGTCCAGGTTTGGTCTGGCAACACATATTACGGAGCTAGCTTTGCGATTCCACCCCTGCCGGCTACGGACACTTATAAGCTCACTCTCTCAGCCGGCTCGGGTGCTGGGACCTTTGATCTTTACTTCACCGACGATGTGGCTGCTTCGCTGCAGGTCAATGGTGCAGTTTCGCAATTCAATTCGACCATCATGGGGCAGAACGCGACGTACTCGTTCTCGGCGACAGCCGGCCAGCGCTATGCGGTCTCATTGTCGAGCAACTCGCATTCAGACTACGTGAACGTGCAGATCTATAAGCCCGATGGTGCGATTCTCATGCAGTACAGCCTCTGGCCGTGGTCAGCAGCGGAGGTTGACTTGGGCAATGCGCCTGCGAGCGGGACTTACCTGATTCGTACAGTGCCTGGGAGCGGTACAAGCGGAAGCTTGTCGGTCGGTGTTGCACAGTCTGTGACGGGGGCAATTACTCCAGGAGCCGCCCCTATTGCGATGAACCTCGCATCTGGGCAGACAGCAAACTACACGTTCAGTGGTACGCAGGGGGAGGCACTTGGTGTAGGTTTGTCTAGCCTCTCGACGAATCCGGTGAATGGCGCAGTCACGTTGACGCTCTACGGTGCCGATGGCATGCAATTGTGGACCAACAGTACGTCTGGCACGGCTGGCTTTGCACTTCCGTATTTGCCGGCAAGTGGAATCTACACGCTGTCGATGAACCCTGGTGCGGCTGCGGCTACATTCAACGTCCAATTGACGCAAGATCAATCATCTGTCTTCGCAGTCAATGGCGCGACGGCTACCTTTGTCTCGAATGAGGTCGGGCAGAACGCAACTTACACGTTTAGCGCAACGGCGGGAGGAAGCTACGCGGTGTCACTGACCGGCGACACTCATCCTGACTATGTGAATGTGTTCGTCTACAAGCCGGATGGCAGTCAGTGGCAACAATACAATCTTTGGCCGTACTGGGGAACCGTCGAACTTGAGCTCTCCAGCGTCCCGACGGATGGGACATACGTTGTCCGTGTAGTTCCGGCCGTGGGTGGCTCTGGCAGCCTTTCCATTGGTATCGGAAAGAGCATCACTTCAGGATTGACACCAGGAGGATCGGCTGTCGCTGTCAATATGGCGGCGGGGCAGGATCTGACCTATACATTCAATGGCTCGCAGGGTCAGTCGCTTGGGGTGGGCATATCCAATTTCTCCACGGTGCCTGGAAATGCAAGTATCTCTGTCACGCTGCTTGGCCCTGATGGAGAAAATCTCTGGAGTGGCAAGGCCTCGTCTGATGCGGGTTTCGGGCTGCCAGTGCTGTCCGTTTCCGGAACGTATTCGCTGGTATTTAGCGGAGGGGGATCTGCGGCGACATACAACCTGCAATTGACTCAAGATCAAATTGCGCCGTTCGCTGTCAACGAAGCGCCGAGCACTTTCACATCGACAACGGTCGGGCAGAATGCCACTTATACCTTTGCTGCCACTGCGGGGCAAAGCTATTCGCTTGCGCTCACCGGTGATACTCATCCGGACTTGATGACCTACTCCGTCTATAAGCCAGACGGAAGCCTGTGGGTACAACATACGCTGTATCCGTATTGGCTGGTCGCCCAGATCGATCTAACCAATGCGCCCGTGAGCGGTACCTATACCGTTCGCTTGGTGCCGGATGTTGGTAGTAGTGGTGCCGTGACTGTTGGTTTAGGCGCGACATCGACTTCTACGATCGAACCTGGTCAAAACGCACAGGCGGTCAATCTCGCTGCAGGCCAGACGTTGGGCTACACATTTAACGGCTCGAAGGGTGCGTTGTTTGGCGTTGGCTTGACCAATCTTGCGTTCAACTCGCCGGGGACGAAGCTCGCGCTGACCTTGATTGGCCCGGATGGTGAGCAATTGTGGACTTTCGGGGCGACAGGGGATGGAGGGGTGGCGTTGCCTGTGCTTCCTCAGGACGGAACGTACACGCTTACGTTCAATGCAGGAGGCTCGGCTGCCAGCTTTAATCTTCAATTGACACCCGATCAAGTCGGTACGCTCGCGCTCGGCACCTCTCAGACCTTCGTCTCCAGTGTTGTTGGACAGAACATGACGTACTCGTTCCTTGGCACCGCGGGTGGTAACTACGTGGTCTCCTTTACGGGGGACAGTCATCCGGATCGAATTGATGCCTATGCCTACAAGCCTGATGGGACGCTCTGGCAGCAAGTTATCGTCTGGGCAAACGATGGGGACCACCAGCTTGCCTTGTCGGGAGCTCCAGTCGATGGCGCGTACACGTTACGCCTCGTGCCGACGATGGGAGCTTCCGGTAGCTTGATTACTACTGTCACATCCACGGGGAATTCAACTAGCGGTGTTGGTGCGACTGCAATTACGCCGAGCGCAACGCCGTTCCATGTTTCGTTGACTGCAGGCCAGACGTTGTACTACTCGTTCTCGGGTAATCAGGGTGATGCGCTTGGGGTCGGCTTCATGAATAGCGCGACGACGCCAGGAGGGGCGCAGATGACGTACACGCTGACTAACTCCAGTGGAACAGTACTGAGTACTGACTACATCTCTGTCAGTCATGCATGGGAGTTTAATCTTCCGATTCTGCCGGCGAACGATACTTATACGCTTGCACTCTCGGCTGGTTCGGCATCCGCCGAAGTGGATGTCGTGGTTGTTCCTGACACGACAGCAACGCTCGATACCAACGGAACTCCAGTCACATTCGCAGATAGTCCGCTCGGATTGAATGGCTCCTACACCTTTTCGGGGGTTGCTGGACAGAGCTACTCGATTGCATTGAGCAACGATACGTTCTACGACTGGCAGAGTTTGACGGTCAACATCTACACCCCCGATGGAAGTCTGTTGAGCGGCGCGGCGTACTCTGGCAACGCGCAGATTGCTTTGCCGCCGCTACCGGTCAGCGGAAACTATCGGATACGTGTCATGCCGTACACGAGCCGTGCGGGAAGCGTGTCTCTCAGCATTGCTCAAAATCAGACGACTGCCATTACGCCGGGTCCGAATTCGATTTCGGTGAACCTCGCTGCTGGCCAGACGGTGTCGTACACGTTCAGCGGAGCAAGAGGACAGGCACTCGGCCTGGGCCTGTCCAATATCGGAACCATGCCGTCCGGGCAGAACGTGACATTCGCTCTTTTGAATTCGAGTGGGACGCAGTTGCTGTCTTACTCGACGTCAGGTTCCTGGAGCTATGCGTTGCCCGTGTTGCCGGTGGACGATACCTATACCTTGACAATGACCGCGGGAATTGCGTCGGCGAGCTTGAGCATGACGCTTGTTCCCGATGTCGCTGCAACACTGAGCGTCAACGGTGCGTCTACGTCCTTGTCGAATACCCCATTCGGGCTGAACGGGTCGTACACGTTTGCAGGGGTTGCAGGGAAGAGTTATTCGGTCTTGCTGACGAATGACACGTTCCCGGGTTGGCCTGAAAGCATGTATGTCTATATCTACACGCCAGACGGGAGTTTCCTTACGGGTACGTATTATTTCGGTAATGCACAGATCAGCCTGCCGCCGCTGCCATCAAGTGGGAACTATTTGATTCGCGCTATCCCGACGGGCCCGAGTAGCGGTAGTGCATCGTTTGGTGTCGTTCAAAATGCAACGACTGCGATTACGCCTAGCGCCGTACCCGTTGCCGTAAGTTTGGCAACAGGCCAGACGTTGTCGTACACGTTCAATGGGACTCAGGGTGAAAATCTTGGCCTGGGGCTTACCAACATTGCCACTGCACCGAGTGGACAAAGTGTGACATACACACTTGTCAACTCGAGCGGCACGGTATTGCAGTCTTATTCGACTTCTGGAGCATCTAGCTACGGTCTTCCGACATTGCCTGCAACCGGAACCTACACGCTCACGCTCACGGCGGGCATTGCTTCCGCCAATCTAAATATGTTGCTTGTTCCAGATACAAGTGGTGAGCTACAAGTCAATGGTCCCTCGGTGACGTATGCGAATAACCCACTTGGTCTGAACGGTAGCTACACGTTCTCTGGCCTGGCTGGGCAGAACTATACGGTTACTCTCAATAACGGTACGTATGCGGGATGGCCGCAGGGCCTCTATGTATCTTTGATTAGTCCGGAGGGGAATTCCCTGACCTCGTCAAGTTACGCCGGTAATACGCAAATCAATCTGCCATCCTTGCCAAAGGATGGTAAGTATGTCTTGCGTCTTGCTTCTGAATTTGGCAGTTCACCTGTGTCTACCCAAGTGAGTATCTCCACGACACTGAACGCGCCAGCGACAGCCAATGGAACCCTCTCCCCCGGGAGCGCTGCCGCTGTGCGTGTGGCTGCATCTTCTGCCGTGTCGTATTCCTTTACGGGTTCTCAAGGCCAGTTATTAGGTCTCAGTGCAACTAACGTTTCGACGTCATCCGGCGGTGCAGTATTGTTCACGGTCACTAATTCGAGCGGGCAGACTGTCGGGAGCTTTACGGCAACGGCGGATACTGGATTTGCAATTCCGCCGCTGCCTGCGAATGACACCTATACGGTAACGATCAGTACAACGTCGGATACCCCAGTCGCTTTTAATATGCAACTGCTTGCAGACGTTACAGGTAGCTTGACGCTGAACGGGCCGGGCCAAATCAGTTCGTCGTCGGTTGTCGGCCAGCAGGCTGCTTATAGCTTCACTGGGACCCAAGGGCAGACCGGATTGACGTTGTCGCTGTCGGGCGACAGTTTCGCTGGAGCCGCAACCGTTGTTGTCTACAACCCGGATGGTTCTCAGCTGGCGTCATCTAGCATCGCGAAGGATGGAACTCAGCAGTTGGTGCTTCCGTCATTGCCGCAGTCAGGAAATTACGTCGTGCGTGTTCAGCCGGGCAGTTGGCCAGGCAGCTTACAGATCATGTTCTCCCAAGCCAGTACCGCGTCTTTGGATAACAGGTTGCTAGTGACTGGCCTACTTCACGTGGAGCGCAACGGGAGAGCGAAACGGAACACACGCGAGTTGCTTGTCGCAGCAGCGAAGCGCGTGTTTGTCGGCAGCATGTCCGTTTTGTAGATGTAGTTTTAGAAATACGATTTAACGACTGTCCAGCTGGCACCGGGGATTAGCCGAAGCTGGGCAAGTAACAGCGAAAACAAGATCGGGTAAAAAATGATTCGAACCAAGATGAAGCGAATCGGGGGAATGCTGGGCTGCGCGCTCGCGCTGTCCAGCCTTGCTTATGTCGGGGCGCCTACGCCTGCGTCAGCGCTTTCGAGCAACGCCAGGAGTACGAAGGCGTCGTACGCTGCGCTGTTTCCGTCCTCAGTGCCGGGTACCGCAAAAGGGGCAAGTGTTACTCGACTGCCAGATGGGCGATGGCTCGTGCTTGGGGGTGTTGGAGGCGATGGCCAGCCAACAGCAACGGCTTCTGTTGTTGCTGCAGACGGTAGTTCTACGCCACTAGGATCGAATCTGAATGTTGCCCGAATTTATCAGGCAGCCGTTGTATTGCCTGATGGATCGGTCTTGGTGATTGGGGGCATAGACGGCTCAGGTTTGCCGGTGATGGCTGCAGAGCGATTGAATCTGCAGACGCGGGTCTTCACCAACTTGGGTGACATCGGTCTTGTTGCTCGCAGTCATCAGACTGTGACGGTGATGGCGGATGGTCGGTTGCTGATCGCGGGCGGTGTGGATGCACATGGAAATGTGTTAGCACAGTCGGAACTACTTGATGCGACTGATCTCAAGGTGAGCAGCACAGCACCGAAGTTGAAAACCGGACGCTCCGATGCACAAGCTGCACTGTTGCCGAGCGGTGACGTCATGGTACAGGGCGGTAGTGGTGCGCACGGTCGAGCACTGGGCTCGGCAGAGCTCTTTGATGTGACCCAGAATGGATTCATTGATCCTGCCTCGGATCCCGGCGCTATTCCCGCGCAATCATATGAGGCCGTGTCGCCGGCAGTGCAGTCCGCGCTGCCTACAGCAGGTGCTACAGACGTTGCTGTTTCGGCTCGCTTGTCTCTCCTGTTCAATAAACCTCTTGATCCTTCCAGCCTTAATGTCAAAACAGTGACGCTGGTTGGCCCGCAAGGGGCGGTGGAAGGCAGTGTTACCGCTACTGACGACGGCATCCTGGCATTCTTCGTGCCTAAAGTGCAATTGCTTCCTGCTACGCACTACACGCTGTTCGTCAAAGATGCGAAAGATGCCGCCGGAAACGCGCTGCCATTCACGACCATCGCTTTTACGACTCAGTCATTGAATAACGGTGGCGGCGTCGCGAGTGGTGGAACAGGCGCAGGCAGTGGTTCGGTTACGGCATTGCCGGATTCGTCAAGCGGTGCCTCAAGTGCGTCCGTCGCTCAAATCGATGCTGCGGCGTCAGCCTCGACAGCTTCTGACCCGAGTGCTGATACGCCATCGGATGACGACAGCTGGAGCCCAGGCGCCAAGCACCGACATGGTCGTTGGACCAACGGCAAGAGTCATCTCGCTCTGCGTACCATGCCGAAGAATCCGGAGATCTTTGCAGCGCTTTATGGCAGGTATGGGGCGCTCAAGAAGCAAGCGCCCCATAGTTCGTCAATGGTGCGAGCTGGGGTGACCGCGGTAGAGGGGCAGGTACTCAAGCTCAATGGCAAGCCCCTGCGGGGAGCATCGCTTTCGATTGGATCAAAGACCGTTGTGACCGATGACAACGGGGAGTTCATTCTGGATGACGTGCCGTCGGGGCAGCAGGATCTGATCATTGATGGTTCGTCTGCAAACCACGGCAAGCGACAGTATGGTCGTTTCGAGTACGGCATGAGCGTGACTCCCGGCAAAGTGAACGCGTTGCCGTTCGTGATCTGGATGACTCCGCTCGACACGAACCATGTCATCACAATCCCGTCGCCGACAACCGGTGAGACGGACATCTCGAATCCGGCGATTCCCGGGCTTGAGCTCAAGATTCCTGCTGGCACGGTTATTCGTGACGATAAAGGAAATATCGTCACGAAGCTGACGATGAGTGCGATTCCGGTTGATCAGCCACCGTTTCCCCTTCCGCCGATCTCAGTGCCTGTTTATTTCACAATTCAGCCGGGTGGCGCGCATTTGCAGGCGATGTCATCGCTGCGTGCCCAGGGTGCACAACTAATCTACCCGAATTTCAATCATGAGCAACCTAATGCGCGCATCGACTTCTGGAACTACGATCCGACGGGTAAGGGTTGGTACGTATATGGTAAAGGCACTGTCAGCGCGGATGGAACGCAGATTGTCCCGGATCCTGGCATCGTAATTTACGAGTTTACCGGAGCGATGGTGGGTGGGGAGCCTGAGGAACCGAGTGACGCACAGCCACCTTGTGGGGGGTGCAATGTAGGAGACCCGGTTGACGCCTATACCGGTATCTTTACGCTAAATCGAACTGACTTACGGGTGGCTGATGTGATTCCGTTGGAAGTTACACGTACCTATAGGACGAGAGATAACGTTGCACGTAGTTTTGGAATTGGGACGACCCTTTCGTACGACATGTTCCTCGTGCGTGATGTGCAATCTGGGTGGTCAAAGATGAGCCTTGTGTTGCCAAATGGAAGTCATATAGATTTTACCGAAGGTGAAGCTGGGTTTTATCCGTTGGTTGCTAAAAACACAGCGAGCAGTCAGTTTTATGGTGCGACGTTGGGCGGGTACTTGCACGGCCCTTGTCCATCAGGTTTCAATGCATATTGGTGCGTCACTCTTAAAGATGGCACGATTTATGGATTTCCTGAGGCAGAAGGTACGACTAATCCGAGACAAGGTGCCTTAACTTTGATTCAGGACCGCCATGGAAATACCGTTCAACTCCAGAGAGATCAATATGCAAACTTGACTCAGGTTATTTCACCAAATGGTCGCCATTTGTATTTTACCTACGATGGATTGGATCGCATGACGTCCGTATCAGATGATCTTGGAAGGAAAGTCCAATATCAGTACGATCAACTCAGCCGTCTAACTCAAGTCATAGACCCAGCAGGGCATGCAGAATCGTACACTTACGATAGTGCAAATGAAATGCTGGCGGGAACTAACAAAAATCGTAATTTGGAATTTCAAAACACATTTGACGCTAGTGGTAGGGTCGTGAGGCAATCTTATGCCGACGGCTCTGCAGAGGGATTTTCGTACGATTTTAATGCCTCTAGTAATTCCTATCAAACCATCGTGACTGACCCGAGGGGGGTTAAACAGCAGATTTCTTTTAATTCCTCCGGCTATGCGACGAGCGAAGTTGTGGCTCTAGGTAGACCAGAGCAACAGGCCATTACATACACTCGGGATATTGCCACTAATCGTGTGGTTTCGATTGTAGATGCACTGGGGAGAAATACCTCGTACCAATATGACAATATGGGGAATGTTACGTCTATAACCAATATGTCCGGTACTGCTCAAGCCAGGCATTGGAGTTACCAATACGATTCCACCTACAACCAGATTGTTAAAGCAACGGATCCTATTGGAAATTCCATATCGCTCACGTTAAATAATCAAGGCGATGTGGTTGCGTCTACTGATAGCAACGGCAATCATGTTGTTTTTTTGCGAGATCAGGAGGGGCGTGAAACGGCTCGATCGGTTACTGTCGATGGAGGGACAATGACGATCGCACGGACATATTCTGGGGCTGATTTGACGTCAGTGTCGGATAGCCTCGGTCGAGCGGTGACCTTGACATACGACTCCGTCGGCCGCGCAGTGCAGGCACAAGATCCAAAAGGAAATTCGTATCGAGCCGCATATGATACCTTGGATCACGTTATTTCTACGACGGACCCAGCAGGAAATGTAACATACAAGACATACGACTATTTTGGTAATGTCAAATCAATTGTGAGCCCAATGGGAGGTGCTTGGTTGTTCGCGTATGATGAAAAGGAGCGATTAATTTCTGAGAAAGATGAGAACGGAAAGTCCGAAAGTTATGAATATGATGCGAGCGACAACAAAGTTTGTATTGTGGATAGAAGAGGTGAGGCAAGCATCCTCGCTTACGACGGCGTAAAGCGCCTCTATACGATAGGGTTTGGTGCATCAAACTGTAATGCCACCACCTCGTTGAGTAATGTTCAGAATACTTGGGATGCAGCGAATCGACTTACAGTGGTTAATGACTCTGCTTACGGAACAATTACTCGCACTTACGATGATTTCGATAAATTAACTCAGGAGGTTACGCCAAACGGTACGATCGCGTACACGTATTACGCCAACGGACTGCGTGATACGGCTACGGTCAACGGACAAGCTGCGGTTACATATCAATGGGACGCAGCGAATCGTCTAACGAAAATTAGCCAAGGAATTAGTTCGATTGGGTTTGCCTATAATGCGGCTAACTTTAGAATCGGACTGGCAATGTCTAATGGTATAGCCGTTTCGTATAACTACGATCTGGCGGGTCAGTTGCTCAAAATTAAGTATTCAAATGCCTCCGGTGTAATTGATGAAATAAATTATTTATATGACAGCGTAGGTCGTCGATCCAGTATCAACGAATCGATGCCGTCTAATGCACTCATGCCGTCGAGTTTTTCGGCAACAAAAGGTCCGAACAGCGTGCTCGCAAGTATCAATGGCGGTACTGTTGAATACGACGCAAATGGGAATATTGCGAGTAATGGTGCGGCGTCTTATGGTTGGAATGAGAGAAATAGGCTGTCGTCTGTTGCGGTGAGTGGAAATAATGTCGCTCAATATCAATACGATATATTCGGTCGGCGAGTGGCGAAATTTGTCAATGGGTCCCAGACGCGATTTATGTATGATGGGTTACAAGTGGTTCAGGAAAATAATGCCATCACGGGTATAAGTAGTGTCCTGGCTGGCGTTAAATTGGATGAATATTTTCAAAGAAGTAGCTCGGCCGGAGTGCGCTCCTTCATGCAAGATGCTTTGGGAAGCGTTGTAGGACTGCTTGACGAGAGCGGTGCAACGCAAACGAAATATAATTATTCTGCGTTCGGTGATGTTGCCTACAATGGATCTGTTTCGGATAATCCCTATCAATTCATCGGGCGCGAAAATGATGGAGATGGACTCCTTTATGTAAGGGCTCGGTATTTGCTGATTGGTCTGGGGCGCTTTGCTTCGCAGGATCCATACGGATTTGTCGATGGAGCGAATCTATATGCTTACGCTTTGGACGATCCAATTAATTTTAATGATCCAATGGGGTTGGACGCAGGGGCTGGAGATGGCGGTGAAGCAGGGCTTGGCGGCCCTACGCCTTCAGCGGGAATGTGTGCACCTAACAATCCAAATAACTCAAATAACCCGAATATTATTAATGTTCAATTTGTTTGGGGGCACGGTGACCGACATGTTCCGCCGGATGATCAAGAATCAGCGCGAAATGAAATATTAAATAACATGCCGGATCCGAACAATATTGGTGGTCCATTTTGGGGGAGATCGGATAATTACGAGTATCGAGTTTTTCCTCTGGGGAATGGTCGTTTCAATATTGGGACGCACTACCCTCTTTAAGTGGTAAGGAGAGCGTGATGAAAAAATTGGAATTTAGAAGTCCGCAAGATTTTGAGGTCATTCTGTTAAAGGCGATGATTGAAAAAATTTCGTCAGGGAAGTCTGCTTTGGATATGCAAATAAATTCATGCCAAGTTCGTTCGCTGGATGATATGGGTTCACTTGAAATTCGCACGAATATTGCATCGACATATGGTGCCTATACGGGGCCTCTTGTTACTGCGCAGCAGGAAGATGTAGATACGATCTCCGGATGCGGGCCCTACATCAATGTACTTTTGTTTTTAAAGGATGGAAAATTAGAGCAACTTGAGGTTTATAAAGATGATGGATCCCCTCCTCAGCGGAAGATACAGGCTGATTCTTTATCAATTTCACTGCGAAACCCGATATAGAGTATCTTGAGATGCTGCTGCACTTGATTGAAAGCTTTGACCTCCTCCCGAAAAACCGTAGCGGCGAAGACTGGAGATTTCAGGCAAATTTGAAGCCCTGACGGGCGGGAGGTTTGCATGAAGAAATCGAGGTACACAGAAGAGCAGATTGCCTTCGCGTTGAAACAGGCCGAACTGGGCACCACGGTCACGGAAGTGCGCCGGAAGATGGGTATTTCGGAGGCCACCTTCTACAACTGGAAACAGAAGTATGGTGGTCTCGGCGTGTCCGAGCTACGGCGCCTGAAGCAACTGGACGAGGAAAATGCCCGACTCAAGCGCATGGTGGCCGACCTCAGCCTGGACAAGTAGATGCGGCAAGAGGTGGTGCAAAAAAAGCTATGAAGCCGGCGCGCAAACGCGCGCTGGCTGACTTCTTGATCCAGGCCCATCGCGTGAGCATCCGGCGAGCGACGGCCGTATTGCAGTTGCGTCAGGCCACGTATTTTTATCAGCCTCATCCACGTGACGACCGCGCCGAACGCCAGCGCATCCGGGACATTGCCGAAACCCGGATTCGATATGGTGTAGAGCGCATCCACGTCTTGTTGCGACGCGAAGGCTGGCTAATCAATCACAAGAAGACGTATCGGATCTACTGCGAGGAAAAGCTGAATTTGCGGCGTAAGCGGCCACGCCGGCGCGTGGCAGCCGCGCACCGCATGGAGCGGCCGGAAATCTCTACCGTCAACACGTGCTGGAGCATGGACTTCGTGGCCGATCAGCTGTTCAACGGGCAAAAAATCCGCGCCTTAACTGTGGTCGATAATTTTAGTCGGGAGAGCGTGGCGATCACGGACGATTACGCCTTGAAGGCAGCCGATGTCGTCGCTACGATGAACCATCTGAAATCGCTTCATGGCACACCAAAACGGATATAGGTCGATAACGGCAGCGAGTTCATCTCGCATGCATTGTGGATCACCGGGCGTATGAAAACGGTGTGACCTTGGACTTCTCACGCCCTGGCAAACCCACGGATAATCCGTTCATCGAATCGTTCAACGGTAGCTTGCGGGACGAATGTTTGAACGTGCATTGGTTCTTGTCACTGGACGACGCCCGGGAAAAGATCGAGCACTGGCGGCAGGATTACAACGAATTCAGACCGCACAGTTCGCTGGGCCATCTGACGCCGTGCGAGTTCAGGCTCGCACACCTTAAGGCCGGAAACCTCCAAGTCTAGGCGCTCGGCTAGTCGTGGGAGATCAACCAGCGATGACTGGCAGTCATTCTTGAGGGCTCACCATATGGTCCCGAGCATGAGTCGTCGCGGAAATTGCCACGATAACGCCGTTGCCGAAAGCTTTTTCAGCGCGTTGAAGAAGGAGCGGGTCAAGCGGCGCATCTACCCGAACAGGACAGCAGCTCTCTCGGACGTGTTCGATTACATTGAGATGTTCTACAACCCGATTCGCCGGCATGGTTCCGCCGGCGACCTGTCACCCGTAGAGTTTGAGCGGCGCTACGCGCTAAACGGTTTGTGAGTGTCCATGAAACTCTGGTCAGTCCACTTTTGTCCGCGTGGGATCAGAGTCATAGACAAATCGCGTCTAGCATTCCCTCGGCAGTCCAGGCCCAGTGCTGTTGGAACACTCACTCGGGGCTGGGTAATTAAACCAGAGTTTCCGCTGAAGATGGGGGCATATTTGGGGGCATGTTGAGTTTGGAAAATTCTCTTATCGTTATGTGATAAAGGATAGGCGAGTTTGTTCTATTCCGGTCCCCGCACCAGATCGCAGTTCGATGTGCATCGATGAAGTTCAGAAACCCGTGAAAGCATCAGGCTTCACGGGTTTTTTATTGCGGCCGCATTCCGTATTTTTGAACGTGCACGACACACTCGACGAGATCGTCAACGCGACTGAAGCTTGAACCCTTCTCCACCGATCCCTGCCCGATCCACCGCCGCGATGCGGTTGCGCCCCTGATCCTTGGCCTGATAAAGCTGCGCATCCGCCAGGTTGATGAACGCCGTGACGTCGATGTTTTCGGTCGGCACCACGGTGGCGACCCCGAAGCTCGCGGTGACGCGCTGCTGGTGCGGCGAGCGCAGATGCGCGATGGATTCCTCCGCGATCAGCGTGCGGCAGCGCTCCGCGATACGCACGGCATCATCGGCGTGGGTGTCGGCGAGCACGAGCGTAAATTCTTCGCCACCAAACCGGCCCAGGAACGCGTTCGGGCCGGCGGCTTCGCCGAGCACGCGCGCCAGGCGCTTCAGGCATGCGTCGCCTTGCAGGTGGCCGTAATAATCGTTGTACGACTTGAAGAAATCGATGTCGATCATCACCAGCGAGAGCGGTTTTCTCGATGTCGCGGCGCTTGCCCATTCGCGCGCCACGACCGTGTCGAACATGCGACGGTTGCCGATCCCGGTCAAGCTGTCGGACAACGAGAGCCGCTCCAGTTCGCGCTGGAGTTCCGCGACTTTTTCCTCGGTACGCTTGCGTTCGCTGATGTCGAACATGAAGCCGATCAGCGCGTCAACCTCACCATTTTCCTTGCGCACGACGTGAACCACGTCGCGAATCCATACGTAGCCGCCGTCCGCGGTCAGCGCGCGATAGTCCGCCTCGTGATCCGCGCCCGCTTGCGACTGCGCGACGCAAAAATTCACCACGGCGTCGCGGTCTTCCGGATGCATGCGCGCGGCCCAGTCCTCCACCGTTTTCCACGTGGACGGCGCGTAGCCGAGCAGCTTTTCGATCTGCGGGCCGATGTACGCGAACTGCATCGTCGCCCAGTCGATCTTCCAGGGGATCGCCCGGGTCGACTCGAGCAGCGTGCGATACACGGCGGGGTTGTCCTCGCCGGGCTGGCTTCCGGGCGATGCAAGGCTTTCTTCGTGGCGCAGAAATGCAGCTTGAAGCGGGCTGCCGGCCGGGTCTTTCTCTTCGTGGCTCATTGTGGTCGTTCAATACCGTGAAAATATTTTATCGGCCGGTACGGCGCTGCCTTGAATGGCAGCGGCCCGTGCAGGGAAGGCGGCTTCGATACGCTTTGCACGAAAGCCAGGTGCCCGGCCAGTCGGGAGGAGGTCAGTCACTGTCGGTGCCGCGCATGTTGCCATCGCGTTCGGGATCGGGGGCGATCAAGGCATGGCACAACTCGTCGAATTCCTTATCGCTAATTGATTTGACGATTTCAACCGTGATTTCTTTCATGGTTAGCCTCCGATCGGTACTCTCTCGGGTGCCACAGGAATGACGGCGTAACGAGCCGATTGGTCGGGGGGAGGTCACACGGGGAATGTCGTTCAGCCGATTGCTTGATCGGCGACCAATGTCCGCCGCTGATCAACACACCAGTCTGGGCATCCTGGCTACCGAGATTCGCCGAGTTCGGAGCACGCCTTCACTGCTCAGCGAGAAGATCGAACGCCTCGTCGATGTAGTGTGTCAACGGATGTGCCGCTTCATCGCGCCGCCAGTTCTCCTTGGCGAACCTGAGCGTACCCATCGCCATCATCGCGGTCAGGCGCAAGGCCGGCCGCCGGGCCGGGTCGGGCCATCGTTCGTACATCGCCTCGGCCAGCACCTCCTCCAACTGAACGTGAAGCGCTTCCTTGCGTAGCCGAAGCGTTTCAATCGACCGCAAGATGCGATCCGCCATGACGGATTCCTTGGTCTCATACATTGAGGCCAGGATCAGGAAGGTCTTCCGGGCGGCGTCGATCGGCCGCTGCTTCGGTGATTGCTCCAGGAAAGTCGGGCGCAGAAGGCGCGGGATATTGCCGCTCTCATGCGCCAGCAGGACATCCTCTTTCGACTTCAAATAGGAGAAGAACGTGCGCCGCGAGATGCCCGATGCCGCCGCAATGGCATCGAGCGTCGTCGCCTCGTAGCCGTTTTCCACGAAGAGCCTGAGCCCCGTTCGGGCGATCAGATCGAGGGTCAACTGACGCTTGCGTTCACGCAGGTCGTTCTGGGTGTTCTCTATGTCAATCATCGTTGTCACTCTGACAGCCGCCGAGATACGGCATTGTCTAATCGGTACGTGAGCTTTCCGCCCACCGGATTATGCCGTAGCCACCCCCCGCCGCTCTGGCGCGGATCGCTGACGAACGAACAGGTGTCGCAACGACGGCCGCCAGGCCGCACGAACGCCACTGACGTCCGAAGCGCGTCGCCACGCCCGGACGCCTTTCCTCGGAGGGTCGATTGCCCTTGACGAATTTGCACTCAGTGCATATATTGCACTGAGTGCAAATTTGTTGGGGAGTCGATAACATGGCGTCGTCGAAGGTTTGGTTCATCACGGGGACATCGAGCGGATTTGGCCGTGTCTGGGCGGAGGCTGCGCTGCAACGCGGCGATAGGGTGGTTGCCACGGCACGCGACGTGGGGGCGCTCGATGAGCTCGTCAAGGCTCATGGCAATGCGATTCTGGTGCTGCCGCTCGACGTGACGAATCGCGATGCGGTGTTTGCAGCGGTCGGTCAGGCACATCGGCATTTCGGGCGTCTGGACGTCATCGTCAGCAACGCCGGCTATGGCTACATGGGCGCCATCGAGGAGTTGGAAGCCGAGCAGGCCAAAGCCAGCTTCGACACCAATGTGTTTGGCACGCTATGGGTCATTCAGGCCGCGCTGCCGATCTTGCGGGCACAGCGCAGCGGGCATCTCCTGACGGTGTCGAGCATCGGCGGCGTGATCGCTTTCCCGACGGGGGGCACGTACACCGCCACCAAATTTGCCGTCGAGGCCATCTCGGAAGCACTCGCGGCCGAAGTGGCTGAATTCGGTATCAAAGTCACGATCCTGGAACCAGGCCACTTCACCACCGGGTTTCGCGCAGCGGTGCAATCCCCGCCGGCCATCGACGTCTACAACCCCATCCGCCAGGCCATACGCTCGTCGTTCAAACCCGAGGATTTTGGCGATCCGGCGGCCACCGCCGCGGCGATCTTCAAAGCCGTGGACGCGGATGAACCTCCGCTTCGCCTGGTGCTCGGCTCGACGACGATCGCGAAGTTCAAGGCGGCCTACCAGGCGCGCCTCGGCAACTGGGACAAATGGGAAGCCGTATCCAACTCGGCGCAAGGCACGCAGCACGCGTAATCAAGCCGTTCCGGAACGTTCGATCGAAGCCTTGAACGCCGTTCCGAATTCCAATTCATTGAAACGATCCACCGCCATGACCCTCTCGCTCAAGCCGCTTTTTGCGGCGGCCCTGATCAGCGCCGCGCCGTTTGCTTCCGCGTTCGCGGCCGACACCTATGCCCTCGACCCGGCCCATACGCAGGCGATCTTCACGATCGACCATCTCGGCTTCTCGACCATCACAGGCTCGGTTCACGAGCTTGAAGGCACGCTGCTGCTGGACACGGCGAAGCCGGAACACAGCACGGTCGCGGTGACCCTGGGCGCGGACAGCGTCGACACGGGCTTTGCCGCGCGCGACAAGGTGTTGCAGGGGCCGATGTTCTTCAACGTCGCACGGTTTTCAACAATGACGTTCAAGAGCACGCACATCGAGATGACGAGCGCCAAGACGGCGGACATCCAGGGCGACTTCACCTTGCTCGGGATCACCAGGCCGCTGGTCCTCAAGACCACGTTCAATCGACGGGCGCAGGATACGAACGGAACGAACGTCTACAAGGCCGGCTTTACCGCAACCACGACGATCAAACGTTCCGATTTCGGCATGAAGGCCTATGTGCCCGAGGTGGGCGATGAGGTGCGCGTCACCATCAACTTCGAGGGAATCAAGCAATAATCCGGCGATGCTTGCCGACCGGGAGGGACCGAAGATGAAACTGCTGCTGCTGGGCGCGACAGGATTGGTGGGAAGCCGAACCTTGAAGCTGGCGCTGGCCAACCCGGCGTTTTCCGAGGTGATTGCGCCAACCCGGCAAGCGCTGACACCGCATGACAAACTGCTGAACCCGGTCGGGCCGCACCTGGAGGCGCTGGTTCCAACGCTCATGTCGCATCGGCCTGACGCGGTGATCTGCGCATTGGGAACGACCCAGGCAAAGGCCGGTTCGAAGCAGGCGTTTCGTCATGTCGACCACGCACTGCCCGTTGCAATCGGCGAAGCCGCGTATGCGGCTGGTGTGAAGACCTACGCGATTGTCACCGCCATGGGCGCATCGGCGAATTCCATGAGCTTCTACTACCGGACCAAAGGCGAGGTCGAGCGAGACATCCGGAACATCGGGTTCCAATCGCTCACGATCTGCCGCCCCAGCCTGATTGGCGGGGAGCGACATGAAGCAAGGCGTGCCGAGCAAGCCGCGCTGACACTGTTTCGACTGCTCGCCCCGATCCTGCCGAAAAAACTTCGGGTCAATCCAGCGGAGGCGATCGCGGCTTCGTTGCTCGATGCCGTCATCGCGGCAAAGGTGGGCTGTCGTTGGATTCATGCGGAAGCGATGAACTGAATCTCATCGTCGCCCCGATTTCCTGCGGCCTTTCGCTTCCAGCGTGGCCAGTTCCCTTGCATCCAGGACATATTCCTTCGACCCGGCCAGCCGCTCCACGGTCAGATCGACAAACGCACGAACGCGTGACGGCTGCGCCGTCCGGCTGCCGTAGTAGACGTGAACGCCCATGTGGTCCGTGACATGGTCCACCAGCAGCGGCACCAACTGCCCCGAACGAATCAACGGCGCCGCCGACAACCCGGACAACAAGCCGATGACATGACCGGCGAGCACCGCTTCGGTCTCGAGCTGGGCGTCGTTGGTCGAGAGCGTAGGGGAGAGGTCATGGGAGATCACTTCCCCACCCACCTTGAGAAGCCAGGGCAGCACGCGACCGCTTCCGGGGTGCCGGAACACGCTGCATCGGTGCGAGGCCAGTTGCTCGATCGAATCGGGCGCGCCGTGCCTCGCCAGGTAAGCAGGGGCCGCACAAACAATCAACTGCATGGCGAACAGCCGGCGAACGGCCACGCCATCCTCGGGCGCCGAGCCAATCCGGAAGCCGACATCGGCCCGGTCCTGCACCCAGTTGCCGATGCGGTCGTCGAGTTTGATGTCCGGCTCGACGTCGGGATGCCGGCGACAAAACGCGTCGACCAGGGGCCACAGCAGCGGCAGGAACGCGTATCGGGGCGCGACGATGCGCAGCGGGCCGGCAATCTCGTCCTTGGCGGTGCGAATCCGATCGACCACACGTTCCAATGCCATCAACGCCGGTTGAGCGGCCTCGAGGAACTGCTGCCCTTCGTAGGTCAATGCAATGCTGCGGGTCGTTCGATGGAGCAGGCGCACGCCGAGGCGTTCCTCGAGGTTCGCGAGCGACTGGCTCGCGGCTTGCGGACTGATGCCTTGCGCGGCGGCAGCGCGCCGGATGCTGCCGAGTTCGATCGCCTTCGAAAAGGTCTCGATGGCGCGAAAGTCGATGAGGGACATGGGATGCTTCCTGAAAGATATCGGCGGGCAGTGTCAACTTTAACTTGATAATGGATCAACACGTACACGGCTAGTGCTTTGACAATGCGCTCTCCACAATGGGGCCTCACCGATCAACAGGAGCGTTCCATGAGCGACAACATCCAGGGCAAGGTCATCGTCATCACGGGTGCCAGCAGCGGTCTCGGCGAGGCGGCGGCGCGCCGCTTGAGCGCGCGGGGGGCGCACGTCGTGCTCGGCGCGCGGCGTGCCGAGCGTCTGCAGGCATTGGCCGAAGCGTTGAATCACCCGCAACACCGCGCGCTTGCCGTTGCCGCCGACGTCACCGTGCGCGACGACGTCAAGCGTCTCGTCGACACGGCGGTGGACGCATTCGGGCGCATCGACGTGATGATCAACAATGCGGGGCTCATGCCGCTTTCGCCGCTGGAACGACTGAAGGTCGATGACTGGGATCGAACGATCGACGTCAATCTGAAGGGCGTGCTGTACGGTGTCGCGGCGGCGCTGCCGCACATGCAGCGCCAGAAGGGCGGACAGTTCGTCAATGTGGCGTCGGTGGCCGGCCACAAGGTGATGGTCAACGGGGCTGTCTACAGCGCGACCAAGCATGCCGTGCGGGCGCTGTCCGAAGGGCTCCGGCAGGAGACGAAACCCTGGAATATCCGCACCACCATCGTGTCGCCGGGCGCGGTGGACAGCGAGTTGAAGGGCAGCGTGACCGAGCCGGACATCGCGCAAGGCATGCGCGACTTCTATCAGGCCCATGCCATCTCGGCCGATTCCTTCGCGCGTGCGGTGGCCTTTGCCATCGAGCAACCCGCCGATGTCGACGTGAACGAGATCGTGTTCCGGCCAACCCGTCAGATTCCCTGAGCAGTACTCCGGATCAATCACGCGATTCGCATCAACACGGTACGCCAGGGTTCCCGGGCGATCATCGATGACAAGGGCAACGA
The DNA here is from genome assembly GCF_047497165.1 of Burkholderia sp. 22PA0099. NCBI lineage: Bacteria > Pseudomonadati > Pseudomonadota > Betaproteobacteria > Burkholderiales > Burkholderiaceae > Burkholderia > Burkholderia sp. 22PA0099. Next base: position 3,312,664 of record NZ_CP163165.1, on the reverse strand, counting down.
TGCCCAGGTCACGATTGACGCCGTTCCGTTGCCTCGACGTCGAGGTCGCAGCAGGAAACGATCCCGCGCCTGGCGTTCATGTGGTCGTGTTGTCTGTTGCCATGCCGCATCTGTCGCGTGCGTGAGATTGATCCGGAATTTTTTATTTGATGCATCTGCCCTCGGTTGACCGTCGTATCTGAAACGTGAAGATGGCGGGGTCATCCATGATCTCGACTGCTTCACGTCAGCGTGCGCGATCGTCCGGCAACAGGGCGTGGCTAGTCATGCTTGCTTCGGCGTACCGCATCTCCATTGCTTCGATCTGAGTAGAGGGGAACGACCATGCAAGACAATCAATCGGAAGCCGTTATCGAGGTCTTCAATCGACGTGCCGAGCGGCGACAGGAGCGCCGCCAGTTCTTTAGGAATGCAGGCGGATTGGCATTGGGCCTCGCAGGCGGAACGCTGATCAGTGCATGCGGGGGCGGTTCGGGTGACGCCGCGCTGGCCAGCTCCGCACCGACCGATGCCGAAATCCTCAACTTCGCGCTCAACCTCGAATATCTCGAAGCGCAGTTCTATACCTATGCCACCACGGGCAGCGGCTTGCCGGCGAGCATGACCACGGGTGTCGGCACGATGGGGAACGTCATCGCGGGGCAGCAGGTGCCGTTCCAGGATCCGCTGGTCAAAGCCTATGCAAACGAAATCGCCATGGACGAGCGAGAGCATGTCAATTTCTTGCGGACCGCGCTCGGATCCGCCGCGGTGGCGCAACCCTCGATCGACGTCGGTGGCGTCGATCCCAACGGCGCGTTTTCCGTCGCGGCCCGCGCGGCCGGCCTGGTTGGTGCCGGCGCGGTATTCAACCCCTATGCAAGCGACAACAACTTCTTGCTCGGCGCATTCATCTTCGAAGATGTCGGCGTGACGGCATACAAAGGGGCGTCGCCGCTCATCACCAACAAGACCTTTCTCGAGGCGGCCGCAGGCATCCTCGCGGCCGAGGCTTATCACGCCGGGCTGGTGCGCACGACGCTTTATGCAAAAGGGCTGGACACATCGAGCCTCATCAGCGCGGCAAATGCGATCTCCGCGGCGCGCGGAAGCCTGGATCATGTCGGCAGCGATGATCAGGGCATTTCCGGCAGCACGCCCGGCACGTCGAACATCGTGCCGCTCGACGCGAATGGGCTGGCGTACAGCCGTAACTATCCGAACGTGCTGAACATCGTCTACCTCACCAGTACCGCAGCCGGGAAGGGCGGCTTCTTTCCAAATGGCGTCAACGGCACGCTCAACATGAGCGCCTGACTATCGCGCAGTGAGCCGGGAGTGCCGAGGCGCAACCACGAGCACTCCCGATCCGGTTGTAAATCGTTCGGAATTCGAATCATCGAATGCATTGGCGGAGGGGCCATGAACGAAAGCGCGAGCCGCGTGGCGGTACCACCGAGCCGGACGTTGACGGAAAGAACGCAATTCGATATCCATGAAGCATTGGCCGGCCGGCGAGGGCGGGCGCGGACGGCAATGTCGTGTGCGGGTCCAGCCGTCGTCGCCTCCATTGCGTATATGGACCCCGGCAATTTCGCGACGAATATCCAGGCCGGGGCGGGATATGGTTACACGTTACTCTGGGTGGTTGCCTCTGCAAATATCGTGGCGATGCTGTTCCAGGCGCTCTCGGCAAAACTCGGAATCGTGACCGGGCGGAATCTCGCGGAACTCTGCCGTGAACATTTGCCGCGTGGCATGGTGTTCGGGATGTGGGGCTTGGCCGAGCTCGCGGCAATGTCGACCGACCTGGCCGAATTCGTCGGCGGCGCCATCGGCGTTTCACTGCTTTCCCATCTACCCATGCTGGCAGGCATGTCGATCACCGCAGTCGTCACGTATGGCCTGCTGCAATTCGAGTCGAAGGGTTTCCGACCACTTGAATTGCTGATCGCTGCCCTGGTCGGCGTAATCGGGATGTCGTACCTCACCGAGTTGCTGATTGCACCTGTCCAATGGTCTGCAGTACTGATACATACCGTGCGGCCGAGCATCCCGGACCATGCGGCGCTGACGATCTCGGTGGGAATTATCGGGGCCACGGTCATGCCGCACGTTCTCTTTCTGCACTCTGGTTTGACTCAGAATCGCGTGTCGGTGGCCAACGACGACGAGCGCGCACGGCTGATCACGTTTTCCAACCGAGAAGTGATGATCGCGCTTGGCGTGGCCGGCCTCATCAATATGGCGATGGTCGTCATGGCATCGAGCGCCTTCCATGATGGTCACGCCGACATCTCTACCATCGAGAACGCTTGGCAAACGCTGACCCCGTTGCTGGGTGGCGCCGCGGCCACGCTCTTTCTCTGCGCATTGATTGCGTCGGGTATCTCGAGTTCGGTCGTCGGGACCATGGCGGGGCAGATGGTGATGCAAGGCTTTACCGGGTGGCGCATTCCGGTCTGGCTGCGGCGGCTCCTGACGATGGTGCCGGCCTTTGTCGTCATCGCGGCCGGTGTCGACTCGACGTGTGCGCTTGTGCTGAGCCAGGTCATGCTGAGCATTGCGTTACCGGTGCCGATGATCGCCCTCGTCTGGTTCACGTCTCGGCCGGATGTGATGGGACGATTTCGAAATCACATGGCGACGAACCTTGCTGCCATGGCCGGCATGGTCGTGGTTTTGTCGTTGAACCTGGTTCTGCTGTTCGAATTGTTCTCCGAATGAGGCGCTGGAATTCATGCGGTCAATGGGGTGAGCCCGAGGGCTCGCCGCGTTGCGCGTCGAGTCGCACGATCTCAGCCCCGACCTGTCGAGCGGGCGCCGCTCGCCGTTGCATCCGCAGGGCATGCGGGCGCGCCGCACGGTGAATGCGCTTGACGTTGAGGGGGGCCTGTCCAGCCGCGCGACGGATTACGCCGTTGCGTACCCGAGTGCCTGCAACGCGACGATGCACGCCTCGCGATCCTGCGCATGGTTGCCGCCCGAAATGCCGAGCCCGCCGATCAGCTTGCCATCGATCGAGATGGGAAACCCGCCGCCCACCGGCGTCAGCCGCGGACGATGCTGAAGATAAGCCGCGCCGGGCTCTTTCAATACCTCGATCCAGACGTTCGTGTCGATGCCGAACGTGGCGGCGGTCCATGCCTTGTCGATGGCAATGTCGGCAGCCAGGAACGAACTATTGTCGGTGCGCTCGAACGCACGAAGGTGGCCGGATGGGTCGGTGATCGCGATGGCCGGCTCGAAGCCGATCGCCTCGGACGCCTTGCGCGCGGCATCGATCAGCGCGGCGGCAGCTTCGCGCGTGATCACGGAGGTGGTGAAGAACGGAGGGGGCGTGGTGGTCATGGCTTTGCAAGGTGAGGGACGATGACGCATCGAGCGATGCCGCTCGATGCGCGCGGGTGTGTCGAACGCGTTGAACGAGAAGCCGCGCCGCGCATCAGCGCGCGGCGAGCACGGCCTTGCCGATCATGCCGCCGGTTTCCACCCAGGCATGCGCCTGCTTGAGGCCGGCGGCGTCGATGCCGTCGATGCGGCGCGTCATGGTGTGCTTCAGATCGCCGCGATCGACGAGTTCCGCAACCCGGCGAAGCAGCGCGTGCTGACGCGCGAGCGTGGCGGTTCCGAAGATCGACCGCGTGAACATCAATTCCCAGTGGATCGAAATCGATTTGGACTTGAACGCCCGGATGTCGAGGCTGTCCGGATCGTCGATCAGCGCAAACTTGCCTTCGGGGCGAAGCACGCCGGCGATCTGTTTCAGATAGCTCGCGCTGTCGTTCAGCCCCACCACGCAACTCACCTCGTCGATGCCGAACGCCTTCAATTGCGGCGCCCAGTCTTGCCGATGGTCGATCACGTGGTGCGCGCCCTGGGCGCGTACCCAGTCGCGGCTGGCGTCGCGCGACGCGGTGCCGATCACCGTCAGGCCGGTCAACTGCCGAGCGAGTTGAGTCAGGATCGAACCCACTCCGCCGGCCGCGCCGACGATCAGCAGCACGCCGTTCTCGGTGGGATCGGCGGCATGCGCCTGGAGGCGGTCGAACAGCAGTTCCCACGCGGTGATCGCGGTCAGCGGCAGCGAGGCGGCTTCGGCGAAATCGAGCGTGGTCGGCATCGGGCCGACGATGCGCTCGTCGACCGCCTGCAGTTCGCTGTTGCTGCCGGGCCGCGTGATGTCGCCGGCGTACCAGACGCGATCGCCCGGTTTGAAGCGCGTGGCGAGCGGGCCGGCGGCGCGAACGATGCCGGCCGCGTCCCATCCGATCACGCGAGCGGCCCCTTCGGGCACGTCGCCGCGCTGGCGAATCTTGGTATCGACCGGGTTGACGGACACGGCTTTGACTTCCACGAGGAGGTCGTGGTCGCGAAGCGCCGGCGTCGGCAGCGCGATGTCTTCCAGCGCTTGCGGGTGCTCGATGGGATGGTTCTGGTAGAAGCCGACAGCTTTCATGAAAATATCCTGCGGATAGGGGGCGGGCAACGTGAAAGCCTTGACTGGCAAGGCTTTCAGCGTCATTGGGTGATGTCGGGTTTGATGGTATCGTTGGCGGATATTCGGAAAAACACCCGAAATGACCAAATACTTTCGTTAATTCGACGAAAATGATTCGCCTCGACGACGTTCAGATTTTTGTCCATACGGCCGAGCTGGGCAGCTTTTCGGAAGCGGCGCGGCAGCTCAATATCGCGCCCGGCCATGCGAGCGCATGCGTGCAGCGGCTGGAAAAAGCGCTGAATGCGCGCTTGTTCACGCGTTCGACGCGCAGCATGCAACTGTCCGATGCCGGCGAACGTTATCTGCCGCACGCGCGCTCGATGCTCGGTGCGCAGATGCAGGGCGAACAGGCCTTGTCGACCGGGCGCGCGGTATTGAGCGGCCCGTTGCGCGTGTCGGCGTCGTCCGACTTCGGCCGCAACCTGTTGCTGCCATGGCTGGATGAATTCCAGCATCGGCATCCCGGGCTCTCGTTGCAGGTGCGCATCAGCGACCGTTCGGTGGACCTCGTGCGGCAGCCGCTGGATATCGCCATCCGCTACGGCGCGTTGCCGGATTCGTCGCTGCTGGCGATGTCGCTGGTGGACGGCAATCGCCGTGCGCTGTGCGCGGCGCCGTCGTATATCGAGCGTCACGGTAAGCCGGCGAACGTCGAGGATTTGCGGCGGCACAATTGCCTGCGCTTCGTGTGGAGCGAGCAGGTGCATGAGCGTTGGCGGTTCACGCTGCCGGGTGGCGATCGCACCGTGGCCGTGACGGGCAACCGCATCAGCGACGATGCCGATGCGGTGCGGCGCTGGGCGATTGCCGGGGAAGGCCTGATCTACAAGTCGCGACTGGATTTGATTCCCGATCTGGCGGCCGGCCGGTTGGTCGAACTGCTGCCGCATGATCACTGCGAGCCGTCGCCCTTGCATTTGCTGTGCGCGCATCGCGCGCAACTGACCCCGGTCATCACGCAACTGCACGGTTTCCTGCGGCAGCGGTGTGCGGCGTTGCGCGATAGTCATCCGGTGCTCGGCGCAGGGTGAGCCGCGCCGGGTGACGTCGGTCGATGCGTGATCCAGTAAAGGTATCAATCCATTCAGTGATTGAAATGTACGGGCATCGATAATCTTTCTAAAGTCGTCTTCATTATCTAGGAGACGGCACGATGACCCGATATACCCACCAGGAACTGCGCGACACCTTGAGCGCAGGCCTCCTTTCCTTTCCGATCACGCATTTCACCCCCGACTACGCATTCGACGAAGACGCGTATCGCGCGAACCTCGAATGGCTGTCCCGTTACCCGGTGGCCGGGCTTTTCGCTGCCGGCGGCACGGGCGAATTCTTCTCGCTGACCGCCGCCGAGGTCGATCGGGTCGTGCGGGCGGCGGTCGAAACGGTCGACGGCAAGGTGCCGATCATCGCGCCGGCGGGCGGCGGCACGGCTCAGGCGATCGAGCACGCGCAGGCAGCGGAGGCGGCCGGCGCCGACGGCATCCTGCTGTTCCCCCCGTACCTGACCGAATGCGATGCCGCCGGCGTCGCCGCGCATGTGATCCGCGTGTGCGAGTCGACCCGCCTGGGCGTGATCGTCTACAGCCGAGCGAACGCGATGCTCGACGATGTGGCCGTCGCGCAGATCCTCGAGCGGTGCCCGAACCTGATCGGCTACAAGGACGGCGTGGGTGACATCGACCGGATGACGCGCGTCTACAACCGCTTCGGCGATCGCCTGACCTACATCGGTGGCCTCCCGACCGCCGAGACCTATGCGCTGCCGTATCTGGAGATGGGCGTCACGACTTACTCGTCGGCGATCTTCAACTTCCTGCCGGAATGGGCGTTGAGCTTCTACGCCGCCGTGCGCGCCCGCGATCACGCGTTCATTCAGCGCGAACTGCACGATTTCGTGCTGCCCTATACGCTGATCCGCAATCGCCGGGCCGGCTATGCGGTGTCGATCGTGAAGGCCGGCATGACGGCGGTCGGCCGCTCCGCCGGCCCGGTGCGCACGCCGCTTGCGGATCTCAAGGACGACGAACTCGCGTTGCTCAAGAACCTGATCGGGGCGCGTCGGTGATGCGGGCGCTGACAGGCAGCATGTTGATCGGCGCCGACGCCGTGCGCGGCGAGACCGGCGAGCATCGCGCGACCGATCCGGCCAACGGCGCGGTGCTCGAACCGGCCTACGGGCTGGCCGGGACGGCCGAGGTGGAGCAGGCCTGCGCACTGGCGTGGCAGGCGTTCGACGCCTATCGCGAGACGACGTTGCAGCAGCGCAGTGCGTTTCTGCAGGCCTGCGCCGACGAGATCGATGCGCTGGGCGACTCGCTGATCGAGCGCGCGATGCAGGAAACCGGCTTGCCGCGCGGGCGGCTCGAAGGCGAGCGCGCACGCACGACGGCGCAACTGCGCCTTTTCGCCGATGTCGTGCTCGACGGCGGCTGGCTGGAGGCGCGCCTCGATCCGGCGCTCCCGGCGCGTACGCCGCAGCCGCGCAGCGACTTGCGCCAGCGTCACATTCCGATCGGGCCGGTGGCGGTATTCGGTGCGAGCAATTTCCCGTTGGCGTTCTCGGTGGCGGGCGGCGATACGGCGTCCGCGCTGGCGGCCGGCTGCCCGGTGATCGTGAAGGCGCACAACGCGCATCCGGGCACGGCGGAATGGGTGGGCGGCGCGATTGGGCGTGCGGTGCAACGCACCGGCATGCCGGCCGGAACGTTTTCGATGCTGTTCGGCTCGGGCCGTCAGGTCGGCACCGCGCTGGTGGCCGACCCGCGCATCAAGGCCGTCGGATTCACGGGCTCGCGCAGCGGGGGAACCGCATTGATGAAGGTGGCGGCGGCCCGTGCCGAGCCGATTCCGGTCTATGCGGAAATGAGCAGCATCAATCCCGTTTATCTGCTGCCCGGCGCGTTGCGCACGCGCGCGGACGCGCTCGGGCAAGCGTTCGCCGCGTCGCTGACGCTCGGCGCCGGCCAGTTCTGCACCAATCCCGGCCTGCTGCTGGCGGTGGCGTCGCCCGATCTGGAGCGCTTTGTCGCGACGGCCGCCGCCGCGCTCTCGGGCAGCGCCGCGCAAGTGATGCTGACGCCCGACATCAGTTCGGCCTACGACGCTGGCGTTGCCGCGCTGCTGGAGCATCCGGCGGTCACCGTCCTGGCGCGGGGGCTGCCGGGCAGCGGGCCGAACCGATGCCGCGCCGCATGGTTCGCGACCGACGCCGACGCCTTCCTCGGCAGCGACGCGTTGCAGGCGGAAGTCTTCGGTGCGTCGTCCCTGCTGGTTCGCTGCCGCGACATCGCGCAGCTCGTGGCGCTGACCGAGCAGTTGGACGGCCAGCTCACCGCGACGTTGCAGATGGACCCGGACGACACCGAGATCGCCCGTGTGCTGGTGCCGGTGCTCGAACGCAAGGCCGGCCGGCTGCTCGCGAACGGCTGGCCGACCGGCGTCGAAGTCTGCCATGCGATGGTGCATGGCGGCCCGTATCCGGCGACCTCCGACAGCCGAAGCACGTCGGTCGGCTCGCTGGCGATCCGGCGTTTCCTGCGCCCGCTCTGTTACCAGGATTTCCCTGCCGAGCTGCTGCCGGCGGCGCTTGCCGACGACAACCCGTTCCAGCTTCGCCGGCTGGTCGACGGCCAGACGCGCCGCTAGTTCACCGCCACCATCCGGGCGGCCCATGCGGTCGCTCGCCGGGCCGCCACGCCTTGCGGGGCGGCCCGGTCCGGCCTGTTTCGCCGCGTTTCGCGGCATGCAACCGATCGTCCAATCAACAGAGGGAGGCGGTGAAGCACACGCAAAATTGAAAATATATTTTGTACCGTTGATGTTTACGATGATATATTTTTTAACTAAATACCGAGCAATATATAAACATAGACGCCTGTCCACGATCATCGAATCGTCGGCCGCGGGCAGCCGGTATTGGCAGAGAAGAGAGGAGACAATGAGAACAGTTGACGCTTTTGTTTCGGACACGCTGGACTCGGCCGCGATCACGCCGACGCACGTCAAGGTGATCGCGCTCGTCGCGGCCGGCTACTGCCTGGATGTCATTGACTATGCAATTTTCGGTTCCTTCATTCCCGACATGCTGCACCAGCATTTCGCCACGCAGGCCCAGCTCGGCTGGGTCGGGGGTGCGCAGTTGTTCGGGCTGGCGATCGGCACGTTCGCGCAGGGCCAGTTCACCGACCGGTTCGGCCGCAAGGCCGTGTATCAGTTCAATCTGCTGCTGTTCGGCCTGGCAACGATCGCCAGTGCCCTGGCGCCCAGCGTGATGTGGCTGATTCTGGCGCGCTTCGTCTCGGGGCTCGGGCTGGGGGCGGAGCAGCCGCTGGCGTTCACCTATGCGGGCGAGTACGCGCCGAAGGACATCCGTGGCCGGATTCTCGCCCTGGTGCATTTCATCGGCGGCGCGCTGGTGTGGCCGCTGGCGTTCCTCGTCACGCTGTATTTCCGCGAGTCGATCGGCTGGCGGGGGATCTGGGGGGCGATCGGCGTGGCGGCGCTGGTGCTGTTCGTGCTGCGTTTCGCGCTGCCCGAATCGCCGCGCTGGCTTGCCGCGAAGGGGCGTGGCCGCGAGGCGCTGGCGATCCTGAAGAAGATGGGGCTCGGCGAACCGGCCGAAGAGCTGGCCGACGTGGCGCACGACACGAAGGCCGATCCGTTCGTGATGGTGTGGAAGCACTACCGGGTGCGCCTGCTGGCCGCGATGGTCTGCTTCAGCGCGTTCTTCTGCGTGACGATCGGCCTCGGCACCTGGTTGCCGAACATCATGAACAGCCAGGGCTTCACGATCACGAAATCGCTGTCGTACACGTTCGGCATGACGCTGGCCGCACCGTTCGCGAGCCTGTTCATGATGTTTGCGCTCGACCGGTTCGGGCGCCGCCGCACGGCCTTCATCACGTTCCTGTGCTCGGGGGTGTTCGCGGTGGCGTTCGCCAATGCGGGCACCAATCTGCAGTTGATGGCGGCCGGTTTCCTGATGATCTTTTTCTACCAGGTGGGCGGCAACACGATGCAGATCTTCGCGTCCGAGGTGTTCCCCACCGAGGCGCGTGCGTCGGGCTTCGGCATGGCCGCGGGCATCGGACGTCTCGCGACCGCGGGGTTCGTGCCGGCGCTGCCGCTGATCCAGCACGGGTTCGGTCTCGGGGCGGTGTTCGGCTGCATCGCCGGCTTGATGGTGATCGCGGCGTCGGGGCTGCATCTGATCGGGCCGGAGACGCGCCAACGCTCGCTCGCGGAGATCGCCTGAATGCCGCTGAACCGCACGCCGCGGATGTTCTGTTCCAGTGACTTGACGAGAGGTTGACGATGCATCCCATTTCCCGTTCTTCGAACGTGACCTTCCTGGGCCACACCGACCAGGGCAAGCGCCCGGACGGCGTTCAGATCATGGTGGATCGCGGCCATGCCTATATCGGCCACATGTTCAGCGACGGCATTTCGGTGATCGACGTCGGCAATCCGAAAGCGCCGAAGCCGGTCAACTTCATCGCCTGTGCGAAGAACACGCGTGCGCATCATCTGCAACTGCATGACGGCCTGCTGCTGGCGGTCAACAGCGCGAACGTGTGGGCGCTGCAGCAATACAAGAGCCAGGACGACTATTTCACGAATGCGATCGACGACAGCTTCACGCGTCGAGAACGGCCGTTCGAGGCGGGGCTGCGGATTTACGATGTCGGCTCGGACCCGGCCAACCCGCGTGAAATCGGCTTCTGCCCGGTGGGCGGCATCGGCCTGCATCGGCTCTGGTGGACGGGCGGGCGCTACGCTTACGCGTCCGCGCATCTGAGCGGCTACTCGGATTTCGTGCTGGCGATCTTCGACGTGGCCGACCCGACCAAGCCGACGCTCGCCGGCCATTGGGCGCTGCCGGGCATGCATCGCGATGGCGACGAAACCCCGGCCTGGCCCCCGGGCAAGCGTTGGGCGCTGCATCATGCGATTCCCGCCGACGGCAAGCTGTACGGCGCGTGGCGCGACGGCGGGCTGACGATCCACGATCTGTCCGATCCGGTGGCGCCGAAGCTGCTCAGTCACACGGTGATGTCGCCGCCGTTCGCGGGCGGCACCCATACGCCGCTGCCGTTGCCGGGGCGCGGGCTGGCGATCATCGCCGACGAGGCGATGAGCTCGAACTGCGCCGCGGGGCTGGCGCATACGTGGGTGTTCGACGTGCGCGAACCGGGCCGGCCGATCTCGATCGCCACGCTGCCGCAGCCGGAGGAACTGAACTACTGCGCGGTCGGCGGCAAGTTCGGCCCGCACAACCTTCACGAGAACCGTCCCGGCGCGTTTCAGAGCGAAAACCTGATCTTCGCGACTTGGCATAATGCTGGCGTTCGCGTGTTCGATATTTCCAATGCTTTCAGGCCGCGCGAGGTCGGGCATATCGTGCCGGGCGCGCCGCTCGAGGTGGTGGACATCCGGCCGGGCGCGGTGCAGGTCACGCAGTCCGCCGACGTGTTCGTCGACCGCAACGGGCTGATGTACATCACCGACACGAATGCAGGCCTGACCATCGCGCAGTTCGAGGATATTTGATGTTGCCTTCGCAAAGTTCCAAACCCGCCACCAGTTTCACCCGCACGAGCGCCGTCTATCGGGTGCTCCGGCAGGACATTCTGTGCGGCAAGCTGACCCCGTCGGCCAAGCTCCTGATCGACGAGATCAGCCAGCGTTACGGCGTGACCAGCACGCCGATACGCGAGGCGCTGAATCAGCTCGTGATCGAGGGTTTCGTGCAGAAGGTGGACCAGAAGGGATTTTTCGTGGCACAGGTATCGCGGCGCGAACTGGTCGAGCTGACCAACACGCGCTGCTGGGTCGAGACCGTCGCGCTGCGCGAGGCGCTCGCCCACCGGACGATGAAATGGGAGGAGCAACTGATCCTGGCCGGGCATCGGCTTTCACGAACCGATCGCTCGGCCAATTCGGAAGTGTTCGAGGAGAACGCGCCGTGGGAAGACACGCACAAGCAGTTTCACATGGCGCTGCTCGCCACGTGCCCGTCGCGCTGGTTGCTGGATTTCTGTTCGCTGATGACCGACCACGCGGCGCGCTACCGCTTTTTGTCGATGAGCCTCGCGTATCCGGCACGTGACGTCACGAACGAGCACAAGGCGCTGATCGACGCGGCAATCGACGGGCCGCCGCAAGGTGCGATCGACATGCTGGTGGCGCATTACCGCGCGACGGCCGACATCATCCTGCAATCGAATCTCGATTTGCCGGAGTAGACGAAGCCATGCCGGCCGGGTGCTTCGACCCGGCCGGCAACCCTGACAACGCATTTGACAAACGATAGGAAATTAGGATGACGAAGCGAATTGCCATTGTGACCGGTGCCGGCAGCGGCGTGGGCCGGGCCGTTGCCACCGCACTGCTGCAGGACGGCTATGCCGTCGCGCTGGCCGGCCGCCGGCGCGACGCGCTGGAGGAGACCGCCAGCCTGGCCGGCGGCGAAAGCCTGGTGGTGCCGACCGATGTGTCTCGGCCCGATGAGGTGCAGGCGTTGTTCGACCAGGTCGCATCGACCCATGGCCGCCTCGACGTGCTGTTCAACAACGCCGGCACCGGCTCTCCCGCGACGAATTTCGGCGACGTGACGTTCGAGCAATGGACCAAGGTGATCGACGTGAACATCCACGGGATGTTCCTGTGTGCGAACGCCGCGTTCCGGATGATGCGAGATCAATCGCCGCGTGGTGGCCGGATCATCAACAACGGTTCGCTGTCGGCAACCGTCGCGCGCCCCGGCTCGGCGCCCTACACCACGTCCAAGCACGCGGTAACGGGGCTGACCAAGGTGATCGGGCTGGACGGCCGCAAGTTCGACATCGTCAGCTCGCAGGTCGACATCGGCAACGCCGCCACGCCGATGACGGCCCGCATGGCCAACGGCGTGCTGCAACCGAACGGCACCACCGCCGTCGAGCCCACGATGGATGCGGCGAACGTCGGCAACACGGTCTTGTTGATCGCCAACATGAGCCTGGATGCCAACGTGCCGTTCGTCACGGTGATGGCGTCGCAAATGCCGTCGTTCCTCGGCCGAGGCTGAGTCGAGCTTGAGTCGGGACGCGGCGGCGATGCCGCGTTCCGACATGACGTGACGTGATGGGCGCGACGAACCAGCCACGGAAAAATCGAAATAAAAGTTAGGAGTGCAATGTTTCAGGCGATGTAACGACGATACGACAACTAGGAGGAGACAAGCAATGCGCAAGACAATCTGGATTTCGGCGTGTGCGTTCCTGATGGCCGATGGCGCGTATGCACAAAGCTCGGTGACGCTCTACGGCATCGTGGATAACGGCATCGGCTATCAGAGCAGCGCCACCACGCTCGGTTCCACCAGCGGTGGCCGCTCGCTCGTCAAGATGACGACCGGGGTGTTTGCCGCCGATCGCGTCGGCTTCAAGGGCAGCGAGGATCTTGGCGGCCAGACGCGGGCGATCTTCACGCTGGAGCAGGGGTTCAATGGCGCGAACGGCGCCGAGTCGACGGCCGGGCTCGCGTTCAACCGGCTCGCGTTCGTGGGCTTGACCAACCCCAGATACGGCACCCTTACGGCGGGGCGCGAATATTCGGCGTACTACACGATGCTGCAGCCGTACAGCCCGGAGCCGCGGCTGACCGGTTACTACGCGGCGCATCCCGGCGACATCGACGGCACCGACACCGATTATCACGAGAACAACGCGATCGTCTACACGTCGCCGAATTACCGCGGGCTGACCTTCAGCGGCGAGTATTCGTTCGGCGGGGTAGCGGGCAGCACCAACGCGGGCTCGGCCTGGAGTGCCGGCGCGCAATACATCAACGGCCCGATCGGGATCGCGGCGGCGTTCTGGCGCATCAATAATGCAACGCCCGGCGGCGGTGCGTGGAGCCCGTCGTCGGCCACCTCGAACAACGGCGCCCAGATCGGCGTCTCGGCGATCAATGTCGGCTACCAGACCGCTCAGGCCCAGCAGCGGGTGGCCGTCGCGGGCGGCTATGCGTTCAATCAGGCGTGGGACGTGTCGTTCATGTATTCGAACACGCAGTACATCCCCGGCACGCATTCGTCATTCACCGATACCGCCATCTTCAACACGGTCGGCGCGGTGCTTCACTACAAGCCGTCGGCCGTGGTGGATCTGACGGCGGGCTATGCCTACACGCGCGCGACCACGGCCAATCGCATCGCGTCCGCCGCGCGGTATCAGCAGATCAATTTCTCCGAGGTCTACCAGTTGTCGGTACGCACCTCGCTGTACGCGCTGGAGGGATTCCAGCGTGCGAGCGGCCAGACGCTCGGCATCAACGGCGCGGGTGACATCGTCAATGCGGTCGCTTCGATCGGCGACGGTGCCAACGCCCAGCCGGCGTCGTCGCGCAGCCAGATCGTGGCCGGCGTCGGGCTGATGCACCGGTTCTGATTCAAGCGGATATTTCAAGGGCATTCTCATGAAGATCATCAGTTTCAAGCGCGCAGGAATCGAATCATTCGGTGTACTGACAGAATCGGGCATCATCGACATGGCGCCGCACGCATCGAAGGTGGGCGCGACGCTCAGGCAGGCGCTATTACGGGGCAGCCTCGCCGAAATCGGCGAGATCGCCGCGCGTTCGCAGGCCGATTTCGGCATCGGCGACATCGCGTTTCTGCCCGTGATTCCCGATCCGCAAAAGATCCTGTGCATCGGCATCAACTACGTCGCGCACGTGAGGGAAACGGGCAAGGAGATTCCCGACAAGCCGACCATCTTCACCCGTTTCGCCGATTCGCAAACGGCGCACAACGCGGCGATCGTGCGCCCGCGCGCTTCGGAAAAACTCGATTACGAGGGCGAGCTGGCGGTGGTGATCGGCCGCCCGGCACGGCATGTCAGTGCGAAAGCGGCGCTCGATTACGTCGCGGGCTATGCCTGCTACAACGACGGCAGCGTACGCGACTGGCAGCGCCATGCCAGCCAACTGACGCCCGGCAAGAATTTTCCGGGTACCGGCGGCTTCGGCCCGTGGCTCGTGACGGCCGACGAACTGGGCGACCCGTCGGCGCTGACCGTGACGACGCGATTGAACGATGCGGTCGTCCAGCACGCGCCGACCGACGATCTGATCTTCGACATTCCTGCACTGATCGAATACATCAGCACCTTTACGCCGCTCGCGCCGGGCGACGTGATCGTCACCGGCACGACCGGCGGCGTCGGTGCGTACCGCCAGCCGCCGCTGTGGATGAAACCGGGCGACGTCGTCGAGGTCGAGATCTCGAAGATCGGCATCCTGCGCAACACGATCGTCGACGAGCCGATCTGAGCGCGCCATGCCCGTGCCGGATGGCATGGGTGCGGAGCGGCATCCGTCGTGCGGGGCGATCCCGTGTGCCACCGGCGTTGCGCACCTGCGTGCGAGGGTGGCGAGGGAAAAGGAGAGTGACTGTGTTCGATCTGACCCAACTGCGCTGTTTCGTGACGGTGGCCGAGGAGTTGCATTTCGGCCGCGCCGCGCTGCGGCTGCACATGACGCAGCCCCCGCTCAGTCGGCATATTCAACTGATCGAGCATGAGATCGGCACGGCGCTGTTCAACCGGACGAACCGAACCGTGAGCCTGACCTGCGCCGGACGCAGCCTGCTCCCGGAGGCGCGAACGATCCTGCGGCTCGCCGAACGGGCGCGTTCGGCGGCGCTGCGCACCGGCTTGGGTGAGGCGGGCCGCATCACGATCGGTTTTACCGCCACCGCCGGCTACGAATTCCTGCCGGAGATGCTGGGGTGCCTGCGGCTCGGCCTGCCGGATGTCGATCTCGAACTGCGCGAGATGGTCAGCCGCGCGCAAGTGGATGCCCTCGACAACGGCCAGCTCGACATCGGCCTGCTGCGGCAGTTGCCCGCCGATCACGACGACATGCGCAGCCTTTGCGTCGCGCGCGAATCGCTGGTGGCGGCGTTGCCGCTCGATCATCCGCTTGCCCGGCGCGACGCGCTGCATCTGCGCGATTTCGACGGGCGGACGATGGTGATGTATGCGCCCGACGATGCGAAGTATTTCCACGATCTCGTTCGTCACGTGTTCGCGCATATCGGTGCAATGCCTGTCTATCGTCAGCATGTGAGCCAGGTCCTGTCGATGCTGGCCGTGGTGCGATCCGGCCTGGGCGCCGCGCTGGTGCCGGAAACGGCGAGCCATCTGTCGTACGAGGGCGTCGTGTTTCGCGAGGTCGCCGGTATCGACCCGGTCCGCTCGGTGGAACTGCATCTCGCATGGAAGGCGGGGAACGACAACCCGGCGCTCCACAAGGCGATGCCGTTGATCAGGCGGATCGATTTGCGCACGCAGGCTGTTGCGTTGCAGGCCTGAAGGTGTGAGCGGCCGTTGCGCGACGCCGGTTGCCGGTGTGCTGGCGCGTGTGGCGCGCCTTTGCGTCGAACGTATCGATGGGAGGATTCAATGAAGCGATTGGCATCGGTCATGGCCTGGGCCGTGATGGCATGCGCTCCGTCGGCCCACGCGCAGTTCGTCGACACACCCGTGCTCACGCTGGCCGGTGCGCAGGGGCTGGTCGACGCCGCGTTGGCCTATGCGCACGATCACCATTGGCGTCAGTCGATCGCGGTGATCGACGCCGGGGGCAACCTGATGTGCTTCGTGCGCATGGACGACGCGCAACTGGCCGGCGTGAAGATGGCGCTGGGCAAGGCGAAAACGGCGCTGCTGTTCCAGGAGCCGAGCAAGGGCTTTGCCGACCGGGTCGCGGCGGGGCGCCTGAATGTGCTTGCGCTGCCCGACATGGTGCCCGCCGACGGCGGCCTGCTGCTCGTTCACGACGGCAGGATCGTCGGCGCGATCGGCGTCAGCGGCGCGGCGCCCGAGCAGGATGGGCAGACCGCGGCGAACGCGGCGGCGTCGTTGCGATAGGGCACGCGGCGCGGTGCACGTACCGCATGAGGCCGGGTTGCCGCCGGCTGCGCGGTGGGAACCCGGTGCGCGCGTCGCGCCATCGATGGATGCCGGTATCCGACGCGAAATCGCGACGCGTCGCGTGCCGGCGAACGTAAGCGCGGGCAACGACCCGCATCGAAACAACAAGACTGGAGACACACGATGTTGAAGAAATGGTCGAGACTCGATCTGCAACCGGCCGCGCCGCCCTGCGGCTGCGGCTTGCCCCATCCTCATTCCCATTCCGGTGCGGGCCGGCGCGGCTTCCTGGGCGCGGCGGCGGCGCTCGGCGTGGGGCTCGCGCTGGGCCGTAACGCCTGGGCACAGCCGGCGCAGGCGAAGCGCATCATCGACGTGCATCACCACTACACGTCGCCGGCGTTGCTGGCGATGATGCGGGGGCGGCGCACTCATCAGGCCTTCAACGAAGGCTGGACCGTGCAGAAATCGCTCGATGCGATGGATGCCGGCGGCGTCCGGATGGCGATTGTCTCCACCAGCGATCCCGGCATCTTCTTCGGCGATTTCGATCAGGCCAAGGCGCTCGCCCGCGATTGCAACGAGTTTCAGGCGCGCATGGCGGTCGATCACCCGGGCCGCTTCGGCATGTTCACCACGTTGCCGCTTCCCGATATCGACGCGACGCTTGCCGAGATCGCGTATGGCCTCGATACGCTGAAGGCGCAGGGCGTGGGCATGATGACGAGCTACGGCGACAAGTATCTGGGCGATCCGGTCTTCACGCCGGTGATGGAGGAATTGAACCGGCGTCGCGCGACGGTATTCGTCCATCCGCTTCAGCCGGCATGCTGCACGAACGTGGTGCCCAAGGTGCCGGATGTCGTGGTCGAATACGGCACGGAGACGTCGCGCACGGTCGCGAGCTTGCTGATGAATCACGTGACCATTCGTTATCCGAACATTCGTTTCATCTTTTCGCACGGTGGCGGTGACGTACCGTATCTGACGTTTCGATTCGCGCGCATGGTCTCGGGCGATCCGGTTTTGATGAAAGCGGAGCCGGCCGGTGCGGTTGCGTTGATTCGGAAGCTCTACTTCGATACGGCACAGGCGTGGAATCAGTACACGCTGCCGTCCTTGATGGCGTTGATGCCGGGCGATCGCATCCTGTTCGGCTCGGATTTCCCGGCGGCGTCGCCGCTGGATACGGCGAACGGGCTGAAGGCGTCGAACATGAGCGCGGCGCAATTCGAGAAAATCGGATGGGAGAATGCCTTGGGCATTCTTGCCAATGTCAAAGCCTGAGCGGCTTTGGCCCGGGTTCGCTGCGTTGATCGGCTTCGCCATTGCCGCTGCGCGGAAAGGGGGGCACCAAACGCTCGCTGCACGCATCGGCCTGGACGAGGCGGGGGAACGCCGATAAGCGAGCGGCCCTATCACGGGCGCTCCAATTCCGAGGTGCGCCAAAAGCGGCCATCCACGGAGTAAGGCCCGCCCCCATGCGAAGCGACATATAAAGCCAGCATGCCCATCAGCACGGGATACTCGATGCCTCGGTCGAGCCAGGGCCAGGTCGGGCCGAGCGAAAAGCAAATCCCGATCATTTCGGCGCAGAACAGCAGGGCAACGATGCGGGTATGGAAGCCAACGGCGAGCGCCAGCGCGCCCGCGGTTTCCAGCAGCATGACCAGATAGGCGATCTGCGGTGCAAACGGCAAGCCGAGAACGTGCTGAATCAGGTGGATCGACGCGGCCATCGGATCATTCATGGCGCCATGCGAAATGTGGAGCGCCTTCGGCAATCCATGCGTGAACAGAATCAGGCCGAATGCCGCCCGCAGGAGTGCGTAGGTTTGCGCCTCAACCCTTCCGTAACGGCGATCCGGATGAACGTTTTCTCTGGAGAGGGAAGGGGAGGTTGGCTTCATGATCCGCCTGTCTTGTATTGGCCGATTGAAATTGCCGATGAATTATTTTAATTTCGCGGTGGCACGTCAAGGTTGGTGAATGGAGAACTGAATTCAACCGCGCTCAACAATTGATTCGGTGTTCTATCTTTTATCCAACTCTGCGAAAAATGCCGCCAGCGACGGGCGGCAAGATGCGGTGGCTTCTATTCGGCCGAGAATCGGGCCAGCAGCAGCCCGTTGATGACAAAAAACGCCGTATGCGCAAAGGCGAAATAGATCATGCCCGGCACGGAAATCACGCGGCTTCCGGCAATGCCCTGTCCGATCAAGGGAAGAATGATCAGCGAATTGGCGAGCCACGGCGCGGCCGCATACAGAAGGCTCTTGAGAATCGGCCGTGCCGCCGGCCTGGTATTGATTCCCGCGTAGAAGATCGCCATTCCAATGCCGACGGCAATGTGAAAAGCTTGCTGAAAGAGCCAATTCCTCGCCAATCCGTTCCCAGGAATGTGCAGCGTCCGATTCAATAAGGTAAGCAAACCACCGCGCGCTGTAACGAGGCCATACTTGTCGGCGATTGCCAATAGCGCAACGTTGATCAGTATCGCGATGGCACCGGCGGCGATGGCGGGAGCGAGTGATCGACGAATATCAAAGCGGGCTGAGGGCATGGCGCGAACCTTTCACGGTGTGGGGCGCGGCCGATCGGACACGCTCGCTGGGTTAACACCGGCGGCTGCGCTTTATTCCGTGCATGACGCGTGCCGCGTTCTGTTGGGTCATTTCGTCCATGTCGTTCATGCGTTCGTCGATCAGCGCGATGACGATGCTTTGTTCCGACACGCCGCCATGCATCTCCGAGATGGTCAGCGTGACCCGGTTGATGCTGTCGGACCGCTCGGCGTGCCGCCTATCCGCGAATTACGTGCCGGCTGACAAGGCGTTTTCGTGGTTTGCATTGCGGTCGAGGCGTTTGCGTGGTGCGCGATAGTATGCGTACCAGCTGCTGACCGACGATTTCAAGCCGAGGCAATACATGACAAGGAAAACCTTGAAGCTGATCACCATATTCGGCGCGTTGGCAATCGTGTCCGCCGCGACCACGACCGCAGCACGTGCCGAAAGTCTCGCCACGATCACGGGCCTTCAGGACGACTATGTACGATATGTCGGGAGTGTTGGCGGAGCCAACCTCGTATCCGACTTGATTCGACCACGCTGCCGGCGATTTGGACTGGGCGCGTCTGAAGACCTGAATCTGGCGACATTTTTCTCGCTGGGTTCAGACGACGATGTAAGCAGTGAGATTCGCGTCAAAACTGCGCCGTTTGCTCGTGCCAGGCCACTGATGCATTTGCCTCGCTGTTGAGCCGGTGCACCAGGGCCTGTCCAATGACGGGTATCGAACGGCGGAAACGGCCGTGCCGACCACGAGGCGAGGTCGGCACGATACGCCGGCGCTTCAGGTCGGTGTCATCCACATGCGCTGCCGCAGCGACATCCCAACCGGGAGTGGACCGCCACCGCATAGGCCGGGCAATCCATGGCGAGGTGTCGGCACGAAGCGAAGGCTCCGTCTTCGGACAGCCTGGCGGGTGCCGGCTCTGCTTCGATACGGAAACGCACACGCCAGCTTGCCTCTGTATCACGGAAATCGAAACGCGATGCCCCCACGCGCGCGCGTTCCTCGATCTCGCATGCGAGCGGCCGCATGATTGACGTGATTACGTAATATCTAACAAATAGCTTTCACTCTTCACATTGCCGTCGGAGCGGTTGCGCGATCGAGCCGATACGCCGACGCCAAGGCCGCATCATCCGAATCGGAATCAGACGATATTAATTTCGGGACAGAGCATTCGTCTATAAAAATCAGAAAACGTTTGCGGGAATTCCAATATGTGGTTTTAAAAAACCAATCAATCCGTATCCGTTGGAATTAAGCCCCAATCGACGCATGAACGAAGAAATACTGCGTAAGATTTGGTGAATCAAGTTAAAATCCGCGCCGTTTCATCGATGCGTCGCCGCGCCGGTCCGCCCGGACAATCCGCAGGCGGGACGCGGCCGCAGCGTCGTTCGACGCCGTGGCAACGGCAGCCTGTCGCAGCGATTTCCCGCTTCGAACACTCGCGAACCCAGAATGACATTGCGCTTTCATGCGCGGTGCAATCCGAAGACTTGCATGCGAAATCAAACCGACCTGTCGGGCGCTGCATTGTGCGCGCCGTGGCGGCAGTGGAACGCGCAACGCCGCGCCGTGTCGCGTGCGTTGTGTATCGGCCTGTCGTGGCTGCTCATTGGTGCGATCAATGCGCCCACTCGGGCGATCGCCCAGTCGGCCCCCGCGCACGTCGAAATGCCGGCAGCCGCGCAGCCGCTCCCGGCCGCCGGTGATACGGCCACCCACCGTCCCAATCTGGCCTTCTACTTCGCCGTCAATCCGCCGGTCGACGCCTTGCAGGCCTTCGACGCGGTAGTGGTGGACCCCGCGCGCGGTTTCGATCCGCAGGCCCATCCGCTCGCGCACACCTTGTGGATGGCGCGCACCACGGCCGAGGCCGGCGAAGCGCCGGCCCAGTTCGTGGCACGCGCCATCGAGCCGTTGTGGCAGCGCGGCTATCGCGGCTTTCTGCTCGACTCGCCGGACGCGCTCGCCGCCGTCGCCGCGATTCGCGCGGCGCACCCCGACGCGCGGCTCGTTGCCGGCGGCCCGGATGCCTTGCAGGCCGCCATGCCGGTCGCGCGGGAACTCTACGCGGTGGTCGGCGATTCGCTGGTGCATGGCCTGAATGAGGCCGGCACGTTCCCGCTCGATGTACCGCCCGCGCTGCGCGACAGCCGCGCGGCGGCCGCCCGCGCGTTCACCGCGCAAACCGGGGTGCCGGTGGTGTCGATCGAATCCTGCGCGCGCACCGATCGCATCTGCGTGCGCCAGACCGCCGAAACGGTGCTGGCGCTCGGCGTCGAGCCGTACGTGACGAGCCCCGCGCGCGACATCGTGGGCATCGGCGCGATCGAGGTGCTGCCGCGCAAGATTCTGGTGGTGCAGGATCACAACCCGAAGCAGCCGCTCGACGGCAGCATCGGCGTGCGCGATCTCGCCACGCCGCTGAACTATCTCGGCTACGACGTGCAATACGCGGATTTCGCCTCCGGCCTGCCGAACGACATCACGCCCGACCGTTACGCGGGCGTGGTGGTGTGGCTGCAAGGCACGGGCGTGCCGAACACGCGCGCCTGGGAGCGCTGGATCGCCGCGCGCGTGGTCGATCATGTGCCGGTGGCGTTCCTCGACCAGCTCGGCTTCGATCCGGCCGGGCCGCTCGGGGCCGGGCTGGGCTTGCAGACGGTGGCCGGGCCGTTCTCGGGGCCGGTGAACGTGATCGCGCGCGATCCGATGATCGGTTTCGAAATCAATCCTCGCAACGACCCGCGCGACTTGCTCGGCGTGCACGTCGGCGCGACGGGCCATGCGCTGCTGCGCCTCGGCGTGAACGGCGGCGAACTGGACCCGGTGGCGATCCTGCCGTGGGGTGGCTACGCGCTCGCGCCGTACACGGTGGTGTCGCTCGACGGTGTGGAGATGGAGCGCTGGGCGATCCAGCCGATGTCGTTCCTGAGCGCCGCGCTGCGGCTGCCGGCGCTGCCGTCGCCGAGCGTGACCACCGAAAACGGCCGCCGCCTGCTGATGACGCACGTGGATGGCGACGGTTTCGCGTCGCGCACCGAGTTTCCCGGCCCGGACTATTCGGGCGAGGCGCTCTACGAGCAGATCTTCTCGCGCTACAAGATCCCGATGACGCTGTCGGTGATCGAGGGCGAGGTGGGCCCGGCCGGGCTGTATCCGAAGATTTCGCCACGGCTCGAGGAGATCGCGCGCAAGATGTTCGCGCTGCCGTGGGTCGAGATCGGTACGCACACCTACTCGCACCCCTTCCAGTGGGAAGACGTGGACGGCAGCACCGGCGCGAAGGTCGATCGCGGCGGCGGCGACGCGGCGTTCTCGCTGAACATCCCGGGCTACAAGTTCAATATCGACCGCGAGATCACCGGCTCGATCGACTACATCAACGCGAAGCTCGCGCCGCAGGACAAGAAGGTGGTGGTGCTGCAATGGTCGGGCGACTGCCAGCCGCCCGGCATCGTGGTGCGCAAGGTGTACGAGGCCGGCGTCTACAACTTCAACGGCGGCGACACGGTGATCACGCGCTCGCAGCCGACCTGGACGGCGATCGCGCCGATCGGCGTCGACAAGGGGCCGAACGCCTATCAGGTCTACGCGCCGAACCAGGACGAGAACGTCTACACCAACGATTGGCAAGGCCCGTTCTACGGCTTCGACCGCGTGCTCGAAACCTTCTCGATGACCGACAGCCCGCTGCGCTTCAAGCCGATCGACATCTACTATCACATGTACAGCGGCACCAAGGTGGCGTCGCTGCGCTCGCTCGACAAGATTTTCGCGGCCGTGCTGAAGCAGCCGCTGTTGCCGGTGCACGTGACCGACTACATCCGCAAGGTGCTCGACTGGCACACCTTCGCGGTGGCGCGCCAGACCGGCACGCGCGACGGCTGGCTGGTGCGCGGCAACGGCATGGTGCGCGAGCTGCACTGGGCCGGCAGCGAGGTGCCCGACCTCGCGCACGCCTCGGGCGTGACCGGCTATGCGCCGGGCCCCGACGGCAACTACCTCCACATCGACGACGGCGCCGCGCGCTTCACGCTTGCGCCGGCCGCCAGCGCGGCAGCAGCAGCGCCGCAGCGCCCCTACATCGCGGTCGCCAACGGCTTCGTGCGCCGCTTCCGGGTGACGCCGCACGGCCTGGCGTTCGAATTCGGCGGCTACTACCAGCCGTTCGTCGAACTGGCGAACGCGCAGCGTTGCAGTGTGCGGGTCGCCGGCCAGCCGGTCGCGACGCACGCGGACGGCGCGCTGCTGCGCTTCGACACGACCGGCGTGGCCGGTTCGCGCGTCACGTATCAAGCCGTCGAGATCGATTGTGGCCGCTGACCGCCCGCGCATCGCCCCGCCGTGGCTCGTGCTGCTGCTGGCGGCGGGGGCGGTGGCGATCCTCTATACGGCGTGGCCGCGCGAAGCGCTGCGCGAGCGGATCGCCTCGACTACCGGCCCGAGCGAACTGGGCGTGGCGTATCAGGAGGCGTGGCTGCGCGTGCAGCCCGACAACGTCGAGCTGCTCAAGACGCTCGGCGAGCAATACCAGCAACTGGGCCGTCGTGAGGATGCCGAACGGATCGCCACGCGCATGGACGCGCAGCCCGACGCGCGCCTGCATCGCGCGGCCACGCTGCTGCGCCTGAACGTGGACGAGCAGCAGGCGTTCGCGTTCCCGCCCGGCGATCCGCGCCGCGCCGGCGCGATCGCCTCGCTGCGGGCCCGGCTCGCGGCGGTGGCGGGCGATGCCTGGGACACCGACGATCTCACCGTGCTGGCCCGCAACGCGGCGGCGCTCGACCTGCCGGCGCTGGCCGCGCAGTTCTACGAGCGCCTGGTGCGGCAGGACGCGCCGAACCGCCGGCGCTGGAATGCCGAGGTCGCGAAATACGGCTTGTGGGGCGGCGATTACCGGCGCGCGGCGGCGGCGTGGTTCAGCCTGCAGGCCGATGCGACGACGCGCGCCGAACAGCGGCGCTGCTTCATCGCGGGCGTGGCCGCGCTGCGCGCCGGCAATCATCTGGACGAGGCGCTGGCCGCCGCGCAAGCGCACCTCGGCACGCTGGCCGACGATCGCGACACGTTGATCGTGCTGCTCAACCTGGCTCGGGCCGCGCAGCGTCCCGATCTCGTCGACCAGTACGCGAAGACGCTGCTTGGTTTGTCCACGCAGCAAATGGGCCGTGTGGACGTGGGCCGGATCGAGCGCGCCGCGCTGCGGGTTGCGTCGATGCAAGCGACAACGTCGCGCCGTGCGCACGCGGCGGCGTTCCTCTACATGGACGGCCCGGTCGGCGAGGGCTGGCCAGGTGCGCGGCGCATCGCGACGCGGGCGGGCGAGGTGCGGATCGTGCGGGTTGCGGCCACCACGGGGCAGGCACCGGCCGACGGCGGTGCCACCACCGCAGCCGCCGCCAACCGCGCCTCCGACGATCTGCCGAGCCTGCTCTACCAGTCGTTCCTCGAATCGAACGACCTCGCCAACGCGCAGAAGGTCGCCACCGATCAAGTGGCGAAGACTCCGCATTCGGCGCTGTGGCTCAAGCGTCTCGCGCAGGTCGCCGAATGGAACAACGCGCCGCTGCTCGCGCTGCATACGTGGCTCGGCTACGCGCAGGCGTCGAACGATCCGTCCGGCTGGTCCAACGTGCTGCGCCTCGCGCCGATGCTGCACGACGATGCGAGCTACGTCGTGGCGCTCGTGCATGCGTCGGATGCGTCGCCGAACGACATGCGGCTGGTCGATACCACGACTGCCACCTTCGAACGGCTCGGCCGGCCCGAGGACGCGCTGGCCTTCCTGCACGCGCGCCTGCGCACCGCCGGCAGCCACGCGCTCGACGAGCGCATGGCGCTGCTCGCCGAGCGCGCCGGCCACGATGACGAGGCGCTCGGCATCTGGCGCAAGCTGCAACAGGCGGAGCCGGGCAACACGTCCTACGCGCTGCACGGCGCGAGCATCCTGTATCGCCAGGGCCAGTACGCCCCGGCGCTCGCGATGCTGCAGGCCGCGCAGCCGGGCGCGGCCGACGCCGATACCGATGCCGATATGCAGTTCTGGCGCAACGAAGCGCAGCTCGCGCGCCTGCTGCAACAGGACGGCATCGCCGACGCGGCCTACCGGCACCTGCTGGCCAGCGGCGTGGCGACCCCGGACGACCTGAGCGCGATGACGTACTTCTACGATCCGTACCCGCTCGACGCGGGGCGGACCTCGCAGCTTCAGTTCGAGCGCGATCACACGATGCGCGCGTTGCAGGAAGCGATCTACTACTACACGCTGGCGCGCGCGATGGATCGCGTCGATGCGCTGCTCAAGAGTCTCTCGCCCGAGGATCGTGCGCGGGCCGAACAATCGCCGGGCGTGCTCGGCGCGCGTGCGGAGTTTTACCGCGAGACCGGTGCGCCGCTGGCCGCGCTCGCCGACCTGCGCCGCGCGGTCGATCTGCCGGGCGCGACCGATGACGTGCGCGCCGCGCTGATCTGGACGCTGGTGGATTACGGCAGCGACGCCGAGCTGCGCAACATGATGGTTGCGTGGCGCTCGCGCGCGTTGCAGGACAGCGCGCTGTGGGGGCCGTTCGCGGCGGCCGAGATGCGCATGAACCGGCCGGCCGCCGCGCTCGATCTGCTGCGGCGGCAGGGCGCGTCGATGTCGCGCGATCCGCTGTGGCTGCTCACGCTCGCCGAAGCGCACGAGGATGCCGGCGACCCGGATCTGGCGTGGTCGATCCGCCGCAAGGTCTGGCTGCAGATGGCGCAGGACGTGAAGGCCGAGACGGCGGGCGGCAGCGCGGCGCGTGCGCTGCGGGCACGCCGCGCGGGGCAGGACCCCGAGCGGCGCGACGAGCTGCGGGGCCGCCGCGTGCTGCTGGCCGACATCTTCGAGAACGGTGACGCGGCGGCGGCCTTGCTCGGCCAGTTGCTGAAAGACGACGGCGGCACCGACACCATGGCCGCGACGCGGCGCACGCTGCTCGGCGACGCGCCCGGCTTGCCGCCCGAACCGGCCAGCCATGCGCTGGACCAGGCGGCGGCCGCGCGCCTGCGCTCGGCGGTGGCGATCGACGTGGCGATCGCCTCGGCGCTGTCGCACGACGCCAGCCCGCTCGCGACGCGCTGGCTGGCGCGGCAATACGCGAGCCGTCTCGCGCGCCCGGCCGATTCGCAACTGACGCTCGCGCTGGCCGAGGGCGACACCGCCACCATGCAGCGGCTGGTCGACCAACGCGGCTCGCGGCTGCCGATCGACGGGCGCATCGATGCGCTGCTGGCGCTCGACCGCCCCGGCGAAGCCGAACAACTCGCGTTCGACGGCCTGGCCGGCGCGCCGCGCAACGCCTTGCTGCACGAGCGCCTGGTCGATACCGCGATGGCGTGGCCGCAATCGCTCAGTACGGGCGTCGAAAGCCAGGTCGAGCATCCGCTCGATACCGTCGAGCATCGGATCGGCGGCAGCGTGAAGATCGGCGACAACCTGATGGTGGGCGTGACCGCGCTGGAGCGCTTCCAGCGCAGCGCCGATCCAACCCAACTGGTGAACGTGCCGGGCGTGGACCGCTCGGTCGATGTCCACCTGCGCCGCCAGACGCGCAACACCGCGGTGCAGTTGACACTGGGGCGGCGCGAGGGCCTCGACAGTTTCAACACGGTCAGCGTGTCGGGCGAACTTGGCCGCAATTCGCCGGTGGGGCTGACGGGCAGCATCGGACGCAACCAGCGGGCCACCGAATCGCAGTTGCTGTCGGTGGGCGGCATGAAGGACAACCTGATCGGCGGCGCGCGCTGGACCATCTCTCAGCGCCTGCTGGTGACGGGCAGCGTGGAGGCGGACCGCTTCTACAGCCAGGCGCGCAATTTTCTGGGCAGCGGCGTGCTGACTTCGGGCGAAATCGAATACAAGCTGCGCCTGGATTACCCGGATTTCACGCTGCGACTGAGCGGTGCGCGCGGCCGATACTCGGCCACCGGCACCGCGGACCCGTTGCTCGCGCGGCTGTCGCCGGCCGCGCTCGGGCCGCTGACCGCCGCCGGCGCGATGCCGCCGACCTATGCGCAGTACGGGCTCTCGTTCGGCTTCGGCACCGATCTGCTCGATCGCTACACGCATCGCTGGCGGCCGTTCCTCGATATCGGCATCGTGCACGATTCGGTGCAGGGCTGGGGGCCGCAGATCACGGCGGGCGCCGCCGGCAGCGTGTTCGGCGGTGATCACGCGGTGTTCTATCTGGAGCGCGAAAGCGTGTCCCAGGCCGGCTCGGAACCGGTGACGGTGATCGGCGGGCGCTACAGCTGGTTCTATTGACGCGTGCGCCGGCCTGGGCCGTGCGCGCCGAACGAATGACGACATGAACGAAGGAGCAGGGCAATGAGTGGAATGGAACGAAGCAAGCGGGCCCTCTCGTGGTGCGCGGCGGCGGCCACGGCAACGCTGCTGCTGGCGGGCTGCGGCACGCTGAAGGGCACCGCCGCGCCGGCGCTGCAGGCGCACGATGCGGTGGCGGTCGGGGCGATCGCGAACTACACCGAAACGCCGTCGGCCGGCCAGAGCGCGGCGTCGATCGCGGCCAACGTGCTGCGCGCGGACGGCCTCGCGGACGTGCGCTTCGCGCCGGACGACGCGGGTTCGAGCGCGCTGTTCGATACCGCGCAGCGCAGCGACGGCCAGCAGAAGCTGGCGTGGGCGCAGTCGCAGCAAATTCGCTACGTGCTGTCCGGCTCGGTCGAGGAATGGCGCTATAAAACCGGCGTGGACGGCGAGCCGGTGGTCGGCCTGACGTTCGAGCTGACCGACGTGAACACCGGCAAGGTGGTCTGGAGCGCCACCGGCACGCGCAACGGCTGGAGCCGTTCGAGCCTCGCGGGCGTGGCCACCGGGCTGATCGCGAAGGTGCTCGCGCCGCTCGCGCCGCGCCGTTGAGGCCGGGCCGCCACGCGTTCGCCCTCGCGCTTCCGAACCCATGAAAAGGAACCGGCCGTGAATCCCGCCGCGATGCAATCCGCCGCCGACGCGTCGAAGACGCGCAGCTCCAACGCGCTGGGCCGCCTCGGGCCGTTGCGCCGGTTTATCGCGCCGGCCGTCGCGCGGCCGTTCGCGATCGTCGAGGCCGCCGTGTTCGTCGCGCTGGTGCTGGCCGTGAGCCGCCTGTGTTCGCCGCACGATCCGCTGCTGTTGCAGGCGGGCTTCCCGTGGTTGTGGTTCGCGCCGATGATCGTCGCGCTGCGTTACGGCACGCTGCTCGGGCTGTTCGGCGGCGCGCTGATGGTGGCGGCCTGGAAGCTCGGTTATCCGCCGGGCGCGCCGTGGCCCGTGATGATGTTCGCGGGCGGCCTGCTGCAGACGGTGATCGCCGGCCATTTCGGCGATACGTGGGGCCATCGGGCGCGGCGCGCCTCGACCATCAACGACTATCTGAACGAACGGCTGGTCGCGATCACCAACAGCCACTACCTGATGCGCCTGTCGCACGAACGGCTCGAAAAGGATCTGCTGTCGAAGCCCACCACGCTGCGCGACTCGATCACCGAACTGCGGCGCCTGTCGGTCAGCGCCGAGCCGCGAGGCCCGGCCGAGGCGCCCGCGCCGCTGCGCGCGCTGCCGTCGGTGGCGGGGATGCTCGAATTCGTGGCGCAGGTGTGCCAGATCGAGATCGGCGCGGTGTTTCCGGTGCGTGACGACCGGCCCGCGACCGAGGCGGTGGCGCATGTCGGCGACGCGTTCTCGCTGGTCGCGAGCGACGATCTGGTGCTGCACGCGCTGCGCACCAAGAGCGTCGCGCACTTGCGCGGCGAAAGCGCCGACATCGCGCAGACCGATTACCTCGTGTGTGCGCCGCTGGTGAGCGCCGACGGCGAGGTGATCGCGCTGCTGGTGGTGCGGCGCATGCCGTTCCTGTCGCTGAACTTCGACAGCCTGCAACTGCTGCTGGTGCTGCTCGCGTATTACGCCGACGGCGTCGAGCATGCGAGCGTGGTGCGCGGCATTCTCGCCGACGTGCCGGGCTGCCCGTACGACTTCGCGCTCGATCTCGGCCGCCTCTCGCGCTTGCAGCGCGACGCGGGCATTGCGTCGTCGCTGGTTGCGCTGGCGTTTCCGCGCGGCGAGGAGGGCGATTCGCTGTTCGAGCACGTGCTGCGCCGCCGCCGCGCGCTCGACCTGATGTGGCCGCTGCAGACCGCCTCGCATTCGGTGCTGGTGAACCTGATGCCGGCCACCGACACGACCGGCGTCGACGGCTACCTGGCGCGGATCGAAAACAGTCTCGACGCGCAGTTCGGGCTCGACATGGAACGCGCGCACATCGGCGTGCACACGCTGCACCTGGGCGCGCTCGAACCGGGCGCGGCCTTGCAGCGCCTGCTCAAGCGCAGCGGCGCCGATGTCTAAGCCCGCCGCCTTCGTCGCCCTGGTCGTCGGCGTGCTGCGCGCGCTGGCTTGCCTGCTGGTGGAGGCGCTCGCCTGGTGGGCGTGCGAGCGGGCCGGCGCGCACCTCGATCCGTTCCTGGCCGGCCTCGCATTGCAGGCGCTCGCCGCCGCCGTGCAGGCCTGGCTGTTGCGCCCGATCCTGCCGGCGCGCTACCGCGAGCCGCGCCGCCCGACGCTCTGGCTGCTGTGGGCGCTGCTGATGTTCATGCCGCTCGTGGGCGGCCTGCTGGTGCTCGCGAGCTGCGCCTGGGCGGCGTGGTTTCCGGCCGAGCGCGAGAACGACCGGCTCGCCGAGGTGGGCCGCCCCGAGTTCATCACGCATCTGGTGTCGCGCGTCGCGCATGGCGGCGGCGCGCGCTTGCAGGCACGGCTCGTCAACACGCAGGTGTCGTCCACCGACCGGCTGACGGCGCTGGTCGCGATCCAGAGCATGCCGACCCGCACCACCGGCAGCCTGTTGCGTGAATTGCTGGCCGATCCGGTGGAGGACGTGCGGCTGATCGCGTACGGCACGCTCGATCATGCCGAGAACGAGATCATGCAGAAGATCTACGCGATGGGGCAGGCGCTCGCCAGGGCCGCAACGGACGCCGAGCGCTACGCGCTGAACCGGCAGCTTGCCGAACTGTATTTCGAACTGATCTATCAGAGCCTCGTGCAAGGCGCGGTATACCGGCACACGCTGGCGCAGGCCGAACGGTACGCGCGCGCCGCGCTCGAGGTGGACGAGCGCGACGCCGCGCTGTGGCTGATCCTCGGCCGTCTCGCGCTCGCCGAGGGCCGCCCCGACGATGCGGGCGTGGCGATGGCGCGCGCGCTCGAGCTCGGTTTTCCGCGCGAGCGCCTGACGCCGTGGCTCGCCGAGGTCGCGTTCCTGCGCGGCGATTACGCGCTCACGCGCGAGCTGCTCGCCTCGCTCGGCAACGCCGCGGTGCTGCCCACGCTCAAACCGATTGTCACCTACTGGTCCCGATGAATCCGTCCCTGAACCGGCGCGCCGCCGATGCCGATGTCTGCCTGCTGCTGGAGGGCACGTTCCCGTTCGTGCGCGGCGGCGTGTCGAGCTGGGTCAACGAGATGCTGCGCGCGTATCCGCACCTGCGCTTCGCAGTGGTGTTCATCGGCAGCCGCGAGGAGGATTACCAGGGCGCCGCGTACGCGCTGCCCGACAACGTCGTGCATTTCGAGGCGCATTACCTGTACGCGACGGCCGCCGGCGTCGAGCACAAGCCGCGCGAGGTGGCGGGCGATCCGGCCGCGTTCGCCCAATCGGCGCGGCTGCACGAGGCGCTGCGCGGCGCGAACGGCCGGCAGGGCGCGGGCGGCGACAGCAGCACGAGCGTGGCCGCGTTGATGGCGCAGATGGCGCCCACGCTCGGCGCGCACGGCATGCTCAACGAGAAGCAGTTCTCGACCAGCCGCGCCGCGTGGGATTTCATCGTCGATCAGTACGAGCGGCACTGCACGGACCCGTCGTTTACCGATTACTTCTGGACCGTGCGGATCATGCACAAGCCGCTGTGGCAACTGGCGAACGTGGCCGAGCAACTGCCGCCGGCGCGCGTGTATCACACGGTGTCCACCGGTTACGCCGGCTTTCTCGGCACGCTCCTGCACTACCGCAGCGGGCGGCCGCTGCTGGTGTCCGAACACGGCATCTATACGAAGGAACGCAAGATTGATCTGTTGCAGAGCCAGTGGATTCGCGACAATCGCGGCGCGTTCGAGCGCGACATCTCGCGCATCAGCTACTTCCGCGAGCTGTGGGTGCGCTTCTTCGAGGCGCTCGGCCGGCTCGCGTACGACGCCGCCGACGAGATCGTCGCGCTGTACGAAGCGAACCGGCTGCGCCAGATCGCCGATGGCGCGCCCGCCGCGAAAACCCGCAGCATTCCCAACGGTGTGGATGTGGAGGCGCTGGCGCCGCTGGTCGAGCGACGCATCGACGGCCCGCGCCGCGTGGTCGCGCTGATCGGCCGGGTGGTGCCGATCAAGGACATCAAGACCTTCATTCGCGCGATGTTCGTCGCGTCGCACAGCATGCCGGACATCGAAGGCTGGATCGTCGGCCCGGAGGAGGAAGATCCGGCCTACGCGCTCGAATGCCGCGCGCTGGTCGAGAGTCTGGGGCTGGCCTCGCGCGTGAAGTTTCTCGGCTTTCAGCGCATCGATGCGGTGCTGCCGAAGGTCGATCTGATCGCCCTGTCGTCGATCAGCGAGGCCTTGCCGCTGGTGGTGCTGGAGGGCTTCGCGGCCGGGGTGCCGTCGATCACCACCGATGTCGGCTCGTGCCGCCAGTTGATCGAGGGCTACGGCGACGAGGATCGCGCGCTCGGCAGCGCCGGCGCGGTCGTGCCGATCGCCGATCCGGCGCAATTCGCGCGGGCCGCGCTGGCGCTGCTCGATGACGACACGCGCTGGCGCGCCGCGCAGCAGGCCGGCCTCGCGCGGGTGCGCCGCTACTACACCAAGGCGCAGATGACGGACCGCTACGCCGCGCTCTACACCCGGCTTGCCGCCGCGCCCGATGCGCGGCCGGCGGCGGGCGCTGCGGACGCAATGGGCGGTTGCCCGGTGCCGCATGGCGCCAAGCCCGCGAAGGAGACCCGCTGATGGCCGGGATCGGTTTCGAGTTGCGCAAGATCCTGCGCAAGGACAGCTTGTTCGGCGCCGCGCGCGCCTATGCGTACGCGGGCCTGATCAGCTCGGGGCCGCTGATTTTGTCGATCTTCGGCATCCTGCTGATCGGCGTGATGAGCCTGGCGGTGGTGATCCCGAAGTTCGCGATCGTGCAGTTCCAGGTGTCGGTCACCTACCTGATCGCATTGAGCCTGATCCTCACGGGGCCGTTGCAGCTCGCGTTCACGCGCTTCATCTCGGATCGCCTGTTCGAGAAGCGCGACGATCTCGTGCTGTCGAACTACAACGGCGTGGTGCTGGTGACGACGCTGGCCGCCGGGCTGTTTGCCAGCGTCGCGATGGCGCTCGGCTTTCGCGGCGAGACGCTCGCGTATCGCGTGCTGATGGTGGTGGGCTTCGTGGTGTTGAGCAACATCTGGATCTCGGTGATCTTCCTGTCGAGCGTCAAGCAGTACCGGCAGATTCTCTACACGTTCATGGTCGGCTACGGCTGCACGGTGGGGTTCGCGCTGTTGCTGAACCGGCACGGGCTGGCGGGCCTGCTGGGCGGTTTCGTCGCCGGGCATGTGGTGCTGCTGGCCGGCCTGTCGGGGCTGATCTACCGCGGCTATCGCGGCGGCCGGCTGATCTCGTTTGAGGCGTTCGACCGGCGCTTCGCGTATCCGTCGCTCGCGATGGTCGGCTTTCTGTTCAACCTCGGCGTGTGGATCGACAAGTTCATGTTCTGGTATTCGGCCGGCACCAGCGCGCCGGTGATCGGGCCGCTGCGCGCGTCGGTGATCTACGACATGCCGGTGTTCATCGCCTACGTGTGCGTGATGCCGGGCATGGCGGCGTTCCTGGTGCGTATCGAAACCGATTTCGTCGAGTACTACGATGCGTTCTACGACGCGGTGCGCAAGGGCGCGACGCTGCGCCATATCAACGACATGCGCGACATGATGGTGAGCAGCGTGCGCTCGGGCCTGTACGAGATCGTCAAGATCCAGGCGATCGTGTTGCTGCTGATCGTGGCGTTCGGCAGCAACCTGCTGCAGGCGCTGCACATTTCCACGCTCTACATGCCGCTGCTGACGGTCGACGCGATCGCGGCCAGCCTGCAGGTGGTGCTGCTCGGCCTGCTGAACGTGTTCTTCTATCTCGATGCGCGCGGCACGGTGCTGCGCCTGTGCGCGGCCTTCGCGCTGCTGAACGGGGTGCTCACCTGGGTCACGCTGCAGATGAGCCCGAACGCATACGGCTACGGTTTCGCGGCCACCTTGCTGGTGCTCGTGGTGGTGGCGGTGCTGGTGCTCGACCGCAAGTTCTCGCGGCTCGAATACGAAACCTACATGCTGCACAACTGAGCGCGGGGCGGGTGAGGCCCGCCGCCGCGCGCGCGTGCGCCGCGCTTACTTGACCTTCCCGCTATCGAGCTTCTTGCCGGTATCGGCGTTGAAGCGCTCGACGTATTCCTCGATCAGCTTGCGCAGCGCGCGGCCGATCTGGCGATAGTCGGATTCGTTCAGGTTCGCGAGCGACACGCGCCCCGACGGGTGCGCGGTGCCGAAGCCGCGCCCCGGCAGCAGCACCACGCGCGCGTCGCTGGCGAGCCGGAACAGCAGGTCCGACGGCTCGGTGTTCTTGAACAGCCAATCCACGAACTCGCGCCCGAACGCCTGCTCGCCGAGGAATTCGAGGTCGAGGATGGTGTAGTAGTCGACCTGGTTCGGATCGTCGTCGGCGAACGAAATGCCCACTTCCTCGTACAGCGCGCGCTTGCGGCTGCGGATCAGGCGCTTCAGCGCGTTCTTGTACGCGTCGGGCGTATCCATCAGCGAGAACAGCGAGAACAGCACCATCTGCACCTGCTGCGGCGTCGACAGGCCCGCCGTGTGATTGAGCGCCACGGTGCGGCTGTCGGCCACCAGCCGGTCGATGAACTTCAGCGAATCGGGGTCGGTCGTGATCGATTCGTAGCGCGTGTGCAGTTCGCGCTTGACCGCCTTCGGCAGTTCGCCGATCAGGCGATCCAGCACGTTGTCGCGATGCGTGGCGATGGTGCCGAGCCGCCAGCCGGTCGCGCCGAAATACTTCGAGTACGAATACACGAGGATCGTGTTCTTCGGCGCGAGCGCGAACAGGGAGACGAAATCGTCGGCGAAGGTGCCGTACACGTCGTCGGTCAGCAGGATCAGGTCGGGCCGCGCCTCGACGATTTCCGCAATGTAGCGCAGGCTTTCGTCGCTGATCTTCACCGAGGGCGGATTGCTCGGGTTGACGAGAAAGAACGCCTTCACCTTCGGGTCGCGCAGCTTGTCGAGTTCCGCGTTCGAGTATTGCCAGTTGTTCTCGACCGACGCATTGAGATGCACGACGTTCAACTGGTAATCGTTGAGCTTCGGAATCTCGATGTACGGCGTGAAGATCGGCATGCCCAGCGCGATCGTGTCGCCGGGCTGGATCAGCCGGTTTTCGCGCATCGTGTTGAAGATGTAGGTCATCGCGGCGGTGCCGCCTTCCACCGCGAACACGTCGAACTCGCCCACGAACGGATGCTTGCCGATCATCTCGCGGCGCAGATACTGCCCGACGATCTGCTCGGACAAACTCAGCATGCGGTCCGGCACCGGGTAGTTCGAGCCGAGGATGCCCTCGCACATCTCGTACAGGAAATCGCTGGCGGACAGGCCGAGCTGATCGCGCACGTACGACACGGCACCGCGCAGGAAGCCGATGCCGGGCTTGTCCTTTTCCTCGCGCAGGAACAACTCGAAGCGCTCCACGATGCCGTCGCGCTGCGGAAAGCCGCCCACGCCCTCCGGCATGTAGGCGAACGAGCGCTCGGATTCGCGCATCGCGAACAGGCCGAGCTGCCAGAAGCCGTGACGCGGAATGGTGGCGAGGAAGTTCGGATTGCCGCGCCCGGCGTTGAGCATCGCGGTGTTGGCGGGGCGTTCGACGGCCGCGCCGCCGGCCGCCTTGATCAGTTCGTCCTTCAGTTCGAACGGGCTCAGTGCCGCGAGCTTTGCCCGGTCGTCGGATTTGCGCTTGTCTTTGGCCATGATAAGGACTCCATCGTGAGTGGTCGCTCGTGGTCGCTTGTGGTTGCTTCGGTAGCGGCCGGAACGACACACGTTGCGGGAAGATGAAAACCGGACGCGCCGGAAAAGGTGAACGGTAGCGCGCCGCGCTACACCAGCCCCACCACCAGCGGGCCGAGCAGCGTCAGCAGCACGTTCGCCACGGCGTAGGTGATGGCGAACGGCACGGTGGGCACGGCGCTCTCGGCCTTGTCGAGAATCCCGCCAAAGGCCGGGTTCGCGCTGCGCGAGCCGCTCAGCGCGCCGGCCAGGATCGCCGCGTTGCGGTAGCGCAGCACGTAGCGCCCGAACAGCATGGTCAGCAGCAGCGGGAACAGCGTGACGAACACGCCGAGCAGGAAGATCGTCACGCCGCTTTCCTTCACGGTGGCCACGGCGCGCAGCCCCGAATTGAGCCCGACCACCGCGACGAACACGGCCAGCCCGAAATCCTGCAGCAGCCGCGACGCGGCCGATGGCATCACGCCGTACATCGGATGCTTGCCGCGCATCCAGCCGAACAGCAGCCCCGCGAGCAGGCAGCCGCCGCCGGAGCCGAGCGTGAGCGGCACGCCGCCCACGCTCGCGACGATCAGCCCGAGCAGCAGCCCCACCACCAGGCCCACGCTCATGTAGATGAAATCGGTCTTGTTGGTGTAGGGCAGTTCGTAGCCGGCCGCATCGACGGCACGCTTGGTATCGCCCGGCGAGCCGTAGAAGGTCACGACGTCGCCGTGCAGCAGCGCCGTGTCGGGCAGCAGCGGCAGGGGCTGGCCCGCGCGCGTGACGGCCGAGACGAACACGCCGTGGCGCAGCTCGCGGTCGACGTTCTCGCGCACCTTGGCGATCGTCGTGTGGTTCATGCCGCGGCGCGTGAACACGCCCTGGCGTGTCTGCATCACCACGCCGAAGCCGTCGGCGTCGGCGCCGGCCAGTTCGTCGCCGATGGTGCCGGCCGCATCGATGATGCCTTCGCGCCGGCCTACCAGCAGCACCACGTCGCCGGCTTGCAGCGCGAGGTCCGGGCGCGGTTCGAGCGCCTTGCCGTCGCGCCGGATCTTCTCGATGGTGAGCAGATCGCGATGTTCGACCTCGATCGCCTGCACGGTGCGCCCGGCGGCGGCGCGCACGCGATAGATGCGGCCGATCAGTTCGGGCAGCGCGGCCACCTGGCCGGCGGCGGGGGCGGCGTGGCCGCCGGCCAACTCGCGCTCGGCATTGAGCGCGGCCTCGCGCAGGCCCTGGCCCATGAATTTCGGCAGCACGTTCACGCACACGATGATCGCGCCGAGCGAGCCGAACACGTAGGTCACCGCGTAGGCGATCGCGACATCGGCCTGCATCGATTTGACCTGATCGGCCGGCAGGCCGAGCCGCGCGATCGCGTCACCGGCCGTGCCGATGATCGCGGATTGCGTGAGCGCCCCGCCGGCGAGCCCCGCCGCGAGCCCCTTGTTCAGATGGAACAGCTTCGCGCACACCAGCACGGTCAGCAGCGCCGACACGGCCAGGAACAGCGCCATCGCGATCTCGCGCAGCGAATTGCGGTTCAGCGAATTGAAGAAGCCCGGCCCGGAGTCGTAGCCCACCGCGTAGATGAACACCGCGAACATTACGGACTTGATGCCGTCGTCCACGGTCACGCCGGCCTGGCTGATCACCACCGCGGCCAGCAAGGAGCCGCCCACGCCGCCGAGCTGGAACTTGCCGAAGTTGATCTGCCCGACGAAGTAGCCGACGGCCAGCGAAAGGAATAATGCGATCTCGGGAGATTTTTGAAAAATGTCGTGTAACCAAGTCATCGGAACCTCGCGTGCTTGAAATAATTACCAGAACATTCGATGTTTCGCCGGCTGCGGCATGGATGGGTTGCTGACGCAGGATAGCTGTAAATCGGGGCCTGTTTATTATCAATTCGCTTTCGTGACGGCATGTATTTCACGGCGGCGGCGCGGGCGGCGCGGGCGTCGTGGGTATTCGCAAGTCATTGCAGTAAAGCGAGAAAAATAATGTGCGCCAGGGCGCTTGGCGCATCAAGTTTCAGGAACGCGCCGATATCGATTTTTCTTTAAGTTATGCGTTTATCGAGGCGAAAGTTTGAATGGTTGAAATGGTTGATGGTGCGTGCGCCGTTAATCCTGGTTTTGGCATGACACGTATGCACCGGGAATCGTGGCGGCAGGTTGGTTCAAGTCAATACCGGCAGGTCAGCGGCATTGGCGAGTTGAAACGGTGATCGCGCTTCGATCGGGGCGAACGGCGCGCGCGCCGGCACCGGTGCGACCGATTCGCCTGCCGCCCAGGATGAGCAGGCAGCCAGGCATCAATTTGCTATCCTCCACGGGGATCGTTTTTCGCGATCCGCCGCCGCCCCGCTCAACCCCGCCGTCTCAGCCAGGAACCATGCAAACCGTAGCCGTCCTCGACTTCGAAACCACCGGCCTGTCCCCCGCCCAGGGCGACCGCGCCACCGAAATCGCCGTGATCCTGTTGCGCGACGGCGAGATCGTCGACCGCTACCAGAGCCTGATGAACGCCGGGCGGCGCATTCCGTCCGACGTGGTCGCGCTCACCGGCATCACGAACGACATGATCGCGTCGGCCCCGCCGGTGGCCACCGTGATGCGCGAGGCGGCGGCGTTCGTCGGCCGCCATCCCGTGGTGGCCCACAACGCCGCGTTCGACCGGCGCTTCTGGCAATCGGAGCTTGAGCAGCTCGGCGAGTCGTCGGCGCATGAATTCGCCTGCACGCTGCTGGTGTCGCGGCGCATCTATCCGCACGCGCAAAGCCACCGGCTGTCGAATCTGGCCGACATGCTGCGCCTGCCGAAAACGGGCCGCGCCCACCGGGCGATGGTCGATGCGGAAATGGCGGGGCACCTGTGGTGCCGTCTGCAACGCGACATGGCGCAGACCTACGGGCTCAGTCGCGTCGATCACGCGCTGATGTCGCGCCTGCAGAAAACCAGCAAGGCGAATGTCGCGACGTTTCTGGGCGCGATGGTCGGGCGTTAAAGCGGTTCCGCGAGAGGGTCTTCCAGGGCGGCGATCGGCAGTTCGTTCGACGCGAGAGGCGCGTCGAGTTTCACCACCGAGATGGCCCAGCCTGCCTTGTCGATCTTGGTCGATGCACGTTTGCGCATGGATTCGGTTCGGACGAAATAGAACTGCTCGCCCGCCATGCGTGACAGCTTGGCAAGCGTCGTGTGCATTCGGCGATCAATCGTGCCGATCGGCCGTTCCGATGCCGTCACCTCGGCGGAAATCACCACGCCTTCGCGGCACATGCCGCGCAAATCGGGTTCGGAGCTGTCACCGGTTTGTCGAGGATTCCAGAACCAGGCAATATCGCCGGCAACGCGGTCATGGGCGAGCAGCCACTCTGCGGCACGGACAATCAGATGTTCGTGCAGGATCTGATTGAGATCTTCATAAACATCCATGCGGAGCCGCCGAAGAATATCGACGCCCGCTTCAGGCGAGTCGCAAGGCGACGCGGCGAGCGAGTGAATCTTCTCCAGCGCCTGCCGTGTATCGGCCAGCACTTTCTGATCGGCTTCTCGAAGTGGCCCGAGTGTGTCCATGTTTGGGAAATTCCCTTGTTTGATTGGTGGTGGCCCGCTTTTCGTCCCCGCCGGCCCGTACCTAGGCGTTCGCATTCCCCATCCGTCGCCACAGCCGCCACGCCAGCGTCACGCCCGCCTCGACGAAATAAAGCAGCACCAGGCCGCCCAACACGAACACGATCAGGTCGAGCGGGCTGAACTCGTGGCCGCCACGACGCCGCACGATGTCGCCGATCTCGGCATACGAGAGCGGGCTGATCGCGAGCAGCCCGCCGATCAGACAGCACAGGGTTCTGACGATACTGCGCCGGGTCGATCGCCACGGCGGAACCAGCGCGCGGCACAGCCCGACGCAGCCCGAGGTGGCCGTCACGAGCGCGGCGACCGATATCACGCAAGGTCCGATTCGATCGTCGCCGGTCGAGCCCAGCGCACCGACCAACGTATAACCCGCGAAGATCCACACGCCGATCAGCAGCAGCGCCGACGGCAGGCTGCCGCCCATGCCATACAGGCAGCCCCGGGCGAAGATCACCAGGTCGTGCACGTCTCGACGTGTCATGTCGGTTGGCCCCGGATCGGATTTTTCGTTATTCAAGCCGACCGAGTTCTGTCGGCGGCTTCCCGGCCATCCCTCACGACATCGCGCACACGAAGCTGCTCGCCCGGTTCACATTGCCCCGGCCGACGTAACGCGGAAACCCCGGATAGCGGCACAGCGGCCGGGTGCGGCCGTTGGTGGCCGGCAGGATGTCGGTGGCGAGCAGCGTTTCCGGCGAGATGTCGTGCGACACCCAGCGGTCGAGCGCGCCGAGCATGTCCACCGACGGGATGAACACGCCGTTGCCGTGCTGGAAGCCGGGCGCCATGTAGAAGCGCATGAAGCTGTCGACCCGCGCCTGCCCGTAGCGCGCGACCAGCCCGTCGTAATAGGCGATCGTCTGGTTCGGGCTGATCACCTCGTCGGCCAGCCCCTGCATGGTGATCAGCTTGCCGCCGCGCGCGATGAAGCGCGACAGGTCCGGGTTCATCGCGCCGATCGTCTTCGACAGCGACACGATCCGCGCCTGGTAGCGCCCCGGGCGCATGACGTCGAACTGGAACGCGTCGAAGGCGGTGTCGCGCGTGACGAAGTAGCGGATATACGCGTCGCCCTGCGCATACAGGTAGCCGTTCTCGTGGAATTCGGGATTCGATTGCGGATGCGGCGAGTGCGCCAGCCCGAGCCCGCTCGTGAAGCGGGTGCCCTGGAACACGTTGTAGCCGCGATAGCCGCTGACGTTCCAGGCGAGCGGGTAGGGCAGGCGCAACCCGTCGCGCAGCAGTTCGAGCGTCGCGAGCTGCGCCTCGGTCAGGCAGCCGCCGCTGGCGTTCGCGCCGT
This sequence comes from Burkholderia sp. 22PA0099, assembly GCF_047497165.1. Taxonomy (NCBI): domain Bacteria; kingdom Pseudomonadati; phylum Pseudomonadota; class Betaproteobacteria; order Burkholderiales; family Burkholderiaceae; genus Burkholderia; species Burkholderia sp. 22PA0099. The sequence goes on along the minus strand of NZ_CP163165.1, from coordinate 3,272,617 downwards.
GCGCCGTGGTGCCGGAACTGGCGACGATCCCGCTCGCCAGCGGCGCGGCGGATGCCGACGTGGCCGAAGCCGCTGCCGCCGCCGACGCAGGCTGCGCCGGGCAGCGCAGCGAATCGATGATCTCGGGCTCGCGGGCGCGGCACGCTTCGACATCGCTGACGATGCCGTCGGCCACGCCGTCGAGCGCATCGCACACCTGCAGCGTGCGTTCGTACACGCGCTCCAGCAGCCGGGGCGGCACGAAGCCGCCCGGCCTGCGGTATTCGGCATGGCCGAGCGCCACGCCCATCAGGCGCACGCCGGTGAAGTTCAGCGCGGGCGCGTTGGCGATCACGCCGTCGTAGTCGTCGGGGTAGCGCTGGATCACCGTGTAGGCCTCGCGCCCGCCGGTGGAGCCGCCCGCGAAGTACATCCTGTCGGGCGAGCGGCCGTAGCCGCGCACGATCAGCGCGCGCGCCACGTCGTGCACCTTCTTCAGGTGCGCGTAGCCGAAGTTGGTGACGGCCTCGTCGAGCAGGCCGAAGGTGCCTTCGCCGGGGTTGCCGATATGGCCGGAATCGTCGCCGAACGTGGCGTAGCCCTGCGCGAGCGGGGCGATGTCGGGCGAGAACGGCGTCGGGCCGGTGCCGGTCACCACCACGCCGTTGTAGCCGCCACCGCCGAATTGCAGCGCGCGGCGGTTCCAGCGCGCGGGCAGGTTCAACTCGAAGCGGATGTCGGGCGTGCCGGCCGTGGTCGCGCGGATCACGCCGGTCAGCCGGCAATAGTCGCCATCCTGGTTGCCGACGGCGGTCGCGCCGATCGGCGTGGCGGTCTGCACGATCGCGCCGTCGGTCGGCAGCCCGATACCGCTGGCGGGAATCTGCACGCCGGCCAGGTCGAGGCAATGGCGGGGCTGGGGAGGCTGAGGGGCGAGGTGCTGCGCGGCCGCGGAGGAACTGGCGACGAGTGTCGCGGCGGCGAGGGCGAGTGCGAAGACGATCCGATGAGCGGGGCGCGGGCGCGCCGGATGCTGGTTCATTGCCGCGGACACGGGTTGGTGAGGGAGCGAGGCGTCAATATGACATAGATCAGGGCCAGATTCGACCGCCCAAGGCCGGCGCTGTGGCGCGCGTGCATCGCCCGCTCGCGACCGCCTAGCGCTTCTGCCCGCGCGGCTCCAGCAGGCCGCTGGCCACTTCCACGATCTGCTGCATGGCGCGCTGCAGGTGCTCGCGCAGCAACACGGCGCCGCGCCGCGCATCGCGCGCGCGGCTCAGTTCGATCATTTCGAGGTGCTCGCTGCGGGTGTTCTCGCGGATCGGCACGTTGACCACCTGGAACCGGAAGTAGCGCTCGTTCAGGTCGTTCAGCCGGCGCAGCGTGTCGATGGCCAGGTCCAGCCCGGACGGCGCGTAGAGCGTTTCATGGAAGCGCCAGTTGAGCTGCCCCCAGGTGGTTTCGGTGGCGTGGTCCATCTCGTCGACGATCGCGCTCGCGGCGGCATACGTGGTTTCGTCGGAATGCGCCATCGCGCGCGAGAAGATCCAAGGTTCGAGCCGGATGCGGATCTCGAAGGTTTCGCGCACCTCGTCGGCCGAAATCCCGCACACATACGCGCCCTTGTGCGGAAAGATCGTCACGAAACCCTCGCCCTGCAGCCGCGTGATCGCCTCGCGCACCGGCACGCGGCTGATGCCGAGCTCGTCGGCCAGCGCCTCCTGGCGCAGCGGGTCGCCCGGCGCGAGTTCGCCCCGCAGGATCTTGCCACGGATGATTTCCACCGCCTGCTCGACGATGGTGGTACGGACCAGCTTGCCGGAAGCGGCGGGGGACGTGGCGGCGCCACGGCGATCGGAAAGGTCTTGCATACGGATGGGGGAGCCTTGAATTCAGACGAAATCATGCCATAGCACCCGGTGCTTGACAGTAAAAATCGACTACAGCATATTGGATACAATAGTCAGTGTTCGATATCCGAGGCGATCGGCGCCTGGTCGAGCGCTGTCAGTCAGCGAGGAATTCCGTCATGCGTTGGAACAGGACATTCACGGTGGTCAACTGCCACGCCGAGGGCGAGGTGGGCAACGTCGTCACGGGCGGCGTGTTCGACGTGCCGGGCGCGACCATGTTCGAGAAGATGATGTACCTGGAGGAGCACCGCGACGACATCCGCCGCATTGCGCTGTTCGAGCCGCGCGGCTCGGCCAACCAGAGCGTGAACATCATCCTGCCGGCCACCGACCCGCGCGCGCAGATGGGCTACGTGATCGCCGAATCGACCGAATACCCGGCGATGTCCGGCTCGAACACGATGTGCGTGGTCACCGTCCTGCTCGAAACCGGCATCCTGCCGATGGTCGAGCCGGTCACGGAACTGGTGCTCGAAGCGCCGGCCGGCCTGATCTCGGTGCGCTGCGAGTGCTCGGGCGGCAAGGTCACCAAGGTCGAGTTCACGAACCAGCCGGCGTTCGCCAACCATCTGGACGCGATGATCGAGGTGCCCGGCGTGGGCACGCTGAAGGTGGACGTGGGCTACGGCGGCATGACCTATGTGATCGTCGATGCCGAGGCGCTCGGCTTCGGCGTGACGCCCGACGAGGCGCGCGAATTGTGCGAGCTGGGCCAGATCATCAAGTCGTCGGCGGCCGAGCAACTGCCGTCGCCGCATCCGCTCAATCCGCTGATCAAGGGCATCACGCAGACCGAATTCGTCATGCCGCTGCGCCGCGAGAACGGCGTGCTGACCTCGCGCAACACGGTGATCGTGTCGCCGGGCCGCTGCGACCGCTCGCCGTGCGGCACCGGCACCTCGGCGCGGCTCGCGGTGATGCACGCGAAAGGGCAGATCGCGGTGGGCGAGACGTTCGTGCACGAGTCGATCATCGGCTCGCGCTTCGAGAGCCGCGTCGAATCCACCACTCTGCTCGGCGACGTGCCGGCGGTGGTGCCGGTGGTGTCGGGGCAGGCCTGGATCAGCGCGATCTCGCAGGTCGGCGTGGACCCGACCGACCGCTTCCAGACCGGCTTCACGCTGTCGGACACCTGGCTGGAGGCGGTGGACGACAAGCTGATCAAGTCCCGCAAGTAAGGTCGCAAATAAGCCTTGCTGCAACGCCGCTCGCGGCGTTGCTTCAGGCGATTTGTTCAGACGATTTGATCAGGAATACGAATGGACGGCGCGCGTTGGCGCCGGCAGTGCCCGCTTTCCCCGACAACCCGATGGCATTCACCCGCAGGACAGGACATGAAAACACTTACCCGCTTGGTTGCAGCATGTGGTCTTTTCGCGGTATCCGTGGCGGCGCTGGCCGACACCACCGTGACGCTCGGCCTGTCCGGCCCGCTGACCGGCGCGCAGGCCGGCAGCGGCAAGGATAACGAGAACGGCGCGAAGCTCGCGATCGCCGATCTGAACGCCCACGGCCTGACGGTCGGCGGCCAGAAGGTGCACCTCGTGCTCGATTCGGAGGACGACCAGGGCGATCCGAAGGTCGGCGTGCAGATCGCGCAGAAGCTGGCCGACAGCCACGCGCTCGCGATCCTCGGGCCGAACAACTCGGGCGTGGCGATTCCGGCCGCGCGCATCTATCAGTCGGCCGGCGTGGCGATCCTGCCGGTGGCGTCCAACCCGGCGCTGACGGCGCAGGGCTACAACACGGTGTTCCGGATCGGCGCGAGCGACGCGCAACTCGGCAGCTCGATGGCCGATTTCGCGCAGGACAAGCTGAAGGCCAAGAAAGTGGCCGTGATCGACGATCGCACCGCGTACGGGCAGGGCATCGCGCAGGAGTTCATCACCGAGGCGAAGCGGATCGGCCTGACGGTGGTGGCGCGCGAGTACACGAACTCGAACGCCGTCGATTTCCGCGCGATCCTGACCAAGCTCAAGGAGCAGGCGCCGGAAGCGATCTTCTACGGCGGCTACGCGGCGCAGGCCGGCCCGATGCTCAAGCAGATGCGTTCGGCCGCGGTGTCGTCGAAGCTGCTCGGCGGCGACGGCATCTGCTCGGCGGAACTGGCGCAACTGGCCGGTGACATGTCGGCCAACGCGTTCTGCGCGCAGGGCGGCTCGTCGATCGAGAAGACCCCGGCCGGGCACGCGTTCGTCGAGCGCTACAAGGCCAGCTATCACACCGAGATGCTGGTGTACGCGTCGAACTTCTACGACGGCGTGATGATGATCGCCAAGGCGATGGAGGCCACCGGCACCACCACCGATCGCGAGAAGATCCGCGCGTATCTGGCCGGCATCAGCTACGACGGCATCGCCGGGCATTACGCGTTCGATGCGAACGGCAACCTGAAGGGTGCGCCCACCACCGTCTACACGTTCCGCAACAACCAGCTCACGCCGTATTGATGGCGTAGCGGCCGAGCCCTGCCGCGACGTCACGCAATCGTCATGAAATCGCCCCGGTTCTTGACGATTTCTTGAGGACCCCAAAAATAGAATGCGACTGCGAAGACAAATCATTCTTGATGGCGGTGAGCAAGATGGCGGCAGGGGAAGCGGGAATCGAACGAGGCGCGCCCACGCGCCCGGTGCGGAAACAGTTCGGATGGCGTAGCCAATGGTTTTCGAACCGCCTGTTGATGGCGGGTGCGTGTTCCGCCGGGTGCATGGCGGCGCATGCGCAGAGCAGCGTCACGCTGTTCGGCGTGGTGACGGCGGGCGTGTCGTATACGAGCAATGCCGGCGGCAAGTCGCTCGTGCGCGAAACCAGCGGCGATCTGCAAGGCAGCCATTGGGGCTTTGTCGGCAGCGAGCCGTTGAGCGAATCGACGCGGGCGATCTTCCGGCTCGTCAACGGCTTCAACACCAGCACCGGCGCGGCCACGCAGAACAACCGCCTGTTCGGCTATGAATCGTGGGTGGGCCTGGCAGACCGGCGCGCGGGCACGCTCACGGTGGGGCGCCAATACGATTCGGTGGTCGATTTCCTCGCGCCGATCCACAAGCCGGTGGTCGACAACCTGGCCGCGCACGTGTTCGACAACGACAACCTGAATCACGGCTTTCGCGTCAACAACGCGGTGAAGTACAGCTACGGTTCGATGGACACCTGGAAGGTCAGCGCGCTGTACGGCTTCTCGAACGACGCCGGCGCGGCGGCCAACGATCGCGTGGCCAGCGTCGGCGCGGCCTGGAACCTCGGCAGCGTGCGGGTGGCCGCGGCCTGGCTGCGGCTCGACACCGATGCCGGCCCGGCCAACGCCGACGGCGCGGTCACGCTGAGCGACCGCACGTTCGTGGCGCAACGGCAGAGCATCTACGGCGCCGGCGCGCGCTGGCGAGCCGGGCGCGCCACCGTCGACGCGCTCTGGACGCATTCGCAGTTCGATCACCTGCAAACCATCAACGGCATCGGCTCGCTCGGCATCGCCACCGGCGACGCGAGCGCGCACTTCGACAACTTCGAGTTGAACGCGCAATACCGCTTCACGGCCGCCTTGAGCACCACGCTCGCGCTGACCTACACGGCCGCGCAGATCACCAGCAAGGCGCAGACGCACCGGCCGAACTGGTTCGAGCCGTCGCTGCTGGTCGACTACAACCTGTCGAAGCTGACCGACGTTTATGCCAGCGTGCTGTATCAGCATGCGCACGATGGCGGCTCCGGGCTGACGGCCGACATCAATCGGCAGCCGCTGGCCTCGGGCAACACGCAGATGGTGATCGCGGCCGGCTTGCGCGAACGGTTCTGAATCAGGCGGCGGCGCGTGCCGAGCATGTCGGCCGCTGACCTCGGGCAACACGCAGATGGTGATCGCGGCCGGCTTGCGCGAACGGTTCTGAATCAGGCGGCGGCGCGTGCCGAGCATGTCGGCCGCTGGCCTCAGGCAACACGCAGATGGTGATCACGGCCGGCTTGCGCGAACGTTTCTGAATCAGGCAGCAGCCGGCGCGTGACGCGCATAGACCAGCGCCGCCGCCGCCAGATCCTCCAGCGCCGTGCCCACCGCCTTGAACACGGTGCGCTCAGCCGCGTTCGCGCGTCCTTGCGCCTGCCCGCGGCACAGCGTTTCCAGCGTCGGCCATTGATCGGGATTCCCGATCACCTTGCGCTCGAGCGGCCCGAGCAGATCGCCCGATTTCTGGAACGCCTCGGGCGTATCGATGAACAGGCTGGCCTGCGCGAAGCAGGCGTCGTCGGCCTCGCGCATGGCCGGCGTGAAGCTGCCGATCAGGTCGAGATGCGAGCCCGGCGCGAGCCATTCGCCGCGCACCACCGGTTCGGTGGCGAGCGTGGCGCAGGTGACCACGTCGGCGCGCGCGACGCTGGCCGGCAGGTCGTCCACCACGCGCGCCGCGAAGCCCAGCGCGTTCAGGTGCGCGACGAGCCGCACCGAGGCGGCCGGCACCGCATCCCACACCTCCACTTCCTGAATCGGCAGCACCGCGCGATACGCCTCCGGTACGAGGCTGCCGACGCGCCCCGCGCCGAGCAGCGTCATGCGCGTGGCGTCCGGCCGAGCGAGATAGCCGGCCGCCAGCGCCGAGGCCGCCGCAGTGCGGCGCGAAGTGATTTCGTTGCCGTCGAGTTGCGCGAGCGGCGCGCCGGTGCGGCCGTCGTACAGCACGTATGTCGAATGCAGGCCCGGCAGGCCGAGCGCGGCATTGCCGGGGAACACGTTGACCGTCTTGATGCCCAGATAGCCGCCGTCCTGCCAGGCCGGCATGATCAGCACGGTGCCGTCGCCGCCCTCGGCGGCGATCTTGTGGTTGTGGCGCAGCGGCACGTGGCAGCCGGCCACGAACATCGCGCGCAGCGCGTCGATCAGCTCGGGGAAGGGCAGCGCATCGCGCGTGGCGGTCGAGTCGAGAATTTTCATGGTTGTGGACGTTCGGGAGTTCGGGAATTCGGGTTGGGTTTCAGGGCATCACGGGCGGGTGGTACGCGAGCGTCGGCGCGAGCACCCACAACATGAACACCACCAGCGGCACGTGCACGATCAATTGCGTGAACGTGAAGCCGACCACGTCCTTGGCGCGCAGGCCGAGCACGCCGAGCAGCGGCAGCATCCAGAACGGGTTGATCAGGTTCGGGAGCGCCTCGGCCGCGTTGTAGACGGTGACGGACCAGCCGAGGTGCACCTGCAGCGCCTTGGCCGCCTCGATCACGTAGGGGGCCTCGATGATCCACTTGCCGCCGCCTGACGGCACGAAGAAGCCGAGCACGGCCGAATACACGCCCATCACGGCCGGAAACGACGCCTGCGACGAGATCGCCACGAAGAAGTGCGCGAGATGCTCCGACAGCGGCAGCCCGCCCGGCGCGGCGGCCTTGGTCAGGATGAACGCGATGCCGCCGTACAGCGGAAACTGGATCAGCACGCCGGCCGTGGACGGCACGGCTTTCGCCACCGCGTTCAGGAAGCGGCGCGGCCGCCAGTTCAGCAGCATGCCGAGCAGGATGAACACGAAGTTGTAGGTGTTCAGGTTCGAGATCGCCAGCAGCGGGTTCTTCGTCGTGAACTCGTGGCCGATCCACACCAGGCCGAGCAGCACGATCAGGATCGTCACGAGCGGGCTGTATTCGAGCCATTCGCCGGGGCGGCTCGGCTTGTCCAGATGCGTATCGATGTCGTCGAGCGACACGCCCAGGTCCTGCGCCGTGCGCGCGCGCTCGCCGACCGGTGCGGACCACGCCGCGATCAGCAGCGAGACGATCGTCAGCGCGGCCACCATCAGCATCGATTGCGGCAGGAAGATCGTTTCGGAGAACGGAATGACGCCGGTAATGGCGAGCAGCGTTTTCGGCAGGCTGTCGGGGTTCGCCTGCAATTGCGCGGCGGCCGAGCTGAGGCCGAGCGCCCAGGTCGCGCCCATGCCGAGGTAGGCGGCCGCGCCGGCCGCGCGGTAATCCATGCGCAGGCCGGTGCGGCGCGCCAGCGCGCGGGCCAGCAGGCCGCTGAACACCAGGCTGATCGCCCAGTTGAACAGCGACGTGCCGATGCTGACGAACGCCACGAACATCACCGCGCCGCGCGCGGTGCGCGGCAGTTGCGCGAGCCGCGCGATCACCTTCGAGGCCGGCGGGGACACCGCCACCACGTAGCCGGAGATCGCCACCACGGCCATCTGCATCGTGAACGGGATCAGGCTCCAGAAGCCGTCGCCGAACGCGATGCCCACCCGCTGCGCCGGCGCGCCGACCGCCAGCGCGCCCAGCGCGACGACGATCACGGCGATCGCCGCGAAGATATACGCATCGGGAAACCAGCGTTCGGCCCAGCGCGTGACGCGCGCGGCCAGCCGTTCCAGCGTGTTGCCGTGGGCCGTGGCGGCCTCGGGCGGTGTGGCTCGTGCGAGCTTGTCCATGGTGAATTCCCCCTTGCGTGGTTTTGGCTGTGTGGTTGCGGCGGTGTGGTTATTGAGTGCTTCGGTGCTCCGGTGGCGTACTTACGCTTCCAGAACCAGATCCGACAGCGGGATCGCCTGGCAGGCGAAGCACATGTCGGGTTCGTCGGGCGCGTGCCCCGACAGGTGATCGGTGCTGCCGCGCGCCACGCGCACCGCGCAGCTTTCGCACTGGCCGACGCGGCAGCCGCTGGGCAGCGCCACGCCGAGGCCTTCGGCGAACGCCAGCAGGCTGCCGTGCGCGGGCGTCCAGCGCGCGGTGCGGTTCGAGCGCGCGAACGTGATCGTGAAGCTCTGCGAAGCATCGCCGTGCGGCATGGCCGGCGAGCGGAACGCTTCCTTGAAGATGTCGAACGCGGGCACGCCGCGTGCGGTGAGGCCGTCGATGATCGCGCGCATCATCGGCTCGGGGCCGCACAGGTAGAAGCGCGCGCGGCGCTCGATCAGCGCGGCGTCCACCACGCCGGCATCGAGATAGCCGGTGCGCTGGTAGTCGAGGCCGGCGATGTCGATGACGGGCCGAGGATGCGCATAGCAATCGATCACGCGCAGCGTGGGCAGCGCCTCGCGCAGCGCGTCGATGCGCTGCCGGAACGCATGCGCCGCGCCGTGGCGGTTCGCATAGAACAGCCACACCTCGGGCAGGGCGCGCCGCGCGCCGGCCTGCGCCAGCGATTCCAGATACGACACGAACGGCGTGATGCCGATGCCGCCGGCGAACAGCACCACCGGCTGGCGCGAATGCAGCGGCAGGACGAACGTGCCGCCGGGCGCGCGCAACTGCACGGCGTCGCCCACGGCGAGCGCGCGATGAATGTGGCTCGACATCGCGCCGTGTTCCTGGTGGCGCACCGAGATCGTGTAGCTGCGGCGGCCCGCCTGTTGCGCCGCGCCGACCAGCGAATAGGCGCGCGTCGTGCCGCGCTCGCCGAGCCCGGCGACATGCACGGTGACGTGCTGCCCCGGCCGGTAGTCGGGCAGCGGGCCGCCGTCGCGCGCGGCGAACGTCACGGTGCGCACGCCTTCGGCTTCGTCGTGCAGGTGCGTCACCACGAAATCGCGCCAGCCGTCCCACGCGCGGCGCTCGCGCTCGAACGCCGGATCGGCTTGCAGGTCGCAGGCCAGCGCGCGCATCGGCATCGAGCCGGACAGCGGATCGTATTGCCGGCCCGACACCAGGTTGCTGAAGTTGCTGTTGAGCGGGCCGCGCGCGTCGAAGCCCGCGTGGCCGAGTTCGTCGCAGGCCTGCCACCAGCCGTATTCGGCGATCAGCACGTCGTCGGCCAGCGCCGGCTCCACGCGCGCGACGAAACGCGCGGCGCCGTGCTCGGTGCGCAACACCACCCAGTCGTCGTTGACGATGCCCTTGCGCGCGGCCAGCGTGCCGCTGATCTCGACCAGCGGATAGGGCGCGCGCTTGCGCAGGCGCGTCACGCCGCGATGCTGGCTGTGGCAGTAATAGCCGTTCTTGGTCGAGGTCAGCACGTACGGGTAGGCCTCGCGATCCAGGCGGGCCTCGGCGGCGAGGCCGGCCGGCGGCACGTAGGCCGGCACGGGCGGGTAGCCGTGGCGCAGCAGCTTCTCCGAATACAGCTCCACGCGCAGCGTTTCGGTGCGAAAGCCGCGCGGCCCGTCGGCGCCCGGCTGCGCGTATTGCCGCTCGCGCTGCGCGAGCGGGCGCGCGATGCCTTCGGGGTGCGCGCGCAGCGTGGCCACGTCGAGGCCGAGCGGCGCGAGCATGTGGTTCCAGCCGGCCTCGATGCTGCCGCCGAAGAACGCTTCGCCCATGCCGAGCCGCGTGGCCAGCGCGAACACGATGTCGTAGTCGGCGCGGCTTTCGCCGCGCGGCGCGACCATGCGCTGGCGCAGTTGCACCAGTTCCACCGCGCGCTCGTCGATCTCGAAACCGATCCGCAGCCCCTCGCGTTCCCACGGCGTGTTGATCGGCAGGAAGATGTCGGCGTAGCGCGACGACGGCGTTTCGTACAGATCGCAGTGCACATGAAATTCGAGCCGACTCAGCGCCGCGTGGGCCGTTTGCGCGTCGGGCTGCGACACCAGCAGGTTGGTGCCGAACGCGAACAGCGCGCGCACCTTGTACGGCTCGCCGTCGAGCATTGCGCGGTACATGTCGCGCGCGGTCACCCAGCCCTGCGCGGGCGGGCCGAGCGGACGCTCGTCGAGGCCCAGCGCCTTGGCGCGCTGTTGCGGCGGGCACAGCGCATAGGTGCTCACTGCATTCGACGGTTGCTTGACGTACTCGCGGTTCGCGCCGCGCCGGTCGAACGCGCCGGTCAGCGCATAGAGCGTGGCGATGGCGCGCTCGGTCTGCGTCGCGTTGGTGTGCTGGCCCACGCCCGACCACGCGTGATAGGCGATGCGGGCGCCCGGCGCGAGCAGCGCGGCGGCGCGTTCGAGCGCGTCCGGCGGCACGCCGGTGATGGCCTCGACATGCTCGGGCGTGAACGCGTCGAGCGCGCGCGCATAGCAGGCGAAGGCCGGCTCGCACGGGATCGACGCCACCGCGTAGGTGCCGTCGAGCGCGAAATCGGCCGGCGTGGTGCCGGCTTCCTCGCCGAGCGCTTCGGCGCGGCCTTGCCTGGCGTTCCAGATCACATGGCGGTTGTCCGCCGCGTGCGGATCGAGATCGCGCTCGCGCAGGAACCGGCCGGTGTCGCGGCGCACCAGCAGCGGCGCGTTGGTCCAGGTGCGCACGAACGCGTCGTCGTAGGCGCCGCTGGCGATCAAGTGCCGCGCGATGCCCATCGCCAGCGCCGCGTCGGTGCCGGGTTGCACGCGCAGCCACACGTCGGCCTCGCGGGCCAGCGCGGTCGGGCGCGGGTCGACCACGATCAGCTTCGCGCCGTTGCGGCGGCCCGCGGCGATCGCGTCGGCCTGCGCGAGCCAGGTATTGGCCGGGTTGGTGCCCCACAGCAGGATCACCTCCGCGTGCCGGTAATCGGCGGTGGGCATGCCGCAGCCGAACGTGAACGCGTGCGCCACGTCCTTGTGCCAGTTGCAGATTTCCGTCGCGTAGCAGATATTCGGGCTGCCGTACGACCAGATGAAGCGCTCGACCCAGTCGATGCTGTCGCTCATCGGCGTGCCGCTCGGCGTGGTCACGCCGAACGCCACCGATTCCGCGCCGTGCTCGCGGCGCAGGCTGCCGAGCCTGTCGGCGATCGCGTCGAGCGCCTCGTCCCAGCCGATCCGCACCCAGCCGGGGTCGGCCGCATCCTTCGGGGCGGTGCGGCGCATCGGATGCAGCACGCGGTGCGGGCTGTGCACCAGTTCCGGCGCGGATTTGCCTTTCAGGCACATCGCGTGGCCGGTGGGGTGCTCGCGGTCGGGGCGAACTTCGGTCAACTGATCGCCGCGCACGACGTTGATCGTGCCGCAGCGCGACCGGCAGAGCGTGCAGTAGCCCTTCTTTTCCTGCGTGGGAGGTGCGGTATCGGGTTCCATGCGACGATCCTACGAAACCACAAACGCCGCCAAATTCATCTTTTTGATCCGGCAATATCGATTTTTTTAATATCTCGACGCCGGGAGCGCACCATGCCGAGACAGATCACGCTGCGCCAGATCGACTACTTCGTATCGGTGGCCGATACCGGGCAGATCTCGCAATCGTCGAATCTGTGCAACGTCTCGCAGTCGTCGATGACGATCGCCCTGCAGAACCTGGAGGACGCGGTGGGCGTGCCGCTGCTGTCGCGCCACGCCAAGGGCGTGCGCCTGACCGACGCCGGCATGCGCTTCCTGCGCCACGTGCAGCAGGCCCGCCAGTCGGTCGACGAAGCCGTGGTGGCGGCGCAGGAGGAACCGGGGCAGATCGCCGGCCTGGCGCGGATCGGCATGACGGAAACCATTTCTGCCTATCTATTGCCGGCCATCATGTCGGTCGTCACGCGCCGGTTCCGCAACCTCCAGGTGGAGGTGGTCGAACGCGACCGCGAGACCATCGAACAGCAATTAATCGAAGGAGAACTGGACGCGGCGCTGTTGCTGGTGTCGAATACGGCTCTCCACGACGATTTGAAGGGCGAGACGATGATCCGCTCGCCGCGCCGCCTGTGGACGCCGCCCGATCACCCGCTGCTCGAAGCGCAGCGCGTCACGCTCGAAGATGTCGCCCAAGAGAATTTCCTGCTGCTCGACATGGACGAGCACGTCCAGACGGTTGCCCGTTATTGGGGCAAGTTCGGCGTCGCGCCGCGCGTGCGCATGCAGAGCAAGTCGATCGAGGCCGTGCGCAGCCTGGTGGCGCTCGGCGAGGGCGTGACGATCCTGTCGGACCTGGTCTACCGGCCGTGGTCGCTGGAAGGCAGCCGCATCAGCCGGCGCGACCTGAGCGTCGAGGTGCCGACCATGGATGTCGGCGCGGTGTGGCGTCGCGACGCGGTGCCGAGCCGCCAGGTGCGGGTGCTGCTGGATCTGTTCCGCTCGTGGAAACGAACCGGCCCATAGGCTTGTGCGGATGGCCGCCGGGCCGGGCAGGGTGCATCATGTCGGTCTGTGTACCGGTATCGAACGATTGAATTGACGAAAGATGAAGAAAGCAAAACCCAAACTGACTCGCCAGGATGCCGAACGCCTTTTTGCCGGGCTGCCGGGCGCCGGCCTGAGCACCGGCACCGGCACGCGTTCGGCGAGCAAGCCGGTCAACCCGTTTGGCCCGAGCCCGATGTCCACCAACCCGCTCGCGCCGGTTCAGCGGCCTGACGACGAAAGCCGCCTCTGGAAAGACAACCTGATCACGCTGCCGATCGCGATCGAATTGCCGGCCGGCTATACGTCGGTGTCGCAGGTGCATGCCGCGATCGTGCGTGCCTGGCGCGTGCGGTGGGTGCGCGAGGCCGGCCATGAGGTGGTGGCCGAGTTCCCCGAGGGCTGGAAAGCCGTGCGCCCGCCCTCCGGCCCGATCGAGCTGCGCGATGCGTCGAACGCCGTGCGCGCCGTGTACGGCTGGTCCGAGGATGCCGAGGTACGCATTTTCACGCGCTACCAGGTCGAAACCCAATCGAACAGTTCGAGCGGCATGGGCAGCCTGCTGATTCGCGACCGCGCGACCGGCAAGATCCTCGAACGCTCGTCGATCTGGTCGGCCATGACCGGCAACCGGCACCCCGAGTGGCAGCGCCTGTCGGGCTGGCTCGCCGAGCATTTCCCGCAACACCGCGATCCGTTCCGCTACTGGGACGATTGCGAAGCCGGCGCGGCCGAGAGCGCCCAGCCGGCCTGATCCGCACCGGCATCGCCGGAATCCGCACGACCCCGACCCGCGAGGCGCGACCGGCCCGCGGTTTTTTGTTGTCGATTGTCAGGCTGCGGAGTGATGCGCCTGGTCGATCCGCTTGTGTGCCCCCGGTAATTACGCTGTAATAGCGCGCATTCCGTTTTGTGCCGCGATTCAGCGTCACAGGATTATCAGAAAATCAAACGAATCTCATGCGTCCGGAACCGGCCTGTTGCCGGGCACATGAAATTTCGATGAAAAACGCGGCGCGTTCAATCCAATACGCATTGCCGCCCGGGGGTAGTCCGGAATCTGCTCGCCCATACGGGACGGGCTCTCCCGCGCGCGTTGGGCCGATATTGGTTCGAAGCGCCGCGTCGTTCGCTGCCATTGAAGCAGCCTGGAACCTGGAGAGAACCGATGTCGAAGCTTGCCAATCAATTCCGTAACAAGCGCGAGAAGCCGTATCACTGGGCGATGCTGATCTGCGGCGTGTTGTTGTGGTTCGCCATTTACGTATCCGTCGTCGCGGCGATGGACAGTCCGAAACACCGGCCCTTCGCGGTGATGTTCGTGCAATACGCGATCATGTTCGGCATTTTCCATTGGCTGGCCGGCGCCGCGTATCGCGCCACCGCCTACGGCAACATGGTGCTGATCGGCCCGAAGCAGTTTCCGCGCTTGCACGCGATGGTGGTGGAGGCCTCGGAGGCGATCGGCCTGGCCGTGCCGCCCGAAACCTTCATCTACAACTCGAACGGCGTGTTCAATGCGTTCGCGCGGCGGCTGTTCGGCGGCGGGCGGTATGTGTTCCTGACGTCGGCGCTGGTGGAGGCGAACGACGACGCCCAGGTGCGTTTCGTGATCGGCCATGAAATCGGCCATCACGCGGCCGGCCACCTGAACCCGTGGCTCAACATGATCAAGCTGCCGGCCCACGCGGTGCCGTTTCTCGGCAAGGCCTATTCGCGCTCGCGCGAATATACGTGCGACCGGATCGGCACCTATCTGGCGAAGGATGCCGCTTCCTCGCGCAGCGCGTTGCAGATGCTCGGCTGCGGCTGCCGCCGCCTGAACGCCGAGATGGATTGCGAGGCGTTCATCGCGCAGGAGCGGATGGTGCCGCCGATATTCGGCTTCCTGACCGAAATCAACCGTTCGCATCCGCGCCTGACGCGCCGCGTCGCCGCCATCAACGCCGATGTCGCCGGGCGCGGCTATGCCGCCGCGTCACAGCAAACGCGAGCGCAGGCCGGGTTCGATCGCGAGCCGTCGCTGCACGCCGGCCTCGACTGAGCCACGCCCGCCGCCCGCGCTACCGCGCCACGCGGTAGCGCGCACCCACATGCGGCGCGCTCAGGCGCGCCGAACCGCCCAGCAGCTTTTCGCGCAGCGTGCCCGCTTCGTAGCGCGTCTTGTAGGCGCCGCGCCGCTGCAATTCGGGCACCAGCCAGCGAACCACATCCTCGAACGTGCGCGGCGACTCGACCCAGGCCAGGTTGAAACCGTCGATGTCCGCTTCCTCGGCCAGCGCCTGCAGTTCGTCGGCCACCTGCGCCGCATCGCCCACCACCACCGCGCCGCGCCCGCCGATCGCGACGAACTCCACGGCGTCGCGCACGGTCCAGACCTTCTCCGGGTCGAGCTTGCTGAACGACGCCAGCGCCGATTGGCCCGCATCGGTATCGACATAGGCCAGCGTATCGTCGGGGCGGTAGCGCGACAGATCGATGCCGGTCCAGCCCGACAGCAGCGCCAGCGCGCCTTCGTGATCGGCGCGGGCGCGATAGGCGGCGTAGCGTGCCTGCGCCAGCTCGGCGGTTTCGTCGACGATGACCGTCAGCATGGCGAACAATTTCGCGCTGTCGGGCGCGCGGCCGGCATCGACCAGCGCCTGCCGGGCCGCTCGCGCGGAGGCCTGCAGGCCCTTGCGGGTGGGCGCGCCCAGAAAGATGCATTCGGCGTGCTCGGCCGCGAAGCGCGTGCCGCGCGCCGAGCCGCCGGCCTGGAACAGCAGCGGCGTGCGTTGCGGCGACGGCTCGCACTGGAACACGCCCTCGCTGCGGAAATGCGGGCCGTCGTGGCGGATCGCATGAATGCGCGTCGGGTCCGCATACACGCCGCGCTCGCGATCGCGTTGCACCGCGCCGTCTTCCCAACTGCCTTCCCAGAGCTGGTAGCACACCGACATGAACTCGTCGGCGCGCTCGTAGCGCGCGTCGTGCGCGCGCAGCGCGTCCTGGCCGAGATTGCGCGCCCCGCTTTGCAGATACGACGTAACGATGTTCCAGGCCACCCGGCCGCGGCTCAAATGGTCGAGCGTGGTGAAGCGGCGCGCGAGCAGGTACGGCGATTCGTAGGCCACCGATACCGTCAGACCGAAGCCGAGGTGTTCGGTGGCGTGCGCGAGCAGCGGGATCAGCACGGCCGGATCGTTCATCGGCACCTGCGCGGCCGAGCGCAGCGCGGCCTGCGGGCCGTCGCCGAACACGTCGTACACGCCGATCACGTCGCCGAGGAACAGGCCGTCGAACAGGCCCGCTTCGAGCGTCTTGGCGATGTTCACCCAATACGCGGTGTCGAGATAGCCGAACGAGGCGTCGGCCTCGGCGGTCCATTGCCCCGGCGCGAGATGCGCCACGCAGTTCATCATGAAGGCGTTGAAGCGGAGTTGACGTGGCATCGCGGAAAGCGCCCGTGGCTGGCTGGAAAACCAGCGATTCTAGGCGGCGGGGCGCGCGGCCGACATTGCCGGATCGGCATATCGTTATCGCCACTAAACTGCAAAGCAAAGCAGAAATTATCGTTAGGTTGACGAAGGTTTCGATGCTTTACTGGCCGGCTTTTCCTGTCTCCTGCCGCCCGGCCGAATCATGTCGACTCCCTCCGCAACATCGCGCAGCCCGAAGGCGGGCGCCGCGCGCGTCGGCTTTGCCGCGTTCATCGGCACCACCATCGAGTGGTACGACTTCTATATCTACAGCACCGCGTCGGCGCTGATCTTCAGTCATGCGTTCTTTCCGCCCAGCACCAATGCGCTGGCGGGCATCCTCGGCGCGTTCGCGGCCTACGGCGTGGGCTTTTTCGCGCGGCCGGTGGGCGCGGTGATCGCCGGCCACTTCGGCGACCGCATCGGCCGCAAGCGCGTGCTGGTGTTCTCGCTGGTGCTGATGGGCGTGGCCACGGTGCTGACCGGGCTGCTGCCGACCTACGCCACGGCGGGCCTGCTGGCCACCGTGCTGCTGGTCGCGCTGCGGCTGCTGCAAGGCATCGCCACCGGTGCGGAGTGGGGCGGGGCGTCGCTGCTGTCGGTCGAACATGCCAGCGCGCGCACGCGCGGGCTGCTCGGCTCGTTCACGCAGGTCGGTTCGGCCGCCGGCATGTTGCTGGCGTCGGGCACGTTCCTGGGCGTGCGCGCGTGGCTCGCGCCCGAGGCGTTCTCCGACTGGGGCTGGCGCCTGCCGTTCCTGTTCAGCGTGGTGCTGGTGGCGGTGGGGATCTTCGTGCGCACGCGCATTCGCGAGCCGGAGCCGTTTCTCGCCGCGCAGGCCGAAGGCCGGCTCAAGCGCCTGCCGGTGGCGGAAGTGTTTCGCCATCACCGCCGCGCGCTGCTGGTCACGATCGGCCTGCGGCTGCTGCAGCCGGCCATGTACGCGATCGTCACCACCTATGCGATCAGCTATCTGAACCTCAAGCGCAACGGCGCCTCGTATGCGCTCGGCGCGGTGATCGTGGGCTCGGCGGTGGCGATCGTCGCCACGCCGCTGTGGGCCGCGCTGTCGGACCGGGTCGGCCGCCGCCGGCCCGCGATCTGGGCCGTGGTGGGCATTTCGCTGCTGGTCTGGCCGTTCTTCTGGTTCCTCGATCACGGCGACCTGCGCTATCTGCCGCTGGTGTTCGCGATCGAACTGGCCGTGTTCGACGCCGCGATCTACGCACCGGGCGCGGCCTGGTTCGCGGAACAGTTTCCGGTGGAGGTGCGCTACAGCGGCATTTCGCTCGGCTACCAGATCGGCACGCTGATCTCGGGCGGCCTGACGCCGTTCGTGGCGGCGGCGCTGCTCGCGGTGGGCGGCGGCTCGCCGTGGCTGATTTGCGCCTATATTTCAGCGTTGGGCGCGCTGAGTTTGATCGCGGTGCTGGCCGCGGCGGACCCGGCCCGGCGCGCGGCGGGTGGTGGTGCGGGTAGTGACGCAGCGCCGGTTCGCGGCGAGGCCACGCTGGCCGGCCCGCGCTGATTCCCCTTTCCAACAGGACTTGTTGATCATGAGCGGTTCACGCCTGCATGACGAAGAAGCGCGGATTCTCGGCGCGCTCGAACGGCAGCACGCCGGCCCGAAGGCGTTTCGCGCGATGTCGGCGCCGGTGTGGCGCGCGGGGCAACTGTCGGAGAAGGACAAGCATCTGGTGGCCGTCGCGATCGCGCAGGTCACGCGCTGCGCGTTCTGCATCGAGCATCACGCGGCGCTCGCGCGCCGTTGCGGCGCGAACGAGCAGGAAGCGCTGGCGGTCAGCTACCTGAGCGCCGCGCTCGAATCGCTGGGCGACGCGGCCGTGTCGCTCGATGGCGGCCAACTCGCGATCGCCGACGAAGCGGCGCTGCGCGGCAGCGACATCGCCCGCGCGCGGCTGCGTTTCGCGCAGGCCGTGTTCGATACCGAAGACTTGACGCCGGGGCTGGTATGGGTGGCCGCTGCCGCCGCGGCCTACACGCAATCGAACGAGGCGCGCCGGCAGGTTTTCCACGACGCCGCGCTGGCCACGCCCGGCAATGCAGCAGCGCTCGACGAGGCCTATGCGATCGCCGTCGTGCTGCGCGCGGGCGCGGTGTACGCGCACACGCTGCACGTGGTGGACGCGTTCCGCGAGCCGGGCGCGGCCTGACGCTGATGCCGGCACCGCCCGGCGGCGCTCAATACGCCACGCGCATGCTGCGCGTGCGCGTGCGCCGGATCAGGTCGAGAAACGCGAGCAGGATCGGCGAGTTTTCCTGCTTGCGGTACAGGCAGCTCAATTCGATGTCGCGCAACTGGCTCGACTGCAACGGCCGATAGACCACGCCGGGCAGGCGCAGGTTGGCCGCCGATTCGGTCGTCACGCACACGCCGAAGCGGCTCGACACGAACGCGATGCACGTCACCACGTCCTCCACTTCCTGCTCGACGCGCAGCGCGACGCCCTCGGCGCGAAACGCCGCCGCCACCTCTTGCGCGAGGCCGTGCACGGGTGCGTTCGGATAGAGGATCATCGGTTCGCCATCGAGGTCGCGCAGCGTGATGCGCTTTTTCGCGCACAGCGGATGGCCTTCGTACAGCGCCACCAGGAATTTCTCGCGCTGCACCCAATCCACGCCGATATCGGGTTCGTCGGGCACCAGCCGGTTGAAGCCGATCGTGATGCGCCGCTCGCGCAGCGCGGCGATCTGCTCGGCTTTCGACAGGTTGCGGATGCTGATCTTCACGTTCGGCCGCTCGGCATGGAATTCGGCGAGCAGGCGCGGAATGACGTTGAGGATGCCTGAACTGAAGATGCCCACGTCGAGGCTGCCCACGTAGCCCTGGCCGGCCAGCCGCGTGCGCTCCTCGGCGCGGCGCGACAGCGACAGGATGTTCGGCACCTCGGCCAGCAGCGCGTGGCCGGCCTCGGTCAGCTCCGCGCCCTTGGTGGTGCGAACGAACAGCGGTGCGCCGATTTCCTCCTCCAGCGCGCGAATGTGCCGCGTCAGCGGCGGCTGCGCCATATGCAGCTTCTCGGCGGCCCGGCTGAAATTCAGCTCCTCGGCGAGCGCCAGAAAGTAGCGCATCTGCTTGATTTCCATCCCGCCTCCTTGCGCGCGGCCGATACCGTTGCGGTATCGCTTTGCCGTTTTGCCGTATTGAAACGCAAGATCGGGGCGGCGGCAAGCCGGCTGCGCCGAGCGGCTTCCGTATACGATGAGCGCCATGCCGCCCACCCGCGCCGGGGCGCTTGCGCCCCCGGTTTTCCTTCCCCGAGCTTGCCTGCCCGACACGATGAACCTGTTCGACGAACCGAAAATCGATTGCCATAACCACGTCTTCGATCCACAGCGCTTCCCGTATTCGCCCACCACGCCGTACCAGCCGAGCCAGCAGGAGATCGGCACCGCCGCGCAGTTCACGCGCGTGCTCGATGCATGCGGCGTGCGCCACGCGCTGCTGGTCGGCCCGACCAGCGGCTACCGCACCGACAACCGCTGCATGCTCGACGCGATTGCGCACGGCGGCGGCCGCTTCAAGGGCGTGGCGGTGGTGGAGAACGACATCGCGCCTGGCGCGCTGCTCGCGCTGCGTGATGCGGGGGTAGTGGGCGTGGCGTTCAACCCGGCACTCGAAGGGCTGGGGGTGTTCGACGATGCCGGCGCGCTGTTCGCGATGCTGGCCGATCACGGTTTGTTCGCGCAGATCCAGGTGGCCGGCGATCAGTTGCCGCACCTGCTGCCGCTGATCGAATCGACGCGCGCACGCGTGCTGATCGATCACTGCGGCCGACCGGAGGTGGCGCACGGCGTCGGCCAGCCGGCGTTCCAGGCCTTGCTGCGGCTTGCGCAAACAGGCCGCGTGACCGTGAAATTGTCAGGGATGCAGAAGTTTTCGCAGCGTTCGCATCCGTATCAGGATGCGCACGCGTACCTGTTCGCGCTGCTCGACGCATTCGGCCCGGAACAGTGCGTGTGGGGTTCGGACTGGCCGTTCCTGCGCGCGCCCGAGCGGATGGACTACGCGCCGCTGCTGGCGCTGTTCGGCGAACTGGTGCCGGATGCGGCCGTGCGCCGCCGGATTCTGTGGGACACGCCGCGCCGGCTGTTCGGCTTCGGGGAATAAGGCCATACCAATCCGGTATCGGTTTTTCAAAAATCGGTATTGGACGGTATCCGCGCCCACCACGCATCATGCGTTCCATCGAGACGGAAGGCGAGCCGCCCGCCGTCCTACATGGAGACCCGCATGCGCATCGGCAATCAACAGGACGTCACGCGCGCCGTGCTCGCGCCGGGTTCGTGCGTGCGCTCGCCGCCGACCCATACCGCCGCCTGACCGATTTCCCCCATTCCCCCGCTGTCGAACCGAGACCCATCATGCCGATTGTTCATATCTCCCTCGTCGAGGGCCGCGACGAGGCCGCCATCAAGGCCTGCGTGAAGGCCGTCGCCCAGACCGTGCACGAAACGCTGGGCGCGCCGCTCAACACCATCCGCGTGTACGCCACCACCACGCCGGCCAGCTTCTGGGCCGTCGGCGGCCAGACCAAGGACGAACTGCCGGCGCCGAAGCCCGACGTTCAGGAGAACGGACAATGACGCCCGAGGCGATCCGCCAGGCCGCCGACGCGCTGGCCGACGCCGCCCGCACGCGGCGCGCGATCGCGCCGCTGCGCGAGACGTTCGAGGGGCTGTCGATCGACGACGCCTACGCGATCCAGCGCGTCAACACCGAGCGCCGCCTGGCCGAAGGCCGCCGCCTGGTCGGCTGCAAGATCGGCCTGACCTCGGTGGCGGTGCAGAAGCAACTGGGCGTCGATCAGCCCGATTTCGGCATGCTGTTCGACGATTTCGGCTTCGGCGACGGCGAACCGATTCCGGCGTCGATCCTGATGCAGCCGAAGATCGAAGCGGAAATCGCGTTCGTGATCGGCCGCGACATCGTCGTGGACAACCCCGGCCAGCTCGACGTGCTCGATGCGATCGACTACGCGCTGCCGGCGCTCGAAATCGTCGGCAGCCGCATCGCCGACTGGAACATCCGCATCGCCGACACGATCGCCGACAACGCATCGTCGTCGGCCTACGTGCTCGGCACCCGCCCGCGCAAGCTGTCCGAATTCGACCTGCGCCTCTGCGGCATGGCGATGGAGCGCCGTGGCGAGCCGGTGTCGGTGGGCGCGGGCGCGGCCTGCCTCGGCAACCCGATCAACGCCGTGGTGTGGCTCGCGCGCACGATGGCGCGGCTCGGCACGCCGCTGAAGGCCGGCGACCTGGTGCTGTCGGGGGCACTCGGGCCGATGGTGCCGGTTGCGCCGGGCGACATCTTCGAGGCGCGCATCAACGGGCTCGGCGCGGTGCGCGCCGTGTTCGACTCCGATTCCACCGCATCCGCGAGCGAGGCCCGCCAATGAGCCAGATCACCGAATACGCGAGCCTGCTCGACGACGCCGCGCGCGAGGCGCGCGAGATCGAACAGTTCGATACCGACCACCGCCTGTCGCTCGACGACGCGTATCGCATCCAGGCTGCCTCGATCGAGCGCCGTCTCGCGCGCGGCGAGCGCCGGGTCGGCGTGAAGATGGGCTTCACGAGCCGCGCGAAGATGGTGCAGATGGGGCTGTCCGACGTGATCTGGGGCCGCCTGACCTCGGCCATGCAGATCGAGGAGGGCACCGCGATCGATTTCTCGCGCTTCGTGCACCCGCGCGTCGAGCCGGAAATCGCGTTCGTGCTCAAGCACGCGCTCGACGGCGACGTGACCGGCCCGCAGGCGCTGGCTGCCGTGGAAGCGATCGCGCCGGCACTCGAAATCATCGATTCGCGCTACCGCGATTTCAAGTTCACGTTGCCCGAGGTGATCGCCGACAACGCGTCGTCGAGCGGCTTCGTGATCGGCGCGTGGCGCGATCCGAAAACGGATTTCAGCAACCTGGGCCTGACGCTCAACATCGACGGCCGCGTGGTGCAGGTCGGTTCGACCGCCGCGCTGCTCGGCCATCCGCTGCGCTCGCTGGTGGCCGCCGCGCGTTTGTCGGCGCAGGCCGGCGAGCCGCTGCAGGCCGGCTGGATCGTGATGGCGGGCGGCGCGACGCCGGCCGAGTGGATCGCGCCGGGGCAATACGTCTCGGTCGAGATGGAGCAGCTCGGCAGCGCCGGGTTCCATGTGAAGCGTTGAATGCGATGCCGGCGGTGGCGAAAGAAAGGCCGGCCGCCGGCGAACGGGAGTGAATGATGAATCGCAAGGTGAAAGTGGCCATCATCGGGCCGGGCAATATCGGCACGGACCTGATGATCAAGGTGATGCGCAACAGCCGGCACCTCGAAATGGGCGCGATGGTGGGCGTCGATCCGAACTCGGACGGCCTCGCGCGCGCGGCCCGGCTGGGCGTGCCGACCACGGCCGAGGGCCTCGACGGGCTGCTCGAGCTCGACGTGTTTGCGCAGATCGACGTGGTGTTCGACGCCACCTCGGCCGGCGCGCATGCTCGGCATAACGAAGTATTGCAGGCGCACGGCGTGCAGGTGATCGACCTGACGCCGGCCGCGATCGGCCCGTACGTGATTCCGGCGATCAACCTCGAAGCCGAGAACGCGTCGAACATGAACATGGTGACGTGCGGCGGGCAGGCCACGATCCCGATCGTGGCGGCCGTGTCGCAGGTGGCGAAGGTGCATTACGCGGAGATCGTCGCGTCGATTTCGAGCAAGTCGGCCGGCCCCGGCACGCGCGCCAATATCGACGAGTTCACCGAGACCACCCGCGCCGCGATCGAGAAGCTCGGTGGCGCGGCGCGCGGCAAGGCGGTGATCGTGCTGAACCCGGCCGAGCCGCCGCTGATCATGCGCGATACGGTGTTCGTGCTGTCCGAGGCGGCCGACACGGCGCGCATCGAGCAGAGCATTACCGAAATGGTGGCGCGCGTGCAGGCCTACGTGCCCGGTTATCGCCTGAAGCAGCGCGTGCAGTTCGACACGATCCCGGCCGAGCAGCCGCTCAATGTGCCGGGCCTCGGGCTGCGGCACGGCATCAAGACCTCGGTGTTCCTCGAAGTGGAGGGCGCCGCCCATTACCTGCCGTCGTATGCCGGCAACCTGGACATCATGACCTCGGCCGCGCTCGCGTGCGGCGACATGATGGCCCGCCGCCGGATCGAAGCCGGCATCTCGCGTGCACTGAAGGAGACCGCGCAATGAGCGTCAGCGACCGCAAGCTTTATATCTCGGACGTCACGCTGCGCGACGGCAGCCACGCGATCCGCCATCAATACAGCCTGGCCAACGTGCGCGCGATCGCCGCCGCGCTCGACGCGGCCGGCGTGGACAGCCTCGAAGTGGCGCACGGCGACGGCCTCGAAGGCTCCAGCTTCAACTACGGCTTCGGCGCGCACAGCGACGTGGAATGGATCGCGGCGGCGGCCGAGAGCGTGACGCGCGCGAAGATCGCCACGCTGCTGCTGCCCGGCATCGGTACCACCCACGACCTGCGCAACGCCTACGACGCCGGCGCGCGCGTGGTGCGCGTGGCCACGCATTGCACCGAGGCCGACGTGTCGCGCCAGCATCTCGAATACGCACGCGAGCTGGGCATGGACCCGGTCGGATTCCTGATGATGAGCCACATGACCACGCCGCAGAAGCTGGCCGCGCAGGCGAAGCTGATGGAAAGCTATGGCGCGAGCTGCGTGTACGTGGTCGATTCGGGCGGCGCGCTCGGCATGAACGACGTGCGCGAGCGGTTCCGCGCGTTCAAGGACGTGCTGAAGCCTGAAACGCAAACCGGCATCCACGCGCACCACAACCTGAGCCTCGGCGTGGCGAATTCCATCGTGGCGGTGGAGGAGGGTTGCGACCGCATCGATGCGAGCCTGGCCGGGATGGGCGCGGGCGCCGGCAACGCGCCGCTCGAGGTGTTCGTGGCGGCCGCCGCGCGGCTCGGCTGGAACCATGGTTGCGATTTGTACCGCCTGATGGATGCGGCCGACGACCTGGTGCGGCCGTTGCAGGATCGCCCGGTGCGGGTCGATCGCGAGACGCTCGCGCTCGGCTATGCCGGCGTGTATTCGAGCTTCCTGCGCCATGCCGAGGTGGCCGCCGCGAAGTACGGCCTGAAGACGGTCGATATCCTCGTCGAGCTGGGCCGCCGCAAGATGGTGGGCGGCCAGGAGGACATGATCGTCGACGTCGCGCTCGATCTGCTCGCGCGTGCCGAACCCGAGGCGCACGCGCCGGTATGACCGCCGCATGACGCATCCCGTGTAAGACACGATTGCGCAAATCTTCCTGCGAATTTTTCTGTTGTAACGCCGAAGTTAAGCATCCGTTAAGCCCCGCCCCCGCATGCTGGTCGCCGACCGGAGCGGGGCACTCGCGCCACGCCGCGCACGCCTCCCCGCCCGGATTTCAACACACGGTGCCCGGCTCGCCGCCGCGCGCCGGGCCGTCTCATGGGGAATTGCCGGATGTCGAATGTGCCTCTCAAACCGGCGCGTCGCGGCGCGTTGACGCTGGTTGCCGGCCGACGCGATGCCGGGTGCCGCGCCGCGCACCGGACCGCGCACCTTGCGCAGGACGATCCACCGCCTGCCATGCCTGATGCGGCGTTGCCGCCGCGCTGGTTCGAGGAATGGATCGGTTATGTCGGCGAGCGCGCCGACGTGGCGCCGTCGCCGAAGCGGAGCGGCTGAACGATGGCGCCGAACCTCGAAGATGCCACCGAGGGCGCGGGCGAGCCGTACCGCCCGCTCGGGCTGGCCGAGCTGCTGCGCGCGGCCGGGCAGGGGCTGGACCTCACGCCGCTCGGCGCGCAACTGGTCCGCTATCTGGAGACCCACGACGAGCCCGATGCGCTGCTCGAACTCGCGCTCGTGCTCGAACTGAAGTACCAGCCCGAGGCGGCCGCGCAGGTGCAGCAACTGGCGCTCGCGAATCGTCAGCACTACGTGCCGCCGCGCGCCGCGTTGCCCGGTGCGCCGCGCCTGCTGGTGCTGAAGACGCCCGGCGACCTGATCGCCAACACGCCGTTCGAATGCCTGATCGAGCGGGCCGATCTGCACGTGGACGTGCTGTACGTGGACGACGCGCTGCCGCTGCCCGCCGCGCTGCCGCCGCACGACGTGCTGCTGGTGGCGGCCTGCGCGTCGGACGCCAACGCGCCGCGCCTGGCGCGCATGGCGGCGCTGGCCGCGCGCAGCCCGCGCCCGCTGATCAACGCGCCGCAACGCATCGGCTCGACCGCGCGCGAGGCGGCGTTCGCGCTGCTCGGCGATCAGCCCGGCATCCGCATGGCCGAGACGGTGCGCGTGCCGCGCGAACGGCTGGCCGACGCCGCGCGAGACGGTGCGGCGGTGGCCGGCCTGAACGCCGCCTATCCGCTGATCGTGCGGCCGGTGGGCTCGCACGCGGGGCGCGGGCTGGTGCGCATCGATGCGCCGGCCGACTTCACCGCGTATCTGCAGGCCATGGCGGGCGAGGCGTTCTACGTCGCGCCGTTCGTCGACTACCGCAGCGACGACGGCCTCTACCGCAAATACCGGATCGTGATGTGCGACGGCGTGCCGCTCGTGTGCCACATGGGGATTTCGTCGCACTGGATCGTCCATTACCCGTACGCGGAAATGGCCGGCGACACGTCGCGGCGCGACGAGGAAGCGCATTGCTTCGCCAGCTTCGACGCCGATTTCGCGGTGCGCCACCGCGAGGCGTTCGCGCGCATCGCGGCGCGCACCGGCCTCGATTACGTGGGCCTCGATTGCGCCGAGACGCGCGACGGCGCGCTGCTGATCTTCGAGACGGCCACCGCGATGGTGGTGCACGACATCGACGATCCCGCGCTGTACCCGTACAAGCTGCCGCAGATGCAGCGCGTGTTCGACGCGTTCCTCGCGATGATCACGCGACGCGCGGCCTTGAGCGACGCCGCCGGTTTCGTCGGTTCTCCTGACGTTCCCGAATCTCCCGAATCTCCCGACGCACTAGCATGACGAATCCCAACGCCCTCAATTTTTCCGGCGGCCCCGGCGCGCTGCCCGAGGTGGTGCTGGCCCAGACGCGCGACGCGATCGTCGCGCTGCCCGACACCGGCCTGTCGATCCTCGGCACCAGCCATCGCTCCGAATGGTTTCGCGCGCTGCTGCTGGAGGCCGAACGCAACCTGCGCGAGCTGCTGGGCCTGTCCGACGATTACGCCGTGACGTTCCAGCAGGGCGGCAGCAGCCTGCAGTTCGCGATGATCCCGATGAACTTCGCCACGCCCGACCATGCGCCGCCCGAATACGTGGTGTCCGGCTACTGGAGCCGCCGCGCCGCGCGCGATGCCGCCAGCGTCGGCCCGGCCACGGTGGCGTGGGACGGCGAGGCGCGCGGCTTCGTCGATCTGCCCGACCTGCGCGCGCTCGCGCCCGATCCGCACGCGGCCTATCTGCACTACGTGTCGAACGAGACGGTGGAGGGTTTGCAGTTCGACGCGCTCGATAGCGAACTGGCGGTGCCGGTGATCGCCGACATGTCGTCGGATTTTTTGTCCGCGCCGCTGCGCATGGATCGCTACGCGATGCTCTACGCGCATGCGCAGAAGAACCTCGGCCCGTCGGGCGTGACGGTGGCGATCGTGCATCGCTCGTTGCTGGCGCGCGTGCCGGCCACGCTGCCGGCGATGCTCGACCATCGCATCCATGTGGCGCACGGCTCGAACTACAACACGCCGCCGGTGTTCGCGATCTACGTGCTGACGCTGGTGTCGCGCTGGCTGCGCGACGAGGTGGGCGGGCTGGCGGCGATGGGCGAGATCAATGCGCGCAAGTCGGCGCGGCTGTTCGCGACGCTCGACGCGCTCGGCGACGCCGTGTCGATCCACGCCGCGCCGCGCTGGCGCTCGCGCATGAACGTGGCGTTCTCGTTCAAGGACGCCTGGATGGACGACGCGTTCGTGGATTACGCGGGGCGCTACGGCATCGTCGGGCTGGACGGCCATCGCTCGATCGGCGGGCTGCGCGCGTCGCTCTACAACGCGGTGACGGAGGAGGCGGTCGAGACCTTGTGCGAGGCGCTGCTGACGTTCGGGCGCACGCGGCTTTGAGCGGGTAGGGGTGAGGTGATGGCGTCAGCGGCGTAAGCGACGTTGCCGCCTCGCGCGAAGGCGTTATCGAATCGAAACGGATGTCATGGCGTCGGCATGCCGCGCGAGCCGGTGCATGAGCGGGCCGGGCGTGGCAGTATGTGCGCGCATCGCATTCATCGCGATGACACGACCGAGCCCAGGCGCCGCGATGCGGCAGCCGGGCCGTCCCACCGTTCGACGCCACTTCATCCGCATGACATCGCAATCCGCTTACACGATCCGGCTGGCCGACGGCCAGCACGACGCCGCGCGCGCCTGGCTCGCGCAACACCTGAACCAGTACAACGACGCGCAATCGGGCCAGCCCGACAACACCCCGCTCGACCTGATCGTGACCGACCCGGCCACCGGCGCGGTGCTCGGCGGCCTGACCGGCCGCACCTCGCTCGGCGTGCTGTTCATCGACATGTTCTATCTGTCCGAGCCGTTGCGCCGGGGCGGCGTGGGCAGCGAACTGCTGCGGCAGGCGCAGGCCGAGGCGCGCCGGCGCGGCTGCGAGCACGCGGTGCTCTACACCATCTCGTTCCAGGCGCCGCGCTTCTACGAGAAGCACGGCTTCACGGTGTTCGGGGAGATCCCGTGCCGGCCGGCCGGGGTGTCGCGCTACTTCATGCGCAAGGCGCTGCGCGACGCGTGAGCCGTGAGGCCCGCGTCGCGCAGGAGAGCTTACTTCTTGTCGCCCACCAGCCCGGTGCGCTCCTGCACGCCCCAATGGCGGTTGCCGCGCAGGAAGTAGAGCCAGCCGAGCGCGGCGCCGGCATGGCGCAGCACCTGGAAGCTGAACGGTTCGAACACCGAAGCGACGAACGCGATCGCGAGGCTCGACTGTTCGCGGTAGCCGGTCCAGCGCCGATACAGGTGGATCGACCACAGGTGGAACGCGAAATCGATCGCGATCTTCGCGCCGATCACGCCCGAGATCGACAGCGCGGTGTGGAAGCGGTGCTCGCAGAGGAACACCAGCAGCAGCGCGATCGCGGTCAGGCCGTAGATCGGCTGCAGCGTGTCGAGCGCCTTGACCGGCAGCATCAGCAGGCCGAGCTGGCCGTAGCGGCGGTTGCCGGTCATGTCGCGGTTCCAGTACTGCGTCTGCAGGAAGCCCGCGAACCAGCGGCGGCGCTGACGCAGGAACGCGCGCAGCGTGCCCGGCGCATCGGTGTGCGCGTGGGCGTCGCCGATCACGCGCACCCGCCAGGTTTCGCCCTGCTCGACGGCGTAGCGGCGCAGCCGGTGAATCAGTTCGTAATCCTCGACAAGACATTCGCCGTCGAAGCCGCCCACCTTCAGCACCGCGTCGCGGCGGAAGCACGCGAACGCGCCCGAGATCAGCAGCAGGCTGTCGGCGCGCATCCACGCGAAGCGCGACATGAAGTTGCGGATGTACTCGTAGGTCTGGAACCACTGGAAGAAGCGGCCCGACAGATCGCGCGCGCAGATCGGCGTCAGGATGCCGGTGGCGGCCACCAGCTCAGGCTCGGCCACGAACGCGCGGCGCATCGCGGCGCAGGCGTCGGGCGCGAGCCGGGTGTCGGCGTCCACCGTCAGCACGGCGTCGGTCTCGACATGCAGCAGCGCGGCGTTCAGCGCGGCGGCCTTGCCGCCGTGCGGCACGCGCAGCCAGCGCAAGGTGGGATACAGCGTGCTCGGCGCGCTCAGTTCGCCGTCGGGCGCCTGCACGAGGCCGTATTGCTGGGTCAGCACGGCGACGGTGTCGTCGGTCGAGCCGTCGTCGGCGAACACGATCTGGTGCAGCGGCTCGGTCTGGCCGAACAGGCCGTCGAGCGTGACCTTGATGACGGGTGCCTCGTTGTAGGCCGCCACCACCACGCCGAGCGTGGGCTGCGGCTGGCCCGGGGCGGGCTGCGCCGGCGCATGCACGGCCGACAGCTTGCCGGCCAGCGGCCAGATCTTGACCGCCACGAACGCGAGCAGCAGCGTGTCGTAGATCACATACGCGATGCCGACCGACCAGGACACCAGGCCCGGCAGCAGCGCGCGCGTGATCAGCAGGATCCACACCGCCATCGCGCCGCCGTGGATCAGCACGCTGATCAGGGTGGTGCCGCGCGGCGTGAGGCGCGGCGACATGCGGGTGCGGGCCAGGTCGAGCGCTTCGCGCGCGGCGGCCGTCACGGCGCGTGCGGCGGCGGCGCGGGCCGACGCGCTCTTGGCGACAGTCAGGGCAGACGAGGGCGTGCTCACGGCAGCATCCGGCGCAGGACCGATTCGCGATCGAACAGCTCGTGCTTGAGCGCGCCGAGCACATGCATCGCCAGCACCACGTAGAGCGCGTAGGCGGCCCACGTATGCATCGTGCCGAACAGGCCGTGCAGGTAATTCTTCAGGTCGGGCTGCAGGTTCTCGATGAAGCCCAGGCGGAACCACGGGATCACGTAGTACAGCGACATCGGGTGGGTGGCCGCGCCGTCCCAGGCCGAATCATGAAGCCAGCCGGTGATCGGCATCGCGAACATCAGCACGTACAGCAGGATGTGCGCGAGGTGCGCGGCGCGCAGCTCCCAGCGGCGGAACCAGCCCGGCAGCGCGGGCGGGCGGTGCGACACGCGCCACAGCACGCGCAGGATCGCCAGGCCGAGCACGGTGATGCCGATCGACTTGTGGATGTCGATGGCCGGGCGCACCCAGCCGTCGGGCATCCAGTCGGCGCTGATGGCGATCGCGACGTTGCAGAGGATGCCGAGCGCGATCAGCCAGTGCAGCGCCATCGCGGTGCGCGTGTAGCGCGGCACGCTGGGCGAGGCTTCGACGGCCGGGCTGGCGGAGGACGGAGCGCGTGAATTCATGGGTGAGGCTCTGGTGGAGAGGGTCGTAGCGCGCCCGCCGCCCGCATCGAAGCGGGCGGCGGCCGGGAATGCCGATGATCAGGACTTGCTGGTGGCGACCTGGCCGCGAATTTCGCCGCCCGGGTTCTTGGCCGTGTGCACGTTGAAGTACCAGCGGCCGCCCAGCAGATCGGCTTCCTGCGCCGGGGTCAGCGTGGCGTGGCCTTCGATCGGGCTCGGCAGATCCTTGGTGGCGATCGGGATCACCACGCCGGCGTTCTTGCCGACCGGCGCCGGGCCGTGGAAGTGGGCCATCGTGGCCGGGCCGGTCAGGTCCGAATAGTCGACGTGCCAGGTCAGTTGCTTCGAATCGGTGTCGTAGCTGCCCATCAGCATGCCGTGGCCGTCGCTCTGCTTCGGCGGCACTTCGGTGGCGGCGGCCAGGTCGGCATGGACTTGCAGCGT
This sequence comes from Burkholderia sp. 22PA0099, assembly GCF_047497165.1. Taxonomy (NCBI): domain Bacteria; kingdom Pseudomonadati; phylum Pseudomonadota; class Betaproteobacteria; order Burkholderiales; family Burkholderiaceae; genus Burkholderia; species Burkholderia sp. 22PA0099. Next base: position 3,241,948 of record NZ_CP163165.1, on the reverse strand, counting down.
TTCGGCCTGGGCCGACAGCGAGGCGGCCAGGCCGAGGGACAGCGCGGCGATCGTCAGGGCACGGCGGGAGATCAGTTTCATGGCGGTTTCGTCAGGTCGTATGCGTTGAAGAGTGGCGGTCGTCATCGTCGTCCGCTCCCTTGCTTAACGCATGGGGGTGGGGGCTTATTCCATCGGAATGCAAAAAAAATCATCGAACCGTTCGCATGACGAATCGTCAGCCATGGAAAGCACTTCGTAAGTGCTTCGCCACCAGGCCCGCCGCCATGCGCGCACATGATACGCGCGGCGCCGCGCGGCTGCATAAGCTGTACGGAAGATGGAATAGCGAGGGGGGCTCGGGCGTTCTGGAAGGGCAGCTTGGTTCCCACCATTCATTTAAGACAACGAGGTTTTTCCATGTGGCATTCGATGGCAGCTCAGGTAGCGGTGCGGGGGCGTGCGGCGCGCTTCGCGATGGCGTTCGCGGCGCTGGCGGCGCTTGGCGCGTGTGCGGCGCCGCAATCCGGGGGGCAGGGTGCATCGGTCGCGCCGATGGCGGCGGCGCCCGCTTCGCTCGAACCGCCGGGCGGCGGGGTGCCGGCGCTGACGCTGGCGGCGTCGGGCGTGCAGATCTACGCCTGCGAGTTCGACGCGCAGCATCGGCTGGGCTGGGTGTTCAAGCGGCCGGCGGCCACGCTCTACGACGCGAGCGGCCAGGCGCGCGTGCAGCATGGCGCGGGGCCGTCGTGGGCGGCGGCTGATGGCAGCCGGATCGTCGGCCGCGTGCTGGCGCAGCAGCCGTCGGCCACGCCGGGCAGCATCCCGCAACTGCTGCTGGAAACGCACGACACGGGCGGCGCGGGCCTGCTGGCCGGGGTGCGCCATGTGCAGCGGCTTGCGACGGTAGGCGGCGCGATGCCGGCCGCGCCGTGTGCGACCGAGCATCAGGAAGGCAGCACGCCGTATCTGGCGCGGTATGCGTTCTATCGTTGAGCCTTGCGGGCAGGGGCGCTGAGTCCGATGGAGGGCGATGGGCGGCGGCGCGCGACGGGCAGTCTGCGGTAGGCGATAGGCGGCTGGCAGTAGGCGGCAGGAGACTGTGCGCGGCAGGCGGTAGACGACGGCGCGCGACAGGCGGTAAGCGCGGCCGGGCAGCAGGCGACGGTGCCTGGCAGGCGGCAGGCCGCGATGGGCGGTAGGCGGCAGGCGGCGGGCGCGGCGCGCGATGGGCGCTCTGCCCGCCGCCGGTTCAGGCGCGCGAGCCGAAATGGCGCTCGATCGCCTGCGCCCAATCGCTGTCACGAGCGGACGGCGAACGATCACGGTCGAACCCGGGCGCGTCGAACACGCGTTCGGCCGGCGCGTCGATGCTCAGGCCCTTGCCTTCGGTGTCCGCCGACATCAGCGACCAGGGCACGGCGATCAGGTGGTCGTGCCGATCGTCGGCCGTGGCGATCAGGGCGTGGGTGATGCGACCCTCGCCCAGATCGACGAGCAAGTCGCTCAGGTGGCCGACTGCGGTGCCGTCCGGCGCACTGATGCTTGCGCCTTCGAGCGTGTGGACGGCGAGCGGCAGCGCGCCGCTCGAATCGGTTTCGCGATAGCCGGCAAGCGGACCGCTGTGGGTGCCGGGCGTGGGGCTGGGCGTCGATTTCATGGGGAATCCTCCGTCAAGGGGGCGGATGACGTCGTCGTGGCGAGGTCATCCACCGAAGCGGAAAGGGGCCGGGGCAAGCCGGGCCGAGAGGTCGAACGCCCTGAAGGTGCGCAAGCCGCGTGCCGCGTCCCGGCGCATTGTGCGACGGGCCTGCGAGCGGGGCGGCGCGCGTTTTTACAAGGCAGCGAGGCTTTTGTACCTGGCCCTGTTTCGGGCGGATTTTCGGCCGCGCCCGCCTTTGTACAATGCGCGTGTCCCGACCTGTTCTCCGCCGCGCCATGACCGATCGCCAGCCCCGCCCCCGCCTGCAACCGCGCAAGACCCCGACCCAGCCGCGCGCCGCCGAAACGGTGGCCGCGATCGTCGAGGCCGCCGCGCAGGTGCTGGAGGCGCGCGGCCTGGACGGCTTCAACACCAATGCGGTGGCCGAGCGCGCGGGCGTCAGCATCGGTTCGCTCTACCAGTATTTCCCGGGCAAGGATGCGCTGACGGTGGCGCTGATGCAGCGCGAAACGCAGTGCTATCTCGACGAGATGGACGCCGCGCTGGCCGAGCCGGACGGCGTCGCGGCGCTCGGCCTGCTGCTGGCCGCGACGGCGCGCCAGCAGTTGCAGCGGCCGAACCTGGCGCGGCTGCTCGACGAGCAGGAGGACAGCCCGGCGCTGCGCGATGCGGTGGAATGCGTCGGGCTGGAAGCGCCGATGACGACGATCCTGCGCCGCGTGCTGCCGGCCGGCGAGGGCGGGACCTCCGGCGCGCTCGATCGTGCGGCGGCCGATCTCGGCGAGATCGTGCAGGCGCTGACCGACAGCGCCGGGGCGCGTGGCGAGCGCGACGTGGCGAGTTTGGAGCGGCGTTTGCGTGCGGCGGTGTTTGGGTATCTGCGCGAGCTGGATTTGATCGAGGGGCGGGGGAAAGCTGGGCGCGGTGGCTGAAGCGGGCACCGAGTGTGAGCAAGCGCGCGAGGCGAGCGAAACCCGGGCGCGGGGCGTAAGTGGGCCGCCGAGTGCGAGCAAGCGCGCGGGGCGAGAGAAACCCGGGTGCGAGGCGTGAAGTGGATCGCCGAGTGCGGGCAAGCGCGAGGCACGCGCGCAACCTGGGCACGCGGCCTGAAACTGGCTGCCGAATGTGAGCAAGCGGTGGCGCGCGCGACACCCGGGTGCGAGACCTTAAGCGCAGATCGAACGCGAGCAAGCCGAGGCACGTGCAAAACCCAGGCGCGAAACCTGAAGCACGCCGCCGAATGTGAGCAAGCACGAGACCGACGAAGCGGCTCGGCGCATCAACGCGCCTTGCCGCGCCTGCCCGGCCGCGCGGGCCGCGCCACCCCGCCCACCGCGCGCCGATGCGAGTAGCCGGCGGCATGGGCCGGCTCGTATTCTGAACGGGTCGGCGGTACGGCATCGGGCCACCGCCATCGCACCCGCAAGGCATCGACATGACCGACGTGACCCGCAGCATGAAACTGAACCACCTGAGCTTTCCCTCGTCCGACACGGCCGCCACGGCGCGCTTTTTCGAGCGCTACCTCGGCTTCACGATCGCCGGCACCTGGGATCGCTCGTATATCCTCAAGCGCCCCGGCTTCGACGTCGTGATCGACGACGCCGGCGACGAAACGCTGGCCTGGCCGCGCAACTTCCACACCGGGTTCGAACTGCCCGACCTCGACGCCGTCGAGTCGCTCTACGCGCGGCTCAAGGGCGAGGGCGTGCCGATGGAGACGGCCGTGTTCAACAACGGCCGCGGCTCGCGTTTCTTCTGCCGCGCCCCGGGCGGCGTGATGTTCGAGCTGAACACGCGCGCCGATGCGTCGGACGAATATCGCGGCACGTTCGACGAGTAAGGCAGCAACGAAGTCACCCGCAAGGGCGGCGCATCCGGCACCTCCGGATGCGCCGCCCTTGCTTCGTCATCCTGCTTATCGTACTCAGCGGGCAACCGGCGTGAACAGCGCGAAACGATCCAGATCGGTGCTGGCGTGGCGCTCGTGCTGCTGGTCGGCCGGCTCGCCGCGCACGCTGTTCACGCGACGGCCGCGCTTGACGGCCGGCCGCTCGGCGATCTGCATGGCCCAGCGGCGCACGTGGGTGTATTCGACCACGTTGAGGAATTCGCCCGCGCCGTACAACTCGCCGAGCGCGAGGCAGCCGTACCACGGCCAGATCGCGATGTCGGCGATCGAGTAGGCGTTGCCGGCGATATACGGGCGTTCGGCTAGCAACTGGTTCAGCACGTCGAGCTGGCGCTTGGTTTCCATCGTGAAGCGGTCGATCGGATATTCGAGCTTCTCGGGCGCATAGGCGTAGAAGTGGCCGAAGCCGCCGCCGAGGTACGGTGCCGAACCCATCTGCCAGAACAGCCAGTTCAGCGTTTCGGCGCGCGCGGCCGGCTCGCTCGGCACCAGCGCGCCGAACTTGTCGGCGAGGTAGAGCAGGATCGAGCCCGATTCGAACACGCGCACCGGTTGCGCGCCGCTGTGATCCACCAGCGCGGGAATCTTCGAGTTCGGATTGGCTTCGACGAAGCCGCTGCCGAACTGATCGCCGTCGCCGATGCGCACCAGCCAGGCGTCGTATTCGGCACCCGTGTGGCCGAGCGCGAGCAGTTCCTCCAGCATCACGCCGATCTTCACGCCGTTCGGCGTGGCCAGCGAATAGAGTTGCAGCGGATGCGCGCCCACCGGCAGCGGCTTGTCGTGGGTCGCGCCCGCGACCGGGCGGTTGATGCTCGCGAAATGGCCGCCGGATGGCGCGCGATGGGTCCAGACGGCCGGGGGAACGTAGACGGAATCCTGGCTCATGCAATCTTCTCCGAAAGAGGCGGCGGCAGCCCGCACGCGCGGCGTGGGGCAGGGTGGTGGCGGTGCGCGCGGCGAACCATGCGGCGCGGGCGTTCCGCCGGGACCGTTACTGTAGTCAAGTTTCGGCAATCTCGCCGGAGGCGGCTCCGGGCCGCTACGGCGTGGAGGTCCGCCGCGTTCGATGGCGGCCGAGCAGCGTTTCGCGAGGCGGTTCATCATGTGCCACTGGCCGCGCGCGGCGGCCGTGCGAATTTCAGCCGTGAATCGCGGTCGTGAGTCGTAGTCGCAACTCGCAGCCGTGAACCGCAGCCGTGAACCGCGGTTGTGACTCGCAGCCGTGAATTGCGGTCGTGAATCTCAGCCGTGAGTCGCGGTCGTTGATCGCAGCCGTAGATCACGGTCGTGAATCATGGTCGTGAATCACAGTGGCGATATACAGCGACGAATCACGGCCGCGAATTACAGCCGCGAATCACAGCCGTCTTTCGCCACCATATTCCGCCTCCGCCGCGCGTATTCCGTGACCCATCACAGGAACCCTCCGCATGCTCACGCTGCCTGCTCCGCTTCAATCGCGCGCCGCCTTGACGCCGCGTTCGCTCACCTCGCTCGTTCTCGGCCGCCGCCGCATCGGGAGGCTCGCATGAAGGCCGCCGTCCTGCGCGCACCGGGCGGGCTCGACCGGATCGAGATTCGCGACCTGCCCGATCCCGGCCAGCCGGGGCCGGGCCAGATTCGCGTCCGGCTGCACGCCACCTCGCTGAACTTCCACGATCTGATCGTCGCCAAGGGCGGCATGCCGACCGACGACGGCCGCGTGCTGATGTCCGACGGCGCGGGCGTGGTGGAGGCGGTGGGCGACGGCGTCGACGAATTCGCGCCGGGCGACGCCGTGGTGTCGCTGTTCTTCCCGCATTGGGCCGACGGCGCGGCGTTCGACGCCGTGGGCAACTTCGCCGGCACGCCCGGCGACGGCGCGGACGGCTTCGCGACCGAGGTGGTGGTGCGCCCCGCGCAGGCCTTCACGCACGCGCCGCGCGGCTGGAGCCACGCCGAAAGCGCCACCCTCACCACGGCCGGGCTGACCGCCTGGCGCGCGCTGGTGGGCGACGGCGCGCTGAAGGCCGGCGACACGGTGCTGACGCTCGGCACCGGCGGCGTGTCGATCGCCGCGTTGCAGATCGCCCGCGCGATGGGCGCGACCGTGATCGTCACGTCCTCGTCCGACCAGAAGCTGGCCCGCGCCAGCGCGCTCGGCGCGCATCACACCATCAACTACCGGCAGACGCCGGGCTGGGGCGCGGTGGCGCGCGAGCTGACCGGCGGGCGCGGCGTGGACCACGTGATCGAGTTGGGCGGCCCGGGCACGCTCGCGCAGTCGATCGACGCGGTGCGGGTGGGCGGCCATATCTCGCTGATCGGCGTGCTGACCGGCATGCAGGGCGAGGTGCCGACCGCCGCGCTGATGGCCAGGCAGGCGCGGCTGCAAGGGCTGATCGTTGGCAGCCGCCGCCAGCAGCAGGATTACGTGCGCGCGCTCGAACGCAACGCGATCCGCCCGGTGATCGACCGCAGCTTCGCGCTCGACGCGCTGGCCGAGGCGTTCCGCTGGCAGGAGCAGGGCGGCCATTTCGGCAAGATCGTCGCCGAGTGGTGATCTTGCCCACGCCCGCGTCCGAGCCGATGCGGCGAACGTGAAAAGGCCGGCGATCGCGTGCTGCGATCGCCGGCCTTTTGATTGCCGCGTGATTGTGAGGCTTGCCCGGCCGCCCCGATCGAGGTGGCCGGCCGACACGCTTACTTCGCGGTCGGCATCGCGAATTCCGCGCCCTTCTCGATGCTTTCGTTCCAGCGCTGCATGATCGACTTCTGGCGCGTGTAGAAGCGCACGCCTTCCTCGCCGTACGCATGCATGTCGCCGAACAGGCTGCGCTTCCAGCCGCCGAAGCCGTGCCAGGCCATCGGCACCGGGATCGGCACGTTGATGCCCACCATGCCCACTTCGATGCGGCGGCCGAATTCGCGCGCCACGTGGCCGTCGCGCGTGTACACCGCCACGCCGTTGCCGAATTCGTGCGCGTTGATCAGGTCGATCGCCTCGCCGAGATCCTTCACGCGCACGCAGGCCAGCACCGGGCCGAAGATTTCTTCCTTGTAGATGCGCATCTCGGGCGTGACGTGGTCGAACAGCGTGCCGCCCGTGAAGAAGCCGTTTTCGTGGCCTTCGACCTGGTGACCGCGGCCGTCCACCACCAGCGTGGCGCCTTCCTCGACGCCCAGGCCGACATAGCCCTCGATGCGCTCCACGGCCTGACGCGTGACGATAGGGCCCATTTCGGATTCGGCGTTCATGCCGTTGCCGATCTTCAGCGCGCGGGCGCGTTCGGCCAGGCGCGGCACGATCTTGTCGGCCACGTCGCCCACCAGCACCGCCACCGAGATCGCCATGCAGCGCTCGCCGGCCGAGCCGTAGCCCGCGCCGATCAGGCCGTCGATGGCGGCGTCGAGATCCGCGTCGGGCATCACCACCATGTGGTTCTTCGCGCCGCCCAGGGCCTGCACGCGCTTGCCGTTCTTCGCGCCGGTTTCGTAGATGTAGTTGGCGATCGGCGTGGAGCCGACGAAGCTGACGGCCTTCACGTCGCGATGCTGGAGCAGCGCGTCGACCACTTCCTTGTCGCCCTGCACGACGTTGAACACGCCGTCCGGCAGGCCGGCTTCCTTGAACAGCGCGCCCATGAACAGCGAGGCCGACGGATCGCGCTCGCTCGGCTTCAGGATGAACGTGTTGCCGGCGGCGATCGCGACCGGGAACATCCAGCACGGCACCATGCACGGGAAGTTGAACGGCGTGATGCCGGCCACCACGCCGAGCGCCTGGCGGGTGGTCCAGTTGTCGATGCCGGTGGAGACCTGCTCGGTGTAGTCGCCCTTGAGCAGTTGCGGGATGCCGCAGGCGAATTCGATCACGTCGATGCCGCGCGAGACTTCGCCCTGCGCATCGCTGAACACCTTGCCGTGCTCGGCCACGATGATCGCGGCCAGCTCGTCGCGGCGCTGGTTCATCAGTTCGAGGAAGCGCAGCATGACGCGCGCGCGGCGGATCGCCGGCGTGTTGCTCCAGCCCGCGAATGCGCGCTTGGCCGATTCGACGGCCGCATCGACATCGCGCGTGTCGCCCAGGCGCAGCGTGCGGGCCACCTCGCCGGTGGCCGGGTTGTAGACGGCCTGCGTGCGCGTGCCGTGGCTGGCGGTGCGCTGGCCGTCGATGAAGTGTTCGACGTCGGTGCGATCGGTGTACGGATTCATGGGCTCCTCCTGGGTGGATTGCCGGGCGTGGCCGGTCAGTGCTGTGCAGTGTAGGAGCCGCGCCGCCCGATGGATATACACTGCCGATGAAATCATTGTTTAAATTTCTGAACAATCACGCGATGAACATCGATCAAATCGAGAGCCTGTGGGCTCATCTGCACTGGCTCACGGTGCTGGCCGACCAGGGCAGCTACACGGGCGCGGCCGGGCGGCTCGGCGTCAGCAAGGCCGCCGTCAGCCTGAAGATCGCCGAGCTGGAGCGCGCCGCCGGCGTGCCGCTGGTGCAGCGCACCACGCGCAGCGTGCGGCTGACCGAGGCGGGGCTGCGGCTGGTGGAGGAAACCCGGCCGCTCTACGAACGCATCGCGCAGAGCTTCTCGGGCGTGCGCGACACGGCCGAGGTGGTGCGCGGCAGCCTGCGCGTGAGCGCGCCGGTGGCGCTGGCGCGCCAGCATCTGGCGCCGCGCCTGGCCGAATTCAGCCGCCGCCACCCGGAGGCGCGCGTGCAGCTCGACGTGTCGGATCGGCTCGTGTCGCTCGCCACCGAGGGCTTCGATCTGGCGATTCGCCACAGCGCCGCCGCGCCCGACACGCACGTGGCCTGGAAGCTGTGCCGCACGGTGTCGGTACTGGTGGCCACGCCCGGTTATCTGGCGAAGCGCGGCGCGCCGGCCCGGCCTGAGGATCTGGTCGGACACGATTGCCTCTATTACCCGCGCAGCCACGGGTCGACGGCCTGGAGTTTCGAGCGGGCCGGCACGCGCCGCACGCGCGCGGCGCGCGTCACCACGCCGATCGCCGGGCCGCTGTGTGCCAACAACAGCGAGGTGCTGCGCGATGCGGCGCTCGACGATCTCGGCATCGCGCTGCTGCCCGATTTCTCGGCCGTGGCCGCGCTGCGCGCCGGCACGCTGGTGCGCGTGCTGCCCGAATGGCGGCCGGTGGGCGTGTTCGCCGAGCAATTGCTGGCGGTGCGTCCCTATGCGACGCATGTGCCGCGCGTGGTGACGGCGTTTGTCGCGTATCTGCGCGAGGCGTTCGCGCCGGGTTTCGGGGTGGAGGCGGAGGGGGAAGCGAGGGAGGGCAGGGACGCCAGGGAAGCGGAGGGCGACGCGAAGGACGCCAAGGAGGCGAAGGGCACCAAGGATGACGCGAAGGGCGCCAAGGAGGCAAAGGGCGCAAAGGGCGCCAAGGCCGACGCCAAGGAAGGCAAGGAGGCCAAGGAAGCCAGGAACGCGAAATACGCCAAACGCGCCGCCCCCCGTGCCTGAAATGGCGAGGGGCGCACCGCGATCCTGCGCGGTGCGCCCCTCAAGCTCGTCAGATCAAGGTCGGGCCCCCGTTCCATCGCGCAGGCCGTCCGTTCAACTGCGCGTCGGCGGCGGCGCGTCGAGCGGCGAGCCGGCCGCCTGGCCCGATTCCTTGTCGGCGGGCGTGTCGGGATCGGCGTCGGGCGGAATCGCGCCGTCGTGCGATTCGCGCGTCAGGACGGTGCGCTGCGGGTTGGCGATGCGGATGCCGCGCTCGCGGAACGTCTCGGCGATGCGGCGGTTGAATTCGCGCTGCACGCCCCAGCGCGTGGTGTCCTTGCACTGGATCTGCCCCGACAGCGCGATCGACGCGCCGTCCACCGAATCGACGCCCCAATAGCTGAAGTCCGACAGGATGCCGTCCTTGTATTGCGGATCGACGCGCAACGCCGCGCCGATCTCCTTGAGCGTGGCCACGGCCGCGTCGAGATCCTCGCCGTACTGCACGCTGACCTTGACCGCCGCGTTGCCCAGCCCGCGATTGGTGTTGTTGACGGTGGATACCGAGCTGAACGGCACGGTGTGCAGCGAGCCGTCGCCGGCGCGCAGCCGCACGGTGCGGATCGACAGGTATTCCACCGTGCCCGACACGCCCGCCAGCGTGACCCAGTCGCCCACCTGCATGGCGTTTTCCATCAACAGGAAGATGCCGGTGATGAAATCCTGCACCAGCTTTTGCGAGCCGAAGCCGAGCGCCACGCCGAAGATGCTCGCGCCGGCCAGCAGCGGCCCGACGTTGACGCCCAGCTCGGACAGGCCGGTCAGCACCACCACCAGCATGATCAGGATGAACAGCAGCGAGCGCAGCATCGGCAGCAGCGTGCGCAGGCGCGCGGCGCGCACCAGGTTGCCCTGCCGGGTCCAGCTGTCGAGGCGGCGCTCGATGCCGATGTTGGCCGCCTCCCACACGAACAGCGCCACCACCGCCGCGATCGCGATCGTCACCAGCGCCGAGGCGAGCCGGTGGACGATGGTGCCCGATTCGAGCGCGCGCAGCACCGGCACGCCCCAGATCTGCAGCAACGCGATGATCGTCACGACGGCCACCACGCCCGAGACGATCTGGCGCAGCAGCGGGTAGTAGCGGTACGCATGGCGATGCACCACCGTGCCGCTGTCGGCGTCGCGCCGCTCGAACAGCCGGGCCAGCGCGCCGAACACCAGAATCGCGACGATCCGCATGCCGATCATGACGGCGATCGAGCGGCCGCCGAGCGAGATCAGGACGTGATAGCCGTTGTGCACGTCGAGCGCCCAGACGAACCACAGCGCCATCACCACGAACACCGTGACGGGCGCCCAGGCATCGGCCAGCGCGTTGCCGAGCAGCGCCAGAGACGGCTGCCCGGCGCAGTGCGCGCGAATCCGCGCGGCCACCGGCCGGCTGCATTGCAGGATCAGGATCGACACCATGACGTGGCCGATCAGCGCCACCGCCTTGAGCAGCGCCAGATGCCCGGCCTCGCTGAGGCCGAAGCTCGCGGCGGTTTCCACCGCGGCCGCGCAGCCGCCCACCACCAGCCCGATGCGGCGAATCCAGTGCTGCGTGAACGCGGCCCAGCGATCGTCGATATGGAGCAGGCGCAGTTGCGGCGCATCGGGCTGGAAGAACAGCCGCGAGACGATCGCCACCATCCGGCAGATCACGTAGATGTCGATCAGCGAGCTGACCGCATTGGCGGGCGGCGTGTCGTCGTCGGTCAGCGCCGACATCGTCAGCGTGGCCACGCCGACGAACACCAGCACCGGCACCGAGCGCAGCGCCAGGCTGATCAGCGCGCGCGGCATGCGGCGCAGCGCCGAACTGTGGCGCAGCGCGTGGCCGCGCCCTCGGGTGGCGTGGGCGATGTGCTGCGGGTCGAGCGAGGCGTCGGCGGCGGTGGCGGACACGTCGGCATCGTTGGCGCCGAGCGCGGCGCGGTCCGCCTGCGCGCGCGCTTCGACGCGAGCCTCGGCCTGCGCCTCGGCGGCTGCGCCGGAGGCGTTCGAGGCCGCGGTGCTGTTTGCGCTGTCGGCTTCGTCGTCGTGAGGGTCGTGGCCCGCGCGGCGTGCGGCGAGCGCGGCCAGCGCACGCCGCAGCAGCCGGCGCGCCAGCCATTCGACCGCGAGCGCCGGCAGCAGCGCCGCGAGGATCAGCTTCACGAAATCGAGGAATTCGGCGCGCTCGGTGCCGTGCGTGAGCTTGGCATGCCACCAACTGCCGACCGAGCCGATGTCGAGCAGCGAATGCATCGAATCGCGCAGCGCGCCGCCGATCTGCGCGGCCCAATGCGCGCCCTGGCGCACCAGTTGCGACGCGAGACCGTTGGTTTGCAGCGCCGTGGGCGTGGAGGCCGCGGCGGCCGACGCGGCCGAACTGGCGCTGGCCGCCGATGCTGCGCTGGAGGGCACGGGCGTGCTCAAGGCGCCGGCCGCCGCGATCGCGCGCAGCGTGGCTTCGAACTGCGTGCGCTGATGCACGTTCTCGAGCACCGAAAGCGCTTGCTGGGCCTGCTGCGGGGTGAGCGGCGGCACGGCGTCCGAGTTTGCGGATGCCGGGGCAGGGGCGGCGGCATGGGCCGCCGAGACGACAATGGCGAGCAGCCAGCCGATCAGGATCTGTCGCATAGGGTGTGAATGGGGCACGCGGCACGGCGGCCCGTCTGGAAGGCGGTGGCAGGACGTTAACATGATTGCGTCCGAACCCGTTTGGTTCCGCACGCAGCGCGGGGCGTGCGGGCGAAGCCGGCGCAGGCGTTCGGGCGGCTGATGATGAAAGGAAATCGTCAGGATTGTCGGGCACTCGCGAGAACGCGCTTCGCTGCTTCGCTTCGCTGCCTTGCCCCGGCCGCTGTCACCATGACAGTGCGCCACTGTCGCCGCGAACCGTGCCTTGCCGCGCGGGCCGGGCCGGACGATAGTCGGTGCGCGGGGCCCGGTGCGCCCGCCGATGACCGACATACCAACGACCCGTTCCGGAGGACGACACCATGCAACCCGACCATCCCCAACCGCGCGATGCAACCGCGCCCGGCGCACGCCGCGTGCCTGACGCAAGCGGCGTGCCGCTTCCGGCGCGCGTGAAGCTGGTCGAGGTCGGCCCGCGCGACGGCTTGCAGAACGAAGCCGCGTTCGTTGCGACCGCAACCAAGATCGGTCTGATCGAACGCCTGCTCGACGCGGGCGCCAGGCATATCGAGGCCGCCTCGTTCGTGTCGCCGAAATGGGTGCCGCAGATGGCCGACGGCGCGCAGGTGCTCGCCGGCGTGGCGAACGCGCCGGCTCGCGCCGATGCGGTGCTGTCGGCGCTGGTGCCGAACCTGCGCGGGCTGGAGGCGGCGCTGGCGGCGCGCTGCGACGAGGTGGCGGTGTTCGCGGCGGCGTCCGAAAGCTTCTCGCGGGCGAATATCCAGTGCAGCATCGCCGAGAGCCTCGCGCGCTTCGTGCCGGTGATCGAGCAGGCGCGGCAGGCCGGCGTGCCGGTGCGCGGCTACGTGTCGTGCGTGCTCGGTTGCCCGTACGAGGGCGAGGTGGCCCCGGCTCAGGTGGCCGCCGTGGCGGGCGAGCTGTACCGGATGGGCTGCCACGAGATCAGCCTCGGCGACACCGTCGGGCGCGGCACGCCGCTGGCCACCCGGCACATGCTCGACGCCTGCGTGCGCGAGGTGCCGGTGGCCGCGCTGGCCGGGCACTTCCACGACACCTGGGGGATGGCGGTGGCGAACGTGTTCGCGGCGCTGCAGGCCGGGGTGGCCGTGTTCGACGCGTCGGTGTCGGGGATCGGCGGCTGCCCGTATTCGCCAGGCGCCACCGGCAACCTGGCGAGCGAGGATCTGGTCTATCTGTGCGACGGGCTGGGGATCGAAACCGGCATCGATCTGGGGCGGCTGGTGGCGGCCGGCGAAACCATCTCGGCCGCGCTCGGGCGGCCCGGCGTGTCGCGGGCCGCGCGGGCGTGGCAGGCGCGAAGCGCGGCGGCGGCGGTGGCCTGCGCGTGAGACGTGCGCCTGCGCCCCATCAAACCAACCGCAACGCCTCCACGCGCGGATCGCACACCAGCATGTAGCCCGGCGCGTGCGTGATGCAGATCGACGGCCGCGCCTCGATCACGGCCGCCTGCGGCGTGACCCCGCAGCCCCAGAACACCGGCTGCTCGCCGGCGCGGATCTCGGTCGGTTCGCCCTCGTCGGGGCGGCTCACGTCGGCGATGCCGATCGCGGCCGGGTCGCCGACATGGAGCGGCGCGCCGTGCGCGCCCGGCAGCTTTGCGCACACCTCGAACGCGATCGCGGTCTCCTCGGCCGTGTAGGGCCGCATCGACACCACGGTCGGCCCGCGAAACGGCCCGACCGGCACGGTCTGCAGCGCGCTGCGATACATCGGCACGACCTTGCGCTCGTCCACGTGGCGCACGCGCAGCCCGGCCTGTTCGAGCGCGAACTCGAACGACAGCGAACAGCCGATCACGAAGCCGACGAAATCGTCCTGCCACAGCGCGCGGATCTCGCGCGGCTCGTCCACCAGCACGCCGTCGCGCCAGACGCGATAGCGCGGCAGGTCGGTGCGCAGGTCGAGATCGGCGCCGAGCGCGGGCAGGCGCGGGTCGCCCGGCGCGGTCATGCCGATCAGCGGGCACGGCACGGGGTTGGCGCGGCAGTACGCGGCGAAATCGTCGGCGTAGGCGGCGGGCAGGATCACGAGGTTGCCCTGCGCGTGGCCCGGCGCTGCGCCGCTGGTGTTGCCGTCGTAGCCGGCGCGAAACGCCAGGCGCGCGCCGTGCGGCGTGCTCAGGGCCGCCTCGGGCGGGGGCGGGGAAGCGATCTCGGTCATGGTTTCTGGACGGGGGGCGTCGAGGGGGTGGTCGGATCAGTCGAGCGCGGCGTTGGCCGTCTCGCGCATCGCCAGCAGCGCCACGCCGCCGATCAGCATCGCGCCCACCAGCAGGAACGCGGGCGACATCAGGTTGCCGGTCGCGCCGATCAGCGCGGTGGCGAGATAGGGCGTCACGCCGCCGCCGAGCATCGCGCCGAAGTTGAAGCTGAACGCCATGCCGGTGTAGCGCACCCGTGTGGGGAATTGCTCGGCGTAGGTCGGGTAGCCCACCGATTGCACGGCCGGCATCGGCAGCGCCACCACGAACATCGCGAGCGCGGCCAGCGCGAAGCTGTGCTGGTTCATCAGCACCATCATCGGGAAGATCAGCACCACATAGCCCACGAAGCCGGCGATCAGCACGCGGCGGCGCCCGATGCGGTCCGACAGCCCGCCCCACAGCGGCATCATGACGGCCATCGCCAGGCTGATGCAGGCCATCAGCGCGAACACGCTCACCTTGTCGTACTTGAGGTAGGTGGTCAGGTAGATGTTCATGAACACGAAGCCGACCCAGTAGCCCGCGTTCTGGCCGAACGAGATCAGGAACACCTTGAGCAGCGCCGCGCGATGCCGCGCGAACACCTCGGCGAGCGGCGCCTTGGCCGGCTCGTGGCGCGCGGCGGCCTGGCGGAACGCCACCGATTCGTCGACGCGCTTGCGGATCAGCGCCGACAGCAGCACGAACGGGATCGCCATCAGGAACGGAATGCGCCAGCCGCCCGCATGCATCTGCTCCGCGCCGACGAACGCGGTGGTCAGGCTGCAGACGATCGCCGCCAGCGCGCCGCCGATCGCCACGCCCACCGGCGTGAACGCGCCGTAGAAGCCGCGCCGGCCGCGCGGTGCGGATTCGGCCAGATAGGCCGCCGCGCCGGTCACTTCCGCGCCCGAGAAGAAGCCCTGCGCGAGCCGCGCCGCGAGCAGCGCGATGGGCGCGGCCACGCCGGCGGTGGCCGCGGTGGGCAGCAGGCCGACCGCCGCGGTGGCGACGCCCATCCCGATCACCGTCACCAGCAGCACGGCGCGCCGGCCGACGCGATCGCCGAGCCGGCCCAGCACGATGCCGCCGATCGGCCGCATCAGGAACGCGCTGCCGAAGATCGCGAGGATCGACAGCAGCGCGGCGGTGGGGTTGTCGGCCGGAAAGAACAGCGGGCCGATCAGCGCCGCCATGTAGCCGTACACGCCGAATTCGTAGTATTCGATCGCCGTGCCGGCCGCTGCCGCCAGCGCGGCCTTGCGTGCGATCGCGCGGGCGGTGGCGCCGGATGCGTCCGGTTCCAGCGGCGCCGCCTGAAGCTCTGCCGTGCTTGCGTTCAACATCTGGACTCCTGATTAATGGCTGGCCGGCGGGCCGGCGTGGGGATCGAGCGAAGCGATGAAACTAGTGCGTGACGGCGAGCGCGCCGTGAGGATCGAATGCCGGCGGCCGCACCGCGATGCCGGCCGCGTCGAGCGCGGCGCGAATCCGCTGCGCGAAGGCGGCCGCGCCGGGCTGGTCGCCGTGGATGCAGAGCGTGTCGGGTTCGATCGGGATCGCCACGCCGTTCACGGAATGCACCACGCCGTCGCGCAGCATGCCGAACACCTGGCGGATCGCGGTGTCCGCATCGGCGATCAGCGCGCGCGGGTCGCCGCGCGGCGTCAGCGAGCCGTCGTCCTGGTAGGTGCGGTCGGCGAACACTTCCTGCGCGACGCGCAGGCCCGCGTCGCGCGCGGCGTCCACCATCACCGAGCCGGCCAGCGCGTAGAACACCAGCGCGGGGTCCACATCGCGCACCGCCGCGCAGATCGGCTCGGCGATCTCGCGGCGGCGCGCGGCGAGGTTGTAGAGCGCGCCGTGCGGCTTGACGTGCGCGAGCCGCGCGCCGGCCGCCTCGGCGAACGCCTTGACCGCGCCGACCTGGTAGACGGTGATCGCGTACAGCTCGTCGGCGCTCAGTTGCATGTCGCGGCGGCCGAAGCCGGGCAGATCCGGGAAGCCCGGATGCGCGCCGATCGCCGCGCCGGCCGCGCGGGCCGCCTGCACGGTGCGCGCGATGGTGCGCGGGTCGCCGGCGTGGAAGCCGCAGGCGATATTGGCCGAGCTGACGTGCGGCAGCACCGCGGCGTCGTCGCCGAGCCGGTAGATGCCGAAGCTCTCGCCCAGGTCGCTGTTGAAATCGAGTTCAGTGCGCATGGCCTTGCTCCCAGGCGGCGAAGCCGCGTGCCTGCGCGAGCGCGAGGCGCTGCGCGTCGGCCAGTTCGATCCGCTCGAAACGCAGCGCCTCGCCGGGCGAGGCTTGCGCGAGGCGCGGCAGGTCGACCGCGCACACCTGCGCGATCTTCGGATAGCCGCCGGTGGTCTGGCGGTCGGCCATCAGCACGATCGGCTGGCCGTCGGGCGGCACCTGCACGGTGCCGAACGCGAGCGCTTCCGAGGCGGCCTCGAACGGCGCGGCCAGCGCGAGCGGCGCGCCTTCGAGCCGGTAGCCCATCCGATCCGATTGCGCGGACACGCGATAGGCGCTGCCGAGCAGGGTGGCGTGCGCGTCGCTGCTGAAGCGCGCCCATTCGCGGCCGGCCACGATCCGCAGCGGCTCGCCGGCCTCGCGCAGCACGCCGTCGGCGAACACCGGGCCGAAGCCGTCGCGTTCGCGGAACGACGGATAGCGCTCGCGCATCGCCAGCGTGTCGCCACGGCGCAGCGCGCGGCCGCGCAGGCCGCCGTAGCCGGCGCGCAGCGCGGTGCTGGCGCTGCCCATCGGCGTGGCCAGCGCGAAGCCGCCGCGCACCGCCAGATAGGCGCGCACGCCGCTGCGGCGGCGCTCGAAGCCGAGCGTGCTGCCCACCGGCGCGACCGTCGCACGATCGCGCGGCAGCGGTTGGTCGTCGAGCCAGGCATCGAGATCCGCGCCGCATACGGCGATCACCGCCGCGCGATGAAAGCGCAGCGTCGGGCCGGTCAGCGTGATTTCGAGCGTGGCGTCGCCGGGCGCGTTGCCGACCAGCGCGTTGGCGAGCCGGTGCGCGTGTTCGTCCATTGCGCCGTTGGCCGGCACGCCGAGATGCTGGTAACCGGTGCGGCCGAGATCCTGAAAGCTGGACAGCGCGCCGGGGCGGATCACTTCGATCGTCATGCGGCTCTCCTCGGGGCGTGTTCGTTGGCAGCCCGAAACGTGTCCTCGTCGATCGGCACGAAGCGCACGCGGTCGCCGGCCGTGACGAGGCAGGGCGCGTCGCGCTCGGCATCGAACAGCGCGAGCGGGGTGCGGCCGATCACGTTCCAGCCGCCCGGCAGCATGGTCGGATAGATCACCGATTGCCGGTTGGCGAGGCCCACCGAGCCGGACGCCACCGAGGTGCGCGGCGTCGCGCGCCGCGCCACCGCCAGCGCCGGATCGAACAGGCCGAGATACGGGTGGCCCGGCGCGAAGCCGAGCATCATGACGTCCACCAGCGTGTCGCTGTGCAGGCGAATCAGTTCGGATTCCGACAGGCCGCACGACTGCGCGACGCCCGCCAGATCGGGGCCGTGCAGGCCGCCATAGCACACCGGAATCTCGACGATGCGGCTCGACGCGTTCGCGTGCCGCGCGGCATCGGCCGTGGCGTCGCCGCCTTGCCAGGCCGCGTCGAGGCACGAGCCGATCAGCCGCTCCACCACTGCGTACGGCGAGGCATCGGCGCGCTTGAACGGCACGCGTTCGAGCGCGTAATGGATGCCGACCGTGGCCATCGCCGGCACGATGTCCACCACGAACGGCAGACGCGCCTGCGCGATGGCCGCCGCCGCATGACGCGCGGCCAGATTGGCGCGGCGCAGGTCCGGCGCGTGCAGATCGACCATCAGCAGGCGCTCGCCCGAGGGCGCGAGCGTCCAGCGAACCTCGGTCAACGGCTCGGCGGCGGCCGGGGCGGGGCGATCGTCGTCAGTGGGGCGGGTCATGGCAGCGGCCGGAGGCGTGGGAAAACCGGCGAGGGCGCACGGCCCCCGCCGCGTCGCGCTTACTTGGCGAACAGCGATTCGATGTTCGCGAACGCCTTGAATTCGAGCGCGTTGCCCGACGGGTCGAGGAAGAACATGGTGGCCTGCTCGCCCACTTCGCCCTTGAAGCGCACGTGCGGCTCGATGATGAACTTCATGCCGGCGGCCTTCAGCTTGTCGGCCGCCGCTTCCCATTGCGCCATCGACAGCACGGCGCCGAAGTGGCGCACCGGCACGGCGTCGCCGTCCACGGCGCTGGTGTGGCGATGGCCGCATTCGTCGGGCGCGAGGTGGGCGACGATCTGGTGTCCGTAGAAATTGAAGTCCACCCATTCGGCCGAGCTGCGGCCTTCTGGGCAACCGAGCAGTTCGCCGTAGAACTCGCGCGCGCTGGCGATGCTGTGAACCGGGAACGCCAGATGGAACGGCGGCTGGGAAAGGGTCGTATTGCTCATGGCGTATTCCGTATCGAGCCAGTGGGGAGCGTGCCGGCGGCGGATTCGCCAACCGTGTCACGCGGCATGAGAAACAGTCTAGGTATGACAAAATTCGCTGGAAAACGATATATTTTGTGACTTACCTCAAATTTTTTTGATCAATCGACCATGATCCGCGAGCTGAAAACCTTTCTTTCCGTGGTGCGCTACGGCACGTTCGCGCGCGCCGGTTCGCAGGTCGGGCTGACGCAGTCGGCGGTCAGCGCGCAGATCCAGCGGCTGGAGGACGAACTCGGCTTCGCGCTGTTCGACCGCACCGGGCGCTCGGCCACGCTGAACGCGGCCGGGCGGCGCACCGTGGAGCGCGCCGAGGAATTGCTGGCCGCCTACGCGCGGCTCGCCGACGAGGGCGGCGCGGAGCAGGACACCGGCTTGCTGCGGATCGGCGCGATCGCCTCGGCGCAGACGCTGCTGCTGGTGCAGGCCATCGCGCTGTTTCGCGAGCGCGCGCCGGGCTGGCGCGTGCGGGTGATCCCGGGCGTGTCGCTGAACCTGCTGGCGCAGGTCGATTCGGGCGAGGTGGACGGCGCGGTGCTGATCAAGCCGCCGTTCGCGCTGCCGGCCGAACTGCGCTGGCGCGCGCTCACGCAGGAGCCGTTCGCGCTGCTCGTGCCGCGCGCGCAGCGCCACGACGATTGGCGCGCCTTGCTCAAGAGCGAGCCGTTCGTGCGCTACGACCGCAATTCGTTCGGCGGGCGGCTGGTCGAGCGCTGGCTGCGCAAGCAGCGCATCAACGTGCAGGACGTGGTGGAACTCGACGAACTGCAGGCGATCGTCGAACTGGTGGGGCGTGGAGTAGGGGTGGCGCTGGTGCCGCAGGCCGCGGCGTTGCGGATTCCGAAGACGGTGGCGGTGCTGCCGCTCGACGGCGAGGTGCCGGCGCGCGAGATCGGCTACGTGGAACGCGCGGCGGGCGAGCGGCCGGCGGCGGTGACGACGTTCGCCGAATGCGTCGCGGCGGCAGCCGCCGGTGCGTGATGGTCGAAAGCTTTGAAAGGGCGGTGCGTGCAATGGCTCGGGCCGATCGGGCTGGGAGCCTTACTACACCGGGCCTCGCGCCTTATTGTTCTGAATCGAGGAACTCTGTAATCACGATTTAGGTGTTAACCCTAGGGATCGACCGGCCTACACTTCGTCCATCGGTTGAGCAACACAGTCGACCGAATGCACAAACCCAGGAGGTATCGATCATGAAGAACCTTATTCAAGCTGTTGCTGTTGCCGCCGCGCTCGTCGTGCCCGTTGCTTCGTTTGCCCAGGCCCAATCGAACGGCCCCGTGACGCGTGCCGAAGTGCGCGCCCAACTGGTGCAACTGGAAAAGGCCGGCTGGCGTCCCGGCGCCGGTGCCGATCCGAACTACCCGGACGACATCCAGGCCGCGGAACGCAAGGTCGCCGCGATGAACGGTGGCGATACGAGCGGCTACGGTGGCGTGAGCAACCGGGTTCAATCGGGCAGCCCGGCCGGCCGTGGCGTCTCGAAGGCGGACTGGAACGCGATGTACGCCCATCCGTAAGCGAAGCGGAATATGTCGCGGCAGGCGCTCCCCAATCGTTCAGTCATGCGAAATGATCGGGTTCGAGGCGCCGCGCGACGTGCGGTGAAAGGTGGTAACCGGCAGTACGTAGCGAGTGGCAGGCAGTAACGCAGCAAGCCGGTGTTGGGTTGTAACCGAAGTCCCCGTTGTACCTGTCGTCCCTGTCGTTCCCGTAGCGAAACGGTGTAGTACGTGTGTGTGGTATCGGTGGTTGAAGTGAGAGTGTGTTGTGCGGGCGGCGAGCTTTCGCCGCCCGTTTTTTTATTCGATCAGCGGTTCACGAGCTGCTTCGGATAGGCCAGCGCCAGTGCACAGCCCACTAGCATGCAGACGGCGAAGCCGTACAGCCCGGCGCTTTGCGAATGGAACGTGTCGCGCAGCCAGCCGATGAAGTAGGTGCTGCCGAAGCCGCCCAGGTTCGCCAGCGAGCAGGCGAACGCGATGCCGCCCGCGGCCGCTGCACCCTTCAGGAACATCGACGGCAGCGACCACACCACCGGCATTGCCGCTGCCGCACCGGCGTTGACGAGCGAGAACAGCACCAGCGTCATCAGCGTGCCGTGCGAGGACGACGCCGCGATCGCCAGCGACAAGGCCGCCACGGCGAACGGCACCACGATGTGCCAGCGGCGCTCGCGGGTGCGGTCCGAGCTGGCGCCGCAATACAGCGTGGCCAGCACGGCCGCCGCGTTCGGGATCACCATCAGCCAGCCGATTTGATAGGTGTCCTTCACGCCGGTGTCGCGCAGAATGGTCGGCAGCCAGAAGCTGACGGCATACAGGCCGAGCAGCACGCACAGGTCGATCATGCCGAGCGCCCAGACCTTCGGATCGGTGAAGGCGCGCGCCAGTGCATGGCTCTTGTTGCCTTCCGGATCGCTGTCGAGGTTCGCGCGCAGCGCCTGTTTCTCGCCGGCGTCGAGCCACGGCGTGGATTCGATCGTGTTCGGCAGCCAGCGCAGCACGGCGAAGCCGAGGATGATCGACGGCAGCGCTTCGAGCAGGAACAGCCACTGCCAGCCGCCCATGCCGTGCACGCCGTCGAACGAGCGCATGATCCAGCCCGAGATCGGGCTGCCGATCATGCTCGACAGCGGCAGGCCCACCATGAACAGCGCGACGATCCGCGCGCGGCGCGCGTCGGGATACCACTGCGTCAGATAGAGCAGCACGCCCGGCAGGAAGCCGGCCTCGGCCGCGCCGAGCAGGAAGCGCACGATATAGAACTGCATCGGCGTGTGCACGAACAGCGTTGCGCCCGACAGGATGCCCCAGGTGATCATGATCCGCGCGATCCATAGCTTGGCGCCCACGCGTTGCAGCACCAGATTGCTCGGGACTTCGAACAAAATATAGCCCGCGAAGAACAGGCCCGCGCCGAGCCCGTAGATACTGTCGCTGAACTTCAGCGCATCGAGCATCTGCAGCTTGGCGAGACCGATGTTGATGCGGTCCAGGTAGGCCGCGAAATAGCAGAGACAGAAGATCGTGACGAGGCGAATCGTGACCTTGCGGTAGAGCGCCGCGTGCTGCGCCGTGTCGGCCGACAAGGCCGCGTTCGGATGAGTGGTTGACATGGGACTGCCCCTGGTCGAATAGGTCGGGTTGGGTGGAAGCCGGTCGCCGCGGTCACTTGCGCGATGACGCCCGGATTCTGTATATCACGCCATTTAATGAGCGTACACACTACAAAATTGCCCGGCTTCGAGGTGCTCGCCAAAGCCGTTTCGGAAACGCTTGTCCGTCGCGGGATGCCCTGAATTACTAGGTGTTTTCATCCATGCCGGAACGGTGCGGCGCGCACGGAAAGTGCCCATTCCGTTGCACTCCGATTGTGCGGTTACGCATGAAAATGAAGCGTGTACATCATGAATTGATGTGTGGGGAAATCATGCATCTTTCGTGCCTGCCCGCAGGGCGAAATACGGCGATCGCGCTGGCGCGGCTTGAAATGCGGATCGGCGATGGGAGGTTTGATCGATTCGAGGTGGCGCGCCGGTTTGGCCGAAAATCCAAAAGTCGAGGGTGTACACTTCCCGTCTTTCGATTTCGGGCCTTCGGGCCGCTGCCGTTCATGTCGTCCTCCAAAGATTCGTATGACTTTCACGACCAGATCGGCCACCTGTTGCGGCGCGCGTATCAGCGTCATGTCGCGATTTTCCAGGAGGCGATTCCGGATTCCGACCTGACCGCGGCGCAGTTCGTCACGCTCTGCACCGTCAAGGAAAAGAAGGGCTGTTCGCTGAACGACATCGTCAAGACCACGGCGATCGATCAGGCGACCATCCGCGGCGTGGTGGAGCGCCTCAAGGCACGTTCGCTGATCGAGGTGATGCCCGATCCGAGCGACGGCCGCAAGCTGATGGTGCGCGCGACCGCTTCGGGCTCGGCGCTGATCGATCGCACCGTGCCGTTCGCCAAGCAGGTGACCGAGCGCACCTACGGCGCGCTGAACGTGGGCGAGCGCGTCGCGCTGCAATACCTGCTCGACAAGATGCTGCAGGGCGACGCCGAATAAGCTCCGCGCCTTCTCGAATCAGCGCGTCGGCGCCGGCTCGGCTTCGATCAGGCGGCCCGCCGCGCGCAATCCTTCCCGTATCGTTTCCGCATTGAACGGCGGCGCGCAGAAGCGCACGCCGGTCGCGTCGTGGATCGCATTGGCGAGCGCGGCGGGGCCGGGCACCGACGCCGATTCGCCCGCGCCGAGCGGCGGCTCGCCCTGGCGCGGCATCAGCACCACGTCCACGGCCGGCAGTTCGGGGAACGTCAGGATCGGATAGCTGGCCCATTCGCGCGTGGCCACCTTGCCGTCGACGAAGCGCACGCGCTCCTTCAGGGAGCGGCTCAACACCTGAATCACGTTGCCGTGGATCTGATGGCGCACGCCATCGGGGTTGATCATCGTTCCGGTGTCCTGA
Organism: Burkholderia sp. 22PA0099; assembly: GCF_047497165.1. Taxonomy (NCBI): domain Bacteria; kingdom Pseudomonadati; phylum Pseudomonadota; class Betaproteobacteria; order Burkholderiales; family Burkholderiaceae; genus Burkholderia; species Burkholderia sp. 22PA0099. The sequence continues at coordinate 3,219,110 of NZ_CP163165.1, read as the reverse complement.
CCGACCGTGATGCGCTCCACGCGCACCTCGCCCGTCATGCGGTCCACCGTCAGGTCGACGATCCACGCCGACCACGCCGCGCCGAACCCGGGAAAGCGGCTGTGCACGTAACGTGCGTACGCGATGCCCCGACCGTGCACGATGCGTTCGTCCGACGGCGCGGCATGGCGTGGCCGCGCCACCCAGCCCGCGCGCGTGGCGATCGCCTGCAACAGTTCGGCCGCACGCGTGTCGGACAGATGGCGCAGACGGAATTCGAGCGGATCGACGCCGGCCAGCGCCGCGCATTCGTCGGCGAACGCATCGTGTGCGAACGAGTTCGGCAGCGCGGACACCCCACGAAACCACGACGAGCGCACCAGCGGCGCGAGATCCTCGCAAACGAAGCGGCGGTTCGGGCTGTCGTACGGCGACACGGCGGTGCGGTCGCCCATCTCGAACACGCGCGGCGTGGCCGGCACCGCGCCGGTCAGCAGCGAGGCCAGCAGCGGCGCGTCGTTCGACGGGTAGCGCGTGGTGAAGTCGTAGCCGAGCAGGCGGCCGTCGCGGCTCACGGTGCCCGTCACGTTCACCACCTGCCCGGTGCCCTTCGGTTCCCACAAATGTTCGTCGGCGCGCGTCAGTTGCACGCGCACCGGGCGGCCGATGGCCTGCGACAGCAGCAGCGCGTCGCCGCACACGTCGTCGGCGCCGTTGCGGCCGTAGCAGCCGGCCGCTTCCATCCGCACGATGTCGATGTCGGCTTCGTCGCGGCCCGCCAGCGTGGCGAGGTCGTAGCGCAAGGTGACCGGGTTCTGCGTGCCGGACCACACGGTGATGCGGCCGTCGCCCGGCGCGCGATAGTCGGCCAGCGCGCACGACGGCCCGATCGAGCCGTGAAGCTGGTACGGCCACACATAGGTGCGCGACAGCGTGATCGTGTCGGCTTCGTTGCGCACGGCCTCGACGTCGCCTTCGTCGAGCAGCGGGCGGCGCGTGGCCGGCGCGGCGGCGATCGCCGCGCCCGGGTCGGCCAACGAGGCCAGCGGCGGCAACGAGTGCCAGCGCACGCGCAATTCGCGCGCGGCGCGGATCGCCTGCTCCTCGCGCTCGGCCACCACGCCCACGAAATCGCCGCGCGTCACGATGGCGACGATGCCGGGCAGGTGCGCGACCGATTCGCGTTCGACGCCGGCCAGCAAGTGGCCGACGAACGGGCCGCTGTCGAGGCCGCTGTAGGGCGGGCGGATCACGCGGCCGTGCAGCATGCCGGGCACGCGCATGTCGTGCACGAACGTCAGTTGGCCGGTGGCCTTGGCCGGCAAATCCACGCGCGGCGCCGAGCGGCCGATCACGCGATAGGTGGCGGGGTCCTTGACGGGGGTCTTGAGGTCGAGTTCGAGCGCGAGGCGCGCGCCGGCCACGAGTTCGGCGTAAGCGAGGCGCGGCGCGTCGGCATCGTTCGGATTGCCGACGAACACGAAGCCGCGGTCGGTGTTCAGCGTGTCGAGCGGCGCATCGAGCCGTGCGGCCGCCAGTTCGAGCAGCTTGCGCCGCGCCTGCGCCGCGGCCGCGCGCAGCGGCGTGGCCGAGATCTGGATGGTGGCGCTGGCGATGGTCGGCCCCTGGTTCGGCGTCGCGGCGGTGTGGCCGAGCTGCATCGAGACCTGGGCCGGCGCGAGATCCAGCTCCTCGGCCACGATCTGGCCGAGCGAGGTGCGGATGCCGGTGCCGAGATCGACGTGGCCGTTGAACGCGAGGACGCGCCCGTCGTCGAGCACGGCGACGAACACTTCCGGCACGTCGGGCGTGTAGGACGACAAACTGCCGGGCTGGCCGGGGGCCGGCTTGACGGGCGGAGCGGGGCGGCGGATCACGGCCAGGCAGCCGTCGCGTGCGAGCAGTTCGGAACGGTTCACGGGCGCGGGGTCCGCTGAAGAGGGGAAAGGCGGCGGGCGCGTGCGCCCGCATCCGGCAATCTAGACGGCCAAAAACGGCCGGTCAACCACGCGCGGCCTGGGCCGATTGGGCCAATTGAGCGGCGTCGATCGCGGCGATGGCGTCGTCGAGCGGCAGCACGGCCGCGTACTTCTGCGCCATGTCGAACAGGTTGGCTTCGTGCGGCGCGATCGCGCGGTCGCCCACGCAATCGGCGAGCACGAACGGACGGAAGCCGAACGACATCGCATCCACCACGCTGGCGCGCACGCAGCCGCTGGTCACGGCACCGGCCACCAGCAGCGTGCGCACCGCGCGCTGCGTGAGCCACGGCGCGAGTTGCGTGCCGAAGAACGCCGACGGCACCTGCTTGCGCACCACCAGTTCGCCGGCGGCCGGGGTCAGTTCCGGCACGATCTGGCTGTTCGGGTGATCCTCGTGCAGCGTGGCCATGCCGGGCACCTTCAGCGAGAACACGTTGTCGTCGCTGCCGTCGCTGGCGTAGACGATCCTGCTGTGCGCCACCGGCCAGCCGCGCGCGCGCGCGATCGCGAGCGCCTGCTCGGTGCGGGCAATCGCGGCCGGGATGTTGCCGCCGCCGAACGTGGCCGGATCGGCGAAGCCGACCACCAGGTCGACGATCAGCAGGCCGACGTTGCCGGCCGGCGCGAGCGGCGTGCCGAAACCCTGCTGGCGATAGACGCCGCTTTCGGCGTGATGCGACAGTTCAAGTGAGCTGGACATGCTTGGGAATCCTCGATAAAGCGGTTCAGGCGGCCGGGAACAGCACGCGGCCGTCGCGCACCACGACCTGATCGTCGAGCTGGACGGTGCAGTGGCGCAGCGGGATGTCGATATGGCAGGTGGTGGTGCGACTGCCGCCGCCCTCGTTGTTCGGCCCGAGCGAGAACAGGAAGTTGCCCTCGAACGCGCGCGCATCCATGCCGATGGTGGCCTCGCGGTCGTACAGGCCGAGCGTCGACCAGCGCGCGCGCGGCTGCAGGCCCCAGCCGATATGCGAGATCGCATAGCCTTCGGGGTCGTTGAAGGTTTCCATGTAGTCGCGCAGCAGCGCGGCGTCCACGCCGCCCTCGATGCGTGTGGCGTAGCCGTTCTCCACGGTCAGCGCGATCGGTTCGGATACATAGTGCTTCTGCGGCAGCAGGATGTCGCCGCGGTCGATCACGATGGTGCCGTGCGCGGTGCGGTCGTTCGGGTAGGTCAGCGCGAAGCCGCTCGGCCAGTGATCCCAGCGGCCCGGCTCGTCGACGAAGCCGTATTCGGCGGTCGGCGGAAAATCGCCGAGCGGGCACACCAGCGCGGTGCCGGCCGGCGAGCTGACGCGCATCTCGCGCGAAGCGGAGATTTTCGCGGCGGCGGCCAGCACGCGCGTGCGGTCGGCCTCGGTCGGCACCATGCGCATCAGCACTTCGGGCGGCTCGACCGCCAGCAGGATCTTGGTGCCCGATTTGAGGATGTCGTGTTGTTCGGGCGAGAACAGCAGCGTCATCAGGTCGAGCACCAGGTCGCTTTCCTTCAGCGCGGCGATCGCGGCGCGATTGCCGGTGAGCGGCGTGGTGCCGAGATAGGCCAGCGAATCGCGGCTGAACGCCTTGTCGCCGTTCACCGGCGGCAGGTCGAGGCGGTTCACGATCGCGCCCATCTGCTGCGTGGCGATCAGCGCGCATTGCAGCGTTTGCGGATGGGTGGCGGTACTGGTCAGGATTGTGACGGTCTGGCCCGCTTCGAGGCGGGACAGCGTCAGCACGTGTTTCCACGCGTCGATCAGTTGGGCGTCGTTAATCGGCATGGTCGGCTCCGTTGCAAGAGGTCGGGCGGTTCGGTTTCGTCGGGCGCTCAGGCGCTCGCCGCGAGCGGTGCGCCGAGGAAATCGCCGAAGGCCGCGTAGAAGCCGGCCGCGTTGTCCCACGGAATCATGTGGCCGGCGTCGGGCACGCGCACGTGGCCCATCGCCGGCGTGGCGCGTTGCAGCTCGGCCACGTCCTCGTCGCGCACCACGTCGCCGCGCTCGGCGGTGATCAGCAGCGACGGCACGCGCAGTTGCGCGGCGTCGGCGTGGAAATCATCGGTATGGAATCCTTCGTAAGAGGCCAGCATGGCGCGCTCGTCGCAGGTGTGCAGCCATTCGGCGCGCAAGCGGCGTTCCTCTTCGGTCCAGGTGGGGCAGAACGCGCGCATGCCTTCGGCGTCGGTGCCGGCGCGGGCCAGCGCCATCGAATCGACATACCACGGCAGCTTGCCCGGGTACTCACGGCGGCCCGGGCCGGACACGGGCGGATCGACCAGCACCACCGAGGCGAGGCCATGCTCGATATGCAGCGCGGCGCGCGCGGCGATGCGCGCGCCCATCGAATGGCCGACCAGCGCAAAGCGGTCGAGCTTCAGCGCGGCGGCCAGCGCCGCCACGTCGTGCGCCTGCGCGTCGAGGCTGTAGTCGAGCGTGTCGGAGGCCGACGACAGGCCGCGGCCGCGCACGTCGAGCACGTAGGTGTCGAAACGCGCGCCGAGCACTTCGCCGACGAAGCCCCAGGTGATCGCCGGGCTGGTGATGCCGGGAATCAGAATCACGGCCGGGCGGCCGGCGCGCTCGCCGGTGGCGCCGCCGTAGCGCAGGTAGTGCTGGCGGATGCCGTTGGCATGCACGTTCGCGCCATACAGGAAGGTCGAGGTCATCGCGGCTCCGTTCAGTAGGCGCCTGACAGCAGCGCGCCGGCGCCGGGCACGATCGGTTCGAGATCGAGTTCGCGCAGGATCGAATAGGTGGTGGCGATCGCGGCGGTGATCACCGGCTTGCCGGTCATCGCCTCGACCTTGGCCACGGCCGGCAGCGACGGCATCTGCACGCAGGCCGACAGCACGATCGCATCGGCGTCCTGGTACGGCAGCGACTTGACGATGTCGGGCAGGCGCGCCGGATCGTGGCGGCCCACGTCGAGGTTGTCGGGGATTTCGAGCGCGCGCCAGGCGATCACTTCGTAGCCCTCATTGCGGATGTAGTCCACCACCAGTTCGGTCAGCGGCTTCATGTAGGGCGCCACCACCACGATCTTCTTCGCGCCGATCACCTTCAGCGCGTCGACCAGCGCGCCCGCGCTGGTCAGCACCGGCGCCTGCGCGCCGTTCTCGGCGGTGTGACGCGTCAGGCGCTCCTGCGAGACGCGGTGATAGCCGTGGCCCATGGCCATGATCGCGACCAGGCAGGCATAACCGAGCACGTCCACGCGCGCATCCGACAGCTCGACGGCGCAGCGGTCCGATTCGGCGTCCATCGCGGCCAGTTCCTCCTTGACCACCTTCTTCATGCGCATCCGGCTCGAATGGAACGTGAAGCGCTCGGGGCGGATCGATTCGCGCAGGCGCAGCATCGCGGGAATTTCGGTTTCCATCGTGGTGTTCGAGCTCGGCACGATCTGGCCGATGCGGAAGGTTCGGGTCATCTTGGCTCCTTGGGCGTTGAGCGGCAGCGGCGCGGGGGCGGTTGCCGAAAGTGAAGCAAAGTCTAGCGTGTACGTTTGAATTTCACAACGTATCAAAAACCTCCCGAACCCCCGGGAAATCCCTTGTATGCAGCATGGATGTGCATTATTGGTGCGGGATATGCTGCGTGTCGGTGCCTGAAAATTTTCGCTTGTGCGAATATTTTGCAGTGTGTACGCTTGATTTAACCCTAACCCATCCGCCGCCGCGACGGTCCTGCCGCCGGCCACTCAGAACAGGAGATTCCGATGAAGCAACCCCGTATCGCGATCGTGGGCGCCGGCCTTGGCGGCACCGCCGCCGCCGCGCTGCTGCAACGCAGCGGCTATGACGTGAAGCTCTACGAGCAGGCGCCGTCGTTCTCGCGCCTCGGCGCGGGCATCCACCTCGGCCCGAACGTCATGAAGATCATGCGCAAGATCGGCTGCGAGAACGCTCTCGAAGCGATGGGTTCGCATCCCGATTTCTGGTACAGCCGCGACGGCATCACGGCCGAGGTCATGTCGCAGATCCCGCTCGGCGATTTCGCGCTGAAGACCTACGGCGCGAGCTACCTGACGGTGCACCGCGGCGATTTCCACGCGCTGATGACGCAGGCCGTCACGCCGGGCACGATCGTGTTCGGCAAGAAGCTCATGACGATCGAGGACACCGGCAGCGACGTGCGCCTGACGTTCGACGACGGCACGGTCGAGACGGCCGACATCGCGATCGGCGCGGACGGCGTCAACTCGCGCTTGCGCGAGCACCTGCTCGGCGCCGAACCGCCGCGCTACACCGGCTACGTCGCGCACCGCGCCGTGTTCCCGGCCTCGCTGCTGAACAACAAGCCGTACGACATGTGCGTCAAGTGGTGGTCGGGCGACCGCCACATGATGGTCTACTACGTGACCGAAGCGCGTGACGAGTACTACTACGTAACCGGCGTGCCGCAGGCCGATTGGCCGGCCGGCGTGTCGATGGTCGACAGCAGCCGCGACGAGATGCGCGAGGCGTTCGCCGGTTTCCACTCCGACATCCAGCATCTGATCGACGTGTCGCCGTCGATCACCAAATGGCCGCTGCTCGAACGCGATCCGCTGCCGCTGTGGAGCCGTGGCCGCCTGGTGCTGCTCGGCGATGCCTGCCATCCGATGAAGCCGCACATGGCGCAGGGCGCGGCGATGGCGATCGAGGATGCCGCGATGCTGGCGCGCTGCCTCGACGAAGTGGGCGTGGCCGATTACACCAACGCGTTCGCGCTGTACGAGGCGAACCGCGCCGCGCGCGCCTCGAAGGTGCAACTGGTGTCGCACAACAACACCTGGTTGCGCACCAACGAGGACCCGGCCTGGGTGTTCGGCTACGACGTGTTCGACGTGCCGCTCGAAGCGCCCGCCAAGGAAGCCGTGGCAAGCTGAACGGCACGGCTTCGCCCCGGCCGGAATTTCGGCGAGGTATAACGGCATCGCGCGGCCCGGCCGCGCGAGGTTGCCTGCCGGTTCGCGCCCGTCGCGCGCGTCGGCGTCTTGAATCGGGTCAGTCATGTCGCATTCCGGCCAATCGGCGGGGCCGCTCGCGCTCCGCGTCAACGGCGACGAGCGCAGCGCGCCCGGCGCCGCACCCGATACGCCTCTCCTGCTGGTGCTGCGCAACGATTTCGAGCTGAACGGCCCGAAATACGGGTGCGGCCTCGGCCAGTGCGGCGCGTGCACGGTGCTGGTCGACGGGCAGGCCACGCGCTCGTGCGTGGTGCCGGCCGGCGCGGCCTGCGGCCGCGAGGTCGTCACGCTCGAAGGGCTCGGCACGGCCGACGCCCCGCATCCGATCCAGCGCGCGTTCATCGACGAACAGGCGGCCCAGTGCGGCTACTGCCTGAACGGCATGATCATGAGCGCCAAGGCGCTGCTCGACCGCAATCCCGCCCCCGACGACGCGGCGATCCACGACGCGCTGCGTTTCAATCTGTGCCGTTGCGGCACCCATCTCGAGATCGTGCGGGCCGTGCATCGCGCGGCGCGCTATCTGCAACACGACCATGAACGGTGATTCGGCAGTCCGTCACGAAGGCGAGGGCGAGCACGACGTGGCGAGCGTCGCCGGCCCGCGCCCGGCTATCGCGAACCCAGCGTCGGCGCGTGCGTTGCCGCTCGTCTCGCACCAGCGCGCCGAATACGGCTGGCCGGCCGGCGATGGCCTGAGCGCGACGTTGTCGGTCGATGCGGGCCTGTCCGCGCAGGGCACGCTGGCGAGCTGGCAATACCGCGCGCGGCTCGCGTCGGCCGAGGTCGACGCGCGTTCGCGCCCGGTGCCGGCGAGCGGCACGGCCGGCGACGTGCCGCTGCCGTTCGTCTATCGCCATGCCGAGGCACGCGTCGAGGTGGAAGACCCGGCGCGGCGGATTCCGGCCCATGCGCATGCGTTCGCGCGCGAATCGGGCGTGGACGAATGCGCGACCGAGTTGCACGTCGATCCGGTCGAACTGCGGCTGCGCCATCTCGATCCGGTCGGCGATGCCGGCGCGCACGAAGTGATCCGCATGGTGACCGAGCGTGCGCAATGGCAGGCGCCGGCGGCCACGTTGCCGGCGTCGCCCTGGTTGCGCGGGCGCGGTTTTGCGTTCGACGGGCAGCGGCAGATCGCGTCGGGCGATGCCGATGTTTCAGATAACGAACTATCCAATCCGGCCCGCCCGCTCGCTCGATACGCGCCCCGGCGCCCCGACTGGACGGCCTGGGTCGTCGACATCGACGTGAACCCCGCGACCGGCGACATCGCGCTGCGCCGCGTAGTGGCCGGGCAGGGTGCGGGCGAACCGGGCGCGGACGGCGCGCGCGGCGCGGGTCTGGCCGCCGCGCAGATCGAGGCGGCCGTCTCGCGCGTGCTCGGCGTGCGTCACACGGCACGTAGTGCTTACGACGAAAGCGCCGCCGATACGGCGCTGGCTCACGAACTGGTCGCTGCACCGGCGGGTGACGCCGACGCCTCGCAATTGGCCACCGAATTCGCTGCGCTCGACGATGCCGAACGCGAGCGCGTCGAACGCGCTGCCGCACCGGCCGCCGCGGCGATCGCCAACGCGCTCTACGACGCGACGGGCGTGCGCTTTCGCGCGCCGCCGTTCGATGCGCGTGCGGTGCGCGCGGCGCTGGCCACGCACGAGGGCTATCGCGCGGTGGTGAGCCGCCAACCGTCGGCGCAGGCGCGCTGGCGGCGCTGGCTCAAGGGCGGCGGCATCGGCGGCGTGGTGGGCGGCCTGATCGGGCTGGCCGGCGCGCTGCTGCCCGGCCCCGCGCCGATCGCACCGATTCCGGCCGGCTCGGCTTCGGGCGCGCAGGTCTGGAGTGCCGACACGATCGAACGCGGGCGGCTGGTGGCGATCGCGGGCGACTGCGCCGTCTGCCACACAGCGCCCGGCGGGCGCACCAACGCGGGCGGCTTTCCGCTCGAAACGCCGTTCGGCACGATCTATTCGACCAACCTGACGCCCGATCCGGAAACCGGCATCGGTTCGTGGTCCTATCCGGCGTTCGCGCGCGCAATGCGCGAGGGCATCTCGCGCGACGGCCGCCATCTGTACCCGGCGTTCCCGTACACGGCGTTCGCCAAACTCAGCGAGCCGGACTTGCTGGCGCTCTACGCGTATCTGATGTCGCAACCGGCCGTGAAGGCCGCGCCGCCGGCCACCCGGCTGCCGTTCCCGATGAATCAGCGCCGCCTGTTGGCGGGCTGGAACTGGCTCTATCACGACGACGCGCCATACGCGCCCGACCCGGCGCGCTCGGCACAGTGGAATCGCGGCAAGTATCTGGTGGATGGCGCCGGCCATTGCAGCGCCTGCCATTCGCCGCGCAACGCGCTCGGCGCCGAAAAGGGCGGCTTCGCGTATCTGACGGGCGGCAGCGCCGAGGGCTGGGACGCGCCCGCGCTGGTGGCCGCCTCGCACGCCGCGCCGGTGCCGTGGACGGAGGACGCGCTGTTCCGCTACCTGCGCACCGGCTTTTCGCCCGAGCACGGCGTGGCGGCCGGGCCGATGGCGCCGGTCGTGGCGGGCCTGGCCGAGTTGCCCGAGGGCGACGTGCGGGCGATGGCGCATTACCTCTCGTCGCTGTCGCCGCATGTGGACGACGCCACCGCCACGGCCGCCGCGGCCGCGGTGGCTTCGCGCGGCGCGGAAACGGTGTCCACGCTCGGCATGGAGAACGGTCGGCGCACGTTCGAGGCGGCCTGCGCGGTCTGCCACGCCGAATCGGGCGGGGTGGGGCACTTCGGCGTGCGGCCGCTGATGGGGCTGAACACCAGCGTCAGCCACGCCAACCCCGACAACCTGCTGCGCGTGCTGCAGAACGGCATCGCGCAGCCGGCCACCGCCGCGCTCGGCTACATGCCCGGCTTCCGCGACGAATTCGACGACCGCCAGATGGCCGAACTCGCCGCCTATATCCGCAAGCGCTACGCGCCGGACCAACCGGCGTGGCGCGATCTCGAAGCGGCATCGGCGCGGATTCGCGCGCAAGGAGCGGCACATTGAACGCGGCGGACCGGTTTCTCTCCACCGACGGCCGGGGCCACCACGACGGCACCGGCTGGCATGGTTCGGAGCGCGAAGTATTGGAGACGGCCGGCGCGTGGCGCGCGGCCGGCCATGCCGTGTGGCTCTACACGGTGGTGCGCACCTGGGGTTCGGCGCCGCGCCCGGTCGGCGCGATCATGGCGATGCGCGGTGACGGGCGGATCTGCGGTTCGGTGTCGGGCGGCTGCATCGAGGACGATCTCGCCGAATCGCTGCGCCGCGACGGGCCGCCCGGCCCGCTGCCGGGCGTGGTCGAATACGGCCTGAACGCCGACGACGCGCATCGCTTCGGGCTGCCGTGCGGCGGCACGCTGCGGCTGGTGCGCGAAACGCTCGGCCCGGCCAGCGGGGTCGACGCGCTGCTCGACGCATTGCGCGCCGGGCAGGTGGTGGCGCGCACGCTCGATCTGGCCAGCGGCCGCGCGACGCTCGCCGCGATCGACGGCGATGCCGCCGCGCCCGCGTTCGACGGCCAGCAATTGATTGCGCCGTTCGGCCCGGCCTGGCGGCTGCTGCTGATCGGCGCGGGCGAACTGAGCCGCTACGTGGCCGCGATGGCCGTGCCGCTCGGCTATGCCGTCACGCTGTGCGACCCGCGCGACGATTACGCGACGCCGCCGCTGCCGGGCGTGTCGCGCGTGCGCACCATGCCCGACGACACCGTGCTGGCCATGCAGCCCGACGCGCGCACCGCCGTGATCGCGCTGACCCACGATCCCAAGCTCGACGATCTCGCGCTGATCGAGGCGCTGCGCACGCCGGCCTTCTACGTGGGCGCGATCGGTTCGCGCCGCAACAGCGACGCGCGTCGCGAGCGGCTCAAGCTGTTCGATCTCGACGATGCGCAGCTTGCGCGGCTGCATGCGCCGGTCGGGCTTCACCTGGGCGGCAGCACGCCGCCCGAGATCGCCGTGTCGATCGTCGCCGACCTGACCGCGCGCCGCCATCGCGTGCCGGTGGCCGGCTTGCGCGATGTCGAAGCGGGCAAGGCGGGGCAGGGGATGCTTCGGGATGCTTGAGGTTGACGGGGCCTTCCCTTTAAGCCCGCTTTAATTCGGGCTGCATAGCATGTGAGTCATGCGGCGCGCGACAGCGCGTCCCCTTTGGCCCACAGCAGCGGCGGTACGCCATGATCAAACAATTCGACTACCCACTCGGCGATGAAACGATTGCCCTGTGCGCCAGCTTCGGCGCCGGGCCGGCCTTGCAGCGCGTGCTGGTGAGCCGGGCCGATTCGATGGAAACGCTGGTGGTGCTCGACGCGCGCGGTTGGTCGGGCATCCTGAAGCTCGCCACCGAGACGCCCGAAGGCCTGCTCGACGACGCGATCCGCAAGGTCGGCAGCGAGCAACTGATCGAGCGCGCGATTCGCAGCCGCGCCGTGGTCGAAGCGCAACTCTAGCCGCCGCACCCGGCCGGGGCGAACGATCCCGGCCGGTTTCTTCCAGCCTCAGTACAATGCACCGGGTTCGCCGTGCCGTCTGGCCGGCGTGTGCGCCTTTTCCATCCTGCCGACCCGATGCCGCTGCCGACCATTCCGACCGCCCCGTTCTGTCCCGCCGAAGTGAAGGGCAGCATCACCATCGATGCGCGCGCCCCGTGGTTCGCGCGGCTGCGCCGCTTTTTCGGGCCGGGCCTGCTGGTGGCGATCGGCTATATGGACCCGGGCAACTGGGCCACCGACATCCAGGCCGGCTCGCAGTTCGGCTATTCGCTGTTGTGGGTGGTGGCGTTCTCCAGCCTCGCCGCGATCTTCCTGCAGATGCTGGCCGCCCGGCTCGGGCTGGTGGCGGGCCGCGACCTCGCGCAGATCAGCTACGAGCGCTACGGCCCGTTCGGCAAATGGCTGCAATGGGTCACGGCAGAAATTTCGATCATCGCCTGCGACATCGCCGAGGTGCTTGGCTGCGCGCTCGCGTTCAAGCTGCTGCTCGGCGTGCCGCTGGCCTGGGGCATCGTGCTGACGGCGCTCGACACGCTGATCGTGCTCGGCATGCAGGGCAAGGGCTTTCGCCAGATCGAGGCGATCGTGCTGGGCCTGATCGGCACCATGGCGTGCTGCTTCGTGGCGCAGGTGGCGATGGTGCCGACCGACTGGCACGCCGTGGCGGCCGGGTTGATCCCGGGCGATCCGGGCCACGACCGCAAGGATGCGATCGTGCTGGCGCTCGGCATCGTGGGCGCGACCATCATGCCGCACAACCTCTACCTGCATTCGTCGGTGGTGCAGACGCGCCGCGTGACGGGCGGCGCGCGCGGCCACGTGCTCGACACGCTCGCGATGGTGCGGGTGGATACCTGGTGCTCGCTGCTGGTGGCGATGTGCGTGAACGCGGCGATCCTGATCCTCGCGGGCGCGGCGTTCCATGCGGCTGGACACACCGGCGTGGCCGACATCGAGCAGGCCTATCAATTGATCACGCCGCTGGTGGGCGGCGCCGCCGCGATCCTGTTCGGCATCGCGCTGCTGGCCTCGGGGCAAAGCTCCACGCTGACCGGCACGATCGCCGGGCAGGTCATCATGGACGGCTTCCTGCACGTCAAGATCCCGTGCTATCAGCGCCGCCTGATCACGCGCGGGCTCGCGCTCGCACCGGCGCTGGCCGGCGTGCTGCTGCTCGGCGACGGCTCGGTCGGCAAGCTGCTGGTGTGGAGTCAGGTGTTGTTGAGCCTGCAATTGCCGTTCGCGATGTGGCCGCTGATTCGTTCGGTCAGCGATGCGAAGCTGATGCAGGGGTATGCGATCGGTTGGGGGGCGAAGCTGTTCGCGTGGGCGCTGTTCGCGGTGATCTGCGGCACCAACCTGCTGCTCGTGACGGGCGTGGTCGGCTGAGTAAAGTGGTCCATCGGCCCGGGCGATATGTGGACCTTCGCGCCGTGCCGTGCTGCGTCGATCATGGCGGCGCGGCGGCTGCGTGCCTGCGGTTGCCGCTTTCGCCACCGCGCAGCACCGGAGCCTTGCCTCGATGTCCTTGTCCGCCTCTTCATCCGCTTCTTCGTCCGCTTCTTCCCCCGCTTCTTCGCCGGATTCCTTGATCCGCCCCGACGTGGCCGCCTTCCTCGGCGGCCTGCACGGCGCCGCGCTGCAACCGGCCGGCCTCGACGCGCTGCGCGACGGCTACGCCGCCTCCAAATCGGTCACCGAATTGCCGGTCGGCACGCTGGCCGTGTTGCGCGAGGTCGCGATTCCGGGCCCGGCCGGCCCGATTCGCGCCTGCCTGTTCGACAGCCGCGCCGAGCGTGCGCCGGGACCCTTGCTGATGTTCTTCCACGGCGGCGGTTTCGTGATGGGCAGCGTGCAGACGCATGCGAGCCTGTGCGCCGAACTGGCGCGCACGCTCGACCTGCCGGTGTTGTCGGTCGACTACCGGCTCGCGCCCGAGCATCCCTGGCCGGCCGCGCCCGACGACGCCGAGGCGGCCGCGCGCTGGGCCGCGGGCAGCCCGGCCGAACTGGGTCGCGAGGTGCGCGCGTTGCTGTTTGCCGGCGACAGCGCGGGCGGCAATCTCGCGATCGTGACGGCAATGCAATTGCGCGACCGGCCCGCCACCGTGCCGGCGATTCTGCAATTGCTGTTCTATCCGCTGGCCGATCCGGGCCGCGTGACGGCGTCGCTCGACCGGTTCGGCGACGGTTATCTGCTGACGCGCGGCAGCCTCGCGTTTTCCGCCAACGCCTATCGCGCCGACCCGGCCGACATGCGCGCCGCCCCGATGCGCGGCGATCTGACCGGCATGCCGCCGGCCGTGGTGATGACGGCGGGCGCGGACCCGATTCGCGACGAAGGCCGCGCCTATGCCGCCGCGCTGGTGGAGGCGGGCGTGCCGGTGGCGTTCCGCGAGGCGGCGGGAAATATTCATGGTTTCGCGACGCTGCGGCAGGCGATCGGTTCATCGGCGGGCGATGTGGCGCAAGCGTTGGCGGCGGCGCGCGCCTTGATCGAGTGCCCGCCGACCACCTGAACCAAGATAAGGCGTACGAAACGGTATGCCTCGGCGAGCCGCTTTTTGCTTGTGAAATGATACGTTATATCGTAACATTTTCAGCCATCGAGACTCTGGCCGCATCCGGTCGCCCCGAATCCGCCATGTCCCTGACCCGGAAACAGCAACTCGTCCTCGACGCCCTGCGGCGCGCCGGTGCGCCGCTCGGCGCCTATGCCTTGCTCGACCGGTTGCGCGAGGCGGGCTTCAACGCGCCGGCGCAGGTCTATCGGGCGCTGGCGCGGCTGGTCGAGGCCGGCGAGGTGAGCCGCCTCGAAACGCTGAACGCCTACCTGCCGCGCACGGCGGTGCGCGGCGATGCGGTCAGCGTGTTTACGATCTGCGAGCGCTGCAGCCGCATCGGCGAGTACGCCGACGCATCGCTCGGCGAGTACGCCGACGCATCGCTCGGCGAGCGCCTTGCGCACCTGACCGGCCGCCACGATTTCGTGCCGAGCCACGCGGCGATCGAGATTCGCGGGCGCTGCGTCGATTGCACGGCCGACGCGGACTGATTCGCGCCGCTTCCGATTCACCTTTTCTTGCCCGCTTTCATGTCGAACCTTGCGATGCCTACTGATTCGTTATGCGAATCATTTTCGACGTGTCGGCGTTTCGCTTCACCGGCCCCGACGTGGGAGCCCCGATGCTGATCCGCAAGCTGTTCCGCTTCGAGAACGCCCATATCGTGCGCGGTTGCACCACGCAACGCTGCGCGACCTCGATTCACGGTCACTCGTATCGCGTCGAGTTGCTGCTGGAGGCGCACGCGTTCGATCGCGGCCAGATGGTGTATGACTTCGGCCTGCTCAAGGGCGGCGTGCGCGAGCTGATCGACGGGTTCGATCACGCCATGACGCTCTGGCGCGGCGACGATCCCGATTACCTCGCGGCAATGTGCCGTCATTCGGCGCGCTGGGTGCTGCTGCCCGTGTCGCCGAGCGCCGAGCAGTTCTCGCGCGTGTTCTTCCTGCTGGTGGACGCGATGCTGGCCGCCACCGACATGGCGAACGGCGAGGCCGACGTGCGGCTGCATTCGGTGATCGTCCACGAGACCGATACCGGCTACGCGCAGTGTTTTCGCGACGACGCCCACAACTCCGCGATGGGGCCGATCGATCTTCGGGATATCGAATTTTCCGCGGCGGTGCGCGCCGAGTGGCGTGACCCGCAACTGTTCTCGCGGCTGCTGCGCGGCGCGCGCACCGCCAATCCGCCGCCGGCCGCGCCCCTTCATCGTTCGACATCGAGGCTCACGCAACCATGATCCGCAAGAACCCGCGCGGCGACCTGCCGCGCATTCACCCCGACGCCTTCGTCGATTCCACCGCCATCCTGTGCGGCCTCGTGATCGTCGAGGCGAACGTCTTCATCGGCCCGTATGCGGTGATTCGCGCCGACGAGATCGATGCGAACGGCGAGATCGAGCCGATCGTGATCGGTGCGCATTCGAATATTCAGGATGGCGTAGTGATCCACTCGAAGTCCGGCGCGCCGGTGCGGATCGGCGAGCGCACCTCGATCGCGCATCGGGCCATCGTGCACGGCCCGTGCGAGATCGGCAACGGCGTGTTCATCGGCTTCAACAGCGTGCTGTTCAATTGCGTGGTGGGAGACGGCTGCGTGGTGCGCTTCAACGCGGTGGTGGACGGCTGCAAGCTGCCGCCGTATTTCCATGTGCCGTCCACCGAGCGGATCGGCCCCGAGACCGATCTGGCCTCGTACCCGCAGGTCACGCCCGATGCGAGCGAGTTCTCCGAGGACGTGGCGCGTACCAACAACGCGCTGGTGCGCGGCTACAAGCAGATCCAGAATGAATTCTGACGTGACGCTGCTGCCCGCCGCGAAGCGGGCTCGCGCTACGCGTGCATCGAGCGCGTCGAACGCCGTGGCCGAGCGCCGCGACATCGCCGAGCGCCTCGCGCGGCGCCATGCCGACCTGCTGATCGAGGGCGGCACGGTGCTGACGCCGAACGGCGCGGAACGCATCGATATCGCCTGCGTGGAAGGGCGCGTGGTGGCGCTCGGCGATCTCGCGTCGAGCTGGCATGCCGACGACCGGCTCGCTGCCGGCGGGCTGCACGTGCTGCCCGGCGTGATCGATACGCAGGTGCATTTCCGCGACCCGGGCCTCACGCACAAGGAAACGCTGGAGGCCGGCACGCGCGGCGCGGTGCTCGGCGGCGTGACGGCCGTGTTCGAGATGCCGAACACGCAGCCGCTGACGCTGGAGGCCTCCGACTTGCGCGACAAGCTCGAACTGGCGCGCGGGCGGGCCTGGTGCGATCACGCGTTCTATCTGGGCGGCTCGGCGATCAACGCCGAGCGGCTGGCCGTGCTCGAAACGCTGCCCGGCTGCGCGGGCGTCAAGGTGTTCATGGGCAGCTCGTTCGGCAACCTGCTGGCCGACGACGATGCCGTGCTGCGCCGGATCGTGCGCAACGGCCGCCGCCGCATGGCGGTGCACGCCGAGGACGAGGCGCGGTTGCGCGCACGGCGCGCGCTGGTCGAGGCCAGTGGCGACGTGCGCGATCATCCGCACTGGCGCGACCCGGAGAGCGCGCTGATGGCGACGCGCCGGGTGGTGGCGATGGCCGCCGAAACCGGCCGCAAGCTGCATGTGCTGCATGTCTCGACGGCCGAGGAGATGGCGTTTCTCGCGCAGCACAAGCGCCGCGTCAGCGTGGAGGTCACGCCGCATCATCTGACGCTCGAAGCGCCGGGATGCTACGAGCGGCTCGGCACGCTCGCGCAGATGAACCCGCCGGTGCGCGACGCTTCGCATCGCGAAGCATTGTGGCAGGCGATTCGCGACGGCGTGGTGGACGTGATCGGCAGCGATCACGCGCCGCACACGCTCGAGGAAAAGGCGCGGCCGTACCCGGGCTCGCCGAGCGGCATGACCGGCGTGCAGACCTTGCTGCCGGTGATGCTCGATCACGTCGCGCACGCTCGCCTGAGCCTGCAGCGGCTCGTCGATCTGACCAGCGCCGGGCCGGCGCGGTTGTTCGGCATCGAGGGCAAGGGGCGCATCGCGCTCGGCTACGACGCCGATTTCTCGATCGTCGATCTCGGAGCGCGCCGCACGATTCGCGACGACTGGATCGCGAGCGTATCGGGCTGGACGCCGTACGACGGCATGGCGTGCCAGGGCTGGCCGGTCGCAACGGTGCTGCGCGGCCAGCCCGTGATGCGCGACGAGGTGTTGGTGGGCACGCCTGCGGGCCAGCCGCTCAAGTTTCTCGACCAGCACGCCGGCTGACCGCCATGCCGGCCGGCGGGCGTCGCCTTTCAGGCGGCGCCCGTTTTTCCTTTCGCAGTGCTTTCTGTTTTTCGGCACGGGACCGAAGCACGGCGGTGCTGCGCTATCCTCCTGTCTGCCGATAACGAAATGCCGGCACGGCCATCATGCCCGCGCCGCCCGCCCTGCCTGCGGGTGAGCGAGGCGCAGGCGCGGGCCGGAGCGGGACGAACCGGGAGCGGGCGGAATGACGGAGACGGTGGAGTGCGTCGTGATCGGCGCGGGCGTGGTGGGGCTGGCGGTAGCGCGCGCCTGCGCCGAACGCGGCTGGGAAACGGTGATCGTCGAGGCCGAGACGGCGATCGGCACCGGCACGAGTTCGCGCAACAGCGAGGTGATCCATGCGGGCATCTATTACCCGGCCGGATCGCTGAAGGCGCGGCTGTGCGTCGAGGGGCGGCGGTTGCTGTATGCGTATTGCGAGGCGCGGCAGGTGCCGTACCGCCGTTGCGGCAAGCTGATCGTCGCCACCCGCGACGCGCAGCGCGATGCGCTGGCCGCCGTCGAGGCCGCCGCGCGCGCCAACGGCGTGACCGATTTGCGCCGCATCGATGCCGCCGAAGCGCGCGCGCTCGAACCCGCGCTGCACTGCGTGGCCGCGCTCGAATCGCCGTCGACCGGCATCGTCGACAGCCATGCGCTGATGCTCGCGCTGCTCGGCGACGCCGAGCGCGCCGGCGCGGCGATCGCGTATTGCTCGCCGGTGATCGGCGGGCAGGTGCTGCATGATGGCGGCCACGCCGTGGTCGAACTCGAAACCGGCGGCGCAGAACCGATGCGCCTGCGCGCGCGGCGCGTGATCAATGCGGCCGGCCTGTATGCGCAGGCGGTGGCCGGGGCGCTGCACGGCCTGCCACCCGCATCGATTCCGCGCGCGCGGTATGCCAAGGGCAACTATTACTCGCTGTCGGGGCGCGCGCCGTTCTCGCGGCTCATCTACCCGGTGCCGGAGCCGGGCGGCCTGGGCGTGCATCTGACGCTCGATCTGGCGAACCAGGCGCGTTTCGGGCCGGACGTCGAATGGATCGACACGATCGACTACCGCGTCGATCCGGGCCGCGCCGCGCGCTTCTACGAGGCGATCCGGCGCTACTGGCCGGCGCTGCCCGATGCGGCGCTGCAACCGGCCTATTCGGGCATTCGCCCCAAGCTCGATGCGCCCGACGGCGGCAGCGCCGATTTCATGATCCAGTCGGCCCGCGAACACGGCGTGCCCGGCCTCGTCAATCTGTACGGGATCGAATCGCCGGGGCTGACCGCTTCGCTCGCGATCGCCGACGAGGTGCTGGCGCGGCTCGATGCGGCTTGATGCAGCGTGAGGTCGGTGCACCGGTTGCAAGGGTACCGAAGCAATCTTCCGCCCTCAGCCCGCCGTCTTCAGCTTGAACACGCGGTTCTTCTCCAGCGTGCCGGCCGTATAGGCCCTGTCGTCGACGGCGGCGGGGCGCAGGTGCTCGTCTTCCAGCGCCGGCCCCGTATAACGCCCGCGCGGGCGGATCACCTTGCCCACCCGCAACTGCTCGATGCAATGCGCGAGCAAGCCCACGCTGCGCGCGATCGAGAACAGCCCGAACGCGGCATCGGCCGGCAACTTCAGTTGTGCTGACAGAATCGCCAGCGCCACGTCGATGTTCGGCTTGAGGCCGGTCAGCGCCGTGACCTTGTCGATGAACGCGCCCAGTTCGCGCGGCGGATCGAGTCGGCTCAGGAGCGCTTCGGCGCGCGGGTCGCCGTCGGGGTAGAGATGATGGCCGAAGCCCGGCACCGGGATCGCCGAGCCGAGATGGTGGCCCACCACGTGTTCGGCGCCGAGCCGTTCGACGTCGTCGAACACGGCCCGCACGCGCCGCGACGCGTCGCCGTGCAGCGGGCCGGACAGCGTGGTCAGCCCGGTCAGCAGGCAGCCGGCCAGCGGCGCGCCGGTGGATGCCGTGATGCGCGCGGCGAACGCCGAGCTGGTGATCTCGTGATCGGCCACCAACACCATCGCGCGCCGGATCAGGTCGGCGCCGGCCGCGTCCTGCCCCCAGCCCGCCGCGAGCCGTTCGTGGGTCCGGCCCGATGCGTTGCCATCGCCGCGCTTGGCACCGGCACCGGCACCGGCACCCGCACCGGCACCCGCGCTTGCGCCGAACGCCAGCGACACGATCGCCACCAAACGCCCCGCCTCGGCATGCAGCGCGCTGTCGAGGCGGCCCAGCGTCGAATGCCCGTTGGCGGCCAGCGCGGCCAGCGTGGTGAACGCGCAGCGCCGCCCGCGCTCGCCGTCGGGCAGCGCCGCATCGTCGAACGCGAACGACACGGCGGTCGGCGAATTCCACAGCAGCGCGGCGGCGTCTTCCAGCGTGGCGTTGTCGGCCAGTTGAATGCAGTCGCGGCCGCGATACCACGGCCGGCCGCGCGAGAACGTGGTCAGGCCGCTGTAGATGCACGGCTCCGCGCCGAAGATGGTGCCGGCCGCGAGCGCCGCGCGTTTGCGGCCGACCTGCTTCTTGCGGCACAGCGCGATCACGTCCTCGGCCCGGTACAGGCTGCGGCGCGGATCGTGCGGGTCCTGCATGACGGCGATGTTGCCGCGGCTCGCGTAGGCGTAGACGGTTTGCGCCCGCACGCCGAGTTGGCGGGTCGCTTCGGCGAGAGTGATCCAGTTCGACATGGCGGCGTGCAGAGGCTTGAGAGGATGCGCCCGACTATAGACCGCTCTCAGTTGAATGTCATTTCCGCCGGGCGGCGTTCGAGAATCTCCACCACGATCTGGCCCGGCGCCTTCACGAAGCAGCCGCGCACGCCGGCGCGGATCTGCTTGATCGGCTCGACGATCTCCGCGCCCTCGGCCAGCAGGTGCGCGAACGCGGCGTCCAGGTCATCCACCCGGACGCCGAAATGATCGATGCCCTCGCGCGCCGCGCCCGGTGCACCGCTCTCGGCCGGCGCTTGCGCGAGCTTGGTGATGAACAGGTTGATGTCGCCGAGGCGCAGGTCGACGCGGCCGGGGCGGCGCACGATCTCGGCGCTCAGGCAGCGCGCGAACCAGGCGGCGGTGGCTTCGGCGTCGGTGGACGCGAGCTGGAGGTGGTCCCACTTGAATTCGATCATGGTGCGGAGCAGGTCGTGAGAGTGGCGATAAGGATCAGAGTCAGGATCAGAGTTCGATGCGCGAGAGCTTGCCGAGCAGCAGCGAGTACGACAGCGTGCCGAGCAGGCAGATCGCGCCCATCAGGTTCAGCGCCCAGAAGAAGTTGCCGGTGTGCTGCGTGACGTAGCCGATCATCAGCGGCGTGGTGACGGCCGCGATATTGGCCGCGAGGCTGGTGATGCTGCTGGTCAGGCCTACATACTGTTTCGGCGCGATCTCGGACACCGCGGCCCACGACATCGAGCCGATGCCCTGCGCGAAGAACGCCACGGTCAGGATCGCGATCACCACTTCGTTCGAATGCACGAAGTTGACCAGCGCGACCGAGGCGCCGAGGAACGTGCCGATCACGAGCGGGGCCTTGCGCGCGGCCGACATCGACACACCGCGGCGAATGAAGAAATCCGACAGGAAGCCTGCGATCAGGATGCCGAGCGTCGCGCCGACGAACGGCAGCGCCTGGAACAAGCCCACCTTGATCATCGACATGTGGCGCTCCTCGACGAGGTAGGTCATGAACCAGGTCGTGAAGAACACCAGCAGCGTGTTGTTGCAGAACTTGCCGAGGCAGATCGCGAGGATCTGCCGGTAGCCGAGCAGGCGCAGCGCCATGCGCCAGTCGAAGCGCGTGCGCGGCGGCTGCGCCGTGCGGCCCTCGTTGATGTGTTGCAGTTCGGCCGCGTTGACCGAGCCGTGCCGCGCCGGATCGCGATAGATGCGATACCAGATCGCGCTGAACAGAATGCCGAAGCCGCCCGTCACGAAGAACACGGCGCGCCAGCCGAAGGCTGTCGAGATCCACAGCAGCAGGCCCGCGAACAGCGGCGTGCCGATGTACTGGCCCATCACGTAGACGCTGGTGGCGAAGCCGCGCTCCTGCACCGGGAACCACAGCGTGACCGCGCGCGCGTTCGACGGAAACGCCGGCGCTTCGAGCGCGCCCATCGCCAGGCGCGCGCCGAGCAGCATCCGGTAGCCGTTCGAGAAGCCCTGCGTGAGCGTGGCGAGCGACCAGCCGAACAGCGACAGCGCATAGGCCACGCGCGAGCCGAGCACGTCGGCCAGGATGCCGGCCGGCAGCAGTGCGAACGAATAGGCCGCGCCGAACACGGCGAACAGTTCGCCCATCTGGATTCGCGTCATGCCGAGATCCTTCGAGAGCGCCGGCGCGACGATGCCGAGCGCGGAGCGATCGACGTAGTTGAGGATGGTGGCCACCAGCAACATCGAGAGGATCGAATAGCGGACCTTGCTGCGTTTCGCGGCGCTCGTGCGGCTGGCGTAGTCGTGCATCGCCACCGGTGCGTCCTCGGCTGTCTTCATGTCGTGTCTCCTGTTCGTGAGCCGGATCTTGTTGTCGTGGGTCCGGCTTTGAGGCTTGGCTTCGCTGCGCGCCGTTCAGCCGCGGCCGACGAACGGCATCGCGCTGGCCATGATCGTCATGTTCAGAATGTTCGCCTCGAGCGGCAGCTTCGCCATCTGCACCACGGCATCGGCCACGTGCACGACGTCGAGGCGCGGCTCGGGCGCGACGCGGCCGTCGGCCTGCAGCACGCCCTGGTTCATGCGCTCGGTCAGCGAGGTGGCCGCGTTGCCGATATCGATCTGGCTGCAGGCGATGCGATACGGGCGGCCGTCGAGCGCGAGCGACTTGGTGATGCCGAGCACCGCGTGCTTGGTGGCCGTGTAGGCGATCGTGTTCGGGCGCGGCGAGTGCGCCGAGATCGAGCCGTTGTTGATGATGCGCCCGCCCTGCGGGTCCTGCTGTTTCATCAGGCGCCACGCGGCGCGGGCGCACAGGAACACGCCCGTCAGGTTGGTGGCCAGCACGTCGTTCCAGAATTCGAGCGTGTAGTCGTCGAGCGGCACGGCGCCTGCGTTGCGGCCCGCATTGTTGAACAGCACGTCGAGGCGGCCGAATTCGGCGGCGATCGCGGTGAAGCTGCGCTCGACCGAGGCTTCGTTGGCCACGTCGGTGGGGAACGCGCGCGCCCGGCCGCCGGCCGCGTCGATCAATGCTTCGGTTTCCTGAAGGGCCTCGGCGCGGCGGCCCAGCAGGGCGACCGTGAAGCCGGCGCGGGCCAGCGCCACGGCGGCGGCCTGGCCGATGCCGGAGCCGGCGCCGGTGACGGCGGCGATACGGGGGCGGGCTTGCGTGTCTGGGTGCATGTCGCGATCTCGTCGATGGTCGGTAGGGACGAGAACAGAATTGCATCCGCCCCGAAGCACCGGCAATCTTGATTCTTCCAATCAACATGCTGCGGCTTGCCGGGGCGTGCCGTCATCAGGGTTTTCCTGAGCCTCGGGCCGGACGTGCAAGGCTTGCAGTCGGGCGGTGCCGCGCCACGGCGGGTTCCGTGCACGGCATGTCGCCCAGATGTTGATCGATAGAATCAACATTGACCTTCGCCGAACCGGCCTCGTAGGCTGTGCCCGGATTTCGACCAAAGGAAAACACCATGTCCGCCCAACCCAACCCGAAGCTGCTGGTCGCCCGCCGCGTGCCGGCCGCCGTGGCCGATCGCGCCCGCACCGAGTTCAACGCATTCGTGACCGACTCCGACATGGATGCCGCCTCGGTCGTCGATTTCTGCACCCGGTATCAGACGCCCGCCGTGCTGATCGGCAAGAAATCAGGATTGCAGAAGGAACACATCGACGCGCTGCCGCCGAGCGTGAAGATCATCGCCAACGCCAGCGCCGGTGTCGATCACATGGACGTGGCGGCGGCGCTCGCGCGCGGCATCGCCGTGAGCAATGCGCCCGACGCGCTGACCGAATGCACGGCCGATTTCGCGATGCTGCTGGTGCTGGCCGCGTGCCGGCGTGCGTCGGAGTACGAACGGATCGTGCGGCAGGGCTGGGGCAAGTCGTTCGGCATGACCGAGATGCTCGGCATGCGCGTGAACGGCAAGACGCTCGGCGTGGCCGGCTTCGGCCGGATCGGCCGCGCGATGGCGAAGCGCGCGCGCGGTTTCGGCATGCATATCGCCTACACCGACATGCGGCAGGCCGATGCGGCGGTGGAGGCGGGTGCGCAGTTCTATCCGAGCCTCGACGCGATGCTGCCGCATTGCGACGTGCTGACGCTGCACGTGCCGGGCGGCGGCGCGCCGCTGATGACGGCGCGCGAGTTCGAGCTGCTGCCGACGGGCGCGGTGTTCGTCAACGCGGCGCGTGGCGGGCTGGTGGACGAGGATGCGCTGTACGCTGCGCTCGTTTCGGGGCATCTGTTCGGCGCGGGGCTGGATGTGTACCACAACGAGCCGAACATCGACCCGCGCTTCGCCACGCTCGACAACGTGTTCCTGACCCCGCACATGGCCAGCGCCACGATCGAGACGCGCGACCAGATGGGCTACACCGCGCTCGACAACGTGGCCGCCGTGCTCGACGGCCGCGCCGCGCCGAACCGGCTGTAAGGACTTCCAGGCATCGGGATGGGCCGCGCGTGCGGCCTATTTCCGTTTGCGCGCCGGTTTCCTGGCCTCGGCGCGCATCTGCGCCAGTTCGATCGGCACGAACGGCGCCTGGAAGTGATCGACGAGGAAATCGATGAACGCGCGCGCCCGCGTGGTTTCGTTGCGCTGGCCCGGGTAGTAGACGTACAGATCGGCCGACGGCAGCACGAGCTCGGGCAGCACCAGTTGCAGGCGCCCGCTTTGCAGATACTTGGCCAGATCCCATTCCGAGCGGATCAGGATGCCGTGCCCGTCGAGCGCCCAGCGCAGCACGATGTCGCCGTCGTTGCTCGACAGCGAGCCGTTCACCTTCAGCGCTTCCAGATGGTCGTCCTGGATGAACTTCCACACGCCGTAGGCATCGTCGTTCTGGGTATGGATGATGCAGCGGTGCGCGATCAGGTCTTCCTTGCGGGTGGGCGTGCCGCAGCGCTCCAGGTATTTGGGCGACGCGCACAGAAAGCGCCGGTTGCTCATCAGCCGCCGCGCGCGCAGCCGGCTGTCGGGCAGCTCGCCGAAGCGGATCGCCATGTCGAAGCCGCCTTCCACCAGATCGACGGGGCGATCCGTCACCACGAACTGCACGTCCACATGCGGATAGCGCTTGGCGAACTCCGAGACGAGCGGCGCGATGGTGGTACGCCCGAAGCCGAGCGTGGCGTTCACGCGCAGCCGCCCGTGCGGATCGGCCGGCGTGCCGGCGATCGCGTCCTCCATTTCGCGCACCTGATCGAGAATGCGCGCCGCGTAGCGTGCGTAGGTTTCGCCTTCCGGGGTCAGGCTCACGCTGCGCGTGGTGCGGTTCACGAGCCGCGCGCCGAGCCGTTCCTCGATGATGCCGAGCCGCTTGGTGGCGGCCGGCGGCGTCAGGCCCATCGAGCGCGCCGCGCCCGACAGGCTCCTGAGCTTGGCGAGCTGCACGAAGAACGCGAAATCGGAGGTGGAATCGGTTTTCACTTTAGGTGAATGATGAAATGAAACAGGGTGAATTCTAGCGCGGGACGGCGGCGCTATGATGCGTCGTCCGTTATTCGTGCCTGCCAGGAGACATCCGCATGAGAATCGTCGAAATCCGGGAAAAAACCGTCCCGATCAGCTCCCCCATCCGTAATGCCTACATCGATTTCAGCAAGATGACGCTGAGCCTGGTGGCGGTGGTGACCGACGTGATCCGCGACGGCAAGCCGGTGATCGGCTACGGCTTCAATTCGAACGGCCGCTACGGCCAGGGCACGCTGATGCGCGAGCGCTTCATTCCGCGCCTGCTCGAAGCCGATCCGGCCTCGCTCGTCAACGATGCCGGCGACAACCTCGATCCGCACAAGATCTGGGCCACGATGTTCCAGAACGAAAAGCCGGGCGGCCACGGCGAGCGCTCGGTGGCGATCGGCACGATCGACATGGCCGTGTGGGATGCGGTGGCGAAGATCGAAGGCAAGCCGCTGTTCCAGTTGCTGGCCGAGCGCTACGGCAACGGCCAGCCCGATCGCAAGATCTTCGTGTACGCGGCCGGCGGCTATTACTACCCGGGCCAGGATCACGGCAAGCTGAAGGACGAGATGCGCAGCTATCTCGACCGCGGCTACACGGTGGTCAAGAAGAAGATCGGCGGCGCCTCGCTCGACGAAGACCTGCGCCGCATCGATTCGATCCTCAGCGTGCTCGGCGACGGCCAGAAGCTGGCGGTGGACGCCAACGGCCGCTTCGATCTCGACACGGCCGTGCAGTACGCCAAGGCGCTGTCGCAATACGACCTGTTCTGGTACGAGGAGCCGGGCGACCCGCTCGACTACGAGTTGCAGGCCACGCTGCGCAACTACTACGACAAGCCGATCGCCACCGGTGAAGACCTGTTCTCGATGCAGGATGCGCGCAACCTGATCCGCTACGGCGGCATGCGCGCCGACCGCGACTGGCTGCAATTCGACTGCGCACTGAGCTACGGCCTGGTGGAATACCTGCGCACGCTGGAAATGCTGCATCAGCACGGCTGGTCGGCCAAGCGCTGCATCCCGCACGGCGGCCACCAGATGTCGCTGAACATCGCGGCCGGCCTCGGCCTCGGCGGCAACGAATCGTATCCGGACCTGTTCCAGCCTTACGGCGGCTTCCCCGACGGCGTCAAGGTCGACAACGGCTACATCACCATGCCGGACCTGCCGGGCATCGGCTTCGAGGGCAAGGCGGACCTGATCGTCGAGATGCGCAAGCTGGCCGAGTAAGCGCAGCAACCAGGCAAGCGCCGCGCGGCAAGCGCGGCGCTTCATGCAGCACATCGCGAGGGGCGCGCCACGGCGGTGGCCCCTCGCGACGATAACAATACGAAAACAACACCAGCGGCGCACGGCGTCATCGCGCGTGTGCCCGACCCAGTCAGACGACGGCATGCCCAGGAGACAGCCATGCTCGTAACGAGAATCCGCAAGTCGCTATCGCGTTTGTATGTCCAGGTTCTGATCGGCATCGTTGCCGGCGTGATCGTGGGCCACTTCTATCCCGACATCGGCGCGCAATTGAAGCCGCTCGGCGACCTGTTCATCAAGCTGATCCGCATGGCGCTCGCGCCGATCATCTTCGCCTCGGTGGTGGTGGGCATCGCGCGCATGAACGACCTGCACGTGGCCGGGCGGGTCGGCGTGAAGGCGCTGCTCTATTTCGAGGTGGCCTCGACGTTCGCACTGCTGATCGGTCTGGTGGTGGTCAATGTCGTGAAGCCCGGCGCCGGCATGAACATCGATCCGGCGCAGCTCGACGCCGCCTCGATCGCCACCTACACCCACGCGGCGCAACAGCACGGCATGCTCGAATTCTTCATGAGCATCGTGCCGGGCAGCATCGTCGGCGCGTTCGCCAAGGGCGAAATTCTGCCGATCATCTTCTTCTCGGTGATCTTCGCGATCGCGCTGGCCAAGCTCGGGCCGCGCACCGCGCCGCTGGTCGACATGCTCGACATGTTCCTGCAGGGCATGTTCGGCGTGGTGCGGATCGTCATGGTGGCCGCGCCGATCGGTGCGTTCGGCGGCATGGCGTTCACCATCGGCAAATATGGCATCGGCACGCTGGCATCGTTCGGAGAACTGATGCTGTGCCTGTACCTGACGTCCGTCCTGTTCGTCGCGCTGGGCCTCGGCCTCGTGATGCGGCTGTGCGGGCTGTCGCTCTGGAAGTATCTCCGCTACATCAAGGACGAGCTGCTGATCACGCTCGGCACGGCTTCCACCGAGGCGGTGCTGCCGCAGATGCTGATGAAGATGGAGCGCCTGGGCTGTGCGCGGCCGGTGGTCGGCATGGTGCTGCCGACCGGCTATACGTTCAACGCGGACGGCACGGCGATCTACCTGACGATGGCCGCGCTGTTCGTCGCGCAGGCCATGAACATCCACCTGTCGCTCGGCGATCAGCTATTGGTGCTCGGCGTGCTGCTGCTGACCTCGAAGGGCTCTGCCGGGGTGGCCGGCGCGGGCTTCGTGGCGCTGGCCGCGACGCTGGCGACGATGCGGCAGATTCCCGTCACGGGCCTGGTGCTGCTGCTCGGCGTGGACCGTTTCCTGAACGAGGCGCGCGCCGTGACGAACCTGATCGGCAACGGCGTGGCGACGGTGGTGGTGGCGCGCTGGGAAGGCGCGCTCGATCTCGACCGGGCGCGCGCGGTGCTCGACCGGCGCTATCAAGAGGAGCCCGAAGCATCGGCCGCCGAGCCGGGTGACGCGGAAGCCGGGCGCGGCACGCCGGGTTTGCCGGCGGCGCATCACGGCGTGCATTGAGCGGCGATGCGATGCCGCGCCGCGCGTTGCGGCGCGGTTAGTGCGTTCAGTGCGGTTTTCGGGCGAACGTGAAGCCGGTGCCGCCGCAGCACAGGCTGTCGCGCAGGAATACCTGGAACGTCTTGCCGATCACGTCGTAGTTCACCGTCGCGAGCGCGACATCGTCGCCGTACGTATTGAAGCTGCCCGACAGCGCGGGCAGCCAGTCGGGCCGGTCGCTGGCCAGCAGGTACAGATGCTCGTCGTGCACGGTGGTGGTGGGCGACAGGCCCTTCAGGTCGTCGGCCGCCGTGCCGTCGTGCGGCTTGCCGATGTCGTACTGCATGCCGGCGTCGCGGTACGGAATCGTCAGCACCGTCTTGCCGTCGACGTTCAGGCGCGTGGTGAGCGCGGCATCGACCGTGATCGTCATGCTGTCGAGGCGTTTGCGGTCCGCCGCCGTCAGCTTGACGGTGGAGAATGCACGACGCGCGTTCTCGATGCCCGAGACGTTCGACGTCCAGCCGCCTTTCACCCGCCAGGTATCCCACATGCTGTTGGCGCCGCCCGAGCCGCTGACGGTGTCGAGCGGATAGGTGCCGACCGCCTGCGTCAGCAGCGCGCGCTTCGAGCCGATCACGGTTTCGGCGGTTTGATGCGCGTCGACCGGCAGACGGCGCGCGCCGTCGGCCGAGGTCCAGGTGCCGTCGAACGTGCCGCCGTTCAGCTTGCCGGTGAACGTGCCGCTGCGCTTGCCCGAGGACGGCGTTTCGTCGAGCGTGACGTTGCCCGCCGCGTCGATCTTGCCGTTCAGGTAAAGGTTGTTTTGCTTGCCCGCGTAGTGGTAGTTGCCGGTCAGCGTGCCGTCGACGTTCTTCAGATCCATCGTGAACGCGTAGCGGCCGCCGATTTGGCCGGCCAGGGTCTTGTGGAAATACTGCGTGTCGGCGTGGGCCATCACGGAAAACGTGGCGGATGCGAGCAGGGCGGCGAGCGACGGGATCGGACGGAGCATGGCGGCAGGCGAGGGGAAGGAGCGGCGATTGTGACATGCGATGTGCACCACCGTGCCGCGCTGCTTCGCTTGCCGTTACCGGCCCGCGCTTATTCGGCGCTTACTGTGGCGCCACCTCGATCGTCGCTTCGCACCGGATCGGGAAATTGACCGAGTTCGCCACATAGCATTTCTCATGCGCCGCGTGATGCAGCGCGTGCGCGCGTTCGGCATCGTCGCCGGCGCGGATCGTCACGCGCGGGCGTAGCACGATTTCAGTGAAGCGCCCTTGCTCGGGGCTGTCGAGCATCGTGCCTTCGGCGTCGTCCTCGTAAGCCAGCACGCGGATGCCGGCATCCGCGCACAGATGCAGATACCAGAGCTTGTGGCAGGCCGAGGCCGATGCGAGCAGCAGATCCTCCGGGTTCCAGCGCGCCGCGTCGCCGAGAAACGCCGCGTCGGCCGAGCCCGCGATCTCGGGCTTCGTGCCCGAGCGGATGGTGTGATCGCGGCCATAGTCGCGATAGCCCGAGGTGCCGCTGCCGCGGTTGCCTGTCCACTGCACCGCCACGCGGTAATGGTGCTTGCCGTATGCCATCGAATCCTCCCGCCGGTTGAAAAAGTATGGTGTCCGAATCGGCGTCATTGTGTCACTGGAATCCCATTTGGTATACCATTATTCCAAATTGAACCCGGAGCCAGGATGGAAGCGAAACTCGATTCGACCGCCGACGTGATTGCGGCGTCGCTGCGCGAACTGATCAACAGCGGCGAGCTGGCGAGCGGCGCGCGGCTGGTCGAGCGCGATCTGGCCGAGCGCTTCGGCATCAGCCGGATTCCGCTGCGCGAGGCCGTGCAGCAGCTCGAACACGAAGGGCTGGTGGAAAGTTTCCGCAATCGCGGCGCGGTGGTGCGCATGCTCGATGCGCACGACGTCGAGGAAATCTACGGGCTGCGCGTGCTGCTCGAAGGCGATGCGATCTTTCGCAGCGTCAAGCGCGCCGACGACGAAGCGCTGGCGCGCGCCGAGCTGGTGCATCGGCTGCTGGGCGAGGCCGGCAGCGCGCTGCGTCAGGGGGAGTTGAATCGCGAGTTCCACGAACTGCTGTATGCGGGCTGCGGCAACGGCCGCCAGTTGCAGGCGATCCGTGCATTGCGCGGCCAGGTCGAGCGCTACGAGCGCTTGCAGAACCGGCTGCTGGCCGAAACGCCGTCGTTCCAGGTGGAACACGAGGCGATTTTGCAGGCGTGCCGCGAGCGCAATGCGCGCGGCGCGCGCGCGATGACGGCTGCGCATCTCGAATCGGCCAAGGCGATCGTGTTGCGGGTGGTGGCGGCGTCCTGAACGCGGGCGGCTGCAAGCGAACATGACCGCCGCCCGTTTCGTCTTGCGGGTGATGGTGGCGTCCTGAACGCGGGCGGCTGCGAGCGAACATGGCCGCCGCCCGTTTCGTGCTGCGGGTGGTGGCGGTGTCCTGAACGCGGGCGGTCGCGAGTGAACAGGGCCGCCACCCGTTTCGTGCTGCGGGGTAGTGGCGGTGTCCTGAACGCGAGCGGCTGCAAGCGAACGCAGCCGCCGCCCGTTCATTCGACCGCCGCTTCCGTGGCGTCGCCCGAGCGCGTCACGCGCGTGCGCATCATCGCGTTGCCGATCGCGCCGGCCGCCATGATCGCGGCGGTGGCGAAGAACGTCGAGCGCATGCCGTAATGGCCGCCGAAGTAGCCGCCCGCGAGCGGCCCGGCCACCTGCCCGACGTATTGCGACGAGGTCGAATAGCCGAGCATGGTGCCGGCCACGGCGGGCGGCGCGTTGTGGCGAATCACGCTGGCCACGCACGGCAGCAGGCCGCCGAGCGCGATGCCCATCGCGAAGCGCAGCGCGACAAGCTGCCAGCCCTGCGTGACGAACGCCTGCGGAATCAGCAGCACGGCCGACGCCGCGAGGCAGCCGACGATCACGTTCCAGTGGCCGATGCGGTCGGCCAGCTTGCCGAGCCGCGAGGCCGACAGGATGCTGCCGAGCGCCGCGCCCGACATCACGAGGCCGGCGACGAACGTGACCTGCTGCGCGGGCACCAGTTGCGCGACGTACACGGTGATGATCGGCTCGATCGACATGTTGGCCAGCATCAGCAGCGCGCCCGTGACGAGCATGGCCACCACCGGCCGTTTATCGGGCAGCGCGGCCCAGCCCGGCTTGTCGGCCGCGCCGCGCCCGGCCGCGGCGGGGCGGTCGCGCTTGATCAGGAACACGGTGGCGAGGAACGCCACGCCGATCGCCGCGCCGGAGAACTGGAACGTGGCGCGGATGCCGATCACCGACGGCAGCCAGCCGCCGAGCAGCGGGCCGGCGATGCTGCCGGCCATGATGCCGGACGACAGCACGCCGAGCGCCCAGCCGCAGCGCGCCTTCGGCGTTTGCGTGGCGACCAGCACGGTGGAGCCCGACGCATAGCCGCCCAGCAGCCCCACCGCGAGCCGCAACGCCACGAGTTGCCAGACGTCGTGCGCGATGCCCATCAACGACATCACGATGGTCATGCCGAGGCTCGCGCGGATCAGCATCAGCTTGCGGCCGTAGCGGTCGGCGAGTCGGCCCCACAGTGGCGCGGTGAGCGCGGCTGTGAAGAACGTGGCGCCGTACGCCACGCCCGACCATTGCACGATCGCGGCCGGGTCGTGCACGCCGAGCTGCTCGACGTAGAGCGGCAGGAACGGCAACAGCAGCGTCATCGAGACGATGGTGGTGAACGAGCCGA
Source organism: Burkholderia sp. 22PA0099 (assembly GCF_047497165.1). Classification (NCBI taxonomy): domain Bacteria; kingdom Pseudomonadati; phylum Pseudomonadota; class Betaproteobacteria; order Burkholderiales; family Burkholderiaceae; genus Burkholderia; species Burkholderia sp. 22PA0099. The sequence continues at coordinate 3,187,766 of NZ_CP163165.1, read as the reverse complement.
ACACGCAGACGGCGAGATTGCGGCGCCAGTGCGCGTGGCCGTCTTCGGCGGGCGCCGGCGCGGCGGGGGAAACGGAACGGCTCATCGCGGTGCCTCGGTATCGTGGGAGTCGGTGGACGTCGTGGCGGGCCGCCGCGGGTGGGCGGCGGCAACGCGCTGACGATCCTACGCCGCGTGGCGGCGCGCAAACAGACGTCCGGGGATACCGGTATCGGCACTACCTGCCTGCGTGAAGGCGGGGCAGCGGGGCCATCGATACGACGCGGGCCGCCTCAGTCGGCCATCTCCTCGTTCGCTCCGAGCAGCGCGGCGGCCACGCCGATCACGAACGGGGTGTCCTCGTCGTCGCTGCGCAGGTTGGCTTCGGCGTCGAGCTGCTCCTCGATGCCGCGCCGTGCGGCCAGCCGCGGCAGCGAGGCCAGCAGGGCCGGATCGTGGCGGGCGCGCAGGCCCGGATCGTTGAATGCACGCTCCTCGATGGCCAGCAGCATCGCCCAGCTCGGGCCGCGCAGCTCGCCGAACGGGCTGCCGCGACGCGGGCCGAACGCGCGGCGCGCGAGCGCGACGAGCACTTGCTGGAGATCCTGCGTGGCGCGATGGCGCAGGCGCAGCGATTCCATCTGCTCGAGTTCGTAATCGTCGACCAGCCAGTCGGAATCGGGGCGTGCGGCGGGTTGGCTGGCTTGGCTCAGGTCGGACATCGTCGTCATGAAAGCCCTCTTCGGGTGATCGGGTACTGTGAATATATACAGTCTTTTTGGCGCTTGCAATCGCGGAGGCGATTTATCCGGCAAGCGTTGACGAAGAAGGGGCCGGAGTCAGGCGTTCCGTGTGGCGCGCATTTCGCTGATGCGCGACCACATCCGCTCGATGCCGTGCACGTCGGGCCGCGCGCCGGTGCGCGGTTCGAAATCGGCGTCGTGCAGGAAGACCAGCAGGCCCTGGTGGTCGTAGACGATATCCACGAGCCAGACGAAGCGTTGCAGCACGGCGCGCGGCGTCTCGGCGTCGAGCGCGACGGCGTCGAGGATCAGCACGCGGTAGCGCGCGGCCAGGTCGAGGTAGTCGAGATGCGAGCGGGCTTGCGCGCAGAGCGCGTCGAAGTTGCACAACAGCGTGTGGGCGCCGGCCGCACGGGCCGCGAGCGGGCGGTTGGCGATCGGCACGATCGTGTCGCACGCGGCGACCGCATCGCCGTGGCGGGCGAACAGCGCGGCGGTGGTGGTGTCGTCGTGCGTGAATGCCGACGCGGCCGTTTCGGCCGCCGCCGCGCCCGCCGGCTCGCGCACGCGCCGGTAATCGACCGCGCCCTCGAACGGCAGCATCAGGCAGTGCGCGTTCAGCAGCGCGATGGTCGGCTCGAAGCGGTGATGGAACTCGGGGTCGGGCAGCAGCCCGGCCGGCGGCTGGTTCGACGTGAACAGCAGATAGACGCGCCGCGCGATCGCCACCCGCAGCAGCGCGGCGAGGATCAGCGCGTCGGCGATGTCGTGCACGTGGAACTCGTCGAACCACAGCAGGCGGCTCTCGCCGAGCCATTGCGCGAGCACGTCGCCGAGCTTGTCGTCGGACGGCGGCGCGGCCACCAGCCGGCGGTTCACGTCGCGCAGGAACGCATGGAAATGGGTGCGCACGCGCGGGCCGGGCCACGCTTCATGGAACAGCGCGGCCAGCAGGCTCTTGCCGCGCCCGGGCGGGCCGTAGCAATACGCGCCGATGGTCGCCTCGGGCAGCCGGCCCGCGAGCAGCGCGTCGAGGTGCGCGGCGGCAGCCGACTGGTCGGCGTCGAGCGTCAGGCGGCGGCGGGCGAGTTCGGCGGTGAGCCAGGCGGGCAGCGTCGGCATGAAGGTCGGCGGCCGCTCGGGCCGCACGCGTGTGGAAAACGGCCGACAGTCTGCCACAGCCGGCGGCGGCGAGGCCTGCTCGAAGCCACCGAAGCCACCGAAGCCACCGAAGCCACCGAAGCCACCGAAGCCACCGAAGCCACCGAAGCCACCGAAGCCACCGAAGCTTCCGCCGTCCCCGAACCCTCCGAGCCTTGTTTACTCCACAGCCGCCGCCGCCGAAGCCCGCGCGCGCCCGTGCAGCCAGTTGATCGACGAGAACAGCGCGATCGCGAACACGATCAGCACGGTCGCCACGGCCAGGATCGACGGGTCGATCTGGTCGCGAATGCCGCTCCACATCTGGCGCGGCACGGTGCGCTGGTCGGGGCCGCCGATGAACAGGATCACGATCACTTCGTCGAACGAGGTGGCGAACGCGAACACGCCGCCGGTCGCCACGGCGGGCAGGATCAGCGGCAGCGTCACGCGCCGGAACGTCACCCACGGCGGCGCGCCGAGCCCGGCCGAGGCGCGCAGCAGGCTCTGGTCGAACGACAGCAGCGAGGCGGTCACGGTGATCACCACGAACGGCGTGCCGAGCGCGGCGTGCGCGAGCACCACGCCGGTATAGGAATTGACCAGGCCGAGCGGCGCGAAGATCAGGTAGAAGCCGGCCGCCACCACCACGATCGGGATGATCATCGGCGAGATCAGCAGCGGCATGATCAGCGAGCGCAGCGGAAAATTCTCGCGCGCCAGCCCGAGCGCGGCGAGCGTGCCGAGGCTGGTGGCGATCAGCGTCGACACGATCCCGATGCCGATGCTGTTGGCGAACGCGCGCTGCCAGTCGGCGCTGCCGAAGGCCTGCGCGTACCAGCGCAGCGAGAAGCCCTCCATCGGGTACGAAAAGTAGGAGCCCGAATTGAACGAGAGCGGGATGATCACCAGGATCGGCGCGACCAGAAACGCCAGCACGAGCGCGCAATGCAGGCGCGTGCCGAGCTTCGCGAGTCGCACCGATGGAATGCTGTTCGTCAGTTGCACGAGGGGCCTCCGTGGGCGTTCAACCGAAGCGCAGCCGGTCGACGCCGACCAGCCGGTTGAAGATGAAATAGAACACCGCCGTGAAGATCACCAGGTAGGCCGACAGCGCGCCGGCCAGGCCCCAGTTCAGCAGGTCGTTGGTCTGCGAGGCGATCAACTGGCTGATCATCTCGTCGCCGGCCCCGCCGAGCAGCGCGGGGGTGATGTAGTAGCCGAGCGCCAGCACGAACACCAGGAAGCAGCCCGCGCCCACGCCGGGCAGCGTCTGCGGCATGTACACGCGCACGAACGCCACCACCGGATGCGCGCCGAGCGATTGCGCCGCGCGCAGGTAGATCGGCGGCACGCTCTTCATGACCGAATAGATCGCCAGGATCATGTACGGCAGCAGCACGTGCGTCATGCCGATCAGCACGCCGGCGCGGTTGAAGATCAGTTGCAGCGGCGCGTCGATCAGGTGCAGCGACAGCAGCACCTGATTGACCACGCCGCTCGGTTGCAGCAGCACGTACCAGGCGGTGGTGCGCACCAGCAGCGAGGTCCAGAACGGCACGATCACGAACAGCATGAGCCGGTTGCCCTGCTTCGGCGGCAGGTTCGCGAGCATCCACGCCACCGGGTAGGCGAGCAGCAGGCACAGCAGCGTGACGGTCGCGCTGATCGACACGGTGCGCAGGAACGCCGCGCGGTACACGGCGCTGTCGGCCGGTACGTGGGTGACGGCGCCCGACGGCGAGACCTGCGCGTCGATGCCGTTGAGCAGATAGTCGGGCGTCCAGGCGGAAGCGGCGCGCTTGAGCAGGCGCCAGGTCTCGGCTTGCCCCCAGCGTTCGTCGGCGTCGAGCAGCACCGGTTTCCAGGCGGCAACCGTTTCGTTCTCCTTCACACGGCGCGCCGATTTCAGCAGCAGGCTGCGGAATTCCGGCTGATAGAAATTCATGCGCCGCGCCACCTCGCCGAGGCTGCCGCTCTCGGAGGCCGATTTCAACCCGGCCGCCAGCGCCGCGAAGGCCGGCTCGCCAGGCACGCCCTGGCCGTCCCAGCGGTCGAGCACCTGGGTGAGCGCGGGCATCGCGTGCGGCACCTCGGGGTTGCGCACGCCGCGCGCGAGCAGGATCGCGATCGGCGCGATGAAGGTGGCGAGCAGGAACACCAGCAGCGGCAGCGCGAGCAGCAGCGCCTGCAAGGCGGCCTTGCGGCGCGCCTGCCGGTATTTTTCGACGCGGCCGGCCGCGAGCGGGGCGCCGGCCGGTGTCATCGGCTGCGGGGATAGCTTCATGGTTGGGACTCCTGCGCGTCGCGCGACCAAACGAGACAAAAAGGGACGAACCGCGACGCGCCGTGTTACACCGTCGGCGGAATCTCGCTTACTGCGTCAGCCAGACCTGGAAACGCTTGTTCAGCGCGTCGCCGTTGTCGGCCCAGAAGTTCGCGTCGATCTGCAGCGGGCGCTTGAAGTTGGCAGGCGCCGTCGGCATGTCGGCCAGCCGCTCCTTGTCGATCAGCGGCAGCGAATCCTTGCGCGGCGGCGCATAGGCGATGTACTTCGTCAGGTCCGCATAAGCCTTCGGCTGCGAGGAGAACACGATGAACTGCTTGGCCAGCGCCGCATGCTTGGCGCCCTTCGGCACCGCCCACCATTCGTAGTCGTACAACTGCGCGTCCCAGACGATCTTGAACGGCTTCTTGTCCTGATGCACGGCGCTGTCGATCCGGCCGTTGTAGGCCTGCACCATCGACACGGCGCCGTCCGCCAGCAACTGCGGCGCCTGCGCGCCGGCTTCCCACCAGACGATGCTCGACTTGATGGTGTCGAGTTTCTTGAACGCGCGATCGACGCCGGCCGGCGTGGCGAGCACCTTGTAGACATCCTTCGGCGCCACGCCGTCGGCGATCAGCGCCCATTCGAGCGTGACCTTCGGCGATTTGCGCAGGCCGCGCTTGCCGGGGAATTTCGTCAGGTCGAAGAAATCGGCGATGCTGGTCGGCGGCGTCTTCAGCTTGCTCGTGTCATAGGCATAAACGGTCGACCACACCATCGCCGCGACCGCGCATTCGCGCAGCGAGCCGGGCAGGAAGTCGCTGGTCTTGCCGATCGTCTTGCTGTCGAACTTTTCGAGCAGGCCTTCGTCGCAGGCGTTGATCGCATCGTTGGTTTCCATGTCGATCAGATCCCAGGTCGGGTTCTTGGCCTGCTCCATCGCCTGCAGCTTGGCGAGGCCGCCGTCGTACGACTCGGTCGTGAACTGCGTGCCCGTCTTGGCCGTGAACGGCTCGAACCACGCGTGGCGCGCGGCCGATTCGTAGGCGCCGCCGAAGGTGACGACGGACAGCGTGTCGGCCGCGTGCGCCGGCACGGTGGCGAGCGCGGAAACGGCGACAGCGGCGGCGACGGCGGTCGCGGCGAGGCGGCTGCGGACAACGGTGCGTGTGGTTTTCATCAGTTGACTCCGGGAGCGAGGGGCAGGGCAGGGGAAGAAGACGGGGAGGCGGCGGCATCGCCGGCCACGGGCTGGCGCGGCGCGGCCGCGGCGGCCAGCACCTTGCAGTCGTCGCGGCGCCAGGCGATCGCGGCGGCGGAGCCGACCGGCGGCAGATCGACGAGCCGGGTGTTCGCCACCTTGACGACGAGCATCTGGCCGTCGGGCGTGCGCGCGTGAATCCGGTGGTGGTCGCCGCAATACACCACTTCGTGCACGTTCGCGAGCACCACGTTGGTATCGTCGGGCGGCGTGGCGAGCGTGGCCGCGTCGGCCAGCCGGGCGCGTTCGGGGCGCAGCGCCAGCATCGCCGTGTCGCCGGCTTCGACGCCGCTGCCGCAGCGGCCGCGAATCGCGGTGCCGTCGGCCAGCGCAAGCGTGGCGAAGCCGCCGTCGATGGCGGTCACCCGGCCCGTCAGGCCGTTGTTCTCGCCGACGAAGTTCGCGACGAACGCGTTCTGGGCGTCTTCGTAGAGTTCGCTGGGCGAGGCGGCCTGCTGGATGCGTCCGTCGGAGAACACCGCGACGCGGTTCGACATCGTCAGCGCCTCGGCCTGATCGTGCGTGACGTAGACGATCGTCAGCGCCAGTTCGCGATGCAGCCGCATGATTTCGTACTGCATGGTTTCGCGCAGCCGCTTGTCGAGCGCGCCGAGCGGCTCGTCCATCAGCACCACGCTCGGCTCGAACACCAGCGCGCGCGCCAGCGCCACGCGCTGCTGCTGGCCGCCCGACAATTGCGCGGGCCGGCGCGCGGCCAGATGCGACAGCTCCACCATTTCGAGCGCGCGCAGCGTGCGCGCCTTCTGCTCGGCGCGGCCGACCTTGCGCACCGACAGCGGAAACGCCACGTTTTCCGCGATCGTCATGTGCGGAAACAGCGCGTAGTTCTGGAACACCATGCCGATGTCGCGCTGATGCGGAAGCTTGTCGTCGAGGCGGCGGCCGTCGAGCAGGATCGAGCCGTCGGTCGGCGTCTCGAAGCCGGCGAGCATCATCAGCGTGGTGGTCTTGCCGGAGCCGGACGGCCCGAGCAGCGCGACGAATTCGCCGCGCGCGATGTCGAGATCGAGCCCGTCCACCACGGATTGCAGGCCGTCGTAGGATTTGCTGACGCCGACGAACGAAATATAGGGTTGGCTGGCCATCGTCTGACTGTGAGGGCTGGACGGCCTCGCTTGCGCGCGGCCGGGGTTCATCGGGACCTCTCGTTTTGCCGTGCCGCCGCTTCAGGCGGCCACGCGCGAGGCGAGGTAACGCGCGAAGTCGTAGTTCGGCCGTTCGAGGTGGCTCAGGTGGCCCGGCGCCGCGAGCGGCGCATGGACGCCGCGGAACACCGCTTCCACGCCGCGCCGGTCCTCGGCGTTCACTTCATCGAGCAGGGCCTTCAGCGTCGCCATGTATTCGCCGGCCTTCGGATCGGCGATGAATTCCGGCGCGAGCCCGCCGCCGAAGCGGATCTGCACGCGATCCACGCCGAGCGGCTGCAACACCAGGTACCAGAAATAGCCGGGCGTCAGCGTGATCAGGTGGGTCGGGTAGATCGCCAGCAGCGCGGTGGTCTTGCGCCAGTGGCCTTCGAGCCGCGTGTTGTCGGGATGCGCGTTGCCGATCGGCAGCGACGCTTCCTTGGTGATCCAGTGGTAGTTGAAGGCCGGCAGCCCCGGCGGACATTCCATTTCCTCGAGCTTCGAATGCGGCCCCACCGTGGCCCGATGCAGCATCGGCAGGTGGTAGCTCTCCATGAAGTTTTCCGCGAGGATCTTCCAGTTGGTGTCCCAGGTGTGCTCCTCGTAGAAGGTCTCGACGTAGGCGCTCATGTCGTAGTCGGCCACCAGTGCGTCGAGTTCCTTCAACTGCTCGGCCACGGCCGGCGCGCCGGCGTTCAGCGTCAGGTAGATCCAGCCCTGCCAGACGTCGCAGCGCACCGCCGGCAACCGGTATTGATCCTTGCAGAAGCCGGGCTGGCGATCCATCAGCGGCGCGCCGCGCAGCGCGCCGTCGAGGTCGTAGTTCCAGGCGTGATAGGGGCAGACGATGCGGCGCGTGTTGCCGCGCCCTTCGAGCAGCACCGACATCCGGTGCAGGCAGACGTTCGACATCGCGCGCAGCGCGCCGTCCTCGCCGCGCAGCACCGCCACCGGCTGGCCGCCGATGTCGGCCGTCAGATAGTCGCCCGGGTTCGGCAGCGCGCCGGCGCGGCCCACGCAGAGCCAGTCGTGACGGAAGATGGCTTCCTGCTCGCGGTCGAGAAAGGCCGGCGAGGTGTAGACGGCGGGCGGCATCGCGCGTGCGTCGCCGAACTCGCGCTCGCAGTTCGCGCGCAGGTTCCGGACGATCTCGTCGAGGCTGGACGGGCCGGGGGCGGGCGTGGTGCGGTTCATCTGACCTCCGAAGCGGCTGCGGCGCTATGCAATGGTCACGAATCTAACAAGTCAAATTGACAGCCAAAATATTCTTTTTGGATGTAACAGCCAGTTTTTTCCTATGCAGCGACGGGCACCTGGCCATGCAATTCGGGAATGCATTGTTCGCAGAACTGAGCGAAGCGCGTGATGAGCTGGCGTGGCTTCATGCTGCGCGACATGGCGATGCCGAGCGTGGTCGCCATCACGGTGTCGCGGAAGGGACGGATCACGAAGGTGGCGCCGTCGACGGTGCTGGTCGAGCGCAGCGGGAAGTTCAGGATGCTGAAGCCGAGCCCGTTCGCCACCATCCCGCGCACCACTTCGGGTTGCGCCGAGCGATAGGTCGGCACCGGGCGGCGGCCCAGCGGATCGAACAGCGCGGCGAAATACTCGCGGCTGTGCGGCAGGTCGAGCTGCACATAGGGCTCGTCGAGCAGGTCCGCCAGCGCGACCTGCCGGCCGCGCGCGAGCCGGTGCTGCGGCGGCAGCAGCGCATAGGGCGGCAGCGAGACGACCGGCGTGAAGGCGATGTCGTCGGTCAGATCGAGGCTGTAGGTCAGCGCGATGTCGAGCGTGCCGTCGGCCAGCGCGTTCAGCAGATCGTCCTGATGCGCCTCCGAGGTGCGAAAGCCGATGCCCGCGTTGTCGGCCACGAAGCGGCTCATGATCGCCGGCAGCACCGGCGGCGCGAGCGACACCAGGCAGCCGAGCGAAATGGTGCCCGACATGCCGCCATCCATCTCGCGCGCGGTGGTTTGCAGCTCCTCGGCATTCTTTAGAAGATTGCGCGCCTGCCCGAGCATGTCGCGGCCGGCGGGCGTCAGCGACAGGCCGCTCGCATGGTGGCGGATGAACAACTGCACGCCGAACGAGGCTTCGAGCTCGGCGATCGAGGTGGAGATCGACGGTTGCGAAATATGCAGTTGCCGTGCGGCGGCCGTAAACGACAGCATTTCGGCCGTCACGACGAAATAGCGCAACTGGCGCAGCGAATACCGCAACGATATGGTTTCCATGACGCCGGCTCCGGTCGGACCACGATCTACGGGAAGAGGGTGCGCCGACCGTGCGGCGACAGCGTCATTCTGCATAGCCAAAAACCATGCGGTGCATATTTGAAATGTGTTTTCGTCCGGGAAGGCCGCGACGTACATTTTTTCGCGAGGCGGCCGGCATGACGGGCGGGCCGGTTCAGCCCACGAACGGAAACGCCTGTTCGGGGAGCGGGTCGCCATGCCTGAGCGTGGCCGCCAGTTCCGGATAGGGCGGCGAGGTTTCGCCGCCGCGCTCGACATACACCGCGTCGTCGCCGAGCCAGCGCCACGACACCACGCGCCGCGAGCGCTGCGACGAGGCGTTGCCGGGCGCGCCGTGCACGGTATGGAAATCGAATGCGATCGCGTCGCCCGGCTCCAGATCCCAGCCGAGGATCGTGTAGGCGTGCCGATTGGCGTCGATGTCGGGCATCGGTTCGAGCCGCGTCGAATCGTGGTCGTAATCGACGCCGCTGAACTTGCGCGGCCGGAACAGCTTGCCCCAGCGGTGCGAGCCGGCGACGAACTCGACGCAGGTGTCGCGCGGCACCGGGTCGAGCGGAATCCACAGGCTGACCGACTGCGCGGCGCTCACGCAGTAATACGGTTCGTCGTGATGCCAGGGCGTGATGCGCTCGGAACCGGCTTCCTTGACGAGCACGTGCTCGTGGAAGATCCGCGCGCGGCGCGAGCCCATCAACGCGCGCGCCACGGCCGCCGCCGGGCCGGCCTCGACGAAGCGGCGGAACGGCGCGATGCGCTGCCAGTTGCAGTAATCGCCGAAGAAGCGGCCGTGCTCCCGGCCCGGCGAATAGTTGCGGAAATACGGGCCGGGCTCGCGCTCGTTCTGCGCGACGCCGTCGCGCAGCGTGTCGATCCAGTCGGAGAAGGCGCCGCGCACCACCACGGCGCCGTCGCGCGCAAAGGCCTGTCGGGTTTCATCGGTCGGCATCGGGGTTGCTCCACAAGAAGGACGGTGATCGGTGAGGCTGATCGTGGCACGGAACATTCGGGAGAAACGACGATGAAATTTATCCGCGATGACGAAGAAAATCATGGCTTGTCGATCGACGCCGCGGCCGGGCCCTGGGTGGCGGCCGGCGCCAAGTTCACGCTGCGCCAGCTCCGCTACTTCGTGGCGGCGGTCGAGCATGGCGGCGCCGCGCAGGCGTCGCGGCGGCTGTTCATCGCACAGCCGTCGATCGCCAGCGCGATTCGCGGGCTGGAGGAACGCTTCGGCGTGCAGCTGTGCATCCGCCACCACGCGCAGGGCATCACGCTGACGCCGGCCGGCGAGCGCTTTCATCGCGACGCGGTGGCGCTGCTGCGCAGCGTGCACGCGTTCGAGCAGAACGCGCTGGCCGGGCACGAACTGGCGGGCGGCGAGATCAGCGTGGGCTGCTACGAGCCGATGGCGCCGTGGCTGCTGCCGCGTTTGATCACCGGGTTTCGCGCGCGGCATCCGGGCGTGCGGTTTCGGATCGGCGACGGCGAACAGCCCGAGCTTGTCGAGGCCTTGCGCAAGGGCCGCTACGACCTCGCGATCGTCTACGACCAGGCGCTCGGCGACGATCTCGCGCGCACCCCGCTGCGTGCGAGCGGGCGGCCCTACCTGCTGCTCGCGGCCGATCATCCGCTCGCCGCCTGCCCCATGCTGACGCTCGCGCAACTGTGCGACGCGCCGATGATCCTGCTCGACGTCGAGCCGAGCCGCCGCTATTTCCTCGGCCTGTTCGAGGCGGCGGGGCTCGCGCCGACGGTGGCGTTCGCCTCGCCGTCGATCGAGATGGTGCGCGGCCTGGTCGGGCACGGCGCGGGCTTCGCGCTGCTCGTCACGCGTCCGGCCGCCGACCTCACCTACGACGGCCGGCGCGTGGTGGCGCGGCCGCTGGCCGGGCGTCTCGCGTCGACCACGATCGTGGCCGCGACGCTGGCCGGCGCGTCGCCCACGCCGCTCACGCAGGCCTTCATCGATTACTGCGCGCAGGCGCTGGCCGGGCATGACGACGCGCCGCAAGGCGAGGGCGCCGCGCTGGCGAGCGTCGAGGCTGCATAGCCAAAAGCTTGCGCCTACATCGAAAAACCATATTTTTCTCGGGATATTGGCCGAATAAATTGGTCTCGCGGTCGACACGGGCCGGTGCCGGCGCACCGCGCCGCGGCCTTCGTCCAATCCATTCGGAGAGCGTCTCATGTTTCGTTTCAGTCATTGGAAATCGCTGTTGCTCGCGCTGACGTTGAGCGCCGGCGCCGTCGCCGCGCATGCCGACGATCTGCTGGCCCGCGTGAAGCAGCACGGCGAGCTGGTGGTCGGCACCGAGATGCAGTTCGCGCCGTTCGATTTTCTCGAGAACGGCCAGCAAGCCGGTTTCAACAAGGATCTGTTCGCCGAGGTCGGCAAGCTGATGGCCGTGAAGGTGCGCTTCGTCGATCTGCCGTGGGAGAGCGTGCTGCCGGGGCTCGACGCCGGCAAGTTCGACATGGTGGCGGGGCCGCTGACGGTGACCAAGGCGCGCATGGGCCGCTACGCGTTCACGCTGCCGATCGCCGACGGCACCGACGCGCTGCTCAAGCGCGCGGGTGACGGCAGCCTCAAGCAGTCCGCCGATATCGCCGGCAAGGTGGTGGGCGCCGGCAAGGGCAGCGCGCAGCTCGATCAGTTGAAGGCCTACGTGGCGACGCTGCCGAAACCGCCGACCGTGCGCGAGTACGTCGACAACAACCAGGCCTACGCGGATCTCGCCGCCGGGCGTCTCGCGGCCGTCGCGAATTCGCTGACCAACGTCGCCTATGTCGCCAAGCAGCGCCCGGCGATGTTCGCGGTGGTGCAGCCGGCCTTCGGCGCGAAGGTCTACTTCGCCTACTGCATGCGCAAGGATGCCGACAGCGCGCCGCTGAACGCCGCCTTCAACGCGGCGCTCGTCACGCTGAACCAGAACGGCACGCTCGCGGCGCTGCAGAAGAAGTGGTTCGGGGTGGCGGTGGACCTGCCCTCGACGATGCCGGCGCCGAGCTTCTGAGCGCGACGGGCGGCCCGCCATGTTCAGCCTGACCACCTTCCTCGCGGGGCTGCCGCTGCTGGCGCATGCGGCCCTGATGACGCTCGGCGTGTCGGCCGCCGGCCTCGTGCTCGGCTTCTTCATCGGGCTGGCCGTCTGCTGCGCGCGGCTCGCGCCGTGGGCCGCGCTGCGGATCGCGGGCACGGTGTACGTGCGTTTTTTCCGTGGCGTGCCGTTGCTCGTGCAACTGTTGCTGGTGTTCTATCTGCTGCCGTTCGTCGGCATCAACGTGTCGCCGGGCGTGGCGGCGGTCAGCGCCGTTTCGCTGTGCGCGGCGTCCTACGTGGCCGAGATCCTGCGCGGCGGCTTCGAGAACCTGCCGCCGGGGCAGATCGAGGCCGCGCGCATGCTCGGCATGTCGGCCGCCGATCGTCTCTGGCGCATCCAGGTGCCGCAGGTGGTGCGTCTCACGCTGCCTTCGCTGACCAACGAGATGGTGCTGCTGATCAAGGCGTCCTCGCTGATTTCGGTGGTCGGCGTGGCCGAGATCACGCGCACCGCGCAGAACATCGCCGCGAGCACCTACCAGCCGCTGGAAGCCTACGCGGCCGCCGGCCTGATCTATTTCATCCTGTGCGGCGCGCTCGCGCTGGTCGCGCACGGCGCCGAGCGGCGCCTGCGCGCCGGCTGAACGCCGCGTCACGCCACGCCACGGAGGCTCGCGCATGTCGACGTTCGACCCCGCCGTCATCACCCACAACCTGCCGCAGATCGGCGGCGGCCTCGCGATCACGGTGGGCGCGTGGATCGCGAGCGTCGCGATCGGCCTGGCGCTCGGCTTCGCGGCGGCGCTCGCGCAGCAGCTCGGCGGGCGCGGCGCACGTGCCGCGATTCGTGTGTACATCGAATTGTTTCGCGGCACGCCGTTTCTCGTGCAACTGTTCCTGCTGTACTACGGCGGCCCGGCCTTCGGGCTCACGCTCGATCCGCTGCCGGCCGGCATCGCGAGCCTTGCGCTGTACGCGGGCGCGTATTTCACCGAGGCGTTCCGCTCGGGGTTCGCCGCGATTCCGCCCGGGCATCTCGAGGCCGCGGCCTGCCTGGGCCTGACGCGCTGGCAGGCGATCGTGCGGATTCAGTTGCCGCAGATGCTCGCGCTGATCCTGCCGGCGCTGACCAACCTGACGATCGTGCTGAGCAAGGAGACGGCGGTGCTGTCGATCGTCACGGTGCCCGAGCTGACCTTCGTGCTGACCGGCATCGGTTCGGCGAGCTTCGCGTTCGTCGAGACGCTGCTCGCGCTGTCGGTCTGCTATCTGTTGCTGGTCGAACTCGCGACGTGGGCCGGTGCGCTCGCCGAGCGGCGTATCGGCCGGATGTTCGCCTGACCCCGGAGGCACGCATGCGCGTACCCGATGAGTGTTCCCCGCCCGACGCGGCCGCGCCGCCGATCGCCGTCGACGGCCTGTACAAGCGCTTCGGCCACACCGACGTGCTGCGCGGCGTGGATCTGCGCATCGCGAAATCGGAAGTGGTCTGCATCGTCGGGCCGTCCGGCTCCGGCAAGAGCACGCTGCTGCGCTGCCTGGCCGGGCTCGAAACCTATGATCACGGCGCGGTGCGGATCGAGGGCGAGCTGCTCGGCTACACCGAACGCGACGGCGCGCGTGCCCGCGCCTCGCAGGCCGAGATCAACCGCGTGCGCCGCAACGTCGGGATGGTGTTCCAGCAGTTCAACCTGTGGCCGCACATGAGCGCGCTCGGCAACGTGCAGGAGGCGTTGCTGCGCGTGCGGCGCCTGTCGCGCGACGAGGCCGCGCGCCGCGCCGCCGCGATGCTCGAGATGGTCGGGCTGTCGCATCGTGCCGACGCGCGCCCGTCGAAGATGTCGGGCGGCCAGCAGCAGCGCGTGGCGATCGCGCGCGCACTGGCGATGGAGCCGACCATCATGCTGTTCGACGAGCCGACTTCGGCGCTCGATCCCGAACTGGTGGGCGAGGTGCTGCAGGTGATGAAGCAGCTTGCGCGCGACGGCATGACGATGGCCGTCGTCACGCACGAGATGGGCTTCGCCGCGCAGATGGCCGATACCGTCGTGTTCATCGACCAGGGGCGCATCGCCGCGCAGGGCCATCCGCGCGAGTTGTTCCGCCGCTCGGAGAACCCGCGGCTGCGCCAGTTCCTGCAGAACTACGTCGATCGCAATGCGTTCTGGTCCGGCGACGAGGCGGCGCCCGCTGTTGCGGCGGTTGCCGATGGCGCCTGAACAGCGCGGCGCCGGCTTCGGCGATTCCTCCGATTCCCCCGATTCTCTCGATTCTCTCGATTCCACCGAGCCCCCCGTCATGACCGAAACCCAGCTCCGTATCGATCTCGCCGCCGCGTTCCGCTGCTTCGCCCGTCTGGGCATGCACGAGGCGGTGGCCAATCATTTCAGCGTCGCCGTCTCCGGCGACGGCCGCCGTTTCCTGATGAACCGCAAATGGCAGCATTTTTCGCGGATCAAGGCCAGCGACCTGGTGCTGCTCGACGCGGACGATCCGTCCTGCGTGGCCGACGGCAGCGTCGATCCCACGGCCTGGGCGATCCACGGCCAGTTGCACCAGCGGCTGCCGCAGGTGCGGGTGGCGATGCACCTGCATCCGATCTACGCCACCGCGATCGCGACGCTCGCCGATCCGACCATCCTGCCGATCGAGCAGAACACCGCGCGCTATTTCCGGCGCGTCGCGCTCGATACCTCGTTCTCGGGCATGGCCGATTCCGACGACGAGGGCGCGCGCCTGGTCGCGATGCTCGACGGCAAGTCGCGGCTGATGATGGGCAATCACGGCGTGCTGGTCACGGCCGAGACGATCGGCGAGGCGTTCGACGATCTGTACACGCTCGAACGCGCCTGCCAGATCCTCGTGCACGCCTATGCGACCGGCCGGCCGATCAACGTGCTGTCGGATGCGGTGGCGGAGCGCACGGCGCGCGACTGGGAAGGCATCCGCGATTTCTCGATCGCGCATTTCGAGGAGATGAAGAAGATCCTCGACGACGAATCGCCGTCCTACCGCGATTGAGGGCGACGGGACGAGGGGGCGGCCAGCGGACGTCGGGACGGAGACGGGCGCTGCAGGCCGGCGGCGATTCCGGTAGTGTTGCGGTCACTGTGCGACGGCCATCCGGCCGCCGCCGATGTTACCGCCATCCCTCACCGCCATCCTTGCCAGGAGCTTCCGTGTCCGCCTCCGACGATTCCTACCACTATTACGAACCCGCCTCGGGCCACGGCCTCCCGCACGATCCGTTCAACGCGATCGTCGGGCCGCGCCCGATCGGCTGGATCTCCAGCGTCGACGCCGAGGGCCGCCCGAATCTCGCGCCGTACAGCTTTTTCAACGGCTTCAACTACCGCCCGCCGATCGTTGGCTTCGCCAGCCTCGGCTGGAAGGACAGCGTCGCCAATATCGACGCGACCGGCGAGTTCGTCTGGAACCTGACCACCCGCGCGCTCGTCGAGCAGATGAACATCAGCTGCGCGCCGCTGCCGCGCGGCGTGAGCGAGGCCGACGTGGCGCGGCTCGAACTGGCGCCGTCGCAGCGGGTGCGGGCGCCGCGCGTGGCGGCCAGCCCGGTGCATTTCGAATGCCGCAAGACGCAGATCGTGCGCCTGGCCGATGCGGCCGGCGGCGAGCTGGGCACGTGGCTGGTGCTGGGCGAGGTGGTGGCGGTGCATATCCGCCGCGAGCTGCTGCGCGACGGCGTGTATCGCACCGCCGAGGCACGGCCGGTGCTGCGCGCGGGCGGCCCGGGCGATTACGCGGTGATCGAGCCGGCCTCGATGTTCGAGCTGCTGCGCCCGCAGTCGCCCGAGGAAGCCGAGCAGATGGGCGAGGCGTTCGGGCACAGCGGCAACTGAGCGGCAGCTGAGGGGGCGCGTTCAGCGCACCGACATCTTCTGCACGAGTTCGATGATCTTGCGGGTCGGCACGCTGACCGCGAGCGAGGCGAAGCGGGTGCGGCCGAACCAGCGCGCGCCGGTGATCTCGTTGCTGGCGATGGCCTTGCGGCCGCGCGGCACGTCGGCGATGAAGACGTGATGGCGCTTGTTCAGGCCGCCGAACTGGAACGCGTAGTGCAGCACCAGGCCGTCGAGATGGGTTTCCTCGTACAGCTCGCGGGCGGCGGCGTCCAGCGGGCTCTCGCCGGCGTGGATCGTGCCGCCGGGCAAGGCCCAGCGCGAACGCGGGCGGGTGACCAGCAGGATCTTGTTGGCGCGGCGGCACAAGACGGTGGCGCGTTCTTTCATCGTTATTCGTTCGGTCTGGCGACGGTGGCCGGCGAGGTAGATTCGGCCGGGCTGTTGCCTCGCACCGCCGCGTTCTGCGCGGCGGCGCGCGTATCGGTCATCGGTCGGGGCAGGCCGGCGCGCGCTACGCGTCGGCCTGCCCGCGTGCGGCTTACTGAAACAGGTCGAGCACCGGCCAGCCGCGGGCGGCCGCCACGGCGCGCAGTGGTGCGTCCGGGTTGGTCGCGACGGGATCGGTGACCTGTTCCAGCAGCGGCAGGTCGTTGATCGAATCGCTGTAGAAATAACTGCGCGCAAACGCGTCGAGGCGGTGGCCGAGCGAATCGAGCCATTGCTCGGTGCGCGTGATCTTGCCTTCGCGGAACGACGGCACGCCGATCGGCGCGCCCGTATAGCGTGCGGCCGGGTCGCCGCCCTCGGTGGCCAGCTCGATCGCGAGCAGGTGTTCGAAGCCGAGCGCGCGGCCGATCGGCTCGGTCACGAACGCGTTCGAGGCCGTGACGATGCAGCACAGGTCGCCCGCGTCGCGATGCCGTGCGATCAATTGGCGCGCGGCCGGCAGGATCGCCGGCTCGATCACGTCGGCCATGTAGCGTGCGTGCCAGCCGTCGAGCTGTTCGCGCGAATGGCGGGCCAGCGGCGCGAGCGCGATGCGCAGGTAGCCGTCGAGATCGAGCGAGCCTGCCGCATAGTCGCGATAGAGGCGATCGATCGAGGCCACGTGATCGGCCGCGCCGTCGATGCCGAGGCGCGCGAGAAAATGCGCCCACGACTGGTCACTGTCGAGCGGCAGCAGGGTGTGATCGAGATCGAACAGCGCAAGGTGACGGCTCATGGACTTCCTGACGACGAGGGCGGACGGCGCGGCAGGCAACGCTGCGGCGGCCCGTGACCGGGCGAGCCGAAAATCGTAACGACAAATGCCCGAATCGGCAAATCAGCAAATATCTGCAACCGGCTGTCATCCGCCTGTCATCGCGGTTTGGCGGGCCGGCGCGTGGCGCTCGGCGGCACGCTGGTATTGGCGGTGTGGGATTTTGTGGCATTTGGGCGGGCTGTGCGCTTGCGTTGGAACGTGGCGGCAGGTTTTTCGGTAACCGTTGTTTCAGCGCCGCAGATCGGCGGGTGGGTGGTGGCACCGCCGAAGCCGTTGCAGCAGCGGAAATGAAAATCGGGCACCGCATCCTCGATGCGCGTGCCCGATTTTCAGAGGATGTGGCCGGCGCGGCCAGCGGCGTTCAGCCCCGCGACGCGGCCCCGCCCGCCACGGCCGTCGCGCGCTGCGTGACGCGCGCCAGATACGCCACGCACAGCAGCGCGGCTGCCAGCAACGCCAGCCCGTAGCCGGCCACCGCGTGCCAGCCGCCGTCCTGCCAGAACTGGCCGCCCCACGAGCCGAGCACGCTCGACCCGAGGTAATACGACAGCAGATACAGCGCCGACGCATAGCTCTTGCCGCCCTGCGCGAGCAGGCCCACCCAGCTGCTGGCCACCGAATGCGTGATGAAGAAGCCGATCGTCAGCAACGCGATGCCGACGATCACCACCGCCAGCGCGCCGTCCAGCGTCAGCGCCACGCCCACCGCGCTGGTCAGCACGCCGCACACGATCACCGGCGCGCGGCCGAAGCGGTCGGCCAGCGCGCCGGCCGTCGACGAGGCCACGATGCCGAACACGTAGGCGCTGAAGATCAGGCCGGTGCGCGTGGCGTCGAGCGAGAACGGCGGGGCCATCAGGCGGAAGCCGGCGTAGTTGTAGACCGTCACGAACTCGCCCATCGCCAGGAAGCCGATCGCGAACACGGCCGGCAGCGCGACGTGCGCGAGCTGGCGTCGCCACTGCGCGACATGCTCGCCGAGCCGCACCCCGGCGCGCGGCGCGAAATGGCGCGAGGCCGGCAGCAGCAGCGCGAAGCCCACCGCCACGGCCAGATCGATCGCGCCGATCCATTGCATCGCGGCGCGCCACGACATCCAGTCGCTCAACACGCTCATGCCGACCCGGCCGATCATCCCGCCGAACGCCGTGCCGCCGACGTAGAGGCCCATCGACAGCCCGAGCCCGCGCGGCTGGATCTCCTCGGCCAGATAGGCCATCGCGGTGGCCGGCACGCCGCCCAGCACGAAGCCTTCGAGCGCGCGCGCGACCAGCACGCCGGACCAGCTCGGCATCCAGGCCGCCACCAGGTTCAGCGCGGCGGCCAGCGCCATCGACACGAACATCAGCCGCCGCCGGCTCAGGCGTTCGGACAGCGCGCTGGCGGCCAGGATCGAGAACGCCAGGAAGCCGGTGGCCAGCGACAGCGCCAGCGAACTCTGCGCCGCGCCGATCGAGAAGCCTTGCGAGAACAGCGGCAGCAGCGGCTGCACGCAATAGAGCAGCGAGAACGTCGAGAAGCCGGCCAGGAACAGCGCGAGGCTGATGCGGCGGTAGTCGGCGCTGCCGGGGGCGACGCGGGTGTCGGCGTCGGAGGGAAGGGCGGAGGCGGGATTCATGAGGCGGAACCGGGGGACATGACGACAGCCTTGATTGTCCGCGTGGCTAGTTATACTGTCCAATATATGAAACGGATCAAAGAAAGACGTTTCACAGATATCTGACCGAACGCCTCGACCGCCTCGACCGCCAACCCGCACCGCCCATGGAACTCCGTCATCTCCGTTATTTCCTCGCAATCGCGGAGGAACTGAACGTCACGCGCGCGGCCGAGCGGCTCGGCATCGGCCAGCCGCCGCTCAGTCAGCAGATCCGCAATCTCGAACGCGAACTCGGCGTCGACCTGTTCCGGCGCACCGCGCATGGCGTGCTGCTGACCAGCGCCGGCGAGGCGTTTCGGGTGGAGGCGGTGCGCGTGCTGGAGGATGCCGCGCGCGCCCGGCGCGCGGCGCAGCAGGCCGGCAACGGCGAAACCGGCAGCCTGCGGCTCGGCTTCACGGCATCGGCCGTGTTCAACCCGGTGGTGCCGGCGTTGATCCAGCGGTTCAAGGCCGCCTACCCGGGCGTGGACGTGACGCTCGACGAGGCGAACTCGCCGAGCCTCGTGCGCCGCTTGCTCGACGAGCGGCTCGATGCCGTGTTCGTGCGGCCCGGCGCGGTGGCGGTGGCCGGCGTCGCGCTGCGGCCGTTCCCCGACGAGCCGATGAAGCTGGTGGTGCCCGCCACCCATGCGTTCGCGAAGCGGCGGCGCGTGGCGCTGGAGGCGCTGGCCGACGAGGCGTTCGTGCTGGTGCCCGGGCCGGCCGGCGCGACGCTCTATGCCGAGATCGTCGACGCGTGCCGACGCGCCGGCTTCGCGCCGCGGCTCGCGCAGGAAGCGCCGCAAATCTCGTCGGTGATCAATCTGGTGGCGGCCGGGCTGGGGTTGTCGATCGTGCCGGCCGCGTTCGAGCAAGTGCGCGTGCAGGGCGTGCGCTATCTCGACATCGACGGCGTGCCGGCCGTCGCGCGCCTCGCGCTGGCCACGCGCGAACGCGAGCGCGAGGCGGTGGTCGCGAACCTGGTGGGCTTGCTGTAGGGCGGCGAGCGTCGCCGGCCGCCATGCGCAGCGGCGCGGCGGTCTGGAGGGCCGGTGATTAGGAAGCCCGGAAGCCGGAAGCCGGAAGCCGGGAGACCCGGAGGCTCAGAGGCTCAGAGGCTCAGAGGCTCGGAGACTCGGAGACTCGGAGACTCGGAGACGCGGAGACGCGGAGACGCGGAGACGCGGAGACCCGGAGACGCGGAGACCCGGAGACCCGGAGACCCGGAGACCCGGAGACCCGGAGACCCGGAGACCCGGAGACCCGGAGACCCGGAGACCCGGAGACCCGGGGACTCGGAAGCGCGGAAGCCCGGGGACCCGGCACACGGAAGCACTGGCGCCCGGAGGCGCCGCAGCGCGCCAACGTCAGGTCAGAGCGGCTTGGCTTGCGTGATGCCCGAGGCGCGCACGAATTTGCCCGCGCCCAGATGATGGATCGTGTGCAGCGCGGCGTTGGCGTCGTCGAAATGCCAGTGGCCGTTCGCGAACACGCGGCTGTCGGCGGCGGCCGAGACGACCTCGCAGAAGCACGTATCGTAGGCGTCCTCGGTGTGACGCTCGGGGATCAGCCGGCATTCGAGCCAGGCCGCGCAGTTCGCCTCGATCACCGGCACGCCGAGTTCGGGGCCGGGGCGCGCATCGATGCCGTAGCGCGTGAACTTGTCCTCGTCGCGGCCGCTGGCGCTGCCCACCGCGAACGTCAGGTCGAGCGCGGCGAAGCCCGGGATCACGATGCCGAACACGCCGCTGGCCGCGATCAGCTCGCGCGTGAAGGTGTTCTTGTCGATCACCACGGCCAGGCGCGGCGGCGTGAATTCCACCGGCATCGACCACGCGGCGGCCATCACGTCGCGGCGCTCGCCGTGGCGGCTCGTGACGAGCACGGTGGGGCCGTGGTTCAGCAGGCGGCTGGCGTGGTCGAGCCTGACGGGAGCGAAATGGGTCATGTGAGGTGAGCAGGGTGGGGGAGCGGAGGATTCTACCGGTGCGGGATGCGGCGCGCAGCAACCCGAACCCGCGGCCGGATTCGCGAATCGGCGAGCCCGGTTTATTCTCGCCCCGATTCCGGAAGTCTTATTTTGATATGCGCTGAAAATGCTCATGAAAACTCAAGAAAAATGAGTGAAGCCGAGTGAATGTAAATGTCATGTTATTCAATTTCCCTCATTTGAAACGAGATGCTTCCGGAGTGGACACGGCGCGCGCGCCGCACGGGCACGGCACGGCGGCCGCGAGGGGGGCCTCGTTGCCCTGAGCGGCGCCTTGTCCCGCTTGGCGCAGCGCCGATCGATCCGCATCGACCCGGATCGCGGGGCGGCCCGCGGGCAGGCGCGGCGGGCTCCCGATTCGGCGCCGGCCGTCGTGTTGACAGTTCGAATTTGAAACGGTTGAATGCAGCGCTAATGAAAATACGAGAGGGCAAAGATGTTCGCGAGAAAATCTTGTCGTTTGCGTTTTGTTTCCTATCGAATTGGCAATTCGTCATTTGATAAGGGAATGAAATGCCGGATCGCGGCCGCCGCGCGTCTCGTTGTCCTCTTCTCTCCCGACCCGCATTTCCGGTCACCTCTTAGCCGCCACCCGCACCGGCTTACCACGCCGACGCAGGTATGCATTCGTGCGCGCCGATCGAGCGCGCTCCCGTTTCGCAGGACGCCCCTATGAATGCAGGTATTCCGCAATCCCTTCGCGCCGCCGCCTTGACTGCCGCCTCGACCGATCCGTCGACCGATTCGTCGACCGATCCATCCGCCCGCGACGCCGAACCGGCAGACCTTTCCTTTCAACGCATCGATCACATCGCGCTGGCCGTGCGCGATCTCGAGGACGGCATCCGCTTGTTCCGCGACGTGCTCGGCTTCGAGCTGAAGCAACGCCGCCACATCAAGGGCGCGCGCACCGGCATGGTGTCCGCCGAGATGGAGATGAACGGCATCCGCTTCGTGCTGTGCCAGGGCACCGAACCGGAGTCGCAGGTCTCGAAGCTGGTGGAGCACCACGGCGTGGGCATCGCGCACGTGGCGATGGAAGTGCGGGACGTGAGCGCGGCTGTGGACAGCCTGAAGGCGCGCGGCCTCGGCTTCGACACCAACGTGATCGAGGGCGGCGGGCTCACGCAGGCGTTCTCGTCGCGCTGCGCGAACACCGGCATGAGCTTCGAGCTGATCCGCCGCAACGGCGAGGCCGGTTTCGTCGAGGACAACGTGCAGGACCTGTTCGATCAGCTCGAGCAATCGGGCAAGTACTGATCGCACGCGCTCCCTCGCGTCTCGCTTCACCGTGATCGCGGCCTTCGACCGCGCCCGGCCTTCGCGCCGCGCGCGCGGCGGCGGCTGTCCCCTGTCAGCGGTACATCGAAAGGATTCATCATGGATCGCCTCCAGATCCAGTGCCGGGCGCTGGATATCTGCCCGGATGCGCTGCATGCGTTTGGCCGCGTGTTCCCGTCGTCGAAGAGCCGGTTCCTGTTCGAGAGCAGCGTGGTGGTGCCGGGTTTCTCTCGATTCACGTTCATGGGCGACGCGCACGGCCCGCTCGGCGAAACCGTCACCTACGATCTGGCCGCGCGCTCGGTCACCATCGAGCGCGCCGGCGGCACCGAGGTGGCGCAGGTCGACAGCCTGTTCGACTGGCTCAAGGCGCGGCTCGACGCGCAGCGCATCGAGGCCGCCGCCGAGCTGCCGTTCGACTTCAACCTCGGCTACGCGGGCGTGTTCGGCTACGAGCTGAAGGGCGAGACCACCGGCTCGCGGGCGTGGCGCTCCGATACGCACGACGCGGCGTTCATCTTCGCCACGCGGCTGGTGGCGATCGACCATCTCGAACGCAAGACCTGGCTGCTGCATCTGAGCGGCGACGCCGCCGGGCGCGCGCAGGCCGACGCGTGGATCGAGCGCACCCAGGCCGCGCTCGAGGCGAGCGTCGAGCCGCCCGCTCCGGCCAGTTCGGCGGCTTCGTCGGTTTCGGCGGCCTCGGCCGCGCGCAGCGAGATCGCGCCGCGCCGCAAGCTCACGCTGGGCGAGGTCGAGGCGTGGATCGCGAAGCACGCCGCGATGCGCCACGACCGGCCCACCTATATCGCGAAGATCCGCGAGGCGCTGGCCGAGATCGTCGACGGCGAGAGCTACGAGATCTGCATGACCAACCTGATCACGTTCGCGTTCGAGCGCCCGGCCTTCGATCTGTACCGCGTCATGCGCGAGCTGTCGCCGGCGCCGCACGCGGCCTATTTCGACATCGGCGGCTTCGCGCACGTGGGCGCGTCGCCCGAGCGCTTCCTGAGCGTCGATCGCCACGGCCATGCCGAGGCCAAGCCGATCAAGGGCACCCGCCCGCGCGGGCGCAATCCCGACGAAGACGCGGCGCTGATCGCCGAGCTGGCCGCCAGCGAGAAGGATCGCGCCGAGAACCTGATGATCGTGGATCTGCTGCGCAACGATCTCGGCCAGGTCAGCCGGATCGGCTCGGTGCACGTGCCGAAGCTGTTCGACGTGGAGACCTATTCGCACGTGCACCAACTGGTGTCGACCGTGCGCGGCACGCTGAAGGCGGGCGTGTCGGGCGTGGACTGCCTGCGTGCCGCGTTCCCCGGCGGCTCGATGACGGGCGCGCCGAAGCAACGCACGATGGAGATCATCGACCGGCTCGAAGGCGGCGCGCGCGGCATCTATTCGGGCGCGCTCGGCTGGTTCGGGCTGTCGGGCGCCTGCGATTTCAACATCGTGATCCGCTCGGTGACGCTGCACGGCGGGCGCGCGCAGCTCGGCGTGGGCGGCGCGATCACCGCGCTGTCGGACCCGGCCGAGGAATTCGACGAGACGATCGTCAAGGCGCGCGGCGTGATCGAGGCGGTGGAGCGCCTGGCGGCCGAGGACGCCGCGCTCGCCACGCAGGGCGTGGGCAAGCGCGCGACGCCGCCCGCGCAGCGGCCCGGCGCGACGCGCCGTTCCGCCGACGCCACCGCGCTCTGAGGCCGGCCGGCGCAGCCTCGCGCGTCGTGTCCATCGGGCCCGGCGTGCATGACGTGAATAACGCGCACGCGACAACATGAAACGCCGCGCGGCCGCTTCGTGCATCACGAGCATCGCCGCGCGGCACGAAGGAGAGACAGCTTGAACCACACAGTCCTGCCGGGCGACAGCCTTCCGCTCACCGCCGCGCAACGCGAAATCTGGTTCGATCAGGCCGTGCATGGCGACGCGCCGGTCTACAAGATCGGCGGCTACACGCATATCGCGGGGCCGGTGGAGGTGGACCGGTTCGAGCGCGCGGTGAACCTGCTGGTGGCCCGGCACGACGCGCTGCGGCTCGTGCCGGTGACGGGGGCGCAGGCGAGTGCGGGGGCGGGTGAATCCGGCGGTGAATCCGGTGACGATGCCGACGGCGTGCCGCGCCAGGTGATCGCGCCGGTCATGACGGTGCGGGTGCCGCTGCACGATTTTTCCGGCGAGGCCGACCCGGCCGGCGCCGCGCGCGACTGGGCGCGGCAGTGTCTGGCCGAGCCGTTTCCGCTCGACGGCGGCGCGCCGCTGTTCCGCTTCGCGCTGGCGAAGATCAACGACGCGCGCTTCCTGTTCACGCTGAATTTCCATCACCTGATCGTCGATGGCTGGGCGATCGGCCTGCTGGTGGATTCGCTCGCGCGCATCTACACGGCGCTGTCGAACGGCGAGTCGCCCGATCTCGATGCGCCCTCGTATGCCGAGTTCGTCGAGCAGGACCGCGCGTTGCGCGACTCGCCGCAATTCGAGCGGCACCGCGCGTACTGGCTCGACAAGTACCGCACCACGCCCGATCCGCTGTTCGCACCGCGTTTTCGTGAGCGCTACGCGGGCGGCGTCGCGCCGGCCGGGCATCATGCGCTGTGCCTGCCGCGCGCGTTCTACGCGCGGATCGAGGGCTTCGCGCGCGAGCACGCGTCCACGCCGTTCCACGTGATGCTGGGGCTGCTGACCGTGTATTTCGCGCGTACCGCGCAGCGCGACGATCTGGCGATCGGGCTGCCGATCCTGAACCGCTCGAACGCGCGGATGCGGCAGACGGCCGGCATGTTCACCGGCGTGAGCGCGGTGCGGCTGCGGTTCGATCCGGCGCTGCGCTTCGACGCGCTGCTGAAGGCGATCGCGCAGACGCTGAAGCAGGACTATCGCCACCAGCGCTTTCCGATCAGCGAACTGAATCGCGCGCTCGGCTTGTTGCAGGCGCAACGGGCCCAGGTGTTCGACATCTCGGTGTCGTACGAGCGCGACGATTACGACATGCGCTTCGGCGACGCGCCGGCGCAGGTTCACATGTTCTCGAACGGGCATGAGCAGTTGCCGCTGGCGCTGCATATCCGCGAGAACCGCTTCGATGAGAACGCATGGGTGCATTTCATGTACAACCGCGCGTATTTCGAGGATGCCGACATCGAGGCGGTGGGCGCGCGTTTCTCGCATCTGCTTGAGCAGGTGCTGGAGGACGGGAGCATTCCGGTGGCGGCGCTGCAATTGCCGACGCCGGACGAGGTCGGGCAATTGGCGGCGTGGAACGACGCAGCGCAGCGGGCGGCGTTTGCGCAGGACGCGCCGATTCACCGCTTGTTCGAGGCGCGGGTGGTGCAGCGGCCCGAGGCGGTGGCGGTCGAATTCGGGGCGCAACGGCTGACCTATGCGGAGTTGAACGCGCGTGCAAACCGGCTCGCGCATGCGCTGATCGCGCAGGGCGTGCGGGTGGATGATCGCGTGGCGATCTGCGTGGAGCGCGGGCTGGGGATGCTGGTGGGGATTCTCGGCGTGCTGAAGGCGGGGGCGGGGTATGTGCCGCTCGATCCGGCCTATCCGGCCGATCGGCTCGCGTACACGCTGCGCGACAGCGCGCCGGTGGCGGTGCTGGTGCAGGCCGATACGCGCGACGTGCTGGTGGAAGTGGAAGCGCCGGTCATCGATATCGATGTGGCGACGGCGGAAGGTTCGATCGACAACCCGGATGTGGCCGGTTTAAGCGCGGATAGCCTTGCCTATGTGATCTACACGTCGGGTTCGACCGGTCAGCCGAAGGGCGTGATGATCGAGCATCGCAACGTCACGCGGCTGTTCTCGGCGACCGATGCGTGGTACGGGTTCGATCACACCGATACCTGGGCGTTGTTCCATTCATTCGCCTTCGACTTTTCGGTGTGGGAAATCTGGGGTGCGCTGCTTCACGGCGGGCGTCTGGTGGTGGTGCCGAAGCTGGTCAGCCGTTCGCCGCAGGAATGCCATGCGCTGCTGTGCGAAGCGGGCGTGACGGTGCTCAATCAGACGCCGAGTGCGTTCCGTCAATTGATTGCGGCACAGGCGGAAAGCGGGCAGACGCATCGGCTTCGTTACGTCGTGTTCGGCGGCGAGGCGCTGGAAGTGGGCATGCTGCGCCCGTGGTACGACGACGCGCGCAATACGGCCTGCCAGCTTGTGAACATGTACGGCATTACCGAAACCACGGTGCACGTAACGTACTGGCCGCTGCAGGCGAACGGCGGCGGCACGCCCGCGAGCATCGGGCGACCGATTCCGGATCTGTCCGCGTACGTAGTGGACGCAAACCTGAACCCGATGCCGATCGGCGTGCCGGGCGAGCTGTGCATCGGCGGTGCGGGCGTCGCGCGTGGCTACCTGAATCAGCCGGAACTGACGGCGAAGCGCTTCATCCGCAATCCGTTCGGCACGAGCGAACACGATCGTCTGTACCGCACGGGCGATCTCGCGCGATTCCTGCCCGATGGCACGCTGGAATACCTCGGCCGGATCGACACGCAGGTGAAGATTCGCGGCTTCCGGATCGAACTGGGTGAAATCGAATCGGCGTTGTCGGCGCTGGATGGCGTGCGCGAAGCGCTGGTCATCGCGCGCGAAGACGAACCGGGCGACAAGCGGCTGGTGGCCTACTACGTCATCGATCCGGACCAGACGAAAGCTGACAGCACCACGTTGCGTACCGGCTTGAGCCGCACGCTCCCGGACTTCATGTTGCCGTCCGCGCTCGTCGCATTGGAGCGGTTCCCGCTGACGGCGAACGGCAAGGTGGATCGCGCCGCGCTGCCGAAGCCGGCGCAATCGGTCGATACGCGGCATTACGTGGCGCCGCGCACCTCGATCGAGGAACGTCTTGCGGCGATCTGGGCGCAGGTGCTGCGTCTGGACCAGGTCGGCATCCACGACAACTTCTTTGCGGCCGGCGGCGATTCGATCCGCGCGGTATCGGTGCTGTCGAAGGCCAAGGCACAAGGGCTCGATTTCGCGCTGGTGGACCTGTTCACACAACAGACGATCGCGAACCTCGCGCAAGCGCTGTCGACCGACGACGTGAGCGCCTCGCATGCCAGCGACGCACTCGCGCTTTCCGAAGCCGATCGTGCGCGCCTGCCAGCCGGCATTGAGGATGCCTATCCGTTGACCTTCCTGCAACGCGGGATGGTGTATCACAATCAGCAGGCATCGGAAAACGCGGCGCTCTATCACGACGTGTTCAGCTATCACTTCGACGTGCCGGCCTGGAACGAAGCGGCCTTCCGCGCCGCGCTCGCGGCGCTGGTGACGCGCCATCCGGTGCTGCGCACGGCGTTCGATTTCGATCGTTTCGATGAGCCGCTGCAACTCGTGCATGCCACGGGCGAGGTGCCGCTCACGGTGATCGACCAATCCGCGCTCGAACCGGCGCAGCAGGACGCCGCGATCGACGCCTTCATCGAGGCCGAGCGCAAGACGCGCGTGGCGCTCGACGTCGCGCCATTGTTGCGCGTGTTCGTGCATGTGCGGGGCGAGCGCGAGATCCAGTACACGCCGAGCTTCCATCACGCAATCCTCGATGGCTGGAGCGTGGCGTCGCTGAACACCGAACTGTTCGACACTTACCTGTCGCTGCTGGCGGCCGAGCCGGGCCAGTTGCGCGCGGCTGCGCCGCTGCTGGCGCGCACGCCGCGCAGCGCGGTAGAGGCCGAGCGCAGCGCACTGGCCTCGCCGCAACATCGCGAATTCTGGCGGCGTTATCTGTCCGGCTATTCGTTCAGCGGCCTGCCGCCCGCCGAGGCGGGCGCAGGCCCCGATGCGGTGCGCCCGGAACTGAGCGTGGTGGTGAGCGAGGCGCTGCGCGGGAAGCTGCGGGGCGTGGCGAACGCGCTCGGCGTGCCGATGCGCAGCGTGCTGCTCGCGGCGCACTTGCGCGTGCTCGCGATGATCTCGGGCAAGACCGACGTGACCAGCGGCCTGGTGTCGAACGTGCGTCAGGAACAGGACGACGGCGAGAAGGTGCTGGGCCTGTTCCTGAACACGCTTCCGGTGCGGCTCGACGTGGTGGCGTCGAGCTGGGCCGAACTGATCCGCAGCACGTTCCGCAGCGAACTCGAGGTGATCCGCCACCGCCACTATCCGTATTTCCAGCTTCAACTCGACAACGATCGCGCGGCGCTGTACGAGGTGGCGTTCAACTACGTGAACTTCCACGTCTACGAATCGCTGGCCCGCAACGAAGGCTTTGCGCTGCGCCGTTGGCACGGCTTCGAGGCGACCAATTTCGGTCTGCTGGTGAATTTCGCCGACATGGCGGACGGGCTCACGGTGGACGTGAAGATCGACCCGACGCGGCTGTCGCGCGAGCAGGGCGAGCGTGCGCTCGGTTACTACCTCGCGGCGCTCGATGCGATCGCGGCCGATGTGGAGGCCGCGCATGAGCGGGCGGATCTGCTGTCGGCGGCTGAGCGGCGGCAAGTGGTGGAGGCGTGGAATGCGGATGCGCGCGAGGCGGCGTTCGAGCAGGACGCGCCGATTCATCGCTTGTTCGAGGCGCGGGTGGCGGAGCGGCCCGAGGCGGTGGCGGTCGAATTCGGGGCGCAGCGGCTGACTTACGCGGAGTTGAATGCGCGTGCGAACCGGCTCGCGCATGCGCTGATCGCGCAGGGCGTGCGGGTGGATGATCGCGTGGCGATCTGCGTGGAGCGCGGGCTGGGGATGCTGGTGGGGATTCTCGGCGTGCTGAAGGCGGGGGCGGGATATGTGCCGCTCGATCCGGCTTATCCGGCGGATCGACTCGCGTACACGCTGCGCGACAGCGCGCCGGTGGCAGTGCTGGTGCAGGCCGATACGAGCGACGTGCTGGTGGAAGTGGAAGCGCCGGTCATCGATATCGATGTGGCGACGGCGGAAGGTTCGATCGACAACCCGGATGTGGCCGGTTTAAGCGCGGATAGCCTTGCCTATGTGATCTACACGTCGGGTTCGACCGGTCAGCCGAAGGGCGTGATGATCGAGCATCGCAACGTCACGCGGTTGTTCTCGGCGACGGATGCCTGGTACGGGTTCGATCACACCGATACCTGGGCGCTGTTCCACTCGTTCGCCTTCGACTTTTCGGTGTGGGAAATCTGGGGTGCGCTGCTGCACGGTGGACGCTTGGTGGTGGTGCCGAAGCTGGTCAGCCGTTCGCCGCAGGAATGCTATGCATTGCTTTGCGAAGCGGGCGTGACGGTGCTCAATCAGACGCCGAGTGCGTTCCGTCAATTGATTGCGGCACAGGCGGAAAGCGGGCAGACGCATCGGCTCCGCTATGTCGTGTTTGGCGGCGAGGCGCTGGAAGTGGGCATGCTGCGTCCGTGGTACGACGACGCGCGCAATACGGCCTGCCAACTTGTGAACATGTACGGCATCACCGAAACCACGGTGCACGTAACGTACTGGCCGCTGCAGGCGAACGGCGGCGGCACGCCCGCGAGCATCGGGCGGCCGATTCCGGATTTGTCCGCGTATGTGGTGGACGCGAACCTGAACCCGATGCCGATCGGCGTGCCGGGCGAGCTGTGCATCGGCGGTGCGGGCGTTGCGCGTGGCTACCTGAATCAGCCGGAGTTGACGGCGAAGCGCTTCGTCCGCAATCCGTTCGGTACGAGCGAACACGATCGTCTGTATCGCACGGGCGATCTCGCGCGATTCCTGCCGGACGGCACGCTGGAATACCTCGGCCGGATCGACACGCAGGTGAAGATTCGCGGCTTCCGGATCGAACTGGGTGAAATCGAATCGGCGTTGTCGGCGCTGGATGGCGTGCGCGAAGCGCTGGTCACCGCGCGCGAAGACGAACCGGGCGAGAAACGGCTGGTGGCCTACTACGTCATCGATCCGGACCAAGCGCAAACCGACAGTGCCACGTTGCGTACCGGCCTGAGCCGGACGCTCCCGGACTTCATGCTGCCGTCCGCGTTCGTCGCATTGGAGCGATTCCCGCTGACGGCAAACGGCAAGGTGGATCGAGCCGCGCTGCCGAAGCCGGCGCAATCGGTCGATACACGGCATTACGTGGCGCCCCGCACCTCGATCGAGGAACGTCTTGCGGCGATCTGGGCGCAGGTGCTGCGTCTGGACCAGGTCGGCATCCACGACAACTTCTTTGCGGCCGGCGGCGATTCGATCCGCGCGGTATCGGTGCTGTCGAAGGCCAAGGCACAGGGGCTCGATTTCGCGCTGGTGGACCTGTTCACACAGCAGACGATCGCCAACCTCGCGCAAGCGCTCTCGACCGACGACGCGAGCGCCTCGCACGCCAGCGACGCGCTCGCACTCAGCGAAGCGGATCGTGCGCGTCTGCCAGCCGGCATTGAGGATGCCTATCCGTTGACCTTCCTGCAGCGCGGGATGGTGTATCACAACGAACAGGCGGCCGACGATGCGTCCGTCTACCACGACGTATTCAGCTATCGCTTCGGCGTGCCGGCCTGGAACGAAGCGGCCTTCCGCGCCGCGCTCGCGGCGCTGGCGGCGCGCCATCCGGTGCTGCGCACGGCCTTCGATTTCGAGCGCTTCAGCGAGCCGATGCAACTGGTGTTCGCCACCGGCGAGGTGCCGCTCGCCACGATCGATCTCGGCATGCACGACGAAGCGGAGCAGGAACGCCGCATCGTCGAATTCGTGGAAGCCGAGCGCAAGACGCGCGTGGCGCTCGACGTCGCGCCATTGCTGCGCGTGTTCGTGCATGTGCGGGGCGAGCGCGAGATCCAGTACACGCCGAGCTTCCATCACGCGATCCTCGACGGCTGGAGCGTGGCGTCGCTGAACACCGAGTTGTTCGACACCTACCTGTCGCTGCTGGCGGCCGAACCGGCCTCGTTGCGCGCTGCGCCGCCGCTGGCACGCACGCCGCGCAGCGCGGTAGAGGCCGAGCGCAGCGCGTTGGCCTCGCCGCAGCATCGCGAATTCTGGCGCCGCTATCTGTCCGGCTACACGTTCAGCGCCTTGCCGCCGGCCGAGCCGGAGGGCGATCCGTCCGCGCCGAAGCCGCCGCTGATCGCCACGATCGACGAACCGGTGCGCGAGCGCCTGCGGGGCGTGGCCAATGCGCTCGGGGTGCCGATGCGCAGCGTGGTGCTTGCGGCGCACCTGCGCGTGCTGGCGATGATTGCGGGCAAGACCGACGTGACCAGCGGCCTGGTGTCGAACGTGCGCCAGGAGCAGGACGACGGCGAGAAGGTGCTGGGCCTGTTCCTGAACACGCTGCCGATGCGGCTCGACCTCGTGGCTTCCAGTTGGGCCGAACTGATCCGCAGCACGTTCCGCAGCGAACTCGAGGTGATTCGCCACCGCCACTACCCGTATTTCCAGCTTCAACTCGACAACGACCGCGCGGCGCTGTACGAGGTGGTGTTCAACTACGTGAACTTCCATGTGTACGAGGCGCTCGAGCGCAACGTGGGCTTCGAGGCCCGCGGCGGCCACGGCTTCGAGGCGACCAACTTCGCGCTCGGCGTGAACGTATCGGACACGGCCGCCGCGCTCACGGTCGAGCTGAAGATCGACGGCGCGCGGCTTGCGCCGGCCCAGGGCGCGCGCATCCTCGGCTATTACGTGGCGGCGCTCGATGCGATCGCCGCCGATCCGCAGGCCGATCACGCTCACGCCAGCTTGCTGTCCGCCGCCGAGCGCGATCAGTTGCTGCGAACGTGGAACGACACGGACGTGCTGTTCCCGCGCGAGGCCTGCCTGCACGAGCTGGTCGAGGCGCGCGTGGCCGAACGTCCCCACGCGATCGCAGTGGAGGACGCGCACGAGCAACTGAGCTACGCCGAGCTGAACGCGCGCGCCAACCGTCTCGCGCACCGGCTGCGTGCGCTGGGCGTCGCGCCCGACGATCGGGTGGCGCTGTGCCTCGAACGCAATGCCTCGATCGTGGTGGCGATCCTGGCCGTGATGAAGGCCGGCGGCGCCTATGTGCCGCTCGATCCCGCCTATCCGGCCGAGCGGCTGGCCCACATGCTGGCCGACAGCGCGCCGGTGGCGGCGCTGACCGACAGCCGCTCGCGCGCGCGGCTCGCGGGCCTGCCCGACGCGGTGCCGGTGCTCGAACTCGACACGCTGGCCGCGCTGCGGGCGGACGACCCGGCCGGCAATGCGAACCTGCCCGCGCAGGCGGCCGGCCTGAACGCTCGCCACCTGGCCTACGTGATCTACACCTCGGGCTCCACCGGCACGCCGAAGGGCGTGATGGTCGAGCATCGCGGCCTGGTGAATCTCGCGCAGGCGCAGATCGCCTGCTTCGGCGTGCAGCCCGACAGCCGCGTGCTGCAATTCGCGTCGGCCAGCTTCGACGCGAGCATCGCCGAGATCGTGGTCGCGCTGTGCGCCGGCGCGGCCGTGCATGTGCCGCCCGACGCGATCCGTCACGACCGGGTCGCGTTGTGGCGCTATCTCGACGCGCACGCGATCACCCACGCCACCTTGCCGCCCGCGCTGCTGCAGGACGGCGAGGGCCTGCCCGCGATCGACGCGCGGCCCACGCTGGTGCTGGCCGGCGAGGCGCCCGGCGCGGCGCTGTTCCGCGCGCTGGCGGCCCGGGCGGTGCTGTTCAACGGCTACGGCCCGACCGAGAACACCGTGTGCGCGACCGTCTGGCCGTGCCCGCCCGACTTCGACGGCGACACGCCGCCGATCGGCCGCCCGGTGGGCAACGTGCGGCTCTATCTGCTCGACGCGCACGGTCAGCCGGCGCCGCTCGGCACCGAGGGCGAGCTGTATGTGGGCGGCGTGGGCGTGGCGCGCGGCTATCTGAACCGCCCCGAGTTGAGCGCGCAGCGCTTCCTGGCCGATCCGTTCCACGATGCGCCGGGCGCACGCATGTACCGCACCGGCGATCTCGCGCGCTACCGGGCCGACGGCTCGCTGGTGTTCCTCGGCCGCAACGACGATCAGGTGAAGATCCGCGGCTTCCGCATCGAGCTTGGGGAGATCGAGGCGCGGCTGGCCGAGCTCGACGACGTGCACGCGGTGGCGGTGATCGTGCGCGAGGACACGCCCGGCGATCGCCGCCTGGTGGCCTATTACGCCGGCCCGGCCAGTGTGGACGCGCTGCGCACGCACGCGGCGGACCGGCTGCCGCGCCACATGGTGCCGGCCGCCTGGGTGGCGCTCGACGCGCTGCCGCTCACCGTGAACGGCAAGCTCGATCGCCGCGCGCTGCCGACGCCGGACGACTCCGCCTACGGCCGCCGCGACTACGCGGCGCCACAGGGCGAGGCCGAACGCGCGCTGGCCGCCGCCTGGGCGGAAGTGCTCGGCGTGGCCGAGGTGAGCCGCCACGACAACTTTTTCGAGCTGGGCGGCCATTCGCTGCTGGCGGTACGGCTGGTCGGCCGGCTGCGCGAGGCCGGGCTCGATACCGACATCCCGGCGCTGTTCGGCGCGCCCACGCTGGCCGATCTGGCCGCCACGCTGCGCGTGGCTGCCGAGTTCGAGATTGCGCCGAACCGGATTCCGGCCGACGCGAGCCGGCTCGATCCGTCGATGCTGAGCCTCGTGGACCTGACGCAGCGCGAGATCGACGCGATCGTGGCCGGCGTGCCGGGCGGCGCGGCGAACGTGCAGGACATCTATCCGCTCGCGCCGTTGCAGGAAGGCATGCTGTATCACCATCTGGCGCAGACCGTGGGCGACGCCTACCTGTCGCGCGTGCGCTTCGGCTTCGAGACGCGCGAGCATCTGCTGCGCTTCGCGGGCGCGTTGCAGGCCGCGGTGACGCGTCACGACGTGCTGCGCACCGGCATCGCCTGGGAAGGCCTGCGCGAGCCGGTGCAGGTGGTGCGGCGCGCGGCGACGCTGTCGGTCGAGGAAGTGGTGGATCTTGACCCGGCTGCCGACATCGGCGAGCAGTTGCAACAGCGCCACGATCCGCGCCATTACCGCCTCGACCTGCGCCATGCGCCGCCGATGGCGGTGCGCTATGCGCACGATCCGGCCAACGGCAACTGGGTGCTGCTGCTGCTCACGCATCACATCGCGCTCGATCACACCGACATCGCGATCCTGCTGCGCGAGGTGGCGGCCTGGCTCGACGGCAGCTGGCACGCGCTGCCGCCGCCGCCGCCGTTCCGCGACCACGTGGCCCGCTCGCGGCTGGCCGGGCGCGGCCCGGCCAGCGAGGCGTTTTTCCGCGAGATGCTCGGCGACATCGACGAGCCCACGCTGCCTTACGGCCTCGCCAACGTGGACGGCGAAACCGACGCGAACGGCGAACGCACGCCGGTGCGCACCGCCGCCGTGGAACTGGCGCCCGAGCTGGCCGCGCGGCTGCGCGAGCAGGCTCGCCAACTGGGCGTGAGCGTGGCGAGCCTGTTCCACCTCGCCTGGGGGCACGTGATCGGCAAGCTGTCCGGCCGCGAGGACGTGGTGTTCGGCACCGTGCTGCTCGGCCGCTGGCAGGGCGGCACGCGCGCCGAGCAGGTCATGGGGCTGTTCATCAACACGCTGCCGGTGCGCGTGGAGGCGGGCGCCGCCGGCGTGCGCGACGCGGCGCTGCGCACCCATCGCCGGCTGGCCGACCTGATGGGCCACGAACACGCATCGTTGGCGTTCGCGCAGCGCTGCAGCGGCGTGGCCGCGCCCGCGCCGCTGTTCAGCGCGCTGCTGAACTTCCGCCACAGCGCGGACGGCACCGTGATCGACGGCGGCGCGATTCCGGGCTGGCAGGGCATCGACGTGGTCGACGGCGAGGAACGCACCCATTACCCGTGCGCACTGAGCGTGGACGATCTGGGCGAGGGCTTCCGCCTGACCGCGCAACTCGTCGCGCCGCACGACGCGGCGCGCGTGTGCGCCTATCTGGCGCGCAGCGTGGCCAGCCTGGTCGCCGCGCTCGACGACGCGCCGGCCACGCCGGTGCGCGAGCTGGCCTGGCTGCCCGAGGCGGAACGCCGGGAGCTGATCGAAGGCTGGAACGCGACCGACGCGGCGTGCCCGTTCGATACCGGCGTGCACACGCTGTTCGAGCAGCAGGCGGCGCGCACGCCGCACGCGCAGGCGCTGGCCGACGGCGCGCGCACGCTCGATTACGCCGGGCTCGACGCGCGCGCCAACCGGCTCGCGCGCCGGCTCGCCGCGCTCGGCGTGGCGCCGGGCGAGCGCGTGGCGATCCTGCTCGACCGCTCGATCGAGCTGGTGGTGGCGGAGCTGGCCGTGCTGAAGTGCGGCGCGGTGTACGTGCCGCTCGACCGCAACGCGCCGGCCGATCGGCAGGCCTTCATGCTGGCCGATTGCGGCGCGCGCTGCCTGCTGACGCTGGGTGGTCAGGCGGTGCCCGACGTGCCGCAGGTGCGGCGCGTCGATCTGGACGCTTCATCGGCCGGGTACGAAGGCGAGCACGACAGCGCGCACGACAGCGTGCACGACAGCACACCGGCCCCGTCGCATCCGGGCGGTGGCGATCGTCCGGCCTACATCATGTACACCTCGGGATCGACCGGCACGCCGAAGGGCGTGATCATCGCGCATCGCGGCATCGCGCGGCTGGTGATCCACAACGGCTATGCGGAATTCGACGCGCGCGACCGCATCGCCTTCACCTCGAACCCGGCCTTCGACGCCAGCACGATGGAAGTGTGGAACGCGTTGCTGCACGGCGCGTGCCTCGTGATCGTGCCGCACGACGACCTGCTGCAGGCGCCGCGCCTCGCCGCGCTGCTCACGCGCGAGCGCGTGAGCGTGCTGCACCTGGTGGCGGGCCTCCTCAGCGCCTACGCCGACGCGCTCGCGCCGGTGTTCCCGGCGCTGCGCTACCTGCTCACCGGCGGCGACGCGGCCGACGTGCGGGCGGTGCGCCGCATCATGGAGCACGCCGCCCCGCAGCATCTGGTGCACTGCTACGGCCCGACCGAATCGACCACCTTCGCCACCACCTACCTGCTGCGCGCCGGGGCACCCGCGCCCGAGCGGCTGCCGATCGGCCGGCCGATCGCGAACACGCGCGTGTATCTGCTCGATGCGCACGGCGAACCGGTGCCGGCCGGCGTGCCGGGCGAGCTGTACGTGGGCGGCCAGGGCGTGGCGCTCGGCTATCTGAACCTCGACGCGCTGACGGCGGAGCGCTTCGTGCGCGACCCGTTCTCGGCCGAGGCCGATGCCGACGCTCGCCTGTACCGCACCGGCGACCTGGCGCGCTACCTGCCCGACGGCAACATCGAATACCTGGGCCGCAACGACAGCCAGGTGAAGATCCGCGGCTTCCGCGTGGAGCCGGGCGAGATCGAGGCGCGGCTCGCCGCCTACGGCCTGCGCGACGCGGTGGTGATCGCCCGCGAGGATGCGCCGGGCGAGAAGCGGCTGGTGGCGTATCACCTGGCCGCCGACACCGATGCGCCGTGCGACGTCGAGGCGCTGCGCGCCTACCTGCGCGACAGCTTGCCCGACTACATGGTGCCGTCGGCCTACGTGGCGCTCGCCGCGCTGCCGCTGACCGCCAACGGCAAGCTCGACCGCCGCGCGCTGCCCGCGCCCGACACGGCCGCGTTCGGCGGGCGCGACTATGCCGCGCCCCAGGGCGAGGTGGAAGCGATGCTGGCCGCCATGTGGTGCGAACTGCTCGGCGTGGCGCAAGTGGGCCGCCATGACGATTTCTTCGCGCTCGGCGGGCATTCGCTGCTGGCCGTGCGCGTGATCGGCCGGCTGCGCGAGCGCTTCGGCGAGGCGGCCACGCTCGGCGCGCTGTTCGAGGCGCCGGGCCTGGCCGCGTTTGCGGCGCGCCTGGGCGAGGGCGCGAAATCGGGCACGACATCGAGCGCGGCATCGGGCGGCGATGGGCGTGCCGTTGCCGCCGCGCGGTTCGCGCCGTCGGCATCCGCCGCCCGCCGCGCGGCCGGCGCGACGTTTCCGCTGTCGTACGTGCAGGAGCGGCTGTGGCTGATCCAGCAGCGCGACGGTGGCCGCGCCTACAACATGAACGGCGCGCTGGTGTTCGACGGGCCGCTCGCGCCGGCGTCGCTGCAGGCCGCGTTCGACGCGCTGGTGGCGCGCCACGAGACGCTGCGCACGCGTTTCGACATCGCGCCCGGCGCCGACTTGCCGGCGCAGTTCGTCGATGCGCCGTACGCGGTGGCGCTGCCGGTGCACGAGATCGGCGAGGCCGCGCTGGCCGCCGCGCTCGATCGCCATGCCGGCATCGAGTTCGACCTGCAGCGCGGCCCGCTGCTCGACGTGCGCGTGCTGCGGCTCGCGCCGCAGCGGCATGTGGTGTCGATCGTGATGCATCACATCGTGTCGGACGGCTGGTCGCTCGGCGTGTTCGTGCACGATCTGCGCGCGCTGTACCTGGCCGACCGCGCGGCGCGATCCGGCGCGGCCCCGGCCGATGCAAGGGGAGAGACAAGGAGCGAGGCACTTGCGCCGCTGGCCGCGCACTATGCCGATTACGCCTGCTGGCAGCGCGAGCAGGATCTCGGCGCGCATCTCGCGTACTGGCGCGCGGCGCTCGACGGCCATCGCGAGCCGCTCGATCTCGCCGTGCCCGGCACGCCGGCCGACGCGGCGCACGGCCCGGCCGGCGTGCTGCGCCGCACGCTGCCGCCGGCGCTGGCCGCGCGGCTCGCGCAACTGGGCCGGCAGCGCGGCGTGAGCCTGTTCACGCTGTTCCTGGTGGCGCTCGCGGTGCTCCATCATCGCCAGAGCGGGCGCGAGGACCTCTGCATCGGCACCACCACGGCCGGCCGCGACGACCCGCTGCTCGAACCGCTGGTGGGCTTCTTCATCAACATCCTGCCGCTGCGGCTCGACCTGTCCGGCGAGCCGGACGTGGCCGCGCTGCTGGCGCAGGCGGGCCGCCGCGTGCTGGACGCGCTCGAACATCAGGCGCTGCCGTTCGAGCACATGCTCGCGGCCGTGCCGGCGCTGCGCCAGCCGGACGGCCGCTCGCCGGTGCCGGTCATGCTGCGCCACCAGAACGTGCCGCCGGTGGCCACCGACGACTGGGGCGACGGCCTGCGCATGACGGTGCGGCAGGAAGTGGTGAACCGTCAGGCGCAGTCGGATCTCGACCTGGAAATATTCGGGGACGGCAACGGGCTCGAGCTGGTGGCGAACTTCGACAGCCTGCGTTTCGACGCCACCCAGATCGGCTTCATGCTGACCGTGCTGGAGGAACTGCTCGAACGCATCGCCGACGCGCCCGACGCGCCGCTGGCCGCGCTGCGCGCGCCGACGCCGGCCGAGCGCGCACGGGTGGCGGCGAGCAACGATACGTGGGCCGGCTTCGAGACGGCCGACGTGAACACGCTGTTTGCGCGGCAGGTGGCGTTGCGGCCCGACGCGCCGGCCTGCATCTACGAGGACGGGGAAGGCGGGGCAGGCGGCGCCAGCTTCGCCGAACTCGACGGCTTGGCCGATCGCATCGCCCACGCGCTGCGGCGCCGCGGCGTCGCGCCGGGCGCGCGCGTGGTGCTGCATTACCCGCGCTCGATCGATTTCGTCGCCGCGATCCTGGCCGTGTTCCGGCTGGGCGCGACCTACGTGCCGATCGATCCGGGCTATCCGGCCGCCTACGTGCGCCGCACGCTCGACGACGCGCAGCCGGCCGCGATCGTGACCACCGCCGCGCTCGCGCCGTCGTTCGCCGATGCCGGCTGCGCACTGTTGCGGCTCGACGTGCCGGCCGACCTGCGGGACGGCGACGCGGCGACGCCGGGCATGCCGGACCGCTTTTCGACCCGCTCTTCGGCCAGCTTCCCGGCCCACGCCACGCAGCCCGACGATTTGGCCTACATCGCCTACACGTCGGGCTCCACCGGCCAGCCGAAGGGCGTGATGGTGCCGCACCGGCAGGTGACGAACTGCCTGCAGGCGCTGTGGGCGCGTACGCCGTTCGCGCCCGGCGAGGTGGTGGCTCAGAAGACCTCGATGTCCTTCGTGCCGTCGATCAAGGAAATGCTGTCGGGGCTGCTCGCGGGCGCGCCGCAGGTGATCTTCGCCGACGCGCTGGTGAAGGATGCCCCGGCCTTCGCGGCCGCGCTCGAACGGCACCGCGTGACGCGCCTGAACCTGGTGCCCTCGCATCTCGCCGCACTGCTCGAACACGCGCCCCGGCTCGGCGCGCTGCGCCACGTCACGACCGCCGGCGAGCCGCTCGCGCGTCATCTGGCGGTGCGCTTCGCGGTGCGGCTGCCGAACGCGCGGCTGCACAACAACTACGGCTGCAGCGAGCTGAACGACATCACCTACAGCGAGGACCGCGCGCTGGCCGTGCATCACGCGGTCACGCCGGCCGGCCGGCCGATCGCCAACTGCCGCGTGCACCTGCTCGACGCACGGCTCGCGCCGGTGCCGATCGGCGCGGTGGGGCAGATCTACGTGGAAGGGGCGTCGGTGGGCCCCGGCTACTGGAATCGCCCGGATCTCACCGCCGAGCGTTTCGTGCGCCATCCGGAAACCGGCGCGACGCTGCTGCGTACCGGCGACATCGGCCAGTGGCTGGCCGACGGCCAGTTGCTGCACCTGGGCCGCGAGGATTTCCAGATCAAGGTGCGCGGCCAGCGCGTGGAGTTGCCGGCGGTGGAACTTGAACTCGGCGCGCATCCGGGCGTGGCGGCTGCCGCCGCGATCGGGCGCGAGCTCGGTGCGGCGTCCGGCGACGTGCAACTGGTGGCGTTCTACGTGCCGCGCGCCGGCGTGGAAGTGGATGCCGGCGGCCTGCATGCGTGGCTTTCCGAGCGGTTGCCGGGGCCGCTGGTGCCGAGCCGTTTCGTGGCGCTCGCGGCCTTGCCGGCGCTGCCGAACGGCAAGCTCGACCGGCTCGCGCTGC
The DNA here is from genome assembly GCF_047497165.1 of Burkholderia sp. 22PA0099. Lineage (NCBI taxonomy): Bacteria > Pseudomonadati > Pseudomonadota > Betaproteobacteria > Burkholderiales > Burkholderiaceae > Burkholderia > Burkholderia sp. 22PA0099. The sequence goes on along the minus strand of NZ_CP163165.1, from coordinate 3,148,106 downwards.
GCGCGATCGATCCCGCCACGGTGGAGGCGGCGGGCGCGCTCGGTGTGGGCCAGGGCCGGCACGTCGCGCCCGAGGGCGAACTGGAGACACTGCTCGCCGAGATCTGGCGCGACACGCTGGGGCTCGCGCGAGTGGGCCGCCACGACAATTTCTTCGCGATCGGCGGCCATTCGCTGATGGCGGCACAGGTGGCGGCGCGCGCCGGCGAGCGCACCGGCGTGAAGCTGTCGGTGCGCAGCATCTTCGACACGCGCACGGTGCACAAGCTCGCGTTGCTGATCGAGGCGGCGCGCTCGGCGCCGCGCGAATTCGCCGGCCGCCAGTCGAACGACGCGCGCGAGGCCTGGGTGGCGTTCCATGCCGACGGCGGCGAACGCCCGCTGTTCCTCACCCACACGCTGCAAGGCTATTCCTGGTACTTCGAGCACCTGGCCTCGCACATCGACGCGTCGATTCCTGTTTACGGGCTGCCGCCGCTCGCGCTCGGCGAGGCGCAACCCCGCACGCTGGAGGCGATCGCGGCGCGCTTCGTCGGCCTGATGCGCGAGATCCAGCCGCGCGGCCCGTATCGCGTGGCCGGCTGGTCGTTCGGCGGCCTGATCGCCTACGAGATCGCCACCCAGATGCTCGCGCAGGGCGAGGAGATCGAGTTCCTCGGCGTGTTCGACACCACGCTGCCGCCGAACCTGCTCGGCCAGGCCAGTCATGCCGATCATCTCGACGCACCGGCCGGCTTCGACGCGCAGCGCGTGGCGCTGGTCACGCTGTACGCGTTCGCGATGAACAACTTCACGGATTTCGATCCGTCCAGCATCGATTTCGAGGGCGCCGGCGACATCGACGCGCTGATCGACATGCTGGTGCGGGCGATCGAGGCGCGCCGCGAGGCGGGCCGGCCGCTCTGGCACCTGTCGTACGACACCGCGCGCGAGAACCGGCTGTTCCTCGAACGGCTGGTGGCGCACGGCGCGGCGATGGCCACCTGGCGGCCCCGCCGCGCGCCGGTGAAGCTGCACGTGTTCGCGGCCAGCGACGCGTCGCTCACGCCGCTCGAAGGCCACCACGCGCTGCCCGAGGCGCTCGGCTGGGAGGCCCTGATCGCGCGCGACGAGATCGAGGTGCTGCCCGTGCCGGGCAATCACGAAACCATCATCAAGCTGCATGCCGACGTGCTGGGCGAGGCGATCGGCGGCATCCTGAACCGCCGGCTCGCGTTGCTCGACGACGACGCGGCCGAACCCTATCGAGGAGAGACACGATGATCGCACGCGTGACGCGCGAGGCATTCACGAACGACGGCTGGCTGGCGCGCAACGAGCCCGTCATCATCACCGGCGCGCTCGAAGACTGGCGCATCGACGAGCGCTGGACGCCCGAGGCGCTGGCCAACATCGCGCAGACGCGCCGCATCACGCTGAGCACGGCCGGCGACGGCCAGTACCGGCTCAAGCCGTCGCACGACATCCGCCGCTCGAACGCGTTCGAGAACACCGAGGTGGAGTTCGGCGTGGCGGCGCGGCGCATGCTCGACGCCGATGCCGACGAGCATGTGTACGTGATGCAGCAGCCGATTCCGCAGATGCTGCCCGAACTGCTCGACAACCTGGTGGTGCCGGAATGGATCGCGTCGAGCCGGCCGATGATCAACCTGTGGTTCGGCCGGCGCACCTCCTCGCAACTGCATTTCGATTATTCGAACAACCTGTTCGCGCAGTTGTACGGCAGCAAGGAATTCGCGCTGTTCGCGCCGGACGAGACGCCGCGCCTGTATCCGTATCACCACGACGCGGCCACCGCGCACCTGTCCAACGTCGAGCCGGACCAGCCGGACCTGGCGGCGTATCCCGACTACGCGCACGCCGAGGCGATCCGCTTCACGATCCATGCCGGCGAGCTGCTGTACATGCCGGTGTTCTGGTGGCACCACGTGCGCGCGCCGGATGTATCGGTGTCGGTGAACTTCTGGTGGTATCCGTCGCTGGAGCAGATCCTCGGTGCGTCGAACGCCACGCGCGCGCTGCCGGGCTTCTATGCCGGCGACCGCCTCGCCGAGTTTCGGATGGGCTTCCTCGATCCGGCCGGGCTCGATTTCGCGGCGGCCAGCGCGCTGTTTCTCGAACGTGGCCGTAATTGGGGCGCGGGCCTGTTCGCGATCGCCGCGCTCGATGACTGGGGCCGACGTCATGCCGTGGGCGAGGCAGTTGGTGCAGCCGGCGCGGTCGAGGTGGCGGGTGTAGCCGACGCGGCCGGCGTGGCCGAGGCAACCGACGCAGTTGGTGTAGCCAACGCGCGCGCGCCCGGCAGCCGCCTGAGCCAGCTCGCCGAGGATCTGCAGCCGGTGCGCGCCGCGCTGCTGACCGATCCGGCGCTGTCGCCCGAGCGGCGCGCGGCGATCGTGGACAGCGCGGCGCTCTCGGCGCTGCTGGCCGAATCGCACGACGACGCGCGCATCGAGCCCGCGCGCGTCGAGGCGCTGCTCGACGCGCTGCGCGCCTGTGAGGGCGAGAGCGTGGGCGTGGGCAGTTCGCTCGCCGCCGCGTCATGAGCATGCCGGAACTGACCGGTTCGGCGCGCGGTGGCGGCGGCGGTTCGCGTGCCGCATTCGGCTTCATCTTCGCCACCGCGGTGATGAACACGATCTCGTTCGGCATCGTGCTGCCGGTGCTGCCGAACCTGATCAAGCAGTTCGCCGGCGGCGACACCGCGCTCGCGACCGAGTGGAGCACGTTGTTCGGCGTGGTGTGGGGCGCGATGCAACTGGTCTGCGGGCCGCTGCTCGGCGCGCTGTCCGATCGCGTCGGGCGGCGGCCGGTGCTGCTGATTTCGCTGTTCGGGCTGGCCGTCGATTCCTTCGTGATGGCGCTCGCGCCGAACCTCGCGTGGCTGTTCGCCGGGCGCGTGCTGAACGGGCTGACCTCGTCGAGCCTCGCCACCGCGAACGCCTACGTGGCCGACGTCACACCGCCCGAGCAACGCGCGCGCGCGTTCGGCCGGATCGGCGCGGCGGTGAGCCTGGGCTTTTTGGCCGGGCCGGCGCTCGGCGGCCTGCTGGCCGGCATCGATCTGCGCCTGCCGTGCTACGTGGCCGGCGCGCTGTCGGCGCTCAATTTTTTGTACGGGCTCGCGATCCTGCCCGAATCGCTCGCGCCCGAGGCGCGCACGGCCCGCCTCGACCGGCGCAAGCTCAATCCGTTCGGCGCGCTCGCGTTCCTGAAGGCGCGCGGCGATCTGCTCGGGCTGGCGGCGCTCGCGGTGCTGTTCGCGCTGGCGTGGATGGTGGGGCCGTCGATCTTCGTGCTGTACGGCGGCTATCGCTACGGCTGGACGCCGGCTGCGATCGGCCTCGTGATGATGGCGAGCGGCGGCCTCGGCACGCTGGTGCAGGTGGCGCTGGTGGGGCCGATCGTGAAGCGCGCCGGCGAGCGCGGCGCGCTGCTGATCGGCGCGGCGGCCGGCGCGCTCGGCTACCTGGGCTTCGGGCTCGCCTCGGCGGGCTGGGGCTACCTGCTGGCGATGCCCGTCTACGTGTTCTTCAACCTGTTCATGCCGGCGCTGCAGGCGCTGATGTCGCGTCGCGTGGACGAAGCCGGGCAGGGGCAGTTGCAAGGCGTGATGCAGGCCTTCGTGGGGCTCGCGTCGATCGTCGGGCCGCTGGTGTACGGGCTCGGCTTCGCGTGGTCGATCGGGCCGCGCGTGGCGCGGCCGATGCCGGGGCTCGCGTTCTTTCTGGCCGCCGCGTTGATGGCGGTGGCGTTCGTGGCGGCGTGGCGGGTGGCGCGCGGGGCGGGGCATGGCATCGAGCAGGGCATCGATAGCGGCGAACCGCGCGACACGATGCATGCCGGATAGCAAGTTGACTTCGCGGTTTGCGCGATGGGCGCCGCGATTGCGCCGCTCGATGCCGCCGGGCCGGTGCCGGATGCGCTCGATCCGGCCGACGGGCGGCGAGCCTGGCAGGGACGATCGATTCGAATTCCGCTCTGCAAGCGTCGCTCGTGGCATGAGTCGCTTATCGCGCGCGTCGCTCGTGGCATGCGCGGCTCATGGCAAGCGCCGCTCATGGCACGCGCGGCTCATGACACGCGCCGCGCGCTCACGCGGCGGCGCTTGCCCCCGGCGCTTTCACATGCGCGGGCGACAGCTCGGCCACGCTTCGGCAGCCGAGCATCGCGAGCGTGCGGTCGATCTCGTCCTTTAGGATCGCGATCACGCGCGAGGCGCCGGCCTCGCCGGCCACGGCCAGCCCGTACAGCGTCGCGCGGCCGAGCAGCACGGCATCGGCGCCGAGCGCGAGCGCTTTCACCACGTCGGCGCCACGGCGGATGCCGCTGTCCATCAGCAGCGCGCCGCGCCCATCGACGTGCTCGCCGGCATCGCAGGCGCGGCGCGTGGCGGCGAGCACGTCGATGGGCGCGATCGCGTCGTCGAGCTGGCGCGCGCCGTGGTTCGACAGGATCACCCCGTCGGCGCCGAGTTCGAGGCAGGCGCGGGCATCGTCGGCGGCGAGGATGCCCTTCACGAGCAGGCGATGCGGCCAGCGATCGCGCAAGCGGCGCAGGTCCTGCCAGTTGAAGCTCGCATCCATCTGCCGCTTGAGCAGCGCGGCCTTCACCTCGACGCTCGCGCCGTCGTCGGCACCCACGTTGGCCAGCGTCGGCACGCCGCCGTTGGCGAGCAGCGCGCACGACCAGCGCGGGTGCAGCAGGCCGTCGAGCAGCACGCGTGGCGTGTAGCGCAGCGGCAGCGCGAAGCCGTTGCGCAGGTCGCGCTCGCGCTTGCCGTTCAGCGGCACGTCCACGGTCACCACCAGCGTGCGATAGCCGGCGCGGGCGGCGCGCTCGGCCAGGCTGTCGGCGAGCGCGCGATGCATCACGTAAAGCTGGAACCACGGCTCGCCGCCGGCCTCGCCGGCGAGCCGTTCGAGCGTGACGTTCGAGGCGGTGGACATCGCGAACGGCACGCCGGCCTGCGCCGCCGCGCGCGCCAGCGCGATGTCGCCGTCCGGCCAGATCAGGCCGTTCAGCCCGGTGGGCGCGATCACGAACGGCGCGGCCTGCGGCTTGCCGAACAGCGTGGTATCGAGCGTGCGCGTGCTGACATCGACGAGCCGGCGCGGCACGAAGGCGATGCGCGAGAACGCGTCGCGATTGCGATCGAGGCCGCGCTCGTCCTCGGCGCCGCCATCGAGGTAGTCGAACACGCGGCGCGGCAGGCGGCGGCGGGCGAGGCGGCGAAAATCTTCGACGTTGACGGGATCGGGCATCGGCGGCAGGCGTGGTGGCGGCCCATGCGGCGCGACGACGAACGTGTCGCTCGGGCGGGGCGGGCGCGAAAGCGCACGAGTGTAAACGCTTTGCGCCTGCACGGGCGCCCCTGCGGCCCGCTTGCTTCGCATTGGCCGCCAATGCGAAGTGCGCGAACCGCCGGCGCGTGCGACTTAATCAAGAAAAATCAGCAAACGATTCATGGAGAAATGGCGGTGCTATCGTAGCCGCGATCGTCGATGGCCCGCGCCGGCAACGCCGCGCGCCGTCCCGCGAACACAATCATCGGGCGCCGCGCGAATGAAGCTGGGGCGGGGCGCACCGGGCACCGGACTCGTGATGGCGCGTCGCGGCGGGATACCCCCGTTTCGCGCGCCCAAGCGCTGCCCCGGTCGCTGTCAGATACAGGAGAGAGGGCCTTGTCGACTCAAGCCAATGCCGGAGCCTCGCGGCTCGCGGTGATGAATTTCCTCAACGAAGCCGCCAACGATTATCCCGATGCGATTTCGTTCGCGTCGGGCCGGCCGGCCGAGCAGTTCTTCTCGCTGGAGGGCTGGCTCGCCGCCGTGCCCGACTATCAGGCGCACGCGGCGCGCGAGGCGGGCCGGGATCTCGCGTTCGCGGGCCGGCGCATCGCCCAATACGGCCGCACGGCCGGCATCATCAACGCCCTGGTGGCCGAACAACTGCGCGTGGACGAGGGCATCGACTGCGACCCGCAGCAGGTGATGGTGACGGCCGGCTGCCAGGAAGCGCTCGCGCTGATCGTGCCGGCGCTGTGCCGTGCGCCCGGCGACGTGATGCTCGCGCGCAACCCCACCTATATCGGCATCACCGGCGTGGCCGATTTCGCCGGCATCGAGATCGTGCCGGTGGCCTGCGCCGACGGCGAGCGCTGGGAGCAGGCGCTGGCGCGCACCGCGGCCGCGCTGCGCCGCGTGGGCAAGACCGCGCGCGGCTTCTATCTGACGCCCGATTTCGACAATCCCACCGGCACCGTGCTCAGCGAAGCCGAGCGGCGTTCGATCATCGCCGGCTGCATCGAGCACCGCATCGTGGCGCTCGAAGACAACCCGTACGGCATGTTCCGCTTCGACGGCGACGCGCCGCCGCTGATGACGTCGCTCGATCCGGCCGGCTGCGTGATCTATCTCGCCACCTATTCGAAGACGCTGTGCCCGGCCGTGCGCATCGGCGCGACGGTGCTGCCGAAGCGGCTGTTCGGCGACGAGGCGGCGGCCGAGCGGTTGCGCGCCGAGCTCGCCGAGCGCAAGAGCTTCGTCACCGTCAACACGAGCCAGGTCACGCAGGCGCTGGTGGGCGGCGTGCTGCTGCGCGAGGGCGGCAGCCTGCGCAGGCTCGTCGAGGCGCCGCGCGCGTTCTATCACCGCAACCGCGACACGCTGGTGGCGGCGCTCGAGGCGCGGCTCGGCGGGCGCGACGGCATCGCCTGGAATCGGCCCGACGGCGGCTTCTTCCTCGGGGTGACGCTGCCGTTCGATTTCGGCCAGCGCGAGACGGTGGAATGTGCGCGCGATCACGGCGTGATCGTGATGCCGATGAGCTTCTTCTCGCTTGACGGCGGGTATCGCAACGCCGTGCGTCTTGCCTTCAGCAATGCCGAGCCGGCCGCGATCGAGGCCGGCGTCGAGCGCTTCGCGCGCTATCTCGACGCGAAGCTGCACGCCCTCGGCTGATCGGCCTCGCGCGGGCGCGCCCCGAGCGGGGGCGTCGCTGCGCGTGGCCGTGTCCCTTTCGTGTCCTTCACCACTCGTCTACAGGACCGTGCGCAGATGTGCCAGACCCTCATCATCGACAACTTCGATTCGTTCACCTACAACATCTTCCAGCAGATGGGCGAGGCCTGCGGCGTCGAACCGACCGTCGTGAAGAACACCGCGCGGCTCGACGACATCGATTTCTCGCGTTATGACTGCATCATCGTGTCGCCCGGGCCGGGCACGCCGGCGGTGCCCGCCGATGTCGGCATCAGCGCGGACGTGATCCGCGACGGCACGCTGCCGCTGCTCGGCGTGTGCCTCGGCCATCAGTGCATGGCGCACGTGCACGGCATGGAGGTGGTGCACGCGCCCGAGCCGATGCACGGCCGGGTCAACGTGATTCGCCACGACGGGCGCGGCGTGTTCGCCGGCCTGCCCGAGGCGCTGTCGATCGTGCGCTATCACTCGCTGGTGGTGAAGGCGGTGCAGGAGCCGTTCGAGGCCTGCGCGTGGGGCGAGGACGGCGTGATCCACGGCATCCGCCATCGCACGCGTCCGCTGCACGGCGTGCAGTTCCATCCGGAATCGATCTGCACCGAAGGCGGCATCGACCTGTTTCGCAACTTCCGCGACATCGCGCTGGCCCACAAGCGCAAGCAGGCCGCCTGAATCGCCCACGCGGCGCGTGGTGCGGCTCATGCCGTTCGTCTTGCCGTTGCGGCGCGTGCTCTTTCATCGAGATCGGACAGGGCGCGCCGCAGCCGCATGGTTCGCCTTGACGTTACCGGGTGAGGGGCTGCGGTTTTCTTCGCGCTTCGGCGGCGGTTTGGAGAAGTGCGCAACACGCTCCAGGGGATCGGCTAAGATACGGCCCGCCCATCATTACCGAACCAGCGGAGTACGCCGTGATTCAACCGACCCCCGTCTTCAAGGACAACCTCGCGCAACTGCCGGCCATCGACGGCATCGAACGGATCGACCTCGTCGATGCCGGCGGCGGCGTCGTGTCGACGATCGAAAACAAGCCGGGCAAGCAAGGCTCGCTCGCGGTCTATCACTACCTGCAACAGGCGTTCGGCAAGCTCGACGCCGCGGCGGCCGAGCATGGCCTCGCGGTGTTCGGCGAGCACACGGCCGACGCGCGCAACCGCCCGGGCGCGCACCCGAACGTCGATCGTCTGCTGGAGGTGGCAGGCGGCGCGCCCGCGCTGCGTATCGATGTGATCGCCGCCGCCTGAGAGGCTGCGCGGCGCGAGGCTCGGCGGGTTTCAGCCTGACTGCCGAGCGCTTCGCACCGTTTCGATTGCAGGGCTTCGGCTCAACCTCCGGGGGCTTCGCGCCGCCTCGATTGAAGGGCTTCGGCCCGACCTTCGGGGGCTTCGCGCCGCCTCGGTTGCAGGGCTTCGGCCCAATCTCGGGGGCTTCGCGCCGCCTCGATTGAAGGGCTTCGGCCCGACCTCCGAGGGCTTCGCGCCGCCCCGGTTGCAGGGCTTCATCCTGACCTCCGAGGGCCTTGCGCTCCCTCCGGGTTGTTTGGCCCTGCCGCCATGGCCCGTTGCGTGCCGTCCGCCGAGCGCGGCGGCCGTTCCCGCCCGAGGTTTCTCTTACGTTGCCGACCCGGCCGTGGCCGACGCCTCGCTCGTCACGCCGAATTCGCCGTCGAGCCAGCGCTGCACCACGCCCGGCAGTTCCGTCATCCGTTCGAACGTCACATGCACGCCGATCGCGAGCAGCGCCGCGCGCCGTTCGTCGGGCGCGTGCGCGCTGCCGGTGAAGCCGAGCACCGTCATGCCGGCCGCGAGCGCGGCGCGCGCGCCGGTCACGCTGTCCTCGATCACGGCGCAGCCCGACGGCGGCACCTGCAAGGTGTCCGACGCGGCCAGGTAGACGTCGGGCGCCGGCTTCGGGCGCGCCACGCGTTCGCCGGTGAACAGGCGGCCGCCGAACACCTCGTCGAGGCCGACGCGCTTGACCACGCGCTCGACGTAATCGAGATCGCTGTTGCTCGCGCAGGCCAGCCGCAGCGCGATCGACTTGAGCGCCTCGACGGCACCCGGGATTTCGGGCGCGTGGGCCGCGTTGGTGCGGATGTCCTCGCGGATCGAATGGATTTCGTCCTCGCTGATGGTGCGGCCGAGCGTCTTGCCGGCCTCGGTCAGCACCACGGCGGTACGCATGCCGAGCAGCGGGCGGATTGCGTCGTGGACGCCTTCGACCTGCCAGAGCGCCTCCAGGCGTTCGATGACGATGCGCTCGGCAATCGCCTCGCTGTCGACGAGCACGCCGTCGCAATCGCTGATCAGGGCACGGTCCGCGCGCAGCGGGGAAGGGGTGGGGGCTTGCATGGGGTTCTCCTGCGGTAACCGGCCATGATACCGGCAAGGCCGTGCGGCCGGCTCGCCGGACGCCGGCAGGTTCTTGTCCCGGCGCGACCTGGCCGGGAGATGGTGCATTGCACCAGATCATTTGATCTTTCATCAAGCAAAAGATCGTGTCTTGATTTTTGGATGAAATCGATGGTGTCGTGTCATTCGGAGCGCGAGGTGTCAGATTCGGCAATAAATCGATGTTTTCGCTGTCATGACGAATAAATGGGCCGATATGAAGGTAATCAATGCGATTTCATCGCGTCCTGATCCCATCCGCCTCAAGCAATCTCTGCCAGAGCTTGCACGATGAAAGTGCGCAATTCTTGACTGAGAGTCAAGGCTCTTTCCCCATTCGACGGCTTTTTGCAGGGCAGCATTGCGGGCACACTGCGACCACGTCGAATAGCGGGTGCAGCCGGCCCGCGCTTTTATTGCGCCTTTACAGGACCGCCGTCATGAACGCTTCCTCCTCTCCCGCCGCGTCGGCGCCGAGCTCGACCTTGCCGCTGCTGGCGCTGGCCGTCGGCGCGTTCGGCATCGGCACCACCGAGTTCTCGCCGATGGGCCTGCTGCCGGTGATCGCCGACGGCGTCCACGTCTCGATTCCGAGCGCCGGCATGCTGATCAGCGCCTACGCGATCGGCGTGATGGTCGGCGCGCCGATCATGACGCTGCTGCTCGCGCGTGCCTCGCGCCGCACCGCGCTGGTGTTGCTGATGAGCATCTTCACGATCGGCAACCTGCTGTCGGCCATCGCGCCCGACTACACCACGCTGCTGCTCGCGAGGCTCGTGACCAGCCTGAATCACGGCGCGTTCTTCGGCATCGGCTCGGTGGTGGCGGCCTCGCTCGTGCCGCGCGAACGCCAGGCCAGCGCGGTGGCCACGATGTTCATGGGGCTCACCATCGCCAACGTCGGCGGCGTGCCGGCCGCTACCTGGCTCGGCCAGATGATCGGCTGGCGGATGTCGTTCGTCGCGACCTCCGGCCTCGGCGTGCTGGCCATGGCCGGGCTGCTCGCGGCGCTGCCGAAGGGCGAGGCCGGCCGCATGCCCGACGTGCGCGCCGAACTGGCCGTGCTGACGCGCCCGGTGGTGCTCGGCGCGATGGCCACCACGGTGCTCGGCGCGGGTTCGATGTTCACGCTCTACACCTATATCGCGCCGGCGCTCGAACACCTGACGCACGCGTCGCCGGGCTTCGTCACGGCGATGCTGGTGCTGATCGGGGTGGGCTTCTCGATCGGCAACGTGGCGGGCGGGCGGCTGGCCGACCGGTCGCTCGAAGGCAGCCTGATCGCGTTCCTGTTGTTGCTGATCGTGGTGATGGCGGCGTTCCCGGTGCTGGCCACGACGCAGGTGGGCGCGGCGCTGGCGCTGCTGGTCTGGGGCGCGGGCGCGTTCGCCGTGGTGCCGCCGTTGCAGATGCGCGTGATGCGCGCCGCGTCCGAAGCGCCGGGGCTGGCGGCGTCGGTCAATGTCGGCGCGTTCAATCTCGGCAATGCGCTCGGCGCGGCGGCCGGCGGCGCGGTGCTGTCGTCGGGGCTGGGGTATGCGGCCGTGTCGCTGGCGGGCGCTGGGATCGCGGCGCTCGGGCTGTTGCTGGTGCTGTCGCAGATGCGTCGCCGGGCGAGTCCGGCCGCTTGCTGAACGCGGTGGCTTGAGTATTGGCCCGCGTGCGGTGCGCCGCGCGTGAGGCGAGGTTGCTGAGGGTTGGTTTGTTCTGCCCTGACGGCGGTGCGTGCTACGCGCCGCCGTTTTGCTTTTTGGCGCGGACGAGCGCGGGGCGAGGAGCGGGGAAGGCGCGAGGGCCGTGAAGCAGGGGGCTTACTGACCCGAGGCGGCGGAAGCGGGAGCGGCCGGGGCGGCGGTTGGTGCCGAGGCGGGAGCGGTCGAAGCGGCGGTCGGGGTCGAGGCAGCAGACGTGGTCGAAGCGGCGGGTGGGGCTGAGGCGGCAGACGTGGTTGAACCAGCGGCCGGGGTTGATGCGGCAGACGCGGAAGTGGCCGAAGCGGCAGCCGGTGCGGAAGCGGATTGGTTTGCGGCGGCGGGTGACGATGTGGCGCTGGCCGGGGCCGCGGCGGACGCGGAAGTGGCCGAAGCGGCAGCCGGTGCGGAAGCGGCTTGATTTGCGGCGGCGGGTGACGATGCGGCGCTGGCCGGGGCCGCGGCGGACGCGGCAACAGCCGCGCTGGTGTTCTGCGTCGGGGCCGAGGCTGCGTTGACGTTCGATGCGGCAGCGGCCGCCTGAGCAGGCGCGGCCGTGGCCGGTGCGGGGGATGATGCGGCGGCGGTGGCTGCGGCAGGTGCCGATGTGGCAGTCGTGGCCGCGGCAGATGCCGATGCAGCGGCCGGAGCCGCTGCGGGTGTGGCAGCCGTCGCGCTCGACGCAGGAGCCGGGTTGGCGCTCGGCGTGGCTGCGGGATGCGAAGCCGCAACCGGCGCGGTCGTATTCGATGCCGCCGGTGCAGCAACGGCGGCCTTGACCGGCGCGGCCTGCGGCGCCGGTGCGTTGGCCGCGGCATGGCCGTTCGGAGCGATCGTTGTCGCGGCGCCCGGCGTCAGATTGACCTCGCCTTGCGTCGGCACGCCGGCCGCGCCGACCTGATTCGCTGCCGACGCGTTCATGCCTTGCGTGGCTGGCGCGGCCGTGGCCTGCGCTGCGCCGCCGTTAGGCAGCGCGGACGTGCCCGTCGAGGCCACCACGGCCTGCGCGCCGGGCGCAACATTCGCGCCTGCGGCCGGGGCCGTCGCCGCATGCGACGCTGCTGTCGCCGTAGGCACCAGCACAGCCTCGGGCGCTACCGGCGAAGATGACGACGAAGAAGGCGAAGCGGACGGCGAAGACGCCGGCCCCGTCGGCTCGGCCGGCGTGCGCATCTTGACCGGCCCGGTATCGCCCGGCCCACCCGTGCCCGGCGCCGGTTCCGGCAGCGGCGCGACCGGCTCCTGCTCGGCGGCCTTGGCCGCCGCCTTGCCGTGCTTGGCCGGATTGACCTTCAGGAAGTGATCGACGAGCTTGAAGAAACGGTCGTAGAACACGCCGGCCGGAATCGTCTCGCTGGCGATCTTCACCATCGAATCGTCGCTCGACCCGATCGGCAAGGACAACGAACCGAGCACCGACAGGCCCACACTGGCCGACGTGCTGGTCTTCTTGAGCGTGTAGCGGTCCTGCACGGCGTTCACGTAGGCGATGCTCGAACCCGAATCGGGATCCGAATCGACGCAGACCACGTGAAACTCGATCACCACGTGCGAATCGTTGGCCGGCTGGAAGTTCTTGCTGCCGTCGACGGTATCGGGCCGCGCCAGGTTGGTGGTGTAGCCCTGGCTCAGCAGCGCGCGGCGCGCGGCCTCGCAGGTGGCCGACGAAGTGTCGTGGAAGGTGTGCGTGTACGGGCTGCTCGACGCGTCGAACTGCTCCTGCGTGTACAGCGGCTTGGGCGCGGACGAGCAGGCCGACAGCAAGGCCGTGGCCGCGAACGCGCAAGTCAGGGAAATCAGGCGAAGTCGAGTGTGCATGGCGTCGGGTAGTGGGAGGGACGCACCGGCCCGGCACCGCGCGATGCGACCCCGGGCCGCTTGCGTGACCGGCCGCTATTATAGTTTCCCCTGATGCCAGGCTGCATTTGCCGCGCGAACGCGCAGGCGGCGCAGTCGAAAAACGACACACGAAAAAAATCCCGCCCAACCGGGGCGGGATCGTGCTGCACGTGTTGCCGAATCGCTCAGGCCTGGCCCGTGGCGATCTCGATCTTGCGCGGCAGCGCTTCGGCGCGGCGCGGGATACGCAGCGTCAGCACGCCGTCGCGCAGGTTCGCGTCGATGCGCGCGGTGTCGAAGTGCGGGCTGACCGCGAAGCTGCGCAGGTAGCGCGGCGTGCGCCGTTCGGCATGCTGCACGCGCAGGCCGGCCGTTTGCGGCAGATCGGCCTGGGCGTCGATGGTCAGGCGGCCGTCGTGCACGCGCACGTCGAGGCCCGCTTTCGCGACGCCGGGCAGGTCGGCCCACAGCGTGATGCCTTGCGCGTCCTCGGTGATATCCACCGACGGCGTGACGCTCGGGCCGCGACGCGGCGTGTCATGGGCGCCCGGTTGGGCCGGTGCGGTGGCGTCGGCGGCGGGGCGGTCGATGAGTTCGGGAGTGGTGGTCATGGCGATGGTCCTCGCAATCATTTACTGAACGTGAATCGAACGCGGCTGCGCGGCAGCGCGCTTCGCGATACGGATGTGCAGGCAGCCGTTGTCGTAGCGCGCCTCGATGTTGCCGGCGTCGGCATTCGACGGCAGTTCCACCGCGCGGCGGAAGCGGCCGCTGAAGCGTTCGCGCGACAGCGGGCGAGCCGCTTCGGCTTGCGCGGTTCGGGCGGCAGGTTCCGCACCAGATGATTCGGCATCCGAAACATTATTGGACGAAAAAGAAACGCCGGGCGATGCGGTGCTGCGTTCGCCGCTGATGGTCAGGAGTCCTTTGTCGATGGTCACGTCGAAATCGCCGGCCTGCATGCCCGGGGCGAAGGCGACGATCTCGATCGCATCGTCGTTCGCGCCGACGTTGATCGGCGGGAAGGTGTCGAAGCGGCTGCCGCGCGAGGCGGCGAAGCCCGACATCTGCCGTTGCAGCCGGTCGAGTTCGCCGAACAGGTCGGCGCCGAAGCGATACGTGGTCATGGTTCGAATCCTCTCGAAGATCGATCGGCATGGACGGTGCGCGAAGGGCGCGGGCCATGCGATGCGGGGTCAACCGGCGGTGCGGAACGCAACCGCCTCATGGCTCCACAAATAAGAACGTTGCGCACGAATTCAAGAGGGATTTTTCAAACCGATGCTTGCGGGTGCATCGATCGCCGGCGGCCCGCTGGCAGCCCGTTGGGGTCGCGCCCCGCTTCAGGGGCATCCCTATCGGGATCATCCCTAGCAGCGGCGTCGTGCCATCCCAAACTTTGGAATCGCGATGGTATGCTGCCCCACTCTCGAATACTGAGGTCTCGCATCGGCAATGCCGATTCCCGTGATCGTTGCAATCCCCAATCCCCGTGAAGGTTTCGCCGCCGGCCGCGCTGCCGCGCCGCACAGAAACCCGCCTGCGCCAGCAGCGTCCCGCGACCGCGCGAGGCGTGCGCGGCGCCGCGCCCCGCCGCGCACGCGCTGACGCGCAGGCCTCACGCACACCGTCTTCCTTTTCAACACCTATCCGGAGATTTCCATGACCCGAAACCAAGCGGTCGAGGCCACGCATTCCCTGTCGCTCGACGTGCCCGAGTACGTTCGCCATCGCGGCCTGATCGACTGGGTCGCGCGCATCGCCGCGCTGACCGAAGCCGACAAGGTGGTGTGGTGCGACGGCTCGCAGGAAGAATACGATCGCTTCTGCGAACAGATGGTCGCGCAGGGCACCATGATCCGGCTCAACCCGGCCAAGCGCCCGAACTCGTTTCTCGCGCTGTCCGATCCGTCGGACGTGGCGCGCGTCGAGGATCGCACGTTCATCTGCAGCGAAGCGCGCGACGATGCCGGCCCGACCAACCATTGGGTCGCGCCCGCCGAGATGCGCGGCACGCTCGACGGCCTGTTCCGCGGCGCGATGCGCGGCCGCACGCTCTACGTCGTGCCGTTCTCGATGGGGCCGCTCGGCTCGCCGATCGCGCATATCGGCGTGGAGCTGTCCGACAGCCCGTACGTGGCCGTCAACATGCGGATCATGACGCGCATGGGCCGCGACGTGTATCGCGTGCTCGGCGAGGACGGCCATTTCGTGCCGTGCGTGCACAGCGTCGGCAAGCCGCTCGCGGCCGGCGAGGCCGACGTGCCGTGGCCGTGCAACGACACCAAGTACATCGTGCATTTCCCCGAAACGCGCGAGATCTGGAGCTACGGCTCGGGCTACGGCGGCAACGCGCTGCTCGGGAAAAAGTGCTTCGCACTCCGGATCGCCTCGACGATGGGCCGCGACGAAGGCTGGCTCGCCGAGCACATGCTGATCCTCGGCGTGACCGCGCCCGACGGCACCAAACGCCATATCGCGGCGGCGTTCCCGTCGGCCTGCGGCAAGACCAACTTCGCGATGCTGATCCCGCCGGCCGGCTTCGACGGCTGGAAGGTCACGACGATCGGCGACGACATCGCCTGGATCAAGCCCGGCCAGGACGGCAAGCTCTACGCGATCAACCCGGAAGCCGGCTATTTCGGCGTCGCGCCGGGCACCGGCGAGAAGACCAACCCGAACGCGCTGGCCACGTTGCGCGAGAACGTGATCTTCACGAACGTCGCGCTGACCGACGACGGCGACGTCTGGTGGGAAGGCCTGACCGACACGCCGCCCGCGCATCTGCTCGACTGGCAGGGCCAGGACTGGACGCCCGCGATCGGCAAGGAAACCGGCCGCAAGGCCGCGCATCCGAACGCGCGCTTCACGGCGCCGGCCTCGCAATGCCCGTCGATCGATGCCGACTGGGACAACCCGGCCGGCGTGGCGATCGACGCGTTCGTGTTCGGCGGCCGCCGCTCGACCACGGTGCCGCTCGTGACCGAGGCGCGCGACTGGACCGAGGGCGTCTACATGGCCGCCACGATGGGCTCCGAAACCACCGCCGCTGCCGCCGGCAAGCAGGGCGTGGTGCGCCGCGACCCGTTCGCGATGCTGCCGTTCTGCGGCTACAACATGAGCGACTATTTCTCGCACTGGCTGAAGCTTGGTAGCCAACTGGAAGCGTCGGGCGCGACGTTGCCGAAGATCTACTGCGTGAACTGGTTCCGCAAGGACGCCGACGGCCGCTTCGCGTGGCCCGGCTTCGGCGAGAACATGCGCGTGCTGAAGTGGATGCTGGAGCGCATCGATGGCCGGGGCGAGGGCGTCGAGCACGCGCTCGGCCTGACGCCGCGCTATCAGGACATCGACTGGGGCGGCATGGCGTTCACGGCCGAACAGTTCGAGCAGGTGGCCTCGGTCGATCGCGACGCATGGCGCGAGGAACTGGCGCTGCACGACGAGCTGTTCGACAAGCTGAAGACCCGCCTGCCGCAAGCGCTGGCCGACACCAAGGCGGCCTTCGAGGCGCGGCTCCGAGGCTGACCGGGTAGCAGGCCTGCCCGGATTCACCCTGAAAAAACGCCACGCGAACCCGGTTCGCGTGGCGTTTTTCATTGGCGTGGAGAATCGGCGGTCCAAAGCAGTTCAGGGCGATTCGCAGCCGTTCGATGCGACAATCGTCGCCGTCATTCATTGAACGAATTCGCTACCGGAGACCGCATCCCATGGATATCCAACGCATTGCCGTCGTCGGCGCGGGCGTGATCGGCGCAAGCTGGACCGCCTTCTATCTCGATCAGGGCTTCGAGGTGGTCGTGACCGACCCCGCGCCCGACGCGGCCGAACGGCTCGACGTGGCGCTCGTGCGCTTCATGGGCGAGGCGCGGCTCGCGGCCTGCCGCGCCAAGCTGCGCTTCGTGGCCGATCTCGACGCCGCGCTCGACGGCGTGGATTTCGTGCAGGAAAACGGCCCCGAGCGGCTCGACGTCAAGCGCGAGCTGTATCGTCGCCTGGATGCGCGCCTGCCGGCCGAGGCGCTGATCGCATCGAGTTCGTCGGGCCTGCGCATGTCCGATATCCAGACCGCCTGCGAACGGCATCCCGAGCGCTGCCTGATCGCGCATCCGTTCAATCCCCCGCACCTGATTCCGCTCGTCGAGCTGGCCGGTGGCGAAGCCACCGCGCCCGAGGCGATCGCGCGCGCCAAGCGCTTCTACGACGGGCTCGGCAAGGTCACGATCGTGCTGAACAAGGAGATGCCCGGCCACGTGGCGAACCGGCTGGCCGCCGCGTTGTTCCGCGAGGTGTATCACCTGGTGGGCGAGGGCGTGGTCAGCGTGGCCGACGCCGACAAGGCGGTGTCCTGGGGGCCGGGCCTGCGCTGGGGGCTGATGGGGCAGGGCCTGACCTATCACCTGGGCGGCGGCGACGGCGGCATGGCGCATTTCCTCGACCATCTGTCGGGGCCGATCACGAGCTGGTGGGACGATCTCGGCGCGCCCGCGTTCAACGAGGACGTCGATCGCAAGCTGATCGAGGAACTGCGCGAGATTCAGGGTGCGCGCTCGATTGCCGAACTCGGCGCGGAGCGCGACCGGCTGCTGGTGGAATTGATCGAGGCGCGCCGGCGCAGCTTCCTGCCCTGATCGAAACCGAGCCCGCGCGCGAATGAGGGCAGGCGGCCGTAGCGACGGCCTGCCTTAGAATTCCGCCGCTGCCGCCACCAGCGTGGCTTCGAGCGCGAGCGTCGAGCGCGACGCCGAGGCGGGCCGGTCGATCACGTATTCGAGGTCGCCGAGCGCGGGCAGGCCCGCTTCGAGCTTGGCCAGGCCCTGCGGGATCACGTAGCCGGCGAACGCCGACACGCCCAGCCCGGCCGCCGCGGCCGCGCGCAGCGCCGCGATGCTGCTGCTCGATACGGCAATCCGATAGGGGCGACCGATCGCGTTCAGGGTTTCGAGCACGCGCTGGCGCGACACGCTCGGCTCCGGGTGCAGCGCGAGCGGCAGCACCGGCTCGCGCCCGGTGATCGGCGAGGCCGGCCCGGTACACCAGTACAGCGGCTCGGTGCGGATCACGCGGCCGCGCCGGCTGCCGGCGATGCGCTTGGCGAACACCAGGTCGTGGCGGCCCTCGTCGAGCGCGTGGAACAGGTCGCCCGACAGCCCGGTGGTGATCTCCAGTTCGACTTCCGGGTTGCGCTGGATGAAGCTGACCAGCGCGGCGGGCAGGTGGGCCGACGCGAAATCCTCCGACATGCCGAGCCGTACCTTGCCCGACAGCGGTGGTCCGCACACCGACATCACCGCTTCGTCCATCAGTTCGAGGATTCGGCTCGCGTAGCGGTGCAGCGCGTCGCCGTTGGCGGACAGCCGCACGTTGCGCGTGTCGCGCTCGAACAGCGGCCGGTCGAGCAGCTCTTCGAGCCGCCGGATGTGCTGGCTGACGGTGGATTGCGAGAGATTGACGCGCTCGGACGCGGCGGTGAAGCTGCCGGTCTGGGCGACGGCGACGAAACTGCGCAGCAGTTCGGGCGATAACGAACGCATGGTGGAATCCAGATGAACGGCGGCAGCGGCGCGCGGGCGCGGCCCGGCTGGGCCGTCGCAGCAGTTTACGGCAAGACGCCCGAGGGCGGCGCGCGATCGATTGGCGCGGCCTCTGAGTGGCATTGGGCAACTTCATCAATGGCCCGCACGGCGCGGCATACAATCGCCAGCACCGGATACGCATCGCAGGAGAGACGCAATGACGGGATGGAATCAGGCGCGGCAGGCCCGCGACGCACGCCTCGCGGCGGGCGCGCCGCTAGCGCGTGGCAAACGGGTGGCGGCCGAGGACGCGACGGCGCTGCTCGAAGCGGTGCTGCGCCCCGGGGACCGGGTCTGCCTCGAAGGCGACAACCAGAAGCAGGCGGACCTGCTGGCCACGGCGCTCGCCGAGGTGGACAGCGCGAAGATCCACGATCTGCACATGGTGCAATCGGGCGTCGTGCTGCCCGAGCACCTCGACGTGTTCGAGCGCGGCATCGCCCGGCGTCTCGACTACGCCTACTCGGGCCCGCAATCGCAGCGCATCGCCAAGCTGCTGTTCGGCGGGCGCATCGAGCTGGGCGCCGTGCACACCTACCTCGAACTGTTCGCGCGCTACTTCATCGATCTGACGCCGCAGGTCGCGCTGATCGCGGCCGTCAGCGCCGACGCCGACGGCAATCTCTACACCGGCCCGAACACCGAGGACACGCCCACCGTGGTGGAGGCCACCGCGTTCAAGGACGGCATCGTGATCGCCCAGGTCGATCGCATCGTCGATCGCGTGCCGCGCGTCGACATTCCGGGCGACCGCGTGCATTTCGTGGTGGAGGCCGGGCGGCCGTTCTTCGTCGAGCCGCTGTTCACGCGCGACCCGGCGGCGATCACCGAAACCCAGATTCTTACCGCGATGCTGGCGCTCAAGGGCATCTACCAGCCCTACGGCATCAAGCGCCTGAATCACGGCATCGGCTTCAACACGGCGGCGATCGAACTGCTGCTGCCGACCTACGGCGAACGCCTCGGCCTGAAGGGCAAGATCGGCACGCACTGGGCGCTCAATCCGCATCCCACGCTGATCCCGGCGATCGAATCGGGCTGGGTCGAACAGATCCACTGCTTCGGCTCCGAAGTCGGCATGGACGACTACATCCGCGCGCGCTCCGACATCTTTTTCACGGGTTCGGACGGCTCGCTGCGCTCGAACCGCGCGTTCTGCCAGACGGCCGGCCTCTACGCCTGCGACATGTTCATCGGTTCGACGCTGCAGATCGACCTGGCCGGCCATTCGTCCACCGTGACCGAGAGCCGCATCGCCGGCTTCGGCGGCGCGCCGAACATGGGCAGCGACGCACGCGGGCGCCGCCATTCGAGCGAGCCCTGGCTGAAGGCCGGCGCCGAGGCCGATCCGCACACGCCGGCCGCGCTGCGGCGCGGGCGCAAGCTGGTCGTGCAGATCGGCGAGACGTTCGGCGAGAAGAACGTGCCGATGTTCGTCGAGAAGCTCGACGCGCTGCGCCTGGCCGACAAGCTCTCGCTCGATCTCGCGCCGATCATGGTGTACGGCGACGACGTCACGCACGTCGTGACCGAGGAGGGCATCGCGAACCTGCTGCTGTGCCGCGACGCCGACGAGCGCGAGCATGCGATCCGCGGCGTGGCCGGCTATACGGACGTGGGCCGTGGCCGCGACCGCAAGATGGTCGAGCGGCTGCGCGAGCGCGGCGTGATCCGCCGCCCCGAGGATCTCGGCATCGATCCGCTCGATGCCGACCGCCGCCTGCTCGCGGCGCGCTCGGTGAAGGACCTCGTGCATTGGTCCGGCGGCCTGTATTCGCCGCCGTCACGCTTTCGCAACTGGTAAGCCCTGCCGCGCGGGGCGGCAGTCGAGCCCCCGTGCGCGTTTCGGCCGGCCCCGAGCGGGCTGGCGGGAGAGATCGAATGGAACAGCTCAACTATCTTCACACCGCGCGCGAGCGTGCGGGCGGGGATGCGGCGTCGGCGCTGGTCGGCGTGGTCGCGTCCGGCAATCTCGAAGTGCTCGTCGAGCGTGTGCTGCCCGGCGCGGCCTGCGAGATCGATATTCAAACCGCCGCCACCGGCTTCGGCGAGGTGTGGCAGGCCGTGGTCGCCGATTTCGTCGAGCGGCGCTCGCCGGGCGGCCTGCGCTTCTCGATCAACGACGGCGGCGCGCGTCCCGATACGGTGGCGCTGCGGCTCGCGCAGGCGGTCCGTGCGATCGAGGGAGGCCAGCGATGAGCGGATTCGACCTCGCCACGGCCGGCGCGAGCTGGTACGAAGCCTCGGCGCGGCAACGCATCGACGGGCTCGTCGACGCCGGCAGCTTCACCGAATTCATCGGGCCCGCCGAGCGCGAAATGAGCCCGCACCTGCCGCTGTTCACGCTGCCGCGCCAGTTCGACGACGGCATGATCGTCGGCCGCGCCGCGCTCGATGGCCGCGCCGTGCTGGTGGCCGCGCAGGAAGGCCGCTTCATGGGCGGCGCGTTCGGCGAGATCCACGGCGCGAAGCTCACCGGCCTGCTGCGCGCCGCGCGCGAATCGGCCACGCCCGTGCTGATCCTGTTCGATACCGGCGGCGTGCGCCTGCAGGAAGCCAATGCGGGCGAACTGGCGATCGCCGAGGTGATGCGCGCGCTGGTCGATGCGCGCGAGGCCGGCGTGCCGGTGATCGGGCTGATCGGCGGCCGCGCCGGCTGCTACGGCGGCGGCGGCCTGCTCGCTGCGTGCTGTTCGGCGCTGGCGGTGTCGGAGCCGGGCCGCATCAGCGTGTCCGGGCCCGAGGTGATCGAAACGAATCGCGGCGTCGAGGAATTCGACTCGAAGGATCGCGCGCTGGTCTGGCGCACCATGGGCGGCAAGCATCGCCGGCTGATCGGCGGCGCCGAGCGCTTCGTCGACGACACGCTGCCGGCGTTCCGCGCCGCCGCGCTCGATTTGCTCGCGGTGCGCCACGGCTTCGACCTCGCGGTGCTCTATGCCGAGCAGACGCGGCTCGAAGCGCGCCTCGCGGCGTTCGGCGATTGCGCCGACGCACGCGACGTCTGGCGCCGGCTCGGGGCGACCGATGCCGAGGCCGACGCCATTCCCGCCATGCCCGGCGACGCCTTCGCCGCGCTGGCCGACCGCCTTCAGGAGACGCGCGATGACGCTCGATGAGATTCTCGGTTCCTTCGACCATGACGTCGCGGTGCGCGACGACGGCCTGCTGGCCGGCCGCGCCACCATCGCCGGCCGCACGGTGGACGTGATCGGCGTGTCGGGCGGCGCGTTCGTCGGCGTGGACGAAGCCTTGTGGCTGTCGGCGCGCGTGCTCGATGTGGTGCGCCGTGGTGATCGCACGCCGATTCTCGTGCTGGTGGACAGCGCGAGCCAGCGCATGAGTAAGCGCGACGAATTGCTCGGCCTCAACGAATGCCTGTCGCATCTGGCCAAGAGCCTGATGCTGGCGAGCCTGCGCGGCCATCCGACCGTCGGCCTGCTGTATGGCGGCACGGCGGCCGGCGCGTTCATCGCGACGGCGCTCGCCACCCGCGTGCTGGTCGCGCTGCCGGGCGCGGAGCCGGCCGTGATGGATCTGCCGTCGATCTCGCGCGTCACCAAGCTGCCGCTCGACGTGCTGCAGGAGATGGCGAAATCGACCGCCGTGTTCGCGCCGGGCCTCGACAATCTGGCGCAAACGGGCGCGGTCGATGCCGTGCTCGATCCGGCGCAGCCGCTCGGCGCGCAACTGGCGCCGTGGTTCGATACGCCGGCCGATCGCGCCGACGGCCGCGATCGCCTCGGCGCGGAACGCGGCGGCCGCCCGGCTGCCGCGCGTATCGCGCAACGCGTTCATGAACTCGCCCGCTCGGCCGGCTGAGGCCGGCTTGATCCGTCATAGCGTCGTGCGCGTCGCGCCCGATGCGTGGCGCGAGGTGCTGGCCGCCCACCCGGCGCTGGCCGACGCGCCGCCCGAGGTACGGGAGTGGGCTGCGCGCGGCTGGCCGCTGATGGTGCGGCGCGCCGGGCCGTGCGATGCCGGCGCGGCCGGTGTGCCGCTCGGCTTGCCGTTGCCGCCGTCGCTGGGCAAGCGCCGCATCGGCGTGGTGGTGCCCGAGTCGGCGATCGTCTCGGTCGAGCCGCCGCCCGCCGTTGCGCGGTTGCGCGAGGCCGCGCCGGCGCACTGGCGCGCCACGCTCGATCGGCTCGATGCGATCGCGCGGCGGCATCACGTGGGTTGCCGCGCATTCGGCAGCCTGGCCTGGCAGGCCATGACGGGCCTGACCTATCTGTCTTCCGGTTCCGATCTCGATCTTCTGTTCGATGCGCCCATCGGCGCGGATGCCGAGGCGGCGCTCGCGGCGCTGCTCGACGATGTTGCTGCGCTGGCCGATGGTGACGATGGTGCCGATGGTGCCGATGGCGGCGAGGCCCCGATGCGCATCGACGGCGAAGTGATTCGGGCCGACGGCGCGGGCGCCAACTGGCGCGAACTGCGTACGGCGCTGGCGGAGCGCGGCGAGATCGTCGCCAAGACCTCGGCTGGCGTGGTGCTGCTGTCGCCGCGCGAATTTCTCGACGGTGCGAAGGGGGCGGCATGATCCAGCCGATGCGGGTGCCTGCGTTCGAAGCGAAGCCGTCGCCGCGCGAGGCCGCGGACGCGATTGCCGAATTCGCCGAGCGTTGCCTGTGGCTCGAAGTGCGGACCTGGCCGAAACCCGGCCTCGTCAGCCATGTCGATCGGGGCAGCCATGACGATATGGATGCCGCCACGTTCGCGCGCAGCGCCGCCGCGATTCGCCCGTTCCTGGCCGAACTGGCGCGGGCCGGCGCGGCGCGGGCGGAGATGGCGGCGCTGCGCCGGATCGGCCTGCGCGCCGAGCACGCGATGCTGGCCGCCACCGGCGGTGTGAACACCCATCGCGGCGCGATCTTCGGGCTCGGCCTGCTGTGCGCGGCGGCGGGCTGGCGAGCGACCGCTGAACCGGTGCCGGCGCTTACGCTCGGCGCGTGCGTTGCCGCGCAATGGGGCGACGAGATCCTGGGCGGCCCGCGTCCGTCGGACAGCCACGGCGAGCGGGCGATCCGCCGCTACGGCGTCGGCGGCGCGCGCGGCGAGGCGGCCAACGGCTTTCCGGCGGTCTACGCGATCGGCGTGCCGGCCTTGCGCGCCGCGCGGGCGCTGCGCCCCGGCCACGCCGAGGCGGCGCGCGTGCAGGCCTGCTTCGCACTGATCGCGGCGCTCGACGACACCAATCTGCTGCATCGCGGCGGCGAGGCCGGCCTGGCGTTCGCGCAGCAGGCCGCTCGGGATTTCCTGGCACGCGGCGGCGTGGGCGCCGACGATTGGCGCGAGCAGGCCGCCGCCGTGCATCGCGCGTTCGTCGCGCGGCGGCTGAGCCCCGGCGGCACGGCCGACCTGCTCGCGATGAGCCTGTTCGCCGACGGGCTCGATCCGCAATGACGCTCGCGCTCCTGTGCTCCGGCCAGGGTCATCAAGGCCCCGGCATGTTCGACCTGATCGGCGACGATCCGGCCGCCGCGCCGCTGTTCGCGCACGCGTCGCGCTGGTTCGGCGGCGATCCGCGCGACTGGGTGCGCGAGGCCGGCCGCGATGCGCTGCGCGAGAACGGCGCGGCGCAGCGTTTGTGCACGCTGCATGCGCTGGCCGTGTACGCTCGGCTCGCGCCGCTGTTGCCGAGGCGGCGCTGCGTGGCCGGCTACAGCGTGGGCGAGATCGCCGCGTGGCATGTGGCGGGCCGGTTCGACGCGCGCGATGCGCTCGACCTGATCGCGGCGCGCGCCGATGCAATGGACGCGGCGAGCGCGGGCAACGAAGGCATGCTGTTCGTGCGCGGCCTCCCGCGCGCGACGCTCGATGCCTTGTGCACCGGGCACGACGCGGCGGTGGCGATCGTCAACCCCGGCGAGGCCTGCGTGCTGGCCGGCACCACCGAGGCGCTGGCCGCGCTGGCCGGCGAGGCGCAGGCGCATGGCGCCTCGCGCGTGGTCGAGGTGCCGGTGCGGATCGCGTCGCACACGCCACGGCTGGCCGCCGCCGTGCCGGTGTTTCGCGCCGCGCTCGGGCAGGCGAGCGTCGGGCGTGGCGCGGCCGGCACGCGGCTGTTCAGCGGCATCGACGGCGCCGTGGTGCTCGATGTGGGCGATGGCCTCGACAAGCTTGCGCGGCAGATCGCCGAGCCGGTGGAGTGGGCCGCATGCCTCGCGGCCTGCGTCGAAGCCGGCGCGAGCGCGTTCCTCGAACTGGGGCCGGGCCGCGCATTGGCCGAGATGGCTGCCGGCGCGTATCCGGCGGTTCCCGCGCGCAGCGTGGCCGATTTCCGCTCGTGGGACGGGCTGGCCGCGTGGCTGGCGAAGCTCGACGCGGCCTGAATTCATCAAGAACGGCACGGTTCGCCCGCCTTCGATAATCCTCCGATCAATCCGTTCGGCGGCTCGCTCCGCGCCTGATCCGGACGCGATTTTCCGCACCGCGAACGCGCGTTCGTCGCCGCCGCGCCACGCTTCTCAGAAACCACTTGCGGGGCCGATCGGCGTGACTACAATACGCGCCCGATGAGACCACACGCCTACCTGACCGCGCTGTCCTGCGCGGCGCTCGCCCTTGCTTCGCCAGCCGTTTCCGCGCTGCCCGCGCCCTTTGTCGGCGGGGAGGCGAGCGCCTATTTCGCGCATGTCGGTGACGCCTTCGGCGTGGCGGCCGAACTGGTGAACGGCGCACACCGGCGCGTGCTGGTGGCCGGGTATGCCTCGGTGTCGCCGGCGCTGGCCTCGGCCTTGTGCGAGGCACGCCGGCGCGGCGTGGCGGTGCGCGTGGTGCTCGACCGCTCGGCGCCGGCCGCGCGCTACAGCGGCGCGGCGTTTCTGGCCGAATCGGGCATCGACGTGGCGTTCGCGCGCCGGGCCGGCGCGACGCGCACGCCGTTCATCGTGGCGGACGACGCCGTGGCGATCGACACCGCCGTCACGCCGCCCGCCCACGGCCGCGGCCCATCCACCGCCGGTGATGGCGCCATGACCGTGCGTGCGCTGAACGTGTTCCGCGACGTGCCGCAACTGGCGCAGGCCTATACACGTACGTTCTGGCAGTGGTATCGCGTGGCAGCCGGGGCGCGCTGACGCGTAACCCAAACACCTCAAACCGCGCAGCGATCGAGGTAGCGGCCCGCGTCGTTCGCTTGCACAATAGCCGCTTCCACGACGAGGCAGACGATGGCGATCACGGTCGAAACTCTCCAGTTCGCGGCGCGCGACGGACGACCGTTGACGGGCTCGCTCTATCTTCCCCACCTGAACCCTGAACGGGCGGTGCTGATCAACAGCGCGCTCGGCATGCCGCGCGTGCGCTACGACGCGTTTGCGCGCAGCCTGGCCGAAGCCGGGTTCGCGGTCCTCAGCTACGACAATCGCGGCATCGGCGGTTCGCGCACGGCGGTGGCCGACACCGATCGCGTGACGCTGCGCCAATGGGGCGAAGCCGATCTGCCCGCCGCGCTCGATTGCCTGGCCACCCACGCGCCCGCGGCGCGCCTGTTCGCGCTCGGTCATGCGACGGGCGGCCGCCTGCTGGGCCTCGCGCCGAACCTCGGGCGGCTGGCCGGCATCGCGACGGTGGCCGCCGGCACCGGCTATTGCGGCGATGCGCGTGGCGCGGCGGGCGTCGCGCTTGCGTTCGCCACCTACGTGGCGCTGCCGTTGGCCGGCCGCTTCATGACGCGCGTGCCGGGCCGCCTGCTCGGCGCCGAAGCCGACGTGCCGGCCGGCATCGCGCTCGATTGCGCCGCCGGCGGGCGGGGGCCGGGCGGCCGCGTGGCGGCGGCGGGCCGGGAAATGCGCGCCGGCTTCGATGCCTATCGCGGCCCGCTGCTGGCCTATGCCGTCGAGGACGACCCGTTCGCGCCGCCCGCCGCCGTGGCCGCGCTGCACCGGCGCTTCACCGCCGCGGAGGTCGAATTCCGTACCCTCGCGCCGCACCCGCGCCAACGACCGATCGGCGCGGTCGGCTATTTCCGCGACGACAATCGCGCGCTCTGGCCGTCGCTGGCCGCCTGGTTCGGCGCACGCTGAACGGGCGGCGCGCGATATCTCCTCACGATCGACGCTGACGCTGGCGTGATGTGACGCGAGGCTGCTACAGTCGTCGGTCCCGCCCTCAACCAGAGTGAGTGTCAGATGAAGCTGATTGGAATGCTGGATTCCCCGTACGTTCGCCGCAGCGCCGTGTCCGCCAAGCTGCTCGGGCTGTCGTTCGAGCACCTGCCGCTGTCGGTGTTTCGTCATTTCGACCAGTTCAAGGCCGTGAACCCGGTCGTGAAAGCGCCGACGCTGCTGACCGACGACGGCACGATGGTGCTCGACTCGTCGCTCATCGTCGACTATCTCGATCACCTCGTCGAGCCGTCCAAACGGCTGATGCCCGACGACGCGGCCGCGCGGTTGCGCTCGATCGAACTGATCGGCCTCGCACTCGTCGCCGCCGAGAAGACGGTGCAGGTGGTGTACGAGAACAACATGCGCCCCGACGAAAAGGTGCATCGGCCGTGGCTCGACCGCCTGGTCGAGCAGGTCGACGCCGCTTACGGCGCGCTCGAGAAGCGCATTCTCGGCACCACCGGCTGGCTGCTCGGCGAGCGCATCACCCAGGCCGACGTGACGGTGGCCGTGGCGTGGCGCTTCACGCAGGCGGAGCGCGCCCACCAGCGCGATCTGGCGCTGTTCGATGCGCAGCGCTTCCCGACCATCGCCGCGCTGTCGGCGCGCGCCGAGCAACTGCCGGAGTTCGTCAGCACGCCGCCCGACTGAGCGGGGGCGGCAAACCTAGGGTTGCCACCGATTGTTCGCGCAGGCAAACAACTGACTTCGTGTGCAGCCCATTTATCCGCGGGCTGCCGGTTCGTAGAATTCGTCGGGTCAGTTCATCGTCCCGTCGGAGCCCGTCATGCGAACCCTCATCGAAAATCGTCTGTATCACCCGTCCGTCGTGCTGCCGATGGTGTCGCTGATGCAACTGATGGTGACGCACGACTTCAACCTGAGCCAGGTCGGGTTCGTGGTGGCCGGGCGCGGGATGCGGGCCGTGGTCGAGCGTTCGCGCTCGTTCGTGACCTGCATGGCCTGCCGGCACGGCGGTTGCACGGCGCATTGAAGCGCGCCGCGTCACCCGGCGCCGGACACGCCCACACCCCCGCCTCGGCGGGGGTGTTCGTTTTTGGGCGCCCGGAGATGACAACGCCGCGCCGGCTCTGGCGAGCTGGCGCGGCGTCGGGAACGGCGGGGGGCTTGAGCCGGCTAAAGTGGCTGAAGTGGCCGAAGTGGCTTAAGCGCGGGCCGCCGATACGCTATGGTAAGCGTCGTTGTTATCTTCTTCCGCCTGTTCGCGCAGTTCGCGAACCAGGGCATGCGCCTCGCGGCGCGATGCCACGGCCGGCGGCGAACCGGCCAGCGGCTGGCGGGCCGTTTCCCGCAGGGCCAGCACCGAGATCGCACCGATCACGGCGGCGCCCATCAGGTAGTACGCCGGCATCATCGGGTTGCCGGTGCGTTCCACCAGCCAGGCCGCGACCAGCGGCGTCGTACCGCCGAACAGCGACACCGAGATATTGAAGCCGATCGCGAGCGCGCCGAAGCGGATCTCGGTTGGGAACAGCGCCGGCAGCGCCGACGGCATCACGCCGCAGAAGCACGACAGCATCACGCCGAGGATCATCAGGCCGCCGAACACCGGCAGCATCTCGCCCGTGCGGATCATCATCAGCGCGGGGATCGACAGCACCAGCAGGCCCACGCAACCGGCCAGCATGACCGGCTTGCGGCCGACCACGTCCGACAGGCGGCCTGCACCGATCGTCATCGGGATCATCAGCACCATGACCAGCAGCACCAGCGCGAGGCCGTGCGTCTCGTTGAAATGCAGCGTCGACGACAGGAAGCTCGGCAGATACGACAGCACCATGTAGTCGGTCACGTTGAAGATCAGCACGAGGCCCACGCACAGCAGCATCGCGTTGCGGTGCTTGACGAGCATGTCGAGGAATTTGACCTTCGGCATGGTCTTGTCCTGCGCCTCGCGCAGTTCGGCCTGACGCTTGAAGGCCGGGGTTTCCTCGAGCTTCATCCGGATATACAGGCCGATCAGACCGAGCGGGCCGGCCACCAGGAACGGCACGCGCCAGCCCCAGGAGGTCAGCGCGTCGTGCGGCAGCACGGCCGTGAGCAGCGTGACCACGCCCGCGCCGAGCACATAGCCGATCAGCGTGCCGCATTCCAGGAAGCTGCCCATGAAGCCGCGGCGCTTGTCGGTCGAGAATTCGGCGATGAAGGTGGCCGCGCCGCCGTATTCGCCGCCGGTCGAGAAGCCCTGCACGAGGCGGGCGACCAGCAGCAGGATCGGGGCCAGGATGCCGATCGAGTCGTAGCTCGGGATCAGGCCGATCGAGAACGTGCCGAGCGCCATCAGGATCATGGTCATGGCGAGCACGCGTTGGCGGCCGATGCGATCGCCGAGCGGGCCGAACACCATGCCGCCGATCGGGCGCACCACGAAGGCGGCCGCGAACGTGCCGAAGGTGGCCAGCAACTGCGCGGACGGGTTGCTCGACGGGAAGAACACCTGGCCGAGCGTGACGGCGATGTAGCTGTAGACGCCGAAGTCGAACCATTCCATCGCATTGCCGATGGCCATGGCGCGTACGGCGCGTTTCAGCAGGGACTGATCGACGACGGTGATGTCGTTGACGGTGACGGGGGCGTCGCTGGACGACGCGGAGACAGCGGAAGGGCTGACGTGTGATGCAGTCAAGGTGAAGGCTCCTTTGACAGCGGACGATGCGCGTTGCCGGAAGGCGCGAGCATCGCCACGGTTTGCCGAGGAGCGCAGCGGCGTGGCAGCACGGAACGTCGGGCGCACGAAGACGCCGAGATCGGACGGGGCCGCGTGCGGCGCGCCAGTGGCCGCCGCGTCGATGCGCTCATGAGATTGCCGCCGGGCTGGCCTGACAAGGGGGACCGACGACGACCGGTGCGCGGCGTGGCGCCGGCGACCGGAAACGAACCCTGGAAAGGGCGCTGAAACGAAGCAGGTGGGCCGAAAACGGCTGCCTGCCTGTGATCGATATTTCGTGCGACGAGACGGTGGCGGGAATTCCGCAAACGCTCGCTGCTCAAACAGAATGAACGAAATAGATAAATGAAAGAGCGGCTATAGTACCACGATCGCAGGAGATCGTGCAAATTGCCGGCACAGCCCCGCCCGGTGGGGGATTGGCGGGAGATAATCCGGCCGGTGCCGGCACGGCGCTGGCGATGCGCGCGGGCGCGTTGCAGCGTCCGTTCCCGTCCGGTTTCCCTCGTCAATATTCGCCGCCGCGAGTGGCCCTCGAATCCGTTTTCCGACCCATGCCCGACCTGATCAAGATCGCCGGATTGTTCGTTCTCACCGCCCTCGCCGAGATCGTCGGCTGCTATCTGCCGTGGCAGGTGTTCAAGGAGGGGCGCAGCGCGTGGCTGCTGGTGCCCGCGGCGGTATCGCTGGCGCTGTTCGCGTGGCTGCTGACGCTGCATCCGTCGGCCGCGGGGCGGACTTACGCGGCCTACGGCGGCGTGTATATCGCGGTGGCGCTCGGCTGGCTGCGGGTGGTCGACGGCGTGCCGCTGACACGCTGGGATACGGCCGGCGCCGTGCTGGCGCTGGCCGGTATGGCGGTGATTGCGCTTCAGCCGCGCGGCTGAAGGATGGCGCGGGCGCGGCGGGTCAGGCCGCCGGCGTGGCCGGCTCGGCTTCCTTGCGCCAGACGCAGGTGCCCTTGACCGACTTGTCGAGCTCGTCGAGCTGGGTTTGATGCGCGGCCAGTTCCTCGTCGCTGGCGGTCAGCACCGGCAGCGCGAGCGACGCCAGCGCGACGCGCGAGCCGCCGCCCGCGCCGCCTTCGTCGTCGCCATCGCCGAGCATGTCGATCACCAGGCTTTCCTGGCCGCGCGTCATCGCCAGATAAACCTCGGCCAGCAGCTCCGAGTCGAGCAGCGCGCCGTGCAGCGTGCGGTGCGCGTTGCTGATGCCGAAGCGGTCGCACAGCGCGTCGAGCGAATTGCGCTTGCCGGGGAACATCTGCTTGGCCTGCACCAGCGTGTCGATCACGCCGTCGCAGTGCTTGAGCAGCGGCGGCAGCTTCAGGCGCTCGAATTCGGCGTCGAGAAAGCCGATGTCGAACGGCGCGTTATGGATGATCAGCTCGCCGCCGCGCACGAAATCGCAGATCGCGTTGGCGACTTCGGCGAATTTCGGCTTGTCGCTGAGGAATTCGGTGGTCAGGCCGTGCACGGCCAGCGCGCCCGGGTCGCTGTCGCGCTCGGGGTTCACGTAGAAGTGCAGATTGTTGCCGGTCAGCCGGCGGTTCAGCATTTCCACGCAGCCGATTTCGATGATGCGGTCGCCGGTGCGGGCATTCAGGCCGGTGGTTTCGGTGTCGAGGATGATCTGGCGCATGTCGGTGATTCAGTGAGGCCGGCGCGCGGGCCGGCGGTAACGAAGACGAAGCGGCAGGGGAGCGCGGCGCGTGCCGCCGCTCAGGCCTGCTGCGAAAGCGAATCGACGCCGCGATTGGCGAGCGCGTCGGCGCGCTCGTTCTCGGCGTGGCCGGCGTGGCCCTTGACCCAGCGCCATTCGATCTCGTGGCCGGCGACCAGTTCGTCCAGCCGCTTCCAGAGATCGGCGTTCTTGACGGGCGTCTTGGCGGCCGTCACCCAGCCTTTTTTCTTCCAGCCGTGAATCCATTCGCTGATGCCTTTCTGCACATATTGCGAATCGGTATGCACGACCACCTGGCAGGGGCGCTTGAGCGCTTCGAGCGCCTTGATCACGGCGAGCAGCTCCATGCGGTTGTTGGTGGTGCCCGGCTCGCCGCCGAACAGTTCCTTTTCCTGGTCGCCGAAGCGCAGCAGGGCGCCCCAGCCGCCGGGGCCGGGGTTGCCCTTGCAGGCGCCGTCGGTATAGATATCGATCGATTGCAACGTCATGAATGCTCTTGATGGGTGGTAGGGGCCGCGGCCGGTGCGAGCGCGGGCGCACGCGCCGGCTTGCGAACCCGGATCGGGCCGACCGGGCGTATCTCGCGCACCCGCTTGACGGCCGTGACCATGTAAACAGCGCCGAAGATCGGCCACCAGCGGTCGCCGGCCGCTTCCATGAAGGCGTAGCGCGACATCCACTTGTCGGTGACCAGCGGCGGGCGATAGCAGCCGAAGCGGCCGCGCTCGATGTCGAAGCCGAGCAGCTTCATCCAGTCCTTGAGGCGGATGAAGGCGATCGGATCGCGCGCCCCCGGCACGAACGGGCGTTTCGCGATGCGGCCGACCGATTGCCGCGCGCCCCACAGGCTCAATGAATTGAAGCCGGTGATCACGAGCCGGCCTTCCGGCATCAGCACGCGCTCGGCTTCGCGCAGCAGGCCGTGCGGATCGGCCGTGAATTCGAGCGTGTGCGGCATCACGATCAGATCGACGCTCTGCGATTCGAACGGCAGGTCGAGCAGGTCGCACCAGACGGTGCTGCGGCCGACCGGCGCGTGATGCGGGCCGGGCGGGTCGCCGGCCCACGGAAAGCGGAACGGCGCGCTGGCGCCGCTGGCCGGGTCGAGCACCAGCCCGCGGCCGGGCATGCGGTTCTCGCGCAGGGAATCGAGCTGGGGCAGGCCCAGTTGCAAGGCGTGGAAGCCGAACACGTCGGACACCACGCGGTCGAGCTGGGCCTGTTCCCACTCGAGCACGTAGCGGCCGGGCGGCGAAGCGCTCCAGGCGGGCCAGTCTATAATCGGACGGTCTGACATATCGATTGAGTGCGCGCCCATGAACGAGCTGGAATACGTGCCGGTACCGGCATTCGATGACAACTATATCTGGCTCGTGTCGGATGGCAGCGACGCGATCGCCGTCGATCCGGGCGACGCCGCCCCGGTGCGTCGGTATCTCGATGCGCGGGGCTGGCGGCTAGCCGCTATTCTACTCACCCACCATCATGCCGACCACGTCGGCGGCGTCGCCGCGCTGCTCGACGACCCGAAGCAGGGCGGCCCGGTGCCCGTCTACGGCCCGGCCGGCGAGGACATCGCGCAAGTCACGGTGCCGCTCGCGGGCGGCGCGCGCGTGGCGATCGGCAAGCCGGCGCTCGAATTCACGGTGCTCGACGTGCCGGGCCACACGCGCGGCCACATCGCGTTTTACCAGGCCGCCGGCGCGGCGAACCGCGCGCCGCACCTGTTCTGCGGCGACACGCTGTTCTCGTGCGGCTGCGGCCGGCTGTTCGAGGGCACGCCGGCGCAGATGCTGGCCTCGCTCGACGCCTTGGCCGCGCTGCCGGGCGAAACCCAGGTGCACTGCGCGCACGAATACACGCTCTCGAACATCCGCTTCGCGCTCGCGTGCGAGCCCGACAACGCGGCGCTGGCCGCCTGGCGCGACGACGCCCAGGCGCGCCGCGCGCGCGGCGTGCCCACGCTGCCCACCACCATCGCCCACGAGCGTGCCGTCAATCCGTTCCTGCGCGCCGACAGCCCGGCGATCGCCGCGATGCTCGAAGCCGAGCTGCACGAGGCGCCGGCCGACCGGCTGGCCGCCTTCACGATGATGCGCGAGTGGAAGAACCGCTTCCGCTGATCGTTCCACTATCCGCTGCCGCTGTTCCCGACCTGTCTTCGCGTAGGGCCGCCGCCTCGCGAGGCCGGCGGCCCGCGCGCAACAATTCTCAATGTTTCGATGGCGCGAAGCGGCGCATGATCGGGCGACGGCCATCAGAAACTGCCTGATTCGATTCAGCCAATGCTCAAGCTGAATCTGGAGAATGCGCCCCAAATACCGGATTTATTGGCATTTTTCGGCGTTTTTATTGACGCGATGCTCGGGCCACCTTACTATCGCCTGCAATTTTCAGCCGTTGGAAGCCGAGATTTACATGCGATTTCTGATCAGTGCGATGTTGGTCCTGTTGCTGGCCGCTTGTGCGAGCCCCGGGCCTGACGTCCCCGCCGCCGCCGCCGCTTCCAATCCGCAGGCCGCCTCCGATTTTCTCCGCAAGTCCGCCACCTCGAAGGAAACCGTCGACGTCGACAAGCAGTCGGTTGGCGACCTGACGACCAAGGATTCCGATCTGTGGGCGCGCATTCGCCGTGGTTTCCAGATGCCGGACCTGCAGAGCGACCTCGTCGACATGCAGACCACCTGGTACACGGAGCGTCCCGATTACGTGCAGCGCATGACCGAGCGCTCGCAGAAGTACCTCTATCACATCGTCGAGGAGCTCGAGGCGCGCAACATGCCGACCGAGCTGGCGCTGCTGCCGTTCATCGAATCGGCCTACAACCCGCAGGCGCTGTCGGTGGCGAAGGCGGCCGGCATGTGGCAGTTCATTCCCGGCACGGGCCGCACCTACAACCTCAAGCAGAACATGTGGCAGGACGAGCGGCGCGACGTGCTGGCCTCGACCAGCGCGGCGCTCGATTACCTGTCGCGCCTGCATGACATGTTCGGCGACTGGTATCTGGCGCTGGCCGCGTACAACTGGGGCGAGGGCAACGTGCAGCGCGCGATCGCGCGCAATCAGGCGGCCGGCCTGCCGACCGACTACCAAAGCCTGCGCATGCCGAACGAGACGCGCAACTACGTGCCGAAGCTCCAGGCGGTCAAGAACATCATCGCGAATCCGCAGCAATACGGCCTGACGCTGCCCGATATCCCGAACCACCCGTATTTCGTGACGGTCACCACGTCGCACGACATCGACGTCAAGATGGCCGCCCAGTTGTCGGGCCTGTCGCTCGAGGAATTCAAGGCGCTGAACCCGTCGTTCTCGAAGCCGGTGATCGTCGGTGCGACGCAGCCGCAAATCCTGCTGCCGTTCGACAACGCATCGCAGTTCGAGAAGGGCCTGAAGTCGTACGGTGGCCAGCTGTCGTCGTGGACCACCTACACGGTGACCGAGCGCGCGCGCCCGGCGGCGATCGCCGAGAAGATCGGCGTGGACGCCGATACGCTGATGGCCGTCAACAAGATTCCGGCCGGCATGCGCCTGAAGCCCGGTTCGACGATCGTGGTGCCGCGCGCCGACGACGACGACGAGGACATCAGCGCCGACGTGGCCGAGAACGGCGCGCTGGCCATGGAAGCGGATGTGCCCGACACGCGCAAGATGCTGATCCGGGTGCGCCGCAAGCAGACGATGGCGTCGCTGGCCGGCCGCTACGGCGTGTCGGTCGGGCAGTTGCATGCCTGGAACCGCACGCGCCGCGACATGGTGATGCCGGGCCAGACCATGGTGCTGCATGTGCCGGTGGGCCGTGCGGTGCCGGCCGAGCCGGGGCCGGAGCGGATCGCCACCACGACGGGCGGCGCCCGCATCGAGCGCGCCAGCCTGCGCTCGGGCGGCAAGGCCGTGCGCCGCGCGCCGGTCAAGGCCGCCGCCAAGCAGCCGGTTCGCAGCAGCAAGCCGGCCGCCAAGTCCGCCTCGCGCAAAACCAACAAGAAATAACGCGAATCGGTCGCTGCGCGCGAGGGGCTTTCGCCCGATTCGCCGCGCGTCGCTTATGATCCCGCTCCCACGCCGTCACCGAGGTGACGGCGTTTTCGTTTGCCTGGCCGTTCGCGAGCGCGGGCGGTGGTTTCGAGGTGCCTATGTCGTCCATCAAGCTGCGCGTGTTCGTGCTGTTCTCGCTCGGTTATTTCGTGTCCTATGTGTTTCGTGGCGTCAATCTCGGCTTCGCGCCGCTGATCACGCACGACCTCGGGCTGTCGGCCGCCGATCTCGGCCTGCTGACTAGCCTGTATTTCCTGGGTTTCGCCGGCGCGCAGATTCCGGCCGGCGTTCTGCTCGACCATTTCGGGCCGCGCCGCGTGACGGCCGCGATGTTGTTGTTCGCGGCGGCCGGCATCGCCGTGTTCGGCATGGCGCACGGCATCGCGGCGATGATGGCCGGCCGGTTGCTGATCGGGGTGGGCGTGTCGGTCTGCCTGGGCGCCGCGTTCAAGGCGATCGCCGAGCAGTTCGCGCTGGCGCGCTTGCCGCTCGTCAACGGCTTCGTGATGGCGGTGGGCGGCTTCGGCGGCGTGGCGGTCGGCTCGCCGCTGGCCTGGACGCTCGGCTTCATGGGCTGGCGCGCCGTGTGCGCGGCGCTGGCGGTGTTCACCGTGGCGGTCGCTGCGCTGATCTGGCTCGGCGCGCCCGATGCCGCGCGCACCCACCGCCAGGCCAGCGTCGCAAGCCAGTTCAAGGGCACCTGGCACATCCTGTGCAGCCCGGCGTTCTGGAAGATCGCGTCGTTCTCGGTGGTGACGCAGGGCGTGTTCTATGCGATGCAGTCGCTGTGGGTGGGCGCCTGGATGCGCGACGTGATGGGCTTCGCGCCGCACGAGGCGGCGGCGCTGGTTTCGGTGATCGGTCTCGCGATGATGGCCGGCAGCGTGGGCACCGGCGTGGCGGCGCGCTGGCTGGAAGGGCACGGCGTGTCGGTCTACGCGTTCTGCGGGATCGGCATGGGCTGCTTCGTGCTGACCCAGATCGCGATCATGCTCGGCGCGCCGCTGCCGGCGGTGGTGCTGTGGGCCGCCTACGGCGCGTTCGGCGGCATCGGCATCCTCAGCTACGCGATTCTGGCCGAGCATTTCCCCGTTCACTTGATCGGCCGTGCGAACACCACGTTGACGCTGGTGATCTTCGTGCTGATCTTCGGTTTCCAATTGGGGGTCGGCGCGGTGCTGTCGCAATGGCCGACGCAGGGCGGGCACTACCCGCGCGCCGCCCATCTGGTGGCGTGGGGCGTGCTGGTGGCGCTGCAGATCGCCGGCGCGATCTGGTACGTATTGCCGGGGCGGCCGGGGCGGGCGCGAACCGGCGTCGAACCGGGCGCATCGTGAGCCGGGGCGGGCAGGGCGGGTGTTCCGGGCCGCCTGTCAAACCCCTGTCACACAATGCCGGGTAAGTCAGATTTGAGATAGTCGGGGTTTCACGCTATAATTTGAAGGTTTGCGCAATTCAACCCCGCACCCTAGCGCCTACCTCCAAATCCCCGTCTTCCGCCGCCTGCCGCCCGGCACGCGACGCCGCCGAATGCAGCCCGCGCTTTTAGCCAGCGCGCGCGTTCCTGGCGCGTCTTCCGGGTGAGCCGAGCGAGCGCCGGCGACCGCCTCCCGAGAGGCGAACCGGCCAGCGGCAGGTCGACAGGTCGGCAGCAAGGGTGTCCCCCAAGGAGCCTCCCGTGTTGCCGTCTTTTTCTCCCGCTTTGCTCGCTCTCGCCGACGGCACGGTGTTTCGCGGTTATTCGATTGGCGCGCCCGGCCATACGATCGGCGAAGTCGTGTTCAATACCGCGATCACCGGCTATCAGGAAATCCTGACCGACCCGAGCTATGCGCGGCAGATCGTCACGCTTACCTATCCGCACATCGGTAATGTCGGCGTGAACCGCGAAGACGTCGAAGCCACCAAGGTTCACGCAGCCGGCCTGATCATTCGCGACCTGCCGGTGCTCGCCTCGAACTTCCGCATGGACCAGACCCTCGACGCCTACCTGCGCGCCGAAGGCGTGGTCGCCATCGCCGGCATCGATACCCGCAAGCTGACCCGCGTGCTGCGCGACAAGGGCGCGCAGGGCGGCTGCATCCTGGCCGGCTCCGACGACGAAGCGAAGGCGATCGAGCTGGCGCGTTCGTTCCCGGGCCTGGCCGGCATGGATCTGGCCAAGGTCGTCTCGACCGATAAACCGTTCGCCTGGAAGCAGACCGAATGGCGCCTCGAAGGCGGCTACGGCGAGCAGACCGCGCCGCGCTACAAGGTCGTCGCATACGACTTCGGCGTGAAGTACAACATCCTGCGCATGCTGGCCGAACGCGGCTGCGACGTGACGGTGCTGCCGGCCCAGGCCAGCGCGGCCGACGCGCTCGCGCTGAACCCGGACGGCGTGTTCCTGTCGAACGGCCCCGGCGATCCGGAACCGTGCGACTACGCGATCGCGGCGACCAAGGCATTCATCGAGCGCGGCGTGCCGACCTTCGGCATCTGCCTCGGCCACCAGATCATGGGCCTCGCGGTCGGCGCCAAGACGCTGAAGATGAAAACCGGCCATCACGGCGCGAACCACCCGGTCAAGGATCTGACCGACGGCCGCGTGGTGATCACGTCGCAGAACCACGGCTTCGCGGTCGATGCCGATTCGCTGCCGGCCAACGCGCGCGCGACGCACGTCTCGCTGTTCGACGGCACGCTGCAGGGTTTCGAGCTGACCGACAAGCCGGCGTTCTGCTTCCAGGGCCACCCGGAAGCCTCGCCCGGCCCGCACGATATCGGCTACCTGTTCGATCGCTTCACGGCGTTGATGGACAAGGCCAAGGCGCACGGCGCCTGAGCGAAGAACGGAGACGGCGCATCATGTTCGGTCATGCACTCGGGATCACGGATTTCTGGACCTACGTCGTGGGCGTGGTGTTCATCATCCTGCTGCCCGGCCCGAATTCGATGTACGTGCTGTCGCTCGCGGCGCAGCGCGGGGTCAAGGCCGGCTATCGTGCCGCGTGCGGCGTGTTCGTCGGCGACACCGTCCTGATGGTGTTGTCGGCGGCCGGCGTCGCGTCGCTGCTGAAGGCCAACCCGCTGCTGTTCTCGGTCGTCAAGTACGGCGGCGCCGGTTATCTGTTCTACATCGGGTTCAACATGCTGCGCAGCGGCTGGCAGGCCTTGCGCGCCGCGCGCAACGGCACGCCCCTCGCCAGCGCTCCGGCCGCCAACGCCCGCCCGGTGGACGGCGAACGGCCGTTCCGCAAGGCGCTGATCGTCAGCCTGCTGAACCCGAAGGCGATCCTGTTCTTCATTTCGTTCTTCATCCAGTTCGTCGATCCGACCTACCGGTATCCGGTGGTGTCGTTCGTCGTGCTGGGCGCGATCTCGCAGTTCGCGAGCTTTTTGTACCTGAGCACGCTGATCTTCGCGGGCGCGCGTCTTGCCGAACAGTTTCGCCGCCGCCGCAAGCTCGCGGCGGGCGCGGCGAGCGGCGTGGGCAGTCTGTTCATCGGCTTCGGCCTCAAGCTCGCGTTCGCGACGCTCCGATGACCGACTCCGCCGCCGCCACGCATTAACGATTACCTATTGAATATTCGAGCCATGCCAAAACGCACAGACATCAAGAGCATCCTCATCATCGGCGCCGGCCCGATCATCATCGGCCAGGCGTGCGAGTTCGACTACTCGGGCGCGCAGGCATGCAAGGCGCTGCGCGAGGAGGGCTACAAGGTCATCCTCGTCAACAGCAACCCGGCGACGATCATGACCGACCCGAACACGGCCGACGTCACATACATCGAGCCGATCACGTGGGAAGTGGTGGAACGCATCATCGCCAAGGAGCGCCCGGACGCGATCCTGCCGACGATGGGCGGCCAGACCGCGCTGAACTGCGCGCTCGACCTGCACCACCACGGCGTGCTGGAAAAGTACTCGGTCGAGCTGATCGGCGCCTCGCCGGAAGCCATCGACAAGGCGGAAGACCGCCAGAAGTTCAAGGATGCGATGACCAAGATCGGCCTCGGTTCGGCCAAGTCGGGCGTTGCGCATTCGATGGAAGAAGCGCTGCAGGTGCAGGCGGAAATCGCCGCGCTGACCGGCAGCAGCGGCTATCCGACCGTGATCCGCCCGTCGTTCACGCTGGGCGGTTCGGGCGGCGGCATCGCCTACAACCGCGAGGAATTCGAGGAAATCTGCAAGCGCGGCCTCGACCTCTCGCCCACCCGCGAGCTGCTGATCGAGGAATCGCTGCTCGGTTGGAAGGAATACGAGATGGAAGTGGTTCGCGACCGCGCGGACAACTGCATCATCGTCTGCTCGATCGAAAACCTCGACCCGATGGGCGTGCACACCGGCGACTCGATCACCGTCGCACCGGCCCAGACGCTGACCGACAAGGAATACCAGATCCTGCGTAACGCGTCGCTCGCGGTGCTGCGCGAGATCGGCGTCGACACCGGCGGCTCGAACGTCCAGTTCTCGATCAACCCGAAGGACGGCCGCATGGTCGTCATCGAAATGAACCCGCGCGTGTCGCGTTCGTCGGCGCTGGCCTCGAAGGCCACCGGCTTCCCGATCGCGAAGGTCGCGGCGAAGCTGGCGGTCGGCTACACGCTCGATGAACTGAAGAACGAAATCACGGGCGGCCAGACGCCGGCCTCGTTCGAGCCGACGATCGACTACGTCGTCACGAAGATCCCGCGTTTCGCGTTCGAGAAGTTCCGCGAAGCCGATTCGCGCCTGACCACGCAGATGAAGTCGGTCGGCGAAGTGATGGCGATCGGCCGCACGTTCCAGGAGTCGTTCCAGAAGGCGCTGCGCGGCCTCGAAGTGGGCGTCGACGGCCTCGACGAGAAGACCACCGACCGCGACGAGATCGTCCGCGAGATCGGCGAGCCGGGCCCGGATCGGATCTGGTACGTCGGCGATGCGTTCCGCGTCGGCTTGACGGCCGAGCAGATCTTCGAGGAAACCGCGATCGACCCGTGGTTCCTGGCTCAGATCGAACAGATCATCCAGAAGGAAGCGGCGCTGCGCGGCCGCACGCTGGCCAGCCTGTCGAAGGAAGAGCTGTTCTTCGTCAAGCAGAGCGGCTTCTCGGATCGTCGCCTGGCAACCCTGCTCGGCGCCAGCGCGGCCGACGTGCGTGCGCGCCGTCTCGAACTGAACGTGCGCCCGGTCTACAAGCGCGTGGATACCTGCGCGGCCGAGTTTGCCACCAAGACGGCCTACATGTACTCGACCTACGAGGAAGAGTGCGAGGCGCAGCCGACCAACAACAAGAAGATCATGGTGCTGGGCGGCGGCCCGAACCGGATCGGCCAGGGTATCGAGTTCGACTACTGCTGCGTGCACGCGGCGCTCGCGATGCGCGAGGACGGTTACGAAACCATCATGGTCAACTGCAACCCGGAAACCGTGTCGACCGACTACGACACGTCCGACCGCCTGTACTTCGAGCCGCTGACGCTCGAGGACGTGCTCGAAGTGGTCGACAAGGAAAAGCCGGTCGGCGTGATCGTGCAGTACGGCGGCCAGACGCCGCTGAAGCTCGCGCTCGATCTCGAAGCCGCGGGCGTGCCGATCGTCGGCACCTCGCCGGACATGATCGACGCCGCGGAAGATCGCGAGCGCTTCCAGAAGCTGCTGCAGGGCCTGGGCCTGCGCCAGCCGCCGAACCGCACCGCACGCGCCGAAGACGAAGCGCTCGCGCTGGCCGCCGAAATCGGCTACCCGCTGGTGGTGCGCCCGTCCTACGTGCTGGGTGGCCGCGCGATGGAAATCGTCCACGAGCCGCGCGACCTCGAACGCTACATGCGCGAGGCCGTCAAGGTGTCGCACGATTCGCCGGTGCTGCTCGACCGCTTCCTGAACGACGCGATCGAATGCGATGTCGATTGCATCTGCGACGGCGAAGCCGTGTTCATCGGCGGCGTGATGGAGCACATCGAACAGGCGGGGGTTCACTCGGGCGACTCGGCGTGCTCGCTGCCGCCGTACTCGCTGTCGCCGGAAACCGTGACCGAACTGAAGCGCCAGACCGGCGCGATGGCCCGTGCGCTGAACGTGGTCGGCCTGATGAACGTGCAGTTCGCGATCCAGCAAGTGCCGCAGGCGGATGGCTCGAAGGAAGACGTCATCTACGTGCTCGAAGTGAACCCGCGCGCCTCGCGCACGGTGCCGTACGTGTCGAAGGCCACCAGCCTGCCGCTCGCGAAGATCGCGGCGCGCGCGATGGTCGGTCAGAAGCTGGCCGACCAGGGTGTGACGAAGGAAGTCGTGCCGCCGTACTTCAGCGTCAAGGAAGCGGTGTTCCCGTTCGTCAAGTTCCCGACCGTCGACCCGGTGCTCGGACCTGAAATGCGTTCGACCGGCGAAGTGATGGGCGTTGGCCAGACCTTCGGCGAAGCGCTGTTCAAGTCGCAGCTCGCGGCCGGCTCGCGCCTGCCGGAATCGGGCACGGTGCTGCTGACCGTGATGGACGCCGACAAGCCGAAGGCCGTCGAAGTCGCTCGCATGCTGCATGACCTCGGCTACCCGATCGTCGCCACGCGCGGCACGGCTGCCGCGATCGAGGCGGCCGGTGTGCCGGTCAAGGTCGTCAACAAGGTGAAGGACGGCCGTCCGCACATCGTCGACATGATCAAGAACGGCGAGATCGCCCTGGTGTTCACGACGGTCGACGAGACGCGCACGGCGATCGCCGATTCGCGTTCGATCCGCATGAGCGCGCAGGCGCAGAAGGTGACGTACTACACGACGATGTCGGGCGCTCGCGCCGCGGTCGAAGGTTTGCGCTACCTGAAGGACCTCGAAGTCTATGATTTACAAGGTCTTCACGCTCGCCTAAACTAAGTCGTCGGGTTTTCCCAGGCACTCACAGGCCGCGGTTAGGCGGCGTTTCCGGTTCACCGGAAATGCGCTTAATCGCGGTGATTTTTTTTACGCCCGTTTTTTGTTATTGAGCCGTTTATGAGCACCATTCCGTTGACCAAGCGTGGCGCCGAACAACTGCGCGAGGAGCTGCAGCGCCTGAAATCGGTCGAGCGTCCGTCCGTGATCAATTCGATCGCCGAAGCACGCGCGCAGGGCGATCTGTCCGAAAACGCCGAATACGACGCCGCGAAAGAAAAGCAGGGTTTCATCGAGGGTCGGATCGCCGATCTCGAGTCGAAGCTGTCGGCGGCGCAAGTCATCGACCCGTCCTTGCTCGACGCGGAAGGGCGCGTCGTGTTCGCGGCCACTGTCGAACTCGAAGATCTCAAATCGGGCGACACCGTCAAATATCAGATCGTCGGCGACGACGAAGCCGATATCGACCACGGCCTGATTTCCATCAGCTCGCCGATCGCGCGTGCCCTGATCGGCAAGTCGGAAGGCGACGTGGCTGCGGTGCAGGCCCCGAGCGGCGTGCGCGAGTACGAGATCATCTCGGTCAGCTACATCTGATCGGGAGCGCTTCGATGCGCAACGCGCCCCGGTTGTTCCGTTTTCTCTCCACCGTCTGGGTCGGCAGCCTGCTGACGATCGGCTATGCGGTTGCGCCGGTGCTGTTCACCACGCTCGACCGCGTCGCGGCGGGCGGCGTGGCGGCACGCCTGTTCCGGATCGAGGGCCTGATCGGTGTGGTGTGCGGCGTCGTCATGCTGCTGATCGCGAACGCACGCGTGCGAGCGGGCGAGCGCGACTATCGCCGGCTGCGCGTGATCGTCGGCGCGATGCTGCTGTGCGTGCTGCTCGGGTATTTCGCGATCGAGCCGTTCATGGACGCGATGCGTCTGGCCGCGCAGGCGGCGGGCACCGACGTCGGCCATTCGGAATATGCAAGCCGCTTCGGCATGCTGCACGGCGTTTCGAGCCTGTTCTATCTGGTCGAAAGCGTGCTTGGTATCTGGCTGGTGTGG
The DNA here is from genome assembly GCF_047497165.1 of Burkholderia sp. 22PA0099. NCBI lineage: Bacteria > Pseudomonadati > Pseudomonadota > Betaproteobacteria > Burkholderiales > Burkholderiaceae > Burkholderia > Burkholderia sp. 22PA0099. The sequence continues at coordinate 3,105,230 of NZ_CP163165.1, read as the reverse complement.
CGGCTGTCCGCAGCTGGCGAATCGCGTACCGCGGGTGCCTGAATGCCGTGCAGGCTGCGAGGCGTGATGCTCCGCGCCTGACGGCACTGGCAGCCGGGCATGCCTTGCGGCTTGCTTGCCCGGCCGGGTGTTGCCCGATACTTATTTGTCGTTCTGGAACGGGCGCTTCGTGCTTTGCTGGCGCTTCTTGGCGCGCTTGACCGTACCGCCCGCCGTCACGCGCTCGTTGCCCCGCACGACCACCTTGGTGGCTCGCGGCTTGCGAACCGGGCTGGCATCGGGCGAATGCTTGACGACCTTCACGACGCGCGGCGCGCGGCCACCCCGGCTTTCCGGCTCGCCGGCGGCGCGCTGCATCGCCGCTTCGCGAGCGCTCGGCGGGCCGCGGCGGCTGCGAGCCGGCGCCACTTCTGCCTGCTCGGGGCGCCAGATCACCAGCAGCTTGCCGATATGCTGGATCGGCGCGGCGTTCAGGCGATCGCAAATTTCTTCATAGATCGCGATGCGGGCGTCGCGTTCGTCGCCGAACACGCGGATCTTGATCAACTGGTGCGCGGCCAGGTGGACCTTGATCTCGGCCAGCACGGCGTCGGTCAGGCCTTCGGCGCCGATCAGCACGACGGGCTTCAGCGCGTGGGCTTGGGAACGCAGCGCGGAGCGCTCGACAGGGGAAAGCGAAAGGGCGGGCATCGGAACTCTTGAATCAATAGATCGGCGCGCCGCGTGGGCGCGCTCGAAAACCACGTAAAATCGCTGCGGGACCGCCATCGAGGCGTCTGCCGCGCGAACAAGACGCGTATTATCCGCCAAAAGCGCGAGCTGACGGAACCATTGCACGATCGACGCCATTCATTGGGTGCTTCGATCGGCGAACGGTCCCGGCTCTGTGGTATTTGGCCGACATTTTTCCTCCTGCATGGCAAAGAACCGATTCAACCATTCGTGGCTGCACGACCATATCAACGACCCGTACGTCAAGCTGGCGCAACGGGAAGGCTATCGCGCACGCGCGGCCTACAAGCTCAAGGAAATCGACGAGCAGGACAAGCTGATCCGCCCCGGTCAGGTGATCGTCGACCTGGGTTCGACGCCCGGCAGCTGGAGCCAGTACGTGCGCAACAAGCTCGCGCAGGGCAAGCAGCGCGACGCCCAGCGTGACGGCGGGATCGACGGCACCATCATCGCGCTCGACATGCTGCCGATGGAGCCGATCGCCGACGTGCACTTCATCCAGGGCGATTTTCGCGAGGATGTGGTGCTGCATCAGCTCGAAGAAGTGCTGCAAGGCCGCGCCGTCGACCTTGTAATTTCGGACATGGCACCCAATCTGTCGGGCGTGGCGACTGCGGATGCGGCCCGGATCGAACACGTTTGCGATCTCGCGCTCGAATTCACACAGAACCATCTCAAACCGGATGGCGCCCTTTTGGTGAAATGCTTTCACGGCACGGGCTACAGCCAGATCGTCGAGAAGTTCAAGCATCAATTCCGTACGGTTGCACCGCGCAAGCCGAAAGCCTCGCGCGATAAATCGTCGGAGACGTTTATTTTGGGTCGGCATCTGAAACATCCGCGCTGACGGATGCGGCAGGCGCCGCAGGCCAGCCGGGAGCCTTGCCGGTCATGGGATTTGCCTATCGAAGCGTTTGGCGAAGCTTATGGCGATGGGCTACGGACTGGATTAGAATGCCTCAGGAGCGCTGCAAGAAAAATGTAGGCGCTCGTCTATGAGTGAAGGAGTGGTGCTTTGAACAACAATATGTTATCGAAAGCGGCAGTGTGGCTCGTGATCGCACTGGTGCTGTTTACCGTGTTCAAGCAATTCGACAAGCCCCGCGTCCAGGAAGGTGTGTCGTATTCGCAGTTCATGGACGACGCCAAGGGCGGCAAGATCAAGAACGTGATCGTGCAAGGCCGCAACCTCACCGTCACTCCGGCAGAAGGCCAGAAATACCAGATCGTGTCGCCCGGCGACATCTGGATGGTCGGCGACCTGATGAAGTACGGCGTGCAGGTGAGCGGCAAGGCTGACGACGAACCGAACGCGCTGGTGTCCGCGCTGTATTACCTCGGGCCGACGCTGCTGATCATCGTGTTCTGGTTCTACATGATGAGGCAGATGCAGGGCGGCGGTAAGGGCGGGGCGTTCTCGTTCGGCAAATCGCGCGCGCGTCTCATCGACGAGAACAACAACGCGGTGACCTTCTCCGACGTCGCGGGTTGCGACGAAGCGAAGGAAGAAGTGTCCGAGTTGGTCGACTTCCTGCGCGATCCCCAGAAATTCCAGAAGCTCGGTGGGCGCATTCCACGCGGCGTGCTGCTGGTCGGCCCTCCGGGTACCGGCAAGACCTTGCTCGCCCGCGCGATCGCCGGCGAGGCGAAGGTGCCGTTCTTCAGCATCTCGGGTTCGGACTTCGTTGAAATGTTCGTCGGTGTCGGTGCGGCACGTGTGCGCGACATGTTCGAGCAAGCCAAGAAGCACGCACCGTGTATCGTGTTCATCGACGAAATCGACGCGGTCGGCCGGCATCGTGGCGCCGGCATGGGCGGCGGCAACGACGAGCGCGAGCAGACGCTGAACCAGATGCTGGTCGAGATGGACGGCTTCGAGGCGAACTCGGGCGTGATCGTGGTTGCTGCAACGAACCGCTCCGACGTGCTCGACAAGGCGCTGCTGCGTCCGGGCCGTTTCGACCGCCAGGTCTATGTCGGCTTGCCGGACATTCGTGGCCGCGAGCAGATCATGCGCGTTCACCTGCGCAAGGTGCCGATCTCGAACGACGTCGACGCGGCCGTGCTGGCACGCGGCACGCCGGGCTTCTCGGGCGCCGATCTGGCGAACCTCGTCAACGAAGCGGCGCTGTTCGCCGCGCGTCGCGGCAAGCGCATCGTCGAAATGCAGGATTTCGAAGACGCCAAGGACAAGATCTTCATGGGTCCGGAGCGCAAGTCGGCCGTGATCCGCGAGGAATCGAAGCGTGCCACGGCATACCACGAGGCAGGTCACGCCGTGGTGGCCAAGCTGCTGCCGAAGGCCGATCCGGTCCACAAGGTCACGATCATTCCGCGTGGCCGTGCGCTGGGCGTGACGTGGCAATTGCCCGAGCACGACAACGAGACGTATTCGAAGGATTACCTGCTCGACCGTCTGGCGATCCTGTTCGGTGGCCGCGCGGCTGAAGAACTGTTCATGAACCTGATCAGCACGGGTGCGTCGGACGACTTCAACAAGGCGACGCAAACGGCGCGCGCGATGGTCACGCGCTTCGGCATGACCGATGCGCTCGGGCCGATGGTGTATGCCGACGACGAAAACGAAGGCGGCCCGTTCGGCAAGGGCTTTACGCGTGCGATTTCGGAAGCGACGCAGCAGAAGGTCGACGCTGAAATCCGTCGCGTGATCGACGATCAGTACAAGCTCGCACACCGCCTGCTCGACGAGAACCGCGACAAGGTCGAGGCCATGACGGCCGCGCTGATGGAGTGGGAAACGATCGACGCCGATCAGATCAACGACATCATGGCGGGCCGCCCGCCGCGCTCGCCGAAGAGCAGCGGCAACGTGCCGCCGGCCAGCGACCCGTCGGGTGGCGCGGGTGCCGAAGTCAAGCCGGGTAGCGCGACTGCGCCGGCATAATCTCGAAACGAGATCTCATGAGCGGGCCGGTGTGAATCACACCGGCCCGTTTTGTTTCTGCCTCCGGATTTTTCGTGTTGACCGATACCGCTTCCATCGCGCCGCCGCCTTTGCAGTGCGGCCGTTTCACCTTGACGTTCGACCGTCCGCTCGTGATGGGCATCCTGAACGTCACCCCCGATTCCTTTTCCGATGGTGGCCGCTACGTGGCCCGCGACGCCGCGTTGCGCCAGGCCGAGCAGATGCTGGCCGATGGCGTCGATCTGATCGACATCGGGGGCGAATCGACACGCCCGGGCGCGCCGCCCGTGCCGCTCGACGAGGAACTGGCGCGTGTCGTGCCGATCGTCGAGGCGCTGCACGGCATGAACGTGCCGCTCTCGATCGACACCTACAAGCCCGACGTGATGCGCGCGACGCTGGCGGCCGGCGCGGACCTGATCAACGATATCTGGGGCTTCCGGCAGGCCGGTGCGATCGAGGCAGTGAAGGACAGCAACTGCGGGCTGTGCGTCATGCATATGCTCGGCGAGCCGCAGACGATGCAGATCGGCGAACCGGACTATCTTGACGTCGTCTCGGAGGTGAGACATTTTCTTACCGTGCGCGCCGCGGCATTCGTTGCGGCCGGGATCGCGCCGTCGCGGATCAGCGTCGATCCGGGGTTCGGGTTCGGCAAGGCGACGGTCGAGCACAATTACGCCTTGCTGGCGCGCTTGCCGGAAACGGCCCCCGCGCGGCCGGACGGGCAGCGTTACCCGGTGCTGGCCGGCATGTCGCGCAAATCGATGCTCGGCGCGCTGATCGGCAAGCCGCCCGCCGAGCGCGTGGCCGCGAGCGTGGCGGCGGCCGTGTGCGCCGCCGAGCGGGGAGCGGCCATCATTCGCGTCCACGACGTCGCCGCGACGGTGGATGCGCTGAAAATCTGGCGCGCCGTGCGCGAGGCAGCACGGCGCGCATAAGTACATACAAGGAGGATTGCATTCATGGGACGTCGTTATTTCGGTACGGACGGCATTCGCGGCGAAGTCGGCCAAGGCCCGATCACCCCCGAATTCGTGCTGCGGCTCGGCTATGCGGCCGGCAAGGTGCTGGCGCGCTCGAACGCACGCAGCACGGCCGGCCGCCCGACGGTACTGATCGGCAAGGACACGCGCGTCTCGGGCTACATGCTCGAGGCGGCGCTCGAAGCGGGCTTCTCGGCGGCGGGTGTCGACGTGATGCTGGCCGGCCCGATGCCCACGCCGGGCGTCGCCTACCTGACGCGCGCGCTGCGCCTCGCCGCCGGCGTGGTGATCAGCGCTTCGCACAATCCGTATCACGACAACGGCATCAAGTTCTTCTCGGGCGACGGCAACAAGCTGCCCGATGAAACCGAAGCCGAAATCGAATCCTGGCTCGACAAGCCGCTGGCCTGCGAGCCGTCCGACGGCCTCGGCAAGGCACGCCGGCTCGACGACGCGAACGGCCGCTACATCGAGTTCTGCAAGAGCACGTTTCCGGCCTCGTACGACCTGCGCGGGCTCAAGCTGGTGGTCGATTGCGCGCACGGTGCGGCGTACCAGATCGCGCCGCACGTGTTCCACGAGCTGGGCGCGGATGTCGTGCCGATCGGCGTGAAGCCGAACGGCTTCAACATCAACGACAAGGTCGGCGCCACGGCGCCCGATGCGCTGATTGCCGCCGTCAAGGAAAACGGCGCGGATCTCGGCATTGCGCTCGACGGCGACGCCGACCGCCTGCTGGTGGTCGACTCCACCGGCCGCCTGTTCAATGGCGACGAACTGCTCTACGTGCTGGTGCAGGATCGCATGGCCACCGACGGCAAGGTGCCGGGCGCGGTCGGCACGCTGATGACGAACCTGGCCGTGGAAGTGGCGCTGCAAAAGCTCGGCGTGCCGTTCGTGCGCGCGGCCGTCGGCGATCGTTACGTGCTCGAGCAATTGCGTGAACGCGGTTGGCAGCTCGGCGCGGAAGGCTCGGGTCACATCCTGTCGCTCGACCGCCATTCGACCGGCGACGGCATCGTCTCGGCGCTGCTGGTGCTGGCCGCGCTGACGCGCGGCGGCAAGACGCTGGCGCAACTGCTCGACGGCGTCGAGCTGTTCCCGCAAACACTGATCAACGTGCGCATGAAGGCCGGCGCGGACTGGAAGGGCGACGCCTCGATCCAGGCCGCGATTGCCAGGGCCGAGCGAGAGCTGGGCGAAAGCGGGCGCGTGCTGATCCGCGCCTCGGGCACCGAGCCGGTGCTGCGCGTGATGGTCGAGGCGCGCGAAGCCGCGGATGCACAGCATCATGCCGAAACGATCGCCGCGGCGGTCCGGGCCGCGACGGCCTGACAGGCCAGGCGGACGAAAGGCAAGGGCGGCGCGGGGCGTCGCCCTTTTTTATTGGTCCGACGGCGCACCGTGATGACGCGCCACCTTGTCGCACGGCGGCGGATCGGACGCAGGCGTCGCCCGATCTCGTCATGGCTCGGATGAAAACGTTTACCCGTGCGAGCCACGCCATTGCCGTTCGATCCCGATTTTCTCCGCAATTGCCCGAAAAAATCGTTTGCATCGGCAAAAATCTTCCGTTTCGTGACATTTCGACTACTGTGGATGAGCGCTGCCGCTCGGGCCGGACGGCGTTGAACAATCGTGCCGTTCGATGCGCGATTTCGATGCATTCGCGGCATCGGCCCGCTCGACTTCCCTTCGCGAACCTCCCCGAGCAGCCGCCGCGAAGCCTTGCCGGATGGGACATCCGCGGCGAGGCCCGCCGGCCGGGCAGGGCGGCTCACAGCTTTCGGTCTGTCATGTTGCTGTCACATCAGGTTCATCAATTGTCACATTACTGTCATGGGTACCCCCTAATCTTCGCGGTGCCGTAGTCATCCGCTCACACACTGGAGGTCTCATGAAGTTGATGCAAACTGCGTTCGCTGGTCTGGCTGGCGCGCTCTTCGCTGTTGCCGCCCACGCAGCCGACATCACCGGCGCCGGCAGCACGTTCGCCGCACCGATTTACACGAAGTGGGCAGCCGAGTACAAGAACGCTGCCAACGCTCAGGTCAACTACCAAGGCATCGGTTCCTCGGGTGGCCTGAAGCAGATCATCGCCAAGACGGTCGATTTCGCAGGTTCGGACGCTCCGCTGAAGGACGACGAGCTGGCCAAGGAAGGCCTGTTCCAGTTCCCGACGGTCATCGGCGGCATTCTGCCGGTGGTGAACATCCCGGGCATCAAGGCAGGTGAAATCGTTCTGTCGGGCGAAGTGCTCGGCGACATCTACCTGGGCAAGATCAAGAAGTGGAACGACCCGGCCATCGTCGCGCTGAACCCGAAGGTCAAGCTGCCGGATCTGGACGTCGCCGTGGTCCGCCGCGCTGACGGTTCGGGCACGTCGTTCATCTGGACGAACTACCTGTCGAAGGTCAACGCCGAGTGGAAGTCGAAGATCGGCGAAGGCGCAACGGTCAACTGGCCGACGGGTACGGGCGGCAAGGGCAACGACGGCGTCGCGGCCTTCGTGCAACGCCTGCCGGGTTCGATCGGCTATGTCGAATCGGCCTACGCCACGAAGAACCACATGATCTACACCAACATCAAGAACGCGTCGGGTAACGTGGTGGCGCCGGATGCCAAGACGTTCGCCGCCGCCGCTGCCGGCGCGGAGTGGACGAAGTCGTTCTACCAGATCCTGACGAACGAGCCGGGCAAGGACGCATGGCCGGTCGTCGGCGCAACGTTCGTGCTGCTGCACACGAAGCAGGACAAGCCGGAGCAAGGCGCGGAAGTGCTGAAGTTCTTCGACTGGTCGTTCAAGAACGGCGAAAAGGCTGCAACGGATCTCGACTACATCTCGCTGCCGAAGTCGGTGACGGATGAAATCCGCAAGCAATGGAAGGTGAAGGTGACCGACGCAGCCGGCAAGCCGGTCGCTCAGTAAGCTTCATTCGCAGCAAGCAAGTCGTGGTCGCGCCGTCCGGCATGTGTCGGGCGGCGCGGTGCAGTATCGGCGGGGCGGCATGCGCCGCCTGCCACTGAACAATCAGGCACCCATGTCCGACATTCCTCTCTCGTCACGTCCCGCCGCAGGCCAGATGCGCGCGCCGGGCCGGCTCGGCGATGTCATCTTCGGCGGTCTTGCGCGCATTGCCGCGATCGTGACCCTGCTGGTGCTCGGCGGCATCATCGTGTCGCTGCTCATCGCGTCGTTGCCGACTATCGAGAAGTTTGGCCTCAGTTTCCTCTGGCGGTCCGAATGGGACCCCAACGCCGATGTCTACGGCGCGCTCGTGCCGATCTACGGCACGATCGTCACGTCGATCATCGCCCTGGTGATCGCCGTGCCCGTCAGCTTCGGCATCGCCCTGTTCCTCACCGAACTCTCGCCCGTGTGGCTGCGCCGCCCGCTCGGCATCGCCATCGAATTGCTGGCCGCCATTCCGTCGATCGTGTACGGCATGTGGGGCCTGCTGGTGTTCGCGCCGATCTTCGCGGAATACTTCGAAGGCCCGCTCGGCAAGCTCGTGAAACCCATCCCGGGCCTCAACGCGATCTTCGCCGGCCCGGCGATCGGCATCGGCCTGCTCAGCGCCGGCGTGATCCTGGCGATCATGATCATCCCGTACATCGCCTCGGTGATGCGCGACGTGTTCGAGGTCACCCCGGTCCTGCTGAAGGAATCGGCGTACGGCATCGGCTGCACGACCTGGGAAGTGATGTGGAAGATCGTGCTGCCCTTCACCAAGACCGGCGTGATCGGCGGCGTGATGCTCGGCCTCGGCCGCGCGCTCGGCGAGACGATGGCCGTCACGTTCGTGATCGGCAACACCAACCTGCTCAACGATATTTCGCTGTTCTCGTCGGGCAACAGCATTACCTCGGCGCTCGCGAACGAATTCGCGGAAGCCGCGCCGGGCCTGCATACGTCGGCACTGATGGAACTGGGCCTGATCCTGTTCGTGATCACCTTCGTCGTGCTGTCGGTTTCGAAACTGATGCTGCTGCGTCTCCAGAAGTCGGAAGGCAAGAAATGAGCGAACGCGTCCTGAACATGCCGGGCGGCCAGTCCGGCCCCGCACTCGAGGCGATGCGCACCAGGCTGCAGGCTCGCCGCAAGCGCACCAACGCCGTTGCATTGACCTTCTCGCTCGCCGCGATGGTGTTCGGTCTGGTGTGGCTGGTGTGGATTCTCTACACGACGCTGCGCCTGGGCATCGGCGGCCTGTCGGTCGACCTGTTCACGCAGTCGACGCCGGCCCCGGATACCGATGGCGGCGGTCTTGCCAACGCCATCGTCGGCAGCCTGATGATGGTTGTTCTGGGCACGCTGGTGGGCACGCCGATCGGCGTGATGGCCGGTGTCTACCTGGCCGAATACGGCCAGAAGAACCTGCTGGCGAGCACGATGCGTTTCATCAACGACATCCTGCTGTCGGCGCCGTCGATCGTGATCGGCCTGTTCGTCTATGCCGTGGTGGTCGCGCCGACCGGCCGCTTCTCGGGCTGGGCGGGGGTGATCTCGCTGGCGCTGCTGCAAGTGCCGATCGTGATCCGCACCACCGAAAACATGCTGAACCTGGTGCCGATCGCGCTGCGCGAAGCCTCGTTCGCGCTCGGCACGCCGAAGTGGCGCATGGTGCTGACCATCACGCTGCGCGCGTCGATCGCCGGCATCATGACGGGCGTGCTGCTCGCGGTTGCACGGATCGCCGGCGAAACCGCGCCGCTGCTGTTCACGGCGCTGTCGAACCAGTTCTTCTCGCTCGACATGAGCCACCCGATCGCCAACCTGCCCGTCACGATCTACAAGTTCGCGATGAGCCCGTTTGCGCAGTGGCAATCGCTCGCCTGGGCGGGCGTCTTCCTGATCACGCTGGGCGTGCTGGGATTGAACATCCTGGCGCGCTCGATCTTCTCGAAAAAGTAACGGCGGAGCAATCCGATGAATATGGCAGAAAGCCACCTGAATCCGATCCAACTCGGCAAAGCGCCCGCCGGCGCCAGCGCAGCACCTGGCCAGAGCCCGCTTGCAGCGCCTGAAGCGAAGATCGAAGTCAACAATCTGAACTTCTTCTACAACAAGTTCCATGCGCTGAAGAACATCAACATGCGCATTCCGGAAGGCAAGGTGACCGCGTTCATCGGGCCGTCGGGCTGTGGCAAGTCCACCTTGCTGCGCACGTTCAACAAGATGTACGCGCTGTATCCGGAACAACGCGCCGAAGGCGCGATCGTGATGGACGGCGAGAACCTGCTCGAATCGAAGCAGGACATCTCGCTTCTGCGCGCGCGCATCGGCATGGTGTTCCAGAAGCCGACCCCGTTCCCGATGTCGATCTACGACAACATCGCGTTCGGCGTGAAGATGTTCGAGAAGCTCACGCGCTCGGAAATGGACGATCGCGTGGAGTGGGCGCTGACCAAGGCCGCGCTGTGGAACGAAGTGAAGGACAAGCTGGGCCAGAGCGGCTACGGCCTGTCGGGCGGCCAGCAGCAGCGGCTCTGTATCGCGCGCGGCATCGCGATCCGCCCGGAAGTGCTGCTGCTCGACGAGCCGTGCTCGGCGCTCGACCCGATCTCGACCGGCCGCATCGAAGAGCTGATCGCGGAGCTGAAGAGCGACTACACGGTCGTGATCGTCACGCACAACATGCAGCAGGCCGCACGTTGTTCGGACTACACAGCGTATATGTATCTGGGCGAGCTGATCGAATTCGGCGATACTGAAAAAATCTTCATCAAGCCGGCCCGCAAGGAAACGGAAGATTACATCACCGGCCGTTTCGGTTGATGACGGAGCAAGAACAATGACCGATAAGCATCTGTCGAGCCAATTCGACGCCGACCTGAACGCGGTGTCGTCGAAGGTTCTCGAAATGGGCGGCCTCGTCGAGGCGCAAATTACCGAGGCCATCCACGCCCTGAACGAATTCGACCGCGAAGCGGCCGAGCGCGTGATCGCCAACGAAGACATCCTGAATCAGATGGAAGTCGACATCGACGAAGAGTGCGGCAACATCATCGCGCGCCGCCAGCCGGCCGCGCGCGACCTGCGCCTGCTGATGTCGATCTCCAAGACCATCACCAATCTCGAGCGCGCCGGCGACGAAGCCGAAAAGATCGCCAAGCGGGTGCGCCGTCTCGCCGACGAGCCGATCGCGCGTGGCGTGAACATCGCCGAGATCAAGGTGTCGGGCGAAATGGCCGTGACGATCCTGCGTCGCGCACTCGATGCGTTTGCGCGCCTCGACACGGTGGCCGCGGCCCAGATCGTCAAGGACGACAAGGAAATCGACCAGGAATTCCGCGCGTTCGTGCGCAAGCTCGTGTCGTACATGCAGGAAGATCCGCGCACGATCTCGGTCGGCCTCGATTTCCTGTTCATCGCCAAGGCGATCGAGCGCGTCGGCGACCACGCCAAGAACATCGCCGAATTCATCATCTACATCGTCAAGGGCACCGACGTGCGGCACAAGCCGCGCGACCTGCTCGACCGCGAAGCCAACAGTTAATCAGCCAGGATAAGGACGGATAGAGGTGCCGATGCCCAGCAACATTCTCGTCATCGAAGATGAGCCCGCGATTTCCGAACTCATTTCGGTGAACCTGCAACACGCGGGCCATTGTGCGATTCGCGCGTACAACGCGGAGCAGGCGCAAAACCTGATCAGCGACGTGCTGCCTGATCTGGTCCTGCTCGACTGGATGCTGCCGGGCAAATCGGGCATCGCGTTCGCGCGCGAACTTCGCAACAACGAGCGCACGAAGCACATCCCGATCATCATGCTGACCGCGCGCGGTGACGAGCAGGACAAGGTGCTGGGTCTCGAGATCGGCGCGGACGACTACGTCACCAAGCCGTTCTCGCCGAAGGAACTGATGGCGCGCATCAAGGCGGTGTTGCGCCGCCGCGCGCCGCAGCTCACCGAGGACGTGGTGTCGATCAACGGCCTGCGCCTCGACCCGGCTACGCACCGTGTCGCGGCCAGCGCCGAAGGCAACGAGATCAAGCTCGATCTCGGTCCGACCGAGTTCCGCCTGCTGCATTTCTTCATGACCCACCCCGAGCGCGTGCACAGCCGCACGCAACTGCTCGATCAGGTGTGGGGCGATCACGTATTCGTCGAGGAACGGACGGTGGACGTGCATATCAAGCGCCTGCGCGCGGCCCTCAAGCCGGCAGGGTGCGATGCTATGATCGAAACCGTTCGTGGCAGCGGCTACCGCCTCGCGAAACACGCTTGATGCAATGCGGCGCGCGATTCGGGCGATCGCCCGCGCGCCGCGGCTCCGCTCATTCCCGTTCTCTTTAGAGCGCCAACCATGAACATCATCTGGGCGCGCTTTCTGGTCTCGCTCGTCCTGCTCGCGCTGGTTTCCGCGCTGGCCGGCGCGCTGATCGGCATGCGCGCGGGTCTCGCGGTCGCGATCATCCTGCTGACCGCGCAGGCGTTCTTCAGCACTTTCCATACGCAGCGCCTCTGGCGCCTGCTCGACGCGCCGGTGTATGGCGAAGTGCCGAGCGCGCCGGGCATCTGGGGCGAAATCTACTACCGCCTGCACAAGCTCGCGAAGCAGTGGCATTCGCAGGTGCGTCAGGTCGAGCAGCAGCACTCGCGCTTCATCCAGGCGATCCAGGCCTCGCCGAACGGCGTGGCGATGCTCGACGACCACGACCAGATCGAATGGTGCAATGCGATCGCCGAGCTGCATTTCGGGCTCGATTCGAAGCGCGACCTGCGCCAGCACATCACGCATCTGGTTCGGCATCCTGATTTCGTGCGTTACCTCAATGCCCAGCACTACGACGAGATGCTCGTGATGCGCGGCATGGGCGAAGGGCGTCAGCACGTGATCGCGGTGCAGGTGTTCCCGTACGGCGACAACCGCAAGCTGCTGCTGACGCAGGACATCACCGAGGTCGAACGCACCGACGCGATGCGCCGCGACTTCGTGGCCAATGTGTCGCACGAACTGAAGACGCCGCTGACGGTGCTGTCGGGCTTCCTCGAAACGCTGCGCGAGCTGCCGGTGTCGGAGGAAGAACGCGCGCGCTATCTCGACATGATGGAGCAGCAGGCGTCGCGCATGCGCAAGATCGTCACCGACCTGCTGGTGCTGGCCAAGCTCGAAGGCGAGGGCAAGCCGCCGACCGACAAGCCGGTCGACATGGACGACGTGCTCGGCCATCTCGAGGATGTCGCGCAATCGCTGTCGGCCGGCCATCACGAGATCTCGTTCGAGATCGACGAAGCGCTGACGGTGACGGGCGCGGAGACGGAAATCTTCAGCGCGCTTGGCAACCTCGTCACGAACGCGGTGCGCTACACGCCCGAGGGCGGCAAGATCCGCGTGTGCTGGCGGCGCGACGGCTCGCAGGCGGTGTTTTCGGTGAAGGACAGCGGGTTCGGGATTGCGGCGGAAGAGTTGCCGCGGCTGACCGAGCGTTTTTATCGCGTCGATCGCAGCCGTTCGCGCGATACCGGCGGCACGGGCCTGGGCCTCGCGATCGTCAAGCATGTGCTGCAACGCCACGACGGCCAATTGTTGATCCAGAGCGAGGAAGGGCGCGGCAGCACGTTCACGGCGCGCTTTCCGGCGCAGCGCACGGTGGCGCGGCGGCGGCACGAAGTCTGAGCGCATTCGCAGGACAACGGATCGACACCGGTTGCCACCGCCATGAAAAATGCCACCCGCGAGGGTGGCATTTTCGTTTGAGCCCGACGCACGCGCCGGCGCGCTTCCGGCTTCAGCCGCCGAACTTCTCCAGCAGCCCGAGCTGCGCGCTGCGCGAGGTCTTGCCGGTGCGGCGGCGCTTGTAGTGGCCGTCGCTCTGCATCAGCCACGCCGATTGATTGTCGCCGAGCAGCACCGACAGCCCTTCGGCGATCACGCGACGCTTGAGCTTGCGATCGTGGATCGGGAATGCCACCTCGACGCGGCGGAACAGGTTGCGGTCCATCCAGTCGGCGCTCGACAGATAGACTTCCTCGGCGCCGCCCGCATGGAAGTAGTAGATGCGGTGATGTTCGAGGAAGCGGCCGATGATCGAGCGCACCGTGATGTTCTCCGACAGGCCCGGCACGCCGGGCTGCAACGCGCACACGCCGCGCACGATCAGATCGACCTTCACGCCGGCCTGCGAGGCCTCGTAAAGCTCGGCGATCACCGACGGTTCGAGCAGCGCGTTCATCTTCGCGACGATCCGCGCGCGCTTGCCGGCGCGCGCGTTGGCGATTTCGCGGCGGATGCCCTCGATCATCTTCGGATGCAGCGTGAACGGCGATTGCCACAGCTCGTGCAGCCGCAGCTCGCCGCCGATGCCGGTCAACTGCTGGAACACGTGATGGACGTCCTCGCAGATCCTCGGCTCGGTCGTCATCAGCCCGAAATCGGTATAGAGGCGCGCCGTGCGCGGATGGTAGTTGCCGGTGCCGAGGTGCACGTAGCGGCGCAGCACGTTCTTGCCGCCGCGCTTCTCGCGGCGCACGATCAGCACCATCTTGGCGTGGCACTTGTGGCCGACCACCCCGTACACCACGTGCGCGCCCACGGCTTCGAGCCGCGACGCCCAGTTGATGTTGGTTTCCTCGTCGAAGCGCGCGAGCAGCTCCACCACCACCGTCACTTCCTTGCCGTTGCGCGCGGCTTCCATCAGCGCGTCCATCAGCGGCGAATCGGTGCCGGTGCGGTAGATGGTCTGCTTGATGGCGACCACGTTCGGATCGCGGGCGGCCTCCTGCAGCAGTTGCAGCACCGGCTGGAAGCTTTCGTACGGATGGTGCAGCAGGATGTCGGCGCGATCGATCGCCGCGAACATCGACGCCGCGTTCGTGACTTCGGCCGGCGTGGACGGCGTGTGCGGCACGAACTTCAGTTCGGGCAGATCGACCAGGTCGGGCAACTGCATCAGCCGCACCAGGTTGACGGGGCCGTTCACGCGGTAGCAATCGCGCTCGCTGAGGTCGCTCTCGTCGAGCAGGCGGCGCACGATGTGGGCGGGCGTGTCGGCCGACACTTCGAGCCGCACCGCGTTGCCGAGGTGGCGGGCGGGCAGTTCGCCCTGCAGTGCGACGCGCAGGTTGGTGATTTCGTCCTCGTCGACGAACAGCTCGCTGTTGCGCGTGATGCGGAACTGGTTGCAGCTCTTGACGACAAGCTTCGGGAACAGCTCGCCCACGAAGCGCTGCATCAGCGAACTGAGCAGCACGAAGCCGTGACGGAAGCCCGACAGCTCCTGCGGCATGCGCACCACGCGCGGCAGCGCGCGGGGCGCCTGCACGATGCCGAGCAGCGCCTGGCGGCCGAATGCGTCGCGGCCTTCGAGTTCGACCACGAAGTTCAGGCTCTTGTTGAGCACGCGCGGGAACGGGTGCGCCGGATCGAGCCCGATCGGTGTCAGCACCGGCAGCAGTTCGTCGAGGAAGTAGTTGCGGGCCCAGTCGAGCTGCGCCTCGCTCCAGCTATCCGTGCCGTGAAAATGAATGCCTTCGGTTTCGAGCGCCGGGATGATGGTCTCGTGCAGCATCGCGTATTGCTTGTGGACCAGGCGTTGCGCGCGCTGCACCACCAGGTCGTACACATGCTGCAGCGACATGCCGTCGGGCGACGGCGCGCCCGGGTTGTCGCGCATCTGCTCCTGCAGCCCGGCCATGCGGACTTCGAAGAATTCGTCGAGGTTGCTGCTGGTGATGCAGATGAAACGCAGCCGTTCCAGCAGCGGAACGTGCGGATCGGCGGCTTGCGCGAGCACGCGCTCGTTGAAGCCG
Source organism: Burkholderia sp. 22PA0099 (assembly GCF_047497165.1). Lineage (NCBI taxonomy): Bacteria > Pseudomonadati > Pseudomonadota > Betaproteobacteria > Burkholderiales > Burkholderiaceae > Burkholderia > Burkholderia sp. 22PA0099. Next base: position 3,089,829 of record NZ_CP163165.1, on the reverse strand, counting down.
AGGATGCCCAGTTCACGGTTGAGCAGCGGGTAGCGGATGGACATCGGCAGCGTGGAGGGCTGGTCAGGTGCGGAGGGAAGGAAGGGGTGCTCGGAAATTCTCACGGTTTAATGACATATTGATGACGTATTTGACCTTCTTTTCGAATGATACGTCCTGGCATTCCATGATTTGATGACGTATTGATGACAATGCAGGATGGTTCAGCAAATAATACGTCGGCAATCGGCAAATCTCATCGTCTGTTTCAAGCGAAACCATTCGCCGGCGCTGCAATTGCCTGCGATGATCCGACACCGCGGCGGCGACAGCATTTAAAATGCTGCGTTTGAATGTCATGGTTTGGCGTAGCGGCGGCTCGCCTGCCGAGAACGGAGCAACTACCCGATGGTCACATCCCCGCAACTACTCGCCGCCGTCGATCTCGGTTCGAACAGCTTCAGGCTGATCGTCGGCCGCGTCGAGGAAACGCCTGCGGGCAGCCAGATTTACCCGGTCGACGCGCTGCGCGAGCCGGTTCGCCTCGCGGCAGGCCTGTCGCGCGACAAGATGCTCGATCGCGCCTCGCAGGAGCGGGGCTGGGACGCGCTGAAGCGTTTCGGCGAACGCCTGCGCGATTTCCACCCCGATCACGTGCGCGCGGTGGCCACCAATACGCTGCGCGTCGCCAAGAATGCCGGCGAATTCCTGGTCGAGGCCGAAGCGGCGCTCGGCTTCCCGATCGAAGTGATCGCGGGCCGCGAGGAAGCGCGGCTGATCTACGCGGGCGCCGCGCACTCGGTGCCGGCCAATGCGGGCAAGCGGCTGGTGGTCGACATCGGCGGCGGCTCGACCGAATTCATCATCGGCCAGCACTACACGCCGATCGTCATGGAAAGCCTGTATATCGGCTGCGTCAGCCACAGCCGCCAGTTCTTCCCGGCCGGCAACGTCGACGAATACACCATGCGGCAGGCCGAACTGGCCGCCAAGCGCGAAATCCAGATTATCTCGGGCGAGTACAAGAAGGCCGGCTGGGATCAGGCGATCGGCTCGTCGGGCACGGCGCGCGCGCTGGCCGAGCTGGTCGAGGGCAACGGCTTCAACGATGCCGGCATCACGCACGGCATTTCGCGCGGCGGGCTCGAACGCTTGAAGCGCGCGCTGATCAAGGCCGAGAACGTCAACCGCCTGAAGCTCGTCGCGCTGAAGCCCGATCGCATCCCGGTGCTGGCCGGCGGTTTGTCGATCATGCTCGCGGTGTTCGAGGAACTGGGCATCGATTACGTGGACACCACCGACGGCGCGCTGCGCCTCGGCGTGCTGTACGACCTGCTCGGCCGGGCGCAGCACGAGGACATGCGCGCGGTGACGGTCGAGGGCTTCACGCGCCGCTACGGCGTCGATCGCGCCCAGGCCGACCGGATCGCCTCGCTGGCTACCAGCTTCTACGACCAGCTCGAGCAGACCGAGGAACTGCGTCGCCCGGAGGATCGCACGTTCGTGGGCTGGGCCGCCGCGTTGCATGAAATCGGCCTGTCGATCTCGCACAGCGCCTATCACAAGCATTCGGCCTATATCGCCAGCAATGCCGACATGCCCGGCTTCTCGCGCACCGATCAGGCCCGCCTGGCGGCGCTGGTGCTCGGCCATGCGGGCAAGCTCGGCAAGCTTTCGCAGTCGCGCGACGTCGAATGGCCGCTGCTGTTCTGCCTGCGCCTGGCGGCGCTGCTGTGCCGTCGCCGAACCGATGCCGGCTTGCCCGAGATTTCGGTGTCGGACGCCAAGAAGGGCGGCTACGAGGTGCGGCTGCCGGGCAGTTGGGTCGAGCAGAACCCGTTGACCGACTACAGCCTGAGCCAGGAAGCGGCGGAGTGGGAGAAGGTCGGCATTCCGTATCGCGTGGTGTACACGGAAGCCTGAGCGCCGGGCGCGCAGTGCGCGTTCGATGAAAAAGCGGCTGCATGCGTCGGGCATGCAGCCGCTTTTTCATGTCGTCGAGGCTCGCGCCGCGCTCAGGGCGTGCAGACGATGGCGGTCAGGAACGGGAACGCGGCCTTCACGGTGGCGGTGCTGCCGGCGGCGCGCACCTTGGCCTCGACACTGCTTTTCGAGCCGCGCACCACCACGCCGTAGCCCCATTGGTCGATCTGCGTGCCGTCGCCATGCTGGAACAGCGGATCGTTCTCCTGGTAGCCGAGCACCACGTAGACCGAAAAGCCGTAGGCCGTCAGCGGGTGGGCGGTATGGAATGCGTTCATCGAATTCGCTTCGACGTGCATCGGCTTGGTGTCGATGTCGCCGGCTTCGGCCAGCGGCGCGACGAATTTGTGGCCGTTCCACGAGCAATCGAGCGCGGCGTCGAGCGCTTTCGGCTCCGCGGCGAAGGTGGGCGAGGTGGCAGTCAGCAGGGCGGCGCAGGCTAGGCCGGCGGCCGCGAGGTGGTGTGCTTTCATACGGCGCAAGTCGGTGATGTTGTTGTTCTGGTGGCGAGAAAGCCGGTGCGCATGCAGCCGGCCCGCCGCGCCCGGTTGACCCTGATCGCCGGCGCGGCGTGTTTCGATCATAGCGAAAACGCGGCGGCGGCGCAGCGGTTTGCCGTTGCCTTGTGACGTGGCGCCGAGGCAGAGGCCGCGCGGCGCATGGCGGCCTGCTGCCGCCCTCTGCCGCCTATTGCGGCTCGCGTTGCAGATATTGCCGGACCTGTTGCAGGCTCACGCGCCCGCTGTGGGCTGTGTCGATCTGGTCGAAATGGCGCGCGATGAACGGCAGGCCGTGGGCCCGGGCCTGCGCCGCGGTGATCGTCCGGCCGTCCGACAGCGCGGCATTGGTGGCCAGGCTCGCGGCGAGCCGCGAGCGGGCCTGCCGGGCCAGATCGCTGCCGGTGGTGGCCGAGGCGGGCGCGGCAAGCGGCTGGCGCGGCCGGAACGGGCCGTCGACGCCGCCTTGCAGCGGCACCGGGGTGGACACGGCCTGCTGCGCGGCCGCGGCGGCGGGGCCGGCGGGCAGCGCCAGCGCCAGCGTGGTGGCCGCCACGACCGCCAAGGCCCGGGTCGCCAACGAAACGGCGTGGCGCAGTGCCGCGAATGACATACCGCGTGGAATCGGATGCGGATGGAGCATGGCGTGTCTCGTCGAGAAGGGGAGCGGCATCAGCGGGCCGCGATCGCGGTGTTCGAGGTTCGCGCGGCCGCCGGGCTTTCGTCGGGCCAGGGCGCGGGCAATTGCGCGAGCGACAGCGCGTTGGCGATCGGCCGGTTCGCGAAGAACGCGGCCAGATCGGCACGCAGGCGGGGCCGCGCGTCGTTGTCGAGATAGATCATGTGGCCGCCCGGGTAGAACGTCATCTGCAGGTTCGGCGCGATGCCGGGCACCGTCTGCAAGCGCGCGAGCTGGTTCTCGGTCAGGAAATACGGCGTGGCCAGGTCGTGATAGCCGTTGGCCGACAGCACCTTCAACTGGGGATCGAGCTGGAGCGCGGCGAGCAGGTCCGGGATGGTGTCGGGCACGGCTTGCCCGGCGTGGCTGAAATCCCAGCCGTTGATGACAGCGTTGTTCAGCGTGGCGTAGGTCGCGTTCGGCGCCTGATAGCCGAGCTCGTTGGGCAACTGCGCGGCCAGCACGGCGGTGAACGGTTGTGAAACGAGGATGTCGGACGGGTCCGAATCCGCCTGCAGGCGCGGGTCGCCGCTCGGCAGGATCACGCGGCCGTCGTAGCGGCCGATGGTCGAGCCGGGCACCAGCGCGCGGCCGTAGAACTTCGTGCCGAAATACGCACTCAGCGAGGCAAACGACAGGGTGGTTTGCGTCGACCATTGCGACAGCGTGTTGATGTCGGGGTAGGTCGGCGTGGGCACCAGCGGGGTGCCGGCGAAGAAGAAGCTCGGACCGTATTGCGCGAGCTGCGCGTATTGGGCGGTCGCGAAGGCCTGCATCTTCAAGGCGAATTGCGCCGGGTCGGCCGGCGCGGGCGACACCTGGTTGAAATAGGCGGCCACCTGCGCGTAGCCGAGGAAGTAACCGATCATCCCGTCGGTCGCGGCCTTCAGCGCCAGCGACGCGCTGGCCGTGTTGCCACCCGTGATCGCGTAGGTTTCGCCGGGGTCCGCGAAGTAATTGAGGATCGACGACTGCAGCACGATGCCGCTCAGGTTCACGCCGGCCGATTCGAGCGCCAGCGCCAGCATGTTGGTGCGCGGCGTGCCGTACGACTCGCCGTACAGGTACAGCGGCGCGCTGGTGCGCTGGTTGACGGCGATATAGCGGCGGATGAAGTCGCGCATCACGGCCACGTCGGCATCGGTGCCCCAGAACGTCTGGTTGGTGTTCGGCGCGATGGCTTCCGAGAAGCCGGTGCCGGGCGGATCGATGAACACCATGTCGGTGGTGTCGATCAGGCTGTCGTCGTTGGCGACCAGCGGGAAGTCGGGCCAGTTCGTCATGAGCGGATCGGGCGTGGCCACGCGGGTGGGCGCGAACGCGCCGAGCCGCAGCCACACCGACGACGAGCCGGGGCCGCCGTTGTAGAAGAACGTGACGGGGCGCGGCCGGCCGTCCTGGCTCGGCGCGGTGTAGGCCACGTAGGACAGGCTGGCCTCGGGCGTGCCGTCCGGGGCCAGCGCGCTCAGATGGCCGGTGGTCGACGTGTAATCGACGCTCTTGCCGTTGCCGGCCCACTGGCGATGCATGACCGCCGCCGATTCGTTGACTTGCCACAGGTTCAGGCTGGCGCCCGCGCCGGTGGCGTATGCGGTGTTGTCGATGAAGGCCTGGTTCGAAACGGCGCCGAGCGCGCTGGCGCTGCCGTTGTTGTCGTCGCCGCCGCAGGCCGCCAGCGCGAGTATGGCGGCCGCCAGGAGGCCCGCTCCGATATGCCGGATCGCGCGCGATCCGCTGCGGGCTCCCGTTCCCGAAATCGATTTCGACGTGTTTCCCCGCCCCGTGTTGTCTCTTGCTTTCATCCCTGTTCCCTTGCCGGAAAGTCGATGCAATTCGGACTTTTATTTGCCGATATGACGATGGATTTATTCTTTTTCTTGTTAACGGCGGGGATGGCGGGGAATGCAGCGCAGGAAAGAAAAATAGTGCTGCCAATCGAAATTTGAAAAGGATCGTATGGATTGTTATTGGAGAATTGGCGGGTAAACGGGAAAGGGAAAACCCGCGAATTAAAACCGCAGACGATTATCGACAGGGTTTGCGCTTCGGCGCGGAACGGCGGCCGGGCGGGATGTCGGGCGCGGCGGGAGAAGGCGCAAGAGGGCGCAAGGCACAACCGATCGAAGCCGCCACGATCGGAACGTGAACCGAATGGATAATCGCCAGACATGGCCTCGGACGGCGCCGCCCGATTCATCGTCTTGCAGTCGGTTTCGAATCGATTTCAACCGCACACGCCGAGCCGTTCGGCGCGCGGTGCAAGCTCGTGCCGAATCGCATTGCGCCTCGCCGAACGTCAATCGCGGTGCAGCCGTTGCAGATAATGCTCGCAGCGCGCGCGCAGCGCTTCCATCTGCGGCGAGCCTTCGTCGGCGAGCAGGCCGTCGGCGAGGCCCGGGCCGCTGCCCGAGGTGGCCACGTCGTAGATCTCGTTGGCCAGGCCGCGCGCGGCCATCGCGATGCGAATCCGGTCGAGCCACTCGCATTCCACGCGATGGCTGTCCAGCCATAGGCGGGTGGCCGCCACGATACGGTCGGGCGGCATCCAGCGCCCGGTCTGGATGCGTGCGACCAATTGGCTCGTCACGAGGTAACGGAGCAGGTCCACTTGTGTCACGCGTCAGTCCTCCATGCTTGGCCGGGCGCTGGCGATGACGCCGGCCCGGTACGCCGCGTCGGCCGAGAGGGCCAGGGATGCGGCGGCGTATCCATTCCCTTCAGCAACGGCCATGCCAGCCGGGCAGGCCGCGCGCGGCACATGTCTTGCGGCTCATGGTGTCCATCCACGACCGGAGGGTTTATGCAACACGATCTGACACGACCCCTGACACGACCTGTATGGCGCGCGTTCGCCATGGGCGCGCTGTGTGCGGGGCTGCTCGCGGCGGCCGGCTGCTCGAAGCAGAGTGATAGCGGCAGTGCCGGCAGCGCAGCCAGTGCGCCGGCCGCATCGAGCGATACGTCGCAACCGGGTGCGGCCAGCGGCGTATCGCCGGCCCCGATGACGGCGCCGGGCGCGGCTTCCGACGCCACGGGCGCATCCGATTCGTCGGGTGCCGCCGGTGCGTCGCCGGCCTCGGGCGCGTCGGGGGGCTGATCCCCCGTCCCCGCCGGCCACCGCGTGCGGCCGGCGGGTTTTCGCATTGGATTACCCAGGACCGGGAGGCTTTATGAGCAGCACCTTGAACCCCGACAACGAACCGCTCGATCCGTCGGGCGGCAACGGCAGCGATGCCGACGCGCTCGGCCCGAGCGATTCGTCGGACAGCGGCAGCGACACGCGCGGCGCGAAACGCCGCCCGTTCGACGTGGACGACGAACTCGACGCCCATGCGCTCGAACGTGGCGCGGCGGCCGGCGCGGCGGGCACCGACCGCGCCGGCACGGGCGAGCGCGCGTCGGCGGACGGTGATTCGAACTTCGTCGATAGCGCCGACATCGAGCCGGACCGCACCGGCTGGCTGGCCGACAGCGACGACGCGGAGCAGGACGACGACGCGCCATGAGCGCCGACGGCCGGCGCCCGCGCGTGGCGCCATCGCCGTCGATCCGGCAAATCTTTCAATATCGTTTGAAGTAAATGATGAAAAACGGTGACGCCGGCCGAATCCGCGCCGGGGTGACCCAACCGATCGAGGAGGTATGCGATGCAACGACGCCATCCGAATCGCTCGCGAGACATGCGCGGGCCGGCGAACTGGCAGGAGCGCAACGAACGGGCTTACTGGGGCAGCGACGAGCACGACCTGCCGCATTACGACGACCTGTTGCTGCCTGACGACGAACGCGACATCGATTTTCAGGACGCCCGCGAGCGCCTGCCCGCCGAGCGTTTCGACGCGCGGCGCGAGCGCGGCGAGCACGACGCCCGGCACGATGCCGGCGATGCACGGCGAGCGCGCGGTGCGGCCGATGAAGGAGGGCGGGAGCGTGATGCCCGGCGCGACCCGGTACGCGTCGGCGGCGGCCCCGCGCGGCCGGCCGCGCCCAGCGAACGCGAGCATGGCGGCCACGCGGGCGAGCACGCTGCGCGCCGCGACGCGCGCTACGGCGATGCGCCGCGGCACGAGCGGAACGAGCAGCACGCGTGGCAAGGCGGTGGCCACGGCGCGCCGTCGCACGCGCGCTACGATCCGCCGCCCACCTATCACCCGCGCCACGCCGAGCGCCGCGCGCAGCCCCTGCGCGGGCCGAAGGGCTACACGCGTTCCGACGAACGGATTCGCGAGGATGTCTGCGAGCGCCTGGCCTTCGCCATCGATATCGACGTGAGCGAGGTCAGCGTGGCGGTGGAGGCGGGCTGCGTGCGGCTCGACGGCACCGTGCCCGAGCGCTGGATGAAGCACGAGATCGAGGATCTGGCCGATAGCTGCGTGTGGGTGCGCGACGTGGACAACCGGGTGCGCGTGGTGCGCGGACGCATGCCCGACGACGTGCCGCAGTCGGCGGCGCGTGGCGGATCGGGTTCGGGGGACGCGCCGCTGGCCGGCCCCGATCCCGCCGCGCAGCCGTCCGGTGCGATCGGCCCGGCTGGCCCGGCGCAGCCCGATGCCGCCACCGTCGCGCCGGGGCCGGACGACCGCCGGCATTGAGCCGGGCGGCGGCGCGCCGTCAGCGGCGCGCGCTTTCCTCGAGCTCCTGCTCCAGGCCATGCTCGCGCATCAGCGCGAGCCGGTTGTACAGCGTCTTGAGGCTGATGCCGAGCGCCTTGGCGGTGCGCGGCTTGTCGCCCTCGAAATGACGCAGCGAGGCGACGATGAAGCGCTGTTGCGCATGCGCCAGCGTGGCGCCGAGCGGCAGCGACATCACGTTGTCGCGCACGTCGACGCGCGGCGGCACCTGGCGCGGCAGGTCGAGTTCGATCTGGTCGTCGGACAGGATGAAGGCGCGTTCGATCGCATTGCGCAGCTCGCGCACGTTGCCGGGCCACGGATAGGCGCGCAGCGCCTTGAGCGCCTGCGCCGACAGCGCCTTGTCGCTGCCGTGCTGGGCGTTGAGCCCGGCCACCAGGTCGCGCGCGATGTCCTCGACGTCGCCTTCGCGGTGGCGCAGCGCCGGCACATGCAGCGCGAACGCGGCGAGCCGGTAGAACAGATCCTCGCGCAGCCGGCCGTCCTGGATCGCATCGACGGGATTGTGATGGGTGGCGGCGATGATCCGCACGTCGAGCGGGATCGTGTCGGTGCCGCCCACCCGCATGATGGTGTTCGATTCGAGCGCACGCAGCAGCTTGACCTGCATGTCGCGCGGCATTTCCGCGATTTCGTCGAGGAACACCGTGCCGCCCGCCGCGGCTTCGAACCAGCCGATGTGCTGGGCGGCCGCGCCCGTGAAGCTGCCTTTTTCATGGCCGAACAACTGCGATTCGGCGAGTTCGGCCGGGATCGCGCCGCAATTGACGGCCACGAACGGGCCACCCGCGCGGGTGCTGGCATCGTGCAGCAGGCGCGCGGCGATATCCTTGCCGGCGCCGCTTTCGCCGACGATCAACACGCTTGCGCGGGTTGCGGCAACCTTCTCGATTTTCGACAGCAGCGCCTGGAGGCGCGGCGAGGAGCCGGCCAGACGGCGGCCGTCGCTGGATGTTTTCGACATGAATGTTGGATCTCGGGTGGAAGAGCGTGTCTCCGTACACGGTCCCCGTGAAGCGTGTAATTTTTATAAGATAAGCGCAAGCGTAGCCGAATCTGCCTGCGGTTCATGAATTGAAAATTCCAATACGCCTGGCATGGTCGGATAGAAAAAAACGATAATGGCCGGGTGCAACAGGTTGTCCTCTATACTCCCCGGACGCCAAGTCGACAGGCCGGGCCAAGCGGCCGATCCGGTGCCCCGGTCGGCGTTATCAAGATCGACAGCGTCGTGCCGTCGGTCACCCTTTCCGGGCGTCATCGGGTTGTTCAGCGCCCGGTGCTCCTGCTGCACGCTGCCCGGCGCGAGGCCTCGATGCCCGCCGGAGCGTGTTCCGAGACGGAGCGTCAATGCCCTATATTCTCGTCGTCGAAGACGACGCCGACACCCGCGAGATGCTTTCGGTGCTCGCTCAAACGCAGCAACTGAGCTGCGACACGGCGGCGACACTGGCCGAAGCGCGCAAGCTGCTCGCCACCCACACGCCCGATCTGATTCTCTGCGACCTGATGCTGCCCGACGGCAGCGGCATGGATCTGTTCGAAGAATTGCCGAAGGGCGTGCACTGCGAGATGGTGCTGACCACCGGCCACGCCAGCCTCGAAACCGCCATCGACGCGCTGCGGCGCGGCGCCACCGATTACCTCGTCAAGCCGCTCAACATGCAGCGGCTGAACAGCATCTTCGCGCGGGTGCCGCGCACCAGCGTGCTGCACGAGGAAATCGCCTCGCTGCGCGGCGAACTGAAACGGCTCGGCCGCTTCGGCCGCATGCTCGGCAATTCGCCGCCGATGCAGGCCATGTACGACGCGATCAGCCGCGTCGCGAGCACCGAGGCGTCGGTGTTGCTGATGGGCGAATCGGGCACCGGCAAGGAGCTGGCCGCGCAGACGATCCACGACCTGAGCCTGCGCCGCAAGGGGCCGTTCCTCGCCATCAACTGCGGGGCGATCGCCGCGAACCTGGTGGAGAGCGAGATGTTCGGCCACGACCGCGGCAGCTTCACGGGCGCGGATCGCCAGCACAAGGGCTTCTTCGAGCGCGCCGACGGCGGCACGCTGTTCCTCGACGAAATCACCGAAATGCCGATGGAGTCGCAGGTCAAGCTGCTGCGCGTGCTCGAAACCGGGCGGCTGACGCGGCTCGGTTCGTCGCGCGAGTTCGACGTGGACGTGCGGATCGTGGCGGCCACCAACCTCGACACCGACGCGGCGATGGCCAACGGCAAGCTGCGCCCCGATCTCTATCACCGCATCAACGTGTTTCCGATCACGCTGCCGCCGCTGCGCGAGCGCGGCGAGGATATCCCGATGCTGGCCGCGGCGTTTCTCGAACGGCTCAACGAGGAGAGCGGCCGCGGCATGCATTTTGCTGCTCCTGCACTGGCGGCGTTGTCCGGCTACCAATGGCCGGGCAACGTGCGCGAGCTGCGCAATTTTGTGCAGCGCGCCAGCATCTTCAACGACGGCGACGTGATCGATACGCTGCCGGCGCCGATCATGACCGAGGTGTCGGGCGAGGCGGTGGCCGACGACGACACGGTGTCGGTGGCGTTCGGCACCACGCTGGAGGAGGTGGACCGGCGCGTGATTCTCGGCACGCTGGCGCAATGCGGTGGCGTCAAGACGCATGCGGCCGAGGTGCTCGACATCAGCCTCAAGACAATCTACAACCGCCTGGCGCAGATCGAAGGCGGCGACAAGAGCGACAGGACGGATACGGCAGCGGACAAGGCGCCGTCGTGAGCGCAGCGCGCCACGGCGTGCCGCCGTGCCGCGAAACCTGCGCAGCGACCCGCCCGGATGGTAAGGGATGCGTCCGGCCCAAGCGGTGCGGACGGGAGCCGATCAGATGAATCAACTCGAAGCAGGCTGGATGCGCAATGGCGTGATCGTTGCGGCACTCGTCGCGATGCCGACCGTGCTGCAGTCGCTGCTCGTCCATTTCGGCGGCCCGAACATGCCGCTGGTGCTGTACTACCCGTTCATCGCGGGCATCGCCTGGACCGTCTCGTTCGGCGCCGGCCTGGCGGCGTCGCTCGTCGGCGCGCTGCTGATCTGGCTGCTGTTCGTCAGCGACCCGCAGGCCTATCCGATATCCGGCGCCATGCAGGCGCTGGAAATCGGCATGTTCCTGCTGGTGTCGGGGGTGGTCAGCGCGGTGGTAGCCGCGCTGCGTCATGCCCGGCTCACCAATGATGCGCTGCGCCGCCGCGAAGCCGCGCAGCGCCGCGACTACGAAACCACGCTGGCCTCGCTGACGCAGGGCGTGATCGTCACCGATCCGGCTGCCCGCATCACCTATCTGAATGCCGCGGCCGCCGCGCTGGCCGGCCATGATGCCGACGCCGCGCGCGGCCAGCCGTTCCACGACGTGTTCCATGCCTACGACGGCGACGACCAGCGCGTGCGCTCGGTCCAGCTCGACCGCGTGCTGGCCGGTGGCGAGGGCGGCGCGGCCGACCTGCAATGGCTGCGGCCGGCGGGGCAGGCCGCGCGGATTCCGGTGGCGATGTCGGTGTCGCCGCGATGCGATGCCGACGGTGAGCGCGGCGGTGCGGTGCTGGTGCTGCGCGACGTCAGCGCCGATCAGGAACGCACGATGGCGAACCGGATGCTGCGCCGGCTGGTGGATGCCTCGACCGACGCGATCATCGGGGTGGGCGTCGATCGCCTGATCACGAGCTGGAATCCGGCCGCCGAGCGCATGTTCGGTTATGCCGAGGCGGATGCGCTCGGACGCGACGTCGGCATGCTGGTGGCGCCGCGCTGGCAGGCGCGGCATCCGCTGACCGTCGCCGTGGCCGAGATGCGCGAGGCCGTGGCCGGGCTCGACCTGCTGTGCCTGCGCGCCGACCGCACGCGGTTTCGCGCGACGCTCGGCGCCTCGCCGGTGTTCGACGAAGCCGAACGCTGCGTGGCGCTGTCGCTGACGCTGCGCGACACGCGCGTGCAGCGCCGCCGCGACCGCCGTGCCGATCACCGGCTGCGCGGCGCGCGCGATGCGCGGCGCCTGGCCGACACCTCGAACCGGCTCAAGGACGAGCTGCTGGCGGTCGTCTCGCACGAGCTGCGCACGCCGCTGAACGTGATCTACGGCTGGGTCGAGGTGATGCGCAACCCGATCGACGGCGCGCTGCAACGCCAGGCGATCGACGCGATCGATCGCAGCGCGCGTTCGCTGTCGCGGATGGTGGCCGATATTCTCGATGCGTCCTCGCTCGCCACCGGCAAGCTGCGGCTCGATCCGATGCCGGTGGATCTGGTGCGGGTGATGAACGATGTGGCCGTCTCGTTCGAAACCACTGCCGTCAGCAGCGGCGTGCAGCTCGACACGCATTGCGCGTTCGACACCTGCATCGTGTCGGGCGACGCCGAGCGGCTGCGGCAGATGCTGTCGAATCTGGTGTCGAACGCGTTCAAGTTCACGCCGCGCGGCGGCCGCGTGACGATCGGGCTGACCCGCGAGGATTCGCGCGCGCTGCTGACGGTGAGCGACACCGGGCAGGGCGTGCCGGCCGATTTCCTGCCGCACGTGTTCGAGGCGTTTCGGCGGGCCGAGGGCTCGCCGGCGTCGTCCAAGCGCGGGCTGGGGCTGGGCCTGTCGATCGTGCGGCACATCGCCGAGCTGCACGGCGGCGGCGTGCGCGTGACGAGCGCCGGCCTCGATCTCGGCACCCGTTTCGAAGTGGCGCTGCCGGCCGGCTGGCAGACGCCGGACGCCGTGCTGTGGGCGAGCCGCGACAGCGACACGACGCTGACGCGCGAGCGGCTCGATCTCGCCGGCCAGCGCATTCTTCTGGTCGACGACGATGAAACCTCGCGCACCAGCCTGGCGGCCGCGCTCGCCACGCTCGGCGCGGCGGTGGTGGTGGCCTCGTCGGGGCGCGACGCGCTGACGCGGCTCGACGCGGCGCGACCCACCATCGTGCTGTCCGATCTGGCGATGCCCGATGGCGACGGCTTCTGGCTGCTCGATGCGCTGCGCGGCGACGCTCGCGCCGCCGCGAGCGCCCCCGTGCTGGCCGTGACGGCGCATGCCGGGCAGGCCGACGAACGGCGCGTGCTGTCGGCCGGGTTCAACGGCTATCTGTGCAAGCCGGTCGATGTGCAGACGCTGGCGCGCGAGATCCTGCGCGCAACGCAGGCGCCACTGCGATCACTGACGTCTCCGTCTTCGTCTTCCACGATAGACAAATGAGGGCCGGCGGCCACGTTGCACGGCTGCCGCGTTCTTCCCGCGTTCTTCCCGCTTCTGTTCCCCGCTCCGTAAATCTTGCAATCAGCTTGACGAAAAGCACCGTCGCGCCCGCTTCGCCTTGCCCGGCGTGGCGGGGCGGCCGGGTACGCGCGTTGCGAGCCTCCCGATATCGCCGGCCCGTCCGGCCCGATTCCTGGAGGTCACGATGAAGCACCGCACCGAAGGTCAACGCCCGCATCGTTCATTGAACCGCCGCCGTGTCGCCACGCGCTCCGCGCGCGGCTTGCTGGCGATCGCCCTGACCGCCGCCACCGCGTTCTGCGCGACCGCCTCGCTCGACGCGAACGCGGCCGCCAGCGACGAGGTGGCGTCGGCCACGCATTCGGCCGGCGCGTCGATGCGTGACATGACCCTCACCACCAAGGCGAAGGCGGCCCTGGTCGGGACCGACGGGCTGTCGTCCGGCGATGTCCACGTCAGCACCAAACAGGGCCGTGTCACGCTGACCGGCAGCGTGCCCGACGAGGCGCAGAAGCCGCTCGCCGTGCAGGCCGTCAAGAGCGTGAAGGGCGTGCGTTCGGTGCAGGACCAACTGACGATCCTCGCGAAGTAAGCGCGACGTCGTCATCCAGCCGCAGTCCGATTTCACGAGGAGAGCGAGGATGAGTCGAGTCACGACACGCCTGCGCGCGGCCACCCTGGCCGTCGCGCTCGGCGCGGCCTGCGCCGCTTCGGCCCAGACCGACCCGAACCCGGTGCCGCACAACCCGCCCGCCGCCAGCCCGAGCGTCGGCGCCGAAATCGTCAAGCCGGCTTCGCCGGTGGGCGACAGCGAGATCGCCAAGCGCCCGCAGGGCATCGATCCGGAATTCGTCGACAAGGCCGCGCTCGCCGGCAAACGCGAGGTGCAGGCGAGCCAACTGGCGATCGAGCGCTCGGAATCGCCGGCCGTGCGTGTGTTCGCGAAGAAGATGCTCGACGATCACGGCCGCGCCAACGAGCAGTTGCGCACGCTTGCCGCGAAGGAGGGCGTGCCGGCGCAGGCCGCGATGATCGTCGATCCCGACATCGACGCGCTGCGCAACAAGCACGGCCACGATTTCGATGTGGCCTACGTGGCGATCGCCGGGCCGGGCGCGCACCGGCAGGCGATCCGGCTGTTTTCGGCCGAGGCGCGCGGCGGCCATTCGACCGAGTTGCGCGCGTTCGCGCAGGACAGCCTGCCGATGCTGCACCAGCATTTGGGCTTGGCCCAGAAGCTCGCGCGCGAAGTGGGCCGTTGAAGCACCCCGGCGGCGGCGTGCACATCGCGCGGACAAAAGAGAGCGTCCCCACACGGGACGCTCCTTCAAACATGACCGCCCGACCGATCAATGGCGACCGTCGCGCGGCTCGGGCTGGTTCGGCGCGCTTTCGTGCGGCGGGGCGTCGATGTCGAGCCCGGTATCCACATCGAAGTGACCGATATCGTCGGGGTCCCAGCCGGTGGCCGCGGCGGCCGGCTGGTTCGTCGCGGGCGGCTCGGCCCAGGCCGGGTCGGCGAACGACGGCCAGTGATGGCGATCGAAGCCGGGCATCGCGCGCACCTGCTGCGCGGTGGCGGCCAGCACGAAACACTTGCGATCGGTATCGAGCGTCAGCGCATGCCACGGCACGGCGATCAGCTTGTCGCCGATGCCGAGCACGCCGCCGCTCGACAGCACCGCGTAGGCGATCCGCGCGCCGCGCACGTCGAGCATGATGTCCTTGATGTGGCCGACATGCTCGCCGTCGGTCGCATACACGCGGTTGCCGTCGAGCGTCGCGGCGGCCATCACGTCCGGGCCGGGGCCTGCCGACGGGTCGGGTCGTCCGACGATGCGTTCGCCGGTGCCGGTTTCGGAATGCAGATTCATCATCGACCTCCTTGCTGAAAGGGCTGCGCGCCGCGCTCAGGGCGAGCCCGGTTCGCCGCGGTCCGGCGGCTGGTGGGCCGGCACGGGATCGATCCGCGTCACGCCGCCGGTGGCCGGCGGATCGCTGGCCGGGAAAGTGTCTTCGAGCGCCTTGTCGATCTGCTTCTCGTCGCGGCGCGTCGTGCTGCGTTCCGCGCCGCGCTCGTTCGGCGCCGGTTTGCTCCCGGCGCCCTCGGTTCGCGAAGCGGGGTGGGTAAGGGATGGCATCGCAGGTCCTCCACGGTAGGTTCGTGATTCTGTGGCGCAAGCTCCATGCCGGCCCGCTTGCCGGCCTGCCATCACGGCGTCACGTCGATGACTGTCTCAAAACTGAAAAATTTTCAGTGCCGGATGTAAGGAATGCACGCGAACCGTCGAACAGGTCGCGGCGCGCGGTTGCGACTCGGGCCGCCGGCCTGACGGCGCGGGCGCCGGCACGCATGGCATGCGAATTGCAGTAATGCCCGCTGTCTTGCATCCGGAGGACCGACCGTGGCGCTTGTTTCCGCTTCGTTTGCCCAGTTCGCCGGGTTCGATGCATCGCGATTCGCCGGTCGGCCTGCCGGCATCTCGCTGCATCGTCCCGAGCCGACTCACCCCGCGATCGATCCCGACCCGCCGCCCGACGAGGGCGACCCCGGGCCGACCGATCCGCCGACGCCGCGACCGCCCGAGGGCGATCCGCCGTCGCGCGAACCGCCCGAGCGCGTGGGGGGGCGACGGGCCGGTTGCCGGCGAGACGGAGGCAGACCGGGGGCAGACCCGAGGCAGACGAAAGGGAGCGGTTCGTGCGTGGCGAACCTGCTTGCTGGCCGGCACCCGCAACGCGCGTGCCGCGAGTAACATGGGCAACGGCACCCGCGCAGCAGCGGGGCGGCACGCTCCCGGAAGAACCGATTACATAAAGAGGATGAGCTGATGATTCGACGCCGTGCCGTTTCCGTTTCCCTGTCTGCGCCCCGCCCGGTGATGTTGCCGCGCCGCGCGATCGTGCCGTCCCGGCTCACCGTGTTCGCCGTCTGCTGCGCCGCCGCCGTGACGGCTCGCGCGCAGACCCCGTCGCCGCTCGGCGAATGGCAGTATTCGGCCGGCGTCACGCTCCAGAAGGTGTTCGATCCGAAGCCGCCCGAGCAGTGGTCGGTGCGCTTTGGCGCCGCTTCCTCGTTCCAGCCGCGTTATGAAGGCTCCGACCAATACCGCGTGAAGGCCGGCCCGAACTTCGACGTGCGCTACCGCGACCTGTTTTTCCTGTCGACGGGCGAGGGGCTCGGCGTGAACTTCGCGCAGGGCCAGAACTGGCGCACCACGCTGTCGATCAACTACGATCTCGGCCGCCGCTCCGCCGACGATCTCGGCCACCTGAACGGCCTGCCCAACATCAATCCCGCACCGCTGATCAAGCTGTCGGGCGACTACGTGATCTCGAAGAACCTGCCGATCGTGCTGCGCGCCGATGTGCGGCGCAGCATCGGCGGCTCGAACGGCTGGGTGGGCGATCTGTCGGCCTACATGCCGCTGCCGGGCAGCTCCGAGAAGTTCTTCTGGTTCGCCGGCCCGACCGTGTCGTTCGCCGATTCGAACTATATGAACAGCTGGTTCGGTATCAACCAGCAGGCATCGACACGCACCGGCTACCGGCCGTATTCTGCGAAAGCAGGCCTGAAATCGTACGGTGTCGGCATGACGATGGTGTGGTTCGTCCGCAAGCACTGGTTCGTCACGGTGGATGGCGCGCTGGAGCAATTGGTGGGCAGCGCACGCAACAGCCCGCTCACGCAGCGCTCGACCAACGGTGTGGCGGACGTCTCGGTCAATTACCAGTTCTAAGGATTGTCCGGCGTCGTTTCACCCGGTACCGCTGATGCTGCATCCATGCCTGCCGCGCGGTTTGCCCCGCGCGGCGCAAGGCACCCCGACCAGGAGGAGACAATGGAACAGGCACGGAATCATTCGCACACCGAAGCCAACCCGGTTAAGACGCCCGCGCCCGCGATCGGCGGCGCGCCGGTCGCGGCCGGCGATCGCAGGCTCACGCCCGAACGGATCGCCTCGAAAACGCCCACCGGCTTGCCGGCGATCGATCGCGAGCGCTATGCGCAACGCGAACACGGCGATCCGGTGCGCCGCGCGGCGAGCCGCATCGTCACGCTCGACAACGCGAACATGGGCGCGTCCGACAGTTGCGTGGACGTCGACGGCAAGAGCTTCGACGCGCATCGCGACGCGCCGCTCTGGCATGACAACGAGATCCACTCGAACGCCTCGCTCGACGACAGCGTGGTCACGTCCGACGACGGCCTGGCCGGTTTCGCGAGCCGCCGCGGCGACGGCTCGCCGGCCGTGGAAACGCGGCTCGGCTGGCAGGTCAGCGCGGCCGGCATCATCGATGCGGGCCGCACCTACGGCGCACGCACCGAGCGCGTGATCCGGCTCGAACCGTCGGACGCCGCCAAGCGCTGACGGCGCGCGCCGCGCCGCCCGATACGAAAACGCCGCCGGCTCGCGCCGGCGGCGTTCTTGCGTGAGCAGCCGGTTTATTGCGGGCCGAGTTCCTGCGCGGACGCATCGGCCTCGTTGCCCTGCGCGATCAGCACGTGGATGTCGTTCGGCACCACGTCGCTGATGCCGCCGGCCGGGATCGTCAGCACCAGCCAATCCGCGTTGTTGGCCAGCGAGACGGCCGGGGTGGTCAGGATCGGCGTTTTCGAGCCGGCGGTCGTGACGATCACCTGATAGCTGCCGCCCGACAGATAGAGCGAATCCTGCGTCGAGGCCGGCACCGCGTTCTGATACGAAACGTTCGCCAGCGTCGGGCTGCTCGCGCTGATATTGGTGCTGCCCGCATTGACCACGTAGATGTCGAGGTTCTGCGCGTTCGGCGACGCGTTGAAGCCGCGCACGCGCGCCTTGTCCGACAGCAGGCCCTTGGCGTACGGATCGTCGATCTCCGCGATCGAGTTCGACGTGCTCGGCAGCGCGATCGTCGTGTAGTGATGGCCGTTCACGGTCGAGAAGGCCTGCGAGGCGATCGCGGTGTTGCTGCCGGTGGAGTTGTACGAGGTGGTCTGGTTGCCGGTGTCGAGATCGGCGTAACGCGTCACGCCCTTGTAGGCCACGTTCGCCGTGTTGAGCTTGCTGTTCAGGTAGTAGTCCAGATTGGGGCCGAGCGGCACGGCGTTGATGAAGCGCGCCTGCGGCTTCGCGGTGCCGATGATGGTGCCGATGTCGTTGCCGTCGTTGCCACCGCATGCGGCCAGCATCGCCACGGCCGATGCCATTACCGCGAGGGTACGAATTGCCTTCATGTCTTGTTCTCCGATCTGATTGGATTCTGTGCTTGCGCGTCGCCGGGCGCGATGCGCGCGACGACGTGCGGCCAGCGGGCCGAAGCCCGGCGGCGAACGCATTTTTCGATGCCCCCTCGCCGCACCCGCGCGGTCGGCGGGCGATTCCATCCAGCAGAACTCGTACCCGCACGCGATCGCGCGGTCGCGGGCGCGCCACCGATACGCGTGCTTTGCGTCGCGCAACAGCGCATTGCATGGGGTGTCGGGCTCACGGTCCAAATCTTGCGAACCCGCTTGTAAAAAATGCCTTGTCGGCGGTGACGCGTGTTGCGGCCTGCAGGTCGAGCCCTTGTCCATCAAGGCTCGAGCAACCTGGTACGAATGTTGCGAAAGTCGGGACAGGATCAATCAATCGACGAGGAGCACCCGATGTCCACGCTCGCGCTACAGATGCGACAACACTTGACGCTGACGCCGCGGTTGCAACAGTCGCTTCGGCTGCTTCAGCTATCGTCGCTCGAATTTCAGCAAGAGCTGCGTCAGGCGCTCGACACCAACCCGTTCCTGGAAGACGTGCAGGTATCGGGCGACGACGATACGCGCACGCCGTTCGATCAAGCCGAACAGGCCGCGGAATCCGCCGAATCGGCCGATGCGCCGAATCTGGTGACCGCGGAGGAAGGGCCGCGCGACAACGAGATGTCGTACACGGCGGAGCCCTCGATGCGCGGCAGCGCGATGCGCCGCTCGGGCGACAGCTACGACCTGGAGCCGTCGGAGCGGATCGTGATGGAGCCGTCGCTGCACGAGCATCTGCACGAGGCGCTGTGCCTCTATCCGCTGAACCCGCGCGACCGCGCGGCGGCGCGCACGTTGATCGACGCGCTCGACGACGACGGCTACTTGCGCCAGACGCTCACCGAGCTGGCCGAGACGGTGGCCGATTCCGATGTCTGCTTCAACGAGCAGGAACTGACGGTGGCGCTGCGGCTGGTGCAATCGGTAGACAAGCCGGGCCTGGCTGCTCGTTCGTTATCCGAATGTTTGCTGCTGCAACTGAATGCGATGCCGGCCGGCCGCCCCGATGTGGAGTGCGCGAAGACCATCGTCGAACATCATCTCGAACGCTTGGCGCGTCGCGAAACGGCCGAGATCCAGCGCCGCATCGGCTGCGATACGCGCACGCTGCGTGCGGCCTGCGCGCTGGTGCGCAAGCTCGATCCGCGCCCCGGCAACCATTACGGCAGCGCGAGCGGCGACTACGTGGTGCCCGACGTGATCGTGCGCCAGGTGAACGGGCGCTGGGTCGTGACGGTCAACCCGGCCGTGATGCCGCGCGCGCGCGTGCACAAGCTGTATGCCGAGCTGTTCGCGAAATCGAGCGAATCGGTGCAATCGCCGCTCGGTCAGCAGTTGCAGGAAGCGCGCTGGCTGATCCGCAACGCGCAGAAGCGCTTCGATACGATCCAGCGCGTCGGCGAATGCATCGTCGCGCGGCAGCGTGATTTCTTCCGCTACGGCGCGATCGCGCTGAAGCCGCTGGTGCTGCGCGACATCGCCGAGGAGCTCGATCTGCACGAATCCACCATTTCGCGTGCCACGGGCAACAAGTACATGGCGACGCCGCACGGCGTGTTCGAGTTCAAGCATTTCTTCCCGCGCAAGCTCGAAGCGGCGGGGCGCGGTGCCTGTTCGGCCGCGGCGGCGAAGGTGCTGATCCGCGAAATGATCACGGCCGAGGCGGCCGGCGAGCCGCTGTCGGACGTCACGCTCGCGCATCGGCTGGCGGGGCGCGGCGTGGTGCTCGCGCGGCGCACCGTCACCAAGTACCGGCAGGCGATGAAGATCCTGCCGGCCGAACTGCGCCGTCGCGTGCCGATTTGAGCACGCGTTTCATCGCGGCATGCGCAGTTCGAATTTCCCATCCCATCCATCAGTCATGCTGAACGAGGAGGCGGCCATGAAAGCGAAATCGCAAGCGCAACAGCACGCGGCCGGCGCGGCATTGTCGGCCAAGCGTGGAGATACACAGGTCAAGGATTTGAAGGGCGCGTCGCGCGACATGCACGACTCGATGAGCGAGCGCGAACTCGAGGACATGGCCGCGACCCGGACCAAGGACAAGCCGCAACACAAGAGAACGTCGTGACGGCCTGAGCGCTTCACGACATGGGAATCGTTTTTCAACCTGGAGGTAGACATGCTTCGCTACGCAGTGATCTTTTTTATCATCGCCATCATCGCGGCGGTCTTCGGTTTCGGCGGCATTGCAGCCGGCGCCGCTGAAATCGCCAAGATCTTGTTCTTCATCTTCGTCATCATCTTCATCGTGACGCTGCTGCTTGGCGTGATTCGAAGATAACGAAGCAGTCGACAAACGAAACGGCCGCCAGCGATGGCGGCCGTTTTTCATGGTGCGCCCGATTGCACGGGCGCGTGATCAGCCGAGCGCGGCGTCGTAGCGGCGCGCGACCTCGGCCCAGTTGACCACGTTGTAGAACGCCGCGATGTATTCGGGGCGACGGTTCTGGTATTTCAGGTAATAGGCGTGCTCCCAGACGTCGAGGCCGAGGATCGGCGTGTTGCCCGTCATCAGCGGGCTGTCCTGGTTGCCGCTGCTCTCCACCACCAGCTTCTTCGCAGGCGTCACGCTGAGCCAGGCCCAGCCGCTGCCGAAGCGCGTCAGCGCGGCCTTCGTGAACGCATCCTTGAACGAATCGAAGCTGCCGAGATCGGTGTCGATCGCGGTGGCGAGACGGCCTTGCGGCGCACCGCCGCCGTTCGGCGCCATCACGCTCCAGAACAGGCTGTGGTTGGCGTGGCCGCCGCCGTTGTTGCGCACCGCGCCGCGCACCGCCTCGGGCAGCGATTCGATGCCCGACACCAGTTCCTCGATGCTCGGGAACGGCAGGCCCGCGCCTTCGAGCGCCGCGTTGACGTTGTTCACGTAGGCCTGGTGATGCTTCGAGTAGTGGATCTCCATCGTCTGCGCGTCGATGTGCGGTTCGAGCGCGTCGTAGGCGTAGGGCAGCGGGGGCAGGGTGTAGGGCATGGTGGCTCCGGGTGGTGATGCGGTGGGTTCGATGGCTTGGGTCGGGCGGTGGCTGGCTACTGGCGCATCAGCGTATGCACAGGGCCGGCCGCGCCGAGCTGGCAGGCGTCGCGGGCGGCGTTGTCGTCGGGATGGCCCGCGACGTAGTGCGTCAGTTCGGCATAGGTGCGGCGGCAATGGCGTTGCGCGGCGGTTTGCCAGCGGATCGGCAGCGCCGCGCCGTTCATCGTGTCGCAGAGGCGCGCGTGCGCGGCGCACAGGTGGCGGCATTGGTCGCAGTTGCGGCCGAGCCGCGCGTAGGTGTCGGCCAGGTTGTGATGCGCGACCACCCACGCGGCCGTGCCGGCTTCGGCGTCGCCGACGCGGCCGTACATGGCGTCCGCCACCGCGACCGCCGCGTCGTAATGGGCGATGGCGGCGGCGTAGTCGCGTTCGTCGAACGCGCGGTTGCCCCAGGTGATCGAACGCCGCCAGCGCGCGAGCTCGTCGCGGTCGTCTGCGCGGGAGGGTGGGGCGGCGGTGGCGGTGTGCATGACGTTCCTCTCGGGTCCTCGGATGGGGCAGGCTCGGTGCTGCTCTATGAATGCGAATGATAATTATTTTTATTTAAATAGTCGAATGGGCGGGTGGAATGACCCCACGGCGGGTGGGGTGGTAGGTCCGGTGGATTCCGGACGCGGGGCCGTGGGCGGATCGCCGTGCAGCGGCCGGGCCTGCACGGCGACCGTATGGGCGTCCACGGCGTCGAGAAAGCCGGCGTGGCCGAGCAGGATCGACGCCCACGGCCGGCCTTGCGCATCGACCGAGCCCACAAAGCTATAGGGCAGCAGTCCGAAGAATTCCCGATGCTGCCCGGTCAGATATTCCCGCACGACCTGCCGCCCCGTCACCGCCATCTTTTCGCGCACGCCCACGCGCTCCTGCACGGCCAGCTCGCCTTCGTGAAACGGCGATGCGTCCAGGCCCCAACCCGGCGACGACGGGGTATTCGACATGATCGGCTCGCGGTCGTGGCGGGAAGCGTCGTCAGGCCGCCGCGCGCAGGCCGACGGCGTTGCGGGCGAACGGCACGAAGCCGGGCAGCGCCTCGATGCGCTTGAGCCAGGCGTTGACGTTGGCGTAGCCGGAGATATCCACGTTGCCTTCCGGTGCGGCCGTGATGTAGCTGTACAGCGCCACGTCGGCGATGCTCGGCTGCGCGGAGGCGATCCACGCGTGGCCGTCGAGTTCGGCGTCGATCAGCTTGAGGATGTCGTGCGAGCGCTTGATGACTTCCTGCGCGTCGAGCTTCGCGCCGAACAGCGTGATCAGCCGCGCGGCGGACGGGCCGTAGGCGATCTCGCCCGAGGCCACGGACAGCCAGCGATGCACCCTGGCCGCGCCGAGCGCATCCTCGGGCAGCCAGTCGGTCTTGCCGAGGTGCTTGGCCAGGTAGACCAGAATCGCGGCGGAGTCGGCCAGCACGGTGCCGTCGTCTTCCAGAACCGGCAGTTGTCCGAAACGATTCAGCTTCAGAAATTCGGACTGCTTGTGTTCGCCCGCCGCGAGCGAGACGTTGACGATCTCGACGGGCTGGTCGAGCAGCGAGAGGAACAGCCGGATGCGGTGCGAGTGTCCGGACAATGCGTCGTAGTAGAGTTTCATGCGTGCAGTCTCGTGTGCAATTTCGTTAGGCCCCGGCGGCCAGTCCGCCCGGATGACTGAAGCGTAAGGAGTCGCATCGTTCGGCGAAACGGCCAATCGGTGGAATGCACTCTTTTGTTTTTTCGAATGCTGCGCACTTAACGGGCCGGCGCCGCCCGGATATCATGCGGAGGCCGAAACAATGGCTTTGCGCCGGGGCCACCCGGAGAGGGGAACATCATCGACCGCTTTCACGCCATGACCGTCTTCGTGAAGGTTGCCGAGGCCGGCGGCTTCGCGGGCGCGGCGCGCCTGCTCAACGCGAGCCCGCCCACCGTCACCCGCACCATCGCCTTGCTGGAGGACATGCTGGGCGCGCGCCTGTTCGTGCGCACGACGCGCTCGATCAAGCTCACCGAAATGGGCGAGCGCTACCTCGACGATTGCCGCCGCATTCTCGCGGAAGTGCAGCAGGCCGAGGCGGCGGCAGCCGGTTCGTATTCGGCGCCCACCGGCACGCTCACCGTGTCGGCGCCCGTGCTGTTCGGGCGCATGCATGTGCTGCCGATTCTCAACGCGTTTCTCGAACGTCATCCGAAGCTCGTCGGCCATGCGCTGTTCGTCGATCGCATGACGCATCTGGTCGAGGAGGGCATCGACGTGGCCGTGCGCATCGGACATCTGCCCGATGCCAGCTACGTGGCGCGCATGGTCGGCACGGTGCGGCGGGTGGTGTGCGCGTCGCCCGACTATCTGCGCCAGCATGGCGTGCCGGAGCGGCCCGACGAGCTCGCGCGCCACCGCGTCGTCGGCGCGACGGCGGGCTGGGCCGCGGGCGAATGGCGCTTCGGCATCGCGAGCGATATCGTGGTGCGGGTCGGCCCGGCGCTGTTTTGCAATACCAACGATGCCGCGATTGCCGCCGCCGAAGCGGGCATGGGCGTGACGCGCGTGCCGGCCTACCAGATTGCCGCGCAGTTGCGCTCGGGCGCATTGCAGGCCGTGTTGAGCGAGTTCGAGGAACCGGCCATGCCCGTGCATGTCGTGTATGCCGAACGGCTGCACACCCCGGCGAAGATTCGGGGCTTCATCGACCTGGCGGTCGAGCGCTTGCGAAGCGACCTCGGTTACGGCGGGTAGCGCGCGACGCAGCCGATCCGTTTCCGATTGTTTGCGAAACCCGGCATCTTCATTCGGCTTGATCCACTTTTTCCGGCCCCGGACCGCGCGTAGATTCGTGGACATACCCGGTGCGCCGCCGTCCTGGCAGCGCCCGGTCTACCGCAAATGAGGATCGGAATGGCCAAGCTCGAAGGAAAAGTGGCACTCGTCACGGGTGCGTCGAAGGGAATCGGTGCGGCGATCGCCAAGGCGCTGGCCGCCGAAGGCGCGGCGGTGGTGGTCGGTTACGCCAGCAGCCGGGATGGCGCGGAGAAGGTCGTGAGCGAGATCACCGGTGCAGGCGGGCGCGCAGTGGCGGCCGGCGGCGACGTGTCGAAAACCTCCGAGGCGGCCAGCCTCGTGCAAGCCGCTGTCGATACGTACGGCTCGCTCGATATCGTCGTGAATAACTCGGGCGTGTATGCGTTCGGCGCGCTGGAAGACATCACCGAAGACGAATTCCATCGTCAGTTCAATACCAACGTGCTCGGCTTGCTGCTGGTCACGCAGGCCGCGTCGAAGCATCTGGGCGAAGGCGCCAGCATCATCAACATCAGCTCGGGCGTGACGCGCATCACGCCGCCGGCCACCGCCATCTACACGGGCACCAAGGGCGCGGTGGATGCAATCACCGGCGTGCTGGCGCTCGAACTGGGCGCGCGCAAGATTCGCGTCAACGCGATCAACCCCGGTTATGTGGAAACCGAAGGCACGCATACGGCCGGCATTTCGGGTTCGGGCATGGATGCCGAGTTCATCGCCAAGACGCCGCTCGGCCGTGGCGGCCGCCCGGACGATATCGCCGATATTGCCGTGTTCCTGGCTTCGGACGATGCGCGCTGGCTGACGGGCGAGAACCTGCTGGCGGCGGGCGGGATGCGTTGAGCGGAATTGAGCGGAATTGAGTTGAACTGAACCGAGCAATAGCGGGCAGGCGAACCCCGCCTGCCACGCGCCGTCGCGGGCCTGCCGGCTTATCGGCCGAAGGTTTCGCGGCGTAGCAAGAAAAAACCCGGTGGCGCTTCATCGCCAACCGGGTTTTTACGCATGTGGCTGCGCTTCGCAGTTTGACGTACCGATCCGAACAGGTTGTATGCACAACCTGTTCGTGAGGCATCGCCTATTTCCGGTTTGCCGCACCGAGCCGATCCAGATACGCGCGGCACATCAGGATCACTTGCGCCTGCACCGCACGCGCCTCGTCGTCGGGCAGGCTGCGCTCGAACACGCTGCGCACCGTGCCGAAGATGGTGTTGAGCAACGTCAGGTTGACGATCGCAAGATCCGGAAACACCGCATCGGCCGCGCTGGCGAACATCGCCGCCGACGCCGCATCGACGCGCCGGGCGAACGCCTCGACCAGCGGCGCGTTGTCGAGATCGACCACCGAGCGATACAGCACGCGCGTGACGTCGGGCCGTTCCATCTTGGTATCCCAATACGTTCCCACCAGCACCTCGATCATCCGGCCGATCGGCTCGCCGTGCTGCGCCTGGCAGGTGCGCTCGATCTTCTCGGCCAGCGCCTCCAGATAGTGTTCGTTCAGGCCGTAGAACAGCGCCTGCTTGTGCGGAAAGTATTGATACAGCGTGCCGACCGACACGCCGGCCCGATCCGCCACCTTGGTGGTGGTCAGGCGCTCGGGGCCGTCGGTCAGCAAAACCTGAATGCTGGCCTCGAAAATGGCATGCAGCGTGACCGTCGAACGCGCCTGGCGCGGCTTTCTACGGGGCGTGAGACGGATGGGTGTGGCGGACGGCATAAGCGAATTCTCAGGCAGGACGATTCTTTATATCGTGTTCGTGTCCCAACCGAACAGATGAAGGATGGCAGATGACAGACCTTAACCGCATTGCACTCGTGACCGGCGCCAACAAGGGCATCGGTCTGGAAATCGCGCGCCAGCTCGGGCAGGCCGGCGTGTTCGTGATCGTCGGCGCGCGCGATGCCGGCCGCGCGCAGGCGGCGCTCGACGACCTCGCCTCGCAGGGCGTGCGCGCCGAAGCGGTATCGATCGACCTGAACGATCAAACAAGCATCGCCGCCGCCGCCGAGACGATTCGCGCCCGGCACGGCCGGCTCGATATCCTCGTCAACAACGCGGGCATCGTCGATGCCCAGGACGGCGCGCCGACCGCCGCATCGCCCGATGCCGCGCGCCGCATCATGGACACCAACTTCATCGGCACGTTGAGCGTGACGCAGGCGATGCTGCCGCTGCTGCGGCAGGCGCCGCGAGCGCGCATCGTCAACCTGTCGAGTGCGCTCGGCTCGCTGACGCTCAACGGCGATCCGTCCTCGCCGTATTACAACGCGCGGCTGATCGGCTACAACGCGTCCAAGGCTGCGCTCAATATGCTGACCGTGCAATTGGCGGAAGAACTGAAGGGCACGCCGATCGTCGTCAATTCGGTGAGCCCGGGCTACGTGAAGACCGATCTCACCGGCCATCAAGGTTTCCTGAGCGTCGAGGAGGGCGCGAGAATCCCGGTGAAGTATGCGCTGCTCGGCGACGATGCGGTGTCCGGCACGTTCGTCGAGGCCGGCGGCACGACGCCCTGGTAAGCGTTGGCGGGTGGGGCGAGGATCGGGTTCGGCCGGGTGGAGATGTGCTTCATCGCACCGGACGCCCGATTCCAGTTGCGCACGCAACGAATGGAACGAGCCGCGGGCGAGACCGAGTCCCGCCGCGTGGCCGGCAACGTAGGCATCCGCGTCGCTTGCCGCCGCCCCGCTTTTTCAAGCGCAGCGCGTGCGGCTTGCCGTCGACGCAGAAATCCCTCGGCAGCACGCGGCCCGGCACTTGCGAGATGCCGTACATGCCGACGTGCTGCTTCGGGCAGGCGTGCAGGGTCGGCTCGGTCGGGCTGGAGGGCGGCGACGTGGTGGGCGCGTTGCGCGAAGGCGAGCACGCCGCCACGGTCGGCCCGCTCGCGCCGGTCGAGGCGCGCCTCACGGCAGGCGAGTGCGACCTGGTCGCGGTGGGACGCGCGCTGATCGCGAACCCGGACTGGGCGAACCTCGTGGCGGCGCAGCGCCTCGACGCGTTGCGGCCGTTCGACAAGGGGCTGCTGGCGACGCTGTGACTCGCCCGAACGGCGCATGTCCCCCGGCTTCGGGACAACCCGGATTGCCGCAGCCGGCTCCCACCCGTATCTTTCTACATCATACGTATGATCTAGAGAGTCACTTATGGCAACCCTGCACCGGCAGGTACTGAACCAGATGGGCGAGCAGATCTGCTCGGGGCAACTCGCCCCGGGCGAGGTGCTGCCGTCCGAGGACGAGCTTGCCGAGCGGCTCAAGGTGAGCCGCATCACGATCCGCGAGACGGTCAAGTCGCTGTCCGCCAAGGGCATGCTGCAGGTGCGGCGGCGCTACGGCACGATCGTGCTGCCGCGCTCGCAATGGCAACTGTTCGATCCCGACGTGATCCACTGGCGCGCCCGGGCGGGCACAGTGGACGACGCGCTGATCCAGGATCTGATGGAGCTGCGCCTGATCATCGAGCCGAACGCGGCCAAGCTCGCCGCGAAGCGCGCCACCGACGCCGATCGCATCGCGATCCGGCGCGCGTATCAGGCGATGGCGCGCGCGGTGGCCGGCGACGGCGACTACGTGCCCGCCGACCTGGCGTTTCACGGCGCGATCCTGACCGCCTGCCACAACCAGTTCGTCCAGCAGATGCAGAGCGCGCTGTCGTCGATCCTCGAAACCAGCTTCGCGCTCAGTTCGGAGATCGCCGGCGGCCCGGCCCGCTCGCTGCCGATGCACGAAGCGCTGTGCCTCGCGATCGAGAACGGCGACGAGGCGGCCGCGGAGGCGGCTTCGCTCGTGCTGATCCGACGCGCCGAGCAAGACTTCGAGGATCGCGCGGCGCTGCATCGGGCCGTGGGCGGCAAGCCGACCTGAGCCCCCTAGCCCTGTAAGCCGCCCGAGCGGCGATTCGGCATTTCACGTCATCGCGGCCGGCAGCGGCCGCGAGGGGCGCACTCGCGCCCGACCTTCGACTATCAAGAGGAATCCTCATGACTTCTTTGTTCGATCTGAGCGGCCGCACGGCGCTCGTGACCGGTTCGGCGCGCGGCATCGGCTACGCGCTGGCCGAAGGCCTCGCCACCGCCGGCGCGCGCGTGATCGTGAACGGCACGCAGGCCGACACCGTGGCCGCCTCGGTCGGCCGGCTTGCCGAGCGGGGCTTCGACGTGCAAGGCCGCGCGTTCGACGTGACCGACGAGCAGGCCGTGGCCGACGCGTTCGCGCAATGGGACCGGGACGGCGTGCCGATCGACATCGTGATCAACAACGCCGGCATCCAGTTTCGCAAGCCGCTCGTCGAGCTGGCGCTCGGCGACTGGCAGCGCGTGATCGACACCAACCTGACGAGCGCGTTCATCGTCGGCCAGCAGGCGGCGCGGCGCATGATCGCGCGCGGCACGGGCGGCAAGATCATCAACATCGGTTCGCTGACCAGCGAGGCGGCGCGCGCGACGGTGGGCGCCTACACGGCGGCGAAGGGCGGCATCAAGATGCTGACGCGCGCGATGAGCGCCGAATGGGCGCAGTCGAACATCCAGGCGAACGCGATCGGCCCCGGCTACATCCTGACCGACATGAATCAGCCGCTGGTCGAGAACGCGAGCTTCGATGCGTGGGTCAAGAGCAGCAACCCGACCCAGCGCTGGGGCAAGCCCGAGGAACTGGTCGGCACCGCCGTGTATCTCGCCTCGGCGGCGTCGAGCTACGTGAACGGCCAGATCATCTACGTCGACGGCGGCTGGCTGTCGGTCCTGTAAGCAGCACCTGAACCCCGGCCGCCCACACCAACAACACCAGACGGGCGGCGGCTCGCACGCACCTATCGGAGACATCATGGACAGCGTCAAACCCGTGGCACCCCAAAGATGGTGGTATCTGATGCCCATCATCTTCATCACCTACAGCCTGGCCTATCTCGACCGCGCGAACTACGGCTTCGCCGCGGCGGCCGGGATCGACAAGGATCTCGGCATCACGCACGGCATGTCGTCGCTGATCGGTTCGCTGTTCTTTCTCGGCTATTGCCTGTTCCAGGTGCCGGGCGCGATCTACGCGCAGCGCAACAGCGTCAAGAAGCTGATCTTCGCGAGCCTGATTCTGTGGGGGCTGTGCGCGGCGGCGACGGGGATGGTCAGCAATATCCCGATGCTGATGGTGCTGCGCTTCGTGCTCGGCGTGGTGGAGGCGGCGGTCATGCCGTCGATGCTGATGTACATCAGCCGCTGGTTCACGCGCTCCGAACGCTCGCGCGCGAACACCTTCCTGATCCTCGGCAACCCGGTCACGGTGTTGTGGATGTCGGTGGTGTCGGGCTATCTGGTGCGCAGCTTCGGGTGGCGCGAAATGTTCGTCCTCGAGGGGCTGCCCGCGCTCGCCTGGGCCGTGGTGTGGTGGTTCACGGTCAAGGATCGCCCGGCCGATGCGCCGTGGATGAGCCAGGCGGAAAAGGCCGAACTCGATGCGCGCCTGAAGGCGGAGCAGGCCGATATCGCGCCGGTGCGTGATTACAAGGCCGCGTTTCGTTCGCCGGTGGTGTTGAAGTGCTGCGCGATCCATGCGCTCTGGAGCATCGGCGTGTACGGCTTCATCATGTGGCTGCCGTCGATCCTGAAGGCGGCCTCGACGATCGACATCGTGTCGGTCGGCTGGCTGGCCGCCGTGCCGTATCTGGCCGCGATCATCCTGATGCTGCTCGCGTCCTGGCTGTCGGACAAGACGCGCAATCGCAAGCTGTTCGTCTGGCCGCTGCTGCTGATCGGCACCATCGCGCTGGTGGCGTCGTATCTGGTCGGCGGCTCGCACTTCTGGATTTCGTTCGTTCTGCTCGTGATTGCCGGCGCGACGATGTATGCGCCTTACGGGCCGTTCTTCGCGCTGGTGCCCGAACTGGTGCCGAGCAACGTGCTGGGCGGCGCGATCGGCATCATCAATTCGAGCGGCGCGCTCGGCGCGTTCCTCGGCTCGTGGGTGGTCGGCTACCTGAACGGTGCGACCGGCAGCCCGTCCGCGTCATACATTTTCATGGCGGTGGGGCTGCTGGCGTCGGTGATCCTGATGATGACCGTGCCGGGCCGCGCCGAACCGCGCCCGGCCGAGCCGTCGGCGGCCTCGCTCGGCCGTACCTGATGCACTTGGCGCCTCGCGTCGCATTCCTCATTCTCTGGATTTCCGCCTACCCATGACCACCCTGATTACCGATGTGAAGGTCATCCTGACCGCACCCGAAGGGATCAACCTGATCGTCGTCAAGATCGAGACCAACCAGCCCGGGCTGGTCGGGCTCGGTTGCGCGACGTTCGCGTACCGGCACCTCGCCGTGCAATGCCTCATCGAAGCCTATTTGAGGCCGCTGCTGATCGGCCGCGATGCCGAAGCGATCGAGGAGCTGTGGCAACTGATGCATCAGAACGCGTACTGGCGCAACGGCCCGATCGAGAACAACGCGATCTCGGGCGTGGACATGGCGTTGTGGGACATCAAGGGCAAGATGGCGAACCTGCCGCTGTATCAGTTGTTCGGCGGCAAGTGCCGCGAGGGCGTGCCGGTGTACCGGCATGCCGACGGCCGCGATCTCGGCGAGCTGTGCGAGAACATCCAGAAGTATCGCGAGCAGGGCATCACGCATATCCGCTGTCAGAGCGGCGGCTACGGCGGTGCGGGGTTCGGCGCGGCGCCGGCTGGCGCGCCGCACGGCTCGGCCGACGGCATCTATCTCGACGGCCGCAAATACATGCGCGAGACGCTGAAGCTGTTCGACGGCATCCGCAGCCGGATCGGCTTCGATGTCGAGCTGTGCCACGACGTGCACGAGCGGCTGAAGCCGGTCGAGGCGATCCGCTTCGCGCGCGAACTGGAGCCGTACGAACTGTTTTTCCTGGAGGATGCCATCGCGCTGGAGGAGGGCGAGTGGATTCGCCAGTTGCGCGAGAAGACCACGACGCCGCTCGCGCAGGGCGAACTGTTCAACAATCCTTACGAATGGCGCTTCCTGATCACCGAGCGGCTGATCGATTTCATCCGCGTCCACCTGAGCCAGATCGGCGGCATCACGGCCGGCCGCAAGCTGCAGATCTTCGCCGAGCAGTTCGGCGTGAGAACGGCGTGGCACGGCCCGGGCGACATGTCGCCGCTCGCGCACGCGGCCAATATCCATATCGATCTCGCGTCGCGCAATTTCGGCGTGCAGGAATGGTCGGGCACCGAGCCGCCGAACTTCGTGATCCAGCAATTGAAGGGGCCGCGCGAGGCGCTGTTGGCGGTGTTCCCGGGGCTGCCGGAGTTTCGCGACGGGCATGTGTATGCGAACGACAAGCCAGGCCTGGGCGTCGATATCGATGAAGCGGAGGCCGCGAAATATCCGTGCGAGAACACGGTGACGACGTGGACGCAGACGCGCTTGAAGGATGGCGCGCTGCAGACGCCTTGAGGGAGCGAGGGGAAACCCGATTGCATGGGGCGCGACTCGGCACGGATGCTATAGTGGCTGCTCAGTATTCTGCCGTACGCGTTGCGGCGCAATGTTGTCAGTAACCATTGCGCCCGCGCCGTTGGCCATCGTCGTGGGTGCTCCAGCCATTGGAGAACGAACATGTTGACGACCCACGACTACCACCTCATCGAAGAACGGATACCCGAGGCCTGGGCGTTGAGCCGAGTGACCTCGGCCGGGGCGGCGATCGGCAATGCCGTCTATCCGACGCCCGCCTACGCACTGGCCGACGCGGCGAGCCACGATCCCCATGCCGAGTTCGAAATTCACCTGCGCGCCGACGACCCACAGGTGGACGTCCAGCTTCGCGATGCCTTGCTGATATTGCGCGACGCAGGCATGACCCACGCACGCCAGGTCTATTCCGTGTCGGAGGCGAAGCTGGCCCGGATCGGCTTGACCGATGCGGGCTTCGCCGCGCTGACGGCTCGCTCGCCGTATCTCGGGGCGCCCGCCGCGGTGATCAAGTGGACGGCCGACGACGAGATCAATCTCGAACTGGCGGTGGTGGTGCAGGGCGATGCGCCCTGACTGCGGCCATGGACGGATTTCGGCCCGGCCTCGATGGGTTGTCGTTGCCGTGTGCCGGGGTCGTGCCAGGTTGAAATTCCGCCGCCCCATGCCGCAGATTGGAATGACTTTTTCCCTTCACGGCAGGCGCCGGATCGACCAGGAAATTTAGCTATACAAATCAATTAAGGCGCGTAGCATGAAGCGCTGAAGGTGGCGCTTTTCTCCGTGATTCGGCGCCATCCGCACGCTACCGATCCCGAACCGCGATCCTGGTGGTGGCTTGACCCACCGCGTTTTCGCGGCCTCCCTGCCTTGCGTCGAACGTCCATGCCGGCGTGACTTCCGCTTCAGGATCTCGGTTTCGCCGGTGCCGGCGAGTCTCGGCACGACTTGAATTTCCCTATTCCGGCCAGCGTGCCGGAGATGCCGGAGTGCGACATGAGCCCATTCGACCTGCAGTGCTCGATTCAATACGATGTCCCCGGTTTCGTCGACCGTCACCTGCCCGTCGAGGCGGGCGCCATCGAGATCATCGGGCTGTCTTCGCCGCGCCGATTCCGTGTCGACCCGACGCCTCGCCATGCCGATGGCGAGTACATGGCGCATGCGCGCATCCGGTCCCATCGCGCGGATGGCAGCGAATACGACGTTTATCTGAGCGGGGATCTGGCGGGCTTCGATAGTCGCGACGATGCGATCGCCTATGCCCGCAATTGGGCTCATGTCTGGTTGCACACGACGTATGGCTGAAGCGCCCCGGCGTGCGCTCGCCGCCGCATCGCCGCGCGGCATGCCGCGCGAGGCGCGGCGTGATCACGCCTCGTCGCAATGCACCTCGAAGTGCGTCAGTTCCGCGGTGCCGAACGCATTGCTGATGGCCACGTCGGCGGCATCCCGGCCGTAGGCCATCAAGACCCGGCCGATGCGCGGCGTGTTGTTTCGCGGGTCGAACGTCTGCCAGCCCCCTCCCACATACGCCTCGAACCAACCGGCGAAATCCATCGGCGCGGTAACGGGCGGCAAGCCCACATCGCTGACATAGCCGGTGCAGTAGCGCGCCGGAATATTCATGGCCCGGCACAGCGCAACACCCAGATGCGCGAAATCACGGCACACGCCCTTGCGTTCGCGATACGCGTCCAGCGCGGTTTTCGTGGGCCGTGCGTGATCGTGGTCGAATTCGATGTGCTGGTGCACGAAGTCGCAGATCTTCAGCACGGTGTCGCGTCCGGGCACGCATTGGCCGAACAGGCGCCAGGCGGTTTCAACCAGCAGGTCGGTTTCGCAATAGCGGCTGCCGAGCAGGAACACCAGCGTTTCATCGGGCAGTTGCTCCACCGGATGGCCCCAATCGTTGCTGGGGCGCGTCTCCATTTCGCCGGACACGTTCAGCAGCGCGGTAGTGCTCAAATCGAGGCGCCCGACCGGCGCCACGATCCGGCTGCACAGGTTGCCGAAGCCGTCGCGATACTGGTGGAGCGGCAGCGGCGGATGAGTGACGAGCACATCCGGCACGACGATATCGTTCGCGTGCGAGAAGTGCGTGTTCAGCATCAGCATCATCGGCGTGGGTTGCGAACACGTGTATGACAATTGGTATCCGACGCGGAGTTTCATGAGTGTTCCTTGGCTGGGCGGGGTGGTGGGGCCGGCGAGCCGCGTGGCCGGCGGGGCGCGAAGCTCAGTCTGCCGGCCCCAGGATCACGTCGATCGCGGCCTGGCCGGCGACCTCGGCGATCAGGTAAGCCCACCGTTCGGTAAACGGGCCGTTGCGCAGCGCGATGCGGCGCCCCTCGACGCCGCTCATCGCCAGGCTTGCGCCGCGTCCGATCTGGACGCTCACATCGAACGTGTCCTGTTTGGCCGGCGTCAATTCGACATGAATCTCGAAGTTGCGATACGCGATGGTTCGCTGCATGAAGACCTCTTTCAGGGGATCGGCAACCACGCGCTCGCCGCGCGCGCGCTCGATCGAGTCCTGCGCTTCGCAGCGTGCGGCATGGTTTGGGAGAAGCGGCGCACGGTGCGTGCCCGCTCCCGCGCGCTATTGCGTATTCGGGTCGAGTCGCAGCTTGTCGTACTCGCGCTTGACGACGCGATAGCATTCGCACACTCGGTTTTCCAGGCCGGGGCGGTCCAGCACCTCGATATGCCCGTAGTTATAGCGGATCAGGCCCGCGTCCTGCAGCTTCAGCGCGGCCCCGGTGACGCCCGAGCGGCGCACGCCCAGCATGTTCGCGATGAGTTCCTGCGTCATGCGCAATTGGTTCGACGGCAGACGGTCGAGGCTCATCAGCAGCCAACGGCACAACTGCTGATCGATGGAGTGGTGACGGTTGCAGACGGCGGTCTGCGCCATCTGCGTAATCAGCGCGTGGGTGTAGCGCAGCAACATCTGTTGCAGCATGCCGCCACGCTGGAATGCCTGGCCGAAGAGGCGCGCGTCCATCCGATAGGCCCGCCCGGCGCTTTGCACGATCGCTCGGCTCGGCGTGGTATCCACGCCCATGAACAGCGACACGCCGATCATCCCTTCCTTCCCGGCGATCGCGATTTCTGCGGATGAACCGTCTTCCATCACGTACAGCAGCGACATGATCGCGGTGGTCGGGAAATACGCATAGGATTGCCTGCTGCCGGATTCGTGCAACAAGGTGCCGAGCGGCAGCTCGACGAGCGATAGATGTGGGGCGATGTCCTTCCGTTCGTCTTCCGACAGTGCAGCGAGCAGATAGTTGTCCGTGAGGCGAGGGGGAAGGGGCATGAACCGATCCTGGTGGGTGCTGGATTGACTGCCGAGGGCCCACGCGGTGCAGCACGCTCGACCGACACGCGATCATGCTCCGGGGGCCGGCCAGGGAGGCGGGAGGACGACATCAGTGTGCTCGGGCATGCGCCCGAACTCTGTACGGTGTGCGTGAATGGCGGCAGCGCGGCCGAGGTCGCGCCAGCGTGGCGTCAACGGGCCTGCTGCGCCAGCGGGCGGGCTATTTCGTAGGCGGCGCGGCCGGGGCCGCTGCCGGCTCCGCATCGGGTGCCGCATCCGGCATCAGCAGCGTAACGATCTCGCGGAATTGGGACGTGCAGCGCAGCGTGTCTTCGCGTGAGTTCATGTCGATGGCTTCGAGCAGGCCGACGAACGCGCCGAGGAAGGCATCGGAGAGCGGGGTGGGCCGTCCATGCTCGCGCAGATGCGCCGCGTAGGCAAAGACATCGCGGACAAAATCGAGCTGGGATGCGGAGAATTCGTCGTCGGTGATCGGGGCGGGAACGGCTGCAACGGTCTGCTGAGACAACGAGGCGGGCAAACGGAAGTACGATCGGGGATCGCTCATGCATGAATCTCGAGGTATGCACGAACGGTATGTGCGCGCGAAAGCGGCGTGGCGACCATAGGCGCATGTACTATATATGCCCCACGCATTTGACACGCCAATAGCACAATTTAATTGTGCTCAAATCAAGGCGCGAAGTCAAATGTATTTGACACCATTTTGATTATCGACTCATGCAATTCGATTGGGTTGGAACGTTCGATGAATTGAAGCGCAGGGGCCGATTCGCCAGCGATGCTCAGGTGGCGGAAAGTCTCGGGCTGACCCGCGCGCAGATTTCGGCCTGGCGTAACGGCAAGAGCGACCTCGGCGTGTTGACCAAGATCCGCATTCTGGATGCGCTTGGCCATGACACGTTGCGATCGTCGGTGCAAAGCCTGCTGCCCAGCCGCGATTACCACGAACAGGCACAACTGCAGCAACGCCTGGTCGAGCGGGTGCTGCGCTACGAGCAGGACGATCGTGCGCCGCACGACGCCGGCGAGCCGTCGATGCAACTCAATCACTTGCTGGCCGCGCTGCCCGGCGACGAGCGGCGCCGTATCGAGCCGCATCTGACGCCCGTCACGATGCCGCTCGGGCATGTCGTCTATGAATCGGGCGACCATCTCAGCCATATCTACCTGCCGACCACCGCGATCATCTCGATGCTCTACGTGATGGAGAACGGTGCGTCGGCCGAGATCGCGGTGGTGGGGCGCGACGGTCTGGTGGGGGTGGCGCTGTTCATGGGGGGCGAGACGATGCCGAATCGCGCGATCGTCCAGAGCGGAGGCGACGCGTTCAAACTCAGCGGGCAGGTCGTCAAGGATGAGTTCGCGCGCGGCGGTGCGGTGCAGCGCCTGTTCCTGCGCTACACGCAGGCGCTCATCACGCAGATGGCGCAAACGGCCGTCTGCAACCGGCATCATTCGATTTCGCAGCAGTTCTGCCGCTGGTTGCTGCTGAGTCTCGACCGGCTCGATTCAAGCGATGTGCAGATGACGCAGGAGCTGATCGCCGACATGCTCGGCGTGCGTCGCGCGAGCGTGACGGAGACCGCGAGAAAACTCCAGGAGGCGGGCCTGATCCGCTACTCGCGCGGCAAGATCGAAGTGCTCGATCGCGCCGCGCTGGAGCGTCATGTGTGCGAGTGCTATCAGGTGGTGCGCGAGGAAAGCGATCGGCTGCTGTCGCCACGGTGATCGCGGCGCTGATCGCCGTGCGGCAGCCCGGCATCGCCCGGCTCGCCGCCGCTCATCGCGGCCCGGGCGGATCGTCCGGCAGCGTCGGCTCCGCAGCGAGCCAGTACGGGCGGCGCTGATAATGCGCGTGCACCTGCCGCCCCCACTCGAGATCCACCATCGACGGCCACGCGTTCTTGTCGAACGCGGGCGCGTTTTTCACGCTTTCCGCGGTCATGGCGAGCCGAAAGCACTTCTCATGGGCGTCGAGCGTCAGCGCACTCCACGGAATGGCCCGCAGGGTGTCGCCGATACCGAGAAAGCCTCCGCTGGACAACACCGCGTAGGCGATCCGCCCACCACGCACGTCCAGCATGATCTCCGAGATCTTGCCGAGTTCCTCGTTGTCGCTCGACATGAGCTTGTCGCCACGCAGCGTGTCGGCCGCCATCACGTCCGGGCCGGGGCCTTCGCCGCTCTCGCCGCCGATGATCGCCGTGCCGTCCGGCGTTGAAGCAGAGGGTTGGGCCGGATCGATTATCGTCATGACGTTATCCTGAATAAATGATGGAAGATGCCGTACGGCGGAACTGTCGGGCCGGCCGCGGTATCGGCGCTCGAACGGCATGAACCCTTGATGCCCACAATGCGCGCATCGACTGGACGAATCGGTACGGCATCGTACGAAGTGGTGGCGGCCAATCGTGATCGTTTTCGCTTGCGGCGATCAAACCATGCATGCCGTTGTGAAGCGGCCAGCGAAATAATCGATTGGACGGAATCCCGGCCACGGCGAACAGGCCGGAAAATGTACCGAGACGGGGTGGCCCCCCGCGCTGATGCGGATGTTTTTACCAATGCGCCAATCCAAAGGTGCGATGGAAATCGGCGTGCAAAAATTCTCATGTCGAATCGATAAGTCAATTCCAGATGAGCGGCGATGTTTTTGGTAAGGATCATATGGTTTATATATGGTCGATGGATTTTCGCGATCTCGGATTAATCGTCAAATAAGTTTGACGTTCTGTTGTTTTGACTCACGCCATTCAATTGGCACGAGATCTTCGATAAAGGTAAACACCGAGGGCATGCTTGCGCCACGTTCAACTGGCGAAACGTCTCGTGCCGACTCCCATGTAGGCCACGAGACCGTGAGACCGCGCCTGGAGGCGGGTTCGGCCGCTATTCGCGCGAGGAATCGAGGTGGCCGACGCGAGCGCTCGTACCCGTTGCAATGAGCATTCGGCAACGATCGCATCGCGGCTTCGTGCCGATAGTCGGGAAATGAAAGGGGCGCAGCCCTACCGGTCATACCGTGCTTCGATGATCCGGAATTCACCCGGCGCCTGCCGGAAAATTCGTCACGACGGTAAATTCAACGCACGGATACGTGCCTGGGTTTGATCGGGCGGTCAAATGGCGAACCGTCCGTATCGTCGTGCGAGGAAAAATCAGCATTTACCGTACAGACCGGCCAGAGAAAAAAAAGCACATTGCGCGAACCGAATGCGGGGCAGTCTTCGCATTGAACGGGCGTTATTGCCTATACGCCATTCGTGAATTTTTCATGTAATGGCCGACAGGGCGGCGCCTTGGTTCGGCGTGTCGAGACATACCGATGCAAGTCGATGACGACGAGGCTTTGTTTTCATCGTCGCGGCCGTGATTGGCGCGGCGGCGATCGCAGGCTTGTGTGCACCGGCAGATGATGAACCGTATCAGCACCTTTAATTTTCTATCGACCATTTTCGACACGTCGCGATAGCGCGGAACGTTATCGACATGTGCTCGGCTTCGCCCGTCTTTACGCGAAGCCGTGCAATTACCTCTCCAAGGCGGTATGCAAAATCCTCGACGTGTCGATTCTCCGCTCGTGTCTCTCGCTTCGTCGTCTGCGGCGAGCCTGCCGACCGATGAGGCGTCAAGCGCGCCGGCCGTTCGTCGGTGTCTTTATTTGGCACGAGATCCGGATGCGGCGCTGGTGGCGTACCTCGCGGCACGACACTGGGACGTGTCGCTCGCGATCAGCTCGAAACCCGTGCGTCGTCGCGAGCGGCCCGGCGCCGTGCATGCCGGCATCGTCGATCTCGACGGCTTCGACACCCACGAAGCCGCCGCGCTCGAACCGATGCTGCGGAGCAAGCAGATCGGCTGGATCGCGCTGGTGGATCCGCTGCGGCTGGCCGAACCCGAAGTGCGCCAACTGATTCACCGCTATTGCTTCGATTACCTGACGCGGCCGTCGACCTACGCGGCGGTCGATCATGCCGTCAATCGTGCGTCGTGGATGGCGGACCTGCGTGAGCATGACTGCGCGCCCGATGGCGCCAACGTCGGGGGCCATGGCATGGTGGGCGCGAGCGAGGCGATGCAACGCCTGTTTCGCTCGATCGAGAAGGTCGCGAAGGCCGATGCGCCGGTGTTCATCTCGGGCGAATCGGGTACCGGCAAGGAATTGACGGCCCGTGCGATCCACGCCCAATCGGGGCGAAGCAAGGCGCCGTTCATCGCGATCAATTGCGGTGCGATACCGCCACATCTGTTGCAGTCCGAATTGTTCGGCTACGAACGCGGTGCATTCACGGGCGCGAACCACCCGAAGATCGGGCGGATCGAGGCTGCCGACGGCGGGACGCTGTTTCTCGACGAGATCGGCGACTTGCCGTTCGAAAGCGGCGCGAGCCTGTTGCGCTTCCTGTCCGATAAAAAAATCGAACGCCTGGGGGGGCACGCTTCGATTCCGGTCGATGTTCGCGTGATCACGGCCACGCATGTCGATCTCGACGCCGCGATCGATGACGGGCGCTTTCGAGCGGACCTGTTCTATCGTCTATGCGTGCTTCGGATCAACGAGCCGCCGTTGCGTGAGCGCGGGGGGGATATCGAATTGATCGCGTATCACATCCTGCAGAAGTTTCGCGGCGACGCCGAGCGCATGATTCTTGGCTTCACCGGCTGCGCGCACCAGGCCATGCACGCCTATTCCTGGCCCGGCAATGTCCGCGAGCTGATCAACCGAATCCGGCGCGCGATCGTCATGGCCGACAGCCGGTTGATCTCGGCCGCGGACCTGGGCCTCGACCAGTTCATCACACCGGTGCCGACCACGCTCGCGCAGGCTCGGGAGGGGGCGGAAAAAAGCACGATCGAAGCCGCGTTGTTGCGGCACCGGAACCAGCACATCAAGGCGGCGAGCGAACTCGGCATTTCACGCGCGACCTTGTATCGGCTGTTGAACTCGCACGGCCTGTGACATGTCCGGCGCGTGGGAGCCGGCCCGAGACGAGATGGCGGCCAACGCGGTGGCTCAAATACGGCTCTGGCTCACTCGCTGCATCAGTTCGGCGGCGCTTTCCTTGCGTTCGCTGTAGCGATCGACCAGGTACGGGCCGACATCGCGCGTCAGCAAGGTGAACTTCACCAGTTCTTCCATCACGTCCACGACACGATCGAAATAGGCCGATGGCTTCATGCGGCCGGCC
This sequence comes from Burkholderia sp. 22PA0099, assembly GCF_047497165.1. NCBI lineage: Bacteria > Pseudomonadati > Pseudomonadota > Betaproteobacteria > Burkholderiales > Burkholderiaceae > Burkholderia > Burkholderia sp. 22PA0099. The sequence goes on along the minus strand of NZ_CP163165.1, from coordinate 3,049,782 downwards.
TCGTCGAATTCCGCGAAGGCCTTCGCCACCGACGACTGGTTCGGGATGGTCAGCATCCGCATCCAGCGCCCGAGCACACGCATCTGATTGACCGCGTTGAACGACTGCGAGCCGCCGCTCACCTGCATGACCGCGAGCGTCTTGCCCTGCGTCGGGCGCACTGCGCCAACCGAAAGCGGAATCCAGTCGATCTGCGATTTCATGATGCCGGTCATCGCACCGTGGCGCTCGGGCGAGCACCAGACCATGCCTTCCGACCACAGCACCAGGTCGCGCAGTTCCGCCACCTTGGGGTGCGTGTCCGGCGCATCGTCGGGTAGCGGCAGGCCGCTCGGATTGAACGTGCGTACCTCGGCACCCATCGCCGTGAGCAGGCGCGCGGCCTCTTCGCTCAGCAGGCGGCTGAACGAGCGCTCGCGCAGCGAGCCGTAGAGCAGCAGGATGCGGGGGCGGATGCGAGGCAGCCTCCGCGACCTGCAAGCGCCGGATATCGGGCACGCGGAACGATGCCGCGTCGATTTGGGCAAGGGCGGTCATGAGTTCAGTTGCGGGGGCTGACACGGTTGCCCTCCGCATCGATGACGGCTTCGCCGTCTTCCTTCGTGAACGCGCCGCGCTGCGCGTCGGGCAGGATCTCGAGCACGACTTCGGACGGGCGGCACAGCCGCACGCCGATCGGCGTCACCACGAACGGACGATTGATCAGTATCGGATGCGCCATCATCGCGTCGTACAACTGATCATCGGTCAGTGCCGGATTGTCCAGGTGCAGTTCCGCATGGGGCGTGCCTTTCTCGCGCAACGCCTCGCGCACGCTCAGTCCCGACCGCGCGATCAGCTCGACGAGCGTCTCGCGCGACGGCGGGCTTGTCAGATAGTCGATGACGACGGGTTCGATGCCCGCGTTGCGGATCATCGCGAGGGTGTTGCGCGAGGTGCCGCAATCCGGGTTGTGATAGAGGGTGACTTCGTTCATGGCCTTGTTTTTCGTAACGTTCAGGCACGCTCGTACCAGTGCTTCGACCGGTTGACGACGTGTACCACGAGCAGCATGACCGGCACTTCGATCAGCACGCCGACCACCGTCGCGAGCGCCGCGCCGGAGTGGAAACCGAACAGGCCGATTGCGGTGGCGACGGCCAGCTCGAAGAAGTTCGATGCGCCGATCAGCGCGGACGGGCAGGCGATGCTGTGTTTCTCGCCAACCGCGCGATTGAGCCAGTACGCCAGCGCCGAGTTGAAGAACACCTGGATCAGGATCGGCACGGCCAGCAGCACGATCACCAGCGGCTGCTTCAGGATGGCTTCGCCCTGGAAGGCAAACAGCAGCACCAACGTGGCGAGCAGCGCCGTGATCGACCACGGGCCGATCTTCGCCATCGCCGCTTCGAACGCCGCGTGGCCGCGAGCCAGCAGCACCGCGCGGATGAATTGCGAGAGCATGACCGGAATGACGATGTAGAGCACCACCGACGAGAGCAGTGTCGCCCACGGCACGGTGATGGCCGAGATGCCGAGCAGCAGCCCGACGAGCGGTGCGAACGCGACCACCATGATGCTGTCGTTGAGCGCGACCTGCGAGAGCGTGAAGAGCGGGTCGCCGCCCGTGAGGCGGCTCCAGACGAATACCATCGCCGTGCAGGGCGCGGCCGCCAGCAGAATCAGGCCGGCCACGTAGCTGTCGAGCTGCACGGCGGGCAACATCGGTGCGAACAGGTGCTTGATGAAGAGCCATGCGAGGAACGCCATCGTGAACGGCTTGACCAGCCAGTTGACGACGAGCGTGACGCCGATCCCCTTGAGATGTTGCCGCACCTCATGCAGCGAGCCGAAATCGACCTTGATCAGCATCGGGACGATCATCACCCAGATCAGCACGCCGACCGGCAAGTTGATTCGGGCATATTCGATGCGCCCGATCGTCTGGAACACGCCGGGCAGCCACTGGCCGAGCAGGATGCCCGCGACGATGCACAGTGCGACCCAGACGCTCAGATATCGCTCGAAGAAACCGATCGCGAGCTTCGAGTCGTGGTTGCGCACGGCGGCGATGTGGGGTGGGTTCATGGCGGCCCGAACGGGCAGGGGTTCGATGTGGGTTGCTTCGTCAGCGTTCTCGTTCAGCATGGGCATGACGTTGCACCTGGGCCAAGGCAAGCCTGCCCCTGGCAACAGTTCTCGGTCAGGAAACCGAGGACCGCGTTCATCTGCGCGTAGGCGGCCCGGTAGATCAAGGTGCGGCCGTCGCGTTCCTGCGTGACCAGCCCGGCATGCATCAACTCCTTCAGGTGAAACGAGAGCGTGGCGTTGGGCACGTCGAGCTGGGCCGCCATGGTGCCCGGCGTCAGCCCTTCCGGCCCGACGACAACCAGCATGCGGAACACGCGCAGGCGCAATTCGTGGGCGAGCGCCGCTAGGGCGCTAATGATGTCTTTTTCTTCCATATTTCCAATATATTCGAAATATATGAGTGAGGCAAGAAGGTGCGGGCGGCGTTCACCCAAGCAGAAGCGGCACGATCCGCATGCACGGTCGCGGGCATGCTTCTTCACAATGGCGTGACCCTTACCGGCAAAGGCTCGGCTATACTGCCCGGCGATGAAATTGATCCGGACATTCCTCGTTCTGCTGCTTTGCGCGATGCTGCCCCTCTCCGGGCTGGCGGCCAGCGGCTTGGCCGGCCCGTGTCCGATGCAGGCTTCGATGACCGGCGCGGCCGATGTGTCCGATGCCGGCATGCAGGGCATGTCCGACTGCGAAGGCATGCCATCCTCGGCTGCCGGTCACGGCAAATCCGCCGGCACGCTTTGCAAGATGACGGCGCAATGCCAGGCCGGCAATCTCTACCATCCGGTTTCCTTGCCGATCCTTTCGCGTCCGGCAGGACGCGTCAGCGAACTGCGCTTCCACTACACGCAGGCTTGTCCCGCGCGCAGCCCCGACGGGTTGTGGCGGCCGCCACGCGCGCTCTGACTCCCACCATCCGGTACGCCGCGACCTCGCGGTGATGTCGCCCCCTTGCGGGGCGTGAGTCCGCTTGTCGTCCATTTGCCTTCACGGTGCGCATCGACCACCTGACGGCAGGTACGGGCTCGACCCAACGGAGTTCAACATGCAACCAGTCAAAGCCGCGCCGGCATACCGGCGCGGCGGGCTGCGGCTGCGCGCGCTCGTGCTCGCGCTGTCGCTTGCGCACGGCCCGACCGCTCACGCGCAGGCCACCCCCCTGACGTTCGACGCCGCGCTGGAAAGCGCGAGCGCGCGCAACTCGGCCATCTCGGCCGCCCAGTCTTCCGTCGATGCCAGCGCGCAGGCGGTCGTCGGCGCGGGCCAGCTACCCAATCCGAACCTGACGGCCGGCATCGACACCTTGCCGATCAACGGCGATCAGGCCTATACGATCGGCCAGAACATTCTGACGATGCGCCGTATCGGCATCGAGCAGGAATGGGTGTCGTCGCGCAAGCGGGCGCTCCAGTCGGATCTCGCCGCGAAGCGGGTCGAGCTCGCGCAGTCCGGCTATCTTGCCCAGCTCGCGACCGTGCGCGAGCGCACCGCCACGGCGTGGCTCGACGCCGCTTATGCGAAGCGGGCCGTCGCGCTGCGCGAGGCGCTTGTCGAGCACATGACGCACGAACTGGCCGCTACCGAAGCGTCGTATCGCGGCGTGAGAGCAACGGCCACCGACGTCGCCCAGGCGCGGCTGATGCAGGCCGGGACCCGCGACGATCTGCTCAAGGCGCGGCAGGTCTTCCAGACCGCGCTCATCGCGTTGTCGCGCTGGACGGCGATTCCCGTGACCGATGTCGCGGGCGAGCCGCCCGCTCCGCAGTCGGTCGTCGCGACGCTGTCCGCCGACCAGTTGCGCAGCGTCGACCCGGCGTTGATCACGGCGGCGGCCGACATTCGCATCGCCGACGCGGAGGTGGCCGTCTCCGAAAGCCGCCGCAGCCCCAACTGGACCTGGAACGTCTCGTATCTGCAGGGCGGCGGCAACTCGCACTTCGTCTCCGTCGGCGTGAGCATTCCGCTGCCGATCCACCGGTCGAGCGTCGAGGATCGCGATGTCGCGGGCAAGGCCGACCTCGCCACCCAGGCGCGCCTGAGCTTCGAGGACACCCGCCGTCAGGTCGAAGCCGATCTCCAGACCTTGTCGACCACGCTGGCCAGCGGCCGCGAGCGTGTCGCCGGCTTGCAGGCTGGCCTGCTGCCTGCCGCCGATGCCCGCGCCGATCTCGCCGTCGCCGCGTATCGCGCAGGAACCGGCTCGCTCGCCGACACGTTCGCCGCCCGGCGTGCGCAGCTCGATGCGCAGCTTCAGATCCTCGACCTGCAACGGGAGGTCGCGCTCACCTGGGCGCAGCTCGAATACCAGGTCGTCCCGCCCGCGCTCGCCGTCAACCCATGAGGCCCACCATGAACCCGAAACCCCTCGTTCTCGCCATGGCGGCGCTGGCAGCCGGCCTGGTGCTGGCTGGCGCCGGCTATGTGGCCGGGACGCGCCATGCGTCGTCCGTGCCCGCTGCCGGCGTCGATCGCCGTGATGCAAGCGCGACCCGCAAGGTGCTCTATTGGCACGATCCGATGGTGCCGAACCAGCATTTCGACAAGCCCGGCAAGTCGCCCTTCATGGACATGCAGCTTCAGCCCGTCTATGCGGACGAAGGCGGCGCTCACGGCATCAGGATCGCCCCGACGCTGCAGCAGAATCTCGGCATCCGCTATGCGACGGTGCAACGCGTGAGCGTGCCCGACGGCTTCGATGCCATCGGCACGACGCAGTTCGACGAATCGACCGCCGATGTCGTGCAGTCGCGCGTGACCGGTTATATCGATCGCCTCGCTGCGAACGCGCCGATGCAGCGCATCGAGAAGGGCGCGCCGGTCGCGTCGCTGTTCGTTCCCGACTGGCTGGCGCCGCAGGAGGAATATCTCGCGCTGCGGCGCTCCGGCATGGATGGCGGGCTGCTGGCGGCGGCGCGCGCGCGCATGAAGGCGCTCTCGATTCCCGATGCCCTGGTTGCCGCGCTCGATCGCACCGGCCGGGTCCAGACCCATCTCACGCTCACCGCGGCCGAAACCGGCGTCGTGAGCGAGCTCGACGTGCGCGAAGGCGCGATGGTCACGCCCGGACAGACCCTCGCCAAGATCACGGGGCTCGCAAAGCTCTGGCTCATCGTCGAGATTCCCGAATCGCTGGCGCTGCAGGCGCGGCCCGGCATGAGCGTCGATGCCGTTGCGGCCGCCGATGGCTCGCGGCATTTCACCGGCCGCATCCGCGAGATCCTGCCCGGCATCAGCACCGACAGCCGCACACTTCAGGCGCGTCTTGAGATCGACAATGCGCAGGGCAGGCTCACGCCGGGCATGCTGGTGCGCGTGCGGGTCAGTGCCGCTTCGGCTGCGCCGCAACTGGTGGTGCCATCGGAAGCCGTGATCACGACGGGCAAGCGTTCGCTCGTCATCGTGCGCAACGCCGATGGGCAGATGCGGCCCGTCGAAGTCACGCTCGGGCGCGAGGCGGGCGGCAATACGGTGATCGCCTCCGGTCTGGCCGAGGGCCAGCAGGTCGTCGCGTCCGGCCAGTTCCTGATCGATTCCGAGGCGAGCCTGAAATCGGTATTGCCGCGTCTCGGGGCGAGCGGCCCGGAGGTCGCGGCGAGTGCGGCGAGTGCCGCGCCAACCTACGAAACCACGGGAATCGTCGAGAAAATCGACGCGAGCGAGATCACGTTCTCGCATCAGTCAGTGCCCGCATTGCACTGGAGCGCGATGACCATGGCATTCGAGAAGCCGTCCGCCGATGCATTCGCCGAGGTTCGTGCGGGCGACACCGTGCGTTTCGCATTCCGGCAGACCGATAGCGGCTACCAGCTCACGAAGGTCGAACCGGTGGGAGGCCAGCCATGATCGCGCGCCTTATCCGCTGGTCGATCCACAATCGCTTTCTGGTGCTGCTCGCCACGGTGCTGCTCGCGGCATGGGGCGTGTATTCGGTCAGGCAGACGCCGCTCGACGCGCTGCCCGATCTTTCGGATACCCAAGTGATCGTCAAGGCCTCGTATCCGGGCAAGGCGCCGCAGGTGATCGAGGATCAGGTCACGTACCCGCTCACCACGACACTGCTCGGCGTGCCGGGCGCCACCGCGATCCGCGCGTACTCGTCGTTCGGCGACGCGTTCGTCTACGTGCTGTTCGACGACAGGACGGATCAGTACTGGGCGCGCTCGCGCGTGCTCGAGTATCTGAACCAGGTGCAAAGCCGTCTGCCGCCGGGCGCGACGGTGTCGCTCGGGCCCGATGCGACCGGCGTGGGCTGGATCTACGAATATGCGCTGGTCGACCGCACCGGGCAGCACGATCTCGGGCAATTGCGCGCGCTCAACGACTGGTTCCTGAAGTTCGAACTGAAGGCCTTGCCCGACGTGTCCGAGGTCGCGAGCATCGGCGGCATGGTGCGCCAATATCAGGTGGTGCTGGACCCGGACCGGCTGCGAGCGTTCGGCATCACGCCGGATGCCGTCTCGCAGGCCATCAGGAATGCGAACCAGGAGTCGGGCGGCTCGGTGGTGGAACTGGCCGAGTCGGAATACATGGTGCGCGCGTCCGGCTACCTGAAAACGCTCGACGATTTTCGTCACATCGTGCTGCGCACGAATGCGGCGGGAACGCCGGTCCTGCTCGGCGATGTCGCGCGCATCCAGATCGGCCCGCAGATGCGTCGCGGCATTGCCGAACTGAACGGCCAGGGGGAGGTCGCGGGTGGGGTGGTCGTGATGCGCTCGGGCAAGAATGCGCTGACGACGATCGAGGCGGTCAAGGCGAAGCTCGCGGATCTGAAGCGCTCGCTGCCGCCGGGCGTCGAGATCGTCACGACCTACGATCGCTCGAAACTGATCGAACGCGCCGTCGGCAATCTTCAGGACAAGCTGATCGAGGAGTTCATCGTCGTCGGGATCGTCTGCGCGGTGTTTCTGTTTCATCTGCGCAGCGCGCTCGTCGCGATCCTGTCGTTGCCGCTCGGCGTGCTGGCGGCCTTCATCGTGATGCGCTACCAGGGCGTGAACGCGAACCTGATGTCGCTCGGCGGCATCGCGATCGCGATCGGCGCGATGATCGACGCGGCGATCGTGATGATCGAGAACGCGCACAAGCATCTCGAAGCGTTCGAGCATGCCCGCCCCGGCACGCCGATCACCGCGTCGCAGCGCTGGGAACTGATCGCCGAGTCCGCCGCCGAGGTAGGGCCCGCGCTGTTCTTCTCGTTGCTGATCATCACGCTGTCGTTCATTCCGGTGTTCTCGCTCGAAGGGCAGGAGGGCAAGCTGTTTGCGCCGCTTGCGTTCACCAAGACCTACACGATTGCGGCGGCGGCGGGGTTGTCGGTCACGCTGGTGCCGGTCCTGATGGGCTATCTGATCCGCGGGCGCATTCCGCCGGAAGCGTCCAATCCGGTCAACCGCCTGCTCGTGCGTGCCTACCGCCCGCTGCTGGACGCGACGTTGCGGCGGCCGTGGCGCGTGATCGGCCTGGCGGCCGTCGCGCTGGCGCTCACCGCGATTCCGTTGTCGCGGCTCGGCGAGGAATTCATGCCGACCCTCGACGAAGGCGACCTGCTGTACATGCCGACGGCGCTTCCCGGGATCTCGGTGGACAAGGCGGCCGAGCTGTTGCAGCAGACCGACCGGCTGATCAAGACCGTCCCGGAGGTGGCGACGGTATTCGGCAAGTCGGGGCGCGCCGACAGTGCCACCGACCCCGCGCCGCTCGAGATGTTCGAGACCACGATCCAGTTCAAGCCGCGCAGCCAGTGGCGCGCCGGCATGACGCCGGAAAAGCTGATCGACGAGCTCGATGCGCGCGTGAAGGTGCCCGGCCTCTCGAACGTCTGGGTGCTGCCGATCCGCAACCGCCTCGACATGCTGTCGACCGGCATCAAGACGCCGGTGGGCGTGAAGATCACCGGCCCCGACCTCGACGGCATCGACCGCATCGCCACGCAGGTGGAGGCCGCGGTCAAGGGCGTGCCCGGCGTCACGTCGGCGCTGGCCGAGCGGCTGAACGGCGGACACTACATCGACGTGGACATCGACCGGCTCGCCGCCGCGCGCTATGGGCTGTCGGTCGCCGAGATCCAGTCGGTGGTGTCGTCGGCGGTGGGTGGCGACGAGGTGGGCGAAGTCATCGCGGGCCGCGAGCGATTCCCGATCAACGTGCGTTATCCGCGCGAGATTCGCGATTCGGTGGAGGCCATCCGCCAGTTGCCGATCGTCACCGAGCGCGGCGCGCAGATCGTTCTGGGGGATATCGCGCGCGTGCGCATCGACGACGGGCCGCCGATGATACGCAGCGAGAATGCGCGCCTCGCGGGCTATGTGTATGTCGATATCCGCAACGTGGCGCTGGCGTCCGCCGTCGCCGCGATGCAACGCGCGGTCGCGCGCAACGTGATGCTGCCGCCCGGCTATTCAATCGCGTGGTCCGGACAGTTCGAGTATCTCGAACGCGCTTCCGCGAAGCTGCGCATGGTGGTGCCGGTAACGCTCGCGGTGATTTTCGTGCTGCTGTTCCTCACCTTCGATTCCGTCGCCGACGCGGCGCTGCTGATGTCGACCGTGCCATTCGCGCTGGTCGGCGGATTCTGGTTGATCTGGGCGCTCGGGCATACGGTGTCCGTGGCGACCTCGGTGGGGTTCGTCGCGCTCGCCGGCGTGGCCGCCGAATTCGGCGTGATCATGCTGCTGTATCTCAAGCGCGCGCTCGATCACCGCTTGACCGGGGGGGCGCGGCTTGACGAGGCCACGCTCCTGGCGTCGATCCGTGAGGGCGCGGTGCTGCGCGTGCGACCCAAGGCGATGACCGTCGCCGTCGTGCTGGCCGGGCTCCTGCCCATCATGTTCGGTCATGGCGCCGGGTCGGAAGTCATGCAGCGCATCGCCGCGCCGATGATCGGCGGCATGGTCACCGCGCCCTTGCTGTCCATGTTCGTGATCCCCGCCGCGTGGTACCTGCTGCAGCGTCGACGCCTGCGCAGGCACGGCGCCGTGCGCCCGCCCGGTTCATTTCACGCAGTTCCTTCCGGCACGAACGTGCCTTCCATCACCACTGGAGAATCGCAATGAAACGTTTCCTCGTTCTCACGCTGCTTGCCTGCACCACCGGTGCCTATGCCGCATCGGCTCTCGCCGGCGACGACATGGCCGGCATGCCCATGCCGACGAAGCCGCCGTCATCGGCCAAGGCATCGGACACGGCATTGAGCGACGCCGAGGTGGTCAAGGTCGATAGTGCGACGGGCATGGTCACGCTCAGGCATGGAGAACTTGCCAACCTCGGCATGCCCGCGATGACGATGGCCTACAAGGCGAGCGGCGCCGCGATGGTGCGGAACGCTTATTCGGGGGAGAGGGTCAAGGTGCGCATCGAGAACGTGAAGGGCGCACCCGTCATCGTGAAGATGGTGAAGGCTTCGTCCTGACGAAGCGGGCGCCGTGTATCTCCGCGTATCCGGAACGCGGCGTTCAGCCTGGCTCCGGTGCGCGATGAGCGTGCCGACGGAGCATCAATGCCGCGAGTCGATATCCGCCAGGCTCGCGAGCGCGGAGCCGCCGTCAATGCGGGCGGCGCTTTCAACGGCGAAGGTTTTCTCACTGAAAGCGATCAGCTTGAATCCGCTTCCCGCGGCTCGCGGGACGGTGATGCCCCAGTGCCAGGCGCCATCTTGCTCGAAGACGTGCAGAGCGGGGGGCGACAGGCTGGGTTGAGGCGAATACGTCGTCATGGCGTGCTCTCCCGTTAGCGGCGCCCGTGAAGCAATGTCGCGGTAGACGCCAGCTCAGTCTACGAGCATTTTTGTTGCGTCGCAACATTCCAGGTGCTCTAAACCGGCTTCACGCAGTGATCCGAAGCCGGAAACGAAAAAGGGGTTACACGCTTGTGGCGTGTAACCCCTTCGTATTTCGTGGTCGGAGCGATAGGATTCGAACCTACGACCCTCTGATCCCAAATCAGATGCGCTACCAGGCTGCGCTACGCTCCGACAAGCCAAAGATTGTGCCTCATTGCGCCACTCGGGTCAATCCCTTGTACAGATGTCATTGAAGGCGCGTTAGCATGGAGGTCCGATCGACTCGCCGAGGTTCATCAGGATGCATCTGATTCTATGGCGTCATGCCGAAGCGGAGGACTACGCCGCCAGCGATCTCGCCCGCCAATTGACCGTGCGGGGCCGTCGCGATGCGAATGCGGTCGCGAAGTGGCTGAGGCCGCGGCTCGAAAGCAGCGCCGTGATCCTCGCGAGCCCGGCGGTGCGCACCGTGCAGACGATCGAGACGCTCACGGATCAATACCGCACGGTGCGCGAACTGGCACCGGGCGGCAGCGTGGCCGACGTGCTGACGGCGGCCGGCTGGCCGGAGGGCATCGCGCCCACGGTGGTGGTGGTTGGCCATCAACCGACGCTCGGCGCGGTGGCGGCGAAGCTGCTGTCGGGTATCGACGACAGCTGGTCGCTGAAAAAAGGCGGGCTGATCTGGCTGCAAAGCCGCTCGATCGAGCGGGCCGGTCAAGCCGTCCTGAAGGCCGCAATTTCACCGGAATTGACCTGAATCCGGCCCAATTCCGCGTCTAGATACCTTTCTTCCGACTTTCTGCTAAAGTCATTTGGACGACATGTCACCCAACTGACACCGATTTGCCATCCAAGCGTCACGGCCGGTTACTACATTGGCGACCATGTCGTTCCAATCCTTACGACCAGGAAAGCCTGATGCGAGATCTGCCGACGCCCACGCTCCCATTTGCTTCGCTGCCGCTTGATCAGTCGCGTCGCCGTTTGCCGCGCGCGGCCGAAACGGTCACGTCTGAATTCCGCTTGCGCGCCGCTTGGGCGCGTACCGAAGACGAACTGCGCGAAGCCCAGCGCCTGCGTTACCACGTGTTCGCCGAAGAGATGGGCGCCTCGGTCAGCGGCCCCGCTGGCCTCGATGTCGATCCTTTCGACGCCTACTGCGATCACCTGCTGGTCCGCGACCTCGACACGCTCAAGGTCGTCGGTACCTACCGGGTCCTCCCGCCGCATCAGGCCGCCCGTATCGGCCGCCTGTACGCGGAAGGTGAGTTCGACCTGTCCCGCCTCGCGCATCTGCGCTCGAAAATGGTCGAAGTCGGCCGCTCGTGCGTGCATCGCGATTACCGCAGCGGCGCCGTGATCATGGCGCTTTGGGGCGGTCTGGGCACCTACATGATGCAAAACGGCTACGAAACCATGCTCGGCTGCGCGAGCGTGTCGATGGCCGACGGCGGCCACTACGCGGCCAACCTCTACGCGTCGCTCAGCGACTCGCTCACGGCGCCGGAATACCACGCCTTCCCGCACACGGCGCTGCCGGTGGACGAGCTGAAGACGGGCACGAAGGTGCTGCCGCCGCCGCTGATCAAGGGTTATCTGCGTCTGGGCGCGAAGATCTGCGGCGCACCGGCCTGGGATCCCGATTTCAACTGCGCCGATTTCCTGACGCTGTTCCGTCTCTCGGACATCAACGCCCGCTACGCCCGCCACTTCCTGGCCGAGCCGATCGCACGCTGATCCTCCGGCACGCGCCAAGTCGAATACCGAAACGGCACGACGATCCGATCGTCGTGCCGTTTTTGTTGCCGACGCCACGAGCGGGCAGCGAGCGCGCCGTGCGCGAATCACGCATCTGGCAACCCGGCGCACGAGGCTGGACGCGCCGGTTTCCGCTAGACTGCTGCGTCGCGTGCGCGGTGCGTCGTGCGCCGCGCGGTGTTTCGAATTCGAGGTGAGGATGTTCCGTTTCGTTATGGCCGCGCTCGTCGCGGTAATGTTGAGCGCCTGCGTGGATCAATCGGCGTCGAGCGACGGCTCGCGCCATCACGGCAAGCCGCCGGAAGATCCGGCCGACTACCACGGCGTGCCGACCGACATGACGCCGCCGACGATGCTCGATGCGCCGGCGTCGTCGGGCACGCCGGCCGCACCGGCCGCCGCGTCGCAGTAAGGCCGCCGTTCGGCCTCAGCCCGCCGCGCTGCCGATCCGGCGCGCGAGCGCGGGCATTCGCAGCGACAGCGTGACGCCGCGCGCAAGCATGAAGATCGACAGCGCGAGCCACAGGCCGTGATTGCCGAGCGGCCCGGCCAGCGCAAAGCTGGCCGCGAGGAACACGGCCAGCGAGATGGCCATCGCGATCATCAGCGTGCGTGTCTGCGTCGCGCCGATGAACACGCCGTCGAGCAGAAATCCCCACACCGACACCAGCGGCAGCACGGCCGCCCACGGCAGGAAGCGTGCCGCCATCTCGCGCACGGCCGGCTGATCGGTCAGTTGCGCGACGATCCAGTTGCCGCTCAGTGCATACACGAGCGTGAACACCGCCGAGCATCCCACCGCCCATTGCAGCGTCACGCGCACGGCCGCGCGGAACGTGTCGCGATCGCGCGCGCCGGCGGCCGCGCCGACCAGCGCCTCGGCCGCATGGGCAAAGCCGTCGAGCGCGTAGGACGTGAAGGTCAGGAAATTGAGCAGCAGCGCGTTGGCCGCGAGTGTGGCGTCGCCTTGCTGCGCGCCCCGATGCGCGAACCAGCCGAACGCCGACAGCAGGCACAGCGTGCGCACGAAGATGTCGCGATTGAGCACGAGGAGGCGCTTGAGCGCGGTGCGCTCGAAGAACGCCGCCCGGGTCGGCAAGCCGAACCCGAGGCCGTGCCCGCTCCCGCGACGCACCAGCAACACGATCGCGCCCAGCACGAAGCCGGCCAGATCGGCCGTCGCGGTGGCCGCGCCGATGCCGGCCACGCCGCCGTCGAAGCGATACACGTACGCCACCACGGCGACGATGTTCACGACATTGATGAACGCTTGCAGCACGAGCGCCAGCCGCACGCGTTGCACGCCGAGCAGATAGCCGAGGATCGCGTAGTTCGCGAGCGCGAACGGCGCGGCCCAGATGCGAGCCTGCGCATAGGCCTGGGCGTTGGCACGCACCGCGTCGCTGCCGCCGAGCAGATGCAGGGCGATCGCGATCAGCGGGCCGTTCAGCGCCAGCACGAGCAGACCCAGCACGGCGGCCAGCGCCAGCGCGCGCCACACGGCGAGCCGGATGCCGGCCTGATCGCCCGCGCCGAACGCCTGCGCGACGAGGCCGGTGGTGCCCATCCGCAGGAAGCCGAAACCCCAGTACACGAAGCTGAAGAACAGGCTGCCGAGCGCGACGCCGCCCAGCACCTGCGGGCCGTCGAGGTGGCCGGCCACGGCCGTGTCGACCGCGCCGAGGATCGGCTGCGTCAGGTTGGCCAGCACGATCGGAATCGCGAGGCCTAGCACGCTGCGATGGTCGACCGGCGTGCGGCCAGGTGCGGCGGTGGTCGAAGAAGCGGGAGAAGCAGGGGACGCGGACATCGGCAGGCCCTCAGGTGCGTTCCTGCACGCAGATCCACGGCGATACGACCACGGCCCACAGCTCGGGCGTGCGCGTGGCGTAATCCTGGGCGAGTTCGGCGGGCATCCGTGCCACATGGCCAGCCGACAGCCAGCGCGTGACCTGTTCGGTATCGTCGGAGGCGACCGCTTCGGCCACGCTGACGAGATCGAGGTCGCGCGCCACCGACAGCAGCTTGCCCTGTGCGAAGAAGCGTTCGAGATCGCACCAGTCGATCTTGGCGGTTTCGCCGAGCAGTTGGCGGTAGAGCGGGCTGAGCGTGTCGCCGGCGGACGGAGGGGTCGATGCGGTCATGGTCATGAACGGGGGCGCCCGGCCGGGGTGACGGCCGGGTGCGGATTGCAAGGCGGGGTGAGCCGCGATTCTAGCCGATCCGCCGGCGCGCCCGTTCTGCCTGTGGCAACGCGGTCATGCCCATGTCCGCCGCCGTGCGGCCGTGCAGTGGCCTGCTCACAGGCCGCGCAGCGCGCGCCGGATGATCTTCCCGGTGGCCGTCAGCGGCAGCCCGTCGACGAACGTGATCGCGCGCGGGTATTCATGCGCGGCCAGGCGCGTGCGCACGTGCTGCTGCAATTCGCGCACCAGCGCCTCGTCGGCTGTCACGCCGGGTTGCACGACCACGAACGCCTTCACGATCTCGGTGCGGGTCGGATCGGGCACGCCGATCACGGCCGCCATCCGCACGGCCGGGTGGCGCAGCAGGCAATCCTCGATCGGCCCCGGGCCGATCCGGTAGCCGGCGCTCGTGATCACGTCGTCGTCGCGGCCGACGAAGCGGATGAAGCCGTCCGCGTCGGCGACGCCGCGGTCGCCGGTCAGTAGATACTCGCCCGCGAACTTCTCGCGCGTCGCGTCGGGGTTGCGCCAATAGCCGAGGAACATCACCGGGTCGGGCGCCCGGATGCCGATCGTGCCCTCGGTGCCGGGTGACACCGGCTGGCCGGCCGCATCGACGATCTCGACGCGATGCCCGGGCGCGGCCTTGCCGATCGCCCCGGGGCGCGGCGCGAACAGTGCGCTGCACGAGGCCAGCACGACGTTGCACTCGGTCTGCCCGTAGAACTCGTTGAGGGTCACGCCGAACACCTCGCGGCCCCAATCGAGCAGCTCGGTGCCGAGCGATTCGCCGCCGCTCGCGACCGATTCGATCATGAGCGCGTGCCGCTCCCGTGGCCGCGGCACGCCGCGCATCAGTTTCAGCGCGGTGGGCGGCAGGAACGCATGGGTCACGCCGTGGCGGGCGAGCAGGGCGAACGCGGCCTCGCCGTCGAACTTCTCGAAGCGACGCGCCACCACCGTCACGCCGTGATGCCAGGCCGGCAACAGCACGTCGAGCAGGCCGCCGATCCAGGCCCAGTCGGCCGGCGTCCAGAACACGCGGGCGCCGCGCGGAAAGCCGTTCTGCGACATCTCCACGCCGGGCAGATGGCCGAGCAGCACCCGATGCGCGTGCAGGGCGCCCTTCGGCTTGCCGGTCGTGCCCGAGGTGCAGATGATCACGGCCGGATCGTCGGCCGAGGTATCGACGGGCAGGTAGGCGTCCGATTCGCCGGCGAGCGCGGCGTCGAACGACAGCGTGCCGTCGGGCTCGCCGTCGGTGCAGTAGACGGTGTGCAGGGCCGGCAGCGCGGCGCGCAGCGGCGCGATCTTGGCCACGCCCGCGCAATCGGTGACGAGTGCCGCGGCGCCGCTGTCGGCCAGCCGGAATTCGAGCGCGTCGGCGCCGAACAGCGCGAACAGCGGCACCGCGATCAGGCCGGCCTTGTAGGCGGCCTGATGCGCGATCGCGGTTTGCGCGCCTTGCGCGATGAAGATGCCGACGCGATCGCCCCGCACCAGGCCGGCACGCGCGAAGTGATGGGCGAGGCGATTGGAGGCCGCCTTCAGTGCGTCGAACGTATAGTGCGTGACGGTGCCGTCCTCGCGCTCGTCGATCAGCGCGAGCCGGCCGCTGCCGTCGGCCCAGCGGTCGCACACGTCGACACCGATGTTGTAGCGCTCGGGAATGCGCCACGCGAACGCGGCAAGCAATGAAGGGTAATCGTCGGCTTCAGGCAGCATTGGCGCTCCGGGCGACATCGCAACAGACGGATTGCCGAGATTACACCGTATCGTCACGGCCTTCGCGCGATAGTCGCACTTCACGAGGGATGATGTGCGCCACGGCGGCCATGCCGGTTCCCGCGTACTATCGCTCGTTCAACGAATCGAAATGAAACATGGTCTGGCTTTGGATTGCCACGGGGTTCAGCGTGCTCGGCATCAGCGCCGTCGTGTTGTTTGCGACGCGCGTTGATCCGTTGTCCGGCCGCGTCAGCGGCCGGTATCGCAAGCGCTGAGCGGTCCCGTTCGTCAGCAGGGCGGCCTGGCGGCCGCTGCCGGAATGCGCGCCGCGCGATGCGGCGCGTGCGTCAGCGCGCGGGCAGGTAGCGCGCCGGGTCGATCGACCGGCCGCCGTAACGCAGCTCGAAATGGAGCGCGACGCGGTCGTTGTCGCTGTCGCCCATCTCCGAGATCTTCTGGCCCTGCGTGACCGCCTGGCCCTCCTTCACGAGCAGCACGCGGTTGTGCGCGTAGGCGGTCAGGAAATCCGCGTCGTGCTTGATGATCACGAGGTTGCCGTAGCCGCGCAGCCCGTTGCCCGCATACACCACCGTGCCTGCCGCTGCCGCCACCACCGGCGTGCCGGCCGTGTTCGCGATGTCGATCCCCTTCGAATTGCCGCCATCGAACGAGTGCACCACCGTGCCGGCCGCCGGCCAGATCAGCGAGATCGAGACGTTGGGGCGCGGCGGCGCGACGGCGGCTGCGGGCGGGGGCGCCGAGCTGCCGCCACCGCCACCGGTGGTGCGCACCGGCGCGCTGCTCGATGCCGTGCCGCCTGGCGGCGCGACGCGCAGCACCTGGCCGACTTCGATCGCATTGGGATTCGAGATGGAATTCCAGCGCACGAGGTTCGAGACCGGCTGGCGGTTCGAGCGGGCGATCTTCGACAGCGTGTCGCCACGTTCGACGCGATAGAAGCCGGGGCCGACCGGTGCGGAACCGCACGCGGCCAGGACAACGGCGAGTGAAGCAAGGACGAACCCTCGGGCGGCTTTGACCAACATGAAACCTCGCAAGACGGCGCGGCGCGGGGCGCGGCGGCAGGATACAAAACCGGGGATTTTACCGGGTTCGTGGCGCGCGGCGCCGATTTGCGGGTTCGATCGCCGCACGAGACGTGCGCGGCGTCACGGCGCGGCCGTTCAGGCGGTGCGAATGGCCGCGCCGTGAGGCTGCGCGCGGCACGTGGCGTCCGGCGCAGGGCCGCGCGCCGTGTCGTTCAGTCGAGCTTGGCGACGCTGATGCGCAACGAGGCCGTTTCCGTCGCGCCGGGCGCGAGCATGCGCAGGCCGAGGCCGTTGTGGATGGCGTCGGGCAGGCCGAGCCACGGCTCCACGCAATAGAAATCCGATTCCGGCTTCTCGGTCCAGGTTGTCACCGTGTACCACTCCACCGAACCGGGGCGGTTCAGATCGATGTCGATGCGGCGGTTGCGGCCCGGCATCGTGATGCGCAGCGGGCGGGCCGGCACGCCTTCGAGGCAGTGGAAGCGGTCGAGGATGCGCGCCTCGTCGAGCGTATAGCGCGGCTCGCCGGCGACCGGCGCGCTGATCGAACCGTCTGCTTCCTGGAAGCGGCGCTGCGTCGGCGGCAGCTCGATCGAGGTTTGCGCGCGCTCGCCGTGCGGCAGCGCGAAGTAGAAGTGATGGCCGGCGTAGTAGGGCAACGGGGCGTCGCCGAGGTTGCGCGTGGTCAATTCGACGTCGAGCGTGTTCGCGTCGGCGAACTGATAGCGCGCATCGAAGCGGAACGCGAACGGGTAGCCGTCGCGCGTTGCGTCGCTCGATTCGAGCGTCATGTCGATGCCGCGGCCGTCCGCATCCACGTGCGCCGCGAACGGCAGGTCGCGCGCGAAGCCGTGCATCGGCAGGTCGCGCACCACGCCCGCCGCGTCGCGCCAGCGGCCGACTGTATTGCCGACACGATGCCGGCCCAGAAACGGGAACAGCAGCGGGTTGCCGCCGCGCACCTTGGCCGGCGCGCTCCAGTCGGCCTGCTCGGGCCAGAAGATGACCGGCTCGCCATCGATATCCCACGACAGGAGACGGCCGCCGGCTTGCGGCGCGATGCGCAGCCGCGACGGGCCATCGACGAGTTCGATGATGTCCTGCTGCTGGAAGATGGGCATGGTGTCCTTCGATCGGCGTCAACACAACGGGCGGACAGCATAGCGGACGCCGCGCGCTTGCGCGAGTGGCGAGGGCGCGCGAACCGCAGCGGGTTATCGGCAAAAATCGGAAAAACTTGCCTAGGGGAAACCCATGTGGGGAAATTGCGGGTGGCAGTCTGTCGGTTTGACCGCATAATTGTGTCGACCGGTTACTTTTCGTTACACCGCATTCGAATCAGGAGTCAGCAGCATGGATCTGGCAATGGCAATGGGAATCGCCCTGTTCGGCATGTTCACCGGCAGCACGCTGCTGTTTTTCTACCAGCTCGGCCGCTGATGCCAAAACCGCTGCGGGCCAGCCTCCGCAGCGCTTCCAGGCCCGCCGTCCTCCGGACCGCGGGCCTTTTTGTTTCTGGGTGTATTTCAATTTCCTGACAATTTTGACGGTTCCGTCGATGAAAGCCGCGAAGTGCGGCCCGGCGACTTGGCGCACGGAATGCTGCTGTGCATAATCAGTGCGCTGCCGGATTCTCCATCCGGTGTATCGAGCGCTTTTCCCATTCATCATCGACAAAAGGACCGACGCGTGAGCCTCTGGTTTCTGGTATTTCTGAGCGTCCTGCAGGGCGTGACCGAACTTTTCCCCGTCAGCAGCCTGGGTCACACGCTGCTGGTGCCCGCATTGATCGGCATGCATATCGACAAGCATGCGCCGCAACTGCTGCCGTTCCTTGTTGCACTGCACCTCGGTACCGCGATCGCATTGCTCTGGTATTTCCGCAAGCGTTGGTGCGCGCTCGTGCGGGGCTTCTTCGCCTCGTTCGCCGGCCGTCCCAACGACGACGCGCACATGATGTGGGCGCTGATCATCGGCACGATTCCGGCCGGGCTGGTGGGGCTGTTGCTCGAGAAGAAGATCGAGCACGTGTTCCATGACCTGCGGATCGTGGCCGGCGCGCTGATCGTCAACGGCGTGCTGTTGTGGTGGGGCGATCGCCTCCAGCGTTCGCGCGCGCATCGTGCGCCGGAGCGGCTCGGTTTTGGCCGCGCGTTTCTGGTCGGGCTGGCGCAGGTTGGCGCGTTGATCCCGGGTTTTTCGCGCAGCGGGCTGACGATGATCGCCGGCAATGCCGCCGGGCTGACGACCGAAAAGGCCGCCGAATTTTCGTTCCTGCTTGGCACGCCGATCATTCTGGCGGCCGGCGTGCTCGAACTGCCGAAGCTGTTTCATGCGCCGGATCAACTGGCCGATGCCGCGCTGGGCGGTGTGCTGACGGCGATTGCCGCTTATCTGAGCATTCGTTTCCTGATGCGCTATTTCGAAGGGCGCGGGCGTCTCGCGTCGTTCGGCGTGTATTGCGTGCTGGCGGGGCTGTTCTGCCTCGGTTGGTTCGCGTTCCATGCGCAGCCGGTCTGATTTGACCTTGCCCGGTTTGGGCTGGTCGCGCGGTAGCGATCGGGTATAATCTTTGGCTCGGAATTCGTCGGGGGCGCGGGGTTGGCGCTTCGCTCGGGGGTTCCGATTCGAGGTGACGAGCGGTGCGTTCCGGTGGTGTTGGCGTTTGGGCCGGGATGTGCGGTGGTTGCTTCGCTTCTTTCTGGCGGTGCCGGTTTCGGCGCCGCCTGTCTCATGACCGCCCTTAGCTCAGACGGATAGAGCAACGGCCTTCTAAGCCGTAGGTCACACGTTCGAATCGTGTAGGGCGGGCCAGTTAAGTCAATGAGTTACGATGCATGGCTTCAAGCTATCGCGCATTGACTTGGTCTCGTGTAACCGCGATGTAACCGGATTCCATCACCGAAGATCCATCTGGATCACTGGGATACGGTACGCTACCGCCTTTGCCACTACGCACTGCCTAGGATGAGCGCCGACGTTGATAAAAACCGCAGTCAGTTAGCCCGCAAGCGAGTGGAGTTTCTCGAGCGGGTCGAATACTACATAAATAAGCGTGCATACTGGACGCCGGCAGAAGGGGTGCTGTTGGTCACGGGCGTCATCCCGCCCCTCGGAAAATGCACGGAGATTCCTGGCGAGGATAGCGATGTCCGCCAACTGGATGATCCCGATGTTCCAGCGACCCCTCGTCAATTACAGTTCGCGACTCGACTGTTGGACGAATATCGCGAGGATGTACGTCACGGGACCATGCCTCGTGACGAGATCGTATCGGATGATTTCCTGAAGTGGTGCAACGCTACAGGCGAAGCTTCTTGGAATGTCCCTAAGCTGCTGGAGTTTATGCGGCATATCTATCCTGCCGGCTCCTACCATCACCATTTCGCGCTCTCGGTAGCCGACGAGTTGGCTGCGCTGAAATTGCTCGCCGCAGCAGGGGAGGAGCAAAAAAAACAATCTACGTCCCAAGAAGAAGTCGTGATGCATCCGGCATCTAACCATGGGCGGCGTGTGTCTCTCTTGGGGAAGAAAAGACAACGCGATCTAGATCATTTAATTGCGGAGGCCATTATTGCGGCCGCCTCTGATGCAACCAAGCAAGTATGGTTAAAGCTTAAGGACATGGCGCATGCCGAAATCCCCCCATTCACCGGTCGCGTCGAAACTTACCAGACAAAAAAGGCGACCGTGCATGGCCTTATCTATAAAACCAACGTCGTACAGAAAGATGGAACGATGATGGGCCATCTGACAGAAGGTGCGCTTGACGCCCGCTTGCGTAGGCTGCGCGCAAAGCAAAAGGTCAACAGCTGACAAAGGATTCCGTCGATAACCGTCGATAAGCGACGGTTATCGACGCCCTGGTTCAGCATCTGTTTCTCTAGTCGGATCATGGCGTCACGTTGATCGGGGGCGATCAACGTGGCGCATGGGCCCGCATCTCGGCCCACGAGGAACAGAGATGTCCAATAGTCCGAATCATTCAGTCGAACACACTGCGTATCCGTGGCAAACCAAGACGTTTGCCGCGCAGAACCATATCGAGGAGCAAACCGCTCGCAAGCGCTACAGCCAGACGGGTAGCTACTTCGGAGTCGTGCCACAGAAGCATGCGAATGGCCGTCTTCGCTGGCCTGCCGTGATCGTTACCAAGCGAGATGGTGTAGTGGCTGCCAATGACGCATTTGTCAACACCAGCAATAGCGAGGTGGCGCAATGATCGGCATCGCCACCAACAAAGTTTGCATGGTAGTTCTCCTCGATGGACAGGAGGCCGCATGATGTTCGGCAATTCTGTTCTGCTGTGTGCACTATCGAAGAAGCAACGTGCTTTGGTCGAGGCTGTAGCTCGCACCGAGACGTTCGCTACGATTTTCGCAGGCGTTATTGATACGCATACCGCGAACGCTGTTGCTCCATGCACTAAGGTCAAATGGAATGGTCAGCAAATCGGGCTTACGGCCTACATTGGAATCGGTGGTGATTCCGGTGTTGGAAAGTCTCCAGCAGGGAAGCCGTCCATGACTCACCGTAGCGGCCTCATTGCCGCGCACGATACGGAGACGCTCGCTGCATGGCAAGAACACAAAGGTCGCATGACGGCGTGGCACGCCCAGTATGCGGGCACCCAGAGTGCGATCGCCAAGCTAGCGAGCAAGGGGCTTCCCCCTAACGATGCTTTCGTCAGTCGGTTGGTCGAGCTTGAACAAAGTCGCCCTAAAGCCCCGCCGTCGCCGCCTCGCACCCTTGAGCGGTTTTCGTTTGCTGCTGTGAAAGAGCAGACAGACCAGAATCGTGCGTTTTTGATCGCCCCGGATGAGGGCAGTGCCTTCTTGCCTGAGCTGGGGAAGGATCTGATCGGTTTGCTGTGTTCGAGCTGGAGTGGCATCCCGATCAGTTTCGCGCGTCACTGCACGGGCGTAGCGATGGTCGATCCAAAGATTGCGATGGTCGTGCCAATTCAGCCGGACCGACTCCTAGCCTTTTTGCGCACACCTCAGGGAAGGCATGCACTCGAAATTGGTTTCTTTGCTCGTTTTTTCTGGTATTTCACGGATCGATCAATAGTTGAGCCTGCTCCTACAGACCTGCCTGATGTCCTTGCGCTCGCCGAAATGCAGGAGTTTCTCGGGCGCTGTGAACACTACTTCCACGAGCAAATACGTTTGCAACAAATGGGCTGGGAGGGGCAAAAGATCCTGACGTTCTCGCCCCTAGCAGGCCGCGCACTTGAGAGAGCCGATCGTCGTATCGGAAGTATCCGGTTGGAGGGAGCAAGTTCGAGTGAGATGGCCAGCCTGAACAAGCTGCATGAGCAAATTATCCGCCACGCGGCGAGGCACCACGAGTTTGAGGGTGAAGAAGGTCTCATTACGGCTGAACGAGTCGAATGTGCGGAAGAAATTGCCCTGTGGAGCTATGAAAATTTTTCCCGGCTGATCAACTCGGAGGAGCAAGCGCTCTCGCGGATCGATGAGGATGCAGGTCGACTGCACGAGCTTTTGTTCCGTGATCTGCGTGTGCGCGACAAGATCTCAGAGGATCTTCTGCGTGAGCGGGCTTTCAATGCCGGTATGGCGACTGCAGGGCAGTTCAAGAAGGCATTGGCGAAGCTCTGCGCTCAGGAGGAGGTGTGGGTGAAGGGCGGAATGGTTCATCTGAATCGACGCGATAGTGTAGGGCATCTCCTTGGACGAGGTGGTGTTCACTGAGTCTCCTTCTGCTACAAAGAAATCGGTATGTTTGGGGATATCCTTAAACAGCCTCAAAACATAATGAAAGCAAGGGATTTGTCGATGTATCGTCGGCGAGCTCCCTGCTTCATTGTGTTGGAATTATTTTGGTATATGAACGGGGTTAATAATTAACTCTGCATATCTATAGAGAAATTAAGATAATTAAATATGAATGACTATCATCTCTATGATGAGGATGATGATCGGCAAGATCATCGTGCAGCAATTAATCGTTCAGATGAGCATGACGATGACATGAGATTGACCATGGCGACTGTGTCAGCAGTCGTCAATCAGGTACGAAGTATAGATGGGCAGTCCTATCAGCTAAATGCAGCAGACCTGCATTCCTTGATCGACTTCATGGAGAAGTTGCTCCGTGGTAGCTCGCTACCCTATAGGTACAGAAGAGATGGGAGCGTAATCGTGTTGAAGATGGCCGACGATATAAAGAGACTGTCAGCGTACGCCCGCATTCACGATCCGTCTCTATCGTATTCACCAGATTTGGAGTTCTTCTTTGAACGGTACCGTCAGCACCAGATCAGCAACTACACACATGTGGATTGGACGGATGAGGATGGTCATGGAGTCGACCCGCTGCATGCGAAGATGGCGATTGACTTCATAGCGACAATGCTTGAAGAGGCGCGGAGGGTCAAGCTCAAGAAGCGAATTAGCGATTGGAAAAGCAACGGCAAGCACAATCTCGCATACCTTCGCCGTTACTTGGAAAACCTGTTTGAAAGATATGCAAGGCTCATGTTCGTCGACATGGTGCTCGAATACCACAAGACCGCATGTGCTGATGTTACCGAAGCGATAGAGCGTCGTGATGCCATGCAAAATCGTGCTGAACGTGAACATGAAGCTTTCATGAACGGTACCGAGCACCACGAAGAGAATCCTCGATGGATCAGCCTCGTCGAGCTCAAAGCTGACTGGGAGCGTCTGTGCGGGAACATGAAAGGCAAGCGCTCGATATTCAGGCACATCGTCGGTCATGTGGGCCGCATTGAGTATTCACGAGATGGTGGGCATCACCTGCACATATGCTTCATATTTAATGGCTCGGAGGTGCAGGACGATGTGGGGTATTCGCTCAAGATCGCGAACTACTGGAATGACATTATTACGGAGGGACGTGGGTACGCCTTCAGCTGCAACCTGAAGGCTGCTCGGGGAGGGTATCGCTACGTGGGGGTTGGCATGATCGATCACTACGATACGGAAAAGCGCAAGCATCTGTGGACGGCATTGAGCTATTTTGCGAAAGCTACGCAGCTGGTTCGCATCAAGCATGCAGGCAAGTTAAAGATGTTCCTGCACGGTAAGATTAAGGAGCTAACGGGACCCAAACGTGGTCGTCCCCGCACGCGCGGCATTGAATCTGCATCAGACGATTCTTGCGATATTTGAAGTAATTGTGTGAAAAAAATGACTTGGTCCGCGCTCGTGGTATCCCGAACAATCCGCAAGATACGTGCGCACTTGGAGGATTGTTCGGGATGCGCGTGAGACTGGTGGGATTTGGTGAATTTGTTACGAAAATTGTAATTTCTAAATTTGAGTGAAGACGATCCGTATATCCAGTTTGAATGTAAATGAAACCCCCTGTGCAACCGAATATGAACCGAGAATCCAGTGCATCAAAATCCCTCGCGCAATACGACCTGCATGCAAGCCGATATTGAAGAGCTACGCAAGTTGCTGTCTAACCATCATGCAGACCCTCGAAAGCAGCGTTTTCGCGACATGTACGACACCATTCAGGAGTTGATTGGAGGAGGTGTATCGAATGCGGCAATCATCAAAAAGCTGAAAGATATGGGCTTGGGGCTCGCTCCGGTCACGTTCAAGAGCTGGCTCGCTGAAATACAGCGAGAGCGTGATGGCGCAGCAGCAGGTAATCATCAGGGATGACGGAGCATCGCGAGTGCGAGGGGCCATGCAATGTGCTACAGCTGAACGCGTTATGACTTGACTCAAAGCCTTGAGCGTTTTCGGTGAGATCGGTTTGGGGGTTGGGATCGGAAGCGAGCTGTCCTCGTGGAGCAGCCCCCGCCAATACTGTTCACGGTCGTCATCTCGTTTTTCTGCGTGATATGGCCTCCTGCCCGTGTAGCGACGGGGGCTAGCGTTCAAGTAGATCACACACCATCGGTTGATCGAGACAATAGATGTTCTTACCCAAGCAGATGCGCCGGAGCTAGGCTCTTCGATCAAATTTTTGCGTTGCTCTTGAGAAAGTCAAACGCTGGTGTCTGTGGTAATGAATGCAGTGTCGCATTGATGAATTCTCGGGCTACGCGCACACCCCAAGTCGCTACCTCTTCGGTGTCGATAAGCCCCAACCAACCTGATCTGTTCGAATCAGTGATGTCGATCTTGAAGATATCTTTCAACTCCGCCAAGGACGGGGGCAATGCGTCAGGTCCATTCATCAACGCTCCTTCGTTATCGAATATAAACGCTGACCCATGCCTATGTACAATCGAATTTCGCAACTCGAAGAGCTCTCCTACTCCAAGCGGAAGCGTTGATTTCCAGGCCGCTTTCTGCGCTTTCGTTGCCTTTTTGGGATTGCGATCCTCACCTTGGAGAAATCCGTCCAGCACATAGTACAGGTCGAGTCCCGACGATTTGTATTCGCTAAGTTTGCCAAAGGCGGTGGCGATCGATTCTTCCAGCGCGTTTAGAGGGGGGATTTTTGAGAAAGTGTATGCAGCCTGTTTTTGGCCAAAGAGATTGGGGGCCTCCTGAGAGCTATCGCGAACACTATTCACGAAATCTCTTCGGGCGACCAACGACAGAGCGATATCGCCAAATAGTGCTTCTATTGCAGCAGCACACAAAATTACGCACGCTACGCCTCGTCCCATTCGACATTCGTTTTCGGCCAGATCAAACATGTAGCTTGAGTGAAAGTGTACAAATGCTTGTTTTGGGTGAGTTGTCATTGTTTCAATGTATAGATGTACGGATGAGGGCCCAGGAATCAGCGCCGGATAAGCATCTTACGACCAGACATGAGCACATGGAACACACTGGCATATGACGAACCGAACAATATCTTGACCTTGGCAGACGAGCAAGCGTTTGGCCGAATTAACGGCATATTCTCGCAAATTTTTAACTCGGGCAAGCTCCTGTTTCGTTTTACGGTTTGAGATCCTCGTTGACGTTGCAGTCGTTCGTTTGGCGATACGTGGCGCCGCCGGTCTCCGAGGATAGAATAAGATGCCGGGTCTCGTTGACGCGGCATCCATGTATCGCTCGAGCTAGATGGCAGGCTCAGACGGGAGCTAAACCACACTGACTGCGCCACTCACTCAGCACGTCGTAGTATCCGAGTGCATTACCTGACGGAATGCTTTCAGCTTCGCGTCATTGCAAGTCTGACCGCCTTTGGCCAGCTTCTTCGATTTCGCTGTAGCTGCCTGCAGCGCCGGCCCAGGCGGAATGAGCGGATAGAGCTTGCTCTTGCTGTCGAACATGATGATCATCCTGCTACTGTTCAACCGGGAAGAGACCTTCACGGCTAGTACGTCGGAATGCCATGTGAATAAAATCTCCTTGCTGGTGAACCATATGAACTTCGGGTTCATTGCACACGACGCGCCGTTAGAGATCGCAAGCGAGAACAAGAAATCCTCCCCGATAGTTCTGGTTGGTGAGAATGCGGAAATTCTCGCTGGCATAGCCCTTCACGCGAGGCATCTCGCCCTCGTAACCGACGACGTGTGGCCTCGTCCTCGTAGACAACGACCTTGTTGTTGACGAGGCCGAGTTGCTGCAACCGCACATGTGCCTGTGTGGCTCCTAATGCGCTCATCGCGATGGTCAGCAGATATGATTGCTTGCGACTCCAAACAGTGATAACACTGTCGCCGATTGGGCGAAACTGCTTGGCACTGAGAAGTGTTAATTGCAAAATTGCGAACGCTGTTATCGCATCCTCCGACATTAATGGTTGTTCGATTGGCTTTAGGAAATAAGCATGGATCTGCAAGAGGACGACGCGCTCGTCGCAGCGGCCAACCAGGTGTTGGCCGCTCATCGGGACGACCCGAATTATCGCAAGTGGACGCAGGCTTTGGCAGCGCATATCGACAAGGTGCAGCAGGCGGACAAAGATGTGTTCCGATCCGAGGGATTCCAGCAGACTCTATGGGATAGCGAAGCAATTTCGGCGACCGGTCAAGGCTTCATTGCTACGCAACCATTCTGGACCGACAGCGCGATCGTTGATCGCCTATGGACGGTTCGGAATCAGGATGCCTCACTCGACCGGGAAGCTTTTACGCGGGAACTACAACGGTTGTGGGACGAGGTTGCAAAATTTATCCAGCAAACGGGATCCCGGGTGCCGCGGCTCAAGCTCGCGCGCGTATTTGCCGCTCTGCAGCCGCGGCACTTCACCAGTCTGGCCGACGGGAAGGTCCTCGATGGTCTTGGCAAGGCTATGCACGTTGGCAGACTCGGGGAAGGTCGCGCGATGTTGAATCAGCGTATTCTCGACCGGCTCGACAGCGTCTGGTCGCGTATCAATATGCCGCCGGACGAGCCGCCGGAACTGACGCGTATGAAGTTGCCATGGCTTCTCTTCAAGCGAAAGATCGCTCGGATAGACGATGAGGTCACAACGGATAGTGGCGCCGCCGCAGGAGAAGGCCAGTTGCGGCCATTGCCGGCAAGCCGGCGTCGTCGCGGCATGCTTGCCATTGGCGGGTCGATTCCGTCGGTACTCGCCATGCTTCAGTTCGTCAAAGATGGTTGTTCGCGCGAGGACTTCCGGGAGCATGTGCGAGCGGTCAATCCAAAGTTGTCGCCAAATTCTGTTAACACAAACATCAATGCGCTGATAGCGGAATGGGGTGTGCTGGCTGCCGACGGCAACAGCCTCAAGCTGACCTCGCGGGGGATGGCGTTTCTCGAGTCTGGTGATCCGGACGATGTGTCGGATTGGCTGTTGACACAGATTCTTGGCTTCGACAACGTGCTTTATCTGCTGAGTCAAAAGCCCCGTGAGCAGAATACCTTGATCTCGGATCTCCAGCAGGTCAACCCCGGCTGGAAGACTAACTTCGCGCCGACTGCATTGATCGGTTGGTTGCGTGCAATGGATCTGATTGAGTTCACTGCTGGCAGGAGGTTAGCGCTGACGGCTCGGGGCAAGGAATGGGCGGGCCGAATCCACTGGGAGCCTGGTCAGCTGGTGGCGGCACTCACTCCGAGCGAGCCGGTGCCTTCCTTGGCTGACCGCGGCTCGACTCTCGTCTTGGAACGGACGAGCGTCGACAAAATTCTGGCGCAGTTCCCTGAGACGCTGGTGTTTAATCGAGTACTTGTTGCTCAGTTGGACGCCGCGCTGTGGAGTCACGAGCGGCGCCATCTCGCCGTGCTGAGCGGTCTTAGCGGATCCGGCAAGACGCAGTTGGCGCGAAGCTATGGGCACGCGCTGCGAGGCCAACCGTCATCGGCTGCCGCGGGTGGTGTCTACGTCCTGCCTGTGCAGCCCGGTTGGCACGATCCTAGTCCGCTGCTGGGATACGTGAATCCGCTAAACACTGAACGGTATGTACGCACGAGCTTTCTGAACTTTCTCCTGGATGCGGTGCGCGATCCTGAGCGACCTTATACAGTGGTGCTCGACGAAATGAACCTATCGCATCCGGAGCAGTATCTGGCGCCTCTGCTGTCGGCAATGGAGACGGGAGATCAAATTGAGCTGCATGCCCAGGATGACGATGTCGATGAGATTCCGCCGAGCGTGGCCTACCCGTCTAACCTCCTGATTATCGGAACGGTCAATATGGACGAGACGACCCATGGCCTGAGCGACAAGGTTCTAGATCGTGCATCGGTCATCGAATTCTGGGACATCGACACGAATGCATATCCTGGCTGGGGAAGCTCCGGTCTTGACGCTGGCCACACTGCAGTTCTGCAAGAGATTCTCAAGGAGTTGAGCGCAGTACTTCGGCCGGTGCGCCTACATTTCGGCTGGCGTACGATCGGTGACGTGATCGGATACGTGCGGGCTGCGCTTGCAGGCGGTGCCATCGGTTTCCGGCAGGCGATTGACCATGCCGTGTATGGGAAGATCCTTCCAAAGCTACGCGGAGAGGATAACTCTCGTCTGCGCACAGCATTGATTGAGACGAGAAAGTTACTAGAGGCGCACCAACTGCCAATGTCGCAAGAGAAGGTAGCTCAGCTGTCCGACGATCTCACCCGACTGGGCAGTGCCCGCTTCTGGCGCTGACACGGATGCTCTTGATCGAGGAGCCCGCGGGGCGTCTGTGGGAAGTGCCGCCCGGTGGCGTTGCTACAGGATTCGTCGAGAGAGGTGTCTACTCGTTTCGGGTAGCGACGTCCGATGCCGTCTTCGTTCTGGTCGACGAAATCCCCCTCGATCGCCGGCTTGGTCAGCAGGCATGGGTTTGGGCGCCAGGCTTCTATGCTGGTAGGGTGGACGCGGAGGTATTGGATAGCACCGGCAGGCTGATCGCTACCTATGGTCTGGACGTGGGGCCTTCACCGAACAAGCTGGGCCAACCTCAATTTCTATGTATGGTTAGCGAAATCCTCAACGTCATGCCGTCTATGCTGTTGGGTGATGGCGCGATGTCGTCTCGCTTTGGGCGAGATGGCGATGTTGGTTCCGTCGAGGTGGCCTATGCCCGGATGCGTCGCTATGGCAGCTCATGCCTTGCCGCCTTGCGCGCCGTCTGTCGACACTCGCTGATGAGCTCACATCAGGAACGACGCACCGTGCAGCCGCACCAGGTCCGGCGATTGGATGTCCGAACGGTGCGTGATCTCTGCCGTACACCGGTAGCAGGCCAACTACTTGGATCAGACTCGGGCGATCTCATTGACCTGAGCCGGGTGACGGTGCCCCACGTAGAGTCGACCTTCGATCACGCGGCCAACCGTGCGATTGCGGTCATGTTGGAGCGCTTGCTTGCCCGCGCGGCAGCACTTGGTGAGCAGTTCACCGATATGGTCGGCCGACAGGACGAACGGCTGTCGACCAGAGTGTCGCGTCGTCTGCGGGTGTTGGCTGCGTTCACCGATGGAGTGCGCGGTATCCGGCGAACTCCGATATTTCGCGCTGTGACGCGCCCGGAGGTTTCCTCTGCAGGCCTCAACGCGATCTCTGCACAACCTGACTATGCCCGTGCATTCCAGTTGGCGTGGAAGACCTTGAATTCGGGCGTGCTAGGCGAGGCCGAGGATGACCCACTGCCCATGGGACCCACATGGCAGATCTACGAGCGCTGGTGCTTCGTGCGAACTTGGCAGTTGCTGCAGGAGATCGCACCGGAAGCCGGATGGAAGTTCGTCACCGGTGACCCCGCTCTTGTTCGACCCCGGGTACATGGCTGTTTGAACGGAGATACCGTGATCCTTCATTTACAGCCGACGTTTCAGGCTTGGGACCAGGCAAGCGCGCGGGGATTCAAAAGTCTTTCACGGCAGCGCGAGCCGGATATCGTTCTCACGATCGAGTCGTCGCAGGGTAGACGCTTCCTTGTGCTCGACGCGAAATATCGGGCCAGTCGGGCCAATGTCCTCGACGCTATGCAGTCGGCCCACATCTATCAGGACAGCCTGACATGGCACGGCGAACGTCCTTGGGGTAGTTTTCTGCTCCTTCCACGGAGCGGCGCTGTTGACTGGTTGGCAGAGAGTGCATTCCAGGAAGCTTTCGGCGTTGGGACATTTGAACTGGCACCGGACAATGACGTATCGGCCCTCGTCGCGTGCCTGAGACGTTTCCTGCTGGGCTGACCGGGGGCGGACGGTGCTCCTTTCCCGTGGTATGCGCGATGTCTTGATCGACGCCACGATAATATCCAGGGTAGTCGTTTTGGTCGTCGCGGAATTTCTGCTGCCAGAACGCGGCAAGGAATAGAGGCAGTTGTTGCAACATATCGAGCAACCTGAATCGTTGCGGAGCGTTCTCTACCGAGCCGTCTAGGACGTTTCAATTGGCGCCTTAGTCAGTTTGACGACCTCTTGCAAGAATTCGCGAAGGTGCTCAACTTTCGTTGCGATGAGGTAATCACTATTGCTGACTCTGGGCATTAGCGAGCTGTTTTTCGAGTTGCTCGGGACTCTCGATACTCCCGGCGGTCTGGTCGAGGCCATGGAAATAGCCATGGAAATCGTGCTACGTATCGCTGATCTTCTGATGACGGAATGCGGAAAGCAGCGCTGCCCAGTTCTGAAACTCGCAGCGGTATTCCACGATCTTCCAGTTCGTGTCGTCCTTGAACGTGCCTCAGCTAAATACAACCGTCCCGAGCGAGGAATGGCTTCGGCGCTTCAACGTATCCGATGACGAGATCAATAGCTATTGGCTCAAGCTGCACGAGACGCCGAAGCTCACGTGATAAAAACGCGGCCAGTGCATGTCAGAGCGACCTGTCGTGTTTGCCGGATACCATCGTAAGTCGTCGACACAAGGCTGTCCGGTCTGCAATTCGGATAAAAAAATAACGCTACCTTCCGCGTGAGAGGTAGGTAGCTTGTGGAACGCTGTATTGTTGATCAGGATGCCGATGGCCATTGAGCGGGTGCAATGTTATCGGGGACATCAAGCGCATAGTGAACATGATCGTCACCTCTATGGCTGATCAAATCTCCCATCGTTCTTTGCCAATCTTTGTTGCGTCGAACGGTGCTGCCATCCTGTTTGGTCAGCTCGACGCCTGACCACGCCGGCACGATCGAATCATCACGCACAAACCACTGGAACACCTCGGTCGTCTTCGTCACACCGCCGTATGCCCCATCAATCTGCGCCAGCGCGTCTTTCTCTTGTTGCTCGAAGCGGGCGCGTTCTTGAGGCAAGCTGGTGAGCGTGTTTTGTGCGTCAGCAAGATGCTGCTGTGCTTGTTCGGCGGCGCGTTGTGCCCCTTCGATGTCGCCTTGATTAACCATGGCTTGACGAAGCGCACTGGGGTCGCCTGCTGCGGCCGCGCTCGACTTTGCGGCATCGGCTTGCGACTGCATCTGCGCGAGTTTACTTTGAGCGTCGACCAATGCCTTTTCCCAAAATTCTGGGCTTTGCTCGGCTTGCTCGGTAGTTTGATCAAGGCCGCGCAGGTATCCCTGGAAGTCGTTCTGCGTATCGAGGATTTTCTTCTGGCGATACGCGGCAATCAATGCTGCGCCATCTTTCAGGTCACACCGATATTCCACGACCGATCGCCCTGAGTCGTCCTTGAAGATGTGCCACTCGTCGCGTTCGCACGAGCTGCGATTCGACAATGCGGTCTCGTAGGTGTGGGTGGGATCTTGCGGAACAGTGGACTTCTTGACCGTGTCGACTTCGGAGTGGCCGCAGGCCGCCAGCGCGGCGCAAATAGCAACGACCAGCCCGAGGCGAATGAGATTTTTGTTCATGGATTGAAGGTGGATTGTTTTTAGGGTGGATCTGGCAGCACGAGATCGATCGCCAGACGAAGAAAAGCGCAGCGAGCCGGAATGATCGGCAGCTGCGCCATCAAGGAAACGCGCCGCTCTCGTGGAAACAAGGCGGCGAGCTGAACATTACTGAGACAGTCCAATCGTCACGTACTTGGTGTCCGCATCAAACGTCAACGGATCATCGTTCGCACCAGGTGTCGTCGTGCTGTTGACAGTGATGTAGACGTACTGCGTCACGCCGTTGGCGACGTACTTGTACGCCTTGGCGCGCTTGACCGAGTGATTAGCCGAGTCAGCGAGGCCAGTGGTCGAAAACGCCTGTGCGATGTTGGCGACGGGCGCGTCTTGACTGCCGTCCGTGCTGGTGAAGGTCATGGCTCCCGTTCCATCCGAAGTCTGTTGGAAGGAGGTCGTGCCCGACTGCACGCAGTCTTCGTACTCGCTGAACGTCCGGCCATTCAGCTCGCTAGGACTGAGCACCTCGGTCAGGTCGCTCGATAAATAGACATACTGCCCGGGGTGGTTCGCGATGACGCCACCGATGCCGTTCGACGTGCAAAGCTCGCCGATTCGATTCCCCAGCAGACTGACAACGCCAGAGAAATTCGTCGTGTTTGAAAGTGCCGTGATGTTGCCTGCGGTATCGACGGTTGCCGCTGAGGTCAGCGAGCCGCGCGCGATGTCGGGAACGGACAGCCCGTAGCTACCATCCAGGTTTTGCGCCAAGCCGATCTGGAGGCTGGTCAGGCCCGGTGTCGTGTAGGCAGTCGCGGCAGTTGCCGCCTGTGTCAGGGCGCTACCAGCGGCCGATTTACCTTCCGCATCTGCTTGCGACAAACCCGACGCGATCAGTGCAGCACTGTAGACCTCAAGCACATCGTCGCCCGCATCGCCCTTGGTCGCGGTAAATGTGGACGTGAGCGGATCGAAGCCCGTCGGCAACGTCGGTTTGCCCGGCAACGTTGCAAGCTGCGTCACGAGCGTGGCCGTTGCGTCTGCCAGATTGGTCGACGTGATCAATCCGGCCAAGTCGCCACCGCGGACATTGGCGAACCAGGTGCCCGGGTCTTGTTTGGTCAGGGCTGCAACTATCAAGTCTGCCAGCGGTGTGACGTTGGTATTGCCGGGTGCTGCTGCTACGGAGTACAGCGGGACGGTCATCGTTTTGCCGTTGGCCTGTCCGCCCGTCGCACGCACCGCGCAGGGATAATCGCTGGCATTGAGCGAAACGCTCCAAGTGCCGTCAGCGCTGGTCGTGGCTGAAGCAGTCGCGCCCGAAGCGCACTTGAATTGCACGGTCGCGCCTGAGATGGGCGATCCGGTGGCGGCTGTCCCGGTCGTCTTGACCGACGTCGCGGTGCTACCGGTGGCGGGTGTGGAACTTCCGCCTCCGCCACCGCATGCCACGAGCGAGGCACACATCGCCGCGCCGAGCGCGAGATTCGTGATCCCCGTGTTGAACGTATTCTTCCCCATTTTGCGTGTTCTCTCGTTAATTTGAGTTCGATTGCGGAATGTGAGGGGCAGGGCCTTCTGCTCCTCGGTCTTATGGCCGGCCTACGGTTCGGCCTGGATCGTTGCCGTCCTGCTATATCGGCATATTTTTGTCTGACTGTAGAGTAAACTCTACAGTAAATGACGAATATACAGCGTCGTGAATAAGTCGTCGTCCGGGCATCCTGCCGTTCATGACTGCTCGACGACCCGAATCTGCGACCCGTTCATTCGCACCGATCACGGCCGCGCTTGGAAAGCGCATCAAGCAACGCCGACACGAAGTGGAAAAGTCGCAGGAGACCTTGGCCTTCGAGGCCCACGTTGACCGAACCTACATTTCGGCCATTGAGCGGGGCATCGCCAATCCCTCCGTCGAGACACTGGCCAACATCTGCCATGCGCTCAATATCACGTTGGCAGGCCTGTTTGAGCCCTTGGATGGCGTCTCGCTTGCACCAACTGGCGAGCGCCGGGCAAACGTTGCAACCCCGCCTGAAATCAAGCGCAGTCGTCTGCGGTAGTGCTCGACTCGGCAAGCCGGAGTGACACTGCGCCATCCATCTGAACGGGCAGGGTAGTTTCGGCCGTCACGTAAATCGTGTGTAGCTCCCCAAGCTCGAGGCGTGCATTCTATGCATTGAGTGCTGGAGCCCTGCCGCTCGGATCGAGCAACAGCAAGGCCGTTGGCCTAGCGTCTCGTTCCTCCATACCCACTACCAGGGCCGCATGTCGTGCGCCATTGCATGGATCGGTGAGCCAAGTGACAACCGGCCAGTCAGTGCCCAACTCTCTCCCTGACGACTGAATAAGGGTTGGCGCGACTGTTCAAGTAACAGGCGTTGACCCAGGCGTAGTGCGGGGTGCAGTTTCTCGACCAGGGACGGCATCAGTAGTCCTCCGGCAGCAGGATCGTCGTGACTGAACGGTCGGCTTCAGTGATGATCCAGACCGCGCCTCCGCCGGGAATGACGTAGCTCGATAGCAAGCGCTTGCCGGTCAGCAGTGCCAGCTCGTTCTGGGCGATATCGGCAACATCAAGTTCTCCCCAGTCGCCGTGCAGATGGCGGCTCAGCAACTCAGTTGGTGACAGTTCTACCTGCTCCAGCAAAGCTAGGGCGGCAGGCGTGATGACCGTCTTACCCAAGGGGAAGCGTGCGCTATGGTGTGGGGATCCGTTCATGCCGCGATCCTCGTTTCATAGGTCACGGCGGGCCAGGCCGGATAACGGCGATGGGCGGCGGGTTGCGGCCGGAAAATTCCGTTCGATACAGATTCCTTCACCAGTTCGATGGTGGTCTGAGAGCGATTCCATTCGGTGACCACGAGAATGCAGGTGTTGTCCGGTAACGGGTAGAGCGAGATTAGGCGCAGGCCGGCTGCGATCGACAGATCGTTTTCGTGCTTGTCGTCATCGGACACGCAGCCCCAGTCACCGACGATGTGCCGCAGGACGACGCTGATGGCGGGGATGTTGTTCGCGCGCAGCGTATGCAGCACGTCGGGCGTGAAGAGCAGGCGCCCAGGCTTGAAAAGCGGCTTAAGGCGGATGGTATTGCTCATGAATGTCTCCAGAAGCAGGGCGAGCACGGGCCTCCGGTAAAACCGGATGACGTGGGCGGGAAATAGCAGCAGTGCCGGAGGCGGCGTGAAACGAGCGGAAGCTAGCGCGCGTCGGATGCCAGCGCGTTCAGATAGTGTTTTGCGAGAATCTGGTTCATCTGGGTCACCAAATCGGGCCGTTTGAAGGTCACGTGGCCGTTGCCGTTCTTGAACCAGCGCAGGTGCAGATAGTCGTTGTCGGCTTCAGCGAGTCGGGCCTGTCGCGCATCGAACAGCAGCGTAGAGATGCCGTGTCGATGATCCGGTTCGGGCTTGCCGTCCAGCACGCTGAATACGCGAACCAGGTCATCCAGACGGTCCGTTCCGTGACGGCTCGAAAAGCCGGAGCTGAGCAGGCAGGTCACGATGATGCGTTTGCCGAACTTGAATGGCTGGTTGGTCTTGTAGTTCCAGGACAGCTGCCGGAAGCACTGGATCACGCCGCGCTCGAACATGTCGCTGCGTTGATCTGCTTTGGGAATCCTGGACCGTTCCGAGCGCGAGTTTTGCGGCACACTTGACCCTGACCAGGAGGTGGTTGCCATGAAACGCAAGCGCTTTTCAGTTGAACAGATTGTGGCGGTGCTGAAGCAGGCAGAGCTAGGTATGCCGGTGGCGGATCTGATCCGCCAGATCGGTATTTCGGAGCAGACGTTTTATCGCTGGAAGAAGCAGTACGCAGGCATGCAGTCGGACCAGGTACGCGAGCTCAAGCAGTTGCAGGACGAGAATGCGCGACTGAAGAAGCTGGTTGCCGAGCTGAGCCTGGACAAGGCGATCTTGCAGGACGTCGCTTCAAAAAAGTGGCCCGGCCCGCGCTGAGGCGAGATGTGGTGAGCCACTACGGATTGACGATGAGGCGGGCCTGCAGGCTTGTGAAGCAACCGCGCAGTGTCCAGTACTACCGCAGCGTCAAGGACTCCCGTCCCGAGCTGCGTTCACGCATGCGCGAGATTGCGTACAGCAGAGTGCGATATGGCTATCGACGCATCCACGTGCTGTTGCGTCGCGAAGGTTGGCAGTTGGGCAGGAATCAGGCGTATCGGCTGTATTGCGAGGAGCAGCTGCAGTTGCGTTCGAAACTGCCGAAGCGCCGCAAGATGGTGGTCACCCGGGTGGCCAAGATTGTGCCCGTCAAGCCGAACGACGCGTGGAGCATGGATTTCGTGGCCGACCAACTGGCTGATGGTTCGAAGTTCCGTACCTTGACCGTAGTGGACGTGTTCACGAAGGAGGCCTTGGTCATCGAGGTTGGACAGCGTTTGAAAGGCGAACACGTAGTGTCAGCACTCAATCGCATCGCGGCTACGCGCGGCGCCCCACGGCATGTGTTTGTCGATAACGGTAGTGAATTTTCCGGTCGGCTGCTCGACATGTGGGCATATCACCATCGAGCCAAGATCGACTTCAGCCGACCGGGCAAACCGACGGACAATTGCCACATTGAAACGTTTAACGGATCATTCCGCGACGAATGCTTGAACCTACATTGGTTCGAGCCGTTGGGCGAAGCCAAAGCGATCGTCGAGGCATGGCGGCAGGACTACAACGAGAGCCGTCCTCACTCTGCTCTCAAAGACTTGGCGCCGGCTGAATATGCCCGTCAGCTGGCGCTTTTGCCGGGCCCCACCGGGCCCGAAACGCCGGAAAACTCGCGCTAGGGTTGGTCCGGAAAACCCAAGCGGATCAGCGTGCGCTGTAGAGCTGTGTGAACGTGGCCTCGATATTGGCTGCAGTCAGTTCCGGCACATCGCCCTCACTGATCTGTCGGCTCCACTGTTCGCGTGCCTTCGCGTCCATGAAGGTGCGCAGACCGGACTCCTTTAACAGATAGTCCCAGCCGCGAGTGTCGATGACGCGCACAATGGCGGTTTCGGCATCGGCCCGAACCGCATGCAGGCCGGAAATGCTGGGCCGGCCCCGACAACCATAGCTTTCATCAAGCACCATCCGAGGGAAGCCCAGATTGGCGGCCATAGCAATCTGTTCTGCTTCGTCCAGCAGATCGAGCGCGGCACGGACGCGCTCCACTGCGGCCACGCGTTGGTTCGCGAGATGGGTAATGCTGAGGCTTTTAACGAGATCGGTTGCGGTATCCATAGTCCTCCTGGCCGTATGTCGTGAAATTGATGAAGACGAAGAAACGAAAACGCCGGGCGAGAGGCCCGGCGCTTATGGCTTTGCGTTGTGTTCTATGAACTGGCGGCGAAGCGCAACGGCTTTGGCCTGTGAGCAGTGGAGATGACGGCGGATGCTGGCAACGGTCGGCTTCAAGATTCCCGCCTGGATGTCGCGGACGAGTCTCGTGAGGTCGGTATCCGGTTCCATCACGACCGGGGCGGGAGGAGGCGTTTCTGACTGGACGGTAGGTGCCGTCGTAGTCGGCCCTAGCTGCTCCGATGCGACTAGAGTGACTGCGTCATGACTTATCTCAGTCACGGAGTCCGCACGCGGCAAAAATACGACCCACCAGAGCAGGCAGGCCGTGGCTTCCAGAATGGCAGCGAGTGCCAACCCGACGAGCAGGTCAAGCTTCGTGGTCGCCATGCCTAAAACCGCCGCAAGGCGCGTTGTAACTGGATCGGCCTTGGTGGTGTCGCGGACAATTTCCGCTCGATCCTCTGCGGCCTGGTCTCGCCGGACGTCGCTGGCTTCTGCGTCTAGCGCATTCAGTCGTGCAGTTAGTCCGGTACGACGCGCGCGCAGTACCGGACAGTCACCAACACAACGATGCACGTTGGCCTGGGCGAGTTGCGCAGTGATCGAAGCACGTTCGGATATGACGGCAGTGAGACTGCGGTGAGCGACAGGTTTGACGTCCACCAATGTCGATACCCTAGCGTTACCTGCATGCGACTGAGATAGCAGAAAGAAAGTCGCATGCCCGAACGATGCCGCCGCCATGCAGCCGAGCCACAGCAGCGTACCGACAGCGCGAACAGCAAGGGGCGCTGATCGGTAAAGTGCTGGGAGCACATGTGCGCCAGCGACAAGCACGACGCCGATGGCAACCCAGGCAATCCGCTCCAGTAGCCATCCACCGCGCTGCCAGCTAGCCAGTACCGACATGCAGATCGCAGTAGTCGTTGCTGCGCCTGCCAGGGAAAATGCCACGCGACGGATCATGCGGCTTTCTCGACGAGTCGTGCGGCACGCTGATCCAGTCTGTCTTTCAGGCTCGGCGTGGTGGACGTATGAGCCGTGTCGCTATTGCCACCGTCCCCACCGTGACTACCGTCGTCAACTGACTCCGCTGGATAAAATTCCTCGGCGACTGCCGCGCGTTCCTCAATACTGTCCTCGAATGCGCCGTTGGCGAGTCCAGTACGTGCAGCCGTATCCAACGCCGCTTGATCAAACCCAGCTAAGCGTCGCCGACTGCTCAGCTCGCGTGCCTCCGTTATGGCCGCTTCGAGTGTGCTGTTTGCACGTACGCAGAGATCCACGTAGTAGATCGCGGACCGATAGCTCTGCGTAGTCGACTTGCCGCGCAGTTTCAGCTCCAGCGGCAAGCACGCCAGTAGATTGCCCGACACCGCAGCGAAGTAGTGCAAGCGTGCGGCCAGGGTCCGGATGGAGTTGATCGACGTGGTGCGAAAACAGAAGCTGCCCATTTCGTCTTCGTCGCCGATTAGCACATTGAGCCGCCCGTAGGGTTTACAGGCCCCCCCTTGACCGAAGGCGCATGCATCGGGCGACGGGCATGGCAGTTCTTCGATACCGGCGTCGCCGGCACGACGGCAAGTCTCACCGTTACCGACGCAAACCGGGCGTCCAGTCTCGCGGTCGAAGCAAGAGTATTCGGCGCGCAGATTCAGGTCCGGATCGTTGAACAGAAATCGCACCGGGATCGCGCGCAGCTTGCCGGTCGTGGCTTTGCGCAGTGCTTCGTTGAGCGGATGGAGCAGCCACTCCCCACGCTGCTGCACTTGAGTTGTAATCGTGAACGCGTCGTCTTTCTCGGGGAGCCGCTTGCCGTTGCGCTCGACGATTTTCCCGATACTGATGCGCCCCACAATGGGAGGCGTGATTGCAAGTCCCTTGAGCATGATGCTCTCCTATATGGATAGATGGAATCGAGGGGGCGAAGCCAATGGCGATCAGGTCGACACGAGGAAGCGGCGCGTTCCAGGCTTCGTGATGGCGTACTGCGTGGCAAGCTCGGGGTGGTCAGCGAGCAGTCGTTTGAGATCGACGCCCGTGCCGTCCTTGCTGCGCTTGAACGACACGGATCCCGTTTCGAATTGCGCGCGATCGGCTTCTGCCATGGCTTGCGCAATGGTTTGCTTGAGCTGAGCTTCGACTGCTTGTCGTGTCTCGATCTCGCTGCGAACTGCGATGAGGTCTGCGAACGCGGACGACAAGCGGCGATCGTCGGTGAAATCGACGTTGCCCCCCGTTCCTGGATACAGACTGCGCAGCGCGCGGTCAGCCGATTCCGAGCCGTCGGCGGGCGGCGGGGTATCGGTTTCGACGTAGCGCCAGAATGCGGCCTCCAACTCGATCAACCGTGCAATCAGCGCGTCGTCGCGCTCGATACGATGGACATCGAGTTGCTGGCCGCACAGCAACACAGCGACATCAGCGGCCTGCTTGCCGGTGACGCAAAGCTGATGCTGAACTTGAATCTGGACGTACTCGGGAACACCGGCACGCCAGAGGCGGGCGCCGAACTCACCCGCGGTCTTGCATTCGAGCAGTTGGACGTTCTGGTTGCCGACGACCTCACGATCGACATTGGCGAGCATCCACGGAATCGACGAATGCTGAAGCATAGCGTTGACGCGTCGCACGCGGTTTCCCGTCTGCTTCGTGTACGACGCTGCGACGATGGGCTCTAGTAGCGTGCCCCAGTAGACCGGCTCGGTTGTATCGTTGGGATCGGGCTTGAGAAGGTTCGCATCTCGTCCGGTTTTGACGAGCCACAGTTCGAGCATCGACTGATATGGCGAGAGCCCGACGGCAGCGGCAGCATCCGAGCCGCCTATACCTGATTTCCGCACTTCCAGCCAATCCACGCGAGACATGTCTTTCGTTTCGACGAGGCGCAGCGCCGGACGACTACGTTGCCGTGTGGCTGTTTCAGATAGCGACATTTCTACCTCCACAAATGAAATTGCCCGGCGGAGCGATCCGGCCGGGCAGGGAAGTACGGTGGACATGGAGTCAGGCGATCAGCTTCATCGCTTCATCCCAAGCCTTTTGCTTGAGTGCGGCGCCGGTGCCGAACCAGGCTGCATCCTGGCGGTGGTCCTCGCTGCGAGCACGACGTTGATGGTCGACGAACTCCGTGATCGAGTTGACGAGCCCCCACGCGGTCCCAGATGCCGATTCGAGCGTCGAACCCATGCCCTTTCCGGTGTAGAGCGACTGCACGGTTTTGATCGCGGAGTCGTTTGTGGCTTGCGTGAGCTGGCCGGTACTAACGGGGTAGGTCAACACGCGCCGAAAGAAGCTCTCGGCCGCAGCATCGTTGACGGTGCGTTCGGACAGCGCCTTCATGCGGACCATAAAGCCGTCCCACGAAGAGATCGCGATGCCGAGCTGTCGCTTGACGGCTTGCGCATCGAACTGCGTGCGGTGCGGCACCTTCACGCAGCCGGCGCTGTCGCCTAGCGCAATCTGCAGGGTGTTGTTGCACACGACGCGAACCGAGGTGAACTGAGCAGTCGTCGCGAGGGTGCCATCACATGCCGTCGCGAGCAGCAGATAGCCGTTCACCGTGTCCTTACCCTTAAGCGACACAGATTGGCCGGTGCGAGCCAACGCCCAAAGCTTTTTGCCTTCTTTGAGCACCCCTGCAGTTTCGAGCGCGAATCCTCCGACTTCGGTGAGATCGCGGTAGAACTCGAGGATGGCCCGAGGCTGCACCACCTGGTAGCGCGACGACACGACGGACAACGGCGCCTTCGTGTCCGAGCGGTACAGCACACGCTGCTCGGGGAACGAGTGGATCGAACCGAGATTGCCGCCAGCGTTGCCCGACAGATAGCGCACGTCGGTCGACTCGATCTGCCAATCCATGCCGGCTTGCTTTGCCCACACTTCGATGGGCTGGTTAGGTGCGAGCTGGCTACCCAGGCCGTGCCACGGGGTTTCGTTGACGTAGGCCATGCTGTTGACGAGATGCATTTGAAAATCTCCTGATCGATTTTGGGAAACAGAACGCAAAAGCGCCTACAGCCCCGGAGGGCTGTAGGCGTTGAGTCGGACGATTAGTTAAGCGTGGGGCGAGCTACATCAGCTCGCGTGTTGCTGGCTGAAGGTGTGGCCGCACGCTTGGCATTCGTAGTTGTCGAGGACATGCGTGTCGATTTGCTCGCCGAAGGCGGTGCCAGCCGCACATCCGGCAGCGCCACCAAGCAGTGCGCCCATGAGAGCACCGGCGATGCCGCCGAAGATCGAGCCTACGGGGCCGGCCACCATTCCGAGTGCTGCACCGGTTTCGGCTCCGCCGAGTGCTGCAGCCGCGCTACCAGCGGCACCAGCCGTCGCACCAATGGCACCACCGGCCTTTCGGGCTGTGTTGCGTGCGACGACGCAAGGCGAATCGCAGCGGGGACAGAAAATCGAAGAGTTCATATATCAACCTCATGAGGGATTGGGACAAAGCACATTGCCTAGGCGTGTCGGGAGGGATGCTCGATGAGGTGATATAAGTTTGAAAAAAACTGGAGTTGAATGAGTTGATAAAAGTGACATGCTTGCCACTCTGGGCACTTGTTCAAACGATCCTAACAAGGTCTAACCCAATCAAAACCGAATCAAACCCTGTTGGGCTGGCTGGAAGTGGCGTAGACTGTGCTCAGTTGCCGCTACTCTGACGGCGCATTTCTGTTTGGATGCAGACATGGACGACCGCTGGCTCTCTGTCGATGACATCGCCGACTACCTCGGCGTAGCCAAAGACACCATCTACACCTGGGTGACCTCCAAAGGCATGCCAGGGCACAAGGTTGGGCGTTTCTGGAAGTTCAAGAAGGAAGACGTGGACGCCTGGGTTCGAGAGGGCGGTGCCGCTGCCAGCAGTGATGATTTTGACGACAAGGAGCCCCGCAATGCCTAAGCAGCGCTCCGTACAGGACAACAACGATATGAGTGACCTTGATCAAGAAGCCCAAGCGCCTGAGAAAGCGCTCGAAGAGGGCAAGGTCTTTGACTACATCACTGGTAACCCGGTGAAGGACAGCGACAAAGAGCAAGTCCGTCAGCGTATCGCCCGCGCCATCATTCATGAGTATGGGATTGCCGCCGAAGACATGGAGCCTGACTTCAAGGTCAAGATGCTGGGCAAGAACCGCAAGCTCGACATCGCCATCTTCAAGCCAGGCCAAGCACACACCGTAGACA
This sequence comes from Burkholderia sp. 22PA0099, assembly GCF_047497165.1. Classification (NCBI taxonomy): domain Bacteria; kingdom Pseudomonadati; phylum Pseudomonadota; class Betaproteobacteria; order Burkholderiales; family Burkholderiaceae; genus Burkholderia; species Burkholderia sp. 22PA0099. Next base: position 3,007,583 of record NZ_CP163165.1, on the reverse strand, counting down.
ACCTTTACCGCTCTGTGGTGGTGGAGAAAGAGCCCAAGCTCGGCACCAAGGGTGCCTATCGCATGCGTGATCCAGAAGAAGCACGCAAAGAGTTCGAAGTGCTTGAAATGGTAATGGCTGAAGTCGATAGCTGCGACTACGGCTTGTGGACCAACGGCCTTGAGTTCTTCTTCTTCAAGAAAGAAGTCACCCGATTCGATACCAAGTTCAAGCCCATCGGCGACTGGCCCCTAGGTGATGACACCTTCAGTGTTGAAGGGCGCTCCATGGGGCGCTTGCGCCGTGCCGATCCGGTCATGCTGCGCACAGCGTTCCGCCGCTGCCACAACTATATCCACGGCAATGAAGGCATGCCGAAGGATGCGGCCTTCTGGCAGTTCCTGTATCTAATCTTCTGCAAGATGTACGACGAGCAGCAGCCCAACGATGCGCGTCGCTTCTGGGTGGGGCCGTTCGAGCCGTTTGAAGCTGCTGGCCGAGAGCAAATTCGCCTGCGCATCAAGCCGCTTTTTGAGGCAGTGAAGAAAAAGTACGACGGTCTGTTCAAGGGCAATGAGGAGATCACCTTGTCCGACCGCGCCCTGGCCTTCATCGTCTCCGAACTGGCCCGCTACGACTTTGGCCGCACAGATGTGGACGCCAAGGGTGCGGCCTACCAAGAGATCGTCGGCACCAACCTGCGTGGAGATCGCGGCCAATACTTCACCCCGCGTGGCGCCATCAGCCTCGTGGTCAAGATGCTGGCTCCCAAGGAGCATGAGCGCGTGCTCGATTCGTCCTGCGGTACGGGCGGCTTCCTGGTCGAGACCTTGAACTACCTGAACAAGGTCTTCCACGACGAGAAGCACATCAAGGCAGGTGACGAGAACACAGAAGAGTTCGTCTCCATTCGAGACCGGTTGGCCCACTTCGCCGCCAACAACCTGTTTGGCGCCGACTTCGACCCCTTCCTGGTTCGCGCTGCACAGATGAACGTGATGATGGCTGGCAATTCGCTCGGCCACCTCTATCACATGAATTCACTGGAGTTTCCGGCAGGCCACCTGCCTGGCGTGCCGGCAGCGAAGGCAGCCATCCCGCTTGGCACGATTGATGTCTTGATGACCAACCCGCCGTTTGGCTCCGACATTCCAGTCACCGAAAAGACTATCCTGGAGCAGTACGAGCTGGCCCGCCGCTGGGAACGGCAAGGCGATGGTTTCGTGATGACCAATGCCATTAAGCCTGCTGTGTCGCCCGAGGTGCTGTTTATCGAACGATGCGTCAAGTGGCTCAAGCCGGGCGGCCGTGCTGGCATCGTCTTGCCTGACGGCATCTTGGGCAATCCTGGCGATGAGTACATCCGTTACTGGATTCTTCGCCACTGCTGGGTGCTGGCCAGCATCGACTTGCCCGTGGAGTCCTTCATCGTCGAAGCCAACGTCAACATCTTGACCAGCTTGCTCTTCCTGAAGCGCAAGCCCGAAGAGGTGATCAAGGCAGAAGACCTCGGTCAGAAGAAGGACTACCCCGTCTTCATGGCAGTCGCCGAGAAGGTGGGCTTCGACCGCCGTGGCAACACGCTCTACAAGCGCCACCCTGACGGCGAAGAAATCCTGGTGGATGTCAGCCATGAGGAGAAGGTTCGCATCGGCGGTGGCTTGCACGTGCGCACCCTGCACCGCAAGGAGCGCATCCTCGACGACGATCTGCCCGAAATCGCCAAGGCGTATGCCGAGTTCCGCGCCCAACATCCGGAGCCCAGCAAATGATCACGCGACTTGAAGCCACACGTTATCGCTGCTTCGAACGCCTGGGCGTCGATGTCGGCGACTTTCGCGTTCTCGTCGGGGCCAACGGCTCTGGCAAGACCACGCTCCTCGATTTGCCCGGCCTACTCGGCGACCTCTTGGACGCCAAATATGTGGTCGATGCGTTCGTACCGCGTCGTCGCAAGTCATCGGAGGGCAAAGCTCGCGCCAGCAGCCTGAGGGAACTCGTGTTTGCTGGTCGGGGAGATGATTTTTCTTTCGCCATTGAGGCGAAATTGCCGGAAGAAGTCCAGTCAAAACTCGTCGAAGGCATGTTTCAACGACTGAGTAAGGCTCAACGGCAAAAAACTCATTCCGCGCTGGAGATCGACAAGAAGCGCTGGCCTTCACATATTCGGTACGAACTCGGACTCAGAGTCTCTGAAGACCGAGACCTACACGTTGTTCAAGAGTACCTATTCGTCTTCCCTGAGGCTTACAAACCGAATCGCGCGGAGCCTGGATACCAGGGTGTTCGAGTAGGCGAGCGGAAACGCAAGGGCTGGCGAATGATTCTGCAGCGCGAATTTGGACAAACGGCTGAATTCACGCCAGAGGTTCCGCCCCCAGGAGCAAGAACCCGCTCCACAAAGGTAGGAATTGGCAACACTTTGCTCGCCATGCCCCGTATGCTCTTTGAGTCGGAGCATGAGTACCCTGCTTCACGTTGGCTGCATAGTCTACTGACCACAGACACCGTGTTTCTTAATCCAGATTGGGAGGAAATGCGGTTTGCCTGCCCGCCAGGCCAGCCGAAAACGATCACATCGGACGGTCGAAATGCGCCATGGCTCGCACTGGACTTGAAGCGTGAAGGCGCTACGGAAGGCGCAGACATCGGCTACCGCAGCGAGCGCTATGCCGATTGGATTGCCCATGTGCAAACCGCGCTTCCGCAGGTCATTGACATTGATGTGCGTGAACGTGAGGACGATCACCACGCGTACTTCGTGGTTAGCTACAAAGGCGACTTCAAAGTACCGTCCCCGGGCTTGTCTGACGGCACCTTGCGCATCCTCACGCTGACGCTGCTGCCTTACCTCGGTAAGCAACCGGCCATCCTGGTGACCGAGGAGCCAGAGAACGGCATCCATCCGCGCGCCATCGAAGCGGTCCTGCAATCGCTCTCGTCCATGTATGACAGCCAGGTCTGGGTGTCATCGCATTCACCTGTGGTACTGGCGCGAGCCGAGCTCGATCAATTGCTGTGTGCACGTCTGGCAAGCGAAGGCGGCGTGGAGATGGTCGCCGGGACAGAGCATCCTCGCCTGCAAGAGTGGCGAGGTGGCATCGACCTTGGCAGCCTATTCGCAGCGGGGGTGCTTGGATGATGAACAAGCGCCCCTGCGTCATCTTGGTGGCCGACAGCAACATGGCGGCCACCTTCCGTGGGTACTTCAAGCGCGAGCGTTGGCACCTGAGCCTCGGTTGCGCGCCCTTCGAGATCAACACCGATGTCGGTGCCGACCTGCTGGTGGACGAAGGTGGCAACGACCCCGGCGTCTACACCAAGGGCCACGAGTTGTTGCGCCCCTACCAGAACAGCCACCATCGCGCCCTCGTGGTGCTGGATTGTGAATGGGAAGGCTCGCCTGGCAAAGATGTCATCGTTGCTGACATCACGGCCAAACTGGTGGCCAGTGGTTGGGCCGAGGATGCGGTCAAGGTGATCGCCATCGAGCCCGAGTTGGAAAACTGGCTGTGGCAAGACAAGCCGCAGGTGGCGGATGTGCTGCGCTACAAGGGCGATAAGTCGCTGCGTCAGCATCTTGCCGAGAGCGGATGGTGGCCTGCTGACGCCGCCAAACCACCGCGGCCGAAGGAGGCAACTGAGTGGGTGCTGAAGCAAACGCGGCAACCCCGCTCTTCTGCGATCTACCAGAAGCTGGCTCAGCACATCTCGATCAAGGGTTGCACCGATGTGGCCTTCGCTGAGATGCACGCAACGTTTATCGCGTGGTTCCCCCAGGAGGTTGCAGCATGACCTTCACGAGTTTCAAGAACGCACGCATCGTTCGATCCGGCTGGCTCAATGAGGGTGGTCGGCGCTTGGACTGCAATCCATACATGTCAGGCGCATTGGAGGCGAGAGATGCGCTCACACAGTTGAAGGTACGCAAAGACCCGTTGCGCACCCTCACGACCGGATATGCCGGAGGCATCTACAACGGTCCCGTCTTTGCAAGAGTTTGGGTGAATGACCCCGCACAAGGGGTTCCATTTTTGAGCAACAGCGACATGCTCAACGCGGATCTTTCGACTGTGCCGCTCCTTCAGCGGCGCTACGCGCAGTCGAATAAATTGGCCTATCTAAAGCTTAGTGCTGGCACCACGCTAATTACCTGCTCTGGGACCATCGGGCGGATGACATACGTACGTCCTGACATGGATGGAATGTGGTCATCGCAGCACATTATGAAGGTTGTTCCTAATCCGGAGTCCGTCCCGCCTGGTTATCTGTACGCGTTCTTGACTAGTCGCTACGGCGTACCTTTGGTGGTTTCCGGTACTTACGGCGCAATCATCCAGCACATCGAACCAGAACACATAGCGAATTTGCCGGTTCCACGGTTCGGGCCGGAGTTTGAGGGTGAAATTCATCAGTTGGTTGAAAGATCTTCCCGATTGCGCAGCATGGCAAATATGCAGCTCGCAACTTCACTGAAGCAATTGGAGGGTGCGGCTGGATTTTCATCCGACGATTTGCCACAGGTGACAGAGTTTTCTCACACCAGTGTGAAGTGCTCTGACTTGAATGATCGTCTGGATGCACCGTATCACTCGGCAGCTGCACTTTGGGCCGAGGAAATGCTGGATCGCAGTCCGCTCGGAGTTGAGAAGCTGTCTTCAGTTGTTAAAAGGTACTTCAAGCCACCTATCTTCAAACGTTTATGGGTGGAGAGCGAGGAGTACGGACGCTTATTTGTGAGTGGTAACGACATTTATCGATACCAGGCAGAGGAGCCTAGGTATGTAAGCAGGCGAACTCCTAAGTTTGATGAATTTATCCTTGAGCGAGGAACCGTGGTGTTCCAGGCGGCAGGTCAGATTTACGGTCTTTTCGGGCGGCCGCTGTATGTTAACGGGTGGCTTGAAGGTGTCTTTTGTGCTGACGATGTCTTTAGAGTTTCTCCGCTCACTGAAATTGACGGCGCTTTTCTGTACTTGTTTTTGAGAACAAGGGTTGGCGAGGTGCTGATCAAGCGACAGGCATGTGGAAATAGCATTCCCAGAGTGTGGGAGCCACACATTTCGAGGCTTAGAGTCTTGTGGCCAGCTCCGTCAGTGAGAGAGTCATTCGCGAAGCCTGTTATTGAAGCTCACGAAATGATCGAGCAAGCACGACAAGCAGAATTGAAAGCCATAAGACTACTAGAACAGAAGATAAAAGGGGAGTCGTAATGGCCAAAGTGATCCCAGTAGGCCAGCCGGTCAACGATGCAGAGCGCAGCGCCATCGCTTACCTGCGGGATCGCTTGCCAGACAGTTTCGTTCTGCTTCACAACTTCGAGATCGAGCGGCGGGGCGAGCGCTTCGAGATCGACATCGCTTTGCTGACCCCGCATGCCCTTTACCTGATCGACGTAAAGGGCACGCGCGGCACCATCGACGTGTACGGCAACAGGTGGTATCCCGAGGGGCGCGCGCCATATCCATCGCCACTGGGCAAGCTGCGCGGTCATGCGCGCACGGTGAAGGGCTTGGTGACCCAGGCCCATCCCGGTCGGGATGAGTTGGACGGCATCTACGTCGATGCCGCTATCCTGCTCACCGCGCCCGATGCACACCTGAATGACCGCGAGCAGTTGGATTCAGACCGGGTGGTGAAGCTGAAGGACGCAGAGCGCTATTTCAAGGATGCCACGCGCATCCCAACGCGCTTCTCCAAGAACATCCTGCAGCAGCAAGGCTTGATCCTGCATGCCTTGAAGGTGGTGAAGCCAGCTTCCGCAGTGCAGCGCTTTGGGCACTGGCAGGTTAAAGAGAAGCTCGGGGCAGCGGAGGCCTACACCGAGTTCCGCGCCGAGAACGCGTTCGCAGGTGGTACGGCCCGCCTGCGGGTGTACCAGGCAGACCCCTACAAGCCTGAAGACATGCGCAAAGCGCAGGTCAACCGCATTGCCAATGCCTACCGGGCGCTGTCCAAGCTGCCGCTGCATCCCAACATCGTCGCGGCGCGGGATTTCTTCCCGACCGATGACGACAAGTCGTTCATCCTGATCCTGGACGATGCACCGGGCCAGGCGTTGACGGTGCACATGGCTCGGCCCCAGTTGGCGCTGACCCTGGACCAGAAGTGGCGCGTGGCCAAAGACCTGCTGGCTGCCTTGGCCCATGCCCACCATCACGGTGTGGTGCATCGCAACCTGACGCCGGGTGCGATCTTGATTGGCCAGGACGGCACCACACGCATCACCGATTTCGACTTCGCCAAGCCCGGTGTGGACCGCAGCCTGACGATCGCGGCGGACATTGTTGATCTGGTGGAGAAAGCCTATGTGGCACCCGAAGCGTTCCGGGAGCCGGGTGCCGCATCCAGCCCATCAGACATCTTCTCCGCAGGGGTCATCCTCTACGAACTCTTCACTGGCGAGCGCCCCTTCGCTGGCGAGCCCACTACGGTGTGGGATCGAGCCGGGGAGTTCCTCAGCAAGCCCTCGGCGCTGCGACCGGAGCTGAACGAAGCCTTTGATGCTTGGCTTCAGAGCCTGTGCGCTTTTGATGAGCACCAACGGTTGACCGCATCTGCCGCGCTGGCCGCTGTGAATGCTTTACTGCAACCCGTTGCGCAAGTGGCCAATCAGGCTGCAGAAGCACCAAAGCCTGAGGTCTTCGAAGTCGATGATGCCCAGACCGACTACCTGAACTTGGCGGCAGGCCATCGCCTGACCCACAAGTTCATCGTGGAGAAGAAGCTCGGGCGCGGCAGCTTCGGTGTGGTCTACAAGGTGATCGACACCTTGGGTGATGTGGCGCGTACTGTGAAGCTCATCGTCAGTGACCGGCACTCGACCTTGGAGCGCCTGAAGAAGGAGTACCGCCACCTGGTGCACATCCCCGAGCACCCTCATGTGGTTCGTGTGCTGGATGCGGATGTGATTCCAGGGCGGGACATTCCCTTCCTGGTGTTTGAGTACGTGGAAGGGGCCGATGTCGGCGACATGATTCACGATCGCCTGCTGTCCCCCGAGGATGCGCTGGAGCTGGGCAAGCAGGTGATCGAGGGTCTGGTGCATCTGCATGCGCAGGGCTTCCACCATTGCGACATCAAGCCACGCAACCTCTTGTGGACGCAGAAGGGCGCCAAAATCATCGACTTCAATGTGTCGGTACGGGCCGATGACAAGGAGTCGCGCGGCGGGGGCTCGCGGCGCTATTTGCCGCCGGACTTTGACCCTGAGGTCATTCCGCATAACGGCGAGCGTGCAGACCGCGATCTGTATGCGCTGGGCCTGACTTTGTACGAGGCATTGACCGCCCGCTACCCATGGGACACGACGGAGCCGCCCATCAACAAGCCTGCGCCCGACCCGCGCGAACTTTCGGGCTTTGCTGACCTAGCGCCAGAGCTGGTGAACGTGGTGCTCGAGGCCATTGCGCCGCGCAGGGCAGAGCGCTTCCACACGGCCGTCGATTTCCGCGATGCGCTGGCAGAAGTTCGCCATGCACGTCGTGTGCAGACGGTCAGTCTGGCCTCCATGGTGACGGCGGTGAGCAGCGGGCAGCCTGCCTTGGCTGAATCGGCACCCAACACCAATGCGTTCGTATCACACCTGCTGACGCTCTACAGTCAAAGCCGGCGCAGCAATGCGGGTACGCGGGGCATGGACGCGCTTGGGTTCTCAGCCTATGTGGACACCGCGTTGGACCGTGCCTTGTTGCCTGCTGTGCTGCAAGGGGAGTTCCGGCTCGTGCTGATCTCTGGCAACGCTGGTGATGGCAAGACCGCCTTCTTGCAACGCTTGGAGAAAGAGGTGGAAGCGCGCGGCGGAGCTGTCAATCGTGGTTTGGCAAACGGGAGCGAGCTGAGTTTGGACGGCAAGCGCTACCTCATCAACTATGACGGCAGCCAAGACGAGGGCAACAAAGACAATAACCAGGTGTTGCTGGACTTCCTGGCCCCGTTCAAGGGCAACGATGCAGCCTCATGGAGCCCCAAAGAGACCCGGCTGATTGCGATCAACGAGGGCCGCTTGGTGGACTTTCTCGCTGCACATGAACGGGATTTCCCGGCACTCACGGCCCTGGTTCGGCGTGCATTCGCCACGGGGGAAGCGGAGTCTGGCGTGGCGGTAGTGAACCTGAACCTGCGCAGCGTTGTGGCAGACGACGCTAACAATACTGAGGATGGATCGATTCTGGAGCGCACGCTGCGAAGCATCGTCCGCCCGGAGAACTGGGCTGCTTGTGAGCTGTGTGACTTGAAAGACAGTTGCTACGCCTTGCACAACGCGCGCAGTTTCCAGGATGAGATTGCCGGGCCGCGCTTGTTGGAACGCCTCGAGACGCTTTACACGATGGCGCACTTGCGCGGGCGCTTGCACATCACGATGCGCGACCTGCGTTCAGCGCTTTCCTTCATGCTGATTGGCAACCGTGACTGTGGCGAGATTCATGCGCTCTACGCCTTAGGCAAGCACGATGACGTGGCGCGCAGCTTCTACTTCAACAGCTGGATGGGTGGCGGACAAGCCACTTCGGACCGGCTGCTGACGCTGCTGAGCGATCTGGATGTTGGCAAGCAGGAGGATCCCCGCTTCGACCGAGGCCTGGACTTTGTTCAGCCGGATGACCGCGCCCTGTTCCGCTTTGAGCGCCGAGGGCAGTTTGACTTCGAGGTGTTGAAGCGCCTGTTCGGCGATCTGCCGCGTGGCGTGTCTGACTCGTCAGTTCGCCACCGGGCGAGGAAGCACCGCGAGTATGTGGCCATGGCACGCCGCAAGCATTTCTTTGAGCGGCGTGACGCCAGCTGGGAAAAAATGCTGCCCTATCGCTCCGCCAAACGCATGGTGGAGATCGTTCGAGGCGAAATGCCCATTGACGAACTCACGAGCGAAATCCTGCATGCCATCAACCGAGGCGAGGGGTTGCAGCGCCCGGAGCGCCTTGGAGCCAGCCTGGCCTTGCAGTTGCGGCAAGTCGAACACGGTACGGTTCGGAGCTACCGGCTCTTCCCCGTGGAGGGCTTTCGGCTGCAGGTTCAAGACTTTGCGGCCAAGGCTCGCTTCGTTGAACATCTGCCGACCGGTCTGCTTCTGAAGTATCAAGGCCAAGGCGCAGGTGCCATCAGCAGCGAGCTGATCATCAACCTCGACGTGTTCGAGATGCTGGTGCGGCTGAATGAAGGCTATCGGCCAAGCGTTGAAGAGATACAGGGTTTCTATCTTTGCCTTGGCGTATTCAAGAACAGTCTCAACGCTCAGCCTTACCGCGAAATCCTGCTGACGACCACGGGGCACGACTTCTACCGCTTGGCCCGCCATGACGATGGTCGGGTGGAGATGCGTTTGCTGCACGGCCCTGTGCAGGGCGCTCGCCAAGAAGAAGCCGCAGAGAGCGGCGCCAGGGGGAACTGATGGCATTGCAGAAAAAGGACAGGGAGTTCCGACTCCCGAAAATCAGCTATCTCGACTTCAAGACCATCGAGATGGATCGCGTGCTCACCGGCTTGTTCGAGCGGCTTGAGCATGGTGGCTATCCGAGCGTTTTCCGCGACAAGCGCGAGTTGACCGTGGACAAGTTCGTTGATGACATCCTCGATGCTAGCGACAAGTTCTTGGGCTTCACCCAGCACCGAGATACGGTGGAGCGCTGGGTGGAAACCCACCTGATGGACATCGTGAACCGAGGCAAGAAAAACGCCGCCGTGGCAGGGCCGCGACCGCTGCATGGCTATACCTATCGCTTTCGCAACCCGAAGCACTCCCGTGACTACGGCGCCGCCCAGCATCTCTATCAGATGCTGTATCACGCAAGAAATAGGTCCGGCCACCACGCCATCGAACATCTCAAGGGCTTCTTCTTCGATGGGTTCGACAAGCTCACAAGAGAGCTCAACGACAAGGCACTGACAGACATCGAGACGGCGACGCTGCTGCACTTTCTGTCGCAGAGGAAGGACACGGCGGACACGCGCGCGGGTGGAGATCGGTTTGCGCCTGTATGCATCGGCTCAGCCGATCTGATGGCCGAAGACATTCAGCGATTGCTGTTCTACAAGCCCTTCATGCCGCGCTCGGTGATGGTGGAGTACTTGAAGGTGCTGTTGTCGTTTCACTTGGCGCTGTACCACCTTCGCTTGCTAAAACTGCTGCCTGCCTGGCAGAGGCTGGAGGGAGCCAACTCTCTGTGCGCTGAATCGGCATGCCCTATGAAGCCCCGCGAGCAACGCGAGCCTCAGGGTGATTGCCCCTACAAGCTTGGCCTGTTCGTTGATCTATCGGGGAACGCAGAGTCTTCTACCGCAGCGCTGGCAGAGCGCAGTGCAGATGGCTACTATCGGCGCATTCCTAGCTTTGTGCGAGCTTACTTCGTCGCCAAGAAGCTTGACGAGTTTTCTGAGCACCTCGTTCGGAGAGGAAAATTGATCCGGCCCTTGAATTCTGTGTTCTCGGTCGGAGAACTCTACGGTCTGCAAGGGGAACCATACGCGGAAGAGCGAGACAAGTTCTTTGGTGAGCGGCTGGCTGGGCTGCTCGAATCCTTGTCTGAGGGTGATGCTGGCCTTGACGCAGAGGTGGAGGCCATCACAAAGATGGGACTCTCGGACTTCGAGACCTACATCGAGATTTTGGTGGCACTGCGTGGTGCCTTCCATCGGAAGTACATCATCGAGTCTTTGGACGCGACGATGTTAAAGAACAAGTCGGGGGCGCTACTTGCGCAGACCCGTGCTCGAAACGCACCTCGGAGATTTGCGCTGGAGAGTCGCCTGCTGGAAGTGTTGCTGCAGATCGCGGTGTTGCTGCCCGGTGGGGACCAGGGCTACTTCACCGGCGAAATGCGAATCGACGACTTGTTGTCGTTCTTGCGTGAACGCTATGGGCTCTACATCGATCAGCTGCCGCCCGGTGAGGGGTTCAGCGCTCCGACCATCGACGAACGGAAAGCTCTGCGCAGTAATGTGCAGGCATTTACTGGACGCCTGCGTGAGATTGGCTTCTATCGAGATTTGTCTGATGCTTACGTGACCCAGACCGTGGTGCCGCGCTACACGATTGCAGAACGAAACGAAGGAGCGCGCGCATGAGTCAGGGACTGCGTGAACTCACCAATCAAGAACTGAACGCCGCGCTGGAATCGGTCCTGCTTCCAAAACTATCCCGGTTGCTTGCCGCTCGCGAGCTTGGGCATTGCATGCGGGCCACTGATTTGGATCGAGAGCTGATGATTCGCTTGGCTGGCGGCCTGCGGGCTGCCGTGCCGTCAGCGAATGTCGTGGTACTGGCTGACGAAGGCTTGCGAGCGATGGCACCGGACATGGCTGTCAGCAGCACCAAACTGGTTGAGCTGCGGAATCCGCTACCGAACGATGAGCTTCGGCCCCCGTTGCTGGTCTTCGTGCCGAATGACCTGCGTGCTTCAGCGGAAGATTCTTTTGGCGTCGCGACGTTCGAAGAGGCCTCGATCGATGGCGCGTATGCGGAGCTGAATGGGCAGTTGCTGGCTCAAGTTCCTGCCAACTTGCGGATGGCCGTAGAGGCCTGCTTGAGCGAGTTGCGGCGGCGTGACAGCCGATGGAGGTATGCCGATGACGCTGCTGTCGCTCGTTACCTGCTCACGTGCCAGATCAATGAGTTTGATCCGGACGCGATGGGGGCAGCGCTTTTTGAGCTTGCTCTGGTGCCGGACTTTGAGTTGTTCCAACAGGCCGAGCGCGCACCTGCGCGAGTGGCGCGCAACCGAGAGTGCGTTGAGCGCGTGACCTGGTCTACCAAGACGGAGCGCGTTCGCGCGCTTGAGCTGGGCTTGTTGGACCACGTGTTCTGCAAGCAGCTTGGCGAGTTCTTCTCCCGTATAGGCGTCTCCAATCCCAAGGAGTGGACGCAAGCCATCGTTCGTGACCGTGTGAATTGGCCACTTGCGTTCAACAAATGGTTGTTCGAGGACGGTGGAGTCAACCCCGATGCCATCTACATCGGCTATGTCGCTCTGCCTGACTTGCCCGTGGTAAAGGATGACAACGAAGACCCCCGGTTGGCTGAGTTGATCGGGCACAAGGTGCTGCCCATCTCAAAAACCGGGCTCAAAAAGTTCAGTGTCTCTTTCCGTGTTGACCCGGTGCCGTCCAAGGTCGAAGGGCTGTCGCGCTTCGTGGCAGAAGTTGTGTCGCGCGACAACGGGCCGACAGGCCTGCGTAGGCGAAAAGCCGCCTGGACCAAAGGAACCGACTCCGGCGCGATTGCTTTTTCGTCTATTGGCAAGATCGACTGGGAGGAAGGCTGGCACTACGTGCGGGTGTATGCAGAGACCGAGGACGGTGATCGCATCCCTCTAGCGGACGGAGAAGGCAATCCCATTCGGTTCAACACTGATGCAGCTGAGACGCACGCCAGCCCCAACGAAAGTGACCTCTTTTACGTGGTCACCGACGACGAGGTGGAGGTAGAACCACCACAGCGTGCGGTCCCGCGTGAGTCTAGCTTGATGCATGCGTTGCTGCGGGCACGTTTTGCGGCGGTTACTCAGGATCGTGATCCTGGAACCGTTACTGTGACCGGCTGCGGCTGGGTGGAGCGCAGTAGCAAGGCCACGGCCAGCGGCGAAACCTTGGAGGTTCGCCTGGGCAAGGAGGGTAAGGCGAACGTCTTGGTGTCCAGCCTTTTGGCGAACCTGGAGCTGGCGTTTCTTGAAGACCCGGAAGGTATTAACCGCTTGAGCCTTTCTATCAGCGCTTCGGGTGTTGCCACCCGATCTACGACGTCATTCAAGTGGCCAGTCTCGGACGAGGTAACTCGATTCCGAGAGGCTCGGGAGTCGTTTTTCGCCGCAGTGCTCAAGGGGGACCAACGGCTGATCATGCAGGCCAGCGATCTTCTGTCCCTTCAGGAGCCGGCGCAGAACTACGCCTCCGCCTACTTGGCTTGGATCGACACAGCGCTTGCACGTGCCAGCTCCACAGAGACGGTCGTTGCGCGGCAAGCAATGGATGAGCTTCGCTACGCGCTCACCATAGATTCAGTAGCCCTCGTGCTGGAGGACTACCAAGGCAGGCGACGAGATGCTGTGCTGCTGGGGCCAACGCATCCTTTGCGTGCCAACTGGCATGTTGCATGGAGCCATCTCGGCCAGGCCTGGATGGAGCAGAGTCGGGCTAGCAACAAAGACTTTGTGATCCCGACACGTGACGCAGTGATCAAGCAGCTTGCGCCAGCGGCATTTCCGCCGGTTGTTCCCTTCGGTGAGGAGCTGGGACGGACAGCGCTGGCTGTGGACAACATCAACCCGTTCTGGTCCTTGTACGCGGCGACCGATGAAAAGGACCCTCGTGGCCTGATCGGGGAGGTTTGTGGTGCCTTGGGCTTGCCAGAGCCAGCCATAGGCGGGGCAACGATCGATAGTGCTTATCTTGCCGCGCGCGTGCAGCGTTATCTGGTCCAGCACCCGTATGTGGAGACGCTGACGATCAACGCATTCAACGCGGGGCGCGCAGGCGCAATGGCCGAGGTGTTGCTGGCTCTCCAGCGACATCCTGACTTCGCCGATCTACGTTACGACATCCGGCTCTTCGTACTTGATCCTGCTGCCCCTTCGACCGGGGAAGCGTTGCTGGAACTCTTGTCGCCAGACTCGGGAACAAGCGCCAAGGAGGCAGACGCTTTTTCGACGCCGACCAACAGTCATTTGCACCCCAAGCTGCGACTGGCCATTCGTGCCATCAAGGAATTCCGTGAGGATCCGGAATTGCATGCGGCTCACCTGTCCTTCTTGTTTGACTTGTTCCCTGCTGAGGAAATTCGAGCAGTTGATGTTCGGGACAGTGACGACTCTTCGTTTGTCCATGGTCTGGTTCAGCCCTTCGAAGTGGACTATCTGGAAGACGAGCAGTCCATCACTTGGCTGCGTCGTCCGCTTCATGGCGCGGCGCAGCCGCTGGAGGGAGCAGAAGTGTTGTCCGATCTCATGGGTGGTGTTTCCCGTGCTGTCTCGGTCGCAGTGGCGACAGTTGCTCGCAGTCAATACCTGCCGCATGCTCGCCCCGTTGTTGCGCTGAGCCTGTCCGCAGATGAGCGTGCCATGCTCCATCAGGTTCATGAGGTCAGTGATTGGGTGCTTACGATCGATCGGAACTTGGGGATCGAGTTCTTCGACCATCGTCGGCATGCCACACGGCCAGACTATTTGATCGACCACTCGCCCGACATGGCGAGCGCGATGAGCCATCGGCTGGCGATCACCTCGCGGTCCGTTGCTGAGCTTGAGTCGTTGCTGATTCCCATCTTAGGTGAGTACGGACTGCCCAATACGGGCCGACATGCCTTGGTGATGCTGGACCAGCTTCGATCGTTGTCCGGACGGTTGGCCTTGAAGTTGCTGTCCTCTTCATCCCAGCGGGCCGAGGCGATGGGCTTAGCGCTCTCGCGTTTGTTTCTCGAACACCAAGGCGTTTTCCAGAACCAAGTCGTCGTGCCGTTGGACGCGCACTTGGAGTTATACAAGGCGTTGAAGCAAAGCGCTGAGGAAATGGGCGATGAAGTCAGCTTCCGTCGGACTGACCTTGCCCTGTTCGACCTTGACCCAGCAAGCCGTGTGGTGACATGTCGGTTGGTCGAAGTGAAGTGCTATAGCCAAGTGGGTGATGTTGCTGCCTACGCGCAGTTGAAGGCCTCCATCGCTGATCAGATTGCTCAGTCCGAGCACGTCTTGGCCTATCACTTCGACCCCAAGATGGCTGACGTAGATCGGCCCGACCGCCCCATCAAGAATCGCGATCTTGCTGCATTGCTGGGCTTCTACCTAGACCGCTCCGAACGCTATGGCGTGGTCTTGCCAGAAGCCGCCGAAGAGGCCCACTACTTCCTGCGACGCCTTGATGAGCGGCCGTACACCCTGCAGTTCACACGAAGTGCCGTGGTGTTTGACTTCAGCAAGCCAGGTACTGAGGCCGCCGAGCATGAAAACGGCATCGAGTTCTATCGGATCGGTAGTGATTTGATCCGGCAGTTGGTGGAGTCGGCAGTGACTGACATCGAAACGGTGGCTAGCGTCCAGTACGCGCGCTCTGCTGACACAGCGCGAGAGGTCACGCAAGAACTGCTTCGTCGCAGGGAGTTGGCGCCAGCCGTTCCTACCTTTGAAACGGCAGCGTTCCTCAGCCCGCCACGGGATCGAACACTCGCGTGGGACGACAGTCCGAGGGTCAAATACGCGCAGCATGAGGTGGTTTCCAACGCGTCCGTGAGGGAGCCGGAACCAGCCGCAGTGGTGCTGGTGGCTCCTCAGCCAATAGGCACCGTGCAGGCTGCAAGCACTGACATGCCACCACTGTCAGTAGACGAGCCGGGTGCGGATGCGACTGCGGAACAGGCGCCCGCATCGGTTCTTGTTGCGGAGGAGGAGGTTCCCCAGGGTGTGTCCGTTACACGGCCGCGGACTCAAGATGGCGAGACTACCGACAGGCGCGTAGCTTACGACATCATGCTCGGTGCTACGGGAGCAACACCGCAGTACGGCCTGATTGGCGAAGTGTCTGGGCGCAAGGTGGCACTTGACCTCAATCAGACCCACACCATCAGCCTGTTCGGCGTTCAGGGTGGTGGCAAGAGCTACACCTTGGGCAGCGTGGCAGAGATGGCTTCGCTGCAGATCCCTGGTATCAACTGCCTTCCCGAGCCGCTGTCCACGGTGATCTTCCACTACAGCCCGACGATGGACTACAAGCCCGAGTTCACGTCGATGGTGGGGGCGAACTCGGTGGAAGATCAGGTTCGTGCGCTGAAGGAAGTGTATGGCGCGGAGCCGAAGGCGCTCGCGGATGTCTTGCTCCTCGTGCCAGCAGACAAGATCGAAGAGCGTCAGGCGGAGTACCCCGACATTGAAGTGCGGCCTTTGCAGTTCTCGGCGTCAGAGCTGAAAGCGTCTCACTGGAAGTTCTTGATGGGCGCCGTGGGCAATCAGGCCACCTATATCCGCCAGATCATGCGCATCATGAAGGCGATGCGTGACGACATCACCCTTGAGGGCTTGCGTGCAGGCATCGATGCATCGTCGGTTCCCGATCACCTCAAGGAGCTGGCTCGGATGCGCCTCGACCTGGCCGCAGAGTACATCAATGACGGTACCTCGCTCACTGAGGTGGTGAGACCAGGCCGACTGATCATCGTGGACCTGCGAGACGAGTTCATCGAGAAGGACGAAGCCCTCGGACTGTTCGTCGTCCTCTTGCAGTTGTTCGCTGATGCGCGCATAGATGGGCGCAGCTTCAACAAGCTGGTGGTGTTTGATGAGGCCCACAAATACATCGAGAGTCCCGACCTGGTTGCCGGGCTAATCGAAGTGGTCCGAGAGATGCGGCACAAGGGCGTCAGCATCATGGTAGCAAGCCAAGACCCGCCATCCGTGCCTGTCAGCCTGATCGAGCTGTCCAGCCAGATCATCATGCACAAGTTCAACTCTCCTGCTTGGTTGAAGCATATCCAGAAAGCCAATGCCGCACTCGGCAACCTGACGCCAGAGCGCATGGCCCTACTGAAAGCCGGAGAGGCCTACGTTTGGTCAAGCAAGGCGACGGATGAGTCGTTTTCCAAGGGGGCCGTTAAGCTTCGGTGCAGACCCAGGGTCACGCAGCACGGTGGGGCAACTCGGGTGGCTGTGAGGGGCTGATCTACACGCTGCGCTTGACAGGATCCATCCATCAAGTGCAGGTGCAACCAGTAGAAAAAGCGCGACAGCCAACTCACAGCTTGTGGGAACTATGAGCCGTTAGGTCTGGGCGTCTTCGGCTTCGAGGTATTTTAGATAGGTCTATTAGACGTCATGCTTCAGACGCCTTGCCGATGCGATGGAGGGCTGGGTCGAGCTTGTCTGCAACTTCGGCAGCCCATGTCCTCCACGTGATGTATCCGGTGTTTAACTGGGCTTGATCTGCCAGTTTGCTATCAAGGTACGCGACGTAAGCTCGAATCAGTTCCGCACGCTGCCAGTTTTCGACTTCGGAGAACAGGGACGCTTGCCTTCGGTTTTCCTCAGCAATGATTTTTGCCGCCTCCTCGCGTCGGATTTCGGCCTCTCTCCATTTTCGCTTCTGCTCATCCCATTCCGCGACGTTTGTCAGCGAGCCTTGGTGCCGATGCTTGATGGCTGCAAGAATGCGTTTCCACTGCTGTTCGAGCGGCAGGTCTCTGGTGTCCGACAACTCGGTTTGGCCTGGGCCTTGCTGTTCAACAAACAGTGTGAGCGTTCCGGTTGGCGTTAGCGTACGCACTGGCTCACGAGACTTGTCCCAGCTATTGGTGCGATACCGCGTACCTTGAATTAATTTTTCAGTAATGCGAATTCCGACGCGAGCTCCTTGCTTCGATAGCTCAAGGCGTTCATTGTCCTTTGCCATCTGAACCGTGTATCCCTCAAGCCCTGCTCCGTGGCAAAGGATGTTAAGAATTAACAGTCCTCGCTGATAGGTGCCCGTGGATAAACGAGCGGCGAACTTGCGGTGCGAGGTCACCAACAACTGCCCTGCATCACAAAAGGATTCCCAGCTTCCATAGACGACTTCACCTTTGTGCGGGTATTGCTTTCCGGGATGGCCCTGTTCCCAGTCATGTCTTTTTTTTAGATGGTCGGCGCGAGCGACACCTTTGTCCATTTGCTCACGTAACTGTTCGATGGCACGATGCCAATCTTTTTGATTGGGGCCATCGTTGGCGTTGGTTTTCTTCCCTTTCTGAATTCGCTTGTCGGCACGCATTTCGACAAGCTGTTTGGGCCGACCGATTATTGCTTCAACTGCGGATACGGCAGTTAGGATTTCCTGCTTGGACATCGCAGGCAGTTCAGGCCGCGGAATCGTATGTCCGAGGTCGACTCGCGTCCAATGCCCGGGCTGTGGGACGGGTATCTGGAATGCGTCACATACACGTCGCACATCTGTTCCCGAAATGCCGTATCGGTGACCGACATGCACCATAGGGGTAGTCCATACCTCCTGAAATAACTGGTCGCGATCGGGTAAGGGTGGGATCGGGCCTTTAGACATCAAACACCTCTTCGCATATCGAATAACCTTCGGGCGCTCCAGCCGCGATTCCAGTGGGAACGCATGAGTGTTGAACGGCGCTTTATGCTTGTTGGTGCGCAGCGGTTTAGTCACGTGTACGCCATTTGGATCACTCGCCTGGCGCGAACAATTGGGCCTGTAGTATTGCAGGCTCTGCGGGCAACGGCGCGATATGAATGTCTCGAACTTTCGCAACGTCGGTCACGACTTGCGTGATGTGATGTGTCGTATTGACCTGACGCCAGATCTGAGGATTGCCAGGGTTGGTACCGTCAATGGCGTTATCGCGGATGTACCGATCCGCCAGCGAGAAGTCGGCCCCAGCGAACTGACCGCTATCAACTATCCTTTGGCAGACATCGGCCATGATGCGCGAATCGCTGTCACCACTGCCGCCGCGCACGATCAGCCAGTCCGTTGGCGTTGCGTAGCGATAGTGGCGAATCGCTTGAGCACGTGCTTTCTTGAAATTCATCTTTGCGCAGTCTGCGGCGTAATCGCCGAAGATCATGTGCTCCGCTGTATTGGCGTCGAACTTCACGGCGTTGTGCCAGGCATGCCATTCGTTGCGGGGCCACGCTACCGTCTGTCCAGCCTGAGTGGCGGGGTTTTTCTCAGGATAGTGAGTACCTTGGAAGACGATAAGCTGCCAAGGGCCGAGATCCTGCAACGCTTCCAGAGCAAAACCGATAATCGGGCTCACTAATTGGAACTCGGAAAAGTCTGCGTCTGTGAAGTCGGCAAAGACGGCACACTCGCGGAACTCCAGAGACAGCTCACTGAGAATCGTGCTGAATGTTTTCTCAAGTTGCGGATCTTCCAGATCGCCAGATCGCACGCTTATTCCGAGCTTGAGCGTCTCGTCGGCGGGCAAAACTCTCTTTATGGCAGAGATCAGTTCGGAGCTCAGCTTGCTTATCGGCACGAAGGGGATCGCTCGGACATGGAGCGACCTAGCGCGGGCGAAAATCGGAGGCAACCATGTTTCGCTCTGTGCCGCCCTGCATTCGGGAATGAGATAAGAAAAGTCGATGAATGCCCGCCGGCCGCGCCAGTGAGTGCTCACAAGGCCGCCCACATCCGGCACGTTACACTCGGAGTTGAACAGCCGGGGCTGGGGGTTATCGTCACGATCGTCCGCTGGAGGGACGATAAGGCGGGGCAGAACGTGCCGTGCGACTCCGTCGTCAAGCTCCCTTATTCCAGCCAGCTCGCCGGCTTTTAGGCGCAATGCCGGACAATACAGGATCTTCGAACCCTCATGCATTCAGAACCTCCGACTACTGTTGAAAAAACAGCTTACGAACCTGACCTGAACCAATCTTGTCTGAGAATATTGCGTAATTCTGTCGTTCCATCCGGATACGCCCAAAGACCACTGCGGGAGAGATCCCGAGGCGTTGCGCGAAACGCTCGATGGTTTCAGCCGTCTTAGAAATACGCGCGGGCGAGCGTAACCAGAGGTCGTTGGGGATTAGCAGGCTACCGGCGAACTGATCAGCTTCCGCCTCCATCTCGTCAATTTCCCGCGTTTCAATGTTGTCAAAAAAACCAGCAGCTAGGCCTGTCCGGTAGTGGAGGATCACGTGCGCTACTTCGTGCAGTAGCGTGAACCAGAAGTTGTCCAGTGCGTCTCGACGAAGCGTCAGGCCGATCACCGGAATGTCATCGATCAGAAATGCCGCCCCATCGACTTTCATGCCCGGAACATGGCGCTCGACGACGACCACTATGCCATGGGCCAGCAGCAAGTCTCGGGCGAGAAGCGGACCATCCTCAATTGCGCTCAGGCCGGGAAGGTCTTTCAGCCATGCCATGTCGAGAGGGCGGTATTTGATCTTCTGGGCGTCAATGGTCGCTTTGGCCCGACGTGTCACCTGCGCCTTCCAGCAAAGCAAGGACCAGTCATCGGCGTGGTGTTCAACAACCAGGCCTGTTCGAAACAGCGAGGGTTTTCCGTGGCTTCCCACGTGCTCTGCGACATAGCGCACCAGTTGACTCAGTGCGTTTTCATCGGAATCGATATTTTCGAGCCAGCCGTTCTCCCTCGCATGTTTCAACACTTTCTGCGCCTGCTCGGCAGAAACATCCAGCGAAGGCAGAGACATCCAGGGTGCGGTGGCATTGGGACAGATATCAGCAGACAGATTCAGTCCTAGCGCCTTCGCTACACGAACAAAGCCGGCTAGGCTGATGGAACGGTAGAGATCCGCTTCGTAGCGCTGGATAGCCTGCTCGCGTAGGCCAATCTGCCGCGCGAGATCCTTCTGGGACCAACCCTTGGCAATGCGAGCCACGATAAGCATCTCGCCCAAATCGTTTTGAGCCCGCGCCTTCAGCTGCGCCAGATCGCCACGCTTGGCGTCCAGATAAGCATTGAGCATGGCCGTGAGTTCTGCACGTTCTGCGGTCAAAGCGCGCTGGACACCCGCCATGACCTCCGGGGGGAGGCCGCTGACCACCGACTTGAGCATTTGTTCCGACGAGGTCGCACATGACAATTCCTCGATCAGCCCGGTGACCTCGCGGGCATGGCGGTCGTTGGTGATAAGAGCTTGCGAAGACATGTGAGAATTTTACCCAACAAATTTGTTGGGTGCAATTGTGTTTCGCTCGTAGCACTTGGTCTATGACGATGAACATCGCCACACTGGTCGAGCGCAAGCAGTCGAATGCTTGCTGCGGGAAATCAGGAGTAAATTTACTTATGGGTTCGAGCGCTTTTGCGCGTGCTGATGGTCTACGGGATGACACTGCCCGACCCAAGCGGCTTCGACGCCAATATCTACGAGCGTTGAAAGTTGCAATTGATTGTCGAGCGCGGATTGTTAGGGCGGAGTGACATCAACACGAATTCAATCGTACTGTTCGCCAGAAGAATCGATTCCTGCTTGCTCGATCATCCACATCTCGATCGCATCATGCCATTTCCGAAGAAGGTCGATAGGGCGCCGGCGATAGTGCTTTTCCGCGATCGCTGACGGGCGATGGCCTTGAATTTGTGCGACAACACCTGTTTGGACTGGCCAGCCTTTCGTAGACATCTTCGAGCCATAATTTATGGCAACCGAGGAGGTCAGCATGAGCGGCAAGCGGTACACGGATGAGTTCAAGATCGAAGCAGTCAAGCAAGTTACCGAGCGCGGTCACTCGGTGGCGGATGTCGCCCAGCGGCTGGGCATTACGACGCACAGCCTCTATGCTTGGCGGGCGAAATTCGATAAGCCGGATGTTGTGCGGCAGGCGGAATTGGACCAGAACACCGAGGTGCGTAGGCTGAAGGCCGAACTCAAGCGGGTAACCGAGGAGCGCGACATTCTAAAAAAGGCCGCCGCGTACTTTGCAAAGGGATAACGGCAAAGTACGCATTCATTCGGGCCCATATCAACGAGCATTGCCTGCGTACGATGTGCGGTGTTCTCAACGTTCATCGCAGCGGTTATTACGCCTGGCGGCGTCAGTCGGGTAGTGAGCGCCAGCGCGAGGACGACCGGCTCCTCGGTCTGATCAAGCATCATTGGCTGACCAGCGGCGGCGTCTACGGTTACCGCAAAATCACGGTGGATTTGCGAGAATCGGGCGAGACGTGTAGTCGTCATCGCGTGTTTCGGTTAATGCGCGAAGAAGGGTTGCGCGCCGAAGTCGGCTACGGCAGCAAGCCTCGTTATCGTGGGGGCCCGGTTGGTGTGGTGGACAATGTATTGAATCGGGAGTTTGCCCCCGACGCGCCGAACAGAGTCTGGGTAACCGACATCACGTACATCCGAACTTACGAAGGCTGGCTGTATTTGGCGGCGGTCATGGATCTGTACTCGCGTCAGATCGTTGGCTGGGCCACGCGATCAACGATGGCCACTGATCTGGTGTTGCAAGCCCTGTTGGCCGCAGTCTGGAAGCGCAAACCGGGGCCCGGTGTCATGGTGCATTCGGATCAGGGCAGTCAGTTCACCAGCGATGACTGGCAGTCATTCTTGAGGGCTCACCATATGGTCCCGAGCATGAGTCGTCGCGGAAATTGCCACGATAACGCCGTTGCCGAAAGCTTTTTCAGCGCATTGAAGAAGGAGCGGGTCAAGCGGCGCATCTACCCGAACAGGACAGCAGCTTTCTCGGACGTGTTCGATTACATTGAGATGTTCTACAACCCGATTCGCCGGCATGGTTCCGCCGGCGACCTGTCACCTGTAGAGTTTGAGCGGCGCTACGCGCTAAACGGCTTGTGAGTGTCTATGAAACTCTGGCCAGTCCAGTTGGAACTTCCACCCACTCCGATAACGTACCAAATGAACGTCGGAGACCATGCAAGCTGAGATGAGGTAAATCGACGCTTGCTAGCGCCTTGTTGTGCGCGATCCTCGGTTCCGCCAATTTGCCGTCCTTAGCCTTCTTGCTTGCAAATACCCATGGGGAAGGGAACCACAACCTCCCTTGGTTTGCGAGCTCTCTGACTTGACGCCGATTCGGGGGCAGCTCGTTGAGGTGCTTGAGGTGTAGCAGCAACTCCGAGAAATACGGTGGAAGGGGAATCGTGCGGCCACCAGTTCCCTCGATCTTGTCGTTCAAAGTTAAGCTGCGCCAACGAAAGTCAACGTCGATCCATTTCAGAGATGCCAACTCTTCGCGTCGAGCTCCTGTGATCAGCAGCCCCTGAAGATATGCCGAGATTACAGGGTTAGGTATGGCCCTGACCGCGCTGAACCACGATGCCAACTGTTCCCGTTGCAGGCAGTCGCCTTCCTTTGCTCGTTGGCGCGGGATCGTATCTTTAACGGCCGGGTCAGTGCAGCAGTCAGAATTCGTTGCCGCACGAAACAGATCCGACGCCGCACACCATCGGATGAACGCGCGAAATTTTCGGTATGCGTTCGCTGCCATCGTCTTCCGAGTTGCCTGCTGACTGCGAAACCATTCCTTCACGACATCGGCATCGATTTGTGAGAGTGGCATATCGAGCAACGGCGCAAGAGGGCCGGCGACGGTGACACCTTCGCCGCGCTTTCTTGGTGCTCCGCCAGGATCGGCCGCCTGAATATGGTCGGCGCGATGTCGCTCTCCCCATTTTTCATGGGGGGCATCCATGTACGCGTTCCAGACCGTGCGAGCGAGCAGCGATGTTCTTAGCAACTCTTCTTCGACCATTTTCCGCGCAAGAGCTTCGCGCTCGAGACGTTCCTCTCGCGCTCGTGCATGCATCTCTTTCTCTGCGACGGCTACTTCTCGAGGATCTTTGCCTTCGCTCACGAGTGTTTGCAGGCGCCTGGCCTCGGTCTGAGCCTTTTCTATCGTGAAGCTGCGCGGGTCGCCGATGGTGATCCGCACGGTCTTCCCGTGCACCTTCGACTGAAAAATGTACGCCTTGACACCGTTCGCCGTGACACGGAGCCCAAGGCCGGGCGCTCGGCTGTCCCAGAGAAATGCTTGCGGCTTACCGTCGGGGCAGTGGTGCGCGTCGACTCGCGCGACCGTGAAGTTGACCTTGGACATCGGGTGAAGGGTTCCTAGTTTCCGTGTAACCGCCATGTAACCGAATTCTAGGATTTTAGATCAATCAAGGTCAACATCACTTTTCAGCGGTTTGATAAAAAGTTGTTTATTTTCAGTTGTTTGATGGGAGTCATCAACGTCGATCCACGCCAAGGAAGGTAAAAACCTTCTGCCTTCTAAGCCGTAGGTCACACGTTCGAATCGTGTAGGGCGGGCCAGTCGAAAGCCTTATGCAGCAAGGGTTTTGGGCGATTTCTTGGTCGCCTCATCGACCACCTGATCCACCGACATTGACAGAAACTTGACGTTGCCGGCGTGCTGCGCCAGATGGCTCAGCGCCAAGTGCGCATACTTCTGCACCATCGAAATCGTCTCCCAGCCGCCTAGCTCCTTCAGCATCATCAGCGGCGTCCCGCGCTGCACATGTCAGCTCGCCCATGTGTGCCTCAGGTCGTGTCAGTTGAAATCCACCATCCCCGCCTCGGCACATGCCCGATTGAAATCCCGCTTATCTATCTGAGATTGATGACCACCGGCTCCGGCTGTAAAGCTGCGATAACGGCGGCCGCCATCAAGATGCCGACGGACAACCAGAGGCCCACACGCACGCCATTGGGGCCATCGGAAAGCGCGCCACTCAGCACCGGGCCGATGCACTGGCCGAGTCCGAAAGCGATCGTCAATGCCGCAATGGCGCTCGTCCATGCGTGCGGTTTCGCAGCTCGGCGGGCAAACGATGTGACGGCTGCGATCACCGCGAGAAAAGAACCACCAAACAGGATCGCCGAGAGAAAAGCGCCGACCACATTGCTCCATATCAGCGGAATAGCGGCCCCTATCGCGACCATGCCGATCGTTGCCGCAGTTCCCCATCCGCCTTTAAGGCGTCCAAGAATGGGGCCCCACGCAAAGGCGGCGCCGATCGATGCAAGCCCCAGGATCGACCAGAACGCGGAAATTTCCGGGCCAGTCAGCCCTTCCTCGCTACGGAGGAATGCGACGATGAACGTTGCGTAGGCAATGTAGCCTGCGCCAAACAACGCGTAGGCAATAAGCTTGCGTGCCATAAACCAAGGCGACCATCCGCCTCGTGCGGCCTCGGACGACGTGTAGATGGTCGTGCGAGCGCGTTTGAGCGCGAAGCAGCCGAACGCTGTCGCCAGCAATCCCAATCCACCCAGTACCAACCATCCGCCGCGCCATCCGGTCGCGTTGAGCAGCGGGGGAACGGCCAGTGCCGAAGTGGTGACGCCGATGCCGGCGCCCGCAAAGTAAATGCCGAGCAAAGTGGGGGCCCGGCTTTGAGCACCCCCGGTGGCGGCTACCGAGGTAAGGCCCGCTCCAGCGACAAATGAGAGCGCCCCCGTAAAGCCGGCGATCGTTCGCAGTGTCAGCAATATCGTGAAGTCGGCTGTCAGGCCGGAGGCACCCACGAACACCGCCGTCAACAACAAGCCGAGCGCAAAAACGAGTTTGTCGCCGATCAGTTTCCCAATCGGTGCGGCGACCAATGCGCCAATCAAGTATCCGGCACCATTTGCCGTGTTCATCGCGCCGGCATCGGCAAAGCTCCATCCGAGCGCGCTGCGCATCGGAGGGAGCAGAAGCGCATAGGCGAAGCGTGCAAGGCCCAGCGCCACCGCCGGCCCCATCGCCAATCCGAATACAACCCAGACGGGCGCGAGGGGCGTGGAATTCAATGGGGGCGTTCGTTTTGAATGGGCAAGGGTGTTGTCGATAGCCATCGTGGCGTCCTGTGGGTTGACCATGAAGCCCTTGCTGTCGCCGGTGCCTTGGCTGCCATTTATCGTCAGTAAAATTAACGGTGTATATTCGTGCTGGGCTTCATTTTGGCCCGTATTATTCGATTGATTTTCGAGCGTGGCAAACGATGTAAACTAACCATCACTGATAGCCAGATTAACCGCGATGATCCCCAATTTGCCACCGCTCCAAACACTTCGGGCCTTCGAGGCGGCTGCTCGGCACCTGAGCTACAGTCGCGCGGCTGAAGAGCTGTCCCTGACGCATGGCGCGATCAGCCAGCATATTGCGCGTCTGGAACAAGAGCTTGGCGGGGTCACGCTCTTTGTTCGCCAGGGGCAGCGCATGCTGCTCACGGAGGCCGGGCAAGTTCTGGTGCTGGATCTGCGTGAGGGTTTGCAGCGACTGGCAGAGGCCTTTAACGCTGCACGCGCCCGTCCCCGAACACGCCAGGTCACGCGGACGCTGACAGTCAGCGTTCTGCCGAGCTTTGCGGCTCGCTGGCTGGTCCCTCGACTTTCGTTTTTTCAGTCGAGCCATCCTGATGTCGATATCGCCATTCGACCGACCGCGGCGCTTGCGGCGCTGGATGGTCGAGACGGGATCGATTTGGCGATTCGTTATGGCACGGGACACTGGCCTGGCTTGCACACGACAAAGTTGATGAAAAGCGTGATCTTTCCGGTATGCAGCCCTGCATTGCTCGCCCGAACATCGCTCAAATCGGCCGAAGACTTTCTCGACGTCACATTGCTTCGTAGTCCGAGACAGAAATGGAAGCCCTGGTTCAAGGCTGCAGGCCTTGCGCTTCCCGAGCCGACCCAAGGGCCGAGTTACGACGATGCGGGGTTGTTGCTGCAAGCCGCGATGGCGGGACAGGGCGTGGCGTTGGCACGATCCGTACTGGCCGCCGATGATCTTGCG
Source organism: Burkholderia sp. 22PA0099 (assembly GCF_047497165.1). NCBI lineage: Bacteria > Pseudomonadati > Pseudomonadota > Betaproteobacteria > Burkholderiales > Burkholderiaceae > Burkholderia > Burkholderia sp. 22PA0099. Next base: position 2,981,405 of record NZ_CP163165.1, on the reverse strand, counting down.
GCGGGCCGATTGGTTCGTGTCGGCGACGTCGAGGCGGAAGATACGTACAGTTGGTTCGTGGTTTGGAGAGAGCCGCTATCGTGCGATCAGGACGATTTCAACGCCTTTCGCAAGTGGCTGGAATGTCAAACTGCCGCCGACGATCTCCGGCAACCTCGGCGTTTCCGCAAATGAAGGCCCATGGGGCATCATCGCAGTCGCACAACACTGGCTGGAAATGGCAGCCGCCACCCATCGGTTATTTTCTGAACAAGGTCACGCCGGATTCACGACAAAACGATCGCACGGCATGCGCGGACGTCATGCGCACTTTCGGCAAGCCGATATCGTCGAACATCGCCGCGTAGCGCGCTCGATTGGCGCGAGTGGTAACGGCAATGTGGCGAACCATTTCCCATCGCACCTTGTCTTCGGCCCCTGCAAGCGCTCCGGGGCGATCGCGTTCGAACAAGGTTCTCCGCAGATATCGGAGCAGGCTGATCGCGGTCGGCGTGTCGATGAGGATGAATCCCGTTGCGCGTTGCAATCGCTGAGGAAGACACACCGAGTAGTTGCCTTCCATTACCCAGTTATCCTCAGCAATGGCCCGATCATGCAGGGCGATAAACTCCCGTTGCGGGCGGGGTTGCCAATGGGTATCGGGCTGATGAAAAAGCTGGTCGAGATGTATGACGGGCAGTGCAAACGAGCGGCCGATGGCGCCGGCCAACGTTGATTTGCCACTGTTCGACGGCCCCATGATACATATGCGTGAGCCCAGGTCTGCGACGGAGATTGGCGACATGTGGAAGCTTGTGAAGACGGCGCGACCGTTCGGCATGCGCGACCGCGCGATCATACTCCGCGCGGCGTTGCGTGGCGCCGATGCGGCTTCGGCGAGCCCCTGCCGAAACGCCTTGGCACGTTTAGATGCAACGGGGGTATCGAAACCCGGATGAAATCGAAGCGGCCCTGTACGTCACCAACACGGTGCTCGCCCGGTTTCAATCGAAGTCGGTCGCAATGGCGATCCGACGCCATGCGTCGATGTCCTCACGAAACGCCGCCAGTTTGCGATCGGCGACGCCGTAGGCGACCGGCCCCAAGGGCAGGTGCAACGGCGGAGCGTCGCTATCGACGGCTCGCAGAATGACATCGATCGCCTTGGCCGGATCGCCGGCTTGCCTGCCATCGTTACTGTCGCGGTAAGCGCGCCGCTGGCCTGCAGTTTGGTCGTAGTCGCCGATCCGGTGTTTCGCCAGCGTGATCGAGCGCCCCAGGAAGGCCGTACGGAATGGGCCCGGCTCGACGATGACGACGCGCAGGCCGAAGGGCCGTATTTCCTGATCCAGCGCTTCGGACAGGCCCTCCACGGCGAACTTGGTGGCGGCGTAATAGCCCGAGCCGGCCCCCCCGCAATCCCCGCCGTCGAAGACAAATTGACGATGCGCCCACCGCGCCGCTGGCGCAGCATCGGCAATGCGGCACGGGTCACTTCGATCAGCCCGAACACGTTGACATCAAACATCGGGCGGTACTCGTCGGCCACGGCCTCTTCGATCGCGCCGAACAAGCCGTAGCCTGCGTTGTTGACCAGTACGTCCAGCCCACCGAAGGCTTGCGCCGCCAGCGCCACGGCAGCCCGAGCCTCCTCCGATCGTGTCACGTCCAGCGCACACACTCGCACCGTTTCCGGAAACTGCTGCGCCAAGGTTCGCAGCGTTTCGGGGTCGCGGGCGGTGGCCACCAGTTGGTCGCCTCGCGACGCGACAGCCTGGGCGAGATATTGACCCAAACCACTGGAGCAACCGGTAATCAACCAGGTTTTCTTCACGGTTTTCCCCTTCACTCAGTGCTGTTCTTCCGTATGTTCGATGAGCCACTTCAACACCGGCGCCAGCGCCTCATCGGAGTTCTTCTCGTAGATGAGCCCGTGACCGTTGCCGAACACGCCGTGATCGGGAAGATGCAGCAATTCGGCCTCGCTGCCGGCCGCCTTGAGTTGCTCGATCGCCGGCTGGCTGGCGGCGGCGAAGGCCGAGGCTTCGGCGGTGACGGCAACGATCGGCAATCCGGCGAGCGCGGGCAATCGGTGCGTGCCGGGCGCGGCCGCGCGCAACGCGTCAGGCGAAGCGACCGGCGGTTCCCAGGTCAGCGGCGCCGCGGCGAGGCCCCACGTGAGCGAGCCGATATTGGGAATCGTCGCAAAGGGCGGCCCCATGGGCTCGACGGCGACGATCGCCTTGACCAGCCCGGGCCGGCGGTCCGCCACCAGCCAGCCGACCGGCCCCGACGCCGAATGCGTCAGGAGGATTGCCGGGCCGATTCTGTCCAGCAACTTCGCGATCCGATCCGCTTCCATGTCTTCGGAAAACGCGAGGTCCGCGGGAAGCGGGCCATAGCCGGCGATGAATTCATCCATTGCCGCTTCATCGTCCCGAGCAAAGGGCCACTGAGTGTGTTGCCCCTCGTATTCGGCCGGGAAGTAGATATGGCGGCCGTGTTCGTAGGAGAACGGTGGCCCCATGGGGCCCATCGTTTCGGTGTGGAACGGCGAGCGGCCTTGCCCTGGACGGTCGGCGACAAGCACCGCGTAGCCGGCCTCCACCAGGCGCTGCGCCCAGCCGGGCCGGCCATCCGGCGTGTCGAACCACTCGGTGCCCTGATAGCCGCCACCATGCAGAAGTACGATTGGCCAGGGGCGCGTCACCTCGTCCGGCGTTTCCCACTCGACGAAGAGCGGGCCGCGTTGGTAGGTCTGTCCATTTCGTTCGATCCGATCGCCCGAAATCCACATATGCCCGCGACGCACGGTACGCGGGGAAGCATGTTTCCAGAAAGCCAAGATCATTCTCCTGTCTTCAAGCGTGAGGGGGTACGGCGTCGGTATTGCATTGACCCGCTCAAAGTGGGGCGACGCGAAAGCGCGTTGGGCGTATGTCGGTGAATTTCGGAACGTCGGCCATGACATCCGGGGTTTCCGGAGATCCAAAGGCGGCGTCGATTGCCGCTGCGTCGCGAAAGCGACATTCACAAATCACCAGCGTGCCGACGTGCGTCAACGGCGGAAAGAAAGCCGTGACGTCCTCGAGACCGTGGCGCTGCCATGCCTGCATGACGAGCGGGAGGTGCTGCTCGACGTAGTAGCGTCGATCGAAGCGACTGTCCGGCGTGCCCTCGTAGGTCACGTACACGATAGCGGGGGCAAGGTGCGCCATGACGATTTCCTTTATTTCCATTCGAGGGTGCGTAGTCTCGCTCAACTCATTATTGTTCGGCAATCGAATATAATGAACGGAGTCCGTTCAAATATGTGGGTGTTGGTATGGAGTGGGGCGACGTCAGGATCTTCCTTGCAATAGCGCGTACCGGCACCCTGGGCGCTGCCGCACGCGCGCTGCACTTGAGCCACCCGACCATGGGACGGCGGCTTCGTGTCCTTGAGGAATCCACGGGGCAGGTGCTTTTTCAGCGAACCACGGACGGCTTTGTTCTGACCGAGGAGGGTGCTGCGATCCTGCCGCTCGCGGAGCAAATGGAAGAGAGCGCGCTGTCCATGGAGCGGCGGCTGGCCGGCAAACAGCGGAAGCTGGAAGGCACGCTCAGGGTGTCGGCGGCCGATTGGTTCGGCGCCTATGCGTTGCCGCCGGTGATTGCCGAATACTCGCGCGAATACCCGCTTGTCGACATCGAGATTCTCACCGGAACGCGCTTGTTCAATCTGGCTCAACGCGAGGCGGATGTCGCTTTCCGTATCGTCCCGTTCGAGGGGCCGGACATTGTGCAAAAGCGGCTGCTTCGGATGCGATACGGGGTCTACGTCGCGACCTCCAGCACCGATCCGGTCGATGGCGACGGTGCGGGGAATCGGTTGATCGCGATGGACACCTCGACGGGGACATTCCCGGACATCGATTGGCTGAAGCGGCGCTTCCCGAATGCCAGCGTGGTATTGCAATCCAATAATCGCAATGTCCAGGCGCAGATGTGTGGCGAAGGGGTGGGTATCGCGGTACTACCCCGACCTGTCGGAGACCAGAACCGCGCCATCCGCAGGCTGGATTTGGATGACGACCCGCCGCCCAGAGAAATCTGGATGGGTTACCATCGCGATCTCAGCCGGTTGCATCGTCTTCGCGCATTCGTCGATCTCGCGATCAAGCACCTGGCGCATTCGTCGTTCGATGCTTCTTGAGGCGTATTGAGCTGGAACGCCGAGGCTGCGCGCCTAGCCTCACCGGTCAACATCCCGGCCATCAAATTGACGGAATGTTCGACCCGGACGACGAACAGCGCATTCGCGCCTCGCCGCGCCATCAATCGAAATACGAATCGTCGAGCAAGGTGTCTTCGAAGAAGGCGCCGAAGCGGCTGTCCCGATCACGGATGTGGATCTCCAGCACCCAGATCTCCTGGGACGGGCAAAACTCGATGCCCGACAAGGGGACGTTGACGATGGCCTTGTGCGGAAAATCGGCAATGCGGTGGCCCGGCAAGTCGAAATTCAACACCCAGTTTCGCCGTTCGGCGCTGGCTTTCGCGAAGTCGTACAACTGCTTGCCCGATGCCCCCGTGGCGAGCCAGTGGCGGCGCACTTCGTGGAAGATCGCCTTGACGTCGGCAGCACAGCGCGCCATTTCCGCATTCGCGCCGGTCACGAACGTGTCGCCGCCATCGCCTTCCCAGTGTTGCCAGCAGGGCCCGATATCCACCAGGAAGATGTCGTCTTCCCCGAGCACGATGTCGGGATCGTCCGGCGTGCCGCCGATCTGCACGGTGTTCTTTCCGAACCGCACGTACACGTCGTGCCAGCCCCGCAGCAGGCCCATCTCGGCCAGGATGTCCTTCGCCGTCTCGATTGCTTCGGACTCCATCATGCCGGGCTGCATCGCGGCGGCGATCGCCTGCACGGCACGACGGGTATGCTCGCGCGCGACGAGCATCTGTGCCGCGTCGTAATGCGATCCGACGGCTTCAAGCGGATTGTGTGGTTGGTTCATGAGCGGCTCGTTTCACGTTGGCAGCCGGATCGACGATCCGGTCAGAAGTCTTGTGGGGGAATACGCAGTTGCAAGCCCTCGTAGCGGGCGTCGGCGTTCAACTGGCACGACAGCCGGTCGCACGGGCCACTGGCCGGCAGCGCCGCCAGCAGGCGCCGCTCGGCCCTGGACATGACGGGCAGCCGAGCCAGGTCGGCCTCGTCGAAGGTGACGCGGCAGGTGCCGCACGACTGATTGCCGCCGCAGATCGCCTGGACGAAGTGCTCGGCAACGAGCGAGCGCATCAGCGGTTCTCCGGCCCGGCAACGCACGGCATGGCGCGCACCGTTGGGCAATTGCACCGACAGCGTGACAGGCGCGTCGGACGCGCGTGCGGCGGCATCCGCATGGGGCTCGGAGGGCTCGAAGGCGTCGAAGAAAAATCTGTCCTCCGGCAAGCCGCATGTCGTCATCAGACGCTCGCGCGCCATGCGCACCATGATGGGGGAGCCGCAGGCGAACACGTACGCATCGCCGAGATCGGGATGGTCGGCTGCCGCGATATCCTGCACGAAGCCTCGGGCTCCGGCCCAATCCGGAGCGCCCTCCCGCAGCACCGGCACGAAATGAAAATGGGCGCATTCCTGCTCCAGGGCGCGCAATGCCTGCGCCACGTAGAAGTCCTCGGGCCGATCGCCGCCCCAGTACAGCCACACCGCGTTGCGGGGCGCGCTCCTCGCGTGTCGTTCGATCATGGCCTTGAGCGGCGCGATGCCGGTTCCGGTCGCCAGCAGGATCACCTTCGCGCAAGCGTCGGCCGGCACGCTCCAAATGCAGTCGCCGTATGGGCCCGACAGCGTCAACGTGCTGCCGATCTCGATCCGCTCGCGCAGCATGTGCGAGAACGCCCCATGCTCGTGCAGGCGGATGTGCAGTTCGATCGCCCCGTCCGGGCGGCACGGCGAGGCCATCGAGTAGGAGCGATGCTGGTCCGTGCCCGGCAGCGCGATGCTCAAATACTGGCCCTCCCGATAATGGAACGCCGTATTTTCCGGGAGTAGGTTGAGGATCACGACGGATTGCCCGCGAAATTCGAGACTCTGGACCTGCGCCTGCATGATGCCCCCACGTCGATGTCCATCTCGCTGCCCGGCGTGTCGGCCGGGCTTCGGATGTGACGCGACTATACAAAGCGCCGACATCGAGCTGAAGTACCATTTGACGCGGCCGCCGCTGGACCACTATGCCGGCCGGCAGACGCCGGCGCGTGGCGATGTGGATGGCGACTTCTGGGCGAGCGTGGCGTTCCGCGACGAGGCGTTGCGCGTATGCGGCAACGGCATCTTCCGCGAGGTGCCGGAGTCGATGCAGCGCGGCGACCGAGTGCAGGCTCGATCCGTGCTGGACCCGCAACCCGGCTGCCGCCGGTTTTTCCTTGGCTGCGTCCAAGGCCGATAATTCGTATCGGCATGCCGTTAATGCGCCAGAATCTCACCGTGCCTCGATGGCTCGACGGGCGGCGCGGGCGTCGGCCATGCGTTGGCAGGACGTTTCGCGGGCCGTGATGACGTGCGGCGATCGCCACGAGTTCGGGCCACCGGTTCGGTTCGACACACACGAATCTTTTCCATTATGCAAAGCGCATTGCCCGAAACCGGGCGAGCGCAACAAACAGGTGACAGCATGCGGGTGCTATTGGTCGACGATTATTTGGACGGACTATCGGTCATGGAGGCGTATCTGACCATGAAGGGCTTTGAGGTTTCGACGGCGATCAATCCGGTTGATGCGATTTCCGTCGCGGGGCAATTCGAGCCCGATGTCGCCATCCTGGACATCGGTTTGCCCGGGATGGACGGCTATGCGCTGGCGGGCGTTCTGAGAAGTCAGCCACGGCATGCGAAGCTCCGGCTGTTTGCACTCACGGGGTACGGCCAGTCCGGCGACGGCAACCGTGCCGCCGCTGCCGGTTTCGAGCGCTATTTCGTCAAACCCATCGTGCTGTCCGATTTGGCGGAGGCACTCGCCACGCCCGAAGGAAAGAACGTCGGTCAGTAAGCGCGGCCGCCGTTCGACAGGGGGCGTTGACGGAAACGGCGGCGAGTCGCCGCCGTTTGCCCCATATGGTGCGACAATGAGCTTCCGATGTCCTCTCGCTCCCCGTAACGTCCACTTATCAAAGGCCAGCGTTGGCAACCTTTCATCCATCAGGAATCCCAAAGACCCCGACCGGGATCGCCGGATTTGATCAGTTGACCCATGGCGGGCTGCCGCGCGGGCGATCTGCGCTGCTGTGCGGCGCCGCGGGCTGTGGCAAGACCTTGTTCGCCATGACGTTTCTGGTCGAAGGGGCCACTCGGTATGACGAACCGGGCGTTTTCGTCAGCTTCGAGGAGCGCTCGGAGGATCTGGCCGCCAACGTGGCGTCGCTCGGCTATGACGTAGCCGAGCTTGCCAATCAGAACCGGCTTCTGATCGACCATATCGAGCTGCGGCCATCGGAAACCGACGAGACGCCGGATTACGATCTGGAAGGCCTGTTTATCCGCCTGGATGTCATGATCCGCAAGGTCAAGGCCCGGCGCGTCGTGATCGACACCATCGAAACCCTGTTTGCGTCGTTCAACGATGCAAGCATGCTTCGCTCCGAGTTGCGCCGTCTGTTCGGCTGGTTGAAGGAGCGTGGCGTGACGGCCATCGTCACGGGCGAGCGGGGCGACGGCACGCTCACGCGCTACGGCATTGAAGAATATGTGTCGGATTGCGTGATCGTGCTCGACAACCGGGTGCGCGACCAGGTCACCACGCGCCGGCTGCGCGTGGTGAAGTATCGGGGGTCTGCCCATGGCACCAACGAATACCCGTTCCTGATCGATGCCGAGGGCATTACCGTTTTACCGATTACTTCGGCGAGCCTGGATCATCCCTCGCCCGAAGAGATCCTCCCCACGGGCATAGCCGGCATTGATCGGATGCTCGACGGGGGCGGGATCTATCGCGGCTCGAGCGTCCTCATTTCAGGCCTCGCGGGCACCGGTAAAACCACGTTTGCGGCGGCCTTTGCGCAAGCGAGTTGCGAGCGTGGCGAACGGGTCCTGTTTTTCGAATTCGAGGAGTCGCCCGCTCAGGTCATCCGCAACCTCCGCTCGGTCGGCATCGATCTGGGCAAGTTCCTGGGCGACCAATTGCGTTTCGAATCGGCGCGTCCCAGCCTTTTCGGGCTGGAGATGCATCTTGCGCGCATGTATCGGGACATCGAAAAGTTCGATCCGTCCCTGGTCGTCATCGATCCGTTGTCCGCGTTCCGCGGGCTGGAGGATGAAGTGCATGCGGTATTCCTCCGCCTGATCGACATGCTGAAGGCGCGTGGCACGACATGTGTTTTCACCAGCCTGGTCGATGTGGCCACGGCCGCCTCGGTCAACGACCGAAGCGTGTCGTCCTTGATGGATGTCTGGGTCGCATTGTTCAACACCGAGGCCAACGGGGAGCGGAACCGGACGCTCTATGTGCTGAAGGCTCGTGGCATGGCGCATTCAAACCAGATCCGCGAATACACGCTGAGTTCGGACGGAATCGAGCTGGTGCCGGCGTACATCGGTGCAGGAGGCGTGTTGACCGGGGCCGCGCGGGTTTCGCAGGAGTCCAGGGAGCGCGCGGAAGCCGCGGCGCGAATGGAAAGTGCGCAACGGGCGCACCGTGAGGCAGAACGCAAGCGCCAGGCGATCAAGCGGCAGATCGCCGAACTTCAGGCCTCTCTGAATGAGGAAGACGAAGAAGCGAGCGCACAAGATCAGGTCACGCGCATTGCCGAGGAAACGGCGAGCGAAGATCGGGAAACTCTCGCGCGACGGCGAGGTGCCTGACGTGAGAATGACTCTATCGTTCCGCGGGGAGCGCCCGAGGGGCGTCTTTTCACAGTTGCATGGCACTCGCTTACCGCGCAACGTTCGACACGATACGAAAGGCGCCATGTGACCCATTCGACCGCTGTACCCGGCCCTGATCCGGAGCGGTATGTCTTGAAGCTTTACGTCACCGGCAGCACGCCGCGCTCCGCCCGGGCGATCGAGAATGCGGGCAGACTTTGTGCGACCGTGCTGGCCGGCCGTGTCGATCTGCAGATCATCGATCTGTACCTCGATCCGGAGGCGGGCATGGAGGATCAGATCATCGCCGTCCCCACGCTCGTCAAAGTCTTTCCGCTTCCCGTACGACGCATCATTGGCGATCTGTCCGATCGCGACAAACTTTTAAGTGCACTCAGCCTGCCACTTTCCGGAGTCGACAAGCATGCCTGACCGCGAGTACGACGATCGCGAATCCAAGCTGGCAGATCTGACCCACGAAGAACTTCGGGCCAGATTGCAGGAGGCGGAGGAAGCGCTCGATGCAATCCGAAGCGGGGCGGTCGACGCCGTCGTCGGCGAGCAGAATCATTCGGCGCGCCTTTACACGCTGGTGAATGCGGACCGGCTATACCGCGAACTCATCGAGCAGATGCAGGAGGGCGCGCTGATGCTCTCCGCCGATGGCTCGGTGTTGTATGCCAACCGCGTGGTCGCCGAACTGCTGGGAAAGCAACACGCCGTAATCGTGGGGCAGGCGTTCGCCCGGCATCTCGATGCCGCGGCGCTTCCCGATTACGCCAGCTTCCTGGCGGCCGGAAGCACCCGGCCGGCACGCCGTGAATTCGAACTGATCAATGACAGCGGCGCGGCCATCGCCGTCTCGATTTCGCTGAGCCCGTTGCTTGTCAGCGATCTGGCGGACCAGATCATCGTGTGTGCGGTGATCACCGATCTGCGCGAGCAACGGCAGGCGGAGGCGCAGCGGCGCCAGTCGCAGAAGATGGAAGCGGTCGGCCAGTTGACCGGCGGGCTCGCGCATGATTTCAATAATCTGCTGCAGGCAATTCACGGCAATCTCGAACTGATTCAGCACATGGCCGCCGATGCGGAGAAAGTGCAGAAATGGGCGCAAAATGCGGCGCGCTCGGTGATGCGCGGGGCAAAGCTGACCGCGCAGTTGCTGGCTTTTTCCCGAACCCAGCAAGTTGCGCTGTCTTCCGTGGTGGTGGACGACTTGATCACCGGCATGTCGGAGATGCTGACGAGAAGCCTGGGAACCGGTATCGACATCACGTTCGAGCTGCACGCATCCGCCACCCCGGTCGTGGCCGATTCGACACAGCTCGAACTCGCATTGTTGAATCTGGCAATCAACGCCCGAGACGCCATGCCGGAGGGGGGCGCGTTGGTCATCGCTTCGCGCGTGGTCGAGATTGGCGGCGATCCCGAGTTGACGCGGGGCCGCTATGTCGAGATCGGCGTCACGGACAACGGTCACGGCATGCCCGATCATGTCCGTGCCAAGGCATTCGAGCCGTTCTTCACGACCAAGGAAATCGGTGCGGGTACCGGGCTTGGATTGGCGCAGGTGTTCGGCATTGCCCGTCAGGCAGGCGGAACTGCACGAATCGAAAGTGAAAGCGGAATCGGCACCAAGGTGACCATCCTCCTGCGCCTGACGGAACCGGCGGTGGTGGCCAGCTCGTCAACCCGAGAGAAGGCGTCCGCCTATGCGACCGAGCCGAAATATGTTCTGGTGGTCGACGATGACGACGCCATTCGGACCGCACTTGTCGACTCGCTGGAAATGCTCGGCTACATCGTCGATGTCGCAGCCGATGCACCGGCGGCGCTGCAATCGCTGGATCGGCGGCAGCACGATATCGTGTTGCTGGATTACGCCATGCCACGTGTCACGGGCGGCGAGCTGGCCGTCGCGATGCGTCAGCGCTCGCCCCGATTGCCCATCGTGTTTATCACGGGATTTGCCGACAAGCTCGATTTCAGCGCGATATCCGGCCCCGAGCCTGCGGTGCTTTTGAAGCCGTTTCCACTGGAAATCCTGGCGAGCACGATCGCACGGATGTTGGTTTGACGTCGGCACGACGCATCGAGGCGTTACGAGATCGGAATCGGCGTGCCGGCTGATCAGGGCAGGTGATTGCCGCCGGTCACGCCGTAAACCTCGCCGGTCACATAACTCGATTCCTGCGAGGCGAGCAGCACGTAGATCGGCGCAAGCTCGGCGGGCTGGCCGGGGCGCTTCATCGGCGCTTCGGAGCCAAATACCTCGACCTTCTCCTGCGGCTGGCCGCCGCTCGGTTGCAGCGGCGTCCAGATCGGCCCCGGCGCGACCGCGTTGACGCGCACGCCCCGGTCGATCACCTGTTTGGCGAACGCGTGCGTGAAGGCCGTGATCGCGGCCTTGGTCGACGCGTAATCGAGCAGCCCGGGGCTCGGCTGGTAGCTCTGGATCGAGGTGGTGTTGATGATCGTGCCGCCGCGCGGCAGATGCGGCAGGGCGGCCTTGCAGAGCCAGAACATCGCGAACACGTTGGTGCGGAACGTGGCTTCGAGTTGCGCGGTGCTCAGGTCGGCGATGTGCTCGACGTACACCTGCTTGCCGGCGACGTTCACGAGAATGTCGAGGCCACCGAGCGCGCGCACGGCATCGTCGACCAGCTTCGTGCAGAACGCTTCGTCGCTGATGTCGCCAGGCAGCGCCACGGCCTTGCGGCCGGCTTCCTCGATCAACCGGACGACCTCGCCGGCGTCGGCCTCCTCATCATGTAAATAGTTCAAGGCGACGTCGGCGCCTTCCCGCGCGAAGGCGATCGCGGTGGCGCGTCCGATGCCGCTGTCGGCGCCGGTAATCAGCGCGCGACGGCCCTTGAGGCGTCCTGCGCCGCGATAGCTCTGCTCCCCGTGATCGGGCTTCGGATGCATCTTGCGGGCCAGGCCCGGCGCGGGTTGCGGCTGTCTGTCGAAGTCGGGCTGCGGATATTGCGTGAGCGGGTCCTGCATGGTGGTCTGATCGGGTTTGTCGGTCATGAGAGCGCTCCGTGTTCTGTTGGCAAGGCGGGACGCGAGGTCCGCTACGTCTGTCGATGTCAGCAACAGTCGTGCCATCGTGATCGACGGTTCAAGGTTTTGCGGCGCAGGTCCGGCCGGATCGCGTCATGTCGCGATCGCGGCACGACGCTTGCGCATTCATCTGCGCAACCTGCGCGAGGAAGGCGGCCGGCCCCTGTCGGTGCGCCGCGCGCATGCATGGAGGAACAGCGCGATGGCGACAGTCGGAGATTTCATCGTCGAACGGCTTGCGGAGTGGGGCGTGCGGCGCATCTACGGGTATCCGGGCGACGGTATCAACGGCGTGTTCGGCGCGCTGAACCGCGCCGAGGGCAAGATCGATTTCGTGCAGGCCCGGCACGAGGAAATGGCGGCGTTCATGGCGAGCGCGCATGCAAAATTTACAGGCGAGCTGGGCGTGTGCATCGCGACGTCCGGCCCCGGCGCGTCGCATCTGATCACCGGCCTCTACGATGCCCGGCTCGATCACATGCCGGTGTTGGCGCTGGTGGGGCAGCAGGCGCGTGCCGCGCTCGGCGCGCATTATCAGCAGGAACTCGATCTGGCCGCGATGTTCAAGGATGTCGCCGGCGCGTTCGTGCAGACCGCCATGGTGCCCGCGCAGGTGCGCCATCTGATCGATCGGGCCGTGCGCACCGCGATCGCGACGCGCACCGTGACGGCGATCATATTGCCGAACGATCTCCAGCAACTCGATTACGAGCCGCCGAAGCGTGTGCACGGCACCGCGCATTCGGGCGTCGGTTATGCGCGGCCCAAGGTCGTGCCCTACGAGGCCGATCTGCAGCGCGCGGCCGAGGTGCTCAATGCGGGCTCGAAGGTCGCGCTGCTGGTGGGCGCCGGCGCGCTGGGCGCGACCGACGAGGTGATCGCCGTGGCCGACCGGCTCGGCGCCGGCGCGGCGAAGGCGCTGCTCGGCAAGGCGGCGCTGCCCGACGATCTGCCCTGGGTAACGGGCTCGATCGGCCTGCTCGGCACCGAGCCGAGCAGCGAGCTGATGAACGAATGCGACACGCTGCTGATGATCGGTTCCGGTTTCCCCTACGCCGAATTCCTGCCGAAAGAGGGCAAGGCGCGTGGCGTGCAGATCGACCTGAAGGCCGACATGTTGAGCCTGCGTTATCCGATGGAGGTGAATCTGGTCGGCGATGCCGCGGAAACGCTGCGCCAGTTGCTGCCGCTGCTGAAGGAGCGCGACACGCATCCTTGGCGCGACCGGATCGCGCGCTGGAACCGGCGCTGGCACGACACGCTCGCCAAGCGCGCGCTGGCCGATGCGAGCCCCGGGCGCGGCGTGAATCCGCAGCGCGTGTTTACCGAGTTGTCGCCGAAGCTGCCCGCCGACGTGATCCTGACCAGCGACTCCGGCTCGTGCGCGAACTGGTACGCACGCGATTTGATGATCCGGCGCGGCATGATGGCATCGCTGTCGGGCGGGCTCGCGTCGATGGGAGCGGCCGTGCCATATGCGATCGCGGCGAAGTTCGCGCATCCCGCGCGGCCGGTGATCGCGGTGGTGGGCGACGGCGCGATGCAGATGAGCAACATGGCCGAACTGATCACGGTGGCGAAGTACTGGAAGCGTTGGCCGAATCCGCACTGGATCTGCATGGTGCTGAACAACGAGGATCTGAACCAGGTGACGTGGGAGCAGCGCGTGATGGAGGGCGATCCGAAGTTCGACGCGTCGCAGCAGGTGCCGAACGTGCCGTATCACAAGTTCGCGGAGCTGATCGGGCTGAAGGGGATCTACGTCGACGATCCGGCGCAGCTCGCGGCGGCCTGGGACGAGGCGCTGGCGGCCGATCGCCCGGTGCTTCTGGAGGTGAAGAGCGATCCGGAGGTGCCGCCGCTGCCGCCGCACGTCACGCTGCAGCAGGCCAGGCATTTTGCCGAGACGCTGGTCAAGGGCGATCCTCGCGAACGCAGTGTCGTCGCCGATACCGCGCGGCAGGTGCTGGCGTCGGTGCTGCCGGGGGGAAAGCATGATGGCAAATCGTAACGAGGCGCGTGTCGATGCGGCGTGGGTTCGGCATGGCGCAGGCAGTGGGTCGACCACAAAGGACATTCATCATGGGTAAGAAGGGCAGTGAAAGTGTGCAGACACTGACGCAACCGGTTGCGCTTGTCGAACTGAGCGAGAAGCTTGCCGACCTCGTGCGAACCGGCAGCCTCGACACGCGTTGTGCCGCGAAATTGCTGGACCGGCTGGAGAAGGAGGCCGCAGCCGTGGTCGACCGAGACGCGGCGTCGGAGGACGCCTTGAAGCCTGCCCTGAAGGCGTTGAAGCACGCGATCCGTGATTCGGATGCCGGCACCTTCGTGAAGGCGAGCGCCGCGCTGCGCTGATCGGCCCGCACGGTTGAACGCGGAGGCGGTGCGGCCTGCACGCCGGCATCGTGGGCGGGCGGCCGCCGGCGGGCGGTCTCATGTGCCGTTCCTCGCCGGCGCCGCCATCGCCGTCACCCGGCCGCGACGATCCGCACCGGGATCGACTTCGCCCCCGGCACCTTGCTGCCCTTCGCGTGATGCCAGAGCGGCAGCAGCGGATTGCACTCGGGGTAATAGCCGGCCACGCAGCCGCGCGGAATCTCGTACGGCACCACCTTTAGGCCGGCCACGCGCCGCTCGACGCCGTCATGGGCGATGGTTTCCAGCGTCACGCGCTCGTCCGTGCCGATGCCATGCGCGGCGATGTCGTCACGATGCATGAGCAGCACCATCCGGTCGCCGTAGATGCCGCGAAACCGGTCGTCGAGGCTGTAGATCGTGGTGTTGAACTGACTGTCGCCGCGCATCGTCATCAGCCGCAGCGCGCCTTCGCCGGCCGGCATGTCTGGGTCTTCGCCGAGCGATTCGGGCACCGCGAATTCGGCCTTGCCGCTGGGCGTCATCCAGCGGCGTTCGCGTGCCGGCAACGGGCGCGCGAAACCGCCGGGCGTCCACATGCGCGCGTCGAAATCGTGAAAGATCTCGGGGTAGGTAAGGGCGATCGCCTCGCGGATCAGCCGGTAGTCGTTGCGCCAGGCATCCCAGGCCACGGTGCTGCGCGCACCGAGCGTGGCCGTGGCGATGCCGGCGACGATGAACGGCTCGGAGCGCAGCGTCTCGCCGGCCGGTTCGGCCACGCCGCGCGAGCCGTGCATGCGCCCGGTGCTGTCCTCCACCGACACCGCCTGCTCGCCGCCCGCCTGCCGGTCGATCTCGATGCGGCTCAGGCACGGCAGCAGATAGGACACCGCGCCGGGCAGCAGCGCCGTGCGGTTCAGCTTGGTGGCGACGTTGACGGTCATCCGCAGGCGCCGCCAGGCCGGCTCGATGCGATCGCGATCGGGCACCGAGCGCACCAGGTTGCCGCCGAGGTTGAACACGGCATCGACGCGCCCGTCGATCATCGCCTCGAACGCTTCCACCACGTTCATGCCGGTCTCGCGCGGCGGCTCGAAGTGAAACTGGCGGGCCAGGATGTCGAGCGGCGCCAGCGCCGGTTTTTCGGTGATGCCGACGGTGCGCTGGCCCTGCACGTTCGAGTGGCCCCGGATCGGCGAGACGCCGGCCCCGGGCTTGCCGAGATTGCCGCGCAGCATCAGGAAGTTGCAGATCATGCGGACGTTCTGCACGCCGAGCCGATGCTGCGTGATGCCCATGCCGTAATGCACGATGACCGCATTGGCGTGGCAATACAGGCGGGCGGCGCGCTCGAGTTCGGCGCGCGCGAGACCGCTTTCGCGTTCGATCGCGTGCCATGGGGTCTCGCGCACGTAGCGCGCGAACGCGTCGAAGCCGTGCGTGTGCGCATCGATGAAGGCCGTGTCCAGCACGCGCGGCGCACCGGCGGCGCGCGCCGCGTCGTCCTCGGCGATCACGGCCTTGCACAGGCCCGTCAACGCGGCGGTGTCGCCGCCGATGCGCAGCGTGTGGTATTGCGTCGAGATCTGCGTGTCGCCCGGCGTCAGCATCTCGCGCGGCGATTGCGGATTGGTGAAGCCCACCAGGCCCGGCTCGCGCAGCGGGTTGAAGGTGACGATCGGCACGCCGCGACGGCGCGCGTCCTGCAACGGATGCAGCATGCGCGGGCTGTTGGTGCCGACGTTGTGACCGAAGAAGAACATCAGGTCGGTCTGCTCGAAATCGTCGAGGCCGATGGTGCCGACGCCCGCGCCGATCGCCGCCTGCAGGCCGACGCTGCTGCTTTCGTGGCACATGTTCGAACTGTCCGGCAGGTTGTTGGTGCCGTACTGGCGGGCGAACAACTGCAGCATGTACGAGGTTTCCAGCGAGGCGCGGCCCGACGTGTAGAACACCGCGCGATCGGGCGTGGTTGCGTTCAGCTCGCGGCCGATCTCGTCGAAGGCCTGCTGCCAGCCGACCGGCAGATAGCGGTCGCTGGCCGCGTCATAGCGCAGCGGCTCGGTCAGCCGTCCGGCCGCCTCGAGATCGTGGTCGTGCCAGCCGGCGAGTTCGGTAACGGTGTGGGCCGCGAAGAACGCGGCGCCCACCTGTTTCGACGTCATGTCCCACGCGGTGGCCTTCGCACCGTTTTCGCAGAATTCGAACGGATGCGGGCCGGCCGGCTTGGCCCACGAGCAACTGACGCACATGAAGCCGTCCGGCTTGTTCTGCCGCATCAGCGCGGCGCCGCCCTTGCGCACCGCGTGCTCGCTCGCCAGGATCGCGACGACCGCCTTCATCGATCCCCATCCGCCCGACGCGTGCGGATAGGCCGCGTTGCGGCGTTCGGGATCGGTGTCGGGGGCGTCGCGGGTGGTGGGTTCGTCGGTATCGTGCATGGTCTGAGCTCCGGATTCGTGGGTCGTGTGCTTCAGCCGTGCACCGGGCAGCCGTTGAACGTGCCGCGATACGCCGCTGACGTTTCGTAGGCCGCCCGGCGCACGCGCATCACGCCACCGAGCGGGCGATGCGCGGCGAGGCCGTGCCACGGGCTGAAGCTCATGCCGTCGTCGATCGCCGTCGAGCGCGCGTCGGTCCAGCCCGGCTGCGGCGCCACCCGGATCGTCGCGACCGCGACATACGGGCTGACGTCCTCCGGCCACGCGACCGAGGCATCCTCCACGGGCATGGTTTCGATGTCGGTCGCCAGTTGCACGCGCAGCTCCCATTCGCCGCCATGCCGCGCGAAGAAGGCCACCACCTCTTCGCGCAGGGCGTCCGGGCGGCCCCTCAGGTCGATCGGCGCATCCTTCAGCGCGACCAGCTCGGGCGAGACGGGCACCACGGCCAGCTTCGCGAAATACGGCCCGTACAGGCACGGCGCGCAGGTGTAGAAGGTCTCGCCAAGGATGTGCGTGGCCGGATGGCCGCCCAGGTTCGTGAGCGTCGCGCTGCTGCCGCCGACCGCCTCGATCACGCGTTCGGCGCCGCGCATCACGGCCGACAGCGCCTTCTTGCCGCCCGGCGCACGGTCGGTCGTCTTCGACAGCATCTTCAGGCTGCGCACGAAGGCCTTCGGGGTGGGGGCGGAGAAGGCCGGCGCATTGACCATCACGAAATCCTGCGTGGCTTGCGCCTCGCTGCCGGGCAGTCGCGCGCCGTCGACCTGCGCGATCTTCAGCGCCAGGCCGCGTGGCGTGGAGACGGCGTCGTCGAGCACGTCGCCGGGATTGGTCGACAGGCGCAGCGTCACCGGATAGGTGCCGCCCTTGCGCGCGAACACGCCGTGCGCGAGCTCGGGCGGCAGATCGGCGGCCACCGTCAGTTCGCCTTCGAGCAGGCCGTGGCTTTTGGCATGCACGCTGCGCACGGCATGCGCGTAGTCGTGCGACGTGATGTCCTGGATGTGGTTCAGGGCATCGATCAGCTCGCGCGTGGTATCGGCTTCATCGTCGGGGATCTGCTCGAACAGCGGGTCGAACGGCAGGGGGTGGATCGTCAGCGCGGTGGGGGTCATCGATGGCTCCGTCGGTGGGGTGGGCGCTTGTGCTTGCGCAAGCGCCGTACCCACGCCGGTCGTGGCGCGCACGCCAGCCGGGCATCGAATTTGCTGGATGCCGAAGGTTCATCGCTCGCGCGAAGGCCCCCCATGATCGGCTCCGTCGGACGATCGCGGGAGTCCGGGCCGGCCGGCGCGCCGGTTGGCGCTTTTGTACACGGTGCTTGCAAATTGGTCGCCTGCCGCGTCCGACGTTTTCCATCGGATTCGCCATCGTGGGAACCGATTGCGTGCCGCGAACCACACGAGACCCGGAGGATGCAATGACAGCCACACCAGACCCAGAGGCGCGCGTCGGACCGCTGCGCCATGTCGACGACCGTCGGCCCGGTCTGACGCGGCGGCGCATGCGGGGTCGCTTCGTCTATTTCGACGTGGATGGCGGGCGCATTCGCGATGCCGACGAAATCGCGCGAATCGACGCGCTGGCCATCCCGCCGGCCTATGCGGACGTGTGGATCTGTGCCGACCCGCGCGGCCATCTCCAGGCGACCGGCCGCGATGCCCGTGGTCGCAAGCAGTATCGCTACCATCCGCTGTGGCGGGAACTTCGGGATGCCAACAAATATTCGCGGATGACCGCGTTTGCCCGGGCCTTGCCGCGAATCCGCTCGCGCGTCACGCGCGATCTGCGTCAGCCCGGCATGCCGCGCGACAAGGTGGTGGCGACCGTGGTGCGTCTGCTCGATACCACGCTGGTGCGGATCGGCAGCGCCGAATACGCACGGGACAACGCGTCCTACGGGCTGACCACGCTGCGCAAGCGCCACCTGAAGATCGCGGCCGGCGAAATGCGGCTGCGTTTTACCGGCAAGAGCGGGGTGGAGCACGACGTCACGATCGACGATCCGCGCCTGCGGCGCATGTTGCGGCGCTGCGCGGAGCTGCCCGGCCACGACCTGTTCCAGTACGTCGACGACGATGGTCAACGGCACACGGTCGGATCGGCCGACATCAACGCCTATCTGCACGAGGCGAGCGGCGCGGATTTCACGGCGAAGGACTATCGCACGTGGGCGGGCAGCGTCCACGCGCTCGGCGCGCTGCGCCGGATCGAATGGATCGACACGGCGCAGGCGCGCAAGCAGATCGTCGAGACGGTGCGGGCGGTGGCTGCGCTGCTCTACAACACGCCCGCCGTGTGCCGACGCTGCTATATCCATCCGGTGGTGCTCGACGCGTTCGAAGCCGGCGGGCTGGCGGCGCTCGGGCCGTGTCGTGCGCGACGCGGGTTGAGGATCGACGAGGTGGCGTTTGCGGCTTTGCTGGTCAAGGCCGCGGGAAGCCCGGCATCGAAACCGGTGCAGCGGCCGCGAAGACGGGTTGGCGCGTCGGATGGCAGCAAGGGGGCCGGCCATGAGGCCCATCGATCCGCCTCGACGCGCGGCAAGCGCATGAGCGCGCCGCACGCCTGATCGCCGGGCCGGCTTGCCGCGCGTGTCGGGGGCGATGTTACGAGGCGCCGTGGTTCAGCGGGTCATCGTCATCGGTGTCGTTGAATTCCGCGAGGCGGTTGTAGATCGTCTTCAGACTGATGTCGAGCACTTCGGCTGCGTGCGTCTTGACGCCGCCACATTGCGCCAGCGTGCCGAGGATCATGCGTCGATCGACCTCGGTGAGCGTGATGCCCAGCGGCACCGTCACGACCTCGTCGGCGGCGTCCCCGTCGCCCAATACTTCGGTCAGGATGGGCGGCGGGAGTTCGGTGATCAAATCGCCCTCGTTGAAGATGCTCGCGCGCTGCACGAAGTTGCGCAGTTCGCGCACGTTTCCCGGCCACGCGTAATTCGACAGCGCGGCCAGTGCGGCCGGGGCGAACTGCCGGTTGCGTCCGGACGCTTTGCCGTGCTGCTCGAGCAGCGCGCCGGCGAGCAACTGTATGTCGTCGCCACGCTCCCGAAGCGGTGGCAGCGCGATCGGAAAGACGTTGATTCGATGGTAGAGGTCGGCCCGCAACTTGCCGCTGGCGATCATTGCTTCGGGATCGCGATTGGTCGCCGCGACGATGCGCACGTCGACATCCACCTCTGCGGTGGCCCCCAAGCGTGATACGCATCCTGTTTCGAGCACGCGCAGCAGCTTGACCTGCAATTCGAGCGGCATCTCGGTAATTTCATCGAGAAACAAGGTGCCGCCATCCGCGCGCTCGAAGTAGCCCTGGTGCTGGCGGTCTGCGCCGGTAAAGCTGCCTTTGTCGTGGCCGAACAGTTCGCTCTCGACCAGGTTCGCCGCGATGGCGCCGCAGTTGACGGCGAGGAACGGGCCGCTACGGCGGTTGCTGAGGTTGTGGACGGTTTCCGCCGCCAATTCCTTTCCGGTGCCGGATTCTCCCGTCAGCAGCACCGACGCATCCGTGCTCGCCACCCGCGTGAGGGCGTCATAGACACGCTGCATCACCGGCGAGCTGCCAAGCATGAGACCGAAGCGGCCGAGACGCTTCAGCTCGTCGCGCAACTTGGCGATCTCTTCGTGGAGCGCAGGCGTTCTGGGCACGCGCGCGAAGATGCTGTTGAGCCGGTGCATGTTCAACGGCTTGACGAGGTAGTCGTTCGCACCGCATCGGATCGCATTGATTGCCGAATCCATGCTGGCGTGGCCGGTCATCACCACCTTTTCGCAGTGCGTTCCCTTGGGCAACTCGTCAAAGAGGTCCACACCTTGACCGTCGGGCAACATCAAGTCGCTCAGGATAAGGTCGGGCATGCGCCTGGCAATGAGGGCCCGGGCCTCGGCCAACGTTCCGACGGCGTCGCATGTCAGGTGCTGGGTCCGGGCGAGCGCCACGAGCATATCCCTGGAATCGGGGTCGTCTTCGACAAAGAGTACGTAGGGCATGGGCGGTGTCCATGACGAATCACGCAGCAAGGTCGGCGGACCTCGAACTGCATCGCTTGCTGATGGAATGACCAGAAAGTCTCTGCGCCTGAGAAGGGCAGAGCGTGCCGAAGCCACGTCGTGTCGGCGTTGGCAGCCGGTCCAAACGCCGGGCCGGTGCGGCGCCCTTCCGAGAAGTGGCAACAGGCGTGCTACCTATCGGAAGTCTACAAAAAGTGGATCGGAAATGGCAAGCCGGGCAGCTCGGCTATCCGCCGGCCAGGCCACGCACTTGTCTTCCCGACAGCGCATTCTTCGCTGCTACCATGCGCGGCAACATCATGAAGGAAACAGGAGCGAGCAAGATGAATCTGGATACGGCAGGCAAAAGCCGTAGCGTCGCCACCCTCTTGACGCTGTCCGGAGGCTTTCTCGACGCTTATGCCTACGTTGGCCACGGCGGCGTGTTCGCAAACGCCATGACCGGGAACGTGGCACTCCTTGGCATCCAGATATCAGCCGGCAACTGGGTTCAGGCGCAACGGCACGTCCCGCCACTCGTCGCCTTCGTGCTCGCGGTATTCGTCGTCCATCTGTTGCGACTCGACATCGTGGCCAACGTGATTCGGCGTCCCGCCCTGGTCTGCCTTTTACTCGAGATTCTCTTTCTGACGGTAGCCGCCAGTGGCGTGTGTGGACGCGCGGAACTGTGGTTGATCCCGGGCATCACGTTCGTCGCCACCATGCAGACCTTGTCGTTTACGCATGTCGAGAATCTTGCGTACTCGTCAATGATGACGACCGGCAACCTTCGCGGCGCGGCGAAAAGTCTTCTCGAAGGACTCATTCCAAGATACGACAAGTTGGCGCTGCACGACGCATCGTTGCTCGGCGGCGCGAGCTTGAGCTTCTTCGCCGGCGCCGTGTTCGGAGGGCTCGCCACCCGGCTGATGCGCGATATGGCGTTATGGTTTGCCGTTGCGCTTCTGTTGGGCGCACTTTTCCGGATGGGACAACTGGCGCGCAGCGGCGCCGGCGGTGGGGAAAATCAAGCGGGGAATCGATAATCGCCCCGTCTCGTGCGCATGCAGGAATCTGAATACCTGCTCGATCCGGGGGCGTTCATATCTGTTCGATCAATCTGTTGCGGGAGATGCGCTACCTCCTCGTTACCAGAACCTGGGCGTCACGGTCATTTATTTTTTATCCGGAAAACCTTGCTCTATGTATTGGGGGTTGTCAGCATGCGAGTGGCTCGACATTGGATTCCTAAGGAAATGTCGTTAATGCGGTGGCCTCCATTGGCGATATTGCGAATGGTTTTCCGGCCGGATCGCATAATCAGGTCAAACTCCGGATTGGAGTGTTGAATAAGTTTTAGGGTGCGGCGGCTGTAACCTGGCATTATCAATAATCAAGTATTCCTCCAAGGCGAAATAACAGGTTATTTCGCGTTCCGTGAAAATCTTCCTGCATCGTTCATTCGGCATGGCACGACGAACCGCGTTTCGCGTGCATTGCCGCGCACCGCTTTCGTCGGCCGCCGACCGGGCTCGCGTCGGGCTGCCCGGCCATGAGCGTCGGGCGTTGTTCCGCGCTCGGACGCAGGTATGCCTTCCTCATTTCAATTCCCTTTCTTATCAAGAGTATTGAACTTGATAATTAATCATTGGCTTAAGAAGATTGTTTAAGTACTCCATGAAGAGATGCGGGTGAATTGTGAGTGGGTAGTTCGGCAGGCAAGATTGATGTGATGAATCTGCTTTGAAAGAATTCAAGGTAAACATCCAAAAATAATCACTAAACTTGATTTGAATTGATCTGCTATCTACTGAAGATAGGAACTAAATGGATGAGAAAAAATGAGGATGCCCGTGGATGAAAAATGTTTAACTTTAGAAGGGATGCTTTTAAACTTCCGCTGCTGTATTGTCCGCTTTCATGCCTTTTTCCTTTATAGGATTGCGCATCAAGCAAAGATTATTTAACAGACTATTGGGTGGAGCGTGCAATGATCAGATGTGTTCGAATCTGGACCGGCAGTGATGGCGACTCGCTGTTCGAGGAAGGCTTGATCGATCTCCCGAAGGGAGAGCGGGGCGACGTGCTGAGCGAAACCGTCGACGTGGTGTCCATCTCGTTTCGCGAGACACGCGCGGGTGGGACTTTCGAATGGCACGACGCACCTGCTCGCCAGTTCGTCATCACGCTGAGCGGCACGCTCGAGTTCACCACGCGATCGGGTGCGACATTCACCATCGCGCCAGGCGATGTGCTGCTTGCCGAGGACACGACGGGAAGCGGCCACCGCTGGAGGCTCGTCGACGACGAGCCGTGGCGGCGCGCGTATGTGATCTTCACGCCGTTCTCCACCCCCTGTTTCGTAAAGCAAGACTAGTTATCTGGTCGACGGAGTTTCAGATGAGTATTGAGAATACGTTTAGGAATGCAGATGTCGTTCTGATCGGCGCCGGCATCATGGGCGCGACTGTGGGTACGGTGCTGAAGGAACTCGATCCGTCACTGTCGGTGGTGATGTTCGAAACCTTGCACGACTGCGCGCTCGAAAGCTCGGATGGTTGGAATAATGCGGGCACCGGGCACGCCGCCAATTGCGAGCTGAATTACACCCCCGAGTTGCCCGATGGCAGTGTCGACATCGCCAAGGCGCTCGAGGTCAATGTTCAGTTTGATATGTCCCGGCAGCTGTGGGCCCACCTGGTCAAGACCGGGAAAATAGCCGACCCCGCGGCGTTCATTCATGCCTGCCCGCATATGAGTTTCGTCACCGGCGAGGCGAATCGGACATTCCTGCGCGAGCGCTTTCGAGCGATGTCCTCGCATCATTGCTACGCCGGCATGGAGTACAGCGAGGACAGCAAGCAGATTGCCGAATGGGCACCGTTGCTGATGGAGGGGCGCGATCCGGCAACGCCGTTGGCCGCGACCCGCATGGCGACCGGCTCCGATGTCGACTACGGCGCGCTGACCCACTTGCTCGTGGCGCAACTGGCCGGCCAGTCAGGATTCTCGGTGCATTACCAGCATCGCGTCGTGGGCCTGGCGCGTCACGAAAATGGTGCCTGGCAGGTCGAGGTGGAAAATCGCGAAACTGGCGAAATCAGCATCACGCTGGCGAAATTCGTATTCATCGGCGCCGGCGGTGCATCGATCGAACTGCTGCAGAAATCGGGCATTCCGGAAGGGCACGGTTACGGCGGGTTTCCGGTCAGCGGGGTGTGGCTGCGCTGTGACGTCGATGCCGTTGCGCAACGTCACCACGCCAAAGTCTACGGCAAGGCGGCCCATGGATCGCCGCCGATGTCCGTACCGCATCTGGACACCCGGGTGGTTGGCGGCAAGCGCTCGGTGCTGTTTGGGCCTTATGCCGGGTTCTCGACCAAGTTTCTCAAGGAGGGCTCCTATTTCGATTTGTTCAAGTCGGTGCGACCCGCCAACATTCTGCCCATGCTCGACGTTGCGCGACACAGCCTGCAACTCGAAGAGTATTTGGTCGGGCAGATCGTTCAGACGCCGCATCAGATGTTCGAAACCCTGCAGGGCTTTTATCCCGGCGCCAGAGAGGAAGACTGGACCGAGGCGGTGGCCGGCCAACGTGTCCAGATCATCAAGGCCAATGGCAAGGGCGGTGGCGAACTGGAGTTCGGCACGGAACTCGTCGCGTCGCAAGACAAGTCGATCGTGGCCTTGATGGGTGCATCGCCCGGCGCATCGACGGCGGCCCATATCGCGCTCGAAGTGCTGCGTACCTGCTTCTCCGATCGAATGACGGACGGCGATTGGCTGCCGCGCCTGAAGCAGATCATCCCGACTTATGGGATCGATCTGAAGCAAGACGGCGAGGCATGCCGAGAAACCCGCGCCCATACCGCGGCCGTGCTCGGGCTGGAAAACGTTTGACGCGGCAGTGTGCGTGAGTTTCGACCCGGCCGATGAACTGGCAACGCGTTCCATTCGCACTGCGAATGTTCTTCGCGCCGGGGAAAGCCGTGATGCCGGTTACCGCAATTTCGATATCAATCAACGCAGACGTAGGTGGCGCTCGCCACGAATCTACGTGGACACAGCACGACTTGCCTCTGCTCGGGCGGCTGTCCGGCTGGAAATCGGCTCAAGGAAGCCATATGAACCTCACCGCACTCATGCTGTCGCGAATCCAGTTCGCGGCGACCGTGTCGTTTCACATCATTTTTCCAGCTTTCACGGTAGGGCTGGCTGCGTGGCTCTGTGTGCTGGAGGGGATGTCGCTGACGACAGGGCGGCCAACCTATCGGCGTCTGTTCGATTTCTGGCGCGGCATATTCGCGGTTGCGTTCGCGATGGGTGTGGTGTCGGGCATCGTCATGGCGTTTCAGTTCGGCACCAACTGGAGTGAACTCTCCCGGCGAACCGGCGCGATCCAGGGGCCGCTGCTGGCCTATGAAACGTTCAGTGCGTTCGCGTTGGAGGCGAGCTTTTTCGGCATGGTGATGTTCGGCCGGAACCGCTTGCCTCGATGGCTGTACTTCTTTTCCTGTCTGATGATGGCGCTCGGTACGACCTTGTCCTCGTTCTGGATCATGGTCAACAACAGTTGGATGCAATACCCGGTTGGTTTCGTGATGGACGCGAAGGGGGTTTTCACGCCGACCGACTGGCCGGCCATCATCTTCAGCCCAGTGATGCTCGTGCGCTTCCCGCACATGCTGCTCGCCGCCTATCTCACGTCGGCGTTCTGCATCGCCGCCACCGGTGCGTGGCACACCCTGAAAGGGCAGTTCGAAGCCGAGTCGCGCACCATGATGCGCATGTCGCTTGGCCTGGCTGCCGTGCTGGTGCCGTGTCAGTTGTTGTTCGGGCACCTGGTCGGTGACTATACGCACGATAAACAGCCCACCAAGTTCGCAGCGATAGAAGCGCGCTGGCATGACGAGCAACCGGCGGCGGAAGTATTGATCGCCTGGCCCAACGAGAAGACCGAATCGAACGATTACGCGATCAGCATCCCTTACCTGGGTAGCCTGATCGGCTCGATGAGCCTCACGTCAAAAGAGGTCGGGCTGACCGATTGGCCGAAAGCGAATCGCCCTCCGGTGGCCATCCCATTTTTCGCATTCCGAATCATGGTCGCGTGTGGGCTGCTGATGCTGGCACTCGCCTGGTACGGGAGTTGGCAGGTGGTACGCAAGCGTGCTCAGGTCAGCCGTTGGTTGCTCCGGACGATTTTCCTGTCCTTTCCCGTTGGCTTCATCGCGACCTTGACGGGTTGGTTTACCGCCGAAGTGGGCCGACAACCCTGGACGGTGTTCGGCCAATTGCGTACCGCGGAGGCTGTCACCCCGACTTTGAGCAGTCCGGAAGTCGGCGCCACATTGCTCCTCTTCTCGGTCATATACAGCGTGATCTTCCTGTTCGGCACGATCTACATCTATCGCTTGCTCAAGCGTGGCCCAGCCAGTGTTTCTGCACCGGCAACAGCGGGAACGAACCCGAAACGTCCTTTATCGCTGGCGAGCGAGAACATCGACTCGAATCGCAAATCGGAGACGCTCGCATGATGCTCGATTTCTGGGTTGCGGTGCTTGTTCTGACCACATTTCTGTACGTATCGCTCGACGGTTTCGACTTGGGCGTCGGCATGTTGCTTCCATGGGTTCGAGACGCATCGGAGCGTGACCGCATGCTGGCGTCGATCGCACCCGTGTGGGATGGCAACGAGACCTGGCTCGTCATGAGCGCGACGGTCATGTTCGCGGTATTCCCGCTGTTTTACGCGACGTTGTTGTCGGCCTTTTATTTGCCTCTGATGGTCATGTTGGCCGGTCTGATTTTCCGAGGCGTTGCCTTTGAATTCCGTGACCGAAGCACGCGCACCCGGCCGTTGTGGGACAAGGGATTCATGATCGGATCCTACCTCGTGGCCTTCATGCAAGGCACGACCGCGGGCGCGCTGGCAAATGGTCTGCCGATGAACGGGCGCGATTACATCGGCGGCGCTTTTGGCTGGCTGTCGCCCTTTGCGCTGTTCTGTGGCTTGGGCTTGTGTTTGGGATACGCGCTGATCGGCGCGGCCTGGCTCGCCTACAAGTCGCGCCGCACCACGCAACAACTGGCCTTTCGACTGCTGCCTCGCCTGCTGGTGGGGGTATTGGGATTTCTTGCGGTGGCGTTCGTCGCGACCTTGCTCAGAAACACGCCGCTCATGCAGCGCTGGATCGATCACCCGACACTGTTTCTGTTTCCTATTGAAGCCCTGGTGATCAGTGCGTTGATGGCAAGAGCCATCGGCGCGCGTCGGGAGTTGGCGCCGTTCCTTCTCACCGTGGCGTTGTTTGCGGTTGGGCTCGGTACGTTCGTCGCGTCGTTCTATCCGTATGTGATTCCGTTCGCCATGACGACCACCGAAGCCGCAGCGCCACAGTCGAGCCAGTCGTTTCTGTTCTGGGGAGCGGGTGTCTTCGTGCTGCCGATCACGATTCTATACACGATGTTCATTTACTTCACCTTCAAGGGGAAGGTGCAAGTGAATGGTGAAGAGTACTGACATTCTCTATCAAGGAACACTGAACATGACGAACGCCAACCTCGACCACCCAGCCCTGGCGGACATTGCAATCGGCCTCAATGCCTCGGGCACCCGCGAGGAATTTGACAGCATGGGCACGGTCTCGGTGCCCGCCGAAAAATACTGGGGCGCGCAGACGCAGCGCTCGCTCGAGCATTTCTCGATCGGCGACGACCGGATGCCCAAGGCGGTCTATCACGCCTATGGCACGGTGAAGAAGGCATGTGCCCTGGTCAACCAGGCGGCCGGGCGGCTGCCTGACTGGAAAGCTCAGGCCATCGTTCATGCCGCCGACGAAGCGATCGCCGGCCGGCTCGATGCGCATTTCCCGCTTTATGTGTGGCAGACCGGGTCGGGCACCCAGTCCAACATGAACGTGAACGAAGTGCTGTCGAACCGTGCGATTCAATTGCTGGGCGGCACGCTCGGCACGCAGCAGCCGGTAGGGCCCAACGACGACGTCAACATGGGCCAGTCGTCCAACGACAGTTTCCCCACCGCGATGCATATCGCCGCCGTCACCGTGATCGACGAGCGTCTCGTGCCGGCCCTGAGCCGGCTTGCCGCCACCATCGAACGCAAGGCGAGCGGATGGATGAACGTGATCAAGGTGGGGCGTACCCATCTGGAAGACGCGACGCCGCTGTCGGTCGGGCAGGAATGGTCGGGGTGGGCCGCGCAGCTGCGGGCCTGCATCGCGGAGATCGAACGCAGCCGCGAAGGGCTCTACGAACTGGCGCTCGGCGGCACCGCGGTCGGCACCGGCCTCAATGCGCCGGCGGGATTTTCGAAAAATGTGGCGGCGAAGATTGCCGAGCTGACGGGAAAGCCGTTCGTGACGGCGCCGAACAAATTCATGGCGCAGGGCTCGCTGGACGCCATGGTGCGCGCCTCCGCGGCGCTGCGCGGCGCCGCGGTGTCGCTCATGAAGATCGCCAACGACATGCGCTGGCTGGCGTCGGGGCCGCGCTGCGGGCTGGGGGAACTCACGCTGCCGGCCAACGAACCCGGCTCGTCGATCATGCCGGGCAAGGTCAATCCAACCCAATGCGAAGCGATGGTCATGATCTCGATCCAGGTGATCGGCGAGGACACGGCGGTCGCCTTTGCGGGTAGCCAGGGCAATTTCGAGCTGAACGCGATGCGGCCGATCATCATCAACAACTTCCTGCATTGCGCGACGATTCTCGCCGATGGCTGCGAAAAGTTCCGGACCTATTCCGTGGAAGGAACCGATCTCGATCACGACAGGATTCAGGCTTACCTGGACAACAACCTGATGCTGGTGACGGCACTGTCGCCGGTGATCGGTTATCAGAACGCCGCGCATATCGCCGAGGATGCGCAGGCCACCGGCTCCACGTTGAAGGCCGCGGCGCTCAAATCGGGCAAGGTCAGCGAATCCGACTACGAGAAGTTCATCAACCCCGCCGCCATGATCGGTGAGGGCACCGGGGGCGCTTGATAAACGGTGGTCACTTCGTTGCCTCCCGATCAGGAAGGCGTGTGGCGGGTTGGCTTCGCGACTGACGACCATGTTCATGCTCAAATCGCTTCGTAACCAACTCATCCTCGCCATTGGCGTGATGATCAGTTTGCTTGCATTGATGCAAGGCGCGAGCTCGTACCACTTTTTGAAAGCCGGTACGGCCGCGCTGCTCGACCGGCGCATGGCCTCTCTGGCCATCCGCCTTCGGCTCGATTTCGACACGCGCAGCGTGACGTTTTTTCGGGTTTCCACGCCCCCGGACAAGCATGACCTCGTCATCGTCGTATGGAAAGACGACGAATCGAAACCCGTCTATTCCAACAATCCGGATTTGCTGTTGCCGCGTGACGCGCGGCTCGGTTTCACCAACCCGACTCTGTTCGGAGAGAAGTGGCGGCTCTACACGCGCAGCCGCCCCGGCCAGCGGGTCCAGATTGCGCAACGGATGTCGGCACGGGCAGAAATGGAGACGCGGTTGGCGACCTACTCGCTCTGGCCGATCGTCGTGCTGATTCCCTTCGTTTGGATCGCGGTGCCGATCGTCGTGAGCCGCTCGCTGCGACAGGTGAATCGGCTCGGCAATACGGTATGCGCCATCGACGTGAACTGTCTGGAAGCGTTGCCGCTGACTCGCGTGCCCGATGAGTTGCTGCCCTTCATCCGTTCCATCAATCTGATGATCGAACGTCTCGCTCATTCGATCGAAACCGAGCGCCAATTTATCGACAATGCCGCCCACGAGCTGCGAACGCCCATCACCGCCTTGCAATTGCAGGCCGACAATCTGCAACACGAGATCGGATTGGGCAGTCTGGAGCGCTTTCGCGAACTGCAAAGCGGCATTACACGCAGCAGTAACCTGATTTCTCAACTGCTGAGACTGGCTCGTGCCGATACGCCCCTGTTGGGCAAGTCGATGGCATCGGCGATGGCGAGCATCGACGTTGGCCCGACCATCGTGAATGCCATTGCCGATGTGTTGCCGACGGCAATACAACGACGCATCGATATCGGCGCAGACGAAATGACCGATGCGCGAGTGCGCATGCTCGAGCTGGATATCGACACGGTGGTCCGGAACCTGGTCGGGAATGCCGTGCGGTATACGCCGGACGGCGGCAGGATCGATGTATCGACCCACGTACGGGGCAAGACGGTCGATATCACGGTCAAGGACAGCGGGCCGGGCATCGATCCCAAACTGCTGCCGCGCGTGTTCGATCGTTTCTTTCGCGCCGATGTCGGCGGCGACGGCAGCGGCTTGGGTCTGGCGATCGTCAGGGCCATCGTGACTCGCTACGACGGGACGGTGCAACTGCACAATCGCAGCGACGGGCAGTCCGGGATCATCGCCATGGTGAGCTTGCCGATGGAACGTGATGGCGCCGCCTGAGGCCCCACCGATTCCGCGGCATTCGGCCGTTCATGGTGTTTTTCAAGGTAATGGAAATGCGAGTTTTGCTAATCGAAGACGATGTACAGATCGGTCAAGGCCTACTGCGCGCATTGAAGAATGCCGATATCAGCGTGGACTGGGTACGTGATGGGGTGGCCGGGCTACGTGCCACCGACGACGCGGAGTACAGCGTCGTGCTGCTCGATCTGGGTTTGCCCGGCATGGACGGCATGGAACTGCTGAAATCATTGCGAAAGGCGGGTAAGGCCGTGCCGGTTCTGATCCTGACGGCCAAGGATGATCTCGATTCACGGGTCGAAGGCCTCGATGTCGGGGCAGACGACTATATGTTGAAACCGCTTGCGGTTCCCGAACTGCTGGCACGAATTCGTGCCGTGATCCGGCGGAAGGCGGGCTATGCCTCCTCTCGCCTCGGCAACGAATCCTTCAGCCTCGACATGGACAAACGCACACTGACGTGCAATGGCAGCACGTCGGTGTTGTCCGCACGCGAGTTCTCGCTGATGTTGGCGTTTCTCGAGCGGCCGGGAACGATCCTGTCGCGCGGGCAGCTTGAAGACCGCCTGTATGGCTGGGGAAAAGAGGTCGAGAGCAATGCGATCGACGCCCTGATTCATTCGGTGCGAAAGAAGTTCGGGGGGGCCGTGATTCGCAATGTGCGCGGACTCGGGTGGACCGTGATGCTCGACGATGTCGGCAACGACCTGGCGTTGGCTCACTGACGCACTTCCCGGATCGCTCATTCTGCGCTCATTCTTCAACGATACGATATGTTGTATCGACGCACTGTCAGGGTAGTGAGCGATCCTTGAAACGTGAGTTTTTTTGAGGATCGTATCGCTGGGTACGGCCCTGGGCATGTCATCGCTGAAGCATGATGGGTAGCGATCAATCAATTGATCAGGATAACGATCGATTGAAAAGGCGCGATGCATCGTGATGCGGTGTGTAGATGGACCTTCCAGAAGCACTGATTTTTACAACTCGACATCCCATGCTGAAACGCATTTCTATTGTGACGCTGCTCTGTAGCCTGAGCTTGAGCCTTGTTGGGTGTGTGGTCGCCCCCGTCGGCCAGGCCGTCTGGGTTCCGGCTCATTACGACTCGTGGGGCTATTGGCATCATGGCTATTGGCGCTGACGTGCTCTGCTGATCCACACCGAACTTCATCTTCGAAACTAAAAAATGCAAAAATTTTCATTCAAGGCTTGTGCCGTTGCTTTGTGTTCGGCACTGCTGTCCGTCTGTTTTTCGCAGTCCGCATTGGCGCAGGCCGTGGTCGTGGCGGCGCCTCCACCGCCTCAGGTGGTTGTGGCTGCGCCTGCGCCCGTGGTGGTCGCGGCTCCTGCCGTTGCTGTCGTGGAGTCGCCCCCGGTTTTCTGTCACTGGGTACGCCGTCGCGAACCCGACAATGGCTATTACGGTTGGCACTGGCACAGCTTTCGGGTTTGCAATTGATTGGTGTGCGCTGATCGCAGCGTGAAAATTTCTCCAAGGCAGGGCGAGTATTTCACCTGAATGCGTGCCGGACCGTGCATCGGGATGGGGCGTGGCGTACTCGCACTGTGGCTCAAAAAATTGATCATGAGAGGAGGTGATTCACGATCGAGTAAATGGTCGGAATTTCCCGGGGAGAGGGTTGAAGGATTGGGTATTTTTGATGCGCCGGGACGATATATTTATTTGACGTGAAAGTATAAAAGGGGTGTTGTGATGAGGTTTGTTCTTCGTAGAAAGGTGCCAATTCTGAACGGTAAATCACCGATTTCTGCAAAAATTGCCGCGATGATTCTGTTCGTGTTTTATCTTCCGTTGCCCATTCTTTTTGTGCAAATGCTTTGTGGGTACCACGATTTCGAGTCGCTGAACAATTTTCAGTCTTCCGAAAAGATGTCCGCTGCGGCGCTTGGTGCCATCGTGTTCTTTTTGTTGACGATAGTGCTGGTTTGGGTGGTCGTGAAGGGTTTTTTGCTGGTCGAGTTGTTTTCCAGGCAGCGATGGGCAAAAAATGTTCTGTCGGTCATTTTGGTTATAAAGATGTTGGCGATTTTCCTGGCGTATACCGTTCACCCGGAGGATGCGTCGCTGGCCCCGAGTAACAATATCGATTGCATCGCGGAGGTCGTGGCCGTGATCCTGCTGGCGACGCCAAGGAGTATCGCCTGGTTTCGATTCAAGAAGCCGAATAACGTCGAGTTTAATTGAAAATATAGTTGAAAAACAAAGATCGATAAGAAGATTTGTGAAATTCGTGGGCTGTTGGTGGTCCATTTCGTGATCTCTCGGCATCAACGATGCAGCGTTATTATTGCCGTTGATTTTCGGTGATGTGCGAAATGGTCGGTTATTTATGTAGTTATTGGGATTTGATGATGAAATCAATCTTGACGTCTTTCGGAATGTCGCTCCTCGTGCTCGCATCGTCAAGCCACGCGGCAACCATCGAGGCAACTCGAACCCCGTTCAATGGCACCGATATCAGCGGTGTTTATCAGTGCGCCGGCAACGATATTCACGACGGCGATTCGCACAGCACCATGATCCTCAAGCTCGACGCGAAGTATAGTTCGGGCAAGTTCGGTGCTTACAAGGTGACGGTCGATGACGTCTACGTCGGATCGATTGTTTCGAACGGGAAACAATTGGCCATGGACTTCGCGAATAAGGATCTGTCGAAGCACGACTTCGGCGTAGCGCTGGCTACGGTGAATACCGCGTCGAGTGGAAAGATCACGATCAAAAAGTTCTACTACGAGCCGCAATACATGGGGGGCGGCAACGGCATCGAGACTTGCACGTCGAAGTAAAGTATTCACGTGCCGGCACGCTGAAGTGTTTGATCATTTCGGCGTGCGAACAAAAATCATGATCTTCAAAAAATCGCAAGCTAGCTAAAGAATGATGAATTCCCGATTGGAGTCGAATGATTTTCCAGCCGGTGCAGTCGGCCGTCGGCGCCATGCACCGGGGAGGGGGCGCAGTTATCGTCTGGTAACCGGGATGACTGCTGCCATGCTGATCCTGTCCGGTTGCGGCGGCGATAACGGCGATAGCTGTCTGAGTGACGGCTCCTGTTACCAGGTCGGCGGTGTTCTCGATGGGCTGCTTCCATCGAGCAGCCTGGTTGTACAGAATGACGGAGCCGACAACCTGACACTGACTGCCAACGGCAGCTTTCTCTTTTCGAATCCGGTCGACAATTCAAGCGACTACAACGTGACCGTGCTCACGCAGCCCACGGGGCAGACCTGTTCGATCATCGATAACGATGGGTATGGCCCGGGGCCGGGAGACGACAACGTCGCTATTTCGTGCACGCCGAACAGCTATACGATCAGCGGGACGGTGGCCGGCCTGACGCCCGGCAATGTGCTCATCCTGCAGAACAACGGCGCGGACACCGTGACCCTTGCGGGAAATGGCGGCTTCTCGTTCGGCACGCCCGTGAGCTATTCCCGTTCGTATTCGGTCACGGTGCTATCTCAACCTCACGCGCCGGTGCAAAACTGCACGGTCGCGAATGCGGCTGGCGCGGTTGCGGGGTTGGTCACCAATATCGTCGTCACGTGTATCTAGGTTGGATAGGCGAAAATCAATATGAAAGCATTTAAAAACCTGAGAGTCATATGCGGAATCGCCTGTGTCGGCGTCGCCACTCAGATCACTTGGGCACAGGAAAGCAATATCGCATCGGCCACACCTTCGGACTCGAGTCGCCACGGCAGAAGCGTAGCGGAACGGAAAAACCCGAATTTGGGACCGGCCTTGCACAACGCGCTTTCGCAAGTTCCAGGACTCGATGTGTCCGGCATCAATGTGAAGGTGCGAGGCCAGGTCGTCACGTTGGCGGGTGATGTCGCGCAACCCGGCCAGATCACGCTGGCCGGAGCCGCGGTGCAAGGTGTGGCGGGTGTGAGCACGGTTCACAACCTTCTGATTGCGAGCCCTCGATAGTCTTGTATCGCGCGTCGGTCGATGCGTTTTCGGGCGGCTTGCCGCTTTGTCCGCTCGGCTCCATTCTCGACGGAGCCGGCGGACCTCCTTGCCGGCTCAAGGATCGACCCGGGTTTGCCCCGCATCGCATTGGAAAACCAACGATGTCGGATTCGAGCCGTCGCGCAATGTGCGCACCGAATCGACGGTGCGCACGATTCGATCGCCGCATATCTTGCGAGCGGCCTTCGTGCAGGTCGACGGCCCGGCCAGCAAGCCGCCGCAATCCACCTGGAACGTTTGCACGCCACCACGCGGTTGCAGTTCGAAAGCGCTGTAGGTCGGACCGGAAGCCGTCGAGCACCCCGTGATGGCCGCTGAAAAGAGCGCAAGCGTAAGTTTGTTCACAGTTAACTCCTTCAAACCGAATTGGATTGCGTCACACCACGGGCCGCATGACGAACTCGTCCCGCCTGCGTCGCGGCAGCTAGCCGAGCTGCCGCGACGGTTCCGGCAAGCCCTCACTTCCACTGATAAAGCATGCCTGCGCCGATCACCTTTTGACCGCCGCTGAAGCCGCCATTGATCGAGGCCTTCAAGTTCTCGCTGATGCGAGCCTGCATGTTGACCGCCATCGCCTTCTGGCCCTGGAACGTCGAGGTGCCGACACCCATCCCGAAGTTGGCGTCACGATCGATCTGCGGGATCGACGCCATCGCGCCGACCGCGGCAATCCCTTGTCGGGCCATCTGATCGGTCTGTTGCAACTGGGAGCCCAGCGAATTGATTTGCCCCTGCTGCCCCGACAGCGCCGTCGACATTGCCGTCTGCACTTGCGTCAACTGATTCACGTTCACGGCATCGGTGCCCTGCGTACCCGGCGCAACGTTCGTGACCTGGCGTTGCTGCGTATCGCTGCCCACCGACACCACGTTCAAGCGACCACCGTCATTCGAATTCGCACCGATCGCCACCGAATTGGAACCGGCCGTGACGGAGGGCCTGTCGCTGCCCGTGCCGTTCATGTCGACTGCCACCCCGGTGCTGTTCACCGAACGTGTCTGGTTGGTGTTGATCGACGTTGACAGCTGGTTCAGCGTGTTATTGATGTTCGTCACGCCGCTCGACAGCGAGGCGACGTTGCTGTTGGTTGTGTTCAGCCCCGTCGACAGCGAGCTGATCGAAGCCGAGGTGGACGTGGACAGCGACGCGACATTGCTGTTGGTGCTGCTGAGGCCGGTCGACAACGAGGTGATGGAGGTCGAGGTGGAGGTCGACAGCGAGGCCACGTTGCTGTTGGTGGTGTTGAGGCTTGTCGACAGCGAGCCGATGCCGGTCGACAACGACGAGATATTCGACACCATCGACGTCGACAAACTGTTGACCGCCAGGTTGGTTGCGTTGAGCTGGCTGCCGTTCACCGCGTCCGTGCTGGTGGCGGATACCCGGCCCGCGGCAACATTCGTGATTTGGCGCTCCTGCCCCGGCTGTCCGACGCTCAAGACTCCTACAGGAGTTCCACCCGAGAACGTGTAGGCGAGCCCGCCAATCGTGGCGCCTTGCGTGCCGACCGGCGCACCCGTCATGGAATTCGCACCAATCGCGATCGAGTTGGCGACATTCGCGGTGGCGTTTGAACCGAACGCAAGGGAGTTGATGCCGCTTGCCGTCGCGCCTGAACCGAACGCCTCCGCGCCCTTGGCGCTGGCAAGCGCATTGCTGCCGAGTGCCGTCGCCCCTTCGCCATTGGCGAGCGCGCCCTGACCGATGGCGATCGCACCGGTCGAGGCGGCGCTTGAACCATCGCCGACCGCGACACTGCTTGCGCCCGCCGCGCTGGCGTTCACGCCGGCTGCAAGTGCATTGATGCCCGTTGCACCGTCATTCTGATAGTTGCTCGCCGGCGTGCCGTTGTCGTTCACGCTGTAATAGTGTGTCTTCGCTGCGTTGATCGAAGTCGAGGTCGATGTGGACAACGACATGATCGAGCTGTTGGCCGAGCTGAGGCCGGTAGACAGCACCCCGATGCCGGTGGAGGTCGAGGACGACAGCGCGGCGACGTTGCTGTTGGTGCTGCTGAGGCTCGACGACAGCGACGACACGTTGCTGGTGGTCGAGGACAGGCCGGTGGACAACGATGAGACGTTGCTGTTGGTGGTGCTCAAGCCGCTGGACAGCGAGACAACGTTGCTGGTGGTCGTCGACAGGCCCGACGACAGTGACGACACATTGCTGTTGGTGGTGCTCAAGCCGCTCGACAGCGAAGCGACGTTGCTGGTGGTGCTGCTGAGACCCGACGACAACGACGACACATTGCTGTTGGTGCTGCTCAAACCGCTCGACAGCGAGGCGAGATTGCTGGTGGTGGTCGACAACCCCGTCGACAAGGAGCCGATGCCGGTCGAAGTCGAGGACGACAGCGAGGCAACGTTGCTGTTGGTGCTGCCGAGGCCAGACGACAGCGACGACACGTTGCTGTTGGTCGAGGACAGGCCGCTCGACAGCGACGACACATTGCTGTTGGTGCTGCTCAAACCGCTCGACAGCGAGGCGACGTTGCTGGTCGTGGTGGACAACCCCGTCGACAAGGAACCGATGCCGGTCGAAGTCGAGGACGACAGCGAGGCGACGTTGCTGTTGGTGCTGCTGAGGCCAGACGACAACGACGACACGTTGCTGTTGGTCGATGACAGGCCCGACGACAGCGACGACACGTTGCTGTTGGTGCTGCTCAAACCGCTCGACAGCGAGGCGACATTGCTGGTGGTGGTGGACAACCCCGTCGACAAGGAGCCGATGCCGGTCGAAGTCGAGGACGACAGCGAGGCGACATTGCTGTTGGTACTGCTGAGGCCCGACGACAACGACGACACGTTGCTATTGGTCGAAGAAAGGCCGCTCGACAGCGAGGCCACATTGCTGTTCGTGCTGCTCAATCCACTCGACAGCGAGGCCACATTGCTGGTGGCGGTCGACAACCCCGTCGACAAGGAGCCGATGCCGGTCGAAGTCGACGTCGATAACGACGTGATACTGCTATTGGTTGTACTAATCGTTGAGTAAAGCTCCGAGCCGTTGATGGCATCCGTGCTGCTTGCCGTAATTCTCCCGGCGGCCACGTTCGTGATGGTTCGCTCGGCGCCGACAGCCCCGACGCTGACCGTAGAGGAGGGCGTCGTGCCTGCAAACCCTCCGTAGGACACGCTTCCAACCGTGGCTGAACTGGTGCCTACCGCCGCCGTCGTTACCGAACCACTCCCCAGTGCGACGGCATTGGCGTTGGATGCGGTCGCGCCATTTCCAATCGCCAAGCCATTGGCTTGACTGGCTACCGCCATTGAACCTGCCGCGATGGATTCATTACCCGACGCACTGGCGCTATTGCCCAGCGCGAGAGAATTTCGGCCGTCGGCCGTCGTGTTGAAACCTATGGCCACCGAGTTGCTGCCATAGGCCAGGGCGTTCTCGCTGATCGCCACCGCATTCGAACCAAAGGCGGTGGCATAAGCCCCCAGCGCGGTGGCACCGCCCGACTCCGCCGCGGCGTTGGCGCCCAACGCGGTGGAATTGAGCGCGCTCGCCGTTCCGCCAGCGCCCACGGCGGTCGACCCCAGGCCAGTTCCTCGTGCTCCGTTGCCTACCGCAACGGAATTGCTTTCGGATGTGACGGCATTCACGCCGATGGCGCTGGAGCCACTACCGCTCGCGGTTGCCCCGGGCCCCAGGGCGGTCGCATACCCACCCGATGCATCGGCGCCGGCGCCATAGGCCGCGGCATGCTCGGCGCTCGCCGTCGCCCCGAAACCGGAAGCGATGGCGCTGCCGCCACTGGCGGTTGCCGTGCTGCCAAGCGCCACCGAATAATTGCCGCCGGATGTTGCGCTCGGGCCGATGGCGACCGAATAGCTGCCGCTGGCCGTCGTCGCGGTCTGGGGCGTATTCACCCCGATGGCGATCGACGAGGCACCGGTTGCGACGCCATTGCCTGCAGCGTATTGAGCATGCGATACGTTGATCGAGGCTGCCGACAGCACGACACATGACACGGCAGCCTTGACGATCGCGGACTG
Organism: Burkholderia sp. 22PA0099; assembly: GCF_047497165.1. NCBI lineage: Bacteria > Pseudomonadati > Pseudomonadota > Betaproteobacteria > Burkholderiales > Burkholderiaceae > Burkholderia > Burkholderia sp. 22PA0099. The sequence continues at coordinate 2,943,264 of NZ_CP163165.1, read as the reverse complement.
ATTGGCCTTGCCTCGTGACTGCGTGTGTTCGGATGCCGCCACCCAGGTTCCGAGGGTGGCGTTCCAGATTGAGCGGTATATGCGATTCATGGTCGGCAGCCTTTAAAGAAATACGCAATAGGGCGTCTGATTTTTCAGACAAATCAATCACCAGATTGCGGTAATCTCGAAATTGACGAGCTCAGTTTATTTTCGGTAACCATGAACATGTGAAAATCACTGCAAACATGTTTTTCCAATGTTTAAAATTAAATGTCTTTCATTTGTGAATTTAACTATTTTTAAAGATATTGCCAATTTCATTGGATATTCGGTGCGTCGTGCAATCCTCACACCAAATCACCGGTTGTTTGGTAATCGGCTGTCATTGCTCTGATCTTGAAAGGTGTCGTAAGAATGTGATATTCGAGGCCAGGCAAGCTGCCTGACCCCGATGCCCCGGCCTTGGCATGGCTGGATGCCATGCTCGTGGCTTTCGGATAATCGTCATGGGCCGCGGGGCCGATTCAAAATCAAGGCCCTGATTATCAGGATCGATATGCTCGTTCGAAGTCGGGGCCACGGCCCGATCCGCCGGATTGTCAGGCCCCGTTGTTGCGTTGTGCATTCGGGGTTCGGGATCATGTCCGAAAGACTGAATTCATAATCCAAAAAGTAGAAAAGTAATTATTTTGATTATTTGAAATGAGGTGTGTTTGAAATCATGTGGGTGGGGTCGAGCCTGGCGTTGTGGCAGGCGGTAGAAGGGAGAAGGCCACGGAGGTCGGTGTGGGCCGTGGCGCAGCAACGCCGCGATCGGCACCGCCTGGCACACCGAAGCAGGCTTGCGGACGATCCCGCAATCGAGACGATGGAGCATGAATCTGCTCCGATCGGTCATGGGCCGCGGGGCCACGGCGCGATACCTTCCGAACGTTCCCTTTCCGATTCACCAAGGACAACGCGATGAAGTTTCGTTCCATGGTTTCGCGCTGCGCCACGATCGCGGCGCACGTGCTGGCCGTCACCGGCGTCGCACTCGCCGCGTCGAACTGCGCTCATGCCGGCGAGGTCGTGAATCTCGGCGAACTGTCGTTGCAGACGCTGTCGGGCAAGACCGAAAAACTGGCCCGCTATCCGGGCGAAGTGGTGGTCGTGAATTTCTGGGCGCCCTGGTGCGCGCCATGCCGTCGCGAGGTGCCGGATTTCGTCGCACTCCAGAAGCAGTACGCCGGCAAGGTGCAGTTCCTGGGCATCGCGCTCGATGAAGCCGCGCCGGTTGCCGCATTCGCCAAACGCAATGGCATCAACTATCCGGTCTACCTGGCGGGCGGCCCGGGTATCGCGATGCTGCTCCGGGAAGGAGACACGCATGGCGGCGTGCCGTTTACGGTCGTGCTCGACGGCAATGGCGAGAAAGTGGCGTCGGCGTTGGGGCAGGTGGACCCGCAACGAATGACGGCCTTGCTCGACAAGCTGACCTCGAAACCGCACTGACCGCGACCCGCACGCCGATCGCTTCAACCCGGTCGCTGTCGGCGGCCATCATTATCAGGAGACCCAGCTTGAACAAGACCTTAGGTGCCGTTTTCACGATGTGTGCGGCGTTGTGCGCGGGCCATGCGATGGCCCAATCCGCCACGTTGCATGTTTATGGCGCGGGCGGCCCCGCCCCCGCGATGAAGGAGGCCGCGCAGGCGTTCGAGAAACAGACCGGCGTGCATGTCGAGGTCACGGCCGGCCCGACAGCCGGCTGGATCGACCACGCGCGCGCGGATGCCGACCTCGTCTACAGCGGCTCTGAGACGATGATGTCCGATTTCGTCGTGGCGATGGGCGACCAACTGACGCCCGATGCGCCGGTGCCGCTGTATCTGCGGCCGATGGCGATGCTCGTGCGCAAGGGCAATCCACGGCATATCGGCGGCCTGGGCGATGCATTGAAGCCCGGGGTTCGCGTGCTGGTGGTCAACGGTGCCGGGCAGAACGGCGTGTGGGAGGATGTGGCGGGGCGGCTTGGCGATATCGGCACCGTGAAGGCGCTGCGCGCCAATATCGTCAGCTATGCGCCGAACACGGCGGTCGCGCGTCAGACGTGGATCGACCACCCCGATATCGATGTCTGGCTGGTGTGGAATATCTGGCAGACCTCGAACCCGTCGCTGGCGGACCTGGTTGCGATCGAGCCGCGCTACGCGATCTATCGGGATGCGGGCATTGCGATCACGCGCAGGGGCGCCGACGTGGCGGCATCGTCGCAGTTCGTGGCGTTTCTGCAATCGCCGCAGGGCGCGAAGATCTTTGGCCGGTGGGGATGGCTCGCCGGGCAGCCGGCGCAGTGACGTCGAGATCGCGTGGGCCGATCGAGGCGGACAGGATGTCGCCGATCGACGCGGCGACTTCGTCAGGACAGCTTCATGAATCCAAGCCGTCATGCCGGGCGCTATCAGCGTGCAAATCGCGCTGTCTGCCAGTTCAGGTCCTTCGCGAAGTCGATGAACGACGCGAGGTAGTCCACCGAGGCGTCCGCGTCGCGCGTGCCGAGGAAGATCTGCTTGGCGATGCCGTTCTTGCCGAGCTTCACCGGCACGACCGGCACGCGGTCCGCATATTCCTCGGCGAGCCAGCGCGGCAGCGCCGCCACGCCGCGCCGGTTGGCCACCATCTGCAGCATGATGTCGGTCGTCTCGATCGCCTTGGTGCGGCGCGGCACCACGCCGGCCGGGCGCAGGAAATGCGTGTAGATATCCAGACGATCGGTCTCGACCGGATACGTGATCAGCGTCTCGTCGATCAGCTGCTCGGGCTTCACGTAACGCGCGTCGGCCAGCGGATGATCTTCCGCCACCACCAGCACCTGCTCGTAGTCGAACACCGGATCGAAGCGCAGCCCCGGGCGCGCGAGCGGATCGGGCGTGACCAGCACGTCGATGTCATAGCCGAACAGCGCCGCGATGCCGCTGAACTGGAAGCGCTGCTTCACGTCCACATCCACGTCAGGCCAGCGCGTCAGGTACGGCGAGACCACCTTCAGCAGCCACTGGTAGCACGGCGCGCATTCCATGCCGATGCGCAGCGTGCCGCGCTCGCCGTCGGCATATTGCTTCATGCGCGCCTCCGCATGCTCGAATTGCGGCAACATCCGTTCCGCGAGCGACAGCAGATAGTGCCCCGCCTGCGTGAGCCGCAGGCCACGCCCCTCGCGATTCCAGATCGGCGTGCCGAGCTGTTGCTCGATCTTCTTCACGGTGTGGCTCAGTGCCGACTGCGTCAGGAACAGCGCCGCGGCGGCGGCCGTGAGCGAGCCCTGCCGCTGCACCTCGCGGATGATGACCAGATGAATGCGTTCGAGCATGGGTGTTCCGTTCTTCAGGCAATGAGGAATTCTAATCGAGGCGATCGGGCGCATCGCGGCGGCCCGCCTCGCGCTTGAAGAACGTGGCGCGGATCAACGACAGCGGCATGCTGTATTACGGCATGGACGAACCGGAGCAGGGCGGCGGTGGAGGCCGCGCCTTGGCTCCGGTTGCAAGCCGATATCAAGCCGATATCAGGACGAGAGTTCCGCCCGGACGATTTCCGCGCCCGCGCTCAGGGCATTCAGCTTGCCGGTCGCCACGTGGCGAGACAGGGGCGCCATGCCACAGTTGGTGCACGGATAGAGCTTGTCGGCATCGACGAACTGAAGCGCCTTGCGCAAGGTATCGGCGACTTCCTCCGGCGTTTCGATGGTGTTCGATGCCACGTCGATCGCCCCGACCATCACCTTCTTGCCTCGGATCAGTTCGATCAGATCCATCGGCACGCGCGAGTTGTGACATTCCAGGGAAACCAGGTCGAGATTCGAGGCCTGCAGCTTCGGGAAGATTTCCTCGTATTGCCGCCACTCCGAGCCCAGCGTCTTTTTCCAGTCGGTATTGGCCTTGATGCCGTAGCCGTAGCAGATATGCACGGCGGTTTCGCATTTGAGCCCTTCGATTGCCGTTTCCAGGGCGGCAATGCCCCAGTCGTTCACCTCGTCGAAGAACACGTTGAACGCGGGCTCGTCGAACTGGATGATATCGACGCCAGCGGCTTCCAGCTCCCGGGCTTCCTGATTGAGGATCTTGGCGAACTCCCAGGCCAGTTTTTCGCGGCTTTTGTAGTGGCTGTCGTAGAGCGTATCGATCATGGTCATCGGGCCGGGCAGCGCCCATTTGATCGGCTGTTGGGTTTGCCGGCGCAGGAACTTGGCATCGTCGACGAAAACCGGCTGCTTGCGCGCCACGGCGCCCACCACGGTCGGCACGCTCGCATCGTAGCGATTGCGAATCCTGACCACCTCGCGCTTCTCGAAATCGACGCCTTCGAGATGCTCGATGAACGTCGTGACGAAGTGTTGGCGCGTTTGCTCGCCATCGCTGACGATATCGATGCCTGCCTGCTGCTGATCGTTCAAGGACACGCGCAGGGCGTCCTGCTTGCCTTCGACCAAGGCCTCGTCCTGCAGCTTCCACGGCGACCAGAGTTTCTCCGGCTCTGCCAGCCAGGCGGGTTTCGGCAGGCTGCCGGCAGTCGAGGTGGGCAACAACGTTTTCATGATGAATGACCTGGTGTGTTGATTAATGAATCAAAGCGCGCAATCGGCGGACCATTGCTCGAGCATGGCCTGGTAGGGTTTGATGAAATGCGTCTCGGCAAACTTGCCTTGCTCGACCGCCAGGCGGCTGCGTTCTTCCCGGTCGTACACGATCCGGGTCAGGGAATGATCCGGGTGCTGCAAGCTGGGTTGATACGGGGTTCCGGCCGCGGAATTGGCGTTGTAGATTTCTGGCCGGTAAATCTTCTGGAATGTTTCCATCGTGCTGATGGTGCTGATCAGTTCGAGATTGGTGTAATCGTTGAGCAGATCGCCGAGAAAATAAAACGTCAGCGGTGCGGCGCTGTTGGGTGCCATGAAATGGCGAGCCTGCAGCCCCATTTTTTCGAAGTACTGCTCGGTCAGCGAAAGCTTGCCTTGCTGGTATTCGATGCCCAGCACCGGGTGCTGATTTGCCGTCCGATGATAGGTGCTGTTGCTCGACACGCTCAGGCAGATCACGGGCGGCTTGTTGAAGTGTGCTCGGTACGCGTCGGAATTCACGAAGCGCTTGAACAGCTTGCCGTGCAGGTCGCCGAAATCGTGCGGAATGCCGAATTCGGCTTGATTCCTGTTGTGTTCGAGCAGGCGCACGCTGAAATCGTAATCTCGCACGTAGGAGGAAAAATTGTTCCCCACGATGCCTTCGATGCGTTCGTCCGTTTTTCGATCGACGATATTCGTTTTCAATACTTCGATCATCGGGAATGCGCCGCCATTCTCGCCATTGCCGCCCGAGTCGATATTCATTTCGACCGAAATGATGTCGAGCTCGACGCCATAGCGATCGCCGCGCGGGTTGTCCCAGTGCGCCAACGCATTGAAGCGACGGTCGATCATGCTCAAGGTGTTGCGCAAATTCTCCTGGCGCGCGTCGCCCCTGGCCAGATTGGCGAAGTTGGTGGTGATGCGGGTGTTTTCGCCGGGATGGTAGTTTTCATCGAAGCGAATGCTTTTGATGAAGAATGTGAAGTCGTGGTTCATCGCGATTCAAATCCTGGTTCTTGATATGCGGTTTGATCTGTTTTTAATTTAAATGAATCGAATTTATATAATTAATGCTGAAGCGCATTCTATCGTGGAGTAATCGATGAGAAAAAGTGATTTGATTTCATAGATCGATTATTTATTTTCATGTGTCGATGCGCGACGAAAAACGACTGGTGCCTGGTGTACCATTTCTCGCCCGCCGCATGCAGGCGTGAGTTTTGCTCGGAAATTCTCTCCCCGATTTCTCGCAGGCCCTTCATGCCGAGACCGTCGTTCTCCACTCAGCTCTACGCGCTCTGGATTCTGGTCGCCGGCCTTTGCATTCTGCTCACGGCGGTCGTGTGGCTGATGCTCTCGTCGGCGCTGGGGGAGCGCGTCGCCCAAGCCCGGCAGCAGGCCGTGACGGCCTGCGCCGCGGTTGCGTCGCGCTACGACCTGTCGATGCAGCGGCCCGGCGAAACCGATGTCGATCTGATGCACGCCGTGCTCGACCTCGTCCTGATCCGCACGGAGGGCATCGAGGGCGGCTTCTGGTCCTCGGCGTCGCCCCCCGGCGCGCCGGCCGGCTTTCTCGCCTACGCGTTTCCGACCTACGAGGGCAGTGGCGTCAAACGCGACGTGCCCGAAGCCGAAACCCCATTGATTCTTCGCACGCTGTCGAACGTCGCGCGCCTCGGCCAGATGCGTGCCGACGTGGTGACCGGCGGCGGGGATGCGGTGGTCGCGGTCGCTTGCCCGGTGCCGCGTCATGCCGGGTTGCTCGCCTGGATGCTGACGCGGGCACGGCCGCCGCTCGGGCCATACGGGGAGCGCGCGGCGGCCATCCTGGCGACGATGCTGGCCGTCATCGTGGCGCTCGCGGTGTTGCTGGCGATGGCGCTCAGGCGCTGGAAGCGCAAGCTCACGCGGCTCGAACAGGCGCTGGCGCCGGATGGCGGCCTCGAACGCGGCACGCGCATCGAGCGGCTTGGCGAACCGGATCTCGATCACATCGTCGATGCGCTCAACCGCTATGTCGAACGCGCGGATCGCCTGCAACGCGAGGCCAACGCGCTGAGTGCGAAGCTCGGGCAGGCCGAGCGTTTCGGCGCGCTGGGCAAGATGGCCGCGCAGATCGCGCATGAAATCCGCAACCCGGTCGGCGCGATGCGCCTGAAGGCGGAGAACGCGCTGGCGGGCGACGCCGCCCGGCGCGAAGCCGCGTTGAAGATCATCATCGAGCAAGTCGGGCGCGTCGAATCTCAACTCACGAGCCTGCTCGCGCTGACGCAACCGATCACCCTCCGCCCGCAGGCGGTCGACCTGCCCGCGTGGCTCGCCGGCTTGCTGCGTACGCACGAAGCGCGGGCGGAAAGCCGGCAGGTGACGTTGCAGATGGAAGTCGCCGCCGGCACCGGCGCCACGCATCCGGTCTTCGATGCCGCGCAACTGGCGCGCGCACTCGACAATCTGATCGTCAACGCGCTGCGGCACGCGCCGCCGGGCAGCCACGTCAAGGTCAATGCGTGCGCCGTCACGCGCGAGGGTGAAGCGCGCCTGCGGCTCGAAGTCGTGGATGAAGGCGCGGGCGTGAGCGACGGCGATCGCGAGCGGATCTTCGAGCCGTTCGTCACGGGGCGCCCCGACGGATCGGGGCTGGGCCTGGCCGTCGTGCGCGAGATCGCATCGGCGCATGGCGGCGGCGCGTGGCTGGCGGCCCCGGCCGAATCGACCTGTTTTGTCATCGAGGTGCCATGGCGACCATCCTGATCATCGACGACGACGATGCGTTCCGCGACGGCCTGGCCGAGACCATCCAGGACCTCGGCTACCGTCCGATCGAGGCGCGCTCCGGCGAAGATGCGATCGCGCGTCTGCGTGAGGCAGCGACACCCGTGTGCATCTTCCTCGACTTCCGGCTGCCGGGCGCGGACGGTCTTGCCGTGCTCAAGACGCTGCGGGACATGCCCGAGCTGCAGCAGGTGCCGGTCGTGATGCTGACGGCGTACGCCACCAGCGACAACACCATCGGCGCGATGCGGCTGGGCGCGTTCGAGCATTTGACCAAGCCGGTCGGCCGCGACGAGATCGCCGCGCTGCTCGCGCGCATCGTCGCGACTCGTGTCGATACGTCCGCCTTGCGGGCCATTCCCCGGTTCGCGGACGACACGCCTTCTCGCGAGCCGCAATTGCTCGGCATCAGCGAGGCCATGCGCGACATCCAGAAGCAGCTCGGCCGTGCGGCCGGCACGCAATCGACCGTCCTGATCACCGGCGAGACGGGCACCGGCAAGGAGGTCGCGGCGAGCGTGCTGCATCGCGCGTCGGCCCGTTCGGATGGCCCGTTCATCGCCGTGAACTGCGCCGCGATCCCGCCGGATCTGCTCGAGAGCGAGCTGTTCGGTCATGCCAAGGGCGCGTTCACCGGCGCCCATGCGGACCGGCGCGGCTGCTTCGAGGTGGCGCACGGCGGCACGCTCTTTCTCGACGAAATCGGCGACATGCCGCTCGCGATGCAGGCGAAGCTGCTGCGCGTGTTGCAGGAGCGGCAGATCGTGCCGTTGGGAAGCAACCGGCCGTTGACCGTCGATGTGCGCGTGGTGGCCGCCACGCATCGCGACTTGCCGGCGATGGTCGCGGCCGGCACGTTCCGGCAGGATCTGTCGTATCGGTTGAGCGTGATTCCGCTGCATATGCCGCCGTTGCGCGAACGCGTGGCCGACATCCTTCCCCTGGCGGAGCACTTCCTCGAAACCGTCGCCGGTGGCCCCGAAGCCGCACGCAAGCATCTTTCCGCGGACGCCCAGCGGCTGCTGGTCGGCTTTGGCTGGCCCGGCAACGTGCGCGAGCTGGCCAACGCGATCGAGCGTGCCCACGCACTGGCGCCGGCGAGCGTGCTGACCCGGGATGATTTCGCATTCCTGTTCGATTCGGCCGCGAGCGACGCCAATGCGATCCCCCCGGCCCTGATCGACCTGCCCCTGCCCGATGCGCTCGCGACGCTCGAACGTGCCCTGATCGCCCGCGCGCTCGCGCTGGCCGATGGCAATCGGGCCGAAGCCGCGCGCCGGCTCGGCATCAGTCGCCAGTCGCTCTACACACGCCTCGCGAATCTCGGCCTGTCCGACGCCTGACGGTGTGGATGTGTCGGGAAACCGGACAGCGGCTGTCCGGTTTCCCGACATCGCCATCCCGCATCGGCGCGTGGGCGCCTGTCCGCATGGGACTTTCCGGCATGGCATGGAGCTTGCAAAAGACGCTCCATGTCTTCAAGGAGTGGATCATGCCAGCGAATCCGAAGCCCTCATGCAGCCGCCTTGCCACCCGCATCCTGAGCGCCGCGAGCCTCGCCGCGCTCGTCGTGGCGAACCCCGCCTCGGCGGCCCAGGCCGACACCGGGCGGCCCATCGCGCCGCCGCCCCCAGCCGCGACCGGCGCGCCGCCGCCGGCCCCTGCGCTCGATGCCGCCACGGCGGCACCGCCTGCGCCTGTCCCCGCGCTCGGCGCCCCCACGGCGGCGGCGCCTGTGCCTGCGCCGCCGGCGCACGGCCCCGGGCGGCTCGGCGATAGCGATGCGCCCGCGACCGAGCAAGGCGTCGTGGCGCGCTTTCTGATCAACCCGGATGGCGAGGTCGACAGCCTGTTGACACGTGACGGCACGCTGGTCCGTTTCCCGCCGCACCTGGGCGAGCAGCTTGTCTCGATGGTGCGCCCGGGCGACAACGTGCGGATCGGCGGATCGCGCGATGCGGGCGGCGCGCTCACGGCGCAGCGCATCACCGACCTGCGCAGCGGTCGGCAACTGGTGGATCAGCCGCCGTTGCCGGGCAACCCGCCGCTGCCGCCCGATCTGCACGGCGCGGCGCTGTCGCGTCTCGATGCGCAAGGCCAGGTGGCGCACGTCACGACCACGCCGCGCGGCGAGCCGGACGGCGTGATCCTGGCCGACGGCACCGTGATTCGCATGACGCCGCCCATCGCCCAGCAATTTCCCGCGCTCGTGCAAACCGGCGCGACGGTATCGGCGCAAGGGTACGGCACGCGCACCCGATACGGCACGGCGCTGCAGGCCACCGCATTCGGCGCGCCCGGCGAGCTGACGATGCTCTACGATCGCGCGCCGCCCGCGCCTTGAGCGAGGCGCGATACCCCCTCACGAACCGCATTCCGGTTTCCCTCACCGTCGAACAAGGAGTCACGACATGCATTGGATCGATCCCGAGAGCCTTCCCGAAGTTCGCGGCAAGGTCACGCGTTTTCTTCTGAACGCCCATGGCGAACTGGATGGCCTGGTGTTGGGCGCGCGTTCGCCGCAGCAGGTCCCGCCGCAGCAGGTCCATTTCCCGCCGCATTTGTCGCGGCAGGTTGCACGCTCGATTGCCGTGGGCGACGAGGTGCGCGTGCGTGGCGTGAAGGCACGCGGCGCCCCCTTGCTCGCCGCCGTTTCGATCACGACGACGGCCGGCAAGCTGATCCTGGACGAAGGCCCGCATCACGACGGCGAGAAGCCGCCGCGCCCGGAAGCCGGGCGCAGCCCGATGGAGGCGAGCGGCGAAGTGCTGTTGTCGCTCTACGGCCCGAAAGGCGAGTTGCGCGGTGCGCTGTTGAGCGACGGCACGTCGCTGCGCATGCCGCCGCACGCCGCTGCCGAACTGGCGTCGTACCTTGAGCCGGGCGCGCACGTCCAGGCGTGGGGGCAGGGCGTGACCAACCGGCACGGGCGAACCGTCGAGGTCGCCGAAATCGCCGAACTGGTCGATGAGGACACCGTCGCGTCGGCGCTCGACGCATAGCGGGCGCACGCATGTCGAGCCGGGTTCGCTTCGGATCGGCATGCTTCGTGCGCCGGCCTTGTGTGGGTCGGTGCCGGTCACCCGGATGGGAACGACCATGAGAGGAGCGAGCGATGAATCCGCTTTACGCGCTGGAAGGGCTCAACTTCTTCATGGCCGATGTCCAGGCCGGCATCGGCCCGTTTCTCGGCGTCTTTCTGCAGGCGCGTGGCTGGCACGCCGACGCGATCGGCATGGTGATGACGCTCGGCGGCATCGCGGGCATGCTCGCCACCTCGCCGGCCGGTGCGCTGGTCGACGCCACCCGTCACAAGCGCGGCGTCATCGTGGCGGCGGCGGTGATGACGACCCTCGCCTCGCTGGTGCTGTGGGCGGCCCACGCGTACTGGATGGTCGCGGCATCGCAAATCCTCACGGCGGTGACGGGCGCCGTGCTCGGGCCTGCCGTGGCGGGCATGACGCTCGGCATCGTGCAGGCGCGCGGTTTCGATCGGCAGTTCGGGCGCAACCAGGTGGCCAATCACGCGGGTAACGTGGTCGGTGCGGCGCTGTCGGGGTGGCTGGGCTGGCGTTACGGCTTCGGCGCTGGTGTTCGCGCTCACGGGCGTGTTCGGCGTGATGGCGATGATCGCCACCTTGCTGATCCGACGCGATTGCATCGATCACGACCGCGCCCGAGGCTTGAGCGCGGGTTCGACCACGCAGGCGCACGAGCCGGCGAGCGGCTTGCGGGTGCTCCTGACATGTCGCCCGCTGTTGCTGCTGTCCGCCGCGCTGGCGATGTTCCACCTCGGCAATGCCGCGATGCTGCCGCTCTATGGCCTGGCGGTGGTGGCCGCTCACCAGGGCGATCCGAGCGCGTTCACCGCGCAGACGATCGTGGTGGCGCAACTCGTGATGGTGTTGGCCGCCTGCGTGGCGAACCGGCTGATCCTGCGCATCGGATACTGGCGCGTGATTCTGATCACGTTGCTGGCGCTGCCGCTGCGCGGGCTGGCGGCGGCGCTGTTCATTTCCGCCTGGGGCGTGTGGCCCGTGCAGGTGCTCGATGGCATCGGCGCGGGGCTGCAAGGCGTCGCGGTGCCGGCGCTCATCGTGCGGCTGCTGCAGGGCACCGGGCGCGTCAACGTCGGGCAGGGCGTGGTGATGACCGTGCAGGGTGCCGGCGCGGCCCTGAGCCCCGCGCTCGGGGGCGTGCTCGCGCAGCACTTCGGCTACGCCACGGCATTCCTCGCGCTGGGCGCGGTGTCGATGGGCTCGCTCACGCTGTGGATGGTGTTCGGCACGTCCTTGAGGCAGGCATGCGGCGTTCATGACGATCCCGCCCGCCCGAACTCGCTCGCGACATGATGCGGATTTCGTCGCGGGCGGTTGCCGAACCTCGGCGTTCCGACACGCGATAAGTCATACGAAACATATCCCTGCCGGCCTGACCGCAACCGTTTGCGCGCAGGCGCTGCCGATTCGCATCGTCCACCGACCTCGATTTCCCGGCCCGCTTGCCGTTAACAAGGATTTCCCGCCGCCTTGCGTAGTGCATTGCATCGGATTGTCCTTACGAGCGTGAGCATGCCAGCCTCCACACCCATCGAGAAAATTGCCGACTGGGCGGGACGAAACCATCTCGTCGTCGGTGCGCTGGGCACGCTGATGTCGCTCGCCGCGCTGAGCCTGAACGCCATGACGCTCTGGGCAATGAGAACCGGGGTCGTCGAGCATGCGCACGAAAGCTCGCTCAACGTCGCCGCCGTGCTGGCCAGCGAGATCGGCAGGACCGTCGAAACCTCCAACAACGCCTTGGTGGTGCTGGCATCCGATCTCGGCAGGCCCGAGATCCAGCGCATGGATGCCAGGCTGCGGCACGATCTGCTGTTTCAGCGCGGGCCCGCCCAATACGTGACCGGCATCGGCGTGACCGACCGGTACGGCCACGTGATCGACGGATGCTGCAGCTCGACGCACCAATGGGATTTCAGCGACCGGGACTATTTCACGGTGCATCGCGACGCCGCGAACGTCGGCCTTTATGTCTCCGAACCCTATCGTGCCCGCGTGCGCAACGGCATGGCGTCGATCGCGTTGTCGCGCCGCATCGAGCTGCCGGACCACACGTTCAACGGCATCGCGGTGGTGGCCATCGATATCACGTACTTCGATCAGTTGCTGGCCCGGCTGAACGTCGGGAAGAACGGCATCAGCGCGATCCTGCGCGCGGACGGCACCATCCTGGCCAGAAATCCGCCGCTGGGCGGCCACCAGATGGTCCGCCTGAGCGCATCGCAGCCCTTCGAACGCATGCTCACGCAGGATTCGGGGTTCTATACGGACTACTCACGTATCGACGGCACCCGGCGGCTCTATACGTATCACCACGTGCCCGGTACGCCGCTGATTGCCGTCGTGGCCCCCGCCGAACGCAGCGTTCTCGCCGGCTTCATGCGCATGTCATGGTCGGTGGGCGTGTCGGCCTCGCTGATCTGCACGCTGTTCTGCGCCGTGGTGTGGCTGCTCGCGTTCGCGTTGAAAAACAACCTGCGCAAGCAGCGGCTGCTGACCGATCTGAGCCGCACCGATCCGCTCACGGGCCTGCAAAACCGCCGCGCGCTCGACATCGCGCTGGCCAACGAATGGGAGCGCTTGCAGCGCAACAACGGTGGCGACGGCGGCAGCCTGTCCGTGCTGTTCATCGACGTCGATCACTTCAAGCAGTACAACGACCGATTCGGGCATGCGCAGGGCGATACGGCGCTGCGCTTCCTGGCCGAATGCATTCGGGCCCACACGCAGCGGCGTGCCGACATCGTCGCGCGTTACGGCGGCGAGGAATTCGTCGCGGTGTTGCCGAACACCGACGAAAGCGGCGCCGCAACCGTGGCCGAGGCGATCCGTGCGGAAGTGGAGCGCAACCGGCTTGCCGATTTCGTCGAGTCGACGCCACCATTCACGGTCAGCATGGGTTACGCGACCGGGCATCGCGGCCGCCCGGCATCGATCGATGAACTGACGCAATCGGCGGACTCGGCGCTGTATCGCGCCAAGCGCGAAGGCCGAAACCGCGTGTGTTGCGCGCAGGAAGCGTAGCGTCCCCGGCCCGGGTGGGCCGGGGTTGCGGCGCAGCGCTTAACGTTCCAGGCGGAACAGGCTGACCGTCTCGTGAAGCTGCTGCCCCTGCGCGTTCAGCGATTCCGATGCCGCCGCGATTTCCTCGACGAGCGCCGCGTTCTGCTGGGTCGATTGATCCATGGTGGAAACGGCGGTGTTGATTTCGTCGATCGCGCGGGTCTGCTCGTGCGCGGCCGCCGCGATATCGGTTGTGATGGCGGCCACGCTGCGCACCGCGCTGTTCAGCTCGGTGATCGTCTTGCCGGCCACGGCGATTTGCGAGGCGCCCGTGCGCACGTTGCCCACCGAGGCTTCCAGCAGGCCCTTGATCTCCTTGGCCGAGGCCGTCGAGCGCTGCGCGAGGTTGCGGACCTCGGTGGCCACCACGGCGAAGCCGCGGCCGCTTTCGCCCGCGCGCGCCGATTCCACGGCCGCGTTGAGCGCGAGGATATTGGTCTGGAAGGCGATCGATTCGATGATCCCGACGATGCCGATGATGCGCTCCGATTCGCTGACGGCCGCTTCCATGGTTTTCGCCGCGTCGGTCACGGCCTCGTCGCCGCGTCGCGCCACGCTCACCGCGTCGGTGGCGATGGTGTTTGCATGCTTGGCGCGATCGGCCGCCTCGCGCACGGTGCCGGCCAACTGTTCCATGCTGGCGGCCGTCTGCTGGATCGAGGCGGCCTGCTGCTCGGTGCGCGCCGACAAATCGATATTGCCGGCCGACACTTCGCGCGCGGCCGTCTGAAATTGCGTGCTGCTCGACGCCACCTTGATCAGCACGCCGTGCAGCTTCTCGACAAACGCATTGAAGCGTTGGGCCAACTGCGCGACTTCGTCCTTGCCGGCCACCGGCAGGCGCGTGGTGAGATCGCCGTCGCCCTCGGCGATTTCGTGCATCGATCCGGCCAGCGCGCGCAGCGGCACCGTGATGCGGCGGCTCAGGATCACCGTGAACAGCAGGGCCGCACCGAGCACCAGCAAGCCGGTCAGGAACAGGATCGCGGCCAGCCGGTTCGCGCCCGCCATCATTTCGCTGCGCGGTTCGAGTGCGTAGTAGCGCCAGCCATTCTTCGGCGAGGTGTAGGCGTAGGCCTCGTAAACAGTGGAGCCGAACCGCACCGCGCTGCGTCCGTCGGTGGCCGAGGCGAGTTGCTGGTAGCCGTCGCCGAGGCCGGCGAGATCCTTGAATTCGTGCGTCTTGTCGCGCGGATCGATCAGCACCTTGCCGTTGTTGTCCGCCACCAGCAGGTAGCCGGTTTCGCCGAAACGGATGCCGCTGGTCAGGCTGGCGAAGCCGGTCAGCGACAGGTCGCCTTCCAGCACGCCGATGATCGCGCCGTTCGCGCCCTTGACCACCTTGGCGAACGGAATGATCGCGCCGCCGGAGCCGGCCGCGCTGAGGTACGGGGCGGGACGCACCACGTGATCGGGGTCCGTCATCGCCAGCTTGTACCAGGGCCGCTCGCGCGGGTCGTAGTGGTTGCCGTTCATGCTCTCGATCGGCCACTGGACGTAGCCGCCCGTTTGCGTGCCGATGTCGAGGTAGCGCAGGTCCGGATGCGCGTCGCCGAACTGCTTGAGCAACGCAAAGATGGTCTGCTCGACCCCGCCGTTCTTGTCGGGCGTCATCATCCCGCCACCGGCCAGGTAGTTGGTGATCGAAGCGTCGGCCGACAGCAACTGCGCCGTGCCGACCAGGTAGCCGAGGTTCTGCTCGACGCCCTTGAAGGTGCCGTCGAGCGATTCGTCGGCCTGGGCGATGCGCGACTGGCTCGACTGCTCGAAATTGCGGGCCGCTTCGGTCCGGACGTTGATCACGCTGACGGCCGTCAGGGCGGCGATACTGAGCGCGAGCGCCGCGCCGAACGAGAGGCCGATCTTGAGGCCCACGGAGTTGGAAAGGGTCATCGGCATCGGGGCTGGGCAGAGAGCAGGGCGGGATTTGACCTACTTGTCGGCAGCCTGGGCCGGTTCTTTAATCGCGCAGGCGGAAACCGTCCGGATGCGACGAAATCTGTCGGATTTTGGCGGTATTCATCACTCTTGGTTGGTTGAACCGGGCGCTGTTCGCTCGCGATTCGTCAGATCATTTCCGCGCTGCGTTGCCATGCGTCGCGGAGAACGTCATGGCAACCCGGCTCGACCCGCGCCGGGGCCGAACGGCTTAGACCGTCACCACGATCTTCCCGACCTGCTCGCTGCGTTCCATGTAGCGATGCGCCTCGACGATATCGGCGAGCGCAAACGTCTTGGCGATGCGGGGCTTCAACTGGCCGCCCTTGATCTTGTCGTAGACGTATCGCACGGCCTGTTCACGCAACTGCGGAACCAGCGTCACGCCGAACACCGAGTACCCCATCATCTTGAAGCTCCGGCGTTGCGCGCCGAGCCGCCAGGCTTCGTAGATCGGAAACGCGGGCACCTGGTTCGAGAGCAGGCCGTAGACGATGATCAGCGCATCGTCGGCCGTCGCCATGGCGAGATCGGCGATGGCGGGGCCGCCGACGCTGTCGAAGATCACCTTGGCGCCCACGCCGCCCGTAATCTCCAGGATGCGAGCCGTCAGGTCCGGCTCTTCGTCGGTGACGATCACATGCGCCGCGCCCAGTTCGAGCAAGCGATCGCGCTTGGCGGCCGAGCGCGTGATGGCGATCGGGATGCCGCCTTCGGCCTTGACGATCTGGATCGCGCCGGGGCCGACCGAGCCGGCGGCGGCCGTCATGACCACGAAATCGCCCGGCGCGATGGCGGCGTGATGCACCAGCGCGCCCCAGGCCGTGATGTACTGCATCCAGATGCTGGCGCCTTCCTCGAACGACAGGTGCTCGGGGTAGGGGGCCAGCAGCTCCGCCGGAACGATCGCGACCTCGCCGTACACGCCGTAATCGGTCAGCGAGAACGCCGGCACGGTGGAGCGGATCTGGCCGACCAGGGCCGGATCGACGCCCGGGCCGACGGCCTCGACGACGCCCGAGGCCTCGTAGCCGTTGCGGGCCGGGAAGCTCGGCGAGACGTAGTACTCGTCCTTGCGGAACATGATCTCGCCATAGCTCAGGCCGATCGCCTTGACGCGCAGGCGCGCCTCGCCGGGGCCGGGTTCCGGCAACGGCAGGGTATCCACGCTCAAGACTTCCGGGCCGCCGGCCTCATGGAATTGAACGATTTTCACCAGTTCCGACATCGTGATTCTCCATACGTTAGAGCGAGCGCCGACGGGATCGCCGGGCGAACGGGGCAGTCGGGGAACGCGCCCGCGATATGCGCGCGGCAGGCGGCACCCCTTGCGCCGAATCCCGACAGCGTAGAGGCGCCCGATCGGGCCGTCTTGCCTGCGCCGGCCCGGATTTCTGTCCGTGGCGGTCGATCGCGAACCAAGCGTTGCGGCATCGACACCGGCACTCGATCCCGCCCTCAACGAGCGAACCGGAAATGTCGGAAAATGCTCGGCTCACCGTATCAAGGAGCCCGCCATGAACCGGCTGTCTTTCTCCACCTCGAGCCTGGCCGGAACGGCGCGCGCGAACTATTGGGCCTCGCTGGTCTGCGATACCTTCGTCGAGCTGGATTGCGACGTGCCGACGCCCGACCGCTTCGACGGCCGGCTGGAGTGCCTGGAGGCGGGTGAACTGCAGATGTTTCAGATCGCGTCGTCGGCGCATGGGGTCGCGCGCACGCGCTCGCGCATTGCGCGCTCGGCGCGCGACGTTTTCCTGCTGACCCTGCAGACGGCGGGCCGTGGCCAGGCCCGGCAGGGCGGGCGGCAGGCGGTGATGGAGCCGGGCGATTTCACGCTGGTGGACACCACGCGCCCCTACGACTTGCGCTTCGACCGCGATTTCGGCCAGATCGTGATGCGCCTGCCGCGCAAGCTGCTCCTCGGCAGGCTCGCCACGGCCGAGGATCTCACCGCGCAGCGCGTGGCGGGCGATCGCGGCGTGGGCCGGCTGGCGTCGAGCTACCTTCGGCAGATCCCGGCCGAACTCGACGCCATCGATCCGGCCTACCTGGGCCGGGTGCACGATGCCGCGCTCGATCTGATCGCCACGGCGCTGGGCGCGGGCCTGGATGCCCCGCTGCATGCCGGCGAGCGTCATGTCGCGCTGCGGCGCCGGATCCTGGCGTATCTCGAACAGCATCTTTCGGATCCCGAACTGAACAGCGAATCGATCGCGGCGGCGCACGGCATCTCGGCCCGGCAACTGAGCCGCCTGTTCGAGGGAACCGGCGTGCGCGTGTCGCAACGGCTCTGGTCCGGCCGGATCGAGCAGGCACGCCGCGATCTCGCCGATCCGTTGCGCACGCATCTATCCATCACGCGCATCGGCCATGACGCGGGGTTCAAGGACGCCGCGCATTTCAGCCGTCAGTTCAAGTCGGCGCTCGGCGAAACGCCACGCGATTTCCGCGCCCGGGTTCACGCTGGCGCATAGCGCGGGGCGGGCGATCCGGCTGCGCGGCGCGATCAGTGGCCGGCATCCGGCTCGGTGGCGCCATGCGTCGCGTGCCGGATCACCTGCGGCGACTGCCCGAACGCGCGGATGAAGGCGCGGCGCATGCGCCCGGAATCGCCGAAGCCCGTCTGCTGTGCCACCGCCTCGATCGGATGATCGCTGTCTTCCATCAGGATGCGCGCCGCCTCGACGCGCAGGTTCTCGACGGCCCTGGCCGGCGATTGCCCGGTCTCTTCCTGGAAGATGCGGCTGAATTGCCGTGGGCTCAGATTTGCGACCTCGGCCAACTCGTCGATGCTCAGACGATTGGTTAGATGGCGGCGCGCATAGGTGACGACCTTCTGGATTCGATCCGACTTCGGTTCCAGTTCGAGCAGCGTCGAATACTGCGTCTGCCCGCCGCTGCGGCGGTGGTACATGACAAAAAAGCGCGCGATGGTGCGCGCGAGATCGATGCCGAAATCCTCCTCGATGAACGCCAGCGCCAGATCGAGCCCGGCGGTGCTGCCCGCGCAGGTCCAGATCGGGCCGTCCGACATGAAGATCCGGTTTTCCTCCACCTTGATGGCCGGATAACGCTCCTGCAACAGCCGGGCGCTGCCCCAATGGGTCGTGGCGCTGCGGCCTTCCAGCAGCCCGGCCGCCGCCAGCGCGAACGCGCCGGTGCAGACGCTGGCGATCCGGCGGCTGCGCTGCGGCGCGCCGCGAAGGAACGCGACGATGTCCGGCTCCGGCTCCACCGGGCCGCCGCACACGATGAGCAGATCGAACAACGCGTCGGAGAACGGTTCCGAGTCGATCGACACACCGATCGGCCCGCGTAACGGGCCGCCCGACTTCGACAGCACCCGCACCTCGTAGATCGTCCGGCCGGCGTGACGGTTCGCGACATCGAACGCGCCCGCGACGGCGATCTGCAGCGGCGTGAACCCCTGGTAAAACACGAACCCCACTTTTTGTGTCTTCATCGCAGCAATCGGAATGTCCTGAATTGCACGCAGTATGACATTTGTGACATCGCGTCTCAACGGGATACTGGGCACGACCGGAACCGGACTTTTCCGGACGGCCTGCACTGAATTCCCTGTGGAAAAGCGATGAGCATTCAACCTGGCAAACACACTGTTTCGACCCGAGGCGGCGCGGCGGAGGCCGCGGACCACGCCTCGCTGGTGCCGATCTACTGCATGGCACTGGGTACCTTCGCGATCGGCACCGAGGTGTACATGATCGCGCCGCTGCTGCCGCGCATGGCGGTGGATTTCGGGCGATCGCTGTCGGCGGTCGCGCTGCTGATCACGGTGTTCACCCTCACGCTGGCGCTGAGTTCACCGATCCTGACGGTGCTCGGCGCGCGCCTGAACCGGCGCAAGCTGCTGCTCGCGGCGATCGGCGTATTCGCGGCGGGCAACTTCGTCGCGTGGGCGTCGACCGATTTCTTCGGCATCCTGATGGCCCGGATCATTCTCGCCATCTCGGCGGGGCTGTACGTGCCCAACGCCAGCGCGCTGGCCGGCGTGACGGTCGGGCCGAATCGCCGCGCCACGGCGCTGGCCATCGTCAACAGCGGCACGACCATCGCGGTGGCGCTGGGCTTGCCGCTGGGTTCGCTGATCGGCAACGCGTTCGGCTGGCGCATGACGTTCCTGGCGGTGGGCGTGATGGCGATCGTCGCGGCCGTCGGCATCGCCATGGGCGTGCCCGCCACGGTGGGCGACGGCCTGCGGGTGCCCGGCTTCCGCGAGCGCGTGACGACCGCGACCCGCCCCCGGGTCTGGATGACCTTGCTGGTGACGCTGCTGTGGGCAGCGGCGGTCTACACCGCCTATCCGATGATTGCGCCGTTCCTGGTGGAGGTCGCCAAGGTCAGCGGCTGGGGGATCACGGCGATGCTGTCGTTGTGGGGCGTGTCGGCCGCCGCGGGCGTGCTGGCCAGCGGCAAGCTCACCGATCGTTTCGGTTCGACGGCGATCATCATCGCCGCGCTCGCGTTCGGCATCCTCGCGTTCCTGTTTCTGGCGGCCATCGCGTTCTCAGCGCCCACCCACCCTGTGCTGCCGGTTGCGATCGGGCTGGTGTGCTGGGGCTTTTCCGCGTGGGGCGTGGTGCCGGCCCTGATGGCGCGGCTGGTCAAGGCCGGCGGCGTGTCCGAAGCGCCGATCTCGCTGTCGCTGAATTATTCGGTGATGTACGCCGGCTTCTCGCTGGGAAGCTGGATCGGCGCGCGCATCGTGGCCCAGGGCGGGATTCACGGCATCGATCTGATCGCGGCGTGTCTCGAAGCCGCCGCGCTGATCTTCTTCCTGCTGACCAGGCACATCATCGACAGGAGCCGGGAATGAACGATCATTCAACCCGCAAGCGCGAAGTCAAAGGCTGGATCCTCTCGGGCGCGGCGCTGGCCGTGATCGCGGCCGCCGTGCTGGGCGGGCCGCGCGTGCTGGGCGGCAACGCCGGTGCGGCCGGTGCGGCGCCGGTGCCGAGCGTGGTGGTGGCCCGTCCACTGCAGCGCGAGATCGACAGCCGGGTCGAATTCCAGGGCCGGCTTTCCGCGATCGAGCAGGTCGAGCTGCGCGCGCAGGTCGGCGGCACGCTGACGCGGATCGGTTTCAAGGACGGCAGCCTGGTGCGCAAGGGCGACGTGCTGTTCGAGATCGATCGCACGCCGTATGAAATCAAGCTGAACGAGGCGATCGCCCGGCTCGACGCCGCGCGGGCCAGGCTGACGCTCGCCAACCGGCAGTTCGGCCGCGCGCAGACCTTGCAGCAGAGCGGCGCGGGCACCACCGAGAACGCCGAGCAGCGCGACGCCGACCAGCGGGCCGCGAAAGCTGCGGTCGACGACGCCCAGGCCGAGTTGAACGATGCGCGCTTCGATCTCGATCATTGCCGGATCGTCGCGCCGTTCACCGGGCGGATCGGCACGCATCTGGTTTCCGTCGGCAATCTCATTTCGGGGAGCCGCGCCGGATCGAGCCCGACCACGCTGCTGGCGACGCTCGTTTCGGTGAATCCCGTGCATCTGGACTTCGACATGAGCGAAGCCGACTACATGGCGTTTTCGCGGCGGCGCCTGACGCAGCCGGGGCCGCTGGCCAATGCCGTGCAGATCTCGCTCAGCGATGAACAGGGGTTCGGGCGGCACGGCGCGCTCGACTTCCTGGACAACGCCATCGACCGGTCGAGCGGCACCATTCACGCCCGCGCGACCCTCGCCAACGACGACCTCCTGCTGACGCCGGGCGGCTTCGCGCGGGTGCGGGTGCAGCTCGCTCCGCCGAGCCCCGCGTTGCTCGTGCCCGACGCGTCGGTGCTGCCCGATCAATCGGAGCACATCGTGCTGGTGGTGGGCGGCGACGACATCGTGAAGCCCAGGCGCGTGCGCATCGGCGATCTTCGCGGCGGGCTGAGGGTGATCCTCGGCGGCCTGCAAGCGACCGACCGGGTGATCGTGGCCGGCATGCCGGCGGCGAGCCCGGGGGCGAAGGTGTCGCCCCATGCCGGCGCGATCGACGACACCACCGAGCAGGGCGGAAGCTGAGCCACGACATGAAACTCGCACACTTCTTCATCGACCGGCCGCGTTTCGCGGCCGTGATCAACGTCTTCATCACGGTGTTCGGGCTGGCGACGATGGCCTTCCTGCCGGTGGCCCAGTACCCGGATATCGTGCCGCCGACCGTGCAGGTCACCACCACCTACCCGGGGGCCTCCGCCGAAACGATTGCCCGAACCGTCGCGACGCCGCTCGAGCAATCGATCAACGGCGTCGAGAACATGGAGTACATCAGCAGCCAGTCCACCGGCAACGGCGCGCTGACGATCACCGTGACCTTCAAGGTGGGCACGGAAATGAACGCCGCGCTGATGCTCACGCAAAATCGCGTGGAGGATACCTTGTCGCGCCTGCCCGACGAGGTGCAGCGCCAGGGCGTGCAGGTCAAGAAGACCATCCCGGCGTTCCTGCTCGGCATCCATCCCTATTCGCCGGATGGCTCGCGCGATACGCAATACATCTCGAACTACATGATCCTGAACGTCAAGGACGAGATCGCGCGTCTTCCCGGCGTGTCGGACCTGCTCTCGCGCGGCGATCGGCAGTACGCGATGCGAATCTGGATCGACCCGGACAAGGCCGCAGCCAGCAACCTGAGCGCGAACGAGATCCTCGCCGCGTTGCGGGCGCAGAACGCCCAGGTTTCGGCAGGGGTCTTGAACGAACCGCCGGTGGCGTCGCGAGCCGCGTATCAGATCAACGTGGAAGCGCTGGGCCGGCTCGTCACGCCGGAGCAGTTCGCCAACGTGATCTTGAAGACGGACGCGCAGGGCCGGGTGACGCGCGTGCGCGATATCGGGCGGGTCGAACTCGGCGCGGTGGATTACCTGTCGACCGCCTATGCCGACCGCAGCCCGTCGGCGCCGCTGTTCGCGTTCGCGGTGCCGGGCTCGAACGTGGTGACGGTGGAGCACGCGATCATCGACAAGATGAAGCAACTCTCGAAGCGCTTTCCTTCCGGGCTCGCCTACAAGATCTTCTACGACCCGACCACCTTCGTCAGCCAGTCGATTCACGAAGTCATCCTGACCATCGGCATCGCGATTTTGCTGGTGGTGGGGGTGGTCTACGTGTTCCTGCAAAGCTGGCGGGCGACCCTGATCCCGGTGGTGGCGATTCCCGTGTCGCTGGTGGGCGCGTTCACGATTCTTGCCGCGTTCGGCACGACCATCAACAACCTGTCGCTGTTCGGGCTGGTGCTGGCGGTGGGGATCGTGGTGGACGATGCGATCGTGGTGGTCGAGAACGTCGAGCGCAACATCGCGCTCGGCATGTCGCCGCGAGACGCGGCGCACCGGACCATGGACGAGGTGTCGGGGGCGCTGGTGGCGATCGCGCTGACGCTGTGCGCCGTGTTCGTGCCGTCGGCGTTCATCTCGGGCATCCCGGGGCTGTTCTTCAAGCAGTTCGCGATCACCATCTCGGCCTCGACGGTGATCTCCTGCTTCGTCTCGCTCACATTGAGCCCGGCGTTGTGCGCCGCCTTGCTGAAGGCGCATCCCGAGGGCGGGCGCCACGTCGCGCCGCGCGGCGTGGCGAAAATGGTTCAGGCGGGGTTCGGGCGCTTCAATGCAGCGTTCGATTGGCTGTCCCATCACTACGGCAGGATCACCGGCCGCCTGGTGCGGGCCACGGCGATTGTCGCGGTGGCGTACCTCGGCCTGATTTCGCTGACGGGCGTGCAGTTCTCGCTGATGAGCACCGGCTTCATTCCCGAGCAGGACCAGGGTTACCTGATCGCGATTCTGAGCCTGCCGCCCGGCTCCAGCCTCGACCGCACCGATGCCGTGGTGCGCCAGGCCACCGACATCATCATGAGCACGCCGGGCATCGAGCACACCTCACCGATGGCCGGGTACGACGCGACCACCTCGACGGTGTCGCCGAGCGCCGGCACCATCTTCATCGTGCTGCCGTCGATGGGCGGCCACGAGATTCGCGGCGTCAACGCGGAGAAGATGCTGGGGATCGTCAAGCAGCGCCTGGCCGTCATCAAGGACGCCCGCATCCTGGTGATCTCGCCGCCGCCGATCCAGGGCCTGGGCAGCGCCGGCGGTTTCAAGCTGATGCTGGAGGACCACGCCAACCTCGGCGCCGAAGCGCTGTCGCAGGCCGCGAACAGGCTCGTGGCGACGGCCAACCACGACCCGGCGTTTCGCGGCGTGTTCACGCTCTACAACACGCGCGCGCCGTCGATCTTCACCGATATCGATCGCGTGAAGGCGGAGAAGGTCGGCCTGACCACCACCGACGTGTTCTCCACCTTGCAGCTTTATCTGGGCTCTCAATACGTGAACGATTTCAACTACCTGGGCCGGACCTTCCAGGTCTATGCCCAGGGCGATGAAGCGTTCCGCGAGAACAGCGAGGAGATCGCGCGCCTGAAGGCGCGCAATGCCAGCGGAGACATGGTGCCGATCGGCTCGGTGGCCACCTTCAGGGCGATGACCGCGCCGTATCGCGTGCCGCGCTACAACCTCTATCCGGCGGCCGAGGTGCAGGGTGCCGCGGCGCCCGGCGTGTCGTCCGGCGATGCCATCGAGCGGATGTCCGAGCTTGCCGCCCGGGTATTGCCGCCCGGCATCGAATTCGAATGGACCGACCTGGCCTATCAGCAACGGAAACCGGGCGTGCCGACCCTCGCGATATTCGCCGCCGCCGCGATCTTCGTGTTCCTGGTGCTCGCCGCGCAGTACGAAAGCTGGAAGACGCCGTTATCCGTGGTGCTGATCGTTCCGATGTGCCTGCTGGCCTCCGCCACGGGGCTGCGTTTCAGGGGCTTGCCGATCGACATCCTGGCGCAGATCGGTTTCGTGGTGCTGGTCGGCCTGGCCGCGAAGAACGCCATCCTGATCGTCGAATTCGCCCGGCAGCGGCAGGACCACGACGGCGACACCGCCGAGGAAGCAGCGACGCAGGCGGCGCGCACCCGCCTGCGGCCGATCCTGATGACCTCGTTCGCGTTCATTCTCGGGGTCGCGCCGCTGGCGGTGGCCACGGGGGCCGGCGCCGAAATGCGTCAGTCGCTGGGCACGGCGGTGTTGTTCGGCATGCTGGGGGTGACCGCCTTCGGGCTGGTCTTCACCCCGGCGTTCTATGCCGCGATACGCAAACTGGGCGGGAGGAGCAACGCATGAGCCGAAACCGAGGATGGGTCGCGGCGCTCGCATTGAGCGTGAGCGGTTGCGCGGTGGGGCCGGACTACACGCCGCCGAAAACGGACCTGCAGCCGTTTCATAACGCCGTGGCGGGTGTGCCGCAAAAAGCGGGGCAAGCCGAGCCGTCGATGGATCGCTGGTGGGCCGGTTTCGACGATCCGGTGCTGACGGCGCTGGAGGCGCGTGCGCTCGAACAGAACCTCGACCTCGCGGCGGTGCTCGCGCGCGTGCGTCAGGCGCGGGCCGCGGCATCGGGCGCCGGTGCGGCGCTGCTGCCGAGCATCGATCTCGATGGGTCAAGCCACTACGAACATCAGAGCCTGCGCAGCCCGTTCGGGGCGGTCGCGTCCACCGTGCCCGGCTTTACACGCGATGGGCACGAGGATGCGATCGGGCCGTCGGCAAGCTGGGAGATCGATCTGTTCGGCGGCCTGCGGCGGGGCGCTGCCGCCGCGCGCGACGCAGCGCAGGCGGCCGAGGCCGATCGGGCCGGCATCCGCGTGATGGTGGTGGCGGACACGGCCGATGCGTACTTGCAGATACGCGGCTATCAGGCGCGCGTGGCCGTCGCGCAGGCGCAGATCGTGGCGGACGAACAGTTGCTCGAACTCGTCAGGCATCGATTGGCGGCGGGCGCCGCCACGCAACGGGAGATCGCGCAGACCGAAGCCTTGCTCGGGCAGGCTCGCGCGAGCGTGCCCGTCTTGCGTCAAGGCCTGGAGCAGCAACTGAATCGACTCGACGTGTTGACGGGTTCGCAGCCGGGCACTCAGGCCCAGGCGCTTGCCGTGCCGGGCGAGATCCCGGACATCCCGCCGATTCCCGCCAACCCGCAGCCGGTCGACATGTTGCGCCGTCGTCCGGACATCATCGCGGCGGAGCGGCGGCTCGCCGCGACCAACGAACAGATCGGCGCGGCCATCGGCGAGTACTACCCGAAGCTCTCGCTGTCGGGCGCCTTGGGGTTCGACAGCACGAGTACGGGCCATCTGTTCGGTGCGTCGGCGTTTCAGGCGCTGGGCGGCGGGGCATTGCGCTGGCGGCTGTTCGATTTCGGGAAGGTCGATGCGGAAGTGGCCGAGGCGCGCGGGGCGAATGCCGAAGCGCTCGCGGTCTATCGAAAGGCGGTGCTGCATGCCGCCGAGGACGTGGAGAACGCCTTGTCCGGCCTGACGCAGAACCATGCGCGCCTGATCGAATTGCGCACCGAGGTGCGCTCGCTGATCGAGGCGCGCGATCTCGCGCGGCAGGCGTATCGGGCGGGGGCGATCACGCTGACCGATGTGCTGGATGCGGATCGGCAATTGCTCGACGCGCAGGATCAACTGGACGAAAGCCGGGCGGGCGTCGCGCGCGCCGCGGTGGGCGTGTATCGGGCGTTGGGCGGGGGCTGGGCTACGTCGGAGGTGGTCGCCAGCGGCGGGTGATCGCTTCCGCTTGGCCGAGCACGTCGGGCCGGCGTGTTCGGGCTAGCTCGATCCCCCTCACGCCCCGCGCCGGAACGGCATCGCGGCTACCGGCTGCCCGAGCAATTTGGCCGAGCACGTCGGGCCGGCATGTTCCGGCTCGCTTCACCCGTCTCACGCCCCGCGCCGAAACCCCATTGCGACGGCCGGCTGTCCGAGCAATTTGGCCGAGCACGTCGGGCCGGCACGTTCCGGCTCGCTTCATCCGTCTCACGCCCCGCGCCGAAACCCCATCGCGGCAGCCGGCTGCCCGAGCAATTGCACCAGCCCGGCCAGCGCCCGGCGCAGGCTGTCGCGATCGGGGGCCGCGTTGTGGCACACGCGCACCAGCGTGCTGCCCGTGAGCGGCGTGGCTTCGAACAGATCGTAGGGCGTCACGCCGATCCCGGCCGCCTCGGCGGCGCGGGCGAAATCCTGCCCGGTGCGATGGCTGCCGGTACGCAGTCCGAAATAGAACGCGCCGGGGCGCGTCACGATCGCCGCCGCCGGCAGCGCCGCCGCGACCAGCGCCTGCCGCGCGCGCGTTTCCTCGCGGATCGTCTCGACGATCTGCGCCATCTCGCCCGATTCCAGCACGTCGCGAGCCATCGCCGCATTCAGCGGCGAGGCCATCAAGGTGGTCGCGCGCAAGGCCACGCCGAGTGCATGCACATAGGGCGGCGGCGCGGCCACGAAGCCGATCCGCAAGCCCGGCCCGATCAGCTTCGACAGCCCCGTCACGTAGAGGGTGCGCTCCGGCGCGAGCAGCGCCAGCGAGGGCAGGGCCTCGTCGGGCATCCAGCCGTACACGTCGTCCTCGACGATCAGCAGGTCGCGACGCCGGCACACCTCGACGATCTCGCGCCGGCGCGCGGCGCTCATGGTGGCGGTGGTGGGGTTGTGCAGGGTGGGGCAGCAGAACAGCACCTTCGCGCCCGAGCGCTGGCAGGCGGTATCGAGCGCGTCCGGCAGCAGGCCCTCGGCATCCATGCGCACGCCCACCAGCGAGCGCCCCGTCAGCGCGGCGGCCGATTTCAGGCCGTAGTAGGTCAGCTCCTCGGTCAGCACGATGTCGCCGGGCCGCGTCAGCGCGCCGAGCGCGAGCAGCAGGCCATGCTGCGCGCCGCAGGTCACGACCAGCTGCTCCGCCGTGGCCGGCACGCCGCGGCTGTCGAGCCAGCGGGCCGCGGCGGTGCGGTGCGTGAGGTGGCCCGCATCCACCTGGGTGGCCAGCAGGCGCGCGGCGTCGTCCACGCGCAGTTGCGCGCGCAGCAGCGGATGCGCGCCGGCCATGCCCGGTGCGTGCTCGGGAAAGTTGTGCGAGAGATCGATGAAGCCTTGCGGCTGCGAGTGATCCCACAGCGAGGCGGGGCTGTCCATCGAGGCCGGCAGCGTGAGAAAGGTGCCGCGCCCGACCGTGCCCTTGATCAGGCCCATGCTGCGCAATTCGTCGAACGCGCGCGTGACCGTGCCGAGGTTCAGTTGCAGCAGTTGCGCCAGCTCGCGCTGCGGCGGCAGGCGGTCGCCGGCCTTCAGCGTGCCGTTGATCAGCGCCGCCTTCACGCCGTTCGCGATCGCCAGATAGCGCGGGCCGCGCGCGATGTCGATCGCCACCAGCCAGGGCGGCTTGACGCCACCGGCAGGGCGATTCGGATTGTATGGATCATTGTCATGGTTGCTCATGGAAATCCCCGATTCGATGCGTGAATTGCACCAGTTTGTGGCGGCACCAAGGTTGTGATTGGGACAATTTGCGCGAGTATAGCGGAGAAAAACAGGACAATTTGTTCTGTTAATCAAACTGGCACAGGGCTTGCAAAAGGAAGCGCATCACCACCCTGGAGCCTGTCCATGTCGCAGTCCCCCATCGCCTTTCACATGATCGCCGGCGGCCCCACGCCGGTGGCCCCGTTCAGCCACGCCACGGAAGCCGACGGCTTCGTGTTCGTGACGGGGCAGATGCCCGACAGCCCCGGCGCGCCCGGCGTGCTGCCCGAGGGCATCGAAGCCCAGACGGCCAACGTCATGGCGAACCTGCGCACCGTGCTCGCCGGGCTTGGCCTCGACTTCACGGACGTGGTGGTCGCACGCGCCTTCCTGACGCGTTTCAGCGAGGACTACGCCGCGTTCAACACCACCTACCAGAGCTATTTCGAGCCCGGCCGCCTGCCCGCGCGCACCTGCGTCGGCGTGACCGGCCTGGCCTACGACGCACTCGTCGAAATCGACTTCATCGCCCGCCGCCGCGCTGGCGCCACCCGCTGATTCAAGGAGATTCCCATGTTGCTGAAGAACTGGTTTGCCATTGCCGTTGCCGCCTGCGCGGTGTTCGCCGCCGGCACGCATGCGGCCGCCGCACTGACGCTGGAACAGATCCAGGCCAAGGGCGTGATGACGGTCGCGACCGAGGACGATTTCCGTCCGTTCGAATTCATCCAGGACGGCAAGCCCGTCGGCCTCGACAACGCGCTGCTCGACCAGTTGCGCAAGACGGCGGGCTTCAAGATCGAGCAGAACATCATTCCGTGGTCGGGGTTGCTGCCGGGCGTGACGACCGGCAAGTACGACGTGGCGCTGACCTCGGTGGTGGTCACGCCGGAGCGGGCCAAGACGCTCGATTTCACGATGCCGGTGGCCGATGCGACGCAGTACTACGTGGTGCGCAACGGTGAAACGCGCATCAAGTCGGTGGCCGATCTGGCCGGCAAGGTGGTCGGGGTGCAGGCCGGCGGCGGCTCGTACGCGGCGCTTGCGGACCTGAGCAAGACGCTGGCCGCGCACGGCGGGCAACTGGGCAAGGTGGTGCAGTACGCGTCGTTTCCGGAGGCGTACCAGGATCTGTCGAACGGCCGTCTCGACTACGTGATCAACGGCGTGGTCAACCTGACCAGCCTGATCCACGAGCACCCGGACCGGTTCCGCATGGGCACCGCCGTCGGCGCGCCGACCTACGCGGCCTGGGCCGTGGCCAAGGGCAACACCACGCTGCTGCGCTACCTGAACGGCTTCCTCGCCAAGACGCGCGCGGACGGCTCGCTGTACGCGCTGCAGCGCAAGTGGCTGGGCACCACCTTCGAATCGATGCCGCTGTCGGCAACCGGCGGCAACTGACGCGACCCTCACCGGACACGCCGTGCGGCCGTTACCGGCTGCGCGGCCGACTTCACCATGACGACAAGCTCCTATCTGGCCTTGCTGCAGGGCGCGGGCGTTTCGCTGCTGCTGGCGCTGTGCGCCGTGGCGGTGGGCATCCCGCTCGGCCTGCTGCTGGCGCTGGCCCGCTGGCGGCGCGTGCCGGTGCTCGGCCGCGCGATCGCCGCCTATGTCAGCGTGATGCGACCCACGCCGGTCGTCACGCTGTGCCTGCTGGTGTTCTTCGTGATGCCGGCGGCCGGCCTCGACCTGCCGCCGATGGCGGCCGCCGCGCTGGCGTTGAGCCTGAACACCACGGCATTCAATTGCGAGATCTGGCGCGCGGCGCTGATCGCGTTGCCGGCCGACCAGCTCGAAGCCGGCGCTGCGTTCGGCTTCTCGGGGTGGCAGACCCTGATGCGCATCGTGCTGCCGCAACTCTGGCGCGCGAGCCTCGGGCCGCTCGTCAGCGAGATCACGCTGCTGCTGAAGATCACGCCGGCCGCCTCGGTGATCGGCATCGTCGACATCACGCGCGCGGCGGGCCGCATCGGCGCCGATACCTACGACCCGCTGCCGCCGTTTCTGGCCGCCACCGTGCTCTACACGCTGATCATCGCGCTGGTGGTGCAGGGCCAGCGCATGCTGGAACGGCGCGCGGCCCAACGTTACGGATATCGCGCGTCATGAACAGCCTGACTTCGCTGTGGGCCTCGCGCGCCATCCTGGCGTCGGGCGCGGCCACTTCGCTGGCGCTGGTGGCCTTGTGCCTGGCCATCAGCCTGCCGCTCGCGCTGCTCGGCTACGTGCTGCTGCGCGAGGGGCCGCAGCCCGTCGCGCGCCTGGTGCGGCTGCTGGCCGACCTGATGCGCTGCGTGCCGTTCCTGCTGTTCGCCTACGTGGTGTATTACGGCCTGCCGGCCATCGGGCTGCGCTTCGACGCGCTCGGCGCCGGGCTGGCGTCGCTGGTGATCTACCACGGCGCCTATTTCGTCGAGATCCTGCGCGCGGCGGGGCTCGCGCTGCCGCAGGACACGCTGACGGCGGCCGACGCGTTCGGCTTCACGCGCCGCGCGCTGTACCGGCGCATCGTGTTTCCGCAATTGCTGGCGGCGGCCGCGCCCGTGCTCGTCAACCAGGCGGTGATGGTGATCAAGGACAGCGCGCTGCTGATGATCATCACCGTCGAGGAACTGACGTTCGCGGCGAACTTCGTCAGCAGCAATTATTTCTCGCCATTCGCCCCGTTTCTGCTGGCGATGCTGGTGTACTGGCTGATGTCGCTGCTGACCGATTGGACGGTCGGCCGGCTCGGCCGCTCTCCTTCGAGGTGACCATGAAAGCAACGGCTTCCGCGGCGATCCGCGTGCGCGGGCTGTGCAAGGACTACGACGGCGTCGAGATCCTGCGCGACATCAGCTTCGACGTGCCGCAGGGCACCACCACCTGCCTGCTCGGCCCGAGCGGCTCGGGCAAATCCACGCTGCTGCGCTGTATCAACTGGCTGGAAGTGCCGGGCCGGGGCACCGTCGAGGTCGGCGGCCAGCCGATGGGCCGCACCGGCGAGGGCGCCGCCGCGCGCCCGATGTCGCGCGGGCAACTGGCCGCCGCGCGCGGCCGGATCGGCACGGTGTTCCAGAACTTCGCGCTGTGGCCGCACATGACGGTGTTGCAGAACGTGATGGCCGCGCCGCTCCACGTGCACGGGCGCGCGGCCGACGAGGCGCGCGGCGAGGCGCTGGCGCTGCTGGCGCAGGTCGGGCTGGCCGACAAGGCCGACGTCTATCCGCATCGGCTGTCCGGCGGCCAGAAGCAGCGCGTGGCGATCACGCGCGCGCTGGCGATCCGCCCCGACGTGCTGCTGTTCGACGAGCCGACCAGCGCGCTCGACCCCGAGATGGTGGGCGAGGTGCTCGGCGTGATGCGGGCGCTGGCCGGGCAGGGCATGACCATGCTGATCGTCACGCACGAGATGGGCTTTGCGCGCGACGTGTCCGATCAGGTGGTGTTTCTCGATGGCGGCAAGCTGGTCGAGACCGCCGCGCCCGACGCGTTCTTCAGCCAACCTAAAACCGAGCGCGCGAAGAAATTCCTCGCGCGCTACACGGCCTGAATCGCTGGTGCATGCTGTGGTTTTTCTTGTTCCGATCCTTCGTTCCCGACCATGACCTTCGACCGCCCCGATTCCTTTCCCATGACGCACGGCATGGCCGTCGCGCCGCATCCGCTCGCGGCCGAGAGCGCGCGCTCGGTGCTGCGCGAGGGCGGCAACGCCGTCGAGGCGATGATTGCGGCCGCATCGACCATCGCCGTGGTGTATCCGCACATGAACGGCATCGGCGGCGACGGCTTCTGGCTGATCGCGCGCCCCGGCGAAGCGCCCGTCGCGATCGATGCGTGCGGGGCCGCCGCGCAGGCGGTCGCGCCGCAGGTGTATGCCGAGGCGGGGCTGTCGAGCATTCCCCATCGCGGCCCGCTGGCGGCGATCACCGTCGCGGGCACGGTGTCGGGCTGGCAGGCGGCGCATGCGTGGTCGATGCAGCACCTCGGCGGCCGGCTGCCGCTGCGGCGCCTGCTCGGCGAGGCGATCGGCCATGCCGCCGACGGCTTCGCGGCCAGCGAATCGCAGGTGCGCTGCACCGAACGCAAACAGGCCGAGCTGCGCGACGTACCGGGCTTCGCGGCGACGTTCCTGCCGACGGAGCTGGGCGCGGGCGCCCGGTTCCGCCAGCCTCGGCTGGCCGACACGCTGACCCAACTCGCGAGCGCCGGCTTCGACGATTTCTATCGCGGCGATCTTGCGCGCAGCCTCGCCGCGGACCTGCAGGCGGCCGGCGCGCCGGTGACGCTCGACGATCTGACGCGCCACACCGCGCGCATGGTGCGGCCGCTGGCGCTCGCGCACAGCGCGGGCACCGTGTACAACCTGCCGCCGCCGACGCAGGGCGTGGTGTCGCTGCTGATCGTCGGCCTGCTCGACCGGTTGCTGCATGCCGGCATGGACCCGCTCGGCCCCGAGTATGTGCATGCCTGCGTGGAAGCCACCAAGCTCGCGTTCGCGATTCGCGATGCGCACGTGACCGACCCGCGCTTCATGACGGTCGATCCGCAAGCGCTGCTCGATCCCGCGCATCTCGACCGGCTCGCGGCGCGCGTGCGGCCCGGGCAGGCCGCGCCGTGGGGGCAGGGCATGGGGCCGGCGGATACCGTCTGGCTCGGCGCGATCGATCGCGATGGCGTGGCCGTCAGCTTCATCCAGAGCATCTATCACGAGTTCGGCAGTGGTGTGGTGCTGCCCGGCTCGGGCGTGCTGTGGCAGAACCGGGGTTGCAGCTTTTCGCTCGATCCGGCCTCGCGCAACCCGCTGATGCCGGGCCGGCTGCCGTTCCATACGCTGAATCCGGCGCTGGCGCGCTTCGACGACGGCCGAACCCTGGTGTACGGCACGATGGGCGGCGACGGGCAGCCGCAAACCCAGAGCGCGATCTTTTCGCGTGTCGCGCAGTTGGGGCTGTCGCCGCTCGACGCGCTCGATGCGCCGCGCTGGCTGCTCGGGCGCACCTGGGGCGAATCGAGCGATTCGCTGAAGCTGGAGGCGCGCTTTCCGGCCGCGACCGTCGAGGCGCTCAGGGCGTACGGCCACCCCGTCGAACTGCTGCAGGACTACGACGAGACGATGGGGCATGCCGGCGCGATCCTGCGCGACGCCTCGGGCGCGTGCACGGGCGGGCACGATCCGCGCAGCAGCGCGGGGCGGTGAGCGGTGATCCGTGGTGTGCGGCTGGCATGCTTCAGCCAATCAAATTGATCGGATCGGCGTGATTTTTGATTCGATGTGCGCTCATCGGGGCGGGCGGCCGTTTCTATAATGGCGGCGTGCCGGCACACGCCATACCTCTCTTCCACCCACCCCGCATGGGACGAATTTCATATGCAATTGATCAGCCAGAGTTTTCAGGACGGCCAGGCCATTCCGGGCGAATTCGCGTTCGCCGTTCCCGATGCCGCATCCCACGTCGCGCTGTCGGCGAATCGCAACCCGCATCTCGCCTGGCGCGATGCGCCGGCCGGCACGCAGTCGTTCGTGGTGGTCTGCCACGATCCCGACGTGCCGAGCCGGGGCGACGACGTCAACCAGGCGGGCCGCACCGTGCCGGCTTCGCTGCCGCGCGTCGATTTCTTCCACTGGCTGCTGCTCGACATTCCGGCCGGCACCACGGAGATCGCGGCGGGTTCGCAGTCGGACGGCGTGACGCCGCGCGGCAAGCCGGGGCCGACGAGCCCGGCCGGCTTGCGGCACGGCATCAACGATTACACGGGCTGGTTTGCCGGCGACGCACAGATGAGCGGCGACTACTACGGCTACGACGGCCCGTGCCCGCCGTGGAACGACACGATCGTTCACCACTACATCTTCACGGTGTATGCGCTCGGCGTGCCGGCACTGGAGATCGACGGCGCGCTCACCGGCGCGAACGTGCGTGCGGCGCTCGACCGGGCGCCGGTGCTCGGCAGCGCACGGATCACGGGCCTCTACAGCCTGAATCCGGCCGTGCCCGCGCGGTAACGGCATCGGAACGCATCGCGCCATGGCTTGCATATCGCTCGATGACGGCAGCGTCGACAACGACGCCAACGACGCCAACGACGCCAACGCCGCCAACGCCGCCAACGTCGCCAACGCCGCCAACGCCGCCCGCGACGCGCTCGCCGACTGGCCCGCACCGTCGGGCGCGCCGGTCTCCCGGCGTGGCTTGGGCGCGCTTGCGCAGCCCTGCCTGACCACGGCGCAGCACACGCCGCGCTTCGTGTTTCAGGAGGCCACGGCGGTGTTGATCGTGTCGGGCCGGCTCGATCTCGACGACGGCCTCACGCGGATGACGATCGACGTGCCGGCCTCGCTGTTGCTGGTCGAGGCGGGCATCGGCGCGGACCTGGAGAAGACGCCCGGCGGCGCGGCGCGCTGCTTTCGTTCGGTATTCCTGACGTTTTCCGCCGCGCTGCTCGACGCGTTCGAGCGCGGCCGCCCGGCCGCAGCCGCGGACACCGCTCACGACGCCGCCTTTCGATCGATTCCGCTGGACGACGATCTGGCGGCGTCGCTGCGTCAGGTCGCCGGCAGCATGACGAACGCCGCCCTCAGCGACGAGCGCCTGCGCTACCGTCTGCTGGATCTGCTTGCCGCGCTGGACGAACGCGGCTTCCGTTTTCGCCGGATCGACCGGCACAGCACGGCCGCCCAGGTGCGCACGCTGATCGGCGACGCGCCGGCACGGCACTGGACGGCGCACGAGGCCGGCAAGGCGCTGGCCATGAGCCCCGCCACGCTGCGGCGGCGTCTTGCCGCCGAGAACGCGCGCTTCGAGGATCTGCTGATCGAGGTGCGCATGCACCACGCGATGCTGCTGGTGCAGACCACCACCTGGGGCGTCGCGCGCATCGCGGAAGCCTGCGGCTATCAATCCCGCGCGCGGTTTTCGCAGCGGTTCCACGCGCGCTTCGGCTGCCTGCCGTCGGTCGTTCGATAGGGCCGGGCCGCTTACGTACGGGGGGCCGCTTACGCCCGAGGGGGCGCCAGCCGCGCGTGCAAGGCGCCGATCTGCTGCGCGACGTGATCCATGAACGCCCGGATCCGGCCGGCGCCGCGCAGATGCGGATGCGTCAGCAGCCACAGCTCCGAGGACAGCGCCAGCGGCGGCTGTTCGAGCAACGTCAGATTCGTGCCGTGCGCCATGAAGCAGGGCAGCGCGGCCACGCCGGCGCCGCTCTCGGCGAGCCGGCGCAAGGCCACGAACGAATCGGCCGTGGCGACGATGCGCTCGCCGCCGATCCGCTCGCGCATCCACGCGTCGAGCGGCGCCTGCGCGAGATGGCCGTCGGGCAGCAGCCACGCCGGCGCGGCGGTGTCGCGCCGGCTGGCCTTGATCCGGTGACGCGGCCGCGCGGCATACAAGCCCCAATCCATGCGCGCGACGGCCCTGCCGACCCAGGCGGGCGGCGGCTCGCGCGTCGGGCGCAAGGCCACGTCGGCCTCGCGCCGGTCGAGATCGAGCCGCGCGTTGGTGATGCGCATTTCCACCGTGATGGCCGGATAGCGTTCGTGGAACGCCTGCAGGATGCCGGGCAGCAGGCCGTCGGCCAGCGAATCGGTGGTGGTGAAGCGGATCGGGCCGGCCAGGCCCGTGACTTGCCCTTCCACTTCGCGCCGGGTGCCGGTCAGCGCGCGTTCGAACGCCTCGCCGATATCGATGAAGCGCAGGCCCGCCTCGGTCGCCACGTAGCCGGTCTGCAGCCGGTCGAACAGCGCCGTGCCCACCTCCTGTTCGAGCACCTGCAAGCGCCGCAGCACGGTGGCGTGCGACACCCCCAGCGTGCGCGCCGCGCCCGCCGCCGAGCCGCCGCGCGCCATCGCCAGCAGATAGCGCAAATCGTTCCAGTCGAGGTCGTTCATGGGGGCCTGTTCATTTTTGGCGATGCAATGTCCAAATATAGCTATTTTCGAACAGGGTGGTGCGTTTCACACTGAGGCCTCTTTCTTCTCGAGGCGATGCCCATCATGTTGGAAACCAGAACGGCTCCGTATGGAGCATTGTTGCTGCGCGTGCTGCTCGGTGTGCCGTTTCTCGCGCATGTCGGCGTGAAGCTGTTCGTGTTCACGGTGCCGGGGTTCGTCGGCTATTTCGGCTCGCTGGGCTTGCCGCCCGTGCTGGCCTATCTGACGATCGCGCTGGAATTGTTCGGCGGGCTGGCGCTGATCTTCGGCGTGTATGCGCGCTGGGTGGCCGTGCCGCTCTTTTTCGAGTTGCTGGGCACGATTGCGATGGTGCACAGCAAGGTGGGTTGGGAATTCAACGACAAGGGCGGCGGCTGGGAGTATCCGGCGTTCTGGGCCACGGCGCTGCTCGTGCTGATGTTGCTGGGCGACGGGGCGCATGCGCTGCGGCCGTCGCGTCCGATTCGATGAGGCGATGCGAGGCGGCGGCCGACACCTGCGCTTGCGACGCGTCGCGCGTCGGCCGGGCGATCGGCTTGAGCGCGGCGTGAAACCGGCCGCGACCCGTTCGCGCCGCGCATCGGCGGCATGTCGCGCGCGCCGCGCCATCCGCACGCGTCAGAATTTATGACGAATGCCGATCGCCGCCAGTGCCTGCGAGTCGGCACCCGAACTGATCCCGTACGAACCGATCGATGCATCGGCCGCGATCGTTCTGCCGGCGGCGTTCAACGTGCTGCCGCCGGCCTTTTGATAGGCCGCGAGCGCGTAGAGGTCGGTCTGCTTCGACAGCGCGTAGTCGTAGCCGAGGTTGACCTGGTGATAGTGCGCCGAGGCGGCCCCGCTCGATTTCGTGTAGTTGTAGCCGAAGCCCGCGCGGGAGGTGGGCGTGAACGTATAGGCGGCCAGCAGCGCGCCCGAGTTGAAGGTTTCGTCCTTGCCGAACGTGGAGAGGGTGTCGCGGCCGTACCGGATGTTGCTGTACGACACGCCGAGCGTCAGCGCGCCGAGCTTGTAGCGCGCGCCGGCCCGTGCGATCTGCATCGATTTGGCCGAGGCGTAACCCGTATTGATGACGGTGTTGAACAGCGTGTCGGCCGAGCCGCTCCAGGCGCGCACGCCGTTGGTGGCCGTGCGCCCGCCGTTTGCGTAGAAATAGCCGGCTGCCAGCGCGAACGGCCCGCTCGCGTAGCTCGCCCCCACGCTGTAGGTCTGCCCGTCCGACACGCTGCCGGCCGTGCCGCCGAACGCGTACATCGCCTCGATGTTGAAGCCGTGCAGATCGGGGCTCGCATACTTGACCGAGTTGTTGATGCGGCTGCTGTTGTCGTAGTTGTCGATGTCGCCCGGGGTGGCGAACGTGCCGCTGAAATACGCATCGCCGGTCAGCGGCTGCACCAGGTCGACCACCGGGTCGTACTGGCGGCCGAGCGTCAAGGTCCCCCAGTTCGGGCTGCTC
This sequence comes from Burkholderia sp. 22PA0099, assembly GCF_047497165.1. Classification (NCBI taxonomy): domain Bacteria; kingdom Pseudomonadati; phylum Pseudomonadota; class Betaproteobacteria; order Burkholderiales; family Burkholderiaceae; genus Burkholderia; species Burkholderia sp. 22PA0099. The sequence continues at coordinate 2,906,106 of NZ_CP163165.1, read as the reverse complement.
AGGCCGACGATCGCCTTGCGCCCGAATTCGCGGCCGCCCTGGTTCAACGTGCCGGTGCCGGCATTGAAGCCGTTCTCGAGCTGGAAGATGGCCTGCAAACCGTTGCCGAGCGCTTCCGAGCCGCGCAGGCCCCAGCGGCTGCCCGACATGGTGCCGCTCGAAAAGCGCACGAGCGAACTCTGGTTGATGCCGCCCGTGCCGGCGCTGTTGTGAACGTAGGCGATGCCGGCGTCGACGATGCCGTACAGCGTGACCGTGCTCTGGGCGTGGGCGGCGGTGCCGGCGGACATCAGGCCGAGCGCGGCCAGCGAGGTGACGGTGCGTTTCATGGTGGTGGCTCCTGGGTCGTGTGGTGTGTGGGCAAGCAGGCGGATCGATCCGTGCGGCGCGGGCGCCGGACGTGACGATCCCCGCGAACGGGCGCGTGAGTTTTCAGGGGTTCGGAACAGGCGGCGGCCGTCGTCCCGAGGGAGGGCGGCCTGTCGCGTGGTGTCGATCAGGTTTCGATGAGATGCAGGAACTGGCGCACGCGCGGGTTGCCCGCGCCGTCGAAAAACGCGGCGGGATCGGTGTCCTCGACCACCACGCCGCCGTCCATGAACACGACGCGGTCGGCCACGTCCCGGGCGAAGCGCACTTCGTGCGTCACGACCAGCATCGTCATGCCGTCGTTGGCCAGCTCGCGCATCACGGCGAGCACGTCTTCGCGCAGGGCCGGGTCCAGCGCCGAGGTCGGTTCGTCGAACAGGATGACCTCGGGTTCCATCGCCAGCCCGCGCGCGATCGCGACGCGCTGTTTCTGGCCGCCCGACAGACGGCCCGGATAGGCGTCGGCCTTGGCGGAGAGGCCGACCCGTTCGAGCAGCCGCATGCCGCGCTCCACCGCCTCGGGCTTCTTCATCTTCTTGACGCTGACGAGGCCTTCGATCACGTTGTCGAGCGCGCTCCGGTGCGGGAACAGGTTGAACGATTGAAACACCATCGCGCTGCGCTGGCGGATCGACCTGATCCGTTTCTGGTCGTCGCGCGTCAGCCCGGCCTCGCCCGAACACGCCACGTCGATGCCGCACACCGACACCGAGCCGGCATCCGGCACTTCGAGAAAATTCAACGAACGCAGCAGCGTGGTCTTGCCGGAGCCGGACGGCCCCATGATCACGACCACCTCGCCGCGCGCGACGCTGAAATCGACGCCGCGCAGCACCGCGTTGTTGCCGAACGATTTGACGAGGCCGCGCACGGCGACGGTCTGGATATCTCGGTTCACTGGAAGCGCCTCGACAAACGATTCTCGAGGATCGTCTGCACGATCGTCAGGATCTGGTTGATAAGCCAATAAATGAGGCCGACCATCAGGAACATCTCCATGTAGCGGAACGTCGAGGCGCCGACCTGATCGGCCACGCGCGTCAGTTCGACGACCGTGATGGTCGAGGCCAGCGAGGTGTCCTTGATCAGCGCGATCATCCGGCTGCCGACCGGCGGGATCGCGATGCGCAGCCCTTGCGGGAGGATCACCCGCGTCATCGCCTTCCAGTAGCCCATGCCGAGCGACATCGCCGCTTCCCACTGGCCCCGGTCCACCGCGTTGATGCCGGAGCGGAAGTTCTCGCTGAGGTAGGCGGCGGAAAACAGCGTCAGCGCGAGCAGGGCGGCCGGCACCGGGTCGAGCACGATGCCGTAGCGCGGCAGCCCGAAGTAGAGCAGCAGGATCTGCACGAGCAGCGGCGTGCCGCGAAAGATCGAGACATAGGCGAACGCCACGGCGCGCAACGCCCGGTAGCGCGACAGCCGCGCCAGCGCCACCAGCAGGCCCAGCGTGGAGCCCAGCACGAACGACGACAGCCCGAGGAAGATCGTCATCAGGACCGCGCTCTTGAGCAGCGGCAGCGACCGCATGAACAACTCCAGCATCGCTTACTCCTTCTGGGCTTTGGCCTTGGCGATCGTGCCGACCATGTCGTAATCGGCGCCGACCCATTTCTTCGCGAGCCGTTCGATCGTGCCGTCGGCCAGCATCTCGGCGATGGCCTTGTCGACCGCGTCGCGCAGCGCGGGCTGGTCCTTCTGCAGCGCCGGCGCGGACAACTGGTAGATCAGCGGTTCGCCGACTTCCTTGACCGGAAGGTGGTTGACGTTCGCATACTTGAGGCCGCCGAAGTGCGAGATGATCACCGCGTCGATGCGCCCGCTGCCGAGGTCGTTGAACACCAGGCCGCCGTTGTCGTAGGTGCGGATGTCGGAATCCGCGAGGTGCGAGCGCGACCACGATTCGTTGGTCGAGCCGGTCGTGACGCCGACGCGCTTGCCTTTCAGGTCGGCGCGCCCCTTGATCGTGGCGTTGTCGGCGCGCACGAAGATCCGGAAATCCTCGACGCCGTAGGGCGCGCCGAAATCCACCTGCTTGCCGCGTTCCGGCGTGGGCGTCAGGTCGTTCATCACGAGGTCGTACTTGCCGGATTTCAATCCCTCGACGAAGTTCTTGAACGAATCGGCGACGAACGTCACCTTCGGCACGCCGATCCGGCGAGCGACTTCCCTGGCGACTTCCACGTCGTAGCCGGCGGCCTGATTGCGATCGTCGAGCAGGCTCCACGGCGGGCTGCTTTGCGTGTTGGCGACGCGCAGCGTGCCGGCGGCTCGGGCCGCCGCCAACCGATCGGCCGCCTGTGCGGGCATCGCGGCAATCGACGCCGCGCCGAACATGACGCACACGGCGAGCCGCGCCGCACGGAACCGAATGGCTGTTTTCATCGGGGCACCCCTGTTATCGGTGGTCGGATGGGCCGTGCACATCACGCCGCCGTGGCGTTTTTCGCGCCGGCGAACGCATCGAGGCCGGCGCGCAGGTCGTTGATCAAGGTGTCGACGGGTTCGAGGCCGATCGACAGACGAATGATCGGCTGGTCGGTCAGCGGGAACGGGCGGTCGGCCTGCAACGGTGCCGGGTAGTACGCCGCCAGGCTGTGCACGCCGCCCCAGCTCGCACCGATCGCGAAGTGCCGGAGCGCATCGAAGAACGCGGTGAACGCGGCTTCGGGCGCCGGCTCGAGAATCAGCGAGAACAGGCAGCCGTTGCCCGAGAAGTCGCGCTTCCAGATCGCGTGTCCCGGATCGGATTCCAGCGCGGGGAAAAGCACGGAACGCACCAGCGGATGCGCATCGAGCGCGCTCGCCACCTGCAGGGCGGCCGCGCTTTGCGCCGCGAAGCGAATCTGCAGCGTTTCCATGCCGCGCAGCACCAGGAAGCAGTCGTCCGGGCTGGTTTGCTGCCCGAGGATGCTCTGCGTTTCGCGCAGCGTCGCGTAGTGGCCGGCATCGTTCATGCTGATCGAGCCGGCCAGCAGGTCGGAGTGCCCGCCGAACAGCTTGGTGGCGGCCTCGATGCTGAAATCCACGCCGTGTTCGAGCGGGCGGAATGCCAGCGGGCTGGCCCAGGTGTTGTCCATCATCGTCATCACGCCGTGGCGCTTCGCTACCGCGACGATGGCGGGGATATCGGGCATTTCCATCGTGACCGTGCCGGGCGATTCCATGCAGATCATCTTCGTGTTCGGCTTCAGGTATCGCTCGATGTCGGCGCCGATCGCGGGCGGATACAGCTCGACGTCCACGTTGAAGTGGGCCAGCCATTTCTGCGCGAAGGTCTTCAGGGCTCCGTAACATGCGGCGGACACGAGAAGATGATCGCCGCCGCGCACGAACCCCATCACGGTCGTCATCAGCGCGGATTGTCCGGACGGGGTGACCACGCAGTGCCGGCCGCCTTCGAGGGCGGCGATCCGGTGCTCGAGTTCGCGGGCGGTAGGGGTGCCGGTGATGCCGTAACTGAAGCCGTCGGGCTGGCGCTCCTTGCGGCGCGCGAAATCGGCGAGCGAGTCGAACACGACCGTGGAGGCGCGCATGACCGCGGGCGACAGGCTGCGGAACGGCTCGGAGCGGCGGGTAGCTTGGGTGTTTTTCGTCATGAGGTTCGGGTTACGTTGGGCTGCGAATGCGATGAACGAAGTTTACTTACGCCCCGGTTTCGGTCAGCATCGGAAATAATTAGGTCTATAAGCGGTGGTTATATGGGTGTGCGTGACATCGAAGTGTTCCGGGCCGTGATGAATGCCGGCAGCACGAGCAAGGCGGCCGGTTTGCTGGAGATTTCGCAACCGGCGGTGAGCCAGGCGATTCGGCGGCTCGAGGCGATGGCCGACTTCAAGCTGTTCGAGCGCGTGCGCAGCCGGCTCGTGCCGACGCAGGAGGCGATTGCGTTGATGCGCGACGTCGATCGTTATTTCGTTGGCTACGAGGTGATCGAGCACCGCATCCGCAGCCTGCGTTCATACGGGCTCGGCCGCCTGGCGATCGCTTCGCTGCCGGCGCTCGGCACGGGGTTTCTGCCGCGCGTGATTGCGGGCTTCGATGCGGCCGGGCGTGACGTGCAGATTTCCCTGCAGGTGATGAGTTCGCGCGAAGTGCACGAGAAGGTGTCGGCGGGGGAGGTGGACTTCGGGTTGATGTCCGACGAGATGTCGATGGCGGGCCTGGAGCATTCGGCTTTCGTGCGGATGCCGGGCGTGGCCGTGATGAACCGCGAACACCCGTTTGCGGGGCGCGCGGCGGTCAAGGTGAAGGACCTGGCGACCACGCGGTTCGTGGCCCTGAACCCCGAGGACAGCACGCGGCGCAGGCTCGATACGCAGTTGCGGGCGCTCGACGTGACGCTCAGGCCGCTTGTCGAGACGCCTTATTCGCACACGATCTGCGAACTCGCGCTGGCCGGCGTGGGGTTGGGGATCGCCCATCCGATCGTCGCGCTCGATTTTGTCGAGCGTGGCCTGGTCGTCAAGCCGATCGATGCGGACGTGGTGTTTACCGGCGTTCTCGTGTTCCGGCCCGGCACGCCCCTGGCCGAGAACGCGCGGCAGTTTCTGAGCCACATGCGCGTGCAGTTGAGCCGCGACCAGAAGGCGATCGAATCGGCGATGGCGTCGTCAGCGCAGGCATCCGGCGGCACGCGGCGCAAGTAGCCTGCATGCCGCCTCGTCAGTCACGCATCGAGCCCGCGCGCAAACTCGATGATCGCCGCCGACAGTGCCTCGGGACGCTCCTGCGAGACCCAGTGCCCGCACCCGGGAATGATCCGGCTCGCTTGCAGCCGGGGCACGAGCGACGGCATGCCCGCGATGATGTCGCGCATGCCGGGGATGCTCAGGCCGGGGTCGCGTTCGCCGGCGAGGAACAGCGCCGGAACCTTGACTTGCGGATCGTCGTACTGGCGCTCTAGCGCCCAGTTCGCATCGAGGTTGCGGTAGTAGTTCAGGCCGCCGCGCCATCCGCTGCGGGCGAACGCCTGGACGTAGGCCTCGAGATCCGCCTCGTCCAGCCAGGCGGGGAGCGCGGACGGCATCGGCAGCGCGGCGAGCATGCCCTGCGTGCGCGAGACCATCGCGAACGGGTTCGGCGTTGTCTGGCCGGCGTCGCGCGGCCCGGCGTCGCCGGAGGCCCAGTACAGGATTTTCAGCAGCGATTGGCGCGGATCGCGTTCGAGTTCGGCCTCGGCCGGCCCCTCGGGCTGGAAGTACAGCGCGTAAAGCAGCGCGTCCGCGGTTTGCGGAAAGATTTGCGTCGGCGGCACGGGCGGCGGCGCCATCATCGGCACGCCCAGCGCCACCACGCCGCGAAACCGGTCGGGCCGCGTCGCCGCGGCTTGCCAGGCCACCGTCGCGCCCCAGTCGCTGCCGACGATGATGGCCTGGGGCACGTCCAGCGCATCGAGCACGCCGACCATGTCCGCCACCAGATGCCGGATGTCGAACGCGTCGACCGCATCGGGGCTGTCCGTCAGCCCGTAGCCGCGCAGGTCCGGCGCCACCGCGCGGAACCCGGCCCGCGCGAGCGGCGCCAACTGATGGCGCCACGCATGCGAGGTCTCCGGGAAGCCATGACACAGCAGGATCATCGGCCCATCGCCTTGCTGCACGATATGCATGTCGATACCGTTGGTACGAATCCTGCGCGCGTCCATTTCAAGCATCTCGATCGCTCCGGTCGTTGATTCCGTAACATCATAAGTTTCGCTTTGTGCTATCGTCAACCGTCCGAATGACCTTGACCGTATTTGATCGGGAGACGCCCGTTGCGACACGACACCCGCCTCGCGCGCATGTTGCATGTGCTGGTGCACATGCATCTGCTCGACGGCAATGAGAACTCCGAAACGATTGCGTTGATGCTGCAGACCAATGCCGTGGTGGTGCGGCGCGTGATGGGCCGGTTGCGCGAGAGCGGGCTGGTGACGTCGACGGGCGGGCGGGGCGGCGGCTGGAAGCTGGCCCGGGCGGCGCAGGCCATTACCGCGCGCGATGTGCTGCTGGCGCTCGACAGCGGCTCGGTGTTTGCCATCGGCCCTTCCGCCGATCACCCCGATTGCCCGGTGGAGCGGGCCGTCAATGCGACGCTGGGGCGGGCGCTCGATTCGGCGCAGGCGCGGCTGATCGATGAACTGGGCGACACCACGCTGGCGGAGCTGGCCGCGCAGGTGATGCAGTCGCAAGCGTGAGGTTTGCAGGCGGAGGTTCCCGGCTATCGGCGGCCATCGGGCGTGGCCGGGACGAATGGCCGGTGGCGGCGGTCGGCCGGAGAGCGTGACCGCCACGGAACGTCAACGGGATAGGGCCGGCCTCGACGGGCGCAGCCTCGCTACTCCGATGATTCCCACTCACCCCGCGGCAACCGAATCCGTTTGCTGCGCCCGCTCGCGCAAAATGCGCAGCGCCACTTCCGCGGCCGCCCGGATATGCGCGCGGCACGCGGCGGCCGCAGCCGGGCCGTCGTGACGGTCGATCGCCTCCATCACCCGGCCGATCTCCTCGACCGTCTGCGCGAGGCGCCCGTCGCTCGATAGCGACAGGGCGCGCAACTGAGAGTTGCGCGTCAGCAGCCGGTCGAGCATGCCCTTGATGAGCTGGTTGCCGCTGCCGCGCGTCAGCACGTCATAGAACCGCCGCTTCAGTTCGAGCAGCTTGTGGCGATCGACGTCCGAGGCGCGCAGCTCCTCGAAAATCCCCTTCAATTCGGCACGGTCCTCGCTGCCGGCGCGCATCGCGAAGCCTTCCCCGGCCACCGCTTCCAGCGCGGCGCGGATCTCGTAGATATCGGCGGCTTCCTCCACCGTCAAGCTGGCCACGAACGGCCCGCGATTGGGGTGAACCTGCACCAGCCCCTCCGCCTCCAGCAGCCGGATCGCCTCGCGCACCACGCTGCGGCTGGTGCCGAAGGTTTCGCACAGCAACCGGTCCGGCAGATGGTCGCCCGGCAGGAACTTGCCGGCCGCAATGGCGGCGCGCAGGCCGTCCTCGACCTGCTTGCGCACGGAAACCGGGGTGATTTTCAAAGACGTCGTCATCGCTTCCTCGTAGGTGACAGCCGAAATTTACCACACGCCTCGAATTTGACAGATTGACGGACAATCTTTCGTGTGTCATTCTGCGTTAACTGACAGATTGACGGATTGTCAGACAATCAAGAATCGGAGGAGACAATGAGTACACTCAGTTCGCGGCTGGATGCCCTGCCGCTGACCCGGTTTCACAAGATGGCGATGGGGGTGCTCGCGTTCGCGTTCTTCTTCGAACTCGCCGACCTGAACACGTTCGGCTACGCAGCGCCGGCCATCGTTGCCCAGTGGCACATTCCGCTGCATGCGGTCGCGCTGATCACGTCGGTGAGTTTCGGCGGCATGTTCATCGGCGGCGCGTGCGGGGCGATGCTGGCCGATCGCCTGGGGCGAAAGCGCGCGTTCGTGTCGAGCATCATCGTGTACACGGTGTTCTCGCTGCTGAACGCGGCATCGTGGGACATCTATTCGCTCGCTACCTTCCGGTTCCTGACCGGCATCGGCCTGTCGGCCATGACGGTGATCGCGAACGTCTACATCAGCGAGTTCTTCCCGGCGCGCGTGCGCGGCAAGGTGATGAGCACGATCTTCATGCTCGGGCTGATGGGCATTCCGGCCACCGCCTGGGTCGCGCGGCTGGTGGTGCCGATGGAACCGTGGGCGTGGCGGCTGGTGTTCGTGTGGGGCAGCCTGGGCTTGCTGGTGCTGCCGTTCGCGCTGCGGCTGCTCGAATCGCCGCGCTGGCTGATGCTGAAAGGGCGCATGCAGGAAGCCCGGATCGCGGTGGACAAGCTGGAACGCGCGGCCGGCACGGTAATCAGTGATCCGAACGAATCCCTGGCCGCGATGCCGGTGGAAACCGGCACCGCCCGCGCCGAGCCGGTGGCCGTGCGCGACCTGTTCGCGCCGGGCTACCGCGCGCAGACGATCGGGCTGACGCTGATCTGGGTGTTCCAGACGCTGGGCTTCTACGGTTTCGTGGCGTGGGTGCCCACGCTGCTGGTTGCGCGCGGTTTCAGCGTGGCGCATTCGCTGGAATACGCGAGCCTGATCGCCATCTGCAACCCGATCGGGGCCTGGCTCGGCACGGCGGTGGTCGAGCGCTTCGAGCGCAAGTGGGTGGTGGCCGTCGATGCCGTCGTGATCGCGGTGAGCGGGGTGGCGTACGGGCTCGCGCCGTCGCCGCTGTTCATCGTGATCTTCGGCGCGCTCGTGACGCTCTCGATCCAGTTGATGAACGCCACGCTCTATATCTACACGCCCGAATCGTATCCGACGCGGCTGCGCTCGCTGGGCACCGGGTTCTGCTATGGCATAGGACGCCTGACCAATGTGGTCGGCCCGTTCATCGTCAGCGCGCTGTATGTGAGCGCGGGCTACCTGAGCGTCTTTTCGTATATCTCGGCGTGCTGGCTCATGGTGGCGATCGTCGTCGCCCTGGTCGGCCCGCGTACGACCGGCCGGTCCTTGGAATCGGTCACCCCCTCTGAATCGATAGTTCTCAACAAAGGAGTTGAATCATGAAAGAAGACGACGCACTGTTCCAGAAAGGCATGCCGATTCGCCGCGAGGTGCTTGGCGCCGCGTACGTCGATGCATCGATGGAGAAGGCCGACGACTTCATGATGTCGTTCCAGCGCGCCACGACCTCGTGGGCGTGGGGCTGGGCCTGGGGCGACGCCACGCTCGACCGCAAGACGCGCAGCCTGATGCAGATGGGCATCCTGACCGTCGCGGGCCACACCGACGAGCTGAAGCTGCACGTCAAGGGCGCGCTGAACAACGGCGTGAGCGTCGAGGAAATCAAGGCGGCGCTGCTGCATGCGACGGCGTACTCGGGCATCCCCTACGGCCTGAAGGCGTTCAAGGCGGCGCACGAGGTGCTGGTGGCCGAAGGGGCGTTGAAGTGAGCGCCGGGGGCTTCGGCAAGGTCGCGTTCGTCGGCATCGGCAACATGGGCTGGCCGATGGCGGCGCGGCTGGTGGAAGGCGGGTTCGAGGTGGCCGTGTTCGATGTGGCGCCCGGCCGCGGCGAGCGCTTCGCCGCCGAGGTGGGTGGCGCGGCGCCGGCCACGCTGGCCGATACGGTGCAGGGCGCGGATGCCGTCATCACGATCCTGCCGACCAGCCGCCATGTCGAGGACGCGCTGCTGCCGCTCGCCGGCACGTTCGCGCCGGGCGCGCTGGTGATCGACATGACGTCCGGCGTGCCGACCGTCACCCAGGCGCTCGCCGCGAAGCTGGCCGAGGCCGGCCACGCGACGATCGACGCGCCGGTGTCGGGCGGCGTGTCGCGCGCGGTCACGGGCGAGCTGGCCATCATGACCGGCGGCGAGCCACGGCATGTGGAGCGCGCGATGCCGTTGCTGCGCCGGATGGGCACGAGCGTGACGGAAGTGGGCGGGATCGGCGCGGGGCAGGCGATGAAGGCGCTGAACAACCTGGTGTCGGCCGGCGGCTTTCTGATCGGCGTCGAGGCCTTGTTGATCGGCCAGCAGTTCGGCCTCGACACGGAAAAGATGGTCGACGTGCTCAATGCCTCGACGGGCATGAACAACAGCACGCAAAAGAAGTTCAAGCAGTTCGTGCTGTCGCGTGCGTTCAACAGCAATTTCGGCCTGGATCTGCTGGCCAAGGATGTCGGCATCGCGCTGACGGTGGCCAGCGAAGGCGGCGTGTCCGCGCCGTTTTCGTCGTTGTGCCGCGATTTGTGGGGCGCGGCCGTCAATACGCTCGGGCATGGCAAGGATCACACCGAGATGGCGCGGTTCAGCGAGTTGCTGGCGGGTGTCGAGTTGGGCGGTGAGCGCGGCGAATAGGCGGAGCGGGTTGTGCCTCGATCAAGATGGCCGGCAGTCGTTTGGACTGCCGGCCATTTTCATGTGGCTGCCGATCGTGGCGAGCAGCGTGATGTTCTCGCGCGCCGCGTCGGCGATCTCGCGTGCGAAGCCGGGAAACACGCTCATATCCGGTGCCGGTTTGAAAAGAGAATGCGCGGATTCCAGCATCGGTTTTTCCCGCCGCCGGTGGGCCGGGATTGCCATTGACGGTACTTGAAATCATGCTATATCTTCGCGTTCGATCAACCTGAGAGATTAAAACAACGTGAAAACCATTCCCTTGCTTTTGCTCGCACTGGCCGTGGTCGCCGCGCCGGCCTCGGCTTATGCCAAAACCGGGCGCTGCCTGCTGCAGGTGAATCAGAAGGTTTATCTCGACGGGCCTTGCGAGGTCAAACTCGAGGAGCACGGCACGTTTTCGATCGGAGCCGGGGGCAAGCATCCGGCCAAGTATTTTGCCTACGTGCTGATGGACGACGAGGGCGCGCACGGGTATTGGAACGAGGAGCCGGGCGCCACGCATGCGCATTCGGATCTGGGCATCCTGAAGCGCGACGGCGCGTGCTGGGTGAACGACACCGCCAAGGTGTGCGCGTATCAGTAATCGCGGTTTTTCGATTCACTATCGTTTCCTCTTCCACGGCCTGAACCCTTGCTTCGGTTCAGGCCGTCGGTCAAACCGGGTTCAGATACCCGCGCCTCATTCGACCGGTGGCACCGCGCCTTCCAGCAGCGTCTTGATCAATCGCGCACGACGCTTTTCCAGATCGGCGATCTGGCGGTCGATCGCTTCGAGCCGTTGCCGTTGCGCGCCGGTGATCTGGTCGCACGAACGTGCGCCCTCGATCAGCAGCATGCAATCGGGAAAGCCGCGAATGTCGTCGATCGTGAAGCCGGTGGCGATCATGCGCTGGATCTGCCGGACCTGCGTGACGGCTTTCTCGGGAAACATCCGATAACCGTTGCCGGCGCGCACCGACGCAAGCAGGCCGTGAGCGTCGTAGTGCCGGATCGAGCGCACGCTCGCCTCGGTGCGTTGCGACAGGTCGCCGATGGTCAGCCAGGCGGGGGCGGCAGGTAAGGGCGGATTTTTCATGAAGGCCAGCCTAGCACGAAGCGCTTGACTCTCACATCAGTGTGAGGGTTGAGACTGAGCGGCTCGTCAACCTTCACAGGAAAGCGCATGTCCACCCGACTCTTCCATCGTTTGCTGCTGGCCGGCCTCTGGGCCGTGGCCTTGATCGCGTCGTCGCCGGCCGCCAGGGCCGCGTCGGCCAGTTACACCGTCACCTCGCCGGACGGCGTCAAGCTCGCGGTGCAGGAAAGCGGCAACCCCGACGGCCCGCCGATCGTGTTCGTGCACGGGCTGCTCGGCAGCCACCTGAACTGGGACGCACAGGTCGGCAGCCCCGAACTGCGCCCATACCGCGTCATCACCTACGACCTGCGCGGTCACGGCCTGTCCGACAAGCCCGCCGGCGCCGCGCCATACCATGACGGAGGCCGCTGGGCCGACGATCTCGCGGCCGTGATCGCCGGCTCGCATGCGCGCAAGCCGATCGTGGTCGGCTGGTCGCTGGGCGGCGTGGTGATCTCGAACTACCTTGCCAAGTACGGCGATCGCGCGATCTCGGGCGCGGTGTATGTGGACGGCGTGGTCGAACTCGCGGCGGGGCAGATCGTCAGTCATCCCGAGGTTTACCGGGACATGACCGCGCCCGATCTGAAGACGCATCTCGATGGCGAGCACAGCTTCGTCGCGCTGTGTTTCAACCGCGCGCCCGATGCGGCGACGTTCGACCGCTTGCTGGCCAATGCCGCGATGGCGTCGTGGGACATGCAGCGCGCGGTGCCGTCGATGACGGTGCTCGCCGCCGACGGCCTCGGCCGCGCACGGGTGCCGTTGCTGTTCCTCTATGGCGGACAGGACGCGCTGGTCGACACCCGGGCCACGCTCGCGCGCGCGGCCGAACTCAATCCGCGCATCGTCACCGAGGTGTACCCCGAATCGGGGCACGCGCCGTTCGCCGACGAGCCGGCGCGTTTCAATCGCGATCTGGCCGCGTTCGCCGGCTCGGTGTTCGGGAAATGACGGTGTGATCGATCAGCGCTTTTTCCCCGCTCGGCCGACTGACGCGGGCCGAAGCACGGCCAGCGCCTCGGCGGCGGCTTCCGCCGTCGCCTGCGCACGGCATCTTGCTCACAGCTCCGGCGCGCGGCTGTCCGATTCCGCCTCGCGGCGGCCTGCCCGCTGCATTCGCCGCATTCGTCTCGACAACGCGAAACCCGCGCCGAGCGCGAGCGGGATGCCGACGATCCACGGCAGGCGCGGCGACACCCCGTACACCAGCGTGCCGATCGCCGGCCCGAGCGTGTCTTCCAGATCGTTGACGACCGAGCCGGCCGCCATGTACACGGCGCGCCGATGCGGCGGCGCGAGCGCGCCGAGCGTGGCCGGCACCAACGGCCCGAGCAGCATCTGGTTCAGCGACAGCAGCGTCATGCCGACCGCCAGCCCGGCCACGCCGCCGAGCAGCAGGATCGCCGCGAACGCGGCGGCCAACGCGAGCGCGCTGCTCCAGACCAGCGCGCCGCCTTCCACACGGGCCAGCCTGCCCGCCGTCGCCACCTGCAACCCGGCCAGCAGCGCCGCACCATACGTGAACAGCCAGCCGACCTGCGCGGGCGTGAGCAGCCCGGTGTCGTGCGCGAACAGCGGCAGCACGGCCGGCACCCAACCCGCGCAGATCTCGACGCACAGCAGCCAGCCGAGCATCGATGCCAACTGCCGGTCGCGAAACGCCGGCAGCAGGCCGGCGAGGCCCGGCTCGTCGTCCTCGTCTTCGTTGTCGTTGTGATGGCTGCCGGGGTGACGCGTCTCGGGCATCCATGCGAGCACCATCAACGCCGCGGCCAGCAAGGCGCCGGCCGCCCCGAAGAACACGCCGCCGAGCGCAGGCGCGGCGAGCATCGCGCCGGTTGCCGGCCCGGCGATCCGGCCGAGGCCCGAGACGCCGCGCGCCCACGCGAACGCCTGCCGGTGCCGGGCCGGCGCGACGACATCGGCGATCACGGTCGAGACGGTCGGATGCAGTGCGCATTCGGCCACGCCGATCGCGAGCAGCACCGCCGCGATCTCGATGGCGCCCTGGCAGAACGGCAGTAGCATGAAGCCGCCGCCCACCCCGAGCAACGAGGCGAGCAGCACGGGCCGGCGGCCCCAGCGGTCGGCCGCGCCGCCGAGCCACGGCGTGGCGATCAGTTCTCCTGCCGAATAGCAGGCCAGCAACGGGCCGACGAAGCGCGACGACACATGGGCCGCGTGCTCGGCCCACAGCGCGAGGAAGGGCAGCATCACGCCGTCCGCGAAGCCGATGCAAAAGCCGAGCGCCAACGCGCAACGGGCCGAAGCCGGGAGGGACGACAGAAAGGCGGGAATGCCGTAAGAGCGGATGTGCATACGCGAATCTCGAGCGCATGGGTTCCTCGGCGAGGCGAACGTGCCGGAACCCGATTGCGCGTTGATTGACGTAAACGCTTACGGCAAGTGGACAGGACGTCTCACTGCAGTCGCGCAGCGTACGTGGCGGAATCGGCCGTGTCAACGCGCGGCGCGTGGCGCGTGACGGCGCGCGACGGGCCGGCGTAGGCGAGGAAAACGCGAATGGCGCGGCCCGATTCGCCGTCGCGCGCGCCGATATCCAACCGGCCGGCGCGCGCCGAGGCGCTCGGCGCAAGGCGCTCGGCGAAGCTGCCCACCGGCGCTCGGCACGGCGTGCAATGCGAACCATCGCGGCGATGGCTGCGCGCATACGCTTGAAGGCGACAAATTCGTCGCATTTTTAGTCAAGTGCCGGCCGTCGCATTGCGGCGGGCAAGCGCGCCGCGCGTCGCCGTTATCGACGAATCGCGATATGCATTCGCGCAATTCGACGAAGCGCCGGCCCGCTTGGCCGTCATAATTTGCGGCCATTCCTGCCCACCGGCCATCATGCAACCCCTTTCCGACGCCCGCGCCGATCAATTCTCGGCCGTCCGGTTCGTGCTCACGGACATGGATGAAACGCTGACCTACCAAGGCCGGCTGTCCGCCGACACCTATACGGCGCTGGCGCAACTGGAGGCGGGCGGCATTCGCGTGGTGCCGGTCACGGCGGCGCCGGCCGGGTGGTGCGATCAGATGGCCCGGATGTGGCCGGTCGACGGCGTGATTGCCGAAAACGGCGGCCTGTTCCTGCGGCGCGGGGCGCACGGGCACGAGGTCGAGCGCCGGTTCTGGCACGCGCCCGACCGGCTCGAACCGGTACGCGCGCAACTGCAGGCGGTGGCGCAAGCCGTGCAACGCGCCGTGCCCGAGGCGCGGGAAGCCGACGATCAGGCGTTCCGCCTGACGAGCCTCGCCTATCGCCGCACGGGCGAGGCCGCCGACCGCCGCCTCGTCGAGGCGCTGCGGCAGGCCGGGGCGGATGCGACGATCAACAACCTCTGGGTGCTCGGCTGGATCGGCGGCTACGACAAGCTGACGATGTCGCTGCGCGTGCTGGCCGACACCTATGGCCTGGACGCCGACGCCGCCCGCGCGTCGGTCGCCTATTCGGGCGATTCCACCAACGACGCGCCGATGTTCGCGTTCTTCACGCACACGGCCGGCGTCAGCACGGTGGTGGATTACCTGCCGCACCTGCCGGTGGCGCCGCGCTGGATCACGCGCGGGCCGGGCGGTGCGGGCTTCGTGGAGTTCGCGCAGGCGATCCTGCGTTCGACGGGCCGGGCGGGCTAGGGGCGCGGCAGCGCGCCGATCTCGTGCGTGTCGCGCGGCGCATCGCGGCGCTGACCGCCGTGCGGCAGCGGCGCGCCGGCTTCGTGCGCTGTCACTTGCCCGTTTTGCACGACGTGCGGCTCGCCGGGCACCGGCCCGACCGTGTCGCCGAAGCGTGCGCGGACAAACGCCCGCAACAGCGCCACGCGCAAGGTCGGGCCTTCGCCGTGGGCGGCGAGCGTCAGATCGGGCAAGCCCGCGAAGCGCGCTTCGACGCGGGTGACGCCGTCGTCGAGGCGGGTCGCGCGCAGGTCGGCGACGCGTTCGAGCACGGCGGCGGCATCCGCCCAATCGGTGGACGCCGACACGCGCTGGTCCATTCGCGAGAAATCGCCGCTCGCGACGGTGGCGACGATCTCCGGTTCGGTGGCGACGAACACCAGCGGGCGGTCGTCATGCGCCAGGGCGCGCAAGGTCCAGTAGTCGAGTTCTCGGGCATCGAGTCGGTCGGTTTGCATGGCAGGGGTCCAGGGCTGGAAATGGGGCGGTGAGGGGGATGCGGAACGTGCCGCAGCATTCATGCCCGCGCCCGCATCGAGGCGGGCGCGCCGCCGGGCCTCAACCCGAACCGGGCGCGAGCCGCTTGCGCATCGCGGCGGTGAGCCGTTGCCACACGTCGCCGTAGCCCTCCCACGGGTCGCGTTCAAGCGCCGCGAGCCGCGCGGCGACGTTCGCGATGGTCCATTGCGCGCCGCCGCGCGTCTCCGGCACCTCGTCCCAGGCAAGCGGCACCGATACGCCGAGCCCGGGCCGCGCGCGCGCCGAGTAGGCGGCCACGGTGCTCGCGCCGCGCCCGTTGCGCAGATAGTCCACGAAGATCAGCCCCTTCCGGTGCTTCGGCCCCATCGTCGCGGTGAAGCGTTCGGGCAGCGTCGCGGCCAGGTGCCGGGCGACGTCCTGCGAAAAATCGCGCGCGTCGTCCCACGACGTGTGGCGGCTGATCGGCGCGACCACGTGCAGGCCCTTGCCGCCGCTCGTCTTGCAGAACGATGCGAGCCCGAGTTCGTCGAGCAGCGCGCGCACCAGCCCCGCCGCGTCGGTCATCGCGCGCCACGGCAGCGACGGGTCCGGGTCGAGATCGAACACGAGCCGGTCGGGGCGCTCGATCCGGTCGATCGAGGCGTTCCAGGTATGGAATTCGATGGTGTCGAATTGCGCGGCGTGGATCAGCGCGGCCGCGTCGTCGAGCGTGATCAGCGCGTCGTGGCCGGGGTCGAGCCCGGGATGCCGCGTGACGAACGTCATGCCTTGCCTGCCTGCGTGCTTCTGAAAGAACGACGGGCCGCCGACGCCTTTCATGTACCGCACCAGCGACACCGGCCGGCCGTGCAGTTGCGGCAGCAGCCACGGCGCGAGCGCCGCGTAGTAGTGCACCAGGTCGAGCTTGGTCGCGCCGCTGTCGGCGTCGATCACGCGCTCGGGGTGGGTGATGCGCACGCCGTGAAGGTCGGCGTCGCTGCGCTGTTTCGTCATGGGTCGTCGGTCCGGGGGCGTGGCGGAGGGCGGCTTGCCGGGTGCGCGCTGTGCGGGTGTCGGTGCGGGCGCGGGCGTTTCGCGGACGATCCGCGAAGCGGGCTTGTCGTCGCGCAGCGCGACGAACGCCGCCTGGCGCACGAGGCCGTCCGCCGTCCAGTTCGCGAACTCGCATTCGGCCACGAGCGTGGGCGCGACCCAGTGCACGGCGCCGCCGCCGCGCGGTTTCGGCGGTGTCGCGAACGGCGTGCGCGCCCGCTCGACGGCCTGCAGTTGGCGCAGCAGCGACGCGAGCTGGCGCCGGTCGAAGCCGGTGCCGACGCGGCCCGCGTAGCGCAGCGTCGCCGTGCTGTGGCGTCCGCCGTTGCGGCCGCCCGGCGCGTCGAACACGCCGAGCAGCAGCGCGCCGAGGCCTTCGCGGCTGCCTTGCGGATCGGTGTAGCCGCCGATCACGAACTCCTGCCGCTGTCGGCATTTCAGCTTGATCCATGCGTCGCCGCGCCCGGCGCGGTAGCGGCTGCCGCCGCGCTTGCCGATCAGGCCTTCGAGCCCGGCCTCGGCCGCCGCCGCGAGCAGTTCGGCCGTCTCGCCGTCGAGCGTCGGCGAGAGCCGCAGATGGGGCGACGCCGCTTCGCCGAGCCGCTGCGCGAGCAGCGCGCGACGCGCATCGAGCGGCAGATCCTGCAACGCGCGGCCGTCCAGATGCGGGACGTCGAACAGGAACAAGGTGATCGCGCCGTCGTCGCCGGACGACAGCGCCTGTTGCAGCGCCGCGAAGCTCGGTGCGCCGTTCGGGTCGGCCACCACCGCCTCGCCGTCGAACCAGGCGTTGCGCACCGGCAATGCGGCGAGGGCTTCGCACTGCGTATGAAATTTCGCGCTCCAGTCGTTGCCCTCGCGCGTGTAGATTTGCGCCGAGCGCCGCCGGCCGCTGCCGGCGATGCGGATCAGCACGCGATAGCCGTCGAATTTCATTTCGTAGCGCCAATCGTCGCCGGGAGGGGGCGCATCGACGAGCGTCGCGAGCTGGGGACTGAGGCGCTCGGGCAGGGCGGCGCGGCGGCCTGCGGGGGCGGGGTGGGAGGGGGCGGCGTTCGACGAGGACTTGGCGTGGCGCTTCGTCTTTGCGGCGGTGCCCGGTGTGGCACGGACGGCGTTGCTCGTTGCAGCGTTCGACGAAACCTTGACGCGGCGGTTTGCCTTGGCGACGGTGCCCGGTGTGGCACGGACGGCCTTGCTCGTTGCAGCGCTCGGCGAGGACTTGGCGCGGCGATTCGTCTTCGCGGTGGTGCCCGGTGTGACGTGAGCCGCCTCGCTCTTTGCAGCGCTCGACGAGGCCTTGGCGCGGAGGGTTGCGTTGGCGGCGGTGCTCGCCACGGCGTGGGCGGTCTCGCTCGGCGAGACCTTGGCGCGGCGCTTCACCTTGTTGGCGCTGCCCGGCGCCTCGCTCGCCGCCTCGTCGCGGGCCTTGATCAGCAGCCACGATGTCTGCTTGCCGTGCCCGATCGAGCGCGTGCGCACCAGCGACCAGCGCCCGTGCAGCTTGCCGCCTTCGAGCGCGAACGTGAGCTTGCCGTCGCGGTAGCCGCGCCGCGCGCCGGCCTGCCCGCCGTCCGGAATCCAGTGGCCGGCGTCGTCGATCCGCACGCTGCCGGCGCCGTAATGGCCGACGGGAATGTCGCCCTCGAACGCGCCGTAATCGAGCGGATGATCCTCGACCTGCACGGCGAGCCGCTTGACCGAAGGGTCCAGGCTCGGCCCCTTCGGAACGGCCCAGGATTTGAGCACGCCGTCGAGTTCGAGCCGGAAGTCGTAATGCAGATGCCGCGCGTGATGCTCCTGCACGACGAACCGCAGCGCAGCCGGGGCGGCGCGGGCGGCCGGGGCCGAACGGACGGCGCGGGCGGGCGCGCCGCTCGGTTCGGGCGTCGCGTCGAAACGGCGCTTGCGGCGGTAGTCGGCGAGCTTGCGGGTCGGCATCGGCGCTCCGGTATCGGTTCGGGCTCAGGCGGCCCGGCGCTTGGGCGCGTTGCCGCGAGCGGCCGCGGCGGCCTTCGGTTTGGCGGCGGCCGTTTTCTTCGCGACGGGGCGCTTGGCGGCAGCCTGTTTCGTCGCCGTCTTGCCGGGGGGCTTCTTTTTCGTCGATGCCGATGCCGATTCCTTCGGCGCGCGCTTGCCGGTCGGGGCGGCTTTCCCGGCGGCCTTGGCGGCCTTCGCCGCCACCTTCTTGCGAACCGGCTTGTCGTGATTGTCGCGATTGTCGCGACCGCCGCCGTCGCTCGCGGCCGCCTCGGGCCGCGCCCCGCCGTTTGCCTGCCGCCCGCGCTTGCCGCTCAGGCTGCGGCGCAGCAGCTCGGTCAGGTCGAGAACGTTCGACGGCGCGCGCGGCTTGCCGGCGGCGGGGGTTTCGACCTTCTTCGATTTGCCGGCCTTGATCTTGCGTTCGACGAGCGCCAGGATGTCGTCGCGAAACGTGTCGCGATAGGCGTCCGGCGACCAGTTGCCCGACATGTCGTCGATCAGCTTGCCGGCCATCTGCCGCTCGCGGGCGCTGACGCCGGCCTTCCGGGCGCTGGCCCGGCCGGCCGCGAATTCGTCGAGCGGGCGCAGTTCGTTATCCCAGCGCAGCAGATCGAGCGCGAGCACCGCGCCCACCGGAATCAGCGCCGCCAGATGCTGCCGCTCGTGGATGACCACGTGCGCGATGCCGATCTTGCCGGTATCGACGAGCGCCTCGCGCAGCAGCGCATAGACCTTCTCGCCGTTGCGGTCGGGCAGCAGGTAATACGGCGTGTCGAGATACAGGAACGACACGGCGGCGGCCTCGACGAACGTCACGATGTCGATCGAGCGCGTCGATTCGGGGTTCGCGGCGCGGATTTCGTCGTCGCTCAGCACGACGTAGCGTTCCTTTTCGTATTCGTAGCCGCGCACGATGTCCTCGCGCGGCACCTCGCGGCCGGTGCGCTTGTTCACGCGCCGGTAGCCGACCGGGTCCATCGAGCGCTGGTCGAGCAGGTGAAACGACGGCTTGACGGTGCGCGTGGCCGGCACCAGTTGCACCGGCACATGGACCAGCCCGAAGCTGATCGCTCCTTTCCAGATCATGGCAGGCATCGCGTGCTCCGTGAGTGATTCGGATGGCGAAGGGCTTTTCGCCGTGCCGCGTTCCCGCTTGCCGCGCGCGGGGCGGGCCGAGTTCGGGTTTTCGCAGGATGGATCGAGATGTTCGCAAGAGGCGTGCCGCGCGGCGGGGAGGGCCGATCGGCAGGCCGATTCGCGTCGGTCCGGCTGCGGCGGCAGCGCACCCGTGCGTCGGAGCATCCGGTCGGCCAGGCGATTCGCGGGGGCCAGCCGGCCGGCGTCGCGCAAATCCTGCTGCCGGTTTGTAAAAAAGCGAGCCGTGGTGGCGGCCGATGTCGCCTGCCGGCGCGACGCAGCCGGGCCGGCGGCACCGGGACGGCCGGGCAACCGACGCGCAGCGGCCGGGCAGAAAACCGATCCAAAGCCGCCCCGAAGCAGGCCCGAAGTGGGCCCGAAGTGGGTCCAATAACGGCCCCAAAATCGACCCAAACCCGGCAAGTCGAAGCGCCGCCACCCCCTCCACCGCCCCCCACAGCGAGATCGCAGTTTCGCGAGCGATCCATGCCCTGTAAAGTGCGGGTGCGCTACCCGCCGACCCGTTCCCGCACGCCCGATTCCCGCGTCCGCTCACCCGGACGAAGTCGAGGCATTTGCCGGCCGATGCGCGGATTAAAAAGCACAAAGGACCCAATGACCGAAGCTCTCGACCCGCTCACTTTCCGCAAGATCATCCAGCGCAATATCGCGTTACCGCTCGGCATGGGCCTGGTGAGCGTCGCGGTGTTCATCGGGCTGGTGCTGTATCTGACCTCCACCATGAGCTGGGTCGAGCACTCGGAGCGGGTGATCGGCAATGCCAACGAAATGATGCGGCTGGCGGTCGAACGCCAGGCGTCGATGCGCGGCTACCTGATCACCGGCGACGAACGCTTTCTATCACCTTACGAACTCGACGAAAGCCGCTTCCAGGCCGAGATCGACGGCTTGGTGAAGCTGGTGGCCGACAACCCGCCCCAGGTCGAGACGCTCAAGCGCATCCAGGCGATCCAGACGCGCTGGAACCGCAACGCGGACGACATCATCGAGCTGCGCCGCAAGAACCTCGATTACAGCGGCGCGGTGCGTTCGAGCCGCGGCCAGCAGGAATTCGACGAAATCCGCCGCGAGTTCGCGGGCTTCCTCGACGTCGAACTGGCGCTGCGCCAGCAACGCGGCGACGCCGCCCGGAGCCTGACGGCGGTGCTCGTCAGCGTGTTCGTGCTGTTCAGCGTGCTGGTCAGCGCGTTCCTGGCGTGGCGCGGCCGGCGCGAGTTGCTCGAACTGTCGCGCACCTATGACGACGCGCTGCGCCAGCAGGTCGAACACACCGACGTGCTGAAACGGCAGGTGTGGGTGCGCTCGGGCCAGCGCCTGCTCGCGGAAAAGATGGTCGGACAGAGCAGCGCCGCCTCGGTGGGGCAGGCCACGCTCGATTTCCTCGCGCACTACCTCGACGCGTTCGTCTCGGCGCTCTACGTGCGCGACGCGACCAGCGGCGAGCTGCGCCGGGTCGCCACGCACGGCTTCAGCGCGGATGCCGCCGCCGGCGGCGCCCGCAGCTTCCGCGACGCCGAAAGCCTGATCGGCCAGGCCGCCACGTCGCGCCGCACGGTGGTGCTCAAGGACATTCCCGACAACTACCTGATGGTGACGTCGGGCCTCGGCGGCAGCGCGCCGCGCGGCCTGGTGGTGCTGCCGGTCACGAGCGACGATGCGGTAAACGGCGTGGTCGAAATGGCCTTCATGCGCGATATCGAGGCGCGCGACCTCGAATTCCTGGAACTGATCGCCAACAGCACGGGCGACTTCCTCGCCGCCGCGCAATATCGCGAGCGCCTGCAGGACACGCTCGCGGAAGCGCAACTGCTGAACGAGGAAATGCAGGTCCAGCAGGAAGAGCTGCGGGTGGCCAACGAAGGGCTGGAGGAGCGCGGGCGGGCGCTGACCGATTCGCAGGCGCGGCTCCAGTCGCATCAGGCCGAGCTCGAGCAGACCAACACGCAACTCGAGGAATACGCACAGCGCCTGGAGCGGCAGAAGGAAGAACTCGTGACGGCGCAGGAGTCGATCTCGGCCAACGCGGCGCGACTCGAACAGACCAGCCGCTACAAGTCCGAGTTTCTTGCCAACATGTCGCACGAGTTGCGCACGCCGCTGAACAGCTCGCTGATTCTCGCGCGGCTGCTGCAGGAAAACCGTGGCGGCA
Organism: Burkholderia sp. 22PA0099; assembly: GCF_047497165.1. Classification (NCBI taxonomy): domain Bacteria; kingdom Pseudomonadati; phylum Pseudomonadota; class Betaproteobacteria; order Burkholderiales; family Burkholderiaceae; genus Burkholderia; species Burkholderia sp. 22PA0099. The sequence goes on along the minus strand of NZ_CP163165.1, from coordinate 2,884,259 downwards.
ATCTGACCAAGGAACAGGTCCATTACGCCGAAACCATCCACAGCTCGAACAGCGACCTGCTGAACCTGATCAACGACATTCTCGATCTGTCGAAGGTCGAGGCCGGGCAGGTCACGATGGAGCCCGAGTGGGTGGCGCTCGAACCGGTCATGCAGTCGCTGCGCGAGATGTTCGAGCCGATCGCGGCCGCCAAGCCGCTCGCGCTGACGATTTCGCGCGCGCCCGGCGCGCCGGCGACGATCGTGACCGACAGCCAGCGGCTCGTGCAGATCCTGCGCAACCTGCTGTCCAACGCGCTGAAGTTCACCGAGCGCGGCGAGGTGGCGCTGAGCATCTCCGCGGACGCGTCGGGCCAGATCCGTTTCGACGTGCGCGACTCCGGCATCGGCATCGCCGCCGACAAGCTCGAAATGATCTTCGAGGCGTTCCAGCAGGCCGACGGCTCGACCAGCCGCCACTACGGCGGCAGCGGCCTGGGCTTGTCGATCTCGCGCCGCTTCGCGGAATTGCTGGGCGGACGGATCGGCGTGGCCAGCGAACTCGGCGCGGGCAGCGTCTTCACGCTGTGGCTGCCGGCCGAGGCGGCGTGGACGGTGGATGCCGAAGGCACGCCGGACGCCGGCGCGCTGCATTCGGCACGTGCGCCGCGCGATGCGGTGCCGATGCTGGCCGACGCACCGGGCCTGGCCGCCACGTTCGGCGCGGCCGGTTTCACGACCGGCGCATCGGGCGCATCGAGCACGCCGTCGCGTGATCCGCACGAGCGGGCCGTGACGGCCGCCACCTCGGCCACGGCGGCGCAATCGATCGCCGACGACCGGCATGACCGCCAGCGGCCCGGCCGCCTGATCCTCGCGATCGAGGACGACCTCGTGTTCGCCGGCATCCTGCGCGATCTCGTGCACGAACTCGATTTCGATTTCGTGCACGCGGCCGACGGCGGCTCGGGCATCGCGCTGGTGCGCGACATGCAGCCGACCGCCGTGCTGCTCGACGTGGGCCTGCCCGATCATTCGGGGCTGACCGTGCTCGAATGGCTGAAGAACGATTCGCTGACGCGCCACATCCCGATCCATATCGTGGCCGCCACCGATCACACCGCGAAGGCGCTGCACCTCGGCGCGGTGGGCTACACGATGAAGCCGGCGGCGCGCGCTACGCTCGAATCGGCGATCCGCCGCCTCGAAGGCCGCCTGCAACATCGCCTCAAGCGCGTGCTGGTGATCGAGGACGACCTGGCGATGCGCGAGAGCATCCGCGTGCTGCTCGGCAACGAGACCACCGACATCGTGGCGGTCGATACGCTGGCGCGCGCCATCGAGCAGCTCGACGGCAACGAGTTCGATTGCGTGGTGACCGACCTCGCGCTGCCCGACGGCACCGGCTACGACCTGCTCGAACGGCTCGCGACCGACCCGGCGCGCGCGCTGCTGCCGGTGATCGTCTACACCGGCCGCACGCTGTCCGTCGACGAGGAACACCGCCTGCGCCGCTATTCGAAGTCGATCATCATCAAGGGCGCGCGCTCGCCCGAGCGCCTGCTCGACGAGGTGACGCTGTTCCTGCACAGCGTGGAATCGACGCTCGCGCCCGAGCAGCAGCGCATGCTGCGCACGGTGCGCCAGCGCGACGACGTGTTCGAGGGCAGCGCGATCCTGCTGGCCGAGGACGACGCGCGCAACATCTTCGCGCTGTCGCACGTGATCGAGCCGCTCGGCGCGAAATTGTTCATCGCGCGCAACGGCCGCGAAGTGTTGGAGGTGCTTGAACAAGGCCACAAGATCGACCTGGTGCTGATGGACGTGATGATGCCCGAAATGGACGGCCTGGCCGCCACGGCCGCGATCCGCCAGGACGTGCGCTTCCTGCAGTTGCCGATCATCGCGCTGACCGCCAAGGCGATGGAGCACGACCGCATCCGCTGCATCGAGGCGGGCGCCGACGATTACATCTCGAAGCCGATCGACATCGACAAGCTCGTGTCGCTCTGCCGGGTCTGGCTGCGGCAGCGCTGAGATGGACATCGACCGCATGAACCCCATCGATCCCGTCGATCCCGCCGACCCGAACGATCCGGCCGGCCCCGCCGCGCCGGACGCCGAGCCGCGCCTGTCGGATTTCGATCTCGAACTGAAGCTGCTGCTCGACGCGATCTACCTGAAATACCAGCACGATTTCCGGCATTACTCGATGCCGTCGCTGCGCCGCCGTCTCACGCAGGCGCTGACGGAATTCGGCCTGCCGAGCCTGTCGCAGTTGCAGGATCGCATCCTGCGCCGCGAGGAGGATTTCACGCGGCTGTTCCAGTTCCTGACGATCCAGGTCAGCGAGATGTTTCGTGATCCGGCCTATTTCCGCGCGCTGCGCGAGCAGGTGCTGCCGATCCTGCGGACCTATCCGTCGATCAAGGTGTGGGTGGCCGGATGCAGCAACGGCGAGGAGCTGTGGTCGATGAAGATCCTGTTCGAGGAGGAGGGGCTCACCGAGCGCACGATGTTCTATGCGACCGACATCAACCCCGATGCGCTGGCGCGCGCCGAAGCCGGCATCTACACGCTCGACCGCATCGCGGGCTTCTCGCGCAATTACCTGGAAGCCGGCGGCAAGCGTTCGCTGTCGGACTACTATCACGCGGCCTATGGCGGCGCGCGTTTTTCGACCCAACTGCGCGACCGGGTGGTGTTCGCCGATCACAGCCTGTCGACCGACGAGGTGTTTCTCGAGGCGCATCTGGTGTCGTGCCGCAACGTGCTGATCTACTTCGATCGCGCGTTGCAGGATCGCGCGCTGGCGCTGTTCGAGCGCACGCTGGTGCGGCGCGGCTTTCTCGGCCTCGGCATCAAGGAAAGCCTGCGCTTCTCGGGGCAGCACCCGGCGTTCGAGGATTTCCGCGAGCGCGAGCGCATTTACCGGAAACGTTGATGACCTCGTGCGCAGCTTCCTTTCCCTCCGAGCCCGCACCGCGCGCCTACGAGGCCGTGGTGATCGGCGCGTCGGCCGGCGGCGTCGAGGTGCTGGGCGTGCTGCTCGGCGCGCTGCCGGCGGATTTTTCGGCGATCGTGATGGTGGTGGTGCACTTGCCGGCCAATGCGCAGAGCCATCTGGCGCAGGCGCTGGCGCGCCATTGCCGGCTGCCGACGATCGAGCCCGATGCCGGCGAGCCGCTGCGGGGCGGGCACGTTTATCTGGCGCCGCCCGATTACCATATGCTCGCCGCCGACGACCGCACGGTGGCGCTGTCGGTGGATGCCCGGGTGGGGTTCTCGCGGCCGTCGATCGACGTGCTGTTCGAATCGGCCGCGTATCGATTTCGCAGCCGCTTGCTGGGCTTGCTGCTGTCGGGTGCCAACGACGACGGCGCGGCCGGCCTGGCCTGCATTCGCGCCGCGGGCGGCACGGCCTGGGTGCAGCAACCGGAGACGGCGGAGGCGCCCACCATGCCGCGCGCGGCGATCGCGCGCGGGGCCGCCGACGCCATCCTTTCACCGCTCGCGATGGCCAACCGGCTGGCGAGTTTGCCTGTTTACTCCTGATGCACACCATGGCTTCTGTCAACATTCTCATTGTGGACGACATCGCCCACAACATCACGGCGTTGCAGGCCCTGCTTGCCCGGGATGGCGTCAACCTGCTGGTGGCGCAATCGGGAACCGCGGCGCTGGAATTGCTGCTGGTGCATGACGTCGCGCTGGCGCTGCTCGACGTCAACATGCCCGACATGAACGGCTTCGAGCTGGCCACGCTGATGCGCGGCAGCTCGCGCACCGCCCACGTGCCGATCATCTTCCTGACCGCCACCTCGGAAGAGGCGTCGCGCACGTTTCGCGGCTACGAGGCCGGCGCGGTCGATTTCCTCTACAAGCCGATCAATGCGGCGATCCTGAAGGCGAAGGTCGAGGTGTTCGTGCAACTGGAGCGGCACAAGCGGCTGCTGGCCGAGGAGTTGCAGACCACCCGCGACCTGCTCGAAGCGAACGAGATGCTGATGGCGGTGCTCGGCCACGATCTGCGCACGCCGCTCGGCGCGGTGCTGGCCTCGGCCGAATACCTGCTGCGCGATCCGGCCGGCACGCAGACGGCCACCGTGGCGAACCGCATCAAGACCAGCTCGCTGCGCATGGCGCGCATGGTGCATCAGTTGCTGAACCTGGCGCGCCTGCAAGGCGGCCGGCTGCAGATGCAGCGGCAGCCCGCGCAATTGGGCGCGCTGTGCCGCGCGGTGGCGGACGAATTCCGCACCAGCGAGGGCGGCGACCGGATCGTCGTGACCGAGCGCGGCGATTGCGCCGGCGTGTGGGATGGCGACCTGCTGTGGCAGGCCGTGTCCAACCTGGTCAGCAACGCGCTGCAATACGGCGCGGCGGACAGCCCGGTGACGGTCGATGTGGATGGCGAGGCCGCGGGCCGGGTGGTGGTGAAGGTGCGCAATCGCGGCGTGATCGCGGCGAACGTGGTGCCGCACCTGTTCGAGGCGTTCGGGCCGGGCGCGGCCGGCTCGCCCAAGCGCGCGGGCCTGGGCCTCGGCCTGAACATCGTCCAGAAGGTGATCCAGATGCACAAGGGCACGGCGCGCGTGGAGACGCACGAAGCCGATCACACGACGTTCCGTCTCGATCTGCCGCGCTCGGACGAAGCCGGCGAGCTTCGGCCGCTGGTCTAGACCCAACGCGATCGACACCACCACAGTCACCAATCATGACAAGTACAACGACTTATCAAGCCGGCCCGTCGGGAGACTGGGAGCGCGCATGGGTGCAGACGACCGGGGATTACTCGATCTGCACGCTGGCGCCGGACGGCCGCATCCTGAGCTGGAATCGCGGCGGGGAACGCATTCACGACTACCGGAGCGCCGATATCGTCGGCCGGCATTTTTCCGGGTTCTATCCGGAGCACGACCGCGCGGCCGGCGTGCCCGGCCACGCCCTGGCCGGCGCCGCCGAGCACGGCCACCATGCCGGCCTCGGCTGGCGCCTGCGCAGCGGCGGCGCGCCGTTCTGGGCCAGCGTCGTGATGACCGCGCTGCGCGGCGACGACGGCACGCTGCTGGGCTTCGTCGAGGTCGTGCGCGACCTCAGCGACGAGAAGGCGGCCTACGACGCGGCGCTCGAGAACGAGCGCCAGTTCCGGCTGCTGGTGCAGGGCGTGGTGGATTACGCGATCTTCATGCTGTCGCCCGACGGCCGCGTGGTGAGCTGGAACCCGGGCGCCGAGCGCATCAAGGGCTATACGGCCGAGCAGATCGTCGGCTCGCATTTCTCGCGCTTCTACACGCCCGAAGATGTGGCGGATGGCGTGCCGGAGCATGCGCTCGCGACGGCGCGCGACGAAGGGCGCTTCGAGGCGGAAGGCTGGCGGGTGCGGCGCGACGGCAGCCGTTTCCTCGCCCATGTCGTGATCGACGTGATTCGGCACGACGGCGTGATGGTGGGCTTCGCCAAGGTGACGCGCGACATCACGGAGCGCCGCAAGGCCGCCGAGCAGCTCGACCAGGCGCGCGCCGCGCTGTTCCAGTCGCAGAAGATGGAGGCGCTCGGCCAGTTGACGGGCGGCGTCGCCCACGATTTCAACAACGTGCTGCAGGTGCTGCGCGGCAATCTCGATCTGCTCACGCATCGCCACGAGCACGACCCGTGGACGCTCGAACGGCTGCAAAAGGCGATCGACGCGACCGAGCGCGGCTCGCGGCTTGCCGCGCATCTGCTGGCGTTCGGCCGGCAGCAGGCGCTGCAACCGCTGGTGGTGAGCCCCGAGCGCCAACTGCGCGAGATGGACGCCTTGCTGCGCCGCACGCTCGGCGACGCCATCGAGATCGATACGGTGGTCGCGCCGGGGCTGTGGTTCGCGATGCTCGATCCGCATCAGTTCGAAAACGCCGTGCTCAATCTCGCCGTCAACGCGCGCGAGGCGATGCCCGAGGGCGGCAGGCTGACGCTCGAACTGTCGAACGAGACGCTCGACGAGGGCTACGTCGCGGCCGAGCCCGACGTGCTGCCGGGCCGGTACGTGATGCTGGCCGTGACCGACAACGGCGTGGGCATGTCGCACGACGTGCTGGCCCGCGCGTTCGACCCGTTCTTCAGCACCAAGCCGGAAGGCATCGGCACGGGCCTGGGCCTCAGCATGGCCTACGGCTTCGTCAAGCAGAGCGGCGGGCATATCCGCATCTACAGCGAGGTCGGCCACGGCACCACCGTGAAGGCGTATTTCCCGATGACCGCCGAGGCGCTCGCCGCCACCCCGTGCGCCGCGCCCGAGACGCTGCAGCAGGGCAGCGAGACGGTGCTGGTGGTGGAGGACGACCTGTCGGTGCAGTCGACCGTGATCGACACGCTGACGGGGCTCGGCTACGAGGTGCTGAAAGCCAGCGACGCGCATCAGGCGCTGGCCGTGATCGGCAGCGGCGCGCGCATCGACGTGCTGTTTACCGACGTGGTGATGCCGGGGCCGTTGAGCAGCCCGGAGATGGCGCGTCTGGCCAAGCAGCAGTTGCCCGCGCTCAAGGTGCTGTTCACGTCGGGCTACACGCGCAATGCGATCGTGCACGGCGGCCGGCTGGACCCTGGCGTCGAGCTGTTGAGCAAGCCGTATAGCCGCCAGCAACTGGCGACCCGGCTGCGCGGGCTGTTGAGCGCGGCTGGCGAGGCGGCAGCGCCGGCGGCACCGGTGACGGCGAGCGAGCCGATTGCGGTGGAACCGGCTGCATCGGCCGCACCGGCTGCATCGCCTGCGCCGGCCTTCGACGCGGCCGCCGCGAAGCGCGTGCTGGTGGTCGACGACGATATCGATTCGCTGGAGGCCACCGCCATGCTGCTGGAGATGAATGGCCTGACGGTGCTCAAGGCCGACCATCCGCGCAAGGCGCTCGAGCTGCTCGAAACCGAGCCATGCGGCGTGCTGCTGACCGATCTGGCCTTGCCCGACATCGACGGCATGGAACTGGCGCGTCTGGCGTTCGCGCGGTATCCCGGCATCGGCGTGATTTTCGCGTCGGGCCACGCCGTGTCGCGGATGCAGGCGTTCGATTTCGCCTGGACCGCGTTGCAGAAGCCGTTCGATGCGGACCAGTTGTTCGACGCGGTGGAGCGGATCGTTCGAGGCACGTGAGGGCTGTTGGGCGTTCGGCGGCTGGGGTCGGGTCCGCTGAACGCCGCCGGGTAAATTCTGCAAGCCGTGTAGCAATCACCCGGGGCGCGTCGCTCGCGCCTCGCGCCCGCGTCGCGTTTGCCGGGCACCGTCGTTGCTCGATATGTCGTGACGGCCGATACGGAGCCGCAAACGAGAACAGGAGCACGTCATGGCAAACGCACTCGACCAACGCAAGATCGCGATCCTCGCGGTGGACGGATTCGAGGAAGTCGAACTGACCGAGCCGCAGCGCGCGCTGGCGGCCGAAGGCGCGCAGGTGCACGTGATTTCGACGCAGCACGGCGAGATCCAGGGTTTCCGGCACGTCGACAAGGGCGCGCGCGTCAAGGTGGACCGCACGTTCGACGAGGCGAGCGCGGCCGATTACGACGCGGTGGTGTTGCCGGGCGGCGTCGTCAACGGCGACGCGATCCGCATGGTGGACGACGCGCGCCGCTTCGTGACCGAGGCCACCCGGGCCGACAAGCCGATCGCCGTGATCTGCCACGGCGGCTGGCTGCTGGTGTCGGCCGGCGTGGTCGGCGGGCGCAGGATGACGAGTTGGCCGAGCCTGCAGGACGACATCCGCAACGCGGGCGGCACCTGGGTGGATGAACCCGTGGTGCGCGACGGTTCGCTGATCTCGAGCCGCAAGCCGGACGACCTGAAGGCGTTCAATGCGGCGCTGATCGACAGCCTCGCCTGAACGCGGGCGGGGCCGGTCGATTCACAGCGATTCACTGATTCACTGCGCGTCGCCCGCGCGCCCGTTGCCGAACATCGTCCGGTAATAGGCGCGCCCGGCCGCCAACGGCGCATCGAAGTCGAAACCGCGCGCCAGCATGTTTTGCAGGTCGGCATGCGCGATCTTCATGACGTAGCCGGATTCGGTCGCCACGAGCCGGCAGCGTGCGCCGTTCGCCACCGTCCGGTTGAACCATTGCCCCGCCTCGCCGCGCCCGGCGCGTTCGGCCCGGCCGTCGTGCTCGACCGCCCAGCCGCCGTCGAGCAGTATCCAGTCATCCGAAGCGTTTTCTCTGCCGCCGGCGCTGCACGCATCGATGACGGACCCTTCCCGCACCTGCCATTCCTTCGAATGCGCGATCACCCATTGCAACTGCTCGGTCGACAGCGCCGTGAAGAACGGCGTGCGGCGCAGCAGGAACAGGTACGTGACGGACGGCTTCATCGACATCTGGCCGGCCGCATCGGGTTCGGCCTGCGCGTGGCATCCCGCCGTCGAGGCGAGCAGCGCGGAGGCAAGGCACAGGGCGAGCAGGGAGCGAATTCGGTGGAGCAGCAGGGCGATGAGCTTGGGCATGGCGGGCGGTGGCGTGGCGAAGTCGCATCGCATGATGGGCCGGCCCGCGCCGCGTGTCATTGCCGTGCGCGAAGTTCTGAATTCAACCGGTGCGAATGAAGCGTGCGTTGCCCGGTTGCCGTGCTGCTGACAGCACGGTGTCAGCAGCCTCCTCGTAGCATGCGCCGACACATCGACTTCAGGAGGAAACCCCATGGACTTCGTCTCCACCCGCATCATCACCGACGACATTCGCCGGCTGGTCGGCTTCTACGAAACGCTCGGCCTCACGGCCACCTGGTTCACCGACGATTTCGCCGAACTGGCGTCGCCGTCGTGCACGCTGGCGGTCGGCAGCAAGCGCACCATGGACCTGTTCGGCGCGGGCGCGGCCACGCCCGGCAGCAACCGCGCGATGATCGTCGAGTTTCGCGTGGACGACGTCGATGCGGCGTTCGCGCGGCTCGAACCGCATCTGGCCGACATCGTGCAGGCGCCGGTCACGCAGCCGTGGGGCAACCGCTCGGTATTGTTTCGGGATCCCGACGGCAATCTCGTCAACCTGTTCACGCCCGTGACCGAGGACGCGATTCGCAAGTTCGCGAAGGCTTGAGCGGTGAGTTCGCCATGCCGTGCTCACGCCGGATGGCGCGCCGAGAACTGCCGCGCGGCCACCAGCACCGGCAGCAACTGCCGGCCCCGCTCCGTCAACTGATATTCGACGCGCAACGGCTTCTCGCCGAAATCGATGCGCTCGATCAGGCCGTCGGCCGCCAACTCGCGAAGGTGCTGGGTCAGCATCTTCTGCGAGATGCCGGGCAGGTCGCGTTTCAACTGCAAGGTGCGCAGCGCCGGATCGGCGTAGAGCCGGAACAGGATCGGCAGCTTCCAGCGCCCGTGGATCATGCGGATCACGCGCGCGACATGCGCGACCGAGCCGTCCGGGCCGAGGCAGGCCTCGCGCGCTTCGGGCGAGATGGGAGCCATGGGCACCGAAAAGTGCGTACTTGTTTCGTTCACTCGTGCTCCCTATCGTGGCGTCTTCGTTGACGAAGCGTGAGGGATAGGCGATGGATTTGCAATTGCACGGCAAGACGGCGCTGGTGACGGGAAGCAGCAAGGGCATCGGCGAGGCGCTGGCCAGGACGCTCGCGCGGGAAGGGGCGTTCGTGGTGGTGCATGGCCGCGATGCCGGGCTGGCCGCGCGCGTGGCCGGCGAGATCGCCGGGCAGGGCGGCCGGGCCGCGTTCGTGACGGGCGACCTGACGGACGACGACGCGGTGCGGCGGCTGGTCGACGATGCGCAGGCCCGCGCCGGACGCATCGATATCCTGATCAATAACGCGGGCGGCTCGGGCGGCTCGCGCGACGATTGGAACACGACGCAGGCCGGCGCGTGGGCTTCGGCCTACGACCGCAACGTGCTGGCCGCGGTGCGCGTCGCCACGCGGCTGCTGCCCGCCATGCGCGCGGCCCGCTGGGGGCGCGTGATCAATATTTCGAGCCTGGCCGCGACCATCCCGCCGCCCAGCGCGCCCGACTACTCGGCCAGCAAGGCCGCGATCAATGCACTGACCTCGTCGATGGCGAAGGCCGTGGCGGCCGACGGCGTGACGGTCAATGCCGTCTCGCCGGGCACGATCCACAGCGCCGCGCTCGATGCGCGGTTTCGCGAGGTGGCCGCCGAGCGCGGGCTGGCCGAGCGCGACGGCGCGTGGGAGGCGGTCGAGCGGGCCGTGCTGCCGAGCTTCGCCCAGGTGCCGATGGGGCGGGTCGGGCGGCTCGACGAGATCGCCGACGCCGTGGCGTTTCTTGCCAGCCCGCTCGCGGGCTACATCACGGGGGTGAACCTGCGGATCGATGGCGGGTTGTCGCCGGGGTTGTAACGCACCGCCACCAAGCACACGCATTGGCTTCGCGCTGCTTGCGACTACGACGCCTCGTGCTTCTCGCTGAAGCGCTGCCGCCACTGCGTCGGCCCGATCGCGAACTGCCGGACGAACGCATTGCGCAGGCGCTCCTCGCGGCCGAAGCCGGTGCGCCGCGCCACTTCCGACAGCGAATACGTGGTGGAGGTCAGCAGCGATTGCGCGCGTTCGAGGCGCAGACCTTGCAGCGCCTTGCCGGGCGGCATGCCGATCTTCTCGGTGAAATGGCGGATGAAGGTGCGCGGCGACATGCCGGCCTCGTCGGCCAGGTCGGTCACCTTCAGCGGCCGGTGCAGGTTCTTGCCGAGCCAGTCGAACAGCGTGCCGAAGCCGTCGGCGGTTTGCAGCGCCAGCGGCGTGCTGAATTGCGCCTGCCCGCCCGAGCGCCGCATGTACACCACCAGCCGCCGCGCGGCGAGCGCCGCCAGCGCGTTGCCGAAATCCGCCTCGACCATCGCCAGCGCGAGATCGATGCCGGCCGTCACGCCGGCCGAGGTCCAGACCCGGCCGTCGCGTACCCAGATCGGATCGGGCTGCACCTCCACCGACGGGAATTCCCGCGCCAGCGCCGCGCACGCGCGCCAGTGCGTGGCCGCCTTGCGCCCTGCGAGCAGCCCGGCCTCGGCCAGCAGGAATGCGCCGGTGCAGACCGAACACACCCGCTCGGCGCGCTCGGCCAGCGCCCTGACTTGCCGCACGATCTCGGGCGACTTGCGCGCCGCATGCACGCCCGGGCCGCCCGGGATCACGAGCGTGTCGAAGCGCCCGTCGGGCGGCGGCTCGGTCAGCACCGTCATGCCGCCTTGCAGCCGGCGCGGGCCGCCATCCTCGGACACCACGCTGCACCGGTAACGCTCGACCATCGCCTCTTCGCTGGCGGTGTCGAAGGTCTGGAGCGGGCCGGACACGTCGATCGGCTGGGCGCCGTCGAACACGAAGATCACGATCCGGCGAGGGGGCGGGGAGGCAAGGGCAGGCATTGGCAAAAAATACGCATTTTCTGTCTTTTTTGCCAGTACGCGGGCTGATTCAATGGCGTCACCACTCGGAGGATTCCATGACCCCATCGCTCGAACTTGCCCCCCAAACCCAAACCGCCGGCCTGCTGCTGTTCCCGGACATGACGCAACTGGACCTGACCGGCCCGCTCGAAGTGCTCGGCCGACTGCCCGGCTGGCGCGTGGAAATCGTCGCGCCGAGTCGCGCGCCGGTGCGCACCGACAAGGGCCTGGTGATCCAGCCCGACGCCGATTTCGCCGGCGCGTCCGCCTACGACCTGTTCGTCGTGCCGGGCGGCCCCGGCACGGACGAGGCGATGCTCGACCCGCGGATCGTCGGCTTCGTGCGCGAACGCGCGCTCGCCGCGAAATACATCTTCGGCATCTGCACCGGCTCGCTGCTGCTCGGCGCGGCCGGCCTGCTGAACGGCCGCCGTTCGGGCGGCCACTGGCAGGCGCGCGACCTGTTGAGCCGGTTCGGCGCGATCCCCAGCGACGAACGCCTGACGATCGACGGCAACCTCTATACGTCGGGCGGCGTCACGGCCGGCATCGACATGGCCCTGCGCGTGGCCGCCGAAGTGGCCGGCGAGGACGTCGCCCAGCAGATCCAGTTGCAGATCGAATACGACCCGGAGCCGCCGTTCCAGGCCGGCACGCCGTTCGTCGCGCCGCGCGCGATCGTCGAGCGGGCGTTGCAGGCCACGGCGGTGCGTCGCGCGATTCGCGTGGCCGCCGTCGAGAAGGCGGCGCAGCGGCTCGCGGCAGTGGCCGGCTGAGGCATGCGGGCAGATGCATGCCGTCAACGGGGCGCTCGGCGCGCCCATGTTTCCACGCATACGCCGAAGCTGTTCGCCGTCGAGTGCGCTCGACGATCAGACAGCGGAGTTGAACCACGCGCCGGAGGTGTTCCGGATGACGTGAAGCCGTCATGCCGTGCTATGCCCGCGAGGCATAGCGCACCCAGTTTTTAGGTAATACCCGCGATTTTTGATCGCCACTACCATCCCCTTGCCTGAAATCGTCAGGAAAAACTAATCAGTAGTTCTATACGAAATCGATCAAGGGGATTGAAGCATGAAGAAGCTGTTGATCACCATCGCGGTGTTGGGCGCGATGACGGAAGCCGCGCATGCGCAGGGCAGCGTGACCTTGTACGGAATCATCGACGAAGGCATCAACTACACGTCGAACGCGGGCGGCCATTCGCTGTACAACCTGTCGTCGGGGATGCTGCAGGGCAGCCGGTTCGGCCTGCGCGGCGAGGAGAACCTGGGCGGCGGGTTGAAGGCGGTATTCACGCTGGAGAACGGCTTCGACGTGAACAGCGGCAAGCTCGGGCAGGGCGGCCTGATGTTCGGCCGACAGGCGTTCGTCGGGCTCGCCAGCGAGCGCTTCGGGCGCGTCACGCTGGGGCGGCAATACGATTCGGTGGTCGATTATGTCGGCATCCTGAGCGTGGCCGATGCATGGGGCGGCACGATCGCGGCGCATGCGGGCGACATCGACAACTTCAACAACTCGTATCGCACCAACAACACGGTCAAGTACGTCGGCCCGCGCTACGGCGGCTTCACGTGGGGCGGCACCTACAGCGTCGGCGGCGTGGCGGGCAGCGTGTCGCAGAACCAGATCTGGTCGCTCGGCGCGGGCTACGCGGGCGGGCCGGTCACGTTGGGCATCGGCTACCTCAACGCGCGCACGCCGTCGAACCTGGGCGGCCTGTTCGGCAACAGCACGTCGGCCGCCACGCCGGCTGTCGTCAGTAATCCGATCTATTCCGGCTACGCGTCCGCCAATTCGTACCAGGTGATCGCGCTCGGCGGCACCTATGCGATCGGCGCGGCCACGCTCGGCGCGACCTACTCGAACGTGCGCTTCCTCGACCTCGGCGGCAACGGCGCCACCGGCTTCCGCGCGGGCGGCAGCGCCACCTTCGACAACGCGGAACTGAGCCTGCGCTATCAACTGACGCCGGCGCTGCTGCTGGCCTCCGGCTTCGACTACACGCGCAGCAATGCGGTGACGCTGGCCAACGGCGCGAGCAATGCCGGCGCGCGTTACTACCAGGGCGAGATCGGTGCGGACTACGCCTTGTCGAAGCGGACCGACGTGTATTTTTCAGCCGTGTATCAGAAGGCGTCGGGCCACGATTCGACGGGCAAGGACGCCATGGCGGCGCTCACGAGCCTGAGCGCCTCATCCACCGACCATCAGGCCGCCGTGCATCTCGCGATCCGCCAGAAGTTCTGATCGCGGGCCGCCGGGCGTCGCCTCTCAGGCCGGCACGTCTGCCTGCTGCGGCGTTTCGCCGGCCCATGTCGCATACGGGTCGAACGGCACGCGCGGTTCCATGTCGCGGATGAAGCGCGCGAGCGGCCCGTTCAGTTGATCGCGCTTCCACACGAACTCGACCGGGTAGGTCAGCGTCAGCTCAGGGTGCGCGATCAACGCCGTGGACGACGGGCAGCAATGCAGCGCGCTGTCCGGCACGATCGAATAGCCGAACCCGGCGGCCACCAGCCCGAGAATCATGGTGGTGTCGCCGCCGACCTGCACGATGTTCGGCGAGAACCCGGCAAGCTGGCATTGACGGATCAGGAAGTCGTAGTAGGCGGGCGAGGTGTCGCGATCGAACCAGACGCACGGCAGTTGCGCGAGATCGGACAGCCGTTCGGGCACCTCCATCGTGATGCCGCCCCGCTTCGGCACGGCGATGCGCAGCCCGCAATCGAACACGGTGATCGCGTCGAAGCGCGTGTCGCGCACATCGCGCCAGCCGAGAAAGCCGCCGTCGAGTTCGCCATTGGCCAGCGCCGTCAGTTGCAGGGACGACAGCATCGGTTCCACCCGCAGCGAGATGGCCGGTTGCGCCTCGCGAAACCGGTTGAACTGCGAGAGTATTGCCGGGTGCCAGCTATAGGCGGGCGACAGCCCGAGCCGCAGCGCGCCCGCGCTGCCTTGCGCGACGCGCAGCGCGCGTTGCCGCGCCGACTGAAAATCGATCAGCAGCTTTCTCGCATCCAGCGCGAATTGTTCGCCCGCCGCCGTCAGCTCGACGCCGCGCGCGCTGCGCGAAAACAGCGGCGCGCCCAATTCCTCCTCCAGATCGCGGATCTGCCGGCTCAAGGCCGGCTGCACGATGTGCAACTGCCGCGCGGCGGCCGCCACGCTGCCCGAATCGGCCACCGCGAGAAAGTAACGAACGTGTCGGATATCCATGTGAAATGCGGGAATCGAAGTGCGTGAAGACGTGCCTGGAGTCTTGCATGCCAAAAGCATTCCGGCCAGCCGGGAGCGACCCGCGACACGCCGCGCGCGGCGGGTCGAAAACCCTTGCCGGATCGGCGTTTTCCCTTGGGGTATGCCTTTCGGGTATCCCCGCTATTTTTGAATAGTATGGCGGCGGCGAGGGGGGCGGACGGTAGATTGAGGCCTATTCCAACATCGACAGAACCGCTCCCATGAACCGCTCCGGTGCACTCCACGACCCAGCCGCGTCCTCCGAACGCAGGACCTTTGCGGCCGCCTCGGTCGGCAATCTGCTCGAAATCTACGACTTCATTGCCTACGGCATTTTCGCGGTGCCGATCTCGCGCACCTTCTTCGCTACGCAGTCCGAATTCAGTTCGCTGCTGCTGACGTTCATGACGTTCGCGGTGGGTTTCGCCGCGCGCCCGTTCGGCGCGCTGGTGCTGGGCCGCTATGCGGACCGCGCCGGCCGCCGCCGCGCGTTGAGCCTGACGCTGGTGCTGATGGCGGCCAGCACGCTGGTGCTGGCGGTCTGCCCGTCGTATGCATCGATCGGCGTGGCCGCGCCGGTGATCGTGGTGTGCGGACGCCTGCTGCAAGGCTTTTCGGCCGGCGGCGAGATCGGCGGCTCGGTCGCGTTGCTGATCGAGAACGCGCCGCAGCAGCGGCGCGGCTTCGCCTCGTCGTTCCAGCAGATGTCGCAGGGCGGCGGCGTGATGCTCGCCGGGCTGGTGGGCATGGCGCTCACGCACCTGTTCAGCGATGCGCAGATCAACGCGGGCGCGTGGCGTCTTGCGTTCGTGTTCGGCGTGCTGATCGGGCCGGTGGGCTGGTACGTGCGCCGCTCGATTCCGGAAACGCCGGCGTTCGAACGCGCCAGCCGGCAGCGCGCCGAGCCGCTCGTGCCGCAACTCGTGCAATACCGCTGGCGGCTGATCGGCGGCGTCGCGATCATGGTGTTCTGGACCATCGCGACCTACGTGTCGAACTACTTCACCACCTACTCGGTGCGCGAGCTGCACATGAGCCTGTTCGACAGCTACCTCGGGCAACTGGCGTACGGCGTCACGATGGTCGTCGCGTGCCCGCTGGTGGGCCTGCTGTCGGACCGGATCGGCGTGCGCCGCCCGATGCTGTTCGGCGCGCTGCTCACGGCGCTGGGCGCGTATCCGATGTTCCTGTTCCTGTCCCGACACCCGGATCGCCTCTCGCTGATGGCCGTGCAATCCGTCATCGCGCTGCTGCTGGCCTGCTACGCGGCGTGCGCCTCGAACGTGCTGGCCGGCGTGTTTCCGGTGCGGTTCCGCGCCACCGGCGTGGGCCTGTCGTACGCCACCGGCGTGACGCTGTTCGGCGGCCTGACGCCGCTGATCGTCACCACCCTGATCAACGCAACCGGCGACAAGCTGGTGGTGGGCTACTACCTGGCCGCCGCCGCGCTCGTCAGTTGCATTCCGGTTGCGCTGTCCGCGCGCGCCGGCTCGAATTCCGAACAACCGGCGCACGGCGCCCTGACCGAATGACCTTCCTGAACGACCCGCGCCTCGGCGCCATCGAACCCGATCTGATTCGCATCCGACGACATCTGCACGCCCACCCCGAACTGCGCCACGAGGAGCAGCACACCGCCGACTACGTCGCGCGGCTGCTGACGAGCTGGGGCATCGACGTGGAGCGCGGCATCGGCGGCCACGGCCTGGTGGGCGTGCTGCGCTGCGGACGCGGCGCCCGCTCGATCGGCCTGCGCGCCGACATGGACGCGCTGCCGATCCACGAGCTGAACCGCTTTGCCCATGCCTCGCGCCATCCCGGCAAGATGCACGCGTGCGGCCACGACGGCCACACCGCCATGTTGCTCGGCGCGGCGCGCTACCTGGCCGAGCAGCGCGATTTCGACGGCACCGTCAATTTCATTTTCCAGCCGGCCGAGGAGGGCGGCGCCGGCGCGCGCCTGATGATCGAAGACGGCCTGTTCGAGCGCTGCCCGATGGACGCCGTGTTCGGCGCGCACAACTGGCCCGGCATCGCGGCCGGCAGCTTCGCGCTGCGGCCCGGCCCGATCATGGCGTCGAGCAACACGTTCACCGTCGAATTGACCGGCGCCGGCGCGCACGCCGCGCAGCCGCATCGCGCGGCCGACCCGGTGGTGGCCGCCACGGCGCTGGTGCAGGCGTGGCAGAGCGTGGTCGCGCGCAACATCGATCCGAACGAGGCGGCGGTGCTATCCGTCACGGAGATCCATGCCGGCAACGCGGTCAACGTGATCCCGGGGCACGCGACCTTGAGCGGCACGGTGCGCGCGTTCAAGCCCGAGGTGCTCGACCGCATCGAGCAGCGCATGCGCGAACTGGCGCGGGGCATCGCCTCGGCCTACGAGATGCGGCTCGATTTCACGTTCGACCGCATGTATCCGGCGCTCGTCAATCATCGCGACGAGACGGCCTTCGCGGCCGGCGTGCTCGAATCGGTGTTCGGCGCGGCGAGCGTGGATGCCGAGGTGGCGCCGCAGATGCCGTCCGAGGATTTCGCGTTCTACATGCAGCACCGGCCCGGCTGCTACGTGTTCATCGGCAACGGCGACGGCTCGGAGCACGGCCAGTGCGGTTGCGCGATTCCGCTGCACAACCCCAATTACGATTTCAACGATGCGCTGCTGAAGCCGGGGATGGCGTGGTGGGTGTCGCTGGTGAAGGCGTGGTTGCCGAAGGTGGCGGCGAAGGCGGCCTGAGGCGGTTGGAGCGAACCGGGCATGACCGGCGCGGCCTGAGCGTGCAGCACGCCGCCGATCCCGTCGGCCTCAGTGTCGATACAGGTTCGCGAAGAACGGATCGGGAGCGGGCGGGCGCGCCGGCACGTGATAGGCGACGCGCTGGATCGGGCGGCGCGGCGCGGCGTGAGGCCGCGTCGACACCTTCCAGCTGCGCACTGCCGCACGCGGCGCCGCGTGCGGGCGTGCCGCTGCCAACGCCACGGCGGGCGCGGCGGCCAGCGTGGCCGCCGCAGCGGTGCTCATCACCGACGGCGTGGCCGAAACCTGCGCCAACGCCGCATCGCCTTGCAGCGCTCGCGCGGCCTCGCTGGCCTGGCCCATGCATTCCCATTGCCGGGCCTGCGCGCAATCGAGCGCCTGCGTCAGCAACAGCCCCGCCGGCGCATCGCCCACCAGGCGCGGCGGCGTCGCGCTGACCGTGCCGATGATCGGCGCGCCATCCGACGTAGCCGGCGCTTCGGCCTCCGAAGAATGCCAGAAGGCGTGCGTCGGGTTGTAGCGCAGCCCCGCGCTCAATGCGATCAGATAGAACACCAGACTCAACGCGACGGTCCAGCCGATGCGCGGCGCGCTGACAAGCGAGATGCTCGGTTGATCGGATGTGCTCATGGTTGTCTTGCCTCCTCGTGGGGTGTCCCTGCTCGGGTCGAACGGCGCGAAGCCGGTGCGTTACCAGGTGATGCGCGCGTCGAGGTCGCCGGTCTTGACGATGTCGAACTTCATCGCGCCCTGGTAGGTGGCCTCGACGCGGTATTCCGCATCGGGCAGCGAGAACCGGCAATTCGGCCCGGCCGCGATGAAATCCATCAGCACGCGGCCATGGCGGCGTACCTTGACGGCCACGTCGGACGGCGGCGAAGCCGTGTTGGAGGCGGCGAAGCTCACGCCGAGGTTGAACGGATGCTGCGGATCGGGCGCATGCACCTGCTTGTCGATGTCGGCGTTGCCGCAGACGTAATAGAGCATCGGCCGGGGTGTCTTGGCGCTTGTCGGGGCGGGCGTAGAAGGCGCTGCCGACGCGGTGGCGGCCGCCACGGCCGGGGGCGGCGTGATCGTGGCCGGTTGCGCGCCTTCGCCTACCGGATGGGCGATCTGCGCACCGGCCGGCAGGACGGATGCCGCCAATGTCGTGGCAAGACACCACTGGCTTGCACGCACCCAATTAATTCTCGTGATGAATGCCGCCATTGGCTTCTCCGTCGTTAAAGAGCAATCAGGATACGGACGAGAAGAATGAAATGCAAACATCATAGGCGACTCAGTAAATATTTCTAATTTTAACCTTCAATAAGAATTAATGACCGATAAAACCGACATCAATCAGTAATCGATTCTGATTGTAACGGGAGTAACGAGATGAAACGTTTCGGGAATCGTTTCAATCCCGCCGATTAGAATGCTTTCTCGTATCGGTAGTGGCATGGTCGCTTGAATATGCTTTAAAAGGAATCTTTAAAGCTTGTTTGACGATTTGCCGCTATTGGCGGCCGCTTTTATCAAAGTGGAGCCGTCTCACCATCGACGTTCCAGAAGTCGATGACGCGCCGCGTCGGCGCTTCCTGTCCGGCCTTTGCGCTCCTCGCGCGACGGCCGGCTCCCTTGGCGTTCGCCATTATGTGGCTATCGCGATTCGTTCGAATCGGCGGGGATGATTCGCCAATCGCGATGAAAGCGTAAGGGTGTGGACTGATAAAAACCAGGCTGACTTTATATGACGACAAACTCGATATATCGAATCCCGCAAAAAAGCATTGTCGATGCCGGTCGCCCCTTGTTGCCTGCCGTGATTTTCCTTGATTCGTGAAGATGTTGAGATTTTGTCAAATTTCAACGGAATGACCTGATTCGCCGTTTGGCGGCAATAGGTCATTTTCACCGATCGCGTGCCTGTTTTACCGACGGAACGCTTTAAAAGGAAATCGTATCGATGATCGAGTTCAAGCGTTTGCGCGTGCCGCCTCGCCGGTGGCCGCTGGGTGCCTGTGCGCCCGCGACGGTCGTGCCGATGGTGCTGTTGTCGGCCTATGCGACGTTGGATAGTGGGGAAGCGTGCGCGCAGGAAGCGCCGCCTTCCGGGCCGGTGGTTTTCATGGTCGAGATGCCGGACGATCCGGCCAGCCCCGTGCCGGCCGGCCGGCCAATGCCGGGCAGCGCGCCGGTGCAGGAACCACCGCATCGCAAGGCGGAGCCGCAAGCGCCGACTGCCGCGGCCAACCTCGGCACCGTCGGCAACGGCATGCCGCCCGTGGTCCACGCCGTGCCGATGCCGGAAGACGGTGCGCCCGGCCCGACGCTCGCGGCCGGCAGCACGTTCGGCAGCACGCTCGCACCGAGCCCCGCCCCCACGCCCGAGCCGCCTCCGCCGCCCTCGCAATCGGTGCCGGAAGCCGTGGCGAAATTGTCCGAATCGTCCGAAACCTCGGCATCGCCCGACGAGAACCTGCGCAAGCAGGTGCTGACGCTGGCCACGGGAGGCGGCGCGGTGCGTGCGCTCGTGCTGGCCCGGGCGCGGCCCGACGTGTTCTCGCCGGTCGATCTCGCGCGCATCGAGGAACTGAGCATCCGCCAGGAAGTGCGCGGCGGCCGCGCCAAGGTGCGCGAGATGACCAGCGCCGACCGCTTCGATGCGCTCGATCGTGCCATCCGCGAGGCCGAGGCGTTCGACCAGCGCCTGCCTGCCACGCCCGACTACGCGCCGATTCGCGCGTCGCTGGCCGGCGACCGCGCCGTGGCCTATGCCGCGCACGGGCGCATGAAGGATACGGTGGCGGTGTTCGAGACGATCCCGCCCGGCAGCGACGTGTCGATCGACGCGCTGGCGGCGGTGGGCGACGCCTATGCCTATCTGCAACGGCCCGACAAGGCCGAGTGGGCGTACCGCCGCGCCATCGCGCAGTTCACCGCGCCCGCGCCCGATGCGGCCACGCTCGGCTATCAATACGGCGCGCACACGCGCCTGATCGACTTGCGCGAGGACCTGTTCTACGCGCTGACCGATCAGAACCATTACGTGCAGGCGCAACAGGTGCTGGAAGACATGCGGCGCGCGCTGCCGTCCGCCGCGAAGATCAACCAGTGGGACCCGGCCAACGACGACTACCTGCGCTATTACCGGCTGCTCGCGCAAAGCCGCATCTACATGGGCCAGACCGCAACCGGCATGGCCGGCCTGCAACGCCTCGAGGAGCAGGTGCCGTTCAGCGCCGAGGTGCGCGATGCGCAGGCCGACGCGATGCTCGGCAATTCGCAGACGCGACGCGCGCGCGACACCTACGCCGGCACGCTGACCGATCACCCCGACGACGTGGAGACGATGGCCGGCCTGGGCCGCGCGTCGCTGGCGCTCGGCGATTACCGCCGCGCGCACCAGATCGACGACACGTTCGGCACCACCTTCCCCGAAAGCGGGGCGGTGCGTGCGTTCAAGCGCGACTACGCCGCGTATCGCGCGCCGGTGCTGTCGATCGAGGTGAACGGCGAGCACGGCAATTCGGAGCTGGCCGACAACGAGTTCAGCATCGACACGATGCTGTATTCGCCGCCGATCCTCGACAACTGGCGCGTGTTCGGCCACACCTACTACGGCCACGCGAACACCGATATCGGCAATATCAGCCGCACGCGCACCGGCATCGGCGGCGATTACCGCAACGGCGGGCTGTCGATTACCGGCGAGGCCACGCGCTCGCTCGGCGCGGACGGCCGGATGGGCGCGAACGGTGAGGTCAACTACGCATTCAACGATTACCTGTCGGCGAGCGCATCGGTGGACACCGATTCGAACGCGCTGCCGTGGAAGGCCTATCTCGATCACCTGTGGGGCAAGACCGCGCAGTTCAGCTTCAACTTCACCGATACCGACCGCCGCTCCGCTTCGCTCACGTATTCCGCCGCGCGCTACAGCGATTCGAACTTCAACCAGGAGATCACCCTGAGCGGCACGCAGCGCGTGTTCACCGCGGCCAACCAGTTCGTCAACCTGACGATGAACCTCGGCACCGGCAGCAACACCATCGCCAACGCGAATTACTACGCCCCGGGGCGCGACTACACGGCCGAGCTGGTGGCGATGCATCAGTGGTCGCTGTGGCGCAGCGGCGAGAAGGGCCTGCAGCAGCGCATCTACCTGACCGCCGGCGCGTACAACGAGCGCGGCTTCGGCACCAGCCCCGAGCTGGGCGCGCGCATCGAGCACGTCTGGAGCTTCAGCCACAACGTCGCGCTCACCTACGGCCTCGGCTTGCTCAGTCATGCGTACGACGGCTCGCGGGAATTGTCGGCGACGGCTTACGGCTCGCTCACGGTGCCTTTCTGAGCGCCTGTCTCGAACGGAGAACGATAACGATGGAATCCAGACGACGGTTCATTTGCAGTTGCATCGGGGCGCTGGCCGGCTGCACGCTGTTTCCGAGGCTCGCCCCGGCGCGCCTGATCGACCTGCTGCCGCCGGCGGATGCGGCCGACGGCCTGACGTTCCGCACGCTGTGCTTTCACGACATTCGCGACAACCTGCAGGAAGAGTTCGCCACCAACAACGTGACCGACCCGTACGCGGTGGATACCGGCACGCTGACCTCGATCTTTTCCTGGATCGATGCGAACGGCTATCACCCGGTCAGCCTCGGCGCGGTGCTGGCCGCGCGCAGCGGCGGCAAGCCGCTGCCGGCGCGCGCCGTGCTGCTGACGTTCGACGACGGCTTCCGCAGCCATCACGAGAAGGTGCTGCCGCTGCTCAAGCAGTTCAACTACCCGGCGGTGATGGCGATCGTCACGTCGTGGGTGGATACCCCGGCCGATACCGGCGTGCGCCTGTCCGACACGCTGGTGGTGCCGCGCGACACGTTCATGTCGTGGGACGAAGTGAAGGACGTGGCCGATTCGGGCCTCGTGGAACTGGCCTGCCATACGCACGATCTGCACCACGGCGCGATCGCCAATCCCCAGGGCAACGAACTGCCGGCGGCCACCTCGCATCTGTATCTGCGCGATCAACAGCGCTACGAAACCGATCAGGAGTTCGAAACGCGCGTGCGCACCGACCTCGGCCGCTGCATTCGCCAGGTCAAGGCGCATACGGGCTTCACGATCCGCTCGATGGTCTGGCCGTACGGCGCGCAGAACCTGACGGTGCGCACGGTGTCGGCCCAACTCGGCATGCAGACCCAGTTCACGCTGGAATCCGGCCCGAACACGCGCGACGTGCCGCTCGATCGCATGCGCCGGATTCTCGCCACCTACGACATCGACGTGGGCGGCCTGGAGCGCTCGATGCGCGAGCCGTGGCAGAACCGCGGCCGCGTCAATCCGGTGGAGCGGGCGGTGGTGGTGTCGCTCGATGATGTATACGACCCGTCGCCCGAGCGGCAGGAGAAGAAGCTCGGCGACCTGATCGAGCGGATCTTCCGGCTGCGCCCGAGTTCGGTGTATCTGCAGGCGTTTTCCGACCCGTCGCGCTCGGGGCTGGCCGAGGCGGTGTATTTCCCGAACCGGCACCTGCCGGTGCGCGCCGATCTGTTCAGCCGCGCGGCCTGGCAATTGAGCACGCGGGCGCGGGTGTCGGTGTATGCGTGGCTGCCGGTGCTGTCGTTCGCGGTGCCGCCCAGGCTGGCCGGGCGCGTCGAGTTCGTGAGCGCGGCCGGCGGCGGCAGCCCGCCCCCCGGCGCATCGGGCGTGCGCCGCCTGAGCCCGTTCGATCCGGCCGCGCGCGCGTTCGTGCGCGAGATGTATGAGGATCTGGGCCGCTATGCGGCGTTTTCGGGCGTGCTGTTCGGCGAGGACGCGATGCTCGGCGACACCGAGGATGCCGGCCGCCACGCGGGCGATACCTATGTGCGCTGGGGCTTGCCGCGCGAGGTCGGGCAGATCCGCGCCGATCCCGCGCTGGCCCGGCGCTGGGGCGAACTGAAGACGCGCCACCTGATCGAGTTCACGCAGGAGTTGCAGCAGATCGTGTTCGACAGCCAGAACAGCGGCGAGGTGCTGACGGTGCGCGCGATCTTCCCCGACGTGCTGCTCGATCCGCAGGCCGGCGGCCGCTACGCGCAGGATTACGCGGCATTCCTCAACGATTACGATTTCGTCGGCCTGCTGGCGATGCCGTCGCGGCAGGGCATCGGCTCGGTCGATGCGTGGCTCGGCAAGCTCGGCAGCACCGTGAAACAGGTGACGGACGGCCCGCGCCGCACGGTGTTCATGCTGGAGGCGGTCGATTCGCGCAGCGGCGCGCGCGTGCCGGGCAAGCGGCTGGCCGAGCAGATGGCGCATCTGCGCGAGGCCGGCATGGTCAGCTACGGCTACTACCCCGACGATTTCGCGCACGATCAGCCCGAGGCGCTCGCGCTGCGCGACGTGATGTCGGTGCGCGCGCGGCTCGATCCGACCTCGATCAACGCGTTGCTCAGCAGTGCCAAGGCCCCGGGAGCGAAATGATCCATCTCGTCATCAACCGGCTCCAGGATTTCATCTTCTTCTACCCGTTCTTCATGTCCTACCTGTGGATGATCGGCGGGACCGTGCATTTCTTCGTGCTCGAACAGGGCCGCGAGCGCTCGCCGGAAGCGCTCGCGCGAGCCGGGATGCCGAAGGTGGCGGTGATCGTGCCGTGCTACAACGAGGAGGCCAACGCGCGCCGCGTGTTCAGCCATCTGGCGGCGCTCGACTATCCGAACTACGAGATCATCGCCGTCAACGACGGCAGCCGCGACCGCACCGGCGAGGTGCTCAACCAACTGGCCGCCGAGATCCCGCGCCTGACGGTCGTGCATCACGCCAAGAACGAGGGCAAGGCGATCGGCCTGACCACCGCCACGGTGGTGACCGACGCGCCGTTCCTGATGTGCATCGACGGCGATTCGCTGCTCGACAAGGATGCGATCAGCTGGATGCTGGAGCACTTCATCGCCGATCCGAGCGTGGGCGCGGTGACGGGCAACCCGCGCATCCGCACCCGCACCTCGCTGCTCGGGCGCATGCAGGTGGGCGAGTTCTCGTCGATCATCGGCCTGATCAAGCGCACGCAGCAGGTGTACGGGCGCATCTTCACGGTGTCGGGCGTCAGCACCATGTTCCGCAAGAGCGCGCTGGCGGATGTCGGCTACTGGAGCTCGGACATGCTGACCGAGGACATCGACATCAGCTGGAAGCTGCAATGCAACGATTGGCGCGTGGCCTACGAACCGCACGCGATCAGTTGGATCCTGATGCCCGAGACGCTGCGCGGCCTGTACCGCCAGCGGCTGCGCTGGGCCAAGGGCGGCGTGCAGGTGCTGCTCAAGTATGCGCCGCGCCTGCTGCACCGCTCGCAACTGATGATGTGGCCGATCTTCATCGAATACCTGCTCGGCATCGCGTGGGCCTATTCGATGTCGCTGATGCTGGTGCTGGCGCTGATCAACACGATCCACCCGCTGCCGCCCGACTGGCAGGTGTCGCTGATCCCGCGCTGGCACGGCATGTTGCTGGTGGCGACCTGCGTGTTGCAGATCTTCGTCGGCTGCCTGATCGACCGGCGCTACGACGAAAAGCTGATGCTCTATCTGATGGATTCCGTCTGGTATCCGATTGCCTTCTGGCTCATCAACATGGTCACGACGGTCGTGGCCTTGCCCGCGGTCGTCCTCGGACGCCGCGGCAAGCGCGCGATCTGGACCAGCCCCGACCGAGGTATTCAACATGACTGATTCGCCCGTCATCGACCTTTCGCTGCGCGCGCCCCGCAAGATCATCGCCGATTGGGGCGTCATGCGCGGCGTGGTGCTGGTTGCGTGGTTCCGCCTGGTGCGGCCGGCCTGCGTCGGCACCATGTGGGCCGTCATCACGCTGTATGCCTACCGCTATCTGCTGCCGTTCGATCAGGGCGATCTTTCGTGGCCCGAACTGATTTCCTACGTGGCGATCATCGGCACGATGGGCGCGGCGTTGACGACCTGGATGATCCTCGCGCACGTCGCGCATCCGTTCACGTCGAAATCGCGCATGCAGCGCCTGCTGCGGCGCAAGCCGCGCGTGACGGTCGCGCAGCCCGCGCTGTTTGCCGATACGGCGTCGCGCGACTGGGACCCGGAAGCGCGCGTGTTCGTGGCCTCGCACGATGCGAGCGGCATGATCGCGGCGCTGCGCCCGCAGCCGATCCCCGTGGCGTCGAGCGATGACGACGACGCGAAGGTGCCGGCCTCTGCGGAGCCGGCCTATCGCGCGCGGGTCGCGTACAAGATGGGCACGCCGCGCGAGTGAGCCGGGTGATGGAAAACAGGAACGCCGCGTATCGCCGTGCGGCCGGGCGTGCCCGCGGGGTAGGCATGCTGCGCGCCTGCCTCGGCGCGGCGCTCGTGTTGAGCGCGCTGGCGCGCCCGGCCGTGGCCGCCGACGTTGCCGCTGCCGAGCCGCTCGACGCTCGTCGTGTACCGGCCAGTGCCGTGGCTGCTGACGTCGCCACGGCCGAACCGCTCGACGCTCGTCGTGTACCGGCCAGTGCCGTGGCTGCTGACGTTGCCGCTGCCGAACCGCTCGGCGCTCATCGTGTACCGACCGGGGCCGTGGCCGCCACCACCGCCACCACCGCCACCACCGAACCGATCGATGCTCACCGCGCGCCGGCCGGGGCCGTGGTGGCGGTGCCCGCGCCCGGCTTCGGCGACGAGCGGCGTTTCATGCACGGCATCGCCACGGTGAGCGCCGGTCATGGAAGCCACTGGGTGTTCTTCAGCAGCTCCGGGTTGCCGCCGCGCGGCGCGAACCCCGACGGAAGCTGGCCGCACGACGTCTACGTCGGCCGATGGGCGCCGGGGCAGGCGGCGCTGGCCGGCGTGCATCGGTTCATCGGCCGCCCCGAGGCGCAGGAGCCGGTGTCCGTCGCGCAAAACACCGACGGCCGCCTGTTCGTCACGTTCGAGGACGGCTGGAACGCGCCGCGCAACGTGAGCCAGCGCTTCGGCGTGTATCGCGACGACCTCACGCCGATCGTGTCTTACCCGAGCGAGGTGGAATCGGGCGGCCATTCGGGCCACGTGGCCGCCGTCGGCCGCCGCTTCGTGGTGTTCTATTCGGAAGGCTGGGTGCAGGGCGGCGGCATCGACAACCTCGGCTCCGGCGACGGCGTGGCCGCGAAGGTGTACGACGGCGCGGGCACGCTGTTGCGGCGCGTCGAGGTCATGCCGCACGGCCGAGAATGGTGGCCGATGATCGCCGGCTCGCCGTCGCGCGCGCTGCTGGTCTGGCAGAAATTCATCCCCGGCGACACCATCGCACGCCTGCGCTACGCGCTGCTCGACCCGGCCACCGGCAAGTTCGTGCGCGTGCCCGGTTCGCTCGACGATCTGCGCGTGCAGTACTACACCTATGCCGCCGAATGGGTGCCCGCCGTCGGGCGCTTCGTGCTGGAGGCCACGCTGGCCGACGGCCGCACCACCGTCATGCTGATCGACGAGGCGGGGCAGGTCACGGCGCGGCTGGCGTGTCTGCCGGCGTCGGTGCGCGAGGCCGGCGTCGTGGTCGATGGCGCGAACGCCTACGTGCCCACGCGCGACGGCCGGCTGATGACGCTCGCACTGACCGGCGACTCGATCGCGCTGCACGGGCTGATGCCCGCGCCGTTCGCATGGGGCAACACGGGCGTGACCGGCATCGCGAACGGCCCGGCGTCGCTGCATATGGTGTCGCTGTCGCCGTCGGGTTTGCGCGAAGCCGATTTCGATACGCGCCAGGCCGTGCCGCCGGCCGAATCGGATCGATGCGGCCCGTAGCGGGGCGCAAAATGCTTCAGGGAAAAAGCAACGAGGCACGCGCCGGAAGCGGATTCCGGCGCGTGCCTCGTGGATGCGGCCGCGAACGCCCGCTGAAGGGATGCCCGGCTCACGCCCGACACAGACGACGGCGCGGCATCAGCGAGGTCTGGTTTATGCCCGACACAGACGACGGTGCGGCATCAGCGAGGTCTGGCTTACGCCCGATGCACGCGACGGCGCGGCATCAGCGAGGTCTGGCTTACGCCCGATGCACGCGACGGTGCGGCATCAGCCAGGTCTGGCTTACGCCCGATGCACGCGACGGCGCAGCATCAGCGAGGTCTGACTCGTCGCGTTGCCGCCGAAGTAGCTCGGCCCGAGCTTGGCGCGGCTGGTGTCGGCATTGACGCCGAACGGCGTCAGGCTCCAGCGCCGGCCGGTGACGGTGTCGCCCAGATAGAGCTGATAGCCGCCGGCCGTGGTCGACGAGAAGAACAAATAGTTCGTGCCGCTCACCGGCGCCGGATCGGAGTTGTTGCTGATGCAATCGTTCAGCGCCAACTGATCGGGCGTGGAGGCCGGGTCCGGCGTCTTCGCGTAGATCTGGTCGAGTTGCCCCTTGTTCTTCCAGCGCGTGTAGAACACCGTGCCGTCCGCGCGCGCGATCGGGTAGTAGGTCTGCAGGCCGGCCGGATGATCGTAGGTGCTGGTCACGCCGGTGCCGAGCATGCGCTTCATCAGGCCCATCTTCGCGCCGGTGCCGCTGGCGTAATACACGGCGCTGGCATCGGGCGCGAGAAACGGCATCGAATATTCCGAGCCGGCCGGCACGTTGGTCAGGCTCGCCACCGACGTGAACACCGGGCCGGTGCTGGTGTACGACAGCGTGGCCAGCTTCACGTCGCCGTTCTGCTTGAACACGATCGATTTGCCGTCGGCGCTGAACTTCGGGTCCTCGTTGCGCGTGGCGCCGGTGCTGTTGGTCATGTTGATCGGCGCGGCGTTGCCGCCGAGCGCCAGCATGAACACGTTCCAGGCGTTGTTCGCGATGCCCATGAACGTCAGCCACTTGCCGTCGGGGCTGAATGCCGCGTTCATCGGGTCGGAGATGCCCCACGACGGCTGGCTCAGGCGGGTCAGCGTGTGGGCGGAAAAGTCGTACAGGTAGAGCTGGCTGGTGCCGTCTCCGTAATCGACATAGCTGTGATACACCAGCTTGCCGGTCAGCGAAGCGGGAAACGAGGCGTTCGATTGCGCGCGCGGATTGCTGATGCAGGCCGCATCGGCGGGACTGCTGCCGAACGCACCCGCGAGGCCCGTGAGGCCGAGGGCCATCCCGGTCGCAACCCCGGCGACTCGGTGGATGAGTTTCATGATTTCGATATCCGAATGAATATCGCATCGGTCGAATCGGCGCGCCGCGAGCGGCGCGCCGATGGGTGCCGGTGCGTCTTGGTCTAGGGACGAACTCGGGGCGGGGAAGGGTGGCGTTGCCGCTCATCGGCGGCTTGGTGTTCCTTCTCCCACGACATCATTGGACACAGTCTAGAAGCCGGGGCGAGCGGTCAATGTTGCGAGAAAGGATGGAAATCGCGGGTATATCGCGGCTTTGGAACGCGGGATCGGGAACAATTTCCGGTTTGGCTTGGCCGTGGTGCCCATCGCACCTGCGCGCGGCGGCGCCCGCCAATGGGACGCGCGCCGGTCAGGCATCCGAAGAACCCAATGGCCGGGACTTTCGCCCGTGCAAGGTAGAATCGCCGGTTTTTGCGCCGTCGCCCGGGCGTGCGCCCGTCTCACGAAGCCGGGCGCCAGGCGATCGGCGGCGAACCCGCCGCCGGCCCGCGTGACCGTTCGCGCAGCGTGACGCCGCTGCCGGCGCGTCTTTCGACACTCGACACCAACAAGATCGACCAAGGATTTTCATCATGCTTGCCCGGGTAACCCGACTCTTTCCGCTGTGGGCGGTGCTGATCTCGCTCGCCGCGTATTTCACGCCGGCCACCTTCACGCCGGTCGCGCCGCACGTCACGACGCTGCTCACGCTGATCATGCTGTCGATGGGCGTCACGCTCTCGATCGCCGATTTCCGCCGCGTGTTCACGCGCCCCGCGCCGGTGATCGCCGGCATCGTGCTGCATTACCTCGTGATGCCGCTGGCCGCCTGGGCGCTCGCCAAGATCCTGCGCATGCCGCCCGACCTGACCGCCGGCATGGTGCTGGTGGGCAGCGTGGCGAGCGGCACCGCGTCGAACGTGATGATCTATCTGGCGCGCGGCGACGTGGCGCTGTCGGTCACCATCAGCGCGCTGTCGACGCTGGTGGGCGTGTTCGCCACGCCCCTGCTCACGCGCCTGTACGTGGACGCGTCGATCGTGGTGGACGTGCACGGCATGCTGATGAGCATCCTGCAGATCGTCGCGCTGCCGATCGTGGTGGGCCTGATCGTCAACCACCTGTTCCGCCGCGCGGTGAACGCGATCGAGCCGTACCTGCCGATCGTGTCGATGGTCGCGATCCTGCTGATCATCTCGGCGGTAGTGGCCGGCACGCGCAACAGCATCGCGTCGGTCGGCATGATCGTGATGGTGGGGGTGGTGCTGCACAACGCCATCGGCCTGCTCGGCGGCTACTGGGGCGGGCGCCTGCTCGGCTTCGACGAAGCCGTGTGCCGCACGCTCGCGATCGAGGTCGGCATGCAGAACTCGGGCCTCGCCGCCACGCTCGGCAAGCTGTATTTCACGCCGATCGCCGCGCTGCCGGGCGCGCTGTTCTCGGTATGGCACAACCTGTCGGGTTCGCTGCTGGCCGGGTATTGGGCGGGGCGGCCGGCCAAGGGCTCGACGCGCGACTGAGCGCGCGGGGCTGATCCGCCTGGGCCGGCGCGGGCGGGCTAACGATAGACGTCCGCGATTAGCTGCTTGACCAGTTCGATGTAGCGCGAGTTGTCGTTCAGGCGGTGATTGAGAATGACCGGCGAGGTGACGCGTTCGTCGTCGATCAGGCGGTAATGCACGTCGTGGCGCATCTGGCAGGCCGATTGCGGAATCACGCACACCCCGAACTCGGCCGCCACCAGCCCGAGCGCGGTCTGGATCTCGCGCACTTCGAGCACCTCGTTCAAGGCCACGCCATGCCCGTGCATGGCGCTGAGCACCTGATCCGCGAAGCCGGGCCGCGGTTCCTTCGGGTAGACGATCAGCCGCTGCCCGGCAAGCTCCCCGATCGGCATCGGCTGCGTGCTGCCCGCCATCGGCGAGGCGCGCGGCAGCGCCACCGCCAGCCGTTCCTCCAGCACCACGGCGCCCGCCACGCTCGGGTCGCTGTGCGGCACGCGCCCGAAGCCGATGTCGATGCGGCCGGCCTTCAGCGCCTCGATCTGCTCGATCGACATCAATTCCACCATCTGGATATCGAGTTCCGGCGCACGCGCGCGCAGCTTCTGCAGCACCTGCGGCAGCCCCCCGTACAGCGTCGACGCCACGAACCCGATCGACAGCACGCTGCGCTGGTGCAGCCCCACGCGCCGCGTGGCGGCCTGCATCTGCTCGGCGCGCCCGAGCAACTGGATTGCCTGCTCGTAGAACAGCCGCCCCGCGTCGGTCAATTGCACCGGCCGGCTGTTGCGGATCAGCAGCGGCACGCCGAGTTCCTCTTCCAGCAACTGCATCTGCCGGCTCAATGGCGGCTGCGCGATATGGAGTTGCGCGGCGGCGCGCGTGAAGTTGCGCTCGCGCGCGACCGCGACGAAATAACGGAGTTGACGGAGATCCATGCCGGTGTGCGAGCCTCGCGGCCCGGTGCGGGAAAAGGCGGTTCCATATCTTAAAGGTATCGAGCGGGATAAAAAAGGTGTTGGACGCTGCGCCGCGCCGCGCCGTATAAATCGTTCACTGTCCTTTTCCCAGCCTGATCCGCCATGACTTCCGTGACCGTCGAACGCGTCGAAACTTCCCTTGTCGATCTGCCCACCATCCGGCCGCACAAGCTGTCGGTGGCCACCATGTACGGGCAGACCCTGATGCTGGTGAAGGTGATCTGCAGCGACGGCGTGGTGGGCATCGGCGAGGGCACCACCATCGCCGGCATGGCCTACGGGCCGGAAAGCCCCGAGACGATGAAACTGGCGATCGACGCCTATTTCGCGCCGGCCATGATCGGCCGCGACGCCACGCGCATCCAGGCGCTGATGGCCTACCTCGGCAAGCTCGTCAAGCTCAATCATTTCACCAAGAGCGCGCTGGAAACGGCGCTGCTCGACGCGCATGGCAAGCGGCTCGGCGTGCCCGTCAGCGAATTGCTCGGCGGGCGTCGGCGCGAGCGCGTGCCGGTGGCGTGGACGCTGGCCTCGGGCGACACCGCACGTGACATCGACGAGGCCGAGCGGATGCTGGCCGAGCGCCGGCATCGCATCTTCAAGCTGAAGATCGGCGCGAAGGCGCTTGAAGCGGACATCCGCCACGTGGCCGCGATCAAGCAGGCGCTCGGCGAGCGCGGCTCGGTGCGCGTCGATGTGAACATGGCCTGGAGCGAGACAAAGGCGGTGCGCGCGATTCCCGCGCTGGCCGAGGCCGGTTGCGAACTGGTGGAGCAGCCGGTGGCGTCGCCCGCCGCGCTGGCGCGGCTGATGCGCCGCTTCCCGGTGGCGCTGATGGCCGACGAAATTTTGCAAGGCCCCGAGAGCGCGTTCGAGATCGCCCGGCAGGGCGGCGCGGATGTGTTCGCGATCAAGATCGAGCAGAGCGGCGGCCTGTTCGCGGCGCAGCGCGTGGCGGCGGTGGCCGACGCGGCCGGCATCGAGCTGTACGGCGGCACCATGCTCGAAGGCGCGTTCAGCACGGTGGCCTCGGCGCATCTGTTCGCAAGCTTCGCGAACCTGCAATGGGGCACCGAACTGTTCGGCCCGCTGCTGATCAGCGAGGAGATCCTCACCACGCCGCTCGACTACAGCGATTTCGAACTGACCGTGCCGAGCGGCCCCGGCCTCGGCATCGAACTCGACGCAGCCAAGCTCAAGCGCTTCACGCGCGACGGGCTGATCAAGGTCACGCGCTGAATCCCCCGCACACTCCCACAGGAACGAGACGATGCTTTTCCACGTACGCATGGATGTCAAACCGCCGGCCGACATGCCGGCCGAGCAATTCAACGCGATCAAGCTGCGCGAGATGGCGTATTCGCAGGAGCTGCAGCGCAGCGGCAAGTGGCGGCATATCTGGCGCCTGGTGGGCGAGTACGCCAACGTCAGCGTGTTCGACGTGGAGAGCAACGCCGAACTGCACGAGATCCTGATGGGCCTGCCGCTGTTTCCCTACATGACGATCTCGGTGACGCCGCTGTGCCGCCACCCGTCGTCGGTGCGCGAGAACGACGCCTGACGCGCGCCAAACGTCGTACGACCGCCTGGCCCGAGCCCCTCAATATCACAACAGAGAGACGATCATGAACCCTCAAGTTTTTCACACCCCGCAAGCGCAGGACCTGCTGAAGGCCGCCTCGAACCTCGAGGGCGGCAAGGGCACGGGCCACGGCAACGCGCGCACGCAGCACATCATCCATCGGCTGCTCGGCGACCTGTTCAAGGCGATCGACGAGCTGGACATCACGGCCGACGAAGTCTGGGCCGGCATCGCCTATCTGAACAAGCTCGGGCAGGACGGCGAGGCGGCGCTGCTGGCGGCCGGCCTCGGCCTCGAAAAATATCTCGACATTCGCATGGACGCCGAGGACGAGCAGGCCGGCCTGACGGGCGGCACGCCGCGCACCATCGAGGGGCCGCTGTACGTGGCCGGTGCGCCGGTGCGCGACGGCATGAGCCGGATCGATCTCGACGCCGACGACCACGCCGGCCCGCTCGTGATCCACGGCACCGTGACCGGCACGGACGGCAAGCCGGTGGCCGGTGCGATCGTCGAATGCTGGCATGCGAATTCGCATGGTTTCTATTCGCATTTCGATCCGACCACCGCGCAGAGCGAATTCAACCTGCGCGGCGCGGTACGCACCGGCGCCGACGGCAAGTACGCATTCCACACGCTGATGCCGGTCGGCTACGGCTGCCCGCCGCAGGGCGCGACGCAGCAACTGCTGGACGCGCTGGGCCGCCACGGCAACCGCCCCGCGCACGTCCACTTCTTCGTGACGAGCGAGCGCTTCCGCAAGCTGACCACGCAGTTCAACATCGAGGGCGATCCGCTGATCTGGGATGACTTCGCGTATGCCACACGCGAGGAACTGATCCCGCACATCGTCGAGAAGACGGGCGGCCTGGCGCTTGGCCTGAAGGCCGACGCCTATCGGTCGATCGAGTTCGACATCGTGCTGACCGCGCTGCCGCAAAATGGCGACAACCAGATCGTCAGCCGCCCGCGGGTGTCCGCGACGGCATAACGAAAGCTTCGAGCGGGAATAAGCAGGACCAAGCAGGATCAAGCGGGGGCCATGCCGGCAGGCATGGCCCCCGTTTCGCATGGGGCGCTCCGATCCCATTTCGATGTGCGCGCAACGTCTTGCAACTGTGTTTCCCGGGCACGCCGCGAACTGTATTCGGAAAGCGTTGCGTTTGATCGACGTTGGCGGTCACGGCGTCTTTACGCGTCGATAACGGATCGCTATATTTCGCCAGCCATAACGCGCCACCACATTTTCACGCGCGATGGATCGCTCCCGCACGAGCGACGACCTGTGCTGCCCGCGACGAAGACCACGTCGATCGGGCCTCACGCGGCGAACTGCCCCACACGATAATCAGAAAGGATCAAGACATGAAGAAGACGACCGCGACCGTCCTGCTCGGATGCGTCGGCGTGACCGCGCATGCGCAAAGCAGCGTGACGCTGTACGGCATCATCGATTCCGGCGTCACGTACGTGAACCACGCCGCCACGGCCACCGGCACCAGCAAGAGCCTGGTCAAGTTCGGCGACGGCGTGGCGCAGGGCAGCCGCTGGGGCATTCGCGGCAGCGAGGATCTCGGCTCGGGCCTCAAGGCGATCTTCGTGCTCGAAAGCGGCTTCAGCTCGGGCGACGGCACGCTCGGCCAGGGTGGCGCGCTGTTCGGCCGCCAGGCGTCGGTCGGCCTGTCGAAGGAGAACGTCGGTTCGCTGTCGTTCGGCCGTCAATACTCGCTGTCGACCGAGTACATCGGCGGCAACTACACGATGGGCAACCAGACGGTCGCGGGCAATTACGCGTTCCATATCAACGATCTCGACCAACTGACGTCGAGCCGGATCAACAACTCGGTCAAGTTCAACAGCGCGAACTTCGCGGGCTTCACGTTCGGCGCGTTGTACGGTTTTTCGAATCAGGCCGGCGCGTTCGCCGGCCAGCCCACCACCACCGCCGGCACCACCACCACGCAAGGCTCGTCGAGCACCTACAGCTTCGGCCTGAACTACGCGCAGGGGCCGTTCGCCGCGGGCGCCGCGTACACCGCCATCCGCTTCCCGAACGGCGCGACGCCGGCGTTCAGCGTGACCGCCGCAAACGTCAATACGGGCGGCCTGCACGAGCTCGAAACGCTGGGCATCGGCGCGCGCTACCTGATCGGCGCGGGCACCGTGTGGGGCAACTGGACCCACACGCGCTTCGTGCCGATCGCGGGCCGCGCCTCGACGATGAACAACTACGAAATCGGCGGCAAGTACGGCATCACGACCGCGCTGAACGTCGGCCTCGGCTACACGTTCCAGGAACTGACGGGCGGCTTCGCCGGCCACTGGAACCAGTTCAACAGCGCGGTGGACTACGCGCTGTCCAAGCGCACCGACGTGTATCTGGTCGGCATCTACCAGCGCGCCTCGGGCAGCAACACGATCGGCGGACGCGTGGTGCCGGTGCAGGCCGAGATCGGTTCG
This sequence comes from Burkholderia sp. 22PA0099, assembly GCF_047497165.1. Taxonomy (NCBI): domain Bacteria; kingdom Pseudomonadati; phylum Pseudomonadota; class Betaproteobacteria; order Burkholderiales; family Burkholderiaceae; genus Burkholderia; species Burkholderia sp. 22PA0099. The sequence goes on along the minus strand of NZ_CP163165.1, from coordinate 2,849,302 downwards.
AGTTCGAGCTTCATCGGCAATTCGGGCGGCGGCGCGAACAACCAGCTCGCGGTGCGCGTCGGCCTGCGCCACAAGTTCTGATGCCGGGCGCCGCCGCAATGCACATGACTCGACGCGCCGCGACCCGGCGGCTCATCGGCGGGCTCGGGCTCGCCGTGGCGCTCGGCGCGGCCGGCGTCGCGCACGCCGAACCGGCGCTGCGCGTGACCTACGCCGGCTCGATGGGCGTGGTGATGGACAAGGGCCTCGGCCCGGCGTTCGCCAAGACCGCCAATCTGCAGTACGAAGGGCAGGGCGAGGGCGCCTACGGCATGGCGCGCCTGCTGGCGTCGAAGAAGATCGTCGCGGACGTGTTCGTGTCGATCACGCCCGGTCCGATGCAGATCCTGAAGGATGCGAACCTGATCGACCAGGCGGTGCCGGTCGCCAGCACCAGCATGGTGATCGCGTTCAATCCGAAGAGCGCGTTCGCCAAACAGCTCGAAGCCAGCCGTCACGGCGGCGAGCCGTGGTGGAAGGTGCTGCAGACGCCCGGCCTGCGGTTCGGCCGGACCGATGCGCGGGTCGATCCGCAAGGGCAGAACATCATCTTCACGATGATGCTGGCCGCGAAGTATTACGCGCAGCCCGAGCTGGCCCGCCAGGTGTTGGGCGATACGGACAATCCGCAGCAGGTGTTCGGCGAGGGCGGCTTGCTGACGCGCCTCGAAGCGGGGCAGGTGGATGCCTCGTCCGGCTACGAAAGCGCGACGATCTCGGCCGGGCTGCCCTATATCGCGCTGCCCGACGAGATCAACCTGAGCAATCCGAAGTATGCGAAGGACTGGTACGCCAACGTGTCGTTCCCGATCACCGATCCGTCGGGCCAATCGAAAACGTTGCGCCCGCAACCGTTGGTGTTCTACGCGGCGGTGCTGAAGAACGCGCCGAACCCCGAGGCGGCGCGTGGCTTCGCGGCGTTCCTGAACAGCGCGGCGGGCCAGGCGATCTTCCGCCAGAACGGTTACGGCGCGCCGAAGGGCGAGGCGCTGTATCCGTGACGGTCGCCTCGTCGGGCGCGTAGCGATGCCGGCTTGGTTCTCGGCGCGGCTGCCGTTGCGTCTGTCCTTGCGTGATACCGCCGGCATGGCCTGGATCGGGCTCGTGCCGGCGCTCGCGTTGCTGATGCTGCCGCTGCTGTCGCTGATGCACGACACGCGCTGGGGGCAACTGAGCGCGGCGTACGGCGATTGGCATGCGGTGGGCGTGTCGGCGGTGCTCAGTACCTGGGCGATGCTCGCGATCGTCGCGCTCGGGCTGCCGCTGGCGATCTGGCTGGCCCGCACGCGCTCGCGGCTGGGCGCCTGCGTCAACGTGCTGGTGCTGTATTCGCTGCTGATGCCGTCGCTGGCGATGGGGATTCTGCTGGTGTCGGCCTACGGGCCGTATGGCACGGTGGGCCGCGCGCTCGGCGCGTTAGGCGTATCGCTGAACAACAATGCCGGCTCGTTCATCGTCGCGCAGGTCTACGGCGGCCTCGCCTATTTCGTGATCGCGGCGCGCACCGCGTTCGAGAACGTGCCGGGCGTGCTGGAGGAGGCGTCGCAGGATCTCGGCGCGTCGCCCGCGCGCACCTTCCTGCGCATCACGCTGCCGCTCGCCGCGCGCGAGCTGACGACCGGCGCGCTGGTGACCTGGGTGCGGATCGTCGGCGAGTTCGGCATCGTCGCCGTGTTCTCGTATTTCCCGCAGGGCATCCCGGTCAAGCTCTATATCAATCTGCAGAACAGCGGAATCCAGTCCGTCTATGTGCTGACATGGATTCTGGTGGCCGTGATGCTGCCGGTGCCGGTGCTGGTGATGTCGCTGTTTCGCGGCGGGCGGCACGCGGGGAAGCACGGCTGACCCGCCGTTAGTTTTTTTCTATTGTCCTTATTGAGTGAGGGTGTACCGAGCGATCTTCCATTATGTGAGACTATCGGGCCCACATAAATAATAGTGAGGCGGAGATGTTGCTTCTTAAAGACATACGGGTAGGCACGCGGGTCGCGGCGGGATTCGGCGTGGTGTTGTTGATTCTGGTGGCGTTGACCGTCATCGGGATCTTTCGGGTCAACATGATCAACGCGAGTCTGGCGACCATCAACGACGTGAACAGCGTCAAGGAGACCTACGCGATCGCGTTTCGCGGCAGCGTCCACGACCGCGCCATCGCGCTGCGCGACGCGGTGCTGGTGCCGGCCGACGACGTGGCGCGGGTGGCCGCCCACATCGCCGCGCTGAACGAGGACTATCAACGGGCCGCCGCGCCGCTGACGGCGCAGGTGGCCGATCGCAAGCAGGCCTCCGACGACGAGCGCGCCATGTTCGCGCGAATCCGCCAGGACGAGGCGCGCGTGATGCCGCTGATCGCCACCGTGCTGCAGGCGCGCACCGGCGGCGACCAGGCCGGCGCGCAGGACACCGTGCTGAAGCAGGCCGGGCCGGCGTTCGTGCAGTGGCTCAACGACATCAACGCGTTCATCGACATGGAAGAGGCGCTGAACAAGGTGCAGGCCGAATCGGCGCGCCAGGTCGGCCGCACGTTCCAGTTGCTGATGCTGGTGCTGACCGGCGTGGCGATCGTGGTGGGCGCGCTGATCGCCTGGCTGATCAGCCGCGACATCACGCGCGCGCTCGGCGGCGAACCGGACGAGGTGCGCCACCTCGCCAATGCGATCCGTGAAGGGTCGCTGGTGCAGCAGGCCAACGTGAGCCCCGGCGACACCGACAGCATCCTGGCCACCATGGACCGCATGCGCGGCGCGTTGCGCGACGTGGTGGGCAACGTGCGCACGCATGCCGACGGCGTGCTCAGTGCGAGCCTGCAGATCGCGCAGGGCAACGAGGATCTGTCGACGCGCACCGAATCGCAATCGGCCTCGCTGGAGCAGACCACCGCCTCGATGGCGCAACTGACCGGCACCGTCAAGCAGAACTCCGCGAGCGCCAAGCAGGCCAGCGAGCTGGCCACCACCGCCGAGGACGTGGCGGCGCGCGGCAGCGAGAGCATGCGCGACGTGGTCAGCACCATGGACGACATTTCCACCGCGTCGGCCCGGATCGCCGACATCATCTCGGTGATCGAGGGCATTGCGTTCCAGACCAACATCCTGGCGCTGAACGCGGCCGTCGAGGCGGCGCGCGCCGGCCCGCAGGGGCGCGGCTTCGCCGTGGTCGCCACCGAGGTGCGTTCGCTCGCGCAGCGCGCGGCCACCGCCGCGAAGGAAATCAAGGCGCTGATCGAGGATTCCGTCAGCCGCGTGCGGCTCGGCTCGACCAAGGTGCAGGACGCCGGGCGGACGATGGAGGAAATTCTCGGCTCGGTGCGCCGCGTGAACCTGATCATGAGCGAGATCGCGGCCGCCTCCGACGTGCAGAACGACGGCATCGAGCAGGTCGGCCGGGCGATCGCGCATATCGACGACGCCACCATCCAGAACGCCGCGCTGGTCGAGCAGGCATCGGCTGCTGCTGCGGCGCTGCGCGAGCAGGCGCATGCGCTGCATGGGGCGGTGTCGGTGTTTCGGGTGGAGGATGGGCGGTTGGCGGCTTGATGCTCTTGCCGGGCCGGTTTGATCTGGTTCTCTTCTGCCCGGTTCGGCTCTTTTGGCCCGGTGACGGCATGCGGATGCCGCCCGGGCCGGCAATGCCCACGTCCTGGCCGCCCGGCCTCGCGCTCCGAGCAAGGCCGCCTCGGTGGCGCCCCTTCCGCCCCCGCCATCTCCATGACATCCCCGCCCGCCACACTGCATCTTTGCTGCGGTGCGGCTAAACTCACCGCATTGAAGCTGGCCGACGCTGCTTGAAAGCGTTCGATGCCATGTTGCAATGCGGCGGATTCCTGTCATTCCGCTTGCGGTTCCCGACGTATTCGCCCCCGGCAGTCCTGTCCGTCCCAATGGAGGAAGTCATCGTGGATGCAAAGAGAAACGGCACGCTGTACGTTCTGCAAACCCGCCCGCCCGCGATCATCGCGCTGTCGTCCGACGGCTCGCACGAAGCGGTCGTCACGAACCTGACGTTCACGCCCGACGGCATCAAGGTCGATGCCGAGAACGGCGTCATCTACTGGTCCAACATGGGCAGCGGCGTTCACCTGATCGATTCCGATCCGGCGGCCGGCGCGGTGCCCCCGAACGACGGCACGATCGAGCGCGCGAATCTCGACGGCAGCGATCACCGCGTGCTGGTGGCGTCCGGCCTGGCCGGCACGCCGAAGGAACTCGCGCTCGACATCGAAGGCGGCCTGATCTACTGGTGCGACCGCGAAGGCATGCGCGTGATGCGCGCGCGGCTCGACGGCTCGGACGTCACGGTGCTCGTCAAGACGGGCGACTTCCCGGCCGACACCGCCGACGCCACCCGCCACTGCGTGGGCATCGCGCTCGACAAGCCGAACGGTCATCTGTACTGGACGCAGAAGGGCGCACCCGACGCCGGTGAAGGCCGGATCTTCCGCGCCGGCCTCGACCTGCCGGCCGGCGCCTCGCCGGCGGCCCGCCCCGATGTCGTGTGCCTGCTCGACAAGCTGCCGGAGCCGATCGATCTCGACATCGATAGGCAGGAAAACGTGCTGTACTGGACCGACCGCGGCGACGACGCGCACGACGGCAATACGCTGAACCGCGCGCACGTCGCGCCCGACGGGCTGGTCAATCACGAAGTGCTGGCGCACGGGCTGAAAGAAGGCATCGGGCTGTCGCTCGACGAGCCGGGACGCCGCGCATTCGTGACGGACCTCGGCGGCAACGTGCTCGAATTCGATATCGACACGACCGAGAAGAATCACTTCACGTCGATCGCGCATCTCGGGCCGTTGACCGGGATCGATTACGTCGACGGCTGAAGGCGGAACAGGATGCCGCGCGAATGTCACGCGGCATCCTGGCATTACCGGCTTGTCGCAAGGGAGAGGAGAGAATCCCTTGAGGAATGCGAATGATTGGCCGAGATCGGCAACGGTTCAAACGGCGCCGCGCGGCGGCTGTTAAGCAGCCGCGCGCACGCCTGCGATCCAGGCGCGCAGCCCGCTATTTCACGACCCGCTTCGCCACCACGACCCCGATCACCAGGAACACGATGCACAGCAGCAGGAACAAGCCGAACAGCAGCTTGGCGATGGCGGCCGACCCGGCGGCAATGCCCGTGAACCCGAACAGCCCCGCGACGATCGCGATGACGGCAAAAATCAGTGCCCATTTCAACATGATGGTGTGCTCCCGTTAGAGTGGTGGCCCCTTTATGCAATTGCCGCGCCAACTCGGCCGGATTGCCCGCCGGGCCTTGCGCCAGGCGGTATCGCGACACATCACACGCCATGCTTCGCGCCACGCACGCGACGCACCGGGAGGTAAATACTACAAACGGTGCGCGACCCTCTTATAAAAATGCCCAGCTTTCCGGCTGCGCATCTCGTTGCGCCCCGGCCCGCCGTGCTGGTATCGAATCTGCTTCAGGATTCCAGATCAATTCCGTGAGGACATCCCGATGAACCGTTCCCTGGTGCGCTTCTCCACGCTGGCCGTCGCGGTGTCGGCCGCGGCCTTGCTGCTGAACGGCTGCGCCGGCTTCGGCGGCGGCAAGCGCGGCAACGCGGCGGTGCCGCAGCCGGCCAAACCGGTCGAACTCGATCGCTATCTCGGCCGCTGGCATGAGCTCGCGCGTTACGAGAATCGCTTCGAGCGCGGCTGCGATGGCGTTACGGCTGATTACGCGCTGCGCGACGACGGTTTGATCGAGGTGATCAACGCGTGCGGCCGCGGCGCGAACGGCAAACCGCGTTCGGTGCAGGGGCGTGCGAAGCGGGTGCCGGACAGCGGCGGGGCGAAGCTCAAGGTGTCGTTCTTCGGGCCGTTCTACGTCGGCGATTACTGGGTGCTCGATCATGCGGACGACTACACCTGGTCGATCGTCGGCGAGCCGTCCGGGCGCTTTCTGTGGCTGCTGACACGCGATGCGAATCCGTCGACGCTGTTGCGCCAGCAACTGGTCGCGCGTGCGGCGGAGCTGGGCTACGACATCTCGCTGCTGCGCATGACGGCGCAGTGAATCCGGTGCGGTGAATTACCGCGTAATAATCGCAACACGTCGAAAAACCGGCCAACTCCTTATACTGGCGCGTTTTCAACCTGACGAACGCGTGATGGCTGCCAAGCGGATTCTTGTCTCTTGCCTGCTGCTCGCCGCCGGCGCCTATCTGGCTGCGGCGGCGGCCCTGTATCTGCTGCAGGACCGGATGCTGTTGCCGTCCACGCCGCATGCGGAAGACCCACGCGACATGCCGCACCCGGGCGAGCGTATCGAGCGCTGGGAAATCGGCGGTCAATACGCGGGCTATATCGTCACGCCGGACGGCGCGGTGCCGCGCGGCACCGTGATCGTCTATCACGGTAATGAGGAATCCTCCGAAACCAAGCTGCCGCTCGCGAACGTGTTCGTGCAGGCGGGCTATCGCGTCGCGATCGTCGAGTATCCGGGGCACGGCAGCCGCCCCGGCGAGCGCACCATGCGCGCCGCGCTGGCCGCGTCGCGCGACGCGCTGGCGCAGACGCTCGCGAGCTGGCCCGGACGGGTCTGGTTGGTCGGGGAGTCGCTCGGCGCAGGGATGGCGGCGCGCGTGGTGCAGGGCCACGAGCGGGCGCTGTCCGGCGTGGCGCTGATCACGCCGTGGGATACGTTGGCTTCGGTGGCCGGCGAGAAGTATCCGATGTTCCCGGTGCGCTGGATGCTGCACGATCGCTTCGATTCGGCCTCCGCCGTGTCCGATTACCGCGGCCCGCTGGTGGTGATCGGCTCGGTGCGCGACACGCTGATTCCGGTCGCGCATGCCGAGCGCCTCGCCAGCCGGCATCCGGGCAGCCATCTGATGCTGCTGCCGGAGGCCAATCACGACACCTGGTTCGACAACATGAGCGCGCCGCACTGGCAGCAGGTGATGCGCTGGCTCGACGCGGCCTGATTGCCGGCGTCGGCCGTGTGCCTCGCGTTACAGCAGGTCGCGCGCGAGCCACCACACCGCCACCGCCACCACCAGAATCGAGAACGTGACCTGCGTCCACTGCCACGGCACGCGGCCGGCCACGTTGCGGCCCACCACCAGCCCGCCGACGGTGGCCGCGATGAAGATCCCGCCGTTCTCGGGCAGATGCACGCCGCCCACCAGCGCGCCGGCGGCCGTGATCGAACTGACCAGGGCCACCACCATCAGCGAGGTCGACGCGGCCACGCGCATATCCACATCGGTGAACTGCCGCAACGCCGGCACGATCACGAAGCCGCCACCCACGCCGAGCATGCCGGTGAGCAGGCCCGCGAACGCGCCGGTGCCGGCCAGCGACAGCGTGCAGGCCAGCGTCCAGCGAAAGCGCCCGGTGGCGGGGTCGACGTGGCACGGGCAGCGCCGGGCCGCCGCTTGCGCCTGCTGCTTGGCGAACACCGGCAACAACATCCGAACCGCCACGATCAGCATGATCACGCAGAAGCCGATCACCAGCACGTGGGTGGGCAGCACATGCGCGGCGCGCAAGCCGAGCGGCGCGAACAGCGCGCCGGCGGTGGCCATCACGGCGGCGGCCCGGTAGCGCACGGTGCGCTGGCGCAGCGCGGCCACGGTGCCGACGGCCGCGGCCAGCGCCACGGCGATCAGCGAAATCGGCGTGGCGTCGCGGTTGGCGATGCCGAGGCCGAGCACCAGGAACGGCATCGCGAGCACGCCGCCGCCGGCGCCCGTCATGCCCAGAATGATGCCGACCACGGCACCGCAAATCAGACCAGTCAACATGAAAACGCTCGGTGCAAGACGAAGAGGCGAAGAAGGGCGCGGGTGGGCCGGCGCGCCGCATCGGCGGGCCGGCCCGAGCCGGATCAGCTTGCGGTGGCGATGCTGAACGGAATCGGATTGCGCATGGTATTGGCCACCGGCGAGCAATAGTTCGCATGGCTGACGATATCGTCGAGTTCCTTGCGCGAGGCATCGCCTTCGATCACGACCTTGACGCGAATTTCCTGGAAGCCCATCTGCGACGGTTGACGGTCCGCGCCGCCGGCGCCCCAGGCTGCGGTGTTGCCGATATCGCCTTCGAGGAAGATCTCGAGGCGCGACAGGCGCACGTTGCGATGCGTGGCCACCGCCGTGATGCCGACCGACAGGCAGCCGCCCAGCGCCGACAGCGCCACTTCGCCCGGCGCCGGCACGGTGTTCTCGCCCATCAGGTGCAGCGGCTCGTCCACCACCACGGGGTTGTGATCGCCGACGAAGCTCCACGAACGGAACTGGCCTTGCAGCACCGTGTGAACCTTGTTGGTGCCACGGCGTTCCGGGTTGTCGCGGCTGGCGGCGGCGAATTTTTCGAGGCCGTCGCGATCGATCGGGCGCAGGTAGGTTTGAACGGCTTCGTGGGTCGTGCTCATGAGGAATCTCCTTGGGTTGACAGGCAACGCAACTGAATGGCGGGTGACCGGTGCCGGTCCGCATGCCGCCGTGTGCGGCATGGATTCACTGTACCGGCGGGGCCTGAGCTTCGACATGCTCCGCCGGCGCAACGACATGCCCGATCGTCTCGTTCGCAGGGCGGGCCAGTCGAGGCACGAGGCGTCTCTCAACCTTGCCACGCCGGTTTGTTGCCGGGCTGCCCGCACGCGAGGTTGGCGGGCACGGCCACGTCCATCATCTTCGGATGCGGCAGGTTCAGCGATTCCATGATCTGCACGTACTGCGCCTGCGTCTTGCCGGCGATGCGCGGATTGAAGCGCTTCTCCTCGCCGATCGACGACGCATTCCAGCCCTTGTAGTCGTGCGCCGGATAGACGGTGGTGGTGTCGGGCAGCGTGAACAGGCGGTTGACGATCGAATCCCACGAGCGTCGCGGGTCGCCGTTCTGGAAATCGGTGCGGCCGCTGCCGCGAATCAGCAGCACGTCGCCGGTGAACACGGCGCGCGGGCCGTCGTTTTCGAGCACGAAGCTGAACGATTCGTCGGTGTGGCCGGGCGTGTAGAGCGCGCGCAGGCGCACGCCGTCGATGTCGATCAGTTCGTTGTCATGAACATGCGTGCTCACGCAATGCGCCTTCGAGCGGTCGCCCATCACGGTCACGCACTGCGTGGCGTCGCGCAGGTCGCCGAGCGCGGTGACGTGGTCGGCGTGCACGTGGGTGTCGATCGCCTGCACGAGCCGCAGGTCCAGCTCGGCGATCGCCTTCAGGTACTGATCGAGCTGCTCCTTGACCGGATCGATGATCAGGGCTTCGCCGCCGCTGCGCGAAGCGAGCAGGTAGGTGAAGGTGCAGGATTGCGCGTCAAAAAACTGTCGAAAAATCATCTCGGGACCTCTCTGCTTCGAATGCCCAGGGTCGTGGGGGCGGCTTGTGGGGCGGCGCGGATTGCCGTTCCGTGTCGAGCTTAACGGCGCGGCGAGCGGGGGCGAATGCCCGGCAGGATCAAGAGCATGCCCGTTTGACTCACGATACCGGGGCCGGCCTCACGCGCGGCGCGATGTGAAGCCCGCGGCGCGTATTCGAAACCGTCGCATCGGCATGAGCGCGCAGCCCTCGTGCTCATGCGCGGAGAGGATGGTCGGCCCCGAGCGCTACAACGTCGGGCCGTGGCCGTTCCAGCCGTGACCATGCTCGGCCACGGCCTGCTTGCCCGCCCGCGGCGATATCCACGTCTGCCAGTCCCCATGAACGCTGCTCATCAATCCGGTTGCTTGAGCGTGTCCGCCACCAAGCGCCGGAACCACCGATGCCCGGCGTCGTTGTGATGGCGCGCGTGCCAGAACTGCTGCACGGTCAGGTCGGGCAGCGCGATCGGCAGCGGAAACACGTCCACCTGCGCGAGACGCGCGAACAGCGCCGCAAGCTCGTCGGGGATGGCCGCGATGTAGTCCGAATTCGCCACCAGGCTCGGCACCGCGAGCAGGTACGGCACATCCACGCCCACCATCAGCCGTGCCCCATGGCTGCGCAACTCCTTTTCCAGCAACTGGTTGGTCAGCGCCAGCGTGCCGGCCACCACGTGCTTGCGCTCGATGAATTCGGCGAGCGTCATGCGCCGTTTGCCGCGCGCGTTGCCGCGTTTGACGATGCCCACCAGCGAGCGCCGGAACAGCGGCTGGCGGTGCAGGTTGTCGCCGAGCTTGCCGAGATAGCCGATCGCGAGATCGAGCGCGCCGTCCTGCAACGCGCCGGCCAGCTCGGGCGACGGCAACTGGATCGGCTTGAGCACCGCGCCCGGCGCCTGCTCGCGCAAGGCGGCCAGCAGGCGCGGCAGCAGCACGATCACGCCCATGTCGCTCAGACACACCGAGAACGAACGCGTGGTGGTGGCGGCATCGAATCCCTTCGCACTCCAGATTTCCTCCTGCACCACGGCCAGCACGTGCGCCACGCCCTGCGCCAGCCGCTCGCCCACCGGCGTGGGCGCCATCACCGCGCCCGCACGCACGAACAGGTCGTCCTGGAACAGCGTGCGCAGCTTGCCGAGCGCGTGGCTGACGGCGGGCTGCGTCAGGCCGAGGCGGTCGGCGGCGCGCGACACGCTGCGTTCCTCGGCAAGCGCTTGCAGCACGTACAGGAAGTTCAGGTCGGGCGTGTTCATGTATGCAGTGAATTCATTCCGGATATGAAATTCATTGTATAGATTTATAGAGATAAGCCGTTTACTTTCACATCCAGCTTAGAAAACACCAGGAGACGGCAGTGCTGGATTGTGACGTGATCATCGTGGGCGGCGGCCCGGTCGGGCTTTTTCTCGCCGCTGAATTGGGCCAGCGCGGCGTCAGCGTCGAGCTGTTCGACGCGAAGCCGTGCACCAGCCGGCACCCGGCCGCGAACGCCAACAGCGCGCGGACGATGGAGCACTTTCGCCGCATCGGCATCGCCGCGCGCGTGCGGGCGCTGGGGCTGCCGGCCGACTATGCGCCGGACGTGGCCTATTTCACCTCGATCGCCGGGCATGAGCTGGCGCGGCTGCATCAGCCCAGTTCGCGCGAGGCCGTCGAATGGGCGAAGGGGCATGCGTTCACGTGGCCCACGCCCGAACCGCCGCACCGCTGCTCGCAGCTTTACGTGGAGCCGGTGCTGCTGGAGGCGGCGCGCGGCCACGACGGCTGCCGCGTGCATTTCTCGGCGCAGGTGACGGGCTTCGAGCAGGACGACGATGCCGTCACGGCGCGCGTCGAACTCGACGCCACCGACGATCGCCCGGCCGCCACGCGCACCGTGCGCGCGCGCTACCTGATCGGCTGCGACGGCCCGCGCAGCCTGGTGCGCAAGACGCTCGGCATCCGGCTGGCCGGCATGGCGGGCGAGAAGCGCGAATTCATGGGCGGCCAGATGGACGCCGTCTACTTCCACGCGCCCGATCTGTACCGCGCGAGCGGCCACCCGCCGGCCTGGCAGTACTGGACGTTCAGCCCGACGCAGCGCGCGCTGGTGATCGCAGTGGACGGCGCGGGCCACTTCATCATGAACGTGCAGTTGCGCGACGGCGAGGCGGCCGACGCGGCCGACGCGCCGAGCGTGCGCGGCCGGATCGCGGAGGCGATCGGCGCGGACATCCCGTTCGAGATCAAGAGCCGCTCGGCCTGGACGGCCGGCTTCGCGCTGGTGGCCGAACGCTTCGCCGAGCGGCGCGTGTTCCTGGCCGGCGACGCCGCGCACCTGTTCACGCCGACCGGTGGCCTGGGCTACAACACCGGCATCGACGATGCGGCCAACCTGGCCTGGAAGCTCGAAGCGATGGTCAAGGGGCTGGCCGGCGAGGCGCTCGGCGCGAGCTACGAGGCCGAGCGGCGGCCCGCCGCGTTGCGCAACACCGCGTTCGCGCGCGGTTTCGCCGACAGCATCGGGCACGTGCGCCTGCCGCCGGTTGCGTACCAGGCGGGCGAGGCCGGCGAGGCGGCGCGCACGGCGATCGGCGATTACCTCGCGTTCCACGCGACCGGCGAATTCGTGATTCCGGGCGTGCATCTGGGCACGCGCTACGACGCGTCGCCGCTGGTGGAGGCCGAGGCCGGCACGCCGCCGCCCGACGCCGCCAATCTCTATCTGCCGACCGCGCGCGCCGGGCATCGCGCGCCGCATGTGTGGCTGGCCGACGGCCGTTCGCTGTACGACCGTTTCGGCCCGGGCTTCACGCTGCTCTGCACGCGCGCGCCGGGCGCCGGGTTCGATCAGGCGGCCGTGCAGCGCGCCGCGCCCGCGCTGCCGCACCTCGCCGTGCTGCGTATCGACGACGCCGAGCTGGCGCAAGCCTACGAAGCGGCCTACGTGCTGATTCGACCCGACCAGCATGTCGCGTGGCGCGGCGATGCGCTCGACGCCGGCTTCGAGGCCGCCGCGTGGCGCAGCCTCGGGCACCGGCATCGCGAGCCGGCCGCCGCGCTCGCGGCGCAATAGGGCGGGGCCGGGATTCGGGCGTCGTGTCGTTCAGTCGTCCTGTCGATTGTTCTGCCGGGCAACTCGCGCCCGTGAAAAAAATAGCGAATCACAATCCATCGGAGACACCACCATGCAAGCGCAGTCCGTTGCCCCACCGGGCGTTGCCGACACCGTGCAGCGCTCGCCGCTGCAAACGCTCACGCTCGTCCTCTGCTTCCTGGTCGTCGCGGCGGACGGCTTCGACGTCGCCTCGGTCGGCTATGTCGCGCCGCTGCTGAAGGCGGCTTGGTCGCTGAGCCCGGCCCAGCTCGGCCCGATCTTCGGCGCGGGCCTGTTCGGCCTGACCGTCGGCAGCTTCGTGTTCGGGCCGCTGGCGGACCGCATCGGCCGCAAGCGCGTGATCACGATCTCGCTGGTGCTGTTCGGCGTCGGCAGCCTCGCGTGCGCCTACGCGCCGTCGGCGGCGTGGCTGGTGGCGCTGCGTTTCCTGACCGGCGCGGGCCTGGGCGGCGCGATGCCGAACGCGATCACGCTGTCGTCCGAATTCAGTCCGGCGCGCGGGCGGGCGATGCGCGTCACGCTGATGTTCTGCGGCTTCACGCTCGGGCTGGCCTGCGGCGGCGCGGTGGCCTCGCTGCTGCTGCCGCGCTTCGGCTGGCAGGGCGTGTTCGTGTTCGGCGGCATCTGCCCGTTGCTGCTCGCGCCGGTGATCTGGCGATGGCTGCCCGAATCGGTCCGCTTCATGGCCGGCAAGCCGCGCTATGCCGACGAAGCGCGCCGCGTGATGGCGCGCCTCACCGGCGACGCGAACACGCCGCTCGATGCCGCAACAGCCGGCGAAGCCGCCCCGCACGGCGCGGATCGCCCGCGCGAAAGCGCGGTCGGCGTGCTGTTCTCGGCCCGCTACCGCACCGGCACCTTGCTGCTCTGGGTCGCGTTCTTCTGCACGCTGTGGGTCTATTACCAGGTCAGCAGCTGGCTGCCGACGGTGATCACCAGCGCCGGCATCGACGCGGCCCACGCGGCGCGCGTCGGCGCGATGCTGCCGCTCGGCGGCACGATCGGCTCGCTGGTCAACGCGCGGCTGATGGACCGCATGAATCCGTTCTTCGTGCTGACCGGCTCGTACGCGGTGGCCGCGCTTGCCATCGCGCTGATCGGCGCGACGCTCGGCTCGCCATCGCTGGTCTGGGCGACGGTGTTTCTGGCCGGCTTCGGGCTGTCCGGCGCGCAGACCGGCGCGAACGTGCTGGTGGCCGGCTTCTACACCACGGCCGCCCGCGCCACCGGCGTGAGCTGGGCGCTCGGCGTGGGCCGCATCGGTTCGATCATCGGCTCGATGACGGGCGGCCTGCTGCTCGCGGCGTTTCATTCGCCCACGGCCGCGTTCGCGGTGTTCGCGGCGCCGGTGGGGGTGGCCGGGCTCGCGATGCTCGCGAACGGCTGGCTCTATCGCACTCACGGTGACGCCCGCGCCTCGCGCGCGTGACGGCACTTCTCACACTCTCCCTGCAAAAAAGGAACGAAACATGCGGTTGGTGAATTTCATGTTGGATGGACGCGCGACGCTCGGCGTGCGCGAGGGCGACCAGGTGCGCGTGCTCGGCCACGAGCCGCTCGAAACGGTGCTGGCGCGCGGCGTGGATCTGGCCGAGTGGGCCGGTGCGCAGTCGGGTGAACCGGGCGGGCAACGCGTTCCGGCCGAGGGCCTCGAATGGCTGCCGCCGTTGCAGCGGCCGCCGAAGATCCTCTGCGTCGGCCTGAACTTCGCCGACCACACCAAGGAGAGCAACTACGATCAGCCATCCTATCCAACGCTGTTCCTGCGCGTGAACACCAGCCTCGTCGCGCACCAGCAGCCGATGATCCGCCCGGCCGTGGCCGATTCGGAAGGGCTCGATTTCGAGGGCGAGATTGCCGTGGTGCTGGGCAAGGGCGGCCGCCATATCGCGCGCGAGCAGGCGCTCGATTGCGTGGCCGGCTACGCGCTGTTCAACGACGGCTCGGTGCGCGAATACCAGTTCAAGACGCCGCAATGGACGGTCGGCAAGAACTTCGATGCGACCGGCGCGTTCGGCCCCGATCTGATCACGCCCGACGAGCTGCCGCCCGGCGTCAAGGGGCTGCAACTGGAGACGCGCGTGAACGGCGCGGTCGTGCAATCGGCGAGCACCGACGACATGGTGTTCGACGTGGCGTCGCTGATCAGCATCATCAGCGAGGCCATCACGCTGGAGCCGGGCGACGTGATCGTGTCGGGCACGCCGTCGGGCATCGGCTGGGCGCGCACGCCGAAGCTGCTGATGAAGGCGGGCGACGTGTGCGAGGTCAGCGTCGAGGGCATGGGCACGTTGCGCAACGTGATCGCGGATGAAGCGGCGCGCTGAACCCGAACCGGGAGAAACGAGCATGAGCGGAGCCTTATTCCCCGCGCCGCGCGCGGGCGTGCATTCGATCGATCACTTCGCGCTGAACGTGCCGTCGATCGACGAGGCCGAGCGCTTCTTCGGCGCGTTCGGTCTTGCGGTGACGCGCGCCGGCACGCGTGCCGATGAACTGGAGGTACGCGCGGCCGACGGCTGGCGCTGGGCGCGCGTGCTGCCGGCCGCGCGCAAATCGCTGGCCTACCTGAGCTTCAACTGCTTCGACGGCGATCTCGACGCGCTGCGCGAGCAGGCCCGCGCGGCGGGCGCGCGCTTCACGGCCGGGCCGGACGCGGCCGGGTTCTGGTTCCACGATCCGGACGGCAACCTGATCCAGGTGAAGGCCGGGCCGAAGACGAGCCCGGCCGCGAAGGCGCCGCGCGACGTGGCGGGCACGCCGGCCGACCGGCGCGGCAACTGCACGCGGCGCGAGGTGCGGACGGTGCGGCCCGCGCGGCTGTCGCACGTGCTGCTGTTCTCGCCGGATGTGCTCGGCGCGATCGATTTCTATCGCGACGCGCTCGGCCTGCGGCTGTCCGACAAGTCGCTCGACCTGATTGCGTTCACCCATGCGCCGCACGGCAGCGATCACCATCTCGTCGCGTTCGCGAAGAGCGGCGCGCGCGGTTGGCATCACGCCGCCTGGGACGTCGACGACGTGAACCGGGTAGGCGAGGGCGCCGCGCAGATGGCCGCGGCCGGCTACGCGAAGGGTTGGGGCACGGGCCGGCATGTGCTCGGCTCGAACTATTTCCATTACGTCGAGGACCCGTGGGGTTCGTTCTGCGAGTACTCGGCGGATATCGATTACGTGTCGGCCGGGCAGGCATGGCCCGCCGGCGATTTCGCACCGGAGGATTCGCTGTATCTCTGGGGGCCGGCGGTCCCCGAGAACTTCACGCGCAACAGCGAGGCTTGAAGGAGGCAGGCGCAAAGGCATTCGCGGCACCAGCATGACCCGCAGCACCAGAGGCACCACAACAATCAAATAGACGGATGGAGACATGAAGGTCAAGACGATCATGGCGGCCGGCGCGCTCGCGTTCGGCTGCGGCGCGCACGCGCAAAGCAGCGTCACGCTGTACGGCATTCTGGATACCGGCGTGGAGCTGGTCACGCACGCCGGCCCGACGGGCGGGCGCGTGGTGCGGATGCCGGGCATCACCGGCTCGGTGCCCTCGCGCTGGGGCGTGCGCGGCACCGAGGATCTCGGTGGCGGCTACGCGGCGACGTTCGTGCTGGAGGACGGCTTCAACGTGCGCTCGGGCGACGTCAATCAGGGCGGCCGGCTGTTCGGGCGGCAGGCCTGGGTGGGCGTGACGAACCGCTACGGCACCCTGAGTTTCGGCCGGCAATACACCATGTCGTACTGGGCGATCCTCGATTCGGACCAGCTCGGCCCCGACATCTACGGCGGCGTCGGCTCGATCGATTCCTACATTCCGAACGCACGCAGCGACAACACCATTGCCTACAAGGGCAGCTTCAGCGGCGTCACGCTCGGCGGCACCTATTCGTTCGGCCGCGATTCGGCCGGCACCGGCAATTCGCCGGGCCAGGGCACTTGCGCGGGATCGCTGCCCGGAAACTTCAACGCGTGCCGTCAATGGTCAGTACTCCTGCGGTATGACGCGGATCACTTCGGCGTGGCGGCGGCCTACGACGAGCAGCGCGGCGGCCCCGGCGCGGCGGCCAACCTGTTCAACGGCACCGCCGCGATCGCGCTGACCGACAGCGGCGACAAGGACTTGCGCATGCAATTGAACGGCTATCTGAAGGCCGGCGCGTTCAAGCTCGGCGCGGGCTGGCTAGGGCGGCGCGTGGAAGTGGCCGGGCCGGGGCTGGCCGGCGTGCGCAGCGACATCTTCTATGTGACCGGCTCGTACCTGGCGACGCCGACCGTGATCGTCGATGGCGGCATCTACCGTACCGTCGACAGCGCGCAGGACACGCGCGCGACGCTGGCGGCGCTGCGCGGCACCTATCTGCTGTCGAAGCAGAGCAGCGTCTATCTGCAAACCGGCTACGTGTTCAACAGCGCGAAGGCGCGCTACACGCTGAGCCAGGGCGGCCCGGGCACCACGCCGAACGCGGGCGTGGGCCAGCTCGGCGTGATGGCCGGCATCCGCCACAACTTCTGAGGCCGCCCGCGCCGCACTCGGGCGGCGCGGAAAGTTCGGTTTTTACGAACTGAAACGTATCGAAATGCTGGTTTTTCCGATGCCGCGATTCGCCGATACTGGCGCATCTTCAACCACGCGGATCGAACCGCAACGGAAATCACGCCATGCGCAGCTATCGTCGTAACAGTCCTCAAGCCGCCGCCCGTATCGTCGCCCTGGTGATGATCGCGGACGGCCACGTCGACGCCAACGAGGAGCGGATGCTGGCGCGGCTCGGCGTGATCGCGCGGCTGGGCCTGCGCCCCGGCGAGTTCGACAGCGTGGTGCAGGCCTTGTGCGAAGACATGGAGATCGGCAGCGGCAGCGGCTTCGACGCCACGGCGCACGCGCCCTTGCTGGCCGAGGTCGACGATCCGGCGTTGCGCCGGGTGGTGCTGCGCGCGTGCTTGGCGGTGGCGTCGGCCGACGATTATCTGGCCGACGGCGAAGTCGCCATGCTGGCGGCGATCTTCGATGCGTGGGTGGTGCCGGCGCCGGCTCCGGTGCAGGGCATGGCTCGCACGATGGCGGTGGCCGCGTAAGCGCGCGGCAAGCGTCGCAACACGGGCGGGCGGCTCAGGCGCGGCCGCCCGCCGCGCTGGCCTGCGCGGCGGCGTCGAGTTGCAGCACCGCGTCGCGCTTGTCGAGCAGGTGGCGGCGCAGGATCTGCGCGAGCCGCGCGCCGTCGCGCGCTTCGAGCGCCTCGATCATGTCGGCGTGGTCGTGGATCGCGCGATCCCATTTCGCGCTCTGGAAGTTCGAACGAAACCGCAGCGCCTGCAGCTTGCGGTTGATCGCGAGGTAGGTTTGCCGCAGCGCCGCGTTGCGCGCCGCCACGTTGATCAGATCGTGAATTTCGCGGTTGCGGCTGTAGTAGCCGGCCAGGTCTTGCCGCGCGCGGCAGGCCAGCATCGCGTAGTGCAGCGCCTTGATCGTGTCGATCTCCTCGGCCGTGATGCGATCGCAGGCCAGTTCGCCCGAAAACGCCTCCAGCCCGCTCATCAACTCGAAGGTCTCGCGAATCTCCGCCTCCGACATCTTCGACACCGACGCGCCGCGGTTCGGCGCGATATCCACCAGCCCCTCCGCTTCGAGCACCTTCAGCGCCTCGCGCAGCGGCGTGCGCGAAATGCCGAGCATCTCGCAGATCTCCCGTTCGTTGAGCTTTTGCCCCGGTTCGAGGGTGCCTTCGACGATGAAGTTGCGCAGATGCTCGACCACCGTGTCGTGCAGGCGTTGCCGCTCGACCGGGGGCAGCACGGCGCGCGGAGGGGAGGCGGGGGTGTCATTTTGCATACAAAAAACGGATAAATCGTCAAGGCACCGATTTTACACGAAGGCCATCCCGTCACAATTTCGAGAAATGTCACCGAATGTACGCGGGTAAACCACGTGCAGATTGCGGTTGTGATTCGCCGCTTGGGAGGAATATAGTTTTTTGCATGCAAAATTCAACCAGGAGAACACGCATGCTCAAGCTGGATTTCCATCCCTCTGGCCGCCACTTCCTTCAGATCCCGGGGCCGAGCCCGGTGCCGGACCGAATCCTGCGCGCGATGAGCTACCCGACCATCGACCATCGCGGCCCGGAATTCGGCGCGCTGGGCCTGAAGGTGTTGAGCGGCATCCAGGCGATCTTCAAGACGCGTCAGCCGGTGGTGATCTATCCGGCGTCGGGCACCGGCGCGTGGGAGGCGGCGCTCGCCAACACCATGAGCCCCGGCGACACCGTGCTGATGTACGAGACGGGCCAGTTCGCCACGCTCTGGAAGCGCATGGCCGAGAACCTCGGCCTGAAGCCCGAATTCATCGGTGGCGAGGACGACTGGCGGCGCGGCGTGGACGCGAACCGGATCGAGGCGCGGCTGCGCGAGGATCGCGAGCACCGCATCCGGGGCGTCTGCGTGGTCCATAACGAAACCTCCACGGGCGTGACTTCCGACATCGCCGCAGTGCGCGCGGCCATCGACGCGGCCGGCCACCCGGCGCTGCTGCTGGTCGACACGATCTCCGGGCTGGCCAGCGCCGATTACCGGCACGACGAATGGGGCGTGGACGTCACCATCTCCGGCTCGCAGAAGGGGTTGATGCTGCCGCCGGGCATCAGCTTCAACGCCGTGTCGCAGAAGGCGCTGGCCGCCAGTGCGGATGCCAAGCTGCCGCGCAGTTTCTGGGGCTGGGCCGAGATCATCGAGATGAACAAGGGCGGCTACTGGCCGTACACGCCGAACACGAACCTGCTCTACGGCCTGTCGGAAGCGCTCGACATGCTGGCCGACGAAGGGCTCGACCAGGTGTTCGCGCGCCATCAACGGCTCGCGCAGGCCTGCCGCCATGCCGTGCAGGGCTGGGGCCTGGAGATCCAGTGCGCCGACCCGGCCGTCTACAGCCCGGTGCTGACCGGCGTGCGGATGCCCGAGGGTGTGGATGCCGACGCGGTGCGCAAGATCGTGTACGAGCGCTTCGACATGTCGCTCGGGGCGGGGCTCGGCAAGCTCAAGGGGCAGATGTTCCGCATCGGCCACCTCGGCGACTGCAACGACCTGACGCTGATGGCCACGCTGGCCGGCTGCGAGATGGGGTTGCGGATCGCCGGCGTGCCGTTGGCGGCCAGCGGCCTGCCGGCCGCGATGGATTATCTGGCCGCGCAAGCCGTGCGCACCCCGCTCAAAGCGGCGGCCTGAGCCCGGCGCCGGGCCGGGCGGAGCGTGGCATGCCGCGCTCCGCACCGGCCGCGCCCATTCCGTGATTCGCCCCGCGCAACGCACGCGGGGCAGGCAGTGTGGTGGCGGCAAGACCTATTCCAACATTCGGAGACACACGATGAAACGGTATCGATTGACGAGCGCGACGAACGTCGTGCTCGTCATGTTGTGCGTCATGTATTTCATCACCTACCTCGACCGCGTCAACGTCAGCACCGCGGCGGTCGGTTTCGGCAAGGAGTTCGGCCTGTCCCACACCGAGGTGGGGCTGGTGTTCTCGGCCTTTGCGTATCCCTATCTGGTGTTCCAGATCATTGGCGGCTGGGTCAGCGACCGCTTCGGCGCGCGCAAGACGCTGATCGCGTGCGGCGCCGTGTGGGGCGTGGCGACCTTGCTGACCGGCATGGCGGGCGGGCTGGTGTCGCTGCTGGCGGCGCGGCTGCTGCTGGGTTTCGGCGAGGGCGCCACGTTCCCGGCCGCCACCGCCGCGATGTCGCGCTGGGTGGCGAAGGATCAGCGTGGCTTCGCGCAGGGCATCACGCATGCGGCGTCCCGCGTGGGCAATGCGCTCGCGCCGGCGGCGGTGGTGCTGATGATGGCGAACTTCGGCTGGCGCGCGGCGTTCTTCCTGTGCGGCGCGCTGAGCCTGTGCTGGGTGATCGGCTGGTGGCTGACCTACACCGAGCAGCCGCGCGACCACCCGCGCATCACCGAGGCCGAACTGGCGATCCTGCCGCCGCCGAAGCCGCGCGCGACGCGCGTGCGCTGGGGCGCGCTGTTCCGGCGGATGCTGCCGGTCACGCTGGTCTATTTCTGTTACGGCTGGACGCTGTGGCTGTTCCTGAGCTGGATTCCGCAGTTCTTCCTGCATCACTACCACCAGAACCTGCAGACCTCGGCGCTGTTCTCGTCGGTGGTGTTCCTGGCGGGCGTGCTCGGCGACACGGTGGGCGGCGTCGTGACCGACCGCATCCTGCGCCGCACCGGCAGCCTCGCGCGGGCGCGCAGCGGCATGGTGTCGGTTTGCATGCTGCTGACGCTGGTGGTGATGGTGCCGCTCGCGTTCGTGCACGGCATCGGGGCGGCCACCACCTGCCTCGCGCTCGGCTTCTTCTTCGCCGAGATGACGATCGGGCCGATGTGGGCGATTCCGATGGATATCGCGCCGGAATTCTCGGGCACCGCCAGCGGCATGATGAACACCGGCTCGGCGCTGGCGGCGATCGTCTCGCCCGTGATCGGCGGCGCGCTGATCGACCGCTTCGGCAGTTGGGAGCTGCCGTTCTACGTGAGCATGGCGCTGATGGCGGTGGGCGTGGTGTGCGCGTTCCGCATGCATCCGGAGCGGCGCTTCGACAACGCCGAACCCGATGCGGCCGTCGCCTCGCATCAAGGCGTCTGAAGCAAGGCATTTGAATCAGGGCATTTGAGCGTGCCTCTCTTTTTGTTTCGGCATCCACACAGGAGCATCGACGCGTGAGTCTTTCCCTCGAACCCCGGCAGCGCGACGCGGTGGCCCCGCTCGCCCGGGCACTGGCCGCCGCCTGGCGCGACGGCACCCGGCTCGACCCGGCACAGAGCACGGGCGTGCTGCCCGACGCGCAAGCGGCCTACGACACCCAGCACGCCGTGCTCGATGCGCTCGGCGCGCAAGTCGGCGGCTGGAAGGTCGGCGGCAAGGGCGCGGACGGCCCGGCGCAAGGCGCGCCGCTGCCCACCATCGCGCTGCATCCGAGCGGCGCGCGGCTCGCGCGCGATCCGGCCGCGCCGTTCGGCCTGGAGCTGGAAATCGGCTTTCGCTTCGGCCGCCGCTTCGCACCGCGCGCCGAACGCTACACCGAGGACGAGGTGCTGGCCGCGATCGCCTCGATGGTGCCGACCATCGAGGTGGTCACGAGCCGCTGGGCCGGCTGGCCGGAGGTCGATCGTTTCGCACAACTGGCCGATTTGCAGAACCACGGCGCGCTGATCGTGGGCGAGCCGGTGCCGTACGACGCGGCGTATCCGTTCGTGTCGCCGGCGCTGTCGTTCCGCTTTGCGGGCGAGCCGGCGGCGCCCGCCGCCACCGGCAGCAACCCGGCCGTCGACCCGCGCCGCCTGCTGACCTGGCTGGTCAATCACAGCGCCGTCGAGCGCGGCATCGCGGTCACGCCGGAGCAGATCGTGACGACCGGTTCCTATATCGGCATGGTGTTCCCGGCGGGGCCGGGCCTGGCCGAAGGGCACTTCGACGGGCTGCCGCCGATCCGCCTGGAAGTCGCCTGAGCCTTGCCGGACGGGGGATTCGGCCGTTTCGCGGTGGCTTTGGCGGCACCACGCGACGTGCCGAATCGCTAGCACGTTTGCGGGATTTATTAAATCAGATGAAACGCTAAAGTTAATTAAGCACTCGCCGTAAACGTTCTCATGCGTGGCCGATAACGACACAGTGTGTACCCCCGGAGAACAACAAAATGAAGTTTGGTAAAGCAGGCTTTTCGCTGCAGACGCGGATCGCCTTGACGATGTGTTTTCTTGCCGTCCTGATGGTGGCCATCGGTGCGCTGGGCTTGCTCGGCACGATCCGGGCCAACCACGCCAATCAGGACACCTACGAGAACAAGCTGACCGCCGCGACCAATATCGGCAACGCCGAGATCTACATCGCCCGCACGCGCCTCGTGCTCGACCGCCTGGCGCTGCACCCCGACGATCCGAAGGCGCAGGAGCAGATCGAGCGCGCCACCGGCTTCTTCGCGAAGTCCGACGAATGGTGGCAGACCTTCGTCAAGCAGCCGCACGAAAAAAGCGAAGCCGACCTGATCGACGAGGCCACCTCGCGCCGCGCCACCATGCGCGACGCGGTGGCGGGCTTCATCGACGCGATCCGCGCGCACGACGCCGCGCGCATCGACACCATCGCCATGACGCAGCTCTCCGCGCTCTACAACGCGATGAGCGCGGCCAACGACAAGGTCAAGGGCGCGCTCTACGCCAACGCCAAGACCAACTACGAGGCCGCCGAGGCGAGCTTCCGCGTGTATTCGGCGCTGTCGGTGGCGATGATCGCGATCGGCGTGATCGCGGCCGGCTTCAGCTGGTTTTCGCTGCGCCGCGCCATCATGAGGCCGCTCAACGACGCGCTCTCGCATTTCGAATCGATCGCGCAGGGCGACCTACAGCGCCGCATCGACGTGCACGCCGACGACGAGATGGGCATGTTGCTGCGCGGCGTGGCCGCGATGCAGACGAGCCTGGCCGGCACCGTGCGCGAGGTGCGCAGCAGCACCGAATCGATCGCCACGGCCACCCAGCAGATCGCCTCGGGCACGCTCGACCTGTCGGTGCGCACCGAGGAGCAGGCCGCCTCGCTGGAGGAAACCGCCGCGAGCATGAGCGAGCTGACCGCCACCGTGAAGCAGAACGCCGAGAGCGCGCACACCGGCCGCCGTCTGGCCGACAACGCCTCGAGCGTGGCCGCGCGCGGCAACGACGTGGTGGAGCGGGTGGTCGGCACGATGGGCGGCATCGACAGCAGCTCGCGCAAGATCTCGGACATCACCGGGATCATCGAGGGCATCGCGTTCCAGACCAACATCCTGGCGCTGAACGCCGCGGTGGAAGCGGCGCGCGCCGGCGAGCAGGGCCGCGGTTTCGCGGTGGTGGCCAGCGAAGTGCGCAGCCTCGCGCAGCGCTCGTCGGCGTCGGCGAAGGAAATCAAGGAATTGATCGGCGAATCGGTGCAAACGATTGCCGAGGGCAGCGAACTGGTGGCCGACGCGGGCCGCACCATGCAGGAAGTGCTGGGCGCGGTGCGCGACGTGGCGACCATCATGAACGAGATCGCCGCCGCCGCCGAACAGCAGCGCATGGGCATCGAGCAGGTGGACACCGCCGTCAGCCAGATGGATTCGATCACGCAGCAGAACGCGGCGCTGGTCGAGCAGGCGACCGCGGCGGCGCAGGCCCTGAGCGAGCAGTCGCACCGCATGCGCGGCCACGTCGAGACGTTCAAGCTGGCCTGACCCGCTGGCGCGCGGCGTTGCCGCCGTCGAGCAGCACGTATTGATTCGCAGTAGAGGGGCCGCGCAACGCACGCGGCCCCGAAGTACCGCTGAAGTACCGCTTGCAGTGCCTCTCTTTCTCCACAACACGATTCGACAATGACGACAGCGAAAGATCGCAGCCGGCGGAGCTTTCTCAAAGGCTCCATCGCGATTGCACCCATAGCCGTGGTCGGGATCACCGGCGCCGTGGCCAGCAGCAGCCCGCCCACGCCCGCGCCGGGCCTGCCGCCCGCCGACCGGCCCACCGTCGAGCACTACACCCCCGGCTATTTCACGCCGGAGGAATGGGCGTTCGTCAACGCCGCCTGCGACGTGCTGATCCCGAAAGACGACATCGGTCCGGGCGCGGTCGAACTCGGCGTGCCGCAGTACATCGACCGCCAGATGCAGACGCCGTACGGCGATGCGGCCCGCTGGTACATGCAGGGGCCGTTCTTCAAGGTCGAGCCTGAGTTCGGCTACCAGTCGAAGCTCACGCCGAAGGAGCAATACCGGCTCGGCATCCGCGCGATCAACGCCTACAGCCGCGCGCATTTCGGCGGCAAGGCGTTCGCCGACCTGGGCCATGCGCAGGGGACCGCTTTCATCAAGAAGATCGAATCGGGCGAGATCAAGTCCGACGACTTCAACTTCAAGGGATTCCTGAACGGTTTCCTGCTGAAGAACGTGATGGAAGGCTATTTCGGCGATCCGTCCTACGGCGGCAACAAGGACATGGCCGCCTGGAAGATGATCGGCTACCCCGGCGTGCGCGCCGACTACCTGGAGTTCGTGGGCGAGGCCAAGCCTTATCCCTACGCGCCCGTCAGTCTCTACGGCAAGCGAGGATAAGCATGGCGAGCATCAAGAAAAAGCCGGTCGACTGCGTGATCGTCGGCTTCGGCTGGACCGGCGCGATCATGGCGATCGAACTGGCCAATGCGGGGCTCAACGTGGTGGCGCTGGAGCGCGGCGACGCACGCGAGACGGTGCCCGATTTCGCGTATCCGCAGATCGTCGACGAGATCAAGTATTCGGCGCGCAACGCGCTGCTGCAGAACCTCTCGAAGACCACCGTCACCAACCGCCACACGAAAGACCAGACCGCCGTGCCGTATCGGCAGATCGGTTCGTTCAAGCCGGGCGAGGGCGTGGGCGGCGCGGGCTCGCACTGGTCGGGCGTGCAGTCGCGCGTGATGCCGGACGAGCTGCGCTACAAGAGCCACATCACCGAGCGTTACGGCGCGAAGTTCATCCCCGAAGGCATGAACCTGCAGGATTGGGGCGTGACCTACGACGAGCTCGAACCGAGCTTCGACCGCTTCGAGCGCGTGTGCGGCACCTCGGGCGTGGCGGGCAACCTCGACGGCAAGCCGACCGGCGTCGGCAACCCGTTCGAAGGCCGCCGCAGCGGCGCCTACCCGCTGCCGCCGCTGACCGATCACCCCACCGGCAAGCTGTTCGCGGCCGCCGCCAAGGGCCTCGGCTACCACCCGTTCGCGCTGCCGGCCGGCAACGCGTCCGGCCCGTACACCAACGAATACGGCTGCCAGCTCGGGCCGTGCAACTTCTGCGGCTTCTGCAGCGATTACGGCTGCCTGAACTATTCGAAGGCCTCGCCGCAAACGGCGATCATCCCGGCGCTGCTGCGCAAGCCGAATTTCGAGCTGCGCGTGAATTCGCACGTGATCAAGGTCAACACCGACGCGAGCGGCAAGCGCGCGACCGGCGTGACCTATATCGATCACGAAGGCAACGAGGTCGAGCAGCCGGCCGAGATGGTCGTGCTGGCCGCGTTCCAGTTGCACAACGTGCACCTGATGCTGCTCTCGAAGATCGGTCAGCCGTTCAACCCGGACACCAACGAAGGCACGGTCGGCCGCAACTTCTGCTACCAGTTGCTGAACAGCGTGAACATGTTCTGGGACAAGGACACGTACATCAATCAGTTCATGGGCGCGGGCGGTGGCGGCCAGGCGATCGAGGAGTTCAACGCGGACAACTTCGATCACGCGCAACTGGGCTTCATCGGCGGTGGCATCATCTGGGGCCGCCAGACCGGCAACGGCCCGGTGCGCGGCATTCCGCTGCCCAAGGGCACGCCGAAGTGGGGCAGCGAGTGGAAGCAGGCCGTCAAGGACAACTTCCTGCACACCGGCCGCATCGAATCGCAGTGCAGCAACATGGCGTATCGCAACTGCTTCCTCGATCTCGATCCGAATTATCGGGATGCCTACGGTTCGCCGCTGCTGCGCCTCACGCTCGACTGGCAGGACAACGACCTGCGCGCCTCGGAATACGTGGCCGGCAAGATGATGGAGATCGGCCGCGCGATGAATCCGAAGTCGATCTCGGGCCGCATCCTGAAGCCGGGCACGCACTGGGACACGCGCGCGTACCAGAGCACGCACATCAGCGGCGGCACGGCGATGGGCGCCGATCCGAAGACGAGCGTGGTCAACAAGTACCTGCAAAGCTGGGACGTGCCGAACCTGTTCGTGATGGGCGCGAACGTGTTCGCGCACGGCCTCGGCTATAACCCGACGGGGCTGGTGGGCGGTCTCGCTTACTGGGCGGCGAGCAACATCCGCTCGCAATACCTGAAGAATCCCGGCGCCGCCATGGTGCAGGTCTGAGCGAGCGACAAGACATGCGGAAAATCATTACTGGAGTGGTGGCGGCCGGCGTGGTGGCGGTCGGCGCCTTGTGGGCATTCGCCTCGGTCACGCCGGGCGCGAACCTCGATGCGGCGCTCGCCACGCGCCGCGGCGACGCCGTGCACGGCGCGTATCTGGCGCGAGCCGGCGACTGCATCGCCTGTCACACGGCCAAGGGCGGCACGCCGTTCGCGGGCGGCCTGCCGTTCGCGACGCCGGTCGGCACGATCTATTCGACCAACATCACCGCCGATCGCGAGCACGGCATCGGCGGCTACACGTTCGACGAGTTCGTGCTGGCGATGCGCGAGGGCGTGGCCAAGGGCGGCAAGCATCTGTACCCGGCGATGCCGTTCACGTCGTATGCGAAGGTGTCGGACGCGGATCTGCAGGACTTGTACGCGTACTTCACCACGCAGGTGCCGGCCTCGGCGCAGCCGAACCGCGCCTCGGACATCCCCTGGCCGCTCAGCGTGCGCTGGCCGCTCGCCTACTGGAACCGCGCATTTCATGACGATTCGCGCTTCGTGGCCGATGCCGCGAAGAGCGTCGAATGGAATCGCGGCGCCTATCTCGTGCAGGGCCTCGCGCATTGCAGCACCTGTCACACGCCGCGCGGCGCGGCGTTCCAGGAGCTGGACGTGAGCGGCAAGAGCGATCAGTACCTGGCCGGCGCGTCGCTCGACGGCACCGCGCCGATCAACCTGCGCTCGTCGGCGGGTGGCGGGCTGGAGGCCTGGTCGGTGGACGACGTGGTGGCGACCCTGAAGACAGGCCGCAATCCGCATTCATCGGTGTCCGGGCCGATGGGCGAGGTGGTCGAGCACAGCACGCAGTATCTGAGCGATGCCGACCTGAAGGCGATGGCCGTCTATCTGAAGAGCCTGGGCGCGCCGCCGCAAACCGCGTCGTTCCATTCCGACGACGCCACCGTCAAGGCGATTCTCGGCGGGACGGTGCAGGGGCGCGGCGCCGAGGTGTATCTCGACAGTTGCGCGGCCTGCCACCGCGTGAACGGCAAGGGCGCATCGGGCGTGTTCCCGTCGCTCGTCGACAATCCGATGGTCACGCAGGCCAACCCGGATTCGCTGATCGCCGTGATCCTGGCCGGCTCGCGCCTGCCGTCGACGCAGACGGCGCCGTCGCGGCTGGCGATGTCGGGTTTCGGCTGGCGCTACAACGACGAGGAGATCGCGCAACTGGCGAGCTTCGTGCGCTCGAGCTGGGGCAACCAGGGGCCGGCGGTCACGGCCAGGCAGGTGGCCGCGGTGCGGGCGAAGACCGGCGGGTGAGGTCGGGCTGATTGGCCTGATGGTCTGATCGGGCCTGAAACGGGCGAAGGCGCTGCGCGAGCAGCGCCTTTTTTCATGGCCGCCGCGACGCGCCGGTGCGACGCACGGGCAGGCGGCCCTGCAGCGCGTCGAAGCCGCGCAGCAGCGCACGCTTGATCGGGCCGGCCAGCGGTTTTTCCACGACGACGTGCACGCCGAGCGCGAACCCGATCGCCAGCAGCAGCACGCCCCAGAACAGCAGCGTGCGGTCGATCGACGGGGCCGCCGCATTGAACAGCATGTAGCCGACGTTCTGGTGGATCAGATACAGCGGGTAGCTGATCGCGCCGAACCACACCCAGCGCGTGCCGCCGAGCAGCGGCGTGCGGCGCAGCGCGAGCCCGAGCATGACGGCGAAGAACCCGCTCATGATCGCGCCCACCACGCCCAGGCGAATGCCGGCGCCGAAGTTCTCGTTGAACGACGTCAGCAGCAGATGCTCCTGATACAGCGACAGCGCCCAGGCCGCGCCGACCAGCAGCAACCGCGAACGGTTCGGGCCGTGCTGACGCATCAGGTAGCACGCGGCCCCGCCGATGAACAGGCCGGCGTAATCGGTGATCAGGAAGCCCTTGAGCTTGATGAACGGGAACAGATCGACCAGCACCACGCCGATCAGCCAGACGAACAGCCAGCGTTCGGCGCGCTGGATCTGCCCGACCAGCAGCAGGATGCCCACCAGCAGATAGAAGCGCAGCTCGGTGCCGAGCGACCAGTACGCGCCGTCGATCGGTTGCAGGCCGAAGCCGCCGCCGAGCCGGATCAGATTGACGAGATATTGCGGCCAGCTTGCCGTGAAGCGCTCGCCGCCGAGCGCCAGCGTCACGAGGAACGTCACCGTGCAGCAGGCCCAGAATGCCGGCAGCAGCCGCGCGGCGCGCGACGCGACGAATTTGCCGAAGCGCGCCTCGCCGGCCGTCATCAGGATCACGAAGCCGCTGATCATGAAGAACAGGTGCACGCCGAGGAAGCCGTACTGCGCGACCGGCTCCAGCGCCGGATAAAACATCCCGGTCAGGCCGTCGGCGGCATGGCCGCGGAACGCGTAGTGGAAGAACACGACGGCGAGGGCGGCGAGGAAGCGAAGCAGATCGAGTTCGGGAATGCGGTGGGACTTCACGGGCGGACGCGGTTGGAATCGCAGTGGCAGGGGCACGCCGGAGCGCGCGAGGTCGGGATCGGGCGGCGGAATTGTAGCCTACCGGTGAGTTTCGGCGAGACGCGCCCTGCGCGCCTCAAAACCCTAAAGATTCCTTACGAACTGCCGATAAGCGCTTACGCCGCGGACTGTATTCGTGTTTTCCGTCCGGCACTGTGCTCGAACCCCACGGTGCCGGGCGGCGACCTTTTTTTGGGATAACTCGTCCGATATGACTCTATTCGCCATGCGCCGCACCAGCATCGGGGTGCGGCTCGCCCTTTTTTCCTGCCTGCTGTTCGCGCTGAGCCTGGCCGCGTTCGCCTGGGCATTGACCCGCACTGCCGGCGCGGAAGTGACCGACCAGGTGCTGCGGCGCATCGCCGAGAAGGACGCCTCGATCGCCGACACGATCGCGCTGTTCGACAAGGCGCTGACGGCCGAGGTCGGCCGCTCGATGACGCAATTCGAGGGCCTGTTGCCCGGGGCGTTTTCGATCGACCCCGCGCAAACGATTGACATCCAGGGCGCGGCCGCGCCGACGCTGAAAACCGGCGATCGCGTGCTCGATCTCGATTTTTCGATTCCCGACGATTTCCTCGCGCGCAGCGGCGCGATCGCGACGGTGTTCGCGCGGCGCGGCGACGATTTTCTCCGCGTCACGACCTCGCTGAAGAAGGCCGACGGCACGCGCGCGATCGGCACGCTGCTTGACCGCAAGGGGCCGGCCTGGGGGCCGGTGTCGAACGGCCGGGTGTATACGGGTCTCGCCGCGCTGTTCGGCAAACGTTACATCACGCAATACAAGCCGATTCGCGACGCGAGCGGCCAGGTGATCGGCGCGCTGTTCGTCGGCGTGGACGTGGGCGCGGAGATCGCGGCGATCGAGGACGGCATCCGCCGCCAGAAGATCGGCGACAGCGGCTATTTCCTGGCGATGGACGCCTCGGACGGCCCCGATCGCGGCACCTTCATCGTTCACCCGAACGCCGAGGGCAAGCACGGCGACGAAGCCGGCGCGCCGTTCGCGCGGATGCTGGAGATGAAGCGCGGCCAACTCGAATACCGTTCCGCCGACGCGCTGTTCGGCGAAGCGGACGCGCGCGACAAGTACGTCGTATTCCTCACCGTGCCCGAATGGCACTGGCTGGTGGCCGGCATCGCGCCGCGCGACGAGGTGACGGCCGACGTGACGGCCACCCGCGACCGCTTCCTGCTGGTGGGGCTGGCGCTGGTGGCGCTGTTCGGCCTGCTGTTCGTGTGGGCGGTGCGGCGGCTCG
This sequence comes from Burkholderia sp. 22PA0099, assembly GCF_047497165.1. Taxonomy (NCBI): domain Bacteria; kingdom Pseudomonadati; phylum Pseudomonadota; class Betaproteobacteria; order Burkholderiales; family Burkholderiaceae; genus Burkholderia; species Burkholderia sp. 22PA0099. The sequence goes on along the minus strand of NZ_CP163165.1, from coordinate 2,819,182 downwards.
TGAGCCGCCCGCTCGACGAGGCGGCGCGGGCCTCGGAGCGGCTCGCGGCGGGCGACCTGAGCGTGCGCATCGCACAGGGCCAGCGCGTGCGCGAGGACGAGATCGGCCGGCTGATTCGCGCGATCGACGGAATCGGCGACGGCCTCGCGCGGATCGTCGCGCAGGTGCGCGAGGGCGCGGCCGTGATGTCGTCGCGTACCGGGCAGATCGCCTCGGGCAGCGGCGACATCGCCGAACGGATCGCCGCGCAGGCCGGCAACCTGGAACGCACGGCGGCCAGCATGGAGGAACTGACGTCCAACGTGCAGCAGAACGCCGATCACGCCGCGCAGGCCAACCAGCTCGTGTCGGGCGCGTCGGATGCGGCGCGCGCGGGCGGCGAGGCGGTGGGCCGCGTGGTGTCGACGATGGACGAGATCGGCCGTTCGGCGAACCGGATCGCCGACATCACGAGCGTGATCGAAAGCATTGCCTTCCAGACCAACATCCTGGCGTTGAACGCGGCCGTGGAAGCGGCGCGCGCCGGGGAGCAGGGCAAGGGCTTCGCGGTGGTGGCGGGCGAGGTGCGCGCGCTCGCGCAGCGCAGCGCGGCGTCGGTGCGCGAGATCGAGGCGCTGGTGGCCGAATCGGGCGCGACCGTCGAGCGTGGCGCGCGCATCGCGGGCGAGGCGAGCGCGGCGATGCAGGGCATCGTCGAGCGCGTGGGGCAGGTGCGCGTGATCATCGGCGAGATCAGTCAGGCCTCGCGCGAACAGTCGCAGGCGATCGAGCAGGTCAATATCGCGGTGACGCAGATCGGCGAGGCCACGCAGCAGAACGCGCAGGTGGTGGACGAGGCGCAGCGCGAGGCGCTGGGCCTGCGCGGCGAGGCGGAGCAACTGGCCGAGGCGGTCAGCGTGTTCAAGCTGACGTAAGCTAAGCCGCGCCCGGGGGCGGCGCGAGCTGCCCGCTCAGTTCTTCAGGAATCCTCCGAAGCGGGCGCGAATGTCGTCGACCTGCGAGAGCGTGCCCGACAGATGCGCGCGCAGCGCCTGCTGCGCGCCGTCGGGGTCGCCGGCGGCAATCGCCGCGACGATCGCCGCGTGCTGCATCAGCACGCGCTCGGTCTTGCCGGGAATCGGCACATGCAGGTTGCGCAACCGGTCCAGATGGCCGCTTTGCTTGCGCACCAGCGCCCACAAGCCCGTCACGTCGGCCGCCTCGTACATCAGGCGGTGAAACGCCTGATCGGCGTGCACGAATTCCACGTAGTTCTCGCGCGCCGCATGCATGCGCTGCAGCTCGATGCTGTCCTCCAGCCGTGCCACCAGCGCGGCGGGCGTGTTGCTGGCGAGCCGGTGCACGATCTCCAGCTCGATCGAGCGCCGCAGGAACAACTGCTGGCGCGCCAGCGTGACGTCGATCGAACTGACGACCGTGGCGTGCTGCGGAAAGATGTCCACCAGGCCTTCCTCGCCGAGCCGGATCAACGCGTCGCGGATCGGCGTCTGGCTCAGGCCGTACAGCGCGGCCAGCTCGGCGCGCTGCAACACCGTGCCCGGCGCGATCCGCATGTCGACGATCAGCTCGCGCAAGTGTTCGAACACCTGCGGCGCGGCATGGCGCGAACGGTCGAAGGACGGAGCGATCAGCTCGGGCAGGGCGGCGGCGGTGGGCGGGGCGGAAAGCGTCGGAGTCATGGTCGGAAGCGGAAAACATCGGCCGGGCGTCGTCGCGACGCCCCGGCGGCAGCCGCCACGATACCAAACTCCCGCTTCATTGACGCACTAATGTTTTAGTGTTTTAATCCGCAAAACTCGGCGTCGGGCGGTTCGAACCGGCCGGCCGCCGACAGACAACATCAGGAGACACCGTGGAAACTGCGAAGCATCCCGCCGCACCGGGCGAACCCGCGCTCGCGCCGGCCTCGCCGCTCGGGCGCGCCGTCGCGAAGATCGAGCGCCGCGTGCTGCCGCTGTTCGTGATCATGTTCATCGTCAACTACATCGATCGCGTCAACATCGGCTTCGTGCGCGAGCATCTGGCCGCGGACATCGGCATCGGCGCGGCCGCCTACGGCCTGGGCGCGGGCTTGTTCTTCGTCGGCTACGCGATCTTCGAGGTGCCTTCGAACCTGCTGCTCGCGCGCTTCGGCGCGAAGGCCTGGCTCACGCGGATCATGCTGACCTGGGGCATCGCCGCCACGGCGATGGCCTTCGTGCAGGGCGAAACCTCGTTCTACGTGTTGCGCTTCCTGCTCGGCATCGCCGAGGCGGGTTTCTTCCCCGGCGTCATCTATTACTTCACGCAGTGGCTGCCGGCCGGTTCGCGCGGCAAGGCGATGGCGGTATTCCTGAGCGGCTCGGCGCTCGCGTCGATCCTGGCCGGCCCGGTGTCGGGCGCGCTGTTGAGCATCGACGGCTTCGGCCTGCACGGCTGGCAGTGGATGTTCGTGATCGAGGGCGCGGCCTCGATCGTGCTGTGCGCGGTGGTCTGGTTCTGGCTCGATTCGCGTCCGGCCGACGCGCGCTGGCTCGCCGACGCCGAGCGGCGCGCCGTGACCGACACGATCGCCGCCGAGCAGGCCGAGCGCGAGCGCAACCGGCCCGCGCACACGTCGCCGCTCAAGCTGCTGGCCGACCCGAAGATCGCGCTGTACTGCTTCATCTATTTCGCGGTGTCGTTGACGATCTACGGCGCGACGTTCTGGCTGCCGAGCATCATCCGTAAGATGGGCCACTACAGCGATTTCCAGGTCGGGCTGTTCAATTCGATCCCGTGGATCGTGTCGATCGCGGCCATGTACGGCTTCGCCACGCTGGCCTCGCGCTTTCGCAATCAGCAGTTGTGGACCTCGATCGCGCTGGTGATCGCGGCGCTCGGCATGTTCGTGTCGACGTTCGGCGGCGCGTCGTTCGCGTTCGTCTCGATCTGCTTCGCGGCGGTGGGCTTCAAGGCGGCGTCGTCGCTGTTCTGGCCGATCCCGCAGGGGCACCTCGATGCGCGGATCGCGGCCGGCGTGATCGCGCTGATCAATTCGATCGGCAACCTCGGCGGCTTTGTCGCGCCGACCGTGTTCGGCCTGCTCGAACAGCACACCGGCTCGATTCGCGGCGGCCTCACGGGCCTGTCGATCACCTCGCTGGTGGCGGTCGGCGCGGTCTGGATGACGCGCGCCGGGCGCCAGCGCGCACGGGCGCGCCGCGCCGGCTGAACGATCGATCGAAGCCAGGCCTCGCTCACTTTATTGTCAGGAATCCCCATGAAAATCACCCGAGTCACCGTCACCCCGATCGCCTTCAAGGATGCGCCGCTGCTGAACGCGGCCGGGATTCACGAGGCCTATGCGCTGCGCTCGATCATCGAGATCGAAACCGACACCGGCCATATCGGCCTGGGCGAAAGCTATGGCGATGCGCCGGCGCTGGCGGTGCTCGACGCGGTGAAGGGCGCGCTGCTCGGCCTCGATCCGTTCAAGCTGAACCGGCTGCGCGAGATCGTGCGCGGGGTGGTGTCGCGCCTGTCGCCGGCCAGTTCGGCCGGCGCCGAACTGGCGCCCGGCTCGCACGCGAGCAAGGCGGTCAGCAACGCCTATTCGGCGTTCGAGGTGGCCTGCCTCGACGCGCAGGCGCGTTACCTGAACGCGCCGCTGGTGGACCTGCTCGGCGGCGCGGTGCGCAAGGCCGTGCCGTTCAGCGCCTACCTGTTCTTCAAGTACGCCGAACATATCGACAGCCCGTATCCGGCCGACGGCTGGGGCGAGGCGCTCGGCGAGGCGCAGATCGTCGAGCAGGCGCGCCGCATGATCGACGGCTACGGCTTCGAGAGCATCAAGCTGAAGGCCGGCGCGCTCGACCCCGAACACGAAGTGGCCTGCGTCAAGGCGCTCAGGCGCGCGTTCCCGAACGCGCCGCTGCGCATCGATCCGAACGGCAACTGGTCGCTCGACACGGCGCTGCGGATGGCCGAACTGCTCGGCGACGATCTGCAGTACTACGAAGATCCGACGCCGGGCCTCGAAGGCATGGCCGAACTGCATCGCCGCACCGGCATGCCGCTCGCGACCAACATGGTGGTGACCGATTTCGACGAGTTCCGCCGCAGCGTCGCGCTGAACAGCGTGCAGATCGTGCTGGCCGACCATCATTACTGGGGCGGGCTGCGCGACACGCAGCAACTGGCGCGCATGTGCGACACGTTCGGCGTGGGCGTGTCGATGCATTCGAATTCGCACCTCGGCATCAGCCTGATGGCGATGACGCACGTGGCCGCCTCGGTCGAGAACCTGTCGTACGCCTGCGATACCCATTACCCGTGGCAGGAGCCGGACGAGGAAGTGGTGAAGGGCGGCAAGCTGCCGATCGTCGGCGGCTGCGTGGCGCTGACCGACGAACCCGGCCTGGGCCTCGAAATCGACCGCGAGCAACTGATGAAGCTGCACGAGCTGTACCGGACCTGCGGCATTCGCCAGCGCGACGACGTCGGCCAGATGCGCAAGTACAAGCCGGACTGGACGAACCGGAAGCCGCGCTATTGAAGTACACCGTGGCGAGGGCGTTCACATATGAAATACGACATCGTATAAGTTGGATGCATCGATCGTCAGCTTACATGCACGTTTCAGGCAATAAACGGGCTGACGATTGCACTAAACGAACCCATGACGTACGATGACGGACAATTAACCTGAGCCGGAACCGATCCCGCCTGGCCGGGCGTCGATCGCCCGCGCTCCCTGCCCGCCGCCCGGCGGGCAGGGTGGAGACAGCATCGGTCCGGCGGTTTCGAGACTTGCCCGTGAAAATCGCCGCCGTCGAAGTCCTCCGCCTGTCGCTCGCATTCGATGCGGGACGCCGTCCCGCCTCCGATACCGAAGCCGCTTCCGATACCTACAACGCCGCCGATCGCTCGCTGCGCCGGATGGAAACGCTGCTCGTCAAACTGACCGACGACGCCGGCCGCATCGGCTGGGGCGAAGCGTTCGGTCACCTGATCAATCCGGTCACGTTCGCCGCGCTCGAAGGGCCGGTGGGGCGCTGGTTCCGCGGCGCGGAATTCGAGCCGACGCTCGACGGCATCGCGGCGCTGCGCGAGCGCGCCGATCACGCGCTGCATGCGTTCGGTCGTACCGGTCCGGTGCTGTACGCGCTGTCGGCGATCGACACCGCGCTGCACGACCTCGCCGCGCAAGCGGCCGGCTTGCCGCTGTACCGCTGGCTCGGCGGCCATCGCGACACGATCGACGTGTACGCCAGCCTGGTCAGCTACGAGAACGAACCCGACGAAGTGGCGCGCCACGTGCGCCGCGCCTGGGACGAAGGCTTCCGCGCGATCAAGCTGCACGAAACCGAACAGGACGCGATCGTGGCCGCGCGCCGCGCGCTGCCGGCGGCCGGCCAATTGATGGTGGACGTGAACTGCCCGTGGAGCGCGACCGAAGCGGCGCAGCGCGTGGATGCATTGCGGGAGGTCGGGCTGGGCTGGATCGAGGAACCGGTGTGGCCGTGCGACGACGTTGCCGGCATCGCGCGGGTTCGCGCGCTCGGCGTGCCGGTGGCGGCCGGCGAGAACGCCTCGGGCGTGGCCGGTTTTCGCGAGCTGTTCGAGCGCGGCGCGCTCGATGTCGCGCAGCCGAGCATCGCGAAGATCGGCGGCCCGACCGGCATGCGCGCGGTGATCGCGCTGGCCGGCAGCTACGGCGTGCGCGTCGTGCCGCATTGCTTCTACTACGGCGCGGGCCTGCTCGCCACCGCGCACGTGGTGGCCACGCTGCCCGACGACGTCGCGCTCGAAATTCCGTATCTCGACTGGCCCGAGCGCCTGCACGCCGCGCAGCGCCCCGGCGCGCGGCTCGCGCTGCCCGACACGCCGGGCCTCGGCTTCCAGCCCGACGAAGCCCTGTTGACTCGCAACCTGATGGCCCGCGCCACGCTCGATTGACGCGCCGGCCCCCTCTTATAACGATCAAGGAGACACGATGAAATTTCGCTACCGCTGGTGGGTGGGCGCACTGCTGTTCGGCGCCGGGATGCTCAACTATCTGGACCGCGCCGCACTGTCGGTGGTCGCGCCGATCATCAAGCGCGATCTCGGCATCAACGATGCGCAGATGGGCGTGCTGTTCAGCAGCTTCTTCGTCGGCTACTGCCTGTTCTGCTTCGTGGGCGGCTGGGCGGCGGACCGTTACGGCCCGCGTCGCGTGTTCGCGGTGGCAGCCGGCATCTGGTCGCTGTTCTGCGGCGCCACGGCGCTGGCCGGATCGTTCGCTCACCTGATGATCGTGCGCGTGGCGTTCGGCATGGGCGAGGGGCCGATGGGCACCACCACCAACAAGTCGATCTCGAACTGGTTCCCGCGCAGCGAGGCCGGGCGCGCGGTGGGCTGGACCAACGCCGGGCAGCCGCTCGGCGCGGCCATCGCGGCGCCGATCGTCGGGCTGGTGGCGCTGCAGTTCGGCTGGCGCATCTCGTTCGTGGTGATCGCGCTGCTGGGCTTCCTGTGGCTCGCCGCCTGGTGGACGCTGTTCCGCGACGATCCGGCCACGCACCCGCGCGTGACGGCCGAGGAGGCGCGTGAAATCATCGCCGACCGCGCCGTGGAAGCGATCCCCGAGGCCGGCGAGCAAGCCGGCCACGAGCGAGGCCTGTTCCGCTATCTGCTGTCGCGCCCGGTGCTCGGCACGGCGCTCGCGTTCTTCAGTTTCAACTACGTGCTGTATTTCTTTCTGTCGTGGTTGCCGAGCTATCTGACCGACTATCAACACCTGAACATCAAGCAGATGAGCGTGGTCGGCATCCTGCCGTGGCTCGGCGCAACAGTGGGCTTCGCGATGGGCGGCACGGTGTCGGACCGGATCTACCGGCGTACCGGCGACGTGCTGTTCGCGCGCAAGATCGTGATCGTGGTGGGGCTCGGGGTGGCGGCGGCCTGCGTGCTGCTGGCCTCGCAGGTCACCTCGCTGGTGGCGGCCGTGACGCTGATCGCGATCGCCAGCCTGTTCGCGTTCATGGCGCCGCAGGCGTGCTGGTCGCTGCTGCAGGAAATCGTGCCGCGCCAGCGGGTGGGCGCGGCCGGCGGTTTCGTGCATCTGCTCGCGAACCTGGCCGGTATCCTGTCGCCGAGCCTGACGGGCTGGCTCGTGCAATACGGCGGCGGTTATTCGAGCGCGTTCGTGCTGGCCGGCGCATCGGCGCTGGCCGGCGCGATCATCCTGATGGTGGCAGTGCGCGCCTCGGCCGTGGAGCGGTTGCGCGGCGCGGTGTAAATCGTGAGACGCCCGCTTGGGGCTTCGGTCGGACTCAATGCCCGAAGCGCGCGCCGATCACATCTTCGAGGCGGGCCGCGGTGATTTCGCCGACATGCGATTCCACCAGCCGGCCGTTTGCATCGAAGAACAGCGTGGTCGGCAGGCCACGCGAGCCGTAGGCGCGCATCGCGCTGCTGGCCGGGTCGAGCAGCACGTTGCCGAAGTGCAGGCCCTGGCTGTCGAGAAACGCGCGCACCGTGCGCGCGTCTTCCCCTTGATTGATCATCAGGATCGCGACGTTGGCATGTTCGCCCTGCGCGCGTGCCAGCACCGGCATCTCGCGCCGGCACGGCGGGCACCAGCTTGCCCAGAGATTGGCCACTACCGGTTTGCCGGCCGTCAGTGCCGGCGTGACGGGCGCGCCCGCGAGCGTGCTCAGATGCAGCGAGGCCAGTTGCGGCGCATCGCGTTGCAGCGTGACGACCAGGCCTTGCGCGAGGCCCCACGCCACGATGCCCGCCGCGAGGCCGCCGAGCACCGGACGGCGCAGCGCGGGCAGGCCGCGCAGACGCCAGCCGAGAAACGCGAGCGCGGCGAGCACGCCGGCCCAGCCGAGAAAGCCGCCATCGCCGATCGCCGCGATCGCGCGCGGTGCGGCCGCGTACTGCGGCCACCAGCGCGCGACATAGGCGAGGCGCGCCGCCACCAGCGCGATCAGCAAACCATCGAGCAGCAGCGCCGCGGCGCGCTTGCCGCCATGCACGCGCTCGCGCCGTTGCAGGCCGAACGCCACCAGCCCGGCCAGCAGGGCGGCCGCCGCGATTGCCACCACCTGCACCGAGAACGGCCCGACGCTCGTCATGGCCGATGCCCGCCGTTGTCAGGAATCGATCGGATGGCCATCTCAGATCACCATCGACATTCGGAAGAACAGCAGATCGGGCTTGGCGGCCAGCCGCAACGGCTCGGAGCCGCACACGAAGCCGAGCCGTTCGTAGAAGCCTTTCGCCGAATCGCGCGCCGTGCACCACAAGAACCGGCCGCCGCGCTCGCGCGCATGGCGTGCACCGAGGTTGACCAGCAGCCGGCCGAAGCCGAGGCCGCGCAGCGATTCGTCGATCGCCATGCCGCGCAAGCGCCAACCGTTCGGCGCTTGCGCATCGCTGTCTTCGCGACATACCGACGCAACGCCGACGATCTGCCCGGCGCGTTGCACGCCGAGATGCAAGGTCTCGACATCGAGATCGCCGGCCAGACGCGACGCCATTTCGTCACCGTCGAGCAGCAACCGGGCGCGCAACGGAACTACTTCGTCAGCCGAAACGCTGAGAATTTCAAAAAGTGAAGCGTGAGTCATCATCCGAAATCGTACCGGGAAAAACCTTCATTCTGATATGAAAACCCGTCAAATCTGACGGTTGATCGGCGAATTGCGACGGCGTATCCTCGTCGCGGGCCGATTGCGACAACCTAAAGACAATACTGCGATCTCAGGATGGAAGAAAAAATACATTCCGACGCTGACAATGCGTACGACGAAATTCGAACACGAATTCTTGACGGCAGGCTGGAACCAGGGCAAAAAATTTCTCATCGCGGTTTGGCGAACAAACTCGGCATTGGGCAGATGCCGGTACGTAGCGCCTTGCAGCGTCTCGCTACCGAAAACCTCGTGACCGTATTCGACAAGCGAGGGACATTCGTTACCGATCCCACACACGACGATCTTCAGCAAATCTACGAAGTGCGCCTTGCGCTCGAAAGCGCGGCGGCGTATCTGGCCGCCTGCAAGGGGCCGACATCCGCGCTCGTCGAATCGGCGGAACGCATCACGCGGCTGCTCGAAAGTGGTGAGGCCGACATCATGGCCGAACAGCGGATCGGCTGGGTATTTCACAAGGAAATGTTTGTGGCCGCGCAAAACGAGCGGCTTCACGATCTTTATAAGTTGCTCAAGGCGCAAACGCTGGCCTTGAACGAATTGCCGCGTCAGGACCACGCAACGGTTCGGCGCGGCACCATGGAGCACTTGGCGATCTATGCCGCGATCCGCGACGGGCAACCCGAAGCGGCGCGCATGCATATGTGGAATCACATCGTCGATGGCACCCCCGCACGAATTCAACTGATACGGGCCGCACATGAATCAAAGGAATAACAAGTCTTCCCTGCCGATGTGGATGATCGTGGCGCTGATTCTGGGCGCGATCGCCGGTGTGGCCGCTCCGCGCTTTGCGGCCGATGTCGGGTTTCTGTCCGTCATGTTCGGCCACGCGATCAAGATGGTGGTGATGCCGCTAATCCTGCTGTCGGTGACGGTCGGCAGCTATCGCGCCGTCGAGCAACGCCGCCACCTCGGCCGCACGGCCGCCATCACGATCGTGTTCTTCATCGTCATGACGGCGCTGTCGAGCGCGCTTGGCCTGGGCCTGAACTGGATTTTCCGGCCCGGCCTGGGCGCGCCGCTGACCGAATCGGGCGCGCTGCCGCAGCATCTGGCGTCGAGCATCGACTGGCTCGGCTTCATCACCGACATGATTCCGCAGAACCTGGTCGCCGCGCTGGCGTCCGGCAATGCGATTCCGGTGCTCGTGTTCGCCGTGCTGCTCGGCACTGCGCTCGGCGCGGCGGGCGAGGCCGGGCGTCCGGCCATCACGTTGTTTTCGTCGCTGCTGGCGGGGCTGTTCAAGATGGTCGAGTGGATCGTCGCGCTGTCGCCGCTGGCGATCTTCGCGGCCGTGGCCGGCCTGATGAGCAGCCGCGGCGTGTCGGGGCTGATGCCGCTGGTGCGGCTGCTCGGCATCGCCTACCTCGGCATGGCGATCCTCGCGCTGCTGCTGACCGCCATCGTGATCGCCACCGGCCAGCGTCCGCTCGCCGTGATCCGCAAGGTCAGCGAGCCGTTGATCCTCGCGTTCACCACGCGCTCGTCGGAAATCACGTATCCGGTGCACTTGAAGAAGCTGACGGAAATGGGCGTGCCGCAATCGGTGGCTTCCACGATCCTTCCGCTGTCCTACATTTTCAATCGCGACGGCGCGGTGCTCTACACGGCGCTGGCAGTCGGCTATCTCGCCGATGCGTACCACATCGTCTGGAGCTGGCCGCTCGCGCTGACCATCCTCGTGCTGACCATCCTCACGATCGACGGCGCGGCCAACGTGCCGTCGGGCGCCATCGTGGCGATCACGATCGTGCTGGCGGCGGTCGGCTTGCCGGCCGAAGCCGTGTTGCTGATTCTCGGCGTCGATGCGTTCTTCGACATGGGCCGTACCGCACTGAACGTCTATGCGAGCACGGTGGCGATGACGGTGTCGATGCGGCTGTCGAGGGGCGAGCGCGACGCGGCGGCCGACCCGGTAGACGGCGGCGCGGGTCAGCCGACCTGAGTTCCGCGGCAACGAAGGGGCCGGCGCAGGCGGTTGCGTCGGCCACCCTGCTGTTTCGATGAAATTATAGGTGGTCACGCAGCGGTGCCTCGTCGAGTGCGATGAGGCACAGCGTTTTTGCAGCGCAGGGGCGGGCAATCTGCGATCGCAGTTTTGTGCCGTGACAGGCGGCGCGGGAAGCACAAGGAGCAAGGTGGTGGCAAACAGGGAAGGCGTACCGTACGACGAGCCGCGTGGCAACGCCGCGCAGAGCGTTGGCGCGCGATCGCCGTCGAGCGCGTCGGTCATGGCGCTGACGAGTTTCGAGTCCGATGATTGGGCGCTGTTCGATGAATTCGAGCGCGCGCCGCATTTCGAGGCCGTGCGCGCGATCGCGTCGCGGCTCGTGCGGCAGCTCGGTGGCGAACGTTTTGCGTTCCTGCTGATGCCGGCCGAGGGGGCGCCGCTGCGGCCCGCCGACGAGCTGGCGTTGACCGACGCCGAGCCGGGCTGGCTCGGCACCTACCGGGCGCGGCGCTGGTTCGATGCGGACCCCGGCGTGGCCTACGCGCGCCGCACCTCCACGCCGATCGTGGCCACCGGCATCGCGGCACTGACGGAAGGCCAGCACGCGCTGCGCGAACACGATGCGGCGCACGGCTTTCGCGCCAAGCTGATCGCGCCGGCGCATCTGCCGACGCAGGGCTTGAGCGGCGTGCTCTACGTGGGGATCGACGCGAGCCCGCGCGAGGGCGAGGCGGCGTTGCATGCGAAGCGCATCTTCTATCGGCTGCTCGCCAGCGAACTGCTCGACTGGCTGGCGCGGCAGATGCGCCGCAATGCGGCGCGCTCGCTGGCGCTGACGGCGCGCGAGACGCGCATCCTGAAGCTGCTGCGCGGCGGCCAGACCGCGAACCAGATCGCCGCGGAGTTATGCGTGGCGGTGCCGACCGTCTACGGGTATTACAAGCGGCTCAATGAAAAATTTTCCGTCAATCACATTTCACTGACGGTAAAGCGCGCTACCGCACTCGGCCTGCTCGATCCGTAAATCGAATGTGCGAGTTTTGAGCGTTAGCGCACTGGACAATAAAAATCGACCGAATATCATCGATTCACGAGATCCAGGGCGCGGCGAAAAATATCTTATTTTCGATGCGTGCATATTTTCAAGATTTGATGGAGAATGGCGCCGGCCCATGTGCCATGGGCCGTTCCGCATCTCCTGGCTGACCGCGCGGTATCGATAATCGATGCGGCGCGGGTTCATCTTTAAGCCGGTGCGGCGGCGATACCAAGTAATCGTTTCCAATAACAAAATGGCGTTGATGCCGTGGACGAGTTAAAGCCGGCGGCTTGGCTGGATTGATTCCGCGATATTGAAAATAAGCCATGCATTCGATGCGCGGGGTACACCCCGTCAACACGCAATGCCCGGCTTGCTTCACCGGAAGCAGCCGCCGTTGCACTTCGATAGCGAGAGGCCATGAAACCCTTATTTCACGAACCACACCGCAGCCGTGCCGTGACCGTCGAGAAACGCGGTCCGGCGCCGAGTGCATGGCTCGTCGTTTGAGGCGACGAGCGGCAACCGCAGCAGGAATTCGGGCACAAGGCGGCTTCGTCAGCGAAGCCGGCCGGGAAGAAAGGAGCGAGGGCAGATGAACGCGCAGCAGATGCGGGCGGTGAAAACGGGCGTGGCGGGAGACATGAACGGCGCGGCGGCGGGGCGCATGACCAAGGACGAGATGCGGATCGACGTGCTGTTCGGCCGGGTCCACGCTCAGGAGGCGCTGTTGAAGGCCATGATGGAGCAGTGCCGCGATCGCGAAGGGCTGCTGCGCTGCCTCGAAGCCGAAACCGAGCAGATGGGCCAGGCGTTGCGCGACAGCGATTGCTCGCTGCTGATGTACGCGGCGTTCATGGAGCACACGGCCGCGCTGCGCGACAGCATCGCCGCCGAGACCGTCTGCACGGACGGCGACTGAACCGCATCCGCATCCGCGCCCAGGCGCGAGCGGATCGGCCCCGATGTTCCGGGCGCCGATCCGCATCATCCCCGGATTCATTCGATTCGCCTCAGGCCTGCGAGCTTGCCAGGCATGGCGCGCGGAACATGCGTCCCGCCACCAGCCCCCGCAGCGTGCGGGCGAGCACGACGATCCACAGCATGCCGAGCAGGCAGGCGAAACCGGTGCCGAGCTGCGTGAAGCCGTCGAAGCCGGTCACGTGCGCGAGGTTGAACGTCGCCAGCGTGTACACCCCGATCGGAAACGTGAATCCCCACCAGCCCAGATTGAACGGCAGCCCTTCGCGGCGATAGCGCCACATGAACAGCAGTGCGCAGGCCAGCCACCAGAGGCCGGCGCCCCAGAGCAACAGCGCACCGAGCACCCCCACGTCGCGGGCCACGGCGGCCACCGATTGCAGCGCGGTGCCGGCGAAGGCTTGCGCGGCGGCGTTGCCGAGCGTGAGCAGCCCGAGCGCGCCGGTGCCGATCGGGCCGAGCGTGAGGAAGCTCGTCACGCCAAGCTCGCGATGCGGCAGCTTGTGGATCACCAGGCGGAACAGCACGATCGTCAGGATCGAGAACGCGAGCGGCACCGAGATCGCCCACAACACATAGCCCGCCCCCACCACCCAGCGCGCCGTCTCGACGTTCAGATGCGGGGCCAGCACCGCCGCGCTCGATGCGGCCACCTCGGGCGCGACGATCGGCAACAACAGCGCGGCGGTCAGGCGTTCCAGGCTGTGCTCCTGCACCGTGAACACCAGATACGGCACGCCCACGGCCACCGCCACCGACAACACCGCGTCAAACCCCCACAAGCCGAACGCGACCGAGGTGGCGGCATTGCCGTCATGGGCGCCGCCGAACAGCACGATGCCGTTGACGATCGGTGCGAGCCCCATCGGCAGGGTGCCGAGGAACAGCGACTGTATCGGGTGACGGAGCATCGGCCGCACCGTTTCGCCGAACAGCACGAGCCGGCCGACGAACATCGCGGCGAACAGCGCGTAGAGCGCGATATCGATGCGCCAGAGCCAGCCGGCCAGCAGCGGCTTGAGCGGCGATGCGCCCGGCAGCGCGTTCAGCACGAGGAAGACGACGCCCGTGCCCATCGTCACGGCGAACCAGTTCGGCGTGAACTGACGAATGTTTTCGAGCCATGCCGGCCGGGCGGCGGCCAGCGGGGTGGGTGAGGCAAGACGGTGTGTCATCGTGGGCTCCGCGGAGGTCTGGAGAAGATGAAACGAGTCTAGTGACGCGGCATGGATATAAAAAATACATATTAACGATCGATGCGATGCTTTTTTGATATGCTTTTCGGCACGCTTTTTTCCTCGAACCGGGAATAAACGGCGCGCCACGGTGTTTGCCTGCGAGGGCAACGAACGGCGCGACCTGCCGGCCGTCCACCCCTGTCACCGCGTTCCGACACCCGACCCGATGAATTTCACGCATTTGCTGGCGTTTTACGAAGTGGCCCGCGCCGGCAGCGTCAGCGCGGGCGCCGAGCGGTTGCATGTCAGCCAGCCGGCCGTCACGCGCGAGATTCGCGAGCTGGAGGCGCGGCTCGGCCTGGTGCTGTTCGACCGGCTGCCGCGCGGCGTGGCGTTGACCGAGGCGGGGCGCGTGCTGTTCGATCACGCCGCGCAGATCTTCGCGCTGGCCGATGCGGCGCAGGCCGAACTGCACGAGATGGCGGGGCTGGGCGCCGGGCAATTGAAGATCGGCGCGAGCAATACGCTCGGCGTTTATTGGGCGCCCGATCTGCTGTCGCGCTTTCATGCGCAATACCCGCGCGTCGCCATCGAGCTGGCCGTCGCCAACACCGAACAAGTGGAGGCGGGGCTGCGCGAGATGCGCTTCACGCTCGGCTTCGTCGAGGGGCCGTTCGATGCCGCGGTATTCGACGCCAGGCCGATCGGCGCCGACGAGATCGCCGTGGTGGCCGCCGCGAATCACCCGCTGGCGGGCCAGCGGCTCGATCCGGCCGTGCTGGCCGATCGCGCCGTGATTCTGCGCGAACCGGGCTCGGGCACGCGTGCGATCGTCGAGGAGGCCTACGCGAAACTCGGGCTGCCGATCGTGCCGCGCATGTCGGTGGGCGACACCGAGGCGATCAAGCGCATGCTGATCGCGCAGCCGGCGCTGGCCTATCTGTCGGTGCTCAGCGTGCGCGACGAGATCGCGCGCGGCGACCTGCGGCTCGTCGAGGTCGATGCGCCGCGCATCGAGCGGGCACTGCATATGGTGTGGTTGAAGGGGCGCTCGCTGTCGCCGGCCGCGCAGGCGTTGATGGCGCTCGTGCCGCCCGCCGAGGCGCCATTGCCTTCGCTTCTTCCTGTTGCCAAACGCCGCCGCAAGCGGGCCGCCTGAACCCGTTTCGCCATCTTCCCGCGCCGGCCGCCGGCCGCGTCTGCTTCTTCTTTCCTGCGTTGACGTCCACGAACTTTTTCGTGCGACGCATGTAACCCAACTCCCGCACCGCACGATCTATTCATTGAGCGACGCGCTCGCGACGCTCGGAAACACCGGCGATCAAAGTTTTTTGCATCGAGCCGGAATATTCGCATCGAGGCGGTGTTAGCACATCTGACAGGCCTTGATTTGCGAAGCAGACAGGCCTGACGAACCGAGGGAAATCCTCAAATTGATCAGGATGCCGAATGTTATTCGGGCGATACGAAACGCACCGATCGACGCATCCCCAACCTTTATCTGGAGCACTGACCATGAACAAGCTGACCACTCTCGCCATCGCACTCTGCGCCATCACGATCCCGTCGCTGTCGTTCGCACAGACGCAGGCGCCGCTGACGCGCGCCCAGGTCGTCGCCGAACTCGTGCAACTGGAGCAAGCCGGCTACAACGCGTCGGCCGGCGAAGACACCGACTACCCGACGAAGCTGCAAGCCGCCGAAGCGAAGGTGGCCGCCGAGCAGGTGCAACAAGCACAAGAAGCACAACAACCGCAGCAACCGCAACGCGCCGCGATGCCGAAGACGCAAACCTCGGCCTTGATGAGCAACGCGGATTGCGTCGGCCCGGCCAGCTTCTGCAACACGTACTTCGGCAGCTGAGCCATGAGGCCGGTGTCGAAGCGTCGCGCGGGCGCATCCCGCCCGCGCGTGTCGAACCGCAGGACCGAACCCGTGCAACCGATGGGAGGCCGCCGATGAGCCATATCCTCGTGATCGAACCCGACGATGCGCAGTACCGGCAGATCGCGGCGGTACTCGGGCAGGAAGGGTTGTGGCCGCAACAGGCGGTCACGGCGCGCGACGCGCTGCATCGCGTGACGGGCGGCGGCTATGCGCTGGTGATCGTCGCGCACGACATCGCCGACGTCGACGGGCCGACCATCGTCGGCGCGATGCGCGCAACCGGCGTGAGCGTGCCGATCCTCGCGACCGACGCGACCGGCAGCATCGAGCGCTGCGTGCGGATGCTGAAGGCCGGTGCCGACGACTATCAGCCCTGGCCGATCGACTTCGATGAGCTGGGCGCCCGTACGCTGGCGCTGCTGCGGCGGCAATCGCGCGCGCCGTTGCCGGCGGACCCGTCGGCCAGCGCGCAACTGCATGCGGCGGGGATCGTGCTGGACCGGATCCGGCGCATCGTGTTCGTCGATTCGACGCTCGTGATGCTGCGCCCCACCGAGTTCCGGCTGCTCGAATTCCTGATGCTGAACCAGGATCGCGTCGTCACGCGGCGCATGATTCTCGAGGCCGTATGGCAGCATCATTTCGATCCGGGCACCAACCTGATCGAGGTGCATGTGAAGCAGTTGCGCGGCAAGCTGCACGACCCGAACGGCAAGCGCTTCATTCGCACCGTGCGCCGCGCGGGCTACTATTTTTCGGGCGATGGCGCGGTCGACGCGGAGCCGGAGCATGGCGCGGCCACGCGCGCACGCGCCGACGAGACGCGGATGACGGACAGCCTGCACGCCTGACAGAAATACGAGTGAATTATTTCCGATGTGCGATTGCACCCGGTAAAAATCGGCAATTGCCATTGATGCGTTGCAGTAATTAATTATCCGAAAATGGCTATCACGATTTTTAAAATCGTGCTTTGAGTTGCGGAGAAATATCGGATTGCTGATCAATTGAGGGTTGCTTGAGAAAGGCTGCAAGCCTTTTCAGGAAAGGGTTTGAAGGCGGTCACGAAAGACCGTGGCCAGCCGATCCGGGCATCTGATTGAGCATCGCTATTTCCGCTATTGCGAATTCCAATTGGAGCGTTTTGCTTCGAATAAATAGCATCCATTTCGTCCCGATTTGCCACATCCCCAGTGGTATCACTTCCTCACGGAGACGAAATGAAGAAGCAAAACAATCAGTCGCGTTGGGCGATTCCGGTGGCTGTCGGCCTGCTGATGTCGTCGTCGGCGTTTGCCGCGAACCTGACGCGCGATAACGGTTCGCCCGTCGGCGACAACCAGAATTCGCAAACGGCCGGCCCCGCCGGCCCGGTCCTCCTGCAGGACTCCCATCTGATCGAAAAGCTGCAGCGCTTCGACCGCGAGCGGATTCCCGAGCGCGTCGTGCATGCGCGCGGCACCGGCGCGTTCGGCGAGTTCGTGGCCGATGCGGATATCTCCGATCTGTCGCGCGCCAAGGTGTTCGTGCCCGGCGAGCACACGCCGGTGTTCGTGCGCTTCTCGACGGTGATGGGCTATCGCGGCTCGCCCGAACAGGCGCGCGACCCGCGCGGCTTCGCCACCAAGTTCTATACGAGCGAGGGCAACTGGGATCTGGTCGGCATCAACCTGCCGATCTTCTTTATCCGCGATGCGATCAAGTTCCCCGATTTCGTTCACGCCAACAAGCCGAGCGCGGTGACCGGCGTGCAGGATGCGAACCTCGCGTTCGACTTCTTCGCGCACGCCCCCGAAGCGACCAACATGCTGACGCGCCTCTACAGCGACGAAGGCATGCCCGATTCGTACCGGCGCATGGACGGCTTCGGCGTGCACGCGTTCAAGCTCGTCAACGCGCAGGGCCAGGTGCATTACGTGAAGTTCCACTGGAAGAGCGAGCAGGGCATGGAAGGGATTCGTCCGAAGGACATCCCGGCCTCGATCGGCCGCGACTGGAACCTGATGTCGAACGATCTGTACGGCGCGCTCAAGCGCGGCGACGATCCGAAGTGGGACCTGTATATCCAGGTTCTGAACCCGGACGATCTCGACAAGTTCGATTTCAATGCGCTCGACGACACCAAGGTGTGGAGCAACGTGCCGGAGCGCAAGATCGGCACGATGGTGCTGAACCGCGTGCCGGACAACTACTTCGAGACGACCGAGGAATCGGCGTTCGCGCCGTCGCGCATGGTGCCGGGCATCGAGCCGTCGGAAGATCGCATGCTGCAAGGGCGGATGTTCTCGTACGCCGATACGCAGATGTACCGCATCGGGCCGAACTTCAACTCGCTGCCGATCAACCGCCCGCGCGTGCCGGTCGTCAACAATAATCAGGATGGCTTGATGAATGCGGGCGACCGCAAGGGCGAGGTCAACTACGAGCCGTCCACGCTCGGCGAGATCCCGCAGGACCCGCAATACAAGTACGTGCAGACGCCGCTGCACGGCACCACCCAGCAGGCCGCGATCCACAAGACGATGAACTTCGGCCAGGCCGGCGAGTATTACCGGTCGCTGTCGTCGCAGGGCAAGGCGGATCTGGTGACGGCGCTGTCGGCCGACCTGAACCATGTCACGAACGACGACAACAAGATCACCATGCTGTCGTACTTCTACAAGGCCGATGCCGATTACGGCAAGCGCCTGGCCGCCGCGACCCACGCCGATCTGTCGCGTGTGCAGTCGCAAGCCGCGTCGCTGAGCGACAAGTAAGCGGCGTGCCGGTGCCGCCTCGCGCGGCACCGGCAGGGCAGGCGGGCGCATCGGCCATGCGCTCGCCCGCCGGCTCACGCATCGCATGCCCCATTTCTCGACGGAGCCTTATGACATGCCCTTCCGCAGCATTGACTCCCTCCGCTTCAAGGCCGCGCTTGCCGCGCTGCTGCTTTCGCTCGGCGCCTGCACGGCGCCTGTGCTCCACAAGCCGGAACCCGGCGCTGCGGTGCCGGATGTTCATCATTACGACGACGACTGGTTCGCCGCGGCCCGGCTCGGCCGTACCGATATCCTCGACGCGCTGCTCCAGGCGGGGTACCCGATCAACGCGTCGACGCGCCAGGGCTATACGGCGCTGATCCTGACGGCCTACGATGCGCAGCCGCAGGCGATGGATTTCCTGCTGTCGCACGGCGCGAACGCCTGCGTGGGCGACCGCAACGGCAACACCGCGCTGATGGGCGCGATCTTCAAGGGCGAACTCGACACCGCGCGGCGCCTGATGAACACGTCGTGCGCGATCGATCAGGTCAACCATTCGGGCGAGACGGCGCTGTCGTTCGCCGCGCTGTTCGGGCGGCTCGACCTGCTGCCCGAACTGGTCAAGCGCGGCGCGGACCCGGATCACGCCGACGCGCGCGGCACCACGGCGTTGCGGCTCGCGCAGGCGCAGGGCAACGATGCCGCCTATCACGCGCTGCTGACGGTGGGCGCGACGCGCTGAACCGGCAGGCGGCCGCCCAATTGAAAACAGGCCGCACGCGCTCGCCGGAACGAGACGCGTGCGGCCTGCTTCGCAGGAGCCGGGTGGCTTACTTCAGTTCGCGCCGCACCGGCACGCCGGCCACGATCGTTGCAACTGCAACGATCAGCACCACGGCCGCCGCGACGAACACGCCGGTCGCGCCGCGCGAATCGAACACCACCCCGCCGGCCGCCGCGCCCAGCGAGATCGCCAACTGGATGGCCGCCACGATCAGGCCGCCCGCGCTTTCCGCCTCGTCCGGCACGGTACGCGTGACCCAGGTGGACCAGGCCACCGGCACGCCGCCGAACGCCGCGCCCCACAAGGCCACCAGCACCGCATCGACCAGCGGCAGCCGGCCGAACAGCGACAGCGCCACGCCGAGCAGCACCATCAGCGCCGGCATCGCGATCATCATCGGCCGCAGCCCGCGTTCGAGCGCGCGGCCCGCCACCGGCGTGAACAGGAAGTTCGCCACGCCGTAGCCCAGCAGGATCGCCGACAGCGCGTTGACGCCCACCCCGGCCACGTCTTCCAGGAACGGTCGCAGGTAGGTGAAGAACGCGAAGTGGCCGGTAAACACCAGCGTGACGGCGAACATGCCGATGCCGACGGTCGGCCGGCGCAGCACGTCGATCAGCGTGCGCAGGCGCGTGGTGCCGCTCGGCGCCATCGACGGCAACGTGGCGAACTGGGCCGCGAACGCGATCGCGCCGATCGCCGCCGCCGCGTAGAACACGTTGCGCCAACCGATCAGGTGCCCGAAATAGCTGCCGAGCGGCGCGGCGGCGATGGTCGCCACGGCCACGCCGCTGAAGATGATCGACAGCGCGCGCGGCACCATCGCGGCCGGCACCAGCCGCATGGTGGTGGCGGCCGACATGGTCCAGAAGCCGCCGAGCGCGATGCCGAGCAGCACGCGCCCGATCAGGATCGCGCCGAAGCCGCTGGCCGAGGCCACCAGCACGTTCGAGGCGATCAGCATCAGCGAGAACGCCAGCAGCACGCGGCGGCGGTCGATGCCGCGCGTCGCCACGGCGGTCAGCAGGCTGGTGACGAGCGCCACCGCGGCGGTCACGGTGACGGCCTGGCCGGCCGTGCCTTCGGTGATGCCGAGGCTGTCGGCGAGCGGCGTGAGCAGGCTCGCGGGCAGGAATTCGGCGGTGACGAGCCCGAACACGCCGAGCGACATCGCGTACACGGCGCTCCATGCGGGATGGGCGACGGGGATCGCGGTGTCGGGGGTGGGGGTGGCGATTTCCATGGGTGTGTAGCGTCCGCTCAGGGTTTACGACGAGTGCACAGATTACGGATCAGCGGGATGACGGTCTATGACATACAATCCGCAAAACTTGATCAATCGTCCGAAACAACGATGCCTGAACCCCGCGGATTCGACCCCGACAGCCACGATCTCGTCAGCGAGCTGCTGCTCGGCATGCGCCTGAAGGGCGTGCAATACCGGCGCATTCACGTCGCGCCGCCGTTCGGCATGCGCCTGAACAACGCGCCCGATTGCGCGCAGTTCCACTTCGTCGGGCGCGGCACGGCGCTGCTGCGCGCGGCGAGCGGCGAGACCATCGAGCTGCGCGCGGGCGATGCCGTGCTGATGCCGCACGGCGGCCTGCATTCGTTGCTGTCGGCGCCCGACGTTGCGTGCACCGAGATCACCGAGTTCGATTCTTCGAAGTTGTGCGAAACGATCGCGGCGATCAACGCGATGCACGAGGATCGGCTCGCGAGCGGCGAGGTGGCCGACGACGTGCTGATCTTCAGCGGCTGGATGGAACTGGACCTCGGCGGCATGCAGCCGCTGGTCGCGTCGATGCCCGAGATCATGCATGTGGGCACGCTGCTCGAACGCTATCCCGAGCTGCGCGCGATGCTCGATGCGATGGAGCGCGAATCGTGTCTGGAGCGCGCCGGCTTCGCGGCGGTGCTGGCGCGGCTGGCCGACGTGGTGGCCGCGTTCATCGTGCGCGGCTGGGTGGAATGCGGCTGCGGCGATGCCGAGGGCTGGGTGCAGGCGCTGCGCGACCCGCGCCTGGGCCGCGCGATCGTCGCGCTGCATCGCGAGCCGGGCCGCAACTGGACGGTGGCCGAGCTGGCCGCCGAGGCCGGCAACTCGCGTTCGGTGTTCGCCGAGCGCTTCGTGGCGGCCACCGGCATGACGCCGGTGCGCTACCTGACCGAGCTGCGCATGCGGCTGGCCGCGCAGTGGATCGCGCGCGACCGCGAGCCGATCGAGACCGTGTCGTATCGGCTCGGTTACGGTTCGCTCGCCGCGTTCAGCCGCGCGTTCAAGCGCACCATCGGCCGGCCGCCCGGCGCGGTGCGCGCGCAGGGCGAGGGCGTGGCGGGCTGAGGCAAGCCTCGCTTCAGCGGCCCTTGCCCTGCCGCGCCTGATCGGCAAACGACGCCGCGACCGATTCGGTCAGCACTGCCACAGCGCGCTTGAAGTTGCCGAGCTGCGGCGGAAACACCAGCCAGATATCGAGCTTCAGGTCGAAATCGCCGGCCTCGATCACGCGCAACTGGCGGCGCCACGGGCTGGCTTTCAGCACGGCGTGCGGCACCAGCCCGAGGCCGAGCCCGTTGGCGACGAGCCGCAATTGCATGTCCGTGTCATAGGTATCCACGCCGAGCCGAAGCGCATGGCCCTGGTCGGCCAGCGCGCGTTCGAGCGCGGCGCGATAGCCGCATCCGTCCGGGTTCAGAATCCATTCGTGCGCCGCCAGCGATGCCATGGCCGCGCGGCGCTCGGCCAGCGGCTTCGCGGCGCTCTGCACGACCTTCACGTCGAAGCGCGCGACGCGGCTGCCGGCCAGGCCGTCCGGCAGCGGTGCGTCTTCCGGCAACATCAGCATCGCCGCGTCGAGCGCACCGCGCTCGATCCTGTCCTGCAGGCGCGTGCTCCAGTCGGTCAGCAATTTCACCTCCAGCGCCGCAAAGCGCTGCTTCATCGCCACCACCGCATCGAACATCACGATATCGGCCAGCACCTGCGGCAGCCCGAAGCGCAGCGTGCCCACCGGCGCGGCGTCGTCGCGCGCGATGTCGTGCAGCTGTTCCAGCGCGCGCAGCAGCGGCACGGCCTGCTCGTAGATGCGGCCCGCCAGCGCGGTGGGCCGCGGCGGCTTGGCGTTGCGGTCGAACAGCGTCGCGCCGAGCATCGCTTCCAGCCGCTGGATGCGCTTCGACACGGTGGATTGCGACACGTACAGGCCGGTGGCGGCGCGCGTGAGCGAGGCCGCGTCGATCACCGCGATAAACGATCTGAGTTCGTCAATCATCATTCCGATTCGTCATGTTGATGATGAATATCATTCTCTTGTGGAAACTTGGCCGTCAGCCTACTCTGAACATCCGCTGCACGCCAGTGCCGCATCCTCCACGGAGAATCTCATGCCCCTCGCACGAATCAGCCTGTCCAAGGACACCTCGCCCGAAGTCATCAAGGCGATCAGCGATACGGTGTACGAAGCGATGACCACCGTCGCCAACGTGCCGCCGAACGACAAGTTCCAGGTCATCTCGCGGCACGCGCCCGACGAGCTGATCTATCCGGCCGACGGTTATCTCGGCGTCACGTACACGCCGAGCATCGTGTTCATCCAGGTCACCTGGAACGCCGGCCGCACGGTGGACGTGAAGAAGGCGTTCTATCGCGCCGTGGCCGACGGCATTCACGCGAAAACCGGCCTGCGCAAGGAAGATGTCTGGATCAGCCTGGTGGACGTGGCGCGCGAGGATTGGTCGTTCGGCAATGGCGACATGCAATACGCGCCGAAGGATTGAGCGGCCGCGCGAGCATCGCGCGGGTTCGCCGATCTATTCCGCAAATAGATCAATGCGATCTGCAGAATCCATTTCCCTGAACTGCCGGCTGTCCCTACACTTGGCGTTTTGCAGGCGACCCGCCCGGTTTCGCAACGGCGAAGCCGGGCAGTCCCACGGTTCAGGAGAGACGACCCATGACGCAGTATCTGGCTGATTCGAATCGATACAAGGACGCGATGCCGTACCGTCGCGTCGGCCGCAGCGGGATGGTGCTTCCCGCCATCTCGCTGGGCCTCTGGCAGAACTTCGGCGGCGTCGACGTGTTCGAGACGGGCCGCGCCGTGCTGCGCCGCGCGTTCGATCGCGGCGTCACGCACTTCGATCTGGCCAACAACTACGGCCCGCCGGCCGGCTCCGCCGAGGAGAACTTCTCGCGCTGGCTGGCCGCCGACTTCAAGCCGTATCGCGACGAACTCGTGATTTCGACCAAGGCCGGCTGGCAGATGTGGCCCGGCCCGTACGGCGGCCCGACCGGCACGCGCAAGCACCTGATCGCGAGCTGCGAGCAGAGCCTGCGCCGCATGAAGCTCGATTACGTCGACATCTTCTATTCGCATCGCGTCGACGCGAACACGCCGCTCGACGAAACGATGGGCGCGCTCGTGCAATTGCATCGGCAGGGCAAGGCGCTGTATGTCGGCATCTCGTCGTATTCGCCGGAACTGACGCGCGAAGCCGAGAAGATCCTGCGCGCCGAGGGCGTGCCGCTGTTCATTCACCAGCCGAACTATTCGATGCTGAACCGCAGCATCGAGCACGGCCTGCTGCCGACGCTCGAGGAACTGGGCGTGGGCTGCATCGGCTTCTCGCCGCTCGCGCAGGGCTTGCTGACTTCGAAATACCTGAAGGACGTGCCGGCCGACGCTCGCGTGGGCCGCAGCGGCTCGATGAATGCCGGCATGCTCAACGAGCAGAACCTGGAACGCATCCGTGCGCTGAATGCGATCGCCGAACGGCGCGGCCAGACGCTCGCGCAGATGGCGATCGCCTGGACGCTGCGCGACCCGCGCGTGTCGTCCACGCTGATCGGCGCACGCACGGTGGCGCAGCTCGACGATTCGCTCGACGCGGTCAAGCAACTGACGTTTACGGCCGAGGAACTGGCCGAGATCGATCGTCACGCGCAGGACGGCAACGTCGATCTCTGGAAGGTGTCGTCGGGCATCGGCGCAAGCTGAACGACCATGGCGGCCGGTTGCCGCCGTTGAATCGCAGGATGGAAGCGGGCGGCGCGAGCGATTTCGCGCCGCCCGTTTTTATTTGCGTGAAATTCGGTAAACAGCGGCCGGCGGCAGGTTGCGGATCACGCGGCCCACGCAGGTCGCCTTCAGGCCCAGCGCGTCGAGCGTGCCACGCGGAATCGGGCAGCGAAACCCGTAGGTGAACTGAAAGAACGCACCGTCTTCGCGCAGATAGTGGAACGCACCGCCCAGGATCGCGGCCACCTTCGGTTTCGGCATCGACAGCAGCGGCAGGCCGCTGACCACCGAGCCGACCGATTGCGGCAGCGCCACGCCGAGCGATTCGAGCCGGGCTGCGTCGCCGATCACGATCTTCGCGTCGGGAAAACGCTGAGTCAGCAGCGCCGCGAAACGGTCGGTGTTGTCGACCAGGATCAGGTCGCGCTGGGCCACGCCGCGCCTGAGCAGCGCCTTGGTGAAGACGCCGGTGCCGGCGCCGAGTTCGAGCACGGGGCCGTCGGAGCCGGTGATCTCGCGTGTGATCAGGCGGCCTAGCGGCTCGCCGGACGGCGCGATCGCGGCGACGTTCAGCGGATTCTCGAACCAGGACCTCAGGAAGAACAACAGATCGGACGATGCGCTTCGGAGTCGCATGTGGCGAACACCTCGTGAGAAGGTGAGCGCAAGGCGCGCGCACCGGAACGGTAGAGGAAACGCGATGGCTGCCCGCGCGGGCGCAGCCGGAAAAGCAAAACGACTCGTAGTGTTGCATCGTTTTGTGGCCGAAAAAAGGCTCGTCATAGTTCGTTTCATTTTCTTGGGACGAACCGGCCGGATCTGTCCGATGCGTAAGGCCCATGCCATCTTGCCGTCATGAATCGCCGATCAAACGGGGCAATAACGATGAGAAAAAATTACTCGATCTTTATCTCGATCATTTTGATTCGGCATGAATTGCCTGTTATCGAATAATCGATTTGTTGAAAGAAGGTGAAATCTCGATTGTCATCGGCATGGCGTTCACGATTGACTAACTCGCCGGTTACAATCGCCAATCGATTGATCAGACGCTTTCCGAGAGCGCTGGATAAGAACAAGGGCGAACCACCATGAACGTGCAGGATATCGCGGGGGCGATACAGGCCGGTGTGATTCAGCAGGATCGGCTCGTGAAACTCGATACCCCGCTCGGGGCCGATAAACTGGTCGTGCAACGCGTCGTCGGCCGTTCGACGGTGGGGCGCGATTACACCTTTACGCTCGACGTCGTTTCCTCCGACGACGACATCGCGTTGAAATCGCTGATCGCGCAAGCGGTCACGCTGTGGATTCAACAGGCCGATGCCAGTTATCGGCCGATTCAGGGCCATGTATTCACCGCGCGCCGGCTCGGCGCCGACGGTGGCCTGACCACATATCAATTGACCGTCAGCGCGTGGCTGCATCTGCTGCATTTTCGGCGCGACCAGAAAATCTGGATCGACAAGAGCGCCGATGCGATCGTCACCGATATTTTCAATGCACACCCCGAGGCGCAGGGGCATTTCCGTTTCGCGCTGTCGCAACCGGCCGCGAATCGTTCCTATACGCGCCAAAGCGAAACCGACTGGAATTTCGTCCATCGGCTGTTCGAGAGCGAAGGCTGGTTCGGTTATTGGGAGCAGGGCGGCGATGGTAAATCGCATACGCTGGTCGTGACCGATGCGATTGCATCGTTGCCCGAACTATCGCCGGCTACCGTCAACTTCGCGCGCATGGCGACCGGCGCCGAAACCGACGCGCTGACGCAGTGGTCCGGCACGCGCACGCTGCAGAGCGTCACGCTGACCACGCGCACGTTCGACTACAAGAACCCGTCGGTGTCGGCGAACCCGAAAGGCACGCAGACGCCGACCATGGGCAACCAGGGCGCGCTGCCCGATCAGCTCGACGTGTACGAGTACACCGGCGGCTATACGTTCGGCGACCAGTCGCACGGCGACAAGCTCTCGCAGGTCCGCATGGAGGAATGGGAGTCGCAGGCCAAGCGCTTTCACGGCGCGGGCGGCGTGCGTGCGCTCGATGCCGGCCGCCGCTTCACGCTGGCCGATCACCCGGTGCATGACGGCGACCCCGCCGCGCAGCGCGAATTCGCCGCGATCGAGGTGGCGTGGTGGATCGAGAACAACCTGCCGGTGACCGGCGCGCCGCACTTTCCGCACAGCCTCGAAGCCGCGCTGGCCGAGGCGCGTGCCGAGGACGGCGAGGCGGCCACACCGGCCACCCAGGTCGCGCACGACGATGGCTCGGTGGGGTTCTATCGCGTTGCGGTCGAGGCGCAGCGCACCAATGTGCCGTATCGCAGCCCCGTCGATCATCGCAAGCCCGAGATGCATCTGGAGACGGCGATCGTGGTCGGCCCGGATGGCGAGGAGGTGTATACCGACGAGCTGAACCGCATCCGGGTGCGTTTTGTGTGGGACCGCGTGAACCCCGGCGACCAGGGCGCGTCGACGTGGGTGCGCGTGGTGCAATCCGATACCGGCGGCGGCTACGGCGGCGTGCATATGCCGCGCGTGGGCGAGGAAGTGCTGATCGACCATATCGGCGGCGATTGCGATCGGCCGATCGCCGTGGCGCGCGTCTATAACGGCCAGGCCACGCCGCAATGGCACAGCAACGGCATCCTGTCGGGCCACCGCTCGAAGGAGTATGCCGGCAGCGGCTACAACCAGATGGTGCTCGACGACGCCACCGGCCAGAACCGCCTGCAACTGATGAGCAGCAGTGCGAACAGTTTGCTGCACCTCGGCTACCTGATCGACCAGAGCGGCAATTCGCGCGGCGCCTATCTCGGCAGCGGCTTCGATCTGCGTACCGACGATTACGGCGCCGTGCGTGCGACGCAGGGGCTGTACGTCACCACGCATCCGAAGGCCGCGAACAGCCAGCCGCTCGACGTGCGCGAAACCCAGCAGCAACTGGTGGGCGCGGAAAGCCTGATCGAATCGCTGTCGTCCGTCAGCGTCCAGCATCAGGCCGAAAGCCTGCAGGATGCGCACGACGCGTTGCGCGAGTTGACCGACGCGACGCAGAGCAGCCGTAGCGGCGCGGCCGCCTCGGGTGGCAACACGGCCGGCGGCGGCACCGGCAGCGCCAACGTGTTCCAGCAACCCGTCATGGTGTTCGGCAGCCCGTCCGGCATCGGCATCTCGACGCAGCAATCCGTGCACCTGGCCGCCGCGCAGCACATCAATCTCGTCAGCGGGCAGAGCACCCACGTCGTCGCCGGCAAGTCGCTGATCGCGAGCATCGGCCAGAAACTGAGCCTGTTCGTGCAGGGCGCCGGCATGAAGCTGTTCGCCGCGAAGGGCAAGGTCGAGATCCAGGCGCAGGACGACAACGTCGAGGTGACCGCGCAGAAGACGGTCAAGCTGCTGTCCGCCACCGATTCCGTGCAGTTGGCGGCCGACCAGGGCATCTTGCTGACCAGCGGCGGCGGCTATATCCGCCTGTCGGGCGGCAACATCGAGATCCACGCGCCGGGCACCGTCGACGTGAAGGGCGCGTCGCATACGTTCGCGGGGCCGGCCAGCATGGGTTATCCGCTGCCGTCCGCGCGGCCCGATCAGCCGGGGCAACTGGAATTGCTGCATCAGTATGCGAACGGCGAGGCCGTGAAGGGCGGGCTGTTCTCGGTGCTCGACGCGAACGGCGGCGTGCTGCGCCAAGGCGCGCTCGACGCGAGCGGCAAGGCCGTGGTGAGCGGCTTGCCGCCCGGCGTGGTGCAGGTGGCGTTCGGCAAGGACCCGCGCGTGCAGAGCGACAAGGCCAGCGAGTTCGCGCCGCCCACCTGGCCGGCGGCCGCCGATACGGCGAGCGCCGATGCGGGGCCGGCCGCGCAATCGCAGCTCGGGTCCTTGCTGCCTTCGGCGGGGGCGTTGGCGTCGGTGGCGTCGGTCGCCAAGACGGCGAGCAGCGTGGCCGGTGCGGTGGGCTCGGCGTCGTCCGGTGGGGTGGGCGGCATGCTCGGTGCGGCCGGTTCGCTTGCGTCGAAGGGGCTCGGTGCGATGGGGGGCAGCAGCGGCGCGCTTGGCAATGTCGCCGGGTTGGCCGGCTCCGTTGCTTCGGGGGGAACGTCCGCGCTCACGGGCGCGATCGCTTCCAAGGGAATGGGCATGGCGCAGCAGGCCCTGGGCAGTGCCCTGCCGTCGGGAGCGCAGGGCGCGCTGGCGCAGGCCAGTGCGCTGAAAAACACCGCGCAGCAGCTTGGCGGCCTCGCACAAAGTGCGAAGGGCGCTGCCGCCGCGTTGAAAATGGTGTGACGCAGGTCGCATGACCCGTTTCGATATTTCGCATTCCGATAAAAATATTCATAGAACCATTCGATCATGACCGCTCCGGCCGTTATCCAACCGCTGCCGACCGATGTTTTCGTGTCGCCGCTCATCAAATTCCATCCCGAGGACGTCGCGGCGAACCTCAAGGATCTGGACAAGTGGCTCGGCGATCTGAGCGGCGGAGTGGTCACGCTCGCTCGTGTCGAGATGGTGGCGCGCAACGTTCCGGTGCTCGCCAACATCTTCGCCGCCGTCGATCTGATCAACGACATCCGCGCGATGATCAACCACGGCGACAAGCCGATCGACATGTTCGACTGGTTGAACCTCGGCCTCGACCTGATCGGCATCATTCCGTTGCCGCCCGGCACCGCACAGGTGCGGATGGGCGCACGGCCGTTGATGGCGCTGATGCGCGAGGAACTGGTCAAGAACGGCAAGGCCGCGGGCGAGGCCGCGCTGAACATGATGCGGGACAGCGTGATCGCCGTGATCGCGGACGGCTTGCAGGCGCGCTACGCGGGCGAGATCGAGACCTTCCTGAACGAAGTGCGCAAGGATCTGACCTTCGTGCTGAACAAGGCCGCCGAGTACATGACTACGCTGATGAACGGTCTCGCCGACCTGTTCGCGCACGCGGCCGGCGAGAACTACAGCAGCCAGAACAACGTCAACAATCTGAAGCGGGAAGGGAAGCAGGCGCTGCACAACGTGGTGTATCAGCCGGGCGCCGTGTTGGGCAATATCGGGTCGCTGCTGGTGAACGGCGTCAAGATCGTCGCGAAGGGCGAGATCAATCTCGCCACGTCTGCGGTGAAGATGGTGGATCCGCACGCGAGCGAGCACCTGATGGCGGTCGCGAACGGGCTGCGCCAGAAGATCCCCGCCATGCAGAAGGCCGTGAAGTCGCTCGACGGCAACGACATCGGCAAGATCGGCTGGCTGATCGAGGCGGGATTGGCAGGCGTTGTGAGCTGGCGCGCGCGCCATTCGAAGACGCAGACTTCGGCCGTGAAATCGCAGGGCTCGACCAAGGTCGAGGCGCGGCGCGGGGAGGGGGCGGTCGAAAAGCAGAACAAGACGGGGCCGGCGGAACATCCGGGCGTCAGTTGCTGCAATCTGTCCACGCCCGTGAAAACGCCAGCGGCCGCTTCGGGGAACTCGATCGGCTTCGCGCTCGGCGACGAGCGCATCGATCACGACGATTTCATCATCGACGGGCCGATCCCGATTGCCTGGGTGCGCACTTATCGCTCGTTCTTCGACGCCAACGACGAGCGCGGCGAACTGGGGCCGCGCTGGACCACGCCCTATACGACGCGCATCGATGTGCACGCAACGAAGCTGGTGTACCACGATGCGGAGGGGCGCAGCCTCGATTACCCGTTGCTCGATATCGGTACCGCGCACGACGATCAGGCGGAAGGTTTGACGCTGCTGCGTGTCGATGAACGCTGGCTCACCGTGACGCGCGGGCACGACGAACTGGAAGCGTACGAGCGGGACGGCGACCGGTATCGTCTTTCCTTCATCAAGGACCGCGCCGGCAATCAGTTGACGTTCGATTACGACGCTCTGGGACAGTTGCACCGCTTGATCGTGCCGCATCGTCAGGTCGCGTTCAGGTTCGATTCGCACGGGCGGATCGTCGAAATCTTCGAGCATGACGCCGAGGGCGAGCGTGTCGGCCGGTTGGCCGCCTACGAGTACGACCAGGAAGGCGATTTGATCGCGGCGTTCGATCGCTATGGCAACCGCCGCGAGTATCGGTATCGGCACCATCTGGTGACGCGCTACACCGACCGAACCGGCCGCGGCGTGAATCTCGAATGGGATGGCACGCACGCGAAGGCGCGTTGCTTCCGCGAATATCGCGACGACGGCAGCGATGAAGTCACGCTCGCCTGGCACCCGAATTTCCGCATGGTGGCCGTGACCGATGCGCTCGGAAACGTCACGCGGCACTACTTCGACCGCAAGGGCTACACGTTCCGTGTCATTCATCCGGACGGTGCCGAAGAATGGATGTATCGGAATGCGAACGACAAGCTCGTTCAATACACGCATCGCGACGGCGGCAAAGAGTTCTTCGATTACGACGCGCGCAGCAATCTGGTTCGCCATCAACGTGCCGATGGTTCCGTCATCCGCATGGAATACGACGCGAAGGATCAGGTCGTCAAGACGATCGATCCGCACGGACATGCGTGGGAGCAGGAGTACGACGAAGCGGGGAATGTCGTCGTCGCGAAGGACCCGCTCGGGTACGAGACGAAGTACAAGTACAACGAGCAGGGTTTGCCGACGACCGTGATCGACGCGAAGGGCGGCGCGAAAACCTTGAGCTATGACGCGGGCGGGCGGCTCCTGTCGTATCGCGACTGTTCGGGAAAGACCACGAAGTGGGCTTACGATGCGGCCGGACGGCTGGCGGAAGCGACGGATGCGTCCGGCGCCGCCACGACGTTTCAATATGCGGCGAACGGGCAACTCGATGAAGTGCGTTCGCCGGCTGGCGTCGAGCGGATTCAATACGACTCCGAAGGGCGCTTGCTGCAGACGATCGATTCGATGCAGCGGGCCACGCGGTATTCCTACGACGTGGGCGGGCGCGTGGCGTCGCGGGTGGATGCGCTCGGCCAGCGGCTCAGTTATGGCTACGATCGGCTCGGGCGATTGGTGCGCCTCACGGATGCGAACGAGGCTTCGTATACGTTCCGGTACGACCCGGTCGGGCGCTTGCTGGAAGAGATCGAGTTCGACGGGAAGTCGACGCAATACGTTTACGACGAGGCGAGCGGTGATCTTGCTTCGATCGACGAAGCGGGTCGCGTCACGCAGGTTGAACATGATCGTGGCGGGCGCTTTGCGAAGCGCGCGTGCGGCGATGAATCGGAATCCTTTGCTTATGACGCGACCGGGCGTTTGATCGAGGCGAGCAACCGGTACAGCTGGGTGCAGCGCTTCTTCGATCCGGTCGGGAATCTTGTGCGGGAGCACCACGCCTACGATGTATTTGGCGTGAAGCGCAGCTACGTGTGGCATCACGGGTATGACGAACTGGGCAACCGTAAGCAGACCGTACGGCCTGACGGGCACACGATCGACTGGATGATGTATGGCTCCGGGCATGTGCACGGGCTGCTTGTTGATGGTGTGGATCGCGTTCAACTCGAACGCGATGATCTGCACCGCGAAGTCAGACGGACGCTGGCGAGCCGGATCGGACAAACGACGGTCTTCGATCCGGCCGGGCGCATCGAGCGTCAGACCGTGCAACGCGACAAGGCACCGGGGGCATTGAGTACGCGGCGTTATCGCTACGACGCGGCCGGGCAACTGACGCAGATCGAGGACAGCCGCAAGGGCGCGACGGATTATCGATACGACCCGGTGGGGCGGTTGATCGAATCGATCGGGCCGGGGCTTCGCGAGCGGTTTGCGTTCGATCCGGCGAGCAATATTGTTGATCCGGGTGCGCCGGAAACGGCGCGCACTCGAAGCGAGTATCTGGGCCGGCATGAGAGTACATTGCCGGCGTCGGTGCCGAAGGTGCTGGGGAATCTGCTCAAGGATTATGCGGGCACGCACTTCGATTACGACGCGCAAGGGAATCTGGTTCAGAAGCGTTCACCGGCCGGTGTGCAGCGGTTCGAGTGGGATGCGTTCAATCGGATGCGGGCGGCGGATGTCGAAGAGACTGCCCGGCGGAGTGCGTCGCGCTATTTTTATGACGCGCTGGGACGGCGGATCGGGAAGGAGGTGAACGGTTCGCGGACGGTGTTCGGCTGGGATGGCGATACGCTGGCGTATGAGTCGAATGATTCGCGCAGCACGCATTATGTGTATGAGGCGGCGACGTTCGTGCCGATGGTGCAGTATGTGTCGGAGCCGGTGGAGGGGATCGAGACGCCGGTGGTTCATGCCGATGCGCGGTATGTGCCGGAGGAGGATCCGCTTCAGCGCGTGCCGGTGGCGCAGAGCGAAGCGCGGGTGATGTTCTATCACTGTGATCAGATCGGCACGCCGTTGATGATGACGGATGAGGCGGGGGAGGTGGTTTGGGAGGCGGCGTATAAGGCTTGGGGTGAGGCTCGGGAGGTGATTGGGCGGGCTTCTGGGGCGGCTGGGGTGGGTTTGGTTGTGAACTCGCTGCGGTTTCAGGGGCAGCAGGTTGATGATGAGACGGGGCTGCATTACAACCGGTATCGGTATTACCTTCCAGAGACCGGTAGGTTCATTAGCAACGACCCGATCGGTTTGGCGGGTGGCATTAACGTCTATCAATATGCTCCGAATCCGATAAGCTGGATGGATCCGTTCGGTCTATCATCCACGACCGACGGAGCAGGGGCTTCGATACCGTTAAACGAATACGGTGTTCCTGATCGTGAGCAGTTTCAACCTAAGCAAAATATTGCGTCGTCTTATAAAAGAGATGCGGCCTGTGGTCCTAATGCTGCCCAGACTGCTTCAGTTCAAGGGGTGCCATGCGTTGTCTGTGGAAATGTTGCACCTAAGATGGTTGCTGACCATAAAGATGCATTGGTGGTGGAGTACTATCGAACTGGATCGAATAATTCGAAAAATCAATCTTCGGTATCGGCAGTGCAGCCACATTGCCCAGTATGTTCAAAACGCCAGGGCGGGATGGCATCCGCATTCTCGAAATGTATGAAAGGTAAGTTGGGGATTTGATAATGGAAAAATCGAATTTGAACGATTTTCTTGAAATTCAGAAAGAAACTTGCGAGCGGCTGGGTTTGCCAGATTTCTCTCCTGAAGAGATGGTTGCTGTTGCAATTTCGACGCTTGGGGAAATGCCCATATATGGAACGCGTATTTCCTTGCCCGACGGAGGGAATATTAGTTGGTTTTTCCACTGTGGTGAATATTCTGATGCGGCTGATTTTTATAAACCTGTGCATGCGGAACACTTGTCGGAAATGCTTCCGTCAGTATTGAAGTATTTGCGACTGCCGCCAGGGTCAAAGTTCATCATTGACGATCAAGGATATGAGGATGTATGGATGGTTCAATAATTAGTATTGTTTCGGGCGTGTGAGGTCGACGTTGCAACAGCTACGAACCAACCTTTTCCCACCACCAACTCGAGCTACGATCGGCTCGGGCGATTGGTGCGCCTCACGGATGCGAACGAGGCTTCGTATACGTTCCGGTATGACCCGGTCGGGCGCTTGCTGGAAGAGGTCGAGTTCGATGGGAAGTCGACGCAATACGTTTACGACGAGGCGAGCGGTGATCTTGCTTCGATCGACGAAGCGGGCCGCGTCACGCAGGTTGAACATGATCGTGGCGGCCGCTTTGCGAAGCGTGCGTGCGGCGATGAATCGGAATCCTTTGCTTATGACGCGACCGGGCGTTTGATCGAGGCGAGCAACCGGTATAGCCGGGTGCAGCGTTTCTTCGATCCGGTCGGGAATCTTGTGCGGGAGCACCACGCCTACGATGTATTTGGCGTGAAGCGCAGCTACGTGTGGCATCACGGGTATGACGAACTGGGCAACCGTAAGCAGACCGTACGGCCTGACGGGCACACGATCGACTGGATGATGTATGGCTCCGGGCATGTGCACGGGCTGCTTGTTGATGGTGTGGATCGCGTTCAACTCGAACGCGATGATCTGCACCGCGAAGTCAGACGGACGCTGGCGAGCCGGATCGGGCAAACGACGGTCTTCGATCCGGCCGGGCGCATCGAGCGTCAGACCGTGCAACGCGACAAGGCACCGGGGGCGTTGAGTACGCGGCGTTATCGCTACGACGCGGCCGGGCAACTGACGCAGATCGAGGACAGCCATAATGGGCAATTTTTTTGTAAATGCGTTTTATACGCTTGAAAATCTGATCAGCTTGGTCAAAAGGAAAAAGGATCGAGATGCGGTTTATATGATTTACGTTCGCGAGGGTGTTAGCGATCTGCAGTCGGACATGGAGGTCTACGTCGGTGATGTGCCTGACTTCGACGACGATGAAAATGAGGTCTTGCCTCAATCAGTAACCGCATTGGGGCTTGAGCAAGGCTACATGCGAGAGCATTTCCAAGATGTTGTCGATCTAGCGTACAAGCAAAAACCAGCTGCCTCTGTGGATCAGGTGGTTCGATGTCTTAATCATTATGCGCAGTACGACGATTTCTTAGGTTTGAATTAAGAAGCCAATGATAATGGCCTAGAAAGCGGCCATTGCTGAACGCGATATCACGATATTTGTCCGGGCTGCTCGTCGATAACGTGGATCATGTTCAGCTTGAACGCGACGATCTACATCGCGAAGTAAAACGAACGATGATGAGCCGGACTGGGTAAATTACGAATTTTCAATTTGGTCGGGCGCGTTGAGCGCCAGACTGTGTGCTGCGACAAGGCACAAGGAGCATTGAGTACGCGGCGTTATTGCTACGACACGGCCGGATAATTGGCGCAAATCAGAGAAAGCCGTACGGGCTCGATGGATTACTGATATGACCCGGTGGGGCGGTGGATCGAATTCTGGATTCTCGACCATCGGAGGCTTGCTGCATTAAAATTGGCTGTAAAATGTATGCCATATCAAGTGGATTCGCAAGATCAAGTAAATGGTCGGATGCGGAGGATGATCTTTAAAAATGGTGGAAAATCAATGCGTTTGAAGATGGAGGACGGTCAGTCAATGATCGTTGAATGAGATGAATATTGATAGAGCGAAAATTTCCGAAATTAAGAGTCGAGAGGATTTTATTGATTTTGTGGAGGAGCTTTCGAGATTGATAAAGGGAGGGGAGGAAATTGAAAATGGCTCTGTTGGGGCTTATTTGGGTGGAATAGCTTCGTGGGTCGAGGACATGGATGGCTATTATGAAAATATGGGAATTTCTGAAAGTGTAAATCTTGAGTCCATGAATTGGAGGGTTCTTGCCGATATATTGGTGGCCGCCACGATGTATGAATGAATTGATCTACCAATCATGGCGTGGATGATGCCGCAGGCGAGATAAATGGAATGAGGATTTCGGTCGTAAAGGGGAGTGTCAGATTTCCGTGTTCGATCCGTCCGGGCGCATCGCCTATGCGGCGTCGAGCCACACGGCAATCAACCGAGCCCTCCGACGGTCCGACTATCAGCGTCACCACATCATTCAGGATCGAGGGGGCAACTATCGTGAAGCTCCTGCGATTCTCATCCCACAAAACCCGATCCACAAAGCGATCGGCGATAGCCAGAACGCGCGCCGTGATGCAATGACGGCCGCAGGTCAGGACCCGCGGGCTACTGGAATCCGGGATCAGTTTAATTACTCGTCGAAAGATATGCGGGCTGCTGGGATTTCGGACGACTGCCGTAAACGTGCCTTGAAGAAGGCGTACAAATACTTCGACAAACTCGGAGCGATCAAATGACGGATTTCACCGTGTTGCTGGGAGAAGGGTTTCGCAGGAATGCCCCGTCCAACCCAGTGGAAATCGCGAGCTTGGAAACTACTTTAGGTGTCTCGCTCCCATTGAGCTACAAGGGCTTCCTTGGGTGGTCGGATGGAGGCGAGGGTGAAGTTGGTGACCTTTATTTATCGATGTGGACCGTCGCGCAGGTCGTCGAACTCAATGCTTTGTACTCGATTACGACGCGCATGGGCAGAAGCTTCGTGGGCATCGGTACGGACGGTGGGGATTACTGCTTTGCTCTGGATCTTCAAAAGGGTGAACGTTTCGTTGTTGTACCGCTCGGTGCGCTCGCTGAGGATGAGATCAAACCACTGGCTAGCGACTTCGTATCTGGACTGACCAGCATCCACGACGGCCGTATTACGGGCAACGATCTATAACTGCAACCATTGCTATGACGCACATTCGATCCAGTGCAAGGTGCTGGAAGAGGCGCAGAGGACCTGTCGGACCTGTCCGTAATTTCGTGTTCGAGGCATATTCATGTCCCAAGGAGGACGTATGCCTCGCAACCCGAAGCCACTATGGAAGAGCGCTTCTTCCAGCCCGCCGTGTGATGCCCAACTCGCCTCGAACACGGAAATTCTAATGGCCCCGGTCCCGGTCGCCTCCCCTCATTTCACCCCATCCTGAAACATCCACCCCCGCCCATCCCCTAATCTCCGTTTCACCCCCACCGCAAGCGTGCATCTCCACGCACCCACCACCCATGCCCACCCCAACCCCCCCCTCGACCGAAGCCCAAATCCGCCACATCCACACCCAATGGCACGCCGCGATCACCTCCCGCGACCTCGAAGCCCTGATCTCCCTCTACGCCGGCCACGCACACTTCGAATCCCCATCGGTTCTGGCGATCACCAGCGACACAGGGCACCCTCACCGGCAAACCCGCCATCCGCAACTTCTTCGCCACCGGTTTCACCCAACTCGCGAACACCTTCACCGATTGGTACCGCACTGGCGATTTCTTCGCGAACGGCGGCCAGCTCGTCTGGGAATACCCGCGCGTCACGCCCACTGGCGAACAAACCGACCTCGTCGAATTCATGGACATCGAAGACGGCCTGATCGTCGCGCATCGTGTCTATTGGGGCTGGCGCGGCCTGCAATCGCTGCTCGCGGTCGCGACAGTCGCAGCAGTCGAAGCAAACCGCCAGGCCTGACGCAAAACGGGCCGGCGCATGTTCCCATGCAAACCGGCCCGCATCACCTTCAGTCATCCGAATCAACCCCCGGCGCGCCACCCAACCCACGCCCGAGGAAACGCGACCTCAAACCATCAAGCCCGCACAGCCCCACCAGCTCGCTCGGTCCGCGCCCACCCCACAAACGCCCCCACACCCAACACCGTCAGGCACACGATCGGCACGATCATCGGCCCGAACGCGGACCCGGTCAGCTTCCCGGCCAGCGGCATCAAATTCTGGCTGAAGAACCCGCCAAGATTCCCGATCGAGTTGATCGCCGCCACGCTGGCCGCAGCCCGCGCGCCGGTGAAATAGCGCGGCGGCATCGACCAGAAGCACGGGTAGATCAGCGGAATGCACGCGCCACCGAGCACGAGCGCGATAAAGCGCAGCGGCGTGGTCGGCAGCACGAGGCTCAACACGAAACCCACCGCGCCGAGCGCGGCCACAATGCCGATGGTGCGCAGCAGGCTCTTCGCGCGCTTAAGCTTCGGCGGCAGCCAGATCAGCAGCACCACGGCCAGCGCC
Source organism: Burkholderia sp. 22PA0099 (assembly GCF_047497165.1). Lineage (NCBI taxonomy): Bacteria > Pseudomonadati > Pseudomonadota > Betaproteobacteria > Burkholderiales > Burkholderiaceae > Burkholderia > Burkholderia sp. 22PA0099. Next base: position 2,781,473 of record NZ_CP163165.1, on the reverse strand, counting down.
CAAGGCAGCATGCTCAACAAACCGTTCGTTGTGCTGGACACCCCGAACGACTTGACGATGGTCGGCAGCCAGTAGGTCACGCCATACAGCGACGTCGACATCATCATGTACGTGGCGGCGAACAGCATCACGCGCGGGTCGAGGAACGCCTTCCACGGCTGCGAATGCTCGGCATGCGGCGGCGCCTCGCGTTCGAGTGCGGTGGCCACGAGCTGCTTTTCCTGCTCGGACAGGAAGCGCGCCTCGCGGAACGACGTGGGCAGCAGCCAGAACACCAGAATGCCCACCACCACGGCGGGAATCCCGGTGGCGATGAACACCCACTGCCAGCCCTCCAGCCCGCCGATGCCGCTCAGGCTCAACAACCAGCCGCCCACCAGCGAGCCGAGCATGTTGGCCAGCGCGCTGCCGAGCGTGAAGATGCCGAGCACGCGCGCGCGGTAGCTCTGCGGAAACCACAGCGTCAGGTAATAGATCACGCCGGGATAGAAGCCGGCCTCGGCGATCCCGAGCACGAAGCGCAGCCCGCTGAAGATCGGCATCGAGGTGGTGAAGCCCATCGCGACGGTGATCAAGCCCCAGGTCAGCATGATCCGCGCGAGCCAGACGCGCGCGCCGAACTTGTGCAGCGCGAGCGTGCTGGGCACCTCGAACAGCAGGTAGCCGATGAAGAACAACGAGGACGCCAGGCCGAACGCGGATTCGGAAATATTGAGGCTGTGCGCCATCTGCAACTTGGCGAAGCCGACGTTCTGACGATCGATGAACGAAATCAGGAACATCACGACGAGGATCGGCATCAAGCGCCACGCGATCTTCGACATGACGCGCTGCTCGTCACCGGCGGCAGCGAGGGAAGGGGAGGCAAGGGTCACGCTGGGCTCCTGTTTGAAGCGTGTTGCTGAAATGAATCGCAGTGCGAATCGCTGGGCTCAACGCGTCAGATACGCATCGAGCTGGGCCGTGAACATCTCGTTCCAGGTTCGCGGCCGGGTCTTGATGGTGCCGACGCCATGCAGGAAATCGACGAACTCCATGAGCCGGTCGGGCACCACGGCGTAGCGGGTTTCGGGCATGCCGAGCATCGCGACGATGTCGTCGGCGGACACCCGCAGGCCCGACGACGACACATAGATCGCGGCGGCCTCGCGCGGATGCGCGGCGATGAAGCGGTTGGCCTCGTCGAGCGCGCCGATGAACGCGGCGGCCAGCCCCGGCTCGGCGTCGATCACGCTCTTGGGCGCGAACACCACGTCGAGCGTCAGCGGGCCGAGCGCCTGCACGGCATCGGTCACGCGATGAATGCCGGGCTGGCGCAGTTCGAGAATGGAGAACGGCGGCGAGCCGAAATGCGCGGTCACGCCGCCGTCGCGCCGGATCAGTGCGTCCATGGCCTGCGGATGCGGCAGGTTCACGGTGATCGGGTCGAGCTTGGCGAAATGCGGCAGTCCGAACTGTCGCGCGGCGATCATCTGCAACACCACGGCGGCCAGCGACGTATGGATGCCGGGCACGGCGATCCGGTCGGCGGGCGTGAAATCGGCCAGCCCGCGAATGCGCGCCTGATTGGTGTTCAGCGACAGCGAGGTGGCGGATAGCCCCGCGATGCCGATCACCTCGACGTTCGGAATGCCGCGCGCCCGCGCCCACAGCTCGATGAAGCCGGGCGCGCCGGCGCCGGCGAAATCGAGCGTGCCGGCCATCATCGCGTCGTTGACGGAATTGCCGCCGTCGAGCAGCACCCATTCGACCTTGACCTGATCGAGCCCGCGTCGCACGGCATGCGCCTCGAACAGGCGCTGCCGTTCCATCACGAGCAGCGGCAGGTACAACACGCCATAACCCTTCGAAATCCTGACGGTTCGGCCGCGCGACAACGAAAACGCCCGCGCCTGGCGCGCGAGCGGCGCGGCGGCAGCAGCAAGGCCGGCGGCGAGCAGCGCGCGCCGGCCGGACGACGGCGTGGGCATCGTGCGGTCTCCTCCGAAACGGCCGTGGCGGCCTCTTGACGAACTGGCATGGAGGTTAGCGGGCGAACCTGAGAAAATGCTGAGATCCGTCCCCCGGGAATACCCGTAATCCACCTTATCGGCAGGACTCACCATGCGCATTCTGGTCGTCGAGGACGACGCGGAAATCGGCGAAGCGATCGGCAGCCGCCTGACGCGGCTCGGCCACGCGGTCGATCTCGAACGCGACGGTGCGGCGGCCAGCAGCCTGCTCGGCGTCGAGGCGTTCGATCTGGTCGTGCTCGACGTGATGCTGCCGTCGATGGACGGCTTCGCGATCCTGCGCCGCCTGCGCGCCTCGGGCAGCACCACGCCGGTGCTGCTGGTCACGGCGCGTTCGGCGATCGACGATCGCGTCAGCGGCCTGGGCCTGGGCGCCGACGACTACCTCGTCAAGCCGTTCGACTATCGCGAGCTGGACGCCCGCGTGCAGGCGCTCCTGCGCCGCAACAGCGGCCACGCCAGCGACGTGCTGCGCTTCGGCGGCCTGGCGATCGATCGCAGCAGCCGCCTGGCCGAGCTCGACGGCCAGCCGTTGCCGCTGTCGCGCCAGGAGTTCGCGCTGCTCGAAATTCTCGCGAGCCGTCCGCAGCGCGTGTTTTCGAAGGACGAACTGCTGAACCAGTTGTTCAGCTTCGGCCGCGAGCCGTCGGCGAATGCGGTCGAGCAATACGTGACGCGCGTGCGCAGGAAGCTGCAGGGCAGCGACGTCGAGATTCGCACGGCACGTGGGATGGGCTATCAGATTGCGACGCGCTGATTGGTTTCCGAAAACGCTGTTTGGCCGCACGCTGCTGTTCATCGCGTGCGTGGTGCTGTCGGGCGCGGCCGCGCTCGCGCTGGCGGCGCGCTATTACGCGGGCGTCGCGGCGGAGCGCGCCTACGATCAATTGCTGTCGGGTGCGGCGATCCAGGTGGCGGAGAACCTCTACGTGCAGGGCGGCGTGCTGGCGCTGAATCCGCCGGTGGCGGCGCTGTCGTCGCTGTCGCGCTACGACCTGGTCTATTACAAGGTGGTCGATTCGCGCGGCGTGGTGGTGGCCGGCTACAACACGCTGCCCGATGCGGCGAACGTGGCGGCGGCGCAGCGCGGCACGCAGTTCGCCTCGCGCAACTACGAGCGGCAGGCGGTGCGGATCGCCACCATCGCGCGCTACATGCCCGAGGAACGCACGCCGGGCTGGGCGCTGGTGACGATCGCGCAAACCACCCACGCGCGCGAGCAGTTGACCAACGACATGAGCCTCAAGGTGTGGACGCTGATCGGCCTGATGACGGCGCTGGCGATCGGCGCGAGCGCGCTGGCGATCCGGCGCGGCCTGCTGCCGCTCGCGCAGATCGAATCGATCATCGCCGCGCGCGATCCGGCTGACTTACGGCCGGTGGTGATCGATACGCCGAGCGAGATCGCGGCCATCATCGGCGCGATCAACGGCCTGATGCGCCGGCTCGGGGAGCGCGTCGCCACCATGCAGCGCTTCATCGCCGACGCGGCGCACCAGATGCGCACGCCGCTCGCGCGGCTCGACGCGCAGATCGAAATGTTGAGCAACGAAACCGACGCCGCGCGGCAGCGCGCGCGTCTCGACACGCTGCGCGCGACCTGCTCGGACGTCGGCCGCCTGACCGGGCAGTTGCTGAACCACGCAATGGTGATCCACCGTACCGAGGTGGTGCCGTTGCAGCCGGTGGATCTGGCCGCGCTGGCCCGCGAGGTGTTGGGCCGCACGATCCCGTTGGCCGACGAGCGCGACGTGCAGGTGTCGCTCGACGCGCGCCTGAGCGATGCGACCATCCAGGGCGACGCGATCAGCCTGCAGGAAGCGCTGTCGAACGTGCTGCACAACGCGCTGCATCACGGCGACGCGAGCCAGATCGACGTGAGCCTCGACGGCACGCGCGAGCGCGTGATGCTGACCGTCACCGACAACGGCTCGGGCATCGCGCGCGAGCACTGGGATGCCGTGCTGCGCCCGTTCGTGCGGCTCGACGGCAGCGGCGCGCAGCGTCGCGACGGCTCGGGCCTGGGCCTCGCGATCGTCAAGGAAGTGATGGACGCGCACGGCGGCCAGGTCACGTTCGCGTTGCCGGAGCGGGGCGGTTTTTCAGTGATCCTGACGTTTGTGCGCCAGGCATGAACGGCCTGAATGAAAAGGGGCGGCCGAAGCCGCCCCGTCATGCGCGACCCGCGCAACACGGGTCAGGCGCTGCGAGTGCCGATGCTTAGTTGGTCGACAGCGTCAGGGCGGCAGTCAGGTCGCCCATCGCCGCCGCGCCGTTGGCGGCCAGCGCGTTGTCGCGCACCGTCAGGCCATGCAGCTTCGGCAGGCTGTAGCGGCGCGTGATGAAGCGCAGGATCGAGGCCGTGTCGTATTGCGTGTGGTCGACGAAACCCTTCTTCGCGAACGGCGACACGATCAGCGCCGGAATCCGCGTGCCCGGGCCCCAACGGTCGCCCTTCGGCGGCGCGGCGTGATCCCAGAAGCCGCCGTTTTCGTCGTACGTCACGATCACGACCATGTTGTTCCACTGCGGGCTCTTCTGCAGGTGGGCGATCACGTCGGCGATGTGCTGGTCGCCCGAGGCCACGTCGGTGTAGCCCGCGTGTTCGTTCAGGTTGCCCTGCGGCTTGTAGAACGACACTTGCGGCAGCTTGCCCGCGTCGATCGCCTTGATGAACTCGGAGCCGTTGATGCCGCCGTCGAGCACGTGCGCCGCGCGTGCCGCGGTACCCGGCGCCAGGTCCTTGTAGTAGTTGAACGGCTGGTGGTGGTACTGGAAGTTCGCCTTCGCGATCGTGGTGCCGTCGGCCGCGGCGGCCGGCGTGGTGCCTTGCGCGTTGCTCAGCGCCGCGCCGAACGCGCCGCCGTACCAGGCCCACGACACGTTGGCCGTGCTCAGCAGGTCGCCGATCGTCGTTTCCGTCTGCGGCGGCAGGGTGGTGGCGACGGTCGGATCGGCCAGCGTCAGCGTGGCGTCGGTCGCCGGGGCCTTGTTGCCGCTCGGCTGATACGGCGGCTGCATCGTGTTGACCGCGTAGAAGTCCGGCGTCAGGTTGCCCGAGTTCAGGAACTTCGGCACGCCCGTCAGCGCCGAGGCCGGCGAGGTGGCCGGATCGACCGTCAGCGACACGCCGTCGGCGTTCACCGTCGAGATCGACTTGGAGGCCACGCTGTTGTTGGCGTTCGGGTAGACCGGCGCGCAGGCGCAGATCAGGTATTGGTGGTTCAGGAACGAGCCGCCGAACGCGCCCATGAAGAAGTTGTCGGCCAGCGTGTATTGCTGGGCGATCTTCCACAGCGGCAGCTTCGATGCGTCGGTGTTGTAGTGGCCCATCACGAGGCCGCCCGAATCCGCCCAGGCCGCGAACATGTTGTTCTTGCCGCCGTTGATCTGCATCTGGTTCTCATAGAACCGGTGATACAGGTCGCGCGTCGTGACGTTCAGCCCCGTGTTGAAGCCGGCCGTGTCGTCGATCGCGAACGGCGCGTTCGGCAGGTTGGCCGTCATGGCTTCGGTCACCGGCACAGCCGCGCCGGCGGCGGTCAGGCCGCCCCAGATCCTCGGCAACGTGGCGAGCGGGGTGCCGTCGCGGTCGAGCTGAACGGCGTCGGCGGCCTTGATGTTGGCCGTGCCGTTCGCGCCCGGGAAGGCGCCGTAGAGGTTGTCGAAGCTGCGGTTTTCCGCGTAGATCACCACGACGTTCTGCACCGACGCGAGCGTCTGGGCAGCCGGCGGGGTGGTGGTCTGCGTGGTGTTGTCATCGTCGCTGCCGCAGCCTGCCAGGAAGGCGGCCGCTGCAAGCGCGATGGGCGTAACGCGGATCAAGGTTTTCTTCATTCGTTGTCTCTCTGTCGCACATGTACCGTAGGAGCCGGCGGAATCCTCGTATGACGAATGACAGCCGGCCGACCGGATTATGTAAGTAATGTTTGACGGCTAAATGTAGTAAAGCTTTCGTTTGCCTGTCGATTCAAAGTCACGTGATTGACATTTGACTGACATACGCTCGCGCCTTCCTTTCTTGTCTTTCGGAATGTCATGCGCAGCCTGTCACGAGACCTCGCCCGGCCCCGGCCGCTTCGTCACCCGTTGGTTGCCCGCGCGGCCGTCATTGCGTCGATGCTGGTCGCGGGGCTGTTGAGCGGCTGCGACCAGCACGCGCCGGGCTCGGCGGGCAATGCGCCCGCCGCCTCGGGCGCCGCTGCCTCGGTTGCGTCGGCTGCGCAAGCCGCCGCGCCGCGGGCCGCGAGCGACGAGATCGTGGTGGCGAACCAGCCGCAGACGCGCGCGCAGGTTTATGCGGCCGTCAAGAAGATGACAGTGCTCGGTAAGCAGATGTTTTTCGATCCGTCGTTGTCGGGTTCGGGCAAGCTGGCGTGCGCGTCGTGCCACAGCGCCGAGCATGCTTTCGGTTCGCCTAACGCGCTGTCGGTGCAACTGGGCGGCGACGATCTGCATCAGCAGGGCTTCCGCGCGGTGCCCACGCTGATGTACCTGCAGAAGGTGCCGCCGTTCACCCGGCACTTCCACGATTCGGACGAAGAAGGCGACGAGAGCGTGGACGCCGGCCCGACCGGCGGCCTGACCTGGGACGGCCGCGTCGATCGCGGCGAGCAGCAGGCGCGCATTCCGCTGCTGACCCGCTTCGAGATGAACAGCACGCCCGAGAAGGTGGCGAAGGCCGTGCGCGCGGCGCCGTATCTGGCCGATTTCCGCGCGACGTTCGGCGACAAGGTGCTCGGCGACGACAAGGCCACCTTCGAGGCGGTGTTGCAGGCGCTCGGCACCTACGAGCAGACGCCCGAGGTGTTCACGCCGTACAGCAGCAAGTACGACGCGTTCCTCGATCACAAGGCCACGCTGACCGAGGCCGAGATGCGCGGCCTGGCGCTGTTCAACGACGAGCGCAAGGGCAATTGCGCGAGCTGCCACATCAGCCAGCGCTCGCTCGACGGCCAGCCGCCGCAGTTCAGCGATTTCGGTTTGATCGCGATCGGCGTGCCGCGCAATCGCGCGCTGGCGGTCAACCAGGATCCGAAGTTCTACGATCTCGGCGCATGCGGGCCGGAGCGCCAGGACCTGAAGGGCGAGGACGAATACTGCGGGATCTTCCGCACGCCCACGCTGCGCAACGTGGCGCTGAAGAAGGCGTTCTTCCACAACGGCATCTATCACTCGCTCGAAGAGGTGATGCGCTTCTACGTGCAGCGCGACACGAACCCGGAGAAGTTCTATCCGGTGCGTCACGGCGTGGTGCAGAAGTTCGACGATCTGCCGAAGCGCTACTGGGCCAACATCAATACCGAGCCGCCGTTCGACCGCAAGAAGGGCGAGAAGCCGGCGCTCGACGAGGCCGAGATCCAGGACGTGATCGCGTTCCTGAACACGCTGACCGACGGCTATCAGGCCGGCGGCGCGGGCAAGGACAAGCTCGCCGCGCGCTGAAACCGCCGCGGCGGGCGGGCTCCGATCGTCGAAAATCGGCATGGTATGCTCGCCGGCGAGGCGCATGCGCGCCTCGTCCCGCTCATCCGAATGCCGAGGAGAACCGACGATGGGGGCACCCCTTGCGAACCTGAAACCGGCGGCAGGGCGGCCGCGACAGGCGGCGCGCACGCTGTCGTGCGGCGTCGTGTTGCTCGATCCGGCGGGCCGCGTGTTGCTTGCGCACGCAACCGAAACCACGCATTGGGACATTCCGAAGGGCGCGCGCGATCCGGGCGAAGCCGAGCGCGACGCCGCGCTGCGCGAGCTGTTCGAGGAAACCGGCATCGTGCTCGCGCCCGATCGCCTGATCGAACTCGGGCACTTCGCCTATCGCACCGACAAGGATCTCTATCTGTTCGCCGCGCGCCTGCGCGACGCCGAAACCGATCTGTCGGGCTGCCTCTGCACTTCCATGTTTCCTAGCCGCGCGACGGGGGCCTCGATTCCCGAGATGGACGCATTCCGCTGGGTCGAGGTGGCGCAGGTGGCCGAGTACGCGAGCCGCAGCCTCGCCAAGGTGTTCGCGAGCACGCTGTCGCTGACGGCGCTGCATCGGCGGTTGCCGGCCTGAGTGCCACGGCGGCAGCCGTTGGCGGCGGACGAAAAAAACCGGCCGAGGCCGGTTTTTTGCATCGAGCGCCGGGTGAACGGCGTGGCTTACTTCGCCGTGCCCCAGCTATCGCGCAGCGGCACGATCCGGTTGAACACCGGCTTGCCCGGCTGGGTGTCGTAGCGGTCGGCGACGAAGTAGCCGTGTCGCTCGAACTGGTAGCGCGCTTCGGGGGCCGCGTTCTGGGCGCCCGCGTCGCCCGGTTCCAGGTAGGCGTTGACGATCTTCTTCGAATCGGGGTTCAGCGCTTCCAGATAGTTGCGCCCGCCCGCATCGGGATGCGCCTCGCGGAACAGGCGGTCGTAGATCCGCACCTCGGCCGGCACCGCGTGCGCGGCGCTGATCCAGTGGATGTTGCCCTTGACCTTGTAGGTGTTCGCGCCTTCGGTGCCCGACTTGCTGTCCGGGAAGTAGTTGCAGTGCACCGCTGTGACGTTGCCTTGCTCGTCCTTGTCGAAGCCCGTGCACTCGATCACGAAGCCGTAGCGCAGGCGCACCTTGTTGCCGGGGAACAGGCGGAAATAGCCCTTCGGCGGCACTTCCTGGAAATCCTCGCGCTCGATCCACAGCTCGCGCGAGATCGGGAACGTGCGCTGGCCGCGCTCCGGATGATGCGGATGCACGGGCGCCGTGCAATCCTCGCTCCGGCCTTCGGGGTAGTTGTCGATCACGAGCTTGAGCGGGTCGAGCACGGCCACCGTGCGCGGCACCTTCTCGTCGAGATCGTCGCGCAGCGCGCCTTCGAGCACGCCCATGTCGATCCACGAATCGACCTTGGTCACGCCGATCCGGTCGCAGAACAGGTGCAGGCTTTCCGGCGTGAAGCCGCGGCGGCGGATGCCGACGATGGTCGGCATCCGCGGGTCGTCCCAGCTATCGACGTGGTTCTCGTTGACCAGTTGCAGCAGCTTGCGCTTGCTGGTGATCGCGTAGGTCAGGTTCAGTCGCGAGAATTCGATCTGTTGCGGCAGCGGGCGCGTGAAGCGGCCGGCGTCGGCCAGCTCGTTGAGCACCCAGTCGTACAGCGGGCGGTGATCCTCGAATTCGAGCGTGCACAGCGAATGCGTGATGCCCTCGAGCGCGTCCGAGATGCAGTGCGTGTAGTCGTACATCGGGTAGATGCACCACGCGTCGCCCGTGCGGTAGTGATGCGCGTAGCGGATCCGGTAGATGACCGGGTCGCGCATGTTGAAGTTCGGCGAGGCCATGTCGATCTTGGCGCGCAGCACATGCGCGCCCTCGGGGAATTCGCCGGCCTTCATGCGACGGAACAGGTCGAGGTTTTCCTCGGGCGAGCGGCTGCGGAACGGCGAATCCGTGCCCGGCTCGGTGGCCGAACCGCGGTTCGCGCGCATGTCCTCGGCGCTCTGGCTGTCGACATAGGCGCGGCCGCGCTCGATCAGCAGCTCGGCGAACTGGTAGAGCTGATCGTAGTAGTCGCTCGCGAAATACTGGTGATCCTTGCCGTCCTTCTGCCAGTCGAAGCCGAGCCATTGCACCGCGTCGATGATCGAGTTCACGTACTCGACGCTTTCCTTTTCCGGGTTCGTGTCGTCGAAGCGCAGGTGGCACACGCCGCCGTAGTCGCGCGCGACGCCGAAGTTCAGGACGATGCTCTTCGCATGGCCGATGTGCAGATAGCCGTTCGGCTCCGGCGGGAAGCGCGTTTCGACGCGGCCGCCCCATTTGCCCGAGCGATTGTCGTCGTCGATGGTGTTGCGAATGAAATTGGATGCCGCGGGGGCGTCGTTGCGTTCGGTGCTCATGCGGGAACTGGAAGAAGTGGGGCGCGCGCCGGGTGCGCCGCCCGAAACCGTCGATTCTACCTGACGCGGGCGTGGAGCGAGGCGCGTGTGGCGGCGGGCAGGGCCTTCTGTTTCAGTCGTAACGGGAGGTAAAACGCGTTGTCGGGCGGTGAGCGGCCTTTTTAAGATAAGTCACCCGGTTCGAAGCCGCATGAACTCCAAGGGGAATACCAACATGAACACGAAAATGAAAACCACGCACTTCCTGATCCGCGCAACTGTCATCGCCCTCGTCGTCTCCAGCCTCGGCGCCTGCGCCGTGACGCGCACCCAGCGCAACGCCGGCATCGGCGCGGCAGCGGGCGGCGCACTGGGCTACCTGATCACGGGCGGCCCGATCGGCACCGTGGCGGGCGCGGCCGGCGGCGCGCTGGTCGGCGCGAACGTCCATCGTTGATGCCTAAGGGCGGCGGGGCGCGGCACGCGCCGCGACCGGTTTGCCGCCCGAGGTCGGTTTCGCTCGATGCTTGATGCTTGATGCGAACCGCCCCGATCTCCGAACCCTCTGACGATTGAAGCCGCCCGTCATCCCGGCGCGGTGAACGTCCGGACAAAACGTTCCAACAGGTTTGCGGGCCGGCGGCAGCGCTGGCCCGACCGGCTTCCGCTCTACCGGGCGGGAGCCGCCCGCGTTGCCCGCAACGGCGACGCAAAAGACGGCAACGTCGAGCTGCAGCAACAGGCATCAGGGAGAAATCCGGCATCGGAACTCTGGCGATTCGGCGCGAGCCGGGCGCGGAGGGAGGGGTGCCGGTCAGACAGGACGCCGCGGGAGGCCACTCACCGCGGCGCGGCGCCGGGACACGCGAGCAGCGTGCCCCGGCGTTTTTTATGCGGCGCGCACCGTGCGCCGGCGCGTTCGCCGCCTCATAGCGCGCCCTTGCCGCGCAATGCGGCGATCGCCGCGTCGTCGTAGCCGAGCAGCTCGCGCAGCACTTCATCGGTGTGTTCGCCCAGCAGCGGCGGGGCGCTGCGGGCCTCGGGCGGCGTTGCGCTCATCTTCACGGGATTGCGCACCAGCTTGACGGGCGTGCCGCTCGGATGCGGCAGCTCGATCTGCAACCCGCGCGCCACCACCTGCTCGTTCTCGAACACCTCGCCCAGATCGTTGATCGGCCCGCACGGCACGCCGGCCGCCTCCAGCGCGGCGATCCACGCGTCCTTGCCGCGCTCGCGAGTCATCTCCGAGAGGATCGGCACCAGCACCGGGCGGTGCCGCACGCGCGACGGATTGGTCGCGAACCGCGGGTCGTCGGCCAGTTCGCCGCGCCCGCCGGCCTCGACGAACTTGCGGAACTGGCTGTCGTTGCCCACCGCCACGATGATCCAGCCGTCGCTCGTCTGGAACGTCTGGTACGGCACGATGTTCGGGTGGGCGTTGCCCCAGCGGGTCGGCGGCTGGCCGCTGGCGAGGTAGTTGGTGTTCATGTTGGCGAGCAGCGCCACCTGCACGTCGAGCAGCGCCATGTCGATGTACTGACCTTCGCCGGTGCGGTCGCGGTGCGTCAGCGCGGCCATGATCGCGACCGCCGAATAGAGCCCGGTGGCCAGGTCGGCGATCGCCACGCCGGCCTTCTGCGGGCCGCCGCCCGGTTCGCCGTCGCGCTCGCCGGTGATGCTCATGAAGCCGCCGAGGCCCTGGATGATGAAGTCGTAGCCGGCGCGGTGCGCGTAGGGGCCGGTCTGGCCGAAGCCGGTGACCGAGCAGTAGATCAGGTCCGGCTTCACGGCGCGCAGCGCGTCGTAGTCGAGGCCGTATTTCTTCAACTGGCCGGCCTTGTAGTTCTCGATCACCACGTCGCTTTGCGCGGCCAGCTCGCGGATCACGCGCTGGCCCTCGGGCGAGGCGATGTCGACCGTCACCGAGCGCTTGTTGCGGTTCGCGGCCAGGTAGTAGGCGGCCTCGCGCGTGTCGCTGCCGTCGGGCGCGCGGTGGTAGGGCGGCCCCCAGTGGCGCGTGTCGTCGCCGGCGCCGGGGCGCTCGATCTTGATCACGTCGGCGCCGAAATCGGCGAGCGTCTGCGCGCACCACGGCCCGGCGAGCACACGGCTCAGGTCGAGCACGCGGATATGACTCAAGGCTCCCATCTGCTGTTCGTCTCCCTTGTCGAATCTGGCTGCGCCCGCGGCTGCCGGCCCGGGCGGCGGTCGTCGCATCTTAAAGCGAATCGTGCGTCGGCGGCGCGGCGGCGGCGCGGGGGATGCGTGGGGGATGCACCGCGGCGGCTTCGCGGCGCGCCCGGGCAGGCGTGCCGGCGCGCCGCCAGGGGCGCGGGCCTGCTGCCTTCGGGTCGCGATCCCGTATAATCGGCGGTTTCCGAAACCAGCCGCCGTTCGCCCGTTTCCCCGGCGCGCGGCGCCGATAGCCACAGAGCCTGTCTGGCAGGTCCGTTCCCGCACGCTATGAAAGCCGCCGAAATCCGCGAGAAATTCCTCAAGTTCTTCGAATCGAAGGGCCACACGATCGTTCGTTCGTCGAGCCTCGTTCCGGGCAACGACCCGACGCTGCTGTTCACCAACTCGGGCATGGTGCAGTTCAAGGACGTGTTCCTCGGCACCGAATCGCGCCCGTATTCGCGCGCGACCACCTCGCAGCGCAGCGTGCGCGCGGGCGGCAAGCACAACGACCTCGAAAACGTGGGCTACACGGCCCGTCACCACACGTTCTTCGAGATGCTCGGCAACTTCTCGTTCGGCGATTACTTCAAGAAGGATGCGATCCACTACAGCTGGGAGCTGCTGACCTCGGTCTATCAGTTGCCGAAGGAAAAGCTGTGGATCACCGTCTATCACGACGATGACGAAGCCTTCGACATCTGGAACAAGGAAGTGGGCGTGCCGGCCGAGCGCATCATCCGCATCGGCGACAACAAGGGCGCGCGCTTCGCGTCGGACAACTTCTGGCAGATGGGCGACACCGGCCCGTGCGGCCCGTGCTCGGAAATCTTCTACGACCACGGCCCGGATGTGTGGGGCGGCCCCCCGGGCTCGCCCGAGGAAGACGGCGACCGCTACATCGAGATCTGGAATCTCGTGTTCATGCAGTTCAACCGCGACGCGCAGGGCAACATGACGCCGCTGCCGAAGCCGTCGATCGACACCGGCATGGGCCTCGAGCGGATTGCCGCGGTGCTGCAGCACGTGCACAGCAACTACGAAATCGACCTGTTCCAGAACCTGATCAAGGCCGCTTCCCGCGAAACGGGCGTGAGCGACCTGACGAACAACTCGCTGAAGGTGATCGCCGATCACATCCGCGCGTGTTCGTTCCTGATCGTCGACGGCGTGATCCCGGGCAACGAAGGCCGCGGCTACGTGCTGCGCCGCATCGTGCGCCGCGCGATCCGCCACGGCTACAAGCTCGGCCGCAAGGGCGCGTTCTTCCACAAGCTGGTGGCCGACCTGGTCGCCGAGATGGGCGCCGCCTATCCGGAGCTGAAGGAAGCCGAAGGCCGCGTGACCGACGTGCTGCGTCAGGAAGAAGAACGCTTCCTCGAAACCATCGATCACGGCATGACGATTCTCGACGCCGCGCTGGCCGATCTCGACGCGAAGGGCGGCAAGGTACTCGACGGCGAACTGGCGTTCAAGCTGCACGACACCTACGGCTTCCCGCTCGACCTGACGGCCGACGTGTGCCGCGAGCGCGAAGTGACCGTCGACGAGCCGGCCTTCGAGGATGCGATGACGCGCCAGCGCGAGCAGGCCCGCGCGGCCGGCAAGTTCAAGGCCACGCAAGGCCTCGAATACTCGGGCGCCAAGACCACCTTCCACGGCTACGAGCAGATCGCGTTCGACGACGCGAAGGTCGTCGCGCTGTACGTGGGCGGCGCCGCGGTGAACGAGGCGAAGGCTGGCGAGCAGGCTGTAGTGGTGCTCGACCACACGCCGTTCTACGCGGAATCGGGCGGCCAGGTCGGCGACCAGGGCGTGCTGGCCAATGCGGCCACGCGCTTCGCCGTCGAGGACACGCTGAAGGTGCAGGCCGAGGTGGTGGGCCACCACGGTGAAGTGGCGCAGGGCGTGCTGAAGGTGGGCGATACGGTGCGCGCCGAAATCGACATCGCACGCCGCATGCGCACCGAGCGCAACCACTCGGCCACCCACCTGATGCACAAGGCGCTGCGCGAAGTGCTCGGCAGCCACGTGCAGCAGAAGGGTTCGCTGGTCGACGCCGACAAGACGCGTTTCGACTTCGCGCACAACGCGCCGCTGTCGGATGACGAGATCCGCAAGGTCGAGGCGATCGTCAACGCCGAAATCCTCGCGAATGCGCCGGGCGTGGTGCAGAACATGTCGTACGACGATGCGGTCAAGGGCGGCGCGATGGCGCTGTTCGGCGAAAAGTACGGCGACGAAGTGCGCGTGCTCGATCTCGGCTTCTCGCGCGAGCTGTGCGGCGGCACGCACGTGAGCCGCACCGGCGACATCGGCTTCTTCAAGATCGTGGTGGAAGGCGGCGTGGCCGCCGGCATCCGCCGCGTCGAGGCGATCACGGGCGACAACGCCGTGCGTTTCGTGCAGGAACTCGACGCGCGCCTGAACACCGCCGCGGCCATGCTCAAGGCCCAGCCGGCCGAGCTGACGCAGCGTATCGGCCAGGTGCAGGATCAGGTCAAGTCGCTCGAAAAGGAACTGGCCGCGCTGAAGTCGAAGCTGGCGTCGAGCCAGGGCGACGAACTGGCGCAGCAGGCGGTGGACGTGAACGGCGTGCTGGTGCTGGCCGCCACGCTCGACGGCGCCGATTCCAAGACGCTGCGCGAGACGGTCGACAAGCTCAAGGACAAGCTCAAGCATGCCGCCGTGGTGCTGGCGGCGGTGGAAGGCGGCAAGGTCAGCCTGATCGCCGGCGTGACGGCCGAGGCCAGCAAGAAGGTCAAGGCGGGCGAACTGGTCAATTTCGTCGCGCAGCAGGTCGGCGGCAAGGGCGGTGGCCGCCCCGACATGGCGCAGGCGGGCGGCACCGAGCCGGCCAACCTGCCGGCCGCGCTGGCCGGCGTGCAGGCCTGGGTGGCGTCGAAGCTGTAACGCCCCCGGCGCGTCGCGCCCGCTGGAACCAGCCGCGAGCCGCGAGGTTCGCGGCTTTTTTACGTCTGCGTCCGTTGCGTCATGTGCTCGCCATGCTCCGCGTCATGCGCCGCCCGGCCCGGCCATCCAGTCGCCGGGAAACACGGCCGTGCCCTCGTCGCGCATCGTCTGCACCAGTTCGATCAGCGCGCGCAGGCGGGCCGGCACGAAGCGCCGGCCGGGGTAGTAGAGCCGCAGCCCGCCGAACGGCTGGCACCACGCCTCCAGCACCGGCACCAGCGCACCGCTGGCGAGCGCGTCGGCGATGAACCATTCCGAGATGAAACCGAGCCCCAGCCCCGCCAGCACCGCCTGGCGGATCGCGCGCGTCTCGCTGAACACCATCCGCGTAGGCATGTTGACCTGGAACTTGCGGCCGTCGCGCTCCAGCTCCCAGTGGTAGAGGCCGCCGTGCCCCATGCGCATCGCGATGCGCTGATGCGCGATCAGATCGGCCGGCTCGCGCGGCGTGCCGTGGCGCGCCAGATAGTCGGGCGTGCCGACCACCAGCATGCGGATGTCGCCCGTCAGCGGCACGGCGATCATGTCCTGCGGCACCGATTCGGCGAGCCGGATGCCGGCGTCGAAGCCCTCGGCCACGATATCGATGAGCCGCAGGTCGGTGGTCACGTCCACCCGCACCTCCGGATAACGCCGCAAGTATTCGCTCAACAGCGGCTGCACCAGCATCACGGTCGATTCGGGCGGCGCGTTCAGGCGCAGCGTGCCGCTCGGCGTGTCCGGGCCGCTGGCGGCTTCCTCGCCGGCGCGCCGGATCTCGGCCAGCGCGGGGCCGACGCGCTCGACGTAGCGCTGCCCGGCATCGGTCAGCGCCACGCTGCGCGTCGAGCGGTTGAACAGGCGCACCGCCAGCCGTGCCTCCAGCCCGGCCACGGCGGCGCTGACCGCCGTGCTCGACATGCCCAACTCGCGCGCCGCCGCGCGAAAGCTGGCGTGACGGGCCACGGCCAGCACCACTTCGAGTTCGGTCATGCCGGTGCGATGCATCGAGTGTCCTGATTTTCGGGATGAGCCATGCATGATAGGCCGTCTTATCGAAACAGTCGTGCTTCCCTAGACTGGCATCCCTGCAAGCGGCGCCCGCCTGGCGCCGCTCGGCCCCTCACACGGAGAACGCACATGCAACGGATCGAGCACCTTTATATCGATGGCGAATTCGTCCTGCCGCACGGGCAGGAATGGTTCGACCTGACCAACCCCGCCACCGGGCAGACGATCGGACAGGTGCGCCTGGGCGACGAGCACGATGCGCACCGCGCGATCGAGGCGGCCCACGCCGCGTTCCCGGCCTGGTCGCGCACCTCGCGCGCGCAGCGGCTGGCCGCGTTGCGCCGCATCCACGAACAGGTGGCGGCGCGCGAGGCGGCGTTGCTGGAGGCGATCGTGACCGAGTACGGCGCGCCGTCGTCGCGCGCGCGCTGGATGGCGGCCTATCCGGCCCAGACGGTGCAGGCCGCGATCGATGCGCTCGAAGCGTTCGCGTTCGAGGAGACGGCCGGCGCGGCGCGCGTGGTGATGACGCCGGTGGGCGTCGCGGCGCTGATCACGCCGTGGAACAGCAATGCCGGCTTCATCTGCAACAAGCTCGCCACCGCGCTGGCGGCCGGCTGCACGGCCGTGATCAAGCCGAGCGAGATGAGCGCCTGGCAGACGCAGATCGTGCTGGAGGCGCTGCATGCGGCCGAGCTGCCGCGCGGCGTGGTCAACGTCGTGAACGGGCGCGGCGAGGTGGTGGGCGAGGTGTTGAGCCGCGACCCACGTGTGGCGAAGATCTCGTTTACCGGTTCGTCGGCGGTCGGGCGGCGCCTGATCGAAGCGGGCGCCGGCTCGATGAAGCGCGTGACGCTCGAACTGGGCGGCAAATCGCCGACGCTGGTGCTCGACGACGCCGATTTCGACGCGATCATGCCGATCGTTCTGCAGGCCGGCTTCATGAACAGCGGCCAGGCCTGCATCGCCGGCACGCGCATCCTGGTGCCGCGCGCGCGGCTCGCCGAGTTCGAACAGGTGGCGGCCGACGCGGTGGCGCGCGTGAAATCGGGCGATCCGCGCGAGGCCGATACCGAGATCGGGCCGATGGTCAGCCGCCGCCAGTGGGAGCGCGTGCAGGGCTATATCCGGCTCGGCACGGAAGAGGGCGCGCGCCTGCTGGCCGGTGGCGAGGGGCGGCCGGATGGGCTGTCGGCGGGCTGGTTCGTCAAGCCGACGCTGTTTTCGGGCGTACGCAACGACATGCGGATCGCGCGCGAGGAAATCTTCGGGCCGGTGCTGTCGATCATCGCCTACGAGGACGACGAAGACGCCATCGCAATCGCCAACGACACCGATTACGGCCTGAGCGCGCTGGTGCTCGGCCGCGATCGTGAGCGCTGCGAGCGCATCGCGCTGCGGATCGACGCGGGGCGGGTGCTGGTCAACACGCTGAATCACGAGCCGCGCGCGCCGTTCGGCGGCTTCAAGCACTCGGGGCTCGGGCGCGAGATGGGCAAGTGGGGCCTCGGCGCGTATCTGGAGCCGAAGACGTTGATGGTGGGATAGGCGCAAGGGCGGTGCGCCAGGGCCGGGGCGGCGTGGCCGGTGGCGCCTTTCCCGGTGTCGTCTCGCTCGAGGACGTTGGGGCCAGCCACGCACACCGCCGCCTATCCGGCCACCGCCACGCGATACCGCGTCTCCTGCCGATACACCTGGCCCGGGCGCAGCACCACCGCCTCGGCCGCCTCCGAATTGACCTGGTTCGGGAACGCGCCGGCCTCCAGGCACAGCGCGCTGCGCGGCGCATGCGCGCCCGCCAGCGCGTTGCCGGTATAAAGCTGCAAGCCCGGCTGGTCGGTCAGCACCGTCAGTTCGCGGCCGCTGCCGGGATCGTAGACGCGCGCCACGGCGCGCACGCCGCCGCTGCCGACATGCGCCTTGCGCAGCGCGAAGCAGTGATCGAAGCCGCCCGCCAGCGCGAGCTGCGCGTGCGGCCAGCCGAGCCGCGCGCCGAGCGGCGCGCTCTGGCGGAAATCGAACGCGGTGCCGGCCACGCTGGCGAGCCGCGTCGGGATCATCCGCGCATCCACTTCCAGATACTGATCCGCGTCGATCGTCAGGACGTGCCCGTCGATGTCGGCATGCGCGCGCCCGCTCAGGTTGAAATACGGGTGGCTCGTCAGTTGCAGCGGCGTGGGCGCGTCGCTGCGCGCCTCATAGCCGATCGACAGCGTGCCGTCGTCGTCGAGCGCGTAGCGCACCTGCACCTCGACGTTGCCGGGAAAGCCGCCGTCGCCCTCGGGCGAGACCAGCCGCATCACCAGCGCGTCGTCGAGCATGTCGGTGTCCCACAGCGCGCGGTGAAAGCCGTTCAGGCCGCCGTGCAGGCACTGCTCGCCGTCGTTGCGGTCGAGCGTGTGGTCGATGCCGTCGAGCGTGAAACGCGCACCGGCGATGCGGTTCGCGCAGCGCCCGACCAGCGCGCCGAGATAGGCGTGCGAATCGAGGTAGGCGGCCGGCGCGTCGAAGCCGAGCAGGATCTCGCCGAGCCGGCCGCCGCGGTCGGGCGTCTGCCACGACACCAGCGTCGCGCCGAGATCGCTGATCGCCACGCGCATGCCGTGGGCGTTGCGCAGCGTGAAGAGGCGCACCAGGTCGCCGCCGGGCAGGCGGTCCCACGGCCGCGACGAGACGCTGTGGCCGGCCGGCCCGAAGGCCGGCGTCGATTGGATTGCGCTCAAGCGTGGCCTCCGGACAGCGTGCGTTCCTGGTATTCGCGCGGCGTGCAGTCGAGTTCGCGCCGGAACACCGCGTACATGTATTGCGTCGAGGTGAAGCCGCAGCGCACCGCCACCTCGGCGGTGGCCAGCTCGTGCTGCGTGAGCAGCTGCTTGGCCGCGTCGAGCTTGTGGCGCAGGATTTCCTGATGCACGGTGCAGCGCAGCTCGCGGCGGAAGTGTTCCTCGAGCGACGAGCGTGACACGCCCACGTAGTCGGCCACCTGCTCGGTGCGGATGCCCTGGCACGCGTACTGGCGGATGAAGTGCCGCGCGCGCATCACATAGGGACTCGCGAGCGGCTGGTGGCGCGTGGAGGCCAGCACGTTGATGCCCACCGGCGGCACCAGGATCTGGCGGCCCGCGAAGCGCGCGCCGCCGAGCATCTGGTGCAGCAGGTGGGCGGCGGTGCGGCCCATCTCCTCGGTGCCCTGGATCACCGACGAGAGCGGGATGCGCGAGAGCGTGCGCGTGAGCGGATCGTTGTCGATGCCGATGATGGCGATCTCCTCGGGCACCGCGAGCCCGGCCGACACGCAGGCCTGCAGCAGGTGCCGTGCGCGCGCGTCGGTCACGGCGATCACGCCGACCGGCTTGGGCAGCGCGCGCAGCCAGTCGATCAGTTGCCGGGTGGACTGGTGCCAGGTGGGCGCGCTGGTGGACAGCCCGCGGTAGATCTCGTGCTCGATCGGCAGCGCCGGCGCATCGTGGCGGCGCAGGCGCGTGTAGACGAGCTCGCGCTGCTGCGCCCAGCGGTTTTCGTCGGCGGGCGGCAGGCTGTAGAGCGCGAAGTGCTCGAGCCCGGCCTCGATCAGGTGCGTGTAGGCGAGCGCGATCAGCTTGCCGTTGTCGGTGGCCACGTAGGGCAGGCCGGCCGGGTAGTGCGTCGCGTCCTCGTAGGACGAGCCGACCGCCACCACCGGCAGCGGGCAACCGCGCAGCGCCGCGTCCACGGCCGGGTCGTCGAAGTCGGCGATGATGCCGTCGCCGTCGAAGCGCTCGATGCCGGCCAGCCGGCAGCGGAAGTCGTCCTCGAGGAACAGGTCCCAGGTCACGCGCGTCGAGCGCATGTAGTCGCCGATGCCGGCGATCACCTCGCGGTCGTACACCTTGTTCGCATTGAACAGCAGCGCGATGCGGTGCGCGCGCGCGGACGGCGGCGGATCGGCGGATGGACGTTGCATGGACGGTCTCCTCGCGAGGGATCGGCGGGCGTCTCTCGCATATCGAAATCACGGGCGCCAGGGCGGCCCGGGTGTCGCGGTCCGCCCATTCTAGTGGCTGCCGGCCGCGCCGTTGCCGCGATCGCCTCGGGCCGGCAAGAAATGTTAAGGCGGTTGGGCAATTTCGTAATTGCCGCTCGGCGGCCGGCGCATGCACCATGCCGCTTGTCGTCGGGCCGGCCGTGCCTGATCACCGCCCGGCCGATCGGGCGCCGGCGTCCCGCGACCCACACACAAGAACCAGACCGAAATGGAGACAGAGACATGCCCTCGAATCGCCGTCGTTCCGTCCTGAAATCGTTGGTCGCCGCCTCCGTGCTGGCGAGCGTCTCGCTCGCGGCGCCGCTCGCCCACGCGAGCAAGGATCGTCCCGAGATCGGCTTCTGCATCGACGACCTGCGCGTCGAGCGCTGGTCGCGCGATCGCGACTACTTCGTCGCGGCCGCCGAGAAGCTCGGCGCGAAGGTGTCGGTGCAGTCGGCCGACGCGAGCGAGGAGCGCCAGATCTCGCAGATCGAGAACCTGATCTCGCGCGGCGTGGACGTGATCGTGATCGTGCCGTTCAATTCGAAGGCGCTGACCAACGTGGTGGCCGAGGCGAAGAAGGCCGGCATCAAGGTGGTGTCCTACGACCGGCTGATCCTCGACGCCGACGTGGACGCCTACATCTCGTTCGACAACGAGAAGGTCGGCGAGCTGCAGGCGCAGGGCGTGGTCAACGCGCGTCCGAAGGGCCGCTACTTCCTGCTCGGCGGCGCGCCCACCGACAACAACGCGAAGATCCTGCGCGAAGGCCAGATGAAGGTGCTGCAGCCGGCGATCGACCGCGGCGACATCAAGGTGGTCGGCTCGCAGTGGGTGCCCGAATGGAGCGCCTCGACCGCGCTCGGCATCATGGAGAACGCGCTGACCGCGAACGGCAACCAGATCGACGCGGTGGTGGCCTCGAACGACGGCACCGCGGGCGGCGCGATCCAGGCGCTCGCCGCGCAGCATCTGGCCGGCAAGGTGCCGGTGTCGGGGCAGGACGCGGATCTGGCCGCCGTCAAGCGGCTGGTGGCCGGCACCCAGACCATGACCGTCTACAAGCCGCTCAAGCTGATCGCGGGCGAGGCGGCCACGCTCGCCGTGACGCTCGCCAAGGGCGGCAAGCCGGCCTTCAACGCGCAGTACGACAACGGCAGGAAGAAGGTCGACACGCTGCTGCTGCAACCGACGCTGCTGACCAAGGGCAACGTCGACGTGGTGGTGAAGGACGGCTTCTACACGCAGGCGCAGATCGGCTCGCACTGAGGCGACGCGCCGGGCTCGCCCCGGTGCGCGCCGCGCGCGGCGGCGCGAGCCCGGCCCACCCGAACTCTCGAACCCCCGGACACGAACAAGGACGGCGCATGTCGGACATCCGCATGTCGGAAACCCGCACCCCCGAACCCCTGCTGGAGATGCGCGGCATCGTGAAGACCTTCGGCGGCGTGAAGGCGCTCGACGGCATCGATCTCGTGGTGCGTCCCGGCGAATGCGTGGGCCTGTGCGGCGAGAACGGCGCCGGCAAGTCCACGCTGATGAAGGTGCTGTCGGGCGTCTACCCGAGCGGCACCTGGGACGGCGAGATCCGCTGGGAAGGCCGCCCGTTGCAGGCCGCCGGCATTCGCGACAGCGAGCGCGCCGGCATCGTCATCATCCACCAGGAACTGATGCTGGTGCCGGAGCTGTCGGTGGCGGAGAACCTGTTCCTCGGCAACGAACTGACGCTGCCGGGCGGGCGCATGCACTACGCGGCGATGGTGCGCCGCGCCGACGCGCTGCTGACCGGCCTCGGCATCGAGGGCATCAACGTGGCGCTGCCGGTGATGCACTACGGCGGCGGCCACCAGCAGCTGATCGAGATCGCCAAGGCGCTCAACAAGCAGGCGAAGCTGCTGATCCTCGACGAGCCGTCGTCGTCGCTGACGGCCGCCGAGACGCGCATCCTGCTCGACATCATTCGCGACCTGAAGGCGCGCGGCATCGCCTGCGTCTACATTTCGCACAAGCTCGACGAGGTCCAGGCCGTGTGCGACACGGTCACCGTGATCCGCGACGGCAAGCATGTGTCGACGCAGCCGATGCAGGGCATGTCGACCGAACGCATCATCGCGCAGATGGTGGGCCGCGAGATCACCAACCTGTTTCCGCGCGAGCCGCATCCGGTCGGCGAGATCGTGTTCGAGGCGCGCAACGTGACCTGCCTCGACGTCAACAACCCGCGCCGCAAGCGCGTGGACGATGTCTCGTTCGCGGTGCGGCGCGGCGAGATCCTCGGCGTGGCGGGGCTGGTGGGCGCGGGGCGTACCGAGCTGATGCAGGCGATCTTCGGCTCCTATCCGGGCGCGAGCGAGGCGCAGGTGCTGCTCGACGGCGCGCCGCTCAGGATTCGCGCGCCGCTCGACGCGATCCGCGCCGGCATCGCGATGGTGCCCGAGGACCGCAAGCGCCACGGCATCGTCCCGCAACTGAGCGTCGGCCACAACATCACGCTCGCGGTGCTGCAGCGCTTCACGCGCTTCGGCCGGATCGACGCGGCCGCCGAGCACGACACGATCCGCGTGGAGATGCGCCGGCTGTCGGTGCGCGCCGCGCACCCGATGCTGTCGATCGCGAGCCTGTCGGGCGGCAACCAGCAGAAGGCGGTGCTCACGCGCATGCTGCTCACCGAGCCGCGCGTGCTGATCCTCGACGAGCCCACGCGCGGCGTGGACGTGGGCGCGAAGTACGAGATCTACAAGCTGATCGGCGATCTCGCCAAGCGCGGGATGGCGATCGTGATGGTGTCCTCGGAGCTGCCCGAGGTGCTCGGCATCGCCGATCGCGTGATCGTGATCGGCGACGGCGAGTTGCGCGGCGATTTTCCCAACCACGGACTCACCCAGGAACAGGTGCTGGGCGCGGCGATCCGGCCCGCGCGGCGCGACACGACTCAACCCGAGGCAGGCATCGCATGACACCCGAGACGACCACCCAGGCCGCCGACCGCGCGGCTCGCCCGGCGGGCGCCACCGGCACCGCGCAGCAACTGCGCCGGCTGTTCGCACGCTACAAGATCCTGGCGCTGCTGATCGCGGTGGCCGCGATCTGGCTGCTGTTCTCGCTGCTCACCCACGGCGCGTTCATCACGCCGCGCAATCTCTCCAACCTGCTGCGGCAGATGTCGATCACCGGCATGCTGGCCTGCGGGATGGTGTTCGTGATCATCGCCGGCGAGATCGACCTGTCGGTGGGCTCGCTGCTCGGCCTGCTCGGCGGCGTGGCGGCGATTCTCGACCAGGTGCTCGGCTGGCCGATCGTGGCCACCGTGCCGGTGGTGATGGCGCTGGGCGTGGTGGTGGGCCTCTTCAACGGCTGGTGGTCCACCTATCGCGGCGTGCCGTCGTTCATCGTCGGCCTGGGCGGCATGCTCGCCTATCGCGGCATCCTGCTCGGCATCACGCACGGCGCGACCATCGCGCCGGTCTCGGACGGCTTCGTGCTGATCGGCCAGGGCTACGTGCCGCCGCGCATCGGCGACGCGATCGCGCTGCTGATCGTCGCGCTGCTGGTGGTCGTGACGGTGCGCCAGCGGCGCGCGCGGCGCCGCTACGAACTCGGGGTCGTGCCGCTCTGGCAGGACATCGCGAAGCTGGTCGCGGCCGGGCTGATCGTGGCCGCGTTCGTGGCCACGCTCGACAGCTACGGCGGGATTCCGGTGCCGGTGCTGCTGGTGCTCGCGCTGCTCGGCATCTTCTCGTGGGTGGCCACCCAGACCGTGTTCGGCCGGCGCATCTACGCGGTCGGCTCGAACCTGGAGGCCACGCGCCTGTCGGGCATCAACACCGACCGCGTGAAGCTGGCGATCTTCGGGCTGATGGGGCTGATGTGCGCGTTCGGCGGCATCGTCAACACCGCGCGGCTCGCGGCCGGCTCGCCGTCGGCGGGCAACATGGGCGAGCTCGACGCGATCGCCGCCTGCTTCATCGGCGGCACCTCAATGCGCGGCGGCGCGGGCACCGTCCACGGCGCGCTGATCGGCGCGCTGGTGATGGCCAGCCTCGACAACGGCATGTCGATGCTCGACGTGGACGCCTACTGGCAGATGATCGTCAAGGGCGGGATTCTGGTGCTGGCCGTCTGGGTCGACGTGGTGTCGCGTGCCGGGCGCCGCTGACGGGCGCCGCGGACAACGCCCGCAACGCCGGCCGCCGCGCGGCCGGACGAGGATGCTTTCTTCAATGGTCTGCTGACCGGTTTTTCGGGATTTTTCATGACTTATGCCATCTATCCGAGCCTGGCCGGCCGTCACGTCGTGGTGACGGGCGGCGGCACCGGGATTGGCGCGGCGATCGTCGCGGCGTTCGCCGCGCAGGGCGCGCGCGTGAGCTTCATCGACATCGCGCGCGACGAATCGACGGCGCTCGTCGCCTCGCTCGGCGACGTACCCGTGCCGCCGGCGTTCCACTACTGCGATCTGCGCGACATCGACGCGCTGAACGCGACGTTCGCCGCGATCGCGGCCGAGGCGGGGCCGGTGGAGGTGCTCGTCAACAACGCGGCCAACGACGACCGCCATCGTCCCGGCGAGCTGACGGCGGCCTACTGGGACAGCCGCATCGAGGTGAACCTGCGCCACCAGTTCTTCTGCGCGCAGGCGGTGCTGCCCGGCATGCGCTCGCTCGGTCGCGGCGTGATCCTGAACCTCGGCTCGATCTCGTGGCACATCGCCGAGACGGGCCTCAGCATCTACATGACGGCGAAGGCCGGCATCGAGGGCCTGACGCGCGGGCTCGCGCGCGATCTCGGCGAGTTCGGCATCCGCGTGAACTGCATCGTGCCGGGCGCGGTGCGCACGCCGCGCCAGATGAAGCTGTGGCAGTCGTCCGAGAGCGAGGCGAAGCTGGTGGCCTCGCAGTGCCTGCACGAGCGCGTCGAGCCCGAGCACGTCGCGCGCATGGCGTTGTTCCTCGCCTCCGACGACGCCGCGCGCTGCACCGCGCGAGAATATTTCGTCGACGCCGGCTGGTTCGGCGGATGACGCGGGCCCTCGTACCCGACGGCGCCCTCGACTGCGTCTGGCCGGTGGCGGCCACGCTCGGCGAGGGCGCCTGCTGGGACGCCGCCGCGCGCCGCGTGCTGTTCGTCGACATCAAGGGCCGGCGGCTCTATCGCCACGACCCGGCGGGCGGCGCCCGCGAGAGCTGGGCGGCGCCGGGGCAGATCGGCTTCGCGCTGCCGTGCGCGGACGGTACGCTGATCTGCGGCGTGCAGGGCGGGCTGTTCCGCTTCGAACCGGGCAACGGGCGGTTCACGCGCGTGCTGCCGCTGGAGACCGACCTGCCCGGCAACCGGCTCAACGACGGCTACGTCGATGCGGGCGGCCACCTGTGGTTCGGCTCGATGGACAACGCCGAGGCCGCGCCGACCGGGCGGCTCTATCGCGTCGGCCAGGACGGCCGCGTGGCCGCGCACGATGCCGGCTACGTGATCACCAACGGCCCCGCCGCGAGCCCCGACGGCCGCACGCTCTATCACACCGACACGCTGCGGCGCCTGGTGTACGCGTTCGATCTCGGCGACGACGGCGTGCCGCGGCGGCGCCGCGTGTTCGCCAGGATCGAGGGCGGCGGCCATCCGGACGGGATGGCCGTGGATGCCGAGGGCGGCGTCTGGATCGCGCTGTTCGGCGGCGCACGGATCGAGCGCTACGCGCCCGACGGCCGGCTGCTCGGGCAGGTCGCGTTGCCGTGCGCGAACGTCACCAAGCTCGCGTTCGGCGGCGACGATTTGCGTACCGTCTACGCGACCACGGCGACCAAGGGCCTGAGCGAGGCCGAGCGGCAGGCGCAGCCGCTGGCCGGCGGCCTGTTTGCGTTTCGCGCGCCGGTGGCGGGGCTGCCGCCGGCGGTCTGCACGGTGCGTTTCGACGCCGAGGGATGAGAGACGGCGCGCGGGGCGGGTGCCGGCAGGCGGCGCGCAGGCGATGCGCGCGCCGTGTAGCGCCGCGCGTCCGACCTGGCGCGGCCGGGTTCGATCCATCGGCTTGGCGATGCCGGGCGGCCGACGGCGCGCTCTGTCGCGATAACGCGATAACGCGTTCGCTCGTGCATGCGGGCTGCCCTGCAAGCCAGCCGAGCCAGCCGAGCCAGCCGAGCCAGCCGAGCCAGCCGATCGAGGCGGCCGGGCAGCCGCCGTTCAGGTGACCTGCGCCGTACGCGTGCGTCTAACCTTCGCCGGGGGCCGGGGCGCCGCCGCCGGTTCCGGATCGACGGCCCGCGTCGGCGCGACTTCCGCGCCATGCGCGACGAGCGCCTCGCGCAGCGCGGCCAGCGCCGCCGACGCATGGCCGCGCCGCCAGACCAGCAGCGTATCGACCGGTTGCAGATCGGCCACCGGATGCACCGACAGCGTGTCGGTGACGGGCGACATGTCGAGCACGTTGCGCGGCGCCAGCGCGACGCCGGCGCCGGCCGCGACGCAGGCGAGGATCGCATGGTACGAACCCAGTTCGAGCACGCGCGCGGGCTTGCTCGCCTGCGCGGCGTACCAGCGCTCGATGTAGCCGCGATAGGCGCAGCCGCGCTCGAACGACACCAGCGTCGGCACGCGCAGGTCCCGCGCCGTCGTCACCGGCGGATGATGGCGCGGCGCGATCAGCACCAGCGGCTCGCGATAAATGGGCACCGCCTCGAACAGCGCGGCGTCGAGCATGTCCGGCTGCGGTGGCGTGGCGACCAGCACCGCGTCGAGTTCGAACGCACGGACCCGCTCGATCAGCCAGTTCGTGACGCCCGTCACGAGTTCGAGCCCGACCTCGGGCCAGCGCTGGTGATAGCGCGCGAGCACGTCCGGCAGCCGGCTCGCGGCCGTGCTCTCCATGGTGCCGAGCCGCAACCGCCCGTGCGGACGATCCTCGCGCACCGCGTGGCGCGCCTCGTCGGCCAGCGCGAGCAGGCGCTCGGCGTAGGGCAGCAGCGTCTCGCCCGCCGGCGTCAGCACCAGCCGCCGGCCGTCGCGCACGAACAGCGCCGCGCCGAGTTGTTCCTCCAGTTGACGGATGCGGGTGGTCACGTTCGACTGCACGCGGTTCAGCTTCGCCGCCGCGCGCGTGACGCCGTTTTCGCGCACCACCGCGCGGAAGATCGCGAGCGCCGCCAGATCCATGATTCTCTCCAGGAGAACGAAAGGTTCTCGATTATTCATTTTTCGAGATTGAATGGTCAAGCTAGGATGGGCCGATCCGTGTCGCGCCGTCCGCGCGGCCGCCACATCGCATCCGACCCGAATGAATCGCTCCGCTTCCTGCCTGTCATCGCCCACTTCATCGTCCGCGTCGTCTGTGTCGGCGGCGGGGGCGCCGCGTTCGACCGCCGCCCCCGGCCCAGGCGCTGACGCGGGCCGCCTTGCCGATCCGCGCCTGATCGCGTTTGCCTGCGCGGCGGCGCTGGCGGTGGCGCTCGGCGTCGGCCGCTTCGCGTTCACGCCGCTGCTGCCGCTGATGCTGGCCAACGGCACGCTCGACATCCGGCACGGCGGCTGGCTTGCCTCGGCGAACTACGCAGGCTATTTCGTCGGGGCGGTCAGTTGCGCGGCGCTGCGCGTCGATGCGGCGCGCATGGTGCGCGGCGGCCTGGTCGCGACGATCGCGCTGACCGCCGCGATGGGCGCGCTGCACGGCTTCGCGGTGTGGCTGCCGGTGCGCTTCGTGGCCGGCGTGGTCAGCGCGTGGACGTTCGTGTTCGCGTCGCAGTGGGGCATGCGCCGACTCACCGAGCTGGGTGCGCCGCAATGGAGTGGCGCGATCTTCACGGGGCCGGGCGGCGGGATCGTCGTGACCGGGCTGATCGGCAGCGCGTTGGCCGGGCGGCGTGCGGAATTC
The DNA here is from genome assembly GCF_047497165.1 of Burkholderia sp. 22PA0099. Taxonomy (NCBI): domain Bacteria; kingdom Pseudomonadati; phylum Pseudomonadota; class Betaproteobacteria; order Burkholderiales; family Burkholderiaceae; genus Burkholderia; species Burkholderia sp. 22PA0099. The sequence continues at coordinate 2,753,614 of NZ_CP163165.1, read as the reverse complement.
GGCTGGCTCGGGTTCGCGCTGCTGTCGGTGCTGCTCGCGGTGTGGATCTGGCGCGTGATCGCGCCGAGCGCGGCATGGGGGGCGGTGGCGCGGCGGCCTGCGCAGGCAGGGCAAGCGGTGGCGGCAGGGGCGGCCGGACGAGTGGGGCAGGCACAGTCGACTGGACGGGTGGGGCCAGCGGGGGCGGCCGGACAGGTGGGGCAAGCTGGGGTGGCTGGACAGGTGGGGCAAGCGGGGGTGGCCGGGCAGGTGGGCCAAGCCGGACAGGCAGGACAGGCAGGACAGGCACGACAGGCACGACAGGCAGGATCGGAAGGATCGGAAGGATCGGAAGGGCAGGCAGCGCAAGCGAGTCATGCCGGGCAAGCAACGCAAACCGCTCGGATCACGCACGCCGCGCCGCCCGACGCCGGCCACCCGGCCGTGCGCCGCGACGCGCTTCGGCTGATCGTGCTGTATGGCGCGCCGGGCTTCGGCTACATCATCACGGCCACGTTCCTGCCGGTGATCGCGCGCGGCGCGCTGCCGCCCGGTTCGCCGTGGCCCGACCTGTTCTGGCCGATGTTCGGCGCGGCGCTGATGGTGGGCGCGCTGCTCGCGTCGCGGTTGCCGGCCGGCTGGGACAACCGGCTGCTGCTCGGCCTGTCGTGCGCGGTGCAGGCGCTTGGCATCGTGTTGGGCATCGCATGGCCGACCGCGGCCGGCTTCGCACTCGGCAGCCTGCTGCTCGGCCTGCCGTTCACGGCGATCACGCTGTTCGCGATGCGCGAGGCGCGGCGTCTGCATGGCGAGGCGGCGGCCGGGCTGATGGGGTATGCCACGGCGTCCTACGGGCTCGGGCAGATCGCCGGGCCGCTGGTCGCCGCGCCGGTGGCGGCGCGGGCCGGGTCGTTCACGCCGGCGTTGTGGATCGCGGTGGCGGCGCTGCTGGCGGGCGCGCTCGGTTTCGCGGCCTGGGCGATCGTCGCGCGGCGCGAGGCGGCGGCCCGGGCCGGCCTGCCGGACGCGTAACGAAAAGACGCGCCCAAGCCCGCATCGGGGGCCGTCGCGGCCTCCGATGCAAACCGCCCAAACTCGCTAGAATGTGCGCTTCGTCTTTCCCCCAACGATGGCGCGCGACGGCTTTCCATGCCGCTCGCCGCGCCGCAAGCGCTCCCCCGATGACCACTGCCGAACACCGTTTCTGTCCGCGCTGCGCGACCCCGCTCACCACGCGCGCCGACGCGCTGCACGAGGGCGGCCGCGTCCGCCAGGTCTGCCCCGACGCGGCCTGCGGCTACGTCCACTGGAACAACCCGCTGCCGGTGGTGGCCGCGATCGTCGAGATCGACGGCAAGATCCTGCTCGCGCGCAACGCGGCCTGGCCGGAAGGGATGTTCGCGCTGATCACCGGCTTCCTGGAAAACGGCGAAACGCCCGAGGAAGGCATCGCCCGCGAAGTGCTGGAGGAAACCTCGTTGCGGGCCGATTCGGTGGAACTGGTGGGCGTGTACGAATTCATCCGCAAGAACGAGCTGATCATCGCGTATCACGTGCGGGCCAGCGGCGAGATCGCGCTGTCGCCGGAGTTGCTCGAATACCGGCTCGTCGAACCGCCGAACCTGCGGCCGTGGCGCGCCGGCACCGGCTACGCCGTGGCCGACTGGATGCGCGCACGCGGGCTCGACGTCACGTTTGTCGACCGCCCGGGGCAATGACGGGCGGCAACGAGTCATAACGCCTCGGCGTTCACCCCGCGATCGGCGTGGCGCGCACCGCCGTGCCGTAGCACAGCACCTCGGTGATGCCCGAGCCGATTTCCGTGGCGTCGTAGCGCATGCCGATGATCGCGTTCGCGCCGAAGCCGGCGGCCTGCGCGATCATCTTGTCGTACGCGTCCTGCCGCGCGCGCTCGCATAGTGATGCGTAGAGCGAAATATTGCCGCCGAACACGGTCTGGATCGCGGCGCCGAACGAGCCGATGATCGAGCGCGAGCGCACGACGATGCCGCGCGCGATGCCGAACGATTGGTCGATGCGATGGCCGGGCAGGTCGAAGGCGGTGGTGATCAGGTGGTGGTCGGGCATGAGAGCTCTCGTGGCGAAGGGTGGAAGGGGGCGGCGGCGAGCCGAGCCGCGTGCAGCCGCGTGCAGCCGCGTGCAGCCGCGTGCAGCCGCGTGCAGCCGCGTGCAGCCGCGTGCAGCCGCGTGCAGCCGCGTGCAGCCGCGTGCAGCCTGCACTCGAACTGCTTGGACGCCGGCCGCCCCTTGGAATTTCACGCGATGTGTGTTTTTCTGTGCGGCACGCGAGGCGGGCCGTGCGCCGCATCGTCGCGCGAACGCGCCGCGCTGTAAAGCCGGGCGCGGCGCCGCGTGCCGATCCCGCTTCCTTCCCTCCGACCTCGACTCCGCCGCCCATGTCCGCCAAGCCCGAACTGCTGCCGCGCAGCGCCTACCCTCACTTCCTGTCGATCACCACGCGCTGGATGGACAACGACGTCTACGGCCACGTCAACAACGTCGTCTACTACAGCTATTTCGATACCGTCGTGAACGAATACCTGATCCGTGCCGGCGTGCTCGACGCGGAGCGCGGCGAAACGATCGGCCTGGTGGTCGAGACGCAATGCAACTATTTCGCGCCGCTGGTGTTCCCGCAGAAGATCGACGCGGGCCTGCGCGTGGCGAAGCTCGGCACCTCCAGCGTGCGCTACGAGATCGGCCTGTTCGCCGAAGGCGAGGCGTCGGCGGCCGCGCAGGGGCATTTCGTGCATGTCTACGTGGGCCGCGACAGCCGCCGCCCGGTGCCGCTGCCCGACGCGTTGCGCGCCGCGCTCGCGCCGCTGGCCGCCTGAAGCCGCGGGCAGGCGTCGGCCGTGGTGCGGTCGACGGGCATCAACTAACGGCTGTAGTCGCGATTCTGCCGGTAGCCGGCTCGACGCCGACCGAGGTGGATCTTCCAGCCGGCTTGGCGTGCTCGATTTCGCACACGTGAGCTTCCTCATGCTCGATGCCTGCGCCAATGTCGCGGTTCATGCCGGTGGCCGGGCCGACACCGAGACGGCGCCTTCAGCCGGCTCGACGGACTCGATTCCGCACACGCGAGCTTCCCCGTGCCCGGTGTCTACACCGATGCGCTGGCCGACCACGCACGGCCAGCCACCGGCCATCAGGCCAGCGAGCCATCTCACCCCGCCTTGGCCGCCTGCGCGGCCGCATCGCGCTTCGCGATCCAGTCGTGCTCGGGATCGTTCTTGAAATGCCAGACGCGCGTCGGCCCGGCCATCACGTTGAGGTAGTAGGAGTCGTAACCGTACGGCACCACCACCGGGTGATAGCCGCGCGGCACCATCACCACGTCGTGATCGGACACGGCCATCGACTGGTCGATGTCGCGCGCATCGGTATAGACGCGCTGGAACACGAAGCCCTGCGGCGGATTCACGCGATGGTAGTAGGTCTCTTCCAGGAAGCTCTCGACCGGCACGTTGTCGGTGTCGTGCTTGTGCGGCGGGTAGCTCGACGAGTGGCCCGACGGCGTGCGCACCTCGACCACCAGCAGCGATTCGGCGGGCTCCGTCTGCGGAAGGATGTCGCACACGTAGCGCGTGTTCGCGCCGGTGCCGCGCACCGAGCGTGTCATCTCGCCCGGCTCGATGCGGCGCGGCGGATAGCGGCCGGTGCCCGGTGCGCTCGCCACGCCCAGCTCCGTGTCGCGCGTGGCCGTGATCGTCACGCGCACGCCGGGCGGCAGGTACAGCGCGGCGGGCGGGCTGTCCTCGAACACGCTGTCGCGCGAGCCGAGCGCGTCCCAGCGCGTGCCGTCGTCGCTGGCGATATCGACCCGGCCGGCCAGCACGACGATGCAGGTTTCGCGCTGCGGCTCGTGCAGCGCCAGCGATGCGCCGGCTTTCAACCGATGAGCCGAAAAGCCCACGTGCCGCCAGTGGGCCGATTCGGGCGTGACCGTCGCGATCGACGGGCCGGCGGCCGTGCCTTTGACGAGCAGGTCCTGCGGTTTGGTGGGGGTGTTCATGTCGGCGTTCATCACGCGGCCTCCTTGCGTTGCGACGCGAGCGGCGCATCGACCAGCGCGCGCAGCGTCCGGTAACCCAGCTCCGCATAGGCGTAGCTCGGCGCGATCACCGGGTCCTGCTCGGCCTCGACCACCAGCCAGCCCCGGTAACCGTGGCGCTTGAGCCGGTCGATGACGGCCGGGAAATCGACGCTGCCGTCGCCCGGCACGGTGAACGCGCCGTTGATGACCGATTCGAGAAAGCTCCAGTTGCGGTTGCCGGCCAGCCGGATCACCTCGGGGCGCACGTCCTTGCAGTGCACATGGCAGACGCGGCCGATATGCCGCTCCAGCACGGCGAGCGGATCGCCGCCGCCGAACGTCACGTGGCCGGTGTCGAACAGCAGCCCGAGCGCGTCGCCGGTCAGCGCCATCAGCCGGTCGATGTCGGCCGGCGCCTCGACGTAGGCGCCCATGTGGTGGTGATAGGCGGTGCGCACGCCCTGGCTCAGCGTGTAGCGGGCGAACGCATCGAGCCGCTGCGCGTATTGCTCCCATTGCGCGTCGGTCACGAAGCGCGGGCGCTGGTAGAGCGGCACGTCGGGCGAGCCCTGGATCGAGGCGGCCACCTCGCCGTACACCATCACGGTCGCGCCGTTGCTGGCCAGCAATTCGAGATGCGGCCCCACCGCGTCGATTTCCTCCTGCACGCCGCGCTCGGCGAGCCGGCCCGAATACCAGCCCGACACAAGCGCCAGGTCGTAGCCGCCGAGCAGATCCTGAAGCGCCTTCGGCTCGCGCGGAAACTTGTTGCCGAGCTCGAAGCCGGCATAGCCGATCTGCTTGCCTTCGGTGAGCGCCACCGCGAGCGGCGTCTCGCCGCCGAGCGAGGGCAGGTCGTCGTTCATCCACGACAGCGGGTTGACGCCGATTCGAATGTCGTAATCGCTCATGTCGATGATTCCGGGGAAGAAGGTTCGTGAGACGTGCCGGTGCGTGCGGCCACCTGCTGTTCGTAACGGGCGCGCGCCTCGCGCACGGCGGCGCGTGGCGACACCTCGGGCACCGCGACCTCCCACCACCAGCCGCCGTCGGCCGTGGTGCGCGTGGCGTCGGTGTCGATGCAGATCACGGTGCTGCGGTCGGCGGTGCGGGCGCGCGCGAGCGCGGCGTCGAGCGCGTCGAGGCTGTCGACATGCTCGCCGTGGGCACCGAGCGCGCGCGCATGGGCGGCGAAATCGATCTGCGGCGCGCCGGCCGGGCCTTGCACGCAGTCCTCGATCATGTTGTTGAACGGCGCGCCGCCGCAGGCCTGCTGCAAGCGGTTGATGCAGCCGTAGCCACGGTTGTCGAGCACCACCACGATCAGCCGCGCGCCGAGCATCACCGAGGTGGCGATCTCGCTGTTCATCATCAGATAGCTGCCGTCGCCGACGAACACGATCACCTCGCGCTCGGGCCGCGCGAGCTTGACGCCGAGGCCGCCCGCGATCTCGTAGCCCATGCACGAATAACCGTATTCGACGTGATAGCCGCCCGGCACGGCGGCGCGCCACAGCTTGTGCAGTTCGGCCGGCAGCGTGCCGGCCGCGCAGACGGCGATGTCGTTGGCGGCCGAATCCGCCGATTTGGCCGCCGAGCGTTGCACCGCGCCGATCACGTCGGCGTCATACGGCAGTTGGCCCGGTTGCGGCGGGGCGTGGGTCAGCGTCTGCACGATGTCGCGCCAGGCCGCGGCCAGCCCGTGCGCGCGCTCGGTCCAGCCCGGTTCGGCGCGCCAGCCGTCGAGGCGCGCCGCGAGCGCATCGAGCGCGAGCCGCGCATCGGCCTCGACGGCCGTGGCGCGATGCTTGAGCGCGTCGAACGGGTTGGCGTTGATGCCGAGCACGGCGGCCTGCGCGAACAGCGTGTTCGAGCCGGTCGTGAAATCCTGCAGCCGGGTGCCGACCGCGATCACGCAATCGGCCTCGGCGGCCAGCGCGTTGGCGCCCGGGGCGCCCGTCACGCCGAGCGCGCCGGCGTTGAGCGGGTGATCCCACGGCAGGCAGCTCTTGCCAGCCTGGGTTTCGGCTACCGGGATGCCGTGCCGTTCGGCGAACGCGCGCAGCGCGGCGGCGCCGCCCGCGCTGTAGAGCGCGCCGCCGCCGGCCACCAGCAGCGGCCGGCGCGCCGTGCGCAGCGTGTCGAGCGCGGCGTCCAGCTCGGCCTCGATGGGCGCGGGCGCATGAAAGCGCACCACGCGCGGCGCGAAGAACGACACCGGATAGTCGTAGGCCATGGCCTGCACGTCCTGCGGCAGCGCGAGCGTGACGGGGCCGCACAGCGCGGCGTCGGTCAGCACGCGCAGCGCGCGCGGCAGCGCGTTCAGCAACTGCGCCGGATGGACGATCCGGTCGAAGTAGCGCGACACCGGCTTCAGCGCGTCGTTGGCCGACAGCCCGCCGTCGTGGAAATCCTCCACCTGCTGCAGCACCGGGTCGGGCGCACGCGAGACGAACACGTCGCCGGGCAGCAGCAGCACCGGCAGCCGGTTCACGTGGGCCAGCGCGGCGGCCGTCACGAGGTTGGTCGCGCCGGGGCCGATCGAGCTGGTGACGGCCATCATGCGACGCCGGAAATGCGCCTTCGCGTAGGCGATGGCGCTGTGGGCCATCGCCTGCTCGTTGTGGGCGCGGTAGGTCGGCAGCACGTCGCGCGCCTGGTACAGCGCCTCGCCGAGCCCGGCCACGTTGCCGTGGCCGAAGATCGCGAACACGCCGCCGAACAGCGGCTCGGTGCGGCCGCTGCCGTCCTCGGTCGGCACCTGCTGCGCGGCGAGATAGCGGACCAGCGCCTGCGCGACGGTCAGGCGCACGGTCGCGCCCTCGGCGCCGGCAGCCACGCTGCCGGCCTGCGCCGGATCGGATTCGATCGCTCTACGGTTCATCGTCATCCCTCCTAGGCGACGCGGCGGGCCGCGACCTCGCCGGCACGCGCATCGCGCCAGGCGCCGATCAGCGTCTCGAAGATGGCGCGCACCCGCGCGATCACGCCCGCGTCGTCGATCTCGCCGGCCAGCCAGGCCCGGCTCGGCTCCCAGAAGATCGTGCGGCCGACCGTGAAGCCGCGACAGGTGTTCGACGCGGCCGCGGCCGCGAAGCCGCCCACCAATTGCTCGACCGGCGCGGACAGGCCGAGCAGCACCACGCCGAGGCAATACGGATCGCGCTCGGCGATCAGGCGGTCGACTTCGCGCCATTGCGCCGCGTCGAGCGGTTCGAGCTTCCACCACTCGGGATGGATGCCGAGGTTGTAGAGCCTTTTGAGCGCGCGATAGACCACGTCGGGGCCGTCGGGCAGATCGGCGCGGCGCGGCGGAATCACTTCGAGCAGCAGCGCGTGGCCGCTGGCCTGCACGGCGTCGTACAGCGCGCGCAACTGCGTTTCCTGTTCGAGCCGAACCGCCAGCGCGTCGTCGGGGTGATAGCGCACCAGGCACTTGGCGATCTGTTCGGCCGGCCAGGTTTCGAGCGTGGTGCCGACCGAGCGGCCATGATCGAATTCGAGCGGCAGCGAGCCGGGCAGCTCGACCGGGCGGCCGACCCACCAGCCGCGTCCGGTCGCGTCGTTGAGCGCGTCCTGGCCGTAGCGGTCGTCGATCAGCACGCCGATCTGGCCTTGCAGGCCGAGTTCGGTTTCGGTCTGCGCGACCGCCTCGACGAACAGCCGCTTCAGCTCGGCGATCCGCGTGAGCGGGGCGCCCGTCTGCTGCGCCAGCTCGAAGAACTGGTTGCGATGGTCGAACGCGAAGCCGAGCACCTGATCCCATTGGCGGCGCGGCGGGCTGACGCGATGCAGGCGCGCGAGCGCCGGGTCGAGATCGGGGCGGCGCATGCGTTGCGGGTCGCGCGCGGCCTCGCTCAGGAAGTGCGTCAGCTCGGCCGGCGTGGGCATCGCGGGCGAGCAGCCGTGGCGCGACACCACCAGCGCGCCGCAGGCGTTCGCGGTGCGGGCCGCCGCTTCGAGCGGTGCGCCGCGCAGCCATTGCGACAGCAGGCCCGAGGCGAACGCGTCGCCGGCCCCCAGCACGTTGAGCACCTCCACTTCGACGCCGCCGATCAGCGTCAGCGCGTCGAGCGTTTTCGGCACGGCGGCCTCGACGATCGAGCAGCCGAGCGGCCCGCGCTTGACCACCAGCGTGGCGCTGGTCACGCGGCGCACCATCTCCAAGGCATCGAGCAGCGCATCCTTGCCGCCCGCGATGCGGAACTCTTCCTCGGTGCCGATCACCAGGTCGAACAGCGGCAGAATGCGCTGCAAATGCGCGGTCACGCCCTCGTTGGCGATGAAGCGGGTTTCGCCGTCGGCCTTGCCGGTCAGCCCCCACAGCACCGGCCGGTAATCGATGTCGAGCACGGTGCGCACCTGATGGCGGCGCGCGTAATCGAGCGCGCGGCGGCTCGCGCGGTTGACCTTGTCGGTGGAGAAGTGCGTGCCGGTGATCAGCAGCGCCTTCGAGGAGGCGATGAAAGCTTCATCGATGTCGTCCTCGTCGATCGCCATGTCGGCGCAGTTCTCGCGGTAGAACACCAGCGGGAAGCTGTCGCGATCCTTGATGCCGAGCAGCACCAGCGCGGTCAGGCGTGCCTCGTCGGTAATCAACTGGCGCGTGTCGCAGCCTTCGCGCTCCAGCGTGTCGCGCACGAAGCGGCCCATGTGGTCGTTGCCCACGCGCGCCAGCATCGCCGATTTCAAACCGAGCCGCGCGGTGCCGAACGCGATGTTGCCGGACGAGCCGCCCAGGTATTTCGCGAAGCTCGTCGCGTCTTCCAGGCGGGCGCCGATCTGCTCCGCGTACAGGTCCACGGCGACGCGGCCGATGCAGATCACATCGAGCGCCCGGTTCTGCGCGAAGGAAAGGGGGGAGTGAGCCATGTCGGTTCCTGGTTAGATCACGGCGCCGTCGAGTTCGGCGACCATCTTCTGCATTTCCGCGCCGCCGGCCATCATGTCGAGCACCTCGTCCTTGCTGATGGTGTCCTTGGTGAAGGTGCCGAGCGAGCGCCCGCGGTTGAGCAGCGTGAACGAATCGCCGATCGGGTAGGCGTGGTGGACGTTGTGGGTGATGAAGATCACCGAGATGCCCTTGGCGCGCGCGGTGTGGATCAGCTTGAGCACGTTGAAGCTCTGCTTGACGCCGAGCGCGGCGGTCGGCTCGTCGAGGATCAGCACGCGCGCGCCGAAATGGATGGCGCGCGCGATCGCGAGGCACTGGCGCTCGCCGCCCGACATGGTGCCGATCGGCTGATGCGCGTCGCGCACGTGGATGCCCATCTCGGCCAGCTTGCCGCGCGCCACCTCGGCGGCCAGGTCGAGATCCATCACGTCGATCAGGCCGAACAGCTTGCGGGTGGGCTCGCGGCCCATGAAGAAATTGCGCGCCACCGACAGCAGCGGCACCAGCGCCAGATCCTGATAGACGGTAGCGATGCCGAGGTCGAGCGCGTCCTTGGGCGATTCGAAGCGCACCGGCTGGCCGTCCACCAGGTAGCGGCCCTCGGACGGCGCGTGCACGCCGGCCAGCGTCTTGATCAGCGTGGATTTGCCGGCGCCGTTGTCGCCGAGCAGGCAATGCACCTCGCCGCGCCGCAGTTTCAGGTTGATGTCCGACAGGGCGATCACCTTGCCGAAGAACTTGCTGACGCCGTCGAGTTCGAGAATCGTGTCGTGCGCGGACGCACCGGAAGGCTGGGACATGAGTCGGCTCCGTTACGCTTGCGCCACGCGGCGGCGCACATAGTGGTTGAACAGCACGGCGATCAGCAGCATCACGCCAAGGAATACGCGGAACCAGTCCGAGCTGATGTTGGTGTAGGTGATGCCGATCTGCACCACGCCGAAGATCAGCGCGCCGAACGCGGCGCCCACCACCGAGCCGTAGCCGCCGGTGAGCAGCGTGCCGCCGATCACCGCGGCGATGATTGCCTCGAATTCCTTCTGCAGGCCGCGGTCGGCCGCCGCCGAGCCGATGTCGGCCACCTGCAGCACGGCGAACAGGCAGGCGCAGAACGCGGTCAGCACGAACAGCAGGATCTTCACGCGGCGCACCGGCACGCCCACGTTCTTGGCCGCGTTGGCGTCGCCGCCCACCGCCAGGATCCAGTTGCCCCAGCGCGTCTTGGCCAGCACGAACGCGCCGATCGCCGTGACCGCCAGCCACCACAGGATCACCTTCGGCACGCCCGGCACCAGCGGGTCGCCGTTGTCGAGCAGGCCGCCGACGCCCAGGTGCGCGAGCCAGCGGAACAGGCCGTGGAACGCCACGCCCTGGAACAGCGCATGGGTGAGCGGATCGGCGTGGGCGTAATCGCCGAGGCCCGAGATGATGGTGCGATCCGCGAACATCACCGACAGCGCCAGCGTCAGGCCGCGCAGGATGAACATGAACGCCAGCGTGACGATGAACGACGGCAGCCGGGTGCGCATCACCAGATAACCGTTCAGCGCGCCGAGCGCCATCGAGCCGGCGAACGCGAAGATCACGGCGGCCCAGATCGGCCAGTGGAAATAGGCGGTGGGGATCGCGACCATCATGCCGGCGAAGCCGATCATCGAGCCGATCGACAGGTCGAACTCGCCGGCCACCATCAGCAGGCAGGCGCCCACCGAGAGGATGCCGAGATAGGCCGCCACCTGGGACCAGTTCATGATCCCGTCGAGGTTGAACATGCCCGAGCCGCCCGCGCCGATCGCGAAGATCGCGAACACCAGCACGGCGCCGGAAATCGCGGCGAATTCGGGACGATTGAGAAAGCGCGAGAACCAGGCCTCGCCGCGCAGCCGCTCGTCGGCGCGCGCGCCGGGCTGCGGGGTTTCCTGGGGCTGCGCTGTCAGATGCTTGCCGGCTACACCCATGATGTCTCCTTGATGCCGCGGCGCGCGGGAAAGCGGGCAAACGCAAGCCCGACGCGCCGGCACGAAAGCGCGGCAGCACGCCGCGCGGTCAACGTTGTCCTGCCGTGCCTCAGCGGTACTGGCCCGCGTACTTCACGACCTTGTCCAGGTTGTCCTTGGTGATGAAGCCCGGGCCTGAGCGGATGTTCTTCGGGCCGTAGGACGGTTGCAGCCCGTAGGTCGCGAGGCGCGCCTGGAATTTCGGATTGGCTTCGAGGATCTGGCGGATCTTCACCGGGTCGGTGGTCTTGTCCTTCTTCACGATCGCGAGCACGGCCACCGGGATGTAGCCCTGCAAGTACGGCTGCTGATCGATCGCGAACTGGATCGTGCCGGCGCGGATCGCGCGGGCGATGTCGTCGGAGAAGTCGAACGTCGCGAAGTAGACCTTGCCCGACAGCCCCATCTGTTGCAGCGCCTTGAGCGTGGCGGCGGCCGGCACCGGGCCGAGCGTCAGCACGGCCTGGGTCTTCGGATGGTTGCGCAGGTAGGCGCTGACCTTCGATTGAATTTCGGTCGGATCGGTGCCGGCGTCGATCGTGGAGCTCTTCATGTCCGCGCCGATCGCATCGGCGAAGCCACGGCAGCGCTCGAACGACACCGGGTTGGTGGCCAGGTGGTTCACGCACAGGAACGACTTGACGCCCGCGGCCTTGGCCTTTTCGCCGGCCGCCTGGCCCGCCACGTATTCGGGCTGGCCCACGTGCATGATCGCGCCGAGCTGGGTGCTCTGTTCCTCGGTGCCCGAGTTGATGGTGACGAGCGGGATCTTCTTGGCGGTGACCTTGCCGATCGAACTCTTGAGCACGTCGAAATCGGCGATGGTGGTGATCACGCCGTCGTAGTCGCGCGCGGCGGCCTGTTCGATCAGGCGCGACATGTCGGCGATGTCGCCGTTCGGGGGATTGCGGTAATCGGTCGTGACGTTGAAATCCGCGTCGGCCTGCTTGATCGCGTTCTTGATGGTGTTCCACCAGGAATCGGAATCGGGCGCGTGACTGATCAGGACGAATCGGGCATCGGCTGCCTGCGCGGGCAGCGCGGCGGCGCCCAGGCCGGCCGCGACGGCCAGCGCTGCCGCAAGCGTTCTCAGGCTCGCCGTGACGCCGGACGAGCGAAAGCCGGCCTTGCCATTGCAAAGTCTCATGTCTCCACCTGTGTCGGTTCTGTTATGGGTCGAACGTTGCCGTTCACGAGCAAGATTAGGTCAAGCGCCGGGCGATTGCAAAGAAAATTTTATTTCAACTTGAAATGGAAAATGTGTTCCATTTTGAGAGGGCGCTGCCTATACTCGGCCCACGACATCAGCACCGGTTTGGCGCGCCGCGCCGCCGCACATTCATGGACGACACCACGCAACCCGACACCACGGTCGACGCGCTGCTGCAGCGCATCACCGATACCTACGACACGCTGCCGCGCCAGCTCAAGCGCATCGCCTCGTATATCGACGAGCACCGTTCGAGCGTGATGATGGATCGCACCAGCGACATCGCCGAGCGCTGCGGCGTGCATCCGTCGGCGGTGGTGCGCTTCGCGCAGCGTTTCGGTTTTTCCGGGTTTTCCGATTTGCAGGCGGTGTTCCGCGAGGCCTATACCGAGCGCAACCCGAGCGTGCAGAGCTATCAGCAGCGCATCCGCACGCTGATTGACGACGAGGCCGGCGCGCTGTCGGAGCCGGCTGTCGCGCGGCAGTTCATCGACGCCGCGCGCGCGGGGCTCGATGAGCTGGCGGCGGGCCTCGACGACGCGCAGTTCGACGCGGCGGTCTCGATGCTGGAGAAGGCCGACAACATCTACGTGATCGGCGTGCGCCGTTCGTTTCCGGTGGCGAGCTACATCGTGTATGCGCTGCAGCACACGGCCAAGCGCGTGCATCTGGTGTCGGGCATCGGCGGCATGTACCGCGAGCAGATCCGCAGCGTGCGCAAGGGCGACGTGGTGATCGCGATCAGCTTCGCGCCGTACGGCAAGGAAACCCAGTACTGCCTGCGCGCCGCGCGCCACAACCATGCGAGCACGCTCGTCATCACGGACAGCCGGCTCTCGCCGCTGGTTCGCGAGGCGAGCGCGCATCTGCTCGTCAAGGAGGGGAGCGCGTTCGCGTTCCGTTCGCTGACGAGCACCATCTGCCTGTGCCAGGCGCTGTTCATCGCGCTCGCGTACCGGCTCGAATTGAACGTGGAAGAAGTGAAGGACACTGGAGGATACGATGACTGAAGCAGTTCCGACGATCGACGTCGCCGTGTTCGGCGCCGGGCGTATCGGCCGCATTCACGCGGCCAATCTCGCGCGCCAGCCGGGCGTGCGCCTCAAGTACGTGATCGATGTCGATCCGGCCGCCGCCGCGGCGCTCGCCGACGAACACGGCGCGCGCGCGGCCGATGCCGACGGCGCGCTCGGCGACGCCGCGATCGGCGCCACGGTGATCTGTTCGAGCACGGATACCCATGCGGACCTGATCGTCGCGTCGGCGCAGGCCGGCAAGCACGTGTTCTGCGAGAAGCCGGTCGATCTCGCGCTGGCCCGTGCGCGGGCCTGCGAGGCGGCCGTGACGCAGGCCGGCGTGGTCTGCATGATCGGTTTCCAGCGCCGCTTCGATCCGACCTTCGAGGCCGTCAAGGCGCGCATCGAGGCGGGCGAGGTGGGCACGCCCGAGATGCTGATCGTCACGAGCCGCGACCCGGGTGCGCCGCCGGTCGGCTATATCCAGCGCTCGGGCGGCATCTTCAAGGACATGCTGATCCACGATTTCGACATCTTCCGCTGGATTCTCGACGACGAGGCCGACACGCTGCACGCCACCGGCAGCGTGCTGACCGATCCGGCGATCGGCGAGGCGGGCGACGTCGACGCGACCGCCGTGACGATCCGCACGCGGCGCGGCCGGCTCTGCCAGATCAACACCTCGCGGCGCGCCGCCTACGGCTACGACCAGCGCTTCGAGCTGCTCGGCAGCGGCGGCATGCTGCAGGCCGGCAACGTGCGGCCCACCGAGGTGACCGCCTACACCGCGCAAGCGGTGTCGAACGACTTGCCCGAGGCGTTCTTCCTCGAACGCTACCGCGTGGCCTATGCGCGCGAGATCGCGCATTTCTTCGCGGCCGTGACGCGCGGCGAACCGGTGCGCACCACCATCGGCGACGGCGTGAAGGCGCTGGAGCTGGCCGAGGCGGCTACCCGTTCGTGGCGCGAGGGCCGCGCGGTGCGGCTGTCCGAAGCCGTCGCATAAGGGGCGCCGCGATGACTTCCCAGATGCAAGCCGCGCCGGTGCGGATCGGCATCGCGGGGCTCGGCCGGCTCGGCCGCCGCCATGCCGAAAACCTCGCGCGCCGCGTGAACGGCGCGCGGCTCGTGGCGGCGTGCAGCCCGGTAGCCGAGGAATGCGGGTGGGCCGCCGACACGCTGGGCGTGTCGCGCGTATACGAGGACGTGGCGGGGCTGATCGACGACCCCGAGGCGGACGCGCTGTGGCTCGTCACGCCGTCCTCGCTGCACGCCGACCAGATCGTGGCGGCGCTGCGCGCGGGCAAGCACGTGTTCTGCGAGAAGCCGCTGTCGCTCGATCTGGCCGAATGCGAGCGCGTGATCGCCGAGGCGAACGCGCGCCCGCACCTGCAGGCCATGATCGGCTTCATGCGCCGTTTCGATCCGAGCTACCGCGATGCTTACCAGCGCGTGGTGCAGGGCGCGATCGGCCGGCCGTTCCTGGTGCGCTCGCAAACCACCGACCAGAACGATCCCGACGGCTTCTTCGTGCGATTCGCGCCGAGCTCGGGCGGCATCTTCCTCGATTGCTCGGTGCACGACATCGACGTGGCGCGCTGGCTGCTCGGCCGCCCGCGCGCCACGCGCGTGTTCGCGGCCGGCACCGTGGCGCTGCACGAGGGCCTGCGCGCGTGCGGCGACGTGGACAACGGCGTGGCGATCTGCGAATTCGAAGGCGGCGCGCTGGCGATGTTCTACGCCTCGCGCACCATGGCCCACGGCAACGATTCGCACTCGGAAGTGATCGGCACGGCCGGCGCGATGACGATCGGGCGCATTCCGCGTGCGAACCGCGTCGAGATCTACGACGCGGGCGGGGTGCGCGCCGCGTGCACGCCGACGTTCTTCGACCGCTTCGAGCAAGCCTTTCTGATCGAGGCGCAGGCGTTCGTCGATGCCGTGCGCAGCGGAGCCGACTCGGGCGGCGCGACGCTGGCCGACGCGCTGGAGGCGACGCGCATCGGCCACGCGATGCGCGAGGCGCTGCACACCGGCCAGGCGGTGACGCTGTAATGCCGTAACGCGCCGGGCGGGTGCGCCCGTTTGGCCATGCACGGCTGCATGGCGGCCGGCGGGCGCGCCCGCGCTGCGGTAAAATCGCGCCTTCACTCCGCGCCTTGCCGGCGCGTCACTCGAAGGTCGAAGCCGATGGAAGTTCACAAGGAAGTGGATGCGCGCGGGTTGAACTGCCCGCTGCCGATCCTGCGCGCCAAGAAGGCGCTTGCCGATATGGAAAGCGGCCAGATTCTCAAGGTGCTCGCCACCGACCCCGGTTCGCAGCGCGATTTCGCCGCGTTTGCCAAGCAGACGGGCAACGAGATCGTCGAATCGACCTCCCAGGACAAGACGTTCGTGTTCCTGATGCGTCGCCGCTGATTCGGCACCGCACGCGTGAAACATGCCGCCCGGGCTTCGGCCCCGGCGGCATTTTTCATGGTGCGGCGGTTCGCGCATGCCGCCAGGACGGCGCGCAAGTTTCGTAATGAAGTTAAGGATCGCGCCGCGCATCGTGTTGAACCGTCACCGAATGCGATAATACGTCGCACCCATTTTCATCGACATCGCAATCGCGGGCCGATTGCCGGCCGGTTATCGCACGGTGAATTTGTGTGAAACCCGCGCCGCGCGCTTGCGTCAGATTTCAGGCCCAGCAAGCCATTGCGGCCAATCCTTCGATTGAAAATGCGGCGATTGCAAGAAAATCGGCCGGCGATCCGCAATGCGCGGTATCGAATCGCAAAGATTGTTGTGTCGATTATTAACGATCTAACAATGTTTAAACGATGTTTGATCGTGCGCTCCTTATACTGCACTGCAACGCTTGACACGAGCGGCGGGAAACGCTGCACCAGGGAGAGAGCATGTTCTTCAGGCCCGGAACGGTCCGGATTCCGTTTGCCGCACCGCTCAAGGCGCGCGATCGGGTAGGCGCGATGCAGCGCATCGGGCTCGACCCGTCGCGCGACCGCCATGCGCGCGCCGCGCTCGAAGCCTACGCCGACGCCTGCGCGGCCGACATGCCGTGGCTGGCCGAATGGCTCGGCGGGATGCTCGGGCAGCCGGCGCCGGCCGTGACGCGCTGCGCGCCCACCGTGATTCGCGTGTTCGACCAGGCGCATGCCTGGGCGGCCGAGCAGCCCGATTACGCGCGCACCGCCTGGGAGCATGTGCGCGGTCAGCTTCACGCGGCGCTGGCCGAACGCGCGGCGCCTGCCGATGACGATGGCGGCAGCAGCGGCAGCGGCAGCGACGTGGCCGAGCGGCGCGCAGACGGTGATGCACGCGGCGAACAGGACAAGACGGCCACGCCTTTGGGCTAGGCGCGCCAGGCGGAACCGATCGAAAGGACGCCCCGAAACGCCCGCGAGCCGCCAGGTGGCGATCGCAGTCTCGGTGAACGTCCTGATTTTGAGAAAAGAAGCGATCCAGACACAATGGCGGCACAGCGTCGCATCGTGTCGAGTCGTGCCGGTTTCGACCGGAAAAGCGAGGGGCGGCAGCCGCCGCCGCCGCACTGCGGGGTGCTATGAGAATTGCTGTATTGGATGACGACGAAGCGCAAACCGATTTCGTCAGCCAGACGCTGACCGCGGTCGGCCATACCTGCTATGCCTTCAGCGAGGGCAAGGTGCTGAAGAAGCGCCTGCAGCGCGAAACCTTCGACCTGCTGGTGCTGGACTGGAACGTGCCGGACCTGTCGGGCGAGGAACTGCTGAAGTGGGTGCGCGAGCAGCAGGTCGAGCACCGGCTGCCGATCATCTTCATGACGAGCCGCGACGACGAGGCCGGCATCACCGCGATCCTGAACGCCGGCGCGGACGATTACGTGGTCAAGCCGGTATCGGGCGGCATCCTGCGCGCGCGCATCGGGTCGCTGCTGCGCCGCGCCTATCCGGCCCGTTCCGAATCGATCGTGCGCGAGTTCGACAACTATCGGTTCGACACGAACCTGAAGCAGGCCTTCGTCGGCGATCAGCCGGTCAGCCTGACGCAGAAGGAATTCGACCTGGCGCTGCTGCTGTTCCAGCACGTCGATCAGCCGCTGTCGCGCGCGCACATTCTCGATCTGGTCTGGAAGCAGGCCACCGATATCCCGTCGCGGACCATGGATACCCACGTCTCGATGCTGCGCACCAAGCTCGCGCTGCGGCCCGAGAACGGCTACCGGCTCGCGCCGATCTACGGCTACGGCTACCGGCTCGAACGGCTGCCACTGGACGCCGCCGAATGACGGGCGCGCCGGCCGCGCGACGCGGCGGATTGCGCGCGATCGCGATGGGGTGCGTGGCTTTGTGCGGCTCGCTCGCCGTGGCGGGCGCGGCCGCGCAGGCGATAGCGGGGCGCGGGGTGGGCGCCACCGTGCCGTATGTCACGCACGACGGCGACACGCTCTACGCGATCTCGCAGCAGTATCTGCAAGGCGCCGACGACTGGCGGCAGGTCGCGCGCCTGAACGGTGTGCCCGCGCCGAAGCGGCTGCAACGCGGCCTCGCCATCCGGCTGCCGGCCGCGCGACTGCGCACGGTGCTGCTCGCAGCGCGTCCGGTGGCGATGCACGGCGCGGTCGAGCGCGCCGGCCGCACCACGGCGTTCGGCCCGCTCGCGGCCGACGCGACGCTCGGCGAAGGCGACCGGCTGCGCACCGGCGCGGACGGCTTCGTCACGCTCGAACTGACCGACGGTACGCATCTGAGCCTGCCGCCCGACAGTGAAATCGGCCTCACCGCGCTCCATCGCACGGTGCTGACCCAGACGCTGTCGCGCACCATCGACCTGAAACGCGGCTCGGTCGACAGCGACGTCACGCACATGAAGCGGCCCGACGACCGGTTCCAGATCCGTTCGCCGTCGGTGGTGGCCGGCGTGCGCGGCACGCGCTTTCGCGTGAACTACGATGCGCTCGGCGACACGCGCACGCGCGTCGAGGTGCTGGCCGGCACGGTCGGCGTCGGGCCGGCGCGACGCCTCGATCCGACGCTGGTGCATGCCAATTTCGGCAGCATCGCGGCCGCCGACGGGCAGGTCGACGCGCCGGTGCCGCTGCTCGATGCGCCCACGCTCGTCAAGCCGGGCCGCGTGCAGGACGAGGTGCAGGTCGGCTTCGATCTGGTGCCGCCGGCGGGCGGGCAGGCTTACCACGTGCAGATCGCGAGCGACGCCGGGTTTCTCGACGTGCTGCGTGAACTGCGCGTCGCGACGCCGCAGGCGCGCTTCGACGGCGTGCCCGACGGCAGTTATTTCGTGCGCATCGCGGCGATCGACGCGAACGGGCTGGAAGGGCAAGTCCGCACCTACGGTTTCGAGCGGCGGCGCTTCGACCTGCATGCCGAGGCCGGGCCGGCCAGCGGCGGCTACGCATTCCGCTGGATGCCCGGCCGCGCGGCGGCGGGCGTGACCACGCGTTACCGGTTCGTGCTGTCGGCGTCGGCGGATCTGTCGAACCCGATCGTCGATCAGCCGGGGATGGCCGACACGCGCATGGTGATCGCGCATCTGCCGCCGGGCGACTACTACTGGAGCGTGAGCGCCGAGCAGTTCGACGGCGGTCGTTTCTACGAGAAGGCGGGCACCGTCAACAGCTTCACGCTGGCCCGCTGACGCGCGACGATGAAGCTTGCCGAAGGTTTGCTGCCCGAGTCCGGGTCCGTGCCCCCCTCGGGCCTTGCGCCCGAGCCCGGCCCGCGCCGGCGGCGTCCGCTCGGCCGACGCTTCCTGATCGAATGGCTTGCGATCGGCTGCCTCGGCGTGGCGGCCGTGTTCGCCGGCGTGTTCTGGCAGGCCACGGCCGGCGTGGATCGGCTCGTCTACGACCGCCTGCTCGGCGCGCGCAGCCTGGCGCTCGATCCCGACATCGCCGTGATCGAGATCGACAACCCCAGCATCGAGCGGCTCGGCCGCTGGCCGTGGGCGCGCGATGTCCATGCGCGGCTGCTCGACGCGCTCGCGCGCGCCAGGCCGGCCGCGGTGGCGTACGACGTGCTGTTCGTCGAGCCGTCGGCCGACGATGCGCCGTTGGCCGCGGCGCTCGCGCGCGTGCCGACCTGGCTGCCGGTGCTGCTGAGTGCCGAGAACGCGGCCGGCGCGCGCGACGTGACGCCGCCGGTGCCGGCGCTGGCCGAACGCGCGGCGGGGCTCGGCCATATCAACTTCGAGGTCGATCCGGACGGCATCGTGCGCAGCGTGGCGCTGACCGAAAGCGACGGGCGGCGCGACTGGCCGCAACTGATGCTGTCGGCGGCGCGCGGGCTGGCGCCGGCTTCGCCGCTGATCCATGCGCCGCTGCCCGAGGCGGGCCGCTATCTGATTCCGTTCAGTGGCGCGACGCCGCGCTATCCGGCGTATTCGCTGGCCGACGTGCTGGCCGGCAAGGTGCCCGACGCCGCGCTGCGCGGCAAGCTGGTGCTGGTCGGCGTGACGGCATCGGGGCTCTACGACCGCTTCGCCACGCCGATTTCGGGTGAATTCGGCCCGCTGCCGGGCGTCGAGCTGCACGCCACCGTGCTCGACATGCTGCTGACCGGCCGCACCATCTCGCCGGCCTCGCGCGGCTGGCTGTTCGCCGCCTCGCTGCCGCCGCTGGCCGCGCTGCTGGCCGGCATCCTGCTGCTGTCGCCGCGACGCGCGCTGCTGCTGGCGGTGTCGCTGACGCTGGCCTGCGTGGCCGCCAGCGCCGCGCTGCTGTCGGGCGCGCGGCTCTGGCTCACGCCCGCGCCGGCGATCCTCGGCCTGATCGTGGTGTATCCGGTGTGGAACTGGCGGCGGCTCGAAATGACGATGCGCTACCTGCGCGGCGAGCTCGAACGGCTTGCGGCTGAGCCGCATCTGCTGCCCGAGGTGCCGCGCGACCCGGCCGCGCGCGGCCGTTTCGGCGGTGACGTGCTGGAGCGCCAGATGAACCTGATGGCGCAGGCCGCGCAGCGCGTGCAGGACATGAAGCGGTTCGTCTGGGACAGCCTCGACAGCATGCCCGAGCCGATCTTCGTGACCGACGTGGCCGGCATCGTGCTGATCGCCAACCACGCGGCCAAGTGCTATTGCGCGCGGGTGCGGGTGGCCGCGCCGGAAGGGCGGCCGCTGCGTGCCGCGCTCGGCGAGCTGGCCTTCGTCAAGACGGTGGCGCATCCGGAGCACGACGCAGCGCTGCGCGTGGCCTGGCCCGACGCGCTCGATCCGACGCGCGGCCAGGCCCCGGCGCTGCTCGAAAGCGGCCTGGAGGTGCGTGATGTCGACGGTTTCGACCATCTGCTACGCTACGCGCCGTGTACCAATGCCGAGGGGCGCGCGAGCGGCTGGATCGCTGGGCTGGTGGACGTCAGCACGCTGCACGCGGCCGAGCGGCAGCGCGAGGAAGCGCTGCATCTGCTGTCGCACGACATGCGCTCGCCGCAGGCGTCGATCCTCGCGCTGTTGCAGTTCGAGCGCCAGCGCGCCGATGCGCCGGCCGCGCAGGCCGAATTGTTCGGCCGCATCGAGCGCCATGCGCGGCGCGCCTTGTCGCTGGCCGACGAGTTCGTGCATCTGGCCCGCGCGGAATCGCAGACCTACCGGATCGACGCGACGAATTTCGCCGATCTGCTGATCGACGCCAGCGACGAGGTGTGGCCGCAGGCGCAGGCCAAGCGAATCCGCATCGACGCGCAGGCCGGCGCCGAGCCTTGCTGGATCGGCGCCGACCGCTCGCTGATGACGCGCGCGCTCGTGAACGTGCTCAACAACGCGGTCAAGTACAGCCCGGCCGATACGCTGATCACGTGCCGCTTCACCGCCGAGCCGTCGCCGCCGCGCGTGACCTGCACGATCCGCGACCAGGGCTACGGCATCGCGCCCGAGGATCAGCCGCATCTGTTCGAGCGGTTCCGGCGCTTTCACGCGAGCGAGCGGCCCGAGGTGACGGGCGCGGGGCTCGGCATGGTATTCGTCAAGACGGTCGTGATGCGCCACGGTGGCAGCATCGCGGTGGAGAGTGCGGTGGGCGCCGGCACGGCGATCTCGATCACGCTGCCACGGCTCGACGAGCCGGGCGAATGAAGCAGGCGAATGAACCAGGATGAGCGGGGCGGCATGACGCAACAGAGGCTTACAGCAAGCCACGCGAGGAGAACGGGAATGAAAACGATTCGGGCGATGGGAATCATGAGCGCCGGCTTCGCGGTGGCGCTGCTGGCCGGTTGCGCCGCGCCGACCACCGGCGTCAGCGTGACCGGGCAGCCGGCCGGCTTCGGCACCGCCGGGCAGACCTACGAACTGACGCGCACCGAGGCACAGGACGGCAACGCGCAGTACGCGCGCGTCGAGACGCTGGTGCGCGACGCGCTGGCGCACGACGGCTACCGGCAGGCCGACGCGGGGCAGGCGGCGCGCTACCGGCTCGCGATCGCCTACGCGACGCAGCCGGCCGGGCTCGCGCTCGGCGCGCCGTGCCCGATGGACAGCGGGCCGTGCTCCGATGCGCCGGGCTTGCGCGTCGACGGCTCCGCGCCGTTTCCGCTGCCGTTCGCGGGGCCGATCTATCGGCATCTGCTGACGCTGCGTTTCGTCGATCGCCGCACGGGGGCCACGGCCTATCAGGTCACGGCCGCCGCGCGCGACCGCCAACCCGATGCGCTCGCCGCGATGCCGTTGCTGGTGCGCAGCGCGCTGGCCAAGCTGCCGTTCGACGATGCGCGCGGCTGGCTGGTGAAGACGCGGCCCGATCCGGCGGGCGGCCTGCCCGGCGTGGTGTCGGTGAAACCGGCTGCCGCTGCGCAGTAAGCCGGGGCCGCACAGTAAAAAACGCCGCATGAAGCGGCGTTTTTTATGCTGTCCGCGTTGGAAAACGCGGTTGAACAGGGCGGGGCTTTACACCGACTGATGCGTGCCGCGTTCGCGCAGGTATTGCTCGAACTCGTCGCGCACTTCCGGGTGGCGCAAGGCGAACTCGACCGTCGCCTTCAGATAGCCGAGCTTGCTGCCGCAGTCGAAGCGCGTGCCTTGATACTTGTAGGCCAGCACTTGTTCGTCGGCGAGCAGCGCCTCGATCGCGTCGGTGAGCTGCAACTCGCCGCCGGCGCCGGGCTTGATCGAACGCAGGTGTTCGAAGATGCGCGGCTTCAGGATGTAGCGGCCGACCACGCCGAGGTTCGACGGCGCGTCTTCGGGCGCCGGCTTCTCGATGATGCCCGACAGCTTGATGATCGAGTCTTCCCACTCCTTGCCGTCGACGATGCCGTACGAGCGCGTTTCGCTCGGGGGGATCTCTTCGACGCCGATGATCGAGCTGTGATAGTGATCGAACGTATCGACCATCTGCTTCATGACGGGCGGTTGCCCGTCGAGCAGGTCGTCGGCGAGGATCACGGCGAACGGGTTGTCGCCCACCAGCTTTTCGGCGCACAACACGGCGTGACCGAGGCCGAGCGCTTCCGGCTGACGCACGTAGAAGCAATCGACGTTGGCCGGCTTGATGCTGCGCACCAGGTCGAGCAGCTTTTCCTTGCCGCGCGCTTCGAGTTCGGCTTCGACTTCGTACGACTTGTCGAAGTGATCCTCGATCGCGCGCTTGCTGCGGCCGGTCACGAAGATCATTTCCGTGATGCCGGCCGCGATCGCTTCCTCGACGGCGTACTGGATCAGGGGCTTGTCGACGACGGGCAGCATTTCCTTCGGGCTTGCCTTCGTCGCCGGCAGAAAGCGGGTGCCGAGGCCGGCAACCGGGAATACCGCCTTAGTGACTTTCAGCATGTGATCGACCTTTCATCTGGGGTTGTATCGTCCGTGCCGCCCATGTTGATTGGGCTGGCACGGTCTGTGCAAGCGGCCTTACCGTTTGTTACGCCGGCAGCCGCGCAAGCTGCGCCGCCAGTTTTTCGAGCGTCACGCGGAATTCCGCGATGCGCTTTTGCTCCTGTTCGACCACGGCCGGCGGGGCTTTCGCGACGAATGCCTCGTTGCCGAGCTTGGCTTCACACTTGCGGATTTCGTTCTCCAAACGCGCGACTTCCTTCGACAGGCGTTCGCGTTCGGCCTTCACGTCGATCTCCACCTTCAGCACCAGCTTGCTGGCGCCGACGATGGCGATCGGCGCGCCCTGGCCTTCGGCGTCGAGCGTGGCTTCGTCGGCCACGATCGTCACGTCGGACAGGCGCGCCAGCGCCTTCAGGTACGGCGCGAAGCCGGCCAGGCGGTCGAGATCGCCGGTGGCGAGCAACGGCACGCGGGTGGCCGGCGAGAGGTTCATCTCGCCGCGCAGGTTGCGGCAGGCGTCCACCACGGCCTTCAGGTCGGCGGCCCATTGCTCGGCCGTGTCGTCGAGCTTCGAGAGATCGGCGACCGGGTAGGCCTGCACCATCAGCGAGGCTTCGCCCTCGGCCTGGCCTGCCGGGTAGCGGCCGGCGAGCGGCGCCACCTTCTGCCACAGCGCTTCCGTGATGAACGGGATCACCGGGTGCGCCAGACGCAGCACCGTTTCGAGCACGCGCAGCAGCGTGCGGCGCGTGGCGCGCTGCTGCTCCGGCGTGCCGTTTTGGATCTGCACCTTGGCCAGCTCGACGTACCAGTCGCAGTATTCGTCCCAGACGAACTTGTAGATGCTGTTGGCGATGTTGTCGAAGCGGTAATCGTCGAAGCCCTTGGCGATGTCGGCTTCCACGCGTTGCAGCAGCGAGACGATCCAGCGGTCGGCCGCCGAGAAATCGAGGTAGCCGCCGGGGCCGCAATCGCCCGCGCCGCACAGTTCCGGCTTGGCGGTGCCGCAGTCGTGGCCTTCGCAGTTCATCAGCACGAAGCGCGTGGCGTTCCACAGCTTGTTGCAGAAGTTGCGGTAGCCCTCGCAGCGCGCCAGGTCGAAGTTGACGTTGCGGCCGAGCGTGGCCATCGACGCCATCGTGAAGCGCAGCGCGTCGGTGCCGAACGCCGGAATGCCGTCGGCGAATTCCTTGCGGGTTTTCTTCTCGATGCTGGCGGCCTGCTTCGGGTTCATCAGGCCGGTGGTGCGCTTGGCGACCAGGTCTTCCAGCGCGATGCCGTCGATGATGTCGAGCGGGTCGAGCGTGTTGCCCTTGCTCTTCGACATCTTCTGGCCTTCCGCGTCGCGCACCAGGCCGTGCATGTAGACGGTGTGGAACGGCACCTTGCCGGTGAAATGCGTCGTCATCATGACCATCCGGGCAACCCAGAAGAAAATGATGTCGAAGCCGCTGACGAGCACCGAGGACGGCAGGAAGTGCTGGAGTTCGGGCGTTTCGTTCGGCCAGCCGAGCGAGGAGAACGGCACCAGCGCCGATGAGAACCAGGTGTCGAGCACGTCCTCGTCGCGCTTGAGCGCGCCGCCGTAGCCGGCGGCCGCGGCCTTGGCGCGCGCGCCGGCCTCGTCGCGGGCGACGAAGATCTCGCCGTTCTCGCCATACCACGCCGGGATCTGGTGGCCCCACCAGAGCTGGCGCGAGATGCACCAATCCTGGATGTTCTCGAGCCACTGGTAGTAGGTGGTGGTCCAGTTGTCGGGCACGAACTTGATGCTGCCGTCGCGCACCACGTCGAGCGACACCTCGGTGATCGACTTGCCCGGATGGAAGCTGCCTTCCGGCGCCGGCTTGGTCATCGCGACGAACCACTGGTCGGTCAGCATCGGCTCGATCACCACGCCGGTGCGATCGCCGCGCGGCACCATCAGCTTGTGCGGCTTGACCGAATCGAGCGCGCCGAGCGCTTCCAGATCGGCCACCACGCGCTTGCGCGCCTCGAAGCGGTCGAGGCCGCGATAGGCGGGCGGCGCGTTGTCGTTGATCTTCGCGTCGAGCGTGAGGATTTCGATCTGCGCAAGCTGGTGGCGCTGGCCGACCTGGTAGTCGTTCTGATCGTGCGCGGGCGTGACCTTCACCACGCCGGTGCCGAATTCGCGATCGACGTAATCGTCGGCGATGATCGGGATCTCGCGATCGCACAGCGGCAGGCGCACCGACTGGCCGATCAGGTGGCGGTAGCGCTCGTCTTCCGGGTGGACCATCACGGCCACGTCGCCGAGCAGGGTTTCCGGGCGCGTGGTGGCGACCGTCAGGTGGCCGTCGCCCGAGGCGAGCGGGTAGTTGATGTGCCAGAGGCTGCCGTTTTCTTCCTCGCTGACCACCTCGAGATCGGACACGGCCGTCATCAGCACCGGATCCCAGTTGACGAGGCGCTTGCCGCGATAGATGAGGCCCTGTTCGTAAAGCTGCACGAACACTTCGCGCACGACCGACGAGAGCTTGTCGTCCATCGTGAAATATTCGCGGCTCCAATCGGTCGACGCGCCGATCCGGCGCACCTGGTTGGTGATCGTGGAGCCCGATTTTTCCTTCCACTCCCACACGCGCTCGACGAACTTCTCGCGGCCGAGGTCGTGGCGGGAGATTTTCTGCGCGTCGAGCTGGCGCTCCACGACGATCTGCGTGGCGATGCCGGCGTGGTCGGTGCCCGGCACCCACAGCGTGTTGTCGCCGCGCATGCGGTGGTAGCGGGCCAGGCCGTCCATGATGGTCTGGTTGAACGCGTGGCCCATGTGCAGGGTGCCCGTGACGTTCGGCGGCGGGAGCTGGATCGCGAAATCGGGTTTGGCCGGGTCGAACGCCGGGGCGGCATAGCCGCGCTTTTCCCATTCCGGCCCCCAATGGGATTCGATGGTCTGGGGCTCGAAACTCTTCGCCAGCGTGCTGTCGTCGCTCATGGTTGGAAATGCCTGAAGGAATGCGTGATTGATGCGGAAACCGTGAATTATAAATGGATGCGCATCGCCCGGGAGCGCGAGGGTGCGTGCGGGCTCGCCGAGGCAGCGCAAATCGCCGCGCCGATGCGCCGGCGCCAGCGCGGCGGCGGCACGCGCAACCGCTCTATAATGTCCGGCCTGTCTGACCTCCCACCGTCCGCCTCCCGCTTTATGCCCGATCTGCTCGCGAACCTGAACCCCGAACAATATGCCGCCGTCACGCTGCCCAACGAGCCCGCGCTGATCCTCGCCGGTGCGGGCAGCGGCAAGACACGCGTGCTGATCACGCGGATCGCCTGGCTGATCCAGCAAGGCCTCGCGTCGCCGCCCACCGTGCTGGCCGTCACGTTTACGAATAAAGCCGCGCGCGAAATGCTGACGCGGCTGTCGGCGATGATGCCGATCGACACGCGCGGCATGTGGATCGGCACGTTCCACGGGCTGTGCAACCGCATGCTGCGCGCGCATTACCGCGACGCGGGGCTGCCGCAAACCTTTCAGATCCTGGACACGGCCGATCAACTGTCGGCGATCAAGCGCCTGATGAAGGCCTCGAACATCGACGACGAGAAATATCCGCCGAAGAACGTCCAGTACTTCATCAACAACGCGAAAGAGCAAGGGCTGCGCCCGGACAAGGTCGAGGCCACCGACAACTTCAACCGGATGTTCGTCGAGCTGTACCAGGCCTACGACCAGCAATGCCAGCGCGAGGGCGTGGTCGATTTCCCCGAGCTGCTGCTGCGCTGCTACGAGCTGCTGATGTTCAACCCGCCGCTGCGCGCGCATTACCAGTCGCGCTTCCGGCAGATCCTGGTGGACGAGTTCCAGGATACGAACAAGCTGCAATACGCCTGGCTCAAGCTGCTGGCCGGCTCGGAAAACGCGATCTTCGCGGTGGGCGACGACGATCAGTCGATCTACGCGTTCCGTGGCGCGAACGTCGGCAACATGCGCGACTTCGAGGACGAATTCCGGGTCCGCAACCTGATCAAGCTCGAACAGAACTACCGCTCGCACGGCAACATCCTCGATGCGGCCAATCACCTGATCGCGCACAACTCGCACCGGCTCGGCAAGAACCTGCGCACCGATGCCGGGCACGGCGAGCCGGTGCGCGTGTACGAGGCGGCCACCGATTCCCAGGAAGCCGGCTGGATCGTCGAGGAAATCCGCTCGCTGATCACCACCGGCATGGCGCGCAGCGAAGTGGCGGTGCTCTATCGCAGCAATGCGCAGTCGCGCGCGATCGAGCACACCCTGATGACGGCCGGCATCGCCTATCGCGTGTATGGCGGCCTGCGCTTCTTCGAGCGCCAGGAAATCAAGCACGCGCTGGCCTATCTGCGCCTGATCGACAACCCGAACGACGATACGGCGTTCGTGCGCGTGGTCAATTTCCCGACGCGCGGCATCGGCGCGCGCTCGATCGAGCAACTTGCCGACGCGGCGCGGCTCTACAACTGCGCGATGTCGGCCGCGATCCCTTATGTCACCGGCAAGGCCGGGTCCAGCCTTGGCGCGTTCGCGAACCTGATCGCGAAGATGCGTGCCGAGACGGCGCGCATGAGCCTGCCCGAGACGGTCGAATATGTGGTGCGCGTGAGTGGCCTCAGCGCTTTCTACGAGGGCGAGCGCGAAGGGCAGGATCGCCTGGAAAACTTGCAGGAACTGGTCAACGCGGCCACCGCGTTCGTCGGCGAGGAGGGTTACGGGCTCGATGCGCCGGCGCGTGCGGTTCCGCTGCGCCCCGGCGCGAGCGCGGCGCCCGAGATCGCCGTGGCGGGCGACGCGGCCGACACGGTGCTGGTGCCGGCCGAGCTGGGCGACCCGGCCCAGAACCCCGACACCATGACGCCGCTGGCCGGCTTCCTGTCGCACGCCTCGCTGGAGGCCGGCGACAACCAGGCGCAGGCCGGCCAGGATGCGGTGCAACTGATGACCGTGCATGCGGCCAAGGGCCTCGAATTCTCGGCCGTGTTCATCACCGGCCTGGAAGAAGGCCTGTTCCCGCACGAGAACAGCGCGCTCGAATCGGAGGGGCTGGAGGAGGAGCGCCGGCTCATGTACGTGGCGATCACGCGCGCCAAGGAGCGGCTCTACATGTCGTTCGCGCAAAGCCGCATGCTGCACGGCCAGACGCGCTACAACATCCGCTCGCGCTTTTTCGACGAGCTGCCGCAGCACGTGCTGAAGTGGCTGACGCCGCAGGTCGAGGCCGGCAGCCGCTGGGGCGGCCGTGCGGACAACGCGGGCTATGGCCGCAACTGGTTCTCGCGGCCGGGCGGCGGCAGCGGCGGCTCGCGCGAGACGGTGGTCGACGCGGCCGTGACGGCGCCGCTGCCGGCGTTCGCCAACGAGAAGCGCGCGGCCGGCAACGGCTTCCGCGTCGGCCAGGCGGTGTTTCATACCAAATTCGGCGAGGGCAAGGTCACGGCCCTCGAAGGCGACGGCGCCGATGCGAAGGCGCAGGTCCGATTCAAGCGGCACGGCGAGAAATGGCTCGCGCTGGCCGTCGCAAAACTCCAGCCGGTGGAATGATCATGACGTCTTCTCTGAGCTTCGACCGCAGCCGGCCGCTCGGCATCCTCGCCGCGCTGCCGCAGGAATTGGGCGATCTGGTCGCCGCGATGCGCGCCGAGGGCGCGGTCGAGACGATCGCGCTCGGGCAGCGCGAATACCACGTCGGCACCGCCTACGGCGTGCCCTGCGTGGTGACGCTCGCACGCGTCGGCAAGGTGGCGGCCGCCACCACGGCCACCGCGCTGATCCATCGCTTCGACGTGCGCGCGATCGTGTTCGCCGGGGTGGCCGGCGGCGTGTCGCGCGAGGTGGCGGTGGGCGACGTGGTGGTGGCGCAGGCGCTGTTGCAGCACGATCTCGACGCCTCGCCGATCTTTCCGCGCCACGAAGTGCCGCTGCTCGGCATCACGCGCTTCGCGGCCGATGCGGCGCTGTCGGCGCGGCTGCATGCGGCCTGCGACGCGTTCGTGGCCGAGCACGGCGAAGCGCTGAAGGCGCGCTTCCGGCTGCGCGGCGCGCGCGTGCATGCGGGCCTGATCATCAGCGGCGACCGGTTCGTGTCGAGCGAACCGGAAGTCGTCGCGTTGCGCGAGGCGCTGCCCGATGCGCTGGCCGTCGAAATGGAAGGCGCGGCGCTGGCGCAGGTCTGCTACGAATACGGCGTGCCGTGCGCGGTGGTGCGCACCATCTCCGACACGGCCGACGACCACGCCACGGCCTCGTTCACGAATTTCCTGGCTGAAATCGCCGCCGCCTATTCGTCGGAAATCCTGAAGGGGTTCCTGATCGGGCTGGCCGGCGCGCCGCTTGCGGCAGCCGGCGAATCCGATCCGGCGAGTGCGTTGCCGGCCTGAGAACGCCGGCCGGTTCGCGGCGCGAGCAGACGAAAAAACGCCCGGTTCACACGAACCGGGCGTTTTGCATTCGGGAAGCGCGCTCCCGCGAGGCGGCTTACGCGGCCGCCGCCCGTTTCGCCTTCTTGCCCTCGACGTCGGGCAACAGCACCGTCAGCACGCCGAGCAGCGGCAGGTAGGCGCAAAGCTGGTAGACGTACGACACGCTGGTCGCATCGGCGATGTCGCCGAGCACCGCCGCGCCGATCCCGCCCATCCCGAACGCGAGGCCGAAAAACAGGCCCGCCACCATCCCGACCTTGCCCGGAATCAGCTCCTGGGCGTAGACGAGGATCGCCGAGAACGCCGAGGCCAGCACCACGCCGATGATCACGGTCAGCACGCTGGTCCAGAACAGGTTGGCGTGCGGCAGCATCAGCGTGAACGGCGCGACGCCGAGGATCGACACCCAGATCACGACCTTGCGGCCGATACGGTCGCCGATCGGCCCGCCGATCACGGTGCCGGCCGCCACGGCGGCGAGGAAGATGAACAGGTGCAACTGCGCGGCCTGCACGCCGAGATGGAAGCGATCCATCAGGTAGAAGGTGAAGTAGCTGGTGATGCTGGCCAGATAGAAATACTTCGAGAACACCAGCATCATCAGCACGCCGAGCGCGAGCAGCACCTGCTTTCTCGACAGCGTGGCATGGCGCTCGCCGGCCTTGCGCTTCTTCAGCGACGGCTGGCGGCGGTACCAGCGGCCGATCTGCGCAAGCACCACGATCGCCACCAGCGCGGCCACCGATACCCACGCGATGCTGTGCTGGCCGTGCGGGATGATCACGAGCGCCGCGAGCAACGGCCCGAGCGAGGTGCCGGCGTTGCCGCCCACCTGGAACAGCGACTGCGCGAGGCCGTGGCGTCCGCCCGAGGCCATCCGCGCCACGCGCGACGATTCCGGATGGAACACCGACGAGCCGCAACCCACCAGGGCGGCCGCCACCAGCAGCACGCCGAAGCTCGGCGCGACCGACATCAGCAGCAGCCCCGACAGCGTGAAGCCCATGCCGACCGGCAGCGAATACGGCAGCGGCCGCTTGTCGGTATAGAGGCCCACCAGCGGTTGCAGCAGCGAGGCGGTGATCTGGTAGGTCAGCGTGATCAGGCCGATCTGCGCGAAGGACAGCGAGAAGTTGTCCTTCAGCATCGGATAGATCGCCAGGATCAACGACTGAATCATGTCGTTGAGCAGGTGGGAGAAGCTGATCGCGCCGAGCACCGGGTAATCGGTGCGGGCGGGCGCCGGCGCCGCGGTGGCGGCCGGCGTGTTGGGCAAGGGCTGAGCGGTATCGAGGCTGGTTTGCATGGCGAACGAGCGTTGGGCGGCGGGGCCGCGCGGTGTAATGGGAATTCGTAACAGCGTCACCGGAGTGTAAATTGGCTCACTCGGATTGTCAGGCCAAGTTTTGTCGCGATTCGGACATCTCGGCGGGTTCGATTCGGTGCAGCGCTCGCACAATATTTTTGTTTGCACGAATAAAAATTGCCTCCTATCAGGACAGACCCGTACTCAAGAAAAAAATCCGACCTGCCGACAATTCCTTATCCGTGACGACACGCGCGGAAAGGTCCGTGCCGCAGATCCGCGGCTGGCGGCCGTACGGTGATGCCGGAGCCGACATTTCCGGCAGCAGAATGAGTACGGGGGAAGGATGATGGGAATTTCGCTGCGCGCACGGCCGGCGACGGCAGGCATGACGTCCGGCGCCGCCGCGTCGGCCGCTTCGACACGGGGCACGCGGGCGCCGGGGCGGACCTGGTCGGTGCGGGCGACGCTGTATGCGGCGTTCGCCGTGGTGCTGGTGGGCACGCTGGCGATCGGCCTGTTCTCGCTCTGGCAGATCAGCCGGCTCGACGAATCGATCCGCTCCGTCTACGAACAGGGCCACGTCGCGAGCCAGGCGGCCGAATCGGTGCGCGGCCACGTGTTGCGCGCGAGCCGTGCGCAGAAGATGCTGCTGACGGCCACCACGGCCAAGGAGCGCGACGATCTCGGCAACGACATCACGGGCGACCTGAACGGCATCACGACCGAACTGGCCGTGCTCGACCGCTACGCCGACGCCGGCGACCGCGCCGCGCTCGACAGCTTCGCCAAGTCGGTGAAGGACTGGAGCGGCCATCTGAGCGACTTCGTCACGCTGGTCAAGCAGCAATCGCTGGATCTGTCGCAGATGAACTGGCAGGTCGGCACGCAGGACGTGAGCCTGCTGGTCGAAACGGGCAAGCTCGAAAAGCAGGTCGATACGCTGGTCGCGGCGCGCGGCGAAGCCGCCAAGGAAACGCGTGACGCCTCCACGGCGCGCTTCCACGCCTCGCTGCTGATGATCGCCGTGATGACGGCCGGGCTGATCGTGTTGGCGATCCTGATCGCCTCGTGGGTGGTGCAGCGGCTCGGCGCGCAACTGGGCGGCGAACCGGCCACGGCAAAGGTGATCGCGGCCGGCATCGCACGCGGCGACCTGACCCAGCCGGTCAAGCTCACCAAGCGCGATCGCGACAGCGTGCTGTTCGCGCTCGACGCGATGCAGCGCGAACTCGGGCAGACGGTGCGCGAGATCGCGGCCAGCGCCGAGGCGATCGCATCGGCGTCGAGCGAAATCTCCACCGGCAACCTCGATCTGTCGCAGCGCACCGAGCAGCAGGCGGTGGCGCTGGAGCGCACCTCGTCGAGCATGTCGCAACTGACTTCCACCGTGCACCAGAACGCCGAGAACGCGCGGCAGGCCAGCGCGCTGGCGCAGAACGCGTCCGACGTGGCCGAGCAGGGCGGCGAGGTGGTGGGCCGCGTGGTCAGCACCATGAACGAGATCGACGCCAGCGCCCGCAGCATTCGCGAGATCATCGGCACGATCGAGGGCATCGCGTTCCAGACCAACATCCTCGCGCTCAACGCGGCGGTCGAGGCGGCGCGCGCGGGCGAGAACGGGCGCGGCTTCTCGGTGGTGGCGAGCGAGGTGCGTTCGCTCGCGCAGCGCTCGGCCACGGCGGCCAAGGAAATCCGCCAGTTGATCGGCGCGTCGGTGGATCGCGTGGCGAACGGCGCGCAACTGGCGACCGATGCCGGCCGCACGATGGAGGACGTGGTGCGCGCGGTGCGGCGCGTGACCGACATCATCGGCGAGATTTCAGCCGCATCGACCGAACAGAGCGCCGGCATCGACGAGATCGGCCGCGCGGTCGAGCAGATGGATTCCGGCACGCAGCAGAACGCGGCGCTGGTCGAGCAGGCCGCCGCGGCGGCACGCTCGCTCGACGAGCAGGCGCAATCGCTGAAGGCGCTGGTGGGGCACTTTCGCGTGGCGGGCTGAGACGCGAAGCGCCGGGCGCCCGCTTTCGGCGGCACCAACGAAAACCCCGCGATGCGTCAGGCATCGCGGGGTTTTTTCATGGCCGCCGGGGGCGGCGCGGATCAGGAATGCGCGGGCGCGGGCGCGGGCGTGGCGGGTGCCGGCGTCTTGTGGTCCGCGCCTGCCTGCGGCTTGCCCTCGTCGACGATCACCGTGCAGGTGGTGCCGGCCGACAGCACCACGCCGTCCGGCACTTCGTCGATATGGATGCGCACCGGCACGCGCTGCGCGAGGCGCACCCAGTTGAAGGTCGGATTGACATCGGCCACCAGGTCGCGGCTTTGCGGGTTGTCGCGGTCGTAGATGCCGCGCGCGAAGCTGTCGACATGGCCCTTCAGCACGCCGCCGCTCATCAGCCGCATCTCGGCCTTCGCGCCGAGCTTCACACGCGGCAGCTTGGTTTCCTCGAAGTAGCCGTAGACCCAGAACGAATGGCTGTCGATGATCGCGAGCTTGGCGTTGCCGGCTGTCGCGTAGTCGCCCTTGAACACGTTCAGGTTGGTGATGTAGCCGTCCACCGGCGCGATCACCCGCGTGCGTTCGAGGTTCAGCTTGGCGGCGTCGAGCGCGGCGTTGGCCTGCTGGAGCTGGGCGGCGGCGCCCGAGGCGGTTTGCGCGGCGTTCTCGCGGTTTTCCTTCGACACCACGGCGGCGTCGAGATCGGCGCGGCGCGCGGCGTCCGCACGCTTCATCTGCAACTCGGACTGGCGCGCGGCCACGGCGGCCTTGGCCTGCTCGACGGCGATCTCGTAATGCGACGGATCGATCTGCATGATCAGGTCGCCCTTGTGCACGAACTGGTTGTCGCGCACCGGCAGCTCGACCACGGCGCCCGACACGTCCGGCGCGACGTTGACGATTTCGGCGCGCACCCGGCCGTCGCGGGTCCACGGCTCGTCCATGTAATGGACCCACAGCCGGTGTCCGATCAGGATCGCGACGACGAGGATCACGGCTGTCGCGACGAAGCCGAAAAGTTTTTTGAGGAGCATGGTTCGATTCATTTCAACGGTAGACGGCGAGGCTCAGGCCGCCGCAGATGCAGACAAGCAGGCTGGCGCGGAACAGCGAGGGATGCCAGACCAGCCGGTACAGGCCGGTGGCGGCCAGCACCCGGTCCAGCGCCCAGGTCAGGATGGCGCCGAGCACGAACAACAGCACGACGGTCGGCATGTACGCATCGAATACGGCGATTTCACGCGGCATCATGATGGGGCTCCCGGAGTAGGCGGCGCGGCGTTGCCGTCGAGCGCCGCGAGCGGCGAGTCACGATCGAGCAGCGCGGTGCGCACGAGATGCAGGTGACTGAGGATGCGTTGCAGGCGCTGGCGTTCCTCGGCCGGCGGCGCGAACGTGTCGAGCGCCTGGTGGGTGGCCGCGATGGCGTCGATCGTCGCGGCCAGCGCGGCGTCGAAGCGCGCCGGCTTCGGCCCGGCGAACAGCGCGCAGACCTTGCGGCGCATGGCGCGGATCGCGACGCGCCACGGCATCGAGGCCGCGTAGCGCGGATCGTCGGGCAGGCCCTTCAGTTCGTGGCGCAGGTCGATGATCGCGTTGCCGGTTTCGAGCACCGCGAACATCCAGCGCAGCGCGTCGCGCTGCACGCCCGGCTGGTCGGCCGACAGCGTGTGCGCCTGGAACATCAGGTCGCGCGCGCCGCTCTCGAAGCGGGTGCGCAGCCCGGTCAGACGGCCCTCGCAGGCCTGCACGACCTGCCGGCGCAGGTCGGCGAGCAGGTGGCGCTTGAGCCAGGGCGCGGTGGGCGGCATCAGCACCCCGAACGCGATCGCCACCACCACCATGGCCAGCACGATCGCCATGCCGTTGTTGATGAAGTCGGTCGGGTCGTAGCGCGTGATGTTGTCGGGGCCGGCCAGGAAGCTGAAGAAGATCAGGTAGCCCATGCCGTGCGCGCCGGTTTTGGGCTTCATCGTCAGCCAGATGCCGATCGACAGCAGCGGTGCGAGCGCGACGCAGAGCATCACGAAGCCGTCGATGCGCGGGTAGATCACGAACATCAGCAGCGAGCCCATCGCCACGCCGAGCGAGGCGCCCATGGCCATCTGCACGGCGGTGGTGCTCGGGCGCGGCGACGACGAGGCCAGCGCGCAGACGGCCGCCGAGTTCAGCACCAGCATCACGCCGCTCGGCCAGGTGCTGTGGATCCAGAACCAGCCCAGCAGCATCATCACGACGCCGGTGCGCAGGCCCGCGATCAACGCGGCGGTCAGGTTGGTCTTCGGTTCGAAATGTTCGATCCAGCGCTCGCGTTCGTGCGTCTCGCTGGCGAGCGACCCGTAGGTGGCGGCGTAGGCGTGCACGTCGCTGATGAAGCGGTAGAGCAACTCGGCGGCCGTGTCGAAATCGAGCAGCGGGAAATCGGGCTGCCGTTCGAGCTCGGCACGGGTGGCGCGCAGCCGCTGCGGCAGTGCGTCGCGATAGGCCA
This sequence comes from Burkholderia sp. 22PA0099, assembly GCF_047497165.1. NCBI lineage: Bacteria > Pseudomonadati > Pseudomonadota > Betaproteobacteria > Burkholderiales > Burkholderiaceae > Burkholderia > Burkholderia sp. 22PA0099. The sequence continues at coordinate 2,718,486 of NZ_CP163165.1, read as the reverse complement.
GCAGCGGCTCGGTCACGCGCGTGGCTTCGGCGGCGGTGAGCACCGGCCGGCCGTCCGGTTCGAGCAGCGGCGCGATCTCGCGGAAGTACGGCTCGATCGCGGCGATCACGGCCGTGTCATGCGCGGCGCGCAGCCGGTTCATCAACTGATGCAGCGCGTGAAAGCGGCTCGATGCGGTCATGAACTCGCTGTTCAGGCGCGTGAGCCGCCCGTTGCGCTTGCGCGATTCGTGATTCTCGAACACGGCCATGCTGCGCGCCGATTCGAAACCGATCACGTCGGCCACGAAATTCGTGTGCACCTTCTCGATTTGTGCGCGGTCGAGCTTGCCCGACAGCGCCGACGTCACGTAATCGACGAACGACGAGAAACGGCGACGCACCGTGGTGCGCATCTGCTGGCCCGTGTAGCGCGGGAACAGCAACGCGCTGACCAGCCCGGCCGAGACGATCGCCACGACGATTTCGGCCACCCGTGTGAGCGCCGTCATGAACGCCGTGTCGGGCTGCTGCGAGGCGGGCAGGCCGATCAGCGCGGCCGTGTAGCCGGCCAGCAGGAAGCCGTAGCTGCGGAAGTTGCGGTTGCGCGCGGCGCCTGCGTTGCAGATCGCCACCCACAGCGACACGGCGCTCAGGAACAGCCAGGGCTGCTGCGGGAACAGCGCGACGAAGGTCAGTGTGGCCACCAGGCCCACGAAGGTGCCCGTCAGGCGGTAGAAGCTCTTGGCCAGCACCGCGCCGCTTTGCGGCTGCATGACGATGAATACGGTGGTCATGGCCGTTTTCGGCGCGGGCAGGTCGAGCACCATCGACACGCCGATCGCGAGGAACGCGGCCGTCAGCGCCTTGACGAGGTAGAGCCAGGCGTTGCCGTCGGTGCGTGCCCAGTCGGCGAACGCGGCGGCGAGCGCCGCGAACGGGTGGCGGCCGGGCGGCGTGGCGGTGGGGGAGGACGGGGAGGCGGACATGGTCGGCGCCCTCAGTCGGCCGCAGGCGCGGTGGCGCTGCGGGGGGCGGTGGTCGGGCGGGCCATGGCGGCGCGGGCCGGTGCCGGGTTGGCGGCGGTGCCGGCGTCGGCCGGTTTGCCGGGTGCCGTGGCGGCAGGGCCGCCCGCTGCTGCGAGCGGCGCGGTGGCCGCTGCGGCCTTCGGCGTGTCGGCATCGTGCGGCCCGTTTTCCGGCGTGTCGAGCCCGCCGCCGAGCGCGGCCATCAGCGACGCATGGGCAGCCAGCCGTTCCGCTTCGACGCGCGTCTGGCTTTCCTGCGCGCGCAGCAGTTGCGACTGCGAGACGAGCACGTTCACGTAGTCGGTCAGGCCGCGCTTGAAGCCTTGATGCGAGAGATCGAAGCTGCGCCGCGTCAGCGACACCGAGCGCGCGGCGTCCTTGCGCTGCGTGTCGAGCGAGCGGATTCGCACCACGTTGTCGGCGATGTCCTTGAGCGCCGACACCAGCGTCTGGTTGTAGTGTTCGACGGCCTCGTCGTAGCCGGCCGCGGCTCCACCGAGTTGCGCGCGCAGTCGGCCGCCCTCGAAGATCGGCAGCGTGATCGCCGGGCCGGCCGTCCAGCCGCCGTTCATCGAACGCAGGAAGCCGGTGAGCGCCGAACCCACGCCGAAGCCGCCGAGCGAGGCCATCAGGTCGACGTTCGGGTAGAACTGCGCCTTGGCCACGTCGATGCCGCGTGCCTGCGCGTCGACCATCCAGCGCGCGGCCACCACGTCGGGGCGGCGGCCGATCAGCTCGGCGGGCAGCGCCGAAGGCAAGCTGGCCGGCGTTTCCAGCGACAGCGCCGGGCGCGTGAGCGCCTCGGCCGCGCCGGGGCCCTTGCCGGCCAGCGCCGCCAATTGATGGCGGCCGAGTTGCACCGCTTCCTCGTAGCTGTCGATCTGGCGGGAATAGTCGGGCAGCGGCGATTCGGCCTGGCTCAGTTCGAGCTGCGTGCCGATGCCGGCGCGCAGCCGCTTCTGCGCCAGCTCGACGAGTTCGTGCTGGCGGTCGTAGGCTTGATGGGCGATATCGAGCAGCGCGAAATTCTTCGCGAAATCGATATAGGTGCGCACCACGTTGACCTCGAGTTCGAGGCGCGCGGTGCGTTCGTCGGCCGCTTGTGCGCGTGCTGCATCGAGCGCACGCTCGGCGTTGTTCTTGTCCTTGCCCCAAAGATCGAGGTGATAGGACAGGTTCAGCGTGCCGGTGTTGTTCCAGGTGTTGCTGTTCGAGAGCGTGCCGGGGCCGTAGAAGTAGTCGTCGGGCCAGTGCTCGCGTTCGAGCGACAGCCGGCCGTCGAGCTGCGGCAATTCATCCGCATGGGCAACGCGCGCGGCGGCCTGCGCCTGGCGCACGCGCGCCTGGGCCGCCGCCAGCGACGGATTGCCGGCCTGCGCGGCGGTGATCCAGCCGTCCAGTTGCGGATCGCCGTAAGCGCGCCACCAATCGGCGCTGGGCCAGCCTGCATCGCGGTTCGCCGCCCGGATCGCCGATCCGGCATCGAGCGCGGACGGATCGACGCGCTTCGATTGCGGTGCAACATTGCCCATGCTTGCGCATCCGGCCATTGTTATTGAGATTGCAAGAACCGCGAGTGCAAGCGTCCCTCTTGTTGCCCGAGACTGCACGATTTTCTCCCGTTCTGATATAGATGACTGGGAAGCGATTATATTTTTTCAGTTATTGGTAGATAAGCCCGTAAGGGCGCAAGGCATTTTTACGAAATCCGAGATAATATTGCCGGGGCTTTGTGCAACAATCTGCCCGCAATCAAGGGGGAATCAGTATGGATACGCTTCAGAACATGCGTGTGTTCGTCCGCGTGGTCGATGCGGGTAGTTTTACTGCGGCCGCCCAGCAGCTCAATTCGACCACCGCCTATGCATCGCGCGCGGTGTCGGATCTGGAGTCGCATCTGCGCACGCGGCTGTTGAACCGCACCACACGGCGGATCGCGCTGACCGAGGCCGGCGAGCGTTATCTGCAGCGTTGCGAGCAGATCCTGGCCTATGTCGATCAGGCCGAAGCCGAGGCCAGCGACGCCCACGCGCGCCCGTCCGGCAAGCTCAAGGTGCATTGCATGACGAGCCTCGGCCAGCATTACGCGGTGCCGATGATCGCGCGCTACCGGCAGCGCTATCCCGAGGTGCAGGTGGATCTGACGCTCGCGCAGCGCCTGCCCGACCTGCTCGACGAAGGGTTCGACGTGTCGATCGTGATCGACCGCAACCTGCCTGATTCGGGCCTGGTCTCGCAGCGTCTCGGCGAAACCTTCAGCGTGGCCTGCGCATCGAGCGACTATCTCGAACGGCACGGCGTGCCGCGGGTGCCGCAGGATCTCGACGCGCATACCTGCCTCGGGATGGTCGCGCCCGGTTTCCAGTGGGACGAATGGACGCTGGTCGGGCCGGATGGCGAAAAAAGCCTGCCGGTGGCGTCGCCGCCGTTCCGGGTCAACGTGGCCGAAGCCTTGTCGGTGGCGATCCGCGAGGGGATGGGGATCGGCGTGCTGCCGCTCTATACCGCCATTACCGGCCTGCGCAACGGCGATTTCGTGCGTGTGATGCCCGAGTACCGCTCGCACGTGATGAACATTTACGCGTTGTACCCGTCGCGCCAGTATCTCGACGCGAAGATCCGCACCTGGGTCGATTTCATGCGCGAATCGTTGCCGGCCACGCTCGAGGCCGACATGACGGCGCTCAAGCTATTCACGCGCGAGACCTGATGCGTCGAATCGTTGGGCGCTCACACTTCTTTTCGGTCTCGCAACATTTTTTTACGCTTGAAACGCGCAGGGTTTGCTACTGTTGAGTCATTGGATGTCGGACTGACTGACGGAGAAAATCGATGAGCGCGCACTGGGTGATGTTGGGTCTCGCGGCCGTGACCGGCTGGATGGGTATCGTGGGTGCACGGGACCTGCTGCGCGCGAAGCAGCGCCAACTGGTACCGGTGCGGGTTCGGCGCCCGGACGACACGCAGGCGCGGAGCGCTTCGCGGTATTGAATCGGGTTGGTAAGCCGGCGGCATGAACGCCGGCTTTTTCGTGGCATTTTCGTGGGTAGGCAGCGGGCAGTTGTTACCGATTGCTACCGGCGTGACGATTTTACGCGATCGTTTCCACTCGATCGCAACACGGGCGTGCTTGTCGCACGCCCGTTGTCGTTTACGGCGCGTTACAGCTGTTCCACCGAAGTGGCGTGTGTGGTGTGCGTGGCGTTTGGCAGTGTCACCACCTTGTCCCATGCGAACGCGGGATTTTCGCGTTCACCCGTTTTCCGTCGAATGTAGCCTCGCGGGTTGCAGACCACGCGCGTACCGGCCGCCGTCTCGTAGTCGAACGAGGTATGCGTGTGGCCGTGGATCCACAGTGCAGCCGGCGGCGCCACCAGGGGTGTCAGGTCGCTGATGAAACCGGCCGAGACGATCTCGTTCGCGTAGCGCTCGGCCAGGCTCGCGCGATGCGGTGCGTGATGCGTCACCACGATCGTCTGCCCCGGCCACGGCTTGGCCAGCTCGGCTTCGAGCCACGCGCGCGCGCCGCGATGCAGGGCCAACGTGTCGGCCGGCGTCAGGGCGCGCGATTCGCCGGGGCCTGGGCTGCCGCCGCGTTCCGTATCGCCGGCCGCGGCCCAATCCACTTGAATCACACCGTTGAAATCGAACATCGTGCGGGCGCAGGCCGTCATTGCATTGGTGAGCGTGTCCTCGTCGCTGCCGAACAGCGCGAAATCGGTCCAGAGCGTCGTGCCGAGCACGCGAAAGCGGCCGTCCGGCGAAACGTAGGCATCGCCGTTCAGGTAATGGACGTTGTCGAGCGCGCGGGCCGTGTCGCGCATCGCGGCTTCGAGCGCACCGAACGCGCCGTCGTAATACTCGTGATTGCCGGGCACATAGATCACCGGCACGTCAGGATCGAAGTTCTCGGCCGCCCAGCGCAGGCCCTCGGCGTGATTGTGGATGTCGCCGGCCAGCACGACGAGATCGGCGGCGGCGCCGGGAATCGCTTCCGGCATGTTGCCTTCGAGATGCAGGTCGGACAGCACGCGCACGCGGATCGACATGAAAGCTCCTGCTTGGGGGACGTTCTGTGTGAGAGGCCGCGTTGGCCGGCTTACCGCAACACCTTCCCCGGATTCATCAACCCGAGCGGATCGAACGCCTGCTTCAGCGTCTTCATCAACCCGATTTCCACCGGCGACTTGTAGCGCTGCGCATCGTCGATCTTCAGTTGCCCGATGCCGTGTTCGGCGCTGATGGTGCCGTGATGGCGGTGCACGTTGTCGTACACGACACGGTTGATCGGTGCCTGGAATTCGGCGAGGAAGGCGCGGGCGTCGCCGCCCTCGGGCGTCTGCACGTTGTAGTGCAGGTTGCCGTCGCCGAGATGGCCGAACGTCACCATGCGCGCGCCGGGCGCGACCTGCTGAATGGCGGCGTCGGTTTCGTCGATGAAGCGCGCGATCGACGAGATCGGCACGGCGATGTCGTGCTTGACGTTGAGGCCTTCGTCGGACTGCGCGAGCGAGATATGTTCGCGCAGATCCCAGAACGCGCGCGACTGCGCGAGGTTTTCGGCCACCACGGCGTCCACCACGAGGCCGGCATCGAACGCTTCGGCCATCATCGCCTCGAACAGCGCGCGGGCGTGATCCTCGCTCTCGTTGTCGGACAGTTCGAGCAGCACGGTTTGCGCGTGCGGCGTCGCGAACGGGTAACGCAACTGCGGATAGTGCTTGCCGACCAGCCGCATGCAGAAATCGGACATCAGCTCGAAACCGGTCAGCAGCGGGCCGGCCGCGCGCTGTGCCAGCGCGAGGAAGTCGAGCGCGGCATGCGGCGATTCGAGCGCGGCGAGCGCGGTGACCTGCGCGGCCGGGCGCGGATGCAGCTTCATGACGGCTGCCGTGATGATGCCGAGCGTGCCCTCGGCACCGATGAACAGGTCGCGCAGATCATAGCCGGTGTTGTCCTTGCGCAGGCCGCGCAGGCCGTTCCAGATCTCGCCCTGCGGCGTGACGACCTCGAGGCCGAGGCACAGCTCGCGCGTGTTGCCGTAGCGCAGCACGGCGGTGCCGCCGGCGTTGGTCGACAGGTTGCCGCCGATCGTGCAACTGCCCTCGGCGGCCAGGCTCAGCGCGAACAGGCGGCCGGCTTCCTGCGCGCGTGCCTGCACGTCGGCCAGGATCACGCCGGCTTCGACGGTGATGGTGTTGTTGTGCGCGTCGAGTTCGCGGACGCGATTCAATCGTGCCACGCTGAGCACGGCCTGCGAGCCGCTGTCGTCGGGCGTGGCGCCGCCGGCAAGGCCCGTGTTGCCGCCTTGCGGCACCAGCGCGACACGGTGTTCGACGGCCAGCTTCACGACCGCCGCCACTTCTTCCGTGGTGCCGGGACGCAGCACCGCGCAGGTCGCGCCGTGGTAGCGCTTGCGCCAATCGGTGACGAACGGCGCGGTGTCCTGCGCATCGGTCAGCACATGGTCGGCGCCGATCGCGGCGCGGCAGGCATCGAGGAAGGCGGGGGAGGTGGTCATCGCGAGTGTCTCGAATTCGGTCAGGAGGGGCGGCGCGGCGGGCGTTTCGACGGCCGCGGGCGCCGCGCGGCATGGGCCTCATTGTCGGCCGGTTCGGCTCGGGCTGCGCCGGAGGCCGTGCCGATCTGCCGGGCAGCCAGTTTGGCGGCACGCTTGAACGGCGCCACATACGCAATCGTCGCCACGAAAAAGCCGAGCGCCAGCACGCATTCGACCCAACCCAGCCGAGCCGACAGCCCGCGATCGGTCATGCCGCGCACCACGCCCTCGGCAAGGTACAGCAGGATCAGCATCGACGCCCATTGCAGCGTATAGAGGCGCCGCCGCCACACGCCCGGCAGCATCAGCGCGAGCGGCACGGCCTTCAGCATCAGCGCCGAACCGCCGGGGCGCAGCGGTGCGAGCCAGACTTCCCACGCCACCGACAGCACGATCAGCGCGGCCAGACAGCCGGCCGCGGCGAGCGCGAAGGCGGAGCGGCCGGCGGGCGGCGCGGCGCGCGGGGTGTCCATCAGGCGGCGTCGAGCTTCGCGGCGGCGCGCGCGAGACGGGTGCCGAGCGCCACGGCCAGCGCCTTCTCGTCGGCCGAGATGCCGTGGCGCGTGCCCGGCTGGCCGCCGTGTGCGTGATGCGACGCACCGTATGGCGTGCCGCCGCCGTCGGTGGTGCTCAGTGCGCTCTCGGTAAACGGGATGCCGACGATTAGCATGCCGTGGTGCAAAAGCGGCAGCATCATCGACAACAGGGTGGATTCCTGGCCGCCGTGCAGGCTGCCGGTCGACGTGAACACGCAGCCGGGCTTGCCCGCCAGCGCGCCGGCGAGCCACTGCGGCGTGGTGCCGTCGAGGAAATACTTGAGCGGCGCGGCCATGTTGCCGAAGCGGGTGGGGGAGCCGAGCGCGAGGCCCGTGCATTCCTCGAGGTCGCGCAGTTCGGCGTAGGGCGGGCCGTCGGACGGGATATCGGGTTCGCTGGATTCGCAGACGGTGGAAACCGGTGGCACGGTGCGGATGCGGGCCTGCATGCCGGGTACGGCATCGACGCCGGCCGCGATCGCCAGTGCAAGATCGCGCGTGGCGCCGTGGCGGCTGTAATAGAGCACCAGGATGTCTTTCATAGGTCCCTTGAGTGAGCGGCTATTATAGGGGGTGCGACCGCGGCGAAGCCGGCGGAGCAGGCCGTCCGAAGGAGAAAGCCGTTGCCGAAGTTGAGTGTGGATCTCGACACCATCAAGCGTCTCGCGCGCTTCGCCGCCCGCCGTGGCGCGGAAGATCGCATCCCGCAGGTCGCGGGCAGCCTGACGTTCACCACGATCCTCGCGCTGGTGCCGCTTGTAACGGTGGCGTTCGCGCTGTTCACGGCGTTCCCGATCTTCTCGTCGTTCCAGTCGTCGCTGCAGGGCTTTCTCGCCGATCACCTGATGCCGGCGCAGTTCAACAGCCAGATCTTCAAGTACCTGAATCAGTTCTCCGCCAAGGCCAAGGGGCTGACCACGGCCGGCCTGATCGTGCTGGTGGTCACGGCCGTGATGACGATGATGACGGTGGAATCGGCGTTCAACGTGATCTGGCGCGTGCGCAAGTCGCGGCCGTTCGCGCAGCGCGTGCTGGCGTACTGGGCCATCATCACGCTCGGCCCGCTGCTGTTCGGCGTGAGCCTGTCGATCTCGTCCTATTTGTTTACCAAGTCGCTGGCCTTTGCGGGCGCGCCGGATTCGGTCAACTCGTTCGAATGGCTGTTGACGATCGCGTCGCTGCCGCTGACGGTGCTGGCCTTCACGCTGCTCTATGTCTTTTTGCCGAATTGCACGGTGGCCTGGCGCGATGCCGTGGTGGGCGGGATCTGCGCGGCGATCGCCTTCGAGCTGGCCAAGCGCGGCTTCGGTTACTACGTGCGGCGGATTCCGACCTACACGGCCGTGTATGGTGCGTTTGCGGCGGTGCCGCTGTTCCTGCTATGGATGTATCTGAGCTGGCTGATCACCTTGGCCGGGGCGATGCTGACCTCGGCGCTGCCGGTGATCCGCATCGGCCAGTTCCACCGGGTCGACTATCCGGGCAGCGATCTGCTCGATGCCGTCGCGCTGCTGGCGCGTCTGGCCGATGCCCAGGATGCCGGAAAACCGGGCCATTCGGCGGCGCGGCTGGCGGTGATGGTGCGCTGCGGCATGGAAACGGCGCAGCGGTTGCTGTCGGCGATGGAGGATCGCGAGTGGGTCGCGCGGCTGGAGGGCGGGAACAGTGCGGCGTCGCGCTACATCCTGCTGGCCAACCGGGAGAAACTGACGGTTTCCCAACTGTTCGACGCGTTCGTGGTCGATCGCGACGAGCTGCTCTATCAGGCCCAGCGCGGCCGCGCGGCGATCGACGGCACGCGCCTGATCGCGGCGCTGACGGGCGAGCCGCTCGGCGCGACGCTGGCCGACCTGCTGACCCGGCGGGACGTGACGCAAGCCGACGAAGCGGGCGAAACCAATGGCACAGGCGGCGAACCGAGTGCCGGCAAGACCGCCGCACCGCCGCCTGAAACGGCCTGAACGCCCCGATCCGCGGCTGCCTTACAGCCGCACCCGCCCGATGCAGATGTCCTTGAACATCACCCAATCGCCCATCAGGCTGTAGACCGGATGCCGAAACGTGGCCGGGCGGTTCTTTTCGAAGAAGAAGTGGCCGACCCAGGCGAACCCGTAACCGCACACGATGGCGGCCGGCAGCCAGCCCCAATGGCCGGTGGCGATCGCCATCGCGAGGCAGCCGATCACGCCGAGGCTGCCGGCGAAATGCAGCCGCCGCGACACGCGGTTGCTGTGCTCGCCGAGATAGAACGGGTAGAACTGGGCGAAATTTGCGAAATCCTCGCCTTGGGCGGTGCGCGTCATGGCTGTCTCCCGGGCGGGCGGCATGCCCGTCTCGTCATGGCGGCCATTGTGCGGCTCGCGGCGGCAGGCCGCAACCGCCAGGCTGGACCGCCCCCCGGCACCTGCCGTAGGGGCTTGCCGGGCGGGCCTCGCGCTTTCCTTTTGATGGGGTTTCCGATAGGATCGAAAACCGGTTATGTACCATCCAGTTTTGGGGGCAAGAATGCGCGTCAGCGATATTCTGAAAGTCAAGGGCAACACGCTGTACACCGTGACGCCTGATATGCCGCTGCGCGAGGCAGTCGATACGATGGCGGAGCGCGATATCGGTTCGCTCGTCGTGATGGAGTACGGCGATCTGGTCGGAATCCTGACGTTCCGCGAGATCATCCTGCGCCTGAAGGCCAATGGCGGCGCGATCGGCGATGTCCAGGTCCGCAAGGTCATGGACGATCCGCTCACCTGCACGCCGGAAACGGACGTCAACGAAGTGCGCCGGATGATGCTCGAGCGCCATGCGCGCTACATGCCGGTGCTCGAGAAGCGCGTGCTGATGGGCGTGATTTCGTTCTACGACGTCGCGAAAACGGTGGTCGAGGCGCAGAGTTTCGAAAATCGCATGCTGAAGGCGTATATCCGCGATTGGCCGCCCGAGCCGGACGGCGAAGTGCATCAAGCACCCGCGGCGAACTGATCCGGGCTCACCGAATCAAGGCAGTCTGCCAAGGCCGGCTGCCCGTCACACCGGATGCGCAGGACGGGCCGCGCATCTTCCCACGGCCGGTACGCGAACGCGTGCCGGCCGTTTTCGATCCGACACACCGACCGCGTGCGGCGTCGATGCCGCGCGCCCCGAGCGCATGAGCGATTCCAATACGACAACCACCACGCGGCGCAACGAACGCCATTCGCACTCGTCGCAATTCGGCCTGCTTCGCCAGCGACGCTTCGCCCCGTTCTTCGCCACGCAGTTCTTCGGCGCGCTGAACGACAACGTCTTCAAGATCGGCTTCACCTCGCTGATCACCTACCAGAGCACGAAATTCAACGGTGTCGATCCCAAGACGGCCGCGTTCCTGATTTCGGCCGTGTTCATCCTGCCGTTCATGCTGTTCTCGGCCACCTCCGGCCAGATCGCCGACAAATACGACAAGGCGCGCCTCACGCGCTTCGTCAAGACCTTCGAGATCGCGCTGATGCTGGTGGGTGCGGCCGGCTTCGTCACCCATGTCGCCTCGCTGCTGTATCTGTGTACGTTCATGATGGGCATGCACTCCACGCTGTTCGGCCCCGTCAAGTATTCCTACCTGCCGCAGCATCTGAGCGACAAGGAACTGGTGGGCGGCAACGGGCTGGTCGAGATGGGTACCTTCGTCGCGATCCTGATCGGCACCATCATCGGCGGCGCGGCGGCCGGCATCGACGGGCGCGGCGAGCTGCTGCTGGCCGTCAGTTGCGTGGTGATCGCCGTGATCGGACGGTTGGTGGCCTCGGGCGTGCCGGTCACGCCCGCGCCGCAGCCGGATCTGAAGATCAACTGGAATCCGGTGTCGGAAACCTGGCGCAACCTGAAGCTGGCCGGCCAGAACCGCACCGTGTTCCTGAGCCTGCTCGGCATCTCGTGGCTGTGGTTCGTCGGCGCGACGTTCCTGACATCGTTCTTCGGGTTCGCCAAGGACGTGATGTCGGCCAACCCCGACGTCGTCACCGTGCTGCTGGCCACGTTCTCGATCGGGATCGGCCTGGGTTCGATGCTGTGCGAGAAGCTCTCGCGCAACCGCGTCGAGATCGGCCTGGTGCCGCTCGGCTCGATCGGCATCAGCGTGTTCGCGATCGACCTGTACTTCGCGAGCCACGTGCTGCCGGCGCACACGCACTTGCTGAACGTCGGCGAATTCCTCGCGCAACCGGCGCACTGGCGCGTGCTGGCCGACCTGTTCCTGCTCGCGATGTTCGGTGGTTTCTACAGCGTGCCGCTCTACGCGCTGATCCAGAGCCGCAGCGCGCCGACCCACCGCGCGCGCATCATCGCCGCGAACAACATCCTCAATTCGCTGTTCATGGTGGCGTCGGCGTTGATGGCGATGGGCCTGACGCATGCGGGCGTCGGTATTCCGGGGCTGTTCCTCGTCACGGGGCTGCTGAACGTGGTGGTGGCCGCCTACATCTATTCGCTGGTGCCGGAATTCCTGCTGCGCTTCGTGGCCTGGGTGCTGGTGCACACGTTCTATCGCATTCGCCTGGTGCATGCCGAGCGGATTCCCGAGGACACGGGGGCGGTGCTGGTCTGCAATCACGTCAGCTATGTGGATGCGCTCGTGATCGCCGCCGCCAGCCCGCGCCCGATCCGTTTCGTGATGGATTACCGGATCTTCCGCGCGCCGCTCGCGAGCTGGGCGTTTCGCCATGCCAAGGCGATTCCGATCGCGCCGCGCCACGAGAATCCCGAGATGCTGGAGCGTGCCTATGCGGCCTGCGAAGCGGCGCTCAAGGACGGCGATCTGGTCTGCATCTTCCCGGAAGGCAAGCTCACGCGTACCGGCGAGATCAACACGTTCCACCACGGCGTGACCGAAATCCTGCGCCGCGCCGACGTGCCGGTGGTGCCGATGGCGCTGCGCGGGCTATGGGGCAGCTGGTTCTCGCGGCACAGCGATGCGCGCTGGCCTCGGCCGGTGCAGAAGGGCGCGATGAGCCGCCTGACGCTGGCGGTCGGCGAGCCGATCGAGTCCTCGGCGGCCTTGCCGGACGTGTTGCAGAAGGTGGTGACCGAACTGCGCGGCTTGCGGAAATAGGGCGCGAATAGCGTGCAATCGGGCGTCGGCGGGGCCGCGCCCCCTCGACAGGCGGGGCGGCTGGCATAATAGCGGTTTCCCCGACTTTCTCCTGGAACGGCTCCCATGTCCGGCAATACCCTCGGCAAGCTCTTCACTGTCACGACCTTCGGCGAATCGCACGGCCCCGCGATCGGCTGCGTGATCGACGGCTGCCCGCCGGGGATGGAACTGACCGAAGCCGACATCCAGCTCGAACTCGACCGCCGCAAGCCCGGCACCTCGCGTCATGTCACGCAGCGCCAGGAGCCGGACTCCGTCGAAATTCTCTCGGGCATCTTCGAGGGGCGCACCACCGGCACGCCGATCGGGCTGCTGATCCGCAACACCGATCAGCGCAGCAAGGATTACGGCAACATCGTCGAAACCTTCCGCCCCGGTCACGCCGATTACACCTACTGGCAGAAATACGGCATCCGCGATTACCGCGGCGGCGGCCGTTCGTCGGCGCGCCTGACCGCGCCGATCGTCGGCGCCGGCGCGGTGGCCAAGAAGTGGCTGCGCGAGCGCTTCGGCATCGAGGTGCGTGGCTACATGAGCGCGCTGGGCGCGATCGACGTGCCGTTCGTCGACTGGTCGCATGTGCGCGAGAACCCGTTCTTCGCGCCGAACGCCGAGATCGTCCCGCAACTCGAGGATTACATGGATGCACTGCGCAAGGACGGCGATTCGATCGGCGCGCGCATCAACGTGGTGGCCTCCGGCGTGCCGGTCGGCTGGGGCGAGCCGCTCTACGATCGCCTCGATGCCGATATCGCCCACGCGATGATGGCGATCAACGCGGTTAAGGGCGTCGAGATCGGCGCCGGCTTCGCGAGCATCGCGCAGCGCGGCTCCGAGCACGGCGACGAAATCACGCCGCAGGGCTTCGTCGGCAATCACGCGGGCGGCATTCTGGGCGGCATCTCGACGGGCCAGGATCTGACGGTATCGATCGCCATCAAGCCGACCTCGAGCATCCGCACGCCGCGCCGCTCGATTACGAAGGCGGGCGAGGAATCGGTCGTCGAAACCTTCGGCCGCCACGATCCGTGCGTCGGCATCCGCGCGACGCCGATCGCCGAATCGATGCTGGCGCTGGTGCTGATCGATCACGCGCTGCGTCATCGTGCGCAGTGCGGCGACGTTCACACCACCACGCCTAAGATCGCGCCGGAAGCGCCGTAAGCTGCTCGATTGTCCCTCCATAAAATAACGGGCCTCGCGATTCGATTCGCGAGGCCTGTTTCGTTTCCGGCGTCAGGGGTGCCGGCAGCGCTTACATGTTCGGATAGTTCGGTCCGCCGCCGCCTTCCGGCGTGACCCACACGATGTTCTGCGTCGGATCCTTGATGTCGCAGGTCTTGCAGTGGACGCAGTTCTGCGCGTTGATCACGAGGCGGTCGCTGCCGTCGTCGTTCTTCTGGAACTCGTACACGGCCGCCGGGCAGAAGCGCGCTTCCGGGCCGGCGTAGGTGTGCAGGTTCACGTTGACCGGCACGCTCGGGTCCTTCAGCGTCAGGTGGGCCGGTTGGTTCTCTTCATGGTTGGTGTTCGAGATGAACACCGACGACAGGCGATCGAACGTCAGCTTGCCGTCCGGCTTCGGATACGCGATCGGCGTGCATTGCGAGGCCGGCTTCAGCATCTCGTGGTCGGCGTGCTGGTGATGGAGCGTCCACGGCACGTTGCCGCCCAGCAGCTTCTGCTCGATGCCGACCATCACCGTGCCCAGATACAGGCCCTTGGCCATCCACTGCTTGAAGTTGCGCGCCTTGTACAGCTCCGTGTAAAGCCACGACTGCTTGAAGGCTTCCGGATAGGCCGTCAGCTCGTCGCGCTCGCGGCCGGCCTGCACGGCCTCGAACGCGGCGTCGGCGGCCAGCATGCCGGTCTTGATCGCGGCGTGGCTGCCCTTGATGCGCGAGGCGTTCAGGAAGCCGGCGTCGTCGCCGACCAGCGCGCCGCCCGGGAACACCGTTTTCGGCAGCGATACCAGCCCGCCCGCGGTAATGGCGCGCGCGCCGTACGACACGCGCTTGCCGCCTTCCAGGAACTTGCGGATTTCCGGGTGAGTCTTGTAGCGCTGGAATTCCTCGAACGGTGAGAGATACGGGTTCGAGTAGCCCAGGCCCACCACGAAACCGACCACCACCTGGTTGTTGTCCATGTGATACAGGAACGAACCGCCGTAGGTGTCCGAGGCGAGCGGCCAGCCGGCCGTGTGGATCACGAGGCCCGGCTTGTGCTTGGCCGGATCGATTTCCCACAGCTCCTTGATGCCGATCCCGTAGGCCTGCGGATCGGCGTTCGCGTTCAACTGGAACTTGTCGATCAGTTGGCGGCCCAGGTTGCCGCGGCAGCCTTCGGCGAACAGCGTGTACTTGGCGTGCAGCTCCATGCCGAGCTGGAAGTTCTCGGTGGGCTCGCCGTCCTTGCCGATGCCGAGGTTGCCGGTAGCCACGCCCTTCACCGAACCCTCTTCGTGATAGAGGATTTCGGCGGCCGGGAAACCCGGGAAGATCTCGACGCCGAGCGCTTCAGCCTGCTGACCGAGCCAGCGCGTGACGTTGCCCAGGCTGATCACGTAGTTGCCGTGATTCTTGAAATTGTCGGGCAGCGCCCAGTTCGGCACCGACTTCGCGCCGGTTTCGCTGAGGAACAGGAAGCGGTCTTCGGCCACTTCCACGTTGAGCGGCGCGCCTTTTTCCTTCCAGTCGGGGAATAGCTCGCCGATCGCGCGCGGGTCCATCACGGCGCCCGACAGGATGTGCGCGCCGATTTCCGAACCCTTCTCGAGCACGCAGACGTTGATTTCGCCGCCTTTTTCCGCCGCGAGCTGCTTCAGCCGGATGGCCGCCGACAGGCCGGCCGGGCCGCCGCCGACGATCACGACGTCGTATTCCATCGACTCTCGGGGGCCGTATTGCTCGATCAGGCTTGTGGGGGTCATGAGCGTTCCTCTAACCGTTAGAATGCTTTTTAATTGGGAGCGTATTGTCGATCAAATAAAACGGTTGCCGCAACAGAATGCGGCTAGATTAGCACGATCGTTCTATTTATATGATAAGGTTCCTGCCCGGCAGCAAGCCGCATGCCGGGCTATCCAGCAAGGGAGTTGTGATGGGTCGTTCGATCAATCTGGAAGGCAAGGTGGCGATGGTGACAGGCGCGTCGAGCGGGCTGGGCCAACGCTTCGCGCAGGTGCTCTCGGAGGCCGGCGCGAAAGTCGTGCTGGCGAGCCGTCGTATCGAGCGCCTCAAGGAACTGCGCGCGCAGATCGAGGCAGCCGGCGGCGCGGCGCACGTCGTGTCGCTCGACGTGACCGATCACCAGAGCATTCGCGCCGCGGTGGCGCACGCTGAAACGGAAGCCGGCACGATCGATATCCTGGTCAACAATTCCGGTGTATCGACGATGCAGAAGCTGGTCGACGTGACGCCCGAGGATTTCGGCTTCGTGTTCGACACCAACACGCGCGGCGCGTTTTTCGTCGCGCAGGAAGTGGCCAAACGGATGATGATGCGCGGCAACGGCCACGGCAAACCGCCGTATCGCATCATCAATATCGCCTCGGTGGCCGGCCTGCGGGTGTTTCCGCAGATCGGCCTGTATTCGATGAGCAAGGCCTCCGTGGTGCACATGACGCGCGCGATGGCCAGCGAATGGGGCCGGCACGGCATCAACGTCAACGCGATCTGCCCCGGCTACATCGATACCGAAATCAATCACGACCTGTGGGAAACCGAGCAGGGCCGCAAGCTGCAGTCGATGCTGCCGCGCCGGCGCGTCGGCAAACCGCAGGATCTCGACGGCCTGCTCCTGCTGCTGGCGGCCGACGAGTCGCAATTCGTCAACGGCTCGATCATCTCGGCCGACGACGGGTTCGGGCTCGCATGAAGCGGCGGTCTGCTGGAAGAAAGTGAAATGAGCGAATACGTTCCCGTTTTCGAGATGTCGATGCCGATCCGGTGGGGCGACATGGATGCGTTCGGCCATGTCAACAACACGGTCTATTTCCGCTACATGGAGCAGGCGCGGATCTCGTGGTTCGAGGCGCTCGGCATTGCGGGCGGCAACGGCGAAGGGCAGGGGCCGGTGATCGTCACGGCCTCGATGGAGTTCCTCAAGCAGTTGCACTATCCGGGCGACGTGATCGCACGCATGACCGTCGCCAAGCCGGGGCGCAGCAGCTTCGACACCGGGTTCGAGCTGGCCCGGGCAGACGATCCGAGCCACTTGTACGCGCGCGGGAACGCGCGCTGCGTCTGGGTCGATTACGCGCTCGGCAAATCCACGCCATTGCCGGAACTGCTGCGCGATACGATCGAAGCGGCGCTGCGCCAGCGCGTCGAGTAAGCGGCAGGCCGCGTCGGGCTCTTGCACGGCGCAATCGCGCGCCGCGCCGCTACTGGCCGAGCAGCCGCTGCAGCAGCTCGGCCGTGTTCGCCGTGCCGTACTTGCGCATCAGCCGCGCGCGGTAGATATCGACCGTGCGCGAACTGATGTCCAGCACGCGGCCGATCTGCTTGCTGGTCTTGCCGGTGGCCAGTTGCGCGGCGATCTCGCGCTCGCGCGGCGTCAGTTCCACGGCCACGCGCCGCGTCGCGCTCAAATCCTCGAAGGTCCACACGCCGTCGGCGAGCGGCGCCGCGCGGTCGAGCGCGCGGCCCGTCACATGGCACCAGAACAGCTCGCCGTCGGCGCGCTTCATGATCCGTTCGTCCGCATAGCAGCCGGTTGCACTCATCACCCGGGTGATGCGCTCGCCGATTCGCTGGAATTCGTCCGGCGACGGATAGAGCACGCGGTACGACTGGCCGATCAGGTCGGTGCGGCGGCAGCGGAACATCGCCGCGAGTGCGTCGTTGCAATCCTCGATCACGCGGTCGCGCGACAGCACGAGGCCGATCGGCGCAAGGTGGAAGGCAGTCTGGTAATCGAGTTCGGGCATCGGGCGGTGTTGTCGGGCGTTCGCGCATGGTGGTGAACGCTTATGTATTTTTGCGTATTGTGCCGTATCGGCTGCCCATCGTACCCTTTCCGGCAAATCACTCGACGGAAGTGCCGCGTTGTCAACGCGGGATCATCCGAGGGTGTCTAGAATGACGCGGCAGGTTCGACACGCGTCGCGAACCGGTTCGACTGGTTTCCATAGAGGAAGGGACAGAAAGATGAACAAGATCTACCCAAGCGCGGCTGCCGCGCTCGAGGGCATTGTCGCGGACGGGCAGGCCTATGCCGTCGGCGGCTTCGGCCTGTGCGGGATCCCCGAGGCGCTGATCGCCGCGCTGCGCGACACCGCCGTCAAGAACATCACCTGTATCAGCAACAACGCGGGCGTGGATGGCTTCGGCCTCGGCCTGTTGCTCGAAACGCGGCAGATCAAGAAGATGATCTCGTCGTATGTCGGCGAGAACAAGGAATTCGAGCGCCAGTACCTGTCGGGCGAACTCGAGCTCGAATTCACGCCGCAGGGCACGCTGGCCGAGAAGCTGCGCGCCGGCGGCGCGGGCATCCCGGCGTTCTTCACCAACACCGGCTACGGCACCGTGATCGCGGAAGGCAAGGAAACGCGCCAGTTCGGCGAGAACCACTACGTGCTGGAGCCGTCGCTGACGGCCGATGTCGCGCTAGTGAAGGCCTGGAAGGCCGACAAGTCGGGCAACCTGATCTATCGCCGCACCGCGCGCAACTTCAACCCGATGTGCGCGATGGCCGGCCGCATCACGGTGGCGGAAGTCGAGGAAATCGTCGAGAACGGCGAGCTCGATCCGGATCACATCCACACGCCGGGCATCTTCGTGCAGCGTCTCGTGCTGAACGCGACGCCGGAAAAACGTATCGAACAACGCGTCGTGCGCGCGAAAGGAGACTGACATGGCCTGGAATCGTGACCAGATGGCTGCGCGCGCGGCCAAGGAACTGCAAGACGGCTTCTACGTGAACCTCGGCATCGGGTTGCCGACGCTGGTGGCCAACCACGTGCCGGCGGGCGTCGAAGTGTGGCTGCAATCGGAAAACGGGCTGCTCGGCATCGGGCCGTCGCCGACCGAAGAGGAAATCGATGCCGACCTGATCAATGCGGGCAAGCAGACGGTGACCACGCTGCCCGGTTCGTCGATCTTCTCGTCGGCCGATTCGTTCGCGATGATCCGCGGCGGCCACATCAACCTGGCGATCCTCGGCGCGATGCAGGTCAGCAAGAAGGGCGACCTGGCGAACTGGATGATCCCGGGCAAGATGATCAAGGGCATGGGCGGCGCGATGGACCTGGTGGCGGGCGTCAAGCGCGTGGTGGTGCTGATGGAGCACGTCGCGAAGGGCGATCAGCACAAGATCCTCGACGAATGCAATCTGCCGCTGACGGGCGTGGGCGTGGTCGACATCATCATCACCGATCTCGGCGTGATCGAAGTGACGCCGGACGGCCTCAAGCTGATCGAGCTGGCCGACGGCGTGAGCGTCGACGAGGTCAAGGCCAAGACGGGCGCGCCGCTCGACGTCAGCGCCGTGTCCTGAGCGAAGCGGGGCGGCCGCCCGAGCGGTTGCCCTGATTCGACGAACGCCCCGTGGCTCGCGCCGCGGGGCGTTTTTGCTTTCGGCCGATGCGTGGTCGCCTCGTCGCGATCGAGCGGCGCATCGATGACCCGCGCGTGACGGGCGCATGAAGCGTCACGGGCTTCGGTGCCGGGCGTCGTCGCATGCGCGGAACGAAGCGGTTTACAATCGATCGCGTCTGCGCGCGGGCCGTCCCGGCCCGCCGGTCCGCCGGCCTGGCCGGCCCAACGCGAGGACGCATCGATGTCCGATTCCTTCCCGTCTTCCGCCTCGCCGCGCGAGCGCCATGTGCAATGCGCGAGCCCGGCGGGCCTTCATCGTCTTGCCTATACCGAATGGGGTGATCCCGATAATCCGCGCGTGCTCGTGTGCGTGCACGGCCTGACGCGCTCGGGCCGCGATTTCGACCGCCTCGCCGCCGCGCTGTCCGACCGCTACCGCGTGATCTGCCCGGACGTGGCCGGGCGAGGCCGCTCCGGCTGGCTGGCCGATCCGCGCCTGTATGGTCTGCCGCAATACGTGGCCGACATGGTCACGCTGATCGCGCGGCTCGATGTCGAGCGCGTCGACTGGTTCGGCACCTCGATGGGCGGTCTGATCGGCATGGTGCTCGGCGGTCTGCCCGATACGCCGATCGCGCGGATGCTGCTCAACGACGTCGGTCCGCATATCGAACCCGATTCGCTCGCACGGATCGGCGAGTATCTCGGCAAGGACATGCATTTCGATACCGAGCAGGCCGGCATCGATCATCTCGCGGCGCTTGCCGCATCGTTCGGTCCGCTGACCAGCGAGGAATGGCGCGAGATCAACGCGCCGCTGCTGGCGCACGATGCGGCGAGCGGCGGCTGGCGCGTGCGCTACGACCCGCGCATCGCCGAGCCGTTTCGCGCCACTACGCCGGAGCAGCTCGAAGCCGGCGAGGCGGTGCTGTGGCGCGCCTTCGAAACGTTCGCGGGGCGGCTGCTGGTGGTGCGCGGCGCCGGGTCGGATCTGCTGTCGGCGGCCACCGTCGCCAAGATGACGGCACGCGGGAAGGCGGTGTCGAGTGTCGAGATTGCGGGCGTGGGCCATGCCCCGGCGTTCCTCGATCCGGCGCAGATTACGATCGCCCGCCGATTTTTCGAGCAAGACGCGTCATAATATGCAGTTCGGCCGCAGGTTCCCGGGCGCGTACGCCCGAGCCGCCGGCCGAACCTCATTCACTCCTTTCCAGGGATTTCCATGGCAGTCATTCGTCATCATGTCGGCGCGCGTCTTTCCGAAACCGCCGTGTACAACGGTACCGTCTATCTGGCCGGCCAGATCGCCGAAGACACGGCGCAGGACATCAAGGGCCAGACGCTCGAAGTGCTGGGCCACATCGATCGCCTGCTTGCCGAAGTGAACAGCGACAAGGCAAACCTGCTGTCGGTGCAGATCTACATCACCGACATGGTGAACTTCCCGGCGATGAACGAAGTGTGGGAATCGTGGGTCGTGCAGGGCGCCACGCCGCCGCGCGCCACCGTCGAAGCGAAGCTGGCCAACCCGGCCTGCCTCGTCGAAATCGTGGTCGTCGCCGCTCAAAAGAACTAACTGCACCGCTTCTCCGATGCCTTTGCCGGTCAGCCGATGAACGTCGATCCCGCTTCCAACGCCGCTGCCGCGTCCCCCGAGTTCGATGATGTGCTCGCGTTCGTGCGCGAGCACGCGGGCGACGCCTGCCTGTCTTCGGGCGAGCGGCTCGTCGATCACGCTGCCGGCATCGTCGCGCTGATGCGCACGCTCAACGTCGATCCGCACGCGGTGCAGGCCGCCGCGCTGTTCCCGTTGACGCCGCATCTGAACGATCCCGAGAAGGAAATCGCCGAACGCTTCGGCGACGAAGTCGCGAAGCTGGTGAGCGACGTGCGCAAGCTGTTGCGGCTCGGCACGGTCAGCCTGCTGGCCGCGCGCCAGGTGCCCGAAGGCAACCGCGACGCGCAGGCCGAACGCCGCGCGCAGATCGAAGCGCTGCGCAAGATGTTGCTCGCGTTCGCGCAGGATATTCGCGTGGTGCTGATCCGGCTGGCCTCGCGGCTTCAGTCGTTGCGCTATTACGCAGCCGCGAAGCGCCAGCCGCCGCCCGATGTCGCGCGCGAAACGCTCGACATCTATGCGCCGCTCGCGAACCGGCTCGGCATCTGGCAACTGAAGTGGGAGCTGGAGGATCTGGCGTTCCGCTTCGAGGACGCCGTCACCTACAAGCGCATCGCCAAGCTGCTCGACGAAAAACGCGTCGAGCGCGAAGCCTATGTGACGCAGGCGATCGCGCGGCTCGAACAGGAGTTGGCGGCCGCGCAGATCCCCGCCGAAGTCAGCGGCCGGCCGAAACATATCTACAGCATCTGGCGCAAGATGCGCGGCAAAGAGCTTGATTTCTCCGAGCTGTACGACGTGCGCGCGTTTCGCGTGATCGTCCCCGACATCAAGGATTGCTACGCGGTGCTGGGCATCGTGCATCACCTGTGGCAGCCGGTGCCGAGGGAATTCGACGACTACATCTCGCGGCCCAAGCCGAACGGCTACAAGTCGCTGCATACGGTCGTGATCGGCGATGATGGCCGTGCCTTCGAGGTGCAGATCCGTACCCAGGAGATGCACCGTTTCGCCGAATACGGCGTGGCCGCGCACTGGCGCTACAAGGAAGCCGGCGCGCGCGGCTACGGCGGCCAGTTCTCGGCCGGCGACAAGTACGACGAGAAGATCGCCTGGCTGCGGCAACTGCTGGCCTGGCGCGAGGAAGTGACCGACGGCGAGCCCGAAGAGGCCGGCAACGAAGCTTGGGCGCAACTGCGCGAAACCTCGCTCGACGACGACCACATCTATGTGATGACGCCGCAGGCGCGCGTGATCGCGCTGCCGCACGGCGCCACGCCGATCGATTTCGCGTATCACCTGCACAGCGAACTCGGCCACCGTTGCCGCGGTGCGCGGGTGGACGGTTCGATGGTGCCGCTCAATACGCCGCTCGCCAACGGGCAGACGGTCGAGATCGTCGCGGTGAAGGAGGGCGGCCCGTCGCGCGACTGGCTGAACGCGCAGCTCGGCTACCTGCAGAGCGGGCGGGCACGCCAGAAGGTGCGCGCGTTCTTCAATCTCAGCGATCAGCAGGAAATC
This sequence comes from Burkholderia sp. 22PA0099, assembly GCF_047497165.1. Classification (NCBI taxonomy): domain Bacteria; kingdom Pseudomonadati; phylum Pseudomonadota; class Betaproteobacteria; order Burkholderiales; family Burkholderiaceae; genus Burkholderia; species Burkholderia sp. 22PA0099. Next base: position 2,696,587 of record NZ_CP163165.1, on the reverse strand, counting down.
ATCACGCGAGGCCGGGCGCTGGTCGAAAAGACCTTGCAGCGCGAGGGCAAGACATCGGTCAGCCTCGACAGCCTGGCGGCGAAGCTCGGTTTCAAGGCGCCCGAGGAACTGTTCGCGGCGGTCGGCAAGGAAGAGTTCAGCCTGCGTACGGTCGAGCATGCCCTGTCCGATGCGCCGCCGCCGGAGCCCGACATCGAGGCGCCGGAGCAGTTCGAGAAGCGCAGCAGCGGCGCCAGCGTCGCACATGGCGCCTCGACGGGGGTGCTGGTGGTTGGCGTCGATGCGCTGCTCACGCAGTTGGCACGTTGCTGCCGGCCGGCGCCGCCCGATCCGATCAGCGGCTTCGTGACGCGTGGCAAGGGCATGTCGATCCATCGCAGCGATTGTGCGATGTTCCGCCGCATGTCCGAGCGCGCGCCGGAGCGCGTGCTGCAAACCACCTGGTCGGCCGATGTGCTTGGCGGGCGCGGCGCGTCGGTGTATCCGGTCGACCTGATCATCGATGCCAGCGATCGCCAGGGCCTGCTGCGCGATATTTCGGAAGTGTTCGCGCGCGAGAAGATGAACGTGATCGGCGTGAAAACGCAGAGCCGGCGCAATGCGGCGGTCATGCAATTCACCGTGGAAGTGTCGAATTCGGCGCAGGTGCAGCGTGCCTGCACGCTGCTCGGCGACGTGTCGGGCGTGGTGCGCGCGACACGCAAGGCCTGATGAATGGGGGCGGCATGATCACCGCACCGCACAATTTGCTTGCCAGAGTCGAAAAAGGTCCATATACTCTCGTTTCTCTAGGCTCGTAGCTCAGTTGGTTAGAGCACCACCTTGACATGGTGGGGGTCGTTGGTTCGAATCCAATCGAGCCTACCAACGATATCGGCTTCAGCAGGCAGCATCAGTCTGAAGCGGCAGTAGACATTTTCTCTACGCACAAGGCAAATACCGTGATGACATCGCGAACGTTGACCGGAACCACTTCGGAACGACGCTAGTCGAGGAACGTATTCGCCTGTAGTTTGGATGCATCGAAATGCGGCCCCTCGAAAGCGGGGCCGCATTTTTTTTGTCGTTTTTTAACGCATTGCCTGCCGCGTCCTGTCGGCATCACGGAGATTGCTATGGTTTCGATACGCCTGCCCGATGGCTCAGTTCGACAATACGAGCATCCGGTGACAGTTGCCGAAGTGGCTGCGTCGATCGGCGCCGGCCTCGCGAAGGCCGCGCTCGGCGGCAAGCTCGACGGCGAGCTCGTCGACACCTCGACGCTGATCGACCACGATGCGTCGCTGGCGATCGTGACCGACAAGGACGCAGACGGCCTCGACATCATTCGCCATTCGACGGCCCACTTGCTGGCCTACGCGGTGAAGAGCCTGTATCCGGAAGCGCAAGTCACGATCGGGCCGGTCATCGACAACGGCTTCTACTACGATTTCTCGTACAGCCGCCCGTTCACGCCCGAGGATCTCGAGAAGATCGAGAAGCGCATGCAGGAACTCGCGAAGAAAGACGAGCCGGTGTCGCGGCGCGTCGTGTCGCGCGAGGAAGCCGCCGAGTATTTCCGCGGTATTGGCGAGAAGTACAAGGCCGAGATCATCGAATCGATCCCGACGAGCGACGACATCAAGCTGTACTCGCACGGCGGGTTCACCGATCTGTGCCGCGGCCCGCACGTGCCGTCCACCGGCAAGCTCAAGGTCTTCAAGCTGATGAAGGTCGCGGGCGCCTACTGGCGCGGCGATTCGAAGAACGAGCAGCTGCAGCGCATCTACGGCACGGCCTGGACCAAGAAGGAAGACCAGGAAGCCTACCTGCACATGCTGGAGGAGGCGGAAAAGCGCGATCACCGCAAGCTCGCCAAGCAACTCGACCTGTTCCACATGCAGGAAGAATCGCCGGGCATGGTGTTCTGGCATCCGAAGGGCTGGACGCTCTGGCAGCAGATCGAGCAGTACATCCGCCGCCGCCTGAACGCGGTCGGCTATCTCGAGATCAAGACGCCGATGATCATGGATCGCTCCCTATGGGAAGCGTCGGGTCACTGGCAGAACTATCGCGAGAACATGTTCACGACCGAGTCGGAAAAGCGCGACTACGCGATCAAGCCGATGAATTGCCCGGGCCACGTCCAGGTGTTCAATCACGGCCTGCGCTCGTACCGCGACCTGCCGCTGCGTTACGCGGAATTCGGCTCGTGCCACCGCAACGAGGCGTCGGGCGCGCTGCATGGCCTGATGCGCGTGCGCGGCTTCGTGCAGGACGATGCGCACATTTTCTGTACCGAAGACCAGTTCATTTCGGAATCGATCGCGTTCAACGAACTCGCGATGAGCATCTACAAGGATTTCGGGTTCGATCAGATCGCGATCAAGCTGTCGCTGCGTCCTGATCAGCGTGCCGGCACCGACGAAACCTGGGATCGCGCCGAACAAGGGCTGCGCGACGCACTGACGGCCTGCGGCCTCGAGTGGGAAGAGCTGCCGGGCGAGGGTGCGTTCTACGGTCCGAAGATCGAATACCACATCAAGGACGCGCTGGGCCGGTCGTGGCAGTGCGGCACGCTGCAGCTCGACATGGTGCTGCCGGAGCGCCTCGGCGCCGAGTACGTGGCGGAAGACAACAGCCGCCGCCGGCCGGTCATGCTGCACCGTGCGATCGTCGGTTCGATGGAGCGTTTCCTCGGCATTCTGATCGAGCATCACGCCGGCGCAATGCCGTCCTGGCTGGCTCCGGTGCAGGTCGTGGTGATGAATATCGCGGAAAATCAGGCCGAATACGTACAGGCCGTAACCCAATCGTTGCAAAAACAAGGGCTTAGAGTTGAGGCCGATTTGCGCAACGAGAAGATTAGCTATAAAATACGCGAGCACACGCTTGAAAAAGTGCCGTACCTGCTGGTGGCGGGCGAAAAAGAGCGTGAAGCACAAACGGTAGCCGTGCGTGCCCGTGGCGGCGTCGACCTTGGCGTAATGCCGGTCGAAGCCTTCGTTGAGCGTCTGCAGCAGGATCTGCGGGCGTTCAAGTAACCGCCCTGGCAGCGCGGCTCGTTTTTTTAATTTTTAGAGGAAACGTAACATCGCTACTGATAAGTCGTCGCATCGCATCAACGGTGAAATCAATGCGCCGGAAGTGCGTCTGGTCGGGGTCGATGGGGAACCCATCGGTATCGTGAAACTCGCCGATGCCTTCCGCAAGTCGGAAGAGCTGGATGTTGATCTGGTGGAGATCGCGCCGCAGGCCGTTCCCCCCGTTTGCCGTCTGATGGATTACGGCAAGTTCAAGTACCAGGAATCCAAGAAGCAGCACGAAGCGAAGCTGAAACAGAAGGTCATCCAGGTCAAGGAAGTCAAATTCCGTCCGGGTACCGACGACGGCGATTACAACGTCAAGCTTCGCAATCTGTTGCGCTTCCTTGAAGACGGCGACAAGACTAAGATCACGTTGCGTTTCCGCGGCCGTGAAATGGCTCACCAGGAAATCGGCATGCGCGTGCTCGAACGTCTGCGCACCGATCTCGATGAAGTGGGCCAAGTCGAGCAGATGCCGAAGATGGAAGGGCGCCAGATGATCATGGTGCTTTCTCCGAAAAAGAAGAAGTAATGCGCGAACCGCCGTGCCTTGCACGGCGGTTCGTCAAGCAGTGCGGCGGGTGGCCCGGCCAGGGCGGCTCGCCAAACATGACGGCGCACGGGCAGTGTGTGCGCCGTACACAAGTGGATTGGGGTTTCAAAGGGCGGTTCAGGGCGCAAGCCGGCCGCACACCCACGTCCATCTAATAAACTGGAGTTGTTATGCCTAAGATGAAGACCAAGAAGAGTGCTGCAAAGCGCTTCGTGGTGCGTCCGGGCGGTACCGTCAAGCGCGGTCAAGCCTTCAAGCGTCACATCCTGACCAAGAAAACCACGAAGAACAAGCGCCACCTGCGCGGTTCGACGGCCGTTCATGATTCCGATCTGAACTCCGTCCGCGCCATGCTGCCGTTCGCGTAACCCCTAACTGATACTCCAAGGAGAGAAATATGCCTCGAGTCAAACGTGGGGTAACCGCACGGGCCCGCCACAAGAAGATCATCAACCTGGCCAAGGGTTATCGCGGTCGTCGCAATAACGTCTATCGCATCGCCAAGCAAGCGGTGATGCGTGCCGGTCAGTACGCCTATCGCGACCGTCGCAACAAGAAGCGTGTGTTCCGTGCACTGTGGATCACGCGTATCAATGCGGCAGTCCGTCAGCACGACATGACCTACAGCGTGTTCATCAACGGCCTGAAGAAGGCTTCGATCGAACTCGACCGTAAGGTTCTGGCTGACATGGCGGTGTTCGACAAGGCTGCTTTTGCCGCGATCGTCAAGCAGGTGAAAGCCGCCGTTGCAGCCTAATTGCGAAATTAGCACTGCATGGTCAGTTGCAGCGAGGCTCCGGTAGTCACGGCCGCTGCAGCGAAAACGGGGCTCATCCGAGCCCCGTTTTTGTTGGATCGAGCGTTTTGCTCGCCGAGAACGATTGACGTTGGAAATGATGGGATCAATGGATCTGGACCAGATTGTCACTGACGCGAAGCAGGCCTTCGAACAGGCTGCCGATATCACCACGCTCGAAAACGAGAAGGCACGCTTTCTCGGCAAGTCGGGTGCGCTGACCGAGCTGTTGAAAGGGCTTGGCAAACTCGATCCCGAAGCGCGCAAGACCGAAGGCGCGCGCATCAACGTTGCGAAGCAGCAAGTGGAAGGCGCGCTCACCGCGCGACGCCAGGCGCTCGCCGACGCACTCCTGAATCAACGCCTCACCTCCGAGGCCATCGACGTGACCCTGCCGGGCCGCGGCGCCGGTGCGGGCAGCCTGCACCCGGTGATGCGCACCTGGGAACGCGTCGAACAGATTTTCCGTTCGATCGGTTTCGATGTGGCCGACGGCCCCGAAATCGAAACCGACTGGTACAACTTCACCTCGCTGAACAGCCCGGAAAACCATCCGGCCCGTTCGATGCAGGATACGTTCTACGTCGACGGCAAGGACGCCGAAGGGCGTCAACTGCTGCTGCGCACGCATACGAGCCCGATGCAGGTTCGCTACGCGCGCATGAACAAGCCGCCGATCAAGGTCATCGCGCCGGGCCGTACGTATCGCGTCGACAGCGATGCCACGCACTCGCCGATGTTCAATCAGGTCGAAGGCCTGTGGATCGAAGAGAACGTCAGCTTCGCCGACCTGAAGGGCGTCTACACCGATTTTCTGAAGAAATTCTTCGAGCGCGACGACATTCTCGTGCGCTTCCGTCCGTCGTACTTCCCGTTTACCGAACCGTCTGCCGAGATCGACATGATGTTCGAACACGGCAAGAACGCCGGCAAATGGCTCGAGATTTCGGGCTCGGGCCAGGTGCATCCGACGGTCATCCGCAATATGGGTCTCGACCCGGAGCGCTACATCGGCTTCGCGTTCGGCAGCGGTCTCGAACGGCTCACGATGTTGCGCTACGGCGTGCAGGATCTGCGCCTGTTCTTCGAGAACGATCTGCGCTTCCTCCGCCAGTTCGCGTGAGCCGGCTGCGCGGCGCGTCAGGCGACGCCGGCCGCGCGACCGACCCGATCTAACCTGTTTCGAACGTAGACACCCATGCAATTCCCTGAATCCTGGTTGAGAACCTTTGTCGATCCGCAATTGACGACGGACGAGCTGTCGCACGCGCTGACGATGGCCGGCCTCGAAGTCGAATCGCTGCGTGCCGTCGCGCCGGCGACGTCGCGCATCGTCGTCGGCCGCGTGCTCGAAGTGGTCAAGCATCCGGACGCGGACAAGCTGAACGTGTGTCAGGTCGACGCCGGCGCCGGCGCGACGCTGAACATCGTCTGCGGCGCGCCGAACGTGGCGCCGGGCATCAAGGTGCCGGTCGCCCTGGTGGGGGCCGAGCTGCCGCCGGCCGAAGAGGGTGGCAAGCCGTTCCTGATCAAGCTGTCGAAGCTGCGCGGCGTCGAGAGCCAGGGCATGCTCTGCTCGGCACGCGAACTGAAGCTGTCGGAAGATCACAGTGGCCTGATGATCCTGCCGGAAGATACGCCGATCGGTCAGGACATCCGCGAGACGCTGAATCTCGACGACACGATCTTCGAAATCAAGCTGACGCCGAACAAGGCGGACTGCCTGTCGGTTTACGGCATCGCGCGCGAAACGGCCGCGATTACCGGCGCGTCGCTGAAGGCCGTGGCGTTCCCGCCGGCCAAGGTCGAGTTGAATGAAACGCTGCCGGTGCGCATTTCCGCGCCCGACCTGTGCGGCCGCTTCTCGGGTCGCGTGATCCGCGGCGTGAACGCACGGGCCAAGACGCCGCAATGGATGGTCGAGCGCCTCGAGCGCGCGGGCCAGCGCAGCGTGTCGGCGCTCGTCGACATCTCGAACTACGTGATGTTCGAGCTGGGCCGTCCGTCGCATGTGTTCGATCTGGACAAGATCCACGGCACGGTGGACGTGCGCTGGGGGAAGCGTGGCGAAACGCTCAAGCTGCTGAACGGCAATACCATCGAGCTCGACGAAACCGTCGGCGTGATCGCCGACGAAGGTCAGGTCGAGAGCTTGGCCGGCATCATGGGTGGCGACAGCACGGCTGTCTCGCTCGACACGGCCAATATCTACCTCGAAGCGGCGTTCTGGTGGCCGGACAGCGTGCGCGGCCGCGCGCGCAAGTACAACTTCTCGACCGATGCCGCGCACCGTTTCGAACGCGGTGTCGATTACTCGACCACGGTCGAACACCTCGAACACATCACGCAACTGATCCTCGACATCTGCGGCGGCCAGGCCGGCCCGGTCGACGATCAATCCGTGAACCTGCCGGTGCGCGCGCCGGTGGCCATGCGCGTTGCGCGCGCGAATCGCATCATCGGCGTACCGATCGACGCGCAGGAAATCGGCGGCATCTTCACGCGCCTGGGCCTGAGCTTCACGCGCGACGGCGACACGTTCCTCGTGACGCCGCCGCCGCATCGCTTCGACATCGAGATCGAGGAAGACCTGATCGAAGAAGTCGCGCGCATCTACGGTTTCGAAAACATTCCCGCGCGTCCGCCGGTGGCGATCAGCGAAATGCGCGCGACCAACGAAACGCAGCGTTCGATCCACACGATCCGTCATGCGCTGGCCGCGCGCGACTACGCGGAAACGGTCAACTTCAGCTTTGTCGATGCGGATTGGGAACGCGATTTCGCGGGCAATACCCAGCCGGTACGCTTGCTGAATCCGATCGCGAGCCAGTTGTCGGTGATGCGCACCACGCTGTTCGGCAGCCTCGTCAATGTGCTGCGTCACAACCTGAACCGTCGTGCCGAGCGCGTGCGTGTGTTCGAGACGGGCCGCGTGTTCATCGCCGATGCGTCGGTGGCCGCGGGCGAGTTGACGGTCGAGGGCTATGCCCAGCCGAAGCGCGTCGGTGCGCTGGCCTACGGCCCGCAGCTCGACGAGCAGTGGGGTGCGGCGACCCGTCAGGTCGATTTCTTCGACGTGAAGGGCGATGTCGAGGCGCTGCTCGCGCCGGCCGTTGCGCGTTTTGTGAAAGCGGAACACCCGGCGCTGCATCCGGGCCGTAGCGCCCGCATCGAGCTCGACGGCAAGACGGTCGGCTGGGTCGGCGAATTGCACCCGCGCCTGATGCAGCAATACGAGCTGCCGCACGCCCCGATGATGTTCGAGATCGATACCGATGCGCTGATCGCGCGCGCGCTGCCGGCACCGTCCGACGTATCGAAATTCCCGCCGGTGCGTCGCGACATCGCCGTTGTCGTCGATCAAAAAATCGAGGTCCAGGCCTTGTTCGACGCGATGAAGGATGCGCTCGCCAGCGAGCCGTGCAAGTTCGTTCAGAAGGTTGTACTCTTTGACGAATTTCGTGCAAAATCAAACACTTCCGGTGGTTTGGCCGCGCACGAGAAAAGCCTGGCATTCCGCGTCACCTTGCAGGACCCGGCCGGCACGCTGCAGGACGAAACGGTCGATCTCGCGATCCAGGCCCTCGTTGGCAGCATGCAGGTTCACGGCGCGCGTCTGCGCGGCTGAACCGAGCCGCCGGGATACGCGGGAGCCGGCCGGGGGCACGAGGCTCCGGTCGGTTTTGACCAGGGATAATGCGCAAGTTTTGCAGATATGAATGACATGAACTCGAGTGAATTCGAAGCCCTCCTGACGGCGCAGCGCAGCGCCCTGAACCGCGATGTGGCGCCGGCGCAGTCCGGCGAAACGCCTACGCTGACCAAGGCGGAGCTGGCCGAACTGCTGTTCGACAGCGTCGGGCTCAACAAGCGGGAAGCGAAGGACATGGTCGAGGCCTTCTTCGAAGTGATCCGCGATGCGCTCGAGAATGGCGAGAGCGTGAAGCTGTCCGGTTTCGGCAATTTCCAGTTGCGCGACAAGCCGCAGCGTCCGGGGCGCAACCCCAAGACGGGCGAGGCGATTCCGATCGCCGCACGCCGTGTCGTCACGTTCCACGCGAGCCAGAAGTTGAAGGCGCTCGTCGAAAACGGCGCAGAAGGCTGACCTGCACGCGCTTGCGTGCTGCCGCGCGGCTCCCGCGCTTACCGACGGTTGACTGACGATGACATCGACGGTTGAGAAAGTCGTGTTGCCCCCGATTCCCGCGAAGCGCTACTTCACGATCGGTGAAGTCAGCGAGCTATGCGGTGTGAAGCCGCATGTGCTGCGTTATTGGGAGCAGGAGTTTACGCAGCTTCGCCCGGTGAAGCGCCGTGGCAACCGTCGCTATTACCAGCACCACGAGGTGCTGTTGATCCGGCGAATTCGTGAGCTGCTCTACGAGCAGGGGTTCACGATCAACGGGGCACGCAATCGGCTCGATTCGCATGCTTCGGATCGCAGCGCGATGCCCACCGAGCAGGAGGCGCTGTTTCCCGCGGCTGAAGAAACCAGCGTCGCCGAGGCCGTGGATGTCGACCAGTTGCGGCGCGCGCTGCTTGCCGTGATCGACGTGCTCGAACGCAAGTAGGCAGCGTGGCCGTGGTGGCCAGGTCAAAACAAAGCCCGCAGGCAAGTGCCTCGCGGGCTTTTTTCATGATGCGGTGGTCTCGCGTGATGTGTTACGGCGCGAGCGGGTTGGTCTTGCCGAGGTCGACGAGCAGCGTGCCGTCGGCCGCCATGCGCACCGAGCCCTTCGATACCTGCGCGCGATAGCCGTACAGATCGAATTGCATCGGCCCCTGCTGCGTCGTGTTTTCGATCAACGCGCGCAGGTTGGTCTCCAGCACGTTGAACATCTTCATGTCGCCGCCTTCCATCCAGATATAGCTGGCGGCGCTGGTGCCGGGCTTCGGCAGCGGCGGTGCATCGGGCACACGATTGAAAGTGAGCCGCAGGCCATTCGCTTCGACACTGGCCTGGGTCAACTGGCCTTTCAGCGCCGGTGGCGGGAACACCGTGTACTGATCGAGCACGAGCGCGTCGCCGCGCAATTCGGCACCGCGCCGGCGCAGCGGCGTCAACGAGGCGAGCTCGATGCCGAGCGCGCGCAGCAGCTTCGCCTGCGGCACGCCGAGCACGGAGACCTGGGTGGGCGTGTAGGCGATATGGCGGCCGTCGAGCACGGCGATCGTGCCGTTCATCGAGGTCGGCAGCCAGACACCGGGCGGCACGTGATTCCAGAGCCGGATGCCTCCCGTCACGCGCAGGTTCGTGCCGTCGGGTGCAAGCTTCAGGTCGTTCAGCGCGCGCGGCGTGTAGTCGAGCAGGTAGTCGTTGAACAGCGCGTTCATCGCCGGCCACGGTTCGAGCACCGACCCGCCGAGAATCTTGATGTCGTATTGGTTCGGATCGTCGAGGTCGACCGGTTCGCCGGGGCGGCGCGGCACCATTTGCGCGTCGAGCCGGTCGACGTGGAAGCCGATGTTGCCCGAGATCGTGAAATCGACGTTGCGCAATTGGATCGACGTGATCTTGTTCGATACGTGACGTTCGTCGGCCGGGGCGGCGTTGGCCGTGTTCGGGGCGGCCGCCGTGCCGCCGCCGGCCAACGCATCGGAGAACCAGCGTTGGCGTGCGTCGCGCAGCGACGCTTGCTGCGCGTCGGCGAAGCTGTCGTTCAGGCGCGCGCCGGCCGCGCCGATCGCATTGGCCGGCGGTTTCGCGCCCGCATAGGACGGAATCCTGATCGTCATCGCGCCGCTTGGCGCGAAATTGAAATAGCCGGTCGAAACCTGGTCGCGGTAGTGATACAGATCGAACACGAACGGCGCGGCGTGCGTGGCGGGCTGGGTTGGCGCGATCAGAATGTCGGCGTTCATCGGCATCGAGCGCATGAACTTCACATCGCCGCCGCGAATCAGCATCGCCTGCTGCGGTGCGCCGTCGGGCATCGCGAGGCCGGCGTGCGTGCCGTCGTCGAAAGCCAGATCGAGGCCGGCCGGCGTGATGCGCAGCGCCACCACGGTCAGCTTCAGTTGCGGCGGCGGCATCAGCTTGTCGACCTGCATGACCAGATCGTCGCCCGTCAGTTTCGCGACCGGCGTATCGATCTGCAGCAGATCGGCCAGCTTGACGTTGGCCGCGCGCATCACGGGATTGGCGTCGAGCCCCTGCACGCGCACCGTGCTCGGATGGAACACGAGCTGCGAGCCGTCGCGCACCGAGAGCGTGCCGGTCAGCGAGAACGGCACCCAGCCGCCGCGCTTCATTTCGCCTTCCAGATGAATCGTGCCGTCGCCGGCCGACACCTTCAGCTTGCGCAGCGGCGCGTTGCGATAGCCGAACAGATAGTTGTTGAAGACGGCGGTGAGCTTGGTGTCGTCGAGCGTGACGATGCCGCGATGCACGTCGATGGCGAACGTCGACGGATCGTCGAACACGATCGGCGCACCCACTCGGGATGGGACGAGCGTGGCCGATAGCTGATGCACGTAGAAGCCGAGGTCGCCAACGATGCGGAAATCGACGTCGCGCAACATCGTGATCGCGCCATCCTGGCCGGAATCTCGCAGCGTGACCGGGCGCGGCTGGGCGAGATGGATCGAACCGAGCGACGGCACGGTGCGCGCGATCTGCTGTTCGCGTCGCAGTTGCGCGGCCTTGTCGCGATCGAGCTTCGGTACAACGGCATTGGTGTCGGCGCGGGCGTTGGCCGACGGCTCCGCACAGCCGGCCGCCAGCAGCAAGGTGGCGAGCGCAAGCGCGGCGACCGGCCGCGACAGCCCATGCCAGCCCGCGCGACGCGCAAGCGCAAAACGCGTGCGATGGGCACGCGATGCCGATTTCCGCATAGTTATCGTCTCCCTGTCGGTCGGCCCGTGGTGCGTGGCTGCTGCCCGGGCCGAGATGTCGGTGCGATCCGACTGCGTGAAAGTCTGGCATAGGCGAGCTAGAGAAGCCGTACCAAACACACGGTCGCCGTGTTGCGATGCGACGGAGCGAGTCGTCGCGCGAACGGCGGGCGGCCGTCGGCGAAAATTCAAACGCGGAAATTCAAACAAACGTATGAGTTGTGTTGTGTGCGGAGGCGCGCGGACCAAAAACATGGGCGTGCGGCACGATTTCGGCGCACCGAACGATGCCGATGCCTGCGGCGAATTGCGAATGTGACGAAATCGCGCGACAGGCGTGACACTTTTTCGTTGCCGCCACGGACTCGTCATTTTGTGCGAGGTATGATTTGCATCAATAAAGATATAAGACCACGCAATTGGGGAATGAATATGAAGGGTTTGATGGCGCGTTTTCTGGCGGATGAGTCAGGCGCGACCGCCGTGGAATACGGCTTGATGGGTGGTGCCATCCTTGCGGGGATGGCGATGGGGATGCGTTCGATCAGCGATGCGACCGCTAGCGCATTCGTCTACGTTGCTTCTCTTTTCCCTCATTTTTGAAACGTTTGCGTGCTGCGTTACGACTGCGGGATGGCGGTTTGCCCTGCCTGGCAGGACGCGTTGCGCGAGCGACCCCGCAAAAAAGTGCTCGATGATGGTTCTGCGCGGACAAACTGTCTGATATACTTTCGTTCTTTCGGGGCGTAGCGCAGCCTGGTAGCGTACCTGCATGGGGTGCAGGTGGTCGGAGGTTCAAATCCTCTCGCCCCGACCAAGAACAAAGCCCGCATAACCAAAAGGTTATGCGGGCTTTTTGGTTTTTTCTCGGCCCTGACTCTCTAACTTGCTCACCGATTTACCTCCCACATCCCGTCATCGGCATAAACGACCCTCAGCTTTTTGCACGTGACGGCGTGACCCCGGTAAAATGCGCGGTTGATCCACGGAAAAGTGCCCGTGGCCTCTAGCCGGAAGGATTCCCTGAACATGTCTGATCTTCGTCTTATCAAGCGGTTTGCGGTTGTGCTGGCAACCGGTGCGTTCGTGGCAGGGTGCAGCTCGCCGTCGCCCACGAAAATCGACTACAAGAGCGATTCCCGGACCAAGGAGGTATCGCTCGCGGTGCCGCCGAACATGATGGATGAAACGGCCGACCAGCGCTCGCTGCCGCCGGCGGGTGGCGAAACCTCGCTGTCGAGCCTGCAGCAAACGCAGCAGGTCGCGCCGCAAACCGATACGGCCGTCGTGCCCGTCACGCCGGGCATGCATCTGCAACGCGATGGCACCGAAAGCTGGCTCGTCATCGACGCGCAGGCACCCGCCGAGGTCTGGCCGCAAGTGCGCCGCTTCTGGCAGGAGCAGGGTTTCCTGCTGGTCATCGATCAGCGCGACAAGGGCGTCATGGAAACCGACTGGAACGAAACGCATCCGTCGGTTGGCGAGGGCCTGATTCGCGGCGTGATCTCGAAGGCGATGGGCAACTCGTACGTCACCGCCGAGCGCAACAAGTACCGCACGCGCCTCGAAAGCGCGCCGGGCGGTGGCACCTATGTGTTCGTCAGCCAGAAGGGCATGCGCGAAGCGCTGACCGGCACGAATAACGATTCGAGCAAGTGGGAAACGAAGCCCAACGATCCGGCGCTGGAAGCCGAATACCTGAAGCGCCTGATGGTGGCGCTCGCGCAGAACGATACCCGCGCGAAGACGGGCGGTACGACCATCACCAGCGCCTCGGCACCCGCGGCGGGCAAGGGCGGCGATGCCGCAGCGGCATCGGTTGCGGCACAGAACGTTGCCAATGCAGCCGCGCCGACGTCGCGTGACAACGCCGGGAGCGATTCCGAGACGGTGCCGGGCGACGTGACGCTGCCGGAGCCGTACGATCGTGCGTGGTTGCGCGTCGGTCTGGCGCTTGACCGTGCCAACTTCACGGTGGACGATCGCGACCGCACGAAGGGCCTCTACTACGTGCGCTACGTCGATCCGAAGGATTTGACCTCGGCCGAGCAGGGCTTCTGGAGCCAGTTGTTCCACGGCAAGAAGGAAAAGACGGCGAAGCAGTATCTCGTCAACGTGAAGGCGCTGACGCAGGACCAGACTCGCGTTGCCGTCGTCGATGCCAACGGTGGCGTCGATTCGACCGGCCCGGGCCGTCAGATCATGACGTTGCTCGTGAATCAACTGCGCTGATCGCTGCGTCGCAGCGCGTAGTCCAAAGCCCGCCGCCTGGCGGGCTTTTTCTTTGGCGCGCCGGAAACGATATGAGGAATGACGGGGCGTTACGTAACGTTACCCGGTAACGGGACGGATCAGTCCACTTATGATTCCTGTGTGAATAAACATTAAGCGATTTAAATCAAAGGCTTATGGTGGTTTTATGGATTGGCACGGAAGCTGCTTTAAATCATTCGGATGATGTTGCCTTCGCACATCGTGCGTGACGTGGAGCGGTTTGACGCCGCATTCGTCGTCGCGGTCATCGTCATCGTTTCGGTGCGCCCCCGCCCCGGACAGGCTTGATGGCTCATGCGCGAGCATGAGCCCCGTTGGCCCCGTCGCCTATCCTCGTAGGGCGACGGTTTTGCCCGCGCTTTATTTAAGCGCGGGCAATTTTTTTTGTGCGGTCCCCCCTCGATGGGAGCACGAATGCCGGGGCAGGCTGGTTTCGTATGGGGCGGATTTTTCGAGAGAGGGGCCAAGCATGCCGAAGATCGCCGTCGTCGCCACGAATTGAGGCGGATGCGTTGCAATACGACCGGCACCGCGATGACAGAGGAGGCGCGTCGCTTTGCATTATTCGAGCGACAGGGACGCGATGGGGCACTCGCGGCACGTCGAATCGTCGGAGGTGAGGGTGATGCAGCGCATCGCGTGAGGCGATGCGGCTTGCGGGCGGCAGGGCGCCGCCCGGCGCAATACGGAAGGCGTCAGTGCGCGTTCGGTACGTCGAGGATCAGGATGATGGTCCAGTCCGCGTCGCCCTCATGGTGATATTGGCGTTCGACGACGATAAACGGTTGCTGTTTGCCTTGCGGCCCGAGAAACAGCACGTCACCTTCCATCGGCAGGCATTCGATCGGCGGCAGCGCGAGATAGGCCTCTTCGGAGCCGCGCGGCATCAGTTGCTTGATCTTGTGCGTTGCGGCTTCGGTCCATTCGATGTCGAGTTCGATATTGCTCATTCTGTCCTCCGCACCAGGGTGCGCACGGTTGGATAACTTGGGTGCGCGACTTTAGCACAGCGCGTGCCGTACGCCGTACCATGAAAAAAGCCGAACCCGGAAAAACCGGATTCGGCTCTTGGCGGCCGCGCTGGCGGAAACCGTCGAAGCGTGCCGATTACTGGCTGGCCGCTTCCGGCTTGGCAGCCTTCTTCGCCGCGTGGTGGTGCTTCTTCACTGCGTGATGATGCATCGGCTGTTCTTCTGCAGCAGCGCGCTGGGCATCCTGTTGCTGTTGAATGGCCTGAGCGCGTTGTTCGACTTCGGCGATCTTGGCCGGATCGGTGATCGTCGTGATCGTCGTGCTTTCTTGGGCGTGGGCTGCGCCAGCCAGAGCCGACATCGAAACCAGAATAGCCAGGGACATTTTCTTCATTGCTCTACCTCCGCTAAGTGGTGATGGGACCCGAGTTTGCCGATCCGTCCGGCATTGCAACCGAGTGAGCCGAGTGTAGCAAAAGTGACGGATCGGTGCACTTCCGGCCAGGAATGGCGATACGGCGTGTCGCGGTCGCGACAATCGGGGTGCGCGATGCCGTACGGACATCCGCGCGCCACAAGGCTGTGCGCACGATATGGGGCGGCGTGGCGTGGGCAATGCCGGGTATCGCATCGAATCAGAACCAGCCCAGCCACCGATACGCGTAAAATTGAACGATCCCGGCGATCTCGTGCAGCGCGCGAGATGCCACGACGAAATTCGATGCATGGGGCCAGCCGCACGCGGCGCGAAGGCGGTTGGCGTACACCGGTTGCGGTGTGATGCCGAAGCGCGCGAAATCGAGCAGGGCACGGCGCATCTGGTAGGACGACGTCACCAGAATCGTTGCGTCGTAATGTTCGGCGAGTAGGATGGGAGCCGTGAATTTCGCGTTTTCGTAGGTCGTGCGGCTGCGCGGCTCGAGAATCAGGTCGTGGCTGCTCACGCCCTGTTCGCGCAGCAACGGTGCGTAGAGCTCGGCTTCGCTGATGCCGTGGTGGTGAGGGTCGCCACCGGTCACGATCACCGTGCAATGCGCGGCAATTCGTTGGCAGACCGAATAGACTTGCGCGGCGCGGGCGATGCGGGCCAGCGCATCGCGGGGCGGCACGAGCGTGCCGTCGCGGCGGTCGATGCCGGCGCCCAGCACGACGATCGCGGTGCGGCCGCTCATCACGGGCGGATCGACGGGTTGGACGCCGGCTTCGGCAATGGCCAGGAGCGGCACCACGAGCCAGCCGCTGGCCAGTCCGGCGAGCAGCACGAACGCGGCAACCGCAAGCACGAATCGGTGCTTGCGCAAGATCGCGGTGGCTGCAATAAGCATCACAAATGAAACGAACAGAATCAATTTGAATGGGGTAAGGTAACTGTTTGCCCGGTTGAGTTCGATCCGGTCGAGGCGCCGCGAAATGTGGCGCGGAGCGGATAGGAAGGAAGGCGCAGGGGGATCAGGGGTAATGTCCGCCTGTCGTTGCGTGGCGGCGCCGGCTAATGAAGCATCGGGCCGGCGGGACCGCCTGCAGGATCGCTGTACTTTGAGAAAGAGTCCAGATGGCCACGTATTCCAACGAAGCAGTGCTCGATGCCTTGCGGCGCGTGCAGTACCGGCAGGTTCCCTGGGCGCGACGCCCGAACGTCTTCGAGTACCTTCGCAACCTCGGACTGATGGATACGGTGCGCCAGAAGACCGTTGCACCGGCGCCGGGCTTCCACGCCCCGGTCGATATCGCGATACTGACCGACACCGGCCGCGCCGAATTTACCCGACTTGAACGCGACGAGCGGTCGACCGCCTGGGTGGATCGCCGGATCGACGATTACGTACTGAGTGACGCGAGCGCCGTTTCGATCCTCGAAAGCCGGCTGTAGCCAGCCGGAACCGGGAATCATCCAGGCGGGCAAAAAAACGCCCGTATCGCGAGATACGGGCGCTACCGGGTACATTGCTGTTGCCAGGCTGTGCTCATGGCTAAGGTCTGACTGCCGCTGTCGCGCGCAGTTCCTGAATTTCCTGAACTTTCCACGCAGGTGCGGCTAGTGACGCGGTGCAAAACCGGTCGGGCGTGGGGCACTGTCGTTGCGAACGCGTGCATTGCTCGCAATATCGCCACGCAAATCGCCTCGCGGAACGATATTGGGCGATGCGGCTGGCGGTGACGGCGGTGCATGACTCTGGCCTGCTTGCCCCCTATGGCCAGACGGCGGTTTGGCGTGCTGATCGGCCAGCGCAAGTGGGGTGAGCGCCAGGGCAAGCACCACGCTCGCGGTGGCGAGCGACGAGCGGCTTGGCATGGTTGGGCTCCCTTCAAGCCGTCAAGGCGGCCTGTTGACCTAGCCTTACGGTAGGGGCGGGAGCACTCGCGCGCTGTAAGCATTGGTAAAGAGATGTATCGCCGTCGCGAGCATGCCAAGTTCGCGAATCACGCCGACGCCGCGAGGCGGCAGGATGCCGGCGTGTGAGACTTCAAGCGGCAACCGCGGCCGCCTGCAATCGTCTAGGCGATTACGCCATCTTCACCGGTGCGCGCCACGATTCCGGATTGGTCCAGAATGCGCCACGCAGGCGATCGCGGCTCGGGGGGCGGGCGGCTTGACCGCGCTGGCGCCGATCCGGCCGCGCAGCGAGACTTGACGGCCGCTGGTGCCGAGGCGCTTCACCACTTCGGCGAGCGTGCCATCGGCCTGCCACTCGTCGAAGCGCCGACGGCAGGTCGGCGGGGACGGGTAGCGCCCGGGCAGCTTCGACCAACCTTCGCCCGTCGACAGCACCCACAGAACGGCGTTCACGACCGAACGTGCTTCCACGCGGGGGCGACCACGACGCTCACTGCGTGCGGGTTCCGCGCAGAACAGTCCTTCGACCAGCGCCCATTCGTTATCCTTCAAATCGTCGAACAGCATCATGTCCTCACCTCAGCGAAGCTAACTCCGGTGCGCTGCCCTGCGCCGCGCACTCTTCAAGCACCCGATCCGCATCGGATGCCAGGTGGGGGTTCCGTATCCTCCATTGCATCCGAAGGTTTCCGCTACCCTGTACGCGACTTAACGCATGAACCGTGCCAAGTCTGTGGCTATCCCCTTGAGAGCCCCACCGCACCGAGGCTATGGCCAAGTCAGCTAGGGGCGTATGAGACGCCAAAATGCCCCTGCGGCAAATCGGGACAATCACCAATCTTGTGCAATCCGGCCCGCGCGGCGTGCGTCGGGTCCTTCGCTGCACCGCACCGACACATAGCGGACCGGCGGCGGATGATGCCCCTACAATTGCGCATCGAAGTGCGGGATTGATGAGGACAAGCGATGAATATCACCTTGCGACAGTTACGGGTGTTTATCGAGGTGGCGCGGTTGCGCAGCTTCAGCCGGGCCGGCGACGAGATCGGCCTGACCCAGTCGGCGGTCAGCCGCTGCGTGCGTGAGCTCGAAAGCGAGATCGGTCTGAAGCTGATCGATCGCACCACGCGCGACGTGCAGCTCACCGATGCCGGCTCGAACCTGGTCGCCAGCGTGTCGCGGCTGCTCGGCGACCTGGACGACGCCCTGCGTGAAATCCGTGAAATCGGGGAGCAACGGCGCGGCCGTGTGGTGGTGGCGGCCAGCCCGACGATCGCTTGTCGGCTGATGCCTCGTGTCGTGGCGGACGCCGAGCGGCAGTTCCCGTTCGTGACGCTCGGCTTGCGCGACGACGTGCAGAGCGATGTGCTGCGCAAGGTGAAGTCGGGCGAAGTCGATTTCGGGGTGGTGATCGGGCCGCTGCCGGGTACCGATCTGGTGTGCGAGCCGTTGATGACCGATTCGTTCTGCCTGGTCACGCGTGCCGATCATCCGCTGGCCGCCAGCGAGAGCGTGCCCTGGGCCGCGCTCGACGGTCAGCGCCTCGTGCTGCTCGACTATGCGTCCGGCAGCCGGCCGCTGATCGATGCGGCATTGAGCCTGCACCGCGTCGGCGCGTCGGTGGTGCAGGAGCTGGGTCATTCGGCCACCGTGTTCGGGCTGATCGAGGCGGGTATCGGGGTCAGCGTGCTGCCGTGGCTGGCCTTGCCGCTGCCGGCCGGGTCGTCGCTGGTGGCACGGCCGTTGACGCCGCGTGCCGAGCGCACGGTCGAACTGGTGCGGCGGCGCGACCGCTCGCTGTCGCCGGCCGCCGAGGCGATCTGGGGGCTGGTCGGCGAAATGCCGGCGCGCGCCGAGGATCTGCTCTGACGCCCTTTTGCCGTGCGGGCCGCTACACTGGCGGCACTGACCGACTGACTGACGAGGAGGGGGCTTGAACGCTGTCGACAATGCAACGGGGCGCGCACCGGATGTGCGCATGACGGTCGAATCGCTGCGGCCGTCGCTGATCCGCGAGGTGGCGAATTCGGGATTCGGCGTGGACGGCGTGCTGCCGTTCTGGTTCGGCGAATCCGATCGCGTCACGCCGGCCTTTATCCGCGATGCGGCCAGCGAGGCGCTTGCGCGTGGCGAAACCTTCTACACCCACAACCTCGGCGTCGCGCCGTTGCGTGAAACGCTGGCCGGCTACGTGTCCGCGCGACACGGGGCGACACGCACCGAGCATATCGCCGTGACCAGTGCCGGCGTCAATGCGCTGATGCTGGCGGCGCAATTGCTGGTGGGCGCGGGCGATCGCGTGGTGGCGGTCACGCCGCTCTGGCCGAATCTCGTGGAAATTCCGAAGATTCTCGGCGCAGAAGTCGAGTGCGTGCCGCTCGGCTATGGCGAACATGGCTGGCAGCTCGATCTGGACCGTCTGCTGGCGGCGCTGACCCCCGACACGCGCATGCTGTTCGTCAATTCGCCGAACAACCCGACCGGCTGGACCCTGTCGGCCGCAGAGCAGGCCGTCGTGCTCGATCATTGTCGCCGGCACGGCATCTGGATCGTGGCCGACGAGGTATACGAGCGGCTGGCCTTCGGGCCGGACGGCGCGCCGTCGTTCCTCGATCTGGCGTCGCGCGACGAGCGGGTGATCGTCGTCAACTCGTTTTCGAAGGCCTGGGCGATGACCGGCTGGCGGCTCGGCTGGCTGGTGACGCCGACCCGCACGCTGGACGCGCTGTCCAAGCTCGTCGAGTACAACACCTCGTGTGCGCCGAGTTTCGTGCAGGCGGCCGGCGTCGCGGCGGTGCGCGACGGCGAGCCGTTCGTCGCCGAATTCACCGGCGCGCTGCAACGCGCGCGCGATCACCTCGTCAACGCCCTGAACGGCCTGCCCGACGTACAGGTGGAAGCGCCCGACGGCGCCATGTACCTGTTCCTGCGCCTTCCCGGCGCGCACGACAGCCTCGATTTCTGCAAGCGGCTGGTGCGCGAGGCGGGGCTTGGGCTGGCGCCGGGGCGTGCGTTTGGCGACGAGGGCGAGGGCTTCGTGCGCTGGTGTTATGCCTGCGATGTGGCGCGACTCGACGCCGGAGTCGAGCGCCTCGATGCATTCCTACGTCGCGCCGGCCGCTGAGGCGAGTGGCGCGTCCCGCCCGGCCGTCGTGGCGGGCGGGACGATTCGTAGCGGCGAGTGGCTTTACGCGTCGCCGGAATGTGCGTAAGATGGCGACCATTCACGCGATTCCATCACGGTTTCGCGCTGTTCCGTCCGGTCAGGGTCAGGCATCAAGCAGGTTTCGCCACCCCCGGTTCGTGCTCCCATCAATATGACCGATCAGAATCGGGCGAGCGCGTCTTCTGTTCCTTTTCGTCTGTTTCATTTTGATCCGGTTCGTTTGACCAGAGGGTCTGGCCTAGCTGCATGAATACCCAAGAGGCGAAGATCGTCCTTGAGACTGCTTTGATCTGTGCGCAGGAGCCGCTCAAGCTGGGCGACCTGCGCAAGCTCTTCGCCGACAGCGTGTCGGCGGACACAGTCCGAACGTTGCTCGAAGAATTGAAGGAAGCGTGGTCCGGCCGCGGCGTTGAACTCGTCGCGCTGGCGACGGGCTGGCGTTTCCAGAGCAAACCGGCCATGCGGGTCTATCTGGACCGTCTGCACCCGGAGAAGCCGCCGAAGTACTCGCGTGCCGTGCTCGAAACCCTTGCGATCATCGCGTACCGGCAGCCGGTCACGCGTGGCGATATCGAAGAAATCCGCGGTGTCACGGTCAATACCCAGATCGTGAAACAGCTGGAAGATCGCAACTGGATCGAGGTGATCGGCCATCGTGACGTACCCGGCCGTCCGGCGCTCTATGCGACGACCAAACAGTTTCTCGACGATCTCGGCCTGAAAGCACTGGACGATCTGCCGGCGCTCGAAGAGCCAGCCGCGCATCTGGAAGCGAGTCTGCTCGCCCAGGCGTCGATGGAGTTTGCCGATGGCGAGGCGCTCGATGTCGTTGCCGTTGCGGCCGACGAGGGGCAAGCCGACGTAGTCGCTCAGGGTATTGCGGACGAAACCATCAGCCCGGATGCGGGCGATGCAGCGCCCGGCGAGGCCGTCGGCGGCACCCATGAAAACGAAATGCCGGCAGACGAGGCTCAGGCCATCGTGTCTGTCGATCGCCAGATCGATGCAACCGATGCGGAACCCGCACGGCCTGCGTTGGTCGAGAACGAAGTAAGCCGTGTCGTCATCGACGCCGGCGAGGCAGCGCGCGACGAAGATGCGCAAGCGGGCCGCGATACCACGCAGTCTGGCGCAACCCCGGTGCATGGGCTTGCCGCCGCTGACGAATCCATGGGTGACGTAACGCCCGGCGATACCTCGCCGGACGAAGACGAACCCGCGCAACGCCGCGCTTGACGCGGCCATATAGAGATTGCCGCGCCCGCGACGGGCGCGAGACCTGACATTTCGAGGTTGTTTTGACAGATACCCACGACACTGATTCGTCCGAATCCGGGCATGCCATGCGGGCATCGCGCGCCGACGACGCTCCCGAGCAATCGGCGCAAGATGCCGGCGGCGAAGATCGTCCCCGCCGCGGCCTGCGTCGCGGGCCGCGCAGTTTGATCGCGCGCCGTCGCGCGGCGACCAAATCGAAGACCGATTCGACGGAAGGTGCGGAATCCGCACCGGCCGAAGTCGCCTCCAGCGAGGCGCCGGCCGCGGCACCCGCACCGCGCGCGCCTCGTGCGCCGCGCAACAAGGATGGCGCGCCCAAGGCGCCCCGCAAGACCGCCGTCAAGCGCGACGGTGCGGCTGCGCCGCGTCAGGGGCAAGGCCAGGGCAAGCGTGGCGCAGGCGCCGCGCCAAATGCACGGGCCGCCGAGGGTGCCGCTTCGCCCACCGACGACATCTTTTCGTATGTCACGTCGCCGGCGTTCGATGCCGACAATTCGGCGGGCGGCAACGGCACGGGTGCGCCGATGCTGCGCCGTGGCCAGCAGGCAACCAAGCGCGTGCTGACGCCGGAAGACGATGCGCCGAAGTTGCATAAGGTGCTGGCCGAGGCCGGCATGGGTTCGCGTCGCGACATGGAAGAGCTGATCGTCGCGGGCCGCGTGTCGGTCAATGGCGAACCGGCCCACATCGGCCAGCGGATTCTGCCGACCGACCAGGTTCGGATCAACGGCAAGCCGGTGCGCCGCAAGCTGCAAAGCAAGCCGCCGCGCGTGCTGCTGTATCACAAACCGACCGGCGAAATCGTCAGTCATGCCGATCCGGAAGGTCGCGCCTCGGTATTCGACCGCCTGCCGCCGATGAAAACGGCGAAGTGGCTCGCGGTCGGCCGGCTCGACTTCAATACCGAAGGCCTGCTGATGCTGACGACGTCCGGCGATCTCGCGAACCGCTTCATGCATCCGCGTTACAGCGTCGAGCGTGAATATGCGGTGCGCGTGGTGGGCGAACTCAACGAAGCCTCGCGCCAGAAGTTGCTGCACGGCGTCGAACTCGAAGACGGCCCGGCCAATTTCCTGCGCATTCGCGATGGCGGCGGCGAAGGCACCAATCACTGGTATCACGTCGCCTTGGCCGAAGGTCGCAACCGCGAAGTGCGTCGCATGTTCGAGGCCGTCGGCCTGATGGTGAGCCGGTTGATCCGCACGCGTCACGGCGAAATCGCGCTGCCGCGCGGCTTGAAACGTGGCCGCTGGGAAGAGCTCGAAGAAACGCAGGTGCGCAAGCTGATGGCGACCGTCGGCCTGAAGATCGCCGCCGATGAAAAGGGCGGCAAGCACGGCGCCGTGGGCGAACGTCGTCAGCCGGATCCGATGGAAACCTCGATGGGCTTCATCACCCGCGATCCGGTGCTGACGACCCACGGCCAGCTCGACCAGCCGCGCCGCGGCGGCCGTCGCGGCGCGCCGGGTGGTGGTGGTTTCGGTGCGGGCACGGGCGGCTACGGCGGTCAGCCGGGCAGCGGCTACGGCGGCGGCAAGCCGGGCGGTAACCGCCGCGGCGGCAGCGGTGGTGGTGGTGGCGATGTCGATGGCAACCGGATGTCGTACGGCGCGAACGGCGGCAAGCGTGGCGGCAGTGCCGGCGGCGGTGGTGCCAAGGGGCCGCGCAATGGAAATGGCAGCCGTCCCGAAGGCGGTGGTTCGGCGGGCGGTGCCCGCGGTGGTCAGCAACGGCCGCAACAGCAGCGCAACCGCTCGCGCGGGCGCTGATCGGCGGCGGCCCGGCCGCCGTTTGACTACGATGTGAGGCCGGCCCGGCGGGCCGGCTGATGAGGCGATACTTTGCGTTTTTATTTAAAAACGCTATAATCGCAAAGTCGCTGGGCGTACGGATTTGTTGTGCGGCCTAGATGCGACCACCAGAGGTAAGAAGATGGGCGTTTCGCCCATTTTTTTTTGCTGAAACGGTTGGGCATCTCGGGTAGCGCTTCCTGCGCCGGCAAGGCGCGCGTCTGCGGGTGAATCGCGAACGGCGAGCGCGAACACCTGAGAGGACACTGTGCAACTGACGGAATTGATTGAAACCACGGTCACCGCGCTCGGCTACGAGCTGGTCGATCTCGAGCGCACCGGGCGCGGCATGCTGTGTATCTATATCGACCAGCCCGCCGGCATCGCGATCGACGATTGCGAAAAGGTGACGCGTCAGCTGCAGCACGTATTGACGGTCGAAAACATCGATTACGAACGGCTCGAGGTATCGTCCCCGGGCCTCGACCGGCCGCTGAAGAAGCTCGTCGACTTCGAGCGATTCGCCGGGAGCGAAATCTCCGTCACCCTGAAAAAACCGCTGGAAGGCCGCAAGACCTACCGCGGCATTCTGCATGCGCCGAACGGCGAAACGATCGGTTTGGAATTCGAGAGGAAGAAGGGCGAGGCGGTCATGCTGGATTTCACGCTGGCCGACATCGACAAAGCCCGCCTGATTCCGCAAGTTGACTTTAGGAGCCGCAAACAATGAGTCGCGAAGTGTTGATGCTGGTGGATGCGCTGGCGCGCGAGAAAAACGTCGACAAGGATGTCGTGCTGGGCGCGCTCGAAGCTGCGCTGGCCTCGGCTTCCAAGAAGCTGTTCGACGAAGGCGCCGAAATTCGCGTCCATATCGATCGCGAGAGCGGCGAACACGAAACCTTCCGTCGCTGGCTGGTCGTGCCGGACGAAGCCGGCCTCCAGGAGCCGGATCGCGAAATCCTGCTGTTCGAGGCACGTGAGCAGAAGGCCGAAATCGAAGTCGGCGAATATGTCGAGGAGCCGGTGCCCTCGATCGAATTCGGCCGGATCGGCGCGCAGGCCGCCAAGCAAGTGATTCTGCAGAAGGTTCGCGACGCCGAGCGCGAGCAGATCCTGAACGACTACCTCGAGCGCGGCGAAAAAATCATGACCGGTGCGGTCAAGCGTCTCGACAAGGGTAACTTCATCGTCGAATCGGGCCGCGTCGAAGCGCTGCTGCGTCGCGATCAACTGATCCCGAAGGAAAACCTTCGCGTCGGCGATCGCGTTCGCGCCTACATCGCCAAGGTCGATCGCACCGCACGCGGTCCGCAGATCGAACTGTCGCGCACGGCACCCGAATTCCTGATGAAGCTGTTCGAGATGGAAGTGCCGGAAATCGAGCAGGGCTTGCTTGAAATCAAGGCGGCGGCTCGCGATCCGGGCGTTCGCGCAAAAATCGGCGTGATCGCCTACGACAAGCGGATCGATCCGATCGGTACTTGCGTCGGCATCCGCGGTTCGCGCGTCCAGGCCGTGCGCAACGAGCTGGGTGGCGAAAACATCGACATCGTGCTATGGTCGGAAGATCCCGCCCAGTTCGTGATCGGCGCGCTCGCGCCGGCAGCCGTCCAGTCGATCGTCGTCGATGAAGAAAAGCATTCGATGGATGTCGTCGTCGACGAGAACGAATTGGCAGTCGCGATCGGCCGTAGCGGCCAGAACGTGCGTCTGGCCGGCGAATTGACCGGCTGGCAGATCAACATCATGACGCCGAACGAATCCGCGCTGAAGCAGGGCGAGGAACGTGATCGTCTGCGCAGCCTGTTCATGGCGCGTCTCGATGTCGACGAGGAAGTGGCCGACATCCTGATCGACGAAGGCTTCACGAGCCTTGAAGAAATCGCCTACGTCCCGCTGAACGAAATGCTCGAAATCGAGGCGTTCGACGAGGAAACGGTGCATGAACTGCGCAATCGCTCGCGCGACGCACTGTTGACGATGGCGATCGCCAACGAGGAAAAGGTGGAGAATGCTTCGCTCGACCTCAAGAGCCTCGATGGTATTACCTCCGAATTGCTGGCAAAGCTGGCGGAGAACGGCGTGCAGACGCGCGACGATCTCGCCGAACTGGCCGTCGATGAGCTGGTCGAGATGACCGGCGTGGAAGAAGAAGCCGCGAAAGCGCTGATCATGAAAGCACGTGAACATTGGTTCCAGTGAGAAATGACCATGGCGCACTGATATTTGGCGGCCGGAAGGCCGCATGACACGATGTTAACCGCAAGGAATCGGTCCTTGCATTAAGAGGAATGAATGGCGAGTAACAACGTAGCCCAATTTGCCGCGGAACTGAAAATGCCTGCTGGTGTGCTGCTCGAGCAGCTGCAGGCGGCAGGCGTCCAGAAAGCGAGTGAAGACGATGCGCTGTCGGAAACCGACAAGGCGCGTCTGCTCGATCATTTGCGTAAATCGCACGGCTCGTCCGACGCCGACAAGCGCAAGATCACGCTGACCCGCCGGCATACGTCGGAAATCAAGCAATCCGACGGGACGGGTAAGGCTCGTACCATTCAGGTCGAGGTGCGCAAGAAGCGGACGTTCGTGAAGCGCGACGATGTCGCGGAAAACGGCGTCGACGGCGATCAGGACCAGGTTGACGACGTGGCAGCCGACGCGGAGCTGAAGCGCCGCGAGGAAGAGGCAAGCCGCGAGGCGGAACTGCTCGAGAAGCAGGCTCAGGAACTTCGCGAGCGCCAGGAACACCTCGAACGCGAGGAATCCGAGCGCCGTGCACGCGAAGAGGCTGCGGAAGCCGAGCGTCGCCGTGCCGAGGAAGAAGCTGCCTCCAAGCGTGCAGCCGCAGCGGCGCAACAGCAGCAGGCAGCGGCCCAGCAGGCCGCCGAGAAGGAAGCGGCACGTGTGCAGGCGCAAGCGGCACCGGCAGTGGCTGCCGCGCCGCAGGCTGCCGAATCGTCCTCGCAAGACGAAGAACGTGCGGCCGCCGAACGTGCGGCCCAGCGCGAAGCGGCGAAGAAGGCCGAAGATGCGGCGCGCGAAGCTGCCGACAAGGCGCGCGCCGAACAGGAAGAAATCCGCAAGCGCCGCGAAAAGGCTGAAGCCGAAGCGCGTGCGATTCGCGAAATGATGGCAACCCCGCGTCGTGCGCAGGTCAAGGCCGTCGAGCCGCCGAAGCCGGTCGAGCCGCCGAAGGCTGCCGAAGCCAAGGGCACGCTGCACAAGCCGGCCAAGCCGCCAGGCGAAGCGGGCGCACGTCCTGCCGTGGCGAAGAAGCCGGCGGCGCCGGCGACCACCACCACCACGGCAGCGCCGGGTGCGGGTGACCGCAACAAGAAGCCGGGTGCAGGCAAGGGCGGTTGGCAGGACGATGCCTCGAAGCGCCGCGGTATCAAGACGCGTGGCGATTCGAGCGGCGGTGTCGATCGTGGCTGGCGTGGTGGCCCGAAGGGGCGCGGCCGTCATCAGGACAGCGCTTCGTCGTTCCAGGCGCCGACCGAGCCGGTCAGCCGCGAAATCCATGTGCCGGAAACCATTTCGGTGGCGGATCTCGCTCACAAGATGTCGGTGAAAGCGTCCGAAGTCATCAAGGTCATGATGAAGCTCGGTCAGATGGTCACCATCAACCAGGTGCTGGACCAGGAAACGGCGATGATCATCGTCGAGGAACTGGGTCACCGTGCCTTGGCGGCCAAGCTCGACGATCCGGAAGCCTTGCTGGTCGAAGGCGAAGTGGGTGTCGATGCGGAGCAACTGCCGCGTCCGCCGGTCGTTACCGTGATGGGTCACGTCGACCACGGCAAGACCTCGCTGCTCGACTACATCCGTCGTGCCAAGGTGGCAGCCGGTGAAGCGGGCGGGATTACGCAGCACATTGGTGCGTATCACGTCGAAACGCCGCGCGGCGTCGTCACGTTCCTCGATACTCCGGGTCACGAGGCCTTCACGGCCATGCGTGCACGCGGTGCGAAGGCGACCGACATCGTGATTCTGGTGGTGGCGGCCGACGACGGCGTGATGCCGCAGACGAAGGAAGCTATTGCACACGCCAAGGCGGGCGGCGTTCCGATCGTCGTGGCGATCAACAAGATCGACAAGCCGGATGCGAATCTGGACCGCGTCAAGCAGGAACTCGTCGCCGAAGGCGTCGTGCCGGAAGAGTACGGTGGCGAGTCGCCGTTCGTGCCGGTGTCCGCGAAGACGGGTGCGGGTATCGACGATCTGCTCGAAAACGTGCTGCTGCAAGCCGAAGTGCTGGAATTGAAGGCACCGATCGAAGCGGCTGCCAAGGGCATCGTGATTGAAGCGAAGCTCGACAAGGGCAAGGGCCCGGTCGCAACGGTGCTGGTGCAGTCGGGTACGCTGTCGCGCGGCGATGTCGTGCTGGCGGGTTCGGCCTACGGCCGTGTGCGTGCGATGCTCGACGAAAACGGCAAGCCGACCAAGTCGGCAGGTCCGTCGATCCCGGTCGAAATCCAGGGTCTGTCGGAAGTGCCGGGCGCGGGCGAGGAAGTGATCGTGCTGCCGGACGAGCGCAAGGCGCGTGAAATCGCCCTGTTCCGTCAAGGCAAGTTCCGCGACGTCAAGCTGGCCAAGCAGCAAGCGGCCAAGCTCGAAAGCATGCTCGAACAGATGGGCGAAGGCGAAGTACAAAACCTGCCGCTTATCGTCAAGGCCGACGTGCAGGGTTCGCAGGAAGCACTGGTGCAGTCGCTGCTCAAGCTGTCGACCGCCGAAGTGCGCGTGCAGATCGTGCACGGCGCAGTGGGTGGCATCAGCGAAAGCGACGTCAACCTGGCCACGGCCTCGAAGGCGGTCATCATCGGCTTCAACACGCGTGCCGATGCTCAAGCCCGCAAGGTCGCCGAATCGAATGGCGTCGATATCCGCTACTACAACATCATCTATGACGCAGTGGATGAGGTGAAGGCGGCGATGTCGGGCATGCTCGCACCGGAAAAGCGCGAAACCCAGACCGGTACGGTCGAAGTGCGCCAGGTCATCAAGGTGCCGAAGATCGGTCTCGTGGCCGGCTGTATGGTCACGGACGGCGTGGTCAAGCGCTCGTCGTCGGTGCGCGTGCTGCGCAACAACGTGGTCATCTTCACGGGCGAGCTCGATTCGCTGAAGCGCTTCAAGGACGACGTGAAGGAAGTGAAGCAAGGCTTCGAGTGCGGTATGTCGATCAAGAACTTCAACGATATCGTCGAAGGCGATCAGTTCGAAGTGTTCGAGGTCACGGAAGTCGCTCGGACGCTGTAAGGCCGACGTGAACGCTGATGGGCGGGGCAGGCGTGGGCCTGTCCCGCCCATTTTCATGGCGACGGCCGGTGTGCCGTCGCCCGTTCGATGAACGGAATGACGGATTTACCATGACGAAGAAACGTACTTCTCCCAATCGCAACGTGCAAATCGCCGATCAGATCCAACGTGATCTGTCGCAGTTGATCATGCGCGAAGTGAAGGACCCCCGGATCGGTATCGTGACGATCCAGAGCGTCGAGCTGACGCCGGATTACGCGCACGCGAAGGTGTACTTCACGGCGCTGACGGGCGACCCCCACCAGACGCAAGATGCGCTGAACCACGCGGCCGGCCATTTGCATAATCTGCTGTTCAAGCGCCTGCATATCCACACGGTGCCGACGCTGCATTTCCACTACGACCAGACCATCGAAAGGGCTGTCGAGATGTCGCGCTTGATCGAACAAGCGAATTCGACGCGCGCGAAAGACGACTGAGTCCGGCTGCCGAATCCGATTTTTGCCATGACGACTGCTCCCCAACGCCCGCCGCGCGTGCCGCGCCGCATGCTCGACGGCGTGCTGCTGCTCGATAAGCCCATCGGGTTGTCCAGCAATGATGCCCTGATTCGCGCCAAGCGCCTCTATCTGGCGAAAAAGGCCGGCCACACCGGCACGCTCGATCCCCTTGCCACCGGCCTGCTGCCGCTCTGTTTCGGTGAAGCCACCAAGTTCTCGCAGGATCTGCTCGAAGCCGACAAGACTTACGAAGCGACGATGCGGCTCGGGATTCGCACGACCACCGGCGACGCCGAGGGCGAGGCGATCGAGACGCGCGAGGTCGTCGCCGACCGTGCCGCGATCGAGGCTGTGCTGCCGCGCTTTCTCGGCGAAATCGTGCAGGTGCCACCGATGTACTCGGCGCTCAAGCGTGACGGCAAGCCGCTTTATGAATACGCGCGTGCCGGTCAGACGGTCGAGCGCGAGGGCCGGCAGGTAACGATCCATGGGCTCGATCTGCTGGCGTGCGAGCTGCCCGACGTGACGTTTCGCGTGACTTGCAGCAAGGGCACCTATGTCCGCACGCTGGCCGAGGACATCGGCGAAGCGCTGGGCTGCGGCGCGCATCTGGTCGCGCTGCGGCGCACCGGTGTCGGTGCGCTGACGCTCGAACATGCCGTCACGCTCGATGCGCTGTCCGATGCACCGGCCGTCGAGCGCGATGCCTGGCTGCAGCCGGTCGACGCGTTGCTGTCCACGTTCGCGCGTGTGACGCTCGATGCGGACGAAGCAAAGCGCTTCCGTCACGGCCAGCGTTTGCGGCTTGCGGCCGAGCATGAAATCGGCGCGGAAGAGGGCGCGCGCGTGCGCGTCTACGACGAGGCGAATCAACTGCTCGGCGTCGCGCGCCTGACGGACGGCGTGCTCGCGCCGGAACGGCTGGTCGTCAGTGGCGCGGCCGCCTGATAGCGCGAACGGTTAACACAGCGAGACACCATGAAAAACGCCCGGTCGATCGACCGGGCGTTTTCTTTGGTACGCAGTGCCTCGATGCGCGAGTATGTCAGTGCGCGGCTGACGCCGCCGCTCCCGAATCGCCACCGCCCCCGGCTTTTTCCGGCTTGGTAATCCAGACCAACCCGATCAACACCACGAAGATTGCGGCCGACAGATAGAACAGGTCGTTCACCCCGAGCTGCGCGGCCTGTTGCGTGGTCATCTGGTTGATCAGGCCATACGCCTGCTGATCGCTGAGCCCCAGGCTGTTCATCTGCGCGACGGCTTGATTGAACACCGGGTTGTAGACGTTGGCCTGCTCGACGAGCTGCGCGTGGTGGAAATTGTTGCGATGGTCCCAGGCCGTCTGGAAGATCGACGTACCAATCCCGCCGCACATGATCCGCACGAAATTCGACAAGCCGGATGCCGCCGGAATGCGATGGCCGGGCAGCCCCGACAGCGTGATCGACACGAGCGGAATGAAGAAGCCGGCCATTGCGATGCCCTGGATGAACGTAGGCGCCATCAGCGACCATTCGTCGACGCCGGTCGTGTAGCCCGAACGCATCCAGAAGCAGAGCCCGAACACCAGAAATGCCGCTGTTGCGATATAGCGCGGGTCGGTGCGTGGCAGGAACTTGCCGGTGATCGGCGACAGGATGACGGCGAAGAAGCCGACCGGCGCCAGAACCATCCCGGCGTCGGTGGCCGTGTAGCCGATCTGCGTTTGCAGCCAGAGCGGCAGCAGCACCAGATTGCCGAAATACAAGCCGTAGCCGACCGACAGCGCGACCGTACCGCCCGTGAAATTGCGCGTGCGGAACAGCGACAAATCGACCACCGGATGCTTGGCCGTCAATTCCCAGATCACGAAGAACGCGAGCGCGATCACGGCGGTCAGCGCCAGCGCGATGATCATGGGCGAGGCGAACCAGTCGAGATCCTTGCCCTTGTCGAGCATGACCTGCAGCGAGCCGACCCAGATCACCAGCAGCGCGAGGCCCACGCCGTCGATCGGCGCCTTGCGCGTGACCGATTCACGGCTGCGATAGATCATCCACGTCACGATCGCGGCGACGATGCCGACCGGGATGTTGACGTAGAAGATCCACGGCCACGAATAGTTGTCCGAGATCCAGCCGCCCAGAATCGGCCCGGCCACAGGCGCGATCAGCGTGGTCATCGACCAGAGCGCCAGCGCCATCGGTGCGCGGGCACGCGGATAGCTCGACAGCAGCAGCGATTGCGACAGCGGGATCATCGGCCCGGCCACGGCGCCCTGGATCACGCGCGAGACCAGAAGAAACGGCAGCGTCGGCGCCAGTCCGCACAGCCACGACGAAAGCACGAACAGGATGATCGACGCGAGGAACAGGCGCACCTGGCCGATCCGGTCGGTCAGCCAGCCGGTCAGCGGCACCGAGATCGCATTCGCGACCGCGAACGACGTGATCACCCAGGTGCCTTGATCCGACGACACGCCGAGGTCGCCCGAGATGGTCGGGATCGCGACGTTCGCGATCGAAGTGTCCAGCACGTTCATGAACACCGCGAGCGACACCGCAATCGTGCCGAGCACGAGTTGGCCGCCTTTCAGCGGCGCATGGGCTTGAGGAGGTGTGGCCATGAGCGCTCCGCGCTTACATCGATTTCGACGTGGACGGATGGCCCGTTGCGGCGGGTGCCGCAGCGGACGTGCGCGACGTGCCGGCACCGCCGGCATTCTCGGCGATGATCCGCGCGATTTCGGCGTTGGCTTCGTCGCCGTACTTCGCGAACACGTCGGTCTGGTAAATCGTGTTCTGCACGTTGCCGAGCTGGCCACCCTGGTCGTTCTGGATATCGACGTCGACCTGCATCGACAGGCCGATACGCAGCGGATGCTGTTCGAGCTCCTTCGGATCGAGCGCGATACGTACCGGCAGGCGCTGCACGACCTTGATCCAGTTGCCGGTGGCGTTCTGCGCCGGCAGCAGCGAGAACGCCGAACCGGTGCCGGCCGAGAAGCCCACCACCTTGCCGTGATACTTGACCGACGAGCCATAGATGTCGGCGCTCAGTTCGACCGGCTGGCCGATCCGCATATGCGTGAGCTGGACTTCCTTGAAGTTGGCATCCACCCACACTGCGTTGAGCGGCACCACCGACATCAGCGGCGAGCCCGGCGCGACGCGCTGGCCGACCTGCACCGAGCGTTTCGCGACATAGCCGGTGACCGGCGCCGGCAGCGTGTTGCGCGCGTTGTTGAGGTAGGCATCGCGCACCTTCGAGGCGGCGGCGAGCACGTTCGGATGATCGGCGATCGTGGTGTTCGCGGTCAGCGCACGGTTCGAGGCGAGTTGCTGCTGCGCGGCGTCGACCGAGGCCTGCGCGGCCTTGACCGCATCGCGCGCGTGCGAGATTTCTTCCTGCGAGACGGCGCCCGTTTGTGCGACGGCCGCACGGCGGCGCAGGTCGTCCTGAGCCTTAGACAGATCGGACTGGCGCAGGGTGACCTGGGCGCGATATTGATCGTCGTTGACGAACAGGCCGCGCACCTGGCGCACCGTCTGCGCGAGATTGGCCTCGGCCTGTTGCAGCGCGACCTGCGCGTCGGCCGGGTCGAGCTTGACGAGCGGCGAGCCGGCCGTGACGGTTTGCGTGTCGTCGGCGTTGACCGCGATCACGGTGCCGGTGACCTGAGGCGTGATCTGCACGACGTTGCCGTTCACGTAGGCGTCGTCGGTTTCCTCGTGGAAGCGCGCGACGAGGAAGTAGTAAAGCCCGTAGGCAACCGCGGCAATCACGATGATGACGGCAAGCAGCAGCATCATCCGATTGCGCTTCGAGTTGTTCGGCTGGGATGCGCCGGCTGCGTTCTGTTGAGGGTCGCTCATGGCGATGTTCTCCGTCGATTCTTGTCGGTGTGCGAGTGGTATCGGGCGAGGGTGGCGAGCATCAGTTCGATGCCTGCTGGCGGCTGGCCGTGGCGCCGCTGGCCGCGGGCGGCTCGGCCGCGAGTGGCGTTGGCGTGGCGTCGAAGCCGCCGCCGAGCGCCTTGATCAGGCCGATCTGCAGGTCTCGGCGCCGCATCACGAGATTCGTGACGGACTGTTCCGCGGACAACCGGTTGATGTCCGCGCTCAGTACCTGAAGCTGCGGCGACAACCCGGCCTTGTAGCGGATCACGGCGAGATCGTAGGCGTGCGTCGAGGCCTCGAGCGCGCGTCGCGCGTCGCCCATCTGCTGGTCGGCCGAACGGATCGATGCCACCTGCGTGGCGACGTCCTCGAGCGCGCCGATCAGCGTCTGGTTGTAGTCGGCCACGCTGAGGTCGTAATCCGCGTACTTGCCCTTGAGCTGCGCGCGCAGGGCGCCGCCGTAGAAGATCGGGATATGCACGGCGGGGCCGAACTGGGCCTGACGGCTCGCGAACTTCAGAAACTGGCCCCAGCCGAACGCGTCGAAGCCGAAACCGGCCGCAAGGTTCACGTCGGGGAAGAACTCGGCCTTGGTCTCCTTGACGTCGGCGAGCCGCGCCTCGACCTGCCAGCGCGCTGCGACGATGTCGGGCCGGCGCGACACGAGATCGGCGGGAATGTTGTCCGGCAGCGTGACGGCGCCGGCCGGTTGCAGCACCGGCACCGCGATGGCGAGGCCGCGGTCCGGGCCCTTGCCGAGCAGCGCGGCCAACTGATAGCGCACCGTGGCGATCTGGCCGTCGAGTTCGGACAGCGTCGATTGGCTGGTCGCCACGTTGCCGCGTGCGGTCTGGCGTTCGACGTTGGTATCGAGCCCGGCGCCCACGCGCCCTTCGGTGATCTTGCCGACCGTCTCGCGGTTGCCGATCTCGCGCTGGGCGATGTCGCGCAATGCGTAGAGCTGGGCGAGCTGGTTGTAGGTGCGCGCGATCGAGGTGGCGAGCGTCACGCGCGCCTGCTGGAACTCGGCCTGCGCGGCTTTTTGCTGCGACACGGCCGACTTCAGGCGCGCCTGGTTCTTGCCCCAGAGGTCCAGATCCCACGAGGCGCTGACCAGCGCGTTGTTCTCGCTGAACCAACTGCCGCCGTAGGGTGGCGGGAACAGGCCGTTGCCCGAATAAAGCTCGCGCGTCCACGAATACTGGCCGTCGATTTTCGGGAACAACGTGGCGCGCGACGACTGGATGTAGGCCGAGGCCTTGGCGATGCGCGCCTGGGCCTGGGCAATCGTGGGGTTGTCCGCCAGCGCTTCGTCGATCAGCTTCGGCAGTTGTGCGTCACCGAACTGGCTGGCCCAGTCGAAGCTCGGCCATTGGCCGCCCTGGGCGGGCAGGCTCTGCACGCTGTCGAACTGCGCGGCGGGCGCAATCTGCTTGTCGCTATGGATGCCCATGTAATTGGCGCAGCCGGCGAGCGCGAACGCGGCAAGCGCCGCCGCGATCGTGCCGTGCACCGGCCGCGCTACCGTCCCCGGCCCTCGATGGATAGTGGACATTGCAAGGATTTCCTTATGTCGATCCGTCTGGAATTGTTGTTGTGGCACGT
This sequence comes from Burkholderia sp. 22PA0099, assembly GCF_047497165.1. Classification (NCBI taxonomy): domain Bacteria; kingdom Pseudomonadati; phylum Pseudomonadota; class Betaproteobacteria; order Burkholderiales; family Burkholderiaceae; genus Burkholderia; species Burkholderia sp. 22PA0099. Next base: position 2,662,280 of record NZ_CP163165.1, on the reverse strand, counting down.
TTTACTGCGCCGGATTGCCCGTGCCGCCGGCACCACCCACTGCGCTCTCGCCGCAGTAGTTGCTGAGGATCCGACGCAACATGCTTTTCAGGAATCCGACTTCCTCTGGCGTGAAGCCGGCCAGCAAAGTATCGAGCACGCTGATGAAGATTTCGGGCATGCGTTCGGCCAGCTCGCGTCCCTCGTCGGTCAGTTCGAGCTGGACCACGCGTCGGTCCTCGTGGCTGCGAACGCGTGACAGCAGCCCGCGCTTTTCGACGCGATCGAGCAGCCGCGTCACCGCGCTGGCGTCGATCGCATACTCGCGCGCCAGTTCGGCGGCGGTCGAGCACTTGCCGACCGCGAGCATGAACAGCATGCTCGCCTGCGTGCCGGTGATGCCGAGTTCGGTCTGGGTGCGCTGGGTGACGAGGTTGGTCATCAGCGAACGCACGCGGGAAAGCAGATAGCCCACGCTGTCGTTGATCGGGTAGGCCGCCAGCGACAGGCCGGGAGGAAGGCGTGAAGGGGAATCGGAATCCGACATGGTCGCTGTTTCTGCAATAGTTGACTAGGCAGCAGTATAGGTGCGAATGTTTGCCGCGGCAAATAATGCATCCGGGTTACGCGGCCGGCAATCGGGGCGGATACGGAGAGGGCGCGGTGCGCGCCCGGACAGGCGGCCCTGGCGCCGCGGCGATGGCGTTTGCGCGACAGTCGAGTGTGCAGTGCAGCGAAGCGCTCAGCTTGCGACATGCGGGCATGCTATAATCCTTGGCTTTCCAGGATGCAATTTGCAGCTGCGCGCGTGAGGCTTGATCCAACACGCGCCTTTTTGCGTGTCCGATCATCAGGTTTCGAAATCAGGTTTCTATGACCCGCGCCCTTCGCAATATCGCCATCATCGCCCACGTCGACCACGGCAAGACCACGCTCGTCGACCAACTGCTGCGCCAGTCCGGCACCTTCCGCGAGAACCAGCAGATGGTCGAGCGAGTGATGGACTCGAACGACATCGAAAAGGAACGCGGGATCACGATTCTCGCGAAGAACTGCGCGGTCGAGTACGAAGGCACGCACATCAACATCGTCGATACCCCGGGCCACGCCGACTTCGGCGGTGAGGTCGAGCGCGTGCTGTCGATGGTCGATTCGGTGCTGCTGCTGGTCGACGCCGTCGAAGGCCCGATGCCGCAAACCCGCTTCGTCACGAAGAAGGCGCTGGCGCTCGGCCTGAAGCCGATCGTCGTGGTCAACAAGATCGACCGCCCGGGCGCACGGATCGACTGGGTCATCAACCAGACCTTCGATCTGTTCGACAAGCTCGGCGCCACCGATGAGCAGCTCGACTTCCCGATCGTCTACGCATCGGGCCTGAACGGCTATGCCTCGCTGACCCCGGAAGCGCGCGACGGCGACATGCGTCCGCTGTTCGAGGCCGTGCTCGAGCACGTGCCGGTTCGCCCGGCCGATCCGGATGCGCCGCTGCAGCTCCAGATCACCTCGCTCGACTTTTCGACCTACGTCGGCCGTATCGGCGTGGGCCGCATCACGCGTGGCCGCATCAAGCCGGGCCAGGCGGTCGTGATGCGCTTCGGCCCGGAAGGCGAGGTGTTGAGCCGCAAGATCAACCAGGTGCTGTCGTTCACGGGCCTGGAGCGTGTGCAGGTGGAATCGGCCGAAGCCGGCGACATCGTGCTGATCAACGGTATTGAAGATGTTGGTATCGGTGCGACGATCTGCGCCGTCGACACGCCGGAAGCACTGCCGATGATCACCGTCGACGAACCGACGCTGACGATGAACTTCCTCGTGAACTCGTCGCCGCTGGCGGGCCGCGAAGGCAAGTTCGTGACGAGCCGCCAGATCCGCGATCGTCTGATGAAGGAACTGAATCACAACGTGGCGCTGCGTGTGCGCGACACGGGTGACGAAACCGTGTTCGAAGTGTCGGGCCGTGGCGAACTGCACCTGACGATTCTGGTCGAGAACATGCGTCGCGAAGGCTACGAGCTGGCCGTGTCGCGTCCGCGCGTGGTGCTGCAGGAAGTCGACGGCGTGAAGCACGAGCCGTTCGAGCTGCTGACGGTGGACGTCGAAGACGAACACCAGGGCGGCGTGATGGAAGAACTGGGCCGCCGCAAGGGCGAAATGCTCGACATGGCGTCGGACGGCCGTGGCCGTACGCGCCTCGAGTACAAGATTTCGGCACGGGGCCTGATCGGCTTCCAGAGCGAATTCCTGACGCTGACGCGCGGCACGGGCCTGATGAGCCACATTTTCGATTCGTACGCACCGGTCAAGGATGGCTCGGTGTTCGAGCGCCGCAACGGCGTGCTGATCTCGCAGGATGACGGCGCAGCCGTGGCCTACGCGCTCTGGAAGCTGCAGGATCGCGGTCGCATGTTCGTGAAGCCGGGTGATGCGCTGTATGAAGGCATGATCATCGGCATCCACAGCCGCGACAACGATCTCGTCGTGAACCCGATCAAGGGCAAGCAGTTGACCAACGTGCGTGCGTCGGGCACCGACGAAGCGGTGCGCCTCGTGCCGCCGATTCAGATGTCGCTGGAATACGCGGTCGAATTCATCGACGACGACGAACTCGTGGAAGTCACGCCGCAGTCGATCCGCCTGCGCAAGCGCTTCCTGAAGGAACACGAGCGCCGTCGCGCCAGCCGCGAAACCGAGTGATCGAACCCTCGCGAAGCTGCGACAACGATCAGGAAAAAGCCGCCTTCGGGCGGCTTTTTCGTTGTCGGCGCCGTGATGCGTAAAACACTATTGCGGGACTTATCGAAAATCGCCCCTTTCTGCCATGAAAGCCCATGGGGCTTGGCTCTCACGGGTGCGACATTCCGCCCTTCATTGTTGCGTAGTGTGCTATGCTGCGCGCACAAAGTTTTCGGTCCTTCCAAGCAAGACTTGATTCGCAATCCGCCAAACGGTCAGGCCGTGTCGCGGAAGGTTGAGCAACCCGCTATTCCTCGAGAAGCTCGAAGAAAGGTGAGCGTAAAATGTCAGATGTCATGAAGCAGTTTCAGCTGAACTCCTATCTGTTCGGCGGCAATGCTTCGTATGTAGAAGAGCAGTACGAAGCCTATCTGGACAACCCGGCATCGGTGCCGGACAACTGGCGCGAGTATTTCGACGCGTTGCAGAATGTCCCGGCAACGGATGGTTCGAATGCCAACGACGTTGCCCATTTCCCGATCGTCGAGTCGTTCGCTCAACGCGCGAAGGCCAACGCCTTCATTCCGCGTGACAGCGGCAACGGCGGCAATCTGGCAACGGCTCGCAAGCAGGTTCACGTCCAGAGCCTGATCAGCGCGTACCGCTTCCTCGGCTCGCAATGGGCCAATCTCGACCCCCTGAAGCGTCGCGAGCGTCCCGCCATTCCTGAGCTGGAGCCGTCGTTCTACGACTTCTCCGAAGCCGACCTCGACCAGACCTTCAGCGCCAGCAACCTGTATTTCGGTTTCGAACAGGCTTCGCTGCGTGACATCGTCAAGGCGCTGCGCGACACGTACTGCGGCACGATCGGCGCCGAATACATGTATATCGGCGATCCGGAGCAGAAGCGCTGGTGGCAGGAGCGTCTCGAATCGACGCGCGCCACGCCGAACTTCACGGCCGAGAAGAAGAAGCACGTGCTGAACCGCCTGACGGCCGCCGAAGGCCTCGAGCGCTACCTGCATACCAAGTTCGTTGGCCAGAAGCGTTTCTCGCTCGAAGGCGGCGAAAGCTTCATCGCGGCCATGGACGAAGTGGTCCAGCATTCCGGCTCGAAGGGTGTCCAGGAAATCGTCATCGGCATGGCCCACCGTGGCCGCCTGAACGTGCTCGTGAACACGCTCGGCAAGATGCCGTCCGACCTGTTCGCCGAATTCGAAGGCAAGCACGTCGACGATCTGCCAGCTGGCGACGTCAAGTATCACAAGGGTTTCTCGTCGGATGTCGCAACCGAAGGTGGCCCGGTCCACCTGTCGCTCGCGTTCAATCCGTCGCACCTTGAAATCGTCAACCCGGTGGTCGAGGGTTCGGCGAAGGCACGGATGGACCGTCGCGGCGACGCCGACGGCCTGCAAGTGCTGCCGGTGCAGATCCACGGCGATGCGGCCTTCGCGGGCCAGGGCGTCGTGATGGAAACGCTGAACCTCGCGCAAACGCGCGGTTACGGCACGCACGGCACGCTGCACATCGTCATCAACAACCAGATCGGCTTCACCACGTCGGACCCGCGCGATGCGCGCTCGACGCTGTACTGCACCGACGTGGTCAAGATGATCGAAGCGCCGGTGCTGCACGTGAACGGCGACGATCCGGAAGCGGTGGTGCTCGCGGTGCAGATCGCGATCGACTACCGGATGCAGTTCCACAAGGATGTCGTGATCGACATCGTCTGCTTCCGCAAGCTGGGTCACAACGAGCAGGATACGCCGGCGGTCACGCAGCCGCTGATGTACAAGAAGATCGCACAGCACCCGGGCACCCGCGCGCTGTATGCCGAGAAGCTCGTGCAGCAAGGCGTGATCGGCGCGGAAACGGGCGACGAATACGTCAAGGCCTTCCGCAAGGCGATGGACGATGGCCACCACACCATCGATCCGGTGCTCTCGAACTACAAGAGCAAGTACTCGGTCGACTGGGTTCCGTTCCTGAACCGCAAGTGGACGGATGCAGCCGATACGGCCGTGCCGCTCGCCGAACTGAAGCGCCTCGGCGAACGCATCACCACGGTGCCGGAAAACTTCAAGGTTCACCCGCTGGTCGAGCGCGTCATCAACGATCGCCGCAAGATGGCGAGCGGCGAGCAGGCGCTGGACTGGGGCATGGGCGAACACCTCGCCTACGCTTCGCTGGTCGCATCGGGCTATGCCGTGCGTCTGACGGGCCAGGATTCGGGCCGTGGCACGTTCACGCACCGTCACGCGGTGCTGCACGACCAGAACCGCGAGCGCTGGAACGACGGCACGTACGTGCCGCTGCAGAACATCTCGGAAGGTCAGGCGAACTTCAATGTGATCGACTCGGTGCTGTCCGAAGAAGCGGTGCTCGGCTTCGAGTACGGCTACTCGACCGCCGAACCGAACACGCTGGTGCTGTGGGAAGCGCAGTTCGGCGACTTCGTGAACGGCGCGCAGGTCGTGATCGACCAGTTCATCTCGTCGGGCGAAGTGAAGTGGGGCCGCGTGTCGGGCCTGACGATGCTGCTGCCGCACGGCTATGAAGGGCAAGGTCCGGAGCACTCGTCCACGCGTATCGAGCGTTTCCTGCAACTGTGCGCGGATCACAACATGCAAGTGGTCCAGCCCACCACGCCGGCTCAGATCTTCCACTTGCTGCGCCGCCAGATGATCCGCCTGTTCCGCAAGCCGCTGATCGTGGCAACGCCGAAGTCGCTGCTGCGTCACAAGGAAGCGGTGTCGGATCTGTCGGAACTCGCGAAGGGTTCGTTCCATCCGGTGCTGGGCGAGATCGACGAGTCGATCGACGCGAAGAAGGTCAAGCGCGTGGTGGCCTGCTCGGGCCGCGTGTATTACGACCTGGTCGCACACCGTCGCGAAGCGAAGGCGAACGACGTCGCGATCATCCGTATCGAACAGCTCTATCCGTTCGCGCACAAGCAGTTCGAAGCGGAAATGAAGAAGTACGACAATGCGACCGAAGTGGTCTGGGTGCAGGACGAGCCGCAGAATCAAGGCCCGTGGTTCTACATCGAACACCACCTGAAGGAAGGCATGAAGGACGGTCAGAAGCTGGCATACAGCGGCCGTCCGGCTTCGGCCTCGCCGGCGGTCGGTTACTACGCGAAGCACTATGAGCAGCAGAAGGCCCTGATCGAAGGGGCGTTCGGCCGACTCAAGAGCGCGTCGATCGCAAAATAAGCGGACATCACGAACCGGGAGCGCGCCCAAGCGCGTTCCCGGTTTGTTTCGTCGCGCGCGCAGCGAATCTGACGCGAGCACGAACTGTCCTCGGCATCCCGACATTACCCAGATCAAGCATCCAGGAAACAAGTCATGGCTATCGTAGAAGTCAAAGTCCCCCAGCTTTCGGAATCGGTTTCGGAAGCCACCATGCTGCAGTGGAAGAAGAAGCCCGGTGAAGCCGTCGCTCAGGACGAAATCCTGATCGAACTCGAGACCGACAAGGTCGTGCTGGAAGTGCCGGCACCGGCAGCCGGCGTGCTGTCGCAAGTGCTGCAAAACGACGGCGATACGGTTGTCGCCGATCAACTGATCGCCACGATCGACACCGAAGCCAAGGCTGGCGCCGTGGCGGCGGCTGCCGGCGAAGCGGAAGTGCGTCCGGCTCCGGTGCCCGTCGCCGTGGAAGCCGCGCCGGCCGCTGCTTCGGGGTCGAGCAACACGTCGGCCTCGCCGGCTGCCGCCAAGCTGCTGGCCGAGAAGGGCGTCGATCCGAGCCAGGTCTCGGGCACGGGCCGCGACGGCCGCATCACGAAGGGCGACGCGCTGGGCGCGAACGCCGCACCGGTGAAGGCGGCTGCCGCACCGGCCGCCGCCGCGCCGAAGAAGGCCGCAGCGCTGCCGGACGTCAAGGTTCCGGCCTCGGCCACGACCTGGCTGAACGATCGTCCGGAACAACGCGTGCCGATGTCGCGCCTGCGTGCGCGTATCGCCGAACGTCTGCTCGAATCGCAGCAAACCAACGCGATCCTGACGACGTTCAACGAAGTCAACATGCAGCCGGTCATGGACCTGCGCGGCAAGTACAAGGACAAGTTCGAGAAGGAACACGGCGTGAAGCTGGGCTTCATGTCGTTCTTCGTCAAGGCGGCGGTTCACGCCCTGAAGAAGTACCCGCTCGTGAACGCGTCGATCGACGGCAACGACATCGTCTACCACGGTTACTTCGACATCGGTATCGCGGTTGGTTCGCCGCGTGGCCTGGTGGTGCCGATCCTGCGCAATGCCGACCAGCTGAGCCTGGCCGACATCGAGAAGAAGATCGCCGAATTCGGCCAGAAGGCCAAGGACGGCAAGCTGTCGATCGAGGAAATGACGGGCGGTACGTTCTCGATCTCGAACGGCGGCGTGTTCGGCTCGATGCTGTCGACCCCGATCATCAACCCGCCGCAGTCGGCCATCCTCGGCGTGCACGCGACGAAGGAACGCCCGGTCGTCGAAAACGGCCAGATCGTGATCCGTCCGATCAATTACCTGGCGCTGTCGTACGACCACCGCATCATCGACGGCCGCGAAGCCGTGCTGTCCCTGGTCGCGATGAAGGATGCGCTGGAAGATCCGGCACGCCTGCTGCTGGATCTGTAAGCCTCGCTTTTCCGTATTGAATCGCTCCGTTCGCGCGGCGCACGCATTGCGTGCCGCCGCGCGTCGGGCAACAGAGAAGGATAGTCATGTCCAAGGAATTTGACGTCGTCGTGATTGGCGCCGGCCCCGGCGGCTACATCGCTGCGGTGCGTGCAGCCCAGCTCGGCAAGACGGTTGCCTGTATCGAGAAGTGGAAGAACCCGGCCGGCACGCTGAAGCTCGGCGGCACCTGCCTGAACGTCGGTTGCATCCCGTCGAAGGCGCTGCTGGCCTCGTCGGAAGAATTCGAAAACACCTCGCATCACCTGGCCGATCACGGCATCACGGTCGGCGAAGTGACGATGGACACCACCAAGATGCTGGCCCGCAAGGACGCCATCGTCGAGAAGATGACGGGCGGTATCGAGTTCCTGTTCAAGAAGAACAAGATCACCTGGCTGAAGGGCCATGGCAAGTTCGCGGGCAAGACCGACGCGGGCGTGCAGATCGAAGTCAGCGGTGAAGGCGAGACCGAAGTCGTGACGGCGAAGAATGTCATCATCGCTACCGGCTCGAAGGCGCGTCACCTGCCGAACCTGCCGGTGGACAACAAGATCGTCGCCGACAACGAAGGCGCGCTGACGTTCGACACCGTGCCGAAGAAGCTGGCCGTGATCGGCGCCGGCGTGATCGGCCTCGAACTCGGTTCGGTCTGGCGCCGCCTGGGTGCCGAAGTGACCGTGCTCGAAGCGCTGCCGGCGTTCCTCGGTGCCGCTGACGAAGCGGTCGGCAAGGAAGCCGCGAAGCTGTTCAAGAAGCAAGGCCTCGATATCAACCTCGGCGTGAAGATCGGCGACGTGAAGGCCTCCGACGCCGGCGTGTCGATTGCCTATACCGACAAGGACGGCAACGCCAAGACGCTCGACGCCGACCGCCTGATCGTGTCGGTCGGCCGCGTGCCGAACACCGACAACCTCGGCCTCGAAGCCATCGGCCTGAAGGCCAACGAGCGCGGCTTCATCGACGTGGATGACCACTGCCGCACGGCCGTGCCGAACGTGTTCGCGATCGGCGACGTGGTGCGTGGCCCGATGCTCGCGCACAAGGCCGAAGACGAAGGCGTGCTGGTAGCCGAAGTGATCGACGGCCAGAAGCCGCACATCGACTACAACTGCATTCCGTGGGTGATCTACACCTCGCCGGAAATCGCCTGGGTCGGCAAGACCGAGCAGCAGTTGAAGTCGGAAGGCCGCGAGATCAAGGCGGGCAAGTTCCCGTTCTCGATCAACGGCCGTGCGCTCGGCATGAATGCACCGGAAGGCTTCGTGAAGATCATCGCCGATGCCAAGACCGACGAAGTGCTCGGCGTGCACATCATCTCGGCCAATGCGTCCGACCTGATCGCGGAAGCCGTGGTGGCGATGGAGTTCAAGGCGGCGTCGGAAGACATCGCCCGGATCTGCCATCCGCACCCGTCGCTGTCGGAAGTCGTGCGCGAAGCGGCACTCGCCGCCGACAAGCGTTCGCTGAACAGCTGATCGATGCGGCCGCGAGGCCGCGATATGGCGCCGTGCCGGCATGTTGCCGGGGCGGTGCCGCCGTTTGATGCCGAAGGCGGGCGGGAGTTTTCCGCTCGCCTTTGGTTTTTCTGGCTTGCATGATGAACGTCACCGAATACTACGAGCGCGAACTGGGTACGCGCGGCTATCAGGCCGACACTGCCCAACGCACCGCGATCACGCGACTGCAACACTGTTTCGACGAGTGGGTCGCCTACAAGGCGCGGCGCTCGAATGCATTCAAGAAACTCGTCATCCGGCCGGAATTGCCGAAGGGCGTGTATATGTGGGGCGGTGTCGGTCGCGGCAAAAGCTTCCTGATGGACAGCTTCTTCGCGGTCGTGCCGGTGCAGCGCAAGACGCGTCTGCACTTTCACGAATTCATGCGCGAAGTGCACCGTGAGCTCGAAGAGCTCAAAGGGCAGGCCGATCCGCTCGACGAGCTGGCGCGCCGCATCGCGAAGCGCTATCGCCTGATCTGCTTCGACGAATTCCACGTGTCCGATATTGCCGATGCGATGATTCTGTATCGCTTGCTCGACCGACTGTTCAGCAACGGCGTGCAGTTCGTGATGACCTCGAACTACGATCCGGATCTGCTGTATCCCGACGGGCTGCATCGCGACCGCATGCTGCCGGCCATCGCGCTGATCAAGCAGAAGCTCGATGTGATGAACGTCGATGCCGGCGTCGATTACCGCCAGCGCACGCTGACGCAGGTGAAGATGTACCACTCGCCGCTTGGCGCCGAAGCCGACCGCGAATTGCGCGATGCGTTTGCGCGGCTGGCCGCGGTGCCCGACGAAAGCCCGATTCTGCGTATCGAGAAGCGTGAGCTGAAGGCGTTGCGCAAGGCCGATGGCGTGGTCTGGTTCGACTTTGCGACGCTGTGCGGCGGCCCGCGCTCGCAAAACGATTACCTGGAGCTGGCGTCGCGCTTTCACGCGATCGTGCTGTCCGACGTGCCGCAAATGTCGCCACGGATGGCGTCCGAGGCACGCCGCTTCACCTGGCTGATCGATGTGCTGTACGACCACAAGGTCAAGCTGCTGATGTCGGCCGAGGTGCGGGTGGAAGATCTCTACGTGGAAGGGCCGATGGCGAACGAGTTCAGCCGGACCGTGTCGCGCATCGTGGAGATGCAGTCGCAGGAGTACATCGAAACGCCGCGACGTGTGGTGGATACTTCGCTGACCTGATCGAAGCGAGCCGGGGCGAGTTCGCGTAAGGGGAACGACCGATTCAACTCATTCGGTCATTTTCAGAATCGTCCAATATCCAGCGCGTGAGCGTCTCGTTATCGTACGTCATGTTCCTGTAATCGGAGTGGTGACATGACGCCGTACCGAGACATAACCGATATCGAGTGGCAGCGCGTTGCCGGCCTGCTGCCCGAATTGCGCCCGCGGAAGGAATTGCGAGGGCGTCCGCTTGCCGATGCGCGCAATGTGCTGAACGGCGTGCTGTGGGTGATTTTCAGCGGCGCATCGTGGTCTGCCATTCCGCGCCGTTATCCTGCGTACCAAACGTGCCATCGCCGCTTCATGCTCTGGTACGAATCGGGCACCTTGCGTGCCGTGTTGAGCGAATTGTTCGGCACCATCAGCGATGATCTCTACGAAACCGTCACCATCCGCATGCGTAAGCACACGCATTCACGGGCAGCGGAATTGCGTCATGCGATTTTGCCGAACCGGGTTCGCATGCCGCGTGTCGATCAACCCTTCCTATCGGAGCCGCACGCACTCGCGTCTTCTCCGTTGCAGCCGCCGCATCCACTGGCGGCGTGATCAAGCGCGGTACATCAAGAGCAATAGCAGCGGCGCCCGTGTTTGACCGTGCGCCGCGTTCTGCTTGACGCTCGCTCAGGGTTGGCGAACCCAGGTCTGCGAACGGCCGAGCAGTGATACGCCGATATACCCGCGCACGACCAGCTTTTGGCCACCATCCTCAAGCGTCATCTTGCACTTGTAGACCTTGCCATTCTCGGGGTCGAGAATGTTGCCGCCGTCCCAGTGGTCGCCTTCCTTCTTCATCGCCTTGATGATCGTCATGCCCTTGATCAACTGATCCTTGCGCTCGTCGGTACAGGCCGTGCAGCGCCGATCCGGCGTGTCGTTATCGCCGAGGCCCTTCATCACGGTGCCGGTCAGATCGCCGTTCGAATCCTGCGTGATCTGAACGAGTGCCTTCGGCTTGCCGGTGTGATCGTCGATCGTTTGCCAGGTGCCGAGCGGACTGTCGGCTTGAGCGAATGCGCTCATGGCGGACATGAGCAGGGCACCGCCGACGGCGAGCTTGCGCAGCGAGAGATTGAAGCGGGTCATTGTCTTCCTCCTTGAGTGCATATCTTTTTCTGTCGAGCTCTGCGTCGTTTGCGCTGAATGCCTGCAAACATGCTTGGCACGATCGTTCGAGAACCTCTGCGCAGAATACGTGAAAGCCGTCGCTGCGTTTGATAGAGGTGCCTCTAATCGAGCCGGCTCGCGTTCGGCGCGCGAGCCGGCGCATCAGGCTTATTGCAGTTGATAGGAGAACGACGCATTGATGCGCGGGCTGCGCGATGCGCTTTCGATCGGTGCGTCGCCCACCGCCTTCGCCACGTTGAGGTCGAGGTTGTAGTGCTGGCCGTCCGATACGCGTACGCCGATGCCGACCGACGACAGCCGGTTCGGTTGCGGCGTGCCCGCGTGCAGGTATACGCGCGCCATGTCGTACGCGATGTATGGCGTGATCGACTTCAAATAGGCATAGCCGACCGTGAACTGACGGTTGATTTCCGCCGACATGCCCCAGCCCGAATCGCCCGATGCCTCGCCGGGCTCGTACCCGAGCGCGAAGCGCTGGGCACCGAATGCAATCTGCTCGGTGGTCGGCAGCGATACCGCGCTGTACTGGCCCGTCAACTGCACCGTGGTGCCGATCTTGTACGGCCATTGGTTGGTCTGCACCAGCGTGCCGCCGGTGCGCACGAACGTGATCGAGGCCGGGTTGGTCTGCGTCGAGCCGGCGATATTCGTTTCGGCCGATTTCGATGCGCCGAGGATGTCGAAGGCCTTCGCCACGTTCAGGCTGAGCTTGGTGACCGAACTCGGCCGGATCGTCGTGTAATCCATCTGCGCCTGCAGCACGCGCACCTGCGAGCGCAGGCCGATGTATTGGCCGCCGAGCTGGTTTTGATAGTTGTCCTCGCTATGCGACGCGTAGCCGGACACGGTGGCGAGCAGGCTGCGCTGATTGTTGAGCAGGATCGGGTACGACGTCGACAGGCCGATCTTGTCGTTGATCACAGTGCGTTTCACATAGGAGGGCAGGCCGGGGTTGTCGGTCGGGTTGCCGCGGTAATGGCTGGCATCGACGCGCGCGATCAGGCCGTTGCTGCCGATCGGCACCGAGCCGCTGGCCGCCACATAGGTCACGTTGTTCGGCCCCTTCGGCGCCAGCGCCGAGATGCTCAACTGTTCGCCGAGCGAGGTCAGGCCGCTTTCGGTGACGGTGAACACGCCCTGCACGCCGGGCGTGGTGGTGGCGATGCCGCTGCTGACGTTGATCGGCTTGCGCGATACATCGAGCGTCATGGTGGTCGCGCCGTCGGTGTTTTGCGGCGGCGGCACGTTGGCCTTGACGGTGATGCCGGGCAGCAGGCCGAATGTATTCACGTAGCGCTCGAACGTGTCCTTGCGCAGCGGCCGGTCAGCCGTGATGTGCGCCGCGACCGCGCGCAGCTTCGATTCCATCGGGCCGGGCTTGCCGGTGATCTGCACGTCGGACACGTAGCCCTCGACGATCGTCACGCGCACCACGCCGTCCTCGAACGTTTGAGCGGGCACGAACGCGAACGACAGCGCGAAGCCGCGTTCCTGGTAGAGCTTGGTCACGCCGTTTGCGACTTCGATCAGTTGTCCTATCGTGATGTCCTTGCCGACCAGCGGTGTGAATCGTGAGGACACCAGATCGAAGGGAACCGATTTGACACCTTCGACGCGGATCGTCGACGGCGTGATACGGCGAGCCAGCAGCTCTTGCACCTGTTGTGCCTGCGGCTCGACCTGCACGGTGACGGTGGAGCGCTGCGGTACATTGATTTGCGGCAGCGATTCGAGCGGGTTGCCGGCGGGGCGGGTTTGCGCCTGCGCGGGGCCAGCGGCCGTCGCGGCGAGCGCGAACAGCATCGTCCAAACCTGATGGGTGGATCGCATTTTCGGTGAGTCCTCGTAGGCCAGCTTTTAGTTTTGTACTGCGAACGGGCGGCCTCGATGTGCCGCCCGCTCATTGCAACCTGTGAAGACCGTCCGCGCTTCCCGCCAGCGCGGACGGATACCGCCTGAACCCTTACTTGCCAACGTTACCCAACGTGCCGAGCAGCCCCGTGACCGGCGCAAGCAGGCCCGTCGTGCTGCCGCCGGTTGCGCCCGCCGCACCCACCGTGGAGGTCAGCGAACCAACCAGCGAGGTGACCGGCGACAGCAGCGAGCCGGCTCCCGATGCGGCCGTGCCGCCCGTCACGCTGCCGAGCGAACCAGTTGCAGTATTCAGTAAACCGGTAACCGGCGCGAGGGGATTTGTACTACCTGTGCCGCCCGCGCCACTGGTGACCGAACCGAGTGCGCCGGTGACGGTCGACACGAGGCCGGTGACCGGAGCGAGCGGGCCGCTGGCGCTGCCGCCGGTGGCGCCGCCGAGCGAGCCGAGCAGGCCCGTCAGCGGGTTGCTCGCCGTGCCGCCCGAGGCGGAACCGTTCGCGACGCTCACGCTCGAACCGCCGACCAGGCTGGTGATCAGGCCGGCCACCGGGTTCGCGCCGTTGGCGCCCGACGCGTTGACCAGGCCGCCGGCATTGGTGACGGTGTTGCCGAGCGATTGCACGAGCGTGCCGACGTCGCCGACCAACGGTTGTGACGACGCGCCCTTGACTTGCGTGCCGGCCGAGCTGACCGCGCCGCCCAGTTGCGCGAGCAGGCCCGAGACGGGGGCGCCGAGGCCGGTGGTCGAGCCGATCGTCTGTGTGGTCTGGCCGACCGTCGTGACGATCGGCGTGATGGCCGAGCTGATCGGTTGCGTGACTGCCGTGACCTGCGACGACGACAGTACGTTGCCAAGCGACATGCCGCCGGCCTGCACGCCATTCGCCACCGTGTTCAGCAGCGAGCTGACCGGCGTGGTGATGGGCGAGAGCGCCGAGAGCTGGCCGGTGCCGAGCGAGTTGACGGTCTGGCCGAGGCCCGCGACCGCCGTGCCGGCGCTGCTGACCACGTTGCCGAGGCCGGCTACCGTGGTGCCGACCGGATCGCTGGTCGTGCCGATCTGGCCGAGGCCGTTGGTCAGGGCGTTGGCGGCCGAGCCGACCACCGTGCCGACGCCGGACACCGTGCTGCCGAGGCCTTGCGTGACGCCGCTGTTGACGCCGGGGATCGTGACCGAGCCGACCGTGGTGCCGAGGTCGGTGACGGTCTGCGCGGCCGTGGTCAGCACGCCGGTGGTGCCGCTGCTGCTGGTGCCGCTCGACGTGCCGCTGGACGTGCCGGAAGTGGTTTGCGGCGTGTTGTTGCCGTTGCTCGCTTGCGAGGTCATGTCGCTGCCGCCGCAGGCAGCCAAAGCGGACAGGGTGGCGGCCGCCACCACGCTCAGCGTGAGACGCCAGGCGCGGTGGGCCGACGGGGACGTTTGGATCGGGTTCATGGTTGGACTCCTCTGACGCTATTTATCGTGAGTGGTGCTTACTTCTTGCCGCCGCCGAGCAGGCCGCCGACGAGCGAGGTCACGGGGGAGAGCAGGCCGCCGCCCGTTCCGCTCGTGGAGGTGGCGTTGCTCGAGCCGGTCAGGCCCGCCACCGCCGTGGTGGCCGTCGAGGTGGCGCCGCTCGTGGCCGTGCCGCCCGCTGCCGATCCGAGTGCGCCCGTCACGCCGGATACGAGGCCCGTAACCGGTGCGAGCAGGCCGCTCGCGCTGCTGCTTCCCGACGTGCCGCCGGCCACACCGCCGAGCGCGCCCGTCACGCTCGATACCAGGCCGGTGACCGGTGCGAGCAGGGCGCCTGCGCCACCGCTGGTGGTGCCGCCCGTTGCGCTGCCGAGTGCGCCGGTGACCGTCGAAACGAGGCCGGTGACCGGTGCCAACAGGGCGCCCGCGCCGCTGCCGGCCGTGCCGCCGGTCGCGCCACTGAGCGCGCCCGTCACGGTGGAGACGAGGCCCGTCACCGGGGCCAGCGGGTTGCTGCCTGCCGAGCTGCCACCCAGGCCGCCGAGTGCGCCGGTGACGGTGGAAACGAGGCCCGTCACCGGAGCCAGCGGGCTGCTGCCTGCCGAGCTGCCGCCCAGGCTGCCGAGTGCTCCGGTGACGGTCGACACCAGGCCCGTGACGGGGGCGAGCGGGCCGCTGCCGCCCGACGTGCCGCCAAGGGTGCCCAGGCCGCCCAACAGGCCCGTGACCGGTGCCAGCGGGTTGGTGCCGTTGCCGCCGGTCAGCAGGCCGCCGAGCGAGGCGACCGTACTGCCGGTGGCCGCGACCGTCGAGCCGAGGCCGGCGGTGATGGCATTGCCGCCACCCGTGGCCGCGATCGCCGCGCCGGCCGTCTTCAGGCCGCCGCCAAGGGTGCCGAGCAGCGAATTGACCGGGGCGCCGAGGCCGGTTGCGTTGCCGATCGTCTGCGTGGTGTTGGCGACCACCGAGGTGATCGGCGTGATCGCCGAGCTGACCGTCTGCGTGATCTGCTGCACCGGGCCGGTGGTCAGCGCGTTGGTCAGCGTCGTGCCGCCGTTGGCGACTGCGCCGCCGATCGTCGATACGAGGCCGCCAACCGTCGAGGTGATGGGCGCCAGCGGCGAGAGCGGGCCGCTGCCGAGGCTCGAGACGAGGGTGCCGGTGCCGCTGACGGCGTTGCCGAGTTGCGAGACCACGCCGCCCGTCGAGCCGAGCGTGGTGCCGAGCGGGTTGGAGGTCGAGCCGAGTTGGCCGAGGCCGCTCGCGAGACCGTTACCGAGCGTGCTGACGGCGCCGCCGACGCTGCCGACTACGCTGCCGAGTGCTTGCGTCGGCGCGCTGCCGAGGCCGGGAATCGATTGGTTGGCGATCGTCGAGCCGACGCCTGCGACGGTCGTGCCGAGGCTCGACACCACGTTGCTGGTGTTGGCCACCACCGTGCCGAGGGCGTTGACCGAGCTGGTGCCGGAGCTGGTGCCCGAGCTGCTGCCCGACGAGGACGAGGAAGACGACGAGCCGCTGGTCGAACCGCTCGACGAGCCGCTGGTGCTACCCGACGACGATCCCGAGGTGCCCGACGAACTCGACGTGCCGCTCGTGCCCGACGAGCCGCTGGTACCGGAAGAGCCACTGGTGCCCGACGATCCACTGGTGCCGGACGAGCCGCTGGTGCCCGAGGTGGTTTGCGGCGTGTTGTTGTCGGAGCCGCCGGTGCCCTGGCTCAACGAACCGGAGCCGCCGCAGGCGGAGAGGGAAAGCATGGCTGCCACGGTGGCCGCGATCAAAGTCGTCCGGAACGTGCCATGAGTGATCGTTTGGGTGTCCATTTCGTCCTCGCAGTGCTGTTGTGTGATGTGTGTTGCTGCGACGATCACTCTGCAACACCCGTGCCATGCGATTCGATTAACGATTCGGTTGCTTTCTCGACTGCCCGGAAAGCCTTGTCGTGCCGTGGTTTAACGATTGCTGAAAACGATTTTTAATCGAATCCAACGGAGCCTGGGAAACTGGCTAAATCACGTTCCGTAACGTAACGTCACATCATTTCCGTTACGCCCGGTTCGTAACGTGGTGCCGCTGCACCATTCAATCGAACGATTGTTTTACTGATGATTTAGATAGGTACATCTAACCTATCGTTAGCCCTTATGGGTAAGGCTCAGAAAGATAGTAAAAATTGCCTTGAGGGCTGGACGGATCGGCAAGAAAAATCATAAAAAAAGTTGGAAATAAAAGTTCTTGGGATTAAGATTCGATCGTGCGTGTACGGAACCGCACAGACAACGCGAAGTGGAGGTGCCTATCGAAACAACTGCAAGATTGTTAATCGGCATCAAAATATGTTAAGAGCTCCTGAAAAAACGAGCTATAAAGAAATGGCCGAAGCCGGACGTCAGAGCTGGTAACGGTTAGGTGGCCCGATATGCATATCGCATGCGGCCAACGAAACTCAAGGCACGAGGGATTACCATGAATGCACTTATCAATCGCTTCCTCAAGGAAGAAGACGGGGTTACCGCTGTCGAATACGGCCTCATCGCAGGCCTGATGGCGGTGGCGTTGGTTACTGGAGTAGGACTCCTGACCGGCGGGCTGACCAACGCTTTCACCTATATCAAGGCCCAACTCCCTGGCGGCGCGGGTTGAGCGTCCGGGCGACAAGCCCGCGAGATCTTCATATTTGTCATTCCGTGTGCGGGTCGTCTACCCGGCGCCCGCACTCTTTGCGCACGCTTCGGAAATTTGAATGATCCTGCTTTTTGGTGTCGGGTTTTTCCTGGCCTGGGCAATGATGGTTGCAGTCGGCGATTTTCGTTATCGGCGTATTCCCAATTCCTTGGTAGTTTCGGGATTGATATGTGCCATTGCTTTAGCTGCTGCCGGGTATAACCCATTTGGTATAACGCTGATCGGTGCAATAATCGGTGCCGTTGTTGGCTTTGTTGGATTGTTACCGTTTTTTGCCCTGCGTATGATGGGGGCGGCAGATGTCAAGGTGTTTCTGACGCTCGGGGCGTGGTGCGGATTGCGAATCATGTTCTGGTGCTGGATTTTCGCGAGCCTGGTTGCATTGATTCACGCGCTTGGAATCATGTATTGGACTCGAACGCCATTAGGGGAATTGTGGCAGCGTGGTAAACCCGCATTAGCTTTGGGCGGTTATCGTGGATCTCCTTACGCTGCGTTTCTGGTCATGCCGGCCGCAGCGGCATTGATACTTTATATCGTAACGGGGAATGTGCGATGAAATCGAGGGTCTGCGCGCCGCGTCGGCGGAGCAACCGCGGTTCGATGTCAGTTGAGTTCGCATTGATATTCCCGCTGTTTTTCATGGTGCTGTATTCGGTCGTGACTTACGGCCTGATTTTTGCCGCCCAACAGAATTTGACGCTGGCCGCCACCGAAGGCGCGCGTGCCGCCTTGAACTATCAGGTCAGTACCACGCCGCAGGCTGCGTTGGGCGCACGCGCCGCCGCCGCATGTACAGCAGCAACCAATCTGGTCGGCTGGCTGTCGGGTGCGCAATGCACCTCGACGCCTGCGGGAACCTGCTCCTACGACGCCTCGATGTATTGCATCAAGGTGACGTTGTCCTACCCCTATTCAACCAGGCCATTGATCGCGCCGTTGCCGCTGCTCGGCATGCTGCTGCCGGTCCCGGCCGCGCTGGTCGGTTCGGCCACGGTACAGATCAGTCCGGTCAACATCATTTAGGAGCACGCGTAGAACCGCGCCGATCGTCAAATACGGGGGGATCGGCGGCAGCACAGGCAGGCGCAGGACATTTATGGATCGACTGTTCGCATAACAACCATGGCCAACAATCTGACGAAGATATTCGCGGTGGCGTTGATCGCCATCGCCGTGCTGCTCGGCGTCTACGCGTGGGTGCTCGGCCGCCGGCCCGCGCCGATTGTCGAAAACAACGCCCAGCAGGCGGCGAAGCTGTTTCCGGTGGTGGTCGCCGCGCATCCGCTCAAGGCCGGTCAGGCGATCGCGGCCGACGGCCTGAAGGTGCAGCAGGTCGCCGGCCTGCCGCAAGGCACATTCGCCGATCCGGTCCAGATCATCGGCCGGGTGCCGATTGCCGACATTCCCGAACAGGCCGCCGTGGTCGAGAGCTCGCTGTCATCGGGCATGGCCGATCTGATCGCGCCGGGCGAGCGCGCCGTAGCGGTCAAGGTCGATGAAAACAACGCGGTCGGCAATCGCGTGCGGCCCGGCAATTTCGTCGACGTGTTCGTCAATCTGAAGCGCGATGCGGCGTCCGCGATGCCCATGACCACTAACGGAAATGGCAACGGTCCGGAGATCCCCAAGACTCAGGCAAAGATGCTGCTCTCGAAGATCCGCGTGCTGGCCTTCGGCGATGCGACGACCGCCCGCGATCAGTCTCCCGGCGGGATGGGCGGCGTGCGCACCGCGGTACTCGCGGTGCCGACCGAACAGATCGATGCACTGACCCTGGCCGAAGCCACCGGCAACCTGACGCTCGCGCTGCGCAGCCCGCGCGACGAGGCGGTGGCGACGCAGACGGTGGCGATGCGCGTCGCGGCCAATGCCGACAAGGACCCGTCGGCGCGGGCCGCCGCCGGCATGTCCCTGTCCGAGCTGTCACGCGGCGTGGCCGATACGACGCCGGCTCCGGTCGTGCGCAAGGCGCCGCCGCGCGTGGTGGCGCGCAGCGCGGAAAGCAGCAGCATCGAAGTGATACGGGGCGGGCGGGCCGAGTCGGTCGCCTATTGAGTGGCAGTGAGTACGCGGTACAGGTTGCAACCGACACGGAGAGGCCCGGCTGCGGGCCTCCGACACAATGAAAAAGAAACTGATTGCATTGGCCATTGCATTGAATGCATTGACGTTGTCGTCCGTGGCAAGCGCAGCCGGCCCGGACGCGAGCGTCGACGTCGCGGTTGGCGCGCAGCGGCCGATCGCGGCCGGGCGCACCTTGCAGCGCGTCGCCGTCGGTGATCCGGCGGTGGCCGACGTGCTGATCATCAAGGGTGGCGGTGTGCTGCTGATCGGCAAGAGCGCCGGGACCACCAACGTGATGCTCTGGGAGCGCGGGCGCAGCGAGCCGTCCACCTATACCGTGCACGTGACGAGCGGCGCGGCGAACGCGTTGCTCAACGATGCGTCGCCGCGCGTCGATACCTACGGCGACACCACCGTGATTTCAGGCTCCGGGACCACCCTCGAAGCGCACCAGCGCGCGGTGGATGTGGCGAACGCGGCAGCGGCCGCGCGGGCTGCGGCGCAGCGGCAAGGTGCAGCCGGGCAGGGCGGCGCTGCGGGCGGCGCGGGCCGTGGCAGCGGCGCATCGCGGGGTGGCTCGGGAGCCGGTGGCGGAGCAGGCGGCGGCGTGGCGGCGGGCAGCGGCCCGCAGGTGGTCGACGCGTCGACGATCAGCGGCAAGAACGTGGTGCAGGTCGACGTGCGGGTGGTGGAATTCAGCCGCGCGGCGATCAAGGAAGCGGGCCTGAACCTGTTCAAGTCGAACAACGGCTTCTCGTTCGGCTCGTTCGCGCCGAGCTCGCTGCAGACCATGAACTACAGCCCGTCGTCGGGCCTGGCCGTCACGGCGGCCTCGCCGATCACGGCGGCGTTCAACCTGGTGGTGGGCTCGACCTCGCGCGGCCTGGCGGGCAACCTCTCGGTCATGGAGCAGAACAACCTGGCCCGGATTCTCGCGCAGCCCACGCTGGTCGCCCTGTCGGGCCAGAGCGCGAACTTCCTGGCCGGCGGCGAGATTCCGGTGCCGGTGCCGCAGTCGCTCGGCACCATCTCGATCGAATGGAAGCCTTACGGTATCGGGCTGACGGTCACGCCGACCGTGCTCGGTCCGAACCGGATCGCGCTGAAGGTGGCGCCGGAAGCGAGCCAGCTCGATTTCCTGCATGCCATCACGATCGACAGCATTACGGTGCCGGCGCTGACCACCCGTCGCGCGGACACCACGGTCGAACTCGGCGACGGCGAAAGCTACGTGATCGGCGGCCTGATCGATCGCGAAACGACGTCGAATGTGAGCAAGGTGCCGTTCCTCGGTGATCTGCCGATCATCGGCGCCTTCTTCAAGAGTCTGAGCTACCAGCAGAACGACAAGGAACTGATGATCATCGTGACGCCGCATCTGGTGTCGCCGATCGCGGCCGGCGCGGCGTTGCCGGCCACGCCCGGCGAACGCTCGGAGCAGCGCGACGGGCCGGTCTGGCGGTCGTTTCTGGGCGGCATGCTGGTGCCGGATGCGGCTCCGGGGTTCTCGAAATGAGCGCGCCGGAGGTGGGGGATGTGAACGGCCGGATGCGGTGCACGTTCGCGCACCGTTTTACGGGGAGTGTTCAACATGAACGCGAGAACGCAATCGTTGGCTGAGCCTGCCGTCACCGATCATTTCATCTGCGCCTCGGCGCGCGGCGAGCACGTCAGGTGGCTCGGGCAGACGCTCGTGTCCACCGGCGCGGTCGAGGCGTCGCCGCTCGACGCGGCGGTGCTGATCCAGCGGATCGGCGGCCTGAATCCGGCGCTCGTCTTTATCGATTTCGCCGGCGACCACGCGGCCGCGAGCACGGCGGTGTCGGCCGTGCGCACGGCGTATCCGGGCCTGCCCGTGATCGCGCTCGGCACCTTGACCGAGCCCGAGAGCGCGCTGTCGGCGCTGCGTGCCGGGGTGCGCGATTTCGTGGATCTGTCGGCGCCGGCGGAAGAGGCGCTGCGCGTCACGCGCGGGCTGCTCGACAACCTCGGCGAACCGACCAGCCGGCACGGCAAGGTGCTGACGCTGCTCGGTGCGCGCGCGGGGATGGGCGTCAGCACGCTGGCGACGAATCTCTCGGTGCTGCTGCAGCGCAAGGTGGCGGCGCAGAACCGCCGCACCGCGCTGGTCGATCTCGGCTTGCCGGCCGGCGACGGCGCGCTGTTCCTCAACACGCGCTGCGAGCTGCATTTCGTCGAGGCCGTGCGCAACCTGCGCCGCTTCGACCGCACGTTCGTCAATACCGCCTTCGCGCATCACACGAGCGGCGTGGCGCTGACCACGCTGCCGCCGAATCTCGCCGATCTGCGCGAGGTGTCGGCGGCCGCCTGCGCGGGCCTGTTCAACCGGCTGCGTGCGTTCGTCGATCAGCAGGTCGTCGATCTCGGCGGCTTCACGAATCGCGAGTTCATCTCGCAGATCGTGTCGTTGAGCGACGAGGTCTGGCTTGTCTGCGATCAGGGCATCGCGTCGGTCGTGTCGGCCGTCGAATTGTTGGGCGATCTGCGCGAGAAGGGCGTCAATACCGAGCGCGTCAAGCTGGTCGTCAATCAATACGACGCGGGGATCGGCCTGCTGCCGGCGCAGATCGCCGAGCGGCTCGACGTGCCGCTCGCGGCGACGCTGCCATCGCGTCGCGTCGCGATCGGGCATGCGGCGAACCAGGGCAAGCTGATCGTCGAGGCGGCCGAGCGCGATCCGTACGTGAAGGCGCTCGACGGGCTGATCGAGCGCCTGACGGCGAGCGCCGCGGGCACCATGGGCGCGGCAGGCACGGCGTCCGGCGAGGCAGTCGCGCCGCCGGCGAGCGGCCTCGCGGCGCTGAAGCGTTTCATTCAATCCTCCACGAAGCGGTCGTAAGCGAGATGGCACACGACGACATCCAATTTGCCGACGGCGCCGCGCCGTTTTCCCAAACGCAGCAGTTCCACGACATCAAGAACGCGGCGCACGAGCATCTGCTGACCCGGATCGAGGAGCTCGGCTCGGAGTTCGGCCGCTGGTCGCGCCAGGCGATCAACCAGTTCGTCGATCTCGAGATCGACAGCTTCGTGCGCCTGCGCCGGATTCCGCTCAACGAAAGCGAGGTGCGCGAGATCGGCGAGGCGCTGACCAAGGAGCTGGCCGGCTTCGGGCCGATCGAGGACCTGCTGGCCGACCCGCTCGTCGAGGACATCCTGATCAACGGCTACAACGACATCTACGTGTCGCGCCGCGGGATTCTCGCCAAGCTGCCGATCCGCTTCACCGACAACGCGCACTTGCTGCGCATCGTGCGCCGCATCCTCGCGCCGGTCGGCCGCCGGCTCGACGAATCGAATCCGATGGTCGATGCGCGCCTGCCCGACGGCGGCCGCGTCAACGTCGTGATCGAGCCGCTGTCGCTGGA
Organism: Burkholderia sp. 22PA0099; assembly: GCF_047497165.1. NCBI lineage: Bacteria > Pseudomonadati > Pseudomonadota > Betaproteobacteria > Burkholderiales > Burkholderiaceae > Burkholderia > Burkholderia sp. 22PA0099. The sequence continues at coordinate 2,639,624 of NZ_CP163165.1, read as the reverse complement.
AGGGCCGGTGGTATCGATCCGGAAATTCCGCAAGGACCCGCTCAAGCCGTCCGACCTGCTCGAGAACGGCACGTTCAACGACGAGATCGCCACGTTGCTGGAAGCGGCCGTGCAGGGACGCTGCAACGTCCTGGTGTCGGGTGGCACGAGTTCGGGCAAGACCTCGCTGCTGAACGCGCTGGCGTTCTACATCCCCGAGACCGAACGCGTCGTGACGATCGAGGACACGGCCGAACTGTCGTTGAACCACCCGCACGTGGTGCGCCTCGAAAGCCGCCCCGGCAGCTTCGACGGCACCGGCGTGGTGTCGATCCGCGACTTGCTGCGCAACACGCTGCGGATGCGGCCGGATCGGATCATCGTCGGCGAAGTGCGCGGCGGCGAAGTGCTCGAAATGCTGCAGGCGATGAACACCGGCCACGACGGCTCGATGGGCACGATCCACGCAAGCTCGCCGCGCGAATGCCTGTATCGCCTCGAAATGCTGGCGGGCTTCGCGGGCTTTCAAGGCACCGAATCGAGCCTGCGCCGCCAGATCGCCAACGCGATCGATTTCATCGTGCAGATCGGCCGCCTGTCCAACGGACGCCGCCGGATTCTGTCGATCACCGAAGTGACGGGCATGGCCGACAACATCGTCGCGACCCAGGAGCTGTATCGCTACGAGGCGCGCGTCACGCCCGAGGGCGAGGAAATCGATCATTGGGAATCGCTCGGCATTCACCCGCATTCGCCGAAGCTCGCGCGGTTCCGCAACGTGCTGATCGGCAACATGGGCGGCGCCGACGGTTTCGGCCGTAACGGAGGCTTCAATGTCTAGCGGCGTGCTCTGGTCGCTGTCGTTCGCACTGATCCTGGCGGCTGCCGGCGTCTGGCTGTGGCGCGGCAGCCAGGTGCGCGAGCAGAGCGCCAGCACACGGCGCTTCTTCGACAGCCGGCTCGACGTGGCGAAGGCTGGTGTGGCCGCGGCGCCTCGGCCATCGGCCGCGCCGTCGCGCGCGACGGCCGGGCAGCAACAGGCCGCGCGCGCGTCCACGCCGCAGCAAGGCATCGCGGGGTGGCGTGCGAAGGTCGGCGAGGCGCTGCGCGGCATCAGCGATCGCGGCGGCCTGGACGAAGTGCGTACGCTGCTGCTCGTGATGGTGGCGGTGGTCGTGATGCTCGCGCTGCTGGCCAGCGCGAGCGGCGGTTGGGTGGCGTTCTTCGCGGCGCTGCTTGGCGGCCTGGTGTTGATCGTGTTGTGGGTGGTGCGGCGGATTTCGGTACGCCGCCTGAAGATCGTGCGACAACTGCCGTCGTTTCTCGACGGCATGGTGCGTCTCGTCACGCTCGGCAACAGCGTACCGGCCGCGTTTCAGGGTGCGCTCGGCACTACCGAAATGCCGCTGCGGCTCTGTCTCGACCAGGTGTCGCGCATGTTGCGCACGGGCGTCGAGGTCGATCGCGCGATGGTGCATATCGCGAAGCAATACCGGATACGCGAATTCGAACTGGTCGGCTCGGTGCTGCGCCTGTCGGTGAAATACGGCGGCCGTGCCGATGTGATGCTGGAGCGCATGGCGACGTTCATGCGCGACTTCGAGGCGGCCGAGCGCGAGCTGCGCGCGATGTCGGCGGAAACGCGGTTGTCCACCTGGGTGTTGGGCTCGTTGCCGATCGCCGTCGGCAGCTTCGTGATCGCGACCAACCCGAAATACTTCACCTCGATGTGGATGAACGATACGGGGCGCCTTGTGTTGTACGTGGCCTTCGCGCTGCAGGCGTTGGGGGTGTTCCTGCTGTATCGAATGGCGCGGCTCAGGTAGGGGGCGACATGGATGCAAATCGTCTGGGGGCCTTGGCGCTGTTGCTCGGCGCGTTCGGGGTGCTGCTGCTCGCCGGGGTGGCGATCGTGCGCATGCTGCTCGCGCAGCGCAGCGACCGCGTATTGGCGAAGGCGCTCGATCAGCGCGTGGCCGCCGGCCGCGCCGCGGCCGAGCGCGCGAGCGGTTCACCCGATCCGAAACTGGCCGCCGCGCCTTCGCTGACGGGGTTCGTGGCGTGGCGCGCGCATATCGAACGGGTCGGCATTCGCTGGCTCGACACCGGCCTTGGCAAGCAACTGGTGGCCGACGAAGATCGCGCGATGCTCGATCAATGCGGCTATGCCGATGTGCGCTCGCGCGGCCTGTTCCTGATGGCGCGGATCGTCGGCGTGGTGGTGCTGGTGCTGGTGTCGCTGCCGTTCGTTTTTCATAAGTCGGCGTCGACCTGGATGGGCGTGATGTTCTTCGCGGTGGCCGCCGGCTACATGCTGCCGAAGATCTACGTGCGCCGCCGCGCGGGCGCGCGCCGCGAAAGCGTGGGCGAGGAAATGCCGCTGTTCGTCGACATGCTGCGCCTGTTGCAAGGCGTGGGCCTGTCGCTCGACCAGAGCATGCAGGTCATTTCGAACGATTTCCGGACCATGCTGCCGGTGCTGTCGTGGGAGTTGAGCGTGGCCCAGCGCCAATTCGCGGCCGGCCGCACCCGTGAGCAATCGCTGGCGCGCCTGACGCACAGCTTCGACAACGAGGACTTGCGGTCCATCGTGCAGTTGCTGATTCAGGTGGACAAGCATGGCGGCGCGGTGCAGGAGCCGTTGCGGCTGTTCGGCGACCGGCTGCGCGAAGGCCGGCGCGCCACGCTGCGCGAGCGGATCGGCCGGTTGACGGTGAAAATGACGGGCGTGATGGTGGTGACGCTGCTGCCCGCGCTGCTGATCGTGACGGCCGGCCCCGGCATCATGACGGTCGTCAGCGCGTTGGCGAGCATGCGGCATTGAGCGCCATACGGCCAAGGAGCCAAGCACAATGAAACGAACCCAAGGGCGCATCGCGCTGGCGGGCCTGCTGGTGGCGCTGCTGACCAGCGGCTGCTCGCTGTTCAAGGATTCCAACTACGGCGTCGGCGCGCAGGCCGAGCGGGCCGCGATGATGCAGGCCGCCGCCGACAAGACCGATCCGCCGGACACGCCGGGCATGTATCTGGGCCTGATCGACCGGATGCAGCAGCAGGGGCTGTATTACGCGTCGCTGGCGCATATCGACCAGTACGAGAAGCAGTACGGCTCGACGCCCGACACCAGGCTGCTGCGCGCCGATGCGTTGCGCGCGACCTCGCAGTACGAAGCGAGCGAGCAGGTCTATACGCAATTGCTGAACACGCCGGCCGCGTCCCGGGCCTATCGTGGCCTCGGCCTGATCGCCGGCGCGCGCGGTGATTTCCCGCGCGCTGCCGGGCTGCTGACGCAGGCGAGCGAGCTGGCGCCGACCGATGCCTCGATGCTGTCCGATCTTGCCTACGCGCGCATGCGCGCGGGCGATCTGGCCGCGGCGCGCGTGCCGCTGATGAAGGCCGCCGAACTCGACCAGAAGAACCCGAAGACGTTCGGCAACGTCGCGCTGTTCCTCGTCGCCACCGGGCATCTGGACGAGGCGAGCGGGCTGATGGACCAGCAGAAGATGACGCCGCAGGTGCGCGCCGAGATCCGCGACGACGCGGCGCGCGTGACGGCCGCGCAGCGCACGCGCCAACTGACGGTGGTGCCGCCCGGGCCGACGCTCGCGCAGAACGCCGTGCGCCGCGATACCGGCCAGCCGATCGCCAGCAACGACGGCTTCGATCTGGCCGCGCCGCTGCTGCAACGATTCTCACAAAAATGACGACGATAGCTACGGAGCCGACGATGCGACAGATCCTCACCCGCCCCCAGGCGGACGCATGGCGGGCTGCTCCCGTGCTCGCCGCGCTGGCGGTGGCATGCGCCGCCGCGTTCGGCGCGCCGGCCGCGCTGGCGCAACAGCCTGCCGACCCGGCCTTGGCCCAGTTGCAGCAGCAATTGCTGCCGATGCCCGATTCGCAACTGCAAGTGCCGGCGGCCCAGCCTGCCGTGCAACAGGTGCAAGCCGCGCCGCAGGCGCTGCCGGCGGTCGCGCCGCAACAACCGCCGCCGCAAGCCACGTTGCAGCCGCCGCCGCAACCTGTGATCGCGCCGGCACCCCCGCCGCCTGCACCGGTTGTGGCAGCCGAGCCGCCCGCCAAGCCACCGCGCACCTCGACCCGCGCCTCGGATATCGGTTCGAGCACGGAGGCCTGGCTCGAACTGCAGCGCAGCAATCGCGCCGCGTCCGATAACCCGCACCCGTTCGAAGGGGCGGCGGCGTCCTACGCGTATCAGCGCTACCTGAATTCGTTCGGTACACCGATTCCGGCCTGGTTCGGTTCGTCGCAGGCTGCTCAGGGAAGCAGTGGCGGCGGTTCGTCGTTCGGCAGCGGGCAGTCGCAATAATCGTCGAGGTCGCCATGAGATCCACTCAATCCCGTCGTCCCGGCCGCCAGGCCGGATCCGGCACGATGGACGGCGCGCTCGCCGGCCGGCGCCGGGAACGTGGCGCGTTCGCGACGATGACGCTCATCTTCATGACGGCGGCCATTGCGATCCTCGGCATGCTCGATATCGGCAACGTGTTCTTCCAGCGCCGCGACATGCAGCGGATCGCCGACATGGCCGCCATGGCGGGCGTGCAGCGGGTGGACAACACCTGCTCGATGTCGCCGGGCGTGGCCACGCTGAGCGCCACCAACAACGGCCTGAATGCCGGCAAGGGCGACACCATCACGGTCAACTGCGGGCGTTGGGACCCGACCTCCTATGCCGGCCCGAGCTATTACTCGGCCGGCGCGAACGCCGGCTCGTCCGGCGACGTCAACGCGCGCCAATGGAATGCCGTGCAGGTGAAGGTGACGCGCACGGTGCCGTACTTCTTTCTCGGGCCGTCCCGTCTCGTGCAGGCCAGCTCCACGGCGCGTGCCACGGCGATCGACGTGTTCTCGGTCGGCGCGACGCTTGCGCAGCTCGGCGGCACCAGTTGCTCGGGCACGCCGGCTTCGTCGAGCGCGAATCCGGGGCTCGTCAACGGCTTGTTGAGCGGGCTGCTCGGATCGGCGTCGGGGCTGAACCTGAGCCTCGTGTCGTATCAGGCGCTGGCCTGTACCAACGTGCGGCTCGCCGACCTGGCCGCCGCGGCCGGCGTCGGCACCATCAGCCAGTTGCTGGCGCTGAAGTTGTCGCTGTCGCAGTTCCTGAGCCTCGTGGCCAATGCCGCCCAGCAGACCAGCGTCGCCAACGCGAACCTGCAGGCCAGCCTCGGCGCGCTCCAGGCGCTGGTCAAGGCGAACGTGAACGGCGGCAATGTCAACCTCGGTGGCGCGAACGGCCTGCTGAACGTCGCGCTGGCCGACACGCAATCGGCTGCCTCTGCCACCGTCAACCTGCTCGACCTGATCATGGTGGGTGCCGAGGTCGCCAATTCGAACAACGCGGTGGCTGTCAACGTGCCGTCGGTGAACCTGGGCGGCTTGACCGGCACGCAGTTGCAGGTGCAGATCATCAGCCCGCCGTCGATCGGCATCGGCGAGGGCGGCATCAATCCGGCAACGGGTACGTGGCGCACTACGGCGTCGACGGCGGCGGTGGGCCTGTACCTGGTGGTCAATCTCGCGTCGGTCAATATTCTCGGGATCGGCGTCAATATCGGCCTGCCGCTGTATCTGCAGGTCGGCACCGGCAAGGCCGTGCTCAACGCGACAAATTGCGGTTCGACGCTCGCCACCAGCACCGCGACGATCACCGCCACGCCGGGCATCGCCAATCTTTGCATCGGCACCCCGCCGCTCAACAGCAAGGGCTTGATCAGCTTGTCGTCGACGTACAGTTGCAGCGCACCCGCGTCGCTGGCCAACGTCAACATCGCGCCGCTCGGGCTCGGTCTGGTGAATGTGAACGCGAGCATCAAGAATGTCTCCGTGCAGGCGAACGGCGCGTCGCAACAGCATGTGTTCCCCGGCAACGTCGGCACCGACGCCGATTACTGGACCTCGAACTCGAATGCGCTCGGCTCGCTCTTGGCCAGCGCGCTGTCGCAACTGTCGGCGTCCAGTATCAACGTCTCGCTCACGCTGGCCGGGCTGCAGCTGCCGCTGCCGACGGGCCTCATCTCGCAACTACTGAGCCTCGTCACCTCGCTGCTCGGCCCGATCCTGCAATCGCTCGACGCCATTATTGTTCCGCTGCTGAACCTGCTGGGTGTGCAGGTGGGCGCGGCCACCGTCCACCATATGTCGCTGACCTGCGGCGTGTCGCAAACGGTCTACTGAACGCATTGACTGGTATCCGATGAGAAATTCACCTGCAATCGAGGGGCTCGACCTCTACGTCTGGGAGGGCAAGGCGGACATCGTCGACCGTGTCGCGCGTTGCATGGCCAGCTTCGACGTGGAGGTGATCCGCGCCGACAACGTGGTGCTGTCGTCCGAACGCGCGGCGGCGCGCCCGTCGCTGGCGATCATCAGCGTCAGCATGATCGAGAGCGGCGCGGCCTTTCTCAGCGAATGGCAGGCCAATATCGGCATGCCGGTGGTGTGGGTGGGCGCAGCGCGCGGCGGCGGTACCGATGCGGCCTCGTATCCGCCCGAGTATTCCCACATCCTGCCGCTCGACTTCACCTGCGCCGAGCTGCGCGGGCTGGTGTCGAAGCTGGTCGCGCAGCTACGCGCGCATGCGGCGCAAACCTCCGCGCCGGCCATGCTGGTCGCGCATTCCGAGCCGATGCATGCGCTGCTGCAGGAGGTCGACACCTTTGCCGATTGCGACACCAACGTGTTGTTGCACGGCGAAACCGGCGTCGGCAAGGAGCGCATCGCCCAGTTGCTGCACGAAAAGCATTCGCGCTACCGCCACGGCGAATTCGTGCCCGTCAACTGCGGCGCGATTCCGGACGGGCTGTTCGAATCGCTGTTCTTCGGCCATGCAAAAGGGTCGTTCACGGGCGCGGTGGTGGCGCACAAGGGCTATTTCGAGCAGGCGGCGGGCGGCACGCTGTTCCTCGACGAAGTCGGCGACTTGCCGCTCTATCAGCAGGTCAAGCTGCTGCGCGTGCTGGAAGACGGCACGGTGCTGCGGGTCGGCGCGGTGGCGCCGCTGAAGGTCGATTTCCGGCTCGTCGCGGCCAGCAACAAGAAGCTGCCGCAACTCGTGAAAGAGGGCGCGTTCCGCGCCGACTTGTATTACCGGCTCGCCGTGATCGAGATCAGCATTCCGTCGCTGGAGGAGCGCGGCGCGGTCGACAAGATCGCGCTGTTCAAGTCGTTCGTGGCCGAAGTGGTGGGCGAGAGCCGCCTCGCCGCGTTGCCCGATCTGCCTTACTGGCTGGCCGACGCGGTGGCCGATACTTATTTCCCTGGGAATGTGCGCGAGTTGCGCAACCTGGCCGAACGGGTGGGCGTAACCGTGCGCCAGACCGGTGCCTGGGATGCGGCGCGACTGCAGCGCCTGGTGGCCCACGCGCGTGCGGCGCAGCCGGTGCCGGCCGAGAGTGCGGCGGAGGTGTACGTCGACCGCAGCAAGTGGGATATGAGCGAGCGCAACAGAGTGATTGCTGCGCTTGACGCGAACGGCTGGCGCCGCCAGGATACCGCCCAGCACCTCGGGATCAGCCGAAAAGTGTTGTGGGAAAAGATGCGGAAATACCAGATTTTCGACGAAGAGCCCGAAGCGCGTGAAAGTGAGGGATAATGCGAAAATTGTGGTTAGAAATACAACTAATCTGTGCAGGATTCTCTACATGAGCCATAAACGGGTTTTGGGGCGCGCATTTGTTGCTGGGTTGTGGGTAGTAGGGGGGCTTCAGGTCGTACAGGCGCAGGGCTTGGCGGGCAGTGACGACGCCGCCCCCGTTGCGTCGTCGCGCGGCGGCGTGGTGAACTCGGCGCCGGCCGCGTCGAGCGCATTGCCGCCTACCTCGGCTGGCGCGCAACAAGCTTCGCCCGCCACCGACGGCACCACGCAAAGCACGGTTGACGAGCTGCAACAGCAGATCCAGGCCCATTCGCTGACCGAAATGCGTACGGCGTACAACGGCAGTTACGGCGCCAGCCTGCTGTTCAGCATCAAGGATTCGACGTACTACGTTGCCTTGTTCCAGCAAAAGGCGTTTTGGCGTGTGCTCAAGACGACGAACGAGGCACGTGCCGAAGCCGTGTTTCGCGATTTTTCAAAGCAGGCCGAATCGCTGTCCGCCACGGAACTGCAGGCCGCTCGCCTCGAAGCGCAGAAGTCGCAAACGGACAAGCAGATCGCCGTGGTGCAGGATCGAGCGAACCGCCTGCAGGCCGATTTGACGATCGCTCGCGAGCAGCAGGTAGCGGTCAACAATCGCCAGAAGGCGACGCGCAGCGAAGCGGCATCCTTGCAGTCGCAACGTGATGCATTGCAAGCTCAACTGCGCCAGTTGCAGACGCAGGTGCGTGCCTTGCAGCGTCAGGCCGACGCCGGATTGCCGGGCAACCAGTAAGGTTTTTGCGGGCCGGATGAGAAACGGGCAAGCCGAGAGGCTTGCCCGTTTTGCGTTTACTCGCCGCTGCCGCTACTGCCGCCGCCCGTGGGGCCAAGCGGGCGCCGACGGCGCGTGACGATGACGGTTGGGCTGCTGCTGCGCTCGGTCGGCGTGGACACGCCTTCATGCGATTCGCGCGGGTAATCGCCGCGGGGGGCGCTGTATTCGCGCGGGGCGTTGTAATCGCGAGGCTCGCGCGGTTCGCGGTGTTCGCGCGGCGGGTAGCCTTCGCGGCCTTCGCCACGCGATTCGCGCTGGCCGCCGTGCGAGCCGTAGGGGCTATGACCACCGCCTTCGCGGGGCGGTCGGCCGCCACCGTGACCGCCACCACCGGTGCGGGGGCCGCTGCGACCGCCGCCGCCAGGGCGCGAACCGCCCATGTCGAGCTGGATCGTCGAGATCGCGCGTTTGTAGATGCCTTGCAAACCGACGGGCGTGCGCAGCATCACCAGGTACTGGTCGAACGACTCGATACAGCCCGTCAGCCGAATGCCGTTGACGAGATAAATTTCTACGCGCTTGCGCTCTTTGCGCGCTGCGTTGATGAAGTCGTTTTGCGGATGGGATTCTGCAGGATTGGCCATTGAGAAGCGGCTTGAGCCGGCGTCAGATGAGGGTTTTGCTTGGATGCACCGCGCTATCTGGCGAAGCGCTTGAGCGGGATTCTACCCTGTTCAATTGAGATACGTGCGGGCGCGTTTGTGTCTAACCGTTACCCACTATAGACCTTGCAGCGGTCGAGGGCGATTTGGCTGGATGGCCGAGGCAGGTTGCCTGGACAGGATAACGACGGGGCTTTGCGATCGCCGAACCGGCTTGCGATGAGGTCGCGGGGGCGGCGAGGCAGGATTGGCGCGACGGGCGCGGCCAACGGTCGCGCCTTGCGACCGGGCCGCTGGCGCTCAGTATTGGTAATCGGGGTTCTTTGGGTCGAACGTGCTGTCGTCGAAGCTTTTCGGCGCGATCTTCTCGAATACGATTCGTTCGAAGAGGGTACCGTCGTTGTCATAGGATTCGACGGTCCGGAAGTAGGGATGGCGCAGGTCGAGGCCGAGCGTCTCTTTTTTCGCGTAGAACTGAGGCCGGCCGGTCGGCGTTTCGTAAGTCAGCGCGACCACGCGCACGCCATCGATCGTCTTTGCCTCCACGTGGGTCGGGCGACTTACGCCGGCCGCCTCGTATTTCCTGCCCTCGCTCAGATACAGCCCCGTGATGTATTCGGTGCCGAGATCGCGGATCGTGTGGTTCGACTGCGCGCGTGCCAGCACGCCCGTCAGCGACGTCCACAACGGGATCTTGCCGAGCAGCCCGCCCAGATGGCCGTACATCTCGTCCTTGCGCTTGGTCTCGTCGTAGATCGCTTCCTGGCCCGAATGCGGGCCGTCGGGCAGCCACTTCGCATAGACCCGCAGCGGCTCGCGCGTGATCCTGACGAGCATGTGATCGGGGCGGCTGGCCCACGAAGTGCCGATCCGCTCCTGGCGCGTCATCGTGAATTCGTAAGACGGATAGCCGTTCGGGCCGGCCGCGATATACGCCGGCACCGTCATCGGGTCGAGCGCCGTGAACAGGGCGGTGAGCGTCGCATCGTCGAGCTTGTCTAGCGCGCCGTCGCGCGCGGCCGTTTTCAGCCACGCCGCCTGCTGCGCCATCGGCTGTTGGACGACCCGCGCCAGTTCGGGCGGCAGCGCCGCCGCAGTGGCGGCCGTGTTCGACGCGTTTTGCGCACTGGCAGGAACGGCGAGTACCACCATGGCGGCGGCAAGGGCAACCGACAGGGCGCAAGGCAGTGCGACGCCACGGATGCGGCGCAGGGGCAGGCTCGACGGCATGCAGATCTCCTCTCGTGGATGCGGGTGCCGATTCAGTGCGGCGCGGCTGGCTTGAGCTTCGCGAGCTCCTCGTCGCGCAATGCGCGGCGCAGGATCTTGCCGACGTTGGTCTGCGGCAGCGCGTCGCGGAACTCGATCGCCTTCGGCATCTTGTAGCCGGTCAGGTTCTTGCGGCAGTGCGCGAGCACCTCGTCCACGGTCAGCGAAGCATCGCGCCGCACCACGAACGCCTTGATCCGTTCGCCGTGCGTGGCGTCGGGTATGCCGATCGCGGCGGCCTCGCTGATGCCCGGGTGCATCACCAGCACTTCCTCGATCTCGTTCGGATAGACGTTGAAGCCGGACACCAGAATCATGTCCTTCTTGCGATCGATGAGCCGCACGAAGCCGCGCTCGTCCATCACGCCGATGTCCCCGGTCGCGAGCCAGCCGTCGTCGTCGAGCACCTTGGCCGTTTCGTCGGGGCGCAGCCAGTAGCCGCGCATCACCTGCGGGCCGCGCACGCACAGCTCGCCGGCTTCGCCGATGCCGGCCCAGGTGCCGTCCTCGAGTCGCATGCGCACCAGCGTCGATGGCGCCGGAATGCCGATCGAGCCGCTGAAATCGTGCATGTCGTGGAGGTCGACCGGGTTCATCGTCACGATCGGCGAGCATTCGGTCAGCCCGTAGCCTTCGACGATCGGGCAGCCCGTCACCTCCTTGAAACGATCGGCCACGGCGCGCTGCATCGCCATGCCGCCAGCCATCGCGAGCTTGAGCTGCGAGAAATCGCGCGCGCGGAATTCTGCGTTGTCGAGAAACGCGTTGTAAAGCGTGTTGATGCCGGTGATGCCGGTGAAGGTTTCCTTGCGCAGGATCTTCATCATCATGGTGGTGTCGCGCGGGTTGGCGATCAGGATGTTGCGCCCGCCGAGGCCCATGAAGATCAACGCGTTCACCGTCAGCGAATAGATGTGATACAGCGGCAGCGGCGTCAGCACCGTTTCGATGTCGCCCGACACCTGGTCGGCGATCCAGGCCTTTGCCTGCAGCAGGTTGGCGATCAGGTTGCCGTGCGTGAGCATCGCGCCCTTCGCGACGCCGGTGGTGCCGCCCGTGTATTGCAGGAAGGCGAGATCGTCGCGCGTGAGCGGCACCGGCTTCGCCGGCGCGGCGGCCCCTTTCGCGAGCGCCGCGCGCAGCCGTACCGCCTGAGGCAGGCGATAGGCCGGCACCAGCTTCTTGACGCGCTTCAGCACGAAATTGACGAGCCGGCCCTTGGCGTTGAAGCCCTCGCCGAGCAGGTCGCCGAGCGCCGTGACCACCACGTTGCGCACGCGGGTTTCGGGCAGCGCCTCTTCGAGCGTGCGCGCGAAATTCTCGAATACGACGATGGTTTCCGCGCCGCTGTCCTTGAGCTGATGCGCGAGTTCGCGCGCCGTGTAGAGCGGATTGACGTTGACGACGATCGCGCCGGCCTTCAGTACCCCGAACAATGTGACGGGATACTGGAACGAGTTCGGCAGCATGATCGCGACGCGGTCGCCGGGCTTCACGCCGAGGTCGCGTTGCAGGTACGCGGCGAAGGCATTGGCCTTGCGCGCGAGTGCGGCGTAGGTCAGGCGTGAACCGGCGCTGATGTAGGCGACCCGATCGGCGAAGCGTGTGGTGCACTCGTCGAAGTAGTCGTCGAGCGAGGCGTATTGCGTGAGGTCGATCTCGTGCGGCACACCGCGCGGATACGACGGAAACCAGATGCCGTCGGTGTTCGGCGCCGGCGCGCCGAGTTGGGCCGCAAGGGCGTTCATCGCATGTCTCCAGAGTCGTTGTAATCGGTATCGGCCGGGAAGCCGCCGGCCCACGCGTGTTCGCGCGTGTTGCTGATGAAGCGGGGCAATGCGCCGCGCGGCGCGTCAGCGCGGGTGTCGCGCGTGAAGCTGGGTGCCGGCCGAAGCGCCGAACGGCCCGACGGACAACTCGCCGCCGCCCGGCCCGAGGCTCATGCCGCGTTGTGCGTCGTCGAGCACCGCTGCGAAAATCGACATCTGCGACGCATCGGGCATCGGCGCCTTCAGTGCGGCGACGATCAACGACGACAGCCGCGCGATCATCTGCACGTCGTTCATCGTGCGGCCCTGTGAGAAGTCGTCGAGCAGGCTGTCGGTTTCGGCGCCGGCGAGCGCGCCGGACAGTGCGCCGATCGCGTAGTGCAGCCGCCAGCCGAGTTCGTTGCGCGGCAGTTGCGGCAGCGCGCGCTGAAACGCATCGAAGAAGCGGCCCGCGACGCTGGCGTAATGCGCGGCCAGAAAGCTGCGCACGAACGTGGAGGGATCGGTGTAGGCACGGCCGATCAGCCGCAGGAACGCGCGGCCGCCGCGCTGCGGGTCGCGCGACGCCTGCAAGGCCGGGATGAACATCGCGCCGAGCACGTGCTCACAGGTGATCGAGTTGCCGAGCTGGGCCTCGAAGCGATCGAGGATGCGCAGCCGTTCGTCGTTGAGCTGATCGAGGCGACGCGACAGCATCGCGTGGATCAGGGCTTCCTTGCTGCCGAAGTGATAGTTGACCGCAGCGAGATTGACCGCGGCGCGCGACGTGATCTGACGCATCGACATCGCTTCGAAACCATGTTCGACGAACAGATCTTCTGCCGCGTCGAGTATGCGCGCCTTCGTGCCGCCGGGTTGCCGGCTGGCCTGACGAACCGCCATGTACGCCTCCGTTGATCGCTGTTTCGCATTACGAACGAACGATTCAAATCTCCAATTGAAACGAGCGTTTTTTCGTAACGATAAAAAGTGCGGAGGGAGGCGGCAAGCGTTGTGTGTGGGCAGATTCCTCTAGAGGCGATGTGCGAATGCAGCATCGCCGGGCGGGAAGCGCGATGCGTCGCGCTTCCCGCGATGATGCACTGCGGGCGAGGCTTAGTGGCTCGCCGCGACTTGCGCGGCGCTTTGCGTCATGTCGATGCCGCGCCGTTCGCGGCTGAACAGGATCAGCACGGCGATCACCACCGCGACGGTGCCGCCGACCAGGGCGAGCGCGTGGCCGTAGTTGTTGCCGTTGTCGATCGCGATCTGCGCCTGCATCGCGGCGTTGCCCGATGCGAGCAGGTTGCCGAGCTGATAGATGAAGCCGGGGAACGTCGCGCGAATTTCGTCGGGCGAGATCTCGTTCAAATGCACGGGGATCACGCCCCACGCACCCTGTACCGAAATCTGCATCAGGAACGCGCCGGCCGCGAGGGCGATCGGGCCGCTCGAGAAGGCCCACAGCGGCAGCACCGGCAGCGCGATCAGCGAGGCGATGAAGATCGCGCGGCGGCGGCCGATCTTTTCGGAGATCGAACCGAAGGCAAGGCCGCCGACGATCGCGCCGATGTTGAGCACGATCGTGATCCACGACACCGTGTGCGGATCGAAGTGATGCTGTTCGCGCAGGAACGTCGGGTAGAGATCCTGCGTGCCGTGCGAAAAGAAGTTGAACGCCGTCATCAGCACCACGGCGTAGACCGACAGCTTCCAGTTCTGCTTGAGCGTGGCGACGAGGCTCGGGCGCGGACGTTTCTCCATCTGCTTCCAGGCCGGCGATTCCGGCACCTGCGCGCGGACGTAGACCACCAGCAGCGCGGGCAGCACGCCGATCATGAACATGCCGCGCCAGCCGATGTACTGGTAGAACAGGCCGAACACGATCGAGGCCAGCAGATAGCCGCTCGGGTAGCCGGCCTGCAGCAGCCCGGACACGATGCCGCGTGATTTCGCCGGCACGGTTTCCATCGTCAGCGCAGAGCCGACGCCCCATTCGCCGCCCATCGCCACGCCAAACAGCGCGCGCAGCACGATCAGGGCCATCAGGCTCGGCGCGAAGCCGGAGGCCAGTTCGAGAATCGAATAACAGGCGATATTGATCATCAGCGTCGGACGACGGCCGAAACGATCGGCAATCCGGCCGAAAATCAACGCGCCGAGCGGGCGCATGGCGAGCGTAAGCGTGATGGCGAAAGCGACAGCCGGGATTTTTGTATTGAATTCCGCCGCGATATCTTTCAGTACGAATACCATCAAGAAGAAATCGAACGCATCAAGCGTCCAGCCGAGATAGGCGGCGATCGTTACGTTTCTTTGTTCCCGGGTCCAGCTCATGAGGCAGGCCTCCTTGGTCGTCTGCGCCACGGCTGTCGCGGTCGCCCGGCTGGCGCGGGGCGCGGACGGCAATTCAGTGTACGCCGGGCAATTGCGATCGCGTTCCGTTTTGTTCCGGGCTCCGGATTAATCCCTAGATGAATTAACGTTCGAAATCAGAATATTGCGGAATCAGAATGCTGAATGAAAGAAATGTATTGAAATCGAATGCCTCGGATTTCGATATTTACAATATTGATTCGTGAATCGGCGTCGACCGATTCATGATTGCTCACAATGTCGTACGCACAGGCGTCGCGCGCGACGGTATCGTGGCGGTGATTCGTTATTGGAGACCGATCATGGCGCTGGGCACCGATGTCCATCTGATTCCCGCCAAACTCGATGCGCTGAAGCCGACCCAGATGACCGTCGGGTTTCGCGAGGTCGAGGCGAAGCGCAAACACTGGCAGTCGCTCGGCAAGAAGGTGCGGCGCGATTCGATCGAACTGCACTGGTTTCCGGCCGTGCTCGGGCCGGGCAATGCGCTGTATATCGTCGATCACCATCACCTGGGCCGGGCGTTGCTGGAAGAAGACGTGCGCGACGTGAAGGCGATGTTGTTGAAGGATCTCTCCTGGCTCGACGACACGATCTTCTGGCGGATGATGGAGCACAACCAGTGGGTGCATCCGTTCGGCCCGGACGGGGCGCGTCACGGCTACGACCGCCTGCCGGGCGCGCTGACCGGCCTCAGCGACGATCCGTATCGCAGCCTCGCCGGCGAATTGCGTACGTCGGGCGGCTACGCGAAGGACACCACGCCGTTCAGTGAATTCTTGTGGGCCGACTATCTGCGCACGAAAATCCCGGCGCAGCGGATCCGCAAGCATTTCGCGAAGGCGCTCGACGAAGCGCTGGCGCATGCGCATGCCCCGGACGCGCGCTATCTGCCGGGTTGGTCCGGCGTGTACACGCCGAGGCCGTGAGATGAGCGAGGAGCGTCAAGCGCCGCCGGCCCGGCCCGAGGCCGCCGCTAACCTCGCGGCGAGCACGCCGTCGCCTGCGCAGCCGGTGCCGGAAGCGGCGCCGGGCGGCGCGGCCCACTTCGCTTCGCTGGGCGCGCCGGCCATGCCGCGCGGCGAGCGAAGCTGGCGCGATGCGCTGGCCGGGCTGTCGATCGCCGGCTTGCTGATTCCGGAGGCGGTGGCGTATGCGGGGCTCGCGAATCTGCCGCCGCAGGCCGGGTTGATCGCATTGCTGGTGGGGCTGGTGGTGTATGCGGCTCTCGGCAGCAGCCGGTTCGCGATCGTGTCGTCCACATCGTCGTCGGCTGCGGTGCTGGCGGCTACCGTGTTGTCCGAAACCGGTGCATCGCCGGCCGCGCAACTGGCGCTGGCCGCCGCGATGGTCGCAACCACCGGCGTGCTGTTCCTGATCGCGGGCGCGGCCCGGCTCGGCGGCATGTCGGATTTCATCGCGCGGCCCGTGCTGCGCGGTTTCACGTTCGGGCTGGCGCTGACGATCGTCATCAAGCAACTGCCGAAGATCCTGGTCGTGCCGATGCATCACAGCGATACGCCGCATGTCTTCGTCGATCTGCTGCGCGGTTTGCCGCATGCGAATCCCGCCAGCGTGACGCTCGGCGCCGTTGCGCTGGCCTTGCTGTTTGCACTTGGCAGCCGCTCGCGCGCGCCGGCCACGCTGATCGTGATCGTGCTCGGTATTGCGGCCGGCTACGGCATCGATTGGTCGGCCTATGGCATCGCCGTGGTCGGGCGGATCGACTTGGCGCATGTGACGTTCGGCCTGCCCGCGCTTGATCGGGCCGCCTGGAGCCAGACGGTCGAGTTGGGCGTTGCGCTGATGTTGATCCTTTACGCCGAATCGTATGGCTCGATCCGCAGCTTCGCGCTCAAGCATGGCGACGCCGTGTCGCCGAATCGCGATCTGATGGCGCTCGGCTGCGCGAACCTGATCTCGGGGCTGCTGCACGGGATGCCGGTCGGCGCCGGCTATTCGGCCAGTTCGGCCAACGAGGCGGCCGGTGCGCAAAGCCGGCTGGCGGGGGCGTGCGCGGCCGTCGTGATCGGGCTGATCGTCTGGCTGCTGCTGCCGCAACTGGCGCGCACGCCCGAGCCGGTGTTGGCCGCGATCGTGATCTTCGCGGTTAGTCATTCGCTGCATCCGGCCGTGTTCCGGCCGTATTGGCGCTGGCACCGCGACCGCCTGCTGGTGATCGCCGCGATTCTCGCGGTGCTCGTGCTCGGCGTGTTGAACGGGCTGCTCGCGTCGATTGCCGCGAGCCTGCTGCTGACGGTGCGCCGCTTGTCCGAGCCGAAGCTCAGTGAGCTGGGGCGTTTGCGCGACAGCCGCGATTTTGTCGATGTTGCGATTCATCGCGATGCCACGCGAGTGGGGGGATGCTGATCGTGCGGCCGGAAGGGCCGTTGTTTTTCGCGAATGCCGAGCGCGTGCTGGGGCGCGTCCGTCAGCTTGCCGCGGCCGGAAGCGCGAAGGTGGTGGTATTGAGCCTGGAAGAATCGCCGAATCTGGACGGCACGGCCGTCGAGTCGCTGAAGACGTTCGCGGCCGAATGCGAGGCGCGTGGCTGGCGGCTCATGCTGGTGAGATTGAAACCGGACGTGCTGACGGTGTTGCGGCGAGCGTGTGATGACGACTTGCGGGAAGAGGCGCTGTCGGAGTTGAGCGTGGATGATGCGGTGGCCCGGCTCGGATGAGCGGGGCTCGGCTCGGGCTGGCCCGGAAATGAAAAAAGCCGGCGCGAGGCCGGCTTTTCAAAACTTGTGGTGCCCAGGAGAGGACTCGAACCTCCACGATGTTGCCACCGCTAGGACCTGAACCTAGTGCGTCTACCAATTCCGCCACCTGGGCACAAGTTGCTTCTGCATCAAGCAAGACCGCAATTATAAAGGGCGCGGCCACCCTGTCAACTCTTTTTTCGGGACAGAACTCATTTCTGTCATCGACGCATGGGTCATGCTTGCACCGCGATCGGTGGGAGAGGCCATGCGCTCCCTCCCGACCGGGAATGAAAAAAGCCGGCGCGAGGCCGGCTTTTCAAAACTTGTGGTGCCCAGGAGAGGACTCGAACCTCCACGATGTTGCCACCGCTAGGACCTGAACCTAGTGCGTCTACCAATTCCGCCACCTGGGCACAAGCTGCTTCTGCATCAAGCAAGAACGCGATTATAGCGTGCCAGAGCAGCATGTCAACAATTTTTGCGATTCCAGTGGTGGCGCAGGGTTGGGGACGGCGCCGTGCCGATTCCCGCTGCGGCGGCCCGCGCTACGGTACGATGGCGTGCAACATCGGGCATCCGGGCGTGACGGCGCACCTGTGTCTCACGGCCGGCCATGCCATCAATTGCACCCCGAATGGAGAGCCGAATCATGAGCAACGGTCACGACCAGGACCGAAGAATTCTCGACCTGTTCGGCATCGAACTGCCGATCGTCCAGGCGCCGATGGCGGGGGCGTCCACGCCCGAGATGGTGATCGCCGTCAGCGAGGCAGGCGGACTCGGTTCGCTGCCGTGCGCGATGCTGTCGGTCGAGCAGATGACGGCGGCGCTGGCGCAGATTCGCAGCGCCACGCGCAAGCCGATCAACGTCAATTTCTTCGTACACGTCGATCCCGCGCCGGACCCGGCCGGGCAGGCCGCCTGGCGCGCGGCGCTCGCACGTTACTACGTCGAACTCGGGATCGATCCGGCCGATCCGGTGCCGTCGTCGAACCGCGCGCCGTTCAATGCGGCGTATTGCGAGGTGGTCGAGGCTTATCGCCCCGAAGTCGTCAGCTTCCATTTCGGGTTGCCCGCGCCCGCGCTGCTCGAACGTGTGAAGCGCACCGGCGCACGCGTGATCGCGTCGGCCACCACCGTCAAGGAAGCGCGCTGGCTGGCCGAGCGCGGCGTGGATGCGGTGATCGCGATGGGCTACGAGGCGGGCGGGCATCGCGGCAATTTCCTGTCGAGCGAGATGAGCACGCAAGTGGGTACGCTGGCCTTGGTGCCGCAAGTCGTCGATGCGGTGCCGGTGCCCGTGATCGCGGCCGGCGGTATCGCCGACCCGCGCGGCGTGCGGGCCGCGTTCGCATTGGGCGCCTCGGCCGCGCAGGTCGGCACGGCTTATCTGCTGACGCCCGAAGCGAAGGTCAGCGCGTTTCATCGCGAGGCGCTGCGCACGGCCGGCGAGGACGAAACGGCGCTGACCAACCTGTTCACGGGGCGTCCGGCACGCGGCATCGTCAATCGCCTGATGCGCGAGATCGGGCCGTTGTCGGAGCTCGCGCCGGCGTTCCCGACTGCGGGCGGTGCGCTGATGCCGCTGCGTGCCGTGACGGAAAAAACCGGCTGCGCCGATTTCAGCAATATGTGGTCGGGGCAGGCGGCGCGGCTGGCGCGCGAAATGTCGTCGGCCGCGTTGACGCGTTATCTTGTGGGCTTGGCGAGCGCATGACGTCGCGGCAGGAACGGCCTCGTTACGTCGGGCCGGCCGGGTTGACGGTCGGCATGCGCGTCACGTAAGTTTCGATGACAGTTCATCGAAGCGATGGTGTGCCTCGTGGCGTGCCCCGTCGCCCTCTCCGGGAGCTTTCATGGAACAGGCTGTTGAGCGCCGTCCGTTCAGGTTCGTGAGGCGGGTTGCCGCCGTCGCCGCGACGGTCGCTGCCGTGGTGGTCGCGCTGCAGCTCGCATCCGATTTCTCGGATCGTCACCCACTGGCGGCCGGTTCGTGCCAGCCGGGCTCGGTCGATTCGCAGCGTCAGGTGCTGGTCAATTATTTCAAGGCCGGCGCGGACAAGGACAAGACGTTCGAATTGCTGCCTGGCGCGATCTGGGACGAACACAGCCAGATCTGGACGATCCTGCTGCGGCATACCGACAACGACGGTACGCGCGCCACTTATGTCGCACGCATCACGTGCGACGGGCATGCGGATTTGTCGGTGCTGAACGGGGAGAGCTGACGCGCGACGGGTGTGCCTGCGCGCAGAAATGAAAAAAGCCGGCACGAGGCCGGCTTTTCAAAAACTTGTGGTGCCCAGGAGAGGACTCGAACCTCCACGATGTTGCCACCGCTAGGACCTGAACCTAGTGCGTCTACCAATTCCGCCACCTGGGCACAAGTTGCTTCTGCATCAAGCAAGACCGCAATCATAGCAGGTCGATAAATCATGTCAACAGCTTTTTGCATCGTGGCGCGTGACGGCCTGCTCATGGCCGATGCGCGGCGCTTCGCGGTTATTGGTGCCGTGTCGAGTGATAGAATGACTCGCAACCTGGCGTCCGATCGTTCGAACCGGACAGGTAAGTCCACGCAACGAGAACAACCATCGACAAGCCCTTGAGCAAGTATCCGTATCCCATTCCGAGCCGTGAAGAAATCCTCGGCGTGCTGCGCACGAGCGATGCGCCGCTGGTCGCGAACGACATCGCCGAGGCGCTGTCGATCAAGCGCCAGGAGCGTGAGGGCTTCTTCAGGCGCGTTGCCGCCATGGAACGCGACGGCCAGATCCGGCTCGACAAGAGCGGCCATTACCAACTCACCCATCCGTCGAATTTCGTGGCCGGCCGCGTGCAGGGCCATCGCGATGGCTATGGCTTCCTGATTCGCGACGACGGCCAGGACGATCTGTTCCTGCCGAGCGGCGAGATGCAGAAGGTCATGCACAGCGATCGCGTGCTGGCGCGCATCGTCGGCTACGACCGCCGCGGCCGCCCGGAAGGGCACGTGGTGGAAGTCACCGATCGCGCCAACAAGCGCGTGATCGGCCGCCTGCTCAACGAGAACGGCGCGTTGATCGTCGCGCCCGAAGACAAGCGCATCGGCCACGACATCCTGATCACGCAGAACACCAAGAAGGCCAAGGTCGGCCAGGTGGTGGTGGTCGAGTTGACCGATTTCCCGAGTCGTCACTCGCAGCCGGTCGGCCGCGTGACCGAAGTGCTCGGCGATATTGACGATCCGGGCATGGAAATCGAAATCGCGGTGCGCAAATACGGCGTGCCGCACGAATTCAGCCCGGCGGCCGTGGCGGCAGCGGCCGCGCTGCCCGACAAGGTGCGCCCGATCGACCTGCGCTATCGCGTGGATCTGCGCGACGTGCCGCTCGTCACGATCGACGGCGAAGACGCGCGCGACTTCGACGATGCCGTGTATTGCGAGCCGATGAAGGTCGGCCGTGGCGATGGCTACCGCCTGATCGTCGCGATCGCCGACGTTTCGCACTACGTGAAGCCGGGCGATGCGCTCGACGTCGATGCGCTCCAGCGCAGCACGTCGGTGTACTTCCCGCGCCGCGTGATCCCGATGTTGCCCGAGAAGCTGTCGAACGGCCTGTGCTCGCTGAACCCGGCGGTCGACCGCTGCACGCTGGTGTGCGACATGGTCGTCACGTCGCGCGGCGAGGTGAAGGGCTATCAGTTCTATCCGGCCGTGATTCATTCGGCGGCGCGCCTGACCTACACCGAGGTCGCGGCCGTGCTCGGCAACACCAAGGGGCCGGAGGCGGCACGCCGCGCCGACATCCTGCCGCATCTGCAGGATCTGTACGGCGTGTTCAAGGCGCTGTTCGCGGCGCGCCAGAAGCGTGGCGCGATCGATTTCGACACCACCGAGACCTACATCGTCTGCAATGCGCAGGGCAAGATCGAGCAGATCCTGCCGCGTCAGCGCAACGATGCGCACAAGCTGATCGAGGAATGCATGCTGGCCGCCAACGTGTGCGCGGCCGATTTCATGAAGCGTCACAAGCAGCCGGGCCTGTACCGCATTCACGCGGGCCCGACCGCCGAGAAGCTCGAGAACCTGCGTTCGTTCCTGCGCGGCATGGGCCTGACGCTCGGCGGCGGTGACACCCCTCACGCCAGCGATTACGCGGCGCTGATGGCGAAGATCCGCGAGCGGCCCGATGCGCAGATGCTGCAACCGATGCTGCTGCGCTCGATGCAGCAGGCCGTCTACAGCCCGGACAACATCGGTCACTTCGGCCTGGCCTACGATGCCTACGCGCACTTCACGAGCCCGATCCGCCGCTATCCCGATCTGCTTACGCACCGCGCGATCTACGCGATCCTGTCGGGGCAGAAGTACACGCCGAAGGCGCCCGACGGCGTCGAGCTGAACACGGCCATCTCGCCGCGCGCCCGCGCGATGCAGAAGGACGACGATGCGATCCGTAACCGCGTGCGCACCAACACCGCGATCTGGGACGAACTCGGCCTGCACTGCTCGGCCAACGAGCGGCGCGCCGACGAAGCCTCGCGCGACGTCGAAGCCTGGCTCAAGTGCTATTTCATGCGCGACAAGCTCGGCGAGGAATACGGCGGCATGGTCAACGGCGTGACGCCGTTCGGCATCTTCGTGCAGCTCGACACGCTGTTCATCGAAGGGCTGGTGCATGTGACCGAGCTCGGTTCCGACTACTTCCAGTACGACGAGATCAAGAACGAGCTGCGCGGCGAGCGTACCGGCATTCGCTATCGCCTGTCGGATCGTGTGCGTGTGCAGGTCAGCCGCGTCGATCTCGATGCGCGCAAGATCGACTTCCGCCTGGTGCGCGACACGCCGGTGAAAACCGTGCGTGGCGCGGGTCCTGGTCCGGCCGGTGAGCGTAACGGTGCGCGCGTGCGTGCGATGCCCGGTATCACGAGCGACGACGATGCACCGCCGCCGTCGCGCCGCCAGAAGTCGGTGGCTACCGCACCGGCACCGGCTGCGAAGGACGCGAATGGCGCACATCCCACCGCCAAGAAGAAGGGCGGTGCACCGGCCAAGTCGGCCGCCAAGAAGGCGCGCCCGCGCAAGAAATATTGATGCCGCGGCCGGCGTCACAAGGCGCCGGCCCGTGCATTCGATGCATTGAAGACGCCGCGTTGTCAGGCCGCCAGGCCCGTCACGCGGCGCTTGCGTTTTACCATTCCCGCGACGCACACCATGCGCCTCGCGTTTAGATGAAGGTTGGTCCAGTCATGTCACGTTTGAAGGTTCTCTACGGTTTTCACGCCGTCACCGCGCGCCTGCGCCACGACGCGTCGACGGTTGCCGAGGTGTTGTACGACCAGACCCGGCGCGATCGCCGGATGATCGATTTCCTGGCCACCGCGAAGGAGGCCGGCGTGCGGCTGATCGCGGCCGACGAAACGCGCTTGTGGGGCCTGGCGCACACCGAGCGCCATCAGGGCGTGGTCGCGCGCGTGGAGGATCTGCCGCTCGCGCAGAATCTCGCCGAGCTGCTCGACGGCATCCAGGGCCCGGCGCTGCTGCTGGTGCTCGACGGCGTGACCGATCCGCACAATCTCGGCGCGTGCCTGCGCGTGGCCGATGCGGCCGGCGCGCATGCCATCATCGCGCCGCGCGACCGCGCGGTGGGCTTGAACGCCACGGCGGCCAAGGTCGCCAGCGGCGCGGCCGACACGGTGCCGTACATCACGGTGACGAACCTCGCGCGCGCGTTGCGCGAGCTGAAGGACGCCGGCGTGTGGGTGATCGGCACCTCCGACGACGCCACGGCCAGCCTCTACGAAACCAAGCTGGAAGGCCCGGTCGCGCTCGTGATGGGCGCCGAGGGCGAGGGCATGCGCCGGCTCACGCGCGATACCTGCGACGACGTGATGAATATTCCGATGGCCGGTAGCGTCGAGAGCCTGAACGTGTCGGTGGCGAGCGGCGTGGTGCTGTACGAAGCCGTGCGCCAGCGGCGTGTGGCGGTGGCGAAGTAAGCCGCGTGGTGGCGCGCATCGCGAATCTTTGGGCCGGGCTCGCACCATGGGTGCGGCCGGCGCGTGCGCTCGCGCTGGGTGGCATGGCCGCATTGCTGGCCGCCTGCGCGTCGCCCACGCTCGTCGATCGCGGCACCTACGTGGCCGACACGAGTCATCCGGCGCAGGGCGCCGATTCGCGCGTGCGCTTCCTCGTGATGCACTACACCGAATCGGACGACCGGCGCGCACTGTTCACGCTGACCCATAACGAGGTCAGCGCGCATTACCTGATCCCGAGCCAGCCGGCGCGCCGCAATGGCGAGCCGGTGGTGCTGC
The DNA here is from genome assembly GCF_047497165.1 of Burkholderia sp. 22PA0099. NCBI lineage: Bacteria > Pseudomonadati > Pseudomonadota > Betaproteobacteria > Burkholderiales > Burkholderiaceae > Burkholderia > Burkholderia sp. 22PA0099. The sequence continues at coordinate 2,616,210 of NZ_CP163165.1, read as the reverse complement.
AGCTCGTGCCCGAAAGCCAGCGGGCCTGGCATGCCGGTGTCAGCGACTGGCAGGGCACCACCGAGCTCAATGCCGCGTCGATCGGCATCGAGATCGTCAATGCCGGGCCGCTCGACGCGCCCACCGATCGCACTTGGCAACCGTATGCACCCGATCAGGTCGAGGCGGTCGTGAAGCTCGCGAAGGACATCGTCACGCGCTACGGCATTCCGCCGACGCGCGTGGTGGGTCACAGCGATATCGCGCCGCAGCGCAAGATCGATCCGGGGCCGGCGTTCCCGTGGCTGGCCTTGTACCGTGCCGGCATCGGCGCGTGGCCTGACGACGCGACCGTCGCCGCGGATCTGGCGGGCCGTGCGCCCGGCGATCCCGCCGATGTGCGCGGGCTGCAGTCGAAGCTGGCGCGCTATGGCTACGACGTGGCCACCGACGGCGTGCTCGACGCCCGCACGCGGCGCGTGTTCGCGGCGTTCCAGATGCATTTCCGGCCAGCCGATTATTCGGGCAATCCGGATGCGCAAACCGACGCGATCGCGCAGGCGCTGCTCGACAAGTATTTCCCTGGCGCGGCACCCTCGGCCACGCCCGTATCGCAACCCGACGCGCCCTGATTCCGGCGGCCCTGCACCCCGCCGGTGCGCCGCCCGTCGATTGTCGCGCCGATGCCTCGCAGGCGCCCGAAAATCGCCGCCGCGTCGGGCGAGTCCGGTAGACTCGCGGGTTTCGCAATCAGCGCTTCATCCCCACCATGACTCAAGACGAACTCAAACGCCTCGTCGGCCAGGCCGCCGCCGATTACGTGCTCGCCAACGTGCCGGAAGGCTCTGTGATCGGCGTCGGCACCGGCTCCACCGCGAACTGCTTCATCGACGCGCTGGCGGCGATCAAGGGCCGTTATCGCGGTGCCGTATCCAGCTCGATCGCCACCACTCAACGGCTCGAATCGCACGGCATCCGCGTGTTCGACCTGAACGAGGTCGAAGGCCTGCAGGTGTACGTCGACGGCGCGGACGAGATCGATGCGAGCGGCGCGATGATCAAGGGCGGTGGCGGCGCGCTGACGCGCGAGAAGATCGTCGCATCGGTGTCGGGCACCTTCGTGTGCATCGCCGACGCCAGCAAGCGCGTGGCCACGCTCGGCGCGTTCCCGCTGCCGGTCGAAGTGGTGCCGATGGCGCGCACCGCCATCGGCCGCCAACTGACGGCGCTCGGCGGCGTGCCGGTGCTGCGCGTCACGAAGGACGGTTCGCCGTTCCTGACCGACAACGGCAACGAGATCCTCGACGTCAAGGGGCTGTCGATTCCCGACCCGCGCGGGCTCGAAGCCACCATCAACGGCTGGCCCGGCGTGGTGACGGTTGGCCTGTTCGCGCAACGCGGCGCCGACCTCTGCCTGCTGGGCGGCGAGAGCGGCGTTGAATCGATCGATTACCGCACGCATTAAATAGGGGTTTAAAACATTAAGGCCAATCGCAATTCAAAAAACCAACGAATTGCATCGGCCTTAATCATCGCAAACGTTTTGCGGTCCTGATAAATCGTCCGACGCGCTTTTCCAGGCCTGTCGGGCTTTTTTTTGAGATACGATGCGTTGAGGAAATTGTAAGAGGGATTACCCTCTCAGGTGTTTTCCAGATAGCGTTGCGACCGCGAACTCAGCAACGTATCGAACATAAGAACAATCGTTTCGCGAGTCGTTTTCAATCGAGAGAGCTGTAAAAGGGGCCAGGCCGGACTGCGGGGGCAGCACGCCAACACAGATATGTAGTAACGGGGAGGTCTCCTATGGAACAAGCAAAAGACAAAGACAGGTCGCTCGTCAGCAAGGTCATGGACGGGTTGGTGACGGGAATCGTGGAAGACAAATACGGCGGCATCCTGCCGCCGCAGGACGTGCTTTCCAAGGATTTCGACGTCAGCCGGACCGTCATGCGCGAAGCGCTCTCGATGCTGCTCGCACGCGACATGCTCGATGTCCGGCCCAAGGTCGGCACGCGGGTGCGGCCGATGCGCGACTGGCGGATGATCGACGAGGATGTCGTGAACTGGCGCTTCCGCGCCAAGCCCGATCCGCAATTCATGCGCGACGTGCTCGAATTCCGCATGCTGATCGAGCCGCGCGCGGCCGGGCAGGCGGCCGAGCGTGCGAATGGCGCCGACATTGCCGGTATCCGCGAAGCCTTCGATGTGTTCCGTTCGCTCGAACCGGGCGAGGCGGGTTACGACGAGGCGGACGAGCGGCTCCACGCGCGGATCGTCCACGCCAGCGGCAATCAATTCTTCCAGCAGATGAGCGCGATCATCAGCGGTGCGCTGCGGCTCGTGCGCGAGCAGACGGCCGGCCGCGAAGGCGCGCCCGAGCGGCTGGTCGAACTGCACCAGCGCGTCGTCGAGGCGATCGAGCAGCGCAACGGGCGGGCTGCCGAAGCCGCCGCGCGCGAGTTGATCGACCTGACCGACGAGGCCTCGAACGCGGTGCCGATGCGGGCGACGGGCTGAGGCCATCGAGGCGTTCCCGGGGCGGGGCCTCGACGGATGACGCTGCGATGCGCTGGCGGCGGACCGTTATCATGACGGCTCCCCGCCGGTTCGTCCGGCGTTGATTTCCTGTCGAGCTCGATCCCGATGAACGTTCCTTCCTCTTCCCCGATCCGTTTCGGCATCGTCGGCGCCGGCGCGATCGCGCGCCGCTTCGCGCAATCGCTGCCGCACGTCGCCGACGCTGCGCTGGCCCACGTCTGGGCGCGCCGTGCCGATGCCGCCGCCGAGTTCTGCGCGGCGCATGGCGGCACGCCGATCGACAGTTTCGAGGCGCTGTGCGCGTCGGACGTCGATGCCATCTACATCGCCACGCTCAACGACAGCCACGCGCGCTACGCCTGCGCCGCGCTCGCCGCCGGCAAGGCCGTGCTGTGCGAGAAGCCGGCCACCGTCAACGCGCGCGAGCTGGACACGGTGCTGGCCGCCGCCAAGGCGGCCGGCCGGCTGTTCATGGAGGCGATGAAGCCGCCGTTCTATCCGCTCTACCGGCGGCTGCGCGAACAGCTCGCGCAAGATCCGGTCGGCCCGATCCGGCTCGTGCGAGCCGGCGGCGCGTTCTCGACGGTGCCTGCCGATCACACCAGCTTCAGCTTCGAGACGGCCGGCGGCGCGCTGCTCGATATCGGCATCTACGAGATGTTCCTGGCGGTGGACTGGCTCGGCGCGCCGCTCGACGTGCAGACGCTCGGCCGGGTTGGCGCGACCGGCGTGGATACCTTCGCGAGCCTGAACAGCCGCCACGAGCACGGCATCGCGCAATTGTTCTGCGGGCTCGACGTGATGGGCCGCGGCGATGCATTGCTCGGCGCCGAAGGCGGCACCGTGACGATTCACGAGAACTGGTGGAACCCGCAGAAGGCGACGATCCGCTACACCGACGGCCGCGTCGTCGAACTCGACGAGCCGTTTTCGGGCGGTGGCCTCAACTACGAGACGGAACACTTCTGCGCGCTGCTGCGCGATGGGCTGACCGAAAGCCCGGTGCTCACGCATGCGCATTCGCGCGGCATGATCGCGATGACCGACGCGGCGCGCCTGGCGCTCGGCGTGCGGTTCGCGGCGGACGAGGGCTGAAAGCGCAACGGGCGCGCAAGTCGCGCGCCCGTTGCGGGATTCAGCGGCGGCTCAAAACCGCCCCGGCAGCGCAAGCCGGCGCTCCCACCAGCGCTGCACCCATTCGAGGAGCTGGCACAGCACCCAGTAGAACGCTGCCGCGGCGAGGTAGAGCGGCAGCGGCTGATACGTCGAGGCGATGATCTCCTGCGCGCTGCGCAGCAGTTCGGTCACGGTGATGACCGACACCAGCGAGGTGTCCTTGATCAGGCTGATCAGGCTGTTCGACAGGCTCGGCACGGCGATCCGCAGCGCCTGCGGGCCGATCACGTAGCGCAGCGTCTGGCCCCACGACAGGCCGAGGCTGTACGAGGCCAGCCACTGGCCGTTCTCGATGCCGTTGATCGCGCCGCGCATGCTTTCCGACATGTAGGCGGCCACGTTGGCCGACAGCGCGATCACGCCGGCCGGCGTCGGGTCGAGCGAGATGCCGAGGCTCGGCAGGCCATAATAGATGACGAAGATCTGCACGAGCAGCGGCGTGCCGCGCATCAGGCTCACGTAGACGCGTGCGATCGCGTTCAGCACGCGGCTGTGGGCGATGCCCATCAGCGCGAGCACGACAGCGGCGGCGAGGCCGAACACCATCGACAGGACGGCGAACTTGACGGTCAGGATCGCGCCCTGTGCAAGCACGGGCAGCGAATCGACGAGCAGGGAAGTGATCGACATGGTGTGAGGCAAATCAGGCAGGCGCGCCCGGAAACTTGACAAGGCGCCATCATAAACCGACGGAAACAAAGCGAAGGGCGGCACCGTTGCCGATGCCGCCCTTCGTCATGCCGTATTCCGACTTACTTGATCGGCTTCGACACGTCGATGCCGAACCACTTGTCCGAGATCTTCGCGAACGTGCCGTCGGCTTCGAGCTGCGTCATCGCATCGTCGATCGCCTTGGCGAACTTCGGATTGCCCTTCTTGAACGGGATGCCCGACGGTTCGGCCGAGCCGACCGTGGCGCCGGTGCGCAGCGGCAGCGGCGAAGCCTTCAGCAGGTAGGCGAGCATCAGGCGGTCGTTCAGCGCCGCGTCGAGACGGCCGGCGGCCAGGTCGCGCAGATACTCGGGCGCGCCCGGGTAGGTCTTGACGTCGATGCCCGGCACCGATTTCGCCATGTCCATGTAGTTGGTGCCGAGGCCGACGCCGAGCTTCTTGCCCTTCAGGTCGTCAAGCGACTTGAACTCGCGCGTGTCGTCCTTGCGCTGGATCAGTTGCGCGGCCGAGTACGTATAGGCCGGCGAGAAGTCGAGCGCTTCCTTGCGCTTGTCGGTGATGCCGAGCTGGTTGACGATCACGTCGAACTTGCCTGCCTGCAGGCCGGCGATGATGCCGCTCCACTCGGTCGTGACGAATTCCGGCTTCAGGCCCAGCTTGGCGGCCACGGCCTTGGCGATGTCGACGTCATAGCCGACCAGCTCGCCCGACGGCGCCTTCGAGTTGAACGGAGGGAACGTGCCTTCCAGGCCGATGCGCAGCGTACCGCGCTGCTTGGCCTGGTCGAGGATGTCGGCCGCATGGGCGGAGGCGGCAACCAGCGTGGCACCGATCAGGCCGGCGCTCAGGAGCTTCTTCAGCGACACAATCTTCATTCTGTTCCCTGTATTGCCCGCAATGGGCGTTGACGATGGCGGCAATCATAGTGAAAACACAATTGCCCGCCAACTATCGTTTGTTTATTTCTATATAACCGTGCCGTGCGCTCAACCGCGTGCGATGGCGTTCACGCAATCGGCGACGAGCGGCGGGCCGCGATAGATGAAACCCGTGTAGAGCTGCACCAGCGACGCGCCGGCGGCGAGTTTCGCACGCGCGTCCTCGCCCGAAAAGATGCCGCCAACCCCAATGATCGGCACCGCGCTGCCCAGTTCGGCGTGCAGCTTGCGGACGACTTCGGTGGACGCGTCGAACACCGGACGGCCCGACAGGCCGCCGGTTTCGTCGGCGTGCGGCATGCCTTGCACGGCAGCGCGCGACAGCGTGGTGTTGGTCGCGATCACGGCTTCGATGCGGTGACGCAACAGCAACGCGGCGATTTCCTTGACCTGTTCGTCGTCGAGATCGGGGGCGATCTTCAGTGCGAGCGGCACGAGCTTGCCGTGCAGATCGGCCAGGCGCGCCTGCTTGTCCTTCAGCGCGGCGAGCAGCGCGTCGAGTTCGTCGGTGCCTTGGAGCTGGCGCAGGTTCTTGGTGTTCGGTGACGAGATGTTGATGGTGACGTAGCTGGCGAACGGATAGACGCGCTCGAGACAGTAGAGGTAATCGTCGGCGGCGCGCTCGATCGGCGTGTCGGCGTTCTTGCCGATGTTCAGGCCCAGCACGCCGCGATAGCGCGCGGCCTGCACGTTCTTCACGAACTGATCGACGCCGTGGTTGTTGAAGCCCATCCGGTTGATCACGGCGTTCGCTTCCGGCAGGCGGAAGATGCGCGGGCGCGGGTTGCCCTGCTGCGCGCGCGGCGTGACCGTGCCCACCTCGATGAAGCCGAAGCCGAGCGCGGCCAGGCCGTCGATGCAGGCACCGTCCTTGTCCAGCCCGGCCGCCAGCCCGACCGGGTTGCGGAACGTCAGGCCCATCACGGTACGCGGCACGTCCGGCACGTTCGGCGCAAGCAGGCTCGCGAGGCCGGTGCGGCCGGCGGCGCCGAGCATGCGCAGCGTCAGGTGGTGGGCATCTTCGGCATCCATCTTGAAGAGGGACGCGCGGGCGAGCGGATAAAGGGAGCTGAACACGGCGTGAAGGGCGGGGCCGGAAATTGATAACCCGGCATTTTAACCGAACCGGCAGCCTGGCCGGTCAGGAATGCAGGGCGGTGGCAGGGCGCACCGGCAGCTTGTTCGCCGTTGCGCGCCACGGTAGCCGCGGCTTCAGCGCACGCCGCCGTGGCCGCCCGGCAGCGGTGCGCGGGCCAGCGCCGCGTCGACCGGCGGCAGATCCACGGTGGCCGGGTCGAGCGGTTTCCAGCGGCCGTCGATCAGGCCTTCGAGCGGCCGGAAGTTCGCCTTGTAGGCCATCTTCTGGCTCTCGCGAATCCAGTAGCCGAGATAGACGTAGGGCAACCTCAGGCTGCGGGCCTGCTCGATCTGCCAGAGGACGTTGTAGGTGCCGTAGCTCTTGTGCGCGTCTTCGGGCTCGAAGAACGTGTAGACCGAGGACAGGCCGTCGCCGAGGATGTCGATCATGCTGATCATGCGCAGCGTGCCGGGCTCGGGCGTGGCGTTCGGGTCGTCGGGGCTGGCCTGCGGCGCGTCGCGAAATTCGACGAGCCGCGAATTGATCCGGCTTTGCAGCAGGAATTGCTCGTATTGATCGCGGCTGTCGCGATCCATGCCGCCGCCCGCATGCCGTGCCGACTGGTAACGCATGTAGAGCGCGTAATGCTCCTCGTCGTAGTGCAGCGGCGAAACCGATGCCACCAGCCCGTGATGGCGGTTCCACATCTTGCGCTGGGTGCGGTTCGGCGCGAACGCGTCGACCGGCACGCGCACCGGCACGCAGGCGCGGCAGCCGTCGCAATAGGGCCGATACGTAAACACGCCCGAGCGCCGGAAGCCGGCCTTGACGAGTTCGGTATAGATGTCGGAATTGATCAGATGGCTTGGCGTCGCGACTTGCGAGCGCGCCACGCGGCCATCGAGGTAACTGCATGGATACGGCGCCGTTGCATAGAACTGCAGGGCCGAAAGCGGTGAAAGCGGCAACTCGGTGGGATGAGTCATGGGCAGCTCTCGAGGCGGGAGGATCGCGTCAGCGGGCCGGGCGGAAGCCGCCGGGCCGCGTGGCACGCCGAGCCGGGCCCGAACGGATCCCGCATGCCGGGCCGGTGCGGCGGCACACGACGCGCGTGCTGCGCGCGATGGCCGACGCCGGACACGGCGCATGCGAAGGGAAGATCGTCAGGGTGGGCATCGGATATCTTGTCGGATAGGGCCGGCCTTGGCGAGCGCCGGCCGGTCGGATGTCGACAAAGGTAACATGAAAATTATCGTGTTGAGGAGTGCCACGCGATGCGCCGCGCATCAGCTGGCGTGCGCAGTCTCGGTCAGCCGGGCCAGCGCGTGCTTGTCGAAGCGCCACGGAATCGCGTGCTCGGCCGTGGCGCGCCGCACGTGCGCGACGAACTCGCGGCGGCCGATTTCGCGGCCGCCGAGCGAGGCGAGATGCGCGGTGTTCTGCTGGCAGTCGATCATCGTCACGCCGTGTGCGCGAACGTGCGCAACCAGCGTGGCCAGCGCGATCTTCGAGGCGTCGGTGGCGTTCGCGAACATCGATTCGCCGAAGAACATCGTGCCGAACGCCACGCCGTACAAACCGCCCACGCGTTCGCCGTCGAACCAGGTTTCGATGCTGTGCGCGTGCCCCGCGCGATGCAGCGCGGTGTAGGCGGCCACGATGTCGTCGGTGATCCAGGTGCCGCGCTGGCCGTCGCGTGGCGCCTGCGCGCAGGCGCGCATCACGGCGGGGAAATCGTGGTCGACGCGCACCTCCCAGCGTGCGTCGCGCTGCACGCGGCGCAGCGTCTTGCGGAACGTGGCGGAGACGCGAAACTCATCCGGCACGAGGATCATGCGTGGATCGGGGCTCCACCACAGCACGGGCTGGCCGTCGGAATACCAGGGGAAGATGCCGCGGTGATAGGCGTCGGCAACGCGTTCGGGCAGCAGGTCGGCGCTGGCCGCGAGCAGGCCGGGTGCGCCGCTGGCCGGGCCGAGCGCCTGCTCGACCGGCGGAAACGGCGCCTCGGGCGTGAGCCAGGGGACCATGCGCGCGCGTCAGCCGTTGCGCAGCGAGCGGTAGATGTCGCCGGTATGCACGCCGAACGAACCGGCCTCGCGGTCGGCGAAGAACAACCGCAAGGTCTGGGTGACGGTGGGGAACGCGATGTCGTCCCAGGGGATATCCGCTTCGTCGAACAGGCGGACTTCGAGGCTTTCCTCGCCGGCCTCGAATTCGGGGCCGTTCATGCGCGCCAGATAGAACAGGTGGACCTGATGCACGTGCGGCACGTTGAGCAGCGTGAACAGGTTCTGCACTTCGACGCGCGCGCCGGCTTCTTCCAGCGTTTCGCGCGCGGCGGCCTCGGAGGTCGTTTCGCCCATCTCCATGAAGCCGGCCGGCAAAGTCCAGTAGCCGTGGCGCGGTTCGATCGCGCGGCGGCACAGCAGTACCTGATCGCCCCAGACGGGCACGGTGCCCACCACATTGCGCGGATTCTGATAGTGGATCGTGCCGCACTGGTCGCAGACGAAGCGTTCGCGGTTATCGCCGGGAGGGATGCGCGCGATGACTTCGTGGCCGCAGACTGAGCAGAATTTCATAGGGATGGGGAGCGAAAGGGTGATGCGAGTGTATCACCGCGCACGGCGATTCCAGAAAGGCGCAGGCGTGCTTTTGCAGCGCTTTGCGTGGGCGGCGGCACGAGGCCGGGCGCTGCGATGGCGCTTGTGAAAACGATAGCGGAAAGCGGTGCGCGCGAAGATTTCCGGCGCCGGAAATGAAAATGGGCCACGAGCTTGAAGCGCTGTGACCCATCATCAATACGACTTGGTTGCGGGGATAGGATTTGAACCTATGACCTTCGGGTTATGAGCCCGACGAGCTGCCAGACTGCTCCACCCCGCGTCCGTCAGAAGAATTGAATTATAGGGTGTTCTCGAAAGCGGCGCAAGCGTTTTATCTGTCCCTGTCACCGCACCGTGTGCGCGAGGCGCTGGGCTAGAATCTGTCGGCGGTTCCCGCCCCTTCATTCAACGTCTGTTTCGACGATCTATATGGATATCGCTCACGATCTGCAGTCGATCCTCGTCCAGGAGCACACGCTGGTCTTTCCGCAGTTCGACACCGCCCGCGCCTGGGCGCTCGGCACGCGGCTGCGCGAGATGGCGCTTGCGCGCGGCCATGCCGTTGCAATCGAGATCGGCAGCTTCGGCCTGCCCGTTTTCTGCGCTGCGCTCGAAGGCGCGACACCCGACAATATCGCCTGGGTTGCGCGCAAGCGCCGCACGGTCGAGCACTTTCGCCGCAGCTCCTATGCGGTCGGCTTGCGTCTGAAGCAGGCCGGCACCACGCTGGCCGCGAAGCACGGTTTGCCCGATACCGATTACGCCTCGCATGGCGGCGCGTTTCCGCTGACGGTGGCCGGCGCCGGCGTGATCGGCACGATCGTCGTGTCGGGCCTGCCGCAGCGTCGCGATCATGAACTGGTGGTGGAGGCGTTGAGCGCCGAACTCGGCCACGATTACGCCGCGCTCGCGCTGGCCGGGGAGTAAACGACCATGAAATTGCCTGCTTTCGCCTGGCTCGCCATGTCCATCGTGGCCGAAGTGATCGGCACCTCGGCCTTGCGCGCCTCGGATGGATTCACACGGCTGCTGCCGACGTTGATCGTGATCGTCGGTTACGGCTTCGCGTTTTATGGCTTGTCGCTGACCTTGAAGACGATGCCGGTCGGGATCGTGTATGCAATCTGGTCGGGCGCGGGCATCGTGCTGATCACGCTTGTCGCGATCGCGCTGTACGGGCAGGTGCCGGACTTGCCGGCCATCATTGGCCTCGCGCTGATCATCGCGGGCGTAGTGGTGCTGAACCTGTTCTCGAAGATGCAGGCGCACTGAGCGCCGGCCCGAATCCTGAAGGGAAGGGCGCGCGCTCCGGGCGCGCGCCGCGATCAGTCGTCGTAATCGTCGTCGGACATGAACGCGCGCATGAACACCAGCGCGCCCCAGCCCCAGATCGCATTGGCCGCGAAGCCGATCGCGAGCGGCGAGAGCATGTTGCCGGCCGGCCAGATGCCGCGCAGCGGATCGATCACGAACACGCGCGCCACGGTCGGCACGATGCCGCCGAACACCAGCGCCTGCACCCACGGCGCCCGCCGCTCGGGCGACACGCGCAGCAGCCAGGCCATCAAAATCGCCCAGACCGCGCTGATCAGCGCATTGACGATGAAGGTCGGCATGCCCGCCGGCGCGAACGGTTCGACCGAGAAGCCGCCGATGCCGATCAGGCCCGCCGCATGCAGCAGCGCCAGCGTCGATTCGCGGAAGAACAGGGCGGCTAGGAAACCGGACAGGAACGGCAGGATGACTTTCTGCATCGGATCAGGCATGAGCGCGCGCGGCGTACGGCCACGTGCGCAAGGTGGGTAGGATTCGGCCCGCCATTATAGGGGGGCGCGTTGTGCTTCGACCGTCCCCGCATCTCGATATTCGCTACAGCAGCGCGTAAATCACGAAAGCGGAAAAACTAAGCTCAAAAAAATCGTTCCGAAACGAAGTGCCCCTCCCTAGACTGAATTCCCAGAGACGGTAGAACCCGTCCTCCCGCGCAATCGCGAGCTCGCCGCTGCGCGGAGCGATCCGGCGAGCCTCATTCCCGGCAGACGATCCCGTTCGACGCCCTGTATGCGTCGAGGGCCTCGCTTTGCCCGAAATTTTCGCAAGAACAGTCAGGCAGGAGCAGCAAATGAATGTGTTCTGGTTTATTCCGACGCACGGCGACAGCCGCTACCTCGGCACCTCCGACGGCGCGCGTGCGGCCGACTACGATTACTTCCGTCAGATCGCCACCTCGGCCGATACGCTCGGCTACGACGGCGTGCTGCTGCCGACCGGCCGTTCCTGCGAGGACGCATGGGTGGTCGCGTCGAGCCTGATTCCGGCCACCAAGCGCTTGAAGTTCCTGGTCGCGGTGCGCCCCGGGCTGTCGTCGCCGGCGCTGTCGGCGCGCATGGCCGCCACGTTCGACCGGATGTCGGAAGGGCGCTTGTTGATCAACGTCGTGACGGGCGGCGACATCGCCGAGCTCGAAGGCGACGGCGTGTTCGTCGACCACGACACGCGCTACGAAATCACCGACGAATTCCTGCATATCTGGCGCGACCTGCTCGCCAAGTCGCACGACAGCCAGTCGATCGATTTCGACGGCAAGCATCTGCAATCGAAGGGCGGCAAGGTGCTGTATCCGCCGGTGCAGACGCCGCATCCGCCGCTGTGGTTCGGCGGCTCGTCGCCGGCCGCGCACACCATCGCGGCCGAGCATATCGACACCTACCTGACCTGGGGCGAGCCGCCCGAGGCCGTCGCGAAGAAGATCGCCGACATCCGCGCCCGTGCCGAGGCGCGCGGCCGCCAGATCAAGTTCGGGATTCGCCTGCACGTGATCGTGCGCGAAACCGAGGAAGAAGCCTGGGCCGATGCCGACCGCCTGATCAGCCGCCTCGACGACGCCACGGTCGCCCGTGCGCAGCAGTCGTTCGCGAAGATGGATTCCGAAGGGCAGCGCCGGATGGCCGCACTGCACGGCGGCAAGCGCGGCTCGCGCAAGGACCTGGAGGTCTATCCGAACCTGTGGGCGGGCGTGGGCCTCGTGCGCGGCGGCGCCGGCACCGCGCTGGTCGGCAGCGCCGAGCAGGTGGCCGAACGCATGCGCGAATACGCGGCGCTCGGGATCGACACCTTCATCCTGTCGGGCTACCCGCATCTGGAAGAGTCGTACCGCTTCGCCGAACTGGTGTTCCCGCTGATCAAGGGCACCACCAACACGCGCCGCGCCGGCCCGCTGTCCGGCCCGTTCGGCGAGGTGATCGGCAATCACTACACGCCGCAGGCGAGCCAGAGCTGAGCGGAGGAATCGAGATGGCAACCCCGACTCTCCAGCGAGCAGGACGCGGTATCGCACGCAGCGGCTGGCGCGCCATCGCGCCCTGGCTCGTGCCGTTCGGCCTCGTGATCGCGTGGGAACTGGCCGCGCGCGCCGGTGCGCTGTCGACGCGCGTGCTGCCCGAGCCGCTCGCCGTGGTGCGCGCCGCGTGGTCCCTGATCCAATCCGGCGACATGTGGGCGAACGTCAAGGTCAGCACCTGGCGCGCGCTGGTGGGCTTCGCGATCGGCGGCGGCGTGGGCCTCGTGCTCGGCCTCGCCACCGGCATTTCGAAGGCCGCCGAGGTGGCGCTCGATTCGACCATCCAGATGATCCGCAACATCCCCGCGCTGGCGATGATTCCGCTCGTGATCCTCTGGTTCGGCATCGACGAGAAGGCCAAGCTGTTCCTCGTGTCGCTCGGCGTGTTCTTCCCGATCTACATCAACACCTATCACGGCATCCGTTCGGTCGACGCGAACCTGATCGAGATGGCCAAGAGTTACGGCGTGAAGGGTTTCGCGCTGTATCGCGACGTGATCCTGCCCGGCGCGCTGCCGTCGATCCTGGTGGGCGTGCGGTTCGCGCTCGGCCTGATGTGGGTGATGCTGATCGTTGCCGAGACGATCTCCGCGCAGTCGGGCATCGGCTACATGACGATGAACGCTCGCGAATTCCTGCAAACCGACGTGGTGGTGGTCGGCATCCTGCTGTACGCGGTGCTCGGCAAGCTGGCCGACGTGCTCGCGAAGTGGCTCGAACGCGCGACGCTGCGCTGGCACCCCGCGTATCAACCGGGAGCCAAGCCATGAACGCGAGCACGCTCAACAACCATTACGGCCCGATCGCCGGTGCCGATATCGATGCCGAGCTCGCGCAGTCGCGCACCGAGGACGCCGCCCGCCAGGACGCCGCCGTGCTCGATCGCGACGCCGGCGGCCACGTCGTGCCGCTGACGCGGCGGCGCGAGGCCGGTGATGTCCGTGGCAATCCGAACGGCAACGCGCCGCTCGCGCGCAGCGGCGATCACTCGGTCGAGCTGCGCAAGGTCGGCAAGCGCTATGGCGAGCGCGCCGTGCTCAGCGATTTCGATCTGTCGATCGAACGTGGCAGCTTCGTGGCGATCGTCGGGCGCAGCGGCTGCGGCAAGTCCACGCTGCTGCGGTTGATCGCCGGGCTGGAGAAGCCGACCGACGGCGCGCTGGTGAAGCGCAGCGAAACCGGCGAGGCGCTCGACACGCGGATCATGTATCAGGACGCGCGGCTGCTGCCATGGAAGACCGTGCTGCAGAACGTGATGCTCGGCCTCGGTCGCCGCTCGCGCGAAGATGCGCGCGCCGTGCTGAACGAGGTCGGCTTGCTCGAACGCGCCAACGACTGGCCCGCGCAACTGTCGGGCGGCCAGCGTCAGCGCGTGGCGCTGGCACGCGCGCTGGTGCACCGGCCGCAACTGCTGCTGCTCGACGAGCCGCTCGGCGCGCTCGACGCGCTCACCCGCATCGAAATGCACGCGCTGATCGAACGCCTCTGGCGCGAACACCGTTTTACCGCGCTGCTCGTGACGCACGACGTGCAGGAGGCGGTGGCGCTCGGCGATCGCATCCTGCTGATCGAGGCCGGCAAGATCGCGCTCGACCAGACCGTGCCGCTCGACCGGCCGCGTGCGCGTGCGTCGTCGTCGTTCGCCGCGCTCGAAGATCGCGTGCTGCAACGCGTGCTGAAGGGCGGCCCGGTGGTCGATGCGCCCGACGCGTTCGAGCAGCCCGCACCCGCAACCCGTATCCGTTGGGCCGTCTGACGCTGCCCAGCCTCCATCGACTGTTATTTTCGGAGCCATACCAACATGAGCATCATCGCCATCAACGTACGCAATCAGTTCAAGGGCAAGGTCAAGGAAATCATCCGCGGGCCGGTGGTGTCCGAGGTCGACGTCGATACGCCGTTCGGCATCGTCACGTCGGTCATCACGACGCGCTCGGTCGACGAGCTGGAACTGAAGGTCGGCGCGGAAGTGGTCGCGCTGGTGAAATCCACCGAGGTGTCGATCGCGCGTCTCTGATGCCCTTGGGGCGGGGCGCAGCGGCATTCCGGAGGCGGGCAACGCGCAAGTGTTGCCCGCCTCTTACGTTCTGAAGCAATCATTGACATTGATTTTCATTTTTCAGTGCTAGGATCAGATTTCTTTCACTGCGGAGAGAGTCGATGGTCCCCGCACTCAGTCCCGATGCAATAGAAGCGTTGAAGTGGGTCGACCGATTTGGCGCCGGCTATCCGGTGCCGACGCAGTTCGGCGCGCTGGTCGATGCGCTGCAGAATGACGGCTATGTGTATCAGAGCCGCCCGGGGCGCGCCGAACTGACCGAAGATGGCAGAACGGCGTTGCCTGAAGAGTTTGATTGATCGATTTGATCGGATTGCTTAGGGTCGGGAGGATGAAAATGGATACGATTTCGATTGGACACAGCCTCGATGCATACGTCGAGGAGTACAACGCTTATCGGCTCGAAGTGAAGACCGAGCAGGTCGGAGCCGGCGAGAAGGCCCATTACCGCGTGTTGTTCGGTGATGCCGAGGTGATCGGCTGGCGGCTCGTGCATGTCGACGGCGTATGGCTCAGCGAGCGCAGCGTGGTCGATCAGGTGATGTCGATGGCGCGCGGGGCGGTGGATCGCGAACTGCGGGGAGCCAGGGCAGCCTGATTGACTGCTGGCTGTTGCGGGCCGGTGTGGGAATGAAAGCCGTCGGGGCTGGCTCCGGCGGCTTTTGTGTTGGTGGGGCGCGGTGACGTTACGTTTTCGTTTGCGATTCACGGCAATCAAATCAGATACCGAAGTGTCTGATTTGATTGAGTCTTGCACGAAAAAAGCTGATCTCTTGCCTACTCGACTGTTCGACCGTGTTCTGCCATGCCTGGTTTTCCTCGCGTTTCACGCTGCGGGCGCCGCGCGGCTCCGCAATCCCTGCTCGGAGCCGAAACGTCCTCGGTGTCCGATTTCGCCCCTTTTGGGAGTTCCATCTGGACACTGTGCCGACGCTGCTGAATCCGATTGCGACAGGCAATCCCTTGCCGATGGCTGTACTGCCGGTCGTCGGGGGCACCGGCAGGCGATCAGGATTGTCAGGATGCAAGCGGCAATGTGAGCACGCCGACCTACGCGTCCTACAACCTCGTCATTGCGGCGATATGGCCTCGAAATGCAATGCAGCGAGATTGCACGAATGGAATTGCTACGCATAAGCCTGTGGCTGCGTGGAGGATCGCCCGGTGCACGGTTGGTTGGTGCATGGCAATTACCAGACGCCGGTATACACATCGGCGTCGCTACCGGCAAACGTATGACGTTTGACAGCACCATTTCACCAGGTTCCATCGC
This sequence comes from Burkholderia sp. 22PA0099, assembly GCF_047497165.1. Taxonomy (NCBI): domain Bacteria; kingdom Pseudomonadati; phylum Pseudomonadota; class Betaproteobacteria; order Burkholderiales; family Burkholderiaceae; genus Burkholderia; species Burkholderia sp. 22PA0099. Next base: position 2,600,545 of record NZ_CP163165.1, on the reverse strand, counting down.
CGGGGGCACACCGACCTCGGAGGGCCCGCATGATGCCGAACTCCGTCGTCGTGGCTGCGCCGGCAAGCGGGACAGGGCTTCGCACTCGTCAGCTTGGAGCAGATCTTCACCGCGCCAGCATAGATTCGGCATGGTGTTCCTTGGAGTGCACAGGCGCCCGGCGACGGCGTGCCGCACGCGTTTGTCGAGACAACATTCAACGGATTGGTGGGCGGCTTGCCAACTCGCCAACGTCCACCATCACGATCACCTGATTTTATGAAACAAACCCGAACGTATGCTGCCGCGATGCGACGGCCGTTGCTGCGCCAATGGCCGCTCCTCGTGTTTGCCGTCGTAATGATGCCGTTCGCACACGCACAGTCCGTCTCCGGACAGGTATTGACGGCCCCAGCCCTCGATACACCGGCCATCGTTGATGCGTTGTCGCTTGCCGGTAAAGCGTCGACCAGCGCGGGGCAGGGGCCGTCGGCCACGTTCAGTTCGGCAACGATTACTGGTGGCACGATCCGCGGCACGTCGATCGATATCGGTTCCACGCTGAAGTCGAACGGCATGAACGTGATGCGCGTCGGTCCGGCAAGCGTTTACAATGCCGCGCTGTTCGTCGGTCCCAACGCCGGTGCGCACTACCCGATCGACAATCCGTGGGCGCTCGGCGTCGGCGCCTATGCCGCCAATGCGTTGAATCAGTCGCAGGCGGAGGTGGTGTGCATCGGCGCACTGTCGTGTTTGCGACTTGTCGACGGGAACTACAACGCAGTGGTGGGGCTGCATGCTGCTGGAGCGGATCCGCACGCGAACGACGTGGCAGTGCTCGGCAACGATGCCGCTCGCAACGAGATCGGTGGCGGGGCGTTTACCGCCGTGGGATCCAATGCGGGCCGCAACGGCACGACCGACATGACGGTGGCCGAAGGCGCCGGCGCGCTGCGGGGCAATGCAGTGTCGATCACGTTCGGCGGGGTGGCCACGGTTGGCGATACGATCACCGTACAGTTGACCTGCACGGCGTCTGGCGTGTGCGCAAACAGCCCGAAATCGTGGCCCTACACGGTAAAGGCCGGCGACACGCTGACGTCGATCTCGCAGGCATTCGTGGCGCTGATGAACGCTGCTCCAGTCAGCGAGGTGGGTAACCTCGTTGTGCTGCAGGCGCGCTCGCCGCAAGTCACCAGCGATCCGATTGTCAGCCTCGACTTTACCGGCTCCGTGCACAACGGTTGGAAGGCGCGGGTGACCGTCGCCATGTCCGCCGGCGCCACGGAAACCGCGAGGGTCGGCACCGGCACGAATGCCTCATCGGTGATCGCGATCGGTCCGTTTGCGGTCGACGGCGCAGCGATCCAGCACTACACGAATTCGGTGTTCGTCGGCGGCAGCATCGCACCGCGGCTGATCAATGGTACCGAAACCAGCAGCATCGGCCACTGGGCGAGCTTTTCGCTCCAGAACGGTAGCGGGCAGACGAACGTCGGCGAGCAGTCGCTTTTTTCGAACGTCAGTGGCAACTACAACACGGCGTTCGGAGTGTTCAGTGGCTACGGCACCATCGGCCAGTACAACAGCTTCTTCGGTCCGTACGCGGGCTGGGGCGTCACGACGGGCAACGGCAATTTCATCGGCGGCGAGTACGCAACGAGTACGCCGGCGCGCTCATGCATCACCACCGGTTCATGGAACACCGAGATCGGCTCGGGGGCTTGCGTGGCGAACCCGCGCGCCGACGGCCAACTCAGCATCCAGAACGCGATCACCGGCACCGGCAACCTCGGCCGAGGCTTGGCGATGTCGACAGGGTTCATCGGGATCTACCAGCCGAGTCCGATCGCCGCGCTCGACGTTAAGGCGCACAGCACGTCGGGCAGCGACCTGGCTTTCCGCGTGAACGACAGCACGGACAAGACGCTGTTCTCGGTCAACAGCGCGGGAAACGTCATGCAGGCCTCGCTCGGTGCAGCCGACGCAACAGGGCGGTCTGCCGACATCGGCAGCGAGACTATTTTCACGGCGAGGCGCACGGGCATCTACTGCTTGAGTGCGTTTTCGAACGTGACTATGGCGGCCACGACCAGTTCCACGCTGCCCGCCGTTACGCTCAACTGGGTTGGCGGCGACACACATGCTTCGCAGTCTTACACGACTGAGCCGTCGACCGGTAATTCACAAGGAACATACTCGCAGGGACAGGTGTGTGCATATATTGCAGGCGGCACGGCCGTTACTTATTCCACGAATGGCTATGCGTCTTCAGGTAAAACTGCGATGCAATACGCTGCACATATCCGTGCATACTTCGGCGGAAATTGATCGACAAGAAAACCGGTACGAATCGCCGACGGTGCACTACGGAATGGCAGCGAATAAAGGGATCCCAAGGACAATGAAGAAGGCACGTTGTAAAAGCTCTGCCGTCAACAAGGCAAAATTAGTGTTGATCATGGCCGCCTCGCTCATCGTTGGATCGGCATCGGCACATTATTCCGGCCGGATTTCGAAGGATTTGACGGCGCGTTTCGAATCGTCCGGTAAAGGGGCTGTCTCGCGCACGATCTCCAACAAATTGCAGGATATCGACAGCGTGTTTGACTTCATGACGGCCGCCCAGATCGCCGATGTGAAATCGGGGGCCGCGTCGGTGGACGTGTCAGGTGCAATTCAGGCCTGCATCGATTTCGAAGGTACGAAGGTGCGGGGGGGCACCTGCGGCATGCCGGCTGGCGTATACCTGATCAAATCGACGCTTAAGGTGGCGAAGCCCTATGTGCGGTTACAGGGAAATGGCAAGGCTTCTACGGTCGTGGCGACGCACACCGACATCGTCGATATCCTCGTCGGAACGAATCCGATCACAGCGATCATCGGCAATGACATTATCGACATCGGTTTCTTCCATTCAAATGTAGTGCCGAAGACGCATCCCGCTATCGTATTGCTTTCGCCGCTGCAGTCGACCATCCGCGCTGCGATTACACATGGCGCGTATGGCATTGCGTTATACGGTGGCCAAGGGGTGAAGCTCGATCAGATCGTGGCGCCGGGAAACTACAATCCGCCCAACGGCCCGGCCTTGAACTCGAATACCGCGATCATGCTTGCCGCGGCGTCGGCTGTGCCGGGCTATACGCTCGGCGCGGATGCAGTCGATTTGCCGACCGAGGTCGAGATTGCGAGCCCATACATCAACGGTCCTTTCATGCAAGGTTGGCAGTACGGCGTGTCGATTTCTGCGGGCGAACATGTCACATTCACGGGCGACTACTATATTGGTCAATCGGTCGTCGACAACGTTCACATCGAGCAGGGGGCCGATAACAAGCTGATCCTCGAGCCGACGCTGGCGCCAGGCGGATACATCGACGGTGCCAGGCGTGCTGGCATCTGGGTCGGCGGTCCGAGCGGCAACGGTTCCCAGTACATCGGGCAACTTGCCATTTACGCTACGGTCAAGGGGCAGTCCGGCTCGGGTCTCGACGGCATAGTGATCGACGGCACGAACCGTGGCGGCACATATCATCAGGCGGTTATTAATGCCACACTCGCGCCGACTCAGGTCAGCGGCTGGGCACGGCACGGCATGAATCTGGCCGGTGGTCTGAACATCAACATCCCGTCGCCCAACGTTTTCGGCAACAGCTTCTCGATGGTCGGCAACGGCAGCGGGATTGTGATCGGGCCGAGTGCATCCGGCGTGCGCGTTAGCGGCGGACGCTCTGGCGGGGGCACTTACGGAACCGGTGTCGGCAATCAAGCCTACGGTATTGAGATAGATCCGGCTTCCACCAATGTGAGGATCGGCGGGGTAGACCTGACTGGCAACCAAGTCGCGACTAACGGCGTGGCCAACGCGGGCACGAGCGACAACCAGATTACCGACAGTCCTGGCTTTAACGGCAACCGCGCGGCTGTCGTGCCGGCGATGCCGGCGTCCGGCACTCGCTTTACGAACCCGTACGGCTCACGCGCGCAGGTGTTGATTTACGGCGGCAAGGTGACGTCGATCGCGCTTAACGGTCAGCAGATGTTTAGTGCGGCGCCGGGTGCGCCAATTTCGGTGGCTCCGGGCGACGTGCTTGGGCTCACGTATTCCACTGCGCCCAATTGGGTCTGGTGGCCGCAATAGAAAACGTTGTCTGTCAGGTTCGGCACCAAAAAAGCCCGCGTGGTTACGCGGGCTGAGTTCCGAACTTTATTCGGCACAAAACAAAACAGGCGCCGAAGCGCCTGTTTTGACTACAAATTCTTGGGGTGGCTGACGGGACTCGAACCCGCGACAACAGGAATCACAATCCTGGACTCTACCAACTGAGCTACAGCCACCGTTGTTACTGCCTACTTCTGCTTCGTTGCCGTTTTGTTTCAGCAGCTAAGAAAGAGATTATATGGACAGGGCATCGCCTTGTCTAGTCCCCTTTTTAAAAATTTTCGACCGGGGCCGTCAGATGGGTGCGCGCCTCGGCAAAGATCGTCGCGACGTCGCCGCGCGCGAGCCGCTTGCTGTCCGACAATACGCGCCGCCAGCCGCGTGCACCGTGCACGCCGCGATACAGCCCGAGCGCATGACGCACGATCGCGCCAAGGTAAGTGCCGCGCGCGATCTCGTCGGCGCAGTAGGCGATCAATCGATCTTCGATTTCCTCGCGCGTCGGCGCGGGGCCGGCCCCGCCATAGAAACGCGCATCGACCTCGGCCAGCACGTAGGGGTTGTGATACGCCTCGCGGCCGAGCATCACGCCATCGACGTGTTGCAGATGCGCTTCGGCTTCGTCGAGCGTGGTGATCCCGCCGTTGATGATGATTTCGAGTTCGGGGAAATCGCGTTTGAGCTGATAGGCGTAGTCGTACTTGAGCGGCGGGATCTCGCGGTTTTCCTTCGGCGAGAGGCCTTTCAGGATGGCGTTGCGCGCGTGCACGATGAACACCTCGCAGCCGGCCTCGGCGATCGTGCCGACGAAATCGCGCACGAATGCGTAGTCTTCCACCGCGTCGACGCCGATCCGATGCTTGACCGTCACCGGCACCGACACCGCATCGCGCATCGCCTTCACGCAGTCGGCCACGAGCGCCGGCTCGTTCATCAGGCAGGCGCCGAACGCGCCGCGCTGCACGCGCTCGGACGGGCAGCCGCAATTCAGGTTGATTTCGTCATAGCCCCAGGTTTCGCCGAGCTTGGCCGACTTCGCGAGATCGTCGCGCTCGCTGCCGCCCAATTGCAGCGCGACGGGCGCCTCGTCGGGCGTGAACGCGAGGTGGCGCGCGACGTCGCCGTGGATCAGCGCGCCGGTCGTGACCATTTCCGTATAGAGCCAGGTATGGCGCGAAATCGACCGGTGCAGCGACCGGCAATGGCGGTCGGTCCAGTCCATCATCGGCGCGACGGTAACGCGCCGGGGCGTTGCTTTCATCGAATCTTCCTGCTGAATCAATATCGTAAGTTCGGGTTGCGCCCGGGCCGGCACCGTCGTTCTGATGGTTTTGTGGGCGCGGGCCGGCAGCGCGGTGCAGCCGGAGCGGATGCGGCAGAGGGTCGAAGCATTTCGATCCCGTGCATCGGTCAAGGGCGACATTATAAGACGACGTGCGCGGCCGCCAAGTCATCAAACGTCGAGATATCAACCCGGATGCACTCGGCATCGAATGAACGTCGAGATATCGCCAGCGATTCCATACCCGTGAATACCACTGAAAAATGGCCGGCATGTTCCATGTTCCATGTTCCAAGCCGCCGTAGCTCAATGCGACGACACGAACACCGCATCCTCGAACGCCGCCGGAATCGCGAAACTCTCCCGCATTCGCCGCACCTCGGCCGCTGGCGTCATGCCGAACAGCCGCTTGAATTCCCGGCTGAATTGCGACGGGCTCGTATAACCCACCGCATGGCTGGCCGCCTCGGCGGTCAGATCCTGACGCACCATCAACAGCCGGGCCTGATGTAGGCGCGTCGATTTCAGATACTGCATCGGCGAAGCCTGCGTGATCGTCTTGAAATGGGTGTGGAAGCTCGGCACGCTCATGCCGGCTTCGCCAGCGAGCTGCGTCACGTCGAGCGGCTGCGCGTAGCCGGCATGGATCAGTCGCAGCGACCGGCCGATACGCCCGAATTGCCCGCGCATCGCCAGCGCCTCGCGCATCGAGCCACCTTGCGCGCCGGTCAGCACGCGGAAATACAGCTCGCGCAACAGGCCCTGACCTAGCACGGTGGCTTCGAGTGGCCGGCCGAGCGCTTCGAGCAATCGCAGCACGGAGCCGGCCATCGCATCGTCGATCGGCGTCGACATCATGCTTTGCGGCGCTTGCGCGCTGGCCGCCGCGTCCTCACCGTCGATCTGTACGGCCAGCTCGGCGGCCAGCGTGAAATCGAGGTGCAGATACAGCGCGAGCAGCGGATGCGACGCGCTCGCCTCGGTTTCCATCGTGAACGGCACGGGCACCGACACGGCCAGATAGTGATTCGCGTCGTACAGATAGAGCTGATCGCCGAAATAGCCGCGCTTGCTGCCTTGGCACACGATCACGATGCCGGGGTCGTACAGCACGGGCGTGCGCGACAGCGGTCGGTCCGAGCGCAGGATTCGCACGCTCGGCAGGGCGGTGAGGTTGTAGCCCTCAGCGGGCGCCAGGGCATGCAGCAGATCGATCGTGCGCTGACGGACCGGCGAGGCCGCCGCAGCGGCATCCACGCTGGCGCTTCGTTTCGGGTTCATAGTTTTAGGCAAGAAAAATACCGAAACTCGGCTTATTGGATCGATTCGCGGATACTACCATGCAGTCTCCAGTCACGATTCGGGAGTCAAACGATGGCAAGCGGAAAGATCCTGCTCATTACGGGCGTCAGCAGCGGTTTCGGCCGTGCGCTCGCGCAAGAGGCGCTGGCGGCGGGGCACACGGTGGTCGGCACGGTCCGCAGCGCCGAGGCGAAGCGCGATTTCGAGGCGCTGGCCACGCAAGGCGCAGTGGCGCGCGTGCTGGACGTGACCGATTTCGATGCGATCGACGGCGTGGTGGCCGAGATTGAGGCCACAGTCGGTCCGATCGACGTACTCGTCAACAATGCCGGCTACGGCCACGAAGGCATTCTGGAGGAATCGCCGCTGTCGGACCTGCGCCGCCAGTTCGACGTCAACGTGTTCGGTGCGGTGGCGATGATGAAGGCGGTGCTGCCGTTCATGCGCGAACGCCGGCGTGGCCACATCCTGAACATTACGTCGATGGGCGGCTACATCACGATGCCGGGCATCACCTATTACTGCGGCAGCAAGTTCGCGCTGGAAGGCATTTCCGAGGCGCTGGGCAAGGAGGTCAAGCCGTTCGGCATCGCCGTGACGGCCGTGGCGCCGGGCTCGTTTCGCACCGATTGGGCCGGGCGCTCGATGGTGCGCACGCCGCGCTCGATCGCCGATTACGACGCGATCTTCGATCCGATCCGCCAGGCGCGCGAGGAGAAAAGCGGCAAGCAACTGGGCGATCCGCGCAAGGCGGCGCGCGCGATGCTCGATGCGATCGCGTCCGACGATCCGCCGGCCCACCTGCTGCTCGGCAGCGATGCGCTCGGTCTCGTGCGCGGCAAGCTGGCGAGCATGGAGCAGGAAATCGGTGCCTGGGAAACCGTAACGGTTTCGACGGACGGCTGAAACCGGCGCGGCGCGCGGTAGCGGGCCTGTTGCGCCAGCGCTGCTGCCGCCCGCGCAACGGTTGCCGGAATCGTGCCGCTTGTCGTACAATCGCGGTCGTTTTCCCGCACGTCGTCAGCAGTTGCCCAGCGCGGTCCCCATATTCAAATCTGCGGCGGCGAGCAATCAGGAAAACAGGTGCAGGGCGGCTTTTCGCGCCTCACCGCAAAGAATTCTGAAGTGGGTCTAGTTGCAGGCGGCACCAAGCGAAAGCTTGGTGCCGTTTTTGTTTTTACGCCCGTAACCGCCGGTAAACCAAGGTGCCTCAATATTTTTGGGCGAAAGCCAAAAGTATTGGGGTTCGGTGCCGTTAATAATTTTGGGACAGCTGACTTGCCTCGGCTGCCTTGAGTTTTGCCCGCTTCGCTGCCAGCGAAGCGGGCTTTTTTATTGCCGCGGCGATACGGCGCGTCAATGCGCGTCGCCTTGCGCCGGAATCGGCCAGCCGGGGCCGGGCAGGGCTTCGGTTTCGCGCGGGTCGAGCGGCTCGCCGCATTCGGAACACACCATGACCGGCCGCATCAGGTGGCCGCAGCGCTTGTGTCGCAGCAGCACCGGCGGCCCGGCGCCGTCGTCCTTCCAGCGGTCGCCCCAGGCGGTCAGGGCCAGCAGGATCGGGTGCAGGTCGCGGCCCTTGTCGGTCAGCCGGTATTCGTGGCGCGGTGGATTCGACTGATAGGGCCGCTTCTCGAAGATGCCTTCGTCGACCAGCCGCGCGAGCCGTTCCGCCAGCACATGCCGCGTCACGCCCAACTGCGCCTGGAACGCGTCGAAGCGCCGGATGCCGAGAAACGCATTGCGCAGGATCAGCATGGTCCAACGGTCGCCGAGCACGGCAGCGGTGCGCGCGACCGAACACGGCATCTCGCCCACGTTGTCCCATTTCATCGGCGGCCTCGCTGTTCAAAAAGTGGGTTCGATTATAGAACGCACACTCGAAATCACAATCCTTGCGTCGACAGCCGTTGACAGCCCCAAAATCGGTACAGAATAATGCGTTCTGTTTTGGAACTAACAAAGTCGTCCCGACGTTGTCCCGATCGCCATCCACGAGGAGCTTCCTGATGAAACCGCTCGATTTTTCCGGAATCGACCTGCTGCGCGCAGCCGCGGCGGGTGACGTACCCGCGCCGTCGATCACCGAAACCATGCCGATGCGCCTCGATGCCGTGGAACTCGGCTATGTGCGGATGACGGCACGCGCCGACGAACGCCACTTGAACCCGCTCGGCGGCGTGCACGGCGGTTTCGCGGCGACGGTGCTCGATTCGGTGACGGGCTGTGCGGTGCATTCGATGCTCGACCGCGGGGTGGGCTACGGCACCGTGGATCTGCACGTGAAGATGCTGCGCCCGGTGCCGCGCGACGTCGAGCTGATCGCGGAAGGGCGCGTCACGCACCTGTCGCGCACGCTCGGCGTGGCCGAAGGCACGCTGAAGACCCCCGACGACAAGATCATTGCGCAAGGCTCGGCCACCTGTTTCATCCAGCGGCCCGAGTAGGCAGTCCGATTCGGCGCACTGGCGCCATGCCGCGAGTGTGGCGCGGCGTGCCGTCATGGTGCATTCCATTGGCTATACTTCGTGCGTCCCGCGGCGCTTCGTGCCGGCCGCGAACCCGACGAACGGAGCCGCGATGCGCCTCGATGACGAAGCCGAAAGCCGTAATGTCGAAGACCGCCGCGGCGGGTTCGGCGGTGGCGGGCGTGGTGCAACGCTCGGCATCGGCACGATCGTCGTGGCGCTGGCCGCCTCGTATTTCTTCGGCGTCGATCCGCGCGTGATCCTGCAGGGCGCGGCCGTGCTGCAAGGCCAGCATGCAGACCAGGGCCAGACGGCGCCCGCGCCGGCCGCGAACACGCCTTCGCAGGCGAACCAGAACGACCCGCGCGCCGTGTTCACACGCAAGGTGCTCGGCAATATCGAGCGCACCTGGTCCCACGTTTTTCCTACGCAGCTCAATCGCGACTATTCGCCGCCGACGCTCGTGATGTTCGAGCATGCGACGCCCACCGCCTGCGGCACCGGGCAAACGGCCATGGGGCCGTTCTACTGTCCGGCTGACCGGAAGGTCTATATCGATCTCGCGTTCTACGACGAACTGCGCCGCAAGTTCGGCGCGGGCGGCGATTTTGCCCAGGCCTACGTGATCGCGCACGAAGTCGGCCACCACGTACAGAAGTTGCTGGGCATTTCCGACAAGGTCGATGCGGCGCGCCAGCGCATGTCGCAGACGCAGGCGAACCGGCTGTCGGTGCGGCTCGAGTTGCAGGCCGATTGCTTCGCGGGCGTGTGGGCCTACAACGCGCAGCAGGCGAACCGGCAATTGATCGAGCCGGGCGAATTCGAGCAGGGTTTGAAGACGGCCTCCGCGATCGGCGACGACACCTTGCAACGGCGCAGTCAGGGCTACGTGGTGCCCGACGCGTTCACGCACGGCACCAGCGAGCAGCGCGTCGCGTGGCTGCGGCGCGGCATGCAGCGCGGCGATGTGCGCGACTGCGATACGTTCGCGTCGCGTTGAGCCGGCATGAACCGTCCGCCCGCTTCTGTATCCGCACCCGCCAGCGCAGCGCATCGGGCGCCGCTGCAGTGGATTGCGACATGCGTTGCACGTCGCCGAGCGCGTGCCGCATGCGATAATCCCGGCTTCGCCGCATGCCGTTTCACCGCATGGCGGACACGACAGGGCGAGCCGACCGAGCCCGCCGACGAGGACCGCCAGCCCGCACGCCACACTCGACATGAACACAAGCCGCTCGACCTCGACCACTCCTTCACCCGCGCTCGGCTGGGCAGTATTCGCCTTGATCGCGATCGCCGGGCTGTTCTACGTGAAGTGGTCGCCTTATTACCACCGCGCCTTTGTCGCAGCCGAGCATCATTCGATCGGCCAGTCGATCCTGATGGGCACGGCGGCGCATGCGCCGGTGCCGTCGTGGCAGGCGGCGCTCGATTACGCGTGGGCCTACGGCAAGGCGATCTGGCAGGCGATGGTGCTCGGCCTGCTGCTCGGCTCGGCGCTTCAGGCGCTGCTGCCGGCCCGCGCGATCGCGCGCGTGCTGGGCCGCACCGGCTTCGGCAGCGTCGTGGCTGGCGGCTTGATGTCGCTGCCGGGCATGATGTGCACGTGCTGCGCCGCGCCGGTGGTGGCGGGCTTGCGGGCGCGCCAGGCGTCGCCGGGCGGCGCGGTGGCGTTCTGGCTCGGCAACACGGTGCTGAACCCGGCCACGCTGGTGTTCATGGGCTTCGTGCTCGGCTGGCAATGGACGGCGCTGCGCGTCGTGCTCGGCGTGGCGATGGTGTTCGGGATCGGCTATTGGCTGAACCGGATCGCCTCGGTCGACGCCAAGCCCGTGGACGAAGCCGCGCTGGCGCGGATCGCCGCCGGTCAGACGGCCGAAGGCAATCCGTTCGTGCGCTGGATGAAGCTGCTGGCGCGCATGACGCTGCGGCTGATTCCCGAATACATCGTGCTCGTGCTGCTGCTCGGTGCGGCGCGCGCGTGGCTGTTTCCGCATGTCGGTCCCGATGTCGGCAACGCCGCGCTGTGGATCGTCGCTTTCGCCATCGCCGGGATGCTGTTCGTGATCCCGACCGCGGGCGAGGTGCCGATCGTGCAGGCGATGCTGGCGCTCGGCGTGGGCGTCGGCCCGGCGGCGGCGCTGCTGCTGACACTGCCGCCCGTCAGCGTGCCGTCGTTGGCGATGCTGTGGCGCTCGTTCCCGGCCCGCATGCTGGCGCTGATCGCCGCGTTGGTGGTGGGTTTCGGCATCGTGGCCGGCATCGCGGCGGTGGTGTTCGGTTTCTGAGCCGCCCCAGGATTCACCCGAAGATTCGACCGTCGCCGCGACCTCGCGGCGGCATTCCCAGAAGCAATCAGGATTACGCATGAAGCAACCGAAGATTCATCCGAAACTCGAACAGGCGCTGACGCGCGGCGATCTCGCAATCCGTCAGGCCAATTCCGCGCGTGCCACGGCGGTGCTCAATGCGCTCGGCAAAATGATCATCGAGGCCTCGTCGACGATCGGCGTCGAGGCCAGCATCGACATCCCGCAAGGCGATCGCATTTACGATCCGGCCAACGGCCTGTGGCCGCAGCGCATGCGCGTGTCGTTCGACGGCCCGGTCGAGGATGCCGACGAGGAAGAACTGCGCTCGGTCTATCTGCTGGCCGACGATCCCGGTACGGTGTTTCGCGTGGAATGGCATCGCGCCGACGGCAAGCAGGGGCGCCAGGAAGGCGGCCCGATCGCGACGGTGGCGTTCCTGACCGACGTGGAAATGCCCTGGGGCGACGACGACGCCTGATGGGCGTCGGCGCCTCGCGCGACAGGGTGTAACCGAACCGGCGTCTTGCCGGTTTCACGCCGTACCGGCCCCGGTGCGGCGCATCGGCGCATGCTTGAGTCCCGGCATGCGCCGTGTTGCGTTCAGCGCATCATGCGCCGACGGAACAACCAGGCCGACACCACAAACCCGCCCAGTACATACGCCACCAGCACGCCGACATGCATCGCGACGTCGGTGGCGGGCCGGCCGAGCATCGCCGGCCGGATCAGATCGACGGCGTTGGCCAGCGGCAGCGCATAGGCCGCGTGCTGCGCGATGCCCGGCAACTGAGTGATCGGGAAGAACACGCCCGACAGCAGCAGCATCGGCGTGAGCGCCAGCGTCTGATAGAACATGAAGAAGTCGTAGGACGGCGCGATCGCCGTGACCACCATCGCCAGGCTCGCGAACGCCAGGCCGGCCAGCGCGATTACGGGCAGCGCCGCCAGCAGCGACGGAAACGACGCGTAGCCGAGCCCGCTCGCCACCACCATGATCGCCGTGCCCGACAGCATCGCCTTGCTGGCGGCCCAGATGATTTCCCCGAGCACGATGTCGCCGAGCGAGAGCGGCGTGTGCATGATCGCTTCCCAGGTGCGCTGCACCTGCATGCGCGAGAAACCCGAATACATGGCCTCGAAGCTGGCCGACATCATCACGCTCGAGCCCACCGTGCCGGCTGCCAGAAACGCGATATACGACACCCCGTCGACGTGGCCGAGCATCACGCCGAGGCCCATGCCGAGCCCGAACAGGTAGATCATCGGATCGGCCAGGTTGCCGATCATCGAGGCGAGCGCGAGCTTTTTCCAGACGAGATAGTTGCGGCGCCAGACGGCGATCCAGTTGCGCCCGTTGGCAGGCAGGGCGATCGCGAAACGAGCCGAGGCCGAGGGGGCGGCGTGCGCGTCGCGGGCGGGTGTCGAGTGGCCGGTATCCATCGGTGGTCAATCCTGCATGTCGCGGCCGGTCAGCCGCAGGAACACATCTTCGAGATTCGCGGGCCGGTGCAGATAGCGCAGTTCGGTGCGGCCCTTCAGTTTGCGCGTCAGTGGCGCGGGGTCGTCGACGTAGCAGAACACGGTCTCGCCGCTGATTTCGGCGCGCGTCGCATACGGCGCGAGTTCGTCGCGCAGCGCAGCCGGATCGGGGCCGTAGATCTCCACCACGTCGCAGCCGATCTCGCTTTCGATCAGCGCCTGCGGCGCGCCCTCGGCAATCTTGCGGCCCGATTCGACCACGCAGAGCCGGTGACACAGCCGTTCGGCCTCTTCCATGAAATGCGTCGTCAGCAGGATCGTCTTGCCGCGCGCGAGCAGCGAGCGCAGCCGCTCCCACATCAGATGGCGTGCCTGCGGGTCGAGCCCGGTGGTCGGCTCGTCGAGCACCAGCACGTCGGGATCGTTGACGAGCGCGCGCGCCAGCGTGAGCCGCCGCTTCATGCCGCCCGACAACTCGCCGACCTTCGCGTCGGCCTTGCTTTCGAGCTTGGCGAATTCGAGCAGCGACGGCACCAGTTCGCGCGCCGCGCGCGCCGACAGCCCGAAGTAGCGGCTGAACACGAGCAGGTTCTCGCGCACGCTGAAATCGGGATCGAGGTTGTCGAATTGCGGCACGACGCCGACGCGCAGCCGCGCCTGCCGTGCACGGGCCGGCACCGGCTCGTCGCACAGCCGGATCGTGCCGGAATCGGGGTAGGTCATGCCGAGCAGCATCCTCAGCGTGGTGGTCTTGCCCGCGCCGTTCGGCCCGAGCAGGCCGAAGCATTCGCCGCGCCGCACGTGAAACGACAGGCCGTCGACGACGCGTTTGTCGCCGAAGCTTTTTTTGACATCGTGAAATTCGATCGGAGCAGCGGACATGGGCGCGGAGGCGGGAGGTCGACGAAGGGACGGCACGAAGCGGCCATTCTAGTGCATCGCGTCCCGCTTTCGGCTCGCCGTGCGCGACCGGATCGTGCAAGCCTGCACCGCAATCCGGCATCGGCGAACTATTTGCGTGTCCGCGTTTTCCATCCCTTGCATCCTGAATTGCGGCGCACCATGATCAAATCGTCGACCGATTCTGCATGGAGGCGATCATGTCGAGCTACCAGACCATCCTGCTGTGTTACGACGGTACGCTGGAAGGCCGCAAGGCCTTGCGATGCGGTGCGGATCTCGCGCTGCAATTGAAGGCGAAGACGCATCTGCTGTCGGTCGTCGACATGCGTTCGAGCATCGCCCAGAGCGCGGGCCTGCTGACCGACGTGGCCTGCGGGCGCTTCGAGGAAACCGCGCGCGAGATTCTTCAGGAAGGCGTGGACTGGCTGACCGAGCGCGGCGTGCAGGCCGAGGGCCATTTCGCGTTCGGTTATCCGATCGACGAAATCGCCAACCTGGCGAAGTCGCTCAACGTCGATCTCGTGGTGGTGGGCCATCGCTGCCGCAGCGGTTTGTCTCGCTGGTGGATGGGCGCGGGCAATACACAACTGCTCGACCGCGTGTCGTGCAGCATCCTCGTGGCCTGCTCGTCGGCCGACGAGCAACGCGAGGAGCGGGCAAAGGAACGCGAGGCAGCGGCCAGCGCGGCGGCATGAGGCGTTGAAGGGGCCGACGAGGCCATGATTGAGGCGGCGCGGCTGGCCGCCTCGACTCTGCCGCGCGGGCCGCGGCAGTCAACCATCAGCGATGCAGATCGATCGCACTCAGTTTCCATCCGAACAGGCCGCTGCGACGGAAGATCGCCGCGTAGCGAGCGTCGCCGGCATTACGCTGATACACCACCACGAATTCATTAACGCTCTGATAAGCGGCGTTCGCCTGCGGCGCTGTGCTCGGGCCTGGCACGCCGCTGGCCGGTGGTGCAGCGGAGGCGGGCGGTGCAGGCGTGGGTGCAGGGGCAGGAGCAGGCTGATCGAGCGTAGGCGGGTGTTCGCCCGGATCGCCACGCGGCGGCAGCCCGCTCAACAGCGCGGCGACGCCTTCCGGCGTGGCATACGCATCGACGAGCGGCCCGATCAGCGCGGAGCCGATCATCGCGCCGAGCATGGCGAGCGGATTGTTATGGCGTTGGAGATCGATGCGACGCATCAACTCATCGGCCAGTTGCTGCTTGAGGCTGATGCGCAACGCCGGGTAATCGACGAAGCGGCTGATCGCCTGCGCATCGCGCGCATCGACAGCCTGCTTGAGATCGCGCAGGGCGAGATACGGCGAGGCGAACGCATAAATCACCGTGGCCAAGACGAGCAGGGCGACGACGACCCATGCCAGCGGCTTGAGCCAGCCGCGGCGAGGCGAAGAACCGGGGGATAAGGAAACGGGCACGGGGCCTCCGCGTGGATACGGTCAGTATCCAGAGACGGCTCAGACGGCCGAACGTTCCTGGGCGATGCAATCGTCGATCATGCGGCACACCGCATCGATCGAGCCGACCATGATGAGCCGCGACGACCCGTGATAGACGCGTACCGGCGCGCGCCGAGCCGGCTCGGCGTGATGGAGCCCGGCATTCAGCGAAACGCGGGCAAAGGCCGGCAGCGCCGATGGCAGCAAGGAAGCCGGCTCGGCCGCCCCGGAGGAGGCCGGTGCGCCGACATCAGCCGCGAGCGGTGCACAGGGCGTGCGACCGCGCAGATGGCGCAGACGACCGAATTGACGGAAAGGCAGCAGACGAGCGAGGCGTTCCATGGCGTTTCTCCAGATCGGGGCAGCGTGGCGGGACGGCGGGAATCAGAGTTCGCCGGACCGGATCAGACCGACGGCAATACCTTCGAGCGCGAACTCCGCGCTGCCGGCCTTCACGAAGATGTTTTCGTAATCGGGGTTCTCGGCAATCAGTTCGAGGCCCGTGGAATGGCGCTTCAGGCGCTTGACCGTGACGTCGTCGCCGAGCCGCGCGACGATGATCTGGCCGTCCTTCGCCTCGGTGCGCTTCTGCACGGCGAGCAGGTCGCCGTCGAGGATGCCGGCGTCGCGCATCGACAGGCCGCGCACCTTCAGCAGGTAATCGGGTTTGCTCGTGAACAGCGCCGGATCGCAGGCGTAATGCTGCGAGATGTGTTCTTGCGCCAGGATCGGGCTGCCTGCCGCCACCCGGCCGACCAGCGGCAGCGAAAGCTGCATCAGCCCCGCGTGGGGCAGCGTGAACTGATAGGGGGAATCCTCGAGGCCGAGCAGGCGGATGCCGCGCGACGCGCCGGCGGCCAGCTCGATCACGCCCTTGCGGGCCAGCGCCCGAAGGTGCTCCTCGGCCGCATTCGGCGAACTGAAACCCAGCTCGGCCGCGATTTCCGCCCGGGTGGGCGGGAAGCCGGTGCGCTCGATCGCGCGGCGGACCAGATCGAATACTTGCTGCTGACGTGCGGTGAGTTTGGTCATGATCAACTGTATGGATAGACAGTGATCTGTATTTTTATACAGTAGTTCGGGAATTTCAAGCGTTACTTGAAGTTCGTCGCTATGACGCCGGTTCCGACGCCATCAAAGGGCGTTCCAGCGCCGGTTTCCATGCCTCAACCGTCCGTCGGGCGGTCTTTACCACTTTTTCTTCTAAAAGAATGAATAACGATTATTTTTAATGATGAAAGCTGTTCGCTAGACTGACCCGACATTGCAAAAAACGATCCACGAACCTTTGGAGATCACCGGGATGGTCAAGCGCAACACGGGGCTGGCAGGCGGCGTTCGCCGTCTTATCGCAACACTGGCGGTCGGCGCGGCGGCGCTGGGCGGGGCCACGCATGCACTGGCGGACACGACGTTGCTGAACGTCTCCTACGATCCGACCCGCGAACTGTATCAGGACATCAACCAGGCCTTCGGCAAGGAATGGAAGGCCAAGACGGGCGAAACCGTCACGTTCAAGCAGTCGCACGGCGGTTCGGGCGCGCAGGCGCGCTCGGTGCTCGACGGCCTGCAGGCCGACGTGGTGACGCTGGCGCTGGCCTGGGACATCGACGCGCTGGCCAACAAGGGGATCGTCGCCAAGGATTGGCAGAAGCGCTTGCCCGACAACGCCTCGCCGTACACCTCGACCATCGTGTTCCTGGTTCGCAAGGGCAACCCGAAGGGCATCAAGGATTGGGACGATCTGGTGAAGCCGGGCGTGTCGATCATCACGCCGAACCCGAAGACCTCGGGCGGCGCGCGCTGGAACTACCTGGCGGCCTGGGCCTACGCCCTGCACAAGCCGGGCGGCAACGAGCAGACGGCCAAGGATTTCGTCTCGAAGCTCTACAAGAATGCCGGCGTGCTCGATTCGGGCGCGCGTGGCGCCACCACCAGCTTCGTGCAACGTGATATCGGCGACGTGCTGATCGCCTGGGAAAACGAGGCGTTCCTGTCGCTGAAGGAATTCGGTCCGGACAAGTTCCAGATCGTGGTGCCGTCGGTCAGCATCCTGGCCGAGCCGCCGGTGGCGGTGGTGGACAAGGTGGTCGACAAGAAGGGCGACCGCAAGCTGGCCGAGGCCTACCTGAACTTCCTGTACAGCAAGGAAGGCCAGGAAATCGCGGCGCGCAACTTCTATCGCCCGCGTTCGAAGGACGTGCCGGCCGAGCTGACCAAGCAGTTTCCGAAGCTGAAGCTGTACACGGTCGACGACACCTTCGGCGGCTGGACCAACGCGCAGAAGACGCACTTCGCCGACGGCGGCGTGTTCGACTCGATCTACAAACCGCAGTAACGCTTCCGGCGCGCAGCCGGAAGCCGGCGGCGCGCTCCCGAGGGGCGCGCCGCCACGCAGCAGAACCCGAGGCGGCGCGGCAATACACGGCACGCGTGGCCCGATATAACGCAGCACCCAGCGCGGCCGCCCGGAAATCTCCCGGCGGCCGCGTCTCCCAAGTCAACCTAGGAAGCGCTTTCGCATGACGACGTACACCTTCCGCAAGCCGAGCGCATTGCCCGGCTTCGGCTTGACGCTCGGGATCACGGTGGCCTATTTGAGCCTCGTGGTGCTGATACCGCTTGCCTCCACCTTCCTCAAAACGGCCACGCTGACCTGGGACCAGTTCGTCGCGGCGACCACCTCCGCGCGCGTGGTGGCGTCCTACCGGCTCACGTTCCTCGCGGCGCTCGGTGGCGCGCTCATCAATGCCGTGTTCGGTTTCCTGGTGGCCTGGGTGCTGGTGCGCTACACGTTCCCGTTTAAGCGGCTGGTGGACGCGATCGTCGACCTGCCGTTCGCGTTGCCCACCTCGGTGGCCGGCATTTCGCTGGCCGCCGTCTACGCGCAGAACGGCTGGCTCGGGCAATACCTGGTGCCGCTCGGCATCAAGGTGGCGTTTACGCCGCTCGGCGTGCTGGTGGCGCTGACCTTCATCGGCCTGCCGTTCGTGGTGCGCACGGTGCAGCCGGTGCTGGAGGATTTCGAGCGCGAGCAGGAAGAAGCCGCGGCCTGCCTCGGCGCGACGCGTTGGCTGACGTTCCGCCGCGTGGTGCTGCCGGCCGTGCTGCCGGCGCTGCTGACCGGTTTCGCGCTCGCGTTCGCGCGTGCGCTCGGCGAATACGGCTCGGTGATCTTCATCGCCGGCAACGTGCCGATGAAATCCGAAATCACCTCGTTGCTGATCATCACCAAGCTCGAACAGTACGACTACGCCGGCGCGACCGCGCTGGCCGTGGTGATGCTGGTGGTGTCGTTCGCGATGCTGTTCCTGATCAACACGCTGCAATGGGTCCTGCAACGCCGCACCAGCCGCGGCGCAAGCGGCCCGGCGCCGGCCGCGACCACGGCCACGGCCGTCACGGCGGGAGGTGCGCAATGAGCCGCCAGACCAATCCGGGTTCCGCGCTGGCCGCAGGCAACGTCGCGCCGCGCGCCACGGCGGCGCGCCGTCACAATCCGGTCAGCGAGTCGCGCGTCACGCGCTGGGTGCTGACCGGCGTCGCGCTGCTGTTCCTGGCCGGCTTCCTGGTGGTGCCGCTCGCCGCGGTGTTCGCGCAGGCGCTGGCCAAGGGCATCGGCTTCTACTTCGAATCGCTGGCCGATCCGGACGCCTGGTCGGCGATCGTGCTGACGGTCACGGTGGCCGCGATCGCGGTGCCGCTGAACCTCGTGTTCGGGGTGTGCGCGTCATGGGCGATCGCCAAGTTCGAGTTTCGCGGCAAGGCGTTCCTGACCACGCTGATCGACTTGCCGTTCTCGGTGTCGCCGGTGATCTCGGGCCTCGTATACGTGCTGATGTTCGGCGCGCAGGGCTGGCTCGGGCCGTGGCTGGAAGCGCACGACATCCAGATCATCTTCGCGGTGCCGGGCATCGTGATGGCGACCATCTTCGTGACGTTCCCGTTCGTCGCGCGCGAGCTGATCCCGCTGATGCAGGCGCAGGGCAACGACGAGGAAGAGGCCGCGCGCGTGCTGGGCGCGTCGGGATGGCAGATCTTCCGCCGCGTGACGCTGCCGAACGTGCGCTGGGGCCTGCTGTACGGCGTGATCCTGTGCAACGCGCGGGCGATGGGCGAATTCGGCGCGGTGTCGGTGGTGTCGGGCCATATCCGCGGCCAGACCGACACGATGCCGCTGCACGTCGAGATTCTCTACAACGAATACAACTTTTCGGCCGCGTTCGCGGTGGCATCGGTGCTGGCGCTGCTCGCGCTCGTGACGCTGGCGCTCAAGCTGCTCGCCGAACGCCGGATGTCGGCCGAACTCGCGAACGCGCGCGCCGCCGCCGCATCGCACTCCTGAAGAGGCACACGAAATGGGTATCACCGTACGCAATCTGCACAAGCAATTCGGCGACTTCACGGCGCTCGACGACGTCTCGCTCGATTTCCCGCCCGGCGAACTGGTGGCGCTGCTCGGGCCGTCCGGCTGCGGCAAGACCACGCTGCTGCGCGTGATCGCGGGCCTCGAGCACGCGGACGCCGGCCAGGTCGTGCTGCAAGGCCAGGACGTGGCCGATGTCGGCGCGCGCGAGCGCCAGGTCGGCTTCGTGTTCCAGCATTACGCGCTGTTCCGCCACATGACGGTGTTCGAGAACGTGGCGTTCGGCCTGCGCGTGAAGCCGCGCAACGAGCGCCCGTCGGAGGCCGTGATCCGCGAGAAGGTGCATGAACTGCTCAAGCTCGTGCAGCTCGACTGGCTCGCGCCGCGCTACCCGTCCGAGCTGTCGGGCGGCCAGCGCCAGCGCATCGCGCTGGCCCGCGCGCTGGCCGTGGAGCCGAAGGTGCTGCTGCTCGACGAGCCGTTCGGCGCGCTCGACGCGAAGGTCCGCAAGGAGCTGCGCAGCTGGCTGCGCCGCCTGCACGACGATCTGCACATCTCGACCATCTTCGTCACGCACGATCAGGAAGAGGCGCTCGAAGTGGCCGACCGGATCGTGGTGCTGAATCGCGGCCACGTCGAACAGGTCGGCAGCCCGCAGGATGTCTACGATCATCCGCAAAGCGCGTTCGTGTACGAATTCCTCGGCGCGGCCAACAAGCTCGACGGCACGGTGCACGGCGACGGCTTCGTGGCCGACGGCGCGGCCGGCCCGATCTCGGTGGATGCCGATTTCGCGGGCCGCGCGCACGCCTACGTGCGTCCGCACGACCTGCAGATCGTCGGCGGCGCCGATGCGCGCTCGGACGGCATCGCCGTGGACGTGCGGCGCGTCGTGCCGCTCGGCGGCGCGGTGCGCATCGAGCTCGAACCGCGCTCGGGCGGCTCGGTGCTCGAAGCCGAACTCGATCGCGACACCTGGCGCGCGCTGGCGCTCGGCGTCGGCGACGGTGCGCTGGCGGTGCCGCGCCACGCACGTGTGTTCCCGGCTCGTTGAGCCGACAGCAACCATAGCGGCAAGGCGGCCGCGCTCGGGCCGCCGTTTGGTTTTTCATCGATAACGACAACGCCCATGAGAGGCTGACCCATGAATTTCCAGCAATTGCGCTTCGTTCGGGAAGCGGTACGCCAGAACATGAACCTGACCGAGGTGGCGAACGTGCTGTACACGTCGCAATCGGGCGTCTCCAAGCAGATCAAGGATCTCGAGGACGAACTCGGCGTGGATATCTTCATCCGCCGCGGCAAGCGCCTGACCGGCCTCACCGAGCCGGGCAAGGCCGTGCATCAGCTGATCGAGCGCATGCTGCTCGACGCCGAGAACCTGCGCCGCGTGGCGCGCCAGTACGCCGACCAGGACAGCGGCCACCTGGTGGTGGCGACCACCCACACGCAGGCGCGCTACGCGCTGCCGAAGGTGATCCGCCAGTTCACCGACGTGTTCCCGAAGGTGCATCTGGCGCTGCGCCAGGGCAGCCCGCAGCAGATCGCGCAGATGATCCTGAGCGGCGAGGCCGACATCGGCATCTCGACCGAGGCGCTCGACCGCTATCCGGACATCGTGACGTTCCCGTGCTATTCGTGGCACCACATCGTGGTGGTGCCGAAGGATCACCCGCTGGTGGGCCGCGAGAACCTCACGCTCGAGGAGATCGCCGAATATCCGATCATCACCTACGACCAGGATTTCACGGGCCGCTCGCATATCGACCAGGCGTTCACGAAGGTCGGTGCGGTGCCCGACGTGGTGTTGACCGCGATCGACGCGGACGTCATCAAGACCTACGTGGAACTGGGCATGGGCATCGGCGTGGTGGCGGCCATGGCCTACGACGCGGAGCGCGACATCAATCTCGTCGCGCTCGATACCGAGCACCTGTTCGAGGCCAGCACCACGCGCGTGGGCCTGCGCAAGGGCGCGTTCCTGCGCTCGTATGCCTACAAGCTGCTGGAAATGTTCGCGCCGCACCTGACCGAGGCCGAGGTCGCCGCGCAACTGAAGGAAACCGCCGTCTGATCGCGCGCGCCGGCTTGCCTGGCGCGTGCCTCGCCCGAACCGCCGCGCAGTCGCGAGGACTGCGCGGCGGTTTGCTTTTTAGCGGCGCGGCATACGATTCGCGCGCTTCCCGGAATCAGGGCAAAACCTTGTTGCGCGACGTTCGGCGAACGTCCAGCATAGGCGCTTCCCGGAACCAACAAAAACGGAACGGGAGGCGCGCACCGCATGTTTCCGGTCATGAAATCGAAAGGCCCGGTGGTGCGAATGTCTTCGTTCCCGTCGCCGCACGACCCGTTTTCGATCGCTGTCCGAATCGGGTCGGCAAACGTTTGCTCAACATGAAAACCACACCTTGGGCGCCGGGCCCAGACCTGTGAGGAGAGTACGCATGGATTTCCAGATTCGCCGCCGTGTCCTGGTCGCCGCGCTTGCCGGCGCCGCAGTTGCCGTCGCGCCGCTCGGCGCCTATGCGCAGTCGGCCCACAAGCCGAAGGTCGCGCTCGTCATGAAGTCGCTCGCCAACGAGTTCTTCCTGACCATGGAAACCGGCGCGAAGGATTACCAGCAGCACAATCCGGCGCTGTTCGACCTCGTCACCAACGGCATCAAGGACGAAACCGACACCGCGAACCAGATCCGCATCGTCGAGCAGATGATCGTCTCGAAGGTCGACGCAATCGTGCTGGCGCCGGCCGATTCGAAGGCGCTGGTGCCGGTGGTCAAGAAGGCCGTGGATGCCGGCATCATCGTCATCAACATCGACAACCGGCTCGATCCGGACGTGCTGAAGTCGAAGAACCTCAACGTGCCGTTCGTCGGCCCCGACAACCGCAAGGGCGCGCGCAAGATCGGCGACTACCTGGCCAAGCACCTGAAGGCCGGCGACGAGGTGGGTATTCTCGAAGGCGTGTCGACCACCACCAACGCGCAGCAGCGCACGGCCGGCTTCCAGGACGCGATGAAGGCGGTGGGCGCGAAGGTGGTGTCGGTGCAGTCGGGCGAATGGGAAATCGACAAGGGCAACGCGGTGGCCTCGGCCATGCTCAACGAATATCCGAACCTGAAGGCGCTGCTGTGCGGCAACGACAGCATGGCGATCGGCGCCGTATCGGCCGTGCGCGCGGCCGGCAAGGCGGGCAAGGTGATGGTGGTCGGCTACGACAACATCAATGCGATCAAGCCGATGCTGCAGGACGGCCGGGTGCTGGCCACGGCCGATCAGTACGCCGCCAAGCAGGCCGTGTTCGGCATCGATACCGCGCTGAAGGCGATTTCCGAGCACAAGAAGCAGTCCGACCTGTCGGGCGTGGTCGAAACCCCGGTCGACCTGATCGTCAAGAAGTAAGGGCCGCGCATGGCGACGATTCCCTCTGCCGCGCCCGCGCGGGGCGGGCCGGTGCTCGAGGTGTCGGGCGTCGGCAAGACCTACGCGGAGCCGGTGCTGGCCGACGTCTCGCTGGCCCTGAACGCCGGCGAGGCGCTGGCGCTGACGGGCGAGAACGGCGCGGGCAAGAGCACGCTGTCGAAGATCGTCGGCGGGCTGGTGGTGCCGACGGCCGGCACGTTGAGGCTGGCGGGCGAGGCGTTCGCGCCGGCCAGCCGGTCCGAGGCGGAGGCGGCCGGGGTGCGGATGGTGATGCAGGAGCTGAACCTGCTGCCCACGCTGACTGTTGCCGAAAACCTGTTCCTGAACCGCCTGCCGCGCCGCTTCGGCGTGATCGACCGGCGCCGGCTGCGGGCCGACGCGCACGAGGCGATGGCGCGCGTCGGGCTCGATGCGATCGATCCCGACACGCCGGTCGGCGCGCTCGGCATCGGCCATCAGCAGATGGTCGAGATCGCGCGCAACCTGATCGGCGACTGCCGCGTGCTGATCCTCGACGAACCCACCGCCATGCTGACCGCGCGCGAGGTCGAACTGCTGTTCGCGCAGATCGACCGGCTCAAGGCGCAGGGCGTGGCGCTCGTCTATATCTCGCATCGGCTGGAAGAACTGGCGCGCGTGGCCGAGCGCGTGGCGGTGCTGCGCGACGGCCGGCTGGTGCATGCCGGGCCGATGGGCGAGGTGTCGAGCGCGCGGCTCGTCGCGCTGATGGCCGGGCGCGAGGTGGGCGAGCATATCGATCTCGGCGAGCGCCGGATCGGTGCGCCGCGCCTGGCCGTTCAAGGGCTCGCGCGCGGCAACGCGGTGCGCGACGTGTCGTTCGAGGTGCGCGCCGGCGAGATTTTCGGCATCTCCGGGCTGATCGGAGCGGGGCGCACCGAGCTGCTGCGGCTGATTTACGGCGCGGATCGCGCCGAGGCCGGCACCGTGTCGCTCGATACGGCGGGCCAGGGCCTGCAGCCGGTGCGGATCGCCTCGCCGTCGGATGCGGTGCGCCACGGCATCGCGCTGATCACCGAGGATCGCAAGGGCGAGGGGCTGCTGCTGTCGCAGCCGATCGCGGCCAACGTCTCGCTCGGCCAGCTCGGGCGCCTCGCGCGCGGCGGGGTGGTCGATACCGCGCGCGAACACGCGCTCGCGCAGCGCCAGATCGACGCGATGCGGATTCGCACGCGCGGCCCGGCGCAGCCCGTGGGCGAACTGTCGGGCGGCAACCAGCAGAAGGTGGTGATCGGCCGCTGGCTCGCGCACGACATGGCGGTGCTGCTGTTCGACGAGCCGACGCGCGGCATCGACGTCGGCGCCAAATTCGATATCTACGCATTGATGGGCGCGCTGGCGCGCGAGGGCCGCGCACTGGTGGTCGTGTCGAGCGACCTGCGCGAGCTGATGCTGATCTGCGACCGGATCGGCGTGATGTCGGCGGGCCGCATGACGGCCGTGTTCGAGCGCGGCGCCTGGACCCAGGACGCCTTGCTCGCCGCCGCCTTTGCCGGCTTTTCGCGCCGCGATGCCACGCCGGCCCCGCTGCCGGCCGTCGCGCCGGGCAGCGCCGCTGATTCGACCCCAGGAATTCATTCATGAACGAACCGATCGTCCCTGGCCGCGAGGCGGCCAAGCCTGCCGCAGCGTCCGACAGCGCCGCGCCCGACGCGGTGGCGCCGGCCGCGCGACGCCTGTCCGGCACGCGTCTCGGGCTGTCCAACTATCTCGGCCTGGCCGGCGCGCTGCTGGCCATGATCGCGCTGTTCTCGACGCTGAGTTCACACTTCCTGACCTACGACACGTTCAGCACGATCGCCAACCAGATTCCCGACCTGGTGGTGATGTCGGTCGGCATGACGTTCGTGCTGATCATCGCCGGGATCGACCTGTCGGTCGGCTCGGTGCTGGCGCTGGCGGCCTCGTTCGTCAGCCTGGCCGCGCTGAAGTGGCATTGGGGGCCGCTGCCGTCGGCGTTGCTCGGGATGGTCGCGGCGGCCTTCACCGGCATGCTGACCGGCGCGGTGACGGTGGGCTGGCGGATTCCGTCGTTCATCGTCTCGCTCGGCGTGCTGGAGGCGGCGCGCGGCGTGGCGTACCAGCTCACGAATTCGCGCACCGCCTATATCGGCGACGCCTTCGATTTCCTCTCGAACCCGCTCGCGTTCGGCATCTCGCCGGCCTTCGTGATCGCGGTGGTGGTCATGATCGTGGCCCAATTCGTGCTCACCCGGACGGTGTTCGGACGCTATCTCGTGGGGATCGGTACCAACGAAGAAGCAGTAAGGCTTGCAGGAGTGAACCCGCGTCCGTATAAAATCATCGTGTTTGCGTTGATGGGGGCGTTGGCGGGGCTTGCCGCGCTGTTCCAGATCTCGCGTCTCGAAGCGGCCGACCCGAATGCCGGCGTCGGGCTCGAACTTCAGGTGATTGCGGCCGTGGTGATCGGCGGCAC
Organism: Burkholderia sp. 22PA0099; assembly: GCF_047497165.1. NCBI lineage: Bacteria > Pseudomonadati > Pseudomonadota > Betaproteobacteria > Burkholderiales > Burkholderiaceae > Burkholderia > Burkholderia sp. 22PA0099. Next base: position 2,574,966 of record NZ_CP163165.1, on the reverse strand, counting down.
GAGCCTGATGGGCGGGCGCGGTTCCGTCATCAGCACGTTTTTTGGCGTGTTGATCATATCGGTGCTCGCGGCGGGGCTGGCACAGATCGGCGCGAACGAACCGACCAAGCGCATCATCACCGGGGCCGTGATCGTCGTAGCCGTTGTGCTCGACACGTATCGCAGTCGCCGGTCGCGTACTTAAAAAGACAGACCAGAGGGCTTCAAGAATGGCGACGATCAAGGATGTGGCGGCCATAGCCGGCGTGTCGTTTACCACCGTATCGCACGTGGTGAACAACTCGCGGCCCGTGTCGGCCGATGTGCGAGCGAAGGTGGAGCGGGCCATCGTCCAGCTCAACTACGTCCCGTCGGCGGTCGCACGATCCCTGAAGGCGCGCTCGACGGCCACGATCGGCCTCGTGGTGCCGAACAGCACCAACCCGTATTTCGCCGAACTGGCGCGCGGCATTGAAGATCAATGCGTGGCGCGCGGTTACTGCGTATTTTTCTGCAATTCCGACGACGATCCCGTCAAACAGCGCAATTATCTGCGCGTACTCCAGGAAAAACGCATCGATGGCCTGATCATCGCATCGGCCGGCGAGGACGCCGTGCTGGCCCAGACGCTGGCCGATTCGCGCGAGCCGTTGGTGGTGGTCGACCGCAACATCGAAGGCCTGTCGGCCGATCTGGTGCAGATCGACCACGAGCGCGGCGCGTATCTGGCCACGCGGCATCTGCTCGAACTCGGCCATTCGCGCATCGGTTGCATCACCGGCCCGGTCGATACGGCCGTCAGCGCGATGCGCGTGCACGGCTTCATCCGGGCGATGGCCGAGCGCGGCATCGAGATCGTGCCCGGTGCGATCGCAGAAGGCGATTTCTCGTGCCTGGGCGGCTATCGCGCGGCGGGCCAGTTGTTCGGCACGATCAAGCCCACCGCGATCTTCGCCGGCAACGACCAGATGGGCATCGGCGCGCTGCGCGCGGCTGCCGAGCGCGGGCTGCGCGTGCCGGCCGACTGCTCGATCATCGGCTTCGACGACATCGAGATGTCGAGCTATACGTACCCGGCGCTGTCCACGGTCGGTCAGTCGGTGCGCGCGCTCGGCGAGATCGCCGCGCAAACGCTGATCGAGCGGATTGCCGCCGGCGCCGCCGCGCCGACCAAGCGCCGGCGCGTGGTGTCGCCGCGGCTGGTGCTGCGCGAATCCACCGCGCCGTATCGTGGCGTGCCCACGGCTGCGGTGGGCCATGCTGTTCAATCCGGACGATTCGGCCGATTCTGCGGGTTCGGATGCGGTGTCGGGCGCCGCCGAGGGCGATCGCGCATGAGCGGCACGCCGTCGGGCGGCCGGGCAGGCGGCAAGGTGCTCGTGGTCGGCAGCCTCAACATGGATCTGGTGGTGCGCGCCCCGCGCCTGCCCAAGCCCGGCGAGACGCTGGCGGGCCATGGCTATGCCCAGGCGGCCGGCGGCAAGGGCGGCAATCAGGCGGTGGCCGCGGCGCGGCTCGGTGCGCAGGTGGCGATGATCGGCCAGCTCGGCGACGACGCCAACGGCGCGGCCTTGCGGGCCGGCCTGGAGGCCGAGGGCATCAATTGCGACGCGATCGGCGTGAGCCCGGGCGTGCCGAGCGGCGTGGCGCTGATCGTGGTGGACGACGCGAGCCAGAACGCCATCGTGATCGTGGCAGGCAGCAACGGCGAGGTGGGCGTGCAGACGGTGGCCGACCACGACGCCAGGATCGCGGCGGCCGACGTGCTGGTCTGCCAGCTCGAAACGCCGCTGCCGGCCGTGCGGGCCGCGCTGGAGGCCGGGCGGCGTCACGGCTGCGCCGTGGTGCTCAATCCCGCCCCGGTACTCGGCCCGCTGCCCGACGGCTGGCTGCCGCTGGTCGACTGGCTGATCCCCAACGAGGTGGAGGCCGCCGCGCTGACGGGCATGACGATCGCCACGCCCGCCGACGCCGAGGCGGCGGCACGCAGCCTGATGGCGGGCGGCGCGCGCAACGTGATCGTCACGCTGGGCGCGCAGGGCGTGGTCGCGCGGTTGGCAGGCGGCGCGTCGCGGCACTATCCGGCGCCGAAGGTCGACGCGGTCGATACGACCGCCGCCGGCGATACCTTCATCGGCGGGCTGGCCGCCCGGCTGGCGGCCGGCGAGGCGCCCGATGCGGCAATCCGCTTTGCGCAGCGGGCCGCATCGATTTCCGTCACGCGTTCGGGGGCGCAGCCCTCGATTCCGCGTCTGAGCGAGGTCGATGCGGACTGAACGCCTCCGTGGCATACGGGGCATGTTGCAAGCGGTGATTCGAATCCGGCCTCGCGCCGGATTTTTTCATGGTGCGGTCCTTTTCGGGGCAGATCGTTCGCTCCGCCTGGCAGTGAGGACGCCGTATCAATCTTTCAACGATGCGCGTTCGCGGTGCATGCCGGCGCCGGCTGCCGTCGACAATCTTCCCGGTTTGCCTCGCATCGTTCGCGGTGCCCATCCAATCGCATCGCACCCGCATCCGAATCGCGTGACGGCAGCGCGTTCGCCTTCACCGTTTTCAAACATTCGAACCCGCGCAACACGATCGTTCGATCGCGACACAGTCGTTCACATTCACGTACCGGTGTTTACGTGGATGCATGCTTTTTGCAACGTGCCGCGATACAGCCTGAAGGGGAAATTTGTTTCGATGTGCGATGCATGTCGTGCGAGCCGGCATGCGTCTTCATGACACGCATCGACGTGCCGCGAATACTCTTTATTTCGTCGTACCGAGCGCTTGCATTGAACTTATCCTGCAGCAAGCCGACGAAGCCTCGAAACGACGGGCGCGATCGCAAAAAATTGTAACGAATGCGGGCGCTGCGTCATCCGTTGGGCTGCTTCATCCGTAGAGGAAAGAGGAGGGCGCGCGTCCGGTGCAAGAGACGATTCGATGCAACAGGAGAGGGCGCGTGCGTCGCGTTGCGAAGTTCGGGGAGGACATTGTATGGCAGCAAAAATACGCAGTCCAAGCGGGGTTTTTCTGAGTGCCCGGCAACAACGTTCCGACTGAAGTTTGTTCGTGAAAAAATAAGTAAATGGGTTTAGGATGAAATTGAACGGTCCTGCTTCGACGTGGCTCTTGCGAAGGCAAGATCGTCTTCAGACACAGGCGAGGAGGTAGCATGGATATTTACAGCAGCTTCGCGAACCGCTTCGAGAAAACCCGGGAGGAAGAGCTCTCGCTCGAGGAGTATCTCGCACTCTGCAAGAACGATCCTACGGCGTACGCCACGGCAGGCGAACGCATGTTGGCGGCCATCGGGGAACCGGAGCAAGTCGATACACGAAACGATCCACGCCTGTCGCGGATCTTCGCCAACAAGGTCATCAAGGTCTATCCGGCATTTCGTGAGTTCTACGGAATGGAAGAGGTGATCGAGCAGGTGGTGGCGTACTTCCGTCACTCCGCGCAAGGTCTCGAGGAGAAGAAGCAGATCCTCTATCTGCTGGGGCCGGTGGGCGGCGGCAAGTCGTCGATCGCCGAGCGTCTGAAGCAGTTGATGGAACGCGTGTCGTTCTATTCGATCAAGGGTTCGCCCGTCAACGAATCGCCGCTCGGGCTGTTCGACTACGACGAAGACGGCCCGATCCTCGAAGAGCAATACGGCATTCCACGCCGTTACCTGAAGGGCATCCTGAGCCCGTGGGCCGTCAAGCGCCTGCACGAGTACAACGGCGATATCCGCCAGTTCCGCGTGGTGCGACGCTTCCCGTCGGTGCTGCGCCAGATCGGTATCGCGAAGACGGAACCGGGCGACGAGAACAATCAGGACATCTCATCGCTGGTCGGCAAGGTCGATATCCGCAAGCTCGAACAGTTCGCGCAGGACGATGCCGACGCCTACAGCTACTCGGGCGGTTTGTGTCTCGCCAATCAGGGCCTGCTCGAATTCGTCGAAATGTTCAAGGCGCCGATCAAGGTGCTGCACCCGTTGTTGACGGCCACCCAGGAAGGCAACTTCAAGGGCACCGAAGGTTTCGGCGCGATTCCGTTCGATGGCGTGATCCTCGCGCACTCGAACGAGTCGGAGTGGAAGGCCTTCCGCAACAACAAGAACAACGAAGCCTTGCTCGATCGGATCTTCGTCGTGAAGGTGCCGTATTGCCTGCGCGTGTCGGAGGAAATCCGCATCTACGAGAAGCTGATCCGCAATTCGTCGCTGGCCGAGGCGGTGTGCGCGCCCGGCACGCTGAAGATGATGGCGCAGTTCGCGGCGCTCACGCGCCTGCACGAACCGGAGAATTCCAGCCTGTTCTCGAAGATGCAGGTGTACGACGGCGAGAACCTGAAGGACACCGATCCGAAGGCGAAGTCGTATCAGGAGTATCGCGACTACGCCGGCGTCGACGAAGGCATGACGGGGGTGTCCACACGCTTCGCGTTCAAGATCATGTCGCGCGTGTTCAACTTCGACACCTCGGAAGTGGCGGCCAACCCGGTGCACCTGATGTACGTGCTCGAGCAGCAGATCGAACGCGAGCAGTTCCCGCCCGAAACCGAGCAGAAATACCTGTCGTTCGTGAAGGACCTGCTGGCCTCGCGTTATGCGGAATTCATCGGCAAGGAGATCCAGACGGCCTACCTCGAGTCGTATTCGGAGTATGGTCAGAACATCTTCGATCGCTATGTCACGTACGCGGATTTCTGGATTCAGGATCAGGAGTTCCGCGATCACGACACCGGCGAGAGCTTCGACCGCGCGGCGCTGAACGCCGAGCTGGAGAAGATCGAGAAACCGGCCGGCATCAGCAATCCGAAGGATTACCGCAACGAGATCGTCAACTTCGTGTTGCGTGCGCGCGCGGCCAACGGCGGCAAGAACCCGGCGTGGGTCAGCTACGAGAAGCTGCGCGTGGTGATCGAGAAGAAGATGTTCTCGAACACCGAGGAACTGCTGCCGGTGATCTCGTTCAATGCCAAGGGTTCGGCGGAGGAGCAACGCAAGCACGAGGACTTCGTGAACCGAATGGTCGCCAAGGGCTACACGCCGAAGCAGGTACGGCTCCTGTGCGACTGGTATCTGCGCGTGCGCAAGTCCTCATGATCCGCACGCTGCATCGCCCGCGCGGCCGCGCCGCGCGGGCACCCTGAGTGGCGCGCCGCACGGCGGATCGTGCGGCACGTCCCGGCGTATCGACTTTCGAGCGGGAGACCGGGAGTGCTTCATCAAATCATCGACCGCAGGCTTGCCGGCAAGAACAAGAGCATTGCTAACCGCGAACGCTTTCTGCGTCGCGTCAAGAACTACATTCGCCGCGCGGTGTCCGACGCCGTGCGCGACCGTAGCATCAAGGACATCAACACCACCAAGAGCATCACGATTCCGCGCAAGGACATCGCGGAGCCGGCGTTTCGTCACGCGCCCGGTGGCCGTCGCGAGATGGTCCATCCGGGCAACGCGGATTACATTCGCGGCGACAAGATCGCGCGCCCGTCCGGCGGCGCGGGCGGTGGCGGCAGCCAGGCCAGCAACGAGGGAGACGGTCAGGACGACTTCGTATTCGAGCTGAGTCGAGACGAGTTCATGCAGTATTTCTTTGACGATCTCGAACTGCCGCGCCTGGTCAAGACCCACCTGCTGACCGTGCCGAGCTGGAAGAGCGCGCGCGCCGGTTGGGCGGCGGAAGGCACGCCGAACAACATCGACGTGGTGCGCTCGCTGCGCAGCGCGCTCGGGCGGCGCATTGCGCTCGGTTCGCCGCTGGCGCGCGAGTTGCGCGACCTGGAAGCCGAGCTCGAAACGATGAAGGACGATCCGGCCGACCGGCGCGTCGAGATCGCCGCGCTGGAAGAGCAGATCCACCATCTGCGCGGGCGCATCTGGCGCATTCCGTTCATCGATCCGTTCGATCTGCGCTACGTGAACCGCGTGAAGCAGCCGCAGCCGTCGAGCCAGGCCGTGATGTTCTGCCTGATGGATGTGTCCGGCTCGATGGACGAGCAGCGCAAGGATCTCTCGAAGCGCTTCTTCATCCTGCTGTACCTGTTCCTGAAGCGGAACTACGAGCGTATCGAGGTGGTGTTCATCCGCCATCACACGCGCGCCGAGGAAGTCGATGAGGACACCTTCTTCCATTCGACCGAAAGCGGCGGCACGGTGGTGTCGAGCGCGCTGGAGCTGATGCGCAAGGTGATGGACGAGCGCTATTCGCCGACCGAGTGGAATATCTACGGCGCGCAGGCGTCCGACGGCGACAACTGGACCGACGATTCGCCGAAGTGCCGCAAGATCCTGGAGGCCGACATTCTGACCAAGGCGCGTTATTTCGCCTACATCCAGGTCGCGCCCGAGGAGCAGAACCTCTGGCTCGAATATGCGCAGCTCGCGCTGTCGCAGCCGCACATGGCGATGAAGAAGGTCGAGTCGGCCGCGGACATCTACCCGGTGTTCCGTGAACTGTTCGAAAAGCATGTGGAAACCTGACGCCTTATGACGACACGCGAACCGGACAACGACACGCGCGGCGATCCAACGCGCGGCGAGGGCGGCGACGCCCTCGCGAACCCGGCCGACGCGCGAGCGCAGCACGCTGCCGCGTCGCCACATCTCGCTGCGCCCGAGAACGGGCACAAGGAGGCGCGCATGAATGCCGCCGATCGCACGCCGCTGCCCTGTCCGTCGGACTGGACCTTCGAGTTGATCGAGGAGTACGACCAGCACATCGCGCAGGTGGCGGAGCAGTACGAACTCGATATCTACCCGATCCAGCTCGAGCTGATCAGCGCCGAGCAGATGATGGACGCCTACGCGTCGGTCGGGATGCCCGTCAATTACCGTCACTGGTCGTTCGGCAAGCATTTCCTGTCGACCGAGAAGAGCTACCGGCGCGGGCAGATGGGCCTCGCCTACGAGATCGTCATCAATTCGAACCCCTGCATCGCGTACCTGATGGAGGAGAACACGCTGACCATGCAGGCGCTCGTGATCGCGCACGCCGCGTACGGGCACAACTCGTTCTTCAAGGGCAACTACCTGTTCCGCTTGTGGACCGATGCGCACGCGATCGTCGATTACCTGGTCTATGCGAAGAACTACGTGGCCGAATGCGAGGAGCGGCACGGCATCGATCGCGTCGAGGAGTTGCTCGATTCGTGCCACGCGCTGATGAACTACGGCGTGGATCGCTACAAGCGCCCGCAGAAGCCGTCGCTGTCGAAGGAAGCGGCGTTGCGGCGCGAGCGCGAGGCCTATCTGCAGTCGCAGGTCAACGAGTTGTGGCGCACGCTGCCGGGCCGCAAGCCCGAGGCTGCCGGCGAGGAGGTCGAGGGCCGCTATCCGTCCGAGCCGCAGGAAAACCTGCTGTATTTCGCGGAGAAGAATGCGCCGCTGCTGGAGCCGTGGGAGCGCGAGGTGATCCGGATCGTCCGCAAGGTCGGTCAGTACTTCTATCCGCAGCGGCAGACGCAGGTGATGAACGAAGGCTGGGCCACGTTCTGGCATTACACGCTGCTGAACACGATGTATCAGCAGGGCAAGCTGACCGATGGCTTCATGATGGAGTTCCTCCATTCGCACAGCAACGTGATCTACCAGCCGCCCGTCACGAAGCAGTACTACAGCGGTATCAACCCGTATGCGCTCGGTTTTTCGATGATGAGCGACATCCGGCGGATCTGCGAGAACCCGACCGACGAGGATCGCCGCTGGTTCCCGCAACTGGCCGGCACGCCGTGGCTGCCCGCGCTGCACTACGCGATGCGCAACTTCAAGGACGAGAGCTTCATCGCGCAGTATCTGTCGCCGCACCTGATTCGCGAGATGCGCCTGTTCTCGGTGCTCGACGACGACATGCGCGATTCGCTCGAAGTGTCGGCCATTCATGACGACAGCGGCTATCAGTACGTGCGGCAGGCGCTGTCGAGGCAGTACGACATTCATCATCGCGAGCCGAATATCCAGGTGTGGGCCGTCAACACGCGCGGCGACCGCAGCCTCACGCTGCGTCATTTCATGACCGACAACCGTCACCTGTCGAACGACAGCGAAGAGGTGCTCAAGCACATGGCGCGGCTCTGGCAGTTCGACGTGTATCTGGAAAGCGTCGACGAGTCGGGCACCGTGCGCAAGCGCTACGAGTGCCGGGCCAAGCCGCCCGACGGGCGCGTTTGAGGCGTCATTGTCCCGAGGGGCTTACGCGGCCGGCAACGCACACAGCGTTGCCGGCCGCGCTGTTTTCAGGCCGGGGTTGCCTGCCGCGGCGCCACCCGGCTCGGTCGTGTCCATCGCCACGCCATCAGGGCGAGTCCCGAAGGCAATAAACCTTTCAATTCGATAGAATGCCGCGCGGTGCGCCATCCGCACGCTGCCCGCGCAACCCGGGCCCGAGAGCCGGCACGGCCGATCCGCCGCCCGGCATCCCAGCCGATACAACAGGAACTCCCTCTCATGACCGACCTTCATGCCCAGGCCACGATCGATCCGCACGACACCCGCCGTCGTGTGCTCGCGATCGTCGGCGCGTCCTCGGGCAATCTCGTCGAGTGGTTCGACTTCTACGTCTATTCGTTCTGCTCGCTGTATTTCGCGCACGCGTTCTTCCCGAGCGGCAATCCCACCACGCAGTTGCTGAACACCGCCGGCGTGTTCGCGGCCGGCTTCCTGATGCGGCCGATCGGCGGCTGGCTGTTCGGCCGCATCGCCGATCGGCGCGGCCGGCGCAGCGCGATGATGATCTCCGTGCTGATGATGTGCGGCGGCTCGCTGGTGATCGCCGCGGTGCCGACCTACGAGCAGATCGGTGCGCTCGCACCGGTCGTGCTGCTGGTGGCGCGGCTGTTCCAGGGGCTGTCGGTGGGCGGCGAGTACGGCACCAGCGCCACTTACATGAGCGAGGTCGCGCTGAAGGGGCGGCGCGGCTTCTTCGCGTCGTTCCAGTACGTGACGCTGATCGGCGGCCAGCTGTGCGCGCTGCTCGTGCTGGTGATCCTGCAGCAACTGCTGAGTACCGAGGAACTGCGCGCCTGGGGCTGGCGCATTCCGTTCCTGGTGGGCGCCTGCGCGGCGCTCGTCTCGCTCTGGCTGCGCAAGTCGCTCGACGAAACCTCCACCAGCGAATCGCGCCAGGCGCGCGGCGCGGGCACCATGCGCGGCGTGCTGAAGTATCACAGCCGCGCGTTCTTCACGGTGGTGGGCTTTACCGCTGGCGGCTCGCTGATCTTCTACACGTTCACCACCTACATGCAGAAGTACCTCGTCAACACGAGCGGCATGCACGCCAAAACGGCCAGCAACGTGATGACGGCCGCGCTGCTGGTGTACATGCTGCTGCAGCCGGTGTTCGGCGCGCTGTCGGACCGGATCGGCCGGCGCACCTCGATGCTGTTCTTCGGCGCGCTGTCGGTGATCGGCACGGTGCCGCTGATGCATGCGATCGCCGACACGTCGAGCCCGGTGACGGCGTTCGTGCTGATCACGATCGCGCTGGCGATCGTCAGCTTCTACACGTCGATCAGCGGCCTGATCAAGGCGGAGATGTTCCCGCCCGAGGTGCGTGCGATGGGCGTGGGGCTGTCGTATGCGGTGGCCAACGCGGTGTTCGGCGGCACGGCCGAATACGTGGCGCTGTGGTTCAAGCAGGCCGGCACGGAATCGACGTTCTACTGGTACGTGACGGCGCTCTGCGCGATCTCGCTGATCGTGTCGTTCTTCATGCGCGAGCCGGCCAAGGAAGGCTATCTGCGCAACGAACCGTGAACGCGCTGGCCGATCGAGGTGATCGAAGCCGGGCGCGCCATGTTCTTAGCGGCGCGCAGGCGATAACGTTATCGGAAATGCTTGGTTGTCGACACGGGGCGGGCCGCTTAATCTGAACCCGTAGTTCGTGTGACACCTCCTTGACTGGGATTCGCGCCCGCCTTCATGGCGGGCTTTTTTTCGTCTGTACGCCGCGATGGCGGCGCTGTCATAAGGCCGCCCCGACGGCATTTGCCGCACCGGAGCGTTCGGCTGTCCGCCGCGATGGCAGCACTGTTATGAGGCTGCACCGGCGTGCGGCGCCGGCAGCATCTGCAGCGCCGGAGCGGGCGTGCCGAGGCCGGCGCCGGCCGGCATGCCGCCGAGCATCGCAATGCCCACGGCCGGGCCGGCCGCCGCCGCGGCGAACTGCGTGCGCAGGTCGGTCACGTTGCGACGGAACGCGTCGAGCTGCATCGGCGAGAGCCGGTTGCTGGCGTCGGCCAGCGCGACGATCGGATCGACCGGCTGAGCATCGGCCAGGCGCACCTCGAAATGCAGGTGCGGGCCGGTGGCCGCGCCGGTCATGCCCACCGCGCCGAGCCGCTGCCCCTGCGCGACCTGCATGCCGGCCTTCAGTCCCGGCGCCCAGGCCGACAAGTGCGCATAGAGCGTCGAGGTGCGATCGGGATGATCGACCACCACATAGCGGCCGTAGCCATGCGGATCGGTGCCGACGAACGCCACCACGCCGTCGGCCGCCGCATTGACGCGCGTGCCGCGCGGCGCGGCCAGATCGACGCCGGTATGAAACAGCCGCAGGTGCGAGATCGGATGGATGCGCACGCCGAACGGCGAGCTGATGCGCGTGGCGATCACCGGCATGGTCAGGGCCGCCGCTTCGAGCGGCGTGCCGTCGAACGTGTAGAACGCGCCGTGGGCGGCACCGGGCGGCTGGAACCACATCGCGCTGAACTTGCGGCCGGCGATGCGTACGTCGAGCGCCGTCAGTTGCGGGCCTTGCGGCGTGCTCACCCAGCCGACCCGATAGCGGTCGCCGGTCAGCGCCGGCGCGTGGGTACGCATCTGCACGGGGATCAGGTCGCCGACCTGGATGCGGATCTCGGGCGGCATGTCGAGCTGGCGCAAGGTCTGCGAGAAGGTGTGCTCGACCACACCGACGCGCAGGCCGGTGGCGAGCGGCGCTGCGCCGAACGCGCGGGCGGGCGTGTCGAGCGAGAACGCGTCGGTGGCGTCGCCCAGCAGCGTGGAGCCGGATGCGAAGCGCGAGGCGAACTGGCCGGGCGGCGTGCCGCGTGCGGCGATGGCCGCTTCGAGCTGGTCGGTCACGAAACGCTGCGCGCTCGGAAACGGCGTGGCCGCGAACACGTGCTGCGGCGTGCCGGCCGCGCGCAGGGCGGTGGGCGAAACGGGCTGCGAGATCGCGGGCAGGGTGGCGACCAGGCTGACGGTGGCAAGGGCGCCCAGGGCGCAGGCGGCGGGCATCAGGCGCGCGAACGCGTGCACGCGGGCAGGCCGGGGCGTGACCGGCGCGCCGGCAATGGCGGAAACATCGGAAATCGGGCTCAACGGGCTCCACATCCTCAAAAAGCGGGTTCAGGGCAAACGGGTGTGGGAAAGGGCTGGCTGCGCGACAGGCGCGCGACGCGGCGCGGCCGGGCAGCACTTCGGCAATCGACGCACGGCCGGTGGAGGCGGCCGGGTACGTTCCGTTCGGCCCAACGACGCGGGATGAACCGCTCCGAACGGAGATCCATCGATGAGGGGAAAAAGCCCTGCGGTGAGAATCGACGCTCAGAACATGACAGTGAGAAGTCACGCGCGTTCCGTCAAATCTGGAAATTAATATGGGGTTAGATGTAAATGAGCGAAGGATGCATGATTTTTGAGAGAACTCTCATGCGGCGGGAAGCGATGCCAATTCATCAATAAGATTGAGAATGATTTGCGTTTGCATTAAATTCGAGGCTTCCCCGGTTTGCGAACCGGCTATCGGATCGTCGGCCTGAGCGTGGTGTCAGCGGGCGGGTCCTGTCAGACCAGAGGAGCGCATCGTCATGTTCGACACGATGGATTCGAGGGGGGTGCCCGGGCCGCGCCCGGTGGTGACGATGCGCGCGCGGCGTCCGGCAAACCCCGGCGGCGCGCTGGTGCAGGTGCTGGTGCGGCATCGCGCGATGCTCGTCAATGTCGCGCGTGGCGTGACCGGTTGCGCGAGCCGCGCCGAGGACGTGGTGCACGACGTGCTCGTGCGGCTTGTCGATTTTCCGGGGCAGGACGCGATTCGCCAGCCGCTGGCCTATGTGACGCGGATGGTGCGCAATGCCTCGATCGACGTGTGTCGCCGCCAGTCGCTCGAAACCACCTGGCATGCAGATGAGGCGGCGGGGCTCGACGTGCCGTCACCCGAGCCGACGCCCGAAGCCACGGCGCTGACGCGCGACACGCTCGCGCGCATGCAGCACGCGCTGGCGCATGTGCCGGCGCGTAGCCGGGCGGCGTTCGAGATGGTGCGGGTGCACGAGGAATCGCTCGCGACGGCGGCCGATGCGCTGGCCGTCTCGCAGACGCTCGTGCATTTCATGGTGCGCGACGTGGTAAGGCACTGTGCCGATTGCCTCGATGCGCTCGATCGCGGCGCGGCGCCGCCGGCGTTCGCGGTCGGAGCGCGGCGGCGTTGAGCGGTGCGGCCTGCATGTGCCTGCATGTGCCTGATTGGCCCGATTCATTCGATCGGCTTGATCCACCCGATCCACCCGGCCGGCGCGTCGCTCGTTCAATCGAGCGGCGGCCATTCCCCGCGCAGCATCGCGGCCAGGCAACGCGGATTCGACGGCCAGTACCCGTGCAGGTAGCTCGCGACGATCGACCCGTGCCGATAGATGGCCTCGCCGCGCGCGCCGTCGTCGGGACGCACGGCGACGGCGGCCGGCGTGAGCGGCGTCTGCAGCTTCGAGTAATGGAACGTGTGGCCCGTCATGGGCCCAAGCGGCGTATCGAGCCGTTGCATGCCGAGCGCGGTGAAGCGGCGCTGCATCGCGCCCGCGCCGGGCAGCAGGCCCAGCATCGGCGTGGTGACGCCGTCGACATCGGTCAGCGTGTCGCATAAGTAGAGCAGCCCGCCGCATTCGGCCAGCACGGGCTTGGCCGCAGCCACGTGCGCGGCGATGCCGGCCGCGCTGCGCGTGTTGCCGGCCAGGCGCGCCGCATGCAATTCGGGATAGCCGCCCGGCAGATAGAGCGCGTCGCAATCGGGCAGCGGTGCGTCGGCCAGCGGCGAGAACGTCGTGACGCGCGCGCCGAGCGCCTCGAGCAGCGCCAGATTGGCCGGATACACGAACGAGAACGCCGCGTCGCGCGCTACCGCCACATGCAGCCCGTCGAGCCGGCGCGGCAAGGGCGCGTCATGCTCGGGCGCGGCGAACGCGACGGGGGGCGGCAGCGCGGCGAGCGCCGTCTGGGCGAGCGCATCGGCGGCGCGGTCGAGGCGAGCGTCGAGATCGTCGATGTCACCGGCCTGATGCAGGCCCAGATGCCGTTCGGGCAGCGCGATGGCCGCATCGGTCGGCAGATGGCCGAGCCAGCGGATGTCGTCGGGCAGCGCGGCCTGCAGCAATGTTGCGTGCCGCGCCGAGCCGACGCGGTTCGCCAGCACGCCGTGGAACGGCAGCTCCGGCCGGAACCGCGCGAGACCGAACGCGAGCGCGCCGAACGTCTGCGCCATCGATTTCGCCGAAATCACCGCGGCTACCGGCACGCCGAAGCGGCAGGCCAGATCGGCGCTGCTCGGCGTGCCGTCGTACAGCCCCATCGCGCCTTCGATCAGGATCAGGTCGGCCTCGGCTGCCGCGCGCGCGAGCAGGGCGCGGCAGCCGGCCTCGCCGACCATGCCGAGATCGAGCGAGTACACGGGCGCGCCGCTCGCGCGTTCCAGGATCATCGGATCGAGGAAGTCGGGACCGGTCTTGAACACGCGCACGCGCCGGCCGAGCCGCCTGTGCAGCCGCGCAAGGCCGGCCGTGACCGAGGTCTTGCCCTGCCCGGAGCCGCCCGCGCTCAGGAACAGCGCCGGGCACGCCAGCATGCCGGCCGTCACGCTCAGAATTCCACGCCGGGCTGCGCCTTCACGCCCTGTTCGCGATACGGGTGCTTGACGAGCCGCATCTCGGTGACGAGATCGGCGGCCTCGATCAGCGCGTCGGGCGCGTGGCGGCCGGTCACCACCACATGCAGCGACGGCGCGCGCGCGCTCAGCACCGCCAGCACCTCGTCGAGCGGCAGGTAGTCGTACTTGAGCACGGTGTTCAGCTCGTCGAGGATCACCATCTGGTATTCACCGCTGTCGATCATGCGGCGCGCCTCGTCCCAGCCCTTGCGCGCGGTGGCGATGTCCTTCTCGCGATCCTGCGTGTTCCAGGTGTAGCCGTCGCCCATCGTCACGAAATCGCATTCGGCGAACGTGTTGAGCAGGTCGCGCTCGGCCGTGTGCAGCGCGCCCTTGATGAACTGCACCACGCCGAGCTTCATGCCGTGGCCGAGCACGCGCACGGCCATGCCGAATGCGGCCGTGCTCTTGCCCTTGCCGTTGCCGGTGTTGACGATCAGCAGGCCCTTCTCGGCGGTGGCCGCGGCCTGCTTCTTCTCGTGGCCGGCGCGGCGGCGTTCGGTCATGCGCTGATGCGATTCGGGATCGGTTTTCATCGGGTGTCGGTCCTTCGGGGTTCGGAATTCGGGGCAAGCAAGGGGCGGGCTCAGGCCGGTCCGGCGATCGCGACCGTCACGCCGTCGACGATCGTTTTCGGCACCAGCAGCCGACCCTGCGGCGCGGCCGCCAGCGCGCACGGCTCGCACACGCCATCGATGCCGAAGCGTGCCTGCACGGCGGATGGGCGGCGCGGGCCGGTTGCGGGATCGGTATCGACATCGTCGCGAGGTGCATCGAATGCTTGGGGTGCTTCAGATGCTTCAAGCGCTGGCCTGCGCGCCGCGATCGCCTCGCGCGGGATCGCCCGCAGCGGCCAGCCATGACGCTCGCAGCATGCGACCAGGCCCGGTTCGCCGGCTTTTGCGTCGAGCGTGGCGACGCAGGCGATGTGTGCGCGCGACGCGGCCTCGTGGCCGTAAAGCGCGCCGAGGCGCGCGAGCGCGGCGTCGATGGCGGCGTCGATGGCCTCGGCGGGGCGGCCGGCGCGGCAGCCGACGCCGACGGCGAGACGCCATGCGTGCGGGGCGTGGTCCGGAGCGGAACGGGTCATGCGGTGTCGATCAAGAATGCGGTAGCGATGCGGGTTCGCGCGGCGTGCGTCCCTCGCGAACGCCGCGTCGGGCGGGCCGTGGCCCGCCGCTTGCGTCGGCCGGTATCCGGGCTGGCCGCCTCGGGCCGACGCCTTCCCGCCGCGAGCGGCAGTGGCTGTGGTCGGCCCGTGCGAGCGCTTGCGCGCGTCGCCGGCGGCGTACCGTTGCGGGGACAGCACAGGCTGTGCGGCTCGCGCCGCGCCCTGTTTCCCGTTTAACCGCCACCGCGAATGCGGGGGCGGGCACCGAACGCGCGCATACGATAGCACAGCGATTCCGGGCGGCTTCCGGCCGATTTTCAGGCGGCAGTCGGACTGCCGGCCGCCCGCTTGCGTTGCATCGGCGGCCGGAAGTGCGCCATGCGTGTGCCGCTCGACATCCCCACACCGTTCCGGCCCCGCCGCCCACCCCCCGCGTCGCCTTGACGCGTTCCGACGCGACGCCTACACTCGCACGCGTTTTGGTGCTCGCGTGCGGATTCCTGCGCACGCAGTTGAACGGGAAACAGGAGGCCTCGCCGCGACGCGGACGGCGCCCGCCTGTGCTGCCCCCGCAACGGTCAAGCGAATGCATCGCGAACGCGATGCGAGGCCCGCTTCACCGCGCGTCGAAGTTTTCGATGCGCGGCTCGGCCACTGGATGCGAACCGCGTCCGGGAAGGCGAAGCGGCGCTGTCGTCAGCCCGGATACCGGCCAGAACCACGGGACGGCCGCGCGCCGGCAGTCCCGAAACGGGGCGCGCCGCGGGTGGCGGCGCCGAGCCCCAGCCAGCCGTCGCGGCTGGCGCGGCCACCGGCATGCGCAGCGGCGCGGCCCGGCCGTGCCGCGCCCGGCGGCGCACGCCATCGATGCCAGACATCCAGACAGACTCTCCGACGGACGACTTCCCATGCAAATGCGCAAAATTCCCGTAACCGTGGTGACGGGCTTCCTTGGCAGCGGCAAGACCACGCTGCTGCGTCACATCCTCGAAAACGCCTCGGGCCGCCGCATCGCGGTGATCGTCAACGAGTTCGGCGAACTCGGCATCGACGGCGAGATCCTGAAAGGCTGCAACATCGGTTGCGAGGAAGGCGCGGAAGCGGCCGGCCAGCTCTACGAACTGGCCAACGGCTGCCTGTGCTGCACGGTGCAGGAGGAGTTCTATCCGGTGATGGAAGCGCTGGTCGAGCGCCGCGAGCAGATCGACCACGTGCTGATCGAAACCTCGGGCCTCGCGCTGCCGAAGCCGCTGGTGCAGGCGTTCAACTGGCCGTCGATCAAGAACAGCTTCACGTGCGACGCGGTGATCACGGTGGTGGACGGCCCGGCCACGGCCGCGGGCCAGTTCGCCGAGGATGTCGATGCCGTCGATGCGCAGCGCCGCGCCGATCCGAACCTCGACCACGAATCGCCACTGCACGAGCTGTTCGCCGATCAGTTGTCGTCGGCCGACCTGGTGATCGTCAACAAGACCGACCTGCTCGACGCGAGCCAGTTCGAGGCCGTCGAGGCGACGATCCGCGAGGAAGTGCCGGCGCACGTCAAGATCGTGCGCGCGCAGCGCGGCGAACTGGACCTGGCCACGCTGATCGGCCTGAACGCGGCCTCCGAGGACACCATCCACCTGCGCCACGATCACCACGGCTCGGCCGAGGACGCCGATCACCATCACGACGAGTTCGACTCGGTGGTGGTGGAGGCGCGCGTCAGCTCGCGCGAGGCGACCATCGCCGCGCTGCGCGCGCTGGTGGATCAGCACACGATCTATCGCGTCAAGGGCTTCGCGGCGCTGCCCGACACGCCGATGCGGCTCGTGATCCAGGGCGTGGGCGGCCGTTTCGACAGCTACTTCGACCGCAAGCTCCAGGACGGCGAGGGTGGCGCGAGCCGCTTCGTGCTGATCGGCGAGGATCTCGACGCGGCCGAACTGCAGCGCGCGTTCGTGGCCGCGCTCGGCACGGCCGTGCAGGCCGCCTGACGAGGCCGGCCGAACGATGCATTTGCTGCGCACCACGCCCGGCGGTTTCGTCGACGACACGCAGGGCGTGATCCGGATCGATCAGCAGCCGGCCGAGATCGTGATTCTCAGCTCGGCCGACACCACGCTGTCGCTGCTGGCCAGCGCGGTGCCGCTGCTCGGCGCGGGTTTCCCGAGCGTGCGGCTCGCCAACGTCACGTTCCTGCGCCAGCCGGCGTCGGTCGATTTCTACCTCGACGACGTGCTCCAGCACGCGCGCGTGGTGGTGATCGACCATCTCGGCGGCGAGGCCTACTGGCCGTACGGGATCGAACAGGCGGTGGCGCTGGCCGAGCGGCGCGGCCAGCAACTGGCGATGTTCTCGGGCGATCTGCAGGAAGATCCGAGCCTGATCGCCAAAAGCACCGTCGATCCGGCGCTGTGCCGCCAATGGTGGCGCTATCTGCGCGAGGGCGGCGCGTTCAACGCGCAGGCGCTGTTGCGCAGCATCGCGTTCCACGCGCTCGGCCACGGCGAGGAACCGGCGCCGCCGCGTCCGCTGCCGGCCGCCGCGCTGTACCACCCGGCCAGCGAGCCGGCCACCCTCGACGATTGGCGCGCGCGCTGGACGCCCGGCGCGCCGGTGGTCGCGATCCTGTTCTACAAGGCGCACTGGCAGGCCGCCAACACGGCCGTGTTCGATGCGCTGATCGCGGCGCTCGAACGCGACGGGCTCAACCCGCTGCCGATCGCCGTCACCTCGCTGAAGGACGCCGTGAGCCGCGAGGTGATCGCGCGGCTGTGCGCGTCCGAGCGGGTTGCGCTGGTGCTCAACACCACGGCGTTCGCGGCCGGGGTGATCGACGCGCCGGCCGCCGTCGAGCTGGCCGGCGACGCGCCCGTGCTGCAGGTGATCCTGTCGGGCGGCAACCGCGAGGCGTGGCTGGCCGATCCGCAGGGGCTGCATGCGCGCGACATCGCGATGCACGTGGCGCTGCCCGAGGTGGACGGGCGCATCGTCACGCGCGCGGTCAGCTTCAAGGGGCTGGCCTACCGCTGCCCGCATACCGAGGTGGATGTGGTGCGCTATCAGCCCGACGCGGAGCGCATCGCGTTCGTGTCGGAGTTGAGCCGACGCTGGTGCCGGCTGCGCACCGAGCCGAATCCGGGCAAGCGGCTCGCGCTGGTGCTGGCCAACTATCCGTTGAGCGAAGGGCGGATCGGCAACGGCGTGGGGCTCGATACGCCGGCCTCGGCGCTCTGCATCCTGGGCGCGCTCGGTGTGGCCGGTTATACCTTGCACGACGCGCTGCCCGAATCGGGCGATGCGCTGATCGCGAGGTTGACCGAAGGCGTCACCAACGACGCCGATGCGAGCGCGCTGCGCCCGGCGTTCCAGAGCCTCGCGATGGCGGCCTACCGGCAGCGCTACGACCGGCTGCCGGCCGAGGCGCGCGAGGCGATCGAGGCGCGCTGGGGCACGCCCGAGCAGGAGCCGGCGCTGCGTCACGGGCGCTTTCCGATCGCGGGCTGGCGCTGCGGCAACGTGTTCGTCGGCATCCAGCCGGCGCGCACGCGCGAGGCCAACGATTACGCCAGCTATCACGACGCCGAGATCGTGCCGCCGCACGCTTATCTGGCGTTCTATTTCTGGTTGCGCGACGCGTTCGCAATCGACGCGGTGGTCCACGTCGGCAAGCACGGCAATCTCGAATGGTTGCCGGGCAAGAGCGTGGCGCTGTCCGAGTCGTGCTGGCCGGATTTGATCCTCGGCCCGCTGCCGCATCTGTATCCGTTCATCGTCAACGATCCGGGCGAGGGCAGCCAGGCCAAGCGCCGCGCCCAGGCCGTGATCGTCGATCACCTGATGCCGCCGCTCACGCGCGCCGAGAACTACGGGCCGCTGCAGGATCTGGAACGGCAGGTCGACGAGTATTACGACGCGCTGATGGTGGACGCGCGGCGCGCCAAACTGCTGCGCAAGACGATTCTCGACACCATCGTCGAGCATCGGCTGCATGAAGAACTGAGCCTTGCCGCGCCGTCGGGCCGCGATGACGAAGACGCGCTGCTCACGCGTGTCGACGCGTGGCTGTGCGAATTGAAGGAAGCGCAGATCCGCGACGGGCTGCACACGTTCGGCCGCTCGCCCGAGGGGCGGCAGCGCCGCGACACGCTGCTCGCGCTCGCGCGCTTTCCGGTGGGCGACGGCCTCGGCGCGAACGCCGGCCTGATCGCGGCGCTGGCGCGCGACCTGCAACTGGGCGCGGCGTTCGATCCGCTCGCGGCCGACTGGGCCGCGACGTGGGACGGCCCGCGCCCGGCTGAACTGCTGGAGGTTGATGCGACGCCGTGGCGGCACGCGGGCGATACGCGCGAGCGGCTCGAATTGTTCGCGCAGCGGCTGGTGGCGGGGCTGGATGACGGGTTGGCGGTGGTGGATGGCGCGGATGATGGAACTGCCGAAACCGCCGAAACCGGCGAAACCGGCGAAACCGGCGAAACCGGCGAAACCGGCGAAACCGGCGAAACCGGCGAAACCGGCGAAACCGGCGAAACCTCCCGCGCTTCACTCGCCGCGCTGCACGCACACCCGACGCGCTGGCCGCTCACGCTGGCCGTGCTGTCGCGCATTGCCAGCGATCTCGCGCCGCGCCTCGACGCTTGCGGCGCCGACGAAATCGGCCATCTGCTGCGCGGCCTCGACGGCCGCTTCGTGCCGCCGGGGCCGAGCGGCGCGCCGTCGCGCGGCCGCCCCGACGTGCTGCCGACCGGCCGCAATTTCTATTCGGTCGACACGCGCGCGGTGCCCACCCAGTCCGCCTGGACGCTCGGCATGAAATCGGCGCATCAACTGGTGGAGCGCCACTTGCAGGAGCACGGCGACTACCCGCGCGCGGTGGGCCTGTCGGTGTGGGGTACGGCTACCATGCGCACCGGCGGCGACGATATCGCGCAGGCCTTCGCGCTGATCGGCGTGCGGCCGAAATGGGCGCACGGCAGCCATCGCGTGACCGATTTCGAGATCCTGCCGATCGAGATTTTCGACCGGCCGCGCATCGACGTGACGCTGCGCGTGTCGGGTTTCTTCCGCGATGCGTTCGCCAACCTGATGCATCTGTTCGACGCGGCCGTGCAGGCCGTGGCCGAACTCGACGAGCCGGCCCATCAGAACCCGATCCGCGCGCGCGTGCTGCGCGACGCCGAGGCGCTGGCCGAGAGCGGCGTGGCCGCCGACGAAGCGCGTCGCCGGGCCGGCTGGCGCGTGTTCGGCGCGCGGCCGGGCAGCTATGGCGCGGGCCTGCAGGATCTGATCGATCAGCGCAACTGGCAGACCGACGCCGATCTGGCGCAGGCCTATCAAGCCTGGGGCGGCTACGCGTACGCGCAGAACAGCGCCGGCGAGGCCGCGCAGGACGCGTTCGGCGCGCGGCTCGCGACCATCGACGCGGTGGTGCAGAACCAGGACAACCGCGAGCACGATCTGCTCGACTCGAACGACTACTACCAGTTCCAGGGCGGCATGGCGGCGGCCGTGCGGCATTTGTCGGGGCGTCAGCCGGCGCTGTATCACGGCGACCACAGCCACCCCGACACGCCGCGCATGAACACGCTCAACGAGGAGATCGCACGCGTGATCCGTTCGCGCGTGGTCAATCCGAAATGGATCGACGGCGTCAAGCGTCACGGCTACAAGGGCGCGGCCGAACTGGCCGCGACCGTCGATTATCTGTACGGCTATGACGCGACCGCGCGCGTGGTGTCCGATCACCAGTACGCGCTCGTGACCGACGCCTACGTGCACGACGCCGCGACCCGCGCGTTCCTGGAGCGGCACAACCCGCACGCGCTGCACGGCATTTGCGAGCGCCTGCTCGAAGCGATCCAGCGCGGGCTCTGGCAGGAACCGGGCACGCACCGCGAGCGGATCGAGGCGCATCTGCTCGCAGTGGAACAGCATCTCGAAGGAGCGCGGCGATGAGCCAGCACGACACGCATCCCGGCGGCCTGCCGCCGTTTCCGTTCAGCGCCCTGATCGGGCAGGCCGATCTGCAACAGGCGCTGCTGCTGGCGGCGGTCGATCCGGCGCTCGGCGGCGTGCTGGTCAGCGGGCCGCGCGGCACCGCCAAATCGACGGCCGCGCGCGCGCTGGCCGAACTGCTGCCCGAGGGGCGCTTCGTGACGCTGCCGCTCGGCGCGTCCGACGAGCAGGTCACGGGCACGCTCGATCTGGCCGGCGCGCTCGGCGAGAACGCGGTGCGGTTCGCGCCGGGGCTGCTGGCGCGCGCGCATCGGGGTGTGCTCTACGTGGACGAGGTCAACCTGCTGGCCGACGGGCTGGTCGACGTGCTGCTCGATGCGGCCGCGAGCGGCGTGAACACGGTCGAGCGCGACGGCATCTCGCACACGCACGCGGCGCGCTTCGCGCTGATCGGCACGATGAATCCGGAGGAGGGCGAGCTGCGCCCGCAGTTGCTCGACCGCTTCGGCTTGATGGTGGAACTGGCCAATTGCCGCGATGCTGGCGAGCGGCAGCGGATCGTCAAGGCGCGGCTCGCGTTCGATCTCGATCCGCACGGTTTTCGCGCAACATACGAGGCCGAACAGGCCGCGTTGGCGGCGCGCATTCACCGCGCGCGGGAGGCGTTGCCGGCAGTCGCCATCGACGATGCGGTGCATGCCCGTGTGGCCGCGCTGTGCATCGAGGCGGCGGTCGACGGGCTGCGCGCCGATCTCGTGATGCTGCGCGCGGCGCGCGCGCTGGCTGCGTTCGAGGGCGATGCGGCTGTCGATGCGGCGCATGTCGAGCGCGTGGCCGAGGCGGTGCTGCGGCATCGCAGGACGGTGCCGCCGTCACCGCAGCAGCCGTCGAGCGATTCGGGCGAGTCCTCCGGGTCGTCCGGTACGTCGCCCGATTCACCCGATTCGCCCGCCCAAGCCTCCGGCGACGTTTCGCAAGACGGCGATTGGGGCTATCTGCCGCCCGAGCCAGCCGGCCTCGTGCCGGTGAAGGGCGTGATCCCGCTGCCGTCAAAAAAAGCCTGAGCCATCGGACGCATGCCCCCGCCGCGATCGGCAGCGGGGTTCGATGGCAGCACGGCGCTACCCCTGCACCGCGAGAACGTGGCCTGCCCGGCACGCGCATCGCGTGGCCGGCCACGCTCGCGGCCCGTCGCGGTGCGCCGCTGGCCGTCGATCACTTGCGGTTCCGCCCGCGTGCCGGTACGCCGCGCGCGTTCCATTGTTTCGTGCTCGATTGCTCGGCCTCGATGCTCGACGGCGGCCGGCTCGCGCGCGCCAAGGGCTTGCTGGTGGGGCTGTTCGATGCGGCCGCGCGAGAGCGCGTCGAGGTGGCGCTGATCTGCTTCGGCGCGGGCGGGGCGGTGCGCCGTTTCGGGCCGGCCGTGCCGCGCTGGTGGAACGAGCGCTGGCTCGAACCGGTGGCGGGCGGGGGCGGCACGCCGCTCGCGCTCGGCATCGATGCTGCCGCGGCCTTGCTCGCGCAGGTCGCACGCCGCCGGCCTGGCGCGCCGCGCACGCTCTGGCTGCTGACCGACGGCCGTACCGACGAAGCGCCGGGCCGCCCGGCGCAGGCCGACGCGGCGCGGATCGTCGATTTCGACGATGCGGCCGTGCGGCTTGGCCGCGCCGCGCGGTTGGCGCAGCAGTGGGGCGCGGAGTGCTGTTTGCCGGACGATCTGCTGCTTCGGTGAGTCGCCGCTTTTTTTAGCGTTGAGTCGCAACTAACGGTCCGCCGCTTTCGCCCCCGGCCTTCCACTTCGGTGGCTTCGACACAGCACGTCAGTTGTACCCAACCCCTGGGCTTGCAGGCAGAGGCTGCGATATCCGATTCGAGCCTTGTCTACCATCCGCCGTCCACTATCCATCGCCCACGGTCCGCCGTCCCGTCTGCGTCCGCCGCCATCTCCGTCCGACGTGCCCCGTCGTCTCGTCACCCGTCTCCCGTCCCCGTCACAACCCGCGCGCCACGCGCTGCGCCAGCGTCGTCAGATCGACCAGCAGCCGCGTTTCGCGGCGCGCGTCGAGCCGATCCACCGGCACGCTGGTGCTGACCGCGATCCGCTTGCCGGCCTGCGACACGCCCACGAACACGGCCAGGCACGCCAGCCCGGTGCAGGCCTCCTCGCGCTCGATCGCGTAGCCGCGCTCGCGCACCTCGGCCAGCGCCGCGATCAGGTCGGCGCGCTTGCTCAGCGAATGCTCGGTCAGCGCGCGCAGCCGGGGCGGCACGATCATCTGCGCGGTTTCGTCGGACAGGCTCGCGAGCAGCGCCTTGCCGAGCGCCGAGCAATGCGCGGGCAGCCGCGAGCCGATATCGGAGACGAGCCGCACCGCGCGCGACGGGTCCTCGCGCGCCAGATACACCACCTCGGCGCGGTCGAGCACGGCCATCTGCACGGCCTCGTTGTGCTTCGCGACGAACCACGCGGCCTCGCGGCGAAACGCGTCGAGCGTGAAATCGGCCAGCAGGTAAGTGCTGCCGATCTCGAACAGCGCCACGCCGATCGCGTAGCCGTCGCCGCTCTTGACGAGCCATTGCCGCCGCTCCAGCGCGTCGAGCGTCAGATACAGCGTGCTGCGCGGCATGCCGGTGAGCGTCAGCAGATCCTTGGCGGAGGTCGGGCGGCGGGTGGCTTTCAGCGCATCGAGAATGTCGTGCACGCGTGCGATGGCGGGCACGTCGGTGAGCTTGTCGGGCATGCGGGCCTCGGCGGGTTGGCGAATGAACGGCGGTGTCGAATCCAGCAGGCTGGATTATAGGTCGCCCTGTTGGACAGCCTCGGTGCATCGCCCGTAGCATCGTCGGCATTCCACAACGAGGAGACAGACATGACCCATCCCGCCGAGCAGGACCCGATCGCCGCATTGCTGCCTGCCGATCTCGACGATGCGCTGCTGATCGGCCGCGTCTGGCGCAAGACGGCGGCGTTCGAAGGCCCGTGCGTGGTCGCGGTGCGCGGCGGCGAGGTGTTCGACATCACGGCGTTCGCCCCGACCACCGCCGACCTGTTCGATCTGCCCGATCCGGCCGGGGCCGCGCGCCGCGCCGAAGGCGAACGGCTCGGCACGGCGCGCGAGCTGCTGGCCGCGCAGTTCGGCGAGCACTCGGATCACGCCGCGCCCGCCATCCGCCTGCTCGCGCCGTGCGACGTGCAGGCGATCAAGGCCTGCGGCGTGACGTTCGCGGTCAGCCTGATCGAGCGTGTGATCGAGGAGCAGGCGGGCGGCGACGCGGCCCGCGCCGTCGAGTTGCGCGCCACCATCCAGCAGGCGATCGGCGCGGATCTCTCGCAGATCGAGCCCGGCTCCGACGCGGCGATGCGCCTGAAGGCGGCGTTGCAGGCGCGCGGTGTCTGGTCGCAATACCTCGAAGTCGGCATCGGCCCCGATGCCGAGGTGTTCACGAAATCGCAGCCGATGTCGTCGGTGGGCTTCGGCAGCGAGGTCGGCCTGCTGCCGATCTCCACCTGGAACAACCCGGAGCCGGAAGTGGTGCTGGCCGTGAATGCGGCAGGCCAGGCGGTGGGCGCGACGCTCGGCAACGACGTCAACCTGCGCGATGTCGAGGGCCGCTCGGCGCTGCTGCTCGGCAAGTGCAAGGACAACAACGCGTCGTGTTCGATCGGGCCGTTCGTGCGGCTGTTCGACGGCGGTTTCACGATCGACACGGTGCGCGGCGCCTCGGTCGGCCTGCGCATCGAGGGCGAGGACGGCTTCGTGCTCGACGGCGTCAGCCACATGAGCGAGATCAGCCGCGATCCGCTCGACCTGGTCGCGCAGACGCACGGCGCGCATCACCAATACCCGGACGGCTTCATGCTGTTCCTCGGCACGATGTTCTCGCCGATCCAGGATCGCGACGAAGCCGGCGCGGGCTTCACGCATCATCTCGGCGACCGCGTGACGATCTCGACCGCCTCGCTCGGCGCGCTGGTCAATCGTGTGTCGTTGTGCACCGAGGTGGCGCCGTGGGAATTCGGCACGCGCGCGCTGTATCGCAATCTCGCGGCGCGCGGGCTGTTGCGTTGAGGCGTTGATGCGTTGAGGCGTTGAAGGATGCGGCGAGGCCGCGCGTTACACGCCGGCGTACGCGTCGGCGATGGCCTGGCCGGCCGCGTCGAGGTCCACCGGGTAGTTGAGCTGTTCGAGCGCGCCGCCGTACGCGACGATGTTCGCGTGCACGGCGTCCTCGGCCGCGCGCAGGCCGGTGTGGTCGAGGCGCACGATGCGCCGGGCCAGCGGGCCGGGGCCGGGCGCGAGTTCCACGCCGTGCCGGCGCGCATGCGCGATCAGCGCCGCCGCTTCCACGCCGGGCGGCACCGGCGCGGCGGTGACGAGTGCCGAGGCGGCGTCGTCGCGCGCGATCGCGGGCGGCACGCCGAGCGCCCGCAGCGCGGCGCGGCAGGCCTGCGCGGCCTGCGCATGGCGTGCGACGGTCTGCGCGATGCCTTCGGCCTCGATCCGGTCGAGCGCCGCTTCCAGCGCCCAGAACTCCAGCGGCGACGGCGTGCCCGGCAATTCGCCGCGGCCGCAGTCGAGCCAATCGCGGCGCAGGCGCGTCAACGACAGGTTCGAGGTGGCCAACGGCGCCTGCGCGACATGCGGCTCGGCCGCCTCCAGATGCGCCCAGGCGCGTGCGCCGAGCGCCACCGCCGACACGCCGGCCGGCCCGGCCAACGCCTTCTGCGGGCCGATCACGGCGATATCCACGCCGAGCGCGTCGAGTTCGAGCGGATGGCCGCCCACCGACGCCACCGCATCCACCACCAGCAGCGCGCCGCGCGAGCGCGCCAGCGCGGCCAGCGCCGCCAGCGGATTGAGCACGCCGGTGGCGGGCTCGGCATGCACGGCGGCCACCAGGTCGAGCTGGCCGAGCCCGTCGGCGCATGCGGCCACCGCTTCGATCGCGATCGCCTGACCCGGTTCGGCCAGCACCTCGTGCACGGTCGCACCGCCGCGTCGCAACCAGGCGCCGAACGCCGCGCCGTGCGGGCCGCTCACCACGTTCAGCGCGACCAGCCCCGGATACGCCACGCCGGCTGCCACGGCCTCCAGCGCGAGCTTGGCCTCGGCAGGTACGAACACCACGTCGGCGGCAGTCGCCAGCAGATGCTTGAGGCGGTCGGCCAGCCGTGCGTAACCGTGATGCGGATAGCGGGGCGGATCGAGCAGGGAACGGGGATCGAGGCGAATCATGGCGGGCGCGACGAGGAGGGGGGAACGCGTGCCAGGCGGGAAGCGGGGTGCGGCAAGCGGGTCGCAACCTGAGCCGAAAGAGTGTGCACGCAAGCGCGGGGCCGGCGCATGCGCGGCGCGCAGCCGGCACCGCGTTTGCGAAGTAACGCGTTTGTTACGTCATCGAATTGACATGCGTGCCGTGGGCTTTCGAAAGGCGTGACGCGTGATGTGGCGCGATGTGGCATCACATCCGGCGCACACGCATCACGTGGCAGCATCAGATCCCGTCGCTGCGCGCGCCATCCATGCGATTGCGCAGCGTCAGCGTGCCGCCATGCGCGGCCGAGATGTGGCATAACGCATCGCGCGGCAGCACCCGTTCGGCGTCGAGCCTGTCGATGCGCTCGCCGTCCATGCGGTTGCGCAGCGTCAGCGCGCCGCCATGCGCGGCCGAGATGTGGCATCACGCATCACGCGGCAGCACCAGTTCGGCGTCGAGCCCATCGCTGCGTGCACCGCCATGCGCGGCCGAGATGCGGCATCACGCATCACGAGGCAGCACCAGTTCGGCGTCGAGCCCGTCGATGCGCTCGCCATCCATGCGGTTTCTCAACGTCAGCGTGCCGCCGTGCGCGGCCGCGATGCCGCGCGCGATCGTCAGTCCCAGGCCGGTGCCGTCCGGCGCGGGCTTGCCGTCGCGTTCGCCGGCCGCGCGGAAATACGGCTCGAACACCCGTTCGAGCAGCGCCGGATCGGCGATGCCCGCGCCGCGATCGCCGATCACGATGCGCAGCGCCTGCGCGTCGTCCGTCACGCGGATCGAGATGCCGTCGGCCGTGCCGCCGCCGTGGCGGATCGCGTTGTCGACAAGGTTCTGCAGGCAGCGCTTCAGGTTGCGCGCGAAGCCCGGATACGGCGCGCTTGCACGGCCCTCGATGCGCACCGCGTGGCCTGCGTCGCGCGCGTCCTCGGCCAGCCCGGCCAGCATCGAATCGATGTCGATGCGCTGGCTGGCCTCGGTGATCTCGATGCCCTGCACGGCGTCGAGCGTGCTGCGCACCATCGCTTCCATCTCGTCGAGATCGCCGCGCAGCCGTTCGCGCCAGCTCGCGTCGGGCAGCATTTCGGTGCGCAGGCGCAGCCGCGTCAACGGCGAACGCAGGTCGTGCGAGACGGCCGCCAGCAAGCGCGTGCGTTCCGCGAAGCTGTCGATCAGGCGCTGCTGCATCGCGTTGAACGCCTTGGCCACGCTGCGCACTTCCTGCGGCCCGTCGAGCGCCAGTGGCGCGCGATAGATATTGCGGCCGAGCGCCTCGGCGGCCTTGGCGAACACGCGCAGCGGACGCAACGCGAAGCGCACCGCGACGAACGCCAGCACGCAGACCGCCACGAAACGGATCACGTACAGCCGCAGCAGATAGTCGGCCACCAGCGAACCCGGCTCGCTCTGCATGCCGGCCTGGCCCTCGTGCGCCACCACGTCGAGCCAGCCCTGGCCCGGCACCAGCATCTGCAGATGAAAATCGCCCATCGGCATGCGCGAATTGAACAGGCTCAGGATGCCGCGCTGGCGGCCGGCATCGTCGCTGATCTGCGCATTGAGCAGCCGCACCTCGATCGGCTCGCCGAGCCGTTTGGCGATCACGCCCGCGATCAGCGCGGCCACCGCACGCCGCGCGAGCGTGGGCTGCGGCGCGGCGGCGGCCATGCCGGTGGCCGATTCGGGGCCGGCGATCGCGCGCAACTGGTAGCGAGCGTCGGACAGGCGCGCGAGCGTGGCGTCGCGCGCGGCGTCGTCGGGGGCGTTGCGCAGCAGGCGCACGGTGTCGGCGAGCCGGCTCGCGAACAGCCGCGACGGGATTTCGAGCGTGCGGTAATCGTGCGTGTCGAACCAGATCGTGCTGGTCAGCAACTGGCCGGCGAACATGCCGGCCGCGAGGATCGCGACGAGGCGGCCGAACAGCGAATCGGGCCACAGGCGCAGCGTCATGCGCAGGTTCATGGGATGGGCAGGCAAAAAGACGATAAAAAGGGCGACGAAGCGGGCCATGAAGCGGGCCATGAAGCGAGAAGTGCGCGGGCACCGACGATCGCGACCTTACCGCGAACCGGCGCGCCGCGCGAGCAGCGCCGGTTCAGGCGCGCAGGGCCGCCTCGGGCCGCGTTCGCCGCATCACAAGCGCCAACATATTCCATTACAAAAGCCCCACCGCCCAACACATCGACATTACAAACCGCCATTACAGTGACGGCCACGCACGAATAACAATCGTTCTCATTTGAGAAGGCCATCATGCAGCAGGTTCGTATCGCTTCGTTCGCTCCGTTGTCCCGCGCCGCACGCGCGCTCCTGTCGGCCGGTTCGCTGGCTGCTTCATTGGCCGCTTCATTGGCGGTTCCGCTGGCCGGCTTGTCCGTCGCGCCGCCCGCCGCCGCGCAGAACGCGCCGGCCGCCACCGCCCCGCAAACCGTCACCGACCTCGCCGGCCGAACCATCCGCATTCCGGCTGCCGCGCCGCAGCGGATTCTGCTCGGCGAGAGCCGCACGCTGGAGGCGGTCGCGCTGCTCGAAGGCCCGCATCCGCTCGCGCGCATCGTCGGCTGGCAGGGCGACCTGCCGACCATGGACCCGCAGCGTTTCGACGCCTACGCCAAGGTGTTCCCGCAGATCCGCCAGGTGCCGCTGATCGGCAAGTCGAGCGAGGACAGCATCAGCGACGAGAAGGCGCTCGCGCTCAAGCCCGACGTGGCGGTATTCAGCGTGGCGGGCCACGGCCCGAGCCGCTACAACGCGCTGGTCAAGCAACTGGAGGCGACCGGCACCACGGTGGTGTTCCTCGATTTCCGCCTGCATCCGATGCAGAACACGGTGCCGAGCATCCGCCTGCTCGGACAGGTGCTCCATCGCGAGAAGCAAGCGAACGACTACATCGCGTTCTATCAGCAGCATCTGGCGCGCGTGAAACAGGTGGTCGATGCGATCCCCGAGGCGCAGCGGCCGAAGGTGTTCGTCGACATGCTGGCCGGCGTGTGGGATGCGGGCTGCTGCCATACGGCCGGCAAGGGCAACTTCGGCGAATTCGTCGACGCGGCCGGCGGGCGCAACATCGCGGCCGGCCTGCTGCCGGGCGTGCTCGGCGACCTGAGCATGGAGCAGATCATCGCGGCGCGGCCCGACGTATATATCGCCACCGGCGCGCGCACCAAGCCCGGCCTCGCGTCGCTGCGGGTGGGCGCGCTGACCAGCGAGCAGGATGCCCGCGCGAGCCTCGGCCAACTGATCGCGCGGCCCGGCTTCGACACCATCAAGGCGATCCACGACGGCCGGGTGCACGGCATCGCCCACGATTACTACGATTCGCCGTACAACATCGTCGCGATCGAGGCGTTCGCCAAGTGGTTCTATCCGGACCGCTTCAAGACGCTCGACGTCAAGGCCACCCAGGCCGAGCTGTATCGCCGCTTCCTGGCGGTGCCGGTGACGGGCACCGAATGGGTGGATTCGCCGCTGCCTGCCTCGGGCGCGGCCGGTTCGGCGGCACGATGAGTGCGCCGTCCCGCGCGGCGGCCGTGACGGCGCGCGATGCGTCGGTTGCCGCGAGCGATGCGCCGACGTCGCCGGCCGCCGACGATGCCCACCGCGCCTACGCGCGCCTGACGCGCCGGCGCGTGCTGTTGCTGGTCGCGATCGCGCTGCTGATCGCCGGCTCGCTGCTGTTCGACCTCGGCTCCGGCCCGTCGGGGCTGCCGCTCTCGACCTTGCTGCACACGTTGTTCTCGCGCGCCGACGCCGATCCGGCCAACGTCGTGATCGTCTGGCAGATCCGCCTGCCGTACGCGGTGATGGCGCTGGTGGTGGGCGCGGCGCTCGGCCTGTCGGGCGCGGAGATGCAGACCATCCTCAACAATCCGCTGGCCAGCCCGTACACGCTCGGCGTGTCGGCGGCGGCCGCGTTCGGCGCGTCGCTGGCGATCGTGCTCGACTTCACGATCCCGCATGTGCCGCAAACCTGGCTGATCTCGGCCAACGCGTTCGTGTTCGCGTTCGGCTCGGCGATGGCGCTCGACCTGGTGGCGCGCTGGCGCGGCATGAGCACGTCCGGCGTGGTGCTGATGGGCATCGCGCTGGTGTTCTCGTTTCACGCGCTGGTCGAGCTGATGCAGTTCATCGCCTCGGCCGACGCGTTGCAGGGCCTGGTGTTCTGGACGCTCGGCTCGCTCGCTCGCGCCGACTGGCCGAAGATCGGCGTGCTCAGTGCGGCGCTCCTGATCGCGCTGCCGCTGGCGATGCGCAACGCCTGGGCGCTGACCGCGTTGCGGCTCGGCGAGGAGCGGGCGTCCAGCTTCGGCATCGACGTGCGCCGGCTGCGGCTCGGCACGCTGCTGCGGGTGGCGGTGCTGTCGGCGCTGGCGGTGTCGTTCGTCGGCACGATCGGCTTCGTCGGCCTGATCGCGCCGCACATCGCGCGCACGCTGCTCGGCGAGGATCACCGTTTCTATCTGCCGGGCAGCCTGCTGTGCGGCGCGCTGATGCTGTCGCTGGCCTCGATCGCCTCGAAGATGATCGTGCCGGGCGTGCTGATTCCGGTGGGCATCGTCACGGCGCTGGTGGGGATTCCGCTGTTTCTCGCGATCGTGGTGCGTTCGCAGGGGAGCGCGCCATGAACGGGCTGTCGATTCACGATGTGTCGGTGCGCTACGGCCGCCGCGAGGTGCTGCGCGAGCTGTCGGCGGGGCCGCTGCCGCGCGGCATGATCACGGCGCTGCTCGGGCCGAACGGCAGCGGGAAATCGACGCTGCTGCGCGTGCTGGCCGGGCTGACGGCCGCCAGCGCGGGGCGGCTGACGCTCGACGGCGAGACGCTGGCGCTGTCGGCGCGCAGCGTGGTGTATCTGCCGCAAACCTTGCCGGCCGGCGTGCGCCTGCAGGTGCTCGAATCGGTACTGGTGGCGCGCCGCGCCGGGCGCGATCCGGCGCTCGCGCGCGAGGGCACGGCCGCCGATCTGGCCGCCGCGCAGGCGGTGCTGGCGCGGCTGGAGATCGGCACGCTGGCCGCGCGTTCGCTTGACGAGCTGTCGGGCGGGCAGCGTCAATTGGTCGGCATTGCGCAGGCGCTGGTGCGCGACCCGCACGTGCTGCTGCTCGACGAGCCGCTGTCGGCGCTCGACCTGAACCATCAATTCCACGTGATGCAGGTGCTGCGCGACGTGACGCGCGAGCGCGGCATGGTGACGGTGGTGGTGCTGCACGACATCAATGCCGCGATGCGCGCCTGCGACCGCGCGATGCTGCTGCATCGCGGGCGCATCGAGCGCTTCGGGGAACCGGGCGAGGTGGTCACGCCGCAAAGCCTGGCCGACGTGTTCGGCGTGGTGGCCCGCATCGAGCCGTGCTCGTTCGGCCACCGGCAGGTGATGATCGACGGGCTGGCGGCGCACGGTTGAGCGGTTGACACGGGCCGAGCGCTCGGCCCGTGCCTCAATCGTAGAAGCGCGGCGTGTAGATCCACTCGCGCTCGCCGCGGGTGAAGCGGCGCGTCTTCGACGAACCGACGATCACCATCGTGCGCATGTCCACCTGATCCGAGCGCAGTTCGCCGAGCGTGGTGCTGCGCAGGGTCGCGCCGGGGCGGCCGATGTCGCGGCCGAGCACCACCACGGTGTCGGCGGTGCGCACGGCGCGCACGATCTCCAGCGCGCGATCGAGCTGCCACGGCCGCGCCTTCGACACCGGGTTGTAGAACGCCATCACGAGGTCGGCGCGCGCGGCCAGCGCCAGCCGTTCCTCGATCACGCCCCACGGCTTCAGGTTGTCCGACAGCGAGATCACGCAGAAATCGTGGCCGAGCGGCGCGCCGGCCTGCGCGGCGGCGGCCATCGCCGCCGACACGCCGGGCACCACGTCCAGCGCGACGTCGGCCCACGCGGCGGCCTCGCTGCCGGCGCTGGCGTCGAGCGCTTCGAGCACGGCCGCCGCCATCGCGAACACGCCCGGATCGCCCGACGACACCATCGCCACCTGCCGCCCCTGCGCGGCCAGCTCGAACGCATGGCGGGCGCGTTGCAATTCCTCGCGGTTGTCGGTTTCGTGCACGCGCTGGTCGGCGCGGAACGTGCCGGCCATGCGCACGTAGGTGGCGTAGCCGAGGATGTCGGTAGCGCCGGCCAGCGCCGCGCGCGCGGCCGGCGTCATCAGCTCGGCGCTGCCGGGGCCGAGGCCGAGCACGGTCAGCTTGCCGCGTGCCTGGCCGAGCCGGGTGGCGTCGACGGGGGCGTCGGCGATGGCGATCGCGAGGTCGGGGGCGTGGGCGGTTGAGGGTGCCGAGGCGGGGATCGAGGCGGCGACGAGTGCCGTGTCGAGCAGCGTTCGGGCATCGGCTTCCGTGCTGCGATTTGCGCTGCGATCCGGATTGCAATTCGCGACGCCGTTCGCAGGGGCGTTTTCGGCGCCATCGGCCATGCCGCTTGTAGGTCGGTCCTCGGCGCCATCCGCGATGCCGTTTGCAGCGCCGTTCTCGGCGCCATCGGCCACACCGCTTGCATGGCGGTCCTCGGCACTATCGGCCATGCCGCTTGCAGAGCCGTTCTCGGCGCCATTCGCGATGCCGTTCGTAGAGCCGCTCTCGGCGCCATCGGCCACATCGCTTGCATAGCGGTCCTCGGCGTCATCCGCAACACCGTTTGCAGAGCCGCTCTCGCCGCCCTCCGCATCGACGAACCGCAGCGGCACCCCCAGCGCTTGCGCACCGCGTGCGAGCGCCGCGTCGCGCATCATGCGTTTCGGCGCAACCAGCACGGCCAGCGCGAGCGGCGACAAACCGGCTGCGGCAAGCGCATCGAGCACGCGGCGCGCAAGCGGATCATCGTCGCGGCCATCGGCCGTCAACGGAATCGATGCGTCGTATCGTTCGCTTTCCCGAGTGCCCGTCACGGCCACCACGACGCTGCGCGGATGAATCACGAGTTCACCCGACGCCGCACCGCCGGCCTGCGGCGTGATGCGCACCGCATGCGCGGCCGACGGATCGACCGGCAGCGCCACGCCGTCGAGCCAGGGCGCGTCGCCTTCGATGCGCGTCGCGGCCCCGGCCAGCAGATCGGACACGAAACGCTTGCCCGCGCCGATATCGGCCAGCGCATAGCCCTCGGGCGGATTGAGCACGCACGCGCCGAAGCGCAGCTCGCCGCTGGTGGTGATCGCGGGCGCGATGCCGAGCACGTCGGCGATCTCGCGTGCGAGCAGGTTCACGCCGGTCAGGCCGCCGAGCAGCGGCACCACGGCGCTGCCGTCCTCGGCCACGGCCAGCACCGGCGGCTCGACGCCCTTGTCGGTCAGGCACGCCGCGACGCAGCGGATCACGATGCCGGCCGCGCACAGCGCGACGATCGGATTGCCGCGCGCATACAGCGCACGCAGATGCGCACCGAGTTCGGTGAACGCCACGTCGCCATCGACGCGGCCCGCGAGCGCATGGATCGTCGCGCCTGCGTAGCGCGCGCGAATTCGCTCGGCCACCGGCAGCGCGCCCGCGCCGAGCACCACGATGGCCGGCGCGGCGTTCAGCCTTGCCATTTTTCCCCCGGCACGACGAGCAGCGAGAAGTAGGGCGAGGCCATCGGATCGACCTCGGCCAGCGGCACGATGCGCTGGTTCGCCATGGTCGCGCGCTCGACATACAGCGCGCGGCTCGCGAGGCCCAACTCGTCGAGCACGCGGCGCACCTTGTCGAAATTGCGGCCGAGCTTCATGACCACGGCCGCATCGGCCTTGGCGAGCCGCGCGCGCAGTTCGTCCTCGGGCAGCACGCCCGACAGCACCGACAGCGTCTGGTTGCGATACACCAGCGGCACGCCGAGCACGGCCGCGCCGCCCAGCATCGAACAGACGCCGGGCACCACCTCGGTGTCGTAGCGATGCGCGAGCCGGTCGTGCAGGTACATGTAGGAGCCGTAGAAGAACGGGTCGCCCTCGCAGATCACGGCCACGTCGCGGCCCGCGTCCAGATGGGCGGCCACCACCTCGGCGGCGGTGTCGTAGAAATCGGCGATCACGCGCTCGTAACTGAGCGGCGGCGCCAGCGCCTCGGTCGTGACCGGGTAGACCAGCGGCAACTGAACCTGGGCGTCATGCAGATGCGCCTCGATGATGCCGTACGCGTTGCCCTTCTTGCCCTTGGCGACGAAGTAGGCCACCACCGGCGCGGCCTGCAGCAGGCGCACGGCCTTCAGCGTCAGCAGCTCGGGGTCGCCCGGGCCGACGCCGATGCCGAACAGGCGGCCGCGCGATCCTGACGCCGGCGTGGGTGCAGGCGTGCCGGCTGGCGGATTCGAAGCGGACGGGAAGCCGGGCGCGCTCATTCGACCTCCGTGGCCAGGGCGTTGACGGCAGCCGCCGCCATCGCGCTGCCGCCGCGCCGGCCCGTTACCACCACGAACGGCACGCCGCGGCTGTCGGCCGCCAGCATCGCCTTCGATTCGGCCGCGCCGATGAAGCCTACGGGGAAGCCGAGGATCAGCGCCGGCTTCGGTGCGCCCGCGTCGAGCATGTCGAGCAGATGGAACAGCGCGGTGGGCGCGTTGCCGATCACCACCACGCTGCCGGCCAGCGAGGGCCGCCACAGTTCGAGCGCGGCGGCCGAGCGCGTGTTGCCGAGTTGCTGCGCGAGCGCCGGCACCTGCGGATCGCCGAGCGTGCACAGCACCGGGTTGGCGGCCGGCAGCCGCGCGCGCGTGATGCCTTCGGCCACCATCCGCGCATCGCAGAGGATCGGCGCGCCGGCCGCGAGCGCTTGCCGCCCGGCCCGGCCCGCGCCGGGCGAGAAGCGCAGGTCGGCGACGACGTCCACCATCCCGCAGGCGTGGATCACGCGTACGGCGAGTTTTTCGAGGTCGGCCGGGATGGCCGTCAGATCGGCTTCGGCGCGGATCGTCGCGAACGATTGCCGGTAGATTTCCTGGCCGTCGCGAAGGTAGTCGAGCATGCGGTTCAGTCCTGATGGCGCCGCGCGGCGTCGAGCAACGCGGCGGCTTGGTCGATCGTCAGATGGCGCGCGTCGAGCCGGCCGAAGCCGTGCTCGCCGTCGCGCCGGTACAGGTCGTAACGGCCCGCCGCCACCGCGACCAGCGTGGCGGGGGCGGGCCACGGCTGCGCGCAGGCGCGCGCGCAACCGCTCAGATGCAGGGCCTGGGGCGCCGCGAGGCGCGCGGCCAGCGCGTGCGCGTCGGCCTTGGTGTCGGCCAGCGCGCGAGCGCAGCCGGTGCTGCCGGCGCAGGCCACCAGGTGCGCGAGCGGTGAGCCGGGCGAGGTGAGCAGGCCGAGCGTGGCGAGCGCCGCCAGCACGCGTTCGGCCGCATCGGCGCGCACGCCGGGCAGCAGCACGCCTTGCCACGGCGTGAAGCGCAGCGTGCCGTCGCCGTCGCGTTCGGCCAGCGTGGCCAGCGCCGCGAGCGTCGCCGCATCGAGCCGGCCGAGCGGCACTTGCGCGCCGATCTGGCGCGTGGCCGGATCGGATTCGCTCCGGATGCCGAAACGTCGCGCCGGGTCGGCCGGCAGGCGGCGCCAGCGGGCGAGCGCGGCGTCGCGCT
Source organism: Burkholderia sp. 22PA0099 (assembly GCF_047497165.1). Taxonomy (NCBI): domain Bacteria; kingdom Pseudomonadati; phylum Pseudomonadota; class Betaproteobacteria; order Burkholderiales; family Burkholderiaceae; genus Burkholderia; species Burkholderia sp. 22PA0099. Next base: position 2,539,229 of record NZ_CP163165.1, on the reverse strand, counting down.
GCACCGCGAACCGCAGCCGCGCGCCGGCGTGCGCGAGCAGCGCGTCGGCGCTCAGGCGGGGCAGCGCGTCGCGCATGCGTTTCGCCTCGGGCGGCGCGTGGTCGAGGAACGCGAGCAGCAGCGCATGGGCGAGCGGCACGACCTGATCGGCCGCCACCGCGCCGAGCGCGGGCGCGTCGTGGGTTTCGACGGGCGGCCGGCCGGCCAGCCCGAATGCGTAATCGTGCGCACCCGCCGCGTTGCGGCGCGCCGAGAACCACAGATCGTGCGGATGGGCGAGTTCGGCCAGCGCCTCGCCGCCGTCGAGCGACAACGAGCATTTCGGCGAGAGCGCCGCGAAACGCGGCTCGGCCTGCAGCATCGCGAGCAGCGCCGCGCCGAGCGCGCGCGTGTCGGCGAGCGCGCCCGGATCGCGGCCGGCGGCGGGGCTCAACATGACGTTGCGCACGTCGTCGCGCAGCGCGGTGGCGACAAGGTCGGTTGCGCCGTCGGGCGTCGGGCCGAGGCCCGCGTCGATCAGCGCTGCCGCGAGCGCAGCCTCGTGGCCGTCGCGCACGCCGCGAATCTGCAGGTTCGCGCGATTGGTGGCGTCGAGCGCACCCGAGCCATGCGCTTGCGCAGCGGCCGCCAGCGCGCGTGCGCCGTCGGCCGTCAGCAGCCCGCCCGGCAGACGCACGCGGCACAAGCCGCCGTCGTGCGTGGCCACCACGCGCACCAGCCCCGGGCAGGCGCTGGGCCGGATCGCCGGAGCGGGATCGACATCCAGGCCGCCGGTCCGGCCCGCGCGCGCGTCGTCGTCCGGCTGCGCGGCAGGATTCGGGCAGGCGCTGGGCCGGATCGTCGGGGCGGGATCGACATCCAGGCCGCCGGGCCGGCCCGCGCGCGCGTCGTCGTCCGGCTGCGCGGCAGGATTCGGGGGCACATCGCGGGTCGAGCGTGGGAGCGGCAAGGAGCGAATCGACAACGGAACGGGAAAGCGGGCGCCGGGGCGCGGGCCGGTTCGGAACGGGCGTGCGCGGCGTGCGCGGCGTGCGCGGGCGACGCCCTGGCATCGGAACCCCGCCCGATGCGGCCGGACGTTCATTCGGCCGGGGCAGGTCTTCCGCACCGAAGCGCATGGCCTGCCGCGGCGCTTCCGGATGGTGTTCCGCAGCACGACGGGCAGACCACGGTGACGCAGGCCGCCTCGGCAGCGCAGCCGCACCCTGCATTCCTGATCGGCCGCGCGGAACACCCTCGGACACCATTGGGCACCGGCAAACGAGGCTGTATTATGCCTGCTTTCGCCTGGCCGAGATACGCTGCGCGCCCCGGCGCGCGGTGGGCCGGGCGCGTATTGAACGAGGGCGAAACACGGATGGGGAACGGGGCATGACGGCGTGGCTGACGGTAATCGGCATCGGCGACGACGGCTTCGCGGGCCTGGGCAAGCACGCCCGGCGCGCGTTGATCGACGCGGCCGTGGTGGTGGGTGGCGAGCGTCATCTGGCGATGCTGCCGGGCTGCCTGCGCGCGCGCCGCGAACCGTGGCCGAAGCCGTTCGACATCGCCGCGCTGCTCGCGCATCGCGGCACGCCGGTGTGCGTGCTGGCGAGCGGCGATCCGATGTTCCACGGCGTCGGCGCGACGCTCGCGCGGCATGTGCCGCCCGAGGCGTTGCGGGTGTTGCCGGGGCCGTCGTCGGTGTCGTTCGCGGCGGCGCGGCTCGGTTGGGCGTTGCAGGATCTCGACGTGATCTCGTGCGTCGGCCGGCCGCTCGCCACGCTCGCGCGCCATCTGCATCACGGCCGCCGCCTGATCGTGCTGAGTGCCGACGGCGCCACGCCGGCGGCGCTCGCGCGGCTCGTCACCGAAGCCGGTTACGGTGCGACGCGCCTGAGCGTGTTCGAGCATCTGGGCGGCCCCGACGAGCGGCGCATCGACGCGCTGGCGCACGCGTGGCCCGCACCCGGCGTCGCAGCGCTGAACCTGGTGGCGCTCGACTGCGTGCGCGACGCCGAGGCGCCCGCGCTCGGCCTCGTGCCGGGCCTGCCCGACGACGCCTACGAACACGACGGACAGCTGACCAAGCGCGACATGCGCGCGATCACGCTGGCGCGGCTCGCGCCGGCGCCGGGCGAGCGGCTGTGGGATGTCGGCGCGGGCTCCGGCTCGATCGGCATCGAATGGATGCGCGCGCATCCCTCGTGCACCGCCATCGCGATCGAGGCCGACGACGCGCGCCGCGCGAGCATCGCGCGCAACGCCGAACGGCTCGGCGTGCCGGGCCTCGCGATCGTCGCGGGCCGCGCGCCGGCCGCGCTCGACGGGTTGGCCGCGCCCGACGCGATCTTCATCGGCGGCGGCGGCTCCGAGCCCGGTGTGCTGGCCGCCTGCTGGGCCGCGCTGAAGCCGGGCGGCCGGCTGGTCGCCAACGCCGTGACGCTGCAGGCCGAGGCCGCGGTCCTCGCCTGGCGCGAACGGCACGGCGGCTCGCTGACGCGCGTCGCGCTCGCCACGGCCGCGCCGCTCGGCGGCTTCGACACCTGGCGGCAGGCCTTGCCGGTCACGCTGTACGAGGTCCGCAAGCCGCGCACGGAGGGGGGGTGATGCGCGAGGAAACGGCCGAACAGCCCGCGCCGCTGCGCAGCGGCTACACCACCGGCAGTTGCGCGACGGCCACCTCGCTGGCCGCCGCGCGGCTGCTGCTGACGGGGCAGGCCGACGAGATGAGCGAGATCGTGCTGCCGAAGGGCCAGCACGTGACGATGCGGCTGGTGTATTGCCGCCGTGCGGCGGCGAACCCGGGCACGGGTGCAGGCATGACCGCCAACATCGCCGAGGCCGGCACCGTCAAGGACGCCGGCGACGATCCCGACGTGACGCACGGCGCGGTGGTCTACGCGCGCGTGACGCTCGCGGCGCTCCCCGGCGTGCGCTTCCACGCGGCCGATGGCGTGGGCACCGTCACGCGGCCCGGCCTGACGCTCGCGGTGGGCGAACCGGCCATCAACCCGGTGCCGCGCCGCATGATGACCGAGCACCTGCTGCAACTGGCGGCCGACCACGGCTACGCGGGCGGCTTCGAGGTGGCGATCGGCGTGGAGGGCGGCGCGGCGCTCGCGCTGAAAACCATGAACCCGCGGCTCGGCATCGTCGGCGGGCTGTCGATCCTCGGCACCACCGGCATCGTGCGGCCGTTCTCGTGCTCGGCCTATATCGCGTCGATCCACCAGGGCATCGACGTGGCGCGCGCCAACGGCGTGACGCATATCGCCGCCTGCACCGGCAACGCCAGCGAGGACGCGATGCGCGCGCACTACGGCCTGCCCGAGATCGCGATGATCGAGATGGGCGACTTCGCGGGCGCGGTGCTCAAGCATCTGCGCCGCGCGCCGGTCGCGCGCGTGAGCCTGTGCGGCGGCTTCGGCAAGTTCTCGAAGCTCGCGGCCGGCCATCTCGATCTGCACAGCCGGCATTCGAGCATCGATTTGCCGCAACTGGCCGGCTGGGCCGCCGACGCCGGCGCCGATTCGGCGCTGCGGCAGGCGATGCTGGCCGCCAACACCAGCCAACAGGCGCTCGCGCTGGCCCACGCGGCCGGCGTGCCGCTCGGCGATGCCGTCTGCGCGCAGGCGCTGGCGGTGGCGCGCGCGATCGTGCCCGACGGCGTGGCCGTCGAGGTGTTCGCGATCGATCGGCAGGGCGGCTTCGTCGGGAGCGCACGATGAACGACACCCCCCATCACGCCGACGCCCCGCGCATCCTGCTGCTCGGCGGCACCGGCGACGCGCTGAAGGTGGCGCGCACGCTGCCCGCGTCGGCCGTCTACAGCCTCGCGGGCCTCGGCAAGACGCCCGAGGGCTTGACCTGCGGCGTGCGGATCGGCGGCTTCGGCGGCGCCGAAGGGCTGGCGGCCTACCTGCGCGAGAACCGCATCGCGCTGCTGGCCGACGCGACCCATCCGTACGCGGCGCAAATCAGCGCCAACGCGGCGGCCGCCTGCGCCGCGACCGGCACGCCGTACTGGGCGCTCGATCGCGCGCCGTGGCAGCCGGGCGAGGGCGACGATTGGCGTTGCGTGCCCGATTGGGCGGCGCTGACGGCCGCGCTCGCGCCTTATCGCCGGCCGTTCTTCACGCTCGGCCGCGAGCCGCTCGCGCATCTCGACGCGATCCCGCCGCATCAGCACTGGACGATCCGCTGCCTCGATCCGCATCCGGGCAACGCGTGCGCCAACGTGATCGCCGCGCGCGGGCCGTTCGTGCTCGACGCCGAACGCGCGCTGTTCGCGCTGCTCGGCGTGGACGTGCTGGTCAGCAAGATGAGCGGCGGCGCGGCCACCGAGGCCAAGCTGGCGGTGGCGCGCGAACGGCGCGTGCCGGTGCTGATGATCGCGCGTCCGGCGCTGCCCGCCGCCGAGCGCCGCTTCGACACGCCCGACGCGCTCGCGCAGGCGCTGGCCGAGTTTGGCGCGCCATGACGGGCCGCTCGACCCATCCCATTTCATTTCCGTGAACGGAGAACCTCCCAGATGACGGTGTATTTCATCGGCGCCGGCCCCGGCGACCCCGAACTGATCACGGTGAAGGGCCAGCGCCTCGTGCGCGGCTGCCCGGTGATCCTCTACGCGGGCTCGCTGGTGCCGGCCGCCGTGCTCGACGGGCACCGCGCCGAAACGGTTGTCAACACGGCCGAACTCGATCTCGACGCGATCGTCGCGCTGCTGGCCGACGCGCATGCGAAGGGCCAGGACGTGGCGCGTGTGCATTCGGGCGACCCGTCGCTGTACGGCGCGATCGGCGAGCAGATCCGCCGCCTCAAGGCACTGGGGATTCCTTATGAAATCGTGCCGGGCGTGACGGCCACGGCGGCCTGCGCGGCCACGCTCGGTGTGGAACTGACGCTGCCCGGCGTGGCGCAAACCGTGATCCTGACGCGCTATGCCGGCAAGACCACGATGCCCGAGGGCGAGGCGCTCGGCGGGCTGGCGGCGCACCGCGCCACGCTGGCGATCCATCTGGGCGTGCGCCATCTGGCGAAGATCGTCGAGGAGGTGCGCCCGCATTACGGCGACGATTGCCCGGTGGCGGTGGTGTATCGCGCGAGCTGGCCCGACGAGACGCGCGTGACCGGCACGCTGGCCGACATCGTCGGCAAGATCGCCGGCACGGCGATCGAGCGCACGGCGCTGATCCTGATCGGCCGCGTGCTCGATACCGAGCAGTTCGACGATTCGACGCTGTACGCCAAGGCGTGATGGCGATGCCATGAAAAACGGGCCGCCGCGCAGTGCGCGAGCGGCCCGTCGGGCTGGGTCGATCAGCCGGTCAGTTGCGCGCCGGAATCGTCAGGCCGCGTTCGACGGCCGGGCGCGCCACGAAGGCTTCCAGTGCGCGCGCGACGTGCTTGAACGTGTCGAATTCCACCAGCTCGCGCGCTTCGTAGAAGCCCACCAGGTTGCGGACCCACGGGAACGTGGCGATATCGGCGATCGTGTAGTCGTCGCCGACGATCCACGCGTTCGAGGCGAGCCGCGCGTCGAGCACGCCGAGCAGGCGCTTCGATTCGCCCACATAGCGATCGCGCGGGCGTTTGTCTTCGTATTCGCGGCCGGCGAACTTGTGGAAGAAGCCGAGCTGGCCGAACATCGGGCCGATGCCGCCCATCTGGAACATCAGCCACTGGATCGTCTCGTAGCGCGCGGCCGGATCGGCTGGCAGCAGCTTGCCGGTTTTTTCGGCCAGATACAGCAGGATCGCGCCCGATTCGAACAGGCCGATCGGCTTGCCGCCGGGGCCGTTCGGGTCGATCAGGGCCGGAATCTTGTTGTTCGGGTTCAGCGAGAGGAATTCGGGCGAAAACTGGTCGTTGGTGTCGAAGCGCACCAGGTGCGGCTCGTAGGGCAGCCCGAGTTCTTCCAGCGCGATCGAGGCCTTGACGCCGTTCGGCGTGGGCAGCGAATAGAGCTGGATGCGGTCCGGGTGCGCGGCCGGCCATTTCTGCGTGATCGGGAAGGCGGACAGGTCGCTCATGGGGCGGCTCGGTCGGAGTTGAGGTGTGGCGATCATAGCCGGTTCGGCCGATCGCTGCCGCACAGGGCGCGGCACGCGCCGGGGGCCGTTGGCGCGTGCCGCTTTCGCAGGATGGAGCGCCCGGTGCTTGATCACGGGCTGGGTGCATCGACCCGGAGCCCAACAGCGCGTCGGGCTACCCGAACTGGTCCGAGCGTAACGACAAGGACGTTCGGGCGTTGCGCCTCGCCGGGCGTTCGTGGTGCTGCGGGAGGATGGAGAAGGCCGGGGCAGCGTGTTCAGGCCCCGGCCGAGCCGGCGAGCGGCGCGTGTTGCGCCGTCGCTCGGCAGGCGAGAGGTCGGCTCATACCGTCGCCATGCGCCAATCGGTCTGGCTCGCGCGGATCGGCTCGGCCGCTGCGTTGCCGCCCCGGCGCCCCTGCTCGACGCGGAACGTGGACACCGTCTCGTCAAGCTGGCGGCCTTGCGCTTCGAGCGATTTCGACGCCGCCGCCGCCTGTTCGACCAGCGCCGCGTTCTGCTGCGTGGTTTCGTCCATCTGCGTGATGGTCAGGTTGACCTGATCGATGCCGCGGCTTTGCTCGGCCGACGCGGCGGCGATCTCGCCCATGATGTCGGTCACGCGCGCCACGGCCTGGGTGATCTCGGCCATGGTGCGACCGGCATCGCCGGCCAGCACCGAGCCGTCCCGCACGGTCTGCACCGAGGCGGTGATCAGCTCCTTGATTTCCTTGGCCGCCGCGGACGAACGCTGCGCCAGCGAACGCACTTCCGACGCCACCACCGCGAAGCCGCGGCCCTGTTCGCCGGCCCGCGCGGCTTCCACGGCGGCGTTCAGCGCGAGGATGTTGGTCTGGAACGCGATGCCCTCGATCATGCCGGTGATGTCGGCGATCTTCGACGAGCGCTCGCCGATGTCGTTCATCGTATCCACCACGCGCCCGACCGCATGGCTGCCGCGCTGCGCGACTTCCGAGGCACTCGACGCGAACGAGCTGGCCTGCTGGGCATTCTCGGCGTTCAGGCGCACCGTGGACGTCAGTTCTTCCATGGTGGCGGCCGTTTCCTGCAGCGAGGCGGCCTGTTCCTCGGTGCGCACGCTGAGGTCGACGTTGCCGGCGGCGATCTCGCCCACCGCCAGCGCGATGCCCGAGCTGCCTTCGCGCACCCGCGCGACGATATCCGAGAGCCGCGTGTTCATGGTGTCGAGCGCTTCGAGCAGGTCGCGCGTTTCGTCGTGGCCACGCACCTCGATGCGGCTCGTCAAGTCGCCGTCGGCCACCGTACGCGCCACGCGCACCGCCTCCGACAGCGGCCGCGTGATCGAGCGCGTGATCCACAGCCCGGAAATCGCAGCCAGCACCACGGCGGCGGCGCACACGCCGAACATCAGCATGCGCGTTTGCGTGAAACGGTCCTGATTGATTTGAGCGATGTCCGACTCCTGCGTGCGCACGTAGTCGGCGTAGGCGTTGGTCGCGCGCTCCAGCTCGGCCAGCAGCGGCCGGCATTTGTCGTCGATTTCGAGCGTGGCTTCCTCGCGTTGGCCATTGAGCGCCTTCTTGACGATATCCCTCGCCACCGGGCCGTAGCGGCTTTCGATTTCGGCGATGTTGGCGGCCAGTTGGTGGGCTTTCGGCGAGGCGTCGGTGGCGTTGGTCAGCAGCGTTTGCAGTTGCGCCAGGTAGCGCTGCACGTCGGCATCGGCGCTCTGCACATCGGTTGTTTCGAGCGTGATGTCGTCCGGCTTGGTCACCAGCACGAGGTTGCGTGCGGCGATGGCGCGGCGGTCCACGGCGTTGCGGATCTGCGCGGCCGTGTTGGCGCGTGCGTTGATGCCGGCTGTGTAGCTGATGAAGGCCTGATTCGCATTTTCGAGCGCGTTCAGTGCGAACGCCGAAACGGCAACGACAATCACGGCAAGGATGCCGAATCCACCGAGCAGTTTATGTTTGATGCTCCGCCGCAGGATGTTCATGGATGGCCTCTCTTAATAGGGTTCGGATCGACGATGCACAAGGTGATCGTTCGTTGTAAATAGGTTAACGGGATGCAGCTTTGTTTCTTTACCTTCCCGAACCCCAATATCGTTGACCCGCATCAAAGAAGCAAGACGGAAATATTCAAACACTTATCGATAAGAAAATCCTTATGCAGTAAGGGTTTGAGCTATAAAAATTCCCGCATATTTAAATGGAAATCGTTTGCGTGTCAATTGATATGACGAATCGATGGCGCTATCCGAAATTGGATATTTGCCAATGAATTTTTGGCGCACCGATTAAGTGTGGAAACGATAGGGAGATATGGAAAATCGGCGTTTCCGATTTTCAATCGAGAAAATCAATAGGATTGAATGAAAATCGGAAACGCCGAAAAACGGGTAGGGATTTACTCGGCGCTGTTGCCCGAGGTGGCCCGCGACGGGGCGAAGCGGCGCGCGGCGACGCCGAGCGCGTCATACACGAGCACGGCCAGCAGCGCGACGATCACGCCGCCTTGCAGCACGAACGCCGTGTTGGAGGTTTGCAGGCCGGCGATGATCACGTCGCCCAGGCCCTGGGCGGCCACCGTCGAGCCGATCGTGGCGGTGCCGAGGTTGATGACCACGGCCAGCCGCACACCGTTGAGGATCACGGGCGCGGCCAGCGGCAGCTCGATCGCCATGAGCCGCTGGCGCGCGCTCATTCCCATGCCGCGCGCGGCATCGAGCGTGGCCGGCGCGATCGAGCCGAGTCCGGCCAGCGTGCTTTCGAACACCGGCAGCAAGCCGTACAGCGTCAGCGCGAGCAGCACCGGCTTCGCGCCGAAGCCGACGGCCGGCACGGCAAGCGCGAGCACGGCCACCGGCGGGAAGGTCTGGCCGAGGTTCGCGATGCTGCGCGCCACCGGCAGGAAATCGGCGCCGGCCGGGCGCGTGACGGCGATGCCGGCCAGGATCGCCAGCGCCGAGCCGATCAGGCTCGATACGGCCACCAGCGCCAGATGCGAGAGCGTCAGGCTGACGAGGCTCGCGCGGTCGTAGATGGCCGGTGCGCCATGTTCGGCGAGCGGCGCGAACAGCGGTTCGAGCCACGCCGGCCGCAGCACCAGCACGAGCAGGGCGGCCAGCGCGGCGAGCCGGGCGACGGCGGCAACGAGGCGGCCGGTCATGCGGCTCGGCACCGTGCTGCGGGAGAAACTTGCGCGGCGGCGGAGCCGGCGGCGCGGCACCGTGCTGCGGCCGAAGCTTGCGCGGCGGGTGCGGCGGCGTGGCGCGACGGCAGGGCGTTCATGCGCCGCTCCGCGCATGCGCGACCAGCGCCGCCAGCGTGATCCGCTGCTCGCCCGCGCCGGGCGGCACGACCACCGGCAGCGCATCGGCGCCGCGCCACAGCAGTTCGGACAGCGCGTCGCGCAGCGAGCGCCGGCCGTCGATCGGCGCGCCGCTGGCCCGGCCCGGCTCGGCCAGCCTGGCCACCGGCGTCAGCGCGAGCAACCGCAGCGGCCGCTCGGCGCCGGCCACCAGCCGCTCGACGAAGCCCGGTGCGGGACGCGCGAGGATGTGCGCGGGCGGGCCGGCCTGCAGCACCTTGCCGCCGTCCATCACGGCGATCTGGTCGCCGAGTCGCAGCGCCTCGTCGATGTCGTGCGTGACCAGCACCACGGTGATCTTCAGGCGCTGTTGCAGCGCGGCCAGATCGTCCTGCGCCTTGCCGCGGATGATCGGGTCGAGCGCGCCGAACGGCTCGTCCATCAGCAGGATCGCCGGTTCGGCCGCCAGCGCGCGGGCCACGCCCACGCGCTGCTGCTGGCCGCCCGACAACTGATGCGGCAGCTTGTGCGCATACACGGCGGGCTCCAGCTCGAACAGTTCCAGCAGTTCGTTGACGCGCGCCTCGATGCGCGCCTTCGGCCAGCGCGCCAGCGTCGGCACGGTGGCGATGTTGCGCGCGACCGTCCAGTGCGGAAACAGGCCGTGCCCCTGGATCACGTAGCCGATCCCGAGCCGCAGCGTTTCGCCGCCCACGCTCGCGGTATCGACCCCGTCGATGCGGATCGTGCCGCTGCTCGGCTCGATCAGCCGGTTGATCATGCGCAGCAGCGTGGATTTGCCGCTGCCGGAGGCGCCCACCAGCGCGGTGACGGTGCCGGGGGCGATCGTCAGGGAGACATCGTCCACGGCGAGAAGCGGGCCGAAGCGGCGGGTGACGCGATCGATTTCGATCATCGGGGGTTCCGTTTCGACAACTGGATGGCCGCGTCGAACACCACCGACGCCACGAACGCGAGTGCGATGGTGGGCAGCGCGCCGAGCAGCACGAGGTCGCTGGCCGCCTGGCCCAGGCCCTGGAAGATGAAGGTGCCGAAGCCGCCGCCGCCGATCAGCGCCGCGACGGCCGTCAGGCCCACGTTCTGCACCAGCACGATGCGCAGCCCGGCTAGGATCACCGGCAGCGCGAGCGCCAGTTCCACGCCGATCACGCGTTGGCGCGGCGCCATGCCCATTGCGCGGGCCGCTTCCACCACGGTGGGGTCCACGCCGTCGATGCCCACCACCACGCTGGAGACGATCGGCAGCAACGCATAGAGGAACAGCGCGACCAAGGCCGGCGCCGGGCCGATTCCGCCGATGCCGAGCGCGGCCGCGAGCGGCAGGTGGGCGGCCAGCAGGCCGAGCGGCACCATCAGGATGCCGAACAGCGCGATGCTCGGAATGGTCTGCACCACGTTGAGCACCGGCAGCAGCGCGGCGCGCCAGGCCGGCCGGTGTGCGCAGGCGATGCCCACCGGCAGCGCCACGGCGAACGCCGCGAACGTCGAGCCGGCTACCAGTTCGAGATGGCGCAGCGCCTCGGCCCAGAAGCTGTCGGCGCGCACCGCGTATTCCTGCATGACCGAGAGGCCGTCCCATGCGCCGCTGGCGAGCGCCGCGCCGAGTGCAGCCAAGGCCAGCACCAGCGCGCCGATGCGCCGCGCCGGCGACGGCCCGAGCCGCGCGAACGCGTCGGCGATCAGCACCGCGAACGCAAACAGCAGCAGCCACGCGCCGGCCGCCGGCGAAATGCGCGCGATGCTGGCCGAATCGGCATCCACCAGCCGGGCCGGCGCGGCGCCGAGCCAGCCGCCGAGCCACACGAGCGCGGCCATGCCGGCCGCCGCGCGCCAGGCCGGGCGGCCCGGCAACAGCGCAACGGCGGCTGCCGAGAGCCAGCCGGCAGCGGCCAGTGCGCCCCATGCATGAGGAAACGTGGCGAGGATCGACAGCTCGTGGCCGGGCACGATCCGGTTCGCGCGAAACGTGACGAACGGCAACGCGAGCGCGCCGAGCGTGACCAGTGCGACCAGCACGCCGACGCGGTCGAGGCGCGACCGGTACGCCGCGGGCGCGGCGGCGTCCGTCATTTGACGAAGCCCTTGGCCTTCAGATAGGTAGCGGCGACGTGCGCGGCCGGTTCGCCGTTGATCTGGATTCGGCTGTTCAGCGTCTGAAGCGTCTTGAGGTCGAGGCTCGCGAACACCGGCTTGAGCCAGTCGGCGATCTGCGGGTGGGCCTTCAGCACGGCCTCGCGGATGACCGGCGCGGGCGCGTAGACGGGCTGCACCTTCTTGTCGTCGTCGAGCAGCACGAGGCCCGAGGCCGCGATCGCGCCATCGGTGCCGTACACCATCGCGGCGTTGACGCTATCGGTTTGCGCGGCGGCGGCGCGAATCGTGGCCGACGTATCGCCGCCCGACAGCACCAGCAATTGATCGGGCTTCAGCTTGAAGCCGTAGGCCTTCTCGAACGACGGCAGCGCCGACGCGCTGTTGACGAATTCAGCCGAGGCCGCGAGCTTGACCTTGCCGCCGCCGGCGATCCAGTGGCCGAAATCGCTGAACGTTTTCAAGTGCTGCTGCTGCGCGATCGTGCCGAGCACGGCCACGCCCCAGGTGTTGTTCGCCGGTGCCGGCGCGAGCCAGACCAGATGATTGGCCGAGTAGTCGAGCTGCTTGGCCTCGGCATAACCGCGCGCGGCATCCTTCCAGACCGGATCGTCGGCCTTGTTGAAGAAGAACGCGGCGTTGCCGGTGTATTCGGGGTAGATGTCGATCTCGCCCGAGGTCAATGCCTTGCGCACGATCGGCGTGGCGCCGAGGCTGATCTTGTCGACCACCGTCAGGCCATGCGATTTGAGGACTTGCGAGATCAGGTTGCCGAGCAGGCTGCCTTCGGTGTCGATCTTCGAGGCGACCGTGATCGAATCGGCGTGGGCCGCGTTGGCGGCGAGGCTGCCGCCGAGGGCGGCGGCAAGCGAAACAGCCGCGAAGACGCGGCGGTGAACGGCGGAATTCATCGTGAAGCGGCCTCCTTGCGGGACGGTCTGAAATGTGGCGCGCAATCCGCCAGGCGGCGTTCAAGTTACGCGACTGGCGCCGCTTTGGCAAACGGTTCGGGGGCAGATCGGACCGGGTTGTGCGCGTGCGGTGAATGGCCGTGCAGGCGGCACGCAACGTGCGATGGCGGGGCCGTGAGCGAGGTGGGGCGAAATCGCCGTGCTCATCACACGAATCGGATGGGGTGCGCCCATGGCGCGCCGGTAATGGCTCGATCGAACGAGGGCACGATGGCAGGCGATGCGGCACTGAATTTCGCGATGTAGATGCACGATGCGCGTGTGATGGAAGCGGAAGCGCCATAGCGCGATTCAATTGGCGAACCGCCGCTGCGAGGCGTTCAATGTGCATCCCCGCAGTAGTCGTTCTGCCTTCGCCGTCTTGATTCGTCCCCCGTTCGTCCCACTCTCATGGAGCGCAACACATGACTGCACAGACCCGCGTCAACGTCGCCGAGATCGTCGAATCGATCGCCATCGAAACTCGCACGCCGAAGGAAACCGTTTCGGCGCTCTACGAAAAGACGCTGGCCGAGTATCGCGAAGGTGCGCGGATTCTCGATTACGTGGCCCTGCTGGCCGCCAAGCGCGTGAAGAACGATTTGCGACAACCGCGGCACTGAATCGCCCTCATGCAACAACGCCCGGCCATGGTTCGATGGCCGGGCGTTTTCGTTGGTGGGTGCGGCGCGGCGTGATCAAGGCCGCCTGCACGGGACGCACGATACGCAGGGCAAGCGTTGTCTAGCGAATCCGCGCCCGGCGCGTGGTGTCCTGTTGTGCGCGCTGCTCGGCGTGGTGTTCGCAACGTTGCACCGCGAGGCGTTGCATCTCGTCCTGATCGGCGTGTGCGATCTCGGCGCCGTTGGGCGCGACGAACAGGCAGCCGAACCTCGCGCCCGGTTCGGTATCGGCATGGGCCGGCGCGACCGCGGCGAGGCCGGCGGCCAGCACGAGCGAACGCAATGCATGTCGGCGCACGTGCGCGGTGGTTTGAAACCGGGTTGTCATAGGCGGCCTTGTCGACGGGGAAGAAGACGGTAATTGTCGGAGAGCTTGCAAAGTACCGCGAAGCGCCGCGCTATCGATATGAGAAGAATCTGAAGATCGGATCAGACGTGATTGGTAGTGCCGATGAGTGCGCTTGGCGCGTTGGCAGGCAGGGAAAAACGGTGGCGCGATCGAATGCGCGCCGGATGGGGCAAGGTGAAACGGAGCGGCGTGGAGGGCGGCCCGCGCGAGGGAATCAGCGGCCGAACGCCTGGCGCTTCACGCGCCTGGAAAACCGCCAGGCCGGGCGTTGCACCCGGCCCGCTGTTCGCTCAGATCCCGGCCCCGCGCGCGTTGATGATCAGCCGCAGCCCGAGCACCGCGATCGCTCCGGCCGCGACGCGGTCGATCACGCCCTTGGCGCGCAGATACAGCTCGCGCGGCTGCCGCGTCGAGAAACCGAGCGCCACCACCGTGTACCAGGCCGTTTCCAACACGAACACGGCCGGCGGCAGCACGAAGTAGGCGATCGTCGGCGGATGCGCGGGCAGCAGCGCCGCGAAAATGCTGCCGTACCAGATCGCCGTTTTCGGATTGCTCAGCTGCGTCATCAGCCCGATGCGGAACGAACGCAGCGGCTGGCCGTGGCGGCGTGCGATGTCGGCATCGAACGCGAATTCGCGCCGCGCGCCGCGCCAGAACTGCACGGCCAGATACAGCAGGTAGAGGCCGCCCGCCACCTTGAGCCCGGCGTAGAGCCAGGCCACCGAACTGAGCAGCGTGTACAGCCCGGCCAGCGCAATGCAGGCGAACACGATCGCGCCCGCGCCCATGCCGAGCGCCGTGGCCAGCCCGTCGCGGCGCGACAGGCCGATCGCGTTGCGGGCCACCAGCACGAAGCTCGGCCCGGGGATCATCGCGCCCAGCATCAGCGCGGAAAGAATGGCGACCAGCGAGGTAAGGGCGTGCATCGATCAGGGTTCCTGAAGAGAAAAGGGATGTGCGTCAGTTTCGATCGCCCGTTTTACGGCGGTGCTTGTCCGCATACATGCGCGTGTCGGATTCGGCCAGCAGCAGCGCGACCGACGGCTCGTGCAGCGGATCGTAATCGACATGCCCGACGCTGAAGCGGATGGCGTAGTCGAGTGCGGCCTGCTCGGTGCGCGCGTCGAGATCCTCGCGCAGGCGCTCGATGATACCGGGTGCGTCGACGTCGTGCGTGGTGATCAGCAGCGCCACGAACTCGTCGCCGCCGAGCCGGCCGACCACGTCCATGTCGCGCAGCACGGTGGTCAGCGAGTGCGCGAAGATCGTCAGCGCGCGATCGCCTTCGGCGTGGCCGAAGCGGTCGTTGATCTGCTTGAAATCGTTGAGATCGAAGAACAGCAGCGAGGCGCGCCGGCCGCCGCGCCGGCAGGCGTTCAGCGCGTGCTGCGCGAGCATCTCGAAGCCGCGCCGGTTCGACAGCGAGGTCAGCGAATCGAGCGTGGCCAACTGCACGGCGGCCAGCTCGCGCTCGGCGAGGCCGGCGAGGTCGCCCAGGTGGGCCAGATCGTCGCCGTCGAGCGTGCGCGCGCGCGTGTCGATCAGGCACAGCGTGCCGAGGTTGGTGCCGTCGGGCAGCGCGAGCGGATGGCCGGCGTAGAAGCGGATGTGGGGCGCGCCGGTCACGAGCGGGTTGTCGGCGAAGCGCGGGTCGCTGGCCGTGTCGGGGATCACGAGCGGCGCGTGGGCCAGGATCGCGTGCGCGCAGAACGACACGTCGCGCGAGGTTTCGCGCGCGTCGAGCCCGAAGCAGCTCTTGAACCACTGGCGGTTCTCGTCGACCAGCGAGACGAGGGCGATCGGCACATCGAAGATGCGCTTCGCGAGCCGCGTGATCCGGTCGAAGCGTTCTTCGTCCGGCGTATCGAGAATGTTCAGACTGCGAAGTTTCGTCAGCCGCGAAGCTTCATCGGCGGGAAAGGGGGCGATGTGCATACGATCTCGTCTCTCTCGGCGTTCTTGAAGGCGTGGACGCTGGGCGCGCCGGCTGTGAATTCGCCGGCCCGGGCCGGGATGGCGCGGCGCGAGCGCATGGCGCCATCCTAGAACATTCGCACCGTTCGCGGAACGCCCGGGCCAACCCGTGTCGGTGCGCTCGCGCGCTTTCCGCGTCTTACCGATGCTTTCGGATTGCTTACTTTCGAAAGCCCGCTCAGGCCCGCCCGACAAGGCGCGGCGCGATGCCGAAAGCACTTTGAACACCGGCCTGTAACAATCGAGAACTATCGTCTCGGCGGCGAACGCATGGAGGTAGCGCGATGCGGGCGCCCCGGATGCGAGCCCGCGTCCGCCGGAACCATTCGACGGAGTAATCCCCATGCAGACGCCGGCACTACGGCATTGGATCCTGATCGGCACGCTCGCGACCGCGGCGATGCTCGGCGCTTGCAACGACGACGGCACGGCGACGCCCGTCAACACCTCGACGGCGCCCAAGGCGGCCTGCGGCAACGCGGCCCCGGCGAACGCGACGCTGCATTGCCCGCCGGGCTTCACGGCACCGAAATCCTGAGCCCCGCCCGACGCTCGAACCCATCAGGACCCGACATGGCTATCCAATCCCGACGCGACTTTCTGAAATTCTCAGCTGGCCTGGCCGGCGCGACCGCCGCCAGCACGCTGCTGCCCGAATCGATCCGCAAGGCGCTCGCCATCGAGCCGGCCACGGTCACGGGCACGATCCAGGACGTGCAGCATATCGTTGTCTTCATGCAGGAAAACCGCTCGTTCGACCATTACCTCGGCCATCTGAGCGGCGTGCGCGGCTATAACGACCGGTTCCCGGTCACGCTGCCGAACGGCCAGCCGGTGTGGTTCCAGCCGCGCCAGGAAGACAAGACCAAGACGGTCGCGCCGTTCCGCTACGACACCACCAACCCGAGCGTCAACGCGCAGTGCATCGGCGGCCTGCCGCACACCTGGGCCACCACGCACGGCGCCATCAACGGCGGCCGCGGCGACCAGTGGGCCGCGCAGAAGACCAACCTGACGATGGGGTATCACACCCGCGACGACATCCCGTTCCATTACGCGATGGCCGATGCGTTCACGGTGTGCGATCACTATTTCTGCTCGATCCCCGGCAACACGCACCCGAACCGCATGTACCTGATGACGGGCATGGTCGATCCGCTCGCCACCGGCGGCGGCCCGTTGCTCGACAACACCGACTACATCGACAACCAGTTCGACACGGTGCAACTGCCGCCGTTTTCGTGGACGACCTACCCGGAGCGCCTCGAAAAGGCCGGCATCTCGTGGCAGATCTACCAGCAGGGCACGGGCTTCGACAATTTCACGGGCAACTACGGCACCAACATGCTCGCGGCGTTCCAGAACATCGTGAACGCGCCGGCCGGCTCGTCGCTGCAACTGCGCGGCAACAGCACGCGCACGATCGACCAGCTCAAGGCCGACGTGCAGGCCAACAACCTGCCGCAGGTGTCGTGGCTGCTGCCGCCGGCCGCGTACTCGGAGCATCCGAAGTTCACGCCGCTGTACGGCGCGAACTACATCTCGACGATCCTCGACGCGCTGACCTCGAACCCGGACGTGTGGAGCAAGACCGTCCTGTTCATCATGTACGACGAGAACGACGGCCTGTTCGACCACATGGTGCCGCCGCAGCCGCCGACGCTGCCGAACACCGGCGCGAGCACGGTCGACATCTCGCTGGAGCGCCACAACGTCGTGACCGCCACGCAGGCCGGCACCTACACCGCCGACAACCTGCCGTACGGCCTCGGGCCGCGCGTGCCGATGTTCGTGGTGTCGCCGTGGTCGAAGGGCGGCTACGTCAGCTCGCAGGTGTTCGATCACACCTCGGTGCTGCAATTCATCGAGAAGCGGTTCGGCGTGCAGGAAACCAATATCTCGCCGTGGCGCCGCACGATTTGCGGCGACCTGACCTCGACGCTCGACTTCACCAAGACCGACGCGACGTTCCCGACGCTGCCGAACACCACGAACTACGTCGCCACGGCCGACCTGCAGTGCTCGCGCACCACGGCGCAGGCCGCGCCGGCCGCCACCGCCGCGCAGACGATTCTCGCGCAGGAAGCCGGCACGCGTCCCGCGCGCCCGAACCCGTACGAGCTGCACGTCAACGGCACGCTGACCGGCACCGGCTACCAGGTGACGTTCGCCAACAGCGGCACGGTGGGCGCGCACTTCTGGGTCTACACCAACGACCTGAGCGCCACGCCGCGTCACTACACGGTCGAAGCCGGCAAGCAACTGTCCGACACGTGGGCGCTCGACGCGGGCAGCAGCTACGTCGTGAACGTGTACGGCCCGAACGGCTATTTCCGCCGCTTCATGGGCTCGGCATCGGGCGACACGGCCGCGCATCCTGATCTGACGACCTGCTACGACGTGGCCAACGGCAACGTCTACGTCACGCTGGCGAACGCCGGCACGCAGACGATGACCGTCACGGCCACCGACGTGGCCTACGGCCAGCCGGCGCGCACGCTGTCGATCCCGGCGGGCCAGAGCGTCGAGGCGCATTGGGACCTGTCGTGCAACGCGGCGTGGTACGACCTGCAGTTCACGATGGCCGACAACACGTCGTGGGTGCGCCGCATCGCCGGCCACGTCGAAACCGGCAAGACCAGCACGACCGATCCGGCCGCCACGGCGCCGGTCACGACGGCGATCTGAGCGGGCGGGGCGCGTGGTTGCGCTCCGTGATAGCCACAGGCACGGCGCGATTCCGCTTACGGGCGGCTCGCGCCGTTTTTTATTTGGCCTTGGATTGCGCCCGATTGTGTCGATGCGAAGCCCGGCTGCTGCTGCGTTGCACAAATCCAACATGCAGTCGCCGCGATCGGGCGGTCAGCCTTGCCGGACAAGGCACGAAGCTTGTCGATGCGAATCCCGTTCCCGGCAAGCTAGGTGAATACCCTAGGTATTAACCCTCGGTTAAGGTAGAATCCGCCTTCAAAGGAGGATTGAGGGATGCCTCACCGTTTCGTCGTACTCGAAAAGATTGCGTTCTCGCTGGTCGTCATGTCGGCCGTCGTCTGTTCCGCATTCATCACTTATGAACGCTGCCCGGAAGACGTGCAGGAAGCGGTCGCAGCCGGCAAGGACATACTGGCCACCAGCGCCGCCGGCTATTCGATCGCCTGCGCATCGGCCAGCCCGGATGCCTGCATCGGCCTGCCGACGTACTGATCTCCCGGCCCCGCGCTCGGGGCCGCTGCACCGGTTCGTAACGTGATTGCCCGCCGTTTCGCTTGAACGAGGCGGCGGGTTGCTGCATGCGGCGTTCAGCGCCCAGGCTGCGACACGCGCTCCAGCGTGTTCGACAGTTCGTCCTGCGACGCGCCGCGAGCGCGCGTCGCGATGTCGCCCAGCGACAACATGCCCACCAGTTTCCCGCCCGTATCGAGCACCGGCGTCCTGCGCACGCGCGCTTCGGCCATGCGTTGCTGGACGGCGTCGAGATCGTCGTCGTCGCGGCAGCAGATCAGCCGCCGGGTCGCGACGTCCCGAATCGCCGAATCGGGGCCGATATCGCCCGCCAAGACGCGCACCGCCAGATCGCGATCGGTCACGATGCCGACGATCCTGCCCTGGTCGCACACCGGCAGCACGCCGACGTCGTAATAGGCCATGTGCTGCGCCGCATGTCGGATCGTATCGTTCGGCGCGATCGCCACCACGTCGCGCGACATCACTTCCGCTACTCGAATCATTCGTTGTCCTCCTGATTGACGTGAATCGGTATGGCTCGCAATGGCCGTGCCGTTCGGGGGGCCAGCGCGCCCGGCGATGCCGAGCGCTGTGCGATGGGCGGTTGATCGAGCGGCAGGACGTCCCGGCGTGCCTCCTGAACCCGGGAGGCCGGCATACGCGCCCGCCGATCGGCGACGACGTGTCGGTCGACATAGGGTCGGATAGCGCGCCGATTCGTGGAAGATTTGCAATCGGTGGTGTAGCAGATGCCGGATACACGAGGGCCACACGCGGAACACGCCGGAATTTCATGCAAATCGCGCCCTGGCAGGGCAAATCGATGCGGATTCCGAACGGCATGCGTCTTGCAAGAGGTATCGGATACGACCTGATGCGCGTCGGCTCGCCCTACGCGCTGAAGACCCTTCCGACACCGCCGCGTTTTCGCGGCAAGGAGCCGAGATGAAGCCTGTGAAATCGAACCCCACGCCGCAACGCCTGCACGAACAGGCCGGTCAGAGCCCGGTCAAGACGCCGGCCGCCGGCCAGGACCAGCCCGACGCCGCCACGCAGGCGGCCGGTTTCCACGCGCACAACGAGAAGCAGGACAAGCCGAGCGCGCAAACCCCCGAGACGATTGCCGGCAAGACCCCGACCGGCCTGCCCGAAATCGAGCAGGGCACGCGCGGCGACGCCGAAGACGATCCGGTGCGCCGCGCGGCCGAGCGCATCACGTCGTTGGACAACGCCAACATGGCGGCCACCGACAACTCGGTCGACGTCGACGGCAAGGGCCTCGAAGCGCGCCGCGAGGCTTCACCGCGACAGGACAACGTGATTCATTCGAACGCCTCGCTCGACGATGCAACTTCGCCGCCCGCCAACGGCCTTGGCGGCATCGACAGCCAGCCGCCGGCCGAAATCGCCGCCAAACCAGGCTGGCAGGTGCGCGAGCGCGGCACCACGGTGGTCGAGCGCGATGGCAACTCACGCGCCGAACGCGTCTTCAGCTTCGAGCGCGGCTCGCATTGAACGGCGTGTGCGGCAAGGGCATTGATCCGGAACCCTGACGATTGGCAGTGCGACCGATGAGGCTGGTCAGGCCTCGGTCTCGTCGCGCGTTTCGTGCTACGCTTGCGGCCGTTCGGGCTTGCCTGGCCTGCCCGGGCAGTCCGCTCGCGCACCCCGCGACATGCCGGCCGCGCCCAGGCCGCGATTGATCCGATCGCCGCTTCGGTCCGCCTTTTGGGCCGCGTCGCGATCTCGCGCGCGACGGCTCGCATGTCCGGCCGCGCGCCGCCGGCACGCTGTTCCTCTCCCGTTACGTTTCCTGTCCGATCCGCTCATGTCGACCTTGCCTTCGTCGCCGGCGCGCGCACCGCGTGCCCTCGATTCCATCAATCCGAAATCGCTCGGCGTCGCGTTGCTGCTCGTCGCGCTCGGCGCCGTGTATCTCGCGCAGTCCGTCAGCGTGCGCCAGGCCGCGCTCTACGTGGTCGGCGCGCTGCTCGGCATGACGCTGTATCACGCCGCGTTCGGTTTCACGTCGGCATGGCGCGTGTTCATCGCCGACGGCCGCGGCGCTGGCCTGCGCGCGCAGATGCTGATGCTCGCGATCGGCGTGCTGCTGTTCTTCCCGGCGCTGTCGGCCGGCTCGCTGTTCGGCCAGCCCGTCACCGGGCTGGTGTCGCCGGCCGGCACCTCGGTGATCGTCGGCGCGTTCATCTTCGGCGTCGGCATGCAGCTCGGCGGCGGTTGCGCCTCGGGCACGCTGTATACCGTCGGCGGCGGCAGCACGCGGATGATCGTCACGCTGCTGGCGTTCATCGTCGGCTCGGTGGTGGCCACCGCGCACATGCCGTTCTGGACTTCGATGCCGCAATTGCCGCCGATTTCGCTGGTCAAGACGCTCGGCGTGCTGCCCGCTGTCGTGCTGAACCTCGCCGTGTTCGCGGCGATCGCGGCCTTGACCGTGGCGATCGAGAAGCGCCGTCACGGCCGGCTCGTCAACGCCACCGAGCGCGCGCCGCACGCGTCGCCCTGGCTGCACGGCCCGTGGCCGATGCTGGCCGGCGCGGTGGCGCTGGCCATGCTCAACTTCGCCACGCTCGCGCTGTCGGGGCGGCCGTGGGGCGTGACCTCGGCGTTCGCGCTGTGGGGCGCCAAGGGCTTCGCGCTGGTCGGCGTGGACGTGGCGAACTGGAAGTATTGGCTGGCCGGCCCGAATGCGGCCGCGCTGTCCGCGCCCGCCAGCCACGACGTGACCACCGTGATGGATATCGGCATCGTGCTCGGCGCGATGGCGGCCGCCTCGCTGGCCGGACGCTACGCGCCGGTGTGGCGCGTTCCGATGCGCTCGCTGATCGCCGCCGTGGTGGGCGGCCTGCTGCTCGGCTATGGCGCGCGGCTCGCGTACGGCTGCAATATCGGTGCGTACTTCAGCGGCATCGTGTCGGGCAGCGTGCACGGCTGGCTGTGGCTCGTGTGCGCGTTCGCGGGGAACGTGCTCGGCACGCGCCTGCGCCCGTGGTTCGGGCTGGAAGTCGAACGCGTCAGGAACACCGGCTGCTGAGCATCATCGGGACCGTTGCGCGCGCAACGGTCAATGAATGGGCGGGCAGGGCGCGTCGGCTCAGTGCGAGAACACCGCTACCGCGCCCTGCAAACGCACCGCCTGCTCGTCGAGCGCGTGCGACGCCGCGGCCGCTTCCTCCACCAGCGCGGCGTTCTGCTGCGTGACCTGATCCATCTGCGCGATCGCCTGGCTGACCTGTTCCAGGCCGCGGCTCTGTTCGCTCGACGCCTGCGAGATCGCCTCCACCACGTCCTTCGCCACCGCGATATCCGCTTGCAACTGCGTGATGGTCGCGCCCATGTCCTGCGCGCGCGTCGCGCCGCCGCCGATCGAGGCCGTCGAGCGCTCGATCAGTTCCTTGATTTCCTTGGCCGCCGTGGACGAGCGCTGCGCCAGCGAGCGCACTTCCGAGGCCACCACCGCGAAGCCGCGGCCCTCGGCGCCCGCTCGGGCCGCTTCCACGGCCGCGTTCAGCGCGAGAATGTTGGTCTGGAACGCGATGCCCTCGATGATCGACGTGATCGAGGCGATTTTCTCCGCGCTGCCCGACGCTTCGTTCATCGTCGCGATCATCTGCTTCGACATCGCGCTGCCCGCATTGGCCGATGCCATCGCGCGCTCGATCACGCTGCACGCGTGTCGCGCGCTTTCGGCGTTCTGGCGTACCGCTTCGTTCAGTTCGTGAGTGGTGGCCGAGGTTTCCTCCAGGGCCGCCGCCTGCTGCTCGGTGCGCGACGACAGATCCGTATTGCCCGCCGCGATCTGCGCCGCGCCCACCTTGACCGCTTCCACGCCGCTCGTCACCGAGCCGACGATGGTTTGCAGCGAGGCCTGCATCGCGTGCATCGCCGCCAGCAGCCGGCCGGTTTCGTCGGTGCGGTGGCGTTCGATCCGGCTGTCGAGACGGCCGGCCGCGATGGCCTGCGCCGTCTCCACCGCACGCGCGAGCGGATCGCGGATTGCCGTCACGAGCCAGCGGCCCGCGAACGCGGCGCACACCACCGCGAGCGCCGCGGCCAGCAGCACGCTGAGGTTGATCGTGTGGCGCAGCGAGGCCAGCGCGTCGGTGCGCATCGCGATGCGCTGGCGTTCGGCCTTGTCGAGCGCATCGACCGCCGCGATCATCGCGTCCGTGCCCAGATAGCTGCCGAAGCCTTCCGTCAGCGCGCTCAACTGCGCGAGCGTGGCGCTGCCGTCGTTGACGTGCGAGCGCATTTCGATCATCGGATTTACCACCTTGGCGGCCCAGGCGTCGTATTGCGCCTGCGCCTTGTCCGCCAGGCCATTCAATTCGGTGTCCTGCGGATCGAGCGCCTTGATCGCCGCCATGTGCTGCGCGAAATCGCCGATGTGGTCGATCTTCCACTTGATGTGGCCCGGCTGGCCGTCGAGGTTGTAGGCCAGCAGCGACCAGATGATGTTCAGGTAATCGGCCGTGGCGTCCTTGATGACCAACTGCGCTTGCGCCGAGACGGCGTTCTGTTTCTGCTTGTGGTCGATCGCCGCGATGCCGTAGCAACACACGGCCGAACTGACGAGGAAGACCGCGATGACGGCGCAAAACGCCGTGGACAATTTCTTGCCGATCGAAAGATTCTGCATGTGAATGAAAAGAGTGGCGACAACGGAACGCGCCATGCGCCGCAGTGGGCCGGGCGATTAAGATGGCATACGGTATACCAGACGAAAGAGGCCGACAAGCACACGAGATATATGGAATACCACTATGCAGAAACCGGCCGAATTGCCGATCAGGCGGGGCGGCTTGTCGCGCGTTTGTGCCCGGATGGGCTGGCTTCACGTGTGGAAATAATCGGGCCGGGAAGGGCCGGCCGGGACTTGCGGATTATTTCGGAGGATTGAATTGACGGCTTTCGCGGCGATGACGCATCGGTCGAATGACCGAGCATGGGCGGATTTCGCGGCGCGAATGCCGATGCCCGGGCGGGCGTGTCGGGGCCGTCAGTCGGGCCGTTCGAAATCGCGGGCGATCCAGCGCGTGGCGCTGGCCTTGTCGAGACGGAAGCCGGCGTTGACGGTGACTTCCGCGAGCGCGTCGCCGGCGTCGTCGAACGCCTTGAGGACGGCGTAGGGTTCGTCTTCGTCGGGGACGATGTCGAGCGTGACGGAGATGCTGCCGGTATCGGTGTGCACCGTCACCTGCTTGTGCAGTGTCGCGGCGCGCTGCTGCTCGTGGCGGCGCAGCACTTCCGAGGCCGTCTTGACCAGCGTGCGGAACGCGTTCGCGTCGAGCGGCTTCGGGTTCTTCTTGTCGCGGCCCATGGTCCAGGGGCCGACCAGCGCCGGCTCGGCCTCGCCGTCCTTGATCATCTCGACCGCCCAGCCATCGTCGTCCTCGTTCTTGATCACGCGGGCCGTCCATCCGGTGTCGCGCCAGAGGGTGTTTTCGTGGATCACGGGGAGATCGTCGTCGGTGGGGGTATCGGTGCCGGTGCTCATCGGGTGGGTGGGGTTGGGAGGTGCGGGGGTGGGATTGTAAACGGTTTGGCGGGTGGCTCGAACCTCGGCCGTTTGGCCGGGCCATGCGCCCGCCGCCGTGTTTTACCGGTCTGTCATTCCCCCTCGAACAGCGCGACATGCGCGTCGTAGGCCTGCTGCTGGCGCGCGTAGGCATCGTCGAGATGCTCGTGCAGCGCGCGCTCGGCGGCATCGGCGTCGTGCCGGGCCAGCGCGTCGAGCACCTTCTGATGTTGCGCCAGCGTGACTTCGCCGACCACCGGGTCGCGCACCGTCACATGCCGCACGCGGTCGATCGGGGCGCGCACGAATTCGACCAGTTGCTGCACGCGCGGCAGCCGCGCCGCGGCGCTGACGCCGGCATGAAATGCGTTGTCGCAGGCAATCGCGGCCACCGCGTTGTCGCGTGCGATCGCGCGCCGATGCGCGTCCTGGATATCGTGCAATTGATCGAGTTCGTGTTGCCCGATCACCTCGGCCGCGCGCCGGATGGCCGCGGTTTCCAGCACCTTGCGGATCAGCGCGCTTTCGACGAATTGCTCGCGTCGCACCGGCGCGACGAAGGTGCCCGATTGCGCGGCGATCAACACCAGTTCCTCGCGGGCCAATTGCAGCAAGGCCTCGCGTACCGGTGTGCGCGACACGCCGAGCGCTTCGGCGATCGCGCGTTCGTAGATCACGTCGTTCGGGTGCAGCGTCATCGTCACGATTGCGTCGCGCAGCAGCGCATGCACCTGGCCGGACAACGCCTGAGCGCGATCGAGCGCGAAATCGACGGGGATGAGCTGGGCAACGAAGGCGTCCTGGACGCTGAGTTCTGACTTCATAAATCGGGAGAAAGGTGGCGGGCAGCGGCGACTGGTCGATCAGTATATTAGTGCACAGGCCTGCGACGGTGCGCCGACCGGCCGATGCGATCCGTTCAGCGCGTGCCGGCAGCGGGTTTACACGGGTGCCGGAGGGAGGCGAGTTCCCTATAATTGCCAATTAGTATATTAGTTGGCCAATACTTCGAAGAAAGCGGCCGGCAGCCACCCACCGGAGACACCCCATGCACCTCGAAGATTCGACCGGACCGCGCCAGGCGGCTCATGCGACAACCGCCGCGCCCACCGCCGTGCGATGGCGGATTTTCTGGCTGCTGCTGTTGCTGTCGTCGATCAACTACATCGACCGCGCTTCGCTGTCGGTCGCCTTGCCGATCATCTCGACCGAATTCCGCCTGCCGCCGGCGATGGAAGGCGTGTTGCTCAGCGCGTTCTTCTGGACCTACGCGCTGATGCAGATTCCGAGCGGGCTCCTGGTGGATCGCTTCAAGGCGCGCACCATCGTCGGCCTTGCCACGATCGGGTGGGGCGCCTGCCAGGCGGTCGCGGCGGTCTGCTTCAGTTGGGTGCCGCTGCTGCTGACGCGGCTCGGGCTGGGCATCGCCGAATCGCCGATCATGCCGGCCGGCGCGAAACTGGCCGGCACCTGGCTCACGCCGTCGGAGCGGGGCCGTGGCGCGGCGCTGCTCGACGGCGGCGCGCCGCTCGGTTCGGCCTGCGGCGCGATCATCATCACCGCGCTGATCACGGGCCTCGGCTCGTGGCGGCTCGCGTTCGTGGTGGCCGGCGTCGGCACCATCGTGGTGGGCATCGCCGCGTGGTGGTACATCCGCAATCATCCGTCGGAGCATGCGGGCGTGAACGCAGCCGAACTCGCGCACGTGACGGCGCACGCGGCGCAAGCCCGCACCGGCGAACCGAAGGCCGGCGTGCCGTTTCGCGAGTTGCTGCGCGACCGCTCGGTGCTGTTCATGTTCGCGAGCTGGGCCTGCTACAACAGCGTGTTCTACGGACTGATGACCTGGATGCCGAGCTATCTGCACAAGGCGCACGGCTTCGATCTCAAGCAGATGGGCGGCGCGACGTTCGTGATCTTCATGTTCGGCTTCGTCGGCGAACTGTTCGGCGGCTGGCTCGCGGACAAATGGCGCTCGGCCGGCGGCGAGCCGAATCGCGTGATGCGCCTGATGTTCGCGACGGCCGGCTTCGTCTCGGCCCTGGCGATCCTTGCCGTGAGCTTCGCGACCGGCCTGGTCAGCGTGGTGGTGCTGCTGTCGATCGCGCTGTTCTTCATCCGCTGGTGCGGCATGTTCTGGGGCGTGCCGGCGGCGCTCGGCGGCCAGTCCCGCGCGGGCCTGCTGGCCGGTGCGATGAACTTCAGCGGCAACATCGTCGGCGTCATCGTGCCGATCCTGATCGGCCTGATCGTGCAGTTCACCGGCACCTACTTCCTCGCGTTGATGTTCTTCGTCGTGGCCGCGTTCGGCCTGGCCATCTGCGCGAGCCTCATCGATTACCGCGACCGGGGCCTCGACTGAGTCGCCACCGTCGCACGATTTGCACGCTTCACACGGAAACCATCATGTCCTCACTCTCCACCGAAACCGCGCCGGCGTCGGCCGCGCCGCGCGCCCGCGCGATCCGGCTGCATCCCGCCGACGACGTGGTCGTCGCCGTCGAGCAACTGGTGGGCGGCACGCAGCTCGACGACGAGGGTGTCGTCGTCGCGGGCCTGGTGCCCGCCGGCCACAAGGTCGCGACGCGCGCGATCGAGGCCGGTGCGCCGGTGCGCCGCTATGGTCAGATCATCGGCTTCGCGAGCCAGCCGATCCGGCCCGGCCAGCACGTCCACACCCACAACCTCGACATGGGCGAATTCGCGCGCGACTACGCATTCGGCGAAGGCACGCACGACACGGCCTACGTGGCGCCGGCACAGCGCGCCACGTTCGACGGCATCGTGCGCGAGGACGGCCGCGTCGCCACCCGAAACTACATCGGCATCCTGACTTCCGTGAATTGTTCGGCAACGGTCGCGCGGGCGATCGCCGATCACTTTCGCCGCGACATCCATCCCGAGGCGCTGGCCGCCTACCCGAACGTGGACGGCGTGGTGGCGCTCACGCATGGCGTGGGCTGCGCCGTCGATCCCGACGGCGAGGCGCTCGCGATCCTGCAACGCACGCTCGGCGGCTACGCCTGCCATCCGAACTTCGCCTCGGTGCTGGTGATCGGGCTCGGCTGCGAAACCAACCAGATCCCGCGCCTGCTCGAAACGCAGGGGCTGAGCGAACATGCGCGGCTGCGCACGTTCACGATCCAGGACAGCGGCGGCACGCGCAAGACCATCGAGAAGGGCATCGCGATGATCGAATCGATGCTGGCGGCGGCCGATGCGGTGCGCCGCGAGCCCGTCGGCGCGAGCCATCTGACGGTCGGTCTGCAGTGCGGCGGTTCGGACGGCTATTCGGGCATTACCGCGAACCCGGTGCTCGGCGCGGCCGTGGACCTGCTGGTGCGGCATGGCGGCACGGCCATCCTGTCGGAGACGCCCGAGATCTACGGTGCCGAGCACCTGCTCACGCGCCGCGCGCTCACGCGCGAGGTGGGCGAGAAGCTGGTCGCGCGGATCCGCTGGTGGGAAGAATATTGCGAGCGCCATCATGCCGCGATGAACAACAACCCGTCGGCCGGCAACAAGGCCGGCGGGCTGACCACGGTGCTCGAGAAGTCGCTCGGCGGCATCGCCAAGGCCGGCAGCACGAATCTGGTCGACGTCTACGAATATGCGATGCCGGTGCGTGCCAAGGGCCTGGTGTTCATGGATACGCCGGGCTACGACCCGATCTCGGCCACCGGCCAGGTGGCGGGCGGCGCGAACCTGATCTGCTTCACGACCGGGCGCGGCTCGGCCTACGGTTGCGCACCCACGCCGTCGCTGAAGCTGGCCACCAACAGCGCGCTGTGGCGCCGCCAGGCAGACGACATCGACCTGAACTGCGGCGACGTGCTCGACGGCGGCGCCCGCATCGATGCACTCGGCGCGACGCTGTTCCGGATGATGCTCGATGCCGCCTCGGGCCGCGCGACGCGCAGCGAGCAACACGGCTACGGACAGAACGAGTTCGTGCCCTGGCAGATCGGCGCGATCACCTGACCTTCCCCTATCCGTTGCAAGGAGTTGCCTTGATGCAATCGAGCGTTTCCAGCCCGCGTCATGCGGGCGTGTTCCCGGTCGTGCCGACCATCTTCGCCGCCGACGGCCGTCTCGATCTCGACGGGCAGCGCCGCTGCGTCGATTTCATGATCGACGCCGGCTCGACCGGCCTGTGCGTGCTCGCGAATTTTTCCGAGCAATTCTCGCTGGCCGACGACGAGCGCGACGCGGTGATGCACTGCGTGCTCGACCACGTGGCGGGCCGCGTGCCGGTGATCGTCACCACTTCGCATTTCGGCACCGCCGTGTGCGCCGAACGCAGCCGCCGCGCGCAGGATGCGGGCGCCGCGATGGTGATGGTGATGCCGCCGTATCACGGCGCGACGTTCCGCGCGAGCGAGGCGGCGATCTACACGTTCTTCCGCACGGTGTCGGACGCGATCGAGATTCCGATCATGATCCAGGACGCGCCGGCCAGCGGCACGACGCTGTCGGCCGCGCTGCTGGCGCAGATGGCGCTCGAGATTCCGAACGTGTCGTACTTCAAGATCGAGGTGCCGCAGGCGGCCGCGAAACTGCGCGAGCTGATCGCGCTGGGCGGCGACGCGATCGTCGGCCCGTGGGACGGCGAGGAGGCGATCACGCTGATGGCCGATCTCGAAGCCGGTGCGACCGGCGCGATGACGGGCGGCGGCTATCCCGACGGCATTCGCACGATCGTCGATGCGTGGGCGGCAGGCAACGCGGCGGAGGCCGAGCGCAATTACCAGCGCTGGCTGCCGTTGATCCTTCACGAGAACCGCCAGGGCGGCATTGCCACCGCCAAGGTGCTGATGAAGGCCGGTGGGGTGATTGCGTCGGACGCGATGCGCCATCCGCTGCCCGACATGCATCCGGCCACGCGCGCGAGCCTGTTGCGGATCGCGCGCCAGCTCGATCCGTTGGTGCTGCGCTGGGGACGTTGAGCGCGGGAAGGGTGCGTCGATGTTGGGGGCCGGCGCGGTGCGACATCGATACGCGGGCTTGCCCTCCGTATGTCGCGATGCGCCCGGGTCCGCTACAATTCGCGCTTTTTTCTCCGCGCCCCCACCCATGAAATGGCTCGCCGCGCTCTGCGCGCTGACGATCTCCGCGACCGCATTCGCGTCGTCGTGCCCACAATTCTCCCCGTCCGGCCAGGAACCCGTACTGACGAATCCGAAGATGGCGCGCCAGACGCGCCTGATCTGCTATTCGGATTTCGTCGTGCTGCATTCCGGCGTCACGCACACGCCGCTGTGGTCGGCCGAGCATCTGACGGCCGCGCATCTGGCCGACGCGAAGGACGAGGTGCGCACCAACCGCTTCTTCGTCGAGCGCCGGCTGCCGGCCGGCGACAGCGCCACGCTGGCCGACTACCGCCGCAGCGGTTACGACCGCGGGCACCTGAGCCCGGCCGGCGATCGCTGGAACGATCAGGCGATGGCCGAATCGTTCTCGCTGGCGAACATGATCCCGCAGAATCCGCAGAACAACCGCCGCCTGTGGGCGCACATCGAGGCAGCGGTGCGCGCGATGGCCGTGCGCAACGGCGAGGCCTACGTGGTGACGGGGCCGATGTTCCATGGCAGCGAGTTGCAGACGATCGGCGAGAGCCGCGTGATCGTGCCGACGGAGATCTTCAAGCTCGTCTATCTGCCCTCGAAGAACACGGCGTTCGCGATCGTCGTGAAGAACGTCAACGCGAAACGGTACGATATCGAAACCGTGCACGAACTGGAGGCAGCCAGCGGGCTGCGCTTCCCGGGCGTGCCGGAACGACTGAAGGATACGAAGCCAGGAGGGTTGTCGGGTGTCTAAAACCAATTTCACCGCTTTCGCGGACGACGCGAGCGTCGTCAATATCGCCGGCGACGCGCTGACGATCAGCAACGATCCGTCGCGCATCCAGATCAGCGGCGACCTGGAGATCGCGCGCGATCAGGAAGGGCTCAAGCGCGCGCAAGCGCTGCTGGCGGCCGTGACGAGCATCGTCGAGGTGCTGAAGGCCACGCCCGATCTGCCGGCCAAGCTGGCCGACGAACCGCCTGCGCCCACCGGCAAGATCGCCAACCCGTTCTGAACGACAGCGGCAGCGGCACCGGAGGCCCGGCCGCCGCGCCCGCTCAACGCGTCAGCAAGCGCCGCACGCGCGGCGCGACTTCCTCGGCGAAGCGCCGCATGTCGGCCTCGAACGGCTGGAATTGCAGCATGAACAGCTCGATGCCGGCGCGATGGAATGCGGCGATGCGCTGCGCCACTTCGTCGTAGCTGCCGACCAGCCCGGCCGCGGTGCCGCCGTTCGAGCCGACCCGCGCCGATTGTGCGAAGTTGCGCCACATCACCGCGTTCGGATCGATGTGCTGCTTCTGTTCCTCGCGCAGCGGCTTGTCGAGTTCGGCCAGCGCGAACAGGTGCGCGAGGTGCGCCTCGGCCTGCGCGGCGCTCTCGCGCGCGATCACGAACGCCGACAGCCCGTAGCGCAGCGGCGCGGCGCCGGCCGGCCGCGGCCGTGCATTCAAATCGGCGATCAAGGTTTCGACATCGTCGAGCGGCTGGCCGTTGATGAACCACACGTCGCCCTTGTCGGCCACCAGCGCGCGCGCCGGTTCCGATTCCCCACCCACGTAGATGCGCGGCCGCGACCGGAACGGGTCGGTGGGCCGCAGCGCGTAATCGTCGATGCGGAAGTGCTCGCCGGCAAAGCGCACGGTTTCGCCGCGCAGCAGGGCGTCCACCACGGTGATCCATTCGCGCCCGTAGGCGTAGCGCGCATCGTGCTCGGCGAAGCCGATCCCGGCACGCTCCAGCTCGGGCCGGTTCCAGGCATTGACGAGATTGATCGCGAAGCGCCCGCCGCTGATGTGCTCGATCTGCTGCGCCATCTTCGCCAGCACGACGGGATGGTAGAGATACGGCTTGATGGCGGCGATGATCTCGATGCGCTCGGTCAGCGCGGCGAGCGCGGCCGAGGCGGTCCACGCCTCGAGCTGGTCGAGCGAGGGCCGATGCGGATTGATGGTGTGCTGGGCCACCAGCACGGAATCGTAGCCGAGCCGTTCGGCCTCGAGCACCAGCGCCTTGTTGCGCGCCCAGGAGGCGTCGTACGGCTCGTCGGGGTCCTGCAGCGCGGCGCGGCTGCCATGCACGAGCGCCCACACGCCGAAGCGGGGAAGGGAAGCGGACATACGGGTTTCTCGATCGGGTCGAAGCAACCGGTCATGTTCGCGCCGCCGGCGGCCCGCACCAACCAAGTTATTCAGCTAAGCATGTTCCTGGCGGTGGATGCGGGAGCGGGCATCGGCATCGGCGTTGATATCGGCGTTGATCAGCGCGGTGGCGCGGGCACCTCGATCGCCAGCAGCGCCGAGCTGACCGATTTGCCGTGCGCGTCGAGCGCGAGCGAGCGCGTCACGCCGCCGCCGAGCGCATCGTCGAGCACGAAGTTGAACGCGGCCAGCGCGGGCAGTTCGTAGCGGCGCACCTCGCCGTGCACGAAGGCCCCGAGCCAGGCCTTCACCCGCTCGGCGCTCAGATGCTCGCGCAGGTGCGCGTAGTCGCGCGCATCGCGGCAGATCACCGAAACGTTCAGCGTATTGCCCTTGTCGCCCGTGCGCGAATGCGCGAGTTCACGCAGTTGCATCGTTGTCCTCCACGATTTCGAAGCCGGCCCGCACCTGCTCGCGCGGCAGCAGCACCGATTGCACGGCCAGCACCTCGCGGGCGGCCTTGGTCGCGCCGCCGCCGCCGGCGGGGCCGTTCGTATACAGCGTTTCCACTTCGTTGCCGATCCGCACCGCGTCGGCGGCGGTGGCGGTGCGCGCGGCCACGCGCAGCCGCACCTCGGCCGGTTCGCCGCGAATGCTGCCGCCGATATCGGTCGCGCCGTACAACGCATCCACGCCGATCAGATCGATGCGCAACTCGCTTACCGGCACGCCGGTCAGGCGCAGCCGCTCGCGCACGATCTCGCCGGCCAGCCGCGCGCGCGCCAGCGCGCCGGGGCCGCCGTAGGAAATCTGGCCTTCGCCGATATGGCCGTCGGTGTAAGCCACCGACACCTTCAGCGTGTCGGGCCGCGCCCGGCCGATCCCGCCCGTTACACGCACTCGGTCGGGGCCGGCGTCGGCCATCGTCACGGCGCTGAAATCGGCCGTCACGTCGGGTTGCAGGTAGCGCGCCGGATCATGAATCTCGTACAGCAACTGCTGCCGGCAGGTGTCGAGGCCCACGCGCCCGCCGGAGCCGGCCACCTTGGTGATCGTCACCGCCCCGTCGGCCTCCACCTCGCCGATCGGGAAGCCGAGCCGCGCGAGGTCCGGCACGTCGAGCCAGCCCGGGTCGGCGAAATAGCCGCCGGTCACCTGGCCCGCGCATTCGAGCAGATGGCCGACCACGGTGGCTTGGCCGAGCGTGGCCCAGTCGTCCATGCGCCAGCCGAATTCGTGGATCAGCGGCGCGGCGAACAGCGACGGATCGGCAACCCGGCCGGTCAGCACCACGTCGGCCCCGGCGGCCAGCGCGGCGACGATCGGCGCCGCGCCTAGGTAGGCGTTCGCGGACACGATGCGCTCGCGGTAGGCGGCCACGTCGTCGCCCGATTCGACGAAACGGAACGCGCCGCGCAGCACGGCGTCGAGCACGTCGTCGCCGGTCACGGCGGCCACTTTCAGCGGGCCGACGCCGAGTTCGGCGGCGATGCGCGCCGTCTCGCGCGCGGCGGCCAGCGGGTTGGCCGCGCCCATGTTCGAGACGATCCGCACGCGGTGGCGCGCGGCGGCCGGCAGCACCGCGCGCATGCGCGCGCCGAGCAGCGGGTCGTAGCCGAGCGCGGGGTTGCCGCGCCGCGCCTGCTGCGCGATCGCGATGGTGCGCTCGGCCAGGCATTCGAAGATCAGATAGTCGAGCGCGCCGTGCTCGGCCAGTTCGACGGCCGGCTCGATGCGGTCGCCCGAGTAGCCGGCGCCGGCGCCGAGCCGCACGCGCCGGGCGGAGGAAAGATCGGTCATGACGAGGTGTCCGGTCGCTTGCGCGACGAAATGAGCAACGGCGCCACGCGCCGCGTCACAGGGCGAAGATCCCGAACGCGACGCAGGCGATCGTCATGACGATCGACGCGCCGAACAGCAGCGGGAACGTGAATTTCTGGTGCTCGGCCAGCTCGATGCCGCACAGCCCGACCACCAGGAACGTGGCGGGCGTCAGCGGGCTGACCGGGAAGCCGGTGGTCATCTGTCCGAGCAGCGCGGCCTGGCCCACATGGAGCGCCGGCACGCCGAGCTGGCCCGCCACCTCGGCGATCACCGGCAGGACGCCGAAATAAAAGGAGTCCGGATCGAACAACAGGCTCAACGGCATCGACAGCAAGCCGAGCGCCACCGGAATATGGCCGGCCATCGACGGCGGGACGAAGCCCACCGCGGCGCTCGCCATCGCCTTGAGCATGCCGCTGCCCTGCATCACGCCGGTAAACACGCCGGCCGCGAGCAGGATGCCGGCCATCATCAGCGCGGCGCGCGCGTGGGCGTCGATGCGCTTGCGCTGCATGTCCACGTCGGGATAGTTGACGAGCAGGGCGATGCAGAAGCCCACCATGAACATCAGCGCGGGCGGGATCTTCTCGCCCATCACCACCATCGTGCCGAGCACCAGCACCGTCAGCACCAGGTTGAACCCGAACAGGCGAGGGCGGCGCAGCGCCTGCTCGTCGGCGCTCAACACGCGCTCGGGCATCGGGATCGCGCCGCCGGCCAGGTTCGCGCCGAGCCGCCGTTCCTCGCGGCGGCCGAGCCACCAGGCCGCACCGAACACGAACGCGAGGCCGACCGCCTGCACCGGAATCAGCGGATTGAACAGCGCCGAGACGGGCAGGTGCAGCGAGGCCGAGGCGCGGATCATCGGGCCGGTCCACGGCAGGAAGTTGATGCCGGCCGCCATCGACACGGCCGCCGCGAGCACGCGGCGGTCCATGCCGAGCCGGTCGTAGAGCGGCAGCATGGCCGGAATCGTTACGAGGAAGCAAACCGCGCCGGAGCCGTCGAGGTGGATCAGCAGCGCCAGCAGCGTGGTGCCCATCACGATCCGCGTGGGCCGCGTGCCGACCGCGCGCAGGATGCGGTCGATGATCGGATCGAGCGTGCCGGCATCGGTGATCACGCCGAAATACAGAATCGCGAACACGAACATGCCGACCACCGGGGCCAGGCTTTTCAGGCCGCCGACCACGAACGCGCTGGTTTGCAGCCCGAAGCCGCCGATCAGCGAGGCCGCGATCGGCACGAGGATCAGCGCGACCAGAGGCGACATGCGTTTCGAGAGGATCGCGCCGAGCAGCACGACGATGGTGGCCAGCCCCAGTAACGGCAGCATGATGGTGTCTCCGGTCTTGTCTTTTGATTCGGCCGAGCGTAAGTTCGCAAACGCGATAACGCAATTGAAATGATTTGATTGCAGCAATCACGAACTTTTATGGATCTGAATCTCCGCGAATTGCGTGCCTTCGTGACCGTCGCGCAGGCCGGCAACTTCACGCGCGCCGCGGCGCGCCTCAATCTTTCGCAGCCCGCGCTGACGGTGCAGATCCGCCGGCTGGAGGACACCGTCGGCGCGCGGCTGTTCGACCGCAACAGCCGCAGCGTCGCGCTGACGCAAACCGGGCGCGAGCTGCTGCCGCTGCTGCAGCGCTCGCTCGACGACATGGAGCGGGTGCTGCGCGACGCCCGCGCGCTGGGCGACGGCACGGCCGGCACGGTGCGCCTCGCCTGCCTGCCGACGTTCGCCGCGAGCGCACTGCCGGAACTGATCCGCGCGTTTCGCGAGCAGGTGCCGCGCGCGCGCTTCGAGATCCGCGACGGCGTGGCGAGCGCCGTGGAGGCGCTGGTGCGCAACGAGGAGGCCGATCTCGGCCTGACCGGCGGCGAGGCGCTCGACCCCGCGCTCGAAGTGCTGCACACGGGTGCGGACCGGCTGGTGGCGGTATGCCCGCGCAATCATCCGCTGGCGAGGCGCCGCAGCGTGACGGCCGCCGAGGTGGCGGCCGCGCCGCTGGTGCTGACGGCGCGCGGCACCAGCGTGCGCGCGGTGGTGGACGCCGCGCTGGCCGGCGCCGGCCTCGCGCCCGAGATCGCCTGCGAGCCGACCTATATGATGACGGCGGTGGCGATGGTGCGCGGCGGGCTGGGCCTGACGATCCTGCCGGCCTCGGCGCGCGAGGTGCTGGCCGAGCCGGAGCTGGTGGCGCGGCCGATCGACGATCCGGCGTTCGTGCGGCCCGTGGCGCTGATCAAGCGGCGTGGCCGGACCTTGCCGGCCGTGGTCGAGACGTTCGCCGAGCGCGTGATCGCGCGCGGGCTGTCGTGAGCGTCGCGGGCGTGCACCAAGTTGACTAGTTAACTTGGTGGTGCGAAGCATCGATTCCCCGGCAAGTCGCAATCATGCACCGCGATCGCGCATCCTGATTCGTCTGAAACCTATATGGAATAAAGCGTTCAGGGTATCCCCTAGGTCGCCGTTCGTTTTGGCGAAATTGCTTGCCAATGCGTTTTTGTTAACTCATTCTTGTCTATACAAGATCGCTCGTTAGCTTGGCTGGTAGTTCCAAACCTATGGGGAATGTCGACATGAAGAGTAAGCACAGCCGTCTCGTTTCGCTGTTGATCGGCGCGGTGTTCGGATCCGCGATGATGGCCGGCGCCGCGCAGGCGAAAGATTGGAAAACCGTCACGATCGCACTCGACGGCAGCTATGCGCCGTGGAACCTGACGCTGCCGGGCGGCAAGCTGGGCGGCTTCGAGCCCGAGCTGGTCGCGAAGCTGTGCGCGCACGCGCAGCTCAAGTGCAACCTGGTCACGCAGGATTGGGACGGCATGATTCCGGGCCTGCAGGCCGGGAAGTTCGATGTCCTGATGGATGCGATCTCGATCACGCCCGACCGCGAGAAGATCCTCGCGCTGTCGCAACCGTACGCGGCCACGCCGGCCACGTTCGCCACCTCCGATCCGAAGCTGCTGCCGAAGTCGGCGCCGAACACCGCCGCGCTGCGCCTCGACAACGACGCGCGCAGCAACGCGCCGGCCATCGAAGCGCTGCGCAAGGCACTGAAGGGCAAGACCATCGGCCTGCAGTCGGGCACGATCTACACGGCCTTCGTCAACAACAACTTCAAGGATGTCGCCTCGGTGCGCGTCTACAAGAGCGCGCCCGAGCGTGACCTCGATCTGGCCAACGGCCGCATCGACGCCTCGTTCGACGACATCACCTACTACACGGCGAACGCCGACAAGTCGCACGTCTCGCCGGCCGGCCCGGTGGTCGCCGGCCCGATCTGGGGCCCGGGCGAAGGCCTCGCGTTCCGCAAGACGGATACCGACCTGAAGGCCAAGTTCGACGCGGCGATCGCGGCGGCCAAGGCCGACGGCACGATCAAGAGCCTGTCGATGAAGTGGTTCAAGACGGACGTCACGCCCTGAGCGTTTCGCCGTGTCGCGGCGCCGTGTTGCCCACGGCGCCGTTTTCGTTGCATCGGTCGTTTGACCCGTTGTTTGACCCGTTACACCTGTAGCCGGATTTGCCTGGGGGCGTCATGTCAATCATCACCATGCTCGGTTTCGGATCGGAAGGCTGGGGCAGCGTGCTGCTGCTCGGCGCGCTGATGACGGTCGTGCTGACCATCTCCGCGCTGCTGATCGGCTCCGTGTTCGGCGGCCTGATCGCGGCCGCCAAGCTGTCGCGCTTTCGCGCGCTGCGCGTGCTCGGCGACTGCTACACCACGGTGTTTCGTGGCGTGCCCGAGCTGCTCGTGATCTACCTGTTCTATTTCGGCGGCTCGACGCTGGTCACCACCATCGGCCAGTGGTTCGGCGCCGACGGCTTCGTCGGCGTGCCGCCGTTCCTGATCGGCGCGGTGGCGGTGGGCATGATCTCGGGCGCCTATCAGGCCGAGGTTTACCGCGCGGCCGTGCTGGCCGTTTCGCGCGGCGAGCTGGAAGCCGCGCGCGCGATCGGCATGCCGCGCCTGACCGCCGCGCGCCGCATCCTGATCCCGCAGGTGCTGCGCTTTGCGTTGCCGGGCCTCGGCAACGTGTGGCAGTTGAGCCTCAAGGATTCCGCACTGATTTCCGTCACCGGCCTGGCCGAGCTGCTGCGCGCCACTCAGGTGGCGGCGGGCTCGACGCACGACTACTTCCTGTTCTTCGTGGCGGGCGGCGTGCTGTACCTGGCGATGACGGGCGTGTCGAACCGCATCTTCGGCAAGGCCGAGGCGCGTGTCGGCCGCTCGTTCAAGCGCAACTTCGCACGCAACTGACGCGGGGCTTTCCATCATGCATATCGATTTCCCGTTCCTGCTCGACACGATGCGGCAACTGATCGCCGCCGTGCCGACCACGCTGGGCCTGTTCTTCCTGTCGCTGGTGCTGGGCGGGCTGCTGTCGCTGGTGATCGTCACGATGCGCGTGTCGCCGCATTGGCTGCCGAACCGCTTCGCGCGCGGCTATATCCTGGTGTTTCGCGGCTCGCCGCTGCTGATCCAGATGTTCCTCGTCTACTACGGGCTCGGCGAATTCGGCGTGATCCGCGAGAGCTTTCTGTGGCCGGTGCTGCGCGAACCGTATGTGTGTGCGGTGCTGTCGCTGGCGCTGTGCACGGCCGGTTATACGGCCGAAATCATCCGCGGCGGCCTGATGGCCGTGCCGGTCGGCCAGATCGAGGCCGGCTATGCAATCGGCCTGTCGGGTTTCTCGCTGCTGCGCCGGATCATCGGCCCGATCGCGCTGCGCCAGTGCCTGCCCGCGTATTCCACCGAAGCCGTGCTGCTCGTCAAATCGACGGCGCTGGCGAGCCTCGTGACTGTCTGGGAAGTGACGGGCGTGGCGCAGCAAATCATTCAGCAGACCTATCGCACTACTGAAGTGTTTGTTTGTGCGGCGCTGATCTACCTGTTCCTGAATTTCGTCGTGGTGCGCGTGCTCGGCCTGCTCGAAACGCGGCTGTCGCGCCACCTGCGCGCCGCGCCCGCCGTGGCGCCGCGCGCCGCCGCCTCGCTCGAAACCCGCGCCGCGCCGTGACCGGCAGCCTCACTCTGGAGAACCGCATGCAATCCGCCAACCCTGTCGCGCTGTCCGCCCGCAACATCCACAAATCGTTCGGCGCGCATCACGTGCTCAAGGGCATCTCGCTCGACGCGCACGAAGGCGACGTGATCTCGATCCTCGGCGCGAGCGGCTCGGGCAAGAGCACGTTCCTGCGCTGCCTGAACCTGCTCGAGATTCCCGACGACGGCTCGGTCACGCTGGCCGGCGAGGAACTGAAGATGAAGCGCCGCCGCGACGGCACGCTGCAGCCGGGCGACCCGCGCCAGGTGGATCGCGTGCGCTCGCAGCTCGGCATGGTGTTCCAGAACTTCAACCTGTGGTCGCACATGACGGTGCTCGAAAACGTCATCGAAGGGCCGATGCGCGTGCTCAAGCGCAGCCGCGCCGAGGCGGTGGAGGAGGCGGAGGCGCTGCTGGCCAAGGTCGGGCTGGGCGAACGGCGCGGCCACTATCCGGCGCACTTGTCGGGCGGGCAGCAGCAGCGCGTGGCGATCGCCCGCGCGCTGGCCATGCATCCGAAGGTCATGCTGTTCGACGAGCCCACCTCCGCGCTCGATCCCGAACTGGTGGGCGAAGTGCTGCGCGTGATGCGCGCGCTGGCCGACGAGGGCCGCACGATGCTGGTCGTCACGCATGAAATGGGCTTCGCGCGCCATGTGTCGAACCGCGTGATGTTCCTGCATCAAGGTCAGGTGGATTCGGACGGCACGCCCGACGAGGTGTTCGGCGAACACAAATCCGAGCACTTCCGCCGTTTCGTGTCCGGTCACGAAGACCGCAACACGAACAACTGAGCCCCTTGTTTCAACCGGTTAACCGTTCAACCGTTTCCAACGCACGATCCGCAGGCACGCACGATCATGGCCATTCTCCGTACCGACCGCCCGCTCGACTGGCACGACATCGCCGCCGTCGCGGCCGGCGAACCGCTGCATCTTTCCGAAGCCGCGCGTGAGCGCATCATGGCCGCTCGCCAACTGGTCGAGCAGATCGT
The DNA here is from genome assembly GCF_047497165.1 of Burkholderia sp. 22PA0099. Taxonomy (NCBI): domain Bacteria; kingdom Pseudomonadati; phylum Pseudomonadota; class Betaproteobacteria; order Burkholderiales; family Burkholderiaceae; genus Burkholderia; species Burkholderia sp. 22PA0099. Next base: position 2,500,002 of record NZ_CP163165.1, on the reverse strand, counting down.
CGTGCGCGGCATCCGCGCCTACGGCGTGAACACGGGCGTAGGCGCGTTGTGCGACGTGGTGGTGTCGCCGGCCGATCAGCACGATCTGTCGCACAACATCCTGATGAGCCACGCGGTCGGCGTGGGCGCGCCGCTCGGGCGCGAGGAAACGCGCGCGATCATGGCCGCCGCGATCAACAACTTCGCGCACGGCCATTCGGGCGTGCGGCTCGAAGTGGTCGAGCGGCTCGTGGCCTTGCTCGATGCCGATTGCCTGCCCGAAGTGCCGGCGAACGGCTCGGTCGGCTACCTGAGCCACATGGCGCATATCGCACTCGTGTGCGTCGGTGCGGGCCACGCGCACTGGCACGGCGAACGGCTGACGGGCGCGGACGCCTTGCAGCGGCTCGGTTTCGCGCCGCTGTCGCTCGAAGCGAAGGAAGGCCTGAGCCTCGTCAACGGCACGCCGTGCGTGACCGGGCTGGCCGCGCTCGCGCTGCAACGCGCCGGGCGGCTGCTCGACTGGGCCGATGCGGTCTCGGCCATGAGCTTCGAAAACCTCGGTGGCCAGATGGCCGCGTTCGATGCCGATTCGCTCGCGTTTCGCGTGTCGCCGGGGCTCGCACGGGTGGGCCAGCGCATGCGCGCGGCGCTCGACGGCAGCGGCCTGCTGGCCGCCGCGCTCGGCCGGCGCACACAGGACCCACTCAGCCTGCGCACCATTCCGCATGTGCATGGCGCGGCGCGCGACGTGCTGGCGGCCACCGGCGAAGTGGTCGATCGCGAGCTGGCGTCCACCACCGACAACCCGATCGTGACGGGCACGCCCGATGCCCCGCGCGTCTATTCGCAGGCGCATGCGGTGGGCGCGTCGATCGCGCTGGCGATGGACAGCCTGGCCGTGGCCGTCGCGCAGGTGGCGGCGATGGCCGAGCGGCGCATCGATCGGCTCGTCAATCCGCTCGTCAGCGGGTTGCCGGCGTTCCTCGCGCATGCGAGCGGCACGCGTTCGGGTTTCATGATCGCTCAGTACACCGCAGCATCGCTGGTGGCGCACAACCGGCGCGAAGCCGCGCCGGCCAGCCTGGACGGCGGCGTGACATCGGGCCTGCAGGAAGATCACCTGTGTCATGCCACGCCGGCCGCGCTCAAAGCGCTGCTGGTGATCGAAAATAGCTGCCGGATACTTGGGATAGAATTGCTCGCGGCCGCGCAGGCCTACGACCTGCAGCCGGTCGAAGCGCCGCGTGCCGTGTACACGAACGCGCTCTACACACGGATTCGCCACGACGTGGCGACCTATCGCGACGATCGGCCATTGGCCGACGACATCACGCTGGCCTTCGGGCTGATCGCGCATGACGCGCCGCCGCCGCTGCCCGATCCCGTGAAGGTGCGGCCGGTGGACGGCACCCTGATGCACGACGCGGCGCCGTCGGTGGCGGGCGGCCCGGTGGCCTCGGCCAACGACGTGCTGCCGGCTGCGATCGGCGCCTGATGAGCGTGGCAAGCCGTGTAATAAGCAGCGTAATGAGCCGCGCGGGGCAGGGCTGGCCGATGGCCCTTCACGAAAGAAGTCGAGAATAACGATGACAACCAACGCAGTGGACGATGCAGCGCAGCCGCAGGCCGCGCGCAAGCTGGCACCCGCCTACGAGCAGATCAAGCGCTACGTGATCGGCCATATCGAGAACGGCACCTGGAAGCCGGGCGACATGATCCCGTCCGAAACCGAACTGGTGAAGGAGTTCGGCGTGGCGCGCATGACCGTGTCGCGCGCGCTGCGCGAGTTGACGGCCGACCGCGTGCTCAAGCGCGTGCAGGGCTCGGGCACCTTCGTCGCGCCGCGCGACATCGAATCGACCGTGCTCGACATCCGCAACATCGCCGATGAAATCGTCTCGCGTGGGCATCGGCACACGGCCAGGGTGCTCGCGCTCGAAATCAGCCAGGACCCGGAAGCATTGGCCGCCCTCAACCTGGTCAAGGGGCCGGTGTTTCACTCGCTGATCGTGCACTGCGAGGAAGGCGAGCCGATCCAGTACGAGGATCGCTACGTCAATCCGCAAGTTTTCCCGCATTATCTGGAGCAGGACTTCACGACCGAAACGCCGAACCATTACATGGTGCAGCTCGCGCCGATCCAGCGCGCCGATTTCCGCATCTACGCGCAGAAGCCCGACGCGCCGGTGCGCCGCCATCTCGCGATGGAGATCGGCGAGCCGTGCCTGATGATGTGGCGGCGCACGTGGGTGGGCGAATTGGTCGCCACCTCGGTGCAGCTCTGGCATCCCGCCTCGCGGTTTCATCTGGCCGGAAGCGTCTGAGCGCCGGTGTCTGATCGCGCGCGCCCGTTCGTGGCGCGCCTTGGCTTTTCTTCTCTGCTTGACTAGACAGGATCGCTCCGTGGTGCCGGGTGCGACGATGTCGTTCGTTTTCATTTCATATCGTTTTTAAAGGACCGGATGCCGTATCGGGATAAACACCGAGTGGCGGCCGAACCCGTCGTTTTTTATTGAAAACGAGTTGTCTAGACAACATGAGGCGGATAGACTCAGGCCATTCCTTCTTTCCTTCCTGGGGCCGTCATGAACCATCCGAAGCATATCGATCCGCGTCTCGATCCGACCCGCGTGATCCGCGCGCCGCGCGGCAGCGAGAAGACTTGCAAGACCTGGCTGGCCGAGGCGGCCTATCGCATGTTGCAGAACAATCTCGATCCCGAAGTGGCCGAGCATCCGCATGCGCTGGTGGTGTATGGCGGCATCGGCCGCGCCGCGCGCAACTGGGATTGCTTCGACCAGATCCTGGCCTCGCTCAAGGATCTGGAGGACAACGAAACGCTGCTGATCCAATCGGGCAAGCCGGTGGGCGTGTTCCGCACCCACGCCGACGCGCCGCGCGTGCTGCTCGCCAATTCGAACCTCGTGCCGCACTGGGCCACCTGGGATCACTTCAACGAACTCGATCGCAAGGGCCTGATGATGTACGGCCAGATGACGGCCGGCAGCTGGATCTACATCGGTAGCCAGGGCATCGTTCAGGGCACCTACGAAACCTTCTTCTCGGTGGCGAACCAGCATTTCAACGGCGATCCGTCGGGCCGCTGGATTCTGACGGGCGGCCTCGGCGGCATGGGCGGCGCGCAGCCGCTGGCAGCCACCATGGCCGGCTTCTCGATGCTGGCCGTGGAATGCGACGAGTCGCGCATCGATTTCCGCCTGAAGACGCGCTACGTCGACAAGAAGGCCACCACGCTCGACGAAGCGCTGGCCATGCTCGACGAGGCCAAGCGCGCCGGCAAGCCGGTGTCGATCGGCCTGCTCGGCAATGCGGCCGACGTGTTCGCCGAAGTGGTGGAGCGCGGCATCGTGCCCGATTGCGTGACCGACCAGACCAGCGCGCACGATCCGATCAACGGCTACCTGCCGCAAGGCTGGCGCGTCGAGCAGTGGCGCGAGGCGCAGAAGGTCGATCCGCAAAGCATCGTGCTGCCGGCCAAGCAATCGATGGCCAAGCAGGTGCAGGCGATGCTCACGTTGCAGGCGCGCGGCGCGGCCACGCTCGATTACGGCAACAACATCCGCCAGATGGCGCTCGACATGGGCGTGAAGAACGCGTTCGACTTCCCGGGCTTCGTGCCGGCCTATATCCGCCCGCTGTTCTGCGAAGGCAAGGGGCCGTTCCGCTGGGTCGCGCTGTCGGGCGATCCCGAGGACATCTACAAGACGGACGCGAAGGTCAAGGAACTGATTCCCGACGATCCGCATCTGCACAACTGGCTCGACATGGCGCGTGAGCGCATCGCGTTCCAGGGCCTGCCGGCGCGGATCTGCTGGGTGGGCGTGAAGGATCGCTATCGTCTCGGCCAGGCGTTCAACGAGATGGTCAAGAACGGCGAACTGAAGGCGCCGATCGTGATTGGCCGCGACCATCTCGATACCGGCTCGGTGGCCAGCCCGAACCGCGAAACCGAAGCGATGAAGGACGGCTCGGATGCCGTCAGCGATTGGCCGCTGCTGAACGCGCTGCTCAACACGGCGGGCGGTGCGTCGTGGGTGTCGCTGCATCACGGCGGCGGCGTGGGCATGGGCTTCTCGCAGCACTCGGGCGTGGTAATCGTGGCCGACGGCACCGATGCCGCGCACGAGCGCCTCGGCCGCGTGCTGTTCAACGATCCGGCCACGGGCGTGATGCGGCATGCCGACGCCGGCTACGAACTCGCGCGTGACACGGCGCGCGAGGCCGGCTTGAAGCTGCCGATGCTGGGCCGATAACGCGCCATAAGCAGAACGCCGAGTTCATAAAAAACGCGACGCCCACTTCGGCGTCGCGTTTTTCTTTTACACCACCATCCCGCTCATCAAGCCGGGTCGGCGTACTTCAGCGTCCAGCTCAACGTGCGGCTCTGCCCCGAGCCGAGCGTGAACGGCTGCGTCGTGCAGGCGAACTTCGAATGCAACTGCCCGATCGGCGTGGTCGACAGCGGATTGGTCGCGTTGTTCACCGTGCTGAAGTCGGACAGCGCGCAGCTCGAGAAGCCCGTGGTCGCATAGCCGGTGGCCGCGCCGTTGCCGTAATTGATCGACACGCCGTCCGCGTTCGCCGTGGTGCTCGCCAGATCGTTGAACGCCGTGTAATCGGTTTCCACCGCCAGGTTGCCGGTCAGCGTGGCCGAACCGAGCGTGTCGGTGCGCGAGATCGAGCCGTGCGCGAACGTGAGCACCGTATGCGTCTGCAAATCCAGGTCGGTCGACGCGGCGGCGTTCTTCGACGCCACGCGGAACTTCGTCGTGTCGAAGCTCACGACCACCTGGCCGTTGCTCTCCTGCACGTTGAGGTTCTGGTAGTACGTGACCGGCTGGTAGGTCTTGCCGTTGTAGCTGACCTGCGGGATCAGCAGCGCGTAGGCTAGATCGGTGGTGCCGTAGATCAGCTTGTCGGAGAACGGCACCGGGTAGTACGGCGTGAACGAGTTGTAGTCGGGCGCCTGGCTCAGGTTCAGGTTGATCACGCGCTTGCCGTCGCGCACGGTGACGAGCGCCGCGCTGTAAGGGTGCGCGGTATCGGTCGGCTGGTTGTACCAGGTCAGCTTGACGTGCGGCTGGGTGCTGTCGAGCCAGGACTGGAACTGCGTGTCGGTCAGCGGGGCGGCCGCGCCGAAGCCGAGCTTGTTCCACCACGCGTTCACATACAGATACTGGTGCAGCAGGCTGAAGTTCTCGCCCATCGCGCGCGGCTTGCCGCGATAGGTATCGGTGCCGCGGCCCTTGACCCACATGTTGACCGACGGCGTGGGCAGCGTCGGGTCGTACCAGTAGTTCTCGAAACGCAGCGCGGCGCGGTAGATATACGCGTAGGCCGCCTGCTTCTCGGCGTCGGTCAGCACGCCGGCATTGGCGGCCGCCGTCAGCACCTCCATGAACGCCGAATCGCCGTACGGGCCGATCGAGCGGCCGTAGTTGAAGCCTTCGCCGTCGGTGTTGAGCTGCGGCAGGATCAGGTCCACCGACTTGCGCAAGTAGCCCTTCAACTCGGGCGTCAGGTTCGCCTCGTTGCCCATCTCGAACGTGCGCTCCGTCACCTCGCCGATCAGCAGCGTGCTGTAGCGGTCGAAGCGCGCCTGATCGTAGTAGGTCTTGCTGGTGTTCGAAGCCTCGTCGGAAAAGCCGCCCGACGAATCGTTGCGGATATGGTTGGTCAGCGTGTAGAGCAGGGCGTCGCGCGCGTTCATGGCGGCCACGCTCGCATCCGTCTTCGATGAAAAGCTCGGGCTGCTCCAGCCGAGCTTCTGACGCAGGCCGGCGATGCCGTACGACACCGCGTAGTAGTTCTGCGCCGTGTTGAGCGAGGCGATGTCGATCGGCGTGCCGCTGGCCGGGCAGGTGTTGGTCTTGCCGCTGGCGTCGGCGCCGAACATGTCGCAGAACATCAGGCGCTGCTGGAGCGTGGCCAGCATCGTGCCGCTGAACACTTCGTCGAGCATGCCGTGCGCCTGGAAGTTGTTCAGCGCGACCAGGTAGTAGTACTCGCCCCAGGACGTGTTCGCATACAGATAGTTGCTGCCGTTCATGGCCATCATGGCCGTGGTCACCTTCTGGTAGGCGGCCAGGTAATCGGCGTACTGCGGATCGTTCTTCGACTTCATGTCGATCAAAATCCACGACAGGCCGAGCGCGAGCTTGCCGGGCAGGAATTTGTCGCCGGTGTTGGTGTCGAGCACATGCACGGGGCTGCCGTCGCCGAGGTCCATTACCACTTGCGTGAAATCGGGCGCGGCCTTGATCCGGTCGAACAGCGCACGCATCTGGCCCATCATCGTGATCGGCACGTTCGCGCCGCTCGGCACCGAGGTGGTGGCCGTGCCGTACACGATGCCCTGCAGCGAGGTGGCCAGCGTGGACACGTTGCCCTGGCCGGTCGAACCGCCGGAGCCCGATGCGGGCGGCGTGCTGGTTTCGCCGCCGCAGGCGGCAAGGGCGAGCAGGGCAACGGCGGTGCTGACGGCGAGTGCGGATCGCGTCCGTGTTATCGAAAGCATGGTATCTCCATCGTTTTAATGTTGTGGTATACGAAACAATTGCGCGGCGAACGTCAATCCATGTGCGACCTCCTCGTGATGCCGGCTGCGCTTGCTGCCCGATGCGGCCCGACGCGGGACGAACGGTCCCGCGCGACGGCGTTTCGGAAACGGTCGCGGCCAGGCAGCAGCCAAGCGACGGCCGGTCGGAAACCGGTCGTGCCAGCGTGCAGGGTTTTAAATCATCAGTTATCGGACAACATAGAAAGGCATCGGCCGACGCGCGCGTTGTGGGCGGCATCGCGATCCATCTCCCCCTCGATTGCGGATTCGCATGATTCTGATACGTCGTCAAACGCCGGCCGTTTCGCCACAGCGGTCGTGTGGCGGGGCGGGCTGTCGTCCGTTCGGGCACGGTGACGGACGACTGACTGCAGGCTTACTGATTTGTTGTCGGATATCCTATCTCGTAGAACGCAGGATGCCTGTCGGGGATAACCAGACGTCGTCATCATTGCTGGGCGGGGCGGCGCCGACGAGGTTCGCCGGGGCGGATGGCGTGAGAGCGAGGAGGTCGGATGACGGAACGCCGCCATTGGCCACGCGGTGCGGCGCCACGCGCCACCATGAAAAAGCCCCTCGCCGGCACGCATGCCGACGAGGGGCCAACTTGTTGCGAACGGATCGCGGCCGCGAGGCCGCCAGCGCTTATTCGCTACGCTTGCGCGCCACGAACTTGCCGTTGTAGCGCAGCACCGGACGCGTCTGGCGCACCACCGATTCGCCCACCGCCAACTGCCGCAGCGCAACCGCGGCCGGCGGCGTGATCGAGCTGAGGGCAGCCGTGCGCGAGGCCGGCGCGAGCTGCTTCGAGACCAGCAGGTTCGCGTCGTTGCGCAGGTTGGTCAGCAACACTGGGTCGGTGGTTTTCGACAGTTGCGGCAGCAACGCGCTCCAGGCCGAATCGCTGTAGTTCGTCACGTAGTAGTCGAAGCCGCTCGGGTTCGCGAGCACGGCCGAACAGCCGTCGAGCCGCACCTGCGCCTGCGTGTCCTTCAGCGCGAGCGTGGTGCGCTTGATCAGGCCGTCGCCATAGGCCAGCGTGACCGGCACCGTCCACTGCGTGCCCGGGTACGCATTGGTGTTCGGGAACGGCGCCTGTTTGATCGTCACGACGTTCTGGTTCTTGGTCAGATCGCATTGCGCGTCGAGCGTGAGCAGCGGCACGCCGGTCTGGCGCACGAAGCTGTCGCCGATCGGGCCGACCTTCTGGCCGCTGGCGTTCGACAGCGCATCCCACAGCCGCTGCGGCGTGCCGTTGCCGAACGAGTAGTCGGCCAGATATTGCTGCAAGCCGCGGCGCATCACGTCGTCGCCGAGATAGCCCTCCAGCATCTTCAGCACGTGGCCGCCCTTGTTGTAGACGAACGCGCCCGCGTTCACCACGAAGTCGTTCGAGCCGAACGCGTTGAAGTTCGGCTGCACCGGGAACGCATTCGGGCCGATATCGGCGCGGATCACGGCCGCCTTGTCGCCCACGTCCTGCACCCAACTGAAGCGGTCGGGGTGGAACTGGATCGAGGTGCGGGTTTCGAAGTACGTGGCGAACGATTCGTTCAGCCAAACGTCATCCCACCAGTCGAGCGTGACCAGGTCGCCGAACCATTGGTGCGAGGCCTCGTGCGTGAGCACTTCCATGCCGTACTTCGACATCGTCGTGCCGGGCTTCGGCAGGATGTCGTCGGCGAATTCGAGGATGGCCCCCCAGTTCTCCATGCCGCCGAAGTTCAGGTCCTTCTGCGCCTTGAACTTGTCGTTGGCCGCCACCGTGTCGAACTTGGTCAGCGGCAGCGGGATGCCGGTGTAGCGGTAGTAGTAGTCGAGCGCCTGCTTGGTTTCCTGCATCGCCGGCTTGGCCCATTCGCTCATGCCCGGCGGCGTGAAGATCCGCAGGTGCATGCCCCGGCCGTCGGGCAGCGGGCTCGTGAAGTCGTCCTCCAGCACGTCGAAGCGCCCGCCGCCGAAGAACACCAGGTAGGACGGCATCGGCGGCGTCTTGTCGAACGACACCAGCTTGTAGCCGCCGCCCACGTTCGACGCCGGCTTCTCGGCCGCGTTCGACACCACGCGCCATTCCTGCGGCACCTCGGCCGACACCTCGTAGGTCGGGCGGAATGCCGGCTCGTCCCAGCCCGGGAACCACTGCCGCGACAGGTCCGATTCGCCCTGCGTGAGCACCGCGCCGCTGCTGGTGCCGTCGGTGCCCACCAGATCGACGCGGAACATGCCCTCGGCGGCCGAGCAGCCCGGGTACGGATCGTTGTCGCAACTGCCGACGGTGCCCTTGGTGGGATCGCCGTGCGTATCGAAATTGATGATGCCCTGCCATTCCATGTGCAACGAATAGCTGCCGCGCGCGATCGTGCCGCTGGCCGGGCGCAGTTGCACGTAATCGCCCTGGCCCTGCGGCGTGGCGATCAATTGGATGTTGCCCGGCTGCAGCGTGATGCGGCCATTGGTGAATTGCAGCCGGTGCGCGGCCACCACGATCGCGTCCACCGGCTTCAGCACGTTGATCTCGACATCGGCGCGGCCCTGGAACTGGTCGAGCGCCGCGCTCGGGCGGAACCACAGCCGGTAATTGACCGGCACCACCGTGTCGGGCATTTCGACGGGTGCGGTGCTGCGGTTCGCGGCCGGTGCGACGGGCGCGGTGGTATTGGCCGTCTGGTTGCCAACGGCGCCGAACGAGACGGCCGAGCCGGAGCCGCCGTCGTCGCCGCCGCAGGCGGCCAGGGCGAGCGCGGCCACGAGCGGCAGCAGGCGGAAATGACGAAAATGGCGAAGCGTGATTTCCATACCGATTCCTTTGAAAGTGGAATGAACGGTGAATGGCTGGTTGAAATGCCGCGGGCAATAACATGCCGTCGCCGGTATTTCGCAGCGAAATGAAATGGCATCGAGGTTTGAATGAAACGCGGGGAAGCGCCGGCTAAAGCGCTGGCGCTTTTAAGTAAAGTTCTGCATGTCTGAAGGCCCTGTTGTTTATCAAGCGAGCAGCAACGATCCGCGCTCTATGGCGCCGATTCGTACGCGGGTAAGCATGGCGTGGCCATGCGTTTTCACGCGGCAATGGACACGCCGCGCGATCTTTTCTGCCAATGACGAATTGATCCGGAAGCCTGACGGTTTGATCCGGACGGTTCAAATGGAAGGCTTGCCGACAATCTCTGAACAACTGCCTGACAATCCAATCCGAGGCTGAATATACAGCGTAATTTTTTGTAATGGTTAAAAAAGTTTGGTGAAATAATTCAGGATGAATTTATTGCCGAATGAGATGCGACGCATGAAAAAACTGCTGATTCCGGATTGAATCGGCGGCGTCATCGGACGAATCCGGGTTAGCCCGAATGGTCAGGCCTGCCGGCCTCGTCGATCTTCACTGGATTGGTTGGACCTTTGGTCCGATGGGCGGCCAAGGCTTGGCCACCCCTGGATTCACGACATCACCCATAAGGAACGCGATCGATGCCCTTGCGTCTTGACGCCCATCAGCACTACTGGCGAATCGCCGCGCGCGAAGGCGAGTGGCCGCCGCCGAGCCTCGCACCGATTCATCGCGATTTCGGGCCGGCCGATCTTGCGCCGCACTTACATGAAAGGCAGATGGACGGCACCGTGCTCGTGCAGTCGCTGCCGACGCTCGACGACACGCGCGAACTGCTCGCGCTCGCCAACGCCACGCCAAGCGTAAAGGCCGTGGTCGGCTGGGTCGACATGAAAGCGCCCGACGCGCCCGCGCATATCGCCACGTTCGCCGCCGAACCGAAATTTCGCGGCCTGCGCCCGATGCTGCAAGCGCTCGACGACCGCTGGATCGACGACGACGCGCTCGCACCCGCGGTGGCCGCGATGCTCGCGCACGACCTGTGTTTCGACGCGCTCGTCACGCCCGCGCAACTCGATGCGCTGCATGCGTTCGCAAGCCGCCATCGCGCGCTGCCGATCGTGATCGACCACGCGGCCAAGCCGCCGATCGCGCGCGGCGAACTCGCGCCGTGGCACGACGCGATGGCACGGCTCGCGCAATTGCCGAACGTGTTCTGCAAGCTCTCGGGCCTCTGGACCGAGGCCGATGCACACACCAGCGCGCAACAGATCGGCGCGTTCATCGATGCGGCCGCCTCGCTGTTCGGCCCCGAGCGCCTGATGTGGGGCAGCGACTGGCCGGTGCTGCGGCTCGCGTCGGCGCATGGCGGCTACGCCGATTGGTTCGACACCTGCCACCGCCATTGCACACGCCTGTTCGGCGAGGACGCGACCGCGCTCGACGCGATCTTCGGCGGCACCGCGCAACGCTTTTACCGCATCGGCTGAAGCCCCGGCGGCGCAGGCCGCCGAGGGAAAACCCGCAGCGCGGATGGCGTGACGCCGCCCGGCAACCGACGTATGATGGCCATCAAATTGGTTGGACCATTAAACCAATAAGCGCGATGCCGGCACGCCGGCCGCGCCGTTCGCCCTCTCGAAACCCGGCAGTACGCAACACGAAACAAGACAACCGACCATGACGATCATTCGCTCGATGCGCGTCCTCGACGTGCGTTTCCCGACCTCGCAACGGCTCGATGGCTCCGATGCGATGAACCCCGATCCCGATTACTCGGCCGCCTACGTGATCCTCGAAACCGATCGCCCGGGCCTCGAAGGCCACGGCCTGACGTTTACGATCGGGCGCGGCAACGAGATCTGCTGCGCGGCCATCGAAGCCATGCACCACCTGGTGGTGGGCCTCGATCTCGACTGGATTCGCGAGGACATGGGCCGCTTCTGGCGGCACGTCACGTCCGACAGCCAACTGCGCTGGATCGGCCCGGACAAGGGCGCGATCCACCTCGCCACCGGCGCGGTGGTCAACGCCGCGTGGGACCTGTGGGCCAAGGCCGAAGGCAAGCCGCTGTGGCAACTGGTGGCCGAGATGACGCCGGCGCAACTGGTGCGCTGCATCGATTTCCGCTACCTCGGCGATTGCCTGACCGAACAGGACGCGCTGCAACTGCTGGAGCGCCAGGCACCGGGCAAGGCCGAGCGGATCGAGACGCTGCGGCGCGAGGGCTACCCGTGCTACACGACCTCGGCCGGCTGGCTCGGCTACAGCGACGACAAGCTGCGCCGCCTGTGCCGCGAGGCGGTGGAGGCCGGCTTCGACCACGTCAAGCTCAAGGTGGGCGCGAACCTGGAGGACGACATCCGCCGCGTGACGATCGCGCGCGAGGTGATCGGCCCGGATCGCAAGCTGATGATCGACGCCAACCAGGTGTGGGAAGTGGACGAGGCGATCGATTGGGTGCGCGAGCTGGCGTTCGCCAAGCCGTGGTTCATCGAGGAACCGACCAGCCCGGACGACGTGGAAGGCCATCGCAAGATCCGCGAGGCGATCGGCCCGGTGCAGGTGGCCACCGGCGAGATGTGCCAGAACCGCGTGCTGTTCAAGCAGTTCATCATGCGCGGAGCGATCGACGTGGTGCAGATCGACGCGTGCCGGCTCGGCGGCGTCAACGAAATCCTGGCCGTGATGCTGATGGCCGCCAAGTATGGCCTGCCGGTGTGCCCGCATGCGGGCGGGGTGGGGCTGTGCGAGTACGTGCAGCATCTGTCGATGATCGATTACGTGTGCATCGCCGGCACCCGCGAGGGGCGCGTGATCGAGTACGTCGATCACCTGCACGAGCATTTCGTCGATCCGTGCGTGATTCGCGACGCGGCCTACCTGCCGCCCGCCGCGCCGGGCTTCTCGATCACCATGAAGCCCGAATCGCTCGAACGCTACCGGTTCCGCGGCGCGCAGGCGCAGCCGGCCGACGCGCTGGCCTGAAGGAGATAACGACATGCATCTCGATCTCGATGGCAAGGTGGTGTTGATCACGGGTGGCGTGTCCGGCATCGGCGGCGCGATCACCGAGGCCGTGGCGGCCGAGGGCGCGATTCCGGTCGTGCTCGATCGCAACGCGCCGGCCGAGGCGTTCGCCTCGCGGTTGCGCGATCGCCAGCCGCGCACGCGCTTTTTGCGCACCGACCTGCTCGACGACGCGCAATGCCGCGCGGCCGTCGACACGGCAATCGCCGAATTCGGCCGCATCGACGGCCTCGTCAACAACGCCGGCGCGAACGACGGCGTGGGCCTGGGCGCGGGCCGCGCGGCGTTCGTGGCCTCGCTCGAACGCAACCTGGTGCATTACTACGCGATGGCGCACTACTGCGAGCCGCACCTGAAAGCGAGCCGCGGCGCGATCGTCAACATCTCGTCGAAGACGGCGCTGACCGGGCAGGGCGGCACCAGCGGCTACTGCGCGGCCAAGGGCGCGGTGCTGTCGCTCACGCGCGAATGGGCCGCGTCGCTGGCCGCCGACGGCGTGCGCGTGAACGCCGTGGTGCCGGCCGAGGTGATGACGCCGCTCTACGAAACCTGGCTCGGCAGCTTCGACGATCCGGCCGCCAAGCTCGACGCGATCACGCAGCGCATCCCGTTCGGCAAGCGCATGACCACGCCGGCCGAGATCGCCTCGACCGCCGTGTTCCTGCTGTCGCCGCGCGCCTCGCACACCACCGGCCAGTGGCTGTTCGTCGATGGCGGCTACACGCACCTGGATCGCGCGCTCGGCTGAGGGCGGCCCCACGCACAAGGAGACATGACGATGCGGCACTGTCTGGCGCTGGACCTGAAGGACGATCCCGAATCGATCGCGCGCTACGAGGCGCATCACGCGCGGATCTGGCCGGAGATCGCCGCGCACCTGCGCGGGCAGGGCGTGCGCGAGATGGAAATCTGGCGGATCGGCAACCGCCTGACGATGGTGATGGAAACGGACGACGCGGTGTTCGACGCCGCCCGCATGGCGGCGTCGAGCCTCGCCGACCCGAAGGTAGTGGAGTGGGAGACGCTGATGGGCACGTTCCAGCAGCCGACCCCGTGGACCCCGGCCGGAACCAAATGGACGCCGATGGCGCGCGTTTTCGACCTGGCCGGGCAATGACGACAGCCGGCGACGGCACCCCGTAACAGCACATCGAGACTGACACGGAAGGAGACAGGAATCATGCAACAGGCATCGGGAGCCGGCCTAGCGCCGGCCGGCACGGCCGAACGTTCGCGCGACTGGCGCACGGCGTTCATTTTGGTGACCAGCCTCTTTTTCATGTGGGGGCTGTCGTACGGTTTGCTCGACGTGCTGAACAAGCACTTTCAGGATGTGCTGCACGTCAGCAAGGCGCAGTCGGGCCTGTTGCAGGGCGCGTATTTCGGCGCGTATTTCGTGATGGCGATTCCGGCCGCGATGCTGATGGAGCGCTTCGGCTACAAGCGCGGCATCCTGCTGGGCCTGGCGCTCTACGCGATCGGCGCGCTGCTGTTCATTCCGGCCTCGTCGGTGGCGAGCTTTCCGTTCTTCCTGTTCGCGCTGTTCGTGATCGCCTCGGGCCTCGGCTGCCTGGAGACGGCCGCCAACCCGTACGTGACCGAGCTCGGCACGCCCGAGACGGCCGAGCGGCGGCTCAATCTTTCGCAGTCCTTCAATGGCCTCGGCAGCTTTCTCGGGCCGCTGATCGGCGGTGCGTTCTTCTTCCGCGCGTCGGCCGCGCCGCAGGCGGCCAGCGAAGGGCTGGGCTCGGTGCGGATCACCTACGTGGCGATCGCCGCCGTGGTGGTGCTGCTGGCGCTGCTGATCGCGCGCACCCCGATGCCCGACATCCGCCGCGCGGCCTCGCCGGCGCAGCGGGCGGCGGGCGCCTCGGTCTGGTCGCGGCCGCACTTCGTCGGCGGCATCGTCGCGCAGTTCTTCTACGTGGCCGCGCAGGTGGGCGTGGGCGCGTTCTTCATCAACTACGCGATCGTCCACTGGCCCGATCTCACGGCGCAGCGCGCCTCGTTCATGCTGTCGGTGGCGCTGCTGCTGTTCATGGCCGGGCGCTTCATCAGCACCGCCGTGATGGCGAAGGTGTCGCCCGCCGCGATGCTGACCGTCTATGCGCTCGCCAACGTGGTGCTGACGGCGGTGGTGCTGGCCGGCATTCCGGTGGTGTCGGTGCTGGCGCTGATCGGCGTGTTCTTCTTCATGTCGATCATGTTCCCGACCATCTTCGCGCTCGGCGTCAAGGATCTCGGGCCGCACACCAAGCGCGGCGCGTCGTATCAGGTGATGTCGATCGTCGGCGGCGCGATCATGCCTTACGCGATGGGCCGGGTGGCCGATACCTCGGGCGTGAGCATCGCCTACGCGCTGCCGCTGGTGTGCTTCGCGATCGTCGCGTGGTATGGCTGGCGCGGCAGCCGCGTGGTGGATGCCTGAGCGCGTGGGGCGGGGCGAGCGCGCATGGTCCGGCTGCGCGCGGGCCGCTGGCCCCGGCCCGATACACGGCGTCGCGCGCGCCCGGCGCCGCAGCGGCGGCGGCCCGGCAGCGCGGACGTATTAGAATCGGCATCTGGCTCGCGGTCGTTGCCTGAACGGCAACGGCCGCGAGCCGTTTCGATCCCGACGGGTCCCGCCAGCGAACGTATGCCGATCCAACCCATTCAGAACCGCCGCCTCTACCAGCAGATCGCCGACCAGCTTCGCGCGATGATCGAATCCGGCAGCTTTCCGCCCGGCAGCTACTTGCCGCCCGAGCGCGAGCTGGCCGCGCAATTCGGCGTGTCGCGCACCTCGGTGCGCGAGGCGCTGATCGCGCTGGAGGTGATCGGGATGGTGTCCGTGCGCGTGGGCGACGGCGTGTCGGTGCGCCAGCGCGAGCAGCCTGCGGGCGACACGCCGCCGGCGCGCGCCGCTGCGCGTTCGAGCGTGCTCGAAGTCGATCCGGAACTCGGCATCGAATTCGATCTCGACGCCGAGATCCCGCCGTTCTCGCTGTTGCAGGCGCGCAAGCTGATCGAGCCGGAGGCGGCCGAGCTGGCCGCGCTCCAGGCGTCGGATGCGCAGCTTGCGGCGGTTCGCGAGGCGTTCCTGCGCAACCAGCAGGACAACCGCAGCGGCTCGACCACCCACCCCGGCGACCGGCTGTTCCATATCCGCATCGCCGAGGCCAGCGGCAACGAGGCCTACGCGATGATGATCAAGCAGTTGCTCGCGCATCGCTACGACCTGCTGTTCCAGCGCCTGCAAACGCTCTATACGCCGCGCGACATGCCGCATCGCTCCGAGGTCGAGCATCGCGCGATTCTCGACGCGCTGGAGGCGCGCGACGCGAAGGGCGCGCGCCGCGCGATGCTGACCCATCTCAATTCGGTGATCCGGATCTTTTCGCGGCAGTCGGCGTGATCTGTCGGCCTGGGTTCGCTCAGGCCGCTCAGGCCGGTTTTGCCAGCCACACCACCGTCAGCGAGCGCACGCCCTGTGCGCCCTGGATCAGCACGCCCTCGATGTCGGCCGTGGCCGACGGCCCGGTGACGAGCGCCGCATAGCGCGCGGCTTGGAAATCGGGCAGGCGATACAGATCCTGCAAGCCGTCGACGAGATCGGCCGGATCGAGCAGCACCACCAGGTGCTGGACCAGATAGCCGAGCGCATTGACGCCGTATTCGGCCTCCGACAACCACACCGAGCCGGTTTCCGCCACGCCGTAGCGCGCCCGCACCACGCCCACCTCGACCTCGTGCAGCGAGGCCGGCGCGCGCGCCGGATCGAGCGGCGCGGCGCCCGGCACTTCGGGCGCGGCCGACAGCGGCACATGGCCCGGGAAGCGCTCGGCAAACCAGCCGGGCAGGTCCTGCACCGAATCGAGCGCGACGTGCTTGCCGCCCATCGTCGCGAGGCTCGCGCAGAAGCGTTCGCGGCGGTCGCCGGGCGGCGTGTCGAACACCGGCAGGGTGGGCAACGGATGCGGATCGTCGCCGCTGGCGGCCGCGAACGGCGCGCGTGCCGCGCCACCGTCCTCGCGCACGGCGACGCGCTGCGCCGCCCGCACGCGCAACAGGAATTCCTCGCGGGTGGTGCTCATCGTTGCGTCTCCTTATCGGCGGCCGGGGTATTCGCGTCGGCCGACGTGTCTTCGGTGGGGCCGGGAGGGTTCGGCGGCGTCGCGCCCTTGCCGCGATTCGCTTCGTACCAGTCGCGGAACGTCTGGCGCGGCGCGTCGGGCAGCGCGCGGCCCTTGCCCCAGGTGTTCAGCGGGTTGTAGAGCACCAGGTTCGGCAGGCGGTGCAGGGCGGTCTGCATCGAGCGCACCGAGGCGCGATAGAGCGCCGGGTTCGCCAGCAGCTTGCCGGCCACCTTGATCAGCCCGCGCTTGACGCGCGGCAGCTCGCCTTCCTCGGCCACGATCTGCCGCCAGCGGTAAAGCTGTTCGTGGATGTTGATCTTGACCGGGCAGACGTTGGTGCAACTGCCGTTCATGGTGGAGGCGAACGGCAGCGTGCTGAAGCGCTTGAGATCGTAGGCCGGGTTCAGGATCGCGCCGATCGGCCCGGCGTAGGTGCTGCCGTACGACAGGCCGCTGCTGCGCCGGTACACCGGGCAGGTGTTCATGCAGGCGCCGCAGCGGATGCATTTCAGCGAATACCAGAAGTCGTCCATCGCGAGGCGCGCCGAGCGGCCGTTGTCGACGATCACGAAATGCATCTCGGTGCCCGGGCGCGGCTGGCGGAAATGCGAGGTGTACTGCGTGATCGGCGAGCCGAGCGCGCTGCGCGACAGCAGCCGCACGAACACGCCGAGGTCGGCCACGCGCGGGATCAGCTTCTCGATGCCGATCGAGACGATATGCACGGGCGGCACGTTCGCCGACAGGTCGGCGTTGCCCTCGTTGGTGCAGACCACCACCGTGCCGGTTTCGGCCACCGCGAAGTTGCAGCCGGTCATGCCCGCGCCCGCTTCGAGGAATGCCGGGCGGGTGGTGACGCGCTGGCTTTCGGCCAGATAGTGGATGTCGTGATTGGTCGGATCGGTGCCGAGCGTGCGGCCGAACAGTTCGGCCACGTCGCCGCGCAGCTTGTGCACGGCCGGCATCACCACATGCGACGGCGGCTCGTTGTCGAGCTGCTGGATGCGCTCGCCGAGGTCCGTCTCCATCACGCTCACGCCGCGCGGCGCCAGATATTCGCGCAGCTCGCATTCGTCGGTCAGCATCGATTTGCTCTTGACCAGCGAGGTCACGCCATGCGATTCGAGAATGCGATAGACCGCCTCGTTGTGCGCCTCGGCGTCGAGCGCCCAGTGCACCTTGACGCCGTTCGCCTCGGCGTTGGTGGCGAACTGGTCGAGGTAATCGGCCAGCCGCGACAGCGTGTGCTCCTTGATCTGCGAGGCCAGCGCGCGCAGCGTTTCCCATTCCTCGATCGAGGCGGCCTGCGCGTCGCGCTTCTTGCGGATGTCCCACAGGCGGCGGTCATGGAACGCCACGTGATCGGTCTTGGCGAGGAACGCCTCGGCGGCCTTCGCGTGATCCACCTTGGGGAGGTTGCGGGTCGGCTTGCTCATGCGTGGGCCTCCTGGCCGGCGGCCGGCGCGAGTTGCGCGGCGTCGATGCCGTTCAGCACCTGGGCGATGTGCAGGAAGCGCATCGGCGTTTTCTCGCGCGCGGCGCAGCCTTGCTGGTGCATCAGGCACGACATGTCGGCCGACACGATGAACTGCGCGCCGGCCTGCAGGTGGTCGCGCACCTTGTCCTGGCCCATCCGCACCGACACCGCCGCCTCCGACACCGAGAACGTGCCGCCGAAGCCGCAGCATTCGTCGGGCCGGGCCGGCGCGGCGAAGCGGATGCCGCGCACGCCGTCGAGCAGCGTGCGCGCCTTCGACCACGGCTCGCCCGGGATCTCGCTCATCGAGGCCGCATGCAGATGGCGGATCGCGCTGCAACTGTTGTGCAGGCCCACCGTGTGCGGAAACGCGGCCCACGGGAACTCGCGCACCTTCAGCACGTCGTGCAGGAATTCGGTCAACTCGTAGGTGTTGGCGCGCACCGCCGCGATGCGCGGCGATTCACCCGCCGCCGTCAGATGCTGGCGCACGTGGTGGACGCAGCTCGACGACGGCGCGACCACGTAGTCGTAGCCCGCGAAATTGTCGACGAACAGCGCTTGCGCGCCGGCCGCGTCGGCGTCGCAGCCGTTGTTGGCCATCGGCTGGCCGCAGCAGGTCTGGCGGCGCGGGTAATCGACGTCGAGCCCGAGCTTTTCGAGCAGTTCGAGCGTCGCGATGCCGACCTCGGGGTAGAGCGCATCGATGAAACAAGGCACGAACAGGGCCACCTTCATGGAATTCTCCTGCGGGGGATGCGAGGCGCGCGTCGGGGCGGGCCGTGTTGTTCGGGGAGTCGCGGGCCGGGGCGCGGGGCGGTGCCGCGTGCGTCGGACTGCACAAGCGCCATGATCGACAGCCGGAGGGCGATCCGGCAAACTGGTACGACCAGTTTACCTACCTCGACCCTTCATGAAGACAGCCACCCGGACCGACCGCATCCAGCGCGAGATCGAAACGCAATTGCTGGAGGGCGTCTGGTCGCCCGGCGAGCGCATTCCGGGCGAGCGCAAGCTGGCGGACGCGATGGGCGTGGCGCGCTCGACGGTGCGCACGGCCTTGCAGCGGCTGGTGGCGCGCGGGCTGCTGACGAGCCGGCCGATGTCGGGTTTCTACGTATCGGAAAGCCTGCAGACGGGGCTGATCTCGCCGTGGCGGCAACTGGTGGGCGACCATCCGGAGTTGCGCCCCGACATGCTCGAATTCCGGCTGATGCTGGAGGGCACCACCGCGTATCTGGCCGCGCTGCGCGCCGGCCCCGACGATCTGCAACGGATTCAGGACGTGCTCGACGGCATGGTGGCCGCGCATCGCGACGGCGACCACGAACGCGAATCGCGGCTCGACGGCGATTTCCACGCGGCGCTGGCCAGCGCCTCGCACAACGCCATGCTGCGGCATCTGCAAGGCAGCCTCGCGAAGATGCTGCATACCCATATCTCGCTGAACAACAGCAACCTGTTCGCCTTGCGCGAGCAGGTGGGCGAGCAGATCCTCGCGCAGCATCTGGCCTTGTGGGAGGCGATCCGCGCGCGCCAGCCCGAGGAGGCGCGGCGGCGGATAGTGGAGCATATCGGCTTCGTCTGGCAGAAGCTCGAACCCGATCTGCCGGTGACGGCGATGTGAGAAGTGCGGTTCAGGCAATCGCCAGCGTGAAGAAGCCGGTGGTGGCATCCATTTCCGCCGTGACCTGGGCATTCGGATTCGTGGTGGTGACCGTCGCGGTGGTGACGCCTTCGATGACGGCATAGAACGAATACGTGTCGCCGATCGTCAACGTCTGGGCGTCGAACGAACGCTCCACGACCACGCTTTGCAGCAGCGTGTCGTATTGCGATATCGAGAACGTCACCGGGCCGAGCGTGGTTTGATAGAACTGCCACTGATCGGCGACGGTGCTCGCCATGACTGCCATTTCGAATTCGTACGTGCCTTGCTGCGCGTCCTGCTTGATCTGTGCGAGAAAGCTGGCGTTGCCGACGATGGTGGCCGGCGCCGACGTATACGTGTTGCCGTCGATCAGCGTGGAGGCGGCGACTTCGAACCTGTCGTTGGCCGCCATCGTAAAGCGTGCCTGAGGCTCCAGGCCCGGCGGCCGGGCAATGATCTGCTGCCCTTTAGCGACAACGAACTGCGCGATATACGGCGTGGTGTTCAGGAACGTCAGTTGGCTCATGGAGGTCTCCTCGATGCCGTTGCGATTGTGTCGTGGAATCTTGTCGAACGGGCCTTATCGCGCCGCGTCGTGTTCGCCTTCGGCCAGCGCCTTCACGCGCGCCAGCCCCAGCGCATACAAGCCCTCGTAGTGCGCGATCATGCGCGCCGCGCCCTGCGGATCGTTCGGCGTGAAGCGGCTTTGCCAGGTGGCTTTCGCGCTCGCGTCGCCCGTGCGTTCGACCGACAGCGTGGCGATGTAGTCGGTCACCGGGTCCGGGCCTTCGAGGATCGTGTAGCTGTAGCGGCGCTCGGCGTCGCTGTGTTCGAGCAGTTGCTCGACCACCACCAGCCCGCCCCGGATTTCCAGGTGGCGCGTGCGGCCGTCGTCGGACAGGCGCGAGGCCAGCACGGGCGCGAGCCAGGCGGGCAGGGCATTGAAGCCGCCGACGATGGCCCACACGCGTTCGGCGGGCGCGGCGATCTCGACGGATTGGCTGACATTCGGCTGGGTGGGCATGGTGCGCTGTCCTGATGATCGAAAAGGAGCGTCGAGTATGCGGGCGCGGCGCGCGGGCTGCCAGCCGCCGTCGATCGAATTTCCCTTGCCCCGCGATCAACAATCGGTGCGGCGGATTCAACCGGCCAGCGCTTCGGTCAATTGATAGATACCGTCGCTGAACGCTTGCAGGTCGGGCTTGCCGCCCTGGCGTTCAAGCTCGCGCTGGGCTTCCTGCCAGTCGGGCAGGCAGGTTTCGTACAGTGCCTGGCCGGTGCGCGTCAGGCACCACAGATGCACGCGGCGGTCCGTTTGATCGGGCTGCGAGCGCACCAGCGCGCGCGTGCGCAGCGTGGCGAGCGTTCGGCTCAGGGTGGTCTGGTCGAGCAGCAGTGCGTCGGACAGCGCGCGCATCGAGGCGGGTTCGGCGCGAAACAGCGCCATCAGGATCGTGAACTGCGTGACCCGCACACCATGACGCGACAGCCGTGCGTCATAGATCGCCGTGACGGCGCGGGCGGCCTGCCGCAAGGTGGCGCAATGGCAATCGAGTTTCAACGGGCCGTGATTCATGCCGTGCTCACCTTATCCGGATCGAAGACTGCATAGGCTGCGTGGGTTGTGTGACAGCGGCGTTCCCCGTTCGGCCGGGCCCCGGCGTACCGAGCGGCATCAAGCCGGCACGGCCGCTGCCTGTTCGAGCGGCGCGCGCGCCGTGCAGATCGCGTTGCGGCCTTGCTGCTTGGCGTCGTACAGCGCCCGGTCGGCACGCACATACAGGCGTTCGAGCGTGTCGCCGTCCTCGGCCACCGCCACGCCTCCGCTGATCGTGTAGCGGCACGGCCCCGACGGCGTATCGGCCGTGTGCGCCGCCACCGCGATGCGCAGGCGCTCGCCCACCTGCCAGGCCTCACGCTCCGACAGCCCCGGCAACAGCACGCCGAATTCCTCGCCGCCCACGCGCCCGAACGTTGCATCGGCGCGCAGGTTCTCGAGCGCCAGCACCGCGAAATCGCGCAGCACGGCGTCGCCGCCCGCGTGACCGAATACATCGTTGATCGCCTTGAAGTAATCGAAATCGATCAACAGCAGCGCGACCTTGCGGCAAGACGTGCGCTTCTTCAACTGGTTGCGCGCGATCAGCTCGAAGCGCTTGCGCGACAGCAGGCCGGTCAGGTAATCGCGGTTCGACGCCTCGCTGGCGTCGGCCAGCAGCTCGTCGTGCACCAGCATCATCGCGGCCATCGACAGCATCGGCAGCACCGCGGAACCGATGGTCGAGAGGATCACGCTGCCCGGCGTGGCGAGCAGCGCCGGTGACGACGCGGCGTGCAGATGCAGGAACCAGAAGCCGCGCACCAGCTCCATGGCGGCGCAGAACGCGGCCAGCGTGGCGATCGCGAGATAGGGATAGCGGCGTCGGCCGGGCTGGCGCGGCCGGGTGATGGCGTAGACGGTGGCGAGGCTGGTGGCGGCGAAATACATGCTGACCGCGAACACGCGCACCTGGATGTTGTCGACCACGAAGCGCCAGTAGCCCAACACGCCGCCGAGCACGATCAGCGCCAGCAGCCAGGCGGGCCAGCCGGGCTGGCGGTTCATGAAGCGCGCGCAGCCGGCGAAGAAGCAGGTGGCCGCCACCGCCATCAGCAGGTTGGCCGGCACGATCACGAACACGTCGTGCACGTGGCCACGCAGCAGCATCAGGCTCAAGCCGAGCGCCATCACCAGGTTCGAGGCCATCCATTCCCGCACGCCGCGCACGCGCGAGTGCGCCAGCGAGCCGAGCAGCGCCAGCAGGAGCAGGCTCATCATCGCGGACGACACCAGGGCGACGGTTGGATTGGGCATGGCGTGGGCTAGGTCGGCAGATCGTCAAGGCGGCGCACCGGCTGTCCGCACAGGGCCGTCGAGCGATAGCGGCCGACGCGGTGGGGCGCGGCGCTGCCAGCACGCATCGGCTCACCGGTCGGACGTTCTGCCCCGGACATGCTTGGTCTCGATCCCGCTGATTGAGTGATCCTGTTCGTGCGGTGCCCGGCCCGGCGGCTTCGCCGGATGGCTGCCAGGACACTGCGTCGCGTGATTGTAGGGGGTCAAAACCGGACTTGCCACAGCGCGCGCATGGATTTGTGCAAATTTTGCAAACAATATGCGATTTGAGTGCCTGGCATGCCAAGCATAGGCAGTTATTTTTTCCGATCGTCAGGCGGCGGAAAGCGGACGGTCAATGGCGAACGCGCCGCCGAAGCTCGATGGCCATTCACATGACCGATCTGACAGCCAAGCCAGGCAAGGACTTAGGTAAATCCCTCGATTTATCGAATAATCGATGAGATAAATCATGATAAAAGTAACAATTACCGAATTCGGTCACGAGCGCGAAAAATTTCCTCTTAACAATGAGTGCGATTGATGACTTGATCGCGACAACTGGGAGGCGAAATGGATCGCAAGTTCAACGTGCTGTTCCTGTGCCGGGCAAACGCGGCACGCAGCATCATGGCCGAGGCCTTGCTGCGGCAACTGGCGCCGGGCCGTTTCGAGGCGTTCAGCGCCGGCGTCGAGCCGGAGCAGGACGTGCATCCGCTGGCGATCGCGCAACTGCGCGCGACGATCGGCGATCTGGGCAAGCTGCGGCCCAAGAGCTGGCTGACCTACACGGCCGACGACGCACCGCGCATGGACGTGATCATCTCGATGAGCCCCGAAGTGGCCGAGGAACATGCGCCGGCCTTTCACGGCGCGCCGCTGTTCTGCACCTGGAATTACCCGGACCCGTTGAAGGCCGAAGGCAACGAGGCCGAGCGGCAGCGCGAATTCGAACGCGTGTTCCGGCAGATCCTGCGCCGCATGAGCGTGTTCGTGGCGCTGCCGCTCGATTCGATGCGCCGCGACGCGCAGCGCGATGCGATCGACACCGCCGCGCAGGGCGGCGCGATCGATCAGGCGAACGAACTTCAGCCCGCACCCTGAAGAGTTGCGCGTGTCGTGCCGTAAACCCATGTGCGAGTCGCCGCCGTTTCTGCCCGTTTTTTACCGTTGCGGGCACACGGCGACCCGGGATCGGCCCACAGCGCGTCGACAAAAAAATTCGACGTGCCACGCGCGACAGTCCCATGCGCACGGGCGATTCGAATTCCTCTGACGATAGGAAACGTTTGCGGAAATCCACTTTCCGGGCTTTCGCAAATGCACCCGATGTCGTACGTGTTTTGTCACATTGTGTACACGTAGACTCGTTAGCGTCCGTTGTTTCCTCCTCACCCGCCGCGTTGCCATGCATCCTGCTTTCTCGAGGTTCCGCCGTTCCTCAGCATCCGGAAACCCGCGCACGGCCGGCGATCTCTGCCACGACGTGCCTTGCGTCGATGCCGGGGATCCGAACTCGGTGGTGATGGAGATCTTCTCGTCGCGACGCGACATGGGCAGCCTGGCGGTGATCGAGGCCGATCGCCCGATCGGCCTGATCAACCGCAATATCTTCATGTCGCAGATGAGCAAGCCGTTCCATCGCGAGCTGTACGACAAGAAGAGCTGCATCGCATTCATGGACAAGGAGCCGTTGATCGTCGATGCCGACATCAGCATCGAGGCCTTGGCGTTCCGCACCGTCGAGGCGGGCGAGAAGGCGCTGGTCGACGGGTTCGTGGTGACGCGCGAGGGCCGCTTCGTGGGCCTCGGCAGCGGCCTGCAACTGGTCAGCGCGGTGGCCGAGATCCAGGCCGAGAAGAATCGCGAGGTGATGCAGAGCATCGAGTATGCGAGCGTGATCCAGCGCGCGATGCTGAGTGCCTCCAGCGAGACGCTGTCGAAGCTGCAGGGCGCGGCGATGGCCTGGCAGCCGCGCGACGTGGTCGGCGGCGATTTCTACCATTTCTCGGCGAACGACAAGGGCTGGTTCGGCGCGGTGGCCGATTGCACGGGCCACGGCGTGCCGGGCGCGTTCATGACGATGCTGGCGTCGGCCTCGCTGTCGAAGGAGCTGGAGCAGATCGGCCCGCGCGACCCGGCGGCGCTGCTGGCCGCCGTGAACCGCAGCGTGAAGAGCCTGCTCGGGCAGGCCAAGGGTTCGGCCGAGCGCACGGAATCCGACGACGGGCTCGACGCGGCGTTCTTCTGGTTCGACGCCATCGAGAGCGTGCTGCATTTCGCCGGCGCGAAGATCGGCCTGCATATCCTCGCGCCGGGCGCCGAGCAGTTCGACACCGTCGCCGCCGACCGGATGGGCGTGGGCTATGTGGACAGCCGCGCCGATTACGCCTGGAAGCTGCATTCGCTGCCGGTGGCCGCGGGCAGCGTGCTGTTCGTCTGTACCGACGGCCTGACCGACCAGATCGGCGGCCCGCGCAAGATCGCCTTCGGCCGCCGCCGCGCGCTCGACACGATTCGCGCGCATCGCGATGCTGCCCCGGCGGCGATCTGCGAGCGGATCAACGAGGCGCTGGCCGAATGGCAGGGCCGGCAGCCGCGCCGCGACGACGTGACGTTTTTTTGTGCCCGTATCTAGTCAACCGTAACCATGTCTCACATGCTCGAACAAGACAGCGCATTTTTCGACCTGGCGCAGCGCCGCAACGTGCTGTTCTATCACAAGGGTTACTTCTCCCATAACATCGTCGCCGCGATGGGCGAGGTGGTGAAGTTGCAGCTGGAAGTGGCCGGCGTGGCCGGCCCGACACGCCGCAAGCTGTTCTCGTCGTTCATCGAACTGTCGCAGAACATCATTCATTACTCGCTCGACGCGCTGCAGCCCGGCGGCGACGGGCAGGGCGCGATCCGGGAAGGCGCGGTATGCGTCTCGAAGGACGGCGACCGCCATGTGATGTGGTGCGTCAATCCGGTGGCGACCAGCCAGGTCGAACTCCTGCGCAACAAGCTCGAACCGCTGCGCACCATGTCGCTGGAAGAAATTCGGCAGGCATACAAGGTATCATTGCGCGCCGAAACACCCGAGGACAGCAAGGGCGCAGGCCTGGGCTTCCTCACCATGGCGCGCGATGCCAGCGCGCCGCTGGAATTTGCTTTTTATCCGCGTGACGACGATTCCGGGATCACGCTGTTTTGTCTCACGGCCATCATCTGAGTAGGAGGCACTCGATCCATGGATAACCTTTACATTGCCGCCACGACGACGTCGCCTGAGATCGATTTTCGTTTCGATCAACATCAGCTGGCGATCAAGGGCGAGTCTTACCCCGAAAACGCGGCTGCATTCTATGCCCCCATCATCGAGCAACTGGGTCAGTACCTCGACGCCAGCTCCGGGGCCGAAATCACAATCGATGTCGCGCTGACCTATTTCAACAGTTCGAGCACCAAGATGCTGTTCAGCATTTTCGATTCGCTCGATCAGGCCGCCCAGTCGGGCAGCCATGTGGCGTTGAACTGGTATCGCGACGAGGAAGACGAGACGATCGCCGAATTCGGCGAGGAACTGAAGGCGGATTTCGGCGCCATCGAGTTCACCGATCGTCCAGTCGCGCATTAAGGAAGGCAAGGTGAGTTCGACGTCTTCACGAGACACGTCCACGGGCGCCGCGCCCGATCTGTTCCAGAACGAGAGCGCCGCGCTCGAACGCGCGCGCGCCACGCACCTGGCGGGCGACGCCGATGCCGATACCTATCGCCGCTCGCTCGGCGAACTGATCGAGCATTACGAGCGGCTGATGCGCGAGACGCGGCGGCTGATCGGCCGCAGCGATCGCGCCGAGCGCGAGATGCAGGCGCTGGCGCAGCAACTGGCGCACCGCGCCTCGCACGACGCGCTGACCGGCGTGCTGAATCGCAGCGCCGTGATCGAGCTGACCGCCAAGACCTTGCGCACCAGCAACGCCGCGATGGTGGTGCTCGATATCGACGAGTTCAAGCGGGTCAACGACGATTTCGGCCACCCGGTCGGTGACCTGGTGATCCTCGGCGTGGTCGATTGCCTGCGGCGCATCGTGGGCGAGCTCGGTTTCATCGGGCGGGTGGGCGGCGAGGAATTCACGGTGCTGCTGCCGCGCAGCGATTTCGCCCACGCGGCCGACCTGACCGAGCGCATGAGGCAGAGCATCAGCGATTCGCTCTCGGTGCCGCAGGTGCCCCGGCGCATCACGGCCAGCTTCGGCGTCAGCGTCAACGTGGCCGGTACCAGCTTCGATACCGCTTACGGGCTGGCCGACGCGGCGCTGTACCGGGCCAAGCGCGGCGGGCGCAATCGCGTGGAGTTCGCCGAGCAGTAAGGGGCGAGGGCGGCCGTGGGCTGCCTCGTCCGGGTTTTTCTTCGGGTTTCCCGGTTTTTCTCGTGGTTTCCCATGGCTGGCTTGTCCGGCTCTTTCTGTCGTGCCGCGGCTTGCGGCGCATCGCATCCCATCTTCCTCTGGGCCGATTTCCCTGGCCGACTTGCCGTGCGGCTCGACCGCGCGCGGTCATGCCGCGCTGCGCATGCGCCAAGGGCGGGGCGGTGCCGGTGAAACGATGGGAGAGTCTTGCCGCGCCGCTCGACCGCATGCCGGCCATGCCGCCTCGCGTACGACCAGGGGGCCGGTGAAAACCGACGAGGCATGCTTGCCGCGCCGCGCACATATCCAGGCCGGGGTGGGGCGCGTGAAAACGAAGAGGGAATCGGCAGTACGAAGGACGGAAAAAGCGGCGGACCGCGTTGCACGGCCGCAGGTTCGGCGCGGGTGCCGGCGTTTGGCGACGCCCGCACCCGCGCCCCGTGAACGCCTTATGCGTGCGCCGCCGCCGCGCGCCGCGTGGCGAGCCGATCCCATAGCAGGCTCGCGCGGTTGCCGCTGCGGCAGTACGCGAACACCGGCTTCGGCAGCGTGTCGACCAGCGCGGCGAACGCATCGAGTTCCGGCTCGCCGATGCCGCTGGCCGACGCGATCGGCAGATAGCGTGCCTCGAGGCCGAGCGCGCGGGCGCTGGCGGCGATCGTCTCGAAGGCCGGCTGATCGGCGCTTTCGCCATCGGGCCGGTTGCAGAGGATCGAGCGGAAGCCCGCGTCGCGGATCGCCTTCAGGTCGGCCGGCGCGATCTGGCGCGACGCCGTGAAGCCGCTGGCCTCAGCGGCGCGGCATTGCTCGATCGCCTGCCGGAAGCAGGCGACGGCGAAATCGATATCCTGTTCGGTCGTGAAGCGCCCGAGGCTCAGGCGCACCGTGCGGCCCGCCGCGCCGGCATCGAGGCCGATCGCGCTCAACACGTGCGACGGCGTGCCGGCCGCCGAATTGCAGGCCGAGGTGGACGACACCGCGAGCGACTCGCCGAGCATGAACGGCAGGAAGCCCGGCACGTCGACGCGCAGGCTCAAGGTGTGCGGAATGCGCGTGGCCGCTTCGGCGTTCTGCACCACGTTGCCGAGTGCCCGCATGGCCGTGCTCAGGCGCGCGTTGAGCGCCGCGATACGGGCGATTTCGGCTTGCAGCTCGCTGGCCGCCAACTCGCAGGCCACGCCCATGCCGACGATCTGATGGGTGGCCAGCGTGCCCGAGCGCAGGCCCTGCTCGTGGCCGCCGCCGTGCATCTGCGGCGCGATGCGGGCCGCGATCTCGTGGCGCACGTACAGCGCGCCGATGCCCTTCGGGCCATATACCTTGTGCGCCGACATCGACAGCAGGTCGATGCCGAGTGCCCGCACGTCGATCGCCGTCTTGCCGAGCGCCTGCGCGGCGTCGACATGCAGCAGCGCGCCGGCCGCGTGCACCACGCGCGCGATCCCGCCGATGTCGGTCAGCGTGCCGATCTCGTTGTTGACCAGCATCAGCGACACCAGGCCGGTGTCGGGGCCGATGGCGGCCGCCACGGCATCGGCCGTGATTGCGCCGGTGGCTTCGGGCGCCACGTGGCTCACCGCCAGGCCCTGCCTGGCCAGATGCGCCATCGTATCGAGCACGGCCTTGTGTTCGAGGCGGCTCGTGACGAGGTGGCGCCGGTCGGTCGCCCGTTCGGCATAGCCCTTCAGCGCGAGATTGTTCGATTCGGTCGCGCCCGAGGTCCAGACGATCTCGTCGGGCTGTGCGCCGATCAGCGCGGCCACTTGCCGGCGGGCCTGTTCGACGCGCACGCGCGCCGCGCTGCCGGCCGCATGCGAGCTGGACGCCGGGTTGCCGAACACGCCGTCGAGGCCGAGGCAATCGGCCATCGCGGCGATCACGCGAGGGTCGGCCGGCGTGGTGGCGGCGTAGTCGAGGTAATGCAAGGTGTTCATGTCTGGCCTTCTGCCCCTTTCTGAGTGGAAGAAATGATACGTGGGGCAGCCCGGAAAAAATCTCCAAACTTTGTTCTGAAATCGCCGATCAGGGGAATAAATTTCTCCGCCGTGGCGGTGTGCGGCATTGGTGGCAGCGGCAGCAGCGGAGGCGCGACGGCGGGAGCGGGCCGCCGTTGCGCGGTGACGGGGGCGCGCCGTTCCTTCGTCGTGCCGCCAGACGGTCGCCCACGCCCGCGCCACGCATCGGCCGCCCGATGCGCGGCGTACGGCACTTCAGTGCGCGGCGCTCGCCGTGGCGACCCACTGCTCGAACTGCGCCTTGTTGCCGTCGAGCCAATCGGTCGCGAGCTTGCGGATCAGCGTTTGCGAACCGCCGTTGCGGCTGATCGCGTATTCCCAGCCGGACCACGTCGACGACGGGAACTTGATCTGCTCGATCAGCACGCGCACCGCCGGGTTCGCGGCGATGAACGCGCGGTTCGCCACCGAGGTCCAGTTCCACGAGGCCATCGCCATCCGGCACGGGTCGGCGTTGCCGGCGCAGCCCTGCACGCCGTTGACGAGCGGCGAGCCGGTGTTGCTCACGTTCGGCGGCAGCGCGGCCTCGGGCGTCGGCAGCCACACCACGTCCTTGCCGGGCACCAGCGCGTTGACCGTCCACGACGGGCTCCAGGCGTAGAAGAACGCCGGCTTGCCCTGGCGCACGCGCGCCACGGTATCCACCATCAGCGCCTCGTACTTGCCGCGCACGGCCCGCACGGTGTTCTGCAGCCCGAAACGATTCAACTGGTAATCGACCACGTCGCCGCAGCTCCAGCCCGGGTCGCAACTGATCAACTGCGCGCGGCCGTCGTTGCCGAACAGGGCGGCCAGTTTCGGGTCCTTCAACTGCGCGAGGTTGGTGATCTTGTAGGCGTCGGCCGTCTTCTTGTCGATCAGATAGCCGTTGATGCCGCCGCCGATGATCATGCCGGTGCCCACCACCTGCGCGTCCTTCTCGACCGAGCGAAACGCCAGCTCGCGCTGCGGGAAGTTCACGTCGGTCGCCAGATCCTCGTCACCCTGCGCCGCCGCCTGGAAGAACAGCGTCGTGTTCATGGTGGTCAGCTTCACGTCGTAACCGAGCTGTTTGATGCCCTGCATGACGATCTGGGTGGCGACGTAGTTGCCCCCGAAACTGTCACCCTGCGCGTAATGCACGGTCTTGCCCTTGCCGGGCAAGGTTTGCGCCCCGGCGGGCAGGCCCGCCATCATCATCACCGCGAGCGCTGCCGCGCCGCATGCTGCCGCCAACGTCTTCATCAAGCCACTCCTGCATGGGTAGGATCGTCGTCCGGCGTTGCCGCCGGATGGCCCGGGCACGGGGTGCCGGGCCGGTTGGTTTTACTTCGAAACTTCGCAATGCCACGGCGTGCGGCGCGGCGCGCTTACAGCGCCTGCCGGCTGTCGCTGTCCTGCGGCAGCGGGTGGCCCGGATGGGACGGCGGGGAGGCCGGGGCCGTGCCGCCGGCGCCGCTTCGGGCGGCGCGCTCGCCGCGCACGAAGCGGCCCAGCACGGTGCGCCAGCCGCTGCCGCCCGAGGGGCGGGCGCGCGCCAGCTTCTGCGTGATGCGGTCGAGCATCATCGCGAGCAGCACGATGGCGATGCCGCCGATCGCGGCCTGCCCGACGTCGAGCCGGCCGAGCCCTTGCAGCACCACCAGCCCGAGCCCTTCGGCGCCGATCATCGAGATCACCACCGACATCACCATCGCGGTCAGCACCGTCTGGTTCAGGCCGCCGAGGATGGTCGGCACCGCGAGCGGCAGTTGCACCTCCCACAGCAGTTGCCGGCGGTCCGCGCCGAACGCGAGGCCGGCTTCCACCAGTTCGTGATCGACCATCCGGATGCCCAGATGCGTGAAGCGGATCAGCGGCGGCATCGCGGCCACCACCACGGCCACCTCGCCCGGCACGGTGCCGACGCCGAACAGCATCACCACCGGCACCAGATAGACGAAGGTGGGCGTGGTCTGCATCACGTCGAGCAGCGGCTGCACGATGCGCCAGACGCGCTCGCTGCGGGCGCAGGCGATGCCGACCGGAATCCCGATCGCGGCGCAGAACACGATCGCCGTGACGATCAGCGCCAGCGTGGTCATCGCGTCGGCCCACACGCCGAGCGCGGCGATCGCCACCAGCCCGGCCAGCGTGAACGCACCGATCGCCTTTCCGGCCGCGCGCCACGCCACCAGCGCGGCGAGCACGACGAACACCGGGAACGGCAGCGCGTGCAGCGCATCGACGTTCGCCTCCAGCAGCTTCTGGATCGGCCACTTGATCACGGAAAACAGCGGGCGCAGATGCAGCGCGACCCATTGCACGAAGGTCTGGATCCAGTCCGCGACGGGGAACACCGCCAGGTCGTCGGCTTTAAGCATGATGGACTCCGTTGGCGCTCTGCGCGCCGATGCGGGCGAGCACGCGGGCCGCCTCCAGTTGGCCGACCAGGCGGCCGGCTTCGTCGGTCACGCCGATCGTGCCGTGGTTGCCGAAATGCGGCGCGGCGTCGATCAGGCGCGCCGAGGCGGGCACGCAGGCGATGCCGCGTTCGAGCGGCGGCAGCGCGCCGCCGTCGCGCAGCGCGGCCAGTTGCGCGGCGTCGCGGCGGGCCAGCGTGCCGAGCAGGCGCGTGTCGGCGTCCACCACGAACGCCGGGCCGGCCGCGCCGTCGCCGAGCACGCGCCAGCCGTCGCGTTGCACCAGCGTGTCGAGCGCGGTCATCGACGCCTCCGCGCAGAACAACCTGGCGCGATCCACCTCGCGCGTGAAGCCGGCCACGTAATCGCTGCCCGGCTCCGTCACGATCGATTGCGGCGTGCCTTCGCGCACCAGCCGCCCCTCGGACATGATGGCGATGCGCGTGCCGAGCTTCAGCGCTTCCTGGAAGTCGTGCGTGATGAACAGGATGGTCTTGTTCAGCGTGCGTTGCAGGCGCAGCAATTCGTCCTGCATCTCGGCGCGGATCAGCGGGTCGAGCGCGCTGAACGCCTCGTCCATGATCAGCACGTCGGCGTCGGTGGCGAGCGCGCGGGCCAGGCCGACGCGCTGGCGCATGCCGCCGCTCAGTTCGTGCGGCATCTTCTCGGCCCAGCGCCCGAGGCCCACCACCTCCAGCACCTGCGAGGCGCGCTTGCGGCGCGCCTCGGCCGACATGCCGCGCAGCTTCAGGCCGAACTCGACGTTTTCGATCACGCGGCGGTTCGGCAGCAGTGCGAAATGCTGGAACACCATCGAGATGCGCTTGCGGCGCACCTCGCGCAGCGCGCGCTCGTCAAGCGTGCACAGATCCTCGCCGTCGAGCAGGATGCGCCCGGCGCTCGGCTCGTTGAGGCGGTTCACGCAGCGCGCCAGCGTGGATTTGCCGGAGCCGGACAGGCCCATGATCATGTACATCGCGCCGGCGGGCACGCTCAGCGACACGTCGTCGAGGCCGACGACCTGGCCGGTGTCGCGCAGCACGTCGGCCTTGGTCGCGCCCTGGCGCAGCATGCCGAGCGCGCGCTCGGGGCGGTCGGTGAACACCTTGTACAGGTTTTCGATGGTCAGGCGTGGGGTCATGCTCGGAGCTCCTTCGACGGTTCGCCGGCGCCGGGCAGCGCGCGCAGCGGCGAGAATGCGGTCGGCACCAGGATGCGGTTTTCCGCGTGTTCGATCCACTCCGACAGGCGCGGCACGAACGCCTGCCAGCGCGCGTCGTCGGCGAGGCGCTGGCGGCGCGCGCGGCGATCTTCGAGATCGGCGTAGCCCCACCAGTGCACCACCTGGCTCAGTACGCCGATCTCGGTGGTGAAATAGCCGAGCAGGTTGCCGAGCACCGGCTGTTGCAGCGGCAAGGCCTCGTCGCGCACCAGCGCCAGGAAGCGCGCCATGCCGCCGTTGCGGATCTTGTAGATGCGTTCCTCGACGATCATCGTTCGTCCTCCTGCACATCCGGCGAAACATCCGACGAAACATCGAGCGTGGCGTCGAGCAGGAAGCGGCGCATCAGCGCGGCCACTGCATCGGGCGCTTCGTTGAGGATCGAATGGCGCAGGCCGGGCAGGATCGCCAGTTGCGAACGGGCGATCCGCTCGTGCATGTAGCGCGCCATGCGCGGGTTCGAGCCGAGGTCGTCCTCGCCGGTGGCGATCAGCGTGGGCACGGCGATCTGGTCGATCAGGCCGCCGAAATCGGTCTGCGCGAGCAGCCGGTAGGCGGCCGCGTAGCAGGCCGGATCGTTCTCGGCGTTGCGTCGGCGCAGCTCCGCCACCAACTGCGGGTGCGCGGCCTGGAACGGTTCGGTCAGCCAGCGCGACAGCGACGCGTCGTAGTGCGCGCCGCGCTCGCCGGCCTGCAGCGCGGCCAGCCGCGCCAGCACGCGGGTGCGTTCGTCATCGGTGCGGCCGGCCACGGTGGACAGCAGCACCAGCCGGTTCAGGCGCGCCGGCTCGGTCAGCGCAAGACGCTGCGCGACCAGCCCGCCGAGCGAGAAGCCCGCCAGGTCGAAGCGCGCGAAACCCGCATGATCGGCCAGCGCGATCACGTCGCCGACGAACTCGTCGATCTCGTAGCGGCCCGGCACGCGCGTCGAGCCGCCGTGGCCGCGCAGGTCGAAACTCAGCACGCGAAAGCCGCTGCCGAGCGCGTCGATGGTGGCCTGCCACGCGTCGAGATACGAACCGACGCCGTGCACGCAGATCAGCGCGCGCGGGCCGTCGCCTTGCAGCCGGTAGTGGAGCGCCACGTCGCCGCGCACGAAGTGCGCGTCGATGGCCGAGAGCGGGGCGGCGGGAAGGGCGTCGCGCATCGCTCAGGCCCCCGCCGCGGTGGTGCTCAGGGCCGCGCCGGCGGCCGGCTCGCGCGCCGTGAAATGCGGCATCACCTCGTCGATGAACAGGCGCAGCGTTTTCATCTGGAGTGCGAACGGCAGGTTGAACGACAGGCCCAGG
The DNA here is from genome assembly GCF_047497165.1 of Burkholderia sp. 22PA0099. Lineage (NCBI taxonomy): Bacteria > Pseudomonadati > Pseudomonadota > Betaproteobacteria > Burkholderiales > Burkholderiaceae > Burkholderia > Burkholderia sp. 22PA0099. The sequence continues at coordinate 2,466,164 of NZ_CP163165.1, read as the reverse complement.
CAGAATTGATCGACGCCTTCATCTTCGTAGATCTTCAGCTTGCGGATCACTTCGTCGGGCGTGCCGAACATCAGGTTGTCGCGCACCGCCTGCGGATCGTAGTTGGCGCGGTTCGACACGGTTTCGTACGGCACCGCTTCCGGAAAGCCGTTGCGCACCGTGCCGATATTCTGCATCAGGTTCTCGAAGTAGCGGCCGTAGTCCACGCTGTGGCGCACCGCCGTTTCCCAATCTTCCTGGCGGTCGTACACGCAGGTGCGGCGCTGCATCATGAAGCGCGGGCGCGGATGCTCGGGATGGTCGGCCACCGCCTTGCGGAATTTCTCGCCGAGCACCGACACCTCCGAGGCCGGCGCGGACAGCGGCGTCGACAGGATGTTCGCGCCGATCCCCACCGCCCAGTCGAAGCTCGCCGGATCGCGCGTGGCGACCCAGATCGGCGGGTGCGGCTGTTGCAGCGGCTTCGGCACCGAGGTGGCGAGCGGGAATTTCCAGTAATGGCCGTCGTGCTCGTAATCGCCTTGCCACAAGCTGCGCACGGCCGGCACCAGTTCCTTCATGTAGGCCACGCCTTCCTGCTGCGGCATGCCGCCGGCCATCCGGTCGAACTCGTACTGGTACGCGCCGCGCGCGATGCCGAATTCGAGCCGGCCGTTGGTCAGGTGGTCGCACATGGCGGCTTCGCCGGCCAGCCGGATCGGCGACCAGTACGGCGCGACCAGGGTCGCGGTGCCGAGCCGGATCCGTTCGGTGTGCTGCGCAAGCCAGGTCAGGATCGTGAACGGGTTCGGCGAGATCGTGCACTCGATGGTGTGATGCTCGGCGGTCCACAGCGTTTCGAAGCCGCCGGCGTCGGCCACGCGCGCCAGCGCGAGCAGTTGCGCGCGGGCGTCGGACATCGAATCGTCGGGAGAAAAGCGCTCCATGCTGAGCGATACGGCGAATTTCATGCTTGCCTCAAATCGGAAGAAGGTTGCGCGTTCAACGCAGACGAATCACGAACGGGTCGTGCATCGCGCCGGAGTAATCGAGAACCACGTTCTTCACGCGCGAGAACTCGCGCATCACCTCGAAGCCGCCGCGTCGACCGTAGCCGCTGTGCTTGAGGCCGCCGTTCGACGACATGTAGGCCGCCGAGCGATAGGTGTTGATCCACACCGTGCCGGCGTCGATGTCGCGCGCGAAGCGCATCGCGCGATCGATGTCGCGGGTCCAGATGCCGGAGGCGAGGCCGTAGTCCGAATCGTTGGCCAGCCCGATCAGTTCGTCCTCGGTCGAGAACGGCACCACGCCCACCACCGGCCCGAAGATTTCCTCGCGCATGAAGCGCATCTGGTTGGTGGCGTTCGTGAGCACGGTCGGCTCGAAATACCAGCCGTCGGCCAGCTCGGCGGCGGCCGGCGTGCGCCCGCCTGCCGCCACCTTCGCGCCTTCCTCGATGCCGGAGGCCACGTAGCGCTGCACCTTGTCGAGTTGCGAGGCCAGCGCGAGCGGGCCGATGTCGGTGTCGTCGTGCATCGGGTGGCCGACCCGCACGCGGCGGGTGCGCTCGACCAGCGCCTCCACGAACTGGTCGTGGATCGACGCCTCGACGAAGCAGCGCGAGCCGGCCACGCAAGTCTGGCCCGCCGCCGCGAAGATGCCCGACACCACGCCGTTGACGGCGCGCTCGATATCCACATCGCCGAACACCACGTGCGGCGATTTCCCGCCCAGTTCCATCTGGCACGGCACCAGGTTCTGCGCGGCGTTGCCGGCGATCTTGCGGCCGGTGACGGTGCTGCCGGTGAACACGTACTTGGCGATGCCGGGGTGGCGCGTCAGCGCATCGCCCGTGCGCACGCCGTCGCCCGTCACCACGTTGAACACGCCCGGCGGAATGCCGGCCTCGATCGCCAGTTCGGCCAGCGCCAGCGTGGAAGCGGTGGCGTGCTCGGACGGCTTGGCGACGATCGTGTTGCCGATCGCGAGACACGGCGCGAGCGTGCCGGTCAGCATCATCAGCGGCGAATTCCACGGGATGATCATGCCGACCACGCCGATCGGCTCGCGCAGGTTGAAGTTCAGCGTGTCGAGCTTGTTGACCGGAATCGTGTCGCCCTGCAGCTTGTCGGCCATGCCGCCGAAATACAGGTAGGAATCCGGAATGGCGCGCATCTGCACGCGCATTTCCTTGAGCAGCTTGCCGTTGTCGCGGCACTCGATCATCGCCAGTTCGTCGGCGTGCTCGAGCACCAGCTCGCCGAGCCGGCGCACCAGCTTGCCGCGCTCGGTCTGGGTCATGCGGCGCCAGCTCGGGTGCTTCAGCGCGGCCCGCGACGAGCGCACGGCGGCGTCCACGTCGGCTTCGTTCGATTGGGCGAACTCGTACCACGGGCGGGCCGTGGTCGGATCGAAGCTCGGGGCGTATTCACCGCTGGCCGGCTCGACGAAGCGTCCGTCGATGAAGTTGCCGATGCGCCGGCCTTGCAGGGTGTCGATGGTGGTATTCATGAAGTGTTCCGGAGTCCTGTCGGTTCGTCACTGCGGCGCGCGCGCCGCCCACGGTTGAGCGGCGCCCACGGCCGCGACGCGTCCGCCGTCGTGGGCGCCCAGATAGATCGAGTAGCCGGCGCCGCCGGTGGTTTCGAGCACGAAGCGGCGCAGCATGGCGCGCATCTCGACCGATTCGATTTCGTCGTACGGAAGGTTCGCCATCGGAAACAGGCGGAAGCCGGGCGGCAGCGCCAGCGCGCCACGCGGCTCGGCCAGGCGCGCCCGGTAGATCAGGTAGCCGGAATCGTGGCCGTCCACGTCGTACACGGAATAGAGGAAGGTGTCGTCGGCCACCAGCGCCAGCTCGCCGCCGCCGGCCAGCGGCAGCCGGCCGTTGGCGCGCCGGCGCGGCGCGGTGGGCAGCACCCAGCCGCCCTTGCCGTCGGACACCAGCAGCAGATCGCCCTGCGCCTCGATCAGATAGCCCACGATCATGTCGTTCGACGACAGCCAGCCGGCCGGCAGCGGGTCCTTGACCTGCGCGTAGCGGCCCCGGCAGAAGCCGAGCGGCGCGGCCGGGCTGGTGCCGAACGCCTGCACGCGGCCGATCAGGATCACGTGATCGCCGGCATCCACGCGGTCGTGCATGGTGCAGTCGAACCACGTCATGCAGTCGGTCAGCACCGGCGCGCCGGTGTGCACCACGTCATGATTGACCGAGGCGAACTTGTCGGCCGCCTTCGAGGCGAACAGGTTCGATACATCGGTTTGCGCGTCGCCGAGCAGGTTCACCGCGAAGCGCTCGGCCGCCGCGAATGCCGGGTAGCTCGACGCGCCCTTGCCGACGCACACCAGCAGCAGCGGCGGATCGAGCGAGACCGAGGCGAACGAGTTGGCCGTCATGCCGCGCGGGCGGCCTTCGGCATCGATCGTGGTGAGCACCGTGATGCCGGTGACGAAGGTCCCGAACGCGCGGCGCAGCGCGATCGGGTCGAGGGTGTTGCGGATATCGGATACTGCCGCTTGCATGGCCATTCACCTCGAACAGTGTTGCGTTGAGATGAATGTATGTGGCGGAAATTGGGATGGCTTCCTGCGGAACGAAGGAGAAGGCGCGCCGATTCCCCTTCGGTCTGTCGGACGTCGCCGCGCTAATGGGCCTCGTGGGCCGCGTGGGTGGCGAGGCGGGCGGGGTGGCCGCCTTCGAGCAACTGGTGCAGTTGCAGCGCGAGTTCGATCGAGAAGCGCCGTTCGGGCGTTTCGACATCGATGCCGAACAGTTCGCCGATGCGCGAGAGCCGGTAGCGCAGCGTGGTGACGTGCAGGCCCATCGCGTCGGCGCAGGCCTGGCTGCGGCAGCCGTGGCGGATGTAGGTGGCGAGGGTATCGATATAGGAGGCGCGATGCTGCTCGTCGTAGGCCACCACCGGGCCGATCGTGCCCGCGATGAACGCGCGCACGTCCGACGAATCGGCCGCGCCGATCAGCATCGGCAGCGGGCCGAGGTCGGGCACGCTGAGCACGCCGGTCTTGCCGAACGCGCGCGCCACGCGAATCATCCGCCAGCAGCGGTCCCATTCGTTGGCCAGCGCGTCGAGCCCGGCCACCAGGTCGCCCGCCACCAGCGTCGGCTCGCGGCCGAGCAGCGGCACCAGCGCCGCGCACAGCTGGCGCGAGAACGCGGCCACCGCCGCCGGGCTGCGCGCCGCCGCCTCGGGCAGCAGGCACACCAGGCCGCTGCCCACCGTGACCGGATGGATCGTCAGTTTCTGTTGCGCGGCCAGCAGCGTGGCGATCCGGTGGCACTCGTGCGAGCGGTCGAGCGCCGCGCCGTCGCGCGCCGGATAGTCGATCACCAGCAGCCGGCTCGGCGCCGCCAGCGCCACGCCCAGGCGGCTCGCGCGCGCGAGCAGGTCCTGCTCGTCGCGCCAGCGGCGTTCGACCACCTCGAAGAACAGTTCGGTCAGCGTACGGTTTTCGGAACGGAAGCGGATCACGCCGCGCATCAACTGCACGCTCATCGCGAACTTGGCGTTTTCGATCGCCACGGCCCGCAGTTCGCCAAGCTCGCCCGGCTCGCGATCGCCGAAACCGAAACCGAGCAGCGCGCCCACCGTTTCGCCATCCACCTGCAGCGGCTCGATGTCGGCATGCAGCGCCGCGCCCGACGGCAGGTCGAAGCGCACGCGCCGCAGCGCGCGCCGCTCGATCGCCTGCTGCACGTCGGCGCGGATCTGCAGGCCGGTGTCGCCGTCGAGCAGCGCGCGCCAGCCGGCTTCGTCGAGCGCGGCGTCGGGCGAATGCGAGGCCATCATCTCGCCGCCGTAGAAATCGATCACCAGCAGCGGCGCTTCCAGCAGGTCGGCCAGCATGCGCGTGAGCGTGGCCATCGAGCCGCCGGCCAGCACCTCCTGGAGCATCGCGCCCTGCACGGCGGCGATCCGCTGCATGCGCTCGGCGGCCGCGCGCTGGGCGCGCTGCTGATGGGCGCGCTCGATTGCGATGGCGCCCAGGTGCACGATGAATTCCATGAACGCGAGCAGCTCGGGCGGCAGGTCCACCACCTGCCGCGACGACACCGACAGCACCATCGGCCGGCCCTCGATGTCGCGGCTCGCCATCGGCAGCACCAGCACGGTGCGGTAGCCGCGCTCGGGCGCCTCGCGCCGGTAGCCGAGGAATTCGGTGGTTTCGAGCGCATCGCGGATATACACCGCCTCGTTGCGTTGCAGCGCCACCAGCGCCGGGCTGGTGGCCAGCTCCCAGCGGTCGGCCAGCGGCTTCTTGAGCAGGGTGGGATCGCGCCGCGCGATCACGTGCGCGTAACCGTGCGCGCTGTCGACGCTCATGATCGCGCCGATGTCCCAGCCGCCGTGGCGGCATGCCAGCTCGATCACGCTGTTGAGCAGCGCATCCGCTTCGGCATCCGTACTGATTCGGCTCGCAATGTCGCGCAGCGACGACATCAGCGCCAGCGTGTCAGGCATCGAGACCTCCCTTGGGTTGTGACGGACTATACGACTTATCGCAGTGTCAAAAAAGTCGGGCTTCCGCTGAATCGGAGGAAGACGCTCGATTTCACGCTACATAGGATTCGCTCCATCGTCACTCACCCGATGGAGAACGCAGATGAATACCGAAGTTCGCAAGATCGCCACGTTTGTCGAAACCCTGATGATCGAAGGCGGCAAGCCCGCCGAGCAGCCCATCACCACGGTGGTGGTGGCCGCCGTGCTGCGCAACCCGTGGGCCGGCAAGGGCTTCTGCGAGGACCTGCGCCCCGAGATCCTGCGGCTCGCGCCCACGCTCGGCAAGGAACTGACCAGCCGCCTGGTGGCGCTGATGCCGGCCGAACGCGTGCAGGCCTACGGCAAGGCCGCGGTGGTGGGCGTAAACGGCGAGATCGAGCATGCCTCGGCGCTGATTCACACGCTGCGCTTCGGCAACATGTTCCGCGAGGCGGTGAACGGCACCACGTTCCTGAGCTTCACGAACACGCGCGTCGGCCCCGGCGCGATGCTGTCGATGCCGATGATCCACAAATCGGCCACCGGCCAGCGCTCGCACTTCCTGACGGCAACGTTTCAGATTGCCGACGCGCCCGCGCCCGACGAAATCCTGATCGCGATCGGCGCGGCCGACGGCGGCCGCGCGCACCCGCGCATCGGCGACCGCTTCACGGACATGGCCGAAATGGACGAAGAGAAAGCGCAGGCCTGAGCCTGCTCCGCGCCCGGGGCCGCGCCATTGGATGACGCGGCCCCAGGCGGTTTCCTCCTACTTTGCGGTTCCGATGCCATGTCCGACGTCATCACGCTGATCACCCGCCTGCCGGCTGATCAGGAATCCGAATATCTTGCCGCGCTGGCGGCGGCCATGCCGGACGAAACCGTCGTGCCGTTCCGGCAGGCGGACGCGGCGCAGCGCGCGCGCAGCACCATCGCGATCGTCGCGCGCCCCGATCCGGCCGAGCTGGCCGCGCTGCCGAAGCTCGCCTGGATCCAGAGCCTGTGGGCCGGCGTCGAACAACTGGTGGCCAGCCTGCCGCCCGGCGCGCCGCCGGTGGTGCGGCTGGTCGATCCGGAGATGTCGCGCACCATGGCCGAGGCCGTGCTGGCGTGGACCTATTACCTGCAACGCGACATGCCGGCCTACCGCGCGCAGCAGCAGGCGCGCGACTGGCTGCAGCGCCCGTACCGCAAGCCGGCCGATACGCGGGTGGGCATCGTCGGGCTCGGCACGCTCGGCGCGTGCGCGGCGGCACGGCTGATCGAGGCGGGCTTTCGGGTGGCCGGCTGGAGCCGCACGCCGAAGCAGGTCGAGGGCGTGCAGGCCTGCCACGGCCCCGACGGGCTGATGCGGATGCTGGCCGACAGCGACATCGTCGTGTGCCTCGTGCCGCTGACCGACGCCACGCGCGGCCTGCTCGATCGCGAGCGGCTCGGCGCGATGAAGCGCGGCGCGGCGCTGATCAATTTTTCCCGGGGGCCGGTGGTGGCGACGCGCGACCTGCTCGCCGCGCTCGACACGGGCCACCTGTCGCATGCCGTGCTCGACGTGTTCGACGTCGAACCGCTGCCGGCCGCCTCGCCGCTCTGGGCGCATCCGGCGCTGACAGTGCTGCCTCATGTGTCCGCGCCCACCGACGTGGCCACTTCGGCCGCCGTGGTCGCGGCGAACGTGGCCGCCTATCGCGCCACCGGGCGCATGCCCGACGCGGTCGATCGATCGCGCGGCTACTAGGCCGGCAGCAAGACCCGCCTCACCGGCAGTTCCCGCAAGAAACTTCCGCGCCGTTACATCGAGCGCGCGGATTCGTGCTGCCGAATGTTTTCGATGGCTTCCGTTTCGCTTCATGTCACACCACACCACCCAGGGGAAATCATGAGATTTGCAGCACGATGGACGGCGGCAGCCGTGTTGTTCGGCGGCACGGCCGCGGTGGCGCACGCGCAAAGCAGCGTGACGCTGTACGGCATCATCGACGAAGGCCTGAACTTCACGAGCAACGCGCGCGGCAAGGGCACGTTTCAGATGAAGAGCGGCGACACGTTCGGCAGCCGGTGGGGCCTGAAAGGCGTCGAGGATCTCGGCGGCGGCTACCGCGCCGTGTTCCAGCTCGAGAACGGCTTCGACGTGAACAGCGGGGCGCTGAAGCAGGGCGGGCGCGAGTTCGGCCGCCAGGCGTGGGTTGGATTGCAGTCCGAACGATTGGGCACGGTGAGCTTCGGGCGCCAGTACGACCCGACGATCGACCTGTGGAGCGGCTACACCGGCGCGGGCGGCGTGAGCGGCGACGTGGCCTCGCATCCGTTCGACAACGACAACGCCGATTTCGATTTCCGCGTGAACAACTCGGTCAAGTATGTGTCGCCCACGTTCGGCGGCCTGAAGGCCGAGGCGATGTACGGCTTCAGCAACGATCCGGGCTTTGCGAACAACCGGCTCTACAGCGCGGCCGTGCAGTATCGCGTGGGCGGCCTGAGCGCGGCGCTCGGCTACCTGCGCACCGACGCGGCCGGTTCCGCCGGCTCGGCCAACGGCGCGGTGGGCAGCGACGCGGCGTTCAGCGGCTCGTCGGAGCAGAACATCGTGGCGGGCCTCAGCTATACGTTCTCCACCGCGAAGATCGGCGTGTCGTATTCGCATGTGGACGTGTACGACCCGACCGCCAGCGCCTATATCGCCGCGGCTGCCACGCAGCCGGTAGGCGGGCGCTGGCAATCGTGGAAGTTCGACAACTATGAAGTCAACGGCAAGTACTGGATCACGCCGGCCCTGTGGCTGTTCGGCGCGTACACGTTCACCGACGCGCGCCTGAGCGCCAACATCGGCACGTACCAGCCGAAGTGGCATCAGTTCTCGCTGATGGTGAACTACGACCTCAGCAAGCGTACGGCGTTGTACGTGCAGGGCATGTATCAGCACGTGGTCAGCGCGCACACCGGCACGGCATTCGACTTCGCGACCACGCCGGCCTCGGCCGGCGCGTCGTCGGGCGAGAACCAGACGCTGGTGCGGCTCGGCATGATTCACCGCTTCTGAGCGCGGGGCGGCCTGAGCCGGCTCAGTTTCGACTCAGGCACGCGGCGATCGCGATCCACAGCGCCGCGCTGGCCAGCAGTGCCCATCTCGCCTCGGCGGCCGAGCCGTCGGGGCGAGGCGAGCGCAACAGCAGCGCCAGCGAAACGAGCCCGCCGTGCAGGCTGATCACGGCCGTCAGTAGCACACCGAAATAAAGGACCAGGCCGCCCTCGCTGAACGCGGCGTGTTGCGCCGCGCGGGTATCGACCACACCATAGGCGATCAACCAGCCTGTCTGCGCCAGCAGGCCGAGCGCCTGCGCGATGCGGTGATAGCGTTTCACCGCGATGCGCTCCCGTCGGTGCCCGCCGCCTCGGCGAGATCGCGCACCGAGCCGCGCTCGACCAGCGGCCCGTCCAGCTTGACCGCATGCCGCCGCACCGGCACGCCGGCCGCACGGTTCTGCTCCTCCTGCATCAGCATGTCCACGGCCCAGCGGCCCAGCTCGTAGTTCGGCAGCACGATGGTCGAGAGCGGCGGATGCGTGTGGCGCGCGATTTCCTGGTCGTCGTAGCCGATCACCGACACGTCGCCCGGCACGCGCAGCCCCCGATGCTTGACGGCCTCGATCGCACCGAGCGCCATCAGGTCGTTCGCGCAGAAGATCGCCGTGGGCGGCTGCGGCTCGCGCAGCAGCGACAGCGTCTGCTCGAAACCCGCGCCGGAACTCCAGTCGCCTTCGCGCACCAGTTCCGGCGCGTACGGAAGGTCGGCCGTGGCCAGTGCCGTGCGATAGCCCTTCAGGCGATCGCGCGCCGCGTCCTGCCACGGCTCGCCGTTGATATAGCCGATCCGTCGATGGCCCGCGCGCAACAGATGATCGGTGGCCAGTTGGCCGCCCGCCACTTCCGACGGCACCACCGACGACAGCGCGCCATCGGCGCTCGTGCAATTGAGCAGCACGGCCGGCACGTTCAGCAGCGCGGGCGGCAGCGTGACCCGGCGCGTGTAGACGGTGGCGTAGATCACGCCGAGCAGGTTCGGCAACGCCAGCACCGCATCGAGCACCTGGCGTTCGATGTCGGCATTGCCATGCGTCGAGTACACGGCAAGCATCTTGCCTTCGACATACGCGCCGTCGCGTGCGCCGTCGATGCTGACCACCGGGTGCGGGCTGGTGGAAATCTCGTCGGCCAGATAGACGATCAGGTCGCGCTCGCCGCCGTGCGTCATGGCCGGCACGCGCGTCGCGAAGCGATAGCCGAGCGCGGCGGCCACTTTCAACACCTTGTCGCGCGTGGCGTCCGAGAACTTGGTGCCGACCGCGTTGTTGAGCACCAGCGAGACGGTGGATTGCGACACGCCGGCCTGCTTGGCGATGTCGGTCATGGTGGGGCGGCGTTGCGTGGCGCGCTTCATGAGAACCGGTGCGGCATGAACGAACGCGGCCAGCCGGACGGCTGCCGCTGCATCGATACGATCATCGATGAACCCCGTAACGAATTAATATTATTAGTCATAGATACCCCCGAGCATCGAGCGTAGCGCATGGCCGTGTCCGACGCGTCCATCACGGTAACGCAGCCGCACAAGCCATGGTCGCCGCCGCCGCTCGGCGTGGCGTCGAAACGACGAATCCGCCGCCGCGCCATGCTTGGTCGTCGATTTCAACGCGGCTGCCGGCGATAGTCGTGCCAGGTGCGACTACGGGATTATCCCGACTCGTAAAGTCGGCACATCAGGAAATATTATTACCAACAAATATCGCTAGAACATATCGCCTACTACGTTGATCCGCGGCACCGCCCGGACATGGAGACAAGGATGACAAGCCGTGGCAAGCGGCACGCTGCCGTCACGCCGCCGCAAGGCGGGGCGGCAGCACACATCGAACACAGCGCGCGGCGGCCGGAGAGGGGGCTTGACGGCCAGGCGCGCAGCAAGGGAACGCCGCCGGCGTTCCTGCCTTCCCGCATCCGTTTCATCGACTGACCCGATTCGATCGCCGCCGTGCATCGCGCCGCTCGCCCTGGTGTTCGCACCGGGCGGCGTGCCGCCTCGCGCCGGTCGTCCGCCTGAAGGAAATTCATCAGTAGTGCTTGCAAGTGTGTGAAGTGGCATCGCGTATCGAATATTTCGGAAAACTTATCAATACACAACGTTTGATCGGACGGAGGGTAGGGTTATGTTGAAGCGAAGCGAATTGGGCCTGGCGGTGGCGGCGGTCATGACGCTGGCGTTGGCCGCCTGTAACGGCGATTCGGACGGCGGGGTGTCGCAGTCCCTCAAGCAGAACCCGCCGAGCGACAGCTCGACCAGCGGCGCGGCCACGTCCGGTAACGCGGCCGCCGCCGCGGCCTTGCCTTGCGACGCGCTGGCCTCGGCCGGCACGGCCTGTTCGGCCGCGCACAGCGTCACGCGGCTGCTGACCAAGAGCTATGCTGGCCCGCTGTTTCGCGTGCTGAATCTCACCAGCAATGCGCAAACCAACATCTTCCCGTACGCGGCCAATTCGGGCGTGGCGGCGAACCTGGTCGGCACGACCAACCTCGACACGCTCAAGCGGGCCTGCGGCAGCGACGCGAGCGGCTGCGTGGTGGACCTGATCTACGACCAGATCGACCTGGTCGCGCCGCTCCAGTCGTCCGGCAAGTACGGCAACGTGCCGGCCACGCTGAACGTGCTCAACAATCAGGCGCAAACCTTGACGATCAACGCCACCGGCCAGAGCGTGCCGGTCACCGCCGGCTTCGCGCAACTGCCGCTGCCCAACGGCACCAAGCTGACGGTGCAGGTGCATCGCCCGTCGGTCAATTTCCCGAGCCTGCTGAACAACCCGACGCCGACCAATCAGGCGATCACGGTGGGCAACGACCTGCCGTTCGCGGGCGACAAATCGCCGTCGACCATCCGGCTCGTGTCGCTGCCGGGCGGCCGGACCACGGTGGCGCTCGACATCCAGGCGCGGCAGTCGTATCGCAACCGGATCGGCACGGTCAACCAGTCGATCGGCGACACGGAAATCGCCGAATACATGGTCAACGGCGCGACGCTGCCGTTCGGCTCGACCTCGGCCTGCTGCGGCACCTACGGCAACATGGAAGACAACTCGAGCGGCCAGTTCCAGGGCAGCGGCACGGTGGCGCCGTCGGGCGGCACGATCCCGGGCGATTCGGTGCTGGTGGATGCGAACGGCAGCAAGGGGCAAATCGAGGGCATGATGTTCGGGCTGTCGTATTCGAGCGGCAATGCGGCCGTGTTCGGCTACGGCCCCGGCTACAAGAACGGCGGGCCGACCTATTCGGCGAACAACACCGGCGTGAACTGGCCGGGCGTGGATGCCGAGGCGGGCGTCTATCTGTATGGGCCGAAGCAGCCGCTGACGGCCGACTTCGTCACGGTGCTGGCGAAATACTCGCCGCAGGGCCAGGCCAACCGCTTCTCGGTGAAGGGCGGCGACGCGGCGGCCAGCGCGCTGACCTCGGTGTACGACGGCGTGCCGCCCGAAGCGGTGGATTTCTTCAACGACACCGGCCACCACCTGATCGGCCGTTGGGAAGGCGGGCTGTCGCTGGGCGAGGGCGGCGACGCCTCCGATGCGCCGATCACGTTCTATGAAGGCGCGATCGTCACGAAGATGAGTTCGGACAAGGCGGACGACGCGGTGCAGACCAGCATCCAGGGCTTCTACGGCCCGTCGGTCGACACCACGGCCGCCGCCTGCCAGACCAACAACCTCGTCACGCAACCGCTGTCGCTGGCCAGCACCTCGGCGTGGTTCACCGGCAGCGGCGGCTCGGTGATCGGCCTGACCACCGATATTTCCGGCAGCACCAATCACGCGGCGGTGATCGGCAACGCGAGCGGCAGCCCGTTCGCGCAGATCAACCAGTGGGTCAAGGTGCAGGGCGGCCAGCGCTACACGTTCAGCGACTACCTGCCGGCCACCTCGGGCGAGACGATCTTCCCGGCGTTCTCGGTGCAGACCGACGACAGCAGCGGCACGGAGTTCGCCACCGTCGTGAACACCAATAACGGCACCGTGGTGCCCGGCTCGTGGGGCTCGCCGAACACCCAGCTGGCGGCCACCAAGGTCGGCAACTGGTGGAAGGTCAGCATGACGTTCACCGCGCCGGCCGGTTCGTCGAACGCGCATCTGTTCCTCGATCCGCGCACGTCCAACGCATCGGGCGCACGCGGCAACCAGAACGTCAACGACGATCTGTCGGCCACGCACTACTGCCCGAGCCTGTCGATCGCGAGCAACTGATCGCGCGGCGTACCGCTCAGGCAGTCGATCAGGCAGCCGATCGGGCCGCCACCGTCGAAGGTGGCGGCCCGATCGTTTCGGGGTCCGTATTGCGTGCGCTCAGGCGTGCGCCAGCGCCTGATCGAGATCGGCGAGCAGGTCGTCGATGTGCTCGATGCCGATCGACAGGCGCACGGTTTCCTCGCTGACGCCGGCCTTGCGCAGCTCGTCGGGCGAGAGCTGGCGGTGGGTGGTGGAGGCGGGGTGGGTGGCGAGCGATTTGGCGTCGCCGATATTGACGAGCCGCGTGAACAGTTGCAACGCATCCTGGAACGCCGCGCCGGCCGCGCGGCCGCCCTTGACGCCGAACGTCAGGATGCCCGGCCCGCGCCCGCCCAGGTAGCGCTGCGCCAGTGCGTGATCGGGATGCTCGGGCAGCCCCGCGTAGTTGACCCACTCGACGCGCGCGTGCCGCTTCAGAAAGTGTGCAACCCGCAGCGCGTTGTCGGTGATCCGTTCGAGGCGCAACGCCAGCGTCTCGATGCCTTGCAGGATCAGGAACGCGTTGAACGGCGAGATTGCCGCGCCGGTGTTGCGCAGCGGCACCACGCGCGCACGGCCGATATAGGCGGCCGGCCCGAACGCCTCGGTATAGACCACGCCGTGATAGCTGACGTCCGGCTCGTTCAGGCGCGGGTAGCGCGCCTTGTGCTCGGCCCACGGAAAGCGGCCCGAATCGACGATCGCGCCGCCGATGCTGGTGCCGTGGCCGCCCAGGTATTTCGTCAGCGAATGCACGACGATGTCGGCGCCGTGCTCGATCGGCCGCAGCAGGAACGGCGAGGGCACCGTGTTGTCGACGATCAGCGGAAGGCCGTGGCGGTGCGCGATATCGGCCAGCTTGGCGATGTCGATGAGGTTGCCGAGCGGGTTGCCCACCGATTCGACGAAGATCGCCTTGGTGCGCGCATCGATCAGCGGTGCGAACGATTCGGGCTCGCGCGGATCGGCGAAGCGGGTCTGGATGCCCGACAGCGGCAGCGTGTGGGCAAACAGGTTGTAGGTGCCGCCGTACAGCGTGCTGGCCGACACGATGTTGTCGCCCGCCTCGGCGATGGTTTGAATCGAATAGGTGACGGCCGCCTGCCCCGAGGCCAGCGCCAGCGCTGCGATGCCGCCTTCGAGCGCGGCCACGCGCTGCTCCAGCACGTCCTGGGTCGGATTCATGATGCGCGTGTAGATATTGCCGGGCACCTTGAGGTCGAACAGGTCCGCGCCGTGCTGCGTGTCGTCGAACGCATAGGCCACCGTCTGGTAGATCGGCACCGCGACGGCGCGCGTCGTCGGGTCCGGCCGGTAGCCGCCATGCACGGCCAGCGTTTCGAGACGCCAGGCCGGTTGTTTCGGTTCAGTCATGTCGCCACTCCGCATCGTCGGCATCGGACCCGTAGCGGTCCAGGATCGGCTCGATTCTAGGATGCAACGGCGGCGGCCTTTAGCGGCATTTCATCTTTGCTTAGTCGAGCCGAACACAAGCCAGACGCAAGCAAAACGCGAGCGCGGCGGCCGTTTCCAACCCGGCCGCCGCGCTTCGGCGAATGCAGCGGATACCGCGTTACACGCGGTGCGCCGGATCTTCGTGCAGCTCCTCGACGCTGGCGTGGGAGGCCGTGTCCGAGCCGGCCGGCTCCTTGGTGTTGCCCATCTGCGCGAACGGCGCATAGAGCAGCAGGCCGAGCATCAGGCCCACGGCCAGGTTGTTGACGTTGGTCTGCGTGGTGGGCGAGCTGCCCGTCATGTGATCGGCGACGATCTGCGACAGCAGCGTGCTGGCCGTAAACAGCGTCGCGCGCGCCGGGAACGCGCCGGTGGCCGTGTCGGCCAGATCGGAGAGGCTCGGGATCTTCCCCGACAGCGTCAGTTGCGGCATGCCGCGTGCCGTAATCGCGTTCGACACCATGTCGTCCATCACCTCGCCGCCCAGGTTGTAGCCGGCGCGCTCGCTGCCGTGGCCGGTTTGCAGCGGTTCGCCCGCGGCGCCCGCGCCCGACGGCGTGGCCGTGTAGGACATGCCGCTGCCGGCCGCCATCTGATCGACGGCGTACGCGCCGCCCGATGCCATCGATTCGCCGAGCGACGGTTGCTTGGCCTCCTTCGGGGCGAGCTTGACGAACGACTGCACGCTGTCGCGCATCGCGCAGTACAGCACGAAGGCGCCGAGGCTGGCCGCCGCGCCGGCCATCGCGCCGGTGCCGAGGCCCGCGATCATCATGGTGCTGCCGACCGCGGCCAGCGCGTAGCGGGAAATCTTGCTGGTGTCGGTGGCACGGCCTTTCTGCGCGTCGCGCACCGCACCGGCCAACAGCAATGCGATCGGCACGAACGTGAGCGCGCTGCCGAGCGCGCTGCGCGCGCCGGTCGACCATTGCTGATGCTCCATGCCTTCGGCGAAGCGCTGGCCGGCCAACTGGCGGCCGAACGTCGGCACGTACACGGACGCGGTGCGCGCGACGATCGAGTTGGCCAGCGACACCAGCCCCTTTGCGTAGGTGTTGTCGAAGTTGTTGTTGGCGATATCGGACAGGCTGACGCCGCCGACCTGCGAATGCGTGACCGTGTGAATCACGTCGTTCAGCAGTTGCGTGACGGCCGCCAGCATCTGGCGCTGCTGCGGATCGTGCACGTCGGCGGCCGGCATCTGCTCGACCAGCGATTGAACGGCGGCCAGCTCGGCCTCGCTCGGCGCGGGCACGTTCAGTTGCGCGACCTGCCGATGCACCTCCTCGATCTGCTCGTCCTGCTCGGCGATCGGCGGCAGGCGCAGCGGCACGCCGGTGAACGCGGCGCTCGCGATCTCGTCGTGCGACGCCAGCGGGCGCGGCGGTGCGGCCGAGGTGCTGGCCTCGGAAGCGGTCATCGCCAGTTGCAGCGGATGCGGCTGGAACGGCAGCGCGGAATCCGTGTCGGCGTCGTGGCTGGCGGATGTCGAGGCGGTCGAGCCGTGATGCAGCGGCGTCGAACCCTGGTGCTGCGGGCGCGCCGGATTGCGGCGCGGCCGCGCCGGCGGGGGCGGCGTCGGCCGGCTGATCGGGATATGCGCGGGCGGCGGGCGCAATGGCGCGGCCGTCGAACTGCTGCGGGGCGGAGGCGGCGGTTCGTGCGACGTCGATGCAGTGGAGGAGGTCGACGTGCTCGCCTCGCTGGACACCGTGCCCGGCGGTTTCGGCCGATTGGCCGAGCGCGGCGGAATCGGCGGCGGCGTGCCCGGCGTCTGGCCCGCGTTGCGCAGCGGCGAGCGCGGCGGTGGCGTCAACGGCGCACCGGTCGAGGTCGATGTCGAGGCGGACGTCGAGGCGGTACCTGGCAATTCGGGGGCCGACGAGCGCGCCGTGATGCGCGGCGAACCTTCGCCGCGCGGGGCTTCGGTCGAGGGCGTCAGGTCCGATAACGCATGATTCGACGCGGACCGGCGCGCCGCGCCGGAATCGGTCGCCGGGGTGGAATGCTCGGTGTGTGTGCTGGAATCGGCGCCGGGTTGCGGGCCGATCCGGTTCCCCGAATTGACGTTATTGAGCATGACGAAGTCCTTTGAGTGCGCAGCGTGGTCGAACGCTGGGCCTTTTGTCATGAAAATTTAATCTTCCGATCAAACGGAAAATAATTCCATGCGAACAGGCGTCGCGTGATGCGAAGCACTCAGGGTTTCGGCTTGCTCCGTTCAGGCCACCACGGTTGCGGTGTCTCGCGAATCCGGTAGTCGTCGAGGTTCTTGCCGACGATCCATTGCGGGCGCTGACCGCGCCCGGACCAGGTCTGCCCGGTTTCCGGGTTGTAGAACTTCGCCTGCACCGGCGTGCGCTTGGGCTTGATGAAGCCCGCCGCGCGCAGCAACTCCAGCTCGGAGATGTCGTACTCCTGGACATCCTTGGCGAGCTGTTCGAGCTTGGCCAGCTTTTCCCGTTGACGGGTTTCCTCCAGCAACTGGTTCAGTTGCCCGAGCCGTCGTTGCAACTGGCGGATGGTGGGATTGGTCATCGTGCAATGTCATGAGCAGATCATGGCGTGGCAGGCCGACCTCGCCCCACCATCGTTCGTCAGTCGGGCCGGGCCGCGGCCGGCGAGTCAGGTCATCGTGAACTCCGCCTGGGTGCCTGCCGCGACCGGGCGGACGTGTTCCCGGCGCACGGCGAGAAAAATTTCCTGAAGCAGTGCGAAGCATTCGGTGGTCACGTCCTCGCGGGCACGCCGGTTCAGCACTTCGTGATCGACGTTGTCCAGCACCAGCGCGTTGAGCCGCGGCAGGCTGCCGAGCTTGCGGCGGCTCGCGCCGAAGTGCAGGTAGAACTCGTCGAGCGCGTGATCCTTCGGGCTGAACAGCAGCCGCACGCGCACGCCCGCCGCGTCGAGCCGGCGGAAGTGGCGATGCACCTGATGGCTGGAGGTGGTGGCGAACAGCCGGTCGTTCGACAGCGTCGCCAGATGGTGCTGCGCGCGCGTCATGGCGTGACGCCACAGCGTGCGGGCCGCCGGACGCAGGCTGACCTCGCCGCGCAGCACCTTGGTCCATTTGTCGGCGCGCGTCATCGAGCGCAGGTTGGCGCGCGCCGAGCCGCGCGGGTTCTGCGCCGCCTGCAGGATGGTGCAGTTCTCCGGCAGCAGGAAGCTGGCCGGATTCACGAGGATCAGCCCACGGATGCCCAGGTTCTTGCGCGCCGCGACCAGCGCCGTGTACGCCCCGGCGCAGATGCCGAAGATCACGATCTGCCGGTAGCCCTGTGCGGCCAGCCAGTCCACCCAGGCCGACAGGTCCGCCGCCATCGATTCGTACGGAATCTGGCCGGGGCCGCGTGCCTGCGCCGCGCCCGCGCTGTCGCCGATGCCGTCCGCATCGACGCGCAGCGACGCGTAGCCATGAAACACCATCTCGCGCGCCAGCTCCACGCCGAAGCGGCCGTCGCCGACATGATGGGTGGCCCCGGTGTTGGCGATCAGCAGCGCGGGCGCGGCCATGTCGCCGTGTTGCATCGGCTCGCACAGGATGCCGGCGAGCCGGCCATCGCCGGTGCGCACCGGGCGTTCGACGCCGCCCGGCACCGGCATGCCTGGGTGCAGGCGCTCGACGGTGCGGCACGACGCGACGGTGGCGGTGCCGTCGTGCCGCGACAGCCAGTCCGCCGCCGCGTTGAGCATGACCACCGGCGATTCGGTCATCCAGGGCGGGCAGAGCGTTTGCGCGTAGTGGGTGAACTCGATCGATTCGACCGGCACGCCTTGCGCGCCGAGCCGTGCGGCGAGCTTGTCGCTGCCGTCGTTCTGCCCGCTGTGCGCGATCAGCACGCGGTCGGCCGAGGGTCGCGGCCCGCTGGCGAGATCGTATTCGGCGATCGCGTCCAGCCCACCGGCGCAGAACAGGTGGCCGAAGATTTCGCGCGTGCCGTCCGGGGGCGGCGCTTCGTCGTCGGCGAGGCCGGCCTTGCGGCGCCAGGTTTGATGGAGGAAATTCATTTCACGCAGGAACAGCCGGGCCGACACCACGGGCGCGAACAGCGCGAGCGAATCGACCTCGACCTGCCGCGCCGCCAGCGCAGCGATCATCGCCCCGAAGCGGAACCCCGCCAGCGAAACGTGCTTGACCGCCGTGGTGTCCTTCAGCCAGTTGACGGCGTCCACCACCTCGGCCACCCAGTCGGCCGGCCGGACCCAGGCGCCGTTGTCGGTCGAGTCGCCCGTGCCCAGATAGTCGAAGCGCAACACCGTGACCCCTCTCAAGGCCAGATAGTCGGCCAACTGACGCATGGCCTGATGCAACCACATCGCTTCGTGCCCCAACGGATTGCAAAGCACGACCCCGCAGTCGCCATCGGCTTCATGCAGCCATCCGGCGTGCCCACTGAAAATGATCGGTTCCATATACTCATCGCGGTCTAATATTGGTCAAATTGGCGAAAGTCTCTCGTCATTCGAGGATCCCTCATGGTGAGCCTGGCGGAGCCCCCTTCCGCTGTCGAATGCGTCTCCCCCGTCCCGACGATATCGTCGTGCGTTCGGCATTCCTGATCGCCTTACCCTTCACGTCATTCCTCGTGCAGCCAGCATGCAATGCCGGTGCCCGGGCGTTCGGTGCGCTGGCGCACTTTGATGGGGCAGGCAGACATGCGAGCCGTCAGGAGCACGAAATATCGGGGCGGCGGCGCCTGTGTTCGCGACCGCACGGTGTGCAGTGCAGCAAGCTTTTACGTTGGCATGTACCGCGCGCCCGCCCGTTGCGGCGCACTTGCAGCGGACCGGCGCCGCGCGATTGCGCGAATCCCTCGTGAAACTGGAGCCCATCGATGAGCACCCCCCTCGCATTCCAAGCTGCGCAACCTGTCCATGCGGCGGCCGCCAGCCTGCCGATCCAGCACGTGATCCTGGCGGGTGGCGCCGGCACGCGGCTGTGGCCGCTGTCGCGCGAGCAGTATCCGAAACAGTTGCTGAAGCTGCTTGGCGAGGACTCCTTGCTGATGGCCACCGCGCGCCGCCTCGACGGCCTGCAGGCAAGCTGGCCGACCGCCGGCGAACTGCTGCTGGTGTGCGGCGAATCCCATCGCTATATCAGTGCCGAGCAATTGCGCTCGTGCAGCAAGCCGGCGCGCATCGTGCTGGAGCCGTGCGCGCGCAACACCGCGCCGGCGCTGACCGCCGCCGCGCTGGTCAGCGTGGCCAATGGCGACGACGCGATCCTGGTGGTGACGCCGGCCGACCATGCGGTGCCGGACGCCGCCGCGTTCCAGGCCGCCGTGTTGCGTGCCGCGCATTACGCGGCGAATGGTGCGATCGCAACCATCGGCGTGGTGCCGCGCCGCGTGGAGCCGGGCTACGGCTATATCCGTACGGGCGTGCCGATCGGGCAGGACGGCGGCTTCGTGATCGACCGTTTCGTCGAGAAGCCGCGCCGCGAGCTGGCCGAGCAATACGTGCATTCCGGCGAATATCTGTGGAATGCCGGCGTGTTCGTGCTGCGGGCTTCGGTGTGGCTCGATGCGATCGGCACGGTGCGCCCCGATATTCTCGCGGCCTGCCGCGAGGCGCATCGCGGCAGCACGTCCGACGACGTGTTCGTGCGCCTGAACAAACAGGCATTCGATGCTTGTCCTGACGATTCGATCGACTACGCCGTGATGGAGCGGCTGGCCGAATGCGGCAACATCGCCGGCGTGGTGGTGCCGATGGATGCGCCGTGGTCCGACGTCGGATCGTGGGATGCGATCTGGGAGATCCTGCCGCGCGATGCGTCCGGCAATGTCGGGCAGGGGCGCGTGATGTTCGAGGACACCGAAAACACCTTCGCGCATTCGCAGGGCCGGCTGATCGCCTGTGTCGGGCTGCGCGACGTGGTGGTGGTCGAAACCGCCGACGCGATCCTGGTGGCCGACCGGCAGAACGCCCAGCAGATCAAGGCCGTGGTGTCGCGAATCCGTGCCGAGCGCGGCCCCGAGGCCGACAACCACCGCAAGGTGCATCGCCCGTGGGGCTATTACGATTCGATCGATTCGGGCGAGCGCTTCCAGGTCAAGCGCATCGTCGTGACGCCGGGCGAGAAGCTGTCGCTGCAAATGCATCATCATCGCGCCGAGCACTGGATCGTCGTGCGCGGCACGGCCGAGGTGACGCGCGGCGAGGACACCTTCCTGATTTCGGAGAACGAATCGACCTATATCCCGCTCGGCACCGTGCATCGCCTGGCGAACCCCGGCAAGACGCCGCTCGAAATCATCGAGGTGCAGTCGGGCACCTATCTCGGCGAGGACGACATCGTCCGCTTCGAGGACAACTACGGCCGGCTGGCCTGATTGGCCAGACGAAGCCTGCCAGCGCGGGGCGGGGCGTCCCGTCTTGCGCGGACCGGCTTGCCTCGCCTACAGGCCGTAGGTATTCAGCAGACGGTACAGCGTGGCGCGCGACACGCCCAGCTCGGCCGCCACCTCGAAATGGCGGCGGCGGTGCTTCAGCAGCGCGGCTTCGATGGTGAACTTCTCGGCGCGCTCGCGGGCTTCGGCGAGCGTCGTCGGGGCTTGCGCCGTGAACTGATCGAGGCCGAGATCGGCCGCCGAAATCAAGCGCCCGTCGGCCATCACGATCGCGCGGCGAATCCGGTTGATCAACTCGCGCACGTTGCCCGGCCAGCCATAGCTGTACATCGCTGAGATCGCACAGGCCGTGAACCCGCGAATCTTGCGTGCACCGTCGCTGGCGAACTTCTGCAGCATGTACTGCGCGAGCAGTTCGATATCCTTGCCGCGCGCGCGCAGCGGCGGCTCGTCGATGCGCAGCACGCACAGGCGATGGAACAGGTCCTCGCGGAACTGGCCGACGCGAATCGCCGCCTCGAGATCGACGTGGGTGGCCGAGATGATTCGCACGTCGATCGGAATCGATTCGTGCCCGCCGAGCCGCTCGATCCGGCCTTCCTGCAGGAAGCGCAGCAGGCTGGCCTGGCTTTCGAGCGGCATGTCGCCGATTTCGTCGAGAAACAGCGTGCCGCCGTGCGCCGCCTCGACGCGCCCGATCTTCTGCTTGTTCGCGCCGGTGAAGGCGCCGCGTTCGTAGCCGAACAGTTCGGACTGCAGCAGATGGTGCGGAATCGCGCCGCAATTGATCGCGACGAACGGCGCCTTGCGTCGTGAGGATTGCTTGTGGATGGCGATCGCCGTCAGTTCCTTGCCGGTGCCCGATTCGCCGGAAACGAACACGGTCGCATCGGTGTTCGCAACCTTGCGAACGGTGCGGAACAGGCGCTGCATCGCTTCGCAGGTGCCGACCATCGCGCCGCCGCCGGTCTCCACTTCGACCGCCGGCTCGCTGTCGCACAACGTCATCATGCCGTAGGCATGCGTCACCAGGTAATCGACCATGGTGCGCGTCAGCGGGCGCTTCACATAGTCGAAGCAGTACTGATGAATCAGCTTGCGAATCTCGGGATCAGCCAGCCGGGCCGAGTCCACCAGCGCGATCCAGCCGGTCTGCTTCTGGCGCAGGATCGGCTCCAGCGCGGCCAGTTCACGCGCCTTGAAGCTGTCGAGATCGACGATGCCGGCCTGCGCGACGCCCGGGTTCTCCAGGCGCTTCGCATCGGCCGAGGTGCTCGCGCAACGCACCTCCCAGTGCTGTTCCTTGAGGTAGGCCACCAGCGTGGGGTCGGGATGACGCGACAGATACAGGCACGGGCGGGCCGAAGGCGCAGGGGCCGGTTCGTGCACTTGCGTGCCGCTCGGCAAGGATGTCGCAGTACGAAAGATCGGGGAAATCACATGATGAAATTCGTGCATGTTGTCCTCGTAAAGTAACCGCGCCCCGGTTCACGGAAGGAAGCGCTGGCAGATGCTGTCGTGCTTCGCGGCGGGTAGGCTCCCGGCGCGGCCGACGCATCCGGCGTCGAATGCTGTCGAGCGGCCGTGAAGGCCGCCTCCGGCCCCGGCTGCCGGTTGTTACGCGGGTTCGTGGCGAGGCACGTTGCCGATTCCGCCTCGGTCAGTCGGGCTGCCCCGCATCCGCCCTGGCTGAGTCGTCGATCCTCGAGGCCGACGAGAGCTGCTCCCGGAACTGCTTTCGCCAATGCGAAAGCTGACTGGGATTGATGTTGTGCCGCGCTGCCACTGTCTGCAGCGACGTGCCGGGGTCGAAGCTCTCGACCACGATTTCCCGTTTTCGTTGTTTCGTCCAACGTCTGCGCCGCTTCGCGAGCTGATCCATTTTTCGGTCGAATATCAAGTTCAAGGGCACGGTCACAATGATTCCCAAAATTGATCGCTTCTGTTCGGTATCGCGCGCGGCAATTGAACGCGACATCGACCACGCGGCACGGGCCGACGCGCGCGCAATACCTGGCAATCGGCCAGGTATTGCGCCCGTCGGACCCCTCACGATTATTTTTCGGACAAATCAGATGCCATCGAACATCACCGCTTCATTCGAACCTCATGAAACGGTGGGCGTGATGGTAGCCCTGTCAGACACTGGCCTGGATCTAAGCGACTGGCATCGCGGTGCTGCGTCGATTGATGTGATTTAAGATAAGTCAGAAAACTGGCTTATCCATCAAGTGAAGCTGTCGACGCTATTGTTCACTAAATTCGCACGCAGCAGGGAGGACTGTAAGACTATTTAGCAGTTGCACCAAGCGGGAATATCCCGATTTTCATTTCAAGAAAACAAACCTATACTATTGCGCCTCGTTTTCGTGTGACGATTTCTTGCTGCTTGTATCGAAACATTTCCTCGGTTTCCTGCCTGGCTCCTTGTAATTGTTGATTTTTGCTCGGCAATTCAATTCGAGGATGCAGGATTCTGCCTCAATGTGACGTGAATTCGTGCAAGTCCCGGGCCGCGCGTTGGTTTTCTTCAACAGGGTCGATTCACGGCGCTGTCGGCGTTCGATTTTCCGACGAATACCGATATCGGCGGTTTCCGGAACAGCGCGTCGCCAATCTCATGAAATACAAATCTAACGCACCTATGATTCCGTGTTTGGCGCTTTCGATCCGAGACGATGAAACCGGGATTAATCAATTCGATGTAAAACGTTTGCGCGGTCATTTCAGGTAAAAACAGCCGATTATTACTTCTTCACAGGAACGAGATAAATTCGAGGCGAGATGGAAGGGCGGTAATTTTTATAAAGCAATTTGTTGTGCAGGCGGTACGCTTCTCGTGATTCGGTAATTCATGCCAATATTGTTTTTGGCGGCAAGCGCGTCGGTTTCGATACGGCAGGCCGTCCTTATTGCCGAATTCTTTCAGCCTGCGCCTTGCTCCACTGCGAAAGCCCGACCGCATCGCGATCGATTCGAGCCGATACCGGCGCGACCTTGCCGTGATACATCACGACGGCCGCGAGCGCGGCGGCGGCGAACAAGGTGGGATCGTGCAGCGTGAAGCCGCCGGGCTTGCCGAACAGGGTGTGCGCGAACGTGAACTGGAAGCAGGTCAGGGTGGCGACCAGCATGCCCGCCACCAGGCCGCACACCACTTCGGCGGTCGAGTGATAGCCGAGCAAGATGCGCGACGCGCCGATCGCCGTGGCCAGCAGCAGGCCGCCGGCATACGGGCCGACCACGGCGCCGCGGCGCGTGCGGTTGTCGCACAACGAGAACACGGTCGGATACACCGCACCGGCAAGCATCGCGTGGCCGCTCACCACCGTGAAATTCAGCGCCGGCACCTCGATGCCCCAGATCACATGCACCACCCGGCTGGCCGCCACCACCGACGCGCCGAGCGTCATGCCGCCGGCCCAGAACAGCGCGGCTCGCCAGGAGCGCATCATCGCCAGCCACAGCAGGATCAGCGCGGCCAGCGGAATCGTCAGATAAGGGTCGCCGAAATTCGTCACGTAACTGAGCAGGGGCATGGGGCAGATCCATTCGGGGTACGAACTGGCTTGAACAGGCAAGGGGAGTGTCGCGTCGATCTGACAGCGGCAGGAGACGAGGTCGAAGCGTGGCGCGGCGATCGCGGCAGGGCCCGCCGGCTGTGGCAAACTTGCGGCGCGGGCGAGCGTTGTCCCGCGTTCCCGGCCTTCTCCAGCCCTCGACCGCCATGCACCTCTTGATCGTCATCGTCATTACCGTTCTGGAAGTCGGCGCGATCCTCTTCGTCGTGGCGCTGTGCGTGGCGGCACGCCGCGCGGACGCGCGTACCGAGCGGATGCTGACGCGCGACGAAGTCGAGGCGCGCCAGCGCGTGGCGGAGGAGCCGCGGCGCCGGCCCTTGACCGTGACCGCCGGGCGTTGGCTGCGCCGGCTGTTCGGCGCCAGCCGGAGCTAGGCACCGGAGGGGCGGCTCGGCACGGCGCGCACCGGCAGCAGATAGCGCGGCAGCGGCCCGAGTTGCCAGAGGAACGGCCGGCTGGTGACCGTCACCGCCGTCTCCACGCCTTGCCAGTCGCGTTCCACATAGCGCCCGGGCGGCAGATCGATCGACGCCGTGCCCGGCGTGGCGCTCACCGTCCAGCCCACCGTCACCGCATCGTCTCCCGTCGCATACCGATAGACCTTCACGTCGCCATCGGCCAGCGCATTGCGCCAGGGCCGGCTGCCGAGCGTCGCCGCCAGCACCGAGGCGGCGACGAACGCGGGCTTCGGCGACATGTCGTGATGCAGCAATCCGAAGTTGTGCTCGATATTGTTCGGATCGGTGCCATCGTCCATGAAGTCGTACCAGAACAGCACGCGGACCGAATCGGCGCGTCGCGACATCAGATAGCTGCGCACCAGGTTGCCGGCCTGGCTCGCCTCGTCTTGCCCCGGCACCTTCGGATTGACGGGCCAGCCGTATTCGGTGATCCATACCTGCAGCGGCGTGCCGTTCTTTTTCGAATATCGCGCGCCCACGGATTTCAGATAAGGCCAGGTGGTCGGGATGCTGACCGTATCGATCGGGCCGCCCTTGGCCGCATAACCGCGCTCGGGCGTGTTCGGCGACATGTAGGGGTGCACGCTGAAGCCGTCCTGATAGTCGAGGGCGCCGGCCTTGACCAGCTCGATCGGGCAATCGGCGCCGGGGCCGCCGCCGATGCCGCCGCCGCCGCACGCGATCACCGTCGCGGCCGGGCTCAGGGCCTTGATCGCCGGGTAGACGGCCTTCAGCAGCGCGCCGTAGGTTGCGTAGGAGATCTGATCGAACGACGGCTCGTTCCATAGCTCCCAATGCTTGACCAGGCTGCCGTAGCGCTTGACGACCTGCTCGACGTAGCCGACGAAGCGCTGGCGCGCCTCGGGTGTTTGCGGGAACGACGCCTTGCCGAACAGCGCCGGATAGGCGCGGGGGTTGCCGTAATCGAGCACCACGAGCGGCGCGATGCCCAACTGCGCGGCTTGCTTGAGGTAGGCATCGTATGGCGGCGGGAAGCGGAACCGGCCCGGGGTTTTCTCGATCTCCTGCCAATAGAGTTCGTCGCGAATCCACGAAAATCCGGCTCGCTGCACCATCGGCAGCAGCACGGCCGGCGAGCCCTGCAGTTGCGCGAAGTGCGTCACCACGCCGAATCCGGGCAAGCCGGCCACGCGGCGTGTCGGCTGGAGCGTGAACGTGGTGGCGGCGCGGCCGAGCAAGGTGCCGGCGCGCGAATACAGTTCGGCCTGGGCCCGATAGAAGCCGGGGCGGGTCAGCGTGACCGGCACGCTCACCGCCCGGCCTTGCTGGTCGGGGTCGACATCCTGGAAGTAGGTGGCGGCCGGCGACGGATTGAGCCGGCCCGTGGCGTCGTACGAAAACACCAGCACCGTCAGCGTCGCGCCCAGGGCGTCGAGCGAGGCCGGCGTGAACTTCAGCGAAAATCGCTCGCCCGGCACCCCCTGCAAGGCGACCGCGTCGTTGGCATTGCGAAGCTGTGCCGAGGATTCGGCCGACCATCCGAGCAGCGGCGCGATAAACAGGGTGAAAAGCAGTGCGAGAAGCGGCATCGCACGCCAGGCTGCCCGCGGCGCCGGATGCATGAGCGCGAGCCTCATCGCAGCAAATGACGTGGCGGAACCGCGATCGGCGCCGGGGGTGGCCGCGAGATCAACCGCGAACGGGCCGGCGCGGCGGGGCGTTCGCGTTGCGCGTTCAGATACCGCGCAAAGCTCGGCCAATACGCGATCAAATAGGCAAGCGGCACGAACGAGGTCACGGTGGTCAGGCCGACGGTGGTGGTGATCAGCAGGCAGAGCAGGATCACGAAGCCGTCGCTGGCCGTGAACGCCAGCACGCCGAGCACCACCAGCGCGCCGAGCAGCCCCACATCGGCGAACAGGCCCGGGATTCCCGTGAACGTGACCGAGCTGATGGCGTACAGCTCGCGATTCGAGGCCAGGTAGGGCAGGTAGCCGTATTCGTCGTTGAGCTGTTGCGAGGTCACGCCCCGCACCAGGTCGGCGAAGCTCGCGTCCACCAGGAACGGATAGCCGGCAAACCGGTGCGCGAAGGTTTCCGAGCCGAAGAAGTCGTGGGCGCTCATGTACAGCGCGATCACCATCGTCACGCCGAAGAACGCGGCCAGCGAAAACAACGGCAGCATCGCGCGCAGTTGCCGCCGCATGCCGTACAGCGCGGCGAAGATCAGCAGCACGAACGAGGCCTTGGACAAGCTGATGAACAGGCCGACGCAGTACATCGCGATGATCCAGCGGTTGCGCCGCCCCTGAAACAGGTACAGCACGAACGCGGCCGACAGCAGCGAAGAGAAGAACCCGGCTTCGCGCGAGAAGCCGCTGACGCGCGCGAAATAGAGGATGGCGTAATAGTTCGCGTTGGTCTGGGTGGCCGAGTCGCCCCACAGCATCTTCGACACCTGATCGGGGCCCATCGATACCGACAGCGAATAGTCGGCGTAATACAGCACGAACTGCGCGAGCCCGAACAGGATATTGACCATCATCCACGGGTGCAGATAATCGATCCGCTTCGAAATGGTGTACATCAGGTAGCCGACACTGGCGAAGATCGAGACGATCTTCGCGGCCATCATCGGATTGGTCAGCAGGCACGCGGCCATGGCGATGCCGATCGGGATCAGCCAGCGGCGCGAGGTGGCCAGCAGGAACCGGCTGAAGCCCGGGTCGAGAAACGGCAGGAACGTGTAGAGATAGATCGTGACGCCGGACACCTGCGGATTGAAAATCACGCAGGTGAAGAACAGGTAAAACAGCATCGAAATCGACTTCGCGTACATCGAAACCTCCGGCGGGACGGCTGGACGATCGGCTGACCGAGGTCGCCACCTTAAGTCAGGTTGGGAGGTTGTTCAGTGTGCCAGCGCACTTGGGCCGGACGGCGGGTGCAAGCCGTCATGCCTCGTCGCGCGCGGCCGACGCCGGGCGGGCGGCATCGAGCGCGCCGCGGCGCGGTGCGGCGCCGGCCGGCGAGCGGCTCGACGGCGTCAGCGCGTAGCCGGCGTCGATACCCGCCGTCTCGACGAGCCGGTAGCTCGCCCAGGCCAGCGCCAGCGCCGGGGGCACGGTCAGCACCATGTACACCCCCAGCGGGCCGCCCGTCAGGCCATTTGCTTTGCAGTACCAATAAATCAGGTAAAGCGGCACACCGTGCAGCAAATACAGCGAATAGCTGATTCGACCGATCCAGGCGAACACGCGCGCCCGGATGCGGATCACGGTGGCGAACAGCAGGAACGCGAGGATTCCGAACAGATAGCCGATCGACGCCGAAACGTGCACGAAATCGCGATGCAGCAGGTCGATGCCGGCCATCAACACGGCAATGCCGACCACGGCGGCCGTCACGGCAACAAACGCCGCGCGATACGACAGCGAAACCCTCCGCCAGAACAAGCCGAAGCTCACGGCGGCGCGCGGGGTGTCGTAAGCCTGCCGGAAGCAGGCGCCCCAGAACATGATCGCGAGGTGATACAGCATGCCCTTGTATTGGCCGAGCGCATCGGCGGGAATCAGCTTCAACGCGGAACCGAGCACGAACGCGGCGCACAGGCCGAGGCAGGTCAGGCACAGCGTGCGCATCTGGTGCAGGCCGCCGAGCCAATGCAGCGCCAGGCACAGCACGTAGAACGCCAGCTCGGTTTCGAGCGTCCAGTAATGCGACATGATGGCGTCCCAACCGAATGCGGTGGGGATCATCGACAGGTTCGCGGCCAGCCCCATCGGCGCCATTCGGTGGCCGAACAGCAGCCAATACACGGCATAGCCGATCGGCAGCGACAGCCAGAACGCCGGATACAGGCGAAACACCCGTCGGATCACGAAACGGCGCGTGCCATCGGCCACCGAGCCGCGCAGGCTGTTGGGAATCAGCATGCCGCTGATCCCGAAGAAGATCACCACGCCGATCCGGCCGAAATTGATCGACTGCTGCATCGTGTCGAACACGAATTGCGAGCCGGCGATGGTGCCGTACAGCTCGGCGTAGTGCGTCCACATCACGAGCAGCACGGCGATCGCGCGCATGGCGTCGACATGATCGAGACGGTGCGGGCTGGCGGCGCTGGGCATGAGGGTCGGTAGGAAAGCGAAACGATTTGACGGCGCGCGCTGCCCGACGGGCCGGCGCGGCGATGTTGCCCAAGCATGCTCGGGGCATCGTGGCGATCCATCGGTGCGCCGTCGCACATTGGCGAACGCGGGGCAGTGTGCGAGATCGTACGGTGCGCACCGGGCGCGAATTGCCTAATGCGCAGACCGACGTCAACCCCGGAGAGCCACGCCCGATGAGCCAGACGATCAAGGAGTCGCACACGCGCGCCACGGACCCGGACCGGCCGCGCGCCGCGCTCATGCGCGGCGCGGATCACGAGCTTCGCGACCGGTCGAGCCGATCCGGCCGGGGCGGGCGGTTCGCCATCAACGGCAAGTTCGCCTCGCAGCGCATGACCGGCGTGCAGCGGGTGGGCTACGAACTGGCCATGGCGTTCGCGCGCCTGTTTCCATCAGGCAGGCGCCCGGCCTTGCTGCTGCCCGCGAACGCGCAGGATGGCGTGGTGTTTCCGGCCGAGCAGATTGTGGCGGCACGCCTGAGCGGCTCGCTGTGGGAACAATTCGGACTGCCATGGGCCGTGGGCGAGCGCGTGCTGTTGAGCCTGTGCAATATCGGCCCGTTGTTCGCCCGACGGCAGGTGCTGATGGTGCACGACGTGGCCGTGTACGACCTGCCCGGGAATTACTCCTGGAAATACCGGCTCTGGTATCGCTTCGCCTACGCGATCCTGAAGCGCACCGCCCACCATATCGTGACCGTGTCGGAGTTCTCGAAGCACCGCATCATGGCCCGGCTGAACATTCCCGCGTCGCGTATTTCGGTGGTCCACAACGGCGTGGATCATTTCGACCGGATCGTGCCCGATGCCGGCATCCTGTCGCGGCTGAACCTGCGCGCCGACCACTACGTGCTGATCGTCGGCAGCCTGTCGGTCGGCAAGAACCTGGCGCGCGTGCTGGCGGCCATCGCGCTGCTCGACGGCGGGCACGACTGGCAGTTCGTGGTGGTGGGCGGGTTCGACCTGCGGGTGTTCAACGCGAAGGAGAAAGCCGATATCTCGCTGTCGAACGACGTGGTGATGGCCGGCTTCGTGTCCGACGGCGAATTGAAGGCGCTGTACGAGCACGCTGGCTGCTTCCTGTTTCCTTCGCTCTACGAAGGTTTCGGCCTGCCGCCGCTGGAGGCCATGTCGTGCGGCTGCCCAGTGATCGCCTCGCGCGAGGCCGCGCTGCCGGAAGTGTGCGGCAACGCCGCGCTGTATTGCGACGCGCGCTCGGTCGAGGACATCGCCGCCAAGGTCGTGCAGATGATGACCGACCCCGAGACGCGCGACACCTTGCGCGCACGCGGCCGCGCGCGCGCCGCCGATTTCCGTTGGGACGTGGCCGCGTGCCGGCTGCTCGACATCGTCGAACGCGAGCTGCCGGCGAGGCAGTGAGCGGCTGGCGGCCGGCAGCCGCCGGTCAGGCCGCGTCCGCCTGCTGCAACGTGCCAATCGCGTCGGCCAGCGCGTCGATGCTTTCGAACATCTCGTAGGTCAGCATCGCGTCGGGAACCTGAATGTCGAATGCGCGTTCGATTTCCAGAAGCAACTGCACCGACGTCAACGACGTCAGGCCGACCGCGTAAAGGTCGGTGCGGTCGGTCACGGCGTCGACCGGCACGTCGAGGCAGTTCAGGTCGGCGATGATGTTTCGGACTACGTGCTGCGTGTTGTTCATGAAGTCACTCCATGGCGATGCCGGAACGGCAAAACAGCAGAAGGAATACCTCGTCGCGCGCGGCCTGATCACTCAACGCCACAGCACCCGGCGCACCGGCTCGGGCCACGCGCCGGGATCGAAGCCGTGGTGCCGGAACAGGCCCAGCGCCAGGCGCTCCAGCCCGAACCCGCAACAGCCGGTGTGGGCCGTGTCGCCGGTGGCCGTCTCGATCTTCCAGAGTTCGCCGAAGCGGTCGAGGTGGTAGTTGAAGCTGCCGCAGGCGGTGGGCTTGTCCGGGTTGATGCCGTCGACGAGCAGTTCGAACTTCAGCGCGCGTTGGCGCTGGCTGTTCGCCATGAACTTGCCGATGCGGCCGAAGAACGGATCGTTGGCCAGCTCGATCGACCAGGGCAGGCCGAGCGAGCCGATCGCCGCCTTCGCGTAGTCGATCAGGTCCTCGCGAAACGCCTGCACCTGTTCGGCGGTGCCCAGGCACACGAATTCGCGCTGCCGGAACATCAGCATCCGTTCCGGCTCGCGAGACGGTTCATGTCGGCAGCAGTACGAAAAGATGTCGATCAACCGGCCGCCGGCGGGCAGCGGGCCGCGCGCGGCCATGATCGGGTAGACGGGATAGCAGGCCACCGGCGTGACGGCGAGGCGGGTGGGCTTGACGTCTTCGGTCCAGTCTTCCTGCCGGTCGAGGCAGGCCAGCAGGCGTTGATGGCGAACCTCGTCGCCGCTGAAGCAGAACACGCTGCCGATCTGATCGGGGAAATGCTTGAAATAACCGCTTTCTTCAAGAATCGTGCGGTTCATCGCGGGCGGGAAGCGCAACACTTCCACCGATTTGCCGTCGCCCCAGCGGCCGATCAACGCATTCACGCGCTCGACCACCTCCTCGAATACCGCGCTGCGGCCGTACAGGCCGTCCACGCCGGTGGAGATCAACAGGCCCGCCTCGAGCAGATCGTCGAGATAGGTCGGGGCGTCATGGTGCGGCAGTGCGCTTGCGTGGCCGGAGGAACCGGCCGGGACAGCTGACTGGGACATGGCGGACTCCTATGGAAATCGGGCATAGGTCGGCAGCCGGCGTGGCGACGAGCGTGTCGCCGCGACGCGGGCAGGTAGCGCGTGGTCCTTTTCGGTATGGGTTCGACTATCGGTCAGGCCGCGTGCGCCGTTTGTGCGGCGCCGCACGCAAGGGTTAACGCGACACCGGAATCAATCGATTTTCAGCGCCACGTCCGCCTGCTGCGAACCGGACGCCTCGGGCGCGCGCAGCGCATCGCGCAACGCCGCGCGGATCTTGCGGGCAGCCGGCAGCGATGGCCGGGATTCGGCCGCCCCCAATACGGCGGTCAGCAGGCCGCGCCGGAATTCGGCCTTCGAAAAGCGCTCGGCATTGAGACGGCAACTCACCGGTGAGAATCGGCCGAGATTCGCCTCGAAGCGGCCGACGGCCGCCTGGATCGATTCCACCGTCTGCGCCTCGAAGAACAGGCCGGTGGGGTGGGGCTGCGTCTCGTCGATGACGGTTTCGCATGCGCCGCCCTTGCCGAACGCGATCACCGGCGTGCCGCACGCCTGCGCCTCGACCACCGAAATGCCGAAATCCTCTTCCGCCGCGAACACGAAGGCGCGCGCGCGTTGCAGGTGATCCTTCAGGACGGCGAACGGTTGATGGCCGAGGATCGTCACGTTCGGGCCGGCCTTGGCGCGCACCTTGGCCATGTCCGGGCCGTCGCCGATCACCACCAGCCGGCGGTCCGGCATCGCGGCGAACGCCTCGACGATCAGGTCCATGCGCTTGTACGGCACCATTCGCGAAACCGTCACGTAGAACGCTTCCTTTCGTGAGC
This sequence comes from Burkholderia sp. 22PA0099, assembly GCF_047497165.1. Taxonomy (NCBI): domain Bacteria; kingdom Pseudomonadati; phylum Pseudomonadota; class Betaproteobacteria; order Burkholderiales; family Burkholderiaceae; genus Burkholderia; species Burkholderia sp. 22PA0099. The sequence goes on along the minus strand of NZ_CP163165.1, from coordinate 2,433,885 downwards.
ACGGCTCGAACGCCTCGACGTCGACGGGCGGATGCACCACCACCGAATCGCGCCGGTAGGCCCGCTCGACACGCCGCCCGATGAACCGCGAATTGACGATGAACGTGTCGACGCCGTTCGCGGTACGCACATCCCAGATCCGCAGGTAATGCAGCACCGCGCGCGCGAGAAACGCGCGCAGCCCTTTCGTCAGGCCACTTTCGTTCAGGTACTGGTGCTGCAGATCCCACGCGTAGCGGATCGGCGAATGGATGTAGCTCACGTGCAATTGATCGGGGCCGACCAGCACGCCTTTCGCCACCGCATGCGAACTCGAAATGATCAGGTCGTAGCCGGACAGGTCGAACTGCTCGATCGCCAACGGAAACATCGGAAGGTAGCCGCGATAGCGGCGCTTCGCGAACGGCAGCTTCTGGATGAACGAGGTCTTGACCGGCTTGCCCTTCAGCAACGGGTGATCGGGCATGAAGTTGACGAGGCTGAAGAGATCGGCGTCGGGAAAGCATTCGAGAATCTGCTCGAGGACTTTTTCCGAGCCGCCGTACGTGACCAGCCAATCTTGAATCAGTGCGACCTTCATCGCCGTTCCTCCGTGATCGTTCAGTCCGCGCCAGCACGCCAGAGCCGAGTCGCGGGGATGATTCCGCAGACGCGATGCTATCGGGCGCCGTGGCGTAATTCGGTACGGCGTCGCACAGAGTTTCGGTACTCGGAAAATCAATGCGCGGACATGAACGTCAGGGGAATGACAGTGCGCGATCGCGCATTTTCAGGCCGCGTATCAAATATGAAGCAGATCGAATCAAATCGCGCTTGCCGAAAATCACCGCCTTGCGGCGATCGCACGAGAGGGCTTATCGCGCCCTGCGCCTTGACAATCTTGCATCCGAGCCGGCTTGAGTGCAGCGCAGCATCTTGTGCAATGCGTCGAGGCTGCGGAGCGAGGCCGGAAAGTAGCTCAGATTCGAGACATTTCCGACATAAAACCCCTCACTGTTTAAAACACATTTTAAAAAAACGTTTATAAACAACGACTTGATATTGTTGGCATGGTTATCGCTGTATGAATCTCACCAACGGCAGATGACCGTCGGCAGTTGTCCTGCACCGGAGTGAGGGCTGGTGCGCTGCAAAAAAATGCTTGGCTGTCCTGCTTTCCAGCTTACAGGCCCGAATTACTTCGGTATGTCAAATGACCCAGCGCCAATATTTATGTCCGATGTCATGACCACACAACCTGCAAATCATCTTCTCGCGTCCTTGCCCGCCTCGGATTTCGACGCGCTTGCACCTCATCTTCAACTCGTTCAATTGAAGAGCGGCCAGTTGTTGTCCGATGCCGGGGAAACCGTCAAGAAAGTCTATTTCCCCACCAGTGCCATCATTTCCATGATTTTCCTGATGGCGGACGGCGCCACCGCGGAAGTCGCCGCGGTGGGCAATGAAGGCGTGATCGGCGTGCCCGCCCTGACAGGCGGCTTCACGATGCCGACCCGCATCGAAGTGCGTAGCGGCGGTTACGCCTATGCGATGAATGCGCAATTGTTCAAGCGCGAATTCGATCGCCACGGCTTCGTGCATCAGTTGATGCTCTATTACATCCAGGCGCTGCTCACGCAGGTCGCGCAGAACTCGCTGTGCAACCGTCGCCATCACATCGTCAGGCAGGTCAGCAGTTGGCTGCTGCTCACGCAGGATCGTCTCAAGACTGACGAGCTGGCCGTCACCCAGCAATTGATCGCCTCGATGCTCGGCGTGCGTCGCGAAGGCGTGACGGAGGCCACCGGCAAGCTGCAGGACGCCGGCTTGATCGCGCAGCGGCGCGGCAAGATCACCATCCTCGATCGCGCCGGCCTCGAAGCGTCGGCCTGCGAGTGCTACGGAATCATCAAGGGCGAGTTTCAGCGTCTGCTGCACGCCAGCTCCTCGGCCGAAAGCGCCAGCGACGGCAACGTGCGTCGCATGCATGAGATGCCGTCGAAATCGGCAGGCAGCTATCTCGGGCATCAGATCCGAGCGGCGGCCTATTGAACGCGCGCCGCCCGATCGATTCGCACTGCGTATTGAACTGCGTATTGAAAACGAACACCGACCTAGATCGATTCGTACCTCGTCACGGGATGACCAACATGAAAAGCATCGGCAGGATATTCGCACTGTTGACGTGCTGGGCGGCAGCCGCTTGCACGTTCGCCCCCGGGCCGTATCTCAATCCGGCTCAAATGCAGGAACCGGCGAAAAGCGATGCACCGCCGCCGGTGTACCCGGTGCAGATGATCGACGCCGGCGTCATTACCGGCCAGGTGCAGGCCATGAAATCCGAGCCGCCGGCGCTGCCGCAGGCGCCGGACGGCCCGCAGATCGACTATCGGGTCGGCCAGGGCGACATTCTCGGCATCACCGTGTGGGGGCACCCGGAACTGACCGTGACCGGTGCGGCCGCCACGCCGCTGCCGCCGCTCGACAACACGGGCGGGGGCGGCGTCGGCGCGCCGGGCGTGCAGATCACGCCGGACGGCGCGCGCGTGGCGGCCGACGGCACGATCTATTTCCCGACCGTGGGCCGCGTCGCGGTGGCCGGCAAGACCACCGCGCAGATCAGCGCGATGCTGGTGTCGCGCCTGGCGGGCTACGCCATCAAGCCGCAGCTCGACGTGCGCGTGATCCAGTACCGCAGCCAGCAGATCCAGCTCGCCGGCGAAGTGAAGAACCCGGGCTCGCTGCCGATTACCGACCTGAAGCTCACGGTGCTCGACGCGATCACGCGCTCGGGCGGCTCGCTGGCCGATGCGGATCTGCAACGCGTGCAGCTCACGCGCGGCGGCAAGACCTACCTGCTCGACGTGCAGCGCACGCTCGATCGCGGCGACATTTCGCAGAACGTGGCGCTGGAAACGGGCGACATCGTCTACGTGCCCGATCACAACGCGAGCCGCGTGTTCATGCTGGGAGAAATCTCGAAACCGCAAACCCTGTTCATGGACAAGGGCCGCATGACGCTGGCCGATGCGCTCTCCAATGCGAACGGCATCAACCCGCAAAGTGCGCAGCCGCGGCAGATCCTCGTGATCCGACGCACGTTGAGCGACCCGACCAAGCCGAGCATCTACCGGCTCGACATGACCAAGGTCGATTCGATCCTGCTGTCCACCCAGTTCGACCTGAAGCCGCTCGATGTCGTGTACGTGGGCACCGCGCAGATCGCCCAGGTCAATCGCCTGCTGGAGCAACTGCTGCCGACGGTGACGAGCCTGTATCTGTTCTACGCCGCCACCCGCTAATGCCTGGCCCTGCGCCGCATCCATTCTCAACGAGCAAGGTTTAGAGGAACGACCAACGTGAACAGTCCGAATATGAACGCCCGATATTCCGGAGGCATGCCAGATGACGCGCCGGACGCACTGGGCATGATTCGCGTGTTGCGCGACCATCTGTGGACGGTGGCGGCCATCACGGTTGCCGTGGTGGCGCTGGCCGTGGTGTATATCTGGCTGGCCACGCCGATCTATTCGGCGAGCGCGGTGATCAAGGTCGAGGCGCAGGGCCGCAACGCGCTGGGCTTTGCCGCGGACGGCCAGCAGGTGGTGGTCGGGCAACGGCCGGCGCGCACCGAGGCCGAGATCGGCATGATGCAGAGCCGCTCGGTGCTCGATCCGGTGCTGGCGCAATACGGCTACAACGTGACCGCCTCGCCGCGCGTGCTGCCGTTGCTCGGCATGCTGTCGCACAAGTTCGCGACGCCGGGCGAACTGTCTCATCCGTGGTTCGGTTTGACGTCCTATGCATGGGGCGGCGAGCAGATCGAGGTCGAATCGATGAAGGTGCCGACCCGCTTCGAAAACCGGCGGCTGCGGCTGCGCGCGCTCGAGAACGGCGCCTACGCGCTGCTCGACGGGAACGGCGCGGTGCTGCTGAACGGCAAGGTGGGCGAGCCGGCGCAGGCCGGCGGCGTATCGATCCGGGTCAAGCAGCTCGCGGCGTTGCCGGGCACCGAATTCAACGTCACGGCCTGGAACGGCGTGAATGCGCTGCAACGCTTCGCGCGCAAGCTCAAGATCGTCGAGAAGGGCAGCGATACCGGGCTCGTGCAGATCACCTACGACAGCGACAACCCGGATCTGTCCGCCAACGTCGCCAATTCGATCGCGGCGGGTTATGTCGCGGCGACCATCGCCGCCAGCCGCGCCAACGACAGCCAGACGCTGGATTTCATCAACCGCGAGCTGCCGCGCTTGCGCGACGAACTGCACCAGGCGGAGGCTTCGCTGATGGGCTATCAGGCGTCGGTCGGCTCGCTGCAGCCGACCGCCGAGGCGCAATCGTATCTGCAGGGCGGCATCGATATCGAGCGGCAGATCGCGACGCTGCAACTGCAGCGCACGCAGATGATGCAGAACTTCACGCCCGACAGCCCGCCGATGCAGAACATCAATCAGCAGATCGCGCAGTTGTCGGCGGCCAAGGCGCAGTTCAACGCGCGTTTCGTGCGCATGCCGGCCTCCGAGCGCACCAACGCGGACCTGAGCCGCAACGCCAAGGTGGCCGAATCGATCTATATCGCGATGGTGAACAAGGCCGAGGAACTGACGGTGCGCCGCGCGAGCACCACGGGCGACGTGCATATCGTCGACGATGCGGTGCGGCCGGTCGATCCGGTGTCGCCCAACGGGCCGATCATCCTGCTGGCCAGCCTCGGCCTCGGCCTGATGCTCGGTGTGCTGCTGGTGTTCCTGCGCCACCGCTACCTGACCGGCGTGACCGATACGAAGTTCATCGAGCGCAACCTGCGCATGCCGATGCTGGCCTCGGTGCTCTACAGCGCGCACCAGGCGCGGCTCGATCAGGCGATGCCGAGCAAGCTGGTGTTCGCGCCGCCCAACGCGGCGATCCAGCGCCGCACGCCGCTGCTGTCGTCCAACGTGCGTACCGACGAGCCCGCGCAGCCGGCCGCCTCGCAATACCTGCTGGCGCGCAGCTTCCCGCATGATCCGTCGGTGGAGGCGCTGCGCGGCCTGCGCACGGCCCTGCACCTGCATCTGTACGAGACGGACCGGCCCGACGACGGCGTGATCGTGCTGACCGGCCCCACGCCCGAAACCGGCAAGAGCTTCATCGCGGCGAACCTCGCCGTGCTGGAGGCCGAAACCCGCAAGCGGGTGCTGCTGGTGGATGCGGACATGCGCTGCGGCCGGGCGGCGTCGTTCTTCAGCAAGCCGAACGCGGGCGGCCTGGCCGAACTATTGGCAGGACGCCTGAGCATCGATCAGGCGATCCAGCCGTCGGGCGTGCCGGGCCTGTCGCTCGTGTCGTGCGGCAAATACCCGCCGAACCCGTCCGAACTGCTGATGATGCCGGGCTTCAGGTCGCTGCTCGACGAGTTCAAGCGGCGCTTCGACCTGGTGATCATCGACACGCCGCCGCTGCTGGCCGTGAGCGATGCGGCGATCGTCGCGAACAGCGCCGGCAAGACCGTGATGGTGCTGCGCTCGGGCTCGCATACCGAAGCCGAGATCGAGGAAACGCTTACCCAGCTCGACCGTGCCGGCGCCTGGACGGTGGGCGCCATCTTCAACGTGGTGCCGTTGCGGCGCAGCGAGCGGCGCAGCTACGGCTATACCTCCGCGTATCTCGAACACAACCAGATGGCGACGTGATCCGTGCGCGACGGGCCGTGTCGGCGTGCCGCCGGCAGGGCCCGAGAGTGTGGGGCGACGTACTGAATCAATATCGCGATCGAGTGTTCAATAGACCTGAACAATAGAGCCGTGGGCGGCATGTCGGCGATACGGTCGGTCGATATCGGGATCATCAGGAGTGCGTCAATGAAGTGGCAACTGGCGAGTATTCAACAGGGAGGGTGGGCGCGTATGCACAGCGGGCGTGATCGGGCTGTCGGCAAGCATCGGGGCGTGGCCGGTCGCGCGCCGTTTTTATGTCTACCGTGGTTGACCGACGCCTTCACCTGGAGCACGCCGACATGGCAATCCAAGTGACCGCAACGGCCTTACCCGAAGTCAAGCTGATCGAACCGGCGGTGTTCGGCGACCGGCGCGGCTTCTTCTTCGAAAGCTTCAACGCGCGCGAATTCGAGGAATCCGTGGCCCAGGGCTTCGAATTCGTGCAGGACAATCACTCGCGCTCGTCGCGCGGCGTGCTGCGCGGCCTGCATTATCAGATCGTGCATCCGCAGGGCAAGCTCGTGAGGGTGACCGCGGGCGAGGTGTTCGACGTTGCCGTCGACCTCAGGCTCAGTTCTCCTAACTTTGGTAAATGGGTGGGCGTGCGGCTCAGTGCCCGCAACCATCGGCAGCTCTGGATTCCACCGGGCTTCGCGCATGGCTTCATCGTGCTGTCGGTGGCGGCGGAGTTCGTCTACAAGGTGACCGATTACTGGTTCCCCGAATACGAACGCAGCCTGCTGTGGAGCGACCCGATGATCAATATCGACTGGCCGATCGAATACCCGCCGGTGCTGGCGGCGAAGGATGCCGAAGGCAAGCCGCTGTTCGAGGCCGAGTGCTACCCGTGATGCGCCGCACGGCCACGGCACGAACGGCGTGGCCAACGCATCGCAGGGACCATCCAGCGCCCGCCTGTCATTTTGCATTCCGAATCGATCGTCGTGCCTGTCTCAATCATGAACCGGGCAGTGTGCGAGCCCGTACATTCCCGCCGGTTGTCCACCACTAAATTGGCTTCGTTGCGTGCAGTGCAGCATGACTTACGGGCAGCGTCCGCTGTCGATGGGCATCGCGGGTTCGTCTGTCGCGATCCGAATCATCCCGTCTCTTATCGCCTACCAAGATGCTCAAACGCAGCCTGATTTCGAACTATGCAGGTCAGATCGTGACGGTCGTGCTCGGCATGGTCATGGTGCCGGTGTATGTGCATCATCTCGGCGTCGAGGCGTATGGCCTGATCGCGTTCAATGCCGTGCTGCTTGCCTGGGTGCAATTGCTGGATCTCGGCCTGTCGCCCACCTTGTGCCGCGAACTGGCCCGCGCCACCGACGATGGCTCGAAAGCCGAGGTGCGCGTGTTGTTGCAATCGCTCGAGAAATTCGTGGCGGGCATGTGCGCCGTGCTGGTCGTGCTGTCGATCTTCGGCGCGCCGTTCTTCGCCACCGGCTGGCTCAAGGCGAAGACGCTGCCCGCGCACGACATCGCGCTGGCCTTCGTGCTGATGATGCTGACGGTATCGGCGCGCTGGCTGTCGTCGCTGTATCGCGGCGGCATGGTGGGTATCGACCGGCAGGCGACGCTGAACACGGTGATCGTGATCTTCTCGGTGATTCGCGCCGTGCTGGTGGTGCCGCTGATCGCGATCTGGCCGCGCGTGGACGTGTTCTTCCTGTGGCAACTGGCGGCGATCGTCGGCGAGGCGCTGACCATGCGCCTGCTGCTCGGCCGCGCGATCGGCGCGCCGGTGCTGTCGCGCACGTTTTCACGGGTGGTGCTGGCGGCCCGCGCCAGGCTCTCGCTGTCGATCGCGTTCTCGGCGCTGATGTGGGCCACCTCCACGCAGGCCGACAAGATCATCCTGTCCAAGGTATTGCCGCTGTCCGCGTTCGGCGTGTTCAGCATGGCGACGCTGCTGGCCAGCGGCATCCTGCTGCTCGCCAGCCCGATCCAGCAGGCGTTCACGCCGCGCTTCACGGCCGACAGCGCGCGCAACCGCGGCTCGCTCGAATCGAGCTATTTCCTCGCCAGCGAGATCCTGATGATCGCGGTGATTCCGGTCGCGATGCTGTTCGCCAGCGTGCCCGACCTGGTGTTCAAGCTGTGGGCGATGTCCCTGCCGGTGAATCCCGACGCCATGACCGTGCTGCGCTGCTATGCGATCGGCAACGGCTGCTCGGCCATCGCGGGCTTGTCGTTCCTGATCCAGTACGCGGACGGCGACCTCTCGCTGCATATCAAGGGCAACCTCGGCTTCGTCGCGATCCTGGTGCCGGCGGTGCTGATCGGCGCGCTGCATTACGGCGCGGTGGGCGCGGCCTATGCGTGGCTCGCCATCAACCTTGCGCAACTGTTTCTGTGGGTCGCCGTGGTTCACCGCAAGTTCCTGCCCGGCATCAATGCGGCCTGGTATCGCGGCCTGCTGATACGGGTGGTGGCGGCCAGTGCGCTGGGCGTGGCGTTTCATTACACCCAGTTCCCGCCGGTCAACCGCTTCGCGCTGCTGATGATCGTGGCGAGCATGTGGCTGCTGATGGTGGGCGCGACGATTGCCGTCTCGCCGATTTCGCAGCGCAAGGCCCGCGATCTGGCCCGCCGCTTCGCCTTGAATTGAGGAGCAAGACATGGAGATTCAACCCGTGAAGCCGCCGGTCATCTCGGTCGTGGTGCTGTGCTACAACCTCGAACGCTATATCGGCCCGTGCCTCGACAGCATCCTGAGCCAGGAAATCGGCGTGCCGTTCGATATCGTGATCGGCGACGACGGCTCGGTGGACGGCTCGCTCGCCATCATCGAAAGCTTTCGCGCGCGGTATCCCGAGATCATCAAGCTGGTTGCGCACGAAACCAATGTCGGCTATTCGCGCAACCTGGCCGATGCGATGGCGCAGGCGAGCGGCGAGTACATCGCCACCGTGGACGGCGACGACATGGTGCTGCCCGGCAAGCTCGCGCATCAATACACCTTCCTCGAAACGCAGCGCGAATTCGGCATGGTGGCGCACAAGATGCGCACGGTCGACGCATTGACCGGCGAGCCGGTGGATTTCGCGCTCGCCCGCGACAAGCCTGCCGTGTTCGACGCCGAATACCTGATCGAACACGGGCCGTTCTTCCTGAACAGCTCGGTGATGTTTCGCGGCGCGTTGCGCCGGCGCCATCCGGTCGATCTCGAACTGAAGGTGGTGGCCGACGTGGCGAACCTCGTGCAATGCCTGCATGGCAGCCGGGCCGCGTATCTCGATCAGGAACTGGGCGTGTATCGCGTCAACCCGAAGGGCTTCACCTCGACGGTGATCCTCAACCCGGCACGCCACGAAACCAATATCCAGGACCTGATGCGCACCTGCAACATGGCCGAGGCGCTCGGCATGAAGCGTGATGTGGTCGATCGCGGCCGGGCAGGCGTGTTGCTGCGCTCGGCGATCCTGTACCTCGAAAGCGGCCTGTACGAGCAGTTCCAGCATTGCATCGGCAGGAGCGCCGAGTTCGCGGATGTCGGCGTCAAGCAGCGCGCCCTGCATGCGCTGCGAAGCCGGCCACGGATGCTGCGCTCGCTGTACGTGTTCGCCAAGCAGATGGCCGGCCGGCCGACGGTGCGCGCATGAGCGTGCTGCCGCGAAGCCTGGCGAGGTTCGGTGAAGCGAACTGGCTCGAACGGATCAACACCGTGAAGCGCGCCTATTTCATGCTCAAGACGCGCCTCTGGTATGCCCATCTGTTCGAGCGGGTGGGCAAGGGCAGCGTGATCTATCAGCCTTATCTGCTCGCGAACGTGCAGCACGCCACGGTGGGCGAACGGGTGCTGATACGCGCCGGCGCGCGCATCGAGCTGGTGGTGGGCGAAACCGGCGTGCCGCCCCGATTGTCGATCGGCAACGACGTGAATATCGAACAGAACGTCCATATCGTGTGCGGGTCCCGCATTGAAATTCAGGATGACGTAACGATTACCGGCGGCTGCGCGATCGTCGACGTCGAGCATCCGTTCGAGGATGTGAACGACCCGGTGCGCATCGGCATGCGGCTGCGCACGCAGGGCAACCGCGTGGTGATCGGCGCTGGCAGCTTTATCGGCTTCAACTCGATGATCTTGCCGAACGTGGTGATTGGACGCAACGCGGTGGTGGGCAGCCACGCCGTCGTGACGCGCGATGTGCCTGACTACTGCGTGGTGGCCGGCAATCCGGCGCGCGTGATCAGGCGATACAACCGGAACACGCAAACCTGGGAGCACTGCAAATCATGAAAGTCCTCATCACCGGCGGCGCCGGCTTCATCGGATCGCACCTCGCCAGACAGCTCGCCAGCCAGAACGCGACCGTCACCGTGCTCGACAACCTCGCGCAACAGATTCACGGCGTGGACCCTTATCAGGAATCGTCGCTGCTGCGCTCGCTCGGCAATTCGGTACGCCTGATCGAAGGCTCGGTATGCGACCGCTCGGTGGTCGAGCGCGCCATGCAGGGCCAGGACGCCGTGGTGCACCTGGCCGCCGAAACCGGCACCGGCCAATCGATGTACGAGGTCGGCCATTACATCGACGTGAACGTGGGCGGCAGCGGCGTGCTGCTCGACGTTCTCGTCAAGAACCGCAGCAACACCGTGCGCAAGTTCGTGGTGGCCTCGTCGCGGGCGATCTACGGCGATGGCAAGTACCGCTCGCCGGCACTCGGCATCGTGTACCCCGATGCACGCGAGGAGCGCGACCTGCTGGCCGGACGCTTCGATTACCTGTGCCCGGAATCGGGCGAGCCGCTCGAATGCCTGCCCACCGACGAGGAATCGAAGATCCATCCGTCGTCGGTGTACGGCATCACGAAGTACGACCAGGAACAGATGGTGATGACGGTGTGCCGCTCGATCGGCGTCGGCGCGTCGGCGCTGCGTTATCAGAACGTGTACGGGCCGGGCCAGTCGCTGTCGAATCCGTACACGGGGATTCTGTCGATCTTCTCGACCCGCATCAAGAACGGCAACGAGATCAACGTGTTCGAGGACGGGCAGGAGAGCCGCGATTTCGTGTATGTGGACGACGTGGTGGATGCCACGCAGGCCGCGCTGATGAACCCCGAGGCGGCCGGCCGCGTGTTCGGCATCGGCTCGGGCCGCCGCACCGCCGTGATCGACGTGGCGCGCCGGCTCAACGAACTGTATGGCAGCCAGGTGCCGATCAACGTGACCGGCGCATTCCGCCTGGGCGACATCCGCCACAACTACGCCGATCTCACGCGCGCCCGCGAATTTCTCGGCTTCGAGCCGAAGGTGCACTTCGACGAAGGCATCGCGCGTTTCGCCGCCTGGGTGGAGGGGCAGGAGGTCAAGCAGGACAACTACGAGCAGAGCATCGTCGAGATGCAATCCAAGGGGCTGTACCAGGCCAGTCGGGCCGTGGCGTGAGCGGGGAGGGTGGGGCAATGGGCAATGGACGTGTGAAGCCGCTCGGCAAGCCGGGCGCGAAGCCGCTGGTGGGCGTGGTGACGGTGCTGTATCACTCCGACGACGTGCTGCCGGATTTCTTCGACAGCCTCGCGGCGCAGGCCGGCGTGGCGATCAAGCTCTACGTGATCGACAACAGCGCGAGCGACAGCGGCAGCATCCTGTCGCGCGAACTGGCGAGCCGGGCGGGCCTGACCGCGCAGGTGGTGTTCAACGACGCCAACGTGGGCGTGGCGCGCGGCAACAACCAGGGCATCGCGATGGCGCTGGCCGACGGTTGCGACTACGTGCTGCTGGCCAACAACGACGTGGAGTTTCGCCACCCCGATACGGTGGCCAGCCTGATCCGGCCGATCGAGGACGGCCCGGACACGCTCGCGACGTTTCCGAAGATCCTCTATCACGGCACCAACCGGATCTGGTGCGCGGGCGGCACGATCTCGCGCATGAAGGCCACCACCGCGCATATCGGCGATGGCGACGAGGACGTCGGGCAGTTCGATCACCCGGGCGAATCCGAATACGCGCCCACCTGCTTCATGGCGCTGCACAAGAGCGTGTTCGCGCGCGTCGGCATGATGGACGAGAAGTATTTCGTCTATTACGACGACACCGATTTCGTGTGGCGCATGAATCAGGCCGGCATACACCTGTGGTACGTGCCGAGTTCGCTGGTTGCGCACAAGGTCAGCTTCTCGACCGGCGGCGGCGAAAGCCCGTTCAGCCTGTTCTATTGCACGCGCAACCGTTTGTACTTCAGCCGCAAGAACCTGGGCTTTCCGTATTCGCTGCTGGCGCAGACCTATTCGGTCGCGGCGATGCTCGTGAAGTGCGCGCGCTTCACCTCCGACGGCCGGCGCAGCGTGTTCCGGGGCATCGCCGAAGGCATGCGGCTGCGCGGCGCGCCGGGGCCGGGCTGAACCACGAATCGAGATCGGGCCAGACGGATGGCCAGCCAATCGATACGGAGTGCGATGCAATGAGGCACGCACGCCAAGCCAACGGGGCGGGAACGAGCGATGCGTAAGGGAATCATTCTGGCGGGCGGATCGGGCACGCGCCTCTATCCGATCACGCATGCGGTATCGAAGCAGCTCTTGCCGGTGTACGACAAGCCGATGATCTATTACCCGCTGTGCACGCTGATGGTGGCCGGCATTCGCGAGGTGCTGGTGATTTCCACGCCGCGCGACCTGCCGTGCTTCATCGCCTTGCTCGGCGACGGCAGCCGCTGGGGCATGCATATCCAATATGCCGAACAACCGTCGCCCGACGGGCTCGCGCAGGCGTTCGTGATCGGGCGCGCGTTCGTCGATGGCCAGCCGTCGGCGCTGATCCTCGGCGACAACATTTTCTACGGCCACGATCAGGTCGCCCAACTCGAAGCCGCGGACCGGCGCACGCAGGGTGCCACCGTGTTCGCTTATCACGTACGCGACCCCGAGCGCTACGGCGTGGTCGAGTTCGACCCGCAGTTCCGCGCCTTGTCGATCGAGGAGAAGCCCGAGGTGCCGCGCTCGAACTACGCCGTCACGGGCCTGTATTTCTACGACAGCGAGGTGTGCGACATCGCCGCCGGGATTCGCCCGTCGGCGCGCGGCGAACTGGAAATCACCGACGTCAATCGGCGCTATCTCGAACGCGAGCGCCTGCAGGTCGAAATCATGGGGCGCGGCTATGCGTGGTTCGACACCGGCACGCACGATTCGCTGACCGAAGCGGCCAACTTCGTTGCCACCTTGCAGAAGCGTCAGGGCCTGATGGTGGCCTGCCCGGAGGAGGTGGCGTACCGCCGCAACTGGATCGATGCCGGCCAGCTCGAACGGCTCGCCACGCCGCTGAAGAAAAACGCCTACGGCAAGTATCTGATCAACCTGATCGAAGACGGCGTCGCATGAGCGATAACCGGCTTCTGTGCGAAGCCGAACCGAGTATCGGGCGGGCCGCACTTAGGATTAACCCGAGCACGGCGCTTGCCGCGACTTCAACGAGTTCGGAATCCGAATGATTGCGGTGGACGTTCACCAGAACAGCGATGCCAACATCAATACGAGGACAGGTCACGTGAGCTCAATCATCAGTCTCGACAGTCTGTCGGAACGGCACATCGAACTGCGCCCGTTTCCGGCCTTGACGATCAAGGTGGCGCTGGCGGCCACCGATGTGATCGGTTTCGCCGTGGCCCTGCTGATCACCACCAACGTGCTCGGCACGTTCCAGAGCGATCCGCAGATCAGCCTCTGGAAAGCGATCAGCCAGCAGCCGATGGTGGTGTACATGCTGCTGTCGTTCGGCGGCACGCTGTGGTTCTGGCTGCGCGTGCGGCACTACGGGCTGCGCCGGCCGTTCGGGCGCGAGTTGCGCGAGGTGTTCGAGGCGCTGGTGGTGCTCGCGATCCTGCATCTCGCGCTGACCACGCTGACCAAGGGCATGTTCTCGCGCGGCTGGTGGGCGATGACCTGGAGCGGCGCGTTCGTGCTGGTGCCAACGTTCCGGCTGGTGACGAAGAAGGTGCTCGACATGGCGCACCTGTGGAAGCGCCCGACGCTGATCGTCGGCTGCGGCGAGTCGGCGCTCGAAGCGCAGCGCCTGATGTCGGCGCAGTTGTATCTGGGTGCGGACGTGGTGGCCTACGTGGCGCCCGATGGCCGGGCCGACACGGCATTCGTCGGCGACGTGCCGGTACTGAAGGGCTTGTCCGCCGCCACGCTCAAGGCCTTGCCCGGCGCGCAGGTGGTGATCGCGCTGGAGCCGGAGGACAAGGAGCTGCGCAACGCGTGGATTCGCGACCTGACCGAAAGCGGCATTCGCGACCTGACCGTGATGGCGCCGATGCGCGGCGTGCCGCTCTGCAAGACCGACGTGTCCTACTTCTTCGGCCATGAAGTGATGATGCTGCGCGTGCAGAACAACCTCACGCGATTCTCTGCCAAGGTGCTCAAGCGGGCATTCGACGTGACGGCGGGCGGCCTGCTGATGCTGATGCTGCTGCCGATTTTCGCCATCCTGACGATTTTGGTGGCGAAGGACGGCGGCTCGGCGTTCTTCGGCCACACGCGCATCGGCCAGAACGGCAGGAAGTTCAAGTGCTACAAGTTCCGCTCGATGGTGCTCGACGCCGACAAGGTGCTCAAGGAGTTGCTCGCGAACGACCCGGTGGCGCGCGCCGAATGGGACAAGGATTTCAAGCTCAAGCACGACGTGCGCGTCACGCGCATCGGCTCGGTGCTGCGCAAGACCAGCCTCGACGAGTTGCCGCAATTGTGGAACGTGCTGCGCGGCGACATGAGCCTGGTCGGGCCGCGCCCGGTGGTGGAAAAGGAAATCGAGCGCTATGGCGCCGATGCCGCCTACTACCTGCTGGCCAAGCCGGGCATGACGGGCCTCTGGCAGGTCAGTGGCCGCAACGACACCGATTACGCGCGCCGCGTGTTCCTCGACGCCTGGTACGTGCGCAATTGGTCGCTGCGCAGCGATATCGCGATCCTGTTCAAGACGATCGGCGTGGTGCTCCATCGCGACGGCGCCTACTGACCGCCGGCCAGCCGGCTCGGGACCGCCAGCCAGCCAGCCAGCCGGCTCGGCCGCGGCCGTCTTCTGCAGTCCGGAACATTCAACCGATGTGGGAAACCCCGCCATGCTGAAAGTCACCAAAGCCGTATTCCCGGTCGCTGGCCTCGGGACGCGGTTCCTGCCGGCCACCAAGGCCAGCCCGAAGGAAATGCTGCCGATCGTCGACAAGCCGCTGATTCAATATGCGGTGGAGGAAGCGGTGGCGGCCGGCATCACCGAGCTGATCTTCGTGACGGGCCGCAGCAAGCGCGCGATCGAGGATCACTTCGACAAATCCTACGAGATCGAGGCCGAGCTGGAGGCGCGCAACAAGCACAAGCTGCTCGACATCGTCCGCAACATCAAGCCGGCCAACGTGGATTGCTTCTACGTGCGCCAGGCCACCGCGCTCGGGCTCGGCCATGCCGTGCTGTGCGCCGAGAAGCTGATAGGCGACAGCCCGTTCGTGGTGATCCTGGCCGACGACCTGCTGCACGGCCCGACGCCCGTGGTGAAGCAACTGATCGAGATGTTCGATCACTATCACAGCTCGGTGGTGGGCGTCGAAACCATCGCGCGCGAGGAAAGCGCCGCGTACGGCGTGGTGGACGGCCGCCTGTGGGGCGACAACGTGATCAAGCTGTCCGGCATCGTCGAGAAGCCTGCGCCGGCCGATGCGCCGTCGAATTTCGGCGTGGTGGGCCGCTATGTGCTGATGCCGACGATCTTCCGCCATATCCGCGCGTTGCAGCCCGGCGCCGGCGGCGAACTGCAACTGACCGACGCGCTGCAATCGCTGCTGACCGAGGAGCAGGTGCTGGCCTACCGGTATCACGGCACGCGTTTCGATTGCGGCAGCAAGCTCGGCTATTTGAAGGCAACGGTCGAATTTGCGCTGCGTCACCCCGAGGTCAAGGCGGAATTCGAGGCCTACCTGCAGCAATTCCTGCAAGCCCAACCGGCCGTGGCCCTGTCCTGACGGCCGTTGCATCGGATTCGTCGGAAGATTCCCCCCGCACCGGGCGGCCCGCGCCGGCCGGTGCGCGTCCCCGTTTGATCTCGCGCTTATCGGCGCGGCCCACGCGTGCGCTACACTCCCTGCCTTGAAAACTGAATCGCTAGAGAAACTGAATGAGACGGATCGGCGTGTATGTCGACGCAAGCAATATCGGGATGAACGGCGGCCACGGCATGCGCTATGAAGCGCTGCGCGAGCTGGCGTGCCGCGCGGAAGGCTTCGCGCAACGTCTGAACGTGTATATCGCCTACGACCTGCAGCGTGCCGAGCAGTCGCCGGAATACAGCGCGAAGGCGCTCGGTTATCAGTCGGCGCTGCGCGACCAGGGCTTCCGTGTCACGGTCAAGCACGTCAAGCATTTCACCGACGACGAAGGCAACGAGGTGTCGAAGTCGAACGCCGATCTCGACATGGCCGTCGACGTGCTGATGGAATCCGAACGGCTCGACACCGTGATGCTGGTCACCGGCGACGGCGATTTCGTTCAGGTGGTGCGCGCGTTGCAGAGCAAGGGCTGCCGCGTGGAGATCCTCGGCTTTGGCAATGTGTCGCGCGAGCTGCGTGATGCGGCCGATCAATACATCAACGGCTATCTGGTGCCGGGGCTGTTGTCGACCGACAGCTCGCCCGATCCGCGTGCGCGCTGGGGCAGCATCGGCAGCCGCGTGCGCGGCGCGTGCAACCGCTTCGATCATCAGGAAGGGCGCGGCTTCCTCAATTTCTGGCCCGAGATGCCGCGTGCGTCGATCGTGACGGCCAGCGAAACCAAGGGCGCGTATTTCCGCACGGCGTCGCTGGTGGACCCGCAGATCATCTCGAAGCTGCCGTCGCGCCAGTATGTGTTCGAGTTCGACCTGGTCGAGCCGGCCAAGCCGGATGGCTTGCCGGAGGCAAAGCGGATCGTGCTGGTGAATTGAGCGGCGGGCTCAGGCTCGCCGCCTGCCGTCCGTCACTCCGCCTCCCGCAATCTTCGCATCACGCAATCTTCGCCACCCGCGCGCCGCCTTCGCTCGCCATCGCTTCGCGCACACAGGCCGCGAACGCCAGCGCCGCCGGCTGCGCCTCGGCCGGCGGCGCGGGTGTTCGCAGGCAAATCGCGAACGGCGGCAACACCGGCAAGCCGGCCGCATGCGGCGCGAGCGTTTCGAGATCGGCCGGCACCGTCGACACGAGCCACGCCGTCACGGCCAGCCCCGCGCGAACCGTGGCGGCGGTGGCCTCGATGCTGCCGCTCTCGAACACCGTGCGCCAGGCGATCGCCCGCTCGGCCAGCGCGCCGAGCACCCAGGGGCGGAACGCGCAGCGCTCGTCCACCATCGACAGCGGCAACGGCCGCTTCTGCCATGCGTCGCTGCCGCGGCCCGTCACCCACACCAATGGTTCGATGCGGATCACTTCGCCGGCAGCCTCGCTCGCGACCGATTCGACCAGCGCCAC
Source organism: Burkholderia sp. 22PA0099 (assembly GCF_047497165.1). Lineage (NCBI taxonomy): Bacteria > Pseudomonadati > Pseudomonadota > Betaproteobacteria > Burkholderiales > Burkholderiaceae > Burkholderia > Burkholderia sp. 22PA0099. Next base: position 2,416,761 of record NZ_CP163165.1, on the reverse strand, counting down.
GTCCACCCGGCCTGCATCCAGCGCGTCGCCCAGCTCGGCCGACGCCGCGCACACCAGCGACAATTCCACCTGCGGATGCGCTTCGGCGAACGCCTTCATGGCCGGCGCGAGCGGCGTGACGAGATCGAACGGCACGCCCACTCGAAGGCTGCCGCGCAACGCATCGGCTTGCATGTCGGCCCAGATTTCGTCGTTGAGGTGCAGCAATTGGCGCGCCTTGACCAGAAACGTCTCGCCCTGACGCGACAGCGCGAGCTTGCGCGTCTGGCGCACGAACAGCAGGCAGCCGAGCCCATCCTCCAGGCGCTTGACCTGCTGGCTCACGGCGCCTTGCGTCATGTGCAGCCGGTTCGCGGCGACGGTCATGCCGCCGCTGTCCGCAACGGCCACAAAGGTGCGGATCAGGTCGAGATCGAGGTTTCGGGTCATCGACGCATTATGCGGCGTAATGCATCGCATCAAAATTATTGGTTTTCCTGATGGATGGCGGCTCGGTACAGTCATCGCTTTCGATCGACGGGATTCGTACCGATGGCTGCCTCTTACGCTCCGCTGTTTCTGTTCGTCGTGGTGGCGACCGTCACGCCCGGCGGCGCCACCACCCTGGCCACGGCGTCCGGCGCGCGCTTCGGCTTCCTGCGCTCGATTCCGCTGATGCTGGGGATCGCGCTTGGGCTGGCGTCGCTCGCCGCATTCGCCGCGCTCGGGCTGGCCAGCGTGCTGCTGGCGATGCCGGCGCTGCAAACGGCGGTCAAGGCGATTGGTTCGGCCTATCTGCTGTGGCTCGCCTGGCGCATCGCGCGCAGCGGCCCGATGAACGCGGGCGAGGGGCCGGCGCAGCCGATCACGCTCGTCAATGGCGCGCTGCTGCTGTGGCTCAATCCGAAAAGCTGGGCGATGACGGTGGGCGCGGCGGCATCGTTCGCACTGCTGGCGAACACCCCCGGCGGGCTCGCGCTGCTGCTGGCGGTGTCGTTCGCCGTGGCGGCGAGCGCATCGCTGGCGCTGTGGTGCTCGCTCGGGGCGCTGCTGGCGCGCGTGTTCCGCACGCCGCGTCAGTGGCGTGCGCTCAATCTGGTGCTGGGGGCACTGCTGGCGGGGTCGGTGGTGCTGACCTGGCGATGAGGATGCCGAACCGTTTCGCTCCGTTTCCCGTGAAAGTCCGTCAATCCTCGTGGGTGCTGCCTGCGAGCAGCAGGTCGATATAGTCGTTCGCCACCCGCAACGCCGATTTCGTGTCGAACGGCTGGCCGGCCGTCGCGCCGCGCAACCACAGGCCGTCGATGATCGCGGCGAGGCCGGTGGCTGCACGCCGGGCGGCCGCCACCGGCAGCGCGTGCTTGAACTCGGCGCACAGGTTCGAATAAAGCCGCCGCGTATTCAATCGCTGCAACCGGCCCAGCGTGGGCTGGTGCATGCTCTCCGCCCAGAACGCGAGCCATGTCTTCATGACGGGCGAGCTGACCTGCGACACATCGAAATTCGCCGCGACGATGGCGCGCAACCGTGCGCGCGGCTCGGCGCGCGCCGCGAGGCGGCGGCGCTGCGTGGCCGTCCACAGGTCATGCAGGATGTGGCGCATGGTGGCTTCCAGCAGGCCGTCCTTGCCGCCGAAATAATGGCTGACGATCCCGGTCGAGATATTGGCGCGCTGCGCGACCAGCGCGAGCGTGGTGCCGGACAAACCTTCGTGCTCGATGGTCTGCAAGGTCGCATCGATCAATTGCGCGCGCCGCACTTCGCGGATTCCGATTTTTGGCATGGCGATCCGCCTGGGTTCTCGAACAGGCGCCAATCTTATGCGGACATTGAATCCCGAACAATGGGCAATGCCGATGCGACGGCGCGGCAAGCGGCGCATGCCACGGCGGCAGGTTCGACACGGGCCGATCCGGCGCTTGCCTCGCGCCAACGTGAAGCGGGTTTCGATCGGGGCGCCATCGCGCTACGATTCCGATGCCGCGCCTGGCGGGGCGCACCGCCCGGGCCAAGGCGCGGGCCGTGCGCCATGCCGGTTCGATTTCCGAAAGTTGAAGATACGTTCAATAAAAGACCTTATTGCACAAGGCTTTCAGAAAAACAGTGAAGTCGCATTTGGAAAAGCTTTTGTCGCAAAACCTCGGCTGCGCCGAATTGATTCCACGAATGATTCGATACATGGGATTTGCACCGCGCAGGCCGCCACGGGCTCGGCGCGAGCCAACCCGCGGCAGGTTGCCGGGAAGCCGGCTCCCTCATGCCGATAACCTCCAATACGTACGGGAGTCCTTCATGTTGATGCGATTCAAGCAATTCAAGGCAGCCGGCGCCGTTCAGGCGTTGAGCGCGGTGTCGTTGATGGGCGCGCTGGCCGCGCCGGCCCAGGCGGCCGACCCGGCGGCGTGCTCCGCCGTGCGCTTCGCCGATGTCGGCTGGACCGACATCGCCGCCACCACCGGCCTCGCATCGAGCGTGCTGGCCGGCCTCGGCTACAAGCCGACCAAGACGATCGCCTCGGTGCCGATCACGTTCGCCGGCGTCAAGAGCGGGCAGATCGACGTGTTCCTCGGCTACTGGTCGCCCACCATGGACCCGATCGTCGCGCCGTTCGTGCAGGCGCATTCGTTCACGGTGCTGCCCACGCCGAACCTGACCGGGGCGAAATACACGCTGGCCGTGCCCGATTACGAATATGCGGCGGGGCTGCGCTCGTTCGCCGACATCGCCAAGTTCGCGGACAAGCTCCAGGGCCATATCTACGGCATCGAGCCGGGCAACGACGGCAACCGCCTGATCGAGAAGATGATCGGCAGCAACCAGTTCGGCCTGGGCAAGTTCAAGCTGGTGGAATCGAGCGAGGCCGGCATGCTGGTGCAGGTCAATCGCGCGGTGCGCGAGAAGCAGTGGGTGGTGTTCCTCGGCTGGGAACCGCATCCGATGAACGTGCAGATGAAGATCAACTATCTGAGCGGCGGCGACGACGTGTTCGGCCCGAACTTCGGCGAGGCGAAGGTGATGACGGTCGAGCCGACCAACTACGCCGCGCGCTGCCCGAACGTGGCGAAGTTCGTGTCGAACCTGCAATTCACGACCGACATCGAGAACCACGTGATGCTGCCGATCACCAACAAGGTTTCGCCCGACAAGGCCGCCACCGATTGGCTCAAGGCCAACCCCGGCGTGCTCGACAAATGGCTGGCCGGCGTGACCACGCTGGACGGCAAGCCGGGCCTGCCGGCCGTCAAGGCCTACCTCGCGGCGCACTGAACGCCACCGCGCAGTGGGCGGGGCCGTTGCACCGCGCAGGCGGGCGGCGCGCGGCACCGATCGCATCGACCTGACGCCGCCGTCGCGCGGCGCCTGAAAACCGGCTGCCTCGGCGCGCAGCCACACCTCGCTTCACCCATCTTCGGCAAGCCGCGCCACGCGGTGCGACGCATCAATCAGTTCGCAATACGAATCAATTCATAAAACCTATTCGACAGGGGTCCGTCATGAAACGATTGGCATGGGGTGTCACGTTCGGCATGTTGGCCGCGGCAAGCGGCAGTGCGTATGCACAAAGCAGCGTCACGCTGTTCGGCGTGCTCGACGAGGGCATCAACCTGACCAGCAACGCCAACGGCAGCAAGGCCTGGCAGACGTCCAGCGTGGATCTGGTGACGAGCCGCTGGGGTTTGAAGGGCTCTGAGGATCTCGGCGGCGGCGTGCACGCGATCTTCGATCTCGAAAGCGGCGTGATGCTCGACAACGGCCGCGCCTATTACGGCGGCCGCGAATTCGGCTATCAATCGTACGTGGGGCTGGAATCGGCCACGCTCGGCACCGTGACGCTCGGGCGCCAGTTCGACACCGTGACCGACACCATCGGCCTGATGACGGCGAACGGCAACTGGGGCGGCTTCCTGTTCTCGCACCCGGTGGATAACGACAACACCGATGCGTCGTTCCATGCCAACAACTCGGTGAAATACCTGTCACCCGAATTCCACGGGCTGTCGGTCACCGGCCTGTACGGCTTCGGCAACCAGCCCGGCTTCGCCGGCAACCGGATCTACGCGGCCGGCATCAAGTATCACTATGCAACGCTGTCGCTGGCCGCGGTGTACGAGGACCTGTCGTCGCCCGGCACCACTGCGGGCGGCGCGATTGCTTCGGATGACTACGGGTTCGTGGCGGCCAACGAGAAGATTTACGGTGTGGCGGGCAGCTACGGCATCGGCCAGGCCGTGATCTCGACCACCTGGACGCACGTTGCGTTGCAACGTCCGACCTCGTCGATCTATGTGGATTCGCTCGGGCCGAACAACGACGGCCTGAACTTCGACAACTTCGAGGCCAACATCAAGTACAACCTCACGCCCGCGCTGTTCGTGGCCGGCATGTACACGTACACGATGGCGCATCTGAGCCAGGGCGGGGCGGCCGCGTCGCTGCACTGGAATCAGCTCGGCGCGATGGCGCAGTACTCGCTGTCGGCGCGCACCGCCTTGTATGCGCAGGCCGTGTATCAGAAGGTGAACGGCGGCCCGGCGGGCTTCGCGCTCGACAACGCCTATATCCCGGGCTCGGCCGGGGTGTCGTCGAACTCGCATCAGATCGTCGCGCGGGTGGGGCTGACGCATTCGTTCTGAGGCAGGCGAGGGCGGTGGCGGCGCCAACGCCTCGAGGTTTCAGCGCCGCCCCCCGCTGACCAGTTCCATCACCCGCGCCGAGTACACCAGCGCGGCCCCGGTGTTCATCGCCACGGCCACGCCGAGCGCTTCGGCGATCTCCTGACGGCTCGCGCCGGCCTCGGCGGCGGCATCGGCATGAATCGCGATGCTGCCGCCGCAGCGCGCCGTGACGGCCACCGACAGCGCGATCAACGCGCGTGTCTTCGCATCGAGATGCGTGCCGCCCGGCGCGTTGCCCGGCCCGTCGCCGCGCTCGTGAGCGGCCAGCCAAGTGGACGCCGGGTCCGGGGTCAGCGGGCGCAGGCCGTCGAGCCGCGCGATCAGCTCGTCACGGTAGGTGTTCCAGTTCAGCATCGCAGTCTCCTCAAGCCGTGGGCGGGCCGCCCGCGCGGCCCGCGTCATGACGCAATGACGCCTCAATACCCGGCGATCGCCTTGATCTCGAGGTAATCGCCCAGCCCGAACTCGGCATGCTCGCGGCCGTTGCCCGACTGCTTGTAGCCGCCGAACGGCGCGTTCGCGTCCCACGGCGCGGCGTTGATGTAGACGTTGCCCACCCGCAGCTTCGCGGCCACTCGGCGCGCGCGTGCGGCATCGGCCGTCTGCACGTAGCCGGCCAGGCCATACGGGCTGTCATTGGCGATCTCGATGGCCTGCGCCTCGTCGTCGAAGCCGATGATCGACAGCACCGGGCCGAAGATTTCCTCGCGCGCGATCCGCATGCCCGGTGCGACATCGGCGAACACGGTGGGGCGCACGAAATAACCGGCCTCGATGCCTTCCGGGCGGCCCGGGCCGCCGGCCACGAGCGACGCGCCCTCGGCAATTCCGCTCTCGATCAGCGACTGGATATGCGCATATTGTTTGGCGTTGACCACCGGCCCGAGTTCGCTGTCCTCGCGCCCCGGCGCGCCCACCCGGATCGCGTCGGCCGTCTCGGCGGCCACGCTCGCGGCGCGCGCCATCATCGCGCGCGGCACCAGCATGCGCGTGGGCGCGCTGCACGATTGCCCGCAATTGAGGTAGCTGGCGCGCACCCCGGCCGCCACGGCGCGATCGAAATCGGCATCGTCGAAGATCAGGTTGGCCGACTTGCCGCCCAGTTCCTGATGCACGCGCTTGACGGTGTCGGCGGCCGCGCGCGCCACCGCCACGCCGGCCCGCGTCGAACCGGTGATCGACACCATGTCCACGCGCGGATCGCGCGACAGCGCCTCGCCCACGATCGCGCCGTCACCGTTGACGAGGTTGAACACGCCGGGCGGAAAGCCCGCCTCGTCGATCATCTGCGCGAAACGCAGTGCGCTGTACGGCGAGAATTCGCTGGGCTTGACCACCATCGTGCAGCCGGCCGCCAGCGCGGGCGCGACCTTCACGACCAGTTGATTCATCGGCCAGTTCCACGGCGTGATCAGCGCGCACACGCCGATCGGTTCGCGCGCCAGCAACGTGTTGCCGCGCTGCTCGGTGAACGCGAATTCGCCGAGCACGCGAATCGCCGTCTCCAGATGGGCGCGGCCCAGCGCGATCTGCGCGCTGCGCGAGAAACCGCTGGCCACGCCCATTTCTGCCGTCATCAGCGCGGCCATCTCGTCGGCCCCGGCGTTGTAGCGTTCCAGCAGGCGCACGAGCAACGCGAGGCGCGTCTCGCGCGAGGTGGCGGCCCAGCCGTCGAACGCGGCATGCGCGGCGGCCACGGCGGCGGCCGCATCCTCGGCGTCGCCCATCGCAAGCTCGCCCGTGACGGCCTCGGTGGCAGGGTCGATCACGCGGAAGCGGTCCGTGCCGTGCGGCACGACCCAGCGCCCGTCGATATAGAAGCGGTTGGCGTCGATCATCGAAAGTCTCCCGAATCAGTGGAAATAGATGCCGCCGCAGACGTTCAGCGCCTGCCCGGTCACGAATGCGGATTGCGCCGAGGCGAAGAACAGCGCCGGCCCGACCACGTCCTCGGGCGCGCCGAGCCGCTTGAGCGCGGTGACGTTCTCCCAGTGGCGGATCGCGTCCTCGCTGCCGAGGTTGTTGCGGCCCATCTCGGTCAGGATGATGCCGGGGCAGATCGCGTTGACGGTCACGCCGTCCATGCCGGCTTCCTGCGCCAGCACCCGCGTGAGCGTGATGACGGCCGACTTGGTGGCGGCGTAGTGGCCCTGTGTGGGCACGCCCTGGCGGCCGGCGATCGAGGCGATGTTGATGACGCGGCCGGCCTTGCGCGCGCGCATCTGCGGCACCACCGCCTGGCACATCATCAGCACGCCCTTGACGTTCACGTCGAAGTGGGTGTCCCAGGTCTGCTCGTCGAGATCCTGCAGCAGCGACGGTTTCAGCACGCCGGCGTTGTTGATCAGCACGTCGATCTGGCCGGCATCGGCCAGCGCCTGCGCCACGGCGGCGTCGATCTCGGCGCGGCGGCTGATGTCGAGCGTGTACAGCCACGCGCGGCGGTTGCGCAGGCCGATCATTTCGGCGGTCTGGCGCAGTTCGCGCCCGGTTTGCGGCAGGTCCATCAGCACGAGGTCGTAGCCGGCGTCGGCGAAGCCGAGCGCCAGCGCCTGGCCGATGCCGCGGCTCGCGCCGGTCACGAGCGCCACCGGCGCCTGGGGTTGGGAAGCTGACATGTGGAAATCTCCTGGATCAATGCGTGTGGGAGGCGGGCTTAGAAGCGGGCATAGAAGCGGACGCGGCGGCGCGCACCGGCAGCGCATGCATCGCGGCCAGCGTGTCGTCGAACGACACGAGCCGGCCTTGCGAGCCAAGGCCCATCGCCACCTTGGCGGCCACCGCCGAGGCGAAGCGCGCCGAGGCCTCGAGATCCCAGCCGCGCGTGAGGCCGACGATCAGGCCGGCCGTGAAGCTGTCGCCGCAGCCGGTGGTGTCGGACACCGCCACCTCGAACGCGGGCAGCGCGAACGGCGCACCGTGCTCGGGCGCGACGTACACGCCCTGCGCGCCGAGCGTGAGCACGCAGTTCTTGACGCCGCGCGCCTGGAAGAAGCGCGCGACCTCGGCCACGTCGGTGGTGCCGGCCATTTCGGCGGCCTCGTCGATGCTCGGCACGAAGTAGTCGAGATAGGGCAGGCACGGCTCGACCAGCGCGATCGTCTCGGGCGTGGCCTGGATCAGGTCGAACGTGGTCAGCCGGCCCAGCTCCTTGGCGCGGCGCAGCAGCGCCACGGTGGGCGCGCCGTCGAACGCCTTCATCAGGCCAGTGCCGCCCACGTGGACGATGCGCGCATCGAGCGCGGCGTCGAGGTCCGCGTCGCGCACGCTGAACGCGTTCGCGCTGCCCGGCACGTGCAGCGCCGGGCGCTCGCCGTTCGGGCGCACCGGCAGGATGGTGGCCGAGGTCTGCACCTCGGCCGTGCGCGACACCAGATCGCAATCCACGCCGTAGCCGCGCATCTTGGCGATCAGGAATTCGCCCATGTCGTCGGTGCCGACGGTGGTGACCGAGCGGGTGCGGATGCCGAGCATCGCGCAGGCCACCGAGGTGGCGCCGGCGGTGCCGGCCACGGTCATCACGATCTCGTCGATATAGGCGGCGCGTCCGCCGGCCGGAATGGCCGTGACCGGACGGCCGAGCACGTCCAGCACGTGGAAGCCGATGCAACTGACGTCGAAAGTTGTCACCTTGATTACCCTTGATCAGTGAGAGGAGCGGCGCAGCGCGAAGCTGGCCGCGAGCACCACGAACACCAGCACGCCGATGCCGACCTGCTGCCAATAGAAATTCCAGCCCACCAGCAGCAGCCCGTTCTTCATGGCCGCCAGCATCAGCACGCCGAGCAGGGTGCCGATCACGGTCGGGCGGCGCTCGCTGCTCAGCGTGGTGCCGATGAAGGTCGCGCCGATCGCGTCGAGCAGGAACGCGTTGCCCGACAGCGGCACGTACGAGCGCACGGTGGCCGACAGCAGGATGCCGGCGATGCCGGCCAGCAGCGCACCGAGCACGTACACCCACGAAAGCTGGCGCGCCACGCGAATCCCCGAGTAGCGGGCCACGCCGGGCTGCACGCCGAGCGCGACGATCTGCCGGCCGAACACCGAGCGATGCATCAGCAGGTAGACGCCCACCGCGCAGGCCGCCAGCACATAAACCGGCGTGGGCACCTGCGCCAGCGTCGAGCGCGCGATCGCATCGAACGCATGGGCCGGCGCGCCGGTGATCAGGTAGATCGGCTGGCCGCCGCCGGTGGCGAGCTGCTGCGTGCTCTGGCCGATGAACAGCACGCCGAGCGTGGCCAGGAACGGGCTGATCTTCAGCCGCGTGATCAGGACCGCGTTGACCAGGCCGACCACCACCGCCACGCCGAGCCCGGCCGCGATGCTGGCGGCCAGGCCGTGGCCCGCGCCGAGCAGCATCACGAACACCATGCTGGCGAGATCCACGGCCACGCCGACCGACAGGTCGATGCCGCCCGAGGCCACCACCAGCGTCAGGCCGAGCGCCACGATCGCCAGCAGCACCACGTTGTTGACCAGCACGTTGAACAGGTTGCCGGCGCTCAGGAAGGTGGGCGTGACCATCGAAAACACCACGCAGATCGCCACGAACACCACGATCAGGCTGTAGTTGGCGGCAAGCCGCCCGGCGCGCGCCAGCGGGTGCGGCGCGTTGGATTGAACGGCGGGGGTGCTCATCGTGCGCTCTCCGGTTTGCGGGCGAAGGCGGTGGTGGCCACCACCAGCAGGATCAGCGCGCCCTGCACGCCGTTGACCCAGTAGCTCGAGACGTTCAGCAACTGGAAGCCGTTGGCCAGGCAGCCGATGAACAGCACGCTGAGCAGGGTGCCGCCGATGGTCGGCACGAAGCGGCGCGAGAACACCGTGCCGAGCAGCGCGGCGGCCAGCACGCTGAGCAGCATGTCGCCCGAGCCGGGCGTGCTCGAACTGAGCCGCGAGACGGTCAGCACCGCCGCGATGGCCGCGCACAGCCCGCTGAACAGGTAGGTCAGCATCAGGTAGCGGCCCACCCCGATGCCGGCCGAGCGGGCCGCCTCGGGGTGCCCGCCCACCGCGTAGAGCCGCAGCCCGAAGCGGGTGCAGTGGATCAGCGCGATCATCGCGGCCGAGGCCAGGATCAGCGTCCAGGCCAGCGCCGAGATGCCGAACAGCGAGGCCGAGCTGACGAACGTCATGACCGGCGAGGCCACGCTGATCACGGTGTTCTGCGTGACGGTCAGCTCCACGCCGGCCGCGACGTTCATCACGGCGAGCGTGGCGAGCAGCGGCAGGATGCCGAGCCGCACCACCGCGATGGCGTTGAGCAGGCCGATCGCGAGGCCGGTCAGCAGCACCGCGCCGAGCGCGGCGGCGTCGCCGTAGCCGAGCGTCAGCAGCTTGGCGTAGACGGCCGCGCACACGCCCATGTTGGCCGCGATCGACAGGTCGATGCCGCCGTCGGTCACGTTCGAGCCGCCGCCGATGATCACCACCGACATGCCGAACGCCATCACGCCGAGGATGGCCGATTGCTCGACGATGTTGACGAGGTTGCCGGGCGTGGTGAAGCCCGGCGCGCCGAACGCGAAATACAGCAGGATCGCGAGGAAGGTGCCCACCGCGGCGAGGCGGATCGCGAGGCCGCGAATCGCGTGGCCGCGACGGCGGGCGGGCGCCGCTTGCGGGTCGGCCGCGGCGCTATGAAGTACGGCACGTGGTATGGCAGTCATGCGTTGGCTCCCTGGGTGAGGCCATCGGCGCGCTGCGCGCCAGATGACGCGGCCAGCAACTGGTCGCTGTTCAGGCGCTCGCCGCTGAATTCGCCGACGATCGCGCCGCGATACACCACCAGCACGCGATCGCAGAAATCGGACAGTTCCAGCAGGTCCGACGACAGCATCAGGATCGCCGAGCCTTCGGCCGCGAGGCGGTTCAGCAGCGTGTAGATCTCGACCTTGGCGGCCACGTCCACGGCCACCGTCGGTTCGTCGAGCACGTATACCTTCGACTGGCACGACAGCCATTTCGCGATCGCCACCTTCTGCTGGTTGCCGCCCGACAGGTTGCGCACCAGCGCCTCGCCGCCCGGCGTCTTGATCGACAGCTCGCGGATGAAATCGCCCACCGCCGAGCGCTCGCCGCCGTCGCGCATGAAGCCGGCGCGGCTGTAGCGGCCGAGGCTGGCCAGGCTGATGTTCTCGCGCACCGACAGGCCGAGCGCCACGCCGTGTGCGCGGCGGTCCTCGGGCAGCATCGCGATGCCGGCCTGCACGGCCTGCATCGGCGAGCCGAGCGCCACGCGCCGGCCGTCCACCGCGACCGTGCCGGCGTCGGCCTGCTTGAGCCCGAACAGGCATTGCACCAGTTCCTTCGCGCCGGAGCCGAGCAGGCCGGTCAGGCCGACGATCTCGCCGCGCCGCACCGTCAGGCTCACGTCGGCGAAGCTGCCCGCACGCGCCAGGCCGTTCACCTCCAGCATCGGTGCGCCGGGCGCGACCTGCCGCGCCGGGAACATCTCGCCCACGTCGCGGGCGATCATCATGCCGATGATCTCGTCCATCGGCGTGCGTTTGGGCGACACCACGCCGACGTCGGTGCCGTTGCGCATCACGGTGACGGCGTCGCACAGCGATTCGATTTCCTGCATGTAGTGCGAGATGAAGATCACCGCGATGCCGTCGTCGCGCAGCCGGCGCAGCACGGCGAACAGGCTGTCCACCTCGCGCTTGACCAGCGCGGCGGTGGGCTCGTCGAGCACCAGCACCCGGGCGTCGCGCGCCAGCGCGCGCGTGATCTGCACGATCTTCTGCTGCGCCGTGGTCAGGTCCTGCACCAGCAGCCCGGCCGGCAGCTCGAGATCGAAATAGCGCTTGAGCAGCGCAGCCGCCTCGCGCTCCATGCGCCGCCGCGCGATGAACGGGCCGACGCGCGGCTCGTTGCCGAGAAACACCGCCTCGCCCACCGTGGCGGTCGGCACCAGCAGCCGATCCTGATGGATGAAATGGACGCCGAGCGCCTCCACGCCGGCCGGCGTGAGACGCGTGACCGGCTGGCCCATGATGCGGATCTCGCCGCTGTCCGGCACGTTGATGCCGGCCAGCACCTTGATGATGGTGGACTTGCCGGCGCCGTTCTGGCCGACCAGCCCGTGTATCGTGCCGCACGCGACCTCGAGGTCGGCATCCGCGAGCGCCTGGACGGCGCCGAAGCGTTTGCTGATGCCCTTCATCGAGATCGCGATGCGCGCTTCGTGGTTGCGCATGACTGACTCCGTTCGACAGCGCGCCGTCGTGCATGACGGCGCGCTGTGCGCTGATGCTTGGCCGTGCGTCCGTACCCGCCGGGCCGCACGGCCGCCTGCCTGGCTGACGCCGGTTCGACGGCCTTCTTACTTGCCGGCCTTGGCCGCGTCGTCGAGGATCGGCTTGGCGGTGGCGCCGGCGTTCTCCTTGGTGACCAGCACGGCCGGCACGAACGTGAACGGCGCGACGCGCTGGCCGGCCAGATAGGCGGCCACGTTGCGCGCCGAGGTCTTGCCGATCTCGTACGGACGCTGCGCGCCCACCGCGCCGGCCGGCGAGTTCGGATCGGCCACCATCTTCACCACGTCGGGGCTGCCGTCGATCGCGTAGGTCTTGATTTCGGTGCGCTTGGCGGCCTGCACGGCCTGCGTCGCGCCGATCTGCGGCACGTCCCAGCACGACCAGATCGCGCCGATCGAGCCCTTGGCGGGGTATTTGGTCAGCATGTCCGTGACGTTCGAATAGGCGCTCTGCACCGTGTTCGGGATCACGTCGCGCAGTTCCGGCTCGATGATCTTCATGTCGGGGTAGTTGTTCAGCACGTACTTCATCTGGTCGTAGCGGATCTTGCACACCGGCACGCTGTAGAAGCCGTTGAACACCAGCACGTTGCCCTTGCCGCCCATGTCCGACACCATCTGCAGCGCGATTTCGGCGCCGAGATCGTAGTTGTTCGAGGTGGTCACGTTCAGCGAATAGGGGCTGGCGGTGTCGATCGTGAACAGCGGGATCTTCGCGGCGCGGATCTTCTCCAGCCACGGGTTCAGCACGCTGACGTTGCCGAGGATCTCGATGATCGCGTCGGGCTTCTGCGCGATCAGCGTCTGCAATTGGGAGATCTGCGTCTGGTCCTTGCGGCCGGCGTCGAGCGCGATCGCGGTGCCGCCGAGCCGCTTGATCTCGTCCTGCGCGCCGCGAAACGCCATCAGGTCCCAGTAGTGATCGGTGCCGGTGATCGACACGCCGATGCGCTTGCCCTTCAGCGACGGGTCGGCGTGCGCGGCCGGCGCGGCCAGGCCGAGCGCGGCGACCAGCGCCGCCGCGGTGGACAGCAGCCGCCAGGCGGCCGGGGCGGGAACGAAAAATTGTCTGCGTGCTTGTCGGGTTCGCATTGCTTCTGTCTCCTGATTGTGGGTTCTGGCGATGATGCGGCGATGACGTCGTGTCGCCCAGGCTAGTCGCGGTGCCCGTAATTGCCCATCCGGGCGATCACGTTGCGGATTTCGTCGAGCGACAGCAGCGGCGGTTCTTCCACCTGAAGGCAGGTCAGATACTGTCGCGCCAGCGTTTCGACCTCGACGGCGAGCCACATCGCCTTGTCGAGCGTGGCGCCGGTCGCGATCATGCCGTGATGCGCGAGCAGGCAGGCCTTGCGGTCCGTCAGCGCCTGCAACGCGTTGGCGGACAGTTCCTCGGTGCCGAACGTGGCGTACGGCGCGCAGCGGATGTCGCTGCCGCCGGCCACCGCCACCATGTAATGAATCGGCGGGATCGGCTTTTCGAGGATCGACAGCGAGGTGCAATAGGGCGGATGCGCGTGCACCACGGCCTGCACGTCGGGCCGCGCGCGCAGGATGTCGAGATGAAAGCGCCATTCGCTCGACGGCTGGCGGCGGCCCTGCGAGGTGCCGTCGCCGTGCATGTAGACGATGTCCTCGGGCTGCATGCCGTCGTAGGGCATGCTGGTCGGCGTGACCAGCATGCCGTCGCCGTGGCGCACGCTGATGTTGCCCGAGGTGCCCTGGTTGATGCCGAGCGTGTTCATGCGCCGGCAGGCGTCGATGATCGACTGGCGAATCTGGCGTTCGGCTTCGCCGAGCGCGGGGGCTGTGTTGAGGCTGTTCATGGTCGGTCTCCGCATCTCACCAGGACGTGTAGCCGCCGTCGATCGAGACGATCGAGCCGGTCATGTAGGACGAGGCCGGCGAGGCGAGGAACACCACCGCCGAGGCGATCTCCGCGGGCTCGCCGCAGCGGCCCATCGGCGTCATGTCGAGCCAGACGTCGAACAGCTCGGGCCGCGCGCGCATCGCCAGCGTCATCTCGGTGCCGACATAGCCGGGCGCCAGCGCATTGACGCGCACGTTGTCGCGCGCCCATTCGGTCGCGAGCGCCTTGGTCAGCATGTGCACCGCGCCCTTGCTCGTCATGTAGGCGGCGGCGGTCTGCGGCCGGTTCACCACCAGGCCGGACATCGAGCCGAGGTTGACGATGCTGCCCGCGCGCTGCGCCACCATCGCGCGGCCGAACGCGCGCGACACCCAGAACGTGCCGTTCACGTTGATGTCCATCACCTGGCGCCATTCGGCGTCGGGCGTGTCGAGCACGCGGTTCAGCCGCGCGATGCCGGCGCTGTTGACCAGCGTGTCGATGCGGCCTTCCTCGGCCAGCACCGTGGCGGCCACGCGCGTGACGGCGTCGGGGTCGGTCACGTCGAGCGTGTGGCCGGCCGCGTCGAGGCCTTCGTCGCGCAGGCGTTGCAAGGCGACGTCGAGCGCGCGGCCGTCGAGATCGAGCAGGATCGCGCGGGCGCCGCACTGGGCGAGGGCGCGCGCCGATTCGAAGCCGATGCCGCCGGCGCCGCCCGTCACGACCGCGCGGGTGCCGGACAGATCGAAGCGTTGTGGATAGGAAAGCGGGGTGGACGTCATGGGTTCCTCATGGGTCCCGCGGCGAGCGGGCAGTGCGATGAACGTTGCCTGAAATCGTATTGACTGATCAGTACAGACCAAACCGGTGAATTCCCGGAGTCCGGCCCGGGGTCGGGCCTCAGGCCGAGCGCCGCCGCGATGGGGGCGCTGCCTGTTTCGTCTCCGTATCGTCGTGCGCCGGTTGGGCTTGACGTGGTTATTACCAGTTGGTTATAACCAGAATGATGGTCAAGCGCTCCAGCGCTGTCAAGATGAATTTCCTGAGGGGAAACACCGGGACGGGGCCGTGCGGCGGGGGTGCCGCGCGGCGGAACTTGGCCGATAATCCGAACCAACATCAGAACTGCCACCGTATGCCAGACATCATCGAATCGATTGCCATGCAGGACCTGCTCGGCGGCCCCGAACAATTCGACCGCGGCGGCCCGCTGCCGCTGTGGGTGCAGGTCAAGAACGTGCTGGAGGCGGCGATCCGCCATCCCGAGATCAGCGCCAACGCGCGCATGCCGTCCGAACAGAACCTGTGCGACCAGCTCGGCGTGTCGCGCCCGATCGTGCGGCTCGCGCTCGATTCGCTGGTCAAGGACGGCTACATCACCAAGGTGCCCCGGCAGGGCATCTACGTCGCGCCGCGCAAGACCGACGTGGATTTCGCGTCGCGCAACGAAAGCCTGTTCGGCGAGATCCGGCGCGGCCACAAGGTCACGACGCGGGTGCTCGCGATCGAGCGGGCGCGGCCCACCCAGCGCGAGCGCGAGATGCTGGCGCTGCCGCCCGGCGCCGACGTGCTGCGCCTGCACCGGCTCTATTCGGTCGACGACCGGCCCACCGCGCTGTCGTGGCTGATGCTGGCCGGCCATCGCGTGCCGGGGCTCGAATCGCTGATCGCCGACAACGTGTCGGCCTACGGCGTGATGCGCGAGCGCTACGGGTTGCGCATCGAATCGTCCGAGCGCTGGTTCGAGGCAGCCATGCCCGACGAGACCCAGGCCGGGCTGCTGGAACTGCCGCCCGGGCAGCCGGTGATGTCGATCGAATCGGTGGGCCGCACGGCCGACCGGCTGCCGCTCGAGTACTACCTGTGCCTGTACAGCACGGCGTTCAGCCGGATTCACGTCACCGCGCAGACGCGCGCCGATCCGTCGTCGGCCGCATGAAAATGCAGCGCGGCGCCGGGCGCGCACGGCCGCCCGGCGCCGCGTCGGCGTAAACCCGCGACGGGCCGGAAATGTTTTGACGGGCCGTGTCACGCTGTTTACTGTACCGATCAGTCGGTACTTGTGCGTGCCGAAACCACCCCGCTTCGAATTCCCCGCCCCCTGACGGAGATCTATGAAACGCGATGCCTTGCCGCTCTGGCAACCCGGTCCCGAGGAATGGAGCCGCGCCCATCTCGCGCGATTCGCGCGCGCCAACGGGTTCGATCCGCTCGACTACGACACGCTGCACCGCTGGTCGACCAGCGATCTCGACGGCTTCTGGAATGCGCTGTGGGATTACGCCGGCGTGATCGGCGAGCGTGGCGGCCCGGTGCTGCAACGCTCGGCCGACGGCGCGATGTTCGGTGCGCGCTGGTATCCCGAGGCGCGGCTCAATTTCGCCGAGAACCTGCTGGTGGGCGACGATGCGCGGCTCGCGGTGGTCGAGGCCGATGAAACCGGCGTGACGCGGCGCATCGCGATGGGCGAGCTGCGCGAACGCGTGGCGCGGGCCCGGCACGGCCTGCTGGCGCTCGGCGTAACCGCTGGCGATTGCGTGGCCGGCATCCTGCCGAACGACGCCGATGCGCTGGTCGCGCTGCTGGCCAGCGCCTCGATCGGCGCGGTGTGGGCTTCGTGTTCGCCCGATTTCGGCGCGCCCGGCATCGTCGACCGGGTAGGCCAGGTGCAGCCGAAGGTGCTGATCGCGGCGCGCGCGTACGTCTACAACGGCAAGCGCTTTCCGATCGACGACAACCTGCGTGCCGTGCTGGCCGGCATGCCCGGCGTGGCGCATCTGGTCGTGACGGGCGAGGGCGCGCAGCCGCTCGACGGCATCGCCGCGCACAGCCTGAGCTGGGACACGTTGTGCGCGAGCGCCGGCCCGCTCGAATTCGCGCGCCAGCCGTTCTCGCATCCGCTTTACGTGATGTTCACCTCGGGCACCACGGGCCTGCCGAAAGGCATCGTCCATACCGCCGGCGGCGTGCTGCTCCAGCATCGCAAGGAGCACCTGATGCACTGCGACGTGCGGCCCGGCGAGGTCATGAGCTGGTACACGAACACCGCCTGGATGATGTACCACTGGCTGATTTCGGGGCTGGCCAGCCACGCCGCGGTCGTGCTGTACGACGGCGCGCCGATCGTCAAGCGCGAGGCCGGGCTCGATCACGGCGTGCTGTGGCGCGTGGCCGAACAGGCCGGCATCACCCATTTCGGCACCAGCCCGCGCTATCTGGGCGCATTGCAGGAAGCCGGCTACGCGCCGGGCCGCGCGCATGCGCTCGGCGCGCTGCGCAGCGTGCTGTCGGCCGGCGCGCCGGTCGCGCCCGAGCAATTCGACTGGCTCTACGCCAACCTCAAGCGCGACATGATGTTCGCGTCGATTTCGGGCGGCACCGAGATCATCGGCTGCTTCGTGCTCGGCTCGCCGCTGCACCCGGTGCGGCGCGGCGAGATCGCCTGCAAGGGGCTCGGGCTGGCGGTGGACGTGCTCGACGAGCGCGGCGCATCGGTGATCGGGCGCAAGGGCGACCTGGTTTGCACCGAGCCGTTCCCGAGCGCGCCGCTGACGTTCTGGGGCGAGGGCGGCGAGGCGCGCTACCACGCGGCGTATTTCGAGGCGCGGCCCGGCATCTGGACCCACGGCGATCTGGCCGAGCAGACCTGCCGCGCCAGCGTGGTGATCCACGGCCGCACCGACACCACGCTGAAGCCGGGCGGGGTGCGGATCGGCACCGCCGAAATCTATCGCGTGATCGACGCGCAGCCCGAGATCGAGGATTGCCTCGTGTTCGGCCGGCCGGTCGGCGACGACGAGGAGATCGTGCTGTGCGTGGTCATGAAGGCCGGCTTCGCGTTCGACGCGGCGCTGGTCGCGCGGCTGCGCGCCGAGGTGCGCGGCAAGGCCTCGCCGCGCCATGTGCCGCGCGACGTGCATCGCGTGAACGCGGTGCCGTACACCATCAACGGCAAGCGCGTCGAGGGCGCGGCGCGCTCGGTGGTGGCGGGCGTGCCGGTGAAGAACCTCGGCTCGCTGTCCAACCCCGAGTGCCTGGCCGAATACGCGGCGCTCTACGCGAAGGAGCCGGCATGAATCGACGCTCGATGGGGGCGATCGCCGGTATCGCCGAACTGAAGCCGCAGCGCCGCACGCAGGGCGCGACCACGCTGCAGTTCATCGCCGAGGCGGTGCGCCGCGCGGCCGACGACGCCGGGCTCGGCAAGGACGCCATCGATGGCCTGCTGGTCGGCCCGCAGGTCGGCGAGACGCCGCAGCACGTGCCGGCCACCGTGGCCGAATATCTGGGCATCGAGCCGCGCATGTCGAACGTGGTGGACCTGGGCGGCGCGAGCGGCGCGGGCATGGTCTGGCGCGCGGCCGCGGCGATCGAGGCCGGCATGTGCGAGGCCGTGGTGTGCGTGCTGGCGAACGTGCGCGAAGAGGCCGCGCCGCGCTCGCCGAACCGCAACCCGATCCGCGAATTCGACGTGCCGTTCGGCGCGTCGGGCGCCAATATTTCGTACGCCTTGCCGATGCAGCGCCACATGGCCGAGTTCGGCTCCACACCGCGCCAGTTCGCGCGGATCGCCGCGATCGCGCGCGAGAACGCGCAGCGCAACCCGAACGCGATCTTCTTTGGCCAGCCGGCCAGCATCGACGACGTGCTGGCCTCGCCGGTCATCGCCAGCCCGCTGCACCTGCTCGAAATCGTCATGCCGGTGGCGGGCGGTGCGGCCGTGGTGGTGACCCGCGCCGAGCGCGCGCGCACGCTGCGTCATCCGCCCGTGCATCTGCTCGGCGCGGGCGAGAAGGTCACGCACCGCGCGATCAGCCAGATGACGCAATTGACCAGCGGGCCGCTGAAGCCCGCCATGGCGCAGGCGCTGGCGCGCGCCGGGCTGGCCGCCGACGACATGAGCCTGCTGTCGCTGTACGACTGCTACACGATCATGGTCGCGCTGACGCTGGAGGATGCCGGCCTGTGTGCGCCGGGCCGCTTCGGTCACTGGATGGACGAGCACCGCTTCGGCCACGACGGCGACCGGCCGCTGAACACCCACGGCGGCCAGCTCGGCTGCGGCCAGGCCGATCTGGCCGGCGGCATGACGCATATCGTCGAGGCGGTGCGCCAGTTGCGCCACGCGGCCGGCGACCGGCAGATTCCGAACGCGCAGACGGCGCTCGTGACCGGCAACGGCGCGACCGTCAGCGAGGCCACCGCCCTGGTGCTGGGAGCCGACGCATGAACGATCTCTTCAACACGCTCGACGTGCCCGGCCCGATTCCGAGCGCGATCAGCGCGCCGTTCTGGGACGCCGTGCGACGCGGCGAATTCTTGCTCCAGCGTTGCGACGATTGCGGCCGCGCGCTGTTCTATCCGCGCGCGCACTGCCCGCATTGCTGGAGCGGCCGCGTGAGCTGGCAGCCCGCGAGCGGGCGCGGCACGGTGCGCAGCTTCTCGGCGATTCATCGCCCCGGCCATTTCGCGTGGGCCGCCGCCGCGCCGTACGTGATCGCCATCATCGAACTGGAAGAAGGGCCGACGATGCTGTCGCAATTGCTGCTGGATCACCCCGATGCGGCGCGCGTCGGCATGGCGGTGCGGATGCGGCCGATGCAGGTCGGCCGGCATGTGCTGCCGTTCTTCGCGCCGGACGAGCCGGCGGCGCTTGCGGAGGCCCGCTCATGAGCGCGTTGCCGCAGGACGCCTGGCTGCTCGACGGGGTACGCACGCCGTTCGGCAAATACCGCGGCGCGCTGGCCCCGCTCGGCTCGCTCGACCTGGGCGAGCGGGCGATCCGCGCATTGATCGCGCGCCATCCCGAGGCGGCCGCGCCCGACGCCGTGCTGATGGGCTGCGTGGTGCAGGCAGGGCTGGGGCAGAACCCGGCCCGCATCGCCAGCACGCGCGCCGGCGTCGCGCCCGTCACGCCCGCGCTGACGCTGAACAGCGTCTGCATCGCCAGCCTCGAAGCCGCCTGCGACGCGACGCGGCGGATTCGCGGCGGCGAGGGCGCGCGCTATCTGGTCGGCGGCTTCGATTCGATGTCGCGCGCGCCGGCCGTGCTGGCGTCGCCGTTCGACCCCGAGGCCGATGCCGAGCCGCGCAGCGCGCTCGACAGCGACGGGCTGCGCTGCGCGCTGTCGGGGCAATCGATGGGCGTGCTGTCGGACGCCTGCAACCGGGCGCTCGGCATCGACCGCGAGGCGCAGGACGCCTGGGCCGCGCTGTCGCAGCAACGCGCCGCGCACAGCGCCGCCTGGCGCGAGACGCACGAGATCGCGCCGGTGGCCACCGCGAGCGGCAGGGTCGCGTCCGACCAGGGCATCCGCGCCGACACCACGCGCGAGCGGCTCGCCACGCTGAAGCCCGCGTTCGGCCCCGACGGCACCATCACCGCCGCCAATGCATCGCAGATGTCCGACGGCGGCAGCGCCGGGCTTGTGGTATCTACCGCCGCGCTCGCGCAAGGCGGCGCGCGGCCGCTCGCGCGCATCGTCGACTGGGGCTGGGTGGCCGGCCCCGACGCCACGCTGCACCTGAAGCCCGCCATCGCGATCCGCAAGCTGCTGGCGCGGCAGGGCCTGCGCCCGGCCGATATCGATCTCTACGAGATCAACGAGGCGTTCGCCGGCGTGGCAATCGCCTCGATGCGCGAGCTGGGGCTGCCGGCCGAGGTGGTCAACGTCAACGGCGGGGCCATCGCGATCGGGCATCCGCTCGGCGCGTCGGGCTTCCGGCTGCTGCTGACGCTGGCGCTGGAGATGCGCCGGCGCGGCGTGCGACGCGGCATCGCCTCGTTGTGCGGCGGTGGCGGCCAGGGCATGGCCGTGCTGATCGAGAACGCCGATTTCTGTTGACCATTCCGAACCGATTCCGACCGATCCCAATCGACCCACAAGGAGGATGCAATGAGCGAATCGAATGGCTGGACCCTGACGCTGGCTGGCATGCCGAAGGAAGGCGCCAGCGCCGAACGCAACAAGACGATGCGCATGCGCGACATCGAGCTGTTCACCGAAATCACCGGCGACCGCAACCCGCTGCACTACGACGAAGCGCTCGCGCGCGACTCGATGTTCGGCGGGCTGATCGTGCAGGGCGGTGTGACCTCGGGCATGTTGAACGCGATCGTCGCGGAGGACTTGCCCGGCCCGGGCAGCGTGTTTCTCGGCATGGAGCTGAAATTCTCGAAGGCCGTGTTCGTCGGCGATACCGTCACGGGCCGCGTGTCGATCAAGAGCGTGCGCGCCGACAAGCCGATCTGCACGCTCGAGGTGAGCGTGATCAATCAGCTCGGCGACGTATGCCTGAGCGGCACCGCCACCACCTACACCACGCCGCTCAAGCGCGGCTGACCGATCGACCGGCCCCGGAGCCTCGCACGACCTGAAATGCCCAGCATTCCTAATCGCCACCGCCTTGCTGAAATGGCACGACATGAAACGGCATCGTCACGGAGACACATGGAACTGATCAAGCCGCAAGCGGCGCGGCGGCTCGCCTGGCCGGTCCGGCAACTCGGGCCGGTGGCGACCATCGCGCTGGCGCAACTGTTCGGCACCTCGCTGTGGTTCAGCGCGAACAGCGCCGCCAACGACCTGATGCGGGCCTGGCACGCCAGCGCGACCGATATCGGCTGGCTGACCAGCGCCGTGCAGGGCGGCTTCATCCTCGGCACGCTGGGCCTGTCGCTGACGGGCCTGGCCGACCGCTTCCGCGCCAGCGCGATCTTCGTGGCGAGCGCGATCCTCGGCGCGCTGTTCAACGCCGGGTTCGCCGGGTTCGCCGACGGCGTGGCGAGCGGGGCGGCGCTGCGGTTCGGCGTGGGCGTGTGCCTGGCCGGCATCTATCCGATGGGCATGAAGCTCGTGGTGGGCTGGGCGCCCGAGCGCACCGGCCCGGCGCTGGCGCAACTGGTGGCGATGCTCACGCTCGGCACCGGCCTGCCGCACCTGCTGCGGGTGGCCGGCGCGGCGCTGCCTTGGCAGGGCGTGATCGTCGCGTCGTCGGGGCTGGCGCTGGCCGGCGCGGTGCTGATCGGCCTGCTCGGCGACGGCGCGCCTGCGCGGTCCGTGCCCGTTGGCGGGCCACGGGCCGGCGTGCTGAGTGCGTTCCGGGTGCCTGCGTTCCGGTCGGCCGCGTTCGGTTATTTCGGCCATATGTGGGAGCTGTACGCGTTCTGGACGGTGGTGCCGCTGTTCATCGCGCGCGCCGCGCTGGCAACCAGCGTGCGGGCCGGCGGCGTGTTCGGGCTGTCTTTCGCGGTGATCGGCGCGGGCGCGCTCGGCTGCCTGCTGGGCGGGGCGCTGTCGCGGCGCATCGGCAGCGAGCGGGTGGCGGCCGGTGCGCTGGCGCTGTCGGGGCTGTGCATCGTCGCGTTCGCGCTGGGCTGGCGCGTGCTGCCGCCCGCCGCGCTGTTCGGACTGATGCTGGTGTGGGGCGCGGCCGTGATCGCCGATTCGCCGCAGTTCTCGGCGCTGTCGGCGCGCGCCTGCCCGCGCGAGCGGATGGGCAGCGCGCTGGCGATCCAGAACTCGATCGGTTTCGCGATCACCGTGGTCGCGATCCCGGCCACCACCTTGCTGTTCGAGCATGCCGGCCTCGACGCGGCGTGGCTGCTGCTGCCCGGCCCGGTGCTCGGCCTGATCGGCTTCGCGCCCGCACTGGCGCGGCCACGCAGGCGCCTGGACCAACCGGTACAATAGCGCGCTGATACGCCGTGCCCGGCCTTGCGCCGGGCCGGGAAAACCAAGCACGACAGGAATCGACATGGGCACCGTAGAACCACGCGGGCAGGGGCCGCGCGAAGAAGCCGGCGGGCAGCGCGAGCGCATTCTCAAGATCGCCGCGCGCCTGTTCGCCGAGCGCGGCTATCACGCGATCGGCATGACCGAACTGGGCGAGGCGGTGCAACTCGGGCGCGGCGCGCTCTATCATCACATCCGCAGCAAGGAAGACCTGCTGTACGACATCACGCGCGAATACATCACCGATCTGGCCGATTTCGCCAATCGCGTGGTGCGCCCGGAGCCCGATCCGCGCAAGCGCATCGTGATGCTGGGCCGGCATCTGGTGCTGAAGATCGCCTCGCATCAATCGGAACTGGCGGTGTGCTTTCGCGAGGTGCATTCGCTGACCGAACCGCGCCATTCGGAGGTGCTCGCGCTGCACAGCCGCTACGAGACGGTGTGGCGCGACGCGATGGTCGACGGCGCGGAGCTGGGCGAATTCCGCCCCTACGATCCGATCGTGCTGAAGGGTGTGCTCGGCATGTACTACTACAGCTACCTGTGGCTGCGCACCAACGGCAAGCTGACGCCGGCGCACATCGCCGAGCGCCTCAACGAGCTGGCGTTGCGGATGCTCGATATCCGCGCGTCGGATGGGGAGGGTCCGTCGTTCGAATAACGTCGGCGCATCACGCCACGCGCGCCGCGAATCGGGTTCGGATGCGCGCCGACAGCCTGGCGCGAGATCGGGCGCAAGGTCGAGCACGAAATGGCCAGGCCACCGCTGCCACGCCCCACGCCGATCGTCGCGTTGATTCGCGACAACCCTTTCTGGCCGCGAAAAAATATGTCGCAATCCGAAGCAATCGATGCGCTCGCCGGCCTGTCGGCTATCTTGGCCACCTCGGAGATCGAAGCGCGGGCGTCGATATGGCCCGCCCGGTCTCGGCTCGCGCCCTGACGCTCCCGATCCATGCCTGCGTGCGACCCCGGCATGCCGGCAGGCCGAAGTGCGCCGACATGAAACTCGATCGAGCATGCGCATGCTCCGCGCCATAGTGGAAATTTCAAACATATTTGCCGATTCTCCGAATATAAAAACAAAAAGAGATTTAATGCATAGGCAGCAGTGAGATTTGAAATTGATATGGATTTACGCGAAATTGGGATCGGATAATCGTTTGCGCGGCGGGGTTGTGATCGAACCGCATCCGCGCAAGACCGAGGCATCGCGACAATTTTCTCGAATCGCCTAAAGTTTTCGCGCGCAGCCCCGTAATCCAAGGGTTCGGCTGCGTCGAGAGAGGCCGGCCGCGGTTCCATTACGCCACATTGCATTCCGATTACAACCGGTTGCGCATGCGCCGGGCCGCTGCAATGCAATACGGATTGCCGTCGATTTTTTTCTGATCGGGCTTCTCACTCCGGTCGAATTTAATTAGCATTGGGGCCGCGCGGGACGCTGAGTGCCGAATAAGTCGGTGCTGTTACGGGGGCGTTCGTTACCGGTGAATTGTGGGTCGTTTTTCACCCGGTTCCGTGGCAGGACCGCACCGCCCGACAATAAACGGATCTGCCGCGACGCCAGTTGCCTGCGCGTCGTCACGGGTCATCGGCACCAGCTTTGGAGTGCGTATGAATCAGTTCACCCGTCTCAACCTGATCGGATCGTCGGAGGCCATGGCGGCGCTGCGGCAGCAGATCGAGAAAATCGCGAGCGTCGACGTGCCGGTCACCGTGCTCGGCGAGACCGGGACGGGCAAGGAACTGGCCGTGCGCGCGATGCATTATCTCGGCGCGCGGCGGCACGGCCCGTTCGTGCCCGTCAATTGCGGGGCGCTGCCCGAGGCGCTGGTGGAGAGCGAACTGTTCGGCCACGAACGCGGAGCGTTTACCGATGCCAAGCTCGTCAGCGACGGCCTGATCGGCGAGGCCGAAGGCGGCACGCTGTTCCTCGACGAGGTGGACGCGCTCGGCCTGAAAGCCCAGGCGGCGCTGCTGCGCTTCCTGCAGGACGGCAGCTACCGCCGCGTCGGCGGCGCGAAAACACGCCAGGCCGACGTTCGCGTGATCGTCGCGACCAATGCCGATCTGCTCGAACGGGTGGACGCGCGCCAGTTCCGGCGCGACCTGCTGTACCGGCTCGACGTGGTCACCCTGCGCATTCCGCCGCTGCGCGAACGCACCGGCGACGCGCTCGAACTGGCCGAGGCGTTCCTGGCGCGGCTGCGCACGCGCTACGCCAAGCCGGCGCTGCATTTCCATCCGCAATCACAGGCCTATCTGCGCGCACACACCTGGCCCGGCAACGTGCGCGAGCTCGAAAATGCCGTGCACCGCGCCGTGCTGATGAGCGAGGATGCCGGCGTGCGGCTCGGCGCGGCCAGCCCGGCCGGCGCCACCGCCGATACCCTGGCCGCCGACGGCGATCCGCGCCCGTTTCGCACCGAGCGTGCGGCCGCGATCGCCAGCTTCGAGGTCGATTATCTGCGCCGGCTGCTGGCGCGTGCCAACGGCAATCTCTCGCATGCCGCGCGGCTGGCGGGGGAAGAGCGCAGCGCGTTCGGCAAGCTGGTGCGCAAGCACGGCCTGGAGCGGGAGCGCGCGAATCAGGCGGCCATGGGTGATTGAGGTAAGCTGGCGGCTTGACGATTCGACGGCGAGGTAGGGCGCATGAATGACGAGTTGGTCCGACACGTCGCCGGCCGCATTGCGCGCTATCTCGAGGCCTATCCCGCCGCGGCCGACACGATCGAGGGCGTGCACCGGTTCTGGATCGATGCGCACGACGCGCAGGAGTCGATCGACGTCACGCTCGCGGCACTCGAATCCTTGCGCGCGCGCGGCGTGGTCGCCCGCGTGGCGATCGGCAACCGCACGCTGTGGCGCGTGCGGCGCGAAGGCGATCACCCGCCGGAAGGCGATGCCGGGCACTGAGCGCGCCCGTCCCCCTTCAACGCAAACGCCCCTTGAAGCGCGATTCCCGCTGCCAGCCCGCTTCGCCCTGGCTGTCGACGAAACACGCCTTGATTTCCGCCATGCCGACACTGCAGAAATACACGATGGCGGTGGCATTGTGGCGGTCGCGGGTGATGTACCAGAGCGCATCGCCATGGGCGTAGCCCATGCTGGTTACGCGGTGCACCAGCAGGTCGGCTTCGCCGCGCGAGGTGAGGGCGATACGCACGGTCGCTTCGCCCATGCTGGCAGCTTGATAGATTCGAGCCATCGAATCGGTTCCTGAATGTGAAACGGGCGTCAACCGCGCCCGCGTTGTGTGGTGTTGTCGAATCCGGCGCTCGCGTCGGCCCCCGAACCCCGGATCATCGCCTGCGTCATGCCCAAGAACAAGCCGTTTCCGCCGCCCACGCTGCGCTTGCGCGGCGATGCCCATCGCGTCGAGGTGATCGTGCCGAACGGCGCGACGCGCCCCGTGCTCGGCACGCGCGACCCGGGCGATACCGATCGCCGCGCGGCCACCATCGCCGCGGCAGGTGGCGCGGGCCGCTCGCCGCGCCAGGCGCCGCCGGCCTCGATCGAACTCGCGTTGCCGCGTCGCACGCAAACCATCCTGTCGCATCACCTGCCGCGCGCCGTGCAGGATCGTCTCAACGGCGGTGGCGGTGGGGAATCGGCACTGCCTGCCTCCCGCAAGGCCGATCCGGCGGGCACCGGCGCGCATCCGCTCGACGTGCCGAACCTGTCCGGCGCGCGAGACGACAACACCTGAGCGACACACGGGCGGGGCGGGCACCGGCTTCAGCCCCGCAACGATATCGCGGCGCATACCTCCGAATCGAGATCGTCGAGCAACCTGAGCGACAGCCGAGCCGTCAGGGCGCCGGCTTCAGCCCCGCAACGGTATCGCGGCGTGCACCTCCGAATCGAGATCGTCGAGCAACCTGAGCGACAGCCGAGCCGTCAGGGTGCCGGCTTCAGCCCCGCAACGGTATCGCCGCGCGCACTTCCGAATCGAGATCGTCGAGCAGCGTGTGCAGCTCGTCGGCCACGCGCCCCGCGTCCGCGTGCGGCCCGACCCGGTAAAACCATTGATCGTCGTACGGCGCCGCGCCGCGAATGCCGGTGTCGCCGAACCCCATCCGTTCCAGCGTCCTGCGCGACGGCAGGTTGTACGCGTAGACCTTCGCGTAACACGCCGCCATGCCGGCATGCCGATGTGCGGCGGCCAGCAACATCGAAGCCGCATGCGCGCCAAAGCCGTGCCCCTGGAAGTCGCGTCCGATCCAGTAATAGAGGCACCCCACGCCGCGCTGCAGCGACAACCCGACGAAGCCGATGAAACCCCAATGACGATGCAGCACCGCGCAGGGGTTGTCGCCGAAGCGGTGCAGCCCGTCGAGCCAGTCGTGCCACGCCGCGCGGCTCTCGAAATGCGGCAGGCTGCATAGCTCGGCGATGTCGGGATCGTCGTACTGCCAGCCGAAATCGTCGCGATGATGATGGCCGAGCGGTTCGAGCCGCAGCACGTCGCCGGCGTGCGCGGGTTCGCTGGCCGGCAGCGTGCCGGCACGCCAGTCGCGCCATGCCACCAGCTCGCGGTGGCGGGCCGCATGGGCCGGCTGCGCGGGGCAGGCCAGTTGCAGCGCCACGCTCGCGTCGAACGCGGCGTCGGGTTCGCCCATCTGGTGATAGGCATCGCGGAGCCGGTCGAGCAAGGCGGCATCGTGACGTTGCACGCACAACAAGGCCTGGCCGACCTCGATCGCGAGCGGCCAGCAGCCCCAAGCGGCGGCCAGATCGAGCAGCTCGCGGCGCGCGGCCGGCGGGAACGCCTCGGGGGCACGTTGCCAGGCCTGGCGCAGGCCGATCAGCCAATCCAGCCGGCTCGCCGGCGCCAGCGCGCCGGCGTGATCGAGCACGCCGGGCAGGTGAGCCGCCAGTGCGTCGGCGGGCCAGTCCGCGTGCGTGAGATCGCCGAGCAGGCGCGCGAGCGGCGTGGCGTCGGCCGGCGATGCATCGCTCGCGGGCGACGCGGGCCGGGCGTCGGAGGCGGGGGCAAGTTGCATGGTGGAGGGGCCTTGCGTCCGGTGGCGGCGACGGAATCAGGTTCAGGTCGACGTGATCTTGCGCGGCCCCTTCACGCGGAAGATCGGGCGGGCCGTGATCGGCGACGTCGATTGGCCGAACGCCGAAAAGGGCGACGGGGCGAACGTGAAACCACCCGTTTTCATGGTCGGGATGCCGCTCGACGGTGCGCTCGGAGGATTCAGCTTCGGTTTCTTGGTGGTCGGCGGCGCGGACAGCATGTAGGTGGCCGAGCGCTTGCCGGTGAGCGGCCGAGGGTTCGGCTCCTCCATGCTGCTCGACACGCGCACGTTGTTCTGGTCGATCGTAAACGTGCGGTTCGGCGCGTGCAGCCGGGGCGGCGCATAGGTCGCGTGGGCGTTCAGCAGCCGTTGGCCATGCGCCGTCGGCGTCAGGCCATCGGCCCGCAGCGGGATGTCGATACCGGTACGGGCCAGGTTGTTGCCGTACTCGTCGCCCACCCTCAAGTTGCCGGGGGAGTCGAACGTCATGCGCAGCACGTCGCGATAGGCGCGCACGCGGGCGTTCGGCGTCGCGCCCTGGAACGCCGTGAGCGTGTGCTGCAACGCCATGTCGCGGGTCGGCTGCACCTGCAGCCGCTGGCCGGCTTGCGCGTTGCCGTAGATGCGCCGGTTGGTGGCCGTGTTGTTCAACGGTTCGTTGCCGCGCTCGTTGATGATCGCGCGCGAGTAACCCTGCTGCCGGCCCACCGCCGCGGCCTGCTCGGCGATGCCGTGCATCACGTTCATGCGCGCCTGCAAGCGCCCCGGCGCCATCGGCCCGATGGCGGCATTCCAATGCTGATTCACGCGTGCCTGGCCGGTCTGGAAGGACAGCGTGCCTTCGTTGAGCAGGTTCTGCCCGGTACCCGAGGCGATCACATGGTTGATCGAGGCGTGGGTGGCCTGCCTCCCCGTGACGCGCGCCTGATCCTCCTGGATCGTGAGCGGCCGGTTGCCGGCCTGGGCCGCCGCCACGTAAGTGGCGTGACGCGTGCTGTACTGCGTGACCCGCGCGAGCACCTGCGGCGTGCCGTAATGATTCTGCAAGCGCTGCTGATCCAACGGGGCGATGTCAGCGGTCGGCCCGTAGCTGACCTGCCGATTCACCTGCGTGGGGTTCATCGTGTGGTCGACGTAGCGATAAGGCATGGCTTACCTCCTGGTTTCATGAAGCGAGGCGCGATCGGCGCCGCGCGTGCGGGACGTTCATTTGCCGTGGTTGAAGCGCTTTTCCATATGGTGATCGTGCTCGCCCATGCAGATGTCGCAGGAGTTCGCCATGCTGTCGACGCTCTTGCTGCGCGGCCGGCCGCTGATCGCCGGCGACAGCGCGACATCCGGCGCCACGGCGGACCCACGGCGCTTCTGCGCGGCGCTGAAATCGCTCAACAGGTTGCCGCGCCCGCTCGTGGCGGGGCTCATCATTTCGATCAACGAATCGGGCGGCGCAATATCGCGCCGATGCACGGGCTGGATCGGCGACAGCGGCGACCCGTTCGCGGCGTTCGCGACGCTGCTCGCCACATGCGAGGCGCGCTTCGCGGCGCAGATGTTGAGGTCCGATTTGTCCGCGAACACGTCGGAGACGGCAACGCCTTCCAGTCGCCCGCTCCAGTGCTGTGCCAGGCCGTTGTCCCCGTAGTCCTTCTGCAGATCCAGCATGCGCTGCTCGACGGCGCGGGTGTGCGCCATGCCGTCCTGCGTACCTGAAAACCCGACGCCCAGATGGCCGCCGACGTTGGCCACCCCGATCTGCCCCACCTGGCTCATGTCCCTGGGATTTTTGTACTCGCGATTCACCTCGTCCTGCGCCTCTTCCGCCATGCTCGAGGCGAAGCGCATCGCGGTCACTTCCCGCATGCCGACCGGGCCAAGCGCATTCATTTTCGGCCGGCCACCCCCGGAAAACTGCGCACTGCTTTCCGCGACGAGGTCGTGGCGCACCCCGATTTCCCGCTCGGCGCCTTGTCTGACGTGGACGCTGTCGTGGGTCTGCGCCAGCTCCATCAAATGTTCCGTCGGCAGCCGCCGCAGGCTGTTGGCGCGCTGGCGTCGCTCCACGGGCGCACCGAGCGGATTGTCCCGCTTGGCGGGTTTATCCGGCACCTTCGCATCGAGCTTTCGGCCGCGCGAGGTGTAATCGGGCTTCTTCGGAAACATCGCAATCCTCCGGACATGACGGGACAGGAGCCGGCTGCCTCGCCGGCGTGGTTCGAATCAAGGACTCGCGTTACTGCGCCGCGCCCGGGTTCGGGGCCTCGATGCCCAGCATCTCGAAGATGTTCAATTGCCCGCCCAAGCGCAGGAACACCTCGCGATACAGCTCCGGCGTGGAGAGCCGGCCCCATTCGGTGGCCGTGCGCACCAGGTACGGCGCCGGGCTGTGCGGCTCGATGCGCATCAGGAACGCGGCGATCTCGGCCAGACGCGCGTAGGCATCGGCGCGATCGCGCAGCACATCGGCCGCCAAGCCGGGGGCCGCGGCGACCGCGGTGTCCGTGGCCGGCTCCGAGGCCGGATCGGTCGCGGCGTCCGGCTCCCCGCCGGCCTCGGACGCCGCCTGCGCCTGCGCAGCGGGCGCTGCGGTTGCCGGCGCGAAGCCGGGCGGCTCGATGCCGCGCTTGTGCAGCTCGCCGACGAACAACGCCCGCATCTGTTCGAGCAGGTCGGCCAGCTTGCCGAGGCTCGGCGCCTCGGCGCCGAACAGCGGATCGACGCTCGCGCCCAGCGACGCCAGCGCGGCCAGCGCGCGCGCCAGTTCCGCATGCGTGGCGGCCAGCGCGTCGCTCGGCGTATCGGCCAGCGCGGTCTGCAGTTGGTCCAGCGTCGCACCTTCGGGCGCCGCGTCGAGGCGCCCGCGCGACACGCGCACCTGGGCGTGGTAGCGGGCACGCTCCCAGTCCGCCCAGCCATAGCTGCGCTCGGCGTGCTGAACCAGCGGCGCGAGGCGCAGCACGCCCAGATGCTTGTCGGCGATCGAACGCAGGATGTTGGCGCGATGCTCGTAGTCGCCGCCATGGGGGAACGGATGGATCGGATCCCAGAAACGCGTGCACATCTCGCGCGTGAGCGTCAGGGCCGGCGCGATGCCGGCGATGCCGTGATGCTTGACCTGCGCCTCGAACAGCCATTGGAGCAGTTGCAGATCCTTGCTCTGGAGCGCCAGCATCTGGACGATCAGATGACTGACCTTGAGCCAGTCGGCGCGCTTCAGGTCGCGCTCCCAGGCGCCCATCGGCAGCGAGGGGTCGTCGTGCCGACGTTCCTGGGCGATCTGGCCGTAGCCGCGCAATTCGCGTGCGGGGCGTCCGCACGGCGCATGGGCGTCGATCGGCGCGAGCAACGCGTCCAGGCCGAGATGCAGGTGTTCCTTGAAATGCGTGTCGGCGGCGAGATAGAGGGCATCGTTCATGAGTCGGTTTCCATTCATTGAGGAGCGGTAGTCGGGAAGGCCGGCGGCAGCTTCAGCAGCGCGCCGGGCCGGGCGGCCGGGCTCGGCGCCGAAGCCGCTGCCGATGCCGGCGCGGGCGCCGCCGCGCCGGCAGCCGGGTTGGACATGCGAATCCCGATGTAGATGTGAGCGGTGTCGCTCGCGGGGCTGCCCGGCTTGCTCGCATCGAGCACCGGCACGTCGAATTGCAGCAGCGAGCGAGCCGGGTCGCGCGGGTCGGAAGCCGGGTCGGCCACCGGGCGATGCCGCTCGATCAGGCGCAGCAGCGCCCAGTTGCCGGCCGCCGCGAACGAGGCGGTATTGCCGTCCACCTGAAGATCGGGCGCGCTGACCGCCAGCGACGGCCGCCAGAGCGACAGGCCGGCCCACGACAGGTCGAGCACCAGCGGCTCGCCGAACTGCCAGTCGAGGCTCGCGCCACCGTTCGGGAACGTGATGCCCTTGGCGCCCGACATCAGGTTCATCTCGCCGATCTGGTTGCTGCCGTTCGCGCCCGCGTGCAGCGCGCGGAAATTGACGTTCAGGCTCAACGATGCCGAACCGTCGCCGGCCGCCACCAGGTTGCCCGCCAGGAAATCGTCCACCTGATCGAGTTGGGCGAGGAACGCGCGCACGTTTTTCCAATAAGGGTCCTTGAGGCCCGCCACCTGCTTCTGCAGCGCGGCGCGCCGGCCTTCGTAATCGGCCAGGAAGCCCTTGACGGCGGCCAGGCTCGCGTCATCCGCATCGAGCGAGCCGAACGGATAGCGGCCGGCCAGATCGCGAGTGAAGCGGCTCGCCACCGGCAGCCACGCGTTCTGCGCCTGCGCGTAGCGCTCGCCCTTGCAGCGCATCTGCACGCTTTGCATCAACTGGCCGCGATGGCTCGAGAACAGGTCGTTGCCGAGCGTGGGCGCGTCGTAGCCGGCCAGTTGCTCGCCGCAGTTGCCGTTCTGCAGCGACGGCAACAGCTTCATGAACAGCGTGTCGAGCACGGCCGGCTGCGAGTTCGGGTCCTTGCCCTGGGTGTAGCGCGTCAGTTCGTTGGCGGTGTGGGTCCAGTAGGCCGCGTTCGAGGTGTTGGCGCCGGCGTTCGAGGCGCCCGGCTCGGCCTGCGCCAGATAGTTCAGCACCGGCTGCGCATAGCCCACCAGCACCTGCACGCGGCTGATCTGGCGCGACAGCGTGTCGGTGATCACGGCGGTGCTGCCGAGGTCGAAGAAGCTGGCGTCGGGATCGGACGAAGCCGGCTGGAACGCCGGCTGATAAAGCTGGCTCTGGTCGGCCAGTTGCGCGATGCGGCCGAGCTGGCTGTTGGCGAACTGATGCGCGCACTGCGTGATCTGGGTGGCGCTGCCGGCCATGCCGAGCGTGCGGAACTGCTTTTCCACGCCGAGCAGCAGCGGCGAGAGGTTGGCGAAATTGCCGCTGTCGGCGCTTTGCTGCGCGTCGGCCGTGGTGCCGTCGGGGTTGCCCGGCGCGAGGTTGGCGGCGGCCTGGGCCAGTTGCAGGCTGTTGTTCATCGCCAGTTCGAGCTGGTAGCGGGCCAACTGGCGATACAGCGCATCGGGCTGCGCGCCCTTGAGCATCGGCTGGGCGATGAATGTCTGATAGTCGGCCGGATACTGGTTCGCATCCTTGAGCAGGCCCTGGCTCCAGTTCGCCATGTCGTTGTTGGCGCAGGCGAACGGCGCGACCGGGTCGATCGCCATGTAGCCGAGGCTGCCGAGCGCGTCGAGCCCCGTCAGCTCGTTCTGCATCGCGGGGTTCAGCGCGGCGGCGCCGTTGGTGGTGACGAACAGCGGGCCGTAGCCGGGCAGCGACATCGCGTTCAGCGTCTGCATCGCGAGCGGATACTGGCCGGCGGCATCGAACTGGGCGGTGGCTTGCGCGAGCACGCTGGCCGGGTAGCCGTCGTCGTCGATCAGCGGGCGCAGGCTGGCGGCCAGTTGCGCCTGCGCCGCGAGGATCGGGTTGCGCGTGGCGCTGGAGCCGAGCCAGTCGGTGCGAATCCAGTTCAGCCAGTGCGTGAACTGTTTGACGTGCGCGAGGATCGGCAGCGTGCGCGCCTGCAACTGCCCCAGCAGCGTCACGCCCGATTGCAGTTCGGCCTGGGTCAGGTCGCGCGTCTGCGCGGCCAGCGCGACGATATGGTCGCTGACGTTCTGCTTCAGTTGCGGCGGCGTGCCGTAGCTGCCGGGGAAATCGGCCGCGTTCAGGCTCGCGAGCACGGCCGGCAGCAGGCCGGGCCGGGTGCGCAGATACGGCGAGAGCGGTGCGCCGTAGGCGTACTCCACCAGTTCGAGAAAGCCGGGCAGCGGCGTGCGCTCCTTGGCATACGGCGATTTGCCGAGCAGGCGCTGGAAGCGGCTCGCATTGCGTTCGTAGCGGTCGGCCTGCTGCACGAAGCCGCGCAGTTGCGCGGCGGCTCCGCTGTAGTCGAGCCGCGCGTCGATGCCGCGATTGGCGTCGGCACCGAGCGCGTAGGCCTGCGTCGACATCCGGCACGCCAGGCCGGGCAGGATCACGCTGCGGAACGCGTCGTCGGCCACCCGCCGCGCGCTCTGGCTCGACAGGCGCGAATCGATCAGCGACATCGGCAGCAGCCAGCTGTGCGCATCGGCATCGATGCGCGCGACGTCGTCGATCAACTGATAGACGGGCGCCTGCGCCACGCAGCCCGCCGCCGGCGCCGCGGCTTGCAGCGTCTGCAGGCGGCGCAGCGCATCGGTCACGCGGCCGATCTGGTCGTCGAGCTGCCAGGCGCGCACCACGAACGCCAGCAACAGCAGCGAGAAACCCGCCACGCAGCCCCATTGCACGCGGCGGATCAACTGGTTGCGCGACCACACGCCGGCCCGGGTGGGCCGCGCCAGATGGCGCTCCGCGAGTGCCTTGTCGAGCAAGGGGCCGTGCACGAACGCCACGTCGCGGCGCGTGTCGTCGAGCGGGGCCACGCGCTCGCCGTCGGCCGCGATCGCGCCGGTGAAATACACGCCGCGCAGGAAGAAGCCGGTCTGCCACGCCGACACCTGGAACACCACCGACAGCCACTGCTGGAACGGCGTGCTCAACTGCGCGAACCGGCTCGGATACAGGAACAGCGCGTCGGCGTCGTGCGCGGCGATCCGCTCGCAGTGCGCGGCGGCCTCCACCTGCAAGGCGCGCAACTGGCTGTCGATCTCGGCAAAGATCGGCTCGGCCCATTGCGTGGGCGGCGTCTCGAAGGCCTGGCTCGGCGCGGACCAGCCCACCATCTCGTCGCGCCGCTGCGGCGTTTGCGAGCGCCAGAACGCGGCGAAGCCGTCGAGCGCATCGCAGGCGGTCACGATCACGTACACCGGCAGCGCGAATTCGAGCCGCTCCTCCAGCGTGCGCAACTGCTGACGCGCGTTCTGCGCCACCGCCAGCGTGCGCGCGGGGTCGCCGCCGAGCAGCGTGGTGGCGGACACGGTCAACACGATGCCGTCGAGCGCGCGCTCGGGGCGCAACGCGTCGAGCTGGTCGAGCGTCTTGCGCCAGCGGCGCGCGGCCGGTTCGTCGGCCGCGTCGCCGTCGAGCGCGGCGCGCGCGGCCGCTTCGGGCAGGCTGCCGTCCGGGTCGAGCACCAGCCCGCGGTCGAGCGAATACCAGGTGGCGCCGTCCACCGCGAGCGTGCGCTGATGCTCGCTGAGCGCTTGCGTGTGGGCCGGGCCGATCGATTCGAGCAGGCTGGTCTTGCCCGCGCCGGCCTGGCCCAGCATCAGCAGCCAGGGCGTGCCGTAGCGCCACTCGCGGCGGGTGTGCAGGTAATCGATGGCGAGCGAGGCGCGCGCGATCCAGCCCGGCTTGCGCGTGGCGGCGGCCGGCTCGCAGCCGCACAGCGCGGGCACGGCCGGCGCCTTCAGCAGCGGCTTGAGCTTGACCCACAGCGTGGCGGCCAGCTTCGCCGCCACGGCGAGCACGGCCAGCGCCGCCGCGCCGGTCAGCACGAGCTGCAGCGCGTGCGGGTCGAGCGTCCAGCCGGTCTGCGCCTTGAGCCAGGCGGTGAGAGGTTGCAATACGTTCACGGAAGCGCTCCGGCCTCGGCCACGCGGGCCATCGGGTGATCAGGAATTCAGGAATCGTTCGAACGGGTGCATCAGCACGAGCCACGTCACCACGCCGAGCACCAGGAAGGCGGCCAGCCCGTACAGCCCGAGGTTGCGCCACGGCGACACCGGCGCGAGCCGTTCGTCGCGGCTGCCGGTGAGCGGGTAGGCATAGGCCTGGGCGAATGCGGGGCCGTCGTCGTCGGGGCTCGCGCCGGCCGCGCTGACCCGCTGGAACAGGCGCTCGCGAATCCGGTCGAGGTGCGGCTGCGCCTGACGCGCGCGGTAGCGGCCGCGAAAGCCGAGTTCCATCGCCAGCAGGAACACCGCCGCCAGATCGACATGGCGCGGCGTGGGCAGGCTCGCCTCGACCAGCGCCTCGGCCATCGCAAAGAAGCGCGAGCCGGCGTTGCCGGTGCCGAACATCGCTTGTTCGAGCAGCACGTCGAGCCAGGCGTCGTGGCCGGCCCAATCGAGTTCGAAGATCAGGATCTCGTCGGCCAGCGCGGTCATCAGGTAGAGCGCCTGCTGTTCGAGCCGGCTGTCTTCGGTGCCGGGGGTTTCGGTGCAGCGGCGGGCCTGCTGTTGCAGCAGCGCGCGCAGCCGGGCGGCGGCGCGCGCCGCGAACTCGGCGCCGGTGGTGGGCAGCGCGCCGCCGTCGCCGGCCAGATGGGCGGCCATGCGCCCCTCGGCCTGGGCGCGCCTGAGCGCGGCCACGTCCTGGTAGAAATCGGCGAAGCGCGCCACCAGCACGTAGCTGCCGGTGCGCGGTTGCGGCCAGGCGGGCGCGTCATGCATGGCGATCTCCTGCGGGAGCGGGCTGGGCCGGCGCGCCGGTGGCGAGCTTGTTGCGATAGAGCACGATCGCGTTGGGCCGCGCATCGTTCTTGCGGCCGACGATCTGCAACAGCGACGCATCGCCGAACGCGTGCAGCGCCCCCTGGTCGTCAAGCGCGAGCGGCTGGTTGCGGATCGCGAACAGCAGCGCATGCGGGCGCAGCTTCTCGCGCTCGATCTCCTGCGCGCTCAACGCGCGCACCAGCGCGCCGGCCACCCGCGCGCGGCGCAGCTTCGGCTGCACGGCGGCGTCGGCGATCAAGGCCTCGTCGAGCCAGCCGAGCAGTTGCGTGGCGGTTTGCCCGTCGCGCGGTTCGAGTTCGACGATCAATTCGTCGCCCATGCCCGGCGGCAGCCGCCGCTCGAAGCACAGGTCGGGCTGGGTCGGCGAATACGATTCGACGCGCTTGAAATCGAGCTGTTCGTAGCGCGTGTCGAGCGTGTCGATGCGCGCCTGCACGAACTCGATCGCCTGCCGGAACTGCGGCGCGCAATCGTCGTGCTGATAGGGCTTCATCAGCAGCGGCGTGGGGTCGGCGCCGATCCCGGCCGCCGCGCCCACCAGGTGCGCGAGCGCCTGATAAAGCTGGCTCGGGTGGGTGCTGGCGGCCAGCAGCGTGGAGAACGGCGGCAGGCACGCGCCGATGCGCCGCGCCGCGTCGAGATGCTGGCGCTGCTCCACGCTCAGCGTGTCCTCGCGCGCATCGAGCTTGCCGTGCTCGCCCAACTGCACGACCTTGTCCCACAGCTGGTCGTGCAGTTCGTGCAGGCCGCGCCACAGGTTGGTTTCGCCGAGGCTGTCGGCCACCGCGATGTTCAGCATCGGCGGATGGTAGGGCGTGATGCGCAACTGCTGGTTGTCGGCCCGCGAGATTTCGAGCAGCGGCACGGCGGTCTGCGTCGACGGCGAACTGGCGCCCAGGTGCAGATGGAAGCGCACCTGCAGGCGCGGCAGTTGCACGGCCTGCTCGCCGGTGTTTTCGTCGAGGTTCGATTCGTCGAGCACCGAGTTGTAGCGGCGTTCCTGGCTGTCCTGCACGGCCGCGTGCGCGCCGCGCGGGTTCACGCAGCACCACACCTTGACGGGCGGCTCGCCGCTGCGGCACGCCGCGCCCACGTCGATCTCGACGTTGCCGGGCGGCGTGTAGGGCAGCGCGCCGGGAAAGCCCACCAGCAGCCCGTCGGGCAGCAGGCATTCGAGCTCGCTGATGCTGAGGATTTCCTTCACCAGTTCGAAGCGCAGCGTCAGCACGCCCCAGTAGAACGG
Organism: Burkholderia sp. 22PA0099; assembly: GCF_047497165.1. Classification (NCBI taxonomy): domain Bacteria; kingdom Pseudomonadati; phylum Pseudomonadota; class Betaproteobacteria; order Burkholderiales; family Burkholderiaceae; genus Burkholderia; species Burkholderia sp. 22PA0099. The sequence goes on along the minus strand of NZ_CP163165.1, from coordinate 2,379,624 downwards.
CGTCACGGTTTGCAGGCGATGGCGCAGATGCGCCTGCCAATAGCGGTCGTTCTGTTGCAGATGCTGCGGCGAAAGCATCATGCCTTCCGACCACTGGACGGCATCGGGGAGCGGGGCGGTGAGTGTCATGGCCTGTTCATTCCGGAAAACGCATCGCGAGCGGGCCTCACTGCGATTGATAGGTGACGGCGGTCGGCGTGAGCCAGATCGTCACGTTCTTGTACGGCGTGATGTTGCCCTTCGGCTGGCCGGCCGCGCTCAGGTAGTTCGCGTAGCTGTACACGGCGATCGCCTTGCCATGACGCTTCGGCAGGCTGGCGGTGGCCAGCGTGGCGGGCGGCACCTGCAGGCTCACCACGTCGATCGCGGTGGCGAGGCCGGCCAGCAGCGCGTCCTTTTTCTGGAACCAGTCGGGGCCGGTGGCCGGCAGCAGCGCGAGCACGTTGCTGTCGTACACGAACACCACGTCGAGCTGGGTGGCGGCGTTCTGGTTCGCGCTGATCTCGGCCACCACCTTGATCTGCGAGACGGCGGCCGTCTTCGGGCCGAACCAGCTGCAGGCGGCGAGCACAACGCACAGCGCGGCGAGCGACAGGCGGCGTAACCACGCCGGCGGGGCGGATACGGGGCGCATGCTCATCCCAGCAGCAGCACTTTGAACTGCGCCGGCACCAGCGACATGCCCATGGTGTTGAACGGCAGGCCGTTCATGCCGACCAGCGAGGTCATGCGGGTGGCGAACGCGGTGCCGACGATCACCTTCAGGCTGCCCGTCAGGTAGGTGTCCGGCCCCATGAAGATGCCCGAGACCACGCCGCCGAGCACGCCCGGCTCGTCGCCCATGCTGATGGTGCCTTCGGTCATCAGGTTCTCGGCCAGCCCCTCGCCGAACATCACGTTGAACACCGACGGAATATGGCTGGCCGACATCGTCAGGTTCGGATACGGCAGCGGAACGGGCACCAGGGCCGGCGTCTTGCAGACGTCGGGCACGGTGAACATCGACATGGCGGCGACGCTGTTGGTGGCGAACATGGCGGGCGGATCTCCGGTTTCGGTGGCGAGCGGTGCGGTAACGAGGCGGTGGCGAGGTGGCGAGGCAGCGCGGCGTCAGCCCATGCTGATGCGCTCGCCGTCGACCTTGACGTCCTCGTCGGCCGTGACGACGGCCTGCTGACCATGCAGGCGCAGCACCCGGCTGACCTCGAGCAAATAATGGCCGGCGCGGCCGACGAACTGCCCGACGCTCTGCACCAGGCTTTCCTGCACGGTGGTGAACAGGTTGCGCGCGTTCAGGCTCAGGGCGCCGGTGGCGGCGCTGATCTCCACGTCGGTCAGCGCCTGCACGGTGATCGCGTCGCTCGCGGCCAGGCCGATGCGCGGCTGCTCGATGCGCAGCTCGCGCGCGCCCGGCACGCTCAATTGCACCAGGTGCGGCTCGCTGCGATGCAGGATGTGCAGCACGTAGCTGGTCGCATTGCGGCAGGTGGCCACCAGCACGTGGTCGCCCACCTCGGGCCGGATCAGGCAGCTCAGGGCCTGGTGCGCGGCGCGCCCGTCGTCGAGCAGGAAGGCGTGCTGGTCGAGCGCCACGATGATGCGGGCCTCGACGAGGTGCAGCGGCAGGGGCGGCGGCAGCTTGTTGCCGGTCTTGGCGGTAGCCATCATTCGTTCTCCAGGGCGAGCGTGCGGGCCTCGGCGGCGAGGCGGGCGGGGTCGGTGCGGCCGACGCGGTGCTGGCTGGCGCCGCGAAAGTTCGTCTCGCACAGCGACGCGTTGTGGAATTGGGCGTGGTCGAGCGTGGCGTCGCCGAAATCGACGTGATCGCCCTCCACCTGTTCGAAGCGCGCATGGCTCAGGTCGGCGCGCCGGAACGACACGTTGTCGTGATGGCTGCGGTTCCAGATGCTGGCGCGCAGCCGCGCGCCGTCGAGCCGGCAGCCGTGCAGGCGGGCTTTCTGGAAGATCGCGCCGTCGAGCTGCGCGTCGGCCAGGCTGGTGTCGGTCAGCACGGCTTCGAGCAGCAGCGCGTGCGGCGCCACCGCATTGCTGAGGTTGGCGTGCGCGAGCCGTGCGCGGTACAGGTTCACGTGGCTCAGGTCGGCACCGGCCAGGTCGGCATGACCGAGTTCGGCCGCCTGCATCGAGCACCGCGGCAGACGCAGCCCGCTCATCAGTTGGCCTTCGAAATTCGCGTTCGAGAAGATCGTGCCCTCGGCCTGCAGGCCGGCCAGGTTCACGGTGCGCCAGTCGGCCGGGCTGATCACGCATTGCCGCAGCGTCGCGCCGGCCACGCTGGTGCGATCGAAGCGGCTGTTCAGCAGCGTGCAGCGCGTCAGCGCGCTGCCATCGAAGCGGGCATGGTCGAGCGTGCCGTTGACGATCGTGCAGGCCTGCACCTGCGCATGCTCCCAATGGCTGGCAGTCAAATTGCAATCGATCCAGCTGACGTGGCGCAGGTTGCGCGCCGCGAGCCGCGCTTGCGACAGGTCGCATTTGACGAAGCTCGCGTGATCGAGATCGGCGTTGCCGAAATCGGCGCCCCGCAAATCGCAATCGATGAAGCGCACGCGCGCCAGGTCGGCCCCGGCGAACGAGGCGCCGGCCAGGTCCGTCTGGTTGAAGATCGCGCCGGCCAGCGCACGGTGGCGCGCGTCGAGACCGCGCAGGTCGTGCGCGCGGATCGGCTGGTCGAGCCGGATCGCGAGCGCGATCTCGTCCCACGGCGTGGCGGCCTGCAAGGCGGGCGCGGCTTGGTGCGGGGTGCTCATGCCGGGCTCCCGGTGGCGGCGAGCGCGCCTTCGGGCGGAATCGCGCCGCTGCGTTCGCATTGCAGGAAGGCGGTATCCACCAGGCGCGCGCCGGAAAAATCGGTCTTGCGGCACAAGCAGCGATAGAACTCGGCCGCGGCCGCTTCGCTGTCGCGCAGGTCGGCGCGATACAGGCCGCAGCGCGCGAACAGGCCACCGTCGAGCCGCGCCCCGCGCAGGTCGCTGCGGCCGAGATCGCAACGCAGCAAGCGTGCGCCGCTGAGGTTCGCGCGGCCGAAATCGGCGCCGTTGAAGCCGCATTGCCTCGCCGTGACGCCGGCCAGCACCGCGTCGCGCCAGACCGTCGCGCCGCCTGCCTGCACGCCGTCGAGCACGGCCTCGTGCCAGCGGCTCGCCTGCAGGTCCGACATCGTGAACACCGATTTGAGCAGCTTGGCGCCGCCGAAATCGGCGCGCGCGAGCCGGGCGCGCAGGAACACCGTCTTGTCCAGCGTGGCGGCGTGCCAGCGGCTGTCGTCGGCGTCGAGATCGAACAGCGTGGCCTTGCTCGCGTCGGCGCCGTCGAACACCGCGTACGGGCAGGCGAGACGAATCGCGAGCAGGCGGCGCAGGCGCGCGCCGCGCAGGCTGGCATGCGGCCATTGCGCGTCGATCGCCTGGGCGCGGGTCAGGTCCGCGCCGTCGAACACCACGTCGTCGCCCCGGCTTTCGCACAGGTTCGCGCCTTGCAGGTTCGTGCCGCCGAAGTCGGCCCCGTCGAGCCGCGCGCCGAGCAGCACCGCGCCTTGCAGGTTCGCGCCCGCGAAACATGCGCCGCGCAGGTCCGCGCCGTCGAACATCGTCTCGCGCAGGTCCGCGCCCGAGAAATCGGCGCCGCGCAAATCCGCACCGGCCAGATCGCGCCCGGCCAGCGGCACGCCGGCCGCATGCCATTGACGCACGCGCGCGCCGAGCTGCGCCGCCACCTCGGGCGGATACGGCAGCGCGGCCTGGGCCAGCTTCGGCGCGGCGCGGCGCGACTGGCGCTTCAACGCCGGCAACTTGGCGATGGCCTCGCGCGAGGCCGCATCGCGAACGCGTTGCTGCTCGCTCGCCTCGGCGGGCAGCGGCGGCCATTGCGCGAGCATCGATTCGACCTGCGGATCGCGGCCGGCCACGGCGGGCGGCAGCAGGTCATGGGCCGGCCGGGCCGCGCGCTCGAACGCGGCGTCGAGCAGGGCGGCCGGATCGACCGGCGCCGGCACGGCGGCGGGCACGCTGGCGAGCGCGGCCTTGCCGCGTCGTTCGGCGTCGTCGGCCAATGCCTTGGCCTTGGTGACGATCTCGGACAGATCGAAATCGCCTTCGGCGACTGTTTGCGAGGTCATCAGGCCGAGCGCCGGCAGCGTGGCGCGCGCCGGCACGTGATCGGCCGGCGGCGGCGTGCCGCGACGCGCCCAATACTGCGCATCGAGCAGGTCGAGCCGCTGCTGGCTGCGCGCGAGCGCGGCCTGTTCCGCCTCGTGCTGCCGCGCGGCGCGGCGCGCCAGCGCCTCGGCCGAGCGCTCGGGCGCGAGCTGGCTGTCGTTGAATACGTGCTGGCGGCTCAGCACCGGATCGAGACGCAGCGCCATCACCGCGTCGTAGTGCGAGCGCGGCTTGGGGTCGCCCGCATGCTCGTAGGCGGCCATCAGCACGGCCACGTCCTGCCCGTCGCTGTCGGCGATCTCGATCGTGCCGTGATGGATCGACACGCCCAGATCGTGATCGGGCACCAGCCACAGCGTGTCGAGCTTCATCGCCACCTCGCGGGCCTGCGCCGGCGCTTCACCCGCACCGAGCACGAAAGCGCGCGCGGCGAAGGCCGGCACCTCGCCGGTCAGTTCGGCATGGCGCGGATGCAGGTTGCGCAGCGTGTAGCGCTCGCCGCCCGCGAGCGGCGCGTCGAGCCACTGATCTGGCGGCGCCATGTTGAACACGTGCCAGTCGAGGTCCGACGCGAAACCCGGCTCGGCCTGCGCGCTCCAGCCGCGCCCGTAGCGGCCGAACCGGTCGCGCCGCGCGGCGTTGCCGATCGGAATCGGGCCGAACCCGGCCGGCACGCTGGCGCGCCAGGCGGCGTCCACCTCGCCGGCCGGGTAGGCCACGTTCGGCATCGCGCCGCTGCCGGTGCCGAAGCGCGCCTCGCGGGTGCCGCAGCCGGCCGGATTGACCGGATTGCGCGGGCCGCCGAACGCCCGCGCGTACGTCAGCGGCATCGTCAGGAACGGCTTCGCACGGCCGACCTGGCGTGCCCGCAGCGCATCGGCGCGCCATTCGCGCTCGCCGCAGACCACCAGGCACTTGCTGACCAGCGGCCGGCCGTCGGCGGCATCCAGCCGCAGTTGCACCGTGAGGCTCGCGCAGGCCTGCTGGTCGGGCGCATGGGCGGCGCCGAGCAGCAGCACCTCGGCGCCGGTGCGCGGCATCGCCTCGTCGAGCGGCTGGCCGGCCGGCAGGCTCGCGGCCACGTGCGGCCACTGGGTGCTTTCGGCCAGATAGCGCTCGCAGGGCGCGCCGAGCGGAAAGAAGCCGAGCGCGGCCACCGACAGGTAATGCCGGCCCGCGAACGTGTACGGCTTGAAGAACAGGCCGAGCGACTGGGGTTTGACGATTTTCATCGGGCGGCGCTCACATGAAGATCAGCGTGGCTTCGATCATGTGGATCCGCGTCACGATGTTGTCGACGTGGGGCGTTTCATCGTTGTTCGACACGCGCGCGCCGGGGCCGGCCGTCTCCACCACGGTGATCGCCGCCATCGTGACGATGTTCGAGGTCGCGCCGCTGGTCTCGATGCGGGTGGTGTCGCCGTGGGTGGCGGTGGTGGTGGACGCGCCGCTGGTCTCGCTTTGCTGCACCACGCCGTTGATCTTGTTGACGGTTTCGCCGCAGTTCACGTGATCGACCACGGTGAGGCCGGTGGTTTCGGTGCGCGTGGTGTTGCCGGTAAACGAGGTTTCGATGACGTTGCCGGTGGTGGTGTTGCGGGTGACGTTGCCGGTCAGCGACACCTCCATCACGTTGCCCGAGGTGGTGTTGCGCATCACGTTGCCGCTCACGCTGTCCTCGATCAGGTCGCCGGACACCGTGTTGCGCACCGTGTCGCCCGACAAGCTGGTTTCGAGGGTGTCGCCGCTGATCGTGGTGCGCACCGTGCTGCCCACCATCGTGCTGTCGATCACCGAGCCGGTGATGTTGGTGTTCATGCTGATACCGGTGGTCGACAGGCTGACCGAGCTGCCGACGATCGATACCGCGCTGCTGTCGCCGACGGCGCGCGTCGATTGCTCGTCGCCGACCGTGCTGTCGCTGATCGAGGTGCCGAACGCCGAGTGGCTGTAGCTGCGCGTGCCGCTCGCGCGGTTGTATGTCGAGCCGATCGCCTCGGTGGCGCTGAGAATATCGCCCTCGGGCTCGGCGCCGCCATACAGCTCGGCCGGGTTCGAACGCGCGCCGGGCGCCGACGGGTCGGCGCAACTGAAGCTGTAGCCCGCGCCCTGCGAGAAGCTGGCGTTGCCGAAATGGCCGCTCGCATAGGCGCTGGAGACGATCCGCGTGGCCTGGCCCAGGTCGGGCGCGGACAGCCGGCCGTAGTTGATGGTCTGGTTGTCGCCGTAGTTGGTCGAATACTGGCTGCCGACGTGGGTGTTCGACAGCCAGCCCGACGGCACCACCAGCGTGCTGCCGTTCGACTGGATCACGTTCTGGATCTCGGGCAGCTCCGATTCGTCCTGCGCGCGCGACACCACCACGATCGCGCCGATGGTGGGCGCGGTCTGCATCGACGCGGACAATTTGATCCACACCGGCGGGTCGTCCTTGGCGGCGGTCGAGAAGCGCACATGCACGCCGATCTGCGGAAACGAGCCGGGGTTCAGGGTGTCGACGAAGCTGGCCTGCGCGGTGGCGAACGACGACGCCGCGCCGAAATCGATCGGCGGCTGGGCCGGCGCGCTGGTGCCCGACACCACCTCGGCCAGCACCGCGCCCTGCTGGGTGGACTGGATCGAGTAGGGCGTGATCAGGAACGCCGCGTCGCCGGCCTGGAAATGGTTCTGGTAGCCGCCGTCCATGCTGGCCTGATGCGACACCGAGGTCAGCACGAACGCGCCGTCGAGGAACGTCGCCTCGGGTGCTTCCCCGTCGCCGGCCGCGCGCAGGCGGAAGCGATGGCCCACCCGAAACGCCGAGCAACGGCTCGCGCCGCTCAACTCGCGGCGGCTGCTTTCCAGCGAGCTTTGCGTGCTGCGCGAGAGGATGCGCGCCTCCTCCTTGCCGCCGCCGTACTGATAGCTCTTGTAGAGGTTGAACGGCAGCGGATCGGCATCGTGATGCTCGTCGGCACTGAACGAGTTGAACTGCACCACGCGGTTGGTCAGCCACGCGCCGTCCTGCTGGGTCAGCACGCCATGCACGCCGGTGCTGGCCAGCGTCTGCTTCATGCTGAATTCGGTGACCAGATCGTCCTGCTCCATGCCGAGCGCGCTCGTCTCGGTGTACGTGTAGCGCAGCGGCGGCTGGCCGGGCGCAACCTCCGGGTATTGCGGCAGGTTCGAGAACACCACGCGGTGGCCGGTGGCGCCGTGCACGAAGTAGTAGTGCATCAAGGCCTTGCCCATCAGGCGCTTGAGGAATTCGAGATCGGTCTCGCCGGCCTGCATCCAGTCCTGGCGGCGGATCGTGGCCAGGTTGTCGAGCGTGACCGTGATCGGCGCGTAGGCGATATGGTGCGCATCGAGCAGCAGCTCGATCATCTCGCGCACGGTGCGGCGATTGAATACGCGGTAGTGGTTGGTCAGGCCGAGCCGGTGCAGCGCCGGCTTCATGCCGATGCTGTAGTTGCCGCGATGGCCGGCCGCGAAGCTCGTCACGATGCCGTTGAACAGCGAAAACTGTTCGGCGGCGACGGTGTCGCCATCGAGCGCGGCCTGGAACGCGCCCTCGCTCGACGCGGCGTCGCCCACCGGCCTGGCGATGCCGACCGTGATCGCGCGGCCCACCAGTTCGTCGAAGCGCAGCCGGCCCGAGGCCGCGCCGCTGGAATTGCCGCTCAGTTCGAGCTGGAATTCGAACGGCTCCGACACCTGCTCCTGGCCCTGAAAGCTCTCCAGCCGGAAGGTTTCCGCGCCGAGCACGGTGTTGCGATTGACGAACACGGCGCAGTGCAGGAACACGCGCGGCTCGGGCGCACCGAGCCGCTGCACGGAGAACGCGCGCGTGGCGTCGACGCCAAGGATCTCGTTCATGCGGCCTCCACGGCGTGATTGGTGCGAATCAGAAAGCGCACCGGGCGGCTCGCGTGCGGATGCGCGGGCTTGCCGGCCAGCCAGGCGCTCTGGCCGAGCCGCATCGAGGTGGTGTCGGTGCCGCGCGCCGGTTGCGGCAGCGGCACGCCCGGCACGCTGGCCTCGCGCACGTGCAGCACGATCTCGCAGTCGGCCAGGCGATCCACCAGCAGTTTCACGAGGCCGCACAGCATCGCGTAGTTCGACGAGGTGCCCGCGGGCCGGGCGGTGGCGGCCGACGCCGCCCAGCGGCCGAGGCTGTCGGGCGGATCGGCCGGCTCGGTCGGGTCCGAGCCGTCGGGCGGCGGCAGCAGGCGTTGCAGCGCGTCGTAATCCACCACGCCGATCTCGATGCGCAGCCGCGCCTGCTGGTCCCACACGCGGCGGCCCACCACCAGCGTGCGGCCGAGCTGATGGTTGCGCACCCCGAGCACGCAACGGTCGCGCACGTCGAGTTCGTGCCAGGCGCCGACGTTCTCGGTCACGCTGACCTGCGCGTCGAGCGCGGCGCCGAGCACGTCCACCAGCGTCGAGGCGGGGCGGCGGCGGTTCGCGAGCAGCCCGGCGATGCCGAGCCAGGCGCGCTGCGGCAGCGGCACGCGCGCGGCCAGCCGGGGGTCGGCGAGGCCCGACAGCGCGGCCAGGCAGCCGGCGATCTCGGTTTCGCCGGGCGGACGGTCGTTCAGGCCCGGCGTGAGCGCCTGCTTGACCTGATAGCGCAGCACGTTGGCGCGCTGGTTGAACATGTCGAGGAAGTCCGCCATCGCCGTGGCGCGCTCGGAGGCCAGCTCCCGCACCCATTCGGTGAACGATTCCGGCAGCGGGCCGGTCACGCTCGCGATGCAGAAATTCGCGGTGCGGATGTCCACGCCGCGAATCCGGCGCGCGCGGCGCCCGGCCGGTGCAGCGGCATCAAGCTCGGCATCAAGCTCGGCGTCGTCCGGTTCGCCGGGCAGCAGCGAAATGCGCGTGAACTCGCGCGCCGGGAACGCCGCCGAGAGATCCGCGCGAAAACGCAGCCGCTGCCCGATCGGCAGCGCCGGGTCGGTGTCCGAGAGCAGCAGGCGCATCAACTGGAACACGTCGAAGTCGCCGTACTGCTGGAACAGGTAGTCCCTTACAGTGCGATAGCGGTGCCGGCCGATGGCTGCCATGGCTTGTGGCTCCCCTTGAGATTGCGCGTTTCGAGCGCGACTTCCACCAGATGATTGACGCTGGCATAGCCGCGCAGGAAATGGCGCAGCACCGAACAGAACAGCACCGTGCTGGCCGCGCCGATATCGCTCGGGTCCATCGTCACGGTCAATTCGACGCCGCGCACGAAGCCGCGCCAGCCGTCACGCCCCACATGGCGCATGATGCTGCGGCTGCGCAGCGCCTGGATCGCGTCGATCTGCGCCCAGCCGCTCTCGCGTTGGGTGCCGACGTGCAGGCGCAGGATGTCCTTGAGCGCGGCCAGCGCCACCGGGCCGCCGTCGAGCGACAGGTGGTTCAGCGACAGTTGCGAGATCAGCGACCACGGGCGGTTGCCGATCTGCGGCGGCGTGTGGTGCGGCGTGGGCTTGGTCAGGGCGAGGATGCGGTTGGCCGGCCCCGCGTCTTCCAGATGCAGCGGGCTGCCCGACATCAGCCGCTCCGGCAGCCGGCGGTTGGTGCACAGCGCGCGGCCGCCCACCACCTCGTCGGTCAGTTGGCCGAGGTCGAAATGCTCGTCGAGGAACGACACGTACATCTCGCTGCCGGCCACGTATTGCGCGGTGGCGGGCAGCCGGCGCGGCAGGTAGAAATAATCCTGATCCTCCAGCCGCCGGAAATCGTCCATCGCGAAATACGGCGCGATCGAGCGCGGCTTGCCCTCGCTCGAGATCGATTCAAGCATTTCGATCGAATGGATCTCGCAGTAGCGGTGGTTCTTCAGGTCACCAGTGACGTGATATTCGTATTCGGTATGGGTCAGCGCGATCGGCTCGATGCGTTGCGAGAACAGGTTCACCAGCGGCACGCAATTCAGGCGCAGCGACGCCGGGCCGATATTCCAGTCCGGCTGAAACGGCATGTCGAGCACCAGGATCAGGTCGAAGTAATCTTCCACGGCGCTGAAATCGATCTCGTCGAGACGGCCGATTTCGAAGAACAGGAATTTCTCGGGAAACGCGAAATACTCCTGGAGCAGCCGATAACCCGGGTGCGTATGGTGGTTCGCGGTCAGCGCCGCTTCGTCCGGCTCCATGCCGAGCCAGCGCAGGCTGTCGGGCGGCAACTGGCGGGGCCGGCCCGCCATCGACGGCAGCACCGCGACGCCGCTCAGATGCAGCGCCAGGCTTTCATACAGTTCGATCGCGTCGGCCTGGGCGTTGTCGATATAGAAGCGCAGCCGGCGCGGGCCGGCGCCCTTGGTATGCAGCGTGCCCACGCCGTCGGCGCGCAGGCGGATGCGCAGCACCGATTGCGAGGCCGTCACGCCGCCCATCGATTCGTAGCCGTGGCCCGATTCGAACGACACCGTGTCGATGCGCAGCGGCAGCAGCGGCGTGTCGTAGCAGGTGCGGAACCGGCACTCGGTGCTTTGCCCGAGATGATTGGTGGGCGAGGCGCTCATCATGCGGCCGCGCGGCAGCACCTGTTCGCGCGAGAAATCCGCGCCGTCCGGCTTCGGTTCGATCTGCGCGATCAGCATCGACGGGATCGGCGCCTCCAGGTGCGGATACAGGAACGACAGCAGCGTATCGGGCAGGCGCGCCTTGTCCTGCGCGATCTGGTGGCGCAGCCGCGCCGCGAGGAACGCGAACGATTGCAGCAGCAGTTCCACCTGCGGATCGGTCGCCTCGCGCGCGTTGAGCCCGAGCGTGCGCGCCAGCTCGTGATGCTTCTCGCCGAACAGCACCGATTCGGTACGCAGCGAGGCGAGTTCCTCGCGGAAGCAGTCGGCGAGGTTGGAGGTGGCGGGGCGCATCGTGACCTCGGGGCTCAGTGGGAGGGCAACTCGAAATGGAACACGTCGGTGCCGTTGCCGTCATCGAGCGAACCATAGATCGCGAGCCGGTACGGGCCGAGCGGCTGCCCGACCGACTCGATCTTCACGCGCGGCGCGAGCAGCCGCGGCTCGTGGCGGGCGATCAGCAGCGCCAGCCGCTGCGCATAGCGTTCGAGCTGCGGCTTGCTGTACATCTCCAGCTCGACCGCGCTCGGCATGCCGAAGCCGAGCAGATCCACGCCCGCGCCGGTACTGCGCGCGCTGACGATGCGCTGGATCTGCGCGGCGACCGCCTCGCGCAAGTCGAACGGCCGGGAGCCGTCGAAGGCGGGCGCTTGCGCGAGGCGTTCGAGCAGGAACGGCATGGCGTGCTCCGGCTGCGGCGGATCAGAGGTTCGACGAGAACTTGCCGGCGATCGGCATGTTCTTCGCGATACTCCAGCCCGCCGTCTTCACGCCCTTGGTGGACATGTCGTTCATCTGCTGCGTGTAGGTCCAGATGACTTCCGTGAAGTTGAGCTTGAACTGCTCGGTCGGCATGTCGTCCGGATGCGTCTGCAGCTGGATCTCGCTGATGATGGCGTCCTTCAGCTCGATCTTCATGATGTTGGTGGTCTTGCCGCCCGATTCGCGCGCGATGTAGATCGTGCTCGGCTTGTCCGCGCCCTTGCCGAGCGTGGTGGCGCCCAGGCAGTACTCGTAGAGCTTGACCGAGGTCTGGTCCACGTACTTCACGAGCGTGAACTCGGTGATGATCGGCCGGCCCGAGGTGCGCGCGTTGTTGCTGACGTCGGTGGTGATCTGCTGCTTCATGCCCTGGTGCAGCGAGACGATTTCGATGCAGAGGCCGGAGGGGCCGTCCGCGGCCCAGGCCGAGTTGTCGACCTGGCTGCCGTCGTCGTTCATGATGCTTTGATCGCCCGGCTGGAAAAGAATCAGATCCATGATGGTTCCTGGAATGGAAGAGGTCGCGTATTACTTCGGCAGGTTGGCCACGAGGCGGATCGAGGTGGTCAGTTCCTCGAGCTGGAAGTGCGGCTTGAGGAACACCGTGGCGCGGTATGCGCCCGGCTCGCCCGGCACTTCGGTCACCACCACGCGGGCTTCGCGCAGCGGATAGCCGGCCTTGGCGTCCTGCGGCGCGTTGTCGTCGAGCAGCACGTAGTTCGAGATCCACGCGTTGAGGAAATCCTCCACGTTGCCGCGCGTCATGAAGCTGCCGATCTTCTCGCGCATGATCACCTTGATGTAATGCGCGAAACGCGAGGCGGCGAGCATGTACGGCAACATCGCCGAGATGCGCGCGTTGGCGTTGGCCGAATCGGAGAAGTACTTCTTCGGCTGGTTGGTGGTCTGGCCGCCGAAGAACGCCGCCTTGCCGGTGCCCTTGCAGTGGCAGAGCGAGATGAAGCCGAGGTCGTTCAGTTCCTTCTCGCGACGGTCGGTGATCGAGATTTCGGTGGGGCACAGCAATTCCACGCTGCCGTGCGCCGACGTGTAGGTGTAGCTCGGCAGGTTGTCCACCAGGCCGCCGCCTTCCACGCCGCGAATCGCCGCCGTCCAGCTGTACAGCGAGAACGCGTTGGTGATGCGCTGGGCCAGCAGGTAGGCCGGGTTGCCCCACAGGAAGTGGTCCGGCGCCGGATCGGGGTAGCTCAGTACATCGCCCGCGTCGGAAATCAAGGCCGTTTCGGCACCCGAACCAATGCGCTCGTCGAAATTGATGCCGTCGCACGGCACCGTGTTGCGCTTGTCCGGCGAGCCATACGGCAGGCGCAGCAGCGCGCGCGGCAGGGCGAGCGTCACGTAGCGCGCGTCTTCCGTTTCGCGGAACGCCTGCCATTGCAGCGAATCCTGGCCTTCGAAGATCTTCGCGAGGTCGCGCGGCTTGTCGAGCTTGTCGAAGCCGTCCAGGCCGAACAGCGCGGGCGAGGCCTGCGCGATGAACGGCGCATGGGCCGCCGCCGCCACTTCCGACATCTTCGAGATGAAATCGATGTCGTTCGAGGTGTGGTCGATCGCGTAGTCACCCACCAGCAGGCTGTACGGATTGCCGCCGAAGGTGCCGTACTCCGCCTCGTAGATCATCTTGAACAGCGCGCTCTGGTCGAACTCCACCGCCTTCATCATGTCCTGGCGCAGTTCGTCCTTGGTGGCGTTGAACACGCGCAGCTTCAGCATGGTGCTGGTCTCGGTGTTCATGACCAGGTAGTTCAGGCCGCGCCAGGTCGCTTCCATCTTCTTGAAGCTGTCGCTGTGCATGACGCCCGACAGCGCGATGCTCAGTTTCTCGTCGATCAGCGCCACCAGTTCGTCGATCACGGCGATCGCGCCGCGCGCGCTGGCGGTGTTGATGGCTTGCGTGGCGACCTTGTCGGTCGCGACGAAATACAGGTTCAGTTGGTCGGCGAAGGCCTGCACCAGCGGCTTGATCTGATCGACCTGCACGCCCGGCACGGCGGCGATGGTGGCTTGCGCGGCAGCCACATCGCTGGCGGCGAGGGCGGGCGCGGCCGGTTTGGCCGAGTCGGTTGCCGAGTCGCCGGTCTTGGCCGGTTCGGTTTCCGAGTCGCTGGTCTTGGCCGGTTCGGTTTCCGAGTCGCCGGTCTTGGCCGATTCGGTTGCCGAGTCGGCCGGGGGCGTGGCCGTCTTGTCCTTGGCAGCATCTGCGGCAGGCGTGGTCGGCGTGCCCTGCGACAGCTTGCCGATCAGCGTGTCGAGCGCCGCGCCGAGCGCATCGTTGGTTTCCGCGCGGGCCTGCAGATCACGGATCTGCGTGCGCGAATCGTAGAGCTTGCTCAACGACGGCAGCGCCTTGACGATCGGCATCGGCTCGAACGCGTCGATGGTCTTGAACGTCAGTTCGAAATCGTCGCCGAGCAGCCCCTTCAGTTCGGCGTCGGCGTTCTTCGCCGCCGTCAACGTGACGCGCGGCAGGATCTGCTCCATCACGTTGTTGAAGTTGTCGCGGTCGATCTCGACCATCGAACGCTGCTTGATGGGCGGCGTGGCGTCGTCGGTGGCGCGGTCGCCCTTCAGGTCGGCGAGCACGCCGACGATGAACGGCAGTTCCTTCTTCTCGATCGCGCCGCCCGTTTCCACGTCGTACGTGATTCGGACCCGGGGAGGGCGGACTCGCAACAGCTTTTTCTGAATGCTTTCACTCATGATCTCACCTCGCGTTATTGACTTTGTTGAAGCAGCCGGTTCGTTCGTCGATGAGCAAGCTCGGCGCGCCGACGTTGCCAGCTACGGCAACACGGCCGGGGCCTCGGAATGGCGGACGCTGTACTGCTATCGATAAGGTCTTCACGACGGCGCGGAAAAACCGGCCGAGGGTGAACGCTTCGCGGCAACAATCTTGCAATCGGCGTGCCAGGCTTGCGCGCGGCGGGCAACGCGATGATTTGAAACGGGAAATGGCGCCGGGGCGTGGCTCGGGGTTGGGTGTGTGCGCACCCAATGCTCGCAGGCCGATTCGGCTTGCCGGCGCGTGCCGCGAGCCGGCCCGCACGGCGTTCCGGCCGGTGGGTGGAAGCTCGCCCAGGTGGGTATGTGCGGACTCGGCGGCCCATCAACTCGGGACTGAAAAACATCGTGCGGGGTTCGATACGTCGAGGTACATTGCCGATCGCCGATGCCAGGGGATCGTCATGCAATCGAATCGCAAGACGGATGTGGGAAAAACCGAACGCAAAAATACCAAGACGCAGGAGTCCGGCGGCGGGACGCCTCACGCCATTCCCGCGTCCGCTTCAGCTTCGACGCCGGCTTCGGCTTCGGCTTCGAAGCCGGCGTCGGCGCCGCCACCGCGGACTGCACCGCGTGGCACGCCGGCAACGCTCATCGTCTGGGGCAAGTCGCCGGCAGGGGGCGCGTTGGCCTCGTCATCGCTTGGCGCATCGGCATCGGCGAGCGGTGAGGCCACGCCGAGTGCGAAGCCGGCGCTATCGGCACAGATCCCCTACGGAACCTCGAGCGCGGCACGAAAAGTGGCGGTGGGTTCCGATGTGCTGTCGGCGCAGTTGCCGCATTCGGCGGCCCCCGCGCCCGCCAAGCCGCCCGCGTCGGCCTCGAGTAGTGGCGCCTCACGCGCCGCCGTGGGTCACATGGGAATCGATCGCAGGGCCGCGGACGATGCCCTCTATGGTTCGGACGACGAACAATTCGATCAACGGCAGCGGGTTGCCACGTTGACGGGTGAACTGGCCAAACGAAAGGCCGACGTGGCCAAACATGGGAGTGCCGACCTTACGCAAAATAGACATTGGAACAATGCGTTCGGTCACGCCAAGGCAATTCGAACCGTGGAAAGTTCGCTGGCGTCGGCCACGAGCCGCGCGGCCGGCACGGGCGGTGTCCAGCACTCCGAGGAGTTCGAGCAGCAACGCACCTTCCGGTTGCTCGATCGCCCGGCGCAGCCGAGCGATAAGCACATCCAGGAGCGCGACGCGATACGCAATGCGGGCGGTTCGCCGTTTGATGCGCCGCCATCGGCGAGCCGGCCGGGCGCCCACGCGCCGATCCCGTCTCGCAAGTCGCCGGCCGCGTCCTCGACGCCCGCTGCAGCCTTGTCCTCGCCGCCCGTACGCGGTGGCGCGCATGCGGCGCCGCCCGGCCCGCGCAAGGAAGGCGAGTGACGGTGGGCGTGTAGGCTCGCCGTCTGCCCGACATGCTTGCGCGACATGCCTTGACACTCCGGCCTCGACCGGGGGCTGGGACGAGCCGGTGCATGCCTCGTCGGGGCCGAGCCTCGCGCCTCACCCGCCCGCCAAGCCCCGAATATCCCGAAACGCCTGCGCAAGATGCGAATTCGGCGTGCCCGACTGCGCGTCGTGCCACGCCTCCACCGCGTGCCCGATCGCGGCCATCCCCATCTGCGCGGCCAGGCTCGCCAGCCGCTCGGGCACCCCGCGCTCGGTAAGCGCCGCGGCCAGCGCCAGCGTCAGCGTGCGCGTCTTCGCCAGGTGCCGCTCCTGCAACGCCGGGCTGCCGGCCACGATCCGGCGCATCGGCTCGACCGCGTCGCGGTTCTCGATGAACAGCGGCTCGGCCGACGAGAACGCCGCGAACAACGTGTCCCACGGCCCCAGTTCGGGCGGCGCGCGTTTGACCGCGCCCACCAGCAGCTCGATCAACGCCGCCTCGCCGCCGAACAGCACCTCGCGCTTGTCCGGAAAATGCCGGAAGAACGTGCGCTCCGTCACGCCGGCCCGCGCCGCGATTTCCGCGGTGGTGGTCTGTTCGTAGCCCTGCGTTTGATACAACTCCATGGCCGCCTGCTGAAGCAGACGCCTGACGACTTCCCGATCTCGAGGCATGGCCCACCTTATTGTCAGTGACTGACATTACGTGTAAAGTCAGTCACTGACAATTCTATCCGATCCCGCGAGTCGCCCGTTCACCGGGCCTCATGGCTTCGTTACGCCTGTCGCGACCGCATCCGACCATTCAGGAGTCCTTCACCATGCAAAGCCTGCGTTTTCATCGATTCGGAGAACCCTCGGAAGTCCTGCGCCTGGAGGCGGCCGAGGTGCCGGCCCCGCGCGCCGGGCAGATTCGCGTCGCCGTGCGCGCCTGCGGCCTGACGCCGGCCGATTGGGCGCTCTGCAAAGGCTTGTTTCCCGGCGCACTGCCGCGCGGCATCGGCCTGGAAGTGGCGGGCACGGTGGACGCCGTGGGCGAGGGCGTGACGGGCATCGCGATCGGCGATCGCGTGCTGGGCGTGCCCGATTACGTCGGCACGCCGGTGGCCGGCGCGTCGGAATTCTGCCTGCTCGACCACTGGGCGCCGATCGCGGACACGCTCGGCTACGCCGAAGCCGCCGCCTTGCCGATGGCCGTGGAAACGGCGTATCGCAGCCTCGATCAGCTCGGCGTGACGGCCGGCACGCGCTTGCTGGTGCACGGCGCGGGCACCACGGTCGGCTTCGCGGCCGTGCAGATCGCGTTGCTGCGCGGCGCGCAGGTGTTCGCCACCGCTGGCCGGACGTATGCGGACACCTTGCGCGCGCTCGGCGCGAGCGTGACGGCCTACGGCGACGGCATGGCCGAGCGCGTGCTGGCGCTGGCCGGCGGCCCGCTCGACTTGGCGCTCGATACCGCGCCGGTGAACGTGTCGAGCGCCGTGGCCGGCGCGCTGCCGGCGCTGATCGAGGCGGTGGGCGGCGAGCCGAGGCGGGTGCTGACCATCGTCGATTTCGATGGCGCGGCCAAGCTCGGCGTGCGCACCTCGTTCGACAGCGACCCGGGCGCCACGCTCGACGAAACCGGCATGCCGGTGCTCGACGCCGACGCGACGGCCCGGCTCACCGGCGAGCTGCGTTACGACGTGCTCGGCGAGTTCGCCCAGCGGGCGGCGGCCGGGCAGTTCTCGGTGCCGATCGCGCGGGCGTTTCCGCTCGCGCAATGGCGTGACGCGCTGGCCGCCAGTCAGAGCGGGTTTGCGCGCGGGAAGTTGATTCTGTTGGTGGGGGACGGCGCGTAACTCGGCGGGTGCGACCGGGGGCAGGGCATGCCTGCCCCCGGTTATTTGGCTTTCGACCGGGTCAATTGCATCGAGATGTGGAAGCGTTCCGCCGGATGCAAGGTCACCGACGTCTCGAACGACGTGCCGGCCGAATCGTAGTAACGGCGCACGATCTGCAGCGCGGCCGAGCCCGGCTCGACCTGCAGGCGCCGCGCCATCAGTGGCGCCACGGTCACGGCGCGCACGTCCTGCCGGATCTCTTCGATGGCGCGCCCGTAGCGGCGCTCGATCAACGTGCTGATCAGCGTATCGGGGTTCTCCCGCGCCGCATCGGCCACCTCGCCGTAGCTCGGATCGAGATACACGTCGGTCCAGCCCACCGGTGGGCTGTCCTTGTCCTCCGTGATCCGCAAGCTCGAAATGCGCAGCCAGGTTTCGCCCGGCGCGCAATGCAGCGTGCTCGCGAGCTTCGCCGTCGCCGCGATCCGCTCGACCGATTGCACCTGTCTCAAATGTTCGGAACCGAATTGCACGAGATCGTCCACCGACGCCAGCGACGGACGGAAGTCGTTGCGCGGCTGCGCCGACTCGACCCGCGTGCCGGCGTTCTTGCGGCGCGATACCAGCCCGCGCTCCTGCAATTCGGCCAGCGCCGCGCGCACCGTGTGGCGGCTGGTCTGGTAGTGATCCCGCAGTTCGAGTTCGGTCGGGAGGTTCGAGCCGACCGGATAACGTCCCGACGCGATGCCGTCGGTGAGGTCGCGGGCGATGTCGGCGAAGTGAGGCCTGTTCATGGTGCGTGGGTAGATGACGTCGAAAACATAGGGTAAATCATAGCTTGTCCGATATGTTCGAACATATAAGATCCAATATGTCCGGACATATAAACACGTCCATCGCCATTTCCCTTGTTTCAAGAGGTCTCCATGCAACGTTCCGTCCCGCTCATGGCCAGCACCGTGATCGATTCCGTGCTGTTCCGCGATGCCTTCGGCACGGCCAAGATGCGCGCGCTGTTCTCGGATCACGCGCTGGTTCAGCGCTATATCGACGTCGAAGTGGCGCTCGCCCGCGCGCAAGGGCGCACCGGCGTGATCCCGGCCGAGGCCGCCGACGTGATCGCGCGCGAATCGCGCATCGAGCGCATCGATTTCGACCACATGCGCGAGGAAACCGACATCGTCGGCTACCCGATCCTGCCGCTCGTGCATCAACTGGTGGCGATGTGCGGCGAGGCGGGGCGCTACGTTCACTGGGGCGCGACCACCCAGGACATCATGGATACGGCGGTGGCGCTGCAGGTGCGCGACGCGCTGGATTCGATCGATGCGGATATCCGCGAGCTGCGCGCGATCCTTGTCGATCTGGCCGCGAAGCACCGCGACACGCCGATGGCCGGCCGAACCCACCTGCAACAGGCGCTGCCCGTCACGTTCGGCTACAAGGTCGCGATCTGGCTGGCGATGTTCGATCGCCATCAGGTGCGGCTCGCGCAGTTGCGCGAACGCGTGGCGGTGGTGGAATTCGCCGGTGCGGCCGGCACGCTGGCGTCGCTGGGCGAGAAGGGCTTCGCGGTGCAGCAGGCGCTGGCCGAGGAACTGAAGCTCGGCGTGCCGGCCACCACGTGGCACGTGGCGCGCGACGGCTTCGCCGAGGCGGTCAACTTGCTCGCGCTGATCACCGGCTCGCTCGGCAAGATCGCGCTCGACATCATGATCATGGCGTCCACCGAGTTCGCCGAGGTGTACGAGCCGTTCGTCAAGGGGCGCGGCGCGAGCAGCACCATGCCGCAAAAGCGCAACCCGATTTCGAGCGAACTGATGCTGGCGGCCGCCAAGGCCGTGCGCCAGCACGCGGGCCTGATGGTCGATGCGATGGTGCAGGATTTCGAGCGCGCCACCGGCCCCTGGCATGCCGAATGGATCGCGATTCCCGAAAGCTTCGTGCTGAGCTCGGGCGCGCTGCATCAGGCGAAGTTCGCGCTCGGCGGGCTGATCGTCGACGCGGCGCGCATGAAGCACAACCTCGGCATCAGCAAGGGCTTGATCGTGGCGGAAGCCGTGATGATGGGCATGGCGCCGTACACCGGGCGTCAGCAGGCGCACGACATCGTCTACGACGCCTGCCGCACCGTCAACGAAACCGGCGGCACGCTGGCCGAGGCGCTGGCCGCGCTGCCGGAAGTCGCGAAGCACTTCGATCGCGCCGCGATCGACCGCATGACCGACCCCGCGAACTACCTGGGCCTGGCGCCGCAGATGGTCGATCGCGCAATCGCCTTGTCGAACGGCGTCTGAACCGCCGCTCAACGCGTGGAGGAGCAATCGATGAACAGCGAAAACCCGTCGCGAGACCGCGCCATCGCAGCGCCGAAGGCCTTGCCGTGGTATCGAAAACTGGGCATGCAGGTTCTGCTGTCGCTGGTGCTCGGCATCGCCGTGGGGCTGGTGTTCCCGAAGTTCGGCGCGCAACTGAAGGTGCTCGGCGACATCTTCCTGGCGCTCATCAAGGCCGGTGTCGCACCGTTGGTATTCCTCACCATCGTGCACGGCATCGCCTCGGCCGGCGACGTGAAGAGCGCGGGGCGCGTGGGGTGGCGCTCGATCGTCTATTTCGAGGTGGTGTCGACGATCGCGCTGGCGTTCGGCCTGCTGGCCGGCAATCTGCTGCAGACCGGCAGATCGATGACCGGCGTGGCCGTCGGCGCGGTGCCCGCGAGCGCCGCGAAAGCCACCTCGCAGAGCTTCTCCGAGTTCGTCATGCACCTCGTGCCGGACAACTTCATCGGGGCCTTCGCGAAGGGCGAGCTGCTGCAGGTGGTGGTGCTCGCCGTGATGGTCGGCATCGGCATCCTGGCGATCCCCGAGCGGCGCCGGGTGCGCATCAACGAAGGGCTCGACCTGATCTCCGACGTGCTGTTCTCGTTCATCAATCTCGTGATGAAGCTCGCGCCGTTCGGCACCTTCGGGGCCGTGGCCTATGCGGTGGGCAGCAACGGCACGGCGGTGCTGATCGCGCTGGCGCAGCTCGTGTTCAGCTTCTACGCCGTGATCGTGCTGTTCATCGTGGTGGTGATGGGCGCGATCGCCCGCATCGCCGGCTTCAGCCTGTGGCGATTCCTTCGCTATATCAAGGAAGAGATCGTGATCGTGCTCGGCACCGCGTCGTCGGAGAGCGCGCTGCCACGGCTGCTGATCAAACTCGAACGGCTCGGCTGCGCGAAGCAGACGGTGGGCCTGGTGCTGCCCACCGGCTATGCGTTCAACCTGGACGGCACCTCGATCTTCATGTCGATGGGCGTGATGTTCATCGCGCATGCGTATGGCGTGCCGATCACGATCGAACACCAGATCGGCATCCTGCTGCTGATGCTGCTGACCTCCAAGGGCGCGGCCACCGTATCGGGCGGCTCGTTCGTCGTGTTCGCCGCGACGGTGACGTCGACCGGCATCCTGCCGATCGAGGGCCTGGCGTTGATCTTCGGCGTCTATCGGTTCATGTCGATGGCGATCGCCACGTGCAATACGATCGGCAACAGCCTGGCCACGGTGGTGGTGGCGCGCTGGTCGAACACCTTCGATGCGGTGGCCGCCGAGCGGCATCTGTATCCGGAGCGGTTTCCGGAGGGCGGCGAGGGCAGCACGGCCGATTTGATCGGGACTGCCAAGGAAAACAATGAAATGAAACGGGTTTCGGGTTAAGCCGCGATGGTCGACGGCCCCATCGGGATCGTCGACCACGGCACGCCCACGCACCGATAGCGAAGCAACAAGCGACGATCCGAAGCCATCACCTCACCGTCATCGCAGCCGCACCCACGTATACCCGACACGCTTCAACGCATCTCCCCACTCGTGCTGCGACTGCGTCGCGCACCGACCGGTAAGTCTCCCATCTCCCATGCGCGGGCCAACCCGCATCCGCTAACTCGCGGGAACCCCACCCATCGTGCTTCACGCGACAGGATTTCGTCAAAAAGCGGCATGGATTAAAAAATCAGTCGTATAACTTGAGAAAAAATTGAGAATTGAATGCGAATCCGGCGATATTCATTGCGTTCCCATTTTGATCTCGGTTATTGCATATTTTTTTGAAACTCCGATACAGGGTTATCCCGATTGCATGCCTTCCATCCCTTGTCGGACAAGGCCAACCCATTGATTACCGAAGCTTATTAGAAAATTTTCGTTGCAATGCCACGAGAAAAACATTTAGGCAATTTAGTGCTGCTTCGCATCAATTGGGATGTTGTTGACATTGCAAAATTTGAAACTTAGACTTCTGCTCACCTTGAGAGAAGTTGCTCACTTGAGGGTTCGAATCCCCAATCCGTAAGGATAACGTAGGGTTTTCGGAGCCCACGAACCGGTGAGCGGTTTGCGAGAATGCGCGGCGTCCGAACGCGGGCGCACCACGGCGCCAAGCCGTCGAATGGTAAAAATCAAAATGCCGGAGACAGCCGCCAGGCTTAATTCTTCGTTATACGAACCAATACGCGAAGCCTCACGTATCCGCGGAAATCCTATCCGCTCCATGTTCCATGTTCTTTCGCAGGGTGATCAGCTATGAGCGAGATGTCCGAAGAAATTTACACCGTGGTCGTCAATCACGAGGAACAGTACTCGATCTGGCCTGAGTACAAGGACGTGCCGGCCGGTTGGAAAGCGGTCGGCAAGGTCGGCCCGAAGCAGGCGTGCCTCGATTACATCAACGAGGTCTGGACCGACATGCGTCCTCTCAGCCTGCGTCGACAAATGGACGCGTGAGCCTCGCGGCCCAGGCCGCGCCCTGCATCACGCATCACGCATCACGCACCCTGCCATGTGGTGACCCGCTTGCCGCCCCGATCGTCGTGATCGGGGTGGGGGCCGCGCTCATGCCTGGTCGGCCCGAAGTCAGCGATTCCGGCGTGTCCCGCATCGATTCCGGTGCGGCGCCGCCGTGGCCGTCGCACGTGCCGTGCCTGGCCTTTCATCAGGGGTTTCATGTCCAACCCGGTTCAGTTCGCTCGACGCAGGCCGTTATTGGCAGCGTGCGCCGTCATGGTGATCGTGGTGCTCGCGGTGATCGTCTGGCTGTTCGCCATTCGGCCCGAGCCGCCGCAATACCTGACGGCGACCGTCACGCGTGGCGATCTGGACGAGAACGTGCTCGCCACCGGGACGATCCACCCCTCGCAACAGGTTTCGATCGGCGCGCAGGTCAACGGCCAGATCCAGTCGATTCCGGTCAAGCTCGGCGATCGCGTCAGGCGCGGCCAACTGCTCGCGACCATCGATCCGCAACTGGAACAGAACGCGCTGCGCAGCGCGCAGGCCTCGCTCGACAGCGCCCGCGCGCAGCGCGATTCGAAGCGGGCGTTGCTCACGCAATACCTGCATGAACTCGACCGCCAGGCCTTCATGCTCCAGCACGACGCCAGCTCGCGCGCGAACTACGAAGTGGCGCAGGGCAACGTGGACACCACGCGCGCCGATCTCGCGTCGCTGAACGCGCAGATTCTGGTGTCGTCGGTGGCGGTCGACAACGCGCGCACCCAGCTTTCCTACACCCACATCACCGCGCCGATGGACGGCGAGATCATCGCGATGGTCGCGCAGCCGGGGCAGACGGTGGTGGCCGCGCAGATCGTGCCGGTGCTGATGATTCTCGCCGACCTGGACACCGTGACGGTGCGCGCGAAGATCTCGGAAGCCGACGTGGTGCGCGTGAAGCCGGGCATGCCGGTGCACTTCACGATACTCGGCGATCCCGACCGCCAATACGACAGCCGCCTGCGCGCCGTCGAGCCGGCGCCCGAATCGATCGTCGCGCAGGCCATGCAGCCCTATCAGAGCACGCAGTCGCAAGCGCCCGCCGCGATCTATTACAACGGGCTGTTCGATGTCGCGAACCCGCAGCGCACGCTGCGCGCGTCGATGACGGCGCAGGTGTCGTTCGTGCTCGGCCACGCCGCCAATGCGCTGATCCTGCCGCGCGCCGCGCTCGGCAAGCGGCTCGGCGCGCAGCGCTACGAGGTGCGCGTGCTCGCGGGCGAGGCGGCGCAGGCGCGCGAGATCCGCGTCGGCCTGATGAACGACACGGACGTGCAGGTGCTGTCCGGGCTGGCCGCGGGCGAGCATGTGATCGTCGGCACCTCGCTCGATCAGGCCTTGAAGGCGGCGGCGCAGGGGAACGGCGCGTGATCGGCGACCACGACACGCCGCCGCTGCTCGATCTGGAGCAGGTCGAACGCCGCTTCGCGGTGGGCGACACCGAGGTCGCGATCCTCAAGCAGATCGACTTGCAGATCCGGCGCGGCGAACTGGTGGCGATCACCGGGCAGTCGGGCTCGGGCAAGTCGACGCTGATGAACATCCTCGGTTGTCTCGATCGCCCGAGTGCGGGCCGCTACCGGATCGCCGGCGAGGACGTGCGCGCGCTCGACGGCGACCAGCTCGCGCGCCTGCGCCGCGAACATTTCGGCTTCGTGTTCCAGCGCTATCACCTGTTGCCGCACCTGAGCGCGGAAGACAACGTGCAGATCCCGGCCGTGTACGCCGGCACGGCGAAGCCGGCGCGCCGCGAGCGCGCGCAGGCGCTGCTCGCGCGGCTCGGCATCGGCGCGCGCGCGAGCCATCGCCCGACCACCTTGTCGGGCGGCGAGCAGCAGCGCGTCAGCATCGCGCGTGCGCTGGTCAACGGCGGCGAGGTGATCCTCGCCGACGAGCCGACCGGCGCGCTCGATTCGCACAGCGGCCGCGAGGTGATGCGCATCCTGCTGGAGCTGAACGCGCTCGGCCACACCGTGATCCTCGTCACGCACGATCACCATATCGCCGCGCATGCGCGGCGCATCATCGAGATCAACGACGGCCGGATCGTCGCGGATCGCCCGAACGACGCGGTGGTGGCCGTGCCGCCGGCCGGCGCGGCCGATGCGCTCGCGGGCAGCGCGGGCAGCGCGGGCGGCACGCGTGGCCGCCGCGCAGATGCCACCAGCGCCACCAGCGCCGCCAGCCTCGGCGCCGCGTTCAAGATCGCGTGGATCGCGATGGTCACGCATCGCTTGCGCACGCTGCTGACGATGCTCGGCATCGTGATCGGCATCGCCGCGGTGGTGACCGTGGTCGCGCTCGGCGAGGGCGCGCAGCGCAGCGTGATTGCCTCGATCGAGGCGATCGGCACCAACACGGTGGACGTGAACCCGGGGCGCGACTGGGGCGACGAAAACGCCAGCGCGATCCACACGCTGGGGCCGGGCGACGTGGCCGTGCTGCGCGCGCAGTTCTACGTGGACAGCGTGACGCCGCTGGTGCTGTCGAGCCAGACGCTGCAACGCGGCAACGTCAAGGCGCATACCTCGGTGCGCGGCGTGGGCGCCGAGTATTTCCGGGTGCACGGCACCCGCTTCGCGGCCGGCCAGCCGTTCGACGCGGCGCAGGCGCTGCGCCGCGCGCAGGTGGTGGTGATCGACGACAACACGCGCCAGCGGCTGTTTCGCGGTTGGGAGCAGCCGATCGGCCAGATCATCCTGGTCGGCTCGCTGCCGTGCACCGTGATCGGCGTGACCGCGCGCAACGACGGCCTGTTCGGTTCGAGCCCGGACCTGCAGGTGTTCATTCCGGACACCACGGCCGTCGATCGCCTGACCGGCCAGTCGTGGTTCAACGGCATCACGGCGCGGATCCGCGACGGCGTGCCGAACCGCATCGCGGAACAGAACATCAAGACGCTGATCGCCGGCCGCCACCTGACGCAGGACTTCTTCACGAGTTCGAGCGACAGCATCATGCAGACGGTCGAGGACACCACCCACACGCTGACGCTGCTGATCATGTGCGTGGCCGTGATCTCGCTGCTGGTGGGCGGCATCGGCGTGATGAACATCATGCTGGTGTCGGTCACCGAGCGCATGCACGAAATCGGCATCCGCATGGCGGTGGGCGCGCGGCAGTCGGACATCATGCAGCAGTTCCTGATCGAGGCGGTGCTGATCTGCGTGGCCGGCGGCGTGCTGGGCGTGCTGCTCGCGTTCGCCGTGAGCGGCGTGTTCTCGCTGTTCGTGAAGGTGATCGTGCTGCGCTTCTCGGTGCTGTCGATGGCGGTGGCCTGCGCGTGCTCGACGCTGATCGGCGTGGCGTTCGGTTTCTGGCCCGCGCGCAACGCGTCGCGGCTCGATCCCATCGATGCGCTGGCGCGCGAATGAGGCACGCCATGAACCCGCTCGCGTCCTTCCGTTTCTGTTCCCGCTTCCGATCGCGCCGCGCGATGCTGGCGGGCGCGGTGCTGGCGGCCTGCGGGCTGGCCGGCTGCGGCGCGCTGACCCGGAGCGAATACCAACGCACCCCACTCGACGTGCCGACCCAATGGGACAGCAACACGCTGCCGCTGACCGGCACGGCGTTCGCCCAGGCGGACCCATGGTGGCGCCGCTTCGGCGATCCGCAGCTCGACGACCTGATCGAGCGCGCGCTGCGCACCAACAACACGCTCGCCGCGGCGGCCCTCAAGCTCTACAGCGCGCGGCTGCAGGCCGGCCTCACGGATACCAACCTCACGCCCACCCTGGCGGTGAGCGGCAGCGGCAGCTCGGCGCGCAACCTGACGCGCGGCGGCGGCTCCGTGCGCTCGTACACCACCAGCAGCACGGTCAGCTACGAATTGGATTTCTGGGGGCACCTGGCCCGGCAGCGCGACGCCAGCAACTTCGAGGCGGTGGCCACCGAGTACGACCGCCGCAGCGCCGCGCTCACGCTGGTCAGCCAGACGGCCAGCGCCTATTGGCAGATCGGCGAACTCAAGAGCATCGGCGCGACCGTGCGCGAGGCGATCGAAACAGCCCAGCGCACGCTGCGCTTCGTGCACATCCAGCACGTGGCCGGCGAGGCGAGCGACTACGAGGAATCGCAGGCCCTGAGCACGCTGAAGACGCTGGAAGGCCAGCAGACCGAGGTGAACGCGCAGCTCGAAGCGCAGCGCAATACGCTCGCGATCCTGTTCGACCAGTCGCCCGAGCACCGCGAACCCGAGCCGGACGGGCTGCCGATCCGCCCGATGCCGGCCGTGCCGCCGGTGGTGCCGGCCGATCTGCTCGGGCGCCGGCCCGACCTGCAGGCCGCCGAGGCGCGCCTGCGCGAATCGCTCGCGCAGGCGGACGTGCAGCGCCTGTCGTTCTATCCGACCTTCTCGCTGTTCGGCTCGGTCACCAGCGGCAGCGCCACCGAAACCACGCTGTCCAACATCCTGAAGGACCCGATCGGCACGCTCGGCGCGACGCTGTCGCTGCCGTTCCTGCAATGGAACACCGCCAGCCTGACCATCAAGTCCTCGAAGGCCACCTACGACACGGCGGTCGTCACGTTCCGCCAGACCTTCTATCAGGCGCTGGCCGACACGCGTTCGGCGTGGGCCGCGTGCGTGCAATCCGATCGCGAGGTCAAGGCGCTGTCGGAGGCGGTCACCGCCGCCCGGCGCGCCGAAGCGCTGGCCGAGATCCGCTACCGGGCCGGCAACACCACGCTGACCGACTGGCTGACCCTGCAGCAGACGCGCCAGCAGGCCGACGTGCAACTGGAGGAGGCCGTGTATGCGCAATATGCCAACGCGCTGACCTTGTATCTGGCGCTGGGGGGCGACCCCGCCGCGCAGGACGTCGCGCCGCCCGATGCGCGGCAGGCCGCGACCGGGCCGACCGAAGCACCGTATCCGCAAGCGCCCTCGGGCCGGAACCTCGAACAGTCCTCATGAGAACCCGCCATGCGATTCCAATCTGACGCCCCCGTTTTCCTGAAGCCGTCCATCAAGATGGAGCTGCTGCTCGATCGCTGGCTGGCCTGGCCGCACCTGGTGCCGCCGGTGCAGTACGCGATGAACCTCGCGTTCCGCTACCTGCCGGCGATGCAGTCGTTCGTCGGCAATCCGAAGATGCATGTGGCCGCCTCGAGCGATCCGGCCATGTTCGGCGGCCCGTTCATGGATCTGCCCGAAGCGGCCGCGCCCGAGATCGCGCGGGTGCTGGAGGAAACCAAGGCCCGCTCGGCGGACCTGATCCGCTTCGCGAACGATTTCAAGGCGTTCGATCGCCTGTTGCAGGAAGAGGCGAGCGGCTATTCGCTGGACGGCCTGTACGACAAGCTGCCGGCCTCGCTCGCGGGCGTGACCGAACTGGTGTACGACCAGAACAACCAGCCCGCGATCCGCATCATCGAGGAACTGGTGGAACGCACCGGCCTCACGAACCGCGCGAGCCAGGAACTGCTGCTGACCACGGTGGCCGACGCCGACCGCAAGTTCTTCATGAACACGCCGCGCGTGAGCGGCCCGGGCAACGTGTTCGCGCGCGTGCCGTTCGCCTCGCCGCTGCTCGACCGGCTCTCATCGATGCGCACCCAGGCCGCGCCGTTCGGCGAACTGGCCGCGCTGTTCGATGCGGCCACGCTGGAGCGCGCCGATTTCCTCGACATGTTCACCACCACGCCGCCCGCGCGCAAGCAACCCGATTACCACGGCGAGGCGGTGCGGGTGCGGCACTTCGGCCACGCGTGCGTGCTGATTCAATCGGCCGACGTGACGATCCTGATCGATCCGATGTTCACCTGGGATGCCTCGACGGAAGACGGCCGCTTTACCTATGCCGACCTGCCGGACCGCATCGATTACCTCGTGATCTCGCACTGCCACCAGGACCATTTCTCGCCCGAGGCGCTGGTGCAACTGCGCCACAAGGTCGGCCAGGCGATCGTGCCGCGCAATCGCACCGGCAGCCTGGCCGATCCGTCGATGGAGCTGGCGCTGCGCAGCCTGGGCTACACCGACGTGCGCACGGTGGGCGCGTTCGATGCCGTGCCGGTGCCGGGCGGCGAGATCCTGAGCCTGCCGTTTACCGGCGAGCACGCCGATCTCGACATCTACAGCAAGCAGACGCTGCTGGTGCGCGTGAACGAGCGGCGCTTCTTCTTCCTGGTCGATTCGGACGCGATCAACCCGGCGCTGTACCGCCTGGTGCGCGACACGGCCGGCCGGCCCGACGCGGTGTTCGTCGGCATGGAGTGCAACGGCGCGCCCCTGAGCTGGCTGTACGCGCCGCTGATGACCCGGCCGCTCGCCCGCCGCGACGACGATTCGCGGCGGCTCTCCGCGTCGAATTCGGCGCGAGCCTGGAAGCTGCTGTCCGACCTTGGCAGCCGCACCGCGTTCATCTACGCGATGGGGCAGGAGCCGTGGCTGCGCTACGTGATGGGCGCCGAATACGCGCCCGACAGCATCCAGGCCACCCAGATCGCCGATTTCTTCGCGCGTTGCCGCGAGGCGGACATCACGTTCGAGCATCTGCATATCGGCAAGGAAATGCTGTTCTGAGCGACGCATCGGCGTGGGGCTTGACCGCTTGATCCAGACGCCGCACCGGGCCTGCTGCCCGTCCCTATCGAGGAGATTTCAGATGTCCGAACTGACCAACATCGCGCTGAGTTCGACCACCTGCGTCAACGGCAAGCGTCTGTGGGACAGCCTGATGGAGCTGGCGAAGATCGGCGCGACGCCGAAGGGCGGGGTATGCCGACTGACGCTGACCGACCTCGACCGGCAGGCGCGCGACCTGATCATCGGCTGGGCCAAGGCGGCCGGCTGCACGGTGTCGATCGACACGATGGGCAACGTGTTCATGCGCCGCAAGGGCCGCAACGACGCGCTGTCGCCGGTGGTGACCGGCTCGCATACCGACTCGCAGCCGACCGGCGGCCGTTTCGACGGCATCTACGGCGTGCTCGGCGGCCTGGAGGTGCTGCGCGCGCTGAACGATCTCGGCATCGAGACCGAACGCCCCGTGGAGCTGGTGATCTGGACCAACGAGGAGGGCTCGCGCTTCGCGCCCGGCATGATCGGCTCCGGCGTGTTCGCGGGCCGCTACACGCTGGAGCACGGGCTGGGGCTGCGCGACGTGGACGGCAAGACGATCGGCGAGGAATTGCGCCGCATCGGCTACGCGGGCGACGTGCCGTGCGGCGGCCGTCCGGTGCACGCCGCGTTCGAGCTGCATATCGAGCAGGGGCCGATTCTCGAAACGGAAGGGCACGCGATCGGCGTCGTGACCGACGCGCAGGGGCAGCGCTGGTACGAGGTGCTGCTGACCGGCCAGGATTCGCACGCGGGCACCACGCCGATGCCGCGCCGGCGCGATGCGCTGCTCGGCGCGTCGCGCGTGGTGCAGCTCGTCAACGAGATCGGCCTGCGCCACGCGCCGCTCGCCTGCGCGACGGTCGGCATGATGCAGGTGCGCCCGAACTCGCGCAACGTGATCCCGGGCCAGGTGTTCTTCACCGTGGATTTCCGCCATCCGCAGGATGCCGTGCTGGCGCGCATGCACGCCGAGCTGCTGGAAGGCGTCGCGCGGCTCGCCGAGGACGCCGGGCTCGATGCCCGCGTCGATCCGATCTTCTATTACGCGCCGGTGCCGTTCGACGCCACCTGCGTGCAGTCGGTGCGGGCCGCCGCGCAGCGCTTCGGCTATTCGCATCGCGACATCGTGTCGGGCGGCGGCCACGACGCCTGCTACCTGTCGCAGGTCGCGCCGGCCTCGATGGTGTTCGTGCCGTGCATCGGCGGCATCAGCCACAACGAGATCGAGGACGCCAGGCCGGAATGGATCGAGGCCGGCGCCAACGTGCTGCTGCACGCGGTGATCGACCGCGCGTCCGAGCCGGATTGAACGGCGGCGGCGCCGCGCCGCCACACCGTGCCCATGCCGGCGCTTGCGCCGGGGTTTCCAGAACACAGCCGTGGTTGGGGGAGAGCGATGAACAGTGCAACTGGCCCGCAAGGCGAACGCGTATTGCCCGGCGAGCAGTTGGTCGCCTTGCTGATGCATCGCGCCGACGTGCAGCCCGACGCCTGCCTCTACACCTTCCTCGCGCCGGAAGGCGGCGCGGACGAATCCATCACGCACCGCGAGCTGGATCAGCGCGCGCGCCGCATCGCCTGCCTGCTGACGGCGCGCGGCGTGCCGCAGGCGCACCCGGTGCTGCTGCTGTTCCATCCCGGCATCGATTACATCTGCGCGTTCTTCGGCTGCCTGTATGCCGGCGCGATTCCGGTGCCGGCGTACCCGCCCACCCATGCGCGGCAGATCGGGCGCCTGCAGGCGATCGTCGACGACGCGGCCGGCCGTTTCGCGCTGACCGGCCGGGCCGAGTTCGGGCAGATCGCGGCGATGGGCGAGCGCGGCACGCCGCTGTCGGTCGAGCAGTGGCTGCTGATCGAGGACGCGCCCGCCCGCGCCGACGGCTGGCGCGCACCCGCGCTCGACGGTGCGGACATCGCGTTCCTGCAATACACCTCGGGCTCCACCGGCTCGCCGAAGGGCGTGATGGTGAGCCACGCCAACGTGCTGTGGAACCTGCGGCTGATCACCGGCTTCCTTTCGGCCGGCGCCGACGACGTGCTGGTGTTCTGGCTGCCGCCGTATCACGACTTCGGCCTGATCGGCGGCGTGCTCGGGCCGCTCGTGATCGGCTGCCGCGCCGTGCTGATGCGGCCCGCGTCGTTCCTGCTGAACCCGCTGCGCTGGCTGAAGACGATCGCGGCGTTCCGCGCCACGCTGACCGGCGCGCCGAATTTCGCCTACGACCTGTGCGTGCGCGCGATGGCGGGCCAGGATCTGTCCGGGCTCGACCTGAGCAGCCTGCGGATCGCGTTCAACGGCGCGGAGCCGATTCGTCAGGAGACCTTGACGCGTTTCACGCAGGCATTCGCGCCGTACGGCTTCCGGCCGGAAAGCTGGCTCGCCGCCTACGGGCTGGCCGAATCGACGCTGATGGTGTCGGGCCGCTGGGGCGTGACCGCCGGGGGCACGCCCGAGGCGCTGCCGTTCGAGAAGGCCGCGCTCGCGCAGGGCCGCGCCGTGCCGGCCACGCCGGACAGCGCGGTGGAAAGCCGCGTGCTCGTCAATACCGGCGCACTGCTGCCGCAACACGAGGTGGCGATCGTCTCGCCCGAGACCGGCGCGCGCTGCGCCGCCGGCGAGATCGGTGAAATCTGGGTGCATGGGCCGTGCGTGGCGCAGGGCTACTGGCGGCGCGAGGCGGCCACGCGGGACGCGTTCCACGCGCGGCCGGCCGGCGAGGCCACGTCGCCGGACTGCATGCGTACCGGCGATCTCGGTTTCGTGCGCGACGGCCAGTTGTATATCTGCGGGCGCGAGAAGGACCTGATCATCGTGCAAGGCCAGAACGTCTATCCGCAGGATATCGAGCTGGCCGCCTTTTCGAGCCATCCCACGCTGCGCCGCGACGGCGCGGTGGCGTTCTCCGTCGAGGCTGACGAGGGCGAGCGTCTCGCGATCGTGCAGGAACTCGATTTCGGCCAGCCGGTGGACCCGCTCGCCGTGCAGGCGATCGTGCCGGCCGTGATGGCGGCCACCGGCCACGCGCCCGATGTCGTGGTGCTGGTGAAGGCCGGGCGCATTCCGCGCACGTCGAGCGGCAAGGTGCGGCGGCGTCAATGCCGCGACGATCTGCTCGGGGGTGAGCTGCAGGTGGTGCATCGGTGGGAGCGGCCGCGCGGGAACGCGCGGGCGGGTGGGGTGATGGGGCTGGGCTCTGGGGTGGCCGATGTTGCGGCGGCGGCCTTGGTTGGATCGGTGGCGTCGGGTGCATCGGTTGCATCGGGTGGATCAGCGCCGTCGATTACATCGGACGCGTCGACCGCATCGGTTGGCGCGGCTGCATCGGTTGCATCCTCCGCTTCGCCTGCACCAGCGCGATCCGCAGCCGATATCGAGGCGTGGCTCTGCGCGCAGATCGCCGAGCGCGTCGGCATCGAGGCCGCGCTCATCGAGCCCGAGCAGCCGTTCGCGATGGTCGGCCTGAGCTCGGTGGTGGCCGTGCAGCTTGCCGCAGCGCTCGGCGAGTGGTTGCAGATGCCGCTCACGCCGGTGGTGTTCTGGGATTACCCCACGCCCGCGCAGTTGGCCCGCCATCTGGCCGCCGCAGGCGCGATCGCGCCGATCACCGAAACCGAAACCAACGCCCAGGCCGCCGCGCGCGATGCCGAGCCGATCGCCGTGATCGGCATCGGCTGCCGCTTCCCCGGCGCGAGCGATACGCAAGCGTTCTGGCAACTGATCGACGCGGGGCACGACGGCATCCGCGAGATTCCCGCCGCGCGCCTCGCCGCGCGCACCTTCGACCTGAAGCCCGACCATCTCGCGCCGACCCGCTGGGGCGGCTTTCTCGACGAGGTCGATCGCTTCGACGCGTCGTTCTTCGGCATCTCGCCGCTCGAAGCGCAGCGCATGGACCCGCAGCAGCGCCTGCTGCTGGAAACGGCCTGGCACGCGTTCGAGGACGCCGGCATCGCGCCCGCCAGCGTGGCCGGCACGCAAACCGGCGTGTTCGTGGGCATCTCGACGCACGACTACGACGGCTTTCAGGCACAGGACGGCGACGGTCTCAACGTCTATGCGGCAACCGGCAGCGCGGCGAGCATCGCGGCGAACCGGCTCTCGTATTTCCTCGATGCGAACGGCCCGAGCCTCGCGATCGACACCGCCTGCTCGTCGTCGCTGGTGGCGGTGCACCATGCGTGCGCGAGCCTGCGTCGCGGCGAATCCACGCTGGCGCTGGCCGGCGGCGTGAACCTGATCCTGTCGTCCGATTCGGGCCGGCCGTTCGCGCAGGGCGGCATGCTGTCGCCCACCGGACACTGCCGCGCCTTCGACGCCGAGGCGAACGGCTACGTGCGCGGCGAAGGCTGCGGCGTGGTGGTGCTCAAGCGGCTGGCCGACGCGCTGCGCGACGGCGACCCGGTGCGTGCCGTGATCGCCGGCTCCGCGATGATGCAGGACGGCCGCAGCAACGGCCTGGTCGCCCCGAACGGGCAGGCGCAGGCACGGCTGATCCGCCGCGCGTTCGACGCGGCGGGCGTCGCGCCGAACCAGGTCGGCTATGTGGAGGCGCACGGCACCGGCACGGTGCTCGGCGACCCGATCGAACTGAACGCGCTGAAGGGCGTGTTCGGCAGCGCACGCTGCCGGGTGGGTTCGGTCAAGTCGCAGATCGGGCATCTGGAGGCCGCGGCCGGCATCGCCGGGCTGATCAAGGCGGTGCTCGCGCTGGAGCACGGCGTGGTGCCGGCGCAGCGCCATTACCGCGCGCCGAATCCGCATTGCCCGCTCGATGGCACCGGCCTGTCGATTCCGACCGAACGTCAGACGTGGACGAGCGGGCCGGGCGAGCGTCGTCATGCCGGTGTCAGCTCGTTTGGGTTCGGCGGCACGCTGTGCCATGTGGTGCTGGCCGAGGCGCCGGGGTTCGATCGAGCGGATGCCGGGGCCGATGCCGATGGTGCTGATGGTGCCGACGGCGAGCCGCAATTGCTGCTGCTGTCGGCCCACTCCGAGCCGGCGCTGGCGGCGGTCTCGGCGCGGCTCGGCGGCGCGTTGCGCGAGCCGCCGCGGGACGCGCTGGCGGACATCGCGCGCGGCCTGCGCCGGTCGCGGCAGGCGCTGAACTGGCGCCGTGCGCTGGTGTGCGCGGATCGCGAGCAGGCGATCGCCGCGCTCGAACCACCGCTGCGCGACGCCCGGCAGGTGCGCGGCGTGGCCGCGCCGGTCGCGTTCCTGTTTCCCGGCCAGGGCGCGCAGCGCCTGCGCATGGGGCAGACGCTGTACCGCTCGCACGCGGCGTTTCGCGCGCACGTCGAAGCCGGCGCGCAGCGCCTTCGCGAGATCGCGGGCCTCGATCTCCTGAGCGCCCTGTATCCGCTCGATCCGGCCGGCGACGCCACCGCCACGGCCGCGCTGACGGCCACGGCGCTCGCGCAGCCGGCACTGTTCGTGATCGAGCACGCGCTCGCGCGAACGCTGCTCGACGCGGGCGTGCAACCCGTGGCGATGCTCGGCCACAGCCTCGGCGAATACGTGGCCGCCACGCTGGCCGGCGTGTTCTCGCTCGACGACGCGCTCGGGCTGGTCGCCGCGCGCGGCGCGCTGATGCAGGCGCAGCCGGCCGGCGCGATGCTCGGCGTCGCGACCGGCGAGGCCGCGCTGCGGCCCTGGCTCGACGAACCGGTGTCGCTGGCCGCCGTCAATGCGCCCGAGCGCTGCGTGGCGGCGGGGCCGGAGGCGGCCGTCGCCGCGCTCGAACGGCGGCTCGGCGAGGCCGGCGTGTCGTGCCGCCGCCTGGCGGTGTCGCATGCGTTCCACTCCGCGATGATGGCCCCCGCCGCGCCGGCCTTCGCCGAACGGCTGGCGCGCGTCGCCTTGCACGCGCCCCGGCTGCCGTTCGTCTCGAACCTCACCGGCACGTGGATCACGGCGGCCGAGGCCACCGATCCCGCCTATTGGGTGCGCCATCTGCTCGAACCGGTGCGCTTCGCCGACGGCCTGGCCACGGTGCGAGCGAGCGGGGCGCGCCTCGTGCTCGAACTCGGCCCCGGCCAGACGCTGTGCTCGCTCGCGCGCCTGCAGGCCACGGGCGACCACGCCGCCTCGATGGAATGCTGGCCGGCGCTCGACCGCGACGCCGCCGACGCGCAGTCCGACGCAGCGTGGCTGCGCATGCTCGGCGCGCTGTGGACCTCGGGGCACACGCTCGACGAATCGCTGTTCGGCGCGGCGCGCGGGCGCCGGGCGGCGCTGCCGGCCTATCCGTTTCAGGGCGAGCGGCACTGGGTGTCGCTGCCGGCCGCGCCCATCGTTCCCGTCGTTCCCGCTGTTTCCGCTGTTTCCGCTGCGCCGGCCCTGCTGGCCGTTGCGTCCGCCGATGCGGCACACCTTTCCCCCTTGCCGAGACGCCCATCATGACTTCCGGTACGCAGGCCCTCGCCGGGCGCAGGGACGAGATCGAAGGCGCGCTGCGCGCGCTGGTTGCCTCGTCGCTGCGCAGTCGCCCCGAACAGGTCGATCCGCATGCGCCGCTGCTCGAACTCGGCGCGGATTCGCTGGTGCTGGTCCAGGTGATCCGCACCATCGAGCAGCGCTACGGCGTCACGCTGTCGGTGCGGCAACTGTTCGAGGAACTGACGACCATCGCGGCGATCGCCGGCTATCTGGCCGAGCACAGCGCGCCGCCGGTGCAGGCGGTGCCGGTGATACCGGTGGTGCTGGCGACGGCCGCTCCGGCGACGGGCGAGGCGGGCGGGCAACCGGTGGTCGTAGCCTCGCCCGTGGCGACTCACGGCGCGCTGCCCGCTGCGGTGGCGGCCTCGGCTGCCTTGCTGCCGCCCGCCGAGGCCATCGCTTCGGCGTCGGCGCTGGAGCGCGTGATCCGCGAGCAACTGTCGAGCTTCGAGCGCATGACGCAATCGCAGCTTGCCGCACTGAGCGGCGTGGGTGCGGCTACGAGTGCAAACCTCGCGCAGCCCGAGCCGCTGTTTGCGCCCGCGACGCAGGCCCCGGCAGCCACCGCGCCCGTCGCGGCGCAAGCCTCCGTGACAGCACAAGCCTCGGCCGCAGCGCAGGCTCCCGTTGCAGCGCAGCTCGCTGCCGCCGCACAAGCCCCCGTTGCAGCACAGGCCGCTGCCGCCGCACAAGCCCCCGTTGCAGCACAGGCCGCTGCCGCACCGCAAGCCCCCGTCGCGGCACAGGCCGCTGCCGCACCACAAGCCCACGTCGCGGCGCAGGCCCCCGTCGCAACGCAGGCCTCTGCTGCCGCACAAGCCTCGTTCACGGCGCACGCCTCAGTCGCACCGATACCGGCCGCCAATCATCCGTTCGTGCCTTATCAACCGGCCGCCGTCACGCTCAAGAGCGACCTGAACGGCAATCTGACGCCGCGTCAGCGCGCGTTCCTCGACCGCTTCATCGACGCCTACATCGCCCGCACACGCGGCTCGAAGGAGCGCGCGGCGCGGTCCCGCCCGGTGCTGGCCGACAATCGCGCGTCGGCCGGCTTCCGCTTCTCGGTGAAGGAGCTGCTGTATCCGATCGTCAGCGAGCGCTCGGACGGCGCCACCGTGTGGGACGTCGACGGCAACGCCTACCTCGACCTGACGATGGGCTTCGGGGTGAACCTGTTCGGACACCGGCCCGACTTCATCGAACGCGCCCTGGAGCAGCAGTTGCGCACCGGCTTCGAACTCGGGCCGCAGGCCGTGCTGGCGGGCGAGGTGGCCGAGCTCGTGCATCAACTCACCGGCATGGAGCGCGTGACGTTCACGAACTCGGGCACCGAGGCGGTGACGCTGTCGCTGCGTCTCGCGCGCACCGTCACGCGGCGCAACAAGATCGCGATCTTCGCCGGCTCGTTCCACGGCTGGGGCGACGACACGCTGGCCGAGGCCGACCCGCGCGGCGGCAGCGTGGCGCTCGCGCCCGGCGTCCAGCCCGGGGCCGCGGCCCACACGCTGGTGCTCGATTACGGCACCGACGCGGCGCTGGAGGCGATCCGCCGGCACGCGGGCGAGCTGGCCGCGGTACTGGTGGAACCGATCCAGAGCCGCCGTCCGGATTTTCATCCGCGCGAATTCCTGCACGCGCTGCGCGCGCTGACGCGCGAGCACGGCATCGCGCTGATCTTCGACGAGATGATTTCCGGTTTCCGCCTGCATCCGGGCGGCGCGCAGGCGTGGTACGACGTGCGCGCGGACATCGTCACCTACGGCAAGGTGGTGGGCGGCGGCATGCCGGCCGGCATCGTGGCCGGGGCCGCGCAGTTCCTCGATGCGGTGGATGGCGGCCAGTGGCGCTACGGCGACCGCTCGTTCCCGCAGCACACCACCACCTTCTTCGCCGGCACGTTCTGCAAGCATCCGCTGATGCTGGCCGCCGCGCGCGCCGTGCTGCTCAAGCTGATCGACGCCGGCCCGGCGCTGCAGACGCAACTCAACGCGCGCACCGCGCAACTGGCCGCGCGGCTGAACCGGATCTTCACCGACGCGCACGCGCCGATCCACGTCGTGCATGCCGGTTCGCTGTTCCGCTTCGTGGCTTCGCAGAACGTCGATCTGCTGTTCTATCAGTTGCTGTTTCGCGGCCTGTATATCTGGGAAGGCCGCAACATGTTCCTGTCCACCGCGCATACCGATGCGGACCTGGCGCGCGTGGAGGAGGCCGTGCGTCAAAGCGTGCAGGCGCTGCGCGAAGGCGGCTTCCTTCCGGGCGCGACACCGCCCGACGGTCCCGGCGGCACCGACGGCGGCGGCCCGGGCGAAAAGCGGGCCGTGCCCGAGGCCGCCGAGCCGGCCGTCATGGCGGCTGCCGCCACGGTGGCCACGGCGTTCGGAAGCACGTCCGTCGTCGCGGCCCGGACCGGCGACGGTGACGCCGCGCCCGCCGAGCCAGTCGTAACGGCTGCCACCGCGTTCAGAAACACGTCGGCCATCGCGGCCCGAACCGGCGACAGCGAGGCCGCGTCCGCCACCGCGTTCAGAAGCACGTCCGCCGTCGCGGCCCGAACCGACTCCAACTCCGATGCCGACGAGACCACGCCCGCCACGAACCTCGCGCCGATGCATTTCAGCCTGTCGTTCTTCGGCCACTACGACGCCGGTTACGACGCCGGCAAGTACGACCTGCTGATGGATGCCGCGCGCTACGCCGACACGCACGGCTTCCACGCGCTGTGGGTGCCCGAGCGGCATTTCCACGCGTTCGGCGGCCTGTCGCCGAACCCGGCCGTGCTGGCGGCGGCGCTGGCGCGCGAAACCACCTCGATCCGCTTGCGCGCCGGCAGCGTGGTGCTGCCGCTGCACCATCCGATGCGTGTGGCCGAGGAATGGTCGGTGGTCGACAACCTCTCGAACGGGCGCGTGGGCATCGCCTGCGCATCGGGTTGGCATCCGAACGATTTCGTGTTCGCGCCCGAGGCGTTCGGGCAGCACCGCGAGCTGATGTTCGAGCGGCTGACACAGGTGAAATCGCTCTGGTGCGGCGAGGCGATGCGCGCGCGCGACGGCTCGGGCAAGGACATCGACGTCTCGCTTTACCCGATGCCGCGCCAGGCCGACTTGCCGGTGTGGATCACCATCGTCAACAACGCGGACACCTATCGCCGCGCCGGCGAGGCCGGCGCGGGCGTGCTGACCAACCTGAT
This sequence comes from Burkholderia sp. 22PA0099, assembly GCF_047497165.1. NCBI lineage: Bacteria > Pseudomonadati > Pseudomonadota > Betaproteobacteria > Burkholderiales > Burkholderiaceae > Burkholderia > Burkholderia sp. 22PA0099. The sequence continues at coordinate 2,341,095 of NZ_CP163165.1, read as the reverse complement.
GGGGCAGAGCATCGACGAGCTGCGCGAGAACCTGCGCATCTACCGCGACGCCCTGCGGCAACACGGCCACGACGCGAGCGCGGGCCACGTGACGGTGCTGCTGCATACCTTCGTCGGCGACGATCTGGCGGCGGCACGCGAGGCCGCGCGCCAGCCGTTCATCCGCTACCTCGAAACCTCGATCGGGCTGTTCCAGAACATGGCCCGCAGCCTCGGCATGAACATCGACGTGCAGTCGCTGAGCGCGGAAGATCGCGGCTATCTGCTCGATGTCGCCTACGACCGCTACGTGAAGTCGAGCGCGCTGATCGGCACGCCCGAAAGCTGCGAGCCGATCGTGGCGCGCCTGCGCGAGATCGGCGTCGATGAAATCGGCTGCTTCGTCGATTTCGGCGTGGCGGCCGGCGCGGTGATGGCGGCCATGCCGCATCTGGACGCGCTGCGGCAGCGTTGCGCGGTGGCCGACGCGACGCCTGCCGGCGCGACGGAAAGCTTTCCGCTCAGCGAGGCCCAGCAGGGGATCTGGTTCGAATGCCAGCTCGACCGCGAGACGGCGCTCGGCTACCACGCCGTCACGGTGCTGCGCCTGAGCGGCGCGCCCGACGTGGCGGCCCTGCGCGACGCGCTGGCCACGCTGGTGGCGCGCCACGCGGCGCTGCGCACCGTGTTCGACGCCGACGGCGCGCGCCAGCACACGCTCGCCTCGGCGCCGGTCGAGCTGGGGCACGTGACACTCGCCGATTCGGGCGACGGCGTGGAAGCCGCCGCCGAGCGCTGGCTGCACGAGAACAATCATCGGCGTCTCGACCCGGTCAGCGGCCCGCTGATGCGTTGCGACCTGCTGACGCTCGGCCCGTTCGAACACCGGCTCGTGCTGACGTTTCACCATCTCGTGATGGATGGCCTGTCGCAGGAGGTGCTGTTGCAGGAGCTGGCCGAGTGCTACGGCGCGCGCCGCGAGGGGCGCGCGGCCGTGCTGCCCGCTGCCGTGCCGTTTTCGGCCTACGTGGCCGAGCACCGGGCCTATGCGCGCAGCGCGCAGTTCGCGCTGGACGAGGCGTATTGGCTCGGCCGCTTCGCCGGCGAATTGCCGCCGGCACTGCTGCCGCCCGGCACCGGGCCGATGCCCGCGCGGCCGGGCAGCCGCGCCGCCGTGCACACGGTGCATCTCGACGGCGAGCGCTACGCGCGGCTCGTCGCGGCCAGCCGCCGCCTCGGCGCCACGATGACGATGACGGTCGGCGCGTGCCTCGCGGTGCTGCTGCATCGCCTGACCGGCCAGCCCGACCTCGTGATCGGCATGCCGATGATCGCCGGGCGTCCCGAGATCGGCGACGCGCACCTCGTCGGCTATGCGTTGAACCTGGTGCCGGTGCGTTTCGAATGGCGCGGGCAGCCCGATTTCGCGCGGTATCTGGCGGGCGTCAAGCGGCAGTTGATCGACGCCTACGAGCACTCGCGCTATCCGTTCGGGCAGTTGCTGCGCAAGCTCGGCCTGCGCTACGAATCGCGTCGGCGCGCGCTGGCGCCCGTCATGTTCAACCTGAACCGGTCGCTGGCGGCCCCCGAACTCGAGGGGCTGGACAGCGAACTCCTGAGCGGGCCGGTGGATTTCAGCGCGCACGAACTGATGATCGACGCGATCCAGTTGCCGGAGCGCCTCGAACTGCGCATCCAGTACGGCGTGGACCTGTTCGTCGCGCAGGACATCGCGCAGATGGCCGAGCGCTTCGTGCGGCTGCTGGAAGCCGTGGCGGACGATCCGGCCGTGCGTATCGGGGCCTTGCCGATGTTGGCGGACAGCGAGCGGCGGCAGGTCCTGCACGACTGGAACGACACGGCAATGGCTTACGCGCCGTCGCTGGGCGTGCACGGGGCGTTCGAGGCGCAGGTGGCCCGCACGCCCGAGGCGGTCGCGGTGCGGTTCGAGAATCAGGCGTTGACGTATGCGCAACTCGATGCGCGGGCGAATCGTCTGGCGCATCGGCTGGTCGAGCTTGGCGTGGGTCGCGAGGTCGTCGTTGGCGTGTGCCTGCATCGCGGCATCGATCTGCTGGCCGCGTTGCTGGCCGTGATGAAGGCGGGCGCGGCGTATCTGCCTCTGGACCCGGCGTTTCCGGCCGAGCGGCTGACGATGATGCTGGAGGACGCGCAACCGGCGCTGGTGCTGACGCATGACGGCTTGCTGGCTGATCACGACAAGCGGCTCGATCTGGGCGAATGGCCGGCGGGGTCCTCGCAATTCGACAGCGTTCGGCTTGATGGCAGCGGCGGCGAACTGGCTTACGTGCTGTACACGTCCGGTTCGACAGGGCGGCCGAAGGGCGTGCAGGTCACGCAGCGAAACGTGATGAACCTGCTGGCGTCGATGCAGCGCGATCTGCCGTTGCAGGCGCACGACCGGCTGTTGAGCGTGACGACGCTGTCGTTCGACATCGCCGCGTTGGAACTGTATCTGCCACTGATCAGTGGCGCATGCGTGGTGATTGCATCGCGAGAAACGGCGCAGGAACCGTCGCGTCTGGCGCGGGAGATCGAATCGCAGCGCATCACCGCGATGCAGGCCACGCCATCCACCTGGCGCATGCTGGCCGATCACGGCTGGCAACCGAAGCCGGGGTTCATGGTGTTGAGCGGCGGTGAAGCGCTGCCGCGCGATCTGGCGGAATCCTTGCTGCAAACGGTGCCGTCGCTGGTCAATCTGTACGGGCCGACGGAAACCACGATCTGGTCGACGTTCTCGCGTCTGGCCCACCACGACGAAGGCATTACGCGCATCGACATCGGGCGGCCGATCGCCAACACGCAGGTCCACGTCCTCGACGACGCACTGGAACTGGTGCCGGCCGGCGTGGCCGGCGAACTGTTCATCGCGGGCGACGGCGTGGCGCGCGGCTACCGAGGCCGCCCGGACCTCACGGCCGAACGCTTCGTACCGAACCCGTATGGCGCGCCCGGCAGCCGCATGTACCGCACCGGCGACCGCGTACGCTGGCTGCCGCACGGCGAGCTGGACTATCTCGGCCGGATCGACCAACAGGTGAAGCTGCGCGGCTTCCGCATCGAATTGGGCGAGATCGAAGCCGCGCTGCGTAAGCAGCCCGAAGTGCGCGACGCGGCGGTGACGATCCGCGAGGATCAACCGGGCCAACCGCGTCTGGTGGCCTATGCAGTGGCAACGCACGGCCACGAGCCGACGAGCACGCCGGAACTGCGTCAAGCGCTGTCGCGCACGCTGCCGGACTACATGATCCCGTCGCAACTTGTATGGCTGGACGCCTTGCCGCTGACGCCGAACGGCAAGCTCGACCGCCGGGCCTTGCCCGCGCCGGACGCCCCGCAAGGCGATACCGAATACGTCGCCCCGCGCACGGAAACCGAGCAGGCCTTGAGCGCGATCTGGTCGGACATCCTCAAGATCGACCGCGTCGGCCTCCACGACAACTTCTTCGACCTCGGCGGCCAGTCGCTGCTGGCCGTGCAACTGGCGTCACGCATCCGCAGCCGGTTGGGCGTGGAAATCCCGTTGTCCGAACTGTTTGCCCATCCGACGCTGGGCCAATTCGCGCAAGCGGTGGAGCACGCGAATGCCAGCGCGCTGCCGCCGATCGTGGCGCGCGGCGCGAATCCGACCGCGCCGCTGTCGTTCGCGCAGCAGCGGCTGTGGTTCCTCGATCAACTCGACAAGCGCGCCAGCGCCGCCTATCACATCCCGGCAGGCGTGCGCCTGAGCGGCGCGCTCGATCTCGACGCGCTGCACCGGGCCTTGAATCGCATCGTCGAACGGCATGCGGTACTGCGCACGCGCTTCGTGCTGGTGGAGGGCGAGGCGGTGCAGCACATCGACGCCCACGCGCCGTTCGCGTTGACGGTGCTCGATCCGGTCGGCTCGTCGGAGCGCGACGTGCTGCGTCATGCGCGGGACGAAGCGGCCGAGCCGTTCGATCTGGCCTCGGGGCCGCTGGTGCGCGGCCGGCTGCTGAAGCTCGGCGAGCGGGAGCATGTGCTGCTGGTGACGATGCATCACATCGTCAGCGACGGCTGGTCGATGGGCGTGCTGATCCGCGAGTTCGGCGCGCTGTACCGCGCGTTCGCCGAAGGGCGAGACGATCCGCTGACGCCGCTGGCGATCCAGTATGGCGATTACGCCGCGTGGCAACGTCGTTGGCTGGCGGGCGACGCGTTGCAGACGCAACTGGCGTACTGGCGCACCACGCTGCAAGGCGCGCCGGAGCTGACCACGCTGCCGCTCGATCGCGCCCGGCCCGCCGTGCAGGATTACGCCGGCGACAGCATCAACGTGACGCTCGACGCGCCGCTCAGTGCGAAGCTCAAGGCGCTGGCTCGGCGGCAAGGCACGACGGTGTTCAACGTGGTGCTGGCGGCGTGGGCCGCACTGGCCGGCCGTTTGTCCGGCCAGGACGACGTGGTGATCGGCACGCCGGTGGCGAACCGCACGCGCTCGGAGGTCGAGCCGCTGATCGGCTTCTTCGTCAATACGCTGGCGTTGCGCATCGATCTGTCGGGCCGGCCTTCCGTGAACGAACTGCTCGAGCGCGTGCACGACACGACGCTGGCCGCGCAAAGCCATCAGGACGTGCCGTTCGATCAGGTGATCGAGGCGGTCAACCCGTCACGCTCGCTGGCGCATGCGCCGTTGTTCCAGTTGCTGCTGGTCTGGCAGAACAACGTGCAGGACGATCTCGATCTCGGCACGGTGACGCTCGACGGCATCGACGCGACACAGGCCCCCGCGCAGTTCGACATGTCGCTGGAACTCGGTGAATCCGGCGCATGCATCGCGGGCAACGTGACGTTCGCAACGTCGCTGTTCGAGCGGGCGAGCGTGGAGCGGTATCTCGGCTATTTCACGGCGTTGCTCGACGGCATGGCGGCCGATGCCGATCAGCCGATACTGCAATTGAAGATGCTGCCGGAAGCGGAACGCCGGCAGGTGATGCTCGGCTGGAACGATACGGCGATGGCCTGCGAGCGCTCGCAGAGCGTGCACGGGATGTTCGAGGCGCAGGTGGCACGTACGCCCGATGCGGTGGCAGTGCGATTCGAGGACGAGGCGCTGACGTATGCGCAACTGAACGCGCGCGCGAATCGGCTGGCGGATCATTTGGTGACGCGTGGCGTCGGCCCAGACGTGATGGTCGGCATCTGCATGCGCAGAGGCATCGATCTGTTGGCGGCGTTGCTCGGTGTCATGAAGGCGGGCGGCGGTTACTTGCCGCTGGACCCGGCGTTCCCGGCCGAGCGGCTGGCGATGATGCTCGAAGACGCGCAACCGGCGTTCGTGCTGACGAACGAGGGTTTGCTGCCCGACCACGCAAAACGTTTGGACCTGAGCGAATGGCCGGCCGGCAATAGCGATTTCCGGCGCGATGCACGGCCCGATGGCGATCAGATCGCCTACATCCTTTACACGTCGGGTTCGACCGGCCGGCCGAAGGGTGTGCAAGTCACCCAGCACGGCATGCTGAACATCCTCATGTCCTTGCAGCGCGATCTGAAGGTGGAAGCGCAGGACCGGCTATTGAGTGTGTCGACGCTGTCGTTCGATATCGCCGCGCTGGAACTGTGCCTGCCGTTGTTCAGCGGTGCGTGTGTGGTGATCGCGTCGAGAGAAACGGCGCTCGATCCGTCGAGGCTGACTCAAGCGCTCGCATCCCGTGAAATCACGGCGATGCAAGCCACACCCTCGACGTGGCGGATGTTGATGGACTTCGGTTGGAAACCGGCCAAGGATTTCCTGCTGATCAGCACCGGGGAGGCCTTGCCGCGCGATTTGGCGGAGCAATTGCTGCAATCGGTGGCGTCGGTCGTGAACCTTTACGGCCCGACCGAAACCACGATGTATTCGACGATCTCGCGCGTATTCCCGAGCGAGCACGGCATACGCATCGACATCGGCCGCCCGGTGGCGAACACGCAGGCGCACATCCTCGACGAAGCGCTGGAACTTGTACCGATCGGGGTAGCGGGCGAATTGTTCCTCGCAGGCGCAGGCGTATCGCGCGGCTACCGTGATCGTCCGGACCTCACAGCCGAACGCTTCGTGCCGAACCCGTACGGCGAACCTGGAACCCGCATGTACCGCACCGGCGATCTGGTGCGCTGGCTCCCGCACGGCGAACTCGAATATCTGGGCCGCATCGACCAGCAAGTGAAGCTGCGCGGCTTCCGCATCGAACTCGGTGAAATCGAAGCCACGCTGCGCAGCCTGCCCGAAATCCGCGACGCGGCGGCGATGGTGCGCGAGGATCAGCCGGGCCACAAACGCCTCGTGGGCTACGTCGTAGCGGCCGAAGGCCACGCGCCGACCGGCACGCAAGCCTTGCGGCAAGCGCTGTCGCGCACGTTGCCCGACTACATGGTCCCGTCGCAACTGATGTGGCTGGACGCCTTGCCCCAAACCCCGAACGGCAAGCTCGACCGTCGCGCGCTGCCCAAGCCCGAAGCGCTGCAAGGCGAAACCGGCTACGTCGCCCCGCGCACCGAAACCGAGCAGGCATTGAGCGCGATCTGGCAGGACATCCTGAAGCTCGACCGCGTGGGCATCCACGACAACTTCTTCGAACTCGGCGGCCATTCGCTGCTGGCCGTGCAACTGGCGGCGGCGATCCGCAATCGGCTCGGCATCGAGATCACGCTGGCCGCGCTGTTCGCCGCGCCGACCATCGCCGCGCTGGTCGAGGCGGCGGCTGCGGCCAATGCCCCGGCCGATGCCGCGATCGCGCCACCGAACCGGATCACCGAAACCACCACCCGCATCACGCCGGACCTGCTGACGCTGATCGACCTGAGCCAGCACGACATCGATACGGTGACGCGGCGCGTGCCGGGCGGTGCGGCGAACATCGCCGACATCTATCCGCTCACGCCGTTGCAGGAAGGCATCCTGTTCCATCACCTGATGAATCGCGACGGCGACGCCTACCTGTTGTCGATGCAGGTGTCGCTGGACACGCAGGCGCATGCCGAGCGGTTCGTCGCCGCGCTGCACGAGGTGGTCGGCCGTCACGACATCCTGCGCAGCGCCGTGCTCTGGGAAGGGCTGCCGCAACCGGTGCAGGTGGTGCAACGCCACGTCGCCATCGAGGTGGAGCGTCCCGCGCCCGAGGCCGGAGCCACCGACATCGCCGCCTGGCTGCGCCATCGCTACGACCCGCATCATTACCGCCTCGATATCCGCGATGCGCCGCTGCTGCGCGTCGCGATCGTCGAGGACGCTGGCAACCAGCGCTGGCTGATGCAACTGCTGTCGCATCACCTGATCGCGGATCACACCTCGCTCGAACTCGTGATCGGCGAGATTCGGCAGATCGTGCAGGGCGCGTCCGACCGTCTGCCGCCGCCGGTCGCGTTCCGCGACTTCGTCGCGCGATCGGTCGCCGGGCGCGGCGACGCCGCCCACGAAGCGTTCTTCACCGAGATGCTGGCGCCGCTCACGCAGCCGAGCGCGCCGTATGGCCTGCTGAACGTGCGCGGCGACGGCGCGGACCTCGACGAGGCCACGCTCGAACTCGGCGCGGCGCTGTCCGGGCGCTTGCGCCAGCAGGCGCGCGGCCTCGGCGTGAGCGTGGCGAGCGTGATGCATCTGGCGTGGGCGCGCGTGCTGGCCGCGGCGTGCGGGCATCGGGACGTGGTGTTCGGCACCGTGCTGCTCGGCCGCACGCAAGGCGGCGCCGGGGTGGAGCGGGCGATGGGCATGCTGATGAACACCTTGCCGGTGCGGTTCCATGTCGGCGCGCTGAACGTGCGCGACGCCGTGCGGCAGGCGCAGGCCACGCTGGCCGGGCTGCTGCGTCACGAGCACGCCTCGCTCGCGCTCGCGCTGCGCGCCAGCCCGCTCGGCGCCGGCACGCCGCTGTTCTCGTCGCTGCTCAACTATCGCCATACCGATGCGGTGGCGGAGCGCGGCGAGGCGGCGTGGGGCGGCTTCCGGCAATTGGCGTTCAAGGAACGCACGCATTACCCGGTCGGCATGATGGTGGACGACCTCGGCCGCGATTTCCGTCTGACGGCGCAGATCGGCGGCGACGTGAAGCCGGACGCCGTGTGCATGGCCATGCACACGGTGCTGGAAAACCTCGTTGCCGCGCTCGAAACCACGCCGGCGCTCGCACTCGACGCGGTTCGCGTCATGCCGGAAGCCGAGCGCGCGCAGGTGCTGCACGGCTGGAACGACACGGCGATGGCGTGCGAGCGCTCGCAGAGCGTGCACGGGATGTTCGAGGCGCAGGCGGCGCGGACGCCCGATGCGGTGGCGGTGCGGTTCGACGACGACGTGCTGACGTATGCGCAATTGAACGCGCGGGCGAATCGGCTGGCCGATCATTTGGTGACGCGTGGCGTCGGCCCGGACGTGATGGTCGGCATCTGCATGCATCGCGGTATCGATCTGTTGGCGGCGCTGCTCGGTGTCATGAAGGCGGGAGGCGGTTATTTGCCGCTGGACCCGGCGTTTCCGGCCGAGCGGCTGGCGATGATGCTCGATGACGCTCACCCGGCGCTGGTGCTGACGAACGATGGCTTGCTGGCCGACCATGAAGGACGGTTGGACCTGAGCGAATGGCCGGCCGGCGACGAAGATTTCCGCGTGGAAACACGGCCCGACGGCGACCAGATCGCCTACATCCTGTACACGTCCGGTTCGACCGGCCGGCCGAAGGGCGTTCAGGTCACGCAGCACGGGATGCTGAACATCTTGCTGTCCTTGCAGCGCGATCTGAAGCTGGAAGCGCAGGACCGGCTGTTGAGCGTGTCGACGCTGTCGTTCGATATCGCCACGCTGGAACTGTGCCTGCCGTTGTTCAGCGGTGCCTGCGTGGTGATCGCTTCACGCGAAACGGCGCTTGATCCGTCGAAACTGTCTCAGGCGCTCGAATCCCGTGAAATCACGGCGATGCAAGCCACGCCCTCGACGTGGCGGATGTTGATGGATTTCGGCTGGACGCCGAGCCAGGATTTCCTGCTGATCAGCACCGGCGAAGCCTTGCCGCGCGACTTGGCCGAACAACTGCTGCAATCGGTGGCCTCGGTCGTCAATCTGTACGGCCCGACCGAAACCACGATGTATTCAACGATCTCGCGCGTATTCCCGAGCGAGCACGGCGTTCGCATCGATATCGGTCGCCCGGTGGCAAATACGCAGGCGCACATCCTCGATGAAGCGCTGGAACTCGTACCGATCGGGGTAGCGGGCGAATTGTTCCTGGCAGGCGCGGGCGTATCGCGTGGCTACCGCGACCGTCCGGACCTCACAGCCGAACGCTTCGTGCCGAACCCTTACGGCGAACCCGGAACCCGCATGTATCGCACTGGCGATCTGGTCCGCTGGCTGCCACATGGCGAACTCGAATATCTCGGCCGCATTGACCAACAAGTGAAATTGCGCGGCTTCCGCATCGAGTTGGGCGAAATCGAAGCGACGCTACGCAGCCTCCCCGAAGTGCGCGATGCGGCAGCGATGGTCCGCGAGGACCAACCGGGCCACAAGCGCCTCGTGGGCTACGTCGTAGCGGCCGAAGGCCAAACGCCAACCGGCACGCAAGCGTTGCGGCAAGCCCTGTCGCGCACGCTGCCCGACTACATGGTCCCGTCCCAACTGATCTGGCTGGACGCCTTGCCGCAAACCCCGAACGGCAAGCTCGACCGCCGCGCGCTGCCGACACCGGACGCGTTGCAAGCCGAATCGGAGTACGTCGCCCCGCGCACCCTGACCGAGCAGGCGCTCGGCGACATCTGGCGCGACATCCTGAAGCTCGATCGCGTGGGCGTCCACGACAACTTCTTCGAACTCGGCGGCCATTCGCTGCTGGCCGTGCAGGTGGCGTCCGCCGTGCGCAGCCGGCTCGGCATCGAAGTGCCGCTGGCCGAGCTGTTCGCGCATCCGACGCTGGCGCTGTTCGCCTCGGCCATGGAACACGCGAGCGCGAGCAGCCTGCCGCCGATCGCCGTGCGCGACACGCGCGAGGCGGCCCCGCTGTCGTTCGCGCAGCAACGGCTGTGGTTCCTCGACCAGCTCGACAGGCAAGCGGGCGCGGCCTATCACATCCCGGTGGGCGTGCACCTCGGCGGCGAACTGCATGCCGACGCGCTGCACCAGGCGCTGAACCGCATCGTCGAACGCCACGAAGTGCTGCGCACCCGCTTCGCGGTGGTGAACGGCGAACCCGTGCAGCGCATCGACGCGCCCGCCCGGTTCGCGCTGACCACCCACGACCTCGCCACGCAAGCCGACCCGCAATACGACGTGCAACGGCATGTCGATCAGGAAGCCGCCGAGCCGTTCGACCTGGCGAGCGGCCCGCTGGTGCGCGGCCGCCTGCTGCGCCTGAGCGAGCACGAGCATGTGCTGCTGGTGACGATGCATCACATCGTCAGCGACGGCTGGTCGATCGACCTGCTGGTGCGCGAGTTCGGCGCGCTGTATCGGGCGTTCGCCGAAGGGCGGGACGATCCGCTGGCGCCGCTGGCGATCCAGTACGGCGATTACGCCGCGTGGCAGCGCCACTGGCTCGCGGACGACGTGCTGCAACGGCAAGTGGCGTATTGGAAAGCGACACTGCAAGGCGCGCCGGAACTGACCACGCTGCCGCCCGATCATGCGCGTCCGGCCGTGAAGGACTACGCGGGCGACAGCGTCGCGGTGACGCTCGACGCCCGCCTGAGCGCGCGGATCAAGACGCTGGCCCGGCAGCAGGGCACGACGGTATTCAACGTGGTGCTGGCCGCCTGGGCCGCGCTGGCCGGGCGGATGTCGGGGCAAGACGACGTGGTGATCGGCACGCCGGTGGCGAACCGCACGCGCTCGGAAGTCGAGCCGCTGATCGGCTTCTTCGTCAACACGCTGGCGCTGCGCATCGATCTGTCGGGCCGGCCGGACGTGGGCGAACTCGTCGCCCGTGTGCACGCGGCGACGCTGGCCGCGCAAAGCCATCAGGACGTGCCGTTCGATCAGGTGATCGAGGCGGTCAATCCGTCGCGCTCGATGGCGCATGCGCCGCTGTTTCAATTGATGCTGGCCTGGCAGAACACGGCCCGGGCCGATCTCGACCTCGGCGGCGTGACGTTGCGAAGCATCGGGCGGCGCCAAGCCCCGGCGCAGTTCGACATGACGCTGGAACTCGGCGAATCGGACGACGGCATCGCGGGCAGCCTGACGTACGCCACCTCGCTCTACACGCGAGCCGGCGCAGAGCGCGTGCTGCGCTACTTCACGACGCTGCTCGACGGCATGGTGGCGAACGCCGCGCAGCCGATCGCGCGCCTGCGCCTGCTCGACGACGCCGAACAGGCGCAACTCCTGGCCGCGCACGGCGGCCTGCGCCACCTCGAACCGGCCGAGCCGGCCATCCACGCGCGCTTCGAGGCGCAGGCCGCGCGCACGCCGCAAGCGATCGCCCTGAGCGACGACGGCCGGCACCTGAGCTACGGCGAACTGAACGCGCAGGCGAACCGCGTGGCGCATCGCCTGCGCGCACTCGGCGTGGGGCCGGACGTGCTGGTCGGCCTGTTCGCCGAACGCTCGATCGGCATGCTGGTGGGCCTGCTCGGCATCCTGAAGGCCGGCGGCGCCTATCTGCCGCTCGATCCGGCCTACCCCGGCGAGCGGCTGGCCAGCATGCTCGACGATGCGCGCCCGGCGGCACTGGTCACGGATTCGCGCCTAAGCGGCGCGCTGCCGGCCCGCGCGCTGCCGGTCGTGTGCGTCGATGCCGGGCTCGATGCCGAGCCTGACCACGATCCCGCGCCGTGCGTCGTGGCCGACAACCTGGCCTACGTGATCTACACCTCGGGCTCCACCGGCAAGCCGAAGGGCTCGCTGCACTCGCACCGGAACGTGCTGCGCCTGTTCGACGCCACGCAGCCCTGGTTCGGCTTCGGCGCCGACGACGTCGGCGCGCTGTTCCATTCGTTCGCGTTCGACTTCTCGGTCTGGGAGATCTGGGCCGCGCTGCTGTACGGCGGCCGGCTCGCGATCGTGCCGTACGCCGTGTCGCGCTCGCCGCAAGCGCTGCACGCGCTGCTGCTGCGCGAGGGCGTGACGGTGCTGAACCAGACGCCGTCCGCGTTCCAGTCGCTGATTCCGGTGGTGCTCGAGCAGGGCCCGCTGCCGGCCTTGCGGGCCGTGGTGTTCGGCGGCGAGGCGCTCAATCGCGATGCGCTCGAACCGTGGATCGCGCGGCACGGCTACGCCATGCCGCAGCTCGTCAACATGTACGGCATCACCGAAACCTCGGTGCACGTCACGTATGCGCCGCTGTCGGCTGACGCGCGCGTGCGCAGCGCCGTCGGCGTGCCGATCCCCGATCTGGCGGCCTACGTGCTCGATGCCGACGGGCAACCGGTGCCGGCCGGCGTGACGGGCGAACTGTTCGTGGCGGGCGGCGGCGTGGGGCGCGGCTACCACGGCCGCGCGGCCCTGAGCGCCGAGCGCTTCGTGCCGGACCCGTTCGGCGCGCCGGGCAGCCGCATGTACCGCACCGGCGATCTGGCGCGGTGGCTGCCGCACGGCGAGCTCGACTACCTGGGGCGGATCGATCATCAGGTCAAGATTCGCGGCTTCCGCATCGAACCGGGCGAGATCGAGGCGGCGCTGCTCGCGCTGCCCGAGGTGCGCGACGCCACCGTGACGGTGCACCACGACGCGCACGGCCACCCGAGCCTGGTCGGCTATCTGGTCGCGAAGGACACGCAGGCGCAGGTGCAGCCGGCGGCGCCGGCGCTGCGCGAGGCGCTGGCCGCGTCGCTGCCGGACTACATGGTGCCGTCGCGGTGGGTCTGGCTCGATGCCTTGCCGCTCACGCCGAACGGCAAACTGGACCGCCGCGCGCTGCCGGCGCCGGGCGCGATCGCAAGCACGGCCGACTACGTCGCGCCGCGCACATCCACCGAGCAGGTACTGGCGCGGCTCTGGTCCGAGGTGCTCGGCGTCGAGCGGGTGGGCCTGCACGACAATTTCTTCGATCTCGGCGGCCATTCGCTGCTGGCCGTGCGCCTGACGGCCGCGGTGCGCCGCGAACTCGGCGTGGAAGTGCCACTGGCCGAACTGTTCGCGCATCCGGTGCTCGGCCGGTTCGCCAACGTGGTGGCACAGGCCGATGCGAGCACGCTGCCGCCGATCGCACCGCGCGACTCGGGCGACATGAGCGACATGAGCGACATGAGCGACATGAGCGACATGAGCGACATGAGCGACATGAGCGACATGAGCGACATGAGCGAGCCGGCCCCGCTGTCGTTCGCGCAGCAGCGGCTGTGGTTCCTCGACCAGTTGGACCGGCGCGCGAGCGTGGCCTATCACCTGCCGATCGGCCTGCGCCTGAGCGGTGTGCTCGACGTCGCGTCGCTGCAGCGCGCGCTCGACCGCATCGTCGAGCGGCACGAAGCGCTGCGCACACGCTTCGACCTGGTGGACGGCGAGCCGGTGCAGCACATCGATGCGCCCGCGCGCTTCGCGCTGGCCACGCACGACCTGAGCACGCTGGCGGCCCCCGAGCGCGAGGCCTCATGGCATGCCGAGGCCGCAGCCGTGGCGGGCGAGCCGTTCGATCTGGCGGCCGGCCCGCTGGTGCGCGGCAGCCTGCTGAGGCTGGGCGAGCACGAGCATGTGCTGCTGATCACGATGCATCACATCGTCAGCGACGGCGGCTCGATGGGCGTGCTGATGCACGAGCTTGGCGCGCTGTACGCCGCGTTCGTCGAGGGGCGCGCCGATCCGCTGCCGCCGCTCGCGCTGCAATACGCCGATTACGCCGCCTGGCAGCGCCGCTGGCTCGCGGGCGAGGTGCTGCAGCAACAGCGCGCGTACTGGCAATCGGCCCTGCGCGGCGGGCCGGAGCAGACCACGCTGCCGCTCGACCGGGCGCGTCCGGCCGTGCAGGACTACACCGGCGACAGCCTCGACGTGACGCTCGCCCCGGCGCTCGGCGCGCAGGTCCGGGCGCTGGCGCGCCGGCACGGCACCACCGTGTTCAACGTGGTGCTGGCCGCGTGGGCGGCGCTGGCGGGCCGCCTGTCGGGCCAGCACGACGTGGTGATCGGCACGCCGGTGGCGAACCGGATGCGCGCCGAGGCCGAGCCGCTGATCGGCTTCTTCGTCAACACGCTGGCGCTGCGCATCGACCTGTCGGGCCGGCCGACCGTGGGCGCGCTGCTCAAGCGCGTGCACGACACGACGCTGGCCGCGCAGGCCCACCAGGATCTGCCGTTCGATCAGGTGATCGAGGCCGTGAACCCGCCGCGCTCGATGGCGCACGCGCCGCTGTTCCAGTTGATGCTGGCCTGGCGCAACGACGCGCCGCTGCCGGCGCGACTGGGCGGCGTGGCGCTGGAAAGCCTGCCGGCCGCGCAGGTGCCGGCGCAATTCGACGCCACGCTGGAACTGGGCGACGACGGCACCACGATCGCCGGCCGCCTGACGTTCGCCGCGTCGCTGTTCGAACGCGCCAGCATGGCGCGCACCCTCGGTTATTTCGAGGCGCTGCTGACGGCGATGGTGGCCGATGCGGACCGCCCGGTGCCGCAATTGACCTTGTTGCCGGACATGGAGCGACAGCAGGTGCTGGCGCGCGGAACCGGCGCCCGCGTGGCGCGCGACCCGGCGCAGAGCGTGCACGGGCTGTTCGAGGCCCAGGCGCGCCGCGCGCCCGATGCAGTGGCGCTGGTCGGCGCGGACGGCGTGCTGACCTATGCGGAACTGAACGCGCGCGCCAACCGGCTGGCCCGTCATCTGGCAGCACACGGCGTCGGCCCGGAGGCGAGGGTGGCGCTGTGCCTGGAGCGCGGCGTGGCGATGGTGGTGGCCTTGCTGGCGGTATTGAAGGCCGGTGGCGCCTACGTGCCGCTCGACCCGCGCCTGCCGGCCGAACGGCTCGCACGGATGTTGCACGACTGCGAACCGGCCGCCGTGCTGGCCGATCAGGCGACGCTCGCGCGCCTGCCTGATGCACTGCACGGCGCGCTGGCGCTCGACGGCCCGCATGCGCCCGATCTGTCCGGCCTCGACGCGCACGACCTGCTGCTGCCCGTGCACGCCGAGCAGGCCGTCTACTGCCTCTACACGTCCGGCTCCACCGGCCAGCCGAAGGGCGTGATCAACACGCACGCGGCGGTGGTGAACCGGCTGCTGTGGATGCAGGACGCCGGCCAGCTCGACGCGCACGACGTGGTGCTGCAAAAGACGCCGTACGCGTTCGACGTATCCGTCTGGGAATTCTTCTGGCCGCTGCTGGCAGGCGCGCGGCTCGCGATGGCGCGCCCCGACGGCCACAAGGACCCGCATTACCTGGCGCGCTGCCTGGTGGACGAGGCGGTATCGACGTTGCACTTCGTGCCGTCGATGCTGCAGGCGTTCCTCGATGCGGAGCCCGCGCTCGACGGCCACGTCGTGCGGCAGATCTTCTTCAGCGGCGAGGCCATGCCCGCGGCGCTGCTGACGCGCTGCCAGGCGCGCTTCCCGGGCACGGCGCTCTACAACCTGTACGGCCCGACCGAGGCGGCGGTGGATGTCACGGCGTGGCGCTGCCCGCCGGGTTTCGACGGCGAGACGGTGCCGCTCGGCGCGGCGATCGACAACGTCACGGTGCAGGTGCTTGACGACGCGTTCGAGCCGGTGCCGGCCGGCGTGGCCGGCCAGATCGCGATCGGCGGCGTGGCGCTCGCACGCGGCTACCTGAACCGCCCCGATCTCACCGCCCAGCAGTTCGTGCCGGACCCGTTCGGCGCAGCGGGTGCGCGTCTGTACCTGACGGGCGATCTCGGCCGCCGCACCGCCGACGGCGCGCTCGACTACCTCGGCCGCATCGATCACCAGGTCAAGCTGCGCGGGCTGCGGATCGAACTCGGCGAGATCGAGGCCGCGCTGCGCGCGCTGCCGGAGGTGCGCGACGCGGTGGCGACAGTGCACGGCGCGGGCGGTGCGGACCCGCGCCTGGTCGGCTACGTGGTGGCGGCGCAAGCGCACGAAGCCGGCAACCCGCAGGCGCTGCGCGACGCGCTGGCGGCCGTGCTGCCCGACTACATGGTGCCGGCCCAACTGATCCGGCTCGACGCGCTGCCGCTCACGCCGAATGGCAAGCTCGATCGCCGCGCGCTGCCCGCGCCCGGCGCGCTCGCGAGCACGGCCGGCTACGTCGCGCCGCGCACCGCCACCGAGCGCGCGCTCGGCGAGATCTGGGCGGAGGTGCTGCAAGTCGAGCGGGTGGGCATCCACGACAACTTCTTCGAGCTCGGCGGCCATTCGCTGCAATTGATCCGGCTGCATCGGCGGCTCGTGCCGCTCGCGGCGCAGCCGGTGTCGGTGGTGGACCTGTTCCAGTACCCGACCATCTCGCAGCTCGCCGGCCTGCTGCACGCGGAGCAGGGCGAGGCGCAATCGCGCATCCGGCACCAGGTCGATGCGGCCGCCCGGCGCGGCGAACGGCGGCGGCGGCGGTTTGCCGCGCCGGCGGTGCGGGAGAAGGTCGATTGACGGGCCGCGTCGGCTTGCTCGACTCGCTCCAACCGGCATTCCACAGCGCGGCCCGAGGCCACGCACTTGATAAATAGGTAATCGGCATGAACGATCACGAAGATCACGAAGATCACGAAGACCCGCATCAGAACGCCGTCGCCATCGTCGGGTTGAGCGGCCGGTTTCCGAAGTCCGACAGCGTGGACGCGTTCTGGGCCAACCTGCGCGCGGGCGTGGAATGCATCGAGTCGTATTCCGAGGACACGCTGCTGAAGGCCGGCGTCGATGCCGCCACGCTCGCCAACCCGAACTACGTGCGGGCCGGCGCGGTGGTGAAGGACATCGACCGCTTCGACGCGAAGTTCTTCGAGATGACGGCCTCCGACGCGGCGCTGACCGATCCGCAACACCGCCTGTTCCTGGAAGTGGCGTGGGAGGCGCTGGAAATGTCGGGCTACGCGCGCCGCGATTTTCCGGGGCTGGTGGGCGTATATGCGGGCGTTTCGTACAGCCGCTACCTGTTCGAGAACCTCATGCAGAACCCGGGCCTGATGGCCACGCTGAACCCGATGCAACTGATGATCGGCACCAGCAAGGACGCGCTGTGCTCGATGCTGTCGTACAAGCTGAACCTGCGCGGGCCGGCCGTCACGATCCAGACCACCTGTTCCACCTCGCTGGTGGCCGTGCATACCGCCTGCCAGGCGATCCTGAACGGCGAGTGCGACCTCGCGCTGGCCGGCGGCGTGTCGCTGCGCAACTTCCGCGAGGAAGGCTACTTCTACGCCGAAGGCGACATCAGCTCGCCCGACGGCCATTGCCGCACGTTCGACGCGGACGCGGCGGGCACCATCGGCGGCAACGGCGTGGGCATCGTGGTGCTGAAAAAGCTCGAGCACGCGCTGGCCGACGGCGACACGATCCACGCCGTGATCCTCGGCTCGGCCGTCAACAACGACGGCTCGCAGAAGGTCGGCTTCACCGCGCCGAGCGTGACGGGCCAGATGAGCGTGATTTCCGAGGCGCTGGCGGTGGCCGGGGTGGGGCCGGAGGATGTGTCGTATATCGAGGCGCACGGCACCGGCACGATCCTCGGCGACCCGATCGAGCTGCGCGCGCTCAACCATGTATTCGCCACCGACGGCTTCGCGCCGCGCGCGTGCGCGATCGGCGCGGTCAAGACCAATATCGGCCACCTCGACGCCGCGGCCGGCGTGGCCGGCCTGATCAAGGTCACGCAGGCGCTGCGGCACCGGGAGATCGCGCCGACGCTGCACTTCAAGCGCCCGAATCCGAACTTCGACCTGGCGAACAGCCCGTTCTACATCAATGCCGAGCTGCAGGCCTGGCAGCCGAAGGCGGCCGGCCGCATCGCGGGCGTCAGTTCGTTCGGGATCGGCGGCACCAACGCGCATCTGATCGTGGCCGAAGCGCCGCCACCGGCGCCGGCCGCGCCGTCGCGCCGGACCCCGACGCTGCTGGTCTCGGCCAAGACGCCGGCCGCGGTGCGCGCCGGGATGGCGCGGCTGCGCCAGCGCCTGGCCGACGAGCCGGGTATCTCGCTGGCTGACGCCGCGTTCACGACGCAAGTGGGCCGCGAGCATTTCGCGTATCGCGCGTCGATCGCCTGCGACAGCGTGGACGACGCGCTTCGCCAGCTCGACAGCAGCGGCGAGATCGCCGTCAGCCACGCCGCCGAGCGCGGCGCGTCGGCGCTGCCGGTGGTGTTCATGTTCCCGGGGCAGGGCATCCAATACGCGGGCATGGCGCGCGAGCTTCACGACGCCGAGCCGGCCTTCGCGCGCGAACTCGATGCGTGCCTGGCGCTGTTTCGCGAGATCCACGCGCTCGACCTGCGCGCCGTGCTGTTCCCGTCGCCGGCCGAGGCCGAGCGGGCGAGCGCCGCCATCGACGCCACGGACCTGGCGCAGCCGGCGATCTTCTCGGTGGAATACGCGCTGGCGCGCTACCTGATCGGCCTCGGCATCGCGCCGACGGCGATGCTGGGGCACAGCATCGGCGAATACGTGGCCGCGTGTCTGGCCGGCGTGTTCTCGCTGGAAGACGCGGTGCGGCTGGTGGGCGAGCGCGGCAAGCTGATGGCGCGCTCGCCGGCCGGCGCGATGCTGGCCGTGCATGACGGCGAAACCGCGATCCGCGCGCTGCTGGGCGCGGATCTGTGGATCGCCGCCGTCAATTCGCCCGCCTCGTGCGCGGTGTCCGGCACGCCCGAGGCGATCGAGCGGCTGGAGGCGACGCTGCGCGAACGGTCGATCGACTGCTCGCGGCTGCGCGTGACGCGCGCCTTCCACTCCGGGCTGCTGGAAAGCGTGGCGGCCGAGTTCCGCACCTGTGTCGAACGCGTGCCGCTGCACGCGCCGGCGATCCGCTTCGCCTCCAACGTCACGGGCGAATGGATCACCCACGAGGCCGCGACCGACCCGGGCTACTGGGTCTCGCACCTGCTCGGCGCGGTGCGCTTCGCCGATTGCGCGCAAACGGTCGCGAACGACGGCGACGGCGCGTGGATCGAGGTCGGCCCCGGCAAGACGCTCGCGAACCTCGTCAAGTACGGCCTCGCGCCGAACGCGGCGCGCTGCGTGGTGCCGACGCTGCCCGATATCCGGCGCACGCAGCCGGCGGCGCAGATGGTGGCCGGTGCGCTCGGCGCGCTGTGGGCGCATGGCGTGCCGGTCGACTGGGCGGCGCTGCACGCGGGCGAGGCGCGGCGCCGGATTCCGTTGCCGACCTACGCGTTCGAGCGCGAGCGGCATTGGATCGAGGCCTCGGGCGCGGCGTTCGAGCCGCAGCTTGCGGCATCAGTCGCGCCGGTGCTGGGCAAGCAGGCCGACGTGTCGAAGTGGCTGTACCTGCCGTCGTGGCGGCGGCGCGCCGAACTGCCGCGCAAGGCGCGCACCGCGCCGCTCGCCGGGCCGGTGCTGGTGTTCGGCAACGCGGGCGCGCAAACGGACGCCGTGGTGCAGGCGCTGCGCGCGCGCGAGGCGAACGTCGTGCTGGTGCGCGAGGCGGACGCGCTGTCGCTCGACGCGGGCAATGCGCTGGCCGTGAACCCGTCGAACCCCGAGCATTACGCGGCGCTGTTCGCGCATCTGGTGCAGACCGGCCGGCTGCCGGTGGCGCTGCTGCATCTGTGGTCGCTGTCGGAACCGGACGACGCGCTCGGTCATTCGCGCTATCACGACCTGCTCGGCCTCGCCAACGTGCTCGGCAACATCCAGAGCCCGGAGCCGATCTCGCTGACCGTGGCCGGCCACGGCGTGCATGCCGTGCTCGGCGACGAACCGCTGCGCCCGCACGCGGCGCTGATCGCGGCGGCCTGCAAGGTAATCCCGCTCGAATTCCGCAACCTGCTCGTCAATTACGTGGACGTCGTCGCGAGCGAGCTGGGCGCGCCCGCGTCGAGCATCGCCGGCCTGCTGGGCGACGAAGTCCTGCGCAATCGCGGCACCGGGCAGGTGGCGCTGCGCGGGCGCGGCGCGTGGGTCGAGGAGATCGTGCCCACCGACCTCGCGGCGGACGAGCCGGTGTTCGCGCTGCGCGACGAAGGCGTGTATCTCGTCACGGGCGGCCTGGGCGGCATCGGCATGGTGTTCGCGCAGCATGTCGCCGACCGCGTCAGGGCGCCCGCGCTCGTGCTGGCGGGCCGCACCGCGCTGCCGCACGCGAGCGAATGGGATGCGTGGCTGGCCGAACACGGCGCGGAGGACGCCGTCAGCATCAAGATCGCCAGCATCCGCGCGCTCGAACGCAAGGGCGCGCGCGTGCACTACGTGGCAGCCGATCTGGCGTCCGACGCCGACGTCGCGCGGCTGGCCGAACGCGTCGCGGCCGTCGGCAAACCGAGCGGCATCTTCCACGCGGCCGGCGTGGGCGACATCGCGCTGCTGCATTTCCGCACCCGCGAGGCGGCCGAGCGGCTGCTCGCCGCCAAGGTCGCCGGCACCGCGCGGCTGAAACGCCACTTCGCGCTCGACCAGCTCGATTTCACGATCCTGTGCGGCTCGGTCAACGGCCTGTGCCCGACGATCGGCCAGACCGACTACTGCGCGGCCAGCGCGTTCCTCGACCTGTTCGCGCAGGCGGAGCGGGCCGCGTCGGGCGCGAACGTGCTGTCGGTCGATTGGGGCACCTGGCACGAGACCGGCATGGCGGCGCAGGCCGCGTCCACGGCGAACGCGGTGGATGCGGGTGATACGGCCGGCGACATCGGCATCCTGAACGCCGAGGGCGTGCAGGTGTTCGAGCTGCTGACGCGATGCGCCGCGCCGCGGATCGTCGTGTCGCCGTACGCGTTTTCGCAATTCGCCGCGCGCGTGGCGGCCGCCAATGCAGGCTTGGCATCGGAAGCGGGCACGCGCGCCGAGGAGACCGGCGCGGCCGGCGTGCTCAACGACCCCGAAGCGCCCACCGAAGCGCGGCTGCTCGCGCTGTGGCGCCAGTTGTTCGGCACCGAGGCGCTGGGCGTGGACGACAACTTCTTCGAGAACGGCGGCCACTCGCTGCTGGCGCTGCAAATGCTGGCGCGAATTCGCGACGTGTTCCAGGTCAACTTCGGGCTGCACAACGTGTTCGAGGCGCCCACCGTGGCCTTGCTGACGCGCAAGGTGGACGAGGCCGTGGCGCAGAAGAAGGCCGCGTCGGAGAAGACCTTCATCGAAGCCGCCAAGGCGAACCTCGACGGCATGTCGCGGGAAGCGTTGATGAAGCTGCTGGAAGAAAAGCGCCGCGCGAAGGCGAGCGCCAACTAGGGAGCGGGCGATGGAAGAGCTGTCTCTGGACGCGATCAAGCAGGAATTGCTGGCGCTGATGGCCGCCGAAGCGGGCGACCTGCCGGCCGACGACGATGCCCGGCCGACGCCGGTGGCGCGCGAGGCCGGCATGCCGCTGTCGTTCGCGCAGCGCCGGCTGGTGGTTCCTCGACCGGCTCGACCGGCAGGCCGGCGCGGCCTATCACGTCAACGTGGCGCTGCGCCTGAGCGGCGCGTTGAACGCCGAGGCCCTGCGCCGGGCGCTCGCGCGGATCGTCGAGCGCCACGAGGTGCTGCGCACCCGCTTCGAACTGGTGGACGACGAGCCGGTGCAGCGCATCGCCGCGCACGCGCCGTTCGTGCCGACGCAGCGCGACCTGGCCGGCCTGGCCGACCCGCACGCCGAGGCGCTGCGGCTGGCGCGCGAGCAGGCGGGCGCGCCGTTCGACCTGGCGGCCGGCCCGCTGGTGCGCGGCAGCCTGCTGCGGCTCGGCGAGCACGAGCATGTGCTGCTGGCCACGATGCACCACATCGTCAGCGACGACTGGTCGCTCGCCGTGCTGATCGGCGAGCTGCGCGTGCTGTACCAAGCGTTCGCCGCCGGGCTCGACGATCCGCTGCCGCCGCTGGCGATCCAGTACGCCGATTACGCCGCGTGGCAGCGCCGCTGGCTGTCCGGCGACGCGCTGCAGGCGCAGCAGGACTACTGGCGGGCCACGCTGCAAGGCGCGCCCGCGCTGACCGAACTGCCGCTGGATCGCCCCCGGCCCGCCGTGCAGGACTACGACGGGCACAGCCTCGACGTCCGGTTCGATGCGCCCTTGAGCGGACAGCTCAAGGCGCTCGCGCAGCGGCACGGCACCACCGTCTTCAACGTGATGCTGGCCGCCTGGGCCGCGCTGGTGGGGCGCCTGGCCGGGCAGGACGACGTGGTGATCGGCACGCCGGTGGCCAACCGCACGCGCACCGAGGTGGAGCCGCTGATCGGCTGCTTCGTCAACACGCTGGCGATGCGCATCGACCTGTCGGGCCGCCCGAGCGTGGGCGCGCTGCTCGAGCGCGTGCATGCGGCGACGCTGGACGCGCAGCGTCATCAGGACATTCCGTTCGATCAGGTGATCGAGGCGGTCAATCCGCCGCGCTCGATGACGCACACGCCGCTGTTCCAACTGGTGCTGAACTGGCAGAACGCCGAGCCGGACGGGCTCGCGCTCGGCGACGTGACGCTGCGCGGCCTGCCGATGGAGCAGGCGCGCGCGCAGTTCGACGCGAACCTGGAGTTGCGCGAGGATCACGGCGCGATCGTCGGCACGCTGACGTTCGCCACCGCGCTGTTCGACCCATCGAGCATGGCGCGCACGCTCGAGCGCCTCGCCACGTTGCTGGCCGGCATGGTGTGCGACGACGCGGCCTGCATCGACGCGATCGATCTGCTTTCCGCCGCCGAGCGCGAACGCCTGCTCGTGCACTGGAACGACACGGCGCGCGCGACGCCGCAGGCGGGCCTGGCCGCGCTGTTCGAAGCGCAGGCCGATCGCACGCCCGACGCGGTGGCGGTGGTGCACGACGATGACGGCGATGACAATGACGCCCCGGCCGGCCCGACCCATCTGACCTATCGCGAACTCGACCGGCGCGCGAATCGGCTAGCGCATCACCTGCGCGCGCTCGGCGTGGCCGAGGGCAGCCGCGTGGGCCTGTGCCTGCCGCGCGGCATCGACGCGATCACCACCGTGCTCGCCATCGTCAAGGCCGGCGCGGCCTATGTGCCGCTCGACCCCGCGCATCCGCCGCAACGGCTCGCGCTGATGCTGGACGACAGCGGCGCCGCGCACGTGGTCACGCAAGGCGCGCTGGCGAGCCGCCTGGCCAAAGGCGGTTTCGCCGGCCACACGATCGAACTCGACGCGCCGCACGCGCCGTGGGCGGCACAGCCCGACACGCCGCTGGGCCTCGACGGCCACCGCCAGTCGCTCGCCTATCTGATCTACACGTCGGGTTCGACGGGCCGCCCCAAGGGCGTGATGGTGGAGCACGGCTCGGTGATCGACCTGGTCGTCAATACCGATTACGTCGAACTGCGCGCCGGCCATGTCGTCGCACACGTGTCGAACCTGGCGTTCGACGCGGCGACCTTCGAGATCTGGGGCGCCTTGCTGACGGGCGCGCGCCTCGCCTGCATCGGCAGGCAGGCCGCGCTCGATCCGCGCCGCTTCCTGCAGGCGCTCGACCGGCACGGCGCCGACGTGATGTTCCTGACCACCGCGCTGTTCAATCAACTGGCCGCGCACGACAGCGGCGCGTTCGCCCGCTTCGACTGCCTGCTGGTGGGCGGCGAGCAGCTCGACCCGGCCGCGATCGCGCGGGTGCTCGCGGCCAATCCTCCGCAGCGGCTGCTCAACATCTACGGCCCGACCGAAGCCACCACGTTCGCGGTGTGCCACGAGATCACGGAAGCCTCGCCAGGGCACGGCGTGCCGATCGGCAAGCCGATCGCCAACATGCGCGCCTACGTGCTCGACACGCAGTTGCGGCCGGTGCCGAACGGCGTGCCGGGCGACTTGTACCTGGGCGGATCGGGCGTCGCGCGCGGCTACCTGAACCAGCCGGCGCTGACGGCCGAGCGCTTCGTCGCCGATCCGTTCTCGACCGACGCGCGGGCTCGGCTGTATCACACCGGCGACCGCGCGCGCTGGCTGCCCCAGGGCGTGCTGCAGTATCTCGGGCGGATCGATCATCAGGTGAAGCTGCGCGGTTTCCGGATCGAACTCGGCGAGATCGAGACGGCGCTGCGCGCGCTCGATGCGGTGGCCGACGCGGTGGCGATAGTGCGCGAGGACGCGCCGGGCGACCGGCGCCTGGTGGCCTACGCTGTGGCGGCGCGCGGGCACGCCGCGCCGGGGCTGGCGGCGCTCAAGGACGCGCTGTCGGGCACGCTGCCCGACTACATGGTGCCGGCGCAGGTGGTGTGGCTCGCTGCGCTGCCCGTCACGCCGAACGGCAAGCTCGACCGCCGCGCGCTGCCGGCGCCGGACGCGATCGTCAGCGATGCGGCCTATGCCGCGCCGCGCACCGCGACGCAGCGCGCGCTCGCGGAAATCTGGGCCGAGGTGCTGAAGGTCGAGCGGGTGGGCCTGCACGAAAACTTCTTCGAACTGGGCGGGCATTCGCTGCTGGCCGTGCAACTGGCCTCGCGCGTGCGCGGCCGGCTCGGCGTGGAGGTGGCGCTGGCCGAACTGTTCGCGCATCCGACGCTCGGGCAGTTCGCCGACGCGGTCGAGCAGGCGGGCGCCAGCGCCTTGCCGCCGATCGTGGCGCGCGATCGCGGTCGCGATGAGGCCGCCGCGCTGTCGTTCTCGCAGCAGCGCCTGTGGTTCCTCGACCGGCTGGAGCAGGGCGCGAGCACGGCCTATCACGTGATGGTGGGCCTGCGCCTGAGCGGCGCGCTCGATGCCGAGGCGCTGCGCCGCGCGCTGGACCGGATCGTCGCGCGGCACGAGATGCTGCGCACGCGCTTCGAGGTGGTGGACGGCGAGCCGGTGCAGCGCGTGACGGCCGATGCGCGCTTCGCGCTGGCGCTGCACGACCTGAGCGGCGAGGCCGATGAGGCCGACGCGCAGGCGCAGGTGCGCCGCCATCTCGCGGACGAGAGCGATACGCCGTTCGACCTGGCCGCCGGGCCGCTCGTGCGCGGGCGGCTGCTGCGTCTCGGCGAACGGGAGCATGTGCTGCTGGCCACGATGCACCACATCGCGAGCGACGGCTGGTCGATGAGCGTGCTGGTGCGCGAATTCAGCGCGTTGTATCACGCGTTCAGCCAGGGGCAGGCCGATCCGCTCGCGCCGCTCGCGATCCAGTACGCCGATTACGCGACGTGGCAGCGCGGCTGGATGACCGAAGCCGTGCTCGCGCGGCAACTGGCCTACTGGCGCGACACGCTGCAAGGCGCGCCCGAACTGCTCACGCTGCCGACCGACCGGCCCCGGCCGGCGGTGAAACGGCAGCGCGGCGCGATCCTGCCGCTGCGCTGGCCGGCCGCGCTGAACCGTGACCTGAAGGCCCTGAGCCAGCGCGCGGGCGCAAGCCTGTTCATGACGCTCGCCGCCGCGCTCGGCGTGGTGCTCGGGCGGCATGCCGGCCAGCACGACGTGTGCATCGGCCTGCCGAGCGCGAACCGTCATCACGCGGAGATCGAGCCGCTGATCGGCTTCTTCGTCAACACGCTGACGCTACGCGTGCGCGCCGAGCCCGCGCTGCCGTTCGACGCGCTGCTCGCGCAGGTGCGCTCGGACGCGTTGCAGGCCTATGCGTTCCAGGATCTGCCGTTCGAGCAGGTGGTCGATGCGCTGAATCCGGGCCGCACCACCAGCCATGCCCCGATCTGCCAGGTGTCGTTCAACCTGCAGAACGAGCCGTCGGCCGCGCTGGCGTTGCCGGGGCTGACGATCGACATGCTGGATGCCCACGGCGCGACGGCGAAGCTCGATCTGTCGGTGCATCTGCACGAGGCCGACGGCGATCTGGTAGGGGCGGTGGAATACGACACCGATCTGTTCGAGCGCACGACGATCGAACGCCTGTTCGCGCATTACGCGGTGTTGTTGCGCGCCGTGGTCGAGGCGCCGCACACGCCGGTCGGCCGGCTCGCGCTGCTGCCCGATGATGAGCGGGCGCAGGTGCTGGCCGGATGGAACGACACGGCGTCCGACCGCGGCGTCGCGCGCAACGTTCAGGCGCTGTTCGAGGCGCAGGTCGATCGCACGTCGAATGCCGTGGCGCTGCTGTTCGGGGATGAAGCGCTGACCTACGCGCAACTCGATGCCCGCGCCAATCAGATGGCGCACCGTCTTCAGGCGATGGGCGTGCAGGCGGAAACGCCGGTGGCGATCTGCCTGGATCGGTCGATCGAGTTGGTGGTAGCGGTGCTGGCCGTGCTGAAGGCGGGAGGTGCTTACGCGCCGCTCGATCCGTCGCAACCGTCGGACCGTCTCGCGTGGATCGTCGAGGATGCCGCGCTGCCGTTGCTCATCACGACCTCGGCGCTATCCGACCATGTGCCCGGTTTGATGCTGTTCCGCCTGCTGGTGGACGAGCACGCGGCGGCAATCGCTTCGCAGCCGACCGAACGCCTCGGGTTGGACGTGCATCCTCGGCAACTGGCCTACGTGATCTACACGTCGGGCTCGACGGGGCAGCCGAAGGGCGCGCAGCTTCCGCACGAAGGCTTGCTGAACCTCGCGCATGCGCAATCAAAACTGTTCGGCGTACAGCCCGGCGAACGCGTGCTGCAATTCGCGGCGTTCGGCTTCGATGCCTCGACGTGGGAAATCTTCATGGCCCTGAGCGCAGGCGCAACGCTGTGCCTGGCTCCCCGCGATCAACTGATGCCGGGGTTGACGCTCGAAGCGACGATCGCCCGCCTGGGCGTGCAGGTGGCGACGCTGCCGCCCGTGGTGCTGGCCGCAAGCTCGCCGGAATCGATGCCGACGCTGCACACGTTGATCAGCGCGGGCGAGGCCTGCTCGCAGGAACTGGTCGCGCAATGGTCACAGGGGCGGCGCTTCTTCAACGCGTATGGCCCGACCGAAGTGACGGTATGCGCCACGGCCTACGAAGTACCGGGCGCGCTGCTGCAAGCGCCGCCGATCGGTAAACCCGTGGCGAACGCGCAGGCGTACGTGCTGGATGCCTCACTGGAACCCGTACCGATCGGCGTAGCAGGCGAACTGTTCGTGGCGGGCGCGGGACTCGCACGCGGCTATCGCGGGCGGGCCGACCTGACAGCCGAGCGCTTCGTGCCGAACCCGTACGGCGAACCGGGCAGCCGGATGTACCGCACGGGCGATCTGGTGCGCTGGCTGGCCGACGGCAATCTGGAATATCTCGGCCGGATCGACCATCAAGTTCAAGATCCGCGGCTTCCGGATCGAACTGGGCGAAGTGGAAGCCGCGCTGCGCGCGTTGCCGCAGGTTCGCGACGCCGCCGTGCTCATGCACGAGGCCGACGCCGGCGAAAAGCGCCTCGTCGGCTACGCCGTGCCGGCCGACGGCCACGCGCGGGCCGAGCCTTACGTGCTGCTCGAGGCGCTGGCGAAAACCCTGCCGGACTACATGGTGCCGGCGCAACTGATGTGGCTGGACGCGCTGCCGCTGACGCCGAACGGCAAGGTGGACCGGCGCGCGCTGCCCGCGCCGGGCGAGATGATGAGCGGCGCGGCCTACGTCGCGCCGGGCACGCAAGCCGAGCGGACGCTCGCGGCGATCTGGGCCGAGGTGCTGAAGGTCGAACGCGTGGGCCTGCACGAGAATTTCTTCGAACTGGGCGGCCATTCGCTGCTGGCCGTGCAGTTGGCGTCGGCGATTCGCAGCCGGCTCGGCGTGGAAGTGCCGCTGGCGGAACTGTTCGCGCATCCCACGCTGGGCCGCTTCGCGCAGGTGCTCGAACAGGCCGGCGCGAGCCGCCTGCCGCCGATCGAGCCGCGCGAGTCGGGCGAAGCGGTGCCGCTGTCGTTCGCGCAACAGCGCCTGTGGTTCCTCGACCGGCTCGACCCACGCGCCAGCGCCGCGTACCGGATTCCGGTGAGCGTGCGCCTGAGCGGCGCGCTCGATGCCGAGGCGCTGCGCCGCGCGCTGGACCGGATCGTCGCGCGGCACGCGGTGCTGCGCACCCGCTTCAACGCGACCGACGGCGTGCCGATGCAGCGCATCGACGCCCACACGCGCTTCGCGCTGACGCTGCACGATCTGGCCGCGCAGCCCGACCCGGAACGCGGCGTGCACGCGCATGCCGAGGCCGAAGCGGGCGAGCCGTTCGATTTCTCGGCGGGGCCGCTGGTGCGCGGCCGTCTGCTGCGCCTGAGCGAACGCGAGCATGTGTTGTTCGTGACCATGCATCACATCGTCAGCGACGGCTGGTCGATGAGCGTGCTGGTGCGCGAACTGGGCGCGCTGTATCGGGCGTTCCGCGAGGGGCGCGACGACCCGCTGGCCCCGCTGCCGATCCAGTACGCGGATTACGCGGTGTGGCAGCGCCGCTGGCTCGCGGGCGAGGTGCTGCAACAGCAGCTTGCCTACTGGAAAGCCACGCTCCAGGGCGCGCCGGAACGGAGCACCTTGCCGCCCGACCACGCGCGCCCGGCGGCGCAGGACTACGCGGGCGAGAGCCTCGGCGTGCGGATCGACACCGCGCTCGGCGGCCGCATCAAGGCGTTCGCGCAACAGCGCGGCACCACGGTGTTCAACGTGGTGCTGGCCGCGTGGGCGCTGCTGGCCGGCCGCCTGTCGGGGCAGGACGACGTGGTGATCGGCACGCCGGTGGCGAACCGCACGCGCACCGAGGTCGAACCGCTGATCGGCTTCTTCGTCAACACGCTGGCGCTGCGCATCGACCTGTCGGGCCACCTCGACGCGGGCGAACTGGTGAGCCGCGTGCACGCGGCGACGCTCGCGGCCCAGGCGAACCAGGATTTGCCGTTCGAACAGGTGATCGAAGCCGCCAACCCGTCGCGCTCGATGGCGCACGCGCCGCTGTTCCAGTCGATGCTGGTCTGGCAGAACCAGGCCCAGGCCGACCTCGATCTCGGCGACGTGACGCTGCGGGGCATGGCCCCCGAGCGCGACCAGGCGCAGTTCGACGTGACGCTGGAACTCGGCGAAACCGGCGACGGCATCGCCGGCAGCCTGACGTTCGCCACCGCGCTCTACGAGCGCGCGAGCGTCGAGCGCTATCTCGGCTACTTCACGACGCTGCTCGACGCGCTGGTGGCCGACGCGAACCGGCCGGTGCGGCAGCTCGACATGCTGACGGCCGCCGAGCGGCAAGCCCTCGCTCACGACGGCAACGATCCGGCCGAGGCGCGCGACCCGTCGCAGAGCGCGCACGGCATGTTCGAGGCGCAGGCGGCGAGCACGCCCGACGCGCTGGCGGTGATCTTCGACGAGACGGCCCTGAGCTACGCCGCGCTCAATGCGCGCGCCAACCGGCTGGCCCGCGAGCTGGTGTCGCGCGGTGTCGGCCCGGAGGTGCCGGTGGCGCTGTGCCTGCCGCACGGCATCGACATGCTGGTGGCGATCCTCGGCGTGCTGAAGGCCGGCGGCGCCTACGTGCCGCTCGATACCCAATTGCCCGACGAACGGCTGCGCCAGATGCTGCGCGACTGCGCACCGCGGCTGGTGCTCGCCGATCACACGCTGCTCGAGCGGCTGCCCGACGGCGCGCTCGCGCTGAACGGCCCGCACGCCATCGATGTATCCGGCTGGCCCGACGGCAATCTGCAACGGCCCACGCACCCGGCCCAGTTGGCCTACTGCATCTACACCTCGGGCTCCACCGGGCTGCCGAAGGGCGTGCAGCTCGCGCACGGCGGCCTGGTGAACCTGATCCATGCGCAAACGCCGCTGTTCGGCGCGAAGCCGGGCGAGCGCGCGTTGCTGTTCGCGCGCTTCAGTTTCGACACCTCGGTCACCGACATCTTCATGGCGCTGACGGCCGGCGCGACGCTGTGCCTGGCGCCACGCGAGCGGCTGATGCCGCGCGGCCCGCTGGAGGCGACCATCGCCCGCCTGGGCGTGCAGATCGCCACGCTGCCGCCGGCCGTGCTCGCCTCGATGGACGCCGATGCCTTGCCGTCGGTGCATACGCTGGTCACCGCGGGCGAGGCCTGCACGCAGGCGCTGGCGGCGCGCTGGGCCAACGGGCGGCGCTTCTTCAACGCGTACGGCCCGACCGAGGGCACGGTGTGCGCGTCGGTGCAGCGCATCGCGGCCGACGCCGCGCGCGATCCGTCGATCGGCCGGGCGCTGGCCAACGTGCGGCTGCACGTGCTCGATGCCGACGGGCGGAGGCTGCCGCCCGGCGTGGCCGGCGAGCTGTTCATCGCGGGCGACGGCGTGGCGCGCGGCTATCGCGGCCGGCCGGACCTGACGGCCGAGCGCTTCGTGCCCGATCCGCATGGCGCGGCGGGCGGCCGCATGTATCGCACCGGCGATCGGGTGCGCCGGCTCGCGAACGGCGAGCTGGAATATCTGGGCCGGATCGATCATCAGGTGAAGCTGCGCGGCTTCCGCATCGAGTTGGGCGAGATCGAAGCGGCGCTGCGCGCGCAGCCGGCCGTGCGCGACGCGGCGGTGATCGTGCGCGAGGATCAGCCCGGCCACCAGCGCCTGGTGGGCTACGTGGTGACGGCCGACGGCCACGCCGCGGCGGACCTGCCGGCGCTGCGGCAGGCGCTGGCCGCGACGCTGCCCGACTACATGGTGCCGTCGCAACTGATGCGGCTCGATGCGCTGCCGCTCACGCCGAACGGCAAGCTCGACCGGCGCGCGCTGCCCGCGCCGGGCGAGTTGCACGGCGGGGCGGATCATGTCGCGCCGCGCACGCGCACCGAGCAGGTGCTCGGCGAGATCTGGTCGGCGGTGCTGAAGCTCGGGCGGGTGGGCGTGCACGACAATTTCTTCGACCTGGGCGGCCACTCGTTGCTGGCCGTGCAACTGGTGTCGGCGATCCGCAGCCGCCTGAACGTGGAGGTGGCGCTGGCCGAGCTGTTCGCGCATCCGGTGCTGGAACGGTTCGCGCGGGTGGTGGAGCACGCGGGCGCGAGCGCGCTGCCGCCGATCGGCGGGCGCGAAGCCGGCGACGCCGCGCCGCTGTCGTTCGCGCAGCAGCGGCTGGTGGTTCCTCGACCAGCTCGACCCGCGCGCCAGCGCCGCGTATCACATCCCGGTAGGCGTGCGCTTGAGCGGTGTACTCGATGCCGAGGCGTTGCGGCGGGCATTGAACCGCATCGTCGCGCGTCATGAGGTGCTGCGCACGCGCTTCGTGCTGATGGAGGGCGAGCCGGTGCAGCGCATCGAGTCGCCTACCTCGTTCGCGCTGTCGCTGCACGACCTGAGCGGGCTGGCCGACGCGGAGCATGAGGTGTTGCGCCATGCGCGGGACGACGCCGGCGCGCCGTTCGATCTGTCGGCGGGGCCGCTGGTGCGCGGCCGGCTGCTGAGGCTCGGCGAGCACGAGCATGTGCTGCTGGTGACGATGCATCACGTCGTCAGCGACGGCTGGTCGATGGGCGTGCTGATTCGCGAGTTCGGCGCGCTGTATCGGGCGTTCAGCGAGGGACGGGACGATCCGTTGCCGCCGCTGGCGATCCAGTACGGCGATTACGCGGCGTGGCAGCGCCACTGGCTCGCGGGCGAGGTGCTGCAACGGCAACTGGCTTACTGGAAGACGACGTTGCAAGGCGCGCCGGAACTGACCGCGTTGCCGCTCGATCACGCACGGCCCGCCGTGCAGGACTACGCGGGGCAGAGCGTCGAGATCCGCTTCGATGCCGCACTGAGCGCGGGCATCAAGGCATTGGCCCGGCGGCAGGGCACGACGGTGTTCAACGTGGTGCTGGCGGCTTGGGCTGGACTGGCGGGCCGCCTGTCGGGGCAGGACGACGTGGTGATCGGCACGCCGGTGGCGAACCGGATGCGCTCGGAAGTCGAGCCGTTGATCGGCTTCTTCGTCAATACGTTGGCGTTGCGCGTGGATCTGTCGGGCCGGCCTTCCGTGAGCGAACTGCTCGAGCGCGTGCACGACACGACGCTGGCGGCGCAAAGCCATCAGGACGTGCCGTTCGATCAGGTGATCGAGGCGGTCAATCCGTCGCGCTCGATGGCGCATGCGCCGCTGTTCCAGACGATGCTGGTCTGGCAGAACACGGCGCGGGCCGATCTCGATCTCGGCACGGTGACGCTGCGGGGGATCGCGCCCGCGGCCGTCCCGGCGCAGTTCGACGTGACGCTGGAGCTGGGCGAGTACGACGACCTTATCGCGGGGAGTTTGACATTCGCGACGTCGCTGTTCGAACGCGCGAGCGTGGAGCGGTATCTCGGTTATTTCACGGCGCTGCTCGACGGCATGGTGGCCGATAGCGGCCAGCCGATGTTGCAACTGAAGATGCTGCCGGAGGCGGAACGCCGACAGGTCATGCACGGCTGGAACGATACGGCGATGACGTGCGAGCGTGCGCAAAGCGTGCACGGGATGTTCGAGGCGCAGGTGGCGCGAACGCCCGAAGCGGTCGCGGTGCGCTTCGAGGATGAGGCGCTGACCTATGCGCAACTGAACGCGCGGGCGAATCGTCTGGCCGATCATTTGGTGACACGCGGCGTCGGCCCCGATGTGATGGTCGGCATCTGCATGCATCGCGGTATCGATCTGTTGGCAGCGTTGCTCGGTGTCATGAAGGCGGGAGGCGGTTATTTACCGCTGGACCCGGCGTTCCCGGCCGAGCGGCTGGCGATGATGCTCGACGACGCGCAACCGGCGCTGGTGCTGACGAACGATGGTTTGCTGCCCGACCACGCAAGACGTTTGGACCTGGGCGAATGGCCGGCCGGCAGCGAAGATTTCCGCGTCGAAACACGGCCCGACGGCGATCAGATCGCCTACATCCTCTACACATCAGGTTCGACAGGCCGGCCGAAGGGCGTTCAGGTCACGCAGCACGGGATGCTGAACATCCTCATGTCCTTGCAGCGCGATCTGAAGCTGGAAGCGCAGGACAAGCTGTTGAGCGTATCGACGCTGTCATTCGATATCGCCGCGCTGGAGCTTTGCTTGCCGTTGTTCAGCGGTGCCTGCGTGGGGATCGCTTCGCGCGAAACCGCGCTCGATCCGTCGAAGCTGGCTCTGGCGCTCGAATCGCGTGAAATCACGGCGATGCAAGCCACGCCCTCGACGTGGCGCATGTTGATGGACTTCGGCTGGACGCCGAGCCAGGATTTCCTGCTGATCAGCACCGGGGAGGCGTTGCCGCGCGATTTGGCGGAGCAACTGCTGCAATCGGTGGCCTCGGTCGTCAATCTGTACGGCCCGACCGAAACCACGATGTATTCGACGATCTCGCGCGTATTCCCGAGCGAGCACGGCGTGCGCATCGATATCGGTCGCCCGGTGGCAAATACGCAAGCCCACATCCTCGATGAAGCGCTGGAACTCGTACCGATCGGGGTAGCGGGCGAATTGTTCCTGGCAGGCGCGGGCGTATCGCGTGGCTACCGTGATCGTCCGGACCTGACAGCCGAACGCTTCATTCCGAACCCCTATGGCGAACCCGGCAGCCGCATGTACCGCACCGGCGATCTGGTGCGCTGGCTTCCGCACGGCGAACTGGAATATCTCGGCCGGATCGACCAACAAGTGAAGCTGCGCGGCTTCCGCATCGAGTTGGGTGAAATCGAAGCCACGCTGCGCAGCCTGCCCGAAGTGCGCGATGCAGCGGCGATGGTCCGCGAGGATCAGCCGGGCCACAAGCGCCTGGTGGGCTACGTCGTGGCCGCCGAAGGCCACGCGCCGGCCGGCACGCAGGCCTTGCGGCAAGCGCTGTCGCTCACGCTGCCCGACTACATGGTCCCGTCGCAACTGATGTGGCTCGACGCGCTGCCGCAAACCCCGAACGGCAAGCTCGACCGCCGCGCGCTGCCGACACCGGACGCGTTGCGAGCCGAATCGGAGTACGTGGCCCCGAGCACCGAAGTCGAGAAAACCCTGAGCGCGATCTGGTCCGAGGTGTTGAAGCTCGACCGCGTGGGCATCCACGACAACTTCTTCGAACTCGGCGGCCACTCGCTGCTGCTGGTGCGTGTGCATCAGCGCCTGGCGAGCCTGACGTCGAAGCCGGTGTCGATCATCGATCTGTTCCAGTACCCGACGATTTCCCAACTCGCGAGCCTGCTGCATGCCGACGCCGACGCGCAACACTCGCAGATCAAAACCCAGGTCGACGCCGCGGCGCGACGCGGCGAGCAACGGCGCAGGCGCCACGCCGCCGCGCCCGGCAGGACGAGGCAAGCATGACGGCCAACGCTGAACAAGGAACGACCGTGGAAGATCTTTCACTCGATGCCCTCAAGGAAGAGCTGCTGGCGCTGCTGGCGGCGGAAGCCCCAGGCCTGCCCACGGCGGACGACGAGGCGCCGGTGCCGGTGGCGCGCGACGCGGCGATGCCGCTGTCGTTCGCGCAGCAGCGCATGTGGTTCCTCGACCGGCTCGACAGCCGGGCCGGCGCGGCGTATCACGTGCCGGCCGGCGTGCGTCTGAGCGGCGCGCTGGATGTGGCGGCCCTGCGCCGCGCGCTCGATCGCATCGTCGAACGTCATGAGGCGCTGCGCACCCGCTTCGAGGTAGTCGGCGGCGAGCCGGTGCAGCGCATCGATGCGCCGGCGCCGTTCGCGCTGGCGACGCACGACCTGAGCCCGAGCGGCACGGCCGATGTCGACGCCGATACCGATATCGATATCGACGCTCAGGCGCAGCGGCACCTGCGGGCGGAAGCCTCCACGGCGTTCGATCTCGCCACCGGGCCGCTGGTGCGCGGCCGGCTGCTGAAGCTCGGCGAGCGCGAGCATGTGCTGCTGGTGACGATGCATCACATCGTCAGCGACGGCTGGTCGATGGGCGTGCTGATCCGCGAATTCAGCGCGCTGTACCAGGCCTTCAGCGCGGGGCGCGCCGATCCGCTCGGCCCGCTGCCGATCCAGTACGCCGATTACGTCGCGTGGCAACGCCGGCGGCTCGGCGGCGAGGCGTGGCAGGCGCAGTTGGCGTACTGGGCTCGCTCGCTGCACGACGCGCCCGCGCTGTCCACGCTGCCGGCGGACCGCGCGCGGCCCGCCGTGCAGGATTACGCCGCGAGCAGCGTTGAGGTGGCGTTCGATGCGGCGTTGAGCGGGCGGGTCCGCGCGTTTGCGCAGCGCCACGGCACGACGGTGTTCAACGTGGTGCTGGCGGCGTGGGCGGCGCTGCTGGGCCGCTTGTCGGGGCAGGACGAGGTGGTGATCGGCATGCCGGTGGCGAACCGCACCTGCACGGAAGTGGAGCCGCTGATCGGCCTGTTCGTCAACACGCTGGCGTTGCGCATCGATCTGTCGGGCCAGCCGCGCGCTCACGCGCTGGTGGCGCGTGTGCACGCGGCCACGCTGGCCGCGCAAGGCCACCAGGACATCCCGTTCGATCAGGTGATCGAGGCCGTGAACCCGCCGCGCTCGCGCGCGCATGCGCCGCTGTTCCAGACGATGCTGGCATGGCAGACCAGCGCGCAGGACGCGCTGGCGCTCGGCGCATTGGAACTGCACGGGATGGTGGCGGATCGCGGCGAGGAAGGGCGCGACCTGACACAACTCGACCTGAGCCTGGAACTCGGCGAATACGACGGCGGTATCGCCGGCCACGCGATGTTCGCGACATCCTTGTTCGAGCGGGCGAGCATCGAGCGGTATCTCGGGTATTTCGAGGCGCTGCTGGGCGCGATGGTGGATGAAGCGAGCGTGCCGGTGCAGCGGATCGGGTTGCTGGCGGAAGCCGAACGGCGGCAGGTCATGGAGGGTGGGAACGATACGGCGATGGCGTATATGCCTTCGCTGGGCGTGCATGGGGCGTTCGAGGCGCAGGTGGCGCGCACGCCGGATGCGGTGGCGGTTCGGTTCGAGGATCAGGCGTTGACGTATGCGCAACTCGATGCGCGGGCGAATCATCTGGCGCGTCGGCTGGTCGAGTTGGGCGTGGGTCGTGAGGTGGTCGTTGGCGTGTGCCTGCATCGCGGCATCGATCTGCTGGCGGCGTTGCTGGCCGTGATGAAGGCGGGCGGGGCGTACCTGCCTTTGGACCCGGCATTCCCGGCCGAACGGCTGGCGATGATGCTGGAGGACGCGCAACCGGCGCTGGTGCTGACGCATGACGGCTTGCTGGCTGATCACGACAAGCGACTCGATCTGGGCGAGTGGCCGGCTGGGCCTGAACAATTCGACAGCGCGCGGTTTGATGGCAGCGGCGGCAAATTGGCTTACGTGTTGTACACGTCCGGTTCGACGGGGCGTCCGAAGGGCGTGCAGGTCACGCAGCAAAACGTGCTGAACCTGCTGGCGTCGATGCAGCGCGATCTGCCGTTGCAGGCACACGATCGGCTGTTGAGCGTGACGACGCTGTCGTTCGATATCGCGGCGCTGGAACTGTATCTGCCGATTCTGTGTGGCGCATGCGTGGTGATTGCAGCGCGGGAGACGGCGCTTGAGCCGTCGCGTCTGGCGCGAGAAATCGAGACGCAACAGATCACGGCGATGCAGGCCACGCCGTCCACCTGGCGGATGCTGGTCGATCACGGCTGGCAACCGAAGCCGGGGTTCATGGTGTTGAGCGGTGGCGAAGCGCTGCCGCGCGATCTGGCGGAATCCTTGCTGCGAGCGGTGCCGTCGCTGGTCAATTTGTATGGCCCGACGGAAACCACGATCTGGTCGACGCTCTCGCGGTTGGCGCTCAAGGACGAAAGCGTACGCATCGATATCGGCCAGCCGATCGCCAACACGCAGGTTCACGTCCTCGATGACGCGCTGGAACTGGTGCCCGTCGGCGTGGCCGGCGAACTGTTCATCGCGGGCGACGGCGTGGCGCGTGGCTACCGAGGTCGCCCGGACCTGACGGCAGAACGCTTCGTGCCGAACCCGTACGGCGCACCGGGCAGCCGCATGTACCGTACCGGCGACAGCGTGCGTCGCCTCGCGACTGGCGAACTGGCGTATCTGGGCCGAATCGACCAGCAGGTGAAGCTGCGCGGCTTCCGCATCGAGTTGGGCGAGATCGAAGCCGCGCTGCGCGCGCAGCCCGAAGTGCGCGACGCAGCGGTGACGATCCGCGAAGATCAGCCTGGACAAAAACGCCTGGTGGCCTACGTGGTGGCGGCGAACCCCCACGAGCCTCTGGACGTGCAGGCGTTGCGCCAGACGCTGTCGCGCACGCTGCCGGACTACATGATCCCGTCGCAACTGGTGTGGCTGGACACCTTGCCGCTCACGCCGAACGGCAAGCTCGACCGTCGTGCCTTGCCCACACCGAACGCCCCGCAAAGCGGCGCCGACTACGTCGCCCCGCGCACCGAAACCGAGCAGACACTAAGCGCGATCTGGTCGGACATCCTGAAGCTCGACCGCGCGGGCCTCCACGACAACTTCTTCGACCTCGGCGGCCACTCGCTGCTGGCCGTGCAACTGGCGTCGTCGATCCGCAGCCGGTTGGGTGTGGAAGTCCCGTTGTCGGAACTGTTTGCCCACCCGACGCTGGGCCAATACGCACAAGCCGTGGCGCAGGCGAACGCCAGCGCGCTGCCGCCGATCGTGTCGCGCGGCGCGAACCAGCCCGCGCCGTTGTCGTTCGCGCAGCAACGGCTGTGGTTCCTCGACCGGCTCGACAAGCGCGCCGGCGCGGCCTATCACATCCCGGTGGGCGTACGCCTGAGCGGCGCGCTCGATGCCGACGCGCTGCGCCAGGCGCTCGACCGGATCGTCGCGCGCCACGACGTGCTGCGCACGCGTTTCGTGCTGGCGAATGACGAGCCCGAGCAACGTGTCGACGCCGCCGCCCGATTCGCCTTGACCGCGCATGACCTGAGCGCGCTTGCGCAACCGGAAGCCGAGGTGCAACGCCACGCCGAAGCCGAGGCGGCCGAGCCGTTCGATCTGTCGGCGGGGCCGCTGGTGCGCGGCCGGCTGCTGAAGCTGGGCGAGCGCGAGCATGTGCTGCTGGTGACGATGCATCACATCGTCAGCGACGGCTGGTCGATGGGCGTGCTGATCCGCGAGTTCGGCGCGCTGTACCGCGCGTTCAGCGAAGGGCGGGGCGATCCGTTGACGCCGCTGGCGATCCAATACGGCGATTACGCCGCGTGGCAGCGCCGCTGGCTTGCGGGCGAGGTGCTGCAACGGCAACTCGCGTATTGGAAAACCACGCTGCACGGTGCATCGGAACTGACCACGCTGCCGCTCGATCGCGCCCGGCCCGCCGTGCAGGACTACACGGGCGACAGCCTCGACGTGACGCTCGACGCACCGCTCAGTGCGAAGCTCAAGGCGCTGGCCCGGCGGCAAGGCACGACGGTGTTCAACGTGGTGCTGGCGGCGTGGGCCGCGCTGGCGGGCCGCCTGTCGGGGCAGCACGACGTGGTGATCGGCACGCCGGCCGCGAACCGGATGCGCTCGGAGGTCGAGCCGCTGATCGGCTTCTTCGTCAACACGCTGGCGTTGCGCGTGGATCTGTCGGGCCGGCCTTCCGTGAGCGAACTGCTCGAGCGCGTGCACGACACGACGCTGGCGGCGCAGAGCCATCAGGACCTCCCGTTCGATCAGGTGATCGAGGCGATCAACCCGTCGCGTTCGTTGGCGCACGCGCCGCTGTTCCAGACGATGCTGGTCTGGCAGAACAACGCGCGGGCCGATCTCGATCTCGGCGACATCACGCTGCAAGCGATGGCGGCGGCGCAGGCGCCTTCGCAATTCGACGTGACGCTCGAACTCGGCGAGAGCGATACGGGCATTGCCGGTCGCTTGATGTTTGCCTCGTCGGTATTCGAGCGCGCGAGCGTGGAGCGGTATCTCGGTTATTTCACGGCGCTGCTCGACGGCATGGCGGCCGATGCCGATCAGCCGATGTTGCAACTGAGGATGCTGCCGGAAGCGGAACGCCGGCAGGTGATGCTCGGCTGGAACGATACGGCGATGGCCTGCGAGCGTGCGCAAAGCGTGCATGGGATGTTTGAAGCGCAGGTGGCGCGTACGCCTGATGCCGTGGCGGTGCGCTTCGAGGACGAGGCGCTGACGTATGCGCAACTGAACGCGCGGGCGAATCGGCTGGCCGATCATTTGGTGACGCGTGGCGTCGGCCCCGACGTGATGGTCGGCATCTGCATGCATCGCGGTATCGATCTGTTGGCGGCGTTGCTCGGTGTCATGAAAGCGGGCGGCGGTTACTTGCCGTTGGACCCGGCATTCCCGGCCGAGCGGCTGGCGATGATGCTGGACGATGCGCAACCGGCGTTCGTGCTGACGAACGAGGGTTTGCTGGCCGACCACGCAAAACGTTTGGACCTGAGCGAATGGCCGGCCGGCAATAGCGATTTCCGGCGCGATGCACGGCCCGATGGCGATCAGATCGCCTACATCCTTTACACGTCGGGTTCGACAGGCCGGCCGAAGGGTGTCCAAGTCACCCAGCACGGGATGCTGAACATCCTCATGTCGCTGCAGCGCGATCTGAAGCTGGAAGCGCAGCACCGGCTATTGAGCGTGTCGACGCTGTCGTTCGATATCGCTGCATTGGAACTGTGCCTGCCGCTGTTCAGCGGTGCCTGCGTGGTGATCGCTTCGCGCGAAACCGCGCTCGATCCGTCGAAGTTGTCTCAGGCGCTCGAATCGCGTGAAATCACGGCGATGCAAGCCACGCCATCGACGTGGCGCATGTTGATGGATTTCGGTTGGAAACCGGCCAAGGATTTCCTGCTGATCAGCACCGGGGAGGCCTTGCCGCGCGATTTGGCCGAACAACTGCTGCAATCGGTCGCCTCGGTCGTCAATCTGTACGGCCCGACCGAAACCACGATGTATTCAACGATCTCGCGCGTATTCCCGAGCGAGCACGGCGTTCGCATCGATATCGGCCGCCCGGTGGCGAACACGCAGGCACACATCCTCGACGAAGCGCTGGAACTTGTACCGATCGGGGTAGCGGGCGAATTGTTCCTGGCAGGCGCGGGCGTATCGCGCGGCTACCGTGATCGTCCGGACCTCACGGCCGAACGCTTCATTCCGAACCCCTATGGCGAACCCGGCAGCCGCATGTATCGCACCGGCGATCTGGTCCGCTGGCTTCCGCACGGCGAACTCGAATATCTCGGCCGGATCGACCAGCAAGTCAAGCTGCGCGGCTTCCGCATCGAGTTGGGCGAAATCGAAGCGACGCTGCGCAGCCTGTCCGAAATCCGCGATGCGGCGGCGATGGTCCGCGAGGACCAGCCAGGCCACAAGCGCCTGGTGGGCTACGTCGTGGCCGCCGAAGGCCACGCGCCGGCCGGCACGCAAGCCCTGCGGCAAGCCTTGTCGCTCACGCTGCCCGACTACATGATCCCGTCGCAACTGATGTGGCTCGACGCGCTGCCCCAAACCCCGAACGGCAAGCTCGACCGCCGCTCACTCCCCAAGCCCGAAGCGCTGCAAAGCGAAACCGACTACGTCGCCCCGCGCACCGAAACCGAGCAGACATTGAGCGCGATCTGGCGCGACGTCCTGAAGCTCGACCGCGTGGGCGTCCACGACAACTTCTTCGAACTCGGCGGCCATTCGCTGCTGGCCGTGCAGGTGGGCTCCGCCGTCCGCACCCGGCTGGGCGTCGAAGTGCCGTTGGCCGCGCTGTTCGCCCAACCCACGCTGAACCGCTTCGCGCAGGTAGTCGAACATGCCGCCGCCACCGACTTGCCGCCGATCGCCTTGCGCGACCCGCGCGAGGCCGCGCGCCTGTCGTTCGCGCAGCAACGGCTGTGGTTCCTCGACCAGCTCGACAAGCGCGCCGGCGCGGCCTACCAC
Source organism: Burkholderia sp. 22PA0099 (assembly GCF_047497165.1). Taxonomy (NCBI): domain Bacteria; kingdom Pseudomonadati; phylum Pseudomonadota; class Betaproteobacteria; order Burkholderiales; family Burkholderiaceae; genus Burkholderia; species Burkholderia sp. 22PA0099. The sequence goes on along the minus strand of NZ_CP163165.1, from coordinate 2,300,472 downwards.
ATCCCGGTGGGCGTGCGCCTGAGCGGCGCGCTGAATGTCGATGCGCTGCATGGCGCCCTGAACCGCATCGTCGAACGTCACGAAGCGCTGCGCACGCGCTTCGTGGTGGTGGACGGCGTGCCCGTGCAGCACATCGACGCGCCGGCGCCGTTCGCGCTGACGCTCCACGACCTGAGCGACGCAGCCGACCCGGACCACGAGGTCGCGGCCCAGACCCGCGACGAGTCCGCCGCGCCGTTCGACCTGTCGGCCGGCCCGCTGGTGCGTGGCCGGCTGCTGAGGCTCGACGAGCGCGAGCATGTGCTGCTGGTGACGATGCATCACATCGTCAGCGACGGCTGGTCGATGAGCGTGCTGATCCGCGAATTCGGCGCGCTGTATCGCGCGTTCGGCGAAGGGCGGGCCGATCCGCTGACGCCGCTCTCGATCCAGTACGCCGATTACGCCGCGTGGCAGCGCCGCTGGCTCGCGGGCGAGGTGCTGCAACGACAGCTCGCGTACTGGCAAGCCACGCTGCAAGGCGCGCCGGAATTGAGCGAATTGCCGCTCGATCGCGCCCGCCCGGCCGTGAAGGACTACGCGGGCGAGACCGTCGAGGTCGTGCTCGACGCGCCCTTGAGCGCGGCCATCAAGGCGCTGGCGCGGCAGCAGGGCACCACGCCGTTCAACGTGGTGCTGGCCGCGTGGGCGGCGCTGGCCGGCCGCCTGTCGGGGCAGGACGACGTGGTGATCGGCACGCCGGTGGCGAACCGGATGCGCTCGGAAGTCGAGCCGCTGATCGGCTTCTTCGTCAACACGCTGGCGCTGCGCATCGACCTGTCGGGCCGACCCGCCGTGGGCGAACTGGTAACCCGCGTGCACGCGGCGACGCTGGCCGCGCAAGCGCATCAGGACCTCCCGTTCGATCAGGTGATCGAGGCGATCAACCCGGCGCGCTCGACCTCGCACGCGCCGCTGTTCCAGTTGATGCTGGTCTGGCAGAACACCGAGCCGGCCGATCTCGATCTCGGCGAGGTCAGGCTGCAAGGGCTGTCGGCCGACCGCGACCGCGCGCAGTTCGACGTGACGCTGGCGCTCGGCGAACACGAAGCCGGCTTCGCCGGGCGCGTGACGTTCGACACCGCGCTGTTCGAGCGCGCGAGCATCGAGCGCTATCTCGGCTATTTCAAGGCGCTGCTGGCGGGCATGACGGCCGGCGCCGCCGAGCCGATGCACGCGCTCGAGATCCTGCCGCCCGCCGAGCGCCAGCGCATCGTGCACGCCTGGAACGATACGGCCGTGCCCCGCGACCCCGCGCAAACGGCGCACGGCATGTTCGAGGCGCAGGTCGCCCGCACGCCCGACGCGGTGGCGGTGCTGTTCGAGGACGAGGCGCTGACCTACGCCGAGCTGAACGCGCGCGCCAACCGGCTGGCGCGCCATCTGGTCGCGCACGGCGTGGGCGCGGACCGTCTGGTGGCGCTCTGCCTGCATCGCGGCGTGGAAACGCTGGTGGCCGTGCTGGCCGTGCTGAAGGCCGGCGGCGCCTACGTGCCGCTCGATCCGCAGTTGCCCGACGAGCGGCTCGCGCGGATGCTGCGCGACTGCGCGCCGGCCGCGGTGCTGGCCGACCACGCCAGCGTGGCGCGCCTGCCGCCCGGCGCGGTGGCGCTGGACGGGCCGCAGGCCGTCGATACGAGCGGCCAGCCCGCGCACGATCTGGCGCTGCGCACGTACCCGGCCCAGCTCGCTTACTGCATCTACACCTCCGGGTCCACCGGCCAGCCGAAATGCGTGCAGTTGACGCACGAAGGGCTGACCAACCTGACCCACATCATGTGGAAGCTGTACCACCTGAAGGTCGGCGACCGCGTGCTGCAGTTCTCGGCGCCGGGCTTCGATGTTTCGGTCAGCGATTACTTCAAGACGATCACGCAGGGCGCCACGCTGTGCATGGCGCCGCGCGAACAGTTGATGCCGCGCGTGACGCTCGAAGCCACCGTCGCGCGGATGGGCGTGCAGGTCGCCACGCTGCCGCCGGCGGTGCTCGCCGCGATGGACGGCGACGCGCTGCCCGGCGTGCACACGCTGGTGACCGCGGGCGACGCGTGCACGCAGGCGCTGGTGGCGCGCTGGTCGAACGGCCGGCGCTTCCTCAACGCGTACGGGCCGGCCGAGGTGACGGCCAGCTCGTCGAACCGCGAAGTGTCGGCCGCGTTCGAGCGGCTGCCGCCGATCGGCAAGCCGCATCCCAACCTGCAGTTCTACGTGCTCGACGCCGAGGGGCGGCTGGTGCCGGCCGGCATTCCCGGCGAGCTGTTCATCGCGGGGGTGGGCGTCGGGCGCGGCTATGGCGGCCGGCCGGACCTGACGGCCGAACGCTTCCTGCCGAACCCGTTCGGTGCGCCCGGCAGCCGCATGTATCGCACCGGCGACCGCGTGCGCTGGCTGCCGCAAGGCGAACTGGAATATCTGGAGCGGATCGACAACCAGGTGAAGCTGCGCGGCTTTCGCATCGAGCTGGGCGAGATCGAGGCGTCGCTGGTGGCGCTGCCGGAAGTGCGCGAGGCGGCCGTGGTGGTGCGCGAGGACCAGCCCGGCAACAAGCGGCTGGTGGGCTACCTGGTGGCCGCCGAGGGCGGCGAGGCGGCTGGAGTGCAGGCCGGTGTGCAGACCGTGCGCGCGGCGCTGGCGCGCACGCTGCCCGACTACATGGTGCCGTCGCAGCTCGTGTGGCTCGACGCCTTGCCGCTGACGCCGAACGGCAAGCTCGACCGCCGCGCGCTGCCGGCGCCGGGCGCCATCGTCAGCGAGGCCGACTACGTCGCGCCGCGCACCGAGACGGAGCGCAGGATCGGCGAGATCTGGGCGGAGGTGCTGAAGGTGGAGCGGGTGGGCATCCATGACAACTTCTTCGAATTGGGCGGCCACTCGCTGCAGATGGTGCACGTGCATCAGCAGTTGACGCTGCTGAGTCCGAAGCCCGTCTCGATGATCGACCTGTTCCAGTACCCGACGATCGCGCAACTGGTGGGCCTGCTGCATGCGCAGGCCGACGAGGAGAAAGCGCAGATCCAGACGCAGGTGGACGCCGCGGCAAGGCGCGGCGAGCAGCGGCGCCGACGCCATGCGTCCGCGCCCGCCAAGCACCGATGAGCCCCGCCAAGCACCGATAAGCCGCGACATTCAACGATAGACAAGGAACCCCCGTGGAAGAGCTTTCCCTGGATGCCCTCAAAGAGGAACTGCTGCGCCTGCTGGCCGAGGAGGAATCCGGCTTGCCGGCGGCGAGCGACGAGGCGCCGGTGCCGGTGGCGCGCGACGCGGCGCTGCCGCTGTCGTTCGCGCAGCAGCGCATGTGGTTTCTCGACCGGCTCGACCGGCGCGCGAGCGCGGCGTATCACGTGCCGGCCGGCGTGCGGCTGCGCGGCGCCTTGAACGTGGCGGCGTTGCGCCGGGCGCTGGACCGCATCGTCGAGCGCCATGAGGTGCTGCGCACGCGTTTCGCCACGACGGACGGCGAGCCGGTGCTGCAAATCGATGCGCGGCGGCCGTTCGCGCTGGAGCAACACGACCTGAGCGGCCTGGCCGATGCGCAGGCCGCGCTGCTGCGTCACGCCGAGGCGGAGGCCGACGCGCCGTTCGACCTGTCGGCGGGGCCGGTGGTGCGCGGGCGTCTGCTGCGCATGGGCGAGCAGGACCACGTGCTGCTGGTGACGATGCATCACATCGTCAGCGACGGCTGGTCGATGGGCGTGCTGATTCGCGAGTTCGGCGCGCTGTACCAGGCGTTCGTCGCCGGGCAGCCCGACCCGCTGCCGCCGCTCGCGATCCAGTATGCGGATTACGCGGTGTGGCAGCGCCGGCGCGTATCGGGCGAGATGCTGCAACAGCAGCTTGCGTATTGGAAGCGCACGCTGCGCGACGCGCCGGCGCTGACCACCCTGCCGCTCGACCACGCCAGGCCCGCGGTGCAGGACCACGCCGGCGACAGCGTCGACGTGATGCTGGACGCGCCGCTCGTGAGCCGCATCAAGACGCTGGCGCGGCAGCAGGGCACGACGGTGTTCAACGTGATGCTGGCGGCGTGGGCGGCGCTGGCCGCGCGCCTGTCGGGGCAGGACGAGGTGGTGATCGGCACGCCGGTGGCGAACCGCATGAATACCGAAGTCGAGCCGCTGATCGGCTTTTTCGTCAACACGCTGGCGCTGCGCATCGACCTGACGGGGCAACCGTCGGTGGGCGAGGCGGTGCGGCGCGTGCACGAGGCGGCGCTGGCCGCGCAGGCCCATCAGGATCTGCCGTTCGAGCAGGTGATCGAGGCCGTCAACCCGGCGCGTTCGCGCTCGCATGCGCCGCTGTTCCAACTGATGATGGTGTGGCAGAACTACGAGCGCGCGAACTTCGAATTGAGCGGGCTGCAACTCGAAAGCATGGCAGCGGCGCAGATCATGGCGCGCTTCGACCTGAGCCTGATCATGCGCGAACACGACGGGCGCATCGGCCTGAGCATGCTGTTCGCGACGTCCTTGTTCGAGCGGGCGAGCATCGAGCGGTATCTCGGGTATTTCGAGGCGCTGCTGGGGGCGATGGTGGACGATGCCGGCGCGCCGGTGCAGCGGATCGGGTTGCTGGCGGAAGCCGAGCGGCGGCAGGTCATGGAGGGCGGGAACGATACGGCGATGGCGTATACGGCGTCGCTGGGCGTGCATGGGGCGTTCGAAGCGCAGGCGGCGCGCACGCCGGATGCGGTGGCGGTTCGGTTCGGGGATCAGGCGCTGACGTATGCGCAGCTCGATGCGCGGGCGAATCGGCTGGCGCATCGGCTGGTCGAGTTGGGCGTGGGTCGTGAGGTGGTCGTTGGCGTGTGCCTGCATCGCGGCATCGATCTGCTGGCGGCGTTGCTGGCCGTGATGAAGGCGGGCGGGGCGTATCTTCCGCTCGATCCGGCGTTCCCGGCCGAGCGGCTGGCGATGATGCTGGGCGATGCGCAACCGGCGCTGGTGTTGACGCATGACGGCTTGCTGGCTGATCACGACAAGCGGCTCGATCTGGGCGAGTGGCCGGCCGGTCCTGAACAATTCGACAGCGCGCGGCTTGATCGCAGCGGCGGCGAACTGGCTTACGTGTTGTACACGTCGGGTTCGACGGGGCGTCCGAAGGGCGTGCAGGTCACGCAGCAAAACGTAATGAACCTGCTGGCGTCGATGCAGCGCGATCTGTCATTGCAGGCGCACGACCGGCTGTTGAGCGTGACGACGCTGTCGTTCGACATCGCGGCGCTGGAACTGTATCTGCCACTGATCAGTGGCGCATGCGTGGTGATCGCATCGCGAGAAACGGCGCAGGAATCGTCGCGTCTGGCTCGGGAAATCGAATCGCAGCAGATCACGGCGATGCAGGCCACGCCGTCCACCTGGCGCATGCTGGCCGATCACGGCTGGCAACCGAAGCCGGGTTTCATGGTATTGAGCGGCGGCGAAGCGCTGCCGCGCGATCTGGCGGAATCCTTGCTGCGAGCGGTGCCGTCGCTGGTCAATTTGTATGGCCCGACGGAAACCACGATCTGGTCGACGTTCTCACGCTTGGCGCACAGCGAGGAAGGGACGCGCATCGACATCGGCCGGCCGATCGCCAACACGCAGGTTCACGTCCTCGATGACGCGCTGGAACTGGTGCCCGTCGGCGTGGCCGGCGAACTGTTCATCGCGGGCGACGGCGTGGCGCGTGGCTACCGAGGCCGCCCGGACCTGACGGCGGAGCGCTTCGTGCCGAACCCTTACGGCGTGCCGGGCAGCCGCATGTACCGTACCGGCGACCGCGTGCGCCGCCTCGCGACTGGCGAACTGGAGTATCTGGGCCGGATCGACCAGCAGGTCAAGCTGCGCGGCTTCCGCATCGAGTTGGGCGAGATCGAAGCCACGCTGCGCGGGCTCCCGGAAGTACGCGACGCCGCCGTGGCGATCCGCGAGGATCAGCCGGGCCAACAACGCCTGGTGGCCTATGCCGTGGCGGCCCACGGCCACGAGCCGACGAATACGCCGGAACTGCGCCAGGCGCTGTCGCGCACGCTGCCGGACTACATGATCCCGTCGCAACTGATCTGGCTGGACGCCTTGCCGCTGACGCCGAACGGCAAGCTCGACCGTCGTGCCTTGCCCACACCGGACGCCCCGCAAAGCGGCGCCGACTACGTCGCCCCGCGCACCGAAACCGAGCAGGCCTTGAGCGCGATCTGGCAGGAAACCCTGAAGCTCGACCGCGTCGGCATCCACGACAATTTCTTCGACCTCGGCGGCCATTCGCTGCTGGCCATGCAACTGGCCTCGCGCATCCGCGCGCGGCTCGGCGCGGACATCGCGCTGGCCGACCTGTTCGAAGCCCCCACGGTGGCCGCCCTGGCCGCCCGCCTGAGCGGAGCCGGGGCCGAGCCGGAAGCGCGCATCGAACCCGTGCCGCGCGATGCGCTCGCCTCGGGCATGCCGCTGTCGCCGGGCCAGGAACGCCTGTGGTTCCTGAACCAGCTCGAACCCGCGTCGCCGGCCTACAACCTGCCGCACGCGCTGCTGCTGCGCGGTGCGCTCGATATCGCCGCCGTGCAGAGCGCGTTCGACGCCATCGTGCAACGCCACGAAATCCTGCGCACGCGGATCGTCGGCACGCACGGCCGGCCGCAGCAGGCGATCGCCGAGGCGCAGGCGGTGGACCTGCCGCTCCACGACCTGACGCCGCTGCCCGCCGCGCAACGCAAGCCGCGCGCCGACGCACTGGTGGCCGAGCTTGCCGCCGCGCCGTTCGACCTCGCCACCGACCTGCCGCTGCGCGCCCACCTGATCCGGCTGGCCGACGATGCGCACGTGCTGCTGGTCACGATGCATCACGTGGTCAGCGACGGCTGGTCGATCGGCGTGATGATGCAGGAGTTCGCCGCGCTCTATACGGCGTTCGCGCAACGGCAACCGTCGCCGCTGCCACCGGTCAGGCTCCAGTACCTCGATTTCGCCGTCTGGCAGATCCGCTTGTTCGAAGGCCCCGCCATCGCCGATCAGCTCGCGTACTGGACGCGCCAGCTCGACGGCGCCCCCACGCTGCTGACGCTGCCGACCGACCGCGCCCGGCCGGCCGTGCGCCGCAGCGCGGGCGGCAACGTCGCGTTCGTGGTGCCGGCGGCCACCGCCGCGAGCCTGCGCGAGCTGGCCGGGCGCCATCGGGCGTCGCTGTTCATGGCGCTGGCGGCCGCCTACGGCGTGCTGCTGGCGCGCTATGCCGGCCAGCGCGACGTCTGCATCGGCACGCCGGTGGCCGGCCGCCAGCGCACCGAACTCGAATCGATGCTCGGCATGTTCATGAACATGCTGGTGCTGCGCTGCGAGGTGGACGGCGCGCTGCCGTTCGACGCGTTCCTCGAGCGGATGCGTGCGGTCGCGCTCGGCGCCTACGCGAACCAGGATCTGCCGTTCGAACGGCTCGTCGATGCGCTCAAGCTCGAACGCCACCTGAGCCACACGCCGCTGTTCCAGGCGTTCCTGCAGGTGGACAACGCGGCGCTGACCCAGGCCGCGCCGCTGCCCGGCATCGAGGTGGAACGCTGGCCGCTCGACGGCGACACCGCGAAATACGATCTGAGCCTGCTCGTCAGCGACGTGGGCAGCGAGCTGCACTGCCGCTTCCAGTACGCGGCCGACCTGTTCGACGCCGCCACCGTCGAGCGCATGGCGCGCCACTTCGGCGTGCTGCTGACGAGCATCGTCGGCAACCCGTCCGGGTGCGTGGGCGACCTCGCGCTGGTGGACGAGGCCGAGCGCGAGCACATGCTGCGCGACTGGAACGACAGCCGGCTCGCGGTGCCCGACATGGGGCTGCACACGCGCTTCGAACAGCATGCCGAGGCGCGGCCGCAGCAGACGGCGGTGGTGGTGGGCGACGCGTCGCTGACCTACCACGCCGCCAACGCGCGCGCGAACCAGCTCGCGCACTGGCTGCGCGGGCGCGGCGTCGGCCCGGAGGTGAAGGTCGCCGTGTGCCTGGAGCGCTCGGTGGACCTGATCGTCGCGCTGATCGCGGTGCTGAAGGCCGGCGGCGTGTACGTGCCGCTCGATGCGTCGTTCCCGGCCGAGCGCCTGGCCTACATGGCAAAGGACTCCGGCGCGCTGCTGATCCTCACGCAGGCCTCGCTGCGAGCAGCGCTGCAGGCGGTGCCCGTCGAGCAACTGGCGCTCGACGACGGCTGGGCGCCGGTCGCGGCCATGCCGCGCGGCAACCCCGCGAACCTGACCGGCGGCGAGAACCTCGCCTACGTGATCTACACGTCCGGCTCCACCGGCATGCCGAAGGGCGTGCAGATCACCCATCGCGGCATCGTCAACTATCTGCACTGGGGCATCGAGGGCTACCCGATGCGCGACGGCGAACGCGCCTCGTTCACGCACCTGCCGCTGATCTTCGACGCCTCGCTCACCACGCTGTTCATTCCGCTGTGGGCGGGCCGCGACATTCACCTGCCGCTGCCGGGCGGGCACGACCGGATCGTCGATTCGATGCGCGAGGCCCAGCAGTTGAGCATGGTGAAGATCACGCCGGCCCATATCGACCTGATGGCCGCCGCGTTGCAGCCCGAGGACGTCCGCACCCGCGTGCGCACCAGCGTGATCGGCGGCGACGTGCTGACGATCGCGCAGTTCAACACCTGGCTGCGCTACTTCCCCGGCACGGTGGTGGTCAACGAATACGGCCCGACCGAAACCGTGGTGGGCTGCTGCGTGGAATACGTCGACCCGGCCGCGCTGAGCGGCGCGAGCGTGCTGATCGGCAAGCCGATCGCCAACATGCAGCACTACATCCTCGATGCGCGCGGCCACCCGGTGCCGCCCGGCGTGATCGGCGAGCTCTACATCGCGGGGGCCGGCGTGGCGCGGGGCTATCTGGGCCGCCCGAAGCTGACGGCCGAGAAGTTCGTGCCGGACCCGTTCGGGCCGCCGGGCAGCCGCATGTACCGCACCGGCGACCTGTCGCGCTACCTGCCGGACGGCCGGATCGACTTCCTCGGCCGGATGGACAACCAGGTGAAGATTCGCGGCTTCCGCGTGGAACTCGGCGAGATCGAGGCCGCGCTGGTGATGCTGCCGGCGATCCGCGAGGCGGTGGTGCTCGCGCTCGACAACGCGGCCGGGCAGAAGGCGCTGGCGGCGTATCTGGTGATGGACGGCGAGGCGGGCGGGGAGGCGGACTTGCAGACGTGCCGCGCGGCGCTGCGGCAGACGCTGCCCGACTACATGGTGCCGACCGAGTGGATCGTGCTCGACGCGCTGCCGCTGACCACCAGCGGCAAGGTGGATCGCAAGGCGCTGCCCGCGCCCGCGTACGACGCGCGCGAGGGCGATTACGTGGCGCCCGAGACCGACACCGAGATCCGGCTGGCGGAGGTGTGCGCCACGGTGCTCGGCGTGGCGCGGGTGGGGCGGCTCGACAGCATCTTCGAGTTCGGCGCGAATTCGCTGCTGGTGGTGCAACTGGCGGCGCAGGTCACGCGCGAGTTCGGCATCAAGGTGCCGCTGGCGATGATTTTCGAGGTGCAGACGGTGGCCGGCATGGCGCGGTACGTCGACGGCCTGCTCGTCGAACTCGCGCATCGCACGGATGACACGGAGCAGGACGCGTCCGGTCCGACCGACGACGAACCCGAGATGCGCATCTGAGCACGGCGGCGCGGCCCTCCCGACGAGCGCCGCGCCGCACGGGCCGATTCCGCGTCACGAGAACGAACGAAAGCGAACGAGAACAAAGACACATGGCAAGGAGCACGAGCATGGCGTTGCTGGACATTCTGCAGGAACTGCGGGAACTGAAGATCCGCGTCGAGGCCGACGACGGGCAACTGGTGCTCAAGGGCGCGACCGGCCGCATGGATGCCGCGCTGGTGGCGAAGCTCCGGCAACACAAGACGGCCCTTCTGGAATTCCTGTCCGATCCGTCGCGCGACGCGCGGGCCGCGATTCCCCGCCGCCCCGCGCACGAGCAGGGCCGGCCGGGGCCGCTGTCGTTCGCGCAGCAGCGCCTGTGGCTGCTGGACCGGATGCAGCCCGGCAGCACGGCCTACAACATCGTCAACGCGGTGCGGCTCGACGGGCGGCTCGATCTCGACGCGCTGCAACGCACGTTCGACGCGATCGTGGCGCGCCACGCCTCGCTGCGCACCACGTTTGTCGAACACGAGGGGCGGCCGCTCCAGCAGGTCGCGCCGCACGCCTCGGTCGAACTGTCGCTGATCGAGGCCGCGCCGGGCGAAGGCGAAGGCGACGGCGAAGGCAAGAACGACGGCGAGGCGCGGGTGCGCGCGCTGATCGCGGCGGAAGTCGCCACGCCGTTCGATCTGCGTACCGGGCCGCTGATGCGGGTGCGCGTGGCGCGGCTCGGCGACGCCGAACATGTGGTGGTGATCGCGCTGCATCACATCGTGTTCGACGAATGGTCGATGGGCGTGCTGCTGCAGGACATCGCGGCGCTGTACCCGGCCTTCGCGGAAGGCCGCCCGCTGCAACTCGCGCCGCCCGCCCTGGATTACCAGGATTACGCGAGCTGGCAGAGCGGCTGGCTCGGCGGCGAGGTGCTCGACCGGAAGGTCGCCTACTGGGTGGAGACGCTGCAGGACGCGCCGCCGCTGCTGCCGTTGCCGCTCGATCGCGCGCGCCCGCTGACGCCGGGCTTCGACGGCGCGTCGAGCGGGGTGTTCCTCGACCAGGCACAACTGGCCGGCCTGCATGCGCTCGCCAGGCGCGGCAACGCCACGCTGTTCATGGTGTTGCAGGCGCTGTACGCGCTCCTGCTGTCGCGCTGGTCCGGCGAGCAGGACCTGTGCGTCGGCACGCCGGTGGCCAATCGCAACGATGCCGAGCTGCACGCGCTGGTCGGCTTCTTCGTCAACATGCTGGTGATCCGCACCGAGGTGGACGGCGCGCGCAGCTTCGAAGCGCTGCTCGCGCAGGTGCGCGAGCGCGTGCTCGGGGCGCTGTCGAACCAGGATCTGCCGTTCGACTATCTGGTCGAGGTGCTGCGCCCGGAACGGCACGGCACGCATGTGCCGTATCTGCAGGCGGTGCTGATCCTGCACAACGTGCCGCAGCGCACGTTCGCGTTGCCGGCGCTCACGCTGACCGCGCTCGGCACCGGGCAGCAGCCGGCCAAGTGCGATCTGGCGATGAACGTCGTGGAGGAACGCGACGGCCTCGGCGTGATGTTCGAATACAACGCCGCGCTGTTCGACGCACCGACCATCGACCGGCTGGCGCAGCGCTTTCAACGGCTCGTGACGGGCATCCTGGCCGATCCGGCGATGCCGGTGGGCGATGTGCCGTGGCTCGCGGAGGAGGAACGCCGGGAGATCGCCGAGTCGTGGCAGGGGCCGTGGCCGGTGGGGGCCGAGCCGCATCCGGAACACGAACGCCAGGCGATCGCCGAATCCTGGCAGGGGCAGCGGCCGGTCGCGGCCGAGCCGCATCCGGAACATGAACGACAGGCGATTGCCGAATCCTGGCAAGGGCAGCGGCCGGTCGCGGCCGAGCCGCATCCGGAACATCAACGCCAGGCGATCGCCGAATCCTGGCAAGGGCAGCGGCCGTCGGCGACCGAGCCGCATCCGGCACACGATCCGCGCGATCTCGTGCAGCGGCTCGATGCCGTGGCGGCGCGGCAGCCGGCGCACCCGGCGATCGTCTGCGACGGCGCCACGATCACCTATGGCGAACTCGACGCGCGCGCCAACCGGCTCGCGCACTGGCTGATCGCGCAGGGCGTGCGCGCCGACAGCCGCGTGGCGATCGGCGTCGAGCGCTCGCCGCTGGCGATCGTGGCCTTGCTGGCCGTGCTCAAGGCCGGCGGCGCTTACGTGCCGGTCGATCCTCATCAGCCCGCCGCGCGCCTCGCGCGCGTGCTGCGCGAGGCCGGCCCGGTGCTGACGCTGACGCAGCGCCGGTTCGACGCCTGGCCGGCCGACCTGCCGCGCCGGGATCTGGACGCGCCCGATGCGCCCGATGCACCGTTCAACGCGGCCTGGCCCGACACCGCGCCGGACGTCTCGATCCATCCCGGGCAACTGGCCTACGTGATCTACACGTCGGGCTCGACCGGCACGCCGAAAGGCGTGGCCGTGACGCACGGCAACCTGCGGGCCTCGTTCGATGCACGGCTGGCGTTCTACCCGCCGATCCGCCGCCACCTGCTCGCGCTGTCGATCGTGTTCGACGCGGCGGCCAGCGGGCTGTTCGCCACGCTGCTGGGCGGCGGCACGCTGGTGCTGGCCGACGAGGCGCAGGCGGGCGACGCCGAGGCGCTCGCGCGGCTGGCCGACACGCATCGGTGCGACACGCTGATCGGCACGCCGGCACTGAGCGCCGAACTGCTGCGCCGGGTGTCGGACGACACGCTCGGCGCGCTGCGCTGCCTGATCGTCGGCGGCGACGTGTTTCCGCCGACGTTGCGCGAGCTGGCCCGGCAGCGCTGCCCGCAACTGGCCGTCTACAACGAATACGGCCCCACCGAGGCGACCATCTGGGCCACGGTGCAGGCGGTCGACCTGGCCGACGACGCGCCCGGGGTGGCACTCGGGCGGCCCATCGCCGGGATGCGCGGCTACGTGCTCGACCGGCGCGGCCACCCGGTGCCGGCCAACGTCGCCGGTGAACTCCATCTGGCCGGGCCGGCGCTCGCGCGCGGCTATTGGGGCGACGCGGCGCTGACGGCCACGCGCTTCGTGCCCGATCCGTTCGGCGCACCCGGCGAGCGCATGTACCGCACCGGCGATCTCGTGCGGGCCGGCGCGGGCGGCGCGCTCGAATTCGTCGGGCGGGCCGACCGGCAATTGAAGCTGAACGGCTATCGCATCGATCTCGGCGAGGTGGAAGCGGCGCTCGCCGCGCTGCCGGGCATGCGCGAATCGGCGGCACAGGTGCGCGGCGCGGGCAACGGCCGGCAACTGGTGGGCTATTGCGTGTTCGATGACGGCGGCGAGGGCAATAACGAGGTCGATAGCGAGGTCGATAACGAGGGCGGTTTCGATCCCGACGCGTTGCGCGCGCAACTGGCGCAGGCGCTGCCGGCGTACATGCTGCCGAAACATCTGATCCGCCTGGAGCGCCTGCCGCGCCACGTATCGGGCAAGCTCGACACGCATGCGCTGCCCGAGCCGGCGACGGCGGACGCCGCACACGCCGGCCCGCGCTCGCCGCTCGAAGCCGCGCTGGCCGCGATCTGGGCCGAGGTGCTCGGCCGGCCCGAGGTGGGCATCCACGACGACTTCTTCCTGCTCGGCGGCCATTCGCTGCTGGCCACCCAGGTGATCAGCCGGGTGCGCGCGGCCACCGGCGTGGAGGCCTCGCTGGCGAGCCTGTTCGAAGCGCCGAGCGTGGCCGGCTTCGCGCGGCGCCTCGGCGCGGGCGCAATGCCGGGCGTGACGCCGGGCACGACGTCCACCGCGCCGACGATCCCGCGCGCCGACCGCTCGGCCCGGCTGCCGCTGTCGTTCGCGCAACAGCGGCTCTGGTTCCTCGATCAGCTCGAAAGCGACAGCGCGGCCTACAACATCTGCGAGGCGCTGACCATGCGCGGCGCGCTCGACCCCGCCGCGATGCGTGCCGCGCTGAACCGGCTGGTGGCCCGCCACGAGGTGTTGCGCACCACGTTCGGCACGCACGAGGGCCAGCCCGTGCAGCAGATCGCCGCCACGCTGTCGATCGACCTGCCGGTGGTGGATCTGTCGTCGCTGGACGAAGCGCGCCAGGAGCAGGAAGCGCGCGAGCTGGCCCGCCAGGAAACCGAGCGCCGCTTCGACCTGGTGCGCGGCCCGCTGCTGCGCGCGAAGCTGCTGCGCCTCGATGCGCAACGCCACGTGATGCTGTTCACGCTGCACCACATCGTGTCCGACGGCTGGTCGATGGGCCTGCTCGTGAAGGAGTTCGCCGCGCTGTATGCAGCGGTGCTCGACGGCGAGCCGGACGGCCTGCCGCCGCTTGCCGTGCAATACGCGGATTTCTCGGTGTGGCAACGCGGCTGGCTGCGCGGCGAAGTGCTCGACGCGCAGCTCGCCTACTGGACCGACGCGCTGCGCTGCGCGCCCGAGCTGCTGGCGCTGCCGACCGACCGCCCGCGGCCCGCGGTGCAGACCTATCGCGGCAGCCTGTTCGGCTTCCGCCTCGGCAAGCCGGTGCGCAGCGGCCTGCAGGCGCTCGCGCACGAGACGCGAACCACCTTGTTCATGGTGCTGAACGCGGCCTACAGCGTGCTGCTCGCGCGCTGGTCGGGGCAGGACGACATCTGCATCGGCACGCCGATCGCCAATCGCACGCTGGCCGATACGGAAGACCTGATCGGCTTCTTCGTCAACACGCTGGTGCTGCGCAACCGGATCGACCCGAAGGCCGCGTTCCGCACGCTGCTGCACCAGGTGCGCGCCACCACGCTCGGCGCGTACGCGCATCAGCACCTGCCGTTCGAGCATCTGGTGGACGTGCTGAACCAGGAGCGCTCGGTCGCCTACACGCCGCTGTTCCAGGTGCTGCTGGTGTTGCAGAACGCGCCGATGCAGGACCTGGCGCTGCCCGGCGTGGAACTCGGCTATTTCGGCAATGCCGGCACCACCTCGAAGTTCGACCTGTCGCTGTACGTGATGGAGACGGCCGACGAGGGCCTCGCGTGCCACTTCGAGTACAACACCGACCTGTTCGACGCCGCCACGATCGAACGGCTTGCCGACAATCTGCGGGTGCTGCTCGACGGCATCTGCGCGCACCCCGACGCCGCCCTGGCCGAGTTGCCGCTGCTGCCCGAGCCGCAGCGCGAGCAGGTGCTGCACGCGTTCAACCGCACCGCGCTCGAGGTGCCGGCGCCGCTGCTGCCGCAATGCTTCGAGGCGCAGGTGCGGCGCACGCCCGATGCGGTGGCGGCGATCTGCGACGGCGAGACGCTGACCTATCGCGCGCTCAACGCACGCGCCAACCGGCTCGCGCATCGCCTGCGCGAACTCGGCGTGGGGCCGGAAACGCGCGTGGCGATCTGCCTCGATCGCTCGCTGGACCTGCTGGCCGCGCATCTGGCCGTGCTCAAGTCGGGCGGCGCCTATATCCCGTTCGATCCGATGTATCCGCCCGATCGCCTCAAATACATGATCGGGCACGGCCAGCCGCGCGTGCTGCTGACCCAGTCGCACCAGCGCCGCCACGGCAACGCGGCCGAGTGGCAGGCGATCGACCTGGACACCGGCTGGCCGGACGGCTCCGACGCCGATCCCGCGCCGCTCGCCACGGCGGAGAACCTGGCCTATGTGCTGTATACGTCCGGCTCCACCGGGCGGCCGAAGGGCGTGATGCTCCGGCATGCGAGCCTGCGCACCTTCCTCGCCTGGGCGCTGCACGAATTCGACGCGGCGAGCCTGCGGCATGTGCTGGCGTCCACCTCGAACTGTTTCGATCTGTCCGTATTCGAGATGTTCGCGCCGCTGTGCTGCGGCGGCACCGTGCATATCGCGAACACCGTGCTCGACGTGCTCGAGCATCCGGGGCGCTTCCCGGTGTCGCTGATCAATACGGTGCCGTCGGCGATCGCCGAGCTGCTGCGCCAGGACGCGATTCCGCCGTCGGTGCGCGCGCTGAACCTGGCCGGCGAGGCGCTGCCGCTGCTGCTCGCGCGCGAACTGCGCGAGGCGCTGCCCGGCACCCTGATCCGCAACCTGTACGGCCCCACCGAGGACACCACCTATTCGACCTGCTCGCGGCTCGACGCCGACGAATTGCGCCACGTCACGGTAGGCCGCCCGGTGGCCAACACCCAGGCCTATGTGCTCGACGCCGCCTGGCAGGCGGTGCCGGTGGGCGTGAGCGGCGAGCTGTACCTGGCGGGCGAGGGGCTCGCGCGCGGCTATCTGGGCCGCGCCGACCTGACGGCCGAGCGCTTCGTGCCGAACCCGTTCGGCGCGCCCGGCAGCCTCATGTACCGCACCGGCGATCTGGTGCGCTGGCGCGCCGACGGTTCGATCGACTATCTCGGCCGCATCGATCATCAGGTCAAGCTGCGCGGCTTCCGGATCGAGCTGGGCGAGGTCGAGGCGGTGCTGCAGGCCTTGCCCGACGTGCAGGACGCGATCGTGATGGCGCGCGAGGACCGGCCCGGCGAACGCTATCTGGCGGCCTATATCGTCAATCACGCGGGTGACGCGGCGGCAGCAGACGGCCAGGCCGATGCCGGCGGCGAGCAGGTGGCGTTCTGGAACGAGACCTTCGATCAGATCTACGGCGAAACCGACGCGCGCGAGCATGGCCACGACGATTTCGTCGGCTGGACCAGCCGCTACGACCAACAGCCGATTCCGCGCCACGAGATGCAGGAGTGGGTGGAGCAGGTGGTGGGCCGCATCGCGGCGCTCGCGCCGCGCCGCATCCTCGAAATCGGCTGCGGCACCGGCCTGCTGCTGCACCGCCTCGCGCCGCTCGCCGGCCACTATCACGGCACCGATCTGTCGGCGGTCGCGATCGCCAAGCTGCAGGCCGAGGTGGACGGCCAGCCGGCGCTGCGCGAGCGGGTGACGCTGCAACAGGGGGCCGCCGACGATGCATCAGCGCTGGCCGCCGGGCAGGCGTTCGATACGGTGGTGATCAATTCGGTCGCCCAGTATTTCCCGAACGCGGACTACCTCGGGCAGGTGATCGAATCGGCGCTGGCCGCGCTGCCCGAGGGCGGCCGGGTATTCCTCGGCGACCTGCGCCACGCGGGGCAGCTCGACCTGTTCCTCGCCTCGGTGGAGCTGTTCAACGCGCCCGGATCGATGCTCGCGTCGGAACTGCGCGAGGCGATCGAACTCGGCGCGCGGCGCGAGGCCGAACTGCTGGTCGATCCGAACTACTTCTTCGCGCTCGCGCAGCGCATGCCGCGCATCCGCCACGTGCAGGTGCTGGCCAAGGCCGGGCAGACGAAAAACGAGCTGACGCAGTTCCGTTACGACGCGATCCTGACGATCGATCGCGAGGCGGCCGCCGAGCCGGCCCCGCTCGGGTCGCAGGTGGCCTGGCAGGACTGGGCGTCGCTGCGGCAGAGCGGCGAGACCGGTGAAGCCGTGGCGGCGCGCCTCGTGCAGGCGGCCTCGGCGCGCTGCGTGGCGGTGCGCGACATTCCCGACGCGGATCTGGCGCTGCCGCATGCCGTGCTCCAGGCGCTGCGCGGCCTGTCGGCCGCCGGCACGCTCGGCGCGCTGCTCGCGGAACTCGACCCCGCCGCGAACGGGCCGCTCGATCGCCGGCTGCTGCAACGGCTGTGCGAGGCGGCCGGCTGTTCGCTGTGGATGGCGCCGGCCGCCGGCGACCAGGGCCGGTTCCACGCGGTGATCTCGCGCGAGCCCGTCACTGTGGACTGGCGCGACGTGTTCGCGGCCGGTGGCGGCCACCCCGGCCGCCACGTCCGGGCGCTGTCGCCGCTGCGCGACGAACTGAGCTATCAGCGCACGCTGCAACGCCATTTGCGCACCGTGCTGCCGGACTACATGGTGCCGTCGCACTTCGTGCTGCTCGATCGCTTTCCGCTCAACGCGAACGGCAAGGTGGACCGCAAGCTGCTGCGGCCGCCCGAGCTTGGCACGCCGGGCGGCGGCGCGCCGGCCACCGGCACCCCGACCGGGGAAATTCTCGGCGGCATCTGGTGCGAGCTGCTGAACCTGCCGGGCGTGGCCGCCGACGACAACTTCTTCTCGCTGGGCGGCCACTCGCTGCTGGCCACGCGCGTGATCTCGCGCATCCGCCAGGCGTTCGGCGTGGAGCTGTCGCTGCGCGTGTTCTTCGAGGCGCCCACGCTCGCGGCGCTGTCGCGTCATGTGGATGCGGCGCGCAGCCGCGCCGAGGGCATGGACGCGCCGCCGATCGTGCAGGTGGCGCGCGACCGGCCCGCGCCGCTGTCGTTCGCGCAGAAGCGCCTGTGGTTCCTCGACCGCTTCGAACCGGGCAGCGCGTCGTACAACATGCCGTCCGCGCTGCGGCTGACCGGCGAACTCGACGTCACCGCGCTGCGCATGGCGCTGGACCGGATCGTCGAGCGTCACGAGGTGCTGCGCACGCGTTTCGAGGTGGTGGACGGCGAGCCGGTGCAGCGTGTGGAGCCGCATGCGCGCTTCGCGCTGGCGCTGCACGACCTGAGCGGCATGGCGGATCGGGACGCGCGCGAAGCGGCCGCCCGGCAGCAGGTGCAGGCCGAAGCGGGCGAACCGTTCGACCTGGCCGCCGGGCCGCTGGTGCGCGGGCGGCTGCTGCGCCTCGGCGACCAGGAGCATGTGCTGCTGGCCACGATGCACCACATCGCGAGCGACGGCTGGTCGATGGGGGTGCTGGTGCGCGAATTCGGCGAGTTGTACCGCGCGTTCAGCCAGGGGCAGGCCGATCCGCTCGCGCCGCTCGCGATCCAGTACGCCGATTACGCCGCCTGGCAGCGCGGCTGGATGACCGAGGACGTGCTCGCGCGGCAACTGGCCTACTGGCGCGACGCGCTGCAAGGCGCGCCCGAACTGCTCACGCTGCCGACCGACCGGCCCCGGCCGGCGATGCAGCGGCATCGTGGCGCGGTGGTGCCGCTGCACTGGCCGGCTGCGCTGAACCAGGACCTGAAGGCCCTGAGCCAGCGCGCCGGCGCCAGCCTGTTCATGACGCTCGCCGCCGCGCTCGGCGTGGTGCTCGGGCGTCATGCCGGCCAGACCGACGTGTGCATCGGCTTGCCGATCGCGAACCGCCATCACGCGGAGATCGAACCGCTGATCGGCTTCTTCGTCAACACGCTGACGCTGCGCGTGCGCGCCGAGCCCGCGCTGCCGTTCGACGCGCTGCTCGCGCAGGTACGGTCCGACGCCTTGCAGGCCTATACGTTCCAGGATCTGCCGTTCGAGCAGGTGGTCGATGCGCTGAACCCGGGCCGCACCACCAGCCATGCACCGATCTACCAGGTGTCGTTCAACATGCAGAACGCGCCGTCGGGCTCGCTGGAACTGCCGGGGCTGACGATCGGCATGATGAACACCCACAGCGCGACGGTGAAGCTCGATCTGTCCATCCATTTGCAGGAGATCGACGGGCAGATCGTGGGCGCGGTGGAGTACGACACCGACCTGTTCGACCGGGCCACGATCGAACGGCTGTTCGCGCATTACGAGGTGCTGCTGCGCGCGGTGGCGGAAGCGCCCGATACGCCGGTCGGCCGGCTCGCGTTGCTGCCGGTGCAGGAACGGCAGCAGATGCTGCTCGAATGGAACGATACCGGGTCAATGCGCGGCTCGATGCGCGATCCGGTTCGTCATGTGCATGGCGTGTTCGAAGCGCAAGTCGATCGCACGCCGGATGCCGTAGCGCTGGTGTTCGGGGATGAAGCGCTGACGTACGCGCAGTTCGATGCCCGCGCCAACCAGATGGCGCATCGCCTGCGGGCGATGGGCGTGCAGCCGGAAACGCCGGTGGCGATCTGCCTGGATCGCTCGATCGAACTGGTGGTGGCGGTGCTGGCCGTGCTGAAGGCGGGCGGGGCCTATGCGCCGCTCGATCCGTCGCAGCCGTCGGACCGTCTGGCGTGGATCGTCGAGGATGCGGCGCTGCCGTTGCTCATCACGACCTCGGCGCTGTCCGACCATGTGCCCGGTTTGATGCTGTTCCGCCTGCTGGTGGACGAGCACGCGACAGCAATCGCTTCGCAGCCGACGGAGCGCCTCGGTTTGGACGTGCATCCTCAGCGCTTGGCCTACGTGATCTACACGTCGGGGTCCACAGGCCAGCCGAAGGGCGCGCAACTGACGCACGAAGGCTTGCTGAACCTCGCTCACGCGCAATCAAAACTGTTCGGCGTGCAGCCCGGCGAACGCGTGCTGCAATTCGCGGCGTTCGGCTTCGATGCCTCGACGTGGGAAATCTTCATGGCCCTGAGCGCAGGCGCAACGCTGTGCCTGGCCCCACGCGATCAACTGATGCCGGGGTTGACGCTCGAAGCGACGATTGCCCGACTGGGCGTGCAGGTCGCGACGCTGCCGCCCGTGGTGCTGGCCGCCAATTCTCCCGAATCGATGCCGACGCTGCACACATTGATCAGCGCGGGCGAGGCTTGCTCGCAGGAACTGGTGGCGCAATGGTCGCCAGGACGGCGCTTCTTCAACGCCTATGGGCCGACCGAAGTGACGGTGTGCGCCACAGCCTACGAAGTGACGGGCACGCTGCTGCAAGCCCCGCCGATCGGCAAGCCGGTGGCGAACGCGCAGGCCTACGTGCTGGATGCCTCGCTTGAGCCGGTTCCTATCGGTGTAGCGGGCGAATTGTTCGTGGCGGGCGCCGGGTTGGCACGTGGCTATCGCGGCCGAGCGGACCTGACAGCCGAGCGCTTCGTACCGAACCCATATGGCGAGCCAGGAAGCCGGATGTACCGCACCGGCGATCTGGTGCGCTGGCTGGCCGATGGCAATCTGGAATACCTGGGCCGGATCGACCATCAGGTCAAGATCCGCGGCTTCCGCATCGAACTGGGCGAGGTGGAAGCCGCACTGCGCGCATTGCCGCAAGTGCGCGACGCCGCCGTGCTCATGCAGGCGGACGATGCCGGCGAAAAGCGCCTGGTGGCCTATCTCGTCGAGCAGGACGCGAACGAACTCGATCACGTCGACCGCTGGCAGCAGACGTTCGAGGAAACCTACGCCGAGCACGCGCCCGACGACGACGCGTTCGACATCCAGGGCTGGACCAGCAGCTACGACCACGAGCCAATCCCGGCCACGCAGATGCGCGAATGGGTCGATCAGACGGTGGCGCGGATCGCGGCGCTGCAGCCGCGCGCGCTGCTCGAAATCGGTTGCGGCAGCGGCCTGCTGCTGCACCGCCTGGCGTCGCAGTGCGAGCGCTATCACGGCACCGATTTCTCGGCCGCCGCGCTGACCCAGTTGCAGCGCTCGGTGGCGGGCCGCTTCGACGGCTGCGCCGTGAGCCTCCAGCATGCCGAGGCCAGCGACGCGTCGGTGCTCGATCACGGCCCGTTCGACACCGTGGTGGTGAACTCCGTCGCGCAGTATTTCCCCGACGAGGCGTATTTCCGCGATGTGGTGGAGCGCAGCGTGCACGCGGTGGGGGCGCACGGCACGGTGTTTCTCGGCGACATTCGGCACTGCGGCCTGTTGCCGGTGTTTCACGCCTCGCTCGAAAAGTACGGGCAGCGCGGCGATCTGCGCCTGTCGCAACTCGCGCCGCGCGTCGCGCAGCGCGCGGCCAACGAATCCGAACTGACCGTCGATCCGGCGTGGTTCCTCGCCTTGCAACAGCGGTTGCCGACGATCGGCCACATCGACATTCAGTCGAAGGGGCGGCGCGTGCACAACGAGATGACGGACTACCGCTACGACGTGGTGATCCGGGTCGGCCACGCCGCCACCGCGCCGAGCGGCGGCCTGCGCTTCGATGCGTGGGACGGCGCGCCGCTGCCGCTGATCGAGCAACGGCTGAAGGCGCATTTCGACTCGCATGGTGAGCACGGTGAGCGCGGCGATGCACCGCCGTTCGCGCTGGGCGGCATCGCCGACGCCGCGCTGGCCGCCGATATCGCCGTGCATCGCGCGCTCGGCACGGACCTGACGCTCGACGCGGTGCTCGAAAGCGTTGCGCCGGCCGTCGATCGCCACGCGATGCGCGCGATGTGCGAATCGCTCGGCCTGCACGTCGCCATGGCGCCCGCCAGCGGCGATCGCGGCACGTTCCACGCGGTGGTGTCGCGCGCGCCGGTCGCCGTCGATTGGCGCGCGGCCGAAGGCACGGCTGCGCCGGCGCGGCTCGTCAATCAGCCGGCGCAGTTGAAGGTGGCCGGGCTCGACGTGCTCCAGGTGCAACGCAGCCTGCGCCAGAGCCTGCCCGACTACATGGTGCCGGCGCACCTGTGCGTGCTCGACAAACTGCCGGTCACGCCGAACGGCAAGGTCGATCGCCGCGCGCTGCCGGCCATCGATTTCAGCCGCAACGCCGCGTCGTACACCGCGCCCGGCACGCCGGCCGAAACCTTGCTGTGCGCGCTGTGGGCCGAGGCGCTGAAGGTCGATCGGGTGGGGATCCACGACAACTTCTTCACGATGGGCGGCCACTCGCTGCTGGCGATCCAGCTCGTGTCGCGCATCAACCACGCGTTCGGCGTGGAGCTGCCGCTGTCCAACCTGTTCAGCGACCCGACGCCCGCGGAACTCGCGAAGTGGCTCGCGGCGCCGGTGGTCGAGCGCGGCCTGGTGCTGCCGCTGCGGCCCGGTGCGGCCGGCGACGGGCAGGGCAGCGGGCAGGGCGACGGCGCGCCCCCGCTGTTCCTGCTGCATCCAGCGAACGGCGAGGTGCTCGTCTATGCCGAGCTGGCCAACGCGATGAAGGGGCCGCAGCCCGTGTATGGCATTCGCTCGCCGAAGGCGGCCGGCGTCGAGCTGGCCGACCGCGATCTGGCCGGGCTCTGTTCGGCCTACGCGGACGACATCGAGCGATTCCAGCCCGCGGGCGAGGTGCGCCTGTCCGGCTGGTCGCTGGGCGGCACGCTGGCGTTGAGCGTCGCGGCGGAACTGGAGCGGCGCGGGCGCACGGTGGCGGGCGTGATCCTGCTCGATACCTGGCTCAATGAACGCCACGAACGCAACGAACGCAAACCGCAGGCGGAGGCGGAGGCCGCCGAATTCACGTTCGTCGGCTTCGTCGGCTACATCCTGGCGTTCTCCGAGGACGATCCGCTGATTCGCGACCAACCCGAGCTGCATGTCTCGCTCGGCAACCTGCGGGCCGCCGTGTCGAAGCTCGGCGCCGACGCCGTGGCCGACGCACTGCAAGGCGACCCGCGCGCCTTCCTCGAATCTCAAGGCATTTCCGACGAGGCTTATCACACCATGACCGGCTATTTCGAAACGGTGCGCGATGCGTACACGCTCACCGTCAATTTCGTGCCACCGGTGCTGGATGCGCCGATCCACACGCTCTGGGCGGTCGATTCGCTCGCCACCGGCATCGATCCCGATTGCTGGGCGCCGTACACGCGCAATCTGCGGGGCAGCCACAGCCGGCGGCTGCCGGGGCGGCACATCGATTTCGTGATGGGCGAGAATGCCGCGACGATCGCGGCGGTACTGGACGCATGGCTCGACGACGCCGGGCCGCATGCGCCGCAGCGCAACCGGGGAGAAATGGCATGGTCCTGAGCCGACACGCGTTGCAAGCATCGACCGACATGAGCGAGACAAGCGGGGCAGGGGCAGGGGCAGGGGCAGGGGCAGGGACGGTGCCATGCTGAAACTCATTGCACGGCTGTATCGCCAATCCTGGCGGCTGCTCACCGTCGTGATCGCCGGCGGCATCGTGAGCGGCCTGAGCAGCGCCGCGCTGGTGGCGATCATCGGGCGGGTGATCGAACAGCACGACGCCACCGGCGCGCTCGCGTTGTCGTTCGCCGGCCTGTGCGTGCTGCAACTGGCGAGCAAGGCCGCCTCGGAGCTGGCGCTGCTGCAAATTTCTCAATCGATGATCTTCAAGCTGCGCATCTCGCTGAGTCGCAAGCTGCTCGCCACGCCGCTGCGCAAGCTGCAATCGATGGGGCCGGCGGCGCTGCTCGCGATCCTGACGGAGGATCTCAGCACGTTCGCCACCTGCTCGCAGTTGCTGCCGATCCTGTTCGGCAACGCCATCGTGCTGCTGGCGTGCCTCGGCTACATCGCGTGGCTGTCGTGGCAGAGCTTTCTGGCGCTGGTGCTGTTCCTGGTGGCGGGCTCGGCGTTCTTCACGTTCGCGCAGCGCGGGCCGGCGCGGCGCTTCGTGGAGGCGCGCGAGCAGACCGACGTGCTGTTCCGCGATTTTCGCAGCCTGGTCGAGGGCGCCAAGGAGCTGCAACTGAACCAGCGGCGCGCCCATCACTTCATCAAGGACGTGCTGGAGCCGGGCGCCGACAAGCTGCGCCGCGCGTTCTTCGCGGGGATGGCCGGCTACACCTGGGTGTCGAACCTCGGCTCGATGCAGTTCTTCATCGCGCTCGGGATTCTCGTGTTCGGCGTGTCGCACTGGTTTCCGCAGAGTTCGCCCACCTTGCCGATGGTCGCGCTGATGCTGCTCTACCTGGTGGAGCCGGTCGGCGCGCTGCTGACCGCCATGCCCACGCTGCAACGCGGCGCGGTGGCGCTGAACAAGGCGCAGGCCCTCAGCGATTCGCTCGACGATTCCACGCCTGCGCCCGCGCTGGCGGAGGCCGACGCGTCGCCGTTCGCGGGCGGCCCGGCGTCGCTGGTGCTGTCGGACGTGCGCTACGTGCACCACGACGGCGAGCGCGGCTTCGCCGTCGGGCCGCTGAACCTGGAGATTCCGCTCGGCCGGATCAGCTACATCGTGGGACCGAACGGCAGCGGCAAGACCACGCTCGCGATGCTGCTGCTCGGCCTGTATTCGGTGGAGCAGGGCCGCCTCACGCTGCACGGCGTGGACGTCACGCCCGACAATCTGGTGCATTACCGCAACCAGTTCACGGCGGTGTTCGCCGATTTCCACCTGTTCGAACGCCTGCTCGAACCGGTCACCGCCGACACCGCCCCGCGCGTGCGGCATTACCTGAGCCGGCTCGAGATCGACCACAAGGTGAGCTTCGAGGACGGGCGCTTTTCCACGCTGTCGCTGTCCACCGGCCAGCGCAAGCGGCTCACGCTGCTGGTGTCGTATCTGGAGGACCGCGCCATCTATCTGTTCGACGAGTGGGCCTCCGACCAGGACCCGGTGTTCAAGCGCGTGTTCTACACCGAGTTGCTGCCGGAGCTGCGCGCACGCGGCAAGACCGTCATCGTGATCACGCATGACGACCAGTACTACCACCACGCCGATCATCTCTTCCATCTGGTGGATGGAAGCTCTCGCACGAGTCCCGACGCATGAATCACGAACCGACCACACTTCGCCCCGGCACGCCACGCACCGCCGGAACCAACCCGTGGCTGACGCGCTTCGGGCCGCCCGACGCGGCCCGCCGCCTGCGCCTCTATTGCTTTTCCTACGCGGGCGGCAGCGCCACGATCTACCAGCCGTGGCGCGCCGCGCTCGATGCCGGAATCGAACTGTGCGCCGTGCAGTTGCCCGCGCGCGGCATGCGCCTGGCGGAGCCTGCCGAGCGCGACCTGGCCGCGCTGGTGCGACGGCTGTCGGACGTGATCGCCGCGCAGGACGCCGGGCCGTTCGCGTTCTTCGGGCACAGCCTCGGCGCGCTGCTGGCGTTCGAGCTGACGCGGCATCTGCAGCGCTCGCGCTTGCCGCTGCCGGCCAAGCTGATCGTGTCGGGCTGCGCGTCGCCGCAGTTGCGCGAGCCGGTGGAGGCGCTCGACGAGCACGACGACGACAAGATGATCGAGCGCCTGACGCGCTACAACGGCACCCCGGCCGAGGTATTGCAGCACGCGGAACTGATGCGGCTGATGGCGCCGGCGATCCGCGCCGATTTCGCGCTGGTGGCGCATTACGTCTACCAAGGCGGCGCGCCGCTCGAGGTGCCGATTACCGCGTTCGCCGGCCGCGCCGACGACCAGACCTCGCCCGAAAAGATCGACGGCTGGGGGCGCGAGACGCAGGCTGCCTTCGCGCAGCACTGGTTCGACGGCGACCATTTCTTCATTCGTCCGCAGATGGACAAGGTGATCCTGCAACTGAACGCCGAGTTGAGCGCGACCGCGCTGCGCGCGCGATAACCATCGAGGAGAACGACCATGCCCCTGAAGATCCCCAACGACTTGCCCGCCGTGAGCGCGCTCGAAGCCGAAGGCGTCAGCCTCATCCGCGAGTCCGACGCCGTGCGCCAGAACATCCGCCCGCTGCGGATCGGCCTGCTCAACCTGATGCCGAACAAGATCCGCACCGAAACGCAGATCGCGCGCCTGCTCGCGCCCACGCCGCTGCAGGTCGAGCTATCGCTGATCCGTATCACCGATCACGGCTCGCGCAACACCTCGGAAGGCCATCTGAGCGCGTTCTACCGCCCGTGGGCCGATGTCCGCACGGAGAAGTTCGACGGCTTCGTGATCACCGGCGCGCCGCTGGGCATGCTGAAGTACGAGGAGGTGCGGTACTGGGAGGAACTGACCGAGATCTTCGAATGGACGCAGACTCACGTCCATTCCACGCTGAACCTCTGCTGGGCGGCGCAGGCGTCGCTTTATCACTTCTACGGCATTCCCACCCGGCTGTTGCCGAAGAAGGCGTTCGGCGTATTCCCGCATCTGAACCGCGTGCCGAACTCGCCCTACCTGCGCGGTTTCGCCGACAACTGCGTCGCGCCGATCTCGCGGCGCACCGAGATCAGGCAGGAGGATTTCCCGCCCGGGTCCGACATTCGCGTGCTGCTCGATTCGCCGGAGGCGGGGCTGTGCATGCTGGAGGATCTCAAGCACCGCTCGCTCTGCATGTTCAGCCACATCGAATACGATGCGGACACGCTGCGCGAGGAGTACGTGCGGGACGTGGCCAAGAACCTCGCGCCGGCGGTGCCGTTCGACTATTTCCCCGGCGACGATCCCGAGCGCGCGCCGCTCAACCGATGGAAAAGCCATGCGTATCTGCTGTTCGCGAACTGGCTCGGCGAGATCTATCAGACCACGCCGTATGAAATCGATCTGATCGGCGGTGAGTCGCAGGAGACGTTGCGGGTTTGAAAACGTGCGGGCGGGATGAAGCGAATCGCGGGCGAGGGCCATTGCGGCCCCGCGCCCGGTTTGATCAATGGAAAACGTGAATCAAGGTGCAATGACGTCAGTGATTGCGGCGGCAAATATCAAATCAATGCCGTTCGGTTTTATTTAAAGAATTCGGCCCGTGCCTATGGGTTGACATTGATATGGCCGCATTGCGAACAGGCGGCTTCCGCGCGGGCGATCGGGCGGGTATCCATGATGAAGTTGTCCGCGTCGCACTGCTCGCACACCACCATCAGGCCGTTGAACACGGTCTGGCAATCCCAGCATCTCAATTGATAGACTTCCGATGGCGCCAATACTTCCCAGCTTCCATTCAACGGCTTTTGGCAAGTCGGACAGGAAAAGCAAAGGGTGGAGAGTAAATGTGCCATTTGAGGAAAAGTGAGAATTGGGTTGAATGGCCGATTATTTTCATCACTGCTTCGCGGATGGTGCACCGGGGTGATGCGCGTGTCAACGCTGCCCCGATTGTTTATTGCTCGCGACGTTTCGGTTCATTCCCATCACCCCGCATCGCCCCCTCACACGTTATCGAACCCGACCTCCGCGAAGTTGCTCTGCGAGTGGTCATAGGTATCCGCAACATTGCGCAGATGCTTGTCCCACACGCCGAACCAGCGGAATTCGAACAGGTAGAGTTGCGGCAAATCGCGCTGCACGAGCCGCTGCAACTGCGCATACAGCGCGACGCGCTTCGCCAGATCCGTCTCGACCTGCGCGGCCTCGATCACGCGATCCGTCTCCGCGCTCGCATAGCCGGCCGCGTTCTGCCACGCGACGCCGCGCACCGCGGCCTTCGACCAGAAATACTGCTCGACGCCGATCTGCGGGTCCTGCCAGTTCACGCCCCACGAGCTGACCAGATCGAACGCGTAGTCGGTGAACACGTTCTTGGTCCACGCGGCCAGGTCGAACGCGCGCAGCGTCACGTCGATGCCGACCGCGCGCAACGCCTGCCGCACGAATTCGCCGGTGCGCTGATAGTCGTCGCCGTACGGGATGAAATCGTGATTGATCCTGAAGCGCCAGCCATCGGCCTTGCGCGGATAGCCGGCCTCGTCGAGCAGCGCCTCGGCGGCCTTGCGATCGAACGCGTATTGCGGCGTATCCGCCGTGTAGAACGTTTTCAGCAATGACGACACCGGGCCGGTCGCCGGCTTGGCGTAGCCGCGCCACACGGTATTGACCAGCGCCGCGCGGTTGATCGCGTGCAGGATCGCCTGACGCACCTTCAGGTTGCCGAGGATCGGGTGGCGCAGGTTCGGGATCAGCCAGAAGTTCGCCGCGAAGCCGTTGTAGCCGGCTCGGCTCACCACCAGCGACGGCGATTGCGCGAGACGGTCCGCGTCCGAGAACGTGACCGGGTTGCGCTCGCCATACTTCACCGAGCCGGTTTCGAGCCCGACGGCGCGCGCGCCGGCGTCGGGCACGATCTTCCACGTGATGCCGTCGAGATACGGCCCGTTCTCGCGCCAGTAATGCGCGAAGCGGGTCAGCTGGATGTCGCTGCCGCGCTGCCAGCTCTTGAACACGAACGGCCCGGTGCCGACCGGGCGGTTGTTGTACGGGTTGTTCAGGATGTCGGTGCCTTCGTACAGATGGCGCGGCAGGATCGGCGCGGCAATCGCATCGAGCGCGTTGAGGATCACCGGCGACGGCTTCGACAGGCGCAGGATCGCGGTGTGGCTGTCGGGCGTGTCGACGCGCGTCAGGTATTGGAACAGGCGCCGCGCGACCGGCGCGTACTGCTTCCAGATCACCTCGCCGGAATACTTGACGTCGGCGGCGGTGAACGGCTTGCCGTCGTGCCACTGCACGCCTTGCCGCAGCCGGATGGTCCAGCTCAGGCCGTCGGCGGACGGCGTGACGCTTTCGGCAAGCTGCGGGCGCGGCTTCAGGTCCGCGCCGTAATCGAGCAGCCCGTCGAAGATCTTGCTGGCGACCGCGCGACCGGGCGTGGACGTGTTCAGGAAGATCGCCAGCGTCGGCGGCTCGGGCGTGACCACCGCGTCGAGCACGCCGCCGCGACGCGGTGCGGCGCCGCCGCTGCTTGCGCCCGGATCGGCATCGGTCAGCGCGAACGCGTCGGTCGCGGGCCAGCCGCCGCCGAGCGCGAGCAGCGCGCCCGTCAGGCCGAAGAAACGGCGGCGCGACAACGCGTGGCCGTCGCTTTCGGTCGAATCGGGTTGGCGATCTTCTGCGCTGCTCGCGGGCGTCTGAACCATGGTGCGACTCCTGGCGGAAACGAAACGCGCGGCCCCTTGCCGCGCGAGGCGGCTCATTATGGCGGCAGTTTTCGGCACGACTTTGCGGCATTTCTCGAATGCTTATCAGGCGTTGCATCAGGCGTGGAGCGCATGACGGACCGTGCCCGAGGCGGGGATCGGACGGACAGGCGCGATGGCGTGAGCGGGGGGGGTTCGCCGGCCTTCGAGCGGCGACCGGTTCGGCGTTGACCGCGCGATATTGCAAACCCTGTAAAAAATCGCGTCGGCCCTTGACCAGAACGACGCCCCGCGACGCCCCGGTGTGTCGATCCCGCACCGGGCATCCGATTTGCGTCTCGATCAGGATCGATTGCTTTCGCAAAGGACCCGCCATGATTGGTGTCGTGATTCCCGCCCATAACGAGGCGCACCGGCTTGCGTCATGCCTGTCGAGCGTCCTGGCGGCGGCGCGCCACCCCGCGCTCGCGCACGAGCCGGTGCAGGTGATGGTCGTGCTCGACAGTTGCCGCGACGGCTCGGCACGGATCGCGACCGGCTTCGGCGTGGCGACCCTGGTGGTGCACGCGCGCAACGTCGGTGTGGCGCGGGCGGCCGGCGCCGATCGGCTGCTGGAGGCGGGCGCGCGCTGGCTCGCCTTTACCGACGCGGACACCCGCGTCGCGCCGGACTGGCTGGCCGCGCAACTGGCGCTGGGCGCGGACGCCGTGTGCGGGACGGTGAGCATCGACGATTGGCGGGGCCACCCGGCCAGCGTGCGCGAGCACTGGCGGCGCACCTATCGCGATACGGAAGGCCATCGCCACGTCCATGGCGCGAACCTCGGCGTCAGCGCACAGGCTTACCGGCGTGCCGGCGGGTTTCCGCCGCTGGCCTGCAGCGAGGATGTCATGCTGGTCGACTTGCTGGCCGCAACCGGGGCGTCGATTGCCTGGAGCGCCACGCCGCGCGTGGTGACCAGCGCGCGCCGCGATCCGCGTGCGCGCGGGGGCTTCGGCGACACGCTCGGCGCCTGGGCGCGGGTCCCGTTGCGATCCGCGGATGAAGCGGAGCCGGACGGGCTGGCGGGCGTCGCGCCAGTCGCGTCATGAAGCCGGTGATGCGGCCGGTGATGCAGGATTGCGCCGCGCCGGAATCGAACGCAGCGCTTTCCGCCCGGCCGCCGAGCCATGACGACGAGCACGCGCCGCTGTTCGTCGTCTCCCCCCATCTCGACGACGCGGTGTTCGGTTGCGCGGCCTTGCTCGCGACCCGGCCCGGCGCAATCGTGTGCACGGTGTTTGCCGGCACGCCGGCATCGCCGCAGCACCGCTCCTGGGATCAGGCGGCCGGCTTCGCGCATTCCACCGCCGCGATGGCCGGGCGCTTGCACGAGGACGCGCAGGCGTTGGCCTGCTGCGGCGCGCGCGGCGTTCATCTCGCGTTCCTCGACGATCAATACGGCGCGTCGCCCGACGTTCCGACGTTGGCCCGCGCCCTGGCGGAGCAACTGGCGCTGTCGCCCGGCGTCGTGCCGCTGCTGCCGCTCGGCTTGCGGCATCCCGATCATCGGCGCGTGGCCGAGGCGTGGCGTTACCTGCGACGCGCGGGTCGGCTCGGGGCCTGTCTCGTCTACGAAGAGGCGATCCATCGGAACGCGCACGGCGAGGTCGAGCACTGCCTCGATGCGCTACGACGCTCGGGCGCACGGATCACGCCGCTCGATGGCGGCTGGTGCCCGGATCGCGAGGGAGATCGGGCGCGCGACGTCAAACGACGCGCCGTGGCGGCCTACGCCAGTCAGTTGCGGGCGTTCGGCAGCGGCCCGCTCGGCGATCTCGATCGTCCCGAGCGGTACTGGCGTGTCGATGGGTGACGCGTGGCGCTGAACCGGTCGCCCCGGCTTATGCGCTGCGGCCCGCCATCTCGTGATGCGCCGCTTCCCTGCGCGCGAGGCTGCCCGGCTCGGCGCTCCAGACATCGAGCAGGAAATCGGCATCGTCGATATGCGTCGCGAGGGTCAGCGAGGCGGCCGATGCGGCTTGCGCGAAACAGGCGTGAACCGTGGCGGCGTCGATCCGCATGTCGTCGGCGCCATGCCGCCAGTGGCAGCAGGCGAGCGTGCCGTCGCGATCGAGGGCGGCGCAGGCGCGGCGGGCCAGCGCTGCGCAGCGCGACGGGGCATCCAGGTAGTAAGCGAATTCGCTGACGACGATCAGGTCGAAACCGCCGTCGGGCCAGTCGTCCGGCATCGCGCGCGTCTCCACGCGAGCATGCGGGAACGGGGCGAGCCGTTGGCGCGCCAGGGCCACGGCGCGCGGCGAGAAATCGGCCGACAGCAGCGTGGCGCAGCGCGGGGCGAGCGCTGCCGACAACTCGCCGTTCGCGCAACCCGGCTCGAACGCGCGACGGTAGCGTTCGCGGGGCAGCGCCGCGAGCAGCAGCGCGCGCTTGCGGGCTTCGTACCAGCTCGAGCGGGTGCGCCACGGGTCGTCGCCGTTGGCGAACTTCGCATCGAAGCGGGCCTGTCGCGCGAGCGTGTCGAGGTTGATGGAAGCGGGGGGCGTCTTCACAGGCGCCATCCGGGTCGAGATTTCGCCAGCGCCACGCCCAACGCGTCAAGGTCGCGCTCGGCATGACGCCGGAGAAGGAGCACGGGAGCGGGACGCATCGTCACAGGCGCCATCCGGGTCGAGACGTCGCCAGCGCCGCGCCCAGCGCAGCCAGGTCGCGCTCGGCATGACTCTGGCGAAGGAACACGGGCAGATCCGCCGCCATCTGCGCGAACCAGCGGTCGCGGCACAACGGGCCCGCACCGAGCCCACGTTGCGCGGCGCGCAGCACCGTGTCGGCAGCGTGTTCGGCCGCGCCGCGCGCACGCAGCGCCGCCGCCATCGCGTCGGCACGCGGTTCGGCGTCGATGGCTTGCGCCGTTTCGCGCAGCAGGGCGCGTGCGGCGGTCAGCGCGATGTCGGCGGTGCCCAGATGCGCGTGCAGATGCGGATCGTCGCGCTTGCCGGCGGCGTCGCGCAGGCGCGTGGCCAACGCCGCCGCGCCGCCATACCAGCAGGCGGCGATGCCCGCGCCGCCGTGCCAGAAGCCCGGGCGTTGCACGTACGCGCCGGGCGGCCCGACCAGGGTGGCGGCGGCATCGACGAAATCGACTTCCACGCTGCGCGTCGCCCGCATGCCGAGCGCATCCCAGCCGCGCGCGCTGATCGTCACGCCGGGCTGGCGCATCGCGACAATCGCGAGCCGGTCGTGGCCGTCGGCATCGATACAGGTCACGAGCGCGGTGTCGACGCAGTGCGCGCCCGAGCACCAGGCCTTCGTGCCGTTGAGCCGAACCGGGCCGGTGCTTCCGGATCGCATCGAGATCCGCAAATCGCCCGCGGGCGAACGGGCGGCCCACACGGCGAGCAGCCCAGGTTCGCGCTCTTCGGGCATCGGACCGCCCAGCTCGGCCAGGATCGCATCGGCATCGGCGTGCGCTTCGACAAGCTTGACCAGCGGCAGGTCACGGCCGGCCACGCCGGCCAGAAAGCGCCAGCGCGCGAGCGTATTGCCCGCGCCGGGACGCGGCAGATGCGGGAATGCCTCGATGAGCCGATGCGCCGCCGCTGCCAGCGTGGTGTCGTCGAGCGAGGCGGGCAGGGTGGCGAGCAAGGCGTCGAGGCTCGCCAGGTCAGCAACGGGATTGCGAGGCGTGGGCGGCACGCCGGGCGGCCGCCGCACCGCCCCACGCGCTCGATGCTGGCCGTTCGCCTGTTCCTGCGAGGTGTGCGTCATGAAGGGTTCTGGCTCCCGTGTTCTGGCCGAATCGATGATGAACACAAGCACGGGCCGTGCCTCCCCGGCGGCGAGGCGGATGGGCAGGCGCGCGACTGCCGGGCTTGTCATTGCTCGGCGATTCCGAGGCACCGCAGCACGGCACGATGCTTGCAATGCAATCAGGAGGGGAGGCGAGCGATGCCTTGACGCCACGCGCTGCCCCTTTTTTTTTTGCGGAGGTGCGCCATGACATCCCGACTTGATTCGGTCCTGCCCGACAAGGTGTTCGCCTTACCGGCCCTCGATCTCGCAAGGCCGCCCGGCGTGCGAATGACGGTGACCGGCCCCGGCTCCGACGATCTGCCGCGAGCCGAAATGTCCCCCCGGAACGACGCCTCGGCCGCGGCGGCCTCGCGGATCAGGACGCAGCCATCGACCGGGCGGTGCGCGCGGCGATCGCGCCGGTGCTCGATCGCGGGGCGGCGCGCGTGTCGGTCAAGGTGCGGCAGGCGCATGTGACGCTGGACGGCGGCGTGCCGTCCGCCAAGCTGCGCGACGCAATCGGTCGAGCCGCCGTGGGCTGCCCCGGTGTGGCCGGGGTCGACAACCGCCTCACGATCGAGCCGGGAAGCGCCTCGCCCGTGGTGCTGACCCCGGAGCGCCGGACCGTCACGATCAGGCCGGACGGCAGGCGAGGCCGGTAACGGTCGTGGGGGGGCGGGGCAATCCGCGCCTTCTCGATGCGCGGCACGGGCCGCCTTTGCCCTTGTTCCCGGCCATTCCCTCCGACGAAACCCGCCGGCACGCGCCAACCGACGCTTTTGTACACGATGCTTGCAAATTGTTCGCGCGCCATGCCGCCGGGCCGACCCGGCTGCCGCCCGCGTCAGGATGCCCCGCCCGGAGGCAAGCTCCGGGGCGCCATCCGACGGCATCGAGGGTCTTCATGCCCATCCACTATCTTCGCGGTTTCACTTCGCCCGAGCGCAACGAGACGTCGAACCGTCGTCTCGGGCGCGTGCTCGCGTTCGTGGCGGGCGCCGCCAACGCGGGCGGCTTCTTCGCGGTCGGGCAGTACACGTCGCACATGTCCGGCATCGTGTCCTCGCTGGCCGACAATCTCGCGATCGGCGAACTCGACCTCGTGGCCGCGGCGCTGAGTTCCCTCGTGGCGTTTCTCGCCGGCTCCGCAACCTCGGCCATCCTGATCAATTGGGGCCGCCGCCGGCGCCTGACCAGCCTGTACGCGATGCCGCTGATGCTGGAGGCCGCGCTCCTGCTGCTGTTCGGCCTGCTGGGCGCGCATCTCGAAACGCATCACGTGCTGTTCGTGCCGGCGACGGTGTGCCTGCTTTGCTATGTGATGGGCCTGCAGAACGCCATGATCACGAAGATCTCGAAGGCCGAGATCCGCACCACGCACGTCACGGGGCTGGTGACCGATATCGGCATCGAACTGGGCAAGCTCGTCTATTGGAATGGCGGCTCGGCGGCCGAGCCGGCGGTGCGGGCCGACCGTCGCAAGCTGGTGCTGCTCGGCTCGCTGCTGCTGTCGTTCGCGGTGGGCGGCCTGGCCGGCGCGTCGGGCTTCCGGCATCTCGGCTTCGTCTCGACGGTGCCGCTTGCGATCGTCCTGGTCGCGCTCGCGCTGGTGCCGGTATTCGACGACATGCTGGCCCGGCGCGGTTAGGGGCGATCAGGGGCGATCGGGCGCAACCCGCGGCTGCGCCGCGTGATCGGCCTCAGGGCTTCGGAATGACCGTCGCCACCTTGCGCAGTTCGGTCTGCACCTGCAGCGTGATCGCTTCGCCCTTGGCGATATTCACGATGCTGCCCGGGCCGATTTCCTTCTGTTCCCCGCCGCCGACCTGGCACAGCGCCGTGCCGCTGATCACGACAAAGGTTTCGTCCAGCGCGCGGGCCGGATAGCTGTACGTGCCCGGCGTCGCGCGCCACACGGCGACGGCGGCCGGGTGTTCGCTGCCGGTGTCCGTCCACACCCGGCGTGCGTACGAACCTTCGTCACGGCCATCGGCCGGCCGCGAAGGGGCGAAATCCAGGTCCTCGTCAACGTGGAAATACGTCTGCGTCATGCGTTCACTCCTGAAAATCAAACAATGAGGGGGTTGGCAACACGTTCGAGGCGAGTCTGAAGGTGGCCTTGGACATTGGCAAATACCGCCAAAATGGCCGCCCATTCATTTTTGTTATGGCAAGCTCGAAAGCCGGCCAAGCAACGAGGGGATGATGAACGTCAGGCAGATCGAGGCATTCCGCCTCGTCGTGTTGCGCGGATCGATGACCGCGGCGGCGGACGAGCTCGGCACGTCACAGCCCGGCATCAGCCGGCTGATCGCGGAGCTGGAGGGCGCAACGGGCCTGCAACTGTTTTCGCGCAACGGCGGAAGAATCCAGATCACCGAGGCCGGCGCGGCGTTCTATCGCGACGTGGAACGCAGCTTCGTCGGGCTCGACATGCTCGAACAATCCGCGCGCGAAATTCGCACCATGGCGACCGGGCGGCTCAGGGTCGTGGCCGCGCCGTTGTTCGCGCTGGGTTTCATGCCCGCCGTGATCGAGCAGTTCGTGCAGCGGCATCCGCAGGTGTATGTGTCGCTCGAGATGCGCAGCGAGGCCACGATGCAGCGATGGGTGTCGTCGGGGCATTACGACGTGGGCATCGGGTCGGTCGCGCCGGAAGCGTATGCGGTGATGTCCGAGGACCTGTATCACCTGCCGATGCTGTGCGCCGTGCCGGCCAGGCATCCGCTGGCCTCGCGCAGCAAGATCGTCGCGAGCGACCTGCGCAACGAGCGCCTGATCCTGCCGTCCTATGCGGACGAACCGCGCGCACCGATCGACCGGGTGTTGCGGGCGAACGGCGTCGACCAGGTGCCGGCGATCGAAACGCCGTATGCGTCGCTGATCCTGTCGATGGTGTCGCGCGGGCTGGGCATCGGCTTGACGAACGGGCTCGCGACGCTGCACAACGCGCACGAGCATGTGGTTCTGCTGCCGTTCGAGCCGCTGATGGTTGCGCGCGGTTATTTTCTGCACACCCAGACCAATGCCGCGAAGCCGCTGGTTCAGGAGTTTCTGGGCTTGGTCAGGCTGGCGTTGAAGGAGGACATCTTGAAGCTGCCGGAAGCGTATCGGGTGAACGCGAGTTTTGCGGAATAGCGGCTTCGCGGGGAGGGGGGGTGCGTCGTGCGCTCGCCAATCGCGTTCCGCCAGGGCGAAAACCGCGCCGATCGTTGGCGGACCCGCCGTGACAGGGCGGCACCTTCAACCCGGTGCCGCCCCGTGAGCGTCAGGGCGTTTGCCAATAGCCGCCGTCCGGGCCGCCGATCAGGTTGATCGAGTCGAAATCCAGGTGCCGCAGCGTTTGCCGGGTGGTGGTGGCCCAGCTGTGCGGTTCCTGGACGGGATATTCGGCGAGCAGCTTATACGTGGAGCCGACGGCCCAGGCGCCCTTGTTGAAAGTCCAGGTCTCGTTCGACTTGACCGGGCCGTAGCTGATGATGCTGCCGAACGGCTCGTAGATCGTGATCCAGACTTCCTTGTCGGTTTTATTGGTAACAGCATAGCCAGCCATATTTGATCTCCTGTTTTAAGTGGATATTTCCTGAAAATCCAATGCCTATTCCCGATGGCTCCTGAATTAATGGAGCCGCGCTAGTATAGGTAGCCGACTTCGGATAGATTGATCGGGCGTCTCATTTTCAAAAAACAAAACGCCATGGTTACGGGGTGCCTTTCTTGACGACGAATCTCTCGGCCGGCGATACGGTTCCGTCCGCTTGTCTGCACGATCATTTCAGTACGCATGCCGAGGCGCGTTCGCAGCAGTTGCTCGCCTGGCGAAGCCGCCTCGGCCATATGCTCGATGTGCCGATCTCGCGCGCCCAAATGGCCGACGGCTTTCACGGAAGCATCGACATGTATCGGTCGGGTGATCTGAGATTCACGGATTGCCTTACCGATCCGGTATTGCAGGCGCGATCGTCGGCGAGGATTTCCACCGACACCGTTCGCGACTACGTGTTTCACATCGTCGTGGAAGGGCACGTCGAGACGACGACGGGGCTCTATCCGAAGCGCAAATCGATGCAGTCCACGCCCGGCATCCTGGCGCTGGACCTGAACCAGCCCATGCGCATGGAGCGCAGCGCCTGCCGCCTGCTGGCGTTCTTCCTGCCCCGCGCGCTGTTGAGTTCGGTGCTGCCGGAGCCGGAATCGATTCATGGAAGCGTGATCGGCTATCACTCGCCGGTCGCGCGCCTGATCCCGTCGATGCTCGACAACCTCTGCCGGAACCTGCCCCGGATGCAGGCGGCCGAGGCGCATGACGCGATGCGCGTCTGCGCGCTGCTGATCGCCGCGGCGTTCGGCAAGCAGGCGCGCCTGACCGGCACCGCCCGCATTGCGGCGCGCGCCGCGACGTTCGGCGCAATACGACGTCATATCGCGGCCAATCTGCACGAGTCGGACCTGTCGCCCGAGAGTGTGCAGCGTGCGTCGCAACTGTCTCGCGCTACGTTGTATCGCCTGTTCGAGGCGGAGGGGGGATTGGCGACCTACATTCGCAATTGCAGACTGCGTGAAGCCGCGGATCAATTGCGCCAGTTTCGGCATATGGCGATCATCGATATCGCCTTCGCGCTGGGCTTCAGCAGCGCGTCGGATTTCAATCACGCATTCCGCCGCGCTTACGAGATGACGCCGAACGATTTTCGGTGGTTTGCGTTGTCGCCGCCGGCTGAAGCGATGTGAGCCGAGGCACGCTTGGCCCAAGCAATCGGATGCCGTTTATTTCATCTGCGGAAGATCCGCTTGATCGAGAACGCGACCTGCGGCGGAATTTTATAGCCACTCAAGCAGTGAGTCGGGTGTCGATGTTATCGGAATCCAGCCGGGCTCGACGGACCGTGGCGGGAGGTTGGTAGCGATGCGTGCTGTGCGGACGCTTTTCGTTGTAAAACTGGCGCCATTGCTCGATAAGAATGTTAACTTTGACGCGTATATGGACGCGGCGGGGAACTACTTTAGGAGGCTGAAGCAATGAGAGCTTTCGCATATTGCGAAGGGGATGTGTTCCTAGTGCCCTTGCGCGACGGGGGGCGCGCCCTTGGCGTTGTTGCACGAGCCAACACGAAAAAAGGGATTGTTGCGGGCTATTTTTTTAAAGGTTTTCCCGATCATGTGAATGACTACTCCGAGCTAGGCTTGACGCCATCTCGCGCTACAAAAATTCTTATATTTGGGGATTTGTCTTTAAGGAATGGTGCTTGGATCGTCGCTTCACATTTGAAGGGTTGGCGTGCCGAAGACTGGCCAATTCCAAAGTTTGTGAGGGAAGATCCCTTCACTAAGCGCACTTATTTGATCTCGTATGCAGAAGACGATCCAAGTGTTGAGTTGAGTGAGGAGCCGTTTTCAGGTAATCCGCTGGATTACCCCAAGGCTGGTCTTGCAGGTGCGGGCTTTGTTGAGAAAGTACTAACGGAGCTGTGAGTAGAGCAACTGGAATCCTGGTTGGCAGCATGCGCATCGTATCGATTTTCCGAAACAACGCGAGTGTTGTTTCTCGCTCATACGACCGAATTCGCAAAATTTCTGGAACCACCACGGAACGCGTTGCTTTCCAGAAAGCCAATCGGAAATAGTTCTTTCTGAACGGCGTAATTCACGCACCAAATCATTAATCGGTCGGTTTTGCGTGCAATAATGAAATTCGGGGGTTTTCCCATAACGCAGATTCGGATATCGCATTTTATTTATCACTCTGAGGGCGTCGGCCGGATCAGGAGCGGCCGACGCGCAGAGTGCGTTGGTCGGAATTCTGGTGTGTTGCGGATGTGTGGCCGAAAAGTTGCGAACTGCAAAAAGGTCCAGATCAGCATCGCGATTTTGTCTGCGCCAAGTTCAAATGTCGGGGTCTGCGCTAAATAGAAATGTCGGGTTTTACGGTACTTTTCCTCGTGTTTTTGGGCTGGGCGGCGTAGCCGCCCAGCCCCCGTTCTTGATGCTTTTTGCTGCTCACTTCGTGCACGGCCTGTGTGACATCCGCCAGCGTGATCGCCCGCTGTTTCTTCATACCCACCAGCGCTTTCTTCGCTCGAACTTCCTCGCCCATATGAGTGCGGGAAGGGGAGCCCGATGCGCGTCGATCGTCACGCATTTCCTGCACGGAACGCGCCACCGCAAGCGCATGTGAGAGCCGCTTGTTTTCGACCTCCGCACCCTGATCGATCTTCGTAATCCGGTCGTATTCCGTGTACGGCAATACAACACCATCAGCCTGAATCTCGATCGTGCCGTCGGGATATTCAACGACTTCCACGTACTGATGAATAAGCTTGCGATTGGGCACCGTATCCTGCAGTAAATACATCACCCGATCGTACTGGACGGTCAGCGCATTCGTGACCTTGCGTGGCACCCGATAGGCCAGAATCTGCCGCAGATCCTCGTCATCGCGCAGCGGCCGATGTGCGTTGTGATCGCTCTTCGGTGGCCTGCCGAAGCGCCGATTGAAATCAGCGATGAAGGAGGGCGCATACGCATTGGCCGCTTCGCGCGTGCTGATATTCCGCAACCTCAGCTCCTTGACGAGTCGGTCCTGCAACGTCAGGTTGGCCCGCTCGACACGCCCCTTGGCCTGACTCGTGTTCGCACAAAACGCTTCGATATTGAGTTGGTACAGGGCGCGGCCAAACTGCGTCACGCCTTTGCCAGCCGTACTGGCACGATCCTTTATATAGAACACGCTGAACTTGTCGCTGTAATACGCGACCGGTTTGCCGTGCGCTGCCAGGTGCTTGCCCAGCGCCTCGAAATAGCTGAACGTCGACTCGGTCGCCGTGAAATGCAGCGTCATCAGCCGGCCAGTCGCATCGTCGATGAATACCAACAACGTGCAGGCTGGCGCACGTTCCTCGAACCACCGGTGATCGCTGCCGTCAATCTGGATCAGTTCGCCCAGACACGCACGACGATTGCGGGGCTGGTAGACCTTGGCAGGTCGATCCTTACGCGGAATCCATAGACCCGCAGCCCTCATCAGCGCGCGAACCGTCTCGACCGCCAGACCGATGCCGTGACATTCCCGAAGCTTCTCGCAGGCCAGCGTCGGCCCGAAATCCGCGTAGCGTTCGCGAATAATGGCCAGCGAACGTCGCGCCAGCCCATCGGCCAACTGATGGTTGCCCGGTCGCCCACGCTTGCCCGAAACCAGTCCGGCAACGCCCGCGGCCTGATAGCGCTGCACGAGGCGTTCCACCTGACGAACGCTCAACGCGAGCCGATCCGCCGCCTGACTAGGTTTCAGACGCCGCTCGCAAACGGCCTGTACCACCTTCAACCGGTCCAGCTCGGTCATCGACATGGTGATCGTCCCAGTTGCGTTCATGGCCAGCGCTCCTCAAGCAATGCTG
Organism: Burkholderia sp. 22PA0099; assembly: GCF_047497165.1. Lineage (NCBI taxonomy): Bacteria > Pseudomonadati > Pseudomonadota > Betaproteobacteria > Burkholderiales > Burkholderiaceae > Burkholderia > Burkholderia sp. 22PA0099. Next base: position 2,260,369 of record NZ_CP163165.1, on the reverse strand, counting down.
GCCGCCAGCCTGAACCCGCAAACACGACATTTCAATTTAGCGGAAACACGACATTTGAACTTAGGACTAACAGATTTAACTTCGTTAATTCGCATTATGTCAAATAACTAATCCATCATCCCACGCAGAAGTTGACCCGCCGTCGCCCCTCATGGATATTGCTCGGGTGCCAAGCCCCGCGCCCCCATCCAGCCTCGGCGCCAGCACCTGATCGACATCGAATCCAACAAACCAAAGAGAGAACGCAGTCATGCTCATGATTCCGACCGAAAACCTCATCGGCATCGCCGTCATTTCCCTGGGCATGGTCCTGACGCCCGGGCCGAACATGATCTATCTGGCTTCCCGTTCGATTTCCCAGGGTCGGCTCGCCGGCATGATTTCGCTGGCCGGTGTCGCGCTCGGCTTCGTCTGCTATCTGGTGGCGTCGGGGCTCGGCCTGGCCGCACTGTTCAAGGCCGTGCCGCTGGCCTACGACGTGGTGCGCATCGGCGGCGCACTGTATCTCGGCTATCTTGCCTGGAACATGCTCAAGCCCAAGGGCGTGTCGCCGTTCGAGGCACGCGAGCTGGCGCCGCACTCGCCGCGCCGCCTGTTCACGATGGGCTTCGTCACCAACGTGCTGAACCCGAAAATCGCCCTGATGTACTCGGCGCTGATTCCGCAATTCATCAACCCGGCGGCCGGCTCGACGTTCACGCAGTTCGTGCAGATTGGCGTGGTGCAGATCGCCATCTCGGTGTTCGTCAACGGCATGATCGTGCTGGCAGCGGCACGCGTCAGCGGCTTTCTCGGCAAGCGCCCCTCGGCGATGCGCGCCCAGCGCTGGATCGCCGGCACCGTGCTGGGCCTCTTCGCCGTCAACATCCTGGTGCGCGGCAAACCGGCCGCATAACGCCAGGCGCGCCGGCTTCGGCCGGCGCATCACACAATGCATGCGGTTCGCGACGCGCCCGGAACGGCGCTCCCCGTTACGCCCCCGTTCCCGGCGTCGCCACCATGAACGCCTCGTCGGTCGGCACGCCCAGCGCGGTCACCAGCCGATTCGTCTCCGACGCCATGCCGACGATCGCCAGCATTTCCGCATATTCCTCGTCGGTCATGCCCTTGGCCCGCGCGCCGGCCGTGTGCGAGTGAATGCAATACGCGCAGCCGTGCGCGATCGACACCGCCACGTACAGCATTTCCTTCGTCTTCGGGTCCAGCGCGCCCGGCGCCATGACTTCCTTGATGCTTTCCCAGGTGCGCTTGAGCGTCTTGGGATCGTGCGCCAGCGCACGCCAGAAGTTGTTCACGAAATCGGAATTGCGCGTGGCGCGGATATCGTCGAAGACGGCTTTCGCGGCCGGCGACAGTTCGTCGTCGGCAAGCAGCGTTACGGTGGTCATTACCTGGCCTTTCGAAGAGGTTTCAGTCGAGATGTCCGGCTGGCGCGGCGCTAAACGAGCGCGCCAGCCGGCAGAGCCGACATGGTAGACGGTGCCGCGTCGGGTGTGCGGGATGCGCTCACCCCTGCGTCACGCGCCTCAGAAAACCATCGAGCATGGCGATCTCCCCCTCCGCACGCTTGTAGTCGGCCTCGATCTCCGCCTCGCGCAGCATCGTCTCGATGAAATCGTGGATGGCCGGCCGGCGCGGACCGATCTCGGCCTCGCCGGCGCGCATCTTGATGGCCAGCAGGTCGTTGATCTCGCCGAGCAAGGCGGCGTCCGTCACGGTACCGGCGACCAGATCGGCGAAGCGCATCGGCGGCATACCCTTGCCTGCATCGATCCAGCGCGTGGCCAGCAGCGGGCGCAGGACGTACAGGTATTTCTTGTAGCGAACGTCGTCGCCCTGCAGGTAGCCGCGGAAATTCTTCTTTGCCATCGACAGGTAGTGATACCGGCCGCGCATGGGCGCAAAGAAGGCGCGCGCCAGCGCCTTGAGTTCACTCGTGTAGGCCGGCTCCTCCAGATACACCACCGGGGAATCGAGCCATTCGAGCAGCGTCGGATTGGAACGATGCAGCAATTGCAGGGCCTTGCGAATTTCCCAACCGCTGACATCGAGCTCGTCGTCGATCGGTTTTTCGATCACGTCGCGTTGCGGCTCGACGCGCAGATACCACTCGAGCTTGTGAACATACAGAAAACGCACGTCGTAGTCGCTATCGGGCGAGGCGAAACCCCAGCCGCGGCTGCCCGATTCGCAGGCATACAGGATCTTGACGTCATGCGTGCTTTCGATCGCCGCCAGTTCGGCCATGATGCGCTCGCGCACATCGGGATCGATGGGATGGTCGCTCAGGACCGGCAGATTCGATTTCATATTTTCACTTTGATGTGCGATCGGCGCCGCATCGATTTCTTTCATCCCCACCCGATGCTTGGCGCGGGGATTCCCTCGAAAGTCGTCCAGCATATCGTTTCCCTGCCCGAATGCAACCGCATCGGGCTGGCGAAGCGATATGGATGCCCGTAACGCACCTCGATCGAATCGCACATCCCCCCATCACCCGCGCCCTTCCCCCCGCCTCCGCCAAAACGGCCGATCCGCCCAACGCGTCTCCATCCGGTAGCACGCACTCAAATTCCGCAGATACGCATCGCGAATCCCGTCGATATGCTGCCGATATGCGTCGAGTGCCGCCGGCACGCCCTCGACGTCATGACGATAGACCGCGTCCGCGCCGGCCAACCCGGTATAGAGCGCATTGAACAAACCCTGCGACGACAGCGGATCGAACGCGAGCGCGGCATCGCCCACCGCCAGCCACGCCTCACCCGCCACGGCCGCCTGCGTGGCGGTGTGCGCGGCGCAAAAGCCGTATGCGCCATCGGGACGAAACCCGCACGCATCGAGCCGGCCGACCATCTCGGCCAGCTCGGGCATGGCGGCCAAGCGCGCCAGCAACGCGTCGCGAGAATGGGCGCTGCTCGCGTCGGGCAGATCGGCATCGGTATAGAACGCCAGCACGCGGCCGCGATCGGGCAGCGACGCGGTGTACCACCACCCGCCCGGTTCCGCGTGCAGCTCGTTCGCGTCGCCGCCGTTGCCGGTGCTCGAGCCCGCATCCGTCCCGAAGATCCAGCCGCAGACAAGCCGATCCAGCGGCTCGCGCCCGCCGCCGAGCCGCCTGCCCAGCACGGCGCGCCGCCCGCTCGCGTCGATCACGAGCCGCGCCCGGGCCGCGACCGGCCGGCCGGCGCGCAGCAAATCCAGTTGCCAGGTGCCGTCGGACCCACCGCTGCGCTCGATGCCGCGCACCGCGGTATCCGCGACGATCGCCGCGCCGCGCCGGCTCGCCTCCTCGCGCAGCCATGCGTCGAAGCGCGGCCGATCGAGATGCCAGCCCGGGCCGTCGAGATTGCGGATCGCATCGGTATCGGCGAGTTGCGCGCCGCCCCAGGCGCTGCGCAGATATCGGCTCGGCGCATGGCCCTGCGCGACGAACGCGTCGTACAGCCCCATGTCCCGCAGCAGCCGGCCGGCGGCAGCCGGCAGGTTCTCGCCGATGCGGGCCGCGCTGGCCCCGCCCTTGTCGATCACGAGCACGCGCCGGAACGGCGCGAGATTGAGCGCGGCGATCGCGCCGGCCGGCCCGGCGCCGATCACCGCCACATCCGCCGTCAATACCGGCGAAGCGCTCAACGCAGCAGGCCGTGCGGGAAGCGCCGCACCTTCTCGATCGTCATCAGATCGACCGAATCGGCGCTCGCGTAGGACACCGCCCCCACCTGCGCCTGAGCACCCGACACATGAGCGCTCGCCTCGACAGCCGCCATCCCGGCCTTGAGCCTGCCCTTGCCCTCGGCCTTCGGATCGTCGCTCGCCCGGGCGCCGGTCAGGCTGACGTCCTTGATCGGCACGTGCTGATCCTCCACCTCGACGAGCGCGGGAAAGTGCGCGCGATCCGACGGCCCCTCGCGCACCTCCACCACGCCCAGATGATCGAAGTGGGCAATCATGTTGTTGATCTGCTGCGTGTAGCTGGTCGAGCCGAGCGGATCGATCCACGCGGCGCGATTGGCGAAGGCCGCGAGCCGCTCGCCGAGCGGGCGCTTCTCGTCCATCACGATGTCGTAGTTCTCCCGGGTCAGCACCTGGTTCGGCACGCGCGCCGGCCAGAACGACGGGACGTACGGATCGTAGGTCTTGTCATAGCCGGAACGGCAGCTCGCGGTATCGGTCTGCCACGGCACCGCCATCCAGCGCGTGATGCCGCCCGCCTGCTGGCCGGCCATCGGGCCGTTCGGCAGCGTCAGCGCATCGCCGGTCAGCACCTCGCCGAGGTTCGGGGCCTGCCAGCCCTCCTTCGCGTGGGCGAAGCGGAACGGCGCGACATACATGCTCGCGTAGCGCACCGGCCAGGTCATCTCGCAGCCCGGATGGAACGCGTCGGCCAGACAGAAATCGAGCGCGGCCTGGGTCAGCACGTCACCGCGCCGGGCGAGCGGATAATCCTCCAGCTTGGCCGGGTGCCGGTGCTTCGGATCGTAATCCTCGATGAAATTGCCTTCCGCCCAGGCCTGCAGCATGGCGAGCTGGGTGGCCGACAGCGTGGAATTCTGGCGCGGCGTGTTGGCGGCCGGCACGGCCATCGCATCGCCGTAGAGCCAGGGCCACGGCTTCGGCGACGCGCCGTCGATCGCCACGTTGCGGAACTGCAGCGCGATGGTGCGGCGCAGTTCGACGAACGCGCCGCTCGCGCTCGACAGGCGGCCCAACGCGTCCTCGCTGGTCAGATCCACCATGCCCTTCCAGCCGAAGCCGGCCGCGAACCCGGCGTTGACCCACTGCAGGCCGTTCAGGCGCTCGAAAATCGGCAGGATGTCGTGCGTGAAGCTGGGCCGCGCCGGCATCGGCAGCATCGCGTTCCTGATCGCCAGGTCGCGCATCAGATCCCACATGGTGCGCACCGACTTGCGCTGCGGCCCGTAGTTCGGCGGCGCCACCACCACCCACGCGGGCGTGACGAGCAGCGGCTGCTTCTTGTAGGTGACGGTGGCGGTCACCGGGCCGTCGGACACGTCGTCGTGCCAGCCCTCGTTGTTGCCGAACGTGACCGCGCGGCTGCCGTCGTACGAGGCCGACACGCCATGCCCGCCGAGCACCACCAGGCGGCCCTGGTCGTCGGTGCGCAACTCGCCGAGATACACCGGCTTGTCCATGAACTTGCCGTCGTCGAAACGTTGCACCGCGGCGCCCTTCTTGCCGGCGACCTTGCGCGCCTTGGGCGTGATCGAGAGCGCGGCGCGGTCCGGCACGCCGGGGTTGCGCAGCGTGGTGGGCGGTGCGGAAGCGGCCTCGGGGATATCGAGCGCCAACTGGAAGCCGTACCACGCCGCCTTGGTGTTCGCGAGCTGCACCTTCCATTCGATGTCGGCGTTGCCGGCGTGCAGTTCCTCGACGATCTCGCCCTTGGCATTGACGCCATACACGCGAAAACGCGCCGCCTGCCGCTTCAGGCGCTGCTTCGCGTCGCGATAGAACCCGGCCGCTTCGGCCGGCGGATACGGCACTTCCGGCCCGATGAACCAATCGTCGCTGGTGCCGACGCGCGCCACGCCGATCGACGGGTAGATCACGGCCTTGACGATGCAGGTATCGAGCGGCGCCGGTGCGGGCGCCGCCTCGCGCGGCTCGGTCGGGTCCTGCAGCGGCTGGCCGTTCGCCTCGTGACGGGCACGGGCGCTGGCCGCGTACACCACCTTGCGCGCCTCGGCCAGCGAACCCACCGGCTTCTGCACTTCGGGCACGCGCCAGATGTTGAACGCGAGCCCCTGGCCGTATTCGGCCTGGCCGCGCGCGCCCACGTCCTGCTGCGGCAGCACCAGCGTGCCGACCTGCACGTACGGGCTTTCCGATTCGGGCCATTCGACCGTGGCGCGATCGAGCGGCATCGTCTGTTTCGCCGGATCGGCCGGCTGCGGGGTACGCACCTGCACCATGAAGCGGAAGCGGTACTCGCGGCTGGCGAGGCGCCGGGCCAGATCGGTCGCCAGGTAATCCGCCTCGTTGTTCGGGACGTTTTCCGGTCGGGTTTCCGGTTCGAGCCGGTATTTCACGTACTGCACGTCCTTGCCGCTCTTGCCGCCCTTGCCGGCCTCGAACGGCAGGATCGCCCAGTAGTCGGCGGTCAGCACGCTGCCTTCCACCTTGGCCATCTCGTCGAGAATCCGCTGCGTTTCGGGGTGTGCCTTCAGATAGCCAGGGTAATCGTTCGCCACCACGCCGGCGTAGGTGAACGCCACCATCTCCTCGGCGTTGTCGACGAAGAACACCGGGTGGTTCTGCATGATGAAGTCGGCCGTGTCGCCGCGCTCGCCGAGCGCATTCTGCCCCGGCACGCCGAACAGCTTGATGCCGATGCCGAGCGTCGTCTTCAGGTCCGCCGACGCAGGCACCGTGTCGCTCGAAAAGCGCACCCACGCGTTGAGGGTGCCTTGCGCGAACGCGCCGACTTTCAGGTGCTTGGGAATCTTCTTGTCGATCTCGAGCCGCGCATGCGCGACGCCGTGCAGCTTGCGGAACACGGCCCGTTCGGCCGGCGTCTGGCCGTTCTTGATGCGGCGCGCCTGCGCCACACCGACGAACAATTCGGTCAGGCGCTCGGTGCTTTGATCCTTTTCGGTAAAGCAAGGGGGAATCGCGTTGTGAAGCGCGTTGTTCTTCTTTTCCATGTTTTCCTCGGAATGTCTCGATCGCGTTGAATGCCGTGCGCCTTCGCTGCCCGACGCGCAGGCAAGGAACCTATTCAAATCATTGATTCGACGCTGTCAATCCCTCACGCCCCGGAGCCGCCTGCAGGAAGGATCAGCAGCGAAGCTTACCGATTAATCGTGAAACTTCAATATGAGAAAAACGTTTGCCCGTTAATCGATATAACAAAATAATTGCGCCGATTTTGTTATCGAAAATCGATTGAAGAATACGATCGCGATGCCGTTAAATATGGGCCGATCGAACCGGTATGACTCGGCATCGCGCAGCACGCTGCCCACGTATCCGGCACGCTCGGGGTAATTCCTGCCGCCGGTTCCCGCGGCCGCCACTCACCCAGGCTGTTTGTAAGCCACCACCTCGCCCCAACGCGCCTGCCACGCCCATCCGCATTCGCATATCGCACCGATATGGGTGCGTGCGCAAAAGCATATTGGACACGCCCCGCACTCCCCCGTAGCCTGCGCGGCAGGATCGACGGCAGGCTGCCGCTTCGCTCGGGGCAAGCGCGCAACGTCGCCGAATATCGCCGCGCCGTATATCGCCGATATCGCCCTGCCACGAGCGATCGCACCGAACGTCGAGCGGGATCGGCGCGGCATCGGAACGTGCGCGCCGTATATCGAGGCGGCCCCATCGGCATGAACCGGAGGCCGCCGGCAGCATCCGGGTCGCGCGGGCGCAACGCCGCGCACCCGAACGGAGGCAACGTGATCGACAAGCAGTTTTCCCGAAAGGCGGCCCGGCTGGCCGCCGCATGCGGCATGGCATTCACGCTCGCGGCATGGCTCGCCGCCTGCGGTGGCGGCGACGGCAACAACGGCGGGCAGGCCGCCGCCTCGTCCAGCGCGACATCGTCTTCCACGTCGTCGGCGTCCGCAGCGGGCGTGCAGCACATCCTGTTCGTCGGCGACAGCTTCACGCACGGCCGCTATGCGCCGGTGCGCCCCTATCATTCGGGCGGCGCGGCCGGCTCCACCAGCGCCTCGACGCTGGTGGTCGACGAAAACTACGGCCAGACCGGCGCGCGCGCCGAGCTCGAAACCGGGCCGTGGGGCGGCATTCCGGCGATCTTCGCGCAGCTCGCGGCCGAGGCCGGGTTGCGTTACGACGTCCATATCGAAGCGATCTCGCAAACGAGCCTCGCGAAGAATTTCGCGGCCGCCCCCAGCGTGATCGCCCAGCCGGGCTGGAACGCGGTGGTGTTGCAGGAACTCAGCGTCAAGCCGTTGCCGTCGGCGCTGACCGGCTCCAGCGTCAGTAATCCGAAGGATTTTTGCGCGAGCGTGAAGACGATCGAGAGCGCCGTGCACGGTGCGGCGCCGCATGCGAACGTGTATCTGTACGAGCCGTGGGCGCGCGGTGATCTCGCACAAACGCTGGCCGGCAGCACGAGCGCGTCGGGTTTCGCCGCGCAATATCAAACCGCGCTGAACACGCTCGCCGATGCGAACCACGACGCGTATTACAACGCGGCGGCTGTCGATGGCGCGATCGCCGGTGTCGCGCCGGCCGGCGAGGCGTGGCGGCTCGCGTGGAATCAGGGCGTCGCGAATTCCGATCCGTTCGTCACGACCAGCGCGAGCCTGCCGCTGCTCTGGTACGGCATCAACGCCGTCAACGATCCGCAGATCAGCGCGCCCGACTACATGCACCCGAGCGTGAACGGCGCCTATCTGGCCGGCCTCGTGCTGTTCACGCAGATCACGGGGGGCGATGCGACGCGCTTCGGCGCCGCCGAGGTGGCCGCGCAGCAGCTCGGCATTCCTGCCACGCTGGCCGTGCGATTGCAGCAGATCGCGGCGCAGGCCGTGGCGCAGGAAAGCGCCGCGCTGATCAACAGCACCGCGCCCGCGCCGTGCACGCAATCGCAATGAGCGCAAAGGCGGCGACTGGCCGGGCCACTCGAATGGCGTCCACGCCTGCTTCTGGTTGAAGTAGTGAAGCTCGCGCCCGGACAGCACGAATTTCATGTCGGTCATACCCGGGGTGGGCACCGCCTGCAATTCATACCGACGCGGTGATTACGGTTCCGCCATGGTCGGTCGTGTCGCCGAGTCGGATGAGGTTGATCATGATTGGGGGTTCTTTAAAAACGGAGGCGGGTTGTTTCGGGATTGGAGCTTGGGTTTGATCGGCAGGCGGCTTGCATCGTCACGTTTTGTCCTCGTAGGTGACCAGCTTCCACATGACGTCTGTCGTCAAGCGGCGTTCGCCCATTACGCGATCAAGCAAGGCCAGCGGACGCGGTTCGTAATAGTCGATCATCGGCAGTTCGTCGCCCTTTTTGAAAATCCGTGTCGTTTCAGCCTGAAGGCCCGGGCGAAGTTGCGCACACCAGACTCCGCTTTCGGGACACTGCGTTCCGGCTCGCGCCGTTGAGCCCAATGGCAATCGAGCGATTAATTCGGGCGACGCCGCTGCCCTCGAAATCTGGGCATCAGCCGAAAGCGGCCATCCGGTCTCGGGATTCAGGTTTTTTTCCTTTGCCAATCGGTCGATCAATTCTTCCGATGGTTTGGGCGGCACCTGAGCGCGTTGCTTTTCCCATTCGAAGGTACCGTCCCATGGTGGGAGTTTCGCCGGCGGTAACGGAACGATCTGGTCGATGTCAGGAACTTTCGGGTTCGCCAGTTGGTTATTCCTTAAAAACTGAGCGATTATTCGATAGCGACGTGACCGCTCGGGATCTTTTGGCACGTCGAGAGCGAATTGCTTATCAAGCGACTCTGGCGACAGGAAAGCGTCTTCAAGACTCATCGCGGTTCCGCTGATTCCGGCAGCCACCCCTTTCTGATAGGCCTGCACGGCTTCGTCGGACCTGCCTAAATAGGATAGATGGATCGCTAACTCGTAAGCGGCCCGCCCGTGCCCTTGATCAGCCGCACATTCCAGCATTTTTTCGGCAATAGCCGGTGCCTTATCGCGGGGGGCAAGCAACTGTGAAACATAATACTGGGCATCAGCATTGCCGAGGTCAGCAGCCTTCCGGATGTACTTCAGCGCCAGTTCCTTGTTTTGCTTTAGCCCATATCCGGAATTTAGGTAATAGCCGATATCGTAGTAACCCATCGGAATACCTTGATTGACCAACTGACTCGCCCACTCGACTGCTTCGTGTGCCGCATTCGGAGAACTGGCCATGCCATGCGACACCAATTGCTGCACGTTGTGGTTAGCCTTGTAATGTCCATGCGCCGTCGCGATTCGAAAATAGCGTGCAACTTCGTCGAAGTTCTTCGGCCCATCGCGTGTTTGTAAATAACGGCCATAGCGGAACAATGCATCAACGTCCGAATCGATGGCAGGTAGTCGATCCGCTTCGCGGCTACAGGTGAACGCCAGATTGGCGCGTACGCCAGCAAGGTCAAACGATCCGGGCAAATCACCCTCCTTCGAGCAAGCAGATAAGCTGGAAATTGCCAGAAACACTAAGGTAATGAGTCTCATATTTTAATCCAGATAGGAGCGACTCGGATCATCTCGATAGAATTCGATCAGCGATGCCAATGGCGCACCTCCTTCACGTCTCATCTTTTTATTTTTCAAATTAATATTTCCCCACTCCTCAAATGCAACACCCGCATCCAACCTCCCATTCCCATCCTTCTCCCCCACCGCCTTATCCCCCCCATGAATCCTCCATATCTTCTCCCGCAGCGGCTGCGTAACCCGCATAGACTCGTGGCAAATATTCAACTCACTATCCACCTCCATGCTACGCAAATTGACATTCGCCGAGCCATGCGTAACGAACACATCGTCGATAATCATCAACTTCGAATGAATATAAACTTCGTCCCACGTTTTACCTTTCGGTGTATCCGGCGGAACAAGGGTACAAATATGCACATTGAGCCCGGGAATATTGAGCTTCTCCGGGTTCTCGGTCTTGGCCTTTTCCAGTTGAACTTCCAGGTCGCTCACCCGCTGAGCGGCTTCCGCGGCATCCCGTTGCGCAGCGATCAAATTGTTCACGGCATACTGCCCCGAACCAGAAAACGGATCGACTTCCACCCGCTTTGCACGCTCATATGCGAGATCGGCCGTTTTCTTCGCCCCGAGTGCTTCCTTGTATTGCTTCTCCAATTCGTCCGAACGCTCCAATTTCGACACGCCTGGCAACACATCCGCACGCCCCAACGCATTGAGCATATGGTAGGTACTCACAGTACCCAACCCAATCCCGTCGTTGCTCGAATTCGTCACGACGAACAAATAAAGCGGCGTCTTGCGCCCACCAGCCTGATACGCCTTGACCAGATTGGTCAGCTTTTCAGCCAGCGGCGGAAATCGGAAAAATTGATTCTCGATATAAATGAAATTGGTCACATTGTTGACCGCTTGCAGGTAAAGACGCTCGATGTCTTTCACCCCACGCTTGGCATCTTTCACGCCCTCTTTCTTGACTTGGGGCTGAGTGCGCAGGATCTGCGCCATCACCGGCAAATCGTCTTTGCCGCAGCGAAGCAACGGGGCCTTCACCGATCCCCGCTGCTGTTCCAGCCGTTGTCCCGTCGTTGCATCCCATGCCTGACAGAAATTCTGGTTCAAATCGATCAGAATCGGCCCCGTGACACGAGCGGAAATATCCTGCCGCGGCAGAAATCCGTTGCGTCCCATTTTGGGATGCATGCGCGTATCGCCGTGGCGGCTCGTGTCCCAGTATTCGTCGAGCGTGTTGTGCCCCATCACAAAACCGGTCGCCAATTCCGGATGCTCATAATCGACCAGCACCATTTTTTGATGGTGTGACGGCGCCAGCCCCATTGCGACGCTATTCTGGACCTTCGATTTGACGCTGCGCTCGCTGTATTGACTGTCCGTCGCCGTTCGCCATCCAATTTCGGCGCGCTCGATCATGGTGAAATCCCGCGTGGCGAATTCGATATGGCGGAATGCCGGGTCACGAAACGGCAACTGCGCGCGCCTGGCTTCATATTCCATACCTTTTGCCACGTAATTCATCGGAAACTGATACAAATCGGCCCCCGTCGCATCGGTTCCCAACCGATTCTTTTTATCCAGCTTGACCTGCCAATACCACCACAAATCAAACTCTCTTTGAGCTGAATTCCGATTGTCGGGTTTTTGTGAAAATCGACCGCCAGGCATCATGTTTTCCATGAATTGCGCCACATGGAATTTATCGCCCCACACCAATAATCGAATCGTCACGTTGCGTCGCGCCCGTTCGAGCAGCAACGCCCCGATCGACAGCGAGCCTTGGTTTGACGACCCACGCTTGAAGTACATCGACGGCTGGAACCCCCAGCAGACAATCTCGACGCTGTGTTGCGCCATGGCAATCGCATCGTAGACAGCGCCGAACGCCTCCTCGCCGTTGACCAGCGGCAAGTGCGTCGCCTCCCTCGCCTTGTATTCCGCGCCTTGCACGTGATGCGGCAACGTCAAGGTCGCCGTATCGCCACACGATCGCGCAATCGGAACGGTAATGGCTGCCGGCTGACTCATGACCGGGCCTCCGCGTTCGGAGCGTCGGTATCGGGATTCAGCAAGCGGTAATACTGCAGGCGATGGGCGGCACGATCAGTGCCATCGCCGTTCTCGCCTTGCTCGAAGAAATGGAAGCCCTGATTGGCCAATTGCCCATTGGCCGCATCGCCGCGAAATGCCTCACCGACAGGAATGTCGTAGGCGACCCCATTGGCGAACTCGAGCCGATAGGATTGCGTGCCCGGGCGATGATCGATGACAATCCGCCCGGTTGCATCGGTGATCCCTTGCGTGACCAACGCGCCCTGTGCGTACAGCTTGTACGGTACATCCTGCGGAATGGCCGCCATGGCGGACGGCGAGGCTGCCAGATTCAACACCAGGCGCGCGGCAGGCAAACTGTTCCGCAGCGCACTGCCGACTTGTGCCGAAGCGGGGCCTGGCTTGTTCCACGACGCGCACTTCTCGAGAATGTCCCCCGGTGTGCCGTTCTCGATGCCATTGGCGTCGATCCGGATATACGAGCCGCCAGCGCCGATCCACACCTCCTTCGCGGCCGACAGCACGAGCCGGCCCTCGGCGCTGGTGATGGTGACGTCCTTCAACGCCGCCAACGCCATGTCGTCGGTTTGCGCCTGGATGGCGACCTTCCCCTTCGCGGCGAACAACTTGATGCCGAGTTGGGCAGCGAACAACGAGACGGCCTCGCCGGCAGCCACCGTGAATCGCTTCATGACGCCGATATCGGCATTGCCGCCCGCGTTTGCGATCAGGTTTTTGCCGGCCGTGAGCTGCAGGTGGTCGCCCGATACGATCCCGACGCCGGCCGGTGCACTGATCAGCACGCCAGCTTTTTTCAGTTCGCCCAAGGTTTCGTCCAGCAGGACTTTCTGCCTGGCGTAATCGGCAGCGACCGCTTCGGCGGCTTGCGCCGCATCGGCGAGCGACTGCATCTGCTGAAGCGCAAGCTCAAGCCGCCCTTGGGCTGGCCGCATGTCGAGTTGCGGCCCGCTCGGCACCGACAACATGTCGGCGGAAATGAAAACGCCCTTGCCGCCCCGGATCGCCACGTGTTCGTCGGTACGAAGCTCCGCTCCCTTGCCGCGCGCCTGGTGGTTGTCATCGACCATGTGGCCGAGGTTGAGCTCGCTCGCCCGATACGGCGTCGTGAGGTGAACGTGCTCGACGCCTCTCTTGTCCTCCATCCGCAGCTCGTTCCTCGCGGCGGTGCGGATCAGGTTCCGCGTGTGGTTCTGGCTCGTGACGAGATCGGGATGCAGGCTATCGTGCATGGCCCCGATGATCACGGGCCGGTCGGGATCGCCGTGCGTAAAGACGACCGCCACCTCCGCCCCGTCGATCAGCGGGAAGTGATGCCCGTAGTTGTCGCCGCTGTACGGTTTCGCGAACCGCACCGGCCGGCTGGTGCCGCCCGGGCTCCATCCATCGAGGTCGAACGGCAGCTTGATCACGTACCACCCCTGTTCGGTCAGATACGCGTAGGGGTAATCGCCCGGAGAGGTGATCCGGGCCGGCAGGACGCCACCGATGGAGGGTCGATCGATCGTGGCGACCGGCGTGCGCCACACGCGGTCCGACGGCACGCCCTCGAAGGTGACCCAATACGATTGATCGCGGCCCCCCTGCGATTGCACCGACGTCACGAAAATCCCATGCTTCGCTTCGGCCGGATTCGGCGCGAGCCGCATCACTTCACCGGCTTCGAGCCAGAACGGATTGCCGGTCCCCTTGAAGGTGATCTGGCTGGCCAGATGTGCCTCGTGACGCCGGCGTGCCCGGCCCCGACCTTCCTCGGGTGTGGCGTAGTGCTCGCCCCACTGGTAATCGATGCCGCTCGTCGTCGGGTCGTTGCGCGCCGCGTTTTCCTCGACCAGCAACGAGACCCCGGCCTGTCGGTGGTTGTAGTCGTGCAGGCGCACGGCTTCGGGTACCCGCCTGGTGCGCTTTTCGAGCGTCTTGATCGCATCCTGGCCTGAACTCTCGAGCCCCGCGTCGCGCAGGTACGACACCGTGCGCTGCTTGCGCGCATAGGCATCCAGATCGTCACCCAGCACGAGCACCGCGTAATCCTTGCTCTGCTCCCAGCGAAACCACATCCCTTCCTCGGCGCAGAGCCGTTGAATGAACGCGAAGGTCGTCTCGTGATACTGGGTGACGTATTCACGGCGCTTGTATTGGCCGCGCAATTGGAACCGGAAATCGACTCCCGCCCGATAGCCATGATGGCGCAGCGTATGAGTGACGATCTCCTCGATCGATTGATTCTGGAATAGCCGGCTCGTGACGCCGCGGTTCAAATCGGCCAGCTTCGGTTCGAGCAGAACCCGATAGTGCGTCTGGTCGCCCGAGGTGCCGCACTCGTCGAACTCCGTGATGACGCCGTGGATCGTATAGGCCGGGGGCACCTTGCTGAACTGTTCGGCGTTTTCGCCGAACATCCTTTGCAGATAATCCCTGTTCGGATCGACCGGCGCCACCACGAATTTGGCGGGACGACCCACCACCTGGCCCATCGGAATCGCTGCGATCGGGCTCGTGAATTCGATGTGGTAGCGGTATAGCTCGCTCACGGCGTCCCGGCCCGTAAAGCGGAGCACGGACATGGGTGCCGGATGCGACGCCAGCTTCAACTCGTACGCCTGTGACATCAAGATCGTCGACATGCGGGCCTCTCGGATTTTTTGGATTTTTTGCGTCGAAATTTCTATGAAGTTATTTTATTGAAAACTCGAATCGTCATTTTCTCGCGAGGCATATTAAACGGATCAATCGCAATTCGTCAAAGAAATTTTATAAATTAAATAAGATAAATAATTATAGATAAGTCATTTTTAAGAATTAACCAATTGATAAATTCAAAATCATCTTGTAGGCGAACAAATCTCATTAAAAACATTTGAATGAATTCCTGGCCCTCGGGCACGCAGGATGCTGTCTACTTCCAGGCACCCCCTACCCGGAGACCCCCATGCCCCCCATCCAAGGCCCTGCCCGCAGCACGCGCCGCCGCCTCGGCGATTGGCTCGCCGCCGAGGAACAGCACATGACCGCGTACCGGCGGCAACTCGCCCACGATGCCTACGCGCAGGCGGGCGCGCATCCGCGTTCCGCCGTGGTGGCCGAACTGGCGGCGCTGTTCGAGCGCGATCCGATGCTGCGCATGGGCTTGAGCCGCGCGATCGAACAGGCGCTGGAGGCCGGCTATGGGCTCGGCTACGCGACCATCGACGACCTCATGACGATCCTCGACTCCGTGTTGCGCTACGCGCCGCCGTTCAGCGAGACCGGCCTGATCGTGTGCCCCGTCAACGCCCTGCTCGACTGGCCGATGTGCATGCCGGCCGGCTATGCGCTGTTCCGCGACGAGGCCGTCAACACGCAACTGGGCAAGCTGCTGACCACCTGGTCGGCGTTCCTGTCCGGCCCGCACTCGCGCACCCATCTGCACGACAGCGGGCCGGACGGCTGGTTCTGCCACGAGGCGCGCGAGCGGATGCGGCTCGACGAATTCATCTGCCGACCCGGCGAACCCCATTGGGGCTTCGAATCGTGGAATCACTTCTTCACGCGGCGCTTTCGCGACGGCGCGCGCCCGGTGGCGGAACCCGGCGACGCGCGCGTGGTGGTCAACGCCTGCGAGGCCGCGCCGTACCAGATCGCCGGCCGCGTGCAGCGCCTCGACGATTTCTGGATCAAGTCGCAGCCGTATTCGATTCGCGACATGCTGACGCCCGCTCAGTCGCTGCTGGCCGAGCGCTTCGTGGGCGGCGACGTCTATCAGGCCTACTTGAGTGCGTGGAATTACCACCGCTGGCACGCGCCGGTCGGCGGCACCATCACCCATGCCTATCGCGTGCCGGGCAGCTATTTCTCGGCCGCCGACGTCGAAGGGCTCGATCCGTCCGGCCTCAACGATTCGCAGGGCTACATGACGGCGGTGGCCACCCGTGCGGTGGTGGTGATCGAGTGCGAGGACCCGGGCATGGGGACGGTGGCCTGCGTGTTCGTCGGCATGGGCGACGTGTCGTCGTGCGTGATCGACGCGTTCCCCGGCCAGCGCGTCGCGAAAGGCGACGAAATCGGCTACTTCCAGTACGGCGGCTCGACCTACTGCATGCTGTTCGAACCGGGCGTGGTCGGGCGCTTTCTCGTGGAGGCCGCGCCCGATCGGGATTCGCCGGTGCTGCCGGTCGGGGCCGCGTTGGCGATCGCGCGTTGAGCGGAAACGTCGGGGTCGATCGCGCGCTGCCGGGCCGCCGGGCGGCGCGTTCGGTTTCGACGAGATCGTCGCGGCCGGCGCTCGGCAGCGCGTGAACATTGGGCAGGACGATGCGGCGATCAGCCCGATGGATTCGATCACGCGGCAGAACCCGACGCGCGGCTAACAGGCCGCCAAGGCGGCGCTGGCGTTGAGCGAGCGATCCGGTCGCGACGCGCATATCGGCCTGACGCGCCGGCCAGGCGATACGGTCAGCGGTCAACGGTTACGCAAGGTCATGCACTGACCGGCAACGGCGGCACGCGCTCGGGGTCGCGCAGCGGTTCGGGCGGGATGCCGGGCAGATCGTCCTGGCCCGGCGGATCGACCGGGTCGGGATCGGGAAACGGCGGAATATGGGATGCGGACATCGGGAACCGGTGGTTCGCTGTCATGGGAATCGCGTTCATCGTTGCTCCTGTGAGGATCGGGTCGCCCCGGCCATCGGCATCGGGCGAAACTTCCTGCCCGATGCCAGGCGGCACACGCCACATCGGGCGAGGCGGTCACGCGCGCCGGCCGGTCTTTGCTACACGCTTTGTAGATTCTGCCCGGCCGGCGCAGTCGATCAGTTGCCCTGCGCGGCGCTGCCGCCTTGCCCCGGCATGCCCGGCGCCGGGTAATGCGGGTTTTCGCCGCGCGCGCCCTTGGGCTTGTTCGTGTGGGGCTTCATGCCGTTGCCGCCGGGGCTGGCGCCCTGCATCGGCTCGGCGCCCTGGCCCGCCACGCCCGAGGCCGGGTAATGCGGGGTCTCGCCGCGCGCGCCCTGCGGCGTGTTGGTGGCGGGCTGCATGGAGCTTTGGGCGTGGACGGCCGGGGATGCGGCCAATACGGCGGCCAGCGAAGCACCGATGGCGGCGCGGAGCAAGTGCGGGAGGATCGGCTTGACTGATTGCATGGTCGGTTCCTTACGATCGTGGTTGAGGGTTGAGGAACCGCCAGGGCACGCAAGACGCGTTCCGCGCCAAAACGCACGCGCGGCGCGATATTTGCTTGGGTCATGGGCACTCGGTCGGAAATGGTGGCGTGCGCAACGTTCCTCGCGCGCATCGCACCCTTCCCACCATCCGCGACGGAGGAATCTCGATGCTTCATGAAACGCTGTGGTATCTGATGGTCGGCGGCGTCCTGATCGTGGTCGGCGTGACGAGTTCGGCGCTCCATCGGTTGCCATGCAGCACCGCGATGATCTATCTGGCGGTGGGCGCGGCGCTCGGGCCGGCCGGGCTCGGCATGATGCATCTCGATCTCGGGCGCGACGCGAAGCTGCTGCGGCAGATCGCCGAGGTCGCGCTGCTGGTGTCGCTGTTCGCGATCGGCCTGCGCCTGCGCGTGGCCGCGCTCGACCGGCGCTGGCTGCTGCCGGCGCGGCTCGGCTTCATCGCGATGATCGTCACCGTGCCGCTGCTGGCCGGCGCGGCGGTCTGGCTGCTCGGCCTCGGATGGGGGCCGGCCCTGCTGCTGGCGGCGATGCTCGCGCCGACCGATCCGGTGCTGGCCCACGACGTGCAGGTGCGCAACCCCGGCGACGTCGATCTGGTGCGTTTCGCGCTGTCCGGCGAAGGCGGGCTCAACGACGGCATCTCGTTGCCGTTCGTGCTGGCGGGCCTCGCGCTGTGCGGGCAGCTCGACATGACGCAAGGCGCCGCACCGGCCTCGCTGCCGTTCCTGCTGCACACCGCATGGGGCATCGTCGGCGCGCTCGCGATCGGCACCGGCCTGGGCTGGATCACCACCCACGGCATCACGCGGCTGCGCACGCATCATGCACAGGCGCTCGGGCTCGAAGGCTTCTTCGCGCTCGGGCTGATCGTGATCGCGTTCGGCGTGGCGCAACTGGCCGATACGTTCGGCTTCCTGTCGGCGTTCGCGGCCGGGGTGGCGATGCGGCGCGTCGAGCATCGCGCGAGCGGCCCGAGCGCGCCGACCGAGGTGATCGGCTCGGTCGATTCGAACGATATCGGCGCAACGGAGCAGGACCCGCAGCGCGCCCACGCCTACATGACCGAATCGGTGCTCGGCTTCACCATCGAACTGGAGCGGATCGCCGAGGTGGTGATCATGACGATGATCGGCAGCCTGCTCGCCACGTTCGTCGTGACGCAGTTCTCATGGGCCATGGCCGCGCTGGCCGCCGCGCTGATGCTGATAATTCGGCCGCTCGCGGTAAGGCTGTCGCTGGCCGGCTCGCCGGCCACCGCCACGCAGCGCCGCCTGATCGGCTGGTTCGGGATTCGCGGCATCGGTTCGTTCTACTACCTGCTGTTCGCGATCGAACACGCACCGGCCGTGGCCCGGCCGCTGGCGCCTGTCGTGCTGGGCGTGATCGCGCTGTCGGTGATCGTGCATGGCGTATCGGCCACGCCCTTGATGAATCGGTATCACCGGTTCGGATAGCGGCGGGAGAACCGTCGCGGCTGGCCGCCGTTCACCACGCCCAGCGCACCCCGGCATTGCCCGTGATGGTGCGCTGGTGTTCGCCGCCGAGGTTCGTCAGATAAGCGAGCGTGGCGTACACGCTGCCGCGCTTGCTCAGTTGTGCGATCAATCCGGCGCCGATCTGCCCGGCGGTCTGGCCGACCTGCGTGCCGAGCGTGGTCGCGCCGCCGAAGGTGGTCTGGTCGTCGGCGCCGAACGAACGCAGCAGGCTCACGCGCACGTAGGGCTTCCAGCTCACGCCGTGCGCGTCGAACGCCCATTGCAGGCGCGCGCCGATCCGGCCGAGGAAGGTGTTGCCGTTGTTCCAGTTCACGCTCGACACGCCGTCGTCGAAGCGATCGAGCGACAGCCATTGCCAGACCAGTTGCGCCTGCGGTTCGAGCGTCAGCCCGTAGCCGAGCGCGATCGGCAGCCCGGCCTCCAGCGAGCCGGTAAACGCGTTGCCGTTGGTCGAGCCGTTCAGGTTGTCGTTCGCGTGGGTGCGCACGGTCAACGCGCTGCCCATCAGCACGGCGTCGGTGTACCAGCCGCCCGGGCCGATGTGGGTCCAGTAGCCGCCGAGATCGTAGGCGTTCACCTGCAACGTGCCCACGCCCAGATCGCGCTGCGCGAGCGCGAAGCCGTCAACATCGCCCACCGCGCGCGAGAAGCCGAGGAAGAAGCCGTAATGGTTGCGATGCCCGCTCGGGCTTTGGTCCGCATACAGTTCCTGCCCGACCTGCATGCCCCAGACGGTGCCGTCGAACGACGGGCTCGCATCGCCCTGCTGCCGCATGTTGCTGTAGCCGCCCCACACGCGTGCCCAGGCGGCCGGCACCGGGCCGTGCTCCGACAGCAGGTCCTGCCCGCCCAGGCGATCGTGGAAGGTATCGATCTGTTGCTGGCCCAGTTGCCGCGCAACGGCCGGCGCTTCCGAATACAGCGGCACCGCCATCCGGTAGATCGGCTCGGGGGCGCTGCCCGGCGCGGCGTCGGCGACGGCCTCGACGATCGCCTCGGGCGTGCCGGCCGCCGGTGTAATGGCCTGCGTGGCGGGCGGCGGCGCGGGTTGCCCCGGCATGACGACGGCCGGCTGCGGCTGGGGCGGAACCGAATTGCGCAGATACCAACTCTGGCTGGCGCCGCTGGCAGGCCCGCCCTTGGCGAGAAAGTACGCGTAGGCGCCCGCGCTGACCGTGCCGCCCGCCAGCGTGAACGCGCCGTCCGCCGTCGCGGCGGCGTTGTTGGCCTGCACCACCTGGATGCCGTCGCCGAGCGTCTGCGCGCCGGGGCCGCCCACGTTGGTCACCTTCAGCGTGGTGGTGCCGGTCGCCTCCACCCCGGCGACGATCAACTTGTCGGATGCCGCGCCGTCGCCGCCCAGGTACGTATTCATCGCGATGGCGGCGTTCTGCCCGATATAGTCGCCCGCCACCGTCAGCGTGTTGCCCACGCCGGGGCCGCCAAGCTGGATCAGGCCGGCATTGGTCAGGTGTCCGATGATCTGCAGGTTGCCGGTGGCCCCGCTCGCGAGGCCCGCGAACGCGTTGGCCACCGCGATCGTGCCGGTGTTGGTCACGTTGCCCGTCACGCTGCCGTAGCCGCCGAGCGTCGCGCCCGGCGCCACCGCCACCAGCCCGTTGCCGGACAGCGCCGCGCCCGGGTGGGCCGCATCGCCGACCAGCAGCGCCCCCGCATTCACGTTCGTGCCGCCCGCATAGCTGCTGGCACCGTTCAGCGCCAGCGTGCCGCTGCCGAGCTTGGTCAGGCTGCCCGCGCCGGTGATGTTCTGGGCGATCGTCGACCGGAAGCCCTGTGTGTCGATCGTGCCGTTGTTCGCCGTGATCGACAGCGCGCGGCCCGGCGACAGATCGAACGCGCTGCCGAATTGCAGCGTGCCGCCGTTGAACGCCAGGCTTCCCGACGATGCGCCGAGCGCGTTGTCGGCCGCCACCGCCAGCGTGCCCTGCGTGAGGGTCGTGCCGCCCGCGTAGGCGTTGCCGCCGAGGGTGGCGGGCGCGAGCGTCAGCATGCCCGCCCCGCTCTTCTCCACCGCGCCCGCGCCGCCGATCGTGCCCGTGTAGCTGCCGGCCGCATCCTGCTGGAAGCGCACCAGCCCGTTGTCGGTGACGGCCAGCGGCAGGTTCGCCGCGTTGGCCTGCAAGGTCGCGCCCGCGTTGACGGTGGCCGCCACCGTGGCCGTGGTGGTGCCGAGCGTGCCGGTCAGGTTCAGCGTGCCGCTTTGCACCAGCGCGCTCGAGAACGTGCCGGTGCCGGCCCAGTTCCAGGCGTCGCCCGCCATCGTCAGGCTCTGGAAATTCGTGAACGCGTTCGCCGCGGTGCCGCTGCCCTGCAAGGTCACCGTGTTCGAACCCGCGCCGCCGTCGGCCGTGCCGATGATCTGCGAGCCGGTCTGCAGGATCAGCGTGACATTGCCGTTGCCGCCGCGAATCGCGGTGCCGCCGCCGCCCTGGATCAACCCCGCGTTGGTGATCGTGGTGTTGCCGTTGGTCGAGCGCACGCCGATGCCGTTGTTGCTGATGATCCGGCCGCCGGCCTGATTGGTGATGGTCGCCGTAAACGAGCTGCCGAGCGTGTTCGACACCACCGCGTCGACGCTGCCGCCGCTGGTGGCGGTGCCGGTGGTCTGGATCGTGCCGCGGTTGATCAGCGTGTCGTTGTTGCCCTGCATATAGGCGGCCGGCGCGTCGCGGCCGTTGGTGGTGAGCGTGCCGCTGTTGTCGATCGTGCCGTTGCCGCCCAGCAGCGACGCCGCGCGCGCGTTGTTGCCCGAGGTGGTGACGGTGCCGGTATTGACGAGCGTGTTGCCCGACGCGCCGGCATTGCTCTGCCCCCACGCCGCCGTCATGCCGTAGGCGTTGTTGCCGGTGGTGGCGATCGTGCCTTGATTGACCAGCGTGTTGCCGTTGCCGTTCGCGGCGATGCCGTCGTTATAGGCGCCCGTCGTCGAAATCGCGCCGGTTGCGCCATTGGTGATGGTGTTGCCGCTGTTCACGCCGATCAGCATCGCGCCGCGGTTGGCGACGCCCGTGCCGTTGCCCGACATCGACAGCGTGCCGTTGTTGGTGATCGTGCTGGCGGTATCGACGGAAAACGGCGTGGGCGTGGCGCTCAACACGTAGTTGCCGGTCGAGGTCGAATCGAGGCCGATCGACACGCCGGTGCTGCCCGGCACGGCCACCACCGACGGCACGTTCGCGCCGCTGCACGTGACCGCCGCGCCGCTGGCCGGTGCCGTGGCCGAGCATGCCGCATAGGCGCCCACCGGCAAGGTGCCGGTCAGGATCGCCATGCTGCCCCAACCCAGATTCCTCGACGTTTTTTTCATTGCTCCGCTCGCATTTATTGATGACGTCATTGCTGCAAACCGGCACGTGAATCGGGTTATAGCACCCGATCCGAAATAAACGCAAGGATCGCTTGTTTAACATCGTCAATAAATTTGCAATGCGAAATGCTTGAATGGGGAGATGGTGCGATGCGGCATGAACATGCTTGCGGCGTGGGTTTCCCGAGAGGGGGCTGATCGGGAATTCAAAATAGGGGCATGCAATTTTTGCCTGATGGTTTTGATATTCGGCAATAAGGAAGCGGTGATTTATTTAAATCAGATGATTTCCAATCGAATCAACCGAACGGGCATTTCGATTGATTGGACCGATAAAACCGGAGGCATTTCGGCGGCCTCGAAGGCCAGCATCGCCGCGGCGCTTCGGGTATGCTCCCAAACCCGATTCCGTCCACGCAGCCCCATGCCGCCTCTCCACAGCCAACCCGACTTCTACCGCCTCCTCGCCGACAGCCACGCCCGCCTGCTCGGCAAACCGCTCGTGCCGCACGGCGACACCCTCTCGCCCGCCGAAGCCACCGAATGGCTCTACGAGCACGCGCCGTTCGCGGTGCTCGCGCACAACACCGCCGCCGACCCGGTGTTCATCTACGGCAACAAGGCCGCGCAGCAGCGCTTCGGTTACGACTGGGACGAGATCACCCGGCTGCCGTCGCGGCTGTCGGCCGAAGCGCCGAACCGCGAGGAGCGGCAGCAATTCCTCGAACGTGTGCAGCGGCTCGGCTACGAAGCCGGCTATCAGGGCGTGCGGATCATGAAATCGGGCGAACGCTTCATGATCGAGGAAGCCACGCTGTGGCAACTGATCGACGCGCACGGCACGCTGCACGGCCAGGCCGTCGTCATCCCGCGCACGCGCGACCTCTGACACAACCGCGCTGAACGGCCACCGCGTCAGGCCGCTTCAGGCCGCAACCCGCACCTCCCGCTCCGCCCCCTGCCCGCGCCGCCGCCCCGGCGACGCGGCCAGCAACTGCCGCGTGTAATCCGCGCGCGGCGCATCGAGCACGGCCTGCGCCTCGCCGGCCTCGACCACCTTGCCGTCCTTCATCACGAGCACGCGATCGCTGACATGGCGGATCACGTCGAGATCGTGCGAGATGAAAATCAGCGACACGCCCAGCGACGCCTGCAATTCGCCGAGCAGATCGAGCACCTGCGCCTGCACGTAGACATCGAGCGCCGACACCGGCTCGTCGCACACGATCAGCGCCGGCTCGGCCGCCACCGCGCGCGCGATGGCGATGCGCTGACGCTGGCCGCCCGACAGCGATACGGGCCGCCGGTCGAGATAGCTGCCATCGAGGCCCACGCGCTCCAGCAGCGCGATCGCGCGCGCCGCATGCTCGAGCTTCGGCAGCCGCGCGGCGTACAGGCCGTCGTCGAGCAGCTCGCGCACGGTATGACGCGGATCGAACGAGCCGAGCGGGTCCTGCGGGATATAGCGCAGCCGGGGCCGCGTCTCGCGGCGCTCCCGCTCGCGGGCGCCCGCGCCGTTCCAGCGCCGGCCGAGGAATTCGACTTCGCCGGCGCTCGGCGCGAGCAGGCCCAGCACGATATTCGCGGTGGTGCTCTTGCCCGAGCCCGATTCGCCGACGATGCCGAGCACCTCGCCGCGCCGCACCGAGAACGACACGTCGTCGAGTGCGACGAACGGCGCGCCGCCGCGCTGCGGATACACCTTGCCGATACCGTCCACGCGCAGCACCACGGCGTCGCCGGGCGCGCGCCGCGCGGGCAGCGGTTCGCGCACGGTGCGCAATGCGACATCGCCCGCTTGCGCCGCGTCGTGTTCGTGTTCCGCTTCGGGTTCCTGATCATCGGCCAGCCGCGCGGTGGCAAGCCGGTGCCCGCGCGAACGGCCATCCGGCTGCGCGGCCAGCAACTGCCGCGTATAGCGATGCGCGGGCCGCGCCAGCACGCTGCGGGTCGGCCCGCTGTCGACCACCTCGCCGCGATGCATGACGAGCACACGGTCGGCAATGCCCTCCACCACGGCCAGGTCATGGCTGATCAGCAACAGGCCGATGCCGGTGCGCAAGCGCTCGGCGAGCACGGCCAGCACCTGCGCCTGCACCGTCACGTCGAGCGCGGTGGTGGGCTCGTCGGCGATCACGAGCGGCGGCGCGGCGGCGATCGCCGAGGCGATCAACGCGCGCTGGCGCAGGCCACCCGACAGTTCATGCGCGTACTGCGCCGCGCGCCGTTGCGGCTCGGGAATGCCGACGGCCGCCATGGTCTCGTGCACGCGCGCGATCCGCTCGCGCCGCGAGCGCGCCGCACCGTGGCGCGCCACCGCCTCGCCGATCTCGGCACCGATGGTGCGCAACGGATCGAGCGACACCAGCGCGTCCTGCATCACCAGCCCGGCGAACGCGCCGCGCACGGTGCGCCAATCCTTCTCGCGCCAATCGAGCGCGGGCCGCCCGTCGATCTCGAAGCGCTCGGCGCTGACCCGCGCGCCCGCGCCGGCCAGCCCGATCAGGCTGCGCGCGGTCAGGCTCTTGCCCGAGCCCGATTCGCCGACCAGTGCGACGCATTCGCCGGCACGGATCGTCAGGTCCACGCCGCGCACCAGCGGCGCGGCGCCGGCCGCGTGCGCGAAGCCGATCGACAGGCCCCGCACGTCCACCAGCGTTCGCCCGGGTTGGCCGGGTTGTCCATCCAACGGCGGCACGCCGCCAGGGAATTTCGATCGTGCGTTCATCAGGCACGCCCTCCATGACGACGCGACAACACCTTGCCGATCACCGTGAACGCCATCACCGTCAGCGTGATCGCCGCGCCGGGGAACACGCTCGGCCACCACGCGACACGCAGCACGTCGCGCCCTTCGGCCAGCATCACGCCCCATTCGGGCGTGGGCGGTTGCGGCCCGAGGCCGAGGAAGCTGAGTGCGGATACGGCCAGGATCGCGCTGCCGATGTCGATGGTCGCGATCACGGGGATCGCCGCCAGCACGTTCGGCAGCAGATGCCGGAAAAACACCCGCGTGCGCGAATAGCCGTAGGCCGGCGCATGCGTGACGTAATCGGCGCGGCGCACGCCGAGCGTCTGCGCACGCAGCACGCGGCCGAATTTGGGAATGCCGGCGATCCCGACCGCCACCGCGATATTGACGATCCCCTGCCCGGCGAACGACACCACGAACAGCGACAGCAAAATCGGCGGAAACGCGGACAGCACGTCGAAGATGCGCGACGCGCCCTCGTCGAGCGCGCGCGGCCCGAGCCCGGCGGTCAGACCCACCACCAACCCGATCAGCAGGCTCACGCCCATGCTGGCCAGGCCGATCACGAGCGAATAGCGCGCGCCGTAGATCACCCGCGCGAGCACGTCGCGGCCGATCCGGTCGGTACCGAACACGTGCTCCGCGCCGGGCGGCTGCAAGGCGTGCGCCACGTCGCTGACGAGCGGGTCGTAGCGCGTGAACGCATGCGGAAACGCCAGCGCCACGGCCAGCAGCACCAGAAACGCCACCGACAGCAGCACCGAAAGCGGCCAACGCCACGGCCGGCGCGCAGCGCGCGCGGCGGTGGCGACGGGAACGGCGAGCGCCGCGTCGGGCGCGGCGGTGGACAAGGCGGACAGATCGCTCATGACTTGCGCAGCCTCGGATCGATGAACAGATAAGCGACATCGAGCAGCGTCGAGATCGCGACATGAACGAACGCGGCCAGCAGCACCACGGCCAGCACCACCGGCACGTCCTGCGAGGTCACCGCATCGAGCGTGATGCTGCCGAGGCCCGGCCGCCCGAACATCTTCTCGGTGATCACCGCGCCGCCGAGCAGGCCGCCGATCAGCCAGCCGCCGAGCGTCACCACCGGCAGCAGCGCGTGCCGCAGCAGGTGCCGCACGCGCAGCCCGAACGCCGACACGCCGCGCGCCCGCACGGTGGTCACGAACGGCCGTTCGTACGCCGAATCGAGCGCCTCGCGCATGACCTGCGACAGCACCCCGGCGGTCGGCAGCGCGAGCGTGACGGCCGGCAGCACCAACGAACGCCAGCCGCCGCCGCCCGACACCGGGAACCAGCGGAAATGGAACGAGAACGCGATCAGCAGCAGCATGCCGAGCCAGAACACCGGCATCGACGTGAAGCCCAGCTCCACCACCGACGCCGAGCGGCGCAGCCATTCGCCGCGCCGGTCCTGCGCGCCCGCCGTGACGGTCGCCGCGCCGAGCGCGAGCAGCAGCGCCAGCAAGCCAGCCGAGCCGGCCAGTTGCACGGTCGGCCACAGCTGGCTGACCAGCACCGAGGCCACCGGCTGCTGCATCACGAACGAGGTGCCGAGGTCGCCGTGCGCGAGCCGCAACAGGAACTGCCCGTACTGATACGGCAGGCTGTGGTTCAACCCCCACTGCGCGGCGATCGCGTCGCGCAGGCCCGGATAGGTCAGGTCGCCGGCCAGGATGTCCTCGATGCGGCCCGGCAGCGCATGGATCGTCACGAACGCGGCGCTGGCCGCCAGCCACAGCACCAGCAGCCCGGTGCCGAAGCGGGTCGCGATCTGGCGCAACATGATCAGTGCTCCTTGCGATCGATCCAGAGCTCGTAGGCGCTGTTCGGTCCGTCGAGTTCCGGCTCGAAGCCGATGCCGTGCACCGTCGATTTCGCCGCGATGTGATAGGCCGGCGCGAACAGCGGCACGATATACGCCTGATCCACCGCGCGATGCTGGATGTCGGCCAGCAGCTTGCGCCGTTCGTCGCCCACCGGCAGTTGTCGCGCGCGGTTGATCGCGCCGGTGATCTCCGGGTCCGACTTCGGAATCGCGTTGTACAGGAAGCCGTGATCGCCGAGCATGTCCCACAGCTCCATCGCCACGTCCGACGGGTTGTCGGTGTTCGGGTAGATGTACCAGACGCCGCTGGCCTTCTGGTTCGCGAAATCGCCGGCGGTGGTGATGTGCAGCTTCAGGTCGAAGCCGAGGTTCTGGCGCAGCGCCGACTGGATCGCGCGGATCAGCACGTCGCGGCTGTCGCGCACGTAGGGTTGCGGATAGCCGACCTCGATGCTCAGGCGCTTGCCGTCCTTGGTGCGGAAGCCTTCCGCATCGCGTGCGGTCCAGCCCGCCGCGTCGAGCAGCGCGTTCGCGCCCTTCACGTCGTTGCCCCAGGTGCCCTTCAGCGCGGCATTGGTGTCGGGGTTGTCGGGGCCGATGTTCGACCACGCGCGTCGCACCGTGCCCAGGTAGACGCTCTTCACGATCGCGTCGAGATCGAAGCCGTCGCGCAGCGCGCGGCGCACGCGCACGTCGTCGGCGGGCGCGATCGTGTAGTTGACGTTCAGCGTGAACGAGGTGGTGGCCGACGGCCCCGTGTAATAGCCGAAGCCGTCCACGCCCTCGAACACCGGTGCGTCGGTGGGCTGCACGCCCTCGATCATGTCGACCTGGCCCGAACTGAGCGCGCCGGTGCGCACCGCGGCCTCGGGCAGGAAGCGGTACACCACGCGGTCGAGATAGGCCGGCCCCTGATGCTGGGCGCGCCCCGATGCCCACTGGTAATCGGGGTTGCGCGTGAACGTGGCCGACTGGCCGCGCTGATACGCGCTGAACACGAACGGGCCGGTGCCCACCAGCGGCGGGCCGCCCGCGCACAGGTCGGCGGCCGATTTGAGCGCCTTCGGCGAGATGAAGCCGAGCTTCACGCTCGACAGCGATTCGAGCGTGGTCGAATCGGGCTGCTTCATGACCAGCTTCACCACGCTCGGCGACACCACTTCCGCATGATCGAAGTGCACCAGCAGCGACGACGAGGCCGAGGTGGTCGCCACGTTGGCGAGGATGTAGTCGAAGTTGGCCCTGACGGCGCTGGCGTCGAACGGCGTGCCGTCGGTGAAGTGCACGTCGTCGCGCAGGTTGAACGTGTAGACCTTGCCGTCGTCCGACACGCTCCAAGATTTCGCGAGCCACGGCGCATAGCTGCCGTCGGCGCGCTTGTCGATCAGCGAATCGAATACGTTGCGGATCACCCAGAACGCGTTCTGCTGCGATGCGCGGTGCGGGTCGAAACAGGCCGGCTCGGTGGTCACGCCCCAGGTGAGCGTGCCGCCCGCTTGCGGTTTCAGCGCCGCTTGCGCGGCAGAAGCAGAGGCGGAGGCCGAGCCGTTGCCCGCGCCCGCCGGCTCCGATTTTTCGCAGCCGGCCAGCGTGAATGCGGCCACTGCGGCGAGTGCGCCAAGCAAGGTGGCCCGCGACGCGTGCGTCGTCGGCCGGTCAGTCGATGTTGATGCAAAGCGATTCATGCAGCGTGATCCCCGAACAGAACGAGACAGCCTAATTTCGACTGCCTGCGGGGGACAACGAAGCATTGCTGCTAACGATATGGGCGGCGCCGCTTCGAACCATCGCAGCAATGGAACGAAGGCGGCGCGCGCGCCGATCAGCTCTCCACGTCGGCCAGGCTGAAGATGCCGGTCTGGTCGTTGTACGAGAACACCTCGCCGTAACGGCCCCAGGCGATCAGCGCGTCGAGCGTTTCCTCGGCGGTTTCGTCGGGCAGGAAATCGCCCAGTTCCTGCTCGAAGCGCACGCGCGGCGCGCGATGGCCGGGGCGCTCGTTGAGCACCGTGCGAATCCGCGCCGCCAGCGGCACATGGCGCAGCAGGTGATCGGCGAACAGCGTCTTGCGCTCCTGCGTGCCGTAGTCGGCGAAGATGCGGCCGGCCGGCGTCAGTTGCACGTCGCCGTCGCGCACGTCGGCGAACGCCAGATGCTGGAGCACTTCGGCGATCGGGAACAGGTCATCAATATGCAGGTGCAGCGAACGCGCGATTTCCGGCATGTCGGCGCGGCCGTTGTACGGCGCGGCGGCCACCGTCTCGATCAGCCCGGCCATCAGGTTGGTCGACACGTGCGGCAGCCAGCTGCCCAGTTGCCATTCGTCGCGCGCGGTCTCGCCCAGGTTGCGGGTGGTCATCTTCGCGTAGATGTCGTCCACCAGCTTGCGGAACACCGGGTCCAGCCGGTTGCGCGGGTGCTTGAACGGCACCTGGATCTCGGCCACCACGCGGCCCGGGTTCGACGACAGCACCAGGATGCGGTCGCACATGAACACCGCTTCCTCGATGTTGTGCGTGACGATCAGCACCGATTTGATCGGCATGCGGCCTTGCGTCCACAGGTCGAGCAGGTCGGTGCGCAGCGTTTCGGCGGTCAGCACGTCGAGCGCCGAGAACGGCTCGTCCATCAGCAGCAGCGTCGGGTCCACCACCAGCGCGCGGGCGAAGCCGACGCGCTGGCGCATGCCGCCCGACAACTCGCGCGGGTAGGCGTTCTCGAAGCCGTCGAGGCCGATCAGGTCGATCGCGGCCAGCGAACGGCGGCGGCGCTCGCTCGCGTCCACGCCGAGCGCTTCGAGGCCCGCTTCCACGTTCTGCAGCACGGTGAGCCACGGGAACAGCGCGAAGGTCTGGAACACCATCGCACAGCCCTGCGCGGGGCCGCGCAGCGGCTTGCCCATGTAGCTGACGTCGCCGCTGCTCGGCTCGATCAGGCCGGCGATGATGCGCAGCAAGGTGGATTTGCCGGAGCCGGAACGGCCCAGCAGGCCGACGATCTCGCCCTCGCGCAGCGAGAGGTTCACGCCGTCGAGCACGAGTTGCTCGCCCTGCGACTTGTCGAAGCCGCGGCGCACGTTGTCGATGCGCAGCACCTCGGCGCCATGGGCCGACGCGCCGTTCGTGGTGGCGGCCGCTGCCGTGCGGTCGGCGCTCAGGATGTCCGTATTCATGATGAGGTCTCCTTGGTAACCGGGTTAATCGAGGCGGAGTTTGGATTCGGCGTACGCATACAGCGGGCGCCAGAGGACGCGGTTGAACAGCGTCACGAACAGCGACATCACGACGATGCCGAGAATGATCTTCGGGAAGTCGCCCGCCGCGGTGGTCTGCGCGATGTACGCGCCCAGGCCGTGCGCGGCCAGCTTGGTGTCGCCCCACTGCACGTATTCGGACACGATGCTGGCGTTCCACGCGCCGCCCGAGGCCGTGATCGCGCCGGTGATGTAGTACGGGAAGATGCCGGGCAGCATCGCGCCGCGCCACCATTGCCAGCCGCGAATCCGGAAGTTCTTCGCCACTTCCTTGTAGTCGTTCGGGTAGGCGGTGGTGCCGGCGATCACGTTGAACAGGATGTACCACTGCGTGCCGAGCACGATCAGCGGCGACAGCCAGATGTCGACGTTCAGGTGGAAGTGCACGATGAAGATCACGAAGATCGGGAACAGCAGGTTGGCCGGGAACGCGGCCAGGAACTGCGCGAGCGGCTGGATCTTCTCGGCCAGCGCCGGGCGCAGGCCGATCAGCACGCCGAGCGGCACCCAGATCACCGACGAGATCGCGATCAGCAGCACCACGCGCAGCAGCGTGATCAGCCCCAGGCCGAACACGTGGCCGACCTCGTCGAGCGTGACGCCGGTGCGCATGTAGGCCACCACGCGCACCACCGCATACAGTGCGAGCGCGCCCATCACCGTGGCGAACACGATGTCGCCGGCCAGCGTGGCCTTGCGCGCGGCGGACGGCGCGGCGGCCTGGCGGCGCGGCAGGATCCGCAGGCGCATGCGGGCGGTGGCGGCCAGCATCGAGCCGGCCGGCGCGAGCATCCGGTGAATCAGCCGCGTGCGGCGCACCATGTCGAGCAGCCAGGATTGCGGCGCGTCGGCCGAGGCGGTGTTCTCCATGCGGAACTTGTCGGCCCAGGCCACCAGCGGGCGGAACAGCAGTTGGTCGTAGGCGAGGATCACCACCGTCATGGTCAGGATCACCCAGCCCACCGCGCCCAGGCTTTTCGTGGCGATCGCCTGCGAGAGATACGCGCCGATGCCCGGCAGCGTGATGGTGCTGTCGCCCACCGTGATCGCCTCCGAGGCCACCACGAAGAACCAGCCGCCCGACATCGACATCATCATGTTCCAGATCAGGCCCGGCACCGCGAACGGCACTTCGAGCTTCCAGAAGCGTTGCCAGCCGGTGAGCTGGAAGCTGCGCGACACTTCCGACAGATCGCGCGGCACCGAGCGCATCGACTGATAGAAGCTGAACGTCATGTTCCAGGCCTGGCTGGTGAAGATCGCGAAGATCGCCGCCAGCTCCGCGCCGATCACGCGCCCGGGGAACAGCGCCAGGAAGAAGGTGACCGTAAACGAGATGTAGCCGAGCACGGGCACCGATTGCAGGATGTCGAGGATCGGCACCAGCACCTTCTCGGCGCGCCGGCTTTTCGCGGCCAGCGTGCCGTAGGTCAGCGTGAACACGAGCGAGGCGAACATCGCCGCGAGCATGCGCAGCGTGGTGCGCATCGCGTATTCGGGCAGATGCGAGGGGTCGAGCGAGATGGCCTCGGTTTTCAGCGTCGAGATCGGCGCGAGCGTCTGGTGAAAGCCGATGGCGGCCATCGCCAGTATGCCGATGATGAGCGGAAAGGCCAGCAGGTCCCAGCGATTGGGCAGCACGCGGGACACGGACGGGTTGGCCGTCAGGTTGATGCCGAATTTCAGATTCATCGATAACCTCATCGCGGTGGAGGCGAATGGGCAGCAAGTAAGGAAAACGAAACAAAAGCGCAGGGCTCTCGCCAGCCGGGCGTGCCGGGCACGGGCGTGGAGACGGCGCGCATCGTACGGCCGTCGAATGACAGCCGTGCGATCAGCGAACCGGTCGGACCGGGGCGCACGAGCGCCATCGCGCAGGCGGATCGGCGCTGACGCGCGAACGCATGACGAGACGGCGCCTCATGGCGCGGGAACAGGATGCACGGGGAGGTAAAGCGACGCGCACCGTCTGCCTGTTGGCAGGACGGCGGCTGGGATGGGAAGCGCGGACGTCCTGCCGTTCAGGCAGCGAATCTGATCGAGGTTCGACTACTACAAGAGTCCAAGGCTTTTGCCCCAAATTTGAAGACCTGCGGATTCTAGGCGGCCTGCAAAACATAAGTCAACATCATTTTCGACAAAGTCTCGCAGGCCGTGGAATCGGTTCACGGCGGGCCTTTCGAGGCTTACGGAAAACGGTGCGCGAATCGTCTCGTTGAACTGAACAACCCGCTGCCGGAGGCCGGTGCGAAACCGGTTCGGGCGCGGGTTGTGGGCTCGGTGCCGGGGTTGCGGTGCTGCGGTGCCTCAGTGCGAATGCGGCTCGTGCTGCTCGCCGCCGCCATGCGGCTGTTCGTGCTGCTGCGGTTGCGGACGCGGCTGTTCATGCGGCTGCGGCTGCGGACGCGGTTGCTCGTGCTGCTCCGGGCGCGGCTGCTCGCGGGCCGGCTCGACCGGATGCGGCATCTGCGCGTGCTGTTCACGTTGCTGCTGCTCGCGCTGTTGTTGCTGCTCCCGTTGTTGCTGTTGCTGCTGTTCGTGCTGCTGCTGTTGTTGCTCGCGTTGCTGCTGTTGTTCACGCTGCTGTTGCTGTTGGTCGCGTTGTTGCTGCTGTTCGCGCTGTTGCTGCTGTTGCTGCTGTTCGCGCTGTTGATCCATGCGCGGCGGCTCGCCGGCCGGACGCTCGTGCTCCTGCCGCTGGCCGTTCTGCATCTGCCCGCCGAAATTCGGCTGCGGCACGTGCGGCTGCCCCGGCTGCTGCGCTTGGCGGCCTGGCTCGGCATTGCCATGCTGCTGCGCCTCGAAGCCCGGACGCCCTTCCGCGCGCGGATTGCCACCCTGCCCCTGCGGCTGCGGCACGGGGCGTGCGCCCTCACGCGTATCGCCCTGCGTGAAATGCGGCATCGTCATCGCGCCCGGGTTCGCGGGCGGCAGGCCCGGCGGCCGGTGCGCATTGCCCGGCTCGCGTCCCGGCGCCTGCCCCTGCAACTGGCCCGGCGCCTGGCCAGGACTCGGGCGGCCTTCGTTGTGGTTGTCGATCCGCGTGTTGTTGTTCACCACGTTGTTGTTGTTCACGACGTTGCGGTTCGTGTCGTAGTGATTGTTGATCGTCGTGTTGTTGATGTGGTTGACGACCGTGGTCGAACGCGACACGTATGTGTTGTTGTTGTAGACCACCGCCGGACGATGCCAGCCGCCACCACCGCCACCACCGTTACCCGGGCCGTCGTTGCGGTAGCCGCCGTCGCGCCCGCGATCGCCGCCCCAGTTCATGCCCCACGCGTGCCAGCCCCAGTCGTGGTGATGGCTGATCGCGTCGCCCACCAGGATGCCGACGCCGAACGTCAGCACGCCGGCCGTCACCACCTCGCCCGTCGAATACTCGGGGCGGTGATAGGCATAGCCCGGATAGACCGGCACCGGCTGGCCGTACACCACGTTCGGGTCGTAGGTCGGCACATACACCACGTCCGGCTGGGCCGGCGCGATCACGATGGTTTGCGGCGGCGGCGGAATCACGGCCGGGCCGGCGTACACCGGCGGCTGGCCGGCCTCATCCTGATAATCGGGCGGCGGCGCCTGGCGCGCCGTGCTCGACACCGCCAGTTGCTTCGACGATTTCAGGTTGCCCGACTGCTGCGCGCGCTGGCGCATGACCTGGATCGCGTTCATCACGTCGGTCGGGTCATTGACGTAGGCCTCGCCGAGCGCGGTGGTCCACTGGATATTGCCGGCCATCTGGTTCAGCACGGCCGGGAATGCGGTCAGCGACTTCACGCTGACATCCCACGGCTGCTGGTTCGCGGCGTTCTGCAACGCGGCGCCCTTCAACGACGGATTCTGCGCGAGCCACTGGTTGGCCGCGGTGATCTGATCCGGATAGGTTGCGCCCGCAAGCACCTGGGCCACGAGCTTGTCGGGGAACAGCGCGATCGGCGCGACCATCTGTTCGAGCTGCGCGGCGGTGGGCGGCGTGTAGGGGCTGGCGGCCGAGGCCGGTTGCGCGGCGGAGGCGCCCGACGCATCGGAGGCGGCCTGCGTGGTGTCGGTGGAGTTGCCCTTGTTGCATCCGGCAAGCGCCAACAGGCTGACGATCAGCGTCGACGACACGACGGTGCCGAGAATCTTCGATGTTCCTTTCATATCCCCTTCTTGTTGTCTGGTGGCACATAGCCAGATTAACGGATGGGGACAGGGTTCGGCCTACCGACAATCTGTTACTTGTATGACGTTGTGTACTTGAAAGCTGAAGGCGAACGCCTGCCGCACAAGGTCGACAGGCGGGGTGAACGGTTCAGATGGATCACGACGTTTTTCGCCGTTTTTCCAAGTAACGGCGCCAGAGCTTTCCCATCAACCAGTATTCAATGGCTGCCAGCATCAAATTGACGACGGCAACCACGGAAAGATAAAAACCTTCGGGGTCGCTCACGCCGAATTTCTCGGATATCTCAAGCAGGCATTGCTGCTGGCTTGTCGTCATTGGCAATGGGTAGGTGTGAACAAACCGCATTGATACGGCGAACAAGCCGACAAAGAGGAGGACTTTGAATGCGCTACGGGCAAGTGTTGCCATGGGTCACTACCTCAATCCAGCCGTAAGCGTCCAACCCCGATCTGCCAGCAGGAATGGTCTTTGTGTTTAAAAATGCCCGACGGATAGCCTGGAAATCAGATTGGCTTGGCAGCGTGATGCAGCCGAACGAATGACCGGCGCCACCGGTTGGATGCAACCTGAAATTGCCGCGCTTGACTCCATGTATCCATGTCCAATCATCGATTTGGCCGTCGCAGCGATACAGAGCAAACCATTCCGCGTGATGGGTAGGCTTACCGATCAAAGAATTACCCAAATCCTTGCTCCAGGCTCCCAACTGTGAACGCACTCCTCCTTTGGGGCGATCAACGATCCAGTATCGCCCGTGCGGTAAAGGGCCATTTCCCACAATCCCGGTGCAACCACCGCTATTACGGTAAATCCCCTCGCCTGAAAAAGCCATGAACGTACCCACGCCATAAATTATCAATGGCGCGAGAGGGTTATTATTAATAATAAATTTCCCCCAAAATGCCATGATCAAGACCTCTCGTTCCAGTCATCCATGAACTTGATATTGCCATCCGTGCAATGCCATGTGATTCGCTTATCGACAGGCAGATTCAATCCGTGGCTAAAACCGACTTCGATACTTCCCTCACGTCCCTGAACGGTGACGGAGCCTTTGATATCGGAAATAGGCATTTTATTGATCCTTGGTCAGCGAAGGTCGAATGAGTGCGAAGCGTCGGCGAGCTTATCGCGCATGCGGGATAAGCAAATTGACGCTCATCAACACGCCACCTACAGTGCTGCCGCGATTAACAATAGGAGATGATCGTCATATAAAACCCACCTTTCGCAAAATGCGTCATACCCGCTATCGCAGGTTCGGAAGAGCAACGCAACATCTACATCGCTCATGCGCAGCGCACCGTCACTTGCCCTGCATCCGAACGCTAGCTGACCTGGCGGTATGCATTCCGCGTCGCCGAAGCAGGCAGCGTCAGATCGACGGGTTGGTTTACACGCTCCGACAACGAGCGAAATGCCCTTATCGATCAGTCGAACAAAACCATCTTGGCGAACATTTCACGAATCCCGGCCGTGCACGAAACATTTTGTCGCACTGCACCAGAACGTTATATCCCCTAAAATACGTCGCTTTCCGCCACGCTGCGGCCGTGTCATTCGCCTCAACACGTCACGCCGCGCCCCGATGCAGTCGATGTCTTCCCCGCCTCTCCCCCGCTTGCGCCGTGCCGGCCAGCCAAGCATCGTGCTCGCCCTGTGCGCCGCGAGCCTCGCCGCCGCCGCGCTGCTGGCGCTCTGCGCCGGCCGCTTTCCGCTGACGCCGTTGGAGGTCGTGCAGGCGTTGCATGCTGCAGCGCACCCGGCCATTTCCGCCGCGACGCTCGCGCAGTGGCACGCGATCGTCGTCGATGAAAGGCTCCCACG
The DNA here is from genome assembly GCF_047497165.1 of Burkholderia sp. 22PA0099. Taxonomy (NCBI): domain Bacteria; kingdom Pseudomonadati; phylum Pseudomonadota; class Betaproteobacteria; order Burkholderiales; family Burkholderiaceae; genus Burkholderia; species Burkholderia sp. 22PA0099. The sequence continues at coordinate 2,224,324 of NZ_CP163165.1, read as the reverse complement.
CCTGCTCGCCGCCGCGCTGGCCGGCGCGGCGCTCGCCACCAGCGGCGCGAGCTATCAGGCCGTGTTTCGCAACGCGCTGGTGTCGCCGGGCTGGCTCGGCGTGTTGAGCGGCGCTGCGTTCGGCGCGGCGCTCGGCATCGTCACGAGCGGCGTCGCGCCGAACGCCTGGTGGATCGAAGCCTGCGCGTTCGGGGCCGGCTGCGCCGCGATGCTGCTCGGCGTGGCGGTGGCGTGGTTGCTCGGTGGCGGCGGCACGCTGGCGTTGCTGCTCGGCGGGCTGGTCAGCAACGCGCTGTTCTCGGCGCTGCTGGCGATGGTCAAGTACGTAGCCGATCCGCTCGATCAACTGCCCGCGATCGTCTACTGGCTGCTCGGCAGCCTGGCCCAGGTCGGCTGGCCCGATCTCGGCCGCCTCGGACCGCCGCTGGCCGTCGGCGTGCTGCTGCTGTGCGCGGCCGCACCGCTGCTCGACGCGCTCTCGCAAAGCGACGACGAAGCGTTGAGCCTGGGCGTACCGGTCCATCGCATCCGGCTCGCGGTGATCGGCGTGGCCACGCTCGCGGCAGCGCTGACCGTCTCGCTCGGCGGCATGATCGGCTGGGTCGGGCTGCTGGTGCCGCATCTGGCGCGCGCCGTGGCGGGCGCCTCGAATCGCGTCGTGGTGCCGGCCTGCGCGCTGCTCGGCGCGACGGTGCTGGTGGTGGCCGATACGCTCGCGCGCAGCCTCGTCGCCTCCGAAATCCCGCTCGGCGTGATCACCGAGATCGCCGGCGCGCTCGCGTTCGGCTTCGTGCTGGTGCGCCAGCGCGGCAGGCTGCTGCGATGAGCGCGCCCAACGCACACCCTCGGGCCGCCGCCTCACTCGCCTGCGAAGGCCTGCGGTTCCGGCGCGGCGCGGCGAGCGTGCTCGACGGTATCGATCTGCACTTGCGCGGCGGCGAACTGGTCGCGCTGCTCGGCGTGAACGGCGCAGGCAAGAGCACGCTGCTGCGCCTGCTGTTCGGTGCGGCGCGGCCGGCGGCGGGCCGCGTGCTGCTCGACGGCACGCCGCTCGCCCACCAGCGCCGCCGCGACATCGCACGCCGCATCGCCTACGTACCGCAACATCACGTGCCGGCGCTGCCGCACACGGTCGAGCAGATCGTCGCGCTGGGCCGGCTGCCGCACACCGGCCTGCGGCAGCGCCTGCGCGGCGCGGACCGCGACGCCATCGACACCGCGCTCGAACGGATGCAGGTGGCCGCGCTCGCGGATCGCGACTACGCGGCGCTGTCGGGCGGCGAACGCCAGCGCGTGCTGCTGGCACGCGCGCTGGCGCAGGACGCGCCGATCCTGCTGATGGACGAGCCGCTGACCGGCCTCGACTACGGTCACCAGTTGCGCCTGCATGCCTTGCTGGCGGACCTCGCGCGCGAAGGCTACGCGATCCTGCACACCACCCACCGCCCCGACGATGCCTGCCACGCCGCCACGCGCGTGGTGGTGCTCGATCGCGGACGCCTGGCCGCCGACGGCGCGCCGCACGACGTGCTCGACGCCACCGCGATCGGCGCGTTGTACGGCACGCCCGTCGAACAGTTCGACATCGCCGGCTCGCGGTTCTTCCGCGCGCCACCGTTTCCTCCCGACTGAACCCCATGCCGACCGCTTCTCGCCCTCACTTTTGCCCCCGCCTTCCCCTGCGCCGTATCGCTTCCGCCTCGTCCCTGCTGTTCGCGATCGCCGCACCCACGTTTGCGCAGGGCGCCGAATCTGCCGCCGCCACATCGACGTCGACGGCCGCGTCCGCCAGCACCGACAAACCCACCCACACGCAAGCCATACCCGCCGTCACCGTCACCGCCCACACGCCACCCGGCCAGTCGATGCGCGTCGAGCGCGCCAACCTCGGCCCGCTCGGCGATCTGAAGCGCGTCGACACGCCGTATTCGATCAACGTCGTGCCGCAGCATGTGATCCGCGCGCAGCAGCTCAAGAGCATCGCCGATGCGCTGCGCTTCATCCCATCGGTGCAGGGCGACGGCGCGCGCCCGCAGTCGCGCGGCATCCAGGGCAGCGTGGTGCAGAACAGCCGCATCGACGGCCTCAACGCCGTGTCGACCACCGACTATCCGCTGGAGCAGTTCGATCGCATCGAAGTGCTGAACGGCCTGGCCGGCGCACTGTACGGCCCGGCCAACCCGGCCGGCACGTTCAACTACGTGCAGAAGCGGCCCACCGACAGCCGCCTGTTCCGCGTCACGCTCGGCTATGCCGGCGGCACGCGCTTCCAGCGCGAGATCGAGGCGTCGGACCGCGTCGGCCCGTCGAAGGCGATCGGCTACCGCTTCACGCTGCTCGACGAAACCGGCAGCGGCTATACCGAGCACAGCACCGTGCGCCGCCAGCTCGCGAGCCTCGCGCTCGATTTCCACCTGTCGCCGAACACCGTCATCGAAACCAACGTCAGCCGCTATCACTACGTGGCGAAGGGCTTCCCGGCCACCTTCGCGCTGGCGGGCGGCGTGCATCTCTCGGGCGCGCTCGACCCGACCAACGCCGCCTACGGCGCGGTCAACGGCGGCAGCGACAACACCACGACCACCGGCTCGATCCAGCTCAAGCACGATTTCTCTCCCGACTGGCGCCTGAGCGCGGCGGTGCTGCGGCAGATCGCCGACCGCGAATCGACCGGCATCACCGATACGCTGATCGACAACGCCGGCAACTACCGCACCACGCTGTCGACCGCCACCGCCAGCCGCTTCACGATCACCAGCAACCTCGTCTACCTGAACGGCAAGGTAAAGACGGGCAGCATCGAGCACCGCATCGGCATCGGCACCAGCGGCTTCGTGTGGGACAACTTCAACCCGGTGGCCGGCGGCACCAGCACGCTCGGCATGGGCAACCTGGCGAATCCGCAATCGGTGTTCGTGACCGGCGCGCCCGATTTCGAGCATCGCTACCAGTCCGCGCAGGCCAGCCAGCAATCGCTGCTGCTCAACGACGACATCGCGTTCTCGCCGCGCTGGTCGGTGCTGCTGGCCGGCAGCCAGAGCTGGCTGTCGACGCACAACTACAACGTGCGCGGCACGCAGACCAGCGAATCGGCCAACCAGGGGCTGTCGGGCAGCGCGAGCCTGGTGTTCAAGCCGGCCGTGAACCAGAGCCTGTACCTGACCTACGCCGACAGCCTGCAGCAAGGCGACACCGCGCCCACCGGCTCGGCCAACGCGGGCAACATCCTCGATCCGTACCGCAGCAAGCAGTGGGAGGTCGGCTACAAGGTGGCGTTCTCGCGCTGGAACACCTCGCTGGCCGCATTCCGCATCACGCGGCCGTATGCGTACACGATGGCCGACGGCATCTACCGCACCGGCGGCGAGCAGCGCAACCTCGGCGTGGAATGGATGCTCGACGGCCACCTGACGCGCAACCTGTCGCTGTTCGGCGGCGTCGCGTGGCTCGACCCGCGCCTGTTCGACACCGGCGACGCGAGCACCGACGGCAAGCAGATCGTCGGGCTGCCGAAATACACCGTGAACCTGCTGGCCGAATACGACGTGCGGCAGGTGCCGGGGCTGGCCGCCGACGTCAACCTGCACTACGTGGGCGTGCGCCCCACCGACAACGCCAACAGCGGCTCGGCGGCCGCGTACGCCACCGTCGATCTCGGCGTGCGCTACCTGACCAGCGTGTTCGAGCGCGCCGTCACGCTGCGGCTGGCGGTCGACAACCTGACGAACCGCCAGTACTGGACCAACATCGTGCCGGGCGGCCTGAACGGCTATACGGGTGCGGGCAACGCCACAGCGCAGCTCGGCGCGCCGCGCACCGTGATGGCGTCGGTGGAGTTCGAACTGTGATGCGTCTCCTTTCTTTTCATGCACGGTGCACGGTCCGGATGGCCGCACAGGCCGTCGTGCTGGCCGGTGCCCTCGCCGCGCCGCTCGCGCACGCGGAACCGAAGCAGCGCATCGCCGATCTCTGGTATGCGCACAACGCTGTGGTGCTGATGCTCGGTGCGGCCGACCGCGTGGTGGCCACCGTCGCGCGGCCGCAGGCGTTCCCCTGGATGATGCAGGTCGCGCCGGCAATGCGGCGCGCGCAGCCGGTGGCGAACGGCAACCCCAATGCCGAGGATTTGCTGCGCGCGCGGGCCGACGTGGTGTTCGTGTCGCGCGGCGCGCCGTCGATCGCGGCCATGCAGCGGCTGGGCCTCGACGTGGTGCCGGTGGGCTTCGACGATTTCGATTCGATGCTGGCCTGCGTCGACCAGACCGCCGCCGCGCTCGACACGCCGCTGGCCGCGCAACGCGCGCGCGACTACCGCGCGTATCTTGGCGACACGCTCGCCGCCACGCGTCGCGCGCTCGACGCACTGCCGGATCGCACCGAGCCGCGCGTGTTGCACGTCGCCTCGCTCGCGCCGCTCAAGGTGGACGGCAGCGATACCATCGTCGATCAATGGCTGCGCGCGGCCGGCGCGCGCAACGCCGCCGACGGGATCAGCGGCAACCTGCGGCCGGTCTCGATCGAGCAGGTGCTGGCGTGGCATCCGGACGTGGTGATCCTCGGCGCGAACGCCGGCTCGATCGCGCAATCGCCGCAGCGCTCGCTGTGGCAGACGCTCGATGCGGTGCGTGACGGCCGTGTGTATCGCAATCCGGCGGGCGTGTTTCCGTGGGACCGATACGGGCCGGAGGTAGCGTTGCAGGTGCGTTGGGTGGCAGGCGTGCTGCATCCGGGGGGGTTTCCGGAGCAGCGGTTAATCGCGCAGACGCAGGATTTCTATCGGCGGTTTTTCGGGTATGAACTGTCGGCGGGGGACGCGCGGCGGATGCTGGCCGGTCAACCGCCCGGTGCCGCAGCACAATGAGACAGGTGACATTGACAACGATGACTCACGGCAAACAATTGCAGATTCATCGTCAGGGCTGTGTCAACTTAATTAGAAAGCGCCGAACAGACGATCGAGCGCGGCCAGAACCCTCGTCTGCTCGGATTTTAGCGTTCCGGTCGAAGGGCCAAGCTCACTGGTTCTTATCGCGCCTAGAAATGGCGTTTCCAGTATGAATTTTTCGCCGTCGATCTCGATGATCGGAGCCAGATCCTGCGCAACCTTGGCGGGTGTGTAACTGCCCGCCAGGTGTGTCAGCGGAATGACGACCCGTGACATCAGATCTCCCAGATGATCGCTTTGCACATCGAGCAGATAGGGCGACTTCGCCTTCGACCTGGATGACGGGTTGTTATACAAATCAAAACGTGCCATCAGAACATCCGGTGCTCGTCGAGAGGTAGGCCGTCGCGTTCAATGCGCGCATTCATCTCGGTAATGAAACCAGCGTGCTTTGCTGCCCAGACACGAGCCTCGGCTTCCTGAACTTCCTCACGCAGACCCCGTTCGCTTGCACGTGAGATGTTGACATCCAACTCTCTCGCGCGTTCGAGCAGATCAGAGGGCAACGACACGTTGGTGGGCTTGCGACTGGCTTTTCTCGTCGGGTTAGACGCGGCCGGTTCATCGGAGTGCCGCATTTGTGCAGAAATCATGTGCAGATCCTATGCGCATAAAATATGCGCACATTATTGCACATCCTTGATGAAGCCTGTCGACCGATGCCGACGATGCAGATCTTCTCGCGTCCGACAGGACAGGTCCCGAGCAGCGTCTCTGAATCGATCCGGAACCCAGCCCATCGCCCCGCCACGCTCTCACCCCTTCCCGCCGGCCCCCTTGATCGTCACCTCCGCCATCACCGACCCATCCCGCTCCCCCAACCCGGCTGCCACCGTCTCGCCCATCCGCGCGAGCACGGCGGCCAGATGCGGTGCGCGACGGCCGTGTACACCGCATCCGGCGGGCGTGTTTCCGTGGGATCGCTACGGGCCGGAGGTGGCGTTGCAGGTACGCTGGGCCGCGGGCGTGCTGCATCCGGAGGTGTTTCCGGCGCAGCAGTTGATCGCGCAGACGCAGGATTTCTATCGGCGTTTTTTCGGGTATGCGCTGTCGGCGGGGGACGCACGGCGGATGCTGGCCGGTCAGCCGCCTGGTGCCGCAGCACAATGAGACAGATGACATTGCAGCGATGACTCACGGCAAACAATCGCAGACTCCCCGTTAGCGCCGAAAAGCCTGTCGCTTTTTGATCTGCGTCTTGGCTCGGATTGGCATTTTTCTTCATTGTCGTGCGATCTGGCAATCGCCAGATCGCTATTCAACTCAATGAAGGAAAATCAGAATGGCTGTTACTGGAAAATTCATCGTTAACAACACATGGCTGTCACCGCTCACGATTCATGGTGTTGGCACATACCAGGCATATTCAGGTGATGAAATCTACCGGAATCGAGGGGGATGCACGGCAAAGGTCGATAAAGGACCCATTCCAGCCGGAAGGTACTGGATCGTCGCACGTCCTGCTGGCGGCTTGAGTTCGAGGTTTCAAACCTGGCTCAAAGACCAGTGGAATGCCTACAAGGGAAATCCGTCCGATCACAGCGAATGGTTCGCACTGTATCGGGATGACGGGATAATCGACGATGTGACATGGATCAATGGTGTCAAGCGTGGGCAGTTCCGGTTGCATCCTGCTGGCGGTTCAGGCTTGTCATTTGGATGTATTACGCTTCCAAGCCGTGTCGATTTCATGAGAATCCGCACCGCGCTACTGCACACCAGAACCATCGTTGCCGGCCATTCCGGCCTTGACGCATACGGGACGATTGAGGTCATCACACATGGCAACACTTGTCCGTAGGCTATCGAAGATGGCGCTGTTCATCGGTTTGCTGCTTCTTTCTGTTCGCTTCATACCGATGTCCAATCACTGGTCGCTAGCCGAGACACGTGCATGGATTCGTGCGTCGGACTGGCTCGGTGTCGACGATCCCGACAACTTGTATTTCGTTGTATGGCTGACGATTGAACTGATCGCCGCCGTGCTTGCCTATGTGGCGATCGTAAAACTATGGCGGCACGGTCGGCGTTGAAAGAGGTGAAACAGGCGGAGCGATCCGGAACCCAGCCCATCACCCCGCCACGGCCTCACCCCTTCCCGCCCACCCCCTTGATCGTCACCTCCGCCATCACCGACCAATCCCGCTCCCCCAACCCGGCCGCCACCGTCTCGCCCATCCGCGCGTACACGGCGGCCAGCATCGGCAACGCGCGCCCGGCCTCGGCGGCGGCCTCCGACGCGAGCCGCAAGTCCTTCAGCCCCAGCGTCGCCTTGAACCCCGGCTCGTAGTTGCCCTGCGCGAGATTGGCCGAATAGACCTGATACGAACGGCTGCCGAACAGCGTGCCGAGGATCAGCTCGAAGAAGCGTTCGCGCCCGAGCCCGTTCGCCTCGGTCAGCACGACGGCCTCGGCCATCGCCTCGATCGCCATCGTGATCATCATGTTGCAGGCGATCTTCGCGGCGTTGGCGGCCGGCGCTTCCTCGCCCATGTCCCAGATCCGCCCGCCGATCACCTCCAGCAGCGGCCGGATCGCGTTCACGGCGTCGGGTTTGCCGCCCGCCAGCACGTTCAGCTCGCCGCGCGCGGCCACGTCGGGCCGGCCGAGCACCGGCGCGGACACGTAGCCCACGCCGGCCGCCGCATGCAGCGCGACCAACTCGTGCGCGAACGCCACCGAAATGGTGGACGCCACCACATGCACGAGGCCCGGCCGCGCCCGGGCCAGCAGGCCCGGGGCGATCAGCGTCTCGCGGATCGCCGCGTCGTCGGAAAGCATGGTCAGCAGCGCGTCGCCGTCGAGCAGGTCGGCCGGCGACGCGGCCCGCGTCACGCCCTCCACGCTCGCGCCGGAACGGCTCCACGCCCGCACGTCGTGGCCGGCCGCCGCTAGATTGCGCGCCATCGCGCGCCCCATGGCGCCCAGGCCGATGATGCCGATTTTCATAGTGGATTCCTCAGGATCGAAAACGGCCTCAAGCGCCGAAACCGCCGTCGATGGTATGCATCGCGCCGGTGATACCGCGCGCGGCGGGCGATGCCAGATAAGCGACCAGGCTCGCGACATCCGCCGCGGTGCCATGGCGGCGAATCGCCATGTAGCTGCGCATCTGCTCGGCGAGCGGGCCGTTGGCGGGGTTCATGTCGGTGTCGGTCGGGCCGGGCTGCACGACGTTGACGGTGATGCCGCGCGCGCCGAAATCGCGCGCGAGGCCGCGTGTCATGCCTTGCAGCGCCGATTTGCTCATGCCGTACGCGGCGGCGCCCTCGAACGGCACCGTGTCGCCGTTCACCGAGCCGATCGAGATGATCCGGCCGCCGTCGGGCATCAGGCGCGCGGCCTCGACGCTGGCGTGATACGCGCCGCGCACGTTGACGTCGATCAGGCGATCGATGGCGTCGGCGTCGAGCGTGAGCGGATCGCCGCCGACGAACAGCCCGGCGTTGTAGACGAACACGTCGAGCGGGCCGGCCTCGCGCACGACGGCCAGCAACGCATCGCGGTCGGCCGCGTCCGCCCGCACGGCCTGCGCGCCGGTATCCTTCGCCACCGCCTCGGCCGCCGCCTGCGAGCCCGCCCAAGTGAATCGCACCGTCGCACCGGCCGACGCGAACCACGCCACGATGGCCGCGCCGATGCCGCGGCTGCCGCCCACCACCATCACCGATTTGCCTTGCCAGCCTGCTGCTTCCGTATTCATCGCATGAACTCCTTGAAATAAATTAGCGATCACTATAAATTTCGAGTCACGACAACGCAAGGTATTTTTGTAGTGGATGCTAATTTAATCAACGGCGGTAAACCCGGGCGTGGCCGCCCGCGTGCATTCGACCCCGATACCGCGCTCGAGGTGGGCCAGCGCATGTTCCATGCGGCCGGCTACGACGCGGTCGGCCTCAGCGCGTTGACCGATGCGCTCGGCATCAAGGCCCCGAGCTTCTATTCGGCGTTCGGCAGCAAGGCGGCGTTCTTCCGTCAGGTGCTGGAGCGCTACGCGGGCACGGCGCTCGCGCTGGACGGCATCCTGGTGCCGGGCCGCCCGCCCGCCGACGCGCTGGCCGAGCTGATCGGCAGCGCGGCGCGCACCTATGCGCGCGATCCCGAACGGCCGGGCTGCCTCGTGCTGGAAGCCGCGCGCGGCGGCGAGGCGAGCGAGAGCGCGCAACTGGCCTGCGAGGTGGCCGAATGGCGGCGCGTGCAAGTCCGCGAATTCGTGGCGGCCACGCATCCCGAGCAGGCCGCCACCGCCACCGATTACGTGTCGGCCGTGATGTCGGGCCTGTCGGCCGGCGCGCGTCAGGGCTGGGACGAGGCGCGGCTCTGCGCGGTGGCCGACGTGTCGGCGGCGGGCCTCGCGCAGTTGCTGCCCTGAGCGGGTTGCCCTTGGCCAACTGCCGGGCCGGCCGTCATCGCCACGCGAGCACGGCCAGCACGCCGAGCGCCAGCGCAATCAGCACCAGCCCCGAGACGCGCTCCAGCCACGGCAGGATGCGCGTGAAGCGCCGCAGCACGATGCGGTTGCCGATCGTCAGCGCCACCAGCGCGTCCCACAGCAGCACCACGCCGCCCATCCATGCGCCGTAGAACAGCTTCCAGCCCGCGCTCGCATACGGGCCGCTCAACATCGCGGCGAGGCTCGCGTAGAACAACGCGTTCTTCGGATTGAGGATGCCGGACAGGAAACCCATCCCCATGGCGCGCCCCCACGCCGCAAGCGGCCGAGCGCGAGCCGCGCCGGAAGCGCGTGTTGCGGACACCTGAAGATCGCTGCCGCCCGCGTGGCGCACGAACAGCACGCCGAGCCACAGCAGATAGACGCAACCGGCCAGTTGCAGGCCCGCGAACCACGCGCTGCCGGGCCGCAACGCCGAGGTGCCCGCAAACGCGGCGACGATGAACACGCCGTTGGCCAGCGCGATGCCGAGGCACGCGCCGCTGGCCACGCGCCAGCCGGCCGACAGCGAGGTGCGGGCGATCAGGAAGAAATCCGGCCCGGGGGACAGCAGCGCCAGGAAATGCGCCGCGGCGATCATCAGGAAGACTTGCATATCCGGCATCAGCGAAGAACGGGCTCGCAGTGTGCCGGCCGCGCGGTGCGCGGTATTGAAGGAAATTGCGGCTCAGGCGCGGAACGTGCCGGGCGTCACGCCCGCGTAGGCCTTGAACACGCGCTGGAAATGCGCCTGATCGGCGAAACCGAGATGCTGGGCCACGGCGGCCAGGCTGTCGCCGTCGCGAATCCGCGCCCGCGCGAGGTTGATGCGCTGGTTCAGTTGCCAGACATGCGGCGTCATGCCGGTCACCGCGCGAAACGCACGGATCAACTGATAGCGGCTCATGCCGGCCAGGCGCGCGAGGCCGTCGAGCGCGATGTCGCTGTCGGGTTCGGCGCGCAGGCAGTCGAGCGCGGGGCGAATCCGGTCGGCCAGATGCGCGGGAGCGGCCGGCGGCGCGATCGGCAGGCCCTGCGCCGCATCGCACGCACCGACGAATTCGATCAGCGCCGCTTCCTTGTCGCGGACATCGGCGTCGGAACACAGCAGCGCGTTCAGTTCGCAGCACTGCGCGTAGAGCGCGGGGTTCGTCACGATGCGGATCGGTTCGTCATCCTTGGCATCTTGCGGCACGGCCGGCGCGTATTCCTGGCGGACGGCATCGCGCCAGTTCGCATCGATGTGCAGCATCTGGTAGCTCCAGGCCTCGCCGGGCTCGGGGTTGCAGGCATGCACGCGATGCGCCGGCACCAGCACGAGCATGCCGGGTTGCAAACCGATCGGGCCGCCGGGCGCGCCGGTGAACACGCTCGCACCGCCGTCCACCGCGCCGACCGAGAACGTCGGATGGTGATGCGGCTTGTAGCAGGCGCGGCTGCGGCAGGCACGCCGGCTTTCGACGAACGGGAGGGCTGGGTCGCGCCAGAACGATTGGCGGGCGTCTCGGCGAGCGGCGGCGGTGGACGACACGAGGGCTGTGGCGCTGGGGGTGGCAGGGGCGGAAAACTCGGTGGCGGTGGCGCTGTGCGTGGCGGGAGCAGAAGACGCGGGAGCGGTAACGCTGTGCGTGGCGGGGGCGGAAGACACGGTGGCAATGACGCTGTGCGTGGCGGGGAGCGTCAGTATGCGGGAAGGCGGACCGAACCGGTGGCAGACGCGGCGCCACATGTGGCGGCAGATACGCCGGCACATGCCGTGATCGATACGACCGGCCGATGCACTGCCCGCCGCCTCACCCCGCCGTCTTGCGCGCCCGCCCCCGTTTCGCCTTCGGCCTGGCCTGCGCAGCCTCCTCCTCCGCCTCGGCCTCGCGCAGCAGCCAATCGCGCAGCGCCGTCACCCCGGCCGCCGCCTGCCCGCGCCGCGTGCAGAACGCAAACGCGCCGCCGCCCGCCACGAACCCGAGCGGCGCGACCAGCCGACCGGCCGCGATCTCGCGCTCCACCAGCAAGGCCGGCGCGATCGCCACGCCCAGCCGCGCCGCGGCCGCCTCCAGCATCAACGACAGGTGATCGAAGCGCCGCCCGCCGCCGAAGCCCGCCGCATCCAGCCCCTGCGCGGCGGCCCAATCGGCCCAGGCCTGCGGATTCGAACGGGTATGGAGCAGCGCCTGCCCCGGCAACGCGCCGGCGGCCACGATCCGATGCGGCCAGTCCGGCGCGCACACCGGCCCGATCCGCTCCTCGAACAGCGCCACGGCCTCGATCTGGCGCGGCCACGCCCGCCCGCTGACGATTAGCGCATCGACCACCTGCGCCTCCAGGTCGGCCAGCGCGGCGCTCGTCTGCAAACGCACGCGAATCTCGGGGTGTGCGGCCTCGAAGCGCTCCAGGCGCGGAATCACCCAATTGGCGAGCAGGCTGCCCGGCGCGCCCACCACGATCTCGGCCGCCTCGCCCGGCCCGGCGATCTCGGCGCAGCGGCTTTCCAGCAGCGCCAGCGCGCGGTCGGCGGCGTCGTGCAGCGCCAGCCCGGCCGCCGTCAGGCGCACGCCCGACGCATGCCGCACGAACAGCGGCTTGCCGAACCAATCTTCGAGTTGACGAACCTGGTGGCTGACGGCGCCGTGCGTGACGCACAGCTCCTCGGCCGCGCCGGAAAAGCTGGCGCGCCGGGCGGCGGCGTCGAACACGCGCAGGGCGTTGAGCGGGGGCAGGCGGCGCATCGGGTTTGGCTGTGAATTTTCCTCACGGCATTCTGCGAGAAATCCTCGCTATTGCAAAGTTTTCTTCGCATCTAGACTGCAATCCATCTCATATCTCCTTGTCGATGGATCGCCGTCATGCCGCACAGCCTCGCCCCGCTCCTGCCGTTCGTCGTCGTGGCCTTTTCGATGTGGGCCACGCCGGGGCCGAACAACATGATGCTGATGGTATCGGGCGCGCGCTTCGGCCTGCGCCGCACGCTGCCGCAACTGTTCGGAATCCTGACCGGCACGCTGCTGTTGAGCACGCTCGGTATCGTGCTGCTCGAACCGGTGATCGCCACGTGGCCGCGCAGCGTGCTGCTGCTGAAGATCGTCGGCACGGTGTGGCTGGTGCGGATCGGCTGGCGCATGGCGCACGCGCGCCTCGGCGACAGCCCCGGCGACGCGCAACCGATGCGCTACCTGCCCGCCACGCTGTTCCAGTTCACCAACCCGAAGGCGATCACCGGCACGGTGGCGCTGGCCTCGCTGGCGCTGTCGGCCACGCATGCGAACCCGTGGCTGCCGGCCGCCGCGCTGCTGACGGCGCCGCCGCTGTGCCTGATCGCGAACGGCTCGTGGGCGCTGGCCGGGCGCAGCTTGCGGCGGCTCCTGTCGACGCCGCTGCGCTGGCGCGTGTTCACGCTGGGCACCGGTTTCGTAACGGCGGGCTGCGCGGTGTTTCTGTGGACCTGAGCGCGGGGGGCGGGCGCGGCGCTATCGCCGCGGCGCCGAACTGGCGTAGCATCGACGCGATTTCCTGCGTTGCCCGCCCCCTCGCCATCCCGGAACGACCGATGACCGATTCGCTTTACGCCAGCGCCGACCGCTATTTCACCGAGCACTTCCGGCTCGATCTCGGCACGCTGCTCGCACCGATTTCCGCCGATGCCCCCAGCGGGCGCTCGATGCGCGCCACCCCCTACTACACGGCATTGCGCCAGGCGCGCGCGCAGGACGACCCGTCGCTGCCCGTCGGGGTGTGGGAGCGGCCGCGCCACCGGCAAGGCACCGACTGGATGAAGGTCGGCATGCTGGCCGCCGGCATGTTGGCGCATCAGAGCAAGGATTTGCAGTTGCTGACCTGGCTGTTCGAGGCGCAGATCCAGCAGCACGGCTTCGACGGCATCGCACCGCCGCTCGTGCTGTTGCGCGAAACCTGCGCGCGCTTCTGGGACACGATGCTGCCCGACGACGCCAACGACCATTTCGAGCAACGCGAGGCGCTGCTGCGCCTGATGGACGAAAAAAATCTCGCCACGCTGCGCCTCGCCACGCTGGTGGAAAGCGAGGGGCGGCCCGCATTCAGTTGGGCCGATTGGGAACGGGCGGTGCGCGACGACCAGGAACACCGGGCCGGCCATCAGGCCGCCGATACAAGCGCGGCGAGCCTGCCGGAATTGCAGTTCACGCTGGGCGCGGCCTCCAGCGAATCGCTGGCCGCGCGGCACGCGGCGCTGGGCGACGGGCTGGCCGCGCTCGATGCACTGCGCGACGCCCTGGCGCCGCGCTTCGGCAACGCCACGCCGCCGATCGGCCGGCTGCACGCGCTGCTGGAACAGATCCGCGCATGGCTGGGCCACGAGCTGCAACGGCGCGGGCTGGCGGCGCAGGAAGCAGCGCCGGCGGCCACCGAAGCGCCCGTTGCAAATGCAACGATCTCCGAACCCATCGGCGGCACCGCCGACGCCGCGCCCCCAACCGAAGCCCTCACCGCCGACCTGTTGCGCGAACGCGCCCAGGCTTACGCGCGGCTGGCCGAGATCGCCGCATGGTTGATGCGCATCGAGCCGCACAGCCCCGCGCCGTATCTGGTTCGCACCGCCGTCGAGTGGAGCGCGCTGCCGACGCCCGAGCTGTACGACAAGGTTTTCGTGCAGATGGGCGGGCAACTCGATGTTTTCACGATGCTCGGCATCGCGAGGCCGCAGGACAAGGCGTAAGTGCAGCCGTCACGCCGTCGCATCGTTCAAGCGGCGTCGCCACAGCATGCGATCGCCCACCTTCCGCACCTCCGTCACGCCGCGCTGCGCAAGCAATTCAAGCGCCGCGCGCGTCACGTCGAGCGTCAGTTCGGTCTCCTGCGCATCGAGCCAGAAGCGCTGCACGCCCTCCACCGTATCGACCGCCGCAGGGCGTTCGGCGAGGTATCGCGCAATGTATGCGGCGGTGTTTTCGATCAAATCGTGGTTCATGACCAAGCGGCTCGCGGCCGGATATTCGCAAGACCGCGAGCTTACCGCAGCGGCGCAGCCGCTCAGAAATTGAACTGGTCGATATTGCCCGCATCGAACGTGGTCGGCGGCCCGAGCACGACCTCGCCGTTCTTGCCGATGGTGCGCGCGCCGAGCTTGCCCGCGTCGAAGCGCTCGCCTTCCTTGCCGGTGATCGTGCCCGAGGCGAGGTTCGCGGCGGCGTAAGCGGCCAGATAACCGAGCTGACCCGGGTCCCACAGCTGGAACGCCTTGACGGTGCCGTTCTTCACGAACGCGCGCATCTGGTTCGGCGTGCCCAGCCCCGTCACGGCCACCTTGCCCTTGCTCGACGATGTCGAGATATAGCGCGCGGCCGCCACGATCCCCACCGAGGTGGGCGCGACGATCGCCTTCAGGTTCGGATAGGCCTGCAACAGGCCTTGCGTCTCGACGAAGGATTTCTGATCGTCGTCGTTGCCGTAGGCGATCTTGACGAGCTTGAGCTTCGCGTATTCGGGCTTCTTCAATTCCTCCTGCATCCAGTGAATCCAGGTGTTCTGGTTGGTCGCGTTCGGCGTGGCCGACAAAATCGCGAACTCGCCCTCGCCGCCCGTCAGCTTCGCGACGAGCTGGATCTGGCCGCGCCCGATGCTCTCGGCGTTGGCCTGGTTGACGAAGATCTCCCGGCCATCCGGTGCGGTGTCCGAATCGAACGTCACCACCTTCACGCCCTGCGACATGGCGCGTTTCAGATAAGGCACCAGCGCGTTGGCATCGTTGGCGGCGATCACGATCGCGTTCTGCCGCTGGGTGGTCAGCGTGTTGATGTATTGCACCTGCGAAGACGCCCCCGCATCCGACGGCCCCACCACCTTGCCCTGCCCCTTCAGTTCCTTGATGGCGGCCATGCCGCCGTCGTCGGCGATCACCTCGTACGGGTTGTTGATCTGTTTCGGCACGAAGGCGATCTTCAGGCCTTCCTTGACGCCGGCCGCCTGCGCGGGCGCGGCGCCCAGCGCGGCAAACGTGGTGAGCGTGGCAAGCGCCGCCAGGCTCAGGCAGGCGGCCGCGCGCGCGGCCGAGTGAGGAAATCGATGCATGCTGGTGTCTCCGATGTAAGGCCGGCGTGTATGGCTGAGATGCGAGCCCGGCCATGTTGATATGCAAGACGAAACAACGAACGCGGCGTTCGACGCTCAGCGAGACAGCGTGCGCCGGTGCAGCCGCCGCGCATGCCAGCTCGCGGCGAGGTTCGGGATCAGCACCGACGACAGCAGCAGCACGCCGGTGACGATCGTCAGCGCTTCGCTCGATACGTCGACGAGCGTCAGCGCGTTCTTCAGGATGCCGACGATCAGCAGCGACAGCAGCACGCCATACAGCGAGCCGCGCCCGCCGAAGATGCTGACGCCGCCGAACAGCACGGCCGCGATCACGGCCAGCTCGAAGCCCTCGCCGTTGTCGCCGCGCGCGCTGGTGAAGCGCAGCGTGTAGACCACTCCGGCCAGCGCGCTCATGAAGCCGGACAGCACGAACAGGCGCAGCTTGGTGCGCGCCACGGCGATGCCCGAAAACGTGGCGGCGGCCGGGTTCGCACCGATCGCATAGAGGCTGCGGCCGAATGCGCTGGCCTGCAGCAGCACCGTGAACAGCACGGCCGCGACGATCACGATCACGAACGGCTCGGGCAGGAAACTGCCGCCCACCGTGTTCATGCCGAACGCCGTGTAGCCGGGCGGGAAATCGGCGATGGCCTGATCGCCGAGCAGCACGTAGGCCAGCCCGCGAAACAGCGCGAGCGTGCCGATCGTCACGGCCAGCGACGGCAGCCGGAAACGCACGATCACCCAGCCGTTGAACAGGCCCGCCAGCGTGCCGGCCGCCAGCGCCGCCGCGATCACCGCCGGCATCGGCCAGCCCAGATGCCAGAGCACGCCCATCAGCGCGCTCGACGCGCCGAGGATCGACGCCACCGACAAGTCGATCTCGCCCGTCACGATGATCAGCGTCATGGTCAGCGCCATCAGCGCGATCTCGCCGATGTCGAGCAGGATGTTGGCGAGGTTCGACGCGTCGAGGAACACCGGCGACAGCACGCGCCCGAGCACCAGCGACAGCACCAGGATCACGGCCAGCAGGCTTTCCCAGCCCAATGCGGTGGCGCTGCGCGCGCCCTTGCGAGATATATCAGCCATGATCGCGTTTCCTCATCATGCGTTTGGCGACCGAGCGGGCCAGCAGCGTGTCGGCCGTCACGGCGGCCACGATCAGCGCGCCCTCGATCGCCTGTTCCCAGAACGGCGAGACATGCAGCACGGCCAGCGCGATGCTGATCACGCCGAGCACCAGCGCCCCGAGCGCGGCGCCGAGTATCGTGCCCACCCCGCCGTTGATCGCCACGCTGCCCACCACCGCGGCGGCCACCACCTGCAACTCGATGCCCTTGCCGGTGCTGGCGTCGGCCGTGCCGAAGCGCGCCAGCCACAGCGCGCCGGCCAGCCCGGCCAGCGCGCCGGAAATCAGGAAGCCGGCCAGCACGCGGCGGTCCACGCGAATCCCGGCGAGGCGCGCGGCCTCGGGGTTCGAGCCGATCGCGTAGTGCTCGCGCCCGGCCCGGTAGCGCTTCAGGTAAACCGACAGGCCGGCGAGCAGCACCACCGTGATCAGCACCAGCACCGGCACGCCGAGCACCGCGCCGGTGGCCAGCCGCGAATAGGCATCGGGCAAGTTGCCGGCGTTGATCTGGCCGCCGTGCACCCAGGCGTAATCGGCGCCGCGCAGGATATAGAGCATCGACAGCGTCGCGACCAGCGAAGGCACGCGCCCGTACGCCACCAGCAGCCCGTTCACGCCGCCCGCGGCCAGCCCGATCGCCACGCCCGCCGCGAGCGCCACCGGCACCGGCATCTGCGGGAACGCCACATAGAGGCTGCCGACCCCGTAGGCGCCCAGCCCCACCACCGAGCCGACCGACAGATCGATATGCCGCATCAGCATCACGATCGTCATGCCGGCCGTCAGCAGGCCGATGATCGAGACGTTGAGCAGCACGTCGCGCAGGTTCTGCAGGTTGAGGAATTGCGGCCGCGCGAGCGCCGTGCCGCCCACCAGCAACAGCAGGACAACGAACAAGGTGGTTTCGCGGCTGCGCGCGATCGCGGCGGCCAGCGCCGCCGCCGGGTGGCGCACCGCGGATTCGGCTGGGTTCATGGTCGGGGTTCCGGTGGTCATGCGGCACGCTCCAGCGACGGATCGCGCCCGCCGAGCGCGGCGCGCATGATACGCTCCTCGCTGGCCTCGGCGCGGGGAATATCGGCGCGGATGCGCCCCTCGTGCATCACCAGCACGCGGTCGGCCATGCCGAGCACCTCGGGCAGTTCGCTCGAAATCATCAGCACCGCCATGCCGTCGCGCACCAGGTCGGCCAGCGCGGCGTACACCTCGGCCTTGGCGCCCACGTCGATGCCGCGCGTGGGTTCATCGACGATCAGCACGGCCGGCCCGGTCGCGAGCCACTTGCCGAGCACCACCTTCTGCTGGTTGCCGCCCGACAGCGTGCCCACCGGCAGCCGCAAGTCGCCCGCCTTCAGCCGCAGCTTCGCGCCCCACTCGCCGGCCAGCGCCAGCTCGCGCGCGGCCGACACCAGCCCGAAGCGCGCGAGCCGCCCGAGCACCGTCATCGACGCATTGCGCGCGATGCTCAACTCCAGCGCGAGGCCCTGCTCGCGGCGATCCTCGGGCACCATCGCCAGGCCGGCGCGCACTGCCCGCCCCGGGTCGCCCGGCGCGAGCCGCTTGCCGGCCACCGCGATCTCGCCCGCGTCGAGCGGATCGATGCCGAACACGGCGCGCGCCACCTCGCTGCGCCCCGCCCCCACCAGCCCGGCCAGCGCGACGATCTCGCCCGCGTGCACGTCGAACGACACGTCCTTGAACACGCCGATGCGCGTCAGCCCGCGCACCGACAGCCGCACCGCGCCGCGTTCGACCTCGGCCTTCGGATAGAACGTGGCCAGATCGCGGCCCACCATCGTCGCGACAATCTTCGTGGTACTGAGCGTCTCGGTGGGCGCGTCGAACACCTTGGCGCCGTCGCGCATGATCGTGACGTGACGCGCCAGCGCGAACACTTCCTCCAGCCGGTGCGTGATGAACAGCACCGCCGCGCCGCGCTCGCACAGCGTGCGCACGATCGCGAACAGCCGCTCCACCTCGGGCCGCGACAGCGCGGCGGTGGGTTCGTCCATCACCAGCACGTTGGCGTCGAGCGACAGCGCCTTGGCGATCTCGATCACCTGCTGATCGGCGATCGACAGGCCGCGCACGCGTTGCTGCGCTTGCAGGTTCACGCCGAGCGAGGCCAGCAGCACGGCCACCTGCCTTTCCATCGCCGCGTAATCGATGCGGCCGAGCCGGTCGAGCGGCTGGCGGCCCATGTAGATGTTTTCGGCGATCGACAGATCGAAGAACAGCGTCGGCTCCTGGTAGATCACGGCGATGCCGGCCGCGCGCGCGTCCGAGGGCGAGGCGAAGCGCCGCTCCGCGCCATCCACGCGCAACACGCCGGTGTCCGGCGCATGCACGCCCGCGAGGATCTTCACCAGCGTGGATTTGCCCGCGCCGTTCTCGCCGAGCAGCGCATGCACTTCGCCCGCTTGCAGCACCAGCTCGCCGCCGATCAGCGCGCGCACCGCGCCGAACGACTTGCTCGCGCCGCTCAGTTCGAGGCGCGGCGGGACCGCCTTGTCAGGTGTCGCCAAGTTCGTCTCCGTTGTATGTATGTTGGTCTTGCCGGGGTACGCATCGAGCGCCGCTAGATCCGGTACACGCGTTCGGCATTGGCCGAGAACAGCAGCCGGCGCTCGTCGTCCGACACGCCGCCGACGATCCGCGCATAGGCGCGCCACAGCGCCTCGTAGCCGCCGAACAGGCGATCCACCGGGAAATTCGAGGCGAACATCGCGCGCGTCACGCCGAACGCGTCGATCGCATCGAGCACGTAGGGCCGCAGGCTCTCGACCGTCCACGCGTGATCGAACATCGCCAGCCCACTCAGCTTGACCGACACGTTCGGGCAGGCCGCCAGCGCGCGCAGGCCGTCGCGCCAGGCGCGAAACCCGGCCGGCGTGTCTCGATCGACGAACATGCCCGCGTGATCGAGCACGATGGGGATGTCCGGATGCGCGCGCGCGAGCTTCGCCGCTTCGGGCATCTGCGCGGGATAGAGCTGCATGTCGAACGACAGGCCGTAACGCGCGAGCAGCCCGAACTGCCGCCGCCATGCCGGGTCGGCGAGGTAGTCGCGCGCCACGTAGTTGTAAAGCGGATCGGCGTGCACGTTGAGGATCTGGCGGATGCCGCGCACGTTGGCGAACGCGGCATGCGCGGCCAGCACGACCTCGGCATCGGGCGCGGACAGATCCGCCGCCGCGACGATGCCGTGCGGCAGCCCCGCGTGGCCGGCCGACCGATCGTCCGCCAGCGTGTGCAGCCAGCGCGTTTCTTCCACGGGCCGGGCCGGGTCGAAGTTCGCCTCCACATGCACGACCTTCGCGATCTCGATCTCGCCCGCCTCGCGCAGCAAATCGGCCGGCAGATAATCGTGCGCGAGATCGCGCGCATCGCCCACGAACGACGTGCCGGGCTTCGCCAGCCACGGATAATCGCCGCCGGCGGGCCGCCAGAAATGCACATGCGGATCCACTACTCGCATCGTCGGGCTCCTTGCGCTCGAGGCGCGCACATCGATTCAGGGAAGATGAAACAACGGCGCGAGCGGCACCTGCACGGGCGAGCCGTCGGGCTCGGTCTGCATGATGTCGGCCATGGCGTCCCACCATTTGCGCATCACCGGCTCGGCGGCCAGCGCATCCATGCGATGGCCCGGCTCGCGCTTGAGCACAGCGAACAGGTGATGGGTGGCCTCGTCGAGAAAGATCCAGTAATCGCGGATGCCGGCCGCGCGCAGCGCGTCGGTCAGTTCGGGCCAGATTTCGCGGTGCCGGCGCTCGTATTCGTCGCGCCGGCCCGGATCGAGCTGCATCCGGAATGCGATCGTCTCCATGATCGTGTCTCCCTCGTTGTCGCATCGGTGCGACCGCTGCATGGCGGCACGCCCGACGCGTTGCAGCGACTATAAACGCCTCGCGATAGCCAACCAATCCGTTATCATCATTGGGCGATCCAGAAAACGAATCACCCGCCCATGACCCTGCACACCACCGCGCTGTCGCTCGTCAACCGGTTGAAATTCAAGCATCTCGCGTTGCTCGTCGCGCTCGACGATTGCCGCAACGTGCATCAGGCGGCCGGCGAGATCAACGTGGCCCAGCCCAGCGCGAGCCGCATGCTCGGCGATATCGAGGATGCGTTCGGCTTCCGCCTGTTCGACAGGAATGCGAAAGGTCTTGCGCCCACCTCGCTGGGCCTGCCGGTGCTGGCCTATGCCCGGCGCGCGCTGTCGGACCTGACCCGCTTCGCCGAGGATCTCGACGTGAAGCGCCGCGGCGGCCACGGCCAATTGACGGTGGGCGCGATCATGGGCGCCGCGCCCGACGTGCTGGCGCTGGCCGTGGCCTCGCTCAAAACCGTGCGCCCGCTGCTGAACGTGCGCATCCTCGGCGAAACCAGCGATCAGATCGTGCAATTGCTGTACCGCCGCGAGGTGGACCTCGCGCTCGGCCGCCTCACCAACGCGCTGCAACACAACGATTTCCACTTCGAGCCGATCGCCGCCGAAACGCTGGTGCTGGTCACGCGCGCGCAGCATCCGCTGGCCGCGCGCGGCGAACTCACGCTGGCCGAACTCGCGCAATGGCCGTGGGTCGCGCAGCCGGTCACCAGCCCCGCGCGCGTATTGCTCGAAAACGAATTCGCGCGCGCCCGGCTCGCCACGCCGGCCAACCTCACCGAATGCGGCTCGATCTTCGCGACGCTGCAACTGGTCGAGACCTTCGACGCGATCGCCATGCTGCCCGAACCGGTGGTGCGCGATCACGTCAAGGCGCGGCTGCTGGTGGCGCTGCCGCTCGAAATCGGCAAGCGCCTGCCCGGCTACGGCATCCTCACGCGCCGCGACGAGCCGCTTTCGGAAGCGGCCGAATACTTCGTCGGCCTGCTGCGCCGCTTCTCCGACCCGGCGGTCGATGCGCTGCGCGACGCGCCCGGCGCGCCGGATTCGCCCGTGATCGTCACTGAAGGTTGACGAACAGCCCGCCATCCACCAGCAACGCCGCGCCCGTTACATAACGCGCGCGCGACGAGGCCAGGAACACCACGCAATCGGCCACTTCGTCGGGCGCCCCGAGCCGGCCCAGCGGAATGCGCTTTTCCATATAGGCGCGCTTCTCGGCATCGGCCAGGTCCTCGGCGTTCAGGTCCGTGGCGATGGTGCCCGGCAGCACCGAATTGCATCGGATTCCGTACGGTCCGAGCGCGATCGCGCACGACTGCATCAGCGAATGCACGCCGGCCTTGGTGGGCGTGTAATGCGTCTGCATGCCGCCGCCCACCAGCGCGCTGATCGAACTGGTGGCGACGATCGCGCCGCCCGTGCCCTGCTCGCGCATCTGCCGCGCCACCGCCTGCGTCACATAGAATGCGCCGTTCAGGTTCACGCCCACCGTGCGTTCCAGCACTGCGGGCGGCATGTCGAGGAACGCATGGAACGGGCAGATGCCGGCGTTGCTGGCCAGCACGTCCACCTTGCCGAACGCGCGCACCGCCTGGCGCACCAGCTCCGTGCCGGTGCCGGGCTGGGCCACGTTGCCCTCCACCGCGATCGCGCGGCGGCCGGCCCGGCCGACTTCGGCCAGCACCTCGTCGACGGCCGTGCCCCGGCCGTACGAGGCATCGTTGTCGCCCCAGTAATTGATCACCACGTCGGCGCCCTCGCGCGCGCTCGCCACCGCGATCGCGCGGCCGATCCCGCGCGAGCCGCCCGTCACGATCACCACCTTGTCCTGTAGCAGCACTTCGTCCTCCTGAATTGCGGTTGTGCGGCGGCCAGGCCGCCCGGGCCGTGCGGCTCAATATAGGGTCGCCGCCCTGGCCGCGACAATCCGGAATCCGCATCGTCCGATCCGCGTTCCGGATCGCCGTGTCGCGAGTCGCTCGTTGCCGGGCCGCCGTCGTTATCGACACTCGATCCGGAAATTGCATCGCCATCGCCGATATTGGTATTGGTCACGCATCGCCGGGCTGATTACAGTGCTGCATGCCTCGCGCCCACCGAGGGCGGTGCACGGCAACGACGAACGCGCGATCGACGATGGAACCGGCCAAGGCCGGCCACGCGATCGACGGCGACGAACAACAACGGAGACATGAATGGACGACCCGGCAATCCTGCTCGGCGATGCGATTCGGCGCGTCACGCGACGGCTGCTGCCGTTCCTGCTGCTGATGTACGTGATGGCCTTTCTCGATCGCGCCAACGTCGGCTTCGCCAAGGCGCAGTTCCAGCTCGACACCGGGGTGTCCGACGCGGCCTACGCGTTCGGCGCGGGCATCTTCTTCGTCGGCTACGCGCTGGTGGAAGTGCCGAGCAACCTGATGCTCGAACGCGTGGGCGCGCGGCTCTGGATGTGCCGGATCATGATCAGCTGGGGGCTGGTGTCGGCGGCCACCGCGCTGGTGCACGGCGAGACGGCGTTCTACGTGCTGCGCTTCCTGCTCGGGATCGCCGAGGCGGGCTTCTTCCCCGGCGTGATCCTGTATCTCACCTACTGGTTTCCGCGCCAGGTGCGCGGCAAGGCGCTCGGCCTGTTCTATTTCGGCGCGCCGATCGCGTTCGTGGTGGGCTCGCCGCTGTCGGGGCTGCTGCTCGATCTGCACGGCGTGGCCGGGCTGCGCGGCTGGCAGTGGCTGTTCCTGGTGGAGGGGCTGCTGGCCAGCGTGGTGGGCGTGGCCGCGTGGTTCCGGCTCGACAACGGGCCGCGCGACGCGCGCTGGCTGCCGGCCGCCGAGCGCGAGGTGCTGGTGGCCACGCTCGACGCCGAGGATCACGCCAAGCGCGACCACGGCCCGGCCTCGATCCGCCAGGCGCTGGCCGACCGGCGCGTGCTGCACCTGAGCGCGGTGTATCTGCTGATCCAGATGAGCGTGTACGGCGTGGTGTTCTATCTGCCGTCGCAAGTGGCCGGGCTGATGGGCCGCAAGCTCGGCTTCGAGGTGGGGCTGGTAGCGGCGCTGCCGTGGCTGTGCGCGCTGGTGGCCGCCTACTGGGCGCCGGTGCTGGCCGACCGCAGCGGCCGCCATCGCCAGATCGCCGCCGCCACGCTCGCGATCAGCGCGGCCGGCATTGCCGCGTCGGTGGCCAGCGCGCAGCCGGCGCTGTCGCTGCTGGCGCTCTGTTTCGCCGCCGCCGGCTTCATCGCCGTACAGCCGGTGTTCTGGGTGCTGCCGGCCTCGACGCTGCGCGGCAGCGCGGCTGCCGCCGGCTTCGGCCTGATCAATTCGCTCGGTGCGCTCGGCGGCTTCGTCGCGCCGAACCTCAAGCAGGCCGCCGAGACCGCGTTCCATTCATCGTCGGCCGGCCTCTACACGCTCGCCGCCACCACGCTGGCCGCCGCGCTGCTGGTGCTGGCCGTGCGCCGGCAACCCGCGCCGAGCGGACGGCCGCACGACGAGCCGCAGGCGCGGCCGCGCTATTCGCCGTGAGGCGGCTCCCTCTTCGAGGCGCGCGGCGGCCTCGCCCTGCACGCCGCTCGCTGTCATTCATTCGCTAGTTCGCACTCCGGAGGAACATCATGTCGGTCCCCACCATCAAGCAGATCCGTGCCTACACGCTCCGCGGCGGCGGCGCGGATTACCACGACCAGGAAGACGGCCACTGGATCGACGACCACATCGCCACGCCGATGGGCCGCTACCCCGAATACCGCGCGAGCCGCCGCAGCTTCGGCATCAACGTGCTCGGCACGCTGGTGGTGGAGGTGGAAGCCAGCGACGGCACGGTGGGCTTCGCCGTCACCACCGGCGGCGAGCCGGCCGCCTATATCGTCGAGAAGCATCTGGCGCGCTTCGTGGAGGGCGCCAAGGTGACCGACATCGAGAAGATCTGGGATCAGATGTATTTCGGCACGCTCTATTACGGCCGCAAGGGGCTGGTGCTCAACACCATCTCGGGCGTGGATCTCGCGCTGTGGGACCTGCTCGGCAAGGTGCGCGACGAGCCGGTGCATCAGTTGCTCGGCGGCGCGGTGCGCGACGAGCTGCAGTTCTACGCCACCGGCGCGCGGCCCGACCTGGCCCAGCAGATGGGCTTCATCGGCGGGAAGATGCCGCTCCATCACGGCCCGGCCGAGGGCGACGAAGGGATGCGCAAGAACCTGGAGGCGCTGGCGGCAATGCGCGAGCGCGTCGGCCCCGATTTCTGGCTGATGTGGGACTGCTGGATGAGCCTCGACCTGAACTACGCGACGCGGCTCGCCCACGCGGCGCAAGCGTACGGCCTCAAGTGGATCGAGGAAGCGCTGCCGCCCGACGACTACTGGGGCTATGCGGCGCTGCGCAAGGCGGCGCCGCCCGGCATGCTGATCAATACCGGCGAGCACGAGGCCACCCGCTGGGGCTTCCGGCTGCTGCTGGAGATGGGCTGCTGCGACGTGCTGCAACCCGACGTGGGCTGGTGCGGCGGCGTGACCGAGCTGATCAAGATCTCGGCGCTGGCCGACGCGCACGGCGCGCTGGTGGTGCCGCACGGCTCGTCGGTCTACAGCTACCACTTCGTGATCACGCGCCACAACAGCCCGTTCGCCGAGTTCCTGATGATGGCGCCGAAGGCCGACCAGGTGGTGCCGATGTTCCATCCGCAATTGCTCGACGAGCCGGTGCCCGAGCGCGGCCGGATGCGCGCCTCGGCGCTCGACAAGCCCGGCTTCGGCGTGCGGCTGAACCCCGATTGCCAGCTCGCGCGGCCTTACACGCACTGAGCGCACTGAGCGCGGCGGGCGCGCGGCTTGCTGGCGGCGGGTTGCCGAATGCGTCGGCCGGCCGGCCCGGCGAGGCCGCCGAGCCCGCACGCGTCGCGCCACGAATCCTCAGTACGGCGTAGGATCGTAGCGCCGTGCCGCGCCGCCCGGCTCCGCCTGACTTCCGACTTCTGAATTATTTCGCAGCCCCTACCGATTTCCGGAGACACCGCATGCCACCGTTGCCCCCGCTCGACAATCCGTTCAAACACGCACTCGCCGCGCACACGCCGCAACTCGGCACCTGGAACAGCTTCGCCAGCAGCTACACCACCGAAATCATCGCGCAGACCGGTTACGACTGGATGCTGGTCGACGGCGAGCACGCACCGAATTCGATCGAGACCATCCTTCGACAATTGCAGGTGCTGGCCGCCTACCCGACTCAGCCGGTGGTGCGCACCGTCGATCACGACCCGGCGCGCATCAAGCAATTGCTCGACATCGGCGCGACCACGCTGATGGTGCCGATGGTCGAAACCGCCGAGCAGGCGGCGGCGCTGGTGCGCGCGATGCGCTACCCGCCGGGCGGCTTTCGCGGCATCGGCGGCGCGCTGACGCGCGCGACGCGCTGGGGCAGCGTGGGCGACTACCTGGCGCGTGCCGAATCGGCGCTGTGCCTGACCGTGCAGATCGAATCGCGCGCGGGGCTGGAGAACGTCGAGGCGATCGCCGCCACCGAGGGCGTGCACGGTCTGTTCATCGGTCCGGCCGACCTGTCGTGCGCGCTCGGTCATCCCGACGACGCCGGCCACGACACCGTGCAGCAGGCGATCCGCCACATCATCGAGGTGTCGCGCCGGGCCGGCAAAGCCGCCGGCATCCTCGCGCCAGCCGAGGACGCGGCGCGCCGCTACCTCGAATGGGGTGCGAGCTTCGTGGCCGTGGCGATCGACATCGTGGCGCTGCGCGACGCACTCGACGCCGCGCTGGCGCGCTTCCGCCCGGCCGGCGCCGTGGGCGCGGCGGCGAAACCGGGCGCCAAGGGCGCCTACTGATTCGCGCTGATTCCCAAGCCAACGACGACGCAACGACCTACCCCGATTCCAGCCAGGAGACGACCATGTCCAGCACTCCGACGCAATACCAGCAGTACATCGACGGCGAATTCGTCAGTTCCACCGAACATTTCGAGGTCCGCAATCCGGCCACCGGCGCGGTGCTGTCGCACGCGCCCGTGGCCAGCGTTGCCGATCTCGACCGCGCGATCGAGGCGGCGCGACGCGCGCAGCCGGCCTGGGGCACCCGCCCCGCCATCGAACGCGCCCGCTTCCTGAACCAGATCGCCGACCTGTTGCGCGCCGACGTGGCGCGGCTGGCCGACATCATCGTCAGCGAAGGCGGCAAGATTCGCGGGCTGGCCGAGGTCGAAGTCAACTTCACGGCCGATTACCTCGATTACATGGCCGAGTGGGCGCGCCGCATCGAAGGCGAAATCATCCCGAGCGACCGCGCCAACGAAACCATGCTGCTGTTCCGCAAGCCGATGGGCGTGGTGGCCGGCATCCTGCCGTGGAATTTCCCGTTCTTCCTGATCGCCCGCAAGATGGCGCCGGCGCTCATCACCGGCAACACCATCGTCATCAAGCCGAGCGAGGAAACCCCGAACAACTGCTTCGAGTTCGCCAAGCTGGTGGCGAAAACTTCGCTGCCGAAGGGCGTGTTCAACGTGGTCGGCGGCAAGGGCGACGTAGGCGGCAAGCTCAGTGCGCATGCCGGCGTGGACATGATCAGCTTCACCGGCAGCGTGGCCACCGGCCAGCGCATCATGGCCGCCGCCGCGACGAATCTGACCAAGCTGAACCTGGAGCTGGGCGGCAAGGCCCCGGCCATCGTGCTGGCCGACGCCGATCTCGACCTGGCCGTGACGGCGATCCGCAACTCGCGCGTGATCAACACCGGGCAGGTCTGCAACTGCGCCGAGCGCGTGTATGTCGAGCGCAAGGTGGCCGATGCGTTCATCGAGCGCATCAGCGAGGCGATGCGTGTGACGAAGTACGGCGATCCGGGCGCGGACGCGTCGGTCGAGATGGGGCCGCTGATCAATCAGGGCGGCCTGGACAAGGTGGCGGCGAAGGTGGCCCGGGCTGTCGAGCAAGGCGGCACGGTGGTGACGGGCGGCAAGCTGGCCGACCTCGGCCGCGGCTTTCACTACGAGCCCACCGTGATCACCGGCTGCCGCGAGGACATGGCGATCATGCGCGAGGAAATCTTCGGGCCGGTGCTGCCGATCCAGATCATCGACGATCTCGACCAGGCCATCGCGCTCGCCAACGACTGCGAATACGGCCTGACCTCGTCGGTCTACACCACCAACCTGAACAAGGCCATGCACGCGATTCGCGGCCTGTCGTTCGGCGAGACCTACGTGAACCGCGAGAACTTCGAGGCCATGCAGGGCTTCCATGCCGGTGTGCGCAAGAGCGGCATCGGCGGCGCGGACGGCAAGCACGGCGTGTATGAATACACGCACACGCAGGTTGTTTATCTGCAGACCTGAGCGATCGGGCCGCGCGGCAGTGGCGGCGCCAGGCGTTAGCGGCGGCGCCAGCGCTCGCGTTCGCGCGAGCGCTCGTCGAGCCGCGCCACGTCCGCGTCGAACGCCGCATATTGCGCACTGCAAAACAGTTGGCAGAGCCGGTCGACATCGGCGCGCGATTCCACGTCGAACGTGACGACATCGCGCTCGATGCTCGGCTTGCCGAACCCGAACCTCGGCTTCTTTTCGCGCATCGCCACGGCGTTCAGTTGAAAATCCTGGCCGAGATCCGCGCCGAGCGCGCTGATCCACAATTCGCGCTGATCGCCGGTGTGGCGCAGCACCAGCGCGGGCAACGGGCCGCTCTGGTCGACGTCCCACAGCGCCAGTTGCGCCGCCCACGGAAACTGCTCCAGCGCACCGATGAACCCGGCGTAATCGGTCGGGCCTTGCGGGTCCAACCGGGAATAGTCGTCACCGGTTTTCTGAATCGCGTAAGTCAGCATGGCCAAGTTTCCGGGAATGGAAATCGCCACTATACGCCGCCGGCTCAGGCCGCCAAGCGCTCTGACGACGCGAGGTAGCGCGCGATATCCACCTCGTCGATCTGCTCGGGCAGCATGAAGCGCCGCGCGTAATCGAGGTGCACGCCCGAGCGCAGGAACAGGCCGAACAGCTCCGCGTCGATATGCTGTGCTTCGCACATCGACGCCATGATCGCGATCGCCTCGGACAGCGTCTTGCCGCGCTTGTAAGGCCGGTCGCCGGCCGTCAGCGCCTCGAAGATATCGGCGATCGCCATCATCCGCGCGAGCGGGCTCATCTCGTCGCCGCGCAGCCCCTTCGGATAGCCGGTGCCGTCCATCTTCTCGTGATGGCCGCCCGCGATTTCGGGCACGTTGCGCATGTGACGCGGAAACGGCAGTTGCGACAGCATCATGATGGTCTGCAACATGTGCTCGTTGATCTTGAAGCGCTCCTCCTCGGAGAGCGTGCCGCGCGACACCGAGAGGTTGTACAGCTCGCCGCGATTGAACAGCAGCTCGGGCACGTGCATCCGGAAGCCCCAGCGGTTGTCGGGCGAGCCGAACGGCGTGGCCGCACTCTCGCGCTCGATGCGGTGCTCGGCCTTGTCGGCCAGCAGCGGTTCGCGCACCGGCAACGGCCCGCGCGGCGTGCGCGCCTGGCGCTTGCGCTCGTCCTCGGACACGCCGAGCCGATCGTCGAGCGTACGCCGCCAGGTGCGTCGGCCGATCCGTTCGAGCCGCTCGACCCGCGCCGGGTCCATGAACTCGCCGCCCTCGTTGCAGGCCGCCACGAACGCGAAATCGTCGTCGATCTCGCGCAGCAGCGCATCGCGCGTGCTCGCGGCGCGCTCGCGATCCATGCCGGCCTCGACGGCCTTCAGGTAAGCGATTTCCGTCTCGCACTTGAGCACCTCGAAGCGCATGCGGATTTCGTGAATTCGGTCGTACAGCGTTTCGAGCTTGGTGGCCTTGTCGATCACGTATTCGGGCGTGGTGATCTTGCCGCAATCGTGCAGCCACGCCGCCACATGCAAGGCCTCCCACTGCTGCGCATCGAGATCGAAATCGCGCCACGGGCCTTCGTGCGTGCTGCACGCGGCCTGCGCGAGCATCTTGGTCAGCTCCGGCACGCGGTTGCAGTGGCCGCCCGTGTGCGGGCTTTTCGCGTCGATGGCCTTGGCGATCAACTGGATGAACGATTCGAACAGCGCGCGCTGCATCTTGATCAGCTCGCGCGTTTCGATCGCGCTGACGAACAGCCCGGTCAGCTCGGCGATGAACGACAACTGCATTTTTTCGAGCGGCTTCGAATGCAGCAGCACGAACGCGCCCACCAGCACGCCCTCGCGGTTCACGAGCGGCACCACGGCCGCATCGCCCGCGCCGAGCCGGAACTGCGAGAAGCCGGCCTGCAGGATGTCCGGGTTCGACAATTGCCCGGCGAGCGCACGATTCTCGGCCAGCGCCGAGCGGATCAGCGCGGGCGCCGTGTCCACCGCGAGCGGCTTGAGCGTTTCGTTCACGGCCTCGCGCCGCGTGTCGCGCGCGGCGGCCGGTTGCAGCACCGTGCCGTCCTCGCTCGCCAGATAGAGCACACCGGCATCGGCGTGCGCCTCGGCCAGCATTTCGGTCAGCAGCATCGGCATCAGCCGTTCGAAATCGGGCTCGGCGGCCACCGCCTGGATCGTGTCGAGAAAGCGCCGGATGGTGCGCTTCATCTCCTCCATGCGCGCCGCCAGCCGGTCGATCTCGCTGATATGCGTGGTGGCGATCTCGCCGCCCGGCGCCAGCTCGAAGCGGCGCACCGTGTCGGCCTGGGCTGCGAGCTTCTTCAGCGGGCGCGTGATGATCGCGCCGAACCACCATGTGACCGGCACCGACAGCGCCAGAATCGCCAGCGTGACGATGCCGACCATCAGCCGCCGCTCGTCGGCCTCGCGCAGCAAATCGCGCTGGCGGATCGCGGAGGTCAGGTAAAGCGGCGCGACGTCGTCGAACGCGAGCCGGCTCGCCGTCATGTGCCACGGCTCGTCCTGCGCCTCGACCACGCTGGCGTGCCAGCCCGCGCGGCCGACCTCGCGAATGCTCGCGACCATGCGCGCCAGCACCGACACCTGCGCCATTTCCTCGCTGCTGGCGAGCTGATCGGCGTCGTCCGTCGCGCCGTGCACCGGCCCTGCCTGCCAGGTCGAGGCCACCAGTTGGCCGTCCGCGCCCAGCAGCGCGAAGCTCAGGCCCGGCAGGGTGTTGCGCGCGACGAGCGTTTGCTGGAGCGTGTCGAGGTTGATGTCGCAGCCCACCACCGCGCGGCCATCGGGCGCGGCGAACGCCAGCGTGGTACCCACTTCGCGCACCGACGAGAACACATAGGGCGCGGTGCGGATCAAGCGCTTCTGCTCGATCGCCTGTTGATACCACGGACGCATGCGCGGATCGAACGTGGCCGGATACTCGGCGCGCGTCACATCCGCGATCACATGCAGATCGGCGTCGAAATAGATGAAATGCCCGGCGGCGGGCTTGACCGAATGATCAATGGTTTGCAATGCGAAACGTGCCGCGTCGGGCGCTTGCAGGCCGCGGCGTTGCACGTCGTTGCGAATCGCGCGAAACATGAAGAAATCGCCGTTCGCATAACCGATGTAAATGTCTTCCATGCCCGGCGACGCGAGCAGGATGGCGTGCAATGCACCGAGTACGGCCATTCGCTGCGCGGTGGAATGCGTGCGCACGATATGTCCGTAGGCCAGGGTTTTCACCGCGATCGACGCCGGCGTCAACATCCTCTGGATTTCATTCGCGGTCTCACGGCTCATGTCGCGCACCAGATTCGCCGAGTGATCCTCGAGAATCCTGCGTGAATGATCGTAATCCACCGCGCTGATCAGGCCGCCGATCAGCAACACGACCACGGCAATGAACACCGAGACGTGCAGCCGAAAAGGCAGATGCCAGCGTCTGGCCATCAGCATCCCCGGTGCGTATTACTTCTTGTTGGCTGGTCTATTCAAGTCATTACCGGTTCTTTATCCGGCGTAAAAATCCCGGCCAATATACAGGCGACAGTATTGGCGTACAACCGCGCGAACATGACAAAAATCGGGTTTCAGCATGCGTTCGATAAAACCGGTTCGAACGCGGATTTTCAACACGCCGAAACATCAATTTTTCATAATGCCGTGAGTCGGAAAAACCATACCGCCATCACGCCACCATTGCGCGGCGCGCGCCGCGATGCTATAAAGCGGCGTCGGAAAAGGCAGACTTGGTCTGGTAAGCCCAAGTCCTTTCGGTAACGAAAGCTCTGGTCTTTGGCCTCGTGCCGGGATCCCCGCGACGAACCCGGCGCCGCCCAGGCGCTCACCGGTTCGTCCGCGCGGTGTCCTGGCTCAGGAACGCTCCGGTCGAACCTCGACAACGGAGCTTTCCATGCACCACCCTTCCCTTTCGCTTTACGACGTCGTCATCGCGGGCGCCGGCCCGGTCGGCCTGTTCCTGGCCGGCGAACTGCGCCTGCACGGCTGTTCGGTGCTCGTGCTCGAACAGGCCGATGCGCCTGATTCACTCAGTTCACCTGATTCACCGCTCAAGCGGCTGCCGTTCGGCATGCGCGGCCTGAACGCGCCCACGCTCGACGCGTTCCACCGCCGCGGCCTGCTCGACGCGATCGTCGCCGCGCAGCAGGCAGGCGACGCGGCGAACCGCGCCAAGGCGTCCGCGCATTGGCAACGGCCGGGCAACGCGGCGCACCGCCCCGGCGGCCATTTCGCGGGGATTGCGTTCCATCTCGACGAGATCGATGCGTCGGCCTGGCCGTATTACTTGCCCGGCCCGGCCGGCTATACGCTGGCAGTCGAACTGGCGGCGCTCGAAACCGTGCTGGCGCGGCACGCGAGCACGCTGGGCGCCGCGCTCCGATACGGTTGCCGCGTCGACGGCCTGCACGACGATGGCGACGCCGTGACCGTTCACACCACCGGCGGCGAGACGTTCCGCGCGCGCTGGCTGGTGGGCTGCGACGGCGGGCGCAGCACGATCCGCAAGGCGGCCGGCTTCGATTTCATCGGCACCGATCCCGAGTTCACCGGCTATTCGGTCGAAGTGGAACTGGGCGGTTCGGCCGCGTTCGCCGCGCTGCGCCCCGGCCGTCACGCCACGCCCTATGGTATGTACACCTATGCACCTCCGGGCACGATCACGATGGTCGATTTCGACGGCGGCGCATGCCAGCGTCTCCAGCCGATCACCGCCGACCATGTGCAAACCGTGTTGCGGCGCGTGACCGGCCTAGATCTCACGGTCGAGCGGCTGCATCTGGCCGCCACCTGGACCGACCGCGCACGCCAGGCCGGCGCGTATCGCCAGGGCCGCGTGCTGCTGGCCGGCGATGCCGCGCATATCCACTCGCCGCTCGGTGGCCAGGGCCTCAATCTCGGCATCGGCGACGCGATTAACCTCGGCTGGAAGCTGGCCGCCACGCTGCGCGGCGACGCGCCGGCCGGCCTGCTCGACAGCTACGCGAGCGAGCGGCACCCGGTGGGCGCACGTGTGCTCGACTGGTCGCGTGCGCAGGTTGCGTTGATGCGGCCCACGGTCGGCACGCGCGCGCTGGCCGACGTGATCCGCGATCTGGCCGCCACGCGCGACGGCGCGACGTATTTCGCCGAACGCGTGTGGGGCATCGCGCTGCGCTACGAGCTCGGTGGCGCGCATCCGCTGGTCGGCTGCAGCCTGCCCGATTTCGCGTTGCACGACGGGACGCGAGCCGGCAGCCTGTTACGCGACGGGCGTGGCCTGTTTCTGGAATTTGCGGCGCGCGCCACGGATGCGGACCCGGCGCGTGCCGCGCTGTTGGCGGGCTGGCGATCGCGCGTGCGCCATCTCGTCAGCGATGCGAACGATCGGCTCGGGTTGCGCGCCGTGCTGGTGCGGCCCGACGGGTTCGTGGCTTGGGCGACGGACGCTGCTGTCGATGAAGGCGCGTTGGAGGAGACGCTTCGGCGCTGGTTTGGTGAAGCGGCGGATGCGACGGCGGACTAGCCGCCGAATCCCTTGCTCAAGCCGCCGCGAATCCGGTCAGCCGCCGCCATATCGCCTCCGCGCCATCCGCATCGACATCGCGGTTGCCGCGCCAGGCGATCACGCGATCGGGACGGATCAGCACCAGCGCGCCGCCATAGAGCGCTTGCGCCGGCGCGTTCGACACGTCCATCACGTCGAGCCGCACCGCACGGCGTGCCGCCGCGCGCACGATCTCGCCCGCCTCCGCGCCATCGAAGCGCAGCAACGTGAAGCCCGTGCCGAACCGGTCGTAGATCGAACTGCCCACCCCGCGCCCCGCATCGATCCAGAAATGCGGTGCGCGGCCGCCCGGCACGCCCGAGGGTTGGTAGTGCCGATAATCGTCGGCGGGCGGTGCGGCGTCGCCGATCACGATCGGCGAGCCGTCGACGCGCGCCCCGAGATGCACGCCCATCGAATCGAACTGATCGGCGAAGCCGGCCAGCACGGCCCCGAGCTGCGCGCGTTGCGCCGCGCCGGCGGGTGAATCGTGCTCGATGTCGGCGGACGTCTGCACGGCGCCCACCCGGCGCGACAACTCGCGCGCCGCGGCCACATTGCGTTTCGCGACCGGCAAGCGTTCGAGCGCGTAGCTGTCGAGCAACGCCGGGCCGCCCCATCCTTGCAGCGTCGCGGCCAGTTTCCACGCCAGGTTGGCCACGTCCTCGATGCCGGTGTTCATGCCGAAACCGCCGGTCGGCGTGAAGACGTGCGCGGCGTCGCCCGCCAGGAACACGCGCCGGTCGTGCAGGCGCTCGGCCACCAGCGCCGCGCCGGCCCGCCACGCACGGGTGTGCACGACCTCGACCGGCACGGCCTCGCTGCCGCCGATGCAGCGATGGATAGTTTCAACGATCTGCCGGGCATCGGCGGGCGCGTCGCCGGGCGGCGCCTGCGTGAACATCAGGAATTCACCGTGACCGTCCAGCGCGATCAAGGTTGCGCGCGCATCGGGATTGCTGATCCAGTACTGGAACGCCCGGCGCTCGCGCAGACAGCCCGCATACAAGGCCGGCGCACGGAAATAGGTGGCCAGCATCCGGCCGCCGAAATACTGGCTGCCGATGCCGTCCGGGCCCTCCAGCGCGATGCCCAGTTCATCGCGCACCATGCTGCGCGCGCCGTCGCAACCGATCAGGTAATCGCACTCGAACGTCGATGCGCCGAGCGCGGCGTGATTGGCGCGCAGCGTCACGCCGCCCGCGTCCTGCCGGAACGTCTCGACATGCCAGCCGGGCCGGTAATCGATGCCGGTTTGCGTGCGGATGTGCTCGGCCAGATGCGCCTCCACCTGCATCTGGTTCGCGCGCAACACCGGTTCGGGCACCTGATCGAGCGGGCCGCTGTCGGCCACCGCCTGCCGCTTGTCGCGTTCGGACGGCATCGCGAGCCGCGCCAGCTCGAAACCGGCGAGCCGCGTCAGGTAGCGTACGTCGGTCGGATGCGCGTCGGGCAGGCCGAGCCGCCGAATGCCGGCGGCCAGCCCGAGCTGCCGATACAACTCCATGGTGCGGGCGTTGTGGGTGCTGCCGCGCGGGCCGTTGCGCGTGGCGGCCTCGGTATCGAACAGCGTGACGGCCACACCGTGACGATCGAGCAGCAGCGCGGCCACCATGCCCACCGGCCCCGCGCCGACGATGGCGACATGTGCGTTCATGCGTGGCCAGCCTCCATGATGAGCATCGCGGTGGCCGGCAGCGGCGTGACCTTGCGCAGCGCCAGCCCGGCTGCGGCAAACAAGGCCTCATATTCGGCCAGCGTGCGCTCGCGGCCCGGGGTCAGCATCAGCATCGTCAGATCCATCAGGGATGCGAACGAACCGGCCGCCGCCGCATCGCCGGCATCGGGCAGCGCCAGTTCGATCACGGCGACGCGGCCGCCCGCAACCAGCCCGTCGCGGCAGTTGCGCAGGATTCGCACGCACGATGCATCGTCCCAGTCGTGCAGGATGTGCTTGAGCAGATACAGATCGGCGTCGGGCAGCGGCGCGAAGAAATCGCCGGCCACCGCCCGCAGGCGCGTGCCCAGGCCCTGCAGGTCGGCGGCCGCGCGCGCATCGTCCACCACGTGCGGCAGATCGAGCACGACGCCTTCGAGCGCCGGGTTGGCCGCCATCAGCGCGCGTACCAGCGTGCCCGATGCGCCGCCGAGGTCCACCGCCACGCGGGTGCCGGCGGTATCGACGAGCCGCGCCGCGTCGGCCGCCACGAGGTTCGTCAAGGCGCTCATGCCGGCCGAGAACACCGCCGCCTCGTTGGGCTCCGTGCGGTAGTGATCCCACAGCTCGCCGCCCAGCGTCACCGCCGTTTGCCGCCCGCCGGAGCGCACCGCATCGACGGCGCGCCCCCACGGCAGCCAGTGCCCCGGCATCGCCACCGCCATCGCGTAGCCGCGCAGCGAGCCGGGGCCGCTCGCGCGCAATGTGTCGAGCAGCGGCGAGCCGGAATAGCGGCCCTCGGCATCGCACCGCACGAGGCCGAGGGCCGCGCCGGCCCTCAGCAGCCGCGTCAGGGCATCGGCGTCGGCGCCCAGGCGGCGCGCCAGTTGGTCGGGCGGCAACGGCGCGGCGTCCAGCGCCTCGGCCACCGACAATGCGGCAAACGCATGCACGACCTGCGTTTTCCATGCGCCGGTAATCAATTCGAGCATCTCGGCCGGGGCGTTCATCATGCCTCGCTCCGTGCGGCGCGACGCAGCCCGAGCGATGGCTGGGTCACGAGGCGGATGTCCTCCAGCGTGGTGTCCGCGCCTTCGAGGCTGCGCCACGGCCCCCACGACACCGACACGTCCAGCGTATGCAGGTTGGTGGTGGGCACGCGCGCAGCCTTGGCGTCCTGCTCGGCCTCGGCGGCGTCGAGCAGTTGCTGCGTCAGCGCGCGCGTATCGATGTCGTTGGCCTCGTGGATATCGCTCAGGCCCGCGCTGATATCGGTGAAGTTGCGCACCGGCTCGTCGTGATGCGTGCTCGCATGCACCAGTTTCTGCGCGCTCCAGAAATACTCGTCCTTGCCCTTGTACGACTGATACATGCGCGACACCAGCACCAGCATTCGCGTATAGGCGCGCCGATAGATGTACTCGAAGAAGCGCCAGCCCTCGCCTTCGTCGATTTCCTGCTTCACGACGCTGTTGATGGCTGCCGCCGCGATCATGCCGCTGTACTGCGCCAGATGCACGCCGGTGGACAACAGCGGATCGAGGAAGCAGGCCGCGTCGCCGACGATCATGTAGCCCGGCCCGCAGAATCGGTCCGATACGTACGAGTAATCCTGCTCGACCTTGACCGGCGCGACGCGCGTGGCCTGTGCGGTGACGCCGCGAATCGCCTTCGACTGGCTCAGGCGGTCGAGATAGTAGGCTTCGAGCGAATCGAAGCCGGGCCGATCGCGCAGAAACGCGTTGCGGTGCGTGACCAGGCCCACGCTGTAGCGATCGTTGCCGAGCGGAATGTGCCACCACCAGCCATCGGGCGCGGACACCACGTTGATCGCGCCTTCCGGGCTGTCGGGCAGCAGCTCCGCCCCGGTCCAGTACGACC
Organism: Burkholderia sp. 22PA0099; assembly: GCF_047497165.1. Lineage (NCBI taxonomy): Bacteria > Pseudomonadati > Pseudomonadota > Betaproteobacteria > Burkholderiales > Burkholderiaceae > Burkholderia > Burkholderia sp. 22PA0099. The sequence continues at coordinate 2,187,424 of NZ_CP163165.1, read as the reverse complement.
ACACCGCCACGTTCTTGAAGATTTCGTGTTGCTGGCGCATGTCGAAATGCTGCTGCGACAGCAAGCCGTGGCGACCCGAGGCGTCGATCACGTAGTCGAAATCCACGCGCTGCGTCACGTCCTCGCCGCGCCGCATCCATTCGGCGGCCACCGCGCGCTCGCCGTCGAACACGATACGCTTGACCGTCGCGCCCTCGATCACCTCCACGCCCTGCTGCTCGGCGTTGCGCAGCAGGATGTCGTCGTAGGTGGCGCGATCGACCTGCCATGACCAGGCATCCTGATCGACCAGCTTGCGCCAGTCGAGCACCCATTCGTCGTCGGCCCAGTGGATCAGCGCGCCGCGCTTGATCTGAAAGCCGTACGCCTTGACCGCCTCGTAGGCGCCGGACAGCTTGAGCGTGGCCTGGCACGAGGCCAGCAGCGATTCGCCGATGTGATAGCGCGGAAACGTGTCGCGCTCCAGCAGCAGCACGTCGTGGCCTTCCTTGGCCAGCAGCGCCGCCGCGGTCGAGCCGCCGGGGCCGCCGCCGATCACCAATACCTGTACGCGTCGATTCATGATGAAACTCCTCGTTACTTCAATGCAGAGGCCATGAGCAGGACCCCGAACGATCCGAGCACCGCCGCCCCGGCACGCGCGATCCACCGCTCGCGCCCGGTGCCGGCCGCGGCCTTGCCGAGTGCCGCGCCGAGCAGGATCCAGGCGATCGACAGCGGCGCCAGGATCGCGACGAAGCCGAGCAGATAGAACGCCACGTGCGGGCTGTCGAACGGGATCACGTTGATCGCGAACACCAGCGCCTTGGGGTTCAGCAGCGTGGCAACGAACACGCGGCGCGGCGCGATCGGCCCGGGGCCGATCCGCTCGGCCTGATCGCCGCGCCCGCTGCGAAACAGCGTCCAGGCGAGGTAAAACAGATAGGCCGACACGGCCACCCGCAACACCCGCGCGAACTGCGGCCACTGCGCCAGCACCGGCTTCAGCAACAGCCCGACCGCCAGGATCGCGATGCCGTAACCCAATGCCTCGGCCAACGCCAACGGCAAGGCGCGACGCAGGCCGAGGGTCGCGCCGCCGGTGGCCAGCAGCGTGTTGGTCGGCCCCGGCATGGCCAGGATGGTCATCACGGTCAAGGTGAAGAGAAGCGGTTGGATCACAGCCGGGGCTCCGTACTCATGGATGGTTGGGCCGTCTCAGACGGCGGTGGGGGTGGTGATGCGGCGCAGCCCGAGCGACGGCGACGTGACCAGTTCGAGCCGGCTCACGCTGGCATCCTCGCCGCTCAGGCTGAACCAGTCGCCGAACAACGGCTGCATGTCCAGCGCCGTGATGTCCGACGGCGCCGAGCCTTGCAGGCTGGTGTCCTGCATGGTCTTCGCTTCCTGCATCAGCACGTCGTTCAGGATGCGGGTATCCACGTTCGCGGCTTCGTCGATGTCGGTCAGGCCGGTGGTGATGGTCGTGAAATCGCGGATCGGCTCGACCTTGCGCGCCGATTCGTGCACCAGCTTCTGCGCGTTCCAGAAATAGTCGTCGGCGCCCTGATAGCGCTCGTACATGCGCGACACCAGCACCAGCATCCGCGTATAGGCGCGCCGATAGACATATTCGAAGAAGGCGCGGCCTTCGGCTTCCCGCACGTCGCCTTTCGTTGTACTGATGATCGAGGCCGCGGCGATCATGCCGCTGTATTGGGCCAGATGCACACCGGTGGACAGCAGCGGATCGAGGAAACAGGCGGCATCGCCCACCAGCAGGTAGCCCGGCCCGCAGAAGCGTTCCGCGACATACGAATAATCCTGCTCGACCTTGACCGGCGCCACGCGCGTGGCGTTGCGCGTCACGCCCTGGATGGCCGGCGATTGCGCGACGCGGGCCAGGTAGTAATCCTCCAGCGAGTCGAAGCCGCGCCGGTCCGCCACGAACTTGTTCTTGTGCGTGACCATGCCGATGCTGTAGCGGTCGTTGCCGAGCGGAATGTTCCACCACCAGCCATCGGGCGCGGACACCACGTTGATGCCGCCTTCCGGGCTGTCGGGCAGCAGTTCCGCGCCGCTCCAGTACGACCACATCGCCACGTTCTGGAACACCTCGTGTTGCTGGCGCATGTCGAAATGCTGCTGCGCGATCAGCCCGTGGCGGCCCGAGGCGTCGATCACGTAATCGAATTCGACGCGCTGCGTGACGTCCTCGCCGCGCCGCGTCCATTCGGCCGCCACAGCGCGCTCGCCGTCGAACACGATGCGCTTGACGCTCGCACCTTCGATCACTTCCACGCCCTGCTTCTCGGCATTGCGCAGCAGGATGTCGTCGTAGGTGGCGCGATCGACCTGCCACGACCAGATGTCCGGATCGACGAGCTGCCGCCAGTCCAGCACCCACTTGTCGTCGCCCCAATACACCACGCCGCCGCGCTTGATCTGAAAGTCGTGCGCCTTGACCGCCTCGTACGCGCCCGACAATTTCAGCGTCGACTGGCACGACGCCAGCAACGATTCGCCGATGTGATAGCGCGGAAACGTATCGCGCTCCAGCAACAGCACCTCCAACCCGTCCTTGGCCAGAATGGCCGCCGCGGTGGCGCCGCCCGGGCCGCCCCCGATCACCAGTACCGCAACTCGCTTGTGCATCGCATGACTCCTCTCAGAATGGACGACAGGGACACTGTTCGTTGCGTGCTCATGATCGAAGAGCGCCCGTGCCTGAAACACCGCACCGGTTCGTTCTCGCTACCCTCACAGAACAGCGCCACGCCGCCGCGTATTCCATCTTTTTTCAGATGAATGCCTAACAAAATGAGCACGCGTGCGAAGGCCACTCGCCGTGCCTGCGATGTCGTAAAGGAAATGAATGCCGCGTGAGGTGGTGTGGAAAGCGCTGCTATACAGGCAGCAAGATCGTCCGCGTGGAGTCAGCCGGATCGCCTGGATCGTTGTGGAATGGCAGCGTCGTCATTCGTTGCGGGCGCAACCGGATTGCCATGCACGGTGCGCACGCTCGCGTTGGTCGGCATGAGCGTGGCCTGCCTGTTGTTTCCGGAAATGGTTGCGCCCGCCACGGTAACGGCTTCGCTTGACGAGGTAGTGGAAAGCGCGCTTGTGTGCGTCGGCCGGATCGGCCTGCTGGCCGCGTTCCTGATGCCGACCTGTTCTGTGTCGCGCGAATCGGGGATGACGGGGTTCGTTCTGACGATCCGGTCGCGGCGGCTGGCCGCCGCAACGCCGGATCGCACTCACGCAGCGCTAACTGCGTTTCACAAGCACTTCAGCGCCACTTCCGGCCGAACGAAACGGTACGACTCCGTGATCAGTTCGTCGACCTTCAGGCATTCGCGCTGCCGACGCGCCGCCTCGCGCATCGTGTCATCGATGTTGACGTTCAGCGCCTGCTGACGCGACGCGAAATCCGGGTCGCCTTCCTTGACCGGCACGCGCGAATTGGCCAGCTTGGCCGCCGCGTCGGTGGCCAGTTGCGGCCGGTCGAGCACGCGATGCACGTCGCGCTCGCTGCGGCGGTCGTTGCTGCGGATCGTGAAATCCGCCTGGTCGACGCGCCCGCTCGGGCTGTAGAACACCGCCGTCGCCAGCCCCTCCAGCGCGCAATCCTCCTCCTTGCGGCGATGCACGAGCTCGCGCGCCGGTCGCTCCGGCAAGGCCAGCCGCGTGATGCCGCGATCGTTGAGCGCGCCGAGAATCTCCTGGTGATCGTTCGGCACGCACACCTCGCGGCGCGCCGGCCAGAAATCGAAGTAACCGTAGCCGCCCCACCATTCGCCCACATGGATCGCGAAAATCTCCGGGTAAATCTTGCGTTCCTCGCGCCGGCTCGGCTTGACGTCGTAGAAACACATGCAGGCCACCTGGATCAGGTGCGTCGCGCCCAGCGCGGCCAGCGGATCGTAGATCAGGATGCCGAAGCGGTCGTGCGGGTTCCAGTCGGGGAACACGTTCCACTGATTGGCCGGCTTGCCGGCGAACTCCACTTCGTAGAAATCGGAACTCAATGCGCTGATCACATGCATGGCCTTGCCCTTTCCTGTTTCGAGTGCTGTCGGACCCATCACGCCCGGGGAAAAACGGTCCGGCGTAGTACAGCATGGCGCGCCGAGACGGCGCAAGGCGCGGCCGACCGGCCCTGCCCCGCGCGTCGCTCCGTGACAATCTTTTTGTCCGAATCCGTCGTTTTTTGATCGAATCCGTCGATTTTTGTGCAACGCGGCATCGGCCCCATTTACAATTGCAAACGATTCTCGTTATTGAAATGAATCTCATCTACCAACTTTGACCCGAGCCTCAAGCCTTATGCCGCACCGTGGAAACTCGCACACCATGACCCGTCGCACGGCCGCCGCCCGCGCCGCCGAAGCCCTGTTCGTCGCCCTGATGGGCACCGCCGCGCTCCAGAGCGCGCAGGCCCAGACCGCCTCTGCCGCCTCTGCCGCCTCTGCCGCACCGACCGCCCAAGCCGCTCCGGCCGCCGCAGACGCTGCGCAGCCGGTGACGGCCGCCCTGCCCGCCGTGTCGGTCAAGGCCAAGGCCGAGCCGGGCGAACTGCCCGCGCCCTACGCGGGCGGTCAGCTCGCGCGCGGCGGCAGCGTCGGCGTGCTCGGCACGGCCAACGTCATGAACCAACCGTTCAGCACGACGAACTACACGGAAGAACTGATGCGCGACACGCAGGCGCGCACCATCGCCGACGTGGTCGTCAACAACGCCTCGGTGCGGGCCGAGCAAAGCTCGGGCGGCTTCGGCGACGTGTTCCAGATTCGCGGTTTCGACGTGCAGGCCACCGACGTGGCGCTGAACGGCCTGTACGGCATGGTGTCGGCCGCGCGCGTGCCGGTGAACATGCTGGAGCGCGTGGAAGTGCTCGAAGGCCCCGGCTCGCTGGCCTACGGCATGGGCCCGGGCGGCAGCGTGGGCGGTGCGATCAACATCGTCAGCAAGCGCGCCGACGACACCCCGCTCACGCGCCTGACCGCGCTTTACCAGACCAAGGGCCAGTTCGGCGTGGCCGCCGACATCGGCCGCCGCTTCGGCAGCGAAGGCCAGTTCGGCGTGCGCTTCAACGGCCAGATCAAGGACGGCCAGACCGGCATCGCGCACGGCAACCAGTTGCAGGGCGACAGCGCGATCGGCCTCGATTACCGCGGCAAGCAACTGCGGTGGTCGTTCGACGCCTACAACGTGTCCGAAAACACGGACGATCTGAGATCACAGATCGGCTTCGGCACCGCCACCGCGGTGCCGGCCGTGCCGTCGGCGTACAGCACCTTGTTCCCGGGTGCGCAATTGAAGCTGCGCGACACCGCGCTGATGACGCGCGCCGAGTACGACATCAACCAGTACGTGACCGTGTACGGCGCGGCGGGCGAGCACTACGGCACGTCGGCGCAGAACTTCCCGTATGCGTCGGGCCTGACCTCCAGCGGCGCGTTCGATGTGGTCAACGGCTATTACGACCAATACACGCGCACCAAGACCGTGGATGCCGGCTTCCGCTTCCACTTCGATACGTTCGGCGTGAAGCACACGCTGGTTGCCGGCGTCACGAGCCTGAATCAGGAAATCGGCTATTTCTACGCCTATGGCGTGAATTCGGTTTCGTCGAACCTCTACAACCCGGCGCCGCTGCCCTCCGTCGGCCTGCCGCGCGGCGACATGCAGCGCAGCAGCCAGACGCACCTGAACAGCCAGCAGGTGATCGACACGATGTCGTTCTTCAACGACCGCGTGCTGCTGACGGGCGGCTTCCGCCGCCAGACCGTTGGTCAGGATAACTACGATCCGACCTCGGGCGCGTTGCAAAGCACGATCGACCAGCAGGCCATCACGCCGCTGGCCGGCTTCGTGGTCAAGCCGCTGTCGAATATTTCGGTGTACGGCAATTTCACATCCGGCCTGTCGGTCAGCAGCCCGGCCCCGGCCGGCTCCGCCAACGCGGGGCAAGGGTTCGCGCCGTACAAGTCGAACCAGTACGAAGCCGGCGTGAAGGCCGATTGGGGCCGCGTGATGACGCAGGCCGCGATCTTCCAGATCTCGCAGCCGAACGCCGTGACCGACCCGGTCAGCAATATCTACAGCTACAACGGCATGACGCGCGTGCGCGGCCTCGAACTGTCCGCCTACGGTCAAGTCACGCGCGACCTGCGCGTGATGGCGAGCGCGACGTTCTACGACCCGAAGGTGTCGGGCACCGCGGGCGGCACGCAGGATGGCAACGTGGCGGGCGGCGTGCCGAAGTTCGCGTTCAATTTGGCGGCTGATTACGATTTGCCGTGGGTGCCGGGCTTGAGCGTTAATGGCCGCATCATTCATACCGGTGCGCAGTACTACGATTCGAGCGACGCGCTGCGCTTGCCGGCGTGGACGCGTTACGACGTGGGCTTGCGGTATGCGACGCGCATTGCGTCGAAGGATGTGGTGCTGCGGGCGAATGTCGAGAATATTTTCGGCAGCCGGTATTGGATTCAGCAAGGGACGTATGTGACGAATGCGGCGCCGCGGACGTTGTTGTTGTCGGCGCAGTTTGATTTTTGAGTGTGGGGGTATGAGAAGATGGGCGGCTTTGGGCCGCCCGTTTTTGTTATTTGCCCAGACCTTCTGGCGAACGCCTATGCCTGAGAATTGGAAAGCACCGACACAAAGGGATCGAGATCATCCGAATCATCTTCCATTAAAATCACCAGCTTTCCTGCGGAAATATTTTCCTTGAAGGCCTTTTCTATTTCTTTTCGGATGTCCGGATCGGTCAGAGCCACATACAGCTTCTTTCCAGCGTCGAGCAGCGGCTTGAACTCGTCCACCGTATCCAGAGCAAGCGTCATCATTTCGACACGGCGAATATCGACGTAAACATCCCTGCACTCCGGATGTACGTAGATGGCAGGGCATTCCCTCTGGTCCACCTCCGCCCGACACTTTTCCTTTGTGCCCGCCAAAGTCGGGTGCGGGTTATCGATATCGAACTGTATGCCATTGGCCCATTTGGCATGCGCTTTACTTTTGATCGTTACCTTGCCTTGCTTGACGTGATCCCTCTGAAACGCCCTCAAGGCGATCATCCCGCCACGCCCATCAATTTCATCGGACAGATTTTCGAGCAGGTACGGTTTCCCGTCGTCATGGAAGACAACCCCGCTCGGAAGCACGTTGACACGCACCCTATTAGCCCGGCCATGTTCAATTGCATTCAACGCCAATTCTTTTATCACGACACATAGTTTTTGCGCCAGATATGGCGAGATCGATTCGCTGCCGGTATAGAAGTCGATGACGGAATCCAGCCCTCGAAGAGCATGATTGACCTCAACGGCAAGCTTGCCTTCATTCCCGAGCAAATCCTTGCGCAGCTCGAATGAGTGGCCTCGAATAACGTCCGCGAAGCTTTGCACGGCTTCCTTGCGTTCGTCATTAAGCGGAATGGCGGGCAAACCACGCAGGAATACTTGCGCCGCTTTTTTCGCTGCGTCGTCCTGCGCTTCACGATCGAATTCATCGTCGCCGTAGTCGGACACCGCTTTGATCACGAGCCAGGGGATCGACTTGTTATGGCACGACGGCACGACGGCAAACCCCTCCATTTCCCCGCCATGCGCGGCAGGAAATTGGGCAAGGAGTTCCTCGCGAGCTTGTGTTCCTTTGTATAGCTGCTCTTCGGAAAGCATCGTCGCCGGCGCGATCGAGTCGACACCTGTGAAGCCTTGCACGGCTTCGTCAGGCAGGGTGGTCTCGAACGTCTTCGGAATGACGGCGGTCACGCCCGACTGCTCGGCAACAGAACGATTCACCGAAACAAGCGTGCCACTCACTAAAACACGACCAATCGATACCCGTTGAGGATTCCCCCAGCACACGCCGCAAAGCACTACGGCGGCTGGCGTGGGATATCGTTCGTTGGCAATGAAATCGCTTAAAAAACGCGAAGCCGCACCCGATCCGGAGAAAGCGCCATCGCCATCGAGCACCAGCACGACTCTGTCGTCAGCAACGCACAAGTAGGCTCGATGCGAATCATGTTGCGTAACCAGCTTCCGACTTGCCTGCATGACATCAAGCACCGCTTTTCGCTCATGCGAATTGGTCGTGAGCACCACGACAAATGCGCGATCGAGAATATCCCTATAGGCCTTAAGATGAAGCACGCTCACCTCTAAAAATTCTGATTTTTAATTAAAATTCGCTGCTTGAAAGAGACATTAAAACCACCCCAACGCCCGCTCCACCCCACGCCGCGCATCCGCCTCCACCACCGCATCATGCGCAACGATCACCCGCGTAAACGGCCAGGCCAGAATCCGCTCCGCACTGACCCGCGCGGCGGCACGATCCTTCACCGCCATCCTTACCGTGCGCGGCACGGCCAACTGCGTCCTCACCCCCGTCAACGACGCATACAAGCGCGACGCCAACGGCAACTCCCCCCGCCACCACTGGCACAGGTCCGTCAGGATCAACGTGCCGGACGCGCGATGCAGCCAGACCGTTTCGTTGCCCAAAGGAATGCCGTCGAACGGAATCTGGTCGAGATCGTCGCGCCATTCCGGCTCGACCTCGCGGCCCAGTTCGCGCAGATTGCGCAAATCAGGGCGCTTCTTGCCGAGGCCGCGCACGCCGTACAGCGCGGCGTCCGGAAACGCGGCCGCACAGTCACCGGCGAACAGATGATGCATTTTGTTAGGCGCCACGATGTAGCGCACCGTGCCGAGCGCCGCGAGTTGCGCGCGCACGTCGGGCGACAGCGGCACCGGGGAATGCAGCCACAGCGAGCCGTCCTTGAAACGAACGACCGTCATGCGCGACGTCACGCGCAGGCCGCTTGCCGTAAAGCTGTGGGGGAGATGCCAGAGATCGGGCGCGATGGCTTCGAGCATGGTGGGTCGGGTCTCTCGTTGTCTTGTGTGTCGCGTCGCAGGCAGCGCGCGAGGTGTCGGTCGATGCCGGAGCGGGCTTGTGACCCTGCCCGGCGCCAGCGAGCATCGCATTCACCATCAGCACAAGTCAATGCCGATCGATCGCGCGCTCAACGCCGCTTGCGCACGGCGCCCGCCCACGGCGCCGTGGCGAACTCGTCGGCCATCCAGTCGATGAACGCGCGCACCTTGGCCGGCGTGTATTGCGCGGACGCACGCACGACGTGCATGACCTCGTCGCCCGTCACGTCCCAACCGGGCAGCACGGTCACGAGGCGGCCGTCGCGCAGCGCGTCGGCCACGATCCAGTCGGCGCTGAACGTCACGCCGGTGCCCTGCAGCGCGGCATGAAACGCCGCGTCGATGTCGTCGGTGGCGAGCCGCGAACGCGTGCGCACGGCCTGCCGTTCGCCGCGCCGCGACAGATGCCAGACCGGATGCGAGGCCATCGGCGTGAAGCCGATGCACGCGTGCTGCACAAGGTCGCGCGGGTGCCGAATCGGCGCATGCGCAGCCAGGTAAGCGGGCGACGCGCACAACAGCCGGCGCATGCCGAGCACGCGCCGCGCGACGAGCCGGCTATCGTCCAGCCGCCCGATCCGCACGCCCGCATCGAAGCGCTCGGCAATCAGGTCAACGAAACGATCGGTGAAGCTGGCCTCCACGTCGAGCGACGGGTAACGCGCGAGAAACGCGGGCAGGCGCGGCGCGATCCAGCGCCGCCCAAATCCGGCGGGCAGGCTCACGCGCAGCAGGCCGGTAGGCGTGGCGGCCAGCGAACGCGCCTCCTCCTCGCCGGTGCGGATCAATTGCATCGCCTCCTGCACGCGCTCGCGCAGGCGCAAGCCCGCCTCGGTGGGCGACAGGCGGCGCGTGGAGCGCTCGACGAGACGCGTGCCGAGACGCGTCTCCAGCGCCTTCAGCCGCCGCGAGATCACGGAGCTGTCGCGCCCGAGCTGGCGCCCGGCCGCCGTAAAGCTGCCGGTTTCGAGCACCGCCAGCAACGCGCCGATTTCATCCGATTCCGTGCCGTTCATTACTGCACTCCATGCAAGGGTGTCGTGTTTTCGCGATCGATTATAGGGTTTCGCCACCCCTAACATGGAGGCTCGATTTCATCAGGAGCCAACCATGCGTGCGTATCGATTGACCACCGGCGACCCTTTTCAACTGACGCTGGACGAAGCCATCGCGCCACGCCCGGCGGCCGACGAAGTGCTGATCCGGCTTCACGCCGCCGGCCTCAACTACCTCGACCTGATGGTGGCCTGGGGCCGCTTCGGCAACACCGCGCCGCCGTTCGTGCCCGGCACCGACGGCGCAGGCGAGATCGTGGAAGTGGGCGAACGCGTGCGCGGCTGGGCGCCGGGCGAGCGCGTGATGGCAGGCGCGTTCGTCGACTGGCAGGCCGGGCTGCCCAGCGCGGCCAACGGTGCGCGCATTCGCGGCGTCACGATGCCCGGCTCGCTGGCGGACTACGCCGTGGTGCCGGGTGGCGCACTGGTTCGGATTCCCGACGGCATGCCGTACACGCAGGCGGTCACCTTGCCGATCGCGGCCACCACGGCCTGGAACGCGATCGTCAAGAGCCGCACCGGCCCGGCCTCGACAGTGGCGCTGCTCGGCACGGGCGGCGTAAGCCTGTTCGCGCTGCAATACGCGAAGGCGGCCGGTGCGCGCGTGATCATTGCTTCGTCATCCGATGAAAAACTGGCGCGCGCACGCGAACTGGGCGCGGACGTGCTGATCAACTACCGCACCCGCCCCGCCTGGGACGAGGCCGTGCTCGACGCCACCGGCGGCGAAGGCGCCGACCTCGTGGTGGAGACGGTGGGCGGCGGCACGTTCGCGCGCTCGATCAACGCGGCGAAGATCGGCGGCACGATTTACGTGGTGGGCTTCATCGGTGGCATGGACGTGACGATGCCGGTGCTGCCCGTGATGATCAAGACGCTGAACATCCTCGGCAGCCAGACGGGCTCGACGCACGACCTCGAAGGCGCGGTGCGCGCGCTGCATCAGAACCGCATCGAGCCGGTGATCGATCGGGTGTTCCCGTTCGAGGCAGCGCAGGAGGCGTATCGCTATCTGGCCTCGGGGGCGCACTTCGGCAAGGTGATCGTCGATTTCGGGCGGGAAGCGGCTTGAAGCCGTGCCCTGAAACTTCGCCTCAGGTGCGTAGAAACGCGGCAAGCGCCTCGAAGCGCCGCCGCGTTTCATCCTCGAACAGGCGAACCACGATCGGCTTGCCGTGCCGGTCGAGCCAGTTGGGGCGCAGGCTGAAGCGCACCGTGTAGATCAGGTCCGACTGGCCGCCGCCGAGGTCGCGATGGCGAATCGAGGCGGTCCAGGTGCGGAAGATGCCGGCCGGTGCAACCAGCGTGGCGGCGGCCAGCAGCGGCGGCTGGTAGGACACGAAACGCGTGCGCAGGCAGAACAGGCTTTTCCAGCCGCGCCCGACGTTGACCGAAATCGCGCCGACATGCGGATAGCGATGGCCGCCCTCCACGCCGGCTGTCTTGAGCAAGGTGTCCCAGCGCAGCCGCGTGTCGTGGTTGTGGAACGCTTCGAACACCTCGGCCGAGGTGGCGGGCATGCGGAACGTCAGGCGGCTGATCATGGCGGCAGTCAGTGGCCGGCGGCGGCCAGCAGCGCCTCGACCAGCGGCTTGCCGTGCAGGCTGTCGAGCCAGCGTGCCGGCAAGCCCGCCTCGCCATGCACGAGGCCGGCCAGGCCGCCGGCGATGGCGGCGGTCGTGTCGGTGTCGTTGCCGAGCTGCACCGCACGCTTGATGCACGCCTCGAAGCCGTGCGTCGACAACAGGCAATGGATGGCCGACCAGAAACTGTCGACCACGTAACCCGAGCCTTGCGGCGCGTCGAAGCGGCCGTCGAGCACGATCTTCAGTTCGGCTTCCTCGACAGTGCCGGCGCAGCGTGCCAGCAGCACGTCTTCCGCCGCGCGCACGGCATCGGCCGCGCTCAGGCCGTCGAGAATCTCCATCGCCGTCACCGCATAGAGCGCGCAACACAGTTGCGAGCGCACATGCCCGTGCGTGACCACGCTCTGCTTGCGCGCCAGCGCGATCGCTTCGTCATGGGAAGCCGCCACCAGCACCACCGGCAGGCAGCGCATCAGCGAGCCGTTGCCGTTGTCGCGCTCGCCGTCGGGGCCGGCCTGCGCGGGCGCCACGCCGGCGCTCAGTTGCTGGAGCGCGCGCTGCGTCTGCAGACCGACGTCGAATACCTTGCCGTCGGGCGTGAACGCGCCGCGATGGAACCAGTCGCGCAGGTTGCCGGCGAACGTATCGAGATCGAGCGCGCGGTCGCGCCGCAACGCGTCGAGCAGCGCGAGCGCCTGCGCGCCGTCGTCGCTCCAGGTGCCGGGCGGCACGCCGTGGTGCGCGCGCTCGAAACCGGGCGGCGGCGTCATGTCGATATCGCCGGGGCTCAGGTGGGAAAGCGAGGCGGCGCTGTGGAATTCGTAAGGAACGCCAAGGGCATCGCCGAGCAGCAGGCCGTAGAGGCCGCCGCGCAGGCGGCAGATTCGGAAGGGCGCAGGCGTGGTCATGCGGGGAAGTCGAGAGTGCCAATGGCACACATCATCGCCGAAGTCGCGCGGTTCGACCAGCGCACCGAGCCGGTGTGCGGACGGATCGAGAGCCGCGCCGTGACGCTCATCGAATCGGCTTCGCCGCTCAGATCAATCCGAGCCGCGTGTTCACGCGCACGCTCTGCGTAACGTCGAGCGCGGCCGCCGCTTCTCAGGCACGCCCCAACGCCGCCTCCGCATGCTGTCTGACCCGTGCCACGGCCGGCGCGCTGCGCGACGGCGCATCGTTCGCCACCACGCTCGCGCCGCCCTTCGTCTTCAGCTTCACCGGCTGCGCCGTGCGCGGCACGCTGACGCCGGCCAGTTCGCAGTACAGATCGATATACCGCGCAACCGGCCCCGCCCAACTCGAATCGCGCTGCATCGCATTGCGCTGCAAGACACGCCAGGTTTGCGGCTGCGCGAACCGGTCGAACGCGCGACCAAGCGCCTGCACAATGTCCTCGGCGCGTTCGCCGTCGAACAGGAAGCCGGTGGCATTGCCGACCTGGGCCTGCGGATCGGCACACGTGCTCGCGTCGCGCAGCGGCGCATCGACGATCGTATCGGCCAGCCCGCCCACGCGCGACGCCACCGGCACCGTGCCGTAGCGCATCGCATAGAGCTGCGTCAGCCCGCACGGCTCGAAGCGGCTCGCGTGCAGCAGGATGTCGGCGCCCGCATGCAACCGGTGCGCGCGCGGTTCGTCGTAGCCCACGTGCACGCCGAGCCGGCCCGGCCACTGCGCCGCCAGCCGTCGCAATTCCCGTTCGATGCCGGCTTCGCCCTGCCCCAGCACCGCGAACTGCGCGCGCGGCCAGCGTTCGAGCGCGTCGCCGATCGCCTCGCACAGGCGGTCGGCCAGCTTCTGCGTGGTCAGGCGGCTGCCGATCGCCACCAGCGGCGCGAACGGATCGATCTGCAATCCGTAACTTTGTTGGAGCGCCTTCTTGCAGGCGTGCTTGCCGGCCAGATCGTCCACGCCGTAGCACTGCGCGAGCGTGTCGTCGTGCAGCGGGTCCCACAGCGCATCGTCGATGCCGTTGACGATGCCCGACAGCTTGTCGAGATGCGCGCCGAGCACGCCTTCCATGCGGTTGCCGAAGCGCGGCGTCAGGATCTCCTGCGCATAGCGCTCGCTGACGGCCGACAGGCGGTCCGCATAGACGATCGCGGCCTTCATGCAACTGAGCATGCCGTAGAACTCGATGCTGTGCGGCTCGTTCGGCGCGGCCGCCAGCAGCTCGGACGGAATGCCGGCGTACGGCGCGAGCCCCGGCGGATAGTTGCCCTGGAACGCGAGGTTGTGGATCGTAAACACGCTGCGCGCCCGCGCGCCGGCCAGCTTCATCAGCAGCGGCGTGAGGCCGGTGTGCCAGTCGTGCGCATGCACCACGTGCGGGCGCTTGACGCCGCGCACGCCGGAGGCGATCCGTGCCGCGGCGGCCGACAACGAGGCGAAACGCACGAAGTTGTCGACGTAGTCGCGGCCGCCCTCGTCCTGGTAGAGGCCGCTGCCGCGATGGCCATACAGGTGGTTCATTTCGAGCAGCAGCACGGGCACGCCGGTATCGGGCATGGTGGCGCGCCAGAGGCGCGCGTCGCCGCCGGGCAGATCGCGGATCAGGCCGATCGGCGTGGGCGCGACGGCCTGCTCGAAGGCGCTTTCATAACCGGGCAGCAGGATCGAGACATCGACGCCGCGCCGACGCAGCGCGCCGGCCGACGCGCTGACCATATCGCCGAGGCCGCCGCTCTTGGCAAGCGGCGCCGCTTCGGCGGCAACCATCAGGACGTTAAGCGACAAGGTAGTTCCCCAAGGTGCGTGCAAGTAAGTAATGCGCGAAGCGAACGTCGACGGAAGCGGCGGTGCGGCGCGAAGGCGATGGAATGCAACGCCTAGGCTTTAGCAAACTCCAAGCCAGCTTCGCGGCGGACGCTTAAAAAAGATGCCGAAACACGGCGCAAGCGCGCCGCGCAAGGGCGCGCGTGTTGCAGCGCAAAACAAGGGGCGGAAGACGCCCGAAGCGCCGCGAAACGAGGCCCGTGTAGTTTTGACAGCGCTCGATCGGGCGCTTGTAGTTTTCGCCAAAGCACGCTGCCCGAGCACGGCCGGCCACGCAAAAAAGGCCTGCCGATCGCCCGGCAGGCCTTGTTCGACGCCTGTGCAATGCTTGGGAGAACGGACGACCTTGCCGCTACCAGCGCAGCACGCGCCGCCCGAGCGCGCCGCCGATCAGCGCCGGCACCAGCATGCCGACCGGATACCAGACGGCCCAGAACGGCACGGCCATCTCGGGGCAGCGCAGCGAATAGACCAGCGCGCCGATCGCGCCGGCCAGCAGCCCGGCTACGCGGCCGGCCGCCACCGGCCGGGTGGCGGCCAGCCCGCGCATGGCGCACAGCAGCACCACCAGGGCCGGCACCGACAGGCCGACGATATAGAGCGAACAGGTGCGCCAGGTGCGGCCGAGCACGAGATCGACGCGCGCCTCGGCCGGCGTGACGGCCAGCACCAGCGCCGCCGCCACCGCCACCACCGCCACCGGCAGCGCCAGCGCAAACCACGCGCGCCCGACCGGCATGCCGGGCCGCGACAGCCGCGCGCCCACCCACACGGCGGCGAGCGTCATCGAGGTGGGCAGCATCACCTTGGCCCAGAACATCGGCCGCGCGAACGCCGCGGCGATCCGCAACGTGTCGCCCCAGATCGCCGGCAACAGCAGCAGCGCGGCGGCCAGACCGGCCGCCACGGCCAGCCCGAGCTTGCGGCCGACCTCGGCGCGGCCCGGCGGGCGCGGCGCGTCCACCAGGTTCATGATCAGCTCGTCAGTCTTCATTACGGTCTCCTGCGCATTTGCCTCGAATTTTCGCCGCGAGCGCCTTCAGCCCGCGGTGCACGCCGACCTTCACCGCCGATTCCGACAAGCCGGTGGCGCAGGCCGTCTCCGCCACCGACATGCCCCACAGCCGCATGTGCTCGATCGGCACGCGCTGGCCGTCGGGCAGCGTCGCCAGCAGTTGCGCCACGTCGCGGCGCGCGTCGGCGGCCTCGCTGCCCGATTCGACGAACAGGTCGCCGTCGTCGTCGAGCGGTTCGTGCAGCGCGTCCCAGCGGAACCGCGCGCGGTGATAATCGGCCACCTTGTAGCGCACGATCGCACTGATCCAGGCCGTCAGCGGCACGTCGGGCCGGAACGTTTCGAGCCCGTTGTGAACCGCCATCAGCACTTCCTGCAGCAGATCCTCGACGTCCTCGTCGCGGCGGCGCAGCCTGGCCCGCAGGCGGGCGCGCAGCACCCGGGTCAGCTCTTGCAGGAAATGGCGATAGGCGGCCTTGTCGCCTTCGATCGAGCGCAGCAGCAGCGCGGTCAGGCGGCGTTCGGCCTCGGAAATCCCGGCGGCTCCGGCGCGCCGGGCGGCCGGCGCTTCGCCCGGGCGCGGATCGAGGGCCATCGTCATGGCGGGCGTGGACACGATGCGTCGGCTCCGTGCGAACGCCGCGTCAGGCCGACACGCCGCGCGCCGCACGCGGCGCCGCGCCGAGCCGGGCGTACCAGGGCCGCAGCAGGCGGTCCACCGAGAACGGCCCGGAACCGCCGAACATCAGCGCGACGATGCCCGCCACGTACAGCAGGTCGGCCTCGACGCCGGGCGGCCCGAACTTCGGCACGCCGTTCACCACGTCCATCAGCTTGATCGACGTGAAGCCGTATTGCAGGTGGACGGTGGCCGACGCGACCAGCAGCACCGCCAGCATCGGCCACGCCACCAGCGGCACGAACGCGCCGGCCAGCACGGCGAGGCCGCCGCCGAGTTCGATCGCGATCGTCGCCCAGGCCATCAGGTGCGGCGCGGGCACGCCGAGCGCGTGCAGGATCGCCGCGAAATGCTCGGGATTCTTGAGGATTTTCGCGTAGCCGTGCGCCAGGTAGCCGTAACCGACGATCGCGCGCACCGGCAACGGCGCCCAGGTCTGGCAGCGTGCGGCCAGCCAGGTCGGGTCGAATAGTCGGGAAAGCGAACGAAACGTCGTGGCGGGCATGGCGGCATCCTGTGTCGAGAGGCGGAACGCGCCGTGATGCGGCGCTGGTCTCCAACAGATCGTTTCGGATGCCGATCCGGTTACACGACGCGGAAGATTTTTCGCGGATTGGCGGGCGGGCGCGACCCGACCCGCGCTGCAAGGGCCGGAACGCCCCGGCGCCCTCGCCCGCTGCGGCTACAATTGGCGTTTGCCGCGCGCATCGCACCGCGCCGCGGCACCGATCCGACCGGCGCAGCCTCCGACACCATGAGCATCAAGCACGATTCCCAGCCCGAACCGGGCGCCCCCGTCCGCATGGCCGACGTCGCGCGCCTCGCGGGCGTCTCGAAGATGTCCGTCTCGCGCGTGCTGACCGGGCAGCATGTGAGCGACGCCACGCGCGCCGCCGTGATGGACGCGGTGCGCCAGACCGGCTACGTGGCCGACGCGGTGGCCGGCGCGCTGTCCTCGGGCCGCGCCAATATCGTCGCCGTGATGGTGCCGTCGCTGTCGAGTTCGAACTTCGCCGAAACGGTGCGCGGCCTCAACGAGGTGGCCGAAACACGCAACCTGCGGCTGCTGCTGGCCAACACCGAATACCAGGTCGAGCGCGAGGAGGCGCTGATCGCCTCGCTCCTGAGCCACCAGCCGCGCGGCATCGTGCTGACGGGCGGCCACCACACGCCGCGCGCACGCGCGATGCTCGAACAGGCGCGCATTCCGGTGATCGAAACGTGGGAGTTGCCGGCCGATCCGATCGACCGCGTGGTGGGATTCTCGAACGAGGAAGCGGCCGCCGCGATGGGCGGCTACCTGTATCAGCGCGGCTATCGCCGCATCGGCTTCGTGGGCGGCACGACGCGCCTGGACTTGCGCGGCCTGGCGCGCCGCAACGGCTATCTGGCGGCGGTCAAGGCGGCGGGCCTGCATGCGCCGCGCGAGGCCACGCCGGCCGACGGCAACACCAGCATGGCCCACGGCGTGGCGATGGAAAACGCCGCCGCCGCGCTGACCCGGCTGCTCGCCGAATGGCCCGACACCGATGCCGTGATGTGCACCAGCGACATCCACGCGTTCGGCGTGATCATGGCCTGCCAGCGGCTCGGCCTGAAGGTGCCCGACGATATCGCCGTGGCCGGCTTCGGCGATTTCGAACTGGCGCGGCACTGCTACCCGTCGATCACCACGGTATCGGTGGACGCCTACGGAATCGGCCGCTCCACGGGCCTCTCGCTGCTGGCGGCGATCGACGCCAGCGAACGGCCCAACGCATCGCGCCGCGAAACGGCCTCGTCCAAGGCGCAGCGCACGCTGCACGACGCGCCGGCCCTGATCCGTATTCCTTACGAAGTGGTGGCGCGCGAAAGCGCCTGAGCGCAAGGCCCGATCGGCCGGATCAGCGGGCCGCCACGCCCGCCTTCACGTCAGGCCGACGCTTTCGGCAAATGCGCCGTGAACTCCGTCACGAGCGGCTCGCCGGCTGAAAACGCATCGAGGTTGGCGCGCACCAGCCGCGCCATCGCCGCGCGCGTTTCCACGGTCGCACTGGCGCGATGCGGCGACAGCACCACGTTCGGCAGCGCCAGCAGGCGGCGGTCGATGGCCGGCTCGTTCCAGAACACGTCGAGCGCCGCGCCGCGCAGGCGCCCGTCGCTCAGATAATCCACCAGCACCGGTTCGTCGAGAATGCTGCCGCGCGCGATATTGATCAGGAATCCGTTCGGTCCGAGCGCCTCGAACACCTCGGCGCCGATCGCGCCGCGCGGGATCTGATCGGCCGCCGCGCACACCATCAGGAAATCGACGTTGGCCGCCAGCGCCGCCGCGCTGTCGTGGAAGGCGTACGGCAGGTCGTCGAAGCGCGCGCGGTCGTGATACGCGATCTGCATGTCGAACGCCGCCGCGCGCCGCGCCACCGCGCGCCCGACCCGCCCCAGGCCGATGATGCCGAGCCGCTTGCCGTACATCCGCGAGGTCAGCGCGAAATGCTCGCGGCCCCACTCGCCGGCCCGCACGCGCGCATCGTTGGCGGCGATCTCGCGCGCCAGCGCCAGCATCAGCGCGAGGCCCAGGTCGGCCACGTCCTCGGTCAGCACGTCGGGCGTATTCGTCACACGAATGCCCTTCGACGCGGCGTGCTTCAGGTCGATCGCATCCACCCCCACGCCGTACGACACGATCGCCTCCAGCTTCGGCAGCGCATCGATCAGCGCCGCGTCCGCGCCGGCCTCGCCGTTGGTGGCCAGCACCCGCACTTGCGGCGCGAGTTCGGCCAGCAGCGCGGCCCGATCGGGCGCATCGGCCAGCACATGCAGCGTGTAGCGCTCGGCCAGCACGATCATGTCCGCCTCGGGATATCGGGTAACAACCAATACGGGTTCCTTGGACATACACGTCTCCTTTATGTTAGATTTTGCATCACTTGGTTATCGATAACCAAGTGTAGCCGAAGCCGCTCGAACGATGGAAGACGTTTCGATCACCGAAGCGATTTCGCCGCGGCCGGACGCGCGCCAGGATCGGCACGCGACAACAAGAAGCCGGACATGGAGACAGACAGATGACGACCCACCGTGACGCGTTCACGCCCGTGACGCAGTCTGATGCCGCGAGCGCGCGGCCCGATTCCCCCGACGCGGGCGCCGCCGCGCCGGTCAGCGCGCAGCAGCTACGCCGCGCGATCCTGACGAGCGCGGTGGGCAGCGCGCTCGAATACTACGATTTCGCCATCTTCGGCCTGGCCACCGCGCTGATCTTCAGCCGCGTGTTCTTCTCCTCGTTCGATGCCCATGCGGGCCTGCTCGCGAGCTTCGCCACCTACGGCGTGGGCTTCCTCGCGCGACCGCTCGGCGGCGTGTTCTTCGGCTCGCTGGGCGACCGCAAGGGCCGCAAGTTCGTTCTCCTGATGACGATCGCCATCATGGGCGTATCCACCACGCTGGTCGGCCTGCTGCCGGCCGGCCCGCTCGGCGCGGTCGGGCTGATCGTGCTGCGGCTGATCCAGGGCTTCGGCGCGGGCGCGGAACAGGCCGGCGCCTCGACGCTGATGGCGGAAGTCGCGCCGGTAAAGCGGCGCGGCTATTTCGCGGCGCTGCCGTTCGTCGGCATCTTCGCGGGCTTCGGCATCGCCACCGCCACCTTCAGCCTGATGCAGCACTCGATGGATACCGCCACGATCCTGGCCTGGGGCTGGCGCCTGCCGTTCCTGGCCAGCGTGGTGCTGATCGCCGTGGCGATCTGGATCCGCCTCAAGCTGCGCGAAAGCCCGGCCTTCGCCGCGCTCGAAAGCGGCCATCAGGTGGCGCGCTCGCCGATCCGCCAGGTCGTGCAGCACGCGCGCCGGCCGGTGCTGGCGGCGGTGCTGATGCGCCTCGCCGAACAAGGCGGCTCGACCATCTACACCACCATCGTGATCGCATTCCTGGGCGGCACGGTGGCCACCCGGCTCGGCCTGCCCAGCGCGCAGCTCGCGAAGATCGGCACTTCGTGCGCGATCATCGTGACGCTGGCCAGCGTGATCACCACGCCGCTGTTCGGCGCGCTGTCGGATCGGTTCGGACGCAAGACCATCTACCGCGCCGGCGCGATCTTCATGCTGGTGTGGGCGGTGCCGGCCTGGTGGATGATCAGCACCGGCGACCCGCTGTGGGTGGGCATCGCCATGTTCGGCGGCTTCGCGCTCGGCGCGAACAGCATGCTCGGCGCGCAATGCGCCCACTTCGCCGAACTGTTCGGCAACCGCTACCGCTACTCGGGCGTGGCGCTCTCGCGCGAGATCGGCGCGGTGCTGTCGGGCGGCCTCGCGCCGATCCTCGGCATCTACCTGATCGGCCTGACCGGCGGCTCGTTCTGGGTGATGGGCATCTACACGGCGGTGCTGTCGGCGCTGACGCTGGTGGGCGTGTGGCTCTCCACCGAAACGCGCGGGCGCGACCTGACCGATTTGAACGATGCGGTGAACTGAACGTTTTTCTATCGGGCCGTGGCGCGCCGCGCGTGCCGGGCCGCAACCTCGGGAGTCGAACATGAATGAGAAGGTCGCCCTCGTCACCGGCGCCAGTTCCGGCATCGGACGCAGCGTGGCGCTGGGCCTGCTGCAGGCGGGTTATCGCGTGGCGCTGGCCGCGCGCAAGCTCGACGCGTTGCAGGCGGTGATCGCCGAATCGGGCGCGCAGGACCGCGCGCTGGCCATCAGTTGCGACGTCGGCGACGAAGCCGCCGTGGCCCGGCTGTTCGAGACGATCGAGGCGCGCTGGGGCCGGCTCGACCTGCTGTTCAACAACGCCGGGGTGTTCACGCCGCAATGCTCGATCGAGGAGATGCCGGTGGCGCACTGGAAACAGGCCGTCGACATCAACCTGACCGGCGCCTTTCTGTGCGTGCAGGGCGCGTTTCGCCTGATGAAGCAGCAAAGCCCGCGCGGCGGCCGGATCATCAACAACGGCTCGATCTCCGCGCATGCGCCGCGCCCGCAGGCCGCCGCCTACACGGCCACCAAGCATGCGATCAGCGGGCTGACCAAGGCCGCCTCGCTCGACGGCCGCGCCTACGACATCGCCTGCGGGCAGATCGACATCGGCAACGTGGTCAGCGACATGAGCAGCCTGATGGCGCAGGGCACGCTGCAGGCGGACGGCTCGCTGAAGGTCGAACCGCGCATGAGCATGGACAACGTGGTGCGCGCGGTGCTCTACATGGACAGCCTGCCGCTCGACGCCAACGTGCTGTCGATGACGGTGATGGCAAGCCACATGCCGTTCGTCGGGCGCGGCTGATCGCGGCACGTATCGCCCGCTTCGTGACGCGGCCATGGACTCGGCCATGAAGCGGCGATGACCCGCCTCTCGCGATCGATCAACACGATCAACATTTGAAACGGTTGCGCGGGGCGGCCCGCGTCGCTATCGTGAGAGGCTTTCGCAGCACCGCCCCCGGCCGCCCCTCTCGTGAACGCTTCCTCCCCCGCTTCTCCCGCCCTGAGCTTCCGCGACGCGCTGCTCGCGATGCTCGGCATCGGCCTCGTCAACATGCTGGTGGCGCTCGACCAGACGGTGGTCAGCACCGCGCTGCCGTCGATCGTCGCCGATCTGCACGGCTTCGAGTACTACGCGTGGATCGCCAGCGCCTACCTGCTCGCCTCGGTGGTGACGGTGCCGATCTTCGGCCGGCTCGGCGATTACTTCGGGCGCAAGCATTTCGTGGTGGCCGCGGTGTTGGTGTTCACGCTGGCTTCGGTGCTGTGCGCCGCGGCCGTCGACATGCGGATGCTGGCCGTGGCGCGCGCGCTGCAAGGCGTGGGCGGCGGCATGATGGTGGGCACCGCGTTCGCGTCGATCCCCGACCTGTTCCCCGACCCGCGCGAGCGGGTGCGCTGGCAAGTGGTGCTGGCCGCCACCTACGGCATCGGCACGGCCGCCGGGCCGTCGCTGGGCGGCTGGCTCAGTCAGCATTTCGGCTGGCGCTCGACGTTCCTGATCAACGTGCCGGTGGGCGCGCTCGCGCTGTACTTCATCGGGCGGCACCTGCCGATGATCGTGCGCCCGCGCGAAGGCAAGGTCCGCATCGACTACACCGGCGCGCTGCTGGTGGCGATCACGCTGGGCTGCCTGCAATTCCTGATCGAGGCGCTGCCGGTGCATGGCATCGGCACCGGAACCTTGACGCTGGCGGCCGTGGTGGTGCTCGCGTTCGTCGCGTTTCTGGTGTGCGAGCGGCGTGCCACGCATCCGATCGTGCCGCTCGATCTGTTTCGCGATCCTCAGCTTGTCACGCTGTTCCTGCTGTCGACGCTGGCCGGCTTCGTGATGTTCTCGCTGATCTTCTTCGCGCCGCTGCTGCTGCAGGGCGGCTTCGGCCTCGATCCGCAAACGGCCGGCCTGCTGGCCACGCCGATCGCCGCCTGCATCGCGCTCGGCAGCCTGATCAACATCCGCATCGTCACGCACCTGAAGAAGCCCACGCTGATCCTGTCGATCGGCTTCGGGCTGCTCGCCGCCGCCTCGGCCACGCTGGCGCTAACCGGCGCGCTGACGCCACGGCTGATCCTCGAAGTGGCGATGGGCGCGATCGGCATCGGGCTCGGCTTCATCCTCAACAACCTGAACATCTTCAGCCAGGAGATCGCCGGGCGCGAGCGCTTCGGCATCACCACCGCACTGCTGCAATCCACGCGGATGGTGGGCGGCATGCTCGGCACCAGCATCCTGGCAACCATCGTGCAGCACCGCTATGCGACCGGCGTGGGCGAGGCCCTCAGCGTGCTCGGCCCGGACACCGCCGCGCGCTGGCTCGCGCAACTGGCCGACCCGCGCGTGCTGGTCGATCCGGGCGTGGGCGAGGCGCTGCTGGCCAAGCTCCACGCGGCCGGGCTGGACGGCGGCGCGCTGCTCGAAGCCGCGCGGCGCACGATGGTGCAGTCGATCCACATCGGCATCGCGCTGGCCGGTTGCGCGGCCGTGGCCGCCGCGTGGCTGGTGCGCCGCATCGCGCATATCCGCTTCAGCAAGGCGCCGACGGCGGCCACGCAAAGCGCCGAGTAGTCCGGAACCATCGGCACTGCGGGCCGTCGTGCTTGGGTGCTGCTTCAGTTCCGCGCCAGTTCGAACGGGAACGCCGCGCGGCCGGTTTCCACGCCCTTCGTGTTGCGCATCGGCGGGCGATGGAACACGGCCAGCGCCGCGCGCTGTTCGGCCATGCCGATCGCGAGCCTGTCGAGCACCTCGCAGACGATCATCGCCAGCACCCCCACGTTGCCGTCCTCCACCTTGACCGACACGCCGATCGCGCCCGCCGCGCCGAGCCGGCGCGTGGCGTCCGAGGCGCGAATCCCCACCCCGTAGCAGCCGTCCGCGCCGAGCTTGCCGACCAGTTGGCCATCGAACGCCTGCATCAGTTGCGTGCAGAAGCGCCCTTCGCCCGCAACCAGTTCGGGATGGCGCGTCATCGCGTGATAGAGCCGCGCCAGTGCAGCGCGGCGCGCGGATGCTTCGGCATCCTCAACGCCCTCGCCGGCTTCGGCGCGATCGGCCGCGTCGGCCAGCTTCATGTAGATCCGCGCGAGGCGATCGAGCGCGAACGCCGGCGTCGGCAGGTTGCAGCCGTCCACGCCCCAGGCCACGGCGTCATCGGGCAGATCGCACACCTCGGCCATGGTGCGCTTCACACGCACCTGCATCGGATGCGTGTCGAGGTGGTAATCGGCCAGCGCCGCGCCGATCGCGCGCGCGCCGGCCAGCATGCCGGCGTGCTTGCCCGAGCAGTTGCTGCACACCGCGCGCGGTTCGATGCCGCGCCGGACCCAGTCGCGCCAGACGGCGTCGGAGATCGGCGTGTGCGGGCCGCAGCGCAGGTCGTCCTCGCTCGCGCCGAGCTTGGCCAGCATCGCCTGGGCGCGCTCGACGTGGCGCGGTTCGCTGCTGTGCGAGGCGCACATCAGCGCAAGATCGGCCTCGTCGAAGCCGAAGCGCTCCAGCGCCCCGGTTTCGAGCACGGCCAGCGCCTGCGCCGGCTTGGCCGCCGAACGGGCCAGCGTGATGCGCAGCGGGTCGCCGTGGCCAGCGAGCAGCCGGCCTTCGGTGTCGACCACGGCGATGTGCGCGTGGTGGAGGTTTTCCAGCGCGTCGCCGCGCCAGGTGGTGACGGCGGGGGACGCTGCGGTGGCGTGGGTCATGGGAGGTCTCCGGGCGAAGGGGGTTGCGGTTCAGCGGCGGCACGACAGGTGACGGCTGGCGGCTCGTCGGGCAGTGTAGCGGCTCGCCGCGCATGGCGGGGGGCTGCCTTGGCCTTTCTCGACGCCGTTGCCTGGCCGCGTTTCCGGCAGGCAAGGGTTCGTTCGGCGGGGCGTTAGTTGTGAGTTTTCCGCGATGCTGGGACGATAGCGTCCAGGGATGCGGCGGCCCGTGCCGCGTTCTCGCGATGACAATCTGACAATCGATCCCCCCGCGCACCTTCGGCCCGCAGTCGCGCGAGCCGTGCGCACTGCCAATGGAATTCACCATGCTTCTGCACCTGTCGACCTGGTCCGAAATCGAGGATTACCTGAAACGCAGCCGCACCGTGGTCGTGCCGATCGGCTCGAACGAGCAGCATGGCCCCACCGGCCTGCTCGGCACCGACTGGCTCTGCCCCGAGATCATCGCGCACGAGGCGCAGACCTCCGCCGACATCCTGGTCGCGCCCACCTTCAACATCGGCATGGCGCAGCATCATCTCGGCTTTCCCGGCACGATTTCGCTGCGCCCGAGCACG
Organism: Burkholderia sp. 22PA0099; assembly: GCF_047497165.1. Lineage (NCBI taxonomy): Bacteria > Pseudomonadati > Pseudomonadota > Betaproteobacteria > Burkholderiales > Burkholderiaceae > Burkholderia > Burkholderia sp. 22PA0099. The sequence continues at coordinate 2,162,644 of NZ_CP163165.1, read as the reverse complement.
TTCATCGCGGCGATCGGCGACTGGGTCCATTCGCTGGCCGGGCACGGCTTCGAGAAGATCCTGTTTCTGAACGGGCACGGCGGCAACGTCGCGTCGATCGAGGCGGCGTTCTCGGAGATCTACGCGCAGGCCAGTTTCGCGCGCCGCCGTTGCGGGTTCGCGCTGAAGCTGCGCAACTGGTGGGACCTGGACGGCGTGTCCGAGATTGCGCACCGACAATTCCCGACCGGCCACGGCGTGCATGCCACACCGTCGGAGATCGCCGTGACGCAGTGGGCGCTGCCGCACACCATCAAGCAGGCCGACTATTCGCCCGAGATCGCGCCGATGGGGCCGATCCGCGAGGCGCTGGATTTCCGTGCGCGCTTCCCGGACGGGCGGATGGGTTCGAACCCGAAGCTGGCGTCGCAGGAGAAAGGCGGCGAGTTGGTGGCGCGCGCCGCGCGGAGCCTGGTGGCGGAAGTGGCCGCGTTCGCGGCCGAGGTGGTGCCGGGGTGAGGGGTGCGGCGTGGTTCGGATGGTGCGGTGTGCGAACGATGCCGGGCTGCGCCACATCGCAATGAACCGACACGTCGTTCGGGATGAGGACGTTGACAGCGAGCGCCAATATGGCCCGAATGGAACGCCCATGACGGATATCGACTTTGAGGCCCATCACGGAAACGCCAATCCACACGCGCACAATCGGGACGGCATCAACCGGCATCATGGCTGGCCGGTTTCAATACTTCCATAGACCCACTCATGACGATTGCAGAATCACTAGAACAGTTCGGGCACTTCCACGATTGGTATTTGGACACCGTCACCGTTGCACCCAACGAACCACGCACGCTGACGCTCGGCCTGTATCTCGACAACAGGCGTGCAACCCTCACCTTTGAAGGGGTGACCTGCGTTTGCCTCGAAAACTGGGGCTTGCTGAACATCGTGTACGCGATCCGGCTGCTGCGGCCGGATGACGAACGCTTCGCACAAGCGCGAACCGTACTGGCAAAGGGAGAACGCCTTACCGATCGACGCGCGGCAAGTCTGGTCTATTTGTACGCCACCCTCGGGGCCGAAATCGCGGTAGAGCTTGATTCGATCAGGATCGCATCTGCGTGAATTAGCTCCAATCGGTCGCTGTCGATCCCGCCTAGGCCGCCGGGCTCTTGGTCAGCCACCCCCGGAAATCTGAATCGGTCATCGATTCGATAACAAAAATAAAATCGAATCATCGATGGGCAATCCAATACTCGATAGAGATCGCCACTCGCTCCGCAATTCCCTCAACCTCGCCCACCTCGATTGAAATAAAATCGTAAGCTTCACCCCCACCGAGCGCCCTTCGATGACGACGCCCCCGGACCCCGCCCCCTACCTCTTCATCCTCAACATCGGCTCCGGCCGCACCCGCGAGGCCGAAACCCTCACCGCCCAGCTCGACGCCGCGTTCGCCCAGGCAAACCGCCATTACGAACTCCTGACCGTCACCGATCCGTCGCAACTGGCCGACACCGCCGCCCGCGCGGCGCGGCGCGTCGGCAGCGGCGTGCTGGTGGGCGTGGGCGGCGACGGCACGCTGCGCACGGTGGCGCGCGCCGCCTACGATGCCGGCTGCCGGTTCGGCGTGCTGCCGCGCGGCACCTTCAACTACTTCAGCCGCGATCACGGCATCCCGGCCGATACGGAGCGCGCGATCGCGCTGTTGCTCGCCGCGCGCGAACACCCGGTGCAGGTCGGCTTCGTCAATGACGCGCTGTTTCTCGTCAACGCCAGCCTCGGCCTCTACCCGCGCCTGCTCGAACAGCGCGAGCAATACAAACGCCAGTTCGGCCGCAGCCGGCTGGTCGCGCTCGGCTCGGCGATCTTCACGCTGCTGCGCCCGCACCGCCTGCTGCGGCTGCGCGTCGAGCACGAAGGCACGGTGCGCGAGCTGCGCACCACCACGCTGTTCGTCGCGAACAACCGCCTCCAGCTCGAACAGGTCGGCGCGGCCGAAGCGCCGCTGCTCGCGCAGGGCATGCTGGTGGCGATGGCGCCGCTCGCGCACGGCCGGCTCGCACAAATCCTGCTGTCGCTGCGCGGCGCAATCAGCCGGATACGCGATGCGGGCGACATGATCGGCTTCGGTTTCGAGCGCTTCACGGTCGATCGCGCGTCGCGCCGGCGCCGCTCGATCAAGGTCGCGACCGACGGCGAGATCGCCCGGCTCGCGCTGCCGCTGGTGTTTCGCGTCGGCGAACAGCCGCTGCGCCTGCTCAAGCCCGAGCCGGATGAAGCCGAACGCGAACGCAAATGACCGCCCCCAAGCCGGCGATAATCCCCCGATGACCACCCTGCTCCAGATTTCCGATCCCCACTTCGGCGCGGAACGGCCCGCCGCGGTCGAGGCACTGGTACGGCTCGCCGCGCAGTTGCAGCCCGCGCTGATCGTGATGTCGGGCGACCTGACGCAGCGCGCGCGACGCGGCCAGTTCGACGCGGCGCGCGCGTTCGTCGCGCGGCTCGCTCCGTTGCCGGTGCTGGCGATTCCGGGCAATCACGACCTCCCGCTGTTCGATCTGGTCTCGCGCTGGCGACGGCCGTACGCGAACTACCGGCGCGCGTTCGGCGCGGCGCTGGAGCCGGAATTCGACACGCCCGCGCTGCTGGTGCTCGGCGTCAACACCACGCGTGCGGCACGGCACGCGGCGGGCGAGATCTCGGCGGCACAGGTCGAGCGCGTGGCGCGACGGCTCGAACGCGCGGGGCCGGCGCAATTGCGCGTGGCGGTGGTCCATCAGCCGATCGTCGCCGCCGATCCGGCCAACCGGCACGACCTGCTGCACGGCCGCGACGCCGCGCTGCGGCGCTGGGCCGACGCCGGCATCGATCTGGTGCTCGGCGGCCACACGCATCTGCCCGGCATCTGGCCGGCCGCCGCGCTGGCGCGCCCGGTCTATGGCGTGCAAGGCGGCACGGCCGTGTCGCGCCGGCTGCGCGACGGCGTGCCGAATTCGGTCAATCGCATCGACTATCTGGCCGGCCCGAGCGGCCCGCGCCGCGCGATCGTCACGCGCTACGACTACGACCCCGCCCACCCGGACTTCGTCGCGCAGCCCGCGCAAACGCTCGAACTGGCCCCCGGACGCTGATCCAAGCAGCGCTCGCCGCTTCCGTTTGCATTTTTATAGACGATCAGTCTAAAATCGGCCGCATGACAAATCCGACCGATTCCGCCCTCAAGCCGCGCCGCGGCCGTCCCCCGAAAAACCCGCAAGCGCACGCCGATACGCGCGGCGTGCTGATCCGCGCCGGCATGGAATTGCTGACGGAGCAAGGCTTCTCGGCCACCGGCCTGGATACGGTGCTCAAGCGCGTCGGCATTCCGAAGGGCTCGTTCTATCACTACTTCGAAAGCAAGGAAGCGTTCGGCCGCGAGCTGATGACGGCCTACGACGCCTACTTCGCGGCCCGGCTCGACCGCTGGCTGCTCGACGACAGCCGCCCGGCGCTTACACGGCTGGCCGATTTCGTCGAGGACGCCAAGGCCGGCATGGCGCGTCACGATTTCACGCGCGGCTGCCTGATCGGCAATCTCGGGCTGGAGGTGGGCGCGCTGCCGGAGGGATTCCGCGAAGCGCTCGAAACGATCTTCACGCGCTGGCAGGCGCGCGTGGCGCGCTGCCTGCGCGACGCGCAGCGCGAGAACACGCTCGCCGCCGACGCGAACCCCGACGCGTTGGCGGAGTTTTTCTGGATCGGCTGGGAAGGCGCGGTGCTGCGCGCCCGGCTGGTGCGCAACGCCGCGCCGCTCGACACCTTCTTCAGCGGGTTCCTGGCCGTCCTGCCGCAGCGGCAGCCGGCCGGCGCCCGCACCCGTCCGTGACCGGACCCACGTTCCGCTGAGAGACACACGATGTTCCATTGCCTTCTGATCGAACAGGACGCCAACGGCGCCAGCCACACCCGGCTCGACACGCTCGACGAGGCGCGCTTGCCCGAGGGCGACGTGCTGGTCGATATCGAATACAGCACGCTCAACTACAAGGACGGCCTCGCGATCACCGGCAAAAGCCCGGTGGTGCGGCGCTTTCCGATGGTGCCGGGCGTCGATTTCGCCGGCACGGTGCGCGAGAGCGCGCATCCGACATACCGGCCCGGCGACGCGGTGGTGCTGAACGGCTGGGGCGTGGGCGAGCAGCATTGGGGCGGGCTCGCGCAGTGCGCGCGCGTGAACGGCGACTGGCTGATTCCGTTGCCGCAGGGGCTGACGGCCCGGCAGGCGATGGCGGCGGGCACGGCCGGCTATACGGCGTCGCTGTGCGTGCTCGCGCTGGAACGTCACGGCATCGGCCCGCAACGGGGCGACGTGCTGGTGACGGGCGCGAGCGGCGGGGTCGGCAGCTTCGCGATCGCGTTGCTGGCGCGACGCGGCTATCGCGTGGTGGCCTCCACCGGCAAGACGCAGGAAACCGATTATCTGACCGGGCTCGGCGCGGCCGAGGTGATCGATCGCGCCACGCTGTCGGAGCCGGGCAAGCCGCTGCAGAAGGAGCGCTGGGGCGCGGCGGTCGATTCGGTTGGCGGCGCGACGCTGGCGAACGTGTGCGCCTCGCTGCGCGCCGACGGCGCGGTGGCCGCCTGCGGCCTCGCACAGGACATGTCGCTGCCGGCCACGGTCGCGCCGTTCATCCTGCGCGGCGTGAGCCTGCTCGGCATCAACAGCGTGACGCGCCCCTACGCCGAACGCGAAGCCGCCTGGCGCATGCTGGCCGACACGCTCGACCTGACCCAGCTCGACACCATCACGCGCGAAATCGGCCTGGCCGAAGCGATCGGCGCGGGCGCGGACCTGCTGGCCGGCAAGGTGCGCGGCCGGCTGGTGGTCGACGTGAATCGCTGATACGTAAACGGCGACGCGGCGCGGTTCGATTCACATCGCACCGCGCCGCGTCAACCGACCTCCGCCGTTTCCTGTGTGTTTACTTCGTCACCGGTTGCGGGCCGCCGCTGGCGGTCAACTGCTCGTACACCTCGTGCGACAGATCGAGCAGCGCCTGGCGATCCATGCCGCCCGACACCGCATAGCCGAACCGGCCATCCACCCAATAGAACACGTTCACCGGGCCGCTCTGATACAGCTTGAACGCCGTCACGTCCGAGGCCAGCTTGCGGTGCGAGATGTTCAGCGTGATCCGCTCGCCGAGCGTGTTGTGATACATGAACTGCGCGATCGGGCCGTCGTCGCCGGGCAGCAGGCGGCCGCCCATCAGCTCGTAGCCGGCGCGCGTCAGGATCGGCGGACGCACGTCGGTGCCGAGCCGGCTCGACAGCCATTGCACCAGTTCCTGCTCGCGATCGGCGCCCACCTCGACAGGCCGCGTCACCATCGGCGCATAGGTGACATAGGCGATCGCCGACTGGCGCGCCAACGCTTCGCCGCCATACGACGCGCGCAGGATCGAACCGCCGCCGCCATCCGCACTGCCGGCCACATCGCGGCCGACCGGGCTCAACATGCCGCCCGCACCGATCCCGATGCCGATCACGAGCGCGGCGGCGAGGCCCGCGAAGCGCTTCCAGTTCGCGGCCGGACGCGCCGCGCCGGCCACCGGTGCGAGCGCGGGTGCAGCCACGGGCGCCGCATCGCGCGGCATCTCGACCGCTTCCGGTGCGAGATCCTCGGGAGGCAACAGGCGCGCCGGCAGCGGCTCGTCGAGCACGCGGTCGTAGCGCTCGTGCAGCATCGAATTGATCGAGAAGTAATCGCCGATGCGCTCGGCCAGGCCGGCATCGGTTTCGAGCAACTGGTCGATCTGAGCGCGGCGCGCTTCGCCGAGCGTGCCGTCCACGTAAGCGTGCAGTTCCGATTCGGTGATCGGCGTGATGGCTTCGTTCATCGCACCACCTTCAGGTTTGCGCTGGATTGGGTTCCGGACATCAGGGTGCGCAGGCGTTCGCGGCCGCGCGAGAGCCGCGACATCACGGTGCCGAGCGGAATGCCGAGCGACAGCGCCACTTCCGCGTAGCTCAGTTCCTCCAGGCCCACCAGCAGCACCACCTGGCGCTGGTCGAGCGGCAAGCGCTGCAGCGCGTAATCGAGGTCGCGCACTTCGAGCGAGCGCGTGGGCGCGCCGGGCACGGCGAGCGCGGCCTCGGGCAGCGCCTCGTCGTCCACCGACACATGCTCGGCGCGCGCGCCGGGCCGTCGTGCCTGGTTCGCGAACACGTTGTGCATGATCGTAAACAGCCAGGCGCGCAGGTCGGTGCCGGCCTGGAACTGCTCGGTATGGCGCAGCGCGCGTTCGAGCGTGTCCTGCACGAGATCGTCGGCAAGCTCGCGGTTGTGGATCAGCGCGCGCGCATAACGGCGCAGGCGCGGCACATGGTCGATCAGTTCGTCTCGGATGGTCATGACATCAAGGTCGGCTCATGGGCGGACGGTCGGAAAAGGGAAACATGCATGCGGTCGTACCTCGGATTCAATCGCCGGCCAGCAGGTCGGCGGCCTTCATCAGGCCGTGCGTGCGCGCCTCGCCGGCGATCACGATATGTTGCCCGGCGGCCGATGTCCATTCGAGCAAACGCACCGCGCCGAGCCGGCGTGCCTGCCAGCGCCCGCCGCGCTCGGGCGTGCCCGGCGAAACCAGCACCAGCGGCTCGCCCAGCGCATTGCGATAGACGAACGCATGGGCGCGCGCGAACGGCCAGAGCGCCAGCGGCCGGGCATCGGCCAACCGGAAACCGACCGCACCGAGGTTGGGCGCGGGGTTCGACAACGCATCGTCGGGCCGGGCCGGCGCGGCGGCAATATCATGCGCGTTCAATGCGGTCACCGCGGTCAATTCGTCGTAGGCGGCGGTATCGAGCCGTTGCGCGGCGGCGCGCTCGAACGCCGGCAGGCCGACCGCGACGACGCAGGCCGCCAACCCGGCGGCCACCGCCAGCGCAACCGCCACGGTCGCCACGCGGCCGCCGCGGGACAAGCCCGCCCACCCGCGCCGCAGGCCGCGCGGCTGATCGGGCTGCAACGCCGCGCCGGCCAGCTCGGCTGCCCGCAACGCTTCACCGCCCCACGCCGGTTCGGCCCCCTCGATCGCGAGTTGCGCCGGAAAATGCGAACGCATCTGCGCGTTGACCCGCGCATAAAACGCCACGCGGCGCGCCTCGGCCGGCTGCCGCGCCAGATAGGCCAGCACGCTCGGCGCGCGCTCGGCGGCAAGCAGGCCATCGGCGTAGGCCTGGACGTCCTGCTCGGTCGGAATCGGTTCGGGTGCGGGTTTCATGGCTGGGCGAGTCGGATCATTCTCGGGGTACACACGGCGAACACCGCACGCACCCGCTTATTCCCTGCCCGATGAAAAATATTTTCGGGTGCCGGATCATGCCCCCGACGCTCGCCTGCCCAGAAAAGAAAGGAAACCGAAAGAGTGCAAAGCGAGGCGGCCCGCCGCCCCGTTTTACATACCGATCAGCGTGCGCAGCGAGGCGATCGAATGCGGCCGGGCGTACCAGAAGCCCTGCGCCTCGTCGCAACCGAGCGCCAGCAACTGGTTGGCCTGCTCGATGGTTTCCACGCCCTCGGCCGTCACGCGCATCTTCAACGCATGCGCCATCGCGATGATGGCCGCCACCAGTTCGGCGCTGCGCGCGTCGCTCGGCAGCGGCGCGACGAACGCGCGGTCGATCTTCACGCGATTGACCGGAAAGCGTGTGAGGTAGGACAGGCTCGAATAGCCGGTGCCGAAATCGTCGACGGCGATTTCCACGCCGAGTTGCCGGATCGACGAAACGGTGTCGAGCGCGGCCTCGGTGTCGCCGAACAGCACGCCCTCGGTAATTTCCACTTCCAGGTTGTGCGGCGCGAGCCCGCTGTCGTCGAGCGCCTGCTCGATGATGCCGAGCAGGTTGCCGCGCCGGAACTGCTGCGGCGAGACGTTCACGCACACGCGCGGCGCGTCGTCGCGATCGCGGTGCAGGCGGCCGATTTCCCGGCAGGCGGTGCGGATCGCCCATTCGCCGATCCGGTCGATCAGGCCGCTTTCCTCGGCGATCGGGATGAATTCGTTCGGGCTGATGTCGCCCGAGCGCGGATGCCGCCAGCGCAGCAGCGCCTCGACCTGCGCGATATGCCCGGTTTCGAGCGTGACCTGCGGCTGATAGGCGAGCCAGAACTGTTGCCGGTCGATGCCGCGCGAAAGCGCCGCCTCGAGTTCGAAGCGGCGCGTGGCTCGCACTTCCAGCGCGCTGGAGAACGGCACGGCCACGCCGTCGCCATCCTCGATCGCCGACGACAGCGCCACGTTCGCGCGGCGCAGCAGCGTATCGGTATCCTCGCCGTGCTCGGGATAGGCCGCGATGCCGGCGCTGGCCGACACGTGCAGCGCCGCGCCCGCAAACTCGATCGATTCGCCGGCGCAGCCCACGATGGTATCGACCAGCCGGCGCACCGACGGCGCGGGCTCGTCGCACAGCATCGCGAACTTGCCGTCGCCCATGCTGGCCACGCCGTACAGATGCGGCACCTTGGTGCGCAGCCGCTCGCCGGTCACGCGCACGGCCAGCTCCACGCCGGGCAGCCCGAGCGCGTTGCGAATGGTGTTGAGGCCGCCGATTTCGAGCAGCACGATGCTGAAGCAGCCGTCGGTGGCGCGCGCCCGGGCGATCCGCAGGTCGAGCCGTTCGGCGAACAGCTTGCGGTTCGGCAGGCGCGTGGTGTCGTCGTAGTTGGCGGCGTACCAAAGCTCGCCGCCCGACGGCGGTTCGTTGTTGGCACGGCTGATGAACACCACCCAGGCGTCGGTCCCGATGGCGTTCGCGCCGTTCGCCTCGGCCCGATGCGCGCCATCCGCGCCGGACAGGTCGATGCCGCCGGCCAGTTGCGCCGCCGCGCCGCGCCGGGCCGCATGCCGTGCGTTGCCCGCTTCGGCCGCGTAGAGCGGCGACAGCACGAGGCGCACCGGCAGGCCGTCACCGGTCGGGCGCTGCAGCAGCCAGATCTCGCTGCCGCGCGCGAGTGCGTCCATGCTGGGCGCGGACCATGCGTCGCCGGGCGCGGCCAGCATCGATTGCAGGCGCAACGCGGTGCCGGGCACGCCGGCGCGGCGGCCGGTCAAGCGCTCGAACGCGGCGTTGGACCAGGTCAGCGTGCCGTCGGACGCACACAGGCACACGGGCTGGGCGGCCTGCGAAATCGCGCGTTCGATGCGCGTCGCGTCGGCGTGGCGCGGCGAATCGTCGATCGGGTCGTCGATCGATTCGTCGAGCGCGGCGAGCGGTTCGGTCAGGCGCGGCTCCGGTCGTTGCATGGCGAGAGGTCGGTCAGGGAAAGGCGGCGACAGGGTCCGTCGCCGCAAGCTTCAGATAGTAAGCGAATCGGGTGCGCGCGCTCGTGAAAATCGGTGGCCCGCGTCACGCTCAAGCGCCGCCGGCCTGCGTGCAGGCTTCGATGCCGGCCGCGATGGCGCCACCGATGCGACGAATCGTTTCCGGTTGCGCAAGCCGCCGCTCCTCGTCGGGATTGACGATCACGCCGGCCTCGATCAGCAGCGCCGGCATGGGCGCGGTATGCAGCACCATCAGGTCGTCGAAGCGGTGGATGCCGAGCCGGCGATCGAGCAGCGGGCGGTTCTCGCCGTGGATCGGTTCCGCGTGATAGAGCGACGGCGTCTCGCCGGCCGCCAGCATCCGCTCGCCCACCGCCTTCGCGCAGCGCAGGCTCTGCGCGTAATGCGGATTGCGCTCGGACACGAAGATCGCGTAGCCGTGGAAATCGCGCTGGCGGCCCGCATCGAGATATTGCTGCTGGATCGAATCGTGATGGATCGATATGAACAGGTTCGCGTCGGGGTGCTGCGTGGCGCGCGCGGCCAGCGCGATCTCGCGGCCGTCGGCCGAGGTGCGGAACACGCGATCGCCCTGCGCGGCCAGGTCGGCCGCGACCGCCGCCGACAGGTCGAGGTTGTAGCGGTATTCGACGCGGCCGCTGGCGCCGGTCGCGCCCGGATGCAGGGGCGTGTGGCCGGTGTCAACGACGATGGTCGGCACGGCGGCCGGTGACGCTGCGGGCGAAGCGGCATGAACGGCGGGCGCGGCGCTCGCCAGCACGCAGGCCAGCGCTGCCGTGCGCAGGAAGAAACGTGTTGTCGATGTCATCGTGGTGATAGCGGGTGTCGGTGGCAACGCGCGAGCCGATGCGGCACGCGCGACACCAGCATGCGTCATCGGCGCTTTGCGAGACGGCGGGAATCGCGACGCATTTTACGCGTGCGCGGCACAACGAAAAAGCCGAAACAACGCGGATTGCCAGCTAAACACGTATCAATTTGCGACGGTGCGCCTGCCGGAGACGCGCACGTTGACAAACTTACGCCGCGCTCACGATTTCGCGCCGAACGCGTCGGCCATCTGCTTGGCGCGCTTGACCTCGTCGCCGTGCAGATAGATGGAGGTGGTCGAGATCGACGCGTGGCGCAGATTGTCACGCACCGTGGTCAGTTCCGCGCCGCGAGCGAGCGCGTGGGTGGCGTGCGTGTGGCGCATCCAGTGGGGGCTTGCGCGGCGCAGCTTGTCGGCGAGCGGCGGATGATCGGTGGCGAACTGTTCGGACACCTGCATGAAGAAGCGCTTGAGCACCTTCCAGAGCCGCACCCCGCTGATGCCGGCCTGCACGTCGCCGGCCAGAGCGCCGATCACGGGCGTGTCGGGCCGCCATTGCGTCGCGACCATCGACAGGCCGCGCTCGCACGCGTAGCGCGTCAGCGCCTGCCAGGCCAGCGGCGGCAGCGCCACGCGCGCGGCCTTGCCGCCCTTGCCGACGAGGTGGATCCAGCGGTCGTCGCGCGCGTCACTGCGGATCGCGCCGAGCGTCAGGCCCACCAGTTCGCTCGCGCGCAGGCCCGTGGCATACGAGAAATCGAGCAGGAAGCGCAGCCGCTGCGCGGCGGCCGGCTCCCAGCCGCCCGACCATTCGAGGCCGTCGGCGATCACCCGCACGATCTGCCATTCGCCGTCGCTGAACACGCGCGACGAGTCGAGCGCGGCCGAGCGTGCCCCGCCGCGCACCTTCACGCCCGAGAACGGATTCGCAAGCAGATAGCGCTGCTCGACGAGCCAGCGGAACAGCGCGCCGAGCACCGACAGCGCATGCGCGGCCGAGCGCGCCGACAACGCGCCCGTGAACGGCCGCCAGTCGGCGGCGCGGCGCGGGCGGATCGGGCCGGTCCAGCGTTCGGCCGGCTCGGGGCGGCGCAGGAACGCGCGGTAGGCGAGCGCGTCTTCGGTCGTCAGCGACGACAGCGCGCGGCCGCGCTCGACGATCGCCCACAGGATCAATCGTTCGGCCTCCTTGCGATAGGTGCGGCGCGTGGCCTCCGACTCGTGCAGCGAGAGCCAGGCCTGCACGGCGGTGTAATCGTTGTCGGCGTCGAGCGTGCAGGTTGCGCGCGGCGCGCGGAACGTGCCGGCCGTGCCGTCCACCTCGTGCGGCAGGCGCAGTTGCTCCCACGGCACGATCGCGGCCGGCGCGGCCGAGGCCACCAGCGCGCGGGCGCGTTCGGTCAGCGCCGGATGCGCGCGGAAGAACGCCTCGATATGGCGCGCGCTGGCCGGGCCGAGCCCGTCGATCGCCTTCCACCATTGGCGGCGGCGCGGAATGCGCACCGTCAGGTCGGCCAGCGTGGTGATGCCGTGCGCGCGCAGCGCCGCCACGGCGCGCGCGGGCAGCCAAAGGTCAACGTCGTCGCCGACGTGCGGCTCGGGCAAGCGGGCGTGACGCAGTTGCACGATCGCCTCGGCCACCGCGCGCGCATGTTGCGTGCGCTCGGCCGGCGCATGCGCGAGCAGCTCGGCCAGATCGCGTCGCCCGGCTCGCGTGGCGGCGGCCACCAGACGGCGGCGAATCGCGCCGAGCACGCCGCGTGCCGAGCGGCCCTGGCCGAGCCGGTCGCCGAGATAACGCTCGGCCGCCGCGCGCACCGACATGCCCTCGTACCACGCGCGCAGCATGGCCAGCTCGTCGGCATCAGGGAAGCCGGACGGAGCCGGTGAATCGGGAGAAGGAGCGGCGGTCGGCGGATGGGCAGTCATGCGCGCGAGTGTGACATGAATTCAGCGTGGGGCGGCCGTGTGCATCAGCGCTTCGATCTCGGACTTGCATTGCATCAGCGCCGACAGCAAGGCCTCGCGCTGGCGCTCGAAACGCAGCGCCGGCACGGCGATCGCGATCGCGTAATCGTCGGGCAGGCCGGTGCGCAGCCATACGCCGATGCCGCACACGCCCTCGGCGTGCTCCTGCGCATCGATGGCATGGCCGAGCTTGCGCACGCGCGCGAGATCCTTCAGCAAGGCATCGAGGCTGGCCAGCGTGGCGCCGGTGCGCTTCGGCATGCCGTCGGCGAACAGCGCGGCGACCTCGCTATCGCTGCGGCGCGCCAGCAAGGCCTTGCCGTGCGCCGTGCAATGCGCGGGGAACGCGGTGCCGACCGGCGACACCACGCGCAGCTCCTGGTTCGACACGGCCTGATCGACGCTGATCGCGTGTTGCCCACGGAACTGGCACAGGTCGACCGTTTCGCGCGTGCGCTGGCTCAGTGCCTCGACGTGCGGGCGCGCCACCGCCACCAGGTCGGTATGCGCCGACGCGGCCAGCCGCGCGAGCGCCGGCCCGAGCCGCACGCCGTCCGCGCCCGACATCACCATCTGCTGCGCCTCCAGCGCCGCGACGATGCGATACACGGTGCTGCGCGGCAGATTCGCGCCCTGCGCGATCCGCGCCAGCGACAGCCCGCCCGTCTGCCCTTCGAGCGCGCGCAGCACCGCCGCGGCGCGCGCGATCACCTGCTTGCCGGCTGCGCCCTCGCCTTCCCCTTCATGCGTGTCTTGCGCCGCGTGACGAGCGGGCTCGGCCGATGCCGGATTCGACGCATGCGCGGATGCGCGCGCACCGGCCGCGCCTTGACGACGCGGCGATGCCTTCTTATCCTGTTCCATATATCGAAACGATTGTCTCACTGAATGGACATCGTAGAACAGGCGGCGAATGCCGTCAAGGATCGGACCTCGTGAAACAAGCATTGGGAAAAGCCGGCGAAACCACGCTGCTGAGTGTGGCCTGCCTGACCATCATGGTGGGATGCGCGCTCGTGCCGGGCTTGCAGCGCGTGTCGCTGCGGCTCGGCCTGAGCGGGCTGGAGAGTTGGCTCGTGACGATGCCGTCGGTGGGCGTGGTGGTGCTCGGGCCGATCGCGGGCCGCATCGCCGATCGGATCGGCCTGCGCCGCGCGCTGTTGCTCGGCCTCGCGCTGTATGGCGCGCTCGGGCTGGGCGGCGCGCTGCTGCACGGCCCATATGCCGTGCTGGGCAGCCGCTTCCTGCTCGGCGGCGCGACGGCGCTCGTGATGGCCACCGGCACCGGGTTGATCTCGGCGTTCTACGAGGACCGCCAGCGGCTCGCGATGATCGCGCGCCAGGGCATGGCGATCGAACTGGGCGGCGTGGCGTTCCTGATGCTGGGCGGCTGGCTGGCCGTGCGCGGCTGGTGGTATCCGTTCCTACAATACGCGGTGGCGTGGCTGCTGTTTGCCTGCGTGCTGCGGTTCGTGCCCGATGAACGCGGCGCGCCGCGCGAGCCGGACAGCGGCACGCCGCTGCCCGATGCGCTCAAGAGCGTGTATTGCGCGGCGTTGCTGTCGATGGCGTGCTTCTTCTCGGCTGTGATCGTGTTGCCGCTGCGCTTTCACGAACTCGGCATCGGCGAAGCGGGCACCGGCTACTTTCTGGCGTTCGTGTCGTTGGTGGCGGTGGGCGTGGCGGCCACGATGCCGCGTGTCAGTTCGCGCTTCGGCGCACCCTCCACCCTGACGGTCGCGTTTCTCGCCTACGCCGTCGCGCATGGCGTGTTCGCCTGCGCCGCGTCGCTCGCGCCGTTCGTGGCCGGCGCGGTGGCGCTCGGCACCGGCTTCGGTTTGTCGATTCCGCTCGTCAATCACATGACGGTCGAAGCCAGCCCGGCGAACCGGCGCGGGAGGGCGCTCGGCAACCTGTCGATGGCGATCTTCGCGGGGCAATGCCTGCCGTCGTTCATGCATTACACGCCGGGGCGCGGCGCACCGCTATTCGTGGCGGCGGCCGGGCTGGCGTTGTTCGCAGCGGCGGGGTTGCCGCTCGTGCGGCGGGTCAGCCGATTCATCTCGCCATCTCGCTAAAAAGCCCCAACACCGACGACACCACTCAATCCTCCCCATTCCCCGCAACCACGCTGCGCCCCACCTTCGCCTCCCGGCGCTTCCGCTCGTTGAGGATCTGATGGCGGCGATGATCGGTCATGCCCTTCCAGGCCCGCGCCTCCTCGCGAGTGCGAAAGCACCCGGTGCACAAGCCCGTCTTGCCGTCGAACGCGCACAGCTCGACGCACGGTGATTTGACTGCCATGAGATCTTTCCGGAAAAAGTCGAACTGCGTTCAGGCCAGCGCCGCAACGCCCTGATAGCCGAGATACAGGCCCACCAGCACGATCAGCCCGCCCGAAAAATACGGCGCCTTGCGCGCGAAGCCGCCGAAGCCGCTCCAGCGCTTCGACACATGCTTGACGCTCAACGCGGCCAGCGTGCCCGAAGCCACCATCGTCGCTGCCAGCCCGATGCTGAAGCACAGCACCAGCGCCGCGCCCAGCGTGAACTGCTTCAGTTGCAGGCACAGCAGCAGCACCGTGATCGACGCCGGGCACGGCACCAGCCCGCCCGTCAGGCCGAACATGACGATCTGCCCGGTCGTGACGCTGCCGCCCGCGAAGCGGCGCCGGATGTCGTTGGCGTGGGCGCGCTCGTGGGCGTCCTGATAGCCGTCGGCCTGCATGTCGAGCCCGGCGGCGTGCGCGTGATCTTCGCCGAAGGCCACCGCGTAGTTGTGGCTATGGTTGCCGTGGCCGAGCCACAGCCGCGCCGTGAACGCATGCGGCTCGGGAATCGCGTCGGCCGATTCGAGAAAGCCGTCGCGCTGCACGAAGCGGAACGTCTGGCCGCTGCCGTCGGGCCGTGAGATTTCCACGGCCACCTGGCTCGCCGGCCACGCCTGCCCGCCCCGGCCGGCATTGCGCAACCGGAAGCGCGGCGGCACGCCATCCTCGAAGATCTCGAGCCGTACCACGCCGTGGCCGGTGTCGATGAGCCGCGCCTCGTCATGGTGATGATCGTGGCCATGCGGGTGATCATCGTCGTGATGATGCGCATGCGCGGCGCGCTGCTCGCGCCAGGTGCGCCACAGCATCCACGCCGCGATCGCGATGATCATCACGGCCGAGGCGACCTGGAAATACGGCTCGGTCGCGTCGGCGCTCCAGTTGCGGCCGAAATAGAGGCCCGTCATCGCCACCGCCCACACCACGGCCGTGTGCGAGAGCGTCGCCGACAGCCCCAGCAGCACCGCCTGCCCGACCGTGCCGCGAATCGCGACGATGAACGCCGCCATCATCGTTTTAGAATGGCCGGGTTCGAGTCCGTGCAGCGCACCCAACAGGATCGCGCTTGGCACGAACAACCAGGCATTGCCCTGTTGCAGCAGGGTCGAGAATTCAGTCATTTCCACGTTCCAAGAGACTGGAAAACGGATCGCAGTATACTCCCCCCCAGTATAAAAACACCCTCCGACATGCATACGATTCACGACAAACCGAAGTTGCTGGCCCGGGTCCGACGGATGCAGGGGCAGTTGCGCGCGCTCGAAACCCAGCTCGATCAGGACGGCGATTGCGTGGCGATCCTCCAGCAGATCGCGGCGATCCGCGGCGCGGCGAACGGGCTGATGTCCTCGGTCATCGAGGGCCATATGCGCGAGCACGTCGTCAAGGAAACCGACGAGGCGCACCGCAGCGAGGAAGCCGAGGTCGTCATGCAGGTGATTCGCTCGTATCTGAAGTGAGTGAAGTGCGCGGCGATGCGTGCGCGCCACGCTGCGGCGAGATGCGCTTCGAGGCGATGCGTGCACGCGGCCCCGGCGGACAGCACGTCAACAAGACGGCGTCGGCGATCCGCGCCACGCATCTGGCCAGTGGGATTGCCGTGCGCGTGGAGAGCGAGCGCAGCCAGCACGCGAACCGGCGGCTCGCGTTGCAACTGCTCGGCTGGCGCTTGCAGCAGGAGGCCGAACAGCAGGCGCTGCGCGAACGCCGCGAGCGGCATCGGCAACATGGCGCAGTGGCGCGCGGCAACCCGGTGCGGGTGTTTCGGGGCGAGACGTTCGCGCCATCGGACGGCTGACCGCAGCCTGTGCGCGGCTTGCGGCTTGCGGATCGTTTCATATCCCTGTGAAAGCAGTTGACGGTTTCATTTCGACTCGTGGGCGACGCGTCTAAAATACGCGCGCCATGATCCGACTCCGCCATCTGCTCGCGCAGCGTCTGACGCACCCGGCGGCGGCCTCGTTGCTGCTGCTGGTCGTCGCGTTCCGCCTGCTGCTTCCGCCCGGCCTGATGCTCGCCCCGAGCACCGGCGAGCGCGGCGTCGACCTGTCGATCTGCAGCGGGCACGGCGCGTTGTTCGGCGACGCGCCGGCGACCTGTGCCCATTCAGCGCGGCACTCGCGATCGGCCTCGCCCCGACCTTGCCGCTGCCGGCGTATTGGCTGCGGCTGGCGACCGGCGCCCGCCGGCCGTTTCCGGCCGATGAGGCGCCCCCTTCCGCGAGCCACGTTCATGGCTCGCTCGGCGCACGCGCGCCACCTCTCGTCACGCGCCATTAAGCCGATCGTACGGATAACGAACGTCTTTCCGCGTTCGCGCGTGTTGTCGCTCGCATAACATCGAGGGATTTCCGCATCCGTAGATTCCACGCCGATCACCGCGCGCGGGATCGCCGATCCGCTCGCTCTCCGCATTCCCTTGCTCGCCAGCCGGCGCCCGCCTCGCGCGTGCCGAATGCGTGCGCGTGCCCGGCCATCGACATCGTGTCGATCGCCAACCGCGCATGCCGTTGGCCGCCCTGCTTCGTTCCGACTTTCCATCCGGAGCCTTGTTTCATGACACGTTCTTCCGCTTCACGCCGCGATTTCCTGACGCTGGGCACGCTGTGCCTGGCCGCCGCCGCCACGTCCGCCGGCCCCGCGCTCGCGAGCGAATCCGCAGCGCCCACCATGCCCGCCGCCCGCGACGCCGCGGCACGCGACCACCTGCGCATGATGAACATGTTGCCGCCCGACGCGCCGAAGGTCGCCATGCTGATCCACCCTCAGATGGTGGCGCTCGATCTGGTCGGCCCGCTGACCGTCTTCAAGGTCGCGCGCTTCGACACGCAACTCGTCGGCAAGACGCGCGACGCCGTATCGAGCGTCGAAGGCCTGCCGTTCGCGCCGACGCACACGTTCGCCGAATGCCCCACCGATGTCGACGTATTGTTCGTGCCCGGCGGCATCATGGGCACGATCGATGCGATGAACGATCCGGCCACGCTCGATTTCCTGGCCTCGCGCGGGCGCACCGCGAAGTGGGTGACGAGCGTGTGCACCGGTGGCCTGCTGCTCGGCGCGGCCGGGCTGTTGCGCGGCTACGACGCCACGGCGCACTGGGCCGTGGCCGACCTGCTGCCGATCCTCGGCGCGCGGCATGTGGACCAGCGCGTCGTGACCGACCGCAACCGCATGACCGCGGGCGGCGTGACGGCCGGCGTGGATTTCGCGCTGACGCTGGTCGCGCAACTGAAGGGCGAGGAACTGGCGCGCCGTGCGGCGCTCACGATCGAATACGCGCCCGCGCCGCCGTTCCTGAGCGGCACGCCCGAGCAGGCCGGCCCCGAGCGCACGCAAGCGATGCGCGACAGCCGCAAATGGATGGACGGGCAGGCGAAGCTGGCCGCGCAGGCTGCCGCGAAACGGCTCGGGATCGAGGCATGACGCCGCCTGTCGTGCTCGACGTCAGGTTGAATCGCGCCGCCGTCGCATCGGCCTTTGCAGGGTGCGGAGGCCGCCGCGGATGGCGCAGGTGACGGTGTCGTACCGGTTTTGAGGCATGCGGATGCCTGCCGGCGCGCCATCGTATAAGCTCGACGACGGCGTGCCTCGCTCGTACGAAGCCCGCCCCTGGCCCACCGAACCATTCTCATCCCAGCCCTCATGCATCCCGTCCCGCCCCCTCCCGGCGCCGTACTCCTGCTGATCGACCTGCAATGCGCGATCGATCACCCAAGCTGGGGCGTGCGCAACAATCCGCACGCCGAGCGGCAGATCGGCCGGCTGCTCGAACGATGGCGCAACCAGGGGTGGCCGGTGTGGCATGTCCGGCATGATTCCACCCAGGCGGGCTCCCACTACCGGCCCGGCCAGGCGGGGCATGCATTCAAGCCCCAATGCGCCCCCCTGGCCGGCGAGCCGGTCATCCCCAAGCACACCAACAACGCGTTCATCGGCACCGGCCTGGAAGCGAAGCTTCGCCACGGGCGGCACGACGCGCTGGTCGTGGCGGGCGTCATCACGAACAACTCCGTCGAGGCGACGGTGCGCATGGCCGGCAATCTCGGCTTCCAGACCTACCTCGTCGCCGACGGCTGCTTCACGTTCGCCAGAACCGACTGGAACGGCACACTGCGCAGCGCGGACGACGTGCATGCGATGTCGCTGGCCAATCTCGATGGCGAATACTGCACGGTCATCACCACTGACGCGCTGTTGGGCGCGTCCGGCTGACACCCCGCCGCATCGACTGAAGAACAGTGCCCACGTATTCTTGACACACCATCGCATCGTTAAGATAACTTTTCTTATCGAAACGATACGATCACCCCCATCAAACTGACCATTCCGAAATCACGCCACCCCGGCCTCAATCGATCGTGAACACCGTGCGCCGCCGGCTGTCCGTCTTCGCCCACGTCTCGCCGACCTGCGCCAGCGGCACCGCGTGCGCGTCGATTCGCAACCCTGCGCGCGGCGCGACGTCGAGCACCATGCGCAGCGCCTCGATCAGCATCGGCAGCGGCACGCTGCCGATCCCGCTGCCCATCAGCGTGATCGCGGTGGCGCGCAGCACGGCGGCCGGCAGCGAGATCTCGCTGCCGCCGATCGCACCGATCTGCACGTAGCGCAGCGCGGCCAGGTCGGGCAGCGCGCGCGCCGCCGCGCCGAGCAGCGCGTGGGCGCTCGGCCCCCACAGGTAGTCGAGCACGATGTCCACGCCGCCCGAGAACTGTTCGCGCAGCGCGGCGTCGAGCGCGTCGTCCTGGGTCAGCGGCACGATCACGTCGGCGCCGAGCGTGGTCAGTTCGGCCAGCGCGGTGGCGTCGCGCCCGGTGGCGATCACCTTGCCCGCGCCCAGATATTTCGCGAGCTGCACGGCGAGCCGCCCCGACGAGCCGGTCGCGCCGTTGACGAGCACCGTCTCGCCGAACTGGAGCCGCGCGCGCTCCTTGAGCGCGGCCCACGACGACATGCCGGGGATCGCCAGCGCGGCAGCCGTCACGTCGTCGAGCGCGTCGGGCAGCGGCAGGCAATGCGCGTCGATGGCGACGCTGCGCTCGGCCATCGCGCCGTGCGGCGCGACCGGCGCGAAGAAGTAGACGCGCCGGCCGGCGGCGTCCTCGCCCACGCCATCGATGCCGGGCACGAACGGCACGAACGCCCCGCCCTGGCCCGCCGCCTCCGACGTGTAATGCACGCCCGCCGCGCGCGAACGCGTGACATGGCTCAGGGCGGCGGCGCGCACGCGAATCTCGCGGCAGCCGTCGGCGGCGCGCGGTGCGTCGAAATCGCCGTATACCGGCGCCTGGCCGGCCGATTTCACGATCGCTGCTTTCATGGGTTTTCTCCGTGGATATCCGGTTGGGGGTGGCGCGCTGCGTTCGATGGATCGACGCTCACTGTGCGCCGATCCAGGCGCGCAAGGCGGGGTCGCGCACTTCCAGCACCTCGAACAGGCCGAGCGCGCGCAGCGCCGGCAGCGCGGCCAGGATGTCCGCCCGCGCCTCGGCGCGCGCCTGAGGCGTCGCATCGGGCGTGCCCAGCACGCGCGCATTGAAGAGAAACGCGCCTACCGTGCCCTTGCGCACGGTCACGCCGTTCAGATCGGCCTGGTTCTGCCCGTCGGGCAGCAGTTGTTCCGCTCGCATCGTGATCCTCCTTGGGCAGTCGCCGTGCGACGCCGGTTTCGATAAAAACCAGTTTATCGAGATAGAATCGGCCCAACTCCCTCATGCAAGCCATTCGATACGGAATTTCGGCCATGCTCGATCCGCTGCTGCCCCCACCACTCGTACTCCAGTCGGGCGGACCGTTAGTTGCGGCTGCTGAATTGACGCAGTCAGCGGCGCGCGAAACGGACGTGCACCGGCACCCGCGCGGCCAGTTGATCGGCGCGTTGAGCGGGCTGCTGTCGGTGGGATTGGAGGCGCAGCAGTGGGTCGTGCCGGCCACCCATGCGATCTGGGTGCCGCCCCACCACTGGCATTCGCTGCGCTCGCACGGCCCGTTCTCGGGCTGGAGCGTGTTCGTCGAGGAAGCGGCGGCGCGCGCGGCGTTGCCGGCCGAGCCGCGCGCGATCCGCACCAACCCGCTGCTGCGCGAGGCGGTGCGGCGCGCGGCAAGCTGGCCGGGCGGCTCGCACGATGCCGACGAAACGCGCATCGCCGAGCTGATCGTGGCGGAAATCGCGGCCTCGCCGGCGCAGGCGCTGGGCCTGCCGAAGCCGAGCGATCGGCGCCTGGCGCGGATCGCCGATGCGCTGGCGGCCGACCTGGCCGACCATCGCGGCGCGGCCGATTGGGCGCACTGGGCCGGCATCGCGCCGCGCACGCTGAGCCGGCGCTTCGCGGCGGAAACCGGCATGAGCTTCGCGCAATGGCGCCAGCAGGCGCGCGTGCTGCGCGCGCTCGAACGGCTCGCGGCCGGCGCGCCGGTCACGACCATCGCGCTGGAACTCGGCTACGACAACGTCAGCGCGTTCATCGAGATGTTCCGCCGCACGCTCGGCGTGACGCCGGGGCGCTATGCGGCGGATTTGCCGGTGCGGGCGGCGGGTGGATGAAGCGGGGTTGAATCGACTGTCGAGCTGTCGAGCTGTCGGGCTGTCGGGCTGTCGGGCTGTCGGGCTGTCGGGCTGTCGGGCTGTCGAGCCTTCGGCCGTGTAGCCGTGTAGCCGTGTAGCCGTGTAGCCGTGCAGCCGTGCAGCCGTGCAGCCGTGCAGCCGCTCAACCCTCAGGCGACGGCCGCGCGCCCCCGTGTCCTCAAAACTCCTGCCGCGTCGGCCGGAACACCACCTCGTTGATGTCCACGTCCTCGGGCGCGCCGATCACGTAGGCCACCAGGTTCGCGAACGATTCGGCCGGCAGCGCGATGCCGTAGAACTCGCGCACGGCCGCCGCGATGTCGGCCTCGGTGATGCTGTCCGGCAGCTCGGTGTCGATCGCCCCCGGCGAGATCACCGTGGTGCGGATGCCGTACGGCTTCACTTCCTGGCGCAGCCCTTCCGACAGCATCCGCACCGCCGCCTTGGTGGCCGCATACACGGCGCTGCCCGGGCGCACCTTGTGCGCCGCCACCGACGCCACGTTGATCAGGTGCCCCGATTTCTGCGCCTGCATGTGCGGCAGCGCGGCGGCGATGCCGTACAGCACGCCCTTCAGGTTCACGTCGATCATGCGGTCCCAGTCGTCGGTCTTGCCGCGCTCCAGCGGCGAATGCGGCATCAGCCCGGCGTTGTTGATCAGCACGTCGATGCGGCCGAAGCTGGCCACGGCGGTATCCACCAGCCGCTGCACCTCGTCGCGTTGCGTCACGTCGGTGGCCACCGCCAGCGCCTCGGCGCCCTGCGCCTTCAGCTCGGCCACCAGCGCGTCGAGCCGCTCGATGCGGCGCGCGCCGAGCACGATGCGGGCGCCATCGGCGGCGAGCCGGCGCGCGGCGGCTTCGCCGAGCCCGCTGCTCGCGCCGGTGATGACGACGACTTTGTTCTGGATCTGCGTGGGCGTGGACATGATCGATTCTCCGGTTGGGCGGGCGGCGGCAGAATGCGCGCGGCCCGCGTGGACGTCAGCCGGGGAATGTAGCAAAGGCAGCCGCGCCGCGTGAAGCCCGCCGGCCGTGCACGGGCTCGTGAGCGTGGTTCAGCAATCGGGGCGACGAAAGGAAAACCGGAAGCAAAATGCGGCGAAATCCCCCAAACGAAAACGGCGGCGCAAGCCCGAAGGCCCGCGCCGCCGTGATTCGGCGATCAACGCATGATCAACGCCCCGTCAACGCCTCAACGCGCGCCGATATTCTTCCTGAACGCCGCCAGAATGCGCCGCTCCAGCGACAGGTAATCGCCACCGAAGTGGTGATCGCCGCCGGTCTTGACGACCTCGGCGCCGGTGCCGGCCAACGCCGGGCACAGCGTTTCCTTCTCGGTCGCGCCGTAGAAGCACTGCACCTGCTTGGCCGGCAGCTTGTCGAACTCCGGACGCACCTTCAGTGCCTGGTCGCTGGCCGGCATGCCGAGCCAGCCGGTCACGCGAATCTGGAAATCGGCCGTCGGCGCGAAGCCGAGCAGCGACATCACGGCCACCTTCTCCTGCAGCGCCGGCGGCAGCCGGTTGTAGGCGAACGGGATCACGTCGGCGCCGAACGAATAGCCGATCAGCGCGACGTGCGACGCATGCCAGCGCGCCATGTAGGTCTGCATCACGCGCGCCAGATCGTGGCTGGTCTGCGCCGGCGTTTTCTCGCTCCAGAAATAGCGCAGGCTGTCGATGCCGACCACCGACACGCCATCCTTCTGCAAGGCCTCGGCGATCGTCTTGTCGAGATCGCGCCAGCCGCCATCGCCGGAAATCACGATCGCCAGCAGGTTGCCGTCGGCAGACGCGGCGCTGCCCGGCTTGGCCGGCAACTCCACGAGCGGCAGGTCGGATACGTCGAGTTCGTCGGCCGTGCCGTCGCGCAGGTGCGGCGCGAGCAGCGCGACCAGCTTCGATGCATCGCCGGAGGCGGCCGTGTCGACGAAGCCCGGCGTCTTGCGGCGGCTGACCGTCGGGTCCGGCGGGCACACCTTGAAACGCGGATCGAGCGTCGCGGCCGGCGCCACCGTGACCGCGCCGGAGATGGTGTTCTCGGGGGCCTGCGCGAGCACCTGACGCGCGAGCGCGCCGCCCTGCCCGATGCCGGCCACGATCGGCGCGTAGTAGCGCGAGGTCTTGATCTGCCGTTCGAGCTGGTGGCTGACCGCTTCCGCGTCGCCCACCAGTTGATGGCAGCTTTCCTTGGTCTTGGCCAGATTGGCCGCGTAGCGCGCGGTATCCACGCCCACCGTCAGCGCGCCGGCCTTGGCCAGCACGGCCGCCGTGTTCTGGTCGTCGGCGCTCCAGCCGCCGGCCGCCGAATACAGCACCACGAAGCCGTGGATCTCGCCCTCGGGCTTCACGACGATCACGTCGCCGTAGCGCCCGCCCGGCAGGCGGCTCGGCACGCCGGCCTCGCCGATCACGGCCGAGGCGGGATGCGCCGCACTTGCCGCATTCGTTTTAGCGGCCGGTTTGGCGGTGTCCGCCGCGTGGGCGCCGCTTGCCTGGACAAGAACGAACGCCGCCGAGATGGCCAATCGGCCCCAATGATTCCACTTCATGAACGCCGACCTCCTGCCAGCAAAGACAAATCGGCGAGCGTCACGAAAACGCCGACCGAACCGGAAGCCGCGAGATAGCGCGGCTCCCATTGCGGCTCGAACTTGCTCTTGAACGCGCGCAAGCCGCGGAAATTGTAGAAACGCCCGCCGAAGCGCCAGACCACCCGGCCGAGCCGGTGCCACAGCGACGACATCGGCGCGGTGCCCATCCCCGAGAACGGCGCCATGCCGAGGCTCAGGCGGCGGAACCCGGCTTCCTTCAGATGCAGCGCGAGCTGCGTGAACAGGTATTCCATCGCGTACGGCGAGGCCTCGGGCACGTGGCGCATGACGCCGACGGTGGCGTCGGTGTTCAGGTCGGTGGTCATGAACGTGACGAACGCGACCGGCTCGCCGCCCTGGCGCACCAGCATCACCGACTGGGTGGCCAGATAGCCGTCGTGGAACGCGGCCACCGAGAAGCTCTTCTCGCGCGCGTCGCGGCTGTCGAGCCAGTCGTCGGAGATTTCGCGCAGCACCGGCAGCATGCCCGGCACCGCCTGCGGCTCGATCACCTCGACCGACATCGCCTCGCGGTCGCCGCGCTTGAGCGCATAGCGCAGATGCGAGCGATTCGAGCCCTTGAGGTCGAACGCCTCCAGCGCGATATGCGCCTCCTCGCCGAGCTTGACGAGCGTGAGGCCGGCGTCGAGATAGAGCGGCAGCCCCTCGGCGCGCACCTGATAGAACGCGGCGCGCCCGCCGTGGGTGTGCGCACGCAGGATCAATTCGTTGATGAGCCCGGCCCATTCGTGGCGCGGGCCGACCGGATCGTAGAGCGCGGCCCAGGTGCGGCCGTGCTTCGCGTACATCAGGAACGCCTCGCGCGACGGCGAGAACAGAAAGCTCTTGTCGCCCATCAGCGCCAGGCCCACGTCGCTGCGCTCCTGGGCGCGGATGATGCGCGCCGCGTCGGCCAGATCCTGCGGCTCGGGCACCACGAAGCGTCCCGCGGCCGGACGCAGCATCTGCCAGAGCGAGGCCATCGCCGCGAACACGCCGGCCGCGAGCGTGGCGCGCAAGGCCCGCGAGGCGCGCTCGTCGAACGCGAACTGCGACCAGATTTCCTGCGAATAGGGAATATCGCGAAACGCGAACAGCAGCACCCAGACGGCCAGGATCAGCACCATCGCCACCGACACGAACCAGCCGATCGTAAACGGCTCGGCGAACAGCGACGAGTGACGATTGAAGCGGCGCCGGGACACCAGCAGCAGCAACAGCAGCGCGCCGAGCACGCCCGCCTCGACGAAGGCCAGCCCCTTCGAGAACGACAGCGCGAGGCTGACCAGCGTCAGGCCGAACGTGATCCACCAGGCCGCGTCGAGCCGGCGCAGCAGCCCGCGCGCGACGAACAGCAGCGACACGCCGAGCACGCTGCACAGCACCTGCGAGCCTTCCATGACCCACAGCGGCACCACCCCGCGCAGCACCGCGATGCGCTGCCAGAACGCGGGCGTGGCGCCCGAGATCACCAGCATGCCGCCCACCGCGAACGTCACGAGGCTCAGGAACAGCGGCGCGAGTTGCGACACCTGCGCGGCCTGCGTCGAGACGAAGCGCTGGCTGACCGCGCGCCCCTCGAACACGGCCAGCAGGCCGGCCGACAGCGCCAGCGGCACGCCGAAATAGATCGCCCGATAGGCCAGCAGCGCGGCCAGCATGGAGGTGGGCGGCACGGCGCTGCCGAGCGTGAACGCCATGGCGGCCTCGAACACGCCGATGCCGCCCGGCGTATGGCCGATCATGCCGAGCAGCAGCGCGCCCGAATAGACGGTGATGAACGTGACGAAGCCGATATGGCCGTGCGGCAGCAGCGCCCACAGCGCGAGGCCGGCCGCCACCACGTCGACGGCGGCGAACACGAGCTGGGCGACCAGGTCGCGCCGCGCGGGAATGTCGAACGAGAGCCAGCTCCAGCGCGAGCGCACCTCGCGCGGCTCGCGCCCGCAGAACGCCACCAGCCCGGCCAGCGCCACCAGGATCAGCGCGCCGATCACGGTCAGCCAGTCGGCCGGCACCGGCAGCATCGAGGCCAGCGGCCCGGAGCCGCCGACCATGCCGAGCGCGGTCATGCCGACGATGCCGAGCATCAGCGTGCCGCCCATGAACACGGTCATGCGGCCGATCTGCGCGGTGGTGACGCCCGAGGGGCCGTAGACGCGCACCCGCACCGCGCCGCCGGTCAGCGCGCCGAAGCCGGTGGCGTTGCCGAGCGCGGTGCCGGCGATGGTGCCGATCCACAGCGAGACGCGCGGCACCTTGGCGCCCACGTAGCGCAGGCCGATCCAGTCGCGCGCCACCAGCGCGGCGTAGCTGAGGGCGGTCGCGCCGAGCGCGCCGGCCCACTCGCCCGCCGTCAGGGCGCGCAGATGCCGGATCACCGAGCGGTAGTCGACGGTCTCCGACAGATGCTGGAACACGAACAGCAGGGCAATGCCGATGCCGAGCGCAAGCAACGGCGAAACGAGCCGATCGAGCCGCAAAGTCTGGCGGGCGCGCGTCAAACCGGCCGTCGCGCGCCGCGGTAAATCACTGAAGGACATGAATCAGAAGTGTCAGGCTGGAACCCGTCGCGAGTGTGGCGCTGCCGAAGCGATCGTCGTCATGCGCCTGCGTACCCGAACGCAGGCTGCATCGACCGCCGTGGCGGACTGGGCGGAATCAGGGCCGCCGAGTGTACCGGAGCGATATTACAAAACCTTTCGTGCAACTGCGGGAAACCCGTGCATGCCCGGCGATCCGCCCTGACACGCCGCCCCGTATCGGCCGGACGTGATTCGCACCGGCCGGCGCATGATACTGGAAAAGCCCCGCGAAAACGGTAGCGAAAACTACGTAAAGGCAAGCCCCTAGCGGCTTTTCACGATTCACGCGGGGTTCGACACAGTCCGGACACAACTGCTTCGGGGTCCGGACCATTCGACAATTCGCAGGATGCCTAAAAACGCGCGCTTGCGGTAGCCGCCTTACCGAAATATTTACGAATCACAACGTTTTTATTTCAATTCGACACACATGCAGCGATTTCGAAAGCCGAGCATCGGCCGCACGGGCAAACGGTGTACCCGAACCGTCAACTGATGAACACCACGCCCTCGCCCACCTGCAGGTGCGCCGACACCGGATCGTCGCGGTGCACGGCGATCAGGTTCAGCCCGGCCGGCACGCAGCGGTAGCCGAACTCGGCCAGGAACTGTTCGACCTGGGTCGAATCGGTCTTCAGCACCTCGACGGTCAACATCGGCTTGCAGCGGCGCAGCGTGTCGCGCGCGCCGGTCAGCGCCTCGATCTCCATGCCCTCGATGTCGAGCTTGATCAGGTCCACGCGCGGCAGGTTCAGCGAATCGAGGCTGACCATCGGCACCGTGGAGCCGGAGGCGGTGTCGTAGGCGATCGTCTGACCGATGAATTCGCCGTTCTCGCGCGGGCGCAGCTCCAGGCTGCCGAAGCTCGCGTGCGCGAGGTAATCGGGTTGCGGCACGCTCAGTTCGCCGCAACGCTCGCCGAGCGCGGCCAGCTTGGCGCGCGCGTTCAGGCAGTTGTTCAGCGCGATGTTGCCGGCCAGCGCGTAGAACACCACCTCCTGCGCCTCGAAACTGAGCACCCGCCCCCAGCCGTGCATGTGGCGCGCCCATTCGAGCGTATGCACGCCGATGTTCGCGCCGCCGTCGATCGCCACCACGCCGTCGCCGTGCAGTTCGTGGCGGCGCGTCAGCATCGCCAGCACGAAGTCGATCTCGCTCGCGTCGAAGCAGGCGTTCTCCAGCAACTGATGGCCGACGCCGTAGCGAAAGCCGGTGGTCGTGGTGTTGTGGTCGTGACGGTTCACGATCATCGTGCCGTGATTCGTCGCGGTGAGGACAAAGGCGATAGGACGCTTTGGAAAAGTCATGTCGGTGCCTCGGAATCTCGATGGAATTGTTGTGGGTCTCGCAGCGGCTGGCGGGTCGCGCCAAACAGGCCAAACAGACCGCGCAGGCACGCCGAACCGGTGCGCGGATTGTCAACCACAACCGGCCGCGATGACCAGCGGGTTAGTCCCAATCCCGCCACAGCGGCATGGCGGGCGCGACGCCGCGCCGAGCCCGGCCGGCATCGCGCAAAACCGCGCCGGGCCTGGCTTTGGCGGGCTCGGCCGGGGGCCGTGCGAGGCTGGCCGCGGTGTGTAACGCGAGTAACGATCTGTGACGCTGCGCAACGCGCCGGGCGGCGGCCGATGGCGCGTGCGGCCCCGCCCCGCGCGGCTGGTGCGGAACGGGCCGCCCGCCAGGCCCGGGCGCACCCGATACGGCGCCGTTGCATGCGCGCCCACAGCAGCGGCCGCAGCCGGTAACATCTCGTTCCCGCGCTTCCCGGCACGCGGGCGGCCCGGCCTTCGCCGCACGGCCTCCGCTGCACGGCCTCCGCCGCACTCGCCGAACAAAAGGTTTTCCATGCCGTTGACCGCCCGACTGGCGCGCGCATTCGCGCCGCTGCTGTGGATGCTCTGTCTCGCCGCCCCGCTCGCGCCGGACGCCTTCGCGCAGCCGATCGTCGCCTCCGCCGCCAGCGCCACCGCCGCGCCGCCGGCGATCTCCTACGCCGACGCGGCCGCCACGCTCAAGCAATTGCAATCCGAGCAGGACCGCATCAAGCAGCAGACCTCGGCCGCCATCAGCAGCCAGCAGCTCGACACGCTCGACGGCGCGGCCGAGCAACTGAGCACCGACGTCGACAAGCTGATCGACGCGCTCACCCCGCAACGCGCCCAGGTGCAGGCGCAGCTCGACGTGCTCGGCCCCGCGCCCGCGGCCGGCTCGCCGCCCGAAACACCGGCCGTGGCGCGCCAGCGCGCCGACCTGACCACGCGCCGCAGCCAGTTCGACGCGCTGCTCAAGCAGGCCGCCTCGGAACGCGACGACCTCGCCAACCTGAATCAGCAATACGCGAAACTGCGGCGCGGACTGTTGCGCAACCAGCTCGCGCTGCGCTCGGGCAGCCTGTTCGGGCCGAGCTTCTGGGCGCCGTTCGGCAAGCCGCTGCCCGACGACCGCGACAAGCTGCAAGGCTTCTTCGGCCAGATCAGCGCGCAGTGCGCGTTCGCCTGGGAGCCGGGCCGGCGGCTCGGCACGCTGCTGCTGCTGGGCCTCGCGCTGGCGATCTGGAGCGGCGGGCGGCGCCTGCTCGAACACGGCTTCGCGTGGTTCAGCCTGAACCGCCTGCCCGAGACGCGGCTGCGCCGCAGCGCGCTGGCGCTCGGCACCGCGCTGGCCACCGTGATCGCCACCGGCGTGGCGGTGCAACTGCTGTACGTGGCGATCACGCGCGGCGATCCGCTGACCCCGGCGCTCGACGATTTCGCCGCCAAGTTCAGCGAGCTGGCGATGACCTGCGCGCTGATCGCCGGACTCGGCCGCGCGCTGCTCTGCACGCGGCACCCGAGCTGGCGGCTGCCGGCGATCGCCGACCCGGTCGCGCTCGCGATGCGGCGCTTCCCGACCGTGCTCGCCGCGCTGCTGCTGATCTCCGGCACGCTCGAACAGATGAACCGGATCGCCGACACCAGCCTGCAGGTCACGCTGTTCGGGCGCGGGGTGGTGGCGCTGGTGGTGGCGCTGACGATCGGCGCGACGCTGCTGCGCGCCAACCGCGCGCGCGCGGAGCTGGCCGCCGCCGGCGAGCAGCCCGAGGCGCGCTCGACGCTGGCCGGGATGATCCATGCCGCCGTGTCGCTGGCGGTGATCGCCTCGCTGGCCGCGTTGCTGATCGGCTATATCACCGTGGCGCGCTTCATCACCTACGAACTCGTGTGGTTCGAGATCGTGCTGTGCAGCTTCTACGTGCTCACGCAACTGACGCGCGACGTCTGCGCGAGCCTGTTCTCGGCACAGCATCGCAGCGGCGTCACCATCAAGAACCTGTTCGGGCTCGACGACAGCCATCTCGACCAGGCCTCGACGCTGCTGTCGGGCGTGGGCGTGGCGCTGCTGGTGCTGGTGGCGGCGCTGTCGCTGCTGACGGGCGGCTTCGGCACCACGCCGAGCGATCTGTTCGACAGCCTGCTGACGATGCTCGGCGGCACCAAGTTGCGCAGCCTGAACATCGTGCCGGACCGCATCGTCAACGCGGTGGTGGCGGTGGCCGTGGGCTTCTGGCTGCTGCGCTCGGTGCGGCGCTGGCTCGACAACGAATTCCTGCCGACGCTCGGCATGGACCCCGGCATGCGCGCCTCGCTCGTCACGCTGTTCAGCAACCTCGGCTACGTGCTGCTGGTGCTGATGACGCTGTCGCTGCTCGGCGTGCAGTGGAGCAGCCTCGCGTGGATCGTCTCGGCGCTGTCGGTGGGGATCGGCTTCGGCCTGCAGGAGATCGTCAAGAACTTCGTGTCGGGGCTGATCCTGCTGACCGAGCGGCCGGTCAAGGTGGGCGACATGGTCAGCATCAGCGGCGTGGAAGGCGACATCCGCCGCATCAACGTGCGCGCCACCGAGATCCAGCTGACCGACCGCTCCACCGTGATCGTGCCGAACTCGCAACTGATCTCGCAGAACCTGCGCAACGTGACGATGGGCAACAGCAACCTGGGCGTGGCCACGCTGATGCTGACGTTCCCGCTGAACACCGACCCCGAACAGGTGCGCGACCTGCTGCTGCACGCCTTCGAGGCGCATCCGGGCGTGCTCGACAAGCCCGCGCCGTCGGTCACGTTCAGCCAGTTGACGCCCGACGGCATCACGCTCAGCGTGACCGGCTACGTCAGCAGCCCGCGCGTCACCTCGACCATCAAGAGCGATTTGCTGTTCGAGATCCTCAAGCAGTTGCGCGCGGCCGGCATCACGCTGGCCAGCCCGCAGATGCTGATGATCCAGAACGCGCCGGACGGCTCGGGCGCCGCTCGCCTGCCCGCGCAGCCGGGCGGCGGCGAGCGCTCGTAGGCGCTTTTCGCACGGCGCGCAGGCCCTGTCATACCGGGTTTCCGGCCGATCGTTACGGGTTCGTCATCAACGGTTGCAATCCTTTACGGCGTGTGACGCCCGCTTTCCCTAAGCTTGCGGTCATCACACCAATCAACGATAGGGGAACGAGATGAACAAGATCGCATTGCTGGCGCCGGCGCTGGTGGCCGGCTCGATGCTGGCGGGCTGCGTCGCCTACCCGGCCGATCAGGGTTACGGCGGCGGCTATGGCGGCGGTTACGCGGCCCAGCCGGCCTACGTGGCGCAACCGAGCGTGGCGGTCGATCTCAGCATCGGCTGGCACGGCGACCGTTACTACGACGGCCGCCGCTACTGGGCGCGTGACGACTGGAATCGCGCGCACCCGCCCGGCCCGGGCCCCGGCGGCCCCGGCTACCATCGCGACGATCATCGTCCGGGCGGCCCTGGCCCCGGCCCCGGCCAGGGCGGACGTGGCGACGACCACCGCGGCGGCGACGATCACCGCGACGACCATCGCTGGTAGTACGCCACGCCCCGGCAACGGGGCGCGCAACCACACCGCGCGAGCGTGACCGGATCATTCGGTTGCCTCGCGCGGTTCGTTTTTGGAGCGGGGTTTCGTGCGGCGAACCGGCGTGGCGCCCCGAGCGCGCTTCGAGCATGAAGCGCGCTCGGGGCCGCGAATCGGGCCGCGAATAGGGCCGATGAATCGGGCCGATGAATCGGGCCGATGAATCAAGCTGGTGAGTCGGTCCTACGAATCTGGGCAATCAGTCACGCCCGCACATCACGCAGGCTCGTCACCACGGCCCATCACGGCCGGCCATCCGATGCCGCCGCGCCGGCCGACGCCGCGCTGTCCGGCAACGCGCGCCGAATGCCCTCCACCATCGCGTGCGCCGCGCCGGCCACGATCGCCGCATCGACGCCGTAGGTCTGCCATTCGTCCCGGCCGTTCTTCGAGAACACCAGCGAGGCATGCGAGCTGGACGGCTGCTCCGATTTCGCCGAACGCCAGACGATCGTCACGTCGCAGGTATAGGCATGCTCGGCCGTCTTGCGGCACGGGCCGTCTTCGCGGATCGCGGAGATGTCGGCGGCCACCGGCAGCGGCTGGCCGAAGAACGCGTTGACGGGGCCGTGATTCTCGGTGTCGAGCGCCTGCCGCACGGCGGCGTCGATCTCGGCCGGCGCGGGGCCGTCGTGGAGCCAGCCGCAGGCGGCCATCAGCGGCGCGAGCGCGCCGGCAAGCAACAGGGTACGTAGCGTCATTCGATATCCTTCGTGCGCCGGCCGCGCGGCCGGCGGCGGCCCGTCGCGCGCCGCCCCTCGCGACGCGCCCGATCGAAGCCGCGCGCGCAGTGTGCCGCGAGCCGCGCCGCGCTGCCGTATCGAATCGTAAGCAGTTGTTCGCGGCGGCGAATGCCGCGCCTATACTGGGCTTTTCCGCGCCCCCGGCGCGCGAACACGAACGAAGGAGACACCATGTACTACCTGCTGACCTACGATCTCGTCGATACCTATCTCGAACGCCGCGCCGAGTTCCGCGACGCGCATCTGGCGCTGGCCAACGCGGCCGCCGAGCGCGGCGAGCTGCTGCTCGCCGGCGCGCTGGACGATCCCGCCGACTGCGCGGTGCTGCTGTTCGCGGGCGACACGCCGGCTGCCGCCGAGGCGTTCGCGCAAGCCGATCCCTACGTGGCGCACGGCCTCGTGCGCCAATGGCAGGTGCGCCGCTGGAACGTGGCCGCCGGCCGCGACGCGAAGGCCTGAGCCGGCGCGCGCCCTCGCCTCACAGCCAGCGGGCGCGCTTGAACCACCACAGCAGCCCGAGGTCGGCCACCGCCATCACGCCGACGCAAATATAAAAGCCGAAGCGCCAATGCAGCTCGGGGATGTTGTTGAAGTTCATGCCGTAGATCCCGGCGATCATGGTCGGGATCGCGAACAGCGCGGCGAACGAACCGAGCCGCTTGGTCACCTCGCTCTCCGCCAGCGAGATCATCCCGAGATCCACCTGCACCGCCGTCACCACCATTTCGCGCCGCGCCTCCAGCGTCTTGGTGATGCGCTGCAAGTGGTCGTACACGTCGCGGAAGTAATGCTCCATGCCGCTGCACACCTGCGGCGTGCGCCCGCCCACCAGCTTCGAGAGCGGCTCCAGCAGCGGCGCGGTGTGCTGATAGACCGTCATCAGGCGGCGCTTCAGCGAATAGAGATCCTGAATGATCGCGCGCGCCGTGGACGACGACGCTTTCTCGAAGATGCGGTCTTCGAGTTCCTCCAGCTCCGCGCCGAGCGCCTCGACCGTCGGGAAGTAGCGATCCACCACCTGATCCATCAGCGCGTAGAACACGAACGCCGCGCCGCCCTTGAGCAGGTGCGGTTCGCGCTCGCAGCGCTGGCGCACGTCCTGGAAGCCGTGCGAGGTCCGGTTGCGGATCGACAGGATGTAGTTCGTGCCGACGAACAGGCTCAGTTCGCCGATCTCCAGCTCGTCCTCGGCGTCGAGCTCCACCGTATGCAGGACCGCGAACAGCGAATCGCCGTACTCCTCGATCTTCGGCCGCTGATGGCCGACCAGCGCATCTTCCAGCGCGAGTTCGTGCAGGCTGAACTCCTCGCCCATCCGTTCGAGCTCTTCCTTCGACGGCTCCTTCAGCGCGACCCAGACGAAGCATTCGGGGCGCGCGACGTAGTCGCTGATGTCGTCGATATCGATGTCGGCCAGCTTCTGGCCGTTCTGGTAAGCAGCGCAATTGATCAGCATTGTGTCGTGGGGAAACGTCCGCTTCCACGTCCGTTTTTATCCGTGATTCGGCCCGCCAGTGTAGCGGTTCCGGGGGGCGGCGCGCAGCACCGTGCGCGGGCCGCCCGGCCTTGCCAGCGCAGGCGTTCGCGGTCATGATCGCTGCTGCACGGCAGCGCCCGACGATCGGCTTTCGCCCCGCCTTTCGGGGCGCCGTCCGGTAGCTGCCGGCGGCCTTTCGTTTCGGCCGTTTCCTCTCGCTTCTCGCCTCGGAGGCTTCGCTCGTGAAGTACCTGGTGTTTTTCTGCGGTCATGCCGGCACCGGCAAGACCACGCTCGCCAAGCAGTTGATCGGCCCGCTGATGCGCGCGACCGGCGAGGCGTTCTGCCTGCTCGACAAGGACACGCTGTACGGCCGCTACAGCGCTGCCGCGATGGGTGCGCTGACGCAGGACCCGAACGATCGCGACAGCCCGCTCTACCTGCAACACCTGCGCGATCCCGAATACCAGGGCCTGCTCGACACCGCCCGCGAGAACCTCGAACTCGGCATCAGCGTGCTGGTGGTCGGGCCGCTGTCGCGCGAGATTCGCGACGGGCGGCTGCTGAACCGGCAATGGCTCGGCATCGGCCACGACGTCGAGCTGCGCGTGGTGTGGGTGCATACGTCCGAGGACACGGCGCGCGAGCGCATCGTCGCGCGCGGCAACCCGAGCGACGCCTACAAGCTCGCGCACTGGGATGAGTACCGCGCGCGGCGCTTCGTGCCGTCGGGCGCGGCCTGCGACGGCCTGCTGCAATTCGACAACACCGCGCCGAGCGCGACGAACGTCGAAACGCTGCTGCACCGCATCGTGCCGCCCGCGCAGGGCGCGATGGTGCCGCCGCTGCCGGCCTGATCCGCAACACGCGGCGCGCGGCCCCAGCAGATCGCGCGCCTGCGCCACAACGCAACATGGCCGGTGCTCGCGCACCGGCCATGTTCGTTCATCGCCGCGATTCTCGCTGCGATCCGGGCCGACCCGGCGTCAGGCCGCGGCGTGTGCCGGCACCCGCGTCGCGCCTTCGTACAGCTTGCCGAAACGATTGTCGAGGAAGGCTTTCAGCGGCACCTGCTCCTGGCGCACGAAACCGCGTTGCGGCAGGCGGCCTTCGCGGAACAGGTCGAGCACCGCGCACATCGCGCCGGCCGTGGTGATCTGGATCGCGCTCATCGGCATGCCGCCGATCTCCTTGGCGAACACCTTGCGCGTGAACACGTCCTGCACGAGCTGGCCCTGCTTCGTGCCCGTGACCGTGACGAACACCAGCACCACGTCCTGCTTGGTCGACGGCACCGCGCGGCGCATCATCGCCTTCAGCGCGTCGCGGTCGGACGCGAGGCGCATGTCGTCGAGCAGGAATTGCATCAGGTCGCGATGGCCCGGATAGCGCACCGACTTGTAGTCGAGCGTGCCGACCTTGCCCGCCAGCGTCTCGCACAGCGTGCCCAGGCCGCCCGAGGTATTGAACGCCTCGTATTCGGTGCCGTCGAGCGAGAAGTGTTCGAGGCCTTCGAGCGGCTGCACCCATTGGCGCTCGCCATTGCGGATTGCTTCGCAGGGCTGACAATATTCGTTGATCAGGCCGTCGACGCTCCAGGTCAGGTTGTATTTGAGCGCGTTGGTCGGGTACTCGGGCAGCGCGCCCACCCGCATCTTCACGTCGCGAATTTCGCTGAAGCCCTCCAGCAGCGCATGCGCGGCGATGCCGATGAAGCCCGGCGCGAGGCCGCACTGCGGCATGAACGCGTGATCGGCGCCGTCGGCCAGGCTGCGGATCGCGTGCGTGGCGCGCACGTCCTCGGTCAGGTCGAAGTAATGCACGCCGGCTGCTTTCGCGGCGGCCGCCACGTTGACGGCCAGGTAATACGGCAGCGCATTGACCAGCGCGTCGAAGCCCTGGAGCGCCTCGCGAATCGCGTTCGCGTCGGCGGAATCGACGCGGCGCGTGGCGATGCCGGCGGCGGCGAGCTGCTTGAGCGCGTCGGCATCGCGATCGAAGGCCGTGACCTCGTAATCGCCGGTTTCGCGCAGCAGGTGGGCAATGGTGTGGCCGATCAGACCGGCGCCGACAATGGCGATTTTCATGATGACGCTCCTGAGGTGTTGTTGTACGGAGGAAGGCAAGGCCTGCAGGAGAGTGTACGAACGAGCAAAAACAGTTGATAGACGAAGAGTGATGCGTTTCGTCATGGATTTTCGTCGTTTCGACGATTGGCGGTGACGATTTGAAGGATGGGTGGGAGAAGGTCTGCCGGAGGTGCCGCGCGCGCCGCTCGCGGCCGCCGGTTGGGCGTTGGTGAGGGGACGACGAATTCGGCGGATGGCGCTGCGAAAACGGCAACGCCGGCCCGAAGGCCGGCGTTGCAGGTCGAACCCGATGCCGCGAACGCTTACTTCGTCAGGCGCAGCTCGCCGAGGTTGCCCGCGATCTGCTGGAAGATCGTGTTCAACGAAGCGTTGTCCGGGGCGTGGTAGTAGTTGCCCGGCGACGCGCAGTTGCGCATGGCGGTTTGCGCCACCGAGTTCGACGCATCGGAGCCGAAGGTGATCGCGTAGACGGTCACGCCATCGGCCTTGATCGCGTTGCAGACGGCATTCTGGAACGTATTGACGTCGTCCGGATACCCGGCGTTGTTGCCCGACGACGCGTCCACCGGATTGCCACCATGCAGTTCGGCGGAATCCGTCTGCCCGTTGGGGAGCCCGATGCTCGTCGCCTTCAGCGAATTCGTGCCGACGCCGGACAAGCCGTTGAACCACAGCGTGTTCGGGAACGAACCGGCCGCGCCGATCTGGTTTTCGCCGTCGGTCAGCACGATCATCACGCGTTGCAGGCCCTGCGTGGTCAAGGGCTTGGGCAACGACGGATCGGTCGAGATCCAGCCGTTCGCCGCGCCTGCCGTGTTCTGCGACCAGGCTGGCGACAGCATGCGCCAGCCCCAGAGCAGACCTTCCGGAATGATCGTCGAACCGCCCGCCACCATGTTGCTGACTGCCGTGGTCAGGGTGTTCTGCTGGTTGGTCATGAACGTGACCGGCTGCCCCATGCATTGCGAGTTCTGAGTGACCGTCTGCGTGCCCGAGCTCATCTGGTCGAATTCGGTTCCGATGCCGGTGCCCTGCGGGCTCTTGCACCAGTTTTGCGCACCGTTGGTGCTCAACGTCAGGGGCACGTTGTTGAGCGTTTGGCTGGTGTCGTATTTCGTGTTGTAGCAAAACCCGTAGGCAAACGTCACGACGTTGAGACCGGCCGGCGGCACGTTGTAGTAGTACGGCGTGAACTTCAACGCGTCGCTGGGCGAATAGGCGAGCGCCTGCAAATTGTTGCCCGCATCGCGCGGCTCGACGGCGCAGCCGCCCCAACCCGCCACGTTTTTGGTTTTCGTCATCCCCACGTTCGCGCTGTTGTAGCTGAACACCGGGTTCATCCACGAGCCGCTGCCCGACAGCGCGCCCGTCAGATTGACCGTGCTGGCGAACGGCACGAGGCCGACATAGGTCGTGTTGCTGCTGTTCGACTGGTTGTACAGCGCGCTCAGCAACGTATTGGACGCATCCTTCAGGCCTTGCAGCTTGCTCGACCCGTTGGACGTGCCATCCGCCGACTGGCTCATCGAGCCGGTGTTGTCGAGCACCAGCGACAGTTCGAGCAGCGTCTGCGGCAAGCGGATCACCGAGTTCGCGGCGCTGACGGTGGCGAACGTGCGCGGGTCGCCCACACCGCCGCCGTTCGTGCCGCTCGCGGCGTTCTTGCTGACGGTCGGATCGAGGAAGAACGGCGCGAGCAACGGCTGCTTCGCGGAAGTCGAGAGATTGATGGTCTGGCCGGACGCACGATCGCCGGTCACGGTGGCCGTGATCGGCTGGCGCGTCATGCCGAGGTAGCTGCTCGGCATGTTGCCCTGGTAGTAGGCCAGCGCATCGGCCTGCCACTGCGTGTAGTTGTTGCCGTTCGTGTCCGAGTAGTGCGCGAGGTCGGCGCCCGAGGACAGCGCCGCCACGTCCAGCGCCATCTGCATCTGCGTCTGGCTCATCGTGAAGCGGATCGAATCGATGCCGAGGCACATCGTGCCGATCAGAACCCCGCCGAGCACCGCGAACATCATCGTGAACGCACCCTCGTCGCGCCGCCAGAAGCCGCGCAGCGATTGCGGGCCGCGCCGCACTCGCGGCGCGGTGCGGCGCTCGCCGGGCGTACCGACGAGATCGGTCGAGGCCGCGTCGGCTTCGGTCGTGCGAGGTTCGGTACGCATCAGGAGCTCGAGTACTTGAGAGGCAGCGGCTTGCCGGTCCGCGGATAGACGGTCACGCTCTTGTAGATCGTGATCTGGCCCGGTGCCGATTTCCAGAAGAACGCGGTCATGAGGAACGGCGTGTACTTGTAGAACACCTCGACCACGATCGCCGAATCGCCAGCCCGGTAAGGCCAGTTGGCCGGCAGCAGCGTGCTCGCCGAAGCCGGGTTGAGGTGAGTCTGCATCGTGCCGTCGTTATAGCCGGCCGCCTGCTGCCACGTCACGACGCTGGTATTCGTCTTGGTGGGCACGTTGGTGGCGGTCAACATCGGCGTGCCGGCAGCCATCGATGGCGTGGCGCCAGGAGCGGCGCAACTCACGCTCTTGTCGCAAATCACGCTGACGATCACGCCGCCCGGGCCGCCGCGATTGGTGCTCGCCACCCCGAAATTGAGCGGGGTCGCCAGCAGGCTTGCCGCATTCCAGATCGAGCCGAGATTGTCGGGATCGCTGGTGGTCTGCGAGTAATACACCTGGTTGCGCTGACCGAGCGACCCGGCCAGCACGTAGGCCGTGTGCTCGACGAGACTGACCGCGCGCATGTACAGGTAGAGCTCGGTAAAGCCCAACATGATGAACAGGATCAGCGGCGTGAGAATCGCCACCTCGATGCTGACGAAGCCGCGCGACGCGCGGCGCGTGCCCTGGCCGGGCGCAGTCGCGCGCAGGTCGTCGTGCGTTGAGGAACGAATCGCTGTCATTTCTCGTTCTGCACCAGGTAATAACGGCTGTAGACGATGGGCGCCATGTGGAAGAAGCCGAGCAAGCCCGTGAACCCCTTCGGCATGCTCAACGAAATGTGGTACGACACCACGTCGCCCAATCCGCCGGCGCCGCTCGCGGGGGTGGCGTTTCCGAACGTGCCGTAATCCACGATCGAGATGGTCAGCTTGCCGCCGATGTTGGTCCACGGCTTCAGGATGGTCGTGACGAGCTGGGTGGCGGCCTGCTCGCGCGTGCCGCTGGCCGGCGCGACGGTGGTGATGCCCGCGCGCGATGCCTGCTGCGCCGCGTATTGCACCGAGGCATCCACCATCAGGTTGAGGCCGAGCTCGATGATGCCGAGCATCAGGATGAACATGGCCGGCGCGAACAGCGCGAATTCGAGCGTGGACACGCCGCCTTCCGCCCGTCCAAAGCGTCGTGCGCCGAGCAGCAGACGGCAGCCCCCGATGGCATCGGCAAGGCGCTTCATTGCAGCGCCCCGCTGCCGGCCGCCTGGCCGTGAGATTCGGTCAGCCGGCCCTGCGCGCCCCAATTGCCGAGCGGCGTGACATTGCCGGCCTGATCGGCCGGCAGCGTCGGCACGGCCGCGGCGGCCAGTTGCCGGCGCTCGCGCTGGTAGGCGTAGAAGCGCAGATCGTTGCTGACATCCTGGGCGGGCAAGTCACGCGACAGCAGCTCCGAGGCCGCCTCGCTGTTGCCGAGCATCCCGTAGGCCAGCGCGAGATCGTGGAAAGCCTGCGGCGGCGCGGCCGGGAAGCGCGTCACGTCGGTCAGCACGTCGACCGCCTCGCGCGGCCGGCCGGCCATGATCAGCGACATGCCGAGATTGATGCTGATCGACGGATCGCCGGGGTTGTGGATCAGCGCCTCGCGCAGTTCGGCCTGCGCGCCGGCATGATCGCCGCTCAGGTCGAGCGCGGCGCCGAGCCCGGCCTGGGCCATCGGCTGGTTCGGCTGGAGCACGAGCACCTGGCGGAAGCTCGCGATCGCCACGTCGAACCGGCGCTGGCGCAGGTTCACGCGGGCCCTGCCGCTCAATGCCGGCACCGAACGTGCGTCGACCGCGAGCGCCTTGTCATAGTAGACAGCGGCGCGCGTCAGGTCGCCCGCCACGTACAGCGTATCGCCCAGGCCCGTCAGGCCCGTCACCGATTGCGGATCCTTCGCGAGCATCCGGGTATAGACGTTGGTGGCCAGTTGCACGTCGCCCGACTGCAACGCCGTGCGCGCGACGCGCTCCTCGCTGGCCGGGTCATTCAGCTTGCGTGTATCGAAGCTCGGCGTTTCCACCGGCTTGTAGGCGATGCCGTGGGACGCGCAACCCGAGAGCGCGATGAACGCCAGCGCAGCCGCCAGCACGGTAACGGAACGAGGCGAAAAGGCGTTCATTGATGGGCGAAGAAATCTTTGAGCTGAATGACGGCCGGCCCCGCCGCGATCGCGCAGATGGCCGGAAGAATGAAAAGCATCATGGGCACCACCATCTTCGGCGCAAGCTTGGCGGCCTTTTCCTCGAGCGCCATGATGAAGGCGAGCCGCTCCGAACGCGACAGCGTCTTCAGCGATTGCGTGATCGGCGTGCCATAGCGCATCGACTGCGTCAGCGTGGAGGTCAGTGCCCGCACCGAGGGCAGGTTGATGCGGCGCCCGAGATTCTGCAGCGCGCGCTCGGTGTCGCCCGAAATGCGCAGCTCGTCGGCCGTCAGCGCGAATTCGGCCGACAGCGGCGGGCAGATCGTGGTCAGTTCGTCCGACACGCGCTGCATGCTGACGAGCAGGCTGTTACCGGCATTGGTACAGATCACCATCAGGTCGAGCGCATCGGGCAGGCAGGCCGAGATCCAGCGGCGCCGCGAATGGGCGCGAAAGCGCAGCGCGTATTCCGGCACGATCATGCCGACAATGAACGCGCCGAGCATCGCCAGGCCCCGGAATGCGGGAAACTGGCCGACCCCGGGCACGCTGGCGCCCGACACCACTACGATCGCCGCCATCAGCAGGCCGAACGAGAACTTCACGCCGAGCATCACCGCCGTGCCGTTTCCGCCGCGATAGCCCGCGTTCAGCAGATCGGCCTCGATCTGCGCGCGCAGCTTGGCGTCGAAGAACGGGATGCGATCGCCGAGCACGGCCAGGAAGTTCGTCAGCCGGTCGAGCAGGCTCACGGATTCGGATTCCTCCTCCTCGACGGTGGTACGCGCCGCGCGGATCTGCGCGGCGTCGCGCACGCGATCGGCAATCTTGCCGCGATGGCTGCCGTACTTGATCATCCACCAGCCGGCGACCACCAGCAGCAGCCCGACCAGCATCATCAGGTCGGTGAACAGTTCGATCAGTCCGGCTGTCATCGGGAGGTCTCCAGTTTCGACATCTTGGTCACGACGATCAGGCCGAGCGTGATCGATACCACGGCGAAGGTCAGCAGCTTGTGACCCGCCTCGGTCTCGAACAGCACCTCGACATAAGGCCGGTTGATCGCGTAGAGCCCGCCCACGATCACGATCGGAATCGCGGTCAGGATCTTGGTGGTGATGCGCGCCTCGCCCGTCAGCGCGCGTGCCTTCTGGCGGATTTCGCGCCGCGTGCGGATGATGCCCGACAGGTTCTCGAGCGTTTCGCTGAGCTGGCCGCCGGTTTCACGCTGCACGAGCAGGCAGACGCAGAAGAACGAGAAATCCGAAATCTGGATGCGGCGCCCGGCCGCCACCAGCACTTCCTCGAGATCCAGGCCGACCTGCAGCGAATCGCCCATCAGGCGAAATTCACGGTCGATCGGTGCGGGGCATTCGTTGGCGCTGTTGATGATCACCTGGGTGACCGGGATCCCGGCGCGCACCGCACGCACGATCATGTCGAGCGCTTCGGAAAAGCCCCCGAGGAAGCGGTCATCGAAGCGCTTGACCAGGAACCGGTAAGCCCACAGCGTGCCGCCGAGCGGCGCGCCGATCATGATGAGCGGCAGCGTCCAGCCCGGGATCGGCGCGATCACGCAGGCGATCAAGGCCCCCACGGTGGCCACGATCGTGACGATGATCACGAATTTCTTGCCGCCCGCGCCGGCCACCGTGTCGAGCCGCGAAAGCCGCGCCGCGAACCACATGCCGATCGCCGTCTCCGAGCCCGGCTGCTTGTTGAACAGCGAGACATCGACCGTCAACGATTCGGTGGCGGTCAGCGCCACGGTCTTCCCGAACGCGCTCTGCATGCGCTGCGCGATGCGCGCCGACGCACGCTGCCGGTACAGGTTCGCGCCGATCATCGCCATCAGGCCGACGATGACGATGCAGACGAACGCCGCGGTCGCGATCAGGTTCGGGTTGACCATCTCAGCTCATCGCCTCCATCACCGCGTCCTGCAAGCCGTAGTAGGTCGCGCGTTCGTAGAACGCCGGACGAATCGGCTGACGCTCGAAATTGCCCTTCACCTCGTCGCCGAACGACGTCGCGTCGTAGCGGAACGCGAACAAATCCTGGGTGATGATCACCTCGCCTTCCATGCCCACCAGCTCGGTGATGCGCGTGATGCGGCGCACGCCGTCGCGCATCCGTTCGATCTGCACGAACATGTGCACGGCGCTCGCGATCTGGCGGCGGATCGACATCAGCGGCAGATTGCCATTGGCCATCATCACCATGCTTTCCAGCCGCGTGATCGCGTCGCGCGGCGTGTTCGCGTGGATGGTGGTCATCGAGCCGTCGTGGCCCGTGTTCATGGCCTGCAACACGTCGAAGGCCTCGGGGCCGCGCGTCTCGCCGAGGATGATCCGGTCCGGACGCATCCGCAGCGAGTTGCGCACCAGGTCGCGCTGATTCACGCCGCCCAGGCCTTCGGTGTTCTCCGGCCGCGTTTCGAGGCTGACCACGTGCGGCTGCTGGAGCTGCAGTTCGGCCGCGTCCTCGATCGTGACGATCCGCTCGCCGTCGCCGATGTAGTGCGACAGCGCGTTCAGCAAGGTGGTCTTGCCCGAACCGGTACCGCCCGCCACGATGATGTTCAGCCGGCAGCGGCCGGCCAGCTTGAGCAGCTTCGCCATGTTGGCCGACAGGTTGGCCTGCTTGGCCATGATGTCGAGCGTGATCTTGCGCTTCGGGAATTTACGAATCGAGATGGCCGCGCCCTTCAGCGCGAGCGGCGGCAGCACCACGTTCACCCGGCTGCCGTCGGCCAGCCGCGCATCGACCATCGGGCTGCTTTCGTCCACGCGCCGGCCCGCGCCGGCGGCAATCCGCTGCGCGACGTTGGCGACGTGCATGTTGTCGCGGAATTTGTAGGGCGTCAGTTCGAGCCGGCCGCGCCGTTCGACGAACACCTGATCGGGGCCGTTCACCAGCACGTCGGTCACCGATTCGTCGGCCAGCAACGGTTCGATCGGGCCCAGCCCGAACATGTCGTTGAGCAGTTCCTCGACCATCAGGTTCTGGTCGGCCATCGTGACGTTCAGGTACTCGCGCTCGGCCACCACCGCCACCATCTGCTCGACGGTGCCGCGCATCTGGTCGCGCGTCTTGCCGACCGCGGCCGAGGCGTTCATCGTGGCGAACACGCCGTTGCGCACCACCCGGAACACATCCGAGCGCACCATCGGCTCGCTCGACGGCGCAGCGGCACGGCGCGCCTCGGTGCTGGTCCATGAAGGCTCCGGCACCGACGCGGCGGCCGGCGCCGCGACGGCCGGCTGCGCCGAGGCCGACGTGCCGGCCGTCGCGACGCCGGCTTCGACAGCCGGCTCGGGAGGGCGTGCCTTGTTGCCGAACGATTTCATCGCTTCCACCATTTGAAGCTGCGGCCGCCGCCGCGCACCTCGTTGGTCGCCTTGAGGCCCACCAGATCGTTGCCGATCTGGGTGATCGACTGGGTGAAGCCGTTCGCGGCGCGGCCGGTCGGCGGCTCGCCGACATTTTCGGCGATCGCGAGAATCTTGTTCTCGTAACCGATCTCGAGCAGCACCGAACGTCCGACCGCGCCGACGAAATCATCCTTCTCGACGTTGCCCTGGGTGCGCGGAATCGTATTGTTCAGCACGAACGAGATGACCGGCGTGTTCTCGCGCTTCTCGACGTATTGCGCCAGACGCACGGTTTCGTGCGCACCATGCACCGAGCGGTCGCTGATCATGTAAACACGCGCCGAATTGTCGAACGCTTCCGTCGTGAGGCGACCCACGCCAGCACCGGTATCGATGATCACGTAGTGGAAACCGTCGGTCAGCAGATCGATCAGGCGCTCGATGCCGCCTTCCTTGAACGGCCAGGCCGCGCCGTAAGGCAGTTCGCACGACAGCAGGAACAAGCGCGCGCCGATCGGGATCATGGTGCGTTCCACGAAGGCCGCGTCGATCCGTTCGATACTCTGCAGTACTTCCGACAGGCCGTTGTTCGAGCGCACGCCCAGCATCGAGCTGGCCGCGCCGCCATGAACGTTCAGGTCCACGTAGGCGATCCGGCGGTGCGTGGAATCGGCCAGATGGCGCGCGAGATTGACGGCCACGGTGGTGGTGCCCACGCCACCGCGCGCGCCGACGAACGAGATCGCCTTGCCGCGCCGCGTTTGCGGCACGGCGCGCACGGTGCCGTCATTGAGGTCGAGCGTGCGCTTGAGCAGTTCCTCGGTCAGCGGCTTGACGAGGTAATCGCGCACGCCGATGCCGAGCAGGCCGCGATACAGCGCCACGTCGTTCTTGTCCCCGAGCGCGACCACCTGCACCGACGGCTCGCACACGTCGGCAAGCCGCGCCAGATCCGACAGCGGCATCGACGAGCCTT
The DNA here is from genome assembly GCF_047497165.1 of Burkholderia sp. 22PA0099. NCBI lineage: Bacteria > Pseudomonadati > Pseudomonadota > Betaproteobacteria > Burkholderiales > Burkholderiaceae > Burkholderia > Burkholderia sp. 22PA0099. Next base: position 2,118,566 of record NZ_CP163165.1, on the reverse strand, counting down.
GCAGGTCGATCAGCAGCAGGCGCGGCGAACGGCCCACCTTGGTGATATGGGCGATCGCCTCGTTCACCCCGCCGAGGCCCACGTGCGTATGCGGCAGGGCCTCGTCGAAGATGAAGTTGCGCAGCGTCTGCTCGGTCTGGCGATCGCCGACGAAGGCCATGAAGCGCGCGGCGCGCGTGGTGCTGGCCTGGGTGCGCGAGGCCGCGGAATCGGCGGCGCTCAATTCGAACTCCCGGTGGTGCCACCGCTGCCAGAGGAACCCGACGAGCCCGATGAGCTGGTCGAGCTGCCCCCCAGCGCCTTCACGTTATCCGTTTCGTAACGGCGCACCGCGCTCGCGGCCACGGCGGCATCGGCGGGGCCGAGCGTGGCGGGCGCCACGAGGTCCTGCGGATTCGCGACCTGCGCGGCGAGATTCGAATAGGTGGCGCAGCCCCATTGCATCGACGGGCGCCGCTCACCGCCCCAAGTCAGCACGGACGGCTGCGCGAGCGAGCGGCAATCCACCGAGGGCGTGCCGTCGGGGCCGACCTGGATCGTCGATGCGTCGACCATGCCGGGCGTCGGATCGGCGACACAGCCCGTCAAGGCGGCGGCGATCGCGGCAGCCGTCAGCGCAAGGCCGAGGCGGGAATCAAGAGACACGAAAAACATCCTGGGGCGCCTCCTCAGTAAACGTAGCCGGCCGGGCCGGTGAGCTGCGGCTGCGGCGCGCCGGCATCGGCGGGGGTGGCCGCGCGGCTGCGCGCGAAGCCGTATTCGACGTCGCTCGTGCGCCGGACCAGCGAATCGATCGGCGAACGCAGGCGCTTCGGATCGACCGGATTGGCGAGATAGGGCGTCACGATGATGACGATCTCGGTTTTCTTGTCCTGGAAGCTCTTCGACGAGAACAGCTTGCCGATGACCGGCAGCGAGCCGAGGCCCGGCACCTGGCTGATCGAGTTGCTCGAATTCGATTGCAACAGGCCCGCGATCGCGAAGCTCTGGCCGCTGGCCAGCTCGACCGTGGTATCGGCGCGACGAATGCTGATGCCGGGAATGCTGATGGTGCCGGTCGAGATGCTGGCGGTCGAATCGAGCTGACTCACTTCCGGGCGCACCTTCAGGCTGATGCGGCGATCGTTGAGCACGGTCGGCGTGAAATCGAGCTTGACGCCGAAATCCTTGTAGTCGATGGTCACCGCGCCGTTGGTCTGCGAGATCGGGATCGGGAATTCACCGCCGGCCAGGAAGCTGGCCGTCTGCCCCGACAGCGCGACGAGGTTCGGCTCGGCCAGCGTGGTCAGCAGATCCTCCTCGGTCAGCGCGCCGATGATCGCATCGATGCTGGTGCCGCCCGACGAGAAGCCGGCTGCGATCGAATACGCGTTGCCGGTGGTCGAGGTGGCGGTCGAGGTCAGCGACGACAGCGTGGTGGCGCCGTTGAACAGGCCGCCGAAGAAATGGCTGCCGCCGAAGGTGGTCAGCGATTGCCAGTTCACGCCGAGCTGCCGGGTAACGTTGCGATCCACCTCGACGATCCGCACGTGCAATTGCACTTGCAGCGGCTTGTCGATCACGATCCGGTTCACGAGGTTCTGCTTGTCGGCGAGGTACGGCTGCAGCATCTGCACCATCGCATCCGCCTCGCTCGAATCCTTGGCATGCCCGTCCACCTGCATCGAGCCGGGGCCGGCGTTCAGCTTCAGGTCCGCGTTCGGGAAGCGCGCGCCGAGCATGCCGCGCAGTGCGTCGAGATCGGGCGTGACCTTGATCGTGCGCTGCACGAGCGGATGATTCGCGCCGTCGAGCACGTACAGCGTGGTGGTGCCGGCTTTCTTGCCGAGCACGTACAGCACGCGCGGCACCGGCACGTTCACGTCGGCGATGGTCGGATCGGCCACGAACACCGAGGCGGCGTTCTGCGTCAGGGTCAGCATCGCGCCCTTGCCGGTCGTCAGGTCGAGTGTCGCGCCGGACGCGGCGTTGCCCTGCATCTGGGGCATGCCGGGCAACACCGCGCGCTTGCCCGGTGCGTTGACCGGCCGGCCATCGCGCAGGTCGAGCGCGCTGGCGGGGGCCGGCGCCGCTGCCATCAGCAAGGCCAGCGATGCGAGTGCGATGGGTGCGAGGCGCCCGCGCTGAAGGTTTCCGAACCGCGATTTCATGATCAGTGAGTGTTCCTGCGTGAGCCCATGGCGCAATGCCCCCGGAAGCCTGTTTTCGACGGAGGCGCGCATCAGTTCGGCAAGCCCGGCAGCGGCGGCGCGACGCCCACGCCGCCACCAGCGGCGCCGTCCGCCCCACCCGTTTCGCTGCGCGACGACCCGCGGTAGATCACCACGCGCGGCGGCGTATAGCCGGCCGAAGACGGCGAGGACGGCCGCTGCAGGTCGTGCAGCGCGCGCGAGACGTCACCGCTCCAGACCGGCGCGACCGCCGAGGCCGGCGGCGTATCGACGGCCGCGGAATTCGGATCGCGGCTGTCGGTCGCGAAGCTGCGCAGCGCGAGCGAGAGGCTGCCCAGATGCGAGGCGACGGACACCACCTCGCTCATGCGCGGCGTTACCTCGAGCGTGACGGTGCGCGCCACGCGGATGCCGCCATCGGTATTCGCGCCGGCATCGTCCTTCGGGCGCATGAATTGCGAGCCGACCGCAAGCACGCGCACCTGCTGCACCACAGTCTCGCTCGCCACCGACTGGCCGGGCATGTTGGTGCGGGCCGTCAACTGCTGGGTCAGCAGCAGATCGACGTAGTCGCCCGGCTGAATCAGGCCGGCGTTGCCGGACACATCGTCGACCGCCACCGACACGGCGAGCATGCCGGGCTTGAGGGTGGCCGCGAGAAAGCCCGGCGAGTTGGCCAGCATCACGTCGGTCGTCACCAGCACCGCGCCGGATTTCACCGGATGGCGCAGCAAGGCACCCTTCAGATCCGGTGCGCCGGTCATGCCCGACACCACTGCATTGGGCGGCACGTCGGCGACGGCAATGGTCTTCCAGCCGAGATCCTCGTCGCGCAGCAGCAGGCCAACCGGCAGATCCGCGGTGGCGACCCGCACCTTCGAGGTGGTCGGCGCCGCGGTGTCGGTGTGCTGCGAGGAGACGATCACGATCCGCACGATGACGGCGACGATGATCGCGCCGACCAGCAAACCGAGAATTTTGATGAGATTCGACATGTTTGATACGTTCTATCGCACAGCCAGCGCCAGCGCGGCCGGCAACACGATGGCCGTGCCGCCGCCCAACGCGAGCGCGACACCGTAGGGCACGCCGCGAGCGCCGGAGAACAGGGCGAGCCAGCGGCGCAAGCCGCGCTGCTCGGCATCCGGCGACAGATGGCGTGTGGCGAAACTGATGATTCCGACGACCGTACCGATCACCGAAATCAGCGTGAGCGCCGGCATGAACTCCGTCATGCCGGCCCACAAAAAGATAGCGGCGGCGAGCTTCGCATCGCCGCCGCCGAGCATGCGGGCGGCAAACAAGGCAATGCCGACCAGCAGAATCAGAACCCCGACCGCGAGGTGGATGGCCATCTCGGCGATGGGCATGCCGATCAGCAACGCGTCGATGGGAAACAACACGGCGATTGCGGCCACTGCGCGCGTCGGCAACCGGCGTTCACGCAGGTCGCGCATCGCCAGCCAGGCCAGCAGACAAGCGACAACCATCCTCATCAGCAAAGACAGGATCAGCACGACAATTTCCAGGGAATGCCAAAACACGGAGATCGCGCGCGGCGCCCACGATCTCCGCCTCCAGAGGCTTTAGCTACCCGCCTTGGTTTGTGCGGACGACACTTGCGAGAACAGGTTGGTGAACATCGTCGAGATGTTGCCCTTGTAGGTGGCGGCCATTGCGCCGAGTGCCAGGATCACGATGCCTGCCAGCACTGCGTATTCCATTGCGCTGACGCCACGCTCGTCGCGAGCAAAAGCCTTGAGAAATTTCTTCATAATTACCCCGAAAATCCAGAATTAAACGTTAATCAAACACTAGCCAAACCAACCGGAAAGACCCAACGACGCCACCAACGATCGCCTGTCGAGACGGTGATCTCAGCCGTCTCGAGCCTGCGGGGCCCCCGAGAATTCGCTCCTCTTGCCTGAGCTTCCTCGTGGGACAAAGTATAAATTTTGAGATTAGCGAGTTGGCGTAAATGTATGTGAAACACTGTTAAATCTCTACTACACAGTGTTACGCCGCACGGTGACGAGACGCTTTTTGCAATATTCGCCACAGTCGAGCCATACATTTTGTTTTCCGACATCTGGCTTTCACATCCAGGACGTCCAAAAACCTCGGCCGTCAACGTGCCGATCGCTTCACCTCATGGCGCTGATATCGGCAGCCGGCCGGCATTCTTTAGGAAAAATCTGATCTCGGCTACCAAGGCAAGCCGGAATTGACGATGACAACGTTTGCGGGATATGCGGCAGATTGCCGCGCACCTTGCCAAAATACGCGCCAGACGCGGAAAACGGCGAGGCGCTCAGCCGATCGGTACCGGGTGCTCGCCGTCAGGCTTCAGCGCGCGCCTCAGCTGCCGTTCGCGCTCTGCGCGGTGCTCGCTTGCGAATACAGCGTCGAGAACAGGCCGGTGATCGTCGTCCGGTAGGCCAGCGCGATGCCGCCGAGCGACAGCACCACGATCGACGCCAGGATGGCGTATTCCATGGCGCTGACACCCCGTTCGTCACGCGCGAAATGCTTCAGAAGCTTTTTCATTGCCTACCCATCGAAAAGCCCCAACGAGGCCATAAGAACGATGGCCGGAACGCATTCACCGATCCGGCCACACAACACTACCCATCCGCTGATAACGGCAGCGAATCGTAATTATTTAGGATGCCGTATGCAACCTCAACGCGGCGCGGCGGGTGCCACGGCCGGCGCGGCTGCCGGGTCCTCCCCCTGCACCCCCGTCCCGCACCCGCTGCAAAACGGAAAAAACGCGAAATTGCGCGTCCCGCATCCACACACCTGAAACAAACGCAGCCCGCAATGAATGCAGAACGTCGACTGCTCGCCGCCGAGGCTCCACGGCTTGTCGCAGGACGGACAGGTTTTCTTCTGGAACGAAGCAATGGCCTTTTCATAGCCGATCGACTGCGCCCGCTCGTCCTGGCTGCGCTGCATCTCGTCGCGCTTGCGCTCCACGTAGCGCTGGAACGCCCGCAGCATGTAGATGCCGGCGAACACGGTCAGCGCGATGCCGACCACTACCCGCACATAGCCGCCGAAATCCGGCAGATACGGCACCAGCTCGACGAAGAACGCCGACAGCGCGAACAGCCCGAAGCCATAGACGAACGGCCAGTAGCGCGCACGCCGGTAACGCACGAGCAGCCAGAGCGCGATCAGCAGCACCGGCAGCGTGAACGCCAGGCGCCAGCCGAACACCTCGAGCGCATAGCGGCGCTCGGCGCTTTCGTAACGCGCGTCGGCCGCCTCGCGGGCCTGCGAGGCGCGCCGATCGAGCGCCTGGGCTCGCTGGGCCAGCGCCTGCGCCTGGTCCGACAGCGCGTCCTGCTGCTTCTGCAAACCGGCCAGCGCGGCCTGCAGCCGGTCCAGTTGCTGCGTGCGCGCCAGCACCTCGGGGTTGCGGCTGCTGTCGCCGGTCGCGCTGCGCGTGGCGACCCAGTTGCGGAACGCCTCCTTGGCGCTGTCGTAGTCGCGCCGGGCGCGCGTGACGGCCACGCCGGCGGCGTCCTGTTTGGTCGACAGGCTCTCGCGTTCGCCGTCGAGCGCGCGCCGCTCGTCGCGCAAGGCGGCGTCGCGCGCGGTGTCGGCGAACTGCTCGACGCTCGGCGGGCCGCCGGCCGGCGCGAACATCATGTCGCGAATCACCAGGCTGCCGAGCATGTTCAGGAACAGCGCGAACACGATCGCCACGGCCCACGACGCGAGCCGCAACCATCGTTCGGGGCGGGAAAATGCCTGGCTGGGTTTCATCTTCATGGTCTCTCCGGTGTCGTTGGTGTTGTGTCGGCCGTTGTGTCGCCGCTGTGTCGCCGTTGTGTCGGCCGGTCCGGGCCGTGTGCGGCAAGCTAGACGCCGATCGTGCCGCGATCGATCTTGCGCGCGAGGATGATCGAGGTGGTGGTGCGTTCGACGCCGTCGAGCGCACCGATCTCGTCGAGCAGGTCGTTGAGCCGGCCCGGCGAATCGGCGCGCAGCCAGGCGACGTAATCGAACTCCCCGCTCACGGCGCACAGCAGTTGCACCTCGGGCATGCGATCGAGCCGCTTCAGCACGTCCTGGCCGAATTTCGGCGCGAGGATGATGCCGACATAGGCGACCAGGCTGGCATCGAGCACGTCCTGCCCGAGCCGGGCGCCGTAGCCGGCGATCACCTGCGTGCGCTCGAGCCGCTCGATGCGCGCGATCACCGTGGTGCGCGCCACGCCGAGCTGCCGCGCCAGCTCGGCCACGCTGGCGCGCGCGTTCGCCTGCAGCATCGTCACGAGGCTGCGGTCGAGTTCGTCGAGCTGGTCGAGGCGGGGTGGGCGCATGGCGGTATCCGTGACAAGGTGACGCGATGATAGCGCCGATGCCCGAGCCCCCCAAGCCGCATCGCCGACCCGGCGGGCCTGGCCGTGCCGGCACCGCCGCGCCGGGGCCGAGCGTTTGCGATTCGTTTCGGTTGTAAGCAGATGTCGCTTCGCTGCACATTTGCACGTTCGCATGCTACTAATAGCGCACCTTCCGGCTCGCGGCTTGCTACACCCGATGGCGAACGCACCGGAAATCGAATGACGACCACACCGGAGTTCAAATGAAAAAGATCTCGCTGACTCTCGCCGCCCTGTTCGCGCTCGGCGGTTCGATTGCCGCTCATGCTCAAACGCCCGCCTCGGCCGCTGCCACGCCGTCGTCGGCTGCGGCCACGCATGCCGCGCGTCACGAAGCCCGCGTCGAAGAACGGATCAACTTCCTGCACAAGCAGTTGAAGATCACCTCGGAACAGGAAGCGCAATGGAAGCCGTTCGCCGACACGATGCGTGACAACGGCGAAACGATGGGCAACCTGTACGCCCAGCGCGTGGATGCGAAGGGCTCGGCCACGGCGCTCGACGACGTCAAGCAATACGCCGACATCGCCCAGGCCAACGCCGACGGCGCGAAGAAGCTGGTCGATTCGTTCGGCCCGCTGTATGAAGCGCTGTCGCCGGCGCAGAAGGCCATCGCCGACAAGACGTTCGCCGAACGCTGGCACCATAACGGCCCGCGCGACGCGAAGCACGCACCGCACAAGGCCGCCAAGAAGCCGGCCGCCGCGCCGGCAGCGGACGCCGCCAGCGCACCGGCCGCGCAATAAGCGCCGCCTGCCTGCCAAACGGGGCTTCGGCCCCGGCGCCAGGCACCCCCGTATCCAATACCCCGGCCCCTCGCCTTCGCGCGACGGGCCGGGTTCTTTTTGGGCGGCCCGGCGGCGTCCGGCGCGTGCCCTCCCCAGCCCGGGCATTTCAGGCTACAGTGCGGGCTTTTGCGCAAGCCACGCGAACCATGATCGAACTGAAGCAAATCGACCTGCGCACGGATGCCGCCGCGCAACGCGTCGTCAAGGATGAAACCGTGCAGGTGGCGTTCGCGGCCGAGGCCGGCGAACTGATGAGCCTCGAAGGGCCGAACCGCTATGCGAGCGGCGATGCCATCGTGACCGGCTCGACCGGCGACCGCTGGGTCGTGTCGCGCGAGCGCTTCGACCCGAAGTATCTGCCGGCCGCCGACGGCCTCGAACACGGCCAGCCCGGCCCGTACCGCAACCGCCCCGCCGTGCTGCTGGCGCGGCGCATGGACGAGCCGTTCACGATCGCCCGCTCCGAGAACGGCGACGTGCTGCGCGGCACCGCCGGCGACTGGGTCATGCAGTACGCGCCCGGCGATTACGGCGTGGTGCAGGCGCTGCGTTTCGCGCAGGTGTATCGCGTCGTCGAATGAGATCGGCGCGGGCCCCACGGGCCTGCGCTGCCATCCGCCGCTCACCGCCCACTGCCGCTACGCCGCGAAACCTTTCATGACGCTCTCTCGCCTGCGCCGTCTCCTATCCGTCCACGCGATCCGCGCCTGCCTGCTGATGCTGCCGGCGCTGGTCGCCGCCCCGGCGCATGCCACCGAGCCGGTCACGCCAGCGCAACTGGGCGCGGCCTTGAGCGCGCTGCTCGGCCATCCCGCACCGCTGCCTGATGGCGATGGGCAAGTGGTGCTCGCGCCGTGGCCGCACGCGCCGGCCGGCAGCGGCGATGCCTGGGTGGTCGCCGCGCTGCTGCCCGCCCCGAACGGCGATCACGCGCCCGATCTGTGGGCCGGCGTGCTGGCCCGCCAGGGCGACGGCTTTCGCCTGCTCGCAAGCAGCACGCACGGCGCGATCGACGATTTCCCCTGGCCGATCTGGCATCCGTCGCTGCAACTCGACCTGATCCCGTATCCGCTTTCGGCCAACGACACCGCGTTCGGCGTGCGCGTGCTCGATGACTACACGTCCACGGCGCATTCGGATACCTACGCGGCGATTCGGCTGTATCACCTGAACGGCGCGGCGCTGGCGCCGGTGTTCGACGCGCTGACCTCGATGTCGAGCTACGACAAGGACGAGGCCGCCCAGTGCGTGCAACACGCCACGCACGGCAAGCACGATCCGACCGAGGCGCAGCAGGCGGATTGCGACGCCGACGCCACCACCAGCGGCAGCTACCTGCTCGCGTTCAGCCCGGCGCAGACGCGCGGCCATTTCGATCTGCTGGTGCGCACGCGCCCGGCCAAGGGCCAACCGGCCAGGCTGGTCAAACGTGCGAAGTGGGATGGCAACGGCTACCAGCCGCGCGTGTTCGACGGCGGCTGACACCCGAAACCGGAACGGGAAGTGAAACGACCGGGCCGTGCGAACGGCGGCCCGCTACATGCCATCGGCCATCACCATCGGGCCGTCAGGCGAATTCCTCGCCGAGCGCGAGCGTCGTATCGCGCTCGACCGCCTGCCCATCGGCGTGCCGCTCCTCGAGCGAGCCGATGAACGCCTCGACATAGGCACGCAGCACGGCATGGCTGCGCGCGCGCTGCATCGGCCGCATCGCCAGGTAGCGCGCGTACGCGGCGGGTTCGATCCGCAGATCGAGCGTCATGCGCTTGGGCGCGGCGCCGAAACGCATGCCCAGCCATTGCACATGCAGGAAGCGCCCGGCGTCGTCCTGACGCTCGGCAAAGCTCGTCTGTTCGGGAAACAGATCGCAGATCACATGCGCCAGCGCCTCGTATTCGGGGCTTGCGCAGTCGTAGTGATAGTCGTCGTCCATCGCCGACCTCCTTGTGAAGTCAGGCCGGGTTCAGGCAGTGCGCGGCGCGGGCCGGCTCCACCGGGCGAGCACGGCGATCAGCGCCACGGTCAGCAGACCGTAGCTCGTCACCATCGTCGAAATCGAAAGCGCGCCGGCATTGAACGCGATCAGCGGCAGATCGGCCAGCGGATGCAGCACGATCGCGAGCGGCAGAATCCACACCTTGCGCGCCCGCACGCCGCGCCACACCAGCACCGACAGCGCCACCTGGAACGTGAACATCGCGATGCATCCGAGCACGCGCACGCCGACCGTCGAGGCCGACATCGTGACCAGCATCATCTGGATGCGCAGTGCGAGATCGGACGGCATGGTCGACAGTTGCGCGTTGAGCTGGCCGCGCTGCGCGAGCCAGACCAGCCAGACCCACTGGCCGAGCACCACCACGCCGACATACCAGGCCTGCGCGCCGCCGAAGCCGACGCCGTAGCCGAAACCGCGCCCGTCGCCGAGCGAAGCGCCGTAGCGGCGCTCGACGAAACGCAGCCCGAAATAACGGCCGGCTTCCTCGATCACGGCCGGCGCGATCAGGCTGAACGCGACGAACACGCCGGGCTTGGCGAGCGTCAAGGCCACTGCGGGCAAGTGCAGCACCAGCGAATAGAAGCCGCGCTCGATCAGGGTGGCGAACAGCATGAACGCGGCGATGCCGACGATCGCATCGCGGCGGTCGACCTTCATGGGGGATTTGAGCAGGCGGAACACGACGATCGGCAGCAGCGCGACGATCAGCGTGCCGATGATCAACGCCACCAGCGTGGCGGGAGCAACAGTCATGACGATCCTTGGAAGGCAGGCGCACCGGCCGGTGCGCGACCCCGCATGATACTCAGCTTGCGGTGGACGTGCGAACCATGAGCTGTCCGGGCAGCAACGCCTCGCGGGCCGCGCCGGTGGCGCCCTCGATCCGGTCGTGCACGAATTCGACCGCGCGATAGCCGATTTCGTAGGTCGGCTGGCGAATCGTGGAGATGCCGAGCAGCTCGGCCCATTCAGGGTCGTCGATCGACAGCAGCGCGGCCTTGGCCTGCCAGCCCGCACCGTGACGCGCATGCAGATGCCGCGCGAGCGCCAGCGCGACGGGCGCGTTGGCGGCGAACAGCGCGACGCGCCGGCCTTCGCCGGCCGCGGCGTCGATCCGCGCATCGAGTGCCGCGAGCGAGGCGCGCAACGCCTCGGCGTCGGCGAGATCGGCCACCACGGTAGGCAGCGCCGCGCGGCCCGTGGCGCCCAGCGCCTCGCGGAACGCGGCCTCGCGCAGCCGGCGCGAACTGACCTGCTCGTACGGCTGCACGATGAACACGATTTCACCGAACCCGTTGCCGTGCAGGTGCGCCAGCCCCGCGCGCACGGCTTCGGCGTTGTCGAGACCGACCAGGTCGGCATCGAAACCCTCCACCCGGCGATCGACCATCACGGTCGGAATCCCGCAGCCGCGCAGCGGCATCAGCGCATCCTCGTGGGCACCGAGCGCGTTGACGATCATGCCCTCGACGCGATACGTGGTCAGCAGTTGCAGGTAGCGGCGCTCCATGTCGGCCTCGTTGGCCGCGTGGCAGATCAGCGGCATGTAGCCGAGCGCGTGGCACGCGGCCTCCACGCCCTGCAGCACTTCCACGGTGTAGGGATTGGTCAGGTCGGCGGCCAGCAGCCCGAGCAGCCGGTTGCGGCCGCGCTTCAGGCCGCGCGCCATCTGGTTCGGGCGGTAGTTCAGATGCGCGATCGCCGCTTCGATGCGCAGGCGCAGATCGGTCGACAGCACGCCGGTCTCGCCGTTCAGGTAGCGCGACACGCTGGTCTTGCCGGTGCCGGCTTCGCGCGCGACGTCGCTGATCGTCGCGGGGCGCGCGGCGGGCACGGGGCGGGGCTCGGTCATCGCGTCGTCTCCGGGAAAATGCGGCATGCGGCCCGACGGCGGAAGCGGGATACGCAGTTCAACTGATCGTTTCTCCATGGGGCGAGGCCGGCAGCGCCGGCCCGTGCGCGCACGTTGCCGGACGGCCCGCGGCGCTCGACTCGTACAGCCCGTCGTACCGCCTGTGGTGCGATTTGGCGCGCATTCAGCGCGCGATCATAACGCAGCCGGACGCCGCACAGCACACGGCACGCCGGGCCGGGACAGTCGTCAGTCGACCGACCTGCACGCGGTGCCCCGTCGTGCCCCGTGGCGGCCGTCAGCCCTGCCGTGCCGGCGCGCCGCCCAGCACCTCGCGATTGACGATGTTCTCGCGCAGCGTGCCGTCGAGCGCGCCGATCAGGTTCTCGGCCGCGTTGCGGGCCATCGCGTGGCGCGTCTCGGCGGTGGCCGAACCGATATGCGGCAGCGCCACCACGTTCTTCATGCCCAGCAGCGGCGAATCGGCCGCGAGCGGCTCGCGCTCGAACACGTCGAGCCCCGCGCCGCGGATCGTGCCGGTGCGCAGCGCCTCGATCAGCGCCGCCTCGTCGACCACCGGCCCGCGCGCGGCGTTGATCAGGATCGCGCCGGGCTTCATCCGTGCCAGCTCGGGCGCGCCGATCAGATGGCGCGTGGCGTCGGTCAGCGGCACCTGCAGGCAGACGAAATCGGAAGTGGCCAGCAGTTCGTCGAGCGGCACGCGGCGCGCGCCGAACTGCGCCTCGGCCTCGGCATGCGGGCTGCGATTGGTGTACTGCACGCGCATCCGGAAGCCGAGCGCGGCACGCCGCGCCACCGCCGCGCCGATCCGGCCGAGCCCGACGATGCCGAGCGTCTTGCCCTGCACGTCGGTGCCGAACAGCGGCTCGCCGATGCTTTTCTTCCACTCGCCCGCCTTGACGAATTCCGCCAGCTCGACCACCCGCCGCGCGCTCGCCAGGATCAGCGCGAACACGGTGTCGGCGGTGGATTCGGTCAGCACGTCGGGCGTGTGGGCGAGCACGATGCCGCGCCGCGTCAGGTCCGCCACGTCGAACTGGTCGTAGCCGACCGAGATCGTCGACCAGGCGCGCAGCTTCGGCGCGCCGTCGAGCATCGCGGCGGTGACGGGCAAGCTCGCGCCGATCGCGCCGTCGGCATCGGCCAGCGCGGCGGCCAGCGCATCGGCGCCGTTCGCGTGGATCACCTCGGCATGCGCCTCCAGGTAGGCGAGCACATCGTCGGGCAAGGTCTTGTAGGCAACGATACGGTGAGTCATGCGAATCATTTTCCGGTGGAAGTGTGAGCCAGCGGCGGCACGCTGTCGGGCTGCGGCTTGACGAGCAGCGTCAGCACCACGGCCGCCACCAGCGCGACGCTCATGAACGCGTACGACGCGGCGGGCGAACCGGTCGCGCCGTTCAGGTAGCCGACGAAATACGAGCCGACGAACGAGCCGAGCGCGCCCATGCTGTTGATCAGCGCCATCGCACCGCCCGCCACGTTCTTGGGCAGCAGCTCCGGCACGATCGCGAAGAACGGGCCGTACGGCGCATACATGGCCGCGCCCGCGACCACCAGCAGCGAGTACGACAGCCAGAAATGCGTCGAACCGAGCGCATAGGAACCGGCGAACGCGAGCGCGCCGATCAGCAGAAACGGCCAGACGAACGCCTTGCGCAAATCGAGCTTGTCGGAGGCCCACGACACCAGCAGCATCGCGATGGTGGCCGCCAGATACGGCAGCGCCGACAGCCAGCCCGTCTCGACCATGCCGAGCGACGAGCCGTTCTTGACGATCGACGGCAGCCACAGCACGAAGCCGTACACGCCGATGCTCCAGCAAAAATACTGCGCGCACAGCATCATCACGGCCGGCTGGCGGAACGCCTCGCGATAGTTGCGCACCGGCTTGAGCCCGGCCTGTTCGCTGGCCAGCACGCGTTCGATGTCGCGTTTCTCGTCGCTCGTGAGCCAGCTCGCCTGCGCCGGCTTGTCCTGCACCAGCACCCACCAGCAGATCGCCCAGACGACTGCCGGCACGCCCTCGGCGATGAACATGTGGCGCCAGCCGAACTCGTGCACCAGGTAGCCCGACACCACCGACATCCACAGCACCGTGACCGGGTTGCCGAGGATCAGGAACGTGTTGGCGCGCGAGCGCTCGTGCTTGGTGAACCAGTTGCTGATGTAGATCAGCATGGCCGGCATCACGGCCGCCTCGACCACGCCGAGCGCGAAGCGGATCGCCATCAGCGACGGGATGTTGTCGATCACGCCGGTGAGCGCCGCGCAGCCGCCCCACAAGATCAGGCTCCAGAACACCAGCCGCTTGACGCTGCGGCGCTCCGCGTAGATCGCGCCGGGAATCTGGAAGAAGAAATAGCCGAGGAAGAACAGCGCGCCGATCAGCGAGGCCAGATCCTTGCCGATGCCGAGATCCTGGTTGATGCCGGCGGCCGACGCGAAGCCGAAATTCGCGCGATCGAGATACGCGAGGCTGTACGTGATGAACACGATCGGCATGATCTTCCACCAGCGGCGGACCGGAAGCGTGGCATGCATGGGGCTGTCTCCTTCGGCGTCGTGCGCCGCAATGGGTGCTTGGCGGGTTGGTGGCCGCGCGGGGCGATTATCGCGCGAGCGCTTCGGCCACGGCGGGCTCGGCATCGGCTTCCAGCCGATCGAGTTCGGCGCGCGTGGGCAGACCTTCCGAATCGCCGATCACCTGGATCGCGAGCGCGCCGATGCGGTTGCCGCGCGCCACCGCCGCCTCGACCGGGCGGCCTTCGAGCAAGGCGCTGATCACGCCGACCGCGAAGCCGTCGCCCGCGCCCACCGTATCGACCACGCGCGCCACGCGCTCGCCGGCCACCGTGCCTTCCCGGCCGTCGGCGCACAAGTAATAGGCCCCAGCCTCGCCGAGCTTGATGACCACGCCGGCGCGCGCGCCGTTATTCAGATAGAAGCGCGCGATCTCGGCGGGCGTGTCGAGGCCCGTCAGTTGATGGCCTTCGGCCAGGCCCGGCAGCACCCAGTCGGCCTGCGAGGCCAGTTCGTTGAGCGTGCGCGCCATGACCTCGGCCGACGGCCACAGCGTCGGGCGCAGGTTCGGATCGAACGAAATCGTCTTGCCGGCCGCACGCATCTCGCGGGCCAGGTGAAACGCCAGCTCGCACGAGGTGGCCGAGATCGCCGGGGCCACGCCGGTCAGGTGCAGATGGCGCGCTCCGAGCACGTAGTCGGCGGCGTAATCGTCGAGCGACAGGTGGCTGGCGGCCGAGCCCTTGCGGAAGTATTCGATGTCCGGATCGCTGCCGTCGTCGGCGCGCGCCTTGAGCTGGAAGCCGGTGCGGTAGCGCCCGTCCACCGTCACGCAGGCGGCGTCGATGCGTTCGTGCGCGAGCGTGTCGAGCACGTGGCGGCCGAACGAATCGTCGCCGACGCGGCTCACGTAGCCGACCCGGAAGCCGAGCCGCGCCAAACCGATTGCAACGTTCAGGTCGGCGCCGGCGATGCGCTTGGTGAACTGCTCGGCCTGCGCGAGCGGGCCGGGCGCATTGGCGACGAACAGCGTCATCGCCTCGCCGTAGGTGACGATCTCGACGGGGGACTGCGACATGATGAAAGCTCCTTCGGAATGCGGAAAACGGACGATCAGGCGGCGTCGAGCCAGGCCACGCGGCGGTGCGCATCGGCGGCGAGGTTCGCCGCATCGAACGGGAATTCGATGCCGCGCGGCACGTCGCGCGGCAGCGCGGCCAGCACCGGCAGGCACAGCGGGTCGGCCTGCTGCGGCGCGACCGCGAAGCGCCGCGCGCCCTCGCCCGTCACCGCCTTGCAGTGGATGTATTCGACGTGTTCGGCCAGCGCGCGCGCGGCGTCCAGCGGCGTTTCGCCGGGCCACAGCCAGTTGCCGATGTCGAACGTCATGCCGAGCAGCGTGCCGGCGCCTTCGGCGCGCAGGGCCGCGAACAGGCCGGTGAACTGCGCGAGCGTGCCGCCGATCGCAAGCTGGCCGTTCTCGACCAGGATTCGCGCGCGCGCGCCGCGCGCCGCCTCGGCGATCGCGCCGGCATGCGTCGCGCCGGCGAAGCCGCCCAACTGGAATTTGACGAAGTGCGCGCCCAGCGCGTCGGCTTCGGCCAGCGCCAGATCGAGCGCGTCGCGATCGAGCGCGCCGTCGTCGCGATACAGATTGGCCGGCGTCGAATAGACGGCCCACAGGCCGGCCTCGGCGATCGCCAGGCCGAGCGCGGCGAGCGCGGCCGGGCTGGCGTCGTCGTCGGACGCGAACAGCTCGCGCCGCACCTCGAAGCCCGAGGCGCCCGCCTGCGCCGCGTGCGCCACGAAGGCGCGATGCCCGTCGCGGCGAATCGCCTCGACACCGAACGCGCTGGCGACGATCACGATGTGTGCCATGTCTGCTTGTCTCTCGTTGTGTGGCTCCGGGCACCTCGCCCTGGAACCGGTTCCATTCGATGACGCGAATGGTGCGCTTCGGCCCGGGCGGCGGCCATAGAGAAAATCCCTAGGGGATGAATCGGAGAAATCGGGCCGGATAAAACGACGACGCGGCCGTCAGGCGCCCTGCCAGGCCAGGCTCATTTCCAGGAACCGCGCGGCGACGCGCGACGGCGTGGCCGCATGCGGCACCAGGATCGAGAAGCGGCGCACCAGCGGCTGCGGCGCGATCGGGCGCTTGATCAGCGCCGCATCGCCGCGCAGCGACATGGCCGACACGAAACCGACGCCCATCCCCGCCCTCACGGCCTCCTTGACGGCCTCCACCCCGGCGATCTCCAGCGCCACGCGCACCGGCACGCCGGCCCGCGCGAAGGCGCGCTCGACCAGTTGCCGCACACCCGAGCCGGCCTCGCGCAGCACCAACGGCGAGGCGGCCAGCACGTCGAGCGACACCGGCGCCTCGGGCGCCGCCGCGAGCGGATGCGAGGCCGGCACGATCGCGACGATCTCGTCCTCGTGCCAACTGTGCACGGCGGTGCCGGCCGGCAGCGATTCGCCGGGCGGCCCCTCGATCAGCGCGAGATCGAGCGAAGCGAGCGCCGCCACCACGTCGGCGGTGTTGCCGGTCATGGTCTGGACCACCACGGCCGGCGCGAGCGGCCGGAACGCGGCGATCAGGTAAGGCAGCAGGTAGCTGGCCGGCGTCGAACTGGCGCCGATCCGCAGCGTGCCGCGCTCGACGCCGCGCACCGCGTCGCGAAACGCACGCGCCTGCCCGTAGGCGTCGCGCACCTGCGCGGCCAGCGGCGCGAGCGCCTCGCCCACCGGCGTGAGCCGCACACCGCGGCCGTCGCGCACATAGAGCGGCTCGCCGAACTCGTCCTGCAACTGGCGCAACTGGCCCGACACGGCGGGCTGCGACAGATGCAGCGCATCGGCCGCGCGGCTGATGTTGCGCAGCTCGGCGACGGTGGCGAACGTTATCAGTTGATCCGGGGTCATGCCGAGAAAATATCAGAATTCCCGATAGTTGATGTCACTAATCACAATTTTTCATATCGATATATCCAAATTAGGATTAGGCCCATCGCATCGACACCCGGAATCGCCCCCCTCATGTCCACCGCCCACCCCACCCTGCCGCACGCCGCCGCGCCGTCCATGCGCGGCCAGTTGAACGGCGTGCTGTTCGTCGCCCTGTTCGCCGCTGCCGTCACCCGCCTCGCCGGGCTGCCGGCCATCGAGCGGCTCGGCCTGTCGCCGCTGATCGTCGGCATCATCGCGGGCACCGTCTACGGCAACGCGCTGCGCGACGGCATGCCGGAAAGCTGGGCCGCCGGCATCAACTTCTCGGCGCGCAAGCTGCTGCGCATCGCGGTGGCGTTCTTCGGCCTGCGCGTGAGCCTCCAGGAAATCGCCCAGGTCGGGCTGCCGGGGCTGGCCGTCTCGGTGCTGATGGTGGTCAGCACGCTCGTGATCGGCACCTGGGTCGGCACCCGGCTGCTCAAGCTCGATCGCGACACGGCCATGCTGACGGCGGCCGGCAGCGCGATCTGCGGCGCAGCGGCGGTGCTCGCGTTCGAATCCACGCTGCAATCGAAGCCGCACCAGAGCGCGATGGCAGTGGGCAGCGTGGTGCTGTTTGGCACGCTCTCGATGTTCGCCTATCCGCTCGCCTATCACGCCGGCTGGATTCCGCTCGACGCGCAGGGCCTGGGCCTGTTCTTCGGCGGCACGATCCACGAGGTCGCGCAGGTGGTGGGCGCGGCCAGCGGCGTCGATGCGCAGGTGGTGCACACCGCCACCATCGTCAAGATGACGCGCGTGATGCTGCTGGTGCCGGTGCTGCTGGTGCTCGGCGCGTGGCTCGCGCATTCGTCGCGTTCGGCCAGCGGCGCAGCGGCCGGCCACGGCAAGCGCAAGCTCGCGGTGCCGTGGTTCGCGCTCGGCTTCCTCGGCTTCGTCGTGATCAACTCGCTCGGCGTGCTGCCGGAGCAGGCGGTCCACACGCTGAACACGCTCGACACGTTCGCCCTGACCATGGCCATGACGGCGCTCGGCATCGAAACGCGCTTCGCCCAGATTCGCGCCGCCGGCCCGCGTGCGCTGACGGCCGGCTTCGTGCTCTACCTGTGGTTGATCGTCGGCGGTTTCGGCATCACCTGGCTCGTCGAGCGCTGGCTTGGCTGAGGAGCGCCGCACCCCTCGCCCCGCAGCCCACCTCGCTGCCCGCGCCGCGCCCGCCGGAACCGTCCGGCCGGCGCGGCGCGGTGCTATCCTTGCCCTCGACTTTCTCCGCGCTCCCCACCACCTCGTGCTGTCCTTTCTGCTGAAGCTGCGCACGCGCGCCCAAACCCTGTTCCGCCTGTCCGATGCCCACACGATGCTGATCTGGTCGGTGATCGCCGGCATCAGCGGCGCCTTCGCGACGATCCTGTTCCGCGAGGGCATCGATACCATCCAGCGCCTCGTTTCCGGTTCGAGCGGCAGCTTCGTCGAGATGGCCAAGCGGCTGCCGTGGCAGGTGCGCGTCTGGCTGCCGGCCGCGGGCGGCTTCCTGGCCGGCTGCGTGCTGCTGTTCGCGCAGCGTGGCAGCGCCAAGAAATCGGGCGGCGTCGACTACATGGAAGCGGTCGCGCTCGGCGACGGCATCGTGCCCGTCAAGGACAGCCTCTGGCGCAGCGCGTCGTCGCTGCTGACCATCGGCAGCGGCGGCTCGATCGGCCGCGAAGGCCCGATGGTGCAGCTCGCCGCGCTGGCTGCGTCGCTGGTGGGGCGCGTCGCGCGCTTCGATCCGCCGCGCCTGCGGCTGCTGGTGGCCTGCGGCGCGGCGGCCGGCATCACCTCGGCCTACAACGCGCCGATCGCGGGCGCGTTCTTCGTGGGCGAGATCGTGCTGGGCGCGATCTCGATGGAAAGCTTCGGGCCGATGCTGGTCGCCTCGGTGGTGGCCAACATCACGATGCGCGAGTTCGCAGGCTACAAGCCGCCGTACGAAATGCCGGTGTTCCCGGCCGTCACCGGCATCGAGGTGGTGGCGTTCGTCGCGCTCGGCCTGCTGTGCGGCGCGGCCGCGCCGCAGTTCCTGCGCCTGCTGGCCGCCTCGAAATCGCAGTTCCGCAAGCTGCCCGCGCCGCTGCCGGTACGGCTCGCGCTGGGCGGCCTGGTGGTGGGCGTCATCTCGATCTGGGTGCCGGACGTCTGGGGCAACGGCTACAGCGTCGTGAACTCGATCCTGCATGCGCCGTGGACCTGGCAGGCGCTGGTGATCGTGATGGTGTTCAAGCTGCTGGCCACCGCGGCCACCGCGGGCTCGGGCGCGGTCGGCGGGATCTTCACGCCCACGCTGTTCGTGGGCGCGGCGGCCGGCTCGCTGTTCGGGCTCGGCATGCAGATGCTGCTGCCGGGGCATGTGTCGGCGTCCTACGCGTATGCGATCGTCGGCATGGGCGCGTTCATGGCGGGCGCCACGCAGGCGCCGCTGATGGCGATCATCATGATCTTCGAGATGACGCTGAGCTATCAGGTGGTGCTGCCGCTGATGGTGTCGTGCGTGGTGGCCTACTTCGCGGCGCGCGCGCTCGGCCAGACCTCGATGTACGAAATCACGCTGCGCCGCCATCGCGACGAGGAAGAACGGCTGCGGCTGAAATCCACGCAGATGCGCGCGCTGATCCAGCCGGCGCAAACCGTGGTGCATCCCGACGCCACGGTGGCCGAAATGACGCGCGTGTTCCTCGAATATCCGGTCAAGTACCTGTACGTGACCGACGCCGACGAGACATTTCGCGGCGCGGTGGCGCTCAAGGACATCACGTCGGACCTGCTCGAAGGCCGCGACACGCAGCACAAGACGGCGGCCGACTACACCCACACGCCGTTTCCGCTGCTCACGCCCGACATGCCGCTCGGCACGGCGCTCGAGCATTTCATGTGCTTCCAGGGCGAACGGCTGCCGGTGATCGAATCGGCGGCGAATCCGATGCTGGCCGGGGTGGTCTACAAGACGTCGCTGCTCGACGCGTACCGCCGCCTGAACGGGAACCGTTGAGCGGCAGCCGTCCGGCAGGACAAGCGAAAAAGTCGGGAATTCGAAAGCATGCGAAGCGGCGTGGCGGCCGCTCTCCGCACATTCGGCGCGTTCAGCCGGGCGAGCGCCCGAGCACCACGCGCGCGAAGAAGCCACCGAGCGTGGCTTCGGTCATTTCGAGCGACACGAACTGCGGATCGGCCTGGTGGATCGCCTGGATGCCGTCGCACAAGCCCATCAAGCCCACCGCGAGCTGCTCGGCCGGCAGCAGCAGCGGCGTGCCCGCGCGCTCGGCGAACAGCTCGATGGTGGCGGCCATGTCCTGGATCTTCTCGCGCATGAACGCGATGTAGCGGGTGCGGAATTTCGCGTCGCGCGCGGCTTGCAGCTTGGCTTCGGCCCACAGCATGAAGGCCGGATTCAAACGGATGAACTGGCTGTAGAAGGTCAGCGCGCGGGCTTCCATTTCGTCGCGCGTGCCGCCCGAATCGAAGATCTGCTGCAGCTCGGCGCGCATCGCCTCGTGATCGCACTTCAGCAATTCGAGCAGCAGCTCGGCCTTGCCGCCGAAGTTCGAATAGAACGCGCCGCGCGTGTAGCCGGCCGCGGCCGCGATGTCCTCGATGCTCGCCGCGACATAGCCCTTCTTCGTAAATATCGTGTTCGCGGAACTGAGCAGGCGCTCGCGCGTCTGGTCCTTGCTCTGTTCGCGGGTCAAGCGCTTCGGTTTCATGGCGCGAAGTCTAGCACCAAATTTCGGAAGATCCAGCTTTGCATTCAGATACAACTGTGTATTAGAATGCATCGCTGTTTTCGAGATAAAGGCGTTCGCCGCCGGCCCGACAGGCCGTCGCGGCGGGCGCCGCCGCTCGTTGCGGCCGGCGCCTGGCGCCGGTTGCAACGCCGCCCGCCTTCCCTCATGAGGTTGCCGTGAACGCATCCGGACCCCGCGCAGTCGTCGTCATCGGCGCCGCGCTGCTCGTCGCAGCATGTCATCCGAAGGACAACGGGCCGCCGCCCGCCCCGCGCCCGGTGGTGGCCACGCCGGTCAGCGCCGACGGCGCGACGCTCGCCGCCACGCTGCCCGGCGATGTCGAGCCGCGCTACGCCACGCCGCTGTCGTTCCGCGTGGCCGGCAAGATCATCGAGCGCAGCGTGCGGCTCGGCGACACCGTCAAGCAGGGTCAGGTGGTCGCCCACCTCGATCCGTCGGATTCCGAAAAGAACGCCGCCAGCGCGCAGGCGCAGCTCGACTCCGCCACGCATGCGCTGACCTACGCGCAGCAGCAGGTCGAGCGCGACCGCGCCCAGGCCCGCGAAAACCTGATCGCCCCCGCCCAGCTCGAACAGACCGAGAACGCCTATGCGTCGGCCCGCGCCCAGCGCGATCAGGCCGCGCAGCAGCTCGCGCTCTCGAAGAACCAGCTTCAGTACACGACGCTGGTGGCCGATCACGCCGGCTACATCACGGCCGAGCAGGCCGACACCGGCCAGAACGTGTCGGCCGGGCAGGCCGTCTATCAACTGGCCTGGTCGGGCGAGGTGGACGTGGTGACCGACGTGCCCGAGGCCACGCTCGCGCTGCTCAAGCCCGGCCACGAGGCGGCCGTCACGCTGCCGGCGCTGCCGGGCCAGCGCCTGACGGCGCGCGTGCGCGAAATCGCGCCGGCCGCCGATCCGCAAAGCCGCACCTATCGCGTGCGGCTCACGCTCGAGAACCCCACCCCGGCCGTCAAGCTCGGCATGACCGCCGACGTCGCGCTGGCCGGCACGCCGGCCGACGGCGCGCGCTACACGCTGCCGTCCACCGCGCTGTTCCACCAGGGCCAGGACCCGGCCGTCTGGGTGCTGCGAAAGGACGACACGCTCGAACTGCGCCGCGTGACGGTCACGCGCTACGGCGAGAACACCATCACCGTGTCGCAGGGCATCCAGGCCGGCGAGCGCGTGGTGCAGCAAGGCGTGCATACCGTGAGCGCCGGCGAGAAGGTGCGCGCGGTGGCACCGCTGCATGCAGAGGACGGCGCGTCATGAGCGAACGCGAGGAAAGCCGTTTCAACCTGTCGGCCTGGGCGCTGCGCCATCAGGCGCTGGTGGTCTACCTGATCGTGCTCGCGACGCTCGCGGGCATCCTGGCCTACACGCGCCTGGCGCAATCGGAAGACCCGCCGTTCACGTTCCGCGTGATGGTGATCCGCACGTTCTGGCCCGGCGCGAGCGCGCGCCAGGTGCAGGAACAGGTGACCGACCGGATCGGCCGCAAGCTCCAGGAAACGCCGGCCATCGATTTCGTGCGCAGCTATTCGCGCCCCGGCGAATCGATGATCTTCTTCACGATGAAGGATTCGGCGCCGGTCAAGGACGTGCCCGAAACCTGGTACCAGATCCGCAAGAAGGTGGGCGACATCTCCACCACGCTGCCGCAGGGCGTGCAGGGGCCGTTCTTCAACGACGAATTCGGCGACGTCTACACCAATATCTGGACGCTCGACGGCGACGGCTACTCGGCCGCGCAACTGCACGACTACGCCGATCAGCTGCGCACCGTGCTGCTGCGCGTGCCCGGCGTGGGCAAGGTCGATTACTTCGGCGACCCCGATCAGCGGATCTACGTCGAGATCGACAATGCGCGGCTCACGCGGCTCGGCATCTCGCCCACCCAGCTGGGCCAGGCGATCAACGACCAGAACGCGGTGGCATCGTCAGGCGTGCTGACCACCTCGAACGATCGCGTCTACATCCGCCCGAGCGGCCAGTTCGGCACGGTCGAGCAACTGGCCGACATGGTGGTGCGCATCAACGGCCGCACGTTCCGGCTCGGCGACCTCGCCACCGTCAAGCGCGGCTACGATGACCCGCCCGTCACGCAGATGCGTTCGAACGGCCACCCGGTGCTCGGCATCGGCGTGACGATGCAGCCCGGCGGCGACGTGATCCGGCTCGGCAAGGCGCTCGAGGCCACCGCCACGCAGTTGCGCACGCAACTGCCGGCCGGCCTCAAGCTGACCGAGGTGTCGAGCATGCCGCTGGCCGTGTCGCATTCGGTCGACGACTTCCTCGAAGCGGTGGCCGAGGCGATCGGCATCGTGCTGGTGGTGAGCCTGGTGTCGCTCGGGCTGCGCACCGGCATGGTGGTGGTGATCTCGATCCCGATCGTGCTGGCCATCACGGCGCTGTTCATGTACCTGTTCGGCATCGGCCTGCACAAGGTGTCGCTCGGCACGCTGGTGCTGGCGCTCGGGCTGCTGGTGGACGACGCGATCATCGCCGTCGAGATGATGGCCGTGAAGCTGGAGCAAGGCTTCAGCCGCACCCGCGCCGCCGCGTTCGCCTATACCAGCACGGCGTTCCCGATGCTGACCGGCACGCTCGTCACGGTGTCGGGCTTCCTGCCGATCGCGCTGGCGCAATCGAGCACCGGCGAATACACGCGCTCGATCTTCGAGGTGTCGGCGATCGCGCTGATCGCCTCGTGGATCGCGGCCGTGGTGCTGATCCCGCTGCTCGGCTATCACCTGCTGCCGGAGCGCAAGCGCGAGCCTTCGCAGGCCGGCGCGCACGACGAGGCGCATCACGACGACCATCACGAAGCGCACGACATCTACGACACGCGTTTCTACGCGCGCCTGCGCGGCTGGATCGGCTGGTGCATCGAGCGGCGTTTCGTGGTGCTGGGCATCACGGTGGCGCTGTTCGTGGTGGCGCTGTTCGGCTTCTCGCAGATTCCGCAGCAGTTCTTCCCGAGTTCGGACCGCCCCGAGCTGCTGGTCGACGTGCGGCTGCCCGAGGGCGCGTCGTTCGCGGCCACGCTGCAGCAGACCAAGCTGCTCGAAAAGGCGCTGGCCGGCCGGCCCGAGATCGATCACACGGTCAGCTTCGTCGGCACCGGCGCGCCGCGCTTCTACCTGCCGCTCGACCAGCAGTTGCAGCAGCCGAACTTCGCGCAACTGGTGGTAACGGCGAAATCGGTCAAGGAACGCGAGAAGCTGGCGACCTGGCTCGGCGGCGAGCTGCGCGATCACTTCCCGGCGATCCGCTGGCGCCTATCGCGGCTCGAAAACGGGCCGCCGGTCGGCTACCCGGTGCAGTTCCGCGTGAGCGGCGACAGCATCGCCACGGTGCGTGCGATCTCCGAGAAGGTGGCCGCTCAAGTGCGCCAGGACCCGCGTTCGTTCAACGTGCAGTTCGATTGGGACGAGCCGGCCGAACGCTCGGTGCGCTTCGAGCTCGACCAGAAGAAGGCGCGCGACCTGAACGTGACGTCGCAGGACGTGTCGAGCTTCCTCGCCATGACGCTGCAAGGCACCACCGTCACGCAGTACCGCGAACGCGACAAGCTGATCGCCGTGGACCTGCGCGCGCCGAAGGCCGAACGCATCGATCCGTCGCGGCTCGCCACGCTGGCGATGCCTACGCCGAACGGCCCGGTGCCGCTCGGCTCGCTCGGCCAGTTCCGCAACACGCTCGAATACGGCGTGGTGTGGGAGCGCGACCGCCAGCCCACCATCACCGTGCAATCCGACGTGCGCGCCGGCGCCCAGGGCATCGACGTCACCAAGACCATCGACAAGCAGCTCGATACGTTGCGCGCGCAACTTCCGGTCGGCTACCGGATCGAGATTGGCGGCTCGGTGGAGGAAAGCGGCAAGGCGCAGGCCTCGATCAATGCGCAGATGCCGCTGCTCGCGATCGCCGTGCTGACGCTGCTGATGATCCAGTTGCAGAGCTTCTCGCGGGTGCTGATGGTGGTGCTGACCGCCCCGCTCGGCCTGATCGGCGTGGCCGCCACGCTGCTGCTATTCGGCCAGCCGTTCGGCTTCGTGGCGATGCTCGGCGTGATCGCCATGTTCGGCATCATCATGCGCAACTCGGTGATCCTGGTCGACCAGATCGAGCAGGACATCGCCGGCGGGCACAAGCGCTTCGACGCGATCGTCGGCGCCACCGTGCGGCGCTTCCGGCCGATCACGCTGACCGCCGCGGCCGCCGTGCTGGCGCTGATCCCGCTGCTGCGCTCGAACTTCTTCGGACCGATGGCCACCGCGCTGATGGGCGGCATCAGCAGCGCGACCGTGCTGACGCTGTTCTATCTGCCGGCGCTCTACGCGACCTGGTTCCGCGTCAAATCGAACGAACGCGAGGACGATGCGAACCGCACGCCGCCGTCCGCCACGCCTCACGGAGCCTGACGATGATGCAACGCCTTTCAAGCCGCGCCAGGAGCCTGCGCCACGCACGCCACGCGCTTCGTCGGACGCTGCGCCCGCTCGCGGTGGCGGCGGCCGCCTCCACCGCGCTGGCGATGGCCGGCTGCTCGCTGTTCGCGCCGAGCGGCAAGCCGCCAGCGATGCCCTCGCCGGCCCATTACGGCGCCGAGCCGCTGCCGGTGCAAACCGTCGCCGCGCAGGGCGTGGCCCAGCGCTTCGAGGTGGGCGCGCAGCCGGTGCCCGAGTGGTGGAAGCACTATCGCTCGCCGCAGCTCGACGCGCTGGTCGACGAAGGGCTGCGCGTCAGCCCGACGCTGGCGGCCTCCACGCATGCGCTGCAAGCCGCACGCGAGCAGTTGCGCGCGCAGATCGGCAGCTCGCTGCTGCCGTCGATCGATCTCGGCGGCCAGACTGCGCGCCAGCGCGGCCTCGGCGTGCCGAACCTCGGGCCGCCCACCGCGCTCTACAACCTGTTCGAAGGTCAGTTGCAGGCCAGCTACACGATCGACCTGTTCGGCGCGTCGCGCTTCGCGAACCGCGAATTGCAGAAGCGCGTGGACGTGACCGCGCTCCAGCTCGATTCGGCGCGACGTGCACTGGCGGCCAACATCGTCACGGCCACCATCACGTCGGCCGCGCTGGCCGAGCAGGTGCAGGCCACCGAACGGCTCGTGGCGCTGGCCCGCGCGCAGGCCGACGACGCCGTGCGGCGCAACCGGCTCGGTTCGGCCTCGCGCGCCGACATGCTGAACGCGCAGCAAAGTGCGGCCAGCGTCGAAGCGTCGTTGCCTGCGCTGCGCCAGCAATGGCTCAGTGCGCGCCACGCGCTCGCGGTGCTGCTCGGCCGCACGCCCGATCAGGCGCCCGCCGATCTCGCGCTGGCCGACCTGCACTTGCCCGAGAGCGTGCCGGTGGCGGTGCCGTCCACCTTGCTCGAAACGCGGCCCGACATTCGTGCGGCCGATGCATCGCTGCAGGCGGCCGCCGCCGCCGTGGGCGTCGCCACCGCGCAGATGTTCCCGCAGATCTCGCTGTCGGCCTCGCTCGGCCAGGCCGGGTTCAGTTGGCCCGCGGCGCTGTCGGGCATCGGCGGAATCTGGAGCGTGGGGGCCTCGCTGAGTCAGCCGCTGTTTCATGGCGGCGCGCTGCTCGCGCAGCGGCGCGCGGCGCAGGCCAGCTACGCGGCGGCGGTCGAGCAATACAAGGCGACCGTGCTGACGGCGTTCCAGAACGTGGCCGACTCGCTGGCCGCGCTCGACAACGACGCGCAAGCGCTCGACGCGTCGAGCCGCGCCGCCGAGGCCGCGCGCGGCGCATCCGACGACACGGCCGCGCGCGTGCGGCTCGGCGCGCTGCCGCCGTCGGCCGGACGCAGCAGCGAGCAGCAATACCGCAACGCGCAGCTCGACGCGATCCGCGCGACCGGCTCGCGGCTCGCCGATACGGCGCGGCTGTTCCAGGCAATGGGGACGCCGCCGGAACCGGCGCAAGCCGGGAAGGCGGCGACCGTCGCGGCGGCTTCGGGGGCGACGCCCTGAGCCGTGTCACGGCGGTTGGCATGAGGACGCCTCGCGCGTCCTCATGGGCGCGATGTCTCGAACGCTATTGGATGGCCTTGTCGAGCCGGCAACCGGTGGCCCGAGCGGTGCGTCGATAACGGCTTACACCGCCGCACGGCATGGGTTGCCGAGCTTCGGGCCAGCGGCCTGAGCGATTTGCGGATATCGGTTCACACCCGACGAACTCGCGGCACGCATCCCCGGACAACACGAGCCGTCGAACCTCGGGCCGGCGGCCCGAGCGGTTCGCGGATAGTGGCTCACGCCGCGCGCTCGATGAACCGACAACACGCCTCTCCGTGCGGCGTGGGCCAGCCGAGCCTCAGGTCCCAACGACCTGAGTGGTTCGCACACATCGCCTCACGCCGCCCGCTCGACAAACTCCCGACACGCATCGCCGGGCGACACCAGCCGGTCGAGCTTGAGACACAGCCGGCTGTCGCCGACGCTCTCGCCGTAGGCAGAGCCGAACGACGCGAGGCCGGCGATCCGCGCTTCCAGCAGCGCGCGGTCGTCGGCGCGGTGCACGCAGCGTCCGCAACGGGCGCCGGGCGGAATGGCCGCGAACGCGTTCATTGACCGAGCGACGCCCAATACGACGCGAACACGTGCACCGACAGCACATAGCCGATCACGATATTGACCGCCACGCCCGCCGTGAACGCGATCAGCGGCTTCACACCGGCCGTCGACAGCGACGCGAAGCGCGTCGTCAGCCCGATGCTCAGGAAGCAGAACGTAAACGCCCAGGTGCGCAGCGCCGTGATCGGCGCGACGAACGCCGGCGTGACGACGCTGCGGTAATCGGCCAGCGAGTAATGCGAGGCGATCCACGTGACGAGCGCGGACGCGACCACGAAGCCAATCACGAACTTCGGGAAACGCCGCCAGATCTCGCCCGCACCGGTGCGCACGCGCACCTCGCCGCCGCCTTCCTCGCGATCCCAGCGCGTGGTCGCGACGATCGCGAGCACGAACGCCCAGATGCCGATCCAGATGTCGCGGCCCACCACCTTCATCAGCACGAACGCCTGCAGCGAGGCGTCGGGTGCGCCCGCCACCACGCCCGGCGCATGGCGCGCGAAATCGCCGTAGGCCTGCGCGGCGGCGATGCCGGCCGCGTCGGCGAATTCCGAGGTGCCGATCCACGCGCCGGCGATGCCGGTCGGCAGGCCGAGCGCGCGCGAGATGCCGGGCAGCGCGAACACCATCACGATCGCCCAGATCACCACCAGCGTGATCGCCACCGACGCCTGCTCACGACGCGCGCGCACCGCCCCGGCGATCGCGATCGCGGCCGACACGCCGCACACCGCGCCGCCCACGCCGAGCACGGCCGCGAACCGGCGGTCGAGCTTCAGCGCGCGGGCCACCGCGTAGATCACGAAGAACGTCACGAGCGACACGATGGTGGCCTGCCCGACCGCCACCGGGCCGGCCCAGGCGATCAGCGTCAACGGCAGCGTCGCGCCGAGCAGCACGATGCCGACCTTGATGTAGAACTCCACGCGCAGCGCCGGCGCCAGCCACACGGGCAGCGTGAACAGGTTCGACACGATCAGGCCGAGCACCAGCGCGATCAGCGGCGGTTCGAGGTTGTAGGTGGACGCCTGCGCCCACGCGCCGATCGCGAAGATCACGGCCGACGCCACGAAGATCACGAGGAAGCCGGGCACGAATTGCGCGACCGGCAGCTTCAGCGCCGCGATCGCCACCGAGAACACCACGGCGAACGCCACGAACAGCGCGACGTAACCGGTCGCGTGCGCGGCCAGATCGGCGCCGAGTTGCGGCAGCGAGGCCCATTTGGCCGGCGCCACGGCCAGCACCTTGATGCTGGCGCCGGTCGCGAACAGCAGATAGGCGGCCACGATCGCGAACAGGCCGATCGCCACGGCCCACCAGTCCTCGGTGCCGAATGGCCGGCTCCCGTTCGTTTGCGCGGCGGCGTCGCCGCGGCGTGTGCTCGCGATGGTCGAATCGCTCATGGTGCATTCCCCTGTGAATGTGTCTTGCCCGCAGCGCAGCGGATGGCGTGCGGGTGGCGAACCGGGCGCGCGCAGCGTGTTGCAGGGCGCGCCCGGTTCAACGAATCAGTATGGAATCCGTACCGAACCACGGGAAATGACTTATTCGTCTTTGCTTATCGGAGCGATGGGCGTGGCGTGACGACTGGCTTACGAATGGTTGACGGCGAGAAAAGCGGATGTGTCTCGTTGGGCACCCCAAGCCGACGAATCCGCCACGATTCGCCGCACCCCGGCCTCGCTCGAACGCGGCATCACGCCCGCCTGCGCCGGGCCAACACGATCGGCGCCCGCCACGATTGCGCTCGACCTGTCCCGATCAGCGCCCGTTGCGACCTCGCCAAGCCGCAAACTTCTCCAGCGTGTCCGGATGGGTAGCCGGATACAGCCCGATGATCGGGTCGCCGTCCCGCACCCGCTCCATGACGAAATCCTCGAACGCCGTCATGTCGTGCGCCTCCGCCGTGATCTCCTCGACCAGATGCGCGGGGATCACGATCACGCCGTCGTTGTCGCCCACCAGCACGTCGCCGGGAAACACCGGCGCGCCGCCGCAGCCGATCGGCACGTTGATGTCGAGCGCCTCGTGCAGCGTCAAATTGGTCGGCGCGGACGGGCGCTGATGGAACGCCGGGATCTCGGTGCGCGAGATTTCATCGGCGTCGCGAAAGCCGCCGTCGGTCACCACGCCGGCCACGCCGCGCTTCATCAGGCGCGTGACCAGGATGGCGCCGGCCGAGGCCGCGCGCGGATCGTTGCGGCTGTCCATCACGAGCACCGCGCCCGGCGGGCAGGTTTCCACCGCCTTGCGCTGCGGATGCTCGGGATTGCGAAACACTTCGAGCGGGTTGCGATCCTCGCGGGCCGGAATGTAGCGCAGCGTGAACGCCTCGCCCACCATGCTCCTGGCGAGGCGCTGGAGCGGCGTCACGCCCTGGATGACCTGATTGCGCAGGCCGCGCTTGTAGAGCGCCGTGGCCAGCGTGGCCGTGCTGATCGTTTCCAGTCGGGTGCGCAGTGCGGGGGTGAGGATGCTCATGGGATTGTCTCGATCGGGGTCGTTGTCGGTGGGTGTCGATGGGTATCGGTCGGTATCAAACGGAGAACGCGCCGCCAGCTTAATGCGACTTGCGCATCATGGCACCCTCACGTTGCCGGAACGCCGGGTTCAGCGCGGTGCCGAGGCCGTCGCGCGGCAAGCAAGCGTGACCCGAATCGCGCGACCGTTCGGCTGGCACCGGAAGCAACCAATGTGACATGCCGGATCGACAACCGGCCGCCGCGAACGGCGAACGTTCGCGGCGGCCGGCATCGAGGCCCGATCGGGCGGGCCTGCCCTGGCTTTAGCGGCGATCCACCCACACCGTCTGCGCGTTGCAGAATTCGCGCAAACCGAAGTGCGACAGCTCGCGGCCGAAACCGCTCTTCTTGACGCCGCCGAAGCCCACGCGCACGTCGCTGGCGCTGTAGCCGTTGATGAACACGCCGCCCACCTCGAGCTCGCGCGTGATCGATTCGGCCAGCGCCGCATCGGCCGTAAACACCGACGCCGTCAGGCCGAAATCGCTGTCGTTGGCCAGTTGCACGGCATGCGCGGCGTCGTCGGCGCGGATGATCGACGCCACCGGCCCGAACAGTTCCTCGCGGAACGCGGTCATGGCGGGCGTCACGCCGGTCAGCACGGTCGGCTGGTAGTAATTGCCCTCGCCTGCCACCTTGGCGCCGCCCACCAGCAGCGTGGCGCCTTCGGCCAGCGTGCGCTCGACCTGGGCGTGCAGTTCGTCGCGCAGGTCGTAGCGGGCCATCGGGCCGACGTAGTTGTCGGGATCGCGCGGGTCGCCCATGTGCAGCGCCTTGACGGCCTCGACGAAGCGCGCCGTGAACGCGTCGAGCACCGGCGCCTCGACGATGAAACGCTTGGCCGCCGCGCACACCTGCCCCGAGTTCTGGAAGCGCCCGGCCACGGCGGCCGCCACGGCCAGGTCGAGATCGGCGTCCGCCAGCACGATGAACGCATCGGAGCCGCCCAGTTCGAGCACGCACTTCTTCAGCGCCGCGCCCGCCTGCGCGCCGATCGCCGAGCCGGCGCGCACGCTGCCCGTCACCGTGACGGCGGCGATGCGCCGATCGGCGATCGCCGCCGACACCAGCTCGTTCGACAGATTCACCAGCTCGAACACGCCGGCCGGGAAATCGGCGCGCTCGAACGCCTCGCGCAGCAGGTTGGCCGAGCCGAGCACGTTCGGCGCGTGCTTGAGCACATAGGTGTTGCCGGCGGCGAGCGCCGGCACCGCGCCACGCACCACCTGCCAGATCGGGAAATTCCACGGCATGATCGACAGCACCGGCCCGAGCGGACGGTATTCGATGCGTGCCTTGTTGCCCTCGACGAGCGTCGGCTCCGGGGCCAGGAAGTCGCCCGCGTGCTCGGCGTACCAGTCGCACACGCCGGCCGACTTCTCGACTTCGGCCAGCGCCTGCTTGATCGGCTTGCCCATTTCGAGCGTGATGGTTTCGGCGATCCGCTGCGCATCGGCGCGCAGCGCCTGGCCGAGCCGCTTCAGCGCCGCGCCGCGCGCCTCGATCGAGCGGCGCTTCCATTCGCCGAAGGCGGCCGCGGTGCGTTGCAGGGCCTGTTCCAGATCGTCCGGCCCCTGCACCGGATAGGTGGCGATTTCCTTGCCGTCGAGCGGGCTGATGGAGCGAAAAACAGGTGCGGCTTGGCTCATGGTGATCTCCGTTGGCATTCGATGGGGGGCAGTGTAAGCTCGGCCATCGCTCAATGAAACTGAATAGTTTTGAGCAAATCATTCACGTTTCGAGAACGTCGACATGGATCTCGTCCAGCTGGAAATGTTTCAGGCCGTCGCCCGCCATGGCAGCATCGCGGCCGCCGCCCAAGCCGTACACCGGGTGCCGTCGAATCTGACCACCCGCATCAAGCAACTCGAGGAAGAACTGGGCGTGGACCTGTTCACGCGCGAGAAGAACCGGCTGTCGTTGTCGCAGGCGGGGCGGATCTTCCTCGATTACACCGGCAAGATCCTGAACCTCGTGACCGAGGCGCGCGCCGTCACGGCCGGCCAACAGCCGGCCGGGCGCTTCGCGCTGGGTGCGCTGGAGAGCACGGCGGCGGTGCGGATTCCGGCGCTGCTGGCCACCTACAACCAGCACTTTCCGCAGGTCGCGCTCGAACTGGCGACCGGGCCATCCGGGCAGATGATCGACGGCGTGTTGAGCGGCGACCTGATCGCCGCGTTCGTCGACGGCCCGCTCGACCACGCCGAGCTGACCGGCTTCCCGGTGTTCGACGAGGAGATGGTGATCGTCGCGCCGGCCGCGCATGCGCCGATCCGCCGGGGCCGCGACGCGGACGGCGACGCGCTCTACGTGTTCCGGAAGAACTGTTCGTACCGGCGCCACCTCGAACGCTGGCTCGCCAACGACGGCGCGCTGCCCGGCGAGATCCGCGAACTGGAGTCGTATCACGGCATGCTGGCCTGCGTGAGCGCCGGCGGCGGGCTCGCGATCATGCCGCGCAGCATGCTCGAAAGCATGCCCGGCTCGCAATCGGTGCGCGCCTGGCCGATGGGCAAGGAATTCGGCCTGCTGCGGACCTGGCTGATCTGGCGCAAAGGCACCGTGTCGAAGGCGCTGGAAGCGTTCTCGCAGTTGGTCACGCATCCGCATCCAGCGCGATGACGGGAAGGCTTGGCGGGCATGGGGCAACTCGATGCGGCGCGATACCGCTTGCAGTGACCGAGCGCAGCCGGTGCGGCGCGATACGAACTCAGCGCCTTATCAACCTATAAACCGCCCCGCCCGGCCAGCCCCAACGCCCGCATGCGCCGATACAGCGTGCGCTCGCTGATCCCGAGCCGCGCCGCCAGCGCGCGGCGCGTGCCGCGAAAGCTGCCGGCGACGTGGCGCAGCGTGGCGTCGTCGGGCGCGCCGGGCTTGGGCAGGCCGGCCGACTGCGTCGCATCGGCAAGCGCACCGCGCAGCGCGTCGGGCAGATGCTCGACGCGGATCACGCCGTCGTCGGCGAACAGGCAGGCGCGTTCGAGCACGTTGCGCAACTCGCGGATATTGCCGGGCCACGCATAGGCGTCGAGGCAGGCGCGTGCCGCCTCGTGCAGCACGCAGGGCCGCGCGCCGGGCCGGGCATCGGCGATGCGGCGCAGGATCGATTCGGCGATCAGGCCGATGTCGCCGTGACGCGCACGCACCGGCGGCAGATCGATCGGAAACGCGCTGATCCGGTAATAGAGATCGGGGCGAAAGCGCCCGTCGGCGATCATCTCGCGCAGCGGCTGATGGGTCGCCGCCACCAGCCGGAAATCGGCGCGCAACGCCTCCACCCCGCCGACACGCCGGAACGTGCCCGTCTCGATCAGCCGCAGCAGCTTCACCTGCATCGAGGCGGGCACGTCGCCGATCTCGTCGACGAACAGCGTGCCGCCCTGCGCGGTTTCGACCAGGCCCGGTTTGCGCGCCTGCGCGCCGGTGAACGCCCCCTTCTCGTAACCGAACAGCTCGCTCTCGAACAGCGATTCGGCGATGCCCGAGCAATCGACCACCACGAACGGCCCGGCCGCGCGCGGGCTGCCCTCGTGCAGCGCCCGCGCGAACAGCTCCTTGCCGGTGCCCGATTCGCCGAGCAGCAACACCGGCAGCGTCGATGGCGCGACGCGCTGCAAGGCCGACAACGCCGCGTTGAACGGCTCGGAGCTGCCGACCAGGCCGCTCGCGCTGGGCCGCGCCGAGGCGCTGCGCACCGTGGTCAGCCGTTCGACATAGGCGGTGACCTCGCCCGCGCCGTCGAACACCGGCCGCATCTCCACGTCGACATGTTCCGGCCCGCGCGGCGTGTGATGGATATGCAGCACGCGCGACGCCGCGCCCGATTCGAGCGCGGCGCGCATCGGGCAATGCTCGCCGGCCTGGTCGCACGGCACGTCGTAGTGATGCGACACGCGGTAGCAGTGCCGCCCGACGTGGGCCTGCCCCGCCACGCCGAACTGGCGCTGGTAGGCTGCGTTGGCCGCGAGAATCCGGTAATCGCGATCGACCACGATCATCGGCTGCGGATCGTGTTCGAGGTAGGAGACGAGCGCGCCGAGGCCGGCGGGAGGATGGGCGGCGGCGGCCGGATCGGCCTGATCGGCCGGGACGATCGGGATCGTGCGGGGCTGGCGTCCGGCCTCTTCGGGCGCACCAAGCGCATCGGCTGAACCAGTGGGCGCAGCGGTACGGCGGCGAGTGGACATGACGAACCCAGGCAATGACAGGCAAGCCGCCAATTCTGCCACATGACTGCCATGACACTGCCATCGATGGCAGCGATCTGCGATTCCCGCGGGACAACCGGCGCGCACCCGCCGTGCCTCGTCGCGAAAAATCGTCGCCGGATCAAACTACTAGCCGAATGACGCGGCAAGGCGGTGCCGCTGGCATGTATCTTGTGTACACAGACGGTTCTTGATCGTTTCCGGAGCACCCCGCGATGTCCGACCCCGCCTTCACCGTCGAATCGTTCTTCGATCCGGCCACCTGTACGGCCACCCATGTCGTGCTCGATCCGGCCACGCGCGAGTGCGCGATCATCGATTCCGTGCTCGATTTCGATCCGAAATCGGGCCGCACCAGCCATGCGAGCGCCGAGCGCGTCGCCGCGCATGTCGAGGCGCTCGGCGCGCGCGTGCGCTGGCTGCTCGAAACCCATGTGCATGCCGATCATCTGTCGGCCGCGCCGTGGCTGCAGGCGCGCTTCGGCGGCGAGATCGCGATCGGCCGCGACGTGACGCGCGTGCAGAAGGTGTTCGGCGCGCTGTTCGATGCCGGCCCCGAATTCGTGCCCGACGGCCGCCCGTTCGACCGGCTGATCGACGACGGCGACACGCTGGCGCTCGGCGCGCTGGCGATCCGCGCGACCCACACGCCGGGCCATACGCCGGCCTGCATGACCTACGTGGTGGCGCGCGCCGACGGTTCGGCGCCCGCCGACACCGCCGCGTTCGTCGGCGACACGCTGTTCATGCCCGACTACGGTACCGCGCGCTGCGACTTTCCCGGCGGCGACGCGCGCACGCTCTACCGCTCGATCCGCAAGGTGTTGAGCCTGCCGCCCGACACGCGGCTCTACCTGTGCCACGACTACCCGCCCGACGGCGGCCGCGAGGCCTGCGTGGTCACCACCGTGGCCGCGCAGCGCGACGCGAACATCCACGTGCACGAAGGCATCGACGAAGACAGCTTCGTCGCGATGCGCACCGCGCGCGACGCCACGCTGGCAATGCCAGTGCTGATCCTGCCGTCGGTGCAGGTCAACATGCGCGCCGGCCGGCTGCCCGATCCGGCGCCGAACGGCATCCGTTATCTGAAACTGCCGATCGATGCGCTGTAAGCGCCGCGGCCGCCGCCTCACCTTGAAGGAATCCTGAACATGTCCGCCTCCCCTACCAACGCCGCCGTGCCGGCCGCGCGTCACGAGATCGTGATCGTCGGCGCCGGCTCGGCCGGCATCGCCACCGCCGCCAGCCTGCTCAAACGCGATCGCACGCTCGACATCGCGCTCGTCGATCCCGCCGACATGCACTATTACCAGCCGGGCTGGACGATGGTGGGCGGCGGCGTGTTCGATGCGCCGTCCACGGCACGGCCGATGGCCAGCGTCCTGCCGCGCGGCGTGACGCACATCCGCTCGGCCGTCACCGCGTTCTCGCCCGAGCAGCAGACCATCACGCTCGACGGCGGCACGCGCGTCGGCTACCGGCAACTCGTGGTGTGCCCCGGCATCGAACTGAACTGGGCCGGCATCGAAGGCCTGAGCGACACGCTCGGCCGCAATGGCGTGACCTCGAACTACCGCTACGACCTCGCGCCCTATACGTGGCAGCTGGTGCAGGCGCTGCCGCGCGGCCGCGCGATCTTCACGCAGCCGCCGATGCCGATCAAATGCGCCGGCGCGCCGCAAAAGGCCATGTATCTGTCGGCCGATCACTGGCGGCGCACCGGCCGCCTCGGCAATATCGAGATCGAATTCCACCTGGCCGCGCCGGCGCTGTTCGGCGTGCCGGCCTACGTGCCGGCGCTGATGGAATCGGTCAAGGGCTACGGCATCGACCTGCGCTTCGGCGACACGCTCATCGCCGTGGACGGCCCCGCGCGCCTGGCGCGCTTTCGCCGCGCGCGCGCCGAGGCCGACGGCGGCGGCACCGAGGACATCACGCGCGAATTCGACATGCTGCACGCCGTGCCGCCGCAACGCGCGCCGGGCTTCGTGCGCGACAGCGCGCTGGCCGATGCGAACGGCTGGATCGACGTCGATCCGGCCACGCTGCGCCACCGCGCCTTCGAGAACATCCATGCGCTCGGCGACGCGACCAACACCAGCAACGCCAAGACCGCCGCCGCCGCGCGCAAGCAGGCGCCGGTGGTCGCGCACAACGTGCTGGCCGCGCTCGGCCGCACGCGCGGCGTGGCGCGTTACGACGGCTACGGCTCGTGCCCGCTGACGGTCGAGCGCGGGCGCGTGGTGCTGGCCGAATTCCTGTACGGCGGCAAGGTCGCGCCGACCTTCCCCGCCTGGCTCAACGACGGCACCCGGCCGTCGAAGCTCGCGTGGTTCCTGAAGGAAAAACTGCTGCCGCCCGTCTACTGGCACGCGATGCTGAAGGGCCGCGAGTGGTTTGTCGAGCCGGCCGTCAGCGAGGCCTGAACCGCCGCGCCGACAACGACAACGACAACGACAACGCCCGGAATCGCGAACACGATTCCGGGCGTTTTTCATGAGTTGGCCAAGCTCAGGCCGCTACGGCCAGCCGCCTGCGTTCGCGGCGCAGCATCACCATGTTGGCGCCGATCACGCCGATCGTCACGGCAACGATGAACAGCGTGGCGAGCGCGTTCATCTCGGGGTTCAGCCCGAGGCGCACACGCGAGAACACCACCAGCGGCAAGGTTGTCGAGCCGGGGCCGGACAGGAACGCCGACAGCACCAGATCGTCGATCGACAGCGTGAACGACAGCAGCCAGCCCGACACCAGCGCCTGCGAGATCAGCGGCAGCGTGATCGTGAAGAACACCTTGAACGGCGTCGCGCCGAGGTCGAGCGCGGCTTCCTCCAGCGACGGATCGAGCTCGCGCACGCGCGACTGCACGATGATCGCCACGTAGGACAGACACAGCATCACGTGGCCGAGCCAGATCGTGAACATGCCGCGCTGCGCGGGCCAGCCGATCCACTTGGCCAGCTCGATGAACAGCAGCAGCAGCGAGATCCCCTGGATCACCTCGGGGATCACGAGCGGCGCGTTGATCATGCCCGAGTAGAGCGCGAAGCCGCGAAAGCGGCCCATGCGCGCCAGCACGAAGCCGGCCCAGGTGCCGATGAACACCGACGCGAACGCGGTCAGCACGCCGATCTTCAGCGACAGCCAGGCCGCCGCGATCAGTTCGTCGTCGGCCAGCAGCGCCGCATACCAGCGCGTCGAGAAGCCCGACCACACCGTCACCAGTTGCGACGCGTTGAACGAGTAGACGATCAGGCTCAGGATCGGGATGTACAGGAACGCGAAGCCGAGCCCGAGCGCCACGATCCGCAGATAACGATTCGGCATCATTTGCGGCGGCCCTCCAGTTCCTTCGCCTGGAAGTGCTGGAACGCCGCCATCGGCACCAGCAACAGCAGCACCATCGCGCAGGTCACCGCCGAGGCCATCGGCCAATCCGCGTTGTTGAAGAACTCGTTCCACATGACGCGGCCGATCATCAGCGTGTCGGCGCCGCCGAGCAGCTCGGGAATCACGTACTCGCCCACCGCCGGAATGAACACCAGCAGGCAGCCCGCGATGATGCCGTTGCGCGAGAGCGGCAGCGTGACGGTCAGGAACGCCTTCCACGGTTTCGCGCCGAGGTCGTAGGCGGCTTCGAGCAGGCGCAGGTCCATCTTCACGAGGTGCGCGTAGAGCGGCATCACGAGAAACGGCAGGTAGGTGTAGACCATGCCGATATACACCGCGATGTTGGTGCGATACAGCTCGATCGGCGAGTGGATCAGGCCGATGCCGATCAGGAAGTTGTTCAGCAGTCCGTTGTTCTTGAGAATGCCGATCCAGGCATACACGCGGATCAGGAACGACGTCCAGAACGGCAGCATCACCGCCATCATCAGCAGGTTGCGCGAGGCCGGGTTCGAGCGCGCAATGTAATACGCCATCGGATAGCCGAGCAGCAGGCACAGGAACGTCGTGACGGCCGCCACCCACACCGAGTTCACATAGGTCGCGAAATACAGGCTGTCGGTAACCAGGAACGCGTAGTGCGACAGGTTCAGCTTGATGTTCAGCACGCCGTCCGCGAACGAAGTCAGTTCGGTGTACGGAGGAATGCCGAGGTTCAGTTCCGCGAAGCTGATCTTCACGACCAGCAGGAACGGCACCGCGAAGAACAGCAGGAGCCAGAAGAACGGCCCCGCGATCACGGCCGTGCGGCCGCTCAGGCCGAGCTTGCGCATCGGCCAGCCGAAGAACGTGGACAGTGCGTTCATGCGGTCAGCACCACGCCGGCCGTGGCGCTCCAGCGCACGTAGATCTCGTCGTTCCAGCCCGGCGTGTCGATCTCCGACAGCGCGAGGCTGGTGGCGTTGGCGATCACGGTCTTGCCCGAATCGAGCCTGACGTGATACAGCGAGTAGCCGCCCATGTAGGCCACGTTGGTGATCACGCCGTGCCCCCAGTTGTAGGCGCCTTCGGGCGGCTTGCGCGTCAGCGCGATGCGCTCGGGGCGCACCGACACCGTCACCGCCATGCCGAGCGGGCCGGTGATGCCGTGGCTCACGTGCATGCGGCACGGCAGTTCCGACGATTCGATGAACACGTAATCGGGCTCGTCCTCGACCACGTTGCCCTCGAACAGGTTCGTCGAGCCGATGAATTCGGCCGAGAAGCGGCTGTTCGGATATTCGTAGACTTCGCGCGGCGCGCCGATCTGCACGATCTGGCCTTCGCTCATCACGGCGATCCGGTTCGCCATCGTCATCGCCTCTTCCTGATCGTGCGTGACCATGATGCAGGTGACGCCGACCTTGTCGAGAATGTTGACGAGTTCGATCTGGGTGCGCTGGCGGATCTGCTTGTCGAGCGCCGACATCGGTTCGTCGAGCAGCAGCAGCTTGGGCCGCTTGACCAGCGAACGCGCCAGCGCCACGCGCTGCTGCTGGCCGCCCGAGAGCTGGTGCGGCTTGCGCGTCGCATAGCGGCTCATCTGCACCAGCTCGAGCGCATCGCGCACGCGCGCCTTCAGCTCGGCCTTGGGCGTGCCTTCCTGCTTGAGGCCGTACGCCACGTTCGCTTCCACCGTCATGTGCGGAAACAGCGCGTACGACTGGAACATCATGTTCACGGGCCGCTTGTACGGCGGCATCTGGGCGAGGTCCTCGCCGTCGATCAGGATCTTGCCCGAGGTGACGGTTTCGAGGCCGGCCAGCATGCGCAGCAGCGTGGATTTCCCGCAACCGGAACTGCCCAGCAGTGCGAACAGTTCGCCCTTCTCGACGGAGAGATTGACCTGGCGCACCGCGGGGGTGTCACCGAACTGCTTGACCACGTCGACGATCTGCACGAAGTTCGCGGCGTTGCCCGCCGACGAAACATTGGACGGGCTGGACGGCGCAGCGGCGGACGACAAGCGCGACGGGCTATTCATGATCTGCTGCATCACTCCTGGGTAGTACCGAACAAAGGCGATTTAAGACGAACAAAGCCCCCGGGGGCACCAGGGGCTTGAGGGACGGTATCGAACCGCGGCGAGCTTCAGCGGCCGGATTTGAACTCGGTCCAGAGCCGCGTCTGCAGGCGCTGGATTTCCGGCGGCAGCGGCTTGAGCAGGAACAGCGTCTTGACCACGTCGGCCGGCGGGTACACGGCCGGGTCGTTCGCCACGTCCTTGCTGACGAACTGGCGAGCCGCGGCGTTCGCGCTCGGGTAGTACACCGTATTGGTGATGGCCGCGTGCACCTTCGGATCCTCGATGTAGTTGATCCACTCGAGGGCCGCTTCCTTGTTCTTCGCGTCCTTCGGGATCGCCATCACGTCGAACCACACGGGCGCGCCGCCCTTCGGAATGTAGTACTCGACCTTGTACGGCTTCTTCGCTTCCTGCGCGCGATGCTTGGCGATCACGACGTCGCCCGACCAGCCATACGCGAAGCAGATGTCGCCGCCGACCAGATCGTTGATGTAGCCCGACGAGTTGAACTGCGTGATGTACGGCCGGATCTTCTTGAGCACCGCCATCGCGGCCT
Organism: Burkholderia sp. 22PA0099; assembly: GCF_047497165.1. Classification (NCBI taxonomy): domain Bacteria; kingdom Pseudomonadati; phylum Pseudomonadota; class Betaproteobacteria; order Burkholderiales; family Burkholderiaceae; genus Burkholderia; species Burkholderia sp. 22PA0099. Next base: position 2,078,767 of record NZ_CP163165.1, on the reverse strand, counting down.
GGTAATCGGCCGGGTTGGTGCTCATCGGATCCTTGCCGATGTAGTGCAGCGCGGCCGCGAACATCTGGTCCGGCGCGTCGAGCACCGACACGCCGCAGGCCTTCAGCTTCGAGATGTTTTCCGGCTTGAACAGGATGTCCCAGTTGTCGAGCGGCACCTTGCCGAGGATCTGCTGGGCCTTGTTGACGTTGTAGGCCAGGCCCGTCGTGCCGTAGGCCCAGGGCACCGTGTACTTGTTGCCCGGATCGGCGCCGGCCACCAGCGCCATCAGTTGCGGATCGAGGTTCTTCAGGTTCGGCAGCTTCGACTTGTCGAGCGGCGCGAAGATGCCGGCGGCGATCTGCTTGCCGGCGTAGTTGCTGGTGGGCACCACGATGTCGTAGCCCGAGCTGCCGGTCAGCAGCTTGGCCTGCAGCGTGTCGTCGCTGTCGTAGTTGTCGTAGCGGACCTTGACGCCCGTTTGCTTCTCGAAGTTGGGGATGGTGTCCTTGGCAATATAGTCGGACCAGTTGTAGACATTGAGCTGCGTGTCCTTCGCCGAAGCCGCCGTGGCGGCTACGCACAGCGAGAGGGCCATCAACCGGCCAGCTACCTTTGCGTTCATCCCGTTCTCCCGTCCGGCCCTATGCTGGCCGGTATCGACTGTGTCGTCACGACGGCCCGCCAAGGCGACCCGTCCCTGAAAAACCCGAAAAATATCACTAAACCCGGAGCGTCACAAAAAAAATGCGCCGATGTCGCGCAAACGGAACACCCACCGGGAAGTCGCGGCAATTTTATCGGGTTATGCGGGCCTGTCCACCCGAAAAAATATCGGACTGCCCGGTGCAATGTCATGCCCCGACGGCCCGACTCGCGCACCGCATGCGGCGCACGGGCGCGCCATCGGCGGCGCGACGCCGGCTTGCGTGTCCGCGCCATCGCAGCCGCAACAAAAACGGCGGACGATCGGGCATCCGTTTCAAGCTTGCCGCTGAATTACAATAAGCCAACTTGTCGCAGTGTCCTTGTTGCGGCACGACACTCCACCGTGCTTCTCCAATCCATCGTACTCATGCGCCATCGTCACGCTCGTTCGTTCGTCTCCGTCTCCGCTCCCATCACGCCCGCCCTGCCGAGCAACACGTTCGGCACGCGGTTCCATGCCCTGCTGCCGCGCTTGCTGCCGGCCGCCCTGCTCTGTGCGGCCGGCGCCGCGCACGCCACCGTCTCGCTCGTGCAGCCGGCGCGCGAAGCGGCCGCCGATGCGCCGCTGACATTGACGCTGATCTACTCGGACGACGATCGCGCGCCGCTGGCCGTCACCGCACCCGATTCGATCGACGTGACCGTGACCAATGCCGAGCAGCCGCCGGTGCCCGTCAAGCTGGTGCGCGAGGCCGGCGTGCCCGCGCGCTTCACGCTGCGCGCGGGCCAGTACCGCAAGGTGCGATTCTCGGCGCCGTGGCCCGACAGCGCGCGCGGCACCGTGACGATCGCGCCGGTGGGCTTCGACGCCTCGCCGGCCGTGGTCTCGCTGAACCGCGGCCCGAACCAGGTCGCCGTGGCGCGCGCCGAATCGGCCGAGGCGCATCAATCGACGCCGGCCGGCGTGGCCGCCGCCGCGTCCACGGTGGCCGCCACCGCCGGCCTGCCGCAGCCGAGCGCCGACGCGCTGACCACCGGCGCGCAGGGCCTGCTGTCGAGAATCTCGTATTACGAGCCGATGTTCATCGGCGCGGGCGTGAACGGCGACGTCAGCGCGAAGCTGCAGTTGAGCTTCAAGTACCGCCTGCACATGCCCGACAACCCGGCCTCGCGCGCGCTGCTCGACAACCTCTATTTCGGCTACACGCAAACCTCGATCTGGGATCTGTCGGCCGATTCGAAACCGTTCCGCGACACCAGCTACAAGCCGAGGCTGTTCTACTACGTCGCCGACACCGGCCTGCACAGCACGTGGTTCACGCGGATGGGGTTCGCGGCCGGTATCGGACACGAGTCGAACGGCAAGGCCGGCACCGATTCGCGCAGCCTGAACATCGCGTTCGTGCAGCCGACCTGGGAGTTCGGCAACCTGTCCGATTACCACTGGCAGGTTTCGCCGATGCTGTACTACTACGTGGGCATCAGCGACAACCGCGACATCGCCGATTACCGCGGCTACATGGATCTGGTCATCAAATACGGCAGCCCCGACGGCTGGCAACTGGCCACCACGCTGCGCAAGGGCACGCACCACTGGTACGGCAGCGTCGATTCCCAACTGTCCTACCCGCTCGCGAAACTGCTCGGCGATGCCTGGGGCGGCTACGTGTGGCTCGGCTACTTCAATGGCTACGGCGAGGATCTGCTCGACTACAACCGGCGCCAGCACTGGATCGCGCGCGTCGGCGTGAGCATCGCGCGCTGATGCTTTACCATAGCGTTTTTGCCGCACCGAACCGACACCGCACCACCATGAGCTCGAACCTTCACGACAAGCCCGACAGCCCCTGCATCGGCGTCTGCTCGACGCTGTTCGACGACATCTGCAAGGGCTGCGGCCGCACCGCGCTCGAAGTCGCGAACTGGGTATTCATGAGCGAGGAAGAAAAAGCCGCGGTGTGGGAACGCATCACGCGCGAAGGCACCGCCAAGCGCTTCCAGTACGACAAGCTCTGAGCACGCCGCGCCAGCGGCATCCGCCGCCGCCCTGGCCGCGGACGAAAAAAGCGGCACGCGAACCGCCGTGCCGCTCAACCCCAACGCTTGAATTCCGTTCGTCAGAACTTCATGCCGACGCCGACCCCGACGATGATCGGGTCGATATGCAGCCGCCCGATCGACTGGCCGCCGAGCGTGGCGTCGGTGTGCATCCAGAGCTTCTTCAAGTCGACGTTGACGAAGAATTGCTTGGTGACCTGAACGTCCACGCCGAACTGCAGGGCCGGGCCGAAGCTGCTCTTGTGCACCGCCACGCCCTGATCGCCGACGTGCAGGCCGTCGTTGTAGAAATACGTGTAGTTCAGGCCCGCACCGACATACGGCCGCACCTTGCCCGCATGATTGAAGTGGTATTGCAGCAGCAGCGTGGGCGGCAGCACGTTCACGCCGCCGAGCGGGCCGAGATTCGAATTGACCTGATGACGCGAGGTGCCGAGGATCAACTCGACGCCGAGATAGTCGCGAATCATGTAGGTGAAATCGAGTTCGGGCACCACGGCGTTGTTCACGCCAGCGTTAATGGCGGACAGCGTGCCGCTGCCGCGATCGTTCGGCGCGATTTCGATCGCACGCAGGCGCATCAGTATGTCGCCCTGATTGATGCCCTCGCCCTGCGACGCCGCGTGCGAGACGGAAGGCGTCATCGCGACGGCGGCGGCGCAGGCGAAAGCGGACACAACGCAACGAGCTTTTACTTTCATGGCAAAAATTCCCCTGAGAACGATATGGATTGTCGTGGGGGGCCGCCAGCGGCGACTTGACGCGCATCAAGCCAAAGAAAACGTGGGACGCTTTGTCGCAGATTCCGACTCGCTGCCCGTCAGCAGCAGCGTGAGCAGGTCGCGCACGCTGCGAATCGCGGTGCCGAACGGCAAGGCTTCGCGGCCGCGGAAGAACAGGCCGTTGGCCACGTCGCCACGCAGGGCCGCCGCGAGCCGCGTGTCGATGCAGAAGTGACCGAAACGCTCGACGCCATCGCGCAGGCCGCACACCGACAGGCATTCGAGCGCCGTCGGGCAGCGCTGCCGCAGCGCGCCGAGCCTGGCGCGAATCCGCGCCTCGTGACGCAGATACCGCTCGAGCCATGGCGTGCGCACCGCGCGCGCCGGCAGCCCCGTCACGCTGATGAAATCGACGATGTCCTCGGGCCGCGCCTGCGCCAGCACCTGCTTGAAGGCCGGATGCGCATCGCCCTCCTCGGTCACCGCGAACGGCGTGCCGACCTGCACGCCGTTCGCGCCCAGTTCGAGCGCCGCGCGCACCGCCGCGTGGCTGTTGATGCCGCCGCCCACGATCAGCGGGATCGCCTCGCGCGCCAGCCCCAGCGCGCGAATCGTCTCGCCGGCCTCGCCGAGCACGCGCGCGAAATCGAAGCGCGGGTCGTTCGCGTCCTCGATGCGCGCCACGCCGAGATGGCCGCCCGCATGGGCCGGATGCTCGATCACGATCGCATCGGGCAGGCGGCCCTTCTTCATCCATTTCTTCAGCACCAGCGCAATGCCGCGTGCATCCGACAGGATCGGGATCAGCGCGATGTCGTGCCCGTCGGTCAACTCCGGCAGATCGAGCGGCAGGCCCGCGCCCATCACGATCGCGTCGGCGCCCGATTCGCAGGCCACGCGCACGTAATCGGCATGCGTGCGCACCGCCTTCATGACGTTGACGGCAATCATGCCGCGCCCCTCGCTCCAGCTTCGCGCGCGGGCGATCTCGCGGCGCAGCGCTTCGAGATTGGCGGCGTCGAGCGTCTCGCGGCCCGGCTGCGCGCGGCAGCGTTCGAGCAGATCGCCATGGTGATGACGCAGATCGATGCTGGCGATCGTGCCGAGCGCCCCTTCGCGCGCGACGCTGCCGGCCAGCCGATGCGCCGACACGCCGACGCCCATGCCGCCCTGCACGACGGGAAGCAGCGAACGACCGCGAATCGTCAGCGGCGGAAAGGAACGGGACAGACTCATCGGAAACCTCTTATGGGCGGCGTCGGAAAGGCTCGATGATCGGGGAATTGTCAATGCCGAGGGTTGATGCGGGTCAAATGCTTGGTGCGGGCGGGAGCGGAAAGCGAAAGAGGATGGGAAATGCAGCGCTGAAAAACAAGGGCGCGGCGATCATGGATCACCGCGCCCTGCGCGTGAAACTTGCCGGCTTCAGCCGGCGGGACATGCCTGAAGGCTTAGGCCTTTTCCTGCGTCGCCAGGAAATCCTCGTAGTTGCCGCCGAAATCGTTCAGCGAGCCATCCGTACGCACCTCGATGATGCGATTGGCCAGGCCGTTGACGAACTCGCGGTCGTGCGACAACTACCCAGTTCATGTTCTCAATCAATCACTTGGAGAGCATGATGGCAACAATTACCCCTCGTGGGACAAAATGGCAGGCAAAAATCCGTCGCAAAGGACAGCCCGCGTTGTCTGCAACGTTCGATAGCGAGGAAGCCGCAAAGCGTTGGGCGGACACACATGAAGGTAAGCAACCCGACCTCGTCATCGATACCGGCCCAACCGTTGGAGATTTGTTCAAGAAATACATCACGCACGCTCAGCCCGACAAACGGTCCAGCGAGTGGGATCGACGGACGCTGCGACGAATGTTGAAGACCGAGAAAAAGCTATGTGCTTTACCTGCATCACAGCTCAACAAAGCTCACCTCGCAGAATGGCGTGACCGAAGGATTACGGAGGTGCGCGGTAGCTCGGTAGGCCGCGAACTAGACGCCATCTCAGCAACATACCGAATCGCCATCGATGAATGGGATGTTGGCCTTACAGTCAACCCCGTTCGTGGCTTTCGTCGCCCCAAGCTTCCACTGCCTCGCGACGTGAGGTTAATGGTTGGCGACGATGAGAAACTTATCCAAAAGGCGATTGATTTCAATCGAGAGATTGCCCCAGCGATCATTCTCGCCATCGAGACAGCAATGCGGCAGGGCGAGATAGCCAAACTCCGCTGGGAAAACATCGACCTTGAAGCACGGACTGCTCTGTTACCCATGACAAAAAATGGAACGGCGCGTAAAGTTCCGCTCTCGACACGAGCGATGGAAGCGCTGACATGGTGTCCTCCGCCTCATACCGGTCGCGTATTCAAGCTCACGCAATCTGCAATACAACACGCATTCAGAAGAGTGCGCGAACAGTGTGGCCTCGGCAACATCCATTTCCATGACCTAAGGCACGAAGCGGCCAGTAGGTTGTTCGAGAAAGGCTTAAACGTGATGGAAGTCGCCACGATCACCGGTCACAAGAATCTCAAGCACCTTCAACGCTATACGCACCTGCGCGCCGAGGATTTAGCGCTCAAGCTGGGATAATCGGCCGGCGAGCAGACGGCCTTCATCGCCGCCTGCTCGTCCGTCCAGACGCTGCCGTTATTCAGTTCATGTACCGCAAAACGGTCAGGCAGATTCGCGCGATTTGCTACGTTCTTGCAGCCGGCGCTCCGCTTTCATACCAGCCTCAGTCTTCCGCCACATCGAAAAAGTTGGAATCGAATCCCGTTCACGGCGAGCATCGACGGCCATACCTCTGCCGTGCTTGCGCTCGAAAATGGAAATCTCGTCGTCCAGCTGCTTGCGTCGGCGACCGTCCGGCGTGTCGCGCCAGATTGCACGGAGTTCCAGAATCAACCGTCCCCGCTCGCTCTCGCGGTATGCCTTGTTTGACGCGCTCTTCGTTTCGGCATCGACATAGCTGTAAGTAAACAATGCCGTCGGCCTGAACAACTTCGAAACGCGATGCGGTGCGTCGACACGAAGAATCGTCCTCGGTGCAACAGCGTCACTCGTGGGCGATACGTCGCCTGCGTCAGCGTGTGAATTTTCTGCTTCGTCTCCCAACCACGCCTCCGCGACCGAGCGAAATCGCTGTTGAAGTTGCTCTGCCAAGTAACGGTCTGGCACGATCAGCAGCACTGGATCAGAGGAGATCGTACGAACGTTGCACCGCCAAAGCAATTGCAAGGCATAGTCTAACGTGCGATCCACCTCGGGATCGTATCCACCGTTCGATATCGCGCGCAGTAGGTTCGCTTCGGGGTTGCTGTACTTCATCGAGGCCAGAAATGCACAAGAATGGCGGTGGCGGTAGGCATTAAGACCGTGCGCCGCGATAGGTATCTGCTCGATCTTCGTGCCAAAGGTATCAAGCCGCGAATTTTTCCACGCAGCGCCCTTCCCGTCGTCGCGCGCATCAATTGACGCGTTGATGCCGATGAGCAACGGCTCCGGCTCCATCTCAAACCGTTCAAAAAAAGCACGCTGCAAACGCAGCGCTTGCCGCGTCATATGACACAGCACGGCATCACCGCGCACACCGTATTCGTCATCAAGGTCGTGCAAGAACTCAAAAAATTTCTCACGTTGCTGATGACCTACAGTTAGCGGCTGTTCCTCGCTACTCATCCAAGCAGCGTGAATTTCGGCAAAAGTGCTGCCACGCGCGCCAGCGTGCAGGTCGTGCCAGCGCCGGCACCACGATTTTTTTTCATCGTCAGAAATCGGCTTGCTCAAGACGATTGCTGAGCGCAAATCGGACTTCGAAAGCGTGCGCTCTTGCAGATCGAAAACGTACGAAATGCATACGTTGTGCAAGCGACGCAGCAAAGTTGTCGCACGCTCGCGGTCAACGAATTCACGCGTGATGTCTTCCGGCACACCGACACCCTCCACTGTCTCGCTCGCGAGAAAATGGTACATCTGGCTCGTGCGGAAGAAGGCCGACATGATCAGCACTTTTGCGTAGCCCTCGAACATGCGGGCCGGCGACATCACGATACGCATCATGTATGTATTTTTTCGGTGGCCACTCGACACGAATACGTCTAGCGCCGACGAATGCACTGCAGACGTAAAGTCGCGCAGGCGGATGCCGTGATCAGTGCTGGTCAGACCGAATTTACGGATAATTTCCGCCGCATCTTCGGGAGGTTCGACACGAGCGTCTGTCCAGCACCAGCGAGAAATTTTTTCCCCGTTGTACGCGACGAATTCCTTGTCTGTCATCAATCGACAGTGAACAATTTTGCCGTCACGCGCTTCGTGATCACGCGGCTGCAAACAATGCTCAAGGAACGGAGCGGGCAAAGTAATCGTCGAGCTTCGCTCAAGGCACGCGCGAGCCTCGTCGTAGATGACCACGCACCGCTCTCTCCCGCGCATGTCTGATGGAATTCTCGCGAGGCACTCGTGCGTGGTTAGAATGATCGAGCCATTCGGCAAGCCCCGCTTGCCGTCACGACCAACAACAAGCTCGCGAAATTGGTCCTGCACACGCCCCTTGCCTTGACGTGACGAAGTTTGGAAAATGAGGTCTTTGTCGATTCCAGCAGCACGCATCGAGTTGTAGATTTCCGTCTTCAAGCGTTCTGTCGGTACCGCGTACACGAGTATCGAATTGTGTTTTTTCTCAGCATGGGGAACAGCAACTTTTTGAATCGCAGTGTACGATTTCCCGACGCCGGGTAGCGCATCAACGTACGAGATTTTGGTCGTCAGTTCCGCAAGAGATATCGGAATCCGAGAGGAAAATGGTGGATGCGTTTTTTGAGACATCGAAATTTCTCCGAGCAGCGAATGGGCGCTCGGTCTATTTACGATGGTCGGTCAAATTCTCAGAAGTCCGTCTGGCGATGACGCACTGAAGAGCCGAGCGTACGTTCGCATGACGTTCGCATGACGACGGAAAATCTGCGTACTCAAAGTGCTCCGGCCTTCGGCCTCCGCGTGTCTCTGCCGGCTATTCAGGATCATCGCCCCCATCTGTTGATCAACGAGCGCCGCGTGCAAGTCGCTGCTTCGCAGCAGGTCGCAAGAAATGCTCACCGGCCTGGGGAACAAACCTCCCTTTTACCTTTCCACCTTACAAATAAAAATTTTTGCACGCACAACGAGCCGTAGGCGAGGCGCTAGGTCCGCCCAGCAGCGTGCAAGCACGAGCGTAGCGAGTGCGCAGCGCGCCGGGGCGTTCGCAAAACAACAACCCACCTCTTTTTCTCTGCTTTTCAGTGGTTGTCATTTTCCGATAGGGACTGTGTTCTGAACGTTTTGAAGGGGCTACCGCCCCTGCACAACGGCATGTCGCTGCGCTACGGCCTACGGCCTACGCTTGCGCCATTTGCCGTTGTGCTTACCCACCTTGGGGGCGTGCCGCCCCCAAACCCCCGCCCATTGTCACTCTCTGCCGTTCCTGTGACAGCAGCTTTGCTTATCCATAGTAGACGCGCTGTCTCTACGTCCCGTTTCACTACTGATGAATTTCGGGTCAGTCCCATAGAAATAGGAGGAATCTCTCCCGAAATGCAGCCATTCCCGGCAGGTATCAAGTACGCCAAACTTCCAGCCCATGCACGAGAACAGCGAAAAACTAAAATCTACGTTGATGCCGTGTTGCCCGGGTTTTGATCTTGCCGTTGTAGACAGCCCGCCACTTATACGAACGCCTACCTTCAACGGCTCGATGCGCCCTCATGCCAAAATACACATCGCCGCTCCCCCACGCTCACGATGAAACGCAACTCAAAATCCTCACCCCGACGAGCCAAGCCGCACCTCAGCCGCGAGATGCTGCTGCCGCTGGCAGCGGACGTTGCGCGCAAAAAATCTCTCGAACAGCACCTTGCACTCGCAACGCTGAGGAGCGGTGCCGGAAATGCCGCCACGGTCAGCCGGCTGCTGCACGCGACATACGTGGCGCTTTTTTTGCACGAAGCCACTGTTGGCCGTCGCGACCTCAATGATTTTCGGGCGGCCGAAGCAGCGCTATGCGCCAGTGCGGCAGCAGGAAAAAACGATGTAATTTTCCGAATTTGCGATGCCGGCTGCAACGCTATCGAGCGTGTGCTGGCTGTGTACGACCGCCACTTGTCGAGCACGCCGCGACATTTCATCATCGCCGCGCAAGACCGGTTGGCGCGCTTCCTCGCGACGGAAAAATTGTCTCCCATCGCGGAGCAGTAAATAGCCCGAAGTTGCCAACGAAGCATAAGCTAGTCGTGGACGGAGTGGTACTCTCTAAGTACCGGCGTCGCTGAAACTGCCGGGCTCTCGTCCATACGCAGCTACGGACAAACGAGGTCAGCGCACGATGCTTCTATCCAGAATTCAGCAAGACTTGTTCAAGTTCACGGAGCGTGACCCGGACGACTTCGCCGGTCTGGTGGAGTTCTGGTATCGTGCGAACAGCGAAGCCCTATCTGCGGCGCTAACCGCCAATCACGGGCTAAACCTCATTTTGAACGTAAGATCGTTCAGAAATTTTGAATCACTCGCGAAACGCCTCTTTCTAATTGCAGACACTCTGATACTTCGTGACGTACGAAGTTGGGCTGTTGACAGTGCAGGTTATCGAGATATGCCTGTCCCAACCGGTGAGTATCACCCTGGATTTCTACCTGATGTCCTTGACGAACTTCGAAAGCATAGACCGTCGCCGCTGACATTAAACCACCGCCCCGAGCTTTACTGGACCAGTACCACAAAGACTTTGAACAACGGGCTACATATTGCGTATGCAGGGTCAGCCTATCATCCGATCCCTTCTGAGTTCATAGATTGGATCGGCGGCCCCGGCGGTGACTACATGCGAACCGGAAAAGTCGTCTATGCACCCTTCATTCCTCCACTAGAAATGGAGCTTGAGTTTTTGAAGCATGATGTAGACCTACCCGATCAATTCGGCGCGACCTCGTTCTTTCATCAGCACCACGACTGGCTTTCTACCAGCCACATCCATGCGCTGCTTTCTCTGGATGTACCATTTCTGGACGGACTCGATATTTCCACCCTCTCAGCCGTCAAGCAAGACAATCGCGATGCCTTCAACACATTCAGCCGTAGCCTGGCTGACGCGGTAGCCAACATCAAGTCAGCGTTTGGTAGTGAAGGTTTTGTACGTGAGGTTCGAAGCATTCAACGGAATCAGATCGACGCCGCGCTCAACGACGTAGAAAAGACAGTGCATCGCATCAATCAGTCGCGCGCACTACGGAGGATGGGCATCTTGACGGGGTTGATCGGCCTCAACGCGGCTACCCTTGTTGGCGCTACAAACGCGACGATCTTTACCGGCTTGGCGTCTGGCGCAGCGGCAATGATCGCCGAGCGAGTTGCTCACCTGAAAGAGCGCGGGGAGCTTCTGGACAAGAAGGGTTACTTCCTTTGGACGCTCAAGAACGCCAATAACATCCGGAAAAAATAACTCACGCGCTGTCGCTCACCCGTTGATCACGTCGTCCTGTCGGACGCCGCCTCGCTGGTCGTCGGGTGCTACACCCGTACTCCTTCGCAAGACCGCGCTCGGTCGCCCCTGCCGCTAACTTCATTTTGATTTTCGAACGCTGCGTGGCAGTCAACGAGGATGGGCGCTCCGCAACTTTCCCTTCCACCTTCTCGCGCGCAAGACCGGCTGGCACAGTTCCCTGCGACGGAGAAATTCTCTCCAATCGCGTTGCAGTAAATAGGGTAGCGCGGCCGAAGTTCAAAAGTTTGCGTAGCCCGGCAGCAGGTCCTGATCGACCAGCCGAATTTCGATACGGTTCGCGACCTCGACGTGCTCCGGGTTGTCAGCCGAAAATACCGCATCGGTGACGCTGACGATGATCGTGCCGACTTGCTTTTTTCCGGAATCCGTCACCGGGATCAACGCACGCGCCTCGGGCACCTGCTGCACCGTAATCACTTTCGGCAAGTACAGCATCCAGCCGACGCCCGGCTTGTCATCGAACACGCGCTTGTCGAAATACTCCTTGGGAGCGACCTCAACAACGAACGGCGAAAAATTGGCGACAATTGATTGAATGACGCCGGCGATATCATCAGCCGACTGCGGGCAAAGCCCGGCATCAATATCCAGTGTTACGCGATCAGGCAGCACCTTCGCGTCGGAAACTTGGCAGGAAATCGCAGCGCTATCGTCCCCTTCTGCCACGTTCCAGATCGCCGCATGTGACACTTTTCGCCGTTTGCTACCTGCTCGCGTCGTCAACACAGCCAACGCAGGAGTTGACGGCTCGCCGTTTTCGTCAAAGGCTGGGTACAGATTGGCCTCCTCCATCGAGTCAGCCGTGAGTCGCCAGTTCGCGTGCGCCATCAATGGATGCTTCTCGGCCAGCACTGCGACAAGCCTCGACTCGCGCGCCAACATTTCCTGAAAATCTTGAGACGACAGGGCTGCGTCCCGGAACATCGCGTTCATTTCCATATTCAGATCACGGTTGGTAGACAGCCGGCACGGCGGCACGCGTGAGCACGGGAGCCATCTTTTTGTAGGTAAGTGGAGTTTGAAAGTACCACGTCAAGCGGGTTGGCGGATTCATGCGCACGGTCGTACCCTGCTCAACGATCTGATCCTCCATCGACTTGAACCCCTCGAACCATTTGTCAGCTTTCGGGATCGACCCATCGAGAAATTGATCATAATTTCCCTTCGCCTCCTGCAGCAGGCACGCGCCGGGCTGGAACCCATCGAAATCGATTTCGAACCAGTGCCACTCGTCCGACCAACGGCATTCTTCCGTATCGAACGCAAACCCCGTGATGCGTGCTTGATAGCGATACGAGTTCCAGTTGACACCGTGGTTGCGGCGAATCCTCGTGCCATGCTCCGGCGGGCATTTGTCGCACATCTGGTCAGTACGCGGCAACGCGCGAACGCCCGACTCGGCTTTGCTGTCCGCTTTCTTGGTGTCCCCGGACAGGCTACCCGTTGCCCCCACCGCCGCTCCGCCCAAAAGAGCGGTGCCGCCACGCACCAACATTGGCCCAAGCGCTTTCGCTGCTGCCGCGATTACCGGAACTGCCAGACCCGCCATTGTTCACTCCGTCTTGGAATTCAGGATGTTCAATTTGCCAACGCACCACTCGTAAATAGTCATGAAATCGTTCGTCCGGCGAGCGACCCGGCCGGGTCAACCATGCGCGGATCGCTGGCTCCTCATAAAAGCTGGGGGCGTAGGCTTCGATGCGCAGGAAGGTAACCAAATTTTCGTCGAGCTCGATGCCCAGCTCGCGCGCGGCCTTGAACGCCTTCCAAAGCCGCGAAGATAGCGTTGCATCCTCCGTGAGCTTCGGATCGTCTTTGCATAAATCGGATCGCACGCCCTCGACAAATCGCTTGGCATCGATGTCGGCAAGCGCGGCAACCTGCTCCGTGGTTAGGTCAAGCATGCGGATGCACCCTCGTCAGTTCGCCGTTGATCTGCACGAGCCAATCGAACGTCGGCACAAAGAATTGGATGCGCTGCGATAACGATAGTAGGCTCGCGATTTCGACCATCAAGCGCGCATCATAGAAGCGCAGCAGCGCCGTGCGGCCGTCAGGCATGCGAGCATCCAGACGCCCGGCGAGTTCGTATGCGAGATCGGGAAATGAGTAGGCACTGATCAGCCACGACACACCGTCAGCGCCAGCACTCATCGTGATCAAAGATTGACGCACGCTCCCCGGCGCTTTTTCGAAGTCGATCAGCCACGGTCCCGCGTCGGCCAGCGAAGCGTCTTGCGTGGCGTCGAATAATCCGATGGTCGCGGCGGGCCGCTCGACCGTTTCACCGCGTCCGTACAGTAGCGCGTCAACAAGTGCGTACAGGCGCAGCGGCACACTTGCCTGCGCTTGCCGCTGCTGGAAATATGCTTCGATTTTTTCGGGAGACAAGGCTTACTCCCGCATGACCATCGTCGCACCGCTTTTCGCCGCTGCGACCAAGCATTCGAGGCAAAGCGTAGGCGTCGGTAACAGCGGGAGCGCGGCAGCGGCGGCTGCAACAGCCGCACCGGTACTTGCTTGGCCTTCGCCATCGTCGCTGAGGGTGGAATTCGACTGTGATGCGATGAGCGTCGCACCGCATGCGGTACGCATACCCTCGACGGCTGTATTTCGACCATCTATCGCGTGCGGAATGCGACGGCCCAGCACATCGGGCAGGATCGGGAACGTTCCCTTGCATTGTGGACACGCGACCAAGTGCCCGACGCCCGAAATGGGCTTGCCTTCAAGCGTTGCTGTTGAGCTTCCTTCCAGTACCTTCCCGCCGTGCGACGTGGTGTCGCCGACGCAAATAATGCTGCGTGACACGCGGCCCTCTCTCAGTGCTATTTTGTCTGAACTTTATCATCAGCCCGGAGAAAAATGCAGGGATGAGGTTTTTAGATACCAAGGACGGTCAAATACGCGTCCGGACAAGAAAATCTTGGCTCGGCAAACTGAGATCGCACTAACAGCCATCTGAGCGGGCATCATTTTGATATGCACCCTCGCGGTCCAACGCCCTACTCTTTAGTCGTAAAGTGGAGTCTGTAGAAGCAGGTAGCGACAACGGCTGCCGAGCACGCGTGGAAAACTGACGACCCTCCGCTATTCTCATCATGACACCTCCCTCACTTCCATGTTGATCTGCGCGTTCAGAATAAATTCGAGGCATCCTGTGTCACCCCATGTCTGTTAGCGCACTGTCGAGCTGCGGTCGTGTCGGGGAACTGCGAGCACCGGCGTTCGTCGTTGCCCGATGATGTTCGCTGTCGTAGCGATAACTTGCCCCTACGAAACCCTAGTGCTACATGAGAGCAAGTGACGAATAATTTTTACTGCGACAAGGAAAATAATGATCGGCAATCCACACGTAGCACTGCTCCTCGAACCTTTGACATTTGGCGCCATTTTCGCAGCAATAGTATCGGCGCTGTTCAATCGCTTAAAAACAAAACACCTTGGTGAGTTTGACTACCTCGGCCGCCCACATATCTTACGGCACGGATTTAACGCAGCAGTGCTTTCGTTCATCTTAGGAAGAGAGCATCGCAAAATGGGAGACAACACTCTTTCATTACTCTCGGATGGAGTTTTGGCTACACTCATAATTCAAGCCATTGCAAGCGTGATCTTATTGCCGTACTTTACACGCTAAATGTAAGAATTTATTCATCTGCCGTCCGCGCAGCGGATTATCGTAGTAATGCTCTCGCCACTACACGAGGCCCTCAATGTCATCATCTCCGTCTCTCGCCTCAGCCTTACAGCAGTACCAAAAAGCCTATGACAAAGCCATCCAACTGCATACTTTATTTGCTGACGCGGAACCGGCAGAGCTTCTCCGAGCACATGAAGCCTTAGTCGAAGAAGTGGAAAGTTTTCTCAACATCTCGGGGCTCGAATGGAAATCTTGCGGCAGCCTTGGCCGTCACCTTTCTTTCCTTGATCGTTACCTCAAACGTGACGATAAAAGCAGTTGCGCACAAGATGCACAAGACATAGTTTTCCATGATCTGCCTACGGCGCTACGCAACCTTGTGGCTCAATCGACCGACGACGCACACGTTGATCCACGGTTACGAGAAGCCGTTTCCCCGTTGATGGCAGGCGGACATTACGACTCCGCTATCCGTAAAGTTTTTGTTGTAATGACAGACCGACTTCGACGAGCGTTCGGTGTGGCCGATAAAATCGACGGCGAGGATTTGGTGAACGTGGTGTTCGGGAAAGGAGGAAAAATTCCCGTGGCGCTTGATGATTCACAAAAGCTGGCGATGAGAAATTTGATCAGTGGTTTCTACGGCGTATATCGAAATCGATTCGCGCATAACGATGTCGAACCTGATTTCGCACAAGCGCGGACAGTCATCGAGATGGCAAACACGATCATCATAGATATTGAAGCACTTGCCACATCATCAACAGAAATTAAATAAACTTACACATCAACAATATTACATCACAACCAAAATGATTAAAGAAATCGGCCAAATAATAAACACCCCTACAACACTATTGGGAGCAAGCATTACATCAATAATTGTATCCGCAGCATTTGGATATTTTTTCAAGCGAAAAGAAAATTGCCACAAAGCCGAACTAGACTATGAGTACGAACAAAAAAAAGCCAGCAGAGAATTGATCGCGCGCTACAAGGGTCGCCTACTTCGCGAAGCAGTTCAACTTACAAACCGCCAGTGGAATTTGTACTCTAATTGGGACAAGGGCTGGATGAAAATAAATTATCAGTCCGGCACCGACGGATATTACTTCACGAGCACAATTTATAGATTTTTAAGTCTATACACTTTAACTCTTGCAGCAGACTCGGAAGCCATCCTCCTTGACACCACTATCTCAAGCCAATCCGATTATGATTTCATAAAATACCTAGCAATAATCAGATGGGTAATTACAGATGTCAGCCTTTTTAGCAATCTCAACTATGATCCATCCATCGCGCACGATCACTTTTTCTCAGACAATCTTAAAATTTACACAAATCCATGCTGGGTTGATGGGAAAATGGTGTCGTATGATATTTTTCGGACACAGCAATTTACATCCGCCGAAATGCAACCTGTTTTGAATTTTTTTGATGACCTAAAAAAGAACGAAACGCGCTATCGATGGGATCGACTCGTCGCACTTCACTTAATTCTTGCAACATACGCGAACAAATTTGGATACGACCTACAAAGAACAAGCAAAACAAAACTTCGAACTATCGCCCAAGAAGCACAGAATCCCGAGATTCTAAAAAACCTGATCGACTGGCTGAAGAGGCATCATCTAACAAGAGACCGAGAAACAAAAAAACTTATTCGCGCCTTAAAAGCAGAATTAAAAAAATGACACTTTCATTCCCAACTCGCTGTATCGAATCATCTTTTCCCACAACGAGTTGGTCCCTTTCCATACTAAAAAATCAATCTTCAAGAGGATTTTGAATTCTATCAACAACATCCTCTGGATTTGCATTTTTTATAAAAAAATAGAAAGTTGAATCCACAACTTGCAAAATACGCTGCTGAGCATCATACGCAAAAATCGGAGGAGAGATCGCCTTAACCGACTGCAAGTTTGCAATACCCCCGAGCAAATTCGTCATATCGTTGCTACGCACGTCTTGCCCACGATGATGAATCTCCCGAATCCAATCCCAAAGCGTTTGCTTGCGAGCCCCACTAGATATCCCTTCAAACCCGTGATTAACAATAACTCGAACGAGGTAGTATGGCAAAAACAATGGAATTTGATCTCCTTTCGCCCCCCCTGAGTTATGACCAGCGGCAATTGCTTCTAGCGCGCGCTCATGCCGCGCACCATAATCACCGGTCTTAACTTGGATTGCATCTATCAAGTATTGCGAATCACTGATAATTAGCGAATTTGGCTGACTTTGCTTAACTCCAGCACCCAAGCAAATATTTTTAAGAAGCTCTTGGAACACGCCAATACTTGAAAAAGAAGCCTCGATCACCTGCGCAAGAATTTCCTCTTGAAAGGATATATTGAGATATTGAGATCCGGCCTTAGCAACCCGTCGAAAATCGACTTCTGTCCACGGCTCCACGGGAATTTCAATAGTTCGATCAAGAAGGTCCCCATTGAACTGCGCCATTCGATTTTTTTCGCGCCACACACCAAGCACGACAAACCGAACGCTGAGCTCCTGAAAAGCGCGCAAATCAAAAGCAAATGCCTGCTGAACAGAGTCAGGGAGATAATGGAAGTTTTCCAGAATCACCCATTTATCACAATTCACCCGATTCAACAAATCAGCAACGGTCTGCGGCAACTCGAGATTTACCGTGACTTCATCATAACTTACATCTTTTCCTGAGCCGCCTTTCGTTGTACCTGACACATCGCCCTCGGCACCACCAAAGAGGGGCAACATTGCTTTAAACTTTGCCCCGATTGACAAGCTAGATTCAGAGCTTGATTTCTCGGTGGAAGAGGCAAGCAACCGCACACCGGCAGCAGACAGAATTTGCTGATAAACGTCCAACAGCGATGTTTTGGGCGTCAAACTAACAAGCAAGTTTTTATCATAAGGTAAGTATTTAGACACAAGAGCTGTCTTACCTTGCTTCGATGATCCATATACGATAATCTGTTTATTCGCTCCTAACGCCTCTCGGAAACTATCGTCAACTTGCGGCCGCTCCACGTAAGAAAGCACAGGCTTCGAAGTAACACCAAATACATCTTCAATGCGAGCCATCTGAAAACTCCATCAAGGCGATGGCAGATTCTAACACTTACCCTCTCGTTTACTCCTGAGCCTCACGTCATCAAAACAATTTTTCTGCACTACTGCCAACCTTAGCCTGCGATAGTTGACGGTCCACGATAGCTGGCTTATAGGAACACTCGCGTCCATACTCGATCAACAGATCGCTGCCTTGCTGATCGTCGGGTGTGACACTCCGTACTCCTTCGCCAGCCCTCGGGCGGTCGCGCCGGCTGCAAGCTTCATTTTGATTTCTGCACGCTGGGCGGCGGTCAACGACGACGGCCGCCCCGCAATCTTCCCTTCCGCCTTCGCTCGCGCCAGACCGGCGTAAGTCCGTTCTACCAGTTGGTCGCGCTCAAATTGCGCGAAGGCTGCGAACATCCGCATCACCATATCGCCGGCCGCGCTCGTCACCTCGACCACCGGCAAGTCCAGCACGATCACCGACACCTTCATGTCACGCAGCATGGCGACAGTCGATTCGATATCGCGCGCGTGCCGGCCAAGCCGATCCAACTTCGTCACGACGAGCTTATCGCCCTCGTCCAACTTCCCGAGCAGCTTCGCGAACATCGGTCGCTCCATCGCAGCAACCGATCCGCTGATCGTTTCGGCGTAGACGTGACGAGGTGCGATCACGTACCCAGCCTTTTCCGCCAGCATGACTTGGTTGGCTGTCGTTTGGTCGCTGGTGCTCACCCGGGCGTAGAGGAAAGTCTTGGACATGTCGCACTCGATGGAAAGAAACCGTGGAAATTATCTCATGTGGCAAGAAATAAAGAAACACGGACTTTCTTTCCAGATTTCTGGTACGTTTCGCAGCGGCAAGAAACCGGTCGTTTTTTTTCCGTACAGTTATGTTTATATTTCCGACCTCATAACAGTTGCATGCTTGAAATTTTTTTGACCGGCCCCATGTCGCGTCCGTTGTCAGCCGTAAGCGTGCTGGCCGCTCGTCAGCAACTTCAAAGGGATCGAAAATGAAAGAACCGGGACTCGACGGCCGTCACCGCAACGAAGATGGCCGCATTCGGCAGAAACGCAGCGACACGGAAAATCAAAACCTTCCCAGACCTATCCCCGGTTTCCCGCCCGAGGCAACGCTCGAACAGATGCGGCGTGAGACCGGGCAGATCAGCGAGCGAGCGATTCGCGACGCTGTTAAATCAAAGAAGTGACGCAGCTAGGTCTAGGGTGATTTACTAGATTTCATCTAACACACGCTGGCACGCCCGGCTACCGCCGGGCAAATTATTGGCCACCGCCACTCTATCAAACACATGATCGACTCAGTTCAAAAACAAAATGATCCTGATGACAAGCATGCGAAATCACTTTCGCAGTCTGGAAATGAGGGAAAGACTAGCGCCACGGCGAAGCTGACGGGCTTAGTTACCTTATTGATATTGGCGAGCGGAGCGGCCTTCCACGCAGGAAAGCAAGTTGCCGATGTAACGCGAGATAAAGCTAACGCAGAACTGTCAGCCGATAATAAAGTCTTAAAAGATGCATTGAAACAAACAGTTATGTCGGAACAGGATGACAAACAAAGAGTACGCGACACTGAAAAGGAACTGGCTGACACACGGGCAGCGCTAGAATCGGAGCGTCAACTTACTGCGTCTACTCTCCAGCGAGTTGCTGTGCTTTCTGAGCAATTAGGCAAGGACACAACATGTGCCCCGATCCTACAGCAGATTGAAGCGATTCAAAACGCACTGTCTGGAAGCAATGGAGTTTTCAATACAATGCCTCCCGAGGGTGATCAACGAAAAGAATTGTTGGGGCGCTTAGCAGACTGGCAAAAGCAGCTGACCACATGTCACGGCGGATGATTCGAATTTTTTCTTCGCCACGGTGCGCAACTGTTGCCGCATCGCCTTCGGTTAAGTCATCGGGAGATTTTGGCCAAAAATAATCGGTAGCCATCGCGCTCACCTGCGTCCGCAATCTCGTCAGGCGAGACGTTCCGTCGCTTGAGTTCTACGAATTTCCGCTCTTCGACCAACTTCGCCCGTTCCGGGTTGCGTGTCAGGAACGGATCATTTTCCCAATGATCAAGCGTATACAACGGCGCGAACGAAGCGCAGTCCGACGCGTTCGGGTCAGTAGGCGGTGGTGATTTTTTGAGGATTCTTTTCGACTCGGACATGCGCGGCTCTCGCCTGCCGGTTGTATGTGTTCGACATGCTACAGCCGCTGCACAATTTTCGATGTCCCCGACTCGCTGAGGTGCATCGAGCAGCTAAGTTCGTTTGCGGTGCGCGGATCGTCTCAACGCGCACACCGCCCCTGCTCAGATGGGTAACTGCCGCTTCCATTCGTGTCTGGTTCGGATGTACATCGAACTGCTGCGCCAGTTCGGCCAGCGGCCGCTCGCTCTTGACTGCTGCCAAAGCCACCTTCGCTTTCAACGCCGCTGAGTGCGCCCGTCGGGTTCTTTTCGTCATTTCCTCGGTTCCTTTGCCAGCACTATCGCTAGCTCTGGCCCCGGACAAACCACTTATCCGACTGTCCGAATTTGCGAGTCTACCTCTAACCAAGGCATTGGGCCGACCCCGAAAATCGTAAAGCGCTGATTTTAGCTAACGAATTATCGAGCCCAACATTTGAGATAGACACTATGCGGAATGCATTTCGCATGTAGAAATCTTTTACCGAAAATATTTTTCGACTCCACTACCGCTCTCCCACATCGATTTTCAAGAGCCCTTAAAACTGGCTCAAGGAACATCGGATAGTTAGTCAGGAAGCGGGCGATTTCGTGTGCCCTTATTGCGGCTCTTTCTTTACAGCTTGTTCCGCCAAGATATCGCTAAGCCGATTGTTAACCAGATCGTACCAATCACTTAGACATTTCGCGTTATTGCATTTCGCGCGAATATTCCATGCTTGCGTCAATGAATCATTTATCCGATCCTGCCTGAATTCTGGTACAGCACGTACTCGCCTGATGAGTTCACCGAGTTTAATATCCTTATCGGCCAGATCAGGATCGCGGCAGATCGTATCTTCGTTACTGCCATTCGCTACTTTTGTACAATCGAAAGTCGTCGGATAAATACGCCCGAACTGCGTGGCTTGATCAGCATCAGATATATCAGCCGAGGCGGCTACGGGGGCCGCGCTTGGTGTGGCCCTGGCCGATTTCCAGTTTGCGTAAAAACGGCAGTGACCGAACACAGGACCAAACGGCGTATTCTCGAAGCCTTGGCACCAAGCATCAAGTGTGTCGCCTGGGACGTAGGTGGCGAATTTCGCCTGTAGGGATTTGTCAGTCGTCAGTTGCACCGAGCTATTCGGCTTATGAATATTGGCATCAGATGGAACAAGTTCGACAGTCGGACCGTAGAAACTGTTCTCCACCTTCTGAACCAGCCCGTGCATGTGAATCCACTGCCCCTTATAAAGCTGGTCCGCGCGCAGCGAATTGGCTTCGTAGTTGGCGAAAATGTCTTTGATCGGTGTAATGGTTTCAGACACTGGCGGCACGTTAGTAATATCCGAATCAAGCTGCTCACGATCCGCCTGCAATTGCGTTGCTGGCTGGGACACGGCGGCACCGTAATCTTTGACGGCGTCTACTTCCGTCTGCGTGACCGCTCCGTTACCCGTATATCCGTGCACATCCCAATAACGATACAGGCACGCGATGCCGAAAATAAACAACCCGAATGCGATGTAAATCTTGGTGCGATGTTCCTTGCTCAGTTGAGTCTTTGCCATCGTATTGGCTCCCCGTTGAAATTGTTGTAAGGCGTCTAATTTGCAATGGTCAAATCGCAAACTGGCCGACACCCTTCCGCTGTTGCGACGCTTCGTTCGTCAGTGTGTAGGACAAGCATCAGATATCCAGCCAAGCAACGGCAGCGCGCGACCGGAAAGACGATCAGGAAGCGCCGTATTCAATGTGTGTTGATGGCGATATGAAACCGCGCCTGGATTGCAAAGCGAGGTGATGGCCGCATTACAGGTCGATAGCGCAGCCGCAGCAAAAAGATCATTCACCGTTCGCCATCGTCTGCGTACAAATCTGGCGACCAATCACGCTGCCTTCCTCGTCGGTCTTTGCACTTTGTGCATACACAGCGTCAATGATCGCGAACGTGAGGTTCAGGGCGTCCGGATTCTGCGTCAGCGGCCTGCCGTCAGCGCCGACTGCACGGGACGCGCGGGCTTTGGCAGTCGCACGCTTCATACCTTTGGCATTAGCCTGAGCAACGGCTCCCCCGACTTCGGCATATACGGTGCATGCCTGATCCGTGATCGCGCCGAAGAACTGCCGCCTAGCGTCGTAGACGGTTTGTGCGCTCGCAGAAGTGCTGATGAGTACTAGCACAAAAAGTGTTGACTTTTTCAAAATTGTTCCCAGGTTAAAAAGGCGCGCGTCACGAACGGCGCGCATTTGTTTCATTGCTTTCGAAGCTCATCGCCTAGCTTCAACAAATTAAATCGCCTTGTTTGGAATATAGTATGCCACATAGGGCGTTCAACCGGAATGGAATAGAGACCACCATTGTGGCCTATGCCTACCCGACACGATCCCCTATCCGACGAAGCACAAGACGCCTTGCTTGCGTCTCGCGTAGGCACGGCTATCGCCGAAATTCGACGCGCACGCGGTCTAACCCAAGCGAAGCTTGCGGAAATGATTAACCTTGAGCAGGAAGCGATCAGCCGGTGGGAGCGCGGCATGCGCACGCCAACGCTGTACCGACTGCAACAACTCAGCGATGCGCTGGATTGTTCGGTCGATCAGCTTTTGCAGCGCGGATCAAAACGGATGGATGATCAATTGGCGACTGTCGCAGATGCACTGCAACATCTAGATGCTGACGAGCGGGCGCTCATCGTTCAGTTCGTGCAGCAAAGCTCGACTCTATTTCAGGCTCGTCGCTCGACGCTCAAAAAACCTCGTAAGTAGGTTTTTGATTGCGCCACAAACGTGGCTTGTAAGCACGCTCGTCATACTAGCTGCACAAACGAAAAGGCCTGCATCGTCTCGTTGTCGGTGCAGGCCTTTTCAGTTTCGCAATGCTGCTCTACGCACCCTCATTTGGTGCACTACCCGCCATCACCACGGAATTGTCCCGTGGGACAATTCCGTGGGACAATCCGGGGCACATGGGCTGGGTTTTTGGGACAGTTACGCCTTTTCCTGCGTCGCCAGGAAATCTTCGTAGTTGCCGCCGAAGTCGTTCAGCGAGCCATCCGTACGCACCTCGATGATGCGATTGGCCAGGCCGTTGACGAACTCGCGGTCGTGCGACACGAAGATCAGCGTGCCTTCGAACTGTTCGAGCGCGATCTGCAGCGACTCGATCGATTCCATGTCCATGTGGTTGGTCGGCTCGTCCATCAGCAGCACGTTGTGGCGGCCCAGCATCAGCTTGCCCCAGATCATGCGGCCCTTCTCGCCGCCCGACAGCACCTTGACCGATTTCCTGATGTCGTCCGCCGAGAACAGCAGGCGGCCGAGCGTGCCGCGCACGGCCGTTTCGTCGTCGCCATCCTTGCGGTAATCGTCGATCCAGTCCATCAGCGTCACGTCCTTCGGGAATTCCTCGTACGTGTCCTGCGGCATGTAGCCGATGTTCGCGTTCTCGGCCCACTTCACGGTGCCGTGATCGAGCTCCAGCAGGCCGCGCAGCGCGCGCAGCAGCGTGGTCTTGCCCGCGCCGTTCTCGCCGATGATCGCAATGCGCTCGCCCGGCTGCACCGACAGGTTGAAGCGGTTGAAGATGGTGCGGTCGTACTTCTTCGTGATGTCCTCGGCCACCACCGCCACGTTGTGCAGCTTCTTCTCGAACTCGAAGCGAATGAACGGGTTCTGGCGCGACGACGGCTTGAATTCCTCGATCTTGATCTTGTCGATCTGCTTGGCGCGGCTGGTGGCCTGGCGCGCCTTCGACTTGTTCGCCGAGAAGCGGCGCACGAAATCCTGCAGTTCGGCCACGCGCTCCTTGGCGCGCGCGTTCGCGTTGGCCTGGCGCTCGCGCGCCTGCGCCGACGCGAGCATGTAGTCGTCGTAGTTGCCCGGCCACACCTTCAGCGTGCCGAAATCCATGTCGGCCATGTGCGTGCAGACCGAGTTCAGGAAGTGGCGATCGTGCGAGATGATGATCATCGTCGAGTTGTACTGGTTCAGCGTGTCTTCCAGCCAACGGATCGAGTTGATGTCCAGGTTGTTGGTCGGCTCGTCGAGCAGCAGCACGTCCGGCTTCGAGAACAGCGCCTGCGCGAGCAGCACGCGCAGCTTCCAGCCCGGCGCGACTTCGCTCATCAGGCCGTTGTGCAGATGTTCCTCGATGCCGATGCCGAGCAGCAGCGAACCGGCGCGCGCCTCGGCGTCGTAGCCGCCGAATTCGGCGAACTTGGCTTCGAGTTCGGCCGCGTGCATGTAGTCGTCGTCGGTGGCTTCCGGGTTCGCGTAGATCGCATCGCGCTCGGTCATGGCCGCCCACATTTCGGTGTGGCCCTGCATCACGACGTCGAGCACGCGCACGTCTTCGTACGCGAATTGATCCTGGCGCAGCTTGCCCAGGCGGACGTTCGGCTCGAGCGTGACGTTGCCGCCGCTCGAATCGAGGTCGCCGCCGAGAATCTTCATGAAGGTCGATTTGCCGCAGCCGTTCGCGCCGATAAGGCCGTAGCGGTTGCCCTCCCCGAACTTGACCGAGATGTTCTCGAACAGGGGCTTCGGCCCGAATTGCATCGTGATGTTGGCGGTAGAAAGCACAGCGAGGCCCGTAATGTGTTGGATCGACGTAAACCCGACATTTTAGCAGGTCTCGGTGAAGCACTGGGGCGCGGCGCCAATGCCAAGCCTACGGGCGCCGTGCGATCCGGCCCCGCGAGCAGCCGGGCCGGCGGCGCTAGCGGAGCCGATGCGCCCCGCCCGCCTGCCCGCCGCCGCTTACTTCTTCGAGGTCGCGGCCGCGGCGGCCTTCTTCGCGGCCGGCGCGTTGAGCTGCGAGAACAGCTCCGAGCACGGCACGTCGCGGTTGTGGCTCGGCGCGATCAGCGGAATCAGCGCCGCGAACGGGTTGAGCAGGCCGAGGCCGACCGCCGCCCCCGCGCGCAAGGCCAGCGCGCCGACATTCACGCCCACCTTCGGGTTCTTGAACGTGCCCTTCACGTAGAGCGGCGAACGCAGCGAGAACACGCGGAAGCCCTTGGTCTGCGGATGGATCTGCAGGTCCATGCCCTCGTCGCGCAGGTTCACGTTGCCGTCCACGTGGATCACGGCGTCGTCGGTGTCGAGCGCGAACAGCTTCGAATTCATCAGCCCGTCGTTGGCGACGAAATCGACGGCGGCGCAATTGATCTTCACGTCGCGGTTGCCGAACAGTTTTTCGTAGACGACGTTCGCCACGTTCAGCCCGGCCGCCTCCATCAGCAGGCGGCTGATCGCGCCGTCGGTGACCAGCGCCTTGACCTCGCCGGTCGAGGTGGCGGCCAGCGCGGCCGGCGAATTGCCGCGCGCGGCGAGCGTCGCGTCGCCGTTGATCTCGCCAAGCGCCGATTGCATCACCTTGTCGCTCGGGAACAACTGCTTGAGCTTCAGGTGCCGCGCCGACACCGTGAAGCGCCCCTTCAGCGGCGTGCCGCTGCCGTCGAGATGCGCCTCGGTGGACAGCGTGCCGCCCGCCACGCCGAAGCGCAGCGGCGTGAGCGCCAGCACGCCGTCCTGCATGACGACATGCGTATAGAGATCGGTGATCGGCAGGCTCTTGCTCTTGATCAGCTTGCGGCCGGTGAACTTCACGTCGGCGTCGAGCGCCTTCCAGCGGTCGGTGCGGAACGTTTCGACCGGCAGCACGCGGTCCGACGGCTGCTTCGAGGTGTCGCCGCGCGCGCGCTTGCTGGCGGCGCTGTCGGCGCCGACGATCGGCGCGAGGTCGGAGAATTGCAGCAGGTTCGACACCAGTTCGCCCGACAGCAGCGGTCGCGGCGAGCGCTGCGCGAACGTCATCGTGCCGTGCAGGTCGCTGCCGCCGACGCGGCCGTCGAAATTCTCGTAGCGGAACGTGCTGGCGTTCGGGCGGAACTGGCCGATCAGCCGGCCCTCGGTGGCGTACGGCGGCGTGTCGGGCAGCGTCACGCCGGTCAGCGCGTACAGATGCGACATGCTGGTGCCCTGCAGCCACAGCCGCAGGTCGATCGCGGCCAGTTGCATCGGGTCGGTCAGCGTGCCGACGATCGCGAGCCGCGTGTCGCCCGCCTTGACGTCGGCCTGCAGCGGGAACGGCTGGGCCGCGTCGCGCAGCGCGAGCACGCCGCCGATCTTGCCGGTGCCGGAGATCGGCACGTTCTTGTAGCGGCCCTTGACGACCAGGCCGAACGCGTAGGTCGGCGCGGGCGGGCGCGCGGCAGCGGCGCTGGCGGCCGAGGCCGGGCTCGCGGCGGACGATGCGGTGGCGGTGGAGCCGGACGAGGCCGCCGCAGTGACGCCGGATGCGTCTGCCGCACCGGACACACCGGAGGCCCCCGAATCGGCCTGCGCGGCGGACGCCGCCGAAGCAGCCGAAGCCGCTTCCGCCGCCGAGGCCGCCTCGATCTTCTTGGTCAGTTGCGCGGCCCCGGCCTTGCCGACGCGCTGCGCCGACGCGGCGCGCGAGGTGGCTTCCTGCTGCTTGAGCACGTCGCCGAGCGGAATCGGCTGGCCGAGCGTGTCGATCGCCACGTTCAGATCGGCCTTGGTGATCGCGTCGCGATACGTCACGTTGCCCTTCGCAAACCCGAAATTGTGCAACTCCACCTTCCAGGTGGACGGCTGGCCCGATTGCTTGATCGAGAACGTCCAGTTGTTGCGGCCATCGGCGAGCCGCTCGATGTCGATCGCGGGATTGACGATGTCGATCGACGGAATCACCACGCGATGCGCGAGCAGCGGCAGCACGGCGAGATCGAAATGCGCGGCGTCCAGCGTGGCGAAATGCGGGGATTGGGTCCAGTCCGGGTTGCCGACCACGATGTTGTTGGCCGTGAAGCTCGGCCAGGGCACCCAGGATCGCCAGCCGGTTTCGCCGTCGGGGCGGCGCCAGCCTACCTTGAGGTCGCCCTGGATCGCGAACGGCCGCCCGATCTCGGTGCTGACGCGCTCGTTGATGTACGGGCGCGCGCGATTCCAGTCGAACATCAGAACGAAGACGACGAGCGCGGCGATCAGCACTACGAGGATGCCGACGATCCAGGCCGCCGATTTGCCGATGACTCGGGTAAGCGTCATGCCGGGCTCCAGTTTTTCTTTTCGAGACAGGCCATCGACCGCACAGCCTTGACGGGACGACTCAAACTCAGGTTTCGGTATTATGGCACCGCGCTTCGGCACCCCAGCCCCATTTACCTTTTCTTGCATTTATGACATCTGCCGGCCTGATCGAAGCCCGCGGCCTGACCCGCCGCGACCCAATCGCCAAGCGGGATCTGGTCGCGCCGACCGATTTTCTCGTCGAGCCGGGCATGCGCATTGCTGTCACCGGCCCGTCCGGTTCGGGCAAGAGCGTGTTCCTGCGCGCGCTCGCCCTGCTCGATCCGCTCGACGGCGGCGAATTGCGCTGGCGCGGCGCATTGGTTGCGCGTGCATCGATCACGCAGTACCGCCGCAGCGTCGCCTATGTTCGCCAGCGGCCCGCCGTGATCGATGCCGGCGTGGTCGAGGACATCCTGCGCTATCCGTACTCGCTGGCCGTGTATCGCGATGTGCGTTTCGACCGCGCGCGCGCCGTCGATCTGGCGCGCCGCGCGGGCCGCGCCGACGATTTCCTCGACAAGGCGGCGAGCGAACTGTCTGGCGGCGAGGCGCAGATCGCCGCGCTGCTGCGCGTGCTGCAACTCGATCCCGACGTGCTGCTGCTCGACGAACCGACCTCGGCGCTCGACCCCGAATCGGCGCACGCGATCGAGGCGCTCGTGCAGGCCTGGTTCGAAGCCGCGCCCGAGGCGCGCGCGTACCTGTGGATCTCGCACGATCCGGCGCAGGCCGCGCGGGTCGGCACGCGTCACGTGACGATGCGCGCGGGCGTGCTCGGTGAAGACAGAGGCGATCACGGCCGCGGCATCGATAAGCCATCCGCCACAAGCCGGCACGCGCCCGGAGCCACGCAATGAGCCCCGTGCTGCAGGACCTGAGCCTCGGCGACGTGGCGATCGCCGCCGCGCTGGTGGCGATCAACGGCGCGCTGTCGTTCGCGCTGTCGCTCGGCCTCGGGCGCCAGCTCGCGCTGGCCGCCGTGCGCACCGTCGTGCAGTTGCTGGCGATCGGCTACGTGCTGGGCTGGGTATTCGGCAACCCGCGCTGGTACGTGGTGCTGCCGCTGATGATGCTGATGACGCTGGTGGCCGGCTTCGCGGGCGCGGGGCGCGGCGAGCGCACCTACGCGGGCCAGCGCATCGACAGCATCGTGTCGATCTGGGCCGGCACCTGGGCGGTGGGCGCGATCGGGCTGTTCGTCGTGATCCGCATCCATCCGTGGTACGAGCCGCAATACGCGATTCCGATCCTCGGCATGATGCTCGGCAACGCGCTGACCGGCGTGGGCCTCGGCGTCGAGCGGATGACGGGCGAGCTGACCGCGCGCCGCGACCGCATCGAAACCGCGCTCGCGCTCGGCGCGACGCGCTGGGAAGCCGCGCAGGAAGCGGCCCGGCAGGCGGTGCGCGCCGGCATGATGCCGACCCTGAACCAGATGGCGGTGGTCGGCATCGTCAGCCTGCCCGGCATGATGACGGGCCAGGTGCTGGCCGGCCAGCCGCCGTTGCAGGCGGTGCGCTATCAGATCGTGATCATGTTCCTGATCGCGGCGGCCTCGGCGCTCGGCACCGTCGGCGCGGTGCTGATGACCTATCGCCGGCTGTTCTCGGCCGATCACCGCTTTCTCGCGCACCGGCTCATCGAGCGCAAGGCGCGCAAGCGCGCGCGGTAACGCCCGACGCGTCACCGCCCGATGCTCAGGGCTGGATCGACACCGTCACGTGCGTGCCGTCGCGCATCGCCAGGGTCTTCGCGCCGCCCTTGGTCGAGATCGACACCCGCTTGACCTCGCTGACGGTGACCGCCTTCGGGCACTGCAGCGTCTTGCCGCCGGCCGTGACGGCCGCGCTGCCGTCGGGCGCGCTGGCCTGGAAGCTGACCTGCACGGTCGCCATGCCCTTGGCGTCGACCGACGGCGCGAGCCGCACCTGGGTCTGGCGCACCATCGCGCCGTTGGCGTCGCGCGGGGCGGAATCGGTATCGGGGCAGCCATCCGGCATCGCGACCGCGCCGCTCGGCGGCACCGATTTCCAGTTGAAGTCGTCGGTCTCGCCCGAGCGGATCTTGCGCGTTTCCTGCGACGCGCCGAAGCGCTTCGAATCGACCTTCACCGTGTACTGGAGCTGGCCGTCGTTGCCGCCGCTGTTGCTGCCCTCGACGGGCGGCGCCGCGTGCGCGGTGCTGGCGATTGCCGCGAGCGCGGCGAAGCAGACGACGACGGACGGATTGCGCAGGCTCATGCTGTCCTCCTGAGGTCTCGACGCCGGGGCGGCGCCTGGTTGTGATGGCGATGGCACGACACGATGCACGCGGTTATCCAGTCTAGTCGCAAGCGACGCGTTCGGCGGGTTTGCCGGTGCGGCGGCGCAGCATGCGCGGCTTGCAGGACGGTTCGATCCCGGCGGCGGCCCGTAAACGGCAACGGCCGCCACGCATTGCCGTGGCGGCCGCCGTGTGCAACCGGGTGCGACGGCATCATCGGCGCCGTCGCACCCGGCTTCGCGTCAGAACCCGCTCAACACCAGCTTGCCGATCGCGCGGCCGGCTTCGAGCAGGCGATGCGCCTCGCGCACGTTCGCCGCGTTGATCGTGCCGAGCTGCTGGCCGACCGTGCCGCGCAGCGTGCCGGCATCGACCAGCCGCGCCACCTCGGTCAGCAGCTTGTGCTGCTCGACCATGTCGGGCGTGCCGAACATCGCCCGCGTGAACATGAATTCCCAGTGGAACGCGCCGCTCTTGGCCTTCAGCAGCTCGACCGGCACCGGTTTGGCGTTCTCGACGATCGAGCAGATCGCGCCCTGCGGCTTGACGATCTCGGCGGCGGCCGGGAAATGGCGGTCCGTATCGTTGAAGATCAGCACGTAATCGACCGACTCGAAGCCGGCCGCACGGACTTGCGCCGGCAAATCGCCGAAGTGGTCAACCACGTGATCGGCGCCCAACTCGCGCACCCACTGCGCCGATTCGGGGCGCGACGCGGTGGCGATCACCTTCAGTTGCGCCAGTTGCTTCGCGAGCTGGATGCCGATCGAGCCGACCCCGCCCGCGCCGCCGATCACCAGCACCGATTTGCCGGCGTCGCGGCCCTGCGGCGACACCTTGAGCCGGTCGAACAGCGCTTCCCACGCCGTGATCGCCGTCAGCGGCAGCGCGGCGGCTTGCGCGAAATCGAGCGTGGCCGGCTTCAGCGCGGCGATCCGCTCGTCGACCAGATGGAATTCGCTGTTCGCGCCGGGGCGCGTGATGCTGCCGGCGTAGTACACCGGGTCGCCCACGCGAAACAGCGTCACGTCCGGGCCGACGGCGGCCACCGTGCCGGCCGCGTCCCAGCCGAGCACGCGCGGGGCCGTCTCGACCTTGTCCTTGGGCGCGCGCACCTTGGTGTCGACCGGGTTCACCGAGATCGCCTCGACCTTGACGAGCAGGTCGCGGCCGGTGGCTTCGGGCTTGGGCAAATCGACATCGACGAGCGATTGCGGATCGTCGATCGGCAGGTAACGGGTCAGGGCAATGGCTTTCATGCGGTTCTCCGGGTTGGGTCGGATGCAGCGTCGTGCATCGATGACGAGATCCTACGCGGCCCGATCCATCCGAAAAACCGACATAATCCAGGAAACATTTTTTGGGTTTTCCTGATAATGAGCGATGCAACCAGCACGTCCCCTGCCGCCGCCTCCGACAAGCCGCTCGACCTGCTCGACGTGGCGTTGTTCGTACGCGCGGCGCTGCTCGCCAACGTGTCGGCGGCGGGCCGCGAGTTCGGCGTGTCGGCGACGGTCGCCAGCGCCCGGCTCGCCCAGCTCGAACGCCAGCTCGGCGCGCGGCTGCTGCACCGCACGACGCGCCGCGTCACGCTGACCCAGGACGGCGAGCTGTTCCTCTCGCGCGCCCAGGCGCTGCTCGACGCCGCCGAGGCCGCGCGCGCGGCGGTCGGGCGCGCCCGCACCGAGCCGCACGGGCGGCTGCGCGTGTCGATGTCGTCGTCGTTCGGGCGGCAGCATGTCGCGCCGGTGATCCCCGCGTTCCTGCGCCGCTATCCGCAGGTGTCGCTCGACCTGCGGCTGTCCGACGAGGTGATCGATCTGGTCGACGAGGGCATCGACGTCGCGATCCGGGTGGGCGCGCTGCGCGATTCGACGCTGGTGGCTCGGCGGCTGGCCGTCAACCGGCGCATGGTGTGCGCCTCGCCGGCCTATCTGGCCGCGCACGGCACCCCGCATCACCCGGCGGAGCTGGCGCGCCACGAATGCGTGGTGCTCGGCGAGCAGCGCGACTGGGCCTTCGAAACGCCGGCCGGGCCGCTGACGGTGCGCGTGGGCGGCCGGCTGGTGGCCAGCAACGGCGAGGCGATCCGCGAGGCGCTGGTAGACGGCTTCGGCATTGCCGTCAAATCCACCTGGGATGTCGGGCCGAACCTGCGCGACGGCTCGCTCGTGCCGGTGCTCGCCGATTACCCGCTGGCCGAGCCGTCGGCGATCTGGGCCGTCTATCCGAGCCGCGCGTTCGTGCCGCTCAAGCTGCGCGCGTTCATCGACTTCATCGCCGAGCACTTCGGCGATCCACCTTACTGGGATCGCGAGCCACCCGGCGAGTCGCGGTGATCGCGGTCCGACGTCGCGCCGATGTCGGACCGATGGGACCCGCACGCCGGGCCGATGCCTGACCGAAGCCCCCCGCCGAAACCGGCCGGGCGGTCATGCCGACCGGCTACAATACGGCCTCTTCCGGCGCGCCTGGCCGCGCCGCTTTCGTCCCACGCGACACGTCATGACCACGAATCTCGTCATTCAAAGCCCCGCGCCGCTGTCCCCCACCCATCACAAAACGCTGTTCGCGCTGTCGCGCGGCACCCGCCTCGTGACGATCGACGATCACGCGATCCGTTTCGACGACGCCAAGCCGGCCCAGCAGCCCGATATTTCGGTGTACTGCGGCACGCACGGCCTCGACTACGCGTTCGTCGACGCGGGCCGCCAACTCGCCGATTTCGGCCTGCTGGCGATGGACATGGATTCGACGCTGATCACGATCGAGTGCATCGACGAAATCGCCGCGTTCTGCGGCCTCAAGGAACAGGTCGCGGCGATCACCGAAGCGTCGATGCGCGGCGAGATCAAGGATTTCAACGAAAGCCTGACGCGCCGCGTCGCGCTGCTGGCCGGGCTCGATGCGAGCGCGCTGGAACGCGTGTACGACGAACGCCTGCAACTGTCGCCGGGCGCCGAGGCGATGCTGGCCGGCGCGAAGGCCGCGGGCCTGAAGACGCTGCTGGTGTCGGGCGGCTTCACGTTCTTCACCGAGCGGCTCAAGGCGCGCCTCGGCCTCGATTTCACTTACGCGAACACGCTCGAGATCGTCGACGGCAAGCTGACCGGCAAGGTCGTCGGCGAGATCGTCGACGCCGAGGTGAAGGCGCGCACGGTGCGCGAAACCTGCGCCGCGCTCGGCATCGAGACTTCACGCGCGATCGCGATGGGCGACGGCTCCAACGATCTCAGGATGATGGCGACGGCCGGCCTGTCGGTGGCGTTCCGCGCCAAGCCGGTGGTGCGCGAAGCGGCCAGCGTCGCGTTCGATTACGTCGGGCTGGACGGGCTGCTGCGCCTGTTCTGAACGCATCGGCGGCACACGTGAAAACAGCGCATCGGCCCGAGCGGCCGATGCGCTGTTTCGTTTTTGACGACAGCCGGTTCGTTCTATTCGACTGCGTTCAGCCGAGCGTCGCCGCGAACGCGCGTTCGATGTCGGCGCGCAGGTCGGCTTCGTCTTCCAGGCCGATATAGAAACGCACCAGCGTGCCCTGCGTCCAGCTCGGGCGCATCGCCGCGACGTCGTACGGCATCGCCAGGCTGTGCGCGCCGCCCCAGCTCCAGCCGATCGCATACAGTTCCAGCGCCTCGACGAAACGGTCGATCTGCGCAGCACTGTAGCGCGCATCGAACACCACCGAGAACAAACCGCCCGCCCCCGTGAAATCGCGCATGAACGCTTCGTGGCCCGGGCAATCGGATAGCTGCGGATGCAGCACCGCGGCGATTTCGGGGCGCGTCTTGAGCCACTTCGCGAGCGCCAGCGCGGTACGGCTGTGTGCCTCGAAACGCACCTTCATGTTCGGCAGGTTGCGCAGCACGAGCGAGCAATCGTCGGCCGACACGCCGATGCCGAGCCGCATGCGCGCGAGCTTGAGCCGCTCGTGCAGCGCGCGTTCGGCCGTGATCGTCGCGCCCATCAGCACGTCGCTGCCGCCCGACTGATATTTGGTCAGCGCCTGCACCGAAATGTCGACGCCGTGCTCGAACGGCTTGAACGCGAGGCCTGCCGAATAGGTGTTGTCGATGGCCGTAACCACGCCGCGCGCGCGCGCCACCGCCGTGATCGCGCGCACGTCGGGCACTTCCATCGTCACCGAGCCGGGCGCTTCGAGCCACAGCAGCTTGGTCTCGGGGCGAATCAGCTCGGCGATGCCCGGGCCGATCAGCGGATCGTAATAGCGCACGCTGAGGCCGAAATCCTGGGCCAGCCAGTTGCCGAGGTCGGCGTTCGGGTTGTAGATGTTGTGCGGGATCAGCACGTCGTCGCCGGCCTTCGTGATGCCGAAGTAGACGTTCGTGATCGAGGCGAGCCCCGACGGCTGCAGCAGCGTATGCGCGCCGCCTTCGATCACGGCGAGCTGGCGCGCCAGTTCGAGCGAGGTGGGCGTGGCGTGCAGGCCGTAGCGCCAGGCGTTGTCTTCGCGCCAGTCGAGCGCGCGCATCGTGGCGAGATCGGGGAACACGACGGTCGAGGCGCGCGCCACCGGCGTGACGAACGACGCCCAACCGGGCGGCAGTTCGCCTTCGGGCTGAACGATGCGGGTCTGGAGCGCGCGTTGCTGAGGGGTATCGGTCATGTCGGAATCGATGGGCCGGATGGGCCGCGTGGTGAAAAACGGTCCGCACAGGGTAGCCCGATTCGCGCGGCTTGGCCCGGTACAGTCGGCGGCGGGCGTGCCGAGCCGGTGCCCGGACGGCCACCCGGTACGTCATGTACGTCATGGGCCATCGTCGAAAAGCATCGGGCCTCGCGGCGCGGTACGTTGCGCGGCGAGGCCCGACGGGTGATAACCGAGACGGTATGCGGCGTTGAATCAGCCGCCGGTCGAGAGATTGCCGACGCCGCCGACCGGACGCCCCGACGAGCGGGCCGCCGGGGCCGAAGCGGCCGGCGCTGCCGCGCCGTGGGCCGCCTTGGCCGGCGCCGACGGATTCAGCACGACCGGCTGCGGGTCCGATTCGTCGGCGTTCATGCGGTCGGCCGACAGCGCGCCCGACGCGTCGAAGTGCCCCGTCCAGACGCCCGTGATGTTGGTGCCGTCGTTCGACTCCTCGATTTCGAGCATGTCGCCGTCGCGGTCGCCCGCGAGCAGGATCACCTGGCCCGTATCGACGTAGCGGTATTCGCCGTGCACGCCCGACCCATTCGCCTTCGGGCCGAGATGCACGACGATCGCGCGGCCGCCGAGCGTGCCTTCGTAGCCGGGCAGCTTTTCGAGCGCCGGGTCCGGCTTCAACGGCTTGGCCGGCGCCGTGTCGTCGCGCTCGGGCGGCGCTGCGGCCGCGGCTGCCGCGGCGGCGGTCGTCGAAGCGCCCGAGGTAGCCGGCGCGGCCGGCTGGCGGGACGGCTGCGACGTTTGCGCATGCACCGCGCCGGCCGCCAACGCGGCCGTCAACGCCGCCGCGAGGTGGAGTCGGAGGAATCGGATTCGGCTTGCTGCTGCCACGTCGGGGTACTCCTTTTTTACCGGGGAATTGAAATCAGTCCATGCGCTCGAACACGGCGGCAATGCCCTGCCCGCCGCCGATGCACATCGTCACGAGCGCATAGCGGCCCGCGACGCGATGCAGTTCGTAGAGCGCCTTGACCGTGATCAGCGCGCCCGTCGCGCCGATCGGATGGCCGAGCGAGATGCCCGAGCCGTTCGGATTGAGGCGAGCCGGATCGAAACCGAGTTCGGCCGCCACCGCGCAGGCCTGCGCCGCGAATGCCTCGTTCGACTCGATCACATCGAGATCAGCAACCGCGATGCCTGCCCGCTCCAGCGCCTTGCGCGAGGCCGGCACGGGGCCGATCCCCATGTAGGCGGGATCGACGCCCGCATGCGCATACGACACCAGCCGCGCGAGCGGCTTCAGGCCGCGCGCCTCGGCCACGCGGCGCTCCATCAGCGTGACCGCCGCGGCCGCGTCGTTGATGCCCGACGCATTGCCGGCCGTGACCGTGCCGTTTTCCTTCGCGAACACCGGGCGCAGCTTGCTGAAATCCTCGGCGGCCGCATCGTGGCGCACATGCTCGTCGGTATCGAATAGGACCGTGCCCTTCTTCGAGCCGATCTCGATCGGCAGGATCTGGCTCTTGAAGTAACCGGATCGGGTGGCGTGCGAGGCGCGACGGTGCGATTCGAGCGCGAGCGCGTCCTGCGCCTCGCGCGTGATGCCGTATTTGGCCGCGACGTTCTCGGCCGTCACGCCCATGTGAATCGACTGGAACGGATCGTGGAGCGCGCCGAGCATCATGTCGATGATCTTCGCGTCGCCCATGCGCTGGCCGAAGCGCGCGGCCGGCATCGTGTACGGCGCGCGGCTCATGTTTTCGGCGCCGCCGGCCACCGCGATCTCGGCATCGCCGAGCAGCACGGCCTGCGCCGCCGACACGATCGCCTGCAGGCCCGAGCCGCACAACCGGTTCACCGTCAGCGCCGGCGTGTGCTGGGCGATGCCGCCGTCGATCGCCGCGACGCGGGCGAGATACATGTCTTTCGGCTCGGTATGCACCACGTTGCCGAACACCACGTGCCCGACCTCGTCGCCCTTCAGCGCCGCCCGATCGAGCACTTCGCGCACCACGCGCGCGCCGAGCTGCGTCGGCGAGAAATCCTTGAGGCTGCCGCCGAACCCGCCGATTGCGGTACGCACCCCGCTGACCACCACCACTTCGCGTTGCATGTTGCCTCCGATGTCGTTTGTGAGTGATCCGCAGGGTAATACGGATGCCGGGCGCGGCAATCGAGGATTCCCTCGACCGGCGGGGGGCCGGCAGCCGGCAGGTCATGACGGCGGGCGGATCGGCCGTTCGGCGACTGGCCGAGTCGGGTCTTTCAATCAGGCCCTTCAGTCAGACGGTTATTCGGCCCTTCGTCAGCCGCTCAGTCAGCCGTTCGATCAGCCGTTCGATCAGCCCGCCATTCAGCCGTTCAGCAAGGCACGGACCGCGTCCGCATCGGGAATCGGCGCGACCGCGCCGTAGCCGCGCGTGGACAGCGCGGCGGCCGCATTCGCGTAGCGCGCGGCCTCGAACGGATCGTCGCCCGCGACGATCCGCGCGACGAACGCGCCGCCGAAGCAATCGCCCGCGCCGGTCGCATCGAGCGCGTCCACGGCGAAGCCGGGCACGACGCGGCGCTCGTCGGGCGTCGCGACGTAGGCACCCTCCTTGCCGAGCTTCAGCGCCACCACGGCCGGGCCACAGTCGAGCAGCGCATCGACGATCGCGTCGCGTTGCTCGTGACCGGTCAGCAGCGTCACGTCGTCCCAGCTCGGCAGGCAGATGTCGGTGCGGCGCAGCGCTTCCATCATGACCGCGCGGGCACGCGCCAGCGGCCAGAGCTTGAGCCGCAGGTTGGTGTCGAAGCTCACGCGCACGCGGTTCGCGCGCGCATGGTCGATTGCCGCGAATGCGGAATCGCAGGCGCTCGCACCGATCGCGAAGCTGATGCCGGAAAGATGGATGACCTGCGCCGCCGCGATCGCGTCGAGCGGCAGATCGCCCGGCGCATAGCGGCTCGCGGCCGAGCCCGCGCGCAGATAGTCGAACGCATGACCGTGCTCGCCGTGCGAAACGAAATACACGCCGGTAGGCGCGGCCGCGTCGATGCGCACCGACGCCGTATCCACCTGCTCGCGCCGCCACAGGTCGAGCAGCAGCCGGCCGAAATGATCCTGGCCGACCGCCGACACGAAGCCGGTATGCGCGCCCTGGCGGGCCGCCGCGATGCAGAAATTGGAGGTGTCGCCGCCGAAGCCCTGCAGATATTGCGGCGAGCCGGGCTGCGACTGGTTGAATTCGACCATCGCCTCGCCGAACGCGAGGATGGCGGGCGATGGTGCGGACAACGCCTGCATCATGCCGCGCCGACCTCGCCCCACAGGTCGTGGCCGTCCGCGCCGGTGATCTTCACCGACACGAAATCGCCGACCTTGTAGCGCTTGCCGCCCTGCACCGGGTCGACATACACCACGCCGTCAATTTCCGGCGCGTCGGCGGACGTGCGGCCGATGCCGCCGTCGGCGTTCACTTCGTCGATCAGCACCTTCAGCGTCTGGCCGACCTTGCGCTCGATGCGCGCCGCCGACACTTCCTCGGCCACTTCCATGAAGCGCGCGCGGCGCTCCTCACGCACCTCGTCGGGCAGCGCGCCGCCGAGTTCGTTGGCCGTCGCGCCTTCCACCGGCGAGTAGGCGAAGCAACCGACCCGATCGAGTTCCGCCTCGCGGATGAAATCGAGCAGCGTTTCGAACTGCGCTTCCGTCTCGCCCGGGAAGCCGGCGATGAACGTGCTGCGGATCGTCAGATCCGGGCAGATCTCGCGCCACTTGCGCACACGGTCGAGCACCTTTTCGGCGTTCGCCGGGCGGCGCATGCGCTTGAGCACTTCGGGATCGGCGTGCTGGAACGGCACGTCGAGATACGGCAGCACATGGCCGCGATACGCGCCCTCGGCCATCAGCGGGATGATTTCGTCGACGTGCGGGTACGGGTACACGTAATGCAGGCGCACCCAGGCGCCGTATTGCGCGGCCAGCTCGCCGAGCGCCGCGACCAGCTCGGTCATGCGCGTCTTGAGCGGGCGGCCGTTCCAGAAGCCCGTGCGGTACTTGACGTCCACGCCGTAGGCGCTGGTGTCCTGCGAGATCACCAGCAGTTCCTTGACGCCCGACTTGAACAGGTTTTCCGCTTCGAGCATGACCTCGGCGACGGGGCGCGACACCAGGTCGCCGCGCATCGACGGGATGATGCAGAACGTGCAGCGGTGGTTGCAGCCTTCGGAAATCTTCAGATAGGCGTAGTGGCGCGGCGTGAGCTTGATGCCGGCGGCCGGCACGAGGTCGACGAACGGATCGTGCGGCTTCGGCAGGTGGTTGTGCACCGCCTGCATGACTTCGCCGAGCGCGTGCGGGCCGGTCACGGCCAGCACCTTCGGGTGGACTTCCTCGATCAGGCCGGCGCCGCTCGCGCTCTTTTTCGCGCCGAGGCAGCCGGTGACGATCACCTTGCCGTTCTCGGTCAGCGCTTCGCCGATCGCGTCGAGGCTTTCCTGCACGGCATCGTCGATGAAGCCGCAGGTGTTGACGACCACGAGGTCCGCGCCGTCATAGGTGCCGGAAATCTCGTAGCCTTCGGCGCGGAGCTGGGTGAGGATTTGCTCGGAATCAACCAGCGCTTTCGGGCATCCGAGGCTGACGAATCCGACTTTCGGGGTATGGGACATCTGGAATAGGTATGGGGTGTGACGCAAAGGCGAGAGTTTACAGTGATTTAGGCCCCGGCGATTCAAAATCGGTAGCGGTGCCGGCGCCATTGGCTCACGCCGGGGGACCCGCCCGAAAACCCGCCCGGGCGCCGCGCGGTGGAACTTGCGCCAGCACGCGACCGGGTTCGAGCAAACCGCCGGCCGCTTCCTCCTCACCGTACCCACCCTGTTATTTCTGCCTGAGACTGCAACGATTCGTTACAGCATCTCGAACAGGCGCGATCGCTGTGCCAGACGTCCCTTGCCGCAGCGCAACAGACGTACCTGCCACCACCCACCGTGGCTCACAGCCAGTTCTTACAGGGCCACACAATTATTCATACCAATTAAATCATCCAAAATTTTCGCGGAAAATTTCAGGGTCTGATGCACGCAACGCGTTGTATCTTTTTGTTACAAATTACGACTCAAGTTTCGGAAAGTGCACGGGATACTGCTTTAAACGGCCTCCCTCGCTCGGGGCCTGTCCTTAACCGAATCAATAAACCGAACGAGGCGAGAACCGATGAAAGTCGCTATTCTCGGCGGTCCGGCCAATCAAGCCAGGCAACTTGAACTCTGGTTGCGCAATGGCGGGCACCAACCCGAATGCTTCAAGACAGGCAACGCGTTCTTCAACGCGCTGCGGCGCACCGATTTCGAATTGCTGATGGTGGATGTCGCGCTGCCCGACATCGGCGGCGTGGACCTGATCGCCTGGGTGCGCCAGCATTTCGAATGGCATATGCCGGTGATCGCGATGATGGCGCGCGAAGCGTGGCATCAGGCGGCCGAGGCGCTGAAGGCCGGCGCGGACGACTATCTGGTGCGCCCCGCACGCGAAGCCGAGGTGCAGTCGCGCATCGTCACCGTTGCGCTGCGTCACGCGGCCGAGCCCGAGGAACTGGTGGATTTCGGTGCCTACGCGATCGACGTGAAGGCGTCGAAGGTCCGCCTGCATGGCGAGGCCGTGAACCTCACACGCAAGGAATTCGAGCTCGCCACCTATTTCTTTCGTCATCCCGATCAACTGATCTCGCACGAGACGCTGCTGAACCGGATCTGGAAGCTGCAAAACGATATCGATACGCGTACCGTCGCCACCCACGTCAGCCGAATCCGCAAGAAGCTGCAGCTTGATGGCACGCACGGCTGCGAGATCACGTCGCTGTATGGCTATGGCTATCGCTGCCTGATCAATCTGCCGGAACCGGTGGCGGGCGGCATGACCGATGAGCCGGACGACCAAACCACGGCGCACCGGCCCGATCGCTCGCAGGGCAGCCCGCTGCCAGGTAGCGCGATAGCCGGCCCAGCCCTCACCCTCGCGCCATTCCGTCCCGCCGCCGCACAAGATACGGGGCGGGTGGCCCTCGCGGCACCCGCCCCGAACTTGGCGATGAGCGTGGCCTACGGCCCGCCCACGACGCGCTCCAGCAGCCACCCGGCCGATGATCATCGCGATCTGGCAAACCTGCTG
Source organism: Burkholderia sp. 22PA0099 (assembly GCF_047497165.1). Taxonomy (NCBI): domain Bacteria; kingdom Pseudomonadati; phylum Pseudomonadota; class Betaproteobacteria; order Burkholderiales; family Burkholderiaceae; genus Burkholderia; species Burkholderia sp. 22PA0099. Next base: position 2,038,820 of record NZ_CP163165.1, on the reverse strand, counting down.
CAGCAGCGCCAGGATGCCGAGGAGCAATTGCGCAAACTGCGCGACGCGTACTGCGAGGTCACGCTCGAACTGCGTGCATTGAAACGCCAGGGTGGACGGCGTCTGCACGAAGTCGAAACCAACTCGGATTACCGCGAAGACGCCGCCTGAGCGCAAACGGCCACCCCCAAAAGCAAACGGCCCGCACAAAGGCGGGCCGCCTGGTCACGCGGGCCGTCACCTGACGGCCCATCGCGCAGTTACTTGTTCTCGGAACCGTCGGTCGGCGTCGGCTGCTTGAACGGAAACGTGCTGAACATCGATTTCGCCTGGGTCTGCATCTGTTCCTGCATCTGCACGAACATGTTCTTCGACTGCTCGATGTAGCTGGTCATCATGCCCTGCATCATCGGCGCCTGCATGTTCATGAATTGCGACCAGACTTCGGGATTCATCGCATTGGAATCGTAGAGACCCTTCGACTGATCCGACAGCTTGTTCTGGATATCGATGAACGCCTGGATGTTCTTTTCCAGGTACGTGCCCATCATGCCCTGCATCGCATGCCCGTAGAAACGGATGATCTGCGAGAGCATCGACGACGAGAACATCGGCACGCCGCCGCTTTCCTCTTCGAGAATGATCTGCAGCAGGATGCTGCGCGTGAGATCTTCGCTGCTCTTCGCATCGACGACCTTGAAATCCTCCTGCTCGAGCACGAGCTGCTTCACGTCGGCAAGCGTGATGTACGTGCTCGTTTCGGTGTCGTACAGCCGACGATTCGGGTACTTCTTGATGAGTCGTTCGGCAGTCTTCTTTGTAGTAGTCATGGAACACCTGTGAGCGCCGAAACGGCGCGATGACAACGTTCCGGCACCGCAACGCGCGGCTGCCCGGAACGCACTCGGAATCTCCGTCGAACCCGTGCACGCGGCCGGCCCGGCCGCGCGCGCGGCGTTCAGCCCATGTGCAGGCCGCCGTTCAGCGAGAAATCGGCGCCCGTCGCAAAGCCGGATTCTTCCGACGCGAGCCACGCGACGATCGAGGCGATTTCGTCGGGCGAACCGAGACGGCGCACCGGAATCGTGGCGACAATCTTCTCGAGCACGTCCGGGCGGATCGCCTTGACCATGTCGGTGCCGATATAGCCCGGCGAGATCGTGTTGACAGTCACGCCCTTGGTGGCCACTTCCTGCGCCAGCGACATCGAGAAGCCGTGAATGCCGGCCTTGGCCGTCGAATAGTTGGTCTGGCCGAACTGGCCCTTCTGACCGTTCACCGACGAAATATTGATGACGCGGCCCCAGCCACGTTCGACCATGCCGTCGATGACCTGCTTCGTCACGTTGAACAGGCTCGTCAGGTTCGTGTCGATCACGGCCTGCCAATCGTCCAGCGTCATCTTGCGGAACACGACGTCGCGCGTGATGCCGGCGTTGTTGACCAGCACGTCGACTTCGCCGACTTCAGCCTTGACCTTGTCGAACGCCTGCTTGGTCGACTCCCAATCGCCGACATTGCCCTCGGAGGCAACGAAATCGAAACCGAGCGCCTTCTGCTCCTCGATCCACTTCGCACGACGCGGCGAGTTCGGGCCGCAACCCGCCACCACCCGGAAGCCCACCTTGTGCAGGCGCTGGCAGATGCCGGTTCCGATGCCGCCCATGCCGCCGGTCACGTAAGCAATACGCTGAGTCATGCTGAACACTCCATTTATCGTTGTCGCAGCGCCGGAAAGCGCCGCCTTGTTCGTCTGCCGCTAACTGCGGAGCGCGCGCTCCCGACGCGCTCCGCCCAGCATTACGGACGCTCGACCGCCAGCGCCACGCCCATCCCGCCACCGATGCACAGCGAGGCCAGGCCGCGCTTGGCATCGCGCTTCTGCATTTCGTGCAGCAGCGTGACGAGAATCCGGCAGCCCGACGCGCCGATCGGGTGACCGATCGCGATCGCGCCACCGTTCACATTGATCTTCGAGGTGTCCCAGCCCATCTGCTGATGGACGGCGAGCGCCTGTGCCGCGAACGCTTCGTTGATTTCCATCAGGTCGAGATCGCCGACCGACCAGCCCGCGCGCTCCAGGCAGCGACGCGACGCCGGCACCGGGCCCATGCCCATCACCTTCGGATCGACACCGGCACTCGCGTAGGCCTTGATCCGCGCGATCGGCGTGAGGCCGAGCGCTTCGGCCTTCTTGGCCGACATCACGAGCACGCCGGCCGCGCCGTCGTTGAGGCCCGATGCGTTGGCGGCCGTGACCGTGCCTTCCTTCGAGAACGCGGGCTTGAGGCCCGACAGCGAATCGGCCGTCACGCCGTGGCGCACGAATTCGTCGGTGGCGAAGCGGATCGGATCGCCCTTGCGCTGCGGGATCTCGACCGGCACGATTTCATCGTCGAAGCGGCCGGACTTTTGCGCGGCTTCCGCCTTGTTCTGCGACAGCGCCGCGAATTCGTCCTGCGCTTCGCGCGAGATGCCGTATTCCTTGGCGACGTTCTCGGCCGTGATGCCCATGTGGTACTGGTTGTAGACGTCCCACAGGCCGTCCACGATCATGCTGTCGACGAGCTTGGCATCGCCCATCCGGAAGCCGTCGCGCGAGCCCGGCAGCACGTGCGGCGCGGCGCTCATGTTTTCCTGGCCACCGGCGATGATGATGTCGGCGTCGCCCGAGATGACGGCATTGGCCGCCAGCATCACGGCCTTCAGGCCCGAACCGCACACCTTGTTGATGGTCAGCCCCGGCACCGCGGTCGGCAGGCCGGCCTTGATCAGCGATTGACGCGCCGGGTTCTGACCCGAGCCGGCCGTCAGCACCTGGCCCAGAATCACTTCGCTGATTTGGTCCGCCGCGAGGCCGCTGCGTTCCAGCAGCGCGCGAATCACCGTGGCGCCAAGTTCCGGCGCAGCCAGCTTGGCCAGCGAACCACCAAATTTGCCGACCGCGGTGCGCGCGGCCGATACGATCACTACATCAGTCATGTCCACATCCTCCAGGCCCGCACCGCGGCCCGCTCAGTTGAAAAATGCCGAAAGACAGACGGCGAGCGTGCGCCGCCTGCCACGATCCGTCAATGTTCCTGCGTCAATTGCGCACCATCACGTAGCGGCCCGGCGCGGGCTCGATCACCGGAAACTGCGCCGAGCCGAGCGTGGCGCGCGGCTTGGTCTTGCGGCCGCCGTACTGATCGAGCCAATCGATCCATTCGGGCCACCAACTGCCCGGATGCTCGGTGGCCGCCTCGAACCAGTCCTGCGCGTGTTCGGGCAACTCCTTCGCGTCGGGCGAATCGAACGTCCAGTAGCTGCGTTTGTTCTTGGCCGGCGGATTGATCACGCCGGCGATATGGCCCGACGCGCCGAGCACGAAGCGCAGCGGCCCCGTCAGCAGCGAGGTGGACGCATAGGCCGTTTGCCACGGCACGATGTGATCCTCGCGCGAGCCGTAGATGAAGGTCGGCACGTCGATGCGCGTCAGGTCGACCTCCTCGCCGCACACCGTCAGCGAACCGGGCTCGCGCAGGCGGTTCTCGAGATACGTATGGCGCAGATACCACGCGTACATCGGGCCGGGCAGGCTCGTCGAATCGCTGTTCCAGTACAGCAGGTCGAACGGCGCCGGCGTGCGGCCCTTCAGGTAGTTGTCGACCACGTAGTTCCAGACCAGATCGTTCGGTCGCAAAAACGAGAACGTGTTCGCGAACTCCACGCCGTGCATCAGGCCCGGCGTCGCGCCGTTCTTGCCGCCGATGGTCTGCTCGCGCATCTGCACGTGCGCCTCGTCGACGAACAGATCGAGAATGCCGGTATCGGTGAAGTCGAGCATCGCGGTCAACAGCGTCATCGACGCGACCGGGTGTTCACCGCGCGCGGCCAGCACGGCCAGCGCGGTGGCCAGCATCGTGCCACCGACGCAGAAGCCGAGCGCGTTGATCTGCTCGCGCCCGCTGATCTGCCCGGCCGCCTCGATCGCGGCGAGCACGCCGTCGTTCGTGTAGTCGTCCCAGGTCTTGCCGGCGATCGACGCATCGGCGTTGCGCCACGACACCAGGAACACCTGGTGGCCGCTCGCAAGCGCATGCGCGACCAGCGAATTCTCGGGCTGCAGATCGAGGATGTAGAACTTGTTGATGCAGGGCGGGACGATCAGCAGCGGCCGCTCATACACAGTCGGCGTAACAGGCCGGTACTGAATCAGTTGCATCAGTTCGTTCTCGAACACCACGGCGCCTTCGGTGCTCGCGAGGTTCTTGCCGACCACGAACTGCGATTCGTCGGTCTGGGAAATCTTGCCGCGCTGCAGATCGCCGAGCAGGTTCATGATGCCCTGCCGCAGGCTCTCGCCCTTGGTGTCGAGCAGGTTCTTCTGCGCTTCCGGATTCAGCGCGAGAAAGTTGCTCGGAGCAGTGGCGGCGGTCCACTGCTGCACCGCAAAGCGGATTCGCTCGCGCGTTTTCGGGTCGGCCTCGACCGCCTCGGCCAGCGATTGCAGATAGCGTGCGTTCAACAGATACCAGGCCGCCGTGAAGGCGTGCGCGGGCGACGCTTTCCACGCCTCGGCGCTGAAACGGCGGTCCTTCAGTTCGGGCGATGCAAGCTGGGCCGAACCGGCCTGACGGAACAGCTCGGCGCTGTCGCGGGCGTAATCGGCCTGCAACTGCTGGAGCTTGGCGGGCGGCACCGAGGCCATCGGCAAGGCCACGCCGGGGAGCGCCGCGCCGCCGGCAGGCGGCCAACCGGCAGCCCATTCGGGCGGCTTCGGCATCGCGAACGGAAAGGAAAACGGGGTGGAAGACGGGCCGGTTGCAGCGGACTGGGCTGCCTGGCCTGCGGCCGCACGCAGCGGTTCCGCGAAGCGGCCCCATGCGTCGAGCCACGTCTGGAACATCTGCTGCATCGGCTGGGACGCATCGGCGGTCTGGCGTCCCGGGGAGGAGTCCGCTTGTGAGGAAGTCGACGAATTTTTCGGTGCTGTCATACCTGCGTTACCGGTGATTCCTGGCGGTGCATCTGGACATGCTGCGTCAACAACCTGCGTACGGCGAAAACTGCGCGCCGTCACGCGTTAGAGGCTGGCTTCCAGATTCTGCCGCAGTGCAGTAGATTTATCATTATCGTTTTCCCCATGTGAAACTGCGGGAGAAAACGCACGTGGCCGCGACGTGGCGGCAATCCATCGCAATCGCCGCCGGAAGCCCGGCCGCAAGCGCAACAGACATTTGCTTGGAGCCGGATCAGCCTATCCGGGTTCCGTGACGGCAAGCATGTCACGCGGCGCAGCAATCCGGCATCGCATTTATGACGGGGCGCGGTAAAAAACCCTCGTCGGCATCGAAGCGCGCGCCCGGTATCCCTGCACACGATACGCCACCCCGCACCACACCGCCTTCAGCCGTCGATCCAGATCATCGCGCTCATGCGGCCCGTCACGCGATCGCGCCGGTACGAATAGAAACGCTCGCGCTCGGTCAGCGTGCAGGCACCGCCGCCCAGCGGTTGCGCCATGCCGAGGCGCGCCGCGCGCAAGCGCGCCAGCGCGTAGAGATCGGCGTGGTACTTGCCCGGCGCGCCATCGATGGCGACGAAAGCGCACGCGGTGGCGTCGCGTTCGTCGGGCGTGGCCGCCTCGGCGAACGCCGCGTGAACATCCTCGCCCACCTCGAACGCGGCCGGCCCGATCGCCGGGCCGAGATAGGCATGCAGCCAGCTCGCCTCGACACCGGCCAGCTCGGCCACCTGCGCCGCGGTCTTTTCGATGATGCCGCCCACCAGCCCGCGCCAGCCCGCGTGCGCGGCGCCCACCGCGCGCCCGGCCTCGTCGCAGAACAGCACCGGCATGCAGTCGGCCACCATCACCACGCAGACCGCCCCCGGCACATCGGTGACGCTCGCGTCGGCGCGCACCGGGGGCGCATCGAGCCCGCCCGCCAGCACCGCATCGGCCCGCACCACCGTGGTGGCGTGCACCTGCTCGAGCCACGCCGCGCGCGGCCGGCCGGTCAACGCCAGCAGCCGTGCGCGATTGGCCGCAACGGCTTGCGGATCGTCCCCGGCACGAAAGCCGAGATTGAGGCCGCCCGGCGCATCGCCCTCGCCCGCCGACCAACGGCCGTAGGGCGCGACGCTCACGCCGCCGTTACGCGTGGAGACCAGCGCACGCACGCGCGGCGAGACGCGCCAACCCGGTTGCAGGCAGTCGTCCCAGCTCAGTTCCGGCACCATCGTGGTGGGCATTCGCATCAGTCCTCGTCGGGATCGTCGTAGACATAGAAGATCTCGCCGTCGTAATCGTCGTCTTCGTCATCGTCGTCGAAATCGGCCTCCTCGGCGCCGAAACCGAGCGCGGCCATCAGCTCGACGATGTCCGCCGGCGGCGCGCAGCGCCACTGCATGTTGCGGCCCGTGGCCGGGTGGACCAGGCCGAGCCGCCAGGCATGCAGTGCCTGCCGTGCGAAGCCGCCCGGCAGCGCCGCAACCGAACGCTTGCCGCGCGCGTGACCGTAGACGGGATCGCCGAGCAGCGGATGGCCGGTCGCCGCGCAATGCACGCGGATCTGGTGCGTGCGGCCGGTTTCGAGATCGCAGTGAATCGACGAGATGGGCTGGTTCTGCCACAGCACGGTTTCGGTGGTGCGAAAGTGCGTGCGCGCCGGCTTGCCCGATGCGCTCGTGACGACCGCCATGCGCGTGCGCTCGCGCGGATCGCGCCCGATCGGCGCATCGATCGTGCCGCTCTCGCGCATGCGTCCCCACACCAGCGCGAAGTAGCGCCGCTTGACGGTGCGGGCCTGAAGCTGGCGCACGAGATCCGTTTGCGCGGCCAGCGTGCGCGCCACCACCATCAGGCCCGAGGTCTCCTTGTCGAGACGATGCACGATGCCGGCGCGCGGCAGCCCCGCCGCGGACGGGCCGTAGCGATGCAGCAGGCCGTTGAGCAGCGTGCCGCTCCAGTTGCCGGCGGCCGGATGCACGACCAGGCCGGCGGGCTTGTCGATCACGACCAGCGTGTCATCTTCGTAGATGATCGACAGCGGCACGGGTTCCGCGGCGAACGCGAGTTGCTCGGGCAGCAGATCGGGCACCAGCTCGATCGACGCGCCGAGCGGCACCGGCTGGCGTACCTTGGCCGGCGCGCCGTCGACGCGCACGCGCCCGGCCTCGATCCAGCTTTGCAGGCGGTTACGGGAAAAATCCGGAAACAATTGCGCGAGCACCTTGTCGAGGCGGTCGCCGGCAAGCGAGTCGGGAACCGAGACGATACGTGGCGCTTCGTCGGCGGATGCGGGGGACGCTGGCGCGACAAGCCCCTCGCCCGACAGGTCGTCGTCGAGCGAATCGCTCCCCGATACGTCGGACGGAGTAGCGCTTGGGCTATAATCGTCGCTATTTGCCGTGCCCGGCTGGGCACGGAACGAACTTGAACGGGTCATTTAGACTGGGTCACCGAGACTGAAAGCTTAGGACATGCGAGCCACATTCACCATGATGATTTCGACCAAACGCGTGGCAAAACCTGTGGCCGCGTGGGTTGCGCTGGCTGCGGCCGCCGCCCTGATCGCGGGCTGCCACGGCTTGCCGCAGAAGACCGACGAAACGGCGACCTGGTCGAACAACAAATTATACTCAGAGGCCGAGGATTCGCTGAACGGCCGCGACTGGGGCAAGTGCGCGAAGTACTTCGAAGCGCTGCAAGGCCGCGATCCGTTCGGCCATTTCGCACAACAGGCGCAGATCAACGTCGCCTACTGCAACTGGAAGGATAACGAAGCCGCCGCCGCCGACCAGGCCGTCAACCGCTTCATCCAGCTTCACCCGGATCACCCGGACATCGCCTACGCGTATTACCTGAAGGGGATGATCCACTTCAACGACGACCTGGGCCTGTTCGGCCGCTTCTCGGGTCAGGACATGAGCGAGCGCGATCCGCAGGCGCTGCGCGAATCGTACGATGCGTTCAAGATCGTCGTCGACCGCTACCCGAAGAGCAAGTATGCGCCCGACGCCGCCGCACGCATGCGCTACATCGTCAACGCGCTGGCCTCGCACGAAGTGCATGCCGCCGATTACTACTACCGCCGCGGCGCCTACGTGGCCTCCATCAACCGCGCGCAGCTCGCGATCACGCAATACAAGAACGCGCCGGCGATCGAAGACGCGCTGCACATCATGATGCTGTCGTACACGAAGCTGAACCAGCCGCAGCTCGCCGACGACACCAAGCGCGTGCTCGCCAGCACGTTCCCGGACAGCCCGTACATCACGGGTCATGCACGCCCGGGCACGGCCAAGCGCGCATGGTGGCAGTTCTGAGCCTGCCCTCGGGCAACGATAAAAAACCCGGCCTCGGCCGGGTTTTTTATTGGCGGCGCGCCGCGCTCTGCGCGTGACGAGCGGCGTCATACCGTTCAGGGCCGAATGCCGCGCCCGCCTTCCTCAAAGAACTCGCGCACGACGTCGATCTCGCGCGTGCGCTTGAACGGCGGCAGGCTTTGCCAGATTCGGCGGCCGTAGGGTTTGTCGACGAGCCGCGTATCGCAGATCATCAGCACGCCGCGATCGGTTTCGGCACGAATCAAACGCCCCGCGCCCTGCTTCAGCGTGATCACCGCCTGCGGCAACTGATGCACGGCGAACGGACTCAAGCCCTTTTTCGTGAGCGCATCGAGCCGGGCGGCCAGCACCGGATCGTCCGGCGGCGCGAACGGCAGCTTGTCGATTACGACCAGCGACAGCGCATCGCCGCGCACGTCCACGCCTTCCCAGAAGCTCTGACTGCCGACCAGGATCGCATTGCCATAGGCGCGGAAACGGTCGAGCAACTCGGTGCGGCTCGCATCGCCCTGCACGAGCAGCGGCAGGTTCCAGCCGCGCGCCTCGATCGTCTCGCGCAGCTTGGTGGCGATCCGGTCCACCGCGCGCAGCGTGGTGCACAGCATGAACACGCCGCCGCCCGCCGCCTCGATGGCCGGCAGCGCCGCATCGAACACGGCGTCGGTAAACAGCGGCGACGACGGCTGCGGCATATCGCGCGGTACGTACAGCAGCCCCTGCTGCGGGTAGTCGAACGGGCTCGGCAGCGTCATCGAGCGGCGCGAGCTGAGGCCCATCTGCGCCGCGTAGTGCGCGAAATCGCCGCGCACCGACAAGGTTGCCGACGTGAAGATCCATGCGCGCGGCACGCCGGCACGCTGCTTGGCGAAGATCGGCGCGACCGACAGCGGCGTTTCGTGCAACTGCACCGTCTGCGAAAACACCTCGACCCAGCGCACCTTCTCGCCCGGATCGTCCTTCAGTTTCGCTTCGGCCGGCTCGCCGTCGTCCGCCTTGGCGGATTTGTCCTTGCCGGCGGATTGCGCGGCCACGGCCGCGGCCGCATCGGGCGCCACCCAGCCCGCCAGAATGCCTTGCAGCTCGCGAGCGCGGCGCAGGCAAGCGCCGATCGATTCGGCCCGCTCGGACTGGCTGGCCAACGCCGACGCGAGCGCGTCGAGCGCGGCATCGACATCGTCGAGCGCCGCGAACAGCGCATGATCGTCGCCAAGTTGCGCCAACGACATGCGCACAATACCGGTGTCGGCGAACGCGAGCCGCACATCGCGCGCGGCACGCTCCAGCGCGGCGCCGAGCTTGACCCACTCCACCGCGTCGCGCGCATGCGCGAGGCCCTCGACCACGCTGTCGCGCGCGAGTTCGAGGATCTGCGTGGTCGACAAGGTTTCGCCGAAGAACAGCGTGGCCGTTTCGGGCAACTGGTGCGCTTCGTCGAAGATGATCGTGTTCGCGCTGGGCAGCAGTTCGGCCATGCCGGTGTCGCGCAGCATGATGTCGGCGAAGAACAGATGGTGATTGACCACCACCACGTCGGCCTGCTGCGCCTCGCGGCGCGCCTGCATCACGAAGCATTCCTTGTACTGCGGGCAATCCTGGCCGAGGCAGTTGTCGCGCGTCGAGGTGACCATCGACCAAACCGGCGCCGTTTCGGGCACGCTCGCGAGTTCGGCCTTGTCGCCGCTGCGCGTGATCTTGGCGAAACGGATGATTTCCTGCAGATAAGCCGTGTCCTGCCGCGTCGGCATCCGGCCACTGTCGGCGGTGCGCTGCAGGTAATAGTGGCAGAGGTAGTTCGAGCGGCCCTTCAGCATGGCCACCGTGACGGGCACCGCAAGCGTGTCGCGCACGGTCGGGATGTCGCGGGCGAACAGCTGATCCTGCAAGTGCTTGGTGCCGGTCGAGACGATCACCTTGCCGCCCCAGAGCATGGCCGGCACGAGATAGGCGTAGGTCTTGCCGGTGCCGGTGCCGGCCTCGACGATCAGGGTGTTGTCGGCGCTGTCATCGGCCGCGGGGGCGCTGTCGCCGCGCGCATCGTCGGCCGCGGCGCCCTCGCCTTGCAGCTTGCGGGCCGGGCGCTTGCGCGCATCGAAGATTTCCGGCTCGGGCAGCTTGCGGGCCGAGGCTTCCATGGCAGCGGCCACGGCGCGGGCCATGTCGATTTGCGACGCACGCGGGCGATACCCGTCGAGCGCGCGCGCGAGCAGGCCGCCTTCGCCGAAGATGGCGTCGAGTTCGCCGACGCGTTTGCGGCTCGGCATCGCGAGCGGTTGAGCGGCAGACGCGCGCGGCGCCGGCGCGGACGAATCGTCGCGTCGCGCGTCGGCAGATGCTTCTAACGGTGCATTCACGGCAAGCGGTTCCTCAGTTCCGGTACCCGATGCGGCGCCGGCGCTTGCCAGGCCGCGATCAGGCTTGCTGATCCGGTTCGAGCTGCGATTGCAGCATGATGATTTTGTCCTTGGCCAACAGCTTTTCCTTCTTCAGCCGGTGCAGTGCCAGGTCGTCGATGTCGGATCGGTTTTCTTTCAACTCGATCTCGCGTGACAGTTGGGTGTGTTGCTCCTGCAACGACATCAGTCGGTTACGCAACTCCTGCTTCGGCTCCGTTTGACGGGTTTGCATGCTCGCCTCCTTGAAAAGAACCGACGCATCGCAAGGGCCTGACCGTACCGCTCGCGATATGCCGGATTGGCTGTCCGAACGAATTACCCACCCCCGAATTCGGCGCGACGACCTGTGACGCGCCTTATTGCTGTTGCTGCTGTTGTTGCTTTTCCTGGGCCTTCTGCGCGGCCTGACGTTGCCGCTCTTCGACATCGGCCTTGTGCTGCGCGGCCTCGCGTTGCTTGTCGTCGTAGCGCTCGGCGTTCTGCGTGCGCTGCTGCGCATCCTGCGCCGCCTGGGCATGGGCTTGATCGAGCTTGCGCTGGAAATCGGCCTGCTTCTGGTCATACGCCTTTTGGCTCGCCGTGTGCTGCGGCGCTTCGGCATCGCGTTGCGCACGCTGGAGCGCGTTTTGCTGCTGCTTGTCCTGGTACGACGCTGCATTCGCCTGTTCGTTCGCGGCGCGCTGCGGCGCGTCGGCCTGCTGCTGCGCGGCCTTCAGCGCCTGCTGATCGTCGCGGCGCTGCGCGCGTGCGGCACGCTGCTCGTCGTCGAGGGCAAGCTGCTGCTGGCTGACGCTCGACCGTTCGACTCGCATCTCGTCACGCGCTTTGATCAGACAATTATTCACGAAGAATCGACTGTAGCAGTCGTGCTGGGCCACCCCATAACGATAATTGTTTTCCGCCGTGCGTTGATTGAGCACTTTTTGGCGGGCATCGAAATCGGGATTCTGTGCCGCGGCAGCGGCATCGCCCGTGGCGGACGCATTGGCCTGCGCGGCCGGCTCCGCTTGCGCGGAAGCAACGGACGGCACGGAAGAAATGGCACCGAGCGCGAGGGCCAGCGCGGCAAAAGTGAGTCGGGAGATTGGCAACGTCGTAGGAAAGCTGCGGGACATGGCGCAAATTCTAACACCGCAGGAAACCCCTCGCGGCGGCCCCCAAACGCATTTATGGCAAAATGCCCCGCTCCATTCACCCGCCCGGCCCGGTTCGCCGGCCACGGGCGCTCCAGCAGGCCGTAGACGCTCTCAAATCCCATGACGGAAACCGTAGCACTCAAGATCGTTCAGCGCATCGCCACCGAACTCTCGGTGCAACCGCGGCAGGTCGCGGCCGCCGTGCAACTCCTCGACGAAGGCTCCACCGTTCCGTTCATCTCGCGCTACCGCAAGGAAGTGACGGGCAATCTGGACGACACGCAACTGCGCCAGCTCGAAGAGCGCCTGCTGTACTTGCGCGAACTCGAAGACCGCCGCGCGACGATCCTCGCCAGCATCGACGAACAGGGCAAGCTCGGCGACGAACTGCGCGCCGCCATCGAGGCCGCCGACAGCAAGCAGGTCCTGGAAGACCTGTACCTGCCCTACAAGCCGAAGCGCCGCACCCGCGCGCAGATCGCCCGCGAAGCCGGCCTCGAGCCGCTCGCACTGGCCCTGCTCGCCGATCCGTCACTCGATCCGCAAGCCGAAGCCGCCGCCTACGTCGACGCCGAAAAGGGCGTTGCCGACATCAAGGCCGCGCTCGACGGCGCGCGCGACATTTTGTCCGAGCGATTCGGCGAAACGGCCGAGCTGCTCGGCAAGCTGCGCGACTACCTGCACAACCAGGGCGTGGTGTCGTCGGCTGTCGTGGAAGGCAAGGAAAGCGAGGAAGGCGAGAAATTCCGCGATTACTACGACTACTCGGAAACGATCAAGACCGTGCCGTCGCACCGCGCGCTGGCGCTGTTCCGGGGCCGCAACGCCGGTGTGCTGACCGTCAAGCTCGGCCTCGGCGAGGAACTCGACGCGCAGGTGCCGCACCCGGGCGAGGCGATGATCGCGCGCCATTTCGGCATCGCGAACCAGAACCGCCCGGCCGACAAATGGCTGTCCGACGCGTGCCGCTGGTGCTGGCGCGTCAAGGTGCAGCCGCACATCGAATCCGAACTGCTGACGCAGTTGCGCGAGGATGCCGAAGGCGAGGCGATCCGCGTGTTCGCGCGCAATCTGAAGGACCTGCTGCTGGCCGCGCCGGCCGGCCCGAAGGCCGTGATCGGCCTCGATCCGGGCCTGCGCACCGGCGTCAAGGTGGCCGTGGTCGATCGCACCGGCAAGCTGCTGGCGACCGACACGATCTACCCGCACGAACCGCGCCGCGACTGGGACGGCTCGCTGGCCCGCCTCGCGCGCATCGCCGCGCACACGCAGGCCGAATTGATCAGCATCGGCAACGGCACGGCCTCGCGCGAAACCGACAAGCTCGCCAGCGAGCTGATCGCCAAGCATCCCGAACTGAAGCTGCAGAAGATCGTCGTGTCGGAAGCCGGCGCGTCGGTGTACTCGGCATCCGAAACGGCCGCCAAGGAATTCCCCGAACTCGACGTGACGCTGCGCGGCGCCGTGTCGATCGCGCGCCGCCTGCAGGACCCGCTCGCCGAGCTCGTCAAGATCGAGCCGAAGGCGATCGGCGTCGGCCAATATCAGCACGACGTGAATCAGCGCGAGCTGGCGCGCTCGCTTGACGCGGTGGTCGAGGATTGCGTGAACGCGGTCGGGGTGGATGCCAACACGGCGTCGGCTGCCCTGCTGTCGCGCGTGTCGGGCCTGAACGCCACGCTGGCGCGCAATATCGTCGATTTCCGCGACGCGAACGGCCCGTTCCCGTCGCGCGAGCATCTGCGCCGCGTGCCGCGCCTCGGCGACAAGACGTTCGAGCAGGCCGCGGGCTTCCTGCGCATCAACGGCGGCGAGAACCCGCTTGACCGTTCGTCAGTGCACCCGGAAGCCTATCCGGTGGTTGAACGCATGCTCGCCAGGATCAGCAAGCGCATCGACGACGTGCTCGGCAATCGCGAGGCGCTGTCGGGGCTCTCGCCCACCGAGTTCGTTGACGATCGTTTCGGTCTGCCGACGGTGCGCGACATCCTCTCCGAACTCGAAAAACCGGGCCGCGACCCGCGCCCCGAATTCAAGACGGCCACGTTCCGCGACGGCGTGGAAAAGGTATCGGACCTGATGCCGGGCATGACGCTCGAAGGCGTGGTGACCAACGTGGCCGCGTTCGGCGCATTCGTCGATATCGGCGTTCACCAGGATGGCCTGGTGCACGTCTCGGCCATGTCCACCAAGTTCATCAAGGACCCGCATGAAGTCGTCAAGGCGGGCCAGGTGGTCAAGGTCAAGGTGCTCGACGTCGACGTGAAGCGTCAGCGGATTGCACTGACGATGCGCCTCAATGACGAGCCGGGCGTCGCCACCAGCGGCAGCCGCGGCGGCGCATCGAGCGGCGATCGCAACGGGCCGCGCGGCGGCGGCGCAGGCGGCCGCCCGCAGCGTTCGCGTGACGCGGAGCCGGCCGGCGCGATGGCGACGGCGTTCGCGAAGCTCAAGCGCTGACGAGGCAACGAGGCCGGCGGGCAGAAACTAGCCGCCCGCGCCTCGTTCCGCAAGCTCGAAGGCCCGAAAGCCCGCATCGAACGATGCGGGCTTTTTCATATCCGCCGTGGTCCCAAAGAAAAAGCCGCGCGATGCGCGGCTTGTTTCGTCCGATAAAGGCGCTCCGCCTTCCCGGTCAGATCTCGATCTTGGTGCCCAACTCCACCACCCGGTTGGCCGGGATCGCGAAGAAGTCGGTCGGCTTCGCGGCGTTCTGGTGCATCCAGGCAAACACGCGCTCGCGCCACAGCGACATGCCGGGCAGATGGGTCGGCACCACGGTTTCGCGCGCGAGGAAGAACGAGGTATCCATCAGCTCGAACGACATGTCGTGCTTGCGGCCGATATCCTCGAGCACGGCCTTCACGTCGGGGGTTTCGTTGAAACCATACTCGGCCTTGACGATATACAGGCCGCCGCCCGCTTCCTGCACCGTCATGCGCTCGTCGCCGCGCACATACGGGATGTCGCGCGTCACGAACGTCAGGAACAGCGTGCGCTCGTGCAGCACCTTGTTGTGCTTGAGGTTGTGCAGCAGGCTGACCGGCACGAGCCGGTCGTTGCCGGTCAGGTAGATCGCGGTGCCCGACACGCGATGCGGCGGATGCGCCAGCAGGCCCTGCAGGAACGGCGTGAGCGGGATACCGTCGGCGGCCGTACGCTCCTTGACGATATGGCGGCCCTTGAACCACGTCGTCAGCAGGAAGAACAGCAGCCCGCCGATACAGAGCGGCAGCCAGCCGCCCTGCGCGACCTTCAGCAGATTCGCGCCGAAGAAGCCCAGATCGATGATCAGGAACACACCGATGATCGCCCCGACGAGGAAGCGGTTCCACTTCCACACATTGATCATGACGACGCAGGCCAGCACCGTGGTGATCACCATCGTCGCCGTCACGGCGATACCGTAGGCCGCGGCCAGATTATCGGACGACTTGAAGCCGATCACGATGAAGATGATCACGCACAGCAGCAGCCAGTTCACCACCGGCACGTAGATCTGCCCGATCGCCAGATCGGACGTGTGCAGCACCTTCATGCGCGGCACGTAGCCGAGCTGGATGGCCTGGCTGGTCAGCGAATAGGCGCCCGAGATCACGGCCTGCGAGGCGATCACGGTGGCGACCGTCGACAGCACCACGAGCGGCAGCAGCGCCCAATCGGGGGCCAGCAGGAAGAACGGATTTTCGATCGCCTTCGGGTTCTGCATCAGCAGCGCACCCTGGCCGAAGTAGTTGAGCACCAGCGAAGGCATCACGAGCGCGTAGCCGGCAAGCCGGATCGGCTTCACGCCGAAGTGGCCCATGTCGGCATAGAGCGCCTCGGCACCGGTCAGCACCAGCACCACCGACCCCAGCACGACGTAGGCCTGCAGCACGTGGTCGGCCATGAACGAGAACGCGTAATACGGGTTGATGGCCGCGATCACCATCGGCACGCGTGCGATGTGATAAACGCCGAGCACCGCCAGCGTCACGAACCAGAGCACCATGATCGGGCCGAACAGCTTGCCGACCGTGGCCGTGCCGTGCCGCTGGATCCAGAACAGCGCGATCAGGATCACGACCGTGATCGGCAGCACCAGGTGAGTGAGTTGGGGGGTGGCGATTTCGAGGCCTTCGACGGCCGACATCACCGAGATGGCCGGCGTGATCACCGCGTCACCGTAGAACATGCAGGCGCCGAAGATGCCGAGCGCCATCAGCACCTTGGTCAGATGCCGGCGCGATTCGACCGAGCGCAGCGCCAGCGCCATCAACGCGAACGCGCCGCCCTCGCCGTTGTTGTCGGCGCGCATCACGAACATCAGGTACTTGATGCCGACCACCAGCATGATCGCCCAGAACAGCAGCGAGATGACGCCGAGGATGGAGGCCTGCGTGAGCGGAATGCCGTGAGCCGGACTGAACGCCTCGCGCAACGAGTAAAGCGGGCTGGTGCCGATATCGCCGAACACCACACCGATCGCCGCGACGGAGAGAGCCTGCAGGGAGGTTTTTTGGGTGTTCGAATGGGTCGTGTCGGTCATGGAAGCGTAACGTTCCGTTCTGGGGTCGGAAAAACGAGCGCTATTCTAGACTGCTCGCGTCGCCATGCCATCACGTAGTGTTGCCGTGAAGCGACGAGGGCGAGCCAGTGTAGCATGCGGCCCCGATTAAACAGGTAGCAGACGGGACGCGGCCCGAAATGCAATCGGCGCCCGCGGGCGCCGATTGTGAATGCCTTGCGGATCTCGCAGGCCTTATTGCTGGGGCGTGCCGTCGTCGCGCAATGCGCGGCCACGCTTGGTCCACGCCACGAGGTTATGCGGGCGCAACGTGTCCCACTCCTCGAACGGCTGGTGAATCCACGGGTTCGTCTCCAGATGCTGGACGAAGTAATCGGGCTTCACCTTCGAACACGCCTTGTACCAAAGCACGGCGGAGCGCACGGCCGTGACCGACGGATAACGCTCCTTCAGATGCTGCTGCACGCGCGCCAACGTGACGCCCGAATCGACCAGATCGTCGACCAGCAGCACGTTGCCGGACAGATTGCCGCGCGTCATCGTGATGTACTGCGCGATGTCGAGATCGCCCTGCTGCGTGCCGGCGGCCTCGCGATACGAACTCGTCGCGAGGATCGCGAGCGGCAGATCGTAGATGCGCGACAGTTGATCGCCGACGCGCAGGCCACCGCGAGCGAGACACAGAATCTGGTCGAACTTCCAGCCCGATTCGTGCACCGCGAGCGCCAGCAGTTCGACGAGACGGTGATACTCGTCCCAGCCGACCCACAGGTTCCTGTCGTCATTGCGCGGATCGGACATCTCGATCGGCGCGCCGTGATGATTCTTTGCTTGCGTCATCGTGCGACCAGGCCTTGTATCTTTAAGCCTCGGACCAACTCGGGTAGCCCGAGCGGCCTCTGGGTTGAAACACGAAGCCCGTGACTGAGCACTGGGCGCCCGGGTTGGACCGTCCTTTCTTGCAGCCCGAACGGTTGTAGGAATGTAGAGTTCGCATAAACAAGGATGGGAGCGAAGGGACGTGTCCGATACTGTTTTCGTGGGAATCGATGTGTCGAGCCGGACGCTGGAGGTGGCCACCAGCACGCAAACTGCGACGTGGCAGGCAACCAACGACGCGGCCGGCATCGAACAACTGGTCAGTCAATTGCGTGAACTTCAGCCGGCGCTGATCGTGCTGGAGGCCACCGGCGGCTACGAGTTCGAGGCTGCGTGCGCACTTCAAGCCGTGGGCCTGGCCGTCGCCGTGGTCAACCCTCGCATGGCGCGCGACTTTGCGCGAGCCATGGGCGTGCTGGCCAAGACCGATGCGCTCGACGCCAGGATGCTGGCCGCCTTCGCTCGCGTGCTGCACCAGCATCCCGAGCGCGAGCGTTTCGTCAAACCGCTTGCCGATGCCGAACTCCAGCGGCTTCAAGCCCTGGTGCTGCGGCGTCGGCAACTGGTCCAGATGATCACCGGCGAGCGACAACGCTTGCGGCTTGCCCATGCTGCAGCCCGGGCCAGCCTCGAACGCGTCATCGATTTCCTCAAAAAGGAGCTCGACGACAGCGATACCGAGGTCGCCGCGCACGTTGCGCATCATCATGCCGAACTGGCGCGCACGTTGCGCAGCGTGCCTGGCATCGGCTCGACCAGCGTCGCCGTGCTGCTCGCCGAGCTGCCCGAACTGGGCAAGCTCGATCGCAGACGCATCGCAGCACTGGTCGGCGTGGCGCCGCTGAATCGCGATTCGGGGCTCATGCGCGGTCAGCGCAGCATCTGGGGCGGACGCGCCGACGTGCGTCGCACCCTGTACATGGCCACGCTCACTGGCGTGCGCTACAACCCTGTGCTGCGCGAGTACTACCAACGTCTCGTCCTCGCAGGCAAGCGAAAGAAAGTCGCTTTGGTCGCCGCCATGCGCAAGCTGCTGACGATCATCAATGCCGTCGCAAAACATCGCGTCGACTGGAATCCCGACTTTCATATCGCTTGACTCACAAGACGGTTGCTCAGACCTTGAACGGATGACGCAGCAGGATCGTTTCGTCGCGGTCCGGGCCGGTCGACACCATGTCGATCGGCACGCCGGCCACTTCCTGCACGCGCGTCAGGTACGCACGTGCGGTAGCGGGCAGCGCGTCCCACGTATTGATACCGACCGTGCTTTCCTTCCAGCCCGGGAAGGTTTCGTACACCGGCTCGCAACGGGCGACATCGGCGGCGCCACGCGGCAGCAGGTCGATATCCTTGCCGTCGATCTTGTAGCCCACGCAGAGGTGCACTTCATCGAAGCCGTCGAGCACGTCGAGCTTCGTCATGCAAAGGCCCGACACGCCGTTGATCTGGATCGAGCGGCGCAGCGCGGCGGCGTCGAGCCAGCCGGTACGGCGCGGGCGGCCCGTGACCGAACCGAATTCCTTGCCGACGTTGGCGAGCGTCACGCCGATCTGGCTCTGGCGAGCGGGGTTATCCGCGTCGTACAGTTCGCTCGGGAACGGGCCGGCGCCAACGCGCGTGCAATAGGCCTTGGTGATGCCGAGGATGTAGTTGAGCTTTTGCGGGCCGACGCCCGCGCCTGCCGCGGCCGCACCGGCCACGCAGTTGCTCGAGGTGACGAACGGATAGGTGCCGTGATCGATGTCGAGCAGCGTGCCTTGCGCGCCTTCGAACAGCAGGTTCTGGCCTTCGTGGTTGGCGTCGTACAGACGACGCGAGACGTCCGTGACCATCGGCTTCAGCCGATCGGCATAGCCGAGCATCGTGTCGAGCGTGGCTTGGAAATCGACGGCTGCGCCACCCAGGTACTGGGTCAGCACGAAGTTGTGGAAATCGAGGTTTTCGCGCAGGCGATCGGCGAAGGTCTTGGCGTCGAACAGATCCTGCACGCGCAGCGCGCGGCGGCCGACCTTGTCTTCGTACGCCGGGCCGATGCCACGGCCCGTGGTTCCGATCTTGTCGGCGCCGCGGCGTGCTTCGCGCGCCTGGTCGATCGCGACGTGGTACGGGAGGATCAGCGTGGCGGCTTCGGAGATGAACAGGCGCGACTGGACGTCGAGGCCCGCTTCTTCCAGCTCACCGATTTCCTTGAACAGCGCTTCGGGCGACAGCACGACGCCGTTGCCGATGTAGCAGGCGACGCCTGCGCGCATGATGCCGGAGGGGATGAGACGCAAGATGGTTTTCTTGCCGCCGATGATCAGGGTGTGGCCGGCATTGTGACCGCCCTGGAAACGCACGACGCCGTGAGCGTGGTCCGTCAGCCAGTCGACGATCTTGCCCTTGCCTTCATCACCCCACTGGGTTCCCACGACGACGACATTGCGCCCGGGAGTCACATTCACTGCGCTGGCAGACATGTTGATTCGTTAGCTGGTTAAAAACGTATTCTACCTAGGTTCGGCGCGGGTTCCGAATTTTTCCGTTTCGCGTCAACGGTATGGGCTCCGAAACAGCCGCGCCGCCGATATTTCAGCGGGGTTCGACGACCCACGCGCCGCCGCGCTCGACCAGTGTCCGGTCGCACGCGAACTCGTCGAGCACGTGATCGTGCCCCGGCAGTGCCTGGATCACGACCTCGCCCGCGTCGCGCAGCGCACCGACCGCCACGCGCAGCGCATCGTCCTGACGCCACGGCGCGAGGATCGCCGTGCCGCGCGCCTCGATCGGCGAAATCCGCGCGATTTCGCGCAGATCGAGCGAGAAGCCGGTAGCCGGACGCGCACGACCGTAAGCCTGGCCCACGTGGTCGTAACGGCCGCCGCGGGCGACCGCGTTCGGCACGCCGTCGACATAGGCCGAGAACATCGCACCGCTGTGGTACGCATAGCCGCGCAGGTCGGCCAGGTCGATCGCGACCTCGGCGCCCTGCACCTGCGCCGCGAGCTGCGCCAGATCGTCGAGCGCGCGCGTGATTTCGGGCAGCGCCGGCAACTGGCGGCGCGCTTCGTCGATCACCGACGCGTCGCCATACAGATGCGGCAGCAAGCGCAGCGCGGCACGCGTATCCGCCCCCAGATCCTCGGTCAGCTCATTGATCAGCGGCACGTCCTTGCCGGCCAGCGCGCCATACAACAGCTCGCCGCGCGACGCCGCCACGGCGTCGCGCGCGAACAGCGCGTTGAGCACGCCGGCATGGCACAGATCGAGACGGATCGTGCCGATGCCGGTCAGGCGCAGCGCGTCGAGCAACAACTGCTGCACTTCGAGATCGGCTTCGAGGCCGGCATGGCCGTACAGCTCGGCACCGATCTGGATCTGTTCGCGCGTGGCGTGCAGGCCGCGCGGGCGCGTATGCAGCACGTTGCCGGCGTAGCAAAGGCGCGTCACGCCCTGGCGATTCAGCAGGTGCGCGTCGATCCGCGCGACCT
Organism: Burkholderia sp. 22PA0099; assembly: GCF_047497165.1. Taxonomy (NCBI): domain Bacteria; kingdom Pseudomonadati; phylum Pseudomonadota; class Betaproteobacteria; order Burkholderiales; family Burkholderiaceae; genus Burkholderia; species Burkholderia sp. 22PA0099. The sequence goes on along the minus strand of NZ_CP163165.1, from coordinate 2,018,122 downwards.
GCGGCGTCATGTCGGCGCGCACGCCGAGCGTGCGGCCCGACAGTTCGTCGACGAGCTTGAACGTGCGCAGATTCAGATCGTTGCCGCCGCCGGTCAGCAGCGACTCGAGATACTCGAGCAGGGGCGGCATCACCATTTCGTAACCGTACGAACGGAAGCGGTCGAGCAGCCTGCGACGCAGCTCCTCGATCTTGCGCGCTTCCGACGGCAGCACGTCGGCGATATTCTCGGGAAGTAACCAGGTCGACATCGTTACGGTCCTACGACAGGAAACAGCGGCGCGCACGGGCGCGCCGGATTTTGGAATCGGTGGGTGCCTGCGCCACGCGGTTCGGCAAGCGCCATCCAGGCGCCAGCAAGGCGGTTCGGGCAGGAACCGCGCCCCCGGGGCGGGCGGAAACGGGCCGGATCGGCGGCCGCGAAATCAGGTCGCGAAGACGAGCAGCACGAGGCCAATCACCATCACGATCAGGCCGCCGATCCGGATATGATGCGGCGGCCGCTCCGCTATTCTACGAAACGTATCGCGCCACGCGACCGGAAACACGAACGGGAACGCGCCTTCGACGATCAACATCAGCGCGAGCGCGAGCAACAGCGAACCGGCAATATCCATGCGGTATCGATGACGCCGCACATGGCGGCGCCCCTTCTCAGCGTCAGTGTTTGCGGGGAGCGGGAGCCGGCGTTGCGGCGCTGCCGCCCGTCGGACTGCGCATGAAACGGAAGAACTCGCTGTCCGGGTCGACGACGATCACGTCGTTGGCATGGAACGTGTTCCGGTATGCCTGCAGGCTGGCGTAGAACTGATAGAACTGCGGATCGCGGCCGTACGCATCGCCCGCGATCGACGCGGCCTTCGCATCGCCCTCGCCCTTGATCGACTGCGCCGATTGATAACCGTCGGCCAGGATCTGCTGTTGCTGGCGCATCGCATCGGCCTTGATCTGCTCGGCGCTCGCAGCACCTTCGGCACGCTGCGTATCGGCGCGCTCGCGTTCGGCGGCCGACATGCGGCGATACGCGGCCTCGGACGCGGCGGCAGGCAAATCCACACGCAGCAACGAGACATCGACGATCTCGACGCCGTAAGGCGCCACGGCGGTCTGCAGCGAGGCCTTCGCCTCATCGGCGATGGCCTGCTGCGCGCGGATCGCATCGGTCAGCGTGCGCGTCGAGAACGCCTGCGTCAACGCGCCCTTCAGCGACGACAGCAGCGGATCGACCACGTCGCGCGAGCCGGCATCGGTCTTCGCGTAATACTTGAGCGGATCGGTAATGCGGTAGCGCACGGCCGGGCTGACCAGCACGTCCTGCTTATCCGAGGTCGTGCAGCTTTGTGCATCGGCCCATTCGAGCGTCTGCAGGCGAGTGTCGACCAGCGCCGCAGTTTGCAGCGGCGGAGGCAGCTTCACGTGCAGGCCGGGGCCGAGCAGCGTGGGCTCGCCCTCGCCGCGTGCGGACAGCACGGCCGCGTGACGCGGATCGACGACGAACACGGTGGACGACGCGGCGAACGCGACGACGACGAGCGCAATGACAAGCGCGATGATTCGATTCATGTCTGGCGGTCCCCGTTACTGCAAATCGTCTTCGCGCGACCGGCTGCGGAACCCTTCGCGCGATCGCAGCGAATCGTCGCCGGCCGTGGCGCTGGCAGCACGCGCCGCGCTTGCGGGTGCCGCGGCAGAAACGGCGGCGGACGAACCGGCCGACGACGCTGCATTGGCCGCGCCGGCGCCAGCACCCGCATCGGATGCACCTGCGGCCACCGAAGCCGGCGCCGCACCGCTGGCAGCGGCCGCGTCGGCCACGCGCTGACGTTGTTGTTCGACGATCTTGTCGATCGGCAGATAGATGAGGCTGTTGCCCGACTTGTTGCCGACGTAGACCTTGGTCGCCTTCGAATAAATTTCCTGCATGGTGTCGAGATACATGCGCTCGCGCACCACCGCCGGCGCCTTCTCGTACTGTGCATAGACCTGCTGGTAGCGGTCGGCGTCGCCCTGCGCCTGCGTGACCACGCGATCGGCATACGCCTTGGCCTCGTCGACCAGCTTGGCCGCATCGCCACGTGCGCGCGGCAGCAGATCGTCGGCATAGGCCTGCGCGGCGTTCTTCGCAACTTCGCTGGCCTGACGCGCCTTCGCCACTTCGTCGACCGCCGATTGCACTTGCTCGGGCAATTGGGCGGCCTGAATCGTGATGCCGGTGACCACCAGGCCGGTCTGATCACGATCGAGATCGTGCTGGATCTGCGTGGTGAGTTGCGTGCGCAACGCATCACGATCGACGCCAATTACGTCGCTGGCCGCTTCCCCGCCAACGATGCGGCGAATCGCGGCTTGCGCCGACTGGCGCACGGCGAGTTCGGGATCGGCCGCGCGGAACAGATAATCAGCCGCCGAGCGAATCCGGTACTGAACGATGAAACGCACGTCGACGATACCGCCATCGCGCGTGAGCATCGACGCATCCTTGACGTTGGCGATGCGCACCACGTTGTTGCGACCGATTTCGGTGGAATGCACCTGCGCCGTATCGACGATTTCGTGCGACTCGAACGGATACGGCAGGCGCCAGTGAGCGCCCTGGCCGACCGTGCCGTGGTATTCGCCGAACTTCAGCACGACGCCCGTCTGGCCGTCCGGCACCATGAAGATGCCACTGCCCGCGTAGACCGCGACCAGCACGCCGATGACGATGCCGACACCGACGCGCGCAGCACGCCCGTTATCGGGGCGCATGCCGCGATTGCCACCGCCCTTGCCGCCGAACAGCCCCGACAGGCGGCGGTTGAAGTTGCGCCACATTTCGTCGAGGTCGGGTGGGCCGTCGCCATCGCGATCGGGTTGCGGGCGCTTCGGTTCGTTCTTGCGGGACTTGTCGCCATTGCTTTCGCCACGCCCCCAACGGGGATCGTTGATCGACAGCATCGGGCGCTTGCGCAGCCAGGAACTCCGCTCGTTGTAATCGTTCACCTGAGTTTGTTCACCAGAGTAGGTGCGACTGTCCGGCTGGCGCCGGCTAGTGCCCGTGTTCGGAAACCGTGTGGTCGTCGTGCGGTTCGTTCAGCGCGTTGCTGTCGAACCGAATGTCGCGCTCGGGCAGCGCCGTGCCGGACAGCGCATCGCTGGTCGCGATTTCGGCAATGGCGGCACGCAGCGTATCGAGTCCCTGGCCGGTGCGCGCGCTCAAAAAGACGCGCGAAATATTACCATACTCGTCACGCTCGACCGCGTCGCCACGGGCCGCGAGTTCGGGCACCGCGTCGATCTTGTTGAATACCAGCACCTGCGGGATCGAATCCGCGCCGATCTCGTGCAGGACATCGTTGACCTGCTCGATCTGTTCGAGGCGCACGGCACTTGACGCATCGACGACATGCAGCAGCAAATCGGCGTGGATGGTTTCCTCGAGCGTGGCACGAAACGCCGCAACCAGTTGGTGCGGTAGCTCACGGATGAAACCGACCGTATCCGACACGATGATCTGCCCGACCTCGTCGCCCAGATACACACGGCGGGAGGTGGTATCGAGCGTGGCGAACAACTGGTCGGCCGCGTAGGCTTGCGCTTTCGTCAGCGCATTGAACAGCGTGGATTTGCCCGCGTTCGTATAGCCCACCAGGGACACCGACACGGTGCGGTTGCGTTCGCGCTGACGGCGCTGCGTATCGTGCTGGCGACGCAGCTTTTCGAGCCGCGTCTTCAGCATCTTGATGCGTTCACCGATCAGCCGGCGGTCGGTTTCGAGCTGCGTTTCGCCGGGGCCGCGCAGGCCGATACCGCCCTTCTGGCGTTCGAGGTGGGTCCAGGCGCGGATCAGCCGCGTGGAGAGGTAGTGCAACTGCGCCAGCTCGACCTGCAGCTTGCCTTCGTGGCTGCGAGCGCGCTGCGCGAAAATATCGAGAATCAGGCTCGTGCGATCGACCACGCGACGGTTCAGCGTGCGTTCGAGATTGCGCTGCTGCGCAGGGGCGAGCGGGTGATTGAAGATGACGATGTCGACGCCGTTGGCATCGCAGGCGAGGCGCAGTTCTTCGGCCTTGCCGCTGCCGATGAACATGGCCGCATCGGGGCTGGAACGCTTGCCGGTCAGGGTGACCACCGGGCGCGCGCCCGCGCTGGAAGCGAGCAGACTGAGTTCTTCGAGACTGGCTTCGAAATCGGTCTTGCCGAAATCGATGCCGACTAACGCTGCGTTGATCAAATTATCGGGTGTCAAAGTAAGGCGGCTGGCGTGGATCGCCGGCGGCGAGCAACGCCAGCCGCAGCAATCGGGTTAGGAGGCCGCGCCTTCCGCGTCCGGGTGGAAGTTCACCGGGCGCGCCGGAACGACCGTCGAGATAGCGTGCTTGTAAACCATCTGGGTAACCGTGTTACGGAGCAACACGACGTACTGGTCGAACGATTCGATGTTCCCTTGCAGCTTGATGCCGTTGACGAGGTAAATCGACACCGGCACATGCTCCTTACGCAGTGCGTTCAAAAACGGGTCTTGTAACAATTGCCCTTTGTTGCTCATGGCTTACTCCATCTTTTTTGCAGGTTGATCTTGTAGATTGTCGGCGAAGAAAAAGAGATCCGCCGTCAATCGCTACACTATAGCCGATTTCGTTGCCCCCGCTCGGGAGCCGGCCATTCGGTCTAATCCCCTCAATCCTTGTCCGCATAAGGGTTCGTCGAGGATCGGAACTCTATCCGCAATGGAGTGCCGGTCAGCTCGAAAGTTTCCCGGAAACGGTTTTCGAGGTAACGCCGGTAGGTATCCGTGATCGCGTCGAGCGCATTGCCGTGCACCACGATGATCGGCGGATTCTGACCGCCCTGGTGGGCGTAGCGCAGCTTCGGCCGAACCGGGCCGCGACGGCGCGGCTGCTGGAATTCCACGGCCTCGATCAGCGCGCGCGTGAGCTTCGGCGTCGGCAGCTTCTTCATGGCCGCCGCGTAGGCGTCGTCGACCGAGCGCAACAACGGGCCGATACCGGTTTTCTCGGCAGCCGAGATGAAATGGAATTTCGCGAATTCGAGGAATTTCAGCTTGCGGGTCAGGTCGGCCTTGGTGCGCTCGCGCGTGTGCGAATCGAGCCCGTCCCATTTGTTCACGCCCACCACCAGCGCGCGGCCCTGCTCCACCACGAAGCCCGCGATGTGCGCGTCCTGGTCGGAAATATCCTGCTGGGCATCCAGCAGAAGAATGACGACGTTCGCATCCGAAATCGACTGCAGCGTCTTCACCACCGAGAACTTTTCGATCGCCTCGAACACCTTGCCGCGGCGGCGCAGGCCGGCCGTGTCGATCAGCGTATAGGGCTTGCCGTTGCGCTCGAAATCGACATAGATCGAATCGCGCGTGGTGCCCGGCATGTCGAACGCGATCACGCGATCCTCGCCGATCAGCGTATTGACGAGCGTCGACTTGCCGACGTTCGGGCGGCCGACGATGGCAATCTTCACACCGCGCGTCTGCGCCGCGTCGTCCGATTCCTCCGACTGACCCGCGTAGGCCACTTCGAGCGCCTCGCTGATCATGTCGTGGACACCATCGCCGTGCGCGGCCGAAATCGCGCGCGGGTCGCCGAGGCCGAGCTCGTAGAAATCGCTGGCCACCGCCGTGTACTTCATCCCCTCGGCCTTGTTGACGACCAGGAAGATCGGCCGGCCCGTCTTGCGCAGGTAGTCGGCAATCGACTTGTCCTGCGGGGCCAGGCCGTTACGGCCATCGACGATGAACACGACGATATCGGCTTCCGCGACGGCCTGGCGTGTCTGGCGCGCCATTTCGTGCAGGATTCCGTCCTTGGCGACCGGCTCGAAACCGCCCGTGTCGACCACGAGATAGGGGCGCTCGCCCACCCGGCCCTCGCCGTAATGGCGATCGCGGGTAAGGCCCGGCAGGTCGGCGACGAGTGCGTCGCGCGAGCGCGTGAGCCGGTTGAACAGCGTGGATTTCCCCACATTGGGGCGCCCGACGAGGGCAATGACCGGTTTCATTTGATGTCGTTTACGGTATTACGCAGGAGCGGGATGCCTGCCGCGCGGAGAACCGGCTGCGACGGGTGGCTGCGTTGAATGAAAATTAGCACGAATTCCGCGCCGCAATGGGCGCGCGCGTGCGACTCGCGCGACACGCGAACTCGGCGGCTGACCGCCGGGGCAGCGCGCCGGACCCGCCCGCTCGGGAGCGCCGGCGACAATTGCCGCACAAAAAAACACGCGCGGCCCGCGCCCTGGGGCGCCGGACCGCGCAATTCCAGCAAAATCGATCAGCGCGGACGGAAGCCGTAGACTTCGCCGTCATGCGTTTGCACGACCAGCGTATCGCCAGCCAGCACCGGCGCTGCCGTGATCGCGCTGCCGTCCGTCTTCATGCGTGCGACGAACGTACCGTCGTCGCGGGACAGGAAGTGGACAAAACCCTTGTAATCGCCCATCACCAAGGCGTGGCCCAGCAGATAAGGCACGCCGACGTCGCGGCTCTTGAGCTGATCATTGCGCCAAAGCTGCTTGCCCGACATCACGTCGTAGGCGGTCACGACCGACCAATCGTCGCCACCAGCCATCACAGTGTCATCCTGCGCCACACCGCTGCGGCTCGAGAACGATTTTTCCCAAAGCGGGCGGCCCGAATTCGCGTCGAAACAACCGATCTGGCCCTGGAACGTGACCGCACAGGTTTGTGCGCCGACCAGCGTAGGCGGCCCGCTCACGTCGTTGATGCGCTCGACCTCGGTCACGCCCTTCGGATAGGACACCGGCGTTTGCCAGTAGGCCTCGCCCGTCTGCAGGTTGATCGCCACCAGACCACCGCCCGGGAAACCGGCCAGCACGGCCGCGTCGCCCGCGAACGTCATGCCGGCCGAGACCCGCAGGTTCAGCGGCACCGCGCGGCTGCGGTACACCCACTTCTGCTCGCCCGTTTGCGCGGCGAATGCGATCACCTGGCCGTCGATCGTACGCACGATCACGAGACCGTTGCCGACCAGCGGCGGCGAGAAGATCTCGCCCTGTATGTTGGTCTGCCAAAGCTGCTTGCCGTCCGCGCCAAGCACGAACACGCCACCCTTGAGCGCACCCACCGCCGTCAGGGTGCCATCGCTGCCCACGCCGGCCGACAGGTCAGAACGCAGCTTGGTGTGCCAGACAGTCTGGCCGGTCTTGGCATCGATCTTCTCGACCGAGCCGTTCGCCGCGGCCACGAACACCGCATCGCCAACCGCAACCGGCGAGAACGAATAGCGCCCGCCCTTGCCCACGCTCGTCTTCCATGCCTGCGTCACATTGAGCGCGGGCTTGATCTCGGTGAGCGGCGTCGGCACGCGGCGCGCATCCTTGGTGGACGAGCACGCCGCCAGCGCGAGGACGGCAACTGCGCAGGCGATCGGAAGAACGTTACGTTTCAGCAAATTCATCGGTGAGCGAAGCTATCTAGAGTTGTGGAACGAGCGCGGACGCTCAGCTACCGAGCGCGTCGAGCTTGAACTGAACGAGCTGACGCGTGGACGTGTCTTGCTTCGGCAGGGATTCGAGCGCGAGCTGGTACGCTGCACGCGCATCGTCGCGTTTGCCCTGGGCGGCAAGCAAATCGCCACGACCATCCGCCACGAGAGGCTTGAAACTGTCGACGGGCGTGCCGCTCAACAGCGCGAGACCGGCGTCGTAGGCCTTTTCGTCGAGCAGCAACGAAGCCAGGCGCAGCTTCGCGACCTGCTTGTACGAATCGTCCTTCGCGTTGTCGATGGTCCATTGCAGCTGGGCTTTCGCACCGGCCGAATCGCCCGCATCGTACAGGCCCTTGGCGGCGGCCAGCGCCGTCATCGGCCCGTACGCCGTGCTGCCGTACTTGCTTTCCATGTCGGACGCGGCGCGCGCGATCTTGGCCTTGTCGCCGGAGCTGATGGCCTGCTGCACGGCCTCGTAGAACACCGAAGCCTCTGCCGCCTGATGGCGCTGCCAGTAATTCCAGCCGTTCCAGGCGGCGGCGACGACGAGCGCCGCAGTCAGGACCCAGGTCGTCAGGTTGCCCCAACGGGCCCACCAGGCTTTGACGCTTTCAATCGATTCTTGTTCGTCGTGATAACTCATCGGCTAGCGATTCCTTCTTCCTGCTTGTTGTCGAGCGAATCCGCTGCGATCAGTCGTCGCCGTCTTCGGCGGATGCAACCATCGCATTGATTAGAAATTCGGTCAAGTTCTCGACCGTTACCGTCTGCTGCTCGCTCTTCTCGCCCTCGCCGGCACCGCGCAGCGCCTTCACGCCCACCGTGCCATTCGCGACTTCGTCTTCGCCGAGGATCACCGCATAAGCCGCGCCGCTCGCGTCCGCGCGCTTCATCTGCGACTTGAAGCTGGCGGTGCCGCCGTCGGGGCTGCAGTGGAAAATCACGTCGAGGCCGGTGTCGCGCAGACGCTCGCCGATGATGAACGCCTGCTCGCGTGCCGCATCGCCCTGGTGAACGATGTAGACATCGACGCCTTCCTGCTCCGGTACGAGCTGGTCTTCCTTGAGCAGTTCGAGGATTCGCTCGACGCCCATCGCCCAGCCGCAAGCGCCCGTGGGCTTGCCACCGAGCTGCTCGATCAGCGGATCGTAGCGACCGCCCGCGGCCACCGTGCCTTGCGCGCCGAGCTTGTCGGTCACCCACTCGAACACGGTCAGGTTGTAATAGTCGAGGCCGCGCACGAGACGCGGGTTGATCGTGAACGGCACATTGTTGGACTTCAGCAGACGCTGCAGGCCTTCGAAGTGCGCACGCGAGGATTCGCCAAGGAAGTCGATCAGCTTCGGCGCGTTCTGTGCAATCTCCTGCAACGCCGGGTTCTTCGTGTCGAGCACGCGCAGCGGGTTCGTATACAGGCGACGCTTCGCATCCTCGTCGAGCACGTCGGCGAACTGCTCCAGGTACTTGATCAGCTCGACGCGGTGCGCGGCACGCTCCTCGGCCAGGCCGAGCGAGTTGATTTCGAGCTTGATGCCCATCAGGCCGAGGTCGTCCCACAGGCGCTGGCACATCATGATGATTTCGGCATCCGCATCGGGACCGGCGAAACCAAGCGCTTCCACGCCGACCTGATGGAACTGGCGATAGCGGCCGCGCTGCGGACGCTCATGGCGGAACATCGGGCCGATGTACCACAGACGCTTCGGGCCGTCGTACAGCAGGTTGTGCTCGATCGCGGAACGCACCACGGCAGCGGTGTTTTCCGGGCGCATCGTGAGGTGCTCGCCGTTCAGCGCGTCGGTGAAGCTGTACATCTCCTTCTCGACGATATCGGTCACTTCACCGATGCCGCGCGTGAACAGTTGCGTATGCTCGACGATCGGCGTGCGGATGTTCTGGTAGCCGTAGGCGCGCAGCAGCGACTTCACGGTCGCCTCGAAGAATTCCCACAATCCGGCATCCTGCGGGAGGATGTCGTTCATGCCCTTCACGCCCGTCAGTTTTTCGAGCTTTCGCTTGGTTTCGGTCATCTGATTTCGGTTGACGATTTATTGCTCGGCCGTTGCCTGGCCGTAATTGCGCGCGACGTAGTCGCTCACGATTTGCTGGAATTCCTCGGCGATGCGCTCGCCGCGCAGGGTCTTGACCTTCTCGCCATCGATGAACACCGGCGCGGCCGGGTTCTCGCCCGAACCCGGCAGGCTGATGCCGATGTTCGCGTGCTTCGACTCGCCCGGGCCATTGACGATGCAGCCCATCACCGCGACGTTCATCTTTTCGACGCCCGGGAAGGTCTTGCGCCATTCCGGCATTTGCTCGCGCAGGTAGGTCTGGATCTGCATCGCCAGCTCCTGGAACAGCGTGCTGGTGGTGCGACCGCAACCGGGGCATGCGATCACCATCGGCGCGAACGAACGCAGGCCCATGGTTTGCAGGATTTCCTGGCCGACCACCACTTCGCCCGTGCGCGGCGCGCCCGGCTCCGGCGTCAGCGAAATGCGGATCGTGTCGCCGATGCCTTCCTGGAGCAGCACGCCGAGCGCGGCCGTGGAAGCGACGATACCTTTCGAACCCATGCCGGCCTCGGTCAAGCCCAGGTGCAGCGCGAAGCCGCAACGCTTGGACAGCTCGCGATACACGGCGATCAGATCCTGCACGCCGCTGACCTTGCACGACAGGATGATCTTGTCACGGCCAAGGCCCAGTTCGACAGCACGTTCGCCCGAGCCGATCGCCGACTGGATCAGCGCTTCGTACATCACGCTCTGCGCATCCCACGGCGTGCTGCGCGCGGCGTTCTCGTCCATCATGCGCGCCAGCAGGTCCTGGTCCAGGCTGCCCCAGTTCACGCCGATCCGCACCGGCTTGTCGTACTTCACGGCCGCTTCGATCATCTGTGCGAACTGCGTATCGCGCTTCGCGCCCTGGCCGACGTTGCCGGGATTGATCCGGTACTTCGACAGCGACTCGGCACATGCCGGATGATCGCGTAACAACAGATGGCCGTTGTAATGAAAATCGCCGACCAGCGGCACCGACACGCCCATCCGGTCGAGCTGCTCGCGAATCGCCGGTACGGCCGCCGCCGCCTCGGGCGTATTGACCGTGATCCGTACCAGTTCCGAACCCGCGTTCGCCAGGTCCTTGATCTGGATAGCCGTGCCGATTGCATCGGCCGTATCGGTATTCGTCATCGACTGCACGCGCACGGGCGCGTCGCCGCCGATCGTTACCAGATTCCCGCCCCACCGGACATCCACCGCGTGCGAACGGCGACGCGGCGCGAAGCCGCCAAACACCGGCTCGGTTGAACAAATCTGACTGCTGCGTGGGGATTGAGCTTCGGATTGCATCGTTGGATCCATTTACGCCGGAAGCGCCACCCCTCGGGCGGCGCACGAATTGAAAAAGTGTCGTGCCCGGTCAGCCACGACACTTGCCGTCAGGGCAGCGCGAACCGCGCGACATTGCCCCGACCCGCCGAGTATTTTGCCGGATCGACGGTTTTTCCGTCGAACGTCACCGCGTCGAGGCCGGCGCGGTTGCCGATGGTGATGCGCAGCGGCGCTTCACCCGCGCCCTGACGCGTCTCGCCGGCCTTGGCCAGCCCCGACACGATTTCCTTGCCGTTCTTGTCGCGCACGCTGACCCAGCAATCCTGCTTGACCGTGATGCCGATCGTCGACTGGCCGGCAGCCGCCACGACGCTGGCGCCGTCGACGGCCGATGCCGTAGCGGGCGCGGCCGGATTCGCCGCAGCAGCAGGCGCGACCGATGCCGGTTGTGCCGGTGCAACGGCCGGTGCTGCGGCCGAAGCGGCACCGTCAATGGCAGCCGGAGCACGCTCGGTTGCGCTCGACGCCACTTCACCTGCCACCGTCGAACCGCCCACCGCAATCGCGGTGGAATCGGACGTCGCCGCAGCCTGAGCGGCCACCGACGAGGCTTGCTGCGCATCGGACGCGCCGACGCCGGCATTCGACTTGAAACGCGAGAGCCAATTTGCCGAATCGCCACCGGAATGCCACATGGCCGCGGCGATCACCGCCACGATCACGGCCAACACCGCCCACAGCCATGAACGACTGCGTGTGGAAGCACCAAGCGGAATCGATACCCGGCCGCGCGGCAGGCCCGTGCCGGCCGATGCCGGCATCGACAGATCGACTTCGGGGATGCCCTTTTCACGGCGCAACGCCTGCGCAAACGGCTCCGGATCGACACCGAGCATCTTCGCGTAACTGCGCACCACGCCGGCCGCGAACGTCGAACCCGGCATCTGGCTGATATCGCCGGCTTCGAGTGCGCGCAGCTTCGGCACGGCAACCTTCAAGCGAGACGAAACATCCGCGACCGACCAACCCTTCGCTTCACGAAGCTGCGCGAGGCGCGCCCCGACCGCCGCCAACGACTCCAACCCCGCCGATGCCGGCTTGTACTCGGCGTTCGTGTCTGCGCCTCTTGGCGGTTGCGGTTCGCTCATCCTATTCCTCGCGTCGATTCTTCTTCACTTGCGCAACCGCGCCGACACATCGCCGGCGCCGAAGCGCAACCTTTAAACAGAGGCAGGCCTGGCCTGCCCCGGATCGCTTTCGCGTTGCCCGGACCTCCCCGTCAGACGGCCCGGACCTCGATGATTTTCCCCGTTCCGGTCCGTTCCGCCAGGCGCGTGCGGTCTTTCACTGCGCCGGCGAGCTGCCCGCAGGCGGCATCGATATCATCGCCGCGCGTCTTGCGCACGGTGGTGACGACGCCGGCTTCGAGCAGAACCTGCGAGAACTGCTTGATTCGCTCGTTCTTCGAGCGCAGCAGCCCCGATTCGGGGAACGGATTGAAGGGGATCAGATTGAATTTGCACGGCACGTCGCGTGTGATGGCGAGCAGCTCGCGCGCATGCGCGTCAGTGTCGTTGACACCGTCGAGCATGCAGTATTCGAACGTAATGAAATCCCGCGGCGCGACATTCAAATAGCGCTGGCACGCGGCCATCAGCTCACGCAACGGATATTTCTTGTTGAGCGGCACCAGCTCGTCGCGCAGCGCGTCGTTCGGCGCATGCAGCGACACTGCAAGCGCCACCGGCAGCTCCGCGCCGAGACGATCCATCATGGGCACCACGCCCGACGTGGACAACGTGACACGGCGCCGCGACAGCCCGTAGGCGTTGTCGTCGAGCATCAGCCGCATCGCGGGCACCACGGCGCTGTAATTGAGCAGCGGTTCGCCCATTCCCATCATCACGACATTGGTGACGACGCGATCGGCCTTGCCGTTCGGCCCGGGCGCACGCCCGAGCGATTCACGCAGCGCGAATTCCGCCATGCGCAACTGGCCGACGATTTCGGCCGTCGACAGATTGCGCGAAAAACCTTGTTTTCCGGTCGAACAGAACCGGCAATTGACCGCACACCCCGCCTGCGACGAGACGCACAGCGTGCCACGCGTTTCTTCCGGGATGAACACGGTTTCGACCGCGTTGCCGTTGCCGACGTCGATCAGCCACTTGCGCGTGCCGTCCGACGAGACGTGATCGCTGGCGATATCGGGCATGCCGATGATCGCGCGACCCTTCAGCTTCTCGCGCAATGACTTGGCGAGATCGGTCATGCCGTCGAAATCGGCGGCATTGTATTGATGAATCCAGCGCTGCAACTGCTTGGCCCGGAACGGCTTCTCGCCCAGGCTGCCGCAATATGCGACGAGGCCCTCGGCGTCGAAGTCGAGAAGATTGACGGTAGTTTCGCTCGTCATGATGCCCTGCCTTGCTGCAAGCGCCGGATTCGCGTTACCCGCTTAGCGCGAGTAGACGTTCAAGCCTGCGAAGAAAAATGCGATTTCGACCGCGGCCGTTTCCGCTGCGTCCGAACCGTGCACGGCGTTCGCGTCGATGCTGTCGGCGAAATCGGCGCGGATCGTGCCGGCTTCTGCCTTCTTCGGATCCGTTGCACCCATCAGGTCACGGTTCTTCAGGATGGCGCCTTCGCCTTCCAGCACTTGGATCATCACCGGGCCCGAGATCATGAAATCGACCAGGTCCTTGAAGAACGGACGTGCTGCATGCACTGCGTAGAACTGCTCGGCTTCGCCGCGCGACAGGTGCGCCATACGAGCTGCGATGACCTTCAGGCCAGCGCCCTCGAAACGGCTGTAGATCTGACCGATCACGTTCTTTGCCACTGCGTCCGGCTTGATGATCGACAGGGTGCGCTCGATTGCCATAAAAACTCCAAAAAATTAAGAAGTTACGAATTCAAATGAATCCGCTATTGTAGCACGTTCCGATGTATCATTGCGATTGAACCCTTACACCATCGTAAGGTCGAAAACCGAGTATGCTGAGGCTTGCGCGTCGCGCGCGTGTCAGATCATTCGGTGGCCCTTGAAACCTTGGGCCGGCAGACCGATCTTATGCAGTGCGGCGCCCGGATTGCTGCAGCGCATTGCGATGCATCCGGTTCCCGATCGCTGTCACGTTCCATGCTAGGAGAAACCATGAACGACTATCCGTACAACTTCGGTCGCGGCGGCTCGCTGGCGTCGGCCGAGACCCGCAACCGTGTACTGCGCAATACCTACTGGCTGCTCGCGCTTTCGATGATCCCGACGGTCCTCGGCGCATGGGTCGGGGTCGCAACCGGTTTCTCGCTGTTCGCGGCCACCAGCCCGATGATGAGCCTGCTCGCCTTCTTCGCGATCGCGTTCGGCTTCATGTTCGCGATCGAGCGCACCAAGAACAGCAGCGCGGGCGTCTTCGTCCTGCTCGGCTTCACGTTCTTCATGGGCCTGATGCTGTCGCGCCTGCTCAGCTTCATCCTCGGCTTCTCGAACGGTCCGTCGCTGATCATGCTCGCCTTCGGTGGCACTGGCGTGATCTTCGCCGCGATGGCCACCGTCGCCACGGTCAGCAAGCGCGATTTCTCGGGCCTCGGCAAGTGGCTGTTCGTCGGCGTGATCGTGCTGCTGCTGGCGTCGGTCGCCAATGTGTTCCTGCACCTGCCGGCGCTGATGCTGACGGTGTCGGTACTGGCCATCGTGATCTTCTCGGCCTATATGCTGTTCGATGTCCAGCGCGTCGTGAACGGCGGCGAGACGAACTACATCACGGCCACGCTCGCGATCTATCTCGATCTGTACAACGTCTTCACGAATCTGCTCGCGTTGCTCGGCATCTTCGGCGGCAACCGCAACTGATCGCGGAACGCCTCCCACGAAAAACCGGCCCTCGGGCCGGTTTTTTCATGCCTGCGTGAAACGCTCCGGTCAGTCGCGCTCGAACACCGCGATCGATTCGACGTGAGACGTGTTCGGGAACATGTTGACCACGCCCGCGCCGCGCATCCGGTAACCGGCCTCGTGCACCAGCAGCCCGGCGTCGCGCGCCAGCGTCGACGGATTGCACGACACGTAGACGATCCGCTTCGGCAGCGGGCCCTCGCCGCTTTGTGCGATCTCGGCCAGCGCCTTTGATACCGCCAGCGCGCCCTCGCGCGGCGGGTCGACCAGAAACTTGTCGAATGCCCCCAGCGCGCGAATATCGTCGGCCGTGACTTCGAACAGGTTGCGACAGGCGAACGACGTATGGTCGTCCACGCCATTTTCCTTCGCGTTGGCCAGCGCGCGCGTGGTCAGCGCCTCGCTGCCTTCGATCCCCACCACCTCGCGCGAGAGACGCGCCAGCGGCAACGTGAAGTTGCCGATGCCGCAGAACAGGTCGAGCACGCGATCGTTGCGCTGCGGTGCCAGCAAACGCAACGCCCGGCCGACCAGCACGCGATTGATCTGATGGTTGACCTGCGTGAAATCGGTCGGCTTGAACGGCATCCGGATATTGAATTCCGGCAGCGTATAGTCGAGCGACTTGTCGAGCGGATAGAACGGGAACACCGTATCCGGCCCCTTCGGCTGCAACCAGAACTGCACGTCATGCGCATCGGCAAACGCGCGCAGCAAGGCTTCGTCGTCCGAATTGATCGGCTCCAGCACGCGCAGCACGAGCGCCGTGACGCTCGACCCGACGGCCAGCTCGATCTGCGGCATGCGGTCGCTGATCGACAGGCCCGCCACCAAGTGACGCAGCGGCACGAGCATGGCCGACACATGCGGCGGCAACACTTCGCAGCTCGTCATGTCGACGACGTAGCTGCTCTTCTTCTCGTGGAAACCAACCAGCACGCCGCCCTTCTTCGGCACATTGCGCACGGTCAGCCGCGCCCGGTAACGATAGCCCCAGGCCGGCCCGTGGATCGGCGAGAACATCGTTTCGGCGCGCAGCTTGGCCAGGTGCCACAGGTTGTCTTCGAGCACGCGCTGCTTGATCGCAACCTGCGCGCGCACGTCGAGATGCTGCATCGAGCAGCCGCCGCAGGTGCCGAAGAATGCGCATTTCGGCTCCACGCGCATCACGCTCGGACGCAGAATATCGACAACGGTGGCCTGCTCGTAGCTCGGCTTGCGGCGATAGCTCGAATACGTGACACGTTCGCCGGGCAACGCGCCCTCGACGAAGATCACCTTGCCGGGCTCGCCGTCCTCGTTCACAAGACGCCCGACGCCGCGCGCCTCATGGTCGAGCGATTCGATCTCGATGGGCGCGCTGACATGCACGACGGGCGCGTTCCGGGATTTGCGCGCGGGAGTGGGGGCGGCTTCAGACACCAGCTTTTCCTGACATTCGTTTGTGGGAAGGCGAGATTGTAGACGAATGGCCGACCGCGATTGGAGATTCGACATGCAACTGCTCAACTGGAACGTTCAATGGGGCCGAGACGCCAGCGGCGTGGTCGATCTGGGTCGCACCGTCGCCGAGGCGCGCGCGCTGGCCGATTTCGACGTGCTCTGCCTGCAGGAACTGACGCGTGGCTTCGGCGCGCTGCCCGGCGGCCCCGGCCCGGATCAATTCGCCGAGCTGGCCGCGTTGCTGCCAGGCTTTGCGGTGATCGAGGCGATTGCCGTCGATCTGCCGCCTGCGGCAACCGGTGCGCCAAGGCGTCAATTCGGCAACGCAATCGCGACGCGGTTGCCGCTCGGGCGCATCATGCGTCACACGCTGCCGTGGCCGGCTGACGTTCGCACGCCGTCGATGCCGCGCGTGGCGCTCGAAGTCAACGTCGAAACCGAGACAGGGCGGCCTTTGCGGATCGTCACCACGCATCTGGAGTTTTACTCGGCGGCGCAGCGGCTCGCACAGGTCGAAGCGCTACGCGATCAGCACCACGAAGCGGCCGGACACGCGCATCATCCGGCGCGGGCCGAAACGCGCGACGGGCCGTTCGCGGCCTCGGGGCGCGCGCTCGATGCGGTGCTCTGTGGGGATTTCAACAGCGCGTATCGCGACGACGCGTACCGGCGCATGCTCGCACCGATCGACGGCGACCCCGGCTTCGTCGACGCCTGGGTGCACCGGCATCCGGGCGAAACGCCACCACCGACCGCCGGTGTCTACGACACGGTGCAATGGCAAGACGGCGCGATGACCTGCGATTTCGTGTTCGTGACGGACACGCTGCTCGATCGCGTCGCACGCTGTGAAATCGACGGCGCGACGCGCGCCTCCGATCATCAACCGATCCTGCTGGAACTGCACGACTGAACGCGACGCCACCGATGCCGGCGCACGGTCACGCCTTCGGGAATGCCGCGAGGTATTCGGCCCAATGCGGCGCGGGTTCAGCGACGAGCGCGTCCTTCACGATCTGCACTTCCTCGGCGTATTCGGCCGGCGCCAGCCCGCCGCGCATCAACTGGAAGCGGCAGTAAAGCAGATAGGTATTCACGACGTCGGTTTCGCAGTAACTGCGGATCGCCTCGATCTCGCCCGCCCGAAACGCCTCCCACACCTGGCTGCCGTCCATGCCGAGCTTGCCCGGAAAGCCGCACAGCTTGGCCAGCGCGTCGAGCGGTGCGGCGGCGCGCGGCTGATAGAGCGCGAGCAGATCCATCAGATCGGTGTGGCGCGTGTGATAGCGCGACAGGTAGTTGTTCCACTTGAACTCACGATCGTCCTCGCCCAGATCCCAGTAACGCGGGGCGGGGATGCCGTGCACCAGCGCCCGGTAGTGGAGCACCGGCAGATCGAAACCGCCGCCGTTCCACGACACGAGCTGCGGCGTGTATTTCTCGATGATCCGGTAGAACGACTGGATCAGGGCGGCTTCGCTGTCCTGCGCCGTGCCGAGCGAGCGTACGCGAAAGCCGCTCTTGTCGCGAAACACGCAGGAAATCGCGGCGACGCGCTGCAGGTGGTGCGGCAGGAAATCGCCGCCCGTCTTTTCGCGGCGCGCCTCGAACGCATGTTCGGCCACTTCCTCGTCGCTGAGGTCGGGCGGGAGATCTTCAAGACGGCGAATGCCGTCGACATCGGGGATCGTCTCGATGTCAAAAACCAGAATCGGTGTCATCAATGACTTACAGGACGGCGTCCTTGCGAACGCCATTGGAGGCAAAAAACCGCTTCAGGCGCACCAGTGCTTCCTGCTGGATTTGCCGCACGCGCTCGCGGGTCAGCCCCATCTCGTCGGCCAGCTCTTCGAGCGTGGCCGGTTCGATGTTGTTCAGGCCGAAACGCCGCTCGATCACATGGCGGTGCTTGTCGGACAGCCGCGACAGCCACGCGCGCGTCAAGGTTTCGAGCTCGCGGTGCTGCACTTCGGCGTCGGGAGACTGGCCCTGGTCGTCGGGCAGCAGATCCAGCAGGCTGCTGGCCGGATCCATGTCGAGCGGCGCGTCGAGCGACGCGGTGTGCTCGTTCAGCGCGAGGATGTCGGTCACTTCCTCGGCCGTCTTGCCCGTCAGGTAGGCGATGTCGTCGATGCTGGCCTCGCGGCGCTCGGCCGCCTCGCCCGTCGACATCGAATTCTTTTCGAGGTGGCGCTTGGCACGCAGCACCTGGTTCAGCTCGCGAATCACATGCACCGGCAGCCGCACGGTGCGCGCCTGGTTCATGATGGCGCGCTCGACGCTTTGCCGGATCCACCAGGTGGCATAGGTCGAAAAACGGAAGCCGCGCGTGGGATCGAACTTCTCGATCGCATGCATCAGGCCGAGATTGCCCTCCTCGATCAGATCGAGCAGCGGCACGCCGCGATTCAGATAGCCTTTTGCGATGCTGACCACGAGCCGCAGATTGCGCTCGATCATCACCTGCCGTGCCTCGAACTCACCGGCCTTGGCCCGCCGCGAGTAATGCTGCTCTTCCTCGACGGTCAGAAGCGGCTTGACGCTGATGCGGTTCAGGTAATGCTGGATGGTGTCGGCGGTGAGTTCCGCCTGCATGATCGCGCGGAAATCGTCGGGCTCGGGCGCGCTCTCGCCACCGCTGCCGCGTGTTCCGCGTTCGCCGTCGTTATCGTCCGAATCGGCTTCGCGCGCTTCGTAATCGCGCTCCGGCTCGGAGGCATCGTCATCATCCTGCTTCGAAGCGCCAGCCCGTCCCACCGATGCTTGCGTGGCACGACTGATCTTCTCAGACTCGGCTTGCGGCTCGTGGCGCTTCGATTTCGGCATGATCGTCTCGGCTATTGAGGCGGCAGATACTTCAGCGGATCAACAGGCTTGCCCTGGCGGCGAACCTCGAAATGCAACATCACGCGGTCGGAATCGCTGTTGCCCATCTCGGCGATTTTCTGGCCTTTCGTGACGGAATCCCCCTCTTTTACCATCAAAGCGCGGTTGTGTGCATACGCCGTGAGATAGGTCGGATCGTGCTTGATGATAATGAGATTGCCGTAACCGCGCAGACCGTTACCGGCATAGACCACGCGGCCGTCTGCCGCGGCCTTGACCGGCGTGCCCGCCGTGCCGCCGATATTGAGACCCTTGTTCTTCGAGTCGTCGAACTGATTGAGGATCGGGCCGCGCACCGGCCACGCGAACGACACCGAACCCGAGCTGGCGCTCGGCGCTGCGCCCGGCGTCGGCGCAGCGGCGACCGGCGGCACCGCGTTGCCGGCCGGCGCGCCGTTCGCACCGTTCGCACCGTAGATCGGCGGCATCGCCGGGCCGCTCGACAGCGGTGGCACCGGGGCGTTCGAAGCACCCGGCGGCGGCATCGCGCCCGCGACGGCGCCGTTCGGCGGTGCAACGCGCAGCAGTTGATCGACTTCGATCTGATTCGGGTTCGACAGGTTGTTCCACGAGGCGATGTCGCGGTAATTCTGGCCGTTTTCCAGGGCGATCCGATACAGCGTATCGCCCGGTTTCACGCGGTAATAGCCGGGCGGCGGCGGGCCGAGCGGCACGGCCGGCTGCGTGGCGGCCAACGGCGCCGACGGCGACGTGCCGAGTGCGCCGGAGCGATCCACCACCGGCGCCGGGTCCATGCGCGATGCGCAAGCGGCAACGAGCAGGAGTGCGGCTGCACAGATGGCGCGCTGGCCGATTCGCTGGCCGGATGTCAGCGGAATAGTCGATTGTTTGTTTTGCATCGCGCGCAACGTAATCATCAGTGTCAAATCACTCCGGATTTTAAAGGGACAAAGAAAACGCGATCAAGTCGCGACTCTCGCCATTGCGTCGGCCCGACGCGTTCGACGAGCGTCAGCACTTGCGAATCGCCGCTCTGCGCGCCGACCGGCGCGACCAGCCGGCCGCCCACGGTCAGTTGCTCGAGCAGCGCTTGCGGTATATCCAAGCCGGCCGCCGCGATCACGATCGCATCGAACGGCGCGGCCGCGGGCAAGCCGAGGCGGCCGTCGCCGTAATGCAGCCGGATGTTCGGCACGCGCAATGGCCGGAGATTGCGTTTCGCGCGTTCGAACAAGGGTTTCACGCGCTCGATCGAATAGACGTCGCGCGCGAGATGACTCAATACCGCAGCCTGATAACCGCAGCCGGTGCCGATCTCGAGCACGCGCTCGGGCGAACGGCCCGCGAGCGCCAGTTCGATCATGCGCGAGACCACGGACGGCTTCGAAATCGTTTGCTGATGGCCGATCGGCAATGCCGCATCTTCGTATGCCTGCGCGGCCAGGCCGGGATCGACGAACAGATGGCGCGGCACGGCGGCCATCGCGGCCAGCACGCGCGTATCGGTGATGCCGTTCGCGCGCAGTCGTTCGACCATGCGCTCGCGAACCCGTTCCGAGGTCAGCGCCAGCGCACCGGTCACGGCGAGTTTTCCCGCATGAGCGGCGCCCTTCGCAACCGCTGCCGAGGCAGTGTTGCCCTGCAGCGCCGCGCGCGCCAGGCCGGCCGGCCGCGCCGGCGACCCGGCCACCGACGCGCCGAGCGTCGGCCGTGCGGGCGAGGCCGGATGGGATCGCTCGTTCGTGCGGGCGGCCGCCTTGCGCGGCGCCCGCTTCAGATCCTCGAGCGCAAGCGGAAACCGCTTGGCGCGCTCGCCGCTCATGCGACGTCGCTCCGCGAGTGCGCCCAATCGCGCGTCGCAGCCAGTTTCTGCGTATCGGTAAGGTCGAGCTGCAACGGCGTAATCGACACATGGCCGTTCGCCGTCGCGTGGAAATCGGTGCCCTCGCTCGCGTCGAGCGCGGCACCCGTGGCGCCGATCCAGTAGATCGCCTCGCCGCGCGGGTTGTTCTGGCGGATCACCGGTTGCGACGGGTGACGCTTGCCGAGCCGCGTGACCTGCCAGCTCTTGAGCTGCTCGTACGGTAAATTCGGGATATTGACGTTCAGAAAAGGCTGGCCCGGCATCGGCGTTTCGATGAAATGCCGGACGATGTCGGCGGCCACGCGCGCGGCCGATTCCAGTTCAACCCAATCCTTGTCGACCAGCGAGAACGCGATGGCCGGGATGCCGAACATGATGCCTTCGGTGGCGGCGGCGACGGTGCCCGAATAGAGCGTGTCGTCGCCCATGTTCTGCCCGTTGTTGATGCCCGACACGACGAGGTCGGGCCGACCCTCGAACATCCCCGTCAGCGCGAGGTGGACCGAGTCGGTCGGCGTGCCGTTCACGTAATGAAATCCGGTGGTGGCCGAGCGATGCAGCGACAGCGGCCGCGACAGCGTCAGGGAGTTCGACGCCCCGCTGCAATTCTGCTCGGGCGCCATCACGGTCACATCGGCGAACGGACGCAGCGCTTCGTAGAGCGCGGCCAGGCCGGGCGCCAGATAACCGTCGTCGTTGCTGAGTAGGATTCGCATCCGGCGATTGTAACCGAGGAAACATGGCGTGCGAACGACAGTCCGGCCACCTGCCGGCGCATCGCTGCGCGGCGCTAGATCACACGTTTTTCGCGCAGCGCCGCGATCGCCGGAGCGTCGTAGCCGAGTTCGGCGAGCACCGCGTCGGTGTGCTCGCCGAGCGCCGGCCCGAGCCAGCGCGTGTCGCCCGGCGTGTCCGACAGCTTCGGCGTGATCGACGGCAGCGCAATCTCCTGTCCGTCCGGCAAACGGAAACGCTGGATCATCTGGCGCGCGACGAACTGCGGATCGACGAACATGTCGGCTGCGCTGTAAATGCGCCCGGCCGGCACGTCGGCCGCATTGAGCACCTCGAGCGCGGCGTCGATGGTGCGCGGCGCGAGCCAGGCGGCGATCGCATCGTCGATCTCCTGCGTGCGCGGCACCCGGCCATCGTTGTGCGCGAGCGCCGGATCGTCGGCCAGATCGGCGCGCTCGATCGCCTTCATCAGGCGCTTGAAGATCGGATCGCTGTTGCCGCCGATCACGATGCTGCCGTCGGCGCAGGCATAGGTATTCGACGGCACGATGCCCGGCAGCGACGCGCCGGTGCGCTCGCGCACCATGCCGTAGACGCCGTACTCGGGCACCACGCTTTCCATCATGTTGAACACGGCTTCGTAGAGCGCGACGTCTACCACCTGCCCCTTGCCGCCGTTCATGTTGCGGTGATGCAGCGCCATCATCGCGCCGATCACGCCGTGCAGCGCGGCGATCGAATCGCCGATCGAAATGCCGATGCGCGGCGGCGGCAGCTCGGGATAGCCGGTGATATGGCGCAGGCCGCCCATCGATTCGGCGATCGCACCGAAGCCGGGACGGTCGCGATACGGGCCGGTCTGCCCATAACCGGACAGCCGCACCATCACGAGGCCCGGGTTGTTCGCCGACAGCACGTCGTAGCCGAGGCCGAGCTTTTCGAGCAGCCCCGGGCGGAAATTCTCGACGACGATATCGGCCTCGGCCGCGAGCTGCTGCGCGATCCGCCGGCCTTCGTCCGTCTTGAGATTGAGCGTGACCGATTTCTTGTTGCGCGCCTGCACCGCCCACCAGAGCGACGTACCGCCCGCTTCCGGGTAGAGCTTGCGCCATTTGCGCAGCGGATCGCCGCCGTTCGGATCCTCGATCTTGATCACTTCCGCGCCGAACTCGGCGAACAGGCGGGCCGCGAACGGCCCCGCGATCAGCGTGCCGAATTCAAGCACCTTGACGCCCGCGAGCGGGCCTGGCGTTGCGCTCGATCTGTGTGGATTCTCCGGAACGGCGTACGGCCGAATGGCCGGTGCCGCGTTACAGGGTGCGGCGGTCGAGCATCGCGCGGGCGATGGTGCCCGCATCGACATATTCGAGTTCGCCGCCCACCGGCACGCCGCGCGCGAGCCGCGTGACGGACAGGCCGCGCGCTTTCAAGGTTTGCCCCAGGTAATGGGCGGTGGCCTCGCCCTCGTTCGTGAAGTTGGTCGCGAGCACGACCTCCTTGACGACGCCGTCCGACGCGCGCTTCACGAGCCGGTCGAAGTGGATTTCCTTGGGGCCGATGCCGTCGAGCGGGCTCAGCCGCCCCATCAGCACGAAATAGAGGCCGCGGTAGGTCAGTGTCTGCTCGAGCATGATCTGGTCGGCCGGCGTCTCGACGACGCACAGCAGGCTCGGATCGCGCTCGGTATCACTGCAGACTTCGCAGATGCGCGCCTCGGTGAAGGTGTTGCACTTCTCGCAGTGCTGCAGGTGCTCGGTCGCGAACAGCAGCGATCGCCCGAGCCGCTCGGCGCCATCCCGATCGTGCTGCATCAGGTGGTAGGCCATCCGTTGTGCGGATTTCGGCCCGACGCCGGGCAGCACGCGCAGTGCTTCGACGAGGGCGGACAGGGCGGACGGCTGTTTCATGCGATACCGATATGCGAAAGGAACTGCCTTAGAACGGCAGCTTGAAGCCCGGCGGCAGCGGCAGGCCCGATGTCATGCCGCTCATCTTTTCCTGCGACGTGGCTTCGGCCTTGCGCACGGCATCGTTGAACGCCGCGGCCACCAGGTCTTCGAGCATGTCCTTGTCGTCCGCGAGCAGGCTCGGGTCGATCGTCACGCGGCGCACTTCGTTCTTGCAGGTCATCGTGACCTTGACGAGCCCGGCGCCAGACTGACCTTCGACTTCGATGAGGGCGAGCTGCTCCTGCATCTTCTTCATGTTGTCCTGCATTTGCTGGGCTTGCTTCATCAGCCCGGCGAGTTGGCCTTTCATCATGGACGTGCTCCTTGGTATTCGTGTGAGACCGGCGCGATCTTAGCGCCGGTTCCGGGATTAGGGAATGGGACGGTTGGGGGCCGCGCTCAATGCAGCGTCGGCGCGCCGCCGGCCGAACCGGCGTGGTCGGCCGCCACCGGGCGGACCGAACCCTCGACGATCCGCGCGCCGAAATCGCGGATCAGTTGCTGGACGAACGGATCGGCGCCGATGTCCTGCTCGGCGTCGCGCTGACGCGCCGCGCGCTCGCGGGCGTCGAGCGCTGCGGCCGTGCGGCGCGCCGGACCGACGTCGACCGCGACGTCGACCGCCTTGCCGAGCGCTTCGGCCAATGCGGTCTTGAGCTTCGCGACCTGCGCAGCATCGGCGTATTGCGGGACTGGCACCGACAACTTCAGCACGCCGCCGTCGACCGCCGTCAATTCGCTATTGAAGGCAAGTTGGTAGGCAACGCCCTTGAGCGGCAAGCTGGCGGCCAGTTGCGGCCATTCACCGTCGTAGCCGACCGCGTCGAGCGAGATCGCGGGCGGCAGCGGGCGGGCATCGACCGGCGCCGGGGCCGGCTGCGGCGGTGCCACGCGCACGTCATCGGGACCGCTGTCGAATACGGGGAAATAGCCGTCGTCGGGCGGCGGCCCGTAGTGCTCGTCGGCCGACATCGACATCGGCATGTAATCGTCGGGCGGCATGTCGTCCCACGACGGCGGCGCGGACGGATCGGCCGAGTTGGCGTGAACCGGTTGTTCGGCACGCGGGCGCGGCGTCGGTACGTTGACGCGCGGCGCGGCGGGCTTCGGCGCGGCGGCCGCGGCTTTCGGTGCCGCCGTGGCCGCGCGGTCGCGATCGGACGACACGCGCATGCCGCGGCTGCGCAGCACGTCGAGCGCGGCGGCGGCGCCACCGGCGCGAGCGGGCGCGGGACGCGCGGCCGGTTCGCTGGCGATGGCGGCGATCGGCTCGGGAGTGACGGTTGGTGTGCGTGCCGGTTGCGGCTCGGCGGCCGGTTCCGGCGACGGTGCGCTCGGCACAACCGCCCGTTCTGCGGCGGCAGGCGCGGAATCGGCTTGAGGCGATGCAATCTCGGCGGGCAGCCCATCGGCTATCGCGGCGGGAGCCTCAATTTCGGGAGCGGCAGCCGGCACTGCGGCTGGAGCGGCTACGACAACCGGCTCGGCAGCGACATCGGCTTCATCCAACCACGGTGCGAGTTCCGGCTTCGACGTCGCAGCGGCTTCGGTGGCGACCGGGTCGACAGCCACCGCCGCAGGCTTGGCTGGCTCGGCCACTGCAGGATCAATCACCGCCGCAGGCTTGGTCGGCTCGGCCACTGCAGGATCAACCACCGCAGCAGGCTTGGCCAACTCGGTCGCGGCGGGCTCAACCACCGCAACGGGCTTGGCCGACTCGGCCACTGCAGGATCAACCACCGCGGCACCATGCGCAGCAGCAACCGGCAACGCGGCCGGCGGCTCCACCGGCTTCGGCACCGCAACCGGAACCACCGCGGGCTTCGGCGCGAGGGCCGGCATCGCGCGGGCGGCCGGCGCGGCGCCAGCCGCAGCGGTCACCGCCGGCGCTGCCGCGCGGCTCGCGCCCACCTTTGCGGCGGGTGCCGCGCCCGGCACGGCCCCGCCACCGCCCGGACCGGACGGCGCGAAAGCCAGCATGCGCAACAGCGTCATCGTGAAGCCCGCGTATTCGTCGGGCGCAAGCCCCATTTCGCCACGACCCACCGTCGCGATCTGGTAATAGAGCTGAACCTGCTCGGGGCCGAGCAACTCGGCGAAGCGGCGCAGATCCGACGCTTCGGGCCATTCATCGAGCACCGAAGCCGGCGCGAACTGCGCCCAGGCGATCCGATGCAACAGGCCGGCCAGATCCTGCAGCGCCGTCGAGAACGACAGGCTGCGCAGCGCCATTTCATCGGCGATCGTGAGGATTTCCGGGCCATCGGCCGCGGCAATGGCGTCGAGCAAACGCACCATGTAGGTCTGGTCGAGCGCGCCGAGCATGCCGGACACGGCGGCTTCGGTCACCTCGTTGGCCGAATAGGCGATCGCCTGATCGGTCAGCGACAGCGCGTCACGCATGCTGCCCTGCGCCGCGCGCGCGAGCAGCCGCAGCGCCTGCTGCTCGAACGCCACGTGCTCCTCGCCGAGGATCCGCTCCAGGTGCGTGACGATATGCCCCGCCGGCATCTGCTTCAGATTGA
The DNA here is from genome assembly GCF_047497165.1 of Burkholderia sp. 22PA0099. Lineage (NCBI taxonomy): Bacteria > Pseudomonadati > Pseudomonadota > Betaproteobacteria > Burkholderiales > Burkholderiaceae > Burkholderia > Burkholderia sp. 22PA0099. The sequence goes on along the minus strand of NZ_CP163165.1, from coordinate 1,992,082 downwards.
ACTGCAGGCAGCGCGACAACACGGTCACGGGAATCTTCTGGGGATCGGTGGTGGCGAGGATGAACTTGACGTGCGACGGCGGTTCCTCGAGCGTCTTGAGCATCGCGTTGAACGCGTGGTTCGTCAGCATGTGCACTTCGTCGATCATGTAGACCTTGAAGCGCGCATCGACGGGCGCGTACACGGCGCGCTCCAGCAGCGCGGCCATTTCATCGACACCGCGGTTGCTGGCCGCGTCCATTTCGACGTAATCGACGAAACGCCCTTCGTCGATTTCGCGGCAGGCACGGCAGACGCCGCAAGGCTGCGAGGTCACGCCGGTCTCGCAATTGAGCGCCTTGGCGAAGATCCGGGACAACGTCGTCTTGCCGACGCCGCGAGTGCCCGTAAACAGGTAGGCGTGATGCAAACGCCCGCCATCGAGCGCGTGCGTAAGCGCCCTGACGACGTGCTCCTGGCCGACGAGCGAAGCGAAATCCTTCGGACGCCACTTGCGGGCGAGAACTTGATAGGTCATCACGAAATTGTATCAGCAACATATCGCGCCGCCGACAGCCAAGCCACCGATGCCGGCGAGATTTGCGCGCACAAGGATCGGCGGCGGCACACGACGCAATCGTGCCGAACCGCATGACGCTGCTCAGCGATCAACAAGGGGGGAAACAGCAAATATCGAGGCGCCGCGAATGCGACAGAGGGATACAGCAGAACAACTAGAGGGAGGGGTGACGAGCCTGACCCTCGGCACTGGCGGAAAACGGTTGTGGCTGCTTCGTTCCCGACCTGACCAGGTTCACCGGCCCACCATGCGAGGAGGCCCGTCACGGCGTATTCTAGCACCGGTTCGATTCGAACGCGACCGATTTATCGGCAACATCGCACTTCGGGCGAGGCGGGACATCGAATTGGCGCTCCTGTGCGCAATATATAAGCACCCTTCTCCGGAATATCGCAATCGATGAACGCCCTCGACCCAAAGGCGGCATCGTTTAAATGTGCTGCCCGTTCTTATTTCATCCGGAAAGATTCCCACCGCCCCACTGCCCTTGCATTCCGCCGCGCCATACCCACATCGGTTACGTCGCCCGTAGTGCCCTACAGCCCTACTCGCGAAGCGGATACTATCGCCGCCAACGGCAGATAGCAATTTAGGCTAATATGACGCCCGAGTGACCCGCGAGCCCACGGTTTGCAGCGCTTCACGCCACCATTTTCGCGGGGCGGAGCTGCCTGAACCGGCGGCCGGCGCACCCGACCGGCGCCCGCAGGCAGCCCCCCGAAACAAATGAGGTATCGACCCAATGAGCGAATTGATCAAACACATCAGCGACGCGTCGTTCGAACAAGACGTCATCAAATCCGACAAGCCCGTCCTGCTCGATTTCTGGGCCGAATGGTGCGGCCCGTGCAAGATGATTGCCCCGATTCTCGACGATGTCTCGAAGGAATATGGCGACAAGCTGAATGTCGCGAAGATCAACGTCGACGACAACACCGCAACGCCCGCCAAGTTCGGCGTGCGAGGCATCCCGACGCTGATCCTGTTCAAGAATGGCGTGCTCGCCGCTCAAAAGGTTGGCGCGCTGTCCAAGTCGCAACTGACGGCATTCCTCGACAGCCACCTGTAAAAAGCCGTATTCTCCAAAGCGCCTGTTGCCAACCGGCAACAGGCGCTTTGTGTAAGCGCCGAACGGCAAGGCAAGCCCGAATCGGCGTGTGGTAGAATTTGAATCGACGTCGCCATCCGACGCAAAAGTCTCAGAGCGTTTCCGCTCGCCCCCCTCCCTATATTCTTTCTCTGCATCTTCTCCTCCCTGGCGGGTTCTCCGTATGCATTTATCCGAGCTCAAGTCTCTGCACGTCTCCGAATTGATCGAAATGGCCAATGGCCTGGAGATCGAAAACGCGAACCGCCTGCGCAAGCAGGAGTTGATGTTCGCCATTCTCAAAAAGCGCGCCAAGACGGGCGAGACGATCTTCGGTGACGGCACGCTCGAAGTCCTGCCGGACGGCTTCGGCTTCCTGCGCTCGCCCGAAATGTCGTATCTCGCGAGCACGGACGACATCTATATCAGCCCGTCGCAGATCCGCCGCTTCAATCTGCACACCGGCGACACGATCGAAGGGGAAGTGCGTACGCCGAAAGATGGCGAGCGCTATTTCGCACTGGTCAAGGTCGACAAGGTCAACGGGCAGCCGCCCGAGGCCTCGAAACATAAGATCATGTTCGAGAACCTCACGCCGCTGCACCCGAACAAGCCGCTGTCGCTCGAGCGCGAAATGCGCGGCGAGGAAAACGTCACGGGCCGCATCATCGACATGATTGCGCCGATCGGCAAGGGCCAGCGCGGCCTGCTGGTCGCCTCGCCGAAGTCGGGCAAGACGGTCATGCTCCAGCACATCGCGCACGCGATCAAGCAGAACCACCCGGATGTGATCCTGTTCGTGCTGCTGATCGACGAGCGCCCGGAAGAAGTGACGGAAATGCAGCGTTCGGTGGCGGGCGAAGTGATCGCCTCGACGTTCGACGAACCGGCCACGCGTCACGTGCAGGTCGCCGAAATGGTGATCGAGAAGGCCAAGCGCCTCGTCGAAATGAAGCACGACGTGGTGATTCTGCTCGACTCGATCACGCGTCTCGCCCGCGCCTACAACACCGTGATCCCGGCTTCGGGCAAGGTGCTGACGGGCGGTGTCGACGCCAACGCGCTGCAACGCCCGAAGCGCTTCTTCGGCGCGGCCCGCAACATCGAGGAAGGCGGCTCACTGACCATCATCGGCACGGCGCTGATCGAAACCGGCAGCCGCATGGACGACGTGATCTACGAAGAGTTCAAGGGCACCGGCAACATGGAAGTGCACCTCGAACGCCGTCTCGCGGAAAAGCGCGTCTACCCGTCGATCAACCTGAACAAGTCGGGCACGCGCCGCGAGGAAATGCTGATCAAGGCCGACATCCTTCAGAAGATCTGGGTGCTGCGCAAGTTCATCCACGACATGGACGAAGTCGAAGCGATGGAATTCCTGCTCGACAAGATCCGTCAGACCAAGAGCAATTCCGAGTTCTTCGATCTGATGCGCCGCGGCGGCTGACCAGCACGCGCCGGCAAGAAAAACCGCCTTTCGAGGCGGTTTTTTTACGCCTGTTTCAAACGATTCCCCCGATTCGGGCAGTAATCCATTGCCCGCCCCAACCTATACGTGAACGTACAGGTTGATCTACAATCCGTGCGATTCCATCACTTCGACTCGCACGTATGCCCCGCCCCGCCGATTCCACGCTGTTGACCGTGCGCGACGCCGCCGAGCGTCTTGGCGTCACGCCGCGCACGCTTAAGTATTACGAAGAACGCGGGCTGGTCACCCCGAGCCGCAGCGAAGGCCGTTACCGGCTTTACGACGAAGCCGATCTCGACCGCTTCGCACGCATCCTGCGGTTACGCGCGATCGGCTTCTCGCTGCACGGCATCACGGAAATGCTCAAGCGCCCGCTGGAGCCGGCCGGCGACAACGGGCGCCGCCGCTACTCGGACCATTCGCTGCGCGACATCCACGCCGACCTCGCCGGGCAGATCGCGCAACTCGACGAGCGCATCACGGCGGCCCGCCGCGAGCTGCGCGAAGTCGAGGCCGTTCGCGCCGAACTGCGGCACGACCTCGACTACGTCGAACGCCGCCTCGCCGGCGACGATCCCGACGACCTGATCGTCAAGCGCCAAGCCGCCGCGAAACTCGGCCGCCCCCGCAAGGCGCGCCCATGAATGGCACCGGCGCGCGCCCCGCGTTCTGGAGCCTCGCCACCTTGCGCGGCGACCTGTTTCCATGGGTCATCGCGCTTGTCACAGGCCTCGATTACTTCGACAACGCAATCTTTTCGTTTTTCGCGAGCTATATCGCGGGCGGCATCAACGCGTCGCCCGACGAGCTGGTGTGGTCGTCGAGCAGCTATGCGATGGCGGCGGTGCTCGGCATCCTGCAGCAGCAATGGTGGATCGACCGCGTCGGCCATCGCCGCTACGTCAGCGGCTGCATGCTGTTCTACGCGGCCGGCGCGGTGGCCGCGACGCTGGCCGATACCTCGCTTCAACTCGCCTTCGCGCGCGGCCTGCAAGGCTATTTCATCGGCCCGATCATGGGTGCCTGCCGCATCCTGATCCAGATCAGCTACACGCCGCAGCAGCGGCCACGGGCCACGCGCGCGTTCCTGATCCTGCTGCTGCTCGGCACCTCGCTCGCGCCGATCGTCGGCGGCGAACTGGTTGCGCATTTCACGTGGCGCGCGCTGTTCGCCTGCACGGTGCCGCTGGCGCTGGGGTTCGGCGCCCTCGCGTTCGGCGCGCTGCCCGATTCCGGTTACGCGCCGCCCGAGGAGCGCACCAACACGCATATCTGGCCTTACGTGATCTTCGCGTTTGCGCAGGCCGCATTGCAGATCGTCATGCAGCAAGTGCGCTATCAACTGTTTTTGTCGTCGCCGTTCCTGATCCTGCTGACGGCGGCCGGCTTCGTCTCGCTGGCCTGGTTCGCGCGCCAGCAATGGAACCATCCGTCGCCGCTGGTGCGGATGTCGGCATTTCGCCAGCGCACGTTCCAGATCGGCCTGCTGCTGTATGTGTTCTATTACTACATCACCACGTCGTTCAGCTATCTGACCTCACGTTTTCTCGAGGCCGGGCTCGGCTACCCGGTCGAGAACGCCGGGCGCCTGACCGGCATCACCTCGCTGATCGCGGCCAGCGCGCTGTTCGTCTACCTGCGTTACGCGAAATACGTGTCGCACAAGAAATGGGTGATCGTGCCGGGCTTCGCGCTGGCGGCCGGCACCGCGTTCGCGATGTCGCGCATGACGCCGGCCGTCGGCGAGGCGCAACTGATCGTGCCGCTGCTGATCCGCGGCCTGTTGCTGCTGTTCATCGTGCTGCCGGTGGCGAACCTGACGTTCCGCGTGTTCTCGATCGACGACTACACGCACAGCTATCGCCTGAAGAACATCTTCAAGCAACTGACGCTGTCGTTCGCCACGGCCTCGGTGATCATCGTCGAACAGCATCGCGACGCACTGCACCGCGAGCGCCTGTTCGAGCAGGCCAACCCGTTCAATCCGATGTTCGTGCAAACGCTCGATACGCTGACGCACGGCTTCGCCGGCGCGGGCTACGCGGCCAACGAGGCGCATGCGCTCGCGCTGGCCACCATCGGCCAGACCATCGCGCGCCAGGCCGCGTTCCTGACCTCGCTCGACGGCTTCCTGTTCGTGGCCGGGGTAGCGTTGTGCGGCGGCGTGATCGCCGCCTGGCAAAAAGCCATCGATTGAGCTAACGTGCGCGTGTTTCGTCACGCCCTTGGCACCCGATGCTCTCCCGACTTTCCCGGTGGCTCGACACGCGCCGCCGCGACCGCGCGCTGCGCAGCTTTCCGATTCCCGACACGCTGTGGGCGGACACGCTCGCCCGCCTGCCCTTCCTGTCGACGCTGTCGGACGCGGATCGCGCGCGGCTGCGCGACATGACGAGCGGCTTTCTCGCCGAGAAATCGTTCTCCACGGCGCACGGGCTCGAATTGACCGATGCGATGACGGTCGGCATCGCCGTGCAGGCCTGCCTGCCGGTGCTCAACCTGGGCCTCGACCTGTATCGCGGCTGGGTCGGCGTGGTGGTGTATCCGGGCGAGTTCGTGATCCGCAAGACGGTGGAGGACGAGGACGGCGTGGTGCACGAAGTCGAACACGACGCAAGCGGCGAAGCCTGGCAAGGCGGCCCGGTAATCCTGTCGTGGGAAGACGTGCAGATGTCGGACGGCAGCGACGCCTATAACGTCGTGATCCACGAGTTTGCTCACAAGATCGACATGCTCGGCGGCGAAACCGACGGCCATCCGCCCCTCTTTCGCCGCCTGCATGCGCCGCATCTGGATGCGGCGCGCTGGGAGAACGTGTTCGATCACGCGTACGACCGCTTCTGCGATCGCGTCGACGCCGTGCCCGAGCGCGCCTGGGCGCGCTTCGAGCGCAATTCGCTGATCGATCCCTATGCGGCCGATCATCCGTCGGAGTTCTTCGCCGTCTGCAGCGAGGCGCTGTTCGTGCGTCCGACCGCCTTCGAGGCCGAATTTCCCGAGCTGTACCGGCTGCTCGCGCACTATTACCGGCAGGACCCGGCCGGCACCGGCGCACTCGATGGCCTGCCGGCCGTTTGAAGGCCGGAAACGGCCGCCGCAGGCCCGCCCGGCACGGCTTCGCGCCGCCGCGACAGACGTTGCAAATAATCGCCAACCGCCTGATTTTCTGGCATAATCGCCGTTTTTCGACCCTAGGCAAGTGGCTCGTCAGGCATCGGTTCCGGTTCACAGGACGGCGCGGCGGGTTGGCTACCGCTCCATTACAGGAAACATCATGAAACCTGGCATTCACCCGAATTACCGCGATGTGGTCTTCCAAGACATGTCGAACGGCTTCAAGTTCGTGACGCGCTCGACCATCCAGACGCGCGAAACCATCGAACTCGACGGCAAGACCTACCCGCTCGCCAAGATCGAAGTGTCGTCGGAATCGCACTCGTTCTACACCGGCCAGCAAAAGATCATGGACACGGCAGGCCGTGTCGAGAAGTTCCGCAACAAGTTCGGCGTCCGCGCCAGCGGCAAGGCTTCGTAAGCCAGTCGCGCGCGACACGGGCCGGCAGTTTGCCGGCTCGGCACGCCACGAAAAGGGCAGCCCCAGGCTGCCCTTTTTCGTCTGCGGCGGCCGTGCGCGTTGAGGCACCGGCTGCCCGCAACGTCTACAATGCCGGATGCCCGAAAACGGCGACACCTCGCGACGCCGCCCGGCGCCCACTCATAACAAGTCATTCACTGCATGAAGCCCGTCGTTCGTCTCACCGCCTCTGCCACGCGCGCGCTGCCGCGCTGGCTGCTGCTCACGCTCTGCATCGTCTACGCGGGATTCGGCCTGTTCGCGCGCGACCCGTGGAAGAACGAGGATGCAGCCGGCTTCGGCGTGATGTGGACGATGGCGGGCGGCTCGGCGCACGACTGGCTGCTGCCGAACCTGGTCGGCAAGTTCGTCACGTCGGACGGCCCGCTCGGCTACTGGCTCGGCGCACTCGGCATCCAGACGTTCGGCCCGTGGATCTCGGCGAGCAACGCCTCGCGGATCGCCACCGGCATCCTGTTCTGCGTCGCCAGCGCGTTCGTCTGGTACACCGCCTACCTGCTCGGCCGCCGCGCCGAGGTCCAGCCGTTCAAATATGCGTTCGGCGGCGAGCCCGAGCCGCGCGACTACGGCCGCACGCTGGCCGACGGCGCGCTGCTCGTGCTGCTCGCCTGCTTCGGGCTGGCCGAGCGCGGCCACGAAACCACCCCGCAGCTCGCCCAGTTCGCCTGGATCGCGATGTTCGTGTACGGGCTCGTGCGCCTGACCGACAAGCCGCTGCATGGCGCCGCGTGGTGGGGCGTGGCGGTGGGCCTGCTGCTGCTGTCCGGCAACCCGGTGCTGACCGTCGCGCTGCTGGTCGGCACCGTGGTGCTGATCGCCATCACGCCCGAGGTGCGCCATCGCCATCTCGCGCTGGTCGGGCTGCCGATTGCCGCCGTGCTGTTCGCGCTGTGGCCGCTCGCCGCGCTGTCGTTCTACCCGGACGACGCGTCATGGTTCTTCGACCAATGGCTGCACGGCAGCCTGATGCGCTTCTCGGGGCCGCCCACCACGGTGCTCAAGTACGCCGCCAAGAACCTGCCGCTCTTCACCTGGCCGGCCTGGCCGCTCGCGATCTGGGCCTGGGTCAGCTGGAAGGGCTGGCGCCGCCGCCCGCACATCGCAATTCCGGTCGCCGTGGCGGTGCCGCTGGTGGCGCTCGTGATCCTGCAAAGCCAGGAAACCAACCGCGTCTACATGCTGCTGCTGCCGCCGCTCGCGGTGCTGGCCACGTTCGCGCTGCCCACGCTCAAGCGCGGCGCGATCAACGCGTTCGACTGGTTCGCGGTGCTCAGTTTCACGATCCTCGGCAGCTTCGTGTGGCTGGTCTGGCTCGCGTCGTTGACGGGCTTCCCGCATCCGCTCGCGCGCAACCTCGGCCGCCTCGTGCCGGGCTACGAATCGCGCTTCAACGTGCTGGCGTTCGCCTGTGCGCTGATCGCCACGCTGTGCTGGTTCGCGCTGGTGCGCTGGCGCATCTCGCGTCAGCCGAAGGTGCTGTGGCGCAGCGTGGTGCTGTCGGGCGCGGGTACCACGCTGATGTGGGTGCTGCTGATGACGCTATGGCTGCCGTTCGTCAACTACAGCCGGACCTACCGCGACGTGGCCGTGCAGATCGCCGCGCACCTGCCGGCCGACTACGAGTGCATTTCGCCGGTGCGGTTGGGTGATGCGCAGATCGCCACCTTCGCCTACTTCGGCGACATGCATTTCTCGTTCACGGACGACTGCGACGTGATCCTGCGCCAGGACCCGGCCGATTACGGCGAGCCGAGCTCGATATCGCAATACGTCTGGCGCCTGGTCTGGGAAGGCCGCCGCGCGGCCGACCGCGACGAACGCTTCCGCCTCTACGAGCGCATCGAGCGGCCCCAGACGCCGGTCCGCCGCCGCTACACGCGTGGCACCCGCGTGCCGCGCGATTGACCATGCTGGCCGACATCCGCCGGATCGCCGGCCTCGCGTGGCCGGTGCTGATCGGCCAGCTTGCGATCATCGCGTTCGGCGTGATCGACACCGCGATGGTCGGACGCTATTCGGCCGTCGACCTGGCCGCACTGGGCCTCGGCTCGTCGATCTACGTGTCGATCTATATCGGCCTGACCGGAATCCTGTCGGCGCTGCAGCCGATCGCCGGGCAGTTGTTCGGCGCGCGGCGCTTCCACGAAATCGGCGAGGAAGTGCGCCAGGCGATGTGGCTGGCCGTGATGCTCGCCGTGCCCGGCTTCCTGCTGCTGCATTCCCCCGAACTGTTGCTGCGCCTCGCACACACGCCGAGCGCACTGCACGACCGCACCGTCGATTACCTGCGCATCCTCGCGTTCGGGCTGCCGGCCAGCCTGATGTTCCGGATCTACAACGCGCTCACCAATGCGGCCGGCAAGCCGCGGCTCGCGATGATCCTGCAGATCGGCGCGCTCGCGCTGAAGATCCCGCTCAATATCTGGTTCATCTTCGGCGGCCTCGGCGTGCCGGCGCTCGGCGGCCCCGGCTGCGGGCTGGCCAGCACGCTGATCAACTGGGGGCTGGCGCTGATCGCGTTCACGCTGGTGGCACGCCTGGACGTGTTCGCACCGCTCGGCATCTTCGCGCGTTTCTGCACGCCGACCTGGGCTCGCCAGAAGGCGCTGCTCAAGCTCGGGCTGCCGATGGGGCTGTCGTACCTGATCGAAGTGACCTCGTACACGTTCATGGCGCTGTTCATCTCGCATTTCGGCACCACGGTGCTGGCGGGCCATCAGATCGCCGGCAACCTTGGCGCGGTGCTCTACATGACGCCGCTGTCGATCGGCATCGCCGCCTCCACGCTGGTGGCGCGCGCGCTCGGCGCGGGCCGGCCGGACGAGGCACGGCTGCTCGCGCGGCGCGGCGTGATGTTCGCCGGCATGACGGCGATCGGCTATGCGTGCGTGGTGCTGCTGCTGCGCCACGCGATCATCGACGGCTATACGCCGAACCCGGACGTGATGGCCGCCGCGCTGCCGCTGGTCACGATCGTGGCGTTCTACCACTGCGTCGACGCGATCCAGGTCACCACCGCCTTCGTGCTGCGCGCCTACAAGGTGGCCGTGGTGCCGACCGTGATCTATGCCGTGGCGCTGTGGGGCGTGGGCGTGGGCGGTGGCTACCTGCTCGGCTTCGATATCGGCGGCTGGGTGCCCGCACCGCTGACGGGCGCGCGCGGCTTCTGGAGCGCGAACTTCGCGAGCCTGCTGATCGCGGGCGCGGCGCTTCTGACCTATCTGAATCACATCAGCCGCCAGCGGCTGCGCGGCGAAGGCTGACGGAGCCGCCCGCGCCAAGAGCCTTCGCGACGAGCGCTCCGCGACACCGCACCAGCGGCCTGCCGCCTCCCCGAACCTGCCGTCCCACCGCATTCCCGCCCATCTCCGGCCCACGTCAAACTTCGTCAAAACCGAGACGACCGGCGCCCGCCCCCTTTACAGCCCCCGCTGCAATGCGCAACACTGCGCGCGCCGGCTCCGAAAAGCGCGCGCGTGTCCTATGCTTGATCGCATCACCCGGCCGTTTTGCATCGCACCATCGTCTGTCCGTTCCAACAGCGGTTGCACCGCTCAACTGGGGAGTCCTTGTCATGCTGAAGAAGCTGCTGATGCTGTTCGTCGCGTTGTCGCTGTCACTGAGCACCGCGATCGCGGCCGCCGTCGAGGTCAACACGGCCGATCAGGCCACGCTCGAATCGGTCAAGGGCCTCGGCCCGGTGAAGTCGAAGGCGATCATCGACGAACGGGCCAAGAACGGGCCGTTCAAGAGCGCCGACGATCTGGCAAGCCGCGTCAAGGGCTTGGGGCAGAAATCGGTCGCGAACCTGGAAACAGCCGGGTTGACGATCGGCGGCTCGTCCGCGCCGCCGACCGGCGCGAAGGCCCCGCCCGCACCGGAGCGCGCCACCAAGACGCAGGCCGGCACCAGCACCGGCGCACCGGCGCCGGCCCCGACGGCCGCCACTCCCACCCCGTCGCCCGCACCGGCCGCCACCACGCCGGCCGACAACGGCAAGCCGGCCAAGGCCACGCGCGCCTCGAAGAAGAAGGACAAAGCGGCAGCCGCCGCCAGCGCCGCCGCGGCAACCGGCGCATCGGCCCCGACCGGCGCGTCGGAGCCGAAGGCCAAGAAATCGCGCAAGGCGAAGAAGAGTCAGGGCGCATCGGCCGCGTCAGGTGCCTGATCGACGGCCGGCCGCGCACGACGCGGCGGGCCGCAAGTTCAATCCGGCGTCGCCCGATCACCGCGGCGCCGGTTCGTGAAACCGGAAACACGCAACATCTGAGAGGACATCATGGGTCTGTTCGATATCGTAGGCGGCATGCTCGGCGGCCAGAACGGCGGCAACCAGAACGCGCTGCTCGCAACCGCGCTCGAATTCATCAACAACCAGCCCGGCGGCCTGAACGGCCTGATCGAAAAGTTTCGCCAGGGCGGCGCCGGCGAAGTGATCGGCTCGTGGGTCGGCAACGGCGAAAACCAGCCGATCTCGCCCGACACGCTGCAGAACGTGCTCGGCTCGGACACGGTCACGGCGCTGGCCAACAAGGTCGGCATCGATCCGTCGGCCGCTTCGGGCCTGCTCGCGCAGGTGCTGCCGCACGTGGTCAACCACGCCACGCCGAACGGCGAAGTGCCGGCGGACGGCCAGGTCGACAGCTCGAACGTGCTCGGCGCGCTCTCGCAACTGGCAGGCCTGTTCGGCGGCGGCAAGACGGCCTGAGCCCGGCCGCCGCCGGCCCACGCTCAGGGGCGGCAACGGCCGCGCCCATCAAAAAACCCCGCCGAGGCGGGGTTTTTTCATGCCGTTGCAGCCGGCTCAGTGCACGACGCGATCGAACACGAACGTGCCGTCCTGCACGTCGACCGGAATCACGTCCTTCGGCCCGAAGCGGCCCCCGAGAATCAGCTTGGCGACCGGATTCTCGATCTCCTGCTGAATCGCGCGCTTGAGCGGACGCGCGCCGAACAGCGGGTCGTAGCCGACCTTGCCGATCTGGTCAAGCGCCGCATCCGACACGTCGAGCTGCATGTCGAGCTTGGCGAGCCGCTCGCGCAGGCGTTCGAGCTGGATCTTCGCGATCGACTGGATGTTGCTGCGGTCGAGCGCATGGAACACCACCACGTCGTCGATCCGGTTCAGGAACTCGGGGCGGAAGTGCAGCTTCACCTCTTCCCACACTGCGTCCTTGACCGCCTCCTGCGGCGAGCCGGCCATCGACTGGATCACCTGCGAACCGAGGTTCGAGGTCATCACGATCACCGTGTTCTTGAAATCCACGGTGCGGCCCTGCCCGTCGGTCATGCGGCCGTCGTCGAGCACCTGCAGCAGCACGTTGAACACGTCCGGGTGCGCCTTCTCGATCTCGTCGAGCAGGATCACGCTGTACGGCTTGCGGCGCACGGCTTCGGTCAGATAGCCACCTTCCTCGTAGCCGACATAACCCGGCGGCGCGCCGATCAGCCGCGCGACGCTGTGCTTCTCCATGAACTCGCTCATGTCGATGCGGATCAGGTGATCTTCCGAATCGAACAGGAAGCCGGCCAGCGCCTTGCACAGTTCGGTCTTGCCGACGCCCGTCGGCCCGAGGAACAGGAACGACCCATACGGGCGGTTCGGATCGGACAGCCCGGCGCGCGAGCGGCGGATCGCATCGGACACGGCGTTGATCGCCTCGTCCTGGCCGATCACGCGCTCATGCAGCTTTTCCTCGATATGAAGCAGCTTCTCGCGCTCGCCCTGCATCATGCGCGACACCGGAATGCCGGTGGAACGCGACACCACTTCCGCGATTTCCTCCGAGCCGACCTGCGTGCGCAGCAGGCGCGGCTTGGTCGGGTTCTGCTGCTCGCGCTCCTCGGCCTGCGTGACCTGCTTCAGTTGGGCCTCGAGTTGCGGCAGCTTGCCGTATTGCAGTTCGGCCACCTTCTCGAGCTTGCCTTCGCGCTGCAGCTTGGCGATATCGGCGCGCACGCGGTCGATCTCTTCCTTCAGATGCGCGCTGCCCTGCACCGCGGCCTTCTCGGCCATCCAGATTTCCTCGAGGTCGGCGTATTCGCGGCCGAGCCGCTCGATTTCTTCCTCGATCAGCTGGAAGCGCTTCTGCGACGCCTCGTCCTGCTCCTTCTTGACGGCCTCGCGCTCGATCTTCAACTGGATCAGGCGACGGTCGAGCTTGTCCATCGATTCGGGCTTCGAATCGATTTCCATCTTGATCTTCGAGGCGGCCTCGTCGATCAGATCGATGGCCTTGTCCGGCAGGAAACGATCGGTGATGTAGCGGTGCGACAACTCGGCCGCCGCGACGATCGCCGGATCGGTGATGTCCACGCCGTGGTGCAGCTCGTATTTTTCCTGCAGGCCGCGCAGGATCGCGATGGTCGCCTCGACGCTCGGTTCGTCGACGATCACCTTCTGGAAGCGACGTTCGAGCGCGGCGTCCTTCTCGATGTACTTGCGGTATTCGTCGAGCGTGGTCGCGCCGATGCAATGCAGCTCGCCGCGCGAGAGCGCCGGCTTCAGCATGTTGCCGGCGTCCATCGCGCCCTCGGCCTTGCCCGCGCCCACCATGGTGTGGATCTCGTCGATGAAGACGATGGTGCGGCCTTCATCCTTGGCCACGTCGCTGAGCACCGATTTCAAACGCTCCTCGAATTCGCCGCGATATTTCGCGCCGGCCAGCAGCGCGGCCATGTCGAGCGACAGCACGCGCTTGTTCTTCAGCGTCTCGGGCACTTCGCCGTTGACGATGCGCTGCGCCAGCCCTTCGACGATGGCCGTCTTACCCACGCCCGGCTCGCCGATCAGCACCGGGTTGTTCTTGGTGCGGCGTTGCAGGATCTGGATCGAGCGGCGGATTTCGTCGTCGCGGCCGATCACCGGATCGAGCTTGCCCGAGCGGGCGCGCTCGGTCAGGTCGACCGTGTATTTCTTGAGCGCCTCGCGCTGGCTTTCGGCATCGGCGCTATGCACCTGCGAGCCGCCGCGCACGGCCGCGATGGCCGCCTCGATGGCCTTGCGCGTCACGCCGTGCTGGCGCGCGAGCTTGCCCGCGTCGCCCTTGTCGTCGGCCACGGCCAGCAGGAACATTTCGCTGGCGATGAAACTGTCGTTGAGCTTCTGCGCTTCCTTGTCGGCCTGGTTCAGCAGGCCGGCCAGCTCGCGGCCGATCTGGATCTCGCCGCCGGTGCCCGTGACTTGCGGCAGGCGCGAGATCGATTCGTTCAGCGCGCCTTGCAGCGCCTGCACGTGCACGCCGGCACGCGACATCAGCGAACGCGCCGAGCCGTCCTGCTGCGCGATCAGCGCGGCCAGCACGTGGGCCGGCTCGATGTATTGATTGTCACGGCCCGCGGCGAGGCTCTGCGCGTCGGCCAGGGCTTCCTGGAACTTGGTGGTGAGCTTGTCGATTCTCATGAAGAGACCTCCAATTTTCGAATAGCACCAACATGAGGATGGATATCGGCCTTTCAAGCGTCTCGACAGCAAGAGACGTGCCTTGACGCGAGTCGATTGACATGTCGCAGATAATTAATTGGCGGAGCGCCCGGCTCGATGCCTGCAGTGAGGGCTGCGCGTCGGCAGGCGGCAAGCTGGCGCCAGGCGGGTTCGGGCAAAAAGCGCGCCGATGCGTCGCGCCGACGCAAGCCTCAGGCCGACTCGACGACGACCGGTATGCCGATCCCGAGTGCCGCGGCGAGCGGCGAGGCCGGTTGCGCCAGTTCGCCGATCGTGTGGCGGTCGAGTTCGGCGAAAAACGCGTCGCGGGCGGCAACCAGCACGCCCTTGAGCCGGCAGTGCGGCTCGATCACGCAGGAGCGGTGCTCGACGCCGTCGTTCGCGCCGCCGAAACAGCCCACCAGCGCGAAATCGTTCTCGCTCGCGCGCACCACCTCGCCCACCGTCAGCGCCGACGAGCGTGCGCTCGCGCGCAGCCCGCCGTTGCGGCCGCGCACCGTCTCCACCCAGCCCAGTTCGCCAAGCCGCTGCACCACTTTCATCAGGTGATTTTTCGAAATCCCGTACGCATCCGAGATTTCCTGGATCGTCGACAGCCCTTCGCCGCGAACCGCCAGAAACAGCATCACGCGCAGCGAATAATCCGTGTAGTCGGTCAGTCTCATGAGCGAAATCGATCGTGTCGTTGGAGTGCCCGGCTATCCGGCACGCTGCGATGGGCAAACGTACCGTCTCAGGAATCGCGGGATAATATGCGCCCTTGAAGCACTTTTTTTGGATGGCCGAGGGCTATTGTGCGACAAAATCACGCCCCCGTACCGGCCTCATTCCCAGCCCGACGATGAAGCTCTCCCACGATTCGGCCTCGAACGCCGCCTCCGCGCCGGCCCCGCGCGCCACCGAACCGACCGCCAACAACATCCGCGAGCTGGTCGATGCGTTCTACGACCAGGTGCGTGCCGACCCGCTGCTCGGCCCCGTGTTCGGCGCGAAACTCGACGGCCACTGGGACGAGCATCTGCCGAAAATGCAGGCGTTCTGGTCGAACCTGGTGCTCGGCACCAAGGGCTATCGCGGCAACGTGCAGGCCAAGCACCAGCCGCTCGACGGCCTCGAACCGGCGCATTTCAGCCGCTGGCTCAAGCTGTTCCTCAAGACGGTCGATGCGCGCTATGTGCCGGCCGCGGCCGTGCGCTTCATGGAACCGGCGCTGCGCATCGCACAAAGCCTGCAATTGAGCCGCTTCGGCTGGGATTACGTGATTCCGGCCGAGCAGCAGGCGCTGCTCGATGCGATCTCGCCGAAACGCGTGCGCGACGACGATGCGCACCCCGCCCCGCCCGAACGGCCACGCGGCGAGCCGTTTCCGGCCCGGATCATCGGCCGTTCGGCGGACGAGGATGCCTGAGGCGCAAAGCGCAAGCCCGAGGTTTGAAATGGCGGGCCGGCCCTAGCCGACGAAGCCGTCCAGCCAGCCCTTGAGCGCACCGATGTCGCGGAACGCCAGCAGATCGCCGGCCAGTTCGGCCTGCGCCCGTTGGAGCGCGGCGATATCGTCGCCGAGCGTGCGCAGTGCATTCTCGGGCGACAGCACCGTGGATGCCCCGATCCCGTAGCCATGCCGGAAATCGTTCTCGACGCGATGCAGTTCGCGATCGAGCGAGCCCAGTTGCGCCTTCAGCATGCCGTTGTAATGTTGCAACAGATCGTCACCGGCACCGGCCAGCCGTTCGGCGTCGGCCGGCCCCAGATCGCGTTCGAGTTCGAGCAGTTGCAGCAGATCCTGCTTGTCGTACGCGCGGTTCAGGCGCTGCATCAGCGCGGTCTTGCGCTCGCGCTCGACCGGATCGGGCTCGCGGTCGGGATGCAGCGCGCTGGCGAGGCGGCGATAAAGGTCGCGCAGCGAGCGGCTGACCTGGGCTGGCGGCAGGTCCGGCACGCCGCTGGCGGCAGCGGCCGCTTCGTCCTCATCGGCCTGCGGCCGTTCGCCGCCCTGACCCGAGGCAGCCTCTTCATCAGCGGATTCGACTTTGCGCCTGGCCGCGCGCTGACGCTCCGCGCGCTCGCTCTGACGCGCCTGCCGGGCCTCGGCGTGGGCGTTCGCACGTGCTTCCTGCTCGTCGAGTTCGGCCTGAATCCGCGCCATCATCGCTTCTTCCGATTCGGCTTCCGGCTCGGCGGCCGGCGCATCCGCATCCGGCGCCGATGCGGCCCGATCGCGCGAACGCGAGCGCGCGCGCCGCGACGAGCCGCCGGAACGAGCCTCGCCCTCGGCCTGCCCCGGAAAGCGATGGCGCGCCACGATCGCGCGCAATTCGCGATCCGTCTCGCCGCCGAGCAGCGGCCGCACGAAATGGACGATCAATTCGGCCACCAGCGCACGCTCGGCACGCGTCAGCCCCTTCATGTCGAACGCCACGTCGAGCTGGCGCACCAGCTCCGTCTCGCGCGCCGTCACGTCGCGGGCCAGCGGCACCCATTCGTCGACGTAGCGCTGCTGGAACGCCGGCCAGACCGTTTCCCACGCGCGCAGCCGCTCGCGTCGCGCCGCGACCTGGCGGGTCAGTGCGTTGAACTGGCGTTGCGAGGCAGACAAGCCGGCGGAGCCGGTGGCGGGCACCAGCAGGATGGCGCTGGACGATGCGTCGGTCATGAGCGGAAACGGCGTGAGAATTCGGGAAAGCCGCGATGGTAGCGGGCGCATGGCACGCCGTCGAGCCGCGAGCCGCCAGCGGGCGATGCCGCGCGCATCAACCCGCGTCGCGCGGTTCGCCGTCGTGACGGCCCCAGCGCGCGAGCGCCGCATCGTCGCTGCTGCGCGCATCGACCCAGCGTTCGCCGGCCGGCGTGCTTTCCTTCTTCCAGAACGGCGCCTGGGTCTTCAGGTAATCCATCACGAACTCGCACGACGCGAACGCCTCGCCGCGATGCGCGGAGACGGTCGCCACGAACACGATCTGGTCGAGCGGCACGAGCCGGCCCACGCGATGGATGATCGCCACCTCAATGCCGGGCCAGCGCGCGATCGCCTCGGCGGCGATCCCCTCCAGCGACTTCTCGGTCATGCCCGGATAGTGCTCAAGCTCCATCGCGGCGACCGTTTCGCCCTCGTTGAGATCGCGCACGGTGCCGACGAAGCAGGCCACCGCGCCGATCTTCGGGTTGCGCGCGCGCAGCGCGGCCAGCTCGGTGCTGACGTCGAAATCCTCGGTCTGAACGCGTACCGTCGCCATCGCGCCTCCTCAGCCGCCCGTCACGGGCGGGAAAAACGCGACTTCGCAGCCGTCGGTGATGCGCGTGCCGGCATCGGTCATCACATGGTTGCAGGCCATGCGCAGCGCGCGGCCGTCGGCCAGCGTATCGGCCCAGACACCGCCGCGCGCGCGCAGCCAACCGCGCACGTCGCCGACAGTCGCGATGCCGTCCGGCACCGTCACGGATTCGCTGGCGACACCGAGCGCCTCGCGCACGCTGGCAAAGAATTTCAGTTCGATGTTCATCTGTCACGCAGCCCGGCCGTCAGCCGAGCAATTCGGAAAAGGGAATGAAACGGACCGTCTCGCCCGCGCTGATCGCGTGGTTCGGCGGATTGTCGATCAGGCCATCGGCCCAGACGGTCGAGGTCAGCACGGCCGAACTCTGGTTCGGGTACAGATCGAGGCCGCCGGCGTCGTTGACGCGCGCGCGCAGGAATTCGTTGCGACGATCGCCGCTGCGCTGCGTGAAATCGGCGCGCAGCGACAGCGCACGCGGCGCCACCTGCGTCGCACCGGCCAACCGCAGCAGGAACGGCCGCACGAACAGCAGGAACGTGACGAAGCTCGACACCGGGTTGCCGGGCAGGCCGATGAAATGCGCCTCGCCCGCCGGCGCCCCATCGCTCGCGCTTCCGCCCTCGCGGCGCACCGCGCCGTAGGCGAGCGGCTTGCCCGGCTTCATCGCGATCTGCCACAGCGACAGCCGGCCTTCTGCCTCGACAGCCGGCTTGACGTGATCCTCATCGCCCACCGACACGCCCCCACTCGTCACGATCAGGTCGTGGCCGCGCGCCGCCTCGCGCAGCGTGGCGCGCGTCGCATCGAGCGAATCGGGCACGATGCCGAAATCGCTGACCTCGCAGCCGAAGCGCGCCAGCAAGCCGCGCAGCGTGAAACGGTTCGAGTTGTAGATCGCACCGGGCTTGAGCGGCTCGCCCGGCATCGTCAGTTCGTCACCCGTGAAGAACACCGCCACCTTCACGCGCCGCCGCACCGTGAGGCTCGCGCAGCCCACCGAGGCGGCCAACCCGAGCGCCTGCGGCCCGAGCCGCGTGCCGGCCGGCAGGATCACGGCGCCGCGCCGGATGTCGGCGCCCTGCGCGGTGATCCATTCGCCGGCCTTCGGCGTGTGGAGGATGTCGACCTCGTCGCCGGCCGCCGCAGCCTGCTCCTGCATGACGACGGCATCGGCGCCGGGCGGCACCGATGCGCCCGTGAAGATCCGCGCCGCGGTGCCGGCCGCCAGCGGCGCGGCCGGATGGCCGGCCGGAATCCGCTGCGAGACGGGCAGGCGGCGATCGCCCTGCGTCAGGTCGGCCACACGCACGGCGTAGCCGTCCATCGCGCTGATCGCCATCGGCGGCACGTCGAGCGGCGACACCACGTCGGCCGCGAGCACGCGGCCCAGTGCATCGAGCGTCGGCACGGTTTCGGCATCCGTGAGCGGCACGGCCGCGCCGAGCAAGGCGGCAAGCGCGTCGGCGGTCGACAGCATCGGGGCGCGGGGAGCCTGGGGAGCGGGATTCGACATCTCGGTGATCGTGGGGGAAAGCGGAAGCCACATTGTAGCGAGCGCGCCGGCCGGCTGTGCGCTCAACGCGCAACGTCCGGCGAGCGACGTCGGCCCCAAAGAAACGGCCGCGACGGCGTGGAGCCGTCGCGGCCGTGGCGCACGGCGGCGAGCCGAACCGGGCAGCCGAAGCCGTCCGTTTCCACCCGCGCGCCGTGGCGGCGGATCAGTCGCCCGTATGCGCGGCGATGAAATCCTTGACGTGCTGCGCGTCGGCCTTGACCACCTCGAAACGCTGCGGCAGCGCCTCGATGCCGTCGAACGCCGACGGCCGCTCGGCCTCGCGGCCCAGCGCCTCGCGGATCGTCTCGCCGAACTTGATCGGCTGCGCCGTTTCGAGCACCACCATCGGCACGCCCGGCTGCAGATGTTCGCGCGCGACCTTCACGCCGTCGGCCGTATGCGTATCGATCATCGTCGAATAGCGCGCGTAGACATCGCGGATCGTCGCCAGGCGATCGTCATGCGTACTGCGGCCCGACACGAAGCCGAACTGCGCGACGCGGGCGAAATCGCCGCTCTTCGCCAGATCGAAGCCGCCGTGCTGCTCGACATCGCGGAACAGTTGCACGACACGCGCCGGGTCGCGGCCGAGCAGATCGAACACGAAGCGCTCGAAGTTCGAGGCCTTCGAGATATCCATGCTCGGGCTGCTGGTGTGATACGTGTTCTCGGCGCCGCGCACGCGATACGCGCCGGTGCGGAAGAACTCGTCGAGCACGTCGTTCTCGTTGGTGGCCACCACCAGCTTCTCGATCGGCAGGCCCATCATGCGCGCGATATGGCCCGCGCAGACATTGCCGAAATTGCCCGACGGCACCGTGAACGACACGCGCTGGTCGTTGCTCGTGGTGGCCGCGAAATAGCCCTTGAAGTAGTAGACGACCTGCGCCACCACGCGTGCCCAGTTGATCGAATTGACCGTGCCGATCTTGTGCTTCGCCTTGTAGGCGTGATCGTTCGAGACGGCCTTGACGATGTCCTGCGCGTCGTCGAACACGCCTTCCACGGCCAGGTTGAAGATGTTCGGGTCCTGCAGGCTGTACATCTGCGCCGACTGGAACGCGCTCATCTTCTTGTGCGGCGACAGCATGAACACGCGCACGCCGGCCTTGCCGCGCATCGCGTATTCGGCGGCGCTGCCGGTGTCGCCCGAGGTCGCGCCGAGGATGTTCAGCGTCTCGCCGTGCTTGGCCAGCGTGTACTCGAACAGGTTGCCGAGCAACTGCATCGCCATGTCCTTGAACGCCAGCGTCGGGCCGTTCGACAGTTCGAGCAGCGCGAGCGTGGTGCCGCCCTCGGTGCCGAGCAGCTTGATCGGCGTGATGTCGGCCGCGTTCTCGCCATGGCGCGTGTTGCTGTAGACGTCGGCGCGGTAGGTCCGGCGCGTCAGGTCGCGCAGGTCGTCGGCCGGGATGTCGTCGCTGAACTTCGAGAGGATCTCGAACGCCAGTTCCGCGTACGGCAGCGCGCGCCAGCGCGCCAGTTCGTCCGCCGACACGCGCGGGTACGCGGCCGGCAGATACAGGCCGCCGTCTTTGGCCAGGCCACCCAGCAGGATGTCCGAGAATGTGTGGCGCTCGCCGATGCCGGCGCCGCGCGTCGAAATGTAATTCATGTCGTGTCTCAGTTGAGCGCTTCCATGCGCAGCTTCGTGACCTGCGAGCGGACCGTCGAGAGCGCCTCGATGCGGGCGATCGCCGCGTTCACGTTGCGTTCGATCGTCACGTGCGTGATCAGGATGATGTCGGTCTCGCCGTTGTTGCTGTCGACCTGCTCGGATTCCTTCTGCAGCAGCGCGTCGATCGAGATGCCCGAATCGGCCAGGATGCGCGTGATGTCGGCCAGCACGCCGGTTTCGTCGGCCACGCGCAGGCGCAGGTAGTAACCGCTCGTCACGTCCTCGATCGACAGGATCGGCGTGTTCGACAGGCTTTCCGGCTGGAACGCCAGATGCGGCACGCGGTGCTCCGGGTCGGCGGTGTGCAGGCGCGTGACGTCCACCAGGTCGGCCACCACGGCCGAGGCGGTCGGCTCGGCGCCGGCGCCCTTGCCGTAGTACAGCGTGGTGCCCACCGCGTCGCCGTGCACCACGACCGCGTTCATCGCGCCTTCCACATTGGCCAGCAGGCGCTTTTCCGGGATCAGCGTGGGATGCACGCGCAGCTCGATGCCCTTCTCCGCGCGACGCGCGATGCCGAGCAGCTTGATGCGGTAGCCGAGTTCCTCCGCGTAGCGCAGATCGGTGGCCGCGAGCTTGCTGATGCCCTCGACGTAGGCGCGGTCGAACTGCACCGGCACGCCGAACGCGATCGCGCTCATGATGGTGGCCTTGTGCGCGGCGTCCACGCCTTCGATGTCGAAGGTCGGATCGGCTTCCGCGTAGCCCAGTTCCTGTGCGGCCTTCAGCGCCGTCGCGAAATCGAGGCCGCGGTCGCGCATTTCCGACAGGATGTAGTTCGTGGTGCCGTTGATGATGCCGGCGATGTACTGGATGCGATTGGCCGTCAGGCCTTCGCGCAGCGCCTTGATGATCGGGATGCCGCCGGCGACGGCGGCCTCGAAGGCCACCATCACGCCCTTCGCGCGCGCGGCCGCGAAGATCTCGCTGCCGTGCACCGCGAGCAGCGCCTTGTTGGCGGTCACGACATGCTTGCCGTTGGCGATCGCGCGCAACACCAGCTCGCGGGCGATGCCGGTGCCGCCGATCATTTCGGCGACGATCGAGATCGACGGGTCATCGACGGCGGCGTGGAAATCGCTGGTCACGTCGAGGCTCGCGCCGCCGAGCGCGGCTTGCGCCTTCGCCGGGTTGCGGACCGCGATGCGCGTGATCTCGATGCCCCGGCCGGCGCGCCGTTTGATTTCTTCCTGATTGCGGCGCAGCACCTCGAAGGTGCCGCCGCCGACGGTGCCGAAGCCCAACAGGGCGACTTTGATCGGTTCCATGCTGCGTGTGGTCTTGTATGAAGTTGAATGAAGGCGGAACGGGCAGCCGGTCAGGCGGCGTGGCGTTTGCGGTAGCCGTCGAGGAAACGCGCGATTCGGTTGATCGAATCGGTCAGATCGTCGATGTTCGGCAGGAACACGACCCGGAAGTGATCGGGCGTGGGCCAGTTGAAGCCCGTGCCCTGCACGAGCAGCACGCGTTCCTTGAGCAGCAGGTCGAGAATGAACTGCTGGTCGTTCTGGATCGGGTAGAGCTTCGGATCGAGGCGCGGGAACATGTAGAGCGCCGCGTCGGGCTTCACGCAAGTGACGCCCGGAATCGAGGTCAGCATGTCGTAGGCCACCTCGCGCTGGCGGTACAGGCGGCCGCTGGGCACGATCAGCTCGTTGATGCTCTGGTAGCCGCCGAGCGCGGTCTGGATCGCGAACTGGCCGGGCACGTTCGCGCACAGCCGCATCGACGACAGAATGCCGAGCCCTTCGAGATAATCCTTCGCCCGGCGGCGGTTTTCGCCCGTCAGGCCGGACACGAACATCCAGCCGGCACGGTAGCCGCACGAACGGTAGCTCTTCGAGAGGCTGTTGAACGTGACCGTGATCACGTCCTCGGACAGCGAGCCGAGCGCGGTGTGGGTCTTGCCGTCGTAGATGATCTTGTCGTACACCTCGTCGGCGAAGATCACCAGGCCATGCTCGCGCGCGATCGCGATCAGTTCGCGCAGCAGATCGTCCGAATAGAGCGCGCCGGTGGGGTTGTTCGGGTTGATCACCACCAGCGCCTTGGTGTTCGGCGTGATCTTGCGGCGGATGTCGTCCGGGTCGGGCATCCAGCCGTTCTGCTCGTCGCAGATGTAATGCACGGGCGTGCCGCCCGACAGGCTGACCGCGGCCGTCCACAGCGGGTAGTCGGGCGCCGGCAGCAGCACTTCGTCGCCGTCGTTGAGCAGCCCCTGGGTGGCCATCACGATCAGTTCCGACGCGCCGTTGCCGATGTAGATGTCGTCGAGTTCGACGCCTTTCACGCCCTTTTCCTGCGTGTAGTGCATGACGGCCTTGCGCGCCGAGAACACGCCCTTCGAATCCGAGTAGCCCGATGCGTTCGGCAGCGCGCGGATCATGTCCTGAATGATTTCATCCGGGGCTTCGAAACCGAACGCCGCCAGGTTGCCGATATTCAGCTTGATGATCTTGTGGCCTTCGTCTTCGAGGCGCTTGGCGTGCTCGAGCACCGGGCCGCGAATGTCGTAGCACACGTTGAGCAGCTTGTTGGATTTCTGAATCGGTTTCACGGCAGGCACGTTCCTGGGCAAGGCTTGGCGAAGCTGGGGGAAGGAGGTCCACAACTGGAGAGCGGCCGGTCGGTGCGCGCTGTTCAGGAGACGGTCGGAAGCGAGGCCGGACGCGGCTTGTGGCAACGCGCGACGCAAATGCCGCCCGGTGGCAGCTAAAAAGCTATAATTTAGCGGATTTTCACCCGCTTTCGCAATGCACCAATCCGGCTCGACCGCCTGCGCACGGCACACCGGCGCCGCGCGCGGCCACCGGCTGCGGCGCCCGGCAGCCGCCTCCGGCGGCCCTGCCCGGCCAGTCGGAGCCGTCGGAGCGGCCCACCCGACACCGCGGACAACGATTTGAAACTACACCAGGAACCGAGCGACGCGCTCAATACCGTCACCGGCTACGGCCCCGATTACGTCGAGATCAACCTGCAGCGCCATGACGGCAGCGTGCTCGTCCTGCCGGACGCGCCCGTCGCACCGTGGCCCGTCGAGGCGTTCGACGCGCTCGCCGCCGAGCATTTCGCGATGCTGCTCGATTCCGCCCCGGAAGTCGTGATCTTCGGCAGCGGCGCGCGATTGCGGTTCCCCCACCCGCGGCTGACTGCCGCACTCACGGCGCGCCGGATCGGCGTGGAAACGATGGATTTCCAGGCCGCCTGCCGCACCTACAACATCCTGATGTCCGAGGGCCGCAAGGTCGCCGCCGCGCTGCTGATCGAACGCGCGGCGCAATAAACGGCAACAGGCAGACGAACCGGCGCCCGCTCCCATCGAACCCGGCCCGCGTGACACCCGTTTGAAAGCGACGTTAATTGAACGTTAAGGCGCGATGCGTTACAAAGCCGGGCGGCATCGGTTCCCCTACCGGGAAACGATGCCGTACGTCGATGCCGCACCGCCCCCCGGGCCGGGCCGGTTTCCGATCTCCGCCATTCCAACAACGACCGTCTGACAGGCTGACCGACTCATGAACGATACGCCATCGAGGCTACCGCTCAACCGCGCCGCACTCCTCCTGATCGTGCTGGCACTCGCCCTGATCTGGTTCGGCCCGCTCGGGCTGCGCCATCTGATCCCCAGCGACGAGGGCCGCTACGCCGAAATGGCGCGCGAAATGTTCGCCACCGGCGACTGGATCACACCGCGCTACAACGGCTACAAGTATTTCGAGAAGCCGCCGATGCAGACCTGGATGAACGCGCTGACGTTCGCCTGGTTCGGCCTCGGCGAATGGCAGGCGCGCCTGTACACGGCGCTGGCCAGCTTCGCCGGCATCCTGTTCGTCGGCTACACCGGCGCGCGCGTGTTCAACCCGCTGGCCGGCCTGTGCGCCGCCGTGGTGCTCGCGTCCTCGCCATACTGGAACCTGATGGGCCACTTCAACACGCTCGACATGGGCCTGTCGTTCTGGATGGCCGTCACGCTCGGCGCGCTGCTGCTGGCGCAACGTCCCGGCCTGCCGACGCGCGCCACGCGCGGCTGGATGTGGCTGTGCTGGGCGTCGATGGCCGTGGCCGTGCTGTCCAAGGGGCTGATCGGCGTGGTGCTGCCCGGCGCGGTGCTGGTGCTCTACACGCTGATCGCCCGCGACTGGGCGCTCTGGAAGCGCCTGCACCTGGTGAGCGGCCTGCTGATCTTCTTCGCGATCGCCGCGCCGTGGTTCGTGCTGATGCAGCAGCGCAACCCCGAATTCTTCAACTTCTTCTTCGTGGTCCAGCAGTTCCGCCGCTACCTGACGCCCGAGCAGAACCGCCCCGGCCCCGTGTATTACTTCGTCGGCGTGCTGCTGGTGGGCTTCCTGCCGTGGCTGTCGATCGCGGGCCAGAGCCTGCGCCACGCCTGGCGCATGCCGCGTCAGCCGAACGGCTTCGCGCCGATGCTGGTGCTGCTGATCTGGACCGGTTTCATCTTCGTGTTCTTCAGCGCCTCGCACTCGAAGCTGGTGTCGTACGTGCTGCCGATCGCCCCGTCGCTGGCGCTGATGCTCGGCGCCTACCTGCCGCTGGTGGCGCGCGAGCGCTACCGCTGGCACCTGATCGGCTATCTGCTGTTCCTGATCGCGGCCGCCTGCGGCTGCATCGTGCTGGGCCGCCTTGGCGACGCCCGCACGCCGAACGCGCAGTACGTCGATTTCCAGCACTGGGTGTATGCGGCGCTGGCCGTCGCGTTCGTGCTGACGCTGCTCGCGCTGTCGATCAACCGCCGTGGCAAGGCCGGCATCGCCGCCACCGCCTTCGTGTTCGGTGCCGGCTGGCTGCTGTTCGGCACCATCGGGGGCACCGGCCACGACGCGTTCGGCCGCTACAGTTCGGGCGCGCTGCTCGCGCCTGCCGTGCGCGCCGAGTTCGCCAGGTTGCCGCCCGACACGCCGTTCTACTCGATCGAGATGCTCGACCACACCGTGCCGTTCTACGTGCGCCACACCACCACGCTGGTGGCCTATCAGGACGAACTGAGCTTCGGCATCGGGCAGGAACCGCAGAAATGGGTGCCGACCATCGCCGAGTGGGAACGCCGCTGGCGCAGCGGCAGCCCGGCGCTGGCGATGATGCGCCCCGAGCGCTACGACGCATTCGTCAAGCAAGGCCTGCCGATGACGGTGATCGCGCGCGACAATCGCCGCGTGATCGTCGCCACGCCGGCCGCGGCGTCGGCTGCAACACCGGCCGCCACGCCGCCCCAATCCTGAGCCTCCCAAGGACCGCCGTTCCGTGAATCCCGTTTCCCTCGTCTGCATCCTCATCGGCGTACTGCTCAACGCCGTCGCGCAATTGCTGCTCAAGGCCGGCGTCAACGCCGTCGGCCATTTCGACATTTCGCGCGCCAACATCATCCCGATCGGCTTCAAGATCGCCACGCAACTGCCGATCATCGGCGGCCTGAGCTGCTATGTGCTGAGCGTGGTGGTGTGGATCGTCGGGCTGTCGCGCGTGGACGTCTCGATCGCCTATCCGATGCTCTCGCTCGGCTACGTGCTCAACGCGTTCGCCGCCTGGTATCTGTTCGGCGAGGTGATGAGCCTGCAACGCCTGATCGGCATCGGCATCATCCTGATCGGCGTGGTGGTGCTGGCGCGCGGCTGAAGCGCCGCAGGGGGCCGCCGGCGCCATCGCGGCAATCCCCCTTCCCCCCACAAAAAGAGACGTTGTACTCTCGCGAACCAGTGTTTAATGCGCATGCCGGATCGCATGAGATCCGGCCCCATTTAAAATCTACTCACCAGCCGACATGAGCCAGCCATCCGTTCCGTTTCTGCCGATGACCCGCCCGGAAATCGACGAGGACACCATTCAGGGCGTCACCGAAGTGCTCCGCTCCGGCTGGATCACGACCGGCCCGCAGAACCAGCGCTTCGAAGCGGCGCTGTCCGACTATTGCGGCGGCCGCCCGGTGCGCACGTTCAACTCCGGCACCGCCACGCTCGAGATCGGCCTGCGCATTGCCGGCGTCGGCCCGGGCGATGAAGTCATCACCACGCCCGCGAGCTGGGTTGCGACCAGCAACGTGATCCTCGAAGTGGGCGCCACGCCGGTGTTCGTCGATATCGACCCGGTCACGCGCAACCTCGATCTCGACGCGCTCGAACGCGCGATCACGCCGCGCACCAAGGCCGTGATTCCGGTCTACCTCGGCGGGCTGCCAGTCGACATGGACCGCCTGTACGCCATCGCCCGTTCGGCCGGCCTGCGCGTGATCGAGGATGCCGCGCAGGCGCTCGGCTCGTCGTGGAAGGGCAAGCGGATCGGCGCGTTCGGCGATCTGGTCTCGTTCAGCTTCCACCCGAACAAGAACGTCACCTCGATCGAGGGCGGCGCGCTGGTGCTCAACGATGAAGACGAAGCACAGCTCGCGCAGAAATACCGCCTGCAGGGCGTGACGCGCACCGGCCTCGACGGCATGGACTGCGACGTGCTCGGCGGCAAGTACAATCTGACCGACGTCGCGGCCCGCGTGGGCCTCGGCCAGCTCGGCCAGATCGACCGCTTCACGGAAGTGCGCCGCCAGCTCGCCCGCGCCTACTTCGACGGCTTCGCCGGCGGCCCGGCCGCGGCGCTCGGCATCGGCCTGCCGGTGGCCGAGTTCGCGCACGGCAACTGGCACATGTTCCAGATCACGCTGCCGCTCGAACGGCTCGCGATCACGCGTGGCGACTTCATGGCGCAGCTCAAGGAGCACGGCATCGGCTCGGGCGTGCACTACCCGGCGATCCACCTGTTCACGCTGTACCGCGCGCTCGGCTTCCGCGAAGGCATGTTCCCGCACGCCGAGCGCTTCGGCGCGTCGACCGTCACGCTGCCGCTCTTCACGCAGATGAGCGAGGCCGACGTGACGCGCGTCGTCAGCGCCGTCAACCAGATTTGCGAACGATACGGAAAATAAGCGGAAATGACTCACCCCGAAACACGCGCCATGAACCCGGAAGTCTCGATCGTCATCCCCGTGTACAACGAGGAAGCCGGGCTGGCCGCGCTCTTCTCCCGCCTGTATCCGGCGCTCGACGCACTCGATGCGTCGTACGAAGTGATCCTGATCAACGACGGCAGCCGCGACCGCTCCGCCGCCCTGCTCGCCGAGCAGTTCCGCAAGCGCCCGGACACGACGCGCGTGGTGCTGCTCAACGGCAACTACGGCCAGCACATGGCGATCCTGGCCGGCTTCGAGCAGTCGCGCGGCCAGATCGTCATCACGCTCGACGCCGACCTGCAGAATCCGCCCGAGGAAATCGGCAAGCTGGTGCACAAGATGCGCGAAGGCTACGACTACGTCGGCACGATCCGCATGCAGCGCCAGGACAGCCTGTGGCGCCGCAAGGCCTCGGCCGTGATGAACCGGTTCCGCGAGCGCATCACGCGCATCAAGATGACCGATCAGGGCTGCATGCTGCGCGCGTACAACCGCCAGATCATCGACACCATCAACCGCTGCGGCGAGGTCAACACGTTCATCCCGGCGCTGGCCTACACGTTCGCGCAGAACCCGACCGAAATCGACGTCGCGCACGAGGAACGCTTCGCCGGCGAATCGAAGTATTCGCTCTACAGCCTGATCCGCCTGAACTTCGACCTCGTCACCGGCTTCTCGGTGGTGCCGCTGCAATGGCTGTCGTTCGTCGGCGTGATCCTGTCGATCGGCTCGGCCGGGCTGTTCCTGCTGCTGCTGATCCGCCGCTTCGTGATCGGCGCCGAAGTCCAGGGCGTGTTCACGCTGTTCGCCATCACGTTCTTCATGCTCGGCGTGATCATCTTCGCGCTCGGCCTGCTCGGCGAATACATCGGACGAATCTATCAACAGGTCCGCGCCCGCCCGCGCTACCTGATCCAGACCGTGCTCGAGGAGCGCCACGACCGTGCGTCGCTGCCGCTGCCCGGCACCCAGGAGGCATCGCGATGAAATCGCGCGCGGTGGTATTCGCGTATCACAACGTCGGCGTGCGCTGCCTGCAGGTGCTGCTCGCGCGCGGCGTCGAGGTGGCGCTGGTCGTCACCCACGAGGACAGCCCGACCGAGAACATCTGGTTCGGCAGCGTCGCGTCGGTGGCGCGCGAGCACGGCATCCCGGTGCTGACGCCGGCCGATCCGGCCGCCGCCGAACTGCGCGAGGCCGTCTCGGCGGCCCGGCCCGATTTCATCTTCTCGTTCTATTACCGGCACATGCTGCCGGTCGCGCTGCTGGCGCTCGCGCCACGCGGCGCCTACAACATGCACGGCTCGCTGCTGCCGAAGTACCGCGGCCGCGTGCCGACCAACTGGGCGGTGCTGAACGGCGAAACCGACACCGGCGCGACGCTGCACGAAATGGCCGCCAAGCCCGATGCCGGCGCCATCATCGGCCAGACGGCCGTGCCGATCCTGCCCGACGACACCGCCGCGCAAGTGTTCGACAAGGTGACGGTGGCCGCCGAGCAGACGCTCTGGCGCGTGCTGCCGGCGCTGCTGGCCGGCGAGGCGCCGCATCTGCCGAACGATCTGTCGCAGGGCAGCTACTTCGGCGGGCGCAAGCCCGAGGACGGCCGCCTCGACTGGTCGAAGCCGGCCGCCGAGGTCTACAACCTGATCCGCGCGGTCGCGCCCCCTTATCCGGGCGCGTTTGTCGACCTGCACGGCACGCGTTTCGTGGTCGCGCGCGCGCGGCTCGCGGCGCCCGGCTCGCCGGCCGCACAGGCCGCGCGGGAATTGCCGGCAGGCCTGCACGTAAGCGATAATGCGCTATTCGGCGTCTGCGGCGACAGCCGCGCCGTCACCATCCTCGAGCTGCGCGAGCAGCCCGACGGCCGTCCGGAACACGAAACGGTCGTCTCTCCCGCTCAATTCGCGCAGTTCATTGATTCTTCCCGTCAGTCATGAAAGCAAAAAAAGTCCTGATCCTGGGTGTGAACGGCTTCATCGGCCATCACCTGTCCAAGCGCATTCTTGAAACCACCGATTGGGAAGTGTTCGGGATGGACATGCAGACCGATCGGCTTGGCGATCTCGTCAATCACGAGCGGATGCACTTCTTCGAAGGCGACATCACGATCAACAAGGAATGGGTCGAGTACCACGTCAAGAAGTGCGACGTGATCCTGCCGCTGGTCGCGATCGCCACGCCCGCCACTTACGTGCAGCAGCCGCTGCGCGTGTTCGAACTCGATTTCG
This sequence comes from Burkholderia sp. 22PA0099, assembly GCF_047497165.1. Taxonomy (NCBI): domain Bacteria; kingdom Pseudomonadati; phylum Pseudomonadota; class Betaproteobacteria; order Burkholderiales; family Burkholderiaceae; genus Burkholderia; species Burkholderia sp. 22PA0099. The sequence goes on along the minus strand of NZ_CP163165.1, from coordinate 1,962,235 downwards.
AGGCGAACCTGCCGATCGTGCGTTCGGCCGTCAAGTACGGCAAGCACCTGGTGTTTCCGTCGACCTCCGAGGTCTACGGTATGTGCTCGGACGAGCAGTTCGACCCGGACGCCTCGGCGCTGACCTACGGCCCGATCAACAAGCCGCGATGGATCTACGCGTGCTCGAAGCAGTTGATGGATCGCGTGATCTGGGGTTACGGCATGGAAGGCCTGAACTTCACGCTGTTCCGCCCGTTCAACTGGATCGGCCCGGGCCTCGACTCGATCTACACGCCGAAGGAAGGCAGCTCGCGCGTGGTCACGCAGTTCCTCGGCCACATTGTGCGCGGCGAGAACATCAGCCTCGTCGACGGCGGCTCGCAAAAGCGCGCGTTTACGTACGTGGACGACGGCATCAGCGCGCTGATGAAGATCATCGACAACCCGAACGGCGTCGCCTCGGGCAAGATCTACAACATCGGCAACCCGAGCAACAACTACTCGGTGCGCGAACTGGCCCACAAGATGCTCGAACTGGCCGCCGAATTCCCCGAGTACGCCGACATGGCCAAGCAGGTCCAACTGGTGGAAACCACCTCGGGCGCCTACTACGGCAACGGCTACCAGGACGTGCAGAATCGCGTGCCGAAAATCGACAACACGATGCAGGAACTCGGCTGGGCGCCGGTCTCGACGTTCGACGACGCGCTGCGCAACATCTTCGAAGCGTATCGCGGCCACGTGGCCGACGCGCGCGCGCTGGTCGAGCAGCAAGGCTGACGCGTTGGCCCGCATCGTCCTCAAGATCGACGTCGATACCCTTCGCGGCACCCGCGAAGGCGTGCCGAACCTCGCCCGCATCTTCGATCGTCACGCCGCACGCGCCACCTTCCTGTTCAGCCTCGGCCCCGACCACACCGGTTGGGCCATGCGCCGCGTACTGCGGCCGGGCTTCCTCAAGAAGGTGTCGCGCACCTCGGTGGTCGAGCACTACGGCATCCGCCAGTTGATGTACGGCGTGCTGCTGCCCGGGCCGGACATCGGGCGACGCGCGGTGGGCGAGATGCGCGCGATCCACGAGGCCGGCTTCGAGTGCGGGATTCACACCTGGGATCACGTCTACTGGCAGGACAACGTGCGGGCCCGCCCGCGCGACTGGACCGCCGGCGAGATGGGCAAGAGCCACGCGCGCTTCATCGAGATTTTCGGCGCGCCGCCGGCCACGCACGGCGCGGCCGGCTGGCAGATGAACGACAGCGCGTTCGAGCAGATCGACGCCTGGGGCATGCTCTACGCCTCGGACGGCCGCGGCCACGGCCCGTACCGGCCGGTCGTCGCGGGCCGTACGCTCGCGCATGTGCAGATGCCCACCACGCTGCCCACGCTCGACGAGGTGCTCGGCATCGACGGCATCGACGAATCGAACGTCGCCGCGCACCTGCTCAAGCTGACCGAACACAACTCGCACGATCAGGTGTTCACGCTGCACGCCGAGCTCGAAGGCCAGAAACTCGCGCCGATCTTCGAGCAACTGCTCGCCGGCTGGCGCGCACAAGGCCACACGTTCGCCACGATGGGCGACTATCATGCCGCGCTGGATTTCGATTCGCTGCCATCGTACCCTGTCATGTGGGGCGAAATTTCCGGCCGCTCCGGCGAGCTGATCGTCCAGCCCGACTGACTGCTCCCGCCTCCGTTTTCCCTCCCTCACGGCACGCCGCACGCGGCGTGCCGCCGATAACAACAGGAGAATCCCGTGTCCGTCGAAATCGACCGCGCCGTTCCCGATTTCACCGCGCCGGCAACAGGCGGCGACTTCACGCTGTCCGCGCTGAACGGCAAGAAGCTCGTGCTGTATTTCTATCCGAAGGACAACACGCCGGGCTGCACGACCGAAGGTCTGCAATTCCGCGATCTGTATCCGAAATTCCAGAAGGCGGGCGCGGAGATCGTCGGCGTGTCGCGCGACAGCCTGCGCTCGCACGACAATTTCAAGGCCAAGCTCGAACTGCCGTTCCCGCTGGTTTCGGATCCCGAAGAAACGCTCTGCGCGCTGTTCGGCGTCATGAAAATGAAGAAAATGTATGGCAAGGAAGTGCGCGGAATCGAGCGCTCGACCTTCCTGATCGACGCCGCCGGCGTGCTTCGCCAGGAGTGGCGCGGCATCAAGGTGCCGGGCCATGTCGACGAGGTGCTCGGCGCTGTACAAGCGCTTTGAGGCGGGTTATATTGGCCCGCAATGAATGCCCGTCAGCCCACTCTTTTTCGTAGCTGTGCAGGCGGTCAGCGCGAGGGTCGCTGGCCCGTAAGGTGCGCCGCTACGCTGCAAGAATCCGAGCCGCTTGTCCCTGTTCGGGGGAAGCGGCTTTTTTCATGGCCGTTTGCGGCGCGCACTGTCCGTCGCGACACTTCCGCCCAGGAGCTGATCGAAAAATAGGCGAACCGGCGTTTTGACACTCCTTTGCGCCACGCCGCGCAAACTGCACGCTTTGCGTGACAGGATGCGAACCGCGGCGCATTCCAAGCGACACGATTCCTTCCGAGGGACACCATGCCTTTGCCTACTCCTCCCAGCAAGCTCGGCAGCCTGCTGCCGCCCGATGAATACAAGGTGAAAGCGCGCACGACCCGCACCACGGCGAAACGCGCCGCCGATGAGGGCACGGCCGATTACGCCGACGCGAACGTCGCCGACCCGATGGCGCCCGCCGCGAACACCCCGGCCGCACTGCACGCCGTTGCGCCCGCCGCCGAGGCCGCGCCCGGCGCGGCGCGCCCGCGCAAATCCAGGCAAACCGCCGCCCTGCTGACGCCCGTGCAAACGCCGGCTGCGCCGGCCGCTCCCGTTGCACGCGCCGAGGCGCCCGTCGCCAAGGCTGCCGCCGCACCGGCCGCGCCCGCCCGCGAGGCGGCCCGCACCTCGCGTGGCCGCAAGACGGCTGCCGTCGAGCAGCAGAAGCTGTTCGTGCTCGACACCAACGTGCTGATGCACGATCCGAGCAGCCTGTTCCGTTTCGAGGAACACGACGTCTATCTGCCGATGATGACGTTGGAAGAACTCGACAACCACAAGAAGGGCATGTCGGAAGTGGCGCGCAACGCGCGCCAGGTCAGCCGCACGCTCGACGCACTGGTGGCCGACGCCGGCACGATCACGGCCGGCATAGCGCTGTCGCGCCTCGGCAACCGCGATGCGCTCGGCCGCCTCTACTTCCAGACCACGCTGACCACGATCGAGCCGGTCGAAGGCCTGCCGGAAGGCAAGGCCGACAACCAGATCCTCGGCGTGGTGCGCGCGCTGCAACGCGAGCGCAGCGACCGCCTGGTGGTGCTGGTGTCGAAAGACATCAACATGCGGATCAAGGCCCACGCGCTCGGCCTGCCCGCCGAAGATTACTTCAACGATCAGGTGCTCGAGGACAAGGACCTGCTGTACTCGGGCGTGCGCGAGTTGCCGCAGGACTTCTGGACCCGCCATGCCAAGGGCATGGAAAGCTGGCAGGACACCAAGACGGGTACCACGTATTACCGCGTGACCGGCCCGCTGGTGAACTCGATGCTGGTCAACGAGTTCGTGTTCCTCGAACCGCAGAACGGCGAGCCGACCTTCCACGCGATCGTGCGTGAGCTGAACGGCAAGACGGCGCTGCTGCAGACGCTGCGCGACTACAGCCACCACAAGAACAACGTGTGGGGCATCACGGCGCGCAACCGCGAGCAGAACTTCGCGCTGAACCTGCTGATGAACCCGGAGATCGACTTCGTCACGCTGCTCGGCCAGGCCGGCACCGGCAAGACGCTCGTCGCGCTCGCGGCCGGCCTCGCGCAGGTGCTCGACGACAAGCGCTACAACGAGATCATCGTGACGCGCGCGACCGTGCCGGTCGGCGAGGACATCGGCTTCCTGCCCGGCACCGAGGAAGAGAAGATGCAGCCGTGGATGGGCGCATTCGACGACAACCTCGAAGTGCTGCAGAAAACCGACGATGCCGCCGGCGAATGGGGCCGTGCCGCCACGCAGGAACTGATCCGCTCGCGCCTCAAGGTCAAGAGCATGAACTTCATGCGCGGCCGGACCTTCGTCGACAAATACGTGATCATCGACGAGGCGCAGAACCTGACGCCGAAGCAGATGAAAACGCTGGTCACGCGTGCCGGCCCGGGCACCAAGATCGTCTGCCTCGGCAATATTGCGCAGATCGACACGCCGTACCTGACCGAAGGCAGCTCCGGCCTGACCTACGTGGTCGATCGCTTCAAGGGCTGGGGCCACAGCGGCCACGTCACGCTGGCGCGTGGCGAGCGCTCGCGGCTGGCCGACTACGCGTCCGACATCCTCTGATCGCTCATCCGATCGATGCAAGAAAGCGCTCCCGACGGAGCGCTTTTTTTTCGCCTGCGCTTCGGTCGATTCTTATTAGGGTCCGACTTTTTGCGCAAAAACTCTGACGACCTGCCTACAAATCAGGCAATACTTCAAGTCCTGCCTGAAGATTGCTTGCCGCTGCCCCGTCGGACCGACTACTATCCGCAATACCCGTGGTCATACGATAGGTGCTTATCGGCACTCGTCCTTTTCCAATGCTGCGAATCTGGCTGTCCGTCGTCGTGCTTTCCCTGCTTGCCGCGTGCTCCACCGCACCGCAGCAATCGGCGCGCACCGGTTCGTCGATGCGCATCACCACGCCGCGCGCCTTCGCGCCGCCACGCGGCTTCCCGAATTTCGTCGATCACAGCATCGGCCGCGAGGAAATTCCGATCCAGGCGATGAGCCTCGTCGGTATTCCCTATCGCTGGGGCGGCAATACGCCCGATGCCGGCTTCGATTGCAGCGGGCTGGTGCGCTACATCGTGTCGCGGGCTGCCAACGTATCGCTGCCGCGCACCACCGCCGAGATGAGCACACGCGGCGTGTCCGTCGAACCCGACGAGATTGCGCCTGGCGATCTCGTGTTCTTCAACACCACGGGCCGCCCGCATTCGCACGTCGGCATTTATGTCGGCAAACTGCGCTTCGTCAATGCGCCGTCCACCGGCGGCACGGTGCGCCTCGACTATCTGACCAACCCTTACTGGGCCAAGCATTTCGACGGCATCCGCCGGGTTGCGCCGCCGCGTCACGCGCCTGCGCCGTTCGATACGCCGACTTATGAAGCCGACAACCGTCAAGCCGAGCCGGCAGCCGATAGCGCACCTCCGGCCGTGGCAGCCGCTGCGCCGGCCGTGGCAGCCGCTGCGCCGGCCGTGACGGCGGCATCGATCGAGCCGGCGCGGACACCCCAACCTGTCTATAGCGCGCCGCCGCCTCGAATTGCCGCCACCGCAGCGCCCGCCGCCAGCAGCGACGATCCGTTCGAACCGCCACCCACCGCGCTGTCGGCGGCGCAGCGGCAAGCGCGCGCCGCAGGCGCAACGTCGGCCACCTCATCGGTCGACGACACTCCGGTTGCCACTGCCCCGCGCTACGCCGCCTCACCCGATCCAGGCCAGCCCGCCACGACCACCACCTCGCGCGACCCGATCGACGCGGCGGCCGATGCGTTCGAACCGCCGCCGCCCACGGCCCGTGAAGCAGCGCGCCAGGCGCAGACGGTATCGCCGGACGGCGCTGGCGGCATCATCCGCGCCTCGACTGCATCGGGTGCCCCCACAAGCGGCAACGCTGGCGGCGACGATCCGATCGCCCGCTTCGCCACCGGCAGCTACTGAGCGACGCCCTGCGCAGCGCCTGTCCCGACTGGCGGCAATCAACTCAAATTCACAAAACAAAGCGCCGCGGCCTTTCGGCTCGCGGCGCTTTTTTGTCGCTGCTCGAAGCAACGGCGCGCAACGGCTGGACTGCGCGGATCAGAACACGCGGTGCCCCACCCACCAGCCCGCCGCCGCGATCAGCGCCGAAGCCGGAATCGTCAGCACCCAGGCCCAGACGATATTGCCCGCCACGCCCCAGCGCACGGCCGACAGCTTGCGCGTCGCGCCCACGCCGACGATCGCGCCGGTGATGGTGTGCGTGGTCGATACCGGAATGCCCATCCACGACGCCGAGAACAGCGTCAGCGCGCCGCCCAGCTCGGCGCAGAACCCGCCGACCGGCTTGAGCTTGGTGATCTTCTGCCCCATCGTGCGGACGATCCGCCAGCCGCCGAACAGCGTACCGAGGCCCATTGACAGATAGCACCCGCCAATCACCCACACCGGCGGCGCATCGGCCGTGGCCGACGCATAACCGGTGGCGATCAGCAGCATCCAGATCATGCCGATGGTCTTCTGCGCATCGTTGCCGCCGTGCCCAAGGCTGTAAAGCCCGGCCGACAGCAGCTGATAGCGCCGGAACCGGCGATCGACCTTGCTCGGCGGCGTTCGAAAGTAGATCCACGACACCGCGAGCATGAACAGCGAGCCGAGCACGAATCCCAGCAGCGGCGAGATGAAGATGAACGCGACCGTCTTCATCAGCCCGTCCAGGTTCAGCGAACCCCAGCCCGACTTGGCGACGGCCGCGCCGACCAGCCCGCCGATCAGCGCATGCGAGGAGCTCGACGGAATCCCGTAATACCAGGTGATGATGTTCCAGCCGATCGCGCCCACCAGCGCGCCGAACACCACGTAGTGATCGACGATGGCCGGATCGATGGTGCCCTTGCCCACCGTTTGCGCAACCTTCAGGTGGAACACGAAATAGGCGATGACGTTGAACACGGCGGCGAACGCGACCGCCTGCTGCGGCTTCAGGACGCCGGTGGACACGACGGTCGCGATCGAATTCGCGGCGTCGTGGAAACCGTTCATGAAGTCGAACACGAGTGCGACGATGACGAGCGTCGCAACGGCCCAGATGGCGAGTTGTATCGAATGCATCGTGGCTCGCTCAGGCGTTTTCCAACACGATGCCTTCGATGATGTTCGCGACGTCCTCGCACTTGTCGGTGATCTCCTCGAGCAGCTCGTAGATCGCCTTCAGCTTGATCAGGTTCTTGACGTCGTTTTCCTCGCGGAACAGCTTCGACATCGCCGAGCGCAGCACGCGATCGGCATCCGATTCGAGACGGTCGATCTCCTCGCAAGCCTTGAGGATCTTTGAGGACTGCTTCATGTCCGACAGCAGCGCCACCGCCTGCTGAACATGCTGGGCCGACGCCGTGACGATGTGGGCCAACTGGCTCGCCTCCGACGTGACGGCTTGCACGTCGTACAGCGACACGGCCGTGGCGACGTCCTCCATCAGGTCGAGGATGTCGTCCATCGTCGTGATCAGCTTGTGGATTTCGTCGCGATCGAGCGGCGTGATGAAGGTCTTGTGCAGCAGGTCGATCGCTTCATGCGTCAACTTGTCCGCCGACTTCTCCGCGGATTGCACCTTCTGCTTGTGGATCTCGGCATCGTCGAGATTGTCGATCAGCAATTCGAGCTCGCGGCCGCCGGCCACGATGAAGTTCGCGTGCGAATTGAAGATTTCGAAGAACTTGCCCTCGGTGGGCATGAATCGACCGAACATGAAATTTCCGAGTATTGTCAAATGACTGTCACAAATGCGGCGCCATTGTACCGTTTCCCGGCAAACACGTAAGGCCCTTCTCCCGGGCCGCGCGAGATACAACGCTTCGCGGCGCCGGGCTTTACAAGCGGCGTCAATCTCCCTGGAAATGCTGCGACCCGGCGAAGTTGTCGAACTTCGTATATTGACCGATGAACGTAAGCCGAACGGGGCCGATCGGGCCGTTACGCTGCTTGCCGATGATGATTTCGGCGGTGCCCTTGTCGGGGCTGTCCGGGTTGTACACTTCGTCGCGGTAGATGAACAGGATCACGTCGGCATCCTGTTCGATTGCGCCCGATTCGCGCAGGTCCGACATGATCGGGCGCTTGTTGGGGCGCTGTTCCAGGCCGCGATTCAACTGCGACAGCGCGATCACCGGCACGTCGAGTTCCTTGGCCAGGCTCTTCAACGAGCGCGAAATTTCGGAGATTTCCGTCGCGCGATTCTCGCCCTGCGACGACGAACCGCTCATCAGCTGCAGGTAGTCGACGATGATCAGGCCGAGCTTGCCGCATTGCCGCGCCAGACGCCGCGCGCGCGAGCGCAGTTCCATCGGGTTCAGGCCGCCGGTTTCATCGATGAACAGTTGCGCCTCGCTCATCTTCTGCACCGCGTGCGTCAGCTTCGGCCAATCCTCGTCGGACAGCCGCCCGGTACGCATGCGGTGCTGGTCGAGCCGGCCGACCGAACCGAGCATCCGCATCACGAGCTGGCTGCCCGGCATTTCCATCGAGAACACCGCCACCGGCAGGCCATATTCCACGGCCACGTATTCGCCGATGTTCATCGAGAACGCGGTCTTGCCCATCGACGGACGCCCCGCCACGATGATCAGTTCGCCGCCGTGCATGCCCGACGTCATCCGGTCCAGATCGACGAAACCGGTCGGCGTGCCCGTCACGTCGCTCGGGTTGGCCGTGTGATAGAGCGTGTCGATGCGCTCCACCACCTGCGTCAGCAGCGGCCCGATTTCGAGGAAGCCCTGTGTGCCGCGCGCGCCTTCCTCGGCGATCGAGAACACCTTCGACTCGGCCTCGTCGAGCAGTTGGCGCACTTCCTTGCCCTGCGGGTTGAACGCGTCGGCCGAGATTTCGTCGGCCACCGACACGAGCCGGCGCAGCACCGCGCGGTCGCGCACGATCTCGGCATAGCGGCGGATGTTCGCGGCGCTCGGCGTGTTCTGCGCCAGCGCATTCAGGTAGGCCAGGCCGCCCACGTCGTCGGCCTTGCCGGCCGTGACCAGCGCCTCGTACACCGTCACGACGTCGGCCGGGCGCGTCGAGGCGATCAGGCGCCCGATGTGCTCGTAGATCAGCCGGTGGTCGTAGCGGTAGAAATCCTGTTGCGAAAGAAAGTCGGCGATGCGGTCCCAGGCTGCGTTGTCGAGCAGGAGGCCGCCCAGCACCGATTGCTCGGCCTCGACCGAGTGCGGCGGGACTTTCAGCGATTCGATTTGGGGGTCGTGCGGCACGTTCATGGCTTGGGATTATCGCGAAATGGGCGAGATGACGCCAGACACGGCGGCGGAAAAGAAAAAGGCAGGGCCGGTTTCCCGGGCCCTGCCTTCGCGGCATGGGCGGTAAGCACCGCCCGGTTGCCGTGATGTCGCTTAGGCGTGGTCGCCGATCACGTTCACGGTGATGTCGACGACGACATCCGTGTGCAGCGCGACTTGAACAGCGTGCTCGCCGATGATCTTGACCGGGCCTTCCGGCAGACGCACTTGTGCCTTTTCGACTTCGTAGCCGGCCTTCTTCAGCACTTCAGCGATGTCCGCGTTCGTGACCGAGCCGAACAGACGGCCGTCGACGCCCGACTTCTGCGTGATTTCGAACGACTGGCCTGCCAGCTTCTCGCCGACTGCCGTAGCGGCTGCCAGCTTTTCGGCGGCGACCTTTTCGAGTTCCGCGCGGCGGACTTCGAATTCGGCGATCGCGTCCTTCGTCGCACGGCGAGCCTTGCGATTCGGGATCAGGAAGTTACGTGCGTAGCCGTCCTTGACCTTGACGATGTCACCCAGGTTGCCCAGGTTCGCGACTTTTTCCAACAGAATGATTTGCATTCGAATTCTCCTTATTGCGTCGCTGGCCTTAGGCCTTGTGCTGGTCCGTGTACGGCAGCAGCGCGAGGAAACGCGCACGCTTGATTGCCGTGTCGAGCTGGCGCTGGTAATGCGCCTTCGTACCCGTCAGACGCGCCGGCGTGATCTTGCCGTTTTCGCCGATGAAGTCCTTCAGCGTATCCGTGTCTTTGTAGTCGATTTGCTCAACGCCGGCTGCCGTGAAGCGGCAGAACTTCTTGCGCTTGAACAGCGGGTTTTGTTGCTGACGACGCTTGTCGAATTTCTTGCCAGTGGGACGGGGCATGATTCAGTCCTTTCCTATGTCCTGCAATGCTGTGATGTGAAACACCAGGGTTCGCGCGTTGCGGCTTTTTTTTGCCAGGAAGCCGGTGAAGAGCGTTTCGACGCCCATCTCGCAGCGTTCCAGCTTGCCGCTCGCCTCGCCGGCGGCCATCGCCTCGATCGTCAATTCGACCTGGCGCCGGATACCGGCTTCGACGACCTCCGTGTGGTGCTGCAAGGTGCAGCTTGCGATCGGAACGCCGGCGGGCGTATATCGCACCGCTTGTCGCTCGACGACGCTTGCCGTCAGTTGCAGCCTGTTCACGGAGAGACGCGATCCTTGGTGGCTTGACCGTTCGGTCTTAAGCCTGCGCTTCGGCCGGCTGCGCTGCAGCTGCCTTCTTGGCTTCTTCGCGCTGAACTTCCTTCATCATCGGCGACGGGCCGGTTTCGGCCTTCTTCAGCTTGACGATGAGGTGGCGCAGCACTGCGTCGTTGAACTTGAACGCGTGTTCGAGTTCGTCGAGCGTAGCCTGGTCGCACTCGATGTTCACGCAGACGTAGTGAGCCTTGGCGAGTTTCTCGATCATGTAGGCCAGCTGACGACGGCCCCAGTCTTCAACGCGGTGGATCTGGCCGCCGCGCGTGGTGATCGTGGTCTTGTAACGCTCGATCATCGCGGGCACTTGCTCGCTCTGATCGGGATGCACGATAAATACGATTTCGTAATGACGCATACACACTCCTTGGGGATTAAAGCCACCCGGGCGTCGGAACCGGTGTGGCAAGTGAGAAGCCGAAGATCATAACCCGTTCGGCAGGGGCACGCAATGGTTTCGGTGGTTTTCCGGCGTGAATCGGTCGTGTTTTCAACGACTTGAACGGCAACTGGCGGGCCGAGCCGTTGAAATCGGCCTGACCATGGCCCGCGATCCGTCCCGATTGGTGCGCCGCGTGCCCTCAGCTTGCCCCGCGCCAGTACCCCGGCTGCGCATAGGCCTCGCGCAGATAGTCGATGAAATAGCGCACGCGCGCCGGCACGTAGCGTTGCTGCGGATAGACCGCCAGGATGTCGTAATCGGGCAGCGCGAATTCGTCGAGCACGGTTTCGAGCTCGCCGGTTTCGAGCTGGCGCGCGATCTCCCAGGTGGAGCGCCAGCCGAGCCCGAGCCCTTCCGACACCCAGCGGTGCAGCAGCTCGCCGTCGTTGCAGTCGAGATTGCCGGCCACGCGGATCGTCGCCACCTTGCCGTTGCGGCGAAAATACCAGCCGCGGTTCTGGCCCCCTTGCAGATTGAACGCGAGGCAATTGTGCTTCGGCAGATCCTCCAGCGTCTTCGGGCGGCCGTGGCGGCGGAAATAGTCGGGCGTGCCGCACACCACCCGGCGGTTGGTGGCCAGCTTGACGGCGACGAAGTTCGGATCGACTGCGCCGCCGATCCGGATCGACAGGTCGTAGCCCTCGCGCACCAGGTCCACCACGCGATCGGTCAAGTTGAACGACATCTGCAATTCGGGCTTGTCGGCGGCGAACGCGGGCGCGAACGGCGCGACGTGCTTGCGGCCGAACGCGGCCGGCGCCGACACGATCAGGTGCCCGTTGACCGCGCGGCGCCCGGCCGCCACCTCGTTTTCGGCCTGCGCCCAATCGCTGAGCAGGCCGCGGCAGCGTTCAAGAAAGGCCGCGCCCTCCTCGCTGACCACCAGCCGCCGCGTCGAGCGATACATCAGCTTCACGCCGAGGCGCTTTTCCAGCGCGTCGATGCGCCGCCCCAGCACCACCGGCGACACCCCCTCCTCCAGCGCCGCCGAGGCGAGGCTGCCGGCGTCGGCCACGCGCATGAACGTCTCGATCTGCTTGAACCGGTCCATCGTCCGTCTCCGTCCATTCGATCGATCGGCATGCCCCCAAGCCTTGAAGGCTCGGCTTGCACCCCCGATTCGATACTTTTAGTTCTGAAATAAGCGACAAGCGACGATCTTATCAAAGCTTTGACGCAGCCATACAGTGTCTCCACACCGTGATTCGCCATTCCAAGGAGACATGCATGGCCAAGATGAGAGCCGTCGACGCAGCCGTTCTGGTGCTCGAGAAAGAAGGCATCCAGACCGCCTTCGGCGTTCCGGGCGCCGCGATCAATCCGTTCTATTCGGCGCTGCGCCGCTCCGGCGCGATCGGTCACGTGCTGGCCCGCCACGTCGAGGGCGCCTCGCACATGGCCGAGGGCTACACGCGCGCCGCCCCCGGCAACATCGGCGTGTGCGTCGGCACCTCCGGCCCGGCCGGCACCGACATGATCACGGGCCTCTATTCGGCCCAGGCGGATTCGATCCCGATCCTCGCGATCACGGGCCAGGCGCCGCGCGCCCGGCTCTACAAGGAGGATTTCCAGGCCGTCGACATCGAATCGATCGCCAAGCCGGTCACCAAGTGGGCCGTGACCGTGCGCGAGCCGGCGCTGGTGCCGCGCGTATTCCAGCAGGCCTTCCACCTGATGCGCTCGGGCCGCCCCGGCCCGGTGCTGGTGGATCTGCCGATCGACGTGCAACTGGCCGAGATCGAATTCGACATCGACACCTACGAGCCGCTGCCGGTCTACAAGCCGAAGGCGACGCGCACGCAGATCGAGGCCGCGCTGCGCCTGCTCAACGACGCGGAACGCCCGCTGATCGTGTCGGGCGGCGGCGTGCTGAACGCGGCGGCCGAGGACCTGCTGGTGAGCTTCGCGGAAACGCTCGGCGTGCCGGTGATCCCGACGCTGATGTCGTGGGGCGCGATTCCCGACGATCACCCGCTGATGGCCGGCATGGTCGGCCTGCAGACCTCGCACCGCTACGGCAACGCCACGCTGCTCGCCTCCGATTTCGTGCTCGGCATCGGCAACCGCTGGGCCAACCGTCATACGGGCAGCGTCGAGGTCTATACGAAGGGCCGCAAATTCGTGCACGTCGATATCGAACCGACCCAGATCGGCCGCGTGTTCGGCCCCGATCTCGGCATCGTGTCGGACGCGAAGGCGGCACTCGAACTGTTCGTCGAGGTGGCCGCCGAGTGGAAGGCCGCCGGCCGCCTGAAGGATCGCGGCGCGTGGCTGGCTGAATGCCAGGCCCGCAAGCGCACGCAACAGCGCAAGACCCATTTCGACGAGGTGCCGATCAAGCCGCAGCGCGTGTACGAGGAGATGAACCAGGCGTTCGGCCGCAACACCTGCTACGTCAGCACGATCGGCCTGTCGCAGATCGCCGGCGCGCAATTCCTGCATGTGTACAAGGCGCGCAACTGGATCAACTGCGGCCAGGCCGGCCCGCTCGGCTGGACCATTCCGGCCGCGCTCGGCGTGCGCGTGGCCGACCCGTCGCGGCCGATCGTGGCGCTGTCGGGCGACTACGACTTCCAGTTCATGATCGAGGAGCTGGCGGTGGGCGCGCAGTTCAAGCTGCCCTACGTGCACGTGGTGGTGAACAACTCGTATCTCGGCCTGATCCGCCAGGCGCAGCGCCAGTTCGACATGGATTACTGCGTGCAGCTCGCGTTCGAGAACATCAATGCGCCCGAGCTCGGCAGCTACGGCGTCGATCACGTCGCGGTGGCCGAAGGGCTCGGCTGCAAGGCGCTGCGCGTCACCAAGCCGGAGGAGATCGCACCGGCCTTCGAGCAGGCCAAGCGCCTGATCGCCGAGTTCAGCGTGCCGGTGGTGGTCGAAGTGATTCTCGAGCGCGTGACCAATATCGCGATGGGCGCCGAGATCGACGCCATCAACGAATTCGAGCCGCTGGCCGAGCGCCCCGAACATGCGCCGACCGCCATCTCGCTGCTCGATTGAGCACGGCTTCGCTGCGCCGAATCGAATCGACTCACCCACTCGCCGATTCGATTCGTTTTCCTGATTGATTGACTGACCGACCGGAGACACCCTCATGCCGAAATTCGCCGCGAACCTGACGATGCTGTTCAACGAGCTGCCGTTCCTCGACCGCTTCCAGGCGGCCGCGCAAGCGGGCTTCGACGCCGTCGAGTTCCTGTTCCCCTACCCGTACGACAAGCAGGAACTGGCGGAACGGCTCGACACGCACGGCCTGAAGCTGGTGCTGCACAACCTGCCGGCCGGCAACTGGGAACAGGGCGAGCGCGGCATCGCCTGCCTGCCCGACCGCACCGCCGAATTCCAGGACGGCGTGGGCCGCGCGATCGACTACGCGAAGGCGCTCAAGGTGCCGCAACTGAACTGCCTGGTGGGTATCGCCTCGGCCAGCGCGGCGCGCGACACCACGCTGGTGACGATCGTCGAGAACCTGCGCTTCGCGGCGAAGGCGCTCAAGCAGGAAGGCATCCGCCTGCTGGTCGAGCCGTGCAACGCCTACGACATCCCGGGCTTCGCGCTGAACCGTTCGGCCGAGGCGCTCGACGTGATCCGCGCGGTCGGTTCGGACAACCTGTTCCTGCAGTACGACATCTATCACATGCAGCGCATGGAGGGCGAACTCGCGGCGACGCTGCGCGCGAAGCTGCCGTCGATCGCGCACATCCAGCTTGCCGACAACCCCGGCCGCCACGAGCCGGGCACCGGCGAGATCCACTACCCGTACCTGTTCGCACTGCTCGACGAACTCGGCTACGACGGCTACGTCGGCTGCGAATACAAGCCGCGCGGCACCACTCGCGACGGCCTCGGCTGGCTGCGCGAGGCGAAGCTGCGCAGCGCCGAATACGCCTGAGCCGCGCGCCCCCCGCCCGCCCTCACTCATTCAGGAGACTTGAACATATGGCAACGATCGGATTCATCGGACTCGGCATCATGGGCTCGCACATGGCCCGCAACCTGCTCAAGGCCGGCCACACGCTGGTGGTGAACGGCGCCTACCCGGTGCCGGACGACCTGCGCGAGCGCACCCGCGTGGTCGGCAACTCGACGGCGGTGGCCGACAGCGCCGAGATCATCATCGCGATGGTTCCCGACACGCCCGACGTGCGCAACGTGCTGTTCGCCGACGACGGCGTGGCGCGCGGCCTGACGGCCGGCAAGCTGGTGATCGACATGAGCTCGATCTCGCCGCTCGACACGCAGGAATTCGCCAGGCAGATCAACGCGCTGGGCTGCGACTACCTCGATGCGCCCGTCTCGGGCGGCGAGGTCGGCGCGCGCGACGCCACGCTGACGATCATGGTGGGCGGCCCGGAAAAAGCATTCGAGCGCGCGAAGCCGCTGTTCGAGGCGATGGGCAAGAACATCTCGCTGGTCGGCGACAACGGTGCCGGCCAGACCACCAAGGTCGCGAACCAGATCATCGTCGCGCTGAACCTGGAGGCGGTGGCCGAGGCGCTGTTGTTCGCGGCGCGCTCGGGCGCCGACCCGGAACGCGTGCGCCGCGCGCTGATGGGCGGCTTCGCGGCATCGCGCATCCTCGAACTGCATGGCGAGCGGATGACCAAGCGCACCTTCGATCCGGGCTTCCGCATCGAGCTGCATCAGAAGGACCTGAACCTGGCGCTCGACGGCGCACGCCGGCTCGGTCTCGCGCTGCCGCACACGTCGAGCGCGCAGCAACTGTTCAGCGTCTGCGCGGCGCACGGCGGCAAGGCGTGGGATCACTCGGCCATCGTGCGCGCGCTGGAAATCATGTCGAACCTCGAAATCGCCGAAGCCCAATAACGCGGGCGCACGGCAGGCAGGACACACGGGCGGCATCGCCGCCCACCCGTGGGGCGCCCGGTGGATCGCGAGATCCGGCGGGCGGTTTGAAGGCCGCTCTGGGCTGAGAGCGGTGTTGGGGTCCGCAGCGGCGCCCGGCGATGCCGGGGAAGCCTTGGTCGGTCAGACGTCGTCGTCGGGCGTCCGCTCGTCGGATCGATTCACGGCACCGTATCGTTCACTCACGCGCACGGTGCAACAACGAAAAAGCGGACTCGCGAGTCCGCTTTTTTCATGGCGGCGCATCGGTGGCGTCGCTTAGCTCATCAGGCCCGGCGCTCCGTACTCAGTACGTATCGAACGCCGCCTGCAAGGCCTGCGCGCCGCTCACGCCGGACGCGAGCGCCAGCATCAACAGCACGCGCGCCTTGAACGGATTCAACGAACCGGCGCTGACGAAGCCCAGCGCATCGTCGCTGGCCGCGCCGTTGCGCATCACATGGCCCGAGCCGACGCGCGAGGCGCGCACCACGGCCACGCCCTTCGCCACCGCATCGACCAACGCGGCCTGCAACGTGGCGTGGATCGAGCCGTTGCCGGTGCCCGCCACGACGATGCCCTTCACCCCGGCCGCCACCAGCGCATCGACGGCCGTGCGCGACACGCCCGCATAGCTCGTCACGATCTCGACGGCCGGCCAGTCGGCGCCCACCGCGAACGGCGTCGCGGCGGTATGCGCGCGCACCACGCCGCGCGCGAATTCGACGCGGCCGTCCTGCACCCAGCCGAGCACGCCCAGCTCCGGAGACTGGAACGCATCGACGGCGTAGGTGCTGGTCTTCACCACGTCGCGCGCGCTGTGGATCTTGTTGTTGAACGCAACCAGCACGCCCTGGCCGTGCGCGGCCGGGCTGGCCGCGACGGTCACGGCATTGAGCAGGTTCAGCGGGCCGTCGGACGACAGCGAGGTGGCCGGGCGCATCGCCGCGGTCAGCACCACCGGCTTGGCGGTCTTGACGGCCAGATGCAGCAGCGTGGCGGTTTCCTCCAGCGTGTCGGTGCCGTGGGTGATCACGATGCCGTCGATGCGCGGATCGGCAGCCAGCGCGTCAACACGCTGCGCCAGCACGATCCACAGCGCCGGATCGAGATCCTTGCTGTCGATGCTGGCGATCTGCTCGCCCTCGATCCGCGCGACGCGCGCCAGCGCCGGCACGGCGTCGAGCAGCGAGGCGATGCCGAGCGCGCCGGCCTGGTAGCCGGCCGTGTTGGTGGCGTCGGGCGCGGCGCCCGCGATCGTGCCGCCGGTGGCGAGAACCGCGATGCGCGGCAGCGAGGCCGGCGCGGCGGAGGAAATCGGTTGGGAGGTCGGAAGTGTCATGGCCGGGATTGTAATCGCTGCGATTGCCGACGTGCGAGGTGGCCTGCCGGTTCGGGAGGCCTGGCCGCGAGACGCCCGCCCCGTTGGTGGAAACACCGTCAACGCGGCGGCCCCGCCACGCGTTAGTCCCTTTGTTGTTCCCGAAATGGTTTGCCATAATGGCCCGGCGATTCGCGCCACGCGCATCGTCCCAGGTGTCACGACTACGCCAATTATTGAACCGGAGTGTCCAATGAAAATCCGATCGCTCATGGCCGCGCTGCTCGTCGGCGGCATGCTGGCTTCCCCCGCGTTCGCCGCGAACAGCCAGCAAGACAAGATGAAGGCCTGCAACACGCAAGCCGCCGGCAAGAAGGGCGACGAACGCAAGGCGTTCATGAAGGATTGCCTGTCGGCCACCCCGCCGAAGATGTCGCAACAGGACAAGATGAAGGCCTGCAACACGCAAGCCACCGGCAAGAAGGGTGACGACCGCAAGGCATTCATGAAGAGCTGCCTGTCGAACCAGCCGCCGGCCTGACGCGCGCGGTTCCCGCTGCGTCACGCTCCGATGCCGCGCCCTGCTCACGCAGGCGCGGCATTTTTCATGGTGCGCGGCGCCCGCCTTCCGATTTGCTTTCAACTGTTGAGAAATTCAAAATTTCACCAGCCGAATCAATACGTTAACGATCTGAAACGATTTGACACTGTTTTTACCGAGATGCGGCGATAAGCCGCGGATGGCTGTGATATAAACGTGGCGCTTGACCCCGTTTCGGCGGGACGACCCGCGAAACCACACCTGATGGAGAAAACAACATGCAAAAACGCAATCTCGTGTTGAAAGCCGCCGCCGCGCTCATCGTCGGAAGTCTCGCACTGACCGGCTGCACCACCACCCCGGACAAGCCCGATAACGCCTCGACCAGCGCCTCGAAGCGCAACGCGATCGACGCCAGCGTGAACGCGACGCTGTCGCGCCTCTACACCACCGTGCCCGGCTCGCGCGAACTGGCCGCCAAGTCGCGCGGCATCCTGGTGTTCCCGAGCGTGTTGCAGGCGGGCTTCATCGTCGGCGCGCAAACCGGCAATGGCGCGCTGCGCGTCGGCGGCAGCACGGCCGGCTACTACAACACGTCGTCGCTGTCGGTCGGCCTGCAGGCCGGTGCGCAATCGAAGGCCGTGGTGTTCCTGTTCATGACGCAGGATGCGCTCGACAAATTCCGCGGCACCGACGGCTGGTCGGCCGGCGCCGACGCCTCGGTCGCGCTCGTCAAGATGGGCGCGAACGGCGCGGTCGACACCAACACGGCCACCGCGCCGGTGGAAGTGATCGTGCTGACCAACGCGGGCCTGATGGGCGACGTGTCGATCAACGGCACCAAGGTGTCGCGCATCAACCCGTAAGCCGGTGAGCATGACGCGCCTGCGCGGCCGGCAAGGGCTGCGCGGGTGCCGATACGCAATCCAGCGAGCATGAAAAAACGCCCCGAGAAACTCGGGGCGTTCTTGTTTGCGGGTGCCAGTGCCTTCGGCCAGCCGCATCGTCATGATGCCGAATCGATCACCTTGAAGCGCGAGCGCTTCTGCGCGCGGATCAGCGCCTGATAGACATCCACGTACTGCTGCGCCATCCGGCGCGACGTGAAGCGCTCCTCGAAGCGCTGCCGCACGCGCGTGCGCGACAGCCGCGACAGCCGGTTCACGGCCGCCACCGCACCGATTTCGTCCTCGACGATATAGCCGGTCAGCCCTTCGTCGATCACCTCCGGCACCGCGCCGCGATTGAACGCGATCACCGGCGTGCCGCACGCCATCGCCTCGATCATCACCAGGCCGAACGGCTCCGGCCAGTCGATCGGGAACAGCAGCGCATGCGCGCCGGACAGGAATTCGGCCTTCTGGTTGTCGGCGATCTCGCCGATGTATTCGACGTGCGGCAGCGCGAACAGCGGCTTGATCTTGCGTTCGAAATATTCCTCGTCGGCCGTATCCACCTTGGCCGCGATGCGGATCGGCAGGCCGCAGCGCTCGGCGATGCGAATCGCGCGATCGACGCGCTTCTCGGGCGAAATGCGGCCGAGGAACGCCAGATAGCGCGGCTCGACCGGCTGCGGCGTGTAGAGCGTGTCGGGCAGCCCGTGCAGCACCGTGCCGAGCCAGTTCGCGCGCGGCAGCGGCTGGCGCTGCGAGTTCGAGATCGATACCACCGGCGCGGTATCGAACAGGTCGAAGATCGGCTGCTGTTCGAGCAGGTCGAGACGGCCGTGCAAGGTGGTCAGGAACGGCGTGGGCTGCCGCTTGAACACCGAGAACGAGTAGTAATCCATATGGAAATGCAGCACGTCGAACTCGGCGGCGCGGCGTGCCACGCGCTCCATCAACAGCATGTGCGGGGCGACGCGGTCGCGGATCGACACGTCGAGCCGCATGGCGCGCGGCCACACGGCGTCGAGCTTCGCGCTGGTCTGCGAATCCCCGCTCGCGAACAGCGTGACGTCGTGTCCGAGTTCAACCAGCGCCTCGGTGATGTAGGACACGACGCGTTCCGTGCCGCCGTAGAGCTTCGGCGGCACCGATTCGGTCAAAGGCGCGATCTGAGCAATCTTCATCGTTATGTTCTCCAGGAACGCCCGCCGGCTGCGGCGCGACAAAGCCACCGCCTGCCGCGCGCCGGTACTGCGCCATTATTGGCCGATCGGCGGCCGCCTGGGCACCCGGATTGCATTTTCTGGACGTTGTTACAGCACGGATACATTCGATGCCGGTCTGATTTACCGCATCGCGGCAGCCGGTGTTCGACCCGATTTCAAGCCGCCCGGCAAGCCGGCCCCGCACTCAGCGCGACGGCCATTTCCAGGCCGGGCGCTCGGGGCCGTCTTCATCGAGGCGCGTTTCGCCGAGCCGCTTGTCGAGCACCAGCGACAGGCTGCCGGCCTCGCGCTCCAGCGTCGCGATCAGCCGCGACGCATGCGACACGACGATCACCTGCGAGCGCGCGGAGGCCAGCGCGATCAACCGGCCGAGCGCCGGCAGCAGGTCCGGATGCAGGCTGGTTTCCGGTTCGTTCAGCACCAAGAGGGCCGGCGGGCGCGGCGTCAGCAGCGCGGCCGCGAGCAGCAGGTAGCGCAGCGTGCCGTCCGACAACTCGGCCGCGCCGAGCGGGCGCAGCAGGCCGGGCTGGCGCATCGTCACCTCGAAGCGCCCGCGCCCGCCGACGTTGTCGACGGCCACCCGTGCACCGGGGAACGCATCGTCGATGCTGGCCGCCAACGCCTCGCGGTCGCCGATCTCGATGATCGTCTGCAGGGCCGCGGCCAGATCGGCGCCGTCGTCGGCCAGCACCGGCGTGTGCGTGCCGATCTGGGTCTGGCGGGCCGGCGCGCCGGCATCGGTGCGGAAATGGTCGTAAAAGCGCCACGAGCGAATTCGCTCGCGCACCGCGATCATCTCGGGTGCGCCGGCCGGATCGACGAACTCGGTCAGCATGCTGTCGAACGAGGCGACCGGCTGCGGCACGCTGCGCCATTCGCCGCCGGCCGTGCGGGTGCGCAGGTGCGCGCCCTGCCGATCGACCAGCAGCGTCGACGGCCGCAGCAGCGCGCCGGCCCAGACGCATTCGCGCTTGATCACCGGATCGAGGCCGAACTGGGTATCGGAGACGATCGGCAGGCCGACGTCGATCGCGTAACCGAAATCCTCGCAGGTGAAGCCGAGCTTCAGCGACACCGGGCCGGAGCGGGTCACGCCCTGCACCGGCGCCTCGCCCGCCTGCATCGCACGCGAGAAGCGCTCGGGGCCGGCCCACAACGTGGAGGCCAGCCCGCCCTCGCGCGCCAGCGACGGAATCGCGCGGCCCTGCGCCGTATCGGCCAGCAGCCGCAGCGCGCGATAGACGCTCGATTTGCCGCTGCCGTTCGGCCCCGTCACCACGTTGAGCCCGGCCAGCGGCACGATGAAATCTCGCAGCGAGCGGTAGTTCTCGACGGCCAGGGCCGTCAGCCGCGGCAGCGATGGGCGGCAGGTGCCATGGCTCATGACGGATCGGCCCGGTTCAGCGCAGCGGCGCTTCGGCCGCGGCCGGATCGGCCGGCGTGTTGGCCGAGGTGCTGGAGGCCGGCGGGTGCGACAGCCACGACGGCAGGTCCGGCGTGCTCGCCTCGCCCGGCGTGGCCAGCTCCATGCGCCCGCGCGGCAGGCTGTCCGGGTAATGCGTCTGCAGGAACGCGATCAAGCCTTCGCGCACGCGGCAGCGCAAGTCCCACGACAGCGACGAATCGACCGAGCTGACCAGCGCGCGCAACTGGATCGAGCGCTCGGTCGCGTCGGTCACCTGCAACACCTGCACGCGGCCATCCCACTCGGGCGCCGAGGTCACGATCCGCGACAGTTCCGCACGCAGCGGTTCGAGCGGCGTGCGGTAATCGACGAACAGAAACACCGTGCCGATGATCTCGGCGCTGTTGCGGGTCCAGTTCTGGAACGGATTCTCGATGAACCATTGCAGCGGCACCACAAGCCGGCGTTGATCCCAGAGCCGCACCGAGACATAAGTGCCGGTGATTTCCTCGATCCGGCCCCATTCGCCCTGGATCACCACCACGTCGTCGAGCCGGATCGGCTGCGAGAGGCCGATCTGCAAGCCCGCGATCAGGTTGCCGAGCACCGGCCGCGCGGCGATACCGGCCACCAGCCCGGCCACGCCGGCCGAGGCCAGCAGGCTGGCGCCAATCTGCCGCACGTTCGGAAACGTCATCAGCGCGGCGCCCGCACCGACGATCACCACCACCACCATCGCCGAGCGTGCCAGCACCCGCGCCTGGGTGTGGATGCGGCGCGCGGCAAGATTATCGGCCCGGTCGACCGGATTGGCCTGCACGATCGCCTCGCCCACCGCCGCCGCGAGCCGCATCAGCAGCCAGGTCAGGGCGATGATCAGCCCGACGGCCGACAGCGTGCGCAGGCCGCCCGCATGCGACAGCTCGTCGGCGACTTGCAGGGACAGGAATTCGAGCACGAGGAACGACAGCACGGCGAGCGCGGGCCGGTCGATATAGCGCACGATGACGCTCATGAACGGATACGGGCGCGCGAGCGGAATCAGGATTCGCGCGCCGAGCCGGTGGACACCGGCCGCGAGGGCCAGCAGGAGCACGGCAACGAACAGCGTGCCAAGCCAGGTGTGGAGCGGCGCATCGGCGATGGCCGCGAGTTGATCGATAGGGATCGTCATCGCGCGGGGTGTCGTCGTTGGGGCGGGCGGGGTGCCCGCTACAGGTGGTTCGGGGCGCGGCCGCGCGAAAACCGCCACGGTGCGCCAGGAAGGCCGGCCGAAGCCGGCAACGCTGTGTCAGGCGCGGGCGGCCCGCTGCGCCGGCGCAAACCGGCCGCCGATGCGGGCGCGCCCGTGATTCAGATCAGTTGCCGTTGCGGCACGGAAACGCCTTGCCGAGGCCGAGCGACACGGCCGTGCTCGCGTTGTAGTCGACGATCTTGGGATTCTCGGCGACGTACTTGCGGATCGCGTCGGTCATCTGCTGCGCCTTGATGTCGGGCGGCAGGCAGAAATACTGGCCGACGCGTGGCCCGGTGGTGCCGCCGATGGCGTCGATCGTGTTGTAGACGCCATCCGCGGCGCCCTCGATATACGCACCGCACGATGCGCGCGACTTCACGTCGGTCTTCGCACAGAGCTTGTCGAGATCACCGGCCGTGAAGGCGTGCGCGGAAAGCGGCGCGACGAACACGGCGGCAAAAAACAGCGCCCGCAACATTGGATATTCCTTATGTCAGGTCGGCGGCGTCAGGCCGGTACGACGAAAGCGGCGCGGCAAGCGCCGCGCCCAAAACCGCTATTTTGCACTGTTTTGGCCACCAGCCCCATTCCCGTTCGCGGGCTGGGCGTCGCCGAGGCGCGTGGTGCGCTTCGAGAGGATCTGGACCGCGTCGGGCGCCTTGTAGTGCTGGGCGAATTCCAGCGCGGTGACGCCGAGCTGGTTCTTGATGGCCGGATCGGCGCCCTGGTCGAGCAGCAGCGTGACGGTCGTGTCGTGGTTGCCGCGCGCGGCCATCATCAGCGGCGTGGTGCCGTTCGGCGAGCCGGCGTCGATATAGGCCGACTTGTCGATCAGGTAGCGCACCACCTCGTCCTGGCCGTTGGTGGCCGCGTAATGCAGCGGCGACCAGCCCTTCTTGCTGACTTCGGCGCCCTTGTCGATCAGCAGCTTGACGAGTGGCAAATCGCCGTTGAGCGACGCCATCATCAGCGCGTTCTCGCCGGCCGGATCGGTTTTCTCGAGATCGACGTTCGGCGCGGACGCCAGCGCGTCGGCCACCTTGTCGGACTTTTCGCGCGCGGCGATCACCAGCAGCGGGTTGCCCTTGTCGTCGGTCAGGTTCGGGTCGAGGCCCTGCTTCAGTTGCTTGGCGATGTCGCTGATATCGTCGAACTTGACGGCCTTGACGATCGCATCGCGCGATTCGGCGTGCGCGAGCGGCGCCGCGAAGCCGGCTGCCAGGCCGGCGGACAGGACGAGCGCGCGCAGCGCGACGCCCGGGCGAGACATGGACGGACCGTTCATCGGTTTCATATTGTTGGCTCCTACCCTGGGTTGATCCGGTGCGGCAGCGCCTCAGGCGGCGATGCCGAACAGCCGGAAAAAGTTCTGCGAGGTCGCGGCGGCGAGCGCTTCGTCGGACATGCCGCGTTGCGCCGCGATAAAGCGTCCGACATAACTGACGTACGCAGGTTCATTCGGCTTGCCGCGATACGGCACCGGCGCGAGGTACGGCGAGTCGGTTTCGATCAGCAGGCGCTCGATCGGCACGCGCCGCGCCACGTCCTGCACGTCCTCGGCCTTCTTGAACGTGACGATGCCCGACAGCGAGATATGGAAGTTCTGCGCGAGCGCCGCCTCGGCCACCGGCCACGGCTCGGTGAAACAGTGCATCACGCCGCCCGGCACCGAGGCGTTTTCCTCGGCCATGATCCGCAGCGTGTCCTCCGACGAGGCGCGCGTATGGATGATCAGCGGCTTGCGCGTGGCGTGCGCGGCGCGAATGTGAGTGCGAAAGCGCTCGCGCTGCCATTCCATGTCGGCGATGCTGCGCTCGCCGAGCCGGTAGTAGTCGAGGCCGGTTTCACCGATCGCCACCACCTTCGGGTGCGCGGCCAGCTCGATCAACTCGGCCAGCGACGGCTCGCGCACGTCCTCGTGATCGGGATGCACGCCGACCGACGCGTAGATGTGCGCGTGCTGCTCGGCGATCGCGAGCACCTGCGGCAGCGTTTCCAGATCGACCGACACGCACAGCGCATGCGTGACCTGCTGCTCGCGCATGTTGGCGAGCACCTCGGGCAGCCGGTCGGCGAGGCCTTCGAAATTGATGTGGCAATGGGAATCGACGAACATCCTGCGCTTCCTGTCAGACGGTGAAAAAAGCCGGCGCGGCGTGGCCCGGGCTGGGCGGCCTGGGGCTCACGCGAACATCTCGCGATAGCCGAGGAACAACTCCTCGAACACGAGCCGCGCATTGAGCGGGTGATTCTCGATCGCGCGCTGCCGCGTGACGGTCTTGATGAAACGCGCGAACGCGTTCGCGTCGACGGCCGCCGCGCAGCGTTCGAGCGCGGCGCGCTGGGCCGGGAAATAACGCGGCTGGCCGGCCGCGCGCTGGGCCAGCAGATCGTAGTTCCAGCGCTGCAGCCAGCCGAGCACGACCGGCACCGGCAGTTTCTGGAGCGATTCGCCGCAGGCGAACGCGTCGCACTTCGGGCCGGCGGCCAATTGTGCCAGCGTCCAGTCGCGCAGCGGCCGGTGCTCGTCGCTGGCCAGCGCGAGCGCGGTCAGCGGCGCGCCGCCGGCCTCGGCCAGCAACGCGGCCGCATCGGGCACGCGCTGTGCGTCGAGCCAGGCCACGGCGGCCTCGTGCGACGGCAAGGTCATCGGCCATTGGCGGCAGCGGCTGATGATGGTCGGCAGCAGCCGGTCGAGCCGCGCCGACACCAGCAGGAACACCATGCCCGCGGGCGGCTCCTCGAGCGTCTTGAGCAATGCGTTGGCGGCGGCCACGTTGAGCGCTTCGGCCGGATACAGCACCACCACGCGCGCGCCGCCGCGGTGCGAACCCACGCCGGCGAAATCGAGCAGCCCGCGCACCTGCTCGATCTTGATTTCCTTGCTCGGCGTGCGGGTTTTCTTGCCGCCCTCGTCGTCGGCCTTCGGCTCCTCGGCCACCGCGCCCGGCGCCTCGCCGGCCAGCGCCTCGGGCAGCACCACCCGGTAATCGGGATGGTTGCCCTGCGCGAACCAGTTGCAGGCCACGCACTGGCCGCACGGCTCGCCGTCGGCCTGCGGCGCTTCGCACAGGAAGCCCTGCGCCAGATGCTGCGCGAAGCGCAGCTTGCCGATGCCGGCCTGGCCATGCAGCAGCAGCGCATGCGGCCAGGCCGTGCGCAGCGCCTGGAGGCGGTTCCAGTCGTCGGTTTGCCACGGATAGATCATCGGATCGGCCCCCTGCTCAAAGCGCGGCCAGCACGGCGTCGAGCTGCCGCTGGATCTGCGCGATCGACTGCGTGGCGTCGACGATGACGAAGCGGTACGGCGCTTCCTCGGCACGGCGCAGATATTCGGCGCGCGTGCGCAGGAAGAAGGCATCGCTTTCCGCCTCGAACTTGTCGGGCGCGCGCGCCGCGCCGCGCCGCTCGCTGGCGATATCGGGCGGCACGTCGAACAGCAGCGTCAGATCGGGCTGAAAACCGCCCTGCACCCAACGTTCGAGCGCTTCCAGCTTGTCGCGCGGCAGCCCGCGCCCGCCGCCCTGGTAGGCGAACGTGGCGTCGGAGAAGCGATCGGACACCACCCAGTCGCCCCGCGCGAGCGCCGGCTCGATCACGCGCGCCAGATGCTCGCGGCGGCTCGCGAACATCAGCAGCGCCTCGGTTTCCAGGTCCATCGGTTGCTCCAGCAACACCGTGCGCAGCGCCTCGCCGAGCGTGGTGCCGCCCGGCTCGCGCGTTTGCACGACCTGCCGGCCAGCGCTCGCGCCCCGCGCGCGCAATTGCTCGCAGAACCAGGCGAGGTGCGTGGTCTTGCCCGCGCCGTCGATCCCCTCGAACGTGATGAATTTTCCACGCGCCATCTCATTGACCTCGAATGTATTTGTCCACGGCCTTGTTGTGATCGCCGAGCGTATCCGAGAAGACGCTCGTGCCGTCGCCCTTCGCGACGAAATAGAGCGCCGCGGTGGCGGCCGGGTTCACGGCGGCCTGCAGCGCCGCCACGCCCGGAAGCGCGATCGGCGTCGGCGGCAGGCCGCGGCGCGTGTAGGTATTGTAAGGAGTGTCCATTTGCAGATCCCGTCGGCGCAGGTGGCCGTCGTAGGCGTCGCCCAGGCCGTAGATCACGCTCGGGTCGGTCTGCAGCGGCATGCCGATCTTCAGCCGGTTCGCGAACACCGCCGCCACCAGGGAGCGGTCGGCCGCGTGGCCGGTTTCCTTTTCGACGATCGACGCCACCGTCAGCATTTCATAGGGCGAGCGATACGGCAGGCCCGGTGCTCGCATGCGCCACGCCTCGTCGATGCGCGTCTGCATCAGGTGGTAGGCGCGCCGGTAGACGTTGATATCACTGGTGCCCTTGTCGAACAGATAGGTATCGGGAAAGAACAGGCCCTCGCCGCTGCCGCGGTTGATCTCGGCCGGCGTCGCGCCGATCGCGCGCAGCACTTCCGTGTCGCTCAGGCCGAGCGTGGTGTGCACGAGGGCCGGATTGGTGTCGAGCTCGGCACGCATGCGCTTGAAGGTCCAGCCCTCGATCACGGTCGCCACGTATTCGTTGACGTCGCCGCGCGCGAGCTTCTGCAAGACGTCGTACGACGTCAAGCCGGTATTGAATTCGTAATTGCCCGATTTGAGGCGGCTCGACAGGCCGAGCACGCGCGTCATCAGCGTGAACAACTGCGGCTGCAGCGGCACGCCGCCATGCACGAGCTGCTGCGCGACGCTCTTGACGCTGCTGCGGGGCTTGATCGTGACATCGATGGTCGGGGCCGGCAAAACGAGGGGCTGGATCGCCAGATAATAACCGCCGCCCGCCAGTGCAGCGGCCACGACGACGGCCGCCGCCGCGAGCGCGGCGCATTTTGAGAATAAGGACATCGGCAACGGGGTTCGGTGAAGGTCAATATAATACTTGCTTGTCTCTGCCAAAGTCAGGATTGACTGCTCCCCAGTTCCATGAACCTACCGATCACGAACGGGGCGCCCGCTGCGGCTGCCCCCAGCCTCCCCGACCTGCCCCGTCCCGCCGCCGCCGAATTCGAGGCGGTGCGCACGGGCGGCGCCTACGCGGCGCTGCCGCAGTTCGGCATCATCGATGTCGCCGGCGACGATGCCGCGACTTTCCTGCACAGCCAACTCACCAACGATGTCGAACACCTCGACGCGGCCAGCGTCCGGTTGGCCGGCTACTGCTCGCCGAAAGGCCGGCTGCTGGCGTCGTTCACCACCTGGCGCAGCGCCAATGGCGTGCGCCTGCTGGTCTCGAAGGATATTCAGCCCGCCGTCCAGAAGCGGCTCTCGATGTTCGTGCTGCGCGCCAAGGCCAAGCTCGGCGACGCGGCCGAGCTGGTCGCCACCGGCTTTGCCGGCGACGTGCGCGAGGCGCTGTCGGGGCTGTTCGAGGCGCTGCCCGACGGCGTTCACACCAAGCTCGACGGCCCGGCCGGCACGCTGATGCGCCTGCCCGACGCGGCCGATCGCCCGCGCTACCTGTGGATCGCCACCCGCGAGCAGTTCGACGCGGCGGCGCCCGCGCTCGACGGCAAGCTCGCGCGCGTCTCGCCGGCCGTGTGGGATTGGCTCGAAATTCGCGCGGCCGAGCCCCGCATCACGCAGCCGGTGGTCGAGCAGTTCGTGCCGCAAATGGTCAACTACGACGTGATCGGCGCCGTCAATTTCCGCAAGGGCTGCTATCCGGGCCAGGAAATCGTCGCGCGCAGCCAGTATCGCGGCACGATCAAGCGCCGCACGGCGCTGGTGCACGCCGAGGTCGAGCCCAACACGGCCCGCCCCGGCACCGAGCTGTTCCACAGCGAGGATCCGGGCCAGCCGTGCGGGATGATCGTCAACGCGGCCGCGTCGCCCGAGGGCGGCATCGATGCCCTGGTCGAGATCAAGCTGGCCGCGCAGGAAGGCGGCTCGGTCCATCTCGGCGCGGCCGACGGCCCGGCGCTGCGCTTCCTGCCGCTGCCCTACGCATTGCCCACCGAAGTCTGAGCGCGCGTGCTATCGTGGCGCGCGGCTTGGCGCGCCCCGTCGCGCCTGCCCGGGCCGCGCACCCCGATCCCAGCGAGGGACTCACCCGATGTGCCTGATCGTATTCGACTGGCAGCCCGAGGCCGACGATGGCCCGGTGCTGACGCTCACCGCCAACCGTGACGAATTCTTCCGGCGCACGAGCGCGCCGATCGCCTGGTGGGAGGATGTGCCGGGCGTGCTGGCCGGCCGCGACCTCGAAGGCGGCGGCACCTGGCTCGGCGTGTCGCGCGATGGCCGCTTCGCCGCGCTAACCAACTATCGCGCCCCGTTCGACATCCGCGCCGGCGCGCCCACGCGCGGCAAGCTGGTGTCCGATTTCCTCGGCGGCCGCAACGTCGCGCCGCTCGACTACCTCGCCCATCTTGCCGGCACCGCCGCGCTCTACAACGGCTTCAACCTACTGGTGGGCGACTGCCGCCGCCGCGAACTGGCCTGGTACTGCAACCGGCCGGCCGAACCCGATACGCCGCTCGACCCGCCGCTGCTGCTCGGCCCGGGCGTGCACGGCCTGTCGAACGCGCGGCTCGATACGCCGTGGCCGAAGCTGGTCCACAAGCGCAGCGAACTGGGCACGCTGCTGACCGACGACGCCATGCCGTCGCTCGACACGCTGATCGACATCATGCGCGACACGCGCACCGCCGACGACGACGCGCTGCCGCACACCGGCATTCCGCTCGCCCGCGAGCGCGCACTGTCGGCCGCCTTCATCGAAACGCCCGAATACGGCACACGCGGCACCACCGCGCTGCGCGTGACGATGAAGGAACGTTCGCGGCTCACGGTCGAGATCAAGGAACGCAACGACGACGACGGCTCGCACCGCATCGTGCGCCCCGGCGCGTTCGAGCGCGCGGCGAGCTTCGACGTCGATCTGGGCGGCGCGGCGCCACGCTGACCCGCCCGGCTGGCGCGGTTCGCGTTCGAGGCCTCCTAATCGGCCTCGAACGCCGCGCGCAGCGCCTGCGCCGCATCGGCATGCGCTTGCCGCACCGCCGGCACGAAGCCGCCCATCTTGAAGAACTCGTGGATCATGCCGTCGTAGCGCACCAGCGCGACGGCGTTGCCGGCCGCGCGCAGCTTGTCCGCATAGGCCTCGCCCTCGTCGCAGAGCGGATCGTATTCGGCCACCGCGATCCAGGCCGGCGCCAGGCCCGCGAACGACGGCGCGCCGCGCATGCCGTCGAGCGGCGCGAAGCGCCAATCCTCGCGATCGGCGCGGTTCGGCACGTACTGCGAGAAAAACCACTGGATCGTTTCGGCCGTCAGCAGATAGCCATGCGCGAGCCGCGCATGCGAGGCCGTCTGCTGGAAGGCGGTCAACCCCGGATAGATCAGCAATTGCAGCCGTGGCTGCAGGCCGCGATCGCGCGCCAGCACCGCGACCGCCGCGGCCAGCGTGCCGCCCGCGCTGTCGCCGCCCACCGCGAGCCGCGCCGCGTCGAGGCCGAATTCGCCGGCGTGCCGGTGCAGCCACGCGAACGCGTCGTCGGCATCGTCATGGGCGGTCGGGAACGTCGCCTCGGGCGCGAGCCGGTAATCGACCGACAGCACCGCGCACTGCGCGTCGCGCGCGAACATCCGGCACAGCGCGTCGTGCGTGTCGACGCTGCCGATCGTGAAGCCGCCACCGTGGAAATAGACGAGCGCCGGCAGCGGTTCGGCCAGGCTCGGTTCGATCGGCAGATAGAGCCGCGCGCGGATCGTTGCGCCGTCGCGCGTCGGCACGCTCAGGTCTTCCACCGAGGCCATCGGCGCGGGCGCGGGCGCGAGATCGAGGATCGGCGCGCTGCGCGCATAAGCGGCGCGCACGGCTTGCGGCGTCTGCGACGCGTAGGACGGTTGCCGGGTGCGCTCGATCATGTCGAGCACGCGGGCGATGTCGGGATTCAACGGCATGGGCGGGAAAAGTCGGGAACGCGGCGGTGTGCGCCGCGAACCGGGTCAACCCGATTCACGGCAGGCGCACACCGCCCAAGTCAGGTCAGCGCGACCAGTTGCTTGCCGAAGTTGTGGCCCTTCAGCATGCCGAGAAACGCCTCGGGCGCGCGCTCGATGCCCTGCGCGATCGTCTCGCGGTAATGCAGCTCGCCGTTCGCCACCAGCGCCTCGAGTTCGCCCAGCGCCTGCGGCCACGAATCGAGCTGCTCGGTGACGATGAAGCCCTGCACGCGCAGCCGTGCGCGCAGGATCGCGGTGGCCTGCGTGATCGGCGCGGGCTGGCCGTCGTAGCCCGCGATCATGCCGCATACGGCGATCCGGCCGAACGCGTTCATCAGCGCGAGCGTCGCGTCGAGGCCCGGGCCGCCGACGTTCTCGAAGCAGCCATCGATGCCGTCCGGCGCGGCCGCGGCCAGATCCTCGGCGATGCGCCCGGCCTTGTAGTCGACGCAGGCGTCGAAGCCGAGCGTCTCCACCACGAAGCGGCACTTGGTTTCGCCGCCGGCAATGCCGATCACGCGGCAGCCGGCGCGCTTGGCCAATTGCCCGACCACGCTGCCCACCGCCCCGCTCGCCGCGCTGACCACCACCGTCTCGCCGCGCTTCGGCTCGATGATGCGGTTCAATCCGTACCAGGCCGTCACGCCCGGCATGCCGATCACGCCGAGATAGGCCGACAGCGGCACGCCGCTCGCGCCGATCTTGCGCAGCCCGGCGCCGTTCGAGGTGCCGTGCGTCTGCCAGCCGAACATGCCGGTCACGCGATCGCCGACGGCAAAGCCCGCATGACGCGATTCGACCACCTCGCCGGCCGTCTCGCCGATCATCACGGTATCGAGTGCCTGCGGCGCCGCATACGATTTCGCCGTGCTCATCCGGCCGCGCATGTACGGATCGAGCGACAGGAAATGATTGCGCACGCGCAGCTCGCCGTCGTCAAGCGGCGCGAGCGGCGTTTCCACCAGCTTGAAATTGTCGAGGCGGGCTGCGCCGTCGGGACGGGATACGAGCCATACCTGCCGATTGATGTCTGTCATCGCTGTCTCCTGGTCGTCGATCGTGATGCGTAGATGCGTCTTGAAGCATGTCTGGCGCGCCGGGCGTCGCGCCAAACGAAGCGGCCCCGCCGTTGCGGGCGGGGCCGTGGGAATGCGGGGGCGCTCAGGCGTCGCTCGGCCCCGGTTTCGCGCCCGGATCGGTGCGCGAGCGCTGCCGGGCGATGTCGCGGCCCACCGCCAGCCGTTTCATGTACTTGAACGTGCCCACCGCCTTGGCGACGAAGTTGCCTTCGCTGTCGCGCACCTCGCCCTCGCAATAGGCCATGGTGGTCGAGCGGTGCATCACGCGGCCGTAGGCGCGCAACTCGCCGCGCCCCGGCTGCATGAAGTTGACCTTCATTTCCACCGTGACCACGCCCACGCCGTCGTCGGTCAGGCTGCGCGCGGCCATCGCCAGCGCCACGTCGGCCAGCGTCATGGTCACGCCGCCGTGCGCGATGCTCCAGGTGTTCATGTGCTGCTCGGCCAGCGGCAGCATGATCTCGCTCGCGCCGTCCTTGGCCGTGACGAGCTTCACGCCGAGCGCGTCGACGAACGGGCTTTCGATCGAGAGCGGCGTTTGCCGTGGAGTGCCGGTGGTGCTCATGCCGCTCACCGCGCCGCGTGGTCGACGAGGTAATCCATGCACTCGCGCGATTCGCGCACCAGGCCGACGAACTTCTTCACTTCCTCGTGAACTGGGTGAACGGCGTAGGCGTCGAGCGACGCCTTGTCGGTGAATTCGGACACCAGCACCACGTCGTAGGTGGCTTCGAGGCCATCGGTGGCGAGGCCGACATCCAGGTAGAGCAGGCCCGGCACGATGCCGCGGCAGGCTTCGAGCTTCTGCTTGAGCGTGACGCTGTTCTCGGCGCGCGTGGCGCCGTTTGCCGATTCCTTCAGTTTCCACATCACGATGTGACGAATCATGGTGCCTTCTTGCTTGACGAGTCGAGGGTGAACCGAAGCCGGCATGCGCCGGCCATCCAGACCCGAAGCCTACCAAACTTGCGGGCGGCGCGAACGGCCGGCATGCGACCGCCCGCGCCGCCCGGAAAGGCTTTCGTCAGGATCGCGCGCCGCCTCAGGCGATCTCGAACAGCCCGGCCGCGCCCTGCCCGCCGCCGATGCACATCGTCACCACCACGTACTTCGCGCCGCGCCGCTTGCCCTCGATCAGCGCGTGGCCGGTCAGCCGCGCGCCCGACACGCCGTACGGATGGCCGACCGCGATCGCGCCGCCGTTCACGTTGAGCCGGTCGGCCGGGATGCCGAGCGTGTCCTGGCAATACAGCACCTGCACCGCGAACGCCTCGTTCAGCTCCCACAGATCGATGTCGGAAACCTTCAGGCCCGCCTTCTTGAGCAGCTTCGGCACCGCGTACACCGGGCCGATGCCCATTTCGTCGGGCTCGCAGCCGGCCACCGCGAAGCCGCGGAAGATGCCGAGCGGCGTCAGCCCCTCGCGCTCGGCCAGCTTGGCGTCCATCACCACGCAGGCCGACGCGCCGTCCGAGAACTGGCTCGCGTTGCCGGCCGTGATCACGCCGCCGGGCACAGCCGAGCGGATCTTCGCGACGCCGTCGAGCGTGGTGTCGGCGCGGATGCCTTCGTCGGCCGACAGCGTCACCTCGCGCGTGAACAGCCGGCCGGTGGCCTTGTCGGCAACGCCCGCCAGCACCGTGATCGGCACGATCTCGGCATCGAAGCGCCCGGCCTCGCGTGCGGCCGCCGCGCGCAGTTGCGACTGCACGCCGTATTCGTCCTGCCGCGCCTTGGCGATGCCGTAGCGCTTGGCGACGTTCTCGGCCGTCTGCAGCATGTTCCAGTAGATCTCGGGCTTGTGCTCGCGCAGCCAGCCTTCCTGGAGCATGTGGTGGTTCATCTCGTTCTGCACGCACGAGATCGATTCCACGCCGCCCGCCACGAACACCTCGCCTTCGCCCGCGATCACGCGTTGCGCGGCCAGTGCGATGGTCTGCAATCCCGACGAACAGAAGCGGTTGACGGTCATGCCCGGCACCGATACCGGCAAGCCGGCGCGCAGCGCGATCTGGCGCGCGATGTTGGCGCCGGTCGCGCCTTCGGGGTTCGCGCAGCCCATCAGCACGTCCTCGACGCGCGCGGGATCGAGCTTCGCGCGTTCGACGGCGGCGGCCACCACATGGCCGCCGAGCGTCGCGCCGTGCGTCATGTTGAGCGCGCCGCGCCACGATTTGGCCAGCGCGGTGCGGGCGGTGGATACGATTACGGCTTCGGTCATGCCTGTCTCCGGGTAGGAATGGCTTGCAGCGCGATGACGCTGCGTTGAATTGGCGTCGGGCTATGTGAAAGCGCGCTCAGACGCGCACCGCCTCCGACTGCACGCGCGCCACGCCGGCGGCGTCGAGTTCGCGCCAGGCGCGCTCGAGCGAGCCGTTCAGGTCGATGGCGCGGCACGCGTCCTCGATCACGGCGGCCTCGAAGCCGGCCGCGCGCGCGTCGAGCGCCGACCACGCCACGCAGTAATCGGTCGCGAGGCCGCAGCACCACACGCGCTTCGCGCCGAGCGCGCGCAGATAGCCGGCCAGCCCGGTCGGCGTCGCGCGATCGGCTTCGACGAACGCCGAATAGCTGTCGACGGCGGCATCCAGCCCCTTGCGGATCACGAGCCGCGCCTGCGGCACGTCGAGATCGCGATGCAGTGCCGCGCCCGGCGTGTCCTGCACGCAGTGCACGGGCCACAGCACCTGCTCGCCGTACGGCAGCGCGAGCATCGAGAACGGCTCGCGCCCCGGGTGGTTGGCCGCGAACGACACATGCGCGCGCGGGTGCCAATCCTGCGTGATCACCACCTGATCGAAACGCCGGGCGAGCCGGTTGACGACCGGCACCACGGCATCGCCGTCGGTCACGGCCAGCGCGCCGCCCGGCATGAAATCGTTCTGCACGTCGATCACGAGCAGCACGTCGTCGGTTCGCATCATCGCTTCGCTCCTCAACCGTTGAAGCCCTTGCCGCTCGCGGCCAGCGCCGCAATGGACAACGCCGGTTGCCACGCGTCGCCGTTCGCGCCGGCCGCGTAGCGGCGCATCGCGCGCTCGACGTTGTAGAGGCCGACCGTGTCGGCGTACAGCATCGGGCCACCGCGCCAGAGCGGGAAGCCATAGCCGGTCAGATAGACCATGTCGATGTCGGACGCCTTCGAGGCGATGCCTTCCTCGAGAATCTTCGCGCCCTCGTTGACGAGCGCATACACGAGCCGCTCGACGATCTCGTCGTCGGGGATCGCGCGGCGCTCGACGCCGGCTTGCTTCGAATACGCCAGCACGAGTTCGTCGACCAGCTTCGACGGTTTCGCGCGCCGCTCGCCCGGTTGGTAGTCGTACCAGCCCGCGCCGGTCTTCTGGCCGAAACGGCCCTGCTCGCACAGCCGGTCGGCGATCTTCGAATAGTGCAGATCGGGCTGCTCGACGTAGCGGCGCTTGCGGATCGCCCAGCCGATATCGTTGCCGGCCAGGTCGCTCATGCGGAACGGCCCCATCGCGAAGCCGAACGCCTCGATCGCGCGATCGACCTGCGCGGGCAACGCGCCTTCCTCCAGCATGAACAGCGCCTGGCGGATGTACTGCTCGATCATGCGGTTGCCGATGAAGCCATCGCACACGCCCGACACCACGGCCGTCTTGCGGATCTTCTTGGCGACCTGCATGACGGTGGCCAGCACGTCCTTGGCGGTTTGCGCGCCGCGCACCACTTCGAGCAGCTTCATGACGTTGGCCGGGCTGAAGAAGTGCAGGCCGACCACGTCCTGCGGACGCTGCGTGAACGCGGCAATCCTGTTTACGTCGAGCGTCGAGGTGTTCGAGGCCAGGATCGCGCCGGGCTTGGCCACCGCGTCGAGTTGACGGAACACCTGCTCCTTCACACCCAGTTCCTCGAACACGGCCTCGACGATCAGGTCGGCGTCCTTCAGGTCGTCATAGGCGAGCGTCGGCGCGATCAGCGCCATGCGCGCTTCGAGCTTCGCCTCGCTGAGCTTGCCCTTCCTGACCTGCGCCTCGTAGTTCTTGCGGATCGTCGCCAGCCCGCGATCGAGCGCGTCCTGCTGCGTTTCGAGCAGCGTGACGGGCAGCCCCGCGTTCAGGAAATTCATGGTGATGCCGCCGCCCATCGTGCCCGCGCCGATCACGCCGACCCGGCGGATCTCGCGCACGGGCGTATCGGCCGGCACATCCGGAATCTTGCTCGCGGCGCGCTCGCCGAAGAACGCGTGACGCAACGCGCGGCTTTCGGGCGTCTGCACCAGCGCGACGAAGCCCTCGCGCTCGTCGATCAGGCCTCGATCGAAGCCATGCAGCACGCCCGATTCGATCGCGTCGATGCACTTGTGCGGCGCCGGGTAGTTCGGCGCGGCGGCCTTCGCGCTGTTGCGCGCGAACTGGATGAAGCCGGCCGCGTTCGGATGCTCGATCGTGCGGTCGCGCACGCGCGGATGCGGGCCGGGCAGCGCGCCGACGCGCTGTGCGAGCGCCACGGCCGCATCGAGCAGGTCGCCCTCGGCCAGTTCGTCGAACAGGCCGCTTTGAGCCAGTTGTTCGGACGGCACCGGCGCGCCCGACACGATCATGTTCAGCGCCGTTTCGAGGCCCACCGCGCGCGGCAGCCGCTGCGTGCCGCCCGCGCCGGGCAACAGGCCGATCTTGACCTCGGGCAGCGCCACCTGGGTGCCGGGCGCGGCGATCCGGTAATGCGCGCCGAGCGCCAGCTCCAGCCCGCCGCCCATCACCACGCTGTGCACGGCGGCCACCACCGGCTTGGCGCTGGCCTCGACAGCCGCGATGGTGGTGTGCAGGTTCGGTTCCTGGAGCGCCCTAGGTGTGTTGAATTCGGTGATGTCGGCGCCGCCCGAGAATGCGCGCCCCGCGCCGGTCAGCACGATCGCCTTGACGGCCGGATCGGCCAGCGCGCGGTCGAGGCCCGCCATCAAGCCGGCGCGCGTCGAATAGCCGAGCCCGTTGACGGGCGGATTGTTGAGCGTAAGGACGGCGACGCCGTCGCGAGTCGTGTAATCCACTGCCATCTGCCTGCCTCCATGCGGTTACGCGGGCCGTTGCGGCGGCGCGTCGTCAGCGTTGACGGTCATTGTGCGCGCACGGCGGCACCGCCGCACGCGAGCAAACCGGAGCAGCATACCCAGAAAAGCACGATCGTTCAATTGAGAGATAAGCCGGGGGGCGCAACCTGGAATACGGGCGCGAGCAGGCACGCCAACCAGGGTGGGAACGCAAAGCCGGGCGGCGGCCGGCCAGCCCTACCGCCCGCCCGCGCCCGTTCAGGACTGCGCCGGACGCACCGGCAGCGGCTCCATCGGGCAATCGATCGCGTCGACGCCGGGCAGCACGTGATCGCGAAACATCTCGCGCAGCTTCAGCTTCTGCAGCTTGCCGGTGGCCGTATGCGGCAGCGCATCGACGAACACCACGTCGTCGGGCACCCACCATTTCGCGACCTTGCCGTCGTAAAAGCGGATCAGCTCGTCGCGCGTGACCGTCATGCCGGCGCGCGGCACCACCACCAGCAACGGCCGCTCGGTCCATTTCGGATGCGCGCAGGCGATGCAGGCCGCCTCGGCCACGGCCGGGTGCGCCACCGCCACGTTCTCCAGGTCGATCGAGCTGATCCATTCGCCGCCCGACTTGATCACGTCCTTGCTGCGGTCGGTGATGTGCAGGAAGCCGTCGGGGTCGATGGTCGCCACGTCGCCGGTCGGAAACCAGCCGTCGACGAGCGGCGAGGCAGCGCCGTCCGCGCCGAAATACTGCTCGATGACCCACGGCCCGCGCACCTGCAATTCGCCGAACGCCACGCCGTCCCACGGCAGCGGCTGGCCGTCGTCGCCGACGATCCGCATGTCCACGCCATAGATCACGCGCCCCTGCTTTTCGAGCGAATGGCGGCGCGCGGCCTGGTCGCGCTGCGATTGCGCCCAGGTCAGCCGCGCCAGCGTGCCGAGCGGCGACATCTCCGTCATGCCCCACGCGTGGATCACCTGCACGCCGTAATCGTCCTCGAACGCGCGCAGCATGGCCGGCGGGCAGGCCGAGCCGCCGATCACGGTGCGCGCCATGGTCGTGAAGCGCGCGCCGGTTTCCCGCAAATGGTTCAGCAGGCCGAGCCAGACCGTCGGCACGCCGGCCGAACAGGTCACGCGCTCGCGTTCCATCAGTTCGTAGAGCGACTTGCCGTCGAGATCCTTGCCCGGCAGCACGAGCTTGGCGCCGGTCAGCGGCACCGCGTACGGCAGGCCCCAGGCGTTGACGTGGAACATCGGCACGACCGGCAGCACCGCATCGAGCGCCGACAGCCCCATCGCGTCGGGCAGCGCGGCGGCATAGGCGTGCAGCACCGTCGAGCGGTGCGAATAGAGCGCGCCCTTCGGATGGCCGGTGGTGCCCGACGTGTAGCAGAGCGAGGACGCCTGGCGCTCGTCGAGCAGCGGCCAGTCGTAGCGGCCATCCTCGGCGGCCAGAAGCGTTTCGTACGCGAGCAGCGCAACCGATGTTTGCGGCAAATGCGCCTCGTCGGTCATCGCGATCCAGCCGCGCACGTTCGGGCAAAGCGGTGCGAGCCGCTCCACGAGCGGCGCGAAGCTGATGTCGAACAGCACAAATTGATCGTCGGCGTGATTGACGATATAGACGAGTTGCTCGGGAAACAGGCGCGGATTGATCGTATGGCAGACGGCGCCCATCCCGCTGATGCCGTAATAGGCCTCCAGATGGCGATAGCCGTTCCAGGCCAGCGTGCCAACCCGCTCGCCGGGCGCCACGCCGGCCCGCAGCAGCGCCTGCGCCAACTGCCTGGCGCGCCGCTCGCAGTCGCGATAGGTGTAACGGTGGATATCACCCTCGACGCGCCGCGAAACGATCTCGGCGTCGCCCATATGACGCGCGGCGTGCGCGATCAGCGACGACACCAGCAGCGGAATGTCCATCATCTGGCCCAGCAAGGGCGGGTTCTGCGTCATGCTCATCGTCCAGCTCTCCCGGTTGGATCCGACTTCGACAGGTGTCTCCCTCGCCGCAAGCGGCCCGCGCGGCGCGGAATTACAATATCGGCTTGTGCCGTGCCGTTCAACTTGTCGTTATCCAGAAGCGAACCCCATTTGGCTGCCACTCTCCCCGATCTCGCCGCCTCGCTCGCCGCCCCGCGCGACGACGCGTTCCTCTCGCTCGGCCCCGCGTTCCTGACGCGCCTGCCCGCCGCGCCGCTGCCCGAGCCCTACGTGGTGGGCTTCTCGAGCGAGGTGGCGCGCGAACTCGGCCTCGACCCCGCGATCCGCGACCTGCCGGGCTTCGCCGCGCTGTTCAGCGGCAATCCCACCCGCGACTGGCCCGCCGAGGCGATGCCGTACGCCACCGTCTATTCCGGGCACCAGTTCGGCGTGTGGGCCGGCCAGCTCGGCGACGGCCGCGCGCTGACGGTGGGCGAGATCGAGCATGACGGCCGCCGCTTCGAGTTGCAGCTCAAGGGCGCGGGCCGCACCCCGTATTCGCGGATGGGCGACGGTCGCGCCGTGCTGCGCTCATCGATCCGCGAGTTCCTGTGCTCGGAAGCGATGCACCACCTCGGCATCCCCACCACGCGCGCGCTGGCCGTGACCGGCTCGGATCAAACCGTGATCCGCGAAACCGTCGAAACGGCCGCCGTGGTCACGCGCGTGGCCGAGAGCTTCGTGCGCTTCGGCCATTTCGAGCATTGGTTCTCGAACGACCGGCCCGATCTGCTCAAGCAACTGGCCGATCAGGTCATCGACCGCTTCTACCCGGCCTGCCGCGACACCGAGGACCCGTACCTCGCGTTGCTCGACGCCGTGATGCAGCGCACGGCGGCGATGGTCGCGCAATGGCAGGCGGTGGGCTTCTGCCACGGCGTGATGAACACCGACAACATGTCGATCCTCGGCCTGACGCTCGATTACGGCCCGTTCGGCTTCGTCGACGGCTTCGACGCGAACCACATCTGCAATCACACCGATCAGCAGGGCCGCTACGCATACCGCATGCAGCCGCGCATTTCGCACTGGAACTGCTTCTGCCTCGCGCAGGCGCTGCTGCCGCTGATCGGCCAGCAACGCACCGATCTCGACGACGACCCGCGCACCGAACGCGCCGTGGAAGACGCGCAGGCCGTGCTGTCGCGCTTCCCCGAAACCTTCGGCCCGGCACTCGAACGCGCGATGCGCGCCAAGCTCGGCCTCGCGCTCGAACTGGAAGGCGACGCTGCGCTGGCCAACCAGTTGCTCGAAATCATGAACGGCAGCCGCGCCGATTTCACGCTGACGTTCCGCCGCCTCGCGCAGCTCTCGAAGCACGACGCGTCGAACGATGCGCCGGTGCGCGACCTGTTCATCGACCGCGCAGCGTTCGACGGCTGGGCCGAGCAATACCGCGCGCGCCTGGCCGCCGAAACGCGCGACGACGCCGAACGCGCCGCCGCGATGAATCGCGTCAATCCGAAATACGTGCTGCGCAACCATCTCGCCGAAACGGCGATCCGTCGCGCCGCCGAGAAGGACTATTCCGAAGTCGAGCGGCTCGCAAAGATTCTGCGCCGCCCGTTCGACGAGCAGCCCGAGCACGAGGCCTACGCCGCGCTGCCGCCGGACTGGGCGACCTCGCTCGAAGTGAGCTGTTCGTCCTGACGCCGCCGCGCCCCGCATCCCCTGGAGAAACACCACCATGTCCCACGATCACCACGACCGCGACTACCCGTACCAGAAGGACGACGCCGACCTGCGCGAGCGCCTCACGCCGATGCAGTACGAAGTGACGCAGCACGCCGCCACCGAGCGGGCGTTCACCGGCGAATACACCGATGTCGAGGATGCCGGCATCTATCACTGCGTGGTTTGCGACACGCCGCTGTTCGAATCGGGCGCGAAGTTCCATTCCGGCTGCGGCTGGCCCAGCTACTTCAAGCCGCTCAACGGCGAGGTGATCGAGGAGAAGACCGACCGCACCCACGGCATGGTCCGCGTGGAGGTGCGTTGCAATCATTGCGGCGCGCACCTGGGTCACGTGTTCGAGGACGGCCCGCGCGACAAGACCGGCCTGCGCTACTGCATCAATTCGGCTGCGTTAAACTTCGAGCCTGACGCCGGCAATTGATGCAACGCAGCACGCCGCCTTCCGCGGCGCGTTACGTTTGCCTGCCGGCGAAACCCGCCGCACGGGCCGCCATCGCGATGGCCTGGCGCGGCGCAGCCCCATAACGGTGGCGCAGCCCGGCCATCCGGCGCCCGGCGCGTCACCCAGCCCCGATCACCATGAAATTCCTGTTCGATCTGTTTCCGATCATCCTGTTTTTCGTTGCCTTCAAGGTCTGGGGCATTTTCACCGCGACGGCCGTGGCCATCGTCGCGACGCTGTTGCAGGTCGCCTGGTCGGCCTACCGTCACAAGAAGGTCGACACGATGCTGTGGGTCAGCCTCGGCGTGATCGTCGTGTTCGGCGGCGCCACGCTCGTGCTGCACAACGAGAAGTTCATCCAGTGGAAGCCCACCGTGCTGTACTGGCTGTTCGCCGTGATCCTGATCGGCGCGCGCTACCTGTTCGGCCGCAACCTGATCGAGAAGATGATGGGCAAGCAACTGACGCTGCCGCATCCGATCTGGGACAAGCTCAACATCGCGTGGGGGCTGTTCTTCGCCGTGCTCGGCGTGGCGAACCTCTACGTGGTCGATCACTACACGCCGTCGCAGTGGGTCAACTTCAAGCTGTTCGGCACCACCGGCGCGATGTTCGTGTTCATCATCCTGCAGAGCCTGTGGCTCGCGAAATACCTTAAAGAAGACGAATGACGATGTCCGACGCATTTCTCGACGCGACGCCCGACGGGCGCATCGCGCAAATCGAGGCCCGGCTCACCGCCGCCCTCGCCCCCGAATCGCTGCAGATCAGCGACGACAGCGCGCAGCACGCCGGTCACGCGGGTGCCGCAGCCGGCGGGCACTATACGGTCACGATCGTGGCTGCCGCGTTCGCCGGCAAGTCGCGCGTGGCGCGACATCGGCTGGTGTATGATGCGCTCGCTGATGCGATGCAGCGCGGCATTCACGCGCTCGCGATCGTGGCCTACGCGCCCGATGAGTTCAACGTCTCCTCACATTAAGTCTCACTAGGAATTGTTCCCGATGATCCTGAAATCTCCCCGCCTGTGGGTTGCGGCGGCCGCCTTTGTCGCCGCACCGGCTTTTGCTCAAAACGTTGCCGTCGTGAACGGCTCGCCGATCCCGAAAGCGCGCGTCGACGCGATGGTCGCGCAACTTGTCCAGCAAGGTCAGCAGGATTCCGACCAGCTGCGCAAGATGGTGAGCCAGGAGCTGGTCAATCGAGAAATCCTCATGCAGGAAGCGCTGAAGGAAGGCGTGCCGAACCAGCCCGACGTGAAGCAGCAAGTGGCGATCGCCCAGCAAACCGTGGTGCTGCGCGCGCTGATCGAGAATTTCGTCAAGCAGAACAAGCCGAGCGACGCCGAGGTCAAGGCGCAGTACGACCAACTGGCCAAGAGCGCGGCCGGCAGCGAATACCACCTGCATCACATCCTGGTCGACAACGAGCAGCAGGCCAAGGATCTGATCGCGAAGATCAAGGGCGGCGCGAACTTCGAGGATCTGGCCAAGCAGTTCTCGAAGGACCCGGGTTCCGCGAAGAACGGCGGCGATCTGGATTGGGCGGACCCGAAGTCGTTCGTGCCGGAATTCGCCAACGCGGCCCAGCACCTGCAGAAGGGCCAAATGACCGATACGCCGGTCAAGACGCAGTTCGGCTGGCACATCATCCGCGTCGACGATATCCGCGCGATCGCCCCGCCGCCGTTCGAACAGGTCAAGGCGCAACTGGCGCAGCAGATCGTGCAGCAGAAGCTGCAGGCGTTCGAAGAGAAGCTGCGCGCGCAAGCGAAGATTCAGTAACGCACGATGGCCGGCGCGATGCCGGCCTCGCGGTGAATCTGGATGCCGCCCTCGGGGCGGCATTTTTCATGGGGCGGCGATCGAATGCCGCTACGCGCCGAACACACCAGCCGGCGAAAAATCGGCGCGCCCGCCTGCCTTGCCTCAAACCGCCATCGCTTCCCGCAACCGGAACGCCGCCACCGCTTCCCTCAACCCTTGCGCCTGATCCGCCAGCGCATGCGCCGCCGCCGACGCCTGCTCCACCAGCGCCGCATTCTGCTGCGTCACCTCGTCGAGCTGCGTCACCGCCAGATTCACCTGCGCGATCCCGGTCGATTGCTCGCCGGCCGCGCCCGATATCTCGCCGACGATATCCGTCACGCGCTGCACCGAACCGATGATCCGGTCGATGATCTCGCCCGCGCTGGCCACTTGCGACGAGCCGGCCGCCACGCGCTCGGTGGATTGCGCGATCAGCGTCTTGATCTCGCGCGCCGCCGCGGCCGAACGCTGCGCCAGCGTGCGTACTTCGCCCGCCACCACCGCGAAGCCGCGCCCCTGCTCGCCCGCGCGCGCCGCTTCCACGGCGGCATTCAGCGCCAGGATGTTGGTCTGGAACGCGATGCCGTCGATCATGCCGATGATCTCGACGACCTTGTTCGAGCTGTCCGCAATCGACTGCATCGTGCCGATCACGTCGCGCATCACCGCGCCGCCTTGCGTGGCCGTCTGCGCGGCGGCACCGGCCAGCTCGGACGCCTGCCGCGCGTTCTCGGCGCTGGTCTTCACGGTCGCCGTCAGTTGCTCCATGCTCGCGGCCGTCTGTTCGAGCGACGCGGCCTGCTCCTCGGTGCGCTGCGACAGGTTCAGGTTGCCGGCCGCGATCTGCGCACTCGCGGCAGCCACGCCGACGGCGTTGTGGCGCACGTCGCTGACCACGCGTGCGAGGCTGGCCTGCATCTGCGCGAGCGCGGCCAGCAGCTCGGCCGTTTCGTCGTCGCCGTGCGCGTGCAGGTCCGTCGACAGGTCGCCATCCGCCACGTCGCGCGCGAACGCCACGGCGCGATGCAGCGGCCGCGTCACGGCCCGGCCGAATACGATCCCGCCCGCCAGCCCCAACACGAACACGAGCGCTGCGATCACCAGCGCTGACGACAGTAGCGCGCTGCGCTTCGGTGGCCGCGTCGGCCGCGATGCGGGCGTTGTCGGCGGCGATCAATTGCGCGGCCTGGTCGAGCAGCGTCGACGGCGCGCGATCCACGCCGGCCACCACCGCGTCGCCTGCGGCCGGATCTTCGCCGGCCGCCTTGAACGCCTCGAAGCCCTTCCGGTAGCCCTTGCCCATCTCGGCATGCGCTGCCGCAAACTGCGTGACGAGCGTGCGCGCCTCGCCGTCGGGCAACTTCGCCTCGAGCCTGGCCGCCGAATCGGCAACGGCGGCTTCGCGTTTCCGGAACGCGCTCCAGTAACGGTCGAGCTTGTCCGGGTCCT
This sequence comes from Burkholderia sp. 22PA0099, assembly GCF_047497165.1. Lineage (NCBI taxonomy): Bacteria > Pseudomonadati > Pseudomonadota > Betaproteobacteria > Burkholderiales > Burkholderiaceae > Burkholderia > Burkholderia sp. 22PA0099. Next base: position 1,918,655 of record NZ_CP163165.1, on the reverse strand, counting down.
TGCCGCGCAGCAGCGTGTCCTTCCACTCCTGCACCTGAAGCTTGAACGCCACGAGCGTCGCGGACACCATGCGCTCGTTCGCGGCGGCGTCCTGCACGCTGGTGCGATAGGTATCGATGGCGTCGTTGAGCGTGTGGATGCCGTAAAAGGCGCCGGCGGCCATCAACGTCAGAGAAAGGGAAAACGCGAGAGGAATCTTACGACTGAGCTTCATTGAGGATCTTTTGAAAGGTACTGTCGCATGGAGCATGCGAAGCCTCTGTTAACGGCCTGAAGCCGCCGCTTTGAAGGGGCGAAAACCGAGGCATAACTCTGACAAATCAATACCTTACTGAGACGACATGACTCGTTCATGTCGCCGAAAGCTTGGGGCCTGACTTCAAAGCAAAACGCCACCCCGGAGGGTGGCGTTTCTCAACTGCGGCGACGCAATCGGCAGAAGAAGCTCAATCCTCAAGCTGCGACAGATCCCGCACCGCGCCCTTGTCCGCCGACATCACCAGCTTCGCGTACGCCTTCAGCGCCGCCGACACCTTGCGCGGACGCGGCAGCGCCGGCTTCCAGCCCTTCGCGTCCTGCTCGGCGCGACGCTTCGCCAGTTCTTCATCGCTGACCAGCACGTCGATCGTGCGGTTCGGGATGTCGATGCGAATGCGGTCGCCGTTGCGCACCAGGCCGATCGCGCCACCCGCTGCCGCTTCCGGCGAGCAGTGACCGATCGACAGGCCCGACGTGCCGCCCGAGAACCGGCCATCGGTCAGCAGCGCGCACGCCTTGCCCAGGCCCTTCGACTTGATGTAGCTGGTCGGGTAGAGCATTTCCTGCATGCCCGGGCCGCCCTTCGGGCCTTCGTAGCGCACCACCACCACGTCGCCGGCCTTGACCTGGTCGGCAAGGATGTTCTCGACCGCTTCGTCCTGCGACTCGACCACATGCGCCGGGCCTTCGAACACCAGGATCGATTCGTCCACGCCGGCCGTCTTCACGACGCAGCCGTTCAGCGCGATATTGCCGGTCAGCACGGCCAGGCCGCCTTCCTTGCTGAACGCGTGCTCATACGAGCGGATGCAGCCTTCGGCGCGGTCGAGATCGAGGCTCGGCCAGCGCGCGTCCTGGCTGAACGCCACCTGGGTGGGAATCCCGCCCGGGCCGGCCATGTAGAACTTCTTCACGGCCGCGTCGTCGGTCAGCACGATATCCCACTGCTTGAGGGCCGCGCCGAGCGTCGGAGCGTGCACGGTCGGCACGTCGGTGTGCAGCTTGCCGGCGCGTTCGAGCTCGCCGAGGATCGCCATGATGCCGCCGGCGCGATGCACATCCTCGATGTGGTACTTGTTGGTGTTCGGCGCAACCTTGCACAGCTGCGGCACGACGCGCGACAGGCGATCGATGTCGGCCATCGAGAAATCGATCTCGGCTTCCTGCGCGATCGCCAGCACGTGAAGAATCGTGTTGGTCGAACCGCCCATCGCGATGTCGAGCGTCATGGCGTTCTCGAACGCCTTGAAGCCGACCGAGCGCGGCAGCACGTTCTCGTCTTCCTGCTCGTAGTACTGGCGGGCCAGTTCGACGATGCGGCTGCCGGCGCGCTTGAACAGTTGTTCGCGATCGGCGTGCGTGGCGACCACCGTGCCGTTGCCCGGCAGCGACAGGCCCAGCGCCTCGGTCAGGCAGTTCATCGAGTTGGCCGTGAACATGCCCGAGCACGAACCGCAGGTCGGGCAGGCCGAGCGTTCGACTTCGGCCACGTCCTCGTCGCTGACCTTGCTGTCGGCGGCCATCACCATGGCGTCGATCAGGTCGAGCTTCTTGATCTGAATGGTGTTGGTGCCGGGCACGGCCAGCTTGGCCTTGCCGGCTTCCATCGGGCCGCCCGACACGAAGATCACCGGGATGTTCAGGCGCATCGCGGCCATCAGCATGCCGGGGGTGATCTTGTCGCAGTTCGAGATGCAGACCATCGCGTCGGCGCAGTGCGCGTTGACCATGTACTCGACCGAGTCGGCAATGATCTCGCGGCTCGGCAGCGAATACAGCATGCCGTCGTGGCCCATCGCGATGCCGTCGTCGACGGCGATGGTGTTGAATTCCTTGGCGACGCCGCCGGCGGCTTCGATTTCACGCGCGACCAGTTGGCCGAGGTCCTTCAGGTGGACGTGGCCGGGCACGAATTGCGTGAACGAATTGACGACCGCGATGATCGGCTTCGAGAAATCTTCGTCCTTCATGCCGGTGGCGCGCCAGAGCGAGCGCGCGCCTGCCATGTTGCGGCCGGCGGTGGATGTTTTGGAACGGTATGCGGGCATTGTTGTGGTAGCGAAACAGAAAGTGACCGGGAAAACGGGGGTCGTGGCGAATGAGGCCTTTGGGCTCGCCGCGACGCACCGCTGCGCACCACAACAGGCGCCTTTTGAGCGCCCGCCGATGCAAACCTGAACGATTATGCCGCACCGTGCGCAGGCTTGCGCGCGATACGGCGGTGCGCTTTCAGGCGGCGATCGCGCTGCCGGAAGGCGCTGGCGCGATCGTCCGACGCGCCGATTTCGATCCAACCCACTGCATGGCGCGCGGCGCGGGCGGCGGGCTCGCCAGGGGCCGCCCCACCCTGCGCCGCGCGCCGGAACTCAACCGAGCCAGCGGCGCGCGTTGCGGAACACGCGCATCCACGGGCTCGCCTCGCCCCAACCTTCGGGCGACCAGCTCATCTGCACGGTGCGGTGCACGCGCTCCGTGTGCGGCATCAGCACGGTGAAGCGGCCATCGGCCGTGGTGACCGACGTGATGCCGGCCGGCGAGCCGTTCGGGTTGAACGGGTAACGCTCGGTGGCCTGGCCACGGTGATCGACGAAGCGCATCGCCACGGCCACGCGGCTCGCGTCGCCCTGCTGCGAGAAATCGGCGAAGCCTTCGCCGTGCGCGACGGCCACCGGGATGCGCGAGCCTTCCATGCCGGCGAAGAAGATCGACGGCGACGGCTGCACTTCCACCAGCGAGAAGCGCGCCTCGAACTGCTCGGACTTGTTGCGCGTGAACTTCGGCCAGGCTTCGGCGCCGGGGATCATCGACGCGATGCTCGACAGCATCTGGCAGCCGTTGCAGATGCCGAGCGCGAACGTGTCCTGACGCGCGAAGAACGTCGTGAACATCTCGGCCAGGCCTTCGTTGAAGCGGATCGTCTTGGCCCAGCCTTCGCCGGCACCCAGCACGTCGCCGTACGAGAAGCCGCCGCACGCCACCGCGCCGGCAAAGTCGGCCAGGTTGGCGCGGCCGGCCAGCAGGTCGCTCATGTGAACGTCGTGCGCGTCGAAGCCGGCGCGGTCGAACGCGTAAGCCGTTTCGAGGTGCGAGTTCACGCCCTGCTCGCGCAGGATCGCGACGCGCGGACGCGCGCCGGTGGCGATGAACGGCGCGGCCACGTCGTCGGCGGCATCGAACGTCAGCACCGGCTGCATGCCCGGATCGGCGACGTCGAGCAGCGTGTCGTACTCGCCGTCGGCGCAGGCCGGGTTGTCGCGCAGGCGCGCGATGCGCCAGCTCACTTCGGTCCAGGCGCGTTGCAGTTCGGCGCGCGGCGCTTCGTAGATCTTCTTGGCGTCGCGGAACACTTCCACCGTGTCGCGCTCGTTGACCGTGCCGATCACATGCGAGCAAGCGGACAGGCCGTGTTCGCGCAGCGAGGCCAGCACGGCGTCGCGGTCGGCGGCGCGCACCTGCACCACGGCGCCCAGTTCCTCGCTGAACAGCGCGCGGATCGTGCGATCCTCGCGGCGGCCGCTGGTCTGCTTCGCCCAATCCTTGGCGTCGCCGAAATCGGATTCGTGGTTCGGATCGAGCGTCAGCATGTCGACGTTCAGCGACACGCCGGCGTGACCCGCAAACGCCATTTCGCAGACGGTCGCCCACAGGCCGCCGTCCGAACGATCGTGGTAGGCCAGCAGCTTGCCGCCGGCGTTCAACGACTGGATCGCATTGAAGAAGCGCTTGAGATCCTCGGGGTCGTCCACGTCCGGCGTGGCGTCGCCCACCTGTTGCGTGACCTGGGCCAGGATGCTGCCGCCCATGCGGTTCTTGCCGCGGCCGAGGTCGATCGCGATCAGCACGCTGTCGCCGGCATCGGCCACGCGGCGCAGTTGCGGCGTGAGGTGGCGGCGCACGTCTTCCACGGGCGCGAACGCCGAGATGATCAGCGACACCGGCGAGACGACTTCCTTCGCCACGCCTTCATCGTTCCACTTGGTCTTCATCGACAGCGAATCCTTGCCGACCGGAATGCCGATGCCGAGCGCCGGGCACAGCTCCATGCCGATCGCCTTGACCGTGTCGTACAGCGCGGCGTCTTCGCCGGCGGTGCCGCACGAGGCCATCCAGTTGGCCGACAGCTTGAGCTTGTCGAGCGACGCGATCGGCGCCGACGCGATGTTGGTGATCGCCTCGCCCACCGCCATGCGGCCCGAGGCCGGCGCATCGATCACGGCCAGCGGCGTGCGCTCGGCCATCGTCATCGCCTCGCCGCCGAAGCCGGCGTAATCGAGCGCGGTGACGGCGCAGTCGGCCACCGGCACCTGCCACGGGCCGACCATCTGGTCGCGCACGGTGGTGCCGCCGACCGAGCGGTCGCCGATCGTGATCAGGAACGACTTGCTGCCGACCGTCGGGTGCTTCAGCACGTCGACCGCGGCCGTGGCCAGCGACAGGCCCGTCACGTCGACCGGCGCGCGCTCGACGCTCACGCGTGCGACGTCGCGGTGCATCTTCGGCGGCTTGCCGAGCAGCACGTCCATCGGCATGTCGACCGGCGCGCTGTCGGCGCCGCTGATGGCGTCGTCGACGAGCTTCAGCTCGCGAGCATCGGTGGCCACGCCGATCACGGCGAACGGGCAACGCTCGCGCACGCAGATCGCCTCGAAGCGCGGCAGATCGTCCGGCGCGATCGCCAGGACGTAACGCTCCTGCGATTCGTTCGACCAGATTTCACGCGGCGACAGGCCGCTTTCCTCGAGCTGGATCTTGCGCAGTTCGAAGCGCGCGCCCTTGTCGGCGCCGTCGACCAGTTCGGGGAACGCGTTCGACAGGCCGCCCGCGCCGACGTCGTGGATCGACAGGATCGGGTTGGTATCGCCGAGCTGCCAGCAGCCGTTGATGACTTCCTGCGCACGGCGTTCGATTTCCGGATTGCCGCGCTGCACGGAATCGAAATCGAGCTCGGCCGTGTTCGCGCCGGTGGCCATCGAGCTGGCCGCGCCGCCGCCCATGCCGATCCGCATGCCGGGGCCGCCGATCTGGATCAGCAGCGTGCCGGCCGGCAGGTCGTGCTTGTGGGTGTGGCCGTCGGAGATGTTGCCGATGCCGCCGGCGATCATGATCGGCTTGTGATAGCCGCGCACGGTGCCGCCGACGTTCTGTTCGTACACGCGGAAGTAGCCGCCGAGGTTCGGGCGGCCGAATTCGTTGTTGAACGCGGCGCCGCCGAGCGGGCCGTCGATCATGATCTGCAGCGGCGAAGCGATGCGGTCCGGGCGGCCGTACGGCGTGTGCGCATCGGCCGGATTGCGCTCGGCCACCGGCTGCGCGGCGTCGCGGGCGTTTTCCCAGGCTTCGCGCGCCTCGGGCAGATCGAGGTTCGACACCGTGAACCCGGCCAGGCCGGCCTTCGGGCGCGCGCCGCGGCCGGTCGCGCCTTCGTCGCGGATTTCGCCGCCCGCGCCCGTCGCGGCGCCGGCGAACGGCGAGATCGCGGTCGGGTGGTTGTGGGTCTCGACCTTCATCAGCGTGTGCGTCAGCTCGCTGTGGCGGCCGTACTGCTCGGCGGGCTGGCCGGCGACGCTCGCGCCGCGCGGGAACCAGCGCTCGGCCTGCGCGCCGCGCATGATCGACGAGTTGTCCGAATAGGCGACGATCGTGCCTTGCGGGCTGATCTTCTCGGTGTTGCGGATCATCGCGAACAGCGACATGTCCTGCTTGGCGCCGTCGATCGTCCAGTCGGCGTTGAAGATCTTGTGGCGGCAGTGCTCGCTGTTGGCCTGCGCGAACATCATCAGTTCGACGTCGGTGGGGTTGCGTTCGAGCTTGGTGAACGCATCGACCAGATAAACGATTTCGTCGTCGGCCAGCGCGAGGCCCAGCTCGGCGTTGGCGGCTTCCAGCGCGGCGCGGCCCTGGCCCAGCACGTCGACGCGACCCAGCGCCTTGGCCGGCAGCTCGGCGAACAGGTGGTGCGCATCGTCGCGCGCGGCCACCACGGTTTCGGTCATGCGGTCGTGCAGCGCGGCGGCCACGGCGGCGCGCACCTCCGGCGACAGCGCCTTCTTGCCGCCCATGCCTAGCAGGCCGGCCTTCAGCGTCACGCTGAATTCGACGCCGCGTTCGATGCGGCGCACCTTGGCGAGGCCGCAGTGCAACGCGATGTCGGTTGCCTTGCTGGCCCACGGCGACACGGTACCCAGACGCGGCAGCACGATGAAGGTTTCGGTGGCGCCCTTCTCGGCGGCCGCCTCGAACGGCGCGCCGTAGTGCATCAGCGCATCGATGCGGGCCGCTTCATCGGCGGCGAGCGCGTCGGACGCGTTGACGAAATGCAGGTACTGGCCGCGAATGGCGACGATATCGCCGTCGATCTGCTTGAGCGTGTCGAGCAGGCGAGCTTGGCGGAAATCGGACAGGGCGGCGGCGCCGGGGAAACACGAGAAGTGGGCCATGGGCTGGACGGACATCGATGAGTCGCGCAAAGCGGCGACATTGGGGCGAAAGGAAGGCCGTAATTATACCCGGAAGTGGGTCCGCCCAAGGCGCTTGCGAGCCATGCCGGGCAGGGGAATCGGCGGATCGTGTCCAATCCGCCACGGCGCGGCGCGCCGGCCCTGGCTGCAAGGCCGAATCCGCCAGCGCCCGGTTTGGCGCTATCATTCGCGGTTCACCGGGTTCCACACGGCCCTCAAGGAAGACCAGACTCCGGGTCGCGACGCGGCTCGTCATCGAATCACAACATGGATGTCATCGTCATCGGCGGCGGAATCGGCGGCGTCGCCACCGCCTACCAGTTGCGTGCCGCGGGCCATCGCGTCTGCGTGGTCGAACGCCACGCCACCGTTGCCCAGGGCGCGACCTACGGCCATGGCGGCCTCATGCTGCCCACCCCGCTCGACGTCTGGTTCGGCCCGACCTTCATGCACCATCGCCGCGCGCTGCGCAGCGGCGTCGTCTACAAACCGGGCCTGAACGGCGCGCTGCGCCGCTTCACGCGCGAACTGGCCAGGCTGCAGGACCCGGACGCGTTCACGGCCCATTTCGCGAAGCTCAAGCCGCTGGTGGATCTGTCGCGCGACACGATCGCCGACGTCGAGCGCCGCTTCGGCCTCGAATTCGAACAGCGCCCCGGCGTGCTGCACGTGATCCGCGAGCGCCAGGAATGGGAGCAGGCCCAGCCCGCGCTCGACCTGCTGCGCGCCAACGAAGTCCCGCACCAGATCCTCACCGCCGACGAATGCACGGCGCTCGAACATTCGGTGCCGGCCGATCCGACGTTCGCCGGTGGCGTGCTGCTCGAATTCGAGCGCACCGGCAACTGCCCCCTGTTCGCGAAGCTGATCAAGCAGACGCTCGACGAGCATGGCGTGCAGTTCATGTTCGGCCGCACCGTCACGGCGATCCGCGTCGAGGCGAACCGCGCGGCCGTCGAACTCGCGCCGGAACCGGGCGACCGGCTCGGCGTGCGCGGCAAGGAAGTCGACGTGATCTCGGCCGACGCCGTGGTGGTCGCCGCCGGCACCGGCAGCGTGCCGCTGCTGGCGCGGCTCGGCGTGACGCTGCCGCTGCACCCGGTGCGCATCAATGCGCTGACGGCGCCGGTCGCGTACGAGGAACACGCGCCGCACCTGACGGTGATCGATTCGATCAAGCGGATCGTCATGACGCGCATGCACCAGCGCGTGCGCATCAGCGGCGCGCCGGTGCTGCAAAGCGAGAAGGATACGGCGAGGCCACTGCCGGCCGCGCTCAACGACGAGGCGCTGGCGCTGCTCGGCCAGGCCACCCACGACTGGATTCCCGGCGCGGCGAAGATCTCCGCCGCGCTGCCGTGGCAGGACACGCGGCTGCTCTCGCCGGACGGCTTGCCGGTGGTCGGGCCGACGCCCCACCCGCGCGTGTTCGTCAACCTCGGCCACGGGCCGGCCGGCTGGGGCCTCGCCTGCGGCTCTGCTAGAGTGGTGAGCGATTACCTCGGCGGCACCGGGCATCAAGTGCCGGCCGACACGCTCGCCGCGCTGCGCGCGGATCGCTTCGCCACCTGACGCCGCCCACGGGCGGCGCATCGACCGGCCGCCCGGCGGCCCTTCCGACATGATGCTGCTCGCCCCCTCTGCCTCGCTGTCCGCCACGCCTGCCGCCGTCGATTCGTTCGACGCGCCGCTCGCCCATCTCCCGCTTGCGCTGTCCACCGTCGCCGACGTGCGCGCCGCCGAAACCACGGCCGCCGCCGCGCTGCCGCCGCACACGCTGATGGCGCGCGCGGGCGCGGCCGCCGCGCGTTGGCTGGCCGCGCGCGCCGATCGCGACACGCGCCCGGTCTGGCTCGCCGCCGGCCCCGGCAACAACGGCGGCGACGCGCTGGTGGCCGCCGCCGAATTGCTGCGGCTCGGCGTGCAGGTGGAGGTATGCCTGCCCGTCGAACCGAAACCCGAGGACGCGCGCTGGGCGCTCGCGCTCGCCCGCGAGGCCGGCGTGCCGATCGCGGCCGAACCGCCCGCCTCGCTCGACGGCTACGGCTGGTGCGTCGACGGCCTGTTCGGAATCGGCCTCGCGCGGGCGCTCGACGGCCCGTTCGCGGTGCTGGCCGTGGCGCTGTCTGCACGCGCGCAGGCGCACGGCCGGGTGCTCGCGCTCGACGTGCCGAGCGGCATCGATGCCGACAGCGGCACGCGCGTCGGCAATGGCCCGGCCGTCTGCGCCACGCATACCCTGTCGTTCATCGCCGCCAAGCCGGGCCTCTATCTCGGCGACGGGCGCGACCACGCGGGCGAGATCGTCGTCGAGACGATCGACGCCGCACCGGCCCGGCCGTCCGCCACGCTGAACGCGGCGGCGCTGTTCGCGCCTGACTGGCCCGCGCGCGGCGCGGCCACCCACAAGGGCAGCTTCGGCAGCGTGGCGATCGTCGGTGGCGACACCGGCATGTGCGGCGCCCCGATCCTGGCCGCGCGCGCCGCCCTGCACGCAGGCGCGGGCAAGGTGCACGTGGGCTTCTTGGGTGACGACGCGCCGCCCTACGATCCGCCGTTCCCCGAACTGATGCTGCATCCGGCCGGCTCGCTCGATACCGGCGGCCTCAGCGCGGTCGGCATCGGCTGCGGCCTCGGCACGCGCGAGCCCGCCATCGCGATGCTGCGCCACACGCTCGCGCTCGATCTGCCGGTGCTCGTGGACGCCGACGCGCTGAACCTGATCGCCGCGCACGACGATCTGGCCGCCGCCCTGCGCGCGCGCGCCGATCGCGATGGCGCCGCGTCGATCCTGACCCCGCACCCGCTCGAAGCGGCGCGCCTGCTCGACACCGATACGCGCGCCGTGCAAGCCGACCGGCTGGCCGCCGCGCGCGAGCTGTCGCATCGCTTCCGGGCCGTCGCGGTGCTGAAGGGATCGGGCACGGTGATTGCCGAGCCGGGCGGGCGCGTGTTCGTCAACCCGACCGGCAACGCCGCGCTCGCCACCGGCGGCACCGGCGACGTGCTCGGCGGCCTGATCGCCGCGTTCGCCGCGCAACACATGCCGGCCTGCGAGGCTGCGCTGGCGGGCGTCTACCTGCACGGGCTCGCCGCCGACTGCCTGACCGCGCTCGGCCACGGCCCGGCCGGCATGGCTGCCGGCGAACTCGCGCCGGCCGTACGCCGGCTTCTGAACCGGCACTTTTATTCACGCGTCACGTCGCCGCAGGGGTGACGCCGCTATACTGGATAGTCCTGCGCGCGATCCGTCGCGCGCGGCTTGCGTAGTCCGCCGGCACGCGGCGCCCGATGCGCGCCGCCCTCGCCTTCCGAGTCACGACCGTTTCCCCAGAACCGCTATGACGCTGAATTCGCTCCCCGCTTGGCCTGCCCTCCAATCGCACTACGACGAGATCCGCGACGCGCATCTGCGCGACTGGTTCGCCCCCGCCAACGATCCCGCCCCGACCCGCGCCGAACGCTTCACGTTCGCCGGCGGCGGCCTTGCCATCGATTTCTCGAAGAACCGCATCACCGACGCCACGCTGAAGCTGCTCGTGCAACTGGCGCGCGAAGCCGGCGTCGAAACGCGCCGCGACGCGATGTTCGCCGGCGAAGTGGTCAACCCCACCGAAGGCCGCGCGGCGCTGCACACGGCGCTGCGCGCGAGCGCGCCCGATGCGCCGTTCCACGCGCAAATTGCCGCCGAACGCAAGAAGATGGCCGCGTTCGCCGAGCAGGTGCGCGACGGCCGCTGGACGGGCTACACCGGCAAGCGCGTGCGCCACGTGATCAACATCGGCATCGGCGGCTCGGACCTCGGCCCGAAGATGGTCGTGCACGCGCTCGATCATCTGGCCACCCGCGAGCTGTCGTGCACGTTCGTGTCGAACGTCGACGGCGCCGACCTGTACCGCGCGCTCGAACACTGCAATCCCGAAGAAACGCTCGTGATCGTCGTCTCCAAAACGTTCACGACGCTCGAGACCATGACCAACGCGCGCTCGGCGCGCGACTGGCTGACCTCGCACGGCTGCCCGGAAAACGCGCTCGCCAAGCACTTCGTGGGCGTGTCGGCCAACCCCGAGGAAGTAATCAAGTTCGGCATCGACGCCCACAACGTGTTCGAAATGTGGGATTGGGTCGGCGGCCGCTATTCGCTGTGGTCGGCCGTGGGCCTGTCGATCATGATCGCGATCGGGCCGCAGCAATTCGACGAACTGCTGGCCGGCGCCGACGAGATGGATCGCCATTTCCGCGAAGCGCCGCTCGAATCGAACCTGCCGGTGCTGCTCGGCCTGATCGGCATCTGGTATCGCAACTTCTTCGGCTCGCAGAGCTACCTCGTCGCGCCGTATTCGGAAGCGCTGCATTTCCTGCCGTCGTACCTGCAACAGCTCGAAATGGAGAGCAACGGCAAGTCGGCGCGCCTCGATGGCGCGTTCGTCGACTACCCGACCTCGGCCGTTACTTGGGGCGAGCCGGGCACCAACGGCCAGCACGCGTTCTTCCAGATGCTGCATCAAGGTCCGACGATCGTGCCGATCGACTTCATCGCGGTGCTGACGCCCGAGCATCCGCTCGCCAGCCATCACCCGAAGCTGCTCGCCAACTGCTTCGCGCAGAGCGAGGCGCTGATGCTCGGCCGCACGCTCGACGAGGCGCGCAAGATCGCCGGCCCGGACAAGCCCGAACTCGCGCCGCACCTGACGTTCCCGGGCAACCGGCCGACCTCGACGATCCTGGTGGACGCGCTCACCGCGCGCACGCTCGGCGCGCTGATCGCGCTCTACGAACACAAGGTGCTGGTGCAGGCGTCGGTGTGGAACATCAACCCGTTCGACCAGTGGGGCGTGGAGCTCGGCAAGATTCTCGGCAAGGTGGTCGAGGCCGACCTGACCGCAGCCAGCACGGACCCGGCCAAGCACGATTCGTCGACCTCGGCGCTGATCGCGAAGGCGCGCGCGGCGCTCAAGCAGGGCTAAACGGCACGCCATGCGAAACGGCCGGTATCGAAACCTCGACACCGGCCGTTTTTATTGGTGGCGCGCGCCGAGGCGCACTCGACGTGCCGATTCAGCCCGGGCTCGGCTCCACCGCCTCGGCGGCCACGATGCGGCCGCCGTCGAGCGTGATGGTCGCGCCGCAGCGGCGCGCGAGCACCGGATCGTGCGTGACGAGCACCAGCGTCGCACCCTGCGCGCGGTTCAGTTCGAACATCAGGTCGATGACCGCGTGGCCGGTGGCGGCGTCGAGGCTGCCGGTCGGCTCGTCGGCGAACAGGATGGCCGGATCGGTCACGAAGGCACGCGCCAGCGCCACGCGCTGCTGCTCGCCGCCCGACAGCAGCTTCGGGTAATGGCCGGTACGCGCGCCCAGGCCGACGCGATCGAGCAGGCGCCGCGCCCGTTCGGCCGCCTCGCGCGCCGAAATTCCGCCGCGCAATTCGAGCGGCAGCATCACGTTTTCGAGTGCGGTCAGATGCGGCATCAACTGGAACGACTGGAACACGAAGCCGACGGCCCCGCTGCGCAAGGCCGCGCGCTGATCCTCGTTCAGGCCGTTCAGGTCGCGGCCGAGCAGGCGAACCGTACCGTCGGTCGCGCTGTCCAACCCGGCAAGCAAGCCAAGCAGGGTCGACTTGCCCGATCCCGACGCCCCCACGATCGCCACGCTGTTGCCGGCGTGCACGGTCAGGTCGATGCTGTCGAGGATCGTCAGTTCACCGGCCGCATCGGCCACGCGTTTCGATACTTGTCGAACTTCAATGATCGGTTCCGTCATCTTTTGAGCATGAAGCACACACGTTCCTGGAAAAACGGCCTGCGCGCCGTCGTGATCGCCGTGGCTGCCACGGCTTCGCTGGCGGGCGTTGCCGCCCATGCGGCCAGCCCGGCGGCGAACGCCGCGCAGGCCTCCGCCAAACCTAACATTGTCGTGCTCGGCGACAGCCTGTCCGCCGAATACGGCCTGCCGCGCGATACCGGCTGGGTGGCGCTGATGCGCGAACGCATCGCGCAACAGCGGCTCGATTATAGCGTTGCGAACGCAAGCGTCAGCGGCGATACCACCAGCGGCGGACGCGCCCGCCTGCCCGCCCTGCTCACGCGCCTGAAACCGGCGATCGTGGTGGTCGAGCTGGGTGCGAACGACGCGCTGCGCGGCGTGCCGATCGCCACCACCGAGCAGAACCTGCGCGCGATCATCGCAGGCGCACGGCAGGCGAAGGCCAAGGTGGTGCTGATCGGCATGTACGTGCCGCCGAATTACGGCCTCGATTACACGCAGAAGTTCCATGCGATGTACGGCACGCTCGCCAAGGAGCTGCATCTGCCGCTGGTGCCGTTCCTGCTGGCCGGCATGGAAGACCAGCCGGACCAATTCCAGGACGACCAGAAGCATCCGAACCAGGGCGCGCAGCCGAAGCTGCTCGACAACGTCTGGCCCGTCATGAAGCCGCTGCTCGGGCCGGGCGCGCATTGAGCGCCTCATAAGCAAACAGCCCCGCTCGTGACCGGGCGGGGCTGTGTGTCGGGCGAACGCTGAAGCGCGTTGCGGGGCTTACGCTGCAATACCGCGATCAGTTGCCGTCGGCGTTGTTCGCATTGCTGTTGTCGGTGACCGAGCCATACAGCTTGACCGTCGAGCGCGCGCGCAGCGCCTTCATGAACGCCTCGCTCTCGCTTTGCGCGTAGACCTGCGCCAGTTGCTGCTGCGCGGCTTGCAGTTGCTTCGGGTCCGGTGCCGGCGGCGCGATCACGGCGTTTACGCGGAAGATCGCATAACCGCCGCCATCGCCCAGGTCCACGCCGACATACGCCGGCAGCGCCTTGTCGTCGGCCTTGTAGATCGCGGCCACGGCGTCGGGCGGCAAGCCCTGCGCCTGCGTGCGCGAAATTTTCTCGGCCGGCAGGAAGCCATCGGTGGACTTCGACTTCTGCAGCGCCGCGAGCTTGTCCTTGCCGGCCTGCTTGGCCAGCTTGGCGCTTTCGTCGGCGATGAACTTCTGGCGAACCTGATCCTTGATCGCGTCGAGCGCGGGCACCGCGGCCGGCTTGTCGGCCGTCACGTGCGCGGCGATCAGCGTGCTGTTGCCGATGTCGATCGCCTGCGTGTTGTTGCCGTTCTTGACCGCATCGGCGGCAAACACGGCCGCCAGGAACTTCGGATTGTTGAGCGGGCTGTCCGGCGGCAGTTGCGGGTTCGGTTGCGGCGTGACGGTGGCCGTCTGCACGGTCAGCTTGTACTTGTCGGCGGCCGGCTGCAGGCTCTTGGCCTTCTCGTAGACAAGCGACGTGAACCCTTCCGAGTTGTCCGTGAATGCCTTGGCCGCGAACTGCTGCTTGAGCTCGACCGCGATGCTGTCCTTGACCTCGTCGAACGGCTTGACCGCGGCCGGCTTGACGTCGGTGGCCTTCAGAATATGGAAGCCCAGGTCGGATTCCACCACGTTGCTGACCTCACCCGACTTCAGCGCGAAGGCGGCATCGTCGAATGCCGGGCCGCCTGCCGTCGAACCACGCGTGACGTAGCCGAGGTCGCCGCCCTTCGCGGCCGACGGCGCATCCTGCGAATTCTTCTCGGCGATCTGCGCGAACTGGTCCGGGTGCGCCTTGACGTCGGCCAGCAGCTTGTCGGCCTTGGCCTTCGCGGCGGCCTTGTCGGCGGCGCTGGCGCTGCGCGGCGCCTCGATGAAGATGTGGCTCACGCGCACCTGCGCTTCGGTACGGAAACGCGCGGCGTTGTCCTCGTAGAACTTGTGCAGATCGGCGTCGGACGGCTGCGCATTCGCGGCGGCTGAAGCCGGCGAGAACACGAGGTACTGGATGGTGGCCGTCTCGGGCGTGGCGAACGATGCCCTGTGCGCATCGTAGTAGGCCGAGATTTGCGCGTCGGTCGGCTGAACCTTGCTGGCATAATCGGCCGGCTTCAGCACGATGGCCTGCACTTCACGCTGCTGCTGCGCGAGATCGGTCAGGTGCCGGGCCACGCTCTTCGGCGTGAACGCGCTGTTGATCAGGTTTTCCGGCAATTGGCTCTGCGAGAGCTGGTAGCGGATCGATTCCTGATATTGCTCGGGCGTCATGCCCTGCATCGCGAGCAGCTGCGTGTAGCGCTCGCCGTCGATCGTGCCATCCGGCTTGCGCAGCGAGGCGATGATCGGATTCGACATCAGAGCCGTGCGCACCGCGCCATCGGAGGCGGTCAGGTGCAGGCGGCGCACTTCGTCGGTCAGCGCGCTTTGCTCGATCATGCCGTCGAGCAGTTGCTGGCGACGTTCGGGCGTGTCGAAGGTTTTCGAATCGAAATTGGCGCCGAGCGTCTGGCGAGCCTGGTCGACCTGCTGCCGGTAGGCGCTGTCGAATTCGGCTCGCGTGAGCTTGCGCCCGCCGACCGAGGCCACGTTCGCACTGTCGTCAAAGAAGTCGCGGAAACCCTGAACCCCGACGAACCCAAGCCCCGGCAACACGATCAGGAGCAGGAGAGACATCATCAGGCGCTGATGATTGCGGAAGAAATCGAGCATGCGTGGGCGGAATGGCTGGACAAAACGATCGATATTACATCAGCGGCAAGCAGAAAAGGCGAAAGCAGCGGCCAAGAGTTTGTCGGCGCACCGGTGGCGTGATGACCGCTGACCGACCGGCCGCTGTAAACCACCGCCAATTCAATGACTTGCTCACGACAGCAGTCCCCATGCCGCTCACCCTCTGGCGACAGGCCGACGCCCCCCCGGCTTCGTATTCCATGACGACCGGACCCGCGGTCAAGCCGTCGATGCAAGTGTCGCGCCAGCAGCGCGACGCGTGCGAACCGCCGGCGCGCCTCGGCGCCAGAACGAGACACAATATCGGCCATCATTTACGCACACAAAAGCAATCATCGAGTCTTTGAGAAATTTCAGAATATGTCGATTTTCAAAAATTCGACATGAAACACCAAAATGACGCACCTTAAATAAAAAGCGAAAAATAAATCGAGCTCGATCCGATACGACCGACACCTCGATTACAGGACAAAGCGACCCGACCACCCGGGCATTCAAATCAGGAAAATGCGATTTATCGACAGCCTCGCCACGGGCGCGCTGAAGTTTGTGTGCGTCTTGCTCCGGGGCAGCCAGCGTTAACCACCGGGCACCTGGCGCACGGCTCATCACGCAACTCGGCGCGCGGCGGTGCAAACCGCCGCGCGCCGACCCGTCAGATGACGGCGCTGGCGACCAGCCCGATGCCGGAAACGACCGTACCCAGGATCGTGACGCCGAGGCCGATCCCACTGAACACAATGCCGGGAATGAACAGACCCAGCCCGAGCATCGACGGCAGCGTGAGCAAGCCGATACCGCCGGATACCTCATCGACCTCTTGCATATTCAGCACTTGCATATAAAGCACTCCTTGTTTCATGACGGACATGGATTTCCGAAGGAGCGGATATCACCCGACCGCTCCACCGCGCAAATTTTCCAGATTCAAAAATCGGACTCCGGAAAACGGAACTCATTATTACGAACACGCGAAAATCCAGTCTGATGAAAATCAAATGAAATGACTTATGGTCGAAATTGCACACTCGCCTCGAATTACGCTCCCTATACTGCGTGAAATCGAAATGCCAGACATTCACTTCCGACAAAGCATCGCATGCAAAACAAAGCGTTCGATTAATCCGAATTTCAAAACCCGGCTTCGTCCCCGCAGCTCGCATCCTTCACGCACGGGCGCATTGCGCTTGCCGATCATCCCTTTCGAGAATTGCCTGCCGATCCGCCATGACATCGCCCAAGCCTCTCTTTCGTCGCGCCGCGATCGATGCCCAGCACACCCCGATCCATGGCGAGATCGTGCTGATCCGCCCCGTGTCGTTCGCCTTCCTGAGCGCGGCGGCCGCCATCATGGCCGCCGCGCTGATCGCGCTGTTCTGGCTCGGCAGCTATACCCGGCGCACCACCGTCGACGGCGTGGTGCTGCCGAATACGGGGCTCGTCAAGATCTATGCGCGGCAGTCGGGGATCGTTCGACGCAAATCTGTCACCGAAGGCCAGCATGTGATGCGCGGCGCGGCACTGTTCACCGTGTCCACCGACCTGCAGAGCGCCGCGCAAGGCAGCACGCAGGCCGCGCTGATCGGCCAGGCCCGCCTGCGCCGGCAATCGTTGCTGCAGGAAATCGACAAGACGCGCGCGTTGCAACAGGACGAACGCAGCACCTTGCAGGGCAAGCTCACGAACCTGCGCAGCGCGCTGGCAAGGCTCGACGATCAGCTTGCCAACCAGCGCGAGCGCCAGTCGATCGCCGCCGACGGTGTGAGCCGCTACCGGCGGCTGCTCGAGCAGGACTACATATCCACCGACCAGTTGCAGCAGCGGCAGGCCGATCTGCTCGACCAGCAGTCGAAGCTGCTTGCGCTGCAGCGCGAGCGTGCAAGCGTCTCGCAATCGCTTCAGGAGGCCGCCAACGACCTGTCGGGCATCGCGCTCAAGCAACAGAACCATCTCTCGCAGATCGACCGACGCGTGATCGACGTCGATCAAACCCTCGTGGAAAACGAGGCGCGGCGCGAATTCGTGGTCACGGCGCCCGAGAGCGGCATCGCCACCGCCGTCGTCGCCGAACCGGGGCAGACCATCGATACGACGCAGCCCGCCGCCAGCATCGTGCCCGACGGCGCGCACTGGCTCGTGCACCTGTTCGTGCCAAGTGCGGCCATCGGCTTCGTCCATGTCGGCGAGCGCGTGCGCATTCGGTATCGGGCGTATCCGTATCAGAAGTTCGGCCAGTACACCGCGCACGTGACCCTGATCGCCCGCGCAGCCCTGTCGCCCGCCGAGCTCGCCACGAGCGGCATGCCGGCCGGTGATGGCCGAGGCGGCGCAGGCGTGTTCTACCGCGTGAGCGCGGCGCTCGACGCGCAGCACGTCACCGCCTATGGCAAGCCGGAGCCGCTCGCGGCCGGCATGGCGCTGCAGGCCGACATCCTGCAGGAGCGCCGCCACCTGTACGAGTGGGTGCTCGAACCGCTTTACAGCCTGACCGGCAAACTTTAACCACCTCGCCGCCATGTCCTTTCTCCAACGTCTCTCGCTCGGCATCGGTCATTCGCTGCCGATGCTGCTGCAAACCGAAGCGGCCGAATGCGGGCTGGCCTGCCTGGCGATGGTCGCCGGCTACCATGGCCGCCACGTCGATCTCGCCACGCTGCGCGGTCGGTTTCCGGTATCGCTCAAGGGCACCGGCCTCAACCGCCTGATCGACATCGCACAGCGGCTCGAGCTCGGCACGCGCGCGCTGAAACTCGACCTCGACGAACTCGGCCAGTTGCGCACGCCATGCCTGCTGCACTGGAATTTCAATCACTTCGTCGTGCTCAAGCGCGTGGTGGGCCGCCATGCCGTGATCCACGACCCGGCACAGGGCATCCGCAAGCTGCCGCTCGACACGCTGTCCCGCTCGTTCACCGGCATTGCGCTGGAACTGTGGCCGACCGAGCGCTTCGAGCGGCGCGAGGCTGTCGCGCCCGTCAGGCTGCGTGCGCTGCTCGGGCCGGTTTCGGGCCTCGGCAGATCGCTCGGCCAGATCTTGGTGCTGGCGCTGGCGCTCGAGGTGTTCGCGGTGGTGCAGCCGTTCTTCCTGCAATGGGTGATCGACGAGGTGATCGTCAGCGCCGACCTCGACCTGCTCACGGTGTTGGCGCTCGGCTTCGGGCTGTTGCTGCTGATGCAGCAGGCGACCAGTGCAATCCGGAGCTGGGCGCTGATGGTTTTCGGCACCACGCTCAATATCCAATGGCGCGCCAACGTGTTCACGCATCTGCTGAACCTGCCGACCCGCTATTTCGAGCAACGGCACCTCGGCGACGTCGTCTCGCGCTTCGGTTCGATCGACACGATTCAGCAGACGCTCACCACCTCGTTCCTGAGCGCGATGATCGACGGCGTGATGGCCATCGTCACGCTGGGGATGATGTTCGTCTACAGCCGCCTGCTCGGCTGCGTCGCGCTGGCCGCGATGGCGCTGTATGCCCTGTTGCGTTGGCTCTGGTACCGGCCGTTGCGCCGCGCCACCGAGGAGCAGATCGTGCGCGCGGCCAAGCAGCAGAGCCACTTTCTCGAAACCGTGCGCGGCGTGAAGACGATCAAGCTGTTCAATCGCCAGCGCGAACGACGCGCGAGCTGGCTCGCGCTGCTGGTCGAGCAGATCAATGCCGGCCTGCACGTGCAGAAGCTGCAATTGCTCTACGCGCAACTGAACGGGCTGCTGTTCGGCATCGAGGGGCTGCTCGTGATCTGGCTCGGCGCGCGTCTCGTGATGGACGGCCAGTTCACGGTAGGCGTGCTGATGGCGTTCAACGCCTACAAGGGACAGTTCGACAGCCGCATCGGCAGCCTCATCGACAAGTACTTCGAGGTTCGAATGCTGCAGTTGCAGGGCGAGCGGCTCGCCGACATCGTATTCAGCAAGGCCGAAGCCGCAGCGCGGCCCGACGAACGCAGCGTGCCCGGCGAAGCGGACGAACTCGCGGCGAGCATCGAATTCGATTCGGTTGCCTTTCGTTATGCGGAAGGGGAACCGAGCGTGCTCGACGGCGTGTCGTTTGCGATTTCGCCGGGCGAGTCGATTGCGCTCGTCGGACCGTCCGGCTGCGGCAAGACCACGCTGGCCAACGTGCTGCTCGGCGTACTGGCGCCGACCGGCGGCACCGTGCGCATCGGCGGCCACGATACGGCCCGACTCGGCCTCGAGCGCCTGCGCGCGATGGTGGGCACCGTGCTGCAGGACGACGTGCTGTTCGCCGGCTCGATCGCCGACAACATCAGCTTCTTCGACCCGGAGGCCGACGCACAATGGATCGCACAGTGCGCCCAGCTCGCCGCGGTGCATGCCGACATCGCCGCGATGCCGATGGGCTACAACACGCTGGTCGGCGACATGGGCACCGTGCTCTCGGGAGGCCAGAAACAGCGCGTGCTGCTCGCGCGCGCGCTCTACAAGCGGCCGAAGATTCTCGTCCTCGACGAGGCGACCAGCCATCTGGACCTGCAGCGCGAGCATCAGGTCAACGCCGCGATCAGCGCGCTGCGCATGACGCGCCTCATCATCGCCCACCGTCCGGAAACGATCGCCTCGGCGCAACGTGTCGTGATGCTCGATAGTGGCAGGATCGTGCTCGATCGCACGACGCAGCCACGGCATGCCGCAGCGGCGGACGACGGCATGGGGACGCCATGAGGGCACGACATCTGCCATCTGTCGTCGCGCTTACCGTCGCAACTGCCGGTGCCATTGCCATCCCGCACCAGGCACACGCACAACGGCTCGACGTGTTCGGCACTCGCGACGAGGCAAGCGCGTCGCCGGCTGCGCCGCTGCTGAAGGGCGCATCGTGTGTCGCGCTGCCCGACACGCATCCGATCGAACTCGACGACGTCATCCTGCAGGCGATCTGCGCCCATCCCAAGGCGCGCCAGGCATGGGCCGAAGCACGCGCCAAGGCCGCCGCGCTCGGTATCGCAGATGCGGCCTATCTGCCGCGGTTGAACGTGAGCACCGGCATCGAGCGCGACACGCTCTCATCCACCTACGACGAAAGCGCCTGGGGGCTCGGCTCGGTGCGTCAATCGCAAAACTCGTCGAGCAAGTACGCCATGCTGAACATGAGTTGGGTGCTGTTCGATTTCGGTAAACGCGGTGCCGCGAGACGCGAGGCGCGTGCCCTGCTGATTGCGGCCAACGCCTCGCAAGATGCGGCCCTGCAGCGGGTGCTGTTCGACGCAGCGCGTGCGTTCTACGCGCTGCGCGAAGCACAGGCCACGCTCGATGCCACGCTCAGTATCGAAACGATCACGGCGGACAGCCTCGCGCAGGCCAGCGCCAAACATGCCGCCGGTGCCGAAACGCTGGCCGACGAACTGCAGGCGCGCACGAGTCACTGGCGCGCCGTGCTCGAACGCGTGAATGCGCAAGGCAAAGCACAGGCGGCCATCGGCGCGCTCGCGGTCACGATCGGCGTGCCAGCCGATACCCCCCTGCAAATCGCGCCACCCGAACACGATCGCGATGCCGGCCCGGGCATCCGGGCCGGCATCGATCAATTGATCGCCGAGGCGAAGCTGCATCATCCGAGCCTGATTGCGGCGCGCGCGAATCTGGACGCGGCTGTCGCCAAAGTGGATGCGGCACGCGCGGAAGGCCGGCCAACCATCGCCTTGGTCGGCAGTCTGGCGCAGAACAATCCGTCGTATCAGCAGCAGCCGCTCTCGGCTCCGCTCACGCGCAGTCGCAGCAGCACGATCGGGGTACAGGTGACGATCCCGCTGTTCGAGGGCTTCGCGTCAGGCTATCGCAACGCTGAAGCACACGCCCGGGCCGATGCGCGACAGGCGACGCTCGACGACACCGAGCTCCAGGTGTCGCTCGAAGTATGGAAAAGCTATCACAGCGTGCAAGCGTACTCGCTCAACCTCGACAACTCGCGCAAGCTGCTCGACGATGCGCAGCATTCACTCGCCATCGCGCGCGGCCGTTATCGCGCCGGCGTCGGCAGTTTCATCGATCTGCTGAACGCACAGACAGCGCTGGCCGATGCACAGAAACAGCGCGTGCTGGCCATATCGCACTGGCGTACGGCGCGCCTCGAACTGGCAGCCAGCCTCGGCGAGCTCGGCTTGTGGCGCGATCCACGCTAGCCACCGCCGATCCGTCGTGAGCGCCTGGTGCATCGCGATTCAAGCCGGCAACGCATCGGGCGCGACGTGGGTCTGCGGCTCGATCGTCTACCGGCCGTGGCGTCGTCGCAGCCGGCTTGCGCGAGTCGCTCGACAAGTTGCGCGTGGCCGCCGCGATCCTCGGCGGACAACTGAAGGGCGATTGGCCAAGGGCAGGAAAATACGCGCAAAACAAAAAGCCCCGCGAGCGCGAACTCATGAGGCTTTTGTCTGAATCTGGCGGAGCGGACGGGACTCGAACCCGCGACCCCCGGCGTGACAGGCCGGTATTCTAACCAACTGAACTACCGCTCCTTGGGTCGGTACTGCCGACAAGATCGCAAAACTGGTGGGTGCTGAGAGGCTCGAACTCCCGACCTACGCCTTGTAAGGGCGCCGCTCTACCAACTGAGCTAAGCACCCGTTTCGCGCTTGCCATCTGCTTGCCGAGATTGCCCTGAACCACGAAGGCATTCTCATGCAGCAAGCCCGCTAGTTTAGCGCATCCTTCAGTGCTTTACCAGCCCTGAATTTCGCGACGCGCGCCGCTTCGATACGAATCGTCTCGCCGGTTTGCGGATTGCGCCCGTTGCGTGCAATCCGTTCGCCAACCTCGAATGTGCCGAAACCGGCCAGCGTGACGCTGCCGCCGCTTTCGAGCGCCTGCATGACGCCGCCGATCAGTGCGTCGAGCGCACGTCCGGCCGATGCCTTCGATAAATCCGCCTCGCGTGCGATGTGGTCGATCAAGTCCGTCTTGTTCATGCCGTCCCCTTTCGTGAGTGGTTCAGTCTCAGAACAGCCGCCCCGTGCAGGCCGTCGCCCGGTTCATGCCGGGTCGATCATTAAATGAAGCCGAAACCAGCCTGTCAAGCGGCAGAACCGAGACAGGGCAAGGGATCCCACAATTTGACGCATTTGCGATGGTTTTCATCAGGGCATAAAAAAACCCGCGGTATTCACCGCGGGTTTTTGCCGGCCGGGGGCTAGCCCGGCCGCACCTGATTCAAGGCATTTAGTGCTTCACAACTTCGGTTGATGCATCTTTCGGCGCCTCGGCCACCGGCGCCGCGGCCTTCGCCTCTTCTTCCGGCAGCGCGCTCGGCATCCGTTCGAGTGCCAGTTCGAGCACCTTGTCGATCCAGCGGACCGGCACGATCTCGATCGCGTTCTTCACGTTGTCCGGAATGTCCGCGAGATCCTTCACGTTCTCTTCCGGAATCAGCACGAGCTTGATGCCGCCGCGATGTGCCGCCAGCAACTTCTCCTTCAGCCCGCCGATCGGCAGAACTTCGCCGCGCAACGTGATTTCACCCGTCATCGCCACGTCGGCACGCACCGGGATGCCGGTCAGCACCGACACCAGGGCAGTCGTCATGGCGATACCGGCGGACGGACCGTCCTTCGGCGTCGCGCCTTCGGGCACGTGGATGTGGATGTCCTGCTTCTCGAACGCCTCGTCCTTCACGCCCAGACGACGTGAACGCGAACGCACGACCGAGCGCGCGGCTTCCACCGATTCCTTCATGACGTCGCCGAGCGAGCCGGTACGGATCACGTTGCCCTTACCGGGCATCACCGCCGCTTCGATCGTCAGCAGATCGCCGCCGACTTCCGTCCAGGCCAGGCCCGTGACTTGGCCGACCTGATTTTCCTTGGCGGCCAGACCGAAGTCGTACTTGCGCACGCCGAGGAACGTGTCGAGGTTGCCGGCATCGATCTTGACCGGGCTCGCTGCCGTCTTCAGCAGCAACATCTTCACGACCTTGCGGCAGATCTTCGAGATTTCACGTTCGAGCGAACGCACGCCCGCTTCACGGGTGTAGTAACGAATGATGTCGCGGATCGCTTCTTCCGAAACCGCGATTTCGCCGTCCTTCAGCCCGTTGTTCTTCTTCTGCTTCGGCAGCAGATAGCGTTGCGCGATGCTGACCTTCTCGTCTTCCGTGTAACCCGACAGACGAATCACTTCCATCCGGTCGAGCAGCGGCGGCGGGATGTTCAGCGAATTCGACGTCGCCACGAACATCACGTCCGACAGATCGAAATCGACTTCGACGTAGTGATCGGCGAACGTGTGGTTCTGTTCCGGATCGAGCACTTCGAGCAGGGCCGACGACGGATCGCCACGGAAATCCATGCCCATCTTGTCGACTTCGTCGAGCAAGAACAGCGGATTGCGCACGCCGACCTTGGTCAGGCTCTGCAGGATCTTGCCCGGCATGGAGCCGATGTAGGTCCGACGGTGGCCGCGGATCTCGGCCTCGTCACGCACGCCACCGAGCGCCATGCGCACGAACTTGCGGTTCGTGGCGCGGGCGATCGACTGGCCGAGCGAGGTCTTGCCGACGCCCGGAGGCCCGACCAGGCACAGGATCGGTGCCTTGACCTTGTCGACGCGCTGTTGCACCGCGAGATACTCGAGGATCCGTTCCTTGACCTTCTCGAGGCCGAAGTGATCTTCGTCGAGCACCGATTCGGCGTTCGTCAGGTCGTTGTTGACCTTGCTCTTCTTGCGCCACGGCAGGCCGATCAGCGTGTCGATGTAGTTGCGCACGACGGTGGCTTCGGCCGACATCGGCGACATCAGCTTGAGCTTCTTGAGCTCGGCATCGGCCTTCTTCTTGGCTTCCTTCGGCATGCGCGCGGCGTTGATGCGCTTCTCGAGTTCCTCGAGATCGGCACCTTCCTCGCCTTCGCCCAGTTCCTTCTGGATCGCCTTGACCTGTTCGTTCAGGTAGTACTCGCGCTGGCTTTTCTCCATCTGGCGCTTGACGCGGCCGCGGATGCGCTTTTCGACCTGGAGGATGTCGATCTCGGCTTCGAGTTGCGCGAGCAGATGCTCGAGGCGCTCGATGACCGGGAACATCTCGAGGATGTGCTGCTTCTGGTCGAGCTTGAGCGGCAGATGCGCGGCGATCGTGTCGGCCAGACGGCCGGCTTCGTCGATACCCGACAGCGAGGTCAGGATTTCCGGCGGGATCTTCTTGTTCAGCTTCACGTACTGGTCGAACTGCGACACGATGGCGCGGCGGAGGGCTTCCGTTTCGGCGCTATCGGCATGGTCGGGTTCGAGCGGCAGCACTTCGCACGAGAACTGGGTTTCCTGTTCTTCGATCGACAGCGCCTGCGCGCGTTGCAGGCCTTCGACGAGCACCTTCACGGTGCCGTCCGGCAGCTTCAGCATCTGCAGGATGTTGGCGATACAGCCGACCTCGTACATGTCCTTTTCGGTCGGTTCGTCCTTGGCGGCAGTTTTCTGCGCGACGAGCATGATGTGCTTGCCGCCTTCCATCGCTGCTTCGAGGGCCTTGATCGACTTCGGTCGGCCCACGAACAGAGGAATCACCATATGCGGGAAAACGACGACATCTCGCAGCGGCAGCAGCGGGAGCGTAATGCGTTCCGGCGGGAGAAGTTGGGTGCCTGACATTTTCATTTCCCCATGAGTGGAATCAATTGTTCGGTAGTTGAGGCCGGCAGATTGGATTGCAAGCCTTCAGCGCGTGGGAAATATTCGGTAAAAAAGTCGCCGGTCGGAAGAAAGTCAGTGTTACCCACAAGACTAAACGAAAAAAGCCGTTCACGACGCCATGAACGGCTTTTTTGCTTCTTTCAGACAGTCAAGCCGATCAATTCGAACCCGCCACTTTGGGCGTGTCCTCGTAGATCAGCAGGGGTTTGCCATCGCCGTCGATCACGTTGTCGTCGATGATGACCTTGCTCACGCCCTTGAGCGTCGGCAACTCGTACATCACTTCGAGCAACGCCTGTTCGATGATCGAGCGCAAGCCGCGCGCACCGGTCTTGCGGCGAATGGCCTTGCGGGCCACGGCCTGCAGCGCACCGGGGCGCAACTCCAGCTCGACACGCTCCATCGCGAACAGCTTCTGGTATTGCTTGACCAGTGCGTTCTTCGGCTCGACGAGGATCGTCATCAGCGCTTCTTCGTCGAGCTTGCCGAGCGTGGCGACCACCGGCAAGCGGCCGATCAGTTCGGGGATCAACCCGAATTTGATCAGGTCTTCCGGTTCCGTTTCGCGCAGCACCTCGCCCGAATCGCGCTCCTGCTTGCTCTTCACCGACGCGCCGAAGCCGATGCCGGTTTTCTCGGTGCGATCGGTGATGACCTTTTCGAGGCCATCGAACGCGCCACCGCAGATGAACAGGATGTTGGTCGTATCAACCTGGATGAAATCCTGGTTCGGATGCTTGCGGCCACCCTGCGGGGGCACCGACGCCATCGTGCCTTCGACCAGCTTCAGCAGCGCCTGCTGCACGCCCTCGCCCGACACGTCGCGCGTGATCGACGGGTTGTCCGACTTGCGGCTGATCTTGTCGATTTCATCGATGTAGACAATGCCGCGCTGCGCCTTGTCGACTTCGTAATTGCAGTTCTGCAGCAGCTTCTGGATGATGTTCTCGACGTCCTCGCCCACGTAGCCCGCTTCCGTCAGCGTGGTCGCATCGGCGATCACGAACGGCACATTCAGCAGGCGTGCGAGGGTTTGCGCGAGCAGCGTCTTGCCCGAGCCGGTCGGCCCGATCAGCAGGATGTTGCTCTTGGACAGCTCGACGTCGTCCTTCTTGTCGAGGTGCTTGAGACGCTTGTAGTGGTTGTAGACAGCCACTGCGAGGATTTTCTTCGCACGCTCCTGCCCGATCACGTACTGATCGAGGATCTCG
Organism: Burkholderia sp. 22PA0099; assembly: GCF_047497165.1. Classification (NCBI taxonomy): domain Bacteria; kingdom Pseudomonadati; phylum Pseudomonadota; class Betaproteobacteria; order Burkholderiales; family Burkholderiaceae; genus Burkholderia; species Burkholderia sp. 22PA0099. The sequence continues at coordinate 1,892,564 of NZ_CP163165.1, read as the reverse complement.
CGAATTTCCTGCGGGCTCGGCAAGTCCGATTTCGACAGACTGGCTTCGACCCCGGATGCGGCTGCTTCGTCGCGAATGATCTCGTTGCAGAGGTCGATGCATTCATCGCAGATGAACACCGACGGGCCTGCGATGAGTTTTTTCACCTCATGCTGGCTTTTCCCGCAGAACGAGCAATACAACAGCTTTTCGCTGTTCGAACCTTTTTTGTCCGCCATGAATGTATGAGCCTCCGGACACACGAGTTACATAATACGCCGTTTGGCCGGCCGCCCATGACGCTGCCATGGGTATTGGCCAGCTGCGCTGGTCTTGCCGCAGATGCTCTAGGCGCGGGGGCTGCCCCATTTGGGGCGGCACCCCGTTTGCTGACTTACGGGCGCTTTGCCGTGACGTGGTCGATCAGGCCATAGGCCTTCGCGTCATCGCTGGACATGAAATTATCACGATCCGTGTCGCGTGCGATGCGCTCGACATCCTGCCCGGTGTTCTCGGCGAGGATCTTGTTCAGGCGTTCGCGCAAATACAGAATTTCGCGCGCCTGAATTTCGATGTCCGACGCCTGGCCGCGCGCGCCGCCCAGCGGCTGGTGAATCATCACGCGGGCGTTCGGCAGCGCATAGCGCTTGCCCTTCGCACCCGACGACAGCAGGAACGCGCCCATGCTGGCCGCGAGGCCCATGCACAAGGTCGACACATCCGGCTTGATGAACTGCATCGTGTCGTAGATCGCCAGGCCAGCCGACACCGAACCGCCGGGGCTGTTGATGTACAGGCTGATGTCCTTGTCCGGATTCTCGCTTTCGAGGAACAGCATCTGCGCGACCACGAGGTTGGCAGTCTGGTCGTTCACTTCGCCGACCATGAACACGATCCGCTCCTTGAGCAGACGCGAGTAGATGTCGTACGAACGCTCGCCGCGGCCACTCGTTTCGACCACGATCGGCACGAGGCCGAGCGCCTTGGTCTCGAAATCCTGCGGCGCATGGGAAGCCAGCGTATTCAGCAATTCAGCGCGATTGATCATGCAATGAGCCTTGTCCGAAATGAGTATTGAACGGAAGAAAGCGCCGGTGGCGCGAAACGATTGCGCCACCGGCCCGGACACCGACGTAAAAACGGCGTGCGGGCCGTCGCTCCGACAGCCGGCACGCCGCTGAAACGACGCTTAAGCCTGCGCGGATGCGCTGGCCAGTGCCTCGAAGCTCACTTCCTTGTCCGTCACCTTCGCCTTGCCGAGCACGAATTCGACGACGTTGCTTTCAACGACGAACGCTTCCATTTCGGCCAGACGCTGCTGGTTCGAATAATACCAGCGGACCACTTCCTTCGGGTCTTCGTAGCTCTTGGCGAACTCGTCGACTTCGGCGCGGATCTGTTCCGGCTTCGCTTCCAGGCCGTTGGCCTTGACCAGCTCGGCGATCACCAGGCCCAGCTTGACGCGGCGCTCGGCTTGTTCCTTGAACATTTCGACCGGGATCGGTGCGTTCTCGGCGTTCGGCACGCCGCGTTGCGCCAGATCCTGACGGGCCAATTCGACCAGGCGCTGCTGATCCTGCTCGACCAGCGCGTTCGGCACGTCGAGTTCCGAGATCTTCAGGACGGCGTCCATGACCTGGTTCTTGACGAGCGATTGCGTGCGGCGCTTGGCTTCGCGTTCGAGGTTTTCCTTGATCTCGTTGCGCATCTTGGCGGTGTCGCCATCTTCGATGCCGAGCGTCTTGGCGAACTCGCCGTCGATTTCCGGCAGATGCGGCCATTCGACCTTCTTCAGCGTGACCGTGAACTTCGCGGTTTTGCCGGCGACGTCCTTGCCGTGGTAATCCTCGGGGAACGTCAGGTCGAATTCGCGTGCTTCACCGACCGTCAGGCCCAGTGCAGCCTGTTCGAATTCCGGCAGCATGCGGCCTTCGCCGAGCACGAACGGGAAATCTTCGGCCGTGCCGCCCGCAAACGCGACATCGTCGATCTTGCCGACGAAGTCGACCGTCACGCGGTCGCCGTTCTGGGCTGCCTTTTCGGCGCCGCCGTCGCCATGCTCGCCGGCTTCGCCGCGATCATGGAAGTGGACGCGCTGCTTGCGCAGGATGTCCAGCGTGCGGTCGATCTCGGCGTCGCCGATGGTGGTGGTCGAACGCTCGACTTCCGCCGTCGCCAGATCGCCGATCGTGACTTCCGGGTAGACCTCGAACGTCGCGTCGAACGCGTAAGCGTCGGCCTCGGCTTCCGCCTTCGGTGCGAAGCTCGGCTGGCCGGCCACGCGCAGGCTTTCCGCGCGGCTGACTTCGAAGAACTCCTGGCCGATCTTGTCGCTCAGCACTTCGGCCTCGACCTGACCCGCGTATTGTTGCGCGACCATCTTGAGCGGCACCTTGCCCGGGCGGAAGCCCGGCATGCGCACGTTCTTCGCGAGTTTCTGAATACGGGCGTCGATCTCCTTCTGCACGACTTCCTTCGGCAGGGAGATCGTCACACGGCGTTCAAGCTTGCCGAGGTTTTCAACAACGTTAGCCATGGCTTCAATCGTCCTAAAATTATTCGAGCGAATCGGGTTTCCTTGCCGCGCCTGCCTCGCGACACGCATGCATCGCGCGGCGTCGCCGCCGTTCTCGTTCGTCGGCGCCACGTTGAAAAGTGCGACGCCTGCGGCATGAAAAGCACGGCTTTGGCCGGAAGAATCGGCTATTCTAGCAAACTATTTTCCCCATACCCGCCTGATTGCAGCGCCTCGAACCAGCCGGCGGCGCCCGCCCGCACTCGGCCCCGCGCGCTTCCCGCTCCCAGCGCGCCGATTCCAGCCATACCGCCCCGCCTATTCGCCGCACGCCGCCGGCCTGTTAAGCTCGCGTTTCCGTCTCGATCGACGGCTCGCGCGCCGAGGTTCGGCCACCGCCGCAGCCGCTGAGACAGCCCTTGCGACACCCACCGAACATCTCATCGGAGACACCATGCAGCCCTTCCCGTCCGCGCCTGTCATCGTCATCGCGCCCGATTCCTTCAAGGGGTCGTTATCCGCGCAGCAGGTTTCGGACGCGATCGCGGCCGGCGTCCTGCGCGCGCGCGCCGATGCCGAGGTGCGTTCGTGCCCGATGGCCGATGGCGGCGAAGGCACGCTCGACGCCATGCTGGCGCACGGGGGCGCACGCCGCACGCTCGCGGTGAAGGGCGCGTCGCTGGCCTCGCGCGAAAGCGCGGCGGGCCTGGTGGATACGCACACGGCGATCATCGAGACGGCGGAAATCGTCGGCATCACCGATCCGGTCGGCATGGCCGTGCCGGTGGAAACGCGCAGCACGCGCGGCATGGGCGAGGCGATCCGCCAGTTGCTCGATGGCGGCGTGCGCACCTTCTTCGTGGCGCTCGGCGGCAGCAGCACCAACGACGCCGGCGCCGGCCTACTGGCCGCGCTGGGCCTGCGCGCGCTCGACGCCGAAGGGCGCGAGATCGAGCCCACCCCGGAACGGCTGGCCGATATCGTCCGGCTCGACGCCTCGGGCCTCGATCCGCGCCTGGCCGACACCGAATTCGTCGGCATGTCGGATGTCGACAACCCGCTGACCGGCGATCACGGCGCCACGGCGATCTTCGGGCCGCAAAAAGGCGTGCGCCCCGATCAGGTCGCGCAGCTCGACGCGGCGCTCGCACATTACGCCGATCTGGCCGAAGCGGCGCTCGGCCGGCAGGTACGGGAATTGCCCGGCGCGGGCGCGGCGGGCGGCCTCGGTTTCGCGCTGCATCTGCTCGGCGCGCGCTTCGAGGCGGGTGCGGAAGTGGTCGCGCGCCAGATCGGGCTCGATGCGGCCCTCGACGGCGCACACTGGCTGATCACAGGCGAAGGCCGCTCCGACGGCCAGACGCTGCACGGCAAGGCGCCGTTCATTGCGTGCCGCCACGCAGCGGCGGCCGGCGTGCCCGCCACCCTGCTGTCGGGCGGCGTGGATTCGGCCGCGCTGTCCCAATTGTCGGTACATTTCGACGGCTGCTTTTCCCCGGCGCCGGGACCGATTACGCTCGAGGTCGCGATCCGCGACGCCGCGCGTCTGCTCGAAAACGAAGCCGAGCAACTGACCCGGTTGCGCTTCGGCCGCCTCGCCGCGCCGTCGTCGCCCCGTTGACCGCGCGCGGCGATCCGGGAACAATCGGGCCGCCGCCCTATCTCCAGGAACCGCCATGAAAGGCAGTCAAGCCGGACTCGACCAGTTTCTGACCCAGCGTCTGCATACGCTGAACAAGCTCACCGATCGCGCGATCGGCGAGCTTTACCGGGACAAGCTCGGCATCACGCTGCCCGAAGCCCGCGTGATCACCTCGGTCGGGGCCTTCGGGCCGTTCTCGATCATGGAACTCGCACGCAGCACGCATCTCGACAAGAGCCAGGCGAGCCGCGCCGCCGAAGCATTGATCAATCAGGGTCTGCTGACACGCACCACCAGCGACGAAGACGGCCGCGTGGTGGTGATCGGCCTGACGCGCGAAGGCACGGCGCTGAACCGCCGGATCATGACGCTGGCGCGGCGCTGGAACGCCGATCTGGCCGAACGCCTGACCGACAGCGAGCACGCCGCGCTCGAACGCGCGCTCGACAAGCTGATCGCCAGCACGCGCGAACGCATCGAGTAAGCGCCGCGCGCTTCAAGCAGCCGGCTTCCGCAGCCGGCTGTTTTGCGTGATGCGCCGCAATTCCTGCCTGGCTATAGGCCGCTATTGCGCGCACGCTGGCGCAGCAGGCCCAACACGGCGTCGCAAAACGGCGTCGGCACGCCGAGCGCACGGCCCAGTTCGGGGAAAACCCCGAGGATCGGCGCGATTTCCAGCGGCCGGCCCGCCTCGAAATCCTGCAGCATCGACGTACGGAACGCGCCGAGCCGGCGCGTCACGGCCGTGCGCTCGACGCTGCTCATGCCGGTCGACAGGCCCAGCCGCTCGCCCACCGCCGCCGCCTCGTCCATCATGCGCAACGCCAGCGCGTGCGTGTCCGGATCGTCGAGCAGCGCCAGCGTCGTAGAGCCGGTCAGTGCACTGAGCGGATTCATGTTCATGTTGCCCCACAGCTTGGCCCAGATCTGCGTGCGGATATCGGCGGTGGTTTCAACGTCGAAACCACCCGCGGCCAGCGCGGCGGCGAAAGCCTCGGCCTGCGCCGCTTGTGCCGTGCCGGGCGCGCCGACGATCAGCCGGTTGCCGGCCACGCGCCGCACCACGCCGGGCGCATCGGTCGCCGACGACAGATGCACCACGCAACCGATCGACTGCACCGGCGGCAGCGCGGCAGCGATCGCGCCGCCCGGGTCGACGGCATCGAGCGAACGGCCGTCGAGCGCGCCGCCGATGCCGTGCAGGAACCACCACGGCAGGCCGTTCATGGCCGCGACGATGGTGGTGCGCGGGCCGACCAGCGGCGCCAGTTGCGCGGCGAGCGCCGGGAGCGCCTGCGCCTTCAGCGCGATCACGACGTAATCCTGTTCGCCGAGCGCGCGCGGATCGTCGCTGGCGACCAGCGGCGTGCGGCGCGTCACGCCAAGATCGTCGACGACCGTCAGGCCGTCGCCGCGCAACGCGGCGAGCGTCTGCCCACGCGCCAGCGCCGACACCGTCCAACCCGCCTGCGACAGCGCCGCCGCCAGCAAGCCGCCGATCGCGCCAGGGCCTACGATCGCGGCCCGTACCGGTGAAGCATTCATACGCACGCCTCCTCAAAGGTTCGATGATGCCCAAAGCCGCTCGCGGCATCGCCATTCAAGATGCACCTGCATGCACCTGTTGAAAACTTTTTGTTACATGGTTGCACGCGCAACGGTTCAGGCACGACAAGACACAAGCGGTTACGCCCCGGATCGCCAGCCCTGGCGGGTTTCCGGCCGATTTCAGGCACGAAAAATTCCGCCGAACGTAACAAAACGTGAGCACCGGCTTCAGGGCAAACGCACTAGAAAGCCCCCTGCATTTGGCCCTGTTGACGGCGACATCGCCACCGTATTCTGAACGAACTGCCACTTCCACTGAGGAGACAGGCGATGCAGCACTTACATATCACGCCCGATCCGCAACCGATCGCGCCCCAACCGATTCCAGGCGATCCGCCGCCCGGCCAGGATTTACCGGGTACGCCTCAACCGGACGTTCCGGTGCCGCCACCGGGCTTGCCGCCCGTGACACCGATTCCCGATCCACCGCGTGCATGACGCGCATTGCATTTAATTAACCCGTCATTGACGACACCACTCAACGGAGAACGACACCATGAACAAGATGAACAAGATCACCATTCCGTCGCTGCTTGCCGTGAGCGCTGCCCTGTTGCTCGGTACGGTCGGCATGCCGGCCGCCTACGCGCAAACCACGGATGCCAACGGTGCCGCGATGAAGTCGGATCAGCCGGTCACCGATACCTGGATCACCACCAAGGTGAAGTCCGAACTGGCCACCACCAAGGGCGTCAAGAGCACGGAAATCGGCGTGAAGACGGTCGATGGCGTGGTGACGCTGACCGGTGCGCTGCCGTCGTCGACGGCCGTCAAGAAGGCCGTAGCCGTCACCAAGTCGATCAAGGGAGTCAAGAGTGTCGACGATTCGGGCCTGAAGTCGAAGGGCTAACGCTTCACCCGTGAGTTCGGGGCGCCGCCGCGCGCGGCGCCCGATTCCCCAACGACCAAGGAGGACATCATGAACGAAGACAAGATCAAGGGCCAATGGAAGCAACTGGCCGGCAAGCTGAAGGCCCAATGGGGCAAGTTGACCGATGACGACCTGAAGGTGCTGGACGGCAACCGCGAATATCTGGCGGGCCGCATTCAGGAGCGTTACGGCATCGCTCGCGACGAAGTCGAAAAGCAGTTGCACGACTTCGACCGCACGCTCTAACCGACAACCGCGGCGCGTCACCTTCGTGCGTGCGCGCTGCGCTCACGCAAGGAGGCCGAAATGGGTAGATACCTGATTGCCTGGCTGCTTGGCGTGCCGATCGGACTGTTGGTCGTGATTTATCTGATCGCGCACATTCTTTGATATCGAAGGCTGGATTGCGCAAGACGCGGTGTATCAGCAGTTCGCTGATACACCGCGTTTTTTATTTTCCGCGCCGGCCGCCCTTCTCCCGCCTCGTTACAGATTCGTTTCCGGCACCCAGACGATGGTGGCCTGCACCGCTTCGCCCGGCGCCAGCACGCATCCGCCGCGCGCCGCTGCCGGCACATCGAGATTGATCCAGTCGGTCGTATTGCTGACCGGTTCGGCACAGAACACCGGCTCGCCCGGCGGCGAATACAGCACGAAGCAGTCGAGCGGCGCCTCGGCGCGCATCGTCAGGCGACGACGCTCGTCCGGCCAGTCGATCACGGCCTCGTGCCCCCATCCCGTGAAATTGTTGTCGAGCGCGAGCGCGTCGACGGCCACGCCCTGCGCGAGCGCCTCGACGGCCGGATGCGCGTCGAGCGACACCGGCAGCAGGTCGCCATCGCTTTGCCACATCGCGGCCACTCGCGTGCGAAGCCGCGTAGGTGCGCTGCGCGGGTAATACGGGTGGTGACCGAAGCCGAACGGCATCGGCCGGCTGTCGAGATTGCGCGCGGCGATCTGCAGCGACAGTGCGCCATCCGCGCGCAATTCGATCCGCTGCGTGGCCGCATAACGGAACGGCCAGCCCGGGTTGGCGGCCGTGCCGGCATCGTCGGCCGGTTCGTAATCAAGCCGCAACTCCACTGAAGTCTCGCCGCGTGCCACGACCTGCCACGGCAGGCGCCACGCATGGCCGTGCAGCGCATGGCGCAGCGCGCCCTTGCCCATCGGCAATTGCCAGTCGCGGCCGTCGAAGCGGAACCGCCCGTCGCGAATTCGGTTGCAATACGGCATCAACGGGAAGCTCGCCAGCAGCAGCGGATCGGCGGCATCGAGCGCGTCGCGCCCGGCCGGGCGCAGCCAATGCACCGGCCCGTGCGGCGTGGCATCGTAGAACGCCGCCAGCGATCCGCCCAATTCGGGCGCGATCACCACGCGGCGCGCACCATCGTGCAATACAACCAGCGCGGGATCATCGAGGATCGTGCGATCGAGGTCGACCGCCACCGGCTCGGCGGCGTGCTCGGGGCCTGGGGCCTGCGATTGGCGGGAGGAAGGGGGCGTGGCGGGACGGCAGTTCAAGACAATCGCTCCCATGACGATGGCGGCGGGTTCGCGGGTAATTTCCGCCAGCGTCGCATAGCCATTGCATTTTCGTCAATTTATTACTAATAATTCATTCATCGCCGATGCGACCGCCGCATCGCGCACCGTTCCCGGTTTCCGCATTCGAATGAAAAAATCCACGCAGCGCCGTCCTACCATGACGGACATCGCCAAGATCACCGGCGTCTCGCAATCGACCGTCTCGCTCGTGCTGAACGGCGCGGTCGGCGCGAAGTTCTCCGACGACACGCGCCAGCGCGTGCTGAAAACGGCCGAGGAACTCGGCTACCAGTTGCCGACCCGCGCCAGCGCGCCGGCCGCGCCCGGCGAACGCAACCAGATCGTCTATATCGCCGACGAAATCTCCACCAGCCCGCATCCGGTCGTCAGCATCGACGGCGCGCGCGACGCCGCCTGGAACAACGGCTGCCTGCTGGCCGTGTACTCCACGCACGGCAACGCCGAGATCGAGCAGCGCGTGCTGCAGCAGGCGCTGTCGAGCGAATCGGTGCTCGGCGTGATCTACGCGACCGTCTACACCCGCAAGGTGACGGTGCCGGCCGCGCTGCTGAAGGTGCCCACGGTGCTGCTGAACTGCTATTGCAACGAGCGGCCGCTGTCGTCGGTGGTGCCGTCGGAAGTCACGGGCGGCCACACCGCCACCGAATTCCTGACCGCCTCGGGCCATCGCCGGATCGGCTTCATCAACGGCGAAACCTGGCAGGACGCGGCCAAGGACCGGCTCAAGGGCTATCGCCAGGCGCTCGCCACCGCCGATCTGCCGTTCGACACGAACCTGGTGCGCGACGGCGACTGGAGCTCGGGCAAGGGCTTCGAGCACACGCTCTCGCTGATGCGCGAGCCGAACCCGCCCACCGCGATCTTCTGCGCCAACGACCTGACCGCGATCGGCGCGATCGAGGCGCTCAAGCAGCTCGGCCTGCGCGTGCCGGAGGATGTCTCGGTGATGGGTTACGACGACCAGGAAATCGCCCGGCACACGCATCCGCCGCTCACCACGGTGTTGCTGCCGAACTACGAGCTGGGCCGCTGGGCCGTGGAAACGCTGCTGCAGGAACACGAGAACCGCGATGCCGGCGCGCCGTTCCGGCACCGCACGATCAAGCTCGACGGCCCGTTGATCGAGCGCGGTTCGGTGTGCCCGCCGGCCGGCGCATCGGCTGAAGCATCGGACGAAAAAAACGGCGAGGCAGGCGGTCATGAAACCGTCGCCGTATCCGGGGATACCCGAGGTAATATTTTTAATTCATGACTGTTAATATTAATTGAATCCCCTGCGCTCGGGGTTCGTGCCGGACCGGTTCCGGCCATCAGGCGCGCCAGCAGCAACTCGTCGTGAAACGTGTAGGGTCAACAATAAACGGAGACAAGCATGGCAACAGCATCGCTGCATCGCAACCTCGTCACGATCGCCCTGTGCGTGGCCGGTGCCTGGTCGGGCGTCGCGCTCGCGCAGGACACCGCCGCGCAAAAGGTCGGCAACGCCTCGAACGAAACCTGTACCAATCCGAAGCCGGGCAGCCTCAAGCTCAACGACCTGGTGGTCGGCTTCTCGCAATCGGAAAACGAACAGAACCCGTTCCGCGCGACCGAAACCGCCTCGGTGCGCGCCGCCGCCAAGGCCGCCGGCGTCAAGCGCCTGCTTTACACGAACGCCAACAACAATCCGGCCAAGCAGGTGTCGGACATCGAAAGCATGATCAACCAGGGCGCGCAGGCCCTGATCGTCGCGCCGAACAACTCCACGGGCCTCCAGCCGGCGTTCGCGCAGGCCAAGGCCAAGGGCATCCCGGTGGTCACGATCGACCGCCAGACGGCCGGCACCAACTGCGAGGACTTCATCACGTTCCTCGGCTCCGACTTCTTCGATCAGGGCAAGCGCGCCGCGCAGGCGCTCGCCGCCGCCACCGGCGGCAAGGCCGTGATCGCCGAAATCCAGGGCGGCTACGGCAACACGGTCGAAAGCCAGCGCACCGACGGCTTCGCCGAAGGCCTCAAGGCCTACCCGAACATGAAGATCGCGGCGGCGCAAACCGCCAACTGGTCGACCACCGAGGCGCAGAAGGTCATGGAGCAGATCCTGCTCTCGCACGCCGACGTCAACGCCGTCTACACCCACGCGGACGTGATGACGCTCGGCGCGATCACGGCGCTGCGCCAGGCCGGCAAGCTCAAGGGCGTGACCATCGTGTCGATCGACGGCACCAAGGACGTGGTGCGCGACATCTCGGCCGGCATCGTGGCCGCCGACGTCGAGACCAACCCGCGCTTCGGCCCGCTCGCGATGCAGTCGCTCGCCGACTGGTTCGCCGGCAAGCCGGTCGCGCAGAAGCAGATCATGAAGGACGCGCTCTACGACAAGAGCAACGCGAAGAAGTCGCTCGACGCCGGCTCGGTGTACTGAGCCAGCCTTCCGCACCCCGCCCCGGAGCCAGCACGATGAACGATTCGGCAGCACGCGATGCGAACCGCGACGGGCGCGATGCGCCCGGCCGGATCGTGCTCGAGACGCGTCACGCGTCGAAAACCTTCGGCGTGGTGCGCGCGCTGCGCGACGTCTCGCTGACCTTGCGCGCCGGCGAGGTGCACGGCCTGATCGGCGAGAACGGCGCCGGCAAATCGACGCTGATCAAGATCCTGACCGGCTTCCACCCGCTCGACGAAGGCGCCGTGCATCTCGACGGCGAGCCGGTTGCGTTCACCTCGCCGCGCGACGCGCAGCGCCTCGGCGTGAGTGCCGTCTATCAGGAGATCAACCTGATTCCCGAGCGCAGCGTGGCCGAGAACATCTTCATCGGTCACGAGCCGCGTCGCTTCGGGCTCCTGATCGACCGGCGCCGCATGAACGCGATGGCCGGCGAGATCCTGCGACGTTACGGCCTCGCCGTCGATCCGGCTGCGCGGCTCAGTGCGCTCGGCCTCGGCGAGCAGCAGATGGTGTCGATCGCGCGCGGCGTGTCGCTCGGCGCGCGCGTGCTGATTCTCGACGAGCCGACCTCGGCGCTGTCGGGCGCGGAAGTCGAGGTGCTGTTCCACGTGGTGGATCGCCTGCGCGCCGACGGCATTGCACTGCTGTTCGTCAGTCACCGGCTCTCCGAATGCTACCGGCTCTGCGATCGCTTCACGGTGATGCGCGACGGCGCGGTCGTGAAGACCGGCACGCCCCACGAGCTGCCGCGCGCGGCGCTGATCGCCGCGATGCTCGGACGCGACAACAAGGGCCACGGCGGGCGCGTCGAACGCCCCTCGTCGGCCGCCGCCTCCGCCGAACCGGCGCTGACGGTCGACAAGCTGCGCTGGCGCACCCGGGTGCGCGACGTGTCGATGCGGATCGCGCCGAAGGAAATCGTCGGGCTGGCCGGCCTGCTCGGCTCGGGCCGCACCGAAACCTTCAAGGCCGTGTTCGGTGCGCAGAAGGCCGAGGGCGGCGACGTGCAGATCGACGGCGGCGCGCTGCGCAACACCGCGCCGGCGCGCTCGATCGAGCGCGGCCTCGCGTTCCTGTCGGAAGACCGCCGCTCGGAAGGCATCTTTCCGCGGCTGTCGGTGCGCGACAACCTGGTGGCCTCGGTGCTGCCGCGCATCTCGCGCTTCGGCTTCATCTCCACGCGCAAGCAGGACGAACTGGTGGCACGCTACATCGAGGAACTCGGCATCAAGACCGCCGGCCCCGGCGCACCGATTTCCACGCTGTCGGGCGGCAACCAGCAGAAGGTGCTGATCGCGCGCTGCCTGTCGACCCACCCCACCGTGCTGTTGCTCGACGATCCGACGCGCGGCATCGACGTCGGCGCGAAAGAGGAAGTGCACCGCGTAGTGCGCGGCCTGGCCGACGACGGGCTGGCGGTGGTCGTGACCTCGTCCGAAATGGAAGAACTGCTGGAACTGACCGACCGCCTCGTGGTGCTCAACGAAGGCGTGACCACCGGCACGCTCGCGACGCAGGGCGCCAGCTCCGACGACGTGCTGGCGATCCTCGCCCAGGGCGGCCAGGACCCCGGCGGCGATGCCGCGCCGGACGCCCCCCGACGCCGGCCCCAGCCCCGGCAGCCGACCGATAGATCGCCCGCACAACCGCCAGGCCGCGCGCGCTTCGCGCCGCGCCCGGCCGCTCCACCGAACCGACGAGGACAGCTTGAGCCTTTCCAACCCTTCCGCGCAGCGCCCGCCCCGCGCGCTGCCCGCTCACGCCGCGCTGGTGTGGGCACGCGAGAACAGCGTCTACGTGGCGCTGGCGATCCTGGTGCTGATCAATCTCGCGATCACGCCCGGCTTCTCGAATCCGCTGGCCGCCCGCAGCCTGCTGTTCGAAGCCGCGCCGGTGGTGCTGATCGCGCTCGGCCAGAACCTCGCGATCGCCACGCGCGGCATCGATCTGTCGGTCGGCTCGGTGATGGCGCTGGCCAGCGCGACGGTGGCCGTCTGCCTCGATTTCGGCACCGGCACCGCGATCGCGGCCGGGATCGCGGCCGGCCTGGTGGTCGGCATCTTCAACGGCGCGCTGGTGTCGATCGTGCGCATCGATCCGCTGATCTCGGGCCTCGCGCTGCTGGTCGCCGCGCGCGGCCTCGCGCAAGCGCTGGTCGGCGGCTCGCGCGTGAGCCTGCCGCCCGCCGACGCGTTCGACCTGCTCGGCACCGGCGCGATCGGCCCGCTGCCGGTGGTGATGCTGATCGCGCTGGCGCTCGGCCTGCTGGTCATGCTGCTGGTACGCCGCACCACCTTCGGCCGCTACACGATCCTGATCGGCGCGAGCCGCGGCGCGGCGTTCCTGGCCGGCATTCCGGTGCGCCGCACGCTGTTCCTCGTGTATGCGGCGAGCGGTGCGCTGGCGGGCCTGGCCGGCGTGTTCGCATCGGCGCGGCTCGGCGCGTCGGACCCGAACTACGTGGGCGTCAATTTCGAACTCGATGCGATCGCCGCCTCGGTGATCGGCGGCACGCCGCTGTCGGGCGGGCGCATCTCGATCGTCGGCACGGTGTTCGGCGTGCTGCTGCTGCAGGTGCTCGATGCGAGCTTCATCATGAACAACGTCAGCTTCACCTATGCGCAGATCCTGAAGGCCGTGTTCATCGTCGTCGCGCTGTATCTGCAGCGGCAAGGGGGCTGAGATGAACGCACGTCCGAACCTCGAATCCGGCACGGGCCGGCTCGACGCCGACGCGAACCTGCGCCCCGCGCCCTCGGCCGCCCCGCTGCTCGCCCGCAAGGCGCGCCGTGCCCGCCTGGTCGGGCTGATCCAGTCACGCGGCGCGATCGGCATCCTGATTCTCGTGTGCGCCGTGGCCGGCGCGGTGTTTCCCGCTTTCCTGCGTCCCGCCAATCTGGCGGACATCGTCTCCGCAGGTTCTTTCCTCGGCCTGATCGCGATCGGCCAGAGCCTCGTGATCATCATGGGCGGCTTCGACCTGTCGGTCGGCTCGATGGTGGGCCTCGGCACCGTGGTGGCAGCCTATGCGGCACCCTACGGCTGGGGCGCGGCGATGCTCGCGCCGATCGCCGTCGGCCTGCTGGTGGGGCTCGTCAACGGCGTGCTGATCGCACGGGCGCGGATGGCGCCGTTCATCGTCACGCTGGCCGCGCTGCTCGGCCTCAAGGGGCTGGCGCTGGTGCTGGCCAGCCAGGATTTGCTGATCGAGAACCCGGGCTTCTTCACGCAGATCGCCAACGGTTCGATCTTCGGCGTCAACACGCTGATCTGGCTGCTCGTGATCGCCTATGCGGTGGGCGCGCTGGTGCTGAACGCCACGCCGTACGGCGCGGCGATCTTCGCGATCGGCGGCAACGAGGAAGCAGCGCGCATGCTCGGCGTGCGCGTCGAGCGCATCAAGATCCTGACCTACGGCCTGAGCGGTGCGCTGGCGGGGCTGGCGGGCGCGCTGCTGGCGTCGCATCTGGATTCGGGGCTGTCGGGCGCGGGCTCGGGCTACGAGCTGCAATCGATCGCGGCAGCCGTGATCGGCGGGGTGCTGCTGACGGGCGGTGTGGGCACCATGACCGGGCCGCTGGCCGGCGTGCTGCTGCTCGGTGTGATCCAGAACGTCATCAACCAGGTCGGCACGCTCAGCCCCTATTACCAGAACCTCGCCAGCGGCGTGTTCCTGCTGCTCGCGGTGATCGTGCAGACGGTGCTGACCAGCTCGCGCAAGAGCTAGACAAACAGGCGCGGCGCTCCCCGCGAGGCCCGGCATGGCGGGTAGAGACAAGCGCGGGGAGATCGGTTAGAATCCGCGCTCGCGCTTTTCGGCGGCCGTCCGATTCCACATTGGCGGCGTGTTCGCGGGACGCTCCAGCCGCTACGCGGCGGTGTTCCCGATCATCGATGTGCGTGAGTGGCGAAATTGGTAGACGCACCAGGTTTAGGTCCTGACGCCCGCAAGGGTGTGCCGGTTCGAGTCCGGCCTCACGCACCATCCCCCCGTATTGCCCCCCTGTTGCCCCCTTTCCGGTTCCCGACGTGTCACGGCTGTCCGATCCGCGGGCCCATGCCGCGATCCGGTGCGTCGGTGCTAGAATCGCCGCGCATTTGCCCGGCCCGGCGCGGTATCCCCCTGCGCCGTGTCCGGCCGCCCGCTTACGTCCATCCGTTGCCCCGCCCGTGAATTTCGACGAATACTGCCAGCAGAAGGCCGCGCCGGCCGGCTCCAGCGCCTATTACGCGCTCCGTCAGGCGCCGTTCGCCCGACAGGGCGCGCTGACCGCGCTGTTCGCGCTGCGCCGCGAGCTGGACGAAACCACGCGCGAAACCAGCGATCCGACCATCGGCCATACCAAGCTCGCCTGGTGGCGCAACGAACTCGCCGCGCTTGCGCAAGGCCACGCCTCGCACCCGGTCACGCAGGCCATCGCCCATCACGCGCCGGGGCTCGCGCCCGACGGCGCGGCGTGGCAGGCGCTCGCCGACGGCTTCGCAATGGATCTCGAACAGGCACGCTATCTGGATTTTGCGAACCTGCGCCGCTATATCGGCGGCGTGGGCGGCAGGTTCGCGGCGCTGGTCGCGCGCGACAGCGCGGGCGCGGGTGATGGCTCAGGTGCCCGTTCGAGTGCCGGCGATGGCGCCGATGATCGTGCCGGGACAACGCCCGACTGGGCATTCGCGCTCGGCAACGCGCTGGTGCTCGCGCAGATCGTCGAGGACGTGGGGCACGACGCGCGTCACGGTCGCGTGTATCTGCCGATCGACGAGTTGCAGCGCTACGAGGTGACGGCAGCCGACCTCATGCACCGGCGCTACAGCCAGGCGTTCAGCGAGCTGATGTTTTTCCAGGCCGAGCGGGCGCGCAAGGCCCTGCACGAAGCGCTCGACGCGATTCCCGCCGCCGAGCGGCGCGCCCAGCGCACGCTGCGCGCGCTCGGTGCGCTGGCACTGGCGACGCTCGACGAAATCGATCGCGAACAGTACCAGGTGCTGCACCAACGCATCGCGCTGACGCCGATCCGCAAGCTGTGGGTGGCGTGGCGCGCCGCGCGCCGCCGCTGATAGGTCATCTGCTCACGCGCACTCAGACGCAAGGCGGTGGGCGACACGTCGCGCTGCGCGCCCCGCTGATAGGTCATCCCGCTCAGGCGCGCTCAGGCTCGAGGCTTTAGGTGACACGTCGCGCCGCCCGCCGCCGCTGATAAGTCATCCGCTCACGCGCGCTCAGACGCAAGGCTTTAGGTGACACGTCGCGTCGCGCGCCGCCGCTGATAAGTCATCCATTCGCCCACGGGCACTCACGCGTGCAGGCTCTGAACGGCATGGCACACCGCCACTCACCGCCCACGTGCCCACTCACACGCGCAACAACGGCAGCGGCGCGAAGCGCCCGCGCAGCACGGCAGATGAATCGATCCCCCACCACGGCCCGAGCACCGTCGCATACAGTTGCCGGAAATCGACCGCCACCGGCAGGTTGCCGTTGCCGTCGAGTCGTGCGAGCGCCGGCGTCTCGCCGTACAGGCCACCGCGCACGCGCCCGCCCATCACGAAGTGCGGCGCCGACGTGCCGTGATCGGTGCCACCGCTCTGGTTCTCGCGCACGCGCCGGCCGAACTCGGCATAGGTCATCACGAGCGTGTCGTCCCAGCGCCCCAGCTCGACGAGCGCCGAGCGCATCGCCGCCAGCCCTTCCGATAACTGCTTGAACAGCGCCGCCTGCTGGCCGGCCTGATTCTGATGCGTGTCGAAGCCGTTCAGCGTGAGCCGCAGCACGGCCACGCCCTGCCCCGCCAGCGGCTGCCGCTGCGGCGATTCGGAGGCGGCCAGCACCTGCATCGCCGTCTTCACCGAGGTGCCGAACGGCCCGGCCGGAAACGCCGTGCCGAACGCGAACGCGCCCTCGCGCGGCCGCAGCCGCGCCGCCGCGTTGACGATGTCGTTCTCCACGTCGATCAGATGCGCGAGCGCCGGGTTCTGCTCGCGCAGCGCCACCGGATGCGCGAGTTTCGCCGCGCCGATGAACTGCGCCGGATTGACGAGCACGATCGCGCGCGCGCCGTTCGCGAGCGGCCCCATCTCGGCGCTGCCGAACACCACGCCATCGGCCGCGAAACCCGGCGGCACCGGTGCGCGCGCGAACGCGCGAGACAGCCAGCCATCGCCGAGATATTCATCCGAGCGCGAGGCCGTATCCCAGATCTCGATCGAGCGGAAATGCGAGAGATTCGGCTGCGGATAACCGACGCCCTGCACCACCGCCAGCTCGTGCGCCTGCCAGGCCGGCAACAACGGCGCGAGCGACGGATGCAGCGCCGCGCGTTCGTCGAGCGGCAGCAGCGTCTCGCGGCGCAGCGCGAGCGTCGGGCGCAGCGTGCGATAGAGCGGATCGGCATAGGGCACCACCATGTTCAGCCCGTCGTTGCCGCCCTTCAGTTCGACGAGGATCAGCAGGCGCCGGTAATGCCCGGCTTCGTGCGCTGTGCCCGCCGGGCTCGCGAGGTTCGCGCCGGCCAGCGCCTCGGCCGCCTGCGCGCCCGGCGTCCAGATCGTCACGCCGGCCGCGCCCGCCATGCCGGCCAGCCTCAGGAAATCGCGTCGTTTCATGCTTGCGTCCTCGTCGCCGTTGCCGGCTTCAGCACAGTTGATAGACCGGATCCATCAGCAGCGCACGCAAATACGCCGCGCCGCTCGCACCGGCATCGATCGCCGCGACCGGCGACAGCGGCAGCACCGCGTGCTGCAATTGCAATTCGACCGACACCGACGGTTTGCCCTGCGGCGCCGCCCCGAATCGCGCGAGCCAGTCGTCGAGATCGAAGCGCATCGCCGCGCCACGCGGAGGCTGCGCCATTGCGGCGGTCTGCATTGCGGAGGCTGCCGCGGGCCGCACTGCCTTCGCCGATTTGCCCGACGCGGTGGTCGACCGGAACATGCGCTCGACGAACTGCTTGCGCGCGAGCAGCGTCGCACTATTGATCCACATCGCGCCGCCCGGCCAGCCCTTGACGTTCGGCGGCGCGAACAGGTTCTCGCCGAGGCCGCGCACGACCGGCACGAATTGCGCCGCATCGCCGTAATCGATCGCGAACAGCCGCACGTTGCCGACCACGAACTCCACCGGCGATTTCACATGCACGCCGCGCACGCGATCGCTCCAGAACGCGTCGCTCGACAGCAGCGCCACGAGCGCCGCGCGGATCTCGTAGCCGCTGTCGCGAAAGCGCGCGGCGATCGCGTCCAGTTCGACGGAATCGGGCGTATCGGAAACGAACTCGCGCCACAGCTTCGCGCACACGAAGCGCGCCGTTTCGGGCTGCGCGAGCAGGATGTCGAGCACGCCGTCGGTGTCGAGCGGGCCGCTCTGCCCGAGCACGGTCTTGATGCCGTCGTCATGAAGATTCGGATGCCAAACCGTTTCGAGCGTATCGGGATCGAGGCCCCAACCGGTCAGCGCGCGCGCCGCCTCGGTCACGTCGTGCTGCGTGTAGTGCCCTTCGCCGAGCGTGAACAACTCCATCACCTCGCGCGCGAAATTCTCGTTGGGGCGGCCCTTGCGATTGCTCGCGCCGTCGAGGTATTGCAGCATCGCCGGGTCCTTCGCGACGGCGTGCAGCATCGTGCCGAAATTGCCGAGCGCCTCGCTGCGCAGCAGGCGGTGCTGCATCGCCATCGTGCGCGCATACGGCGACTTGTCCTGCCCCGAGGTGAAATGCCGATGCCAGAACAGCGTCATGCGTTCGGCCAGCGGCGAAGGCGTGCTCAGCATCGCGTCGAGCCACCAGGCGCGCAACGCGTCGTAACGTTGCGACTGCAGACGTTGATCGTCGCGCCGCTGATCGGGCGTCCAGGCGTTGCGCACGGCGCGCGGCGGCGGCGGTTCGTCGGTCCATGTCGGCATCGCCGTGAACGTATCGTGGCGCGCGCCATCGAGCAACGCTTCGACGGCCACCGCGCGGGTCGTGCCGACATGGCGCGCGACCTCGTCGGGCGAGGCGGCAAAACCCGTGCGCGTCAGCAGGAAACGAACATCGTCGGCGTCGAGCAGCGCCTGCATCGAAGGCGGCCAGGTGGCCGCGGCATGGGTGACGCCATGGGCGCCATGCGTACCCGGACGAGACACTTCGGTATCGATTCGACGCATGCGACGCCGCTCCCTGATGGCCTGGATTGCGCGCAGGCCGGCGCCCCACGGCAAGCGGGCGCGGCAAGCGCATCACTTCAGATAAACGGACGGCGCGGGTAAGGCGTTGACGTGGCGCATGTCGATGCACACGCACGCAAACGGTGCGTCGCACGACGTCCTGACATCAAGATCGGGGAGAATGAAACGCAGTGCTTAGCGCTTGTAAAGCTCGCGCACGGCATCTTCGATATGCTGGCGCAGCAGGTGGCGTTCCTCGGGCGTCATGTGCCCGTCGCGGCGGCGCTGGTCGAGATCGGGGGACACGGCGGAACGGCCTGACGGCTCGTCGAAACGATCGAATTGATCACGCGCCGGTTGCGGCGCGGCACGGCCGCGCGACACCTTCTGCAACGGCCCGCCCCGCTCCTGGCGCTGCGCGCAAGCGAAGTTCGATGCAAAGAGACCGGCAAACACGATCGTCAGTGCGCATGCAATCCGCTGAGATCGCATCACTGTGCTCGCTTCTGTGGTCGATTTGTTCCCTTCGTCACGCGGCAACCGTTTAACCTCTGGTACTTGAACAAACCCGGCGAATATCGGGCAAACGAACTACGAAATATCGAGTGGGTGGAGTATCCACTGAATTTCCGCGCCAAGTAAAGGAGTGTCTAACGACTGTCTTTACTCAGCATCGCAGCACGGGTAAATTTTGTAACCGACTGTTACTCGTAAAATCCCGCGCCCGTGCGCACCTCCGTAATCGCGATAAGATGCCGCCCATGGAAACGAAAAACCCCTCGAAAATCCTCGTCGTCGACGACGATCCCCGCTTGCGCGATTTGCTGCGTCGTTATCTCGGCGAACAAGGCTTCAACGTGTATGTCGCCGAAAATGCGACGGCCATGAACAAGCTTTGGGTCCGCGAACGTTTCGATCTGCTCGTGCTCGACCTGATGCTGCCCGGTGAAGACGGCCTGTCGATCTGTCGCCGCCTGCGCGGCAGCAACGACCGCACGCCGATCATCATGCTGACGGCGAAGGGCGAGGACGTCGATCGCATCGTCGGCCTCGAAATGGGTGCCGACGATTACCTGCCGAAGCCGTTCAATCCGCGCGAGCTGGTGGCGCGGATTCACGCGGTATTGCGTCGCCAGGCGCCGGCCGAATTGCCGGGCGCGCCGTCGGAAACCACCGAGGTATTCGAATTCGGCGAGTTCTCGCTGAATCTCGCCACGCGCACGCTGACCAAATCCGGCCAGGAGATTCCGCTGACCACCGGCGAATTCTCGGTGCTGAAAGTGTTCGCGCGTCATCCGCGCCAGCCGCTGTCGCGCGAGAAACTCATGGAACTGGCCCGCGGCCGCGAATATGAAGTATTCGACCGCAGCCTCGATGTGCAGATCTCGCGCCTGCGCAAGCTGATCGAACCCGATCCGGGCAGCCCGCGTTTCATCCAGACCGTCTGGGGCCTCGGCTACGTGTTCATCCCCGACGGCGCGGCCTGATCGCCCGACCTGCTCGGCGCGCGTTCGCGCGCGCCGGCCTTCCACGCCACGCCAGCCTAGACAGTCCGCCCTATGCGTATTGACCGGCGCCTTCTGACGCTCGTTTTCGGCGGGTTGTTCTGGCGCACCTTCCTGCTGATCGCCCTGCTGATCGCGGTCAGCCTCGCCGCGTGGTTTCAGAGCTTTCGCGTGATCGAGCGCGAGCCGCGCGCGCAGCGCGTGGCCTTGCAGCTCGTCGCGGTCGTCAAGCTCACGCGCACCGCCCTGCTCTATTCCGATCCCGACCTGCGCCGCGCGCTGCTGCAGGATCTCGAGAGCAACGAGGGCGTGCGCGTCTACCCGCGCGAAACATCCGACAAATTCAAGCTCCAGCCCGACGAATCGCTGAATCGCCTGATCGAGCACGACATCCGCAGCCGGCTCGGCGACGACACCGTGATCGCGCAATCGGTCAACGAGATTCCCGGCGTGTGGATCAGCTTCAAGATCGACGACGACGATTACTGGGTCGCGCTCGACCGCGACCAGCTCGACACCGTCACGGGCCTGCAATGGGCCGGGTGGGGCCTGTTCGCGCTGGCGCTCTCGCTGCTCGGCTCGGCGTTCATCACGAGCCTCGTGAACCAGCCGTTCTCGCGGCTCGCGCTCGCGGCACGCAAGGTGGGCGCCGGGCAGATGCCCGAGCCGCTGCCCGAGCGCGGCATGGGCGTGGCGGCCGACACCAACCGCAGCTTCAACCAGATGGTGCGCGACCTCGAACAGCTCGACGCCGATCGCGCGCTGATGCTGGCCGGCATCTCGCACGACCTGCGCACGCCGCTCGCGCGGCTGCGGCTCGAAACCGAGATGAGCCCGTCGGATCAGGCCACCAAGGATGCGATGGTCGACGACATCGAGCAGATGGACCGCATCATCGCGGCCTTCATCGATTACGCGCGGCCCACGCCGCAACGCGCGCTTGAACCGGTGGATCTGTCGATGATCGCGCACGACGTGGCCGCGCGCCTCGCCAACGAGGACGGCGTGCAGATCACCATGAAGCTGGCGCCGGCCGCCGTGGTCGAGGCCGACGAAACCGACATGCGGCGCGTGGTCGGCAACCTGGTCGAGAACGCGCGCAAGTACGGCCTGAGCGCCAACGACGGCATCGCGCGGATCGTCGTCGAAACGCGCAGCTCGCCCACTCGCGTCGAGCTGATCGTGCGCGACGAAGGCCCCGGCATCCCCGACGATCAACTGCCGCTCGTGATGCGCCCGTTCTATCGCGTCGACGCG
Source organism: Burkholderia sp. 22PA0099 (assembly GCF_047497165.1). NCBI lineage: Bacteria > Pseudomonadati > Pseudomonadota > Betaproteobacteria > Burkholderiales > Burkholderiaceae > Burkholderia > Burkholderia sp. 22PA0099. The sequence continues at coordinate 1,871,056 of NZ_CP163165.1, read as the reverse complement.
GCGCGCAGCAAGGCGGACGGCACCGGCCTCGGCATGGCGATCGTGCTGCGCATCGTCGGCCGCTATCGCGGCACGCTGAAGCTGCGCAACCGCGCGCCCGAGCCGGGCCTCGAGGTGTCGCTCGACTTCCCGACCGGCAAGGCCGCCCGCACGGCAGCCTGAACCCCGCTCCATTTCCTCCGTTTTCCGTCATTTCGCAGGCAGCGGCCATGATTGGCCCGCTGCTCGCATCGCACGCACATCAATAGCCAATTTCTACTGGAATGCACTCGCGATAGATCTATAGTCGATGCGTGACACCCACGCACCGCAAGGAGCCCGTGCATGAAAACCGTCGGCGACACGCTCGAAGCATTCACCGTGATGGCCGCCCGCCCCGGCTTTCTGTTGCCCGAGGAAAACGGCCATTCGGCATACGAAACCATCACGCAGGCCTCGTTCCCCGATCACTGGAAGGTGATCTATTTCTATCCACGCGATTTCGACCCCGCCTGCGCCGACCAGATCGCCGGCTTCGCCCGGCTGCAGCCGGCGTTCGCCGAACGCGGCGCGGTGCTGCTCGGCGGCAGCGCCGACAACGAATGCGTCAAGCTCGCCTGGCGGCGCGAGAATGCGGCACTCGAGCGGCTCAACCATCATGCGTTCGGCGACGTGAAGGGCGAGCTGATCGACCAGCTCGGCGTGCGCGACCGCGACACCGGCACCGCCCTGCTCGCCACGTTCATCGTCGACACCGACAACACCATTCAGCACGTCTCGGTCGACCGGCTCGAAGCCGGCTGCCGGCCGCAGGAGATCCTGCGCGTGCTCACTGCGTTGCAGGACGCGGCGCAGGCGGCACGATAGCGGCCGGCGCGCGAAAACGACAACGCCCCGCGCGAGGCGGGGCGTTGTCGACATCGACCGGCTGACGCCGGATGCCTAAACTCAGGCGCCTTCGCGCACCAGCAGCGCGGCCGCCTGTGCCTCGATCCCTTCGCCGCGGCCCAGATAGCCGAGCTTCTCGTTGGTCTTCGCCTTGACGTTGACGCGGTCGAGCGGCAGGCCGAGATCGTCGGCGATGTTCGCGCGCATCGCGTCGATGTGCGGCGCGAGCTTCGGCGCCTGGGCGATCACGGTGGTATCGACGTTGCGGATCGTGAAGCCCGCGGCCGTCACGCGCTTCACGCATTCGCGCAGCAGCACGCGGCTGTCGGCGCCCTTGAACTGCGCATCGGTGTCCGAGAAATGACGGCCGATATCGCCAAGCGCGGCCGCGCCGAACAGCGCGTCGGTCAGCGCGTGCAGCAGCACGTCGGCGTCCGAGTGGCCGAGCAGGCCGCGCTCGTAGGGGATCGTCACGCCGCCGATGATGAGCGGCCGGCCGGGAACCAGTTGGTGTACGTCGTAGCCTTGTCCGATTCTGAAATCCATGCTGGGTCGGTTCCTGGTTGAGTGGATCAGGAGGCGTTCGCCGGCCGGGACAGGAATGCCTCGGCCAGATCGAAATCCTCGGGGTACGTGACCTTGAAGTTGCGCAGGTTGCCCTGCACGACGCGCGGCGCATGGCCGGCCCATTCGATCGCGCTGGCCTCGTCGGTCAGGTCGTGGCCGTCGTGTTGCGCGGCGAGGATCGCGTCGCGCAACATGCCGATGCGGAACATCTGCGGCGTTTGCGCCTGCCAGAGCCCGTCGCGCGATTCGGTGCGGGCGATCTCGTCGCCGCCGGCCGGCACGCGCTTGAGCGTATCGGCCACCGGCAGCGCGACGATGCCGCCCACCGGGTCGTCCTTCAGCGTGCCGATCAGCGTGCGGATCAGCGCGGGCGTGATGCCGGGGCGCGCGGCGTCGTGCACCAGCACCCAATCGGCATCGGTCGCGCCGAATTCCGCGCAGAGCTGCAGCAGGCCGTTCAGCACCGACGCCTGGCGCGATGCGCCGCCGCAACGGCTGACCGCGAAGCGCAGGCCAGCGAAGCGGCGCGCGTCGAAATGCGTGTCGTCCGGCGAGATCACCACCAGCGTTTGCGAGAATTCGCTGAGCGCGTCGAACGCGGCCAGCGTGTAGTGCAGCAGCGCCCGACCGGCCAGCGTGCGGTACTGCTTGGGCAGCGCCGAGCCGGAACGGCTGCCGGTGCCGGCACAGGGAATCAGGGCAAAAAGTCGGGGAGTCACGTGAGCGAACGCCGGTAATAGGGAAATCGAAGGCAGGATTTTATAATAGGTCTTTCGACTCGACCGTCGTGCCGCTCGCGGCGCCCCGGCGCTCGCCATTCCAGCCTCGTCCATGCCAGAAAACGCCAGCACTCCGTCGTCCCCCGTCGCACTCGTGAAACCGGGCCAGCGCTTCGCCTTCGACGGCGCGCTCGGCTCCGCCGATGGCCTCGTCATCGCCCGCTATCTCGCCGCCCACAAGGCGCAGGTGCCGTTGCTCGCGGTGGTCTGCGCGAACGCGACAGACGCGCAGCGGCTCTCGCTGGAGCTGGCGTACTTCGCGCCCGACGCACGCGTGCGGCTGCTGCCCGACTGGGAAACCCTGCCTTACGATACGTTTTCGCCACACCAGGATCTGGTCTCGGAACGGCTCGCCACGCTGCACGATCTCGGCGAGGGGCGCTGCGACATCCTGCTGGTGCCGGCCACCACGGCGCTGTACCGCATGCCGCCGGCCTCGTTCCTGGCCGCCTACACGTTCGCGTTCAAGCAGGGCGAGCGGCTCGACGAGGCCAGGCTCAAGGCGCAGCTGACGCTGGCCGGCTACGAGCACGTGAGCCAGGTGGTGCGCCCGGGCGAATACTGCGTGCGCGGCTCGTTGATCGACCTGTTCCCGATGGGCTCGCCGCTACCCTACCGGCTCGACCTGTTCGACGATCAGGTCGATTCGATCCGCGCGTTCGATCCGGACACGCAGCGCAGCCTGTACCCGGTACGCGACGTGCGCATGCTGCCGGGCCGCGAATTCCCGTTCGACGACGCCGCGCGCACCACGTTCCGCAGCCGCTGGCGCGAAACCTTCGAAGGCGATCCGAGCCGCGCCACGATCTACCGCGACATCGGCAACGGCGTGCCGTCGGCCGGCATCGAGTATTACCTGCCGCTGTTCTTCGACGAAACGGCCACGCTGTTCCACTATCTGCCGCACAACGCGCATCTGGTGTTCACCGGCGATCTCGACAACGCGATCCGCCGCTTCACGGCCGACACCCGGCAGCGCTACACGTTCCTGTCGCACGATCGCGAGCGGCCGATTCTCGAACCGCTGCGCCTGTTCCTCAGCGACGAGGATTTCTACACGCTCGCCAAGCCGTTCGCGCGCCTCGTGCTGCCCGCGCAGCCGGCCGGCGGCTGGGCCACGGCGCTGCCGCCGCTCGCGCTCGAACGGCAGGCCGACGATCCGGTCGCCACGCTGCGCCACTACCTCGATACCACGCCGAACCGCGTGCTGTTTACGGTCGATTCGGCCGGCCGCCGCGAAACCATCGCGCAACTGCTGACCGAGAACGGCCTGCGCCCGGCCGGCAACGACAGCTTCGCCGCCTGGCTCGAAAGCGACGAGCGTTTCGCGCTCGGCGTCGCGCCGCTCTCGAGCGGCTTCGCGGTGCCCGGCGAAGGCTACGCGATCGTCACCGAAACCGAGCTGTACGGCGTCACCGGCCGTCGCACCGGGCGCCGCCGCCAGGAGCAGGCCAGCAACGTCGACGCGATGGTGCGCGACCTGTCGGAGCTGAAGGTGGGCGACCCGGTGGTGCACACGCAGCATGGCATCGGCCGCTACATGGGCCTGGTGTCGATGGATCTCGGCGAGGGCGACACCGAATTCCTGCATCTCGAATACGCGGGCGAAAGCAAGCTCTACGTGCCGGTGTCGCAACTGCACGTGATCTCGCGCTACAGCGGCGCCGACCCCGACAGCGCACCACTGCACGCGCTCGGCTCGGGCCAGTGGGAGCGCGCCAAGCGCAAGGCGGCGCAACAGATTCGCGACACCGCCGCCGAGCTGCTGAACCTGTACGCACGCCGCGCCGCGCGCGAGGGCCATGCGTTCGCGCTCGATCCGCGCGACTACGTGAAGTTCGCCGAGAGCTTCGGCTTCGAGGAAACGCCCGACCAGGCCGCCGCGATCGCCGCCGTGATCGGCGACATGACGAGCGGCAAGCCGATGGATCGCCTGGTGTGCGGCGACGTGGGCTTCGGCAAGACCGAGGTGGCGCTGCGCGCGGCGTTCATCGCCGTGCTCGGCGGCAAGCAGGTCGCGCTGCTGTCGCCCACCACGCTGCTGGCCGAACAGCATACGCAAACCTTCATCGACCGTTTCGCCGACTGGCCCGTGCGCGTGGCCGAACTGTCGCGTTTCAAGTCGACCAAGGAAATCTCGGCGGCGATCCAGCAGATCAACGAAGGCAGCGTCGATATCGTGATCGGCACGCACAAGCTGCTGTCCTCGGACGTGCAGTTCAAGCGGCTCGGGCTGGTCATCATCGACGAGGAACACCGCTTCGGCGTGCGCCAGAAGGAAGCGCTGAAGGCGCTGCGCGCCGAGGTCGACGTGCTGACGCTGACCGCCACGCCCATTCCACGCACGCTCGGCATGGCGCTCGAAGGCCTGCGCGATTTCTCGGTGATCGCCACCGCGCCGCAGAAGCGGCTCGCGATCAAGACCTTCGTGCGGCGCGAGGACGACAGCGTGATCCGCGAGGCGATGCTGCGCGAACTGAAGCGCGGCGGGCAGGTGTACTTCCTGCACAACGAGGTCGAAACCATCGAGAACCGCCGGGCGATGCTGGAAGCGCTGGTGCCGGAAGCGCGCATCGCGATCGCGCACGGCCAGATGCACGAGCGTGAGCTGGAACGCGTGATGCGCGATTTCGTGGGCCTGCGCAGCAACGTGCTGCTCTGCACGACCATCATCGAAACCGGCATCGACGTGCCGAGCGCGAACACGATCATCATGCATCGCGCCGACAAGTTCGGGCTGGCGCAGTTGCACCAGTTGCGCGGCCGCGTGGGCCGTTCGCACCACCAGGCCTATGCGTACCTGCTGGTGCACGATCCGCAGTCGCTGACCAAGCAGGCGCAGCGGCGGCTCGAAGCGATCCAGCAGATGGAGGAGCTCGGCTCGGGCTTCTATCTGGCGATGCACGACCTGGAGATCCGCGGCACCGGCGAAGTGCTCGGCGACAAGCAATCGGGCGAGATCCACGAGATCGGCTTCCAGCTCTACACGGACATGCTCAACGATGCCGTGAAGGCGCTCAAGAACGGCCGCGAGCCGGACTTGCTCGCACCGCTGGCCGCCACCACCGAGATCAACCTGCACACGCCGGCGATCCTGCCGGCCGATTACTGCGCCGACGTGCAGGAGCGGCTGTCGTTGTACAAGCGCCTCGCCAACTGCGAGGAAGGCGAATCGATCGATGCGATCCACGAGGAACTGGTCGATCGCTTCGGCAAACTGCCGCCGCAGGCCACCGCGCTGGTCGAGACGCACCGGCTGCGGCTGCTGGCCCGGCCGCTCGGCATCAGCAAGATCGATGCGAGCGAGGTGGCGATCGGCCTGCAGTTCGTGCCCGATCCGCCCATCGATCCGATGCGCATCATCGAGATGGTGCAGAAGCATCGCCATGTGAAGCTCGCCGGCCAGGACAAGCTGCGCATCGAAACGCGCACGCCCGACCCGGCGATCCGCGTGTCGACCGTCAAGGAAACGCTGCGCGCGCTCGGCCAGCCCAGCGGCGGCAAGAAGGCGGCGGCGCGCTGAGCGCGGCTGCCGCAGCGCGGGCATCGCCGCCACCGCTGCGGATTGCGCCGCCCGGGCCGGATCTGCCCCGGCCTGGCGGCCGCCCCATGTTCTTCATGCTGCATTGCAAGGCGGCCCGCGAGCGCGGGCCGCCTTGTTTTTGAGTATGATTTTCGTATTGCCATCCGGAGTTTCACCATGCGTTCCGCCGTCGACGCCACTACCCCGCCCGCTTCCTCCGCCCCTGCTTCCGCCACCTCCCCCGCCAGCCTCGATTGGATCAACCGCCTGGTGGCGATGGACACCACCAGCCGCGTGCCGAACCTCGGCCTGATCGAAACCGTGCGCGACGCGCTGGCCGAACGCGGCATCCGCTCCGAGCTGACGTACGACAAGCGCGAAGGCTGGGCCAATTTATTCGCGACGATCCCCGCGCACGACGGCGCGACCGACGGCGGCGTGGTGCTGTCGGGCCACACCGATGTGGTGCCGGTCGACGGTCAGAATTGGGACAGCGATCCGTTCGCGCCGCAGATCCGCGACGGCCGCCTCTACGGGCGCGGCACCTGCGACATGAAGGGCTTCATCGGCGCGGCACTCGCGCTGGTGCCCGAGATGCAATCGGCGCGGCTCGTCAAGCCGATCCATTTCGCGCTGTCCTACGACGAGGAAATCGGCTGCGCCGGCGCGCCGCTGCTGCTCGCCGACCTGAAGGAGCGCGGGCTGCATCCGAGCGGCTGCATCGTCGGCGAGCCGACCAGCATGCGCCCGATCATCGCCCACAAGGGCATCAACACCTACCGCTGCTGCGTGCGTGGCCACGCGGCGCATTCCTCGCTGACGCCGAAGGGGCTCAATGCGATCGAATACGCGGCGCGCCTGATCTGCCATATCCGCGACATCGCCGACGAATTCCGCGCCAACGGCCCGTTCGACGAGCTCTACGACGTGCCGTTCACCACCGCGCAAACGAGCCTGATCGAAGGCGGCAACGCGATCAACACGGTGCCGGCCGAGTGCCGCTTCTCGTTCGAATTCCGCAACCTGCCGACGCTCGACCCCGACGCGATCTTCGCGAAGATCGACACCTACGCGCGCGACACGCTGCTGCCGAAGATGCGCCGCGAGCATCCCGACGCGGCCATCGAGATCTCGCAGATCGCCGCCGCGCCGGGCCTCGATGCCGACGAGCAGGCCGCCATCACGCAACTGGTGCGCGCGCTGACGGCCGACCGCTCGCAACGCAAGGTCGCCTACGGCACCGAGGCCGGGCTGTTCGCCAATGCGGGCATCCCGAGCATCGTGTGCGGCCCCGGCAACATCGAACAGGCGCACAAGCCGAACGAATATGTCGAGCTGGCCCAGCTCGATGCCTGCGACCAGTTCCTGCGCAAGTTCATCCACAGCATGACGCTGGCCTGATCCCGATAACCTGCCGCGGCGCCCGCCGTTCGCGGCGGGGGCCGCGCCCCCCGCCGCCATGTCGACTCTCGCTCCTCCGCCCGCCCCCGCCGCCCAGCCCGCCATCAACGGCAAGCCGGTTCCCACGCTCGACGACATCGCCGCCGAACACTTCGCGCTGACGCCGTGGGTATCGCGCACGCCGGTGTTCGAGCGTGCCGACCTGCCCGATCTCGAAGCCACCCACGTCAACCTGAAGTTCGAGCTGCTGCAGGCCAGCGGCAGCTTCAAGGTGCGCAGCGCGTTCGCCAACCTGCTCGCGCTCGGCGAGCGGCAGCGGCGGCTCGGCGTGACCTGCGTGTCGTCGGGCAATCACGCGGCCGCCGTGGCCTACGCGGCGATGCGGCTGGGCATCGGCGCCAAGGTGGTGATGCTCGACAGCGCCTGCGGCGCGCATCGCGCGCTGTGCCGCCAGTACGGTGCCGAAATCGTCATGGCCGCCGACCGCGCCGAGGCGTTCGAGCGCGTGCGGCGCATCGAGACCGAGGAAGGCCGCCATTTCGTGCACGCGTTCAACGGCTATCGCACCATCCTCGGCACGGCCACGCTCGGCTACGAATGGGCCACGCAGGCGCCCGACCTCGACGCCGTGATCGTGCCGGTGGGCGGCGGCCTCGCGGCCGGCGTGTCGACCGCGCTGCGGCTCGCCAATCCGCAGGTTCGCGTGTATGGCGTGGAACCGGCCGGCGCCGATGTGATGCGCCGCAGCTTCGCGGCCAACCGGCCCGTGGAGGTCAGCGAGGTCCACACCATCGCCGATGCGCTCGCGCTCACGCACACCGAGGAATACGACTACGAGCTGTGCCGCCGTCATCTCGAGCGGCTCGTGACGGTGGACGACGACGCATTGCGCACCGCCATGCACTATCTGTTCACGCAATTGAAGACGGTGGCCGAGCCGGCCTGCGCGGCGCCGATCGCGGCCTTGCTCGGGCCGCTGCGCGAAACCTTGCAGGGCAAGCGCGTGGGCGTGTTGCTGGCCGGCTCCAACATCGACGCGGCGCGCTTCGCGGCGCACCTGGCCGCACGCCGCGCGTGACCGGCCGCGCCGGCCCCGACATATCCCCAGATTGTGTTGAGTAGCCTGTGGACAAGCACCTGACAAGCGAGGCAAGTGCTTGATTGGGCGGACATTCGTGGCGCTGACCCGAATCGGTCGCCCGACGGGCGCGCACGCCGCGCTGCCCGTTTTCGCACCCGCGCTGCCCAAAGCGCGGCCGTCGACAAAAAACCGAACGCGCTCAACGGTTTGCGCCGTCTGCCCGACAGTTATCAACAAGGATCTCAACACAAACTGTGGACAACCCGGCGCGGGCCTCAGGCCGGGTCGAGCGACTTGATCAGGTCGACCAGCGCGCGCAGCCCCGGCGGCATATGCCGGTTGGCCGGGAAGTACAGAAACAGGCCCGGGACCGGCGGGCACCAGTCCTCCAGCACCGTGCACAGCCGCCCCGACGCCAGCCCCGGCTCGGCATACATCTCCGGCACATAGGCGATACCGAGCCCGTCGGCGGCGGCGTCCACCATCAGCGGATTGTGATCGAGCGTCAGCGTGCCGGGCACGTCGATCGCCAGCTCCTGATCGTGCCGGCGGAATTCCCAGCGATAGCGCTTGCCGCTCGGCAGCCGCTGCCGGATGCAGCGATGCGCGAGCAGATCGTCGGGCGTGCGCAGCGCCGGCGCGCCATCCAGATACGCGGGCGCGGCCACTGCCACGAAGCGCAGGTCCGGCGCGAGCCGCACCGCCACCATGTCCTTCGGCACCGCTTCGCCCAGCCGGATGCCGGCGTCGAAGCCCTGCTCGACGATGTCGACCAACTGCCCCTGCGCCACCAGATCGAGTTCGACCTGCGGATAGCGGTGCTGGAACACCGGCACGACGCGCGTCAGCAACACGCGAATCGCACCCTCGCTGCCGTTGATGCGCACCGTGCCGCCCGGCCGCCCGCTCGCGGCGGCGGCATCGCCGAGCACGGCCGACAGCTCGCCGAGCACCGGCGCAAGCCGCGCGAGCAGGCGCTCGCCCTCCTGCGTGGGCGACACGCTGCGCGTGGTGCGGTTCAGCAAGCGCACGCCGAGTTGACGCTCCAGCGCGCGCATCGCGTGACTGAGCGCGGAGTGCGAGACGCCCAGCGCATCGGCCGCGCGCCGGAAGCTGCGATGCGTGGCGACCGCGATGAAGGCGTGCAGATCGGTGATCGATGGCGATTTCATTGGTCGATATTACTCACCGACACATGCAAGATCCAGGGGATTCTCGAACCAATCAGCGCTCTCTAGGATGGGCGTGTCTCATCCCCCATCCCCTATCGAAGGAGAACGTCATGCAGAAAACCTGGCTCATCACCGGCACTTCGGCCGGGCTCGGCAGGTTGCTGACCGAGAAGGCGCTGCAACGCGGCGATCGCGTCGCGGCCACGGTGCGCCGCGACGGTGCGCTCGACGCCTTGCAGGCGCAGTACGACGAGCGCCTGCTGACGCTGCGCGCCGACGTGACCGACACGCCCGCGCTGCGCGCCGCCGTCGATCGCGCGTTCGCGGCGTTCGGGCGGATCGACGTGGTGGTCAGCAACGCCGCCTACGGCCTGTTCGGCGCGGCCGAGGAAGCGAGCGACGCGCAGATCGACCGCCAGATCGCCACCAACCTGACCGGCTCGATCCAGCTCGTGCGCGCGGTGCTGCCGCATCTGCGGCAACAGGGCGGCGGCCGGATCGTGCAGGTCTCGTCCGAAGGCGGCCAGATCGCCTACCCCGGCTTCAGCCTCTATCACGCGACCAAGTGGGGCATCGAGGGCTTTCTCGAATCGGTCGCGCAGGAGGTCGAGCCGTTCGGCATCGACGTGCTGATCGTCGAGCCCGGGCCGACGCGCACGCAGTTCGGCGCGAGCCTCGATCGCACCGAGCCGATGCCGTGCTACGACGCCACGCCGGCCGGCGAAATCCGCCGCGCGATCGCGAGCGGCGCGTTCAACGAATACGGCGACGCCGAACGCACCGTCGACGCGATGCTGCCCGTCATCGATGCGCCCGAGCCGCCGCTGCGGCTCGCGCTCGGCAGCTCGACCTACCGCTCGGTGTCGGCCGCGCTGCGGCAGCGGCTGGACCTGCTCGAATCGCAGCGCGAAGTGGCGTTGTCGGTCATGCCGGTGGGCTGAAACACTCGCCTCCGAGCTGTAAACGCAAGAACGTCGCGGCCAGCGGCACCGCGACGTTCTTCGTCAGCTCAGGTCGCGCGCCCGCCTTCGAGCGGGCGCGCGGCCGATCAGGGCTTGTCGAACATGTCCATGATCTGCTGCTTCTCCTGCGCCGTGACGGGCGGCGGCGTCAGGCCCGCGGCGCCGGCCGAGCCGAGCGCATCGTTGGCGTTGAGGCCGTTGCCCGTCTGGCTGATGTCGACGCTCGGCACGAAACCGTTGCCCGGCGTGTGATCGGCGAAATACAGCTCGCCGTCGATGGTGGTCACGCCGTCGGGCATCGCCATCTGCTGCTCGGGCACGCCGTGCAGCGCCGTACGCATGTAGCTGATCCAGATCGGCAGCGCCAGTTGCGCACCGAATTCGCGGCTGCCGAGGCTCTTGGGCTGGTCGTAGCCCATCCAGGCCACCGCCACCAGCGACTGCTGATAGCCGGCGAACCAGCCGTCCTTCGCATCGTTGGTGGTACCCGTCTTGCCTTGCAGGTCGCTGCGGCCCAGCACGTTCGAACCGGAGCCCGTGCCGGCCGTCGCGACCGTGTGCAGGAGGCTGTTCATGATGTAGGCGTTGCGCGAATCGACGGTGTGCTGCGCGTTGCTGCCCGCGAGCGCCGGCTGCGCCTTCTGCAGCGGCTGGCCGTGCGCGTCGTCCACTTCGGCGATCAAGTACGGATCGACGCGATAGCCGCCGTTGGCGAACACCGAATACGCACCGGCCAATTGCAGCGGCGTGACGAGGCCCGCACCGAGCGCCATCGGCAGGTACGGCGGCGTCTTGGCCGGATCGAAACCGAAGCGCTGCGTGACGTAATCCTGCGCGTACTTGGTGCCGATCGACGCGAGGATCCGGATCGACACGAGGTTCTTCGAACGGCGCAGCGCTTCGCGCATCGTCATCGGGCCGTCGGGCTGGTCGTCGTCCTTCGGTTCCCAGGCAGCGCCGCCCGGCGTGCTCGACGGGAACGACAGCGGCGCATCGTCGATGATGGTCGCCGGCCCGAGGCCCTTGTCGAGCGAGGCCGAATAGATGAACGGCTTGAAGCTCGAACCCGGCTGGCGCCAGGCCTGCGTGACGTGGTTGAACTTGCTCTTGTTGAAATCGAAGCCGCCGACCAGCGAGCGGATCGCGCCATCCTGCGGCGCCAGCGCCACCAGCGCGCCTTCCACTTGCGGCAGTTGCGACAGTTGCCACGCGCCCTTCGCGTCCTGGGTCACGCGCACGATCGAGCCGGGCTTGATGCGCAGTGCATCCGAGGCGCGCGGGCTCAGCGCCGCCGCCGCGAAGCGCACTCCGGCCGCACCGATGCTGGCCTTCTCGCCGCCCACGAACTGCACCTGCACGCCCGAGGGCGCCGCCGAGGTGACCACCGCCGATTGCAGATCGCCGTTGTCGGGGTGATCGGCGAGCGCGTCGTCGACCGCCTCGTCGCGCGCGTCGCCTTCGGCCGGCAATGCGATGAAGCCTTCGGGGCCGCGATAGCCGTGACGGCGCTCGTAATCGAGAATGCCGCGACGCACCGCCTGATAGGCCGCTTCCTGATCGCTCGAATTGATCGTGGTGGTGACCGTCAAACCGCGCGTATAGGTTTCGTCCTTGTACTGCGCGTACATCATCTGGCGGACCATCTCCGAGATGTATTCCGCATGCACCGCGTACTGGTTGCCCGGCGTGCGCGTGTGGATCTCTTCCTTCACGGCTTCGTCGTATTGCTGCGGCGTGATGTAGCCGAGCTCGCGCATGCGCTGGAGGATGTATTGCTGACGGATCTTGGCGCGCTTCGGATTGACCACCGGGTTGTAGGCCGACGGCGCCTTCGGCAGCCCGGCCAGCATCGCGGCCTCGGCCAGCGTGATGTCCTTCAGGTCCTTGCCGAAATACACGCGCGCGGCGGCGGCGAAGCCGTAGGCGCGCTGGCCCAGGTAGATCTGGTTCATGTACAGCTCGAGGATCTGGTCTTTCGACAGCGTCTTCTCGATCTTGTACGCCAGCAGCATTTCGTAGATCTTGCGCGTGTAGGTCTTCTCGCTCGACAGGAAGAAGTTGCGCGCCACCTGCATGGTGATCGTGCTCGCGCCCTGGCGTGCGCCGCCGTGCATCAGATCGGCCACGCCGGCCCGCATGATGCCGAGGAAATCCACGCCGCCGTGTTCGTAGAAGCGGTAATCCTCGATCGCGAGCACCGCCTTCTTCATGACGTCGGGGATGTCCTGGAAGCGCACCAGGCTGCGGCGCTCCTCGCCGAATTCGCCGATCAGCACGTGATCGGCCGTGTACACGCGCAGCGGCACCTTCGGTTGATAGTTGGTCAGCGCATCGAGCGACGGCAGTTGCGGCGCCATCACCACCAGCGCGTAGCCGACGATCAGCGCGCCGATCACCCCGGCGACGACCGCCAGCCCGGCGAACCAGATCGCGATGCGGGCGCCGAACGAGCGGCGGCCCGAACCGCCGTCGTCGCGGTCGCGACGGTCACCGCCGCCGTGGCGGTCGGAGTCGTCCGCGTAGAACGCGCCGGAAGGCGAGCGGCGCAACTTGTAATTGGGTTCGGAATCGGACGGTCGTTTGATGATCGGCATGTCGGAATAGCAGGCGCGGCAGCGGCACCGTAAGCGCGCGCGAGATGCGCGCGGGTGGATCGATACGTCAGGCTAGACGCGATGCGGATGGAGCGTAGCACGTCGACAGACCCAGGCACGTGTGGATCCGTTCCCGCGACGTGACAGCGCATTCTAATGACATCACCCCGGCCCTCTCGCGATTTTTTGTAAAAAATTCCTGCACCCACCCCATCGCAGGGCGTCGTGCCAGGCGGCGCAGGCGCACCCGTTTGCGGGCCGGCCGACGCGCTTCGCCGGCACGAATCGGCGCCGGCTTCGCGCGCAATTATGCACGTATTGAATTCGCGTTTCCGCCTTTCACGGCTTTCAATGGCGAAAGCATTGTATCCATCTGTATTTTTCCCTGGAAATCCACGCGGTTCGCCCGCATTTTCCGTTGGCGGATCAGCATGCCCACGCCCACGCCGAACGCCGTGTTTAAGCGGTGTTTAAGCGATCCGGTGGTGTAATATCCGCCGGCACATCGGGCGCGCAGCGCCGTGCCGCCGACGCGGTCGCCGACCGCGTCGTCATCATCATCACGGAGGGTTTCATGTCGCTTTTCGACTCTATTTCGCGCACGCTCAAAGGCCTGTTGAATGATGCGGCCGATTCGGTGCAGGACCCGTCGCGCGACGCACGCCAGATCGTGCGGGAGCTCGACGACAGCATCGGCCGCGCCGAGAACTCGTTGATCGAGATCGAAGCGCAGGTGGCCACGCAGCGCAGCAAGTGCGATGCGGCCAACGACAAGGTGCGCAAGTACGAAGACGGCGCGAAGCGCGCGCTGCAATCGGGCGACGAATCGCTCGCCCGCGAGGCGCTGACCGCGCAAACCAACGCCGAAGTCGAACGCGATGCGCTCGCGCACGAACTCGACACGCTGGAGCCGTCGGTCGCCAAGCTCAAATCGCAGATCGCCGACATGCGTCAGCGCCGCAACGACCTGAACACGCGCTCGAACATCCTGCAAGCCAAGCAGGAAATCGCGCAGGCCAAGGACGTGGCGGCCACGGCGCTGGGCGGCATCGGCGGCAAGGATCTGTCGGGCGATTTCCAGAAGCTGGAAGACAAGGTCACGCTGTCGAACGCCCGCTCGGACGCCCGCCTGAACTCGGCCGACACCAACAGCGGCAAGGCGCTCGACGACAAGCTCGCGGCGCTCAATCGCGGCCCGTCGGTCGACGATCGTCTCGAAGCGCTGAAGAAGCAACTGAACACGCCGGCGCAGTAACACACGCACCGGCCGCCGCGCGCGAGGCCCGGTTCACCCCGGGCCTCGCGTGGCTCCGCCCGCAAGGAGGCAGGCTCGCCGCCTGGTCAATCATGAAGAAATTCGTCGCCGCCGCAGGCATCGCGCTGCTGGTCGCCTCGGCCAGCGTGTTCGCGGCCGTGCCCTCGCTGTCGCAGGTCACCCAGTCGATCGAGCAGCACAACTGGCAACGCGCCGACAGCCAGCTCTCGCAAGTCATCGCGGCTCACCCCGACAACGCGCGCGCGCATTATCTGTACGGTCAGGTGCTCGACCGCGAAGGCCGCTCGGCCGACGCGCTCGCCGAGATCGAACGCGCGAAGTCGCTCGACCCCACGCTCCATTTCACGAACTCGCAAGCCTTCGCGCAAACCGAATCGAAGGTGCGCGCCGACGTGCAACGCGCGTCGGGCGAACGCCGCTCGGCCACCTCGGGCGGCGCGCTGGTGCCGACCGATTCGCAACTGACGCAGCAGGCGCAACAGGCGCAGTTCGCGCCGGCCAAGCCCGCGCATCACGGCCCCTCGGCCGGCATGTGGATCGGCCTGATCCTGCTGGTGGTGGTGATCGCGCTGGTGCTGCGCTGGACGCTGCGCCGCTCGCGCTCGACCGAAAACCAGGCCGCCGACGACGAGCGCCGCGCGCAACTGAAGCGCGCCACCGACCTGCTCAACGAAGCGCGCCCGCTCAAGCTCGACGCGCGCATTTCGACCGCGCCCGGCGTGTCCGCGCTGACGGGCGAGATCGAGGCCGTGGAAAGCGAGGCGCGCAACCTCGTCGAAGCGCTGTCGAACGGCAAGAACCCGGTGCCGCCGTATCAGCTGGAAGATCTCGAACACCGCTTCGCGAGCCTGAAGGCGCGCGTCGAAGGCCGCCCCGATCCGAACGCGGCGCCCGCGAATGCACCGGGCGCGCCCGGCGGTTCGGGTTCGGTGTTTGCTCAGGAAGCGGATCGCATGACGCAGCCGCCGCCGTATCCGCCCTACCCGCCGCAAGCGCCATATCCGTATCCGCAGCAACCGCCGGTGGTGATCCAGCAGGGCGGCGGCATCGGCAGCGGCGTGGGCGGCTTGCTGACCGGCGTGCTGCTCGGCGAAGCGCTGTCGGGCAACCGCGAGCGCGTGGTCGAGCGCGACGTGATCGTCGACGACCAGCGCCAGCACGGCTCGGGCTCGGTCGGCAATCCGTTCGACAACGGCAATGGCGGGAACGACGGTAGCTTCGATCTGGGCCAGGGCGACAACTGGGACAGCGGCAACGACAGCGGCGGCGTCGATCTCGGCAGCACCGACGACGACTGGGACAATAGCTGAGCGCGCAACCATGCACCGCGCATGGCGCGGTTGCATCCGACGCACACCTCGACGGGCCGGCAACGGCCCGTTTTTCATGGCACGCCGAACGCGACGGACTTTGTTAACATTGCTCAGACGAACTTTCGGTGTCCGATCGAGTTCGTTATCATGAGCGCGTTCGCGTGCGGGCAGGTCCGGCCGCACATCCCCTTCCCCGTCCCTGGAGAAACCTGCATATGAGCATCGTCAAGGAATTCAAGGAGTTCGCCGTCAAGGGCAACGTGATGGACTTGGCTGTCGGTGTGATCATCGGCGGCGCGTTTTCGAAGATCGTCGATTCCATCGTCAAGGATCTGATCATGCCGGTGATCGGCGTGATTACCGGTGGCCTCGATTTTTCGAACAAGTTCATCCAGCTCGGACAGATTCCCGCGACCTTCAAGGGCAATCCGGATTCCTACAAGGATCTGCAGGCGGCAGGCGTCGCGCTGTTCGGCTATGGCTCGTTCATCACCGTGCTGATCAACTTCATCATCCTCGCGTTCATCATCTTCATGATGGTGCGCTTCATCAACCGCCTGCGCCGCCCGGAAGAAGCGCCGGCCACCCCGGCCGCGCCGCCGCCGACCCCGGAAGACGTGATGTTGCTGCGCGAGATCCGCGATTCGTTGAAGAACCGCTGACAGCCTGCCGCGCCCTGCGCGCGTCACGCCCCGAAAAGCCCGCCGTGCGCGGGCTTTTTTGCGCCCGCTTTGGTGCAGCGCAATTCGTGCGCGCCGCGCGTACGCGGGAAAACACTCAGCGTTTTCGCCGCCAAAAACCGCGCTTTTTTACGAATCGGCCTGCACATGCCGCGCTGGCCGCACTATCATGAAACAGCAATGACATTACACAAGGCGCACAATGCGCCTACATGACGATCAGGGTTTGGGACGCATCGGCAATGCTCGGCATCACTGAACATCGTGAAGCCGGCTTTTTCGTATGCTATAAAAGATCGACATGCGGGCGCGCTAGCCGGTTTGGGGGTGGGTCGCATGACAAAGCCACAAATCTTGCAATCGTTTTTGACGCGAGTGTTTATGTCCTTTCCGAAAAAACGCCGACGCGTGCAGGAAGACGGCCAGGAATCGTTTCTGGCCGTCCTGCATCATGCGAAGCCGTTCGCCCAGCTCGATACGAAGATCTCCCGCGCCCGCGCCCAGGACGAACCGGTGCTGTACGCCCACGTGCTGCCCGGCCTCGACGTGCTGCTGTGCACCGTGCGCGGCGCGCAACCGCCGTATCCGGCCATCGCAGACCTGCGCAAGCGCTGCATCGAATCGATCAGCAACGCGCTCGAACAGCCGATCGAAGGGCTGGAGAACGGCGGTTACTGGTACGAGGCGAGCGGCTTCGGCTTTCTCGTGTTCGCGAGCCGCGCGCGCGCCCGCATCCTGCCGGAGTTCGCAGCGGGGGCGAGCGTCGGCGAGCGCAGCGCGGGCCGGCAGAATGCCGGCGACACGACACCCCGGTCGCTCTGACCGGATTCAATCGAACGGGCCGCGACGTTGCGGCCCGATTCGTTTGGGCACACCGCCGCGCGCATGCCGTGGCGGCGGTTCGTCCGATACGGCAGCGAACGCGTCAGCCGCGCGCGTGCGGACGGACGATATCGATGAACGCCGAAAAATCCGCGCCGGCCAATCCCATCGCCGAACCCAGGCGCAGCACTTGCTGCACCGCGCCCGCCACCGGCATCGCCGCGCCCACTTCGCGCGCGGCATCGGCAACCGCTTCGGCATCCTTCCTGAACGTGCTCAACGCGCCGAGCGGTGCGTGGCCGCTGGCCGTCATGCGCGGCACGAAGGTTTGCAGCAGCACCGAATCGGCCCAGCCGCCCGCGAGCGCTTCGGCCAGGCGTGCCGCATCGATGCCGCTGGCTTGCGCGAGCCCCACCGCTTCGGCGATCGCCGCCACCGTGGCCGTCACGATCGCCTGATTGCAGAGCTTGGCCGTCTGCCCCGCGCCGGCGTCGCCAAGATGCGTGAGCCGCGACGCATAGGCGCCGATCAAGTCGCGCACGGCGTTGATGTCCTCGCGCGGGCCACCGGCCATCACCGCGAGCGTGCCGGCCTCGGCGCCGGGCACGCCGCCCGAGACGGGCGCATCGATCCACGCCACCTGCTGCGCCGCCGCGCGCGCCGCATAGTCGCGGGTGGCCGCTGGCGGAATCGACGAATGGTCGACGATGCGGCGCAAGCGCCGCGTGCCCGGCTCGCCCGACAGCAGGCCACCCGGGCCGAACACCACATCGCCCACCGCGGCCGCGTCGAACACGCACAGCATCACGGTGTCGACGCGCTCCGCCATCTCGCGCGGCGTATCGACCACCTGCGCGCCCTCGCCCGCCAGCGCCTCCGCTTTGGCCCGCGAGCGGTTCCAGACCTGCACGGCATGCCCCGCGCGCAGCCAGTGCCGAATCATCGGCGCCCCCATCAGGCCCGGTCCGCAAAATCCTGCTTCCACGTGGTTTCTCGCAATCGGATTGAACTCGGTGCCCATCATACCGATCACTCAAGGATGCGCGGCCGGGTGCATCGCCGCACGGCACGCATGAACCCAACTTTTCAGGAGGCACCATGACCGACCATGTTTACAAGACGATCGAACTGACCGGCTCGTCGCAGAAGTCGAGCGACGACGCAATCCGCAACGCCATCGCCAAGGCCGCCAAGACGCTGCACGGCCTGAACTGGTTCGAGGTGGTGGAGACGCGCGGCCACATCGACGGCGACCAGGTCCAGCACTGGCAGGTCACGCTGAAGGTGGGCGTGCGCCTCGACGACTGACCGAAACCGACCGGCCCCGTTAGCCAGGCCCGCCATCGCGGCACGCTTCAATACGCCGCGATGGCGGTTTACGCCGTCTTGACGCTCCTTTCTGTCCATATTAAAAATCGTATGTCACAACGATCTATCGATCAGCCCGGACATATATAACTTGGAGAGAACATGAGCCAACAACGCGAGGCGATCGACACCTACCTGCTGCGCGTCATGCATACGCTGCTGATGGAACGCAGCGTCACACGCACGGCGGTCAAGCTGAACCAGTCACAGCCCGCGATCAGCGCCGCACTGCGCCGCCTGCGCGACATCACCGGCGACCCGCTGCTGGTGCGCGGCAAGTCGGGCATGGTCCCGACCGAATACGGCCTGCGCCTGCTCGAACCGGTACAGAACGCGCTGCGTGAAATCGACCGCATCAAGTTCCAGCAACACAACTTCGATCCCGCCACCTCGATCCGCTGCTACCGGATCGGCTGCCCCGATTACCTGAACGTGCTGTTCGTGCCGACCGTGGTCGAGCGCTTCCGGCAGGCCGCGCCGAACGCAACGCTCGAATTCCATTCGCTCGGCCCCGCGTTCGACTACGAGCTGGCGCTGGAAGACGGCAAGCTCGACATCGTGGTCGGCAACTGGCCCGAGCCGCCCGAGCAACTGCACCTGTCGAACCTGTTCGTCGACCAGATCGTCTGCCTGATGAGCAATGCGCACCCGTTCGCCAAGCGCGGCGGGCTGACGCTCGATCAGTACCTCAATGCGCCGCACCTCGCACCGACCCCCTACTCGGTTGGCCAGCGCGGTGCGATCGACGTGCACCTGGCGCGCGAGCGGCTCAAGCGCCATGTGGTCGTGACGCTGCCGTACTTCAATCTCGCGCCGTACGTGCTCGTGAAATCGGATCTGATCTTCACGACCACGCGCCTGTTCGCCGATCACTACGCGAAGTTCCTGCCGCTGTCGGTGATACCCGCGCCGCTCGATTTCCCGCCGATGCAGTATTACCAGCTCTGGCACGAACGCTGCCATTACTCGGACGAAGTGCGCTGGCTGCGTGGCCTCGTGGCCGAGGCAACCCGCACGCTGATCGGCGCCTGACCGGCCGCGGGCGCCAAGGCGACGTTGCGCTCGAGCTTCAGCGCGCCGCTTCCATCAAGTTGCGCGCAAGCGCGTTGTGGCGCTCGATCACCGGCCCGAGATCGAGCGTCGCCAGACGCCCTTCGCGCACCACCACCCGCCCGTTGACCACGCTCCACGCCACCTGCGACGGCGCGCAGAACACCAGCGCCGCGACCGGGTCATGCAGTGCGCCAGCGAACGACGGCTGATTCAGATCGAACGCGACGAAGTCGGCCGCCATGCCCGGCGCGAGCGCGCCGATATCGTCTCGGCCGAGCACCCGCGCGCCGCCGAGCGTGGCGATTTCGAGCGCCTCGCGCGCCGTCATCGCATCGGGGCCGAAGCCGACGCGCTGCAACAGCAACGCCTGGCGCGCCTCGGCCACCATCTGCGCGCCGTCGTTCGACGCCGAGCCGTCCACGCCCAGGCCCACCGGCACGCCCGCGAGCCGCATGCGCCGCACCGGCGCGATGCCCGACGCGAGCCGCATGTTCGAGCACGGGCAATGCGCGACGCCCGTGCCCGTGCGCCCGAACAGCGCGATGCCGGCCTCGTCGAGCTGCACGCAGTGCGCATGCCAGACATCGGGGCCGACCCAGCCGAGATCCTCTGCGTATTCGGCCGGCGTCATGCCGAACTTTTCGCGGCTGTAGGCGACGTCGTTGAGGTTTTCCGCGAGGTGCGTATGCAGCGACACGCCGTGTGTGCGCGCCAGCTTCGCCGATTCGCGCATCAGGTCGCGGCTCACCGAGAACGGCGAACACGGCGCCACCACCACGCGCAGCATCGCGTAGCGGCCGGCGTCGTGATAGGTCTCGATCAGGCGTTGCGTGTCGGCGAGGATCGCGTCCTCGCGCTCCACCACCGAGTCGGGCGGCAGGCCGCCGTCGCGCTGCCCGACGCTCATGCTGCCGCGGCTCGCGTGAAAGCGCAGGCCGATGCGCTGCGCCGCCGCGATGCTGTCATCGAGCCGCGCGCCGTTCGGGTAGAGATACAGATGGTCGCTCGACGTCGTGCAGCCCGACAGCAACAGTTCGGCCATCGCCGTCAGCGTCGAGATTTCGATCATCTCGGGCGTCAGGTGCGCCCAGATCCGGTAAAGATTCGTGAGCCAGCCGAACAGCTCGGCGTTCTGCGCGGCCGGCACGGCGCGCGTCAGGCTCTGGTACATGTGGTGATGCGTATTGACGAGGCCCGGCATCAGCAGATGGCCACGCAGGTCGAGCACCTCGTCGGCCGTGTCGGGCAAGGTGTCGGTCGGGCCGGCCGCGACGATGCGGTTGCCTTCGATATAGAGCCCGCCGTCGCGAATCTCGCGGCGCTGGTCGTCCATCGTCACCAGCACGTCGGCGTGGCGCACCAGCAACGTGCGGCCGCGCGGGGTCGCACCGGCCGGTGCGGAGGGATCGGTTCGGGATGAGGTCGGCATGGAGGATCTCCGTTCGGTTGCGCCGCCCGTGCCGCGCTGCAATGCGTCGCATGAGGCTGGCGTGTGGCTGAACGGCGCCCGGACGGATGCGGCGGCACCGACCGTGCCGCTGCGCCCTGTCGAACGCCCGTGGCCCGGTTACCCGGCGTGCTCGCCGTCTTCGGGGTGCGCACGGCCGGAGGATTCCTGGGATCGAGCCCATGCGGCCACGCGCGAACCGGCCGAGCATCGCCTGCCACGACACGCGACGCAAGCCGCCACCTCAAATACTTCACTTCACGCCGGCAATATGATCGGCTAAGTTGGATCTCGGACAACCGGCTGCGTGCCTGCCTGCACCGGCAATCCGGACAAACCCGGCGCGTGACGCGGCCGCTCATGCACCCCGGCTTATCTTCTATATCGCGCGGCGAATCGTGACGCGAGCATTCTTAAAATGGCCACTCGGCGCGCGCTTCGATCCGCCGACGGGTATGTAGCCACGAACGTGGAGCCTCGATCCGCCATCCCCTGGATCGACGCCGCGTTTACTCATCGCATTCACACAAGGACACTGGCGAATGGGCAAGCTCACCACCCACGTACTCGATACCGCGCACGGCCGCCCCGGCGCCGGCATCCGGATCGAACTGCATGCGATCGACGGCGCCGCGCGCCGCGCGCTCGTCACCGCCACCACCAATGACGACGGCCGCTGCGACAGCCCGCTGCTCGAAGGCGCGGCGCTCGTCGCCGGCGAATACGAACTGACCTTCCATGCCGGCGATTACTTCGCCGCGATCGGCGTCAAGGTGCCCGAACCGCGCTTCGTCGATCGCGTCGTGCTGCGCTTCGGCGTGGCCGATGCCGGCGCGCACTATCACGTGCCGCTGCTCGTCTCGCCGTGGTCGTACAGCACCTATCGCGGCAGCTGACACCCCGGCGCACGATCCCCACCCGATCACACCGATAACAAGAACTTGAGTCTGTCCGGAGGAGTTTCATGGAAGGTTTCATCACCGACTGGCTGAACCTCGCACTGCGCTGGTTGCACGTCATCGTCGCGATTGCCTGGATCGGCGAATCGTTTTATTTCGTTGCCCTCGACAACAGCCTGAAGCCGCCCAAGGATCCGAACCAGCGCCAGCGCGGCGTGTTCGGCGAGCTGTGGCACGTGCATGGCGGCGGCTTCTACAACATGCAGAAGTACACCGTCGCACCGCCTGAAATGCCGGAAGACCTGCACTGGTCGAAATGGCCGTCGTACACCACGTGGATGTCCGGCTTCGGCCTGTTCTTCGTGCTCTACCTGCTTGCGCCGAACACCTACCTGATCGACCGCAACGTGCTCGACATGGGGCCGGTGGTGGCCGTGGCCTCGGCGCTCGGCTTCCTGATGGCGGGCTGGATCGTCTACGACTGCGCGTGCCGCCTGCTCGGCAACCGCGATCGCCTGCTCGGCGTGTTCGTCGGGCTGTACGTGGTGGCCGCCGCGTGGCTCGCGTGCCACATCTTCTCGGGGCGCGCGGCGTATCTGATCGTGGGCGCGATGCTGGCGACCATCATGTCGGCCAACGTGTTCTTCGTGATCATCCCCGGCCAGCGCAAGATGGTCGACAAGATGCTGAAGGGTGAAACGCCGAACCCGATCTACGGCAAGCGCGGCAAGCAGCGCTCGGTGCACAACACGTATTTCACGCTGCCGGTGGTGTTCGCGATGCTGTCGAACCACTACGCGATGACCTACACGAACCGCTACAACTGGATCGTGCTCGTGCTGATCATGCTGGCGGGCGCGCTGATCCGGCAGTTCTTCGTGATGCGCCATCGCGGCCAGCAGCTCTGGTATCTGCCGCTCGGCGGCGTGGCGCTGATGTTCGTCGCGCTGATCTGGACCATGCCGCGCCCGGTCGCGCCGCAAGCCGAGGCGGCCAATCTGCCGAAGCTGACGGTGAAGGACATCGAGCCGGTCATGCAGCAGCGCTGCGTGGCCTGCCACTCGGCCAAGCCGACAATGATGGGCAGCGCCCCGGCCGGCGTGATGTTCGATACGCCCGACGAAATCGCGCAGAACGGGCAGCGCATTTATCAGCAGGCCGTGCAGTTGAAGGCAATGCCGATCGGGAACGTCACGCACATGACCGACGACGAGCGGACGAAGATCGCGGCCTGGTTCGAGGGAGGCGCAGCGAAATAAGCGCCGCGTGGGTCTGCAACCGGAACGGGTTCGCCGATGGCGAACCCGTTTTGCTTTCGGGGGTGGGCCGATCGTCCTGGGCAGAAGTGTTCAGGTCCGTTTCGGACCCGCAACGGCGATCGGCATCGATGCCGGCTCGCGTCTCGCTTCAGCGGAACGGGCATCGATCGGAGGAGATACACCGCCCACACCGAACTCCCTCAGCGTTACGCTTGCCGCTTACTCGAATCCCGTAATCGCATGCGGCACGTAGGCCGCTTCTAGCGCCTTGATCTCGTCAGCGCTCAGGCTGACGTCCAGCGCGGCAACCGCATCGTCGAGATGACGTGTTTTGGACGCCCCCACGATCGGTGCGGACACGCCGGCCTTGACGAGCACCCAGGCAAGCGCCACCTGGGCCATGGGCACACCGCGCGCCAATGCAATTTTCTCGACCTCGCGAATCACCACGTTGTTCAGAAATTGGATGACGCGGCAAAACGGCGTCCGAAAGCAGGAAGGCCCTGCGAACCAAGGTTCGCAGGGCCTTCCTGACCATCACCACGCGCCGCTCAGGCGAGCCGGCAACTACACGCTCAAGCCGCCACTCGATGCATCGCCTCATCCGTCAACCAAAGCGACTCTCCAAGCACCTGCTCATTGAGATTGAGCCCCTCTCCGCCGCGATCGACCACGACGAAATCGCTGACTTCCTCCAGCGCAATCAGCGGGTGATGCCAAACCCCCTTCGCGTAATTGACGCCCTGCCAGCCACTCGACACGAACGCGCGGATCTTCGTGGCATCGAGCTCGCCGGCGGGTGCCACGACGACGAGATAAGGCTGCGTCGACAGCGGCAGGAACGCCTGGCTGCCGAGCGGATGCCGCTCGAGCATCGTGACCTCGAACGGCAGCGCGCGCGGCTGCCCGCGAAACAGGTTGACGAGCGTACGGCCGCCCTCATCGTTCACGTCAATGTGGGCGAGATCGTGAAAGCGGATCGTCGTGCCGAGATTGATCGGGATCTGCTTCGCGCCCTCGGTCTCGATCACGTCGCCGAACGGCGCGAATGCCTCACGCGTCAGCGCCTCGATGGTCAGCGTCTTCATTGGCCGAGCGTGCCCCACAAACGCAGACGCGATACGCCACCGTCCGGAATGATGTTCAAGCGCACGTGCGTGACCGGGCCGAGCGCGGCCAGCTCCGATTCGAAGATGTGCTGCTTGTCCATCTGCAACTTCTGCTCGCCGAGCAGCACCGGCCAGAACATCGCCTGCGTGACGAGCGAGCTGTCGGTGCCGCCCGTCACCTGGGCGGCCTGGATCGAGCAGCGATCGGGATAGTTGCCCTTGAAGTGCGCAGTGTCGACTTCGATCTTGCGGATCACGCCCGGCCGCGCCAGCGCGATGATCGCCCAGTCGTTGCCCGGCTCGCGGCGACGGCGCGTTTCCCAGCCGTCGCCCATGTTTACGCCACGGCCCGGCAGCAGGATGGTCGACGCCGGCCCGAAGTGCTGGTTGTTCGCGGCAACCACATAGCCGCCGTTCTCCATCGCGGCCAGATCGAACAGCTCGCTGCGGCTCGCGCCTTCCCAATCGAGCTGCGGTTGGCCGTAGACGCGCAGCCGCGCGATGCCGCCATCGGGATAGATGTTGACGCGCAAGTGCGTGTACGGCGCGGCGTCGTTCACGTCGACGTAGTGGTGGTGATTGCCCTGCAGCGTGGTGGACGGCACGATCTCGACCCAGCGCGTCGACTGGTTCGGTGCGCCGTCCGCATGGCAGGCCTCGACCGACGCGGCCGGCGGGAAATTGCCGGTGAAGTGGCTGGTATCGATGTCGAGGCCCTTGATCACGCCGGGGCGTGCGAGCTTCACGATGCACCAGTCGTAGCCGGACACGCGCTTGCGGCGCGTTTCCCAACCGTCCATCCACTTGCCGTGATCGTCGTACTTGCCCGGAATGAACACGGCCGGCTCCGGATTCAGCATGCGATCCTTCGGTGCGAAGAAATCGTCGCTCGCCTCGAGTGCCTGTGCCCCGAGACGCGGATCGGCGAGGTTCACGTAGCGACGCGTGAATTCGGGAGCATTGGGATCGAGCAGCGGCATGGCCATGATGAGGTCCTTATTCGAAGTGCGTGAAAAGCGCGGCGCCCGCCTTGACGGGCGCGACGTGTGCGTCGCGTCGCGCGGCAAACCCCGCGCGGTGCGTGGCGAAACTCAGGCGTCGATCAGATCGTCGAGCCGCAGGCGCGCGATCCGGTAGATCTGGTCGAGGCTGGCGCGCAACTCCTGCTCGCGCGTGTTGGCCACGCGCGCTTCGAAGTTGGCGATGATGCCGTGGCGGTCGTAGCCGCGCACGGCAAGAATGAACGGGAATCCGAACTTCTCGCGATAGGTGCGATTGAGCTGCTGCAAGCGATCGAACTCGGCCTGCGTGCATTGATCGAGGCCGGCCCCGCTCTGCTCGCGCGTCGATTCGGCGGTCAGCTCGCCGCGCACGGCGGCCTTGCCCGCCAGCTCCGGGTGGGCATTGATCAGCGCGAGCTGCGGCTCCACGCCGGCCTGCTCGACCACGCCGGACATCGTCGCGTGCAGCGCATCGATGCTTGCGTAAGGGCGCGCACCGGCCGCCGCCTCGGCCACCCAGGGCGAATGCTCGAAAATGCCCGACAGCGTGGCGACGAACCCGTCGGTCGTCATGGTGTTCAGTTCTGCCAACGTGTATTGCATCGCCTTCATGCCGTCCCTTCGCGTCGGTTGGTGGAATACGGATGGTGTTCGCGCCAGTGGCGCGCGATGTCGACGCGGCGCGTCACCCACACGCGATCGTGCCGCTCGATGTGATCGAGGAAGCGCTGCAAGGCGCGGAAGCGGCCGGGCCGGCCAAGCAGCCGGCAATGCATGCCGATCGACAGCATCTTCGGCGCTTCGTCGCCCTCTTCGTACAGCACGTCGAACGCATCGCGCAGGTACTGGAAGAAATGGTCGGCCGTGTTGAAACCTTGCGGCGTCGCGAAGCGCATGTCGTTGGTGTCGAGCGTGTACGGCACGATCAGTTGCGGCACGCTTGCGCCGCCCGTGACGGGCACCTCGGCCCAGAACGGCAGGTCGTCGCCGTAGTAATCGGAGTCGTACAGGAACCCGCCGTGCTCGGCCACCAGCCGGCGCGTATTGGGGCTGTCGCGGCCGGTATACCAGCCGAGTGGCCGCACGCCGGTCACGCGCTCGATCGCTTCCATGCCGAGCCGCATGTGCTCGGCCTCGCGTTCGGGCGTCATGTCCTGATAGTGGATCCAGCGCCAGCCGTGACACGCGATCTCGTGGCCCAGCTCGACGAACGCGCGCGACAGCTCGGGGTGCCGCTCCATCGCCATGCCCACGCCGAATACCGTCAGCGGCAGGCCGCGTTTCTCGAACTCGCGCAGAATTCGCCACACGCCCGCGCGCGAGCCGTATTCGTAGATCGATTCCATGCTCATGTGACGGGACGGATAAGCCGCCGCGCCGACGATCTCGGACAGGAATTGTTCGGAGCCCGGATCACCGTGCAGCACGCAGTTCTCGCCGCCTTCCTCGTAATTGAGCACGAACTGCACGGCGACGCGCGCGCGCCCCGGCCAGTTCGCCTGCACCGGATACCGGCCGTAGCCGATCAGATCGCGCGGATAGTGGGAATCGTGTGACATGGTGGAGTACGAATGAAATCCCGTGGAGAGGGGTTCGCAACGGCGCGCGGAGACGGGATTCGGCGGGCAATCCGTGACGGATCGGGCGTCTTCGTGCACCGTTGCGAGGGATGGGCCAGTGTAGCGAAAAGGCCTCGCAACGCGCATACAGCCAAACCGATAGTGCGTGTCACACCGGGTGTATGTGCGCTTGCGGCATGCGCGCCGGCGCGGCCTCGGCGGTGGCAACCGAGGCCGCGCTGCCGGCGATGCCGGCCGGCAGGCCGTCGGCATCGGGGCCGAATCGCGCGAACTCGCCGTCGTAGCGCTTCGCGAGCGGGCGCGCATAGTCGCCGCGCTTGGCCGTCGACAGGCGCAGCGCAATCAGCATCTCGACCCATTTCACGGCGGCCGTCACGCCCTCCACCACCGGCGCGCCGATCGCCTGCTCCACCTCGCGCGCGAACTCGGCCATGCCTGCGCAGCCGAGCACGATCGCACCGGCGCCGTCCTCGTCGAGCGCGCGACGGCATTCGTCCACGATCAACTGGCGCGCCGGCGAACCGGGCCGGTCGAGTTCGAGCACGGCCACGTCGGTGGCGCGCACGTTGCGGCAGAAGCGCTGCATGCCGTAGCGTTCGGCCAGATGCCAGGCCAGACCGCAGGTACGCGACAGCGTGGTCACCACCGAGAAGCCGGGCGCGAGCACGCTGGCCGCGTGCATCGCGGCCTCGGCGATGCCGACCACCGGGCCGCGCGCGATCTCGCGCGCCGCGTACAGGCCCGGATCGCCGAAGCAGGCGATCACGTAGCCGTCGAAGCCGTCGCGCTCGCCGGCCGCGATTTCGGCCAGCAGGCCCGGCACCGCGAGCGCGTCGTCGTAGTGGCTCTCGATCGACGGCGGCCCCATGGTCGGGCTGACCGCCACCACGGCGGTGCCGGCGTTGACGACCTCGCGCGCGCAGCGCCCCATCGCGTCGGTCATGCGCTGCGTGGTGTTCGGATTGATGAGCTTGATTTTCATTGTCGTCTCCTGAATTTCCATCTCGGCCACGTTCGGGCCGGCACGCCGCTCACTTCGCGATGGCGCGATACACGAGCCCGGCCAGGATCGCGCCGACGAACCACGAGAAGTTGGCGAGCGCGCCCAGCGACGGCACCATCACGCAGGCGATCGCGATCGCCGCGGCCGGCAGCAGTGCGAACACCGCACGCCGGTTCACGCCGCCGCGATACCAGTACGCGCCCGTTTCCGACAGCGTGTACAGATCGTCGCGATCGAGCTTGCCGCGCTTGATCAGGTAGAAGTCGACGATCAGGACACCGTACAGTGGCCCGATGAAGCTGCCGAGCACGTCGAGCGTGTAATGGATCACGGCCGGGTTGTTGAACAGGTTCCACGGCGTGATGAAGATCGACGCCACGGCGGCCAGCATCCCGCCCGCGCGCCAGCTGATCAGGCGCGGCGCGACGTTCGAGAAGTCGAACGCCGGCGACACGAAGTTCGCGACGATGTTGATGCCGATGGTGGCGATCGTGAAGGTCAGCGCGCCGAGGATCACCGCGGTCGGATGATCGATGCGGCCGACGGTTGCGACCGGGTCGGTAATCAGTTCTCCGAACACCGGCAGCGTGGCGGCCGTGGTGATCACGGTGACCAGCGAGAACGCCAGGAAGTTGACCGGCAGGCCCCAGAAATTGCCGCGCTTCACGGCGCGATAGCTGTTGCAGTAGCGCGAGAAATCGCCGAAGTTCAGCATCGGCCCCGAGAAATACGACACCACCAGCGCGATCGCCGTGATCATCACCGGAATCGCATCGGCGCCGTGATAGCGCACGCCGCCCAGGTTCAGGCCGATGTTGCGCCAGCCCGCGCGCCACACCATGTAGCCGGCCAGCACGAACATCACCACGTACACGGCCGGCCCGGCGAAGTCGATGAACTTCTTGATGGTTTCCATGCCGTTCCAGAACACCAGCGCCTGCAGCACCCAGAGCAGCATGAAGCCGGCCCAGCCGAGCGCCGACAGCCCGAGGAAGCCGTAGCGGTGCACGTCCGCATAGGGCATCCATTGCGGCACGAACTTGAGCACCACGATCACCAGCGCACTGGAAGCGAGAAAAGTCTGGATGCCGTACCAGGCCACCGCGATCAGGCCGCGGATCACGGCCGGCACGTTGGCGCCGAGCACGCCGAAGGTGGCGCGGCAGGCGACCGGATACGGCACGCCGAGCTGCTGGCTCGGCCGGGCGATCAGGTTGCAGAGCGCGTTGACGATCGCGATGCCGACGATCAGCGACACCAGCACCTGCCAGCTCGTCAGGCCCAGCGCGAACAGGCTGCCGGCGAACACGTAGCCGCCCACCGAATGCACGTCCGACATCCAGAACGCGAAGATGTTGTAGGCGCCCCAGCCTTGTTTTTCGAGCGGTGCGAGGTCGTCGTTGTAGAGCCGCTCGCTGTAGGCGGCGGGCCGCAGCGCCTCGCCGTCCGGAGGGGGGCCCGCATGATACGGGGGGTTGGCCTGCGCGATACCGAACTGAGCCATGACATCTCCTTGCCTGCCGCGGTCGAGCCGCGCGATCGTCATTGAAATCGCGGCCCGACATCGAGGTCAGGCCACGCCCGCGTGCGGCAGCGAGGCTGCCGCCAGCATTCCGTCAGCTCGTCGGCGCGGGCGTGGCGCGCGGGCCGTCAGCCCGCGCCGCCGAACACGTCGCGCAAATCGACCGCACCCTGCGCGGGGCGATCCAGCATCCTCAGTTCCACGTGCTGCAGGTGATGCGCCATCAGCTTCGCCGCCCGCGCGGCATCGCCGGTTTCGAGCGCCGCGACGATCTCGGTGTGATCGTCGAACGAGCACGCGTTGCGACCGTGCGCCTCGTAGAGCGCCGACATCAGCGTCGAGCGCGCCACCAGCCCGTTCAGGCAATCGCACAGCGTGCCGTTGCCGGTCAACGCGGCGAGCGCCGTGTGGAACTCGCCCGACAGCCGGATCCACGCGGCGAAATCGCGCCGCTCGAACGCATCGCGCTCGCGCTCGATACCGCTCGCGACGCCCTTCAGGCGCTTCGCACCCGGTCCCGTCGCCAGCCGTTCGACCACCGCCAGCTCGATGATCCGCCGCAGCTCGAACACCTCGTGCACCTCTTGCAGCGACGGGCTGGCGACGAACGCACCGCGGTTCGGCTCGAGATCGACGAGCCGGTCCGTCGCCAGCAGCGCGAGCGCCTGCCGGATCGGGCCGCGCTTCACGCCGAACACGTCGCACAACTGCGCCTCGGTCAGCTTCGCGCCCGGCGCGAGCCGATGCTCGAGGATCGCGGTGCGGATCCGTTCGGCAATCGCTTCCGGCGTCAGCGCCGGCGCTGCGGTTTCCTGCTTGGTCATGTTTTCTATCTCGTTATGTTCGTCATGCTAGGGCGGACATAAATATTGTCAACAATTTATCCCGCCGATTTTGCACGATTGTCGACCATTGAAACGCGCCCAAACAGTGCGAGCGCGTCAAAATCGTGCATCCACAAGGCCCTCATGCAAGCCAGTCAAGACTTTCACTCTCGATTGATCGAATATTTTGTCAACAATCTATGCGCAACGATGGCGCATGCCGCCCTCGAAGTCGCTTCGAATGTCGGACCGTTAGTTGCGATTTTGGATATAAAAAAAGGCGGATCTCCGCCTTTTGTCGCGCGCTGCCGCGTCGATTCCTATCGGGCCAGCACCGGATAGTCGGATACCGACAGCCGGAACCCATGTTCGTTGGCGACGAGCTGCGCCTGCCCCCCCACCGGCAACGTGACCATGTCGGGCACGTGGCCGAACTGCAAGCCCGTCACGACCGGAATGCCGATCGTCTCGCGCACCTGGTCGATCATCGCCTGCATGTCGTAGCCGTTGTCGTAGTCGAACGCGCGCGCGCCGGTAAACTGCCCGAGCACGAGCGCCTGCTGGCGCGCCAGGATGCCGGCGTAATGGAGCGTGTAGATCATCCGTTCGATGCGAAACGGCTGCTCGTTCACGTCCTCGATGAACAGGATGCCGCCTTCGATCTGCGGCATGTACGGCGTGCCGACCAGCGAGGCCAGGATCGCGAGATTGCCGCCCCACAACGTGCCCGCCACGTTGACCGCCTGCTGTTGCGGGGCATCGCCGAGGATCGTGGTGGTGGGTTGCGAAAGCGTCGACCAGAACTGCGTCATGGTGAATTCGCTCGGCGTCACGGCGCCGAAATCGGCCGACAGCATCGGGCCGCCGAAGCTTTTGACGCCCGATTTGGCCAGCAGCGCGAGCTGGATCGCCGTGAAATCGCTGTGGCCGCATAGCGCGACAGGCTGGTCGCGCAGGCGTTCGAGCGCGCGGTAGTCGAGGCGTTCGAGGATGCGCGCCGCGCCCGAGCCGCCGCGCACCGCCAGGCCGATGTCGGGCAGCGGCTGCGACCGGTCGCCGAGGCGGTTCAGGTCGTCGGCGCGCTCGGCGTCGTTGCCGGCGAAGCGCTGGTGGCGCCGTTGCGTGGCGGCCAGGTTTTGTACCACGTGATGCTGATCGCCGAAACGTTCGATCGCGCGCTGGATTGCAGCCGGATCGTGCGGATAGCCGGACGGCCCGAGCAGTCGGATGGTGCGCGGCGAGAGAGAGGTGGAAGCCATCGGTCGCGTATCGAAAAAGGGGACAGCCCGGTTAGAGCCGGGCGATGGCGACTGGTTCAGTCGGCCGTGGAGGCGCTGTCGTCGCCGTGGTCGTGGCCGCAGCCGCAGGCCTTGCCGTCCGGCTGCGCCGCCGCGTCGGCATTGGCCGCCTGTCGCGCCTCGCGCGCCGCCCGGCGGCGTTCGGCGAAGAACGTGCGCAGCGCATCGCCGCAGGCGTCGGCGAGCACACCGCCCGTCACGGTCGCGTGGTGGTTCAGTTGCGGATTGGCGAACGCGTCGATCACGCTGCCGCACGCGCCCGTTTTCGGATCGGCCGCACCGAACACCACGCGGGCGATCCGCGCGTGCATGATCGCGCCCGAACACATCAGGCACGGTTCGAGCGTCACGTAGAGTTCGCAGCCCGGCAGGCGATAGTTGCCGAGCGCTTGCGCAGCCGCGCGCAAGGCGGCCATTTCGGCGTGAGCCGACGGATCGTGGCCGCCGATCGGATGATTGAAGCCGCGTGCGATCACTTCGTCGCCGCGCACGATCACCGCGCCCACCGGCACCTCGCCCGCGGCGCGCGCCTGTTCGGCCGCTTCCAGCGCCATGCGCATGTAGTAGCGGTCGCGTTCGGCGGCCGGGTCGACAGCGGAAGCAGCGGGAGCAGCGGGAGAGGAAAGATCCGTGGAATCGGGAACAACGGGAAGATCGTCGGAGGTGGCGCGCGCGTCGCGCGCCGGAGGGAATGCGCTGCTCACGCGGCCCCCGCTTCGCCGGCGCCATCGTCGAGCACGCGCTCGGACAGGCGTTCGGCAATGCGGCGGCAGTATTCGCGCGGCACGACCAGCGGGCCGCCGCGCAACGATTCGAGAGCCATGTCGAGGGCCAGCATCTTGGCCTGCAGGCGGCACCGCGTGGCGCGATCGCTGACCGCGCGCATTTCGTCCTGCAGGTGGCACAAGGCGCGAAGCTGCTCGAGCGCGGGCGGGGCAAAGCCCGCGTGCTTCAGGATCCGATTGGCCATCTGCACCTCGGCCGGGACGAGCAGACCGTCATCCAGTTCCGTCGGCGCACCGGTTCCCGGCAGGTCGTTGAACTCCCCACGCGCAGCGGCAGCGGCAATACGTTGTTCGACCAGGGCGTCAAGCAGTCTCATTCGAGCAATTCAAGGCAATGCGGCCTGGCGATTCTAACAGGGGATCGGGCAACTGCCAGCCCTCTGGAGCAAATGCTCGATTGCCGCACTCGCCCATTGACGAAAGCCGTTATGCTGGCCCGGATTGTCACGGCGCGGCCGGCAGATCCGGCCGGCCGCGCCGCCGGACCGGATTGAGGAGGAAATTGCCGTGCGCAGTGCAATTCGAACAGGGCTTGTCCTGGCCGCCGCCGTGCTTCTGCTGGGCTTGAGCGGCTGCGGCGTGTTTTGCAGCGGGGCCGGCACCAACGGCTGGGCCGGCGGGGCATGCGGAACGACGATGCGTTTCTGACCCCATGACGGAGGCCGCGGCAGCAGCGGGCGCCTCGGGCTTGGGGCGCAACCAAAATCGCGACAATGCGCCGCAGTTCATGCATCACCTCATGCCGTCGTCCCCGCCGTCATCCAGCCGGGCATGCGCCCCGCTCCCGCCGCCCGGCCTCAGCGATTGACCAGCGCCAACCCGGCCGGCAGATAACGGTCGCCCGCCACACCGATCTCGGCCAGCACCGCGTCGAGCTTCGCGACATCGTCGTCGCCCAGCACCAGATCGGCCGCGCCGAGGTTGTCTTCCAGATACCGCCGGCGCTTGGTGCCCGGAATCGGCACGATGTCGTCGCCTGCGCGCAACACCCACGCCAACGCCACCTGGGCCGCCGTCACGCCGCGCGCCGCCGCGATCGCCTGCACGGCCTGCGCGATCCGCAGGTTTGCGTCGAAATTCTCGCGCTGGAAACGCGGGTCGTTGGTCACGCGATAGTCGCGCTCGCCGATCTCGTCGAGCGATTTCACTTGGCCCGTCAGGAACCCGCGCCCGAGCGGGCTGAACGGCACGAGCCCGATGCCCAGTTCGCGCAGCACCGGCAGCACGTTCGCCTCGAGATTGCGTTCCCAGATCGAATACTCGCTTTGCAGCGCCGACACCGGCTGCACCGCGTGCGCGCGGCGGATCGCGTCCTCGCCCGCTTCCGACATGCCGAAAAACCGCACCTTGCCTTCCGCGATCAGGTCGCGCACGGCGCCGGCCATGTCTTCCACCGGCACGGCCGGATCGACACGATGCTGGTACAGCAGATCGATATGGTCGGTGCGCAGCCGCTTGAGCGAGCCGTGCACCGCCTCGCGGATATGTTCGGGCCGGCTGTCGGTACCGCTCTGCTTGCCTTCCGGCGAGATGCGGAAGCCGAACTTGGTCGCGATCGTCACCTCGTGACGGCGCCCTTCGAGCGCGCGGCCGAGCAGTTCCTCGTTGGTGAACGGCCCATACACCTCCGCCGTATCGAGAAACGTGCAGCCGAGCTCGATCGCGCGATGCAGCGTGGCAATCGATTCGGCGTCGTCGGGCGTGCCGTAGGACTGGCTCATGCCCATGCAGCCCAGCCCGATCGTCGACACTTCAAGGCCTTGTCGGCCCAGCTTGCGTTGTTTCATTGCGGATTCCTCGTGGGTTGAGCAGTGTCGTGACGGCCGGCGTGTGGGCACGCCGGCCGGGCAATGGCGAGCAATCGCTCAACGCAGGCCCAGGTAATCCATCTTGCCGAGCGGCACGCCGTTGTGACGCAGGATGTCGTAGGCCGTCGTCACGTGGAAATAGAAGTTCGGCAGCACGAACGTCGACACGTAGCTCAGGCCCGTGAATTCGAGCGCACCGCTGCGCAGCGGCAGCGTGACGGTGCGCGTGGCCGCGTCGGCGAACTGCGCGGCATCGACCGATTCCGCGAACGCGATGGTCTTGGCAATGCGCTCGCGCAGCTCGGCGAAGCTTTGTTCGGTATCGGGGAACGACGGCACGTCGATGCCGGCCAGGCGCGCCACGCAGCCCTTCACGGCATCGGTGGCCACCTGCACCTGGGCCGACAGCGGCAGCATGTCCTCGAACAGGCGGGCGGTGGTCAGCGTGGCGGGGTCGATGCCCTTCTCGCTTGCGTGCGCCTCGCCCTTGTCGAGAATCTTCGACAGGTTGCGCAGGCCGCGCACCAGCGCGGAAATGGAAACGTCGTACAGGGAAACGGACATGGGAGCTCCTGACTGGGTGGGGTGCATCGATGCGCCGGCTTCGCGGCGTTCGGTCGCAAGCTTAATGCGATTCGCCGATCGCCGCAGACATCGGGCGATCGGCACACCAAGCGGGAACGGATCTGCACGCTTTTCGTAACGACGGCGTAAGCCGGGCGCCGATTGTTCGCGATCGGCGCACGCAGGACGCGGCGGCGCTCAGGGCGACGGCCAGTTCACGCCCGTCAACGCCTCCGATACCGTCCAGAGCCTGGCAGCCACAGCCTCGTCGCGCGCCTCGGCGCCCACCTTTGCCGGGCCGACCGGCCCGATCAGCTCGAAGCGGTGTTGCGGCCCGTAATAGCCTGCGCGCTCCGCCTCGGGCGAGGTCGCCGCGAACAGCGTCGGCAGCGCGCCGGCCGCCGCCGATTGCGAGACCCACGGATACGACTGCGCCATCAGCCAGCGCAACAGCGCGCTGCGCCCCGTCGCGCCGAGGTTCGGGCCGGCGCTCTGCAAACCGGTGCGCGCGAAGCCCGGATGCGCGGCCGTCACGTGCAGCCCCCAGCCGGCCGCATCGCTGCGCCGCTGCAACTCGAACGCGAACATCAGGATCGCGAGCTTCGACTGCGCATAGGCCTGCCACGGCGCATAGCGGCGAACCCATTGCAGGTCGTCGAAATGAATCGCGGCGCGCAAGCGGTGTGCCCCGCTGCTGACGATCACCACGCGCGGCGCCGGAGCCGCGCGCAGCATCGGCAGCAGCAGGCCGGTCAGTGCGAAATGCGACAGGTAGTTGGTGCCGAACTGCAGCTCGAAGCCGTCCGCCGTGGCGTGACGCACGGGCGGCGTCATGACCCCGGCGTTGTCGATCAGCAGATCGAGCACCGGATGCCGCGCCGTCAATTCGGCCGCGAAACCGCGCACCGCATCGAGGCTGGCCAGATCGACGCGTCGGTACTCGACCTCGGCACGCGGATGCGCGGCGCGAATCGCCCGCAACGCGGCCTCGCCCTTCGCATCGTCGCGGCCGGCCAGCAGCACGCGCGCGCCCGCGCCGGCCAGCGCGAGCGCCGTTTCGTAGCCGATGCCGCCGGTCGCGCCGGTCACCACCGCGAATCGGCCGCGTTGGCTCGGGATGTCGCGCACGCTCCAGTTCATGACGAGGCCTTCAGAGAGTCGAGTCCGTCGGGAAGATTAGCATCGGCAAAGTGCGTCGACAGCGACGTGTCGCGCCAGTGCGCGGCCTGTTCGGCGCGCAGCGTCTCGGCCTGCTCGCAGACGAACAGCGCATCGCCGCCGAGCAGCAGCCGCATCGGCACGTCGTCGCGGCGCGACAGCTCGACGATCAACGCCGCGATCCGGGCCGGGTCGCCCATTTCGCGGCCCGCGTAACCGTTGAGCAGGTTCAGGATCTTGCCGACCGACGCCTCGTAGTCGGGCAGCATCGCCGGTGTCGCCTGCTTGGCCCGGTCGGCCCACTCGGTGCGCATGCCGCCCGGCTCCAGCGTGCAGACGCGCACGCCGAACGGCGCGGCCTCGTGGCCGACCACATCGCTGAAGCCGCCCACCGCCCATTTCGCGGCCTGATACGCCGACATCCCCGGCGCCGCGCTGCGCCCGCCCACCGACGACACCTGGAAGATATGGCCCGCGCGCTGCGCGCGCATCACCGGCAAGGCCGCGCGCGTCAGGTTGACCACGCCGAACAGGTTGGTTTCCACCTGCGCGCGGAAATCGTCCGCGCCCATCTGCTCGAACGGCACCATGTGGCCGTAACCGGCGTTGTTGACGAGCACGTCGAGCCGGCCGAACGATTCGCTTGCGACGGCCACGGCGCGCTGCGCGGCCGCCTCGTCCGTCACGTCGAGTTCGACCACGCGCAGACGATCGCCGTGGCGCTCGGCCAGATCCGCCAGGCGCGACGGCTCGCGCACCCCGGCCACCAGCCGATCCCCCGCCGCCAACACGGCTTCCGAAATCGCACGACCCAGGCCGCGCGCCGCTCCCGTTACCAACCAGACCTTCGACATGATTTGCTCCTCGATAAAAATGAATGATTACTCACTCATTAAATAACGCGATGCGGCGACCGAAATCGGTCGCGCCGCCGTCGCGCGTGATGGCGATCAGTGCGCCTGCAAGGCCGCCCAGATCGCCCGAAAACCGGCTTCGCGGTACGCTTCCTGCTGCTCGGGCTCGCGCGCGATGCTGTCCATCGTGACCTCGGCCATCGACGAAAACAGCGCGCCGCAAAAATTCATGACCTGCTCGTCCGACAGCCCGCTCATGCCCGACAGGCATTCGCGAAACATGTCGCGCACCGCGCCGAACCCGCTCGCGCCGGCCACGCGGTTCGCTTCCTCAATGTTCGCGCCCACCTCGAGCTGGCGCAGCGCGCGCCGCCCGTCGGGATGCGTCACGCCCCACTCCACAAAGGCGTTCCAGGCGTGGCGAGCACGCCGCTCGACGCTGTCCCCATGCGGAAACGCGCCCATCATCGCCGAGCGCAGGCCGTCCTTCAGATGCAGGTACAGCGCGTTCAGCAGCGCATCCTTGGTGTCGAAATAGGTGAACACCGTGCCTTCGGCCACCCCGGCCAGCCGCGCGATGCGCGCCGTGGTGGCGGCCGCGCCGTGCTCGGCCAGCGCGCGCGCGGCGGCATCGAGGATCGCTTCCTGTTTGTCGGCACTGCGAGGACGGGCCAAAACCGTGCACCTATAAATGAGTGATTGCTCAATCATAGATAAACACGCAGCCACGCACAAGAGAAATTTCCCTTTGATGTATCGCAATGCGCCCCCTTTAACCGGTTTCGGCCGGTCACGCGTGTTTAGCGCGCCGCCGCGCAACACACGACGCGACGGGCCTTCGCGGCCCACCCGGCTCACCCACGTGAAATTCGTGCAGCATGCCGGTGCGCGAAGTCGCGCAAAACCGGGCACACTGAGCGTTTTCCGCAGCACCGCGGCGCAACATGCGCCGTCCGTTCAACGCTCATCGACTTGACCCGCGAACCCACCACCCATGACCCACCCCACCTCCCAAGCCGCAAAAGAATCGCCCGTCGACATGATCATCTTCGGCGGCGGCGGCGACCTCGCCGCCCGCAAGCTGCTGCCCGCGCTCTTCATGGCGCACCTGCACGGCAATCTGCCGGCCGAAACGCGCATCATCGCGGTCGGCCGCCGTGACTGGGGCATCGACGGTTACCGCAAGTTCATGGAAGAGCAGTCGCGTCCGTTCATCGACGAAAAAGCCTTCGACGCGCAAGCGTGGAGCCGCTTCCTCGACCTGTTCCAGTACGTGCTGATCGACGTGAACGCCGCCGCCGACTACCAGCGCCTGGCCGAAGCCTCGCGCGACGAGGCGATCCGCGTGTTCTACCTGTCGACCTCGCCGGAACTGTTCACGACGATCTGCGACAACCTCGACACCGCGAAGCTGCTGAACGCCGCCTCGCGCGTGGTGCTCGAAAAGCCGCTCGGCCACGATCTCGCCTCGGCGCAGGCGATCAACAACGACGTCGGCCGCCATTTCGCGGAATCGCAGATCTACCGGATCGACCACTACCTCGGCAAGGAAACGGTGCAGAACCTGATGGTGCTGCGCTTCGGCAACCCGATCTTCGGGCCGCTCTGGCAGGCGCCGTATATCCGCAGCGTGCAGATCACGGTGGCGGAAACGGTGGGCGTGGGCAGCCGCGCCGGCTTCTACGACCACACCGGCGCACTGCGCGACATGGTGCAGAACCACCTGCTGCAACTGCTCTGCATCGTCGCGATGGAACCGCCCGTGTCGCTCGATCCCGATGCCGTGCGCGACGAGAAGCTCAAGGTGCTGCGCTCGCTGCGTCCGATGACGCCGGCCGACATCGCACGCGACACGGTGCGCGGCCAATACGCGGCCGGCGCGGTGGACGGCAAGCCGGTCAAGGGCTATCTCGAGGAAGACAACGTGCCGCCGAACAGCCGCAACGAAACCTTCGTCGCGCTGCGCGCCCACATCAACAACTGGCGCTGGGCCAACGTGCCGTTCTTCCTGCGCACCGGCAAGCGGCTGCAAAAGCGGCAATCGGAGATCGTCATCGAGTTCGCCGACCTGCCGTTCTCGATCATCCCCGACGGCCCGCGCCACTACAGCAACCGCCTCGTGATCCAGTTGCAGCCCGAGGAATCGATCCAGTTGCAGATGCTCGCGAAGGAGCCGGGCAGCGGCATGAACATGGTGCCGGTGAGCCTCAACCTCGATTTGCAGCAGGCGATTCCGGAGCGCCGCGCCGAAGCGTACGAGCGCCTGCTGATCGACGTGATCCGCGGCCGCCTCACCCACTTCATGCGCCGCGACGAACTCGAAGCGGCCTGGACCTGGGTCGAGCCGATCCTCGAAGGCTGGCAGCAGCCGGGCGATCGGCCGCGCCTCTATACGGCGGGCACGTTTGGGCCGGCCGCGTCGTCGGCGCTGCTCGCGCGCGACAACATGTCGTGGGCCGAGGAGGCCTGAGCGCGCGGGGTCACACGCGGCTTCGTCACGCATGAAAAAGCCGGCTGCGAATGGGCAGCCGGCTTTTTTTGTCTTCATTTTTTAGCGGGCAATCAACGCACATTCGGCATTGATTAGGCGATCACTTCGCGCCGCGTGCGCCCTCGCCCGGCAGGATCAGGCGCTCGGGAATGCTGCGCGACGACGCCCGCGCACCGATGTAGTACAGCAGCGCCGGCACCGCGAGGCCGAGTATCCAGGAGATGTCGGTGCCGCCCAGCGCATCGACGAGCGGGCCGGTGTAGAAGCCCGTCGAGATGAACGGCATCTGCACGAGAATGCCGACCGCGTAGACGCCGATCGCCATGCCGTTCCAGCGGCCATAGCGGCCGTCGGGGTTCGACAGCGCCGGCACGTCGTAGCGCGAGCGCGTGAAGACGTAATAGTCGACCAGGTTGATCGCGCTCCACGGCGTGAAGAACGCCAGCAGGAACAGGATGAACGACGTGAATTCCTTCAGGAACGCGTGGCGGCCGGCGATCGCGAGCGCGGTCGACACGGCCACCATCGCGAGGATGTAGGCGAGCCGCCGGCCATGCGACAGCGTGCGCTGGCCGCGAAAGCCGCTGACGATGGTCGCCATCGACATGAAGCTGCCGTAGGCATTGAGCGTGGTGACGGTGACCTTGCCGAACGCGATGCTGAAGTACAGCAGCCCGGCCACGGCGCCCGTCGAACCGAGCCCGACAATGAACGCCACCTCGTGATGCGCGAACTGCGCGCCGGCCAGCGCCGCCGCGAACACGCCGAACACCATCGCGGCCTGCGCGCCGATCACCGAGCCGAGGCCGACCGCCAGAAACGTGGCCGGCGAGGATGTCGAG
The DNA here is from genome assembly GCF_047497165.1 of Burkholderia sp. 22PA0099. NCBI lineage: Bacteria > Pseudomonadati > Pseudomonadota > Betaproteobacteria > Burkholderiales > Burkholderiaceae > Burkholderia > Burkholderia sp. 22PA0099. The sequence goes on along the minus strand of NZ_CP163165.1, from coordinate 1,831,154 downwards.
CGCGGCAGGTAGCGCGAATAGTCGGCCACGTACGGGCCGAACGCGATCTGCCACGACGCCGACAAGGACATCGACAACAGGAAGCTGGCGATCGAGAAATGCCGGTTCGCCAGCAGCAGCCCGATGTCGTGCTGCGCGAACAGGCGCGCGAACATGAACACGAACGCCACCACGCCGATCACGCTGGCGATGCGGCCGATCAGGTGGATGGTGCGATAGCCGAGGATCGTCAGGAGCACGATGCAGATCGCGAACAGCACGATGCCGGCCACGTCGCCCACGCCCAGCAGTTGCGCGACGGCCGCGCCGGCCAGCACCGAGCCGCTGGCCGAAAAGCCGACGTACATCAGGCAGACCAGCACCAGCGGGATCGTGGCGCCGTACACGCCGAACTGCACGCGGCTCGAGATCATCTGCGGCAGCCCCAGTTGCGGCCCCTGCGCGCCGTGCAGCGCCATCACCGCGCCGCCCACCAGTTGGCCGAGCAGCAGCGCGATCAGCGACCAGAACACGTCGCCGCCCAGCACCACGGCCAATGCCCCGGTAACGATCGCCGTGATCTGCAGGTTCGCCGACAGCCACAGCGTGAACTGGCTCGCAAGGCTGCCGTGACGCTCCGCGTCGGGAATGAAATCGATCGATCGCGTTTCGATCAACGCGCCGTTGCCACGGCCCTCTCTCTGGTTCGCCACGTATTGCGCTCCGGTTGGTATCGCCGACGACGCGCGGCGGCGGATGGGCTCGACGGCCCGTGCTCGCATCTTCTTGTATAGACATCCTGGCAGACATCGGGAATTACCCCGCATCGCCTTGGTCTGCTTCATGCACGCATCTCAACCAGCCAAATTTGAATAGTCAACCTGGGCAATGAAAATCATCGTGCGCCGCCACTGTAACCACGGCGGCCCGCGCAGCGAATTGACGGCGTCGAACACCACCACAACCCCCGATCATGTCCGTCCACTTTTCCTGCACGATGTGCGGCCGCTGCTGCCATGACCTGCGCCTGCCGCTCGCCGTTGACGAAGCGATCACCTGGCTGTCGCGCGGCGGCGAGGTGCAACTGTTCTGCGACGCCGTGCCCTGGCCCGAGGAGCCGCCCGCCGACAACCTGCTCGCGCAGCACCGGCGGCGGCGTTCGTTCGCGGCCCAATGCGGCACGCTGCCGGTGCGCGTGGCGGTCACGCTGGTGGCGGCGTTCGCCGGGCCGTGCCCGCACCTGCGCGCCGACATGGCCTGCGGCGCCTACGAGCAACGTCCGCGCGTGTGCCGGATCTATCCGGCCGAATCGCACCCGGCGCTGGCGCTCGACCCGGCCTCGAAGGCCTGCCCGCCCGAGGCGTGGTCGGCCGACCGGCCGGTGCTGATGACCGAGGGCCGGTTGGTCGATGCCGCCACCGCCGAGCTGATCGCGCAATCGCGCGAGGCCGACCAGCGCGACCGTCTCGCCAAGGCCTACCTGTGCGCGCAACTCGGCTACGACACGGCCGCGCTCGCCAACGAGGGCTTCGCCGTGTATTCGCCGGCGCGCGAGGCTTTGCGCGCCGCGCTCGAAGCCGCGCAACTGGCGGCCGCGCACAGCGACGGCAGCGCCGAGCCGCATTCGCCGTATCCGTGGCGCTACGTGACGAACCGCGCCTCGACGCTCGCAACGCTGCTGTCGATCGACGCGCCGGCGCGCATGGCCGATACGGCGCCGGCCGGTGCCGCCCCCGCTTATCTGGGATTCTTCGATGCCGAACCGCCCGAACCGCCCGAACCGTCCGAACTGTCCGAACCGCCGCGGGCCTAATCGAGCAACCGGCGTCAGGTGTTCAGCACCGCCAGCGCCGGCTGCTTCGCGACGCTCGGCCGCGCCAGCATCCGTGCGAGCCAGGCGCGCAGCGCGGTGCACGCTTCCGGCACCGGCAGCTTCACGATCGCCGCGAACACGAGGCCACCGATCACGGTGATGTCGGCCATCGAAAACGCGTTGCCGGCCACGAACGGCCGATCCCGCAGCACTTGGTCGAAGTAATGCATGCCGCGCACGGCCTTGTCGCGCTGCCGGAAGCCCCATTCGGCGTTCTGATACAGCTCGACATCCGGCCCCAGGCCCGGCGTGCCGTGGTGGAAATACACGCTGATCGCGTCGAGCAGCTCGATCTCCGCGCGCTTGCTCATCATGTGGATCACGCCCTTCTCCAGCGGCGTGGTGCCCGTCAGCACGGGCGCGCCGTCGAGCGCGTCGAGGTATTCGGTGATCGCCGTGCATTCGGCGATGCAGGTGCCGTCGGCCAGTTCGAGCACCGGCAGCGTGCCCGAATAGTTCTTGTCCGCGATGAACGCCGGACGTTTGTGCTCGCCCTGATAAAGATCGACTCGCTCGAAGCGCACCTGCGCATCGAGCTGCTTTTCGGCGACCGCGATGCGTACGCGCGCCGGATACGGCCCGGTCGCGAAATCGTGGATCGTCATGACGGCGCGGGTGTCCGCAGCGGCGTGGATGGGTTCGATGCTCATGGATTGCCTTTCGATGGAGGGGTTTCGACACGCAATCGACGAACGGATGATGCTTCGATCGCCGATCACTACCTAACGTTCGTTAGGGTAACGACAAAGCGTGCGATACGCAACCTCAATCACTTCGGTGTGCGAAGGTAGCAGGCGTGTGAACGGCGACGGGATCGGATTCGAGGGCGCGCTTTCTGGCGGCCGCGACGCGGATCGCGCAGGCGCACGTCGATGACAGGCCTGAATTGTCGCGAGCCGGCCGACGACATTGGCAACCAGGCCGCGCGCCGCCAATGCCGCGCGGCCGTCGTGCAACGAAATGGACCTGGCCGAGCGGGACAGCGCGACGGCCTTCGTGCTTGCTCCATCGACAAGGCTCGAGCCGCCCCATGACCTGTTACGGCTTGAGCAAGCCGAGCCGGATCAGGCTGTCGGCCGTGGCGACGATCGCGTCCTCGCTCGACCGCGGCCGCCAGCCGAGCAGCCGGATCGCCTTGGCGCTCGTGGCGTTCATGTCGCGGCCGAGCAGCGTCGCGATACCGCGCATGGCCGGGTTGCGCCGCGCCGCCAGGCGCACCACCCAATTCGGCAGCTCGCGCGCCGACACCTTGCCGGCCGCCGCGCCCATCCGGCGGCGCAGCACCTCGGCCACCTCGCGCATCCACAGGCTGTGGCCCGCGATCGCGAGAAAGCGCTCGCCGTTGGCGGCCGGATGGCGCATCGCGAGCACGTGCAGGTCCGCCACGTCGCGCACGTCGACAAAGCCGCAATTGATCTTCGGGCAGGCGCGCTGGCCGTCCAGCATGTTGGTGACCGTGCGGATCGAGTGCGAGTAGTCGGGGCCGAGCACCGGCCCCATCACCGCCGTCGGATTGACCGCCGACAGTTCCATCCCGCCGCCCTCTTTCGCGATGAAATCCCAGGCCGCGCGCTCGGACAGCGTCTTCGACTTCTGATACGGCCAGACCTTGCCCGACAGGTTGCTCCAGTCGCGCTCGTCGAACGGGCGGCTCAGTTGCGCATGCCCCGCGCAGATCGCGCCGAACGCCGACGTCAGCACCACCCGCTTGACGCCCGCGTCGCGCGCGGCGCGCAGCACGCGCAGGTTGCCGTCCACGGCCGGCCGGATCCAGTCGTCCTCGGTGGCATGGTTGCCCGATGGCGTGGGCGACGCGCCATGCAGCACGTAGCTGCAGCCGGCCACCGCCTCGGCCCAGCCGCGGTCGTCGCCAAGGTCGGCCATGGCGAAGCTCAGGCGCTCGCCCGGCTGCGCGCCGCCCTGCTTGAGGTTGCCGAGCACTTCCGCCTCGCGCCCCGGCGAGCGGATCGTGGTGCGCACGCGATAGCCTTCGCGCAACAGCGCGAGGATGCAATGCTGCGCGATAAACCCGGTGCCGCCGGTGACGAGTACCGTTGTGTCGTTCATGCCGATGTCCTGATTGAGCAAAGCGTCAGCTTAGACAGCGGCACTCGGACCGTGAATAATTGAAAGTGCGATTTACTTGCGCGATAGTACGAGAATGAGCACCGATCCCTTTTCCGACATCCTCAAGTTCACCAGCGCCGAATCGATCGTGACCGGCGGTTTCACGGCGGGCGGCCCGTGGGCGCTACGCTTTCCCGCGCCCGACAAGATCAAGTTCTTCGCGGTCGTGAAGGGCTGCTGCTGGGTCCGCATCGACGGCGAACCGGCGCCGGTGCGGTTCGACACCGGCGACGTCGGCCTGCTGTCGGCCAGGCGCGCGTTCGTGCTCGCCAGCGACCCCGATCTGGAACCGCTCGACGCGATGAGCGTGTTTTCCGGCGCGGGCCGCAACAGTCTGCAATTGGGCGACGGCGCCGATTTCGCGCATCTCGGCGGCCACGTGCTGCTCGATCCGGCCAGCGGGCGCTTGCTGGCCGATGTGCTGCCGCCGTGGATTCACGTGCCGGCCGCGTCGCCTCAGGCCAGCGCGTTTCGCTGGCTGCTCGATCAACTGGTGGAGGAACGCACGGCCGAGCAGCCCGGCGGGCAGTTGGCGACCGCGCAACTCGCGCAGTTGCTGTTCATCCAGATCCTGCGCGCGCACCTGAAAACGTCGGACGCGATGCCGGCCGGATGGCTGCGGGCGCTGGGCGACCCGCGCATCGCGCCGGCGCTGCGCCTGATGCACGGCGAGCCGTCGCGCGCGTGGCATCTCGACGAACTGGCCAAGGCGTGTGCGATGTCGCGCACGAGCTTCGCGTTTCACTTCAAGGCGGTGGTCGGCACCGCGCCGCTGACCTATCTGACCGAATGGCGCATGCGTCTGGCGGAGCGGGCGTTGCGGGAGGAGAACCGGCCGGTGGCGGTGCTGGCGGAATCGCTCGGGTATGCGTCGGAGAGTGCGTTCAGCAACGCGTTCAAGCGGGTGACCGGGAGTTCGCCGCGAGCGTATCGGTTGGGGGTTCGGGGGTGATGGGCGGATTCGCGGATTCACGGATTGGCGCAATGAAAGCCAACGCGCCGCATCGGCCGTTGATGCGGAGCGTTGGTCGATTGCCTGGACAAAACCAAAGCGCAGATGCGATGCCCCCATCGCTCGACGCGCTGCCCCAACAACATCAATCGATACGCACGCCGGTAAGCTGTTCGCTCAATTGCCAAAGCCGCCCTGCCGCTACCGCGTCCATCGCCCGAGGACGCACGCCATTCAGCGCCTCGGAGTCGTCGGACGGGAGCGCACGAGCGATGTCGCAGTCCGCGCAGTAAACCCCGCCCATGCCGTCGAGCCTCGCGCTCGTCGCACACCAGACGCTCGTTGCAGCGCCTTGCTGCGGTGTTTTCTTGTTGTTTTCCGGATCGATGATCGGCCGGCCTTCCTTGTCGATGTAGTCCTGGGCTTCAAGCGCTTCCCTCGGCATGTGACGGACCAGGTCCGTGATGATGCCGCCCGGATGAACGGAAAACGCGCGCACCCCCGAGTGCTTGCCGATCGCGTCCAGCGCCACGGCGAACAGTGCATTGGCCGTCTTGGCCTGGCCGTAGGCAACCCACGGGTCGTAGTCTCGGCGTTCGAAGTTCACGTCGTGAAAATCGATGCCGGCCCGGCGATGCCCATAGGAACTCAGTGCTATCACGCGTGCCTGCCCGGCGCGGACCAGCGCCGGCCACAGGCGGCAGGTCAGTTGAAAGTGGCCGAGGTGGTTCGCTGAAAACTGGGATTCATATCCGCGCGCATCGCGTGCGAGCGGCGGCCCCATGACGCCGGCATTGTTCACGAGGATATCGACGGCATCCGTCGAATCGAGGACATGCTCGGCGAAACGATCGATGGACGCCGGATCGAGCAGATCCATCGGCTGCAACACCACATCGGGCATGCCGCTCAAGGCGGCGCGCGCCTTCACGAGATCGCGCGCCGGCACGAACACCTTGGCGCCGGCAGCCCGGAACGCCTTGACGGTTTCGATACCGATGCCGGAATAGCCGCCGGTGACGACGGCGCATTTGCCGGTCAGGTCGATGCCGCGGATGACCTCCTCGGCGGTGGAAGCGGCTCTGAAGCCCGAGCCAATGGGCGATTGCGGGGTAGACATACTGGATCTCCAAGAGTGACATCCGCATGCTAATGTTCCGAACCCGTACCTATAAGCCGCATTCGTTCATTTTTTATACGCAATCGTTCAAACCTGATGATCGACCCGCTATCCGATCTGCTGGATTTTCTCCAGGCCCGCTGCGAGCTGTCCGGACGATTGGTGGCGGGCGGCGCCTGGGCGCGTCGCTTCGGCACGATGGGTTCGATCAAGTTTTGCGCCATCACGGAAGGCCGTTGCTGGTGTTTCATGGAAGGCCTGCCCGACGAACCTCGCCAGCTTGCGGCGGGCGACATCCTGGTCATGAGCGGCACGCATACCTTGGTGCTGGCCAGCGCCCCGGCACGGATCTCCGGCGCGACGGCCATGCCGCTCGCCCGGGACGACGACGGCACCTATCGCCTCGGCCACGGCACCGACTTCACCATGTTGAGCGGCCTGGTGCAGATCGACGCCGACCGGCAGGCGCTGCTCCTGAGCGGCCTGCCGCCGCTTATCCACGTGAACCGAGCCACGGAGGCGGCCGCGCCGATTTCATGGCTGATCGCGCAATTGGTTGCGGAAACGCAGCCCGGCAGCCGGCCGGGCCAGGCCACCGTGATCTCCGGGCTGGCGCAACTGCTGTTCGTGCAGACGTTGCGGGCCTATCTGGCGCACGCACCGCATGACGACCGGGGCTGGTTGAAGGGTTTCGGCGACGCTCGCCTGTCCGTCGCGCTGCGCTGCATCCACGGCGATCCGGCTCGAAACTGGAACCTGGAGGCGTTGGCGAAAGAGGCCGGGATGTCGCGAACGTCGTTCGCGGTTCGATTCCGCGACATGATGGGCGTGCCGCCGCTGACCTACCTGACCCGGTGGCGCATGCACCTGGCCCGGCGCGCGATTCGGGCGGGCGTGTCGATAGCGGAGGCGGCGGCGGCCGTGGGATATTCGTCCGAAAGCGCGTTCAGGAGCGCGTTCAAACGTGTGATGGATGTGGCGCCGGGGCAGTATCGGCGAACGGCGGAGGTGGGCGACGCTTGAGGGGACGGCAGGCCGACCAAGCCGTTTGAACCCGCCATCCGCGCCGGCGCGGCGCGCGTCCGCACCGTCCATCCGAAGCGATCGTCGAGGGCATGGCGCGGCCGATAAAAACGCGCCGATCGAAGACAACGTATTACGTCACGGCACGATCGCAAAAACACGAGCCGGAAAGCCGGAACCATGCTTCGGCTTCGGCCACGTTGCGACGATGAGCGCCCCCGCTTCAGGCACCGCATCGAGATTCGCCAACAGTTCGATCTGCCAACGATCCTGGTCGAGCACATAGCGTTCGAGCGAACCGTCACCGCGGCTGATCGCGAGGCCGCCATCGGTGTCCAGCGTCTCATGCCCGCAGGCCGTGGCGCCGCGCGCCTCGAAGATATGGCGTAGCGCTGCGAGGGTCCAGCCGGGGAAATGCGCCACGCCCTGCGCGTCGCGATTCGATATCTTCTCGCGATCCGGCCAGCGCGACGACCAGCCGCTGTGCTTGGCAACGAATGCCCCGCGCGGCACCACACCGTGACGCGTTTCCCAACGCAGCACGTCGTCGATCGACAGGCAATAATCCGCGTCGGCGGCGACCTGCTCGCGAATGTCGATGACGACCAGCGGCAGGATCATCTCGCGCACCGGAATCTCGTCGAGAAACCGGCGGCCCGCCACGAAGTGCGCGCCCGGATCGACGTGCGTGCCCCACTGGCCGACAAAACTGTAGCGATGCGCAAGAAACCCCTGCCCCATCGAACCCCGCGCGGGAGCATGGTCGTACAGGACCGTGCGCGTCTCGGGCTCGAAGAACGGCGAATGCGGAATCGATGCGTCGAACGCGTGGGTCAGGTCCACGAACCGGCACGCGTGCAACTGCCCCAGGAGTGCCCAGAGGTCGAGCGCCATGCGTTTCAGATGCGCTCGAGGTTGGTGCGCGTGCGCGCGTTGACGACATTGCCGGTATTGATGGTCGTCTTCGGCTCGAGCAGCAGGCAATGCACTTCGTCCGTCACGGCTTCCGGGCAGTGCTCGGTGCCCTTCGGCACGATCAGGTATTCACCCGCTTCGATCACGATATCGCCGCCGTTTTCGGCGTGCAGCTTCATGCGCAGCGTGCCCTTCACCACGAAGAACAGTTCGTCCTCGTGATCGTGATGATGCCAGTTGAACGTACCGCTGAATTTGGCGAACTTGATCTGCGACTCGTTGATGTCGCCACCGATCCTGGGCGACCAGTATTCGCTGAAAGCCGAGAATGCGGCCGCGACGTTGACCTTGTTCAGTTTCATGCCGTCACTCCTTCGATCTGGAAAATGGTGTCGATCTGCGCCGGCAGGAGGCGCTTGACGAACGTACCCTGAAACAATGCGCTGCCCACCGTGAAACCCCAAGTCTGCGCCTCGATCATGGCCTTGACACGCGCTTCTCCGTCGATGCTGCCGGCCGCAATGACGGGAACCGTCACGGCTTGCGTGACGCGCCGCGTCAACTCGGCCGGGTCGCCTGCGCCCGTGAAGCGGTAAGCGAGCAGATCGAGCCCGTGTACACCGGGCATGGCCGCAATGCGACGCGCGTCCTCGACAATCTCGTCCATCGTACCCTCGAGCACGGTCGGGTGCCCGACCGTGCGGCCGGCAAACGGAAAGTACCGGATCGACGAGCCGCGCAGCATGGCCAGCGCATCCTCGACGTGACGGCCGCCGAGCAGATAGTCGACGCCGATATCGAGCGCAGCCTGGATCGATTCGCGTTCGCTGTCACGGCTCGTCGCAACCACTTCGAGCATGACCTTGCGGCCGTCGGCCCGGATCCGTTGAGCCAGTTGCCTGAGCGAGGCGACCGGCAGGCCGATATCCTTGAAACCCACAAAGTGAACGGGGCTGTCGCGCAGGCTGTCGTAGACCGCCAGCGCATCGGGAACGGTGGCATCGTTCTCCGTGAGCATCAGAATGAAATGGGAGGACATGTCGGACTCCTTGATAAATGACTCACACCCGCGAACGGGCGAATTGATGGGCGGTTTGAAGTGCGACCTGCAAACTTGCGGGGTCGGCTATCCCCTTGCCGGCGATATCGAACGCCGTGCCGTGATCCGGGCTCGTCCGCACGAACGGCAGGCCGACGGTAATGTTCACGCCGTCTTCGACGCCCGCCAGCTTGACCGGGATCAGCCCCTGGTCGTGGTACTGCGCCACCACGATGTCGAAGCGGCCGCGGCGTGCGTTCATGAACACCGTGTCGCCCGGCCAGGGGCCGCTGGCGTCGATGCCTTCCGCCCGGGCACGCTCGATGGCCGGCGCGATGATGTCGAGGTCCTCCCGGCCAAACAGCCCGCCCTCGCCGGCATGAGGATTCAGGCCCGCCACGGCAACCCGCGGGCGCTCGATGCCGAGTTCCGTCATCGCACGATGCGCGAGCCGGATGATGCGCAATTCGCTCTCGACGGACAGCCTTGAAATCGCCTCGCGCATCGAGCAGTGAACCGTCACGAGAATCGTGCGCAACGTCGGGTTCACGAGCATCATCGCGTAATCGCTCGTGTCGGAAAGATCCGCGAGCATCTCCGTGTGGCCCGGATAAGGAACGCGGGCGGCGGCAAGCGCCTCCTTGTGAATCGGCGCGGTGCAGATGCCCGCGATCTCGCGCTGCATCGCCAGATCGATCGCCGTGCGGATCGCGCCAAAGGCCGCTTCGCCGGCCAGTGCACTGATGGCGCCCAGCGGCAGATCGGCAGGCAGCGGTTCGGCGCCCGGCACGCGCAGCACGTCGAGCGTGCCCGGGCGCGGTGTGATGCCCGACACCGAATCCGTCTCGCGGATTTCGAGCGGCAAGCCGAGCGCGGCCGCCGCGCGCCGCAGCACGCCGGCATCGCCGACGGCAAACGACGGATAGTCAGCGATAAACGCGCTGTTCGAGAATGTCTTGACGACGATTTCGGGCCCAATGCCGGCCGCGTCGCCCATCGTCACGGCGATCAGTTTCTGTTTCATGCTCTTGCTCCAGTCAATGCGTCGATGCAGGCGAGCAGCGCGTCGTCGTCGCCAAAACCACCGGCCTTCGTAATCATCGGGAAGCGGCCTTTCGAGGTGCGAACCTCGACCAGCGGCACACCCGGCAGGATTTCGCGATGGACGCGCAGCGACACGGCAGGCAGGGCGTCGACAATACGTCTGGCCGTTTCGCCCCCCGTTACGACCAGGCCATCGCACGCGCCATCGGAAATGAGGTGGGTGGCCTGCTTCACCAGGTCGCGCAGTGCCGCTTCGGTCAACGCGGCCTCGAACAGGCGATCACTGCCGGTAGCCAGCACGTTGATCGGGCGGCGTTCGCGCGCCACGATCAGTTGGCGACGCGAACGCGGATTGAGGCTGCCGACAACCAGCCAGGGCGCATCGCAGGGCAAGGCCGCAGGTCGAGGAGTCGGTTCGGGCTGCGGCAGTGCACGGGCGAGCGCGCGCAGCAATCCCGTGGAACCGGCGAGCAACACGTCTCGTGAGCCGGCGAACATGCCGACCAAGGCGTCGAGATCATTCTCGACACGCGCATCCATCACGACGGCGTCGTGCTCTTCGAGCAGGGCTTTCGCTTGCGCGGCGTCGCGTGCGATGACAACCGGCAAACCCTGCGCGAGAAACAGCGCAGGCACGTTGGACTCCCGAACCGGCAAGGTCGGGTCTCTCCCGAATGCGGTTTCATGGACGGGAATGCCGTCGACAAGTACCCGGCCAGCCTCCGTCGTGCGTCCGGCCGACGGGAACGCCGGCGCGATCAGCAACTTGCAGCGGCCGGATGCGGCGCGGGCGCTCAGGCAGTCTTCGGCGACGCGCCCGCGCAACGTCGAATCGAACTGCAGCACGAGCACGTCCGCATCGCGCCAGGCACGCGCCGTATCGGCTACCGGGTCGCCGGCCGCGACGTGTTCGCGCGTATCCGTGTCGAGGCTGACGACTGCGGTCGCCCTCACCGCGCCGGCCTGTTCCGGCCGCAGCAGCGCGGCCGTATCCCAGCCTCGCTCGGCAAAACAGGCCGTGCCGTCGAGCGCGCTCGTGAAGTCGTCAGTGATGATGCGAATCCGCATGGAAATTCCGCGTTGTCTTTGGTTCTTGAATTTTGACGTTTTTCATGTATTTTTTAAGAACCAAAAAAATGGAATTTCAGGGTGTCTATGGTTCGCTCCGCCGTGTCGAAACAATCCCATCCTGCCTTGGTCGACCTTGAGATCGATCGGCATGCAAGCGGCCCGGTGTTCCGCCAAATCATCAGGCAATTACGCGAGCGAATCGACAACGGGGTCCTGCCATGCGGAACCCGCCTGCCACCGACACGCGATCTGGCGCAGCAACTGGGAATCGCGCGCAATGGCGTCGTGGAGGCCTATGACGAATTGATTGCCGATGGCGTGCTGGAAGGACGCGGCCGAAACGGGACCTTCGTGGCCGCGAGCCGGGGCATTGCCACGCCTCGGCGAGAGACCATCGTCCGGCAATCGTCGGTTTTGGGACGTATCGATAACGAGAACGGCAAGACGGCGCCGCAACCGGCCGCCGCATTCGACTGGCGACTTGGGCAGGTCAATGTGCGGGCACTGCCGCTGGAGGCATGGCGCAACGCATGCCGGGAAGCCGGGCGGCATCTTCCGCCGGCGGGATATGGCGACTCGCGCGGAGAATCGGGATTGCGCCATGCGATTGCGCACTGGCTGCACGAACATCGTTCGGTGTCGGTCGATCCCGATCAGATTGTCGTGACCCACGGAACCGGGCAGGCACTGCATCTCGTCGCGCGCACGTTCTTGCGCGATGGCGACCTGTGTGCGGTCGAAGACCCTGGATATCCGGGGGCCAACTGGGCATTCGCGCGCTCGGGCGCGACGCTGCGCCATGTGCCCGTCGACGACGAAGGCGTGTTGGTGGAACGGATCATGGATTCGCCGGGAATGCCAGCGTTGGTACACGTGACGCCGGCGCACCAATACCCGCTGGGCGGCCGTCTGTCCGGGCCACGGCGTCGTTCGCTCATCGACCTCGCTCGCATGCACGGGACCGTGATTGTCGAGAACGAGTACGACTGCGAATTCCACTACGCAGGCACGCGTTATCCGCCGTTGTTTGCGAGCGCGCCGGACAATACGTTGCTGCTGAGCACGTTTGCGAAAGCCGTCAGCCCCTCGCTGCGGCTTGGTTTTATCGCGGCGCCCAAGGCGGCGGCAACGGCGCTGGCAGCACACATCGAACGCGAACGTGTGCATGTGTCCTGGCCTGTTCAGAAGATTGTCGAGACGCTGTTGGTTTCAGGAGAACTCGACAAGCATCTGCGCAGAGTGCGACGCCACTATGGCGCGATGCGCGATCTGGTCCGCGCTCGCTTGGCCGACTACGTCAGCGAAATCGACTTGAGCGGCGATGAAGGGGGCTTGCACGTTGTGGTGGCCGGTCGCGAGCGAGCATTCGATCGCGAATTGCGAAAGGCCTTGAATTCACGCGGCATCGTGTTCAACGAAGTGCGGGAGTTTGCCGGCTCGACTCCGGAAGCGTCGAATGGATTTTTGCTGGGGTATGCGCATATGGATCTGGACGATCTGTCAGTTGCGCTGGATGAATTGACCGCTTGTATCGGGCGGTGTCGTTCGCGTTAGGCGAAACAGCTTGGGCGAGTGGATCATTTCTGCGGATAGCGCTGCCGACCAGCGGCAGCGGACCACAACGGGAAACGCGTTGACGTCAAACACAACAAAGCAGGAGGTGTCGAGACCGCTCATCGCTACCCCAGATCAGTGCGCCGCGCGGATTCGCCTGACGCGTTCCCGCCACTGCTCATGAGTTTTCCACGCGTGGAAGCGTCGACCTTTGCAGCCTCTGGCGCAGAGGGGAAGCTCGTTTCCCACCCGCCCCCCAGAGCCTTGTAGAGGCCGACCAGTGCAAGTGACACGTCGGTAATACTGGCAACCCTGGCTTGCTGCGTATCCAGCAGGTCGCGCTGGACGGTCAGCACATTGAGGAAATCCGTCGCACCCGCTAGGTACTGACTACGTGCGTTCTCAAATGCCTCGCTGTCCTGCACCTCCGTTGCGTCAAGTTTCTCCTCCCGTGTCTGCTGTGTGTCGTAGTCGCTCATGGCGTTATCGACCTCATGCCAGGCATTGAGTACCGTGCGCTGGTACTCGATCATTGCTTCACGTTGCTGTGCCTTGCGCAGCTCGAGTTGTCCCTTGAGACGCCCCCCCTCGAAGATCGGCACGGTCAGCGCCGGCCCCACGCCAAACATGCGTGAAGTCCACTCGTCGAGATCTCCAAAGTGCATGGCCTGAAGACTCAGATTCGCTGAAAGGGTGACCCTTGGGTAGAAGTCCCCAACAGCGACGCCGATGTCCGCAGTTGCCCCATGCAAACGTGCCTCCGCCTGGCGGATATCCGGCCGACGCTCGGCCAGTTGCGAAGGCAATCCCACGGGCACACGTGGCGGCACGGGGGGAATGGCGTGGACGGCATCGAGTTCGCCTTCGAGCGTTCGCGGGGGCTCGCCGAGCAGGAAACTCAGGGCGTTGACGAGATGAACCCGCTGGTTTTCAAGCACCGGCAGACGCGCTTCGATGCCGCTCACCTGAGCTGCTGCCTGCGCAGTCTCAAGGTGGGTCGCTACCCCGTCGGTAAAGCGGATCTGGGTGAGCTTCAGGCTTTGGCGTGCGATGTCGAGGTTTTGCTCAACGACAGCCTGTTGTGCCTGTACACCCCTGAGCTGGATATAGTCGCTCGCTGTCTCGGCGATTGCAGAGAGCAGGACATCGCGCCGCAACTCCGCAGTTGCCTGCACCGACGCGTCGGCGGATTCGATCTCGCGACGCACACGCCCCCAGAGGTCCAATTCCCACGAGGCGTCGATCCCCGGCTGCCAGACGTTATAGTCATGCTGGCCATTCAGACCTGAAATGTCCACGAGCCCGTTCTGGCTCGAGCGCGAATGCTGATACGAGGCCGTTCCCTCGAACGCGGGCATGGCGTCCGCCCCGGTCATGCGACGGGCCGCTCGTGCCTGCATCAGCCGCTGAGTGGCAACCTTGACATCGAGGTTTGCGCCTGCCACACGCTGAACGAGCGAAGAGAGTTCGGCATCCGAGAATGCGGTCCACCACTGCGCATCGACGTCGCCTGGAACAGCTCGACGGCCTACCGCTGGTATTTCCTGTTTGGCCGCCTGCGTCCACTGTGCCGGCAATGCGGCTTCAGGTTTGTAATAGTCCGGACCGACCATGCACCCGGCTAACAGTGTCAGCAACACCGCGCCGGCTACGCGCGCAATATACGGGCTCATTTCAGAATGCCTCCCGTATTACCCTTGGCATCCGAATCGTCCGTCCGGATGGTTGCCTCGACTGACATGCCTACGCGAAGGCGTTCCAGTTCAGGCTGCCCGGGACGCAGCAGGATTTTCACCGGAATGCGCTGGACAATCTTGGTAAAGTTTCCCGTTGCGTTGTCCGGTGCGATCGGGGCAAAGGTCACCCCCGTGGCCGGTGCCAGGCTATCGACCGTTCCGTGCAACACGGCGCCAGGAAACGTATCGACGCGGACATCGGCCGGCTGGCCGCGACGCGCAGATCTCAGCTGCGTTTCCTGAAAGTTGGCTACAACATAGGCCCTCTGCAGCGGAACCACGGCAAGCAGTGGCGTGCCTGCAGTCACGTAAGCCCCGAGACGCACTGAGCGTTGGCCCACCATGCCATCAACCGGGGCGACGATATGTGTCCATGAGAGATTGAGGCGAGCCGTGTCGAGTGCCGCCGATGCCTGTTCGAGCGCCGCCTGCGCGCGGTCCCTGACCGACTGCAGCACCGCGACCTGCTGCCGTGCTGCCTGGACGGCCGCCTGGCTGCGTGCAACGTCAGCCCGCGCGGTATCGATACGGGACTGTGCCTGCTGCGCGTTTTGCACGCTGCCCGCACCACGACTTGCCAGATCTGTGTAGCGACTGTAATCCGCGCGGGCGAACGTATAGCTCGCGCGGGCAGCCGCAAGCGCTGCATTCGCCTGCTCGATGACCGACTGCTGCTGCACGATACTTGCCGACGCATTGTCGATCGCGGCTTTTGCCATAGCCACGTTCGCCTGTGCAGAAGCGACTGCTGCCCGGTAATCCCTGTCGTCGATCTGCGCGAGGAGTTGCCCCTGATGGACGACCTGATTGTCCTCCACCAGCAGCCCCGTGATCTGCCCAGCCACACGCGGCGCAACGACCGTGTAGTCGGCAGTCACATACGCGTCGTTGGTGGCCTCTGATGACAAAGACCGACCAAAACCGGCAATGGCAGCCGATACGGCAACCGCAATCAGGATGGCGGCAGCGGCGATATACATTTTCCGTTTTTTAATTGATTCAGACATGGCTAATAAAATCGTTCTTGGGTCGCACTACTTCGCGACAGCGCTGGGAGGATAGACACGGGGCGCGAGGAGCGGGATCAGCACGATGAGCGCAACCGCAATGAGGGCCATCAGCCGGAAGACATCCGCTGAAGCAAGAACCAGCGCCTGCTCACGTATCCGGTCGTCGAGAAGTGGCAGTAACGCCGGGTGCGGGAGTTCCGCCGCACGGATCAATCCATCGTTCGCCCCGGGCAGGACCTGCGGCCGGTTGCCAAGCTGGTCAATGAGTACGTTGGAATGGAAATGCTCGCGCATGGTGAAGAACCCTTCGGTCACGCCAGTTCCCACGACCGATGCGAGCCCCTTGATCGTGTTGAACCAGGCAGAAGCAAACGGCCCCTCGACAGGTGCGAGCCCGTTGGTCGCCAGCACGAGAATTGGAATCACCGACATCGGCTGCGCGAATATCTGGATGATCTGCAGGACGTAAAAGTTCTCGCGCGTCCAGTCCGATGTGAGATTGCTACCAATGCCGCACGTCAACGCAATGAGGCCGATCCCCGTGGCAAGAATCCAGCGGCAGTCAATCGCACGTACGTTACACAAGGCTGCGACGATGGGAAGCGCCAGCA
The DNA here is from genome assembly GCF_047497165.1 of Burkholderia sp. 22PA0099. Taxonomy (NCBI): domain Bacteria; kingdom Pseudomonadati; phylum Pseudomonadota; class Betaproteobacteria; order Burkholderiales; family Burkholderiaceae; genus Burkholderia; species Burkholderia sp. 22PA0099. The sequence continues at coordinate 1,815,100 of NZ_CP163165.1, read as the reverse complement.
GTTGCGGCAGCGCTACGCATAACGAAAGAGGTGCGCTTTGCAAGGGCCGATAGCCCTTCACTTCCGCAAGGTAGGCCGCGGGAATGCCCGCAATGGCGACAAAGATCAGCAGCACGCCACCAAGCGTAATAAGCGCATGGGTTAAATTCATGCGCGCCAGCAACTGGATCTTGAAGAAGGGCAACGGGTGAAACCATTCGTTCACCAGAAACAGCACGAGCAGGATCGCCGAAGCGACAAACAACAGGCAGATCAACGGAGAATCCATCCAACCCAGCCGCGTTCCCTGGCCCAGCGCCGCAATGAGCATTCCGACCGCAGGAAAGCCAAGGACCAGGCCGCGCCAATCGAACTGGCGGCATCGTTCGAGGCGCAGGGGATCCTGCGGAAGTCCCCATGCAATCATGAGTATCGACAGCAAGCCGAGAGGCGCTATTTCCCAGAACAGGAATCGCCAGCCAACGTATTCGGTCCACAATGCCGCGAGCGGTGTACCAAGATTTGGCGCGAAGGTTGCCGTGAGCGCATAGGCACCCAGCCCGTAGATCTTGATTCCCGGAGGCAGGAATCGCAGCGCAACCGTCATGAGCATCGGTGGAAGACACCCTCCGGCGAATCCCTGCAATGCGCGCAATGTGAAGAGTGCCGCCGTGGAAGGGGCAAATGGAAAAATAAGTCCCAGCACGGCAAATACAGCGACCGCACCAATCGTAAAGCGCCTGAGTGAAAATGTTGTCGCGCACCAGGGCGCGAACATCATCGCCGTCACCTGCGTGACCTGATAGAGCGTGGACAGCCATGACGCGTCGTCGTAACTGATCCCCATGGCGCCACGTACATCGGCCATCGCGATTTCGGTTACATGATCGTTCAGTTGAGCGATCACAACGGCGAGAAGCACGCCTGCCATGCCCACGAGGATTCGCGCGCCAAATGCCGCCGGCATGGCAGGACTGACGGGCACCGCCGATGCGGACGCAGTCGGCACCGGGGAAAGCACGACGCTGCTCACGTGCGCCCCCATACCTCATCCGAACACCGCATTGAGACAATGACAGCGTCAATTGAATTCGGAAAATCGTTCACCGTTTTACCTTCCACAGACAACATCGAATGTGGTCAGTCTAGATGCGGTGGGTCACTCCGAAAATTGAAATCTTTGCACTCCTGCCGTGCGTCTGACGCATCTATTTCGAAAGCACCATCGCGCCGGGATTAGCACCAGCCTCACCCGTGCAGAGTTCGCGGACGATACCTCGGAGCCATTGATGCGCGCTGTCGCTCTGGAATCGGGGATGCCACGCCTGGACAACCACCACGGTTTCGAGCGGAAGTGGCAGCTCAAAATGACGCGCCCGCACGCCCATCCGTCGTACGGCCCACGCAACGTGCTCGGGTACGGTCAAGATCAGGTCCGAACTCCCGAGCATGAAAACGCCTGAATGAAATGTGGGAGCCACCAACGACACACGGCGGGAAAGACCGAGACGCTGCAGGGCAGTATCAATCGGGCCGCTCGCACGTCCACGGCGGGAGACACTGATCTGATCGTATCTCGCGAAACGTTCGGGAGTAATTTCGTGCTCGAAGATGGGATGCTGATCGCGCGCCATCCCAACGAACTTCGTCGTGAACAGCGACTGCACATGTAAGTCCTTCCCCATCGGGCGCATAGCGCTGATATAGAGATCGACCTTGCCATCCTCCAGCACCGTATCTTCCGTTTCCCGCTCCGGTGAGAAACGTAACAGGACATGGGGCGCCTCGGCACACACCCGTTCCATCAACGCCTGCCCGAACGCGCTAATGAACACGTCGTTTGCATGCAGATTGAAATTACGTTTGAGCGAGGATAGGTCGACCTCGTGTTCGGGTTCCAGCAGGCGGCGAGCGCCCTGAACAGCTTGGCGGACCTGCTCCCGCAACGCAAGTGCGCGCGGTGTCGGCACCATCTTGCGCCCGACCTTCACAAAGATCGGGTCACCGACAGTCTCGCGAATGCGTGCCAGGGTACGACTCATCGCCGGTGCACTTAGATTCATGCGGCGAGCGGCGGACACAACGGACCCCTCCTCGAGCAACACGTCGAGCGCGAACAGGAGATTGAGGTCAGGTGATTGCATGATGGGGAAATTATAGTTGCTCAGACATGAGCCGCTATGGTCTTTGTCGTGCGTTGAACGCACTACAGAAGTGCATGGCACGGCATTTCTGGCTCCTTCATGAGCGGGCACAATTCCACGAACTTCACCCCCTAAGGTGGCTTGGTGACTGCGTTTGCAGTTGTCGAAATCAGAGATGTGGACGAAAAGAGTCATGTCTCCAGCGCATCAACGACACGGTCTATTGCACATCACGGTGGACAAATAGTCATGCGGGGCAGTGCTGCCTATCCAGACATGATCGAAAACTTTGAGCGCGCACTTATCATTCAATTTCGAAGTGCCGACGCCGCACGCCACTGGTAAAAAACCGGCGATAACGCGAGCGCCGGATCGACGCAAAGAGAAAACCTCAACATCCGAGTAATGCTAATAAGTTGAATTTCGCCAACACGACGCGTGGAAGGACCACGTTTCAAAGGAACCTTTCTCAGTCGTCACATCTCCGCGCCGGCTAATCGTCCCCCTTAATGCTCGAACCGATAAGCTCCCGTAACCATTGATGCGACAGGTCGCGGTGTGACCGTTCGTGCCACAGCATTACCATTTCGTACCCGGGAACCTCGACCGGCGGCGCGACCGATCGTAATTTGGATTCGCCTTTAAGCAGGCGCGATGGGAGCATCGCAACCAAGTCCGTACGCGACAATACGTCTTGTACGAAGGTGAAATGTGGCACTGAAAGTACGACTCGCCTCTTCAGACCAAGCTGTGCCAAAGTCATATCAGTGACGCCGACAAATCCACCTCCATCCGGTGACACGATTACATGATCCAGTTTGCAAAACTGCGACACGGTAAGCTTTCGCTTGAGTCGAGGATGATCAGGCCGTCCGACCAACACATACTTTTCCTGAAACAAGGTCTTTCGGCGTAAGCCGTCAGGCGCTTCGTCCGCCGTATGGAATGCTAGATCAACTTCACCTATTTCGCATTGTCTGGCGATGAGACGCGGTGCGATCTGCGTAACGCTAACGCGAGTATTCGGCGCATATTCACGCAGCCTTGGAAGCGTCGGTAGCAGTACCGTCGTTTCACTGTAATCCGTCGCGGCAATCTTCCAAGTTAGTGCCGCGGTGTATGGGTCAAACGGCTGTAACGGCGACATGACTTCGTTCAGGGCAGCCAAGGCCACGGAAAGCGACTCCCGCAGCGAGTCGGCCCTTGCCGTTGGTCGCATACCGCGAGGCCCGGGCAAAAGCAGAGGATCCTTGAAGACTCTTCTAAGTTTCGATAGGTGGACGCTGACAGACGGCTGCGACAGATTGAGACGCTCGGCCGCCCGACTCACGTTGTGCTCCTCAAGCAATACATTGAGCGTGCGCAGAAGGTTCAGGTCGAGACTACGCAAATTATCCATGACAATACCAGGTATCTATGAAATTCATTTCCAATATACCTGATCACTATTTACGCTGCATGCTTCACCATCAACGCGATAAACGGTGAAAGTCCTTAGGGCTGTCTAGCTTTGAGGAGAACGGTCGAAAGCCGCCTCTTCCCTTTCTTATTCAGGATCACCGCATGAGCAACGTTCTTATCGTCCACGCCCATCCAGAGGCCCAGTCGCTGACCGGCTCTTTGAAGAACCTCGCGGTCGAAACGCTGACCGCGCAGGGCCATCAGGTTCAAGTATCCGACCTCTATGCCATGCACTGGAAGGCCGTCGCCGATGCAGCCGATTTCCCGCAGCGAAAGAACGCCGATCGGCTACGCTATGCATCGGAATCAGGCAACGCCTTCGCCACGGGTACCCAACCCGCCGATATCGTGGCTGAGCAGCAGAAGCTGCTGTGGGCCGACGCGGTCATCCTCACCTTCCCGTTGTGGTGGTTCAGCGCGCCGGCAATCCTGAAGGGTTGGGTCGAGCGCGTCTATGCGCATGGCTTCGCTTACGGCGTTGGCCCGCATGGTGGTGAACGCTGGGGCGATCGGTATGGTGAAGGAACGCTAGCCGGTCGCCGGGCGATGGTTGTCGTCAGCATCGGCGGTCGCGAGCCGCACTATAGCGAGCGCGGCGTCAATGGCCGACTCGACGAGATCTTGTGGCCCATCCAGCATGGACAGCTCTTCTATCCGGGCATGGATGTTATGCCGCCCTTCCCCATCTACCAGAGCGACCGCCTGTCTGAAGAGCGCTGGGTGGAAGTCGCGGCAGCCTTCAAGGTCCGGATGGAGAATCTCTTCACCGACACGCCGATCCCGTATCGCACTCAGAATGGCGGCCACTATGACGGACAGCAGGTGCTCAAGCCCGGCCTCGGTTCCGGAGAAACGGGCCTCCGCATCCACCTGGCGCAACAGGGCGATCCTGTTGAGAATCTGGACTCGGCCGAATCACGGCCCGCGGCGCTTGCCAGCGCCTGATCAGGATTGCCAATCATGCGCGCGTTCCACTCCAACGGTCAGGTCGGCCTCGAAGCCCTCACGATGGTCGACTTGCCCGATCCGGGTATGCCGGGCCCGGGAGAAATCCGGGTCCACCTGCATGCGACCTCGCTCAATTATCACGATCTGGGCGTCGTGACGGGGCGGCTTCCAGCCGCTCCGGGACGCATCCCCATGGCGGACGGAGCAGGCGTGGTCGAGGCGGTCGGGCCGGACGTAGAGGCTTTCTCGGTCGGCGACCATGTCGTGTCAACTTTCTTTCCGACGTGGCTTGATGGCGAGCCGCAAATCGCCGATTTCGCGACGACGCCGGGCGACGGTATCGACGGTTACGCACGCGAAGTGGTCGTGGCGCCAGTACACGCCTTCACACACGCACCGAAGGGTTACACCCATGCCGAAGCAGCGACGCTGACAACGGCAGGGCTAACGGCTTGGCGCGCTCTCGTCGTCGATGGTGGATTGAAGGCCGGTGCAACTGTGCTGGTGCTGGGCACGGGTGGGGTGTCGATCTTCGCGCTTCAACTCGCCAAGGCAATGGGGGCGTCGGTGATCGTGACCTCGTCATCCGACGACAAGCTGGAACGTGCCTGCGCGCTCGGCGCCGATCACACCGTCAATTATCGCGAGATCCCAGAATGGGGCAGGCATGTCCGCGATATTACCGGCGGACGCGGCGTCGACCATGTCGTTGAGGTCGGGGGACCCGGCACACTGGCCCAGTCAATCCAGGCCGGGCGGGTCGGCGGTCATCTGGCGCTGATCGGCGTTCTCACTGGACGCGGCGGCGATGTGCCCACGGGTTTGCTGATGGCGCGCCAACAGCGACTCCAGGGCCTCGTGGTCGGTAACCGCCAGCATCAACTCGAAATGGTACGGGCGCTCGACATCGTCGGCGTCAGGCCCATCATTGATCACGCCTTCACGTTCCCCAAACTGGCCGACGCCTTCCGTCTGCAGCAAACAGCCAGCCACTTCGGCAAGATCGTCGTGGAATATTGAAAAGAACGATGGAGCGCCTCCATCAACTCCAACTCGGCGGAGCCGTCTCGTTAGGGGTTTATCCTCTCGAGACGGCGTAGTGTTTCAGGTCTTCGTGAGGAGCGGCCACCGCTCGTAGAACCGGTTTCTTTCAAATCGCTCCTCCATCCGAAGTATCGAAATGAGCGTCTATGTGGCTGTCGAGTTGGCCGTAAAGGATCCGGAGGCCCTGAAGCGCTATTCAGCAGCGGCAGGCCCCGTCGTCGAACAATTTGAAGGCGAGTTCATCGGCCGTGGCGCCTGGGAGGTACTGGCTGGAGAGCCGGCCTTCGAAAACGGTGCGATTATCAGCTTCATCAATCGCGAGACGGCGATCGCCTGGTACAACTCGGCCGAATATCAGGCGACCCGGGCAGACCGCTTGGCCGGCATGGAATGCCGTTTTCGACTGATCGGCTAGCCGACGATCCAAGCGCCCGGAGGATCTGCCTCCACGCCCGCATCGTTTGCCCCTCCCGCAGCGTTCCGACCGGAGTTTGGGCGTGTCGGAAAGGCTAAGTAGAGTACGTTCGGTTGCCGATGCAACGGCGGCCACTTCGCAACTGCGCGCCAGGCTCGACCTAATCGTGTGTGCACACCCTGAGCCGACGTCCCTCATCCGCTGCATGGCCCGCTGCATCTCCAGCTCGGTACGCGGCCCCAGCCATTCGGTCGCCAGTTCCGACGCCCGACGACGCATCCCTTCGGCGATGTGGTCACGGGAAATGATGAGGTCTTTGCCGGTGTTGTCCTTGCCGCGCAGGACGACGTGTGTGTGCGGGTTGTCGGTGTTCCCGTGATCGACCGCGCCCCATTCCAGCCGCGTGCCCAGGTCGGCCTTCATGCGCGCCATCAGGTGCCGCGTGTAGGTGCGCAGGTCGTCGAGCTGTTCGGCCTCCTCCGGAGAGACGATGAACCGGAACTGGTGCCGGTCGCGTTCGCCGTGCCGAAGGTCTTGATGGCGACCACCCGGCGTTTCTCGCGTTGCTTTTCGAGCGCAGGTGATATGCCCTTGAGGACGGTTTTCCGCGCGTCCGGGAGCAGTTCGCGCGCCATCGCCAAAGAAATACCGTCAGGGCCATCGCGCCCGAGGGTCAGCGTTTCCCGGCGTCCGTTGAACCGGTAATCGTAGCGGAAGGTGACGGTACCGCTGGGTGATACCGTCACGGACATCCCATCACGGTCAGAAGCCTGATAAGTCTTGGACTTGGGCTTCAAGTTACGCAGTGCAGCGTCGGTAAGCATCGAGGTTTCCTCCAGCTTTTTGACGGCGTTACCGTCAGGGACCAGGAGACCTGTTGATGCCTGGAAAGCCGCATAAAACAAGCTTTCCCGAGAAGCCTTTTACCGTCAAAGACGGTAAAAGGCTGAATAGTGAACGGGAGGGTCTTAATTCGGCCTCGATTCTTACCGTCAGCTTTACCGTCGACCTGTTTTGCTGGCCGGCGACAGCCACCGATAGCTGCCGCGACGTATTTTTTCAAAATCAACACGTTACGAGTACTTTTCGATAGCTGGCGACAGTTCTCGAAGGACGTGAATTCACTCCCACTCGATCGTCGCCGGCGGCTTCCCCGACACGTCATAAACAACCCGATTGATCCCGCGCACCTCATTGATGATGCGGTTCGACACCCGCCCCAGCAACGCATAAGGCAAATGCGCCCAATGCGCCGTCATGAAGTCCGTGGTCTGCACGGCACGCAGCGCCGTCACGTAGTCATACGTCCGGCCATCGCCCATCACGCCGACCGACTTCACCGGCAAAAACACCGCAAACGCCTGGCTCGTCAGGTCGTACCACGACTTGCCGACCTGCGACGCGTCGCAAATGCCGGCCGCCACATCCTGCTCGTTGGCGATCGTCGCACGCAGTTCCTCGATGAAGATCGCATCGGCGCGGCGCAGCAGATCCGCGTAATCGCGCTTCACTTCGCCGAGAATCCGCACGCCGAGGCCCGGGCCCGGGAACGGATGGCGATAGACCATCTCGGGCGGCAGGCCGAGCGCCACGCCCAGCTCGCGCACTTCGTCCTTGAACAGGTCGCGCAGCGGCTCCAGCAGCTTCAGGCCGAGCGTTTCCGGCAGGCCGCCGACGTTGTGGTGGCTCTTGATCGTGGTGGCCTTCTTGGTCTTGGTGCCCCCCGATTCCACGACGTCCGGATAGATCGTGCCCTGCGCCAGCCACTTCGCGTTCGACAGCTTCTTCGCTTCGGCCTGGAACACCTCGACGAACTCGCGGCCGATGATCTTGCGCTTCGCTTCCGGGTCGGTCACGCCGGTCAGATGGCCGAGAAACTGCTCGGACGCATCCACATGCACGACCTTCGCGTGCAGGCGGCCCTGGAACATGTCGAGCACCATCTGCCCTTCGTTCAGGCGCAGCAGGCCGTGATCGACAAACACGCAGGTCAGCTGATCGCCGATCGCGCGATGGATCAGCGCCGCGGCCACGCTCGAATCCACGCCGCCGGACAGGCCGAGAATCACCTCCTCGTCGCCCACCTGCTCGCGGATCAGCTTCACGGCCTCTTCGATGTGATCGCGCATCACCCAATCGGGCTTCGCGCCGGCGATCTCGAGCACGAAGCGTTCGAGGATCTGGCGGCCCTTCATGGTGTGCGTGACTTCGGGATGGAACTGCACGGCGTAGTAGCCGCGCTCCTCGTCGGCCATCGCCGCGATCGGGCAGCTCGGCGTCGAGGCCATCAGCTTGAAGCCGGGCGGCAGTTCGCCGACCTTGTCGCCGTGGCTCATCCACACCTTCAGCATGCCGTGGCCTTCGCCGGTCGTGAAATCCTCGATGCCGTTCAACAGGCGCGTGTGGCCATGAGCGCGCACTTCCGCGTAGCCGAACTCGCGGTGGTCGCTCCATTCCACCTTGCCGCCAAGCTGCACGGCCATCGTCTGCATGCCGTAGCAGATGCCGAGCACCGGCACGCCGAGATCCCACACGGCCTGCGGCGCGCGCAACTGGTGATCTTCGTAGGTGCTGGCATGGCTGCCGGACAGGATCACGGCCTTCGGCGCGAACGCGCGGACGAATTCGTCGGTGACGTCGTTCGGATGGATTTCGCAGTAGACGTGCGCTTCACGCACGCGCCGCGCGATCAGTTGGGTGACTTGCGAACCGAAGTCGAGAATCAGGATTTTGTCGTGCATGGCTGCGGACGCGAAGATAAACAAACGGGTAAGAAAAGCAGCGCACGCGGCGCTGCATCTGAATCGGAAACCATCCGGGCGCGAGGCCCGGCGAACGCCACGCTCGGGTGGCGCCCGGTCAACCGTGGAACGGCGGCTTCGGAGGCTCGCTGTGGGCGGCCGGCGTATCGGTCGCTCGGCCGGTACCGCTCGGCTCGTACGGACGCGTGCCGGCGGCGGACCCGGCCGACGACGGCGCGGCATACGACGGCGCCGGTTCGGTGACCGATGCCGCCCGCGCACCGCCAATGCCCGGCTCGACGCGCGTGGCGGCCGGCTGCGGCTGCGGCGGCACGACGACCGGCGCGGGCTGCTGCGCCGCGGCGTTGCGCGACGCCTTGGCCTCGACGGCCCGCACGCGCTCGCGCTTGCGCACCGTGGAGGCAAGCTGCACGCCACCGAGCCCGATCACGACCAACAGCGCCGCCGTGACGACCGACACGAGCTGACCGAACGCGGTCAACTCCGGCCGGTGCAGGCCGATCAGCCAGACCACCATCACCACGCCGATCAGCCAGTTCACATGGCCGACCGCACGGGCGACGCCGGACGTCAGATCGCCGTTGACCGACGCATGAAACGCCAGCCATGCCAGCCCGAGCAACGCAATGCCGAATGCCTGCCCCACCATGGCTGGATCGACCTGAACCAGTTGCAACGCGTCGTACAGCCCCTTCCAGGGCGTCAGCACGAACAGCACACCACCTGCGAGCAGCAGCAGGGCATCGATAACGAGTACGACGCGCAGCAATGGCTTCATGAGCGATCAGTCCACGTGGTAGTTGGGGGCTTCCTTGGTGATTTGCACGTCGTGGACATGCGACTCGCGCATGCCGGCAGCCGTGATCTGGACGAACTCGGCCTTCTCGTGCATTTCGGTGATGGTGCGGCAACCGCAATAACCCATGCTGGCGCGCACGCCGCCGACCAGTTGGAACAGGATCGCGTTGACCGAGCCCTTGTAGGCCACACGGCCTTCGATGCCTTCCGGCACGAGCTTGTCGATGTTCGCGGAATTGTCCTGGAAGTAGCGGTCCGCCGCGCCGTCCTTCATCGCGCCGACCGAACCCATGCCGCGATACGACTTGTACTGGCGGCCTTGATACAGGAACACGTCGCCCGGCGCTTCTTCCGTGCCGGCCAGCATGCTGCCCATCATCACCGTATTCGCGCCGGCGGCCAGTGCCTTCGACACGTCGCCCGAGAAGCGCACGCCACCGTCGGCGATGCAGGGCACGCCGGTGCCGCGCAGCGCTTCGGACACGTTGGCGATCGCGCTGATCTGCGGCACGCCCACGCCGGCGACGATTCGCGTCGTGCAGATCGAACCGGGGCCGATACCGACCTTGACCGCATCCGCGCCGTACTCGACCAGCGCCCTGGCGGCCGCCGCGGTGGCGATGTTGCCGCCGATCACTTCGACGTGCGGGAAGTTCTGCTTGACCCAGCGCACGCGCTCGAGCACGCCCTTGCTGTGGCCGTGCGCCGTATCGACCACGATCATGTCGACACCGGCCTGCACCAGCAGTTCGACGCGCTCTTCGTTGTCCGCGCCCACGCCCACCGCCGCGCCCACGCGCAGCTTGCCGTGTTCGTCCTTGCAGGCGTCCGGGTGTTCGGTCTGCTTGGTGATGTCCTTCACCGTCATCAGGCCGCGCAGTTCGAACGCATCGTTGACGACCAGCACGCGCTCCAGGCGGTGGCTGTGCATCAGCGCCTTCGCTTCGGCGAGCGGCGTGCCTTCCTTGACGGTGACGAGACGCTCGCGCGTGGTCATGATCGACTTGACCGGCTCGTCGAGACGCGATTCGAAACGCAGGTCGCGGTTCGTCACGATGCCGACCAGTTGCGGGCCTTCGACCACCGGGAACCCCGAAATGCCATGCTGGCGCGACAGGTCGATCACATCGCGAACCTTCATCGTCGGCGGCACCGTGATCGGGTCACGGACCACGCCGGACTCGAAACGCTTGACCTTCGCGACTTCGCGCGCCTGCTCGGCGGGCGTGAGGTTCTTGTGGACGATACCCACGCCACCCTGCTGCGCCATCGCAATGGCGAGGCGACCTTCCGTGACCGTATCCATGGCGGCGGACACGAGCGGCATGTTCAGGGCGATGTTGCGGGTGAGCTGGGTTTTGAGGCTGGTGTCGCGCGGCAGGACATCGGAGAAAGCCGGGACGAGGAGCACGTCATCGAACGTGAGTGCTTTTTGGATAAGACGCATGGCAAATCCTATGGGCGCAAAAGCAGATTATACGCGATACCGAGCGGATTTTCACCACCCGAACAACGGCTTAGCGGCCCGCCCGGCGCGGCGTTCGGTTTGCACTTCGCGGCGGGTTCGTCCGGATTTCGCGCCCGCGCGGCCATGTTCGAATACGAAAATTCCTAGCTTCGGCGGCCTGCCGAGCCGCCCGGGCGACGCGGAAAACCCCTGCGTCGAATAAGGGCATCCGAACCGCGACGCATCCGCGCGGGCGGCCAGCCACGCCCGACAATCCGTCCCCCATGCAGGATTCGACAAGACGCCCGGCCGCGCGAACCGTTACGATGCGCTCCCTCATCGTTTCAGCCAGTGCAAGGAAAATCATCATGCAGCGCGGAGTCATGTATGGGGTGTTGGCCGGCGCCCTCTGGGGCATGGTGTTTCTGGTGCCCAGGCTGCTCGCCGACATCTCGCCGCTGGTGCTCAGTGCCGGCCGCTACACCATGTACGGGCTCGTGTCGGCCGCCGTGGCGCTGCCGATGGCGCGCTCGCTGCTCGCCCGCCTGACGCGCGAGGACCTGATCGCGCTGGTGCGGCTCGCGATCGTCGGCAATCTCGGCTATTACATGCTGCTGGCGAGCGCCGTGCACCTGATCGGCATCGCGCCCACCTCGCTGATCGTCGGCGTGCTGCCCGTCACGGTCACGTTCGCGGGGTTGCGCGACGCCGACGCCGTGCCGCTGCGCCGGCTCGCCCTGCCGCTCGCGCTGGTCGCGGCCGGCATCGTCTGCATCAACATCGATCTGTTCACGTCGAGCGCGGCCCAGGCCACCTCGACGCTCGACAAGCTGACCGGCATCGCCTGCGCCACCGGCGCGCTGGCCAGCTGGACCTGGTACGCCGTGGCCAACGCGCGCTACCTGCGCCGCCATCACCGCTTCGACGGCAACGAGTGGTCGGCGTTGTGGGGCATCGTCACGGGGCTGGTTGGGGCGTTGGCGTGGCTCGTGCTGGCCGTGTTGCCGTCGGGCGCGGTCGCGATGCCGGCCGCCGGCGGCTGGCCGATGTTCTGGCTGCTCAATCTCGCGCTGGCGATCGGCGCGTCGTGGCTCGGCAATGGTCTGTGGAATGCGGCGTCGAAACGCCTGCCGCTGACGCTGACCGGCCAGTTGATCGTGTTCGAGACCGTGTTCGCGATGCTGTACGGCTTCGTGTTCGAGGCGCGGATGCCGCGCGGGCTGGAAATCGCCGCGCTGGGGCTGTTGCTGGCCGGCGTCTACGGCGCGGTGCGCCGCCACGGCGATGCCGCGCCGCCCGCCGCCGGGCCGGGCAGCCCCGATCTCGAACAGTCGTCAGCGGAACGGCACCGCACGGCGCACTGACGCACGATGCCACCCCGAAACGCGGCCAGCCGTGGCAGCACAGCCCAACGCAAGATCAGGCGGAAACCCGCCATGGAAGACCGACCGGGCAACCCCGGCCGCTGAGACTCAGCGCGAATCCTTCGGCATCCACTTGCGGCCTTCGATCGAGCCTTCGCGGCGCGTCTTGTCGACACGGCGCTGGCGCGCGGCTTTCGGATCGACGATCAGCGGCCGGTAGATTTCCACGCGGTCGCCGTCGTGCAGCGGCGCATCGAGCGGCGCGAGCTTGCCGAACACGCCGGTCTTGGCGGCATCGAGATCGATTTCGGGATGCTGCGCGACGATCCCGCTCGCCTCGATCGCATCGCGCACCGAGGCGCTGTCGGGCACCGACACGTCGATCAGCGTCTGGCAGGTCGGCAGCGCGTAACACACCTGAACGGCCAGCATGGTCAGCCCTTCCCGTACAGGTGATCGGCGCGCTTCACGAACGAATCGACAAACGTGTTGGCGATATGGCTGAACACCGGGCCGATGATCTTTTCGAGGATCACGTTGGTGAATTCGTAGTGCAGCGAGAACTCGATCTTGCAGGCATCGGCGCGCAGCGGCGTGAAGCGCCAGTAGCCCGTGAAGTTCTTGAACGGGCCGTCGGCGAATTCCATGTCGATGCGATGCGGCCGCTCCTGCGTGTTGCGGGTCGCGAAGTGCTGCCGAATTCCCTTGAAATTGATGTCGATCCGCGCCTCCATGCCGGTCTCGTCCTGGCGGCGCACTTCGACGCCGCCGCACCAGGGCAGGAAGTTCGGGTAATCGGCCACGTCGGTCACGAGGTCGAACATCTGTTCCGCCGAATGGCGGATCAATACGGTTTTGTGGACATCTGCCATAAATCTCGCGGCATCAAGAGTGGAGGCCAAGCCGGGCCAAGTGCGCCCCGCTTTGCTAAAATCGCGATTTTAAACGAGTTGGCCATTTCCTTTCATGAGCATCATAGACAACAGAAAGGCATTCTTCGACTACCACATCGAAGAGCGCTATGAAGCAGGGCTTGTGCTCGAAGGATGGGAGGTCAAGGCCTTGCGTGCCGGCCGCGGCCAGATCAAGGAAGGCTACGTGATCGTCAAGAACGACGAAATCTTCCTGATCGGCACCCATATCAGCCCGCTGCCGGAAGCGTCGACGCACATCCAGCCCGACCCGGTCCGCACGCGCAAGCTACTGCTGCATCGTGACGAGATCAAGAAACTGATCGGCAAGGTCGAGCAGCGCGGCTACACGCTGGTGCCGCTGAACTTCCACTACAAGGCCGGCCGGGTCAAATGCGATATCGGCCTCGCCAAGGGCAAGAAGCTCCACGACAAGCGCGAAACGGAGAAGAAACGCGACTGGGAGCGCGAAAAGGCGCGAATCATGCGCGATGGCGCCCGCACCTGAAAGCGGGCGGCCCGGGCGACGGCAACCTCCACCGCCCTGCCCCATCAAGACAAATGGCCCGCTTCGAGCGGGCCATTTCATTGGGGTCGCGCAACCCTCGCGCGATGGCGAACGTCGTTCAGCCCTTGGCCGCCCCGCCCGGCGCACCACGCTTGACGATCGTCAGCGCCGAAGCAATCGCCGTGCTCAGATCGGACATATCCGCCGGCACGATCAGCGTGTTGCCCTGCTTGGCCAGATTGCCGAACGCGCTCACGTACTGCTCGGCCACCTTCAGGTTCACGGCATCCATGCCGCCCTGCGACTGAATTGCCTCGGCGATCTTGCGAATGGCCGCGGCATTGGCCTCGGCCACCGCCAGGATCGCCGACGCTTCGCCCTGCGCCTGGTTGATCGCGGCCTGCCGTTCGCCTTCCGACTTCTGGATCGCCGCCTCACGCGCGCCCGAGGCCAGGTTGATCTGCTCCTGCCTGCGGCCCTCGGAGGCCGCCACCAGCGCGCGCTTCTCGCGTTCGGCCGTGATCTGCGCCTGCATCGAATGCAGGATTTCCTTCGGCGGCGTCAGATCCTTGATCTCGTAGCGCAGCACCTTGACGCCCCAGTTCGACGCGGCTTGATCGAGCGACGACACGATGCTGTGGTTGATGAAATCGCGCTCCTCGAAGGTTTTGTCGAGTTCGAGCTTGCCGATCACCGAGCGCAGCGTGGTTTGCGACAGTTGCGTGATCGCCAGCACGAAGTTGCTCGATCCGTACGACGCCTTCATCGCGTCGGTGACCTGGAAGTACAGCACGCCGTCCACCTGCAACTGCGTGTTGTCGCGCGTGATGCAGACCTGGCTCGGCACGTCGAGCGGAATTTCCTTGAGAATGTGCCGATACGCGATGCGATCGATGAACGGCAGCACGATGTTCAGCCCCGGCGACAGCGTGGCGTGATAGCGGCCGAAGCGTTCGAGCACCCAGGCGTGCTGCTGCGGCACGATCTTGACCGTCTTCGACACGATGACGAACACGATCACGAGAACCACGACCCAGAATATGAGCGCAGACATGACGGCTTACCTCCTTTGTTATATCGATTGAGCGAGGATCGGGGGCCCGGCTCTCAGGTCCGGGCCTTGGCGGCGACGATCAGGCAGTTTCCCCGTACTGCACGCACCTCGTAGAGCTGCGCATCGTCGCGCTCGCCTTCGGCGAGTTCGATGTCCCAATCGGCGCCGCGATACGGCGCGCGCGCCCGGCGATTCTGCCAGTGCGGCACCGCAATGGTGGCGCCGATATCGAGATTCACGTCGGGATTGGCCGATGCGTCGCGCTTCTGGCGCCGCCCGATGCCGGAGCGACGCAACACCACGAGCAACAGCACCGACACGATCGCCGCGGCGGCAACCTGCCAGTGCAGCGGGCCGCCGACCAGATGCACGAGCCCGCCGGCGACAAAGCCGATCGCAATCATCAGCAGATAGAACGTGCCCGTCAGCAACTCCGCGACGGCCAGCACACCTACGCCGATCCACCAGAACCACTGCGCTGCCTGCATGTCGGTCTCCAAACGAAAACACCCCGGAATTACCGGGGTGTTTATAGCACAGACCTGAGGCTGTTCCGGCCCCTCGGCCGCGAACGGCAGGCGAGGCGAATCAAGGACTGCTTATTTCATCGACCTACTTCGCCGATTTCGCGAGCGCCTGCCACGTATCGATGACCGTATCCGGGTTCAGCGAGATCGACAGGATGCCCTCCTCGGTCAGCCATTGCGCGAAATCCGGGTGATCGGACGGACCCTGGCCGCAAATGCCGACGTACTTGTCGAGCTTGCGGCACGCGTCGATCGCGCGCTTGAGCATGAACTTGACGGCCGGATCGCGTTCGTCGAAATCGACGGCCAGCAGTTCCATGCCCGAATCGCGGTCGAGGCCCAGCGTGAGCTGCGTCAGGTCGTTCGAGCCGATCGAGAAGCCGTCGAAGTACTCGAGGAACTGCTCGGCCAGGATCGCGTTCGACGGCACTTCGCACATCATGATCAGGCGCAGGCCGTTTTCGCCGCGCTTGAGGCCGTACTTGGCCAGCAAGCCGACAACGCGTTCCGCCTGCTTCACGGTGCGCACGAACGGCACCATGATCTCGACGTTGGTCAGGCCCATCTCGTCACGCACGCGCTTGAGCGCGATGCATTCCATCTCGAACGCCTGCGCGAAATCCTCGGAGATATAGCGCGATGCGCCGCGGAAACCCAGCATCGGGTTTTCCTCGTCCGGCTCGTAGCGCGAACCGCCGATCAGCTTCTTGTACTCGTTCGACTTGAAGTCCGACAGACGCACGATCACGGGCTTCGGATAGAACGCCGCGCCGATCGTGGCGATGCCTTCCATCAGCTTGTCGACGTAGAACGCACGCGGCGAGGCGTGGCCGCGCGCGACGCTCTCGACGGCCTTCTTCAGATCCGCATCGATGTTCGGATACTCGAGGATCGCCCGCGGGTGAACGCCGATGTTGTTGTTGATGATGAACTCGAGACGCGCGAGGCCGACACCGGCGTTCGGCAGTTGCGAGAAGTCGAACGCGAGTTGCGGGTTGCCGACGTTCATCATGATCTTGACCGGGATGGCCGGCAGTTCGCCGCGCTGCACTTCGGTCACTTCGGTTTCGAGCAGGCCGTCGTAGATCTTGCCTTCGTCGCCTTCCGAGCACGACACCGTGACCAGCGAGCCTTCCTTCAGCACGTCGGTGGCATCGCCGCAACCCACCACGGCCGGCACGCCGAGCTCACGCGCGATGATCGCCGCGTGGCAGGTACGGCCGCCGCGGTTCGTGACGATCGCCGCCGCGCGCTTCATCACCGGCTCCCAGTTCGGGTCGGTCATGTCGGCCACCAGCACGTCGCCCGGCTGCACGCGTTCCATTTCCGACGGATCGTTGATCACGCGCACCGGGCCCGCGCCGATCTTCTGGCCGATCGCCCGGCCGGTCGCCAGCACTTGCGACTGGCCCTTCAGCTTGAAGCGCTGCTCGGCCTTGCCGCTGGCCTGGCTCTTGACCGTTTCCGGACGCGCCTGAAGGATGAAGATCTTGCCGTCGCGGCCGTCCTTGCCCCACTCGATGTCCATCGGACGCTCGTAGTGCTTTTCGATGATGACGGCGTACTTGGCCAGCTCGATCACGTCCTGGTCGGTGATCGAGTAGCGGTTGCGCTGCTCGCCCGGCACGTCGACCGTCTTCACGCGGCCCGGCTCGCCCGGCTGCGTGAACTCCATCTTGATCAGCTTCGAGCCGATCGAGCGGCGGATGATCGGGTACTTGTCCTGCGCGAGCGTGGTCTTGAAGACGTAGAACTCGTCCGGATTCACAGCGCCCTGCACGACGGTTTCGCCCAGGCCATAGCTCGACGTGACGAACACGGCATCCTTGAAGCCCGATTCGGTGTCGATCGTGAACATCACGCCGGCCGCGCCGACGTCCGAACGGACCATGCGCTGCACGCCGGCCGACAGCGCCACTTCGGCGTGCGTGAAGCCCTTGTGGACGCGGTACGAAATCGCGCGGTCGTTGTAGAGCGACGCGAACACGTGCTTCATGCGATCGAGCACGTCTTCGACGCCGACGACGTTCAAATAGGATTCCTGCTGACCGGCGAACGAGGCGTCCGGCAGATCTTCGGCGGTGGCCGACGAACGCACGGCGAACGACAGCTCTTCGGGCGAGCTGTTGCACAGCACGACGAACTGTTCGCGGATTTCGGCCTCGAGACGCGGTTGCAGCGGTGCGTCGACGATCCACTTGCGGATTTCGGCACCCGCGACGGCGAGCGCCTTCACGTCGTCGATATCGAGCGACTCGAGGCGTTTCGCAATGCGATCGGTGAGGTCGTTGTGAGCGAGGAAGTCGCGGAACGCGAGTGCCGTCGTCGCATAGCCCGTGGGTACGCGAACACCAGCTTGCGAAAGCTGGCTGATCATTTCGCCGAGGGAGGCATTCTTGCCCCCGACGATCTCGACATCGGTCATCCGCAACTGCTCGAACGGGATTACATACGCCTGGTCCTTTGCGACGTTTGCTGCGTTAGTCATACAAGCCCCTAAGTGTGAAAAAAATTCACGATCGGGCGATTGGGCTCGGGCGCGGCCGCCTATAAGAAGCGGGAGCGCGCATCGCACGACCTGTTGGATAAGCGGTCGCCAGAACCGGCGCAGCTTGTAAAAATCCCGGCAGAAGGACGAAATAACAGACAAATCGCCCAATTTGCCGGGAACGCAAGCCAGCCTCGGTAAAAAAGTCGCGAACATGACGGCTTTTCCACAACGGCTTATCCAACAGGTTGGCCGCTATTCTACCGTGCCCGGTGCGCGATGTGACAATCGACGCTCGGCGCGAGCCTCGAAAGCCGGGCACGCCCGCCTCCCGCAAGCCCGCCGCGCATGCCCGCGAGGCTCGAACGGTGCACGCACGCCCTGCTAGAATGGCCGCTTCCGGCCCGCACGAGGCCGCCATCGCAGCACGTCAGCGCTCACGATTCATGCTTCCAACCGTTTTCATCGTCTCCGACGGCACGGGGATCACCGCCGAGACCTTCGCGCACTCGATCCTGTCCCAGTTCGACCAGAAATTCCGGCATGTGCGCGTGCCGTTCGTCGATTCGCACGACAAGGCGTATCTGACGGTGCAGAAGATCAACGACGCGGCGCAGCTCGACGGGCGCCGCCCGATCGTGTTCACCACGCTGGTGGACAGCGAATCGAACGAGATCGTGAAGCGCTCCAACGCGCTGGTGCTCGACATGTTCCAGCGCTTCGTGGAGCCGCTCGAACAGGAGTTGCAACTCAAGTCGACCCATGCGATGGGGCGCGGCCACCAGAACGCCGACACCGAGGAATATAAAACCCGGATCGAGGCGATCAACTTCTCGCTCGCGCACGACGACGGCCAATCGGACCGCAACCTGGCGGAGGCCGACGTGATCCTGGTGGGCGTGTCGCGCAGCGGCAAGACGCCGACCAGCCTCTATCTGGCGATGCAGTACGGCGTGAAGGCAGCCAACTATCCGCTGATTCCCGAAGATTTCGAACGCGGCAAGCTGCCGGGGGAACTGGCGACGCATCGCGAGAAGCTGTTCGGGCTGTCGATCGATCCGCAACGGCTCTCGGAAATCCGCAACGAGCGGCGCCCCGGCAGCAAGTACGCGTCGCCCGAGAACTGCCGCTACGAGATCAACGAGGCCGAGGCGATGATGCGGCGCGAGGGGATCAGTTGGTTGTCGTCGACGCACAAGTCGATCGAGGAAATCGCCACGACGATCCTCCAGGAAATCAAGCTCGACCACCTGTCGTACTGAGCGGGCCGACGCGGGCCGATTGCCGCGCCCGCGGCGCATGAAAAAAGCGGCGGCCCACCGAAGTGACCCGCCGCTTCCATCCCGCATGCGTTGCGTTGCCGCCGGTTCAGCGCTTGCGCTGTTGCCGGCACTGCTCGAACAGGCAGACGGCCGCCGCTGCCGCCACGTTGAGCGATTCCATGCCACCGGGCTGCGGAATCGTCACGCGCAAGCCGGCGGCCTCGCGCCAGGCGGCCGACACGCCCGCCCCTTCATTTCCGAACACCCACGCCACCGGGCCGCTCAGGTCGCAGTCGTCGATCGCCTGCGCGCCGTGCGAATCGGTCAACGCGACCGGCACGCCGAGACGCGGAATCAGCGCATCGGCGTCCACGTCCTCATGAATCTGCAACAGGAAATGCGCGCCCATGCCCGAGCGCAGCACCTTCGACGACCATGCATAGGCCGTGCCGCGCACGCAGAACACCTGGCCGATGCCCGCTGCGGCGGCGCTGCGCAGGATCGAACCGACGTTGCCGGCATCCTGCACGCCGTCGAGCACGACGGCCGTTTGCGTCACGCGTTCCGGCAGTTCGGCGGCGGGCCGTTCGACCAGCAGCAGCATGCCAACGCCGTTGACGACGCTCGACAACTGGCCGAACAGCGCATCGGGCAAGGACACCACGCGCTGCGGTTCGACGCGCGAGACGATCGCATGCGTTTCGTCGTGCGCGAGCGCGCCGTCGGTCACGACGCAGAGTTCGGGCTGGCCGCATGCGTCGAGATAGGCCGACGCGAGGTGGAGCCCTTCGAGCAGCGCTTGCGCGCCGCGGCGTTGCTGCTGCGTCGAGCCCGCCAGCGCCTTCAGGCGCTTGTACAGCGGGTTGTCGCGCGAGGTAATCAGTTTCATCGGACGATATCGAGCGCCGCGCGCACCGGCGCGAACGAGCGTCGATGGTGCTCGCACGGCCCGTGCTCGCGCAGCGCGGAGAGGTGTTTCGGCGTGCCGTAGCCGGAATGGACGTCGAAACCGTAGAGCGGGAAGCTCGCGTGCAGATCGACGAGCAGGCGGTCGCGCGTGACCTTCGCGATGATCGAGGCGGCCGAGATGCTCGGCACCAGCGCGTCGCCGCCGATGATCGCTTCGCTGCGGATGGTCAGCGGCGGGCAGCGGTTGCCGTCGATCTTCGCGAGCGTCGGCACCACCGACAGCCCTTCGACGGCACGCCGCATCGCCAGCATCGTGGCATGCAGGATATTGATCGTATCGATTTCCTCGACGCTGGCCGACGCCACGCACCAGGCAAGCGAGCGGGCAACGATCTCGGCGTAGAGCGCCTCGCGCTTCTTCGCGCTGAGCGCCTTCGAGTCGTCGAGGCCGACGATCGGCCGCGCGGGATCGAGGATCACGGCCGCCGCAACCACCGGGCCGGCCAGCGGGCCGCGTCCGGCTTCGTCCACGCCGCAGACGATCTCGCCCGGCGCGTCGAACGCGAACCCGGGCTGCTCGGCCACGACGATGGCCGACGCGCCGCGCTTCTCGCGGATAACGTTCATGCGCGCGGCTTCCGGTTCGCCACCACCCGCTCGACCGCCTCGGCCGCGCGCGCGGCCGTGTTCTGGCGCAGCGAAAGATGCATTTCGGTGAAGACCTCGTGGAGCGTGCGGCGGTTGGCGTCGTCGCGCAACTGCGTGAGCGTCGCATCGGCCAGCGCCTCGGGCGTCGCGAAATGCTGAAGCAGTTCGGGCACCACGAAACGGCCGGCCAGGATGTTCGGCAGCCCGACGTACGGCAGATAGCCCTGCCGGCGCATCACCTGCCCCGTCAGCCAGGGCACCTTGTACGAGATCACCATCGGCTTCTTGAGCAGCGCCGCTTCGAGCGTCACCGTGCCGCTCTTGACGAGGATCGCATCGGCCGCCGTCATGGCCACCTGCGAGCGGCCGTCGGTCAGCGTCAGCGGCAGTTGCGGATGCGCATCGACGAGCGGCTGCAGCAGGCTGCGCAACTGCGGCGTGGCCGCCGGCATCACGAAACGCACGCCCGGCTCGCGCTGGTGCATCAGCGCCATGGCCGCGAAGAACGTCGGCCCGATCAAGCCGATTTCGGAGCGCCGGCTGCCCGGCAACACCGCGATCACGGGGCCGCTTTCGGGCAGCCCGAGCGCGATCCGCGCGCCGCGCGTGTCGGGTTCGAGCGGGATGTCGTCGGCCAGCGGATGGCCCACGTAGGTCGAGGCCACGCCGGCCTTCTCGAGCAGCGCCGTTTCGAACGGAAACAGACACAGCATGTGATCGACCGACTTGACGATCTTCTTGATCCGCCCGCCGCGCCAGGCCCAGATCGACGGGCACACGAAGTGGACGGTCGGAATGCCGGCGTCGCGCAGCGATTGCTCGACGCCGAAATTGAAGTCCGGCGCATCGATGCCGACGAACACGTCGGGCGGCTCGGCCAGCAACTGGCGCTTGAGCTCGGTGCGAATGCGCAGGATGCCGGGGATTTCCTTGAGCGCCTCGACATAGCCGCGCACCGTCAGGCGATCCATCGGCCAGTGCGAATCGAAGCCGGCCGTCATCATGCGCGGCCCGCCGATGCCGTAGTAGTGCGCGGAACCGGGCAGGCGCGCGTGCAGCCCGCCCAGCAGCGACGCGCCGAGCAGGTCGCCCGACGGCTCGCCCGCGACGAGCGCGAGACGCAGCGGGGTCGAAGTGAGCGCCATCGTCAGCGGATGATGCCGCGTTGGGAGGCGTCGATGAAGTCGACGAAGGCCGTCAGCGCTTCCACGCCCTCGCCGCCCGCAGCCACCAGCTCGCGCAGTTCGGCCTTGGCCTCGTCGAGCGTCTTGCCGCTCTTGTAGACGACCCGGTACGCGCTGCGCAGCGTGCTGATCGACTCGGCCGAGAAGCCGCGGCGGCGCAGCCCCTCGACGTTGATGCCGTGCGGCACGGCCTTGTTGCCGGCCGAGATCACGAACGGCGGCACGTCCTGAACCAGCGCCGATGCGCCGCCCAGCATCGAATGCGCGCCGATCCGCACGAACTGGTGCACGCCGGACATGCCGCCGACGATCGCCCAGTCGCCCACCTCGACGTGCCCCGCCATCTGTGCGTTGCTCGACATGATCACGTGGTTGCCGACCCGGCAATCATGGCCGATGTGCACGTAGGCCATGATCCAGTTGTCGTCGCCGAGCGTGGTCACGCCGGTGTCCTGCACGGTGCCGGTGTGGATCGTCGTGAATTCGCGGATGGTGTTGCGATCGCCGATCACGAGCCGGGTGGGCTCGTCCTTGTACTTCATGTCCTGCGGACGCCCGCCGATCGACGCGTAATGGCCGATGCGGTTGTCTTCGCCGATCGTGGTGTGCCCTTCGATCACGCTGTGCGAGCCGATCGTGGTGCGCGCGCCGATCGTCACGTTCGCGCCGATGATCGCGTACGGGCCGATCTCGACCGTGGCGTCGATCTGCGCGCCCGGTTCGATGATGGCCGTGGGATGAATCCTGCTCATGCGCGGTTGCCTCTCTTAGTCAGTCGTGCCTCGGTTGCGCCGCGCGTCGCTCAGGGCGCCGCGTCGGCCGGCTTCACCGTGCACATCAGTTCGGCTTCCGCCGCCACCTTGCCATCGACTTCCGCCGTGGCCGAGAACTTCCAGATGCCGCGAATATAGCGCTGGAACTTGACGTTCAGGATCAGCTGATCACCCGGCTCCACCACGCGCTTGAAGCGCGCGCCGTCGATGCCGACGAAGTAGTACAGCGAATTGCTCGGATCGACCGTGGACGATTCCTCGCTGAACGTGAGCAGCGCGGCGGCCTGCGCCAGCGCCTCGATGATCAGCACGCCCGGCATCACCGGACGCTGCGGAAAATGGCCCTGGAAGAACGGCTCGTTGATCGTGACGTTCTTCAGGGCTTTGATGCTTTCGTGCGGGGTGAGTTCGAGCACGCGGTCGACGAGCAGAATCGGATAACGATGCGGCAGCAGCGTGAGAATCTTGTGGATGTCGAAATTGATTTGTTCGATGCTCATGATGGTTCGTCTCACGCAATCACTGCGCGGTGATGATGCAAATGCCGAGGACCGCCCGAAGCGCGGAGCGGCCCTGTTTGATCGCGGTGGCAGCCGATCCCGGCCGAGCACCGCGCCCTGTTTCGACGTTCAGTCCTGCGCGGGTCCGTCGTTCCGCGCGGCAAGCGCGGTTTCGAGCGAGCGGATGCGGTCGCGCAGTTTGTCGAGATTGCGCACGAGCGCTGCGCTCCGGTTCCATTCGCCGTTGTCGACGGCCGGGAACGCGCTCGTGTAGATGCCTGCCTTCGGCAGGGATTTCGATACGCCCGATTGCGCCGTGACGATCACGTAATCGCCGAGCGTGACGTGGCCGGCGATGCCGACCGCGCCGCCGATCATGCAATGGCGGCCGATATGGGTGCTGCCCGCGATGCCGGCACAGCCGGCGATCACGGTATAGGCGCCAATGCGGCAGTTGTGCGCGATCTGCACGAGGTTGTCGATCTTGACGCATTCCTCGATGACCGTGTCGGCCATCGCGCCGCGGTCGATCACCGTGTTCGCGCCGATCTCGACGTCCGGGCCGATCTTCACGCCGCCGACCTGCGGGATCTTCACCCAGGTACCGGTGCGCTCTGCGCCATCGCCTACGAAATCGGGCGCGAAGCCGAACCCGTCGGAACCGATCACGGCGCCCGAATGGATGATCGCACGCACGCCGATGTCGCAGCCGTGATAGATCGCCACGTTCGGATACAGATGCGAGCCTTCTCCGATCTTGGTGCCGGCACCGACGAACACATTGGCGTCGAGCCGCACGTGCTCGCCGATCACCGCGCCCGCCTCGACCGTCACGTTCGGGCCGATCACGGCGCTCGCCGCCACCTGCGCGGCGGCATCGACGTTCGCGCTCGGATGCACGCCCGACGCACGCTTCGGCGCGGCCAGATCGATGAACATCTGCGCGACGCGCGCGAAATAGGCGTAGGGGTTCGGGGTGACGATGAAGTTGCGGCCTTCCGCGGCCGCGCCGAGCTTCTCGAGATCCTGCGGCTTGATCAGCACCGCGCCGGCGCGGGTGGTCTCGACCTGCGACAGATATTTCGGATTGGCGAGGAACGCGAGCTGGTTCGGGCCGGCCTGATCGAGCGGCGCCAAGCCGGCGACCTGGCAGTGCGAATCGCCGGCGATGTCCCCGCCGAAACGTTGGGCGAGTGCCTCAAGCGTCAATGCCATGCGTACTCCGTCCTGGTCAGTTCAACGAACCGGAAGGCGACGCGAGCGCCTTCAGCACCTTGTCGGTGATATCGATGCGCGGGCTGACGTAGACAGCCTCCTGCACGATCAGATCGTAGTTCTGCTGTTCGGCGATCTGCTTGATCACCTTGTTCGCCTTCTCCAGCACGGCCGCGAGTTCCTCGTTGCGACGCTGGTTCAGGTCTTCGCGAAACTCGCGCTGCTTGCGCTGGAAATCGGTGTCGAGCTGGGCCAGATCGCGCTGTTTCTGTGCGCGATCGGCGGCCGACAGCGATTGCCCGTTCTTGTCGAGAGAATCCGACAGCGTCTTGAGGCGCGCGGCCATGTCCTGCAGGTCCTTGTCGCGCTTCGCGAACTCGGCTTCGAGCTTGGTCTGCGCGGCCTTGGCCGGCGCCGACTCGCGGAGGATCCGGTCGGAATTGACCGCCGCGATCCGAGCGACGTCCTGCGCCTGCGCGGCCGTCGCGCCGAGCGCAGCAGCAAGCGCCAACGCGCACATCACTCGTTTCGAAAACTTACCGGTTAGCAAAATTACCCTCTCGATGCGTTTGATGTTGCGGTTCCGATCAGAATGCCGTACCGATCTGGAACTGGAATTTCTGGTACTGGTCGCCTTCGTGCTTCTGCAGCGGGAAGCCGAGGCTCAGCTTGAGCGGGCCGATCGGCGAGATCCACGCGAGACCCACGCCATAGCCGTAACGCAGGCCGTTCGCGCCCGTGCTGGTGCCGCCCGGTGCATTGCCCCAGACGTTACCGCCGTCGAAGAACGTGAACACGCGCAGCGTACGGTCGTAACCGGTGCCCGGCAGCGGGAACGTCAGCTCGATGTTGCCGACGAGCATCTTCGAACCGCCGATCGGGTCGTTAGTCTTGGTGTCGCGCGGGCCCAGCGAGCTCGGCTCGTAGCCACGCACCGAACCGATACCGCCCGCGTAGTAGTTCTTGAAGATCGGGTACGCGTTGCCGATGCCGTTACCGTAGCCGCCCTGGAAGTTCAGGCCCAGGATGAAGCCGCGCGAGAACGAATAGTAGTACTGGGCCTGGATGTCGGCCTTGTAGTACTGGATCTTGTCGATCGGCGCGCCGTACTCGATATTGGCCTGCGTGAAGTAACCGCGGCTCGGGATCAGCGCGCTGTCACGCGCGTCACGCGACCAGCCCACCGTCAGCGGCACCGAGTTCGACACACGGCCAAACTGCTGCACGTAATCCTGGTAGCTCTGCGGCGTATCCGCATCGACGTCCAGGCGGTTCTGCTCGAAGCCCACGCCGAAAAACACGGTATCGACTTCCGAGAACGGGATGCCGAACTTCATGTCGCCACCGGCCGTGATGATCCGGAAGCTCGAATTGGTCGAGTAGTACAGCGGCTGGTACGTGCGATAGAACACATCGGTGATGCGCTTGATGCCGTCCACCGTGAAGTACGGATCGACCTGGGTCACCGTCAGCGTGCGGTAGCTGCGCGCCGTGTTGACGTTGACCGACAGGCTGGTGCCCGAACCGAACACGTTGTCCTGCGAGATACCGGCCGACAGCACGACCTTGTCGGTCGACGAGAAGCCGGCGCCCAGCGTGATCGCGCCGGTGGGCTTTTCGGTCACCTTGACGTTGACGTCGACCTGGTCGGTCGTGCCGTCCACCGGCACGGTCGAGACATCGACGTCGGTGAAGTAGCCGAGGCGGTTCACGCGATCCTTCGACAGCGCGAGGCGGCTCGAATCGAACCACGAGCTTTCGAGCTGGCGCATTTCGCGGCGCACGACTTCGTCGCGCGTGCGCGAGTTGCCGACCACGTTGATGCGGCGCACATACACGCGGCGGCTCGGATCGACCACCAGCGTCAGGCCGACCTTGTGCGTGGCCTGATCGATGGCGGGCTGGGCGTTGACGGTAGCGAATGCGTAACCGTATTCACCGAGCTTGTCGACGATCGCCTTGGTGGTGGCCTGCAGCTTTTCGGCCGAGAAGCGCTCGCCGGCCTTGATCTTGACCAGCTTCTGCAGCTCCGCCTGACGGTCGAGCAGGTTGCCCGACAGTTGCACGCTCGAGATCGTGTACGGCTCGCCCTCGTGAAGCGTCAGCGTCAGGTACATGTCCTTCTTGTCCGGCGAGATGGACACCTGCGTCGACTCGATGTTGAACTCGAGATAACCGCGATTCAGGTAGTACGAGCGGACGTTCTCGAGGTCGCCCGTGAGCTTTTCCTTCGAGTAGAGGTCGTTCTTCGTGTACCAGGAGAACCAGTTCGGCGTCGACAGCTGCATTTCATTGCGCAGCGTGCTCGTGCTGAAGGTTTTGTTGCCGATGAAGTTGATCTGGCGGATCTTGGCGCTCGGGCCTTCGGCCACCGAGAACAGGATCGAGACGCGGTTCGCGTCGACCGGCGTGATCGTGGTGGTGACTTCGGCGGCGTAGTAGCCGCGCG
Organism: Burkholderia sp. 22PA0099; assembly: GCF_047497165.1. NCBI lineage: Bacteria > Pseudomonadati > Pseudomonadota > Betaproteobacteria > Burkholderiales > Burkholderiaceae > Burkholderia > Burkholderia sp. 22PA0099. The sequence goes on along the minus strand of NZ_CP163165.1, from coordinate 1,788,310 downwards.
TCAGGTACTGGCGCTTCAGTTCCTGTTCGGCCTTGTCCACCAGCGACTTGTCGTAGTAGCGGCCTTGCGACAGCCCGACCGCGCGCAGCGCCTTGGTCAGGTTGTCCTTGTCGAATTCCTTGATGCCGGTGAAGTCGATCGCCGAAATCGCCGGGCGCTCCTGCACCTGCACGATCACGACGCTGCCTTGCGTCGCGATCTTTACGTCATTGAAGAAGCCCGTGGCATACAGCGCGCGGATTGCTTCGGATGCCTTGTCGTCCGTGAACGTATCGCCCTGTTTGATCGGCAGGTAGGCGAACACCGAACCGGCTTCGACACGCTGCAAGCCCTCGATCTTGATATCCTGCACGACGAACGGCGATGTCGCGTGGGCTGCGAGTCCGTGCACGGCGAGTGCCGCGGCGGCTACAGTCTTGGGTACGAAGCGATGAGGTTTGAACAACGTGCATCCCCAGTATTTAAGCTTGCATCAGATCAGGCGACGGCCCTCGCAGCCCTCGCCCGACGCTTCATGAATGGATTAAACGAGACAGATCGTTGAAGAGCGCAATCGCCGACAGTGCGACGATGCAGATCAACCCCGCTCTTTGCAGAATCAGTTGCCAGCGTTCCGAAACGGCCTTCCCGGTCGCGGCTTCAACCAGATAATATAACAGATGCCCCCCGTCCAAAACCGGAATCGGCAGCAAGTTCAGCACGCCGAGGCTGATGCTGACCAGCGCCAGAAACGACAGGAAGGCCGATAAACCGAGCCGCGCGCTCTTGCCCGCATAGTCGGCGATCGTCACCGGGCCGGACAGATTCTTCAGCGAAGCCTCGCCCGTCAGCATCCGCCCGAACATCTTCAGCGAATACACCGAAATACCCCAGGTGCGGCGCACGCCCAGGTTGACGCTTTCGAGCACGCCGTAGCGCACGTCCACGGACGGCGCATGCAGCGCCAGCGCCGCGCCGATCCGGCCGACCTGCGCGCCGTTCGCGCCCGGCGTGGCATCGCGCTCGGCGTGCGGCACGATGGTCAGCGTGCGCTCGGCGTCACCGCGCGCGATCTGCAGCGCAAGCGGACGGCCCGCGTGCGACTTGATCGCATCGATGAAACGCGCCGCACCCGACACCGGCTTGCCGTCCAGCGCCACCAGCTTGTCGCCGGGCTGCAGGCCGGCCTGCTCCGAGGCGCTGCCCGGCGTGACCGCCGAAATCGACAGCGAGCCGCCGCCCGGTTCGAAACCGAGGTGCGACAAATAATCATCGTCGGCCGTATTCGGATCGACACCGCTCAGGTCCACGCGAAAATCGTAGGTCGCGCCACTGCCCGAACGGGCGCCGAGGATCACGTTGCGATGATCGATCGTCGCCCCGAGCAGCTTCCAGCGCAGATCCGACCACGACCGCACCGGCTCGCTCGCGCCGCCGTGCGCATCGCGGATCGACACGATGGTTTCGCCGCCGTCGAAGCCGGCCCGCGCGGCCACCGTGTCGGCGGCCGGCGCCGCCACGATCGCCGCCGGCTCGGTCACGCCCGTCGCGAACACCGACGAAAACAGCACGATCGCGAGCAGGAAATTGGCGAGCGGGCCAGCCGCGACGATCGCGATCCGCTTCCAGACCGACTGGCGATTGAACGCCTGCGGCAAATCGCCCGCGGCGATGCCGTCCGGGCCGGGATCGCGCTCGTCGAGCATCTTCACGTAGCCGCCGAGCGGCAGCGCCGAGAGTGTCCATTCGGTGCCGGTGCGGCGACTCGTATGCCGCAGCAGCACCGTGCCGAAGCCGATCGAGAAGCGCAGCACCTTCACGCCGCACAGCCGCGCGACGCTGTAATGCCCGTATTCGTGAACGACGACCAGCACACCGATCGCCACTGCAAACGCCACCAGCTCGATCAGCACATTCATGCGCCCCTCTCGGTCAGGCTGCGCGCTCCGCGCGCGGGACAGGCAGATTCGCGATCACGGCGTCGGCCGCACGGCGCGCTTCGGCATCGGCCGCCAGCACGTCGTCGAGGCCGTCGGGTTCGCGATTCGCCAGACGGTCGAGCACCGCATCCACCGTATGCGCGATGTCCATGAAGCCGATGCGGCGTGCCAGGAACGCCTCGACGGCAATTTCGTTGGCCGCGTTCAGCATGGCGCTGGCCACGCCGCCGGCGTCGAGCGACTGGATCGCCAGCGCAAGGCACGGGAAGCGCGCGAAATCGGGTTTTTCGAAGTTCAGCGTGGCGATCTGCGCGAGATCGAGCTGGGCGACGCCGGCATCGACGCGATCGGGGAACGCCAGCGCATGCGCGATCGGCGTGCGCATGTCGGGGTTGCCGAGCTGCGCGAGCACCGAGCCGTCCTTGTACGACACCAGCGAATGGATCACGCTCTGCGGATGGATCAGCACGTCGATCCGCTCGCTCGGCAAGCCGAAGATCCAGTGCGCCTCGATCACTTCGAGGCCCTTGTTCATCATCGTGGCCGAATCGACCGAAATCTTGCGGCCCATCGACCAGTTCGGGTGCTTGCAGGCCTCGTCCGGCGTCACGTCGACCAGCGTGGCCGGCTCGCGCGTGCGGAACGGGCCGCCCGAGGCGGTCACGATGATCTTGGCGATACCGCCATGCTCGGCGATATCGCGCGGCATGCACTGGAAGATCGCATTGTGCTCGCTGTCGACCGGCAGCAGGATCGCGCCATGGTCGCGCACGGCGTCCATGAAGATCGAACCCGACATCACCAGCGATTCCTTGTTCGCGAGCAGGATGCGCTTGCCGGCGCGCGCCGCGGCCAGGCTCGACGGCAGGCCGGCCGCGCCGACGATGGCGGCCACCACGGTGTCGCACGCGTTCGACTGCGCCACCGCGACCAGCGCTTGCGGGCCGTACGTGACTTCGGTGCGGCTACCGGCCGCGCGCAGCTTCGCTTCGACCTGAGCGGCCAGTTCGGCGCTGCCGACCACGGCCACCTCGGGCGCGAACTTCAGGCACTGCTCGACGAGCTTGTCGCCGTTGCGGTGCGCGCTCAACGCGTAGACCGAGAAGCGATCGGGGTGGCGCGCGACGACGTCGAGCGTGCTCTCGCCGATCGAGCCAGTCGAACCGAGGATAGTCAGGCGTTTTTGCATGATGACGAAGATCTAGTGTTTTTAAGCGGTCTGGCCGAGCAGCAGCACCGCCAGCGGCAGCACCGGCAGCAGCGCGTCGACCCGGTCGAGCACGCCGCCGTGGCCCGGCAGCAGCCCGCTCGAATCCTTGACGCCGGCCTGACGCTTGAGCAGCGATTCGAACAGGTCGCCGATCACGCTGTACACGACCAGCAAGGTCAGTGCAGCGAAGGCGCCCGGTGCGCCGAAGCGCTGCGCAAGCGATGAAAACAGGGTCGGTTCGAAAGCGTGCAGGCCGATCGCGAGGCCCGCGACGATCATCACCGCCAGCCAGCCGCCCGCCGCGCCTTCCCAGGTCTTGCCGGGGCTGATCGACACGGCCAGCTTGTGCTTGCCGAACGCTTTGCCCGCGAAGTATGCGCCTATATCGGCGAGCCACACGACAAGCAGCAGCGACAGCACGAACGGGATGCCGGCCGCGCGCGCGGCAACCACGGCGTGCCAGCAGGCGGCGAACACCACCAGGCCGGCCACCAGCAGGAACGGGCGCCAGGCCCGCTCGGCCAGCACCGGCTTGCGCCAGAGCGCGAACGGCCCGGCCAGCAACCAGAACACCGCCGCCGCTTCGATCAGGGGGCGCGACGGCCCGAAGCCGGTATCCACGCCGCCGCCAAGCTGCATGCTGGCGCCGAGCGCCACGGCCGCGACGATCGCGTAGACCACCGAACCGGCGGCGCCGAGCTTGAGCAGACGTGCCCATTCCCAGGCAGCGAACACGAGCACCAGCGCGATCAGCGCGCCAAATGCCGCAAGCGGCGCGAACAGCGTCACCGGCAGCAGAATGGCCAGCAACACGACCGCCGTGACAACACGGGTCTTCAGCATGAAAGGGAGTCGACGTCCTGAGACTGGGGTTCGAGCTGGGCGCTGGTTCGGCCGAACCGGCGCTCGCGATCGGTATAGGACGCAAGCGCATCGGCCAGCGCATTGGCGTCGAAATCGGGCCAGAACTTGCCCGTGAAGTAGAACTCGGTATAGGCGAGTTGCCAGAGCAGGAAATTGCTCACGCGCTGTTCGCCGCCGGTACGGATGAACAGGTCGGGCTCCGGCGCATAGGCCATCGCCAGATGCTCGGCGAATGCCGTTTCGGTCACCTCGACCTCGCGGCCCTCGCTGACGGCCTGCGCGATCAGCTTCCTGGTGGCCTGCAGGATGTCCCAGCGGCCGCCGTAGTTCGCGGCGATGGTCAGCGTCAGGCGCGTGTTGCGCGCGGTTTTGGTTTCCGCGCGGCGGATCAGTTCGCGGATGCGCGGCTCGAAACGGTCGAGATCGCCGACCACGCGCAGGCGGATGCCGTTCGCGTGCAGCTTGCCGACCTCGCGCTCGAGCGCGGTAATGAACAGCCGCATCAGGAACGACACTTCGTCGTTCGGCCGCCGCCAGTTCTCGGAACTGAAGGCGAACAGCGTCAGATATTCGACGCCGGCGCGCGCGCACCCTTCCACGACCGACCGGACTGCGTCGACGCCGCGCGTATGTCCCGCCACGCGCGGCAGGCGACGCTCGGTCGCCCAACGGCCGTTGCCGTCCATGATGATCGCGATGTGACGCGGCACGATGGCCACGTCGGGTACGCGAACGGTAGAGCTGGTATAAGTCATGGCCGCAGAGACAGTAACCGAGGGAAAAAGTGCAACGCGCGCGTTGCGCGTCAGACCGTCATGATCTCGGCTTCTTTCGACACCACGAGCTTGTCGATTTCGGCGACGTGCTTGTCCGTCAGCTTCTGGACTTCGTCGCTGGCGCGGCGCTCGTCGTCTTCCGAGATTTCCTTGTCCTTGACGAGCTTCTTCAGTTGCTCGTTGGCATCGCGGCGCAGGTTGCGCACGGCGACCTTGGCCGTTTCGCCTTCGCTCTTGACGACCTTGGCCAGCTCGCGGCGGCGCTCTTCCGTCAGCGCCGGCATCGGCACGCGGATGCTGTCGCCCGAGGTAGCCGGGTTCAGGCCCAGATCCGATTCGCGGATCGCCTTTTCCACCTTGGCCACCATCGGCTTTTCCCACGGCTGCACGCCGATCGTGCGGGCGTCGACGAGCGTCAGGTTGGCCACCTGCGAGATCGGCACCATCGAGCCGTAGTAATCGACCTGAACGTGATCGAGCATGCCCGTGTGCGCACGGCCCGTACGGATCTTCGCCAGATCGTTCTTGAACGCATCGATCGAGCGCTGCATCTTCTGCTCGACGCCCTTCTTCACATCAGCGACACTCATTTCAACCTCCGAAACCTTCGAACCTTCAAAACGGCACAGGCCGGCATATCGCCAGCGGCGTCATGCCCGGCCTGTGTCGGCGTGATTTTATACGTGGACGAGCGTACCTTCGTCCTCGCCCTGCACGATACGCTTGAGCGCACCGGGCTTGTTGATCGAAAACACGCGAATCGGCAGCTTCTGGTCGCGGCACAGCGCAAAGGCGGTGGCGTCCATGACCTGCAGATTGCGGCCGATCGCTTCGTCGAAGCTGATCGTCGTGTAACGCGTGGCGGACGGATCCTTCTTGGGATCGGCCGTATACACGCCGTCGACCTTGGTGGCCTTCAGCACCACTTCCGCGCCCACTTCCGAGCCGCGCAGCGCGGCCGCCGTGTCGGTCGTGAAGAACGGGTTGCCGGTGCCGGCCGCGAAGATCACCACCCGGCCTTCCTCGAGCTGGCGGATCGCGCGGGGCCGGATGTACGGCTCGACGACCTGATCCATGCGCAGCGCCGATTGCACGCGCGCCTCGATGCCGGCGTGGCGCATGGCATCCTGCAGCGCCAGCGCGTTCATCATCGTCGCGAGCATCCCCATGTAGTCGGCGGTCGCGCGGTCCATGCCGGCCGCGCCGCCTGCCACGCCACGGAAAATGTTGCCGCCGCCGATCACCACGGCCATCTGCGTGCCGAGACGCACCACCTCGGCGATGTCCGCCACCATCCGCTCGATCGTCGCACGGTTGATGCCGAAGGCATCATCGCCCATCAGCGCTTCACCGGAAAGTTTGAGGAGGACGCGTTTATAGGCATTGGGCATAGGGGCTTCCAGGCGACGAGAGGATGACAAGCACGAACTGTAGGGGCGAAATACTGATTCGGGCAAGCGCTGCCAAATTGTGTACCGGAACCCAGGCACACTCCGGGCGCTACCGAACCGCGGCGGGGCGAGCGCCCGCCGCGGGTACGACATGACTGCGTGAGGCTTACTGCTGCTTGGCTGCCGCGACTTGCGCCGCCACTTCGGCGGCGAAATCGTCCTGGCGCTTTTCGATGCCTTCGCCGACCACGAACAGCGAGAACTGTTGCACCGCAGCATTGGCGGCCTTCAGCATCTGTTCGATCGTCTGCTTGTCGTTCTTCACGAACGGCTGGTTCAGCAGCGAGACTTCCTTCAGGAACTTCTGGACGCTGCCGTCGACCATCTTGGCGACGATTTCAGCCGGCTTGCCCGATTCGGCAGCCTTCTGCTCGGCAACGCGGCGTTCCTTTTCGATCAGCTCGGCCGGAACCTGTTCCGACGACAGCGAGACCGGCTTCATGGCCGCGACGTGCATCGCGACGTCCTTGCCGACCTGCTCGTCCGCACCCGTGTACTCGACGATCACGCCGATGCGTGCGCCGTGCAGGTACGTGGCGATCTGGTTGGCGGTTTCGAGGCGCACGAAGCGGCGGATCGAGATGTTTTCACCGATCTTGCCGACCAGTGCCAGACGCACTTCGTCGACCGTCTTGCCGTCGAGCGGCAGGGCTGCCAGGGCAGCGACGTCGGCCGGGTTCTGCGTGGCGACCAGTTCGGCCACCGTCTTGGCGAAGGCCAGGAAATCGTCGTTCTTCGCGACGAAATCGGTTTCGCAGTTCAGTTCGACCAGCGCGCCGGCGCCGTTGCCGACGAACGCCGTGACGATGCCTTCGGCCGTCACGCGCGATGCTGCCTTGCTCGCCTTGTTGCCGAGCTTCACGCGCAGCAGTTCTTCAGCCTTGCCCAGATCGCCGTCGGCTTCCGTCAGCGCCTTCTTGCACTCCATCATCGGTGCATCGGTCTTTGCGCGCAGTTCTGCCACCATGCTTGCGGTAATTGCCGCCATCATTCGCTCCTTGAGTCTGTATTCACAACGCCGCCCTTCGACCCGGACGGCGGGCATTCGTTTCCGACGATTTGCGCCGGCGCGCGATTTTTCGCGCCCGACACGCCACGCTCCGGGGAAAAGCGGCTTAAAAAAGGGGGCCTGTTCAGAGCCCCCTTTTTGCGCCGGCTCGGAACCGGTTACGCGTTCTCTTCGACGTACTCGTCGTCGCCACGCACTGCCTGGACCACTTCGTTGACCGCATTGGCACGGCCTTCGAGGATCGCGTCGGCCACGCCTTCGGCGTACAGCGCGACAGCCTTGCTCGAGTCGTCGTTACCCGGGATCACGTAATCCACGCCTTCCGGCGAGTGGTTCGTATCGACCACGGCGATGACCGGCACGCCCAGCTTGGCAGCTTCGGTGATGGCAATCTTGTGGTAGCCGACGTCGATCACGAAGATCGCGTCCGGAATGCCGCCCATGTCCTTCACGCCGCCGATCGACTTTTGCAGCTTGGCGATTTCGCGTTCGAACAGCAGCGCTTCCTTCTTGCTCATCTTCTCGGTTTCACCCGATTCGACAGCCGCTTCCATGTCCTTCAGGCGCTTGATCGACACCTTCAGCGTCTTGAAGTTGGTCAGCATGCCGCCGAGCCAGCGTGCGTTCACGAACGGCATGCCCGCGCGTTGCGCTTCCTGAGCGATCGTGTCGCGCGATTGACGCTTCGTGCCGACGAACAGGATCGTGCCACGGTTTGCTGCCAGCTGACGCACGTACTTCTGTGCGTCCGTGAACATCGGCAACGTCTTTTCGAGGTTGATGATGTGAATCTTGTTGCGATGACCGAAAATGAACGGGGCCATCTTCGGGTTCCAGAAGCGCGTTTGGTGACCGAAGTGGACACCGGCTTCCAGCATTTGGCGCATCGTGACTGCCATGAGAGTAATACTCCGCTAGGGTTTGGGTCTTAAGCCGGCTGCCGTATCGCGGCAAAGTTGCGCGCGACACCCAGGGGGTGCGCCGGCTTGCGATTCGGTGCTCGCGAAACCGCGCGCACCGTTCAGTTCCGAGCCATTCTTGCAAGAATTGCAAGCGGATCGAGACTTAGCCAAAGAGTATAGCACGCCGAAATGACGACTCTCAAGTCATCCGTCGCTTTGCCGATCGAGGCGCCATTCGGGCAAACCCGTTATCGATCCGTCCCTTCCATTTTGCCGACACAACGTGACGCGCCGATGTCGGCCTCGCGCGGCTGCACCACGGCGGCGCACCGCCCCGCTCCCGCCGCCAAGCGAAACCCTCGCCGGACAACGGCTCCGACCACCCCCAGAAGGTGCGATAATCCCGTAATTACACGCATTGTTTTCAGGCACTGAATCATGGCCATCACGATCAAGAACGAACACGATATCGAGCAGATGCGCGTCGCCTGCCGGCTTGCGAGCGAAGTGCTCGACTACATCACGCCGTTCGTCGTCGCCGGCACCACGACGGGCGAGATCGACCGTCTCTGCCACGAGTACATGAGCAACGTGCAGGGCACGATCCCGGCGCCGCTGAACTACCAGCCGCCCGGCTATCCGCCGTATCCGAAGGCGATCTGCACGTCGGTCAACGACGTGATCTGCCACGGCATCCCCGGCGACAAGGTGCTCAAGAACGGCGATGCGGTGAACCTCGACATCACCGTGATCAAGAACGGCTACTTCGGCGACACGAGCCGGATGTTCCTGGTGGGCGAAGCATCGATCCTGGCCAAGCGCCTCGCGCAAACCACCTACGAATGCATGTGGCTCGGCATCGAGCAGGTGCGCCCCGGCGCGCATCTGGGCGATATCGGCCACGCCATCCAGAAGCATGCGGAGAGCCGCGGCTACAGCGTCGTGCGCGAATATTGCGGGCACGGCATCGGCACGGTGTTCCACGAAGATCCGCAGGTGGTGCACTACGGCCGCCCGGGCACCGGCATCGAACTCGTCGAAGGCATGATCTTCACGATCGAGCCGATGATCAACGCCGGCAAGCGCGATATCCGCACCATGCCCGACCAGTGGACCGTCAAGACGCGCGACCGCAGCCTGTCCGCGCAGTGGGAACACACCGTGCTGGTCACGCCGACCGGCTATGACGTGCTGACGGTGTCGGCCGGCACGCCGGCGCGGCCCGAGCTCGAAGCACTCGTCGCCTGACCTCGCGGCGCGGGCCATGCATACGGCCCGCGCCGAATCGTATCTAGACATCCGGTTTCATCGCGCCGATGCCTGACCGCATCGCCCCGCCGTTCCACCCGATTCGCCCGCCCCGTCACCCATGAGCGTTATCGCCATTCCCGACATCGAAGCGCCGCTGCGCAAGGCCGAGTTCCGTGCCGTCAAGGCCGAACTGATCGCGCGCTTTCGCGCCGCGACCCATGTCGAAGCCCTGATGCGCGCGCTGTCGCGCGCCACCGACGACGCCCTGCGCCAGATCTGGACCGAATGCGGCCTGCCCGGCTCGCTGGCGCTGGTGGCGGTCGGCGGCTTCGGGCGCGGAGAACTGTCCCCGCATTCGGACGTCGATATCCTGGTGCTGTTGCCCGACACGCATGCCGGCGAGTTCGACACGCGTATCGAGCGCTTCATCGGCATGGCCTGGGATCTCGGGCTGGAAATCGGCAGCAGCGTGCGGACCGTGGGCGAATGCATCGACGAAGCGGCGCAGGACGTGACGGTGCAAACCTCCCTGCTGGAAGCGCGCCGCATCACGGGCAGCATGACGCTGTTCAAGCGCGCCGTGACACGCTATCGCGAGGCGCTCGACCCCCTCGCGTTCTTCCAGGCCAAGGTGCTGGAGATGCGTCAACGTCACGCGAAATTCCAGGACACGCCGTACAGCCTCGAGCCGAACCTCAAGGAAAGCCCGGGCGGCCTGCGCGACCTGCAGACGATCCTCTGGATCGCGCGGGCGGCTGGCTTCGGCAATAGCTGGCGCGAACTCGACGCGCGCGGCCTGATCAGCGCGCGCGAGGCTCGCGAGCTGCGCCGCAACGAGGGTTTCCTGAAGGCGCTGCGCGCGCGGCTGCACGTGATCACGGGCCGCCGCCAGGACATCCTCGTGTTCGACCTGCAGACGCAGGCAGCCGAGAGCTTCGGCTATGTGCCGACCGCCGCCAAGCGCGCCAGCGAGCAACTGATGCGCCGCTATTACTGGGCGGCCAAGGCCGTCACGCAGTTGGCGACCATCCTGATCCAGAACATCGAGGCGCAACTGTTCCCGGCCACCAGCGGCATCACGCGCGAGCTGTCGCCGGGCCGTTTCGTCGAAAAGCAGGGCATGCTCGAAATCGTCTCCGACGACGTGTTCGAGCAGCACCCCGACGCCGTGCTCGAGGCGTTCCTGCTGTACGAAACCACGCGCGGCGTGAAGGGCCTGTCGGCGCGCACGCTGCGCGCGCTCTACAACTCGCGCGACGTGATGAACGGCGCGTGGCGGCGCGACCCGCGCAACCGCGCCACGTTCATGAAGATCCTGCAGCAGAACGAGGGCATCACGCACGCGTTCCGCCTGCTGAATCAGACCAGCGTGCTGGGCCGTTATCTGCTGAACTTCCGCCGCATCGTCGGGCAGATGCAGCACGACCTGTATCACGTCTACACGGTCGACCAGCACATCCTGATGGTGCTGCGCAACATCCGCCGCTTCGCGGTGGCCGAACATGCGCACGAATATCCGTTCTGCAGCCAGCTGATCGCGAATTTCGAGCGGCCTTGGGTGCTGTACGTGGCGGCGTTGTTCCACGACATCGCCAAGGGCCGCGGCGGCGACCATTCGAAGCTCGGGATGGACGACGCGCGGCGCTTCTGCCGCGAGCACGGCATCACCGGCGACGATGCCGCGCTGGTGGTCTGGCTCGTCGAGCAGCATCTGACGATGAGCCAGGTCGCGCAGAAGCAGGACACGAGCGACCCGGAAGTCGTCAAGCGCTTCGCCGCCGTGGTGGGCAACGAGCGCTGGCTGACGGCGCTCTACCTGCTGACGGTGGCCGACATCCGCGGCACCAGCCCGAAGGTGTGGAACACCTGGAAGGGCAAGCTGCTCGAGGATCTGTACCGGGTCACCAGCGCCGTGCTCGGCGGCGCGCGGCCCGACGCGCACTCGGAGCTGCAAACGCGCCGCGACGAGGCGCTGGCCCTGCTGCGTCTCGAAACGGTGCCGGCCGACGTGCACAAGCCGCTTTGGGATCAGCTCGATGTCGGCTATTTCCTGCGTCACGACGCGGCCGACATCGCCTGGCAAACGCGTGTGCTGTACCGGCACGTGCATGCCGAAACGGCCATCGTGCGCGCCCGGCCGTCGCCGGTCGGCGACGCACTGCAGGTGCTCGTCTACGTGAAGGACCGCTCGGACCTGTTCGCCGGGATCTGCGCCTACTTCGACCGTAACGGGCTGTCGGTGCTCGATGCCCGCATCAGCACCACCAAGCACGGCTACGCGCTCGACAATTTCATCGTCACGCAAACCGAGCACGACGTGCAGTATCGCGACATCGCGAATCTCGTCGAGCAGCAGCTCGCCGATCGCCTGTCGAGTTCGACACTGCTGCCGGAGCCGTCGAAGGGCCGCCTCTCGCGGCTCTCCCGCAGCTTCCCGATCACGCCCCGCGTCGACCTGCGCGCGGACGAGCGTGGTCAGTACTACATCCTGTCCGTGTCGGCCAACGACCGGCCGGGCCTTCTCTATTCGATCGCGCGCGTGCTGGCCGAGCATCGGGTCGGCGTCCATGCGGCGCGGATCAATACGCTCGGCGAGCGCGTCGAGGACGTGTTCCTGCTCGATGGCGCCGGCCTGTCCGACAACCGCCTGCAGATCCAGGTCGAAACCGAATTGCTGCGCGCGATCGCAGCCTGACTGAATACCAGCGTTTATGCGCACCAAACTGACCATCAAGAATCCCCGTCCGGCATCGCCGTCCCGCGCCCCGGTCCGCTCAGGCAGCCTCGTCGGCCGCAAGGCCACGCGTCCCGCGCCCGATCCGGCCGGCGCCAAACCCAAATCGGCCGGCAAGGCCGGCCCGCGCCCGGCAGGCGGCAAACCGGCCGGCCCACGCGGTCCGCGGCCGGAAGGCCGTCCGGCGCGTGACGGCGAGCGCCCGCGTTTCGGGGATCGGCCGCCGCGTGAAGGCGGAGCACGGTTCTCTCGGGATGGAGATCGCCCGCAACGCAGCGGCGAAGGCCGTCCGGCGCGCGATGGTGAACGCCCGCGTTTCGGCGATCGGCCGCCGCGCGAAGGCGGGGCGCGTTTCTCGCGAGATGGCGATCGCCCGCAACGCAGCGGCGAAGGCCGTCCGGCACGTGATGGTGAACGCCCGCGTTTTGGGGATCGTCCGCCGCGTGAAGGTGGTGCTCGTTTCTCCCGCGACGGCGACCGTCCGCAACGCAGCAGCGAAGGCCGTCCGGCGCGCGATGGCGAACGCCCGCGTTTTGGGGATCGTCCGCCGCGTGAAGGTGGCGCTCGTTTCTCCCGCGACGGCGACCGTCCGCAACGCAGTAGCGAAGGCCGCCCGGCGCGTGACGGTGAACGCCCGAGTTTTGGCGATCGCCCCCCGCGTGAAGGCGGCGCTCGTTTCTCCCGCGACGGCGATCGCCCGCAACGCAGCAGCGAAGGCCGTCCGGCGCGTGATGGCGAACGACCGAGTTTTGGCAATCGTCCGCCGCGCGAAGGCGGGGCTCGCTTCTCTCGCGACGGCGATCGCCCGCAACGCAGTAGCGAAGGCCGTCCGGCGCGTGACGGTGAACGTCCGAGTTTTGGCGATCGGCCGCCGCGTGAAGGTGGCGCTCGTTTCTCGCGCGACGGCGACCGTCCGCAACGCAGCAGCGAAGGCCGTCCGGCGCGCGATGGTGAACGCCCGAGTTTTGGCGATCGCCCCCCGCGTGAAGGCGGCGCTCGTTTCTCCCGCGACGGCGACCGTCCGCAACGCAGTAGCGAAGGCCGCCCGGCCCGCGATGGCGAACGCCCACGCTTCGGCGATCGCCCCCCGCGTGAAGGCGGCGCTCGTTTCTCCCGCGACGGCGATCGCCCGCAACGCAGCAGCGATGGCGAACGCCCACGCTTCGGCGACCGTCCCCCGCGCGAAGGCGCTCCCCGCTTCTCCCGCGACGGCGACCGCCCGCAACGCAGTAACGAAAACCGCCCGGCTCGCGACGGCGAACGCCCGCGCTTCGGCGACCGCCCCCCGCGTGAAGGCGGTGCTCGCTTCTCCCGCGACGGCGATCGTCCGCAACGCAGCAGCGAAAACCGCCCCGCCCGCGACAGCGCCGAACGCGCCGCCCCCTCGCGCCTCAAGACCGCGCAACCCGTCAAGGCACGCGCCGAATCATTCGAGTCGGAAGACGAAACGGGCATGATGCGTCTCTCGAAGCGCATGTCGGAGCTCGGCCTTTGCTCGCGCCGCGAAGCGGATGAATGGATCGAAAAGGGCTGGGTGCTCGTCGACGGCGAACGCATCGACACGCTCGGCACCAAGGTCCGCCCGGACCAGAAGATCGAAATCGACGATCGCGCGCAGGCCGCGCAAGCCGCGCAGGTCACGATCCTGCTGCACAAGCCGGTCGGCTATGTGTCGGGTCAGGCCGAGGACGGTTACGAGCCGGCCGTCACGCTGATCACGCGCGAAAACCACTGGAGCGGCGACCGCTCGCCGCTGCGCTTCTCTCCGATGCAACTGCGCGCGCTCGCGCCGGCGGGCCGTCTCGACATCGATTCGACCGGCATGCTGGTGCTCACGCAAAACGGCGTGGTCGCCAAGCAACTGATCGGCGAGAATTCGGACGTCGACAAGGAATATCTGGTGCGCGTGCGCTTCGGCGAGCAACTGATCGATATCGATCAGCATTTCCCGGCCGAATTGCTGGCGCAACTGCGTCACGGCCTCGAACTCGACGGCGTTGCGCTGAAGCCCGCGATGGTGAGCTGGCAGAACGGCGAGCAGTTGCGTTTCGTGTTGCGCGAAGGCAAGAAGCGCCAGATTCGCCGCATGTGCGAGCTGGTGGGGCTGGAGGTGATCGGCCTGAAGCGCGTGCGGATGGGCCGCGTGATGCTGGGCGCGCTGCCGCAAGGCGAGTGGCGCTACCTGTCACCCGACGAGACGTTCTGACGATGCGTTGACATCGCGATATCGCGCGATGCGAAACGCAAACGGCGCCGGCGAACCCCAAGGTCCCCGGCGCCGTTTTTTCATTCGGGCGCGGCTCGCACGCTAGACGCTCAATCGTCGGCGTTCGGGTCCAGGCCCGGAAACAGCACTTCCGTGAAGCCGAACTTCGAGAAATCGGTGATCCGCATCGGATAGAGCTTGCCGATCAAGTGATCGTATTCATGCTGCACGACGCGCGCATGAAAACCCTCGGCCACGCGATCGATCCGCTTGCCGTACTGGTCGAAGCCGCCGTAACGCACCTTCGCATAACGGCTCACCACGCCGCGCATGCCGGGTACCGACAGACAGCCTTCCCAGCCCTCCTCCATGTCCGGCGGCAGATACTCGACGCTCGGATTGATCAGCACCGTCTCCGGCACCGGCGGTGCGTCGGGATAGCGCGCATTGTTGCCGAAGCCGAAGATGATCACCTGCAGATCGACGCCGATCTGCGGCGCGGCCAGCCCGGCGCCGTTGGCGTGATGCATGGTCTCGAACATGTCGGCGACGAGTTCGTGCAGCGCCGGCGTGTCGAATGCATCGACCGGCTTCGCGACTTCGAGCAGGCGCGGATCGCCCATCTTCAGGATTGCGCGAATCATGATGGTGTCTCCCCCTTGAGCAGTTGATGCATCCCGTCCTCGTCGAGCACGGGGATGCCGAGTTCCTCGGCCTTGGCGAGCTTGCTGCCCGCTTCGGCGCCAGCAACGACGTAATCCGTCTTCTTCGATACCGAGCCGGTCACCTTCGCGCCAGCCGCTTCAAGCATGGCCTTCGCGTCGTCGCGCGCGAGCGTGGGCAGCGTGCCGGTCAACACGACCGTCTTGCCGGCCAGCACGCCTTGCGGCTCGCGGGGCGCGGGCGGCCCCTCCGGCCATTCGACCTTCTCGCGCAACTGCGCGATCACGGTGAGGTTGTGCTCCTCGGCGAAGAACTGGTGCAGCGATTCGGCCACCACCGGCCCGACGTCGTTGACTTCGAGCAGTTGCTCGGGCGTGGCGTCGATGATCGGCTGCAGCGAACCGAAATGCTTGGCCAGATCCTTGGCGGTGGATTCGCCCACATGGCGAATGCCGAGCGCGTAGATGAAGCGGCCGAGCGTGGTGTGGCGCGCCTTTTCGAGCGATTCGAGCAGGTTCTGCGCGGATTTATCGGCGAAGCGATCGAGCGCGGCCAGCGTCCCGAAGCCGAGATGGAACAGGTCGGCCGGCGTGCGCACCAGGTTCTGCTCGACGAGCTGATCGATGATCTTTTCGCCGAGGCCGTCGATATCGAGCGCGCGGCGCTGCGCGAAGTGCCACAGCGCCTGCTTGCGCTGGGCCGGACAGAACAGGCCGCCCGTGCAGCGGGCGATCGCCTCGTCAGGCAGGCGTTCGATCTTCGAGCCGCACACCGGGCATTCGGTCGGCATCACGAATTCGGCCGCGTCGGCCGGGCGGCGATCCATCAGCGCCGACACCACTTCCGGGATCACGTCGCCGGCGCGCCGCACGATCACGGTGTCGCCGATGCGGATGTCCTTGCGGCGGACTTCGTCCTCGTTGTGCAGCGTCGCGTTGGTGACGGTCGCGCCGCCGACGAACACCGGCTCGAGCCGTGCGACCGGCGTGATGGCGCCGGTGCGGCCGACCTGCACGTCGATCGCGACCAGCCTGGTCAGCGCTTCCTGGGCCGGAAACTTGTGCGCCAGCGCGAAGCGCGGCGCGCGCGACACGAAACCGAGCCGCTCCTGCTCGTCGCGCCGGTTGACCTTGTAGACCACCCCGTCGATGTCGTACGGCAATGATTCGCGCCGCTCGCCGACCTTGCGGAAGAAATCGAGCAGGCCGTCGGCGCCCTGCACCACGGCGCGCTCGCGATTGACCGGCAGTCCGAACGATTCGTACCAGTCGAGCAGGCCGCTGTGCGTGTCGGGCATCGGCGCGCCGTCGAGCACGCCGATGCCGTAGGCGAAGAACGACAGCGGCCGCTGCGCCGTGATCTTCGAATCGAGCTGGCGCAGGCTGCCGGCCGCCGCGTTGCGCGGGTTCGCGAACTCGCGCTGCTCGGCCTCGCGCTGCCGTTCGTTCAGGCGTGCGAAATCGCGCTTGTACATCAGCACTTCGCCGCGCACGTCGAGCACGGCGGGCGGGTTGGCCCCCTTCAGCGTGATCGGAATCGATTTGATGGTGCGGACGTTTTCGGTCACGTCCTCGCCCGTCGCACCGTCGCCGCGCGTGGCGGCCTGGACGAACTTGCCGTGCTCGTAGCGCAACGAGATCGCCAGCCCGTCGAACTTCAGTTCGCAGGCGTATTCGACGGGATCGGTGGCGGTGCCGGCCAGGTCGGCCGGGGCCTTGTCGAGCATGTCGGACACGCGCTTGTCGAACGCGGCGATGTCCTCGTCGGCGAAGCCGTTGTTCAGCGACAGCATCGGCACGTCGTGCACGACCGGCGTGAAGCCCGTGGACGCCTCACCGCCGACGCGCTGCGTCGGCGAATCGGGCGTGATCAGGTCGGGTTGATCGGCCTCGATCTGCTGCAGCTCGCGAAACAGCCGATCGTATTCGGCGTCGGGCAGATCGGGCTGGTCGAGCACGTAATACGCGTGATTCGCGCGCTCGAGTTCGTTGCGCAACCAGGCCGCCCGTTCGGACGGCTGGCTGGCTGGCGGTTCTACTGGGGATCGGGCCATGCTGGCGGCACTTGCTCTCGTGACAATCGAGTCAGGATTATCTCAGGCGGCGTGCGCTTGCGCACCGTCTGTCTCGCACCTGCCGGCCCTGCCCCGATTACTGGCTGAACAGGCGCCGCGTGACGGGCGAACCGGCCGGAATGCCGGCCTGCTCCAGCCGCCCGTACAGCTTCATCAATTGCTGCTCGATCGCCACCAGCGTGGCCTCGGGCAACGGCCGGCGCGAATCGTCGACCACCCGTGCACCGATCCGGTCCGACAGCGATTTGGCGTAATCGCACATCAGCTTGAACGGCAGGATGTCCTCGTCGGCCACCGGCACGTCGAGCACCAGCGTGATCATGTTGCTGCCCTTGTAGGTCAGGTCGTCGCGCAGGAAGTTGGTGTCGCCGAACTGCAGCATGAACACCGGGTTCTGCCGGGCATCGAGCTTGACGAAGCGCGTGCCGTCGCGCGACAGCAGCAGGCCGTCCTGCGAGGCCACGGCCTGCACGTAGTTGGCCGACCACGGTGCGCCGTCCGACATCACGTTGATCGACAGTTGCGCGTCGCACTGCGCCGCGAAGCCGTCCAGCTCGCGCGCCATCTGCACGGTTTCGAGCATGTCGGGGAATTCGGCGCCGCCGTCGATCGCATCGGCGAACTGGCCGACGCCCGACACGAACTCGGAGAATTCGAGCTCGTTGAGCGGGCCATTGCGGTTCGCAAGCTGAACCGCCGCGCGCAACTCCTCGTAGCGCACGCCGCCTTGCAACAATTCCCAATGATCGGTGCCTTCGGGCTTGCCTTCGATGTGGACCGGCTTGCTGCCCGCGCGCCGCAACCGTTGCGCGGCCGGCATCAGGCGCTCGCCCGGCATCGGCCCGGCCAGCCGGATCGGCACGATGCAATCGATGCGCCGATCGACGATGGCCGGCGGCGCAGAGGAAATCGTGGTGGCGGCGGGCAACACCGGCTCGTCATCGGCCTCGAAAACCGGCTCGACGGGGACATCGGCCGTGCCCGCTTCGCCCGAATACGGCGCGTGCTTATCGCCGGCATCGCCGGCATGAGGCTCGGCCGGTGTGTCGGACCTGTCCGATCCACCGGCTGCTGCGGTCAGTGTCTCGTCGGCTTGCAGATCCGCCGGCACGTCGGCCGGCAAAGCGGCTTCGGGCGCGTTGCCGAACGTGGGTTCGACGCGCGCGGCGCGATCGCCGGCCGGGGCCGGGGCCGCAGAAGCGGGTGCGGCGGGTGCGGCCGGGGCAGCCGCATCGCGGCGCGCCGACGGCTGGCGAACCGGTTCGATGAACGGCGCGTCGTCGTCGCGCTCCTGGCGCGCCAGCGTATCGGCCGTCTCGGACGGCATCGGCCGCGGCATCTTGCGGCGCACCTTCGCGCCCTGCAAGGCGTTATAGATCGCTACGCCGCCGACCACCACCACGCCTGCGCCTACCAACCCGAGTGTCAACTCGTCCATGCATGCTCCATCAGGAATTCTTTTTCCGGCGCGCCACGGCGAGGCGGCGCGCGCGATCAGCCAATATTCTGGGCAAAACCGGTCGCGGTTTCCATGTCGACCGCCACGATCCGCGATACGCCCTGCTCCTGCATCGTCACGCCGATCAACTGCTGCGCCATTTCCATCGCGATCTTGTTGTGCGAGATGAACAGGAACTGCGTCTTGTCGGACATCGCGCGCACCAGGTTCGCGAAACGCTCGGTATTCGCGTCGTCGAGCGGTGCATCGACTTCGTCGAGCAGACAGAACGGCGCCGGATTGAGCTGGAACATCGCGAACACGAGCGCCGTGGCCGTGAGCGCCTTTTCGCCGCCCGACAGCAGGTGAATCGTCGCGTTCTTCTTGCCCGGCGGCTGCGCCATCACCTGCACGCCAGCGTCGAGGATTTCGTCGCCGGTCATGGTCAGCTTCGCCTGGCCGCCGCCGAACAGCTTCGGGAACAGGTCGCTGAAGTGGTGATTGACCTCGTCGAACGTGCCTTGCAGCAAGGTGCGCGTTTCCTGGTCGATCTTGTGGATCGCGTCCTCGAGCGTGGTGATCGCCAGCAGCAGGTCGGCCGATTGCGCGTCGAGGAACACCTTGCGCTCGCTCGCGGCCGCCAGCTCCTCGAGCGCCGCCATGTTGACGGGACCGAGCGCCGTGATCGCGTTGTTGATGCGCGTAACCTCGCCCTGCAGGTAGGACGGCTTCAGATCGGGCGTCAGCTTCGGCAGCAGCGCGGCTTCGTCCACGCCGGCTTCGGCCAGTTGCTCGTCGAACTGCTCGGACGACAGGCGCGCGGCCTGCTCCTTCAGTTGCAGCTCGGTGATGCGGTCGCGCAGCGGTTGCAGCGAGCGCTCGGCGGCCAGGCGCTGCTCGTCGGAGGCACGCAGCTTGGCGGTCAGGTCGTCGAGCTCGATGCGTGCGGCCGACAGCGTCTGCTCCCTGGCCGAACGGATTTCGAGCGCATCCTGCAGGCCCGTGTGGGCGGTCTGCTCGTTGATGGTTTCGAGTTCGGCGCGGGCGTCTTCCAGCGAACCGGCCACCCGTTCGATCTGATCGTGCGCGACCTGGATGGTGCGCTTCAGCTCGTCGATGCGGTTCGCCGAGTTGCGCGCGGCGAAGCGCGCATCGTTGGCCGCGCGTTCGAGATCGCGCGCGCGCTGGCGGGCATCGGACAGCGACGCGTCGAGCGCCTCGAACGCGAGCTGGTTGTCCTCGAACTTCGCCTGCAATTCGGCCAGTTCGCCGTCGTAGCGTTCGAAGTTCGCCTCGGATTCGGCACGCAGCGCGCGTTGTTCCTCGATCTGCGCGCCGATTTCCTCGAGTTCCTCGCGGATCTGCGTGCTGCGCTGCATGTAGCGCTCGTGCGCCTGGGCCAGCTTCAGCACGTCCATCTGCAACGCATGAACGCGCTGGGTGGCGCGTTCGGCCTGCCCGCGCACGTCGCCGAGCGCCTGCGCGGCCTGCGTATGGGCCGCATCGGCGCGCACCGCGGCCGTCTTCGCCTCGTCGGCGAGCAGCGCCTGCGCGCGCACCTGGCGGCCGAGATTCTCGATTTCCTGCTGGCGCGCCAGCATCCCGGCCTGCTCGGAATCGGCGGCGTAAAGCTGCACGCCGGCGCGCGTCACGATATGGCCGGCCTTGACCACGTACGCACCGCCTGCCGGCAACTGGGCACGGGTGGCGAGCGCCTGGGCGATATCGTCGGCGACATACACCGAACCGAGCCAGTCGTTGAGCACGGCACGCAGGCCCGCATCGTCGATGCGCAGCAGCGACAGCACCGGACGCATGCCGGCTGGCGCCGCGAGCGGCTCGCCGGCGGCCGGCGGCGAAAAGAACGCGAGCTTGGCCGGCGGCGCGTCGGTCGCGAATGCCTTGACCCAATCGAGATTCGAGATTTCGAGCGCGGCGAGGCGCTCGCGCAGCACCGCTTCGAGCGCGGTTTCCCAGCCCGCTTCGACGTGCAGCTTTTTCCAGAGACGCGGCAGCGTGCCAAGCTCGTGCTTGTCGAGCCAGGGCTGGATCTTGCCTTCGGTCTGGACGTTTTCCTGAAGCTGCTTGAGTGCGGCCAGGCGCGCTTCGAGCTGGTGGATCTGCGCGCTTTCGGCTTGCACGCGCTCCTGCGCGGCGCGGCGCTCGGCATCGAGGCGCGGCAGTGTTTCCTGCGCGTCGCTCAGGCGCGCCTGCGCCTCGTGCAGCACTTCCTCCTGCTCGGCGAGCTGCATGCGCGACTCTTCGAGCTGCGCCTCGTCGGGCGCGTCGAGGCCGCCCGCTTCGGATTTCAGGCGCTCGTGGCGCTGCTGCAACTGCATCAACTGCTGATCGGCGTTGCGCTGGTGCGCGGCCTCCAGCTTGAGCGCCTGCTCGGTTTGCGAGATGCGGCCACGCTCGTCGTTGAGCTGTGCCTGCGCATCGCGCCAGCGCGCTTCGAGCGCGGGCAGCGCGTCGTGCTTGGCGGCCGCGTCGTCCTCGGCCATCGCGGCCTTCTCGTCGGCGATCGCGCGCGCTTCCTCGGCTTCCTCCAGGTCGTCCTGGGCCTTCTGCGTCTGCGCCTGCCATTGCTCGCGCTGCGCCGTCAGCGCGGCGATCTGCGCCTGCACGCGGTTGCGTGATTCGACGATGAACTTGATCTCGGCTTCGAGCCGGCTGACTTCGGCGTTGGCTTCGTAGAGCGCGCCCTGCGCGCCCTGCATCGCGTCGCTGGCCGAATAGTTGGCGACGCGCAGCGTTTCGAGCTGCGCCTCGACTTCGCGCAGCTTGGCCGTTTGCGCTTCGAGGTCGATCTGCGCCTGTTCGATCGCACGCTGCTGCTTCTGCTGCTCGCCCTGAGCCTCGCTCTTGCGCAGCAGCCACAGCAAACGCTGCTTTTCCTCGCCGTCGGCCAGCAAATCCTTGTAGCGCGTGGCGACCACGGCCTGCGCCTCGAGCTTTTCGAGGTTCGCACCGAGTTCGCGGACGATATCCTCGACGCGCGTCAGGTTCTCGCGCGTGTCGTGCAGGCGGTTCTCGGTTTCGCGGCGGCGCTCCTTGTACTTCGACACGCCGGCGGCTTCTTCCAGGAACACGCGCAGCTCTTCGGGCTTGGCCTCGATGATCCGCGCGATCATGCCCTGCCCGATGATCGCGTAGGCGCGAGGCCCGAGGCCGGTGCCGAGGAAGATGTCCTGGATGTCGCGGCGGCGCGCCGGCAGGTTGTTGATGTAGTAGCTGGAGGTGCCGTCGCGCGTGAGCACGCGCTTGACAGCGATCTCGCCGTACTGGCCCCACTGGCCGGCCGCGCGGCCGTCGGAATTATCGAAGATCAGCTCGACACTGGCCCGGCTGCCGGGCTTGCGCGTGGTGGAGCCGTTGAAGATCACGTCCTGCATCGATTCGCCGCGCAGCTCGGAGGCGCGCGATTCGCCGAGCACCCAGCGCACGGCGTCGATGATGTTGGATTTGCCGCAACCGTTCGGGCCGACCACGCCGACGAGCTGGCCCGGAACCTGGAAATGCGTGGGATCGACGAAGGATTTGAAGCCTGCGAGTTTGATCGAGCTCAGTCGCACGTCGGTATCGGTATGGAATAGGGATTGAAACGGACGGCAACCGGCGGCGCACTGCGGGCGCCGCCCGTCCCGAAATTCGGACAACGGGGGCGAACCGTCGTGCGGCCGCCCCCGTGAAGCGGAACAATCATACCATCGCGCGCGCGTCGTCCCGGGGATCGGCGTCCGGGGCCGAGGCCTTGTGCACACGGCTCGACAGCAGCGAGGCGACGATGATGCAGGCGCCCCCCGCCCACTCGCGCGCCCCCGGCAATTCGCCGGCGAACACCCAGGCCGACAGCGCGGTCACGATGATTTCGAACAGCATGATGACCGAGGCGCGGTTGGCCGGCACGCGCGACAGCCCGTATTGCACCAGCAGGTTGTTGAGCGCCATCGTCACGCCGATCGCGGCCGCGATCAGCAGCGCGAGCCCGAGCGCGTGCGGCGCGGGCACCACGGGCACGCCCTCGACGAAGCTGGCCGCGATGCCGAACGCCGCGCCGCCCGCGAACAGCGTGGCGGTGCGCATTTCGGGCTTGAGGTCGGGCAAATCGCGCGAGAGCCGCACCACCAGCACGTTGCTCATCGCAAACGCGAGGCCGGCGGCCAGCCCGGCCCATTCGGCCGGCGTCGACGGCAACGGCAAGCCCAGACGCGGCGACCACAGCATCAGCATCGCGCCGGCGATCGACAGCGCCGCCACGCCGGCGCCGGCCCAACCGAGCCGGTCGCGCAGCAGGAAATGGGCGTAGATCGCGGTCCAGGCCGGGGTCAGATAGAACAGCAGCATCACGCGCAGCACTTCGCCGTGAATCGTGCCCCACACAAACCCGAGATTGGTCACGCCAGCCGCCACGCCGAGCGCCGGCAGCGCCCAATGCCAGCGCAGCGTGCGCAACGAACGGCGGCGCCAGATCACCACGAAACCGCACGCGCACAGGCTCGTCAGGGCGCTGGCCGCGGTGCCGGTCAGGCCAAGCCCGGCCACGATCCGCAGCGGATACCAGATCAGCCCCCAGACCGAAGCCCCCACCAGAATCGCCAGCGTCGGCAGCGCCGTACGTCGATTGCCCATCATGTCCGCATTCTCGATAGTTCCTGTCGATGGATGACGGCCTGCATGCCGTTCATGCCCTGTTTTTGTCTGGTTCCGGAACCGTACGCGCCGCCGGTCGCCCGGCAAGCCGCGCTCCCGCCCTGGGCGGGCGGCACGCTATAATCGGCGGCTCGCGGCGCGCACCGGGTGCGCACCTGCGGCGGCTCTGGCCGCCGCGCCGCAGCAGCCCGCTCCGGTCCCGCCCGACGGACCCAACCGCTCCCGACGCTCCAAGCCCGTGAATCCACGACTCGATACGCTCCAGCCCTACCCGTTCGAAAAGCTCCGCGCGCTGTTCAAGGACGTGACGCCGTCCGCCACGCTCGCCCCGATCAGCTTCGGCATCGGCGAGCCGAAACATCCGACCCCGGCGCTGATCCGCGACGCGGTGGCCAACTCGCTCGACGGGCTGGCCTCGTATCCGGCGACGGCTGGCTCGGACGCGCTGCGCACCGCGATCGCACGCTGGGTCGAGCAGCGCTACGGCCTGGCGGCGATCGACGCGGCCACCGAGGTGCTGCCGGTGTCCGGCTCGCGCGAGGCGCTGTTCTCGCTGGCGCAGGCCGTGATCGACGCCACGCCGCGCGCCGACGGCAGGAATGCGATCGTACTCTGTCCGAATCCTTTCTATCAAATCTACGAAGGCGCGGCGTTGCTGGCCGGCGCCGAGCCCTATTTCGTCAACAGCGACCCGGCCCGCAACTTCGCGCCCGACTATTCACAGGTGCCCGAGGACGTCTGGGCGCGCACCCAGTTGCTGTTCGTCTGCTCGCCGGGCAACCCGACCGGCGCCGTGCTGACGCTCGACGACTGGCGCGAGCTGTTCGCGCTGTCGGACCGCCACGGTTTCGTGATCGCCTCCGACGAGTGCTATTCGGAAATCTACTTCGACGAGGCGAACCCGCCGCTCGGCGGCCTCGACGCGGCACGCCGGCTCGGCCGCGGTTTCGAGCGGCTCGTGATGCTGTCGAGCCTGTCCAAGCGCTCGAACGTGCCGGGCATGCGCTCGGGCTTCGTGGCCGGCGACGCGGCGATCCTCAAGCGCTTCCTGCTGTACCGCACCTATCACGGCGCGGCGCTCTCGCCGGTCTGGCAAAGCGCCAGCATCGTGGCCTGGGGCGACGAGGCCCATGTGCGCGAAAACCGCGCGCTGTACGCGCAGAAGTTCAACACCGTCACGCCGATGCTGGCCGAGGTGCTCGATGTCGCGCTGCCCGACGCCGCGTTCTACTTGTGGGCCAACGTGGCGCGCACCGGCCTGTCCGACACCGAGTTCGCCCGCCGCCTGTACGCCGACTATAATGTGACGGTTCTGCCCGGCTCGTACCTCGCGCGCGACGCGCACGGCACCAATCCGGGCCGCGATTTCGTGCGGATCGCGCTCGTGGCCGGCGTCGCCGAATGCGTCGAGGGCGCGCGGCGCATCGTCAGTTTCTGCCGCGGCCTCGCCGCCTGAGCCCGTCGGGCCTGCTGCCGTTTTCATCCTTCTTCCCACTTCCAGCGAAGCAATCAACATGTCGCAACAACTTCAGCAAATCATCGATACCGCGTGGGAAAACCGCGCCGAACTGTCGCCGAAGGCCGCCCCCGCCGAAGTGCGCGAAGCCGTCGCGCACGCGATCGAGCAGCTCGACAAGGGCGCCCTGCGCGTCGCCGAAAAGCAGAACGGCGACTGGATCGTCCATCAATGGCTGAAGAAGGCCGTGCTGCTGTCGTTCCGTCTGGAAGACAACGCGCCGATGCCGGCCGGCGGCTTCTCGCAGTTCTACGACAAGGTGCCGTCGAAGTTCGCGAACTACACGGCCGAAGATTTCGCCGCCGGCGGCTTCCGCGTCGTGCCGCCGGCCGTCGCGCGCCGCGGCTCGTTCATCGCGAAGAACGTCGTGCTGATGCCGTCGTACACCAACATCGGCGCGTACGTCGACGAAGGCACGATGGTCGACACCTGGGCGACGGTCGGTTCGTGCGCGCAGATCGGCAAGAACGTCCACCTGTCGGGCGGCGTGGGCATCGGCGGCGTGCTGGAGCCGCTGCAGGCCAACCCGGTCATCATCGAAGACAACTGTTTCATCGGCGCGCGCTCGGAAGTGGTCGAAGGCGTGATCGTCGAGGAAAACTCGGTGATCTCGATGGGCGTGTACCTGGGCCAGAGCACCAAGATCTACGATCGCGAAACCGGCGAAATCAGCTACGGCCGCATCCCGGCCGGCTCAGTGGTGGTGGCCGGCAACCTGCCGTCGAAGGACGGCTCGCACAGCCTGTACTGCGCCGTGATCGTCAAGAAGGTCGACGCCAAGACGCGCGCCAAGGTCGGCCTGAACGAACTGCTGCGAGGCGACTGATGCCCACCGTCGTCTATGGCATCCCGAACTGCGACACGGTGAAGAAGGCCCGCGTGTGGCTCGACGAGCACGGTGTGGCGTTCGACTTCCACGATTTCAAGAAGGCCGGCCTCACCGCCGCCATCGTGAAGGGCTGGTTGAAGGACGTGCCGCTGGACACCCTCGTCAACCGCCGCGGCACCACCTGGCGCGGGCTGCCCGACGACGTCAAGGCCTCGGCCGACAGCGAAGCCGGCGCGATCGCGCTGATGCTGGAAAAACCCTCCGTCATCAAGCGCCCGGTGCTGGTCGTCGACGGCCGCGTCAAATCGGTCGGCTTCGTGTCCGACCAGTACGCGGCGCTGTTCGCGGCCTGACCCCGCGCGCGAGCCGCTTCGCGCGAACGGCGCGCCGCCCGGGTTAGCTCCGGGCAAGCGCGCCACCCCGACCTGCCGGCCGTCGCGCCGGCATTTTTCATCGAAAGTGGTCCGAACCATGTCCGCCACCCTTGCCCTTACCGAACAACTGATCGCACGCCCGTCCGTGACGCCCGACGATCAGCACTGCCAGCAGATCATGATCGAGCGCCTCTCGGCGATCGGCTTCGCGTGCGAAACGATCGCCTCGAACGGCGTGACGAACCTGTGGGCCGTCAAGCGCGGCGCCGACGGCCGCGACGGCAAGCTGCTCGCGTTCGCGGGCCACACCGACGTGGTGCCCACCGGCCCGCTCGAACAGTGGACCTCGCCGCCGTTCGTCCCGGCCCACCGCGACGGCAAGCTGTACGGCCGCGGCGCGGCCGACATGAAAACCTCGCTGGCCGGCTTCGTGGTCGCGAGCGAGGAATTCGTAGCCGCCCACCCGGGCCATCGCGGCTCGATCGCGATGCTGATCACGAGCGACGAGGAAGGCCCGGCCACCGACGGCACCGTCAAGGTGTGCGAGGCGCTGAACGCGCGCGGCGAGCGGCTCGACTACTGCATCGTCGGCGAACCGACCTCCTCCGCCACGCTCGGCGACGTGGTCAAGAACGGCCGGCGCGGCTCGATGTCGGGCGAACTCGTGGTCAAGGGCGTGCAAGGCCACATCGCCTACCCGCACCTCGCCAAGAACCCGATCCACCTGCTCGCGCCCGCACTCGCGGAACTGGCCGCCGAGCGCTGGGACGACGGCAACGAATACTTCCCGCCCACCACCTGGCAGGTGTCGAACCTGCACGGCGGCACCGGCGCGACCAACGTGATCCCGGGCCACGTCACGCTGCTGTTCAACTTCCGCTTCTCGACGGCCAGCACGGTCGAGGGCCTGCAGTCGCGCGTGCATGCGATGCTCGACAAGCACGGCTTCGACTACGAGCTGAAGTGGTCGATCAGCGGCCACCCGTTCCTGACGCCGCGCGGCGAGCTGTCGACGGCGCTCGAGAACGCCATTCGCGACGAAACCGGCCTCACCACCGAACTGTCGACCACCGGGGGCACCTCGGACGGCCGCTTCATCGCGCGCATCTGCCCGCAGGTCATCGAATTCGGCCCCCCCAACGGTTCGATCCACAAGATCGACGAGCATATCGAGCTGCGCTTCATCGACCCGCTGAAGAACGTTTACCGCCGTGTGCTCGAACAACTGATCGCCTGACGCAACGGAACCCGCCATGACATCTTCTGCCACGCCCGCCACCACCTTCACGACGATCCGCGATGTGGTGCGCTATGCGGTGACGCGCTTCTCGGCCGAACAGCTGTCGTTCGGCCATGGCTCGGACAATGCCTACGACGAGGCCGTCTACCTGGTGCTGCACGCGCTGCACCTGCCGCTCGACACGCTCGAACCGTTCCTCGACGCGCGCCTGCTGCCCGACGAACTCGATGCGGTGCTGCAACGCGTCGAGCGCCGCGCCACCGAACGGCTGCCGGCCGCCTACCTGACCAACGAAGCGTGGATGCACGGCCACCGCTTCTATGTCGACGAACGCGTGATCGTGCCGCGCTCGTTCATCGGCGAACTGCTCGACGACGGCCTGCAACCGTACGTGGCCGACCCGGAACAGGTGGGCGCGGTGCTCGAACTGTGCACCGGCTCGGGTTGCCTCGCGATCCTGGCCGCCGAAGCGTTTCCGAACGCCGACATCGATGCGGTGGACCTGTCCGAGGAAGCGCTGGAAGTGGCCGAAATCAACGTGACCGAATACGGCCTCGACCACCGTATCGCGCTGCATCACGGCGACCTTTACGCGCCGCTGCCGACCGAACGGCTCGACAACCCGGACCTGCGCTACGACGTGATCCTCAGCAATCCGCCGTATGTGAACGCCGAATCGATGGCCGCGCTGCCCGAGGAATACCGCCACGAGCCCGAAATGGCGCTGGCCGGCGGCGAGGACGGCATGGACATCGTGCGCCGCCTGCTGCGCGAGGCGAAGAAATGGCTCAAGGACGACGGCGTGCTCGTCGTCGAAATCGGCAACGAGCGGCACAACGTCGAAGCCGCGTTCGGCGGGCTCGACCTGATCTGGCTGCCGACCAGCGCCGGTGACGACAGCGTGTTCCTGATCCACGCCGCCGATCTGCCCTATTCGGCCTGAGCGTGCGCTGGATCGGCCGCGCACCTGCCGAAAATCCGCCGTGAATTCGCTGTGAATTCGCTGTGAACCCGGCCGAATCCGCCACCGCACGGGCGGCTCCGGCCGCTGGTTCTGCATCGGGCCGCCCGGTTCGCTAAGATGCCGCAGGCGGGCGGCACGGCGCGCTTCGCCGCCGGGGCCGCCGGCCGCCCGACACCGCAACCGTCACGAACCGCTCGGAACTCACGCAACGATGCATCTCGACTGGCTTCATCTCGGCACTCTCGTCGCACTCGCCCATTTCCTCGGGCTGATCGCGGCCTGCCACGCGATCCTCAATACCCGCACCTCGCAGGGCGCGATCGCCTGGGCGGTGTCGCTGACCGCGATGCCCTACCTCACGCTGATCCCCTACCTGTTTCTCGGCCGCAGCAAGTTCTCCGGCTACGTGGACGCGCGCCGCACCGAAACGGCCGCGCTGCGCACGCACTCGCGCCCGGCCGGTTGGGACACGCATGGCAGCTCGCTCGGCGTGCCCAGCGACATGCTCGGCGCCTCGCCCGTGCGTGCGCTGACGCAACTCGGCGGGATGCCGTTCGTGGGCGGCAATGCCGTCCGGCTGCTGGTCAACGGCGAGGCCACTTTTGCGGCGATCCTGTCGGCGATCGAGGGCGCCCGCCACTACGTGATCGTGCAGTTCTTCATCGTGCGCGACGATGCGCTCGGCGCGATGCTGCGCGATGCGCTGCTGGCCTGCGCCGCGCGCGGCGTGCGCTGCTACCTGCTGTACGACAGCATCGGCAGCTTCGACCTGCCGCACCGCTACGTGAACGCCTTGCGCGCGGGCGGCGTGGAAGTCCACACGTTCGCCACCAACAAGCGCTTCGTGAATCGTTTCCAGCTCAACTTCCGCAACCACCGCAAGATCGTGGTGGTGGACGGCGAACGCGCATTCGTGGGCGGCCACAACGTGGGCGTGGAGTACCTCGGCGGCAACATGAAGCTCTCGCCGTGGCGCGACACGCACATCGAGCTGCGCGGGCCGGTGGTGGCGAACGTGCAGTACGTGTTCGCCGAGGACTGGCACTGGGCCACGCAGTCGCTGCCGGTTGGCGCTCCCGCGCAACCGCCCGTGGGCGACGAGGACATGCATTGCCTGGTCGTGCCGATGGGGCCGGCCGACAAGCAGGAAACCGGTTCGCTGTTCTTCGTCGAGGCGATCCACGCGGCGCACGAGCGCGTGTGGATCACCACGCCCTACCTGGTGCCCGACGAGGCCGTGATCTCCGCCCTGAAGCTGGCCGTGATGCGCGGCGTGGACGTGCGGATTCTGATTCCGAGCCGGCGCGACCACTACGTGGTGTTCGAGGCCTCGAAACTGTATGCGCGCGATCTGGTGGATGCCGGTGTGCGGATCTTCCGCTACCGGCCCGGTTTCCTGCACCAGAAGGTGGTGCTGATCGACGACGCGGCCGCCGCGATCGGCAGCGCGAATCTCGACAACCGCTCGTTCCGGCTGAACTTCGAGATCATGGTGCTGACGGTGGACGCCGGCTTTGCGGCCGACGTGGACGCCATGCTCGAACAGGATTTCGCGCTGGCCGACGAAGTCGACCTCGGCGAACTCGATCGCACCGGCGCCTGGCGGCGCGTGGTGATGCACGTCGCCCGGCTGTTCGCGCCCATCCTCTGAACGCCGACGCCGCCGTTCGGCGGCGATGCGCCGCGCAGTGGCTCAGAGCAGCGCCTCGATGTCGGCCGCCACATCCGCCGGCTTGGTGGTGGGTGCATAGCGCTTGATCACCTTGCCGTCGCGACCGATCAGGAATTTCGTGAAATTCCACTTGATCGCCTTCAGGCCCAGCACGCCCGGTGCCTCCTCGGTCAGCCAGCGAAACAGCGGATGTGCCTGGTCGCCCTTGACATCGACCTTCTCGAACAGCGGAAAGCTCACGCCGAAACGCTGCTCGCAGAACGCGCCGATCTGCGCGGCGTCGCCCGGCTCCTGCTTGCCGAACTGGTTGCACGGAAAACCGAGCACGGCCAGGCCGCGGCTGCCGTAACGCGTATACAGCTCCTGCAAACCGGCGTACTGCGGCGTGAATCCGCATTCGCTCGCGGTATTGACGATCAGCAGCACCTTGTCGCGGTAATCGCCGAGCGACACGTCGCGGCCGTCGAGCGCCTTCGCGGTAAATGAATAAACGGTATCGGTCGGCATCGGATTCTCCCGGGCACAGGTTTGGTGGGTGGGTTCTGGCGTGCTGCAAGCCACCGCGGCAGTCTATGCGAAACCGCCGCCGCGCGTGAGTCGTCCGAACGGACAGTGCCCCGCGCCGGGCTGCCGGTCTAGAATAGCGGTTTTCCCTTGCCCTTCCCGTCGTGATTCGTTTCAACCAGTTCAGTCTTGCGCGCGGCACCAAGCCGCTGTTCGAGGGCACCACCTTCGCGCTCAACCCCGGCGAAAAGGCCGGCCTCGTCGGTGCGAACGGCGCGGGCAAATCCACGCTGTTTTCGGTGCTGCGCGGCGAATTGCACGCCGACGGGGGCGATTTCTCGATGCCGCCGTCTTGGCAGATCGCCCACGTCTCGCAAGAAACGCCGGCCGTCGATCGCACCGCACTCGATTACACGCTCGACGGCGACGCCATGCTGCGCCGCATCGAGGCTCGCATCGCGGCGGCCGCCGCCGCGCACGACGGCTCGGCCGAAGCCGAGGCGCACGTGGCGTTCGCCGATGCCGATGGCTACACCGCGCCGGCGCGCGCCGAGGCGTTGCTGCTCGGGCTCGGTTTCACGCTCGCGCAAACGCGTGAAAGCGTGGCGAATTTCTCGGGCGGCTGGCGCATGCGCCTGAATCTCGCGCAGGCGCTGATGTGCCGCTCCGACCTGCTGCTGCTCGACGAACCGACCAACCACCTGGATCTCGACGCAATCGTCTGGCTGGAAGATTGGCTGCACCGCTACGCGGGCACGCTCGTCGTAATCTCCCACGATCGCGAATTCCTCGATGCGATCTGCAACGTCACGCTGCATCTCGAAGCGCGCCAGGTGAAGCGCTACGGCGGCAACTACTCGCAGTTCGAAGTGCTGCGCGCGCAGCACATGGCGCTGCAACAGAGCGCCTACGACAAGCAGCAGAAAACCATCGAGCACCTGCAAAGCTTCATCGATCGCTTCAAGGCCAAGGCCTCGAAGGCCAAACAGGCGCAAAGCCGTGTCAAGGCGCTGGAGAAGATGGAGCGGCTCGCGCCCACGCAGGCCGGGTCGGCGTTCAGCTTCGAATTCCGCACGCCCGATTCCGCACCGAACCCGATGCTGATCATGGAAGACGTGGTGTGCGGCTATCACGGCAACGACGGCACGGCGCTGCCGATCGTCGAGCGCGTCGCACTGTCGATCCAGAACGGCCAGCGCATCGGCCTGCTCGGCGCCAACGGCCAGGGCAAATCCACGCTGATCAAGACCCTGGCCGGCACGCTCGAACCGCTTGCCGGCGACGTGCGCGGCGGCAAGGGCCTGACAATCGGTTATTTCGCCCAGCATCAGCTCGAAACGCTGCGTCCCGACGATTCGCCGCTCGCGCATCTGGCGCGCATCGCGCCGGACACCCGCGAGCAGGAACTGCGCGACTTCCTGGGCGGCTTCAATTTCTCGGGCGACATGGCGTCGTCGCCCATCGCGCCGTTCTCGGGCGGCGAGAAGGCTCGGCTCGCGCTGGCGCTGATCATCTGGCGCAAGCCGAACCTGCTGCTGCTCGACGAACCGACCAACCACCTCGACCTCGAAACGCGCGACGCACTCACGCTGGCGCTCGCCCAGTTCGATGGCACGCTGATCCTCGTCTCGCACGATCGTCACTTGCTGCGTGCCACCACCGACCAGTTCATGCTGGTTGCCAAGCACCGTATCCAGCCGTTCGACGGCGATCTCGACGACTACCGCGACTGGCTGCTGCAACACGCGGCCGACCAGCGCGCGGCGGCGCGCGGCGATGCCGCCGCGGCAGCCGACAGCGGCGCCGGTGCGGCGAACCGCAAGGATCAGAAACGTCAGGAAGCGGAAGCGCGGCAACGCCTGTCGCAGGTCAAGAAACCGCTGCAGACGAAGGTCGCGAAAATCGAGAAGGAGATGGAAAAGCTCAATGCCGACAAGGCGCAGCTCGATGCCTTCGTGGCCGATGCGGGCAGCTATGCCGCCGAGAAGAAAGCCGAGCTGACCGAAACGATCCGCAAGCTCGGCGATGTCAACGCCAAGCTCGAAGCGCTGGAAATCGACTGGCTCGATCTGCAGGAGCAGCTCGAACAGATCGGCTGACGCACCAAGGCCAGGCGCGTCAGCCGCGGCAAGCCGGCGGTATCGGCCCGCGCGCCGTTCAACGACGCGGCAAGGTCTCGCGCGGCATCTGCTCGTCGTCGTGCATCAGGTAGCGGCGCCCGTCGAGCGGGCGGCGGATGGTCTCCACCACTTCGGCTTCGGTCACATGCTCGGCCACCACGCGCCGCGCGATCCGCCCCTCGTCATCGACCCACTCGATGATCCGGCAGCCACCGCCGAACGGCGGCCGGATTGGCTCCGAAACACGGCAGCCACGCAGATTGTAGAGGCGCTGATCGATGATTTGCTGGAGCTGTTTCAAGGCGGGATCTTCCATTCACACCTGCGGGACGCATTGCGGCCAAGCATAGGGGAAAACCACCGCGAGACGAGTTACAGCCCGGCCCGGAAACGTTACATGGAGTTACGCGTGCAGCAGGGCTGCGATGGCCCTCATTCGAGGCCGCGCACGCGATCGATGGCCTGCTCGATGCGCTCGACCGCAATCACGGTGAGCCCCTCGATCGGCTGCTTGGGCGCATTGGCCTTGGGAATCAGGGCGGTGGTGAAGCCCAGCTTGGCGGCCTCGCGCAGCCGGTCCTGACCGCGCGGCGACGGCCGGATCTCGCCGGCCAGGCCCACTTCCCCGAACACGACCAGCCCCTTCGGCAACGCTTTGTTACGCATCGACGAGTGGATCGCCAGCAGCACCGCGAGGTCGGCCGCCGGCTCGGTAATCTTGACGCCCCCAACAGCGTTCAGGAACACGTCCTGATCGAAGCAGGCGATGCCCGCATGACGGTGCAGCACGGCGAGCAGCATGGCGAGCCGGTTCTGTTCGAGGCCGACCGCGAGCCGGCGCGGGTTCGGCACGTTGGCCGTGTCGACCAGCGCCTGCACCTCGACCAGCAGCGGCCTCGAACCTTCCTGCGTCACCATCACGCAGGAGCCGGGCACCACCTCTTCATGCTGCGACAGGAACAGCGCCGACGGATTCGACACGCCGCGCAGGCCGCGCTCGGTCATCGCGAACACGCCCAGTTCGTTGACCGCGCCGAAGCGATTCTTGATCGCGCGCACCAGCCGGTAGGACGAATGGGTGTCGCCCTCGAAATACAGCACGGTGTCGACGATGTGTTCGAGCACGCGCGGCCCGGCCAGCGCCCCTTCCTTCGTGACGTGGCCGACCATGATGATCGCGGTGCCCGATTGCTTGGCGATGCGCGTGAGCTGCGCCGCGCATTCGCGCACCTGCGCGACCGAGCCGGGCGCGGAGGTCAGCGCTTCCGAATAGACGGTCTGGATCGAATCGATCACGGCCACGTCGGGCCGCTCGGCGGCGATCGTCGCCTGGATCTTTTCGAGCTGGATTTCGGCAAGCAGCTTGAGGTCGGCCGCATCGCCGCCGTGATCGAGCAGCGCCAGCCGCTGCGCGCGCAGCGCGATCTGGGCCGCCGATTCCTCGCCGCTGATATAGAGCGCGCGGCGCTGGCTGGCCAGTTGCGCCAGCGATTGCAGCAGCAGCGTGGATTTGCCGATGCCCGGGTCGCCGCCGATCAGCACCACGCCGCCGGCCACCAGGCCGCCGCCCAGCACGCGATCGAACTCGCCGATGCCGGTCGAGAAACGCGGCACGTCGGCTGCGTCGATGTCGGCCAGCCGCTGCACCGGCGCGCTCTTGGCGAGCGCCTGAAAACGGTGCGTGGAAGGCGCCTCGGACGCCGATTCGACCAGCGTGTTCCAGGCATGGCAGGACGGGCACTGGCCGGCCCACTTCGGCGACTGTCCGCCGCATTCGGTACAGGTATAGACGGTTTTCTGTTTCGCCACGGATGCGCCCTTATTCCGCACGCACGGGCACGCGCGGTGCGACGGCGCACATCAGCTCGTAGCCGACCGTGGAACAGTGCGCGGCGACGTCGTCGATCGGCAGCGCCTCGCCCCACAGCTCGACGCGCGCACCGATGCCGGCGCCGGGCACCGGTGTCAGATCAACCGTGATCATGTCCATCGAGACGCGGCCGACGATCCGGGTGCGCACGCCGTCCACCACGATCGGCGTGCCTTCGGGCGCGATGCGCGGATAGCCGTCCGCATAGCCGCAGGCCACCACGCCGATCCGCATCGGCGCGGGCGCGACGAACGCGCCGCCGTAGCCCACTGCCTGCCCCTTCGCGATGTTCTGCACCGCGATCAGTTGCGAGGTGAGCGTCATGGCCGGTTGCAGGCCCGCGCCGGCGATATCGGCCGCGCGGCCCGAGGGCGAGGCGCCATAGAGCAGGATGCCGGGCCGGACCCAGTCGAAATGCGTGTCGGGATGCCACATCACGGCGGCCGAATTGGCCAGGCTGCGTGCCCCGGCGATGCCTTCCGCGCCGCGCGAGAAGGCGGCCATCTGGTCGGCCACGCCGCGCTCGCCGTCGGCGTCCGCGAAATGGGTCATCAGGGTGATCTGGCCGATGCCGGGGCAGGTGCGCGCCCGCTCCCAGGCGGCACGGTATTTCTCCGCGCCGTAGCCGAGCCGGTTCATGCCGCTGTTCATCTTCAACTGGATATTGACGGGCTTGGACAGCCGCGCCGTTTCGAGCATCCGCAGTTGATCGTCGTTATGGACCGTGGTGGTCAGGCTGTAACGGTCGATCACGTCCACGTCGGTGGAGCGGAAGAAGCCCTCGAGCAGCAGGACCGGCCCCGCCCAGCCCAGTTCGCGCAGCCGCACCGCCTCTTCGAGGTCGAGCAGGCCGAACCCGTCGGTGCCGCGCAGGCCCGGGAACGCTCGCGCGAGCCCATGCCCGTAGGCATTGGCCTTGACGACGGCCCACACCTTCGAGCGAGGGGCGAAGCGGCGAGCTGCCGCGAGATTGTTAACGAGTGCAGCAGTGTGAATCGTGGCGGAAATCGGGCGCGGCATAGGGAAATTTCATAAACACGCAGGCGAATCAGCAGCTTACCGCACCTTGTGGGTGCCGTGCCGTGACGAACCCGGAGCGATCGGGGATTCTTGCTAGTCGGATTTGACGTATTTTCGTGATATAAAGCCGTGCGCACAACCTATTTTGCACGGGATAGTCCGAATGCACGGCCCCTGCGGCCGAGCCGCAGCGAGGAAAGCATCGCTTCAGATGAAAAAAGGTTTTTACTCCATCATGGCCGCGCAGTTTTTCTCGTCGCTGGCCGACAGTGCGCTTCTCATCGCCGCCATCGCCCTGCTGAAAGATCTGCATGCGCCGAACTGGATGATTCCGCTGCTCAAGCTGTTTTTCGTCCTGTCGTACGTGGTTCTGGCCGCCTTCGTCGGCGCGTTCGCCGACTCACGGCCGAAGGGCCGCGTGATGTTCATCACGAATTCGATCAAGGTGGTCGGTTGCCTGATCATGCTGGTCGGCGCACATCCGTTGATCGCCTATGGCATCGTCGGCTTCGGCGCGGCCGCCTATTCGCCCGCCAAATACGGCATCCTGACCGAACTGCTGCCGCCTGACCGGCTGGTTGCGGCCAATGGCTGGATCGAGGGCACCACGGTCGGTTCGATCATTCTCGGCACGGTGCTCGGCGGTGCGCTGATCAACCCGCATATCGCCGCGCACGTGATCGCCTACACGCCGGCCGCGGTCAATACGCCGGCCGAAGCCGCGATGCTCGTGATCATGGCGATCTACGTGGTGGCCGCGCTGTTCAATCTGCGCATTCCCGATACCGGCGCGCGCTACCCGAAGCAGCAGCAAAGCGTGATCCGCCTGGTGACCGATTTCGCCGAATGCTTCAACGTGCTCTGGCACGACAAGCTGGGCCAGATCTCGCTGGCCGTCACCACCCTGTTCTGGGGCGCCGGCGCCACGCTGCAATTCATCGTGCTGAAGTGGGCCGAGGTGTCGCTCGGCATGTCGCTGTCCGAAGGCGCGATCCTGCAGGCCGTGGTGGCGCTCGGCGTGGCCGGCGGCGCCATGGCGGCCGCCAGCAAGATCCCGCTCAAGAAATCGCTGAAGGTGCTGCCGGTCGGCATCGTGATGGGCCTGGCCGTCATGATGATGGCGTTCTACACGCGCGATCTGCTGCCGCATCACTGGGTGCTGCATTTCGGCAGCATCCGGATTCCCGGCTATCTGATGATCGCCTACCTGTTCCTGATGATAGTGGGCGCGTTGTCCGGCTTCTTCGTGGTGCCGATGAACGCGCTGCTGCAGCATCGCGGCCACGTGTTGCTGTCGGCCGGCCATTCGATCGCGGTGCAGAACTTCAACGAGAACCTGTCGGTGCTCGTGATGCTGTGCCTCTATGCAATGCTGGTCTGGCTCGATGTGCCGGTGGGCGTCGTGATCGTGCTGTTCGGCACCTTCGTGTGCCTGACCATGTGGCTCGTGATGCGTCGCCATATCGCCAATCAGCGGCAATTCGATTCGGTCGCGCTGATCGGCGAACCACGCCACTGAGCCACCGCTGTTCACCCGGCGCGGCACCGCTCGCCGCGCCGTCCGATCCTGCTTCCTGCAGCCGGCCTGCCCGGCCGGCACCCCAGCGATGACCCGCTCGCCCATCCCGAACGCCCTGACCATCGCCGGCTCCGATTCCGGCGGCGGGGCAGGCATCCAGGCCGATCTCAAGGCCTTTTCCGCACTCGGCGCCTACGGCGCGAGCGTCATCACCGCGCTGACCGCGCAGAACACGCGCGGCGTCACCGCCGTGCATGCGCCCGACGCCGGTTTCGTGACGGCCCAGCTCGACGCCGTGTTCGACGACATCCGCATCGACACCGTCAAGATCGGCATGCTGGCCAATGCCGATATCGTCCGCGCGGTGGCCCAGGCGTTGCAACGCCATGCGCCGCCGTTCGTCGTGCTCGATACCGTGATGATCTCGAAGAGCCGCCATGCGCTGCTCGCGCCCGAAGCCGTGGCCGCGCTGCGCGACACGCTGCTGCCGCTCGCCGACCTGGCCACGCCGAACCTGCCCGAAGCCGCCGCGCTGCTCGGCTGCGCGGAAGCCATCGACGAAGCACAGATGATCGAGCAAGGCCGCGCGCTCGTCGCACGCGGCGCGAAGGCCGTGCTGATGAAGGGCGGCCACCTGCCCGACGCGGCCCGCAGCCCCGACTGGCTGATTCGCGCCGGCGACGAGCAACGCATCGACGGCGCGCGGATTCCGGTCGCGCATACGCACGGCACCGGCTGCACGCTGTCGGCCGCGATCGCGGCGCTGCGCCCGCAACGCGACGATCTGACCGGCGCGGTGGTCGACGCCAAGCACTATCTGGCCGGCGCGATCGCCGCGAGCACGCAACTGAGCGTGGGCCACGGCGTCGGGCCGGTTCATCATTTCCATCGTTGGTGGTAAGCGGGTAAGCCGGTGAGCGAGCGGGCGCCCGGCCGGAACCTCAGCGCGCGACCTGCGCGAATGCGCCGGCGCGTTGCGGCCAGTCGTCGTCGACGATGAAGCCGCGACGCGTCTCGTGCCAGACACCGCGTTCGCCCGGCACCAGCGCCGCAACGAGCGACGGCGCGGCGCGCGCCGCCACGGCGTCGAACAGCGCCAACGCCTCGACCGGCGCCAGCGGATCGCCGGCTTCGAGGCGCCGTGGCGCGAGCCACGCGAGACGCGGCAACACCACCCAGCGCGTCGCCGCCGGTTCGCGCGCCGCCAGCGCCGGCCAATCGCCGCGCGTGGCCCAGAAGCCGCGCGGGTGCGCCGCGTCGAGTTCGGCCGGCGACGCCGGTGCGCTGCCGTCGAGCGCGACGCCGTCATCGCGATAAAACAGCCAGCCCTTGACGAACATGCGCGCCGCCCACGGCCCGGGCTGCCCCGCGAACGCGAACTCCTCGCGCGCGCTGAGCGGCAATTGATGCTCGACGAGACGCCGGAACTTGAGATCGAAACGGTCCGCCAGATTCGGGCCGACATAGTCGCGCAACGCGGCCTCGCCCACCGTGGCGGCACACAGATAGCACTTCACCGCCAGCTCCCAATGCAGCCGTTCGCCGTCGGGCGCGACCAGCAGGAAATCGCATTCGCCGAGCGTGCGGCCGCTGACGCGCACCGGCAGGTTCGCGGCCACCAGCGTCCAGGCGGGGCCATGCGCGGCAAAGAACGCCAGCAGCGTTTCGGCGTAACGGCCGAGGCGGGTCGGCTGCGCGGCTTCGACGGCCTGCCGCAGCGGCGCCGGCTCGGCATCGAGCGCGGCAAGCCACGCCAGCACGCGCGCGGCCTCGGCATCGCCCTGCCACGGCCGGGCCAGCGGCGCGGCGGCCGAGTCCGCCAGCAGGTCGGCACTGGCCAGCAGCCACGCGAGATCGCGCACCGCCACATCGCGCAGCCCCACCCACGGTGCGGACCGCGCGGCCTCCGTCATGCGTCGCCCGGCTGGCCGTCTTGCGCGGCGCTGCCGGCCTGGCCCGCGTCGCGATAGGTATCGCGCGCGAGGCACAAGTCGGCCCAGGATTTGGCCTTGTCCGGCAGGCTGCGCAGCAGGTAGGCCGGATGGTAGGACACGATCACCGGCACGCCTTCGTACTGATGCACGCGCCCGCGCATCGAGGCGATGCTGGCGTCGGATTTCAACAGGGTTTGCGCGGCGAAGCGGCCCAGCGCGACGATCAGCTTCGGCTTGACCAGCGCCACCTGCCGTTGCAGATACGGCTCGCAGCGCGCCACTTCGTCCGGCTCGGGATTGCGGTTGCCGGGCGGCCGGCACTTGATCACGTTGGCGATATAGACGTTCTCGCCACGCTTGAGCGACACCGCGTGCAGCATGCTGTCGAGCAGCTTGCCGGCCTGGCCGACGAACGGCTCGCCCTGCTTGTCCTCGTTCTCGCCGGGCGCTTCGCCGATCAGCATCCAGTCGGCCTCGCGATCGCCCACGCCGAACACCGTCTGCGTGCGCTTCTCGCAGAGACGGCAGCTCTCGCAGGCCGATACGCGCGATTCGAGTTCGTCCCAGCCGAGATCGGCGACCGATGCACGCGCGGCGGACGGACGGACTGGCTCGGCCGGTTCGAAGCCATGCGGCGGCAGATCGGTAGCGGGGGCGAGATCGAACCAGGCGGAATCGTCGGGTGCGGGCTCGGCCCCTGCTTCGGGCATGGCAGGCTGGGCGCGGCGTGGTTCCGGTTCGGCCTGGCGTGGTTCCGGTTCGGCCTGGCGCGGTGCAGGTTCGGCATCGCGGCGCGACGTGGCGGGCAGCGGTGCGCGATCCTGCGGCGCTTGCGCCCTGTCGCCCTGCGGGACATCGCCATCGCGCGCGGCCGGCAGCGGCTCCCGGCGTGGCGTGGCTTCGCGCGAGGCTGGCTGCACTGCGGCGGTGCGCGCGTCGGCAACCACCGCCGCATCCGCGGCAACCGCCGTGTCGCCGCCGTTTTCCGCCCCTTCCACGCGACGCACCCAGCGCGGCCCGAGGCCCATTTCGTCGAGCGCCGAATCAAGCCAGGTCATGCGCGCCTCCTTGCGAGCCAAATGACAGCCGCATCACGATCGCATCCTCGCGCGTGCGGTGCCGGGCCGGGTAATAGTTCTTGCGGCGGCCGATCGTCTCGAAGCCGAAGCGTTCGTAGAGCCGGATCGCTCGCGGGTTGCTGGGTCGCACTTCGAGCAGCACGCTGTCGAGCCGCTCGGCGCGCGCGATCCGCACCGCGTCGCGCAGCAGCGCCAGCCCGCAGCCGCCATGCTGCGCGGCGGGCGCCACGCACAGATTGAGCAGATGCATCTCGTCGACCACCGGCATCAGCACGCAATAGCCGATCAGCGTGCCGGTCACGTGCCGCATGCAGACGCCGAAATAGCCGTTGCGCAGCGAATCCTCGAAATTGCCGCGCGACCACGGGAATTCGTAGGCCGCCTGCTCGATCACGACCACCTCGTCGAGATCGGCATCGGTCATCGGCGCGAGATAACGATCGGTCATCAGCACGCCGCTCATCGCTTCGCCTCCTGCGCCGCGCGCGCGGCGAGCCGTTCGGCCGTGGTTTGGGCGACCTTGTTGCGCACGTACTCGGGCGCGGCCTGATCGGCCGGCACCGCGCGGCCGGCGCGGAACGCGCGCAGCGCGACCTGCGCGACCGGCACCGCGTGCGGCAACGCCGCGCCATCCACCCGCGCCGCGCGCGCGGCGGCCGGCAGCCGCTCGCCGAACGCCGCGGCGGCGTTGCCGACCAGCGTGAACGGCGCGTCGGGCATGACGAGCGCATCGGGCGCGTCGAGCGAGGCCGGCTGCAGCGTGCGCCAGTCGCCGGCGGCATCGTCCCAGGCGTAGTCGGCCCAGTAGGCTTCGTCCATGCGCGCGTCGAGCGCGGCCAGCACGCGCACGGGGGGCGCTTGGCCGGCAGCAAGCGCGTTGAGCCGCGCGTGTTCGGCGCAGGCCAGCAGCGTGCCGACCGGCACCACCGGCAGATCGCGGCCGAACGCGAGCCCCTGCGCCACGCCGGTAGCGGTGCGCAGGCCCGTGAACGAACCCGGCCCGGCGCCGAATGCGATCGCGGCGCAATCGGCCAGCGTGAAGCCGGCCTCGTCGAGCAATTCGCGCACGGCCGGCAGCACGCGCGTGCTGGAGACGGCGCCCGTTTCGTCGTGGCGGAACCAGATGCGGGGGGCAGAAGAGGCGCTCGCGTCGGCGGGCGCGGCGATCAGGGCGACCGAGCAGAATTCGGTCGAGGTATCGATGGCGAGGAGCACTGTTTGCGTCATGGCCGACATTGTAATGCGGCGCCCCGCCGGTTCGGGCGTTTCCGGACAGCCGGCCGCACACGCGCCTCGCACCGGTTTGGAAGGAACGCTCGACCCGCCGCGCGGCGCCGCTTGCTACCATCTGCCGACCTGAAAACCCACGGAGACACCGCATGAGCGACATCACCGCCCAGTTCAAGCAAGCCCAGGACGACGTCCAGCAACTGACCGAGCGCCCCGGCAACATGACGCTGCTGCGCCTCTACGCGCTCTACAAGCAAGGCAGCGAAGGCGACGTGCACGGCGACAAGCCGGGCTTCACCGATATCGTCGGCAAATACAAGTACGACGCCTGGGCCGCGCTCAAGGGCACCGCGCAGGAGCAGGCCCAGCAGCAGTACGTGCAGCTCGTCGAAGACCTGAAGAACGGCACCGCCTCGTAGGCCGCCGCGGTGCGACGCCGCTGATGTGCGACATAAGTGGCGTCAAACGTAAGCAATCGTGTCGAACCGGCGTGCAACGCGCCGGCATTTCACAAAAACGCCATCCAGCAGTGGCGCGCCGCAGCAAATCCGGCTATACTCGCCTCCGCATCACGCACTGGCCGGCCATGTGCTCCCACCGCCTGATGCCTCGTACGTTTCGCTCCAATCCAGTTTAGAACCTGTCCCCTCCTGCCTCTCTGGGCCCCTGCGGCCATCAAAGTATCAGGCTGGCGGCGTGTTCGGCGATGTCCGGTTTCCGGGCTCCGCCGTGTGCCGCACCCGAAACAGCTTCTTGACGCCCCCGTGAGTGAGTCTGCGTTCTCCGAACGCGGACGTCCGTCACGTTCCCGATTTGCTCGATGCACTTGTCGACTTGGGCATGCACGATTGGCGCCGACGTTTAACCTACCGTGTTTCAAGGATTGATATGACTTCGAGCCAACCCCAAAGCCCCCTCACCGCGATTGCAGACGAAGCACTCGGCGTGACGACCCCCGACGCGCCGGCGCCCGTCGAGGCAGCCGCGCAACCGGTGATCGACGGCCCGACCTTCGAATCGCTCGGGCTGTCGCCGGAGATCGTTTCCGCACTGCAGGCCGCCGGCTATGTGAAGCCGACGCCGGTTCAGGAGCGTGCGATCCCCGCCGGCATCGCTGGCCGCGACTTGCTGGTGTCCAGCCCGACCGGTTCGGGCAAGACCGCCGCGTTCATGCTGCCCGCCATCGAGCGCTTCGCCCAAGTGCAGAAGACGCAGGCGCAACAGCCGCGTGAGCCGCAATCGGCCGACCGTCGCCAGCGTCGCCCGCAGCCGGTCGCAAAGCCGCAACTGC
The DNA here is from genome assembly GCF_047497165.1 of Burkholderia sp. 22PA0099. NCBI lineage: Bacteria > Pseudomonadati > Pseudomonadota > Betaproteobacteria > Burkholderiales > Burkholderiaceae > Burkholderia > Burkholderia sp. 22PA0099. The sequence continues at coordinate 1,745,998 of NZ_CP163165.1, read as the reverse complement.
TGGTCCTCACGCCCACCCGTGAACTCGCGATGCAGGTCACCACGGCCGCCGCGAACTACGGCAAGCACCTGCGCCGCCTGCGCACCGTCAGCATTCTCGGCGGCGTGGCCTACGGCCAGCAGCTGATGCTGCTCGCCAAGAACCCGGAAATCCTCGTTGCGACGCCGGGCCGTCTGCTCGACCACCTCGAGCGCGGCCGTATCGATCTGTCGGATCTGAAGATCCTGGTGCTCGACGAAGCCGACCGCATGCTCGACATGGGCTTCATCGACGACATCGAAACGATCGTCGCGGCCACGCCGGCCTCGCGTCAAACGATGCTGTTCTCGGCCACGCTCGACGGCAAGATCGGTTCGCTGACGGGCCGCCTGCTGAAGGATCCGGAACGCATCGAAATCGTCCAGAAGCTCGAAGCGCGCACCAACATCGCCCAGACCGTCCACTACGTCGACGACCGCGATCACAAGGACCGTCTGCTCGATCACCTGCTGCGCCACGAGTCGCTCGACCAGGCGATCATCTTCACGGCCACCAAGATCGACGCCGACAACCTGGCCGGCCGTCTGGCCGACGCCGGTTTCGAATCGGCCGCCCTGCACGGCGACCTGCCGCAAGGCGCACGCAACCGCACGATCCGCGCACTGCGCGAGCGCCGTGTGCGCGTGCTGGTCGCCACCGACGTGGCCGCGCGCGGGATCGACATCCCGGGCATCACGCACGTGTTCAACTACGACCTACCGAAGTTCGCCGAAGACTACGTTCACCGTATCGGTCGCACCGGCCGTGCCGGCCGCACCGGCACCGCGGTGAGCCTGGTGCACCACGCCGAGCAAGGCGCGCTCAAGCGCATCGAGCGCTTCGTGCGTTCGCCGCTGCCGGTCAACGTCGTCGAAGGCTTCGAGCCGCGCAAGGCCCCCCCGCGCAATGGCGCGCCGAGCGGCGGCCGTGGCCGTCCGGGCAACGGCAATGGTGGCCGCCGCTTCGGCAGCGGCGCCGGCAAGCCGGCCGGCAGCCGTGAAGGCGGCTACGGTGGCGGCAACCGCGAAGGCGGTCGCAGCTATGGCAGCGGCAACGGTGGCGGCAATGGCGGCGGCTGGAGCGGCAAGTCGGCCGGCGGCAACCGTGAAGGCGGCTTCGGCGGCGGCAATCGCGAAGGCGGTTACGGTGGCGGCAACCGTCGCAGCGACGGCCCGCGCGGCCCGCGTCGCGGCACGGCCTGAGCGAATGCACGGGTGAACGAGCGGCCCTGAACGGCCCTCGCCTCGCCCGTCTCGTGGCTCGCGCATGAACAACCGGTGCTTCGGCACCGGTTTTTTTTCGCCTGCGCCTGAAATTTCACGATGCGAAAAATTTTTTTGCCTCGTAAAAAATCATGTTGCGTGGCACAAGGACGCGATTGCGAGATGGGAAACCGCATTCCCCATTGTGAAACGAATCACACAAGCAATTGATTCATAACGATTAAATAATTTAGAGAGACGCATCCAAGCCGCTATCACCACGCCCGCCGCTTCCCTAGACTCTTCTACAAGAGTTCACGAAACGCGGCGCCCGGTTCTCCACCCCGCCCGCCGACGTGACCCCGGATTCGATACTCATCCCGATTCACACTCATTCAAGGAGTCGATCATGTCGCGTCAACAACAGGCGAAGGAACTGCAACAGAAGTGGGAAACCGATCCGCGCTGGAAGGGCATCAAGCGCGCCTATACGGCTGAAGACGTGATCCGCCTGCGCGGTTCGATCGAAGTCGAGCACACGCTGGCCAAGCGCGGCGCCGAAAAGCTCTGGAGCCTCGTCAACGACGAGCCGTTCGTCAACGCGCTCGGCGCGCTGACCGGCAACCAGGCCATGCAGCAGGTGAAGGCCGGCCTCAAGGCGATCTATCTGTCGGGTTGGCAAGTGGCGGGCGACGCGAACGTGGCCGGCGAGATGTACCCGGATCAGTCGCTGTATCCGGCCAACTCGGTGCCGCTGGTGGTCAAGCGCATCAACAACACGCTGACGCGCGCCGACCAGATCCAGTGGTCGGAAGGCAAGAACCCGGGCGACGAAGGCTATGTCGACTACTTCGCACCGATCGTGGCCGATGCCGAAGCCGGCTTCGGCGGCGTGCTCAACGCGTTCGAGCTGATGAAGGCGATGATCGAATCGGGCGCCTCGGGCGTGCACTTCGAGGATCAACTGGCCTCGGTCAAGAAGTGCGGCCACATGGGCGGCAAGGTGCTGGTGCCGACCCGCGAGAACGTCGCGAAGCTGACCGCCGCGCGCCTCGCCGCCGACGTGATGGGCACGCCGACCGTGCTGATCGCCCGCACCGACGCCGAAGCGGCCGACCTGATCACGTCCGACGTCGACGACAACGACAAGCCGTTCCTGACCGGCGAGCGCACCGTCGAAGGCTTCTACCGCACCAAGCCGGGCATCGAGCAGGCCATCTCGCGCGGCCTCGCCTATGCGCCATACGCCGACCTGGTGTGGTGTGAAACCGGCAAGCCGGATCTCGAGTACGCGAAGAAGTTCGCCGAGGCGATCCACAAGCAGTTCCCGGGCAAGATGCTGTCGTACAACTGCTCGCCGTCGTTCAACTGGAAGAAGAACCTCGACGACGCGACGATCGCGAAGTTCCAGAAGGAACTCGGCGCGATGGGCTACAAGTTCCAATTCATCACGCTGGCCGGCTTCCACTCGCTGAACTACTCGATGTTCAACCTCGCGCACGGCTACGCCCGTTCGCAGATGAGCGCGTTCGTCGAGTTGCAGCAGGCCGAGTTCGCGGCCGCCGACAAGGGCTTCACGGCGGTCAAGCATCAACGCGAAGTGGGCACCGGCTACTTCGACGCGGTCACGCAGACGGTCGAGCGCGACGCTTCGACCACGGCGCTGCATGGCTCGACCGAGGACGAACAGTTCTTCGACAGCAAGAAGGTCGCCTGAACGGCTGATCGGCAAGGAACCCGCTGGCACGGGTCAGGCGCTTCCCCGATGCGCCGCTTCAGGGAGCGATAACAACAAGCCAGGACAAGCCGGGCGCGCGATGCACGCGTCCGGCAGCGGAGACGCCCGACACGGGCCAATCCAGTTTCAAGGTCGTTACGACCCGCGCGCCGGCTTCGGCGCGCGGTTTTTCCGTTTACACCGCCGCCATGCGACCACGCTTGCCGCAACCGCCGTGGTGATCTGCAGCGCGGTCATCGCTTCATCGGTATGCAACCGCCGGCATCTTCGAATGCGTGAGCACGCGCGGCGTCTCGCTGGCGATCGGCAGGCGTCCCCCACTCGATGGCAGGTCGACCGGCCGGCGCTGCCGCCACGGCAACGGATTCGTTCCAACATCGGAAACGCCGAGCGCACGGCCTTCGCCGGTCAGCCCCAGTATCCGGGCCGTTCGTAGGTGTGCTTGAGGAAATCGAGAAACAGGCGCACGCGCAGCGGCAAATGGCGGCGCTGCGGAAACACCGCGTGGATGCCGATCGGCGGCGCGGCGAATGCGTCGAGCACGCTGACCAGCCGGCCCGCCGCGATATCCGCGCCGACCTCCCACCACGAGCGCCACGCCAGCCCCTGCCCGGCCAGACACCATTCGTGCAGCACCGCGCCGTCCGAGCATTCCATCGTGCCGTTCACGCGGATCGACACGGTCCGCTCGTCCTGCTGGAACACCCAGCCGCGCTGCTGGTTGGCATTGGCGGCCAACGCCAGGCAGTGATGACGCGCCAGATCGTCAAGCGTGGCCGGCGTGCCGGCCCGCGCCAGGTAGCCGGGCGAGGCCACGCACACGCGCCGGTTTTCCCCGAGCTTCAGCGACACCAGCGACGAATCGGGCAGCTCGCCGAGCCGCACCGCGCAATCGAAGCCCTCGTTGACGAGATCGACCACCCGATCCGACAGATCGAGCGTGATCGTCACGTCAGGGTGCGCGCCCGTGAACGCCGGGATCAGCGGCGCAACGTGCCGGCGCCCGAAACCGGCCGGCCCCGACACGCGCAGATGGCCGCTCGCCTTCACGCCGCCGGCCGACACGCTGGCCTCCGCGTTCTGCATGTCGTGCACGATGCGCTGGCAATCCTCCAGAAAGGCCGAGCCCTCGAACGTCAGCGTGAGCTTGCGCGTCGTGCGCACCAGCAGCTTGACGCCCAACCGCTCCTCCAGCGCATCGAGCCGACGGCCGATGATGGCCGGCGCGACCCCCTCGGCGTTCGCGGCGGCCGACAGGCTGCCCTTCGCGGCAACGGAGATGAAAGTCTCGATCTGCTTGAAACGGTCCATGAGGAAAGGCGAAAGCGGAAAGGAAACACGGGACGTCGCGCCCGCGATGACCGCCAGACTAGGTTGGTAAAAGTAAAAGATCAAGTGATCGTTAGCCGCCTTTTGAGCCGCTCGCATCACGAATAGAATCGGCTTCCGACCTCTCACCGGAGCGCACGGCCATGTCGCCCATCGCGGCCCCCTTCCCCAAAGCCATCCTGTTCGACGCCTACGGCACGCTGTTCGACGTGCACGCCGTGGTGGCGGCGGCCGAGCAATTGTTCCCGGGGCGCGGCGAGGCGCTCTCGCAACTCTGGCGGCGCAAGCAGATCGAGTACACGCAGTTGCGCACGCTGTCGGCGCCGGACGGCGCGCGCTACCGCCCGTTCTGGGACATCACGCTCGATGCGTTGCGCCATGCCGCGCGCTCGCTGGGCCTCGCGCTCGGCGCGTCGGCCGAGAAGCGCCTGATGGACGAATACGCCTGCCTGTCCACCTATCCCGACACGGTGCCCGTGCTGCGCCGCCTGCGCGCGCTGCCCGGCGCCCCCCGGCTGGCGATCCTGTCGAACGGCGACACCCGCATGCTCGACATCGCCGTGAAAAGCGCCGGCATGGCGGGCCTGTTCGATCGCGTGCTGTCGGTGGAAGCCGTACGCGCCTACAAGCCGGCCGAGGCCGCCTACCGGCTCGGCACCCGCGCATTCGACGCCGAGCCGCACGAGATCGCGTTCGTCTCGTCGAACGGCTGGGATGCCGCCGGTGCGGGCTGGTTCGGCTACACCACGTTCTGGCTCAATCGCAGCGGCGCGCCGGGCGAGGAACTCGGCATCGCGCCGGCCGCCACCGGCGCCGGCATGGACGACCTGCTCGCCTTCGTGACCGGCCTCGCCGCCTGAAGGCCACGCGCATCGGATGGCGGCGCTCTTACAATAGCGGTCCGCCTTCGTTGCCCGACCGCATTCGATGAACCCGTCCGACGCCTCGATCACGATCGACATCCCGCCCGAATTCGCGCCCACGCCCGAGCACCCGTTGCGCGTGCGGCCCCGGCCGATGCCGGCCGCCACGCGCATCCCGCAGCACACGCACGCCTGGGCGCAGCTCGCCTACGCACCGCGCGGCGTGCTGCGCGTGACGACGGCCGGCACCACCTGGATGGTCCCGCCGTCGCGCGCAATCTGGACGCCGCCGCACGTCGCGCACGAGATCGTGGTGGTCGAGGACGCGTTCCTGCGCACGCTCTATATCGACGAATCCGCGATTCCCGACGGCCTCGCCGATTGCCGCGTGGTGGAAGTGTCGGGGCTGCTGCGCGAGTTGATCGTCGCGCTCGATGCGCGCGACCTGCAGCAGGCGCGTGAACGGATGCTGACCGCGCTGATCCTCGACGAACTGACACGCAGCGAGCCGTTGCCGCTTGCCGTGCCGATGCCGACCGAAAAACGGCTGCGCGCGCTATGCGAGGCCGTGCTCGCGCATCCGGCGCAGGCCGAATCGCTCGACTACTGGGCCGCCCACGTGGGCGCGAGCACGCGCACCATCGCGCGGCTGTTCCGTCAGGAGTTGGGGGTGAGTTTCACGCAATGGCAGCAGCAGGCGCTGCTCGCACGGGCGATCCCGCTGCTGAACCAGGGGCGGCCGATGTCGCACGTCGCGCAGGAGCTGGGCTATCAAAGCCAGAGCGCGTTCTCGGCGATGTTCCGGCGGGCCTTCGGGAAAAGCCCGCGTGCGTTCATGCTCGGCGACGCGGGCGCGCCGCCGCCCGATCCTGAAGATCCCGCTGCGCTGGCCGAACTGGCTGCACGCGACGATACGGCCTGAGCGCGCTCACGACGGCATTGGGGTGGCCCTCGCCGCGCGCTCAATGCACGCGCCGCACCATGTGGCGAATCGAACCGAGTTGCGCGAGCCGTGGCCCCGCGAGCCGATAGCCCATGCGCAGATAGAGTTTGGCGGCCGGGTTGTCCACGAACACGCGCAATTGCGTTTCGCGCAGCCCGCGCGCCTGCGCCCAGCGATGCGCCGTGTCGAGCAGATAGCTGCCCGCGCCGAAGCCGCGATGCCCTGCGCTGATCTGCACGTCGCGGATATGCAGCGAATCGCCCTCTTCGGTCAGCCGCATCATGCCGACGCGTGCGCCGTCGCGCTCCAGAATGAAGTTCTCCGATTCGCACCAGCTCAGATAGAACAGATCGGCGCGCCACTGCAAACCGTGGCGGCGATAGTAATCGCCCATGTTGGCGTGCGTGAGCATTTCGGCGAATTCGAAATCCGCCGGCTCGGCCGGGCGAAGCTGAAACAGCAGTCTGACGTCGATGGGATCGAACATGGCATCGTGAAATATCCCGGATCCCCGCCACGATAACCTAGCGCGCCGCCGATGCAATGCCGGATTGCCCCGATTTGCAGCGGCGCGCGAAATTCGGCGACAGAGCCGGCTTGCCCCAACAGTGCACCAAAGCAAAAAGCCCGTTCAGGACATCCTGAACGGGCTTTGCATTCTGGCGGAGCGGACGGGACTCGAACCCGCGACCCCCGGCGTGACAGGCCGGTATTCTAACCAACTGAACTACCGCTCCAGCTTTTCACTACCACCAGCAGGCGTTGGTCGCTCCTGCCGGCACATCGATCGAATCAATCTCGAACGACGCCTGTATTTGGCGTCCCCTAGGGGATTCGAACCCCTGTACTCACCGTGAAAGGGTGATGTCCTAGGCCTCTAGACGAAGGGGACTGCGTACTGCTTTTATTGCCGCGTTGTTGGTGGAGGTAAGCGGGATCGAACCGCTGACCTCTTGCATGCCATGCAAGCGCTCTCCCAGCTGAGCTATACCCCCCTGCACCGCGACAACACTACTACCTGCTCATTTACAACAAAGCCCGTTCAACGAACAGCCGAACGGGCTTGACGTATCTGGCGGAGCGGACGGGACTCGAACCCGCGACCCCCGGCGTGACAGGCCGGTATTCTAACCAACTGAACTACCGCTCCAGCTTTTCACTACCACCAGCAGGCGTTGGTCGCTCCTGCCGGCACATCGATCGAATCAATCCGAACGACGCCTGTATTTGGCGTCCCCTAGGGGATTCGAACCCCTGTACTCACCGTGAAAGGGTGATGTCCTAGGCCTCTAGACGAAGGGGACTGCGTACTGCTTCAACTGCTTGCACCTTTAACGATAAAGCCCGTTCATCGAAACAGCCGAACGGGCTTTGCGTGTTGGTGGCGGAGCGGACGGGACTCGAACCCGCGACCCCCGGCGTGACAGGCCGGTATTCTAACCAACTGAACTACCGCTCCACACTATGCTTCCCGACTGGCCGGCGCATTCTGCTGCCGGCCCATCAACATCGCGCCAACCGGGCACGACGCTTTGACTGGCGTCCCCTAGGGGATTCGAACCCCTGTACTCACCGTGAAAGGGTGATGTCCTAGGCCTCTAGACGAAGGGGACAAAATCTTTGCAGATTTGTCTTGCTGCTGGTTTTTGCTGTTTTGCGCATTCAGCAAAGACCGAGATTCTTACTGATTTTCAGCGTTTTGTGAAGGATTTTTTTCAACCCGTTCACGACAAGCGCTTTAACCAAGATACTGCATAAACACTGTTCTGTTGGTGGAGGTAAGCGGGATCGAACCGCTGACCTCTTGCATGCCATGCAAGCGCTCTCCCAGCTGAGCTATACCCCCTTGCAGAACAGAAACGAGATTATAGAGAGCGACTTGGGGTTTGTAAATACCCTTTTTATCGGAATCACAAAATTTCCACCCCGCGTTCAGCCCGGAAACCGCCCGCCTCAAGCGCAGGCGGACGGCCTCCGAAACCGCCCTCACCTCACGCCGCGAGACGCGACACGACGGCATCGCGATCCAGCAACGCCAGCACCGCATCGATCGACGGCGTGTGCGTGGTGCCGACCACCAGCAAGCGCACCGGCATCGCGAGTTGCGGCATCTTCAGGCCGTGCGCGGCCAGCGCGCCTTTCAGCGCCGCGGCGATGCCTTCCTTGGTCCACTCGGCCGTTTTCAACGCAGTGGCGAGATCGGCCAGCGCGGGCTTCACGGCATCGGTCACGCGCTGCGCGAGTTCTTCCGCATCGGGTGCCGGCACGCGGTAGAACATCGCGGCGCCCTCGACGATTTCCTTGATGGTCGAGGCGCGATCCTTCATCAGGCCGATCACGGCCGGCAGCGCCGCGCCGTTTTCGAGCGTGGGCTCGTCAATGCCGAGCGCCGCGAAGAACGGCTTGGCCAGCTCGGCCAGGCGCGCGTTGTCCGCTTCCTTGATGTAGTGATTGTTGAGCCAGTCGAGCTTGGCCTGGTCGTACTGCGCCGGCGACTTGCCGAGGTGCGCGAGGTCGAACCACGACACGAACTGTTCGCGCGAGAAGATTTCCGCGTCGCCGTGCGACCAGCCGAGGCGCGCCAGGTAGTTGAGCACGGCTTCCGGCAGATAGCCTGCGTCGCGGTAGCCCATCACGCTCATCGCGCCGTGCCGCTTGCTCATCTTTTCGCCCTGCTCGTTCAGCACGGTGGGCAAGTGGGCGTAGACCGGCTCCTGGCCGCCGAGCGCGCGCAGGATATTGATCTGGCGCGGGGTGTTGTTGACGTGATCGTCACCGCGAATCACGTGCGTGATCTGCATGTCGAGATCGTCGACGACAACACAGAAGTTGTAGGTCGGCGTGCCGTCGGGGCGCGCGATCACGAGGTCGTCGAGTTCCTCGTTCGAGATTTCGATCGTGCCCTTCACCGCGTCGTCCCACACCACCGAGCCGGTCAGCGGGTTGCGGAAACGCAGCACCGGCCGCACGCCGGCCGGCGGCTCGGGCAGCACCTTGCCCGGCTCCGGGCGCCAGGTGCCGTCGTAGCGCGGCTTTTCGCCGGCCTCGCGCTGGCGTTCGCGCAGCGCGTCCAGTTCCTCGCTCGACATGTAGCACGGATAGACGAGCCCCTTTTCGACCATCTGCGCGAGCACCTCGCGGTAACGGTCCATGCGCTGCATCTGGTAGAACGGGCCTTCGTCGAAATCGAGATCGAGCCACTTCATGCCTTCGAGGATCGCGTCCACCGAGGCTTCCGACGAACGCTCGACATCGGTGTCCTCGACGCGCAGCACGAACACGCCCTGCGTGCTGCGGGCGAACGCCCACGGATAGAGCGCGGAGCGGATGTTGCCGAGGTGGATGAAGCCGGTCGGGCTGGGCGCGAAACGGGTACGGACAGGACGGGTCATGGGCGGAAACTCGATGGCCGCTTGCGCGGCTCGGATGACAAACGACGCGGCGACGGCGCACGGTGCGCGCCATGCGCGCGGGCGCAGCCGGCGCCGGAACGAAATAAAAACGATCCGGAATTATACCCGCCGCGCGCCGGCTTCGAAGGGCTGGCGGACCAGACCGAACGGCCGGGCCGAACCGGCGCGCGCAGCCGCCCTCGCCCTTCGCCGGTTCCCGCCCACGCCCTGCCGCTTGATTTATGATGTGCGCGCCGCGGCGGGTCCGCCGCGCGCGAGGCCCGCCCGGGCGCCATCAAGGCGCGGCCGCCTCGCCGTGTGTCCGCCTGCCCGCGCCTTGCCTGCGCCACCGTTCTAGCCGGAGAATCCGCCGATGTCGTCGTCCCCTCGCCTGTCCCGCCGCCAGTTCTCGCTGGCCGCGATGTCCGCCTCGCTGACCGCCTGCACCTCGTTCGGCGGCAAGTCCGACAACGGCAACACCCCGCCGCCGGTCGCCGCGACGCAGCGCCGCCCGCTCAAGGTGGCCGTCGCGCTCGGCGGCGGCGCGGCGCGCGGCTTCGCGCACATCGGTGTGCTCAAGGGCCTGGAAGCACACAGCATTCCGATCGACATGGTGGCCGGCACCAGCGCCGGCTCGGTGGTGGGCGCGCTCTACGCGTCGGGCATGAACGCCTTCGACATCAACAAGCTGGCGCTGACCATGGACGAAGCCTCGATCAGCGACTGGGCGCTGCCGTGGCGCTCGCGCGGCCTGCTGATGGGCGTGGCGCTGCAGAACTACATCAACAAGACGCTGAACAACCGGCCGATCGAGAAGATGGCCAAGCCGCTCGGCATTGTCGCGACCGACCTGCAAAGCGGCCAGCCGATCCTGTTCCAGCGCGGCAATGCCGGCCTGGCGGTGCGCGCCTCGAGCAGCGTGCCGTCGGTGTTCGAGCCGGTGAAGATCGGCTCGCGCGAATACGTGGACGGCGGCCTCGTCAGCCCGGTGCCGGCCTCGTTCGCGCACAAGATGGGCGCCGATTTCGTGATCGCGGTCGACATCTCGGCCCGCCCCGAAGGCGCGGCCACCGGCAACCCGATCGAATTGCTGCTGCAGACCTTCACGATCATGGGCCAGACCATCAAGGCCTACGAACTCGACAAATACGCCGACGTGGTGATCCGCCCGAACCTGGCCGCGATGAGCGCCAGCGATTTCACGCAGCGCAACGCCGCGATCCTGGCCGGCGAGGAAGCCGCCGCGAAGATCATGCCCGAGTTGAAGAGCAAGCTGGCCGCCGCTCAAGCGCGCGCGACGGCTTGAGCACGCCAAAGCACCAAACCCCCGGGCTCCTTGCGGAGGCCGGGGGTGATTCGGAACCGATCCTGAACTCGGAACGACTGGCCGGGACGATCGGGAGGTCGACTGAAAACCTCCCGCGCGACCCTGTGCCTTATTGGTTGCCCGTGTTGAAATCCGAGCCGCTGACGCCGAGCGTCGCGCTCACGCGCTGACGCAGGTCGTCGGGCTTGCCGTCGAACTGCGATTCGATCCGGCGCGCGCCGTCGAAACGCTTCACCCAGTAGCTGTTCTCCATGTCGTCGACACGGATCGTGCTGCCGGTGGACGGCGAATGCACGAACTTGTTGTCGCCGATATAGATGCCGACGTGCGAGGCCGCACGACGCATCGTGTTGAAGAACACGAGATCGCCCGGCTTCAGTTCGCTGACGCGAACCTTTTCGCCGACGCGGCTCATTTCCTCGGCGCGGCGCGGCAGCGACATGCCGAGCGTGTCCTGGAACACGTAGCGCACGAAGCCGCTGCAATCAAGGCCCGAATCCGGCGAATTGCCGCCCCAGCGGTAACGCACGCCGATCATGTTCAGCGCGCCCACCACCACGTCGCCGGCCTTGCCGGCCATGCCGGACAGGAACGACTTCGCGCTGCTCGTGCTCGACGAGGCGGCAGCTTGCGTGGCGGGGGTGTTTTGGGAGACGGAAGACGAACCCGACGGGTTCGTGAGCGTGACATCCTGGCTTAAACGGACGGTATCGTCGGCGAACGCGCCGGAAGATGCCGAAACCAGAACGCCGACGACTAGCCCAGCGACGGCGCGCTTGCAGGCTTGAGTAAGAGATCGATGCTGCATCAGTCGGTAATTTTGTGCTTAAAAATCAGCTGATTGGCGGAAATTTCGGTCGATACTAGCTAGACGGTATTTGTTTGTCAAAACGAATTGAAAAAATCAATCACAATCTGCACATCATTGGGGCAACCCAGTCAAATCAACGGCTTCCAACAGCTTTCGCGTATAAGCATGTGACGGTTTCGTGAAGATTTTTCCGACTTCGCCGGTTTCGACGATCACGCCGTCCTGCATCACCGCCACGCGGTGCGCCATCGCCCCGATCACCTCGAGGTCGTGGCTGATGAAAACGTAGCCGAGGTTGTATTTCTGCTGGAGGCCGGCCAGCAGCTTCAGCACCTGCTGCTGGATCGACACGTCGAGCGCGCTGGTGGGCTCGTCGAGCACCAGCACGCGCGGCTCAAGCACCAGCGCGCGGGCGATCGCGATGCGCTGGCGCTGGCCACCCGAGAATTCGTGCGGATAGCGGTGCAGCAGCGTGCGGTCGAGGCCCACCTCGCGCAGCACGGCCACCACGCGGTCGCGCCGCGCCGCCTCGGACAGCTCGGGGCGATGCAGCGCCAGGCCCTCGCCGACGATGCGCTCGATCGTGTGACGCGGCGACAGCGAGCCGAACGGGTCCTGAAAGACCACCTGCATGCGCGCGCGCAACCGGCGGGCGTCGGCGCCGCGCCAGTCGGCCAGCGGCCGGCCGTCGAACTCGATCGCGCCGCCCGCGATCGGCTGCAGGCCGAGCAGCGCCATCGCCAGCGTCGATTTGCCGGACCCCGACTCGCCGACCACCCCGAGCGTCTCGCCCTGCCGCACCGACACGCTCACGCCGTCGACCGCCGTAAAGCTGCCGCTGCGAAACCAGCCGCCGATGCCGGGCAGCTTCTGCCGGTAACGCACCGTCACGGCCTGCGCGTCGAGCACCACCGGCGCGATCGGCAGCACCGGCGCCACTGTGCGCCGCGGCCGGCTGTTCAGCAGCTTGCGCGTGTACGGATGCTCCGGGTCGGCGAAAATCCGCTCGACCTCGCCCTGCTCGACCAGCCTGCCCTTCTCCATCACCGCCACGCGCTGCGCGAAGCGCCGCACCAGGTTCAGGTCGTGCGTGATCAGCAGGATCGCCATGCCGCGCGTCAGTTCGGCGTCGCGTTGCAGGTCGAGCAGCAGCTCGACGATCTGCGCGCGGATCGTCACGTCGAGCGCGGTGGTGGGCTCGTCGGCCAGCAGCAGGCGCGGCCGGCAGGCCAGCGCCATGGCGATCATCGCGCGCTGGCGCTGGCCGCCCGACAACTGATGCGGATAGCTGTCGACGCGGCGTTCCGGCTCGGCGATGCCGGTGCGCCCGAGCAGCGCGATCGCGCGGGCGCGTGCCTCGCGCTTCGACACGCCGTCGTGCAGCACGATGGTTTCCATGATCTGGTCGCCCACCGTGTAGAGCGGATTGAGCGCCGTCATCGGCTCCTGGAAGATCATCGCGATCTCCGAGCCGCGCAGGCCGCGCATCGCGCGCTCGCCCGCCGTGGCCAGATCGCGCCCGTCGAAACGGATGCGGCCCGTCACCTCGGCGTCGCGCAGCAGCCGCAGGATCGCCAGCGCCGTGACGCTCTTGCCCGAACCCGATTCGCCGACCAGCGCGACGCGCTCGCCGCGGCCGACCGCGAGCGACACGCCATCGACGGCGGCCGTCTCGCCGAAGCTCACGCGCAGGTCGTCGATCGACAGCAGCGGCTCGGCGGCGGGCGCTTGAACCTGCCCCTGCATGGGCGCCGTCGTCATCGCGCACCTCCCGCCGCACGCGAGGTGTCGGCGATCCGCGAATCGAGCGCGTTGCGCAGCGCGTCGCCCATGAAGGTCAGCAGCAGCAGCGTCAGCACCAGCACCACGAACGTGGCGAGCGAGATCCACCAGGCGTCGAGGTTGGCCTTGCCCTGCGCCAGCAGCTCGCCGAGGCTCGGGGTGGGCGGCGGCACGCCGAGGCCGAGAAAGTCGAGGCTGGTCAGCGCGATGATCGAGCCGCTCATGCGGAACGGCAGGAACGTGATGACCGGCGTGAGGCTGTTCGGCAGCACGTGCCGCCAGACGATCTGCCAGTTCGACAGGCCCATCGCGCGCGCCGCGCGCACGTAATCCTGGGTGCGGTTGCGCAGGAATTCGGCGCGCACGTAGTCGGACAGCCCGATCCAGCCGAACACCGACGCCAGCACGATCAGCAGCAGGAAGCTCGGCTCGAAGATCGACGCGAAGATGAACAGCAGGTACAGCTCGGGCATGGCCCCCCAGATCTCGATCAGGCGCTGGCCGACGATGTCGATGCGCCCGCCGTAAAAGCCCTGCACCGCGCCGGCCGCGATGCCGAGCAAGGTGCCGATCAGCGTGACCACCAGCCCGAATTCGACCGACACGCGAAACCCGTACACCAGCCGCGCGAACAGGTCGCGGCCCTGCGCATCGGTGCCGAGCCAGTTGTCGCGCGACGGCGGCGCCGGGTTCGGCAGCGCCGAGAAGTAGTTCAGCGTGGTGTACGAATAGCGGTTCGGCGGATAGATCACGAAGTTGCCGGGTGCGTCGAGCTTCCGGCGCACGTATGGATCGAGATAATCGGCCGGCGTCGGGAAATCGCCACCGAAGGTGGTTTCGGCGTAATCCTTGACGATCGGGAAGTAGTAATGCCCGTCGTAGCGCACCACCAGCGGCCGGTCGTTCGACCAGAGCGGCGCGGCGAGGCTGGCGGCGAACGCCACCACGAAGATCACGAGGCTCCAGTAGCCGAGGCGCTGGCTGCGGAAACGCCGCCAGACGCGGCGGGCGGGCGACGGCGAGACGCGCGCGCGCGCCGCGTCGATCCGGGGGGAGACGGCGGCTCGGCTCACGTCATGACTCCAGTCGGTCGAATTGGATGCGCGGGTCGACCCACACATAGCAGAGGTCGGAAATCAGCTTGGTCACGAGGCCGATCAGCGTGAACACGTACAGCGTGCCGAGCACCACCGGGTAATCGCGGCGGATCATCGATTCGTAGGACAGCAGGCCGAGCCCGTCGAGCGAGAACAGCGTCTCGATCAGCAGGCTGCCCGAGAAGAACGCGCCGACGAACGCCGCCGGAAAGCCCACGATCAGCGGCACCAGCGCGTTGCGGAACACGTGCTTCCACAGCACGCGCCGCTCGCCGAGGCCCTTGGCGCGCGCGGTCAGCACGTACTGCTTGCGGATCTCGTCGAGGAACGCGTTCTTGGTCAGCATCGTGATGGTGGCGAAGCTGCCCACCACCGAGGCCGCGATCGGCAGCACCAGGTGCCAGACGTAATCGAGGATCTTGCCGCCCACGCTCAGTTGCGCGAAGTTGTCCGAGGTCAGGCCGCGCAGCGGGAACCACTGCCAGAACGAGCCGCCCGCGAACAGCACCAGCAGCAGCACGCCGAGCACGAAACCCGGAATCGCGAAGCCGGTCAGCACCACGAGGCTCGACGCCACGTCGAACGGCGTGCCGTTGCGCACCGCCTTGGCGATGCCGAGCGGCACCGAAATCAGATAACTGAGCAGGAAGGTCCACAGGCCGATGCTGATCGACACCGGCAGCTTCGACACCACCAGCGACGCCACGCTCTGGTGATGGAAATAGCTCTGGCCGAGATCGAAATGCGCGAAGCGTTCGAGCATCAAGCCGTAGCGTTCGAGCGGCGGCTTGTCGAAGCCGTACAGCACCTTCAGTTGCGCGAGCTGCTGCGGATCGACGCCCGAGTAGCCGCGCAGGCCGAACGGCGCATGGCCCTGCTCCGCGCCCTTGCGCAGCTCCTGCGCCGCCTGTTCGACCGGGCCGCCCGGCACGAACTGGATCACCGCGAACGTGATGGTCAGCACGCCGAGCAAGGTCGGAATCATCAGCAGCAGGCGTTTGAGGATGTAGCTCCACATAGGCGAGATCGGGGCGCGGTTGACGCAGGGTTAGCGGGACGACGGCCACGCGGGCCGCCCAGGGAACGAGACAACGACGGGGCAAGGCAAAGCGGTCACGGCCATCGCTCAGTCGCCGGACGGCTGGCCGTGGGCGGGCGTGGCCCACCACATCGACGCGATCCAGTCCTCGGCGGAATAGTACAGCGGCAAGCTCGCCGGATAGGCCAGCGTGCGCTTGTAGGCAATCCGATGCACGGTGCTGTACCACTGCGGGATCGCGTAATAGCCGTGCATCAGCACGCGGTCGAGCGCGTGGGTGGCGTCGAGCAGTTGCTCACGCGTCTGCGCCTGCACCAGCGAGCCGAGGATCGCGTCGACGCCCGGCGATTTCAGCCCGATCATGTTGTCCGAGCCGGGCTGATCGGCATAACGGCTCGCGAAGCGCGCGACCTGCTCGCTGCCCGGCACCTGCACGCCGGGGTAGCGCACGGTGGTCATGTCGTAGTCGAACGCGTCGAGCCGTTTTTGCAGCAGCGCGAAATCGGCCGCGCGGAAGCTCGCCTCGATGCCGAGCTTGGCGAGATTGCGCTGATAGGCGGTGACCACCGGCGCCATCGCACCGCCCGAATCGTCGAGGATCTCGAAGCGGAACGGCTCCCCTTCCGCGTTGCGCAGCGCGCCGTCGCGGTAGGTCCAGCCGGCGTCGGCCAGCAGCGCGCGGGCCTTCAGCAGATTCGCGCGCAGCGAGCCGGGCGCAGCGGTGGACGGCTGCTCGGGCATCGGCCCGAACACGGCCGGATCGAGCTGCTTGCGCAGCGGTTCGAGGATCGCCAGTTCGCCCTCGCCCGGCGTGCCGGTGGCCTGCAGTTCGGTATCGGCGAAATAGCTGTTCAGGCGCGTGTAGCCGCCGAAGAACAGTTGCCGGTTCAGCCATTCGAAATCGAACGCGAGGTCGAGCGCCTCGCGTACGCGCACGTCCTGGAACAGCGGCCGGCGCAGGTTCATGAAGAAGCCCTGCATGCCCGCGCCGTTATGCTGGCGGAATTCGCGCTTGACCAGCTCGCCGCTGTCGAAGCGCTTGCCGATGTCGCGCCGCACCCAGTTGCGCGCGATGTATTCCACCATCGCGTCGTATTCGCCGGCCTTGAACGCTTCGAGGCGCGCGACGCCGTCGCCGTACAGCTTGTAGACGATGTGCGCGAAGTTGTTGGTGCCCACCCGCACCGGCAGGCCGGCGCCCCAGTAGTTCGGATCGCGCCGGTAGTCGATGGTGCGGCCGCTGTCGTAGTGGTCGATCAGGTAGGGGCCACTGCCGATCGGCGTCTCGAACGCGAGCTGGTCGAACGCCACCTGCGAGCCGTCCGGCTTGCTCCCCCACTTGCGAGAGAACACCGGAATCGCGCCGGCAATCAGCGGCAACTCGCGGTTCGCGCGCTTGAACTCGAAGCGGACCGTGGCCGCATCCACCGCCACCGCCTGCGAAATGTCGGAGAAATAGGCCGCGTATTGCGGCGCGGCCTTCGGGCTCTTCAGCGTGTCGAACGAATACTTCACGTCGGCGGCCGTGACCCGATCACCGTTCGAGAAACGCGCGCGCGGGTTGATGTGGAACGTCACCGACATCCGGTCCGGCGCGATCGCGATGTCGTCGGCCAGCAGGCCGTAGGCGCTGGCCGGTTCGTCGGCGCTGCCGGTGGTCAGGCTCTCGAACAGCATGCCGATGCCCGGCGCCGGGTTGCCGCGCAGCGTGAACGGGTTGAACTTGTCGAAGGTCGTGAGCCGGCTCGGATTCGCGAGCACCAGCGTGCCGCCCTTCGGCGCATCGGGGTTCACGTAGTCGAAGTGCTTGAAACCGGCCGGATATTTCGGCTCGCCGTATTGCGCGATCGCGTAGACGGCATACGCGGGCTGCGCGGCGCAGGCGGCCAGCGCGAGCAGCCAGGCCGCACGGCGCGGGGCAACGTGGCGGACTGCGTTGCCCGTCACGGCATCGGACACCGCCGATCGGGCCATCGCGGCGCGGGCCTTGGCGACATCGAACAGCGTGGCAAGCGCCACGGCGGCAGGTGCGACACGGCGGGACGCGGCGGTCCGGAACGACGAAATCGGCATGAGGCGGAATCGCTCGTGGATCGGTGGCTGTGTCGCGCATTCTACCGAGTCCGTTCCGGCGAGGGGGCGCATTCGCGCGCGCGGCGCGGGCGCCCGGCGCGCGCCCAAAGAAAAACCGCCCGGCATGCGGGCGGTTGCGGGCGGTTTTTTGATCAGGCGCGGCGGATCGTGCAACCCGCCTTCAGGCCTGGCGGGTGAGGCGGCCGTCGAGGCAACCCACCCTGCCGGGTTTAACGGCGCCAGCCGTCGTGGCCGCCGCCGTGCCAGCCGCCACCACCGCCGTGCCAGCCGGGGCCGCCGCCGCCATGCCAGCCGCCGTGATGACGGTTCCATTCCTGACGGCCCCAGTAGCGGCGGCCATCCCAATAACGATCGCCATGCCAGCCGATGATGATGGCCGGCGGCGGCGCATAGACCGGCGCCGGTTGATAGTACGCGGGCGGCGGCGGTGCATAAACGGGTGCGGGCGCATACATCGGCGCGCCGAGGTTGATACCGACACTGACGCCCGCCATTGCGGCGCCCGATACGCACAGTGCGGCCAGACCGGTCACGAGCGAAGCAACACGCAAGCTTTTCATGGAGTCCCCTTCCGGTGGTTTCATTGAGTGGTTTGACTATAACGACTCAGCCCGCGTCCGCATATTTCCACTTTGTAAGAACTGATGCGCGGAATCGCATGATCGATGCATCGCTAACGTCTTGTTACATTTGACGGCGCAATGGCAACGACGATGCGGAGACGGTGGGGCATGGGCCGAACGCGGCGCGCGTATTGTAGCGGCGCTTCGTGAAACCGCGTCGGGAAGCTGCGTTGCGATGCGGCCCGGCGGCAAATGAATGCGACGCAGCGGCACCGAATCGGGACGCACGGCGCGGGTAGTGATAGCGCGCGATATGGCGCGACGACGCGGCATGGCGCGCGGCGGCGCGATCGGGCAACGGCAGCGCCCGTCTCTCGTTGCGCGTTGCGCTTATGCGCTGCGCGCGTTCACCAGCGCATCGATCTCGGCGGCAAGCGGCGCCGTGGCCGGCCCGAAGCGCGTGACGGCCAGCGCGGCGGCGGCGTTCGCGCGACGTGCCGCGGCGAGCGGTGCATGGCCCTGCGCGAGCGACGCCAGCAGCACGCCCGTATGCGCATCGCCGGCGCCGTTGCTGTCCACCGCCGCCACCTCGAACGCGGCCACGCGCGTCACCGCGCCGCCCGATGCGACAAGGCAGCCGTGCCCGGCATCGCGCACCAGCGTCAGCGCGTCGTCGCGCAGGTTCGCGGCAATCGCGGCCAGCGCCGCCTCGGCCGTCGCGCAGCCGGTGTGGCGCTGCGCCTCCTCGCGGTTGCCCGTCCAGATCCGCGTGCGCCGCATCACGCGCGCAAGCAGCGCGGCGTCGATCGTATCGACCAGCGGCCCCGGATCGAACGCAACCGGCACTGCGTCGTCGAGCGCTTCGAGCCAGCCCGCCAGCACCTCGCCCTTGTCGGGCAGGCACAGCGCGTAGCCCGACACGTACACCACGTCGTGCGGCGTGACCGCCAGCGCATCGAGCACCGCGCGTTCGAGCACCGCCTCCGCACCGAGATGCGTGACGAACGTGCGCTCGGCGGTGGCCTCGACGATCGCGACGCATACGCCCGTATCGCGATCCGCCACACGCGGCGCGGCCAGCTCGACGCCCTCGGCGGCCAGCGCCTGTCGCGCCAGCTCGCCGAAGCGCCCGGTGCCGTGGCCGCCCGCATAGACGCAGGCCATGCCGCTGCGCCGCGCGGCGGCCAGCACGTTGAAGCCGCCGCCCACCTCGAAGCGCGCCTCGGAGGCCAGCACGTCGCCGCCCGGCGCCGGCAACGCGCCCACGCGCATGATCAGGTCGACCAGCACCTGTCCCGTATGAATCAAGCGGGGCACCACGGCCGTCATGTCGTGCGCTCCTGCAGGCCGCGCGTGCGACGCGCGCCGCCGAGCAGCGCGTACAGCCCGCCGCCCACCACGAACGTGACGACCCAGCCGAGCCCGTTGCGGCCGAGCCAACTGCCGGCGAACGGCCCGTGGAAACCATGCTCGCCGATCGACAGGAAGCAGGCGCCGAGCACGATCGCGATCGCCCACGCGCCGAACGCGCGCCATTCGATGCCGCCGCGATACCAGTAGGCGCTGGCCGGGCTGACGTCGAGCAGCGCATCGGCCCGGTAGCCGTCGCGGCTGGCCAGATCGACGATGAAGATCCCCACCCACGCCGTGATCGGCACCGCGAGCAGCGAGATGAAACCGATGAACGGGCCGTAGAAGCTGCCCTCGATCAGCATGAAGTAGACCGAGCCGGTCGAGATCACCACGATGTCCACCACCACCGCCTGCACGCGCTTGACCTTGAGGCCGAGCGTCAGCGTGGTCAGGCCGGCCGAGTACACCGACAGATAGTTCGACAGCAGCAGCCCGCC
Organism: Burkholderia sp. 22PA0099; assembly: GCF_047497165.1. NCBI lineage: Bacteria > Pseudomonadati > Pseudomonadota > Betaproteobacteria > Burkholderiales > Burkholderiaceae > Burkholderia > Burkholderia sp. 22PA0099. Next base: position 1,725,950 of record NZ_CP163165.1, on the reverse strand, counting down.
GAACGCGGCGATCAGATACGGAATCGCCATCCAGTGCGGCAGCAGATCGCGGATCGCCGCGATCGGATCGGTGGCCGAGGCCAGCGTGTCGTTGCCGACCGACAGCAGCGCGCCGAGCGTGACCAGCAGCACCAGCGGAATGCCCGCGCCGAACGCGGCCGATGCCACCAGCGCGCCGCCCTTCACGTCGCGCGCCTGGTAGCGCGACATGTCGGCGCCCGCGTTGGCCCAGCCGATCCCGGTGCCGGCCGCGATCGTGCCGATGCCGATGATCACCGCGCTGGCCGGCGCCGGCGCGGCCGCGAACACGGCGTGCCAGTCGATCGACTGCGCGAGGAAGCCGGCCACGATCAGGTTCAGCGCGCCGAACACCCATGTCGACCACTTCTGGATCACCAGCAAGGTGGCATGGCCAAGGCCCGACACCACCAGCGTGGCGGCCACGAAGATCGCGATGAACACCAGCGTCAGCACCGGCTCGGCCTTGGCGTCGGCCGACGAGCCGAACAGGATCGAGCACAGCGACAGCAGCACGTAGGCGCCGGTGGTGGTGTTGACGGTTTCCCAGCCGAGCCGCGACAGCAGCGAGACGATGGTCGGCCCGATGTTGCCGCGCACGCCGAACACCGCGCGCGACAGCGTCAGGCTCGGCGCATGGCCGCGCCTGCCGGCGATCGAGATCACCCCGACCAGCGCGAACGAGCCCGCCGCGCCGATCACCGCCACCAGGATCGCCTGCCAGATCGCGAGATGCTGGAACGCCACCAGCGTCGCACCGAGCGGCAGCCCGAGGATGCTGATGTTGGCGGCGAACCAGACCCAGAACAATTGCAGCGGATGGCCGCGACATTCCTCGTCGGGCACGGGTTCGATGCCGCGCGCTTCGATCTTGCCGGCGGACGCGGGTTTGCGGGACGAAGCCATCTGTCGATCTCCTGGGTCGGGTCATGAGGTGCGCCGCGGCCGGGCAAGGCCGGCGCGGCCGCGTGAATCAGCCGTATCAGCCGCGCGCGGCGCGCAGCGTCAGCAATTGCAGGCACAGGGCATCGAGATCGAGCGCGCTCACGCGCCGCATCGTCGCCACTGCCTCGGCCGGCAGCGCGTCGTAGCCGGCGCAGGCGCCGAGCATCGCGCCGAGCATCGCGCCGATCGTGTCGGTGTCGCCGCCGAGGCTGGCCGCCGTGGCGAGCGCCGCCTCGATGCCGGTGCCGTGGCGCGCCGCGTCGTGCGCGAGCGCAAACGCCGCGACCACCGATTCCTGCGAGGCCACCGAGGTGCCGACCACCTCGTAGAGCCAGTCCGCCAGCGGCGCGCCGGTCAGCGCCGCGCCGGCCTCGGCCACCCAGCGAAGGCGTGCGCCGATGCGCGCGCCGGCCACCCAGTAGCCGCGCGTCTCGCCCAGCTCGGCGAAGCGCGCGCCGGCCTCCAGCGCCTCGGCCAGCGTCGCGCCGGCGATGCCGGCCGACACGGCCGCCGCCACCGCCGCCGCGCTCGCCACGCCGAGCGTGGTGTGATGCGTGACGAGGCACGACGCGAGCACCGCGTCAACGAACGCCTGCGCGTCGTCGAGCGGCGTGGCGATGCCGACCGGCGTGACCCGCATCGCGGCGCCATTGGTGGTGCCGAAGCGGCCCGCGAGCGCCACGTCCTCGCCATCGACGATCGCCTGCGTGGCACGCCGCGTCGACGGCCCGAGCAGGTCGAGCGAGCCGCGCGCCTTCATGTCGGCTTCCCAGGCGATCAGCCGCCGCGCGAATTCGAGCGGCGCGATCGCGCCCCGCCCGTCCACCAGCAACTGCGCGACCAGCACGGCCTGTTCGGTGTCATCGGTGATCGCGCCGGCCGGCATGTTCGGCGCGATCGGCTGATCGGGGCCGGCCTCCGTCAACTGCGTGATGCGGCCGAAGCGCGCGCGGATCGTCTCGCGGCTCAGCGCCTGGGTCGGCATCCCGAACGCATCGCCGAGCGCAAGGCCGTAGAACGCGCCGCGCGCGCGGTCGAGCCGGGCCGCATGGTTCGAATCGGCGGGTGCGGCAGCGGGTGCGGCGGGAGCAGCATCGGTACGGGAGATCGACATCAGAATTCCAGGTGAAGTGCAAAGTGGGCCGGGTCGAGCAGGCTGACGACGTACTCGATGATCCGGTCGTCGCGATCGCGCGTGAGCCGCCGCGAGCGCAGAAACGGCGTGCCGGCGCGGCGCTTGAGCAGCTTCGCGTCGTCCGCCGCCAGGCCGACCACCTCGGCCCATTGCTCGCCGTGATCGGCCACCATGCCGTGCTCGGCCAGCGTGCGGTTCAGCGAGCCGCCCACCAGCCCTTCGAGCGGCAGCGCGGCGAGATCGTCGGAGAACGGCAAGCGGCTGCGCTCCAGCGAAATATGCGTGGCCGGCTCGCCGGTCACGCGCATCCGGTCGATCGCCACGAAGCGCGGCTGCGCGAGCCCGAGTTCGGCGGCCAGCGCCTCGTCCTCGATGATCGCGATCTGCAGCAGCCGGGTTTGCGCGCTGCCGCCGGCCTGCTCCAGCGCCGTGGTCCAGCCGAGCGAGCCGTCGATGGTCTGCCCGTGGAACGTCACGAACGAGCCGATGCCGCCGCGCCGCGTGATCAGCCCGCTGGTGGTCAGCAGGTCGAGGCCCTTGCGCACGGTGTTGCGGCTCACCGCGAAGCGCTCGACCAGTTCGCTCTCGCTTTCGAGTTGCTGGCCGTACGGCAGCCGCCCGCTCAGGATGTCGCGTTCGAGCGCCGCCGCGACCTTGTGTGCCTTGGAACGCCCGACGTCGGACGCCTTGGCCGAGTTACGCACCATCTTCAGTCTCCTGTCAGCACGCGCCGCGCCCGCGCACCGGCTCATACCCGGCGGCGCGGATCGCGTCGCAAAAGGTACAAGTATGCACAGGTTTGATCGCGGACGGCGGCGCGAGGCGGATCGGCGGGCGGACATGGCGATGGGGCAGGCGTGGCGCGTTCAGAAACGGTGGACGATGCCGAGCTGCACGCCGCGCGCATCGGCGCCCGGATAGGCCAGCGGCAAGCCCGCGTTGGCCGAACCGGCCAGCCGGTACGACGCGTTGCCGCGGTTCTGCAGGAACGACAGCGTGCCGTACAGCGTGGTGCGCTTCGACATCGTGTAGGTGTAGAGCGCGGCGATCTGCCTGGCGTTCGCGCCCTGGCCCGTTTCGTCGTGCAGGTAGGTGCCGCCGAGCGAGACGGCTTGCGCGCCCGTCACCTGGTACAGCGCCGACACGCCGTAGATGTTCGCGTCGAGGCCGATGTCGGCCCACTTCGCGCCGGCCCAGCCCACATACACGGTGGTCTTGCCGAGCTGATACGACGCGCCGGCTTCGGCCGTGCGGTCGAGCGTGCCGTTGTCGGCGCTGCGCACGGCCTGCGCCGCCGCGATCGCGGCAAACGCGCCGTGCGTGTAGGTTACGTCGGCCTGATAGCTGGCGCCGCCCGAGCGCAAACCGCCCGCGTCGCCGAAGCCCACGTACACGCTGAATTGCAGGCCCGACAGCAGCGGCGACGTATAGGACACCGTATTGCTGGTGCGCACCGCATAGGTTTCCATGTTGCTGAAACCGGAGGCCTGGGTGGCCGCGCCGAACGCGTCGAGCCCGCCCTGATCGTTGAACAGCGGCGAATTCTGGCGGCCGACGCGCAGTTCGCCCCAGTCGCCGCCGAGGCCCACCCAGGCCTGCCGGTTGAACATCGAGCCGGCCGACGCGAAGCTGCCGTCGTTCGGGTTGAAGCCGTTCTGCAGATCGAAGCCGACGTAGTTGCCGCCACCGAGATCCTCATGGCCGCGCAGGCCGATCCGGCTCGCCCACTGCCCCGACGAGCCGATCGCGGCCGTATAGCCGCTGCCCGTGTTCACGTACTGGAAGAACTCGTCGACGATGCCGTACAGCGTGACGCTGCTCGAATCGGCATGGGCGACGAGCGGCAGCACGCCGAGGGCGAGCGCGAACGCGAGGCGCGACAGACGGAAGGACATCGTGGAATCCCGGTCGGTTGAAAGCGGTCGCCGAAGCGACTGGCCTGTTCCCATAAAAAGAACATGTAGGAACAGGCGCAAAATTAAGGTTCCAATTTGAACAAGTCAAGCGCGAATCGATAGGGGAAAACCTGTGGTGCGCGAGGCGCAGAGACGATGGCGGGAGATCGGAACGTGGTACGCAGTCATCTGCCCAGGAGGCAACCGGTATCTCGATCTTTCATACCTGGCGGCCTGATAAGATGCATATCATTTACCTGTTATTTCCGATATCGCCTTCCCCAACCCATTCAGAGGACTCGCCATGCCACGTTCGCTTTCCACTGCCCTGACCCGCCAGCTCGGCATCGAGTTGCCGATCGTGCAAGGCCCGATGAACGGCGGTTCGCCGCCGGGCATGGTGGTGGCCGTCTCCAACGCGGGCGGCCTGGGCTCGATCGGCGCGGCCGGGTTTTCGCCCGATGCGCTGCGCCAGCAGGTCGCGACGATCCGCGCCGGCACCGCGAAACCGTTCGCGGTCAACCTGTTCGTGCTCGATACGCCCGCGCCCACCGAAGCCGCCGTGCAGCGCGCGCTCGCGCAATTGCAGCCGTTTCGCGACGAGCTCGGCCTCGCGCCGATGCAGCCGCCGGCCCGCTACAGCGAGGATTTCCGTGAACAATTGGAAGCGCTGATCGACTTGAAGGTGCCGGTGGCCAGCTTCACGTTCGGCCTGCTCGACGCGGCCTCGGTCGAGCGGCTGCACGCGGCGGGCAGCTTCGTGATCGGCACGGCCACCAATGTGGCCGAGGCGCGCGCCTGGGAAGCCAACGGCGCCGATGCGATCTGCGCGCAGGGCGCCGAGGCCGGCGGCCATCGCGGCACCTTCCTCGGCCATCCCGACGCCAGCATGATCGGCACGCTCGCGCTGGTGCCGCAAATCGCCGACGCGGTGCGGCTGCCCGTGATCGCGGCGGGCGGCATCATGGACGGCCGGGGCGTCGCCGCCGCGCTGGTGCTAGGCGCGCAGGCCGCCCAGCTCGGCACCGCGTTCCTGACCAGCGCCGAATCGCCGATCCATGCCGGCTGGCGCGAGCGGATCCGCGAATCGACCGACACGTCCACCCGCACCACGCGCACCTTCTCGGGTCGCCCGGCGCGCGGCATCGTCAACGAATTCATGCTGCGCATGGCCGAATACGAAGTGGAAGTGCCGGCTTACCCGGTGCAGAACGCGCTGACGACCGAGATCCGCAAGGCGGCCGGCGCGGCCGATCGGCCCGAATTCCTGTCGCTGTGGGCCGGTCAGGCGGCCGGCCTGAGCCGGCGGCGCGAGGCCGGCATTCCGGCCGCTGCGCTCGTGCAGGCGCTGGCCGAGGAAACGGCGGTGGCGCTCGGCTGAAGCCGGCGTGGGGGCCGGCATTCGGGCTGCTGGCTCGTGCGCGTGGTGGCCGAGGAAACGGCCGTGGCCCCGGCTGAAACCGGCGCGGGGCCGGCATTCGGGCTGCCATGTTCGTGCATTCGGTAGCCCAGGAAACGGCCGTGGTCCCCGGCTGAAACTGGCGCGAGGCCGGCATTCGGGCTGCCACGTTCGTGCATGCGGTAGCCCAGGAAACGGCCGTGGCCCCGGCTGAAACTGACGCGAGGCCGTCATTCGGGCTGCCACATTCGTGCATGCGGTAGCCCAGGAAACGGCCGTGGCCCCGGCCGAAGCCGGTGCGGGGCCGGCATTCCCGCCGCCACGTTCATGCGTCCGCTGGCCGAAGCTGGCGTAACAGCAGGTCCGCGCCCGGCCGGTTCGCGACGCGGCGTGCACGAAGCCACCTCAGCGGCCTTCCCTTTCCTCTCCCGCGCACCAGCGCCGCTCCCGCTGCCCGCCACGAACCGCACGCGCGGCAGCGAGGGTTACCGCTTATGCAACTTTACGTATTGTTGTTGACACGTCTGACCATTAGTCTTGTGCGCGCCCGTGTACCCCGGCTCCAGGCGCCCGCCTGAAGCCGCGCGCCCGACTACGCATCCCGTCCAGAACAAACCGCCATCACGGAGGAGACCCGGTGATCTCTCGCATTTCCCGTTTTTTCACGCAAATCGTCCATCGGGTCCTGCCCGACCCGCTGATCTTCGCGATCTTCCTGACCGTCGTCACGTTCGTGCTGGCGTTCTCGCTGACGCCCAAGCCGCCCGCCGAGCTCGTGCTGCTGTGGGGCAGCGGCTTCTGGAACCTGCTGGCCTTCACCATGCAGATGGCGCTGATCCTCGTGACCGGCCACGCGCTGGCCAGCTCCGGGCCGGTCAAGCGCCTGCTGGTGGCGCTCGCCAGCACCCCGAAAACCCCGGCCGGCGGCGTGATGCTGGTGGCCTTCGTGGCGTCGGTGGCCTGCGCGATCAACTGGGGCTTCGGCCTGGTGCTCGGCGCGATGCTGGCGCGCGAGGTCGCGCGGCGCGTGCGCGGCTCCGACTACCGGCTGCTGGTCGCCTCCGCCTACATGGGCTTCCTGACCTGGCACGGCGGCCTGTCCGGCTCGGTGCCGCTGGTGGCGGCCACCAAGGGCAATCCGATGGAGAAGGTGATCGGCCTGATCCCCGTCTCGCAGACCATCTTCACCGGCTACAACGCATTCATCACGATCGGCCTGATCGTGCTGCTGCCGTTCCTGGCGCGGATGATGATGCCGAAGCCGCATGAGGTGGTGTCGATCGATCCGAAGCTGCTCGAGGAAGAGCCGAGCTTCGAGCGCAAGCTCGGGCCGGGCGCGAGCTGGGCCGAGCGGATGGAGGAAAGCCGCCTGCTGTCGCTGCTGGTGGCGGCGCTGTGCGTGGTGTTCCTGGTGATCCGCACCCGCGCCAAAGGCTTCATGCTCGACATCGACACCGTCAACCTGGTGTTCCTGGCCGCGGGCCTCGTGCTGCACAAGACGCCGATGGCCTATGCCCGCGCGATCGGCGCGGCCGCGCGCGGCGCCGGCGCGATCATGATCCAGTTCCCGTTCTACGCCGGCATCCAGGCGCTGATGGATCATTCGGGGCTGGCCGGCGTGATCACCAAGTGGTTCGTCGACATCGCCAACGTCCACACCTTCCCGCTGCTGGCGTTCCTGAGCTCGGCCGTGATCAATTTCGCGGTGCCGTCGGGCGGCGGCCACTGGGTCGTGCAGGGGCCGTTCGTGATGCCGGCCGCGCAGGCGCTCGGCGCCGATCTCGGCAAGTCGGCGATGGCGATCGCCTACGGCGAGGCCTGGACCAACATGGCGCAGCCGTTCTGGGCGCTGCCGGCGCTCGCGATCGCCGGGCTCGGCGTGCGCGACATCATGGGCTATTGCGTGACGGCGCTGCTGTTTTCGGGCGCGGTGTTCATTGCGGGGATTTATCTGTTCTGAGTGGCCGCCGGGCCGGGCGATGTCCTGAGCGACAGAGGCGATCGCCTCGCCCGGCCCGATGAATTGATCCGAACCGACCGGCGGGCTCGCCGGTCGGGCAGGCGCCGAGGCACCGAGGCACCGCATCGGCAACGCCCACGCCTCCAGTTGCTTTGTCGCTTGTCGGCTGCCTGCCGGCCGTTTGCCGGTGCTTGCCGGTGCTTGCCGGTGCTTGCCGGTGCTTTCGGTGCTTTCGGTGCTTTCGGTGCTTTCGGCAGATTCGACAGCTTGACGCCGGCTCTTGTCGGCGCTCGTCGGCAATTTGCCGCCGGCATTCCCCGCCCCGGCCGCTTTCTCCCCTTCCCGCCCCATTTGCGCTCCGCCGCACCCGACCCGGTCGCCCGCCGCCTCGCCATCAAACAAATTGACGGCGCTTTTGCCGTCATCTCGCGGCTTGGCCGCGAGCCGGCGCCCACCATAATTTGACGATCGATAACTATGTGCCGCCACCATGCCCAGCACGCTTGACTCCCTCGCGCGCGCGGTCGAGAAGCTCTCGTCCGACAGGTTCGACCCCGCCGTATTCGCGGAAACCGGCGTGTTCGTGATGCGCAATGCGATCCCGGCCGACGTGATGCGCGACTGGCAGGCCGCCTGGCGCGAGTTCTACGACGCCCGGCTGCGCGAAGGGCGCGACGTGAGCCGCCGCAACCCCGTGTCGCTGACCGAGGACTTGCCCGACGCACTCGCCCACATGTACCGCGAGCCGGTGTTCGCCGACACGGTCAAGCAGATCTTCGGGCCGCACGTGGCGCTCTACAACCATCGCTTCGTGATCAAGGATCAGTTCAGCCCGGCCAGCGTGTTCCTGCACCAGGACAGCTGCTACCACCTCGGCAACCTGAACAAGTGCAGCCTGTTCGTGGCACTGAGCGAGGTCAACGAGGCCAACGGCGCGATGAGCTTCTACCCCGGCTCGCACCGGCTCGGCGTGCTCGGCGACGCCGGCGAGATCGACCCCGACGCGTTCGACATCCAATGGCCGAAAATCACGCCCGAACTGGCGCCCGGCGATTTCGTCGTGATGAACAGCTCGGTGTGGCACGAGTCCAGCCCGAACACCTCGGGCGTCGACCGGATCCTCGCCGACACGATCGTGCAACCGGCCGACGATCCGACCGGCATCGACCTGCTGTGCGGCGAATGGCAGACCGACATCTTCTATTCGCACCAGAACCATATCCGGTACTTCAAGAATTCACGTATCCACAAGCTGATCAAGTACGAGAAAGAACGCAACGCGGGCTGAGCGCACGCCGGGCACCCCGACTCGACCACCATCCGAAAGAACCGATGACAATCCAATCCAACGCCACGCAATCAGGCCCTTCGGGAATGATCCATATCCGCCCGACGCAACTGCTGTCGATTCCCGACGACCATCCGGAGGAGATCCGCTTCTTCATGCCGCCCGCGCAAGGCGCCGGCTCGCTGACGTCGCTCGAATCGATCGTGCTGCTCAAGCTGATGCGCGTGGTGGAACCGGCCCGGCTGTTCGAATTCGGCACCTACAAGGGCTACACTACCCGGCTGCTGGCCGAGAACCTGACGCCGCACGACGCGCAGGGCGAACGCATCTACACGCTCGACCTGCCCGATCTCGACGACGTGGCGTTCCAGGGCGACGATCGCCATCTCGCCAACGAAGCGCTCGGCTTCGAGCGCAAGTATCTGAAATCGTCGAACCGCCATCTCGTCAAGCAGGTGTTCCAGGATTCGATGAAGCTCGATCCGGCGCCGTACGCGGAACAGTTCCAGTACGTCTTCATCGACGCCAATCACGAAGTCAACTACGTCCGCAAGGACACCGAGAACGCCCTCGTGATGCTGGCGCCCGAAGGCCGGGCCTGCATCGCCTGGCACGATTACGGCAATCGTCAGTTCCCCGAACTGACGCAGTACCTCGACGACCTCGCCCACGACATGCCGCTGTATCACGTCGAGAACACCATGATCGTGTTCCATCTGCGCGATGTCGCGGTGCCGGAACGCCAGGTCCCGCCCCAAGCCGCCTCGTGACAAGCAAGCGCCCCGCCCGCAACGACAGGTAACCCCATGGCCATTCCTTCGCAATTCGACAACGACACCTTCTCGCTGGCGCGCGACCACCTCGCCGCCTTCGTGCGCGGCACCGCCCAGAAGCTCGCCGGCGAGTCCGGCCGCCTGCTGGAAGTCGGCCCGCAGGATCGCACCTTCGTGCGCGAGTGCTTCGGCAACTTCGCGGTCGACACGTTCGACGTGGTGGATACCTACGCGCCCGACATCGTCGGCGACATCACCCGCCCGAATGTGCAGATCGCCGACAGCACCTACGACTGCGTGGTCTGCATGGAAGTGATCGAGCACACGCTCAATCCGTTCGAGGCGGTCAAGGAAATCCGGCGCGTGCTGCGCCACGAAGGCTGGCTGCTGATTTCGGCGCCGCTGAACTGGCGCATCCACGGGCCGACGCCCGATTGCTGGCGCATCACCGAGCACGGCTGGAACGCGCTGCTGCGCGACTTCGATATCGTCGAGATCGATATCCTCGAATCGCCGGGCCGCGAGTTGTTCCCGATCCGCTACAACGTGCTGGCGAAGTGCAACAAGTTCAAGCAGAGCAAGGACAGCGACCTGACGTTCCGCTGGATCTGAACGGGAGAACGGGACGGGCGACGCTTGGCGCAACCCTTCGCGACACGTCACAATACCGGCGACGTCACGCAAGCGAAGGAGAACGCCTCTTGGATGCCCTCACCCCCACCCTCCCGCCGCTCGGCCAGCAGTTCGCCTTTCTCGCCGAGCTGGACAAGCTCAAATCCGTGCTGCGGCAATCGCCGCTCGTCAATCGCACCCGCAAGGAAAATTCGGCCGAGCACTCGTGGCATCTGGCGATGTTCGCGATGACGCTCGCGCCGCAGTACGCCGATGGCGCCGACGTCATGCACGTGGTGAAGCTGCTGCTGGTGCACGACATCGTCGAGATCGACGCGGGCGATCACCCGTTCCATGCGCCGGGCGCGGGCGCGAACGACATCGAGGCGCAGGAGCACGAAGCGGCCGCGCGCATCTTCGGGCTGCTGCCCGAGGCGCAGGGCACGGCGCTGCGCGCGTTGTGGGAAGAATTCGAGGCGGCGCGCACCCCCGAGGCGATCTTCGCCAAGGCGCTCGACCGCCTGCAACCGCTGCTGATCAACACGCTGACCGACGGCGGCACCTGGCGCGAAAACGGCATCACCGAACAGCAGGTGATCGAGCGCTACGGCCCGGTCATCGCGCGCGGCTCGCCGGCGCTGTGGGACGCGGCCCGCGAGCGCGTGCGTGCGCATTTCGCCACCCGCTGACCGCGCGCACGCCGGCCTTCGCGCATCAGCCCTTCGGCCTGGCGCGATACAGCCCGATCACCGACGAGAAATCCAGCCCCCCGCTGCCCCCGGCGCTGTGCGCCTGGTACAACTGCTGCGCGAGCGCACCCAGATACGCCGGCTGCCGCACCGATTTCGCGGCGTCGGTGGCCAGGCCCAGATCCTTCAGCATCAGGTCCGTGCCGAAACCGCCGCTGTAGCCGCGCGAAGCCGGCGCCGTCTCCACCACGCCCGGGAACGGGTTGTAGGTGTCCGAGCTCCAGCAGCGCCCGGTGGAGCTGTCGACGATGCCGGCCAGCACCTTCGGATCGATGCCGAGCGCCTCGCCGAGCGCCATCGCCTCGGACACGCCGGCCATCGTGATGCCGAGGATCAGGTTGTTGCAGATCTTCGCCACCTGCCCCATCGACACGCCGCCGCACGGCACGATGTTGCGTCCCATCGCGGCCAGCAACGGCTTGAGCGCATCGAATTCCGCGCCCGCCGCGCCGACCATGAACGTCAGCGTGCCGGCCGTCGCGCCGCCGGTGCCGCCCGACACGGGCGCATCGACGAAGCCGTTGCCGCGCGCGGCCGCCGCCTGCGCCATCGCCTTGACGGTGGCCGGATCGATCGTGCTGCAATCGACGATCGTCACGCCCGGCGCGATCCCCGCCAGCACGCCGTCCTCGGCGCCGATCACGTGACGCACGTGCGCGGCCGCCGGCAGCATCGTGATCACGCATTCGACATCGCTCGCGGCATCCTTCGGCGAGGCGGCCGCGCGCGCGCCGGCATCGGCCAGCGCCCGCACCGCCGCCACGTCGAGGTCGAACACGCGCAGCGCGTGCCCGGCCTTCAGCAGATTGCGCGCCATCGGCGCACCCATGTTGCCCAGCCCGATGAATCCGATCTTCATGATGTGCGGTCCTCGTGCGGGTTCAGCGCAGGCTGATGGTGGTGTTCACGCCGTCGTTGACGGTGGCGTCGTCGAACCAGCGCGCGGTGACGGTCTTGGTCTGCGTGTAGAACTGCACGACCTGCTTGCCGTACGGGCCGAGATCGCCGAGCTTCGAGCCGCGCGAGCCGGTGAAGCTGAAGAACGGCACCGGCACCGGAATCGGGATGTTGATGCCCACCTGGCCGACGTCGATCTCGTTCTGGAACTTGCGCGCCGCCGCGCCGCTCTGCGTGAACAGGCCCACGCCGTTGCCGAACGGATTGGCATTGACCAGCGCGATCGCCTCGTCGAGCGTGTCGACGGTCAGCACCACCAGCACCGGCCCGAAGATTTCCTGCGTGTAGATGCGCATGTCGGTCTTCACGTCGGTGAAGATCGTCGGGCCGACGAAGTTGCCGTCGGCGTAGCCGGGCACCTTCACGTCGCGGCCGTCGAGCAGCAGCGTCGCGCCTTCCTGCACGCCCGATTCGATCAGCGCCAGGATGCGCGCGCGGGCCGCCTTCGACACCACCGGCCCGACATCGGTGCCGGCCTCGTGGCCGGCGTTGACCTTCAGCGTGCGCGCCTTGGCCGCGAGGTCGTGCACCCAGTCGCGCGCGGCGCCCACCAGCACCACCACCGAGGTGGCCATGCAGCGCTGGCCGGCCGCGCCGAAGCCCGCGCCCGCCAGCGCGTTGAGCGTCTGCTCGCGGTTCGCGTCGGGCAGCACCACGGCGTGATTCTTCGCGCCCATCATCGATTGCGCACGCTTGCCGTGCTCGCTGGCGAGCCGGTATACGTGCGTGCCGACGGCGGTCGAACCGACGAACGACACGGCCTGCACATGCCGGTGCGTGCACAGCGCATCCACCGCCTGCTTGCCGCCATGCACCACGTTCAGCACGCCCTTCGGCACGCCGGCCTCGATCGCGAGCTTGACCAGCTCCATGGTGGACAGCGGGTCCTGCTCCGACGGCTTCAGCACGAACGTGTTGCCGCACACGATCGCCATCGGGAACATCCACAACGGGATCATCGCCGGGAAGTTGAACGGGGTGATGCCGGCGCACACGCCGATCGGCTGGCGCAGCGTGTAGGTATCCACGCTTCCGGCCACGTTCTCGGCGAATTCGCCGAGTTGCAGCGTGCCGATCGAGCACGCGTGCTCGACCACTTCGAGGCCGCGGAAGATGTCGCCTTCGGCATCGGGCAGCGTCTTGCCCTGCTCGGCCGTCAGCACCGCGGCGATGCGCGACATGTGCTCGCGCACCAGCGCCTGGAAGCGCAGCATCACGCGCAGCCGCGTGCCGAGCGGCGTGTGCCGCCAGGTGGCGAACGCGGCGTGCGCGGCCTCGATGGCCGCATCGATCTCGCCGGCCGTGGCGAACGGCACGCGCGCCAGCACCTGCTGGGTGGCCGGGTTGACGATGTCGCGCCACTCGGTGCTGGTCGATTCGACGAATTCGCCGTTGATCAACAGCGGCACGTTCGGCACGCCTGCTACGTTATCCTGAATGACTGCATTCATGTTCGACTCTCTGCGGTTGCCGATGCGAGCGCCTCGACGGGTCGGGCACTGCGCACCGGGTAAATGGATGGGGTTATTCCTTGCCGTCGCGCAGGCATAGCGCGCAGGCAATCGCGATCGCGCCGAGCACGACCATGTAGGCCACCACGTAGCGCGGGTTGCCGCCGCCCGCGGCGAGCAGCGCGGTGGCGATCATCGGCGCGATGCCGCCGCCCAGCACGCCGGCCGCCTGCACCGACACCGAAATGCCGCTGTAGCGCACCTGCGCCGGGAACTGCGCGGCGAAGAACTGCGATTCGGGCGCGTAGAGGATCGGGAACACCACGCCCACGCCGAGCACCATCGCCCACCACACGGCCAGGGCGTGGCGCGTTTCGAGCATCAGGAAGAACGGCGCCGCGAACAGGCACATCACCACCAGCCCGATCACGAACAGGCGCTTCTGCCCGATCACGTCGCTCAGGTAACCCGACAGCGGCATCGTGACGATCGACAACGCCGCGCCGGCCGTGATCGCGTGAAGGATCTGCGCCTTCGGGATCGACAATTGATTGGCCGCATAGGACAGCGCGAACGCCACCACCAGATAGAACCAGGTGTTCTCGGCGGTGCGCGCGCCGATGATGGCGAGCAGCGCACGCGGGTGACGCACGATCACCTCGGCCACCGGCGATTTCACGCGCGCGCCTTCCTGCTTGAGCTTTTCGAAATCGGGCGACTCGGGCACGCGGGTGCGGATATACCAGCCCACGATCAGCAGCACCACGCTGGCCAGGAACGGCACGCGCCAGCCCCACGACAGCAGCGCCGGTTCGGGCAGCGCCGCGACGATCGCCATCGCGCTCGACGAGAGAATCAGCCCGAAGCCCACGCCTGTTTGCGGCAGGCTGCCGAACAGCCCCTTCTTGCCCGGCGGCGCGTGTTCCACCGCCATCAGCGCCGCGCCGCCCCACTCGCCGCCCACCGCCATGCCCTGAATGAAGCGCATCGCCACCAGCAGCCCGGCGGCCCAGTAACCGATGCTCTGAAACGACGGGATCAGGCCGATCGCGATGCTCGGAATGCCCATCATCAGCAGCGTGGCCATCAGCATCGACTTGCGGCCGATCTTGTCGCCGAAGTGGCCGAACACGATGCCGCCCATCGGCCGGCCGATGAAGCCCACGCCATAGGTGGCGAATGCGGCCAGCGTGCCGAGCACCGGGTCGAGCGTGGGGAAGAAAACCTTGTTGAAGACGAGCGCAGCGGCGGTGCCATAGAGAAAGAAGTCGTACCACTCGATGGTGGTGCCCGCCATGCTGGCCCAGCCAGCCACGACGTAATCCTTCGCGGACCGGCGCGTGGCCGGTGGCGCCGCGGCGGCGGTCGAATGCAGTTCCATGTTGTCTCCGGTGTTCTTGTCCAATGAGGGGAATCCCTATTGCGCGTCGCACTTTGCGGCGACGTCCCGGCGAGTATAGTTCTTTGATTTTCCACACGAAATACCGCTAATAACCCATCCGTTATGCAAAAATCCACAAGCGAAATGCGTCGGATCAACTGGGACGATCTGCGTTATTTCCTGGCCGTCGCGCGGCTGCAAACGGCCAGCGCGGCGGCGCGCCGGCTCGGCGTCGACCACACCACGGTGGCGCGGCGCGTGCGCGAGCTGGAGGCCTCGCTGGAAGCGGTGCTGTTCGAGAAATCGCGGGCGGGGGGCTTCGTGCTGACCTCGGAAGGCCAGCGGCTGCTGACCTATGCCGACGAGATCGAAAGCGCCGTGCAGTTGGCGGGGGAACAGTTCAAGGGCGGGGCGAACCTGCTGTCGGGGCACGTGCGGATCGGCTCGACCGAGGGCTTCGGCTCGTTCTTTCTCGCGCCGCAACTGGCGCATTTCGCGCGGGCGCACCCGGAGATCTCGATCGACCTGCTGCCGGTGCCGCACTTCGTCAGCCTGTCGAAGCGCGAGGCCGACCTGGCGATCGTGCTGGAGCGCCCCGAGCGCGGCCAGTACGTGCACACCAAGCTGTGCGATTACCGGTTGCAGTTGTACGGCACGCAGGCCTATTTGCAGCGTCACCCGGTGTCGCCCCGGCTGGCCGACCTGCGCGAGCACGCATTCCTGAACTACGTGACCGACCTGGTGTTCAGCCCCGAGCTGCTGTACCTGGAGCGCACGGTGCCGGGCGCGGGCGCCAACCTGTCGACCACCAGCATCGTGGCGCAATACCACGCGGCGCTGCAGGGCACCGCGCTTGCGATCCTGCCCTGCTTCATGGCCGAACCCGATCCGCGCCTGATCCCGGTGTTCCCGGGTGAAGTCTCGATCACGCGGCACTTCTGGCTGTGCTGCCGCGAGGACATCCGCAACCTGCGGCGGATCTCGGCGCTATGGGATTTCCTGCGCGATTCGGCCGTGCTCAATCGCACGTTCCTGCTCGGCCAGACGCCGGAGATGAAGTTCGCGGCGCTCTGAAGGCGGCCCATGCGGACCTTGTCTGCCGCGCTCACGCTTGCCACGCGCCGAAAGATGTTGTATGTAATCCAAACGATCCAGACAGCCGCATCGCGCTCATGAGAAAGTCCAGACAGGAAACCGCCGAAACCCGCCAGCGCATCGTCGAAGCCGCCTCGCGCAAGTTCCGCGAGAACGGCATCGAGAGCACCGCGCTCAGTGACGTGATGGCAGAGGCCGGCCTCACGCACGGCGGCTTCTACAAGCACTTCGCCTCGAAAGACCAGATGGTGGTGGAATCGCTCAAGCTCGCCACGCAGAACGCGCGCGAGCACATGGCCGTCACGCTCGACGGCACGCCAGGCAAACGCGGCCTCGACGCCACCATCGACCGCTACCTGTCCGCGCTGCACCTGGGCGGCAGTTGCAGCGAATGCGCGCTGGTCTCGCTGGCGAGCGAACTGGTGCGCGCCAGCGACGACGTGCGCAACGCCGCCGCCGACAGCACGATCGCGCTGATCGACCTGTTCGCAAGCCACCTGACCGACCTGAGCCCGGCCGCGGCGCGCAAGAAGGCCACGGTGATCGTCTCGACGATGATCGGCGCGCTGACGGTCGCGCGCCTCGTCAACGACGAGGCGCTTGCGGCCTCGGTGCTGCGCGAGGCGCGCAAGGCGCTTCAGCAGCCCTGAGGCAATCGACCGGCCGGTGTCGGCCGGCCTGGGCCGGGTCTCAGTCCATCAACCGGCGGCCGACGCCGCCGGCTTCGGCAAGCCGCCCGACGCCGGCACGGCCGCATCCGCCGTCTGCCCGGTCGCCCATCCCCCGCCCAACGCCCGGAACACCGACACGGCCGCCCGCGCCGAATCGGCACGCGTCGCATCGAGATCGTCGCGCGCACTCAGCAGTTGCCGATCGGCGTCGAGCACATCGGTCAGCGTGATCGCGCCGGCCTTGTACGCCTTCTCCGACAGATCGCGCGCGCGCGTGAGCGACACCACCTCGGCATCGAGTTCGCCCTGCCGCAGTTGCGTCTGCGTCAGCGTCACGAACGCGTTCTCGACATCCTCGGCCGCCTTCAGCACGGTCTGCCGATAAACAGCGAGCGCCTCCGCGTTCGCGCCGCGCGCCGACGCCACCTCGGCGTCCACCTTGCCGAAGTCGAACAGCCGCCAGCGCAGCCCGGCCGTGACGGCCGGCTGGAACGCGCGCGCCGTGAACAACTGCCCGGCGTTGATGCTGTCGAAGCCGAGCAGGCCCGAGATCGACAGCTTCGGGTAGTAGTCCGACAGCGCCGCGCCGATCCGCTCGTTCGAGGCGGCCAGCCGGCGCTCGGCCGCGATCACGTCGGGCCGGCGGCGCAGCACGTCGGTGGGCGTCGCGCTCGCATCGACCGACGGAATCCCCGGGATCTCGCCCGCCACCGCGAGCTGGCTCGCGTAGGTGCCGGGTTGCGCGCCCATCAGGATGTCGAGCCGGTTCAGTTGCGCGACGAGATTGGTCTGCAGCGTCGGGATCAGCGCGCGCGCCTGCCGCAGCAACGCGTCGGCCTGCGCGATCTCGCGCTCGTCGGCCGCGCCCGCACGGCGGCGCGCCTTCACGAGATCGAGCAGATGCGTATCGGTCCGCACCTGATCGTTGGCCACCGCGAGCCGCGCCTGGTAGCCGCGCACCTGGAGGTACGCGTCGGCCGCATCGGCGGCCACCGTGACGCGCGTGCCGAGCCGGTCCGCCTCGGCCGCCTGCGCCTCGTTGGCCGCTGCCGACGCGTTGCGGCGCAGGCCGCCGGCCAGATCGATTTCCCAGCTCGCCGCCGCGCCGAGCGTGTATTCGCGCTGGCTGCGGCTGTAGCCCGGGAACGCCTTCGCGAGCGAGCCGGTGGGGCTCAGTTCGCTCTGGTGCTGGTCGCTCGCCGAGCCGTCGAGATCGACGGTCGGCAGCAGCGCGGCGCCCGCCGCGGAGGCCGCGGCGCGCGCCTGCCGCACCCGCGCGAACGCGGCGGCCAGGTCCAGGTTCTGCGCCAGCGCGCGATCGACGATCGACACCAGCACCGGATCGTGGAAGCCGGTCCACCAGCTATCGAGCGCGGCGGCCGATGCACTAGATGCGCCGGATTCCGCCTGCTTCGGCGCATGCTCGAACGGCACCAGCGTATCGACCGGCGCGTGATAATCGGGGCCGACCGCGCAGCCGGCCAGCGCGAACAGCAACGCCCCGGCGGCGGCGATCGCCGGCACGCGCGACGGGCGCGCCGCGCGCCAGGGTTTGGACGGCGACATCATGCTTCCTCCTTGCGACCGAACCAGGCTTCTTTCTTCTTCTGGCCGAAGCGGCGAATGAATACGTAGAACGCCGGCGTGAACAGCAGGCCGAAGCCCGTCACGCCGAGCATCCCGAACAGCACCGCGGTGCCGAGCGATTGCCGCATCTCCGCGCCCGCGCCGGTGGCCACGGCCAGCGGCGCGACGCCGAGAATGAACGCGAACGAGGTCATCAGGATCGGACGCAGGCGGGTACGCGCCGCATGCACGGCCGCCTCCGCCGCGTCCACCCCTTCATCCTCCTTCTGTCTGGCGAACTCGACGATCAGGATCGCGTTCTTGGCCGCCAGCCCCACCAGCACCACGAAGCCGATCTGCGCCAGGATGTCGATCGGCATGCCGCGAATCGACAGCCCCGTGACCGACGCCAGAATGCACATCGGCACGATCAGCACGATCGCCAGCGGCAGCTTCCAGCTTTCGTACTGCGCCACCAGCACCAGGAACACGAACAGCGCGGCCGCGCCGAACACCACCAGTGTCGGCGTGCCCTTTTGCTGCTGCTGATAGGCCAGATCGGTCCATTCGAACGAGATGCCCTGCGGCAGCACGTCGTGCGCCAGTTCCTCCATGCGATGCAGCGCCGTGCCGGTGGCCACGCCCGGTGCGGCCGCGCCCTGCACTTCGGCGGCCGGATACAGGTTGAAGCGCGGCACGCGATACGGCACGGTGCGATCCTCGAACGTCGCGACCGAGCCGATCGGCACCATCTCGCCGGCCTGGTTGCGGGTCTTGAGCCGCCCGATGTCCTCGCCGCTGTGGCGGAAGCTGCCGTCGGCCTGCACGATCACTTCGTAGGTCCGCCCGAGGTAGTTGAAGTCGTTCACGTACTGCGAACCCAGATAGACCTGCAGCGTCGAGAACACGTCGGTGGGCGTGATGCCGAGCTTCTGCGCCTTGACCCGATCGATATCCGCGAACACCGACGGCGAACCCGCGTTGTACAGCGTGAACACGCCGGCGAAATGCGGGTCCTTGTTGGCCGCCGCCACCAGCGATTTGGCTGCCTTCACGAGCGCGTCCGGCCCCAGGCCCGCGCGATCCTCCAGCATCATCTTGAAGCCGCCCGCGCTGCCGAGGCCCTGCACCGGCGGCGGCGGGATCGTCAATACGTAGGCATCCTTGATGACCGACAGCCGCTTGCGCAGGTCGGCCAGCACGGTGCCGGCGGTGACGCCCGGCAGCGAGTGGTTGTAGAGCGACGGCAGGCCCGTAAACACCGTGCCCGAGTTCGAGGCGACCGTCAGCGTGGTCGCGTCCAGCCCGACGAACGGCGCCGCGTGCTCGATGCCCTTGGTGGACAGCGCGATGTCCGTCACCTGCCGCACCACCTTCTCGGTGCGTTCGAGCGAGGCGCCCGGCGGCAACTGGACGATCGTGATCAGGTAGCCCTGGTCCTGCTCGGGAATGAAGCCGGTGGGCGTGCGCGAGAACTCCACGCCGGCCACCGCGATCAGCGCGACATAGATCGCCAGCATCACCGTCAGGCCGCGCACCAGCCGCCGCGTGAGGTTGCCGTAGCCGAACGAAATCCGGTCGAAGCCGCGGTTGAAGCTGGCGAAACCCGACTCCAGCATCCGCGAGACACGACCCTTCGGCGCCGCTTCGTGGCCGGCCTGATGCGACTTGAACAGCACCGCGCACAGCGCCGGGCTCAACGTCAGCGAGACAAAGCACGAGATCACCGTGGACGCCGCGATGGTCACCGCGAACTGCCGGAAGAACAGCCCCGAGATGCCCGAGATGAACGCCGACGGCACGAACACCGCGCACAGCGTCAGCGCGATCGACAGCAGCGCGCCGCCGACCTCGTCCATGGTGCGGTGCGCGGCCTCCACGGCCGACATGCCGGCGCGCATGTTGCGCTCGACGTTCTCCACCACCACGATCGCATCGTCCACCACGATCCCCACCGCCAGCACCAGCCCGAACAGCGAGAGATTGTTCAGCGAGATGCCGAACGTCGCGAGCACGATGAACGAGCCCAACAGCGACACCGGAATCGCCACCACCGGAATGATGGTCGCGCGCCAGTTCTGCAGGAACACGAACACCACGCCCACCACCAGCAGGATCGCGACGAAAATCGTCGTGATCACCTCGTCGACCGACTTGCCGATGAAGATCGTCGGGTCGTAGATGATCTGGTAATCGACGCCGGCCGGGAATTCCTTCTTAAGCCCTTCCATCGCGCCGAGCACCTCGTGCTCGACGGCCAGCGAGTTCGCGCCCGGTTCGGCGTAGATCAGCATCGCGGTGGCGTCGTCGCGATCCTTGAACGAGGTCGCGCCGTAATCGGCCGCGCCCACCTCGACGCGCCCGACGTCGCGCAGGTGCGTGACACGCCCCTGCGGATCGGATTTCAGCACGATGTCGCCGAACTGCTCCGGCGTGGACAGCCGGCCCAGCGCCTCGACGTTGATCTGATAGGCCGAGCCGGTCGCCACCGGCGGCTGGTTCAGGATACCGGCCGACACCTGCACGTTCTGCGCGCGCAGCGCGGCCAGCACCTCGCTCGCGGTCAGGTCGTGCGCGGCCGCGCGATCGGGATCGATCCAGATCCGCATCGCGTATTCGCGCGCGCCCTGGATCTGCACGTCGCCCACGCCCTGCAGCCGCGCGAGCGTGTCCTTCACGTGCAGCGTCGCGTAGTTCGACAGGTAGAGCGTGTCGTGCGAGTGGTTCGGCGAGTACAGGTGCACCGCCAGCAGGATGCTCGGCGTGGACTTGCGCACCTGCACGCCGAGCCGCTGCACGTCTTCCGGCAAGCGCGGCAGCGCATCCTGCACGCGGTTCTGCGTCAGCATCTGCGCGACGTTCAGGTCGGTGCCGATGCGGAACGTGACCGTCACCGTGAGCTGGCCGTTGCCGGTGGACTGGCTGCTCATGTAGAGCATGTTCTCGACGCCGTTGATCTGCTGCTCGAGCGGCGTCGCCACGGTGCGCGCGATCGTGTCGGCCGAGGCGCCGGGGTACGAGGTGGTGACCTGCACCGTGGGCGGCACGATCTCCGGATACTGCGCGACCGGCAGCACGAACATCGCGCCGAGCCCGATCAGCGTCAGGAACGCGCTGACCACCGTCGCGAAGCGCGGGCGGTCGATGAAGAAATGGGCGATTCTCATGACGTCGCCCCCTTATTGCGGCTGGGCCGCGTAGCTGATGGTGCCGTCGTGCGGCTTCACCTTCGAGCCGGGCGCCGCGAACGGCAGGCCGTCGATGATCACGCGATCGCTGTCGGTCAGGCCCGAGCGGATCACGCGCAGGCCGCCGCGCACCTCGCCCGGCTCGACCTGCTTGGGCACCACCGTGCCGTCGGCCGCCACCGTCAGCACGATATGCTCGGACTGGTTCGGCAGCACCGACGCGTCGGGCACCAGCAGCGTGGGCGCCGGGTGCGTGACGGCCACCCGCACGCGCGAGAACTCGCCGGGCGTGAAGCGGCCGTCGGCGTTCGGCACCGTGGCGCGCGCGTGGAGCGTGCCGCTGGAGCGGTCGAGCACGTTGTCGACGAAATCGAGCGTGCCCTGGCGGTCGTAGTTCGTCGAGCCGCCCGAGGCCAGCTCCACGCGGTCGGCCGGCAGGCCCGCCACGTTGCCGCGATAGCGCTGGAACGCTTCGTAGTCCGATTCGCTCATGTCGAAATCGAGGTAGATCGGATCGAGCGAGACGATCGTGGTGAGCAGCGTGGTCGGGCTGGCCGCATAGCGGCTGCCGGCGATCAGGTTGCCGACCGACACCTGGTGCCGGCCGATGCGGCCGGTAAACGGCGCGACGATGCGGCAGTGGTCGAGGTCGAAGCGCGCGTCGCGCACCTGCGCGTCGGCGTCGTCGAGCGTGGCCTGCGCGGCGTGCAGCTCGGAGGTGCGCTGTTCGGTGTTCTGCTGGGTGCCGGCTTCGGCGCTTTGCAATTGCTGCGCGCGCGCCAGTTCCTGCTTGGCCAGCACCAGCCGCGCGGCCGCCGTCTGCTGCTGCGCCTTGGCCTGCGTATAGCGGATTTCGTAGGGAACCGAATCGATCGTAAACAGCAGGTCGCCCTTGTGGACCACCGCGCCGTCGCGGAAGTGGATGCCCGTCAGCGTGCCGCCCACCTGCGCGCGCAGCTCCACCTGATCGACCGCCGAGAATTGGCCGAGGAAACCGAGCCGCGTATCGAGATCGCGCACCAGCGGCCGGCTGACCGTCACGTCGTGCGGCCCCATCGGCGCGGCGGCGGCCGTACCCGCGCCGCCCTGCTGCGCATGATGGAACCACAACCCGCCACCGATCACCACGATCGCAACCGCGATCGCCACGGCCCGCGCGCGCCGCTTCGGCCCGCCATTGCGGCCGCCGTCCACGTGCGCGCCGTCTTCGTCCAGTCTTGTCTTCGTATCCACTGCTTCACCCTGGAAAGCGTTGCGCCCGGCATCGTGCGCATGCGAACGAACCGGGCGATGTCGGCGCCGCGTAACCCCACCCGGCGGCCGGCCTCATTTTGGATGTCTATCGACATCCAAGTTGCGTTAGATTACCCATAACATCCAAATGATCAAGCGCGACGAAATGACGAAGCACGGCGCTGCCTCGCGCGAATGGGCGCAAACGCATGCTGGATGGGGATCTGCGGGATTGTTCTAGGCTGTCGGCTACTGAATTCAGGCGCGACGCACAGCGGGTTTCACGAGAAAAGGCAGGAATACGAAAGGAAAATGGAAGCTTTGCCGGGTAAAGACGGACGAAACATCTTAGGAATTTAATTTTCGTCGCGTACAGTGATGGCCCGGCTTACCCGTGCCGCCGCTCCACTCCACGCCGATCACCGATGTCCCGTCTTCCGCCTCATATCGCTTCGCTTCGACTCGTCATCATCTGCGGAATCCTGACGATCTTCCCCGCTCTGTCGATCGACCTCGGCCTGCCCGGCTTCGCCAGCATCGCGACCATGTTCTCGATGCCGATCGAGCGCGTGTCGCAAACCCTGAGCTTCTTCTTTTTCAGCTTCTCGGTGTCGCCGCTGATCTACGGGCCGCTGTCCGACCGGATGGGGCGCCGCCCGGTGCTGCTGTTCGCCTGCGTGGTGTACACGTTCGCGAGCGTGCTGGCCACGCTGTCGACCTCGTTCGACATGCTGCTGGTGTGCCGGCTGTTGCAGGGCACCGGCGCCGGCGCGGCCTCGGTGCTGGCGATCACGGTGATCCGCGATCAGCGCAGCGGCGACGAAGCGCGCCAGTTGCTGTCCTACGCCGCCGTGGTGCGGATCATCGGGCCGACCACCGCGCCCACGCTCGGCAACCTGCTGCTGATGTTCGGCAACTGGCGGTGGATCTACGGCTTCATGGCGCTCGGCGGCTTCCTGATGCTGCTGATCGTGGCGCGCGAGTTGCCGGAATCGTCGCATGCGAAGCTCGCGCGCGCCGACGGCCACGGCGCGAAGCTCGGCGGCATGAGCGGCCTCACGCCGTCCGACGCCGCGCCCGCACGCCGCTCGGTGCTGGCCGACTACCGGCAGTTCCTGACCGACAAGACCAGCCTGTCGTACGCGCTGATCATCGCGCTGACGTTCTCCAGCCACTTCTCGTACATCACCGGCTCGCTGTACGTGTTCATCGACGTGCTGCATGTCTCGACCACGCTGTATGGCCTGCTGTTCGCCGTGATGGCGCTGTGCCTGATGCTCGGTTCGTTCATCAGCGCGCGGCTCGGCAAGCACGGCGTGCCCGGCGAGTGGGTGCTGGCCGCCACGCTGGCGGTGTCGGTGGCGTCGCCGCTGACGATGCTGTCGCTGTCCGCCGGCCACCGGCTCGACGTGACCGTGCTGACGCTGCTGCTGTCGCTGAACACCACCTGCCTCGGCATCCTCACGCCGATCGCGCAGCAAGGCGCGATGGAGCGCGCCGCGCAGTTCGCCGGCACGGCCTCCGCGCTGATGAACGCCTTGATGACGGGGATGGGTGCCTGCGCCAGCTATATCGAGGGCGTGCTGCTGACGCGCTTTCCGGAATCGCCCGCGCTTGTCATGAGCACGCAGATGGCGCTGTGCTGCATCGGCGGCGCGGCGATTTTCCTGGTGGGAATCCTGCCGGCGGCGCAGCGGCGGCGCACCGCCTGAGCGCGCCCGGCGCGGGCCACGCGCTCAGGCCGGCCCGCGCGCGGGGCCGGCGGTACCTCAGCGGTACTTCGCGCCGCCGTCGGCGTCGATCACCACGCCGCTCAGGTAGGACGCACGATCCGATGCGAGGAAGCTGACCAGATCGGCCATCTCCTCGGGCTCCGACGGCCGGCCGAACGGCAGCCCGTCGAGCAGTTCGCGCCAGCGCGAGGCGTCGCCGAGCTGCGTTTCGGCGCGGCTGCGATAGAGCTTTTCGAGCCGCTGCGTCGCGCACGGCCCCGGGTTGATGCCGACCATGCGCACGCCGCGTCGCGTCGCATGCGCGCCCACCGCTTGGGTGAACGCCACCAGCGCGGCGTTCGCCGTCGAGCCGAGAATGTAGTCGTAGCGCGGCGTCACGCCGGCCGCGCCGATCACGTTGACGATCACGCCGCTGCCGCGCTCCATCATCGCCGGCAGCACCAGCCGCGCGAAATCCATATAGCCGAACAGCTTCAGTTCCCAACTGGCCCGCCACGCGGCCTCGTCGATCGCCTCCAGGCCGCCGCCCGGAATCGCGCCGGCGTTGTTGACCAGGATGTCGATCGTGCCCGCTTCCGCCAGCAGCTCGCGACGCGCAACCGGGTCGGACAGATCGACCGCGCTCGCGCGCACCGTCACCTCGCCGGCCGCCTCGACTTCGCGCCGGGCCAGTTCGAGCAGGTCGGGGTTCGACGACACCAGATGCACCGCACACCCTTCCCTGGCGAGCGCGATCGCGCTGGCCAGGCCGATGCCTTTCGATGCGCCGGTGATCAGCGCGGTGCGTCCTTTGATACCGAGATCCATGGGGTGTCTCCAATGCGTGCCGTCGGGATGGGGGAGAAGCGAGGGCTGACCGGGGCGCCGGGCGCCTCGTGTGCCGTCTCGACGGGGATCGTAGCAGGGGGCCGGGAAGTCGGTCGGCGGCGCAACAATGGCCGCGATTCGAGCAGGGGTATCGGGTGGACGAGGCGCGCGATGCGTTGCTGCGGTGGCCCTGCTCGATGCGATATCGGATGCGCCGCTACGTTGCGCGCGCTCAGGTCAGCAACGGCGTCAGGTCCGGATCGCCCTTCTCCATCGCCCGACGATACGCGGGCCGCGCGCCGATACGCTGGAGGTAAGCCAGTATGCCGGGGTAAGGCGCGAGATCGACCGGATGAAACAGGCGCATCGTCGTCAGTGAAAACACGTTCATGATGTCCGCCGCCGTGAACGTGTCGCCGGCGAGATAGGCGCTGTGCGCCAGCCGGTCGTCGATCAGGCGCAGCACCTTGTCGAGCCGCCCCCGGGTCGACGTCAACACCGGATGATCGGCCGGCAATCCGCAGCGCTCCACGGTCATCGATCGAAGCATGACCGGCTGCAGGTTGCCGTTGGCAAAATGAAACCAGTAGAGATAGGACGCGAACGCCGGATGCGACGAATCGAACTGCAGCCGCCCATGCCCGTATCGCGCGAGGATGAATTCGACGATCGCGGCCGATTCGGCCAGGCACGCGCCGTCGACCTCGACCAGCGGCGCGGCGCCGAGAGGATGCAGCGCTTTCAATTCAGGCGGCGACAGGCGTGTGACGGCATCCCGTTGATACTTCTCCAGTTCGAAGGGAAGGTCCAGCTCCTCGCAGAGCCAGATGATCCGTTCGGATTGCGAATGACCCAGATGATGAATTTTCAGCATGGCATGTGTTCCTCGGTATGAAATGTAGCGAGCGAGACGGCGATGAGCGATGCGGTGGCTAGACACCGTCCGGCGCGCCGAGATGGCGGGCGAACGACGCCGAGCGCCCACGGCGTTGTCCGCGAACGTCGGTGGGCAGATAGCCGAACCGCTCACGGAAGCGAGCCGAGAAGCGGGATGCGGAGGCATAACCGGTGGCCAGGGCGATCTCCAGTACAGGCACATCGGTGTTCTGAAGCAACGCCAGCGCATGCGACATGCGGACATCCTGCTGAAGCCGGCGAAACGATGTGTCCTCCGCCGCCAGCTTTCTTCGCAGTGTCGGCACGCTGGTTGCGATTTCGTCGGCGACGCGTTCCATCGACCACGCCGTCGACAGATCCGCGGCAAGCAGCGTGCGAACCTGCTCGCCGAACGACGCCGGCGCCGACGCCAGGGACGAAAAATGAAAACCGCGTTCGGCGAGCCACAGCAGCACTTCCCGCAAACGGCTCGCCGCGATCGCCGGCGGCAGGCCTTCGGCCGGTTGCAAGCCATTGAAGGCGCGATAGAACGATGCGCGAAACGCGTCGCCCAAGCCGGCATGCACGGCCACGCGCGGGCTCGGCCGGCGCCTGACCGGCTCGGGCATCGCGAGCAGCGCCGCACTCCAGTTGATCCAGAGCGCACGGTAGAGGCCGCTTCGGCCGGGCGTGTTGGAGATGTCGACGCGTTCACCGGCCTGCAGCGTGAACGCCGCCCCGGGGTTCGCGACGCCCTCGCCGCCACGCCAGCGAATCCGCTTGGTGCCCTCCTCGACGAGAATCAGCGTTGCCTGACCGACCACGATCCGACGCGAGGTCAGATCGGAGCGTTGCACGATATGCCCCGCCGCGCCCACCTCGGGCCTGGACAGTACGCTGCGTGAACCCGCTCCGAACCGGATTGCCTCGGCGAGGCGGTCGGCGGCCTCGCTCTCTGCCGACAGGTCGGCATTCATGGGACATCCGACAGCGAGCGCGTCGGCCACGGCACGGGCGATTCGAGCGTGGCAACGATCGGCTGCGGGCAGCGTGATGCGCGAGCGCAACGCGGCGCGGTGTCGAACGGTGAAGCGATCATGGCGGGTATCGTTGATGTCCAGGGAACGTGAGCCATTCTGTCATCAAATATCGGCATGATCGCGACGGTTTCGCTCAATCTCTGTGCGAATTCGCTCATCTCGTCGCAGCGAGGTTCGGACCGCATCCGGGCAGTCGGTCAATGCCGCGAATTCAACCCTCGCCGATCACCGACGTCACGGCTTCCGCCGTTGCCGCCGACAAGGTCCAGCCGAGATGCCCATGCCCGGTGTTGTAGAAGACGCCCGGGCGCTTGCCACGCCCCACTCGCGGCAGCATGCTCGGCAACATCGGCCGCAAGCCCGCCCACGGCACCACGCGAGACGTCGAGACGGCGGGAAAGTAGCGGCGCACCCAATCGACCAAAGGCTCGATCCGATCCGCGCGAATGTCCCGGTTCGCGCCATTGAATTCCGCCGTGCCGGCAACCCGGAAACGATCCGCGCCCAGACGGCTGGTCACGATCTTCGCGCGATCGTCGAGCAGGCTGACCCAGGGCGCGCCGTCGCGGCTCGGTGCATCGTCCAGTTGCACGGTGATCGAATACCCTTTGACCGGATAGACGTTCACGTGGTCGCCCACCATCGCGGCGAACTGCTTACTGCCGACCCCGGCGCAGATGACGACACGATCGAAAACCTCCTGTTGCCGCCCGGAGGCGATCGAGATCCGGCCGCCCTCGATCGACTCGATGCCGCCGACCGCCGTGTCGTAATGAAATTGCACGCCGCGACGCTCGCAGGCCGACGACAGCCCCCGGGTAAATTTGTGAATGTCGCCGGTTGAATCGGACTCCGTAAAGAATCCGCCGTGGAAACTGCCCTGAAGCGCCGGCTCGATCGCGCGCATCTCCTCCGGCGTCACCGCTCGACGGTCCAGCCCGCCTGCACGCAGCAAGGTGTTCACGCGCGTGGCCGCGTCGTGCTCCTTGCGCGTTGCATAGAAGTGCAAAATACCGCGCCGCTCGTGATCGAACTCGATGCCCTCGCGCTCCGCAATCTCGAACAGATGGGCACGGGCGGCGATCGCCAGCCGCACGGTCTCGATCGTGTTCGCTTCGTAGCGCGGGATCTTCCCGAGGAATTCGGCGATCCAGCCGTACTTGTGCGCACTGGGGCGCGGGTTCAGGAGCAGCGGCGCGTCGCGCGTGAACATCCACCGCAACCCCTTCAGTACCGTGGCCCGGCTGTTCCAGACTTCCGCATTGCTGGCCGAGAGCTGGCCGCCGTTGGCGAAGGAGGTTTCCATCGCGGCATAGCGGTGCCGTTCGAAGACGGTGACGCTGTGGCCGCGTTGCGAGAGCGCATAGGCGGTCGTGACGCCGGTAATGCCGGCGCCAATGATGGCGATTCGTGACATGTGATGGTCCAGACAGTGTTGAGCATTGCCGGCGATCCGTGCCGCCGGCGCATTTGCCCCATCTGTCCGTTTACCTGAGAGTTTCGCCACATCCCGCATGACATCGCGGCGCGGCTCCCCTTCGGTGGGCGCGCAAGGCGCCGCTCTCCAGAGTGTTCCCGCATCACGGTCCTTTTGCCTGAGAGTTTCCGGGGCGGTTGCTCCGTCGGCGCCGCTTGACTTGAGCAAGCGGTCTCTCCCGTGATGCACGTGTAGAACGACCGCAAACTTACCATACGCAATGCGGAACGGCCAACGAAAACGCGATATCCCTTACCGCGCGCTCGTCCTCGACACCGATCTGCCGATACACGGCGTCGAAGCCTCCACGGCGACCCCGCGACGCGTGCCCCGGTATGGATTTTCGCGCCCCCGCCAGGGCATCGACCGCCTCTTTCGCCCGCCATTCAGCCGGTACGGAATTGACTCGACCACCGGTGCCCGCATCGCCGTCGCGCCGGCGTTTTCCGGTTTTAGTACTAGTCCTATGCGGTTCGAAACCGGTCAGATATCACCGATGGTCAGCACTTTGTAAAGTGAACTCATCGGTTAAAACCTACTGGAGCGAACCATGAAAACCTCACTGATCCAACGCGCAGTCACCACCACCTTCCTCGTCGGCGCCATGTTTGGCGGCGTGAACGCAGCCCATGCCGCTTCGACCAGCGACTACTTCGTGGCGAAGGGCTCGGCCACCGTCGACGATTCCGCCACGGCCAAGGGCGCGAACGCAGTGGCAGCCGGCGCGTCGGCCGCCGCGAATGGCGCCGACTCGACCGCCCTCGGCCACGGCGCCATCGCCGCATCGGCAGGCGCCAGCGCGATCGGCGCGGGTGCCAGCGCCTCGGGCGCCGGGGCTGTCGCACTGGGCAACAACGCGGTAGCGGCATCGGGCAGCGCCGGCAACATCGCCATCGGCCAGGGCTCGCTGTCGAACGGTGGCGGCGGAGCGATCGCGCTGGGCCTCAATGCCAACAGCGGCAGCTACGATTCGGTGGCGGTCGGCACCAATGCGAAGACGCTCGGACATAGCTCGGTATCGATTGGGGAAGACGCCCTGAGCGCCTCGTCCGATTCGGTGACGCTCGGTCACGCGGCCAGCACCGCCGGCAGCAGCTCGGTCGCCATTGGCGTGAAGGCAGCGGCCAACAGCTATAACTCCGTCGCGATCGGCAACGGCGCGCAGACCAACAGCTACAACTCGGTCGCACTCGGCAACAGCGCGCTGACCACCGGTTCGAGCTCGGTCGCCATTGGCGTGAAAGCAGCGGCCAACAGCTACGACTCCGTTGCGCTCGGGGCGGCCGCCACCGCGAATTCGTCGCTGGCGGCGGCGATCGGCTACGGCGCAGCCGCGAATTCGCAAGCCGCCGTGGCCGTCGGCTACAAGGCGACCGCCAACAAGGTCGCGGACATCGCGATCGGCGATCAGGCGCTGGCCGACTCCACCGGTCTGGGCAATCCCGCGTCGGCACTCGGTTATCAAGCGCACGCAATCGGCTCGGGCACCGCGATCGGTGCACTCGCAAACGCCGCCACGGTCCAATCGACCGCGTTGGGCGCGAACAGCACGGTATCGGAACTCAACGGCACCGCGATCGGCTTCGGCGCGCAAGTGCAAGCCGGCGCCACCAACGCCGTCGCACTCGGCCAGGGCAGCGTCGCCAATCGCGCCAACACCGTCTCGGTGGGCGCGGCGGGCGCCGAACGCCAGATCACCAACGTCGCGGCCGGCACCGCCGACACCGACGCGGTGAACGTCGCGCAACTGAAGCAGGCCGGCCTGGTGGGCAGCGACGGCTCGACGCTCGACGCGCTCGTGTACGACGCCGGCTCGAACCGCGGCATGGTCACGCTCGGCGGGATCGGCGCGGCGCAGACGGTGGCGCTCACGAACGTCGCGGCAGGCCGCATCGCGGCGAACAGCACCGACGCCGTGAACGGCGGCCAACTGTTCGAGCTGACCTCGCGGGTCGATGCCCTGGCGAGCACGGGCTATGCCGGCAATACCGGCAATACCGGCCGGGATGCGGGTAACGGCGGCCCCGTCGACGGTGCCGGCCAGCGCGTGACCAACGTCGCGGCCGGTGTGGCGGACACGGACGCGGCGAACGTCGGCCAGTTGAACTCGGCTGTCGACAACGGCGTGCAGCGCGCCAACGCCTACACGAACCAGCAGGTCGGCCAGCTGCGTTCGGATGTGGACGGCTACCGCAAGGATGCGGCCGCCGGCTCCGCCTCGGCGATGGCGATGGCGAATTTGCCGCAGGCGGTGCTGCCGGGCGAACGCGTGGTGTCGATCGCGGGCGGCACGTACGGCGGCCAGTCGGCGATGGCGCTCGGCCTGTCGACCGCCACGCAAAAGTGGATGGTCAAGGGTTCGCTGACCACCAACACGCGCGGCTCGGTGGGCGCGGGTGCCGGTGTGGGCTACCGCTGGTAAGGCTTCCTGACGCGTTCTGACAACAACAACGAACAGAGAGAGCAGGACCGGCCCCGTGGTTCGTTCCGGAAGTCGTGGCGGGGTCGTTTGGCCGGGCTGAATGCCCGGCTTTTTTTCGTCCCTGTCCCATAGCCTGGCGAGCCGTCGACCGCCAGACTGCTGTTTTGCGGTCCGGCAGCAGCGCAGCCGGGCACATCTTGCCGGCAGAGGAATCGCGATGACATTCAGCACGAACGAGCAGAAGCAACTGATCGCGGCATCGAAAGCGGGCCGGGCGCGGATCGACGACACCGTCAAGCAGCTGCGTCTCGATCATCCCGACCACTTCCACACCGAAGCTTCGTTGCCACTGCGGCGCTTCCATGACCAGCCGCTGCGCGGCGAACCGTGTCAATCATTCGTGCAGCGGGTCGGCGCCCGCGACAGCGATCGCAACCCGTCCGCCTGAACCGGGCACCCCAGTCGCCGCGTCGAATTCACCCGGCGAATTCGCTTATGATTGGCGATCTCGATTTCCCCCGCAGGGGCGGTTCATGGCAATGCAAGACCATGAAGGCAGGCATCGCCGACTCACGGACGCCCTGTCCGCCGCCGAGGCATCGGCCGGCAAGCCGGGCGTGCTGAATCGCTATCAGCGCGTGCTGCTGTACGGTGGCGGCGTGATCGTTTCGCTGGTGCTGGCGGCGATCGCGGCGGCCGTGATGACGGCGCTCGTGAAAGGCTACATCGCCGATCGCTACGCCGATTTCGTGATACGGCAGACGAGCCTGCAACTCAAGGTCAACGAAACGAACACGGCGTTTCGAGCCGGAATCCAGCACGAGGAAGCGGTCTGGCTCGACCGTCAGGCGCCACCCGCCTCGCTGGTCGCCAGCTTCGCGGCCCAGGGCGGCCGCGCGACGGTGCGCGGCAATCCACATTTCCCGCCGATGCTGCTGCTCGGCGATATCGCGTCGCCGCAACCGGCCGCCTCGTTTTCCCCCTACCTCGCGATGGCGCAGGAATTCAGCTACCGGCTCGGCGCCTATGCGCAGGAGCGCGGCTACGCGCGGATCGGCTATTTCTACTGCTACAGCCCGGACCGCAGCTTCATGGCGATCCTGCCCGCACCACCCGGCGGCGATCCGGTCGCCGCCAGCGGCGCGGGCAGCGTGCACGCCCTGCTGGCGCGCCTTGCGCCCGATCTCGGCGATCTGACCAGCGCCACCGTGCGCGATGCGCTCGGCGGCCCCGCCGCGCCGGTGTGGCTCCCGCCCACGCCAGGCCCGTTCATCGGCGAGCCGGTGATCCGCATCGCGAAGCCCGCCTATGTCGACGGCAAGCCGGTGATCGTGTTCGCGAGCAATCTGCCCGTGCGCGTGCTGCAGTCGATCCTGCCGACCGATCGCCACGATGCGAACTCGCTCGTGCTGGATGCGCGGGGCACGGTGTTCGCCGCCTCGGGCAAGGCTGCCGACCACGAGGCGCAACGCCTGGCGCTGATGCGGCGGCTCGCGGCCGGCTCGCATGCCGAGGACCCGATCGCCACGCACTTCCAGGACGGCCTGTTCGTGATCCGCGCCGGCGTGCAGCCGCTGGGCTGGACGTTCATCTACGCATTTTCGTGGCGCACCGTGCTGGCGGAGCTTTGGCCGAAGCTGGCCGGCTGCCTCGCCGCCCTGCTGCTGATGATCGGCCTGGTGTGGACGGTGCTGTTGCTGCTCGATCGGCGGATCTTCAGGCCGGGCCACCTGAGCGCGCAGCGCATCTTCGAAAGCGAGCAGCTCAATCGCACCATCATTTCCACCACGCCGTTCGGTCTCGCCCTGCTGTCGATGGACAACGGCGCGGTGCTGCTGGAAAACGCGGTGATGCGCGACTACGCGGCGCGCACGGCGGCGGGAGAAACGCCGCTGCGCGAACAGCTGTACGACCGTTTTCACGCGGCGGGGGCCGAGCCGGCAACGCACATGGGGCTTGAACTGCCGTTGCGGCTCGCCGACGACAGCGTCCGCCAGCTGGAAGTGGGCCTCGTCGCCACCAAGTACCGGGGCGCCGACTCCCTGCTCTGCAACTTCTCCGACATCACCGCCCACAAGTCGCTCGAACACACGCTCGAAGCGGCGCGACGCGCGGCCGACGCGGCGAACCAGGCCAAGTCGTCGTTCCTGTCGATGATGAGCCACGAGATCCGCACCCCGCTCCACGCGATCCTCGGCAACCTGGAGCTGATGGGCCGCTCGACGATGACGGCCGCGCAGAGCGGGCAGTTGCACGCGGTGGTGTCCTCGTCGCGCACGCTGCTCGATATCATCAACGACTTGCTCGACTTCTCGAAGATCGAATCGGGGCAACTGGGCATCGAGGCGATCCGCTTCGATCCGGCCGATGTCGTCCGGCAGAGTGCCGCCATCTTCTCGGCGGTCGCGCGGCAAAAAGGGCTGCAATTCGAATGCGTGATCGAGCCGGATCTGCCGCGCCATTACCTCGGCGACCCCACGCGGTTGCGCCAGATCGTCTCCAACCTGCTCAGCAATGCAATCAAGTTCACCGACGCCGGCGACGTCATGATCGAACTCTTCAGGGAGGACGATACGCGCGTCGATTCGCCGATCGTGGTCAGCGTGACCGATTCGGGCATCGGCATGACGCCGGAACAACAGGCGGCGCTGTTCCGGCCGTTTACGCAGGCCGATGCGAGCATCGCGCGCCGCTACGGCGGCACCGGGCTCGGCCTCGCGCTGTGCAAGCGGCTGACGGAGATGATGGGCGGCACGATCGAGGTGCGCAGCCGGCCGGACGATGGCAGCACGTTCGCGGTGACCTTGCCGTTGGCGCCCGATCAAGCGGGAGATCGGGCTGAAGCGGCAGCGGCCGGCGCGAATCCCGCTCCACACGCAGCGGTGCCGGACACGGCCACCGCCGCCCGCATCCTGGTGGTGGAGGACACCCCCGCCAACCAGTTGCTGTTCGAGGCGCAGCTCGCCACGCTCGGACATCGCTGCGAGCTGGCCGGCAACGGCAGCGCGGCGCTGGCGCGCTTCCTCGCCAAGCCGCGCGATTTCGACCTGATCATGACCGACCTGAACATGCCGGGCATGGATGGCTACACGCTCGCGCAGGCATTGCGCCAGTGCGGCGCGACGGTGCCGATCGTCGCCATCACGGCGCATGCGGGGGACGCGGAGCATCGACGCTGCCGGGCGGCCGGCATCGATGCGATCCTGGTCAAGCCCGCGCTGCTCGACGAGATTGGCGGCACGATTCGCCGGCTGCTCGGCCGCGAGCCCTCGGCGGCCACGCACGCCCCCGAAGACGACATCGCGCAGGGGCCGCTGCCCGACGCAGTGCACAAGACGTTGACGCGCTCGCTCGACAGCGGCCTGCAGGCGTTGCGCACCGCCGCGGCCGACGGCGACCACCCCGCGCTGCTCGCGCATCTGCACGCGCTGCGCGGCGCGTTCGCGATGATTCACGAAGCCGAGCCGGCCGGGCTGTGTGCGGACATGGAAGATGCCGTGCGCGCCGTGGCGGGGAGCCCCGTCGACATCCTGGCCCGGATCGGGCGCTTCGAGTCGGCCGCGCGCACCGTGCTGGCGCGGCGCGGCCCGGATCAACGCGCGCTGCCGTCCGGCTCTTGAGGGGTCGTGTCGGCCGCAGAATCGGCCGGCCTGGCGGCCAGCGCCGCGCCGATCGAATATTTGATCAAGTCGGTATCGGTTTCCACGCCGAGCTTGCGCATCGCGCTATTTTTCTGCGCGCTTATGGTTTGCTTGCTGCGCTTGAGTTGCGCGGCGATCTGGTTGACCGTCATGCCCGACACGAACAGCCGGATCACGTCGGATTCACGCGTGGTGAGCGCGCGGTCGCTGTGGCCGTGCGAATCCGCCTCGAGTTGCCAGACCACCTTGGCGATGGTCGGCGAAAAATATCGGCCATCCGCGTATGCCCCGTGAATGGCGGCCAGCAGATGATCGGTGGCGTCGGATTTGCTCAGGATGCAGTTGATACCGAGCTTGAGCAGCGACCGGATCACGCCCGGGTTGTCGATCATGGTCAGCACCACGATGCGCGTGGCCGGATAGCGCCGCTTCAGGAACGAGAACAACGTGATGCCGTCGCTGTAATCGCTGCCGGGCATCGCGTAATCGGACACCAGCACGTCGCACGGCTGCTTGCCCAGCGCATCGATCAGTTCGGTGGAATTGCCGGCGGTGGCGACGACGTCGATGGTGCGATGCTTCTTCAGCGTGTGAAGCAAGCCGACGATGATCGGGGGATGATCGTCGGCGAGCATGACCCGGATGGCGAAATCGTCCATGTGAAAGCGTCCTGTGCGGTGGGCAACCGATACATGGCGGCACTGGGTGCCCGCATCGGCCTGCAACGGCGGAGCCCGCTCACGCGGCTCCCGGGAATACGCAGGGAACCCCTGCACGTTCCACTTTAAGGCCGCCACCGGTACCGACCCATAGTACTTGGGTGAATTCGGGCCGGTGAATCTCGGACTCGGCCTAAATAGTAGCAGGACAAATCCTAAACGCACACGGCTTGGCCTGCCCCCGGTGGCGATTGAGGCCTGCCTCGCCCTCGGCGGAATTTCGTACGGGTCCCATGCCATCTCGTACCCGGTCAGATTTCGCCGCGCCGCATCCCGTCCCACAATGATGCTCAGGGTGCCGACACAGCTTCACCGTGCACCGCAATCTGACCGCATTCGCGCGACGCCATGCCGGGTCTCGCCGCAAGCCACGCGCCGGAACTTCATCGATGAACAAACCCGCGACGACCCCTGCCCTCAGCGTGCTGCTCGCCTACGCGGCGCTGAACGAGAGCGATCAGACGTTTTTCCACTGCAAGCTCAACGAGTTCGTGTTCGCGTCGCCCTCCAGCAGGCGGGAGCTGATCTGCCGCTGGCAACACCTGCTGGCCGGCCAGGCCCCGGAAGCGAGCCCGGACGACTGACCCACGGCGCGCCATCCGGTTTCGGCCACGCGCCATGCGCGCGGTTTGCATGACGCAAACGGCCGAGGACGATCCACATGGCGTATCCACACGGGCAGCCGAACGCGCCCACCACGCGTTCGGAGCCGCCGGCTCCGGACCTCCTGCTGCTCAAGCGCTACCAGCGCGTGATGCTGTATGGCGGCGGCATCGTGCTGTCGCTGCTGATGATTGCCGCCTACGCGCTCGGTATCGAGGCCAGCGTGCACGACTATCTCGCGGGCCAACACAACGCGTTCCTGGTCAACCGCTCGCTGCTTCGCATGGAAATGGAAACCGAGCAGGCGCTGTTTTCGCGCACCGTGGCGGCCGCCGAGCTGCTTTGGAGCGAGCATCGCCGTGCCGGCAAGCATGAGCTTGCCGAGTTCGCCCAGTCGAAAGGCCGCCGGATCGTGCAAAAGCATCGCGACGCCACCGCGCAACTCGCGCTCGCCCAGCTCGACAGGCGCGACGCAGCGCCCGATCAGGATTCCTATGCTTACTATCTGGGCCTGACCGCCGAGATGGGCAACGTATTCGGCGCGGCCGAGCGGCAGGTGGGGCGGCCTGGAATCGGCATCTTCTACAACCCCGACCGCACCTTCGTGTCGATGGCGCCCGCGCGGCTCTCCGGTGACGTGCTCGGCACGCCCGGCCAGCACAGCGTGGCCGACGTGATCGAGCGCCTGGTGCCGCGGGCATCGACCTTCGAAGCGAATTCGATCGACGATGCCGTGTCCGGCGTGCTGCCCACTTACTGGTCCTCGCCGCTGCCGAACCCGTTTGGCGCAGGCCACGTGCTCCATCTGAGCCAGCCCGCGCACTACGAGGGCGAGGTGTTCGCGATCTTCGTGCGCCAGGTGTCGATCGAGCGCCTTCGCGCGATGCTGCGCCAGTCGCCCGCGCCGGGCGAATTCCTGGTGCTCGACCGACAGGGCGATGTCGTGTTGCATTCCGAGGGCGATCCGTCGCGCGCCGACACCGCGCTTGCCATCCGGGCGCTGAAGGTGGGCGCTGCGCGACCGCGCAAGCGCAATCGTGTCGCCGACGCTTATCGCGGTGGCGTGTTCTCGATCAGCGACCGCATCCCCGGCACGGACTGGACGCTCAATTACATCTGGTCGTGGCGCACCATGGCAGCGGCGCTCGCGCCCAAGGCCGCCGTCTGGACAGGCGGCGTCGCGAGCCTGCTGGCGCTGCTGTGGACCCTGCTGCTGGTGTTCAACCACAAGGTGTTCCGCCCCGTGTATCGCCGCTCGCAGCGCGTGTACGAAAGCGAGCACCTGAACCGGTCGATCCTCTCCACGGCGCCGGTCGGGATCGGCCTGATCTCGATCGCGCGCCGCGAGGTGATCTTCGAGAACGAGCCGATGCATGCGTACCGCCACGCCGCCCACGGCGGCGGCCGGCGCATCACGCAGCCCTTGCTCGATGCCTATCGTATGCATTGCGCCACCTTCGGCAGCGACAAAATCGTCGTGCCGCTGAATCTCGACCTCAGCGTGGTGACCGAAAACGGCACGACCCGCAACCTGCTCGCCAGCATCGTGACCGCGCGCGTGCACGGCGAAGACGCGATTCTCTGCATCCTGTCGGACATCACGGTACGCAAGCTCGCCGAGTACGCCGCCACCGAAGCACGGCGGCTGGCCGAGGAAGCGAACACCGCCAAGACCATGTTCGTGGCCGCCGTGAGCCACGAGTTGCGCACGCCGCTCAATGCGATGCTCGGGCATCTCGAACTGCTGCGCCGCCATTGGCCATCGCTCGACGACGCCGGGCGCCTCGCCGTGGTGGAAACGTCTGCCCAGCATCTGCTCGACGTCATCAGCGACATTCTCGACGTCTCGAAGATCGAATCGGGCCGGATGCAGCTCGAATCGATTGCGTTCAGCCCGGCGCGCCTGGTCCATCAGGTATCCCGACTGTTTGCGCCGCTCGCGGCGAGCAAGGGTATCGCGCTCGAGGTCGAGATCGGCGCCGCTGTCGATTCGGCATGCATGGGCGATGCCCTGAGGGTGAGGCAGATTCTCGTGAATCTCGTATCGAACGCGATCAAGTTCACCGAGCGCGGCCAGGTGCGAATTCGCGTGGACATGTCACACGGTGTGTCCGACACCGGCACCGTCCACCTCGTCGTGGAGGACACCGGTATCGGCATGACGCCGGAGCAGCAGGCGCGCATCTTCGATTCGTTCGCCCAGGCCGACGAGTCCATCTCGCGGCGGTTTGGCGGCACGGGGCTCGGCCTCACGCTGTGCCGCAAGCTCGCGGAGTTGATGGACGGCACGATCACGGTGTCGAGCGAGCCCTCGGCGGGAAGCCGCTTCATCGTGCAGTTGCCGCTTCCGGCCACGCTCGCCGCGCCGGTTGTCGACATCTGCACCGTCCCGCCGGACATACCGTTCGACGTGCACCCGCGACAGGTCGAGATCCGCGTGCTCGCGGTCGATGATCAGGAACTGAACCGCGCGCTCATCGCCGACCAGCTCGCCGAACTGGGCTACGACGCGGACGTGGTGAGCAACGCGCGCGACGCGATACGCGCATTCATCGAGCACGATTACGACGTGGTGCTGACCGATCTGAGCATGGCCGGCATGGACGGCTTCGCGCTGGCGCAGTGCCTCACCGACATCGACCCCCGGGTGCCGGTGATCGCCTATACCGCGAACACGTCGGATACCGATGCACATAACTGCCGCGAATGCGGGATGTCGGACGTGCTGCACAAGCCCGCGACGCTGGCCATGATCGACGCGGCGGTGCGACGCAACCTGCGTCTTCCGCAGACGATGCATGAGATGCCAGCCTTGAGCGACGGGGCACTCGGCGAACACCATTTCGAAGTGCTTTGGCGAACGACCCTCGAGAATTTCGATGACGCGCGTCGTGCGATCACAGCCGGCAACCCGGCACGGCTGCTCGATATCCTGCACGCCCTGCGAGGCGCCTGGGCGATGGCACGCGAGCCGGCCATCGCCGATGCGATCGGCGACATGGAAATGCGGTGTCGACAGCACGGGGTGGAGGGTGCCTTGGCGGCGCTCGACACCCTGTGGTCGAGCATTGACGCAGCCATCAGGTGTAGAGAAAGCGCGATGGCGCAACCTGTGCCAATCGCGGTCGATTCAAACTGACGGTAAAGCAGACTGTCGGCATTTCCGCGTTCGCGGCGGCTTGGGTATCACGCGGATGGCCAGATCTTTCCGCAAGTGACCGCGCGAAGATCGGTGGCCGCGCCCTGCACGGCTGTCCGGTGG
The DNA here is from genome assembly GCF_047497165.1 of Burkholderia sp. 22PA0099. Classification (NCBI taxonomy): domain Bacteria; kingdom Pseudomonadati; phylum Pseudomonadota; class Betaproteobacteria; order Burkholderiales; family Burkholderiaceae; genus Burkholderia; species Burkholderia sp. 22PA0099. Next base: position 1,687,054 of record NZ_CP163165.1, on the reverse strand, counting down.
CGAGCGTCACTGATAGTTGATCGTAAACGTCATCGAGGCATTGGCCTGACCGGCCGCCACCGTGCCGGTGGTGCGTGTATAGCGCGCCTGCAACGGAATCGCATACGCGCCGCCGCTGGTCGGCTGCGGCGTGATCCCGCTCGGCATCAGCGTGTTGAACGACACGGGCTTGCCGGCGCCGTTCGCGACCTGCACGCCGATGCCCGACGCCGACGGTTTCGACGGCGTGCCCGGGCTCAACGCCACGATCGCATTCGCCGGGTCGATCACCGGGGTGGCCGGCGCGAGCGAGAACCCGATCTGGTTCGGCGTGGTGAAGCCGCCCGGCATGAAGCCGGAGCCGCTATCGGTGTTGGTGGACGTGCCGGTGGCGCCGTAGAACGCGGGGCACGCCTGCAACTGAATCGCGAACGGCTTCCACGGCGTGGCGGCGTTGTTGCCGCTCAGTGCCTGCACCGTGTACTTGCCGAGATCGACGTTGACGTCGGGCGTGGTGCAGGTCTGCGCCACGATCCGGATCGAACCGGTGAACGACACGTGCAGCAGCTTCAGCGGCACGCTGCCGCCGTTCCAGGCGTTTTCCACGGTAGGCAGGCTGGTGCCGGAGATCACGCCCGGCGACACCGGCCCGGTCTTGATCAGCACGATGTTGAACGACGGCGTGACGAGCGACCAGTTGCAGGCCCCGTTGCCGTTATTGCAGTTGTTGAGCGTGTTGCTGGTGGGCGCCGCGTTATTGCTCCCCCAATAGATGGCCACGCCGATCCCGGCCACGCCCGTCTGATACACATGCCCCGCAAACGGGTTCTGGTTCCACGACGCGAGCGGCAACGGCGTGGCGGTCAGCGGCCAGGTCGAGGTGATCACGCCGCTCGGCACCACGCAGGTGAAGAACTGGGTTTGCGACGTGACGGTCTGGCGATAGAGGATCGTGCCGACCGGCACGTCGCGGCCCACCGTCAGCGCGCTGATGACCAGCGGCGACACCAGCGTGTAGGGGCGCGCGCCATACGGATTCTTGTCGTTGTAGGTGCACTCGGCATGCGCGGCGCCACACAGCAGCAGCATCAGCAGCGCGCCCAGCCCGAGCCGGCGGATCGTGTGAACGAGGAAGATCATCAGGTATCCCAATCGGTTGTCGGTCATCGCGTGGCGCTTGCGCCACCGTCATCGCGTCGTGCGGTGGCCGCGCCCGGCTCGCAGTCGGCATCGAGCCGCATCAGCGCCTGCGGCTTCGCGCCGGCCTGCGCCGGCAGCGTCAGCGGCAACGTGCATTGCTGATCGGGCGCCTCGCCCCACTTCACGCGCAGCGTGCCGGCCCGCGCGGCCAGCCGCGCATAGATGCGCCCGCCCTGCCCCACCATGCCCACGTGGCCGCCGCTCGCATCCACCACCTCCGCGCCGAACGGCGCGCGCTCGCCGCCGGCCAGATGCGCGTCGATCAGCACCGCCTGGCCGGTCACGGTCGGATACTTCAGCATCACCACCGCGCCCGAGCGCGGCGCCACCTGCTGGCTCGTCACCTTCAGCTCCACGTCGTCGGGAATGCCGTCCGGATCGAGCGCGACCTCGTTCTGCCGGTACGGCATCAGGAACGGCAGGATGCCGTAGCCGCGCGCGTCGAGCCGCAGCCCCGGATAGCCGAGGATCTTCGCGCCGGCCGCGGCCGGCGCCTGCACCACGGCCAGCGTCTCGCCGCTGTACGGCGAGAGCGTGATGCCGCCCGGGTGCGCGACGATCGAGCCCGACACGCCGAGCGAGCCGCTGTGGTAGCCACGGCCCGCGCCGGCGCTGCCCTGGAAGGTGGCTTGCGAGGCGCGGTACTGCGCCGTGACGGAGCCGCTGCCGCCCGCGCTCGCGGCCTGCGTGCCGGTCACGCCATACGAGAACTGGCTGTCGGCGCCGGCCACGCCGCTCAACGTCGCCTGCGTGGCGGTGCCGGTGCCCGGCGCGTTCGCGAGGTTCACGCTCAACTGCGGCGCCTGCGCCGACTTGCCGAGCGGCATCGCCAGATTCAGCATGAACTGGTTTTCCATGCCGCCATTGGCGTTGCGCACGCGGTTGCCGGTCAGAGAATAGGCGAGCCAGCGCCACTGGTTGCTGTAGCCGAGCTGGAATTGCAGGTCCCTCTGGTTGCGGTTCCAGTAGTTCTGCGTGAAGCCGGTCAGGAACAGTTGCCCCCACTTCTGGCCGAGGGTCTGGTTCACGGTGATCGAGAAGCGTGTCTTGGCGCGCCACACGCTGTCGCCGGGCAGGCCGCCGCGTACCGCGTCGCGCAATTGCGCCGCGCCGTTGAAATCGAGAAAACCCTGTGTCGAGAAGCGATAGGCGGCCACCGAGATATTGCTTTGCGTGCTGTCGAAATACTTGCTGTAGCCGAGCCGCAGGCTGGTGCCCTGCCATTGCGCCGCGCCGGTGTTGGTGCGCGCCCCGGTCAAATCCGCCGACAACGCACCGAACGGCGTGCCGAACGCGCCGCCGCCCAGCGCCGCCAGATAATCCTGGCTCGCCTGCACGCCGCCGTACGCGGTGAAGCTGTTGGTGAAGCCGTGCTGCACCGTGCCTTGCAGCAGCATCGGATGCGAACCGAGGCCGCGCTGGTCGAGCCGCCCTGCCGTCACGCTGAAGCGCGAGATGCCGGGGCGCAGCAGCAGCGGCACGGCGGCATACGGCACCAGGAACATGCGCTTGCGCCCGTCGGCCTCGGTCACCGTCACCTCCAGGTTGCCGCCGTAGCCGGTGGGATAGAGGTCGTCGATCACGAACGGGCCCGGCGCCACCGGCATGTCGTAGATCACGTTGCCGTTCTGCCGGATCGTCACGCGCGCATTGGTTTCCGCGATGCCGCGCACCACCGGTGCATAGCCCTGCAGCGAATCGGGCAGCATGCGGTCGTCGCTGGCCACCTGCACGCCGAGGAACGGCAGCGTGTCGAAGATCTCGCCGGTGGTGTTCGACTGGCCGAGCGTGAGGCGGCTCTTGATGCCGGGCAGGTCGTGCTGCACGTAGGTGTTCAGGCTGTCGTAACCGCTGCCGCTGCCCTGCTGCGTGCTCAGCGAGCCGTTGTGGCGGAAGTACCAGCCAGCCACGTTGAAGCCGGCGGTCAGGCTCAGGAACGACGAATCGCGCGGGCCGCCGGGGCCGTCGGTGCGATAGGCGTTGAAGCTGTAGGCGAGCGCCGCGGAGGTCACGCCCGGGTCCCACAGGTCCGGGCTCACGTAGCCGCGCGCGGTGTGGCGCAGCAGCGCCTGCGGGATGCTCGCGTCGAGCCGCAGCTCGCCCGGATCGAAACGGGCGGTCGAATCCGGCAGCAGTTCGGGCAGCGCCGCGCAGCGGTCGGTCGCGTTCAGCCGGGCAAGCTGCGCCGGTGAAAACGCCGAGGTATCCACGCTCATCTGCTCGAGCAGCGGCCGCGTCATGCAGAGCCGGCCACGGTTCGGATCGCTGCCGGGTGCAACCCGCAGATCGATGCGTCCGAGCGGGCGCGTGTTCAGAAACAGGTCGACGCGATACTGGCCCGGCAACACGGGATTGCCCGCCTCGTAACGCGACAGATCCACGCGCTTGCCGCCTTCCTTCGGCAGGAAGTCGGGGTTGAACTCGACGTTGGCGGGATCGACGTCCTGCGCATATTTCGCCGCGTCGGTTGCGCCCGCATCGAGATCGGCGGCGGCCGGCATCACGGCGTTTGCGGCGTTCGCGGCGGCGCTCCAGGCATTGCCCGAAGCCGCGAACGCCAGCAGCGCGGCCGCGTACAGCGGCGACAGCCAGGCTCGCGCGGGCATGCCGGGCGAATCGTCACGACGATGGTTCATGGAAAGCTCGTCAAGGGGCCGCGCCGCGCGGCGCGGAGCCCGTGGACGATGCGGCAGGTTCGAATCGGGGGGTGCGCTTACTTCGAAGCGGCGGGAAACGCGGTGGGCACGATCGCGCCGTAGTCGTTGACGGAATCGAAGCGGAGCACCGGCGGCCCGTCCGGCGCGCGCGGCAGATCCTTGAACGTGAAGGTGGCCGTGGAAAACGGCGTCACCATCCGGCTGTCGGACTCGTAGGTCTTGCCGCCCGACTTCACGCGCACGGTCACCACGCTGACGTCGTACGGCGTCGGGTTGGTGGCCTTCAGCACGGCGCCGCCGTGCCCGGCCGCGTCGCGCTCCCAGGCCCAGCCGAGTTGCGCCGGGGCGTCGTTGGCCTCGCCCTTCAGCCCAGCGGGGCGAAAGAAAATCTTGATGCGCGAGCGGAACGCGATCTGCAGCAATTGCTCCTGCTCCACGGCTTTCGGCGGCTTCGGCGGAATCTCCAGCACGTTGAGCCAGTAAACCGATTCGCGGTCCTGCGGCAGCGGATCGTGCGTGTAGAGCAGGCGCAGCGTCTGCCCCTTCGCCGGATCGATGCGGGTGACGGGCGGCATCAGCGTGAACGGCATGCCGCCCGCGTTCGGATCTTCGTTGACATCCCCGTGATCGATCCAGCTCTGCACCAGCGCCGGCACGGTGCCGTTGTTGTCAAGCTTGACGGTGACTTCGCGCGCGTCGGACGGATAGATCACGCGCGTGCCCGTGATCACCACGGTGGCCGATGCCGGTTCGAGCATCGCGAACGCGCAGCCCGCGACGGCCAGCATGCGGAGCAGACAGGGGATTCTCATGACGGGAACTCGATGAAGGCGGCGGCGGGCGCACGCCGCGCCCGCCGCTGCCGGCTTACTGGTAGTTGACCGAGAACGTGACCGAGCTGGTCACGGGGCCGGCGGTGGTCGCGCCCAGCGCGTAGTACTGCACGCCGTACGGCATCACGGCGGAGCCGCTGGCGTCGAGCGACACGCGCGTGGTGCCGGTCACCTGGTTGGTGTTGCCGGCCTGGATCACCGAGCCGTTCGACGCGTCGACCAGTTGCAGCTGGACGTTCTTCGCCGCACCCGCCGCGACCGACGTGTTCTTCAGGTTGCCGGTGGTCAGATCCACCGTCGGGCCGTTCTCGAAGAAGGTCGAGGCGGTCTTGGCCGGGCCCACGCATTGCGAGAGCTTCACGGTGAAGCCGGTCTGGCCGGTGGTCTGGCCGAGCGTCTGCAGCAGGCCGGTGGTGACCGTCGGCAGCGTGACCGTGGCGACGGCCGGCGTGACCACGCCGTTCACGTCGATCGTGCAGGTCTGGTCGACGAGCTGGCCGTTGAAGTTGATCGTGCCGTCGGCGGCCTGCGCGGCAGGCATGGCGACGATGGCGCCTGCGCCGAGGCTGAGGGCGAGCGCGAGTCGGCTGACGTTGTTCTTGTTCATCGTTGGTACTCCAGATAGTTATCGTGCGCAGCCCGGTGCCGGCCGCGAGGATGTGTGCGTCGCACTGCGTGATGCATTTACGCGACCTGGAGAAGTTTAGGGATGCACACTTTTCACATCCATTTGACCGGTACGAGATTCGTGGAGCGCGGGGTCGTACGGGTCCGATTTTTGGCGAGTCTTGAATTCGCTTGCCGATATCGGCGCCGGCCGCGCCGTCGAGACTTCGAGGCTTCGACCGGACGTAAAAAAGCCGGGCATGCAGCCCGGCCCGAAACCCGACGGATCGTTCGGCGATCGCGTCGCCCGATGCGCTTATTTGCCCGCGGCAGAAGCGGCGTTCGCGCCCACGGCCACCGGCTTGCCGTGCAGTTCGACGCTGTCGAACCACACGTCGTTCTGCGCGTGGCGCAGCACGTTGTTCGCTTCGTAGTACATATCCACGTCGAGCAGATCCTGCGCCTTGTCCACCTCGCCGACCGTGCGTTCGAGCGGCACCAGGCCGAGCGTGTAGGTCACGTCGATACCGGCCAGGCGCAGCGTATCCACGGCCTTCTGGCGCTGGCCCTGTTTCAGGTGCGCGTTGGCCGCCTTGATCGATGCGAGCTTGTCCGGCGTCTTCTCGAAGTCGTCGGCGACCGTCACGTCGCCCTCCACGGGCAGCCAGTAGATCGACTTGCCGGCTTCGTTGCTCGCGGCATGCTCGGGCGAAACCGGCTGCTTCAACTGCGATTCCGCGCGCAGGTAACCGGTGCCGTCGGTCTTGGCCTTCGCGAGCGATGCGCGCGCCTGCTTGACCAGATCCTTCGCGAGCGCGGGCTTGCCGTTGAAGATGGCCAGACGCGCCAGCACGATGTCGCGGTAGGCCTCGCTGCCCTGAGCGGACAGCCTGCGCACGTCGGCGGCGGCCGCAGACGCCGAGGCGGCCTTGGGCGCCACTGCTGCCGTGGGCTCCGCGGCAACGGCAGCGCTTGCATACGTCAGTGCCATCAGCACGACGGAAGTGAGATATCGAATCTTCATGTTTTCACCTGCTCGATGTGGCGCGCAGGCAGGCTGCCCCGGCGCCATCTTGCTTGATTTCATCCGGGCCGGGCCCGGAAGCGTCCCGGCCCGGCCGACTCGCGCGTCGACGGTGTGCGGCCCGAACGCCGTGCACGTCATGAGCGCGAGGAAATTCTACTGAGCAGGCTCGAATGCCCGATATAGGACGCGTCGGAAAATGCGGCGGCGTTTCTCGGACAGGCAGGAAGCAGGATCGGTCGAATACGACAGACGGTCACCACGGCCCGAACTGGTTGCTTCCGGCATCGGTTTGCGGTGACGACACCACGCTGCCCACGGCATGCACGTCATGACCTTCCGTCCGGCGGTCGATCACTTTCCAGAGACGCTCGAACGAGGTCGAGCGCCCACTAGTCGGCATTCAGCAAGCCCAGTATTTCCCGGCCGGTGCTCGCGATGTGACCAGCCAGAATCTTCTGGGCGCCTTTTATATTTTTACTACGGCACAGTGCCACGATCTCCCGGTGATCATCCTGGGAGTGGGATTTGTAGTCCGATCTGGCCCAGAGCAGACGCAGGTACGGTTCGAATGCGAGCCGCAGCTTCTCCAGCGCCGCCAGTGTGCGCGGCCGCTCCGCCTTCGCATAGAGCCGTGCGTGGAAGTCGACATTCAAGGCAAGTTGCTCGTCCATCGTGCGTGTCTTGTCCAGCTTGCGTACGATTTTCTCTACCGCCGACAAATCCTCCTCTTCCAGACGGGGAATTGCGCGTGCGACCAGCATCGTCTCAAGCGCAATGCGCAGCTCGACGATCTCTTCCACATCTGCCGGTGATAGCGACGCAACCACGGCGCCGCGTCGCGGCACGATTTCAACGATCCCCTCTTCCGCAAGCAGCCGGAAGGCCTCCCGCACGGTGACCTGACTGACCCCGAATTGCTTCGCGATCGCGTCCTGGCGCAGCGATTCCCCTTGCTTGAGCGCAGCTCGGAATATCGCTTCGCGCAAGGCATCGGCGACCACACCCGAGATCGGCTGTCGCTTTTCCTGAACCGATTGAGCGAGCGAAGTGAGTTGTTCCATAGGGTTTGTACGTAGCGAGAAATCGTGACGGCCCTATGTTGACACAAATTTTCGTCGGCGCTAGCCTAGCGATCATCGATTAACGATTATCGATAATTTACGGAGCCAACGATGACCCTCGATCTGACCAAATTCAAAGCTTTGACCTTCGACGTGTATGGGACCCTGATTGATTGGGAACCCTCGATCATCTCGATGTTCCAGAGCGTCGCGGACCAATACCACGTCGAACTCTCCCGCGAACAATTGTTGCTCGAGTTCGACCGTGCCCGTGCGCAACTGCAACGCGTCCGCCCCGCACTGCTCTATCCCGACGTGCTTCGTCGTGCTTACGGCGAGTTCTGCGAGCGTTACAACATCCCGACAAACGAAGCGGAGCGCGAGATGTTTGCCAACGCCGTCATGTTGTGGCCTGCATTCCAGGACGCAAAAGCGTCGCTGGCTTATCTGCACAAACACTTCAAGATCGGACTGCTGAGCAACATCGACAATCACTCGCTGTCGTTCTCGACGCGAAAACTCGATCTGAACGCCGACGTGATCGCCACCGCAGAAAGCGTCGCGGCCTACAAGCCCGATCATCACCACTTCAACGCCGCGTTCAAGGCCTTCGACGATCTTGGAATCGGCCGTGGCGAGATCCTGCACGTCGGCCAAAGCCTGCGCGCGGACGTCATCCCGGCCAACGACCTCGGCATCCACTGCGCCTGGATCAAGCGGCCTGGCCGGAGCCTGGGGTCACGTCAGGAAGACGCGAAGGGTGCGGCGCCCGACATGACCTTCGACACGCTCCAGGAACTCGCGGCGCATCATCGCGCCCAGCTTTCCATCTCCACTCACTAGGAGAGAGCCGCCATGAACTGTCGTCTCGCGCTTTCGATGTCATGGGCCCGTATGGCCGGCATTGCGTGTGTGCTTTCTGTCGTCGGGATCGCACCAGCCAGTGCGCAGACCGTGGATTCCGCCATGGCTCGCATCAAGGCACGCAATGAGGTGGTCATCGGCTACCGGCAATCGAGTATCCCTTTCTCGTACCTCGACGCCAATCAGAAACCCATCGGATACACGATCGATCTTTGCCTGAGCGTCGTGGATTCGCTCAAGCGACAACTGGGCCGCCCGGATCTGAAGGTGCGTTTCGTGCCGGTCGATCTGAGCACGATCATTCCTTTGCTGCAGAACGGCAGTGTCGATATGGAGTGCGGTTCGACGGTTCATACGCTGAAGCGGTCAGCCCAGGTTGATTTCTCGTTCGTCACAGCCGCGGCGGCCGACCAACTTCTGGTCAAGGCCAATTCGAAGATCAAGGAGTTCGAAGACCTCGCGGGGAAAGCGCTGGCGGTGCCGGCCGGCTCGACCAATGCAGCCCTTGCGCAGGCGATCAATGCCAAAAAGAAGTTGGGGATCCGCTTCGTCCTCGTCAAGGATCAGGCCGAGGGCTTCCTCACGGTCAGCACCGGACGCGCCGATGCTTATATGTCCGACAACGTGATCCTGTACGGATTGAAGAAGCGCGCGAATGGCGCGGATGCCTTTCGCATTACCGGCAGAGCGCTTTCCTATCTGCCCTACGGCATCGTCGTGGCGCCGAATAACTCGGCGCTGTTGAACAGCGTCAACGCGACGCTGGCCGGTGACTTCAAATCCGGACGAGCTGCCGATCTGTACACGAAATGGTTCTCCCAGATCGGCATGCCGCTCGACCCATCCGTGCAACGCATATTTCAGGTCGATGCGATCCCTGATTGATGAGCCGGCCCGCTAGCTCGGTATCCGAGAATCGTCGACTGGCCTGCGGTATCGGCCAGTCGACTACTCAAGTGGAGTAAACATGAATTATCAGTGGAGTTGGAGCGCTTTCTACGACTTGTCCAGCGACGGCATTTCGACATACGCCCACAACCTGCTCTGCGGCGCCGGCTGGACCGTGGCGACAGCGCTGGTTTCGGCCTTCATCGCTCTGCTGGTGGGCGTGGCCGTCGGCTTGTTGCGCGTATCGAAAAATCGAATCAGACAAGGCGTGGGAGCCGTATACGTCGAAGTATTCCGGGATATCCCGCTTCTCGTTCAGATATTCATCTGGTATTTCGTGGTGCCCGAACTGTTGCCCGGTGCACTCGGAACCTGGATCAAGAGCCTCGAATACGGTTCGTTCATCACGGCGTCGATATCGATCGGCTTGTACACAGGGGCACGGGTAGCGGAGCAGACACGTGCGGCCATCACGGCCATGCCCAGGGGTCAGCAGATGGCGGGGCTTGCACTCGGCCTGACGAGAGCGGACGTTTTACGTCTGATCATCCTGCCTCAGGCATTCCGCCTGATGATTCCGCCGCTCACCTCCGAACTCGTCAATCTGGTCAAGAACACATCGATCGGCATGACGATCGGGCTCGTTGAATTGACGGCCAGGGCAAGAGAAATGCAGGAAACGACCTTTCACACGTTTGAAGCGTTTTTAGCGGCGACCGCCGGCTATCTTTTGATCAATATGGTCCTGATCGGGATGATTCGAATTTTCGCGATCGGAAGGAAAAGCCGCAAGGAGCGAGTCGCACACGCCATGCTACCCCGGGATGTCCTGTCATGAACTCCATGAATTTCAGCGCAATTACATCCAATCTTTCATATCTGATATTCGATGGCTTCAGCCTGACAATCAAATTGACCATACTGTACGCTTTAACGGGCGTGGCGCTAGGCACGGTTCTGGCGGTAATTCGCCTGTATGGCCCACGATGGGCGCAGGTCCTGGTTACGAGCTATGTGAATTTGATTCGATCGATTCCGTTGATCCTCGTTATATTTTGGGTCTACTTTCTCAGCCCTTACGTGGTCGCCTGGGTAGTGGGCTCCGCCGACCCGGTGCAGGTCAATGCTTATGTGTCGGCCTTCGTGACGTTCAGCCTGTTCGAGGCCTGCTATTACTGCGAAATCATTCGCGCTGGCGTGTTGGCGGTCCCGAACGGACAGGCATCGGCTGCACGCGCATTAGGTCTGACCGGCCATCAGGTGCTCGCGACCGTGATCTTGCCTCAGGCTGTCCGACATACGGCACCCCTCCTGATTCTGCAAGCCATCGTGCTGTTTCAAGACGTATCCCTGGTCTATGTGCTTTCGCTAACCGACTTCGTCGGAGCCGCCACGCAAATTGCGCAGCAGCAAGGCAGCATCGTCGAGATGTATCTATTCGTGGCTCTGGTCTACTTCGTCACCTGTTTTTTATGTACCAGGGGCGTTCGTCGACTTCAACTTCGTCTCGCCTCTCATTAAAGAATGGAGTTACCACGTCATGATTCGCATTGAACATGTTTCAAAGCAGTACGGCAGCTTCAAGGTTCTCGACGATTGCTCCACGAAGATCGAGGAGGGTGAGGTCGTAGTGGTTTGCGGCCCGTCGGGGTCCGGAAAATCGACTTTGATCAAGTGCATCAATGCACTTGAGCCTTATGGGAGGGGAAAAATCTTTCTGAACTGCGTCGAGGTCGGGGCCAAGGGAACCAGTCTTCCCAAGCTGCGGGCCAAGGTCGGGATGGTGTTTCAGCACTTCGAACTCTTTCACCATCTTTCCATCCTCGAGAATCTGCTGCTCGGTCAAATGAAAGTGCTCGGCAGGGGAAGGAGCGAGGCCACCCAGAAAGCAATGACGTTGCTTGCGAGAGTGGGATTGAGCAATCAGGCGGACAAATATCCTGCTGAACTTTCGGGAGGGCAGCAACAGCGTGTTGCCATCGCCCGTGCACTCAGCATGGACCCGGCGGCGATACTTTTCGACGAACCGACATCGGCGCTCGACCCCGAAATGGTCAGTGAAGTTTTGGACCTCATGACGGAGCTTGCTCGCGAAGGCATCACGATGGTCATCGTCACGCATGAGATGGGCTTTGCACGCCGCGTCTCCAACCGTGTGATCTTCATGGATCGCGGGCGGATTGTCGAAGATGTACCCACACGGCAGTTCTTCGATATGCCCCATTCGGACAGAGCAAAGGATTTCCTTTCAAAGGTTCTGCACGACTGACGCGTCACCGGTATCCAGGTGCGCTACGACTAACACCATCGGCTTCACTTCGCTTTAATCATGACATTACCTATTCCCGAATTAGCCGGCTTGATCTCGCCCGCTCCATCCGATGTGATCGATGCCGCCGAACGATTGCGTCATATCGCCACCGCAACGCCACTGCTGCGGTCGGATCGCCTGGATGCACTCGTCGGTGGAACGGTTCTGGTAAAGCTCGAGAGCCTCCAGCGCACCGGCGCGTTCAAGTTCCGAGGCGCATACAACAGTATGTCCCGCCTCGATCGCAGCAGTTGCCCATTGGGCGTTCTCGCCTATTCCACGGGCAACCACGGCCAAGCGATCGCCACGGTCGGCAAGCTCCTCGATATTCCCGTCACGGTGGTGATGCCCTCCGACGCGCCAAGCGTGAAAGTGAATAAGGCACGGAATCAAGGGGCGAAAGTAGTCCTGTACGATCGGAAGACGGAGAGTCGCGAAGCGATCGCGGCACGGCTGGGTGCCTCGGGAGGCTATGCCCTGATCCCCCCGGGGGATCATCCGCATGTCATCGCGGGTCAGGGAACAGCAGCATTCGAGGCACTCAATGCGCTGCCTGCGAACAGTACCCGGGTCATCCTCGTTCCTTGCGGCGGCGGCGGCCTTGCTGCCGGAACAGGCCTCGCCGCCGATGCCGTCGGGTCGACAGCGGAAATCTGGGCCGCGGAACCTGAAAACTGTGACGACACGCGCCGTTCACTCGAATCAGGCTCGCGCGAAGTCAATCGGTCGACCGCCACGTCCATCTGCGATGCGCTGCTCGCACCCACACCTGCCGTCCTCCCGTTCTCAATCAATCGAAGCCGGCTGAGCGGTGTCGTAACGGCCGACGACGCCACGGTATTGAACGCGATGCGTCTCCTGTTCGAAGAATTCCGCGTCGTCGTTGAGCCTGGTGGCGCCATCGCCATTGCATCGCTGCTGGCAAACCCCTCGATGCTCCGCGGCCGGCAGGCCGTCGTGATCGCGTCTGGAGGAAACGTCGACGCCAAGCTGTTTATCCAGGCAATTTCATAAGCTTGTCGGCTGCATGCAGCCAATTGCCCCGAATCCAACTCACCGAGTCATGAAATGAGCCCTATCGAAGAGAAGTTCGCCCAACTGTCCACGGATCATGCTCCGGGCCAGGAGCTGCGTCAGAACCCTGGCAACCTGGAATTATTGCTGCGCGGAGAAATCCTGAGTGGTACACCTGTGGATTTCTCTCACGGCGACGTGAACGGCAGCGCTTTCGTTCCGACGCCTGGTTCGCTTCAAGCATTCATCAGCGGCGTTGAACGCGGTGGCGAGCAGGCCTACACCGAGTACCGAGGTGCCCCCGAGTTGCGCGATCGCTTGGCTGGACACTTGGCTGCTTTCACCGGCGAACCGTTGTCAGGCGCCGATGAGCTGATCATCACACCCGGAACGCAGAGTGCGCTGTTTCTGGCGATCGCGGCCACGGTAACGGTCGGCGACAAGGTCGCCATCGTGCGCCCCGATTATTTTGCGAATCGCAAGCTGGTCGAGTTCTCGGGTGGCAAGGTCGTCCCCATACGTTTGGACTACCTGGATCATTCCTCGAGCGCGGGCCTCGATCTCAATCAGCTCGAAGATGCATTCAAAGGCGGCGTCAAGACCTTCCTGTTCTCCAATCCGAACAACCCTACCGGCGTGATCTATTCAAAGGACGAGATAGGCCAGATTGCCGCCCTGGCAAACCGATACGGGGCAACCGTCATCGTCGATCAGCTGTATTCCCGTTTGGTTTATACCGGCATGACGTACACGCATTTGCGCTCGTCCGGGATCCATTCCGAGAATGTCGTGACGATCATGGGGCCATCCAAAACCGAGTCGTTGAGCGGCTATCGCCTCGGCGTCGCGTTGGGTCCAAAGCGTCTTGTCGATCGGATGGAGAAATTGCAAGCCATTGTGTCCCTCCGAGCGCCGGGCTACTGCCAGGCGGTTCTGCGCACCTGGTTCGAAGAACCGAAGGGCTGGATGCAGGAGCGTATCGCGCAGCATCAAGCCATCCGCGATGATCTGTTCGGGTTGTTTGGCTCGGTCGACGGCATGGCCGCACGGGTGCCCGAGGCCGGCAGTTACCTGTTCCCTCGCCTGCCGGCGATGTCCGTATCGCTGCACGAGTTCGTTCGCATTGTTCGCCATCAGGCCGGTGTGATCGTGACACCGGGTACGGAGTTCAGCCCCGGTGCGGCAGACAGCATCCGTCTGAATTTCTCCCAGAACCACGCCGCCGCGGTGCAGGCCGTCGAACGTACCGTGCAACTTATCGACCGCTACCGCGGCTAGGCACACAGGAAATAGCATGACGACCCGCAAAGCCTTTTCGAGCGACTACACGCCGCCGCCGGCGGGCACCTACAGCGTCGCAATGCAGGCGCAGGACTTGGTTTTTCTTGCAGGGCAAACCCCGCGCGACCGGCACAACATACGCCACGGCGACAGGCCCTTTGAAGTTCAGGCACGCATGACGCTGGATAACCTTGAAGCCGCAGCGAATGCCGCCGGATTATCGATGAAAGATGCAGTCAAAGTTGGCGTGTTTTTGAAAACGCCATCGGATGCAAAGGCTTTCGATGCCATTTATGCCGAATATGTGAGCGATCCGCCCCCCGCCCGAACGCTCGTCCAGTCGAATCTGATCGGCTTCGATATCGAGGTCGACGCGGTGCTGTGGGCTGGCCCGCGTGAGAAACGGACGTGATGTGCTGCGTCAGCAGCGAGGTATCTGCTGCCTGGCGTTGCAATCGCCGGAGCAGGAGCGCGCCGTCAAGCGCGATAATTTTGGCGCTACGATCCGGCGCCTTGCCGGCCAACGCCTCCTGCGACACCGGTGCCCGGCAAGTCGACCACGATCGGCGCGATGATGCACCATCTCGACCGCCGGCAGCGGTCGACAAAAAATTGGCACGGCTGCCGCACGAAACGTGCCTATACTCAACAACGACGATTCCAGACGCGACCCCGTCGCCGCACCGTTTCGATCGCAAGCGCCTTGCGATGCATCCACGGCGCACTTTATGAATGTTTTACGGAAGGAGGCAGTAATGAGCAAAGCCCAAGACGCCCGAAAATCGGAAAAGAAAGTCGCAGTCAAGACACCGAAGGAAAAGAAGGATGCGAAGAAGCTGAAGAAGGAGGCCGCGAAGCGTCAGTGATATCGCAATCGCGGAGGCGCCGCCAGATCGAAGTCCCGGTCGAGCGGCGCTTCTTCAACGTCAGGCATGACAACGCGAGGCTTCGATATCGCCATGAATCGTTATTTCAGAAAGCCGACCACGGTGCTTCAATTCCCCAATCCGAGCCGCAGCTACGATGCCTCCCGGCATTGCGTGTGTTTCTGGGGCTACGACAATTCGCGTGAAATCAGCTTCATGGTGGACGACGCCGTACTCAGAAGCCTGCAGCCCGACATGGGCTCCGACGAGCACGCGATGCTGGTTGCGTTCGACGCGTTTCGCGACACGGTGCTCAAGATCGCACAGCGGCAGTATGTCGGCGGCCCGCAGAATCGATATTTGATTTCATGAGCGGCAGGCCGGCTCCGGATCGGCCAACGCACGAGCGCCGGCCGCACATCGCCCCGATATAAAAACGAACGGCTCCCGGTTTCCGGGCCACGCAACCGCGCAAATCAGGTCGGTTCGATCGGAACGGCCGTGATCTTGCCGTCGACGATGTCCTTGCCGAATTGGATTGCGCCGTCGAGCGCCAGCGCCTCGGTAGGCGGCTCACCGTTCGCGAAGATCGTCCTGTACCGCATGGCCGGTGCCGACGTGGACGGAATCGTGTCGATCCGCACGACCGAACCGAATCGCCTGGCCCCGGGCAAATACGGGTCGCCCAGCGGCGGAAACAGGGATTGGGCATAGGCGCGAAGCTCGTGGCCTCGGTAATCGATGGTGGGAATCGTCATGATCCGCTCCTGATTGAGCAACGATTTGCGCGCATGGATTCGGGCGGCGCGGGCCCCTGATACGTCGAACAGACCGGGCCAGCCTGCGCGCTTCGCCACCGATAAGCAAGAACAAAACCGGATCGCTCACCCAAGTCGATTCAAGGCCTCGATACGCCCATCGACCCGCGCTACGCATCGATGGCGGTATCGACGTTCGCACGATGCACGTGCGGCATGATTCGCTATGCCTCGGCATGATTCGGTATGACAGCGTACGGATTTTCCATGCCATCGGAAGCAGAATTCGAGCGAGTGCCGCGGTTCGCCGCGGCACTCAGGACGTCTGCGAAACGATCTGCACCATCGTGCCCGGCAATCGCAGCCGTTACCGGAATGGAGGATGATCGTGAGTCCCGTCAGATTGGTTCTTGCATTCGTGCCCCTCCTCGCCGCGCTGCTCGCCGGCATGCTGGGCGCCATCGCGCTCGGCATCGGGCTGTTCGTCGTCGCGGCCCTCGTGATGGCATCGGTGCGGGTGGCCAATACCTGGGAAAAATTCGTCATCCTGCGCCTCGGCAAGCTGCAAGGCGTCAAGGGCGCCGGCTTCTTCATGATCGTGCCGATCCTCGACACTGTGGTCGCCGTCATCGACGAGCGAATCCAGACCACCGCGTTCAACGCCGAGCAGGCCCTGACCCGCGACACCGTGCCGGTCAATGTCGATGCGATCATCTTCTGGCATGTTCACGACGCGCAAAAGGCCGCGCTCGCGATCACCGACTACCGGCAGGCCATCGATCGCGTCGCGCAAACATCGTTGCGGGAGATGATCGGCTCGTCGATGCTGGCGACCCTGCTGTCGGATCGCAAGACCGCCGACGCGCATCTGTGCCAGGAAATCGGCCGCAAGACAGCCGATTGGGGCGTCACCGTGCGTTCGGTCGAGACGCGTGACGTGGCGATTCCCGTCGCCCTTCAGGATTCGATGTCGCGCCAGGCGCAGGCGGAGCGCGAAAAACAGGCGCGGGTCATTCTCGGCTCGGCGGAGGCGGAAATTGCCGGCAAGTTCGTCGAGGCGGCGCAGGTGTACGCAGACCATCCGGGTGCGTTGCAGTTGCGGGCGATGAACATCATCTACGAGACCACCAAGGAACGCGGCGCCACGATCCTGATTCCCAGCTCGATGATCGACGCCCTGAATCCCGTCGCGCAACTCGCGCAGGCGAACCGTTCGCACCCGAGCGCCGACGGCGCACCCTCGCTCAAGACCGCCGCATGAGCGTGTGACGGCATACGCGCGACGTCGCACGTCGTGCGTGGCCGTGCCGACGCCCCCACGGGCGGATCGCGCGGCCCTGAAAGCGCTTCCATCAACCCGCCGAATTCGTACGATGCCGTACCGATTCGACGATCGGGCGCGCGCACAGTCGTACCGAGCCTGCATGCGACTCACCCGTCGAAACAGCCAACGTGCCGGCAGGCCACGCCGCCCCGATCCCACGCCGGCGTGTCCCTGACCCGTCCCCTCGTCAGTTCGCGCTGCGCCCGTCATGCGGCCCGCATGACTATCGAAATGCCGTCCGGAAAATCGTTTCGGCATCCTTTCCAATAAATTCAGGAGAGCATCATGACGACCATCGATCCGAACCGGCCCGCATCGGCCACACCGGACGGCGCCGGCATCATCGGCCGTGGTGAAGGCGACGGGCCCGGCCCCGACATCATGGCGGCCGACACGCTGCGCGGCGACAAGGTGATCTCGTCCGACAACGAGGAGGTCGGCAAGATCGCCGAAATCATGCTGGACGTGCGCAGTGGGCGAGTTGCCTACGCGGTGCTGTCCAGCGGGGGCTTTCTCGGCATCGGCGACAGCCTTCGCGCAATTCCATGGAGTGCGCTCACGCTCGATACCGATGAAGCATGCTTCCGGCTCGGCGTCCCGGCCGACAGCGTGAAGGACGCGCCCGTATTCGAAAAATACGATTGGCCGTCGATGACCGATCTGGAATGGGGCCTGAAAATTCATGCGCATTACCACCGTCGCCCGTATTGGACGGGAACCGAGCAGGCGATATCGAACGATCCGCCCGGCCTGCTGCTGTAACGGGCACCGAAGTCGAGGCCGCGAGATCAACGCGGCGATCGACCGTTTCACGCGAAGGCGTTCGGCCCCATCCGGCCGGCCCGCACCGCGTTTCGTCCACCGATCCAACCTGCACTGGAGCATCACCATGGTCAAGGTACACACCACCGATCACAACGAGAGCAAGAAGAGCAAATCGAAGGACGCGCACCACGACGACGCCGCGCCCGCGAAGCAAGGCACCGAGGACGCGAAAGGCGCCGTCCGCCAACCGCAAAAGACGCACGATACGCACAAGGACGCGCCGAAACACGCGCGTTGAACCTCACCGACGGCATGAATCGAATGATGCAGAAAGACGTCAAATTTATTTGACACACCATCTCGATTCATGAAGCTTCAGGGCGGTTCCTCACCGGAACCGTCCGCATGGACCATCCCTGCCCCCCTGTTGCCGACGCCCCTGTCGCAACCGATGCCTGCCGATCGCACGCCCAAGCCCGTCATCCCATCCCGGTTCATCCGCGGCAATCGCCATTGCCGCTTACGCTGAGTCGCTCGTCGGCATCCGACCGAACGTGACGAGCACGTCGTGTCGCCGCCCGTCGTCGGCCAGGCGCAGCGTCGTTTGCCCGGCCGGCAACGGCTCGCCGTCGACGACGATCCCGCAGCCCTCCACCGCTTCGTCCTCCGCTCGCTTGACGGCGATCTCGTACCACGCCGTGCCATGGCGCAGCGTCAGGTCGAAACCCGGCCAGGCGCGGGGCAGGCACGGTCGAATCGACAGCACGCTGCCTTGCCGGCGCACCCCGAGCAAGCCCTCGATACCCGCGCGATAGAGCCACCCCGCCGATCCGGTGTACCAGCTCCACCCGCCGCGCCCCACATGCGGCGCGACGGAATAGACATCCGCCGCCACCACATACGGTTCGAGCCGATAACGGTTCGCACCGCTGCGCGTGTGGCTGCGGCTGACCGGATTGAGCATCGCGAACAGCTGCGCCGCGCGCTCGCCGTCGCCCAGCTTCGCATACGCGAGCACCGACCACGCCGCGGCGTGCGTGTACTGGCCGCCGTTCTCGCGAATGCCGGGCGGATAGCCGTCGATATAGCCGGGATCGGTGCCCGCCGCCCGTCCGCTCGCCGGTCGGTCGAACGGCGGCGCGAACAGCAAGGCGAGGCCCTCGTCGCGTCGGGTCAAGCGGGCGTCGAGCGACGCCATCGCGGTGCGCGCTCGCTCGGGGGCCGCGCCGTCCGACAGCACGCTCCACGACTGCGCAATCGCGTCGATCTCGCATTCGGCGCGGCCGCTCGAACCGAGCGGCGTGCCGTCGTCGAAGTATCCGCGGCGATACCAGGCGCCATCCCAACCGGCTTGGTCGAGCGCCTCGCGCAACGCCGCGGCGCGCGTGAGCCAGCGTTCGGCCCGCGCGGTGTCGCCCCGCGCCCGAGCGAGCGGCGCGTACGCGATCAGGGTTGCGTACAGGAACCAGCCGAGCCAGACACTCTCGCCCCGCCCTGCTTCTCCCACCCGGTTCATGCCGTCGTTCCAGTCGCCGGTGCCGATCAGCGGCAGCCCGTGCGCGCCGAACTGGTCGAGCCCCTGCTCCAGCGCCCGCGCCCCGTGCTCGAACAGCGGCGCGCCGATATCGGACACGCCCGGCACGAAGAACGCGTCCGCCTCGTCCGGCGCGAGCGGCCGGCCGTCGAGGAACGGCACCGGCACATCGAGCACGGCGCACTCGCCGCTGACCTCCACGTAATGCGCGATGGCGCTGGCGAGCCACACGCGATCGTCGCTGATCCGCGTGCGCACGCCGCTGCCGGTTTCGCGCAGCCACCAATGCTGCACATCGCCCTCCGGAAACTGCCGCGCCGCGGCGCGCAACAGGTGCTCGCGCGTGAGCGTCGGCCGCGCGAGCGCCAGCGCCATGCCGTCCTGCAACTGATCGCGAAAGCCGTATGCGCCGCTCGCCTGATAGAAACCCGCGCGCGCCCAGATGCGGCTCGACAGCGTCTGGTACAGCAGCCAGCGATTCAGCATCAGATCCATCGCGCGGTCGGGCGTGCGCACCTGGAGCGCGCCGAGCGTCTCGTCCCAGGATGCCGTGACGGCCGCGAACACGGCATCGAGATCCGCGCACCGGTACTGCATGACCGATTGCCGTGCCGCCTCCCGGTCGGCGCCTTCGCCGAGCAGCCAGACGATTTCCGCGACGCCTCCCGGCGCCAGTTCGATATGCGTCTGCAACGCCGCGCACGGATCGAGGCCGGCGCCCACGCGCCCCGACAGCAGCGGCGCGTCGATCTCGCCGGGAAAGCCGGCCGGGTCCGCCGGCGTGCCGTTGCGGCCGATGAACTCGCGCCGGTCGCCCGTCCACGAGGTCTGCAACCCGCACAGATCGGAGAACGCCACCCGGCCGGGATACGCGTGCTGCCAATCGTTGCGCGCGAACAGCGCGCCGGTGACGGCATCGATCTCGGTCACGGTATGCGGCGCCGCGACGCCGCGCGACGGCCCCAAGGCCCACTCGGCGCAGGTTGCGACCGACAGCCGGCGCGCTCGCCCCGAGAGGTTGCGCAACGTGAGCCGGGAAATCTTCACCGGATCGGCGAGCGGCACGAACTGCAGCAGGTCGGCGGCGATGCCGGCCTCGGTATGCGCAAACCGGCTGTAGCCCTGCCCGTGACGCGCGACGTAGCGATCGGCGCCGGCCGCCACGCTGCGCAT
The DNA here is from genome assembly GCF_047497165.1 of Burkholderia sp. 22PA0099. NCBI lineage: Bacteria > Pseudomonadati > Pseudomonadota > Betaproteobacteria > Burkholderiales > Burkholderiaceae > Burkholderia > Burkholderia sp. 22PA0099. The sequence goes on along the minus strand of NZ_CP163165.1, from coordinate 1,666,913 downwards.
CGGGTTCGCCTGCGGCCCCCAGCGCGCGCCCGTCTCGTCGTCGCGCAGGTAGAACGCCTCGCCCGACGGATCGGCGACGGGATCGTTCGACCACGGCGTCAGCGGATGCTCGCGGCTGTTGGTCACCCAGGTATGGCTGCCGCCTTCGGCCGAGCTGATGAACCCGCACACCGGGTTCGCGATCACGTTGACCCACGGCATCGGCGTGCAGAGGCCGCCCTGCAGGATCACCACGTATTCGCGTCCGTCGCGCGCGAAGCCGCCGATGCCGTTGAAGTAGTCGAGATCGGCGGTGGATACCGGCGCGTCGTCGGGCTTCGGCATCGCGCGCGGCAGCCACGAGAGGCGCGGCGGGTCCGGCGGCGGCACGGCCGGCGCGCTCGCGAGACGCCGCAACTGGTCGACCAGCCGGCCGTTGCGCGCGGCGAGCACCACGCGCGCCACCGCCGGAAAGCGCGCGCGCGCCGCATCGGTCATCCGGTCGGCACGCAGCACGAACACGCCGCCGCGCCCGGCCGCGTCGCCCGACGGACGCACCCGCACGAAGCCTTCGAGCGCGGCCTGCAGATCCTGCACGTAGGACGCGGCGCGCTCGTTGAGGATCACCAGATCGACGGCGAGCCGCTTCGCCTGCCAGTAGTCATGCGCGCGGATCAGTTGGCGCACCACCGCGAGATGCTCGAGGTCGTCGATCCGCACCAGCAGGATCGGCAGATCGCCCGACACGCCGTGCGCCCACAGCGGCGAGGCGCCCACCGCGCCCGCCGCCGACGCGGTGAGCGCATGGCGCAGCAGCACGGCGGAGTTCGGCCGCATCGACGGATCGCTGTACACCAGCGCGCCGGCCAGTTGCTGGAACAACGCCGCCTCGTCGAGGCTCACGCCGCTATGGCGCAATTGCACCTGCGCCTGCGTCCACGCCAGCATCGCCGCGCGCGCGAACGCGTCGCCGTCGCGGTGCTTGTCGACCAGATCGAGCACCTGTTCGCGCGAATCCGCGACGATCGTCCAGTACGCGATGCTCGCCTTCGCGCCGGGTGGAATGCGCAGCCGCCGACGCAGCGTGAAGACCGCGTCCAGCACCGCCCCTTGCGAGCCGGCAAGCTCGCGCGACTCGGCGAGGGCAAGCGGCAGACGCACGCCGCGACCGCGGCCGATCACGCGCATGCGGTCCGTGTCGAACTCCTGCGCGCCCACCGTCTCGCCCGTCGCCACCGCGAGATGGGCCGCCCAGACCTGGCTGTCGGTCGGCGCCCGCCGACGACGCGTCGCGAGAATCGCACCGGACACCGGCACGTACTCGGTCTCGACGAACAGCTTCGAGAACGCCGGATGCGCCTGATCGGCGGCGGCGGGCGCAAGCACCACTTCCGCATACGAGGTGAATTCGATCACGCGGGCGCGCGCACCGTGGTTGACGACCGACACGCGGCGCACCTCCGCGTCGTCCTCGGCGGATACCAGCACCTCGACCGTGGTGGTCAGCGTGCCGTCGCGGCGCACATATTCCGCCCGGTCCTCGGTGAAGGTCGCCTCGTACGTGTCCGGCGCCACGCCGCTCGGCTGCCAGGTGGCCGACCACACCGCGCCGCTGTCGGCGTCGCGCAGATACAGGTAGCTGCCCCAGTGATCGCGTGTCGCGTCCTCGTGCCAGCGCGTGACGGCCAGATCGTCGCGGCGGCTGTAGCCGGACCCGGCGGCCGTCAGCATCACCGTATAGCGGCCGTTGGACAGCAGATGGGTCACGGGCGACGGTTCCTCCACCAGCACCCCGCGCCGCGCAAACGACGATTCGCTGCCGCGCATTTTGCCGGCCGGGGCGGTGTCGATCCGCGGCCGTGCCGCCGCGACCCGGCTCGGCACCCGTTCCTGCAGCAGCAGCTCGGTCGCGCGGACCGCCGGCTCCATGTGAAAGAACGCGCGAATCCGGCCGCCGAGCAGCGCATTGGCGATCGCGACGATCGACATGCCCTGGTGGTGCGCCATGAACGCACGCACCAGCGCCACCGGCATGCCTTCCGGCACCCGCGCCGGCGTGTAGTCGAGCGCCTCGTAGAAGCCGAAGCGCCCGCCCGCGCCGGCCGCGCGCAGCCGCTCGAAATTGCGCGCGGCGGCGGCCGGCGCGATCATCGCGCCGAGCGCGGTCGCATACGGCGCGATCACGCGGTGCTGATCGAGATCGCGCTTCAGGCCGAGCGCCGGCACGCCGAAACTCGAATACTGGTAGGTCAGCTCGATATCGCGCGCGTTGTAGGCCGATTCGGACATCCCCCATGGCAGCCCGAGTTCCACGCCGTAGCGGATCTGGCGCCCCACCACGCGCTGGTTGGTGCGCGCGAGCAGGCTGTCGGCCGGCGCGCGCATCACCAGCGACGGCATCAGGTATTCGAACATCGAGCCGGACCACGACACCAAGGCCGCGCCCTGGCCGATCGGCGTCGCGAGCCGGCCGAGCCGGAACCAGTGCGCGAGCGGCAGATCGCCCTTCGCGATGGCCACGAAGCTCGCCAGACGCGCCTCGGAGGCGAGCAGATCGTAGTTGCCCGGATCGACGCGGCCGTCGGCCACCGCATAGCCGATCGACAGCAGATTGCGCACCGGGTCGAGGAGAAAGCCGAACGCCATCGCGTTGGCGGTGGCGAGCGCCGTGTCGGCCAGCCCATGCAGGCGCGCGTTCAGCGCGACGGCGGCCTGCGTCGTGATGCGCAGGTCGTCGAGCTGGGCTTGCGCGACACGCTCCAGCGCGCCGGCCCAGAACCGTACGTCCGCGCCGTCGCGGCCGCCCACCCGCACCACGTCGTCCACCAGCGCGCGAGCCAGATCGGCCAACGTCGCGGCCAGCGTCGCGGCGAGCGCCGGCCACGCGTCGGCGGCGAGCGCCGGGTCCGACGCGGTGGGAGCGAAATCGGCGAGATCGGCAACATCCTCGCCCTGCGCCTCGTCGAGCACGGCGGCCAACCGGATCGCGGCCCGCTCGAATTCGTCGTGCAGAGGCGTGCGCTCGCCACCGTCGATCCGCACCGCATCGCGCAGCAGCGCGAGTGTGTCGCCGATACCGCGGGCCGCCGCCGCCCGGCCCACCCCACCCGGCCGGGCGGCCCACGCGCGGCAGGCATTGCCGAGCGCGATCAGGTGGCCGGCCAGGTTGCCGCTGTCGACCGTCGACACGTATTTCGGTTCGAGCGGCGCCAGGCTGCGCGTGTCGTACCAGTTGTAGAAATGGCCGCGATGGCGCGCGAGCCGCGCCATCGACGCGAACGTCGCCTCCAGCCGCGCCACCGCGTCGAACGTGCCCAGCCAGCCGAACTCACGCGCGCTCGCGACCGACAACAGGTACAGGCCGAGATTGGTGGGCGAGGTGCGATGCGCGACGACCGGCTTCGGATCTTCCTGGAAATTGTCCGGCGGCAACATCTGGTCGTCGGCGGTCACGAACGTCTCGAAATAGCGCCAGGTACGGCGTGCGTCGTGCCGCAACGCACGCGCATCGGCCGGCGCGACCGCGAGGTCGGCGGCCGCGCGCGGCGCGCGACTGAGCCAATACGTGATCGCCGGCGCGGCAAGCCACACCAGCACCAGCGGCACCGCCGCCCAGGCCGTCCGGGCATCGGCGCGCGGGGCCTGGGCGGCGGCGGCCGCACCGAGCAGCGTGAGCGCAAGGCCGCCGCGCATCCGCGCGAAGGTGCCGGCGAGCGTGTGCCGGCCATGCGCGCCGGACGCGGCGGCGGTGGTCCATTCCAGCAGATGCAGCCGGCTGAACCCGAGCCGGAACAGGGTCCGCCCGATCGCGTCGCCCATCGACCACACCTGCTCCGGCAACAGCGCGACCGTCAGGCCGAAGCGGACCAGCGCGAAGCGCAGTTCGACGGCCCATGCGTGCAGGACGCTGCGCGTGGTCAGCTTCATGTGCGTGCGGCGCCAGCGCGGCACGAGGCTGCTCAGTACCGGCAGCAGCAACGGCAGCGCGATCGTCGCGAGGATGAAGGCGCTCCAGGCGAGCGCGACCGGCAGCGGCGCCGTCCACCCGACCAGCAGCGCGACGAACACGGCCGGCGCGGTCAGCGTGCGGCGCAGGTTGTCGAGCATCTTCCAGCGGCCGATCGCGGGCAGCGGCCCGCGGCCGAACGCGAGCCACGGCAGCAGTTGCCAGTCGCCGCGCGCCCAGCGGTGCTGGCGCGCGGCCGCGACGTCGTAGCGCGACGGCGACGCCTCCACCACCTCGATATCCGACGCCAGCCCGGCCCGCGCGAACACGCCTTCGAACAGATCGTGGCTCAACATCGTGTTGTCGGGCACGCGCTCGCCGAGCACCGCCTCGAACGCATCGATGTCGTAGATGCCCTTGCCCGCGTACGAGCCTTCGTCGAACAGGTCCTGGTAGACATCCGACACCGCCGACACGTAGGGATCGATGCCATGCGCGCTCGACGAGATGCGCTGGAACAGCGAGCCCTCGTCGCCGCTCGCGAGCGAGGCGCTCACGCGGGGTTGCAGAATGCCGTGGCCTTCCACGATGCGCCGGCTCGCCGGGTCGAATACCGGCCGGTTCAGCGGATGCGCCATCTTGCCGATCAGGCGGCGCACGGTATCGCGCAGCAGGCGCGTGTCGGCGTCCAGCGTGATGACGTAGCGCACCTGGGCGGGCACCGGGGGCGGCGTGTCGGTGTCGGCACTCGCCCCCATCTCGGCGGACGATGCGTGCGAGCCACCGGCCGGCAGGCCGACAAACGAGGTATCCGTCGCGCCGCGCAGCAGCCGGTTCAGCTCGTGCAGCTTGCCGCGCTTGCGCTCCCAGCCCATCCAGCACCGCTCGCCGTCGCTCCACACGCGCCGCCGATGCAGCAGCAGGAACCGCGCGCAATCGCCCGATGCCGCCGGGTAGCGCAGGTTCAGCCGCTCGATGCCGGCGCGCGCGCTCGCGAGCAGCGCGTCGTCCGCTGCCACGCGCGCCGTCGGCGCGTCGGTCCAGTCGGACAGCAGCGCGAAATGCAGCGCCCCGCCCGGGCTGGCGAGATGGTGGATCTCCAGTTGTTCGATCTGCTCGATCAGCGCGGCCTCGGTCGTCAGCAGCACCGGCACCGCGACGACCGTGCGCAGATCGGCCGGAATCCCGTCCGCCAGCGCCAGACCCGGCAGGATGCTCGCGCCGATGTCGCGCATCACGCCGCGATTGACCAGCGCCACCGCAACATCGAGCACCGGCAGCAAGCCGGCCGCGGCCAGCACGATCAGGCTGTCCGCCCGCAACGCAAAGCGGGTGAGCCATGCCAGCATCACGCCGAGCAGCAGCGCGGCGAACCCCGCGATGCGGGCCAGGTAGCCGCCGAGGCCGGCCCGCCGGATCGTGCGCCGCAACCACAACGCCACGGGCGGCCGGTAGCCGATCGCCGCTTCGAGCCCGCTGCGCCCGCCCGCCAGCAGGAAGTACCCCGGGTCGGCATCGCGCCGCAGCGCGGTCGGCATCACCGCCGCGGGGTCGGCGTCCGGCGCCGCGTCGGCGGCCACGCGCCGGGCAATCTCGATCTCGCTGACGGGGGCGCCGCGCGCGAGCGCCTCGATCGCATCGCGATACCGGTTGCGGGTCGCGAAATCCATCTGCACGAAGCCGGGATACCGCCCGAGCACCTGATCGACCAGGCTGACGCGCTCGAACAGATCCGCCCAGTCCACCTCCGAGATCAGCCGCATGCTGGTGATCACGTTGCGCACGGTCAGGCTCGCGGCGCCCTGCTGCTGGTTGACGGAGGCGACGATCTGATCCGGTGTGGTGCCACGCTCGGCCAGATGCTGGTAGAGCCAGGCTTGCACCGGCGCGGCGCCGGGGTCGGGATCGTGGAGCCGCTGGATCAGTTGGACCGCGAAGGCGTCATGCAGCGGCGCGCGCCCGTAGCGGGCAATCAACAGCGCCGGCGCCGTGCGCGGCGCGCCGCCCTCGCCGAGCAGCCGATCGGCGAACGCATCGGCATCCCTGCGGGCGCGCCGGTCGTCGATGATCTGATCGGCGAGGCGCCGCAGGTTTTCGATCAGCACGATCCGCAACGTGATCGCGACGGCCCACAGCTCGCCGATCGTCAGCGGCGCGACCGCCTGATAGGCGTTCAGGAAACGGCAGAGATTGTCGACATCGAAGCGGCTGTCGGTGTGCGCGACGAACGTCCAGCCGATCCCGAATACGCGCGGATAGCCGGCGAACGGGCCGCCGCTCAATTTGGGCAACTGCCGGTAATAGCGAGGGGAAAGATCGTCGCGGACCTGCCGGACCTGTTCCGCCACCAGGTAGTAGTTGTCGAGCAGCCACTCCGCGGCGGGCGTGAGCGCCTCGTCGCGCGTGTCGGCGGACATCGTGTTGCGGTAGGCGTCGAGAAGATGCGCCGCGTTGTCCTTGAGCCGCCGCCCGAGCGAGGGGCCGGACTGCGGGCCGGGCAGCACGTGTTGCTCGCTCGCGAGCTTGGCCGCATGGTGCGCCAGCCGCTCCTCGCCGAAAAATTCCTCCCGCACCGGGCGGGTATGACGCCATGGCGGCGCGCGATGCGACGCGACGAATCGTGCCGGCCACGCCAAATAGTCTTTCACCCTGCGGTCTCCCGGAACTTCGCGACCGATGGCGCAACCGCGGCATCGCCCCGTGGTTCGCCGCGCGTCGGAAAGCGGCCGGGAAAGGAAATCTGCGCTCGGGCGCACGCCCGAGACTACTGCGTCATCGATTCGGCGCCGTCGGACACGACGAGGCGCACGGATTGGGTGGTCACATGCAGGCACGCCGACGCCACGATCTCGTCGCGGCTCACATGCAGGGCACGGGCGGCGCGATCGATATCCTGCACGACGCGCTCGGGCAGACACACGCCGATATGCACGGAACTCGACAGAATGCGCCCGGGCTCGATCTCGACGAAACGCCAGATGCCGTCGCCGGTATCGAGCGAGGACGCCTGGAGGACGGCCATGTCGGTGGTCGGCGGGGGAACGAGGCGCGGCCCCCGGTGATACAGGGCGATCGCGCGCAGCACGACCTGATCCGGCAATGCAGCGTAGGCGTTGCCCTCGGCAACCGCCTCGGGGAAATCCGCCAACGTGCCGCGATAACGAAACGGGCCGCGCCGCGTGATGTAGATCGGATAGTCCATGTCACCGCTCCTCGCCTCGCGAACCTGCGTGGCACGTGTCATGGTGCCGCATCGGGCGCACGCAATCGGTACGCTGCATGACGCTTTCGCTGCGAACCCGCATAGGCGGCGGCGTTCGCGACGCTTGCCGCCCTGCCTGGCCGCGCAGCCAACACCGTCTCGTGGCGAACCGACACGCTCCGCGTTCAGAGGCAGAATAATCAGACCACACGGGCAATCCGCGCTTCGATGCGGGCGATTCGGGCAGTGGCCATGTCTTATCACCAAAGAGGTAGCAAGATGACAACGGCAATGTGGGGCATCGTGGTCGGAATGGCGTTGATGTTCGGATTTTCGTTACGCATCGTTCGATTCAATGCTCAGGAACGTGCAACCGCGAACGGGCCGGTCAAGGCGCCGCCGCACCGATAAAAATCAAAAGCCGGCGCTTCGCCGGCTTCGACATCCGCCTTGCTGGGGCGGCTCCGCGCGCTGTTTGAGCGCGAAGAGGTTGGACAGTGGCGCGAACGGTACGCGGTATCGCGTGGGCAACCCAGGCCGCACCTGGATATCGGTTCATCATCGTCATGCCTTCGCGAGCCCGCGTCGGCGATATGTCAGGTTGCGCGTGCGCGTGTCGAAAGTCGGTACGATATCCGACGGTAACGATGGAGTCGTGGGATGTATGTCCGTCGTTTTCTTCGATGCCTTGCGGGTCAAGCTCCGAGGAAACGCCGCCGTGAAAAGCCATTGATCTGGCGCCGGGCACCGAGGCCCACGGTCAACGGCTCGATGCACCAACTTCACCCGCCGCACCAGGATTCATCGTGCGACGAGCCAAATTCGTGCACGGCGCAACCACGCCATGCCGCCCTTGCGGCTCCAACGCCCGATTCCGCCGTGCTTTCTTCGAGCACGCCCCGATCTGGCACGACTCTCGCTTCTCTCCCTCCAAACTTGTACACAAGAGGGAATACGAGATGATCGGCTGGACGATTGCGGACTGGATTGCCAACTATCAGGCAGGCGCCACCCCGGAGCAGCGCATCGGTGAGCTGCTTGCCTCGCTCGATACGCACGACAGTGCCTGGATCTCGGTCGCAACGGCCGAGGCGCTGCGCGCGCGCTTCGCGGCACTGGCGGCGCGGCTGGCCGACGCCGACGGCGACATCGCCGCGTTCCCGCTGTACGGCGTGCCGTTCGCGGCCAAGGACAATATCGATGTCGCAGGCTTCGACACCACCGCCGGCTGCCCGCCCTTCGCCTATCGCCCCGGCGAAGACGCCTCGCTGATCGCACGCCTGGTGGCGGCCGGCGCCATCCCGATCGGCAAGACCAATCTCGATCAATTCGCCACCGGCCTGGTGGGCGTGCGCACGCCGTACGGCATCCCGGCCAATGCCTTCGATCCCGAGTACATCTCCGGCGGCTCCAGCTCGGGATCGGCCCGCGTCGTGGCACGCGGCATCGTGCCGTTCTCGCTCGGCACCGATACGGCCGGCTCGGGCCGCATCCCGGCCGGATTGAACAATATCGTCGGGCTGAAGCCGACACGAGGCGCATTCAGCAACACCGGCGTGGTGCCGGCGTGCCGAACGCTCGACTGCGTATCCGTGTTCGCCACGACCACCGACGACGCAACCCGGGTGTACGACGTCGCCGCCGCGCTCGACGCGAAGGACGGCCTGTCGCGCGCCCAACCCGCCGGTTCGGCGGCATGGCGCGTGGCCGACGCACCGCGTTTCGGCATTCCCGCGGCGCCCGAGTTCTTCGGCGACGTATTGTCCGAGCGTGCGTTCCACGCGGCCGTCGCTCACCTGGAGGCGCGCGGTGCGACCTGCGTGCCCGTGGATTTCTCGGTATTCGACCGCGTGACGGCGCTGCTGTATCACGGCCCCTGGGTCGCCGAGCGCTATGCCGCGATCCGCGAATTCGCCTCGACGCACGAGACGGACATCCATCCCGTGGTGCGCGACGTGATCTTCAAGGCGCGTGAATTTTCGGCGGCCGACACGTTCGACGGCATTTACCGCCTGGCCGACCTCAAGCGCGAGGCCGATGCACTGCTTGCCCGGTTCGACGCACTGATCGTGCCGACGGCTCCCACCCACTACCGGATCGCCGAACTGCTGGCCGACCCGATCCGCCTGAACAGCAATCTCGGCAAGTACACGAACTTCGTGAACCTGCTCGATTGGAGCGCTGTGGCCGTGCCCGCCAACTTGCGCGAGGACGGCCTGCCGTTCGGCATCACCCTGATCGGCGACGCATGGCGCGAACGCGCGCTGGCCGAATTCGCGGGCGACTGGCATCGCGCCACCGGCCTCACACGCGGCGCCACCGGGGCGCCACTGTCGAGCGACAGGCCCGCCGCCGCCAGCGTGGCGCCGGCAGCCGGCATGATCCGCGTGGCCGTGGTCGGCGCGCACCTGCGCGGCATGCCGCTGAATCACGAACTGAGCTCGCGGCACGCGCGTTTCGTGGAAGCCACCACCACCGCCTCCGACTATCGCCTGTACGCGCTGGCCAACACCACGCCGCCGAAGCCCGGCCTCGCGCGTTCGGCCACCGGCGCACCGATCAAGGTGGAGCTGTGGGACATCGCGGCCACCGAGTTCGGCTCGTTCGTGGCGGGGATTCCCTCGCCGCTCGGCATCGGCACGCTGACGCTCGCCGACGGCCGGCAGGTCAAGGGCTTCATCTGCGAGCCCTATGCGCTGCCCGACGCGCTCGACATCACGGAATTCGGCGGCTGGGCCAGCTATCTCGCGAGCCGCCAGGCCTCGGCCGTGGCGACCCGCGCCTGAGGGGGCCGCCATGTTCGATACCGTCCTGATCGCCAATCGCGGTGAAATCGCTTGCCGCATCGCCCGCACGCTCAAGCGCATGGGTATCCGTTCCGTGGCCGTCTACTCCGATGCCGATCGCAACAGCCTGCACGTGAGCGCAGCCGACGAAGCGATTGCGCTCGGCGGCCATGGCGCCGCCGAGAGCTATCTGCGCACCGCTCTGATCATCGAGGCGGCCAAGCGTACCGGTGCGCAGGCCATCATCCCCGGCTACGGTTTCCTGTCCGAGAATTCGGCGTTCGCGGCACGCTGCGAAGCCGAGGGCATCGCCTTCGTCGGCCCGACACCGCACCAAATGGAGCAGTTCGGTCTCAAGCACGCCGCGCGCGCGCTCGCCGAGCAGGCCGGCGTGCCGCTCACGCCCGGCTCCGGCCTGCTGGCCGATGTGCGGGCCGCCCGCGAGGCCGCCGCCGCGATCGGCTATCCGGTGATGCTGAAGAGCACCGCCGGCGGCGGCGGCATCGGCCTCACACGCTGCAACGACGAAGCCGAACTCGTGACCGCCTTCGAATCGGTGCAGCGGCTCGGGCAATCGTTCTTCGCCAACGGCGGCGTGTTCGTCGAACGCTTCGTCGATCGCGCGCGTCATGTGGAAGTGCAAATTTTCGGCGACGGACTGGGCAACGTGCTCGCCCTCGGCGAGCGCGACTGTTCGCTGCAGCGCCGCAACCAGAAGGTGGTCGAGGAAACGCCCGCGCCGAACCTGCCCGAGCGCGTGCGCCGCGACCTGCTGGCCTCGGCGGCCAGCCTCGCGCGCTCGGTGTCATATCGCTCGGCCGGCACGGTCGAATTCATCTACGACGCCGCACAGGAATCGTTCTATTTTCTGGAGGTCAACACGCGCCTTCAGGTCGAGCATGCGATCACCGAGGGCGTGACCGGCATCGACCTGGTGGAGTGGATGATCGCGACCGCCGCCGGCGAGCCGCCCGCGCTCGATCGCGAGATCGTGCCGAGCGGCGCGTCGATCGAGGTGCGCATCTATGCCGAGAACCCGTTGCGCAACTTCGCGCCGAGCCCGGGCACGCTGACCGAAGTCGCGTTCCCGGCCGACGTGCGGGTCGACGGCTGGGTCGAAACGGGCACCGAGGTGTCCGCGCATTACGACCCGATGATCGCCAAGCTGATCGTGCACGGCGAGGACCGCCCGGCCGCCATTGCCGCGATGCGTCGGGCGCTCGATGCGACGCGACTGTCCGGCATCACCACCAATCTCGACTATCTGCGCAAGGTGGTGGCCAGCGACGGCTTCGGCAGCGGCCGCGTCTCGACGCGCTATCTGGACGGCTTCGCGTACCGCCCCGCCGTGGTCGAGGTGATCGAGGCCGGCACCTACACCACCGTGCAGGACTATCCCGGCCGTGTCGGGTATTGGAACATCGGCGTGCCGCCCTCCGGCCCGATGGACGACTGGGCGTTTCGCATCGCCAACCGCATCGTCGGCAACGTCGAGGCAGCGGCCGGCATCGAGACCACGGTGCTCGGGCCCACCCTTCGCTTCCACGCGGATACGCTCATCGCGCTGACCGGCGCCCCGACCGATGCGACACTCGACGCCGAGCCGGTTCCGTTCTGGGCACCCGTCGAGGTGTCGGCCGGCCAGACCCTGCGGATCGGCAAGGCGCAAAGCGGCTGCCGCACCTATCTGGCCGTGCGCAACGGCCTGGATATGCCGCGCTATCTCGGCAGCCGCTCGACCTTCGCGCTCGGCCAGTTCGGCGGCCATGCCGGCCGCACGCTGCGCGCGGCCGACGTGCTGCCGATCGCCGATCCGGCGCTGCCCGCCAGCGCCGCGCTCTCGCCGGCCTTCGCGCCGGAGGCGTTGCCGGCCTCGCTCGTGCCGACCTACGGCAACACCTGGGAAATCGGGGTGCTGTATGGTCCGCACGGCGCCCCGGACTTCTTCAGGCCGGAATCGATCGAGGCGTTCTTTTCGAGCGAGTGGGAAGTGCACTACAACTCGAACCGTCTCGGCATTCGCCTGAACGGCCCGAAGCCCCAATGGGCCCGTTCCGATGGCGGCGAAGCCGGCCTGCACCCGTCCAACATCCACGATTGCGAATATGCGATCGGCAGTATCAACTTCACGGGCGACATGCCCGTGATCCTGACCCGCGATGGCCCGAGCCTCGGCGGCTTCGTGTGCCCGGTCACGATCGCCAAGGCCGAGCTTTGGAAGGTCGGCCAGGTCAAACCGGGCGATCGCATCCGCTTCCGCGAGATGGGCTTCGACGATGCACTGGCGCTCGAGCGCAGGCAGGACGCGACGATGATCGACTTCTGCGCCGGTGTCGCGGGCAACGCGCCCGCGCTCGCGAGCCGCCGCGGTTCGCCGATCCTGTTCGAGGCGGCGGCTGACGGCGATCGTCCGAAGACGGTGTTCCGCCAGGCCGGCGACAAGTACGTCCTCGTCGAATACGGCGAAAACGTGCTCGACCTGAACCTGCGCTTTCGCATTCATGCGCTGATGGAAGCACTCGAGCAGGCCGATCATGCCGGCATCCTGGAGCTGTCGCCGGGGGTGCGCTCGCTGCAGGTTCGCTACGATAGCCGCGTGCTGCCGCAACGCTCGCTGGTGCGCGCGCTGGCCGCGGCCGACGACACGCTGGGCGACATCGCCACCATGAAGGTGCCGAGCCGAGTGGTGTACCTGCCGATGGCGTTCGAGGATTCGGCCACGCTCGACGCGGTCGCCCGCTACCGACAATCGGTACGCGACACGGCGCCGTGGCTGCCGAGCAATACGGAATTCATGCGGCGCATCAACGGGCTCGCCTCGGTGGACGCGGTGCGCGACGTCTTGTATCGCGCGCGCTACATGGTTCTGGGCCTGGGCGATGTGTATCTCGGCGCGCCCTGCGCGGTGCCGGTCGATCCGCGCGACCGCCTGTTGACCTCGAAATACAACCCTGCCCGCACCTACACGGCGGAAGGCACGGTGGGCATCGGCGGCGTGTACATGTGCATCTACGGCATGGATTCGCCGGGCGGCTATCAGCTCGTCGGCCGCACCTTGCCGATCTGGAACAAGTTCCTGAAAAACCGCCTGTTCGTGGAGGGCAAGCCGTGGTTGCTGCGCTTCTTCGACCAGGTGTGCTTCTACCCCGTCAGCGAAGCGGAACTCGATGCGCTGCGTGCCGATTTCCGCGAAGGCCGCGAGACGGTTCGCATCGAAGAGGAAGTCTTCGACCTCGGCGCCTACAACGCGTTTCTCGCCGGCATCGAACCCGAACTGCGCGAGTTCAGGCAAACCCAGCGGGCGGCGTTCGATGCCGAAGTCGCACACTGGGCGACGAGCGGCGCATCCGAAGCCGAAGCGCTGCCCAACGAGGAACGCCGATCGGCCGGCGGCGACGCCGATGTCGACGCGATCCGCGCCGACATCAGCGCCAACGTCTGGAAGCTGACCACCGCGCCCGGCGATACGGTCAGCGCGGGCGACACGCTGATGATCCTGGAGGCCATGAAAATGGAGTTTCCGGTGGTCGCCACACGCAACGGGACGATTAAGGACTTCCATTGTCGAGCAGGTATGATGGTCCAGGCAGGCGATCCGCTGGTTTCCCTCGCATGACGCCCCCGCTTCAGTCAACCGCTTCCGGAATTTCTCATGGTGGATAATCGCGCGCCCGACGGCCCGTCCCGGCAATCCAGCAATCTCGCCGCGCAGATCTACGCGCAGTTGAAGGCCGACATTTTCGACTTTCGGCTGTTGCCCGGCGACAAGTTCAGCGAGGGCGACATCGCCACGCGCATGCAGGTCAGCCGCACCCCGGTGCGGCAGGCGCTGTTCTGGCTGCAGCGCGAAGGCTACGTCGACGTGCACTTCAAGAGCGGCTGGCAGGTACGGGCGTTCGATTTCAAGTATTTCGAGGATCTGTACGAGATCCGCGTGATGATGGAAACGAATGCGATCGCGCGTATCGTCGCCGAAGATCTGCAACCGGCACTCGCGACCCTGCGCGGCATCTGGTGCGTCCCGCCCCGCAAGCGCGAGCAGGATGGCGTCAAAGTGGCCGCGCTGGACGAGGCGTTCCATGCGGGCCTGGTTGCCGCGGTCGGCAATCTGGAAATGGCACGCATGCACGCCGACGTCACCGAGCGCATCCGCATCATCCGCCGCCTCGACTTCACGAAAGCGCCACGCATCACGGCGACCTACCAGGAGCACGCCGCCATTCTCGATGCGATTGCGGCCGGCGACGACGCACCGGCCCAAGCGATGATCCGCGAGCACATCGCGGAAAGCCAGGCCGAGGTGAAACGCATCACGCTGTACATGATGCAAACCGCGCGCGAACGATACAGCAGCCGCGAAGACGCCTGATTCATGCACGCCTGACTGATGCGTCACCACCCGCGCCGCGCACCAGATTGACGCTGCCGCGCACCGAAATCGCTTCTCGACGGGTCCAAATTGGGCCCGTTTTTCTTGATCCTTCCTCGCAAACCTTGAATTACCGTGCTGGCACGAAAGCTGCTCTTTTGAACATCGTCTTGTATCCAAGACCAGATACAACATTCAACCACTTGGGACGATCCATGAAAAAGCGCGAGTTCTTGAAGGTCGCATCGGCAGTCGGGGTAGCGGGTCTGGCAGCAAAGGTGCCGTCGGCACTGGCACAAAGCACGGACAAAGGTCCGATCAAGGTCGGCATCCTGCATTCGCTGTCGGGCACGATGGCGATCTCCGAGACCTCGTTGAAGGACACCGCGCTGATGACCATCGCGGAGATCAACAAGGCGGGCGGCGTGATGGGCCGCCAGTTGCAGCCGGTGGTGGTCGATCCGGCCTCGAACTGGCCGCTGTTCGCCGAGAAGGCGCGCGGGCTGCTCACCCAGGACAAGGTCGCCGTCACGTTCGGCTGCTGGACCTCGGTGTCGCGCAAATCGGTGCTGCCGGTGTTCGAGGAACTGAACGGCCTGCTGTTCTACCCGGTGCAGTACGAAGGCGAGGAAATGTCGCGCAACGTGTTCTACACGGGCGCCGCGCCCAACCAGCAGGCGATCCCCGCCACCGAATACCTGATGAGTGCCGAAGGCGGCGCGGCCAAGCGCTTCTTCCTGCTCGGCACCGACTACGTGTACCCGCGCACGACCAACAAGATCCTGCGCGCGTTCCTGAAATCGAAGGGCGTTCAGGATGCCGATATTCAGGAGGTCTACACGCCGTTCGGTCATAGCGATTACCAGACCATCGTCTCGAACATCCGCACCTTCTCGCAAGGCGGCAAGACCTGCGTGATCTCCACCATCAACGGCGATTCGAACGTGCCGTTCTACAAGGAACTCGGCAACCAGGGCCTCAAGGCCACCGACGTGCCGGTGGTGGCGTTCTCGGTGGGCGAGGAAGAACTGCGCGGCATCGACACCAAGCCGCTGGTCGGCAACCTGGCCGCCTGGAACTACTTCATGTCGCTGCGCAATCCCGAGAACGCGAAGTTCAAGGCGATGTTCGCGGACTGGGTCAAGAAGAACAACCTGCCGGGCGGCGCCAAGCGCGTGACGAACGATCCGATGGAAGCGACCTTCGTCGGCATCCACATGTGGAAGCAGGCGGTCGAGAAGGCCAAGAGCACGGACGTCGACAAGGTGCGCGTGGCGATGATCGGCCAGAAGTTCAACGCGCCGTCGGGCTTCGTGCTGGAGATGGACGGCAATCACCACCTGCACAAGCCGGTGATGATCGGCGAGATCCGCGCCGACGGCCAGTTCAACGTGGTGTGGCGCACCAAGACGACGGTGCGCGCGCAACCGTGGAGCCCGTATATCCCGGGCAACGCGGGCAAGCCCGACGTGGTCAGCTCGATCGGCGACTTCCTGCGCCGCCGCCGCGCCGCGCTCGCCTGAGCGGGCGGCCGCCCGCGAGGCGGCATGGGTGGCCGTCATGGCCTCCGCGCACCGCGCCTCGCGCGCCGTGCGCGGCCGCTTCTCCCCGCGCGGCCGGCCGGTCGCGCGGTTCACCCTGCGGTTCAACCGACAGCCAGGATTTTCCGATGCTCACGTTCTCACGCCGCGCCCGACACGGCCTCGCCGCGCTCGCTGCTTTCGCCGCGCTCGCGTGCGTCGCGCCCAGCCCGGCGTTCGCGCTCGATGCCGCCGACACGGCCGCGCTGGCCGGCGACGATTTCGATGCGAAGCTCGCCGCAATCGATCATCTCTCGGCGGCAGGCGACGCCGCATCGGTCGCGCTGCTGCACGCGCTGGCCGACGGCGGCGTGCTCGCGACCGACGACGGCAAGCTGCTGGTGCAGGCCGACGACGGCAGCACCAAGGACGCCCTGAGCGGCGCCACCGTGCAGCCCGGCGACGCGCAAGCCATCACGCTCAACAACCTGCTGCGCAGCAAGGTGGCCAACGCGCTGTCGGCGCTCGACCTCGCCTCGCCCGATCTCGCCACGCGCACCGCTGCGGTCGATGCACTGCTCAAGAATCCCGATCCGTCGATCAAGCCGCTGATCGAAAAAGCGCGCGCGAAGGAAACCGATGCCACGCTCAAGCGCCGCCTCGACGCGCTGTGGGCGATCGCCGCGCTGCACGACAAGGACGCCGCCAAGCGGCTCGAAGCCGTCAAGGTGGTGGCCGCGCGCCACGATCTCGACATGATCGAGCAGTTGCGCCCGCTCGTCGCGAAGAACCCCGACGGCAGCTTCGCCGAACCCGATGCGCAGGTGCGCGCGGCGGCGCAGGAAGGCCTCGACGCGCTGCACTCGCTGCAGGAACGCGGCGAGATCGCCAGCACGCTGTTCGCCGGCCTCTCGCTCGGCAGCGTGCTGCTGCTCGCCGCGCTCGGCCTGGCGATCACCTACGGCCTGATCGGCGTGATCAACATGGCGCACGGCGAGTTCCTGATGATCGGCGCCTACGCCACCTACGTGGTGCAGACGCTGTTCCAGCGCTACGCGCCGGGCGCGTTCGACTGGTATCCGCTGCTGGCCGTGCCGGCCTCGTTCGTGGCCGCCGCCGTGGTGGGCGTGGTGCTGGAGCGCACCGTGCTCAAGCATCTGTACGGCCGCCCGCTCGAGACGCTGCTGGCCACCTTCGGCGTGAGCCTGATCCTGATCCAGGCCACCCGCATGATCTTCGGCGCGCAGAACGTGCAGGTCTCGAACCCGTCGTGGATGAGCGGCGGCGTGAGCGTCATGCAGAACCTGATCTTGCCGTACAACCGCATCGCGATCCTGGCGTTCTCGCTGATCGTGGTCGGCATCGCCTGGGCCGTGCTGACCCAGACTCGCCTCGGCCTGTTCGTGCGCGCCGTCACGCAGAACCGCCGGATGGCGGCCTGCGTCGGCGTGAAGACAGCTCGTGTGGATTCCTATGCATTCGCGTTCGGCGCGGGCATCGCCGGGCTCGGCGGCTGCGCGCTCTCGCAGATCGGCAACGTCGGCCCCGACCTCGGCCAGAACTACATCATCGATTCGTTCATGGCGGTGGTGCTCGGCGGCGTGGGCCAGATCGCCGGCACGGTGGTGGGCGGCTTCGGCCTCGGCCTCGTCAGCAAGGCGATCGAGCCGTTCTGGGGCGCCGTGCTCGCCAAGATCGTGGTGCTCGTCATGATCGTGCTGTTCATCCAGAAACGCCCGCAGGGCATGTTCGCCCTGAAGGGCCGCAGCGCGGAGGCCTGAAACATGACTTCGACCTCTTCCCTCGCCGCCGCGCCGGTCACGCCGGTCACTCTGCCCACCCCGGGCGCGGGCGGCACATCCGGCTTCGCGCTCGGCCTGCCGCCGCGTGCGGCGCTGCTGTCGCGCCGCGCCTGGCTCGCGCTGGTCGCGCTGTGCCTCGCGATCGGCATCGGCGTGCCGATCGCGGCGCTCGTCACGCCCGAATCGAGCACGTTTCATCTGTCGTCCTATGCAATGACGATCGCCGGCAAGTTCATGTGCTACGCGATCGGTGCGCTCGCGCTCGATCTCGTGTGGGGCTACTGCGGCATCCTGAGCCTCGGCCACGGCCTGTTCTTCGCGATCGGCGGCTATGCGATCGGCATGTACCTGATGCGCGAGATCGGCCACGACGGCGTGTACGGCAGCAACCTGCCCGACTTCATGGTGTTCCTGAACTGGAAATCGCTGCCGTGGTACTGGAGCGGCTCCGATCACCTGATCGTCGCATTGGTGTTGGTGGTGCTGGCGCCGGCCGTGATCGCCTGGGTGTTCGGCTTCTTCACGTTCCGCTCGCGCGTGAAGGGCGTGTACCTGTCGATCATCACGCAGGCCATGACGTTCGCCGCGATGCTGCTGTTCTATCGCAACGAAACCGGCTTCGGCGGCAACAACGGCTTCACCGATTTCAAGCGCCTGGCCGGCTACACCATCACCTCGCCCGGCATGCGCACGGTGTTGCTGCTGCTGACGTTCGCCACGCTGGTGCTCGCGTTCATCGCCGCGCGCGCGATCGTCACCTCGAAGCTCGGGCGGGTGGTCACCGCCGTGCGCGACGGCGAAACGCGGCTGATGTTCCTCGGCTACAGCCCGCTCGCCTACAAGCTGTTCGTGTGGACCGTGTCGGCCGTGCTGTGCGGCATCGCAGGCGCCTTGTACGTGCCGCAGGTGGGCATCATCAACCCGAGCGAGATGTCGCCGGGCAACTCGATCGAGATGGCGATCTGGGTGGCGGTGGGCGGGCGCGGCACGCTGATCGGCCCGATCATCGGCGCGTTCGCGGTGAACGGCGCGAAAAGCTTCTTCACGGCCTACTTCGCCGAATACTGGCTGTTCTTTCTTGGCCTGATCTTCGTGCTGGTGCCGCTCCTGATGCCGCGCGGCATCGTGGGCGTGATCGAATCCGTCATGAAACGTGGAGGCCGAAAGTGAGCGGAAGCCAAGTTACCGACCGTAGCGACGAACTGACCGTCAGTGGCGTTGCGTCGATGGGGCGCGTTGTCACCCCAGGCGAGATCGACGTATCCCACGGCACCATCCTGTACCTCGAAGACATCGAGGTCAGCTTTGACGGCTTTCGCGCGCTGAAGAAGCTCTCGCTGACGATCGATGCGGGCGAGTTGCGCTGCGTGATCGGCCCGAACGGCGCGGGCAAGACCACCATGATGGATGTGATCACCGGCAAGACGAAGGCCGATTCGGGCAAGGTGTTCCTCGGCCAGACCATCGACCTGTCGCGCATGAACGAGCCGGAAATCGCGCGCACCGGCATCGGCCGCAAGTTCCAGAAGCCGACCGTGTTCGAGGCGCATCCCGTCTGGGAAAACCTCGAACTGGCGATGAAAGCGGATAAAGGCTGGTTCGCATCGCTGCGCTCACGTCTGGATCGCCACGCTCAACAGCGCATCGAGGAAACCCTCGAACTGATCAAGCTCGAAGACAGCGCCTATCGGCTGGCCGGCGAGCTGTCGCATGGCCAGAAGCAGCGGCTCGAAATCGGCATGCTGCTGATGCAGCAACCGGCGCTGCTGCTGCTCGACGAGCCGGCGGCCGGCATGACCGACCACGAAACCATGGAACTCGCGCAGCTTTTGAACACGCTGCGCGGCACCTGCTCGATGATGGTGGTCGAACACGACATGGAGTTCGTCGCGGCGCTCGCGGGCGACACCGGCCGCGTGACCGTGATGGCCGAAGGCGCGGTGCTCGCGCAAGGCACGCTCGACACGGTCAAGCGCGACGAAGCCGTGATCGAGTCCTACCTCGGTCGATAAGGAATCCCCAGCATGTTGAAGATCGAATCGCTGAATCAGTTCTACGGCGGCAGCCACATCCTGCGCAACGTCAATCTCACCGCCGAGGACGGCAAGCTGACCGTGCTGCTCGGGCGCAACGGCGTGGGCAAGACCACGCTGCTGCGCTGCCTGATGGGCGTGGTGGCCGCGAAGAACGGCAGCGTGGCGTGGCGCGGCAAGCCGCTCGATGCGCTCGCCCCGCATGCACGCGTCGCCGCCGGGCTGGCCTACGTGCCGCAGGGTCGCGACATCTTTCCGCGCCTGACGGTCGAGGAAAACCTGCTGGTGGGCGCGGCGAGCCGCAAGGCGCCGTCGAAGGTGCCGGACCGCATCTACGAATTGTTTCCGGTGCTGAAGGACATGCGCGCGCGGCGTGGCGGCGACCTGTCGGGCGGGCAGCAGCAACAGCTTGCGATCGGCCGTGCGCTGATGAGCGAGCCGCAATTGCTGATCCTCGACGAGCCGACCGAAGGCATCCAGCCGTCGATCATCCAGGACATCGGCCGCACGCTGCGCCAGCTCGTCGACGAAACCAACATGACCGTGCTGCTGGTCGAGCAGTACTACGATTTCGCACGCTCGATCGCCGATCAGTATTGGGTGATGAGCCGCGGCGAGATCGTCACCGGCGGCGCCGGCAGCGAGATGGAAGCGAACGGGGTTAGAGAACTGATCGCCGTGTGAGCGTAGGCAAGCGCATGCCGCGTATCGCCGGCCTGTTGCATGGATTGGCGGGGCCGTCGCGCCGGCCGGGCGCAGGTCTGGCCGGCCCCCGGCCGGCTCGATCCTTTCATGATGATCGCCCCATGACAGGCACCCGGTTCACGTTCAGACATTCGTCCCGCAAGCGGCCGTCGAACGACCTGGCGAACCGATCATTCGAGGCTTCGGCCGGAGCGGATGCAGCACGTCTGCACAGGCCTCGATAATTTGATGCCCCCCTATGCCGGTGGCCCGCCGTAGTGGATGATCTGCCTGGGTTCGGCGCGCGCTTGTGTGCCGCCTGCCATCGCCACCAGGAGACCTTATCGATGCCCCTCATTCAGATTCCCGTGTTGACTGCCGACCAATATCCGACGGCCGCCCTCAACCCCGCCCAAGTCGTGACGATCTCTCGCTCCACCACCGCGCCGGGCGGCACCACGATCGGGCTGAATGCGCGCGACCCCCAACCCGTCACGCATACGCCGCACGTCCGGGCCCGCACGCTCACCTCGCCCACCCCGCTGGTCGACGTCCTGGCCGCGCTGACCGCCGCCGGCGTGCCGCTCGTGCCGGTCGAACTGAAGTCGGCCACCCCGCTCGATTACCACGTGAATCCGAATGCGATCGTCGCCGTACAACCGATGAAGACGGGCAATGGCCATGTGTGGCTGAGCAACGGCGAGATACTGTTCGTGACGCCTGACGCGCTCCAGGCGCTCTCGGCACTGCTGGTCGCCCCGCCGGCTGCCGTCGCCGCCGGCCGGATCTGACGAGGCCGCCCCGCCCCAGGCGAAAAACCCGGCCGAAGCCGGGTCGATCGAGACTTCGCGAGCCTTGGCGAGGCATGGCGCGCCCGATTCGATCGCGCAACGGGCCGCGTGCCGCCCCGGCTTCTCAAGGTTGGCGGGAATCAGTCCACCCGATCGATGAACTTCGCGCAGAGCTCGATGAAACGGACTGTCCACGGCGCGTTGCCTTCGGCCCGGAACGCGACGGCCATGTCCGACATGAGTTCGCAGTCGTCCAGCGCTTCATACACGACGCCCGGCAATGCGAGCTTGGCCACGGACTCGGGCACGAGCGCCACGCCGCGTCCTGCGGCGACCAGCCCGACGATCGTCGAGAACTGATGTGAGCGACTGACGATGCGTGGCGCGAAGCCGGCCGCGCGGCAAACGCGCAGTGCCGTGTCGTAAAAGCCATGCCCTTCTCGCAGGTGAGTGGCGAGAAACGGTTCGTCCCGCAAGTCGGCGACGTGGACAGGCTTGCCGGCGAGTCGATGGCCTTCTCGCAGGCAGGCCATGACGCCCTCCCTGCGTACCACGACGGTCCGCAACATCGCCGGCAATTCGCCGGCCGGCAATCGCAAGACCGCGACATCCGCGCGTCCCTCCTCGAGAAACGTGATTTGCGATTGCTGGTCGGCTTCCGTGAGGCCGACCGCCACGTCCGGCGCGATGCGCTCGAAGGCGGACAGCAACGCCGGAAGAATCCCCGAGTACACCATCGAGCTCGCATAGCTGATCTCCAGACGGCCGACCTCTCCGCGTTGCGCGCGTGCGGCGACCAAGCTTGCCCGCTCGAGCTGCGCCAAAACGCCCCGCGCCTCCACCAGAAACTCCTGCCCGACCGGCGTGAGATTGACATTGCGCGGCCCCCGATCCAACAGCCTGACCCCCAATGCGGATTCCAGCCGTTGGATATGTTGCGACATGGCCGGCTGCGCGAGCCGCAATTTTTCTGCCGCCCGGCCGAAATGCAAGGTCTCCGCGAGCGTGACAAACGAACGAATCCACCTTAAATCCATAGCCCCTCCATCGATCACGAATCGCAATCGTATACCGGCCAAATAATTATTGGACGCAATCGATCCGCCGAAACATACTGAAAAAACGATAGAGGAGACAGCGATGCAAACAAAGTCAGAGGCGTATTCGGCCACTGCCCACGGCCCTACCGACCACGCCGCTTTTACCGCGACCGCGGAAAAGAACGCCTCGCGCGCCCTCGATCGCAAGCTGTTTCGGAGAATCGTTCCGCTGGCCGTGATTGGCTACGTCATCGCGCAGATCGATCGCAGCAACGTGGCGTTTGCAAAACTGCAATTCATGACCGACCTGTCGTTCAGCGAGGCGATCTATGGATTGGGCGCGGGGCTCTTTTTCGCCGGCTATTTCCTTTTCGAAGTGCCGAGCAACCTGCTTCTCGCTCGCATCGGCGCACGATTGACGTTCGCTCGAATCATGGTGCTGTGGGGTGCCTTATCCGTCGGAATGGGGTTTGTCTCGACGCCCGCCGAGTTTTACGTCATGCGGTTCCTGCTCGGCGCGGCCGAAGCCGGCTTCTTTCCAGGCATCATCCTTTACTTCAGCTATTGGCTTCCGCCTGAAATCAGGGGCCGGGCAACCGCGATTTTCGCCATGGGCGCTTCCATCGCCGGCATTATCGGCAGCCCCTTGTCGGCCTGGCTGATGTCGCTGGATGGATTGCACGCGTTGCGCGGCTGGCAATTGATCTTCATCTATGAAGGCATCCCGGCGATTCTTCTTGGCGTCTTCTGCTTCTTCTACGTTCAGGACAAGCCCGAACGGGCGCACTGGCTGTCTCCGGAAGAAAAGACGCTGCTTCGTGAACGCCTTGGTGCGGACAAGCCCGCCGAGACGCATTCACGCGGTGCGCTCGCGCAAGCGTTCCGCGATCCGACCGTTTATCTGTTCGCACTGGCCTACCTGTCCATTCTTGCCGGCACGCAGGCAGTCTCGCTTTGGACGCCCACGCTGCTGAAAAAGCTCGGCATCGACATCACGACGATCGGGCTCCTCGCGGCCATTCCACCGGCAGCGGCCATGATCGGCATCTTCCTCGTAGGCCGGAGTTCCGACCGGCGCCAGGAACGCCGCTGGCACTTCGCACTGTCGATGCTTGTCGCGGCGGCATGCCTGGCGCTGCTGCCGCTCGCCGCGAACAGCACGCTTGGCATCGTCGCGCTGATGGCCCTGGTGGCAAGCGGCGCATGGGCCGCGCTTGCCGTGTTCTGGACTATTCCGCCCGCCTACCTGGCGCCGAATGCAAAGGCGGGCGGTATCGCATTCATCAGCAGCGCGGGGGCGATCGGCGGATTCGTGAGCCCTCTGATTGTCGGCGGGTCAAGCAATCTGACGGGCAGTCTTTACGCCGGATTTGCCTGCATCGGCGCGATGCTGGCCATCTCCGCGATGACGCTCGTTCTGGGCGTTGCGCGCAGCCGCGGCGCCTAGAGAGAAGACCTCCTTCGAACCCGCACTATCCACTACGGCATGCCCATGCAAATCACTTCCATCGAATCCATCGTCATCGATCTGCCAACCGTTCGCCCTCACAAGCTGGCGATGGCCACGATCAACAGCCAGAGCCTGGTGATCGTTCGCGTGCGCGACGCCGACGGCGCGGTGGGCCTCGGCGAGGCCTCGGTCATTCCGCACTATGGCGCCGAAACCGTCGAAGCCATCAAGGCCGTCATCGACGGATATCTCGCGCCGGCGGTGCTCGGCGCGGACCCGGCAAACTTCGCACTCCTCCACAAGAAAATGGATGGATCGGTGAAGGACAACCACTATGCGAAGGCCGCCGTGGAAATGGCGTGTGTCGATCTTGCAGCGCGCCGCTTGGGTGTTGCGTCGTCCGCACTCTTCGGCGGATCGGTACGCGACGCGTTGCCGGTTCTCCTGGTGCTTGGCAACGGGGAAGAACACAGCGATATCGCGCTTGCGGAAGAAAAGCTGGAACAACGCCAGCACAAGCTCTTCCTCGTCAAGGTGGGCAAAGGCGAGCTGCGCAAAGACGTGGAACGTGCCTGCGCAATCAAGCACGCGCTTGGCGACCGAGCGCGAGTGCATGTGGACGCGAATCAGTGCTGGGACGAATCCGCTGCGACGTGGGCAATCGAACGCCTGGAAGATGCCGGCATCGCCGTCGTCGAGCAACCTCTCCCCCGCTCCAATGTCGACGGCATGCGCCGCTTGTGCGAGCGCTTCACGATACCGATCATGGCGGACGAGCCGATTGAAACCGTCGAGAATGCCCTTGATTTCGCCCGCCGGAACGCGGCCGATGCATTCTCGATCAAGGTCACCAAGCACGGCGGCATTGCGCCGACCCGCAAGGTCATCAACATTGCGGAAGCCGCCGGCATTTCCCTGTTCGGCGGGACGATGCTCGAAAGCGGCATCGGAACGGCGGCGTACGCGCAGATTTTTTCAACCGCCAACCAACTCGACTGGGGCTGCCAACTCTTCGGCCCCCTGCTCTTTTCCGATTCGATTACCGTCGAGCAGCCTGAATACAAGGATTTCCATCTGACCGTGCCGCAAGGCCCGGGTTTCGGCATGCGAATCGACGAGGACAAGCTTTCCTACTATCGCCGTGACGGCGGCCGTTACAAGCGCGCAATTTAAATGGGAGAAGACCATGCCGTACGTGATTGAAACCTGGGACCGCCCCAATAGCTTCCCGCTGCGACTGGAGGCACGACCCGAACACCTCGACTATCTGGCGAAACATGCATCCTTCCTTCTCGCCTGTGGCGCGAAGCTGAACGACGACGGCAAAGACCTCGGCGGCGGACTGTATGTCGTCGACACCGAGGAAAGAGACGTTGCACAAGCGTTCATCGAAGCCGATCCCTTCTACAAGGTCGGTCTCTTCGAAAAGATCAACATGACACGCTGGCGCAAGGCCTACGTGGATGGAATCTGTTTTCTCGGATAATCGACCTCACTCCGGAAAACCGCGGCGGCGGCATGAAGACAATCGGGCAGCCGCCGAATCTGAGGGATAAGCCGAACGCGCAATGAAATCTTTGGCTCAAGTCGGGGATTTTTTACGGTCGGGCCGAATGGTGCGTCCGGCGAGGTTCGCGTCCCCCAGCTCATGCTCCCTCTCGCCGTTTCGGCTTTTGCAGGCGTGGGCCGGCTCGATGACGGCGAACTGGCTGCGGTCCTTGCCCCTGATCCAGAGCGGAACGTTGCCGCGCCCACACCACTCCCGCCCGCTCGCCGGATCGCGATACCGCACCGGCAGCGCTTTCACGACGTACGGGCCGCGCCCGCCATTTCTGCCGATCAGGTCGCGATGCTTGATCGCATAGGTTTCCATCAGCGTGTGAACCGCCTCGATCGCATCGGTACGCTCGCGGGCGCGCGTGCGCTCGATTTGCTCATCCAGCGCGGCCAGCTCCGCGACGAGCTGCGGATATGTCTTTCGGGCCTTTCGGGTTCTTCCTGCATTCATCTTCCGCTTTCCTGCCTCACGCTCTCATGAGAACCGCAAAAACCATTCGCATGACTAATCGATTGCTTGAAACGAGCCGGTGTTTTCGGCCGGCTTCGCCGGCATGTCCCGAGCCGGTCCGATACGACCCGCCACGGAGACGAACTCGCTTCGCATCCTTTCGCATATCAAGTGATATTTGAAAGGAAAACGCAATGATAGCCAGTTGAATTTTAAATATCAACTGATATCCTTCGTGCCATGAAACCGGCGACCCAACCCCCACGACTGAGCCGCGAAGCAAGCCGATTGCAGACTCGTGCGCATTTGCTTGCCGCGGGGAAACGGCTGTTTGTCGAGCGCGGGTTCGGCGCCACGTCGCTCAGGGATATCGCGGCCGAAGCCGGGTATACGCAGGGTGCGTTCTATTCGAACTTCGCCAGCAAGGACGCGCTGTTCCTGGCGCTGATGCAGGAGCGCTCGACGTCGCAAGTGGCCGACATCGCCGCCGCGCTGAGGGACCCGGCGGCCTCCGCGGACGATATCCTGAATGCGCTGGAATCCTGGGCGCGAACGCTCGATGCCGAGCCGGAGTGGTCGGTGTTGGGCGTCGAATTCAAGCTTCACGGCGGGCGCAACAGCGATTTTGCGGCGACCTCGCAGGCCTTGCTCGATGCGCATCGCGACGGTCTCGCCTATTGCATTGCGCAGATTTTCGCCAGATTGGGGAAGGTGCCGCCGGAGCCGCCGATCGTGCTGGCCATCTCGTTCATGGGGCTTTCGCAGGGCCTGGCGTTGCAGCGTTCGATGCTGTCCGAGGCGCCGATCGGACACATGATCATGGTGTTCCTGCGCAGCTTGCTGGCGGCGGCGGCGCCGGTGCGTTGATCGGCGCGGCGGCCGCCGGCGATAGCGGGAGCCGGTGCGTTCCGCAACGCATCAAACACCGGGGTTTCGGCTCCGATGAAGCGGCACGGCAAGCTTGACTAGCGATTCTTCCTCGCCATTTGGCCAGGCTCGAAAAACCGGACGTCACGCTCCAGTGCCGCTGGCGTTTCGGCCTTCAACAGTTCGAGCCATGCACGCGTTTTCGCGTCGATAAAGCGCCTCGACGGAATCAGCGCGAAGACTCCGGCGACTGAGCGGGGGAATATCGATCGATGCCCCACCCCAACGACAGGCTCAAGCCCGCCCTTTCTCGCCGATGGACTGTGTGATGCGCTGAAAAAGAAAGCGCCCCCCAAGTCCGAGAACTTGCCCGGCCTTTGGCGCCCTGCGGGTTGATACCGAACAGTTTCGGATCGGCAGCGCCCGCTGGCCAATCCGACGCGATAGCATCCGAAGCATGAGCCGCGGAACACGCGCCAAGCGCCACCAATTACCGTAGCCTGCCGGATCTGATCGCGGCCCGCACGCGCGTCACCACATCGCATTCGGCGATCGCCCGTGTCAGCTCGTCGACAATCCGTTCGATCAGGGCATCGGTCAGCGCGGATGCCTTGCTGCCCTTCTGTCGATAGATGCTGTATTGAATCGACAGCGCCGGCTCGAACTTCCTGATGACCACGCCCTGCGTCGCGTTTGCGCTGGCCGACAGGTAATCGACAACCGTCACGCCCGCTCCGGCCTGACAAAACGCAATGGCCGTGGCGGCCAGATTGGTTTCGATCGAAACGGGAATGCGCAGATTGGCGAGCGCGGCGTGGCGCTCGATTTGCGCCACCAGCGGATCGGATGCGAGCAGCGAAATCAGCGGCACGTTTTCAAGATGCTGAAGCGTGACCACCTCCACCTTCGCCAACGCGTGCCCTTCGGGCACCACGCACACCACCGGCACCGCTGGAAGCGTTCGCCGGACGACGGCGGGATGATCGATGCTGGTGGTCACGCCGATCGCCAGATCGAGCTGGTTTCGCCCGGCCCATTCGACGAGGGTTTGCGTGGAGCGGATGTTGACCGTCAACTTGACACCGGGATGATCGGCCTGGAAACGCTGGATGATGGCTGGCATCACGCCGCTTCCCAACGCGGGAAGAATGCCGACTTTCAAACGACCTGCCCGCAGATCACCGAGATCCCGCGCAAGCCGCATGATTTCCCTGGCCGAAATAAAGGAGCGCTCCACTTCGGCGTACAACGAAATCGCCTCGGCGGTGGGAACCAGACGTTGACGCTGCCGGTTGAACAGGCTGTAGCCCACCTTGGCTTCGAGACGTGCGAGCAGTTTGCTCACACCGGGCTGGGCGATATCGAGAAAATCGGCCGCCCGGGTCACGGTGCCATGCTGCATGACTGCGGCAAACACCTCAAGCTCGCGCAATGAAAAATCGCTCACCCCACCCTCCCCGATATCGCTGGCGTCCCTTCCTTCAGTCACCAGCCCATACGGCCGGATCGGCTAGATCATAACCTTTGGCAATCAAGCAGAGAAGCCGCCCCTCTTCCGGCTCCGTCGAAACGCGACGACCCGGCCCCGACTCCCGTCACATAGCCAACAAGCGCTCATACCTTTTTGGAATGAACGACCATTTTTGCGGCAATTGAGGCCGCCGGGCGTCGATCCCAAAATGAGTCAACGCTGAACGACCCGTTACCTCGCTTCAGCCGTCAACCCAGGACGCGACTCCACGGAACCGGACATCATGAAGAACAAGACACTGAAACGCGCGGTGTGTTTGATCGGCAGCCTCTGCGCAATCGTCGCGGCACTGCCGGCGCAAGCGAAAGACGTCGTGATAGCGTTCGAGGGCAGCTACACGCCGTGGAATCTCTCGAACCCCGACGGCACGCTCGGCGGCTTCGAGCCGGCATTGGCCAAGGTGCTGTGCGAGCGTGCCCACCTGAGCTGCAAACAGATTGCCGCCGACTGGGACAGCATGATCCCCGCGCTGAATACGGGAAAATTCGACGTGATCATGGACGGCATGGCCATCACGAACGCGCGCCGCCAAGCGATCGATTTCAGCATTCCGTACGCCACGGTCACGTCGAGCTTCGTCACCGCGAAAGGCCACGCCGGCGCCTTCGGGAAACTCGACACCGGCCTCGTGACCATCGACTCCGAAGCCGACGCCAAGACTGCGCTCGCGACGATGCGCTCCGCGCTCAAGGGCAAGGTGATCGGTGTCCAGACCGCGACGACCTATGTGCCCTTCGTTCGATCGAACTTCTCCGACATCGCGGAGATCCGCGAATACCGCAGTTCCAAGGATCGCGATCTCGACCTGAAGAACGGCCGAATCGATGCATCGGTCGAGAACACTGTCTACCTGCTCAACAACGCGGGCAACGATCTATCGCTGATCGGACCTGTCATCGGCGGAAAAATCTGGGGCGAAGGCGTGGGCATGGGGTTGCGCAAGTCCGACACGGCATTGCGCGATGCATTCGACAAGGCCATCGCCTCGGTCAAGGCCGACGGCACGCTGTCGCGGCTTTCCCTGCAATACATGAAAACCGATCTGACGCCGCGGTGAGCATTGCCTGCGGAATGGCTCGATCGAGGAAAGCCCCGAATGAAAAACACGTTTGATTTCGCCGTGGTCGGCGGCGGTCTGGTCGGCATGGCGATCGCCTATGGACTTGCCAAGCGCGGCCAGCGCGTCGTCGTGCTGGACGGTGAAGATTCAAGCTTGCGCGCCGCGCGCGGCAATTTCGGCCTGATCTGGGTGTCCGGCAAGGGCCGCAAGCAACCCGACTACGGGCGCTGGTCGCTGGAATCGTCCCGGCTCTGGCCGGCCTTCGCAAGGGAGCTGGAAGACATATCCGGCCTGAGCCTCGGGTATGCGCGGCCGGGCGGATTGAACCTTGCCCTGACCGAGGACGCGCTTTCGGCAAGCATCGAGAACGTCGACCATCTGTTTCGCCAGGATGCACGACTGACTTACGACGTGCTCGATCATCGCCGCCTGAAGGCCATGGTGCCCGACATCGCCGACGACGTCGTCGGGGCGGTGTATTCCAAGAACGATGGCCACGTCAGCCCGCTCTACACGTTGCGGGCCTTGTTTTCCGCCTTCGAAAAGGCGGGTGGCGCCTATGTGCCGAACGCCACGGTCACGATGATCGAGCGCACTTGCGACAGCTTTCGTCTCGATACGGAATCCGGATCGTTCGGCAGTGCGAAGCTCGTGCTGTGCGCGGGCCTCGGCAATCGGGAGCTCGCACCGATGGTCGGCCTGCATGCTCCCGTCGTGCCGCTGCGCGGCCAGATTCTGGTCACCGAGCGCGTCCGGCCCTTCCTCCACTTTCCCACCTTGTCGGTGAGACAGACCGCGGAAGGTTCGGTGCTGCTCGGGGAATCCGCCGAGGACGTGGGGATGGATGCCGGCGTGTCGGCAGATATCGTCGCGCACATCGCTCGGAAGGCGATCAGGCCGTTTCCGCTGCTGCAGGACGTGAATGTGGTGAGGGCATGGGGCGCGCTACGGGTGATGACACCGGACAGCATGCCGATCTACGACGCATCGATCGATTGCCCCGGCGCTTTCCTGACCACCTGCCACAGCGGCGTAACGCTCGCTGCCGCTCACTGCGAGCTGCTCGTGCCGTGGATGCTGGGCGGCCAGCGACCGGCCATTCTCGACTATTTCCAAGCAAGGCGATTCCATGTTCAGCCCCATTGAAGGGAGCACACCGAAGCTGATTCGCATCGAGATCGACGGCCGGCTTGTCGACGTGCCGGAATCGACGACGGTTGCCGCTGCGCTGCTCCATGCGGGGGTCCGGACCTTCCGGCGAACTCCGGTCGGCGACGCGCCGCGCGGGCCCTTCTGCATGATGGGCGTGTGCTTCGACTGTCTCGTCGAGATCGACGGACAGCCCAATCGGCAGTCCTGCATGGTCGAGGTGAAGGACGGCATGCGCGTGAACTTCATGAACGGCGCAAGGAGCCTTCAATGACGATCGAATCGTTCGACCTCGTCGTGATCGGTGCCGGGCCCGCGGGCATGGCATGCGCATTGCGTGCCGACAGGCTCGGCCTGAAGGTGCTGGTCATGGATGAAAATTCGCAGCCCGGCGGACAGATCTATCGCAACGTCGGACGCTCCCCCTGCCCGACCCGGCACGACTCGGCTCGGACTACACGGACGGCGCCGACCTGGTGAAGCAGTTCGGTGCGTCGTCCGTATCGTACTGGCCGAACACGCTCGCCTGGCAAGTGAGCCCGGCGCTCGAGATCAGCTTCACACGTCGCAGCGGCGCCGCCGCGAGCGGCCAGATACGGTGTCGAGCGCTCGTCATCGCGAATGGCGCGTACGAGCGCCCGTTTCCGGTTCCGGGGTGGACGCTGCCCGGCGTGATGGGTGTCGGCGCGGCTCAAACGCTCGTCAAATCGGCCGGACTCCTGCCCGACGTGCCGACCGTGCTGTGCGGCAGCGGACCGCTGCTTTACCTGTTCGCATGGCAATTGATTCAGGCAGGCAGGCCGCCGGTCGCAATCCTGGAAACCACGCCCGCCGCCAACTTCCGTCAGGCGCTGAAACATCTCGCGCCGGCGCTGCGCAGTCCGAACTATCTGCTGAAGGGCATGAAACTGCTGCGCGCCATCAAGAAGGCCGGCATCGCCCACATTCGCGAGGTGGACGCGTTCTCGATCGAAGGTGCCGGGCACGCCGAGCGCATCACGTATCGCTCGGGAAACCGATCCGCCACGATCGCGGCGGACCTCGTCCTGCTGCATCAAGGCGTGGTGCCGAACGTGCAACTGACGCGTTCCATGGGCTGCGCCCATGACTGGAACGACGTTCAGCTCTGCTGGCGCCCGCGTACGGACGGTTGGGGCGAAACATCGGTCCCGAACGTGTTCACGGCGGGAGACGGCGCCGGTATCGGCGGCGCGATCGCTGCACGAATCGACGGCGAGCGCGCCGCACTCGCCGTCGCCCATCGCCTTGGCGCGTTGAGCGCGGCGTCGTTGAGCGAGCAGGCCGCGCCGCTGAATCGCCAACGCGAACGCCATGCCCGCGTCCGTCCGTTCCTCGACGCGCTGTATCGCCCGGGCGAGCCGTTCCGCCGTCCGGCGAACGAAACCGTCGTGTGCCGCTGCGAAGAGGTAACGGCCGGGCAGATCCGCGACATGGCTCGTCTCGGCTGCGTCGGCCCCAACCAGACCAAATCGTTTTCCCGATGCGGAATGGGGCCGTGCCAGGGTCGGCTGTGCGGCCTGACCGTGTCCGAACTGCTTGCCGAACAGAACGGGCAACGCATGGACGAAACGGGTTACTACACCCTGCGCCCCCCCATCAAGCCGGTGAGCCTCGCCGATCTGGCGGCCTCCTTCATCCCCGACGAAAACGCGGCAAAACCAACCGAATGGGTCCCGAAATGAATGATGCACTCAT
Organism: Burkholderia sp. 22PA0099; assembly: GCF_047497165.1. Lineage (NCBI taxonomy): Bacteria > Pseudomonadati > Pseudomonadota > Betaproteobacteria > Burkholderiales > Burkholderiaceae > Burkholderia > Burkholderia sp. 22PA0099. The sequence continues at coordinate 1,634,980 of NZ_CP163165.1, read as the reverse complement.
CCTCAGAACGCCCGGCAATGCGCGCATGAGCAAGCTGGTGCGCTTCGGAAATCTGCTGTTCCTGGCGGGACAGACGTCGTCCGGAGAACCGGGCGCTCGCTCGATCGAAGCACAGTGCCGGGAAGCGTTCAGGCGGATCGACGCGCTGCTGGCCGACGCCGACAGCGACAAGCGCCATCTGCTGTCGGTCACCATTTACCTGAAGGACATGGGCGATTTCGATCGCATGAACGCCGCTTGGCAACAGTGGGTCGATCCCGATCACCTTCCGGCGCGTTGCACCGTGCAGGCCACCCTCGGCTTGCCGGAACTGCTTGTCGAATTCAGCGTCACCGCCGCCGTGTCGAATTGAATGTCTTCAGGCTGCGGGCGGGGCGGAAGCATTGCATCGCACTGCCCCCTGGATTTCGATTCCGAGCCGGCCTGAGCATCGAAACTCCGATCAGGCCGATTGCAAGCGCGCTACACTTCCACGGCTCCCCCCACTGCCCCTTTCCGCCAGACGACACCATGAACCGATTCGACGTGCTCCAGCAACTCGCGAACGATTTCCAGTTTCCCTTGACCGAGGAGATCAAGGTCGGCGGGAATTATCGGCCTGTCGTGGTGGACGAGAATCTCGCCTACGTGTCCGGGCAGATTCCGCGTGTCGGCGACGTGGTGCGCTTCATCGGCGTGGCGGGCGACGACATCTCGCTCGACGACGCCCGCCGCGCGGCGGCCATTTCCGCGCTGCGCGCCTTGACGCTGATACGGAATCATTGCGGATCGCTCGACAGAATCGCGGCGGTGCCGCGCATCACGGTTTTCGTGCGCAGCGCGCCCGATTTTTCGAAGCAAAGTGAAGTCGCCGACGGCGCGTCCGACGTGCTTTACGCCGTGCTGGGCGACGTCGGCGTGCATACGCGAACCTCGGTCGGCGTGGCGCAATTGCCCAAAGGCGCGTCGGTCGAAATCGACTTCCTGTTCCGGTTGAAACCGGATCATTGCTGAATCCGCCCCCGGCAAACGCACTCGGTCGTGTTCAAGGCGAACGTGGCCCCGCAGCGATCATCCGAGCGAGCGCACGATGCCGCCATCGACGCGCAGCGCCGCGCCAGTCGTCGCCGAGGCCTGCACCGAACAGACATACACCACCATGTTCGCCACTTCCTCCGTGGTCGCGAAGCGGCCGATCAGCGAGCTGGGGCGCATGGTGTCGATGAAGTCCTTCTGCACCTGCTCCAGCGTCTTGCCTTGCTCGCGGGCCACCGGCTCCAGCCAGTTCGCGAAAATCTCGGAGCGGGTGGGCCCAGGCAGCACCGAATTGACCGTCACGCCGGAGCCGGCGACCGATTCGGCCAGGCCGCGCGCAATCGCAAGCTGTGCCGTCTTCGTCATGCCGTAGTCGATCATGTCCTTCGGGATATGCAGGCCGGACTCGCTGCTGATGAACACCACCCGGCCCCAGCCCCGATCCACCATGCCTGGCAGGTATCGGCGCGTCAGGCGCACGCCGCTCATGACGTTGAAATTGAAGAGACTCAGCCAGTCGTCGTCGGTGAGTTCGCCGAACGGCTTGGGGACAGCGGTGCCGAGGTTGTTGACGAGGATGTCGGCGTCCGCCACGCGTTCGGCGAGCGCCCCGGCGCCCGCTGCGGTGGCGAGATCCGCGGCCACGCCATCGAGCGCTGCCCCGGGCACGGTCGAACGAATGTCGTCGATGGCGTGTTGGACGCGCGCGTCGGTCCGCCCGGTGACAATGACACGCGCACCGACGGCCGCGAGGCCGCGAGCGATCGCGAGGCCGATGCCGGCCGTCGATCCGCTCACGATGGCGCGTTTGCCGCCGAGGTCGATTTTCATGGCGTTTTCCTTCGTTGAAAGATGAGAGGGTGTTTGGCCGAAAAGCGCTGTCCGGCCATGGCGCATACGTGCAATGCGGTGAGAGTCAGGCGCCTGATGGCTGCCAGCGGGTGCCGGTGACGGCGGCCGTGCGGATGGCCTCCATCGTCTCGCGGCGCGCGAGTGCCTCGGTGAAGGATGCGGATAGCCGCGATCCCGTCCGGATATCGCTGGCGAAGGCCTCGTAGGCCGCGGCGACGAAGCGTGCCGGGCTGTCCGATGCGAGCAGGCCGCCGCCGGCTTCGAAAGCATCGGGCGGTGCGATCGTTTCCCATCGCTTTTCGCGGGTGTCCCGGCGTTCCAGCCTCAGCGGCCGCCACATCAGTTGTCCCTTCGACGTCACGCGCAGCACGGCATCCTCGCCCTGGATCTCCCAGGTAAACGACGGGTCGCCGCTGCCGGCACGCATGTGGAAGCTGAACGCGGCGCCGTTCAGTTGTCCGCACATCGCGATCTGGTCGGGCGACGACGACGCGAGGGCCTCGCCCGTCTGCCGGACCACGACCCGAGGCCGACTGATCGCGGTCGTGACCGAGACGCTGTCCAACTCGCCGAGCACGAAACACAGCGAATCGATGTAGTGGCCGCAGTGGATGGTCAGCGGATTCGCTCCGTTCGCGGCGTCGAGCAGGTACGCGTTGCCTTGGTCGATCGAACCCGTCGACAGTTCGTCCCAGGCAAGGAGCGACGTGGAAAGGATTCGACCGAGCCGGCCGGTCGCGACGATCTCGCGCACCTGTCGCAGCCACGGCGAGAAGCGGCCCTGCAGCCCCACCGCAGTCGGAATGCCACGGTCGCAGGCCAGTTGCGCCAGTTCTCGCGCCTCCTCGAGCGTGCGCCCGAACGGCCACTCGCAAAAGACGGGCTTGCCTGCAAGCAACGCCTGCCGAACCAGCAGGGCGTGGTCCGGCGCCTTCACCGCGACCACGACCGCATCGACCTGCGCGTGCGCGATCATCTCGTGGGCATCGTCGAACCAGAGCGGCGCGCCGAAAGCGGCGGCGGCAAGACGGGCCGATCGTTCGTGCCGGGTGGCCACGGCCTGAAGCGTCATCGAGGGCACCGTGCGAAGCGCCGGAACGTGCGCCATGGCAGCCCAGCCGCGTTCCGGCGAGGCGCCGACGATGCCGATGCGGATGTTGGCGATGGGATGCGGCCGGATCATTGAAACGTCTCGGGGCATGTCAGAACTCCCTCGATGGCGCGCCCTGGCCGGCCACGGGCGTTTCTGACCGTCCCAAGCCCATCGACGCGAGCCAGGCGGCCGCCAGCAAACCCAGCACGGCCCACGGCAGTGCAGCGGCGCCGAACGACGGAAGGAGCGCGGCGCCAAGCAGTCCGCCGCCCGCCATGCCCGCGTTCCAGACCGTGACGAGCATCGACTGCGCCAGGTCGGCCGCGTCGCCGGCGGCCCGCGACGAGGCGGTCTGGAACAGCGTCGCCGTTCCGCCGAAGGCAAGGCCCCAGAGCGCGATGCACGCCAGGAGCACGATCGCCGAATGCCCGAATTGGCTGGCCACCAGGGCCGAAGCGGCGAACGCGACGATGCTCGTGCGGATGAGCGGTGCCAACCACCGGTCGACCCGCATCCCGGTCAGCCAGATGCCGCCCAGCGCCGCCAGGCCGAACACGAGCAGCGCCACGTCGACGCGAACGCCCGATTGCAGGAACGTCAGCCACGGCGCGATGTACGTGTAGAGCATGTTGTGCGCGAGCACGTACAGCACGGTGAGCGCCAGCACGGGGCGCAATCCCGGCAGAACCAGCACTCGGCCGACGCGGTGCGCCGCGTCGCCCGTCTTGCCCGGGAAGTCCGGCACACCCAGCCTCACCCAGGCCCACAAGCCTACAGCCAGCAGCGACATCACCCCGAAGGACCAGCGCCAGCCGACCAGGCCACCGAGCAGTGTTCCTGCCGGAATGCCGATCGACAGCGCCAAGGGCGTCCCCACCATCGCGACCGCGATGGCCCGCCCCTGCCATGCAGGCGCCACCATGCGCATCGCATGTCCCGCCAGGAGCGCCCAAAGCAGCCCCGAGAACACGCCCGCGCCGAACCGCGCGACGAGCGTCAGCGCGAATGAGCTCGACAGGGCGGTCACCACGTTGACCAGGCAGAAGCCGCCGATGGCCGTCAGCAGCAGCGGCCGGCGACGCCAGGCCTGCGTGGCCTTGACCAGCGGAATCACGGCGACCACCGAGCCCAGGGCATACAGCGTCACCAACTGCCCGGCCGCACCGACGGAAATGCCGAGATCGGTGGCGATGGCGGGCAACAGGCCGGCCGGCAACGCCTCGCTCAGGATGGCCACGAACCCTGCCGCGGCCAGGGCGAGCAGGCCGGCCCAGGGGAAGCGGTTCGCCTCACGCATGATCGCGCCCCTGGATGGGCCGCCGGCGGGCGACGGGATCGCGGTGCCGAAATTTGCAGGATGTGGCTTGCATCGCATTGCCTTCGAGAAGAGAAGGCCTTCACGATAGGGAAGACATCATTCCGGATAAAGGTGGGTACACTTCCTATCTCTCATGACTGGAATGTCCGGAGTGAAGCCCATGATGCTCGACAGCCTCGACGATTTCGCCGTGTTCGTGCAGGTCGCGGAGACGCGCAGCTTCGCCGAGACCGCCCGATCCACCGGCGTCTCGGCCTCGGCCGTGGCCAAGCGGATGGCCCGCCTGGAGGAACGCCTGAAGGTACGGCTCCTGCACCGCAGTACGCGAAGCGTCACCCTGACGGCCGAGGGCGCGATGTTCCTCGCTCGTTGCCGGCGCGTCCTGGACGAGGTTCAGGGCGCCGAACACGAGCTGTCACGCGCCGCCGGGGCGCCGCAGGGCCGCCTCAAGGTGAGTCTGCCGATGGTCGGTACGCTGTTCCTGCCGTTGCTGGCCGAGTTCATGCGCGCGCATCCCGCCATAGCGCTTCATCTCGATCTCAGCAACCGGATGGTCAACGTCGTCGAGGAAGGATTCGACGCGGTCATCCGCACCGGAGAGCCTGAAAGCTCCGCGCTGAATGCTCGTGCCCTTGGAAGCTGGCGCATGCTGCTGGTCGCGTCGCCGGCTTATCTGGCGCTCAGAGGCCGGCCCGAGCGGCCGGCGGATCTGGCCGGGCACGATTGTCTGCACCACTGCTTCGACGGCACCGGCAAGCTCGAACGCTGGCCGTTGGCCTGGGGCGACGAGGGCGAGATCCCGCTGCCGGTGTCGATGGTCGCGAACCATCTGGAGGGGCGGTTGTGTTTCGCGGAAAACGGGCTGGGGATTGCCTGCCTGCCCGAGTTCACGGTGCGCGAGGCGCTGGCGGCAGGACGGCTCGAAGTCGTCCTTCAGGATTTCACCGAGTTGCACCGAGTCACGTTCCGCATGTTCTGGCCATCCTCCCGCCACCCTTCGCCGAAAGTGCGGGCGCTGGTCGACTTTCTCGTCGAGAAGATGGCCGCCGAACGGCCCTAGCATTGCGACGCACTCGGTATTTGTCTGATCACTGCCGCCCGCGCTTTCTTCGTCCTGCCGTGCCGCAGACGATGCGACGCCCGCAGCATCATGCGCAGGCTCGGGTGAGCCGCGCCAAGTCGGCGGGACACCCTGGTCAGGTCCGCGAGCTGCGCTCCATCTCGGCAAACTCCGAAACACGCGGTTCAGGTTGCCAACCGTCATTCGTCAGGTCGCCCGCTACCCGAATGCGCGCGCGCAACTGGCCGTCCATGCCAATCGCGGCCCGGTGAAAGCGGGCGGCAGTTGGCTGAGACGGCACGCCGAATTCCAGGGGCCGGCGCCGTAGCGCGATCGATACGCTCGCCTAGCGTGGCGCCTGCTCGTCGCCGCTGCCCGGCTCGGCGGCACATTCCTGCAATAGCAGCGCAGCCAGTTCGTCCGGTTGGTCCAACATCACCGCGTGTCCGCAGGGCAGCGTATGAACGGTCCACCCCGCCTCGTGCCTGAGCTTCTCGTAGGTGGAGGCAAACCAGTTGCCGCCGTTCCGGGTGGCAAACAGGAACGTGCGCCGGGACACTCGCGTCGCATCCACGCCGGCCCGAACGCCTTGCACGAACGTCGCCAGCGGCTGCGGCACGCTCGTCGCGTCGACCCATGCGGCATCGGCCTCGTTGACGTTGAACAGACGGGCCGGAATCGGCGGCAACATGCCGCCATTCGCGCCGGCCTGCGCCAGAAACGCCTGTGCCATCTCCGGGCCGGTGATGTCGACGAGCGACTGCCCATCGGTGGGCGCATAGGCGTCGATGTAGAACAGCGAGCGGATCCGTGCGCCGATCTCGTTCGCGACACCCGTCACGACCATGCCGCCATAGGAATGGCCGCACAGAATGGCGTCGTCGATATTCTCGAACTTGAAGACGTTGACGATGTCCTGAATGTGCGTGTCGAGATTGATCGCGCGATCGGCCAGATGCGAGCGCTCGCCGAGCCCCGTCAGCGTGGGCGTATGGACCTCGTGCCCCGCCGCTCGAAGCTTGCGCGCCAGACGCGCATACACCCAGCCGCCCTGATAGGCGCCGTGGACCAGAACGAATGTTGCCATCGTGTTTTTCCTTTCCTTTGTTGATCGATGTAATGCGAGCACCGGGCTCGCGACTTAATTTTTCGATCCGGGCCTCCGGCGGGCGCGCAGCAGGATCAGCGCGATGCCCACCGTGACCAGGCACGCCGCCGCCACGTCCCACGGCCGTGGCGTGTCGCCCATGACGAACGTGTCCAGCGCCAGCGTGACGGCGGGAATCAAGGCCGGCAGGCTGGTGCCGACTTCCGCCCCCAGCAATTCCGCCGACCTGCCGAAGGCATACACCGCGACCGTGGTCACCAGTACGCCTTGAAACACGGCTTGCAGCAGCACGTCGGCCGGCTTTGCGTGGAGGATCCCGACCGGCAGCGCCAGCAGGTAGACGGGCAGATACAGCACCGCCGAGCCCACGGCGATGAGCGCGGTGGCGCGAAGCGCCGGCACGCGCCGGGCGCGGACAAAGGCGGCAAAGGCCGCCCACATCAGCCCCGTGGCGAACAGCACGAAATGGCCCGTCGCCAGGCCGCCCGCCGTCCCAACGAACGCCGCGATGCCCGCCAGCGTCAGGCCGATTCCCAGCCAGCGCGCCGGGTTGATGCGCTGCGCATGGCGCACCCGGCCCAGCAGCACGGAGGCGATCGCCATGACGCCGGGGTTCAGTGCGCCGGCCGCAGCGGCGGGCGCCGTCTTCACGGCCAGCGACAGCAACAGCACATAGGGCGCGCCGAACAGCGCAACCATCGCCAGCACGCCGACCAGGCCCGGGCCGTCGGTCGCGATGCCACCGCGGACCAGCACCGGCAGCAGCAAGGTAGCCGCCACGCCGAAACGCAGTGCGGTCAGGTCATAGGCGGTCAACCCGGTGGTGACGCCGAGACGCAGCAGGATCAACGATCCCGACCAGATCAGGATGGCCGTGGCGGCCCACATCAGGCCGAACGTCAAATTGCGGGAAGGGGACACGAGACATTGCCGGTTTCATTGGATTGACGGCATGGTATGGTCCGAACGACGTTTACAAAAACGAAATTTACTTCTCCTATGAAACAGGAAAACTCAACGCTGGCGATACCGCCGTCGATGCGCACGCTGAGTCTGGAAGCGCTGCGCAGCTTCGTGGCGATCCAGGAAACGGGCTCGTTCCGGCGCGCCGCGGCCAGGGTCAACCTCTCGCCATCCGCCGTCAGCTTGCAAATCGCCCGGCTCGAAGCGCTGCTCGGGCATCGTCTGCTCGAACGCGATGCGCGGCGGGTGTCGCTGACCGAACACGGCGAGCTGTTGTTGCGGCAGGCGCGCAACCTGTTGGCGCTCAATGACGAAACCCTTGCGCTGTTCTCCCGGTCGTCGCTCGAAGGACGCGTGGTGCTCGCCGCGCCGCACGATCTCGGCAAGACGTTCGTGCCCGAACTGCTGCTTCAGATGGCCGAGCGCCATCCGCGCATTCGCATCGATGTGCAGTTGGGCGCGTCGTCGAGCGTGATGCACGGTTTCACGAAAGGACGCAGCAATGTCGTGCTGTTCAGCGACGTCGGCCCGCCGACCATACCGTCCCGGAAGGTCTGGTCCGAACCGTTGGTATGGCTCACGGCGCGCGGCGGGCGCGCGATTTCCGTCGACCCCTTGCCGCTGGCCGTGGCCGTGACGGGCTGCGCCTGGCGCGAAGTGGCCCTGAACGCACTGGAGGCGGATGGCCGGGCCTATCGCATCGCCTATAGCAGCGACGCGCCCGCCGGCCAGGCGGCCGCGGTGCGCGCCGATCTGGCCATTGCGGCCTTGCCCGCGTCCATGTCGGACGAGGATCTGCTGCCGGCCCCGCTGGCTGCGGCATTGCCCGAATTGCCCGAGACGCACGTCCGGGTCGCGCACGACGACGGAGAGCTGGCTGCGGCGTTGGCGGCGGTGGCGCACGACGTCGCACTTCGGAGAGCGGCGAAGATCGACTGAGTCGTGGAGACTGCCCAGCCGGCATCGCGATGGTGTTCACATGGCGATGGACGGCATGCCAGCCGATCGCGTTCCCTGAACCGGAAAGTTACCGGTACCGTGGTACGCGAAATCGAGCGAAAGCTTCACCTGCTCCGATCCGTTTTGGCCGGCGCGATGCAATGTCTTGCAATGAAAGAACACGACATCGCCCGGCCTCATCTCGACTTCCACGCGCGTGTCGATGACATCTCGATTCTCGGCCAGCGTCTCCCGGAAAAAAAGCGCATCGTCGAAACGCCGCCGCTCGAGGAGCCTCCGATGCGAGCGCGGTATGAACTCGATCGCGCCGTTTGAAGAACGCTCGAAACCGAGCGCCAGCCTCGCCGACACCAGGCCAGATTCCTGTTTGCCCTCCGGCAACTGGCTCAGGGCAGGAGGATCATCGATATCGCGCTGGATTGCGGCTACAGCAGCCCCAGCGCGTTTACCGCGATGTTCCGGCGAAACTTCGGCGTCCCGCATCGCAGCCCGCCCGATTTGCGGCCCGGCCTGCCCTTCGATTCCGCCCCAAAAGCGATTTCATTTTCCGCTTGCGCTCCCCGCCCGCCCACGTAAAATACTGTATGTATATACAGTATTGGTGATGATGTGGAACTGCAGAAGAAGCTCGAGGTATTGGCCGATGCGGCAAAGTACGACGCTTCCTGCGCCAGCAGCGGCGCACCCAAGCGCGGTTCGCGCGGTGTTGCCGGGCTCGGTGCCAGCATCGGCGCAGGCATCTGTCACAGCTTTACGCCGGACGGGCGCTGTGTGTCGCTCCTCAAGATCCTGCTCACCAACTTTTGCCTGTACGACTGCCAGTACTGCGTGAACCGCCGCTCCAGCAATGTGCCGCGCGCACGATTCACGCCCGAGGAAGTCGTCGATCTCACGCTCGATTTTTACCGGCGCAACTATATCGACGGCCTGTTCCTCAGTTCGGGCATCATCCGGTCGTCCAACTACACGATGGAACAATTGGTGCGCGTGGCGCAATCGCTGCGGGAGGACCACCAGTTCCGCGGTTATCTGCATCTCAAGACCATTCCGGACGCGGACTCCGAACTCATCGCGAAAGCCGGCCGCTATGCGGATCGTCTGAGCGTGAACATCGAATTGCCGACGGACGGCAGCCTCGCGCGCCTCGCGCCGGAAAAGAACCTGCGAACCATCAAGCTGGCGATGGGATCGATCCGGCTTGCCCAGGAAGAGGCGCAGACCGAGACGAAGGCTCCACCGTTCACACCGGCGGGGCAAAGCACGCAAATGATCGTCGGGGCCGACCAGACAAACGATCGCACCATCCTGCAGACGGCCGAATCGCTCTACGGCTCGTTCAAGCTCAAGCGCGTTTACTACTCGGCCTTCAGTCCGATCCCAGACAGCCCGTCCTCCTTGCCCGCGCAGGCGCCCCCTCTGCTGCGCGAACATCGGCTTTATCAAGCCGACTTTCTGCTGCGCGGATACGGCTTCCGTGCAGACGAACTGTTCGAGCAAAGCGCAGATCTGACGCTTGATATCGATCCGAAGCTCGCGTGGGCGCTCGCTCATCGCGAGCATTTTCCTGTCGACCTCAACCGCGCGCCGCTTCGCATGATCGCGCGCGTGCCCGGCATCGGCATGCGCAACGCAAAACGCATCGTCGAATTGCGGTGCACGCGTCGCGTCCGTTACGAGGATCTGGTGCGTCTGCGCTGTCCGATGGAGAAAATCCGGCCGTTCGTGGTGACGCAGGATTATCGCGCCGCCCTGCATGATGCGTCGTCGGAGACACTGCGCCGCGTACTCGTGCCACCGCCGGTGCAACTCGCGCTGCTGTAAGGACGGCCGATGCGTACCATCGTGATCGAAGATCGCTTTGCCGCGTGGCGCGCGGCCTCGCTTGCGGCCCTCGCCGAAGACCTTCCGCCGGCGTCGATCCACTGGCATCTCGCGGAGGCGATCGAGATGCCGCAGCAGCAAGCCTTGATCGACTACGCGCCGGAATCGCCAGGCACGCCCGCGGCTTCACCCCGCCGTGCCGAAGTTCAGGTGTCGAAGGCGTTCGCGGCGCTGCTGAAAGACGCCGCATCGTTTCGCGATCCTCAGCGCTGGGCGTTTTTATACAAGGTGCTGTGGCGCTGGCATCACGGCGACCGCTCGGCGGCATCGCCCGCCGATTCCGACGGCTCACGCCTTTACCGCATGGCCAAGAGCGTGCGCCGCGCCCAGCACGACATGATTGCCTATGTGCGATTTCGCAAGCAGCCGAACGGCCAGGCCGCTCCCGAATACCTTGCCTGGTACGAGCCCGACCACGACGTGCTCGAGTGGGCCGCGGAACATTTTGCGCAGCGCATGGGCCGATCCTCATGGCTCATCACCACCCCTCGCGGCGCCGCCTTCTGGGACGGCGGCCAGTTGCATCTGGACACGCATTGCGCGTTGCCGGGTGGTCATCGTCACGACACCGAGGATGAGGCCGAGGCATTGTGGCTCGCGTATTACCGGAGCACGTTCAACCCGGCACGATTGAACGAAAACGCGCTGGAGCAGCATATGCCGGTGCGTTTCTGGAAGGGCTTGCCCGAGGCGCGTTTGATTCCCGGCATGATCAGCGAAGCCAGGAGCGGCGCGCGGCGGCTCGCTCAAGCCAGCGGTGTCGGCACGCTGGCCGGCAAAGCGATTGCTGTCGAAGCCGACGCGGCGCAACCGGTTCGAGAGCAAGCCTCTTCGCTGGATGCTTGCCGACGTTGCGACTTGTGGCGGAACGCTACGCAGGCGGTGGGCAGCGCGGGACCGAGCAGCGCTCGAATCATGTTGATCGGCGAGCAACCGGGCGATCAGGAAGACCTGAGCGGACAACCGTTCGTCGGGCCGGCGGGACAACTGCTCGACGTTGCCATCGAGCGCGCGGGCTTGTTGCGCGATCAGGTCTATCTGACCAATGCAGTGAAGCATTTCAAATGGGAGCCGCGCGGCAAACGCCGTTTGCACAAAACGCCCGTGCAACGTGAAATCGAAGCCTGCCATTACTGGCTCGAGCGTGAACTGGACACGGTGCGACCTGCCGTGATCGTGGCGCTCGGCGCCACGGCGCTCACCACGCTGCTGCGCAGGAAAGCCAGCCTTGGAGATTACCTGAATGCACCTTTCGAGATCGATGGTGGATGGGCCATCGCCACCTATCACCCGTCGTTCGCATTGCGCCAGCAGGATGGAAACTCGCGCGACCAAGTGCTCGATGACATGACCCGGGCACTCGTCCTTGCGCGTGAAATGGCCGATGCCTGGCGCTGATCAGTGCTGCGCCGGGGCATCCGAAGAATGACCTGTGCATCCTTCGGATCATTTTTGTGCCAGGAGGTGAACATGGCTTCGCGATGCCCACGGCCCCTGGGCAGGTGTGCCGGCAACCCTCAGTTGCAGGGATCAAGCCAACGCCAGCCGATGGGCTGGATAGGCTGAAAAAGAAAAAGCCCCGCAAGTCCGAGAACTTGCGGGGCTTTGTCACCGCCTAATGGCGGAGACGGAGGGATTCGAACCCTCGATCCAGGTTTTGGCCCAGATGCTCCCTTAGCAGGGGAGTGCCTTCGACCTCTCGGCCACGTCTCCCAAACTGTCGATCGCGCTAGGGAGGCAGCGCGACGAGAACGAAATTCTATCTGGACACGACACTCAGGTCAAATGTTTCGGCACGTTTTTTAGCGGAAACAGACAACCTGTTGCGCACCCATGCCGCCATTGAGTACGACACGGCGTTGTCATCGATCGCGAGCCCCGAAGAACCCGCGTCGATACCAGGCCGAATTCAGGCCTGGTCGAGCTCGAACGCCTTGTGCAGCGCGCGCACGGCCAGTTCCATGTACTTCTCGTCGATCAACACCGAGATCTTGATTTCGGAGGTCGAGATCATCTGGATGTTGATGCCCTCTTCCGACAGCGTGCGGAACGCCGTGCTGGCCACGCCCACATGCGAGCGCATGCCGACGCCGACCACCGACACCTTCGACACCTTCGGGTCGCCGAGCACCTGCTCCGCGTTCACATGGCCCTTGACCTGGTTGGTCAGGATATCCATGGCCCGCTGGTAATCGCCACGGCCGACCGTGAACGTGAAGTCGGTCTTGCCCGCCACGCTCTGGTTCTGGATGATCATGTCGACGTCGATATTGGCGTCGGCGACCGGGCCGAGGATCTGATAGGCGATACCCGGCTTGTCGGGCACGCCCATCACCACGATGCGGGCTTCGTCGCGTTGAAATGCGATGCCGGAAATGACTGCCTTTTCCATGGTCTCGTCTTCTTCAAAAGTAATCAGGGTGCCCGACTTCATTTCCTGGTCGAGCGCAATCAGGGGATCGGTCAGGCTCGACAGCACGCGCGTCTTGACGCGGTACTTGCCGGCGAATTCGACCGAGCGGATCTGGAGCACCTTCGAGCCGAGGCTGGCCATTTCCAGCATCTCCTCGAACGTGACGCGATCGAGGCGGCGCGCGTCGTCCACCACGCGCGGGTCGGTCGTGTACACGCCGTCGACGTCCGTGTAGATCAGGCATTCCTCGGCACCGAGCGCGGCCGCAACCGCCACCGCCGAGGTGTCCGAGCCGCCGCGGCCCAGCGTGGTGATGTTGCCTTCCGGGTCGACGCCCTGGAAGCCCGTGATCATCACGACCTTGCCGGCCGCGAGGTCCTGCTTCACGCGCACGTCGTCGATCGACTGGATGCGGGCCTTGGTGTAGGCGTTGTCCGTCTTGATCGGCACTTGCCAACCCGCGTAGCTGACAGCGGGCACGCCGATGTCCTGCAGCGCGATCGCCAACAGACCGACGCTGACCTGCTCGCCCGTCGACGCGATCATGTCGAGTTCGCGCGGGCTGGGCTGGCTCGAAATTTCCTTCGCGAGACCGAGCAGGCGGTTCGTTTCGCCGGACATCGCCGACGGCACGACCACCAGCTGGTGACCGGCCTGATGCCATTTCGCGACGCGTTTCGCGACGTTCTTGATGCGCTCGACCGAGCCCATCGAGGTGCCGCCGTATTTGTGTACGATGAGTGCCATTGTCGTTCAGTACTGGAGATTGACCGCGCGGGCGCGCTGCGCTGAACGCCGCGCTGCCGTTCGGTCACGCGGCTTTTGGCAGTGGACGACGACGAGGAAGACGGCGGGAAGCAACACGCTGGCGTGGCGGATTTGCCCGGAAGGCGGATCAGGCCGCGCAGACCGGGTACGTCACGCGGGAAACCTGCACAAAATGCTCGAAATATCGAGCCGAGCAAACGCCTGAGCGTACTCTATCGAGGTCTGCTTGACAAGTTTGCCGATTTGATCTGGCACCACATAAGAAAATGCCCCAATTTGGAGCGATATTTCGGGGCCTGATCAGCTGATCAGCAGATCCGGCCGCCATTCGATGCGGCGTCTCGCATGGCCGGCGCGGCCGTTCCCGCTCCCCTCACCGCCTGCTTCGGGCGCGCGATTCACGCCGATGCGCGGCACGAACAACAGCACCTCGCCCACATGCAGCAGCGGCACGTCGCGTTGCCAGGCCGGCACGCCACGCTCCTGGAACAGATTCTTCAAAGTGCGCGACGGGCCGGCGGCCGATGTGCGCAGCCGTTCGCCACCGCTGCGCGCAAGCACGACGAGCGGCGCGGCGGCGAGTTGCGCTTCGGTCACGGTGTACTCGTCGAGCGCCTCGTCTTCCGCGATCGGCCGGAACACGAAGCTGCCGCGCCAGGCCGGCAGGTGCCAGACTTCTTGCCCATGCCAGGCGAGCCGGGCAGCGGGCCGCGCGGGTGCGGTGCCGTCGTCGGCCGGATCGGCGCTGTCGCCGGCCTCCCAGTACACGTCGCCGCGATACAGGCGCAGGCACTGCCCCGCGTGGTCGATGCGCAACGCATGCGACACCTGCGTGGCGCGCAGTTGCTTGATCATCTCGGCCAGTCGCGCCGCCGAAGCGCCGGGCAGGCCCAGCGTGCGCATCCAGTGGCGCAGCAGGTTCGCGCCGCGTTCGTCGTCGAGCGCCAGCAAGCGCTCGCGCGACAACACGCGGCGGCCCTCGTCGTCCTCGTGCCCCACGTTGTCCAGATCGCCGGCCGCGAGCACGTCGAGCAGCCGTTGTGCGGCGGCGGCATGCTGCGCGGTGCGCGACAGCGCATCGCGAAACCCGGGGAAATGGACCGACAGCGCGGGCAACACCTCCAGGCGCAGCGCATTGCGTGCATAGCGCGTGTCGGCGTTCGACTCGTCGTCGATCCAGCGCAGTGCATGTGCTTCGGCATAGCGTTCGAGTTGCGCGCGCAACAGATGCAGCAGCGGCCGCACCCGCACGATGCGCGCTTCGGCCGGCAGATAGCTCGGCGCCATCGCCGCCATGCCGGCCAGCCCCGCCCCGCGCAGCAACTGCAACAGCACGGTTTCGGCCTGATCGTCGGCATGCTGGGCGAGCCACAGCGCCTGCACGTCGTGATGTTCGCCGAGCGCGTCGAGCGCGCGATAGCGCACCTCGCGCGCGCTGGCCTCGACCCCCAACCCGGTCTCGCGCGGCACCGCGACGCGCTCGGCCGCAAAGCGCACGCCGAGCGCCGCGGCGGTGGCCTCGGCATGCGCCAGCCACGCATCGGCATTGCCGCTGAGGCCGTGATGCACATGGAACGCGAAGCAGCGCGCGGCGCCGGCCACGCGCACCGCGGCATCGAGCAGCACGGTGGAATCGAGGCCGCCGCTGTAGGCGATGCCGATCGACGCATCGTCGGGCAGGCGGCCCAAAGCAACGCGGACCGCGTCGAGCACGACGCGGTCCGCGGAGAGATCTTTCGGTGGAATCATCGGTAACACGCGCGCGTCACGAAGCGGCCGGCGCGATATGCCAGGCTCACAGGCCCGGCGTGGTTTCCTTGAACTTGCCGTAGCCGAGCAGGCGCTCCATGCGGCGCTCGCGCAACGCATCGATGCCCATGCCCTGGAACTGGCGCAGCGTGTCGGCGAGCGCGCGGCGCAGCAGCGCGGCCATGCCCTTCGGATCGCGATGCGCGCCGCCGAGCGGCTCGTTGACGATCTTGTCGATCAGGCCGAGCGCCTTCAGGCGATGCGCGGTCAGGCCCAGCGCTTCCGCCGCTTCCGGCGCCTTCGCCGCGCTCTTCCAGAGAATCGACGCGCAGCCTTCCGGCGAGATCACCGAATAGGTGGAGAACTGCAGCATCAGCACGGTATCGGCCACGGCGATCGCGAGCGCACCGCCCGAGCCGCCTTCGCCGATGATGGTGGTGATGATCGGCGTCTTCAGCTCGGCCATCACGTAGAGGTTGCGGCCGATCGCTTCCGACTGGCTGCGCTCCTCGGCGCCGATGCCCGGATACGCGCCCGGGGTATCGACGAACGTAAACAGCGGCAGGCTGAACTTCTCGGCCAGGCGCATCAGGCGCTCGGCCTTGCGATAGCCTTCCGGGCGGGGCATGCCGAAGTTGCGCGCCGCGCGTTCCTTGGTGTCGCGCCCCTTCTGATGGCCGATCACCATGCACGGGGTGCCGCCGAAACGCGCCAGACCGCCGATGATCGACTGGTCGTCGGCAAAGGCGCGGTCGCCGTGCAGTTCATGGAAATCGGTGAACAGCTCGTTCACGTAATCGAGCGTGTACGGGCGCTGCGGATGACGCGCGATCTGCGAAACCTGCCAGGGCGACAGGTTCGCGTAGAGATCCTTGGTCAACTGCTGGCTCTTCTTCGACAGACGCTCGATCTCTTCCGAAATGTCGACAGCCGAATCGTCCTGCACAAAACGCAGTTCTTCGATCTTGCCTTCAAGTTCGGCGATCGGCTGTTCGAAATCCAGAAACGTGGTCTTCATGTATGAGAATCCTTGGGTCATGCGGCAGCGCGTATTCTAACCGCGCTCGCCCGCATCAAAATCGGGTCGAAACTATCGACCCAACCTAAGCAATAGTCAATTCAGGTCAAGCGTCGCCGGTTTCCGTGTCCAGACTGCGCCACATGTACCAGGTTGCGACAGTACGCCACGGCTCCCAGTTGGCGGCCACTTCGCGCGCCTCGCTGCGCGTGACCGGCTCGCCGCTGAAATAGTTGACGCTGATCGCGCGGATCAGGCCGGGGTCGTCGAGCGGCAGCACGTCGGGCCGCGACAGGTTGAAGATCAGGAACATCTCGGCCGTCCAGCGGCCGATGCCGCGGATCTGCGTGAGCTCGGCGATCACGGCCTCGTCTTCCATCGAGGTCCACTTGTCGACGTGCAACGCGCCGGACACGAAGTGCTGGGCCAGATCGATGATGTACTCGGACTTGCGCTTGGACAGGCCGCAGGCGCCGAGCTTGTCGAGGCCGAGCCGGATCACCTGCTGCGGCGAGAGCTTCGGGCAGGCCGCTTCGATCGCGGCCCACACGGCCTGCGCCGAGGCGACCGAGATCTGCTGGCCGACCACCGAGCGCGCGAGCGTGACGAACGGGTCGCCGCGCTTGACCAGATGGGCCGGGCCGAACTTCGGGATCAGCTTCTTGAGGATGCGGTCGCGCTTGACGAGATCGGCGCAGGCCTTGTCCCAATAGGGCGGGCGCACCACCACCTCGAGCACGGCGTCGGCATGCGCCGGTGCCTCCGCCTCGGCCGGCGGCTCGCGGCGCTCGGCGGGCGCGGCCTTCGCCACGGCGCGCGCGAGCGGCGCATGCGCGGCGCCGTTAATGGCATCCGCGCGCTTGGCGGCGACCTTCCCGGCCGGCGCACGCTTCGCGGCCACCGGCGACACGTTCGCCGTGCGTGCCGCGCGCTTCGCCGGCACTTTCCTGCCCGTTGCCATCTTGCCTCCTGCCTGGCGGGTCAGCGGAACGGACGACGCGCGATCAAACGCGACGCCATTCGGTCAACCCGCCCGGTTTGTCTTCAAGCGCGACGCCGGCTTCGAGCAATTGCGCCCGGATCCGGTCCGCTTCGGCATAGTTCTTCGCCAGCTTCGCCGCGGTGCGCGCGGCGATCTGCGCCTCGACCGCCTCGGCGTCGAGCGCATTGTCGGCCGCGCCGGCAGCCTGCTGCAAATAGGCGCGCGGATCGCGGCCGAGCAGGCCCAGCAGCGCTCCGAGATGCTTGAGCTGACGCGCCAGCGACGGCGAGCCCGTGCGATTGACTTCGCCGGCCAGTTCGAACAGCACCGACACGGCCAGCGCCGTGTTGAAGTCGTCGTTCATCGCGGCCGCGAAACGCTGCGCATGCGGCTCGTCGCGATCGAGCGGCGCCGCGTCGGGCGTCACGTCCTTCAGCGCGGTATACAGGCGCGTGAGAGCGGCGCGCGCATCGTCGAGCGACACATCGCTGTAATTGAGCGGCGAGCGGTAATGGGTGCGCACGATGAAGAAGCGCATCACCTCGGCGTCGTACTTCGCGAGCACTTCGCGGATCGTGAAGAAGTTGCCGAGCGATTTCGACATCTTCTCGCTGTCGACCTGCACGAAGCCGTTGTGCATCCAGTAGTTGACGAAGGTGGTGCCGGTGGCGCCTTCGCTCTGGGCGATCTCATTCTCGTGGTGCGGGAACTGCAGATCCTGGCCGCCGCCGTGGATGTCGAAGTGATCGCCGAGCAGCGTGCAGCCCATCGCCGAACATTCGATATGCCAGCCCGGCCGGCCGCGCCCGTACTTCGAATCCCAGCTCGTATCGGCCGGCTCCTCGGGCTTGGCGCTCTTCCACAGCACGAAATCGAGCGGGTCCTGCTTGGCGTCGTTCGCGGCGACGCGCTCGCCGGCGCGCAGGTCGTCGAGCGACTTGCCCGACAGGCGGCCGTAGTTGGCGAACTTGCGCACCGCGTAATTGACGTCGCCGTCCGTCGCCTGATAGGCGTAGCCGTTGGCTTCGAGCTTCTCGATCATGCCGAGCATCTGCGGGATGAACTGCGTCGCGCGCGGCTCGTGCTCGGGCCGCTCGACGCCGAGCGCATCCAGGTCTTCATGCATCGCGGCGATGAAGCGGGACGTGAGCGAGGCGATCGTCTCGCGGTTCTCGACCGCGCGGCGGATGATCTTGTCGTCGATGTCGGTAATATTGCGCACGTACGTCACGCGATAGCCGAGATCGCGCAGCCAGCGCTGCACGATGTCGAACACGACCATCATGCGCGCGTGCCCGACGTGACAGTAGTCGTATACGGTGATGCCGCAAACGTACATCCGTACTTCGCCAGGATGCCTTGGCGCGAAGACTTGCTTGTCACGCGCGAGCGTGTTGTAGATGCGCAGAGATTCCATAGAGATGAAACGAGAGCCGATGGGTGCCGCCCTGGCGACGGGCGCTTGCAAGAGATTCCGCTCGGAGCGCCTGCCGCGGGCCGACTCGACTCGCCGCGCAACGGCGGCGCCGAACGGACGGCGGGCGAAGCGTCAACGGCCGTAAGAAACGGCTGCGAGAGGCAAAAGACAGTCCGCGGCTCGCCGGAACGCGCGGACGATTTGCTAGAATGGGTCGGAGTATAACATTGCGATTTAAGCCCATGAAATCTTCCCGCGGCCGCGCGCCGAGCGCTGCGACCCTCGTTGCAACCGCCGTACTCGGTGCAGCGCTGGCCTTCCCGGCCTTTGCCCAGAAGGCTCCCGCCACCGCCGACGGCACGCCGGAAATCGACACGTCGATCACCAGCCGCAACTGGTCGGCGGCACTGTCGCAGCTCGACGCGCGTATCGCGTCGAACCCGCGCGACGTGCAGGCGCAGTTCAAGCGAGGCACCGTGCTCGCGCGGCTGAATCGCGACGACGACGCGATCCGGCAGTTCACCGCGATCACCCAGGCCTACCCCGAACTCCCCGAGCCGTACAACAATCTCGCCGCGCTGTATGCCAAGCATGGCCGCTATGAAGAAGCGCGCGCCGCGCTCGTCACCGCGATCCAGGCCAACCCCGACTACGGCGTGGCCTACGAGAACCTCGGCGATCTGTACCTGCGGCTCGCGGCCGAATCGTACAAGCGCGCGCAGAAGCTCGGCCACACCAGCGGCCCGACCGCGCAGCGGCTGGCCGATATCGACCGGATCGTCTCGCCGTCGCCGGCCTCCGCCGCCGCGCCCGCCGCCGCGAGCCGCACGAGCGCGTTGTCGAACGCCGCGGCGGCGAACGTCTCCACCACCACGCTGCCGCTGTCGCCGAGCTTCCAGTTCGGCGTGAGCGGCACGTCGCTGACGACGCCGCCCTACCTCGCGCCGTCGAACTGACGCCGCATCGCCACGCGCCTTTTACCCATCATCCAGAGGATCGTCATGAAACGTCTGTTGTTGGCGCTCGGCAGCGCCGCCCTCGTTGCGACCGCACCGGCGTACGCGCAAACGGCCGCCACGCATCCCGTCGTGCAACTGAAGACCTCGCAGGGCGAGATCCGCGTCGAGCTGTATCCGGAGAAGGCCCCCAAGACCGTGGCCAACTTCCTCGACTACGTGAAATCCGGCCAGTACAACGGCACGATCTTCCACCGCGTGATCCCGGGCTTCATGATCCAGGGCGGCGGCTACAAGGCCAACTTCGACGAAAAGCCGACCCGCGCGGCGATCCCGCTCGAAAGCCGCAACGGCCTGAAGAACGTGACCGGCACGATCGCGATGGCCCGCACCAGCGATCCGAATTCGGCCACGGCGCAGTTCTTCATCAATACCGTCGACAACGCCAACCTCGACTACCCGAACCCGGACGGCAACGGCTATGCCGTGTTCGGCAAGGTCGTGTCGGGCATGGATGTCGTCAAGAAGATCGAGGCGACGCCCACCACCTCGCGCGGCGGCATGCGCGACGTGCCGGAAAAGCCGATCACGATCGATTCGGCGAGCGTCGTCGGCAAGTAACCCGGTCAACCGGCGCGCAAGTCTGCGCCCCGCTACGCGGCCGCGTCGTTTCGACCGGCCGCTTGCCATTTTCACCACCCTCAACGAAGGAACCATCATGGTTGAACTGCATACGAACCACGGCGTGATCAAGCTCGAACTCGACGCCGACAAGGCACCGAAGTCGGTGGAAAACTTCCTCAACTACGTGAAGGCCGGCCACTACGACAACACGGTGTTCCACCGCGTCATCAACAACTTCATGATTCAGGGCGGCGGTTTCGAGCCGGGCATGAAGCAGAAGCCGACCGAAGCGCCGATCGACAACGAAGCGAACAACGGCCTGAAGAACGCGAACTACACGGTCGCGATGGCGCGCACCAACGATCCGCACTCGGCCACGGCCCAGTTCTTCATCAACGTCAACGACAACGACTTCCTGAACCACTCGTCGCCGACGCCGCAAGGCTGGGGCTACGCCGTGTTCGGCAAGGTGGTCGAAGGCCAGGACGTGGTCGACAAGATCAAGGCCGTCAAGACGGGCAGCAAGGGCTTCCATCAGGACGTGCCGGCCGACGACGTCGTGATCGAAAAGGCCGTGGTGGTCTGACGCGGCGAGGAGGCACTTCGATGCTGCAGGAAACACCGCCGCGAAGCGTCTCCGGGGGCGTGCCGGGCGAGCAGAGTCTCGCTCACGCGGCACGCCCGTTTTTGTTCATCTCCGATCTGCATCTGAGCGACGCGATTCCGCGCACCGTCGCCGCGTTCGAGCACTTCGTGCACGTCACGGCCGCGAGCGCCGATTCGGTGTTCATCCTCGGCGATCTGTTCGAATACTGGGTCGGCGACGATATCCTCGACGACGACCCGTTCGCCCGGCACATCGCCGCGCTGCTGCACACGTTCCCGGAGCGCGGCATCGCGCTCTACGTGATGCACGGCAACCGCGATTTCCTGCTCGGCAAGCGCTTCATGAAGCAAGCCGGCGCGATGCTGGTGCCCGACCCATCCGTGGTGCTCGCGTTCGGCAAGCGCATCGTGCTCGCGCATGGCGACGCGCAATGCACGGCCGATCGCGGCTATCAATGGTTCCGAAGGTTCGCGCGCAACCGGCTCGCGCAGTGGCTGTTCCTCGCGCGCTCGCTGGCATGGCGGCGTGGGCTCGCGCAACGCATGCGCGCCAAGAGCGAATCGGGCCGCGAGCGGCCGGTGTCGCCGCGCTACGACGTCACGCGCCACGGCATCGCGCAATTGTTCCGGCGCAGCGGCGCCGACCTGATGATCCACGGCCACACGCACCGCCCGGCCCGGCATGCGGAGCCGGAAGGCACGCGCTGGGTGCTGCCCGATTGGGATCTGGACCACGGCGCGGCGCGCGGCGGTTATTTGCGGCTCGACGCCGAAGGCGTGCGCGCGCTGCCGCTCGAATCCTGAACGGCGGGCGGCGTGTGCCGCCCTGGGCAGATCGGCTCGCTACCTCAGCCTCTTCAACCGGTGTGTTCGATCGCGTGGCCGCCGAGCGCGGCCGACAACCTGCGCAGATCGAGCCGCCCGTCGGCCTGCAGCGCCTCGAAACGCTCGCCGAGCCGCTCAAGCGCCGCCACCACCTCGTCGACGCGCTGCGCTTCCTTCGCCGCATGATCGACCAGGCCGTGAATCGCGAGCGACATCGGGTCGTCGGCGTTCGGCGTGATGCCGTAGGCGCTGAACACGGCGCGCTCGGGCGTGCCGCGTTTCGCTTCGGCCGGCGCCTGCGCCGGCATGACCACCCGCGCCGGATTGCCGACCGCGGTGCCGCCTGCCGGCACCGGCTTGACGACCACCGCGTTGGAGCCGATCTTCGCGCCCTCGCCGATGGTGAACCCGCCCAGCACCTTCGCCCCCGCCCCGACGATCACGCCGCGCTCCAGCGTGGGGTGCCGTTTCGCGCCGCGCGTGAGCGACGTGCCGCCGAGCGTCACGCCCTGATAGATGGTGCAGTCGTCGCCGACGATCGCCGTCTCGCCGATCACCACGCCCATGCCGTGATCGATGAACACGCGCCGCCCGAGCGTGGCGCCCGGGTGGATCTCGATGCCGGTCATGAAACGCGCCACCTGCGACACGAAGCGGCCGAGCCAGCGCCGGCCGCGCCGCCAGCAGGCGTGCGCGATGCGATGGAAGATCAGTGCGTGGATGCCGGGGTAACAGGTCAGCACCTCCCAGGCGCTGCGAGCGGCGGGATCGCGCTCGCGGATCGTCGCGATGTCTTCTCGGAGTCTCGTGAACATGGTGTGGGGCTGATGTCGACCGGGATGGGGATGCGCCGCGCGCTCTGCGTCGCACGGCCCTTATGCGTCAACGGCATTTGCTTATGACGCGCCGACCGATTGTAGGGCGACTCGCGCGCGGCCGCTGACGGTGCGCGCTTGCCCCCATCGACGCCGGGGGTATTGGCTGCGAACGCCCGGCACCCCGCCGCTTCAGCGCTCGTCGCGGCCCGACTTGATCAGGATGTGCTTGGCGATGCCGCGCAGGATATTGACCTCCTCGCGCTCCAGCCCGGCGCGCGAAAACAGCCGCCGCAGCCGCGACATCAGCTTTTTCGGGTTGTGCGGATCGAGAAAATCGAGCGCGACCAGCGCCGTTTCGAGATGCGAGAACATCCGCTCGATCTCCTCGGCCTGCGCAAGCGTGCCGACCACACCGACCGCGCCGACCGGACCGTCGTGCGGCTGCGGCGCCTGTGCCGCGACCTCGAGCAGCGCCACGCGCAGTTCGTAGGCCAGCACCTGGATCGCCTGCGACAAATTCAGCGAGCTGTAATCGGGATTGGCCGGGATATGCGCGATGGCGCTGCAGCGCTCGACATGCTCGTTCGACAGCCCCACGCGCTCGTTGCCGAACACGAACGCGATCTCGCCGCTGGCGAGCTGGCGCTGCGCCTCGCCGGCTGCCGCGCGCGGCGCAAGCCGCGGCGGGCCGTATTCGCGGCTGCGCGCGCTGAGGGCCACCGACCACTGCACGCCGGCCAGCGCCTCGTCGAGCGTGGCCACGATGCGCGTGGCGGCCAGCACGTCGTCGGCGCCGCTCGCCATGGCGATGGCGTCCGGATCGGCCAGCACGTCGGCCACGCGCGGCGAGACCAGCACCAGCCGCGAGAAACCCATGGTCTTGAGCGCGCGGGCCGCCGCGCCGACGTTGCCGGGGTGGCTCGGCTCGACCAGCACGAAGCGTGCAGCGGCGAAGGCGGAGCCGGAATCAGAACCGGACAGCGTGGCCGGGGTGGAATGCGAGGTTGCCAACGTGTGGATCCGTCCGAAGAACATGAGAGTCGGGGCGTCATGGTAGCGCCAACGCCACACTAATCCCACCCGGCCGAACGGTCCAGGCCACGTGACGGTCGGAAAAATGCCCCGACTCGGGTAAAATGCCGGTTTCGCGCTTGCCCGCCGCCTGTCATGGCAGTGGGCAACGGCACAGCGCCAGCGCCCCGTTCTTTGTCAATTCGCGTCTTCCGTCGACGAAACGTCCGCCCAGCCTTGCCGGGCGGCGCTTCGCCGGTTCAGTTCACCTTCGTGGCGGCCCCTTGCCGCCGGCTACAGGATCAGGCTCATGCATCCCATGCTCAATATTGCTGTCAAGGCTGCGCGTCGCGCCGGGCAGATCATCAACCGCGCCTCGCTCGATCTCGATCTGGTCGAGGTCCGCAAGAAGCAGCACAACGATTTCGTCACGGAAGTCGACAAAGCCGCGGAAGACGCGATCATCGACACGCTCAAGACGGCCTACCCCGATCACGCGATCCTGGCCGAGGAATCGGGCAAGTCGGACAACGAATCCGAATACGTCTGGATCATCGATCCGCTCGACGGCACCACCAACTTCATTCACGGCTTCCCGTACTACTGCGTCTCGATCGCGCTCGCGCATCGCGGCGTGGTGCAGCAGGCTGTGGTCTACGATCCGAACAAGAACGACCTGTTCACGGCCACCCGCGGCCGCGGCGCGTTCCTGAACGACCGCCGCATCCGCGTCGGCCGCCGCGACCGCCTGGCGGACGCGCTGGTCGGCACCGGCTTCCCGTTCCGCGAAAAAGATGGCCTCGAGGAATACACGCGCCTGTTCATGGAAATGACGCAAGCCTGCTCGGGCCTGCGCCGCCCGGGCGCGGCCGCGCTCGATCTGGCGAACGTCGCGGCGGGCCGCCTCGACGCATTCTTCGAGCAAGGCATCCACGCCTGGGACATCGCCGCGGGCAGCCTGCTGATCACCGAGGCCGGCGGCCTGGTGGGCAACTACCACGGCGAATCGGATTTCCTCGACCGCAACGAGATCGTCGCGGCGAACCCGAAGGTCTACGCGCAGATGATCCCGATCCTGAACCGCTACTCGCGCATCGGCCTCGACAAGCCGGCCCAGCAGTCCTGAGCCCGCGCCGGGCGCCGCGTGCGCCCGGCTCGCGACGCGCCATGAAAAAGGCCCGCATCGAAACGATGCGGGCCTTTTTTCGTCGTCGGCCGGCGGCTTGCGGGCTACCCAACCTCAACCGTCGATCGCACCCATCGGCCCGTGGCCGCGAATCCACGACCAGTCGGCGCGCTCGGCCATCTCCTTGTCGCCACGGCTGTCGCCATAGGCGAACAGCTTCTCCGGCGGCTGCGCGCCCCACCACGCGGCGAGACGCACCACCTTCTGCGGCCCCCAGCAATTCTCGCCATCGAAGCGGCCCGTGAAGCGCCCGCCCTCGAACGCCAGGCGCGTGGCGAGCACGGTGTCGATGCCGGCCGTCGCGGCCCACTTCTCCAGGTACAGCGACGGCGACGCGCTGACCAGCACCACCGTATGACCGCGCGCCTGATGCTCGCGCACGCGTTCGAGCATCTCGGGCCGCACCAGGCGCGGCAGCTCGGTGGCGACGAAGCGCGCGGCGCGCGCATCGAGCTCGGCCTGCGCGATCGGCCCGAACGCGAACCACGCGAAGCGCGCCTTGGCCGCGCCGCGCGAGATCCAGCCGGCCTTCATCGCGACGATCCACGGCAGCGCGCGCAGGCCGGCCCAGGCAAAACGGATCGGGCCGACGGCCTGCTGCACGAAGTGCCGGAAGCTGTCGGAAGTGGTGATGGTGCCGTCGAAATCGAAGGCGGCAACGATGCGGTCGGTCATGGCAAGGGCGTGTAGCGCAACGAACAAGCCCGGACGATAGCAAATTTGCGCGGCCTGGGGCGCGCATCGACGACAACGCCGGAGCCAACCACGCTCCGGCGCTCGATTCCACGACCGGCGCACCGCCATCAGGCAGCACGCCGGCGCGCGATCGGATCAGATATGGCCCTGCTGATGCGCGGACACGCCGACCTGCTGCAGCCCGGCGTCGCCCGCCGCCTCGCCGGCTTCCACCGGCTTCGCGAAGCGCCGCGCCCAGATCGCCGTGACGATCGGCACCAGGATCGCCGTGATCAGGCAGGCCGTGGCCACCGTGGCCGTGGCGGCCGGCACCAGCGGCTTCAGGCGCGGCACCATCTCGCCGATGATCGCCGGGTTGGCCACCGCCGCGCCCGCCGTGGACGAGGCCGCGATGCCGGCCGTGCCGTTGCCGCCGCCGATGAAGCGATCCGCCAGGATCAGCGGAATGCCCGTGACGAGGATCACGGCCACGCCGAGGAAGATGCCCGGAATGCCGCTGGTCGCGATCACGTGCAGATCGATGCCGTTGCCGAGCGCGAAGCCGAAGAACGGAATCAGCGGATGCACGCAGCGGCCGAACAGGTCGCGCAGGTCGCGGTCGAGGTTGCCGAGCGCGAAGCCGATCAGGAACGGCAGCACCGCGCCCACGAACAGCCGTGGCTCGAACACCGCCACCCCGGTCGCGCCGAGGATCGTCATGCTGACGAGCGGCCCCGATTCGAGCGACATCAGCACGAACGCCCCGGCCTCCTCTCGTGTGCCGTACTGCTGCATGACGGCGGCGTACAGGCCGCCGTTGGTCATGTCCATCGAGGCCACGATCGCCAGCAGCGACAGCCCGGCGAACACCCCGCTCTGAATGCCGTCACCCGGAATGAAGCGCGCGCAGATCAGCGTGACGAGCCACGCCACCAGCGTCTTGGTCAGCACCAGCGTGCCCGACTTGCGCAGCACCACGCCGGTGGCGCGCAGGTCGATGGTCGCCCCCATGCAGAAGAACCACACCGCCAGAATCGGCACCGTGCCCGAAATCAGCCCGTTGGTAAACGAGCCGAAATACTTCCCCGAATCGGGCGCGAAGGTGTGCACGCAGGCGCCGAGCACCATCGGCACCAGCATCAGCCCACCCGGCACGCGGTCGATGAATTTCTTGATTTTCACTGGGTTCTCCATCCCTGGACGCAGGCGTCCGTTATCGAATCCGTCGTCTCCTGACGTGATTTCGGAACGTTATTCCATTCTCCGATCGCCTCCCATCGCGGTTAACCCTGCACCAAGACAAGGCCCCTGCATCGAGACGCAGCGGATTTTCCGGCGGCCCAGAAAAATAGTTGGAACGATGTTCCGATTATTTTCCGGTTGTGCTCTAATGCCGGAACACCAGCGGGCGCCGAGCGCGGCAGCCCGCGCATCGATCCCCCACGGAGACAGCACATGGAAGTCAGGCAGGCGATTCACAGCGAGCACGCGAAAACCCTCGATACGGCCGGGCTGCGTCGGCATTTCCTGGTCGAGAAGGTGTTCGAGCCGGATGCGCTGCAACTGACCTACAGCCATATCGACCGCATCATCGTGGGCGGCGCGTTCCCCGCCACGCGCGCGGTGGAAGTGCCGGCCTCGCTCGGCAAGTCGATCGGCGTCGATCACCTGCTGCAGCGGCGCGAGCTGGGCGCGATCAATATCGGCGGCGACGGCTGGGTGGACGTGGACGGCACGCGTCACGCGGTGCGCTTCGAGGAAGCGATCTATATCGGCCAGGGCGCGCAATCGGTGGCGTTCGGCAGCGACGACGCCAGCCGCCCGGCCAAGTTCTACCTGAACTGCGCGCCGGCCCACACGGCCTACCCCACGCGCGTCATCACGCTGGCGCAGGCCTCGCCCGAAACGCTCGGCGATCCGTCCACCAGCAACCGCCGCACCATCTACAAGTTCATCGTTCCGGAAGTCGTGCAGACCTGCCAGCTCTCGATGGGCATGACCAAGCTCGAACCGGGCAACCTGTGGAACACCATGCCGTGCCATACGCACGAGCGGCGCATGGAGGTGTATTTCTATTTCGGCATGCAGGACGACGCGGCGGTGTTCCACATGTGCGGCGAGCCGACCGAGACGCGCCATCTGCTGGTGCACAACGAGCAGGCCGTGATCTCGCCGAGCTGGTCGATCCACTCGGGCGTCGGCACGCGCGCCTATACGTTCATCTGGGGCATGGTCGGCGAGAACCAGGTGTTCAAGGACATGGACCACGTCGCGATTTCCGCGCTGCGCTAAGCCTCATGAGCCTCGAGAACCGAACCGTGACCCCGGCCTCCCCCTTCGACCTGAGCGGCAAGGTCGCGCTCGTGACCGGCTGCAATACCGGCCTGGGCGCCGGCATGGCCATCGCGCTGGCGCAGGCCGGCTGCGACATCGTGGGCGTCAACCGCGGCGCGCCGGCCGACACGCTCACGCGCGTCGAGGCGCTCGGCCGCCGCTTCCTGGACCTGCGCGCCGACCTGTCGAGCATCGCGCCGATCGACGACGTGATCGCCGCCAGCGTCGAGGCGTTCGGCCGCATCGACATCCTCGTCAACAACGCCGGCATCATCCGCCGCAACGACGCGCTCGCCTTCACCGAGGACGATTGGGACGCCGTGATCGACACCAACCTCAAGACGGTGTTCTTCCTCGCGCAGGCCGTGGCGAAGCAGTTCGTGCGGCAGGACGGCCCCGGCAAGATCATCAACGTCGCGTCGATGCTGTCGTTCCAGGGCGGCGTGCGGGTGCCGTCGTACACCGCGTCGAAGAGCGGCGTGCTGGGGCTCACGCGCCTGCTCGCCAACGAGTGGGCCGCGCGCGGCATCAACGTCAACGCGATCGCGCCGGGCTACATGGCCACCAACAACACCACGCAACTGCGCGAGGATGCGCAGCGCAACGAGGAAATCCTCGGCCGGATTCCGGCCGGACGCTGGGGCGCGCCCGAGGATCTGGCCGGGCCGGTGCTGTTCCTCGCCTCGTCGGCCTCCGATTACGTGCACGGCCACACGCTGGCCGTCGACGGCGGCTGGCTGGCCCGCTGATGCAACGCCGCGCCCGGACACGCTATGCTCACGCCTGATTCATATTCGACGGATGGTCTGCACATGGAAGCGATGCTCACGCGCCGGAAGGACGAGGCCGCGTCCCGGGCGCGAAACGACGACGGCGACAAGGCCGAATCGGCCTCGGCCGCCGGCAAGGTGTTCGCCGTGCTGGAAGCGCTCGGCGCGCACGGCCCGATCGGCATCAGCGAGCTGTCGCAGCGGCTCGGCATGTCCAAGACCACCGTGCACCGCTTCCTGCAGACGCTGAAGACGCTCGGCTTCGTCGCGCAGGAAGACGAAACCGAGCGCTACCGGCTGACGATCCGCCTGTTCGAACTCGGCGCGCAGGCGCTCGACAGCGTCGACCTGGTGCGCGAGGCCGACATCGAGATGCGCCGCATCGGCCGGCTCACGCGCGAGGCGCTGCATCTCGGCGCGTTCGACGAGGATCACATCATCTACATCCACAAGATCGACGCCGATTACGGGCTGCGCATGCATTCGCGGATCGGCCGCACCAACCCGCTCCACAGCACCGCGATCGGCAAGGTGCTGCTGGCCTGGATGGCGCCCGACGAGGCGCGCGAGGCGCTCGCGCGCGTGGTGTTCCGCAAGTCCACGCCGAAGACGCTGGCCTCGGCCGAAGCCGTCTGGAGCATTCTTCCGCACGTGCGCG
Organism: Burkholderia sp. 22PA0099; assembly: GCF_047497165.1. Classification (NCBI taxonomy): domain Bacteria; kingdom Pseudomonadati; phylum Pseudomonadota; class Betaproteobacteria; order Burkholderiales; family Burkholderiaceae; genus Burkholderia; species Burkholderia sp. 22PA0099. The sequence continues at coordinate 1,605,921 of NZ_CP163165.1, read as the reverse complement.
AGCAGGGTTACGGCGAGGACAACGAGGAACAGGAAGACGGGCTGGTGTGCCTGGCGGTGCCGGTGTTCGACCGCTTCGGCCGCGCGATCGCGGGGCTGTCGATCTCGTTTCCGACCATGCGCTGCGGCGCCGACACCAAGCCGCATTACGTGGCGCTGCTCAAGCAGGCCGGGCAGGCGATTTCGGCGAAGCTCGGGTATCGCGGCGGCAGCGAGAACGAAGGCGAGGCTTCGGCCGTCTGAATCGCCGGGCGGCGCGCCGCCCGGCTCGTATCCACGCCTCAATGCATCGGCATCGGCAAACTCAAGACGCCCCATCCGCCGTGTGCGGAATCCCCTCCACCGGGCACTCGGGCGTGCCCGGCATCGGCCGCGTGATCGCCTCGACGGCCGCGCGCGCCTTCTGCGGATCGGCAATCCAGTCGCGATAGAACGCAAACGGGCAATCGGCCACGCCGTGCACGCCGTCGCCCGAATGGATCGTGCCGGTATAGCCGCGATGCAGCAGCTTGTAGAGATGGTTCTGCGACTGCAGGTTGCGGCGCGCGTCGCGGATCAGCGAGACCGAAAGCTCCGCGTACTGCACGCCCATCTCCTCCTCGCCGCATTCGCCGAGCGTGCGCCCGTCGAAACCGACGATGGCCGAATGCCCGAAATACGAATACACGCCGTCGAAGCCGGCCGCGTTGGCCACCGCCACGTAGGTGTTGTTCATCCAGGCCATCGCCTTCGACACCATCACCTGCTGCTCCTTGGCCGGGTACATGTAGCCCTGGCAGCGCACGATCAGCTCCGCGCCGCGCATCGCGCAGTCGCGCCAGATCTCCGGATAGTTGCCGTCGTCGCAGATGATCAGGCTGATCTTCAGGCCCTTCGGCCCATCGCTCACGTAGGTGCGGTCGCCCGGATACCAGCCCTCGATCGGCGTCCACGGCATGATCTTGCGGTACTTCTGCACGATCTCGCCGTGGTTGTCGATCAGGATCAGCGTGTTGTACGGCGCCTTGTGCGGGTGTTCCTCGTGACGCTCGCCGGTGATCGAGAACACGCCCCACACGTTGGCCTGGCGGCAGGCGGCCGAGAAGATCTCGGTTTCCGCGCCGGGGATGGTGGAGGCCGTTTCATACATTTCGGCCTCGTCGTACATGATGCCGTGCGTCGAATACTCGGGGAAGATCACCAGGTCCATGCCCGGCAGCCCGCGCTTCATGCCGATCAGCATCTCGCCGATCTTGCGCGCGTTCTCCAGCACCTCGGCGCGCGTGTGCAGGCGCGGCATCCGGTAGTTGACCACCGCCACGCCGACACTGTCGCGGCTGCTCGAAATATCGCCATGTCGCATCGTCTTGCTCCGTTCGGTGCGCGGGGCGCGCAGGCATGCGGCCCCGCGCCAGGGTTCAGTGACTGATCATCCAGGGCCGGCCGGCGGGCTGCTTGAGCGCCGCCGCCGGGTTGGCCTGCGCCGGCTTGCCGATCGCGCCGCCGCCGCTCGCGCCGGCGAGCGTCGCGCGCCCGCCCGAACAGCAGCCGCAGCCGGGCCGGTGGCGCCCCCCGCTGCCGCCGTCGCCCGATTGACGCGGCGCATGGGCCGCACGCTCGTTGGTGGCGTGCGCCGTGCGCCGGTCGCCCGCCATCAGCGCCAGCGCGGGCGCGGTCAGCCGCCGCGCGCCGATCGTGCCGCACGCGGGGCACGGCGCGGGCCGGTCGCGCTCGGCGATCGCGCGCATCGCGACGAACGGCCCGCAGGCCTCGCAGTGAAAGTCGTAGATCGGCATCTCGGGCGCTCCGTGCTCAGGCGTGGCTCAGGTCGTACGAGATCGGCAGGTCCACCTCGCCCGTCACGTGCCGCACCGGCCCCTGCGCGTTCGGCCGGATGTCGAAATCGAAGATCTGGGTCGGCAGCCACAGCGTCGCGCACGCGTTCGGGATGTCGACCACGCCGCTGATATGCCCCTGCACCGGCGCGCAGCCGAGCAGCGAATAGGCCTGCGCGCCCGAGTAGCCGAACTTCTTCAGGTATTCGATGGCGTTCAGGCAGGCCTGGCGATAGGCGACGGTCACGTCGAGGTAATGCTGGCCGCCCGTCTCGTCGACCGAAATGCCCTCGAAGATCAGGTAGTCGTTGTAGTTCGGCGTGATCGGGCTCGGCTGGAACACCGGGTTGCGGATGCCGTACTTGGCCATGCCGCCCTTGATCAGGTTCACGCGCATGTGCACCCAGCCGGCCATCTCGATCGCGCCGCAGAACGTGATCTCGCCGTCGCCCTGGCTGAAGTGCAGGTCGCCGACCGACAGCCCCGCGCCGTCCACGTACACCGGGAAGAACACCTTCGAGCCGCGCGACAGATCCTTGATGTCGCAATTGCCGCCGTGCTCGCGCGGCGGCACGGTGCGCGCGCCCTCGGCGGCGGCCTTGGCCTTCGCGTCGCCACTCAGGCTGCCCATGTGCGCGGTGGCCGCGAACGGCGGGTTGGCCAGCGGCGGCACGCGTTCCGGGTCGGTCGCGATCAGGGCCGTCTCGCGCGTGTTCCAGGTTTCGAGCAGCTTCGGATCGGGCAGGCAGCCGATCAGGCCGGGGTGGATCAGGCCCGCGAAGTTCACGCCGGGAATATGGCGCGAGCTGGTGTACAAGCCGTGGAAATCCCAGATCGACTTCTGCGCCGACGGGAAATGGTCGGTCAGGAAGCCGCCGCCGTTGGTCTTCGAGAAGAAACCGTTGAAGCCCCACTGGCTGTCGGACTTCGCGCCGATGTCGAGCAGGTCGACCACCAGCAGGTCGCCCGGCTCGGCGCCCTTCACGCCGACCGGGCCGGACAGGAAGTGGACGATCGACAGGTCGATGTCGCGCACGTCGTCGGCGCTGTCGTCGTTCTTGATGAAGCCGCCGGTCCAGTCGTAGGTTTCGAGCACGAAGTCGTCGCCGGGCTTGACCCAGCACGCCATCGGAATGTCGGGGTGCCAGCGGTTGTGGACTTGCTGGTTCTCGTAGGCGGACTGGTTCAGGTCGACCTTGATCAGGGTTTCGGGCATTTCGCACGCTCCTCGGTGCTGCGTTGGACGATGACGGCGCGCACGCCGTCAGACGGACAGGTATTCGCGAATGCGGTCGGTGTCGCCGGCCTCGCGGGTACTCTGGTGAACGAAACGGCCGCCCTCGATCACGAACAGCCGGTCGGCCACCTCGAGCGCGAAGCTCAGGACCTGCTCGGACACCACGATCGCGATGTCGCGCGAGGCGCGGATCTGGTTCAGTGCCTTGGCGATGTCCTTGATCACGGACGGCTGGATGCCCTCGGTCGGCTCGTCGAGCAGCAGCACCTTCGGGTCGGTGGCCAGCGCCCGCGCGATCGCCAGTTGCTGCTGCTGGCCGCCCGACAGGTTGCCGCCCTTGCGGCGGCGCATGTCCCACAGCACCGGGAACAGCGCGTACAGCTCCTCGGGCACGGTTTGCGTGGGCGCGTTCTCCAGGCCGGTGCGGATGTTCTCCTCCACCGTCAGCGACGCGAAGATCTGCCGGCCCTGCGGCACGTAGCCGATGCCCTTGGCCACGCGCCGGAAGCTCTCGTCCTTCGAGACATCGGCGCCGCCCACCTTCACGGTGCCGCGGCTGGCCGGCAGCATGCCGATCAGCGACTTGAACAGCGTGGTCTTGCCCATGCCGTTGCGGCCCATCACCGCGACGCTTTCGCGGTTGCCGACCGAAAAGCCGATGCCGTGCAGCACCTCGCTCTGGCCGTAACTGACGACGAGATCGTCGACTTCGAGCATGTCGGGTTCCTCCTTTTCAGTGGCCCAGATAAACGTCGATCACGCGCGGGTCCGCCTGCACCGTGGCCATCGGCCCTTCGGCCAGGATCTTTCCCTGGTGCATCACGGTGACCTTGTGCGCGATCCGCTCGACGAACGCCATGTCGTGCTCGATGACGATCATCGAGCGCTGCTGGCAGATCCGGCCCAGCAGCTCGGCCGTGATCTCGCGCTCCTTCACGCTCATGCCGGCGATCGGCTCGTCGAGCATCAACAGTTCGGGGTCCTGCATGAGCAGCATGCCGATCTCCAGCCACTGCTTCTGGCCGTGCGACAGCAGCCCGGCCTCCATGTCGAGCACCGCGGCCAGGCCGATCTCCTCGGCCACCGCCAGCACCTGGTCGGTCACCGCGCTGTCGCGCCGGAACGCCAGCGCGCCGAACACGCCGCGCCCGCGCGGATACGACACCTCCAGGTTCTGCGACACCGACAGGTTTTCGTAGATCGACGGCGTCTGGAACTTGCGGCCGATGCCCTTGCGCACGCGCCGGAATTCGGCCAGCCGCGTGATTTCCTCGTTGCGGAACTTGATGCTGCCGGCCGTCTCGCGGGTCTTGCCGCAGATCAGGTCGAGCAGCGTGGTCTTGCCGGCGCCGTTCGGGCCGATCACCACGCGCAGCTCGCCGCGTTCGAGATAGAGGTTCAGCGAATCGATCGCCTTGAAGCCGTCGAACGACACGGTCAGGTCCTCGACCGCGAGCAGGAAGTCGGTATTGCTCATCGTCAGGCCTCCTGGTTGGCCGGCTCGCCGAGCCAGCGCCGCAGCCGCGGCCGTGCATGCGCCTCGTACAGCCCCGCGATGCCGTTCGGGAACGCCATCACCACGCCGATGAACATCGCCGCCATCAGGAACAGCCACAGGTTCGGGAAACTCTCCGAGAACCAGGTCTTGCCGAGATTGACGAGGATCGTGCCGAGCACCGCGCCCGCCACCGACATGCGCCCGCCCACCGCCGCGTAGATCACCATCTCGATCGACGGCACGATGCCGACGAACGACGGCGACATGAAGCCCACCTGCAGCGTGAACATCGCGCCGCCGACCGCCGCGAGCAGCGCCGCCACGCAGAACGCGAACACCTTGAACATCGCCACGTCGTAGCCGGAGAAGCGCACCCGGTCCTCCTTGTCGCGCATCGCCAGCAGCAGCGTGCCGAGCTTGCCGCGCTGCACCCAGCGGCAGGCCAGCATGGCCACGATCAGCAGCGCCGCGTTGACGAAATACAGCACGTATTTCGACGCGTTCGACTGGATGCTCCAGCCCAGCAGCGTGCGCAGGTCGGTGATGCCGTTCACGCCGCCCGTATAGCCCTGCTGGCCGATGATCAGCACCGACAGGATCAGCGCCACGGCCTGCGTGATGATCGCGAAATACACGCCGCCCACGCGCCGCTTGAACATCGCGAAGCCCACCACGAAGGCCAGCAGCGTGGGCACCACCAGCACCGCGAGGATCGCGAACGGCAGCGAGTGGAACGGCTGCCACCAGCCCGGCAGCGCGGTGAGCTGGTTCCAGTCCATGAAATCGGGAATGCCCGGCGTGGTCTGGGTCTTGGTCGAGATCGGATCGGACGCCTCCAGCTTCAGGAACATCGCCATCGCGTAGCCGCCCAGGCCGAAGAACACGCCCTGCCCCAGGCTCAGCACGCCGCCGTAGCCCCAGGCGATCACCAGGCCCACCGCGACGAACGCGTAGGTCAGGTACTTGCCCATCAGGTTCAGGCGGAACGCGTCGAGCGCGAGCGGAAACACCACGACGATCAGGATCGCCAGCAGCACGATGCCGGCATAGCCGGAGGCGTCGGCGCGGCGCGCCAGCGCGCGCCAGCCGCCCGGCTTGGCGGGGCCGGCGGGCGAGACGAGCTTGCCCGCGACGGATTGGATGGGTTCCATGATTGCTCTCCGGTCAGGAGGTCAGAATTCGGTTGAACTGAACGGTCGATGCGCACGGCCGCACGGGTCGGCTGAACGGGTCGGACCCAGGCATCAGGCACGCGGGTCAGGCGCGCCGCACCTTCGAGGCGAACAGGCCTTGCGGGCGCAGCATCAGGATGATCACGACGGTCAGCAGCGTCAGCACGCGCGCCGTCGAGCCGGACAGGAAGAACTCGCTGATCGACTGCATCTGCGCGATGCCGAACGCCGAGGCCACCGTGCCGAGCAGGCTCGCCGCGCCGCCGAACGTCACCACCAGGAACGAATCGACGATGTAGAGCGAACCGCTGGTCGGCCCGGTCGAGCCGATCGCCGTGAACGCCGCCCCGGCCACGCCGGCCACCCCGCAGCCGATCGCGAACGTCATCCGGTCGGTGAGCCGCGTGTTGATGCCGGCGGCGTTCGCCATCGGCCGGTTGGCCACCGTGGCGCGCACCCGCAGGCCCCAGCGCGAGCGGTACAGCGCGAGCAGCAGGCCGCCCGTCATGACCAGCGCCAGCCCCATCACGAACATGCCGCTCACGGGAATGTCGAGGCCCTGCGACGGCTCCCACGAGCCCATCAGCCAGTCGGGCAGTTGCGGGCTGACTTCCTTCGGGCCGAACGTCGAGCGAAACACCTGCTGCATGCCGAGGCTCAGGCCCCAGGTGGCGAGCAGCGTGTCGAGCGGGCGGCGGTACAGATGCCGGATCAGCGCCCATTCGGCCAGCCAGCCGGCCGCGAACGCGATGAAGAAGGCGGCCACGATCGCGATGAAGAAATACACCGGCGTGATCGCGTGCCAGACGTTCTGCGCGAACCACGAGAACAGATAGACGGTGTACGCGCCGATCGTCATGAATTCGCCGTGGGCCATGTTGATCACGCCCATCTGGCCGAAGATCACGGCGAGGCCGAGGCCCATCAGCAGCAGGACGCTGAACAGGCTCAGGCCGGCGAAGCCCTGCATCAGCGTGATATTGAAAATGTCGGTAGCGGACATCGAAAACCTCCTCGCGCGGCGGCCGGGCGGCCGCCGCCATGCGCGTGATACAGCGTGCGGAGCCTTGCGGCCCCGCGTCGGCTTACATGTAGCCCTTCGGGAACGGGTTCGGCTGGATCGGCGCGTCCGATGCCGCCACCACCTTGAACTGGCCGTCCGCCTGGCCTTCGCCGATCAGCGAGCGGCTCCAGAGGTGATGGTTCGGATCGACCTTCGCGTAGCCCTGCGGCGCGTTCTTCAGCTCGATGCCGGCCGAGGCGGCCACCACCTTGTCCACGTCGAAGCTGCCGGCGCGCTCGCAGGCCGCCTTCCAGATCCAAGGCCCGAGGTAGGCCGCCTGCGTGACGTCGCCGATCACCGATTTCTGGCCGTAGCGCGCCTTGAACGCCTGCACGAATTTCTTGTTGTTGTCGTTGTCGAGCGATTCGAAGTACTTCATCGACGAGAAGAAGCCCGCGAAGTTTTCGCCGCCGATGCCGAGCACCTCGTCCTCGGTCACCGACAGCGTCAGCAGGAACTGCTTCTGCGGCGTGATGCCGGCCGCCTTCAGTTGCTTGTAGAACGCCACGTTCGAGCCGCCCACCACGGTCGCGAAGATGCAGTCCGGGCGCGCCAGCTTGATCTTGTTCATCAACGAGTAGAAATCGGTGGTGCCGAGCGGGTAGTACTCCTCGCCCACCACCTTCGCGTGCAGATGCTGCTCGATATGGCGGCGCGCGATCTTGTTCGAGGTGCGCGGCCAGATGTAGTCCGAACCGATCAGGAAGAAGCTCTTGGCCTTCTTGGTGTTCGAGGCCCAGTCGAGCGCCCAGACGATCTGCTGGGTCGCTTCCTGGCCCGTGTAGAACACGTTCTTCGACTGCTCCAGGCCTTCGTAGAAGGTCGGGTAGTACAGCAGGCCGTTGTCCTTCTCGAACACCGGCAGCACCGCCTTGCGCGAGGCCGAGGTCCAGCAGCCGAACACCGCCGCCACGTGGTCGTTTTCCAGCAGCTTCTTCGATTTCTCGGCGAACGTCGGCCAGTCGGACGCGCCGTCCTCCTGAATGATCTGGATCTTGCGGCCGAGCACGCCGCCCATCGCGTTGATCTGCTCGATCGCGAGCCGCTCCGCCTGGATCGAGCCCGTCTCGGAGATCGCCATCGTGCCGGTGGCCGAGTGCAACTGGCCGACCGTCACCGTGGTGTCCGTGACGGCCAGCTTGGTCGTGTTGACCTTGGCGGTCGGCGGGGTCTGCGCGTAACCGGCGCGCGGCAGGCCGAGCGCCATCAGCGGCGCGGCGGCGAGGCCGCCGATCAGGCGCCGGCGCAGCGGCGACGGGGCTTCGTCATCGAATCGATCGTCTACGGACATCACATTCTCCTTGTCGGGTCGCACCGCCGGCGAATCGTGGCCGGCGTGTGAGGCGAAATGTAGGAAGCCAAATAAACGATCGAAATACGTCGATTGACGTATATCCGGGCCCGCGCCTGGAATGTAACTTGCGTGACGCATGCCTCCCGCCACGGACGCACCAACCTGGATCACCCGAGATGGCATCCATGCACCCGAGCGCCGCACCCGCCCCCGAGCACGCGGCGCGACCCAGCACGCAGCGCATCGTCAAGGTGCGGCGCGACTACAACGCCTGGGTCGGCGACGAAACCCTCGAGGATTACGCGCTGCGCTACACCCCGAGTTCGTTCCGGCGCTGGTCGGAATTCCGGGTCGCGAACACCGCGATCGGCGCGGTGTCGTTCCTGGTGCTGGAGGCGATCGGCGGCAGCCTGGTGGTGGATTACGGCTTCACCAACGCGGTGTGCGCGATCGCCGCCGTGTCGGTGCTGATCTGGCTGACCAGCCTGCCGATCAGCTATTACGCGGCGCGCCACGGCGTGGACATGGATCTGCTCACGCGCGGCGCCGGCTTCGGCTATATCGGCTCGACCGTCACCTCGCTGCTGTACGCGAGCTTCACGTTCATCTTCTTCGCGCTGGAGGCGGCGATCATGTCGCTCGCGCTCCAGATGATGTTTCCGATCTCGATCGGGCTCGCCTACGTGGTCAGTTCGCTGGTGGTGATTCCGATCGTGATGTTCGGCATCACGCTGATCAACCGCCTGCAAAGCTGGACCCAGCCGCTGTGGCTGGTGCTGTTCGTGCTGCCGTACGCGGGAGTGCTGTGGCATCACCCGGGGCTGCTGCGCGAATGGTCCACGTTCGCCGGCTTCGCGCACGAGGGCCGCGCGTTCAGCACGATCGCGTTCGGGCAGGCGGCCACCGTGGTGTTCGCGCTGATCGTGCAGGTCGGCGAGCAGGTGGATTACCTGCGCTTCCTGCCGCCGCTCACGCGCAAGAACCGCCGGCGCTGGTGGATCGCGCTGCTGTCGGCCGGCCCCGGCTGGATCGTGCCGGGCGCGCTGAAGATGCTCGGCGGCGCGTTCCTGGCGTTCATCGCGATCCAGCACGAGATCGACGTGGCGCACGCGGTGCAGCCCACCCAGATGTACCTGGTCGCCTATCACCTGCTGCTCGACCCGCTCGGGCTGGCCGCCTGGGCGGTGCCGGCCGCGGTGCTGTTCGTGATCGTCTCGCAGTTGAAGATCAACGTGACCAACGCCTACGCCGGTTCGCTCGCGTGGTCGAACTTCTTCGCGCGGCTCACGCACAGCCACCCGGGGCGCGTGGTGTGGCTGGTGTTCAACGTGCTGATCGCGCTGCTGCTGGTGGAGCTGGGCGTGTTCGACGCGATCGGCAAGGTGCTGTCGATGTACGCGAACGTTGCGATCGCCTGGGTGGGCGCGCTGTTCGCCGACCTGGTGGTCAACAAGCCGCTCGGCTACAGCCCGCGCGACATCGAGTTCAAGCGTGCGCACCTGTACGACATCAACCCGGTGGGCGTGGGCGCGATGGCGATCGCCGCCGTCACGGCGATGCTGGCGCACGGCGGCGCGTTCGGCGAGCTGGCGCAGGCGATGTCGCCGTTCATCGCGCTGGGCGTGGCGTTCGTCTGCGCGCCGGCCATCGCGATCCTCACGCGCGGGCGCTACTACCTCGCGCGCCAGGCCGAACCGGGGCCGCCTGGGCCGCCTGGGCCACCCGGGTCACCTGCGGCGCTGCGGCGCTGCGCGATCTGCGAAAACGAATTCGAGCACGAGGACACCGCGTACTGCCCGGCCTACGGCGGCACCATCTGCTCGCTGTGCTGCTCGCTCGATGCGCGCTGCAACGACCGCTGCAAGCCGCACGCACGGATCGCCTCGCAACTCGATCGCGCGCTGCACCGGCTGTTCCCGAACGCGCGGCTCGGCGTGGCCGGCGTGCGGCTCGCGCATTACCTCGGCCTGGTGCTGGCGATGCTGATGCTGCTCGCCACGGTGCTGTACCTGATCTGGTCGCAGAGCGCCGACACGCTCGCGGTGCCCGGCTCGCCGGCCTGGCGCGAGGTGGCCGGCAGCTACGTGAAGGTGTTCGTGGCGCTGTCGCTGATCGGCTGCATCGCCGCGTGGTGGCTGGTGCTGGAACGCGAGAGCCGGCGCGTCACGCAGGAGGAATCGCAGCGCCAGACCGAACTGCTGATGCACGAGATCGACGCGCACCAGAAAACCGACGCCGCGCTCAAGCGCGCCCGCGCCGCCGCCGAATCGGCCAACAGCGCGAAAAGCCGCTACGTGACGGGCTTGAGCCACGAGTTGCGCACGCCGCTGAACAGCATCCTCGGCTATGCGCAACTGCTGCTGCAGGGGCGCGACGACATTCCGCCCGCGCGGCTCAACGCGATCCGCACCATCCACCGCAGCGGCGAGCACCTGCTGGCGCTGGTCGACGGCCTGCTCGACGTGGCGCGCATCGAGGCCGGCAAGCTGCAACTGAACGTCACGCCGATCGCGCTGCCCGAATTCCTCGCGCAGATGACGGCGATGCTGCGCCCGCAGGCGGTGGAGAAGGCGATCGATTTCGTGGTGCAGCCGGCCGGCCGGCTGCCGGCCACCGTCAAGTCGGACCAGAAGTGCCTGAGCCAGATTTTGACGAACCTGATCGGCAACGCGATCCGCTTCACGCAGGCGGGCGGCGTGACGCTGCGCGTCGGCCACGCGCTCGACACGCTGACGTTCGAGGTGATCGACACCGGCCCCGGCATTCCGGCCGACGAGATGGAGCGGCTGTTCCTGCCGTTCGAGCGCGGCGAGGCGGCCAGCGCGCACGATCACGGCGCCGGGCTCGGGCTGACCATCTGCAAGCTGCTCACGCATGCGCTGGGCGGCAGCCTCGAGGTCGACAGCGAAGTCGGGCGCGGCACCCGCTTCGTCGTCAAGGTGTACGCGCCGACCGTGCGCACCGCCGTGCCGGCGCGCATCGAGCTGGCCGACATTCGCGGCTATCGCGGCACGCGGCGCACGCTGCTGATTGTCGACGACCTGCCCGACCAGCGCGCGATCGTCGTGCAGATGCTCGCGCCGCTCGGCTTCGAGATCGTCGAGGCGGGCAGCGGCATCGACGCGCTGCGCTGGCTCGGCACCAACGCGGCCGATGCGATCCTGATGGATATCTCGATGCCCGACATGGACGGCTACGAGACCAGCCGGTTGATCCGCGAGCGGCGGATTTCCTCGGCGCCGATCATGCTGCTGTCGGCCAATGCGTTCGCCGACGACCGCGAGCGCGCGATCGCGATCGGCTGCGACGACTATCTGGTCAAGCCGGTGCAGGTGCCGGTGCTGCTCGACAAGCTCGCGGCGCTGCTGCGGATTGAATGGGAGCGCGCCGATGCTGCGGCGGCAACGTCCGAAGCGAGCCGCGAGGCCGCGCCGGACGATGCGGCCTCGCCCGTTTCGATGGCTGCCGCGACGGGTGCCGCGGCGACCGTCGGCGGCGCGTCACCGTCGCCCTCGTCGTCGACACCGGCCGCGACGGCCGCGCCGACCGAACCACCCCGCCTGCCGCGTTCGATGCACGCGCAACTCCGCGCGCTGCTCGACGTCGGCTACGTCGAAGGCCTGATCGAAGCGCTCGACGCTGCCGTGGCCCGCCGCCCGGCGCTGGCCGCCCCGCTCGCCGCGCTGCGCGCGCGGGCCGAACTGTTCCAACTGAAGGAGTTCGAGCATGAGCTTGACCGCCTGCCGCTCGGCGCCGATGACTGACGCCGCGCGCCCACTGCCCGACGCCGCCCTGCCCGGCGTGCTCGGCAATCGCCCCGTGGTGCTGATCGTCGACGACACGCCCGACAACCTCGCGCTGCTGTCCGACACGCTGCGCGCCGACGGCTACGCGGTGCTGGTCGCCCTGAGCGGCGACGACGCGCTGAAGTGCCTGGCGCGCGTCACGCCCGACGTGGTGCTGCTCGACGCGATGATGCCGGGGCTCGACGGCTTCGAAACCTGCCGGCGCCTCAAGCTCGACGCGCGCCACGCGCATCTGCCGGTGATCTTCATGACCGCGCTGGCCGAAAGCGAGCACGTGGTGCAGGGCTTTCGGGTGGGCGGCATCGATTACGTGACCAAGCCGGTGCGGCCCGAGGAGGTGTGCGCGCGGATCGCCGCGCATGTGCAGCGCTCGCGCGCGCAGCGCTACGCCGACACGGTGCTCGAACTCGATGCGCGCGCGGCCGTGATCGTCGATGGCGGCGGCGCGATCCGCTGGCAGTCGGCGCAGGCGGCTGCGCGGCTGGATGGGTATCGCGGGCTTGGGGGCGACGGCAATAGCGGCAGAAATGGCGGCGGCGGTAGCGGCGACGGCAACGGCGGCAGCACTAGCGGCGACCACAACGATCGCGACAGTGCGATCGCACAAGGCACGACGACCGGCAGGCGAACCCTGCCGCCCGAGCTGCATCGCTGGTTCGCCGAATGGCTCGAACAGGGCTGCCCCGACGAGGCCGCGCACGAGACGGCCGACGGCGCGGTGCGCCGCTCGGCGCGCGTGACCGGCACGCCGGCACAGGGCGAATGGGTGATCGTGCTGGAGGCGTCCGACGACGGCGCGCAGGTCGCCGCGCTGATCGAGCGCTTCGGCCTGACCGTGCGCGAGGCGGAAGTGCTGCTGTGGGTGTCGCGCGGGAAGACCAATCGCGACATCGGCGACATCCTCGACATGGCCGCGCGCACCGTCAACAAGCACCTGGAGCACCTGTTCCGCAAGCTCCACGTCGAAACACGCTCGGCCGCCGCCGCGCTGGCCGTCAAGGCGGCAGGCCGTGGTTAGTGGTTAGCGGTTAGCGCATAGCACTCAGCCGGGCGCCCCCGTGCAACTCGCCGCCGTCGCGTCGCCGGCCGGCGCGGCATAGATGCGCACCGCCTTCACCGCCAGCACCGACGGGTTCGGCGTGTCCTTGATCGGAAAGCCCGAACCGAGCGCCAGATCGACCAACGGAAACAGCGGCAGCCGGTGCTCGGGCGGCGTGGACTGCCGCCACATGGGCCGACGGTCCAGATAGAACGTGATGTCCTCGGGCGTGACGCGCACGCCGTAATCGTGGAAGCCCGCCTCCAGCGCGCCGGGCGGCACCGGAATCGACCGCGAGCGGTGGCGCGATTTCGCCTTGTCTGCGCCGTCGTACCAGACATGCACGGCCGACTGATACGCGGTGTCGTCGTGGCCGTAGTATTCGACCGCGTCGATCTCGATGCCCGGCGAGCGGTCGCTGGCCGCCTTCAGCGTACTGAGCCAGAACGCAGGCCAAGTGCCCGGCCCGGTCGGCATCCGCAGGCTCGCCTCGAAATAGCCGTAGCGCACGCCGCTGCCCTTGCCGCCGGCGTCGGCCGCCGCGATCAGGCCCGACGTCCACTTGCCGTCGGCCGCGCGGCGCGCCGTGATCGCCAATCCATTGCTCGATACCGAGAACGGGCCGTTCGGGCCGGGGTCGGCGAACGCCGCGTCGCCGAAATCGCCGTTCCATGGCGTATGCGCGGTCCAGCGCGCGTCGCCGAGCGTGCGCGAGGCGATGCGGAAATCGGCGAACGTCTCGTCGAACACCAGGTTGTAGCCGCACAGATCGAGCCGGTCGGCGTCGAGCGGCGTCCTGGCGTTCACATGCGAGGTTGCAAGCGCGAGGCACAGCGCCAGCCCGGCCGCGCGCCTCATGCGCCGCGCCCCAGCAACTGCTCGCTGAGGCGCACATGCGCGCGCACGTAATGCTGCGCGCCGAGGTCGCCCTGCTCGCCCATGCGCCGCTGCGCGCGCGCGGCGCGAGCGATCGACGCGGCCGGAGCACGCGCCACCTCGACGATCGCCGCGCGCAGCGCCGGCGCGTCGCCTGCCGGCACGTAGCGCACCTCGTCACGCGTGAAATACGCCGACAGGCCGCCCACGTCGCTCGCGATCACCGGCAGCCCCGACAGTACGGCCTCCTGAACGACCGTGATGCCGCTCGCGTGCAGGTTCGGCCGCAGCGGCACGCACACCAGCGTCGCGTCGGCGAACGCGGCCTCCAGCTCCGCGTTGCTGCGCGCGAGCCGGATCTCGACGTTGGCCGCGCCGCGCGCGAGCCCGGCCGGCACGCTGCCCGACAGGATCGTCAACGCGATGCCCTCGACGTTGCGCACCGCCTCGATCAGCGTGGCCCAGTCGCGATGCCGATCGTTGCCGAGCGCCAGCACGCGGATCGTGTCGCGCGGCGCGCAACGCGGCGCCTGCCGCCGCTCGGACGGAATGCCGAAGCGAACCAGCTCCGTGCGCGCGGCCGGAAACAGCCGCCGCGCGATCGCGAGGTTGTCGGGCGAATGGAACGTCAGCACGTCGACGCGCCCGATCAAGCGCCGGAACAGCAGCTTGTGCGGCCACCACAGCGCGCGCCAGCGGTCGATCAGCCAGACCGACTGGCCGATCACCCGCACCCGCTTGCCGATCAGCAGGCCCACCGCCGCCACCGCCAGATACTGCGATTCGGTGTGGGTCCAGACCACGTCGGCCGTGCGGATCGCATCGCGATTGCGCCAGGCGTGAACCAGGTCGAAACCGGTCGCGGCGCGCACGGCCAGCCGCAGCCACTTCGCCACGGCCGGCTCGGGCGCCGAGCGCGAGAACGCCACGCGGCACTGCATCGCGTCGGCGCGGCCATAGCCGTACGGCGTGGCGTCGTTCAGGCCCACCAGCCGGCCGGCCTCGCGGCTGCGGCGCCATTGTTCGGCATCCTTGTCGATCGCCAGATGCGCGAACACCTGCAACGGGCGCGGGCGTCCGGCGCGAGCGGCATCGGCCGAAGCCGCGGGCGCGGGCATGAGCGCCGCATCATCGAACGTGTCGAGTGCATCGAGATCGATCAGTTCACGGTAAGTGGACATGGCATGCGGCTCCGAAAAAAGATGAGGCGAATGCGACGCTCACTTCGCGCCGATATGCAGCACGCGCAGCGGATGGATCTTGCCGCGCACCACGTCCCAGAAGCCGATCACGTTGCCGTGCAAGCGCCCCGGATAGTCGATGAACGGAAAGCGCAGCAGGCTCTTGACCACGTTCGCGCTGACGTTGCGCACGATGAAGCGCATCGCCACGCGGCGGCTCATGGTGCCCTTGTGATAGAGGTACAGCGGGTTGGCGATCTGCGAGTAGCCCATCCGCACGCCCGAGGTGCGGCCGCGCTTGCTGCCCAGGTGCACGCCCACGCAGCGCGGGTCGTACACCACCTTGCCGAGATGGCGGATCACGCCGGTGAAATCGCGATCCTCCTGCCACGCGTAGAGCGGCAGGTTTTCATCGAAGCGGAACGAGCGCTGCGCCCGGCCGGTGATCGCCATGTTGCAGCCGTACACCGATTGCATCTCGCGCTGCGCATCGCCCGACGCCCAATGCGGCTGCGGCGGCAGCGCGCCGCTCAGGTGCGCGAGCGCCTGCTGCTCGCTCAGGCCCGCGCCCATGATGCCGTCGGCCAGCACGCGGCCGGTCAGCGCGACGATCGCGCGATCTTCCTCGAACACCTGCTCGCAGCGCACCGCCCAATCGGCGGCCGGGCGGTAATCGTCGTCGAAGAACACCACGAACCAGTCGTTGTCGCCGGGCGTGGCGGCGTCGATCTCGCCCAGCAGGCGCGCGACGCCGTGGTTGCGCTGGCGCGTCAGGCCGGCGGTGGGCGCCAGATCGATCACGAGCCGCGTGCGGGCGGCCAGCGCGTGGGCCTGCAGGCCCGCCACGTCCGACGGCTCCGCGCCCACCACATAGACCGCGTCGAGCGGCACTGTCTGCGCATCGAGCAGCGTCAGCAGCGTGCGGCATTCGTCGGCCCGCCCCTTGGTCGCCACGATCACGTATTTCTTCATGTTTGCTCCCCCTCGAATCGTTCGTATCCATCCGCCTGATTTTTTGCCTGCTCGTCCGCATGCCGCCTCATGCCGCCGGGCCGCCGCCCGCCTGGAACCGCCGCCGCAGCAACGGGTTCGCGATGAAGCGCAGCATGTGATCGGACAGCCGCCGCCCCGGCACGAAGCAGCACAGGCTGATCGCGACCAGCGCCGCCTTCTTGCGCCAGTTCCAGTACGGGTTCGTCACGATCGAGCGGAAATAGCGCGGCGAGCCGAGCGCGAGCCAGCGCATGCGCGACGCGAACGGCCGCCCGTACAGCTCCGCGACGAACACCGATTTGGTGTACGAAAAATCCATCAGGTCGGCCGGCAGCGCCACGCCGAGCCGGTTCGCGGCCAGCGTCGACAGCAGCCGCCAGCGCTCGCGAAACTCTTGCGGCGTGTCCTTCCACTTCGCGGCGTTGGCGAACGAGATGTCGCGCGACTTGTCGGTGCGCAGGTTCGGCGCATGCGCGCGATAGCCGCCCAGCGCGTGATCGATCGCCCCCACCTGGCCCGTCAGCGCGATGCCGTAGATCGCGTAGAAATCCGCGCCGTACTTGCTGTCCATCGGCTCGCGAATCGGATAGATGCGCTTCAGGTTCGCGACGCGATAGGCATTGCCCGAGGCGGGTGGCGACGGATACAGCCAGCCCTTGCGCAGCGACGGCCCGCAATCGCGCGGCGGCCGCGAGTTCGGAATCTGGCTGCCGGTCGCCACGCCGCCGCTCGAAAAGATGTCGAGCCGGTATTGCACCTTCGCCACACGCGGGTCGGCAAAGCCGGCCGCCACTTCGGCCACGGCTTCGGGGTACAGAAAATCGTCGGCGTCGAGAAAGATCACGACCTCGGTGTCGAGCAGCTCGACCGCCGCGTTGTAAGCCGATACCTGCCCGCCGTTCTCCTTCAGGCGCAGGTCCACGGCCGCGCCGTAGGCGCGCAGGATCGCCACCGAATCGTCGGTCGAGCCGTCGTCGATCACCAGCACGCGCGCGGGCGGCACGCTTTGCGCGAGCGCCGAATCGACGGCTTGCCCGATGAACCGGCCATAGTTGTAGTTGCAGATCACCACCGTTACCGAAGGCAGGCTCACCGGTTTCTCCCAAGTTGCGATCAAAGTCGCATCAACGTTGCAATCAAAGTTGCGATACCGATCGGACGCGGCATGGCGCGCCTCACGTGCCCGCCGGCGAGCCGGCGCAGCGCCGCGCGCCGACGATTTCCGCCACCAGCCCGGCGCGCCACACGCCCACCAGCAGCACGCCGAGCATGGTCAGTTCGCCGAGCAACCGCGCCACCGCCATGCCCATCGCGCCCCAGTGCGTGGCGAGCGGCACCGCGCAGGCCAGGTTGACGATCGCGCTGATCACGCCGCTGCGCGCGAGCAGGCCTTCGCGCTTGCGCGGAATCAGGAAGTACATGCCGAGCACCTGGGTGCAGACGCTCACCGGCAGCACGAACGCCAGCAGTTGCAGCACCGGCACCGCGTGCGCGAAGCCCGCGCCGAAGATGAACGGCACGACCCGGCCGGCCGCGAACACCGTCACGAGCGTGGCCAGCGTCGCGCCGCCGAAGAAGAACGCGAAGATGCGCCGCGCCAGCAGGTTGGCGCGCTGCGCGTCGCGGCCCACCAGGAACGTGACCTTCGGCACCAGGATCTGCGCGGCCGGCCCCATCAGGCTCAGGCCCGCGCCGATCAGCCGCTCGGCCACGCCGAACGCGCCCACCTCGGCGGCCGGCGCGAGCAGCGACAGCACGTAGGTCGAGGCGCCGATCAGCAGCACCGAGGTGCCGCCGTAAATGAAGATCACCGTGGATTGACGAATCAGCCCGAGCGCGTCGCGCAGACTCGACAGCAGCCCCGAGAATTCGCGGCGCACGGCCCAGTACGCCAAGCCCAGTTGCACGACGCTCGACACGAGCAGCAGCGGGAACACGAACTTCAGATCGCCGGGCCGGTGGATAAAGCAGAAGATCATCGACAGCGACAGCACGAAGCCCACCACCTCGATCGCCACGCTCTTCTTGGCGCGCCCGGTGCTGGCGAAATACCAGCCGAGGTTGAACGCCGCGACCAGCCCCATCGCCACCACCGGCACGCCGATGCCCGGCACGCGCGCGAAGATCGCCGATTGAGTGGCCGCGATCGCGCCGACGATCGCGCCGGGCACGCACAGCACCAGCCGCGCGCTGAACTGGCGGCGCAGGATCGCCGCCCGTTCGGCGTCGGTCTGGGTATGCACGGTGTCGCGCGCGCCGACCGTCGAGAAGCCGTAGTTGACGAACAGCCAGATCGAATTCGACAGCGACATGCCGGCCAGGATCACCGCGTAGCCGCCCGCGCCGAGCGTGCGCCCGTAGTACGGCAGCAGGAACAGCGGATACAGGTAGCGCGAGACGTACGACAGATAGACCGCGAACAGTTCGAAGCTCGACAGCGTCGGCTTGATGCGATTCATGGGCGGCCTCCGGTGCGTGAAGCGGCGTGGCGCATCGCGCCCGGGCGCGGCGCCTTTCGCCACGCCGCGCGCCAGCCCGCCAGCCCCGCTGCGCGCCGCCGTTCGCGCGCGCCGGCCGGCGCACGGCGGTTGACGGTCGCGAACGCCACCGCCGCAAACAGGTAGAAGCACGGGCCGAGATCGAACACGGCGGCCGAGATCGTCGCGCCGATCAGGTTCGCGAACATCGCCTGACGCGCCGCGAAGCTGACGGCGGCGTCGCCGCGCGTGGTCGGCGAGGTGGGCGTGCGCGCCAGCGTGCGCAGCATGAACACGCCGTAAATCAGGAATCCGAACGCCCCGAGATTGCCGAGCAGCACCAGCGGAAAGCTCGATGCGCGCGCGCTGCCGAGGCCGACGCCGAGGCCGTGGGTATCGATCAGGTTGACCAGCGACTGCATGTTCCAGGCACCGCGCTCGACGCCCGAATCGGTGTTCATCTTGTCGAACAGCGCACCCGACAGCAGGTCGGACACGGTCTGGATCAGCGGCGAATCGATCGCGGCCAGCACGCCGCCGAGCAGCACCAGGCCGGCTGCGGCCAGCGCGATCAGCAGGCGCTTGCGGCCCCGGCTCGCCGGGTCGATCGTGTGCCCCCGGCTCGCGATGAACACGATCAGGTAGCCGGCCAGGCCCGCGTAGGCCGTGGTCGAGGTCGACAGCATCAGCAGCGCCAACGTTGCGAACGCGAGCGCGCCACTCAGCACGCGCCGATAGCCGAACAGCCAGAGGCTCGATGAAAACGCGAACAGCGGCAGCGAGAACGCCGAGAACGCCGAGGTTTCGGTGAATGTGCCGCTGATGCGGCGCAGGCCTTCGACCTCGGCGCCGTCGAGGATCGCGTACTGCGCCGTCTTGATTTCGGACAGCACGTCGAGGCCGAGCAAGCCCGAGGCCAGATCGATCAGCGCAGCCACCACGTTCAGCGCGGTCAGCGCGAGGATCGCATCGGCGAACACGCGGCTTGCGTCGCGCCGGCGCAGATACACCGACGCCGCCACGTACAGCACGAACTCGCCGATCAGATAGACCGATTGCGACAGGTTGCCCGACACGGGCGCGAGCGGCGTCAGCGCGAGCCGGCCGCCCGATGCATCGGCGCGGTCGATCGCGAACACGAAGCTGTCGCCCTGCAGCACGCGCGGCAACAGCACGGCGCTCGCGCAGCCGAACACGGTCAGCACGCCGAGCCAGAACGCCGGCGACGCGGGCGTCAGTTCGCGCAGGAAGGCCGGTACGTCCTCGCGCAGCAGCGCACGGCCCGCGAAGAACAGCAGGAACAGGTTGGCCGGCAGGATGCCGGTGCCGCCGATCGACAGCGCCTCGGTCGCGCCGAACAACGTGCAGCAGGCCATCAAGGCCACGCCCCAGCGGAACGGCAGCGCGAAGCTCGCCACGCCCAGCACCGCGACGATCAGGCCGAATACGCTGATCTCCATGGCTAGGCCGCCGTATGCGCGAGAATGCGCCGCGCTACGTTCAAGCCATGCATGGCCGGATCTCCGCGAGCAGTTGCACCGCGCTCGCGCGCCAGGTCAGTTCGGCCGCGCGCGCCAGGCCGCGTGCGCGCATCGCGTCGCGTTCGGCCGCATCGCCCGACACGCGCAGCAGGGCCGCCGCCAGCGCGGCCGGATCGTCGGGCGACACGTAGATCGCAGCGTCGCCGCACGCCTCGCGCACGGCCGGCAGGTCGGCCACCACGATCGGGCAGCCGAGCGTCATCGCCTCGACGGGCGGCAGGCCGAAGCCTTCGTAGCGGGACGGATGGACGAAGCACAGCGCGTGACGAAACAGCGTCTTCAGCTCGGCGTCGGACACGAAGCCCACATGCCTGACGTAATCGGGCAGCGGCTGCGCGCCGCTGCCGTAGACGGCCGGATCGGTGCCGCCGGCCACCACCACGTCGAAGCGGGCCTCGCCGATGTGCCGCAGCGCGTCGATCACGAGCCGGAAATTCTTGTGGCGGTTCAGGCTGCTGACCGCCAGCACGAACGGCCGCGCGCCGATGCCGTGGCGCGACAGGATCGTTTCGTCCTCCTCATGACGCAGCATGTGCTCGCCGCTCTCGGAGATCACGCCGATCTTGCCGCCCGGGATGCGATACGCGTCGATCAGCTCGCCGCGCGAGAAGCGCGACACCGTCACGATGCGCCGCGCCGCGCGCCCCACGCACGGCGCCATCACGCGATACCACGAGCGGAACGCGCGGCTGTAGCTGTCGGGCACGCGCACCGGCGCGGCATCGTGGATCACGGTGATCTGGTTGCGCATGAACAGCGGCGCGGAGTTGCACAGGTTCAGCAACAGGCTGCCGCGCGCGGCGCCGGGCAACGCCCATTGCTCCCACGCCTGGCCGCGCCGGCCCTGTACCGTGCGCATCGGAATCCGCCCGAACGGATTGGCGATCGCGTAGGGGCCATCGGGCACCAGCAGCTCGAGATCGAGCCCGGCCACCGACGGATCGCGCTCGGCGATCAGCGTGTCGATGCTGCGCATGATCTCGAACGCGAAGCGATCGACGCCCGTGGCGGGACGGAACAGGAATCGCCCGTTCACCGCAATCTTTCGCACCCCGTTCGATGGTCGCATCGTGTTGGTCTGGTCCGTTCTTGATGTTCTGATTGTTCCGATTGTTCCGATCGGGCGGCGCGGCCGGCCCATGCCGCATGCCGCACGCCCTCGGCTGCTTCGATTCACGGATGGCGTCGGCCGTCACGAGCCGGGCCGGTCGGCACCGGCTCCGCGATCGACACCGCTGCGCGGGCATTCCCCGACCCGCCGACACGGCCTGCCTATACAGCAGGTATCGTGCCAATCGCATCGCGCGGCGTCGCGTGTGTTGCGACGCGCCAAAACGGCCTGATTTCAAGGGGTTTCGCGCTCAAGGCCGCGTGCGCGATGCGGGTCTCGTGCGGATGTTCCCGATCGTTACGTAACCGTTGCCGGCTCGCGTTACGTAACGAGCCGCCGCGCGCGGCGCACCTGCGCCCGGCACCGCGCCGCACGTCAAACGATTGCGCTTATTGCGCCGCAATAGCTTTGGCCGACTGCCGGTGTACTCGGCCGCGCCATCGCTCGATGGTTCCGCTCGATGCGAATGAACGGCACGCATGTTGCTTGGCTTCACGGCATCACGACCTTGCCGCCCACGATGCCGAACCCCGCCGCCCCGCTGTTCTCCCGCCTCAAGCGTCACGCCGCCACCGGGCTCGCGACGATGCAGGCGGCGCTGCTGCGCGCGCGCCGCCGCCGTGCCGCCGCGCATCCGGTCGGCACCATCAAGATCGTGGCGCAGTTCGGGCTGACCAACGGCATCGTCAACGGCGCGCGCTATCAGGCGCAGACGCTGCGCCGGCTCGGCTACGCGGTCGAACTGGTGGACGTGACGGCGGCCGTCAAGCGGCCGTGGCGCAAGCTCGCCGCCACGCCGGGTGGCCTGTTCATCGTGCATTGCGGCGGCCCCGAGCTGCCGCTGCTCGCGTGGCCGCTGCGCGACGTGCTGGCGAGCGGCCGCACCATCGGCTATTTCGCGTGGGAATCGGCGCTGCCGCCGCAAGGCTGGCAGCGCGCCGCGCCGCTCGTCGACGAGGTCTGGACGCCCAGCCCGTTCGCCGCCGAGGCGCTCGCGCCGGTGTTCGCGGTGCCGGTGGTGGTCGCGCCGCATGTGGTGGACCCGCGCGGCACGCCGCGCCGCTGGCGGCGCAACGAAGGCCCGCTCACGTTCCTGACGATGGCCGACGCGCGATCGAGCCTCGCGCGCAAGAATCCGCTCGGTGCGATCGCCGCGTTTCGCGCGGCGTTTCCGCACGAGCGCGACGTGAGGCTGATCGTCAAGCTCAAGCTGCATGGCGCGCCCGGCGAACTCGAACGGCTGCGCGAGGCCGTCGGCGGCGACCCGCGCATCGAACTGCTGACCGGCGTGCTGTCGCGCGAGGATGTGGAGGCGCTGTTCAGCGCGGCGCATGTGTTCGTCTCGCTGCATCGCGCGGAAGGCTTCGGCCTGCCGCTGCTGGAGGCGATGGGGCTGGGGCTGGCCGCCGTCGCGACCGGCTGGTCCGGCAACCTGGTGTTCATGAACGCGGGCAACAGCCTGCTGGTCGAGCACACGGTGCGCGTCGGGCAGGACGAAGGCGGCGTCTACGGCACGGTGGCCTGGGCCGATCCCGATCTCGCGCACGCCGCCGCGCAGTTGCACCGGCTCCACGACGATCCCGATTTCCTGCATTGCCTGATCGAAACCGGCTGGCGCGATTGCCGCACCGACGCGCAGTTGCAGCGCTTTCGCGCGGGCGTCGCCTCGAGCCGGCTGCTGCCGGTTTGCGCGGTGCGCGAGGCCGAAGGAGGCGCGGCGGCAGCGGCGTAACGTTCGCGTCGAAGTACCTTCGAAACGCCCTCGCCACATCAAGCCATCTGCTTCGCCCTCGCCCCGGCCGTCCGCGCCACCACCTCCGCGAACTCGCGCCGGAACCGCTCGGCCCCGAAGCGCTGCGCATTCGCGCGGCACGCCACCGGATCGAAAGGCCCCATCGTCTCGAAGCGCTCCACGGCCGCCACGATGGCATCGACGCTCTGCTCGCGAAAGAACACCCCGGTGCGCCGCAGCGGATCGTCGGCCTCGACCACCGTTTCGAGCGCGCCGCCGCGCCCGTAGGCGATCACCGGCGTGCCGCAGGCCTGCGCCTCGACCGGCGCGATGCCGAAATCCTCCTCGGCCGCGAACACGAACGCGCGGGCGCGCTGCATGTAGCTGACCAGCACATCGTTGGGCTGATAGCCGAGCAGCGTCACGTTCGGCGCGTCGATCGCCTGCACCTTGGCGAGATCGGGGCCGTCGCCGATCACCACCAGCCGCCGGCCCGGCATCTTCGCGAACGCCTCGACGATCAGCGGCAGCCGCTTGTACGGCACCATCCGCGAGGCCGTGAAGTAGAACGATTCCTTGTCCGTGCGCAGGCTGAAGCGGTCGATGTCGACCGGCGGATAGACCACCCTGGCCGCGTAGCCGTAGGCCTTGCGGATGCGCCGCGCAATGAAGCCCGAGTTCGCGACGAACGCATCCACGCCGTGCGCCGTGCGCTGATCCCAGATCCGCATGTAGTGCAGCAGCGCGCGCGCGAGCCAGCTCTTCGGGCCGGACGTCAGGCCCGATTCGGCCAGATAGCGATGCTGCAGATCCCATGCATAGCGGATCGGCGAATGCACGTAGCTGACATGCAGTTGATCCGGCCCGGTCAGGATGCCCTTGGCGACCGCGTGGCTCGACGAGATCACCAGGTCGTAGCCCGACACGTCGAGCTGCTCGATCGCGAGCGGCATCAGCGGCAGGTACGCGCGATAGCGCTTGCGCGCCCACGGCAGGCGCTGGATGAACGAGGTGCGCGCGCGCTTGCCGTGCAGCGTGCGGCGATCCTCGTCGGACAGGAAATCGACCACCGCGAACAGGTCGGCGTCGGGCCAGATCGACAGGATCTGCTCCAGCACCTTCTCGGAACCGGCGTAGGTGGTCAGCCATTCGTGCACCACGGCCACCCGGCCGAAGCTCGGCGGCGGCAGCGGCGCCGCCGCCGGTTCGGGCGGCAACAGCGCGTCGTTCGGGATCGTCCAGTTCATCGCATCAGGCCTTGTCGTCGTAGGCGTAATTGGCGCGGGCGTAGCGGTACTGCCCGTATCCGTAGGCGTAGTTGCCGGGGCGCGGCCGCAGGCCGTTGAAGATCAGCCCGCGCGGCGCGATGCCGACCTGCCGCAGCCGGCGCAGCGATTCCTGGATCTCGCCGCGCTTGGTCACGCCCTGGCGCACCACCATGAACGTCACGCCGGCATGGCCGGCCAGTTGCACAGCGTCGGGCACCGGCAGGATCGGGGCGCCGTCGCAGATCACGATGTCGTAGGCCGCGCTCATCGCCGCGAAGATCGCGCGCAGGTCGGCGTCGAACAGCTCGTCGCTGGCGTTCTCCGAATGGCTGCCCGGCGAGATGTAGTCCACGCCCTTGAGCGTCTCGCGGCGAATCACCGCGTCGAGGCCGTGCGTGCCGCGCAGCAGTTCGACGAAGCCCGCGCCGCGCTCGGCCTGAATGATGCGGTTCATGCCGCTGCGGCGCAGGTCGGTATCGACCAGCAGCACGCGCTTGCCCGCGCCGCCGAGCACCGCCGCCAGGTTCAGCGCGATGAACGACTTGCCGATGCCCGGCGTCGGCCCGGTGATGAACACCACCCGGTTGCGCAGGTCGGTCATCGCGAAATCGAGCGCGGTGCGGAAGCTGCGCAAGCTTTCGAGCGCCGGGTCGAGCGCCGCGCGGTTGGCCAGGATCAGGTCGCGCGACGGCTTGTCGGCGGCGCGGCGCAGGCGCGTCAGCGACACCTCCTCGCGGCTGTGCGGGATCGTCGCGTACACCGGCATCGCGGCGAAGCGCTCGACCTCGCCCGGGTCCTCGATCGAATCAAACATGCGGCGCCGCGCGAACGCGATGCCCATGCCGATCATCAGGCCGAGCACCGCCGCGCCGCCGATCACCAGCGCGCGCTTCGGGCGCACCGGCAGCTCGGGCACCGCGGCGGTATCGACCATCCGCACGTTGCCGACCTTGCCGGCCTTCACCAGCCGCAACTGCTCCTGCGTGTTGAGCAGGTTGGTGTACAGCTCGGTGCCCACCTGCACGTCGCGTTGCAGGCGCAGCACTTCCTGCTCGATCGGCGGCAGCGCGCGCGTCTTGCTGTCGATGCCGCCCAGCTCCGCCTGCGCGGTGGCGATCTGCGCATCCACCGCCTTGACGGCCGGGTGATCGGGCATGAAGCGCGCGAGCAGCTCGTCGCGCTTTTGCTGCAGGCCCGTCATGCGCGTCTGCGCATCCACCGAGCGTTGCAGCAGCGCGGTGGATTCCTCGTCGAGATTGAGCGTGCCCTTCTTCGCGCGGTAATCGTTGAAGCGGCTCTCGGCGTGTTCGAGCTGGGTCTTCAGTTCCGGCAACTGCGCGCTGAGGAACTGGATCGAGCGCTCGGCCTCCTCCGACTTGCGCTGCACGTTCTGGCGCACGTACTCGGTGCCGATCGCGTTGAGGACGGCCGAGGTGCGGACCGGATCGGGGCCGTCGAGCGTCACGCCGATCACATCGGACTGCTTGCCTTTTTCGGCGATCTTCAGCGCGTCGCGCAACCGCTCGGTGGTAGCCAGTTGCGAATGGCAGCGCAACACGAATTGCGCGCCGGGCGCGCCGTCGAGCGAGGCGACCGTCAGCGTGACCGGGCCTTGCCGCGTGGCCAGCGTGAGCGGCGCGCCGATCTCGCCTTCGGCCGAGGCATCGCCGAGCGCAAGCCGGTAGCGCTCGCCGGCCAGCCGGGTCAGCGTGAACGCCTTGCCGTGCAGCGCGTCGGGCACCGCGAACGCCGCCACCGAGATCTGCTCGGCGCCGGTCACATAGCCGAACGGCAGCGGCCGCGACACGCCGTCGGCGTGCTCGCCGAGCCAGCGGCCGATCACCGGCAGGTAGCGCGGCTCGGCGTCGATATACAGGTGGAGCTTGTCGACCACGCGGCCCGACACGAGCCGCGAGCGCAGCACCTCGATCTCCGAGGAGGCCTGCGTCTTCACGTCGAACATCGACGAGATATCGCCGAGCATGCTCTTGGTCGAGTTGGTGTTCTCCTCGACCTGGATCAGGATGTCGGAGCGATACACCGGCTCGGCCAGCAGCGCGTAGGCGGTGCCGATCGCGAGCATCCCGGCCGTGATCGCGACGATCAGGCGGCGGTTGTCGTACAGCGCGTCGAGGTAGCTGCCGAAGCTGGACGGCGGCGCGGCGTCGTCGGGCTCCCGGTACGGGAGCGGCGCGTCAAAGTGGTTCATGCAAGGCTCCCTGCGAAACGAACGCGGCGAACGGAGAAGACGCGGCCGAGGCGATGGATGTGGCCGGCGCGGCCTTGGTTGTCGAAACGGGCAGCGCGGATGCGGCCGGCGAAACGGAAGCAATGGAGACAGTCGACGTGCCCGCAGCGAACCTGCCGATCGAACCGGGCGGCGCAGACGCAGCCGGCGAAACAGAGACAGCGCAAGCAACAGCGACGGCGGACGCCGCCCCCGACGGCTGCACCCGCGTCATCCGCCGCGACCAGCGCTCGACGCCGTCCTGCAGGCGCTCCAGCGCCGCCAGATACGCGGCCGGCCCGCGCCGGTACGGATCGGCCACGTCCTCGTCGAGCAGGCGATACACGCGCCCGGTCGCCGTGGGGTAGCGCTGCACGATCGCGCGCCGTTGCCGCTCGCTCATCGTCAGCACCAGCGAGGCGGCTTCGAGCATCCATTGCGCGAGCGACTGCGAACGGTGCTCGCCGATTTCCAGGCCGAGCGCACGCAGGCAATCGACGGCCAGCGGATCGGGCGGCAGGCCCGGCATCGCCTCGACGCCGGCCGACCACACCCGCACGCCGGGCAGCGCGCGCGCGAACAGCGCGGCGGCCATCGGGCTGCGGCAGACATTGGCGGTACACATCACGAGCAAGGTATCCATCAGTACGCGATGCTCCGTCCGGTGGCGAGGGTCTGCGCGCTCGGCAGGAACATGCCGACCACGCGGCTCCAGCGCACCAGCGACGACGCATCGACGAACACCACGTCGTCGGGCCGCAGCGGAAACTCGTTGGCGAGCGCCATCGACACCGGCGAGGTCGCATCGAGATGGAAGATGGTCGGGCTCGTGCCGGTGCGGCTGCGGATCACGTACACCTGGCTCGCATCGGCCGAATACTGGCTCACGCCGCCCGCGTAGCCGAGCGCCTCGCCGAGCGAGAGCCGCCCGTTGTTGAAGTTCAGCGTGGTGGTGTGGCCCACCTCGCCGAGCACGAACACCTTGGTGTCGCTGAGCGGATACACGCGCACCAGATCGCCGTCGCGCAGCAGGATGCGATCGGGGTTGATGCCCTGCGCCACCAGCTTCGGCAGGCTCACGATGGCGGTGGCATCGCCACGCGTGATCGAGATGCGCGCGCGATCGCCCGCCGCCGTCAGGCCGCCCCCGCGGTTGATCGCCTCGGGCAGCGTCATCGGCAGGTCGTTCATGACCTGCAGGCCCGGCAGGCGCACTTCGCCGTCGAGATAGATGCGCCGGCTCCGGTACGCCTGAATCCGCAGCGTGACCTGCGGATCGCGGATGAACTTGCCGAGCCGCGCGCTGACGCGCTCGCGCGCCTCCAGCTCGGTCAGCCCGCCCACCTCCACCGGCCCGATGTAGGCGAACTGCACGCGGCCCGTCGCGTCCACCGTGTAGCCCGACACGATCGCGTTCGAGCCGGTGTTGTCGACGCCGGTGCTCGGGCCTTGCGAGAGCGGCATGTTCAGTTCGGGGTGATCCCACACGACGATCGCGAGCACGTCGCCGGGGCCGAGCGTGTAGGGCGTCGGCTTGGCGAACAGCGCGCTGACGTCGGCCGGGATCGACGGATCGACGCTTGCCTGCACCGTCGCGATCAGGTTGCCGTCGATTTCGACCAGCGAGCCCGAAGGCGGCGCGTCGGTGCCGTTGGCGCCCTTGGCGGCGTTGCTCGCGTCGAGCGTGCCGCCGCCGGCCGGCGCCGCCGCTGCCAGCGCACGATGGCACGAGGCCGGTTGCGCGCCGCCGTTGCCGGCCGGCCCGCAACCGCCGCGAAACGTCATGCCCGGCGCGAACGCGCAGCCGGTGATCAGCGCGCTCGCCGCGCCGAGCGCGACCCACGCCGCCGCGCGACGCGCACCCTGCCGCGCGCCCTGCCGCGTGATGTGCATCGTGATACGCATCGTGGTGAATCGGGGCTCGCGCCGAAGCGCTTTCGCCATTCGTGACAGCAGTGCTATCGTTCGCTTTCCCGTTGCCGTGTCTAACATGGTGTCTGGCCTGGTTGTCGGCGCGCTCGGGCCGATCGCCCGATCGTCCGGTTGCACCGTTTGTTCATCGTCGAACCGGCCCGCTGCGATGGCGTACCGGCGTCCCCGCGAAACCCCTACCCTCGTTGCTGCCCACCGAATGAAGCGAAGCCTCCTGGCCGTGCCGGCCGCCGCCCTCGTGTTCGCCGCCGCCGGCTTGCCGGCGAGCTTCGCCGCTCACGCGCAAACCGCAGGCGGCGCGTCGCAATCGCAGTCGCAGCCGCCGCGTTACCTGCCGCCGAACCAGACCGGCGCGATGCTGCCGAAGCCGGCCGCCACGCGCGCTGCCTCGGGCGCCGCCGCACCGCTCGGCGCCTCGCTGCCGCGCGCCTATCGCGCGCCCGGCCGGGCCGGTCTCGCGCCAGGCGCGGCCGACACGCGCGGCAGCCGCGCCAAGCTCGCGCGCTATCGCGCCAAGCCCGCTGCCGCCGCCAGCGACGACGCCGCCAACCCGTATCGCTACGACGGCTGGAGCGCGTCGTCCGCTTACGGCGGCAGCGCGCCCGCACGCTGATCGCCTATCTACCGCTTGCCTCGATGCGTGGCCGCCCGGCGGGCGCCGCGCAATATCGGCTCGATATGCGGCTCGATATGCGGCTCGATACGCGGCTCGATATGCGGCTGGATACGCGGCTGGATACGTGACTCAGTAAGCGGCCCAACACGCGGCTCGATAACGACTCAACACGCCGCGCCGATACGCCGCTCAACACGCCGCGTGACAAGCCGCCCGATACGTTCAGTTCAATACGCCCCTTCGCGCCGCATCACCACGCCCACCGTGCGAAGCAGGATTCCGCAGTCGAGCATCGGCGACCACTGCTTCACGTACGACACGTCGAGCGACACGCGCTTCGCGTAATCCACGTCGCTGCGCCCGCTGACCTGCCACAGGCCCGTGATGCCGGGCTTGGCCATCAGGTAGTAGCGAACCTCGTGGCCATAGCGCTCCAGTTCCTTCTCGACCACCGGGCGCGGGCCGACCAGGCTCATCTCGCCGCGCAGCACGTTCCACAACTGCGGCAGCTCGTCGAGGCTGGTGCGGCGCAGGAACTGCCCGACCCGCGTGATCCGCACGTCGTGCTTGAGCTTGAAATCGCGGTCCCATTCGGCGCGCGCCACCGGATCGCGCGCGAGCAGTTCGCGCAGCACGGCATCGCTGTCGGTCACCATCGTGCGAAATTTCAGGCAATGGAAACGGCGGCCATCGCGGCCCACGCGCAGGTGGCCGTAGAACGCCGGGCCGCCGTCGCGACGCACCAGCAGCACGAGGATCAGGAATACCGGCGCCAGCGCCACCAGCATCGGGATCACCAGCGCCGTATCGAAGCCGCGCTTGAACGTGCGGCGTGCGAGATGCGTGGCGAGCCGCGAATCGGCCTGCGCGGCCAGCTCGTGCGCGCGGCCGACGAAACGCCACAGCGTGCGCAGCACGGTCAGCGCGAAGGTGCGCGCGATCAGCATCCCGAGGCCGCTCGTGATGGTCCAGTAGAGGAACCAGAGGCGCGAGACCAGATGCAGGCGATGCAGCACGAACAGCAGCAGGAAGCCGCAGGCCTGCACGAACAGCCAGGCGATGACGGTACGGCTGATCAGGTTGAGCACCGAGCGCACGCTCGTCAGGCTGTCGGTGTCGCACGCCGGGAACACCGACAGGGCGAGCGCGACGGCGAACGCCACCAGCAGGCCGTCGAAACCGGAGCTGGCCGCCGCCGACGGCGGCATCAGCTCGAAATGCAGTGCGCATAGCGCGCCCACGATGATCAACGTGCCGTCGACCAGGCGCCAGATCAGGCCTCTCATCACTCACCCCGTTCAAAAAATGATTCGTTTTCGGTTGTTCAGGATTTCTTGTCTTTTCGGCATCTCGCGTGGCCGGCGGCGCTGTCTCGCGCGCCGCTCGGCCAAGCCGCGGCCGCGCTTGACGGTCCGCCACAATCTTTCGCAGTCCTGCTTGATCGGCCTGCTGGATCGATCTGCCCGCGTGGTCTCGCCGCCAAACCTTGCATGCGACGACCATGGTGCGATGCAGCGATTGGCTGGCGATGTATCAAGCATGAAACATGCCACTGGAAAGAACGTTGACGATGAGCGTCATCGAAATCGCCAAACCGTTTCTGATCAATACCTTAACGAGTTGAGATGGGAACTTGGATGAAGCTGACTGGGCGTTTCGAATCTGAAACGTGTCGTAACGTTACGAATGCGCCGCGAATCGTTACGTAACGATTGAAGTGATATGAAGAAAGATCGATGCAACATAAAAGACATTGTTGAAATTCGCGCAAACGATTGCGCGAAATGACAACTTGAAGCGGCCAACGCCGCCCGGGCGCTGGCCGCGATCCATCGCGGCCGTCAGCCGAGCCCGTTGCTCAGGGCGTGCCGCTGGTGCTGCCGCCCGTGCCGCCGGTCGGGCGGTTGGCCGCCGTGCCGGCCGCGGCCACCGCCGCCAGCAGCGCCGCCGATGGCGTGCCGGCGCTGGTGAACGCGCCGGCCGCCTGCAACGCATCGAGATCGGCGTCGGCGCCCGGCTGGCCCGGCGTAAACGCCGTCGTCAGGAACGCCGAGGTCGACAGCGTGATGTTGAACATCGACTTCAGCACCGTCGCCACGCCGCCCTGCGCGGTGCTCAGGTTGCCGCTGTTGACCACCGCGCTCTGATAGGCCGTGTTCGACGCGAGGCCGCCGAGCAGGCCGTTCAGATCGGTGCCCAGTTCGGCCGCCAGGTAGACGAGCATCAGTTCGGTCAGCGGCGTCACGTTGAACGTGCCGCTGCCGTTCGCGAGCGAGTGCAGCGTGGCCGTGCCCGTGCTGCCCGTGATCGAGCACGGCCCGGAGAACGCGAAGCTCACCGTGAACGCGCCGGCGGACGTGGCCGTGCTCGCGCCGGTGCCCTGCACGCAGGCCACCGTGATCGATGCGTTCGCCATCGCCGCGCCCACCGCTGCGGTGCCGCTGATCTTGCCCGAGGCCGTGGTGGAGGTCGTGACCGGCCCGCCGCCGCCGCTGTCCCCGCCGCCGCCGCAAGCGGTCATCAGGGCCATCGCAACGACGCCCGGCCCCATCCACTGCGCGGCGCGCAGCTTCGTAACGCGTGTCTTCATCGTGGTTCTCCGTGTTCTCGTGAATCGTCGTGCCGACCACGGGCGGTGCGAAACGTCGGGATGACGGGTCGCGCCGCACGCGGCTCGTGTGGTTTCAGGGTTGCGGCGCGGCGGCGGCGGGGGCCGTCGTCGTTGCGCTTGCGGCGTTGATGGCGTGGGTTGCGTTCGCGATGGCGACGAGCGCCAGCGGGTCCTGCGCGGGTGTCGTCTGCGTCTGCGTCTGCGTCTGCGTCTGCGTCTGCGTCTGCGTCTGCGTCTGCGGTGCGGCGGCCGGCGTCTTGCGCGTGGCCGCCGCATCGGGCGCGGCGTAGCGTTCGTAGGCATCGCGCATGCGGTAGAGCTGCGTCGAGAAATAGCCCGCGCTGAAGCGGCCCTGATTGAGCAGCAACTGCTGCGTGTCGTAGCCGAAATCGAGGCTCTGCGTGCCGTCGGCCGCCAGGTAGTTGGTCGAGCCGACGCGCGTACGGAAATTCAGATCGAACTGCGAGGTGCCGGCCACCTCGACGAGGCCCGGCTTCATGCCCTGGCGCGGCGTGAGCGGCAGGCTGACCGACGCCCCGATGAACGAGCCGTGGCCGCTGTGCTGCGCCTGGAAGCTGAACGCGACGTCGTCGAACCAGCGCGTCGCCACCACCAGCGGCCCCTTGTCGCCGCCCACGTAGCGCGCCACGCCCGCCTCGATCCACAGCTTCCAGGCCGGCTGCACCCAGCGATAGGTCAGCGAGGCGTTCTTGACGTCCGGCAGCGCGTCCTTGCCCGGCTCGCGACGCAGGTAGGCCAGCTTCAGGCGCACCACGTCGGGCCGGCCCGGCACGAACGCCGTCGTCTCGTTCTCGACGCCGAGGTACTGCAGATCGAACTTGCCCGCCGACGTGACGTTCAGCACGCGCGGCGCGATCCAGAAGCTCTGCGCGAGCGCGGCGTCGGCGATGCCGCCGCGCAGGCGGTAGGCGCTGTAGAAGCGGCCGTTGTCCATGTTGCGGCTGTTGGCCAGCGGCGCGATCGCGCTCGCGTAGAACTCCGCGCCGCGCCAGAGCGGCACGAACGCGCGCAGTTGCGCGCCGACCGAGTAGTCGAAGTTGCCGTAGTCGGTGCCGTACAGGTAGTGCGTGACCGGCGCGATCTCGAAGCGCACGTAGCTGTGGCGGCCCGTCTTGCCCGACCAGTCGACGCTGGCCGAATCGTAGGTCGGACGCATGCGCATCGCGAGCGACGCGCTCGCCGTGGTCGGCGCGCCACCGGCGAGGAACGCCGCGTACGCGCCGCGATCCACGCTCACCTCGGCCATTGCCGCGCCCGCCTTGCGGATCACCACGCGGATCGTGTCGATCTCGCCGCCCGCGTGGTGCGCCGCGATGCCGAGCGCGATGCCGAGCGCATCGGCTTCGTTCTGGTTGTAGCGGTGGTTTTCGTATTCGACCACCAGGTCGTGGCCGACGATGCCCGCGCGGCCGCGTTCGAGCCCGGCCTCGGACAGCGCATCGACGATCGCGTCGAGCGAAGTCGGCCCGCTCGCCACCGGCACGATCGCGCCGACCCGCTGCATCGTTGCGCGCGCATCCATTTCGTTCGTCGACGCGGGGTGCAGCGCGGACCATGCGATGGCCGGCAGCAGGAGCGGCGTGGCGGTGTTTGCCGAGGCCGGGCGGGCGTCCAGGCCCGAGGTTGTGCCCGCTGCGGCATGCGGTTCGGTGTCCGTCGATGCGGCGTCCGTCATCGCGGCGTTCGCGGCTGCGTTTGCGGCTGCGTTCGTGGCCGCGGCCTGCTGCGCATCGCACAACGCGCTCGCGCAATGGGCGGCGTCGAAGCGCTTGCCGAGCGGAATCTGGATGCCGACCGAGAACGCCGTGCGTTCGGCCACGCCGTGGGTCTGCTTCAGCGAGCGCATCAGCGTGGCGACCACGCTCGCGTCGGCCAGCCAGCGGATGGCCGGCGAGTGATAGCGGATGCCCGCATAGGGTGTCTGCGAATCGTGTTCGACCAGCAGCGACAGGCCCGTGTGGAACACGCTCAGCTCCGCGCCGCCGAACGCGCCGTCGAGCCGGTCGCCGCTGCCGTAGCCCACCGTGAACGTCGCCGGGCCGAGCGCCTGCGAGATCACGCCGTATTTCGCGCGAAAGAAATGCGTCTGGCCGCCGATGTCGTTGATGCCGAACGCGATGTCCGGCTGATAGCGGAAGAACTTCGGCACCGCCACCTTGAGGTTCGCCATCAGGTGGCGTACCACGATCGACTCGGCACCCGGGAACACCGGCCGCACGTTGCCGGTGTAGTTCACCAGTCCGCCCGTCACCTCGACGTACGGCAGGATGCCGATGCCCGCCCACGCGACGTCCGACTTCGTGGCCGTGCGGCCGAAACGCGGGTCGATGTAATCGTTGTATTGCCCTTCGAACGTGCCTTGCGGCAGCGTGAAGCCGTACGGAATCACCAGCCCTCCGCTCGGCCCCAGCGCCGACAACGCCGGCTCCGCCGCCGTCGCGGCGCTCGCCGCGAACGCCTGGATCGCACCCAGCGCGAATACCCCAAGGCCGCTGCCGGCCCGCTTCTTTCGGTTTTTGTAGGTCATTGTTGTCGCTATCGTTGACGTGTGATCGCCGCTTCGCCGCCCCCCGCTCCCCGCCATCGAGCGCCCCCGGCGCGGCGGCAAATCGCACGCGTCCGCCCTGCATCCGCCGGACGGCTGCAAGGAAACTGGCTCGATACCCGGTGAACCACGCCCGGCACCCTGGCGTGGACGACATTCGCGCTGCACCGCACCGGCCGTACCGCGCCTGGCGTCGCTGCAGTCCTGCTGTCAGACCGTCGCGGCGGCGTCCATCCCCCTGCCACACATGCGACGCTGCAACGCAGCAAGAAGCGTTCCAAAATCGGAAGATTGCTTACAAATCGTCAATGCTGAAATTTTTCGTTTCCGAAAGAGGGTCGGACGGCGAAGGATTGCGAAAACGTGGACAAGCGCGAAGGTGCGCGGCGGGCGGGGATGTTCCGGTTACGTGACGTTCGGCGTGGGCGTTACGGGCGGGCGGGTGACATCGGGCGCGAGCGGCCGGTTTGCGCGCCGGAGCGGCGATGGGCGTGCGTCATAATGCTTGCCCACTCATCAGACGGAAGGCCGGGCCATGTCGACGCAAGCGATGCTGTATACGGAAATCGAAGGCAGCATCCGCGACAGCGGGAAGGTGAGCTTCGAGATCGGCGGCATCCCGATCACGTTCGATCTGGCGAACCGGCACGAGCGCTACTACGCCGCGTCGCTGCTGTTGAAGATTCGCTACCCGCAAGGCGACGTCGATCGCGCACTGTTCCAGCGCTTCGTGCAGGCCGGCGACCAGGTGCTCGACGCCGGCGCGAATATCGGCGTGACCGCGCTCGAACTGCTCGACACCGGCGCGCGCCGCGTGATCGCCGCCGAGCCGATCCCCGAGTTGTTTGCCCGGCTCGCCACCCTGCCGGCCGATCGCGTGGTGGCCGTGCCGCAGGCCGTGTCGTCGGCGCCCGGTTCGGCCACCATGACCGTGTCGCTCGCGCACAACCAGGGCTCGAGCCTGAAGGACGAAGTGCTGGCGCTGTTCCCGTACATCTTCGGCGACGCCCATCGCAAGATCGACGTGCCGACCATCACCATCGACGCGCTGCGCGCCGAACACGGCGCCTTCGACATCTGGAAGCTCGACATCGAGGGTGCGGAGGTCGATGCGCTGACCGGCGCGGCCGACACGCTTGCGCAGTGTCCGCCGCGGGTCGTCATCGCCGAGTTGTATGGTGAGTTGCGGCACGAATTCGCGGAGCGGTTGAAGGCGACGCATCCGTATGGATATCGGGCGTATCTGCGCAAGTCGGATTACGGGCTGGAACTCGTGGATGTGAGTGTGGAGCCGGGGGAGGATCACCATCACACCAGCCCGATGTTTGCGTTTTGCCGGGACGCGGCGGGTTGAGCCGCAGGGTTGGCGGGCGGCATGTGAAACGTGGTGCCGGCGCGCTTCGCCGGTCAGGATCGACGCCGGTTACTGATATGCCGCAAGCCCCGCCGCCCGGGCCGCGCCCGGCGGCCATTTTACCCTCTGCCAAACGGCCTGCCCCGCGAACCGTCACCGCCCCCTGCTGGTAAACTCCACGACCAAAGCCACTTCAGCCTGTCAAATGAGCACGCAACCCACCGACGTAACCGCGAACCACACGCCCATGATGCAGGGGTGCCTCCGCCTTTATTGACAAGCCTCAGAATAAGAAGTTACGCCATAGGCTACGCCACCCCACCCTCTTGCGAACGCGAAGTCTGCCACCATTTTCAATCCAACCCGGGGGCATGATATAGTCGCTGGAAATGAAAATAACTTTGCAAAATCATGGAACTAGGGACCTTTCCAGATCATTTGCCTGACGAATGCCCGCTTCCTAGGGCCCGAAACTGCGATGGCGACGTATATATGGTGTGCAAAGAAATTCCTTGTGTGGCCAAGGATTTCCAATCCCAAGCTCAGCGTAACCGCGCTCTCGACGCAGACGGCGAGGGAATTTGCACGCGCCACGGATTGTCCGTCTTCCCTACTATCGAGGGCTGCGCACATCTTCGACGTGCGCTTCCGAGGCTCGGACGGTACATCGCTCGCGCTCAATTGACGGCAGCACACGGGGTGATTGCTGATACACCGTCGCACAAACATCCGGAGCACAGTACTTGGTGGCCGTACGCGGGCATTGAGCCGCATACACTGTTCTCGCCAACAAGCGCTTAAGGAGTCTTCCATGACATGGGAAGTACAAGGGGCCAGGATCAGCAACGAGATTGTTGGCGAACTCCGACCAGTCGTTGTTCTGTATGAATATGATGGCCCGCAGATTTTTGTTGCGGAGTCTTGCGGCCGCCCGCTTTTAGTCTACGTCAGCGACGTCGATGAGGAAGATCGTTATTACCGCCTACTCGTCGTCGCAACAAGCGAAGCCATTTTAAATAGCTTGAGAGCAGGGAAGCTATCGCTGATCGATGCTTTGAATCAACCGTGGATGCACGCCGTTGACAAAACATTCGGCGGGGAAGTTACCTCAGTTTGGTTTTTGCCCAATGGCATCAACGATGTGCCAGACGGATTCAAGCCAGTAGATGGAACACTTCTGTCTCACGAACTTGAAGAACAGCGACTCAATCGGACGAGTGAAGCATCTTTGGCGCACCTCACAGTTGTTTCTACGGAATTTGTCCAGACCCTCGCTGCTAGAATTGAAACGCTCCACGCGTCTCTCACCATTCAGAACGAGACAATATTACAAGCAATCTCCAACGAGAAACATCACCCGGGGATCGCCGAAGACACTCCCGAGCGAAATCAGTTCGCCCGAAGCACCTTTCATTGACACACCATGAGCGACCTGACAAATACCAAGCTGTTACATGAAATGCTGAGAGATGCGGGATTTTCGTTTACGGCCCCGCCGGATAACCAACCTCCGCCAGCGATCGGCGATCTTACCTCGCTTTCGTTCGAAGACAATACGGGCGACTCGTGGATCTTCTATATCTTCTCCACGCGCGACCAAGCCTCGCTTCGCTTTTACTCTTCCATCGCAACCCCAATAAATCCATTTACTCCACTCCCAACCCTCGATTTAATAAATAAATTAAATGCAGCCTATTTTTTTAAATCATCGCTAGACTATATAGACAATCCATTATCGGTAAGATATAAGGCAGCTTTCGATTATCCATTAAAAGGCCTGCCTGCCTACGAAGCGATGAGTGCAATTCGACACCACATCGTTTGCTCATCATATCTTCATCATCTATTGAAATTCGGATACAAACAGCCGTATCCGTTTAGCCCAATCATCCTGGGCACGTTGATAGCTGATACCAATAAATTAATGGGCTATTCCCAAGCACCTGCTTTCTTGTAGCCTGCTTAACGAAGCTCTCCACCGAAGCTGCGGCGACGCAGCGCGCCATCCGCATGATGCAGCAGCACCTGCGCCTTATTTGGCGTGCCGCTGGTAAACTCGCGCGACCAAAGCAACTTTTCCCGGCCACATGAGCACGCACCCCACATCAACGCCTGAAAGCGTCAACCCGGTAATGCATAGGCGCATGCGCCTTTTTTGTAGGGCAGTTGAGCAAAAAGCTACGCCAAACCCTACGCTATAAAATTTTCACGCCCCCCCCATTGCGCTATGGGTGAGACATAATTTCGCGACAACAACGGGGATATGAAATGGCGGAACTTGGTGCGGATTGCCCTCGATGCGGCTACGACAAAATCACGTTCGGCGTGGTGGGGTGCTTGCCACTCGGCATTGACGGTTGGCAGCGATACTATGAGATCTTTTGCGTGTGCCGGCATTGCTCTCGCGGGACGATATTCCAAGCTAGAAACAAAGACCTTGACAGCGCAACAAGGTCAGCGAACATTGACTTGGCAAGCCTAAGAGGAATGCTGAACGACTGGATCGAGGTCACCGGCTACGTATCAACGAAAGATCGCGACGCCGAAGCGGCCCCACACCACCTTCCGGAAAATATAGCGAGATATTTTGATGAAGGCTCTCGATGCATGGCGATCGGCTGCCTAAACGCGGGCGGCACCATGTTTCGCCTTTGCCTGGATGCCGCAACAAAGGATATTCTCGATAGCCTTGCTGAAGCAGACATTCCCAAGAAAGTTAGGTATAGCCTAGGGTTCCGCCTTGAGTGGCTCTTTGACAATGGGCATCTAGACAAAGGGCTCGCAGACCTTGCGGAATGCGTGAAGGAAGACGGCAACGATGGCGCTCACGAAGGAACGCTGACGCAAGCAGACGCCGAGGATCTGCGAGACTTCACTGTGGAATTGCTTGAGCGCCTCTACACCGAGCCAGCACGGCTGGAAGAGGCGAAGAAGCGCAGGGCGGCTCGCCGCGGCATTCTGGACTGACCTCCCCCCCGTCAACGATTCCTGTCGGGGACCAAAAAATCCCCGGAAACCCTTACCCAGAAACGAGATGCCGCCAATCTGGCGTAGTGCCGTGCAGATTTCGCAGCAAATTCCCCACCTCAGCCGCCGGCATATACTGCTTCTGCGACAGCGCCTTCGCCTTCTTCCGCAAGGGCAAAAACAAAAAGCCAACACTCAAACCACCCCCAAGCCGAATATGCCCTCGTATGCCCAGAAGTTCCTGCTGATGTGCCTACTGCTGCCCTTGCGCGCCCTGATGTACCTGCTGATGCCCATTATTTATGTCCAAGAGCTGTCCAAGGACGACGTCGCGGTCAAGGCGGTCTTCGAATATTGCCGCAACCTCTTGGTGGTGCTGGGGCTCGCAGCTGCCTCAGATTGGTTATGGCATCACGCTAAGGATGCCCACACTCCCATGCGATATGCCGGCGCAATTTCACTGGGCTTTGTGTCGGTAATGCTCGGCCTCTTATTGCAACGCAGTGCCCAGCGCCGTCTTCAGGGATACGCAAATATCCCGCGCTGGGCGATCGATGTTGGCGTGATCGCTCAATCGGTCTTTCTTCTCTACGCGTTCGGCGAGTACCTGATCTCCAAATAAGGCCCTGAAACGAGGCTCATTCACAATCGACGTGGACGACATATACTGTACATTCATACAGTATTCACGCCATGTTGCTCCCCCCATTCGACCCACCGCAGATTGACGACCTGACGCAATATTGGCGCGCGTGCACAAACGCCGACGTCCACATCCTGATCCTCGAAGTGATGCACCAGCGCCTGACGATGCGCGAGCTGGCAGATCTCACGCGTGAAGCGGGACGCGTGATCGAGCGCCTCGAAATCGAGCCACAGCCGACCGTCGCGCCGCTGCGCCGCATGCTTAGACGGATAACCGCCGAGCAGCATCGCGCCGGCCCGCTCGACGATCCTCGCTCCGCGCTCACGCCCTACAGCGAAGCGTGGCAGGCACGGGAGTCCGTGCATTGCTTCCTGAAATCCCAGCCGGCCGAAGCCGATCCCGGCGAAACGCGAGCGCGTGCACT
Organism: Burkholderia sp. 22PA0099; assembly: GCF_047497165.1. Classification (NCBI taxonomy): domain Bacteria; kingdom Pseudomonadati; phylum Pseudomonadota; class Betaproteobacteria; order Burkholderiales; family Burkholderiaceae; genus Burkholderia; species Burkholderia sp. 22PA0099. The sequence continues at coordinate 1,566,477 of NZ_CP163165.1, read as the reverse complement.
CCCCGAATTCATCGCCCTGACGTGGCATGAGCTACGTGCACGATGGCTCGACATCGGCCGGACGAAACCACCCGAGCTTACGATCGAGCAGCGACTGATGCTGGAAGCGGTGCAAACGCGCCGCGCGCTTCGAAAATTCGCCCGCTTGGCCAGGGCTGCAGAGGCGGCAGCGCCGGATTCGGCCGACGCGAAGCTGCTGCGCCTGGCAATCGAAGCCGAAGTTGATCGCGTTGCTTGACACAAAAATTACAACAAAATTGATTCAATATGCTGTTACAATACAACAAAATTGTTGTACAATGATTCCACCGTAACAACACACGAGGGGGTGCATGAAATACAGCGAGTTTCGGAAGTGGCTGAAGAATCAAGGTGCGACGTTCGAAAAACACCGATCTGGCTCCAGTCACTACCGAGTTACTTTGAATGACAAGACGACGATCTTCCCCGATCACGGAGCAAAGGAAATCGGTACCGGTCTAGTCGAGGCGATCAAAAAGCAACTCGGACTGAAGTGAAGCACCGGCGGCCCGAAAGGGCTGCCCCAAACTCGCCTACAGGCACCCCCAAATGACCCAGGAGTCACACACAATGCTGTCGTATCCCGTCACCCTGACGCCGGACTCGAACGGTTCCCAGCTCGTCACGTTCCCTGACGTCCCGGAAGCAATCAGCGTCGGCGATAACGTTGACGACGCCCTGATCCAAGCGCTCGACGCCCTTGAGGCCGCGCTCGAAATTTATTTCGACGAGAAGCGCCCGATCCCGATGCCCTCGGCGGCAACAGCCGATCAACGAGTCGTCACCCTGCCGGTGCTCGTTGCGTCAAAGATTCTGCTGGCCAATGAAATGGTGAAGCAAAAAGTTCGGAAGGCCGAGTTGGCCCGCCGATTGAACGTCAACCAGGTGCAGGTCGATCGTCTGCTGAAATTCAGCCACGGCTCGAAAATCGAAATGGTTGAGGCCGCGCTTAGCGCGCTCGGAAAACGGCTCGAAGTGCGGGCCGTTTGATTGATAAAGCCCCGACACCAGGGGCTTTCTCTTTGGCATTGGCAGCAAGTCCCCTCCCCACTGTTATAGCAAATTCGTAGCAACCAATTCCCTTCCCACCACATACCTTCCACTGCCCACACGGCCAAATCATCCACCGCGACGGCCAGTTCGACTGCCGCGATCGTTACCGTCGACGCCGCCGCCGAGGTGAACGCGTTTCAGGAAACCGGTCAAGCTCGCATGACACGTTGAGCTGACGTCGCCGCCCCCCATCGCCACACCCGACAAGACTTTCATCAATCATTTAACCTTAATTGTTATTATTTTTTATAAATTAGTTATTTTAAATAAACAATTAATAATCCCACAACAAGAACAATTCTCACCACCCCCCTCCACATATTGGATATGTTAAGTTTCGTTTACTTCAAATGTGATTTGACCACTGAGCTTGCCTCAACTATATCAATTATTTTGAGATATTGCTCGCCGATAATTATCCCCCTCAATAAGCCAAGCATAGCTTCTGCCTGACTAACCGCCGCAAGACTCAAAGCTTGCTCATCCCCCTTTAGGGCACACTGCAGCGACATCTGTAGTCCAGAAAACAGGATGGTGGCCGCCCCACCCACAAGCCTCCCTTGCTCGGTAAATTCCACACCTCGCCCGCGCTGCCGCGTCGACAACAGCCGCACACCGAGCACGTCCTCTAATCTCGTGATCCTCTGTGAAAATGCTTGCCGCGTCATTCCGATTGCCCGTGCGGCGCCGGCTAGTGAGCCGTGCCTAATCACTAAAGTAAGCGCATAAATATCATTTAAATTCAATGCCCTAAGGTCATCCAACATATTCATCTACCCTGTCTAGACCTTCGTTTCGGCGCGATTGCACTTCTCGCGCCATCCTGTCATTTTTACGAGGATATGAATACAGTGGAATCACGCATACCGCAAAACATTCACAATAATTTATAAATGTCAACGATACATTGCATTTTAATTTATCCACAAACCTGCGTTAATAAGGCATCGATCACGACTCGAAACCCGAGATGTAGGAGACTGTTTGAACCACCAAGCACTCACCCTCACACCCACTCCTGACAAGGAAACCGACCGTACCTTAACGGCCCGACTTACCGGACGAAACGTTTACGAGTTTCCACGTCAGCAAGTGACTCTCAAACGGCACAACAAAATCAAGGAGGCCGTTATTACGCAATTCGACGCTCAACATCCAAATGTCGTCGCGGCTGTATTGATCGTTCTCCGATCAGACGGTTCGATGTCGACATGCGCGAAAGGATGCGAAGCCGAGACTGCTGCATTACTGCTGCAGGGGCTTAAACAACTCGGAAGCCGCATCGAATACGCTTTTCGATAAAAGTAAGGGCGCATATGAAGCGCGCCCTTACTGTTTTACCGAATCAGAAAATTCCTACGGGCTGCGCCGCATCATCCCAACTGAAGATGATCAGTTCGCTCCGCTCGGCCCCTTTCCCGCCCCCGACTGTGTACTGAATCGAAATATTTTCAATATGAAATCCAGTGAACACACGCCGGATGTCAGGATGGTCGTTCAAGCTAACGATTGCACGGCCCTTGATCGAGCGTAGCTTTGCGGCCATCTTCTCGTATTCGGCAAATGGAAACGCGACGCCGTACCCTTCCGTCTCGTAGTACGGCGGGTCAAGGTAAAACAGTGTATGCGGCCGATCGTATCTATCGATACATGCCGCCCAATCCAAACGCTCCACAAACGCGTTCGCAAGACGCAGATGCGCCGCAGACAGCTCCTCCTCGATGCGTAGCAAATTGAGCCCTGGCGGCGTCGTGGTCGCCGTCCCAAACGTCTGCCCCTCAACCTTCCCACCAAAGCAACTTTTCTGAAGATAGTAGAACCTCGCAGCCCGCTGGATATCCGTCAGCGTTTCCGGCGCAGTCGCCTTCAACCACTCGAACACCTGCCGGCTCGTCAGCGCCCATTTGAACTGCCGCACAAACTCCTCCAGGTGATGCTGCACGACGCGATAGAGGTTCACCAGCTCGCCATTCACGTCGTTGATCACTTCGACCTTGGCCGGCGGGCGCATGAAGAACAGCGCAGCGCCGCCCGCGAACACTTCGACATAGCAGTCATGCGCAGGAAAGCGCGGGATCAGATGGTCTGCGAGACGGCGCTTGCCGCCGATCCAAGGGATGATGGGATTTGCCATGATGAAAGCCATTTTTAAACTTCGTGTAGAATTCGGCGCGCCTACGTAGGTAAGCAGGGCCTTGGCTGATTCACTGGCTTCGACAGTGGAAAGGCGGCCGGGGAAATGCTCCAACATTCCTCCGGCCGCCCTGTTTCGTTCGAGACCCTCCGGCCTCGATTGACGCGTTACTGCGGCACTTCGGTAGTCGCACCCTCCATCAGCGCGTCATAGCTCCGCTCACACTGCCACCCAGCGATCCCTCGCTCGTCAGCGATTCTCGCCAGCTCTCCCGCACGCTCGTCAGTCCGGCCGAGCAGGTCGGCAAGCAGATCGAGGGCGTCGCCGGTTGCCGAGCTGCCGGCGGAAGCACCGGCACGTCGAGCCTCGGCGACGAGCGCGGCGACCTGCTTGCGCAGGCCGTCAGCAGCGCTGTCGGCAACAGCAGCGTCAGCACGAGCGCGATCACGTTCTTTCGCAGCATCGGTTGCAATCCTCCCTTGTGCCGCCAGTCGGCGACCGAATTCATCCCGTTCATTCGTGAGATCTGCAATCTGCCGGGCCTGGTCCGCGACATGGGCGGATTGGTCCGCGTCACGATGCCCTTTCGAATAGCCACAGGCCGAGCCGACCACCACGCCGGCAACGACCAGCAGCCAGATGCGCGGATCGATCCAGGTCATGCGGCCACCTCTCCGCCGGCGGATCGATACGCAGCCAGCAACGGCTCGATACCGTTTTCGTGCTGCCCATATCCGGCACCTGGCAAACTGGCCCACACGTTCGACACCTTCGCCACCGCCTCACGAAACCGGCCAGCGTCGATCAACGGCAGCGCACCGTGCTCGCGCAACTGCTGCAACGCATACCGATCCTGCGAGACTGGACCGAAGTCCGGCAGCTTCATCTGCGCCTGGTAGATCCGCCACCATCGCGACAGGATCTGATAGCGGCCGGCGGCTGTCGACGGGACGCGGATCTGCCGGTTCAGAACGTTCGGATGCTTCGCATAGTCCGAGAACAGCAACGGCCGTGATACCGTCGCCCCGACCAGCACGTTGTAACCATCGTCCGACCTGGCCAGCAACGCCGAGCCGATCTCGCTCACCGCGATGGCGTCGAGAAACGCCACCCGATTCATCCCGCCCGCAGCAGCAACACTGATTCGAGCCATCGTCATTTCTCCCCGAAGATGCGTTTTGCATGGCGGCGCAGCAGCACCTCCAGATACTGCGAGCCGGCAATACCTAGCCCGCTGCCGATACCGAGCAGCGCGATCGGCGGCAGATCCGGGATCTTCACCAGCGCCAATCCCGCCAACATCGACGTAGCCGAGCCGAGCACGGCCCGGCCAGCAACCAGCCGAACCGTCAGCGGCTCACCGCCCACCAGCACCTTCGCCACCCCAATCAATCCACCCATGATGATTAGCTCCAGAATCGTCTTTTCGTGGTCCTGCATCGATTCACCTTGACCCGATAAAAAGAAAGGCCGCTCCGGTTGCCCGTGAGCGGCCTGAAATACGGTGCGCGGTACGCTACTTCGGTGCCGGCACCACCAGATCGATCTTCTTGCCCTTCTTTCCCTGCCCGACCTTCGCCTTACCCTTGTTCCCTCCGTTCAACGTAAGGACCGTGAGCCAGCCCCGCGACGCGAAGGTATGCTCCACCGATTCAATCAAAAAGTCGCCGTCCACTCCGGCCTTAAAGCCCTTCAGAGCAATCGTCTTTTCAGCCGACAGATCCGCTCGACCGCGCATCGTGAGCCGGCTCGAAGAAGTGGCTCGGTTGAGCGCCGTCAATCGCGACGTCGCCGCAGCCTTGGCCGCCGCATGGCTCGGGAACGCATGGCGCTCCGTATGTACGGCAGACGCGCCAGGCGGTACATCCGGATTCGGTATCACGAGATCGATCTTCTTCCCGGACTTGCGATCGTGCACCTTTGTGCGAACGGCCGCGAAGCTCGCTCGGTCCGGGAAATTGATGTCGTAGTCGATCAGCACATCCGGCGTCAGCGTCACGACCGGCAACGCCTTGCCGCTCGCGCTCTTGCCGCCGCCTCGTGGAAGCACGAGCAGCTTGCCGGCCTTGACCGTGGCCGTCGCACCGTACTGCCTGGCGATGCGCGTGATGAAATGCAGATCGCTCTCACCGAACTGGTCAATGCGCGGCACGGCCACGTCGACATCACACGCGACTGCCCACTTGTTACGCCGCGCAATGTCGCCGACGATGTCGGCCAGCTTCACGTTGGACCAGCTCCCGTTTCGCTGCGTCTTCGACGTCGCGCGCATGTTCGCCGGCTTGCCACGAATCACCACGCTGGCCGGCGGCCCGCGCACGCCGATCTCGTCGACGGCGTACTCACCGAGCATCGACAGCCCCTGCCCTTCCCAGCCGATCGACACCTTCAAGGTCGCGCCCTTCGGCGGAAATTCGATTCGGCCGTCGCGATCGTCGAGCGTGATCGTGCATTCGTCAGCATCCAGTCCAGGCTTGTCGATCGCACGGATTTCAAGCACCCGGTCTTGAATGATCCTGGTCACGTCGGTGCCGTTCGCGATGATCTGAAAAATTGCTTCCATCGCACCTCGCTACGTCCAGAGCTGGACGGATTCGACTCGCTGCACATCGAGATCCGGCATCAGGATCTCGACGCCGGCCGAGAACGGCTGCGGCTTCGCAGCGAGCCCCGGGTTCGCGTCGTACACGGCCTCGACCGTGCCCCGCAGCGTTCCGTAGATACGGAAGCAGAGCGTGTCGAGCACATCGCCGTCAGACGTTCTTAAAATCTTCGCCATAACGGCCGAACTCCACGGAAAATGCCTGCTTGCGGGGCAGGCCGTCCACGAGCAGTGCCTCCTGCTCTTCCTCGATCGATTGAAGCAGCCAGCGGCCGAGCACTTCGCCGTCGCCGGTCGTGAGCTGCAGCGGCTTCATGCGCCCGCCGATCTCGCGCAGGCGGCCGATCTGCCTGACGCCGGCTCCCAGCGCCGGGAACACGACACCGGACAGCGTGATCGTCTCGCCCCCTTCGCTGACCGCCTGCAGCGCCTCCTGCCGATTCAAGCGCTCCTGCGTGGCGACGCGGTAACGCGTTGCGCGACGCAGCTTGTCGTATGCCGCAGTCGACAGATTGAAATGGAAAGCATCGCCCGCGTCGGTCGTCATCGACATCAGATGCGGCGTGCTCGATGTCGCCCCTTCGAGCAGCCCGAGCGGCATCGAACCAGCCCCCGTCAATCGGGCCGCGACGAGCATGGTTGAGTCCTTGATGCCGACCGCCGCGTTGAACTGGTTCAACGCCCCGCCGAGCGCCGATTTCACGCTGTCGGTAGCAGCTCGAACGAGCGGAAAATCGGCCCCCTCGATAGACGTCACAATCGCGCCGACCGAGGCCCGCGTGGCGCTGAAGCTGCGCAACACCGTGCCGACCTTCGGGAACAGATCGCCGGCCACCGAAAGCCCACTCGATGCGCCAGCGAGGAGTTCGGCCGCGCTGCTGAGATTGCCGGTCGCAAGACGTTGCAGCACGTCGACCGTCGACATGCTGGCGGCTCGATTACGGCCCGACACCCGCACCATGTGACGCACACGCTCGCTCGCGATACTGGCCTGCGTTGCGGCACCCGTGATTTGCCCGATTACATCCATCGCTCCTCCGATTACATGTGTGGCGCGTCGAACATGGCGGTACGACTGTTCGCCTTGCGCTGCTGCTCGTCCATCATTCGCGTCAGCATCGGGCTGACCTTCGCGAGAAACTTGTCGGCCACGTCGGCGTCGGTCGCTTCGAGCTTCACATGAAAGACCGGCGCGAACGTGTTGGTTTGCTCGATCTGCGGCCCGCGCAGAGCGCCCGCGCCAGGCGCGTTCGTCACGGCGGCATTCACTTTCGCGAGCGCCGCGACGTGGGCGGCCGAGTCATCCGCCTTGCGAACCAGCAGCTTTCGCGAGACAGCACCGAAAATCTTCTCGCTCGCGATTGCGCCAACGGCACCACCCACCACACCGCCGACCGCCACGCCGATGGGGCCACCGAATGCACCGATCATTGCGCCGATCTTCGCGCCCGCGACGCCACCAGCGAGACGTCCTGCGATGCCCGCGAATCGGCTCGCCTTTTCCCCTCGTGAGTCGTTGCTCGATGCGACGGTGTAGGCATCTTTCGCCGCCATGCCGATCTTCAGCAAGCTGGCGGCAGCAGCAAGCTTTCCCGCATATGGGGCGAGTCGGCCAAACAATGCACGGCCACCATTGAGCACTCGCCCGATCCGGCCTCGCCGCAAGCTCGTTCGACGCGCAGCTCGACCGCCATCGACCAGGTCGCCGAGGCCGCCGCCGCTGGACATGTTGACGACGAACACGCGCTGTACCCCGCCAACAGCGCCTGCCGCTCCACCGAGTGCATCGAGTGCGCGCCCGACGCCTTTGCCGGCCGGTCCACTGCGCCCTGCGAGCGCTGGGCCACCACGCGCGAGCACCACGCCGCGCGCGATATCGAGCAAACCTCGGCCGATGCTCCAAAGCACCTTTGCTCCCCGCATCGCGACCACCGCCCCAGCAACGCCGACCACGGCCGCTGTCGCCTTCGGTGCGCTGTCCGTGGCAGATCGCACGCCGCCGCCAACCGCCTTCGCCGCCTTGCCTGCCAGATCCGTCACGGGACGCAGCGCGTCGCCGATGCTGCGCATCGCGTCGTCCCACTGCTGCCCGACCTCGCTCCAAATCTGCTTGGAAGTTTCACGACGAGCCTCCAGATCCTTCTGGATCTCGCCGCTCGCCTGCAGCGAAACTCGCTTCATGTTGTTGTAGATGTCCGCGTTTTGCATGTATGCGGTCAATGCGGCCTTGACCTGCATGTCGGTGAACAGATCCCCCGTCTTCATCGTCTCGGCAAATGCATCCATCTGCGCCTGACGCTTGGCCGGGTCCATTTCCGAATTGAATTTCGTTGCAGCCGCCGCGATCTGCTTTGCCTTCTCAGGATCGACACGCTCGATATACGCACGCGCCAGGACGAACGACGCTTCCATCGTCGACCAGCCCTTGCCGATCGCTTCACGCATCTTTGCCTGGTAGTCAACGCCGGCCTTCGCGTAGTAACGGTCCGTGTCCCCAGCTCCAATCTTCGAGAACCAGTTCTTCAGATTGTTCGCCGCCTCATCCGAGCTGCCCGCCGTTTTCATCTGCACCTGAAGCATCGAGCCGAGCTGGGAGACCGAATCCAGCCCGGTAATGCCGAGCTTCTTCATTTCCGCGAGCAGCACCGGAAACCACCGCGCCATATCGACCGATTCAAACGAACCCTCCTTGCCGAGATAAGCGATTGCCTCAAGCGCTTTCGCCATCTCCTTCGGATCCGTAATGTCCGCGTTTTGCTGCAACGCCTGAATCATCTTTGCAGTCTCGACCGACGTCGCCCCCTGCCCGATCGCGAACTTCGCAACCAGCGGCGCGAAGTTGAGCGCCCGGCCCAGATCCATGCCGCCCGCCACCATCTGGTTGACCGAATCGGCCAGCTCGTTCCGGCCGATGCCGTTTGCCGACGCATCACGCTGGATGCGCGACTTCATCGCCGCCTCTTCCTGCGTACGTGCGATGCCCGCCTTGATCGCGATGTCGCGAATGATCGCCTGGTAGTTCGCCGAGATCGTGGCGGGCACCGCAACGGAGGCCGTCAGCTTCATGGCGTCGCCGATCGCGCTGCGTCCAGCCTTCTGTCCGGCCGAGAGCCGGGAGAAGCCGGACGCCTGCAGATCCATGCCTCGCGCGGTACGGCCGAGCCGCGCATAAGCGCGATCGAGCCGATTGACCTCCACGCCCGCATCGCGCAGCGATTTCAGATTGCCGTCGAGCTTGCGGCGAATGCCGTCGGCCGCGCTGTCACCCGCCAAATGCAGCCGACGAAACTCGTCCTGCAAGCGCATCGTCTCGCCGATCTGGTGCTGCCAGAGCCGCGAGTCGTTCGCCCGCTTCTTCATTGCGTCGATCTTCTTCGAGGTGTCGGCGATCGCTTTGCCGAACGTCCCCGATACGGCACCGCCGATTACGATGCCGAGCGCCAAATCATTTGCCATCTGTCACCTCTCAGTCGGTCAGCCACCACAGCATGTCGTCGACCGTCATCTCGTCGATCGACAACGGCTGCACGCCAAACTCACGCAACAGCCGGTTCGCGAGCGCTTTCAGGGTCTGTCTGTCCAGCCTTGCGTACGGATCGAAAGGAGTAGTAGGCGTCCTGCACGCGCTCGTAGTCGGCCATGTCCATCGCATCCAGATCGCTCGGCGCGATATCGGCGAGCGTCGCGAACAGGACCAGCTCCTGCTCCTCGGTATCGTTCGGGGCGAGCTTCTGCGCGCCCCGCATGTCGCGCACCTTCGGCCGGCGCATCGTGAATGCATCGCACTCGACGCCGTTGAGCTTGATCGGATAGTTGAGCTTGACCGTGACCTTGTCCATTGCGGTTCCTGAAATGAAAAATGGCGAGCCGCCGGCCCGCCATCGATTGAAGAAAGTAACTTTGCAGCGTGCGCGTGAGCACCGTGCTACATGCCGAGCCCTTTACGCACCTCGGCGAGCTGATCGACGCCGTTGATCACGCGCTTGCACGCAAACACGTCGATCTCGTGCACGATCGCTCCGTCAATCTCCAACTTGTAGTAGTCGCACGACACGGTGTATTTGGCATCGACCTTGTCGCCGGGCTTCCACTCGCCCGGATCGACTTCGTACAGCATGCCGCGCAGGTAGACGGCGACACTCTTCGTCTTGCCGCTGCGATCCTTGAACACCGCGCGAAACACACCGTTGAACGCGCCCTGATCGACCAGCCCAAAAAACTTCAGCGCATCGTAATCCAGCGTCGCCATCGCGAACGACGCTTCCAGCGCCTCCATGCCCTGGTCGACCTTGACCGCCGCGTCCATGCCGCCGGCCCGATAGTCATCAGTCTTGAGCTTCAGCTTCGGCGGCGTCACGCTCGTCACTCGCCCCGCGTAACCACGGCCGTCGACGAATGCGTTGCAGTTGTACAGCGTTTCCGGAATCATCCTTGCTCCCTCAGATCTGGTTGTCGAGCACTTCGGTCAGCCACTGATTCGTGACCTCGAAGCGGAAAATCGGGTTCTCGGCAGGCGGCACATCCGTGAAGCGGATATTCCAGTACACCTTGCCGTCCTCAAGCTGGCTCGCCGTGTTGAGCTGCGGGTCCGGATAGACCTCGAAGTTGACGACAGCGCCCTGACGCTTCAGATCGCGCATGAACGCCTGCAGCCCTTCGGTGACGTCGCTCACGTACGTGGCCGTGATGCCCCGGTCGACCGCCCACTTGTGCCCGGCCTGGACGGCGTCCATGACGATGTCGAGCGTGCGCACGCGCGTGACGAACTTCCATTTCGGATCGGCCGACAGCGTGCGGTTTCCCCACAAGCGAAACCCGCCGTCGCGAATGATCGTCGCGATGTTCGCGTTGTTGAGCAGGTTCGCCCGGCACGTCTCGTCGCCGTCAAGGTATTCGATCGGCCGGCCCGTGCCCGTGATCTCGACGATCTCCTTGTTCGATGGCGACGCCCAGAAGCCGATCTTCGCGTCGGTCTGGCAGAACAGGCCGGCAGCGTAGGTGGACGCGGGCAGCGCAATCTCGCCGTTCGTCGATGTGTCCCACGCCTTCGCGCCGGGATCGACCATGTACAGGCGCTTGCTGCCGAAATTCTTTGCGTAGGCGATTGCCGCCTCGTCGTCGGCATTCGGGCCGTCGATCACGGCCAAGGCACGCAGCTTGCCGGCGAGGGAATCGGCGGCCGTTGCGACCGGCTGCCTCGACGAGTGCCCAGGTGCGATCAGCAATCGCGGCTGCGTGTTGAAACGCGACTTTGCATCGAGCAGCGCCTGCAAGCCGGTGCGGGCACCGCTGGCCGACACGCCACCGATGATCGCCGACGTCAGTTCTGCCTCTTCGTCGATAGCGGGCACGCCCACCGCGACGACGACTGCGCTGCTTTGGGCATAGATCGCGCGGGCAGAGCGCGCGATCGCACTCTTCTCGCCGAACGCTCGCACGGCTTCGCCGTAACTCGTCAATTGCACGGGCACGTTCTGCTGTGCCAGATCGGGGCCGGGCGTGAACGTGTCGGCCATGCCGACCACCGACGACGACGGCACCGCGATCGTGCGCGGGCCGCTGTCGACGATCGTCGTCGTGATGCCGTGGAAAAATGAAGTCGCGGACATGCGGATCTCCGGAAAATAAAAAAAGCCGCTCTGTGAGCGGCTTGAGAGAAAACGACGCGATTGGCGTCGGCAAAGTTACTTTTTGGTCGATGCGCCGGACGGGTTCGGTTCATCCACAGCACCAGTGGTGTCGGCCTTACCAGCTTCAACCGCATCACGTTCCGCCTTCGCAACACGCCGGGCCTCGACTTCCGCAAGAATCACGTCCGCACGCGGCTCGGGCGGCCACTCGATATCCGCCGGAAATGTCGGGGATTCGACGACGGCGGTCAGCGCCATCTGATAATCGGTCCACGCATCGAACGTCGCTTCTTCGAGATCCGACAAGCGGCCGGTTACGCGCGCATCCGATTTGCCGAGATTGTGTCGTCGCGCTTTTTCCAGCCGCGCGAAGAAGTCATTCATCGCCAACTCGCGCGCGTTGTCCGCAACGATCCGTTCGTCAACAACCCACGCGCCGTTACGCCAAACATGCGCGTCGGACGGACGCGGCACTTCGGTCAGCCCCACTTCTTTGGGCGTCACGCCTGCGACCGTGATTTCGGCCGCCACGCCTGACTCAGTGCGATACAGGCGCACGCTGCGATAGTCGGGCAGCATCTCCCACTTATCATTGCGCCAGAACGGCCATGTCCGCTTAGGCCGCTCGGGAAGCGGCACGAGAGTGCAGAACGCGGGAACGAGGACGCGGTTCGCATTCATTGGGTCAGCATCGGCGAGGAAACTCGCGATGTACTGCCCCGTGAGGCTGTCGTATTGATTACAAAGCATGCTCTACCTCGTCAATTAAAAAGCACGGATCATCGCGAGAACGGCAACGTTTCGCATGCGCGTCTCGTCGCCCCCATCGGCTACTACGTTGATCGTGTGCGTGTGACTGCCCGCCCCGGCAATGCCGACGTTGTGCCCGTGCAAGCCGTCGCCGTTAATCGAAATATTCGTGCCGCTGACGGTGGTCCACTTGTCGCCGCGACCACCACCATTCAGATTGATTTCACCGATGTACCCTCCACCGGAAGCAACCGGGATCGCGTGGTTGTGACCTGGATCGTTGACACCATGGCCGTGCCACCCCTGCGTGTCTGTCCATGCACCGTGCGCGTGATCGCCAACGCCATCTGCATACGCACTGTGTGAGTGCCAGCGGTTTTGACTGTCTTGCCAGGTACCGATTCGCCGATTGGCATCGGCGCCGCGACCGAGATCGGCGCACCGAATCCCCTCGCCGCGAAACTCCGGGAGGCGAAATGTCACAACACCATCGCCACTAGAGAACGATCCCCAGTTCCCATTCGTCCAGTCCTGTTCCTCGACCAGCGCACCGCTTCCCTGGGCATACGCCCACAACGCTGGATAGTCGTCGCGGTTAAGCAATGAACCGTTCAGCACGAGGCAACCGGCACGCGGCACGGTCCGGACCTCGAAGAAAATCTGTCCGACTGACGCCGATGCGATTGCGTCGACGACAAACGCCGTCGACGCCGCATTGTTTGATCGATCACCGTTCGGCGGCGTCGGAACCTGCACCGGGCGGTCGAAAATCGTGCCCCGGTCGGCCGTGAATCGAGCCGTCACCAAACCGTTGCAGGTAACGCCAAACGCCCCGTCAGCAAGGTGGTACAGCCCGGTATCCGGCGCACCATCCTTGTCGAATGCCAGCGACGGATTCTGCGGCGTGCCCTCTGCTAGAAAAATCCGCGCACCGTCTGCGAGCGACAGCGCCCCCTTGAGCGTTCCACCATTGTTCAGGTCCAACGGTGCCAGGTTGCCTTCGTGCCAGACAACGTCGTCGTTAACCTTTAAGACACGTTCAGCGAAGTGATACTGAAACGACCCTCGACTTCCGGAGAACCATCCGGCGCGATCGGAGTTCGCAAAGAAATATCCGTCGTTTTGCCCCAGATTCGCGCGCCCCTCGCCCGAGGCCGGCCGCACCGTGAGATCGCCCTTCATGTCGATCGATCCACCGAAATGCGTCCCGGATCCCGTACCGTCGATGCTCACTGCCCCGTTGGTCAGCTCCCACGAAAACGGCCGATAGTCGTTAAATCCGCCTCGCGAATCGCCCTTCTTCGTTTGCAGCCAATACGCGGTCAGATCGTCAACTCGTAACATCACGCCAAATTGCGAGCTCGTGGCACGAATCTGTCCACCCTCCGGCACATCCATACCTGCCCCGCAAAGGCCTTTCGTGAACGAAGCACCGAGCGCAACCTGTAATCCGTCACGACCGTTATCGGACGTGGTGCCGATGAGCAACCGCCCCTCGGAAGTCAGCCGAGCCCGTTCACCACCGCCAGCATTCAGCAGCATGGCTCCGGGCGCAGCGAGCGACATGACATCGCCTTGCAGCACAAGGTACGGAACGCCGTTCACACCCAGTTGAAGATGACCGTCGGACGGCGAGAACATGCCGGTGTCGGGATCGCCGTCGAAGCCGATGCCGACACTCTTCGGGTTATTCGCGGCGATCGCACCTGGCTTCCCGAGCAAGGCCCCCTTCAACGCTCCGCCCGCGATCGGCAGCATGTCCTTGCCGAGTCCGTCAACACGCTTGCCCAGCGCCTCGACCTGTTTGCTCACCTCGCCCACGCGCTTGTCGTTGCCATCGGCCCGGCCTTTGAGATGCCGCGTCCGGTTCGCAAGTTGCCTCGTCGGCACGTTATCGATCCCTTCAGGACCACCCTCGACAGGATCGGACGTCTCGAACTGATAGACGCCGTCCTCCCACTTGCTTTCCTCTTTCAGATTGGCCATGTCCCGATCACTCCTCGCGTAAATTGACCATTACGTGTTGCGACGCCGTTATGCCGGATCGCGACCTCGGAAAAGTCGAGCCATACAAGCCTGCTGCGTGCTGGCGCGTATCGCTCGATTGCGCGCTTCAGGTTCTCTCCTTGATCCCGCGTCACCGGCCGCCGCAGCTTCACGATGTACTCGGCCCATGCGGCTGCACCACCGTGCAGATATCGACTGTCGCGCTTGGCCGAGCCATCGCGGCACTTGATCCGGCGCCCCTCCTGAATCTCGATCTCGCCGAAACCAAGCCGCCGTACGATCTCGCGGATGGCCCACGGCGTGCCCTTGCGCTGGTGAATCGCCAGGGACGACTTGATCAGCGCGCGACGCGCATCCTCGGATTCCGCCAGTTCCCATCCGTCGACGGCCAGCGACCACGCCAACCAGGGCAGAAATGCCGATGGACAGCGATCCGCGTCCCAGAGCGTTCTGATCACGTCGGGATCGATGCTCGGGCGCAGCACCTGTGCGAGCGCAGCCTCAAGCGACGTCTGGTTCGTCGGCAACAGGCGTTCAATCGTCATCGTTCATCTTCGGGTTGAGCACGATCGACGTGCAGCGTGCAAACTGATCGATCGAACATGTGACATCAGACGGTGGCGACTTCAACTCCACCCGAACGACACCGGAGTCCTTGGGATGCAGTGCGCCGGTGATGGCAGATCGCGGCATACCGAGGCGCAGCGCTTCGTGTTCGTCGACCGTGACATCGAGATCCTGGCGACGAGCGTCGAGCACAACACCCGGATCCGGGCCGCGACCGATGTACACGTCGGCGACGATCGCGTAATCGACAGGACTAGCAGGCACGACCAGCAGCGAGTCGTTGAGCGGCCGACGGTCCTCGGGTGACAGCACTCGCCGGACCTTGTCGAGCAATGTGGCGCTCGCGATGCCCCCATTCGAGTACGACTTCACGACCACTCGCACGGTGCCGGGCTCCAAACGGTCGACCCGCACGTCAGCAACGTCTGCCGAGGCGTTCATCGCAAGCGAGCGATACGAGCCGGCGGGGCCGGCCGTCGACGCACGCTCGATGCCCATCTGCGTGCGCAGTCGCAGCCGCGCGTCGCGTTCGGCAGTCGCCGGAATCGGCGGATGCGCCTCGGGATCGCCAGGGTCGATGATTTCCCGCTGTAGGTTCCAGAGAACGGCGAGGTGTTCGAGATCGGCACCCGTCGCGCAGGCCAGCAGTACAGCGCGGCCGGCGTCGTTGGTGCGAGCCCGAAACCGAATCTCGTCGTACGCCGCAAGCTCGATCAGCTTCACCACCGGATCGGATTCCAGCGCAGCCGTCCAATCGGGATAGATGCGCTTGAAATGTTGAAGCTTGAGCTGGTAGGCAGCTTCGAAATCCAGCGTTTCCACCAGGTCGGGAGGATCGAGCGCGGATAGATCGATTACCGTCATGTCGTCACCTCGAATACGACGTCGTCGCCGTTGTAGCGGCCGGCGATTCGAAAAGTTACTTTGCCGTCCACCACCGACAGCACGTTGATACGATCGAGCGCCAGGCGAGGTTCCCATCGACCGATTGCGCGCGCGGACTCCGCTTGTGCTGCGGAGATCCAGCCACGCGTGACCGGTAGGTCGACCATCGCGGGCAGGTCCGAGCCGTATTCGGGACGCTCGCGGCGGGTTCCTTTGCGTGTGCCGAGGATGTCGGCGATGCTCTGGATCAGGTGGGCTACCCCACCGATCAACCGGCCCGTGCGGCGACACATGCCGATACGCGCCACCATCATTGCCTCATGGAAGGGACGCGCCTGAAGCACGAATGCGCATCGAGATATGCGATGTGCTCGGGCTTCGTGACCTTCGTTTTTCCGATTTCCACGGTAATAAACAAACCGTCTGGCAGCGCGACTACGCGGCTGCGAAACTTGGTCTCGATGAATGCCACGGGCGCACATGCTGCCCCCTTCAGAGCGTCTTTCGACATATGACCTCCATAAAACAAAAACCCCGCATTCGCGGGGTTCAATTAAAAAAATACGCTTAAGATTAAGATTTTCGACGACTCTGCAACAATCGGACTTCGCTTGCATGTGCCTCCACACAAAAATACCCACCTGCACGCCACAACGGCAGCTTGTTCTGGACATCTTCGTTAGTCATAGAAACTCCATCCGCTTTTTTAAAATTCAATGGATCGCGACAAAGCAGAAGAACATTCGCAAAATTGAATCGAACATACCCATCAACAAAATAGGTTGGCTTTCCGTCGCTGAACACTGAAGGACCCGCCATGTAGACTGTGAACCCGGCTCCCTGCAACCCAGTAACGAGCTTCGGCTCCAAGACCTGATAAACATATCTTTTATCGTCGATTGCTCCAATTGATCTCAGAATTGTAGATGTGACAGGACCCAGAATTAGCGCAATTGAAGATGCCGCATAGAGCACTACCGCACCGATAGAAATCGTCGCCTTGAAAACATTGAATGGATTTTTATCAGACAACCTACCAATCAAATAAACCACACCCGGAATCACACCCACTACACTATAAATTACGCAGCCAACGAACGTAATAAACGCCCAAAAACCCGATAAATTATCACCGGAAAACAAACCCATACAAATAATTAACGTTGGAAAAACAGATATCACAATAAATGTTGGAGCAAATACCATCTTGAAAGAGACATAAAGCTTACTCGACAATTTAGTATTTTTTGAATCGAAAAATATCCTTGAATTCACCCACACCACAAAAAATTCAAATACAACCATCCCAGCAATACCCAGAAAAAAACACCACCCAAAAGATAAATCGAAAATAAACGAAAGCAATCCAAACAAAATCGCCCAGAGAATCGGCGATCCAATAAACAAGAAAGAGACGACACCTCTCAATCCGCCATACCCCAATGCCTTTGAAATCTTATTTTGTTCTTCGTATACACCCACCGCCCCCACTGAAATCATTGAGGGAATTCCAAACTGGATCGCCAGCAAAATCGTCAATAAACATGATGCAACGATCATTACCACCAACCCCGGCACCGAAACTACAGTCTCCGGAAATAATTGCTGCCAGCCGATTTTTCTTAAATAAATCCATATCAACATAGCCGGCATCACTAGACCGATCGGAGCAAACTTCCATAGGACTTCCATCGTATCCTTCAGGACAGCGAGCACCGACATATAATTTTTATGAAAACGCTTGAAATCCTCCCAGTCAACATTATTAGAATTACCCGTAGCCCCTGAACCTGCACTGCCGTTTTGGTTGTTACCAACGGAACTCATCGACTCGATCCTTTTCACGAAGTGATTTTCCTGCATCGGCGTCAATTCTAGAAGTTCCACACGATAAATAGTCCTCGCAAAAAATACAGGTCTACCTCACGGCTAAATCGGCTTACTTACAAGTTCACCATCACCTTGTTCCCAGTGTCTGTGATTAGTAAGCGACTTACCGCTGGCGACAACGTCCTCAGTGAATTCCGCCCCGCCCTCGACCACCACCGCAACGCCTCCGTCCTTCCCCGGCTTACCTCGCATCCCGCCGTTGAACGTCAGCAGTTGTTCAGTCGTCGAGTTGCCGGTGAAGGTCGAGTCGGGCACATCCGCAAGCAGCTTTGCGCTGCGAAGCGTCACACCGTCCGCCTTCAGCTCGAACTCGGTCTCGCCGATGCGGAACACGATCCGGCCACCCGCTGGCACCGACAGCACATACTCATGGCTCGCATGGTTGTACTGCTCGAACGCACCGTCAGGGAAATCCGTGGCCGTCTCGTCGGGACTCGACCTCGCCGACCCGCCGTGCTGCTCGGTGTAGTAGCCCGGAGCAACGAACGCACCGGCCAGATCCCCGGACGGTGCCCACAACGCCACCTCTTCATCGATCGATGGCGGACGCCAGTGCCGAACCTGGCCAGCCGCTCCCGCCTGCCATTTGAGCCAATCGCTGACCCAATCACCGATGCGCACCTTCACGCGCGGCGGATCGTAGGTGATCGCCTCGACCGTGGCCGACTGCGTCAGGCACGCCATGCGGCGATCCATTTCGCCCAGCTCGAAATCGCTCACGCGTCACCTCGCTTCCCGATCGGCCGGGTTCCAGTAATCGCCCTTGTGTGCCGGCCCCGTGTTCGGCTCCACGCCCCACAACACCGAGCGCCCTGTCGCCGGAGGCTCGTACACATCGCCAAGGTCGAACTCATGCACCCATTCCAAAAGCCAGACCAGGTAAGTATCCAGCTCCGGCTTAAACGGATCCTCCCCCGCCGAGCCGACCTGTTTGCCCGGCGTTACCGCCAGGTCCCAAGTCGAGCCGTGGACCGCCAGCAGGACGCGAGCAGACAGCTCGCGAACCTGCAACGCGGCGTCCGGCACCAGCGGATCGACAATCACGCGCGCCTGCATCCGCGCGATCAACGGCACACGCCCCGTACCGTCGTCCTCGCCCGGCTCCAGCTCCGCCAGCTCGATCGCAACAAACGGCGTCTCGATCGCCTTGCCGATCTTCGGATACGCATGAATCCGATCAATGCCAGGCAAGCGCTCGCGAAGCCCGGCTTCGATCCCGTCATGAAGTTGCTTCAGGTTATCGAGCACGGTTCAATGCCTTCTGGACTTCATAGTTGACCTCCTGCCGCAGCACCGTCATCAGCCGCGCCTCGCACGCCCGCGCGGCGCGTCTAAACGCCGGATCGCCGGACTGCGCCCACTCCATCGTCACCCGCTCGAACGGCGTCCGGGCCTTTCCGGTTCGCCGGAAGATCGGGCCGCGGGGCTGCGCCTTCGTCTTGCGCCAGGCACCGTCGAACTGGACCTTCCCAGCGCGCATGCCGGCCTTCGTCCGCCGCACCGCACCGAGCCGATGCGCATCGATCGGATTCAATCCGAGCCATACCTTCCCGGTGTCGGCCGATCGCATGTAGAAGTACATCCGCTGCCGCAGCAGCTTCTTCTGGATGCCCGTCTCGTCGCCAACCTCCTTCGCCGTCTGGCTCCGGATCCACGCGCTCGTCTTGCGAAGCGTTCGCCGCCATGCCGCCTGCATCGCGGCAGGCGGCAGGCTGGCGAGCACCGCTGACGCCCCCTTCACGTCGATCTCGACCTTCATCAGATCCATGGATCACCTCAGAATCAGTACGGTCCAGCCCGTGCCTGTCGGTTGAATCTCAAGCACGCGGAAGCGCTCGCCATCGGCCACGACGACACTGCCCACCGAAACATCGACGGCATCGGCATCCCGTACATGGAGAATCGGCGCGACGAGCTGCGTGCGCTGCGTCCCGAGATCCGGACCGAGCCACGGAGCCTTGAACATGCCGCGCAGCGCCCGACCGTCGATCGTGATGTCGTCGGACAGATCGCGCATCACGGCCTTGTCGACATCGGCCATCAAGTCACGGAACGCCATATCAAGCCTTCAGCCTGACGATCGCCTTCGGACGTGTGCAGAGGTGGATCGGGTTCGACTGCGCCTCGATCTCGACGCCCTTGCCGAAGTCCATCAGCTCCTGCTTCGCGTAGTAAGGCAGGCCGGTGGTGTTGACCGCCTCGACATAGTCGGCCGGCGCAAAGCGCGTGATGAACAGATCCGGCACGCCTTCCGGCACCGCGTGCGCCTCGTCGTCCGCGACGTAGCCGATGTCGCCCACGCGGCCACGGTAGCGCTCGAACACGCAGCCGCCAGTGTCGATCGCCTCGCGCGCGTCGTCGCGCAGCACAGTTGCCATCGCCGTGGCGAGGTAAGTTTCCTTGACAGTCCGCAGCACGATCAGCTTGTTCCAGAAGTTACGACCGCACAGCACACGCACGCCGGTGTACGTGGTCGCGCCGAGGGCGTCCTCGATCGCGTCCTGCACTTCCTGGCATTTCTGCCGGATCTCGGTCGATTCGTTGTCCAGCTCGAACGGGATCGACGTCTGCTTGATGCCGAAATACTTGAGCAAGTCGATCAGCACCGTCTTGCCGTCCGCGTCGAGCACCGCGCCCTTGATCGCGCCGATGCGGTGGAACTCGTGCGTGGCGTCGAGCTGGCGGCGCATCTTCGCCAGGCGGCGATTCACGACGGTCTGCAGCGATTCCATCTCCGTCTCCGAACCGAACGCGCGCAGGTTCTGGATCTCGTCAGCCTTGATGGCCGCGCGTTGCGGCAAATGCACCGTGTTGAACGGGATCATGCCGCGCTTGCTGCCGACCGTGATGGCCGACGGTGCCCCGCGCTCGCCGGCAGCGACGAGCGCCAGCGTGTCGCCGTCGCGTTCGATCTGAATCGTGGTGGTGGTGATGCCGTCCTCCTCGAACAGCCCAAGCGTGCCGATCCGGCCGGGGATATGTGGCTGATCGTTGATTGCAGCGGTCAGGGAAGCCAGCGAGAACGCGTCGTCTTGAAACAGGGCGATATCCGCCATACGAACTCCGAAATGAAAGTGGATACAAAAAAGGCCACGCGCATTGCGTGGCCTTGAACGGGGTGTGCCTGGTTCAGCGGACGATGACGTGCCGTTCCGCGAGATCGTCACGGCCAGCCACATCAAGACCGGCGAGCAGTTCGCCCGCCACTTCGGCGAGACGCACGACGCCGGTCGCGGGGCGAGCCTGCGTAGACGACGCCAGCGCCGCATAAAGGATTGCCGCCGCGACCTCCGAGCCGTCACTGGCCGCGTTGTCGTACGGTGCGTACTCGCCCGTCCCCGTCACGCCGAGCACCTGCCCGGCCGGCAGCGCGTCGCCCGCCTTCACGACGATGCGCTCGCGCGAGATCTGTCCATTGCCTTCCGACACGAGAAACTCGGCCGTCAGCACTCCTTGTAGCTCGATGTTCGACATGAATCCTTTCCTCCTGGGGTTACGTCAAAGTGGCTTGCTGCCCTTGCGGGCCGCATAGATCGACGCCGCACGCGGCGCACTGGCGACAACCGGCGCGTGCTGGTGGTCGACCGGGGCGGCACGATGGTTGATCGGTTGCTGTGATGCGGTCACACGCTCGAACAGCCGGGCGCGTACCTGGTCGGGCGTCAGGCCGTCAGCGACAAAGCCGGCCGTCAGCTCCGTGAGGCTCGCGGCCAGACAGATGCCAGCGATGTCTTGAGCACCACGAATCGCGGCGTCCACGGTTGCTCGGTCGCGCAGGCCCGTCGCGAGCACGATGCCCTCGGCGCAATGCTCGATCCGTGCCTCGCGGCATGCGGCGAACACATGCGAGGCGAGCGCCGCGACGTTCGGTGCGCTCGGTGTATCCGGCGCGGCAGGCGGTATCGGCTCGGGCTCGATCGGCGGATCCAGCGGCACATTCGGCGCAGGCGACTCGCTCTCGTCGTCCAGCGCAGCTCGAATCTCGGCGGGAACGGCCGAAAAGCGGGCCGCGAGCCGGGCAGCGCCCGCGTACGCGTCGATGCTGATCGGTTCCTCGATCGAATCGCAAAACCCCTGCTCCTTCGCCTGCGATGCGGTCAGCCAGGTCTCCGCAGACATCATGGCGCGCACCTCATCCTCGGTAAGTCCGCTGCGCTCCACATAGGCCGTGACGAAGTTCGCTCCCGTGCTGTCGAGCAAATCCGCAAGCCGGCGGAAGTCCTCAGCCTCGCCTGCTGCCACCGTGTGCGGGTTATGAATCATCAGCATCGCGTTCGACGGCATGACGATCGTGTCGCACGCCATCAGGATCAGCGACGCGGCCGATGCGGCAATGCCGTCGACGCGCCCCGTCACCTTGCCGGCGTAACGGCGCAGCGCGTTGTAGATCGTGAACGCGTCGAACACGTCGCCGCCCATCGAGTTGATCGCGACCACGATCGATGTCGCCGAGGCCGCCGCCTCGGCGAGCCGCGATGCGAACAGGTCGGCGTCGGCTCCCCAGAATCCGATATCGCCGTATATGCGGATCTCGACCTCGCTCGTGCCATCCGCGCCGGCTTGCGCACGGATGTCCCACCACCGCTTCTTTCCTTTCATTCGTCATCCTTGTTGGATAGGTTGCTCGCCACTTCTGCCGGTTCGAGCGTGTCGTATCGAATACCGAGCCGCTGCTCGCGCGCGAGATCGTCGGCGTTCTCCTGGTCGATCTGTTCGGGGTCGTCGCCGCGCGCGAGCACGGCGGCCGATCGGCTCGTCAGGCCGGAGCGGATTTCCATCTTCTTCGCCGTAACGTCCTGCACTGGATGGATGTACGGCCAGCCCTGCGGCACCCAGCGCACGCGCAGGTAGTCGCGTCGCGCGCGGTAGTAGTCGGGCATCGCCATCGCACCCGACAGCGCGCAGGCGTCGACCCACCAGCGCCAGACCTTGCGGCAAAACTGGTGGATAAACACGTTCCACTGGATCTGCTCCACCGACCGACGGAACTCGTTGAGGATCACCCGCAACACGCGATCGCTAACTTCGCGAAGATCGCCCGTCATGACTTCGTACGGCATGCCAACCGATGCGGCGGCAGCCATCAGTTGCTGCCGCATGAATGGGACGTAATCGCCTCCAGCGCCAGGCGGTTCAGCAAACTCCACGCCTTCGCCCGGTGCCAGCTCCTGCATGCTCCCCGGTTCGAGCGATACGACCGGCGAGAAGCCGTCCGTGTCGTATGCCATCGCACCGCCCGTGATCGGATCGCCCGGCATGCCAGGCTCGGCCGGCGGCTTCGTGATGAAGCCGGCAAACAGGTTGCTGACTTCCTGCCGGAACAGCACCGCGTCGTCGAAGTTATCGAGCGACTTCAATCGCAGCAGCACCGTCGATAATTTGGGCACGCCGCGCACCTGGCCGGGCCGCAGCGCCAGGAAGACGTGCGCGATCTCGTCGGCCGGGATGCGGACAGTCTGCGTGCCGGCCTTCGAGAGGCGTCCGGTCTCACCGGGATGGCGCCTAAGCAAGTGATACGCAACACGTCGCCCGTCGTCGTCGAACTCCACGCCGTTGATGATCTCGCCGCCCGGCACCAGCTCGTTCTTTTCCATCGGCAACAGATCGCCTTCGAGCAGTTGGATCTGCATCGGCACGGCCAGGCCGTCGCGAGGACGACGCAGCCGACGGCGGACCAGCACCTCGCCATCGCTGAAGAACGAACGCGCGGCGAGCGTCTGCACACCCGCGATGTCGAACAGCCCGTCGGCATCGATCTCGTGCCCGCTGTCCTCCCAAAGTTGCTTTTGAGTCCGACGCACCACGTCGTTCGGATGCTGAGGATGCGCCTGAATGCCGTTGCCGATCGTGTTCGAGACGAGCCGCGCGATCGCGGTTTCCGCCCAGGGATCGTTGCGGATCGCGTCGCGTGCGCGCGAGCGCATCAGCGGCAGGTTCTGTACCGCCGCCGCGTTCGGCCCGGCGCTCGATGTACGCCACGCCTTCGCGCGGGCTCCGGCCGTGCTCGCCGCCTCGTAAGCCGCCGCCTTGAGCCGCGTCGGCACCACGAACCCGCGCCGGGAAAGCGACGGGAAGCCGGCGCTCATCGCACCCCCTTGCCTGCGTGGCGCAGCCGGAAGATCGACGATCGGCCGGAAGCCCCATTCAGATCCCGGACGATCTCGGTGCGCGCTTCGCGCAGCTCGGCGATCGAACGATATTTCACGCGTCGATCTGCGTACTGCACTTCCAGCTCGCCCTTCGCGATCGCCGACTGGATGCTCTCCAGATCCTGCTTTGTGTATCCCATGAACATCTCCTAGCGTCGGGTCAGGTAGGACGAGCGCCCCACTCGACGCCCCTGAATGCGCGAAACCCCGCTCGATGGCGGGGTTTCGTCGGGGGTTGCTGCCGGCGGCGGTGGCCGCGGCGCTTCTGTAACAGCCGGCTCGGCCGGCGGATCGGGTGGCACTTCAACGGGCAGCCCGGACGGCAGCGCATCGAGTACCGGTGCCGCGTCGAACAGCGGCGCCTGCGAAACCAGGTGCTGCTCCATCTGCCAATGTGGTTCCTTCATCAAATGCACCTTGACGCTGCGGGCCGCGTGCAACGCATAGCCTTCGCAGTCCAACGCTTCGTTTCTCACGCCGGCCTTCTTCTGCCAGACGCGCTTGCCGCCGCGCGGGCCGGGCACCTTGACCTCGGCGGTCAACTGAGCCAGATAGTCGCTACGCACGCCGCGATACCAGTGCATGCGGCCCGGGCCGTCGCCTTCGAGCTTCAGGCGGTTTTCGAGGATCAGATCCTTCGCACGGCTGACGCCGACCATGTAGGGGCGCAGGCCGTACTTGGCCGCCTTGCTGTTGTTGCGCGTCGAATCGATCGAGGCCTTCGGGACGCTGAAGATCTCGGCTTCGGCGTTGCTGCTGCCCTTGACCGCCACGACGTTGAGTCCGGCCTGCTGCGCCGCGCGCACGTACTTGTACACAGCGTCCGACGTCGAGCCGTCCGACGAGTCGATCGAGGTGGCTCGCACGCGCAGCAGCCATCCGCTTTCGTGCCGATATGCGTGGGTCAACATCGTGGTCAGGGCACCCCATACGCCGCCTTCCAAGGGGTCTTGCTGCTGGTCGAGCACGTTCCCGTGGATCTCGCCCCACACGACCAGCCAACTCTCTTCGCCGCGCCCCCACGCGCGCAGCACGAGCGCGAGGCGGTCGTGCTGCACATCCACGCCAAGCGTCAGCAGTAATCCGCCGGCCGGCACCGTCAGCTCCGCGTAGTCCATCGCGCGCTCGGCCAGCACGTCCAACTCGGGCAGCTCGCTCTTGTATCGGTACGCACGGCCCTGCGAGTTGTTCACGAACGAACGCATCTTCGTGTCGTCGCCGTCGCGCAGCGCCTTGTCCGCCTCCAGCCACTTCTTCACCAGCTCCTGCATGTTCGAGCCGGGGAACGGCGACACCAATTCGTTCACACGAAAGCCGGCCACGCCGTGAAACGGTGCGGTGGCGACCCAACGCCCACGGCGAACAGCGCGAATGCGAGTCGGGTCATCCCACAACGATCCGCAATGCGGACAGGTGTAGCGGGCCGACTCGGGCCGCGCCCGGCCGAAGACTTCGTGCACGATGTCGGCGTCATTGCTCCATGTGACGTGCTCCCACATCAGCTCGTGCTCTTCGTCGCAGTCCGGGCACGGGACCAGGTACACCCGCTGATCGGAGGCTGCATACGCTTGCTGGATACGCGACAGACCGTCGACCGTCGGCGTGCCGCCCAGGATCATCTTGCGGCGACGTGCCGAGTAGGACTTGTTCCGCTGCTCCAGCAACGTGATCGAATCGCCCTGGTCGCGCACGTTGGTGTTTGCATCGTCCGGCTCTTCGACGGCCACCACTGGAGCCGGCGTCGACTTCACGTCGTCAGGTGCGTTCGACGTGATGAACTTCAGGAAGCCGCGCGCGAAGGTCTTGTGATCCCAGAGGTTGTTCTTGTCGCGCGCCGCGTGGACCGGCAGCTTCGCAGCGAGCCGTGGCGTCACCTCGATCATGGGCTCGAACTTCTCCAGGTTGAACTTCTTGGCCGTCTTCTCCTTTGGGAACATCAAGATCATCGGGCATGGATCGACGTCGATCCGCTTGCCGATGTAGTTCAGCAGTACGCCGTCTGTCCACGCGACCTGCGCCGACTTCATGCACACCACCTTCTGCACGGTCGGATCGTCCAGCGCGTCATGCATCGCGAGCACCCACGGCGTGATATTCGGGTTGTAGCGGCCCGGGCTGGCGGACGCCTTGGCGTTCAGACGGCGGTACTTACTCGCCCATTCCGTCGTCCCGATCCGTTCCGGCGGCCTCAACAGCTTCGCGATCCGACGAATCACCGTGCGGACGGTCTGGCTCGTATTCAGATAGCTGCTCAAGGCATCCATAGATATGCTCGTTCAACCATTCGATGTCGACCTGAACACCGTGCAGCGCGTAAAGCTCCGGCACCAGCTTGTCGGGCAGCGCCAGCAGTTCCGTTTGAAATGCGCCGACCATGAGGCCATACGCCTGTTCGAGCTGCGCCGCGTTGACGAGCTGCCCTCTCTTCTCCGCCAGCGTCAGCAGCTTGAGCTCGCGATCGACGCGCTCGGTCATCGCGCGCTCCGCCACCAGATCGATCCCGGTCTCGCTGGAGCGGCCAGCGGCGATCTCGCGCAAGTGCCGGATGTAGGCGACGCGGATCTCGTCGATTGATGCTGCGCGGTAGTCGAGCTGAAGCTTGTCGACGAACCGAGAAACGGCTGACTGGTCGAGGTCGAGATGGTCGGCGATCTGCTGCTGAGTCGGCATGAATATGACCCCCTATGGAGATTCGCCAGTAGAGAAAAGGCGCGGGTCCGAGCCCCCGCGTGTGGCGAAGCCCTCAGGGTCCCCGCCTGCACATGGATTGTGCAGACCGCACCAAACAGCGATCAGTTGTCGCACCCACGCGATCGGAGCAAGAAACCGCCCCATTTCATTGAGCGGTAGAATCGCGCGCATCAACCATGAAGGAGATCCGTATGAGCGATGCACTAAAAAAAATTGCAGAAACCTTAAAGGCCGACGCCCCAATCAAGCAGCAACTTGTCGCGGACAATATGGCGCTTTACACCGTTGTCCGTGCACTCGCCGAAGCCAATGCCAGCAACTCGGCGTTCGTTACTGCGGTCGACACACTAACTGAGTTGCGTGTGTCGAAACTTATTGCGTCAGAGGCGTCCGACGAGATCATCGAAACATTCAAGCAATCAGTACGCGATCTACTCCCGGAAACACTCCGGAAGATCTGAGTACGTCGCGAGTACCACGCTCTGCACGTACCAAAACAGCAATCTGATTGCCGAATTCATCGATAGCGCTCAGGGTCATCGACAATGCCTTGAGCGCTTCCGCTTCTTCTCCATCGGCAATACCGTACGCGTTGGGATCGTCGTGCACCGCCTCTTTGACGGCCTCAGCTACCTGCTCGCCAAGGATCAGGTCCACCGGCCCACTTCCAGAGTTTTTACGCATCTCGCACTCCAATGCAAAAAGCCCCGAGAACTTTCGCTCTCAAGGCTCCGATATTCATTTCGTCAGGGCGAACGCCCTCCCAGCAGATCCCGACAGACTTTGTTTATGGTTGGTCGCGGCGCTCCCGCGATTCAGTACGCCTGTCGGGCGAAGGTTGCGACACGAGTATGCGGTCGCTCATGAATCCAGTGACGCGGTAAAGGATGCGCAGAGTGTAAGCGAATCACTCTTGAAATGGAATAGCGTTCATCTTCGTAATTGCCGGCGCATTATGTCGCACACCGATCCATCGACATTGTCGATCAACGCAAGCATGTCGTGAAAACGCCAGGACCAGTTGTTTCGATACTCGGCAAGCGATACGCCGATTGAATGCGCACGACTTGCCTCATCAGCCTGCCGCTTACCCGATCCGGAACAGACAGGACAAATACGCCGGCCCTGCGCATCAATAATCGAAGCTGGCGCAACACGCCCCATCCCGCCGCAATCATCGCAAGGATCGAACTCACGAAACACGAGCGGCCCATTGCGCCCGACGAAGAACGGAATGCGCTCTTCAGATACACATATCTTTCCGGCACCCACGCACGTCACGCACCGAGGCGTGATGTTTCGAATCCCGCGCGCTCGACGCACAACGCCTCGCCCTTCGCATTCGATACATTGATCGTTCACCCACTCGTCGAGCAGCCGAAGCGCGAACCGCTCAACGATATCGAACTTCGCACGCTCGACTGCCTGCCCTGCTCTTTGCTCCCGAAGCTCCTCCCGTTTCAACCCTGAGAACTTGCCTCGCTTGAAGCGCCCCGACGTCCGGATCATCTGCGCCAGCAACAACGAAGCCCGCCGAACCATTTCAGGCGTCGGATGCGGCCCGGCCTTTATCCGCGTCATCAGGCGACCGAGGTCGCTCGCAAAGGCGAGCGCGCCCAAAGTAACTTTTGGATCGGCAATCGGGTCGGTGAACTGACCACGAACGCTCATTGCAATGCCTGCTCGCTCTTTCAAATCGATCATGATTCTCTCCTTACCGTCCTAATGTCCCAATGTCCCAAGGGAAAAGTCCTGAGGTTGCGCGCGCGGCCACGACATGCGCCGCTCATGTCGCGCATGTCGCCCGCCTGCCCCCGCACCCGAGGCAATGCCTTGGGACGTTGGGACATTGGGACGGACACGGCGCGCCATCGCTGGCGCAATAGCGCGCCGTCGATACCGGTGCAGCGCGCCACGTCATCAAAGCGGGCTGTCGTCGTCGCCTGCACTCACGGGTTCCGGCACGCGATCCAGCTCGTGTTCGTCGCGCATGTAGAACCAATGACGCACGCCCACTGACTCACGCTTGCGGATCCAACCAAGCGACTTCAAAGCCTTGCCGATGCGGCGCTGCTCGGGCTGCGTCCATTTCGACGAATCGAGCTTCAACACGTCGCGCAAGATCTCCTCCATCGTCGTGCGGGTCGCGTACTCAAGCTGCCTGCCGATCACGTCCTCGTACACATCGCCCTCGTACCGTTCCGCCTGCTCAACCTCGAACAGAGGGCGCTCTGCCTCGGTGACGTGCCACACCACGCCTTCGCGGTAGAGGTGCACGGCCTCGGCCCATAGCTGATCGCGCGCACGCTCGATGCCATCGATATCGACCAGGCCGCCACAACGCAGCGGCCAGTAGCGCCGGTTTCCCGATTCATCCTTGAGGTAGGCGTCGAAGTTGACCGAGCCGGCGAACACGCACTGCCGATGAACGTCAGTGGCACGCTTGCCGTAGAAGTTGCGAAACCGGTCGGACTCCGTCGCGAAGAAGCTCTTCGCGGCCGACGAGTCGGTCTTGTTGAGCGAATCCAGCTCGGCCAACTCGATGATCCACTTGCCGGCCATGACCGCGTATGTGTCCTTGTTGCCGATCTGGATCGGCGTGTCGGTGAACCACGGCTTGCCAGCGAGGACCTTCAGCGCAGTCGATTTACGCCAGCCCTGCCGGCCTTCGAGGATCAACACGTTGTCGACCTTGCAGCCGGGCTTCATGACACGCGCCACGGCCGCGATCATCCATTTCATGAACGCGAGCTGCGCGTACTCGGTATCGTCGACACGCAAGTACTTCGATGGCATCGATCGCACACGCTCGACGCCATCCCATTCGAGGCCATCCAGGTATTCGCGGACATCGTGAAAATGCGCTGCATCCGCAACCAGCAGAACCGCGTTCATGACGATGTCGGCCCGCACAGAAAGCGCGTACTTGTTCGACAACCATAGCGTGCAGCGTTGGTCATCCATGTCGGTCCACTCGCCTGTTTCGCCCTGCGGGAACGGCGGTGACTTGAGCTTGACGACACGCCCCGCGAAATCATCCTGGGCAATCACGCCCTGCCAATCCTTGTGGTTCGACAGAATCAGATGGACGTTCCCGAGCGTCGGCAGCAGCGTGCCCTTCTCCGTGCGCACGAGGTCACGCTCCCACGTGTGCGCACCGTTTTCGATGTCCTGACCGCGCCACTCCGTTTCGTCGGCGCCAGCGGATGTCGCGGCTGTTTTGAGTTGCGGAGCGGCGGCCACCTCGACCGTGGTCGGCCTCACTTCGTCGTAAGCTGGCGCGAGAACGGCCAGGATTGCCGACTGGATCTGTCGCGACACAACCTCGATCCCTTCCTCGACATGTAGATCGTTGAAGTCCGTCAGCTTGCGCTGCCCGCGATTCGCAAACGTGGGACACACCACGCTCACCCCATCGACCACCGCTGCCGCTTCACACGCCCGTTTCAATCCTGCGTTCTCGAACCGCCTGCGGCGCTGCGGCATCACGTCGTTGCCATACGTCGCCTCGATATACTCGACGCCGTTCGCGTCGACGAGCTTGCGCACCGCGACCGCGTACCAAGTATTCTTCGCCTCGATCCGCACGGGCGAAGCGTCGTAAGTCAGCTCGCCCTTGAAGGCGAACTCCTCGACAAGCCAGTCACGCATGCGCTGTTCGATCGGCCAGTCGTCGTCGGCACACACCATGATGTGCACGCCCGGATGCGCTTCACGCAGGTGCCTCACGGCCGGCAGAATCCCTCCGGCATCGAAGCACACGGAAAGCGCAAACGCTTCGTTCGATGCCATCCGGACCGACCTGCCGGTGGCATAGCCTTCAGCGACCAGCACCATCTTGTCGTCCGGGCCGATATCACCGAGCAGATACGATGCGCCTTTCTTCTGCATCCCCTTGTTGAAGCGCTTCGCCCCGTCCGGCGTGATCTTCTGCAAACCGACCAAGCGCGGCTCGTCGCCATACACGAGCATCGGGACAAAAACTGTCCCGTCCTGGTCGAACCGGACACCTTCCGGCGTGATCCGCTTGCGGCGAAAATAGGCCGACTCGCCTTGCTCGCTCGCGCGTGCCCACTGACTGCGAGCACGATTCGCCGCGAGCTTCGCCTGTCGGGCTTCACTCTCCGCTTGCTCGCGTTCGACCTGCTCCTGACGACGACGTGTTTCCGCCAGCACCTCGTCGCTCAACGGTGCGCCATCCCATCGAAAACGCTCGGTGCCCGGATCGTCGCCCGAGAAATGGCCGAACGTGCCCGAGTAGCCGATAACGCCCCCCCTGCTCACCACCTCGCGCAACTGATACCAGTATTTCTTGCGAGGCCCATAACGATGATGTTTTCCGTCCGCGATCGGATGGCCAGCCGGCAACGGATGGTCGGCTGCCGCGAGTTGCGCACGGATCTGGTCTAACGACGACATTCGGCAAGCCTCCTTTCCAGCTCACATTGGTGAAGAGTCGAACGCCAGGCCTTGCGGCCGGCGCTGTAAACATCGACTCCGATCGTCTTGCGTAGCGGAATCGAATGCCGGCGGCGCAAGCCGCTGCTGACGCTTTGCAAAGTCACTTTGATCTCCTAGCACCGAGCCATACCGCAGCTACGCCGCAATGCTTCACGCCCTTTGAACTTAATGTCGAGCATGAGTGCCGCCACGCCTGCCACGATTTCCTCCGGTTCGTGGCTCTTAACAAATTCCGTGATTTCGGCTCGGCTTTCGCGAATGCTCGTCACACCGTGGAAGCATCTGTTGCCGATTTCGACCAGGGATAAATTAGTCGGTACTGTTACGCAACGCTCGTTGCTTTTAGTTGGCACTTCGGGAAGGCAACGGCAGCACTCCATTTTCAGTGCGTCCCGCCCCCATCCACCGATACGCAAGAACAGCTCCACCAACACACCAATCGCAACCTCGTGGTCGACGGACTCGAAAATTCGCCCGACCTTGACGGCCTCGGAGTCACCACCCCAGCTTTTCCAATAGCATTCGGCGTGGCGAATCACACGGTGTGCCAACTCCCTTTTAGGATCGTTCATCATGTCCTTGAATATTGAGAATCCGGTTACTTGCCGCGCAGGCGATGCCATTCGGCAGACATGCGTTTATCGAATGCGGCAAGATCGGCCTCACAAAGCTGGCCGACGATCTGATCGCGAAACACATGGCGTTCCGCTTTGGTGGGAAGCGCCGCACACGCATTGGCGGCGGCCTGGTTAAATATGTCGAAGCGATCGACGCGCTGCGCTTCCGCGAGAAAGACAGCGATCCGATCTGGAAAGGTCGAAATCAGATAGGCGATAAGGCGAGCAGCTTGATCAGGCGAGGAATCGAGTCGCTGCGCGAGCGCCGTCGTTGCGCATGTAAGTTGTTGCGCACGCCCGCAGCACAACGCGACCTGCTCTCGCTCGACACGGCAACATCCCATGCCAGGCTTGAATCGCTCCATGTCAGCGGCGACGACGCTTGGCAAGATTGCGAGCCGCTCGGATCAGCCGTTGAAACAGTTGCTGCCCCCTGCGCCCAGTCGCGATGATCTCCTCCGCCTTTCGATCGTCGATCTGTCGGCCGTCGAGCGCACTGGTTACGTCGTCGGCAACCCGGCCGAGCTGCGCCTGCAAGCGCAACGTCGTCGAGACAAGGTGCATCGCCCCAGGTTCGGCCATGTCGTCCGAGGTTTGGTCGTCGATTTGCTCGGCGACCAGGCCGAAGCGAGCGTTCAACGCGTGCAGCGCATCGAGCGCGTGTGAACCGGCCTCGGCTTTCTCCTGCATCCATTCGATCAGCAGCTCGAACATCTCCATCGACAATCGGCTGTCACCAACGCCGCGCAGGCGAAGGCGAAGGGACTCGGGCGTGACGTTTTTGCCGCGTCGAGCGGTCAGATGATGGGCGGCATCGGCAACGCCGCCGGGCGTGTTGCGAACGGACGTGTAAAGCACGTCCAACCATTCGGTAGTGTCGTATCGGCAGGTCATAGCGACGCGCCCCTGAAGTCTGGCGCGCTAGCCGATGCAATATGGCGATGTCGTCCGAACTCCCGCCAGCTTTCTCGGCGGAAGCGTTTTAAACCGTGTAACCCAATAGGAAAAATGCAAATGGGACTGCTTGAAGACATCATGAAAACTCTCGAACGCGTTCCGGGCTGGAAGCGAATTTCGGCAGCACCAACCGAAATCGATGCGCTTAAAGCACGCGTTGCTGCGCTTGAAGCGAAGCTCTCGCCTGGCGGACAGATCTGCCCAATATGCAAGGAAGCGACATTGGCAGTCATATCGTCGGCTCCTGATCCTCAGTTCGGCTTTGCTGGGGTGAAGCTTGATTCACTCCGTTGTTCTGCATGTGGACATACCGAGTCGCGACAACGGGACCCACGCTAGCCGCTGCTCTTCCGAGTACTTCGGCCAATGCCGAGATACCTTCGGAAGTGGCGTCCGCGCTGTCGTCCAAACCGACAAGCACGCGGACGCCACCACTGTCGTGACCAGACTCGTCCAGTGTCGTCACAAGCACCGTTCCTCGAATCAACTTCATATTTCCTCCTGCTGGGTTAGCGCTGCCCCGCAGCACATGTGGTGAGCGTGCTGAGAGCCGTCGGCATGGCGACACAAATCGGGGCATTGAGCTGCGGTCGCTTTCATCCTGTCGCGCGTCAGTGCACGTCGATAGGATTTGCGGCGGGTGAGGTGACCAGAAATAGATCGGGGCGCTCGACCTTCACGGCAGCGGGAATGCCGCGTGAAAGCCAATTGCTCACGCGCTGCGTGCCATCCAGTAGTTTTTCGTAACCAAAGAACCGCGCCCCGTGCTGAACCGCCAAGGTGGCCAATGCTGTCGCTGGACGTGACCGCGACATACGATGTGCTGCCATGGCGGGCGCTCATTGGCTATCCGATGACCCTGAAGCGTGATCGCTTGTCACCGCTTCACGCTCCCGCAGGCAGTCGTGAAGCGCCTGCAAGGTTGAGATGCGCGGATCGGCAACAAAGCGTCCCGCAATCTTCGTAAGCGTTTGATAGGGGACACCGCTCCGCCTGGAGATTTCGGGCCAGTCGCCCTTGGCAGCGTCAAGCCGGCGAAGTACAAACGACAAAATGGGCTCGAATTCGGTCTGCATGGACTTCCCCGAGAGATGGACGGGGCGAGTTTATCCATTTATGGATTTTCAATCAAGGCCTCGAAGCGCTAAATAACCCTCTAATGGATATCCATGCTTGGCAAGATACCAATATGAAAACGCCGCCAACCAAGTCAGATCTCCGCACCACCTTGGCCCGCAAGCTTCGTTGGTACATGGACCGTTATGAGCATGTCGATCGCCAGGAGAAGGTCGCAAAACGCGCAGGGATCTCCCAAAGCTCGGTAAATCGCGTCTTGGCCGCAAAGATTGACACGCAGATGCGAATCGTCGAATCACTCGCGTACGCCATTGGTGTGTCGCCAATGGAACTACTCACCGACGAAGAAAACGACGCAGCCGTAATTCACTACGACCGCGTACGCTTTGCTCGCCTACCCGACGCAGACAAGAGAGCAATCGAGCGCTACATTGAATTCGTACTGAGCCAAGCTGACGTTGCCACTCTCGATGACGACGGCTCAAAAACAATCGAAGAGACCATCCCTGCCACTGCCGCGTCCAAACGACGCGCCCAAACCGCCTCCCAACGCCCGCTACCCAATGAGTCGATGAGCGATGGGGAAGAGCAGAACCGTAGCAAACGCAGCAGAGGAGCCAAAACAGGCGCCTAACAACGTCTGCTTTGGCCAGCAACACGTAGCGTTTGAACCTCCCAGAACGCCCTAGTCGATCACCAAGAGGATGTTCGGCCACGGGCGCAGATCCCCATACTGCCGACGATGCGCCGGCATCCACACATCAACCAGCGAAGCGAATCGGGGAAATCCGATCAAGCAACTCGGCCGTCACAACCCATCACAACGGTGACGCTCCCCGTAACCTCTGGGGGATTTGTCGCAGAAAATTATCCATTTAAGGATTGACAGTCATTTTTCCTTTAATGGATACTCCGGCTATCGCGTCTCATCGACGCCCTCCCTGGAGAATCTCAGTGAAATCGACTGATCTGCATGCGCAAGCCCGTCAGGCCTGGCTCCGCGACGAACAAACACCCCGCGTTACCTCGTCCGAGCCGGCACGCCAAAGCAACTTTGAGAAGTCGGCTATCTTCCGCGCGATATTCATCCTCGCCCTGCTGTTCGCGATCGTGGACGTGCTGCAAGACGGCCCCGTCGTCGTGCCCACCCCGTATCACTTCACGATCTAACTCGCCTCGGTTCAGCCGGGGCGAGCCGCCCCGGCGTCATGGAGATCACCATGCCGCAATTCCCGACCCACGCCCTCATCGACGTTAAACGTCGAGACACTCTGTCATTGCACAGCGCCACGCGCTACGATCCCCGCGCGGATCGCCCCAGCACCCCGATCCTTGTCGGCAAGTATGTGGTCGATCGACGGCCGTTATCCGACAGCATTTACACGCTGTACTCGATCCGAGATGGCGCTGCCGTGGCACGAACGCAGATCTCGATTCCAAGCGAGGCCGATTGCGCAAGCGCGATCCATGCTCGGGTTGCTGCGATCAATGCGAAGGACGACGCAGGCAAAGTTGCCAAACGTC
The DNA here is from genome assembly GCF_047497165.1 of Burkholderia sp. 22PA0099. Lineage (NCBI taxonomy): Bacteria > Pseudomonadati > Pseudomonadota > Betaproteobacteria > Burkholderiales > Burkholderiaceae > Burkholderia > Burkholderia sp. 22PA0099. The sequence goes on along the minus strand of NZ_CP163165.1, from coordinate 1,531,462 downwards.
GCCGCCAGACGTCGAAGGTGGCGGTATGAAGCGCACACCCACGCCCTATCGGCCGCCGACCACCTATCGTGAACTGGTCCAGCAAGCCCATGATGGTCTCGCCGCCAAGCTCGCACAATTGAAGCGGGCCGAGAAACATATCCGCGCGATCGAGCCGGATCTGCGCGCACTGCACGAACAGAACGGGCTCTTCTTCGCTGCCGAACGCGGCTCGTTCATGCTTCGCGATCGCCGTCTGACATACGCGTCACGCGCCATGTATGTGCTGAGTCTCGATAGCGGCGCGATTTCCCGCGCCTACAGCGATCGCTTCGTGCACGCGTTCCTCGATCTCGGGTGGACCTTCGAACGGGAAGGCCTGGGCGGCAATTACGGTACGGTCATTCTCCGCAAGCCCAAGACGCAGATCCGGGTCGAACTGGACGCATCGGTCGAACTGCGCAAACACCTCACGGAGAAGACGACCGATCGCATTGGCAATGCAAAGGAGACCAAGACATGTTCGGCCTCCTGATCGCCTTAACGAGCTGCGCCGCTGCCGCGCTACTTGCCTCGACCGGCAGTTTGCTCGGCTGCGCGTTCGGCCTCGCCAACGCCCTGCTCTGGTTGCTGGCCAGCTTGTCGGCTGGCACCAGCGCCATCACCGCCGTGGCCGCGTTCTGCTGCTTCTGCTTCGCGTTGCCGCTCATCCGTTCTGCGCTCCGGAGGCTCCATGTCTAAAACCACACCGCTCCCGCTGATCCCGCAAATCGTGACGGGAAACACCAAGGCCGCCGCATCGCAGGCCGGCGCAACGTCGGCGGACCTGTGGATGGTCCCCTACGAACAGCTTCACTACGATCCGGCTGACAACATCCGCGCGGTCGATCCCGAATGGGTGGCGCACCTCGCCGCGTTGATGAGGGAGAACGGATACGACAAGGGTTCGCCGCTCCATTGCTACGCCCGGAAGGTCGACGGCAAGGATCTGCTTTACGTGTACAAGGGGCAGCACCGCTACCTCGCGGCTGGACACGTAATCGCAGCCGGGAAGAGTCTGGGCAAGATCCCGGTCGTCGTCCGCGACGCAAAGACCGTTAACCGCGCTGAGATGGTGATTGATGGCTATCTCAGCAACAACGGCAAACCGTCGTCACCGCTCGACCTGGCCGCTGCCGTTGCGGAGCTGCGCGACACTCATGGCATGACGCTTGCTGCTATCTGCAAGCGTCTGAATGTCACTGATCAAACGATCCGCGACGTCGCGCTGCTGGAACAGGCACCGGCGCCACTGCACGATTTGGTGCGCAGTGGCGCGATCGCCGGCACGCTCGCAATCCAGGAGATACGCGAACACGGCGGCGAGAAGGCGCTCGATCGAATTGAGATCGGACTCTCCAAGGCGAAAGAAGCCGGCAAGAGCAAGGTCACGAAGAAGCACCTTGCCCACGCGCCTTTTCCCGGCCTCGAGCCTGAGGCACCGCCGGCCGCAAAGAAAATCGATGCCGGGCGCGCAAAGCAACTTTTGCAGGCGCTGCAGGCAGTTCTGCACGACCCGACGTTCGGGCAACTGTCCCCCGGAACGGTTCACGGTGTCCACGCCGCGCTGGCCGGCCTTGAGGGCATGCTTGATCTCCCCGCGAAAGCAAAGAAACACCCGATCCATGCCCCGAACAAACACGGCGTGTTCGATCAGTGCGAGACGATCAGTTCGCCGCGCATCAAGACCACGGGCCAACCACCGGCCGAAATTCATCTTGCTCACGTGGACGATCAGACCTGGATTCATTCGTTCTCGCTGGATCTCGGCTCCAGCGCCATGACCGGCCTGCCTTCCATGCGATGCTTCACCACCATGTTCCCCACACGCGGCCAAGCAATCCGGGCCGCCGTGGCCGATATCACGCGCGCTCTGGAATCGTCTGCCTCGATGTCGAAGGCGAAAGGCGCAGACGTCGTGCGCCGATGGCTCGACAAGCTGTACTTGATGCCCGATCCCGACTGGACCCCGGAACTGGCGGCCAAGCACACCGCTGCCAAGGAGGCCTCGTGATGCCTCGCCCGGCCGCTTCTACCCAACAACCGCTGCCGCGAATGCGGGAACACGGAAAATCTCACGCGGCAATCGCACGGCCTAAAAGCGGGCATTCGCCCGCAACAGCTATCCAGAAAGATGGTGCGCCGCTTGCGCGGCGAAAACCAATCCAGACGGACGAGAACCAAAGCATGCTCGCTCGACTCGACGCCCTTCGCATCGAGATCCGCGCGCTGATCACCGAGATATCCCGCGCGGCTGACGTCGAGCTGCTGGATCTGATGGCACGCGAGATCGGCTCGTTTGCTTGCTACAACGCAGCGCAAGAACGGCGCACCTGGCTAGCCGCCGCGAGCATCACATTGGAAACCGGTTTGATGCAAATCGGCCGAGCGTTGACCGACTCGACCGATGAAGCAACCCAAGACCAGGAAACATCCGCATGAGCGTAGCAATGAAACCGATCTACCTCAGCCTCGAATCGGTCTCCGCTGCAATCTCCTTGTCGCCGGCCGTCATTCACAAGCTCGTCCGGCACAACGAATTCCCGAAACCGCGCGCGCTGTCTGGCCGGCGTGTTGGTTGGCTCACACGGGAAATAGAGGAGTGGGCGGAGGCAAGGACGCCATCCGAATTTCTACCTCCGCCCAATTGCGGAACTGGTCGCAGGAAAGATACTTCGGCAGCTTGAATAACGAACAGATTCGCGCCACGCGCTGCCGGACGCATCCGAGCGCAAAGGCCGATCTGTTCAAATACATCGAAGCGTTTTACAACCGCAATCGTCGTCATTCGTCGCTCGGCCTCGTTTATCCATAGCGGTTCCTTGGGAACTGGATCAAGGCTCGGAATACCAGAAATACGGCGACATAAATCGAGATTTATGGAATACGGAAACCGGAGTAAAGCTCAGGAGCGCCCGCGTTCCAACCTGGCTCGTTCGCCCCATAATCCCATTTTCGCCAACCGGCCTGCGGCACGAGAGCATGGACAAAAACTTCATCGAGTGGGCGAAAGCCAACCAGGACAAAGCGCTGATTCAGAATGGGCTGCTGGAGCCTCGCTACGCCCATGACGGCATCGGCGCGGCGATCGTCGTTCGCGGCTCGCTCTACTTCGAGCGAGCGTTCGATCCGGACGTCCGCAAGGCCATCGTCGAGTGCTTCGAAGACTATCAAGCAATGCCGGGCTGCAAGCTCACGTTCCTGTGGAACAACGGCAAGGCAGCGCAGGCTTTCGACAAAGCCAAGCCTTTCCGGTCGATCGCCGCCAGCCTTGGCCCGGACGACCGTTTCGACTTTTGCTATGTGGGCGGCGAAGCCGCGACCGACGCGAGCCTTTTCCGGTTCGACGTCACGGGCCTGCGCCAATGGCAAGAAGCGAAGGGAACCCGAGGCCTCAACGCTCTCGCCTTCTCCTTTCCCCTCTCCGCCGTCCAGGAAAATCCCGACGCTTTCGCCAAGCTGTTCTTCGACTCGGCCCGCCGAATCAACGCGGTGCATGGTCAGGCAGGCTGCGCGGTCAACCTGTCCCCGACCAACCCCGAGGAAAACGAAGCAACCGAGCACTGGATCTCGCAAATCATGCCTGGTCTCGACGTCGGCAAGCCGGATTCGGTTTCCGTACGAGGCTTGAAAGAGCGGATCAAATCCGTCAACTGGCTGACCGCCATCAGCAAGCCGATGCTTGCCGCCGTTGGCGGCGTCGCCACACTGCGCTCCGAGCTGCCCCCAAGTTGGTTTTCGATGGGCGACTACGGAGCGGGGGTGGTCATCCGCGCCGGCGTCCAACCGGAATCGGGCGTCTCTGACAACGAAGACAAGCCTCCGGTGCCACCGCCCGCCTACGTCGTGCTCGACCACGCGCTGCGCGCGGTCAGGGCAAACGAAATGGACATCCTGCAACGCGGGACTGTCAACGCGGGCGCACTGGTGTACAACACGCAAGCGTCGACGTCCGCCTGGCTCCGGCGCTACGAGACAGACGACAAGGGGCTGCTCGCGGCCAAGGCGGCCCTACTGGACACGCCTCAACTCTCGCAAGAAAACGCGCTTCCCGACCCTCTGTAACTACCAACCTGCTGGCCATCGAGATTGAAGCGCTCCGAAGAAATCCCGCAGGCCAGCATCGCCTGCTCGATTTGGATAGCCCTGGAGCGCGAGCTGGCAATCATCGGCCTCTGATTCACACGTTCAAGCAGCCGCAGCACCGCCCCTCGCCGAGCTTGTGCTTGCGACACTCAGCGTCTCAAGCTTCGCATCCAACTTGGCCAGCCACTGCCGGCGCTCGGCATCGTAGTCATGGCGGTTGTAGATGCCGCCGACGCCAGGCAGCATGTGCCCGATGATCGCCTCCCCCACTTCGTAAGGGCATCCGACCGCCGCCAACAAGGTGCGAGTCGTCCGCCTCAGATCATGCGGAGCCCAATGGGTGATCGTGAGGCGCGGACGCTGCTGCTCTGGCCTCGTCTCGCTGTAGGGCATGTGAAAATGCACGGCCTGCCCGAACACTTTCTGCTGCATCGGCCCGCCCCGCTCTGCCGGAAACAGCCAACCAGGACCATAACGCTCCAGCCGACGACGCACGATCGCCTCAGCTCGTCCCACTAGCGGCACCCGCAAATCCGTAGCGTTTTCGTGGCGGGCGTTTTTCGTCTTGACCTTCGGTATCGTCCACCAAAGTCCGTCCGGTTCTTCCGCGATCTCCCGCCCTTCCATCGCGCCAATTTCAGCGCCGCGCGTGCCCGTCCAGAGATAGAACGTCAACGCGTCTTCCACGTTGCGGCTGAAGTTCGGCAACCAGTTAATCAAAGCACCGGTTTCCGCATCGCTGAGGAAGCGCTTTACGGTTCCGGTCGGCTGGCCCTGGATGCGTTTGCCATTGCTGCGCAGACGGCCGCGCATCACCTGGCGCCACCAGTTAAGCGCCGTCTCCGGCAAACGGCCGGCATCGAGCGCGTAATCCCACGCGGCCCCCAGCTCAAGCCGCAGCTTGGATGCCTGAACGGGAATGTGACGAAATGAATCAATCTTGTTGAATGCGCGCTCGCGTGTCAGCTCGGCCGCCGGCAACTCCGCGATATCGCCAATCATCGTCTTGAAGATTCGGGCAACTTCAGCCGCGCCTTTCGATTTTCGGTTCCGTTCGACATGCCCTTCCAGGTACGCGAGGCACACTTCGCGCACTGTCGGCGAATGCCCTTGCTGTACCATAACGGCGACTGAGCCGCGCGCTTGTCGCTTGGCAAGTGCTGGGTCGTTGCCAGCGTTGCGCTGATCCCTCAAGCGCTCCCATTCAACGGCCGCAGCCGCTATCGACAACGCAGGCCATTCGCCGATTTTGATCTGTCGCATGCGACCGTCGACCGGCGATTTGTATCGGTAAGTCCAGCTCCGACGCGATGCCGTTGCCTCAAGTCTCAAGCCTGGATAACCGTCGATATTCAAATGTGCACCGGGCAAAAGTTGCTTTGCCGTGCGCGCGTCAAACCGCATGCCAACCTCAGCGTAGGTTTCCGCCATACGCACTTAGCCATTAGCGTAGGCGTAGATTTCAAGGTAGGCGCAAAGCTACGCTGACGACGGAAATTTAGCAAGATGTCATGACGTGGGGAAATTCGAGATGAAATACCCCAAAACAGACGGACAGCTTTGATGGATAAGGAAGTGCAGGAAATTACGGAAACGAAACAGCAGCTTACGGAAGCCCAGTTATCTGGTCACACGCCCATGATGCAGCAGTACCTCCGCATCAAAAGCGAACACCCGGATACGCTCGTCTTCTACCGGATGGGCGATTTCTACGAGTTGTTCTACGACGACGCCGAGAAAGCCGCGCGCCTGCTCGACCTGACGCTGACGCAACGCGGCGCGTCGGCCGGCACGCCGATCCGAATGGCCGGCGTGCCGCATCACGCGCTCGAACAATATCTCGCGAAGCTCGTGAAATTCGGCGAATCGGTGGCGATCTGCGAACAGATCGGCGACCCGGCCACGTCGAAGGGGCCGGTCGAGCGCAAGGTGGTGCGCGTGGTCACGCCCGGCACGCTGACCGACGCGGCACTGCTGTCCGACAAGGCCGACGTGTTCCTGCTCGCGCTGAGCCTCGGCCACAACAAGCGAGGCGTGGTCACCAACGTCGGCCTCGCGTGGCTCAACCTGGCCAGCGGCGCGCTGCGCCTCGCGGAAATCGCGCCCGGCGAACTCGGCACCGCGCTCGAACGCATCCGCCCGGCCGAAATCCTCGCCGCCGATGCCGCCATCGAAGCCGTGCCGCCCGGCGCCGGCGCGGTCACGCGCGTGCCGGCCTGGCACTTCGACATCGCCTCGGGCACGCAGCGCCTGTGCAGCCAGCTCGACGTGGCGAGCCTCGAAGGCTTCGGCGCGCATTCGATGACGAGCGCCTGCGGCTCGGCCGGCGCGCTGCTGCTCTACGCGGCGTCCACGCAAGGCCAGCAATTGCGCCACGTGCGCAGCCTCAAGGTCGAGACGGAATCCGAATACATCGGGCTCGACCCGGCCACGCGCCGCAATCTCGAACTGACCGAAACGCTGCGCGGCACCGAATCGCCCACGCTCTACTCGCTGCTCGACACCTGCTGCACGACGATGGGCAGCCGCCTGCTGCGCCACTGGCTGCATCACCCGCCGCGCGCCTCGGTGGCGGCGCAGGGCCGCCAGCAGGCGATCGGCGTGCTGCTCGAAGCCGTGGGCGACGCGAACCTCGAAACGCTGCGCGGCGCGCTGCGCCGGATCGCCGACGTCGAGCGCATCACCGGCCGCCTCGCGCTGCTGTCGGCGCGCCCGCGCGATCTGTCGAGCCTGCGCGACACGTTCGCCTCGCTGCCCGAGCTGCGCGCGCGCCTCACGCCGATCGCGCAACAGGCGGAGGCGCTGGCGCGCCTCGAAGCCGCGCTCGAACCGCCGGCCGGCTGCGCCGACCTGCTGACGCGCGCGATCGCCCCGGAGCCGTCGGCGATGGTGCGCGACGGCGGCGTGATCGCGCGCGGCTACGACGCCGATCTCGACGAGCTGCGCGACATCTCGGAAAACTGCGGCCAGTTCCTGATCGATCTCGAAGCGCGCGAGCGCACCCGCACCGGCATCGCGAACCTGCGCGTCGAGTTCAACAAGGTGCACGGCTTCTATATCGAAGTCACGCGCGGCCAGACCGACAAGGTGCCCGACGACTACCGCCGCCGCCAGACACTGAAGAATGCCGAGCGCTACATCACGCCGGAACTGAAAACCTTCGAAGACAAGGCGCTGTCGGCGCAGGAGCGCGCGCTGGCTCGCGAGCGCTCCCTCTACGACGCGCTGCTGCAGGCGCTGCTGCCGCATATCGAGGCGTGCCAGCGGGTGGCCGCCGCGCTCGCCGAGCTGGATCTGCTCGGCGCCTTCGCCGAACGCGCCCGCGCGCTCGACTGGGTCGCGCCGCGCTTTTCCGATGAAATCGGCATCGATATCGAACAGGGCCGCCACCCGGTGGTGGAAGCGCAGGTCGAGCAGTTCATCGCGAACGACTGCCGGCTCGGCAACGAGCGCAAGCTGCTGCTGATCACCGGCCCGAACATGGGCGGTAAATCGACCTTCATGCGTCAGACCGCGCTGATCGCGCTGATGGCCTATGTCGGCAGCTACGTGCCGGCGAAGTCGGCCTGCTTCGGCCCGATCAACCGGATCTTCACGCGCATCGGCGCGGCCGACGATCTGGCCGGCGGCCGCTCGACGTTCATGGTCGAGATGACCGAAGCCGCGGCGATCCTCAACGACGCCACGCCGCAAAGCCTGGTGCTGATGGACGAGATCGGCCGCGGCACCTCGACGTTCGACGGCCTCGCGCTGGCCTGGGCGATCGCGCGCCACCTGCTCTCGCACAACGGCTGCTACACGCTGTTCGCCACCCACTACTTCGAGCTGACGCAACTGCCGGCCGAATTCCCGCATGCGGCGAACGTCCACCTGTCGGCCGTCGAGCACGGCCACGGCATCGTGTTCCTGCATGCGGTCAACGAAGGCCCGGCGAACCAGAGCTACGGCCTGCAGGTCGCGCAACTGGCCGGCGTGCCGCCCGCCGTGATCCGCGCCGCGCGCAAGCACCTCGCGCACCTCGAACAGCAGTCGGCCGGCCAGCCCACGCCGCAACTCGACCTGTTCGCCGCACCGGCACCGCTGTACGACGACGAGTCCGATTACGACACGCCCGCCGTGCACGAAGCACCGCCGGCCGCGCCGCATCCGGCGCTCACGCGCCTGCGCGAGATCGAACCGGACAACCTCAAGCCGCGCGAGGCGCTCGATCTGCTCTACGAACTGCAAACCCTCGCCGCCCGGCAGGCGGACGATGACCTCGCGCACTGAAGCCAGGCCTGCGCACGGCCCGCGCCGCGCTCCTTGCCGGCACACGGCGGCGTGGCTGCTGCTGGCCGCCGCCGCGGCGTTCGCCAACCCGGTTGGTGCCGCGCCCGCGGCCGGCGCCGCGCATGTTGCCGAGCGCGGCTTCGCGTTCGCGGTGCTGTCCGGCATGATCAACAGCCCGGCCGACGACCCCGGCATGGCGCGCATGTTCGACGCGATTTCGCGCGATCGCGCGGTGGCGTTCGCGATCTACGACGGCAACCTCAAGGGTGCGCGCGAAGCGTGCCGCGACGGCGTGTACGACAACCGCTTCGCCATCCTCAAGGCCTCGCGCGTGCCGGTGTTCTACGTGCCGGGGCAATTCGACTGGGCGGTGTGCGCGCAAAAGGACAACGGCGGCTACGACGCGGTCGAGCGGCTCGACTATCTGCGCCAGACCTTCCTGTCGGATTCCGAATCGCTTGGCGCGACGCCGCAGCCCGTCACGCGCGAGAGCGAAGTCGCGCGCTTCCGCCCGTTCCGCGAGAACATCCGCTGGACCCAGGGCGATGCCGTCTTCGTCGCGCTGAACGCGCCGTCGCCGAACAACCGCTATCTGACAGCCGGCGGGCGCAACGGCGAGTTCGAAGATCGCGCCATCGCCAACGCATTCTGGATCGACCATGCGGCCGAATTCGCGAAGCGGCGCAATGCCCGCGCGCTGGTGATCGTGATCGAAGGCGATCCGCAGTTCGAGCGCTACGAACACGAGCGCTTTGCCTGGCTGCAACTGAGGACGCGCGCGCGCGACGGCTTTCTGGAATTCAAGCGCTCGCTCGTGAAGGCGGCCGCCACGTTTCGCGGCACGATCCTCGTGATCCATGCAGGCAGCGAGGCGCTGCGCGGCGGCTTCCGGATCGATCAGCCGTTGCACGACGAGAAAGGCGAGCGCATGGAGAACCTGACGCGCATCGCGATCGCGCCGCGCGAGCGGCTCGTGCAATGGATCAAGATCACGATGAATCCGGTCGGACGGCCGATGTTCGGGGTGAGCCTGCAAGAAGTGCCGGCCAACCTGCCGGTGCCGCCCGCGCTGCCTGCCACGCCGCACGAGGACATCCCGTTGCCCGATATGCCGGAAATCCCGGCGCTGCCGGAATTGCCCGATCCGGCCTCCACCGCGGGCGGCGTATCGCCGCAACCGGCTTCGATCGGCGCGTCGCCCGGCACCGCGGCGAGCGGCGCGGGTCAGGCCATGCCGCCGCTCTACCCATCGGCACCAACGTCCAACGTGCCGGCATCGGCGCCGGGCAGCTACCGCTGAACGCAGCCCGGAAGGCCTGAGCCACGATGCCCCGAGGGCCGGGGCCAAGCGGATGCAAAAACGCGGGCCTCGGCCCGCGTTCGATCAGTGCAGCGTGTGGCCTTTCGGCGCCTCGCCTTCTTCGTCGTCATCGTCCTCGTCGACGATTTCCAGCCCTTCCGCGCCATGCGCGTGTTCGTGCTCGATTTCGTCTTCGGTGGCCGCACGCACATCCTTCACGCTCAGCGAGAAACGCAGCGCCATGCCGGCGAGCGGGTGATTGCCGTCGAGCACCACCTTGTCTTCGGCGACATCGGTGACGGTGTAGATCAGCGAATCGACTTCCTCGTCGCCATCTTCCGGCGTGCCTTCGAATTGCATGCCGACTTCGAGCGGCTCGGGGAAGCGGTCGCGCGCCTCGATCTTCACGAGCTCGGGATCGTATTCGCCGAACGCGTCTTGCGGTTCGAGCTGGACCTCCGCCTCGTAGCCGGCTTCCTGACCGTCGAGCTGTTCCTCGATCTTGGGGAACGTGCCATCATAGCCGCCGTGCAGATAGACCATCGGCTCGTCGCTTTCTTCAATCAGGTTGTCTTGCGCATCCGACAGCTTGTAAGCAACCGATACGACGGTGTTTTTTGCGATTTTCATCCAGATCTCCCAATTTCAAGCCGCATTATACCGATGTCTCAACGGTCCGAAACCGAAGCGCACAGCCCGTCCGATGCCCCCCGCCCCGACCAGCCGACGCCGCTGCTCGGCAACCTGACACCGTCGCAATTCATGCGCCGCTACTGGCAGAAAAAGCCGCTGCTGATCCGCCAGGCGATACCCGGCATCGTGCCGCCGATCACGCGCGACGCGCTGTTCGAGCTGGCCGCCGACATGGATATCGAATCGCGGCTCATCACCCATTTTCGTAACAGATGGCAACTGGATCACGGCCCATTCGAGGCACGTGCGCTGCCCTCGGTGAACAAGCGCGAATGGACCCTGCTGCTGCAAGGCGCGGACCTGCACGACGATGCCGCGCGCGCCCTGCTCGAACGTTTCCGTTTCGTGCCCGATGCGCGCCTCGACGACCTGATGATTTCGTATGCGACGGACGGCGGCGGCGTCGGTCCGCACTTCGATTCCTACGACGTGTTTTTGCTGCAGGTGCACGGCAAGCGACGCTGGCGCATCGGCGCGCAAACCGACCTTAGCCTGCGCGAGGATCTGCCGCTCAAAGTGCTCGAGCATTTCGAGCCGACCGAGGAGTGGGTGCTGGAGCCGGGCGACATGCTTTACCTGCCGCCGCATATCGCCCACGACGGCATCGCCGAGGGCGAGTGCATGACCTGCTCGATCGGCTTCCGTGCCCCGTCCACCGGGGAATTGACGAGCCAGTTCCTGTATTACCTCGCCGAGCGCGGCGCGCTGCGTCAAGGCGCGCGCGCCGGCACGCTGTATCGCGATCCGCGGCAACCGGCCGTCGATCGTCCGGCGCAATTGCCCGCCACGATGGTGGAGAAAGTGGAAGCGGTGCTGAACGGCATTCGCTGGACGCCGCGCGAGATCGAATCGTTCCTCGGCAGCTACCTCAGCGAACCCAAATCGAACGTGGTATTCGACACCCCTGATGACCCGCTCGAAGAGGACGATTTCTCGACTGAAGCAGGCCGCCGGGGTATTCGCCTCGACAGAAAGGCGGCGTTGATGTATAACGCGCGCTCGTACTTCATTAATGGCGAAGAAAATCCGCTCGCCGGCACCGCAAAATGGCTGCCGGAATTGGCCGATCGACGCTGTTTGGGGGCGAAACGCTTTGTAACACACTCCCGCCACCCGCTCATGACAGCGTTGCTCCACGAGTGGTATTGTGCGGGCTGGATCAAACTGGGATAAGTGCTGTACGCTTGCCCCGGCATGACATCCCATATTGGATGAAACCTGTATGGGAAAGACAACGTATTGACCCCGCATTTGTCGACGGTCGATAGGAAAGTGCATATAATTTCCGCCCAAGCCGTAGGGAAGATTCACGCTCTGGCAGTGCGTCCAGCGCGTCTCCACCAGCGGCCCGAGTCGGTGTTGGAGCACATTACCGGTATTGTTTCGCGCTGTTGCTTACCTTTAACCATAAAAGGACGTGATCATGAAGAAATCCCTCCTCGTAGCTTCCCTGTTGGCCGCTGTTGCTCTTGCTGCTTGCAACAAGAGCTCGGACCAAGCTGCTTCGTCGGCTGCTAGCGACGCATCGGCAGCAGCTTCGGCTGCTTCGTCGGCTGCTGTTGCTGCTTCGGACGCAGCTTCGAGCACGGCTGCTGCTGCGAGCGACGCTGCATCGGCTGCTGCTGCTCCGGCTTCGGACGCAGGCGCATCGGCTGCTGCTCCGGCTTCGGGCGCAAGCAACTAAGCAAGACTCAGCTCACGCTGATACGAAAAACCGGCCCTGGTGGCCGGTTTTTTTATGCCCGCTCGCGATTCCATCGCGACAAGCGGGCACTCCCCCTGCGGCACATGTGTGCCCGCTCCCCTACCCCACGTCCAGCCAGCCGAAACCGTCGTCCTGCGACGCGACCGTCACGTCATCCCGCGCGCAATCGAGCACGGCCGAGAATGCGGCCTGCGCCAGCTCGGGAAGGTTGTTCTGCTGGCTCAGGTGCGCAGCCACCAGATGCCGCAAGCGCGAGCGATCCAGCGAGGCCAGGATCTCGGCCGCCGCGGCGTTGCTGAGGTGCCCGTGCGGGCCGCTGATGCGCGCCTTCAGCGAGGCCGGATAGCGGCCCTTGGCCAGCATCTCGACATCGTGGTTGGCTTCGAGCACGAGCGCGTCGCAGCCGTTCAGGGCACTGCAGAGATGCGGCGTGGACATGCCCGCATCGGTCAGCACGCCGAGCCGTGCACTGCCATTGGAAAACACGAACTGAAGCGGCTCACGCGCGTCGTGCGGAACCGTATAGGGATGGATTTCGAGATCGCCGATGGCAGCTGTGTCGTCGCCCCACATCACATGGAGATCGACGTCGGCGCTATCGGCGCCGACCGCGCGTGCGGTGCCCCAGCTCATGTACAGCGGGATGCCGAAACGCCGCGCCATGGTCAGCGCGCCGCCGATGTGATCGCTGTGCTCGTGCGTGATCAGGATCGCGTCGAGCTCCCCCGAGGCGAGCCCGACCCGCACCAGGCGGCGATCGATTTCTTTCGCTGAAAAACCGCAGTCGAGCAGGACGCGTGTGGTGGTGGTGCCCGACGATGCCTCGACAACGAGCGCGTTACCCTCGCTGCCGCTGCCGAGGCTTGTGACTCTCACGCGCTCAGTTCAGTTGCGTGTGGAGCAGCGTGATGATGCGCTGCGCGTCGGTCGAATTGTCGGCCTGGCCGTTTGCATCGACGACGGCCACCTGCGTCTTCGCGTCGCCGGTGGCACGCACGCTGACGAAGTATTCCTTGCCCTGCTTGGCGGCCTTGGCGTGGCCGTAGAACAGCTTGCCGAGCAGGCCGTCGCCCTTCAGCTCGTCGGCCGAATTCGCGTAGCGGACCATGTACACGCCCTTGGCGCGATCGCGGTTGTCGACGGCGAAGTTGGTGCGATCGAGCGCGAGGCCCACGCGCAGCCAGGCGCGATCGACGGATTCGGCCAGATCGAGCGTGGCCGCGCCGGAGCTGTCGACCACGGTGGCCGGCGCCGTGGCGGAGCGCGCGTCGGTCAGCAGTTGCTTGGCCTGGGCATCGGTCAAGCCGAACTTCTCCATCAGCTTGGCCAGGAACACCGCTTCGAGCACCGGGTTGCGCGGACGCTCGACCCAGCGCGACGAATCGCCGCCCTGCGGCCCCGTCAGCACTTCTTCCATCGCGCTGTGCGTGATCGAGATGTCGGTCGTGCCGTTGCCGCCACGCGTGACGAGCGTGCGGAAGCTGTCGCGCGTGCCCGACGAATAGGCGAAGTCGATCACGCGGCCGATGCTGCGGCGGAACCAGTCGTCCGGAATGTTGGCGCGATTCTCGGCCCAATCGGTGCTGAGGATGCCGGTTTGCGGCGCGTCGGTTTTCAGGGCGAAGCCGTTGTCGGCCCAGAATTCCTTCAGTTGCGGCCACAGCTGTTCCGGCGTGCGGCCATCGACCACGAGCCAGCGGCGATCGCCATCGCGCTCGATGTGCATGCCGTACGGATCCTGCGCGCTGGGCTGCCCTTCCGTGGAATTGCCCGCGGCCGTCACGGCGCGCTGCGGCAGCGAACCGAGGCCCGCATTGGTCGGCGGCGCGACGTAGGACGGGCTGACCGGCACGGCCGTCAGATCCTTCGGCACGGCCAGCGGCGGCGCCGAGCCGGTCGACTTGTAGTTGACACGGTCGGGCGCGAAATAATCGTTCAGCGTGTCGCAACCGGCCAGCGCGCCAAGCGCAAGCGCCACCACGGACGCCTGGACGGCGCGAGAGGAAAAGGCGAAATGTTTCATGAAATCCTTCGTCTTGCTAAACGCGTGACACGCGCAATGCCGGCGGGCCGGGGTGAAATCGGGTGGGTCGGGAAGCACGGACGGCCGCGGGCGCGGCCATCCGGATCGGTCAAACGATGCCGGCTTCGCGCAGCGCGCCGCGCACGACATCGTGGAAGCGCTCGTCGAGCGGCGTCAGCGGCAGGCGGATGCCGCCGCGAATCTTGCCCATTTCCTGCAGCGCCCATTTCGCGGGAATCGGGTTCGCCTCGGCAAACAGGTGCTTGTGCAGCGACAGCAGCTTCATATGGATTTCACGCGCGGTTTTCGCGTCGCCGGCGATCGCGGCGCGGCACAGCTCGCTCATCGCGCGCGGCGCGACGTTGGCCGTGACCGAGATGTTGCCGTGGCCGCCGAGCAGCATCAGCGCGATCGCGGTGGGATCGTCGCCGCTGTAGATGCCGAAGCCCTGCGGCGCGGCCTTGATCAGGTGCGCGGCGCGCTCGAGGTTGCCGGTGGCATCCTTCACGCCGACGATGCCCGGCACCTCGGCGCAACGCAGGATGGTTTCGTTGGCCATGTCGGCCACCGTGCGGCCCGGCACGTTGTACAGGATCACCGGCAGGTCGACCGCCTCGGCGATCGCACGGAAATGGCGATAGATGCCTTCCTGCGTCGGCTTGTTGTAGTACGGCACCACCTGCAGCGTGGCGTCGGCGCCGACCGACTTGGCCTGGCGCGACAGCTCGATCGCCTCGGCCGTGGAATTGCCGCCCGCGCCCGCGATGATCGGGATGCGCTTGGCGGCGTGCTCCACCGCCGTCTTGACCGTCTGGATGTGCTCGTCGACCGACAGCGTGGCCGATTCGCCGCTCGTGCCGACCACCACCAGTGCATCGGTGCCTTCTTCGATATGCCAGTCGACCAGCTTGCGGAAGGCCGGCAGATCGAGGCTGCCGTCTTCGAGCATCGGGGTCACGATCGCGGGCATGCTGCCGCGGAATTGAATGCCGTCTTGGGTGCCGTTAGCCATGAAACGCAATGAAAGTAAACTCAATAAACGTCGATTGTAGCGGATTACCCGAGCAGTCCGTAACGCGGGAATCCCTCCCCTTGATCGCGCACCGCGCAGATCCGCTGGACGAAGGCGGGCCGCCCCTGGTCCGTGAAGCCGTCCTCGAAACCGATCACGCGCAACTCGCCGCGTACCGCGTCGAGCAATTCGCCCGGCGTGAGCAGGAATGCGGGATTGGACGGCTTTCCGAGCGTTTCGTTGCCGCGCGCGAAAGTTTCGTAGAGCAGGATGCCGCCCGGTGCCACCGACGCCACCAGGCGCGGCAGCAGCGGGCGATGCAGGTAGTTCGTGACGACCACCGCCGCGAAGCGCGCATCGCCGGCCAGCGGCCACGGCGCACCTTCGAGATCGGCCGCGCGCGCCTCGACGCCGCCGATGCCGGCCAGCGCATCGAGCGCCACCGGATCGCGGTCGAGCGCGAGCACCGGATGGCCGCGCCCGGCGAACCAGCGCGCATGCCGGCCCTGCCCGGCCGCCACGTCGAGCACCGCGCCGCCGGGCGGCACCAGGTGCGACCAGGCGGCGACCCAGCGCGACGGCGCGCCGGCCGCGTGCGGCTCGGCGGTGCCTGCGTGGGCAGCCGGCGGGATCGGCGTGGTGGTGGTCATGCCGCGGCTCAGTTGTAGGACAGGCCCATTGCGTCGCGCACGTCGCGCATCGTCTCGACCGCGTGCTTGCGCGCCTTGTCGCAACCGTCCGCGACGATCGCGCGCAGCAGCGACGGATCGTCCATGTATTTCTGCGCACGCTCCAGCATCGGCTGCTGTTCGCGCAGGATGCCGTCGACCACCGGCTGCTTGCAGTCGAGACAGCCGATGCCGGCCGTCTTGCAGCCCTGCTTCACCCATTCGCGCGTCGAATCGTCCGAATAGACGAGATGGAATTGCCAGACCGGGCACTTGTCCGGATCGCCCGGATCGGTGCGGCGCACGCGCGCCGGATCGGTCGGCATGGTGCGGACCTTCTTCGTGATGGTTTCGGCATCTTCGCGCAGGCCGATCGTGTTGCCGTAGGACTTCGACATCTTGCCGCCATCGAGGCCCGGCATGCGCGAGGCCTCGGTCAGCAGCGCCTGCGGTTCGACCAGGATGATCTTGCGCGAGCCTTCGAGATAGCCGAACAGGCGTTCGCGGTCGCTCATCGACAAGCTTTGCGATTCCTGCAGCATCGCGCGCGCTTGTTCGAGCGCCTCGTCGTCGCCTTCCTGCTGGTAGGCGTTGCGCAGCTCGCGGTACAGCTTGGCGCGCTTGCCGCCGAGCTTCTTGGCGGCTTCCAGCGCCTTTTCCTCGAAATCCGCCTCGCGGCCGTACAGGTAGTTGAAGCGGCGTGCGATTTCGCGCGTCATCTCGACGTGCGGCACCTGGTCCTCGCCCACCGGCACCAGCGAACCGCGATACAGCAGGATGTCGGCCGCCATCAGCACCGGGTAACCGAGGAAGCCGTAGGTGGAAAGATCCTTGTCCTTGAGCTTCTCGATCTGTTCCTTGTAGGTCGGCACGCGTTCGAGCCAGCCGAGCGGCGTGCTCATGCCGAGCAACAGCGCCAGCTCCGCATGCTCGGGCACCTTGCTCTGGATGAACAGCGTCGCCTGGGTCGGATCGATGCCGGACGCGATCCAGTCGATCAGCACTTCCCAGACGTTCTTTTCGATGACCTCGGGCGTTTCGTAGTGCGTGGTCAGCGCGTGCCAGTCCACCACGCAGAAGAAGCACGGATACTCGGACTGCAGCTTCACCCAGTTCTTCAGCACGCCATGGTAATGGCCGAGGTGAAGCGACCCGGTGGGACGCATGCCGGAAAAGATACGATCGGGGAACATGTTTGTGTTTTAGAAAAGCGATGCAATGGGAGACAGGATGGCCCGCACGATGCTGTAGCCGATGCCGACGCCGGGCTGCAGCCAGTACTTCGACAGCACGCCGGTCATGAGCAGCAGCAGCACGATGATGAAGCCGTAAGGCTCGACCCTCGAAAGCGCGATCGATTGCTTGGGCGGCAGCAGCGCCGACAACACGCGCCCGCCGTCGAGCGGCGGCAGCGGAAACAGGTTCAGCACGCACAGCACGAGGTTCACGCCCACGCCGGCGCCGGCCATGCGCGTGAAGAACGCCTCGTCGACGTCGCCGGCGGCCAGGCCGACCGCGACCAGGCCCCAGATCAGCGCCTGCACGAAATTGCAGGCCGGGCCGGCGGCCGACACCCACAGGCTGCCCCAGCGCGGGTTGCGCAGGTTGCGGAACGCGACCGGTACCGGCTTGGCATAGCCGAACAGGAAGGCCCCGCTCGTCAGGAAATACAGCGCGATCGGCATCACGATGGTGCCGATCGGATCGATGTGGCGCGCGGGATTGAACGAAACGCGGCCGAGCGCGTAGGCGGTGTTGTCGCCGAGCAGGCGGGCGGCGTAGCCGTGTGCGGCCTCGTGCAGCGTGATCGCGAAGATCACGGGCAAGGCGTAGACGACGATCGTCTGAATCAGGTTGTCCATAGCGCGATATTGTAACAAGCGGAAAATGACGGACGCGGAAAACCGGCGGCGCGCCGCTGCGTTCGGGTCGGAGTCAGGCGTTGGCGCTCAGGCCGAACGGTTCGAGCGCACCGCGGCCGGCTCGCACCAGCACCGGCTCGTCGCCGCTCAGGTCGATCACCGTGGACGGCTCGCGCGGGCATGCGCCGCCGTCGATCACCAGATCGACCTGCTTCTCCAGGCGTTCGCGAATTTCCTCGGGATCGTTGAGCGGCTCGTCGTCGGACGGCAGGATCAGCGTGGTGCCGAGCAGCGGCTGACCGAGCGCCTCCAGCAGCGCCAGGGTGATCGCGTGATCCGGCACGCGCAGGCCGATGGTCTTGCGCGACGGATGCGACAGCCGGCGCGGCACTTCCTTGGTGGCCTGCAGCACGAACACGTACGGGCCGGGCGTGACCGACTTGATCAGCCGGTACTGGTGGTTGTCGACCATCGCGAAATTGGCCAGCTCCGACAGGTCGCGCACCAGCAGCGACAGCAGTTGCTTGTCGTCGAGGCCGCGGATGCGGCGCACACGCTCCACGGCGGTCTTGTCGTCGAGATGGCAGGCCAGCGCGTAGCTCGAATCGGTCGGCATCGCGATCACGCCGCCCTGCCTGACGATCTCGGCCGCCTGGCGCACCAGCCGCGACTGCGGGTTTTCCGGGTGAATCCTGAAGAACTGGGACATGGACTGTGTGGGGAGTGGATCGTCGGCCCGCGCGTGCGTTGCGCGTTGGGGGGCCAGGCCGCGCCGGGATGCGCGCGGCAGCGGGGGTCAAAGCCAGCGTTCCCAGACCGGTTTCAGGTCCGGCGGCAGTGGCGGCAGGCTGCCAAGCTCGATCACGCTCTCGCCCGGCGCATGGAAATCGGAACCGCGCGACGCCTCGAAGCCGTAGCGGCGCGCCACGTCGGCATATTCGCGATATTGGTCGGGCGTGTGGCTGCCCGTGACGACCTCGATCGCCCGCCCGCCCAGACCGATGAATTCGCCGAACAGCGCGCCGAATTCCACCGGCGTGAACGCATAGCGGCCCGGGTGAGCGATCACGGCCTCGCCACCCGCCTGCTGGATCCAGCCGACCGCGTCCGACAACTTGGCCCAGCGGTGCGGCACGCAGCCAGGCTTGCCGTCGCCGAGATAGCGCGCGAACACGTCTGACGTGGACGCGGCATAGCCGGCCTCGACCAGATAACGCGCGAAGTGGGTGCGGGAAATCAGTTCGGGATTCGACACGAAGCGCAGCGCACCTTCGTAGGCACCCGGAATGCCGATCTCGGCGAGCCGCTCGCTCATTTCCTGCGCGCGCGCCGCACGGCCGTTGCGGGTGCGATACAGCCCGTCGACGAGCGCCGGATGGGCCGGATCGATATTGAGCCCGACGATATGCACCGTGCGTGACGCCCACGTGACCGAAATCTCCACGCCGCACAGGTAGCGCATGCCGAGCGCCTGCGCCGCCTCGCGCGCCACCGCCTGGCCGCCGATCTCGTCGTGATCGGTCAGCGCCCACAGCGTCACGCCCGCCGCGTGCGCGCGCTGCGCGACCTCGGCAGGTGTCAACTGGCCGTCGGAGACGTTGGAATGGCAGTGCAGATCGGCGTTCATCGTCGGAATCGGGTACATGCAGGCATTCTACTGCAACGCCGCAATCCGGCGGTCGCGCCGATCCCGGATAGGGCCGCCATGCCCGGGTGAAACCGGGGCCGCATGCGGCCCGGATTCAGGCTGAAATCAGGCGCAGAACGCCTCGATCAGCGCGGCGACCTGCTCGGGCTGGTCGTGATGGACCATGTGGCCGGCGTCCTCGATGGTCTTCTCGCGCCAGTCGGGGAACGCGGCGAAACGCGCCTTGAATTCGTCGAGCGGGATCTTGCCGGCCAGGAAGCGCAGCGTCGGCGAATCGACCGCCTCGATGTGCAGCACCTTGGCGCGCACCTTCGACCACACCGCCATCACCTCGTCGAGCCGGTACAGCAGCGGGCCGGCCTGCTTGTGGGCGGGATCGGCAAGCAGGTGAAAGCGGCCGTCGGGATCGCGGCGCGACCAGTAGCCGGCCAGGAACGCCGCACGCGAGGGCGCGAGGCGCGGGTTGGTCTTGATCAGGCGCGCGGCGACCTCGTCGAGCGAGGCGTAGCTGGCCAGGTGCGGCGGCTCGCGCAGCTCGTCGAGCCAGCCGGCCAAGCGCAGCGGCGCCTGCGACGGCGGCGGCGGCGCGAGGCCGAAGCCTTCGAGATCGACCACGCGGCGCACCCGCTGCGGCCTCACGCCGGCGTACAGGCACACCACGTTCGCGCCCATGCTGTGACCGACCAGGTTGACTTCGCCGTCCGGCGTGTAGTGATCGATCAGCGCTTCCAGATCGGCGAGATAGTCCATGAACCAATACTGGCCGCCGCCCTGCGCCGCCACCGGATAGTCGGACAGCCCGAAGCCGCGCGCGTCCGGCGCGATCACCTGCCAATCGCCCGCCAGCGCGTCGACCACGAACTGGAACGATGCGGCGACGTCCATCCAGCCGTGCAGCATGTAGAGCGTCGGCGCGCCGGGCCGGCCCCAGCGGCGTACGTGCAGGCGCGTGCCGCGCACGGTCACGAATTCGGAGAGGGAATCGGTGCTGATCTGGGTCATTGCGGCCACCAAAAAAGAATGATCGTTCGATTATATCGATGCCGATGGCAGCCGGTGCTGCGCAACGTCGCGCCGCGGACGCGTGTCGAGCCACCTCTCTAGGTCAAGCCGATGGTCGGGCCCCGGCCACGGGCGGCGGATCGCGATCCTGCGCGACCAGCGCGTCGAGTTCGGTCTCGTCGAAACCGGCATCGCGACGCGCCTCGAAATTGAACGGCCCGCGCAGGCGCGGCGCATGATATTGCGCGGCCAGTTGCAGGTAGGCCGGATGCGGTTCACGCCCCGTTTGCGCGCACAGATGACGAAACCACCGGTTGCCGATCAATACGTGGCCGATCTCGTCGCGCAGGATCACGTCAAGGATCGCCGCCGACGCCTCATCGCCCGACTGCGCGAGCCGCGCCCGGATCGGCGGCGAGGCATCGAGGCCGCGCGCCTCCAGCGTGCGCGGCACCAGCGCCATGCGCGCCAGCACGTCGCCGGCCGTGCGCTCGCACATTTCCCACAGCCCGTCGTGCGCGGGGAAATCGCCGTAGACATGGCCGAACTCGCCCAACCGCTGCGCCAGCAGCGAATAGTGATGCGCCTCCTCGGCGGCCACCTTGAGCCAGTCGGCGTAGAACGCCTCGGGCATGCCGGGAAAGCGCCACACCGCGTCGAGCGCGAGATTGATCGCGTTGAATTCGATATGGGCCAGCGCGTGCAGCAGCGTGGCGCGCCCTTCGGGCGAGCGCATCGAACGGCGCTTCAGCAGGCGCGGTTCGACCAGTTCGGGGCGCTCGGGGCGGCCGGGCAAGGCCGGGGGCACCTCGAAGCGACGTGCCGGGTCGATCCGTGCGCGGCCCGCCAAGCCATCGGCATGCAGCGCGCGCACCTGCGCGGCCTTCGCGACGGGATCGGTTTCGAGCAGCGCGGCGAGTGCGGCGGTGCGCAGGCAGGGCAAGGTTTCGGACGGGAAATTCGGGTCGGACATGAATACGACGCTGGCGACAGCGAAGCGGTGTGCGCGATCAATTCACGCAAGCATTTACAATAGCGGATTACGGTGCGTTCGGCCGCTGCCCGTTTCGCGCGCGGCGGCCACGGCAACCCGGCCCGCACGGCCGCGCACATTGTACCGGCGCCATACGGCGCCCCACCCTGCAGGTGCCCCCCAGGAGACAACGTGACCATCTACAAGCTCGGCGAAGACGCCCCGACCATTCATGAAAGCGTGTTCGTCGCGGATAGCGCGGCGATCATCGGCAAAGTGGTGCTCGAGGAGAACGCCAGCGTCTGGTTTGGCGCGACGATCCGCGGCGACAACGAGCCGATCGTGGTCGGCGCCGGCAGCAACGTACAGGAAAGCGCGGTGCTGCACACCGATCCGGGCTGCCCGCTGACGATCGCCCCGAATGTGACGATCGGTCACCAGGCGATGCTGCATGGCTGCACGATCGGCGAGGGTTCGCTGATCGGGATTCAGGCGGTGGTCTTGAATCGTGCGGTCATCGGCCGCAACTGTCTGGTCGGCGCCGGCGCGGTGGTCACGGAAGGCAAGACCTTCCCCGACAACTCGCTGATCCTGGGCGCGCCGGCAAAGGTCGTGCGCACGCTGTCCGACGAGGACATCGCGGGCATGCACGCGAACACGCAAAACTACGCGCAGCGACGCGCGTATTTCAAGGAGCAGCTCGTGCGGATCGGCTAAAGCCGTCCGCCGCACTCCGCCAATCGAGGAACCGAAGTGAGCGACCAGCTACAGAAATTCATGTTCAACACGGCGCCGGTGCGCGGCGAGATCGTCTCGCTCGGCAGCACCTGGCGCGAAGTCCTGACGCGTCGCAGCTATCCGGCGCCCGTGCGCCACATTCTCGGCGAGATGATGGCCGCCTGCGCGCTGCTGTCCGCGAACCTGAAGTTCAACGGCACGCTCGTCATGCAGATCTACGGCGACGGGCCGGTCAAGATGCTGGTGGTGCAGTGCAGCTCGGACCTGTCGATGCGCGCCACCGCCAAGCTGGCCGATTCGACGGCGGCCACGCTCGGCGACGACATGTCGTTCGTCGATCTGCTCAACGTCAGCGGCCATGGCCGTTGCGTGATCACGCTCGACCCGTCCGACAAGCAGCCGGGCCAGCAGCCGTACCAGGGCATCGTGCCGCTCAACGATCACGACGGCCCGCTGCAATCGGTTGCGCAGGCGCTGGAACACTACATGCATCACTCGGAGCAGCTCGACACGCGGCTCTGGCTCGCGGCCGACAGCGACCGCGCGGTCGGCATGCTGCTGCAGAAGCTGCCCGGCGACGGCGGCATCGTGCCGGCCGCCGACGAGCAGGACGCCGACACCTGGGAACGCGTCTGCACGCTCGGCAGCACGCTGACGTCGAAGGAATTGCTCGAAACGGAACCCGAGACGGTGTTTCGGCGTCTGTTCTGGCAGGAGAACGTCCGTCACTTCGAACCGGCCAGCACGCGCTTCCAGTGCACCTGCTCGCGCGAGAAGGTGGGCGGGATGCTGCGCATGCTGGGCCGCGAGGAAATCGACGGCGTGATCGAGGAGCGCGGCCACGTCGAGATTCATTGCGAGTTCTGCAACCAGCGCTATGAATTCGATCCGGTCGATGTCGAACAACTGTTCGCGACGCCCGCGTTGGGTGCCGGCGTCACGCCGGCAAGCGATCAGCGTCACTGAGCAGCACGCGGCGGCACCGCCCGCCCGCGCCGAGGGAGAAGCATCATGAGCATCCGATCCATTCGCCAACTGCCGCTGCCGGCCTCGGTATCGGCCTCGGCCGCCCTGGCCGCCGTATTGGCGGCCACGCTGCTCGCGGGCTGTGCGGTCGCGCCGCCGTCCACGGTGCTGAGCCGGCTGCCCGATGGCCAGCCCGGTGCCGCCGCGGCCCAGGCTCGGCCGCTTACGCCCGCGGAAAAGCAGCGCTACGACGCCATCGACAAGCAGGTGCTGCGCGAGCAGGACGAGGTGATGTCGGCCGAAGCCGCCGCGCGGGCCGCTTATTACGCACCGGCACCGGTCACCGTCTATGGCGGCTACTACGGGGGCTGGAACAACGGCTGGGGTTACGGATACGGCTATCCGGGCTGGGGATGGGGCTGGTAAGACTCATCCGGCCGTGGGTTCTGGCCTTCCGCTCATGCGCGCTTGCTGAAAAAAACGCGACCTATTGGTCGCGTTTTTCTTTGGCTGCCGCCGTTCCCGCCTCACTCGTGATGCGCCGCGCGGCCGTGATGACGTTCGGGCTTGGCGCGCGACACCGGGTTCGGCACGACACTGACCGGTGCACCGGTGGTCACGCCGTGATTGGTCAGCGACGCCGTGGAATTCTGATTCGGCACCATCGGCGCCGGCGAATTCGGCGAGACGAACTGCACGAACACTTCGCCGTCCTTGATCATGCCCATCTCGTAGCGCGCGCGCTCCTCGATGGCGGCCGTGCCGCTTTGCAGATCCTGCACTTCGCCGGCAATGCGCTCGTTGCGCAGCTTTTCGTCCGCGTTCTTCTGCATCTGGTCGACCAGCTCCTGACGCAATTCGTGCACGCGCAGCCAGCCGCCATGTCCCCACCAGAGTGGGTACTGAATCAACACCAGCAAGGCGATCAGAACGACAGTGACAAGCCGCATGTACGAGCCGCAGATATAAGAAGCGCCGCTTCGCGAGGGTCGCGAAGCGGCGTCACGGAGGACAAGTCCGGATAGTAGCGCGTTATCAGCGCAGGTTGTAGAACGCCGACTTGCCCGGGTAGCTGGCGATATCACCGAGATCTTCCTCGATGCGCAGCAACTGGTTGTACTTCGAGATGCGGTCGCTGCGCGACAGCGAGCCCGTCTTGATCTGGCCGGCGTTCAGGCCCACGGCGATATCGGCGATCGTCGAATCTTCCGTTTCGCCCGAGCGGTGCGAGATCACGGCCGTGTAGCCGGCGCGCTTGGCCATTTCGATGGCGGCGAACGTTTCGGTCAAGGTACCGATCTGGTTGATCTTGATGAGGATCGAGTTGCCGATGCCCTTCTCGATGCCTTCCTTCAGGATGCGCGTGTTGGTGACGAACAGGTCGTCGCCGACCAGTTGCACCGTCTTGCCCAGACGATCGGTCAGCAGCTTCCAGCCGTCCCAGTCGCTTTCGTGCATGCCGTCCTCGATCGAGACGATCGGGAACTTGTCGGCGAGCGTGGCCAGGTAGTCGGTGAATTCGGCCGACGACAGTTGCAGGCCTTCGCCGGCCAGTTGGTACTTGCCGTCGTGATAGAACTCCGAGGCCGCGCAGTCGAGCGCCAGCAGGACGTCTTCACCGGCACGGTAGCCGGCCTTCTCGATCGCCTGGATGATGGTCGACAGGCATTCGTCGTTGCTGCCGAAGTTCGGTGCGAAGCCGCCTTCGTCGCCGACGGCCGTGCTCATGCCGCGATCCGACAGGATCTTCTTCAGCGCGTGGAACACTTCGGCGCCGCAGCGCAGCGCTTCGCGGAACGTCGGCTGGCTGACCGGAACGATCATGAATTCCTGGATGTCCAGGCTGTTGTTGGCGTGCGCGCCGCCGTTCACGATGTTCATCATCGGCACCGGCAGCTGCATCGCGCCCGAGCCGCCGAAATAGCGGTACAGCGGCAGGCCGGCTTCTTCGGCGGCAGCCTTCGCGACGGCCATCGACACGGCCAGCATCGCGTTCGCGCCGAGGCGCGACTTGTTGTCGGTGCCGTCCAGCTCGAGCAGCGTCTTGTCCAGGAACGCCTGCTCCGACGCGTCGAGACCCATGATCGCTTCGGAGATTTCCGTATTGATATGCTCGACCGCCTTCAGCACGCCCTTGCCGAGATAACGGCCGGCTTCGCCGTCGCGCAGCTCGATCGCTTCGCGCGAGCCCGTCGACGCACCCGACGGCACCGCGGCGCGGCCCATCGTGCCCGATTCGAGCAGCACGTCGCACTCGACGGTAGGATTACCGCGCGAATCCAGAATCTCGCGGCCGATGATATCTACGATTGCACTCATGATTTCCTCTGAGGATGACGATGGATTCCGTCGTGATGGCTGTGACGGCGGAGCAGACCTTGCTACAGACGCCTGCCACCGCCGCCAAGTTCATGCATTAGTTGAAATCGTTTTCCAGGAACGGCGTGCGCTTGACCGCCGCGTCGAGCGTGACGAGCGTCTCGAGCAGCGCGGCCATGCGATGCAGCGGCACGGCGTTCGGGCCGTCGGACTTCGCCTCGGCCGGGTTCGGGTGCGTCTCCATGAACAGCCCGGCCACGCCGGTGGCCACGGCCGCGCGTGCGAGCACCGGCACGAACTCGCGCTGGCCGCCCGAACTGGTGCCCTGCCCGCCCGGCAACTGCACCGAGTGGGTGGCGTCGAACACGACCGGCGCGCCCGTTTCGCGCATGATCGCGAGCGAACGCATATCGGACACGAGATTGTTGTAGCCGAACGAAACGCCGCGCTCGCAGGCGAAGAAGCGATCTTCGGACAGGCCGGCTTCGCGGGCCGCGGCGCGCGCCTTGTCGATCACGTTCTTCATGTCGTGCGGCGCGAGGAACTGACCCTTCTTGATATTGACGGGCTTGCCCGAGCGCGCGCAGGCGTGGATGAAATCGGTTTGCCGACACAGGAAGGCCGGCGTTTGCAGCACGTCGACCACCGACGCCACCGGCTCGATTTCCTCGATGCCGTGCACGTCGGTCAGCACCGGCAGGCCGAGCTGGCGCTTGACTTCGGACAGGATGCGCAGGCCTTCGTCCATGCCCGGGCCGCGGAACGAGGTGCCCGAACTGCGGTTGGCCTTGTCGAACGACGACTTGTAGATGAACGGGATGTTCAGCTTCGCGCAGATTTCCTTGAGCCGGCCCGCGGTGTCGATCGTCATCTGCTCCGATTCGACGACGCAAGTGCCGGCGATCAGGAAGAACGGCCGATCGAGGCCGACTTCGAAATCGCCCAGTTTCATGCTTTCACTCCGGCACGCGCCTGCTGATTGGCCAGCGCGGCTTCGACGAACGACTTGAACAGGGGGTGACCGTCACGCGGCGTGGACGTGAATTCCGGGTGGAACTGGACACCGACGAACCACGGGTGCATCGAGCGCGGCAGCTCCATCATTTCCGGCAGATCCTCGCTCGGCGTGCGGGCGCTGATCACGAGGCCGCCGGCTTCGAGCTGGGGCACGAAACCGTTGTTGACCTCGTAACGATGGCGGTGACGTTCGTTGACGTCGGCGCCATAGATTTCCTCGGCCAGCGTGCCGGCCTTGATCGGGCAGCGCTGCGAGCCCAGGCGCATCGTACCGCCCAGATCCGATCCTTCCGTGCGCTTTTCCACTTTGCCTTCGCGATCGTGCCACTCGGTGATGAGGGCGACCACGCGGCTCGGCGTTTCCGGATCGAATTCGGTGCTGTTGGCGCCCTTCAGGCCGACCACGTCGCGTGCGAATTCGATGACCGCGAGCTGCATGCCGAGACAGATACCGAGATACGGCACGTTCGCTTCGCGCGCATAGCGGATCGCCGCGATCTTGCCTTCGGTGCCGCGACGGCCGAAACCGCCCGGCACCAGCACGGCGTCGAGGTGCTTGAGGCTGTCGACGCCGTTGGTTTCGATTTCCTCGGAGTCGAGGTATTCGATGTTGACCTTGGTCGACGTGTGAATCGACGCGTGACGCAGCGCCTCGATCAGCGACTTGTACGATTCCGTCAGCTCGACATACTTGCCGACCATGCCGATCGTGACTTCGTGCTTCGGGTGCTGCAGGCGATCGACCAGCGAGGCCCACATCGAGAGGTCGGCGTCGTTCGGCGAGAGCTTGAGCTCTTCGCAGATGATCTTGTCGAGGCCCTGATCGTGCAGCATCTGCGGGATCTTGTAGATGCTGTCGACGTCCCACACGGAAATGACCGCGTCTTCCGGCACGTTCGAGAACAGCGAGATCTTCTGGCACTCGTCGTCGGGGATGCGGCGATCGGCACGGCACAGCAGCACATGCGGCAAAATGCCGATTTCGCGCAGCTTCTGCACGCTGTGCTGGGTCGGCTTGGTCTTCAGTTCGCCGGCCGTCGCGATGAACGGCACCAGCGTCAGGTGCACGAAGCACGCGCTGTTGCGGCCCATGCGCAGGCTCATCTGACGTGCGGCTTCGAGGAACGGCAGCGATTCGATGTCGCCCACCGTGCCGCCGATTTCGACGATCGCCACGTCCGGCTCGCCGCAGGTGGCCGACGCCGCGCCGCGCTCGACAAACGCCTGGATTTCATTGGTGATGTGCGGAATGACCTGGACCGTCTTGCCCAGATAATCGCCACGGCGTTCCTTGCGGATCACCGACTCGTAGATCTGACCGGTCGTGAAGTTGTTGGCCTTGCGCATCTTCGTGCTGATGAAGCGCTCGTAGTGGCCGAGGTCGAGATCGGTTTCCGCGCCGTCTTCCGTCACGAACACTTCGCCGTGCTGGAACGGGCTCATCGTGCCGGGGTCGACGTTGATGTACGGATCGAGCTTGAGGAGGGTGACTTTTAGACCGCGCGACTCGAGGATCGCGGCGAGAGAAGCGGCAGCAATTCCCTTGCCGAGGGAAGAAACTACGCCGCCGGTGACGAATACATATTTGGTCATCGCTGAATGCTCGCGGGAAAAACGGATTATACCGTAAAGACCGTGCATCTCTGAGCAATTGTGGACCGATCGCGCCCTATCCTTGCCCTGTGCGGCGAGGCGGCCGATGGCCCGTTTCGGCACCTGCGCGCCGGCTGTCCCGACGCCGCGCGAGCGGCCGGGAAGGCGTGCTGCGGCAGGCTGTCCCGCGCCTTTGCACGCCGCCTCGCGCCACGCCGGCTGCTATGCGGCGGCGCCGGCCGAACGCAAGGTATTCAGCATGCGCTGCAAGGCGCGTGCGGTTTCCAGCGGGTGCTCCATCGGGAACAGATGCGAGCCTTCGAGCCACTCGATCCGGCCGTGCGCGATACGCCGCGTGGCATCGAGCCCGACCTGCCGCACCTCGCGCGAACGCGTGCCGGCCAGGAAGCCCACCGGCACCGGCGCGCCGTGCGCAAGCCGCGGCCCGAGCGTGTGCGGCAACGTCCGATAAATCATGTACTCGATCTCGCGGTCGAACGCGAGCCGCCGCTCGCCGGACGCATCCGTCTGCGGAATGCCGTGATCGACGTAGTCGGCCAGCATCCGCTCGTCCCAGCGCGCGAACGCCGGCTTCTCGCGGAAATGCCGCCAGACCTCGTCGCGGCTGGCCCAGCGCGTGCGCCGCTTACGGGTGGCCGCGGCCGGCGAGAGCCGCTCGTCGAGGCCGGTCCACTGGCTCACGCGCAGCGCGCTGCTGCGCCAGCCCGCGATCACCGGCGAATCGAGCATGACGACGCCGCGCACCCATTGCGGCCTCTTGAGCGCCGCCATCAGCGACAGATACCCGCCGAGCGAATGGCCGACCAGCCAGACCGGCCGCTCGTAGCGCTGGCCGATCGTCTCGACCAGCTCGTCGACGAGATGCGGCCAGTCGCGCGTGACGGGATAGCGCCGGTCGTGACCGATCCGCTCCAGCGTGCGGATCTCGTACTCGTCGGCCAGCTCGGCGAACAACGTCCGGTAGGTCGAGGCGGGAAAGCCGTTCGCATGCGAGAAATGGAGGATGTCCTTCAAGTGAGCGGTGTCTCCTGTGTTCGGTTCGGGGCACGGCAGACAAGGCTGCGCGACGATGCCGGACGAGCATAGCGCGTCCGTGCGGCCATATCGCACAATGCGCCGGGGCGCACCGGGCCGCGTGCCGGGTCATTTTCGAAATGAGGCGATAAGCGTTTGATTTTTATCGAATCCTTTCGATCGACCGCGCTTCGATGGTTCCCTCTACTCTCGCCCTCATCGATCCATCCAGTAGCGCCGGTGGCGGTCACGGTAGCGCAGGATCGGCAATGCGTCGGGAGCGTCGGGAGCGTCGGGATCGTTCAGCATGACCTCCACCTGACCGTCGCGATCGCTGCGCGCCAGCGGAATGCCGCGTTCGGCAAAACGCGCCCAGACAGTCGGATGCGGATGCCGGAAACGGTTCGCATAACCGAGCGGAAACCACGCGGTGCGCGGCCCGACCGCATCGACGAACGGTTCCGACGACGACGTGCGGCTGCCATGATGCGGCACCACCAGCACATCGGCCGCCAGCGCCGCGCGGTCGCCGGCCAGCAGCACGCGTTCGACGCGCGTGTCGATGTCGCCTGTCAGCAAGGCCGCGTGGCGGACCGCCGAGACGTGCAGCACGCAAGATTGCGCATTCGCGCTGCCGGCCCGCACCCCGCCCTGCGGCCACAGCACGGCAAAACGCACGCCATCCCACTGCCAGTGCTGCCCGGCCGCGCAAACGAGCCGGTCGGCCACGCCGGCATCCTTCGCCTGACGCCACAGCCGGTTGCCGGGCGGCAAGCCGCCCGCGAGCTGCGCGACCGGCAACGCGGCGAGCACGGCCGGCGCGCCGCCCGCGTGATCGGCATCGGCGTGGCTGATCATCAGCACGTCGAGCTTGTCGATACCGCGCGCACGCAGGAACGGCACGACCACGCGCTCGCCCGCACGCGTGGACTCCTCACCCGGCCCGGCATCGAACAGCAGCCGGTGATGCGCGGTTTCGACGAGCACCGACGTGCCCTGCCCGACATCGAGCATCGTCAGCCTCGCCGCGCCCGCTGGCGGCCCCTGCGGCGCGGGCAGCGCGAACGGCAGCCACGCGAGCGGGGCCGCGAAACGCAACAGCCAGCCATGCGGCATCAGCATCCATCCGCCGCCGATCAGCGCGGCGGCCAGTGCGAAGCCCGACGGCGGCGCCATCGTCAACACCGAGCGCTCGGCCGGCCCGAGCGCGTCGAACACGCCGAACAACGCCGCGAGCATCGCGTGCGCCGCATGAAACGCCAGCGCATCGAGCGGCGCCGGCAGCACCACGCCGGCCAGCACGACCGGCGTGACGAGTGAGCCGACCCACGGAATCGCCAGCGCATTGGCCGCCATGCCGCCCAGCGGGATCTGCCCGAACCAGACGACGCCGAGCGGCACCATCCAGAGCGTCACCGCGTATTGCACGCGCGCGCCGCTGGCGATCCCGTGAGCGAGGCGCGCAACCCAACGCCGCGAATCGATGGCGCGACGCGGCTGCGCAACACCCATATCGGCATCGGCGGCCAGCGGTTCGCCCTCCCGCCGATGCCGCCGCCGATTCGTGCGCCCCGACACCGCGAACAGGATCACCGCAACCGCGCCGAACGACAGCCAGAACCCCGGCAGCAGCACCGCCCACGGATCGGCGATCAGCACGCCGGCAAGCGCCATCGCCAGCGTGGCCGACGGCGGCACCGCACGCCCGGCCAGATAGGCGAGGCAGGCCGTGCTCAACATCCACCAGGCGCGCTGCGCCGGCACGTTGAAGCCGGCCAGCGCGGCATAGCAGCCGGCTCCGGCGATCGCCGCGCACGCGCCGGCGTACTGGGCCGGCACGATCAGCGGCAACGGCATGCCGCGTACCGCCGCGCGCCGCCACCACGCGGCCACGCCCCAGCCGGCCAACGCCCCGACCATACCGATATGCAGCCCCGAAATCGCCACCAGATGGCTCGTACCGGTGGCGCGCAGCGAGCGGCGGTCGGCTTCGGTGATGTCGTCCTGCGCACCGATCGCCAACGCGATCACGATGCCCGCATGCGGCGCCCCGGCCAGCACCGTGCGGACCCGCTCGCGCAGCGCGAACCGCAGCCGATCGACGGCGTCGCGCGGTGTGCGAGGCCCCGCATCGAGCCGTATCGCGTCGCGCGGCGCGGATACGTAGCCGAGCGCGCGCACGCCTTGCGCCAGCCACCCGGCCTCGGCGTCGCGCACGCCGTCGTTGGCCGCGCCGTGAGGTCGCTTCAGGCGCACGCGCAGCCGCCAGCGCTCGCCAGGGCGCATCGGCGGCGGTGGCACGGCGTCGCCACCGCGCACGATCCACGACAAGCGCAAGCGCGCCGGAAAGTGTGCGAGGCCCGTGTCGTGACCGTCGACGTCGAACACGAAACGCATGCCGTCGGCGTCGCGCGCGGGCAGCCCGCGCACCGTGCCGGTCACGATCGCATCGCGCCGCATCCATTCGGCCGGCAAGGTATCGGCGAGCCGCCAATGCGCGCGCACGGCAGCGTAGGAAAAGCCGGCGAGCAAGGCCAACGCGAGCGCCGCAGGCACACACGCCCGCCCCGCCCAACGGGTAGGCCCGACAAACAGCACGAGCACGAGCGCGATCAGCAGCCCCACCGCCAGCCCCAAGGCCGCCAACAAGCGCCATTCCGGCAAGCTCGCCTGCCGCTGCAACAGCACGACGCCGAGCGCAAACGCGATCCAGATTTCCCGCATCGCCACCTCGTGATGACGCGCCGCGAACACGACGCCAAGCACGGACGATTATGGGGAAGAAAGGCAGCCGCGAACCGTCGAAACGATCACGCCGGCCGAAGGGAATAGAGCGATGGGAAAAAACCGAAACGCGTGCAACCGAGCAGGCAACTCAGGCGCCATCAAGCCAGCGCGGCGCGCAAACGCGGCATCGCCGCATGGGCATTCTCGGTGGTCGCGCGCGCCATGCCGGCAACGTCGCTGCCGCGCAGGGCCGCCATGATCTCGCCGATACGCGGCACCTGATCGGGCGTGTTGCGCTGCTTGTAGCGCCATTCGGGGGCGATGTCGGGCGCATCGGTTTCGACCACCAGCGCCTCCAGCGGCAGTTGCTCGGCGAGCCGCCGGATCTGCCGCGCCCGCTCGAACGTCACGTTGCCGCCGAAGCCCAGATGCAGGCCCTGCGTCACGAACGCCTCGGCCTGCTGGAAGCTGCCGTTGAACGCATGCGCGATGCCGCGCCGCACGCCGAAGCGCCGCAGCCCCGCCAGCACACGATCCTGCGACTTGCGCACATGGCACAGCACCGGCAGATCGAATTCGCGCGCCAGCTTCAGTTGCTCGGCGTAGAAGTGTTCCTGGCGCGGGTTGTCGAGCCCGTCGACGAAGTAATCGAGGCCGATCTCGCCGATCGCGACGAAGCGCGGATCGTCGAGGCTGGCCTCGATCTCCATGCGCAGGCGGTCGAGGTCATCGTCGCCCGCGGCCGGCGTGAACAGCGGATGGATGCCGAGCGCGTAACTGCCGCCGGCGGTGCGATGCGCCAGCTCGCGCACCGTATCGAAATTGCCCGCGCCGACGCTTGGAATCACGATGCCCGACACGCCCGCCTCGGCCGCCGCCAACGCCACCGCAGCGCGGTCCGCGTCGAATTCGCCGGCGTCGAGATGGCAGTGCGTGTCGATCCACATCGCGTCAGGCCGGCACCGCCGGCTCCTCGTGCAGCACGCCGTCGCGCAGCCGCAGGATGCGGTCGCAGCGGCCGGCCAGTTCCAGATCGTGCGTGACGATCACGAAGCTGGTGTCGAGCGTTTGCGACAGTTCGAGCATCAGGTTGAACACGTTGTCGGCGGTCGAGCCGTCAAGGTTGCCGGTCGGCTCGTCGGCCAGCACGCAGGCCGGCTTGGTGACGAGCGCGCGCGCCACCGCCACGCGCTGGCGCTCGCCGCCCGACAGCTCGCCCGGACGGTGCTTCGCGCGATGGCCGAGGCCGACGCGTTCGAGCATCTCGCGCGCCGCGTGATGCGCTTCGGCGGCCGCCAGCCGGCGGATTCGCAGCGGCATCGCCACGTTGTCGAGCGCCGAGAATTCCGGCAGCAGATGGTGGAACTGATAAATGAAGCCCAGCGCGCGATTGCGCAGGTCGTTGCGTTCACGCTCGGCGAGCCGCGTGAACGGCTTGCCGAGCAGCGACACCTCGCCCGTGCCCGGCTCGTCGAGCCCACCCAGCACGTGCAGCAGCGTGCTCTTGCCCGAGCCCGACGCGCCGACGATCGCGAGCTTCTCGCCGCGATGCACGGTGACGGACGCCTCGGCCAGCACGCGCACGTCGAGCCCGCCCTGCTGGAACGATTTGGTGATGCCGCTCGCTTCGAGCACGGTTTCGCGCATGCGCGGATTTCCTTGATGGTTCGAGTTCATGGCCTGTTGCGCGCCCCGCTCATTCGTAGCGCAGTGCTTCGGCCGGGCGGACCTTGGCCGCGCGCCAGCTCGGATACAGCGTCGCCACCGACGACAGCACGAATGCGATCAGGCCGATCTTGATCACGTCGCCGGCCACCAGCTCCGACGGCAGTTCGCTGATGAAATACACCGACGGCGGCAGGAACTGCACGCCGAACAGATGCTCGATCATCGGGATCAGCCACGGAATGCTCCAGGCGATCAGGCTGCCGAGGCCGACGCCCGCGAGCGTGCCGACGAAGCCCACCGTCACGCCCTGCACCACGAAGATCTTCATGATCGAGCCGGGCTGCGCACCGAGCGTGCGCAGGATCGCGATATCGGCCTGCTTGTTGGTCACCGTCATCACGAGCGACGACACCAGATTGAACGCCGCGACCGCGATAATCAGCGTCAGGATGATGAACATCATGCGCTTCTCGATCTTGACGGCCGAGAACCACGTCTTGTTCTGCTGCGTCCAGTCGCGGATATACAGATCGCCCGACAGCGAATGCGACAACTGCACGGCCACCTCGGGCGCGCGCTGCATGTCCTTGAGCCGCAACCGCACGCCGGTGGGCGCGGGCAGGCGGAACAGGGTTTGCGCGTCGCCGATGTCGATCATCGCGAGCGTGCTGTCGTATTCGTAGTGGCCCGATTCAAACACGCCGACCACCGTGAACTGCTTCAGGCGCGGCAGCATGCCGGCCGGCGTGATGGTGCCTTCCGGCGCGACCAGCGTGACTTTATCGCCCACACCCACGCCGAGATTGCTGGCCAGCGCAGTGCCGA
Organism: Burkholderia sp. 22PA0099; assembly: GCF_047497165.1. Taxonomy (NCBI): domain Bacteria; kingdom Pseudomonadati; phylum Pseudomonadota; class Betaproteobacteria; order Burkholderiales; family Burkholderiaceae; genus Burkholderia; species Burkholderia sp. 22PA0099. The sequence goes on along the minus strand of NZ_CP163165.1, from coordinate 1,497,315 downwards.
GCACGATGCCGAACTGGCCTTGCTGCAGGGCCGCGAGCGAGCCGGCCTTCATGTCCTTGCTCACGTCGGACACCTGCGGCTCCCGCACCGGATCGACACCGCGCAGCAATACGCCGCTCACCGCATCCTGGCGGGTCAGCAAGGCCTGCGCCTCGACGTAGGGCGCCGAGCCGATCACTTCGGGATTGCGGCGCGCTTCGTCGGAAGTCAGTTGCCAGTTCGGCATCGAACCGGTGGGCGAGAAGATCTCGACGTGCGCGAGCACCGACAGCATGCGGTCGCGCACCTGCGTCTGGAAGCCGTTCATCACCGACAGCACCACGATCAGGGCAGCCACGCCGAGCGCGATGCCGAGCATCGAGACGGCGGCGATGAAGGAGATGAAACCGTTGCCGGTCGTGCGTTTGCCGGCGCGCGTGTAGCGCCAGCCGATCTGCCATTCGTACGGGAGTTTCAAGCGGGTCCTTTTTACGTGTTGCGGCGGGCGTCGCCGGCCGGGTGAGGCATCCGGGCCGGCAGCCCGGAAGGCGGCGCACCAGGCCGGGCGCCGCCGATCACGCGCGAAGTTTGCCACACATTACTTAACCGGCTCTGAAAACGAGACAGGACGAGGCGGCCTGCAACGGGCCTGTGCAAAAGCCGCCGATGCCCCGCCGGGCGGTCTTCCCGGCACGGCCGCCCGCCGTTGTCGGCACAGCCGCGCATGCTGCTGCCATGACTCGCCCGACCGCTGCCGCGCTCGCGCGGCCCGGGTCACCCCGGGCCACAAACCGCGCCGCCGGCCCAGGCCGTTTGGCCTACAATGCGCACCATCATGCGCGACCACCCTGCCCCCCGCCGCCTCCATTTCCTGCTGCCGTTCGCGCTCCCGTCCGCCGCCGATGCCGCCTTGTCACTGCGCGATCTCGCCAGCCCGGCGCTGAGCGCGCTGCTGGCCCGCGCGCGCCTGGTCGAACGGATCGCCGGCGAAGATTTCCAGCGCACGCTGCCGCACGAACGCTGGCTGGCCCAGCGCTTCGGCGCGATCGACGGCCAGACCGACGACGCCCCGCTCGCCCCCTACATGCTGCTCGCCGACGGCGGCACGCCCGGCGACGCGCCGTGGGCCTGCATCGAGCCGGTGCACGTGCAGATCGCGACCGACCACCTGGTGCTGATCGATCCGTCCTCGCTCGAACTGGCCGACGCCGAAGCCGCCGCGCTGCTCGACGTGGCGCGCCCGCTGATCGAGGAGCTGGGCGTGCGCATGCAGGCGCCCCATCCGAAACGCTGGTATGTCTCCAGTGCCTCGCTGGCCGAACTGGCCGGGGCCGCACCGCTGCGCGCGAGCGGCCGCAACATCGAGATCTGGCTGCCGCACGAGGCCCGCACGGGCGAACGCTCGCGCCTCTGGATGAAACTGCAGAACGAAGTGCAGATGGCCTGGTTCGGCCACGCGGTGAACGACGCGCGCGAGGCGCGCCGCCAGTTCAGCGCGAATTCGATCTGGTTTCACGGCCAGGGCACGCTGCGGCCGGTGCGCAGCCCGTTCGCGCGCGTGCTGTCCACCGCCTGCGCCACGCGCGGGCTGGCGCTCGCCGCGCAGGCGCCCGCCGATGCGCCGCCGGCCACGTTCGATGCCCTGGCCGCCAACCATGCCGATAACGACGACGCACGCGCCACGCTGATCGAGCTGGACACGCTGACCGTCCCGTTCATCCAGCAGGACTGGTACCGCTGGCGCGACGCGCTCGACGCGCTCGAACGCGACTGGTTCGCCCCGGCGCTCGAGGCACTGCGCGCGGGCCGGGTGCGCGAACTGAGCTTCACGCTGTGCGGCGACACCAGCGCCACGACGCTCGCCGCCACGCGCGGCGATCTCCGCAAATTCTGGCGACGCCGCGCGCTCGCCTCCCTGTTCGAAAACGCAAGCGCATGACCCGACTCGTCACCCGCTCGGCCTCGCCCGCCGACACCGAAGCCCTGGCCCGCCACGGCCTGCATCCCGTTCTCGCGCGCCTGTACGCGGCGCGCGGCGTCACCTGCCCCGAGGACATCGAAACGGCGCTGGCCCGCCTCGTGCCGCCCGCCAGCCTGAAGGGCTGCGAGGAGGCCGCCGTGCTGCTGGCCGACGCGCTCGACGCGCGCAAGCGGATGCTGGTGGTGGCCGACTACGACTGCGACGGCGCCACCGCCTGCGCGGTGGCCGTGCGCGGCTTGCGCATGCTCGGCGCGAGCATCGATTACCTGGTGCCGAACCGTTTCGAATACGGCTACGGCCTGACGCCCGAAATCGTCAAGCTCGCCGCCGCGCGCAAGCCGGACCTGCTGATCACGGTGGACAACGGCATCGCCAGCGTCGACGGCGTGGCCGCCGCCAACGCGCTCGGCATCGACGTGCTGGTGACCGATCACCACCTGCCCGGCGCGACGCTGCCGGATGCGCGCGCCATCGTCAATCCGAACCAGCCGGGCTGCACGTTCCCGAGCAAGCACATTGCCGGCGTGGGCGTGATGTTCTACGTGCTGCTCGCGCTGCGCGCCGAACTGCGCCGCCGCGGCGCGTTCACCGACGCGCGCCCGGAGCCGCGCCTCGACGGCCTGCTCGACCTGGTCGCGCTCGGCACCGTGGCCGACGTGGTGCGCCTCGACGGCAACAACCGCGTGCTGGTCGCGCAGGGCCTGCAGCGAATCCGCAACGGCCGCATGCAGCCCGGCATCGCCGCGCTGTTCCGCGCCGCCGCGCGCGAGGCGCGCAGCGCCTCGGGCTTCGACCTGGGCTTCGGCCTCGGGCCGCGCCTGAACGCGGCCGGCCGCCTGTCGGACATGTCGCTCGGCATCGAATGCCTGACCACCGACGACGTCGGCCGCGCCTGGGACCTGGCGCAGCAGCTCGACACAATGAACCGCGAGCGCCGCGAGATCGAGGCCGGCATGCAGCAGCAGGCGCTGGCCGACCTGGCGAGCGTCGATCCGGCCGAGGCGGCCACCATCGTGCTGTTCAATCCCGAGTGGCACCAGGGCGTGATCGGCATCGTCGCCGGCCGGCTCAAGGAGAAGTTCCACCGCCCGTCGTTCACGTTCGCGCATGCCGACGAGAGCGGCGCGCGTGTCAAGGGCTCCGGCCGCTCGATCCCGGGCTTCCATCTGCGCGACGCGCTCGATCTGGTCTCGAAGCGCGAGCCGGATCTGCTCGTCACGTTCGGCGGCCACGCGATGGCGGCCGGCGTCACGCTCGAAACCGACAAGGTGCCGCGCTTCGCCGCCGCGTTCGAGGCGGTGGCGCGCGAATGGCTGTCGGCCGACACGCTCGCGCGCGTAGTCGAAACCGACGGCGACCTGGAGGATGCGTACTTCACGCCGCAGTTCGTCGAGCTGATCGATGCTGCCGTCTGGGGCCAGGGCTTTCCGGCCCCGCTGTTTTCGGGAGAATTCGAGGTGGCCTCGCAGGCGCTGGTCAAGGACAAGCACCTGAAGCTGCAACTGCTGCGCGGCCGCCAGCGCTTCGGCGCGATCTGGTTCAACCACACCGAGCCGCTGCCGGCGCGCGCGACCGTCGCCTACCGGCTGGCGAGCGATACCTGGAACGGCGTCACGCGCGTGCAACTGATCGTCGAGCACGCCGCCTGAAGCGGCGCGGCGGGCCGCCCTGCCCGCCGCAGCGCCCGCCGGCCGCCGATTCATCGCCGGCTCGCCATCGATCCGTCGCTCATTTCCACACCTTCCGCCGCACGGCAGCCCCGCCTGGCCAACCGGAGGGGCCGCCCGATCGGCTATAATTTCGCCTTTTCACGAAGCCGAAAAAGCGATCATCACATGGAAGCGGAACGCCTCAACGCGATCGAAAGCTCTCTAGCAGACCTGCGCCGGCGCGCAGGCGAGCTACGGGGGTATCTTTGACTACGACGTCAAGTCTGCACGTCTAGCCGAAGTCAACAAGGAACTCGAAGATCCGAACGTCTGGAATGATTCGAAGAACGCCCAGGCACTCGGCCGCGAGAAGAAATCGCTGGAAGGCGTCGTGATGACGCTGACCGCGCTCGATAACGATCTCGGCGACGCCAGCGATCTGTTCGATCTCGCCCGCGAGGAAGACGACGAAGACACCCTCGTCGGCAGCGAAAGCGACGCCGCCGCACTCGAGAAGCGCGTCTCGGAAATCGAATTCCGCCGGATGTTCTCGAACCCGGCCGATCCGAACAACTGCTTCATCGACATCCAGGCCGGCGCCGGCGGTACCGAGGCTTGCGACTGGGCGTCGATGCTGTTGCGCCAGTACCTGCGCTACTGCGAGCGCAAGGGCTTCAAGACCGAAGTGCTGGAAGAATCCGACGGCGACGTGGCCGGCATCAAGAACGCCACGATCAAGGTCACGGGCGACTACGCCTACGGCTTCCTGCGCACCGAAACGGGCATTCACCGCCTCGTGCGCAAGTCGCCGTTCGATTCGTCGGGCGGCCGCCACACGTCGTTCTCGTCGGTGTTCGTCTATCCGGAAATCGACGATTCGGTCGAGATCGACGTGAACCCGGCCGATCTGCGCATCGACACCTATCGCGCGTCGGGCGCGGGCGGTCAGCACATCAACAAGACCGATTCCGCGGTACGTATCACGCACATGCCGTCCGGCATCGTGGTGCAGTGCCAGAACGACCGCTCGCAGCACCGCAACCGCGCCGAAGCGATGGCGATGCTGAAGTCGCGCCTGTACGAAGCCGAAATGCGCAAGCGTCAGGCCGAGCAGGACAAGCTCGAATCGAGCAAGACGGACGTGGGCTGGGGCCACCAGATCCGCTCCTACGTGCTCGACCAGAGCCGCGTGAAGGATCTGCGCACCAACGTCGAAATGAGCAACACCCGCGCCGTGCTCGACGGCGATCTCGACGATTTCATCGGCGCCAGCCTGAAACAGGGCGTCTGATCGTCAGGGCGGCCTCGCGCCGCCCGCCCCACGCGGCGACACCGCGCCTCGCGCGATCGCCGCGGCCCCCGCGCCCGGCCAGCCGGACGCACCCGCAGCACCGGCCCGACCGAGTTGCAGCACTCGCCGCACCTGTCACGCGCCGCACCCGTGTTACCCACCGAATTCCGACCATCATGACCGAACCGACCCAACCGCAGCAGGCAGCGCCCGCGACCGACGAAAACCAGATCATGGCCGAGCGCCGCGAGAAGCTGCGCGCGCTGCGCGAGCAGGGCGTCGCCTATCCGAACGATTTCCAGCCGACGCACCACGCCGCCGATCTGCAATCGGGCTACGCGGGCGACGACAAGGAGGCACTCGAGGCCAAGGCGCTCGAAGTCAAGCTGGCCGGCCGGATGATGCTCAAGCGCGTGATGGGCAAGGCCGCGTTCGCCACCGTGCAGGACGGCTCGGGCCAGATCCAGTTCTTCATCACGCCGGCCGACGTCGGCGCCGAAACCTACGACGCGTTCAAGAAGTGGGACCTCGGCGACATCGTGGCCGCGCGTGGCGTGCTGTTCCGCACCAACAAGGGCGAGCTGTCGGTCAAGTGCGTGGAGCTGCGCCTGCTGTCGAAGGCGCTGCGCCCGCTGCCCGACAAGTTCCACGGCCTCGCTGACCAGGAAACGCGCTACCGCCAGCGCTATGTCGACCTGATCGTGTCGCCCGAAACACGCAACACGTTCCGTGCGCGCACCAAGGCGATCGCGTCGATCCGCAAGTTCATGGCCGATGCCGACTTCATGGAAGTCGAAACGCCGATGCTGCACCCGATCCCGGGCGGCGCGACGGCCAAGCCGTTCGTCACGCACCACAACGCGCTCGACATGCAGATGTTCCTGCGGATCGCACCGGAGCTTTACCTGAAGCGGCTGGTCGTGGGCGGCTTCGAGCGCGTGTTCGAGATCAACCGGAATTTCCGCAATGAGGGCGTGTCGCCGCGCCACAATCCGGAATTCACGATGATGGAGTTCTACGCGGCCTACACCGACTACCGCTGGCTGATGGATTTCACCGAGCAGGTGATCCGCCAGGCCGCGATCGACTCGCTCGGCACCGCCACCATCCAGTATCAGGGCCGCGAGCTCGACCTCGCCAAGCCGTTCCATCGCCTGACCATCACGCAGGCGATCCAGAAGTACGCGCCCGACTACACCGATGCCCAACTGGCCGACGTGGCGTTCCTGCGCACCGAACTGAAGCGCTTCGGCGTGGATGTCGGCCAGCCGGCCTTCCTGAACGCCGGCATCGGCTCGCTGCATCTGGCGCTGTTCGAGGAAACTGCCGAATCGCAACTGTGGGAACCGACCTACATCATCGACTACCCGGTCGAGGTGTCGCCGCTCGCACGCGAATCGGACACGGTGCCGGGCATCACCGAGCGCTTCGAGCTGTTCATGACGGGCCGCGAAATCGCCAACGGCTTCTCGGAACTGAACGATCCGGAAGATCAGGCCGCGCGCTTCAAGAAGCAGGTCGACCAGAAGGATGCGGGCGACGAGGAAGCGATGTACTTCGACGCCGACTACATCCGCGCGCTCGAATACGGCATGCCCCCGACGGGCGGCTGCGGCATCGGCATCGACCGCCTCGTGATGCTGCTGACCGACAGCCCGACGATCCGCGACGTGCTGCTGTTCCCGCACCTGCGCCGCGAAGACTGAGCGAGCTGACGATGCCGGCCGGTGGGTGCGCCCACGGCCGGCATGTACCGTACATTCCGCCTTGCCTCGGGCCGCGCGTTCGCCGTGGCCCTCCCCCGCCTCCCCGCCGTCTCGTTTCGCCTTCCTTACGATCGACAGTTTTGTAACGGCACGTAAAATTTCTCCGCTGCCGTGCCCGCACCTCGCCGCGGAACAACGACCGATCCGCCTCGCCGCCGCACCCACACGAGCCGGCCAGCGGTAATCGTTACATCTTGATACGCCGGCACCGGTCGGAATGATCGACACTCATCGACAGAAAATAACGCACACGAAGTGCGCTGGAGAGCCGACATGGACAACCTCAACCCGAACCGCACACCCGCTACCGAACCACCACGCAAGCGCCTGCATCCGCTCGTCGCCACGGCCGCCGGTGCAGTGATCGTCGCCAGCCTGGCCGCCACCGCCGCCATTACCGGCGTACTGCCGAAAGCGGGCGGCTCGCCATCGGCATCCACGCCGCCGGCAGCAGTCGACACGGCCGCGCCCGCCAGCGGTGCAGCCAACAATACGGCCAACGGCCCCGGCACGCTGCAGGCGCAGCAAGCCGGCCAGCCTACGCAAGCGGTGGCGCCCGTCGCGGCAGCCCGCGCGCCCGCGCAAGCCGAACCGTCGGCCGCGCCGCAGCCGCCGCAATACGCGCAACAGCCCGCCCAACCGCAGGCCGCGATCTGCCACACGTGCGGCACCGTGGTCGCGATCACCGAAACGCGAACGGAAGGACACGGCACCGGGCTCGGTGCGGTGGGCGGCGCCGCCGCGGGCGGCCTGCTCGGCAACCAGTTCGGCAGCGGCGGCGGCCGCACCGCGATGACCATCGTCGGCGCGCTCGGCGGTGGCCTGGCCGGCAATTCGGTTGAAAAGCACCTGCGCAGCGAAACCGCGTACCACGTCCGCGTGCGCATGCAGAGCGGCGCGGAACGCACCTTCACGTACCGCAATCCGCCGCCGTTCGGCCAGGGCGAGCGCGTCCATATCGAACGGGGCACGCTGGCGGCAGGCTGATCTCGCAGGCACCACCTTCACGGTGCTACGGCGCCCGAATGCAAAACGGCCGGTTGACGTCATGTCAACCGGCCGTTTTTCTATCCCTCGCTGCGCCGCCTGCGCGGCGCACGCTCACGCGTCGTCGAAATCCGACTCGTCGATCCACAGCAACTGGATCGCTTCGAGGATCTTCTCGCCCGAGCGGTCGGGCGCATCGTCGAAACCGTCGAGATCGAGCACCCACTGGTGCAGATCGGTGAAGCGGATCGTCTTCGGATCCACGTCGGGAAACTTGTCGGCCAGCGCGATGGCAATCGCGCGCGAATCGGTCCATTTCATCGTCGCACCTCCTGATTCCGTAACGGGTCAGTGATTTTCTTTGGCGTGATTGATCGTGTACTTCGGAATCTCGACGACGAGATCCGAATTCTCCTCGACGATCGCCTGGCACGACAGGCGCGACTGCGGCTCCAGGCCCCAGGCGCGGTCGAGCAGGTCGTCCTCGTCCTCTTCGGACGGCGTCAGATCGTTGAAGCCTTCGCGCACGATCACGTGGCAGGTCGTGCAGGCGCACGATTTCTCGCAGGCGTGCTCGATCTCGATGCCGTTATCGAGCAGGTTGTCGCAGATGCTCTTGCCGGGCGTCGCATCGATCACCGCGCCATCCGGGCACAATTCGACGTGGGGCAAAACTACGAGTTGGGGCATGTTGGTTCCGTGATTCGTCAATGGCGCGCGGGGCGCGCCGTCACGCATCGCGCCCGGGGGCACGATGCCGTTCGTTCTCAGATCTCGTCGAGCTTGCGGCCCTTGAGCGCGCGGCGGATGTTCTTGTCCATGCGCCGTGCCGCGAATTCGTCGGTGCCCTCGGCCAGCGCCTTGGTCGCCGCGTCGATCGCGTCGGTGTCGTCGCCGCCCGTGAGCGCGCGCAGCGCGGCGATCAATGTGTCGATCGCGGCGCGCTCGTCGTCGTCCAGCAGGTCGGGATCAACCACCAGCGCCGCCTCGGTCGCCTCGACCACGCGTTGCGCTTCGACCTGCGCTTCGCGCAGCGCGCGGGCGCGCATGTCGATGTCGGCCGTCTTGAAGCTGTCTTCGAGCATCTTGGCGACGTCGTCGTCGGCCAGGCCGTACGACGGCTTGACCACCACCGACGCCTCGACGCCCGAATGCTGCTCGCGGGCGAACACCGACAGCAGCCCGTCCGCATCGACCTGATAGGTCACGCGAATCCGCGCCGCGCCGGCCGTCATCGGCGGAATGCCGCGCAGCTCGAAACGCGCGAGCGAGCGGCAATCGGCCACCAGTTCGCGTTCGCCCTGCACGACGTGGATCGCCATTGCAGTCTGGCCGTCCTTGAAGGTCGTGAATTCCTGCGCGCGTGCGACGGGAATGGTCGAATTGCGGGGGATGATCTTCTCGACCAGGCCGCCCATCGTTTCGACGCCGAGCGACAGCGGGATCACGTCGAGCAGCAGCCAGTCGTCGCCGTTCGCGCGATTACCGGCCAGCAGGTCGGCCTGCACGGCCGCGCCGAGCGCGACCACCTGGTCGGGATCGAGATTGACGAGCGGCGGCTGGCCGAAGAAGCGTTCGACCGCCGCGCGAATCACCGGCATGCGCGTCGCGCCGCCCACCAGCACCACGCCCTTGATGTCGGCCGGCGTGACCTGCGCATCGCGCAGCGCCTTGCGCGTGGGCGACAGCGTGCGCGAAACGAGCGGTTCGACCAGCGCGGCGAACGTATCGGCCGCGATGGTTTGCGCGATCACGGTGCCGGTCGACAGCGTCAGTTCGAACGCGGCCTGCGGCGCATCGGTCAGCGCTTCCTTGACGACACGCGAGCGGTCGAGCAGCGCACGCACGTCTTCGGCCGACAGGGCCGCGCGCTCGATGCCGGCGTTCGCCAGCACGTGCGCGAACAGCGCGTGATCGAAATCGTCGCCGCCGAGCGCCGAATCGCCACCGGCCGCCAGCACCTCGAACACGCCCTTGGTCAGCTTCAGGATCGACAGGTCGAACGTGCCGCCGCCCAAGTCGTAGACGGCAAACAGGCCTTCCGAGCCGTTGTCGAGCCCGTAGGCGATCGCGGCCGCGGTCGGTTCGTTCAACAGGCGCAACACGTTCAGCCCGGCCAGACGCGCGGCGTCCTTGGTGGCTTGGCGCTGCGCGTCGTCGAAGTAGGCGGGCACCGTGATGACCGCGCCGACCAGGTCGTCGCCGAGCGTATCTTCGGCGCGTTGGCGCAGCGTCGCGAGAATCTCGGCCGATACCTCGACCGGGCTCTTGACGCCATCGATCGTGCGGATCTGCACCATGCCCGGCGCATCGACGAAATCGTACGGTGCGTTGGCCGCGTGCTCGACCTCGGCCTTGCCACGGCCCATGAAGCGCTTGACCGACACGATCGTGTTGCGCGGATCGCTGGCCGCCGCGTCCTTCGCGGCGTAGCCGATGCGACGGCCGCCCTTCTCGAGATAGCGGACCACGGACGGCAACAGCATGCGGCCTTCGTCGTCGGGCAGCACTTCGGGCACGCTGTTGCGCACCGAGGCAACCAGCGAATTGGTCGTGCCGAGATCGATGCCGACTGCGAGGCGCCGCTGATGCGGCGCGGGCGCCATGCCGGGTTCGGAGATTTGCAGTAAAGCCATCGGTTTTATCGGTGAGGGGCGCATCGCCCCGCTTGCAACGCGCGCACCGCGACGGATCGCGGCGCGTGCGCGGTTAGTCTTCGAGACGCTCGATCTGCGTGGCCACTTCGGCGGCGACACGCTCGATGAACATCAGTTGCCGCACGGCCTCGGCCGCGCCCTGGTTCGAACCGCTGTCGAGCAGCGCCGCGAGCTTGTCGAGCCGCGCGCGCTTTTCGTCGCGCAACTCGCCGAGCAGCGCGTCGAGCGCATCGATGTTCTTCGCGCCGGCCGCATCCTCGATCGCCTCGCGCCATTCCATCTGCTGCATCAGGAACGCCGGCTCCATCGCCGTGTTGTTCTCCGCGCCGACATCGACGTCGCGCAGCGACAGCAGATAGATCGCCCGCTTCAACGGGTCGCGCAGCGTTTGATAGGCCTCGTTCGCGCGCGTGGCCCATTGCATCGCGATGCGCTTTTGCGCGTCGCCGGCCGCGGCGAAGCGATCCGGGTGCACCTGCGACTGCACGGTGCGATAGGCGGTATCGAGCGCACCGGCGTCGAGCGCGAACTGCGTCGGCAGATGAAAGAGTTCGAAGAAGCTGTCTTTCAGCGAAATCATCGCGGTGCGTTCCAACCTGATCGTGAGAGCGGCGCGAGCCGCACAAGAAAAAGGCGGCCAGTGCCGCCTGTCGCCCGCATCGAGCGGAACCGGGTCAGATGCGGAACGACTCGCCGCAGCCGCACTCGTCCTTCACGTTCGGGTTGTTGAACTTGAAGCCTTCGTTCAAGCCCTCGCGCGCGAAATCGAGCTCGGTGCCGTCGATGTAGGCGAGGCTCTTCGGATCGACCACGACCTTCACGCCGTGGCTTTCGAACACCTGATCTTCACCCGCCACGTCGTCGACGTATTCGAGCTTGTACGCGAGGCCCGAGCAGCCGGTCGTGCGCACGCCGAGCCGCAGGCCCAGCCCCTTGCCGCGTCGCGTCAGGTACTTCTGAACGTGTTGCGCTGCTTTTTCGGTCAGTGTGATTGCCATGATGTTCCTGGTCGCCCGCGCCACGCGCAGGCGTCTTCCTCGATGAACCCCGCCGCCGCGCCCGAGGCGCGGGCGGCGTACCGCGTGTCGTAAGCCTGAAGCGTGGGTACGCTCAGGCAGCAGCCTGACCGTCTTCGGCCGTGGCGTCGTGACGCTTGCGATAGTCGGCCACGGCCGCCTTGATCGCGTCTTCGGCGAGGATCGAGCAGTGGATCTTCACCGGCGGCAGCGCCAGCTCTTCGGCGATCTGCGTGTTCTTGATGGCCAGCGCCTGGTCGAGCGTCTTGCCCTTGACCCATTCCGTCACGAGCGAGCTCGAGGCGATGGCCGAACCGCAGCCGTAGGTCTTGAACTTGGCATCTTCGATCAGGCCATCGGCGCCGACGCGAATCTGCAGCTTCATCACGTCGCCGCAAGCCGGCGCGCCGACCATGCCGGTGCCGACCGCATCGTCATCCTTCTCGAACGAGCCGACGTTACGCGGGTTTTCGTAGTGATCCAGAACCTTGGTGCTGTAAGACATGATGACTCCTTGATACGTTGCGTGTGCGCGGCACCGGCCGCGCGACCTTCGTTCAGTGTGCGGCCCACTCGATCGTCGACAGATCGACGCCGTCCTTGTGCATTTCCCAGAGCGGCGACAGATCGCGCAGCTTGGCGATCTTCCCCTGCAGCAGGTTGATCACGTAATCGACGTCCTGCTCGGTCGTGAAACGGCCGACCGTAAAGCGGATCGAGCTGTGCGCCAGTTCATCGTTGCGGCCCAGCGCGCGCAGCACGTAGGACGGCTCCAGCGAGGCCGACGTGCAGGCCGAGCCCGACGACACGGCCACGTCCTTGATCGCCATGATCAGCGATTCGCCTTCGACGAAGTTGAAGCTGATGTTCAGGTTGTGCGGGACGCGCTGCTCCATGTCGCCGTTCACATAGGTTTCCTCGATCTGCGAGAGGCCGCGCAGCAGCTTGTCGCGCAGCGCGCGCACGCGCTCGTTCTCGACCGCCATTTCCTCGCGTGCGATGCGGAACGCCTCGCCCATGCCGGCGATCTGGTGCGTCGCCAGCGTGCCCGAGCGCATGCCGCGTTCGTGACCGCCGCCGTGCATCTGCGCTTCGATGCGCACGCGCGGCTTGCGGCGCACGTACAGCGCGCCGATGCCCTTCGGACCGTACGTCTTGTGCGCCGAGAACGACATCAGGTCGACCTTCAGCGTGGCCAGGTCGATCGCGACCTTGCCGGTGGATTGGGCTGCATCCACGTGGAACACGATGCCCTTTTCGCGGCAGATTTCGCCGATCGTCGCGATGTCCTGCACCACGCCGATTTCGTTGTTCACGTGCATGACCGACACCAGGATCGTGTCGGCGCGCAGCGCGGCCTTGAACACGTCCAGATCGATCAGGCCGTCGGCCTTGACGTCGAGATACGTGACTTCGAAGCCTTCGCGTTCGAGCTCGCGGCAGGTATCGAGCACGGCCTTGTGCTCGGTCTTCACCGTGATGATGTGCTTGCCCTTGCCTTGGTAGAAGTGCGCCGCCCCCTTGATCGCCAGGTTGTCCGACTCGGTCGCGCCCGACGTCCAGATGATTTCGCGCGGGTCCGCGTTGACCAGCGCCGCCACCTGCTCGCGCGCTTCTTCGACTGCGCGCTCCGCATCCCAGCCGTAAGCATGGCTGCGCGATGCGGGGTTGCCGAACTGCTCACGCAGATACGGCACCATCTTGTCGACCACGCGCGGATCGACCGGGGTCGTCGCGCTGTAGTCCATGTAGATGGGCAGGTGAGGAGTAGGGTTGTTCATCTGTCGCTCCGGGTATTCGTTCAATGCAGGGACATTCTTTTTAAATGCTGGATCTGGCGCCACGGCGTGCGGGCGTCAGGAACTCGCGATGTTGAACACCGAGTTCGGCCCGAGCGGCATCGCGCGCACGGGCTCGACGGGTGCAGCCGGTTCCGGCGCGCGGCGATCGCGCAGCACGGCGGGCGCCCCCTCGCGAGCGCGCTGCTGATCGACGAGATCCTGCAGCGACACCGAATCGAGGTATTCGACCATTTTCTGGTTGAGCGTCGACCACAGCTCGTGCGTCATGCAATGGCCGTCGGGCTGCTTGGTGCCTTCGCACGTGCCCTTGCCGCCGCATTGCGTCGCGTCGAGCGGTTCGTCGACCGCGATGATGATGTCGGCCACCGTGACATCCGCCGCGCGGCGCGCAAGATTGTAGCCGCCGCCCGGCCCGCGGACCGATTCGACGATCTCGTGCCGACGCAGCTTGCCGAACAGTTGCTCCAGGTACGAGAGCGAGATCCGCTGGCGCTGGCTGATGCCTGCAAGCGTCACCGGCCCCTGCTCCTGACGCAGTGCCAAATCGATCATCGCCGTGACGGCGAAACGGCCTTTCGTAGTGAGTCTCATAGTCGTAGGGGACAGCAATCTTGACGATTTTGGTCAAGTATAAATATCTGACGCTTTTAGTCAAGTATCCCTGTCCGGGGAAGGGGATTCAGTGAACGCTTCAGAAACGTGGCAACCGCCGGATCAAGCGCTCGCGCGGCCGCGCAGATCGGCGAGCAACCCTGCGCAGGCACGCTCGCACTGGTCGAGCACGCGCTCGAACCCGGCTGCGCCGCCAAAATAAGGGTCGGCCACTTCACGCTCATTCGCGTCGCCTGCGAACGCCATCAGCAGGCGGACCTTGTGTCGATGCTCGGCCGGGCTGCGGCGCTGCAATTCGGCCAGATTCGCCTCGTCCATCGCGAGCAGCAGATCGAAACGCGCGAAATCGGCTGCGCTCACCTGCCGCGCGCGCAGCGCCGACAGGTCGTAACCGCGCTGTTCCGCAGCCTGGCGCGCCCGCGCATCGGGCGCTTCTCCGACATGCCAGTCGCCGGTGCCGGCCGAATCGATCTCGATCACGTGATCGAGGCCCGCCGCGTTGACCTGCCGGCGCATCACGCCTTCCGCGGTGGGCGAACGACAGATGTTGCCAAGGCAGACGAAGCAGATCGAAGCGGGTTTCATCGTGCGGCCGGAAGGCGGCAAATGGCCGCGAAAACAGAAAGCGCGCCATTATACAGGCGCGCTTCGAGTCCCGTGGCAGCCCGGCTCGGCATGGCTTACAGCGACTTTACCGCTGCGATCGGCGCACCCGACGCGGCGTCGGGCACATCGCCCACCAGCCCGAACGACACCGTGCGAGCCAGCTCCGCCGACACCTGCGCGATCGGTTGTGTTTCGCTGGGGCGCGCGGCGTTCGACGCGTACAGATAGGCGGCGGCGGCAAGCGGGACGATGATCGCGAGCGGCCAGTAGATCGATATTGTCTTTCTCATGATGCGACCTCCGGTTCAAGCCTGTCGAATCCAATGTTCGACATTGACAGAACCTATTCTATAGATCGCACCTATTGAGATAAACCATCAAATAGCGAACGCAGTGTTGTCGTGCGGCGAACAGTCACTCGCTATCTGCAATGTCCACCACGCTCCCATCAACGCGCCCCGCCCTGCTTTGAATTAGCCGATGTGCGTCTTCGACGCGGCGTACAACTCGCGGAACGTGCGGCCGGTGGGGGTCGGCAGGTCGCGCGTGTCGGTCCAGCCGGCCGCGAACGGCAGTTTCGCGATGCCGCGGCCCGAGGCCTTGTCGCCGCCGACGCGTTCGAGAATCCGCACCGCGAGCTTGGTCGCGAGGCCGTACAGCAGCGGCCGGCGCACCGTGAAGCCCCACACCGCCAGCGCCGCGCGCTCGCGCCACGGCCGCAGCCCACGCTCCACCTGCTT
Source organism: Burkholderia sp. 22PA0099 (assembly GCF_047497165.1). NCBI lineage: Bacteria > Pseudomonadati > Pseudomonadota > Betaproteobacteria > Burkholderiales > Burkholderiaceae > Burkholderia > Burkholderia sp. 22PA0099. The sequence continues at coordinate 1,482,229 of NZ_CP163165.1, read as the reverse complement.
TTCGCGCAGCGTGCGCAGCAGGCCCGACAGCGGGATGCCGACCGGGCAAACACTGTCGCACTCGCCGCACAGCGTGGCCGCCTGCGGCAAATCGAGCGCGCGATCGAGCCCGACGTAACTCGGCGTCAGCACCGAACCCATCGGCCCCGGATAGACCCACCCATAGGCGTGACCACCGACCTTCTGATACACCGGGCAATGGTTCATGCAGGCGCCGCAGCGGATGCAGCGCAGCATGTCCTGGAATTCGCCGCCCAGCAGGCCGGTGCGTCCGCCGTCGACCAGCACCACGTAGTTGTGTTCGGGGCCGTCCTCGTCCTGCGGGCCGCGCGGGCCGGTCAGCAGCGAGAAATAGTTGGAGGTTTTCTGGCCGGTGGCCGAGCGCGGCAGCAGGCGCATCGCCGTGGCGAGATCCTCCAGCGTCGGCAGCACCTTCTCGATGCCGGTCACGGCCACGTGCACACGCGGCATGACCGTGCACATGCCTTCGTTGCCCTCGTTCGTCACGAGCGCCACCGAGCCGGTTTCGGCCACCACGAAATTGCCGCCGGTCAGCCCCATGTCGGCGCCGAGGAAATGCGGACGCAGCACCTCGCGTGCTTCGCGCGTCATGGCCGGGATCTCGGTCAGGCGCGGCCGGTCGTGGGTGCGCGCGAACAGGTCGGCGATCTCGTCGCGATCCTTGTGCACCACCGGCGCGATGATGTGGCTCGGCGCCTCGTTGTCGTTGATCTGCAGGATGTATTCGCCCAGATCGGTCTCGACCGACTGCACGCCCATCTCGGCCAGCACCGCGTTGATGCGCATTTCCTCGGACACCATCGACTTGGTCTTGATGACCTTCTTCACGTCGTGGCGCCGGGCGATATCGGCCACCCGCTTCGCCGCGTCGGCCATCGATTCGGCGAACAGCACCGTGGTGCCGCGCCGCGTGGCCTCGCGCTCGAACGCTTCGAGCCAGACGTCGAGATGCTCGAGCGCGCGGTTGCGGCGCGCCTTCAGCGCGGCGCGCGTGGCCGGAAAATCGATTTGTTCAAGCGATTCGGCGCGCGCCGACACGAACTTGGTCGACAGTTTCTTGAGGTTCTGCTGGAGGCGCTGATCGGCGAGCTTCTGGCCCGCGCGCGCCTTGAACTGCATCGATTGGACTTGCATGGCTGGCAGATTCGGCTGGCGGCAAAGGTAACGGGGAACGAAAAACAGCGCTTACAGATCGCCGGCAAGCACCTGCGCGACGTGCAACACGCGCGTGTCGCGGTCGCCGGTGCGTCGCAGTCGCCCTTCGATATTGAGGATGCAGCCGAGATCGCCGAGCACCACGGTGCGCGCGCCGCTGGCCTGCACGTTGGCGCATTTTTCGTCGACGATCGCGGTGGAAATATCGCCGTACTTGACGGCAAACGTGCCGCCGAAGCCGCAGCAGTGCTCGCAATCCTTCATCTCGACAACGTCCACACCGCGTTGCGCGAGCAGCGCGCGCGGCTGCGCCTTGACGCCGAGTTCACGCAAGCCCGAGCAGGCATCGTGATACGTGACGGGGCCGGTGAATTCGCCGAGCGGCAGCGCCACCTTGGCCACGTTGAGCAGGAAATCGGTCAGTTCGTAGGTGCGCTCGCGCAGCCGGCCAAAGCGCGTCATCAGGTCGGGATCGTCGCGGAACAGGTCGCCATAGTGCGCGCGGATCATGCCGCCGCACGAACCGGACGGCACCACCACGTAATCGAACGGCTCGAATTCTCGCAGCGTCTTTTCGGCCAGATCGCGCGCGAGGGCGCGCTCGCCCGAGTTGTAGGCGGGCTGGCCGCAGCAGGTTTGCGCAGGCGGCACGTCCACCTCGAAGCCGGCTTCACGGATCAATTTCAGCGCGGAAAACCCGATTTCGGGCCGCATCAGATCGATAAGACAGGTAACGAACAATCCGACTCGCATGGCGGCTCCTTGCAGAAAACGTCGCTCATTATCCGTGGTTCGGCGCGCCAGACCAACGCCGGCCGCCCCGAATCGGTGAAAACATGGCCCGCGTCCCGTTCCGAGCCTCTCCTCGAACGGCGTTCGCTTTTTTCACCATACGAGATACAATCGGCTCCTCACCGCTTGACAGGTCAACTGATTTTTCACGATGAGCACTCCGACTCCGGACCCGAAGACGTCGATCCAGGTGATCGAACGCATGATGCGGCTGCTCGACGCCCTCGCCGACCACAGCGACCCGGTCAGTTTGAAGGAGCTTGCCCTGCGCACGGAGCTGCATCCGTCCACGGCGCACCGCATCCTCAACGACATGGTGACCTGCCGCCTCGTCGACCGCTCCGACCCCGGCACCTATCGGCTCGGCATGCGCCTGCTCGAACTCGGCAATCTCGTGAAGGCCCGCCTGTCGGTGCGTGACGCGGCGCTGATGCCGATGCGCGAACTGCATCGCACGACCGGGCAGACCGTCAATCTGTCGGTGCGTCAGGGTGACGAGATCGTGTATATCGAGCGCGCCTATTCCGAGCGCTCGGGCATGCAGGTGGTGCGGGCGATCGGCGGCCGCGCGCCGCTGCACCTGACCTCGGTCGGCAAGCTGTTCCTGGCGGCCGACGAAACCACCCGCGTGCGCGCCTACGCCACACGCACCGGCCTGTCCGGCCATACGCAGAACAGCATCACCGATCTGGGCAAACTCGAACGCGAGCTGTCGATCGTGCGCCAGCAATCGTGTGCGCGCGACAACGAGGAGCTCGAGCTGGGCGTGCGCTGCATCGCGGCCGGCATCTACGACGATTCGGGCAAGCTGGTGGCCGGGCTGTCGCTGTCGGCACCGGCCGACCGCCTGCAGGACGCGTGGCTCGGCCAGGTCAGTCACACCGCGCTGACGATTTCCGAATCGCTCGGCTACCGGCCGCCGAAGGAACCGGAAAGCCCGGCATTCGCGAAATCGGTCTGAGGGCGGCACGCCTTCCAAAGCAAAAGCCCCGCAACTGCGGGGCTTTTTCATGGCGAAGCAGATGAGCGATCAGGTGCCGCCGGTAGCCGTGTTGGCGGCCGTCAGGCGCTCGCCGCCGCCGGCGTCGAGCCAGTTGCGCACGCGCACCGCATCGGCCGTACGCGAGTATTTGCCGAACGAATCGAGCAGCACCATCACGATCGGACGGCCGTGCACGGTGGTCTGCATCACGAGGCATTCGCCGGCTTCGTTGATGAAACCCGTCTTCTGCACGCCGATATCCCACGACGGATTGCGCACCAGCGCATTCGTGCTGTTGTAGACCAGCGAACGCTTGCCGGTGAACACCGTATAGGTGTGATCGGTCGAGAAACGGCGGATCAGCGGATATTGGTAAGCCGCATCGATCATCTTCACGAGGTCACGCGCGCTCGATACGTTCAGAACCGTCAGACCCGTCGAGTTCTCGAAATGCGTATCGGCCATGCCGAGCGCCTTCGCCTTGGCATTCATCGCCGCGATGAATGCCGGACGACCGCCCGGGTAGTAGCGCGACAGCGCCGCCGCGGCGCGGTTTTCCGACGCCATCAGCGCGATGTGCAGCATGTCTTCGCGCGACAGGACCGACCCCACGGACAGTCGCGAACCGGTGCCCTTCTCGTAATCGCGGTCTTCATCGGTGACCTCGATCTGCTCGGTGAGCGGCGCCTTCGAATCGAGCACGACCATCGCGGTCATCAGCTTCGAAATGGAAGCGATCGGCACCACCGAGTGCGAATTCTTGTCGAACAGCGGCTCCGAGGTGCCCTGATCGACCACGTAGGCCACGCTCGAACGCAGCGCGAGCGCATCGGGCGCCTCGTGCAGGCCGAAAGCCTGAGTCTGGCGCGGCTCGAACGCCACGCGGCGCACTGCGCCGTGATGGCGGCCCGGCACGGCGGCCAGCGTCACGCGCTTGCGGCCCTTGTGCGGCTCGGCGGCGGCGACGCGCGCGGTTTTCTTCTGCGCGGCGACGGTGCGCTTCTTGCCCTTCGCGGTGGCGACAGGCTTGGCGGCTTTCGAGGATGGATGGGTTTTGGCGGTCGCGGCCAGCGCGTCGACAGGCACGACGGCGGCCGACGCGACGAGCATCGAGACGGCCACCGACACCGCGGTGCCGAGGGCCGCGCCGTGCATCATCTTCAGCGGCGAGAACAGTGAGACTTTCATTGGGGTCTGAGCAGAGCGGCGGGAGGTTTCCGCAAGTGTAGTAAAACCAGAAAAAATAAGCAATTTTAGGCACTTACCGGCTTTCGTTAAACCGGATTGTAAGAGTTGATTGCTTTGAGGCAATCACCCTCCCATTTCCATCGAGAAAACCAATGGCGGCCACACCCTGCCTGCAACGGGGCACCGGCCGAATACCCGGTATAACGGCACCGCGACAACGGATTGCAGCGGGAAAACAGAAAGAGCTTGTAGCACGAACCGGAACAGCCTGCTTGGAGCAGGTCGGCCACCAGCCCGACAGCGGCAACCTGGATCGCGCACATGAATGGCGTTTTTCGACCGGGATGCATAGCAAACGTTCCATCTGCCGTTTCGGTTTACCTGAGTTGAGCGAGGTAAACCCCCAAACCCCCGCCCCCGGCGCAATCTGCACCGACCTCGGATGGTGCAGATGCACACGTGACATGTGATCACGGTGTGACAGTTCGCGTACCGAAACCGATTCCATATGAAACGATCCAAGCCTTTGTTTTTCCGTAAGAATTGCAATTTTGTGCAGCGCACAAATAGCGCTTGACAAGCGCTGTGGACGCCCTAAAATGGGAACCGTTGTTGCGATGCACCAACGCATTGCGCCAGACATCGCATACCGTTTGTGCCTTCTAAGTTGAGCCATTCACTCACGCGATCGCCACCTAGCCGCGATCGTCATTCAGGAGCCTGACATGTCCGTGCTGACCCCGGAACAAATCGCCGCCGCCCAGAAAGCCAACCTCGAAAGCCTGTTCGGCTTGACGACCAAGGCCTTCGAAAGCGTCGAAAAGCTGATCGAATTGAACGTGCAAGTCGTGAAGTCGACGCTCGCGGAAAGCCAGGAAAACGTGCAGCGCGCGCTGTCGATCAAGGACGCGCAAGAACTGGTCGCACTGCAAGCCAGCCTGGCCCAGCCGGCCGCTGAAAAGGCCCTGGCCTACGGTCGTCACCTGTATGACATCGCCACGTCGGCCCAAGCCGAGTTCGCGAAGGTTGCCGAAGCGCAGTACGAAGATCACAACCGCAAGGTCCAGGCACTCGTCGACAACGTCGCGAAGAACGCCCCGGCCGGTTCGGAAACGGCTGTCGCCGCGCTGAAGTCGGCGATCAACGCCGTCAACACGTCGTACGAAACGGTGCACAAGGCCACGAAGCAAGCGGTCGAAATCGCCGAATCGAACTTCAACGCCGCTGCCGCCGTCGCTACGAAGGCCGCCACGGCCGCCGCCGCACGCCGACCGGCTGCGAAGGCCTGAGTTTCAAAGTCACACCGTCGAGCGGCCCCGAACCTCGGGCCGCAACGGAAAAACCGCGCAGCCGCGCGGTTTTTTTTCGCCTGTCGCCCATGTCCGGCTGACGCACGCCCCAACGAAAACGGCCCCGCCCGGACGAACCGGAACGGGGCCGTACTGCCCGCAACGCGCCCGGCCCGCAGGCCGGAGCACGCACGCGGCGCTTACTTCTTCTTGCGCACCGGCGGCAGGTCGGTACACACGCCTTCGTACAACTCGGCGGCCATCCCGACCGATTCGCCCAGCGTCGGGTGCGGATGGATCGTCTTGCCGATGTCCTCGGCGTCCGCGCCCATCTCCACCGCGAGGCAGACTTCGCTGATCAGGTCGCCCGCATTCAGGCCGACGATACCGCCGCCGATCACGCGATGCGTTTCCTCGTCGAACAGCAGCTTCGTGAAACCTTCATCACGGCCGTTCGCGATCGCGCGGCCCGATGCGGCCCACGGGAACACCGCCTTGCCGTACTTGATGCCTTCGGCCTTGCACTGGTCTTCGGTCTTGCCGGCCCACGCCACTTCCGGATCGGTGTAGGCCACCGACGGAATCTGCAGCGCGTCGAAATACGACTTCTCGCCATGCGCCGCTTCGGCTGCCACGTGGCCTTCATGCACGGCCTTGTGCGCCAGCATCGGCTGGCCGACGATGTCGCCGATCGCGAAGATGTGCGGCACGTTGGTGCGCAACTGCTTGTCGACTTCGATGAAGCCGCGATCCGTCACCGTCACGCCCGCCTTGTCGGCACCGATCTTCTTGCCGTTCGGGCTGCGGCCCACGGCGACCAGCACCAGGTCGTAGCGCTGCGCTTCGGCCGGCGCCTTCTCGCCTTCGAACTTGACGTAGATGCCGTCTTCCTTCGCTTCGGCGCCCACCGTCTTCGTCTTCAGCATGACGTTGCCGAAACGCTTCGCGTTGTACTTCTCCCAGACCTTCACGAGATCGCGGTCCGCGCCCATCATCAGGCCGTCCATCATTTCGACCACGTCGATCTCGGCGCCGAGCGTCGAGTAGACGGTGGCCATTTCGAGGCCGATGATGCCGCCGCCGATCACGAGCATGCGCTTGGGCAACTGGCGCAGTTCGAGCGCGCCGGTCGAATCGACCACGCGCGGATCTTCCGGCATGAACGGCAGCTTCACCGGCTGCGAACCGGCCGCGATGATCGCCTGCTTGAACTTGACGACCTTCTTGCCGTTCTCGCCCTGCACTTCCATGTGGTACGGATCGACGAACGTGCCGAGGCCCGTCACGACTTCGACCTTGCGGGCCTTCGCCATGCCGGCCAGGCCGCCGGTCAGCTTGCCGACCACGCCCGACTTGAAGTCGCGCAGCTTGTCGAGGTTGACTTCGGGCTTGCCGAACGAGATGCCGTGATCGGCCAGCGCCGCCGCTTCCTCGACCACCAGCGCCGTGTGCAGCAGCGCCTTCGACGGGATGCAACCGACGTTCAGGCACACGCCGCCGAGCGTCGCATAACGCTCGACCAGCACCGTCTTCATGCCGAGGTCGGCCGCGCGGAACGCTGCCGAATAGCCGCCGGGGCCGGCGCCGAGCACGAGCATGTCGCATTCGATGTCGGCGCTGCCCGAGTAGCTGCCCGCCTGCGGCGCAGCCGCCGGAGCGGCCTTCTCGGCAGGCTTGTCCGCCGGCTTCTCAGCCGGTTTTTCGGCGGCCTTGGCCGGTGCCGCGGCCGCTGCTGCGCCTTCGAGCACCACGATCAGCGTGCCTTCCGACACGTTGTCGCCGACCTTGACCTTCACTTCCTTGACGACGCCGGCTTCCGAGCTCGGCACATCCATCGTCGCCTTGTCCGATTCGAGCGTGACGAGGGATTGCTCCTTCTCGACCGTGTCGCCCGCCTTCACCAGCACTTCGATGACGGGAATTTCCTTGAAATCGCCGATGTCCGGCACTTTCACTTCGATGAGACTCATGAACTGTCCCCTGATTGTATGGGCTACCGCCGACCGCACGAGGCGCCCGGCCGGCCGCGCGGCGCTTCGAAAGCGCACCGCATGCCGGCCAGGCGACCGTCGGGGATCAGAGAATCACGCGGCGGAAATCGCCGAGGATCGACGCGAGGTATGCGTTGAAACGCGCCGCCGCCGCGCCGTCGATCACGCGGTGATCGTAGGACAGCGACATCGGCAAGGTCAGACGCGGCACGAACTGCTTGCCGTCCCACACCGGCTTCATCGCACCGCGCGACAGGCCGAGGATCGCGACTTCCGGCGCGTTGACGATCGGCGTGAAGTGCGTGCCGCCGATGCCGCCCAGCGACGAGATCGAGAAGCAGCCGCCTTGCATCTGGTCCGGCTTCAGCTTGCCGTCGCGGGCCGCCTTCGACAGATCCGCCATTTCCTTGGCGATGTCGGCGAGGCCCTTCTTGTCCGCGTCGCGAATCACCGGCACCACCAGGCCGTTCGGCGTATCGGCCGCGAAACCGATGTGGAAGTACTGCTTGAGGATCAGGTTGTCGCCATCGAGGCTCGCGTTGAAGTTCGGGAACTTCTTCAGCGCCGCGACCACGGCCTTGATCACGAACGCCAGCATCGTGAACTTCACGCCGGACTTTTCGTTTTCCTTGTTCAACTGCACGCGCAGCGCTTCGAGATCGGTGATGTCCGCTTCGTCGTTGTTCGTGACGTGCGGGATCATGACCCAGTTGCGATGCAGGTTCGCGCCCGAGATCTTCTTGATGCGGGAAAGCGGCTGCGCTTCAACCGGACCGAACTTCGTGAAGTCGATCTTCGGCCACGGCAGCAGGTTCAGCTCGCCACCGCCCGCCGGCGCCGCAGCGGCGGCTGCCGGTGCGCGCTGCCCCGTCATCACGCCCTTCACGAACGACGTGATGTCTTCCTTCGTGATGCGGCCCTTCGGACCGGTGCCGCCCACGCTGCCGACATCCACGCCCAGTTCGCGCGCGAACTTGCGCACCGACGGCGAAGCATGGCTGGCCTTGCCGCTCGAAGCGGGGGCCGGCGCCGGCGCGGACGCCTGCGCGGCGGCGGCCGGCTTCGATTCGGCTTGCGCCGGTGCGGCCTTCGGCGCTTCCGCCTTCGGGGCCTCGGCCTTCGGCGCGGCAGCAGCCGGTGCGCCTTCGCCGCCTTCGAGCACGACGATCAGCGTGCCTTCCGACACGTTGTCACCGAGCTTGACCAAGATTTCCTTGACGACGCCGGCGGCCGGGCTCGGCACGTCCATGGTCGCCTTGTCGGATTCGAGCGTGACGAGCGATTGCTCCTTCTCGACCTTGTCGCCGACCTTCACGCCGATCTCGATGACCGGAATGCCCTTGAAGTCGCCGATATCCGGCACCTTCACCTCGATCGTGCCGCCGCCGGCGGCCGGCGCGGCTTGCGCGGCGGCCTGCTTCGGCGCCTCGGCCGGCGCGGCTTCCTGCTTCGGCTCCTGCTTCGGCGCTTCGGCCTTCGCTTCGCCCGCATCGCCTTCGAGGATCACGATCAGCGTGCCTTCCGACACGTTGTCGCCGACCTTGACCTTCACTTCCTTGACCGTGCCCGCTTCCGAGCTGGGCACGTCCATGGTCGCCTTGTCCGACTCGAGCGTGACGAGCGATTGCTCCTTCTCGACCTTGTCGCCAACCTTGACCAGCACCTCGATGACGGGAATTTCGTTGAAATCGCCGATATCCGGCACCTTGACTTCGATCGCTTGACTCATCTGTAAGTGTCTCCTGGGCCGCGCGCACCCTGGCGGGCTTGCGCGGCGTCACATGGCACGATTGCGTTAAACCGTCATCGGGTTGGGCTTGGACGGGTCGAGGTCGTACTTCTTGATCGCCTCGGCCACGACCTTGCGATCGATCGTGCCTTCGTCGGCCAGCGCGTTCAGCGCGGCGACGGTCACCCAGTAGCGATCCACTTCGAAGAAGTGGCGCAGCGCAGCGCGGGTGTCCGAACGGCCGTAGCCGTCGGTGCCGAGCACGACGAAGCGGCGTTCGACCTGACCGCGGATCTGATCGACCAGGGCGCGCACGTAGTCGGTCGAGGCGATCACCGGGCCTTGCGTGTCCTTCAGCAGCTTCTGGACATGCGACTGGCGACGCTCTTCGGTCGGGTTCAGCAGGTTCCAGCGCTCGACTTCGTGACCTTCGCGGGCCAGTTCGGTGAAGCTCGGCACGCTCCAGAGGTCGGCGGCGACGCCCCAGTCGTTCTTGAGCAGGGCGGCGGCGGCAATCACTTCGTTGAAGATCGTGCCCGCGCCGAGCAGTTGCACGCGCGGCGCCTTCGCATCGGCGTCGGCCTTCTTGAACGAATACATGCCCTTGATGATGTCGGCAGCCACGTGCTCGCCCTGCGGAATCGCCGGGTGCTCGTAGTTCTCGTTCATCACGGTGATGTAGTAGTACACATCTTCCTGATCCGCGACCATGCGTTGCAGACCGTTCTGGATGATCACGGCCAGTTCATAGCCGAACGTCGGGTCATAGCTGACGCAGTTCGGCACCGAAGCCGCCCACAGCAGCGAGTGTCCGTCTTCGTGCTGCAGGCCTTCGCCGTTCAGCGTGGTCCGGCCGGCGGTGCCGCCGAGCAGGAAGCCGCGCGAACGCATGTCGCCCGCGGCCCAGGCCAGATCGCCGATCCGCTGGAAGCCGAACATCGAATAGAAGATGTAGAACGGCACCATGATCTCGTTGTGCGTGGAATACGACGTTGCCGCCGCGATCCAGTCGCACATGCCGCCTGCTTCGTTGATGCCTTCCTGCAGGATCTGGCCGGTTTCCGATTCCTTGTAGAACATCAGTTGATCGGAATCTTCCGGCACGTACTTCTGGCCTTGCTGATTCCAGATGCCGATCTGGCGGAACAGGCCTTCCATGCCGAACGTGCGCGATTCATCCGGGACGATCGGCACCACGCGCTTGCCCAGCGCCTTGTCCTTCAGCAGGATGTTCAGGATCCGCACGAACGACATCGTGGTGGAAATCTCGCGCCCTTCGCCGGTGCCCTTGAGCAGCGGTTCGAACGCCTCGAGCATCGGCACCGGCAGCGATTCCGCCTTCTGGCGGCGCTGCGGCAGGTAGCCGCCGAGCGCCTGGCGGTGCGCGCGCATGTATTCGAGTTCCTTCGAGCCTTCCTCGAACTTCAGGTAAGGCACGTCGGCGATCACGTCGTCGGCGATCGGCAGGCGGAACTGGTCGCGGAAGCGCTTCAGTTGCTCGACCGGCAGCTTCTTCTGCTGGTGGGTGATGTTCATGGCCTGACCGGCCTCGCCCATCCCGTAGCCCTTGATGGTCTTCGCCAGGATGACCGTCGGCTGGCCCTTCGAATTGCTGGCCTCGTGGAACGCCGCGTAGATCTTGTGCGGATCGTGACCGCCGCGGTTCAGGTTCCAGATGTCGTCGTCGGACCAGTCGGCGACCAGCGCCTTCAGTTCCGGCGAGTTGAAGAAGTGTTCACGGACATACGCGCCCGATTCCGACTTGTACGTCTGGTACTCGCCGTCGACCACCTCCATCATGCGGCGCATCAACGCGCCCGTCTTGTCGCGCGCGAGCAGCGAATCCCAGCGGCTGCCCCAGACGATCTTGATGACGTTCCAGCCGGCGCCGCGGAATTCCGATTCCAGTTCCTGGATGATCTTGCCGTTGCCGCGCACCGGGCCGTCCAGACGCTGCAGGTTGCAGTTGATCACGAACACCAGGTTGTCGAGGCGTTCGCGGCTGGCCATGCCGATCGCGCCGAGCGATTCCGGCTCGTCGGTCTCGCCGTCGCCGAGGAAGGCCCAGACCTTGCGGCCTTGCGTCTTGGCGATGCCGCGCGCTTCCATGTACTTCATGAAGCGGGCCTGATAGATCGCCATGATCGGGCCGAGGCCCATCGAGACGGTCGGGAACTGCCAGAAATCGGGCATCAGCCACGGGTGCGGATACGACGAGATGCCGTTGCCGCCCACTTCCTGACGGAAGTTGTCGAGCTGGTTTTCCGACAGACGGCCGAGCAGGAACGCGCGCGAGTAGACGCCCGGCGACGAGTGGCCCTGCACGAAGATCAGATCGCCGCCGTGTTCGGCCGACGGGGCGTGCCAGAAGTGGTTGTAGCCGACGTCGTAGAGCGTCGCGGCCGAGGCGAACGAGGCGATGTGACCGCCCACGTTGGTGTCCTTGCCGGCGCGCAGCACCATCGCCAGCGCGTTCCAGCGCGTGTACGAACGGATGCGGTGCTCGAGATCCTGGTCGCCCGGGTTCTTGGCCTGCTGGCCGACGGGGATCGTGTTGATGTACGGGGTGTTCGCGGAGAACGGCAGATGCTCGCCGTTCATGCGGGCAAATTCGATCTGCTTCTCGATGAGGTAGTGCGCGCGGCCAGGACCGACGGACGAAATCACGCCGTCCAGCGCTTCGAGCCATTCGACGGTTTCCTGAGCGTCTTCGTCGTGCTCGGCGGCAACATACTTCATCACTTCATTGGGTACGGCGGACATGCTCGTCTCCTGAGTCCTGAGTGTGAGGATTGCGCTGCGTGCAGACGACGCGATTCGACCGGCTGCGGCAAGCTCCCGGCGGATTGTACGGAGGCTGCGCGGGCCGATGCAACAAAATTTTCGGTTGGTGAGATTGTTTCTCATAATGCGAAATAATGCTGCGCCGCACCTATGAAGAATGACGCAGGCGCGACAAATTTCGCTTTCAGTTCAACAATGCGGCACACCGTTTTGTCGGCATGGCGCTGCGCTACAATGCGTGCCATGTTGACCGATCGGCTCTTTACTCGCTCGGCGCGAGCGTCCGGTGCCCCGGCCGATTCGCAGCCGTCCCGCTGGCACCACGGACCGTGGTGGTCCAACTCCTATCTATTGACGCCGCTGCTGTCGATCCTGGTGTTTCTGGTGGTGATGAGCCTGATCCTCTGGAGCCTCAACCGCCGCGAGCAGCAGCAGCAGGAAGACACCCTCTATCGCAACGTCGCCTGGGCGCAGCAGCAGATCCGCCTGTCGATGACGAGCGCCCAGGAACAACTGCAGGCGTTCTCGCGCGACCTGGCGCTCGGTCGCATCAATGTCAGCGGCTTCCAGGCCGCGGCCGGCGACGTGATGCAGGCGCACCCCGAAATCCTCTACGTCAACTGGTACATGCCGGCCGGCACGCCGCGCTGGCCCGACATGCAGTTGCCCGCGCTCGGCCAGCGGCTGTCGCGCCCGAACGACGCGCAACTGGCCGAGATCGTGCGCGGCGGCTATGCCGAAGCGCGCGAAACGCGCCGCCAGGCCTACTCGGCGATCGCCTACGACGATTTCGGCAACGGCTTCGTGACGCTGCAAACTCCGGTCACGCGCGACCGCGAATACCTCGGCTCGATCGCCGCCGTGTTCTCGGTCGAGGGCATTCTCAAGCACGACATCCCGCCCGAGCTGTCGGCCAAGTACAAGATCTCGATCACCGACGTCAACAACCGCGAGCTGGCCTCCACCTCCTCGCGCCCGCGCCTGCCGCGCGACGCCCATTACGATCTGCCGCTCGATCCGCCGGGCCAGGGCCTGACGGTACGCGTCTATTCGTACCCGCAGATGACGAACCTGACGAACAACACGCTCGTCTGGCTCGTGGCCGGCCTGTCGTGTTTCGTGTTGTGGAGCCTGTGGAGCCTGTGGAAGCACACACGGCAACGTTTCGAGGCGCAGCAGGCGCTGTACGCCGAGGCGTTCTTCCGCCGCGCGATGGAAAATTCGGTGCTGATCGGCATGCGCGTGCTCGACATGCACGGCCGCATCACCCACGTGAACCCGGCGTTCTGCCGCATGACCGGCTGGGACGAGGCCGATCTGGTCGGCAAGGTCCCGCCGTTCCCGTACTGGCCGCGCGACGCCTACCCGGAAATGCAACGCCAGGTGGACATGACGCTGCGTGGCAAGGCGCCCTCCTCGGGTTTCGAGCTGCGCGTGCGCCGCAAGGATGGCTCGATGTTCCACGCGCGGCTGTACGTGTCGCCGCTGATCGACAGCTCGGGCCGCCAGACCGGCTGGATGTCGTCGATGACCGACATCACCGAGCCCAAGCGCGCCCGCGAGGAGCTGGCCGCCGCGCACGAACGCTTCACGACGGTGCTCGAAAGCCTCGACGCGGCCGTCTCGGTGCTGGCCGCCGACGAGGCCGAGCTGCTGTTCGCGAACCGCTATTACCGCCACCTGTTCGGCATCCGCCCCGACGGCCACCTCGAACTGTCGGGCGGCGGCTTCGACAGCACCCAGGCGTCCTCCGATTCGATCGACCTGGTTGACGCCTTCGCCGGCCTGCCCGCCACCGCGCTCACCGAAAGCACGGCCGACGCGCAGGAGGTGTACGTCGAAAGCATCCAGAAATGGTTCGAGGTGCGCCGCCAGTACATCCAGTGGGTGGACGGCCACCTCGCGCAGATGCAGATCGCGACCGACATCACCACCCGCAAGAAGGCGCAGGAACTGGCGCACCAGCAGGAAGAAAAGCTGCAGTTCACGAGCCGGCTGATGACGATGGGCGAAATGGCCTCGTCGATCGCCCACGAACTGAACCAGCCGCTCGCCGCGATCAACAATTACTGCTCGGGCACGGTGGCGCTGGTCAAGAGCGGGCGCGGCACCGCCGAAACCCTGCTGCCGGCACTCGAAAAAACCGCCCAGCAAGCGCTGCGTGCAGGCATGATCGTCAAACGCATCCGCGAGTTCGTCAAACGCAGCGAGCCGAAGCGCGAAGCCGCCCGCGTGGCCGATATCGTGGCCGACGCGGTCGGGCTCGCCGAAATCGAGGCACGCAAGCGCCGGATCCGGATCGTCACCGAAATCCGCGCCAGAATGCCTATCATCTATGTCGACCCCGTGCTGATCGAGCAGGTGCTGATGAACCTGATGAAGAACGCGGCCGAGGCGATGGGCGAGGTCAAGGATCCGAACACCGACGGCGTGATTCGCGTGGTCGCCGACATCGAGGCCGGTTTCGTCGACATCCGCGTGATCGACCAGGGCACCGGCGTCGACGAAGCCAGCGCCGAGCGGCTGTTCGAACCGTTCTACAGCACCAAGTCCGACGGCATGGGCATGGGGCTGAACATCTGTCGCTCGATCATCGAGTCGCACCGCGGGCGGCTCTGGGTCGTGAACAATATCGAGGCGGACGGCCGCGTTTCCGGCGCGACGTTCCATTGCAGTCTGCCCATCGGGGCACCCGAGGACCACGGCCGTGGCGGCCTGGCATCACATACTGTTACGGGAGAGATATGAATAGCCCAGTCACCACCCCTCAGGAAACCGTCTTTGTGGTCGACGACGACGAAGCCGTGCGCGATTCGCTGCGCTGGCTGCTGGAGGCAAACGGCTATCGCGTGCAATGCTTCTCGAGCGCCGAGCAGTTTCTCGACGGCTACCAGCCCGCGTTGCAGGCCGGGCAGATCGCCTGCCTGATCCTCGACGTGCGCATGTCCGGCATGAGCGGCCTGGAGTTGCAGGAGCGCCTGATCGCCGACAACGCGGCGCTGCCGATCATTTTCGTGACGGGCCACGGCGACGTGCCGATGGCGGTCTCGACGATGAAAAAGGGCGCGATGGATTTCATCGAGAAGCCGTTCGACGAAGCCGAGCTGCGCAAGCTCGTCGAGCGCATGCTCGACAAGGCCCGCAACGAAAGCAAGAGCGTGCTGGAGCAGCGCGCCGCGACCGAACGCCTGTCGAAGCTGACCGCGCGCGAGCAGCAGGTGCTCGAACGGATCATCGCCGGCCGCCTGAACAAGCAGATCGCCGACGATCTCGGCATCAGCATCAAGACGGTCGAGGCGCACCGCGCCAACATCATGGAAAAGCTCAACGTCAACACGGTCGCCGACCTGTTGCGTCTCGCGCTGTCCAAGAAGCAGGCGTAAGCCTGCGGGGCGGCCCGCGCGGCCGCCCCGCCCTGCCTGCAGCTCAATCAAGCCGCGGCCCCCGCCTGGAGGCCGCGGCTTTGCATTGGGCAGCCGCCTCGTCATGGCGCGCCAGCGCTGCCCGATGTCGGGTCCCGACAGGCGATGGGTATAATTCCGTGCCTTGCAGCGGCCGAACCGCGTTCGCCGCGCCCCCGCTTTCCCAATCCGGACCGAATTTCACCATGACAGCCACCCTGATCGACGGCAACGCCCTTTCCAAGACCCTGCGCGCGCAAGCGGGCGAACGCGCCGCGGCCCTGACCGCACGCGGCCACCGCCCCGGCCTGGCGGTCGTCCTGGTCGGCGACAACCCGGCGAGCGAGGTCTACGTCCGCAACAAGATCAAGGCCTGCC
The DNA here is from genome assembly GCF_047497165.1 of Burkholderia sp. 22PA0099. NCBI lineage: Bacteria > Pseudomonadati > Pseudomonadota > Betaproteobacteria > Burkholderiales > Burkholderiaceae > Burkholderia > Burkholderia sp. 22PA0099. The sequence continues at coordinate 1,466,519 of NZ_CP163165.1, read as the reverse complement.
AGGACAACGGCTTCTACTCGAAGAAGGACCTGTTCCCGGCCACGCTGTCCGAAGGCGAACTGCTCGCGCACATCGACGCGCTGAACCGCGACCCGCTGATCCACGGCATCCTCGTGCAACTGCCGCTGCCGGCCCATATCGACAGCCACAAGGTGATCGAGGCGATCGCGCCCGAGAAGGACGTGGACGGCTTCCACGTCGCCAACGCCGGCGCGCTGATGACGGGCAAGCCGCTGTTCCGCCCGTGCACGCCATACGGCGTCATGAAGATGTTCGAGGCGCACGGCATCGATCTGAGCGGCGCCAACGCGGTGGTGATCGGCCGCTCGAACATCGTCGGCAAGCCGATGTCGATGCTGCTGCTCGAAGCCGGCGCGACCGTCACGATCTGCCACAGCAAGACCCGCGACCTCGCCGCCCACACGCGCCAGGCCGACGTGGTGGTGGCCGCGGTCGGCAAGCGCAACGTGCTGACGGCCGACATGATCAAGCCTGGCGCCGTGGTGATCGACGTCGGCATGAACCGCAACGACGAAGGCAAGCTGTGCGGCGACGTCGATTTCGACGGCCTGCGCGAAGTGGCCGGCTTCATCACGCCGGTGCCCGGCGGCGTCGGCCCGATGACGATCACGATGCTGCTGATCAACACGCTCGAAGCCGCCGAACGCGCGGCCGACGCGGCGGCCTGAGCGCCGCGCGCTGTCATAACGTATTGTCTGTACCCGCTTCACGCCTCACCGCCCTTGCGGCCGCGCTCGGATCTTTCCCGCGCGCGGCCCGTCAAAACGCAGCATGCCGGCCGCTTCGGCGGCACGCTGCCTGCCGTTTCCAATCGCCGCGTTAGAAACTTCCGATTGGAAACCGGCAACACCGCCCCAATAATGTCGACATGCCGCGGCCACGCAGCCGCGCCGTTCATTCGCCATCCGACCCCGCAGGGAGCCCCATGTCCGTCAGCGCCAACGCCAATCCGCTTCTCGATTTCTCCGGCCTGCCCCGCTTCGGCGAGATTCGTCCCGACCATGTCACGCCCGCCCTCGACGCGCTGCTCGAGCAAGCCGGGCGCACCGTCGAACACGCGGCCGATCCGGCCACGCCGGCTACCTGGGCCGACGTGGTCGAAGCCGTCGAGCGCGTGACCGAGCCGCTCGGCCGCGCCTGGGGCATCGTCGGCCATCTGAACGCCGTCGCCGACACCCCCGAATTGCGCGCCACCTACGGCGAAAACCTGCCGCGCGTGACCGAGTTCTGGTCGAGCGTCGGCCAGAACCTCGCGCTCTACGAGAAGTACAAGGCGATCGCGGCCGGCGCCGAATACGCCACGCTGTCGGCCGAGCGCCGCAAGATCCTCGACAACTCGCTGCGCGATTTCCGCCTGTCCGGCGCGGAGCTGCCCGAAGATCGCAAGCCGCGCTTCGCCGAGTTGCAGGAGCAGCAGGCCGCGCTGTCGAAGGCGTTCTCCGACCACGTGCTCGACGCGACCAACGGCTATGCGTACTACGCGCAATCCGAAGCCGAACTGGCCGGCCTGCCCGGCGACGCGATCGAAGCCGCCCGCGAAGCGGCGCAGCGCGAAAGCAAGGACGGCTGGAAATTCACGCTGCACTTCCCGTCGTATTTCCCGGTGCTGCAATACTCGGAAAACCGCGCGATGCGCGAGACGATGTACCGCGCCTACGTGACGCGCGCCTCGGAACTCGGCCCGCAATACGGCGGCGGCAAGACCGAATGGGACAACACCAGGATCGTCGCGGAAACACTCGCGTTGCGCCGCGAGGAAGCGCAGATGCTCGGCTACGCGAACTTCGCGGAAGTCTCGCTCGCGCCGAAGATGGCCGAATCGCCGGCCCAGGTCACCGCGTTCCTCGAAGATCTGGCCGTGCGTGCGCGTCCGCACGCGGAGCGCGACTGGGAAGAACTGCGCGCGTTCGCCTCGGGCACGCTCGGCATGAGCGAACTGGCGCCGTGGGATATCGCGTTCGCGGCCGAGAAGCTGCGCGAGCAACGCTACGCGTTCTCGGAAAACGAGGTCAAGCAGTACTTCCCGGAGCCGGCCGTGCTTCAAGGCCTGTTCACCGTCACCGAAACGCTGTTCGGCGTGAAGATCCGCCGCGACGACGCGCCGGTCTGGCATCCGGACGTGCGCTTCTTCCGCGTCGAGAACCCGGACGGCACGCTGGTCGCCCAGTTCTACCTCGACCTGTACGCACGCGAAGGCAAGCGCGGCGGCGCCTGGATGGACGACGCTCGCACCCGCGCCAAACGCGCCACGGGCGTGCAGACGCCGGTGGCCTACCTGACCTGCAACTTCTCGGCGCCGGTCGGCGGCAAGCCCGCCTGCTTCACGCACGATGAAGTGATCACGCTGTTCCACGAGTTCGGCCACGGCCTGCATCACATGCTGACGCGCGTCGAGGAACTCGGCGTGTCGGGCATCAACGGCGTGGAATGGGATGCGGTGGAACTGCCGTCGCAGTTCATGGAGAACTTCTGCTGGGAATGGGACGTGCTGACCTCGATGTCCTCGCACGTCGAATCGGGCGCGTCGCTGCCGCGCGAGCTGTTCGACAAGATGCTGGCCGCGAAGAACTTCCAGAGCGGCCTCGGCACGCTGCGCCAGATCGTGTTCTCGATGTACGACATGCTGCTGCACATCGATTTCGATCCGGCCGGCACGGTGGGCGCGGTGGAATTCGCGCGCGACATCAACGAGCGCTTCCACGTGATCCCGCAATCGCCGTTCTCGCGCTGGCCGAACACGTTCAGCCATATCTTCGCGGGCGGTTACGCGGCCGGCTACTACAGCTACAAGTGGGCCGAGGTGCTGTCGGCCGATGCGTACGCGGCCTTCGAGGAAGCGGCGAAAGCCGGCGGCACCGTGCTCGACGCGGCCACCGGCACGCGCTACCGCCGCGAGATCCTCGAAGTGGGCGGCAGCCGCCCGGCGATGGAATCGTTCAAGGCGTTCCGCGGCCGCGAGCCGGAAATCGACGCGCTGCTGCGTCACAACGGCATGACGGCGACGGCGCACTGAGGCCGGCACGGCCCCGAACCAGCGGCGCACGACTGACGCGCTGCCGGTGCACGACGGCGCTCACTTCGCAGTGAGCGCCGTTTTTCATTGGCCGCAGCCGGGCGCTCGGCTCAAGGCGCGACGATGCCCTCGCCCGCTTCATCCTCACCGTTGCCGTCCTGGCCGTCGCCTTCATCGTCATCGTCATCACCGAACAACGCGATCTGGCCGTGCCGCTCGGCCGTATCCTCATCGACACGCACGCCCACGCCGAGCAGCCGCACCGCCTGCTGCCGCCGCACCAGCCCTTTTTCGAGCAGCGCCACGGCAGTATCGGCATCGGTCGCCTCGGCCACGCATTCGACCGTGGTGCGCTGGAAATCGGCGAAACGGATCTTCACGAACAGCTTGCGGATCGTGCGCAGCGAATTGGTGCGCGCAATCCGCGCGTCGAGCTGGACCACGAGCTTGCGCAACTCCTCGGCGCATTGCGCGGGCGTGGTCAGATCGCTCACGTAGGTGTTTTCGACGCTGACCGACTTGCGCTCGCGATCGGCATGCACGCGCCGCTCGTCGATGCCGCGCGACAGCTCGAACAGCCGCCGGCCGAACGAGCCGAATTCGCGATGCAGGTCGATCTGCGACCAGCCGCGCAACTGCGCGCAGGTCTCGATGCCGAGCCGCTCCAGCTTCGCGGCGGTCACGCGGCCCACGCCGAACAGCTTGCGCACCGGCAGCGCGGCCACGAACGCGTCGATCTGCGGCGGGCGCACCACGAACAGGCCGTCGGGCTTGTTCCAGTCGGAGGCGATCTTGGCGATGAACTTGTTCGGCGCGACGCCGGCCGAGACGGTCACCCCCACCGTGTCGCGCACGCGCTCGCGAATCTCGCGCGCGATCAGCGTGGCGCTACCCTGGCAGCGCTCGGCGCGGCTCACGTCGAGGTAGGCCTCGTCGAGCGACAGCGGCTCGACCTCGGGCGTGTAGTCGCGGTAGATATCCATGATGGCGCGCGACGCGATGCGGTATTTCTCCATCGACGGCGGGATGATCAGCAAGCCCGGGCACTTGCGCATGGCCAGCGCCGACGACATCGCCGAATGCACGCCGAAGCGCCGCGCTTCGTAATTGCAGGTGGCGATCACGCCGCGCCGGTCGGGCCGGCCGCCGACCGCGAGCGGCCGCCCGCGCAGCGAGGGATCGTCGCGCATCTCGACGGACGCATAGAAGCAGTCGCAATCGAGATGGATGATCTTGCGCGCGAACGCCGCCACGCCGCCCGGCGAGGCGGACGGCGCAACGGAATCAGCGGAATCGAGGGGCGTGGCGGGCGTATCCAAGGTAGCGATACTGTACAAAAAAACAGTGCCGCCGTGTTGTCGCGTTGCGATTTTGCCTGCGTGGGCAAAACCGGCCGGCGGGGCCGGATCAGCGGTTTATCCGTGCCGAAACGCGGCCAGTTTGGCGGCCAGCCCGAGGAAGAACGCACCGAGCGCCCGGTCGAGCCACGCCGACACGCGGCGGTTGGCGCGCAGGCCCTGCGAGAGCCTGGCGCCGAGCACGATCAGCGGCGGCTCGATCAGCGCCGCCACGGCGATGATCAGCGTGCCGTGCACGCCGAGCTGGAGCGGTACCGGGCCGGCGCCCGCCACCACGAACTGCGGCAGCAGCGCGAGAAAGAAAATCGCCACTTTCGGATTGAGGATGTCGATCAGCACGCCCTGCCGGTAGACCTGCGCGACGGTGCGCGGCGGGGGCGACGGGATTTCGAGCGCGCCGCCCTTCGAGCGCAGCGACTGGATGCCGAGCCAGGCCAGATAGCCCACGCCGATCCACTTGACGGCCAGAAACAGGCTGGCCGACGCATACAGGATCGCCGACAGCCCCACGGCCGCGCACGCCACATGGAACAGCGCCCCGCTCCATACGCCGAGCATGGCCGCGAAACCGTGCCGCCGGCCATTGCGAACGGTGTGCCCGAGGATGAACGCGATGTCCGGCCCCGGCGCGATATTGAGCAGCACGGCCATGCCGAAAAACGCCATCCAGTGAGCCGGGTCGTAGTGCAGCATGGGAGCCGTCCTTGCGCATGCAAGCGCCGCAGAGTGGTCAGGCCACGAGCATACGGCAGCCGCGCTCGCCCGATCAACCTTCGCCGTCATGGCCCGATCGCTCGATCCGTACCGGCCGTTCCCGCCCCGAACCGTACCGCCACCGCGGCGGCCCGCGACCTATACTCGGCAGCACCTCACGACCCACACGCACGGAGTATCCATGAAAACGATCGGCCTGATCGGCGGCATGAGCTGGGAATCGTCGGCGGAGTATTACCGGCTGATCAATCGCGAATCGAAGGCGCGGCACGGCGGCCATCACAACGCGAAAAGCGTGCTGGTGACGGTCGATTTCGCCGAGATCGAGGCCTTGCAGCGCGAACAGGACTGGCACGCGCTCGGCGAACGGATGGCCGGCGCGGCGCGCCAGCTTCAGGCGGCCGGCGCGGACCTCATCGTGCTGACCACCAACACCATGCACCGCGTGGCCGAGGCGATCGAGGCGGCCGTCACGCTGCCGTTCCTGCATATCGCCGACCCGACCGGCGCGGCGCTGCAGGCGGCCGGCGTGCGCCGCGTCGCCCTGCTCGGCACGCGCTACACGATGGAACTGCCGTTCTACGCGCAGCGGCTCGCCGAACGTTTCGGCATCGAGGTGCTGACGCCCGATGCCGACGATCGCGAGACGGTGCACCGCGTGATCTACGATGAGCTGTGCCACGGCCGGATCGAGGCCGCCTCGCGCGCCGCCTACGCGGCCATCATCGGCCGGCTGGCCGAGCGCGGCGCGCAGGCCGTGATCCTCGGCTGCACCGAGATCACGCTGCTGATCGGCGAACAGGATTCGCCGCTGAACGTCTACGACACGACGGCGCTGCATGCGCACGCCGCCGTGGCGTTCGCGGCGGATTGAGCTACAAGCGGCCCGTGGGCTCGGGCCGCTTGTAACGGCTCAGGGCCGCCCAAGGCCCGCCCGCGTCAGATCCCCGTCATGCCCTGCAGGCTGATCTTCGACTGGGTGTTGGCCGGCTGCTCGCCGAGCTTGGTCAGCGCGCCGTTCGCGCCGATCGCATACGCGACGATCTTGTCGTCGCCGGCGTAGTCCTGGTAGAGGAACTTGCCGTCCGGGCTGACCCACGAATCGTTCGCGAACGCCGACGTTTGCCCCGCGACCGGCGTTTCGGTGGCGATCGACGCGTTCACCAGCGCCATCTTGCCGGTGCTGTCGATCGAGAACAGCGAGATCGCGCCGCTGCCGTTGCCGATGTAGGCGAAACGGTTGTCCGGCGTCACGGTGATCCAGCACGGCGCGGCCTGGCCGGTCACGGTGATCGGCGAACCGGTCGAGGCGAACGCGCCCGTCGACGACGAGAAGCCGAACGATTCAACGGTGCCGCCCGCCGCGTCGGTCACGAAATAGCTCGACGCCAGCGCACCCGAGCCGAAGCGCGCGCCGAACGGGCCGACGCCGATCGAGCTGCTGTCGACCGGCGTGCCGAGCGTGCCGTCGGCCTGCACCGGGAAGGCCAGCAGCATGTTCAGCGGCGCGGTCGGCGTGACGGTGCGCAGGAAGCCGTTGACGATCACGTACTTGCCGTCGGGGCTGACCGACACTTCCGTCGGCAGCGCATCCTGCACCACCACCGCGTACTGGCCGATCGAGGTGAGCTTGCCGTCCGCGCCAAGGCGGTAGGCGCCCAGTTCCTGCGCGCCCTGCTGATGCGTGACGTAGAGCACGCCGTTCGCGAACGCGAGCGAAGTCGGCCGCACGCCGCCCGTGGGCGACACCGCCAGCAAGCTCAGATCGCTGCCCGAAATCGCGAACACGCTGACGGTGTTGTCGCCCGCATTGGCGACGAACAGGCGCGTGCCGTCCGGCGAGACCACGACGCTGTTGTTGCTGGTCAGCGCGTCGGGCGCGACGATGTTGCCCATGAAGTAGTTCACGCCGTTGGTGCCCTTGCCGCCCGTCGCCAGCACGGGCTTGGCGGTCAACGTGCCGTCGGCGTTGCGCACGAAATGCAGCACCGCGTTCTGCGTGTCGTTGGTTTGCGCGAACAGTTGCGCGGTCTTCTGCGGCGCGGGCGCCGGCGTGGACGCGGGAGCCGGCGCGGAGGCCACGGCCGGCGGCGTGGGGGTGTCGTCGCTGCCGCCGCATGCCGCGAGAATGGCCGTCGTGGTCAGGGCCGTGATCAATTTGAGCTTCATCCGTTTCACCTTGGTCGTCAGTAGTCGGGTTAGCGATCGTTGCTTGCTGGTTTCTCTCGATCGCGCGCCCATCAATTCGGGTAACTGAAGGTTGCGGTTACAACGGATTAAAAAATTTCTGCATGATTTTCCGCTTGCAGGAAGGCGTAAACGACGATGCCCGCGGGCCTGGCGGCACCGCGGGCATCGTCGTGCCGTGCGACGGCTTACTTCGACATGGCGTCCTTGCCCATCGAATCCTTGCTCATCGAATCCTTGCTCATGCCGTCCTTGCCCATCGCGTCATGCTTCATCGCGCCCTTGCCCATCGCATCGTGCTTCATCGCACCCTTGCCCATCGCGTCGTGCTTCATCGCGCCGTTGCCCATTGCGTCGTGCGACATCGCATCGTTCGACATTGCGCCGCTTGCTTGCGCGAATGCCGCCGTTGCACCGATGCTCAGCGTTGCCGCCACGATTGCCATTGCCAGTTTCTTCATGATTTGCTCCTTGCCGGGTGAAAAAAAATCGGTCCTTTCGATGCGGACCTGTTGATGAATCGTTCGCGCGCAGCCCGTCAGGACCCGCCGAACCAGTTGTAGCCCTGATCGACCCAATAGCCGCCCGGGTACACATTGGTGACGAAGATCTCGACGATATGCTTCGGGTTCTTGTAGCCCAATTTCGTCGGCATCCTCAGTTTCATCGGATAGCCGTATTTCGCCGGCAACCGTTGACCGTCGTAATCGAAGGCGAGCAGCGTCTGCGGATGCAGCGCGGTGGCCATGTCGATGCTTTCGTAGTAATCGTCAGCGCAGCGAAAGCCCACGTATTTCGCGCTGGTATCGGCGCCGATGCGGCGCAGGAATTCGGAGAACGGCGTGCCGCCCCAGCGGCCGATCGCGCTCCAGCCTTCCACGCAGATATGCCGCGTGATCTGCTCGGCGTGCGGCAGCGCATACAGTTCGGGCAGCGTCCAGGCGCGCTGCCCCGTCACGAGGCCGCTCACCTTCAGGCGGAAATCGCTGCCGTCCACCTCGGGCACGTCATCGATGCCGTAGAACGCGTTGAACGGAAACGGCCGCGTGATCTGCGCCTCGGTATAGGTGGGCGCCAGCGCGCGCGGATCGAACAACGCGGCCTGCACGCGATCGTTCAGCCGCGACACGGCGGAAAGAAAACCGTCCACCGAGGCGTCGTCGCTCAGCGTGCAGCCGGTCAGCATCGACAGGCCGCCCAGCGTCAGCATCCGTTTGCCGAACAGGCGCCGCGACGGCATCGCGAGTTCGCGCTGCGCATCGGCGAGCACGATCTCGCGGTCGATGCCAGGTTGGGCGGGAAGGTCGTTCCGTTTCATTTCGAAGTCCTGATATCGCTTGGGGCGCGCCGGCTCAACGGCCGCGCAACATGGTCAGCAGCGAGCGCGGCACCAGCGCCACCATCGCCACGTGAACGATCACGAACGCGGCCATCACCGCCATCGCGCAGAAGTGCACCACGCGCGCCGTGTCGTAGCCGCCGAACAGCTCGCGCAGCAGCGGGAATTGCACCGATTTCCAGATTGCCAGCCCCGACAGCACCAGCACGATCAGGTCGACGATCACCCCCACGTAGGCAAACTTCTGCACCGCGTTGTAATGAGACGGATCGTCGTGCTGAAGCTTGCCGCGCAGCGCCGCGGCCAGGTCGCGCAGCACCGCGCGCGGCGACAGCGGCAGGAAGCGCGCCGCGAAACGGCCGGTCGCCACGCTCATCGTCAGGTACGTCAGCCCGTTGAACACCAGCAGCCACATCGCCGCGAAATGCCATTGCAGCGCGCCGCCGAGCCAACCGCCGATGGTCCACGACGACGGAAACACGATCGACGGAAACACCGGCGAGGCGTTGTAGATGCGCCAGCCCGACAGCATCATCAGCAACGCGGCCAGCGCGTTGAGCCAATGGGTGACGCGCAGCCAGACCGGGTGCGCCGGCCGGGCACGCGGCGCGCCGGCGGGGGCAGCACGGCCGGATCGGGCCGGAGGGGCGGAGCGGGTCGAAAGCAGGGTCATGTCGGGCTCGCACGGCATCGTTCGATGCGCCAGGTTTCATCGTGGGTCGCCTGCTCGTCGAGCAATGCCACCCGTTACGACAAGCAATTCGGCAGCGCGGGCGTGCCGGTTACAGCGCCCTGAAAATATTTTTTGCGGAAGGGGAAATCGGCCCGGCCGGACGGGCGAGGCCGGCAGGCCGCCCAAAAAGGGAGCAAACGAGAAAAGTCGCGCCAGACAAGACGCGAAGCGCGCAACGGCGGGGCGATGCGGCCAGGCCCGGTGCTTGCAGGGGCCACACCGTTCGGCTATTCTAAAACACTTGCTCTAGAATCCTAGCCGTCGCACCCAGGCGCGCGATCCGCGCCGCCCAAGGTCGATGCCAGTCCGGCGATGCGCCCCGCCCGCGTCAGCCGCCCCGTCATCACAGGACCACCCTTGTACGCAGCGGAAGACCGCCTGAAAGCGCTGTTCGTCAGCGGCCTCGACGGCAACGCCCAAGACTATCGCGGCTTTCTGCAGGAATTGACGCGTCACCTGCGCGGCTACCTGCGCAAGCGCATTCCGCAGATGCACGACGATGTCGAGGATCTGGTCCAGGAAATCCTGCTCGCCGTGCATCATGCGCGCCACACCTATCGCAGCGACGAACCGCTGACCGCCTGGGTCCACGCGATCGCACGCTACAAGCTGATGGATTTCTTCCGTTCGCGGTTTCGCCGCGAATCGCTCAACGTGCCGTTCGACGACGATCACGAAGCGATGTTCACCGCGCCCGACGACGAGCCGGCGCAGGCGCGCCACGACCTCGGCAAATTGCTCGAACATCTGCCCGACAAGCAGCGGCTGCCGATCCTGCACGTGAAGCTGCAAGGGCTGTCGGTCACCGAAACGGCGGCGATCACCGGGCTGTCGGAATCGGCCGTGAAAGTGGGCGTGCATCGCGGGCTGAAGGCGCTGGCCGCCAAGATCCGGGGCCAGCGATGATCGATACCGACGACCTGATCGAACTGCTCGCGGCAGGCCTCGTACCCGGCCGCCGCGATCCGATCCCGCGTCACTTCGGCGTCACGCTGCCACTCGGTTTCGCCGGTTCGCTGCTGCTGACCTGGTTCGTGTTCGGCTGGCGGCACGACCTGGCGCTCGCCACGCATGCCGCGCTGTTTTGGGTCAAGCTGGCGTTTCCGCTCGCGATCGCCGTGATGGCGTTCCTGCTCGTGCAGCGTCTCGGCAGGCCGGGGCTGCGCGGCGGCTACCGCTGGTGGCTGCTCGCCGTGCCGTTCCTGGCCGTGTGGATCGGCGGGGCCGCGCTGTTGATCGCCGCCGCGCCCGACGCGCGGCTGCCGATGCTGCTGGGCCACTCGTGGCGCAGTTGCCCGTTCAATATCCTGCTGCTGTCGGTGCCGAGCTTCGCGGCCGTGTTCTGGGCCATGCGCGGCCTTGCCGCCACCCAGCCGCGGCGCGCCGGCGCCGTATCGGGGCTGCTGGCCAGCGCGATCGCGACCGTCGCCTACTGCCTGCATTGCCCGGAGATGAGCCCGGCGTTCTGGGGAGTGTGGTACGTGGCGGGGTTGTTGTTGCCGGCGGCGATCGGCGCCTTGGCCGGGCCGCGCCTGCTGCGCTGGTAGGCGCGAAGCGACGACGCCGCGAAGCGCGCGGTCGTTCTTGTCGTGTCTGCGGTTCGCTCAGGCCGCGCGGCGCGCGTCCGGCGCGGCCAGCGATGCGCCGATCATGGCCAGCATCGGCCGCACCGCATCTTCCAGCAGGTCGCGCTGCGGCCGCACGCGCGCCAGCACGCGCAGCCCCATCAGCATCGTGAACAGCATCCGCGACACGTCGCGCGCGGCCAGCGTGGCCGGAATCGAGCCGGCGGCCTGCCCCGCCTCGACGCAGCGCAGGAAAAACGCCTCGACGTCCTTCAGGATCGATTCGAGCACGGGCTGGAGATCGGCGTCGTGCGGCGCCAGTTCCACGGCGGCGTTGACGATCAGGCAGCCCTTGCGCTGCGCATCGTTGACGGTCAGGCGGATGATCTCGTCGAAGAACGCGACGATCGCATCGCGCGGCGGCAGGCGATGCTCGAAGCGGCGCACGCGGTCGCGGAAGCCGCCTTCGACGTAGCGCTCGAACGCCCGCATGTAGAGCGCGCGCTTGTCGCCGAACGCGTTGTAGACGCTTGCGCCCGTCATGCCCATCGTGGCGGCCAGGTCACGCACCGAGGTGGACGTATAACCGTACGCCCAGAACTGCGCGATCGCGGCATCCAGTGCGGCGTCTTCGTCGAATTCGCGTGGGCGAGCCATCGCTGCTTGCTTCTCCGTGTCGTGGTGCGGCCGCCGTTGCGGGCCGCGCCCGACATTTTAGATCAATCGTTCTGGAACGTGCCGAGCCGCGCTCAGTCCAGCGTCGCGATCACCGGCGTATGGTCGGACGGCTGCTCCCACTTGCGCGGCTCGCGGTCGACTTCGCAGGCCGTGAGCGTGGTGGCCAGCGCCGGCGACAGCAGGATGTGATCGATGCGCAGGCCGGCGTTGCGGCGGAAGCCCATCATCCGGTAATCCCACCAGGTGAAGGTTTTTTCGGGCTGCTCGAAGCGGCGGAACGCATCGACGAAGCCCATCTCCAGCAGCGCCGCGAAATGCGCGCGCTCCTGCGGCGACACCAGGTTCTGCCCTTCCCACTTGGCGGGATCGTGCACGTCGCGATCCTCGGGGGCGATGTTGTAGTCGCCGAGCAGCGCGAGCTTCGGATAGCGCGCCATTTCGCTCTTGAGCCAGGCTTGCAGCGCATCGAGCCATTGCAGCTTGTACGTGAACTTCTCCGAGTCGGGCGCCTGGCCGTTCGGGAAATAGGCCGAGACGATCCGCACGCCATTCACGGTGACCGCGATCACGCGCTGCTGCGCGTCCTCGAAGCCGGGGATGTTCTTGACGACATCGGTTTCGTCGACGCTCAGGCTGTCGCGCACGAGAATCGCGACGCCGTTATAGGTCTTCTGGCCGGTAAACCAGCTGCGATAGCCGGCCGCCTCGAGATCGGCCTTCGGGAATTTCTCGTCGGGGAGCTTCAGTTCCTGCAGGCAGAGCACGTCGGTGTGGCTCGACGCGAGCCAGTCGAGCACATGCTGCTTGCGCACGTTCAGGGAATTGACGTTCCAGGTGGCGATCTTCATCGATGCGGAGTTCCGTGGTGAATCAGGGGCGGCGCGCGCGTATCGCGCTTGCGCGGCGAGGCGGTTCGAAGGGGATGCAAACACGCCGGATATCGCGCGGGCGGCCTGCGCCGCGCGGTCAGACCGGCTCGACGGGAGTGTACCAGCGGAGAGGATTTGTTCCGTTCGCACGGGCGCCGTGAAATTTTTTTCGCGCTAGCGTTTGACACATGCGCGTAATACCCCTATACTCGATTTTCTCAGACGCGGGGTGGAGCAGTCTGGCAGCTCGTCGGGCTCATAACCCGAAGGTCACAGGTTCAAATCCTGTCCCCGCAACCAGATATTCAAAGGGTTACAGCTATCGGCTGTAACCCTTTGTGCTTTTCGGGCCGCTTTTCGTCTTGCAGTTGGTCGTGCAGTTGCCGCGCCTGCCTCAACGTAAGGCCATCGCTTGCTTCGCAACCGAACGTGCGCCGCCCAACCGGCATCACGCCCGGGTTACGTCCCCTCCTCTCCATCGATCGTCGTCACAAGACGGCAGCACCACGTCGACGTTCAACCATGGAAACCGGATGACCGATCGCTAACGCGACGAATCAGCGGTCCCCCCACGGGCCAGCACAATCTGATCGACCAATTCGAGCTTCAGCGGCTTGTCCGCATCGAGCTTGGTTTTCTCGATCACGAATTTCCATCCATCGCCGCTACCGGGGTGACGATAGAACGCCACGACGGCAATAAATTTCGTGTCGGCCCGCATCGGCTGCGAAAGACTCGCGGCCCCGCCCGGGTTCAGCACCGTCGCGAGACTCGCCTGCAGATCCTGCGCCAGCACGACCCGGTCGTTTTTCAGCAGATCCTCATAGGACGCACCGTCGAACATCTTGCGATCCTTCAACTGATACACGCGCACGGCAACCGACGTCGCACGCCCCGCCTCGTCGGGATTCAACGCTTCGCGAGCGGACAGATCGACGTCGAGCACCTTGACCTGCTTGAAGAACGTTGCGCGGTACGCACTCGACGACGCGTCGGAAACGGCCTGCCAGGCGCCGCATCCCGACAAAAGCGTGGCAACAGCCACGGTGAGCAAAATAAAACGAATAAGCATCGGCCATCTCCGATCAGGCAGGTTGAAGCAAATAGGGATTCGGCTCGGGTGCGGGAACAGCGAGGTAGCGACCGAGCGCAATGTTGATCAGGCGTTCGCCCTCGGCGGGCAGCACCGTAGTCCATCCCAATCGCGGCGCGGGATCGAGGTGCCCTCGGCCGATCGCCGGGCGCGGTACGAACCGTGACGACATCTCCATGCGCAGGTGGACATCGGCCTTGACGCCCACATACAACTGCACGAATGCCATCAGATCGCGGTGCAGCGCCCCACCGGGCAACAGGCCATTCGCCTGCCGCTCGTCGGCGGGTCGCAACGTCACACGCACAGCCCGGCCGCGGTAGGTCATTCGCTTGCCCAGGACATAGCCGCTACCCAGGCCGCCGCGCCGGCCGTTTTCCGGTTCGGCGCCGGCGCGCGCCGACGTCAGCGGACAGGGCCGGCCGGTCGATGTCATGACAGGCCAAAACTCGTCGACCCGCACGCCCACGCCCGGAATCGCCAACGCCACCACGCCCGCCAATCCTTCCGGCGTACGCGTGCGCTGAATCAGCAGCCCCAACAGCGCCAGCATCCTCGAATCGGGCAAGCCCGCGCGCTTCGGCTTGTCGCCCCAGCCGAACCCGGCCAGGCAAAGCAGGTTGCGCGAATGGACGTCCACGCCGCCGGGCCGGAAATGTTCGGGGTAACGGTACTTGCGCCACGCGCGATACAGCAACGTGACGTACCGGTGGTTGAACTGATCGAGAAATGCCTCGACCGCCTCGTGCCCTTCCTCACGCAACGCGATCTCGTCGATCATGTGCGACGGCATCGCCGCGTCGACGCCATACAAGCCCATGAACGTCGTGCACACGACCGGCGGCGCATCCGGCCACACGTCGTCGAACTCGACCGACGCCACTTCGCCGGTCGGAAAACCCAGGCGCGGCCTCGGCCGGAAACGCACCGGCTCGTGGTCGAGCGCATCGCGCGTACCGAAGCCGGCGCGATCGGGCGCGCGCAACTCGAGCAGCCGGCAAAGCTGCATGAAGTTCATGCGCGGTGCGCGCGCCAGCAGCGACGCGACGAGCGGATCGAGATTCGGAAGCCCGGTGTGTGTCATAGCGCGGCTCGCTGCGCCTTGCTTCGCGGCCATTCGATCCGCTCCTGCGACGGCAGGCTGGTGATTGCGAGCTTCGTGAACAGGTTGAGGTCGGCATAGAGCGCGAAGAACCGGTGCAGCAGTTCGCCGAACAACATCAAATCGCCCTCCCCGACGAATGCGTGACTGTCGAGCGTGACCTCGATCGCGACGCCCCGCTCGACCGAGCCGCCCGATACCTCCTCGATCAGCGCCTGCGATACCCACAAGATGCCCGCGAGCCGACGACGGTTCAATTCGTCGTCGGTCCAGTCGTAGAGCGCGAGCGCGCCGCGCAATACTTCCGCGTTCATCATCGACAGGAAGTTCGGCGCCAGATGCGACAGCACGCGCCATTGGAACCGGTCGTCGGTCGGCGGATACAGCGGCAACGTCGGCGAAACGAGATTGCGCACCCCGGCGACGTTCTGCGTGCTGCCCGCAAGCTGGTCGAGGCTGGCTTCACGCAGGCCCTTGCGCGGCAGCATCCCGTTCGTGCCCGTTACGCGCAGCGACAGGCTTTCCTCGGGAAGCGCCTCCCTGGCATCCCACGCGTGACCGCCGAGGATCACCCAGGTCTCGTGCAAGCCCGACATGCCGGGCCGCACCCGCGAATGGAAATAGCGCTCCGGCGCCTCGTGGCGCAGCATGCCGCCGCGGTGCCGGAACGTCGCGAACGGCACGTAGGCATATCGCTCGGCCGTTTCGTGATCGAACGCCTCGATCGCATCGACGCAATACGTTTCGACATGCTCGCGCTGATGGCCGGCCGGCACCACGCGATACTCGGTTTCGTGATGGTCGATCTCGATCGGCTCGGCATCGAGTTCGAACAGGTTGATGACCGGTGAACAGAACAGCCGGACGTTTTCCGCGCCGAAGCGCTGGTCGGTCGGGTAGGCCTGCGTCAGCACGATCTCCAGCTCGAAGCGGGTCGCGCCTTCTGGCAACGCTGCAACGTCCAGCCCGCAAAGATCGACAAACAGGAATTTCTCGCGGAACGTGAAATATTCGAGCAGCAGTTGATACCCCGAGAACCCCGCGTCGGCATTCGGCCACAACCGCTCCTCGGTCGAGAACCCGGCCGGCTCGATCGTGACGCCAGCGAGCGGCACGGCGTCTGCGTCGCGGACTTCCGGTATGCGCCAGACGATCGTGTCGATCCGACGCGTCAGCGCGAGGTGCATCGCGAACGCCGTCGGCAGGTCCGCGCTCAGATGCAGACGCAACCGTGACAGGTCCGTCTCCGTGCGAAGCGCCGATCCGTCGAGCGCGAAGCCGAGCCGAATCACCGAGCGGCCATCCTGGCGCAGAGCCGGGCCGGCATGCGTGATCGAGATCGGCTGCAACGCGACGGGCTGGGTGGTGCGATACAGGCACTGGACCGTCGTCGGTGCCGTGCCCTCCGCACCGGCGGCCGGCGGCACCGGGATCGGTGCGGAGCGCACCGGCACGCCGGCCGGCACGATTTCGGTCTTCTGCAACTTGCCCGCGAGCGGCGCCAGCTCCACGATCGACAACGACGGAATCATCCGCAGATAGTGCGGCCACAACAGGCTGACCAGCCCTTCGGTCAACTCCGGCAGTTCGTCGTCGAGCTTTTGCCGAAGCCGGCCGGTCAGGAATGCGAAACCTTCGAACAGCCGCTCGACATAGGGGTCGCGATCGCCGACGCGATCGAGGTTGAGCAGGCGGGCGCGATCGGGATGCGCCTTCGCGAATTCCTTGCCGGATTCACGCAGGTAACGCATTTCCGCTTCGTAATAGCGCAGGATCGGATCGTTGTTTTCCATGGACTTCCGTTACGAATGAGTCAGCGCGCGCGCCGGGTCGAGCACGGTCAGCTCCGCGTGCAGGTCGGCGATGCGGCGCGCCAGCGCCGGCTTGTCGGCATCCTTGCGGTGGCTCGTCGCCGTCAAGGTGCGCACGAGCTGCTGCTTGACCTCGAATGCCAGCGACGGCTCCCAGCGAATCAGCGGGAGCGATCCGGCCAGCGCGTCGAGTTCGGCCAGCAAGGCGAGCGCCGCATCGGGCCGCCCGGCATGGTCGGCCAGACGCGCCATCACGAGCCGTTGGAGATAGCGGTGCCGCGCGGTCTTCATGCCGGGCAGCGCATCGAGCCACGCGAACGCGGCCTCCACGCCATCGCGGCCAGCGAGATCCCGCGCTTGCGCTTCGATTTCCGGCCAGTCGCCGGCCTCGCCTTCGCCATTCGCCGATACCAGCAGCGGCTCCACCGCCTCGCCCGCCTCCAGGTCGCGCACCACCGCGTGGCGCGCGATCCATTCGAGCGTCGTGTCGTCCGCGAACGGTGTGCCGTCGTCGAATGTCAGTCGTTCGATGCCGGGCAGCCGCGCCAGAAACAACGCGAAATCCGCGCGCAGCAATTCGCTCCATGCTCGGTATGGCGCGCCGACGTGATCGAGCGCGACGTGCTGGAAATATTGCAGATCGAACCAGAGGTGATTCACGCCCTCCATGAACGCCCCCTCCACGCGTTCGAGCAAGGTGTGCCATTGCTTCTGCAGCACAAGGCGCTTCATCTGCTGGCGCAACTCGGAACGCGGCGGGACGAGACGCGTATGCAACGCCGCATCCGATGGCGGCACGTCGTGCAAGGTGTCCCATCGGACGCTGCGCACAACGCGCGCCGCCGGCAGGTAGCCGTTTTCCTGATCGCGCAGCCACGCCGACATCGCGCGGGCCTGCTCGAGCAGATCGCGCGCCGACGCTATCGATCCGCCCGCCGCGCTCGGCGAGACCACCATGGACGGGATTGCCGCGTCCGCACCGACGCTGCGAACCGGCTCGTCCTGGCCGTGGAAGCGGGCAACGAGCGGCTGCAGATTCGGACGCGCGGCTTCGGGCCACGCGCTCGTTCGAGCGACGAGCCTGTCGAGCGCCGCCATCACACGCTCGGCATCGGCGGGCGTGAACGCGTCCCGGCTATCCAGCGTTTCGATCATTCGGGCCGTTGCGAACATGTCCAGCGCGGCTCGCTTCGCTTCGGCGCGCGCCGGCGACATGGCTTCGCCAAACCGGTCGACCAGCCACGCAGCCAGCTCGATCGCATCGGCAAACCCGGCCGGACCATCCATGCGAAGCCGCGCGAACGCGTAGTAGCCGGCCAGACGCAGATCCTTGCCGGTCTCCTTGAGCAACTGCTCGCAGAGACGAGCAATCAATCCGTCGTCGATGCCCGACAACTTGTTCGCCTCGTCCTTCAGTTCGAAGAACGCGTCTTCATAACCGGGGTCGCGACCGCATGCGTGCTCGCCCGCGATCGGGGCAAGCCACGCCGCCCAGGGTTCCTCATGCGAATCGAGCGGCGAATCGAGCTGCGAATCGCTGCGCGGGCCGACGACGAGCGTCTTTACGAAATGGGCAAGCGTCATTGAATGTCTTCGAGCGCCAATGCGTCGCCCAACAAGCGGAGGGCGTATCCGAACGGGCGGGACGCGGCATCGGACGATGACGCCATCGTCACCGGCGGCAACATCGCCGCGTGAGGATCGGTTGATGGAACACGGCCGCCGGACGTGACCCGCGGCGCCATCGTTTCAGGCGATTTCGTCGCGGTGAGTTGGCGGTCTGCCGTATCTGCATTCGTGGGCATGGCAGCGTCCGGCAACGGCACGTGGCCCGGAAGCCCCGGCGGCAACGGCACGGTGGCATGACGGGCGGCCACGATCGCCTCGGCCGGAAGTGGCGGCGGATTGGCCGTCGACGCGATCGGCGCGGCGTTCACGACATGCGTCGCGAACGCCCGTGCCGGCAGCGTGAAGCGGCGCCACCTCGGGAAACGACGCATCGTTATCGAAATTGACAAACGGATAGCGGCCCGCGAACGTCCTACTCCGGTCGGCGACGATCGCACTGCGCCACATCTCGTCCAGACTCAAGGTCGTCGGCTATGCGACGGCCCGTCATGTTTGAGCGAACGGCACGCGAAACAGATCGCCGAGACGCCCCCCTGCTCACCCAGGCCCGCGTAATCGCCGGCGGTCGGCAACCCAGGTTCGGATCCACCGGCGCAACGGTGAATTTGGCGGGGCGCCCGACGACCTGGTTCATCGGAATGCCGGCCATCGGGCTCGTGAACTCGATGTCGTAGCAGTACAGCTCGCTCACCGCATCGCGCCCCGCGAAGCGGAGTACGGAAGCTGGCGCCGGGTGCGGCGCCAGCTTCAATTCATATGCCTGCGACGGCAGTACCATCGACATTTTTTTCTCTCAGGTTCGCCCGCACGGCACCGACACCGGAGCAAGGTCAGGCGCTCCGGTACGTCATGCGACGGGAAACATCGATCAGCCCTTGGCCTTCGGCATCTGCGACACCAGCGACAGCCCGATATCCATGCCCTCCACCTGGAAATGCGGGACGATGAACAGCTTGATGCGGAAGAAGCCGGGGTTGTCGTCGATGTCCTCGACGCTCACCTTCGCATCGCGCAGCGGATGCGATGCCTGAAGCTCGTCGCCCGGGTCCTTCATCTCGGTCACCAACCCCTTGATCCAGTTGTTCAACTCGAGCTCGAGCAGACGCCGGTCCTTGGTGGTGCCGATGTTCTCGCGCTGAATCAGCTTCAGGTAGTGCGCGATGCGCGAGAGCAGGAAGATGTACGGCAAGCGCGCATTGATCCGGCTGTTGGCCGTGGCTTCCTTGGTCTCGTACAACGCCGGCTTTTGCGTCGAACTGGCCGAGAAGAAGCAGGCGAAATCGTGGTTCTTGTAGAACGACAGCGGAATGAAACCGAGATTCGCAAATTCAAACTCGCGCGTTTCCGGGATCAGCACTTCGGTCGGGATCTTCGGCTGCACGCCCGTGCCGAGGTCGTACAGGTGCACCGGCAGATCCTCGACCTTCCCGCCCGCCTGCGGGCCGCGAATCTGCACGCACCAGCCGTTGTTGACGAAGCTGCGCACCATGTTGGCGGCGAACGCGAACGACGCGTTGACCCACAGATATTTATCGTGATCGGGGCCTTTGACCGCCTCGTCGTAGTTGAACGCGCGCACCGGCGTGGTGTCCTTGCCGTACGGCAGCCGGCCCAGCACACGCGGCATGGTCAGGCCGACGTAGCGTGCATCGTCGGTGTCGCGGAAGCTCTTCCACTTGATGTATTCGGCGCGATCGAAGTAGTTGCCGATGTCCTGAATCGCCGCCACGTCTTCCATCGACTGCTTGCCGAAGAACGCCGCGCCCACCGAACCGATGAACGGCATGTGCGCTGCCGCCGCCACTTTCGAGATGTTGCGCAACAGCGCGATATCCACCGGCGAATTCGCGAACTCGAAATCGCTGATCATCGCGCTGATCGGCTGGCCGCCGGGCGTGTCGTATTCCTCGATGTAGGTGAGCCGATACAGGCCGCTCTGGATCAGCTCCGGCGTGTCTTCGAAGTCGCGCTGCAGCGCGTCCTTCGAGACGTCCAGCACTTCGATTCGGGCGTTCTTGCGGAAATCGGTGCGAGAAACCAGCATCTTGAGGCCCCGCCAGCGGCCTTCGAGCGCCTGGAATTCCGGCGTATGCATGACCGCATCGAGCTGGCGGCTGATCTGCCGGTCAAGCTGGCCGATATGGAAATCGAGCAGCGACTTGTCCAGGCGATCGACCGGCCGGCTTTCCTTCGCGATCAGGTTGAGCAGCGCATCCATGCCGCGCGCGACACGCTCGTCGGCCGATGCCTCGGACAACGCATCGTTGTCGCGAAACGCCTCGATCGGCCGCGCTTCGGCCACCGGTTTCAGGTTGATCTTGTTGCACAACGCGGCGTACACGCTGTCGTGGTCCAGCACGAGCGTTTCCGTGATGCCCTGCTGCGATTCGTTCTGATGCATGGTTCTGTCGGCCTCGTTTCGAATGGATGAATGATTGCGGGAAGCGGTCACGGCCGTCTTCGGCCGGCCGCGATCACGCATGGCCTTCCTGTTGCAAGGTGGCCGTGGCGATCTGCCCGAGCTCGCCACGCAACTTGTCGGACAGGCGCCGATCCTTCAAAACCTTCTCGAACTCGCGGCGGAACGTGCTGTTATCGAGCAGGTTCGACTTGAGGTCACGCAATAGATTGCGCATGGCCAGCATGGCTTGCAGCTCCGGAATCTGGCGGGCAACCTGCTCCGGCTCGAAATCCTTCATCGAGCGAAACGAGAGATTCACCGGCAGTTCCGAGCCGTCGCCGGCCAGGGTATTGGCCGCCGCCATCTTGAGATCGGGTGCGTAGTCGGCCAGAACGGCATCGAAATTGTTCTTGTCGACGTTGACCTTGTTCCGCTCGGCAAGCGGCGCCTGCTCACGGCCTGCGCTGAAATCGCCGGCAACCAGCAGCTTCAGCGGAAGCTCGACCTTCTTCCGGGCCCCGCCCGTATGCAGATCCAGGGTGATCGAGACGCGACTCTTCGGAATTTCGCGCTGAAAGCTATCCATAGGATTCCTTATCTATCTCTCAGGTTCATGACGCCTTCGGAGCGCCTTTTATGTGATGGCTGCCGTTCGTACCACTTCGATTCGAATCGGAATTAAACATGTTTACCTCATCAACGTCAAAGAATTTTAA
Organism: Burkholderia sp. 22PA0099; assembly: GCF_047497165.1. Taxonomy (NCBI): domain Bacteria; kingdom Pseudomonadati; phylum Pseudomonadota; class Betaproteobacteria; order Burkholderiales; family Burkholderiaceae; genus Burkholderia; species Burkholderia sp. 22PA0099. Next base: position 1,445,290 of record NZ_CP163165.1, on the reverse strand, counting down.
TTTCCAAAAAAATAATTGAAATTATCATTCCATCTCCACCAAAATTTCGTCAACCACCCAATTGCGAATTCCCACTCACGTGGTGTAAGCATAATCATCGGCGCGGAATGACAATCAATAAATTTGACGGGAATCAAATTTAAGCAGATCAGCAACTATTCATCTTCAAAAATATCTTAAAAAATCCATCACCTTAATATCCAAACAAAAACTTAAGATCAGACCAAAAATATACCAACAAAGATAAAAACAATTACCTCATAACAGCGCACGACAAACCGACGACCACACCTATGCGGATCCACAAACCGCTCTGGCATGAGGGCTTGATCCTCACGCAACAACACTTCCAGCAACAGGAACGATGGGCCGGGTTCGCGATGCAGCAGATCGCGGCGGCGGCACTCGCCGAGCCATGGGGCACCCTCGCCGTCGAAATCGACGAAGAGGCACTGGTCACGGCGCGCCTCAAGCTCACGCGGCTGATACTGCGCTTGCCCGACGGCACGCCGATCGACACGACCCTCGCCGATGCGCTGCCTGCCGCTCGCGACCTGACGCAGGGCGTGCCCGCCGATCTGCAAAGCGTCGTCGTGCTCGCGGCGCTGGCCTTACCGGATGCGAACGGCAGCAATTGCCGCTTCGACGAAACCACACTGGCGCGGCCCCGTCGCGCATATCGAGAGTTCGCCAAGGTCACTGATCTGAATGGAACCGACGTGGCCGAAATCGCGGCCGAACGTCATGCGGTGCGGCTACTCTTCGACTTCGAGTCGCACGCCGACGACACGGTCTGCGCGATCGCGCGACTCACCCGTGGTTCCAACGGTCAGTTTCAGGTCGATCGTCGGTTCGTGCCGCCATGCCTGACGCTCGCCAGCCATGCGATACACCTCGAACGAGTCCATCGCCTGGCCGATATCCTGCACGCCAAGAGCCTGGCGCTCGGCAGCCGCCGCAGCGAACGCCTCGAGCAGGTGGCCGAATACGGCGTGGCCGACGTGCAGTTGTTCTGGCTGCTTCATTGCATCCACGCCGCATGGCCGCAGCTCAGGCTGTTCGCCACGCACCCGGGCAGGCCACCCGAGCACTTGTATTCGACGCTCGCCCAACTGGCGAGCGCGCTCATGACGTTCTCCACCAACGCCCGGCTCACCGACATTCCGGCGTACGACCACGCCTGCGCCGACGAGGTGTTCGCCACGCTCGAATCGATGATTCGCACGCTGCTCGACGCCATCATTCCGTCTCGGGTCGTGTCGATCGATCTCACCCGCAAAGGGCCGACCACCTGGTCCGGCCAGTTCCTCGACGAACGCATCGTGGCGGACACGGCAGACTGGTATCTGTCGATCAACGCGCCGCTGCCCGCGTTCGAACTGGTCGAACAATTCCCGCGGCTTTGCAAGATCGGCGCGCCCGACGATGTCGAACACATCGTCAATTCGGCGCTGCTCGGCATTCCGCTGAAGGCCGTGCAACGCGTGCCGGGCGCGATTCCCGTGCGCCTGGACAACCACTACTTCGCGCTGGACGCATCGAGCACGGTGCACGCGAAGATGCTTGCCGCGCGTGCCTGCCAGATCTATCTGCCCGCATCGATCCCGGATGCGTCGCTCGAACTCTACGCGGTGCTGCGTTCATGATCACTTCGCGTCCCGATCCCCAAGCGATGTCCCCGACGCCGAGCGTCTTGGCCGGCAATCCGCCCGGCGAAGGGATTCGCGATTTGCTGCGCGACACCGCGCTGCTGGTGACCACCCTTGCCTCGGGCGGACACACGCAGGACGCGCATGCGTTGCGTGAGCGCTGCAAGCAATTGGTCGAACAGTTCGGGAGCGATCTGGCACGACGCGGCTTTCCGGACGACGTGCGCAACGAGGCGCGGATCGCCCAATGCGGCTTGCTCGACGAAGCGGCGCTGCGGTATTTGCCCAGCGAATTTCGATCCGGATGGGAGCACACGCCGCTGCAAGTGGAGCAGTTCCATCTACATGACGCCGGCGAGCGCGTGTTCGAGCGGCTCGATGCGCGCCTGCTCGAAGCGTCGCCGCCCATCGCGCTGCTCGAGTGCTATGCGGCGATCCTCGGCATGGGCTTCGCCGGCCGATATGCCCGCTCCCGCGCGGCTGAACGGACCGTCTTGATCGAAGCGCTGAACGCCCGGCTCGAATCGCTGCAAGCCTCCCCGGGTCGTCCGTTCATGACGCATCGCGGCGGCCGACGCGCGTCGGACTGGCTTCACCGGCTGTCGCCTTGGGCGATCGCCGGCATCGCCTGCGTTGTCGCGGCCATCACGTGGGGCGCGTGGTCTACCGCACTCGATGCGCAGCTTGCGCATCTCGTTTCGGCCAAGGCCGCGCGCCCGTGAAATCCGACCTCTCTGCTCTCGCCGAGGCGTCGACGCGCCGCCCCGATCGCGGCCACGAAGGGCTCGGATATCCGGCCCGCCTCGTGGTCGCGTTCGCGGCAGCACTGGCGCTCGCCGTGATCTGGCGCGTGCTTCGGCTCGACGCCGGCACCGCCTGGGCGCTGTCGGCGATCGTCGGGCTCGCCATGTTCGCGCTGATCGGATGGCACACGCACCGGATAGCCGGCGCGCGCCGCCAAAGCGCGCACGTGCTTTCCACCCTGGGCGCCACGACGGCGGACGTGCCGATCAGGCTGCGCACCCGCATGCCGCTCGTGCTCGTAACCGGCGACGGGCTGCCCGAGTTGTTCGACCGAGCGGGCGAAATTCGGCATGTGCTGATTGGCGACGGCGCCATCTGGCTGCGCGTGGATCGACCGCAAGACCTGCCGCAGCTTGCCGTTGCAGTCAGGCAATGGCGCGACGGACGCGCCCCCGACGGCATCGTGCTGTCGCTCGCACCGGCCTTGCATGCGGAAGCCGACGTGGTGACGCACACGTTGCGCGCCATTCGGCAAGCCACCGGCGACGCGGCCCGAATGCTGGGCACGCGACTGCCGGGCTATGTCGCCGTGTATCAACGGCTCGCGCCCGGCCCCTTCGGTATGGCACCACCACGGTGGTACGGCATGTCCTCGGCTGCGCCTCTGGCGGGCAACGCCTGCTTCGAGCCGGCAATACGGGCGGCGGAACGCGAAATCCTGCAAGCGAACGGCGATCATGGCGCCGCGACCCGCGCCGCCGCGCTGGCGTCGCTCATCGCATGGACACGGCGCGCCGTATTCGACGCATTGACCGATCGGCAACAGCCAGCGCCGCCGTGGTTGCTGTGCGGGGCCGGCTGGATCGACTGCGGCCCCGCGAGCCACCCGGGCAATCCGTGGGCGCGCGATGTCGAGATGCGGACCCGGGTAGCGCGCGCGGCCTCCTCGGCCTCGCCAACGCCGTGGCCACTGCCGCAGCCGCTGATCGAAGCGATGCCGCCGCGACACTGGAGATCGCCGCGCCTGGCCGCCGCAGGCCACGCGCTCGCGCTGCTGGCCTGTGCGGCGACCGTCGCGACTTGGGGCGCGGCGAACAACAACCAAAGCCTGATGAAGCGCATCGACACCGATCTCGGCCGCTACTCGGCGATCCCGGCCGACCACGATGCGGCAAGACGCGATGCGCGGCGCGTGCTGGTCGCGCACCGGGACCAGCTCGACCGCTATGCGCGTGCCGGCACACCGTTGTACCTGTCATTCGGCATGTATCGCGGCGCGGCGCTGTTGCCGGCCTTGAACGACGCGATCGCCTCGTACATGCCACCGCCGCCACCGCCTGCGCCGCCCGCCGTCGTCACGCTCGACAGCATGTCGCTGTTCGACAGCGGTCGCGCGCGCCTGAAGCCCGGCTCGAACCGCGCAATGATCGGCGCGCTCGACATGATCAAGGCGCATCCCCACAAGCGGATTCTCGTCGCCGGCTACACCGACGACGTCGGCAGCCCCGGCAGCAACGAAGCGCTTTCCACGGCACGCGCGCAGGCCGTGCGCGACTGGCTGGTCGACGCATCGGGCATCCCGGCCACGCGCTTTGCCATCCAGGGCTACGGCATGACGCGGCCGATCGCGAGCAACGCCACGCCCGACGGACGCGCCCGGAACCGCCGCGTGGAAATCACCCTGGTTCCGGATGCGAGGCAGTCAACAACCGATTGGGCCCCCGACGCGTTCTGATCGAGGGTTTGGGAAGCCCGGAGGCTGGCTCCGGGCAAGATAAGTAGTGCGAACAGGGAGTAAGAAGATGGCAATTCCGGCCTACATGTGGCTCAAGGATGATGGCGGCGCCGATATCAAGGGTTCGGTGACGGTGCAGGATCGCGAAGGCAGCGTCGAGCTGGTCGCGTTCGACCACGGCGTGCATATCCCGACCGACGGCAATACCGGCAAGCTGACCGGCACGCGGGTTCATAAGCCGATTACGTTGACGAAGGAAACCGATGCGTCGACGCCGTATCTGTACAAGGCCGTGACGAGCGGCCAGACGCTCAAGTCGGTCGAGATCAAGTGGTACAGGATCGACGACGCCGGCAAGGAGAAGGAGTACTTCAACACGCAGCTCGACAACGTGAAGGTCGTCGCCGTGAATCCGGTCATGCACGACATCAAGAACCCGGCTTACGAGAAGCACAACCACCTCGAAAAAATCGAGTTGCGCTACGAAACGATCACCTGGTCGTACAAGGACGGCAACATCATCCACAAGGACAGCTGGAACGAGCGCTCCTGAGCGCGTTACCTCGTGATCGAACCGCCAGCCCCCTGGCGGTTCCCTGGCCAGCCTGACGCGTTCAGGTTGGCTTTTTTTACCAAGGCACGCCCGGCCTCCCACTACGGCCCCTGTCTTTCCGGCCCCCTACACCGACATGACCTCCCGAGACACGACTCACCTGCTCCGCCGGCTCAACCCGCACTGTGCCCAGGCGCTCGAAGCCGCCGTCAGCCTGTGCCAGACGCGTCTCGCGGACGAAATCACGGTTGAGCATTGGCTGCTGAAGCTGATCGAAGCACGCGACGGCGACATCCCGGCCATTCTCCGGCACTACGACGTCGATCTCGATAGCGTCTGGGATGCCCTGCTCGCCTCGATCGCGCATCTGCCCCGCAACCTGCGCGGCAAGCCCGCCCTCTCGCCGCAACTGGCGACCGTGCTTCAGGATGCATGGCAGCACGCCGCGTCTGACGCCGATGAAGCGCCGATCCGGTCCGGCAATCTGCTGCAGGCGATCGTCGATACGCCGCATGTGCTGCGTACGCACCATGCCTGGCCGCTGCTGTCCATCGGCAGCGCACAGATCCGCCGCCTTCTGCTGCGCCTGGCACATCGGTCCTGCGAGAGCGCACGACCGGACGACATCGAGACAAGCGCTGACGATCAAGCCATGGCGCAATCGGACAGCCCCACCCCGGAAACGTCCACGCACGCGGCCGCCGCTACGCCGAGCCCCCATCGCACCACGGACGGCGACGCCCTCACACGCTTCGCGACCGACCTGACCGCCATGGCGCGCGCCGGCGCCATCGACCCGGTGCTCGGCCGCGATCGCGAAATCCAGCAGATGGTCGACGTGCTCGCACGGCGGCGCAAGAACAACCCGATCCTCGTCGGCGAGCCCGGCGTCGGCAAGACGGCGCTGGTCGAAGGCCTGGCGCTGCGTGTCACCGAAGGGAGCGTGCCGAACGTGATTCGCGACGTACGCATCCTGACGCTCGACCTGGGCCTGCTGCAAGCCGGCGCCGGCGTGAAGGGGGAGTTCGAGCAGCGCCTGAAGAACGTCATCGACGAGGTTCGGGCTTCGCCCGTGCCGGTTCTGCTCTTCATCGACGAAGCGCACACCCTGATCGGCGCGGGCAACGCGCCCGGCGGCGCCGACGCCGCGAATCTGCTCAAGCCCGCGCTCGCACGCGGCGAACTGCGCACGATCGCCGCCACCACCTGGTCGGAATACAAGGCATTCTTCGAGCGCGACGCCGCGCTCGAACGCCGCTTCCAGCTCATCAAGGTCGACGAGCCCGACGACGAAGCCGCCTGCCTGATGTTGCGCGGCCTGAAGCCGCGCTACGCGCACTATCACGACGTGCATATTCGCGACGACGCGCTGGTCGCGGCCGTGAAGCTGTCGCGTCGCTATCTCCCCGCCCGGCAACTGCCGGACAAGGCGGTGGACCTGATCGACACGGCCGCCGCACGCGTACGGATCGGGCTCGAATCGCCGCCCGCCGAATTGCAACGGGCGGCGGCCACGATCCGCGCACTCGAACTGGAGCAGGCGACGCTCGATGCCGATGCACGGGCAGGCGGCGGCGATATCGCGATGCGTCGCACGATGCTGGCGAACGCGTTGGCCGATGCGCGCGACAACCTCGCGAGCGCGCAAGCCCGCCATGCCGACGAACTCGCTTGGGTCCGCCTGATCCACCAGCATCGCGCCGAACGCCGCGAAAACGGCACGCCGCCCGATACCGCCTCCCTCGACGAGGCAACACGCCAGTTGGCCGACCGTCAGGGCAAAACGCCGCTGGTCTTCGTGGATGTCGACGCGGCGGCCGTGGCGCGCGTCGTCGCGGAATGGACGGGTGTGCCGGTCGGCAACCTGATGGAGGACGAACTGCTGCGCCTGCTGAACCTCGAACGGCAGTTGAGCGCGCGCGTGGTGGCGCAGGACGATGCGCTGGCGGCGCTCGCGGAAAGCCTGCGCACGGCGAAAGCCGGCCTCAAGAGCGAACATGCGCCGCTGGGCGTGTTTCTGCTGGTCGGGCCGTCGGGCGTCGGCAAGACCGAAACGGCGCTGGCGCTGGCCGACCTGATGTTCGGCGGCGAAGCCGCGCTCACCACCCTCAACATGTCGGAATACCAGGAAGCCCACTCGGTGTCGCAATTGAAGGGAGCGCCGCCGGGTTATGTCGGCTACGGCCGCGGCGGCATCCTGACCGAAGCCGTGCGGCAACGTCCCTACGGCGTCGTGCTGCTCGACGAAGTCGAGAAGGCCCACCGCGACGTGCTCGACATGTTCTACCAGGTGTTCGATCGCGGCACGATGCGCGACGGCGAGGGGCGCGAGATCGACTTCCGCCACTGCGTGATCCTGATGACCTCGAACCTCGGCAGCGCCCGGATCGACGCGCTCACCGCCGATGAACCCGGCATCGCCCAGCCGGCGTTGCTCGACGCCATTCACCCGCAGTTGGTGGCGCACTTCCAGCCCGCGTTGCTCGCGCGCTTCCAGTCGCTCGTCTACCGCCCGCTCGATGCCGATGCCCTGGCCTCGATCGTGCGGCTCAAGCTCGCGAAGATCGCCGAGCGCCTGCGCCGGCAGCACGACGTCGAACTACGCTGCGACGAAGCGCTGATCGGCGCGCTGGCCGAGCGTTGCCTCGCACGCGAATCCGGCGCCCGCAACGTCGATGCGTTTCTCAATCAGCGGGTCCTGCCGGCCGTATCGCGTGAATTGCTGGCGCGCATGGCCAGCGGCACCGCGCCCTCGGCCATCCTGCTGTCGAGCTCGGACACCGGCGACCTGACGATCGACTTCATCGACCGACAGGCTGCCACGTGCGTCACGGCATAGCGAGAGGTCACACCATGCAGGCAGGCCCCTCGCTCTACGACATGTTGCTTGGCCAGATCGGCGGCGAGCCGCTCGACGCCTACGACGGCCGGACGCTCGAATGCATGAGCGTGCAGCACAACGTGCAACGGATTCTGAACACGCGCGCGGGGGCGCTCAAGCATCTGCCCGACTACGGGTTACCCGATCTGACCAACATCTACAAGGCGCTGCCGGCCTCGGCCCATCTGCTCCGGCAGCAGATGGAAACGACGCTCCTGAAATACGAGCCGCGCATCCGCTCGATCGACGTCGATCTGCTCGACAACGACGATCCGGGCGTGCTGGTCAACTTCGAGATGACATGCCATCTGAAGAAGGCCGGGCTGGTGCGGTTCGGTACGTACTTCGAGCCGCCGGGCCGCATGCGGGTGAAACGCCGGGTGACGGAGCGCGGCTAGCCGCACCGCCTGTCTCACCCCCGCTCCGGCGCCGGCCCCAGATGCGCCCACAAAAACCCGAAATCGGCCGCATCGGATTGCGCGCGTTCGAGATCGTCGGCACTGCCGTGGCCACCATCGGTATTTTCCCAATACCACACCTGCTCGTGACCGAGCGACTGCATCAGCGCGGCCATCTTGCGCGCATGCGCCGGATGCACGCGATCGTCACGCGTCGAGGTCGCCAGCAGCAACGGCGGATACATCACATCGCCACGCACGCGGTGGTACGGCGAATAGGCCGCGAGCGCCGCGCCCTGCTGCGCATCGTCGGGGTCGCCGTATTCGTCGAGCCAGGCCGCGCCCGCATGCAGCTTCGGATAACGCCGCATGTCGAGCAGCGGCACCTGGCACAGCACCGCGCCGAACAGTTCGGGGCGCTGCACCATGCAGGCCGCGACCAGCAGGCCGCCGTTGCTGCCGCCCTCGATGCCGAGCTGCGCGGCCGTCGTCACACCGCTTGCGGCCAGATGCTCGGCCACCGCGATGAAATCGTCGAACGAGCGCTGGCGATGCTCGCGTTGTGCATCGGTATGCCAGCGCGAGCCGAACTCGCCGCCGCCGCGGATATGCGCGAACGCCGCCACGCCGCCGCGTTCGAGCCAGGCGATGCCGAGCGCGTCGCTATAGGCCGGCAGGTTCGGAATCGCGAAGCCGCCATAACCGGACAACAAGCAAGGCCGCGCCGTGCGCCGCACCTGCCCGGCCGCGTCGGTCATGCCGTCGAGCGCGTCGCGCGGACCGATCAACGTGTAGGGCACCTCGGTGCCGTCGCGCGAGCGCGTCACGGCGCGGCGCACCACGAGTTCGCTCGCATCGAATTGCACGGGCGGGCGATCGAGCAGCACGCGGCGCGACGCGGCATCGTCGGCGCGGTCGGCAAGATCGGCGAGCCAGCATTCGGGCGGATCGAGGAAAGTATCGACATCGACGAAGATCTCGTCGTTCAGCGTCGATTCGATCGGCTCGATGTCGATCTCGGCCTCCTTCGGCCAGGCGAACGCGCGCGAGGTCCACTGCCACTGGCCGGCCGCATCCTGCACAGGCTGCCAGAGCAGCGTGCGGTTGCGCACGTCGTCGAGCCAACTGGCGATCAGCGTGGTGTGCGTGTGCGTCCAGGTGCAGGCGGAGGTGGACGGCCCCGGCGCGAACAGCGTGGTGAACGTGCGCGAACCGGCCAGGAACGCGTCCTCGCGAATCGCCAGCAGCGATCCGCCGGTATGCAGCGCGCCCTCGCACGCCCAGTCGAGGCGCGGCTCCAGCACCAGCCAGCCGTGCCAGAAGCCCACCCCCACCTGCGCGGGCACGTCGTAGCGCAGCCATTCGCCGCCCGCGCCGAGCCGGTAGGTGTGCACGTCGAAGAAATCGACGCTGCGCCAGGCCGTATGGCGCCCCTCCACCGGGTCGAAGCCGGCGCCGGCGCTGATGTCGTCGCGCTCGCCGCGAAACACCACCGGGGCGGCGTCGAGCGGCGTGCCGCGCGTCCAGCGCCGCGCCTCGTACGGGTAGCCGGCGTCGGTGACGGCATCCTCGTCGCGTTCCCAGCTCACGTAGACGGTATCCCGGTCGATCCAGTCGACGGTGTGATTGCCGGGCTCGTCGATGCGGAAACCGTCCTCGACGAAGCAGCGCCGTTCGAGATCGAACTCGCGGATCACGACCGCATCGGCGCCCCCCGGCGACAGCGACAGCAGCGCGCGATCCCCATCGGGATAGAGGATCGCATCCTGCTCGAACACCCACGATTCGTGCTCCTGCGCGCCGAGCGCATCGACGTCGAGCAGCACCTGCCAGTCCGGCCGGCCGGCGCGCCAGTCGTCCCAGCGCGCGCGGCGCCAGAGGCCCTTCGGATGCAGGTCGTCCTGCCAGAGGTCGTAGGCCCAGTCGCGCCAGCGCGCCGGAATCACGGGCCGCTCGCGCGGCAGATAGGCCTTGGCGAGCCGCGCCGACAGCGCGGTGAACGCCGCATCGTTGCGCAGCGCGGCATGGGTGCGCGCGTTCTGCTCGTCGACCCAGGTGCGGGCACGGCGGCTGTCGAGCGATTCGAGGAATTTGAACGGATCCGGCCCGTCGGGCCAGTGGGACGTATCGGACATCGAGAGGTTCGGACTGAAAGCAAACCCCGATTATGTCCGATCGCGATGCGGGCAGCGGAAAACCTCCTTCGAGACGAAGAACCCGCGCGAACGCAAACAAGTGGCGGCCGGCACGCGGCAGCCGATGGCCGCCGCGCACCGCGCCCGCCGCATCACGGCTCCAGATGCAGTTCCTGGATCTTGCGCGTGATGGTGTTGCGGCCGATACCGAGCCGCTCGGCGGCTTCGACCTTGCGGCCGCGCGTGAAGTCGAGCGCCTCGCGGATCACGGCGGCCTCGAAACGGCGCGCCAGTTCGTCCATCACATCGGCCGAGTTCTCGCGCAGCAAACGCGCGACTTCGCTGCGCAAGCCTTGCTCCCATACCGGGTTGCTCGACGCGGGCGCAGCCACCGCGCCGCTTGCGACCGGTGCGCCGGGCAGCGTGGCGGCGGCCATGCCGTTCGACAACGCGTCGGTGCTGACCGCAATCGTCGCCGGCGTCAGGCCTTCGCCGTGCGCGGCCTGCGCGGGGCCGAGATCGGGCGGCAGATCCTTGATCTCGACCGTCTGCGCCGGCGCCATCACGGTCAGCCAGTTCGCGAGATTTTCAAGCTGGCGCACGTTGCCCGGGAACGGCAGCGAGGTCAGATAGGCCAGCGCCTCGTCCGCCACGCGCTTGGGCTCGACGCCCAGATCGCGCGCGCTCTTTTGCAGGAAGTGGCGCGTGAGCAGCGCGATGTCCTCGCTGCGCTCGCGCAGCGCCGGCAGGCGCAGCCGAATCACGTTGAGACGGTGATACAAGTCCTCGCGGAACAGGCCCTGACGCACGCGCGATTCGAGGTTCTGGTGCGTGGCCGCGATCACCCGCACGTTCGCGCGCTGCGGGTTGTGGCCACCGACGCGATAGAACTGGCCGTCCGACAGCACGCGCAACAGGCGCGTCTGCAGGTCGAACGGCATGTCGCCGATTTCGTCGAGAAACAGCGTGCCGTTCTCGGCCTGCTCGAAGCGGCCCTGGCGGGTGGTCTGCGCGCCCGTGAACGCGCCGCGCTCATGGCCGAACAGTTCGGATTCGAGCAGATCCTTCGGGATCGCCGCGGTGTTCAGCGCGATGAACGGGCCATTGGCGCGCGGGCTGTGCCGGTGCAGCGCACGGGCCACCAGCTCCTTGCCGGTGCCCGATTCGCCGGTGATCAGCACCGTGGCAGCCGAGTGCGACAAGCGGCCGATCGCGCGGAACATGTCCTGCATGGCCGGCGCCTGGCCGAGCATCTCGGGCGCGTCGGCGAGCTTGTCGTCCTCGGGCACGCCGCCGCGCAGGCTTTCCTCGACGGCGCGCCGGATCAGCTCGACCGCCTTGTCGACGTCGAACGGCTTAGCGAGATATTCGAAGGCGCCGCCCTGGAAGGCGGCCACCGCGCTGTCGAGGTCCGAGAACGCGGTCATGATGATGACGGGCAGCCCGGGCAGCCGCTCGTGCATCGCCTGCAGCAGTTCGAGCCCGGAACCGCCCGGCATCCGGATGTCGGATACCAGCACTTGCGGTGTTTCGTGGTCGAGCGCGGCCAGCGCATCACGCACATTCGAGAAGCTTCGGGTTGCGAAGCTGTCGCGCGCGAGTGCCTTTTCGAGCACCCAGCGGATCGATTGGTCGTCGTCTACTATCCAGATCGGCTTCATAGGTCGGTCAGATGTATCGGTGAGTCGCTGCAAGGCCGCTCAATGATCGAGCGGCAACAAAATCTGAAATTCGGTTCGGCCCGGCCGGCTTTCCACCTCGATCGTGCCTTCGTGCTGCTGCACGAAGGTTTGCGCGAGCGTGAGGCCGAGGCCGCTGCCGTCTTCACGGCCCGAAACCAGCGGGTAGAAAATCCGGTCGCGAATCTCCTCGGGAATGCCGGGGCCGTTGTCGATGACGTGGAGATCCAGCGCCAGCTTGAACAGCTTCTTGCCGATCGTGATCTTGCGCGCGATGCGGGTGCGCAACTCGATGCGCGCGTCGCCCTGCGCGATGCGCTCGCGCAGCGCCTGCGCGGCATTGCGCACGATGTTCAGCAGCGCCTGGATCAGTTGCTCCTTGTCGCCGCGCAGGTCCGGCACGCTGACGTCGTAGTCGCGCTCGATCGTCAGGCCGCGCGGAAACTCGGCCAGCATCACGGCGCGCACCCGCTCGCACACTTCGTGCACGTTGACATCGCCGACGATGTGCGGATGCCGGTGCGGTTCGAGCAGCCGGTCGACCAGCGTCTGCAGCCGGTCGGATTCCTTGATGATGACCTGCGTGTACTCGCGCAGCTCGCCGCGCTCGCGCTCGCTCAATTCGAATTCGAGCAGTTGCGCCGCGCCGCGAATGCCGCCGAGCGGATTCTTGATCTCGTGCGCGAGATTGCGGATCAGGTGCTTGTTGACGGCCGTGAGGTCGTGAATGCGCTCCTCGCGGTCGGTGCGCGATTGCCGTTCGTTCTCGAACAGCTCGACCAGCACGTAATCGGGCGCGCCCTCAAGGAAACCGACGATCGCATGCACATGCAGCGCCTCGCGGCCCGGCCGTTCGAGCACCGTGTCGAGATGGGTGGCGTGAAAACGCCCTTCGCCGATCGCGGTGATGGTGGTGGCGAGTTCCATCGAATTCGGGAACAGGTCGCTCCACGGCATCTGCGCGAGCTGGCGGCGCGAAATGTCGAGCATCGATTCGGCGGACGGGTTCGCGAACGCAATCTGCAGCGTGCGGCGATCGATCACCAGCACGACCGTCGGCAACGCCTCGAGACCGGTCAGCAGCCCCGAGCGCAGCAACCGCTCGTCTTCCGACAGCCGCTCCGGCTGTCCTGCCCTGGCCTTGATCAGATTCTTCAGAACCATCTTGCGTGGATGCTCGCGTTTGTCTTGAGAAACCGTGCAATGAAAAAGGGACGGCCGGGAGCCGTCCCTTTCGTGTAGTCGCGGCCGCCGGGCGTGTTTCGCTCCCGGCAAGCCGACGACAGGACGGCGCTTCGTTCGATGACGTGACGAAGCGCCATCGTCACGCTTACAGCGAGTAGTACATCTCGAACTCGATCGGGTGCGTCGTCATGCGGAACTTCGCGAGTTCCTGTTCCTTCAGGCCCAGGTACGCGTCGATCATCGCATCCGTGAACACGCCACCGCGCGTCAGGAATTCGCGATCCTTGTCGAGTGCCTCGAGTGCCTGGTCCAGGCCCGCGCAGACGGTCGGGATCTTTGCATCCTCTTCCGGCGGCAGGTCGTACAGGTTCTTGTCGGCAGCTTCGCCCGGATGGATCTTGTTCTGGATGCCGTCCAGACCTGCCATCAGCAGCGCCGAGAAGCACAGGTACGGGTTGGCCATCGGGTCCGGGAAGCGCGTTTCGATACGGCGACCCTTCGGGTTCGACACGTGCGGAATGCGGATCGAGGCCGAGCGGTTGCGTGCCGAGTAGGCCAGCTTGACCGGTGCTTCGTAGTGCGGGACCAGACGCTTGTACGAGTTCGTCGTCGGGTTCGTGATCGCGTTCAGGGCACGGGCGTGCTTGATGATGCCGCCGATGTAGAACAGCGCCGTTTCCGACAGGCCGGCGTAGCCGTTGCCCGCGAACAGGTTCTGGCCGTCCTTCCAGATCGACTGGTGAACGTGCATGCCCGAACCGTTGTCGCCCACCACCGGCTTCGGCATGAACGTGGCCGTCTTGCCGTACGAGTGCGCAACGTTGTGCACGATGTACTTCAGCCATTGCGTCCAGTCGGCGCGCTCGACCAGCGTCGAGAACTTCGTGCCGATTTCGTTCTGGCCCTGGCCCGCCACTTCGTGGTGGTGCACTTCGACCGGGATGCCGATCTGTTCGAGCAGCAGGCACATTTCCGAACGGATGTCCTGGAACGTGTCGACCGGCGCGACCGGGAAGTAGCCGCCCTTGGTGCCCGGACGGTGGCCCGTGTTGCCGCCTTCGAAATCCTTGCCCGACGACCACGGGGCTTCTTCGGAATTGATCTTCACGAAGGTGCCCGACATGTCCGTGCTCCACTGGACCGAGTCGAAAATGAAGAATTCCGGTTCCGGACCGAAGTAGGCCGTGTCGCCGATGCCCGTGCTCTTCAGGTAGGCTTCCGCGCGCTTGGCGAGCGAACGCGGGTCGCGCTCGTAGCCCTTGCCGTCGGCCGGCTCGACCACGTCGCAGGTCAGAACCAGGGTCGACTCTTCATAGAACGGGTCGACGAATGCGGCGCTCGGATCCGGCATCAGCAGCATGTCCGACGCTTCGATTCCCTTCCAGCCCGCGATCGACGAACCGTCGAATGCGTGGCCGCTTTCGAACTTGTCTTCGTCGAACGCCGACACCGGCACCGACACGTGCTGCTCCTTGCCGCGCGTATCCGTGAAGCGGAAATCGACAAACTTGACGTCCTCGTCCTTCACGAGCTGCATGACGTCGGCGACGGTTTTACTCATAACCTCTTCTCCTGATTTGAACAATTCCGGCGGACTGGGACCGCCTCCGTTAAGCGGATGAGGCCGGCTTCCGTACTTGAGCGCTGCGACGGGCCGACTTGACCGATGCATATAAAGCAGCTTCCATGCCACCCATGCGCCAGTTCGGCGCGAAGGGCCACAACCCGCGCCGGGACAGGGCCGTCCCGCGCGCTTTCGGGGCTTTGCCTGCCCGGCGCGGCGCATGGCACGCACCAAATATAGGCAAAAATCCCAAAATTGCACTAACTCGATGCAAATTTATTTCGACAGGAAAAATCGGCACCAATTCGGTGCCGATACGCGCTGCCGTCAAGCATGTCGTCGGCGCCTCGGCGGCCCGCACGTGCGCGGTGCCCGGCGCGCTAGAATGGCTGTTTGATCCGGAGGAGACCTCCCCGCCATGACCACGCTCGACCAGCTCTACGCGCAAGCCGACGCGCGCCGCACCGAAGGCAAGCTTCAATACGCCGGGGCGCTGTCGCCGGCCGAAAGCTTCGAACTGCTGCAGCTCGATCCGGCCGCTCGGCTCGTCGACGTGCGCACGCGCGCCGAGCTCGACTGGATCGGCCGCCCGCTCGTCGGCGACGGCCAGTACGTGCATATCGAATGGACGCGTTACCCGGGCGGCGTGCCGAACCCCGATTTCATCGCGCAACTGAAGGAAGTGGCCGACGCCGGCACGCCGGTGCTGCTGCTGTGCCGCAGCGCGGCGCGCTCGAAGCTGGCGGCGGTCGCCGCCACGCAGGCGGGCCTGACCCGCGCGTTCGACATTCTGGAAGGCTTCGAGGGTGCGAAGGACGGGCAGGGTCATCGGAAGACGGTCGAAGGCTGGTGCTATCGCAAGCTGCCCTGGATCGGCGCTTGAGCGTCGCTGTCTATCGTCCTGCCGGGCGATGACACCGGGATGACGGGCCGCGCGATGCGGCCCGTTTCGTTTTGCGTGTGCAAGTTCGAAACGCAACAACGATGCGGCCCCGGCCGGGGCCGCTGGCACGTCAGTGCGACGCGTCGGGCTCGACGATGTCGCCGCCCAGATGATGGACGCCCTCGCGCAGCTTGACGAACGCGGCGGCCACCGCCTCCGGCTCGCCCTTCACGCCCAGATCGATATGGCGGCGCGCATACACGCCGCCGCGCTCGGCATCGCCCACGCTCGGCAGGCTGAACACGCGCACGCCCGGGAAATCGCGCTCGATCTGCTCCATCAGCGGCGTCAGCGTGGATTCCGGCAATTCGAACACCAGCACCGAACGCTCGGCGAACGGCGTCGCGTGGTGCAGATGCGCGTACTTCGTATCGAGCACCCATTCCATCATCGGCCAGGCCATGACCGGGAAACCGGGCACGAAGTGCACGTCGCCATATGAAAAACCCGGAATCTTGTTGTAGCCGTTCGGGATGATGCTGGCGCCGCACGGGAACGTGCCCATCTCGAAGCGATGGCGATTCTCGGGCGAATCGAGATCGACCGGCTTGGCGGTATCGGTGTGCGTGTCGCGAATCCGCTCCGAGATCAGCACTTTCGCCTCGGGATGCAGTTCGAGCGGCACGCCGAGCGCGGCGGCCGCGCACTGGCGGGTGTGGTCGTCCGGCGTCGCGCCGATGCCGCCCGTCGAGAACACGATGTCGCCGGCCGCGAACGCGCGCGCGAGCGTGGCCGTGATCCGCTCGCGCGAATCGCCGACGTATTCGGCCCAGTCGAGCGCGAGCCCGCGTGCGCCGAGCAATTCGATCAGCTTCGAGAGATGTTTGTCCTGGCGGCGGCCGGAGAGGATTTCGTCGCCGATGATGATGATGCCGATGCTCATGCTTGCCTCGTCAGTGCGTGTGACTGCGCGGCGGCGGCCGCGCGCTGATCCTGCAGCGCGTGCAGGCAATAGAAACCGAACCACAGGGCCGAGAAGACGAGGATGAACGCGTAGACCCAGATCATCGCCGCCGCGACGAACGGGAACAGCACCATCGTCCAGATCGACGATACCCATACGAAGGTCGGCACCGTGCCGAGCAGGCCGCTCGCGATGCCGATGCCGAGCAGCGGCCAGCGATGCCGGCGCATCAGCGCGCGCCGCTCGTCCGCGCCCGCGTGCAGCGCGAGCGCGTCGTAGCTCATGACGCGATAGGTCAGCCAGCCCCAGATCAGCGGCGGCAGCAGCGCGAAGAACGGCGGGATCAGCCAGAGCGGCAGCGTCACGACCAGCACCACGATGCTGACCAGCGCCGTCCAGACGGCATTGACCGCGCTGCCGTACCAGGTGCCGCCGCGCTTCTGTTCGAGCTGGGCGAACCGGCGCCGCGACAGGTGGCCGATCACGACCGGCATCGAGATGCCGGCGATCAGCAGCAGCACCGTCAGCACGATCAGCGGGATCGCGGCCGACACCACCACGAACGGCGCCACCACCGCATGCAGTTGCGGCACGCCGATCGACGAGAAGAAGCGGTAGAGCCAGGAGGTCAGCATGAAGCCGTCGAGCGCGACGCGCGCGAGGCCCACCAGCGGCTGCCAGGCGAACCAGAGCACGAGGCCCCAGCCGAGCGCGGCGACGATGAATGGCAGGAACGTGAGCCAGAGCATCCGCGGGTGCAGCGCGCTTGCGAATGCCCGGCCGAAGGAGCGCAGCAGATCGGTCATGCGGGCGGGTACGTGGAGAAATGGGGTAAAGGCGGCCCCAAGCATAAACCACTGCGCGCCTCGGCGCCAAAACCGCATGCGCGCGGTGATCGCGCCCGCCAGCTATCCGCCGCCCACGCTGGCCGGCGGACGGCGCAAGGCGTCGTCAGGCCGTTTCGGCCGACGATACCCGCGGCTTGCGCTGCACGACGCGTTTCACGATCCGCACCATCGCGAGCCAGTGTTGCGACCAGAAGCCTTCGCCGTACGACACGCCCTGGTACTGCTCGCGAATGCCGGTCGGCTCGGGCGTCTTGTTCCACGAGGCGGTGCGGAACAGCATGTCCCACCACGGGAACAGCACGCCGAAATTGCAGCCGTAGGCCGTGCCCTCATGGCCGTAACCGACCGCATGATGGCGGCGATGGAACGTCGGGCTGACGAGCAGGCGCTCGCCGAGCCAGCCGAACGGCAGGCGCGCGTTCGTATGCTGAACGCTCTGGATGAAATTCGACAGGGCCGTCAATACCACGAACTGCGACGGCGGCACGCCGATCACGAGCGCGATCGCGGCGAAGAAGCAGCCCTGGATCAGATCGTCGAGCAGGTGATTGCGGTCGTCGGTCCACAGCGACATCTGGCGCTGGCTGTGATGCACGGCGTGCAGTTCCCACCAGACGCCGAACCGGTGCTGCCAGCGGTGATACCAGTAGCCGGCGAAATCGATCACGACCAGGTAGATCACGAACGCGACCAGCGGCTGCGACGTCACGCCCGGCCACAGCGCGTCGAGGTTGTAGTTCGCGACGCCCTTCATGCGCAGCCACGACTGGAACTGGTCGAAGAACGGCTGCATCACGAAGAAGAAGAACAGCGTGAAGATGCCGAGCTTGGCGATCAGCGTGTAGAGCACGTCGACGCGCGTCTCGCGGCGGTGCTGCCACGTTTCGGCGGGACGCAGCGCCTCCAGCGGGCGCAGCAGCACGAACATCACCACGACCTGCAGCGCGCCGATGATGACCCAGTACAGCGCGTCGTAGGTGTCCTCGTCGTAATCCATCAGGTCGAACTTGAACAGCGTCGGCTGCACGATATCGACGTACAGCCAGGTCTGCAGGTTCGACACGAACGTGTCGAGCATCGTGGCGATCGCGTGATACATCTGCGCTCCCGCGCCGTCAGGCGCCGTTCGGCGCCGTCACCGGCGCGCGGTCGAAGAAATAGATGCCGTGCGGCGAGCGGCCGACCGGAATCGTCTGGATCAGGCGGCGGCTCGCCAGGTCGATCACGCCGACCTTCTTGGCGAAGCGGAACGTGACCCACAGGGTCTTGCGGTCGGCCGACAGCTCCATGTCGTCCGGCCCGGGCAGCAGGCCCGAGATTTCGCCGACGTTGGTCAGCGTGTTCTCGTCGATGATGCTGATGGTGTTCGCGACCCGATTCGTTACGGCCACGTGGGTGCCGTCGTCAAGCGAGCGGAAGTTGTGCGCGCCCTTGCCGGTGGGGATGGTCTTGACGACCTTCTGGTTGCGCCAGTCGACCACCGCCACGTAATCGGCGCCGGTCATGCCGATCAGCACGTACTTGTTGCCGGGCGTCATCCACAGGCCGGCCGGCACCTTGCCGACCTTCATCTTCCATTTGACGGTTTGCGTCGGCAGGTCGATGGCGGCCAGTTCGCCCGACACCTGCAGCGACACCAGCACGGTGCGGGCGTCCGGGAATGCCAGATGGCTCGGCATCACCTGCAGCGGCACGCGCTTGGCGAGGTGCACGTCATGGCCGTCGTAGCTGTAGATATCGACGCGATCGAGCCGCAGGCCGGCCGCCACGAACCATTTGCGATCGGGCGAGAAGCCGAGCTGGTAGGGATCGTCGATGCCTTCGACCGTGCGTTGCAGCGCGCCGGTGCGCGGGTCGAGGAACATCAGGCTGTTCGAGACCGAATTGGCGACGATCAGCGACGAATTGTCGGGCGTCGCCATCAAGTGATGCGGCTCCTTGCCGGTCGGCATCGTGCCGACCACCTGGTGCGTGTTCTGATCGATCAGCGACAGCGTTGCCTCGGCCGAATTCAGCACGATGACGTTATTGGCGAACGCGGCGGGCGCCGCGGCGACAGTCAGTGCGCCGAACATCAGGGCGGCCCGACCGAGGGACAGGAAATTGCGCATGGAGACTCACGTCGAGAAACAACCGTCATTGTAGAACGTTCGAACGGGCCGCCGGTTGACCGGAAGCCCGTTCGATTTTCCGCGCCCCTCGCCGGCTTCGTCAGCGTTGCAGCGATTCCCAGACCTTGTGCAGGCGCTTCACCGAGACCGGCATCGGCGTGCGGAGTTCCTGCGCGAACAGCGAAATGCGCAGTTCCTCGAGCAGCCAGCGGAACTCGATCAGCCGCGCGTCGGCCGCGCCGCCGCGCTGCGACAGCGCCCGCTGATGGTGCTGCGAAAGCGGCGCGAACTCCGCCAGTTGGCGCGCATCGCGTGTCGCGTCGGCCTTCAGCTTGTCGATGCGCAACGCGATGCCCTTCAGGTAGCGCGGGAAATGCGCGAGCTGCGGATACGGCGTGTCGATCACGAAGCGCTTGCCGACCAGCGCGCCGAGCTGCGACACCATGTCGGCGTGGGCGGCCGCGAACGGCTTGGCCTGCGCGAGCTTCTTGCCGAGCGAGGCGTACTCGGCCAGGATTCCGCCCACCAGCCGCGCGATCTCCTGCGCGAGCAGGTTCAGGCGGCTGCGCCCCTCGTCGCGGCGCGCATGGAAGCTGGCGTCGTCGTCGGGCAGCGGGTCCTGCAGGCAGGCGCGGTCGAGCGCGGTGTCGATCAACTGGTCGCGCAGTTCGTCCTGGGTGCCGAGCGTCATGTATTGCATCGCCATCTCGCGCAGCCCCGGCAGGTTCTTCTCCAGGAAGCGGATCGGCTCCTTCAGTTGCAGCGCGAACAGGCGGCGCAGCCCGGCGCGGTGGATGCGCGCCGCTTCCTCGGGCGAATCGAACACCTCGACGTCGCAATGCGCACCGCGATCGACCAGCGCCGGGTAGCCATACAGCGTCTGGCCGCGCCGGCGGATTTCGAGCAATTCGGGCAGCTTGCCGAAATTCCAGGTGGTCAGGTTTTCGTACAGCGCGGTGGCGGTGCCGCCCTCGCCCGCTGCCGGCGCTCCGCCCGCCGCCGTGCGCGGCGGCGCGGTCCGGCCGGCCGCATTCGCCGCGCCGCCGCCCGGTGCTGCGCCGCGCGGGCCGCCCGGCTGCTGCACCGGTTCGTCCTCGCCGGCGGCCGTCAGCGTGGCCGCCGCGGCGATCTTCTGGAAATGCTGCTGCGCCTGCATGCCCAGTTCGCCGCGCAACTGCGCGAGATTGCGGCCCATGCCGAGCTGGCGGCCGTGCTCGTCGATCACCTTGAAATTCATGAACAGGTGCGCCGGCAGCGTTTCGAGCTTGAAATCCGAGGATTTCATGGCGATCTGCGTCTGATGGCGGATGTCGGCGATCAATAGCTCGACCAGCGCGCCCGCGCCGAAGCGCTCGGCGCCCGAACGCTCGACGAAGCCGGCCGCGAACTCGGGCAGCGGCACGCAATGGCGGCGCAGCTTCTGCGGCAGCGACTTCAGCAGCAGTTGCACCTTCTCCTTCAGCATGCCCGGCACCAGCCATTCGGCGCGGCGCGCGTCGACCTGGTTCAACGCGTAGAGCGGCACCTGCAAGGTCACGCCGTCGCGCGGCGAGCCCGGCTCGAAGTGGTAGGACAGCCCCATCTCCACGCCGGCCATGGTCAGGCGCTTCGGGAACAGCTCGGTCGTCACGCCGGCCGCCTCGTGGCGCATCAGGTCGTCGCGCGACAGATACAACAGGCGCAGCTTGTCCTCGGGCTGGCCGCTGTGCTTCAGTTCGTCGCGATACCAGCGCTCGAACGACGCGCCGGTGTGGATGCCTTCCGGCACGGCCTGATCGTAGAAGCCGAAGATCAGCTCGTCGTCCACCAGCACGTCCTGCCGGCGCGACTTGTGTTCGAGCTGCTCGATGTCGGCCAGCAGCTTGCGGTTGTGCGCGAAGAACGCGAGCCGCGTATCGAATTCGCCCTCCACCAGCGCGCCGCGGATGAACAGCTCTCGCGCGCGCTTCGGGTCCTGCTTGCCGAACGCCACGCGGCGCCGGTTGTAGATCGTCAGGCCGTACAGCACGCCGCGCTCGAATGCCGACACCTGGGCAGGCTTCTTCTCCCAGTGCGGTTCGGACAGCGAGGTTTTCAGCAAGTGCGAGCCGACCTTCTCGACCCATTCGGGTTCGATCTTCGCCAGCCCGCGCGCATAGAGCCGGCTCGTTTCCACCAGTTCGGCGGCCATCACCCAGCGCCCGGCCTTCTTGACCAGCGCCGAGCCGGGCCACAGATGGAACTTGATGCCGCGCGCGCCGAGGTAATGCGGCTCGTCGTCGGCCTTCATGCCGATATTGCCGAGCAGGCCCGTCAGCAGCGACAAATGCACCTGCTCGAAGGTCGCCTCGGTTTCGTTGAGGCGCCAGCCGAGCTCGCGCACCACCGTCAGCAGTTGCGAATGAACGTCGCGCCATTCGCGCAGCCGCAGATGCGACAGGAAGTTGGCTCGGCAGGCGTCCACCAGTTGACGGTTCGACTTCTTGTGCGCCACCGCCTCCTCGAACCAGGCCCAGATGCGCGGCCACTGGAGAAATTCGGAGCGTTCGTCGGCGAACTTGCGGTGCGCCTGGTCGGCCTGCTCCTGCGCCTCGATCGGCCGGTCGCGCGGGTCCTGCACCGACAGCGCGCTGGCGATGATCAGCACCTCGCGCAGCGCCTGCTGGTCGCGCGCGGCCAGGATCATGCGGCCCACGCGCGGGTCGAGCGGCAGGCGCGCCAGCTCGCGGCCGAGCGGCGTCAGCGCGTTGTCGTCGTCCACCGCGCCCAGTTCGTTGAGCAACTGATAGCCGTCGGCGATCGCGCGGCCCGGCGGCGGTTCGATGAACGGAAACGATTCGATCGAGCTGAGGTGCAGCGACTTCATCCGCAAAATCACGGCGGCCAGCGACGAGCGCAGGATTTCCGGATCGGTGAAGCGCGCGCGGCCCGTGTAGTCGCTTTCCTCGTAGAGCCGGATGCAGACGCCGTCGGCCACCCGGCCGCAACGGCCGGCGCGCTGGTTGGCGGCGGCCTGCGAGATCGATTCCACCTGCAACTGCTCGACCTTGTTGCGATACGAATAGCGCTTGACGCGCGCAAGCCCCGTATCCACCACGTAGCGGATGCCCGGCACCGTCAGCGAGGTTTCGGCCACGTTGGTGGCCAGCACGATGCGGCGCGCGTTCGAACCCTTGAACACGCGCTCCTGGTCGGCCGCCGACAGCCGCGCGAACAGCGGCAGGATTTCCGTATGCGGCGGATGGTGCTTGCGCAGCGCCTCGGCCGCGTCGCGGATCTCGCGCTCGCCGGGCAGGAACACCAGCACGTCGCCGGGGCCTTCTCGGCACAGCTCGTCCACCGCATCGACGATGCCGTCCATCAGGTCGCGCTCGGCCTCGCGCGCGGTTTTCTGACGCTCGCGCCCGCTCGACGCGCCTTCGGCGTTGCGCACGGCCGCCGAGCGATCGTCGGCGATCGGGCGGTAACGCATTTCGACCGGGTACAGCCGGCCGCTGACCTCGATCACCGGCGCCGGCTTCGTCTCGCTGCCGAAGTGGCGCGCGAAGCGATCGGCGTCGATGGTGGCCGACGTCACGATCAGCTTCAGGTCGGGGCGCTTCGGCAGCACCTGCCGCAAGTAGCCGAGCAGGAAATCGATGTTGAGGCTGCGTTCGTGCGCCTCGTCGATGATCAGCGTGTCGTAGGCGCGCAGCAGCGGATCGGTCTGGGTTTCGGCCAGCAGGATGCCGTCCGTCATCAGCTTGACCGAGGCGCCGGGCGCGAGATTATCGGTAAAACGTACCTTGTAGCCGACCACCTCGCCGAACGGCGTGCCCAGTTCCTCGGCAATCCGGCGGCCGGTGGACGACGCGGCCAGCCGGCGCGGCTGGGTATGGCCGATCAGCCCCTTGCCGCCCGCGCCCAGGCCGCGGCCCAGTTCCAGGCAAATCTTCGGCAACTGGGTGGTCTTGCCCGAGCCGGTTTCACCGCAGACGATCACCACCTGGTTGGCGGCAATCGCGCGCGCGATCTCCTCGCGCTTGCCCGAGACGGGCAGGCTTTCGGGGAACGTGATCGGCGGGACCGGATTCGGCGTCACGGGCGGCCGGGGAGCGCGCGGCTCGCGGGGCTCACGGGGCGGGCGTGGTTCCGGACGTGCTTCGACACGGGAATCGGGACGCGACTCGGCACGGGCATCGGCGCGCGATTCGCCGGCCTGACGCGGCTGACCGGCCTCGCGCGGGAGCCGTGACGGCTTGCCCTCGCGGCTTTCGCGGCCCTCGCGGCCATTGCCGGATTCCCGGCGCGGCTTGCCCTCGCGGCGCTCGCCGCCTTCGCGGGGCGGCCGCTCGGCGCGCGGGCTGTGGGCTGGTTGCGACACCTGGCCGGACGGGGAAGAAACGGAGGACGGCGCGGCTTGCGGGCGCCGCTCCGGGCGCGATGCCTGCGGCGCGTCGCCGGCCGGCGCATCGGTGCGATTCGGTGCGGAGCTTTTGGGTACATTCGACATGGGGGCGCATTATAATCCCGCCCATGAATTCCCAAACCGACCTCCCCGCCGCCTCGGCGCCGTCGCCCGTCGACGCGACCGCGATCAGCCACGCCCAGTTCGTCGACTGGATGCGCTCCGTCGCTCCCTATATTCACAAGTTCCGCAACAGCACCTTCGTCGTCGGTTTCGGCGGCGAGGTGGTGCAGCAAGGCTTGCTGAACGCGCTGGTTGCCGACATCGCGCTGCTGCAGGCGATGGGCATCCAGATCGTGCTGGTGCACGGCTCGCGGCCCCAGCTCGAGGAGCAGTTGAGCCTGCACGGCGTCGAATCCGAGTTTTCGCACGGCCTGCGCATCACCGATGCGCGCGCGCTCGAATCCTCGAAGGAAGCCGCCGGCGAAGTCCGTCTCGACATCGAGGCTGCGGTCAGCCAGGGCTTGCCGAACTCGCCGATGGCGCACGCGCACATCAGCGTCGTGTCGGGCAACTTCGTCACGGCGCGGCCGGTCGGGGTCGTCGACGGCGTCGACTTCCAGCACACGGGCGTGGTCCGCAAGATCGACGCCGAGTCGATCCGCCACTCGCTGGCAAGCCGCAAGCTGGTGCTGCTCTCGCCCCTCGGCTTCTCGCCCACCGGCGAAGCGTTCAACCTGTCGATGGAAGACGTCGCCTCGGCCGCCGCGATCGCGCTGCGCGCCGACAAGCTGATCTTCCTGACCGAGGAACTCGGCGTGATGGACGCCGAGAACGAGCTGATCCGCGAAATGTCGCTCGACGCGGCTGCGGACCTGCTCGATTCGGGCAACGTGCAGGGCGACGAGGCGTTCTACCTGAAACACGCAATCCGTGGCTGCCGGGGCGGCGTGGCGCGGGCCCACCTGCTGCCGTATTCGCTCGACGGCAGCGTGCTGCTCGAACTGTTCCTGCACGACGGCGTGGGCACCATGATCTCGTACGAGAACCTGGAAAGCCTGCGCGAAGCCACGCCGGACGATGTCGGCGGCATCCTGACGCTGATCGAGCCGCTCGAAAGCGACGGCACGCTGGTGCGCCGCGGCCGCCACCAGATCGAGCGCGACATCGATCACTTCTCGGTGATCGAGCACGATGGCGTGCTGTTCGGCTGCGCCGCGCTCTATCCGTATACGCAGGAGAAGATCGGCGAGATGGCCTGCCTGACCGTCGCGCCCGAAGCGCAAGGCTCGGGCGACGGCGAGCGCCTGCTCAAGCGCGTCGAGCAACGCGCACGCGCACGCGGCCTGACGCGGATCTTCGTGCTGACCACGCGCACCGAACACTGGTTCCTGAAGCGCGGCTTCGTCAAGGTCAGCGTGGAAGACCTGCCCGAAGACCGCCGCAAACTTTATAACTGGCAGCGCAAGTCGCTCGTGCTGATGAAGCAGCTCTGAGCGGCGCAACGCGCGCCACCTCCCCGTCGATCACAGGAGAAGTCAACGATGACCCGTATGGTTCAATGCGCCAAACTCGGCACGGAAGCCGAAGGCCTCGATTTTCCGCCGCTGCCGGGCGAACTCGGCAAGCGCATCTATGAAAGCATCTCGAAGGAAGCCTGGCAGGGCTGGCTCAAGCAGCAGACGATGCTGATCAACGAGAACCGCCTGAACATGGCCGACCCGCGTGCGCGCCAGTATCTGATCAAGCAGACCGAAAAGTATTTCTTCGGCGAAGGCGCCGATCAGGCAACCGGTTTCGTGCCGCCGACGCAGGGCTGACGGCGTTTTCCGGCGTTCGTTCGCGTCCCCTCGCAGCCGCTGCGACAAGGATATGAAATAACGCTGGAAAAAAGTGAACGATCCCGTTAGAATCACGCCTCGATTCGCGCTACGGCACGGGTCTCATCCCGCCGGATGGAATGAGACGAAAAAAGGCTTGACGAAGTAACCGAGCCCCGTCATAATTCAAGGCTCTTTGGGCGGTTAGCTCAGCGGTAGAGCACTGCCTTCACACGGCAGGGGTCACTGGTTCGATCCCAGTACCGCCCACCAAAGAATTCAGGCGGCAACGCCTAGAAAAAACGGCTTGAATCTCGCGATTCAGGCCGTTTTTCTTTGCGCGTCCGGTTTGCCACGCAGTTCGCGTAATACGCGCGCCCTCGCCTACTGCGCCTTGCCGCCCGCACCGGGCCGATTCCCCACGTAGTGCAGCATCGTCAACGCCTCGCGCGCCTTGGCCGGCTCGCGTTCGAGCGACGGCGTCAGCGGCCCCGCGATCAGCGCGAACGGCACCTGCAAGCGCACGTATCGGGTATCGCCCTGCGGGAGATCGACCGTCAACGGCTTGTCGGGTGCGCTCGACGTGGTGATCACGTATTGGCCGGCCGGTGCATCGAGGTAAAAGAAGCCGCCGTTCGGCACCTCGCCCACCAGTTGATCGTTGATCCGCACCTTGTCGCCGCTCACGCCGCCGAGCCGCGCCTCGGGACGGAAGAACACGATGCGCCCCTGACCGGCCGCCGCAGCCGGCACCGACGCCCACATGTCGCGATACACCGGCTTCTGCGGCCCCGACGACGCGCATCCCGTCATCGCCAGCGCTGCCGTCAGCATCGTTACCGCACAGCTCGTCCGCCCGTTCCACTTCATCGCAACGCCTCCGATCGTGGCCGCTGTCCGCGGCCTGTTCTCCGCCGTGCTTCGATGCGGCGAGGCCGGCACTTGCGCCGGCCTCGTTCAAGCAGCATAGACGATCCGTCTCGGCCTTGCGACAGCCGTCGCCGCGATGCGACGCATCCTTAACAATACGAAACAATCACACGGCGTCCTGTCACGATCGTGCGACGTTTCGGCAACGAGCCACGGGCCACAGACAGCGGCGGCGGCGATCGATCACGCCATGCCGATCTGCTTCGCGGTCGATGCGATCGCCTGCGCGGCCTTGTCGACGATCTCGTCGACATCCTGCCGGCTCACCACCAGCGGCGGCGACAGCAGCATGCGGTCGCCGGTCGCGCGCATGATCAGGTTGCCGTTGAAGCAATAGTCGCGGCAGATCGTGCCGACCTCACCACCGTTGGCGAAGCGCCGGCGTGCGGTGCGATCCTGCGCAAGCTGGATGCCGGCCACCAGCCCCGCACCGGCGATCTCGCCGACGATCGGGCTGCCCGCCAGCGCGTCGCGCAGGCGCTGCTGGAAATACGGCCCGATCTCGCGCTTGACGCGCTCGACCACGCCGCCGTCGCGCAGCACCTTGAGGTTCGCCACGGCCACCGCCGCCGCAACCGGGTGCCCCGAGTAGGTCATGCCGTGGTTGAACTCGCCGTGCGCGATCAGCGCATCGGCGATCCGGTCCGACAGCGCCACCGCGCCCATCGGCACATAGCCGCTCGTCAGCCCCTTGGCCAGCGTCATCAGGTCCGGCTCGAAGCCGAAATGCTGATGCGCGAACCACTCACCGGTGCGGCCGAAGCCGCCGATCACCTCGTCGGCCACCAGCAGCACATCGTACTTGCGGCAGATCCGCTCGATCTCGGGCCAGTAGGTCGAGGCCGGGAAGATTACGCCGCCCGCCCCCTGGAACGGCTCGCCGATGAACGCGGCCACGTTGTCGGCGCCGAGTTCGAGGATCTTCGCTTCGAGCTGGCGCGCGCGCTCCAGCGCGAACGCCTCGGGCGTCTGCCCGTCGGCCGCCTCGCCGAAGAAATACGGCTGATCGATATGGACGATGTGCTCGACCTTCGACGGCATCTGCTCGTGCATGTAATCCATGCCGCCGAGCGTGCCGCCCGCGATCGTCGAGCCGTGATAACCGTTGCGCCGCGAGATCACATATTTCTTGCCGGGCTGGCGCTGCGTGAGCCAGTACTGATGCACGATGCGCAGCACCGTGTCGTTGCCCTCCGAACCGCTGTTGCAATAGAAGAAACGATTGAACGCGGGCGGCGCAATCTCGGCCAGCAGCGCCGACAGCTCGATCACGGGCGGATGAGTGGTCTTGAAGAACGTGTTGTAGAACGGCAGCTCGCGCAACTGGCGCGCGCCGGCCTCGATCAGTTCCTCGCGGCCGTAGCCCACGTTCACGCACCACAGGCCGGCCATGCCGTCGACGATGCGGTTTCCATCGGAATCCTGAAGATGCACGCCGTGCGCGCCGACGATCACGCGGCTGCCGGCGGCGTTCAGCGCCCCCATGTCGGAAAACGGATGCAGATGGTGAGCCGCGTCGAGCGCGCGGTATTCGGCGGTGGAGCGCGCGGCGGCCTTGGCCGGGGCCGAGGCCTGCACGGTCTGGACATAGGCGGATTCGCCGATGCGTTGGGTCATGATGGGTCCTCCGTGTGGCGGCGCCGCAGCGCCGCGATGGCGTTAGACATGCAACAGCAGATGGCGGCGCTCCCACGAACTGATCACGCGGAAATACGCCTCGTATTCGGTTTCCTTCAGCGCCAGATAGGCCTTCACGAACTTCTCGCCGAGGATTTCCGCCAGCGGCGTGGACGCGGCCATCAGCGTCAGTCCTTCCTCCAGGTTGCGCGGCAACTGGTACGGCAGGTTGTAGCCGTCGGCCGCGAGCGGCGCGGTGGGGTTCAACTGCTGCGTCATGCCGAGATAGCCGGCCGCGAGCGTGCCCGCCAACGCGAGATACGGGTTGCAATCCACGCCCGGAATCCGGTTCTCGATGCGGCGCGCGGCCGGCCCCGCGTGCGGAATGCGAAAGCCCACGGTGCGGTTGTCGTAGCCCCACTGCACGTTGATCGGCGCGGCCATGAAGCGCGACAGCCGGCGGTACGAATTGATGTACGGCGCGAAGATCGGCATCAGCGCCGGCGTGTACTTTTGCAGCCCGGCCAGGTAGTGGCGGAACAGGTCGGTCGACTCGCCCTGCGCGTCGACGAACAGGTTGCGCCCGCTGTCGACGTCGACCAGGCTTTGGTGAATATGCATCGCCGAGCCCGGCTCGTTCTCCATCGGCTTGGCCATGAACGTCGCGTACATGTTGTGGCGCAGCGCCGCCTCGCGCACGGTGCGCTTGAACAGGAACACCTGATCGGCCAGCGACAGCGCGTCACCGTGCTGGAAGTTGATCTCCATCTGCGCCGCGCCCACTTCGTGGATCAGCGTGTCGATGTCCAGGCCCTGCAGGTCGCAGTATTCGTAGATGTCCTCGAACAGCGGGTCGAACTCGTTGACGGCCTCGATCGAATACGACTGGCGGCCCGTTTCGGCTCGCCCGGTGCGGCCGATCGGCGGGCGCAGCGGCAGGTCCGGGTCCTTGTTCATCTCGACCAGATAGAACTCCAGCTCGGGCGCCACCACCGGCCGCCAGCCCTTGGCGCGATAGAGATCGAGCACGCGGCGCAGCACGTAGCGCGGCGAGATCGCCACCGGCGTGCCGTCGAAGTGGACGCAATCGTGAATCACCTGCGCGGTCGGATCCGACGCCCACGGAATCAGGCAAATCGTGGAGGCGTCGGGCACGCACACCATGTCGGGGTCGGTCACGCCGGTCAGCGAACCGTCGTCGGGATAGTCGCCGGTGACCGTCTGCACCATCACGGCCTGCGGCAGCCGCATCGATTCGCCGGTTTCGAACTTGTTGCGCGGAATGATCTTGCCGCGCGCGATGCCGGCCATATCGGGAATGATCGCCTCGACTTCGGTGATCCGGTGCTGCTTCATGAAATCATCAAGGTCTTGCATGGGAGCCTCGTTGAATGGGCATCGGTGCGCTCAGGTGCGCACCGATGCCCGGGCGGCCTGAGCAGCCGCGGTG
Source organism: Burkholderia sp. 22PA0099 (assembly GCF_047497165.1). Lineage (NCBI taxonomy): Bacteria > Pseudomonadati > Pseudomonadota > Betaproteobacteria > Burkholderiales > Burkholderiaceae > Burkholderia > Burkholderia sp. 22PA0099. The sequence goes on along the minus strand of NZ_CP163165.1, from coordinate 1,415,778 downwards.
CGCCTTCGGGCACGACATGCCTCGCCGAAGGCTGCAAAAATCGCCTGCGAAAGCGGATGCTTCACGTACTGCCATTCCGGGTGCCACTGCACGCCGAGCACGAAGCCGGGTGCGTCGCGCACGCCGATCGCCTCGATCAGCCCGTCGGGCGCCACCGCTTCGATCACCAGGCCGTCGCCCAGCCGGTCGATGCCTTGCGCATGCAAGGAATTGACCTGCGCCTCGGTCGCGCCGCCGGTGATACGCGCCAGCAGGCCGCCCGGCACGATGTGGATCGCATGGGCGGGGCCGTATTGCGCATCGAGCGGCGCGGCCTTGTCCTCGCGGTGATCGAAGCGGGCCGGCACCTCGTGCACGCGCGCGTGCAGCGTGCCGCCGAACGCCACGTTCAGCTCCTGCAGGCCGCGGCAGAGCGCGAGCACCGGCACGCCGGCATCGATCGCCGCGCGGATCAGCGGCAAGGTGGTGGCGTCGCGCGCGACGTCGTGCAGCGTGCCGGGCGTGCTGGCGGGGCCTGCGTAGCGCTGCGGTTCGACGTTCGAATAGCTGCCGGTCAGCAACAGGCCGTCGATCGTGTCGAGCAGATCGTCGACGGATTGACGGGCGCCGAGCGCGGGCAACACCAGCGCAAGCGCGCCGGCGCCATCGACGACCGCATCGATATATTTCTCGCCGGCCGAATGCGACGGATGCGGGCCGGCCATCACGCGATCGGCGCTGACGGCCACCAGCGGCTTGCCGGATCGGAACGGAATCATGGGGCCTCCGGTTCGGGGGCAGGAACGAGCGCGAGCGGGCGCGACGCCGCACCGGCCTCACGTGAGCGATCGCGCTTCGCTGCTTGGGGTACGAACGCCTTACGCGCGTTCCGCAACGCTCGGCGGTGACGCGTAAGCGCACAAGACAACGCGACGGCTGGCGCAGGCATTGCGCACGCCCGCCTCGCCATGCCAATGCACGGCCACGCGGAAGGTGCAACGCCGCCGCGGCTCGCGACGGTCGGCACCCACCCCGGCGCAAGCGGATCGCCGCCGCAAGACGGCACGGAACACAGCGGAAAGAAACCGGGCGCGGAGGCGCTAGGGCAACAAGGAAGCGACGTGATACGGCCGCAGCGCGCTATGCGCACGAACCGAGCCGACATTGAAGCGGCGCACGCAGCGTCGCGACAGGACGCCGAAGATAGGCAGGTTTGGGCTGACGCGGTACTCGCCGTAGCCCGGCTCGGGTGACGACGCCGCATGCGGCGAGGCCGCGACGCAACGTCGATCCCGTCTGACCAGGGGGCCAAGGACTCTCACGATCACACTCGACTGACTGTTGGACGGAGTGAACGCGCCGAGCCCCACGGGAGATGAATTCGCACGAGCGCTCGACACGCCGGCTGGCCGTCGGCGACGATCGTGACACTGCTGCGCGCATCGGCAACCTCGCGCAGGCCGGCCAGCGGGCGAAACCCGGGCCGGTACGATCGACATGACGGCTTGCTGTCGATCAGCTTAACGGATTCCGGCAAGCCGTCAATCCAGGTTTCAAAAATCGCCAGAGCGCGAACGGCGCTTGAAACCCGCGCGCCCGATCTGCTACAAATCATCACCCGCCCCTGCACTTGCGCCACCCGGGTGCCGGCCGAAACGCCGATCCGCGCCCGCTCATGCACGAGGATATGCCGATGAACACGACGCTCGCCGACTGGCAGAAGCTTGCCGCCTCGCTGTCGATCGAAGGCCGCGCCTTCATCGACGGCGCCTATCGCACCACCGCCCGCCATCATTTCGACTGCCTGAGCCCGATCGACGGCCGCGTGCTGGCCACCGTCACCGAGAGCGGCCCCGAGGAGGTCGACGCCGCCGTCGCGGCGGCGCGCCGCGCGTTCGACGGCGGCGGCTGGGCCACGCTCGCGCCGCGCGAGCGGCGCGCGATCCTGCTGCGTTTCGCGGCGGCGCTGCGCGCGCACCAGGACGAACTGGCCGTGCTCGAAACGCTCGACGCCGGCAAGCCGATCGCCGACACCACCTCGGTCGACATCCCCGGCGCGGCCTATTGCGTCGAATGGTTCGCCGAGGCGATCGACAAGATCGGCGGCGAGGTCGCGCCCGTCGACCCGAAGCTGGTCGGCCTCGTCACGCGCGAACCGGTGGGCGTGGTGGCAGCAGTCGTGCCGTGGAATTTCCCGCTGCTGATGGCGGCCTGGAAGTTCGCGCCGGCGCTCGCGGCCGGCAACAGCGTGGTGCTGAAGCCCTCGGAGAAATCGCCGCTGACGGCGATCCGTGTCGCCCAGCTCGCGTTCGAGGCCGGCATCCCGGCCGGTGTGTTCAACGTGCTGCCGGGCGGCGGCGAGGCCGGCAAGCTGCTGGCGCTGCACGGCGGCGTGGATTGCGTGACGTTCACCGGCTCGACCGCGGTCGGCAAGCAGATCATGCAATACGCGGGGCAATCGAACCTGAAGCGCGTCTGGCTCGAACTGGGCGGCAAGTCGCCGAACATCGTGCTGCCCGATTGCCCCGATCTCGATCGCGCGGCGGCCGCCGCAGCCGGCGCGATCTTCTACAACATGGGCGAGATGTGCAGTGCCGGCTCGCGCCTGCTCGTGCATCGCGACATACGCGAGCGCTTCGTCGAAAAGCTGCTCGGTGCCGCCAAGGCTTATCGCCCCGGCAATCCGCTCGACCCGGCCACCTCGATGGGCGCGATCATCGATGCCGTCCAGCTCGAACGCGTGCTCGGCTATATCGAAACCGGTCGCGCGGAAGCCACGCTGCTGGCGGGCGGAAAGCGCGTGAACGACGCGTCGGGCGGCCTCTACGTCGAGCCCACCGTGTTCGAAACCGATGCCGCCACGCGCATCGCGCGCGAGGAAATCTTCGGGCCGGTGCTTTCGGTGATCGTGTTCGACACGATCGACGAAGCGGTGCGCATCGCCAACGACAGCGACTACGGGCTGGCAGCCGCCGTGTGGACCAGCGATCTGGCCACCGCGCACGACGTATCGCGCCGCCTGCGCGCGGGCACGGTGTGGGTCAACTGCTACGAGGAAGGCGGCGACATGAACTTCCCGTTCGGCGGCTACCGGCAATCGGGCAACGGCCGGGACAAGTCGCTGCACGCGCTCGAGAAGTACACCGAACTGAAATCGACGCTGATCCGCCTGCGATGAAAAACGGGCGGCATCGCGCCGCCCGTTGTCGTCCATCCTCTCCCGCGCACCGCGTTCACCGATACGCGAGCGCCGTCTTCACGAGCGTTTCGAGCAACGGCGCGACGACCTCGGCCTTGCGCTCGTCGTAGGCATACGGACGCGCCTCGTCCATGTAGGTGATCTGCGACAGTTCGAGCTGCACCGCATCGATATTCGCCTCGGGCGCACCGTACTGACGCGTGATGTAACCGCCCTTGAAACGCCCGTTCGCCACCGCCGTAAACGCACCCTGCCGCGTGACGACCTCGGCCAGCGCTTCGCCGAGGCCCGGCGCGGCGCTCGCACCGTTGGCCGTGCCGAAGTTGAAATCGGGCAACCGGCCGTCGAAGAAGCGCGGCACATGCGAGCGGATCGAATGCGCCTCCCACAACAGCGCGCGGCCATGCACGGCCACCAGCCGCGCCAGTTCGCCCTTCAGCGCCGCGTGATACGGCAGCCAGTAACGATCGCGACGCCGCATGATCTCGGCCTCGTCGGGCTGGCCGCCGTCCGGATACAGCGCTTCCTTGTCGAAGGTATCGACCGGCACGAGGCCCGTGGTGTCCTGCCCCGGATAGAGGTTCGCGTTGTCGGGCGGCCGGTTCAGGTCGACCACGTAGCGCGCATGCGACGGCGCCAGCACCGAGCCGCCGAGCGCGCGCGCGAAGCCGTACAGCCGTTCGAGATGCCAGTCGCAATCGTCGACGTGGCGTGCGACCGGCATCATGGTGCGCACGATGTCGTCGGGCAGATAGGTGCCCGCATGCGGAATCGAGACGAGCAGCGGCAGGCTGCCCGGATGCAGCGTGAAAACGGCGGGGGGGTTCACGGCGTTCATCGGTTGGGAATCCTTGTCGAAGGGGGCGACGGGTTTCAGCGCAGCAGTTCGGCGAGTGCGCGGCGGTAGCCGGCGTAGGCCTGCGCCTCGTCGCGATGACGGCGCGCCTCGACCACCCGCTCGCCGCCGGTATAGACATCGAGCACCGGCGTATCGCCATGCTCGGCAAACACCACACCGGACAGCCAGCTTTCGCTGCCGCGCTCCATCAGCGACGGGTGATCGGGGTCGAGCACGATCCAGTCGGCGCGCTTGCCGACGGCCAGCGCACCGATCGCGCGGCCGGCCGCCTGCGCGCCGCCGTCGAGCGTGGCCGCGAACAGGCGGTCGGCCACCTGCGGCTGCGCGGCGCTGGCCAGCACGTTGCGCTCGCGGCGCACGAGCCGCTGGCCGTATTCGAGCAGACGCAACTCGGCGCGCCAGTCCACGCTCGCGTGGCTGTCCGAGCCGATGCCGATCACGCCGCCCTGCGCCAGATAATCGACGGCCGGGAACACGCCGTCGCCGAGATTCGCCTCGGTGGTCAGGCACAGGCCCGCCACCGCGCCGCTCGCCGCGAGCGCGGCCGTCTCGGCCTCGTCGATATGCGTCGCATGCACGAGGCACCAGCGACGATCCACCGCGAAACGATCGAGCAGCCATTGCACCGGGCGCATGCCGGTGGTGCGCACGCAGTCGTCCACCTCGGCGGTTTGCTCGGCGATATGGATATGCACCGGCGCATCGGCCGGCAGCCCCGCCAGCAGCGCGCGCAGGCCGTCTTCCGACACGGCGCGCAGCGAATGCGGCGCAACGCCGTAGCGCAGGCCGCCATGTTCGGGCACGCCCGCGCGCAACGCATCGAGCAGGCCGAGCAGTTGATCGGTGCTGTTGATGAAGCGGCGCTGGTCGTCGCGCGGCGGCTTCTCGCCGAAGCCGCTGTAGCGGTAGGCGACCGGCAGCATCGTGATGCCGATGCCGGCCTCGCGCGCGGCGTCCACCACGCGCCGCGCCAGTTCCTCCTGCCGCGGATAGCGCGCGCCGTCCGGCATGTGGTGGACGTAATGGAATTCGCAAACCGACGTATAGCCGCACTTCAGCATCTCGACATAGAGCCAGCGCGCGATCGCGCCGAGCGCGTCGGGCGTGAGCTTCAGCGCGAAGCGGTACATCAGGTCGCGCCAGCTCCAGAAGCTGTCGGACGGATTGGCGCGATATTCGGTCAGGCCCGCCATCGCGCGCTGAAACGCATGCGAATGCAGGTTCGGCATGCCGGGCGCGAGCGGCCCGCGTGCCCGAGCGACGCCACGCGGGCATTCGGCGCCCACCTCCACCTCGGCCAGCATGCCGTGCTCGTCCCAGCTCAACAGCACGTCGCGCTGCCAGCCATCGGGCAGAAACGCATGCTCGGCAAACAGCATCGCCTGATTCATCGTGTCGGATTCCCTTCGTTGATGGCGTGCGCCTGCGGCGCGCGCCGGAACACGGTGGCGCCGCGCTTGACCACGCGCTCGCACAGCGGGCGGCCAAACCAGTAGGCCAGTTCGGCCAGCGTCGTCACCGGCCAGACCGCGAAATCGGCCGCGCGTCCTGCGGCGAGCAGGCCGTGCCGGCCGCTTTGGCCGAGCGCCGCCGCCGCATGGCGCGTCACGCCGAGCAGCACCTCGGGCACCGTCATGCGGAACAGCGTGCAGCCCATGTTCATGGTCAGCAGCAGCGAGGTCAGCGGCGAGGTGCCGGGGTTGTGATCGGTGGCGATCGCGATCGGCACGCCATGCCGGCGCAGCAGATCGAGCGGCGGCAACTGCGTTTCGCGGATGAAGTAGTACGCACCGGGCAGCAGCACGGCCACGGTGCCCGCCGCCTTCATCGCCTCGATGCCGGCCTCGTCGAGATATTCGAGGTGATCGGCCGACAGCGCGCGGTAGCGTGCGGCCAGCGCCGTGCCGCCCGCGTTCGACAACTGCTCGGCGTGGATCTTGACCGGCAGCGCATGCCGCATCGCGGCTTCGAACACGCGCTCGCTCTGCGCCAGCGAAAACCCGATCCGCTCGCAGAACACGTCGACCGCATCGACCAGCCCCTCGCCCGCCAGCGCGGGCAGCATGGTGTTGCAGACAAGATCGATGTAGTCGTCGGCGCGGCCCGCGTATTCGGGCGGCAGCGCGTGCGCGCCGAGAAACGTGGTGTAAACGTCCACCGGAAACCGTTCGCCGAGCCGGCGCGCGACGCGCAGCATCTTGCGCTCGCTGTCGAGGTCGAGGCCGTAGCCCGACTTGATCTCGATCGCGGTGACGCCTTCGGCCAGCAACGGTGCGAGGCGCGCGGCGGCCTGCGAGAACAGCGTGGCCTCGTCGGCCTCGCGCGTCGCGCGCACGGTCGAAACGATGCCGCCACCGCGCCGCGCCACTTCCTCGTAGCTCGCGCCGGCCAGCCGCAGTGCGAATTCGTCGGCACGCTGGCCGCCGTAGACGAGATGCGTATGGCAATCGACGAGGCCCGGCGTCACCCACGCGCCGCCAAGGCTTTCGCGCGGCCAGCCGGCATGGGCGGCAGGCAGGTCGGCGCGCGGGCCAAGCCAGGCGATCGTGCCATCGTGATCGACGGCGATCGCCGCATCGAGGGTCGCGTCTTCGGGGTCGCCCGACGCGCAGAGATTGAGGTCAAGCCAGACAGTCGCGGTCATGGTGTCATGCAGCCAAGTCGGCCGCCTTCGGGAACAGTTCGATACAGAGCAGCGCGCCGTCGCCGCGCATCGTGCAACGCACGGATGCGCTCGCGGCGATGGCGTCGGCCTGGAGGTCGCAATCGATACGCACGGTGTCGAGCGCGCCCAGCCGGTGCTCGGCACCGCCGTCGATCGCAACGGCCGGCGTGCCATGCGCGCAGAACAGCAGCACGCACGGTGCGCGCGATTCGAGCGACGCGCCGTCGGTCATCACCGACACGCGGCCCGTCACGGCGCTGCGGCGCGTCATCAGGTTGAAATCGCGCGTGGGGCCGTCGGTCAACTCGGCCGACAGCGCCAACTCGCCATCGAACGCGTAACGATCGAGCGGCTCGGCCAGCAGCGTGCGCGGGCCACCCTCGGCGACCAGCGTCATGCCTGCGCCCGACAGCAGCACTAGCGTGCGATCGATGCCGGGAAAGCGCGAAAACGGGCCGGGCTGCGCGACGTCGGCGACGCTAACGCGCCACGCGAACGCATCGAGCGACGCGCCCGGCGGCTCGGCCGCGATCTCGCGCGTCACGCCGCCGCCGTTCTTCCACGGCGACGCAACGAGCGCGTCGGCCCGGATCAGCGCAACACGGGGCTCGGTTCGCATCGCGGCCTCGCTCATCGGCCCAGCATCGGCAGCTTCAAGCCGGCCTCGCGCGCCGTGTCGCGCGCGAGCTCATAACCGGCGTCGGCATGCCGCATCACGCCCGTGGCCGGATCGTTGAACAGCACGCGGCCGAGCCGTTCGTGCGCGGCATCGGTGCCGTCGGCCACGATCACCACGCCCGAGTGCTGCGAGAAGCCCATGCCCACGCCGCCGCCGTGATGCAGCGACACCCACGACGCACCGCCCGCCGTGTTGAGCAGCGCGTTCAGCAGCGGCCAATCGCTGACCGCATCCGAGCCGTCCTTCATCGCTTCGGTTTCGCGGTTCGGGCTGGCCACCGAGCCGGTATCGAGGTGATCGCGGCCGATCACGATCGGCGCCTTCAGCTCGCCGTTCTTCACCATCTCGTTGAACGCCTGGCCGAGACGATAGCGATCCTTCACGCCCACCCAGCAGATCCGCGCCGGCAGGCCCTGGAACGCGATGCGCTCACGCGCCATGTCGAGCCAGTTGTGCAGATGCGGATCGTCGGGGATCAGTTCCTTGACCTTCGCGTCCGTCTTGTAGATGTCCTCAGGGTCACCCGACAGCGCGACCCAGCGGAACGGCCCCTTGCCTTCGCAGAACAGCGGGCGGATATAGGCCGGCACGAAGCCCGGGAAGTCGAACGCGTTCTTCACGCCCATGTCGAGCGCCATCTGGCGGATGTTGTTGCCGTAATCGAGCGTGGCCGCGCCGCGCGCCTGCAACGTGAGCATCGCCTGCACCTGCTTGGCCATCGATTGCTTGGCCGGCAGCACGATGCTTTGCGGATCGACCTTCTGCGCCTCGCGCCATTGTTCGACGCGCCAGCCTTGCGGCAAATAGCCGTTGATCGGATCGTGCGCGCTGGTCTGGTCGGTCACGCAATCGGGCACGATGCCGCGCTCCACCACTTCGGCGAACACGTCGGCCGCGTTGCCGAGCAGGCCGATCGACACCGGCTTGCCGGCGCGCTTGGCTTCGTCGAGCATGGCCAGCGCTTCGTCGAGCGTGGTGGCCTTCTTGTCGACGTAGCGCGTCTTCAGGCGGAAATCGATGCGCGACTCGTCGCATTCCACGGCCAGCATCGAGAAGCCGGCCATGGTGGCCGCCAGCGGCTGCGCGCCGCCCATGCCGCCGAGGCCGCCCGTCAGAATCCAGCGGCCCGACGGATCGCCGTTGAAATGCTGGTTCGCCACCGAGAAGAAGGTTTCGTAGGTGCCCTGAACGATGCCCTGGCTGCCGATGTAGATCCAGCTTCCGGCCGTCATCTGGCCGTACATCATCAGGCCCTTGCGATCGAGTTCGTTGAAGTGATCCCAGGTGGCCCAGTGCGGCACGAGGTTCGAATTGGCGAGCAGCACGCGCGGCGCGTCGGCGTGGGTGCGGAACACGCCCACCGGCTTGCCCGATTGGATCAGCAGCGTTTCGTTGTCCTCCAGATCCTTGAGCGAGGCCAGGATCTGGTCGAAGCAATCCCAGTTGCGCGCGGCGCGGCCGATACCGCCGTACACCACCAGCGCATGCGGATGCTCGGCCACTTCGGGATCGAGATTGTTCTGCAACATGCGATAGGCCGCCTCGGCCAGCCAGGTCTTGCAAGTCTTCTCGCTGCCGCGCGGCGCGCGGATCACGCGGGTCGGATCGAGACGCGGATCGATATGCTTCGGATGGTTCATGACGGCTGCTCCCAACGAAAGTGAATGGTGCGAAATAGTGCCAAATAGTGCGATCAGGCTGGCAAGGCGCGGCCCGCACGCGGCGGCCGGCCCGGTTCGATTCAGGTGTTCAGAAATGCCCCGTGAAGCGGTAGCGGCTGCCCGGGTGCCACAAGTTCGCGATGGAGGCGACGATGCCCTGCGACCAGGTCCGCCGATGCAGCACGAGGCACGGCTCGGCCTCGCCCATCGCCAGTTGCTCGCGCAACGCCGCCTCGGGCGCGGTTGCCTCGATCCGGTATTCGACACGCTGCAACGGCGCGACGCGCATCAGGTACTGGTTCGGCGTGACGCGCGTGAAATCCTGCTGCATGTATTCGCCGGCCACGGCCGGATTGACCCAGCGCTGTTCGAACTGCACCGGCTCGTCGTTCTCGGCATGCAGCACGGCCGAGCGGAACAGGCACGCGCCCGGCGCCACCTGCATCTCGCCGGCCAGCGCCGCATCGGCCTCGATCGTCACCAGTTCGAGCACGCGCGCCTGATAGCGATGGCCGCGCGCGGCGATCTCGTCGGAAATGCTGCGGATCGCCACCAGCGTCGATTCGTATTTCGGCCGCGCCACGAACGTGCCGGCGCCTTGCACGCGCGTGAGCACCTGCTCGGCCGTCAACTCGCGCAGCGCGCGGTTCACGGTCATGCGCGCCACCTTGAAGTCGCGCGCCAGTTCGTTCTCCGACGGCACCAGGTCGCCCTCGCCCCACTCGCCCGCGTGAATCCGGGCGAGGATGAAGTCCTTGATTTCCTGGTAAGCCGGCGTACTCATCGACTTATTGCTCGGACGCGAACGACAGCGGGCTCAACTTGGCGAACGCGCCGCCGCGCACGAGCTGCGTGATCGAGGCGATGTCGGGCGCGAAGTAGCGGTCGAGGTCGTAATGCGGAACCTGCTCGCGGATCGTGCGCATCGCACCCTGCAGCGCCGGGCTGGTGGCGTACGGCTCGCGCAGGTCCACGCCCTGCGCGGCGGCCAGCAGCTCGATGGCGAGGATCGCGGCGACGTTCTCGGCGATGTCGCCGAGCTTGCGCGCGGCGAACGTGGCCATCGACACGTGATCTTCCTGGTTGGCCGAGGTCGGCAGCGAATCGACCGACGCGGGGTGCGCCAGCGTCTTGTTTTCCGAGGCGAGCGCGGCCGCCGTGACGTGGGCGATCATGAAGCCCGAATTCACGCCGCCATCCTTGACGAGGAACGGCGGCAGGCCCGACAGCGTCGCGTCGATCAAGAGCGCGATGCGGCGCTCGGCCAGCGCGCCGATTTCGGCGGCGGCCAGCGCGAGGTTGTCGGCCGCGAACGCCACCGGCTCGGCGTGGAAATTGCCGCCCGACAGCACTTCGCCGGTATCCGGGAAGATCAGCGGGTTGTCGGACACGGCGTTGGCTTCGATCAGCAGCACGTCGGCGGCGTGGCGCATCTGGTCGAGACAGGCGCCCATCACCTGCGGCTGGCAGCGCAGGCTGTACGGGTCCTGCACCTTGTCGCAATCCTGGTGCGAGACGTTGATCTTCGAGCCATCGAGCAGCGCGCGATAGGCAGCAGCAGCCTCGATCTGGCCACGATGGCCGCGCAGTTCATGGATGCGCGCGTCGAACGGCTTGACCGAGCCGGCCGCCGCGTCCACCGACAAGGCCCCCGACACCAGCGCGCTGCGGTACAGATCCTCGATCGCGAACAGGTTGTCGAGCGCCAGCGCGGTGGACGCCTGCGTGCCGTTCAGCAGCGCGAGGCCTTCCTTGGCCTGCAGCGTGAGCGGCGCGAGCCCGACCGAGCGCAGGCCGTCGGCCGCGCTGGCGCGCTCGCCGCGCACGAACACCTCGCCGATGCCGAGCAGCGTGGCCGACATGTGCGCGAGCGGCGCCAGATCGCCCGAGGCGCCCACCGAGCCCTTGACCGGGATCAGCGGCAACACGTCGGCGTTGAACAGCGTGACGAGCGCATTCATGACTTCGCGGCGGATGCCCGAATGGCCGCGGCCGAGGCTCGACAGCTTCAGCGCGATCAGCAGCCGCACCACGGCCGGCTTCATCGGCTCGCCCACGCCCACGGCGTGCGACAGCACGAGGTTGCGCTGCAGCAGTTCGAGCTGGTCGTGCGGGATATGGGTGCTGGCCAGGCGGCCGAAGCCGGTGTTGATGCCATAGGCCGGCTCGCCCTTTGCCGCGATGTCGGCCACCGCCTGCGCGCCCCGGTCGATCGCCGCGAAGCTGGCGGGATCGAGTTCGATCCGGACCGGCTCGCGGGCGATGCGGCGGAGTTGGGCAAGCGTCAGATGGCCGGGGGTCAACGTGATCATGAGAGCGTCCTGTCTATACAAGTAAGGTGCCGAGAAGTGTAGACGCGCACACTTGTATAGACAACTCGTTTTCAAAATTCGGCGCTCAGGGATTTCCCTAGCGATTGGGGTGGGTTTCAGCCGGGTCGGGTGGATCGGAAAACGGGCTGGCGGGGGCCTGTCCGAATGGCCAGCAGGCTTGTCGGACAGCGGCCGAGGCGGGATCGGGATGACCGATGAAAACCGGGCGCGCCGGGCAGGAAACGACGCGCGCGATCGCGCCGCCGCGGCAAAAATCACGGCGTGAGAGCGGCGACAGGGAGGCGATGCGGAAGGTCGTGGCGACGCGCGCGGCGAGCCTTGTTGCGGACGATAACAGGCCGAAGCCCCGGCGTTACCCCGCCACCGGCCGCCACGCAAGACAGGCCGGATGCCCCGGCGCGGCGTCAATCCACGCGGCGGTAAACGCCGCCACACCGCTGGCCGGCGCGGCCGGCTCGACCACACGCGGCGCAAGCACGCCGGGCGCGGCCGGATCGAGCACCGAGAACGCGCTCAGGCCGCCCGCGATGCCCACGCCGAGCGCCTTCAGCAGCGCCTCCTTCGCGGTCCACACGCGGAAGAACGCGTCGCGTCGCGCGTCGGGCGGCAGGCTGTGGACGGCAGCGTCATCGTCGGACGCGAACACCATGCGGCCCAGTGCGGCCCATTCGACGCGCGCCTGCGGCGCTTCGATATCGACGCCGACCCGCGTCGATGCGCTCCATGCGATCAGCGCATGCGCGCCCGAATGCGAGACGTTGAAATCGAGCTGTGCGGAATCGGCCACCCCGTCGGCCCCCGCCTCGACCGCACCCGCGAGCGCGGGCCGCCCCGCCTCGTCGGCCACGAAACGCAGCGATGCGGCCGGCACGCCGAGCGTCAGGCCGAGCACGGCGCGCAAGGCGGCACGCGTGGCCGCGCTGCGCGTGGCGTCGTCGGCGCGCAGGAAACGCGCGGCGCGCGCGCGCTCGGCCGCGTCGAGCGCGGCATGGGCCGGCGCGTCGAGCGGCGTGCCGAACGCGAAATCGACACGAAGCAGCCCCACCCCGGCCCGCTCGGCGGCCGGTGGCACGGCGAGCGGCACGAGCCGGTGCGGCGCGATCGCGTCCGCGGCAGGCACGGGCAGCGCCGGCAAGCCGGAGGAAGCAGACGAGGCGGAATCGGGTGAGAAAGCCATGACGCGAAACGGGGCAGCGAACAGGAGCCGCCGATCTTACCGGATCGCACCGGGCGGCAGCGCTGCCTCGGGCATCGGCGCGGGCTGGCGCAGCACCTCGCCCGGCGCGTCGGCCGGCAACGCCGCGTGACGCAGCCAGTGCAACGCGACGGGCCACAGGCTCGCTTCGAACCGGCTGTGGAAAAACGCGAAATGACCGATTTCATCCACGCCGATCCGGCCCGGCGCGATGCGCAGATGCGTCACCGGGCTGTTGACGTAGTAGCCGAGCAGGCGCTCGGTCGCGGCGACGGTGCCGAACGGATCGTCGGTCACGCTGATCGCCAGCAGCGGCGCACGCAAGCGCGTGAAGCGCTCGACCATCGCGCCCCGCTCCTGCGGCGTCTCGACGATCGGCGCACGCACGTAGGTGTCCTCGAAGCGCGGCCGGCTGCGGCTCCACGACAGCGCGACGCCCTTGGGCACGTCCTCCATCCAGCCGAGCCGGCGCGCCGGCAGATAGCCGCACAGATGGGCCAGCAACGGCATCGCCACGTGCCATTTCAGCGTCATGCGCAGCCGCATGCCGGCCGCGTAATCGCGCCAGTGGGCCGTTTGCGAGCCGACCGTCACCGCGCGCCGCACCCGGCCGTTGGAGGCGGCCAGCCCGAACGCGAAGCCGCCCACGCTGTGCGCCACGATGTCGATCGGCTGCCCCGGAAACTGCCGCATGACGTATTGCAGCACCGCCTCGCTGTCGAGCCGGCCCCAATCGAGCCAGTTGGCGCGCAGCGCCCGCAGCGACGCCGGGCGCGATTCGCCGATGCCGCGATAGTCGTAGACGAGCGCGTCGCAGCCCTGTGCGAACAGCCAGGCGGCAAAGCGGAAGTAATAGCGGCAGCGCACCGCGGTCGCGCACTGCACGATCACCACGGGGCGCTCGGTGTCGGGCGCGCGATGCCGCCAGGCAAAGCCCTTCAATGGGAAGCCGTCGGCGGCCTGCACGGTGAACGGCTCGGGCGGCAGGCTCGGCGGAACGTCGGACATCGCGGTCTCCTCGCAGACAGGTCGAGGCACTGTGCCACAGGCGTTCCAGTCGGGGGGCGTGGCGCGTGTACTGTCCGGTTCAACCCGGACACGGCCGCGCAACACAACTGAACAACACGCACCGGCGCGTCAGCCCTTGGTCGCCTCCAGGGCATCGAGCGCACGCTTGCGCGCCATGTCGTGATCGACGATCGGCTCGGGATAGGTGTGGCCGAGCCGCACGCCGGCGGCAGCCAGCACCATCGGCTTGGCCCGCCACGGCTCGTGAATCGCATCGGCCGGCAGGCCCGCCAGCTCGGGCACCCAGCGCCGCACGTAATCGCCTTCCGGATCGAATTTCTTGCCCTGCGTGACGGGATTGAAGATGCGGAAATACGGCGCGGCATCGGCCCCGCAACCGGCCACCCACTGCCAGTTCGCGGAGTTGTTGGCGATGTCGGCATCGACCAGCGTGTCCCAGAACCAGCGCTCGCCGGCGCGCCAGTCGATCAGCAGATGCTTGATCAGGAACGACGCCGTCACCATCCGCACGCGGTTGTGCATGAAGCCGGTGGTCCACAGCTCGCGCATGCCGGCGTCCACCAGCGGATAGCCGGTGCGGCCGCGGCACCAGGCCTCGAAGCCGGCGTCGTCGGTGCGCCACGGCATTGCGTCGAAGCGGTCGCGGTAGTTGCGGGTCGGCAGTTCGGGGAAGTGGAACAGCAGGCTGGTGTTGAATTCGCGCCAGCCCAGCTCGCTGACGAATTTCTCGATATCGGCGCCCACCGCCGCCCCGCCCTCGCGCGACGTCGTCATCGCCGCATGCCAGACCTGCCGCGCCGACAACTGGCCGAAGCGCAGGTACGGCGCGAGCCGGCTCGTGGCCGGCAGATCGGGGCGGTCGCGCTGGTCGCCGTAGCCGCGAATCCGCTTGTCGAGAAAACGTTCGAGCAGCTCGAACGCGGCGTCCTCGGAAGGCGTCCACGCCTCGCGCATGCCGCCGGCCCAATCGGGCCGGGTCGGCAACAGGCCGAGCGCGTCGATGCGCGTGGCGCGGCGTGCGACGGCCGCCGGCAGCGCATGGAACGTCCACTCGGCCGGCTCCGGCAGCGGCGCGCGCACATCGCCGCTGCGCAACGCCGCGCGCCAGTACGCCGTGAACACCTGGAACGCGCTGCCGCTGCCGGTCTGCAATTCCCACGGCTCGCGCAGCAGCGCGCCGTTGAAGCTCTCGACCTCGACGCCGGCTTCTTTCAGATCATGCTTGAGCGCGGCGTCGGTTTCGCGTGCCAGGCCGTCGTAGCGGCGGTTCCAGTAGATCGCGCCGGCATCGAGCGCGCTCACCAGTTCGGCGATCGTCTCGCGCTCGTTGCCTTCGAGCACCAGCAGGCTGCCGCCGTGCGCGGCCAGCGATGCGTCGAGCGCGCGCAGTGCGCCGTCGAGCCACCAGAGCGCCGCGCCGCCGAGCGGACGGGTGCCGTCGCGCTCGAACACGTAGACGCAGACAAACGGCCGGCCCGATTCCGCCGCCCGCGCGAGCGCCGGGTTGTCGGTGATGCGCAGGTCGTCGCGAAACCAGACGATCGCGGGTTGAACGGGGGATTCGGCAGACACGGGCAAGCTCCGGGCATGAAAAGGATGAGCGGGAATCGCGGCGGCCGGTGGGGGTTACCGCCTGGCGCGCGAACAGATCGGCGCCATTAAACCACGCAGGGGCCGGCACAAGCGGGCATCGAAGATCGGCCCCCGCACGCGGCGGCGCATCGTTGCGGGTGCAGCAATTTTCGGACCGCACGCCGCGTCGGTACACGGGCTGCGCATCTTTCACCCGAGCCAGGCATCACATGGTCGCAGGCATAAAAAACGCGCCCCGCAGGGCGCGTTGTCGGTGCAGCGTGTCAAGCCCGCACTCAGGCCGCCGTGACCTGCACGGCCTTCGTCGCGAGGTACGGCTCGAGCGCTTCCGGGCCGCCTTCCGAACCGTAGCCCGAATCCTTGACGCCGCCGAACGGCATTTCCGGCCACGGCGTGGCCGGCTGGTTGATCCAGAGCATGCCGACTTCGAGACGCTGCGTCAGCAGATGCACGTTCTTGAACGCGCTCGTGAACGCGTAACCGGCCAGGCCGTACGGCAGGCGGTTTGCTTCGGTAATCGCTTCGTCGAGCGAATCGAAACCGCGAATCGCCGCGATCGGGCCGAACGGTTCGTTGTTGAACACGTCCGATTCGAGCGGCACGTCGGTCAGCACGGTCGGCGCGAAGAAGTTGCCTTCGCTGCCGATGCGCTCGCCGCCCGTGGCGATCTTCGCGCCCGTCTTGCGCGCGTCGTCCACCACCTTCGCCATCGCCGTCAGACGGCGCGAGTTGGCGAGCGGCCCGAGTTGCGTGCCGGCGGCCAGGCCGTCGCCGACCTTCAGGCCTTCGGCGTGCTTGACCAGCGCCTGTGCAAACGCGTCGCGCAGGCTGTTGTGGACCAGGAAACGCGTCGGCGAGATGCAGACCTGGCCGGCGTTGCGGAACTTGGCGCCGCCCGCGGCCCGGACCGCGAGTTCGACGTCGGCGTCTTCCGCGACGATCACCGGTGCGTGGCCGCCCAGCTCCATCGTGGCGCGCTTCATGTGCAGGCCTGCCAGCGAGGCCAGTTGCTTGCCGACCGGCGTCGAGCCCGTGAACGTGACCTTGCGGATCACCGGATGCGGGATCAGGTAGTTCGAGATCTCGGCCGGATCGCCATAAACGAGGCCCACCACCCCGGCCGGCACGCCCGCATCCACGAACGCGCGCAGCAGTTGCGCGGGCGAGGCCGGGGTTTCTTCCGGCGCCTTGACGAGGAACGAGCAGCCCGTGGCCAGCGCCGCGCTCAACTTGCGCACCACCTGGTTGACCGGGAAGTTCCACGGCGTGAACGCGGCGACCGGGCCGATCGGCTCCTTGACCACCGTCTGCTGAACCGACAGGTTGCGCGGCGGCACGATGCGGCCGTACACGCGGCGGCCTTCGTCGGCGAACCATTCGATGATGTCGGCGGCCGACATCACTTCGATCTTCGCTTCGGCGAGCGGCTTGCCCTGCTCCTGCGTCATCAGTTGCGCGATCGCGTCGGCACGTTCGCGCACCAACGCGGCGGCCTTGCGCATCACGCCGGCGCGTTCGTGCGCCGGCACCTTGCGCCATGCCTCGAAGCCGCGTTGGGCCGCGTCGAGCGCACGGTCGAGATCGGCGATGCCGGCGTGGGCCACCTTGCCGATCACCTTGCCCGTCGCCGGGTTGACCACGTCGATGGTCTTGCCGCTCACGGCGTCGCACCACTCGCCGTTGATGAGAAGTTGGGTGTCCGAGTAATTCGTAGTCGTCATCTGGGTATCCACCTGATCGAGAAAAGGAGCGGCCAATTCGTCATGCGTGCGCCGGCGCGTCGGCCGGCGCGACGTGCGCCCGTTGCGGCTTGCCAACCGGAGCGCACTGTGACGGCATGACGGGCCGGACCTGTGTCATGCCGTTGCGGGATGAAGCGGCGGGATATCGATGCGTGACCGGGCGGCTTGCACCGGCACAGTGCAGCGCCAATCCGCGCGAAGCCGTAAGCGTACAACGTTCGGAGAAAGTCTGCGTGACATGGGACCGCACGTATCGCGACGATTTCCTGCACAGGAGCGCGCGACGACGAGACGTTCGGGCATGTCGGCGAGACGAACGGCGCTGGGCGCTGCGGCCGTTTGCGCGCAAGCTCGCGGAAAACCGCAGGACCCATCGGGAGATGCGCATGGATTCGCTGGATCGACTGAATGAATCACGCCGCGACGCGGTGACAACCTGGCCGAGCGGAGTCGGCTTCGACGCCACGCTCGCGCGCCTGCGCGACGCGCTCGCCGAACGCGGGCTGCGGATCTTCGCCGAGATCGATCAGGCGGCGGCCGCCGCCGATGCCGGCATGACGATGCCGCCCACCGTGCTGATCCTGTTCGGCAATCCGACGGCCGGCACGCCGGTCATGCTGCGGGAGCCGCGCGCGGCCGTGGAATTGCCGTTGAAGCTGGTGGTGCGGCAGACGGCGGACGGGCGCGTCGAGGTCGATTATCTCGATGCCGCGCGCGTGCTCGAACACGGTTACGGCATCGACGACACGGCCTTGCTCGCGCCGCTCGCGCGCGTGCCGGCGCTGCTGCAGGCGGCGATCACGGCTTGATGTGATCGGCGGCCGGCGCCGTGCCGTGTGCCGTGTGCCGTGTGCCGTGTGCCGTGTGCCGTGTGCCGTGTGCCGTGTGCCGTGTGCCGTGTGCCGTGTGCCGTGTGCCGTGTGCCGTGTGCCGTGTGCCGTGTGCCGTGTGCCGTAACGGACGGCGGCCGGCCAGCCGGCCGGTAACGCACCGCGAATCAGACCACCTCGCCTTCCGGCTGTGCGCCGCGCTCGCGTTCGCGGCTTTGCGTACGCCATTGCGCCGGAGTCAGCCCGGTTTGCCGCTTGAAGACGCGCTGGAACGCCGCGTCCGACTGATAGCCGACGCGCTCGCCGATCTCCGCCACGGCCATGGTGCCCTCGGCCAGCATGCGTCCCGCCATCGTCATGCGGATCTCGGTCAGCAGGTCGCTGGCCGAACGGCCGATCGCCTCGTCGAAATGACGCGCGAAGGTGGCACGCGACATATGACAAAGCGCCGCCAGCTCAGGCAGCGACCACGGATGCTCGGGTGCGTCGAACATCGCCGACAGCGCCGGCTGCAGGCGCGGGCGCGCCGCCAGCGCCAGCAACCCGCGCGGCGGCTCGCCCGATTCGCTTGCAAAACGCATCGCCAGCGCGAACAGCGCGCCCGACAGATGATTGACGAGCGCCATGCTGCCGGGGCCGAGTTCGTTCGCCTCTTCGCGCATCAGCTCGACGAGCCGCGTCAGCCGGTTGCCCGCCGGCGCGTCGCCCGCCTCGTTCGACCCGTTCGCCGTGCGGATCAGCAAGCGGCCCGGCAGATGATCGCGGATCAACTGGCGCGGCATAGCGGGCAGCAGGAAGCGGCCGCAAAGCACGTCGGCCGGCGCGCCGCCGCCTTGGTTCGACACCAGTTCGAAACCGGCGACGAACTGTTTCGTCGATGGGATCGACTGCGCGCCGCTGCCGTCGTGCAGCACGTGCTCCGCCCCCGACGGCAGCATCAGGATATCGCCGGGCCGCATCGTCAGCGGCGGGCCGGCGCCATCCTCGAACAGCGCTTCGCCGCTCAGCAGTACGTGATAGTGGATTTCGCGCGCGGTGCCCTGCGCGCCTTCGATGCGCCACGGCGCACCGAGATGACAGCGCGCGTCGAGTTGCCCGCTGACGGGCATCAGGTCCAGCAGGCGACTCAGCAGATCCATCGGGGAGGTCCGGTTGAGGTGGATGAGGTTGCTTTGTTCGTCGCATTGAATGAGACGAATAGGCATATATTATCGAAATAATATCACCAAATACCTCATTTTGTGTGAGGTGTCGGTTACGCTGATCAGAAAATCGGCGGTCCCCAATGGCAACACCCGCGCGGTCGCTCAAAGCGAACGCGCGGGTGACGGGGTACAACGCTTCGGGGCGGATCAGGCCGTGGCGAGGCCCGATTGCTGGGCGGCCTGCATGACCTTCTGCACGTAGGTCGGGTCGCCGGTGCCGGCCGGCGTCGAATTGAGGTTGGCGAGATCGACCCCGTTCGGGCCGGAGTTGTAGGCGCGCAGGGCCGCGCCCATGTTGCCGCCGAACTGCGTCGAGAGATCCTTCATGTAGGCCGCGCCGGCGCGGATATTGTCGGCCGGGTTGGAGATGTCGCCGCCGCCGTACTTCTGGAATTCGTTCGGGCCGAGCTGCATCAGGCCGCCGCCCGGCGTATTGGCGATGCCTTTCGATTCCTGCCAGATCTGGCCGGCGATGATGCCGGGCGGCACGCCCGTTGCCTGCGAGGCCGAGGCGATCTCGTTCTTGTACTGGCTCGCGACCTGCTGCGGCGTCATATCGCCGCCCGATGCCGCGGGCGTCGATTGCACGGCTGTGCTGGCGGCCGGGTCGGTCGAGGCAGCCGGGGGCGCCGACGTTGCCGCGGCGCTCGGCGTGGACGAATCGGCTGCCGCCGGCGTGGACGGGGCAGCCGTGGCGCTGCCGTCGCCGGTGCCTGCAGCGGGTGAGCCTGCACCGGGCGTTGCCGCCAGCGACTGCGGCGCGGCGCCACCGCTGTCCGGGAACGACGGCATGCCGCCTGTCCCGCCGCCGCTTCCGCCGCCACCGCCGGCCGATGGCGAATTGTTGTCCCCGAGCTTAGAGAACATCTGCAAGGCGGCGATCAGCTCCTGGATGATCTGCTCGATCTTGGCCAAGGCCTGAAGCGCCTGCGGATTTCCGGCGCCGGAACCCTGCAGCGAATCGAGACTGTTCGACCCGACGGAATCGACGGACAACGACATGGGCATCCTCCTTGATGGATGGCGCTGCAATGAAGCGTGCGATGCCGTCACTGTAGGGGCCGAGCCGACGTGGCAACCGCTCGGTGCGAAGCGTTCGCCGGAAATGCGAAACGCGTCGGGATGCGGGATGGGAGCGAGACGAAGCGGTATCGGATCGTGTGGGAGAACGCCGCGAGGGAGTGGCAAGACGCTTGAGGAGTCTGCTATACTCTCGCTCTTGTTGGAGAGATGGATGAGCGGTTTAAGTCGCACGCCTGGAAAGCGTGTATAGGTTAATACCTATCCGGGGTTCGAATCCCCGTCTCTCCGCCAGAATTTGTTGATATAAAAAACCCCGCAAAATCGATGATTTGCGGGGTTTTTTATTTTATCGATCGCCGATCGGCTATCGCCAGATAATCGGATATTCGAGTGCACCAATCCAGCGAATGGATCGACACATCGAATATCTCGCGGTATCTCACAGCAATTGACGAGACGCCGGCCGTCCCACCCCGATACCCACCTCCGTCCTCGTGTATCGTCGTAGCTCGTCAACCGATTCGGCACTGACGATGCCCCTCACGAGCCCCGCCGCCCGATCATGCCCCGTCGTCGATCCGCCAGCACCTGGCTCAAGCTGCTCAGTGCGTTCTCCAAGCTGGCGACGCACAAGCCGAAGCGCCGCGCGGCCGCCAAGCCGTCGAAATCGGCGGCGAAGCGCGCACCCGCGCCGCTCAAGCGAGCAGGCAGCACGCCGAACGCGAAACCAGCCGCGCCGAAATCCGCCAAGCCGGCGGGCACGCAACGTGCCGCACGCGCCCACCCCACGCTGTCAGCGCGCGGCATCTGGACCCGCTCGTTCCACTCGGCCCGGCCCGCGCCCGGCCAGCTCGTCAATCACCTGACCTACCTGCTCTACCAGCCACCCGGCGCGGCGCACGACGGGCCGCTCGTGGTGATGCTGCACGGCTGCAAGCAGACCGCCGAAGCGTTTGCGCTCGGCACCCGGATCGACCGCCTCGCCGACCGGCACGGCTTCTCCGTCCTGCTGCCGGAGCAGTCGACCGGCCGGCATGCGCATCGCTGCTGGAACTGGTTCGATCCGCCCGTGCCGGCGGCCGGCTCGGATGCGGATGCGGTCGGCTCGCTGGTGCGCGCGACGATCGAACGGCACGGCTTCGATCCGGCGCGTATCTATCTGGCCGGCATGTCGGCCGGCGCGGGGTTGGCCGCGCAACTTGCGCTGCACGAACCGTCGCTGTTCGCGGCGCTCGGCCTGCATTCCGGCGCGGTGGCCGGAGCCGCGCATTCGACGATCAACGCGCTGCACGTCATGCAACGCGGCAGCCGCGACGATCCGGTCGCGCTGATCGACGCCATGGTGGCGGTCGAGCGTCATCCGGGCATGCCGGTGCTGATCGTGCACGGCGAACTCGACGGCGTGGTCGCGAAGGTCAACGCCGATCAGGCGGCACGTCAGTGGCTGCGGGTCAACGGGATGCTCGACGCGAACGGCGACGAAACGAACGGCACGCGCGTGCTGGCCGAGCACGGCGACCGGCTGGTGGTGGATTACCGCCGCAGCCGCCGCACCATCGTGCGGGTATGCATGGTGCGCGGCCTCGGCCACGCCTGGAGCGGCGGCGACGAGCGCTTGCCGTTCAACTCCGCGCGCGGGCCGGATGCGAGCGCCTTGATGTGGTCGTTCTTCCGGACACGCCGACGCGACCGCTGAACCCGGGCGGTCGAATCATCATCGATATCGAATGGCGCTGCCGCGATGCCCGCACTCGGCGGCATGCGAGAAGTGGAAAGCCAGCGCGCCATGTACGACCCCAGCGGCGGCGCAATACGTGGCAAATACGTGGCAAGCCGGTCGCTCGATCCGACAGGCCAGCCGAACCAACCCTAAGCGTTGCCGAACGTCGTCAGCGTCGATTGCAGCGTGGCGCCGCAGCTCGTCTTGTGTCCGTCGAACGCCACGGCGCGGCCACCGACCGTGAAATTCTCGTTGCCCTCGACGATCACGCAGCCCTGATGGCCGGCGATCGGACAGATGCACACGTCGCCCACCCGCGCGACCGGTTTGCCTTCGACCAAAAGGCTCGAATCGCCGGTTTCGACCACCCCGCCGTGGCTCGTCGGATCGCCGACGCGAATCACGTTTTTCACGCGTTTTCTCCCATGATTTTCAGTTTCCACCGCACGCCGGCCGCTCTCTCGGCCAACGCGGGCACTCACACGTCACACGGAATCGATGACGACATCCGGCGGCCGGCCACAATACCACGCTGGCCGCAGCGCATGAATCGTGGGGGCATCACGGCATGATCGGCAACGACGGCGCATCGAATACGCGCTCCCCCATGTCAACGCGTGCGGCTGCTCGCTCAAGCGCAGCAATGACGGAAAGACATAACGCGCACGACGCCATCAACGGAATGGCCCACTCACGCGTCGAGATCGGCTTGCGTCATCCATGCCGGCTCGCCGCGTTTCAGACGGCCGAGCGAAATCCGCACCACTTGCCCGCCTTCAGCGCAGCCGCGCACCGCCTCAAGGATGCCGAATGTAATCCACCAACGCCTCGGTATAAGCATCCGGCCGTTTGTCGAGCAAGCTCACGCCAATCGCGGCGGCAAACCCGGCCGGCACGCCGAACACACCGGAACTGATCGGTTCGATGCCGAACCAGGTCGGCCCGGCAAACCCGGTCAATTGCGTGAAGAACGGATAGGTCGACAGGATGTACCAGATGCATACGCCCAATCCGGTCACCATGCCGGCCACCGCGCCGCGCGTGGTGGTGCGTTTCCAGAACACGGCGAGCACCAGGACCGGAAAGAAGCTCGATGCGGCCAGCGAAAACGCCGCGCCCACCAGAAACAGGATCTTGCCGGTATTGAGCGAAGCCACGTAGGACGCGAACAATGCGACGCCGAGCAGCAGCACCTTCGAGATCGTCACGCGCCGCTGCGCCGACGCATCGGGCATGACCATGTGGTAGTAGACGTCGTGCGACAGCGTATTGGCGATCGTCAGCAGCAGCCCGTCGGCGGTCGACAGCGCCGCGGCCAGCGCGCCCGCCGCCATCAGCCCCGACATCACGTACGGCAACCCCGAAATCTCGGGCGCGGCCAGCACCACGATGTCGGGCTGCATCTGAATGTCGGACCAGTGCACGATGCCGTCGCGAATCACATCCACCACGCCGATCAGGTCCGGCTCGAAATGCTGCCATTGCGTGACCCAGGACGGCATCTCGGCGAACGGCTGCCCGACCAAGTGCGCGAGGATCTCGAACTTGATCAGCACCGCGAGCACCGGCACGGTCAGGTAGAACAGCGCGATGAAGAACAGTGTCCAGCCGACCGAGCGGCGCGCCGAGGCCACCGAGGTGGTGGTGTTGTAGCGCGTCAGGATGTGCGGCAGGCTCGCCGTGCCGAGCGACAGGCACAGCAGCAGCGCAAGGAAGTTGCGCTTGCGCGGGCGCTGCTCGTCGTCGGTGGCCGACGGGAATGGCACGTGCATCGGCAGCGGCACGGCCGCGCGCGCCAGCAGCTCGTCGCGGGCCTGCTCCCACACCACGCGCGCCGCGGCCGGATCGCGCGGGAATTCGGCCAGCTCGCGCTCGCGCTGGTTGATCTCCCTGAGCGGCCCGTTGCGCCGGCGCAGCGCCGCCAGTTCGTCGACCAACTGCGTGCGCGCCTCGCCGTAAGAGCCCGGCAGCCGGTCGAGGCGGCCCTGCAAGGCGCCCGCGCGCTGCCGGAACGCCTCGCGCACGGCGCGCTCGTCGGCCGAATCGCGCACCTCGGCCTCCAGCACCTCCACCTTCGTCATGAGCTTGCCGTAGTTCGCCTGCGGCAGCGGCCCGAGGCCGTTTTTCATCGCGATCAACGACACCGGAATCAGAAACGCGGCGATCAGAATCACGTACTGCGCCACCTGGGTCCAGGTCACGGCGCGCATGCCGCCCAGAAACGAGCACACCAGAATGCCGGCCAGCCCGCAGAAGATCCCGATCGCGAAATCGACGCCGATGAAACGCGTGGCGATCAGCCCGATCCCCTGGATCTGCGCGACCAGATAGACGAACGAGCAGAGGATCGCCGCGCCGGCCGCCAACGCACGCACCAGCGTGCTCGAATAGCGGGTGCCGAGGAAATCGGGGATGGTGTAGCGCGCCAGCTTGCGCACGTACGGCGCGAGCAGGAACGCCACCAGACAGAACCCGCCGGTCCAGCCCATCAGGTAGGCGAGCGCATCGTAGCCGGTGGCGTAGAGCGAGCCGGCCAGCCCGATGAACGACGCGGCGGACAACCAGTCGGCCGCGGTCGCCATGCCGTTGAACGCCGATGGCACGCGCCGCCCGGCCACGTAGTACTCGACCAGATCCGAGGTGCGTGAGAGCAGGCCGATCACGGCATACACGGCGATCGGCACGAACAGGAACACGTAGCCGATCCAGACGCCCGGCCCGGTCGAGCGCTCGATGCGCCAGAGCAGCAGCACGAACGCGAGAAAGCCGACGGTATAGAGCGCGTAGGCGCGAATCAGGCGGTGGGTCAGCATGGGCGGCCCGTCGTGTCGGTGTGCTTGTCGTGCATGTGGCGTGTGACGCCCGGCTCCGCCGATTCGGGCTCGCCACCCTGCCCTGTGTCGAACGCCGCGTAGTCACGCCGCAGCGTGCGGTCGGCGCGCTGCATCAGCAGCACGTAGACGGCGATCAGCAGCAGATAGATCAGGATCGCGCCCTGCGCGCCGAGATAGAACGGCAGGCTGAAACCCGCGAAGCGCAGCCCGGCCAGCGCCGGCGCGAAAAACGGCACGACGAACGACACGCCGAAGCCGATCGTCATCAGCACCGCGATCAGGATCAGATTGAAGCGCCAGTAGCGCGCATGGGCGCGCGCGAGCCCCGCCGGCACCGGTGGCGGCTCGATGCGATGCGGGAACGCAGACGAAGGCGTCGAGGGCGAGGGTGGCGTCGGGGCCACGGGCGGGCGCGAGGAAGCGGACATCCGCTTATCTAACAAAAAAGCCCCGGTGCGGGCAATCGGGATTGAATCGGGATTGCCGCGCCGGGGCGCATGCCGGGTGGAACCCGGCGGTACAAATGGCCGACCGAATGATGGCCGACCGAATGAACGGTCGGCCGGCCGTTCAGCGCACCTCGCCCAGTTGGTCGAGGATCGAGGGATTTTCGAGCGTCGAGGTGTCCTGCGTGATCGGCTCGCCTTTCGCGAGCGAACGCAGCAGGCGGCGCATGATCTTGCCCGAACGGGTTTTCGGCAGGTTGTCGCCAAAGCGGATGTCCTTCGGCTTGGCGATCGGGCCGATTTCCTTGCCGACCCAGTCGCGCAGCGCCTTGGCGATCTGCTGCGCTTCCTCGCCTTCCGGACGCGTGCGCTTGAGCACCACGAACGCGACCACGGCCTCGCCGGTCGTGTCGTCCGGGCGGCCCACCACGGCCGCCTCGGCCACCAGTTCGTGCGACACCAGCGCCGATTCGATCTCCATCGTGCCGAGCCGGTGGCCCGACACGTTCAGCACGTCGTCGATGCGGCCCATGATCGTGAAATAGGCGCTGTCCTTGTCGCGCACGGTGCCGTCGCCGGCCAGGTACAGCGTGCCGCCCAGTTCATCGGGGAAGTAGCTCTTCTTGAAGCGCTCCGGATCGCCCCAGATGGTGCGCGCCATCGCAGGCCACGGCCGCTTGACGACCAGGATGCCGCCCTGCCCGTTCGGCACGTCCTGGCCGGTTTCGTCGACCACCGCCGCGGCGATGCCCGGCAGCGGCAGCGTGCACGAACCCGGCACGGTGGGCGTGGCGCCCGGCAGCGGCGTGATCATGTGGCCGCCCGTTTCGGTCTGCCACCAGGTGTCGACGATCGGGCAGCGTTCGCCGCCGACGTTCTTGTGATACCAGATCCACGCTTCCGGGTTGATCGGCTCGCCCACCGTGCCGATGATGCGCAGGCTCGACAGGTCGTAAGCCTTCGGATGCACGGCCTCGTCGGCCTCGGCCGCCTTGATCAGCGAGCGGATGGCGGTGGGGGCCGTGTAGAAGATCGTGACCTTGTGGTCGGCGATCATCTTCCAGAAACGGCCCGCGTTCGGGTAGGTCGGCACGCCCTCGAACACCACCTGGGTCGCGCCGGTCGCCAGCGGCCCGTACGTGATGTAGGTGTGGCCGGTGATCCAGCCGATGTCGGCCGTGCACCAGAACACGTCGTCGGGCTTCCAGTCGAACGTCCACTTCATGGTTTGCGCAGCCCACAGCAGGTAGCCGCCCGTGCTGTGCTGCACGCCCTTCGGCTTGCCGGTGGAACCCGACGTATACAGGATGAACAGCGGATGCTCGGCGCTGACCCATTCGGGTTCGCACACGTCCGACTGGTTCGCGACCAGCTCGTGCATCCACAGGTCGCGGCTGTCGTCCCAGGCGACCTTGCCACCCGTGCGGCGATAGACGATCACGCTCTTGACCGCCTCGCAGCCGCCCATCGCGAGCGCTTCGTCGGCAATGCTCTTGAGCGGCAGCGTCTTGCCGCCGCGCAGTTGTTCGTCGGCCGTGATCAGCGCGCTGGCGCCCACGTCAACCAGGCGCTCGTTCAGCGATTTCGACGAGAAGCCGCCGAACACCACCGAGTGCGTCGCGCCGATCCGCGCGCAGGCCTGCATCGCGACGATGCCTTCGATCGACATTGGGATATAGATGACGACGCGGTCTCCCTTGCCGATGCCGCGCTGCCTGAGCGCGTTGGCGAAACGCGAGACGCGGCCGAGCAGGTCGGCGTAGGTGACGCGCGTGACGGTGCCGTCGTCGGCCTCGAACACGATCGCGACGCGCTCGCCGAGGCCGGCCGCGACGTGGCGGTCCAGGCAGTTGTAGGACGCGTTCAGTTCGCCGTCCTCGAACCACTTGTAGAACGGCGCGTTCGATTCGTCGAGCACGGTCGCGAACGGCTTGTGCCAGTCGAGCGTCTCGCGGGCGAGACGCGCCCAGAAGCCTTCGTAATCGCGACCGGCTTCGTCGACCAGGGCCTGATACGCGGCCATGCCGGAAATGGTGGCCGCCTGTTCGACAGCGGCGGGTGGAGCAAACTGACGGCGTTCGTGCAGAACCGATTCAATCGCAGACATCGACAACCCCTTGATGAAGGTGAAACTCACTGCATGACGGCGCGTGTGGATGCGCCGCTTCCACGGCGCGCGGGGCGCCGTGCCTCCTGAACTGCAGGCGCCGCCGGTCGGGGCCGGGCGGCGCACGGTACTGCTGGTGTCTGATTGGTGCTTGTTGGTACTTGTGTTTCCGGCTTCGCGCGCCCTGCGGGATGTTGCAGCGCCGCATCGCGCGACGCCGCCGCGCTCGAGCGAGCGTCTCGACACGATAAGCTCTCGAACTTACCTGTCTCTTACGCCCGCCGGCCTGAGCGACCCGCGCGGGCCGCTACAATCCTAACTGAACTCAACGCCCGGACTCCAGTTTGAATCGCTACGCCTTCATCCTCATCCTGTCGATGCTGCTGGTCGGCAGCAATGTCGGCATCGGCAAGACCATCGTGGTCGCCGTGCCCGTCGTGATCCTCGCCACGCTGCGCTTCGTGATCGCCAACGCGGTGCTCTGGCCGCTGTGGAAACCGTCGAAGATGCGCGCCGTGCGCCGCGACGAATGGCTGAACCTGTTCCTGCAGGCGTTCTTCGGCACCTTCATGTTCACGCTGCTGATGCTGATGGGCGTGCAGCGCACCAGCGCCGTGGCGGCCGGCGTGATCACCAGCACGATCCCCGCCGTGGTGGCGCTGTTCGCCTGGCTGTTCCTGCGCGAGCGGCCGAACCGTCGCGCGCTGCTGTCGATCGCGCTGGCGATCGTCGGCGTGGTGGCGATCAACCTCGCCCAGAGCGGCCACGCCGCGGCCAGCGCCCCGGGCCACGAAAGCTCGCTCGTCGGCAACCTGCTGATCCTCGGCGCCGTCTGCTGCGAATCGTTCTACGTGATCCTGTCGCGCCGCCTGACCGAAACGCTGCGCCCGCTCGACATCTGTGCCTACACGCACCTGCTCGGCATGCTGATGATGCTGCCGCTCGGCCTGGCCGCGCTGCCGCATTTCGATTACGCGGCCGTGACGCCCGGCACCTGGGCGCTGATCACCTGGTATGCGCTGTCGGCCAGCATCTTCTCGTTCTGCCTGTGGATGATCGGCATCCGCCACGTGCCGGGCAGCCTGGCCGGGGTGTTCAGCGCCGTGCTGCCGATCTCGGCCGCCATCTACGGCATCGCATTCCTCGGCGAGCGCCCGACGCTCGCGCACGGCTTCGCGCTGGCCTGCGTCGTCACCGGCATCCTGCTGGCGAGCATGAAGCCGCGCAGTACGCCGAACGCGGCGTCGTAAGCGGCGAGCGAGGCGGCCCGCTTGCCTCACGCTTGCCGCACGCCTCGCCCCCCTTCGGTGCCGCCGCGTCCCGAGCCGGCCGCCGCTTGCGGCTCGACGCCGCCCCGCGACGTGCGCGTTACAATAGCGCGCCGTTTTTCAGAATCCACCCGCGATACCCGCGACTCCAGGCCGCCAGACCATGTCCGCACGCCAGCCCGATCCGCACACCCGACGCCGCATGAAGCCGCTCCCGGCCCTGATTTTCATGAGCCGCTGGCTGCAGGTGCCGCTCTATCTGGGCCTGATCGTGGCGCAAGGCATCTACGTCTACCTGTTCCTCAAGGAAGTCTGGCACCTGCTCTCGCACGCCGCCTCGCTCGACGAAACCAACGTGATGCTGGCCGTGCTCGGCCTGATCGACGTGGTCATGATCTCGAATCTGCTGATCATGGTGATCGTCGGCGGCTACGAAACCTTCGTCTCGAAGCTCGGCGTGGAAGGCCACCCGGACGAGCCCGAATGGCTCGACCACGTGAACGCGGGCGTGCTGAAGGTCAAGCTGTCGATGGCGCTGATCAGCATCTCCTCGATTCATCTGCTGAAAACCTTCATCGATCCGGACACCCACTCCGAGCGCGCCGTGATGTGGCAGGTGCTGATCCACCTGTCGTTCCTCGTGTCGGCGCTCGTGATGGCCTGGATCGACCGACTGACCACGCAAACGCATCCCAAGCATTTCGACGAGGCGCCGCACGCGCCTCGCGAGCCGGCGTAACAGCCAGCCGTGAGCCGGCACCAGACCGGCCGCACCCGTTTCATTCCAATCGTCCCCACTGAGTCACAGCCATGACCGTCATCAAGCAGGAAGATCTGATCCAGAGCGTCGCGGATTCGCTCCAATACATCAGCTACTACCATCCGCTCGACTACATCGAGGCCCTCGGCCGCGCCTACGAGGCCGAGCAAAGCCCGGCCGCCAAGGACGCGATCGCGCAGATCCTCACCAACAGCCGCATGTGCGCCGAAGGCCGCCGTCCGATCTGCCAGGACACCGGCATCGTGACGATCTTCGTCAAGGTCGGCATGGACGTGCGCTGGGAAGGCGCCACCATGGGCGTCACCGACATGATCAACGAAGGCGTGCGCCGCGGTTACACGCATCCGGACAACGTGCTGCGCGCGTCGATCGTCAGCCCGCCGGAAGGCGCCCGCAAGAACACCAAGGACAACACGCCGGCCGTGATCCACTACGAGATCGTGCCGGGCGACAAGGTCGACGTGCAGGTCGCGGCCAAGGGCGGCGGCTCGGAGAACAAGTCGAAGTTCGTGATGCTGAACCCGTCCGATTCGATCGTCGACTGGGTGCTCAAGACCGTGCCGACGATGGGCGCCGGCTGGTGCCCGCCGGGCATGCTCGGGATCGGCATCGGCGGCACCGCCGAGAAGGCGATGCTGATGGCCAAGGAATCGCTGATGGAGTCGATCGACATCCACGATCTGATCAAGCGCGGCCCGAAGGATTGGGCGGAAGAACTGCGCGTCGAGCTGTACGAGAAGGTCAATGCGCTCGGCATCGGCGCGCAGGGCCTGGGCGGCCTGGCCACCGTGCTCGACGTCAAGATCCTGTCGGCACCCACCCACGCGGCCTCGAAGCCGGTCGCGATGATCCCGAACTGCGCGGCCACCCGCCACGCGCACTTCACGCTCGACGGCTCGGGCGTCGCCCGCCTCGATCCGCCGTCGCTCGACGCCTGGCCGAAGGTCAACTGGGAACCGAACACGGAAACCAGCCAGCGCGTCGACCTGAACACGCTGACGCCGGAACAAGTGGCCGGCTGGACGCCGGGCCAGACGCTGCTGCTGTCGGGCAAGATGCTGACGGGCCGCGACGCGGCGCACAAGCGCATCGCCGACATGATCGCCAAGGGCGAGCCGCTGCCGGTCGATTTCACGAACCGCGTGATCTATTACGTCGGCCCGGTCGATCCGGTGCGCGACGAGGCGGTCGGGCCGGCCGGCCCGACCACGGCCACCCGCATGGACAAATTCACCGAGATGATGCTCGCGCAAACCGGCCTGATCTCGATGGTCGGCAAGGCCGAGCGCGGCCCGGTGGCGATCGAGGCGATCAAGAAGCACAAGGCCGCCTACCTGATGGCCGTCGGCGGCGCCGCCTACCTGGTGTCGAAGGCGATCCGCCACGCCGAGGTGGTCGCGTTCGAGGACCTCGGCATGGAAGCGATCTACGAGTTCGACGTGGTCGACATGCCGGTGACGGTGGCGGTCGATTCGAGCGGCACGTCGGTGCACCAGACCGGCCCGAAGGAATGGCAGGCAAAGATCGGAAAAATCCCGGTTGCGACGGCATAATGCATCGCTGATTGAGAATGATTTTCAGGCCGGGTTTCAACCCGGCCTTTTTGATTCTTAATCATTCTCATTAAGCAGAAATATTCGAATTTTCAGTGCTTTAGCCCTTGGCAAGCGTAGTTCGAACGTTTATCTTTCGTGTCCGGAACCCACGTTACAGGAAGGAATAGCCATGCAAGGCGATAAGAAAGTTATCGAATTTCTCAACGCACAGTTGAAGAATGAATTGACCGCGATTAACCAGTATTTCCTGCATGCGCGGATGTATCGTCACTGGGGTCTCGAAAAGCTCGGCAAGCACGAATACGATGAATCGATCGGCGAAATGAAGCACGCCGACTGGCTGATCGAACGCATTTTCATGCTCGATGGTCTGCCGAACCTGCAAGACCTGCACAAGCTGCTGATCGGCGAGGAAACGGAAGAGATCCTCAAGTGCGACCTGAAGCTCGAGTACATCTCGCAAGGCACCTGCAAGGATGCGATCGCCTACTGCGAATCGGTGCGCGATTATGTCTCGCGCGAGCTGTTCCAGAAGATCCTCGACGACACCGAAGAGCACATCGACTGGCTGGAAACGCAGATCGACCTGGTCGGCAAGGTCGGCATCCAGAACTACCAGCAAACCATGATGGGCTCGCCGACGTAAGCACGTCGTCGTAATATGGCGGATCGCCATCCGCCGCTTCACCCTGCCATGCCCAGCCCCGACTTCGCGTCAGCATCTTCCACCGCCGCTCCGGTCGGCGTGTTCGATTCCGGGCTGGGTGGTCTCTCGGTACTGCGCGCCGTGCGCGCGCTGCTGCCGGACGAATCGTTCATCTATGTCGCCGATTCACGCCACGCACCTTATGGCGAGCGCGACGACGCCTTCATCATCGAACGCACGCTCGCCATCGGCGAGTGGCTGGCCGCGCGCGGCACCAAGGCGCTGGTGGTGGCCTGCAACACCGCCACGGCGCAATCGATCGCGGTGGTGCGCGAAAAACTGTCGATTCCGCTGGTGGGCGTCGAGCCGGGCATCAAGCCGGCCACGCTGGCCTCGGCCAGCCGCGTGGCCGGCGTGCTCGCCACGGCGGCCACGCTGCGCAGCGCCCGCTTTGAATCGCTGATCGAGCGCTACGCCGCCGATTGCCGCTTTCTGCGCCAGCCGGGCCATGGGCTCGTCGAGGCGATCGAGCGCGGCGACACCGGCTCGCCCGAACTGCGCGCGCGGCTCGCCGGCTATCTCGAACCGATGCTGGCCGCCGGAGCCGATACGCTGGTGCTCGGCTGCACTCACTACCCGTTTCTGGACAAGACGATCCGCGAACTGACGCAGGATCGTCTGACCCTCATCGACACGAGCGCGGCCATCGCCCGCCAGCTCGCACGCATCCTTGACGAGCGCGGCCTGCGCGCGCCGGCCGGCACCGTGGCTCAGGCGCCACGCCTGTATTCCACCGACGACGGCCACCGCCTGCAGGCGCTCGCCGCCGCCCTGCTCGACCTCGACGCGGCCGCGGAAACGGTCGTGATCCCGTCGCCGCGCTGCGCCGACCTCGCCGATCCGGCCCTCTCGGCCTGAGTCGATCGCGCGCCAACGGCAGCCGCACCCCACCGGCCCGGCGAGCGGTCATTTTTTCCCTTATCCCTGCTAAGCATATGGATTAGTTACAAAAAAGCCCGACCCGGGCTTGCCAATGCGGTCAAATATAATGATAATAATTCGCATTAACGTTAGCTACCGCGTTCATCATGATCGTCTGCGTGTGCAAGTCCGTGTCCGACCGAAAGATCCGTGCCTCCCTCGCGGAAGGCGTCGATTCGTTCGATGAGTTGCAGTTCGAGCTCGGCGTCGCCTCCTGCTGCGGCAAATGCGAGGAGTCGGTGCGTGAACTGATGGCCGAACACGGCATCTGCGAAAGCCACTGCGGCGTCACCGCGCACGCGCAACCGGCGCCCATCACGTTCTACGAACGCAAGGCAGCCTGAGCGGCGGCAACGTTATCTCGCGCGGCTCACGGCCGCGCTTTCGTTTGATCATCCGTCAGCGAGCCTGGAAATCGCTAGCCAGCGGCCATTCGCCAAGGAGCTGTGATGGAATTGCTGATCGGATTCGTAACCACCCTGTGCATTTCGTTGCTGATCTTCCGCAAGTGATGCGTTACTCCGCGGCAGGCGCCCAGCGCGTCGCCGCCTAGACTGGCAGACATGCAGGCCTCGACTTCCATCCCGACCGGCGCCGTTTCGGTCGCGCCTCGTTTCAATCGCCGTATCGTCAGCGCGGCCGTCATCGTGGTGCTCGCGCATGCGGCGCTGATCGCCGGCGCGCTGTTGATGCCCGACCAGGATCTGCCCAAGCCCAAGATCGAATCCGCCATGACGGTGCAACTGATTTCGGAGCCCGCTCCGAAGCCCGTCGCGGTCGAATCCAAGCCTACGCCGACACCGCCGAAACCCGTACCGAAGCCCACGCCGAAGCCACGCCCGGTCGTCAAACCCACACCGCTGCCCATTGCGCAGGCACCGTCCACGCACGCCATCGAAGCGCCCACGCCGACACCCGCGCCGCCGGCGCCGGTCGCCGCGCCTACGCCGCCGGCCCCGCCCGCGCCGCGCCCGACGCTCGAAATCGCGGCGCCGAAGGGCGGCGCTTCGGTGTCGTGCCAGATCCTCAAGCCCGATTACCCGACGCTGTCGAAGCGTCGAGGCGAAACCGGCACGGCGATGGTCCGCTTCGTGACCGACATCGGCGGCCAGATCGGCGGCGTGTCGCTCGCCAAGAGCAGCGGCTTCCAGCGCCTCGACGACGCCGCGCTCGACGCCGCCCGCGCCTCGACCTGCAAGCCGTACAAGCAGGATGGCCAGGCGATGCGGGCCAGCTATACGGTCCCGTTCAATTTCACGCTCGACGATTGATCGATCGTTCGATCGACACCCGATTCAGTTACACCGGATTCAAACAAAGGAAAGGAAATGCAAAGCTACGGTATCGCGCACGTCTGGGCGCAAGGTGATTTCGTGACACGCGCCATCGCGATCACGCTGCTGGTCATGTCGGTGCTCTCCTGGCTCGTGATCATCGTCAAGGGCTGGAACGTGATGCGGCTCGGCCGCCTGACCAAAAATGCCGAGCAATCGTTCTGGCACTCGGACGAATTCGACAAGGGCGTGCAGAAGCTGCGCGACGCATCGGGCTCCGCGCAGGACAACCCGTTCCTCGCGCTGGCGCTCGCCGGCAAGGAAGCGGCCGAGCACCATCAGCAAACGCAGCCGCACCTGCACGACCGCATGGACGTGTCGGAGTGGGTCACGCGCTGCCTGAAGGACACCATGGACGACGGCGTCGCGCGCCTGCAAAGCGGCCTCGCGATCCTCGCCTCGATCGGCAGCACGGCGCCGTTCGTCGGCCTGTTCGGCACGGTGTGGGGCATCTATCACGCGCTGCTCGTGATCGGCGCCACCGGCCAGACCTCGATCGATCAGGTGGCCGGCCCCGTCGGCGAATCGCTGATCATGACGGCGTTCGGCCTGTTCGTCGCGATTCCCGCCGTGCTCGGCTACAACGCGCTGACGCGTGCGAACAAGGGCGTGGTCACCAAGCTGCGCCGCTTCGCGCACGGCCTGCACGCCTACTTCGTGACGGGTTCGAGCCTCGCCTCGGCCAAGAAGCGCGACGCGATCCGTCTCGCCACCACCCGCGCGAACTGAGCGGAGGCCCACCATGGCAATGAATACCTCGTTCGGCGACGATGACGACGACGGCCTGATGAACGAGATCAACATGACGCCGCTCGTCGACGTCATGCTCGTGCTGCTGATCATCTTCCTCGTCACGCTTCCGGCGATCCATCACGCGGTCAAGATCGACCTGCCGCATGCGAGCAGCCAGAAGGTCGAAGAAAAGCCGAAGACCATCGATCTCGCGATCCAGGCCGACGGCACGGTCACGTGGAACGACCAGCCGGTCAGCACCACCGAACTCGACGCGAAGATCGCCGAGGCCGCGAAGGTCGATCCGCAGCCGGAACTGCATATCCGCGCCGATCACAAGATCGCCTACGAGAACGTGGCGCAGGTGATGTCGGCGGCGCAGGCCGGCGGCCTGACCAAGCTCGGCTTCGTGACCGAAGCGAAGAAATAAGCACGCGGCGGCCCGCCCGCCCATCGCAAGCAGTCCGAAATGATTTCGTTTCGGCGGCACCAATGGAAAAGGCCTTCATCGAACGATGAAGGCCTTTTTTAATGCGCACGCGGGCGCCTTCGGGCGGCGGGCTCTTCGGCGGCGTCAGGCGCCTGGAGCAACGCAATGCGACACGCCGTGGTCTGCACGGACTTGCGCGTTCTGCCCTATCTGGCTGGCAATATATGCAGCCACCGGATTCGCTCGGAACATCCCTTCGCGAAGTGGAATTCCAATATAGGCGGCGCTATCGGGGCATTCAAGCGAGCCCCGATTGAATCTCGCGATGACAGGCGGCGCTTCAATGACAAAACCGATCCACGCTCACACAGCCGCGGCTGCCGCCACGGCAGCCTGCTCCGCCTGCTGCTTCTTTTCCCGCTCGGGGCACTGCGGCTCGCGGTAATCGTTGTCGAGTTTCTCGACGAGGAAATCGACGAACGAGCGCACCGCCGGCGGCATCCCCTGCCGCGACACGAACACCGCATAGAGCCGCGGCACCGGCAAGGTCCAGCCCGGCATGACCGGCGACAGTTGCCCGGCGCGCAACGCATTGCCGTACATCATCTCCGGCAGCGCCGCGATCCCGACCCCATCGAGCACGGCCTCGCGGATCGTCATCAGGTCGGCCGTGACGAGACGCGGCTCGTGCTCGTGCACATGGCGCGCGCCGTCCGGCGCGATCAAATTGAAGACGTGCCGGCCATCGCCCGAGGGCGTGTCGAGCGTCTCGAAGCGCGACAGATCACCCGGCTCCAGCGGCGGCGCATTCTGGCCCAACAGGCTCGGCGAGCCGACCAGCATCTGCTCGGTGCGCCACAGCGGCCGCACGACGATATTCGCGTTCTCCGGCGGCTCGGAACGCACACGCAACGCGATGTCGATCGAATCCTCGAACAGGTCGATCACCTGATTGGTTACGCGCACCTGCACACGCACCTCCGGGTAGCGGTGCAGGAATTCGGGCAGCAACCGCGACATCATCGTCTGCGACAGCGTCACGGGCACGCTGACGCGCACCGTGCCGCGCGGCGAGGCTCGCAACTGCTGCACCGCGTTCATCGCCGCCTGCGCCTCGGCCAGCATCGCCTGGCAGTGCTGGTAAAACAGCTGCCCGGCCTCGGTCAGCGCCAGCTTGCGCGTCGAGCGCTGCAGCAGGCGCACGCCGAGCGTCGCCTCCAGCTCCGTGAGCCGGCGCGACAGACGCGACTTCGAAATCCCCAGGACGCGTTCGGCGGCCGAAAACCCACCGTGCTCGACGATCTGCGAGAAATACATCAGGTCGTTCAGATTGTGTGCATCGATATTCATTTCATCGTTCCAATGGCAGAACGATCCATTGCGGATCGCGCGGAATTCAACCGCAGGCCGATCCATATAATAGCCTTTGACTTCGCTCAAACGCTCGTAAGGAAAATATCCGATGCCCGTATCGCGCTCCATCCTGCGCGTCTATCCGTCGTTACGGGCGACGGAAGGCGCCGGCTTCCAGGTTCATCGCCCGTTCCCCACCCGTCTGCTCGCCGATTTCGACCCGTTCCTGCTGTTCGACGAGCTCGGCCCGATCGACTACGCGCCGGGCGCGGCCAAAGGCGCGCCCGATCATCCGCACCGCGGCTTCGAAACCGTCACCTACGTGCTCGACGGCCATTTCCGCCATCGCGATTCGGCCGGCCATACCGGCGAATTGCGTGCGGGCGACGTGCAATGGATGACGGCCGGCTCGGGGCTGATTCACAGCGAAATGCCCGACCCGGAATTCGCGGCGGCGGGCGGCCGCGTGCACGGCATCCAGCTTTGGGTGAACCTGCGGCGCGACGACAAGCGCGCCCGGCCGCGTTATCAGGACATCGCGTCGTCGTCGCTGCCCAGCGTGACGTCCGAGGACGGCCGCACTCGCATCAAGGTGATCGCGGGCGAGGCGTTCGGCGTGCAGGCCGCCATCGACACGCATACGCCGCTGCTCTACCTGCACCTGGCGCTGCAGCCCGGCGCGCAGGTCAGCGTGCCGGTGCCGTGCGATTTCCGGGCGTTCGCCTATCCGCTCTGCGGTGCGGGCCGTTACGGCGCGAGCGGGCAGATCAGCGGCCCGCAGCAGATGATCGTGTTCGACGACGACGGCGATACGGTCGAGATCGGCGCCGGCGACGCCCCACTCGATGTACTGCTGGTGGGCGGCCGGCCGATCAACGAGCCGATCGTGCGCTACGGCCCGTTCGTCATGAATACCGAGCAGGAGATTCGCGACGCCGTGGCCGATTACCAGGCCGGCCGGATGGGGTCGATCGCGCCTTGAACCCCTGATGACGCGCCGATCCGGCCCCGGACGGCGCTTCCAAATTCCGTCACAATAGTTGCCTTTTGCGGCTCACCGCCGCGACGACCGAAGGAAGCTCTCGCCTTGAATTTTGAACACCTGATCCAGATCAACGCGACGGACAACCCGATGTTGCCGACGCTGACGCGCGACCAACTCTGGGAAGGCCTCGTCCTGCGCGCCGAACAGCCGCAACTGTTCGTGATCGGCCTCGACGATTGCAAGATCAGCGATCGAACCGACACCACGCTCGAGCGCGAGTTGCACTTCGGCCAGGCGACGATCCGCGATCGCGTCACGTTCACGCCGAATCGTCAGGTCCGCTACGACATCCACGCCGCCAACGGCGAGATCGGCGGCTCGTTGACCATGACGATCGAGGAGCACGACGACCAGGCGCTGTTCCTGCGCTTCACCTACGCCACCACGCTGCCGGACACGGCCGACACCGAGGATGCCCGGCAGACCCAGGGCATCGTCAAGGAGGCGTACCGCACCTCCGATATCGACACGGTCCGCCTGATCCGCGAATACGCGCAGGGCCGCCGCGATCCCGATCCGCTGCACTGAACGCTTCACCGGCGGCCCGCTCGCGCGCCGCCGGTCCTGCTTCGCCGCCCTTTCCCGCCCCGCTTCGCCGCCCCGTATTTCGCGTTCTTTTCGCGCTCGTTCCGCCGCTTATCAAAAACTATCGATCAAGCTCAGTCGATTAAAAAACATCGCTAGTAAATGGGAATAATTATCATTTAGAATTCATTCCATCGACACACCACTGATTGAACGGCCCGAATGACCGAACTTATGCGAACTTCCACACTCAGCCTGCGCCGCACCAGCAGCGCGGCGCCCGGTGGCCGGACGAAAGTTGCGGCTGTCACGAAGTCGGATAGCACCGACAACCCGGAGCCGAATCAGCGCGTCGTGTCCAGCGATGCCCTGTTGCAAGGCCGCAAGCTCGTCTCGATCATGCATAACGGCGAAACTTATCAGCTTCGTGCCACGCGTCTGGGCAAGCTGATCCTGACGAAGTAAGTACCGAGTATTGTGGGGACCACCTCCCTGAGAGGTGTTGGGCAGTAGCCAGCCGTAACGGCTTGCACGCGAGATCTAGACCCCTTCGTGCAACCCAACTCAAGCAGTCGTTACAGCAAGCCAAGCCATTTTTTTGGTTCTCATACTGAAGCAGCGAAAGCGACGTGCCTGACGGGCACGTCGCTTTTTTTCATTGGCGGGAGAACAACGGGAAACCATCCATGCGGTGCGGATGGCGCAGGACGATACGGCGGATCAGCCGTGTCAGAACACCCAGAACATCAGCCACCAGGCGCTGTCGACGATCGCCAGCGCCAAGCCGAAGCCCGCCATCGCGGCGAACCGGCGCGGCCATGCCGCATAACGCCCCGTCACGCGCCAGGCCAGCCACGCGCTCCAGAGGTTCGAGCCGACCAGGATCGCGATACGCACGGGCGAGGCCCAGTCGAGCGGCAGATGCTCCGCGCGCAGCAACGACAGCGTGGTGGCCGACAGGCCGAGGAACACGCCCGCGCCGGCCAGCGGAATCAGCGCCTGCGTCAGGTGATGCAGGCGCACGCGATCGAAGCGACCCAGCAGCGCCGACGCGCCGGCCAGCACGATCAGCAGCGCCGTGCCGTAGATCAGCCCCGTGCCGACGATATACGACACCACCAGGCCGCCATCGAGCCAGGAGAACACGTCGTTCTGATCGGGGTAATGCGTGAGCAGGAACCACGGCGCGTTGGTTTCGAGCGGCCAGGTGATGTCGCGGTCGATCAGCCAGCCGGCCAGCCATTGCTTGATCGTCACGAACCAGGGGCTGGCGGACCAGTGGAACGCACCGATCGCGATGCCCAGCAGGCCGTAGAGGATCAGCGCGGTGTCCCAGGGGTTCGCCTGCGCATCGCCGAGTTCGACGACTTCCTCGGACGGCGAGCGCACCGTCAGCGCGATCGCGTCTCGATGGCCGCTGCAACGGCCGCACATATGGCACTCGGCCGCGCCCTTCATGTTGCGCAGCGGCACCAGCGGCGCGCAGTTGATCGGAATCACGCGATGGCCGTGCTCGCCTTCCGTATAGGAGCGGCGCCACGCGGCCTCGTCGACCTTGAAGCGCACCGGCGCAAGCCGCGCGAGCAACGCGAACACGCCGTTGACGGGGCACAGATACTTGCACCAGACGCGCTTCTCGCGGCCGTACAGCAGGCCGATCACCATCGCCGCGAACGTCGAGCCACCGAGCACCAGCAGCACGGCGCGCGGGTATTGATAGACGCTGACCATCTGGCCGTAGATGGTGGTGATGCCGAACGCGACGAACGGCCAGCCGCCCCAGCGCATCCAGCGCGGAATCGCGCGGCCGCGGCCGAACTTGCTGGCGAATTCGGCAAGCGCCCCCTCGGGGCACAGCACGCCGCACCACACCCGGCCCAGCATCACCATCGACAGCAGCACGAACGGCCACCAGATGCCCCAGAACACGAACTGCGCCGCGAGCGTCAGGTTGTTCCACAGGTGCGCCGTGTCGTCAGGCAACGGCGTGAACGCCGGCACGAGAATCAGGAACGCATAGACCAGTACCACCACCCACTGGATGCCGCGAATCCACGCGCCGTGCCGCTGCATCCAGTGACCGGCTTCGGTCAGCCGGCTCCAGCGCAGGCCGCTCGCCGGCGTGCTCATGCGGCACGCCCTGCCGCGGCGGCCGGACGGCGCGTCGCGATCTTCAGCAGCCCGTACACCACGCCCCAATACAGCACGTAGGCCACCAGGTTGGTCAGCGCCGGATGTGCGCGATAGCCGGTCAGCGTGGCGACCAGCGAGCCGAACGTGCTCGAATCGTCGAGGATCGCCGAGCTGTCCCACAGCTGCGAGATGCCCAGCGGCAGGATTTCCTTGTCGATCAGTTTGTCGACGCCCGCCTCGAACAGGCCCGCTCCGAGAAACAGCAACATGATTTCGGTGACGCGGAAGAACAGGCGCCACGAGAAGATCTTGCCGCCCAGTTGCAGCAGATAGAAGGTGAACAACGCGAGCGCGAGGCCGATCACGACCGCCAGCACCTGAGCGCCGCCCACATGGCCGCTCTGGCCGAAGCCGAGGCCGTACAGGAAGATCACCGTCTCGCTGCCTTCGCGCGCAATGGCCAGCGCCACCAGCACCGCCACGCCCCACCAGTTGGCGGTTTTGGTGGTTTCCTGCAGCGATTGCTCCATGTCGCGCTTGAGCGTGCGCCCGTGTTTCTTCATCCAGAACACCATCTGCACGATCAGCACGCAGGCGACCAGCACCATCGCGGTCTGGAAGTAATCCTGCGCGTCGCCCGACAGCACTTCGGTGAACCCGACCAGCGCGGCGCCCAGGCCCAGCGCCATCAACAGGCCCGCGCCCACGCCAACCCAGAGGTACGGCAAGCCGCGGCGCGTTTCGGCGTCGCCGTTGCGCAGCCACGCATAGAGAATGCCGACGACCAATAGCGCCTCGACGCTTTCACGCCAGACGATGAAAATGATTTGACCCATTGATAACCTCCGTGTCCCGGCCGCGGCGGGACGTCCGCGGCCGCACGATAAATCGGAACTACTTCGCGACGATGACGCCTTGCGCTTGCTGATGAAAATCGTCGAAGAATTTGTATTCGCCCGGCGACAGCGGCGCGATCACGACGAACGATTCGGCGCCCGGCGCGAGGACCTTCTCCTTGCGCAACTGGACGCTCTCGAATTCGACGGCACCCTTGCCGGTATTGCGGACTTCGATCTTGATGCGCTGGCCGGCCGGCACTTCGATGCGGGCCGGGTTGAGCTTGCCGTCGGCCATCTCGAGCTTGAAGGTCGGCAGATCGGCGGCTTGAGCCGCGGTTGCAACAGCCAGGCCGGCGAGCACGGCGGCGAAAATCTTGGGGAATGTCATTGTGCTTCTCGTAGAAGGCGGCATCGAGGCGATGCCGCCCGGCCGTGGAACCCGATCAGTAACCGCCCTTCTTGCCGATGCCGGCGAACGGGAAGTCGTATTCGAGCGTGAACGGCTTGAACCACGGGCCCACGCCCGTTTCCTTGTCGACGTGGCGGCCGAACGCCATATGGCCCATCTGCATCGGCGGCTTGACCGTCAGCGCCAGGTGGTACTTGCCCGGGCCGGCCAGCTTGACGTTGTCGCCGTAGTGCGGGCCATCGTTCGCGACCATGCCCATCAGCACGCCCTGCGACTTCCACTTCGCGTCGCCCTGCTTGGTCAGCGTGTATTCCACCTGCAGGTACGGCATCCAGTCGCCTTCGGCGAAGCCGGTCGGGTTGTTCTTCACCGCGTGGATGTCGGTCTCCAGGTGGATGTCCGAATCCGATGCCTTGCGCATCATGCCTTCCGGTTCCATCGTGATCGGTTGCAGGTAGACCGTGCCCACCTCCATGCCACCCTGGATTTGCTGCTTGCCGATCGGATACTCGGCGGCCGATGCCGACATCGCGAAAAGTGCCGCCGCGACTGCGACCCCACAACGGGTGATGGACGAACCGAACATTGAGACTCCTGATTATTATCGTCAGATGAAAAAATGCCGCCCGGCTCCTACCGCGCGACATGAGTAAGCAAGAACGTTAATGCGAACCATTCTCAATAATTGGCGAGTTTAGCATTGAATCGCACGCGAAACAAAGGGGGAATAATTTCAAGCCTTTGACGCAGAAAGGATTTCGGAAGATTTTCGAAGACGGTCGGAAAGCGGCATTCGATGCCGGCGTGGATCGCGGAAATGCACCGATCTGGTCACTTTCGTGGCCGGATCGGTGTGGGAACGGAATCAGTTCGCGCCTTCGAGGCGGTCGCCCACGTTGGCGCCGAACACACGCTCGCGCAACAGCGAGAGCTGATCGCGCGTCTGCGCGGCCTTTTCGAACTCGAGGTTCTTCGCGTAGTCGGTCATCTGCTTTTCGAGACGCTTGATTTCCTTGGCAAGCTGCTTCTCGGACATGTCCTCGAATTTCGCGCGCTGCTGCGCTTCCTTCAGCTCGGCACGCGCATCGTCGGCGTTGTAGACGCCATCGATGATGTCCTTGATACGCTTCACCACGCCGCGCGGCGTGATGCCGAGCGCCTCGTTGTGGGCGATCTGCTTGACCCGGCGGCGTTCGGTTTCATCGATCGCGCGGCGCATCGAATCGGTGATCTTGTCGCCATACAGAATCGCCTTGCCGTTCACGTTACGCGCCGCACGGCCGATCGTCTGGATCAGCGAGCGCTCGGCGCGCAGGAAGCCTTCCTTGTCGGCGTCGAGAATCGCCACCAGCGACACCTCGGGAATGTCGAGGCCCTCGCGCAGCAGGTTGATGCCCACCAGCACGTCGAACGTGCCGAGCCGCAGGTCGCGGATGATTTCGACGCGCTCGACCGTGTCGATATCGCTGTGCAGATAGCGCACCTTGACGCCGTGGTCGGACAGGAACTCGGTCAGTTGCTCGGACATGCGCTTGGTCAGCGTGGTGATCAGCACGCGCTCGCCGGCCTTCACGCGCTCGTTGATCTCGGCCAGCACGTCGTCCACCTGGGTGGTCGCCGGCCGCACCTCGATCTCGGGGTCGACCAGGCCGGTCGGCCGCACCACCTGTTCGGCCGTCTGCCCCGACACGCGCTGCTCGTAATCGGCCGGCGTGGCCGATACGAACACGACCTGGCGCATCTTGCGTTCGAACTCGGGGAATTTCAGCGGGCGGTTGTCGAGCGCCGACGGCAAACGGAAGCCGTAATTGACGAGGTTTTCCTTGCGTGCGCGGTCGCCGTTGTACATCCCGTTCAACTGACCGATCAGCACGTGCGATTCGTCGAGCAGCATCAGCGCGTCGGACGGCAGGTAATCGACCAGTGTCGGCGGCGGTTCGCCGGCGGCGGCGCCCGAGAAATGCCGCGAGTAGTTCTCGATGCCCTTGCAGAAGCCCAGCTCCTGCAGCATTTCGAGATCGAAGCGGGTGCGCTGTTCGAGCCGCTGCGCCTCGACCAGGCGATTGTCGGAATGGAAGAATTCGAGACGTTCGCGCAGTTCGTCCTTGATCGTCTCGATCGCGCGCATCACCGTGTCGCGCGGCGTGACGTAGTGCGACGACGGATAAACCGTGAAGCGCGGGATCTTCTGGCGCACCCGGCCCGTCAGCGGATCGAACAGTTGCAGCGTCTCGACCTCGTCGTCGAACAACTCGACGCGCACCGCCATCTCGGCGTGCTCGGCCGGAAAGATGTCGATCGTGTCGCCTCGCACGCGGAACGTGCCGCGCTGGAAATCCTGCTCGTTGCGCGTGTACTGCATCGCGATCAGCCGCGCGATCACGTCGCGCTGGCCGAGCCGGTCTCCGGCGCGCAGCGTCAGGATCATCTGGTGGTATTCGGACGGGTTGCCGATACCGTAGATAGCCGACACGGTGGCCACGATCACCACGTCGCGCCGCTCCATCAGGCTCTTGGTGGCCGACAGCCGCATCTGCTCGATGTGCTCGTTGATCGACGAGTCCTTTTCGATGAACAGGTCGCGCTGCGGCACATAGGCTTCCGGCTGGTAATAGTCGTAGTACGAAACGAAATACTCGACCGCATTGCGCGGAAAGAACTCGCGGAACTCGGCATAGAGCTGTGCGGCGAGCGTTTTGTTCGGCGCGAACACGATGGCCGGGCGGCCGAGCTGCGCGATCGTGTTCGCCATCGTGAAGGTCTTGCCGGACCCCGTCACGCCGAGCAGCGTCTGGAACGACAGACCGTCCTCCACGCCCTCGACGAGCGTGGCGATTGCCGTGGGCTGATCACCGGCAGGCGGATACGGCTGATAAAGCTGGAATGGCGAACCGTCGAACGTCGCGAATTTCGATTCGTCGAGTTCGGCGGACACATCGGGGGAATGTTCGGACATGGAGCGAGGGCCTGGCCGCGTGCAAAAGAGCATTTTAGCGCTTCGCCCACCGCCGGGCTGACCGTTAGGCGCAGCGGCGGTCCGGACAGACGGGCTCGGCCGGCGCGATGCCGCCACCAGAATGGCTACGTCGCGGCCAACGCCCGAGGTTGCGTCCGGTTTCTGCCTCGCCATACCTGCATCACCCACCCGGCTTTGGCCGAAATCGCGGCGCAATTCGCTACAATGGCGGGATTCGCTCCGGAAGCTGCGGCCCTCGGCATGCACCCGCGCCACGCGGGAACCGGACCCCGATTTCATTCCACTACTACTGCTGCGAAATCATCATGTCGCTCTTTTCCGCTGTCGAACTCGCCCCCCGCGACCCGATCCTGGGCCTCAACGAAGCCTTCAACGCCGATACGCGCCCGACCAAGGTGAACCTCGGCGTTGGCGTGTACACCAACGAAGAAGGCAAGATCCCGTTGCTGCGCGCCGTGCGTGACGCGGAAAAGGCACGCGTCGAAGCCGGCCTGCCGCGCGGCTACCTGCCGATCGACGGCATCGCCGCC
This sequence comes from Burkholderia sp. 22PA0099, assembly GCF_047497165.1. Classification (NCBI taxonomy): domain Bacteria; kingdom Pseudomonadati; phylum Pseudomonadota; class Betaproteobacteria; order Burkholderiales; family Burkholderiaceae; genus Burkholderia; species Burkholderia sp. 22PA0099. The sequence goes on along the minus strand of NZ_CP163165.1, from coordinate 1,371,140 downwards.
TATGACGCCGCCGTGCAGAAGCTGCTGCTCGGCAACGATTCGCCGCTGATCGCAGCCGGCCGCGTCGTGACGGCGCAAGCCATCGGCGGCACGGGCGCGCTGAAGATCGGCGCGGATTTCCTGCGCACGCTGAACCCGAACGCCAAGGTCGCGATCAGCGATCCGAGCTGGGAAAACCACCGCGCGCTGTTCGAGACGGCCGGCTTCAAGGTCGATGCCTACCCGTACTACGACGCCACCACCCACGGCGTGAACTTCGACGCCATGCTCGGCGCGCTGAACAGCTACGCTGCCGGCACGATCGTCGTGCTGCACGCGTGCTGCCACAACCCGACCGGTGTCGACCTGACCGAAGCGCAATGGGCGCAGGTCGTCGAAACGGTCAAGGCGCGCCAGCTCGTGCCGTTCCTCGACATCGCCTATCAAGGCTTCGGCGAAGACCTCGAAGCCGATTCGGCAGCCGTGCGCCTGTTTGCTGCGGCCGACCTGAACGTGTTCGTGTCGTCGTCGTTCTCGAAGTCGTTCTCGCTCTACGGCGAGCGTATCGGCGCGCTGTCGATCATCACCGCGAGCAAGGACGAAGCCACGCGCGTGCTGTCGCAACTGAAGCGCGTGATCCGCACGAACTACTCCAACCCGCCGACCCACGGTGGCGCACTGGTTGCGGCCGTGCTGGGCTCGCCGGACCTGTACGCTTCGTGGGTGCAGGAACTCGGCGAAATGCGCGACCGTATCCGCGCGATGCGAAATGGCCTGGTCGACCGCCTGAAGGCGAGCGGCGTAGACCGCGACTTCAGCTTCATCAATGCCCAGCGCGGCATGTTCTCGTACTCGGGCCTGACGTCGGCGCAAGTCGACCGTCTGCGCGAAGAGTTCGGCATCTACGCGGTGGGCACCGGCCGGATCTGCGTGGCTGCGCTCAACACGCGCAACATCGATGCCGTCGCCAACGCGATTGCAGCGGTGCTGAAGTAAGTCAGGCGACTGGCGCGAACGATTCGCGCTATATCGCTCTGCCGGAAACGCGCTCTACGGAGCGCGTTTTTTATTGGCGATAAAAATGTAGCCATAGCGCCGCGCAACCCGTGAACACCACAACAACCTTGCCGCTCAGTTTCGAATCCATGCCGACGTCTCCCAAATCCAGCAGGTTCCAATGAAATCATGGCCGGGCATGGCAAAACAAGCTGGCCATTCGGCTAGTTGTCGGCACGCGTCCGGCGCCGCTATCGTGCACGAAGCGTCCTGCATGCCGTCCGCAAACGGGCTAAGCTAGCCGCTCTGTTCCGAACAGGAGGAAAGCCATGATGAATTACCGACGCCTGGGCCGATCCGGGCTGCAAGTCAGCGAATTGTCGATCGGTTCGTGGGTCACGTACGGCAACCAGGTCGATCAACGTGCCGCGCGCGAATCGCTGGCCGCAGCGCGCGATGCCGGCATCAATTTCTTCGACAATGCCGAGGTGTACGCGCGCGGGCAATCCGAGGAAATCATGGGCGAAGCGTTGAAGTCGCTGGGTTGGTCGCGTATCAGCTATGTGGTGTCGACGAAGTTTTTCTGGGGCCTGGCCGAAGCACCGAATCAATATCACACGCTGAACCGCAAATATCTGATGGACGCGATCGACGGCTCCTTGCGCCGGCTGAAGCTCGACTACGTCGACCTCGTGTTCTGTCACCGCCCCGATCCGAATACGCCGATCGAGGAGACGGTCTGGGCGATGAGCGACATGATCGCGCGCGGCAAGGCGCTTTACTGGGGCACGTCGGAGTGGAGCGCGGATGAAATTCGCGCCGCTTACGACATCGCCGAGCGCCATCACCTGCACAAGCCGGTCATGGAACAGCCGCAGTACAACCTGCTGCACCGCCGCCGCGTCGAGCAGGAATACAATCGGCTCTACGAAGACATCGGCCTGGGCCTCACTACATGGAGCCCGCTCGCATCGGGCCTGCTGACCGGCAAGTATCGCGATGGGGTACCTGCCGACAGCCGGGCAGCCATTCAAGGCTACGATTGGCTGCGCGAACAATTGACGGATCCGGCGAAGAATCAGGCGGTCTCGAAGCTGGCCGGCGTCGCCGACGAGCTCGGCTGCACGCTGGCGCAGTTGGCCATCGCGTGGATTCTGAAGAACCCGAACGTCAGCACGGTCATCACCGGGGCCTCGCGCGTCGAACAGATCGGCGAAAACATGAAGGCGATCGAGGTGGCGGCTCGATTGACGCCCGAGTTGAAGCAGCATATCGAGGAGATCGTCGGCGATCAGGCGCAGTAAGCGCTCTCGCGTACAATAGCCGGTCGCGCGAATTGCGAATGCAGGTGCCTGAATGGGCCGGCAAAGCGTTCGGGCGGCCGTTTTTGACTCTACTCGCCTCATCCCCGCCATGTTCAGTTACCGCCACGCGTTTCATGCCGGCAACCACGCCGATGTGCTCAAGCACGCCGTCGTCGTCCAGTTGCTTCACCACCTGAACAAGAAAGACAAATCGTATTGGTATATCGACACGCACGCGGGGGCGGGCGTGTATGCGCTGGACGAAGGCTTCGCGGCGAAGACGGCCGAATACGAAACCGGCATTGCCAAGCTGTGGAATGCCGACGACCTGCCCGCGGCACTCTCGGACTACGTCGACGAAATTCGCTCCTGCAACGAGTCGGCCGATCTGCGCTACTACCCGGGCTCGCCGTACCTCGCGTGGCGCATGCTGCGTGAGCAGGACCGCATCCGGCTGTTCGAGATGCACAGCACCGAAATCGATATCCTGCGTCACAACTTCCGCGACGCAGGCCGGCGCGCGATGATTTACGCAACAGACGGTTTCGAAGGGCTCAAGGCCCTGCTGCCGCCACCTCCGCGTCGTGCCTTGGTGCTCATTGATCCTTCGTATGAAGACAAGCGCGATTACGCGCGCACGCTCGCTTGTGTCGAGGAAGGGCTGAAGCGCTTCGCGACCGGTTGCTACGCCGTGTGGTATCCGCAGGTCAAGCGCCCTGAATCGGAGCGCTTCCCCGACCAACTGAAGCGGCTGCAGACGACGAACTGGCTGCATCTCACGCTGACGGTCAGTCATGCTCCGGCAGATGGATTCGGGCTGTACGGCAGCGGCATGTTCATTCTGAACCCGCCCTATACGCTGGCTGAATCGATGCGGGAAGCCCTGCCCTATCTCGTAGAAGCACTCGGCCAGGACGGCGGCGCCAAGTTCGGCCTCGAACTGCGCAGCGCCTGAGCAAGCAGCCGAGGCAGTTCGCTATTGTCGATAGCCCGGCGTAGCAGGCAGGCGAATATACGGTGCTACAACAACAGGCACCTGGTTGTTTTGCTGCAATTCAGCGGGCTGCCGGATCTGCGCAGGCTCGACAATCGGCGCCGGATTCAACGGTGCAGTTTGCAGCACCGTTCCGGAGCGCCCATCGTGGATACCGGTTTGCGTATCGAGCACCACCGGCGGCCGCTCTTCTTGTTTGGTGGGCTGCTTTGCGTTCGCATTCGAGCCCCAACTAGCGATTGCTATCAGCAGCACCGCCCACCATTGACGCTTGCCCGAATCACAGTACATCGAAGACATCTTGCTCATCCCGCCCATCAGTTGGATTGATCCCGTTTTCAAGACGATACCGCTGGATGCCGACCTCGTGCCACATTGATCGGATCAAAAAAGCAAAAGCCCCGACAAGTTCGGGGCTTTTTACATTTTTGCATGCAAACCGCATGCAGCCGAAACGGGTTCAGCTTACAGCGAGTAGCCGTTCGTTTCGAGCGAGCGAATGCGGTGCTCGAGTTGAACGATGTCGCTCGACGATGCCAGATAGGCTTCGCGACGCTCACGTTCAGCAGATTCAAACCAGTAGCTCAGCTTTTCAACGATGTACGCAACCATGATGCTCTCCAAGGAAGTTTGAGATCCCCCGGCTGACACTGAATCAGGGATATCCCGTATAGGGTTGACCCGAATTATAGCGAGAACGCACCATCTTGCTAATGAAATGCACGAATAGTTTGCATTCCAAAACAGAATGCACCCTAAAAAATACTGTCAACCTGTTGATTTACTTAAGAATCACGCGCGAAAACTGGAATTTTCGACGTATTTAATTGCACCGATTTAGTGCGTATTGGTATCGGCGAGTTGTTCAAGGATCGGGCAGTCCGGGCGATCGTCGCCATGGCAGTGTGCCGCGAGCTTGGCCAAGGTATTTCGCATGTCCGTGAGCTCGGCAATTCTCTGGTCGAGTTCGGATACATGTTCGAGGGCAATCGCCTTGACCTCCGCGCTGGCACGGGAGCGGTCTTGCCAAAGCGCCAGCAGCTTTCGGACATCGTCGACGAGAAAACCCAGCCTGCGCGCTTGCCGGATGAACTTCAGCAAATGAACTTCGCTATCACCGTACGTGCGGTAGCCGGCATCGGTTCGCTGCGCTGGCTCGATCAGGCCGACGCTTTCGTAGTAGCGAATCATTTTCGCGCTGACGCCAGAGGCGCGCGCAGCTTCACCGATATTCACGTGATTTTCTCCCGTCGATAACGGCCGATCGTAGCGCGATATTGAAAATGCCACTGACTTTGCACCCGCTGCGTGGGCGACCCGTTGCGGCGGAATGTTTTCTGCGGCCGAAAAGACAAAACCCCCACTGCATTCGCAGCGGGGGTTCTGAAGAGGGAAGCCTGACGATTACCTACTTTCACACGGGCAATCCGCACTATCATCGGCGTAGAGTCGTTTCACGGTCCTGTTCGGGATGGGAAGGGGTGGTACCGACTCGCTATGGTCATCAGGCTAAAGGGGTTGATGCGTCGCTGCTTGAGCGCCACATCCAATCTGGAAGAAGTAGTAATGAGTTGTGTGTATCGGCACACGAGGACTCAATGCTGTATAACTTGTCGCGCTGTTTAAGATCCTGAACCTGCGGTTCAGGACGGGATGCTCGTCAGTGCTGAAGCACAAACGATCATCGACGCAGACTTGTTATAGGATCAAGCCTTACGGGCAATTAGTATCAGTTAGCTGAACGCATTACTGCGCTTACACACCTGACCTATCAACGTCCTGGTCTCGAACGACCCTTCAAGGAGGTCAAGCCTCCAGGGATATCTCATCTTAAGGCGAGTTTCCCGCTTAGATGCTTTCAGCGGTTATCTCTTCCGAACATAGCTACCCGGCGATGCCACTGGCGTGACAACCGGTACACCAGAGGTTCGTCCACTCCGGTCCTCTCGTACTAGGAGCAGCCCCCTTCAAATATCCAACGCCCACGGCAGATAGGGACCAAACTGTCTCACGACGTTTTAAACCCAGCTCACGTACCTCTTTAAATGGCGAACAGCCATACCCTTGGGACCGGCTACAGCCCCAGGATGAGATGAGCCGACATCGAGGTGCCAAACACCGCCGTCGATATGAACTCTTGGGCGGTATCAGCCTGTTATCCCCAGAGTACCTTTTATCCGTTGAGCGATGGCCCTTCCATACAGAACCACCGGATCACTATGACCTGCTTTCGCACCTGCTCGACTTGTCGGTCTCGCAGTTAAGCACGCTTATGCCATTGCACTATCAGCACGATTTCCGACCGTACCTAGCGTACCTTCGTACTCCTCCGTTACACTTTGGGAGGAGACCGCCCCAGTCAAACTGCCTACCATGCACTGTCCCCGACCCGGATCACGGGCCAAGGTTAGAACCTCAAACAAACCAGGGTGGTATTTCAAGGACGGCTCCACCGAAACTAGCGTTCCGGTTTCATAGCCTCCCACCTATCCTACACAGATCGGTTCAAAGTCCAATGCAAAGCTACAGTAAAGGTTCATGGGGTCTTTCCGTCTAGCCGCGGGGAGATTGCATCATCACAAACACTTCAACTTCGCTGAGTCTCGGGAGGAGACAGTGTGGCCATCGTTACGCCATTCGTGCAGGTCGGAACTTACCCGACAAGGAATTTCGCTACCTTAGGACCGTTATAGTTACGGCCGCCGTTTACCGGGACTTCAATCAAGAGCTTGCACCCCATCATTTAATCTTCCGGCACCGGGCAGGCGTCACACCCTATACGTCCACTTTCGTGTTTGCAGAGTGCTGTGTTTTTATTAAACAGTCGCAGCCACCAGTTTATTGCAACCCTTTCACCCTCCTGGCGCAGGCCAGTCAAGCTACAAGGGCGTACCTTATCCCGAAGTTACGGTACCAATTTGCCGAGTTCCTTCTCCCGAGTTCTCTCAAGCGCCTTAGAATACTCATCTCGCCCACCTGTGTCGGTTTGCGGTACGGTCACTGTTAAACTGAAGCTTAGAGGCTTTTCTTGGAACCACTTCCAATTGCTTCGCTTCCTAAGAAGCTCGCGCCACACCCTTGAATTCTGCGCCCGGATTTGCCTAAGCGCCTTCTCCAATGCAGCGACCGGGACTTCCAACACCCGGACAACCTTCCGCGATCCGTCCCCCCATCGCATTTAACAATGGTGCAGGAATATTGACCTGCTTCCCATCAGCTACGCATTTCTGCCTCGCCTTAGGGGCCGACTCACCCTACGCCGATGAACGTTGCGTAGGAAACCTTGGGCTTACGGCGAGGGGGCCTTTCACCCCCTTTATCGCTACTCATGTCAGCATTCGCACTTCCGATACCTCCAGCACACTTTACAGTGCACCTTCGCAGGCTTACGGAACGCTCTCCTACCATGCACATAAATGTGCATCCGCAGCTTCGGTATATAGCTTAGCCCCGTTACATCTTCCGCGCAGGACGACTCGATCAGTGAGCTATTACGCTTTCTTTAAAGGATGGCTGCTTCTAAGCCAACCTCCTGACTGTTTTAGCCTTCCCACTTCGTTTCCCACTTAGCTATATTTGGGGACCTTAGCTGGCGGTCTGGGTTGTTTCCCTCTTGACACCGGACGTTAGCACCCGATGTCTGTCTCCCGCGATTGCACTCTTCGGTATTCGGAGTTTGCTATGGCGAGGTAATCCGCAATGGACCCCTCAACCATGACAGTGCTCTACCCCCGAAGGTGAGACGCGAGGCACTACCTAAATAGTTTTCGGAGAGAACCAGCTATTTCCAAGTTTGTTTAGCCTTTCACCCCTATCCACAGCTCATCCCCTAACTTTTCAACGTTAGTGGGTTCGGACCTCCAGTACGTGTTACCGCACCTTCATCCTGGCCATGGATAGATCACTTGGTTTCGGGTCTACGCCCAGCAACTGAACGCCCTATTCGGACTCGCTTTCGCTACGCCTGCCCTATTCGGTTAAGCTTGCTACTGAACGTAAGTCGCTGACCCATTATACAAAAGGTACGCCGTCACCCCTTACGAGGCTCCGACTGTTTGTATGCATGCGGTTTCAGGATCTATTTCACTCCCCTCCCGGGGTTCTTTTCGCCTTTCCCTCACGGTACTGGTTCACTATCGGTCGATCACGAGTATTTAGCCTTGGAGGATGGTCCCCCCATCTTCAGACAGGATTTCACGTGTCCCGCCCTACTTGTCGTACACCTAGTTCTTTCATACTGTTTTCGTCTACAGGGCTATCACCTGCTATGGCCGCACTTTCCAGAGCGTTCGACTAACAATACAAATAAAGAGTACAGGCTCTTCCCATTTCGCTCGCCACTACTTTGGGAATCTCGGTTGATTTCTTTTCCTGCGGTTACTTAGATGTTTCAGTTCACCGCGTTCGCTTCACATGACCTATGTATTCAGTCATGGATACTCCAAAAGGAGTGGGTTTCCCCATTCGGACATCTACGGATCAAAGCTTGTTTGCCAGCTCCCCGTAGCTTTTCGCAGGCTACCGCGTCCTTCATCGCCTGTGATCGCCAAGGCATCCACCACATGCACTTGTTCGCTTGACCCTATAACGAGTCTGTCTCGCTTGCGCTCGACAGTCGCTACAGGTTGAGTTCTCGCATTTGTGCCGTATTCCAATTGAGCCGAACATTTAAGTTCGAATCTTCTTGAGATACATCGATACAATCACAACCCGAATAACTTTCACGCCCATCTCAAATAGACGCTTCCGTTATTCAAATTACTACTTCTTCTAGATTGTTAAAGAACGACAGCCGATAAGTACACATGGTGTACAGATCGCTCTGACTGGCTCAATCGCCAATGACAAATCCTCAGGTCACACTGACCTGAACGCTTGTCATTGAAGATTGGTGGAGGCAGACGGGATCGAACCGACGACCCCCTGCTTGCAAAGCAGGTGCTCTCCCAGCTGAGCTATGCCCCCATACAGAGACTTCTCAAGGATACTGTCCAGACTAAGTGGTGGGTCTGGTTGGATTCGAACCAACGACCCCCGCCTTATCAAGACGGTGCTCTAACCAACTGAGCTACAGACCCCTGAGTCTGTCTTGATTTACAGCCGATAAGCGTGAACGCTCAACTTTCGCGGTATTAGCTCGAGAAAGGAGGTGATCCAGCCGCACCTTCCGATACGGCTACCTTGTTACGACTTCACCCCAGTCATGAATCCTACCGTGGTGACCGTCCTCCTTGCGGTTAGACTAGCCACTTCTGGTAAAACCCACTCCCATGGTGTGACGGGCGGTGTGTACAAGACCCGGGAACGTATTCACCGCGGCATGCTGATCCGCGATTACTAGCGATTCCAGCTTCACGCACTCGAGTTGCAGAGTGCGATCCGGACTACGATCGGTTTTCTGGGATTAGCTCCCCCTCGCGGGTTGGCGACCCTCTGTTCCGACCATTGTATGACGTGTGAAGCCCTACCCATAAGGGCCATGAGGACTTGACGTCATCCCCACCTTCCTCCGGTTTGTCACCGGCAGTCTCCTTAGAGTGCTCTTGCGTAGCAACTAAGGACAAGGGTTGCGCTCGTTGCGGGACTTAACCCAACATCTCACGACACGAGCTGACGACAGCCATGCAGCACCTGTGTATCGGTTCTCTTTCGAGCACTCCCGGATCTCTCCAGGATTCCGACCATGTCAAGGGTAGGTAAGGTTTTTCGCGTTGCATCGAATTAATCCACATCATCCACCGCTTGTGCGGGTCCCCGTCAATTCCTTTGAGTTTTAATCTTGCGACCGTACTCCCCAGGCGGTCAACTTCACGCGTTAGCTTCGTTACTAAGGAAATGAATCCCCAACAACTAGTTGACATCGTTTAGGGCGTGGACTACCAGGGTATCTAATCCTGTTTGCTCCCCACGCTTTCGTGCATGAGCGTCAGTATTGGCCCAGGGGGCTGCCTTCGCCATCGGTATTCCTCCACATCTCTACGCATTTCACTGCTACACGTGGAATTCTACCCCCCTCTGCCATACTCTAGCTTGCCAGTCACCAATGCAGTTCCCAGGTTGAGCCCGGGGATTTCACATCGGTCTTAACAAACCGCCTGCGCACGCTTTACGCCCAGTAATTCCGATTAACGCTTGCACCCTACGTATTACCGCGGCTGCTGGCACGTAGTTAGCCGGTGCTTATTCTTCCGGTACCGTCATCCCTCGGCTTTATTAGAACCAAGGATTTCTTTCCGGACAAAAGTGCTTTACAACCCGAAGGCCTTCTTCACACACGCGGCATTGCTGGATCAGGCTTTCGCCCATTGTCCAAAATTCCCCACTGCTGCCTCCCGTAGGAGTCTGGGCCGTGTCTCAGTCCCAGTGTGGCTGGTCGTCCTCTCAGACCAGCTACTGATCGTCGCCTTGGTAGGCTTTTACCCTACCAACTAGCTAATCAGCCATCGGCCAACCCTATAGCGCGAGGCCCGAAGGTCCCCCGCTTTCATCCGTAGATCGTATGCGGTATTAATCCGGCTTTCGCCGGGCTATCCCCCACTACAGGACATGTTCCGATGTATTACTCACCCGTTCGCCACTCGCCACCAGACCGAAGTCCGTGCTGCCGTTCGACTTGCATGTGTAAGGCATGCCGCCAGCGTTCAATCTGAGCCAGGATCAAACTCTTCAGTTCAATACCTGTTACTGTTTTTCGGTTCTTTCGAACCGGTCGCTCACTCAAAGCTGACAGGATTACGAATTACTTCATAAACCTGACTTACTTTTGTGTGAGACTCTTGATACTTTTGCTGACCTGATCCTAAGATCAGGACCGCTTCCATCAAGCGTCCACACTTATCGGCTGTAGATTGTTAAAGAGCGTTTCCGAGAGAAGCTTGGCTTCGTTTCGGCGCTGCGTTTTCAGCAGCAGAGAAGCGGGATTATGAAGAACATTTTGAAGCGCGTCAACTACTTTTTTCAGCGCTTCGATCAACAGACTGCATCGATCGCGTTCCTCACCAGCTCAAAGGAGCGGCCTCAATTCCGGCGCTCTCCTTGTCCTGCCTAGCTTCTCCTCCCGTCCTGCGTTTCCGTCATCGCGAGAGAGGCCGAATTCTAAGCAAGCTTTCCCGATCATGCAAGAGGGTTCGAGCATTTTTTTCGCATACCTCCTCCTTTCAGTCGCCGAGATCGATCTCGCTTGCGCCAGGACGCACGCTCGTTGGTGTGAACCGCAGCATCCGCCAGGAACGGACTAAAATGGCAGGTTCATCGCACCCACTCTAATATTGATCGAGATCTATGCGCCAGCGAACCGCCAAACGCCTTCCCCCCGATGCCGACAAACTGGTCGGCTTGTCGCTCGCGCTGTTCGCGTCCGGCAGTCGCGTCGAAGATCGGTTCTGGGAAGCGAAGCTCGACGCGCTGCTCACGAAGGTGATCCGCAACGGCAATCAGACGACCCTTGACGCGGCGCTCGACCATCTGCAACAGAACCATGCAGACGCCTACGGCGCACTCGCCGACATGGCCGAGACGCATAGCGAATCGCTGCTGCTCGAGCACGAAGGACAAACGCACGAAGCCCTGCTCGTCGCGATACCGATTCTCGCCTGGACGCGCTACATGATTCCGTCCGGCCCGCTCAAGACGGAAATCGCTGATGTGCTGCACACGCATCTGCAAGCACATGTACTGGCCGAACAGACGCACGTGGCGCTCGCGCCGTTCCTCTACAGCATCGACCAGTTGCCGCGCCATCACGTCGAGGCCTACCGCCTCACGCAGCAGTTGGCGCAAGCCGCATTGGGCGGCCAAACGCCGCGCATCAATTTTGGCGACCTGCCCGAGACATCCCCGATCCTCGCCGATCCGCGCTTCCTGCTCGCCGTCGTGGCCGCGCCGGCCGGTTCGGCCATGTTCCGCTGGCAGGAAGAAGATCAGGGCGCGCGTATCGAGCGCGGCCAGTGTCTCGAACAATGGACGGGCCAGGGCGGCGCCAATCTGTCCGTCGCGTTGCCGGGCTGCGAATTCGAGTGCCTGCTGCCGGATGCCTATTACTCGGCCTGCCGCGACGCCGACGAACGCGTTCGCCCACACACCGTGCGCACGGCGACCCGCTATCTGTTCGATACGATCGGTGCGGCACCGCAAGAGCTGCGCGCAGTGGTTGCAGGGTTCGGCGAGCGACGCATTGACGAATATCGAATCGGCTTCACCCGCCGCGGCAGCAACGACGTGATCTACGGCGTCGTGTGGCCGCTCTACGGACGCGAGAACGGTGATGTCGCGGCCGAAGACACGATGATCGACGCGGACACGCCAATCGACGGCCCGCTCGAGGAAATCGTCTCGCTGCTCAAGGAAACGGGCGTGACCGACATCCGCCGCCATGCCGGCCGCTTCGAACCGGAATACTGCGACGACTGCGGCGTTCCGCTCTATGCCGACCCGCTTGGCGAAATTGTCCACGCAGAAATGCCGGAAGATGCATCGCCGGCACAGCCGCACTTCCACTGAGCCGTCGACCCTCGGCCGTACTTCGCCGTGACAAAGAGCCGCCGACTAGGCGGCTCTTTTTTTTCACATACTTGCGATTCTTCCTATGACTTTCAGCTAGGCCGACACGACCCAGGCGTTTTGTCATCATGGCCGGGACGCTACATCGTCATCCATCAATAACGCGAACAAGGAGGCAGAGATGAGATTCATGGTGTTGAGTCCGGATGCGGAACGCCGCGATGGCTTGAAGGCACTGTTACGTCAGATCGATCGGCGCAGCGGTTGCAGCGATGCAAGGGATTGGCGGCAAGCGATGCGCCTGGTCAAGCAGGGCAGCTTCGACCTGATCGTCGTGGATGCACCGAAGGGCCTGCGACTCGACGATCTTCGCGCGCTCTGCGACGCCTGCGCACCCACACCGGTGGCCGTACTGATCGATGCCACCTCGCGCGAAGAAGCGCGGCAGCAATTCGCCACGGGTGCACAAGGCATCGTGCCGCGCAACATGGGTTCGCATCTCGTGATACGTGCGTTTGAAATGGTGCTGCTCGGCGGTTACTACGTCCCGCCCGGCGCGCTTGATCTGATCGAAACGCAGGTCGACGGTGCCCGCACCGCACACATCGTCAACCGCATCCCGCTACGTCGCAGGCCAACGGTCGGCACGCTGTCTCCGCGACAAGCGCAGATCATGCGCTTCGTCCATATGGGCAATACCAACAAAATGATTGCACGCACGCTCGGCATCAGCGAGGGCACGGTCAAGATTCACCTGGCCAGTATTTTCCAACAGCTCGGTGCGGCGAACCGCGCCGCTGCCGTCGCCATCTACAATGGCTGGCTACCGCCACATCTCGAAGTACTGACCACCCAGCCACAAGGCTTTCCGCGGCCGGTGCTCGGCGCACCAGGGGTCATTCCGTTGCGTGGCAAAAAGTATCCAATGAGCGCCTGCGAGGGCCCGCATGCACCGATGCCAATGGCGGCCGAATCCGCACCGACGACGCTGAAACGCAACACCTGACGGCCGGACGGACGTCGAATCGGTTCCCATTTTTTAGCTTCAACGAGTAATATTAAAACCATGGGTTTCCTGTACACGCCGCTTCCGCTTTGGGTCGCTGCCGGTGGCTGGATCGCTGCCGGGGTGCTGCTCGCGCTCGCGCTGTGGAAACGTCCGTTCCATCGCCTGAAGGATCCAACGCTGCAACACGTCTGGTGCGCCTTGATCGCCACCATTACCGTGCTGTGGGCATCGAATGCATGGCTCGACGACGGTCTGGTCATGCATCTGCTTGGCGCGACGTTGATCGCCACGTTGTTTGACTGGACACTCGCGCTGGTCGCCATGAGCGCGGTCACCGGCATCGCCGCCGTCGTCTTCGATGCAACCTGGCAAGGCATCGGCATCACCTATCTCGTCTATGGCGCACTTCCGGTTGCCGTGTCCACGCTGATGCAGCGTGCAGCGACGGCCTGGTTGCCGCACAACCTGCTCACCTTCATCGTCGGGCAGGGCTTCGTCGCACCGGCCGTGACGATCATTGCCGTGGCGGCAGCCGCAGCCGGCGTGCAGATCGGGCTGGCTGATGGATCGACACTCGTGATGCCGGCAGGCTACGGCCTGAACACCGTGCTGCTTGCACTCGGCGAAGCCTGGTTCACCGGCATGGCCACCGCCCTGATCGCAATCTACAAGCCCGAATGGGTCACCACGTTCGATGTGCGCCGTTACCGGCTCGGCGGCCCGAGAGCCTGACGTCTGCCCACCGCACCGCCACATTTCCGCTTCATGACATTTCGCCTTCACCCTCGAATGGATCGCGGCATGTCAAAAAAATTGCGCTAAGATTGAACTCTTGTTCTTCGCCGGGCATCTTACGTGCCCGGTGTCTTCACTCCGCACTCTCAAATTCCTGATGGACAGCTTCCCCGCCCAGCGTCTTTTTGGCGTGTTCGGCAAGCTGGCAGCCTGTGTCGCAGGCCTGTCGCTTGCGCTTTCCGCCCCCGCCTATGCCGATCTGCTCGATCAGCGCACCGAACTGATCAACAAGTACATCACCGAGATGCACGCCGATCCGCTCGTCGCCGATTGCGCCGCGCACGGCAACTTCATCGCCAGCACCTCGTCGGCATTCGATCACGTCGAATTTCCGCCCAGCGCCTTCGACAGCAACAACGCTACCGTTACGCCGTGGAACGATTCGTTCGACGAAGGCAAGCAACGTGTGAAGGTCGACAATATCGTGACCATCGAAGGGCTCGGCATTCCGCAGAACGGCGGCGATCCCTCCACGCTGAAGTTCCGCTGCGGCTATGTGGGCAGCCAGATGCTTGCATTTGGCTGGAACGATCCGGTTCCGCCCGCCAAGCCGCGCGTCGAGCGCACGAGTTCGTCGAAGCGCGTCGTCCACGGCCGGCACGTCAAGTCGAAGACGAAAGCCAAGGCCGGCAGCAAATCCACGCACAAGGGCGGCACGGTCAAGAAATCGACAAACTCGAAGAAGGTCGTGAAGAAGAAGCCCGCGTCGAAAAAATAAGCCGGTGCGCGCCGCAGCGGCGCAGGCCCGGTTCAGCAAACGAAAAGGCCGGAATGTTTTGACATTCCGGCCTTTTGCTTTCAGCGCGCCCGATCGATCAAGCGAAACGCTGCACGTGATTGAGAATCGGCAGCAGCATGGCGGCACCCAGCGAGGCACTTCGCTCGCCGTTCCAACCCACGCGCTCGTCAGGCAGATTGGCGTTGTCCTTGAACGGCATTTCGAGCGTCAGTGACAGGCAGCCGAATGCGTGGCCGATATACTTCGACGCCAGCTTCAACGCATCCTCGCGATACTTACTGGCCGGATAGCCATATTCATCTTGAAAATCCGGGCTCGCCTGCTTGAATGCGGCGATGAACGCGTCCTGCTCCTCGCGCTGGCGATCGGTGAAGCCCGGCAGCATCTCCGAACCGGCCACGAACACGTAGGGCAGATCCTCGTCGCCGTGGATATCGAAGAACATGTCGCAGCCGATCCCGTGAATCGCATCGCGCACCACCAGCACCTCGGGGCTGCGCGCCGCATCGGGTTCCATCCACTCGCGATTCAGGTTGGCGCCAACGGCATTGGTGCGCAGGTTGCCATGCACGCTGCCGTCCGGGTTCATGTTCGAGACGATGTAAAACGTCGCGTGATCGTAGAGCTTGCGCGCCACCGCGTCGCCGGCCCAGTCGCCCCAGCCGGCCAGGCGCTTGACGAGCCCCTCGACAAACCACTCGGCCATCGATTCGCCGGGATGCTGGCGCGCGATGATCCAGACTTTCTTCTTCGCGCCCGTTTCGTCGGGCGTGCCCAGCACCAGCAGCGACATCGGCCGGCCTTCCACGGTACGGCCGAGATCGACCACGTTGGCCTGCGGCATCTGCTGCACCGCGCCGAGGAACTCGGCATGGCGCTCCTCGCCGTAAGGCTCGAAGTACGCGTAGTAGATGCTGTCGAAATCGGGGGTGTGATCGATCGTCATCACGGTGCCGTCGAACTCGGTCGGCACACGGAACCAGTTCACGCGGTCATAGCTCGCGACCACGCGGTAGCCACGCCAGCCGGCCGGGTAGGCGCTCTCGTGCGCGTTCTCGAAACGCATCACGCAACGCTCGCCTCGCGCGCCCGACAGGCGGAAATAGAACCACTGCGCGAACGCCGACTGATTGTCGCTGCGAATGCGCAGGCGGATCGCGTCGGGGCTGTCGCACGACACGACATCGATCGCGCCGGCGTCGAACTGGGTGGAAATCGACAGCGTCATCTTGTCTCCTGGAAGCGGCGCCCTCGTGAGGCCCCGTGAAAATTCAATCCGCGACGGCCGCCGCGTGGATCACGCGTCAAGCCGGCGACGGAACACATAAGTGGAATCGTTCGACGCGGACGCTTCGAACGCATAGCCTTCCTCTGCGAAATCGCGCAGCCGCTCGGCCGAGGCGATCCGGTTCGTGACCGCGTAACGCGCCATCAGGCCGCGCGCCCGCTTGGCATGGAAGCTGATGATCTTGTAGCGGCCACCCTTCCAATCTTCGAACACGGGCGTGATGATCGGCGCGTCGAGCAGCTTCGGCTTGACCGACTTGAAGTACTCGGTCGAAGCGCAGTTCACGAGCACGCGCGAATCGGCGGTGCGCGCGGCGAGCTGAGTGTTCAGCGCGCGCGTGATGCGCTCGCCCCAGAACGCGTAGAGATCCTTGCCGCGCGGGTTTTCGAAACGCGTGCCCATTTCGAGCCGGTACGGCTGCAGCAGATCGAGCGGACGCAGCAGGCCGTACAGCCCGGACAGCACACGCACGTGCTGCTGCGCGTAATCCAGATCGGCGGCCGACAGCGAGCGCGCGTTGAACCCCTCGTACACGTCGCCGTTGAACGCGAGCACCGCCTGCTTGGCGTTGTCGGTCGTGAACTGGCGAGACCAGTCGGCGTAACGCTGGAAATTGAGGTGAGCGAGCGGGTCCGAAATGTCCATCAGCGAGGCAATCTGCTGAGGCGACAATTTTCGCAATCCATCGATCAACTGGGCCGCCTCGTCGACGAAATCGGGCAGCGTATGCGTCGGGATATGGGGCGGGGTCTCGTAATCGAGCGATTTCGCGGGGGAGAGAACGATTATCATGGAGGCTCGCCGGCACGCGCTAAGGTGCCGTCAGACAAAAATCACCGATTGTAACGAATGCCCAGCCCCAACGCTCCGCGAGACGGGCGCCGCGTCGTGCTCGACTCGAATGTCTGGATCGATATCCTCGTGTTCGACGACCCGGCCACGCGCCCTATCCGCACTGCCCTCGAAAACGGCACGCTGGTCGCGCTGATCGATGCGCGCTGCCTGAGGGAACTCGAACGCGTGCTCGATTATCCGCAGTTCGCGCCACGCCAGATCGACAAGCCCGCCGCCCTGGCCGTCGTCGTGCGGCTCACGCAGCAGGTCGACACCTCGGCGCCCCTGCCCGACGACGCACTGCCGTTGCCGAAATGCCGCGATCGCGACGATCAGAAATTTCTCGATCTCGCGCGCGCCGTCGAAGCCGACTGGCTCGTCTCCAAGGATCGCGACTTGCTGAAGCTGTCGCGCCGCACCGAACGCGATTTCGGGTTCCGGATTCTGCAGCCGGCACCGTTCGTCGTCGCGTGCGGGCTGACGCCAACCGAACCGGCGCCCGCCTAACGGCGCGCCGCCGCACCGGAACACGAACCGCCGCCGCCCTTTCAACGAATCGAACCGAACGCCCGACACACGATGAACGCACCGTCCGCCACGCCCGTCACGCCTGCCGTCGTTTCCCGCCTGCCGCAGGTCGGCACCACGATCTTCACCGTCATGAGTGCGCTTGCCACGGAAAAAGGCGCGGTGAATCTCGGCCAGGGCTTTCCCGATTTCGACTGCGACCCGAAGATCGTCGACGCGGTGGCCAATGCCATGCGCGACGGCCACAACCAATACCCGCCGATGACGGGCGTGACCCCGCTGCGCGAAGCGATCGCCGACAAGATCGAGCAGATCTACGGCCGGCGCTACGACCCGGCCACCGAAATCACCGTGACGGCCGGCGCGACCCAGGCGCTGCTCACCGCGATCCTCTGCGCCGTGCACCCGGGCGACGAGGTGATCGTGGTCGAGCCGACCTACGACAGCTACCTGCCGTCGATCGAACTGGCGGGCGGCAAGCCGGTGTTCGTCACGCTCGACGCGCCCGACTACGCGATCCCGTTCGACAAGCTGGCCGCGGCCGTCACGCCGAAAACGCGCCTGATCCTGATCAACACGCCGCACAACCCGACCGGCACGGTCTGGCGCGAATCGGATATGCGCCAGCTCGAAGCCATCGTGCGCGGCACCGAGGTGCTGATCGTGTCCGACGAGGTGTACGAGCACATGGTGTACGACGGCGCGCGGCACGAAAGCGTTGCGCGCTACCCGGAGCTGGCCGCGCGCAGCTTCATCGTGTCGAGCTTCGGCAAGACCTATCACGTCACGGGCTGGAAAGTCGGCTACGTGGCCGCGCCCGCGCCGCTGATGGCCGAATTCCGCAAGGTCCATCAGTTCAACGTGTTCACGGTCAATACGCCGATGCAGGTCGGCCTGGCGGCCTATTTGCGCGACCCGGCGCCGTACCTCACGCTGCCGGCGTTCTACCAGAAGAAGCGCGACCTGTTCCGCGCCGGGCTGGCATCGACGCGCTTCAAGCTGCTGCCGTGCACGGGCACCTACTTCCAGTGCGTCGACTACTCGGCGATCAGCGATCTGCCCGAAGCCGAATTCGCCCAATGGCTGACGACGGAGATCGGCGTCGCGGCGATCCCCGTGTCGGCGTTCTATCACGAGCCGCACGAATCGGGCGTGGTGCGCTTCTGCTTCGCCAAGCGCGAAGACACGCTCGCCACCGCACTCGAGCGCCTGTCCAGGCTCTGATCCCGAACACCTCAACGCTTGGCGGCCGCCGCCTCCAGGTAGGCCTTGCGGTCCGCGCTCACGCGCCGGGCCGCGGGCCGCTCGCCAATCAGCTTCGTGTACGCCTTCCAGTCGATGCCCGCCTCGACGACGAAATCGCGCCCGTACACGGCCTTGGTCGCCAGCCCGACCAGCGGCAGGTGAATATAGGCGGCCACGTCGGCCATCCCGTATGTCTCGCCGAACACGTAGGGCGCGAACTGCGTCATCTGCCGCAGCACCGCCAGCGCACGACTCAGGCGTGCCTCGGCCTGATGAAGGAGGTCGTCGTTGACGACACGGCCGTAGAACGCCTGCGGATACAGATCGCGCACCACCCATTCGAGATACAGCTCGATGAAGATCGTCAGCTCGCGTACCTTCGCAGCCTCGAACGGATCGGCCGGGTAAAGTCCTTTGTCGGGAAAGCGCGCCGCCAGATAATCGACGATCGCCTGCGATTCCGACAACGCGCCCTGCTCGGTGCGCAGAAACGGCACCTTGCCGAACGGCGACGCGGCCAGTGCATCGGCATCGCGCAGCGGCAAGGAAAAAAGCTGCTCGTCGAACGGGATCTCGTGATCGAGCATCACGAGCTTCACCTTGTTGTAGTAATTCGATACCGGCAAACCACACAACTGCAGCATCGTCGTTCTCCTGTCCTGGCTGGGTCGAAACACGGGCCGGTTCGCGATGCCGGCAGCCCGTCATGCCGTGCCGAATAGCACGTGCGTGCTAGTCTAAAGCACTTCGCAGAACCAACGACCGGGCGCACGGCGCCGACCCGCCGCCGCGCCGGCCACGAGACAGCCTTCCAGGAGACACCCCGCATGAGCGCCGAACTGCTCGCATCCCGCCCCGTCGAAAGCGAATCGACACTCGTCCTGACACTCTCCAACCCCGGTGCGCGCAACGCCCTGCATCCCGACATGTACGCGGCCGGCCTCGAAGCGATGAATACCGCCGAACGCGATCCGTCGATCCGCGCCGTTGTGCTGACCGGCGCGGACCGCTTCTTCTGCGCGGGCGGCAACCTGAATCGATTGCTCGAAAACCGCGCGAAGGACCCGACCGTACAAGCCGACAGCATCGATCTGCTCGGCGAATGGATCACCGCGATCCAGACGGCAACCAAGCCCGTCATCGCGGCCGTGGAAGGCGCCGCGGCCGGCGCCGGTTTTTCGTTGACGCTGGCCTGCGACCTGATCGTGGCCGCCAACGACGCGAAGTTCGTCATGTCGTACGCCCGCGTGGGTCTGACACCGGACGGCGGCGGCTCGTGGTTCCTGGCGCGCGCCTTGCCGCGCCCGCTGGCCACGGAAATCCTGATCGAGGGCAAGCCCGTCGCAGCGAAACGGCTGCATGATCTCGGCGTCGTCAACCGCATCGCGCGTGCCGGTTCGGCGCTCGGCGACGCCATCGCCTGGGCCGACGAACTCGGCCGCGTTTCGCCGAACGCCGTGACGCGCATCAAGGCGCTGCTGGCCGATGCGCCCGAGCACACGCTGGCCGCGCATCTGGTGGCCGAGCGTGATCAGTTCGTCGCGTCGCTGCGCCACGCGGATGCGCTTGAAGGCATCACGGCCTTTCTCGAGAAACGGCCGCCCGTCTATCACCGCTGATTCCACCATGACCCAATACATCCTGCCGAAACGCCGCCGTATCTATCTGATGCGTCACGGCGACGTGACCTATTTCGATAGCACGCAACAACCGATCGATCCCGATACCGTCCCGCTCAACGACCACGGCCGCACGCAGGCGCGCGCGGCGGGGCGGGCGTTCGCCGCACAATCGATCCGCTTCGATCGCGTCATCACGAGCGGCCTGAAGCGCACTGTCGAAACGGCATCGCGGGTGCTGGAAGAAACGGGGCAAGCCATCGAGATCGAGATCCAGCCGGCCTGGCGCGAGATTCGCGGCGGCCATCTGGCCGACGTGCCCGCCGAAGAGGTGCAAGCCGCCTTCATCGACGCGCTCGACGGCGTCGTGCCCGAGCACATCGCGTTTCTCGGCGGCGAAACAATCGGGGAATTGCTCGACCGCGTGTTGCCGGCGCTGGCCGCGCTGCGCGCCGACCCGGGCTGGGACACGGCCTTGCTGGTACTGCATGGCGGTGTCAATTGCGCCCTGCTCTCGCATGCGATGCTGCCCGAGCAGCGGCTCTTCATCGGCCGCTTCGCGCAGTCCACCGCCTGCATCAACGTGCTCGACGTCGGCGAGCACGCGCACGACTGGGTGCTCCGCCAGATCAACTACACGCCGCCCGACGCCCTGCATCGCGACGCCCGCAATACCACGATGGAAGTGCTATACCACCAGTTCACCCTGGCGAACGCGGCCCACTGAGCCCACCCGCGCCCCGGAGGAAAGGATGACGCAAGCGCAGCAACCGGAAGCGAATCCGGACCCGAACGACTATTCCGCCTTCGAGGGCACGATGCCCGTCGGCGCGGCGCATCGCATCGATCTCGCCACGCTCGACGCCTGGCTCGCCGGCCATCTCGACGGCTACGCCGGCCCACTGACGATCGAGCAGTTCCGCGGCGGCCAGTCGAACCCCACGTATCGGCTCGTGACGCCGGCACGCCGCTACGTGCTGCGTGCGAAACCGGCGCCGGCCGCCAAACTGCTGCCGTCCGCACATGCGATCGACCGCGAATACCGCGTGATGGCGGCCCTCGCCAATACCGATGTGCCGGTGCCGCAGATGCTCGCGCTCTGCGAGGACGAATCGGTCATCGGTCGCGCGTTCTATGTGATGAGTTGCGTCGAAGGCCGCGTGCTGTGGAATCCGTCGCTGCCGGGCATGACGCAGGCCGACCGCGCGGCCCACTACGACGAGATGAACCGCGTGATCGCCACGCTGCACGCGCTCGATCCGCAAGCGCTCGGCCTCGGCGATTACGGCAAGCCCGGCAACTATTTCGCACGGCAGATTGCGCGCTGGAGCAAACAGTACGCCGCCACCGAAACCGAGCCGATCGAAGCGATGCACCGCCTGATCGACTGGCTGCCGCAACATATCCCGGCCACCGATGCCGGGCAGGAGCGCAGCGCGATCGTCCATGGCGATTTCCGGCTCGACAACCTGATCTTCGCGCCCGACGCGCCGCGCGTGCTCGCCGTGCTCGATTGGGAACTGTCGACGCTCGGCAATCCGCTTGCCGATTTCGCCTATCACTGCATGACGTGGCACAACGAGCCGGGCCACTTCCGCGGAATCGCCGGGCTCGACTGGGCGGCGCTCGGCATTCCCGACGAACGGCATACGATCGCCCGCTACGTCGAACGCACCGGCTTCGCGATCGATGGCGACTGGCACTTCTACCTGGCCTACAACATGTTCCGGATCGCCGCGATCCTGCAGGGGATCATGAAGCGCGTAGCCGACGGCACCGCGTCGAGCGCACGCGCCCTCGATGCCGGCCGGCAGGCCCGGCCGATGGCAGAACTGGCCTGGCGCTACGCACAGCGTGTGCACTGAACCGTGCTCTCTCCTGACGCATCACCCCGTTTCACCCGCTTCCGATTGCCCGCTCCGATGCAGATGAACGTCCCACTCCAGCGAGGTTGCGATGGATTTCGATGACTCCCCGACGGTCGACGTACTGCGCGAGCGGTTGCTCGCCTTCTTCGATAGCCATATCTACCCGAACGAACGCGCCTTCCAGGACGAAATCGCGCGCAACCGGCACGACGGCAACGCTTGGCAGCCTGTGAGCCTGCTCGACACGCTGAAGAACGAAGCGCGGGCGGCCGGCCTCTGGAACCTGTTCCTGTCGGCATCCGACCGCGGCGCGGGCCTGTCGAATCTCGACTACGCGCCGCTGTGCGAAATCATGGGCCGCGTGCCGTGGTCGCCCGAGGTGTTCAATTGCAACGCGCCCGACACCGGCAACATGGAAACCCTCGAGCGCTACGCCACCGACGAGCAGAAACGGATGTGGCTGGACCCGCTGCTCGACGGCACGATCCGTTCGGCGTTCCTGATGACCGAGCCGGAAGTGGCGTCGTCGGACGCGACCAATATCCGCACGCGTATCGAACGCGACGGCGACGCGTATATCGTCAACGGCCACAAATGGTGGTCGTCGGGCGCGGGCGATCCGCGCTGCAAGCTCTACATCGTGATGGGCAAGACCGATCCCGATGCGCCTCGCCATGCGCAGCAGTCGATGATCCTCGTGCCGTCGGATGCGCCCGGCGTGACCGTGCACCGGCCGCTGACCGTGTTCGGCTACGACGACGCACCGCACGGCCATATGGAAATCACGCTCGACAACGTGCGCGTACCGGCCGCCAACCTGCTGCTCGGCGAGGGCCGCGGCTTCGAGATCGCACAGGGCCGCCTCGGGCCGGGCCGAATCCACCATTGCATGCGCCTGATCGGCCTGGCAGAACGCGCGCTCGAACTGATGTGCCGGCGGGTCTTGGCACGCGTGGCGTTCGGCAAGCCGGTCGCCGAGCAGACGGTCACGCAGGAGCGCATCGCCGAGGCGCGCTGCCTGATCGATCAGGCGCGGCTGCTGACCTTGAATGCCGCCTGGAAGATGGACCGCGCCGGCAACAAGGCCGCGCGCCGCGAGATCGCAATGATCAAGGTGGTGGCGCCGAACATGGCGTGCCAGGTCATCGACTGGGCGATTCAGGCCCACGGCGGCGGCGGGGTCAGCGACGATTTTCCGCTCGCCTATGCCTATGCGTCGGCGCGCACGCTGCGCTTTGCCGACGGCCCGGACGAAGTGCATCGCAACGCCATCGCGAAGCTCGAACTGGCGCGCTACACAACGGCGTAGGCAGGGAAATCGGCATCACGAACGCGCGCCGGCCGGGCGCGCGTTGCCATTCATCCGGCCATCAGAACAGATGCAGGGTGATGAATTCGGCCGCGCAGGCCAGCGCCGGTTCGCCGGTAGAATCCACCTGCACCGCCACCGACCACGCGCATTGCAGGCCGCCCTGCTTGCTGTCGGTTGCCGTCTTGACCGAGAACAGGCCGCGCACTTTCGCGCCCACCGGCACCGGCCGCAGGAAACGCACACGGTTCAGCCCGTAGTTCACGCCCATGCGCTGCTCGAATTCGATCGCGTCGGTCATCAGCGACGGAATCAACGACAGCGTCAGGAAGCCATGCGCGATCGGCGCACCGAACGGCGATTCGCGCGAGGCCCGCTCGGGGTCGACGTGGATCCATTGATGATCGTCAGTTGCGTCGGCGAAACGGTTCACGCGCTCCTGATCAACGGTGATCCAGCGGCTCGCGAAGCCATCCGCGCCGACCAGTGCGCGCAGCGCCTCGATCGACGCAATGCGCGGCCGCTCCGGATTCAATTCGGGCTTCGTTTCGGGCGCGCCGCTCATACCGCCGCCTGCGGGTTGCGCAGCCCGAAAATGATCTTCGAGCGCACCGTGATCACGGTTTCGCCTTGCTCATCGGTGCCGATCCATTCGGTCGTCGCGATGCCGCGATCCGGACGGCTCGCCGACAGCCGCTTGTCGAGAACGCGCTGCTGCATCGTGATCGTCGCGCCGGCCCGCACCGGCTTGATCCAGCGAATCTCCTCGATGCCGGGCGATCCCATGCTGGTCGAATCATGCAGCACGTTGCGCACCAGCATGCCCATGAACACCGAGCAGGTGTGCCAACCACTCGCCACCAAACCGCCGAACGGCGAGGCCTTGCCTGCCGCTTCATCGAGATGGAACGGCTGTGGATCGAAACGCTGCGCGAAATCGATGATTTCTTCCGGCGTGAACGTGTGTTTGCCTATCTCGGTCAACGTGCCGACTTCCAGGTCTTCATAACCGAACGTCATGCTGATATCTCCTGTCGGGTTGCGCGGCTTCGGGCCGCATCGTCGTATCGAATTCCAAGCCGTGCAGCAACGCCGTGCATCGTCGGCTCGGGTCGTGAAAGTGCGGAGGGAAAGCGTGTGAGGCGACGCGCGCGGCCGATGGGCCTCACGCTGCATTGAAGCGGCAACGCAGGACGCGCCGCCGACAGAACATCATCCGGATCCATATCGTGTCTCCTGGCCGCTGGCCTTGGGCTGTGCCCGAAAGACACGCGCTGATCAGGATCGGATCATTGCAATGGCTCTTTCAGGGCGGCCGGCACCGGCAGCGACATCACCTCGATGCCTTCTTCGACGAGTGCGCGGGCATCCTCGGGCGAGGTCACCCCGCGGATGTTGCGCGCGGGGGCTTCGTTGTAATGGATGCGCCGCGCTTCCTCGGCGAAGCGCTCGCCCACGTTCTCGGTCTTCTCCAGCACCTCGCGCAGCGTGCGCATCAACTGCGCCTGCATCTGCTGCGGATCGGCCGCCTGCGATTTGCCTTGCGTCGCGCCGGACAAATTCAAACGCGGCGCCGACGGCATCCGGTTGATCTCGGTCGCCCCACACACCGGGCATTCGACCAGCTTGCGGGACAGTTGAGATTCGAAATCGTCGGCGGACGCAAACCAGCCTTCGAAACGATGGCCGTGCGTGCACTGTAAATCGAGGACCTTCATGCTGAATCGGGGCGTTTCGCGAGTGTACGCGCAATCTGGAAGGAAAGAACGATCGTGCTAAATCACGGTCGGGGCTGCCGGGGAAGATCCGGCGTGGCTGGATTGTAGCCTGCGACGAAATTCGCCGCCGAGGCCGGCGCGAAAAATGGCGAGACAGGGATGGAGGCCGCGGCGGCCTATCGATGCACTTGCCGCCGGGCAAGCTGGCACGGCCATCTTCCTCGTCGCTCTGGCGCGGAAGACGGCGCGAACAGCGTAGGTCAGCCCTGCTCGGGCGTGCCGAGCGGCCAGGTGCCGGACAGCGCCTTTTCAAGCCACATGGTGCCGATGATCGTCTTCACGTCGCTGATCTTGCCCGTGCGGATCCACTCGAGCAGTTCAGGCACCGTGGCCGTGAACGTTTCGAGAAATTCGCCTTCGTCGAGCTGGCGCTCGCCGGCCGTCAGGCCCTTGGCGAGGTAGATGTCGATGAACTCGGTGGAATAGGAAATGATCGGGTGAATACGTGTCAGATAAACGTATTCGCGCGCGGAATAGCCGGTTTCCTCACGCAGCTCGCGGATCGCGCAAGCCAATGGCCCTTCTTGCGGATCGAGCTTGCCGGCAGGAAATTCGGCCATGACCTTGCCGATCGGATAGCGGAACTGGCTTTCCATCAACACGCGGCCGTCGTCGAACAGCGGGATCACCATCACCGCGCCCGGATGGCGGATGTACTCGCGCACCGCGTGCTTGCCGTCAGGCAGCCGCACAGTATCGCGTTTCACTTTCAGGAAATGGCCGTCGAGAATGGATTCGCTGTCGACGCAAACTTCGATCAGTTTGTCATCGTGATTCGGTAATTCGGCCATCGTCGGCTCCAGGGTTGGACGCGACGGCCGCAACCGTCAGCGTCGTTTGACGAGATATTGGAACGTGAAGCCGGGGAACGCGAACACCACGAACAGGCTGAACGTGATGGCGTAGAACTGCCAGCCCTGTTCGAAGCGGTTGCCGGCTCGCGATTCAAGCCAGAAACCGAGCAGGCCGACCACGAAATACAGCACGATCATCTCGGCGATTCGCAGCCAGCCGTTCTTGCGCGGCGCACTGCCGGCCGGAATCAACGCGAACACCCGTTGATTCACGAACGGCAGGTTGGCACCCGCGAGCGCCAACAATACGATGAACCAGCCCGCTGCCGACATTTACAGGGGCAGCGTATGGCTGATGGCTTGCAGGCAGACTTCCATCAGCCGGCCCGGCACAAGACCGAGCACGACCACGGCAACGCCATTGAACAGCAGCACGGCGCGGTTCGTCGCATCGCTCATGATCGGGTTCGTGTCCTGCGGCGCATCGAAGTACATCAGCTTCACGATACGCAGATAGTAGAACGCGCCGAACAACGAACTGATGACACCGAGGATCGCAAGCCAGGTCAGGCCGGCATTGATCGTCGCTTCGAGCACGGCCAGCTTGGCGTAAAAGCCCACCGTCGGCGGAATGCCGGCCAGCGAGAACATCATGACCATCATCACGAACGCGAACACCGGGCTGCGCTTGTTCAGGCCCTTGAAGTCGTCAAGCGTTTCGGCCTCGAAATCGCGGCGGGCCAGCAGCATGACGATGCCGAACGCGCCGAGCGTCGTGATCAGATACACGATCGAGTAGAACATCGCCGAGCTGTAGGCCGTGGCCGTGAACGCAGGGCTGCCCTTCACGACGCCGGAGAGCAGGCCGAGCAGCACGAAGCCCATGTTCGAGATCGCCGAATACGCCAGCATGCGCTTGACGTTGCGCTGGACGATACCGGTGATGTTGCCGACGATCAGCGACAGCGCGGCGAGAATCACCAGCATCTGCTGCCAATCGGCGGCCAGCGGCAGCAGGCCCATCACGAGCAGGCGCAGGCCCCAGGCGAACGCCGCCACCTTCGGGCCGCCGCCGGTCAGCAGCGACATGGCCGTCGGCGCACCGTGGTACACGTCGGGCACCCACATATGGAACGGCACCGCGCCCAGCTTGAACGCCACGCCGGCCACGATGAAGACCACACCGAACAGCAACACGATGTCGTTGATGCGGCCCGACGCCACGGCGTTCAGCACGTCATGCAACTCGAGCGAGCCGGTCGCGCCGTACACCATCGAGATGCCGTACAGCACGAAACCCGAGGCCAGCGCGCCGAGCACGTAGTACTTCATGGCAGCTTCGCTCGACTGCTCGCCATCGCGGCGCAGCGCGATCATCGCGTAGAGCGAGAGCGACATCAGTTCCAGGCCGAGATACAGCGTCAGGAAGTTGTTGCCCGAGATCATCACGAGCTGGCCGAGCAACGAGAACATGCCCAGCAGGAACACGTCGCCGCGGAACAGGTCGCGATCGGCCAGATAGCGGCGCGAGTAGATCATTGAGGCAGCGTAGCCGAACGACACGGCCGACTTCATCACGCTGGCGAACGAATCCACCACGATCATTCGCGAGAAAAAGTAGTACTGGTGCGGATCGAGGGCCTGGACAGCAAACCACACACCGGCGACAACGGACGAGACGACCGCGATCAGATACGTGAGACGGCGGCCGGGCTCGCCGGAGATGGTGTCGTTCAGCCACGCCACGATGATGGCGAACATCACGAGCGCGTCGGGCAACAGGACATTCATAGGTGCGTTTTGCATGGTCTTGGGTTCCTCCGCCCACACTTACTGCTGGGCCAGCGGCAGCTTGGATTGCGCAACGTGAGAGAGGAGATTTTCTACGGAAACGTGCATCACGTCGGTGAAGGGCTTCGGATACAGACCCATCAACAGCGTGAACGCGGCCAGCACGGCGAGCATCGAGAATTCACGCGCGCCGATATCCTTCAGCGTCGTTACCTTCTCGTTGACCACCTTGCCGAAATAGACGCGTTTATACATCCACAGCGTGTAGCCCGCGCCGAGAATCAGCGTGAAGCCCGCGCCGAACGCGATCCAGAAATTAAACTTCACCGAAGCGAGTATCACCATGAACTCGCCGACGAAGCCCGAGGTACCCGGCAGCCCGCAATTCGCCATGGCGAACAGCAGCGCGAAGGTCGCGAACTTGGGCATGACGTTCACGACACCGCCGTAATCCGCGATATTGCGCGTATGCAGGCGATCGTACAACACGCCGATGCAAAGGAACATCGCGCCGGACACGAAACCGTGCGAGATCATCTGCACGATCGCGCCCTCGATGCCGAGCTGGCTGAAGATGAAGAAACCGAGCGTGACGAAGCCCATGTGCGCGATCGACGAATACGCGACGAGTTTCTTCATGTCGGTCTGCACCATCGCGACCAGCCCGATATAGATCACCGCGACGAGCGACAGCGCGATCACGACCGGGGCCAGATAGTGCGCCGCGTCGGGCGTGACCGGCAACGAAAAACGCAGGAAGCCGTAGGCGCCGAGCTTCAGCATGATCGCCGCCAGCACCACCGAACCGCCCGTGGGCGCCTCGACGTGCGCATCGGGCAGCCAGGTGTGAACGGGCCACATCGGCACCTTCACGGCGAACGCCAGGAAGAACGCGGCGAACAATAACAACTGCGGCGTCATCGCAAGCTTCGCGCTTTGCCAGGCCGCGAGATCGAAGGTATGCGTCTCACGGTACAGGTAGATCAGCGCAACCAGCATCAGCAGAGAACCGGCCAGCGTATACAGGAAGAACTTGAAGGCCGCATAGACGCGGTTCGGGCCGCCCCAGACGCCGATGATGATGTACATCGGAATCAGCGTGGCCTCGAAGAACACGTAAAACAGCAGGCCGTCAGCCGCCGTGAACACGCCGATCATGATGCCGGACAGCATCAGGAACGAGGCGAGATACTGCGAGACGTTCTCGGTGATGACTTCCCAACCGGCGACAACGACGATGACGGTAATCAGCGCCGTCAGTACGACGAACCACATCGAAATGCCGTCGACGCCGAGGTGATAAGAAACATTGAAACGTTCTATCCAGACCGCGTTCTCCTCGAACTGGAGTGCAGCGGTACTGGGATCGAAACCGGTGACGAGCGGAATCGTGACAGCAAACCCGAGCAGCGAACCGATCAGCGCGACCCAACGGGCCACGCCGGGCTTCCGGTCCGTGCCCACGGCCAGAATAAGCAGGCCAAACACGATCGGAAGCCAAATGGCGGTACTGAGAATCGGAAATGCGGGCATGAGTGGGTTCCTCTCCTTTTCTTATTTGCCGCCGAGCGTAACAAACAGGGTAAGGAGACCCAACATGCCGATGATCATCGCAAACGCGTAGTGATAGATGTAGCCGGACTGCAGGAAGCGAATGACGCCCGCGAACCAGTTCACGAAGCGCGCGCTCCCGTTGACGACTCCATCGATCACAACGACATCGCCCTCTTTCCACAAGCCCCGACCAACCGCGACCGAGCCCCGGGCGAACACGATCTCGTTGATCTTGTCCATGTAGTATTTGTTATCAAGCAGCGTATAGATCGGACCGGCCGCACGGCGGATCGCCGCAGAAAGGTCCGGGCGCTTCACATACAGGAACCAGGCAACGACGACGCCGGCCAGTGCGAGCCAAACCGGCAGGCCCGACACCGAATGCAGGCTCATCGCGGCCCAGCCCTGGAATTCACCGGCCATCTCGGCAAGCGCCGGGTGGTTTTGACCGATGTAAATCACCTTGTCATACGCAACGCCGTGCTGGAAGAAATCGCCGAACAGCATCGGGCCGACGGCGAATGCACCAATCACGACCGACGGAATGGCGAGCAGCACCAGCGGCACCCAAACGACCCACGAGCTTTCGCGCGGCTCGTGCGCATGATCGTCGTGACCGTGCGCGTCATGCCCATGCGCGGCGGCCTGGCCCATCGGCGAATCGGGATGCTTCGGCTTGCGGAAGCGCTCTTCGCCGTGGAACACGAGGAAATACATGCGGAACGAATACAGCGCGGTCACGAACACGCTGGCGATCACCGCGAAGTAGGCAAAGCCCGAACCCGGCAGGTTGGAGAGCTTCACCGCGTCGATGATCGAATCCTTCGAATAGAAACCCGAGAAGAACGGCGTGCCGATCAGCGCGAGCGAACCCACCAGCGAAGTGATCCAGGTGATCGGCATGTACTTGCGCAGGCCACCCATGTTGCGGATGTCCTGATCGTGATGCATGCCGAGGATGACCGAGCCGGCGGCAAGGAACAGCAGCGCCTTGAAGAACGCGTGCGTCATCAGGTGGAACACGGCGACCGGATAGGCCGACACGCCCAGCGCGACGGTCATGTAGCCGAGCTGCGAGAGCGTCGAATAGGCCACGACACGCTTGATGTCGTTCTGGATCACGCCGAGGAAACCCATGAACAGCGCAGTGATCGCGCCGATCACCGTAATGAACGACAGCGCCGCATCGGACAGTTCGAACAGCGGCGACATGCGCGTGACCATGAACACGCCGGCCGTCACCATGGTGGCCGCGTGGATCAGCGCCGAGATCGGCGTCGGGCCTTCCATCGAATCCGGCAGCCAGACGTGCAGCGGGAACTGCGCCGACTTGCCCATCGCACCGATGAACAGGCAGATACAGGCCACCGTCAGCAAGCCCCAATCGGTGCCCGGGAAATGCATCGCCGCGAGCGCGTTGCTCTTCGCGAACACTTCGCCGTAGTTCATCGAGCCGCCATACGCGAGCAGCAGGCCGATGCCGAGCAGGAACCCGAAGTCGCCCACCCGGTTGACGATGAACGCCTTCATGTTGGCGTAGATCGCGCTTTCACGCGTGAAGTAGAACCCGATCAGCAGGTAGGACACGAGGCCGACCGCTTCCCAGCCGAAGAACAGCTGCAGGAAGTTGTTGCTCATCACGAGCATCAGCATCGAGAACGTGAATAACGAGATATACGAGAAGAAGCGCTGGTAGCCGTCTTCTTCCTGCATGTAGCCGATCGTGTAGATGTGCACCATCAGCGACACGAAGGTCACGACGATCATCATCATCGCGGTCAGCGAATCGACGAGGAAGCCGACTTCGAGCTTGAGCGGGCCGACCCGCATCCATTCGTAGACGGTGGAGTTGAAGCTCGCACCGCCGAGCACCTGCTGGAACACCAGGGCCGACAGGATGAACGAGATCAGGACGCCGAGGATCGCCACGCGATGCGCGCCCTTGCGTCCGACGATATTGCCGAACAGGCCGGCGATGATCGAGCCGGCAAGCGGCGCCAGCGGAATCGCCAGCAGCGTGGTTTCATTGAGTGTGGTCGACATAGCAGACTCGCCTGGAATTAGCCCTTGAGCTGGTCGAGATCCTCGACATTGATGGTGTCGAGTTTGCGGAACAGCGTCACTAGAATCGCGAGGCCGATTGCCGCTTCCGCTGCTGCAACCGTAAGCACGAAGAACACGAAGATCTGTCCGTGCACGTCACCCAGATAATGCGAGAACGCGACGAAGTTCGTATTGACGGCGAGCAGCATCAGTTCGATCGCCATCAGGATCACGATGATGTTGCGGCGATTCAGGAAGATGCCGACGATGCTCATCGCGAACAGGATCGCGCCGAGCACCAGGTAATGGGCAAGAGTCAGGTTCAACATGATTCGGTTCTCCTCCGCTCAGCTCTTGGGCGCCGCAGCGGGATCGGCCTCGGCGGTTGCCGGTTCCGGCGGCGGCGGAACTTCGGCCGCCATCTTCACGATGCGCACGCGATCCTCGCGGCGCACGCGCACTTGATCGGACACGCGCTGGCGCTTGCGTTCCTTGCCGCGACTGGCCGTCAGCGACACGGCGGCGATGATCGCCACCAGCAGCACGAGGCCCGCGATTTCGAACGCGAAGATGTAATCGGTGTAGATCACCTTGCCGATCAGGCGCGTGTTCGACATGTTGGCGAGCGCGCCCGAGGCGACGTCGCGCACCGGCTGCGACGTCGCGCCGTAACCGCGCCAGAGAATCAGCGCCGTCTCGACGACGATGATCGCCCCCACCACCGAAGCCATCGGCACGAAGCGGCGGAAGTCGCGGCGCAGCACGTCGGTGTTGATGTCGAGCATCATCACCACGAACAGGAACAGCACCATCACCGCGCCGACATAGACGAGCACCAGCAGGATCGCGAGGAATTCGGCCTCGAGCAACATCCAGATCGCTGCCGCGTTGAAGAACGCGAGAACGAGGAAGAGCGCAGAAGCCACCGGATTGCGCGCAGTGATCACCTTCAGCCCCGAGATCACCAGCAGCAGCGAGAAGATGTAGAAAAGTACGGTCGTGAAGTCCATGGTTACCGGTTCATCGTTTAGGCCTTGGTCAGGCACGGTTCTCGGGCACAGCGACGTGCCGCGCACCGTTGCCGCGGCGCTCGGGCCGGCCCACACGGGCCGGCCGATCCTGCATCATCGATACGGCGCGTCGGCGGCCTTCGCGGCCGCGATGTCCTTTTCGTAGCGATCGCCGACCGCGAGCAGCATTTCTTTCGTGAAATACAGGTCGCCGCGCTTCTCGCCGTGATATTCGAGGATCTGCGTTTCGACAATCGAATCGACCGGGCAGCTTTCCTCGCAAAAACCGCAGAAGATGCACTTGGTCAGGTCGATGTCGTAGCGCGTGGTACGGCGCGTGTTGTCGGCGCGCACCTGCGACTCGATCGTGATCGCCATTGCCGGGCACACTGCCTCGCACAGCTTGCAGGCGATGCAGCGCTCTTCGCCGTTTTCATAACGGCGCAGCGCGTGCAGCCCGCGAAAACGTGGCGAGATCGGGGTTTTTTCTTCCGGGAACTGCACCGTTATCTTGCGCTTGAAGGTGTAGCGGCCCGTCATCGCGAGCCCTTTCAGCAGCTCGGTCAGGAAGAAGGTTTTAAAAAAATGTTGGATTGCCGTCATGATGGGATCCGCCCTCTCAATTCCAGATATTCAGCGGCGACATCATCCAGAAGCCGACCACGATCACCCAGATCACGCAGATCGGCAGGAAGATCTTCCAGCCCAGTCGCATGATCTGGTCGTAACGGAAACGCGGGAACGTCGCGCGAACCCAGATGAAGACCGACAGCAGCATGAAGATCTTCAGCACGAGCCACACCACGCCCGGGATGAAGTGCAGGAAGCTGAACGGCGCGTCCCAGCCGCCAAGGAACAGCGTGGCAGCAAGCGCCGAGATCACGATCATGTTGATGTACTCGGCGAGGAAGAACAGCGCGAAGCCCATCCCCGAGTAGTCCACCATGTGACCCGCCACGATTTCCGATTCGCCTTCCACCACGTCGAACGGATGGCGGTTCGTTTCCGCGATGCCCGAGATGAAGTAGATGACGAACACCGGCAGCAGCGGCAGCCAGTTCCAGGACATGAAATTGATGCCGTGGTGCGCGAAATAGCCCTGTTGTTGCGAAATCACGATATCCGAGAAATTCAGGCTGCCGGCCGTCATCAGCACCAGTACGAGCGCGAAGCCCATCGAGATTTCATACGACACCATCTGCGCTGCCGCGCGCATCGCACCGAGGAACGCATACTTCGAGTTCGACGCCCAACCAGCCAGAATCACCGCGTAGACACCAACCGACGAGATCGCCATCGCATACAGCAGCCCGGCGTTGATGTTGGCCAGCACGGCGCCGGCCTGGAACGGGATCACCGCCCACACCGCGAACGCCGGCACCACCGTCATGATCGGCGCGATCACGTAGAGCCAGCGGCTGGCCGCCGACGGCTGGATCACTTCCTTGAGCAGCAGCTTCAGCACGTCGGCGATCGGCTGCAGCAGGCCGCCCGGGCCGACCCGGTTCGGCCCGAGACGCACGTGCATCCAGCCGATCAGCTTGCGCTCCCAGAGAATCAGGTACGCGACGCTCAGCAGGATCACCACGCAGACGACGAGGATCCGCACGAGCGCCCATACGGTCGGCCATGCCGCGCCGAGCAGCTCGGTACCGCCCGAATTGATCGTATCGAACAAGCTCATTACGCCTTCTCCACCACGAGTTCACCGGACTGGCCGCCGAGCACCGCACCGGCGGAGGTGGCCGCCGACACGCGCACCACCGTTGCGGCCAGATTCGCGTCGAGCACGGCAGGCAGTTCGACCGAACGGCCTCCCTGGCTGATGCGCACCGCGTCACCGTTCTGAAGGCCGAGGCGCTCGAACAGCGCGGCCGGCAACCCGGCCGAATGCGCGGCTTTCGCCGCGACCGTCAAATGCAGCGCGCCGGCACGGCGTGTCAGCGGATCGGCGTGGTAGATCGGCACGTCGGCCAGGCGTTCGAGCGCACCGCTTGCCGCTTGCGCGGCCGCGCGGGCCGGTGCCACGCCGGTGGCGTTCGACAGACGCGACGACAGATCGCCTTCGCCGAGCGCGGCGAGCCGTACTTCGTCGGATGTCTCGTATTCGAAGTTCGGCAGGCCGAGCAGGCTGCCGAGCACGCGCAGCACCTTCCAGCCCGGGCGCGTGTCGCCCAGCGGACGCACCACACCGTTGAACGACTGCGCACGACCTTCGGCATTGACGAAGGTGCCGGCCGTTTCGGTGAACGGCGCGATCGGCAGCAGCACGTCGGCGTAATCGGCGCCGAACTTGAACGGCGACATCACCACGACCATTTCCGCCTGGTCGAGCGCTGCACGCGCGGCAACCGGATCGGCCGTATCGAATTCAGGCTCGACGTTGAGCAGCACGTAGCCCTTGCGCGGCTGTGCGAACACGTCGCGCGCATTCAAGCCGCCCTCGCCCGGCAGCACGCCGACGAGGTGGGCACCCACCGTGTTGGCCGCTTCGGTCAGGAAACCGAGCGTGGCGCCGCTGTGTTCGGCAATCCACTGCGCGACCGCATGGATCTGTGCGAATTGCGGATGGCGCACCACGGCGTTGCCGAGCAGCACGATGCGGCGTTCGCCGAACGCGAGCGATTTGGCAACCGCCTGCGCTTCGGCCGAGGCTTCGACGCCGGCCAGCGATTCGGGCAGTGCCGCGCCGCTTGCCTGCGCGACGGCGGCGGCGATGCCGGCCAGCGTATCGAGCCATGCCGACGGCGCGGCGACGATGCGCTTCGACGTCGGAATCAGCGCGTCATCACTGGTGGCGTGCAGCATGTGAACCTGCGTGCCGGTTTTCGCGGCCTGACGCAGACGCGCGGCGAACAGCGGGTGATCGCGGCGCAGCGTCGAACCGACCACGAACGCCGAATCGATATTCGACAGATCGGCGATCGGCATGCCGAGCCACGGCGCACCCGAAACCGGCGCCGAGAAATCGGTCTGACGCAGACGAAAATCGACGTTCGGCACCTTGAGCTCGCGCGCAAGCTGCGCGACGAGGAACAGTTCCTCGACCGTGCTGTGCGGGCTGGCGAGCGCGGCCAACGCATTCGCGCCGTGATCGGCGGCGATGCCCTTCAAGCCCTTCGCGACGTATTCAAGCGCGGTCTGCCAGTCGGTTTCGACCCATTGACCGCCCTGCTTAAGCATCGGCTTGGTCAGGCGCTCTTCGCTGTTGAGGCCTTCGTACGAAAAGCGGTCCTTGTCCGAGATCCAGCACTCGTTGACGGCTTCGTTCTCGAGCGGCAGCACGCGCATCACGCGGTTGTTCTTGACCTGCACGACGAGGTTCGCGCCGACGGAATCGTGCGGGCTCACCGACTTGCGGCGCGACAATTCCCAGGTACGGGCGCTGAAACGGAACGGCTTGCTCGTCAGTGCGCCAACCGGGCACAGATCGATCATGTTGCCGGACAGTTCGGAATCGACGGTCTTGCCGACGAACGTCGTGATTTCCGAGTGCTCGCCGCGGCCGAGCATGCCGAACTCCATCACACCGGCGACTTCCTCGCCGAAACGCACGCAGCGCGTGCAGTGGATGCAGCGCGACATCTCTTCCATCGAGATCAGCGGGCCGACGTTCTTGTGGAACACGACGCGCTTTTCCTCACGGTAGCGCGACGCCGACTTGCCGTAGCCGACCGCCAGATCCTGCAACTGACATTCGCCGCCCTGATCACAGATCGGGCAATCGAGAGGATGGTTGATCAGCAGGAATTCCATCACGGCCTGCTGCGCCTTGACGGCCTTGTCCGAGTGCGTGCGAACGATCATCCCGGCCGATACCGGGGTGGCGCAGGCCGGCACGGCCTTCGGCATCTTCTCGACATCCACGAGACACATGCGGCAGTTGGCCGCAACAGACAGCTTTTTGTGGTAGCAGAAGTGAGGAATATACTTATCGGCCTTATGCGCAGCCTGGATCACCATGCTGCCTTCGGGCACCTCGACCTTCTTCCCGTCTATCTCAAGTTCAACCATGATGATGTATGGTCCTTAACCTTTAGCGCTCGGTCGCGCTCTCGCCCACCGGGGCGCTGATGTTTCGCAATCGGGCTTCGCTTCAGGCCGCCACGGCGGACGGCGCATGCGAATGACTGCCGACCATGCAATGCTTGTGCTCGACGTGATACGCGAATTCGTCCCAGTAGTGCTTCAGCATGCCGCGCACCGGCATGGCCGCAGCGTCGCCCAGCGCACAGATGGTCCGGCCCATGATGTTTTCGGCCACCGAGTTCAGCAGTTCGAGATCTTCCTTGCGGCCTTCGCCGTTCTCGATCCGCTTCACGACCCGATACAACCAGCCGGTGCCTTCACGGCACGGCGTGCACTGGCCACATGATTCTTCATGGTAGAAATACGACAGACGCAACAGCGCGCGCACCATGCAGCGGGTTTCGTCCATCACGATCACCGCGCCGGAGCCGAGCATCGAACCGGCCTTCGCGATCGAGTCGTAATCCATGTCCGTTTGCATCATCTGCTCGCCCGGAATGACCGGCGCCGACGAACCACCCGGAATCACGGCCTTCAGCTTGCGGCCACCGCGCATCCCACCGGCCAGTTCGAGTAGCGCCGAGAACGGCGTGCCGAGCGGCACCTCGTAGTTGCCCGGACGCTCGACGTCGCCCGACACCGAGAAGATCTTGGTGCCGCCGTTGTTCGGCTTGCCGATCTCGAGGTAGGTCTGCGGGCCGACCGTCAGCAGGAACGGCACGGCCGCGAAGGTTTCCGCGTTGTTGATCGTGGTGGGTTTGCCATACACGCCGAAGCTCGCCGGGAACGGCGGCTTGAAGCGCGGCTGACCCTTCTTGCCTTCGAGCGATTCGAGCAACGCCGTTTCCTCGCCGCAAACATACGCGCCATAGCCATGGTGCGCGTGCAGCTGAAACGAGAAATTTGAACCGAGAATGTTGTCGCCAAGCAGGCCGGCGGCACGTGCTTCTTCGAGCGCCGCCTCGAAACGGCGGTAGACCTCGAAAATCTCGCCGTGAATGTAGTTGTAGCCGACCGTGATGCCCATCGCGTAGGCGCCGATGGCCATGCCCTCGATCACCGAGTGCGGGTTCCAGCGCAGGATGTCGCGATCCTTGAACGTGCCCGGCTCGCCTTCGTCCGAGTTGCAGACGAGGTACTTCTGGCCCGGGAACTGACGCGGCATGAAGCTCCACTTCAGGCCGGTCGGGAAACCCGCGCCGCCACGGCCGCGCAGGCCCGACGCCTTGACGTCGGCAATCACCTGCTCGGGCGGAATTTTTTCTTCGACGATGCGACGCAGTTGGGCATAGCCGCCGCGCGCGACGTAATCTTCGAGACCCCAGTTCTCGCCGTTCAGGTTGGCAAGGATCAGCGGTTTGATGTGACGATCGTGGAGAGACGTCATTTCGAGAGCTCCTCAAGCAGCTGGTCGATCTTGTCGCGGCTCATGAAGCTGCACATCTTGTGATTGTTGAGCAGCAGGACGGGTGCATCGCCGCACGCGCCGAAACATTCGCCTTCCTTCAATGAAAACTTGCCGTCGGGCGTGGTTTCACCGAACTCGATACCGAGCTTCTGCTTCAAATATTCGGCCGTGGCCTCGGCGCCGCCATGCGGACCGAGCTGACACGGGAGATTCGTACAGAGCGTGAGCTTGTGCTTCCCAACCGGCTTGAGCTCGTACATCGTGTAGAACGTCGCGACCTCCTGCACGGCGACGGCCGGCATGCCGAGATAGTCCGCGACGAACTGCATCAGTTCGGGTGCGAGCCAGCCATGCTCTTCCTGAGCAACGGCCAGCGCCGACATCACGGCGGACTGTTTCTGATCGGCGGGATACTTCGCGATCACGCGATCGATTTCTTTCAGGCCTTCAGCTGAGATCATTTTCAGACACGACTCTTTCAATTCCTACCGAACGAACAACCTGCCGCGGGAACGAGACGGCAGACCTGGCGCTCACTGTTGACTGCCTGCGAACGCGCACCGGGACGGAGCGCGCGTTGCAAGGCCTTGCTGCTTGCCCCCCACGCAACGCGGGCGGCATGACGATCAACGGTCGATTTCGCCGAACACGATGTCCTGCGTACCGATGATCGTGACCGCATCGGCAATCATGTGGCCGCGCGCCATTTCGTTGAGCGCGGAGAGATGAGCGTAACCGGGGGCGCGAATCTTCAGCCGGTACGGCTTGTTCGCGCCGTCGGACACGAGATAGATACCGAACTCGCCCTTCGGATGTTCGACCGCTGCGTAGGCTTCGCCTTCCGGCACGTGAAAGCCCTCGGTGAACAGCTTGAAGTGGTGAATCAGGTCTTCCATGTTCGACTTCATGTCGACACGTTTGGGCGGCGTAACCTTGTGATTGTCGGTCATCACCGGCCCCGGATTCTTCCGCAGCCACTCAATACACTGTTTCGCGATGCGGCAAGACTGGCGCATTTCTTCGACACGCACAAGATAGCGGTCGTAGCAGTCGCCGTTCACGCCCACCGGGATATCGAAATCGAGCTTGTCGTACACCTCGTACGGCTGCTTCTTGCGCAGATCCCACTCGATGCCCGAACCGCGCAGCATCGCACCCGTCAGGCCGAGCTGCAGAGCGCGCTCCGGGCTGACGACGCCGATCCCGACCAGACGCTGTTTCCAGATCCGGTTGTCGGTCAGCAGCGTTTCGTACTCGTCGATGCACTTCGGGAAACGCGTGAAGAAATCGTCGATGAAGTCGAGTACCGAGCCCTGGCGCGCTTCGTTCATCTTCGACAACGCTTTCTCGTTGCGGATTTTCGATGCCTTGTATTGCGGCATTGCGTCCGGCAGATCCCGATAGACGCCGCCCGGCCGATAGTAGGCAGCGTGCATGCGCGCGCCCGACACGGCTTCGTAGACGTCCATCAGATCCTCGCGCTCGCGGAACGCGTAGAGGAACACCGCCATCGCGCCGACGTCGAGCCCGTGCGAGCCGATCCACATCAGGTGGTTCAGCACGCGCGTGATTTCGTCGAACAGCACGCGGATATACTGCGCGCGCTCGGGCACATCGATGCCGAGCAGCTTTTCGATCGCCAGCACGTAACCGTGCTCGTTGACCATCATCGACACATAGTCGAGACGATCCATGTACGGCACGGACTGGATGAAGGTCTTGTTCTCGGCGAGCTTTTCGGTGCCGCGATGGAGCAGGCCGATGTGCGGATCGGCGCGCTGGATCACTTCGCCGTCGAGTTCGAGCACGAGGCGCAGCACACCGTGCGCTGCCGGGTGCTGCGGACCGAAGTTGAGCGTGTAGTTCTTGATGTCAGCCATACCGCCCTCTTAATGTTTCAGGCCGCCGTAGCGATCTTCGCGGATCACACGCGGCGTGATTTCCCGCGGCTCGATCGTCACCGGCTGGTAGACGACACGCTTCTCTTCCGGGTCGTAACGCATTTCGACGTAGCCCGACAGCGGGAAGTCCTTGCGGAACGGATGGCCGATGAAGCCGTAGTCGGTCAGGATGCGGCGCAGGTCCGGGTGGCCTTCGAAGACGATACCGAACAGATCGAACGCTTCGCGCTCGTACCAGTTCGCCGAATTCCAGATGTCGACCACCGACGGCACGATCGGCAGATCGTCGTCGGGCGCGAACACGCGCAGGCGCAGGCGCCAGTTGTTCGTGATGGAGAGCAGTTGCAGGACCGCAGCGAAACGCGGGCCGTCGTAGGCACCGTCGCCGTAGGTTTGATAGTCGATACCGCAGAGGTCGACCAGTTGCTCGAAGCCGAGCGTCCGGTCGTCGCGCAGCAGCGTAGCGACTTCGAGATAGTCGCGCGCACGCACGACCAGCGTCAGTTCACCAATGGCCTCGGTCAGGCTGACCACGCGCTCACCGAGCGCGGTTTCGAGGTTGGCTTTGAGGATCTCGATTTTGCTTGCCATATTGTGGGTGCTCGGGGCTTTATTGACGGGCGATGGTGCTGGTCCGGCGGATCTTGGCTTGTAGCTGGATCACGCCATAGACGAGCGCCTCGGCTGTCGGCGGACACCCTGGCACGTAGACGTCGACGGGCACGATACGATCGCAACCACGCACGACGGAATAGGAATAGTGATAGTAGCCGCCGCCGTTCGCGCACGACCCCATCGAAATCACCCAACGCGGCTCGGCCATCTGATCGTAGACGCGACGCAGCGCCGGCGCCATTTTGTTGCACAGCGTGCCGGCGACGATCATCACGTCGGACTGGCGCGGGCTCGGGCGAAACACGACGCCGAAACGATCGAGATCGTAGCGGGCCGCGCCCGCATGCATCATCTCGACCGCGCAGCACGCCAGACCGAACGTCATTGGCCACAGGGACCCAGTGCGCGTCCAGTTGATCAGTTTGTCGGCCGTGGTGGTGACAAACCCTTCCTTCAAGACCCCTTCGATACTCATTGCTTTCCACTCCTGACAGGCGGCGGAGAGTGGCCGCCTCACGCAAACCGGTGATTGACCCGCCCTTTATTCCCAGTCGAGGCCGCCCTTTCTCCAGATGTAGGCGAAACCCAGCAGGAACTCGAGCAGGAAGATCATCATGGCCATGAAACCGGGCCAGCCGATGTCGCGAAGGGC
Organism: Burkholderia sp. 22PA0099; assembly: GCF_047497165.1. Taxonomy (NCBI): domain Bacteria; kingdom Pseudomonadati; phylum Pseudomonadota; class Betaproteobacteria; order Burkholderiales; family Burkholderiaceae; genus Burkholderia; species Burkholderia sp. 22PA0099. The sequence goes on along the minus strand of NZ_CP163165.1, from coordinate 1,330,559 downwards.
GACACCCCAAGGAAACAGGAAAGCGGTTTCGAGATCGAAAATGATGAACAGGATAGCGACGAGGTAATAGCGCACGTCGAACTTCATGCGCGCATCCTCGAATGCCTCGAAACCGCACTCGTACGGTGAGTTCTTTTCGCTGTTGGGCTTGTTGGGACCGAGGACCTTGCCGATGCCAATCAGTGCCACGCCCAACCCAAGGCCTACGAGAAGGAACAGCAAGACGGGGTAATAGGCAGCGAGGTTCAAGGCCATCCTCTATCGGTTAGTTCTGATCGGAGCGAAGCATATCACCTTCCGAGCAAAGGGTCATTTCGGACCGCACGCTATTGCGAGGCAACGCAAAATGGGATCCTGAAATGAAAAATGCCAGCCGCTGAAGCAGGCTGGCATTACAAAACTTTGGTGCCGACGGCGAGACTCGAACTCGCACAGCTTTCGCCACTACCCCCTCAAGATAGCGTGTCTACCAATTTCACCACGTCGGCACTGCGGCGATTGCCTGGGAAATTCGCTTCCAGTCAATCGCGACAAGAATTAAATTATAGCCCGACTTTTTTGAGCCGATCAACCACTATTTTCTCTTTTTCGGCCTTTTTTACTTCGGAACGTCCTGGCTGGACGTGGATGCAGCAGCCGGTGCCGATGCGCCGGACGTAGCGGCCGGAATCGATGCGCCGGAGGCCGTTGCGGGCTGGGAAGCCGCGGCCACCGAGGGCGCAGCCTGCCCGCCGAGCAGGCCGATCGACGGCGACGACTTGTACGAACCGAGATAAGTCAGTGCGAGCGTCGAAATGAAAAACACAGTTGCCAGGATTGCCGTAGTGCGCGACAAGAAATTCGCCGAACCGGTCGCGCCGAACAAACTGCCCGACGCGCCGCTGCCGAATGCGGCACCCATATCGGCACCCTTGCCATGCTGAAGCAGTACCAGACCAATCACGCCAAGCGCGGACAGGACCTGCACCACGATAATCAAGACTTTCAGAAAAGACATCTCATTCACCCGAATTGTGGGATTGCTGCGCACACTCCGTACGCGACCCCGGATTCACAAACATTGGGCGGTTTGCCGCGTCGCTTATTGCGCCGCGCGGCAAATCGCCAGGAAATCATTGCTTTTGAGCGACGCGCCGCCGATCAGGCCACCGTCGATATCCGGCTGGCCGAACAGCTCGGCCGCATTCTCCGGCTTCACGCTGCCACCGTAAAGCACCGACACGTGACCCACGCCCTTCGCCACCAGCCGCGAGCGCAGGAACGCGTGTACCTGCTGCGCCTGATCCGACGTGGCGCTCTTGCCCGTGCCGATCGCCCAGACAGGCTCGTAGGCCACCACGATGCGTGCGGCTTCGTCGGCCGACAGCACCGCCAGCACCGCGTCGAGCTGCGCGCCGACCACTTGCTCGGTCGCTTCCGATTCGCGCTCGGCCAGCGTTTCGCCGACGCAGACGATCGGCGTCAGGCCGGCCGCCAGCGCACGCTGCGCCTTCACGGCAACCAGATCGCTCGATTCGCCGTGGTACGTCCGGCGCTCCGAGTGGCCGACCAGCGCGTACTTCGCACCGAATTCGGCGATCATGGCTGCCGCCACTTCGCCGGTGTAGGCACCCTGCTCGTGCGCCGACACGTCCTGCGAGCCCACGGCTACGCGGCCGCCCGCCAGCAATTCGCCTGCCTGCGCCAGATACGGAAACGGCACGCAAACGCCGATCTCGACGCCGGCCGGCACATCCTTGGCACCCGCGAGCACGTCGTTCAGCAGCGCGCGATTGCCATCGAGACGGCCGTGCATTTTCCAGTTACCGACTACCCGCTTCACTCGTTCTGTGGACATCGTTTCTCGTATCTCGAACTGAATCTTCGTCGTAACGCCCGCCGATCCGGCGAGCTCGCAAAGGTGGCGGAACCGGTCGGACGAAGCAAACCGGCGATTTTACTTCGACGAGCAAGAACCGGTCAAACCGGAAATGTCAAGCGCTGGCACCCCAATCGAGCACGATCTTGCCAATGTGCTCGCCGCTTTCCATCAATGCATGCGCCTGTGCGGCCTCCGCGGCCGGCAGCACGCGATAGATCACGGGCTTCACCGTCCCGCCCTCGATCAGCGGCCACACGGTTTCCTTCAGTTGCGCCGCAATCTTCGCCTTGAACTCGACGGCGCGAGGGCGCAGCGTCGAGCCGGTGATCGTCAGGCGTCGGCGCAGGATCTCGCCCAGGCTGACTTCGGCCTTCGCGCCGCCAAGCAGCGCGATCACCACCAGCCGGCCACCGTCGGCCAGCGCGCTCAATTCGCGCGGCACGTAAGACCCCGCCACCATGTCGAGGATCACGTCCGCGCCACGGTCGTTGGTCAGCGATTTGACGACGTCGACGAAATCTTCCGTCTTGTAGTTGATCGCGCGTTCGGCGCCGAGCGCCTCGCAAGCCTGGCACTTCTCGTCGGTGCCGGCCGTCGCGAACACGCGATAGCCGAGCGCATGTGCAATCTGGATTGCCGTCACGCCAATCCCGCTCGAGCCGCCCTGCACCAGCAGGGTTTCCTGCTCGCCACCTTCGCCGCGGCCGAGCAGCCCGCGATCGAACACGTTGCTCCAGACCGTGAAGAAGGTTTCGGGCAAGGACGCCGCCTCGATGTCGGTCAGACCGGCCGGCACGGGCAAGCACTGCGCCAGCGGCGCCGCGACGTACTCGGCATAACCGCCGCCCGCCAGCAACGCGCAAACACGATCGCCGAGCTTGAACCCGAACGGGTTCGCCGCGCCCTCGCCGAACTCTCCGCCGACGATCTCGCCCGCCACCTCCAGGCCCGGCAGATCGGAAGCACCGGGCGGCGGCGCATAGGCGCCCTTGCGCTGCAGGACATCCGGCCGGTTGATGCCGGATGCCGCCACCTTGATCAGCACCTCGCCGCGTTTCGGGTCGGGCCGGGGCCGCTCGACGAGCTTGAGCACGTCGGGCGCGCCGAATTCGGTGATTTCGATCGCCTTCATTTGGGTCGCTCCAAGATAGGGACGGGCCTGCGCCGATTCACGACGCAGGCCCGTCCATCCTGCAGGAAAAACGGCCGGCCCGCTGATGCGGGCGGCCGCTTTCGTTACGCTTACTGCTGCGGTGCGTCGCCCGGTTGCCCTGCTTCGTTCAGCAGTGCCTTGGCCGACAGGCGCACACGGCCCTTCTCGTCCACCTGGATGACCTTGACCTTCACGACCTGGCCTTCCTTCAGGTAGTCGTTGATGTCCTTCACACGCTCGTTGACGATTTCCGAGATGTGCAGCAGGCCATCCTTGCCCGGCAGCAGGTTCACGATCGCGCCGAAATCGAGGAGCTTGAGCACCGCGCCTTCGTAGACCTGACCGATTTCGATTTCAGCCGTGATCTGCTCGATGCGCTTCTTCGCCTCGGCCATGCCTTCGCTGCTCGTGCTCGCGATGGTCACGACGCCGTCGTCGGAGATGTCGATCGTCGTGCCCGTTTCTTCGGTCAGCGCGCGGATCACCGAACCGCCCTTGCCGATCACGTCGCGGATCTTTTCCGGGTTGATCTTGACGGTGATCATGCGCGGTGCGAACTCGGACAGCTGCGTGTTCACGCCCGACACGGCTTCCTTCATCTTGCCGAGGATGTGCAGACGGCCTTCCTTGGCCTGGGCCAGTGCGACCTGCATGATTTCCTTCGTGATGCCCTGGATCTTGATGTCCATCTGCAGGGCCGTCACGCCGGCTTCCGTGCCCGCCACCTTGAAGTCCATGTCGCCGAGGTGATCTTCATCGCCGAGGATGTCGGTCAGCACCGCGAACTTGTTGTCTTCGAGGATCAGGCCCATGGCGATGCCGGCGACGTGCGCCTTCATCGGCACGCCGGCGTCCATCAGCGCCAGGCAGCCGCCGCAGACCGAAGCCATCGACGACGAGCCGTTCGATTCGGTGATTTCCGATACGACGCGGATCGAGTAGCCGAATTCTTCGGCGCTCGGCAGGCAAGCGACCAGCGCGCGCTTCGCGAGGCGGCCGTGGCCGATTTCGCGACGCTTCGGCGAGCCGACGCGGCCCGTTTCGCCGGTGGCGAACGGGGGCATGTTGTAGTGAAGCATGAAGCGCTCGCGGTATTCGCCTTCGAGCGCGTCGATGATCTGCTCGTCGCCCTTGGTGCCGAGCGTGGCCACCACCAGCGCCTGCGTTTCGCCGCGCGTGAACAGCGCCGAACCGTGGGTGCGCGGCAGCACGCCGCTGCGGATTTCGATCGGGCGGACGGTGCGCGTGTCGCGGCCGTCGATACGCGGCTCGCCGTTCAGGATCTGCGAACGGACGATCTTCGCTTCGATGTCGAACAGCACGTTGCCGACCGTGGCCTTGTCGGCCGCCGTCGTGCCGGCTGCGGCCGCTTCGGCTTCGAGCTTGGCCGAGGTGGCGGCGTAGACTTCCTTCAGCTTGGCCGAACGGGCTTGCTTGTCGCGGATCTGGTAGGCGGCCAGCAGGTCGCCTTGCGCCGCTGCCGTGACGGAGGCGATCAGTGCCTCGTCCTTCGGCGCCGGCTGCCAGTTCCACTCGGGCTTGCCGCCTTCGCGCACCAGTTCGTGGATCGCATCGATCGCCGTTTGCATCTGTTCGTGACCGAACACCACGGCGCCGAGCATCACGTCTTCCGGCAGTTGATCGGCTTCCGATTCGACCATCAGCACGGCACGTTCCGTACCGGCGACGACCAGATCCAGGTTCGACGCCTTCAGTTGCTCACGCGTCGGGTTCAGGACGTACTGCTCATTGATGTAGGCCACGCGCGCGGCGCCGACCGGGCCGTTGAACGGCAGGCCCGACACGGCCAGCGCAGCCGACGCGCCGATCAGCGCGGGGATGTCGGCCGGCACTTCCGGGTTGATCGACAGAACGTGGATCACGACCTGGACTTCGTTGTAGAAGCCTTCCGGGAACAGCGGGCGCAGCGGGCGGTCGATCAGGCGCGAGGTCAGCGTCTCGTGCTCCGACGGACGGCCTTCACGGCGGAAGAAGCCGCCCGGGATCTTGCCGGCGGAATAGGTTTTTTCGAGGTAGTCGACGGTCAGCGGGAAGAAATCCTGGCCCGGCTTGGCCGACTTGGCGCCCACGACGGTCGCCAGCACCACGGTGTCTTCGACGTCGACAATCACGGCGCCGCTCGCCTGACGGGCGACTTCGCCCGTTTCAAGACGAACCTTGTGCTGGCCCCACTGGAATTCCTTCACGACTTTGTTGAACAGAGACATGGTCGATCCTTGATTTGTTCATTGATGGCATGCGCCGCGCGAGATTGCGAACCGCGTGCGCGGCGGCGGTGCGGCCCGGCATGACGGGAAGGAGGTGTGTTTTTTATGCCATTCCAGGGCGGGACTGGCGCGTGACGGCAACCGCCGCACTGGAATGACACAAAGCTCCACCCGGCGACCAGGCCGGCGGGCGGCGCGTCCGGATTCCGGACGGGCGCCCTCGGTACAGACAACGGCGAATCGTGACGTACCGCTGAAAAACAAAATGCCTGTATCAGCGGACTGACACAGGCATTTGCGAGAGGCGAACGTCGCCCCGCTTACTTACGCAGACCCAGCTTCTCGATCAGCGCGCGATAGCGGTCGGCATCCTTGCCCTTCAGGTAGTCGAGCAGCTTGCGGCGGCGGCTCACCATGCGCAGCAGGCCGCGGCGGCTGTGGTGATCCTTCGCGTGCGACTTGAAGTGACCCGTCAGCTCGATGATGCGCGCGGTCAGCAGCGCAACTTGAACTTCGGGCGAACCCGTGTCGTTGGCGCCACGCGCGAAATTAGCAACAACTTCCGACTTCTTGATATCTGCAACCGACATGTGATTTCCTTTCTAGCGAACAGGCGGACACGGAAGAATGGCCGTGCCGTGACGGCTGTCATAATTGACAACCGGCGGGCATTGTAGCACAAGTCATTTGCCCGCCTAAGCTGCCTGCCAGGAGGCGCCGTTCGGCATGCCGCCGATGGCCGTTCGATGAGCGCCGCCGGCAGCGCCAGCGCGGGTTGGAAACCAGGGCCGGCATTGTCGAAGCGCATGATCGCGGTGCCCGGCATCGCCAGCGGGCCGAACCTGCGCTCGATCAATCAGCGCGATCACACCGGCTCCGCAACGCGATCCTGCCCGCACAGGGTAACCGGCATGAACGCCATGCAGGCGGCAGCGAGGCGCTTCCATCGGAACCGGCGTGGCGTTCCTTACAAGCCGAATTCAGGACCCGAATCATACCGGAGCCGCACGCCAGGCTCCCGCGCGCGGCGCGTGACTTGATACCCGAGCGGTGATACAACAGCGCATCGCATCCGACGGAGACCCGCATGTTTCGACGACTTCCCGTACTGCTTGCCGTGGCGGCCACCCTGCTGGCCGGCTGCGCGCAACCGTGGCAGCGCTATCAGGCGGGTGAAGATCAGTCGGCGCTGATCGCCCGGCTCGGTCCGCCGGGCGAAATCTACGACCTGCCCGACGGCGGCAAGCGCCTGATGTGGCCGACCCAGCCGATGGGCGAAACCACCACCGCTGCCGACGTCGACGCGGCCGGCAAGGTGCGCAGCATGCGCCAGGTGCTGCAACCGAACGAGTTCTATCGCGCCGAGATCGGCAAGTGGAAGAAGGCCGACGTGCTGGTCAATTTCGGCCGCCCCGAGGAAACCGCGTACTTCCCGCTGATGAAGCGCGAAGTGTGGACGTACCGCTATCTCGAGGACAACGTCTGGTACATGTTGTACAGCTTCTATTTCGACGACCAGGGCATCCTGCGCCTCACGCAGAAGACACCCGATCCGCTGCACGATCCCGACCGTCGTGCGGCGTTCTGAGCGGCACCCATAATCTTTCAAAATACTGTCATTCTCGACAGGATCGATTCGGGCCATTTCAGCCAACCGGCGAAATGGCCTTTTTTATTGATTCCTTCATATCGCAATGAAATCGGAAAAATAATCTTTAAGCTATCAAACTGATTCGTAGCTTTTTCCGCTCACATTCCTTGATGGGCGGTACTTTCATCGATATGCCCTGCACCATCCATCAGCCATTTCTTTTCCAAAATGGTGCAAAGCGCATTCTCATTTCCGTAATTTGAAACAGAATGTTTCAGCCCCGCCTCGCATCCAGATAAACCCCTAATATTCCTTCCAACTAGCTTTCAATTCCGAAAGCGCGGCTGAACGTGTTGCCTCCCGCACCGTTCATATCTTGCCTATTTGAATAGGATTCCTGATGAATCACGCCAAAAGCCTGCTCGCCGCCAACGTCGCCTGGGCGCGGGAAACCGCCGAGCGCGTACCCGGCTTCTTCGATGCGTTGTCGCAGGGACAAAACCCCCGCGTGCTGTGGCTCGGCTGCTCCGACAGCCGCGTGCCCGCCGAATCGATCACGCACAGTGCGCCGGGCGAGTTGTTCGTCCACCGCAACATCGCCAACCTGTTCCATCCCGACGACGACAACAGCGTCAGCGTGCTCGAATACGCGGTGCGCGTGCTCAAGGTGGATCACGTGATCGTTTGCGGCCACTACGGCTGCGGCGGTGTGCGTGCCTCGCTGCTGCCGCCGCCGGCCGATCTGCCGCACGTCGCGCGCCGCATCGCGCCGCTCTGCGCGTTGGCGGCGCGCCACCGCAGTTCGCTCGATGCCCTGCCGGCCGATACGGCCGCGAACCGGCTCGCCGAACTGAACGTGCTGGAGCAGGTGCAACGCCTGCGCGAACACCCGATCGTGCGCGACAGCACGTCCGCGCCGCTCGTGCACGGCTGGATCTTCTCGTTGTCGGACGGCCTGCTGAACGTGTTGTCGTCGGGCTACGAGCCGTCGGACACCACCTCGGCCCAAACAATCGAACCCACCGAATTCGCCAATCCCGGCTCGCTGAAGGCCGCCTGAATCCGGCGCGGCCGGGTTCTCGCCCCGGCCCGCGCGCCCGCCCTCTCGCTCTCCCATCCGATGCCCATCATGAATCTACGCAACGTCTTCTCCACGTTCCCGCGCGACTTCGTCGCCGGCACCGTCGTGTTTCTCGTCGCGTTGCCGCTGTGTCTCGGCATTGCCAACGCGTCAGGCGTCGAACCGTTCGCGGGCCTGATTTCGGGCATCGTCGGTGGCCTGGTGGTCGCGTTCCTGAGCGGCTCACCGCTGTCCGTCAGCGGGCCGGCGGCCGGCCTGGTGGTGATCGTCATCGACGGCATTGCCCAGCTCGGCAGCTTTCCGGCGTTCCTGCTCGCCGTGGTGCTGTCGGGCCTGTTGCAGCTCGGCCTCGGCATGCTGCGCGCGGGCCAGTTGGCGGCCTACGTGCCCTCGCCCGTCATCAAGGGCATGCTGGCCGCGATCGGCCTGCTGCTGATCGTCAAGCAGGTGCCGTTCGCACTCGGCCTGCACGGCGGTACGGCCGCGTTCAGCGCCCATGCGATCGGCGCGGCCGTCATCGCGGTCGCCTCGCTGGCACTGCTGATCGCCTGGGATCTGCCGGCACTGCGCCGCTTCGCGCTGGTGCGCAACGTGCCGGCGCCGCTCGTGGTGGTGGCGATCGGCATCGCCGCGACGCTCGCGCTCAATACGCTGCTGCCCGGTTTCGCGCCGCCTGCCGAGCACCGCGTCGCACTGCCCGCGCTCGATTCGCTGGCCTCGCTCGGGGGCGCCCTGCAGGCTGCGGAATTCGGCCCGCATTTCGCGCAGTTGTGGAACCCGGATGTCTGGCGCGTGGCGATCACGCTCGCGATCGTCGCCAGCCTCGAAACGCTGCTGTCGCTCGAAGCGGTCGAACAGATCGATCCGAAACGCCGCCCGCCGCTGCCGAACCGCGAGCTGAAGGCGCAGGGCGTGGGCAACCTGGTGGCCGGCGCGTTCGGCGGCCTGCCGATCACCTCGGTGATCGTGCGCAGCTCGGTGAACGTGCATGCGGGCGCGCAAAGCCGGATCTCGGCCGTGGTGCACGGCGTGCTGCTGCTCGTCAGCGTGTTCCTGCTGACCGAGCTGATCAACCTGATCCCGCTGGCCACGCTCGCCGCGATCCTGATCCACACGGGCTTCAAGCTCGCCAAGCCGAAGCTGTTCCAGGCCGTCGCGAAGCAGGGGCCGGCCGCCTTCATTCCGTTCGTCGCGACGATCGCGGGCGTGCTCGCGGTGGACCTGCTGTTCGGCATCGCGCTCGGCATCGTGATCAGCGTGCTGGCGGTGGCGCTGGCGAACCTGCGCAGCCCGGCCACGCTCGCGCAGCACGACGATCACTACCTGCTGACGTTCCGCAAGGACGTGTCGTTTCTCGGCAAGGTGCAGGTCAAGCATTACCTGCGTCAGATTCCGGACCGCGCCATCGTGATCATCGACGCCACGCGCGCCGACACGATCGACCACGACGTGCGCGACCTGATCGATGCATTCATCGCCGATGCGCCGGCACGCGAGATTCTGGTCGACTACCGGCAGCCGATGCGCGCCAACGCCAACCGCTGGTCGTTCTCGATGCTGCGCAATCCGGGCGGCATGTAATCGATCGCAGCACCGGCGCAATCGGCCGGCGCAATGAAAAACGCCCCGCGAGCCATCAGGCCTCGCGGGGCGTTTTCATGCATGGTCCAGGCTTGAGCCAGCCTCGCGGGCCGGCCCAGGCCGGCATCACGAACGTTGCGGATTGAGCTTGTCGACGTCCGAATACAGCTTGTTCAGCGCCGACAGATAGGCCTTGGCCGAGGCCGCGACGATATCGGGATCGGTGCCGACGCCGTTGACGATCCGGCCGCTCTTCGACAGCCGCACCGTGACTTCGCCCTGCGCCTGCGTGCCGGTGGTGATCGCGTTGACCGAGTACAGCAGCAACTCGGAGCCGCTGCCGACTTCGGTTTCGATGGCGTTGAGCACCGCGTCCACCGGCCCGTTGCCATGCGCCTCGCCCGTCACTTCGCCGCCGGCCACCGAGAACACGACCTTCGCGTGCGGCTGCTCGCCCGTTTCCGAGCGCTGCGACAGCGACACGAACTTGTAGTGCTCGCGCTCGACCACGGCGGCTTCTTCCGAGACGATCGCGATGATGTCCTCGTCGAAAATCTCCGCCTTGCGGTCCGCCAGATCCTTGAAGCGCGTGAACGCGGCGTTCAGTTCGGTTTCGCTGTCGAGCGCGACGCCCAGCTCCTGCAGGCGCTGCTTGAAGGCGTTGCGGCCCGAGAGCTTGCCGAGCACGATCTTGTTCGCGCTCCAGCCCACGTCTTCCGCGCGCATGATTTCATAGGTGTCGCGCGCCTTCAGCACGCCGTCCTGGTGAATGCCCGAGGCATGCGCGAACGCGTTGGCGCCGACCACGGCCTTGTTCGGCTGCACCACGAACCCGGTGATCTGCGAGACGAGCTTCGACGCCGGCACGATCTGCGTGGTGTCGAGGCCGACGTCGAGGCCGAAGTAATCCTTGCGCGTCTTCAAGGCCATGACGATTTCCTCGAGCGAGGTATTGCCCGCCCGTTCGCCGAGACCGTTGATCGTGCACTCGACCTGACGCGCGCCGCCGATCTGCACGCCGGCCAGCGAGTTCGCCACGGCCATGCCCAGATCGTTGTGGCAATGCACCGAGAACACGGCCTTGTCGGAGTTCGGAATGCGCTCGCGCAACGTCTTGACCAGGTTGCCGTACAGCTCCGGCACACCGTAGCCGACCGTGTCGGCGATGTTGATGGTGGTCGCGCCTTCGGCGATCACGGCTTCCAGCACGCGGCACAGGAAATCCATGTCCGAGCGGCTGCCGTCTTCGGGCGAGAACTCGACGTTGTCGGTGAACTTGCGCGCGAAACGCACGGCCAGGCGCGCCTGCTCGAACACCTGATCCGGCGTCATCCGGAGCTTCTTCTCCATGTGCAGCGGCGAGGTGGCGATGAAGGTGTGGATCCGGAAGCTGTTGGCCGGCTTCAGTGCATCGGCGGCACGCTGGATGTCCTTGTCGTTGGCTCGCGCCAGCGAGCAGATCGTGCTGTCCTTCACGAGCCCCGCGATCGTGTGGATCGCATCGAAATCGCCGTTCGAGCTGGCCGCGAAGCCGGCTTCGATCACGTCGACCTTCATCCGTTCGAGCTGCTTGGCGATACGGATTTTTTCTTCCTTCGTCATCGACGCACCGGGCGATTGTTCGCCGTCACGCAAGGTCGTGTCGAAAATGATCAGCTTGTCTGTCATGGGGAGGCTCCAGGGGGATTTTGTAGGTGAACCAGAAAACGATGGAGTTCGCGCCACCGCTGGCGACGCTCTACAACAGACGAGGCTTGACGGAGGGCGAAACCGATCAGCGCGGCAGGCGCGCTAGCGCTAGTGCGCGTAGGGGCGCACCGGCTTGAAGGCGGGAGAGGCGGGAAAATGCGGTCATGGCGGTGAATATAGCGGCATTCGGGCAGGCGTGCAATCGGGCCGCGCACCGGGCCGGCCGGGCCCATAAAAAACGGCGACCCGATGAAGGTCGCCGTTCTTGCGATGCGCTGCGCCGGGTGCAAGGCCGCGAAATTGGCCTCAGTGCTCGCGCTGCGACGATCTGGCCGGATTGGCCCGGCCGCGGATCGCCATATAGCCCCAGAACACATAACCGGACAGCCCGTAGAGCACGAACAGCCCGAACAGCATCAGCGGCGGATCGGACGACACCAGCACAAAGGCCACCACCACCAGCAGGATCGCCGCGAACGGCACGCGGTGCCGCACGTCGAGCGCCTTGCCGCTGTAGAACGGCGCGTTCGACACCATCGTCACGCCCGCGTAGATCGTCAGCACGAACGCCACCCACGGCAGCCAGCCCAACTTGAGCGGCACGCGGTTGTCGGTCGCCAGCCAGACGAAGCCGGCGATCAGCGCCGCGGCGGCCGGGCTCGGCAGCCCCTGGAAGAAGCGCTTGTCGACCGAACCGATATTGGTGTTGAAACGCGCGAGCCGCAGCGCGGCGCCCGAACAGTAGACGAACGCGGCGAGCCAGCCCCAACGGCCGAGATCCTTGAGCACCCACTCGTACATCACGAGCGCCGGCGCGACACCGAACGAAACCATGTCGGACAGGCTGTCGAACTGCTCGCCGAACGCGCTTTGCGTATGCGTCATGCGGGCGACGCGGCCGTCCATGCCGTCGAGCACCATCGCCACGAAGATCGCGATCGCGGCGATCTCGAAGCGTACGTTCATCGCCTGCACGACGGCGAAGAAGCCGCAGAACAGCGCGGCCGTGGTGAACGCGTTCGGCAGCAGATAAATGCCGCGCGTGCGCAGGAACTGCTGGCGCGCGGCGCGACGCGGCTCGGCGCCCGCATCGGTGCCGATCACCTTGTTGTGCCGGAACGAGCGCGGCAGGGATTTGCCGTTGCGCGGCCGGCGGGGTTTGAATGCTGCCATCGAGCCTCCTGCCGCTTACTGCGGCAATTCAGCAAGAATCGTCGACGATGCGGAGACCTTTTCACCGATCGTCACGCGCGCGCGGCTGCCGACCGGCAGATACACGTCCACGCGCGAACCGAAGCGGATGAAGCCGTAGCGCTGGCCACGCGTGAGCGGCTCGCCGCTGCGCACGTAGCAAAGAATGCGCCGCGCCACGAGGCCGGCGATCTGCACCGAGGTGACGATATGGTTGCTGCCGGTGTGGATCACGACCGCGTTGCGCTCGTTCTCGGTGGAGGCCTTGTCGATCGCCGCGTTCAGGAACGCGCCGGGGAAATACTCGACCTTGGTGATCGCGCCATCCACGGGCGAGCGCTGCGAGTGCACGTTGAACACGTTCATGAACACGCTGATCTTCAGCGCTTCGCGGTTCGCGTACGGGTCGTGCGCGGTTTCCACCGCAACGATGCGGCCGTCGGCGGGGCACAGCACGGCGTTGGCCTGGGTGGGAATGGGGCGCGCCGGGTCGCGGAAGAACTGCACCACGAAAGCGAGCAGCAGCCAGAACGGCCAGGCAAGGCCAAACCCGGCGACTGCATGGATCAGCAGCGCGACGACGGCAGCGATCGCGATGAACGGCCAGCCTTCGCGCGCAATGATCGGATGAGGGTAGTTCATGGTGACGTTCGGTGAATAGCAAAGCCCGTAGCATAACAAAAGCCGCCCTCGGCACTGCGGCCTTCGGGCGGCTTTTCGGAGCGGACCCCGAAAACCGGGGCCGTCATTCGGCGAATGCTTAGTTCTTCGACTGGTCGACCAGCTTGTTCTTCGCGATCCACGGCATCATCGCGCGCAGCTTCGAGCCGACTTGCTCGATCTGGTGCTCGGCCGTCAGGCGGCGACGCGATTGCAGCGTCGGTGCGCCTGCCTTGTTTTCGAGGATGAAGCTCTTGGCGTACTCGCCCGTCTGGATGTCCGTCAGGACAGCCTTCATCGCCTTCTTGGTTTCTTCCGTGACGATGCGCGGGCCCGTCACGTATTCACCGTACTCGGCGTTGTTCGAGATCGAGTAGTTCATGTTCGCGATGCCGCCTTCGTAGATCAGGTCGACGATCAGCTTCAGTTCGTGCAGGCACTCGAAGTAGGCCATTTCCGGCGCGTAACCGGCTTCGACCAGCGTTTCGAAACCGGCCTTGATCAGGTCGACCGTACCGCCGCACAGCACGGCTTGTTCGCCGAACAGATCGGTTTCGGTTTCTTCGCGGAAGTTCGTTTCGATGATGCCGGCACGGCCGCCGCCGTTCGCTGCCGCGTACGACAGCGCGACGTCGCGCGCTGCGCCCGACTTGTCCTGGTGAACGGCGATCAGGTGCGGCACGCCGCCACCTTGCGAGTACGTGCCGCGAACCGTGTGGCCCGGTGCCTTCGGCGCGATCATGATCACGTCGAGGTCGGCGCGCGGGATCACCTGGCCGTAGTGGACGTTGAAGCCGTGTGCGAAGGCCAGCGCGGCGCCTTGCTTGGCGTTGGCGTGCACTTCGTTCGCGTACACCTCGGCGATCTGCTCGTCCGGCAGCAGCATCATGACGACGTCGGCGCCCTTCACCGCTTCGGCGACTTCCTTGACCGTCAGGCCGGCGTTCTCGGCCTTGCTCCACGACGCGCCATTCTTGCGCAGGCCGACCGTCACGTTCACGCCGCTTTCCTTCAGGTTCAGCGCGTGAGCATGGCCTTGCGAGCCATAACCGATGATCGTGACTTGCTTGCCCTTGATGAGGGAGAGGTCAGCGTCCTTGTCGTAGAAAACTTTCATGATCATTCCTTCGCAAATTCAGTGAGTTCGTTCAATGGGTACTGCTACCGGGGCATGACGGCGCACCCGGCTCCGTTCGATACGGCGGCGTCAAACCTTCAGGATGCGCTCGCCGCGACCGATGCCCGAGCTGCCGGTCCGCACGGTTTCGAGAATCGCGCCGGCGTCCAGCCCCTGGATGAATGCGTCGAGCTTGTCGCTCGCGCCCGTCAATTCAATGGTGTAGGTCTTTTCGGTCACGTCGATGATGCGGCCACGGAAAATATCCGCCATCCGCTTCATTTCTTCGCGTTCCTTGCCTACTGCCCGCACCTTGATCAGCATCAACTCGCGCTCGATATGCGCGCCGTCGGTCAGGTCCACGACCTTCACCACCTCGATCAGGCGGTTCAGATGCTTCGTGATCTGTTCGATCACGTCGTCGGAGCCGATGGATACGATGGTCAGACGCGACAGCGAATTGTCTTCGGTCGGCGCCACCGTCAAGGTTTCAATGTTGTAGCCACGTGCCGAGAACAGGCCGACCACGCGCGAAAGCGCGCCCGGTTCGTTTTCCAGCAGCACGGAAATGATGTGTCGCATGTTCGCTTCTTCCCGATGAGATCTCGACTAATCCAGTTCGAATGCACGTTGTGCGCCGCCCGGCGCCGCCCGCTCTTCATGGAAGCGGGAGCACGGGGCGCGACGCACCAACGCGCCGTTACAGATCTTCCGATCCGAGCAGCATCTCGGTGATGCCCTTGCCGGCCTGGACCATCGGCCAGACGTTCTCGGTCGGATCGGTCTGGAAGTCGAGAAACACGGTGCGATCCTTCAGACGCAGCGCTTCCTTCAGCGCCGGCTCCACATCGGACGATTTTTCGATCCGCATTCCGACGTGGCCGAACGCTTCGGCGAGCTTCACGAAATCGGGCAGCGCATCCATATAGGAATGGGAATAGCGCTTGCTGTATTCGATCTGCTGCCACTGGCGAACCATGCCGAGGTAGCGGTTGTTGAGCGAGATGATCTTGACGGGCGTGTCGTACTGCTTGCAGGTCGACAGCTCCTGGATGCACATCTGGATCGAGCCTTCGCCCGTGATGCACACCACGTCGTCGTCGGGGTGGGCCATCTTGACGCCCATCGCGGCCGGCAGGCCGAAGCCCATCGTGCCGAGACCGCCCGAGTTGATCCAGCGGCGCGGCTTGTCGAAGCGGTAGAACTGCGCGGCCCACATCTGGTGCTGGCCGACGTCCGAGCACACGAACGCTTCGCCCTTGGTCAGCTTCCACAGCGTCTCGACCACATGCTGCGGCTTGATGATTTCGCTTTCGCGGTCGAACTTCAGGCAATCCTTCGAGCGCCAGCCCTCGATGTCCTTCCACCATTGCGCGAGCGCTTCGGTGTCGGGGCCATGCTCGGCCGTCTGCAATTGCTCGATCAGTTCCTTCAGCACTTCCTTGACGTCACCGACGATCGGGATATCGACCTTGACGCGCTTGCTGATCGACGACGGATCGATGTCGATGTGGACGATCTTGCGCGGGCGCGACGCGAAGTGCGCCGGATCGCCGATCACGCGGTCGTCGAAACGCGCGCCGATCGCGATCAGCACGTCGCAGTGCTGCATCGCCATGTTCGCTTCGTAGGTGCCGTGCATGCCGAGCATGCCGAGGAACTTCGAATCGGAGGCGCGATAACCGCCCAGGCCCATCAGCGTATTCGTGACCGGGTAGCCGAGCAGGTCGGCGAACTGGTTCAGCTCGCGCGCCGCATCGGCCAGGATGATGCCGCCGCCCGTATAGATATACGGACGCTTGGCCGACAGCAGCAGCGAGACGGCCTTGCGGATCTGGCCCGAATGGCCCTTGGTGACCGGGTTGTACGAGCGCAGCGACACGCTCTTGACCGGCACGTACTCGCACGGCGTTTTCGACACGTCCTTCGGAATGTCGATCAACACCGGGCCGGGCCGGCCGGTACGTGCGATGAAGAACGCCTTCTTGACCGTTTCGGCCAGGTCGCGCACGTCCTTCACGAGGAAATTGTGTTTGACGCAGGGGCGCGTGATACCGACCGTGTCGCATTCCTGGAACGCGTCCAGGCCGATTGCGCCGGTGGGCACCTGCCCGCTGATCACCACGAGCGGGATCGAATCCATGTAGGCGGTAGCGATACCGGTGACGGCATTCGTGACGCCCGGGCCGGACGTGACGAGACACACGCCGACGTTGCCCGTCGAACGCGCATACGCATCCGCCGCGTGCACTGCAGCCTGTTCGTGGCGCACGAGCACGTGCTGGATCTTTTCCTGCTTGTAGAGTTCGTCGTAGATGTAGAGAACCGAGCCGCCGGGGTAGCCCCAGATGAATTCGACGTTCTCGTCGGCCAGTGCCTGCATGAGCACGGTGGCGCCGATCGAGTCGCTCGACGGGGCTGGAATGGGTTCCGACGTGGAGAATTCCGCGCTGGGCATGTTCATATCGACCTTTCGAATTTTCGGAAAAAAATTGATCGGGTGCTCTCTGCCGAACTTGTGATCCGGGTTCAAGCGGCGCGTCCAGTTGACAAGCTGGCTTCTTGGGCCAACTTCAATTGAGACCATCACTTATATTGCGAACCAGCGACGATATAGTGTCGGCGTCAAGTGGTCAAGAAAAAAATCCCGGGTGTGGCGAGCGGCCCGGCGAGCACCGCCGTGCAGGCACCCTCGCCTGCTGCTGCGACGCCACGTGAGGTGCCGGCCGGCACGAAAATTTGTTAGCATCCGCCCCGTTTACGAAATTTTTCGTCCTACCGCCCCTTCGAGCGCAGACCTTTTCCCGGAATGGCATCAGACAAGGAACTCGCCGATTTTCTGACGAGCGTCGAACGGCGCGCGTTCAAGCAGGCCGCCTACGCCGTGCGCGATGACGACGCATCGCTCGACATCGTGCAGGACGCGATGATCCGGCTTGCGGAGAAGTACGGCGACCGTCCCCCGGCCGAACTGCCCCTGCTGTTTCAGCGGATCCTGCAGAACGCGATCCACGATTACTTCCGCCGCCAAAAGGTCCGCAACACCTGGGTCAGCCTCTTCTCGTCGCTCGGCAGCGGCGACGACGAGGATTTCGACCCGCTCGAAACGCTCGACACGGCCGACAATGGCAACGGTATCGAAAGCAGCGAAACCCGCCTCGAACGGGAGCAGGTGCTCACGCTGATCGACGCCGAAATCCGCAAGCTTCCGGCACGTCAACGGGAAGCCTTCCTGATGCGTTATTGGGAGGATATGGATGTCGCCGAAACAGCCGCCGCCATGGGTTGTTCCGAAGGCAGCGTCAAGACGCACTGCTCACGGGCCACGCACGCATTGGCACAAGCGCTCAAGGCCAAAGGAATCACGCTATGAGCTTCGCTCCCGAACAGAAAGAATTCGAATTTGCCCTGAAGATCCGCCGCGCACTGGACGAGCGCGCAGCGGATCTGCCCCCGTCCGCCACCGACCGCCTGGCCGTGGCGCGGCGAGCCGCGCTCGCGCGCAAGAAACCCGACCCCGGCATCGTGCTGGTGTCGGCGCTCGCGGGCAACATGGCAGGCGGCTTCGGCCTGCTGCCCGGCCCGGCCGCCCGGCCGCCGGCCTCGCTCGCTCGCCGGCTGGTGCGCGCCGTGCCGCTGCTGGTGCTGCTGGCCGGCATCGTCGGCATCGCGTACTGGGAAAATCTGGAGCATACGGCGGAACTGGCCGACATCGACGCTGCCATGCTGAACGATGACCTGCCGCTCAATGCGTACCTCGACCACGGGTTCAACGCCTATTTGTCGCACACGCGCTGAGCGCAACCAGATACACAAGGACGCACGGGGTGATTCACAAACGCGGACTGGCGATATTTTTCGGGAGCGCGATCGCGCTCGTGGTTGCTTACGCGGCCACCTACACGCGTTTCGATGATCAACCGGCTGCAGCCGCCGGCCCTGCGGCCGCCGCGGCCGCAACCGCCACCAGCGCGCCGGCGGCGACCCAGCCGGTTGTCAGCCTGTCGCTGCCGAATGCTTTCCCCACGCTGGCCCCCGCCGCGAACCCGCTGTCGTGGGCGCGGCTGTCGCCGCAGCAGCATGAGGCGCTGGCCCCGGTCGGGCGCCTGTGGGACAGCTTCAGCGACGCACGCAAGCGCCGTTGGCTCAAAATCGCCGCGCGTTACCCGAAGATGTCGGCCGAAGAGCAAAAACGCCTGCATGAACGGATGACCCAATGGGCCAACCTCACGCAGGAAGAGCGGCGCGTCGCGCGGGAAAACTATCAGGTGTCGAAGGATCTCTCCGCGCAAGCGCGCGAGCGCGCCTGGAAGGATTACCAGAAGCTGACGCCCGAGCAGAAGGCCCGGCTGGCCGCGGCGGAGCGCCATCGCCGCACCGTGGTCAGCGCGCCGCCGTCGGGCAAGAGCGACCGCGACATCAATCGCCTCGTCAACGCGCACGATCATCCGGCCAACGCGCCGCTGACGCCGATCGCTCCGGCCGCCGAGCCGGGTGCGACGGCCAGCGCCGCCATGCCGACCGCCGCCGCCTCGGGCACCCAGCAGCCGCCCGCGCCAGTGCCCGTCTCGCCGGCCGACGCGCCGTCGATCTTCAAGGGATCGTGAGCGCCGCGCCGGCCGCACCCGCCATGGATGCAGCCGGCGCCCGTCCGAGCGTGGGCCGCCGTCTCGCCGCGCTCGTCTACGAAGGCGTGCTGCTGTTCGGCATCGTGTTTTTCGCCGCGCTCGCCTTCGCGCTCGTGCTCCAGCAGCGCAACGGCCTCGTCCATCACCAACTGCTCGCCATGTGGGTCGCCGTCGTGGTCGGCGCGTATTTTGTCTGGTTCTGGACTCACGGCGGCCAGACCTTGCCGATGAAGACCTGGCGGCTGCGTCTGGTCACCGCGCACGGCACGCCGCTGACGGTGCCGCGCGCCGTGTTCCGCTACCTGCTCGGCTGGCTCTGGTTCCTGCCGCCGCTCGCGCTCCATCTGCTGGCGGGCTTCGCTGTGCCCGTCACGCTGGCCATCACGGCCGCCTGGATCGTGCTGTGGGCGCTTACCGCGCGCCTCGATCCGGCCCGGCAGTTCCCGCACGACCGGCTGGCGGGCACCCGCATCGTGTTCGTGCCGCGCTGATTCCGGCGCCGACTTCGCGCATCGCCCACCTCCCCGCCGCTCCCAACCCTTACCGGCTTCAATCGTCCGACCAATCGGCCTTGACGCGCACGACTGTCGCAAAGATGCATCACGCACCCGACGGCCTTTTTCGCCGGCCGCCCGCCTCGCGGCCACGCTCGCCCCACGCGCCGCGCGGGCCGCGCCGAGGCGAGGTTTGCACCGCCGACCGACCGTAATAAGAACATCCCGTGACTGTCACGGCGAAGTCATCGACGCATGGCGCAATGCCGGTTATCCAACACGGCGCGAGTCATGCATGGGCCTCAAAACGTCCGCGACTACTTTCTTCCAAGATCCGGCCGGCGCACGCGCGACGGCCGCGGCCTTCCTCTCCGGCGCGGCCGACGACGACACCCCGGTCGAATCGCCGCCATGGTCGGCCGCCTCCGGCCACCAGGAAGACGCCGATGGCCCGGCGAACCGCTACCGCACGATCTGGATCTCGGACATCCACCTGGGCACGAGCGGCTGCCAGGCGAACTACCTGCTCGATTTCCTGCGTCACAACGATTCCGAATACCTGTACCTGGTCGGCGACATCATCGACGGCTGGCAACTGAAGAAGGGCTGGTACTGGCCGCAGGCGCACAACGACGTGGTGCAGAAGATCATGCGCAAGGCGCGCAAGGGCACCCAGGTCGTGTATATCCCCGGCAATCACGACGAAGCGGCGCGCCAGTTCTGCGACCTCGCGTTCGGCGAGATCCAGGTGCGCGGCGAGGCGTTCCACACCACGCTGGCCGGCAAGCGCCTGTGGATCGTCCACGGCGACCTGTTCGACGGCGTGATCCAGCACGCCAAATGGCTCGCCTATCTCGGCGACAGCGCCTACACGCTGATCCTGCTGCTGAACCGCTGGTTCAACCGCGTGCGCAGCCGGCTCGGCTTCCAGTACTGGTCGCTGTCGCAATACCTGAAGCACCAGGTCAAGAACGCCGTGAACTTCATCTCGTCGTTCGAGAACGCGATGACCGACGAAGCGCGCCGCCGCGGCTGTGACGGCGTGGTCTGCGGGCACATCCACAAGGCCGAGATCCGCGACATCGACGGCGTGCTGTATTGCAACGACGGCGACTGGGTCGAAAGCCTGTCCGCGCTCGTAGAAACGATGGAAGGCGAGTTGAAGATCGTCTACTGGACGGTGATGCAATCGCCGCCCGTCACCACCTCGCGCAAGGCCAAGGCCACCGCGTGAGCCCCCTGCCTCGCCGCATCCCGCACCCTACAGGACTGCCAGCATGAAGATCATGATCGTCACCGATGCATGGGAACCGCAAGTCAACGGCGTCGTGCGCACCTTGAAGAGCACCTCGCGCGAACTGACGGCGCTCGGCCACCAGGTCGAATTGCTGACGCCGCTCGAATTCCGCACCATCCCGTGCCCGACGTATCCCGAGATCCGCCTGTCGCTGTTCCCGTACGGCAAGCTGCGCGCGCGCGTCGACGCGTTCGCCCCGGACGCGCTGCACATCGCCACCGAAGGCCCGCTCGGCATGGCCGCGCGCCGCTATGCGCGCGCCCACAAGCTGCCGTTCACCACCGCCTATCACACGCGCTTTCCGGAATACGTGCAGGCGCGCTTCGGCTTTCCGCTGTCGGCCACCTACCGCTTCCTGCGCTGGTTCCACGGCGCGTCGCTGGCCGTGATGGCGCCGACGCCGGTGGTCAAGCAGGATCTCGAAGCGTTCGGCTTTACCAACGTGGTGCTGTGGACGCGTGGCGTCGATCTCGACATCTTCGAGCCGAAGGAATCGAAGGTGCTGAACACGGCGCGCCCGATCTTCCTGTACGTGGGGCGCGTGGCGATCGAGAAGAACGTCGAGGCGTTCCTGAAGCTCGACCTGCCCGGTTCGAAATGGGTGGCGGGCGAAGGCCCTGCGCTTGCCGAGCTGAAATCACGCTATCCTGAGGCGAATTATCTTGGCGTGCTGTCGCAGGCGGAGCTCGCCAAGGTTTATGCGGCGGCCGATGTGTTCGTGTTCCCCAGCAAGACCGATACGTTCGGGCTGGTGCTGCTCGAAGCGCTGGCCTGCGGCACGCCGGTGGCCGCGTACCCGGTCACGGGCCCGGTCGACGTGCTCGGCGGCGGCGCTGCCGGCGCGATGAACGAGGATCTGCGCGAGGCCTGCCTCGATGCGCTGAAGATCGATCGCGAAACCGCGCGCGCCTGGGCCGAGCGCTTCTCGTGGCGCGCCGCGTCCGAACAGTTCGCCTCGCACCTGAAGCCGCTGCAAAAACCCGCCAGCCCCCAACCTGAAGGCGCAGCCGTTTGAAACCTGCCATGCGCGCGAAAGCGCCCGCTCCGTCGCCGTCGCCGCTGCGGCGCCCCGCGTTGAACGCGGCCGCCGCGGCACGCGATCCGCATGCCGATAACGATTCCCACGATGCGCATGACGGCAGCGACGCGCACGAGCCGCTCGGCACCGACGACCCGCTCGCGCCGCTGCCGCCGAATCCGTACAAGGGCAATCGCGGGCTGACGCGCGCCTGGTACGCGCTCAAGCATTCGGTCAACGGCTTCCAGGTGGCGATCCGCGAAGAGAGCGCGTTTCGTCAGGAATTGACGCTCGCGGCGATCCTCGTTCCGCTTGGCCTGTTCATGCCGGTCGATGCGGTATCGCACGCACTGCTGATCGGTTCGGTGCTGTTGGTATTGATCGTCGAACTGCTGAACTCCAGCGTGGAAGCCGCGATCGACCGCATTTCGCTGGAGCGCCACGAGCTGTCGAAGCGCGCCAAGGATCTCGGCAGCGCGGCCGTGACGGTCGCGCTGGTGGCCTGCCTCGCGACCTGGGGCTTCATCCTCTGGCCGCTCGTGAAGCGCTGGACCGGCCACTGATACCGGCGTTCGCACCCTGTCAACCGCGCCGATCGACCAACGATCGGCGCGGAAATTTGCCATTGTTCCGTTGTGCGACGAAATACGCCGAAAAAGCGAACGACCGTTTATAATCGTCCGATAGTCTCGAAAGACAAGCTAACCCGAGCCGGACGAAGCCGCCGCATCCTCATGCCGCGCCCGCTCGTCCGGCACATTCAGGGCCGGACGACACATGGAAGCGAAACCTCCCCGCCGCACGCGTGAACGGATCCTCGAGCTGTCGTTGAAGCTGTTCAACGAAATCGGCGAACCGAACGTCACCACCACCACGATCGCCGAGGAAATGGAAATCAGTCCAGGCAACCTGTACTACCATTTCCGCAACAAGGACGACATCATCAACAGCATCTTCGCCCAGTTCGAGCAGCAGATCGAACGGCGACTGCGCTTTCCCGAAGATCACCGTCCGACCATCGACGAAACCTGGTCGTACCTGCAATACATGGCCGACTTCATGTGGACCTACCGGTTCCTGTATCGCGACCTGAACGACCTGCTCGCCCGCAACCGCACGCTCGAAACCCACTTCAAGCAGATCATCAGCCACAAGGTGCGCTTTGCGCACGACATGTGCGATCTGCTGGTGTCCGACGACGAACTGGTGGCCACGCCGGCCGAGATCGACGTGATCGCCACCAACATGGGCGTGATCTCCACCTACTGGCTCTCGTATCAGTACGTCATGCATCCGCGCAAATACAACGACCAGGATGCGATCCGCGACGAACTCCATCAGGTCAGCATGCACGTGATTTCGGTGATGGCGCCGTATCTGCGCGGCCGCTCGCGGCAGATCTTCGATGATCTGGTGTCGGGCAAGCTGCCCAAGCGCGAGTTCCACGATTTCCTGCCGCCGCGCGGCGCACCGAAGGAAGTGAAATCATGAAATCGGTGTGCGTGTATTGCGGTTCGTCGCCGGGCGTGCGCCCGGTATATGCCGAGGCGGCGCGCGGATTCGGCCGGGCGCTGGCCGACGCCGATCTGACGCTCGTGTACGGCGGCGGCCGGGTCGGCCTGATGGGGATCGTCGCCGATGCGGTGCTGGCCGCCGGCGGCCGTGCGGTCGGCGTGATCCCGAAGCTGCTGCTCGACAAGGAAGTCGGCCACGTCGGCCTGACCGAATTGCACGTGGTGCCCGACATGCATCACCGCAAGAAGATGATGGCCGACCTCAGCGATGCGTTCGTCGCGATGCCGGGCGGCGCGGGCACGCTCGAGGAATTCTTCGAGGTCTATACCTGGGCGCAGCTCGGCTATCACCGCAAGCCGGTGGCGCTGCTGAACGTCGAGGGCTTCTACGATCCGCTGGTCGCGATGCTGCGTCATACGGTGGACGAGGGTTTCATGGCCAACACCTACGTCGAATCGCTGTGCGTCGACGCCACGGCCGACGGCATGCTCGATCAGTTGCGCCGCTACGTGCCGCCGCTGCGCGACAAGTGGACGCCGGTGGCCGACGCGCCCTGAGCCCGCTTCGATCCGATCCCGCGAGGCCGGCGCCGCACCGCGCCGGCCTCGTTCGCTTTATCCTCCTGCTTTCCTGTCGTCCCCCTGCGGTTCGCCGCCGTGACGTCGCGCGCCGATCCGCCCATCACGGAGCCGCCTGTCATGTCCGATTCGAAACATCCTGTCGTCCTCATCACCGGCGCGAGCCGCGGCATCGGCGCGGCCACGGCGCGGCTCGCCGCCGCACGCGGCTGGGCCGTCGGCATCAACTACGCACGCGATGCGGCGGCGGCCGACGCGCTCGCGGGCGAGATCCGCGGCCAAGGCGGCCGCGCCGTGACGATACAAGGCGACGTGGCCGCCGAAGCCGACGTGATCGCGATGTTCGACACCGTCGAGCGCGAGCTCGGCCCGCTCGACGCGCTCGTCAACAACGCCGGCATCGTCGCGCCGCCGCTGCCGTTGGCCGACATGGACCTGGCGCGGCTCACCCGCCTGTTCGACGTCAACGTGCTGGGCGCCTACCTGTGCGCGCGGGAAGCGGCGCGCCGCTTGCCGACCAATCGGGGCGGACGCGGCGGCGCGATCGTCAACGTGTCGTCGCTGGCGGCGCGGCTTGGCTCGCCGAACGAATACGTCGATTACGCCGGCTCGAAGGGCGCGGTCGACACGCTCACGCTCGGCCTGGCGAAGGAACTGGCGCCGCACGGGGTGCGCGTCAACGCGGTGCGGCCCGGCCTGATCGATACCGAGATCCATGCCAGCGGCGGACAACCCGATCGCGCCGAGCGGCTCGGCGCGCAGACGCCGATCGGCCGCCCGGGGCGCGCCGACGAGGTGGCCGAAGCCATCGTCTGGCTGCTCGGCAGCGCCGCCTCTTATGTGACCGGCACGCTGGTCGACGTCGGCGGCGGACGCTAACCCACATACCGGGCCGGCGCCCGCCGAAAGCGGGTTCCGCAGCCCAATCATCAGACCTCGCCCGCTCCCCGCCCTTCCGGGCCGGCGTTTTTTTGCCACGCTTGTGTCGCAAAAGCTACACCCGCAAACGTACAAATCACAAAACAACACACACGCCAGAAAAACTCACAGAACGGCCATAGTTTTCGTAACAGGCCGTAATAAAAACGTGCTTAACTAGTGTCCGTCGCGGTCCATCACTGCGGCAATCGCCCCCCCACGGCAGCGTTAATCATCCGGCCGAAGCAGCCGGCTGACCCACCGACTTTTGAGACGTTTTTCGATGCAGGGACCTACTGCTCCCGGCGGCCCGCGCTCGTCCGCACGTGCCCCGATCCGTCATGTCGCGCTCCATCAGGGGGCGTCGCAAGCCGCCAATGCCGCCGCGCTGGGCGGCAGCCTGCCGTTGCCGGGCGACGCCGCGCATGCCGGCGCCTGGCCGAGCGGGTTCGCGCGCGCGAACTGGCGCGTCTGGCTGCTGGTGATCGCGATCGCCTGTGCCTATCTGCTGCCGGGCGTGGTCGGTCACGACCCGTGGAAGCAGGACGAAACCTACACGTTCGGCATCATCCAGCACATGCTGGACACCGGCGACCTGGTGGTGCCCACCAATGCCGGCCAGCCGTTCCTCGAAAAGCCGCCGATCTACGACTGGACGGCCGCCGCCTTCGCCTGGCTGTTCGGCCGCTACCTGCCACTGCATGATGCGGCGCGTCTCGCGAGCGCCCTGTTCGCCGCGCTCGCGTTCGGCTTCACCGCGCGCGCCGCCCGCATCGCCACGCGCGCGCCGCGCTGGCTCGACTTGCGCGTGATCGGCCCGGTCGCGTTGTGCGCGGGCACGCTGGTGGTGGTCAAGCACGTCCACGACATGATGACCGACGTGGCACTGATGGCCGGCGCGGCGATCGCCTTCTCGTCGCTGCTCGAACTCGTGACCGAGCGCGTCGCGGGCCGGCCCGCCAGCCGCTTCGCCGCGCCGGGCTTCGGCGCGGGCGTGGGTATCGCGCTGCTGGCCAAGGGGCTGTTCGTGCCGCTCGTGTTCGGTGCGACGCTCACGCTCGTGCTCGCGCTGTATCCGACCTGCCGCAACCGCGCGTTCTTCCGCTCGCTCGGCGTCGCCGCGCTGGTGCTGGCGCCGTTCGCGCTGATCTGGCCGACCGCGCTGTTCCTGCGCTCCGAAACGCTGTTCATGACCTGGTTCTGGGACAACAACGTCGGCCGCTTCTTCGGCTTTTCGGTGCCCAACCTCGGCGCCGAAAACGACAAGCCGCTGTTCATCTGGCGAGCGCTGCTGACGGTCGGCTTCCCGGTCGGCCCGCTGGCCGCCTATGCGCTGCTCGCGGGCCGCTGGCGCGCGTGGCGCGACCCGGCGGTGACGCTGCCCGCGCTGTTCGGCGGCATCGGCATGATGGTGTTGCAGATGTCGGCCACCTCGCGCGAGCTGTACATCCTGCCGTTCATCGCCCCGCTGGCCCTGCTCGCGGCCGCCGCGCCCGAGCGCATGCCGCTGCGCGCCGCGATGCTGTGGGATTACGCGAGCCGGTTGCTGTTCGGCTGCGTCGCCGTCTATGCCTGGTATGTCTGGTCGATCATGACGTCGGCGCACGCCTCGCGCGCGTCGATCCACTGGCTCGGCCGCTGGTTGCCGCTCGACTGGACCGCGCCGCTGGACCTCGGGTTCGCCGCTGCCGGGCTGGTGCTGACGATCGGCTGGCTATGGGTGCTGCCGTGGCTGCGCGCCACCGGCAAGTGGCGCGGCGCGCTGTCGTGGGCGGCCGGCGTGGTGCTGGTCTGGGGGCTGATCTTCACGCTGCTGCTGCCGTGGCTCGACGTGGCCAAGAGTTACCGCTCGGTGTTTCTCGATCTCGACGCGCATCTGGCCGAGCAATGGAACGAAGGCGACTGCATGGCCAGCCTCGGGCTCGGCGAATCGGAAGCGCCGATGCTGCAATACTTCACCGGCATCGAACATCGCCCGACCGCCAATCCGGCCAGCACGAAGTGCACGTGGATGATCGTGCAGGGCCTGCGCGCCGTGACGCCGAAGATCGACGACGAGTGGGACCTGTACTGGACAGGCGCTCGGCCCGGCGACAACGAGGAACTGCTGCGCGTGTACGTCCGCACGCCGGACGACAACTGACACCAGGCTCGCGCAGGCGAGAAAAAGGGCGCCGGGCTGCTTGCCTGGCGCCCTTTTTCGTTGGGCGATGCCGTGCCTCCGGAATCAACCGGGCCGGTTGCGCATCCAGTCGGCCGTGTCGTAGAACGACACCATGAGCCGCTCGCGCAACGCCGCGTCGAGGCCGATGTCCTCCATCGCCCAGGCCATGCAGCGCAGCCATTGATCGCGCTCCGAGCTGCCGATCGGGAACGGCAGGTGCCGCGCACGCAGCCGCGGATGCCCGAAGCGGCTCACGTAGTGATCGGGGCCGCCGAGCCAGCCGCACAGGAACCAGAAGGTCTTGTCGCGCGAGCCGTCGAGCGAACCGGGGTGCAGCGCGCGAATGCCCGCGAACTCCGGCTCGAGATCCATCAGGTCGTAGAAGCGGTCGATCAGCTCGCGCACGCGCGCCTCGCCGCCCACCAGCTCGAATGCGCTGGGCTTGGCCTGCGCGCCGTCATCGGTTACATCGTCGGTCATACGGAAATCCGGCAAAAAGCGCAACGATACCGCAGCCGCGCGCTCAGGCGTCGCGCAAGGTGTGCAGCGCCGGGCGCGACAGCACGTTGCGCAGGCTCCACCAACCGGCCGCCGCCGCGCAAACGACGCCCGCCACGATGCCGGCCGGCACCACCCACGGGTTGATCGCCATCTCGAACGAAAACACCTGGGTAGCCAGCACCCAGCCGATCGCCAGCGACCCCACCGCCGCGCAAGCGCCCGCGATCGTACCGACGATCACGAACTCCGCGCGCTGCACCGCGCCCACCTGCCTGCGCGACGCGCCGAGCGCGCGCAGCAGCGCCGCCTCGCGCATCCGCTCGTCGCGGCTGCCGGCCAGCGCCGTGTACAGCACCAGGATGCCGGCGGCCAGCGTGAAGCCGAACAGCATCTGCACCGCGCCCACCACCTGCAGCAGCACGCGCTGCAATTGCGCGAGGATCGGCGCCACGTCGATCGCGGTGATGCCCGGCTGCTGCGCGATCAGCCCGTCGATCACGCCCGAACGGCCGGGCGGCAGATGGAAGCTCGTGATGTACATCGCCGGGAAATCGCTCAGCGCGGCCGGCGGCATCAGCACGAAGAAATTGACGCGGAACGTGCCCCAGTCGAGCTTGCGGATGCTGGTGACGGGCGCCTCGATGGTCAGCCCGGTCACGTCGAAGCGCAGCGTGTCGCCGAGCTTCACCTTCAAGGTCTTGGCGAGCCCGGCCTCGATCGAGATCTGCGGCTTCGGCGCGGCGCCGAACCAATGGCCCTCGACCACGCGGTTGTCGTCGGGCAGTTGCGTCGTGTACGACAGGTTGAACTCGCGATCGACCAGGCGGCGAGCGTTCGCGTCGGGGAAGCTGTCCGGGTTGACGGTCTTGCCGTCGATCGCGATCAACCGGCCGCGCACCATCGGTTCGAGCGGTGCATCGTCGATGCCGTGCGAGGCGAGGTAGCGAACCACGCCGGGCCGCTGATCGGGCTGGATATCGATCAGGAACTGATTCGGCGCGTCGGGCGGCGTGGATTTGCGCCAGCCGGCCACCAGGTCGTCACGTGTGATCGAGATCAGCAGCAGGCACATGAGGCCCAGCGCCAGCGCCGTGATCTGCAGCGCGCTGGCGGTGCCGCGCCGGTGCAGCGAGGCGATCGCGTAACGCCAGCCGAGCCCCGCGCCGACGCGCGCGTCGCGCACCGCGCGGGCCGCCGCGAACAGCGTCGCGCGCGCCACCGCCGCGAACAGCACCAGCCCGCCCGCGAAGCCGCCCGCCACGATCAGGCCGAGCCGCAGGTTGCCGGCCGCGACGATCAGCAGCGCCGCGAACAGCACCACGCCGAGGCCGTAGCCGAGCCACGCGGTACGCCCCGCCTCGCCCCATTCACGGCGCAGCACGCGCACCGGCGGCACACGCGTCAGCGGCCACAGCGGCGGCAACGCAAAGCCGAGCAGCAGCACCAGCCCCGCGCCGACGCCGATCAGCGCCGGTGCGATGCCCGGCTGCGGCAGCACCACGTCGATCAGGTTGCCGAGCGCGGACAGCAGCGCAAGGTGGCCGAGATAGCCGAGCGCCGCGCCGAGCACGCCCGACACGATGCCGATCGCGACGAATTCCAGCGTAAACAGCCCGGCCAGCGTGCGCTGGCTGGTACCGAGGCAACGCATCGCCGCGCAGCCGTCGAGATGCCGGCGCATGTAGCGCTGCGCGGCCATCGCGATGGCGACGGCCGACAGCAGCGCCGTCAGCAGCGACACGAGCGTCAGGAAATGGCGCGCACGGTCGAGCGTCTCGCGCACCTGCGGCTGCCCTTCCTGCAGCGATTCGAGCGCGACGCCGCGCAGCTTGCCGCCGTCCACGCGCTGGTGCGCGAGCGCCGCGAAGCGCGCGACGGCCGGATCGGGGCCGGCCACCAGCAGGCGATAGGTGACGCGGCTGCCGTAATCGATCAGCCCCGTCGAAGCCAGTTCGTCCTGACGCAGCATCAGGCGCGGCGAGAAACTGACGAACGAGAAACCGCGGTCGAGTTCACGGGTGATCGCCGCCGACACGCGGAAGTCGCGCAGGCCGACACGCACCACATCGCCGATCTTCAGGTGCAGCGCGTCGAGCAGGGCCGGATCGGCCCACACCGTGCCGGGCGCCGGAATCGTGGCGGTGGCGCGGCCCGGCGCGTTCGGCGCGGCCGCGATCTCGACCCGGCCTCGCAACGGATAACCGTCCGACACGGCCTTGACGGCTGCCAGCCGCGACGGCGCATTCGCGCCGGTGCCGCCCACCATGCTTGGGAAAATCGCCGTGGAGGCGGTGGAAAGGCCGTCCGCGCGTGCGGCGGCCGCGAAGGCCGGATCGACCGGATGATCGGCGCGCACCACGAAATCGGCGCCGAGCATCTGGCGCGCGTCGCGCTCCAGGCCGTGACGCAGCCGGTCGGACAGGAAACCCACGCTGGTCAGCGCCGCGACGGCCAGTACCAGCGCCAGCACCAGCAGCGTCAGCTCGCCCGAGCGCCAGTCGCGCATCGTCATCCGGATCGATTGCCGTACCAGCTCGCCCGGCGTCAGACGTGCGCCGCGCGCGGCGCGCCCTGCTTCATGCTGCGTGGTCAATCCTGCTTGCCTCCGAGTGAATTGAAGCGCGACACCATGTGATGCGCCATGCCGCGAAAGCCGCCCGACACGCCGCGCCAGAGCCGCGGCAGCAGCCAGGCCATGAACGCCATGAAGCCGATCATCAGCAGCAGGAACAGCACCGGCACGAAGAAGGCCAGCGCCAGGCCGGCGAACACCATGCCGTCCTCGGTCGCCGAGGCGATCCAGTTCGACACCGGCTCCGGCGACAGGTTGATCAGCGCGCGCGTGCCGGCCTTGGCCACGTGGGCCGAGCCGGCCAGCGTGCCGCCCGCGAGCCCGGCGACGGCCAGCACCGTGGGATCGGCATGGCCGAGCGCGCCGGCCGCGAGCACCGCGCCGGCCGGAATCCGGATGAACGTGTGGATCGCGTCCCAGAGCGAATCGAACGCGGGAATCTTGTCGGCGAGGAATTCGGCGACAGCCAGTACGGCGGCGGCGCCGATCACCCATGGCGAGGTCAGCGCGGCCAGCGTGTCGGGAAGATGCACGAGGCCGGTGCGCGCCAGCACGCCGGCGATCAGAACCGTCAGATAGAGGCGCAGCCCGCTAGCCCACGCGAGCCCCGCGCCGAGCGAAATGGCCTCGACCATGTGTGGTCTCCTTGCGCGTCGAACGCGCACGCCGGCCGGGCGGCCGGCATAACGGAACCGCCGCCGATGCCCGGGCGGGCAACCGGCGGCGTAATTCCGAGACAATGATTTTGCATTATAGACGCGCCGCAACATGGGCTGCAGGGGATTGCCCCGCAGGCGGGGGCGAGCGTGCCCAATCTGCAACGCCGGGAGACGGTTGCGGTTGCCGCGCGGGGCGTCGGAGCGGCTCCGCCGCGACCTCGGCCGAGTGTCGGAGCGGCGTCGGGCGGACCTCGGGCCGGTTTTGGATCGGCTTCGGATCGGCTTTGGACCGGTTTCAAGCCGGTTTCAAGCCGGCTTCATTCAGGCCCGGCTCAGGCCCGCTTCAGGCCGGCGACGACAGCTTCAACCCGATCAACCCCAGCACGATCAGCGCCGCGCTCGCCACGCGGGCGACGGTCACGGCCTCACCCATCAACACGATGCCGAAGATGAATGCGCCAACCGCGCCGATGCCGGTCCAGACCGCATACGCGGTGCCGAGCGGCAACTGGCGCATCGCCATCGCGAGCAGCACGAAGCTGCCGAGCGCGGTCACGACCGTAAACACCGACGGCCAGAGCCGCGTAAAACCTTCGGACGACTTGAGACCCGCCGCCCAGGCCACTTCGAGCAGGCCGGCGATGAAAAGCAGGATCCAGGACATGAGACGACTCCACCGGGAAGGACGGGGCCGTCCCCGCGGATTGATTGACGCGCCGGGGTCGTCCCCGGGCAGGGGGCGAGTATAACAAAGCGCTTACAAACCGGCAGGGCGTGCGGGATCGACCCCATGCGCGTCAGGGCGATGCGCGGCTTCGGTATCGTCGGTGCGCCCTTCGCCACGGCGCATCGCGTCGGCAAGCCTGCCAACAGGCCGGCGACCCGCGCGGCTCATCCCCTCAAGCCGCGCCCACCAGCCGATACCCCACCCCCGTCTCCGTCACGATGTGCTCCGGCTGCGCCGGATCGGCTTCCAGCTTTTGCCGCAGATGCGCCATGTAGATGCGCAGGTAATGATGGCTCTCCACGTGCGACGGCCCCCACACGTCGCGCAGCAGTTGCCGGTGCGTCAGCACGCGGCCCGCATGGCGCACCAGCGTCGCGAGCAGCCGATATTCGAGCGGCGTCAGGTGCACCGGCGCGCCGCCGCGCGTCACCACGCGCAACGCCAGATCCACCGTGACCTCGCCGAACCGGACGCTCGGCGTATCGTTCGCGCCGCCCAGATTGCGTCGGCGCAGATGCGCGCGGATTCGCGCGAGCAGTTCGGACACGCCGAACGGCTTGGTCAGGTAATCGTCCGCGCCGGCATCGAGCGCGGCCACCTTCTCGTCCTCGCGCGTGCGCGCCGACAGCACGATCACCGGCAGTTCGGACCAGCCGCGCAGCTCGCGGATCACGTCGAGCCCGTCGGTATCGGGCAGGCCCAGATCGACGATCACCAGGTCGGGCTTGCGCGTGGCCGTCTCGATCAGCCCCTGCTTGCCGGTCTCCGCATCGAACACGGCAATGCCCTCCGCCTCCAGCGCGGTGCGCACGAA
Organism: Burkholderia sp. 22PA0099; assembly: GCF_047497165.1. NCBI lineage: Bacteria > Pseudomonadati > Pseudomonadota > Betaproteobacteria > Burkholderiales > Burkholderiaceae > Burkholderia > Burkholderia sp. 22PA0099. The sequence continues at coordinate 1,298,522 of NZ_CP163165.1, read as the reverse complement.
GCGGCGGATCTGTTTTTCGTCTTCGATCAGGACAACGGTCAGCGTCGGTTCACTCATGGTCGGGCGGAAAGGGAGAAGACAAGGGCGGCGCGGCAGCGGGCGGCACGACCCGCGCATCGAGTGCATCGAGCGCGCCGAGTTCGGCCAGATCGGCCGCTGCGTCGTCGGGCACGGGCGGCGGCGCATCCACCGGCAGCGTGAACCAGAAGCTGGCGCCGGCAATCGAGCCGTCCGGCGCGAGCCGGTTCCGGGCGCCGATCTTACCGCCGTGCGCATCGACGATCGCCCGGCAGATCGCCAGCCCCAGCCCGATCCCGGGCGTGGCCGACTCCTTCTCGCCGCGCGTGAACTTGTCGAAGATGCGCGCTTCCATGCCGGCGCGCAGGCCCGGGCCGTGATCGTCGACGCTCACGCGCACGAACGGCTGGCCGCCCTCCTCGATGCGTTGCGCGCCGATCGTCAGCGCGCTGCCGGCCGGCGTGTACTTGGCCGCGTTCTCGAACAGGTTCGCGAACAGGCGCTCCATCAGCACGGCGTCGGTCTGCAGCAGCGGCAAATCGGCCGGCAGCCGCACCTGCACCGGGTGCCGCGCCAACACGCGCTTGCAGGCGGCCAGCGCCGCGCCGACGGTTTCCTCCAGCAACGACCACTGCCGCTTCAGTTGCAGGCTGCCGGCCTGCAGCCGCGCCATGTCGAGCAGATTGGTGACGATGCCGGTCATGCGCAGCGCCTCGTCGTGGATCGCCTCGACCAGCTCGTACTGCCGGCTCGCCATCTCGGGCAACGCGGGCAGGCCGGGCGATGCCTCGCCGTTCGATGCTTCGGGCGCTTGATCGGGCTTGCCGCCCTGCATCCCCGCCAGCATCGACGAGAACCCGACGATGGTCGTCAACGGCGTACGCAGATCGTGCGAAATCGCCGACAGCAGCGAATTGCGCAAGCGCTCGGACTCCATGCTGACCAGCGCATCGCGCGCGATCTCGACGTAATGCACGCGCTCCAGCGCCAGCGCGATCTGCGCGGCGAACGTGTCGAGCATGCGCTGCTGCTCGGGCGCATCGAGCTCGCGCGGGTCCTGCGCGAGCACCGCCAGCACGCCGCGCGTTCGCATCGGCGCCTTCAGCGGCAGGTACAGCGCCCGCGCCGCGGGCAGCGTATCGGTGCCGTGCCCGGCCGGCTTCTGCTGGTCGTACACCCACTGGCCGACATCGGTATCGAGCGCGGCGCCCGTCAGCGTGACGGCCTCGTCGGGGTTCTCGATCTGCTGGCGAACCTGCTCGGCGCCATCGGTGTTGTCGGGCAGCAGCATCGCCACGCGCGCGCGAAACACCTCGGCCACGTGCCGGCTGCCGATCTCGACGATCTGCTCGGCCGTCAGCGCGGCGGCCAGCTCGCGCGCCATCGCGTACATCGCGCCGGTGCGCCGCTCGCGCCGCTCGGCCACGCCGGCCGACCGGCTCAGGCTGGACGTCAGATGGCTGATCACCAGCGAGGTCAGCAGCATGCCGAAGAAGGTCAGCAGATATTGCGTGTCGGTGACCGACAGCGACATGCGCGGCGGCACGAAGAAGAAATCGAACGCGGCCACCGACAGGAACGACTGCATGACGCCCGGCCCGCGCCCGAGTCGGACCGCGCTGAACACCACGCCGAGCAGGTAGAGCATGACCAGGTTGGTCAGGTCGAGGTGCGCCTGCGCGAGCGCGGCCACCCCGGTCAGCGCCGCGCAGATCAGCGCGGCGGCCACGTAATGGCGCGGCGGCGAGCGCTCGCCGGCCAACTGCACGAACGCATCGCGCCAGGCGCGCGCGCCGGCGTCGGCGGCGCCACGGCGCGGGTCGTCCTGCGCCGAGGTGCGCAGCAGCATCAGATCGAGATCGCCGGCGCGCTCGGCCAGCCGCTCGCCGAACGGCCGCGCGAGCCGCCGCCACAGGCCGGCGCGCGGCGAACCGCCGGCCACCAGCTTCGACACGTTACGCACCTGCGCATAGCCGATCAGCGCGGCCACCGGGTCGCCGCCGGCCAGCGTGACGGTTTCCGCGCCTAGTTCGGCGGCCAGCTTCAGCGCGTCGAGCGGCGGCCGCCGCCGCGCGTCGTCGAGCCGCTGCGATTTCGGCGTTTCGACATAAACGGCGATCCAGTCGGCCTTGAGCCCGGCCGCCAGACGCGCGGCGGCACGCACCAGCGTGGGCGCCTCCGGCCCCGACCCGACGCACACCAGCAGCCGCTCGCGCGCCTGCCAGATGCGCGCGATCGAGCGGTCGGCGCGGTACTCGCGCATCTGCGCGTCGACGCGGTCGGCGGTGCGCCGCAGCGCCAGCTCGCGCAACGCGATCAGGTTGCCCTTGCGGAAGAAGTTGCGCACCGCGCGCTCGGCCTGCTGCGGCAGATACACCTTGCCGTCGCGCATCCGTTCGAGCAGTTCGTCGGCGGGCAGGTCGACCAGCGTGACCTCGTCGGCCGCATCGAACACGTGGTCGGGCACCGTCTCCCAGACGCGGATGCCGGTGATCGCGCCCACCACGTCGTTGAGGCTGTCGAGATGCTGGACGTTGACGGTGGTGTAGACGTCGATGCCCGCGTCGAGCAGCTCGTGCACGTCCTGCCAGCGCTTCAGGTGGCGCGAGCCGGTCACGTTCGAATGGGCCAGTTCGTCGACCAGCACGAGCTGCGGCCGGCGCGCGAGCGCGGCGTCGAGGTCGAATTCGGCCAGCTGCCGGCCGCGATGCTCGAGCGCGAGCGGCGGCAGCAGGTCGAGCCCGTCGAGCAGCGCGGCCGTCTCGCGGCGGCCGTGCGTCTCGACGATGCCGACCAGCACGTCCACGCCCTCGTCGGCGCGCACGCGCGCGGCCTGCAACATCGCGTAGGTCTTGCCGACGCCGGCCGACGCGCCGAAGAAGATCTTCAGCCGGCCGCGCTGCTGCTTCTCTTCCTCGCGCTGAAGCTTGTCGAGAAGCTGGTCGGGATCGGGGCGATTCATGCGGAGGGCGGTGCGCCGGCGGCGCGAGTCACGGTCGTGGCAAGCATTGTGGTGCCAAATCCCGAAAAAAGAAAAGGCGGCGCGGCCAGGCCGCGCCGCAAAAGAAGTCCGCTGCCGATCAGTGCGCGGACTTGGCCGAGTCGAGCGCCAGGTTCAGCGCCAGCACGTTCACGCGCGGCTCGCCGAACAGGCCGAACTGGCGGCCCTGGGTGTGGGCGTCCACCAGTTGCCGCACGGCGTCGGCCGACATGCCGCGCGCGTGGGCGACGCGCGCCACCTGATACAGCGCGGCAGCCGGGCTGATCTCCGGATCGAGGCCGCTGCCCGAGGCGGTGACCAGGTCCACCGGCACCGGCTGGCTCAGGTCGGTGCCCGCCGCCTTCAGCGCGTCGAGCCGGCCCTTGACCTGATCGGTCAGCGCCGGGTTGGTCGGGCCGAGGTTCGAGGCGCTCGAACCCTGCGCGTTGTACGGCATCGGCGAGGTGGCCGACAGCCGGCCCCAGAAGTATTGCGGCGCGTCGAACGGCTGGCCGATCAGCGTGGAGCCGACCACCTTGCCGTTCAGCTCGATCAGGCTGCCGGACGATTGCGACGGGAACACCGCCGCGCCGAAGGCCGTCATCACGGCCGGATACGCGAGGCCCGTCACGGCGGTCAGCACCGCGAACAGGACGACGAGCGGACGAATCATGGTTTTCATGGCGTAACTTCCTTATACCCAGCCGAGCGTGGCGAGCACGATGTCGATCAGCTTGATGCCGACGAACGGCACCAGGATCCCGCCGAGTCCGTAGATCAGCAGGTTGCGGCGCAGCAGCGTGGCGGCGCCGAGCGCGCGATAGCGCACGCCCTTCAACGCCAGCGGAATCAGCAGCACGATGATCAGCGCGTTGAAGATCACCGCGGACATGATGGCCGAGGCCGGCGTGGCCAGATGCATCACGTTCAGCGCGTTCAGTTGCGGATAGGTGGTGGCGAACGCGGCCGGGATGATCGCGAAATACTTGGCGATATCGTTGGCGATCGAGAAGGTCGTCAGCGAGCCGCGCGTCATCAGCATCTGCTTGCCGATCTCGACGATCTCGATCAGCTTGGTCGGGTTCGAATCGAGGTCGACCATGTTGCCGGCCTCCTTCGCGGCCTGCGTGCCGGTGTTCATCGCCACCGCGACGTCGGCCTGGGCCAGCGCCGGCGCGTCGTTGGTGCCGTCGCCCGTCATCGCCACCAGGCGCCCGGCCGACTGATGCTCGCGGATCGTCGCGAGCTTGGTTTCGGGCGTGGCTTCGGCGAGGAAATCGTCCACTCCGGCCTCGGCCGCGATGGCCGCGGCGGTCAGGCGGTTGTCGCCCGTCACCATGATGGTCTTGATGCCCATCTTGCGCAGTTCGGCGAAGCGCTCCTTGATGCCGCCCTTGACGATGTCCTTCAGCTCGATCACGCCGAGCACGCGCGCGCCCCGCTCGCCCAGGCGTTCGGCCACCACCAGCGGCGTGCTGCCCTTGCGCGCGACGTCATCCACCGCACGGCGCACGTCCTCGGGAAAGCGTCCGCCATGCGCTTCGACATACTGACGAATCGCGTCGGCCGCGCCCTTGCGGATCTCGCGCTCGGGCAGATCCACGCCGCTCATGCGGGTGGTGGCCGAGAAGCCGATGAAGGTGGCCTGCAACGCCGCCATGTCGCGCTGGCGCAGGTTGAAGCGGGTCTTGGCCAGCACCACGATGCTGCGGCCTTCCGGCGTTTCGTCGGCCAGCGACGACAGTTGCGCCGCATCGGCCAGCGCTTCCTCGGGCACGCCCGCGGCCGGCACGAATTCGGATGCCTGACGATTGCCGAGCGTGATGGTGCCGGTCTTGTCGAGCAGCAGCACGTCCACGTCGCCGGCCGCCTCGACTGCGCGGCCCGAGGTGGCGATCACGTTGGCCTGCATCATGCGGCTCATGCCGGCCACGCCGATCGACGACAGCAGCCCGCCGATGGTGGTCGGGATCAGGCACACCAGCAGCGCCACCAGCGCGGTGATCGTCACCACGTGGCCGGCGTTCATCGCCTGCACCGAGAAGATCGAGAACGGCAGCAGCGTGGCGGTGGCCAGCAGCATGACGATCGTCAGCGCGACCAGCAGGATGGTCAGCGCGATCTCGTTCGGGGTCTTCTTGCGCTTGGCGCCTTCGACCATCGCGATCATGCGGTCGAGGAACGCCTCGCCCGGGTTCGCCGTGACCTTCACGACGATCCAGTCCGACAGCACGCGCGTGCCGCCCGTCACCGACGAAAAATCGCCGCCCGATTCGCGGATCACCGGCGCCGATTCGCCCGTGATGGCCGATTCGTCGACCGAGGCCACGCCGTCGATCACCTCGCCGTCGGCGGGGATCACGTCACCGGTTTCGACCAGCACCACGTCGCCGCGGCGCAGGTCGCTGGCGGTCGTGATGCGCACCGGCGATTTCGGATGCGGCTCGTTGAGCTTCTTGGCCATCACGTCTTTCTTGGCGCTGCGCAGCGACGCGGCCTGCGCCTTCGAGCGGCCCTCGGCCAGCGCCTCGGCGAAGTTCGCGAACAGCACCGTGAACCAGAGCCACAGCGTGACGGCCAGGATGAAGCCGGCCGGCGCCTCGGCCTGGCCGGCGAGCGCCGCGATCCAGAGGATGGTGGTCAGCACGCTGCCGACGTAGACGCAGAACATCACCGGATTGCGGAACTGCGTGCGCGGCGTGAGTTTCTTGAACGAATCGACGATCGCCGGGCGCAGCAGCGCCGGGTCGAACATCGATCGTGTAGCGGAATGTTGATTCATTGTGATCCTCGATGGCATCGCGAACGATGCGCGGATTCCGACTTCCCGTTTCCTGTTGGCGGGCGGCGGGCCGGCGGCGCTTGCCGCGCGGCCCGACCTGCCCGATGCACGCTCAGCGCGTGCTCAATGCGAGTTGACGAACAGCATCAGATGCTCGACACCCGGGCCGAGCGCGAGCGCCGGCACATAGGTCAGCGCACCCACCAGCAGCACCGAACCGAGCAGCAGCACCACGAACAGCGGGCCGTGCGTCGGCAGCGTGCCGCTGGTCGCGGCGATGCGCTTCTTGGCCGCCAGCGAGCCGGCGATCGCCAGCACCGGCACGATCGTGCCGAAGCGCCCGAACCACATCGCGATCGCCGTCAGCCAGTTGTAGAACGGCGTGCTGACCGTCAGGCCCGCGAACGCGCTGCCGTTGTTGTTGGCGGCCGAGCTGAACGCGTAGAGGATCTCCGAGAAGCCGTGCGGCCCCGGATTGGCGATCCCCGCGCGGCCGGCCTCCGACAGCACCGCGAGCGACGTGCCCACCAGCACCAGCAGCGGCGTGAGCAGCACCACGATCGACACCATCTTCATCTCGAACGATTCGATCTTCTTGCCGACGTATTCGGGCGTGCGGCCGATCATCAGGCCCGCCACGAACACCGCCAGCAGCGCGAACACGAGCATCCCGTAGAGACCGGAGCCCACCCCGCCGAAGATCACCTCGCCGAGCTGGATCAGCAGCATCGGCACCAGGCCGCCGACCGGCGTCAGCGAATCGTGCGCGCCGTCCACCGCGCCGCACGAGGCGGCCGTGGTCGCGACCACGAAGATGCTGGTCTGGGCGATGCCGAAGCGGGTTTCCTTGCCTTCCATGTTGCCGCCCGCCTGCAGGCCGCTCGCGCCCTGGTCGACGTGCAGCGCCGTGAACTGCGGGTTGCCGCGCTGCTCGGAGGCCGCCTCGACACCCACCGCCGCCGCGAACGCCACCGTCATCGCCGCGAGCACCGCGACGCCCTGCCGGCGGTCGCCGATCATGCGGCCGAACACCAGACACAGCGCGGCCGGCAGGATCAGGATCGACAGCATCTCGATCATGTTCGAGACCGGCGTGGGGTTTTCGTACGGATGCGCCGAGTTGCCGTTGAAGAAGCCGCCGCCGTTGGTGCCGAGCATCTTGATGGCTTCCTGCGTGGCCACCGGGCCCAAGGCCAGCGTCTGCGTCTTCAGCGGCGTGGCGACCGTCACCGGGTTGCCCTTGTCGTCCTTGACCGGGTTGCCCTGCGCGTCGAGCTTCGGCGCCTGGTACGTGCTGGTCTGCAGCGTCGGCACGTCGGTGTAGGCGCGGAAGTTCTGGATCACGCCCTGGCTCATCAGCAGCGCCGCGACCACCGCCGACATCGGCACCAGCACGTACAGCGTCACGCGCGTCAGGTCGACCCAGAAGTTGCCGATGGTCTTCGCGGTATGACGCGCGAAGCCGCGGATCAGCGCGATCACCACCACGATGCCGGTGGCCGCCGACAGGAAGTTCTGCACCGTCAGGCCGAGCATCTGCGTGAGGTAGCTGACCGTCTGCTCGGGCGAATAGTCCTGCCAGTTGGTGTTGGTGACGAAGCTGACGGCCGTGTTGAACGCCCCGTCCACCGTCATCGGCGGGAACTGCTGCGGGTTGCCGGGCAGCCATTGCTGGAGGCGCAGCAGCGCGTAGAGCAAGAACATGCCGAGCACGTTGAACGCGATCGTCGCGAACGCGTACTGCTTCCACGACATCTCCGCGCCCGGATCGACACCCGCGATGCGGTACAGCACGCGTTCGAGCGGCCCGAACACGCGCACGACGCGCGACGAGCCGTCCATCACGCGGGTCAGATAGCCGGCGACGGGCACCGCCAGCGCCAGCAGCACGACGAGGAAGATCCCCGCCTGCATCAGATCGTTCGCGCTCATTCGATGTCCTCCGCGCGCAGCAGCGCGTAGATCAGATAGGCGAACAACAGCGCGGTCGACAGCCCCGCGAGCCATAGCATCCAGTTCATTGACGCCCCCCGCGACCATATTGCGAGAGCTTGTCGCACCCCGCGACGAGCGCAGCGATCAGCACTGAAAACAGTGCGAGACCACCGATATACAGCGCATCCATTGTTGTGTTCTCCGTGTTCCTGTTCGAACGGATGCAACGTTATGGGAATGCGCGTAAAGGGCAGGTCAAAGGTGGGCGGGCGGGTGTAAAAAACGCGTAAACGCGGCAGGCGCCGGGGGACGGCCGGAAAAGCGCGCGGCCGCCCTGGAGGCGGCCGCGGCGTGAAGCGGGGGGATGAAGCGGAGCGTTACGGCAGCAGGATCGTCGAGCCGGTGGTGCGGCGCGCTTCGAGATCGCGATGGGCCTCGGCCACGTTCGCCAGCTGATAGCGCTGGCGCACGTTGGTCTTGACCTTGCCCGAGATCACCGCGTCGAACAGCTCGGCCGCGCCGCGTTCGAGATCGGCGCGCTTGGCGATGTAGGTAAACAGCGACGGGCGCGTGAAGAACAGCGAGCCGCGCGAGGCGAACTCCTTCGAGTCGATCGCGGGCAGCGGGCCGGACGCGTTGCCGAAGCTGACGAACAGGCCGAGCGGCGCGAGGCTGTCGAGCGACGAAACGTAGGTGTCCTTGCCGATCGAGTCGTACACCACGGGCACGCCCGCACCGTTCGTGATCTCCTTCACGCGCTTGGCGAACTCGGGCTCGCGCGTGTAGACGATCGCGTGGTCGCAGCCGTGCGCCTTGGCCAGTTCGGCCTTTTCGTCGGAACCGACCGTGCCGATCACCGTCGCGCCGAGCGCCTTGGCCCACTGGCAGACGATCAGCCCGACGCCGCCGGCAGCCGCGTGAATCAGGATGGTATCGCCCGCTTTGACCGGATAGGTGCGGCGCAACAGGTATTGCGCGGTCAGGCCTTGCAGCATCAGCGAGGCGGCGTCCTCGTAGCCGATCGCGTCGGGCAGCTTGACGATCTTCTCGGCCGGCAGCACGCGCTCCTCGGCATACGAGCCGGGCGGCACGCCGGTGTAGGCGACGCGGTCGCCCACCTTCAGCGCGCCGACGCCCTCGCCCACCGCCACCACCTCGCCCGCGCCTTCCTGGCCGAGGCCGCCCGGCAGCGGTTGCGGATAAAGGCCGGTGCGGAAATAGACGTCGATGTAGTTGAGGCCCACCGCGTGGTGCTTCACGCGCACCTCGCCGGCCTTCGGTTCGCCGACCTCGACGTCGACCCACTTCATCACTTCCGGGCCGCCCGGTTGGTCGTAACGGATTGCTTTCGGCATGCGTCGTGCTCCTGAGTTGGATGTTCGGGGGATTCGGCCGTCTCGCGACGGGATGGGGGATTTTCGCGCGGCGGGGGAAATCGTGCTGGCGGCCGCTACGCCGGGAAGCGGCACCGGGAAGCCGCGTCATGTAAAGCAATGAATTCTTCAGACAAAACCATCAAGGCCTGCCCGCTCATGCCGTTAAGCACGGGTCGGCGCGCTCGTGCCGACGCGATGTGCAAACGTGCAGTCCACATAACTTGAAGAAAGGATCCGAGTCATGCGCATTTCCGTTGTCGCAACCCTTCTGCTCGCGCTGGCATCCACCGCACAAGCCGCGACTTCCATCACTGTCGACGGGCGGCAGAACTGCATCCAGAGCGCGCTCTCGCCAGGCGCCGCGCCCTATGGCACCGCCGCGACGTTCCAACTCTCGCCGGGCCGGTACGTGATGTCGCTGTCGGCGAACACCATGTCCTGCTAGTCCGGCGACTGCCCGATCAACACCGTGATCGTGCAGGGCGGTGTCCTCAATGCAAAATGGGGTGTGCCGGTGACCACCCAGCCGATCGTCGTGAATGTGGGCGGCAACGGCGCATCGACCCTGTACGGCTACACCTCCGACGATGTCTGCTCGGACAACACCGGCCAGGCCACGCTGCTGATCCAGCAGGCCTACTGACCGGCATCGGCATGCGCCGGGCTCGATGCCCGGCGCGTCACCTCACCCCAGCCGCCGCACCAGATCATCGAGCAGCACCCGCGCCGTCGCCACGTTGGTGGCCACCGGCACGTTGTGCACGTCGCACACGCGCACCAGCGCGTTGATGTCGGGATCGTGCGGCTGCGCGGTCATCGGGTCGCGCAGGAACACCACCATCTGCACGAGGCCCGAGGCCAGTTCCGCGCCGATCTGCTGATCGCCGCCAAGCGGGCCGGACAGCTTGCGCTCGACCTCCAGCCCGTGCGCGCTCGCGATCCGGCCGCCGGTCGTGCCGGTGGCCAGCAGCGTGCAGCGCGCCAGCGTGTCGCGATAGGCGCCCGTGAGCGCGACGATCTCGTCCTTCTTGGCGTCGTGCGCGATCAGCGCAATGCGGGGTGCATCCATGCGGGTCAATCCTCGTGGGTCGAAATGGGGCAACGGGCGGGCGCGGCGCGCGCTCAGAACGTGCCGGGGTAGGCACCGCCGTCCAGCAGCCAGTTCTGGCCGGTGATGTAGCCGGCATGCGCGCTGCACAGGAACGCGCAGGCCGCACCGAATTCGTCGGGCTGCCCGAGCCGGCGCGCCGGGATCTCCTGGGTCCGGCGCGCGCGCATCTCGTCGACGCTCTTGCCGGCCGCCTGCGCCGACGCCGTCAGCGTGGTCTTGATGCGGTCGGTGTCGAACAGGCCCGGCAGCAGGTTGTTGATCGTCACGTTGTGCTCGGCCACCTTGCGCGACAGCCCCGCGACGAAGCCCGTCAACCCCGAGCGCGCGCCGTTGGACAGCGCCAGCACATCGATCGGCGCCTTCACCGCCGAGCTGGTGATATTGACGATGCGCCCGAAGCGGCGCGCGATCATGCCGTCGACGGTGGCGCGGATCAGTTCGATCGGCGTCAGCATGTTGGCGTCGACGGCGCGGATCCAGTCGTCGCGCGAGAAATCGCGAAAATCGCCCGGCGGCGGGCCACCCGCGTTGGTGACGAGAATGTCGGGCTGCGGGCAGGCCGCCAGCGCCAGCTCGCGGCCTTGCGGCGTGGTGATGTCGCAGGCGACGGCCGTGACGTCCGCGCCGGTGGTACGGCGGATGTGTTCGGCGGTCGCGTCGAGCGTTTCCTGGGTGCGCGCCACGATCACGAGCTTCACGCCTTCGGCGGCCAGCGCCTGCGCGCAGCCGCGTCCGAGCCCCTTGCTGGCCGCGCATACGAGCGCGGTGCGTCCTGCGATTCCGAGATCCATTCGAGCCGGTTCCTTGCTGTCAGTGAGCGGCGTGAGCCGCACCGATGCGGCGGCCCGGCCGGCGCGGGCGGCCACCGCCGGCGAAACCGCGCCGCAGCCGCCCCGCGCCGCCGGCCGGGCCGCCGCGCGAGAGAGGTCGATAATATCCGGATCGCGCCGGCCATCTTCGGTAAACTTGCATCACCGCGCCGCGCGACACGCGCCGCTTCCCGATCTCCACGCACCGTTTTCCGCCGCCCGTCATGACCCAGGACAGCCGCTTTCCGAACCTCTTCATCCTCGATCACCCGCTGATCCAGCACAAACTCACCCACATGCGCGACAAGGACACGTCCACGCGCACGTTCCGCGAGTTGCTGCGCGAGATCACGATGCTGATGGGCTATGAAATCACCCGCAACCTGCCGATCACCACGAAACGGGTCGAAACCCCGCTGGTCGAGATCGACGCGCCCGTGATCGCCGGCAAGAAGCTGGCCATCGTGCCGGTGCTGCGCGCCGGCATCGGCATGTCGGACGGCCTGCTCGACCTGGTGCCGTCGGCACGTGTCGGCCACATCGGCGTATTCCGCGCCGACGACCACCGCCCGGTCGAATACCTGGTGCGGCTGCCCGACCTGGAAGACCGCAACTTCATTTTGTGCGACCCGATGATCGCCACCGGCTACTCGGCCGTGCACGCCGTCGACGTGCTCAAGCGCCGCAACGTGCCCGGCGAGCGGATCGCGTTCCTCGCGCTGGTCGCCGCGCCCGAGGGCATCCAGGTGTTCCAGGACGCGCATCCGGACGTCAAGGTCTATGTGGCCTCGCTCGATTCGCACCTGAACGAACACGCCTACATCATCCCGGGCCTGGGCGACGCCGGCGACCGCCTGTTCGGCACCAAGAACTGAGCCGCCGACGGCGGGCGCGCGCGCGGGCAAGGTGCGCAGGCGAGCCTGCGCGGCCGGCCGCCCGCGCCCCGCGCGACATCCCGGCCCGCCCGCCGCACGCCCTTCGTTTCGATCCTGCCCCGATTCTCCGCGCTCCGACACCCCGCCCTTTGCACGCAGACGCACCGGTACGGGTTGCGTCGCATGGTAAAATCGCGTGCTTCGCGTCCGGAGCCCGTCACGGGCGGCCCGGGCCTGCCGCCGGCATCGCGCGCGCAGGCGCAATCGCGAACCTACGACATCTCGCGGCTTCGCCCCACGGCGCACCGCAACACATCGCTTAAGACACGCCCGCCGGATCGCGCGGGCGACGGAGAACGGGTATGGCTGGTCATTCCAAATGGGCCAACATCAAGCATAAGAAGGCAGCGGCCGACGCCAAGCGTGGCAAGGTCTGGACGCGCCTGATCAAGGAAATCCAGGTGGCGGCGCGCCTGGGCGGCGGCGACGCCGCCTCGAACCCGCGCCTGCGTCTGGCGGTCGACAAGGCGGCCGACGCGAACATGCCGAAGGACAACGTCAAGCGCGCGATCGATCGCGGCATGGGCGGCGCGGACGGCGCGAACTACGAGGAAATCCGCTACGAAGGCTACGGCATCGGCGGCGCGGCAATCATCGTCGACACCATGACCGACAACCGCGTGCGCACCGTCGCGGAAGTCCGTCACGCGTTCTCGAAGTACGGCGGCAACATGGGCACCGACGGTTCGGTCGCGTTCATGTTCGATCACGTCGGCCAGTTCCTGTTCGCCCCCGGCACCTCCGAAGACGCGCTGATGGAAGCCGCGCTCGAGGCCGGCGCGGACGACGTCAACACCAACGAAGACGGCAGCATCGAAGTGCTGTGCGACTGGCAGGCGTTCTCCACGGTGAAGGACGCGCTGGAAGCGGCCGGCTTCAAGGCCGAGCTGGCCGAAGTCACGATGAAGCCGCAGAACGAAGTCGAATTCAGCGGTGACGACGCCGTCAAGATGCAGAAGCTGCTCGACGTGCTGGAAGATCTCGACGACGTGCAAGAGGTCTACACGAACGCGGTCATCGGCGACGAATGAACGCGAACCGGCCCGTCTTTCGGGTGAAAGGCGGCCACCGCCCGGTACCGCGGCCGGCCCGCTCGATGCGCGCCGGCCGCCCCATTTTCTAGTCTGCGGGGATTCCCATGAAATTACTCGTCGTCGGTTCCGGCGGCCGCGAACATGCGCTCGCCTGGAAACTCGCCCAGTCGCCGCGCGTTCAGACCGTCTACGTCGCGCCCGGCAACGGCGGCACCGCGCAGGACGCGCGCCTGAAGAACATCGATCTGACCTCGCTCGACGATCTGGCCGATTTCGCCGAAGCCGAGCAGGTCGCGTTCACGCTGGTCGGCCCGGAAGCGCCGCTCGCGGCCGGCATCGTCAACCACTTCCGTCAGCGCGGACTCAAGGTGTTCGGCCCGACCCGGGAAGCGGCCCAGCTCGAAAGCTCGAAGGATTTCGCCAAGGCGTTCATGAAGCGCCACGGCATCCCCACGGCCGAGTACGAAACCTTCACCGAAGCGGCTCCCGCGCACGCCTATATCGACGCCAAGGGCGCGCCGATCGTCATCAAGGCCGACGGCCTGGCCGCCGGCAAGGGCGTGGTGGTGGCGATGTCGCTGGAAGAAGCGCATGAAGCCGTCGACATGATGCTGTCGGGCAACAAGCTCGGCGACGCCGGCGCGCGCGTGGTGATCGAGGAATTCCTCGACGGCGAGGAGGCCAGCTTCATCGTCATGGTGGACGGCAAGCATGCGCTGGCGCTGGCTTCGAGCCAGGATCACAAGCGCCTGCTCGACGGCGACCGCGGCCCCAATACGGGCGGCATGGGGGCCTACTCGCCCGCGCCGATCGTCACGCCGCAGATGCACGCCCGCGTGATGCGCGAAATCATCATGCCGACGGTGCGCGGCATGGAAAACGACGGCATCCGCTTCACCGGCTTCCTGTATGCGGGCCTGATGATCGACAAGGACGGCAACCCGCGCACGCTCGAATTCAACTGCCGCATGGGCGACCCCGAAACCCAGCCGATCATGGCGCGCCTGAAGAGCGATTTCTCGAAGGTCGTCGAACAGGCGATCGCGGGCACGCTCGACACGGTCGAGCTCGAATGGGACCGCCGCACCGCGCTCGGCGTGGTGCTGGCTGCCCACGGCTACCCGGATTCGCCGCGCAAGGGCGATCGCATCAACGGCATCCCCGATGAAAACGGCCATGCGGTCACGTTCCACGCCGGCACGACCTACGATGGCGACAAGCTCGTCACGTCGGGCGGCCGCGTGCTGTGCGTGGTCGGGCTGTCGGATTCGGTGCGCGGCGCGCAGCAGGCCGCCTACGACGCGATCAACCAGATCAACTTCGAAGGCATGCAGTACCGCCGCGACATCGGCCATCGCGCGCTGAACCGCAAGCAGGGCTGAACCCGCTTGGCCGCCGCCCGGTGCGCATGCGCCGGGCGGCGTTTTTCATGGTGCGCCGCCCGGCGCCGGGGCACCGAGGCCGGAAGGTCTACAATCCCGGCAATCGGCGCCCGAGCGAAACGCGCGAGCCGCGCCCTCTTTCCCAAGTCATGACCACCGAATCGAATTTCGACGCGAACCGCGTACGTGCCTATCTCGAAGGCCTGCAAGCCCGCATCGCCGACGCGCTCGGCGCGTTTGACGGCGCCCCGCTCGCGACGCACGCGTGGCGGCGCGGCCCGGAAGAGCGCCTGCGCGGCGGCGGCTGCACGCGCATTCTCGAAGGCGGCCGGTTCTTCGAGCGCGCCGGCATCGGTTTCTCGGATGTTTCCGGCGACGCGTTGCCGCCGTCGGCCAGCGCGGCGCGCCCGCAACTGGCCGGGCGCGGCTTCGAGGCGCTCGGCGTGTCGCTCGTGCTGCATCCGCGCAACCCGCATTGCCCGACCGTGCACCTGAACGTGCGCATGTTCGTGGCGACCAAGGCCGGCGAGGCGCCGATCTTCTGGTTCGGCGGCGGCATGGACCTGACGCCCGTGTACGGCTATGAGGACGACGCGCGCCATTTCCACGCGGCCTGCCGCGATGCGCTGGCGCCGTTCGGCGATACGTATTACCCGAGCTTCAAGCGCTGGTGCGACGAGTATTTCTTCCTCAAGCACCGCAACGAAACGCGCGGCATCGGCGGGATCTTCTTCGACGATCTCGCGGAGCCGGGCTTCGAGCAGTCGTTCGAGATCATGCAGGCGGTGGGCGATGCGTTCCTCGGCGCCTACCTGCCGATCTGCGAGCGCCGCCGCGACACGCCTTACGGCGAGCACGAGCGCGAGTTCCAGGCTTACCGGCGCGGCCGCTACGTCGAGTTCAACCTGGTGTTCGACCGCGGCACGCTGTTCGGCCTGCAAAGCGGCGGCCGCACCGAGTCGATCCTGATGTCGATGCCGCCCGCCGCCCATTGGCGCTACGACTGGCAGCCCGAACCGGGCACGCCGGAAGCACGTCTTTACAGCGATTTCCTGGTGCCGCGCGACTGGCTGTAAGCCGCGCGCCCATCATGAACCCTAAGCCCTGACCGCAAGCAAAGGACGCGTCCTGGACACTCAAGCCCGACCGAACCCGCTGCCGCACCGGGTCGCCATCCTCGGCGGCACGTTCGACCCGATCCACGACGGCCACCTCGCGCTGGCGCGGCGGTTCGCCGACGTGCTGGCGCTGACCGAACTGGTGCTGATGCCGGCCGGCCAGCCTTACCAGAAGCGCGACGTGTCGGCGGCCGAGCACCGGCTCGCCATGACGCGCGCCGCCGCGCCGTCGCTGGCGCGTCCCGGCGTGACCATCACCGTCGCGCCGGACGAGATCGAGCACACCGGCGCGACCTACACGGCGGAAACGCTGGCGCGCTGGCGCGAGCGCGTCGGTCCGCACGCCTCGCTGTCGTTCGTGATCGGCGCCGATCAACTGGTGCGGCTCGACACCTGGCGCGATTGGAAATTGCTGTTCGAACTGGCGCACGTGTGCGTCGCCACGCGCCCGGGCTTCGACCTGAGCGCCGCGCCGCCCGTGGTGGCCGCCCAGATCGAGTCACGCCGCGCCGATGCGGCGGCATTGCAGTCCAGCCCGGCCGGCCGCGTGCTGGTCGATACCACGCTCGCATTCGATATCGCCGCCACCGATATCCGTACCCACCTGCGCGAGTGCATCGCGCGCCGCGCGCAAGTCCCCGACGCGGAGGCCGAGCACGTCCCGGCCGCCGTCTGGGCCTATATTCTTCAACATCGTCTCTACCATTCCTGACATGGATATTCGCAAACTGCAGCGCGTGATCGTCGACGCCCTCGAAGACGTCAAAGCGCAAGACATCAAGGTGTTCAACACCAGCCACCTCACCGATCTGTTCGACCGCGTGATCATCGCGAGCGGCACCTCGAACCGCCAGACCAAGGCGCTCGCCAACAGCGTGCGCGAATCGGTCAAGGAAGCCGGCGGCGAGATCATCAGCTCGGAAGGCGAGGACACCGGCGAATGGGTGCTGGTCGACTGCGGCGACGCCGTGGTCCACGTCCTTCAGCCGGCACTGCGCCAGTACTACCGCCTCGAGGAAATCTGGGGCGAGAAGCCGGTGCGCATGAAGCTTGCCGGCAGCGGCCCGGCGGGCGCGTCGGTCTCCGTCGATGAAGACGAGGACGGCGAGGACGATCCGACCGCCAAGCCGGCTCGCAAGGGCGGCCACCTGCGCCGCAGCTGAGGCGTGGGCGTACGTGAAGCGTTGGAAGTGAGTTCGCACCCATGAAGCTGCATATCGTCGCCGTCGGCCACAAGATGCCCGGCTGGGTGTCGGACGGGTTCGACGAATACGCGAAGCGCATGCCGCCCGAGTTGCGTATCGAGCTACGCGAGATCAAGCCCGAGTTGCGCTCGGGTGGCCGCAGCGCCGAAAGCGTGATGGCTGCCGAGAAGACCCGGATCGAAGCGGCGCTGCCGAAGAGCGCGCGCATCGTCGCGCTCGACGAGCGCGGCCGCGACTGGACCTCGATGCAGCTCGCGCAGGCGCTGCCGGGCTGGCAGCAGGACGGGCGCGACGTCGCGTTCGTGATCGGCGGCGCGGACGGGCTCGACCCCGAGTTCAAGGCGCGCGCCGACATGCTGCTGCGGATCTCCAGCCTCACGCTGCCGCACGGCATGGTGCGCGTGTTGCTCGCCGAGCAGCTTTACCGCGCGTGGAGCATCACGCAGAATCACCCCTACCACCGCGCATGACGCGCCGCGTTCGCGCGCCGTCATGTGCCCACCACGAGAACCATGACGATGTCCGATCGCCGCCTCCTGCCCGACACGACCTACCCGTTCGTCTATCTCGCCTCGCAAAGCCCGCGCCGGCAGGAATTGCTGAGCCAGCTCGGCATCCGCTTCGAATTGCTGCTGCCGCGTCCCGACGAGGATGCCGAGTCGCTCGAGGCCGAGCTGCCCGGCGAATCGGCGGCCGACTACGTGGTGCGCGTATGCGCCGCGAAGGCCGATGCGGCGCGCGCCCGGCTCGTCACCAGCGCCCTGCCCGCCGCGCCCGTGCTGGTGGCGGACACCACCGTGACAATCGACGGCAGCATCCTCGGCAAACCCGCCAGCGCCGACGATGCACTCTCGATGCTCGCGCGCCTGGCCGGCCGCACCCATGAAGTACTGACCGCGCTGGCCGTGGTCGACGCCGACGGCACCCCGTTGATGCCGGCCCTGTCGCGCTCGACCGTGCAGTTCGGGCCGGTCGGCGCCGAGGCGCTGGCGCGCTACGTGGCCAGCGGCGAGCCGTTCGGCAAGGCCGGCGCGTATGCGATCCAGGGCCGCGCGGCGGAGTTTGTCGAGCGAATCGACGGATCGCATTCCGGTATCATGGGTCTGCCCCTATTTGAAACCGCCGCGCTGCTGCGCGCGGCGCGTGTCGTTTTCTGAGCCCGCCATGAACGAAGAAATCCTGATCAATCTCACCCCGCAGGAAACGCGGGTCGCGCTCGTGCAGCAAGGCGCGGTGCAGGAGCTTCATGTGGAGCGCACGCTGTCGCGCGGCCGCGTCGGGAACATCTATCTCGGCAAGGTCGTGCGGGTGCTGCCCGGCATGCAATCGGCGTTCATCGACATCGGCCTGGAGCGCGCCGCGTTCCTGCACGTGGCCGACATCTGGCAACCGCGCCCGCCGGGCGACCCGCACGGCAGCGTGCCGCATCCGCCGATCGAGAAGATCGTGTTCGAAGGCCAGACGCTGATGGTGCAGGTGATCAAGGATCCGATCGGCACCAAGGGCGCGCGGCTGTCCACCCAGGTCAGCATCGCCGGGCGCACGCTGGTCTACCTGCCGCAGGAGCCGCATATCGGCATCTCGCAGAAGATCGAGAGCGAGGCCGAGCGCGAGGCCGTGCGGGCGCGGCTGACCGCCGTGATCCCGCCCGAGGAGAAAGGCGGCTACATCGTGCGGACCATCGCCGAGGACGCCAGCGGCGAGGAGCTGGGCGCCGACGTGACCTACCTGCGCAAGACCTGGGCGACCATCGTCGCGCAGGCGCAGCGGCTGCCGGCCACCAGCCTGCTTTACCAGGATCTCGACCTCGCGCAGCGCGTGCTGCGCGATTTCGCGAACGACGACACCTCGAAAATCCAGATCGATTCGCGCGAAACCTTCGCGCGGCTGTCGACGTTCGCGGGCGAATTCACGCCCGCCGTCAGCGCGCGCCTGCATCACTACACCGGCGAGCGGCCGCTGTTCGATCTCTACAACATCGAGACCGAGATTCAGCGGGCGCTGTCGCGCCGTGTGGATCTGAAGTCGGGCGGCTACCTGATGATCGATCAGACCGAGGCGATGACGACGATCGACGTCAACACCGGCGGCTACGTTGGCGCGCGCAACTTCGACGACACGATCTTCAAGACCAATCTCGAGGCCGCGCATACGATCGCGCGGCAATTGCGGCTGCGCAATCTGGGCGGGATCATCATCATCGACTTCATCGACATGGAGAACGCCGAGCATCGCGACGCCGTGCTCGGCGAGTTGAAGAAGGCGCTGTCGCGCGACCGCACGCGCGTGACGGTGAACGGCTTCTCGCAGTTGGGGCTGGTGGAGATGACGCGCAAGCGCACCCGCGAATCGCTGGCGCACGTGCTGTGCGAACCCTGCCCGACCTGCCAGGGCAAGGGGCAGGTGAAGACGCCGCGCACGGTGTGCTACGACGTGCTGCGCGAGATCCTGCGCGAATCGCGGCAGTTCAACCCGCGCGAGTTCCGCGTGATCGGGTCGCAGCAGGTGATCGACCTGTTCCTCGACGAGGAATCGCAGCATCTGGCGATGCTGATCGATTTCATCGGCAAGCCGGTGTCGCTGCAGGTGGAGTCGAATTTGAGCCAGGAGCAGTACGACATCGTGCTGATGTAGGTGCTGCACAGCCCCGTCGAACGGGAAAACGCCGCCCCCTTTTTCCTCACCTAGAATGAAAACCTCAACGCAGCGTTTCGCGGGCCCGGTGCGTGACACCCACGCATCGCCTGCGGCGACACGGAGGCCATCATGACGGCAACGCTCGAGGTCCCGCCCCGGATCGAAACGATCCCCTACGAAGGCTACGAAATCCACGTTACGGTCCGCCCCGCCACGGCGGTAGCGAACCGGCATACCTACATCGGCTATGTCTGCCATCCGGGCGCCAGCCCGGCGCTGCCC
Organism: Burkholderia sp. 22PA0099; assembly: GCF_047497165.1. NCBI lineage: Bacteria > Pseudomonadati > Pseudomonadota > Betaproteobacteria > Burkholderiales > Burkholderiaceae > Burkholderia > Burkholderia sp. 22PA0099. Next base: position 1,278,918 of record NZ_CP163165.1, on the reverse strand, counting down.
GGGCACACGGTGCCGTTTCATCCGAACGGCGAGGAAAGCTTCGCCACCGCCGACGAAGCGATTCGCGACGCGAAGCGGGTGGGCAGCATGATCGTCGATGGCTCGCATGCGGATCTATCGGTGCTGTCGCTCGTCACGCACGGCTACTGAGCCGCTAATCGCTTCATTCAAAGCAACGCGGCCGGCATTCGCGATCGAATGCCGGCCGCGTTGCTTTCCTCGCTGCTGCGTCAGCGCGCCGACACGCCGCACGCCCCCCGCGCCGAACCGCCCCGCATCACCTGGCGCTGCGACAGCCTCAACGCCGCAAACGCCGCCAGCGTCAGCACCGCCGACACCGCCGCCAGCGCGCCGAGCCCGACGTGATCGGCCACCCACCCGCCGATCCCCGCGCCCAGCGAAACGCCGAGAAAGATGCCCGACGAATTGAGCGCGATCACCATCCCGCGATAGTCCGGCTCCAGCGACACCACGCGACGCAACTGCGACGGATAGAACAGATCCTGCATCAGCGCCCACACCACGAGCAGGGCGAGCAACGCGGCCTGCCGCACGCCGTCGGCCCAGGCCGCCGCGCCGAGCAGCACGATCGCGACGAACACGGGCGCCATCGTGCCCATCACGATCGTCAGCAGCCGTTCGGCCGAATGCCGCTGCGACAGACGCTGCGCGACGAGATTGCCCACGATCCCGGTCACGCCGAACACCAGCAGCGCCACGCCGCCCTGCGCCGCGCTCGCGCCGAAGCGCCCGGCCGCAAGCGGCAGGATCAGCGTGTAGGTGGAGAAGAACGCCGCCGTCTGCAGCACGATCACGGCCAGCCCCGCGGCGGTTGCCGGGCGCGCCAGCAGCCGCGCGAGGCCGGCCGGGCGCATCCGCTCGCCGTGCGACGCGTCGCGCACGGCCGCGGCGATCCAACCGGCGCTGGCCGCCCCGATCGCGGCCAGCGCGACGAACACGCCGCGCCAACCGAACGCATGCGCGATGACGGCGGCCAGCGGCGCGGCAATCACGCTCGACAGCGTGACGCCGACGAACACCACGGCCAGCGCCTTGCCGCGCCGCTCCACGGGCGTGATCTCCGCGCCGATCGCATTGGCCAGCGGGGTGACCGCCGCGGCGCCCAACCCCGCCACGATCCGCGCCGCCAGCAGGCTGGCGAAGCTCGTCGCGCACGCACTGGCCAGCGTGGCGAGGATCAACACCGCCAAGCCACCCAACAGCAGGCTGCGCCGCCGCGCGTGCCCGGCCACGATCTGGATCAGCGGCGCACCGAGCGCGAACGCGATCGAAAACGCGCTCATCAGCAGTGCCGCGCGCCCCGGCGAGATCCGCCACGCACCGGCCAGCGCCGGCAACGCGCCGACCACCCCGTAGGACATCGCCCCCACGGCGAAATTGGCGCTCGCCAGTGCGCGCAACGCATGGCGCTCCGGTTCTTTTGAAGTCATGGCCTGTCCGCTCCCTGTTCGTCAAAGGATCACGGAGACAGTCTGCGGGCATGCTTGGTATATTTGAAATCGATTATTAATATGGGAGCCATCGATATGACGGATATCCAGCCGGTGCTGCGCGGCGCGGATCTGGCCTTGCTCGGCTCGCTCGACGTCCTGCTCGACGAGGCGAACGTGACACGCGCGGCGGCGCGTCTGCATCTGAGCCAGCCCGCGCTGTCGGCGCAACTGGCGCGGCTGCGCGAGCTGACCGGCGATCCGCTGCTGGTGCCGGCCCGGCACGGCCGCGGCATGACGCCGACGGCGCGCGCGCTGGCGATCCGCGAGCCGCTGCGCGCGGCCCTGCAAGGCCTGCAGGCGGCGCTCGCGCATGGGGTTGGATTCGATCCCGAACACGACGCGCGGACGTTCAACGTGATCGCCAGCGACAACGGTTTCGTGATGGCCGGCGTCGATCTGGTCAAGCGGGTGGCGCAGCGCGCCCCGAACGTGCGGCTGGCGTTCCGCTCGGTACCGACCGACCAGGCCGGCGCGTGGCTCGAAAACGGCTCGGCGGACCTGCTGATTGCCGCCGATTTCGCGATTCCCGTTGGCATGACGACGCGCGCGCTGCTGCGCGAGCGCTACGTCATGGCGCAACGCAAAGGCCATCCGCGCGGCCTCGCACCGCCCGACCTCGACGCCTACTGCGCCCTCGACCATGTGATCGTGTCGAGCGACGGCGGCGGCTTCCACGGCTTCATGGACGACGCGCTCGCGCGCCGTGGCCGCACGCGCCGCGTGACGATGTCGGTTCAGCAGTACCATCTCGCGCCGCTGGTACTGGAGGCGACCGATTGCGTCTGCGCGCTGCCCGAGCGCTTCCTGGAACGCTTCGACAGCCGGCTCGACCTGCTGCCGCTGCCGGTCGAAGTCGGCGGTTTCGGCCTGAACGCGGCCTGGCACCCGCGCGACGAGGCAAACGCCGCGCACCGCTGGCTGCGCGAGCAGCTATTCTCCGCGCTGGCCCCGGCCGACGGTCGCGTCGATACGCAGCCGGGCGCGGCTTCGTCTACCATCGTCGGCACACCCGCCCCGCCCCCGCCAAGGAAGCCCGCATGAGCCGCGATCTCGGTCTCGAAGAAGTCCTCAACGACGAACTGCGCGACGAAGCCTGGATCACGGGCCGCGCGATGTTCGGCGGCTGGGCCTGGATGGCCGACGGCAACCTGCTGTGCGCCGCGCGCCACGACGGCATGCTGGTGCGGCTCGGCAAGGGCAAGGAGGGCTGGGCGGTGGCGATGCAGGGCATCGAGCCGATGCGCAACGGCGATCGGCCGATGGCGGGCTGGGTCTGGGTGTCGCCCGAGCGCTGCGCGCAGGACGCGGTGCGGCGGCGCCTGCTCGACGCGGCGCTGGCGTTCGTCCGGACGCTGCCGCCGAAATGAACGCGCGCGCCGGGCCGCAGGTCGGGACCGCGCGCGGCAAGGCCGGCGTGCCCGCGAACGGCGTGGCGAACGGCCCGCGAGCGAACCCGGAAGCGGCCCGACAAGAACGCTCCGAGACGGGCTCCGAAACCGGCCTTGAAACAGGCTCCGCGGCAGGCCTCGAAATGGCCTCCGGAGCAAGCCACCGACCTGCCCGCCGTGCCCCGGCGCGCCCCCGTTTTCGACGGCAGGCCGCGCGCACAGGTTAAACTCACGCCCTGCGCGGTGCCGCCACGGCATCGACCCTCAATCGCCGCAGCGCCGCCCATGCGGCCTGCCCCGGCCCTTGGAGTTCCCGTAGATGAGCGGCGGCCTTCCGCGTCTCGCAATCCGTTTTCCGAAATTCGCCGTGTCGCGCGCGCCCGTCGCCGCTGCGTTCGTCGCGATGCTGATGCTGTCCGGCTGCGGCCTGCTGCGCCCGCCGCAAGCGCCGGCGCCGATCGTCGACGCGGCGGTCGAAACGCTCGACGAGCAGGGCCTGCCGATCGCCACGCCCGAGCCGGCCTCCGAGGTCGAGCCGCCCGAGGACACCGACACGCAGAAGAAGCCGCACCGCGAGGCGCCGCGCCCGCGCGTCGTCAAGCGCCCGACGCCGCCGCAACCGGCGCCGCCGCCTCCGCCGCCCCCGCCGCCGCTGATCCAGACCCGCACCATCGAGCGCAACCAGCTCCATTCGCTGCTCGACAGCGAAGTGCGCCGCCGCGACGGCAAGGTGATCGGCCGCGCGGTCGACATGATCGCCGACGCCGCCGGCAAACCGAACCGCATGATCGTCAACCTGCAGGGCTTCATGGGCATCGGCGACCGCAAGGTCAGCTTCCCGTGGCGCCTGTTCCGCTTCACGCCGGGCGGCCGCAACCAGCCGATCCTGCTCGACGTGCCCGCGGGCGAGCTGCCGCCGGCCGACCGGCCGAAGGGCATCTCGCTGAGCGGCTCGTCGCACGGCGACGCCACGCCGAACACGCTGCCGGTGGTCGATGCCGACGTCGCGCGCTCGAACGGCGCGGAAATCGGCCGGATCGTCGACGTGCTGATCGACCGCGATGCTCAACCGCAGGCCATCGTGCTGGACCTCGGCGGCCTCGTGAATCCCGACCGGCGCACCATCGCCGCGAGCTGGTCGGCGCTGCGTTTCGCCACCAAGGACAAGGCGCTGCGCGCGCTGCTCGACCTGTCCGACGCGCAGTTGAAGGCCTCGCCGCCCTACCAGGCCGACAAGCCGGTGATCGCCGTTTCACCGCCCGCCGAAGCACCGGCGGCCAGCACCACGGGTGCCAATCGATGACCGGCGGCAACGCGGTCACCCCGCGCAGCCTGCGCGCCCTCGATTGGGTCAACTTCTTCGTCGCGAACGTGCAGACGGGCTTCGGCCCGTTCATCGCGTCCTATCTCGCCTCCCACAAATGGACCCAGGGCGAGATCGGCCTGGTGCTGTCGATCGGCACGATCAGCGCGATGGTCAGCCAGGTGCCGGGCGGCGCGGCCGTCGATGCGCTGAAGAACAAGAAGGGCGCGGCGGCCTGGGCGATCGCGGCGATCATCCTGTCGGCGCTGCTGCTGGCCGTCAGCCCGACCATCGTGCCGGTGATCGCGGCCGAGGTGTTCCACGGCTTCGCGAGCTGCATGCTGACGCCGGCCATGGCGGCCATTTCGTTCGCGCTGGTGGGTCGCGCCAACCTCGGCAACCGGCTCGGCCGCAACGCGCGCTGGGCGTCGATCGGCAGCGCGGTGGCGGCGGGCCTGATGGGCCTGACCGGCGAGTACATCTCGGCGCGCGCCGTGTTCTGGCTGACGGCCGGGCTGGCCATGCCGGCGCTGATCGCGCTGTCGATGATCCAGCCGACCAACACGGTCGCGCCGCCTCCGGCGCCGGGTCGCGGCAGCAACACGATGGCCGACGGGCCGCGCGAGACGATCTTCCATCTGCTGCGCGATCGCCGCATGTTGATCTTCGCGGCCTGCGTGGTGCTGTTCCACCTGTCGAACGCGGCGATGCTGAACCTCGCGGCCGGCGAAGTGACGGCCGGCATGGGCGACAACGTCCAGCTCGTGATCGCGGCGTGCATCATCGTGCCGCAAGCGATCGTCGCGATGCTGTCGCCGTGGGTGGGGCGTTCCGCGCAGCGCTGGGGCCGCCGGCCGATCCTGCTGCTCGGCTTCTCGGCGCTGCCGATACGCGCGCTGCTGTTCGCCGGCGTCAGCAGCCCGTACCTGCTGGTGCCGGTGCAGATGCTCGACGGTATCAGCGCGGCCGTGTTCGGCGTGATGCTGCCGCTGATCGCGGCCGACGTGGCCGGCGACAAAGGCCGCTACAACCTTTGCATCGGGCTGTTCGGGCTCGCGGCCGGGATCGGCGCGACGTTGAGCACGACGCTGGCCGGCTTCGCCGCCGACCACTTCGGCAACACCATGAGCTTCTTCGGGCTGGCCGCGGCCGGCGCGATCGCCGTGGCGCTGGTGGCCGCGGCCATGCCGGAGACGCGCGATGCCGGCATCGGCGACGACACGCCAGACGAATCTGACAAATCGGACGACTCGTCCGGTTCGTCGGGCACGCCGGCGGCAACCGCCTGACCCTCCAGCCCGCACCGGATTCATGGATACGATTCGCACGCTGCACGACACGCGCCGCCAGATCCAGCAGTCGATCGCCACGCTGTTCAAGGGGATGTCGCTGCGCGAGCGCGCCAGACAAGGCACGGCGATGGCGCTGCAAGCCGTGTTCGGCGCCTGTCTCGCCTACGGCATCGGCCGCCTGCTGCACTCCGAGCAGGCCGTGTGGGCCGCCGTGACGGCGATCTCCGTCACCCAGCACCAGTATTCCGACACGATGAACCTGTCGCGCGACCAGTTCGTCGGCGCGATGGCGGGTGGCGTGCTCGGGTTCGCCGGCGCCGCGCTCGGCAGCGCGAACACCACCACGCATCTGCTCGCCTATGCGGTGGCGATCGCCGCGACTATCGTGATCTGCTGGTGTCTGAACGTCGGCAGCGCGGCGCGGCTGGGCGGCGTGACCGCCACCATCGTGCTGCTGTTTCCCGGCAACGGGCCGCTGTGGGACATCCCGCTGATCCGGCTCGGCATGGTGACGCTCGGCACCGTGTGTGCGCTGCTGGTGTGCCTCTTGCAGGCGCGAATCGAGCGCTGGTGGTGGCCGGCGCTCGCGCCCTCCGCCGAATCGAACACCGCCAACGCGCCGCCCGGCACACCCGACGAGCCCCCCTCGCCGCACTGATCTCCACTATGAAAAATGCCCGCTGACACCAGCGGGCATTTTTCATGAGCAAGCCGGATTCCCGGCTCGCGGCGTTCTAGCACGCCCGGCTTACTGGCCGATACGCAGCACGATGCCGTTGCTGATCTGCACGAGCAGGTAGTCGCCGCCGATACCGACCCACTGATAACCGCGCGGCGGCGGGGCCAGGTTGTACGAGCGCCAATCGTCGACCACGTACTGGCGGTCACGATATTCCTGCGGCAGGCGATCGCCGCGATGCCAGTCGCGATGGCCTTCGATGAAACCACCCGGCTCGCCACCGCGCGGGGGCGGCGGGTGACCACCGGGGCCGCCAGGGCCACCGTGGCCGGGATGGGGTTGCGGATGCGGCGCCGGACCACCATGGCCGCCGGGGCCGCCAGGACCACCGTGATGATCGCCCTGCGCGCCGGGGCCGCCCGGGCCGGGGCCGTGATCGCCGCCGTGCGGGGGTTGCTGCGCGTACGCGAGCGACGATCCGAGCGAACCGGCGAGCCACAGCGCGAGCAGCCAACGTGACGTCTTCATGTCGTTTCTCCCAGGTTGGCCGGCCGAATGGCCGACCGGCGCGGCAAGCCTAACATGGGGACGGATGCGCGACATGACAGCGCGTTACACGCTCAGGCGGCCTGCTGCTGGAACTGGATCCGGTGCAGGTGCGCGTAGAGGCCGTCGCGCTTGAGCAATTCGTCGTGGCTGCCCTGCTCGGCGATGCGGCCGCCTTCGAGCACCAGAATGCGGTCGGCGCGCTCGATGGTCGACAGCCGGTGCGCGATCACGAGCGTGGTGCGGCCTTCCATGAGCCGTTCTAGCGCGGCCTGTACATGGCGCTCGGATTCGGAGTCGAGCGCCGAGGTGGCTTCGTCGAGGATCAGGATCGGCGCGTTCTTGTAGATCGCGCGCGCGATCGCGAGCCGCTGGCGCTGCCCGCCCGACAGGCGCATGCCGTTGCCGCCGACCAGCGTGTCGAGCCCGTTCGGCATCGCGGCCACCATGTCGGCCAGGTTCGCGGCCTCCAGCGCCGCCTGCACGCGTTCGCGGTCGGGCGTCTCGCCGTAGGCGACGTTGGCGGCCACCGTGTCGTTGAACAGCACCACATCCTGGCTCACCATCGCGATCTGGCTGCGCAGCGCATGGATGTCGTAGTCGGCCACCGGCACGCCGTCCACCAGGATCGCCCCGCCGGTCGGATCGAAGAAGCGCGGCAACAGGTTCACGAGCGTGGATTTGCCGCCGCCCGACGGGCCGGCCAGCGCCACCATCTCGCCCGGCGCCACCGTGAACGCGATACGGTCGAGCGTGGGCCGCTCGCTCGCGCCGTAGTCGAACGACACGTCGCGGTATTCGATCTCGCCGCGCCCCTGCGTGAGCGGCAGGCCGCCACCCTTCGGCTCAGCCGGTTCGTCGATCAGGCCGAAGATCAGCTCGGCCGCGGTCATGCCCCGCTGCAGCGGCTGGTTCACGTCGATCAGATGCTTGAGCGGCGAGATCACCAGCAGCATCGACGTGACGAACGCCACGAAGCCGCCCACCGTGGTCTGGTCGTTGGCCGACTGCACCACCGCGATCGTGATCACCACGGCCAGCGCGATCGACGACAGGAACTGCGTGATCGGCTGCGCGAGGCCGCCTGAAACCGTCATGCGCATCGCGTAGCCGCGCAGGCGCTTGCTCATCTCGGTGAAGCGGCTGATCTCGTACTGCTCGCCGTTGTGGATCTTGACGACCTTGTAGCCGGCCACCGTCTCCTCGACGATGTACGACAGCTCGTTGGTCAGCGACTGATGCTCGCGGTTCAGGCGGCGCAGGCGGCGATTGATCTTGCTGACCAGCCAGCCGATGCCGGGCAGGATCACCGCGACGATCAGCGTGAGCCGCCAGTTCAGATAGAACAGGTAGCCGAGCAGGAAGAACACCGTCAGCGAGTCGCGCACCAGCGTGATCATCACGCCGGTCAGCACGCTGAGGATCTGGTTGACCTCGAACACCACGGCGTTGATGACCGTGCTGGCCGTCTCGCGCTGGAAGAACGAGGCGCCGGTGTGAATCATCCGCTCGAACATCTGGAGCCGCAGTTGCAGCAGAATCCGGTTCGAGACGTAGTTGAGCAGGTAGTTCGACGCGTACTGGGCCACCCCGCGCACCAGCGCCAGCCCGATGATCGCGGCCGGCACGAACCACTTGGCGCGCTCGCTGCTGTGTGCGCCGAAGCCGTGATCGAGCAATGGCTTGAGCATCGCCGGGATGCCCGCCTCGCTGGCCGCCACCACGCCCATCGCCAGGATCGCCAGCACCAGCGTAAGCAGCACCGGCCGGATATACGGCCACAGGCGGCGCAACACCGCCCGCGGCGATGTGTGGGCGCCTGTTCCGATCGACTTGCGCAATGTGTTCTGGTTTTCCAAGGACTGTCCTTCGACAAAGCCGCGCAGCGCGCGGCGCGATGCCCGGCGGCCATACGCCGTACATCATAAAAATGGCGGCCATTATAGCCTTCCCGCCCGCCGCGAACCGGTGCCCCGGCCGCACGGCCAGGGCCGACAGGTATACTCGCGCACACCCGCTTCCCCCTTCCGATTGACGACCGACCGCATGGCCGAACCCACTCTCGGCGTCGCGCTGATCGCGCTGAACGCCGCCGCCCGCCTCCCCGACTGTCTCGCCGCGCTCGGCTTCGCCGACGAGGTCGTGCTGATCGATGGCGGCAGCACCGACGCCACCGTCGAGATCGCCCGCGCCCACGGCGCGCGCGTGGTGGTCGAACCCGAATGGCCCGGCTTCGGCCCGCAGAAGAACCGCGCGCTGGCGCAACTGTCGACCGACTGGATCCTCTCGCTCGATACCGACGAGGTCGTCACGCCCGAGCTGGCCGCCGCGATTCGCGCGGCGATCCGCGCGCCCGGCGCCGAGATGTATGCCGTCGATCGCCTGTCGAGCTTCTGCGGCAGCTGGATTCATCACAGCGGCTGGTATCCGGACTGGATTCCGCGCCTGTTCCGGCGCGGCACCGCGCGCTTCTCCGACGATCTGGTGCACGAACGGCTGATTTACGACGGCCCGGCCGCTCGCCTCGCGGGCAAGCTGCTGCACTACTCCTACGAGGATTTCGAATCGGTGCTCCGCAAGCTCGATGCCTATTCGAGCGCCGGCGCCAAACAGCGCCGCGCGGCGGGCCAGCAGGGCGGCTTCGGCAAGGCGCTGGGCCGCGGCCTGTGGGCCTTCGTGCGGACCTACGTGCTGCGGCGCGGCTTTCTCGACGGCCGCGCCGGCTTCATGATCGCGGTGTTCAATGCCGAAACCGTCTATTACCGGTTCCTGAAGCTCGGCGCGCCGCCACGCGCGGGCAAGCTAGGCGACTGAGCCGCGCCATGGCGAGCGTCCCGGCCCGCACGGCCGGTTCGATCCCGCGCGGCCGGCCGAGTACAATGCGGGCCACCGCCGCGCGCCGCATGCCACGCGCGTTCGTCCGTGCCACCGCGCGCGCCCCCGTTTCCGAAGCCGACCGCCATGTTCTCCATCATCATCCCGACCTGGAACAACCTGCCGTACCTGCAATGCGTGGTGGCCAGCCTGCGCCGCCATTCCGCGCACGCGCACCAGATCATCGTGCACGTCAACGACGGCTCGGACGGCACGCTCGACTGGGTTCGCCAGGAAGGCATCGAGCACACGGCGTCGCCCACCAACATCGGCATCTGCCATGCGGTGAACCTCGCCGCCGCGCGCGCGACGCGCGACTACATCGTCTACATGAACGACGACATGGCCGTCTGCCCCGGCTGGGACAGCGCGCTGCTGGCGCGCGCGCAGGCGATGCCGTCGACGCTGTTCATGCTGTCGGGCACGATGGTCGAACCGCGCGACACCGGCAACCCGTGCGTGGTGGTGCGCGATCTCGGCCGCAACGCCGAGGCGCTCGACCTCGACGCGCTCGCCGCCGCCACCCCGAGCCTCAAGCGTGCCGACTGGCTCGGCGCGACCTGGCCGCCGACGCTCGTGCATCGCGACTGGTGGCACCGGGTGGGCGGCTACAGCAGCGAACTGAGCCCGGGCATGAGCAGCGATAACGACCTGTCGATGAAGATGTGGGATGCGGGCTGCCGGATCTTCATCGGTGTCGGCGACAGCCTCGTTTACCACTTCCAGCAGAAGAGCACGGGCAAGGTCGTCAAGAACGACGGTCGCCGCCAGTTCCTCAACAAGTGGGGCATGACGCAGGCGACGTTCGACCGCTTCTACCTGCGCCGCGGTCAGCCGCTCGGCCAGACGCTGGCGCTGGGCGAGCCGCCCGTCGAGGGCAGCCTGAAGCGCGCGCTGCTGCGCTCGCGGCTGAAGCGGGCGTTTTCCTGAACGCTCGATTGGCCACTTGAGCGGCGGCCCGGTTCCGCCCGGCCCCCTTGCAATCGCCTGACGCAGCCGGGCAACAACATCCGGGCCTTGGATTTGCCGGGCGGCAACGGCGCTCGCGTATACTCCGCACTTCGTCGCAAGGGCACCCGACCCGACACCGTAGCGTGTCGCTGCCCCGGCTGCCTGCCAACCCCTGCTGATTCCGCTGCCGATGTCCTCGTTTGCCTCTGTCGCACCCGCTGCCACCCGGCGCCTGACGGCCGCCCGCATCCTCGCCGTCATCGCGCTGTGCATGGTGCCGGTATCCACCGCCCTGACCAACGTGTTCTGCGCGCTGTTCGCCGTCGCGCTGTTGAGCGCGCCCGAATTCTGGCGTGGCCTGCCCGCGCTGTGGCGTCAACCGGCGGCGCTGGCCGGCGTGCTGATGCTGGCCGCGCTGGCGCTGAGCGTCGCGTGGTCGGTCGCGCCGGCGCACGACGCCTGGCAATGGGTCGGCAAGTACGACAAGATCCTCGCCCTGCCGTTCGCCGTGCTCGCGTTCCGCAACGCCACGCCGAATTGGCCGGCGATCGTGCGCTGGAGCCTGTTTTCAACGCTGGTGGCGATCCTCGTGCTGTCCACCACGAACTGGCTCGGCCTGACCGCGATCGGCCCGGCGCACAAGATCGAGCTGCCGCTGTCGCGCGCCTGGGTGTTCAAGAATCACATCGCCGCCGGCATGTTCGGCGCGCTGCTGTTCTACGTGGCGGCCGACATGATGCTGGCTACCCGCACCGCGCGCGCGCGCTGGCTGTTCGGCGCGATCGCGGCGCTCTCGCTCGTCAACGTGTTCGTGATGCTGCAAGGCCGTACCGGCCAGGTCATCGCGCTGCTGCTGATCGCCGTCATCGCGTTGCGCACGCTGAACGTGCTGCGCCATCGCTCGCCTCGCCTCGCGGCGCTGACGGCCGCGCTGATCGTTATCGTGGCCGCCGCGCTGGTCGGCGTGGCCTGCACGATGCATGGCGGCCGCCTGATGAAGGTCGTGACCGAGGTGCAAGCCTACCGGCAGACCGACGCGATCACCTCCACCGGCCTGCGTCTGGCCTGGTACCAGCGAGCGATCGGGCTGTATGAGGAACGGCCGCTGGTGGGCTACGGCGCGGGCGGCCTCGGTTTTGAATTCGCGAAGCTGTCGGCCGGCAAGACGCTGGCCGATGGCCAGTTGACCGAAAATCCGCACAACGAATATCTGCTGATGGCCGTGCAGCTCGGCACGCTCGGCGTGGCGCTGTTCATCAATCTGCTGGTGCAGGTCTGGCGCGGCAGCCGCGCGCTCGATGCGCGCTCACGCCATCTGTTGCTGGCCTGGCTGACGATCTTTGCGATCGGCAGCGCGGCGAATTCGCTGCTGCTCGATTTCGCCGAAGGCCACATGTTCGTGCTGCTGGCGGGGATTCTGATCGGCTGCGGCTACCGGCCCGGCGCGCCGAAGGCGGCCAGCGGCACGGCCGCACGCGGCTGAGTGCTGGAATAAGCGGCGCGGCGGCGTATTGCCGCCGACACGCGCCATCGGGCCGGCCGCCTTACGCGGCCGGCCGCACCAGCTTGATCGGATTGACGATCGCCGACGGCGCGGTGCGCGCCGCCTCGGCCGGCAGGCCCAGCATCTGCGCCGCCGCCTGCGCGACATGCGCCGTCGACATCTGCATCAGACAATCGCTGTAGCTCGCGACGTTGCGTTCGCAACCTTCCTGCCGGCACGGCACGCAGGTCCCTTCACCTTGCAGCAACAGCACGTTCTCGTGCCGCCCCGAGCCGACCAGCGGCCACGGATTGCCCGCGCCGCGCCAGCCTTGTGGCCAAGGCCCCCAGCGCACCGGATCGGACGGCCCGAACAACGCCACCACGGGTGTGCCGGTGGCCGCCGCCACGTGCGTCGCCCCCGTATCGGGGCCGACGAACAGCTTGGCGCGCCGCACCAGCTCGGCGCTCTCGCCGAACGACAAACGCCCGACCAGATTCAACACGTCACCGCCCGCCCCGCGCGCCACCTGCTCGGCGTAATCGCGCTCGTTCTGCGCCGGCCCGCCACTCAGCGCGACCGCATAGCCCAGGCCGCGCAGCCAGTCGATCAATTCGACCCAGCCGTCGCGCCGCCATTGCTTGTAAGCGAACATCGGAAACGGATGCAGCACGACGAGCGGCCGCCCGGCCGCCACGGCCGGCGAGCTGGCCAGCAGCGCTTCGAACTTCGCACGCTGCGCCGGATCGCCGCCAAGGCCCGGCGCAACCACGTCCGGTACCGGCGCGACGCCGATCTGCGGCGCCAGCGCCAGCGTGCTGACAACGGTGTGTTCATGCTGGTGATCGTTGATCGCGATCCGGTTCAGCAGGAAACGCGTCCAGAGATTGACGCGATTCGGATCGACGAGCCCGACGCGGCGGCGGCCGGCGAACCACGTGTAGTAACGCGGCCGATCCGAGCTGAGCGCCGCGACGGCGAGATCGTAGCGACGCCAGAGCCGCGACGCATCGCGCAGCCGCTCGCCAAGCTTCGCGCGCTGGGCGACGACGATCACGTCACGGATATCGGGATTGCCTTCGAGCACGCCCTCGGTGCCGCGAAACACCAGCATGTCGATGGGCGTATCGGGCCAGCGCGCCTTCAACGAACGCACGATCGGCGTGGTCAGCAGCACATCGCCGATCCGGCGCGTGGCGACGACGAGGATGCTGCGGGGCGGGCGATCGGGGGGAAACAGGTCGGCCACGGCTTCGATGATTGGAGTGGGGAAGATCGAGGCTTGCACGCCACTCGATCCGGTAACGCCGCGCGCGAGGCGCGGCGGACGTGAAACGAACCGGCCAGACAGCGATTGCCGTCGCGCGATGCACGCCGGCACCCGCCGCAACCGCGCGGCACGGCGCCGGGCCGGCCAGCCTCAATAGGCGATTTCGACGGCGCCTTCGCCGAACGTCGCGCGCAGTTCGGCCAGCAGCGTATCGCTGGGCTTCACGCGCCACGCTTCGCCGAGACGCATCTCGCCTTGCGAACGCGCGTTGTTGTAGACGATCTGCACGGCCAGCCCGTTCGGGATGGGCGGCGCAGCACGGCGCCCGCCATCGCGGCCATCGCGCCCGCCCCGCCCGGACGGTGCCGGCGGCGGTGCCACCGGCGCGGCTTCGGCCTTGGCGACATGCGGTTCGAGCACGCGGCGCAGCGCGCCGGCATCGGCATTGCCGTTCATGGTCATGCGAACCGCCTGCGCATAACGGCTGCGCGCACGTTCGAGATCCATCACCGCTTCGGCCGTAAAGCGCAGGCCGCCCGTGAAGGCATCGTTACGCGCCTGCCCCTGCACGATCAGCAGTTCGTCTTCCTTGAACAGGCCGCGATTCGCATCGAATTGCTCGTTGAACACGGTGATTTCGCATTGCCCCGAGCCGTCGTCGAGCAGCGCGATGATCATCTTGCCGCGCTGCGTCATCTGGGTGCGCAGCGAAGCGATGACGCCGGCCACGAGCTTGTCGCGCCCTTCCTTCAGTTCACCGAGCTTCATGCGCGCGAAGCGGCGCACTTCGTCGCGATAAGCATCGAACAGATGTCCCGACAGATAGAAGCCGAGCGCGCCCTTCTCTTCCTGCAGGCGACGCTTGTCGTCCCAGGCCGGCTCGTCGACGAGCGCATGCGCATGCGGCGATTCCGCGCCCATGTCGAACAGCCCCGCCTGCATCGCGTTCGCTTCGGCCTGATCGGCCGCTTCCATCGCGAGCGGCACCGAGGCGATCAGTTGCGCACGATTGATCGTCAGCGAATCGAACGCGCCGGCGCGAATCAACGCCTCGACGGTGCGGCGATTGACGAGACGGCGGTCGATCCGTTCGCAGAAGTCGAACAGATCCTTGAACGGGCCCTCTTCCTTGCGCGCGCGGAGGATATCTTCGATCGCGTTCTGGCCGCTGCCCTTGACGGCCCCCAGGCCGTAGCGGATCGTTTTGGAGCGCTTGCCGTCGGCTTCGGCCACCGGCTCGAAACGGTATTCGGACTGGTTGATGTCGGGCGGCAGCACCTTCAGGCCGTTCACGAGACAGTCGTCGAACAGGATCTTCACCTTGTCGGTGTCGTCCATCGCGAGCGTCAAGTTGGCGGCCATGAATTCGGCCGGATGATGCGCCTTCAGCCAGGCGGTGTAGTAGGCGAGCAGCGCATAGGCGGCCGCGTGCGACTTGTTGAAGCCGTAGCCCGCGAACTTCTCCATCAAGTCGAAAATTTCGTCCGACTTCGTGCGCGCGAGGCCGTTCTTGGCCGCGCCCTCGGCGAAGATCTCGCGATGCGTCGCCATCTCCTCGGCTTTCTTCTTGCCCATCGCGCGACGCAGCAAATCGGCGCCGCCGAGCGAGTAGCCGCCGATGATCTGCGCCATCTGCATCACCTGCTCCTGATAGACCATGATGCCGTAGGTCTCTTTCAGGACGGGTTCGACGCGCGGATCCGGGTACTCCACCTTCTCGCGGCCGTGCTTGCGCGCGCAGAAGCTCGGGATCAAGTCCATCGGGCCCGGACGATACAGCGACACGAGCGCGATGATGTCCTCGAAGCGGTCGGGCTGGGCATCCTTCAGCATGCCCTGCATGCCGCGGCTTTCCAGCTGGAACACGGCGACCGTATTCGCTTTCTTGAGGATCTGGAACGAGGCCGGATCGTCGAGCGGCACCTGTGCCAGCGACCAATCGGCCTTCGACGGATCGAGACGGCGGATGAAGCGCTCGGCCCAATCGAGGATGGTCAGCGTGGTCAGGCCCAGGAAGTCGAACTTGACGAGGCCCACGGCCTCCACGTCGTCCTTGTCGTACTGGCTGACGACGCCGCCGTCCTCGCCCTGCACATAGAGCGGGCAGAAATCGGTCAGCTTGCCGGGCGCGATCAGCACGCCGCCGGCGTGCATGCCGACGTTACGCGTGAGCCCCTCGACGCGCTGCGCGAGATCGAGCAACTGATGGACTTCGTCCTCGTTGTCGTAGCGCTCCTGCAGTTGCGGCTCTTCCTTCATCGCGTCGGCGATGGTGACGTGCTTGCCCGGCTTGAACGGGATCAGCTTCGCGATGCCGTCGGTGAACATGTAGCCGAGGTCGAGCACGCGGCCGACGTCGCGCACGGCCGCTTTCGCCGCCATCGTGCCGAACGTGGCGATCTGCGAGACCGCATCCGCTCCGTATTTTTCCTTCACGTACTGGATCACGCGATCGCGGCCGTGCTGGCAAAAATCGATATCGAAGTCGGGCATCGACACCCGCTCCGGATTCAGGAAGCGCTCGAACAGCAGGTTGTAGCGCAGCGGATCGAGATCGGTAATGCCGAGCGAATAGGCCACCAGCGAACCGGCGCCCGAGCCGCGGCCCGGGCCGACCGGCACGCCGTTGTTCTTGGCCCAGTTGATGAAGTCCGCCACGATCAGGAAGTAGCCGGGGAAGCCCATCTTCTTGATCGTGTTGCATTCGAATTCGAGGCGCTGGTAATACGTGGTGCGCTGCGCATCGCGCTCGGCGGTGTCCGGATAGAGCTGCTCCAGCCGCTTTTCGAGCCCTTCCTGCGAAAGCTGGACGAGGTAATCGTCGAGCGACATGCCGTCCGGCGTCGGGAACAGCGGCAGCTTCGGCTTGCCCAGTTCGAGCTTGAGGTTGCAGCGCTTGGCGATCTCGACCGTGTTCTGCACGGCCGACGGAATATCGGCGAACAGCGCGGCCATCTCGGCCTGGGTGCGGAAGCATTGATCGGTGGTGAAGCGCTTCTGGCGACGCGGATTGGCGAGGATGTCGCCTTCCGAGATACACACGCGCGCCTCGTGCGCCGTGAAATCGTCGTCGCCCATGAACTGCAGCGGGTGCGTGGCCACCACCGGCAGCTTCAGCTCGGCCGCGAGCTTGGCGGCTTCCTGCACGTAGGCTTCGGCGCCCGGCTGGCCGTAGCGCTGCAGCTCGATATAGAAGCCGCCCGGGAACACGCGCGACCAGCGCTGCGCATGACGGCGCGCCGCTTCGAGGTTGCCGGCCGCCAGCGCGAGGCCGATGTCGCCCTGCTGCGCGCCCGACAGCGCGAGCAAGCCCTGGCCGAGTTCGGATTCGAGCCATTGGGCATCGACTTCCGCGCGGCCGCGGTATTGATTGGTGAGCCAGGCCTTGGACAGCAGCTCGCAGAGATTCAGGTAGCCGGCCTTGTCGCGCACCAGCAGCAACAGGCGTGAGGGCTTGTCGCGATCGTCGTGGTTGGTGATCCAGACATCGCAGCCGGCGATCGGCTTGACGCCCTTGCCACGGGCTTCCTGGTAGAACCGGACGAGGCCGAACGCGTTGCCGAGATCGGTCAGGGCGAGCGCGCCCTGACCGTCGGCGGCCGCGGCCTTGACGAGGTCGTCGAGGCGCACGATGCCGTCGGCAATCGAGAATTCGGAGTGAACGCGAAGATGGACGAAGCGGGGATCTGACATGGGCGTTATTGTAGCCGCGTCGTGGCGAAGGCAACGTCCGACGGCCGGAAAAAACGCCGCGCTGGCCATCCGGCCAGGTCTGGCGGGAGTCGCGCATCGGGGCACGTCGGTGCGACACGTTGCCTGCCCCGTTCGGCCGACTGGTCCGCCGCCCCGTTTGCGGGATAATACGGGTTTCGCTCATTCACGCGGCGGCCCGCCGCGCGGCATCGCACCCTCATTTGCGCCCTTTCCGGCGCAGCCGTGCGCCGCGCCCGCCCCGCTTCATCACCGGTTCATCATGTCCATCGTCAACCTCGCCGCCTACCGCTTCGTCACGATCGAGTCGCCCGAAGCCTGGCGGCCGCTCGTCACCGAGCGCTGCCAGTCGCTCGGGCTGCGCGGCACGATCCTGCTGTCGCCCGAAGGCATCAACCTGTTCATCGCCGGCCCGCGCGAAGCCGCCGGCTCGTTCATCGCCTATCTGCGCGAAGATCCGCTGTTCGAGGGCAAGTTCGCCGACCTGCAGTTCAAGGAAAGCCTGTCCGATTCGCAGCCGTTTCGCCGCATGCTGGTGCGCCTGAAGCGCGAAATCATCACGATGAAGAAGCCGGCCATCAAGCCGGAGCTCGGCCGCGCGCCGTCGGTCGATGCGCAAACGCTGAAAACCTGGCTCGACCGCGGCCAGGACGACGCAGGCCGCCCGGTCGTGATGCTCGACACGCGCAATGCGTTCGAGGTCGATGTCGGCACGTTCGACCACGCGCTCGATTACCGCATCGACAAATTCAGCGAATTCCCGGCCGTGATCGATGCGAACCGCGCCGATCTCGAAGGCAAGACGGTCGTCTCGTTCTGTACCGGCGGCATCCGCTGCGAGAAGGCCGCGATCCACATGAAGGAAATCGGCATCGATCACGTCTACCAGCTCGAAGGCGGCATCCTCAAGTATTTCGAGGAAGTCGGCGGCGCCCACTATCACGGCGACTGCTTCGTGTTCGACCACCGCACCGCACTGAATCCGCAACTGGCGCCAACCGGCAACGTCACCTGCTTCGCGTGCCGCGCCGTGGTCACGGCGGAGCAACAGCAATCGCCGCTGTACGTCGTGGGCCAGTCCTGCCCGGCCTGCCATCCGGCCGGTGGCAACGCCCTCGCCGGCGCGGCCTCGCGGCCGAACGCAGCCTGACGGCTGCCGGCTTTCGCGCACCGGGCCGGCCTTGAACTCGCGCTATTGCGGCCGCTTCGCGCCGTCGCCCACCGGCCCGCTGCATTTCGGCTCGCTGGTCGGTGCGATGGCAAGCTGGCTCGATGCCCGAGCCCACCGCGGCACATGGCTGGTGCGAATCGAGGATGTGGACGGCCCGCGCACGGTGCCCGGCGCGGCCGACGCGATCCTCGACACGCTGGCCGCGTTCGGGCTCGCGGCCGATGCGCCGCCCGTCTGGCAGAGCCGGCGCGACACCGCCTACACGCAGGCGCTCGACGCGCTCACGCAAGCCGGCCATGTCTATCCGTGCGGCTGTACACGCAAGGAAATCGCCGATTCGTTGCGCGCCGCCCACGAACGCCATACCACGCTCGCCTACCCGGGCACCTGCCGCGACGGCCTGCACGGCAAGCCCGCGCGTGCCTGGCGGCTGCGCGTGCCCGACGGCGCGGCGGCCTCGATCCGTTTCGACGATCGCTGGCAAGGCGCGCAAACACAGAACCTCGCCACCGAAGTCGGCGATTTCGTGCTGAAACGCGCCGACGGGCAATGGGCCTATCAGCTTGCCGTGGTGGTGGACGACCGCGATGCCGGGGTCACGCATGTCGTGCGCGGCGCGGATCTGCTGGATTCCACCGCGCGGCAACTCTACCTTCAGCAATGTCTTGGCGTGGCAACGCCCACGTACCTGCACGTGCCGGTGGTGGTCGACACCAACGGCGAGAAACTCAGCAAGCAGACCGGCGCGACCGCGCTCGATGCGTCCAGGCCGTTGACCGCACTGATCGCGGCGGCCGCCCATCTGGGCCTGACGCTGCCATCCTCGGCGCAAGCCTCTCTCGACACGTTCTTCCCGGCGGCAACGGCAGCCTGGGCCGCGCGCTTCGGGCCGAATACCCGCTGACCCAGCCGCACCAGGCACGACACCCTTCCGTTTCAGCGCCACCCAAACAAAACGGGCGGACGCTTTCGCATCCGCCCGCTGTCAGGCCAAGGCCCGCCGCCGCTTACGACGACGAACGGCGCGGCATGCCGAAGCCGCCCAGCAGCGCGGCCAGCGGCTGCTTCGACTTCTTCTCCGGCTGGGCCGGCTGCTTGATTGCTTCTTCCTGCTCGCGCGCGCTCGACGACGGCACGTAAGGCTTCAGGAAAAACTCGTCGACCGGCGCCTCGCGGCGCGAATGATGCGTGCGTTCGCCGCCATGCGAGGGCGAGCGGCGCGGGCCGCGCGCTTCGCTGCGATCGCGTTCGCCACGCTCCCCACGTTCCCCACGTTCGCTGCGCTCGGCGTGTTCGCGGCGCGGACGCGCCGGCGCGTCGATGGCCAGCGGCTGCAACGGCAGGTCGCGCTTGATCAGCTTTTCGATGTCGGCCAGTTGCTTGCGCTCGTTCGGGCTGCACAGCGACAGCGCGTCGCCTGAGGCGCCCGCGCGGCCGGTCCGGCCGATCCGGTGCACATAATCTTCCGCGCTGAACGGCAGGTCGAAGTTGATCACGGCCGGCAGCTCGGCGATATCGAGGCCGCGCGCGGCCACGTCGGTCGCCACCAGCGCCTCGACTTCACCGCGCTTGAAGGCGTCGAGCGCCTGCATCCGTTCGTTTTGCGAGCGGTCGCCGTGAATCGCCGTGGCGATCACGCCGTCGCGTTCGAGCTGACGCGCCAGCCGGCTCGCGCCGAGCTTGCTGTTGCAGAACACGATCACCTGCTTGAGCGCGCGATCGCGGATCAGCTTGACGACGGCCGCCTGCTTGTCGCCCTCGGGGATGTCGTAGACGATCTGCGTCACGTTGGTCGCGGTGGCATTGCTGCGCGCGACTTCGATGGTCAGCGGATTGGTCAGGTAGGTCGCGGCGAGCTTCTTGATTTCGGGCGAGAACGTGGCCGAGAACAGCAGCGTCTGGCGCACCTTCGGCAGCAGGTTCAGGATGCGCTGCAGGTCGGGCAGGAAGCCCATGTCGAGCATCCGGTCGGCCTCGTCGAGCACCAGCATCTGCACCTGGCCCAGGTTCGCCGTTTTTTGCTGAACGTGGTCGAGCAAGCGGCCCGGCGTCGCGATCAGGATTTCGACGCCGCGGCGCAGCTCGGCCATTTGCGGGTTCATGTCGACGCCGCCGAACACCACGGCGCTGCGCAGCGCCGTGTGCTTCGCGTACGAATGAACGTTGGCGGCCACCTGGTCGGCCAGTTCGCGGGTCGGCGTGAGGATCAGCGCGCGCACCGCGTGGCGCGCCGGCGAGGCGCTCGTGTTCGCTTGCGGCAGCAGGCGCTGGATGATCGGCAGCGAAAAGCTGGCCGTCTTGCCGGTGCCGGTTTGCGCGGCGCCCATCACGTCGCGCCCCGACAGCACGACCGGAATCGCCTGCGCCTGGATCGGCGTCGGCTTCGTATAGCCCTGCTCCGCAATGGCCTTCAGAATGTCGGGCGCGAGGCCGAACTGATCGAAAGTTGCGTCGACGGACGTGGCTGCTGAATCGGACATGGTTGGCGTTTCGCTCAAATGGCGCGGCGGGGAATCTGGCGCGGCAGCGCCGGTGACGGGCTGCCGCGCGAACGACATATGGAATGAATGACGGAACTACTGCGGCGCGCCGCGCGACGCCGCCGCGACGCCGGAAACGATCCCGGCGCGCCGCCCCGTGCGGCCGAACGCCGACGGAAAGGCCCGCATTGTAGCACTGGCCTGCGACGAAGCCGCGGCACGCCTCACGGACGCTTGCCGCGCGGGGCAATCTCCGTGCAATCGGCGAGCAGCGGCGGCGCGTCCTGGCCGCCGATTTGATCGCGCAGGTTGCCGGTGCGGCCCTTGGTCCACCAGACATAGCGGCCCGCCTGATAACGGACACCCGAGGCGGACAGGGTATCGACGAACAGCATCGGCTTGCCGTCGACCGGCACCAGCGCGAAGCTCTGGCCGTTGCGGGCCAGCCAGTAGGCCACCCGCACCGGCTTCGGCCGATCCGCGCATTGGTAGGTCGACACGGTGCGCGCGTCGGCGTCGATTTCCTCGACGGTCAGTTGCGCGGCGTGCGCAACCGAAGCCAGGCCCATGGCGGCCAGCAGGCCGGCGGCGAACGTGATGCGGATCATGCGTGCTCCGAGCAGGAGCCACTTCGAACCACGAATCGGCCCCAATAACAAGAATCGATCAAGGATCGATGACGGCCGCGCAACCATCGGTTGGCGCGGCGGCCACGTGACCGACCAACGGCACCATCTTCAGCCCGGCCGACGCGACGCGGCACGGCGCGGCGGCCACGCCGCAACCCGATACCGCCGCGCACAGCACGGCAATCAATGCCCATTTCATAGTGACACTCCCTGACCGGGCAGCGGATGCCGCCACGGCCTTCGATACGGTTGCGGCGCCTGGCCCCGCCTCAGCGGGCCGACACCGGGCGAACTGCCGCGGCGGCCCGCCGTGCGCGCTCGCGGGCCTCGTCCACATCGGCGCCGGTCGCCACCGCCACGCCCATGCGGCGCTTGACGAAGCTCTCCGGCTTGCCGAACAGACGCAGATCCACGCCCGGCACGGCCAACGCCTCGGCCACGCCTTCGAACGCGATGCCGGCCTCGTCGATACCGCCATAGATGACCGCCGAAGCGGCCGGCGACGACAGGGTCGGATCGACCGGCAGGCCGAGAATTGCGCGCGCGTGCAGTTCGAACTCCGACTGGCGCTGCGAGGCCAGCGTGACAAGCCCCGTGTCATGCGGACGCGGGCTGACTTCGGAAAACCACACCTCGTCGCCACGCACGAACAGTTCCACGCCGAACAGGCCGCGGCCGCCCAGCGCCGTTGTCACTTGGTGTGCGATTTCGCGCGAACGTTCCAGGGCCAGTGCGCTCATCGGCTGCGGCTGCCAGGATTCGACGTAATCGCCCGCCACCTGGACGTGGCCGACCGGGTCGCAGAAATAGGTCCGGGTCTCGCCGCTGGCCGGGTCGATCGCGCGCACCGTCAGTTGGGTGATTTCGTATTCGAAATCGACGAAGCCCTCGACGATCACGCGGCCGTGGTTCACGCGGCCGCCGGCCATCGCGTATTGCCAGGCCGGCTCGATATCGGCGTCCTGCTTGACCACCGACTGGCCCTTGCCCGACGACGACATCACCGGCTTCACCACACACGGGAAGCCGATCGATGCGACCGCCGCGCGGAATTCCTCGAACGACTGCGCGAACGCATAACGCGAGGTCGGCAGGCCGAGTTCCTCGGCCGCGAGACGGCGAATGCCCTCGCGATTCATCGTCAGTTGGGTGGCACGCGCGGTGGGAATCACCTCGACCACGCCTTCCGCCTCGATGGCCGCCAGCGCATCCGTGGCGATCGCCTCGATCTCGGGGACGATCAGGTGCGGCTGTTCGGATTCGACCAGCGCGCGCAGCGACGCCGCGTCGGTCATGTCGATCACGTGCGCGCGATGGGCGACCTGGTGCCCGGGCGCGTTCGCGTAGCGATCGACGGCGATGACTTCGACCCCGAGGCGCTGCAACGCGATGATGACTTCCTTGCCGAGTTCGCCGGCGCCCAGCAGCATGACGCGCGTGGCGGAAGGCGAAAGCGGCGTACCGAGCCGCTGACCGATCTGCATGAGATTTCCCGCTGAAATGATTGGGGTGAACGTGTGAGGAACGACCGAGCCGCGATGTTAACACGCGAGCCCGCAGCAACCTGACGCAGAACGTTTGCCGCCGCGGATGGTCTGCTCGCCTGCCGCGCGCCGACTGCGTTACTCTTACGCCTTTGCCAGCACCGCCATCAATACGAGGATCGAGGCCATGCATAACCCCTCCACGGCCTGCCGCACGCCCCACCGCTTCATGAAGCCGCTGCGCGCGCCGCTCGCCGCGGTGGCGCTTGCCGCACTGGCCGCCTGCGCGATGCCGACCCACCCCGATGCCGGCGCCCCCGCGTCCGATCCGTTCAATCCGGCCGCCATCCAGTTGGTCGACGACACGAGCTGGCAGCTCGCGAGCTGGCGCAATGCCGACGGCTCGCAGCGCGACGTGCCGCAAGGCGACGCCGGCGGCCAGCCGATCCAGCTGACGCTGTCGACCACCGACGGCGTGCGCCGCGCGTCGGGCTTCTCGGGCTGCAACCGCTATTCCGGCACCTATACCGTGAAAAACGGGCTGCTCGGCTTCGGGCCGCTGGCCGGCACGCGGATGGCCTGCCCGGCCTCGGCCGGCGGCAAGCTCGAACGCCCGTATCTCGATGCGCTCGCGCATATTTCCAAGGCCGGCCTGCAGATGCAGGCGCCGCAACAGCTATACCTGGTGACCGACGACGGCGCGACGCTGACATTCGCGCGTCGCGACCCCCAGTAATCCTTTCGATGCGCGCGGCCATCGGTCGATGCGCCGCGCGACAGCATCGTGCATCCGGCCCGCGCGCGGGGATCGGATGCCTCCCCCGGCTTAACCCGACGGGCCGCGCGCGGCGCCCGTCCTCGCGATTCCACGTTTCCTGGTATGCATAGCGTAGTTTTCGGCTGGTTCGGCGTCTCGGCCATCTGGTTCGTTCCCCTGGTCTGGCGGCTCGTCAAGTCGATGCTGCCGGGCGGCGCCGGCACGGCCGGGCGCGGCTTGATCCGCCTCTGGCTCGGCTTCGCGAGCGTGTTCGTCGCCAGTTGCACGCTCGCCACGGCGCTGCCGGGCGGCGACACCGGCGACGCATTCGGCCATGCCCTCGCGGCCGGCTTCGACCGCGTGTTCGGCCATATCGGCACGCCGCTGGTGATGGTCGTGCTGTTCGTCGGCGGCCTGCCCTGGCTGCTCGGCGCCGACTGGCGCACCACCAACGACTGGCTCGACCGCTCGTTCGGCTTCCGGCTCGGCCGTGGCGGACGGCGCGACGAGGACGAAGCACGCTCCGTCGCCGACCTGCCGCGCAACGCGCTGCATCGCGACGAAGATCGCCGCGTGCGGCGCGCGGGCGACGTGCAGCCGTCCGCGGCGAACACCGTCAACTCGATGGCGCCCAAGCGCAACGGGCGTTTCGCGCGGCCCACGCTGTGGAAGCCCGACGCGAAGCGCGACATGCGCGGCGAGGCGCGGCGCGAAACGCGCCAGGAGCCGCGCGGCTGGACGCCGCCGCCGATCACGCGGGTGCAGCCGGTCGAGCCGTCGGCGCCGCAGGGATGGTTGAATCCGAATTCGGGCGGGCGGCCGGCGTCAGGCAACAGCGGCATGGCCGCGGGGGCGATCGGCATGGCCGCGGCGGCCACCACCGCATCTGCGAAAGCCGCCACGGCGACGGGCAGCGCCGCCCTGGCCGCGCCGCCGGTGCCGCCGCCCTTCGTGCCGTCGTCGGTATCGATGCCGCCGGCTTCGCCGACCATCGCCTCGTCGGCCGTGCACGCCGCGCAGGCGGTCAAGGTGCTGCAGGAACGCTATCCGTCCACGCGGCGCGCGGCCCCGGCCGCCACGCCGATCCGCCCGGTGGTGCCGCCGATCACGCCGCCGGCCCGGCCACCCGCGCCGCAACCTGCCCCCGCCCGGCCGTTGCCGCGCGCGGCCGCACCGGCGCAGAACGCGAACGTCACGCCGCGCCGTCCCGCGCCACCGGCGCGCGCCCCGCTCTATGCCTGGAACGAGAAACCGGCGCAGCCTGTGGAGCCCGCACCGAGCCTGCAGGACGCGCTGCGCTCGATCGATGCCAGCACGGCGCAATGGGCCGCGCTGGCCGGCGCGACGGTAACGCCGTCGGGCACCGGCGACCTCGCAAGCGCGGCCGCGGCGGGCAGCGCACAAGCCGCGGGGATGTTCACAACGCGCGAGACCTTGCCGGATACGCTCGCGGCCAGCGCATCGGATGACACGGCGCTGCCCAGCACGCCGCCCGCCTTCGAGATGACGGCCGACCCAAGCGACGTGCCGCCCAGCCCGGATGCCGACGACGAAGGCTCGGACACGTCGTCCGATGCCGTCATCGACATGAGCGCCTTCCTGCCGCCAGTGAATGACGGCGCGGGATTCGCGCATCACGCCGATGCCTTCGTCGGCCTTGCGCCGCAAATACCACCCGTTGATACGCAACCGCCCGCGCATCTCAAGAACAGCATCTCGACAACACGCGCCGCACCCGTCGCATTCGGCCCGGCTACGGAGCAGCGCGACGACGCCAACGTTTTCGCGCCAGCCGCACCGAGCCTGCCGATCGAAGCCATTGCGGCAACGCCCGACAAATCAACGGCGCAATACGCCGATGAACCGGCCATCACGCCGCTGCGCTCGTCGTTCGTCGCCAGCGGCGATGCCGTCAGTACGTCAGCATCGGCAACAGTCGGCGCAAGCAGCGTCATGCCTGCGGACGCCCATGCCGCGCCGCTGGACAGCGTCGACACGAACGACGCCGCCCGGACGTCCGCCGGAACACCCCCGTTCGCATCTGCGCCGCCGCAAACGGTCGCCGGCAGCAGCCACCTCGCTCCGCCACCGGCACCCGTCACGGAAGCGCCGCCCGCAACCCACGCCGTCCCGCCTTGGGAATCGCTGCCGAGCGTGCCGACCGATGCCTCCGCGCCCGCCGTCTCGACATCCGCCTTCGCCGAGACATTGAGCGCACCGCTGACTGCCATGACACCCTCGACGCCATCGGCCTTCACGTTCTCGTCGGCCAGCGACACCGACTACGCCGCGCCGCAGCCCTCGGTGCTGTCGACCGACGCATCGTTCACGCTGTCCACGCCGAGCGAGACGCTCGCTTCCGGCCTGGCCGCCTCGGAACCCGCAACGGCATCGGCCGACATCGCCCCGGCGTTCCTGCCGGGCGCATTCGCCCCGGCCACCGCGCAACCTGCCGCGCCAACGCCCACCTCGGCCGCTCAGGCCACCCCGCCCGCCGCCAGCGAACCGCCGGCCCGCCAGGCCCCGCCGAACGCCTTCGAATTCCGTGCCCCGGCCGCTTCGAACGTCGAACTGCCCGGCCTCGACCTGCTCGAACCGCCCGCCGACGACATGCCGCCGATCTCCGAGGCCGATCTGGCCCAGACCGGCCAGGTCATCGAGCAGCGCCTGCAGGAGTTCAAGGTGCCGGTCACGGTGGTCGGCGCATCGGCCGGCCCGGTCATCACACGCTTCGAGATCGAACCGGCGCTCGGCGTGCGCGGCAGCCAGATCGTCGGCCTGATGAAGGACCTGTCGCGCGGCCTCGGCCTCACGTCGGTTCGCGTGGTCGAGACGATCCCCGGCAAGACCTGCATGGGCCTCGAACTGCCGAACGCGAAACGCCAGATGATCCGCCTGTCGGAAATCCTCGCCTCGCGCCAATACCAGCATTCGGCCTCGCAATTGACGATCGCGATGGGCAAGGACATCACCGGCAACCCGGTCGTCACCGATCTGGCCAAGGCGCCGCACATGCTGGTGGCCGGCACCACCGGCTCCGGCAAGTCGGTCGCGATCAACGCGATGATCGCCTCGCTGCTCTACAAGGCCACGCCCGAGGAAGTGCGGCTGATCATGATCGACCCGAAGATGCTGGAGCTGTCCGTCTACGAAGGCATTCCGCACCTGCTCGCGCCGGTCGTCACCGACATGAAGCTGGCCGCGAACGCGCTGAACTGGTGCGTCGGCGAAATGGAAAAGCGCTACCGGCTGATGTCGGCCGTGGGCGTGCGCAATCTCGCGAGCTTCAACCAAAAGCTGCGCGACGCGGCCGCCCGCGACAAGAAGATCGGCAACCCGTTCTCGCTGACGCCCGAGGCGCCCGAACCGCTCTCGCCGCTGCCGCTGATCGTGGTGGTGATCGACGAGCTGGCCGACCTGATGATGGTGGCCGGCAAGAAGATCGAGGAACTGATCGCGCGGCTCGCGCAGAAGGCGCGTGCGGCCGGCATTCACCTGATCCTCGCTACCCAGCGCCCGTCGGTCGACGTGATCACCGGCCTGATCAAGGCGAACATCCCGACGCGCGTAGCGTTCCAGGTGTCGTCGAAGATCGATTCGCGGACGATTCTCGACCAGATGGGCGCCGAATCGCTGCTGGGCCAGGGCGACATGCTGTTCCTGCCGCCCGGCACCGGCTACCCGCAGCGCATCCACGGCGCGTTCGTGGCCGACGAGGAAGTGCACCGGCTCGTCGAATACCTGAAGCAATTCGGCGAGCCGCAATACGAGGAAGGCATCCTCGACGGCCCGACCAGCGAAGGCGGGTCGACGCAGGACCTGTTCGGCGAAGCGCCCGACGCCGAAGCCGATCCGCTCTACGACGAAGCGGTGGCGTTCGTGGTGCGCACGCGGCGCGCGTCGATCTCGTCGGTGCAGCGGCAATTGCGCATCGGCTACAACCGCGCGGCGCGTCTGGTCGAGCAGATGGAAACGGCGGGCCTGGTGTCGGCAATGGGCATCAACGGCAGCCGCGAAGTGCTCGCGCCGCCGCTGGCCGAGTAGGAAAACACGCAAAAAAATACGCGGCGCGCGGCACCGAAATTGCTCCGCTGCGCGCCAGGTGCGTCGAAAAACGTTGCATGAGCAAGCGGTCGGTTGCCCATGCAACGGTCGGCGCCATCGCCGGGCCGGCAGCCGAACCCAGCCTCATGAAAAACGGGCGGGGCGTGAAGTGACCCCCACGCGTCCCGCCCGTTTTTCATTCGTCGCCCGGCTTACGGCTGCACCGGCACCAGCTTGAAATCGACCGGCTTGCTCAGTGCGATCTTGCGCGCGTCGGGATCGAGCCGGCCCGTCGCCACGTCGCGGCGGAACACGTAGAACGCGCCGCTTTCCTGGTTGCCGACGATCAACCACTTGCCGGTGGGATCGATCAGGAATTCACGCGGCGTCTTGCCGAACGTCGACTGACGGCTCACGAACGCGAGCTTGCCGCTCGCGGCGTCGATCTTGTAGGCCACCAGCTCGTTGGCATCGCCGCGGTTCGTCACGTAGAGGAAGCGGCCGTCCGGCGAGGCGTGGATCGCGCCGCCGCCTTCCTGCCCGTGAAAGCCGGGCGCCGACATCTTCACGCTCTGCAGATGGGTCAGCTTGCCGTCCTGGTAGCCATATACCTCGACGGTGCCCTTCAGTTCGGTCGTCAGATAGGCGAAGCGGCCGTTCCGCGAGAACACCAGGTGGCGCGGGCCGGTGCCCGGCGGCAGCGGCGTGTAGCGCGCATCGGTCGGGCCGAACAGGCCGCGCGAGCCGTCGGGCGTGTAGCGGTATTCGAACAGCTTGTCGACGCCGAGATCCTGCACGAACAGGTAGTTGCCATCCGGCGAGAACACCGTCGAATGGACGTGCGCGCCGTCCTGGCGCCCCTTCACCGGGCCGCCGCCCTCGTGATGCACGTTCAGCACCGAGGCGCCCACCTTGCCGTCCGCCTCGACCGGGAACACCGTGAAGCTGCCGCCCGGGTCCGCCGCCACCGAATAATTGGCCGTGACGAGGTACTTGCCGTCCGGCGACAGGCTCAGATAGCACGGATCGTTCCCTTCCGACGACACGCGATCGAGGAAATTCAGCGTGCCGGATTTCGCATCGAACGCGAACGCGCTGACGCCGCCGCGCTGGCTGGCCGGGCCGTCGTCGCCGGGCAGCTCGTTGACGGCGTAGACGAAACGCCCGTCGCGGCTCGGCAGCAGATAGGACGGATTGACCGTTTTCGCGGTCGAGACGACGGGCGACACATCGCCGGTACGCGTATCGAACCGGTACACGTAGATGCCCTCGCTGCCCGCGCCGGTGTAGGTGCCGACCAGCAGGTTATAGACGGCATCGGTCGGCGCATTGGCGGTATCCTGCGCAAACGCGTGCGCGGCGGACAGCGACAGCACCACGGCGATACCCTTGATCCAGTGACCCAGTCTCAGCGGTGTCATACGCGTAATCCTCTCGAAATGGAGGGGCCGCGGTGCGGGAATATCAAGGCCGTTGGAACTTCCCTGCACCGAAACGCCTCAGTTGTTGTGATTGTTCAACGATTCGGGCGGCCCCTGCCCGTTTCGTTCGAACGAAGTATACGGGGCCGTGCGCGCCAGCGTCGTTTCGCGGCGCGCACGGCTCGGAAAGCCAATCGTCAGCATCACGGAGAACTGCATACATGCCAGCCCTCATCGAAGACTACGCGCTCGTCGGCGACGGCCATACCGCGGCCCTGATCTCGCGCGACGGCTCGGTCGACTGGCTCTGCTGGCCCCGCTTCGACTCGGGCGCCTGCTTCGCCGCGCTGGTCGGCACGCCCGACCACGGCCGCTGGCTGATCCGCCCGTCCGCCGACGCCAAGATCCTGTCGAGCACGCGCCGTTATCGCGGCGAAACCCTGATCCTCGAAACCGATTACGAATGCGAGACGGGCTCCGTCACCGTGGTGGATTTCATGCCGCCCGGCAACGGCTGGTCCGAACTCGTGCGCATCGTGATCGGCAAGCGCGGCCACGTGCCGATGCAGATGGAACTGGTGCTGCGCTTCGATTACGGTTTCTCGATCCCGTGGGTCACGCGGCTGTCGCGCGAAGCCGGCATGAAGGCGATCGCCGGCCCCGACACGGTGGCGCTGCGCACCCCGGTGCCGCTGTCGGGCGAAAACCTGCGCACCGTCGCCGAATTCACCGTGCATGCCGAAGAGCGCGTGCCGTTCTCGCTGGCCTATGCGCCGTCGCACCTGCGCCTGCCGCCGGCGCGCGAACCGCTGTCGATGCTCGCGCGCACCGAGAATCACTGGCTCGAATGGTCGTCGCGCTGCCAGATCCAGGGCCGCTACGCCGGCGCCGTGCGGCGCTCGCTGATCACGCTGAAGGCGCTGGCCTACGAGCCGACCGGCGGCATCGTGGCCGCGCCCACCACCTCGCTGCCCGAGCACATCGGCGGCACGCGCAACTGGGATTACCGCTTCTGCTGGCTGCGCGACGCCACCATCACGCTGCTCGCGCTGATGCGCGCCGGCTACTACGACGAAGCACGCGCCTGGCGCGCCTGGCTCGGCCGCGTGATGGCCGGCTCGCCCGAGCAGATCCAGATCATGTACGGCATCGCCGGCGAACGCCGCCTGCCCGAAATGGAACTCGACTGGCTGCCGGGCTATCAGGATTCCAAACCGGTGCGGATCGGCAACAACGCGGCCAACCAGCTTCAGCTCGACGTGTTCGGCGAGGTGATGGCCGCGCTGCACCTGGCGCGCGTCGGCGGCTTGCAGGCCGACGATACCGTCTGGTCCGTCCAGTGCGCGCTGCTCACCCATCTCGAGAAAATCTGGCGCGAGCCCGACGAAGGCATTTGGGAAACGCGCGGCGGCCGCAAGCACTTCACGTTCTCGAAGATCATGGCGTGGGTGGCGTTCGATCGCGCGATCAAGTCGGCCGAGCAGTTCCGCCTGCCCGCGCCGCTCGACCACTGGCGCGCGCTGCGCGACGCGATCCACGAGGACGTGTGCCAGAACGCCTGGAACGAGAGCAAGCAGGCGTTCTCGCAGAGCTATGGCAGCGACGAACTCGACGCGAGCGTGCTGATGCTGCCGTTGGTCGGCTTCCTGCCGCCGTCGGACCCGCGCGTGGTCGGCACGGTCGAGGCGATCGAGCGCGAGCTGCTGCACGGCGGCCTGGTGATGCGTTATCGCACTACCGATTTCGACGACGGCCTGCCGCCCGGCGAAGGCACCTTCCTCGCCTGCAGCTTCTGGCTGGTCGACAACTACGCGCTGCTCGGCCGGATCGACGACGCCCACCGGCTGTTCCGCCGGCTGCTGTCGCTGGCCAACGATCTGGGCCTGCTGGCCGAGGAATACGATCCGATCGAGGGGCGCCTGGTCGGCAATTTCCCGCAGGCGTTCTCGCACGTCGCGCTGGTGCATACGGCCATGAACCTGATGCACCACGAGGAAGAAATGGCGCAGGCGGCGGGCCAGCCGATGGCGGTGGAAACCGACGGCCGCTGAGGTCGTCGAGCCGTTCGGCAGCACGGTTTTGCGACAATAACGAGTCAGTTTGCGGATTCGTAAAACATCGCAAAATCAACCCCGCATGGGGAAAATGCTGCATTGCGGCATGAGGCGGAACCCGCTATGATCTTCGCGACTGGCCGGCCACCGAATACCGTGGTCCGGCCCCGGACTTGACTGCGCGCCGCGGCGAAGAGCGCTCCCGCGACGCTCTCCCCTCGGGAGCCCTCATGCTTTACCAAATGCACGAATTCCAGCGGGCGTTGTTGAGTCCGCTGACCGCCTGGGCACAGGCCGCGTCGAAATCCTTCGCCAATCCGTCCAGCCCGCTGTCGCTGATGCCAGGCGCCACGCGCTGGTCCGCGGCCTACGAGCTGATGTACCGGCTCGGCAAGGACTACGAAAAACCCGAATTCAACCTGCACCAGATCGAGAAGGACGGCCATCACATTCCGATCGTCGAGCAGACGGTCATCGAAAAGCCGTTCTGCCGGCTGCGCCGCTTCAAGCGCTTCGCCGACGATTCGGTGGCGGTCGGCCAGTTGAAGGAAGAGCCGGTGGTGCTGGTGTGCGCGCCGCTGTCGGGCCACCACGCCACGCTGCTGCGCGACACCGTGCGCACGCTGCTGCAGGATCACAAGGTCTACATCACCGACTGGATCGACGCGCGCATGGTGCCGGTGGAAACCGGCCCGTTCCATCTGGACGACTACGTCGATTACATCCAGGATTTCATCCGCCATATCGGCGCGCGCAACCTGCACGTGATCTCGGTGTGCCAGCCCACCGTGCCGGTGCTCGCGGCGATCTCGCTGATGGCGAGCCGCGGCGAGGACACCCCGCTGACCATGACCATGATGGGCGGCCCGATCGACGCGCGAAAGAGCCCCACCTCGGTCAACTCGCTGGCCACCAACCATTCGCTCGCGTGGTTCGAGAACAACGTGATCCACACGGTGCCGGCGAACTATCCGGGCGAAGGCCGCCAGGTTTATCCGGGCTTCCTGCAGCACACCGGCTTCGTCGCGATGAACCCCGAGCGCCACGCGCAATCGCACTGGGATTTCTACCAAAGCCTGATGCGCGGCGACGAGGAAGACGCGGAAGCGCATCGCCGCTTCTATGACGAGTACAACGCGGTGCTCGACATGGCCGCCGAGTATTACCTCGACACGATCCGCCTGGTGTTCCAGGAATTCGGCCTGGCCGAAGGCACCTGGGACGTGCGCGGCGAGCGCGTCAAGCCGGCCGACATCAGCCAGACGGCGCTGATGACGATCGAAGGCGAGCTCGACGACATTTCCGGCAGCGGCCAGACGCACGTCGCGCAGGAGCTGTGCACGGGCATTCCCGACGAACACCGCCGCAGCCTGACCGCCGAGAAGTGCGGCCACTACGGGATCTTCTCGGGCCGACGCTGGCGCACCATCATCTACCCGCAACTGCGCGAGTTCATCCGCGAGCACCAGCCCGCGTCGAAAACGCCGGCCGGCGCGGCGCCGGTAGCACCGGGCAACGATGATGCGATCAGCGTGACGGCATCCCAGGCCGCCGCCAGCCCGGCAGTCAGTGCCGCCGCTCAGGATGCCGCAGCCGGCACCGCGCACGCCGCGCCGGCCAAAGCCGCGCAACGCACCACGCCCAAGCGCAGCGCCGCCGGCTCGCGCCGTTCGCCGGCCCAACCGGCCACGTCGACCAAGCCTGCCGCCAAGAAGGCCGTCGCACCGAAGGCTTCGCCGGCCCGCTCGCCGCGCGCCCGCAAAACGGTCTGAGCCTCGCGGGCGCGCAGTACGCGCCCGCTTCCACGACGCACGACAACGCCCCGCCCGGCGAGACACAGCCGGGCGGGGCGTTGCGCATTCGGAAGAGGAAAAGGCGCGCGCTCAGCGACGCAACAGATAGGACAGCAGAATATCGGTGTTCATGCGCACCATTTCGGCGCGTTCCTCAGGTGTGCTGAAGTCTCGGCCGAGCATGGCCGCCAGCGTGTAGCGGTTCGACACGATGTAATAGCCGAGCCCAGACAGCGTCACGTAGAAGCGCAGCGGATCGACGTCCGAACGGAACAGCCCGGCCGCCTGGCCGCGCGCGAGCACGCTGCCGAGCGTCTGCACCAGCGGAGAGATCATCGCGCGCAGGCTGTCCGCCTTCATCATGTAGCGCGCTTCGTGCAGGTTTTCGTTGTTGACGAGGCGCAGCAGCTCCGGATGATCCCGGTAGTAATCCCAAATGAAATGCGCGAGCCGAGTGACGGCCTCGACGGGCGGCACGCCGTCGAATTCGAGCACGCGCTCGGCTTCGTTCAGCGCGGAAAACGAATGTTCGAGGACGGCCGTGAACAACTGCTCCTTGCTGCCGAAGTAGTAGTACAGCATCCGTTCGTTGGTTTCGGCACGGCGGGCGATCTGGTCGACGCGCGCACCGGACAGGCCACCACTGGCGAATTCTTCTGCGGCGGCCAGCAGGATGCGGCGCCGGGTTCCTTCCGGGTCTCTTTTGATTTTCGGCTGAGTCATGTGTTTTGGCCCGCGTGATTCGCGTGATTCAGTCGGCATCGCCGGGGCGTCCGATCCGCATCCGGCACCGGGGGCCGACCCGGCCGGATAGGCGGTCGCGCCCTGCAGCGGTCGAGCAAAAAATGCGCCTTGATTATGCGCATAGGCGCAGCCGAGCGCAAGGCGGGAAATCGGCGATAATTGCGCTTTGCCGAACCCTGCAGGCCGCGCTGAAACGCCCTTCCCCCGGCGCGCGCCGCCCCTGCCGTCACCGTGACCGACATCCAGAAACTCGCGGATCGCATCGAAGATCTGCTCCCCCAGACGCAATGCACGAAGTGCGGCTACGAAGGCTGCCGACCCTACGCCGAGGCGATCGCCAACGGCGCGGCCGGCTACAACCAGTGCCCGCCCGGCGGCCATGAAGGCATCGAGCGGCTCGCCGCGTTGCTCGGCAAGCCCGTGATTGCGCTCGCCGTCGAGCATGGCGAGGAGCGCCCGCGGCCGCTCGCCGTGATCGACGAACAGCTCTGCATCGGCTGCACGCTGTGCATGCAGGCCTGCCCGGTCGATGCGATCGTCGGCGCGCCCAAGCAGATGCACACCGTGATCGCCGAGCTGTGCACCGGCTGCGACCTGTGCGTGCCGCCCTGCCCGGTCGACTGTATCGACATGATCCCGGTCACCGGCGCGCGCACCGGCTGGGATGCCTGGACCCAGCAACAGGCCGACGGCGCACGCGCGCGCCACGACCAGCGCCTGGCCCGCCAGCAGCGCACGCGCGAGGCTGCCGAGGCCCGCGCGGCGGCACGCCGTGCGGCCAGCGCCGCGAGCACCGCCGAGGCCGCCCCCGCCGTCGAGGCCAGCGCCGCCATGCCGCAGGCCGCCGACGATCCGGAAGCGAAGAAGCGTGCGATCATCGCCGCCGCGCTGGAACGCGCACGCAAGAAGAAGGAAGAACTGGCCGCGAGCGGCAGCGTGCCGAAGAACACCGACAACGTCAGCCCGGCCGTGCAGGCGCAGATCGACGCCGCCGAAGCGCGCCGCAAGCGCATCGAGGCCGAACGCCAGGCAGCCGATGCCGCCACCTCCAACGGCGAACCGCCGGCCACGCCGCCCCGCACCGAATGAACGCCAACAAACGACGCGCGATCTACGAAACGCTGCAAAGCCTGAACCCGCATCCGACCACCGAGCTCGAATACACCACACCGTTCGAACTCCTGATCGCCGTGCTGCTGTCGGCGCAGGCCACCGACGTTTCGGTCAACAAGGCGATGCGCAAGATGTTCCCGGTGGCGAACACGCCGGCGCAAATCCTCGCACTCGGCGAGGCCGGTGTGACCGACTACATCAAGACGATCGGGCTGTACAAGACCAAGGCGAAGAACGTCGTGGCGACCTGCCGAATTCTGCTCGATCAATACGGCGGCGAGGTGCCCGCCGATCGCGAAGCGCTCGAAGGCCTGCCCGGCGTGGGCCGCAAGACGGCCAACGTGGTGCTGAACACCGCGTTCGGGCAGCCGACCATCGCCGTCGATACGCATATCTTCCGCGTCGCCAACCGCACCGGCCTCGCGCCCGGCAAGGATGTGCGCGCCGTCGAGGCTGGGCTGGAGAAGTTCACGCCGGCCGAATTCCTGCAGGACGCGCATCACTGGCTGATCCTGCACGGCCGCTACGTGTGCAAGGCGCGCCGGCCCGAATGCTGGCATTGCGCGATCGAGCCGCTTTGCGAATTCCGGCCCAAGACGCCGGCGCCGATCGAGTAAATCGTTCGCCATGCGAAGCGATACGCAAGTACGCGGCGGCTTAGGCCGCCGTTTTTGCATCGGCATCCGGTAGCGTTCAGTATCCGGTCGATTGTTTCGCAGTCCGATCCGTCACGCGTTGGCGGTCGCCGTGGCGGCATCGTCGGCCTTGCCGCCTGCCTTGACAAGCCACAGCACGGCCGTCAGCACCGCCACGCCGCCGGCCCACTGCAGCGGCGAAAGCGCCTCGCCGAACAGCAGCGCCGCGAGCGCGACCGTTACCACCGGCTCCAGCGTCGACAGCATCGAGGTGCGCGCCGCGCCGAGCAACGCGAGCCCGGCGAAGAACGCCAGCATCGCGCCGACCGTCGACACCAGCGCAATACCGAGCAGTGCGAACCAGCTCGTCGTGGTGTGCGGCCAGTGCGGCGCGACACCGAACGCGGCCAGCCGCACCAGCGCGATCAGCACGAACATCGCGGTGGCGGCCAGGCAGATGATGGCCGTGGTGGCAAGCGGATCGACGCCGCGCGTGGCGCGCGCGCCGGCCACGATATAGAGCGAATAGATCACGGCGGCGGCCAGCGACAACGCGATGCCGAGCGGCTCGCCGTGGCCGCCGCCGACCATCAGCGCCGAACCGGCCACGCACAGCACCAGCGCCATCGCCTTCCTGCGCGTGAGCCGCTCGCCGAGCCACCACGCCGCCAGCAGCGTGACGAACGCCGGATACAGGTACAGCAGCAGCGCGACCAGGCTGGCCTGCGCATGCTGCAATGCGGTGAAATAGCAGAACGACTGGCCAACGTAGCCGATCGCGCCCATCGCCGCGATCCGCGCGCAGGCGCGCCCGCCGGGCCACGCCACGCCGCGACGCCAGGCGATCAGGGCCAGCAGCGCACCGCCGACGCCGAAGCGGAAGATCAGCAGGCCCAGCACGTCGACGCCGCCCGCATACGCATAGCGGCCGAAGATCGCCATCGCGCCGAACGCGGCGGCCGACAGCGCGACGATCAGGGCGCCGCGAACGGTGGTGGACGGCGAGGCCTGCGCGGCGACGGTGCTCATGAGCGAACCTGCTGGGGCGAACCTGCGGTGGAAAGATGAAAGGGCTGAACGGCCAACCGGCGATTCTAGCGAGCGCCGCGCCCGCCCGATACTCAGGAAAGCGCGCAGCCCGGCCCGGCAGCGCGCGCGACGGCGGCGTAGAATGGCCGCTTTCGCGGCACCTCGACCGCCTGCCAGAGCCCCCGAATCATGTTCAATCCGAGCCGCGACGAAGTGCGTCGCTTCTTCATCGACGCCCGCCGCAAACAGCGCCAGGGCGAAATCCTCACGCCGCTTGAGGCGATCGCCGCCGACTGGATCGTCGAGCATCCCGAATACCACGCGGAGCTCGACGACGACACCGAAGCCGGCGTCCGCGAATATCCGCCCGAGGCCGGCCGCACCAATCCGTTCCTGCATCTGTCGATGCATCTGGCGATCAGCGAACAGTTGTCGATCGACCAGCCGCCCGGCATCCGCGCCGCGCACGAGAAGCTGGCCGGGCGCCTGCCGTCGGCGCACGACGCGCAGCACGCGATCATGGAATGCCTCGGCGAGACGATCTGGGAAGCGCAGCGCACCGGTACGCCGCCCGATACCGACGCCTACCTGCAGCGCATCCTGCGCCGCGCCTCGCGCGACTGAACACGCGTCGCGGCCTCGCGCGACTGAACACGCGTCGCGGCCTCGCCGCCAACGTCTCGCGCCCCTAAAAAAATGCCCCGCTGAAGCGGGGCATTTCATACCGGCATCAGCCTCGGCAGGCGCTCACTTCTTGAACACCAGGCTGCCCGGCAGCGATTCCAGATAGGCCGCGATGTCGTTCATGTCGCCCACCGACAGGCTCTGCACCTGCGCCTGCATGATCGCGTTGTTGCGGCCGAGCAGCGGGTTCGTCAGGCCCATCTGGTACTGGCGCATCGCCCAGACGAGGTAGTCGGCGCGCTGCCCCGCGATGCGCGGATATTCGGCGTTGATCGGATTGTCGAGCTTGGTGCCGTGGCAGGCGGCGCAGTTGTGCGACTCGACGAGCTGCTTGCCCTTGGCCGCATCGGCCGCGTGCGCGACGCCCGTCGCGAGGCAGGCGGCCAGCGCAAGCGCCGCCGCGATGCGGAATGCCGGTTGAGGCTTGGTCATGGAGGCTCCTGTGCGGCTGAGCGAACGCCAGCGCGGGCTTATTTGTAGGGATTGATCTTCGAATCGGGCTTCTGGGCAGCGTAGTACGCGGCGAGATCCGCGATGTCCTGGTCGGTCAGCGACGCGGCAATCGCGTTCATCGACGCGAAATGGCGGTCCTTCTTCCGGTACGCCTTCAGCGCGTTTTCCAGGTATTGCTGATTCTGCCCGCCCAGCAGCGGCACCCGGTACACCTCCGGATACGCCGTGCGGTAATCTTCGATGCCATGACAGCCGATGCACATCGCAGCCTTGCCGGCCCCGTCTTTCGGGCTGCCTGCCGCACGGGCCGCCGGAGCGGCGGACACCGCGAGCGCTACGATTACCGCGGCCACGACCTGTTTGCCGACGAAATTGTTCATAGCTTGTACCTAGCTTGAGGGGAAAACCTGTCGCCCGGTAAGGCAACGGACTGCGTCATTTTGCTTATAGATGAGACACGCAGGCCGAAAAGCGGGCCGATTGTACCGCGCTGCCGACGACGCAGTCCATCCGCGCCAGCCCTGCCCCGCACCCACCCGCTCCGGCCCGCAAACCCCCACCGGACAACGCCCGCCACGATACCAAGGGCCGCCCCGACGCAACAGCGCCTTTGACTTATACTGGGATTTTTTGCAGGAAACAGGCCGCCATGCGCTTCGAAGGTTCCTCGCAATATGTCGCCACCGACGACCTCAAGCTCGCCGTCAACGCGGCGCTGACGCTGCAACGCCCGCTGCTCGTCAAGGGCGAGCCCGGCACCGGCAAGACCATGCTGGCCGAGGAAGTGGCCGCCGCGCTCGGCATGCCGTTGCTGCAGTGGCACGTCAAGTCCACCACCAAGGCGCAGCAGGGCCTGTACGAATACGACGCCGTCTCGCGGCTGCGCGATTCGCAGCTTGGCGACGAGCGCGTCAAGGACATCGCCAACTACATCGTGCGCGGCGTGCTCTGGCAGGCCTTCGACGCCGACGAGCCCTGCGTGCTGCTGATCGACGAAGTCGACAAGGCCGACATCGAATTCCCGAACGACCTGCTGCGCGAACTCGACCGCATGGAATTCCATGTGTACGAAACGCGCCAGATGGTGCGCGCCCGGCACCGGCCGCTCGTCATCATCACGTCGAACAACGAGAAGGAGCTGCCCGACGCGTTCCTGCGCCGCTGCTTCTTCCATTACATCCAGTTCCCCGATCCGGTGACGATGCAGCGCATCATCGAGGTCCACTACCCCGGCATCAAGCAGGCGCTGGTGCGCACCGCGCTCGAGAGTTTCTTCGAATTGCGCGGCGTCGCCGGGCTCAAGAAAAAACCTTCGACGTCCGAACTGCTCGACTGGCTGAAGCTGCTGCTGGCCGAGGATATTCCCCCCGAAGCGCTGCGCTCCACCGACCACAAGCTGGTGGTGCCGCCGCTGGCCGGCGCGCTGCTCAAGAACGAGCAGGACATGAGCCTGTTCGAGCGGCTCGTGCAGATGAACCGCCACAACCGCTGAACGCCACGCCGCCGCCGAGGAACCCGATCGTGCCCCGCCCCGCCTTCGCCCCCGTGACCTGCGCTCGCCGCGCAGGCGTTTCGCGATGCTGATCGATTTCTTCTATTCGCTGCGCGCGGCCAAGCTGCCGGTTTCCGTCAAGGAATACCTGATGCTGCTCGATGCGCTGCGTCAGGACGTGATTCCGCCGTCGATCGATGCGTTCTACTACCTGTCGCGCATGACGCTGGTGAAGGACGAGCAATATTTCGACCGTTTCGATCAGGCGTTCGGCGCGTATTTCCACGGCGTGGCCACGCTGCCCGCCGACGCGTTCGAGATCCCGCCCGACTGGCTCGAAAAGAAGCTGCAACGCGAGCTGACGCCCGAGGAACGCGCGCAGATCGAGGCGCTCGGCGGCCTCGACAAGCTGATGGAGCGCCTGCGCGAGCTGTTCGACGAGCAGAAGGAGCGCCACGAAGGCGGCAACAAATGGATCGGCACGGGCGGCACCTCGCCGTTCGGGCATGGCGGCTACAACCCGGAAGGCGTACGCATCGGCGGCCCGTCGAACGGCAACCGCACCGCGCTGAAGGTGTGGGAAGCGCGCGGCTACCGCGATTACGACGATTCGGTCGAACTCGGCACGCGCAACATCAAGGTGGCGCTGCGCCGGCTGCGGCGCTTCGCGCGCGAGGGCGCGGCCGACCAGCTCGACCTGCCCGGCACGATCCGCAGCACGGCCGCCAACGCCGGCTGGCTCGACCTGCGCATGATGCCCGAGCGGCACAACAACGTGAAGGTGCTGATGCTGCTCGACGTGGGCGGCTCGATGGACGACCACATCCAGCGCACCGAAGAGCTGTTCTCGGCGGCCAAGGCCGAGTTCAAGCATCTGGAGTTCTACTACTTCCACAACTGCGTCTACGACTACCTGTGGAAGCACAACCGCCGCCGCCACGCCGAGCGCACGCCCACCTGGGACCTGCTCCACAAGTTCACGCCCGACTACAAGCTGATCTTCGTCGGCGACGCCACCATGAGCCCCTACGAGGTGGTGCAGCCGGGCGGTTCGGTCGAATACAACAACCCGGAGGCCGGCAGCGTCTGGCTGCGCCGGCTGGCCGACCAGTTCCCGCATCACGCCTGGCTCAACCCCGAGCCGGAGCGACTATGGGAGTACCGGCAATCGGTGTCGATCATCCGCGACCTGCTCGGCGCGCGCATGTATCCGCTGACGCTGGCCGGGCTCGAATCGGCGATGCGGCAGTTGAGCAAGTAAGCGCGCCACCCGCCGTCGTGCGGGCCGCCGGTGCATCTCGTCCCCCCAGGCGCCCTCGGTTTCCGTAATATCCCGGCTTCACCGGTTTTGCACGCCGCCGCCGATCCGCCCGGATCGCCGTGCGGCGCCCGGTTCGCCGCCCCCTCCCCGCTTCGGAGTGCTTGACACATGAACCCGTCCCACGCGCCCGGCACGCCGCCGGCCGCTCCCGCCCCGCGCTTCTTCGCGGATACCTCGCTGTCGGCGCTGGTCGCCGGTTTCGTCGCGATGATGACGGGCTACACCAGCTCGCTGGTACTGATGTTCCAGGCCGGGCGTGCCGCCCACCTGAGCGACGCGCAGATTTCCTCGTGGATCTGGGCGCTGTCGATCGGCATGGGCGTGACCACCGTCGGCCTGTCGCTGCGCTATCGCGCGCCCGTGGTGGTGGCGTGGTCCACTCCCGGCGCGGCGCTGCTGGTGGCCTCGCTGCCCGGCGTGCCGTACCCGTACGCGATCGGCGCGTTCGTGGTGTGCGCGCTGCTGCTGACGGCGATCGGCGTGAGCGGCGTGTTCGATTCGCTGATGCGGCGCATTCCGTCGGGCATCGCCGCCGCGCTGCTGGCCGGCATCCTGTTCGAGATCGGCATCGAGATCTTCCGCGCGGCGCAGTTCCAGGCCGGCCTCGTGATCGCGATGTTCCTGACCTATCTGGTCGTCAAGCGGCTCGCGCCGCGCTACGCGATCGTCGCCACGCTGGTGGCCGGCACCGCCGTGGCCGGCGCGCTCGGCCTGCTCGACTTCAGCCGGTTCCGGATCGCGTTCGCGCACCCGGTGCTGACCGTGCCGGCGTTCTCGGTGTCGGCGATCGTCAGCATCGGCATTCCGCTGTTCGTGGTGGCGATGGCTTCGCAGAACGTACCCGGCATCGCCGTGCTGCGCGCCGACGGCTACACCACGCCGTCCTCGCCGCTGATCGCGACCACCGGCCTCGCCTCGCTGGCGCTTGCGCCGTTCGGCTCGCACGGCGTCAACCTGGCCGCCATCACGGCCGCGATCTGCACCGGCCCCGAAGCCCACGAGAACCGCGCGCGGCGCTATCCGGCGGCCGTCTGGTGCGGCGTGTTCTATTTGGTGGCGGGCGTGTTCGGCGCGACCATCGCCGCGCTGTTCGACGCGCTGCCGAAGGCGCTGGTGGTGTCGGTGGCCGCGCTGGCGCTGTTCGGCTCGATCATGAGCGGGCTGTCCAACGCGATGCAGGACGTTCGGCAGCGCGAGGCGGCGCTCGTCACGTTCATGACGACGGCGTCGGGCCTGACGCTGCTGTCGATCGGCCCGGCGTTCTGGGGGCTGGTGGCCGGCGTGATCACGCAGGTGATTCTCAACGCGCGGCGGGGGTGAGGGCGGCGGGTTCGGCGAGGTTGGACGATACGTTGGCGGATTCGTGCATCGGCGCCCGGCAGCCCGCTGAAGTTCTCCAAGAAGCCACCGCGCTGCTTCCACCGCGCCTGCGCTGAAATTCAGCCGCCATTCCGCACCGGCGCAACAACGGCCAAGCCGCCCGTACCACCCGCCTCGCGCCCCCGGGCACGCCCGATGCTCCCTCGCTTGCGTTCGGCTCGACACGGACGCCGCCCCGAATCGGGCCTAGAATAGAGCACTTCGGTCGCCGGCCCGCCCTCCGTTCCAGGGGCGAGCCGCCGGCCCGCTTCGCCGCCGCGCGTTCGCCGCGCGGCCCTCCGTCGAACCCGGCGCGCTGCGCCTCTTCAACGATTCGCCATGACTACCGCACTCGACCAGCTGAAGCAATACACGACCGTTGTCGCCGATACCGGCGATTTCCAGCAGCTCGCGCAGTATCAGCCGCAGGACGCGACCACCAACCCCTCGCTGATCCTGAAGGCGGTCCAGAAGGACGCCTACAAGCCCCTGCTCGAAAAAACCGTGCGCGACCACGCGGGCGAATCGACCGACGTCGTCATCGACCGCCTGCTGATCGCATTCGGCACCGAAATCCTCAAGATCATTCCCGGCCGCGTCTCGACCGAAGTCGACGCGCGCCTGTCGTTCGACACGCAACGCTCGATCGACAAGGGCCGCGAACTGATCCGCCTCTACGAAGCCGCCGGCATCGGCCGCGAACGCGTGCTGATCAAGCTCGCCTCGACCTGGGAAGGCATCCGCGCCGCCGAGGTGCTGCAGAAGGAAGGCATCAAGTGCAACATGACGCTGCTGTTCTCGCTGGCCCAGGCCGCCGCCTGCGCCGAAGCGGGCGCACAGCTGATCTCGCCGTTCGTCGGCCGGATCTACGACTGGTACAAGAAGCAGGCCGGCGCCGATTGGAGCGAAGAGAAGAACGGCGGCGCGAACGATCCGGGCGTGCAGTCGGTGCGCCGCATCTACGCGTACTACAAGAAGTTCGGCTACAAGACCGAAGTGA
The DNA here is from genome assembly GCF_047497165.1 of Burkholderia sp. 22PA0099. NCBI lineage: Bacteria > Pseudomonadati > Pseudomonadota > Betaproteobacteria > Burkholderiales > Burkholderiaceae > Burkholderia > Burkholderia sp. 22PA0099. Next base: position 1,236,244 of record NZ_CP163165.1, on the reverse strand, counting down.
TGGGCGCGAGCTTCCGCACCACCAGCCAGATCACCGAGCTGGCGGGCTGCGACCTGCTGACGATCAGCCCGGATCTGCTGCAGAAGCTGCACGAGAGCAACGACAAGGTCGAGCGCAAGCTGTCCGGCGACAGCGGCCAGGACGCCCCGGCCGAGCGCGTGGCGATCGACGAGGCGTCGTTCCGCTTCCAGCTGAACGACGACGCGATGGCCACCGAAAAGCTCGCCGAAGGCATCCGCGCGTTCTCGGCCGACGCGGTCAAGCTCGACGGCCTGATCGAAGCGCTGCGCTGATCGACGGGCGGCATCGCCCGCCAGCTCACGCAACGGCCGCCTCGCGCGGCCGTTCTCGTTTCCGTTGTTTCTTCAACGGCCGCGCGCAAGCACTACAATTCCCGTCACGGAGCGCGCTCGCCGTTGCCGGCGGCGCCGTTCCCCACCCGTTTGTTCAGCAGGACGAACGAAGCTGCCAAGGAGACGACGATGCAAGTGCAACCGTACCTGTTCTTCGGAGGCCGCTGCGACGAGGCGATTGCCTTCTACCGCAGCGCCATCGGCGCGGAAGTCCAGATGTTGATGCGCTTCAAGGATGCGCCGCCGAACCCCGGCCAGCCGATCGATCCGGCCTCGGCCGACAAGGTCATGCACGCGAACTTGCGCATCGGCGAATCGCAACTGATGTGCTCGGACGGCGACGTGCGCCCCGGCGCGCCGCAGCAAGTGCATGACGGCTATTCGCTGTCGCTGAACCCGCCCGGTGTGGACGAGGGAAAGCGGATCTTCGCGGCGCTGGCCGAGGGCGGCACGATCGTGATGCCGTTCGGGCCGACGTTCTGGGCGCTCGGCTTCGGCATGCTGCGCGACCGCTTCGGCGTGCACTGGATGGTCAACGTCGAGGACCCGGCCGCGCGGCCCTGAACCCGCCTCACGCAAGCCATCGAATAGCAAGGCCGGCCCCGCCGCATGCAGCGGGGCCGGCCTCTGTCGTCAATCCATTCGTCATCCGAACAAAACTCCGGCGCCCGCGCATTCACCCCTCCGCCACGTCGAGATAATCCTCGGGCCGCGTGCGATCCTCGGCGCGCGCCATGCCGCTCGCGCGCACGGCCAGGCTGACCACCACCGACACCACCAGATTGACCACCAGCGACCACACCGCCGCATAACCGGGAATCGCCAGGCCGAACAGGTGGATCGTGAAGATCGAGCCGGCCAGCTTCAGCGAGATCGCCATCCAGGTGCCGCACACGATGCCGGCGGCCCAGCCGGCCAGCAGGCCGCGATGGTCGAGCACGCGCGTGTAGAGGCCCAGCACGATCGCCGGCAGCGTCTGGATGATCCAGATGCCGCCGAGCAGTTGCAGTTGAATCGCGTAGGTCAGCGGCAGGCCGAGGATGAAGGCCACCGCGCCCACCTTGACGATCAGCGACACCAGCTTCGCGACGTTGGTCTCCTGATGCGGCGTCATGTTGCGGTTGAAGAACTCGCGGTGGATGTTGCGCGTGTAGAGGTTGGCCGCCGCGATCGACATGATCGCGGCCGGCACCAGCGCGCCGATCCCGATCGCCGCGAACGCCACGCCGACGAACCACGACGGGAAGAAGTGCAGGAACAGCGCCGGCACCGCGAAGTTCGCGCCGTAGGCCTTGAAGTACGGCGCGAACTCGGGCATGTCCTTCACGCCCGAGGCCAGCGCCATGTAGCCGAGCAGCGCCAGCAGCCCGAGCACGAACGAGTAGGCCGGCAGCATCGCCATGTTGCGGCGGATCGTGTTGCCCGAGGCCGACGACAGGATCGCCGTGACCGAGTGCGGATAGAGGAACAGCGCGAGCGCCGAGCCCACCGCGAGCGTCGCGTAGGCGCTGTAGCCGTTCAGGCTCGATACGTCCGGCGCCTTCAGCATCAGCTTGGCCGGCGGCACCGAGCCGAAGATATGGCCGAAGCCGCCCAGTTGCGACGGGATCACGATGATGGCGGCGGCGATCGTCACGTAGATCAGAATGTCCTTGACGATCGCGATCATGGCCGGCGCGCGCAGCCCCGAGGTGTACGTATAGGCCGCCAGGATCGCGAACGCGATGATCAGCGGCAGGTCGCCGAGCAGACCGTGCGTGTCGATGCCGAGCCCGCCGATCACCACCTCGATGCCCACCAGTTGCAGCGCGATGTACGGCATGGTGGCGACGATGCCTGTCACCGCCACGGCCAACGCCAGCATCCGGCTGCCGTAGCGCGCACCGACGAAATCGGCCGCGGTCACGTAGCCCTGGCGCTTGGCGATGCTCCATAGCTTCGGGAACACCACGAACGCGAACGGGTAGATCAGGATCGTGTACGGCAGCGCGAAGAAGCCCATCGCGCCGGCGCCGAACACCAGCGCGGGCACCGCCACGAACGTGTAGGCGGTATAGAGATCGCCGCCGAGCAGGAACCACGTGACGATCGTGCCGAAGCGCCGCCCGCCGAGGCCCCACTCGTCGAGCTGGGCCAGATCGCCGCGCCGCCAGTGCGCGGCCACGAAGCCGAGGATCGTCACGCCGACGAAGAACAGCACGAAGACCAGGGTTGCGGTCACGTTCATTGCCCGCCCTCCTTCGTGCCGCCCGCGCGCCAGCAGTGCTTGGTCTTGCCGTAGACGAACGCGGTGATCGCCGCGCTGGCCAGCACCCAGGCGAGCTGATACCAATAAAAGAATGGGAATCCGAACCATTGCGGTTCGACCTTGGCGTACGACGGCACCCAGACCATCGCCACCACCGGCAACACCAGCAACCAGAGCCAGCGCTTGGCGGCCTGGTTGGCCTTGGCTTCGTGAGCCATGACGTCTCCTCTCATGCTCGATTGTTTGGAGTCTTGAACGAGTCGGGCGGCACGGGCGCACGCAGGCCGATCGGCGGCGGTTCCCGGCTCGCAGAGTATAAGAGCCGGAAAAACCGGCAGATACGCGGGCGAACCCGAAGCGGGAGGCCATCCGGCAACGGCGAGGGAAACAGCGGGGCGGAGGGTTGCGGCGGGAGAAACGAAACGGCCCGCGCCGGCCGGGAAAACCGGTGGCGCGAGCCCAAGCGAAAAATGCAGCGAGCGCGGCGCGGGCCGCGCGCCGGCTGTCAGATCGTGAACGTGGCCGCGTCGCCGCCGGCCGATTCCTGGAACCCCTTGACCCACTTGCGGGCCGGCAGCTTCAGCGTGTCCTCGATCAGCGCCGCGCGTTCGTTCAGTTGTGCGTACGTTACCGCCAGCGCCGGGCCGGAAAACGCGAACGCGATCCGGTTGCCGTCGTGCACTTCCGGCAGCGCGATCACGCGCTGCTCGAACGCCGCGTTCAGGTGCTTCATGTTGCGCACGAAGCTCGGATGATCGCCGAACAGGTTGATGACGGCGACGCCGGCCTCGTCGAGGCAAGCACGCGCGGCGCGATAGAACGCCACGCTGTCGAGCACGGGGCCGCGCGCGGTGGCGTCGTACAGGTCGATCTGCAGCGCGCCGACGGTGCCGCGATTGGCCGGATCGTTGACGAAATCCCAGGCGTCCGCTTCATGCACGGTCAGGCGCTCGTCGTCGTGCGGCATCGCGAACATGGTATGCGCGGCCACGATCACGGCCGGGTTCAGCTCGACCGCCTCGACGCGTGCGCGCGGCAGGTAGGCATGCGCGAACTTGGTCAGCGCGCCGGTGCCGAGGCCCAGTTGGACGATGCGCTCGGGCGTGTCGAGGAACAGCAGCCAGGCCATCATCTGCTGCGCGTATTCGAGTTCGAGCGCGAGCGGCTTGCTCAGGCGCATCGCGCCCTGCACCCACTCGGTGCCGAAATGCAGGTAACGCACGCCGCGCTCCTCGGAGAACGTCACGGGCGCGAAACGCGGCTTGCGCGGCGCCTCGATCACGGGTGCGTCGCTGAGATCGTCGTGGTTGGCGCGCGATTTGGAACGCACGCCGGCATGCTTGGCAACGGCTTCGTCGGCTCGCGAATTGTCGCGGCGAAACGCGCGCGCCTCGGCGGACGCGCGCTTGATCAGTCGGGTCATCTGAATGGCTCGCGCGGGCGGCGCGATTCGGTAGGAACGGGAGGACGAGAGGATAGCACCGGCGCGAGGCGGCTGGCCGTTTCATGGCGGGCTTCAGGGCTGATTTCGCGGCCGCCATGGCGCTCGTTTGCGCGGCTTCAGCCGGTCAGCCCGCGCCACATCGCAAGCTTCTGCGCGAACGACATCGACGCATGCGCCGGGCTGCTCGACGGCAGCCGCACGATCCGGTAGCGCGAGGCCAGTTCACCGAGCGTCTTTTCGCCGAGCGTCGCGGCCTTGCCGCCGTTGAAGCCGATCGTCTCGAGCGCGGGCAGGCTGGCCACCAGCCGTTGCAGATCGTTGCCGAGGTGATTGCGAATTGCGCTGTCGAGGCTGCCGTCGCGTTGCGCTTCGGCGATCACGTCCCAAAGGCCGAAGCCGTGCTGCAACAGCGTGTGCAGGCGCGCCTCGTAGGCCAGCGGCCGCAGCGGCACGCCGAGCACTTCGCCGAGCAGATCCCAGAATTTGTTTTGCGGATGCGCGTAATACTGGCCGTGCGCCAGCGAGGCCGCGCCCGGCAGGCTGCCGAGCAGCAGCACGCGCGTCCCGCCGTCGACCACGGGCGGGAAGCAGCGCTTGAAGGCGGAATCGATGGCGCCGGCCGGATCCATGTACGGAATCAGAACGCGCCGGCAAGCGCGGCCGGGGCACCGATCACGCGCCGCCAGAGGCCCGGCAGCATGCATTCGGTCACCATCAGCGGCGCACGATGCCGCTCGAACACCGAGCGGCGCGCGACGAACGCATGCACCGGCGGCTCGCCGGCCGGCAGCGCCCGCTCGGCCAGCGCATGCACCGGATGCCCGGTAATCACGCGCCGGCTGACCAGCGCCGAGCGCCCGACCTGCGGATCGCTGTAGAGCAGTTCCGCGAGCGGCCGCGTGCGCAGCCGGCGGATCGCCTGCCACACGCCGCGGCTCGCGCCGAGCGGCGTCAGGCTGTGCGCGGCCACGCACGGCTCGCCGTCCACACTCAGCACCACCTCGCGCACCCAGCAGGCGCTGCGCGAACTCAGGCCGAGCGCGGCCGGCTCGCCCGCCCACGGTGCGGCCACGACTTCGCGCGTCACGCGCACGGTAACCTTGCCGAGCGTGGCCAGATGCGCGGTCAGCGAGCCGCCGCGCGTGAGCCAGTCCTTCTGCGCCGCGTGCAGGCCGGGGCGCGGTGGCGCGCTCCAGCCCGCGCCCGCCGCGTCGAATTGCACGCGCGGGCCGTGCATCACGCGCCGCGCGACAGCAGCAGGGCGTTGGTGCGCTTGACGAAGGCCGCCGGATCTTCCAGCGAGCCGCCTTCGGCCAGCATCGCCTGATCGAACAGCAGGTGGCACCAGTCGGCAAAATCGGCGCCGTCGGCGTTCAACTGCTTGATCAGCGGATGCTCGGGGTTCACTTCGAGGATCGGCTGCATCGACGGCGCCTGCTGGCCCGCCGCCTTCAACATGCGCTGCAGGTAGCCGCTCATGTCGTGATCGTCGGCCACCAGGCACGACGGCGAATCGGTCAGGCGGAACGTCACGCGCACTTCCTTGACCTTCTCGCCGAGCGTGGCCTGGATCTTCTCGACGATCGGCTTCATCGCCTCGCCGGTTTCTTCCTGGGCCTTCTTCTCGGCGTCGTCGATCGAACCGAGATCGAGGTCGCCACGCGCCACGCTGGCGAGCGGCTTGCCGTCGAATTCGTTCAGGTAAGACAGCATCCACTCGTCGACGCGGTCGGTCAGCAGCAGCACCTCGACATCCTTCTTGCGGAACACTTCCAGATGCGGGCTGTGCTTCGCGGCTTGCCAGGCGTCGGCCGTGACGTAGTAGATCTTGCTTTGCTCGGGCTTCATGCGCGAGACGTAGTCGGCCAGCGACACCGTCTGCTCGGCCGTATCGCCGTGCGTCGAGGCGAAGCGCAGCAGCTTGGCGATGCGCTCGCGGTTCGCGTTGTCCTCGCCCACGCCTTCCTTGAGCACCTGGCCGAACTCGTTCCAGAACGTCTTGAACTTGTCCTTGCCTGCATCGTCCTCGGCGTTCGCGAGCTCTTCGAGCATCGACAGCACGCGCTTGGTCACGCCGTCGCGAATGGTGCGCACGTCGCGGCTTTCCTGCAGGATTTCACGCGACACGTTCAGCGGCAGATCGGCCGAATCGACGATGCCCTTCACGAAGCGCAGGTATTGCGGCAGCAGTTGTTCGGCGTCGTCCATGATGAACACGCGCTTCACGTACAGCTTCAGGCCGCCGCGGTAATCGCGGTTCCACATGTCGAACGGCGCGTGCGCGGGCACGTACAGCAGCTGCGTGTATTCGCTGCGGCCTTCGACGCGGTTGTGCGTCCAGGCGAGCGGGTCCTTGTGATCGTGCGCGACGTGCTGGTAGAACTGCGTGTACTGCTCGTCGGTGATCTCGGATTTCGAACGCGTCCACAGCGCGCTCGCCTGGTTGATGGTTTCGTCCTCGTCCTTCGCGACCATCTCGCCCTTTTCCTGATCCCATTCTTCCTTCTGCATCAGGATCGGCAGGCCGACGTGGTCGGAGTACTTCTGGATGATCGACTTGAGCTTGTGCGACGACAGCAGGTCGTCCTCGCCCTCGCGCAGATGCAGCGTGATGGTGGTGCCGCGCTGCGTGCGCTCGATCGCGTCGACCGTGAAATCGCCCTCGCCCGCGCTTTCCCAGCGCACGCCTTCCGAGGCCGGCGCGCCGGCGCGGCGTGTTTCGACCGTGATGCGGTCGGCGACGATGAAGCCCGAATAGAAGCCCACGCCGAACTGGCCGATCAGCGCGGCGTCGCGCTGCTGGTCGCCCGACAGCTTCGAGAAGAATTCCTTGGTGCCCGAGCGGGCGATCGTGCCGAGGTTGGCGATCGCCTCGTCGCGGCTCATGCCGATGCCGTTGTCGTCGATCGTCAGCGTGCGCGCGGCGCGGTCGTAGCCGATGCGGATACGCAGGTTCGGATCGTTTTCGTACAAGGCGCCATTTTCGAGCGCCTCGAAACGGAGCTTGTCGGACGCGTCGGACGCGTTCGACACCAGTTCGCGCAGGAAGATTTCCTTGTTGCTGTACAGCGAATGGATCATCAGATGGAGGAGTTGCTTGACCTCCGCCTGGAAGCTCATCGTTTCATGTGCCATGGCGATTTTCCTGTGACTGATCGGTTGAATGGGTGCGGATCCGCATGCGGATCGTCTTCGGGCACCGAAATGGGGTCGGCCGGGGGGCTTTTCAAGACCCCACGGCCAGAGATGTTATCGATCTGGCCCCATCAGAACCGGCGGGGGCCGGGACGATACGCGGTTCAGGCGGCGTCCAGCTCGCCGCGTTCGGCCTCGGCCGTACGGCGCGGCACCGAATCGAGGTAGCGCGCGAGGAACCCGGCCAGCGCCGGATCGCCGCAGTTCGCGACGTTGAAGCGCGTCCAGGTGGACGGCGACTGCTGCGGCGAGAACAGCCCGCCCGGCGTCAGCAGGAAACCCTCCTCGTGCGCGGCGGCGGCCAGCGCGCTGGCGTCGGCGCCGGTGTCGACCCACAGGAACATGCCCGCCGCCGGCATCGTGAACAGGCGCATGCCCACCCGCTCCAGCATCCGCGCGGTCTTGTCGCGCACGCCGTCGAGCCGACCGCGCAGCCGCTCCACGTGGCGCCGGTAATGCCCCTCGGTCAGCACCTTGTAGAGCACCCGCTCGTTGAGTTCCGGCGTGGCCATGCCGGCCAGCATCTTCTGGTCGGTCAGCGCATTGGCGATCTCGGGCGCGCAGGCCACGTAGCCCACGCGCAGGTTCGCCGCCAGCGTTTTGGAGAAGCTGCCCAGGTAGATCACGCGCTTCAGTTGATCGAGGCTGGCGAGCCGCGTGGCCGGGTAGCGCGCCGGGCACAGGTCGCCATAGATATCATCCTCGACCACCAGGAAATCGTAGGCCTCGGCGAGCCGCAGGATACGAAACGCCTGCGCGGCCGACAGCGAGGTGCCGGTGGGGTTCTGCAGCACCGAATTGATCACGAGCATTTTCGGCCGCCATTGCTGCACGAGCGTTTCGAGTGCGTCGAGATCGGGGCCGTCGGGCGTGTAGGGCATGCCCACCAGCCGCGCGCCCTGCGAGGCGAAGCGGCCGAACATCTGGAACCAGGCCGGGTCGCCGACGATCACGGCATCGCCCGGGCGCACGTAGAGCCGCGAAATCAGGTCGATCGCCTGCGTGACGCCGGACACCAGCACGATCTGCTCGGGCGACGCGCCGATCTCGACCTCGGCCAGCCGCGTCTGCAACTGCTGGCGCAGCGGCAGGAAGCCCTGCGCGCTGCCCAGGCCGAGCATCTGCGCGCCGCTCTGGCGGCCCAGCGCGCGCAGCGCGCCGGTGATCAGTTCGCCGTCGAGCCAGCGCGCCGGCAGATAGCCGAGCCCCGGCCCCTTTTCCGGGCTGACCGTGTGCAGCATGTTGCGCAGCAGCCAGACCACGTCGAGCGTGTTGTCGACCGGCGCGGGCGGCGTGTCCTTGCCGGGCCGGCCCGATTCGCCGGGCAGCGCGGCCGGCGTGCGCTCGCGCACGTAGAAGCCCGAGCCGCGCCGCGAATCGAGGTAACCCTGCGCGACCAGCCGCTCGTAAGCCTCCACCACGGTGAAGCGCGACACGTTCTTGTCGATGGCGAGCTTGCGGATCGACGGCATCCGCATGCCGGGGCGGAACACCCGCTCGTCGATGCGACGGCGCGCCCACTGCACGAGCTGATCGACCAGCGTGAGCGTGGCGGTATCGTGCGGCGCGGGAATCTGGTCGAGCGGAACGGTGGACATCGCGATCCCTTGGAACTGTACAGAAAAGTATCGCGCCGATTGTACCGTTACTGTTCCGGTCCGTGCGATTACAGTTTTCAGGTCGCCATCAGGCGGGCATCCGCTTTCATCGCGCGGCCTGCCCACCTGGCGCAAGGCATCCGCCGGAGCCATCCGCTCCGCGCCGCCACCACGGCTTGCGTTGCACCTGCCCGGCCATCCGGCCATCAGCCAATACGGCAGGCCACCGCCCTTCCCGCCGGACGCCATCCGTCCGTACCGCACCTCGCCGCACCAGCGTATCGGGCCGGTTGCATGGGGCCGGCAGCCTGGACGCAGCCCGTATGCCTGCGCTTCACCCGTTTTTGCCGAACCGAATACCGACATGACCGCACGACCGCTGAAACTCGACCACCTTGTGATTGCCGCGCGCACGCTCGACGAAGGCACGGCCTACGTCGCCGACACGCTCGGCACGGAGCCGGCCGGCGGCGGCGCGCATCCGCTGATGCGTACCCACAACCGCCTGTTCGGGCTGTGGGGCGGCGCCTACCTCGAAGTCATCGCGATCGATCCCGATGCGCCGCAGCCGGCGGGCGTGCCGCGCCCTCGCCTGTTCGCGCTCGATGAACCCGCCATGCACAAGCGCATCGCCAAGGCGCCGGCGCTGGTGCACTGGGTGGCCCGCGTCGAGCCGCCGCGCCATCTCGACGTCTGGCGCCGCCAGTATCCCGAGCGGATTCCGCCCGTCGTGCGGATGCGCCGTGGCGACTGGTCGTGGAGCCTGACCGTGCCGGACGACGGTGCATTCCCGCAGGCACCCGACCAACCGGCCCACGGCCTCGCGCCGTCGCTGATCCAGTGGGATACGCCGCGCCATCCGTCCGATGCCCTGCCGCACCACGACATCGCGCTGACTGCGCTGGCCGCCACCCATCCGGCCTCCGACGCGATCACCACGCACCTCGACTGGCTCGGTGCGGGCAAGCTGCTGGCCGTCTCGGCCGGCCAGTCGGCCGAGCTGATCGCGAGCTTCGACACGCCGAAAGGCGCGCGCACGCTGCGCTGACGCGCGACCGCGCCGTTCCCCTCAACCCGACCGGAACCTCAAGACCCCAATGTCCGATTCCCGCGAAACCCGCGGCATGCTGCTCGGCCTGCTCGGCGTGATGATCTTCAGCCTGACGCTGCCGATGACGCGCGTCGTCGTCAGCGAATTCCACCCGCTGCTCAACGGCCTGGGCCGCGCGCTGGCCGCCGCCGTGCCGGCCGGGCTGCTGCTCTGGTGGCGCCGCGAGGCGCTGCCCACGCGCGCGCAACTGAAAAGCCTGGCGGTGGTGTCGGCCGGCGTGATCGTCGCCTATCCGGTGTTCTCGGCCTGGTCGATGAAGACGGTGCCGGCCTCGCACGGCGCGGTGGTCAACGGCCTGCAGCCGCTGCTGGTGGCGATCTACGCGGCGTGGCTGTCGCGCGAACGGCCGTCGCGCGGCTTCTGGCTGGCCGCGCTGGCCGGCAGCGCGCTGGTGATCGCCTATGCGCTGCGCGACGGCGGCGGCACGCCGCAAGTGGGCGACCTGCTGATGCTGGTCGCGGTCGGCATCGGTGCGCTCGGCTATGCCGAAGGCGCGCGGCTCGCCCGGCAGATCGGCGGCTGGCAGGTGATCTGCTGGGCGCTGGTGGTGTCCGCGCCGTTCCTCGTGCTGCCGGTGGGCTGGCTCGCCTGGGAGCACCATCTGACGCACCCCCAGCCGGCCCGGCTGACCACCTGGCTCGCGTTCGGCTACGTGACCGTGTTCTCGCAATTCCTCGGCTTCTTCGCCTGGTACGCGGGCCTCGCGATGGGCGGCATCGCGCGCGTCGGCCAAGTGCAATTGCTGCAGATTTTCTTCACGATCGCGTTCTCCGCGCTGCTGTTCGGCGAATCCGTCGCGCCGTCCACCTGGCTGTTCGCGGCGGCCGTGATCGCCACCGTGGTGCTCGGCCGCCGTTCGGCCGTGCGCACCCTGCCCCAACCCGCCCGCGCGAACTGATCGGCGAGCGATACTTTCCCCTTTGCCCCGCACCATCGAGGACACCATGAACCCGAGCGACCTGCCCCAACCGAACTGGCCCCTCTCCCAACGCGCCCGCAAGCTGACCAGCTCCGCCATTCGCGAGATCCTGAAAGTCACGGAGCGCCCCGAGGTCATTTCGTTCGCGGGCGGGCTGCCGTCGCCGGCCACGTTCCCGGTCGAGCGCGTACGCGAGGCCGCCGACCGCGTGCTGCGCGACGCGCCGGCCGCGGCCCTCCAGTACAGCGCCACCGAAGGCTTCCTGCCGCTGCGCGAGTGGGTGGCCGAGCGCTACCGCGTGCGCACCACCCAGGTGCTGATCACCACCGGCTCGCAGCAGGCGCTCGACCTGCTCGGCAAGACGCTGATCGATCCGGGCAGCCGCGTGCTGGTGGAAACGCCCACCTATCTGGGTGCGCTGCAATCGTTCTCGATGTACGAGCCGAACTACGTGCAGCTGGCGAGCGACGATTTCGGCCTGGTGCCCGAGGCGCTCACGCCCGAGGTCACACGCGACGCACGCGCGCTCTACGCGCAGCCGAACTTCCAGAACCCGACCGGCCGCCGCATGCCGCTCGAACGCCGCCAGGCGCTCGCCAGGTTCGCGCAAACCAGCCCGTTCCCGGTGCTGGAGGACGACCCGTACGGCGCGCTGAACTACCAGGGCGAGCCATTGCCGACCCTGCTGTCGATGGCGCCCGACCACATCGTGCATATGGGCAGCTTCTCGAAGGTGCTCTCGCCCGGCGTGCGGATCGGCTACGTGATCGCCCCCGAGGCGCTGCACTTCAAGCTCGTGCAGGCCAAGCAGGCCACCGACCTGCACACGCCGTCGCTGACCCAGCGCATCGCCTACGAGGTGATCCGCGACGGCTTTCTCGACACGCATATTCCGAGCATCCGCGCGCTGTATGCCGCACAATGCGACGCGATGCTCGGCTCGCTCGCGCGCCACATGCCGGCAGGCGTGACCTGGAACCGCCCGGAAGGCGGGATGTTCATCTGGGTGCAACTGCCGGCGGGTATCGACAGCATGGCCCTGCTCGACGCCGCGATCGCGCAGCACGTCGCGTTCGTGCCGGGCGCGCCGTTCTTCGCCGACGACGCGCAGTCGAACACGCTGCGCCTGTCGTTCGTGACGGTGCCCCCCGAGCAGATCGAGGAAGGCGTGGCGCGGCTCGGCAAGCTGCTGCGCGAGCGCATCGCATCCTGAACCGCCTGACATCCATTCACACGAGGACATACAACAGATGGCAAACGTCTACGACAAACTGAAGGCTCTCGGCATCGAACTCCCGAACGCGGGCGCACCGGCCGCCGCTTACGTGATGAGCGCGCAAAGCGGCAACACCGTCTACCTGTCGGGCCACATCGCCAAGAAGGACGGCAAGGTGTGGGTCGGCAAGCTCGGCGCCGATCTGTCGACCGACGACGGCAAGCTGGCCGCGCGCAACGTGGCGATCGACCTGCTGGCCACGCTGCACGCGCACACCGGCGACCTCAACAAGGTCAAGCGCATCGTCAAGCTGATGAGCCTCGTCAACTCGACGCTCGAATTCACCGAGCAGCACCTGGTGACGAACGGCGCGTCGGAACTGATCGCCGACCTGTTCGGCGACGCCGGCAAGCACGCGCGCTCGGCATTCGGCGTGGCGCAGATCCCGCTCGGCGCCTGCGTCGAGATCGAACTGATCGCCGAAGTCGAATGACGGCCCGGCGCGTTCGCTTCAAGCAGGTCGACGTCTTCACGGCCACCCCGTTTCGCGGCAATCCGCTGGCGGTGATCTTCGACGCCGATGGGTTGTCCGACGCCGACATGCGGGCGATCGCGCACTGGACCAATCTGTCGGAAACCACCTTCGTCTGCACGCCGACCGATCCGGCCGCCGATTACCGCGTGCGCATCTTCACGACGGGCGGCGAGCTGCCGTTCGCCGGCCATCCGACGCTCGGCACGGCGCATGCGGTGCGCGAGGCCGGGCTGGTGCCGCGCACGCCGGGGCGGCTCGTCCAGCAATGCGGCGCCGGGCTGGTCGTGCTGCGCGAGCAGGCCGACGGCCGCCGCGCGTTCGCCGCGCCGCCGGCACGCGTGACGCCGCTGCCGGCCTCGGCCTATCCGGCGCTGGCGGCGGCGCTGCGCAGCGAGGCCATCGTGTTCGACGCGGCCCCGTGCGGCGTCGACAACGGCGCGCCGTGGCTGGTGGTGCGGCTCGCCTCGGCGGCCGACTGCCTGGCGCTCGCGCCGGACGCCCAGGCGCTCGCCGGCATCGTGGCCTCGGTCGGCACGCACGGCGTGGCGGCCTACGCGCCGCACCCGGCCGGCGGCCCGGCCACCTTCGAAGTGCGCTGCCTGATGACGGGCGAGCAATTCGGCGTGGGCGAGGACCCGGTCACCGGCAGCGCCAACGCGGCGATCGCCGGCCTGCTCGACAGCCAGGGCCTGCGCCCCGGCAATGCCTACACGGTGCGCCAGGGCACCGCGATCGGCCGCGACGGCCGCGTGTCGGTCGACTATGAAGACGGCAGCATCTGGATCGGCGGCGACACCGTCACCGTCGTCGACGGCAGCTTCCTGCTGCCCTGAATTCCGCCAGCCGTGCGTCGCACGGCCGCGCCCGCATGAGCTCGAAACGATCCTCAATTTTGTTTCAAATCATGCTTTCTTCAATAGCCCCCTATCCGCCCCGCCTCGGTTTTTGCCCTCGCTATCTAATTCGCTGACCAACCAGTAATATCGGGACCAATCGAACCCGAGCGGTCGCCACATGGGCCGGCACCCCATACGTGCCGGCGGCATGCCGTCCAAGGAGTCGGATAAAACACATGGCGCCACCCGCCCGACGCGGGGGCGACACCATCGCGCGATGCCGGGCAAGCGGCATGCGCGACCGGGCCACACGCCGGCACGCCTGCGCCTCGCGCGCGGGCGCCTCCGTCGCGCGTGACCCAGCCGTCATGACCGAACCCGCTGTTCCATGCCGATCGACCGTTAGTCATCCGATGAATTCGTTTCGTCAACTCGCCGAGCTTGCGCGCCAGCCGCGCCCGCGCCGCACTCGCCGCCGCACGCTGTTCGCGATCCCCCTGCTCGGGATGATCGCGATCGCGCTGCTGTGGACGGCGATCGTCATGCGGCTGTCGATCGAGAAGGACAGCGCCTACCGCGAGGCCGCCGCCTCCGCCGCGATCCTCTCCACGGCGCTCGAGCAGCACACCATCAAGTCGATCCATCAGGTCGACCAGATCACCCGCTTCGTCAAGTTCGAGTTCGAGAAATCGCCGGAGCGCTTCAACCTGGCGAGCACCGTCGAGAAAGGCGTGGTGCCGAGCGATACGCTGATCCAGGTTTCGCTGCTCGACGCCAACGGGCACCTGTTCGCCAACACGGCCGATCCGCATCCGAAACCGGTGGACCTGTCCGACCGCGAGCATTTCCAGGTGCATGCCACCCACAACGACGACGAGATGTACATCAGCCGGCCGGTGCTCGGCCGCCTGTCGGGCCAGTGGACGCTGCAGATGACGCGCCGCCTGAACGCCCCCGACGGCTCGTTCGCGGGCGTGGTGGTGGTGTCCGAGGACCCGAGCTATTTCACGAGCGATTTCTACAACAACGCGGCGGTCGGCAAGGACGGCGTGATCGCCGTGGTGTCCGATACCGGCGCGGTGCTGGCCCGCCGCACCGGCGCGCCGGGCACCGGCCGCGCCGCGGGCAGCTTCTCGGCCTCCGGCGTGTATCCGATCGCCGAGCGCGTGTCGGGCACCTATGCCGATCCGATCGACGGCACCATGCGGATCGTGTCGTACCGCCATCTCGACGGCTACCCGCTCGGCGTGCTGGTCGGGCTGTCGCAGGGCGAGGAGCTGTCCGACTACAACCACACGCGCAACGTCTATCTGCTGATGACGAGCTTCGTCACGCTGGCGATGCTGGCGTTCTTCGGCGTGGCGACCGGCCTGATCGGCAAGCTGCTCGGGCGCGAGCGCGAGATGACGCAGCTTGCCGAGTACGACCTGCTGACCGGCCTGGCGAATCGCTACACGACGCTGCGCGAGCTGCGCAACGACGTGGCCGAGCCGGCCAACCTGCGGCATCTGGCGATCCTGTTCATCGATCTCGACAACTTCAAGACCGTCAACGACACGCTCGGCCACAACGCCGGCGACATCGTGCTGCAGATGACGGCCGCGCGGCTGTCCGACGCGGTGGGCCACGACGGTTCGCTGTCGCGGATCGGCGGCGACGAGTTCGTGGTGGTGGTGAAGGGTGACGACGTCGAGCGCCGCGCCGTGCAGCTTGCCGAATCGATCATCGGCATGTTCGCCGACGCGTTCGAGGTGCGCGGCAGTACCTTCGTGCTGCATGCGAGCATCGGCATCGTGCTGCACGCCGTGCCCAACGAGAGCGAGATCGACCTGCTGAAGAAGGCCGACCTCGCGATGTACAGCGCCAAGGATGCCGGCAAGAACTGCTATCAGTTCTACGCCCCGCACCTGTCGCACCGCGCCGATCACCTGATGCGCTGGGAGCAGCAGTTGCGCGTGGCGCTCGCGGAGGAACAACTGTTCCTCGCATTCCAGCCGAAGATCGACCTGACGCGGCGCTGCATCGCCGGCTTCGAGGCGCTGGTGCGGTGGAACCACCCTACCCACGGGCTGATCGCCGCCACCGAATTCATCGCGGTGGCCGAATCGACCGGCCTGATCGTGCCGATCGGCGATTTCGTGGTGCGCACCGCGTGCCGTCAACTGGCGCGCTGGCGCGACGAAGGCCACGACACGCTGACGCTGGCCGTCAACGTGTCGCCCGTGCAGTTCTGGCGCGGCGACCTGATCGACACCATCTCCAGCGCGCTGGCCGAAACCGGCATCGCGGCGGATCGGCTCGAAATCGAAATCACCGAGACGGCGATGATGGAGTTTCCGGAGCTGGTGTCGGACAAGATCATGGCGCTCAAGAAGCTCGGCATTCGCGTGGCGCTCGACGATTTCGGCACCGGCTATTCGTCGCTGTCGTATCTGCACCGCTTCGCGGTGGACACGCTGAAGGTGGATCGCTCGTTCGTGCAGGCGATTCCGGCCGATCGCAGCGTGTGCGTGATGGTGTCGTCGATCGTGCATCTGGCGCGCGCGCTCGGGCTGACCGTGGTGGTCGAGGGCACCGAAACCGAGGAGCAGGTCGCGTGGCTGTCGGCGCTCGGGCCGATCCAGGCGCAGGGCTTCCTGTTCTCGCGGGCGGTGCCGGCCGAGGGAATCGAGGCACTGCTGGCGCGCTTCGGCGTGTGCGAAACATTGGAAGCCCGGCCGCGCGTGACGTCGAGCGCGGCGCATCTGGCCCGGATCGCGAACGTCTCGCACGAGCCGGGCGGCGGTCACGGCAACTGAGCGTTGCCGGGCGGGAGAAGGTGCGTGAGGGAGGCGCGTGTCGCCTCGGGCGGCTTCGGGCCGCCTCCGGCCGTGCTCAAACCGGCCGAACGCGCCCCCGCGAGTTCAAAAACCGCGCGACAGCACGGCCGTGGCGATCGTCACGACGCCGAGCACCAGGTTGACCACCACCAGCATGCGCATCGCGCCCACCGCGCGTGCGCCATCCGGCCAGTTCTGCGCCTGCACGGCGCGGCGAATGCGCGGGAAGATCGCGAAGCGGATATGGCCGAAGATCAGCATCATCAGCACGCCGAGGCCGGCCATCGCGTGCAGCGGCCAAGTGGCATGCGCGCCGCCGTACGCGGTCAGCAGGAAGCCGCCCGTCAGCAGCGTGACGAGCACCGCGCCCGCCACCCAGTTGAAGAAGCGCCCGAACACGGCCTCGACCAGCGGCAGCCGCAGTTGCGGCGAGAGATCCGACAGCGCGGGGCGCAGGCAGAAATGCGCGAATACCATCCCGCCCACCCACACCGCGACGGCAAGAAGATGAAGGAACAGTGCGACGGGAATGGCGTGGGACATGGGGCAATCCTGAGGGTGTTGTTATCGGGCGAATCGAACCGGCAAACGAAAACCGACTCGCGACGGTGGCCTGAACCGGTTCGACCGGCCCGCGGCGCACCGGTTCGGTACGCGGGCGACATTTGACACGAAATCCCGCCGAATGTCGCGGCCCGCATTCGACGCCACGCTCGATCCGCCCATGAAAAAACCCCGGCGCGCGGGCAGCGCGGCCGGGGCCCGAGTCGGACAAAAGCCGATACGGGGCGCGCAGGCCGCGCGCCGCCGCGTGCGCTGCGTGCGGTACGTCAGCCGAAGATCGGCCGCAGGCCGGACAGCTTCAGCTTGAGCTCCGGCACACGGCCCTTGCGGGCACGCTTGCCGACCAGCGGCGCAAGCGCCGCGCCCGCCAGCACCGCATCCTGCGCCTTGCCGCCGCGACCGGTGCCTTGCAGCAGCACGCCGCGACCGTCGATCGCCAGCGCCTGCACCAGCGTTTCCTTGTCTTCCAGCGCCATCAGGATCACGCCGCGGCCGCCGGCCGACAGCGTCTTCATCTCGTCGATCCCGAACACCAGCAGGCGCCCCTGCCCCGACAGGCAGGCCACCTGGGTGGCGAGCGGCATGACCGGCATCGGCGCGAGCGGCACCGCGCCTTCGTCGATCGTCATGAAGGCCTTGCCGGCCTTCTGACGGCTGATCATGTCGCCCACCTTGGCGATGAAGCCGAAGCCGTTGCTCGACGCGAGCAGCAGCGGCTGCTCCGCGCCGGCCGCGAAGTAATGCATCAGGTGCGTGCCCGATTCGAGTTCGATCAGCGAGGTGACCGGCACGCCGTCGCCGCGGCCGCCCGGCAGCACCTGCACCGGCACCGAATGCACGCGGCCCTTGCTGCCCCAGGCGATCAGCGTATCGGGCGTGCGGCACTGGAACGCCGCGTAGAGGCCGTCGCCGGCCTTGAACGTGAAGCTCGCCGGGTCGAGCCCGTGGCCCTTCAGCGCACGCACCCAGCCCTTTTGCGACACCACCACCGTCACCGGCTCGTCGATCACCTTGGCCTCGAAGATCGCGCGCTTTTCCTGCTGGATCAGCGTGCGGCGGTCGTCGCCGAACTGCTTGGCGTCGCCCTCGATCTCCTTGATCATGAGCCGCTTCATCGCGCTGTCGTTGCCCAGCAACTCTTCCAGCTTGGCCTTCTCGGCGCGCAACTCGTCGAGCTCCTTCTCGATCTTGATCTTCTCGAGCCGCGCGAGCTGACGCAGGCGGATTTCGAGAATGTCTTCGGCCTGACGCTCGGTCAGCCCGAACGCCGACATCAGCGCGGCCTTCGGCTCGTCCGACTCGCGGATGATCCGGATCACCTCGTCGATGTTCAGGAAGACGATCATCCGCCCTTCGAGGATGTGGATGCGGTCGTCGACCTTGCCCAGCCGATGGCGGCAACGCCGCGTCAGCGTCTGCTGGCGGAACCCCACCCACTCGCCGAGGATCGTGCCGAGCCCCTTCTGCGCGGGCCGGCCGTCGGGGCCGATCATCACGAGGTTCAGCGGCGCGTTCGATTCGAGGCTGGTGTGCGCGAGCAGCGACTGTACGAACTCGGTCTGATCGAGGGTGCGCGACTTCGGCTCGAACACGAGCCGCACCGGCGCATCCTTGCCCGACTCGTCGCGCACGGCATCGAGCAGGTCGAGCAGGGTCTTCTTGGTGTTGGCCTGCTCCTGCGTGAGCGTCTTCTTGCCGGCCTTGATCTTCGGGTTGGTCAGCTCCTCGATTTCCTCGAGCACCTTCTGGCCCGAGGTGTTCGGCGGCAATTCATTGACCACCAGTTGCCACTGGCCGCGCGCGAGCTCCTCGATCTTCCAGCGCGCGCGCACCTTGAGGCTGCCGCGCCCGACTTCGTAGGCGGCGGAGATTTCCGCGTCGCTCGAGATGATCTGGCCGCCGCCCGGGAAATCCGGGCCGGGCACCAGTTGCATCAGCTCGGCGTGCGAGAGCTTCGGGTTGCGGATCAGCGCCACCGCCGCGGCCGCCACTTCGCGCAGGTTGTGCGACGGGATTTCCGTTGCGAGGCCGACCGCGATGCCCGACGCGCCGTTCAGCAGCGCGAACGGCAGCCGCGCCGGCAGCAATTGCGGCTCCTGGAACGAACCGTCGTAGTTCGGCATGAAGCCGACCGTGCCCTGGTCGATCTCGTCGAGCAGCAACTGGGCGATCGGCGTGAGCCGTGCTTCCGTGTACCGCATCGCGGCCGCGCCGTCGCCGTCGCGCGAGCCGAAGTTGCCCTGGCCGTCGATCAGCGGGTAGCGCATCGAGAAATCCTGCGCGAGACGCACGAGCGCGTCGTAGGCGGATTGATCGCCGTGCGGGTGGTACTTGCCGAGCACGTCGCCCACCACGCGCGCCGACTTCACGGGCTTGGCGTTGTTGCCGAGGCCCATCTCGCTCATCGCGAACAGAATGCGGCGCTGGACCGGCTTCTGGCCATCGCAGACATCCGGCAGCGCGCGGCCCTTGACGACGCTGACCGCGTAGCTGAGGTAGGCGCTCTCGGCGTAATCGCCGAGCGTCAGGACATCGCCGCCTTCGGGCGGCTTGGGCGGTTCATCGAAAAAATCGGGGGTGTTGTCGTCCATCTGGTATCGCTTCCGTATCGGTTCAGGGGCGGCTCGGCCGGCGTGCCGCGCGGCGCATCGGGTGCGCGGCGCGAGTCACGCCGTTCAGATATCCACCTCGACCTCGTTGCCCTTTTCCTCGAGCCAGCCGCGACGTGCGGACGCCTCGCCCTTGCCCATCAGCATCGTCATGCGCGATACCGTGGCGTCGTAATCGAGCCCGCCGAGCGCGACCGGCGTGAGGCGGCGCGTATCGGGATTCATGGTGGTGTCCCACAGCTGCTCGGCGCTCATTTCGCCGAGGCCCTTGAAGCGGCTGATCGACCATTGCGTGTCGCGCACGCCGTCCTTGCGCAGCTTGTCGAGGATCGCCTCGAGCTCGCCATCGTCGAGCGCGTAGAGCTTCTGCGCGGGCTTCTTGCCGCGCGCCGGCGCATCGACGCGGAACAGCGGCGGACGCGCCACGCACACGTGGCCGCGCTCGATCAGTTGCGGGAAATGCTTGAAGAACAGCGTGAGCAGCAGCACCTGGATGTGCGCGCCGTCGACATCCGCGTCCGACAGGATGCAGATCTTGCCGTAGCGCAGGTTCGACAGATCGACGTTGTCGTCGGGGCTGTGCGGATCGACGCCGATCGCCACCGAGATGTCGTGCACCTCGTTGTTCGCGAACAGGCGGTCGCGCTCGGTTTCCCAGGTGTTCAACACCTTGCCGCGCAGCGGCAGGATCGCCTGATATTCCTTGTCGCGGCCCATCTTGGCCGAACCGCCGGCCGAATCGCCCTCGACCAGGAACAGTTCGTTGCGCGTGATGTCCTGCGTTTCGCAGTCGGTCAGCTTGCCGGGCAGCACCGCCACGCCCGAGCTCTTGCGCTTCTCGACCTTCTGGCCGGCGCGCGTGCGCGCCTGCGCCTGCTTGATGACCAGATCGGCCAGCTTCTTGCCGTGCTCGACGTGCTGGTTCAGCCACAGTTCGAGCGCCGGGCGCGAGAACGACGACACCAGCTTGACGGCGTCGCGGCTGTTCAGACGCTCCTTGATCTGGCCTTGGAACTGCGGATCGAGCACCTTTGCCGACAGCACGAACGACACGCGCGCGAACACGTCCTCGGCCAGCAGCTTGACGCCCTTCGGCTGCAGGTTGTGCAGCTCGACGAAGCTCTTGACCGCCTGATAGAGGCCGTCGCGCAGCCCCGATTCATGCGTGCCGCCCGCTGGTGTCGGAATCAGGTTCACGTAGGATTCGCGCGTGAGCGAACCTTCCTCGCTCCAGGCCACCACCCACGATGCGCCTTCGCCGTCGGCAAAGGTATCGTCGCCCGAGCTTTTCGAATCGGCGAAGCGTTCGCCCTCGAACAGCGGGATCAGCAGCTCGCTGCCGTTCATTTCGTCGAGCAGATAGCCGCGCAGGCCGTCCTGGTACTTCCAGACCTGACGCTCGCCGGTTTTCTCGGTGATCAGCACCACTTCGACGCCCGGCAGCAGCACCGCCTTCGAGCGCAGCAGGCGCTGCAGTTCGCCGGCCGGCAGGTTCGGCGAATCGAAATACTTGCCGTCCGGCCAGACGCGCACGCGCGTGCCCGACTTCTTCTCGCCGCGGCCGGCCGCCTGCGTGACGAGCGGCTTGACCACATCGCCGTGCGCAAAGCCGAGTTCGGCGATCTTGCCGTCGCGCCAGACCGTGACGTCGAGGCGCGTGGCCAGCGCGTTGGTGACCGACACGCCCACGCCGTGCAGGCCGCCGGAGAACGTGTAGGCGCCACCGGCCGCCTTGTCGAACTTGCCGCCGGCGTGCAGGCGCGTGAAAACGATTTCGACCACCGGCACGCCTTCGTCCGGGTGCATGCCGTACGGAATGCCGCGGCCGTCGTCCTCGACCGAGACCGACTGATCCGCATGCAGCGTGACCGAGATCTGCTTGCCGTGGCCGCCGAGCGCCTCGTCGGAGGCGTTGTCGATGACTTCCTGGATGATGTGCAGCGGGTTTTCGGTACGCGTGTACATACCGGGCCGCTGCTTGACGGGTTCGAGACCCTTCAGCACCTTGATCGATGCTTCGCTATAGGCCGCTGCGGGCTTTTTCGTGGACATAGGCGCTAGTTCATCCATCGTCCGCGATGCTTATCCCCAGATCGTGTGGACAACATCGTGGACAAAACGTTGAATTCGATAAAAAAGCCAATCGAAACAATGCGCTGACGCGACTGCTCCGAAATCGGGCGGCGCCGCATGCGACGCCGGGGCCGGAACGCGGCGTATTTTACTGGTTCCTTGCGCGCGCGATCATGACGGCTTGCGCTTGGCCTCGAGTTCTTCCCAGCGTTCGAGCGCGACGAGCAGTTCGTTGTCGAGCGTGGCGAAGCGTTCGGTCAGGCGCGTGCCTTCCTTCGCGTCGCGCGCGAAGATCGTGCCGTCTTCGAGTTGCGCGTTGATCTCGGCCTGCTCGGCTTCGATCGCCGCGATCTTCTGGGGCAGATTGTCGAGTTCGCGTTGGTCGTTGAACGACAGCTTGACCGGGCGCTGGATGTTGCGGCTCGCCGCGTTCTTGCCGGCGTCGTCCTTCGGCGCGGCGGCGGGCGCGGGCGCGCGCGCGGCAACTTCCTGCTGCCGGGCCAGATCCTTCGAGCGCGCGTGCTGGGTTTGCCAGTCGGTGAAGCCACCGACGTATTCGCGCCAGGCGCCGTTGCCTTCCGACGCGATCACCGAGGTGACCACGTTGTCGAGGAAGGCGCGATCGTGGCTGACCAGCAGCACCGTGCCGTCGTAGTCGGCCAGCAGCTCTTCGAGCAGTTCGAGCGTGGGGATGTCGAGGTCGTTGGTCGGTTCGTCGAGCACCAGCACGTTGGCCGGCCGTGCGAACAGGCGCGCCAGCAGCAGGCGGTTGCGTTCACCGCCCGACAGCGAGCGCACCGGCGAGCGCGCGCGCTCCGGCGCGAACAGGAAATCGCCGAGATAGCTCATCACATGCTTCTTGGTGCCCGCCACTTCCACCCATTCGCTGCCGGGGCTGATGGTATCGGCGAGGCTCTTGTCGAGATCGAGCTGCGCGCGCATCTGGTCGAAGTACGCCACCTGCAGGTTGGTGCCGGTGCGGACCTTGCCTTCGTCGGGCGTGAGTTCGCCGAGGATCAGCTTCAGCATGGTGGTCTTGCCGACGCCGTTCGGGCCGATCAGGCCGATCTTGTCGCCGCGCATCACGGTGCTGGAGAAGGTATCGATGAAGGTGCGGCCGTCGTAGCGAATCGTGACGTCGGTCAGCTCCGCGACGATCTTGCCCGACTTCTCGCCCTGCGCCACGTCGAGACGCACGTTGCCCTGCGAATTGCGGCGTTCGGCGCGCTCGTTGCGCATGTCCACGAGCCGCGCGATGCGGCCCACGCTGCGCGTGCGGCGCGCTTCCACGCCCTTGCGGATCCAGACTTCTTCCTGTGCCAGCAGCTTGTCGAACTTCGCATTCTCGACGCGCTCGACTTCCAGCTGCTGCTCCTTGCGCGTTTGATATTGCGAGAAGTTGCCGGGATAGGACAGCAGCCGGCCGCGATCGAGCTCGACGATGCGGGTGGCGACGCGATCGAGGAACGCGCGATCGTGGGTGATGAACAGCACGCTCGAGCGCTGCGAGATCAGCAGTTCTTCCAGCCAGCGGATGCCTTCGAAATCGAGGTGGTTGGTGGGTTCGTCGAGCAACAGCACGTCGGGCTGCAGCACCAGCGCGCGGGCCAGCGCCACGCGCTTCTTCATGCCGCCCGACAGCGCTTCCACCAGCAGTTCGCCGTCGAGACCGATCTGCGCCAGCGTGGTGGCCACGCGGGTGCGCCAGTTCCAGCCATCGGCCATGTCGAGCGCCGCCTGCAGCGTGTTCATGCGCGCCATCAGCGCGTCGTGCCCGGCGCCTTCCGGCTCGTCCGCGAGCCCGTGCGCGACCGTGTCGAACTCGTCGAGCAGCGCCTGGATATGCGTGAGGCCGCCCGCAACCGCGTCGAACACCGACAGACCCGGCTCGAATTCGGGCTCCTGCGACACGTAGACCGTCACCAGATCCTGCTGGCGGGTGACCAGGCCGTCGTCGGGACGCGCGAGCTCCGCGACGATCTTCAGCAGCGAGGACTTGCCCGCGCCGTTGCGGCCGATGAGGCCGACGCGCTCGCCGGCTTCGAGCGAGAATTCCGCGTGATCGAGCAACGCGACGTGACCGAACGCAAGCTGCGCGCCGGTAATGGAATAGAGCGACATGGGGGGAGCGGCGATGAGAGGGATTCGGAAGCGCCCATTGTAACGGGCATCGGGGGTGGTTCTAAGTTGGCCGGATGGCGAGCCGCGCGCGACGGTGCGGCGAAGGTTGATCGGGCGCAGGCTGGGCGGCCGGGCGTTTCGGGTATATTGCGCGGTCTGCCGGCCAGCCGCTGCACAATTTTCACTGTTTCCGCACTATTTTCCGATCGTCATCATGAGCGAAGTCGTCGAATACCAAAGCTGGGTCTGCCTGATCTGCGGCTGGATCTACAACGAACAGGAAGGCCTGCCCGACGAAGGCATCCCGGCCGGCACGCGCTTCGCCGACATCCCGTCGGATTGGCGCTGCCCGCTGTGCGATGTGGGCAAGGAGGATTTCGTGGTGGTGGATTTTTGATTTTGCGGTGAGGTTGCGGGCGGACGCGCTTGACGGCCGTTTTAGGGGCGGGAAGCTTTGCTATACTCTGCCCCGCTGAATCGCGGCGCCGTCACCGGCGCCCTATCCGCTCCCCGTAGTTCAATGGATAGAACAAGCGCCTCCTAAGCGCTAGATACAGGTTCGATTCCTGTCGGGGGGACCAAGAAATCCCCCGTACCGCCCGCCCATCAAGGCTCTCACCGCAATTTGGCGTAATTCTGGCGTAACGATTTCTAAAAATCGAGCCGGAACCACCACACGTCAAGCCGCATATACTGTACATCCATACAGCACACGAGCAGCGCCATGAAACCTCTATGGGCTTTCGTCTGGGAATTTACTTGCCCGATCTCGGACGCGCGGACCCGGACCTACACGGCCATGACGGTTGACGAGTTCGTCCGAGACACAGGGTTTCCGCCTGCCGACTTGGATGCGGTGAAGATCGTTGAGACGAGGGTAGACCGAAACGAGGTGCCGTTGGATCAGGCTGTCGCGGCAGTGGCCGCCCGGAAACAGCTTCCCGACTACCTGTACCCGACCATGAAGGAAATGCGCGCAGCATGGCGCCAGTACCCTGAGGACCACCTGATCCGCAGACTGATATTGGAATGCGTCCGCACTCGACGCATGTTCAAGGACGCCGAGGATCATCGGCGATGCATCGATAAGGTCTGGAGGGAGGACATAGGCGGAGAAATAGTCGCGATGTACCAACTTCGCATACTACTAAATGACGGATGCAGATTATCCGACTGGTAGCGACTATTTGATAATGATTTTTATTCTATCGCCCAGGCCGTAATCTTGTAGAAAACCACTTGATTGAATGCGAGTCCCCGTGGACAATTATTACCACAATAAACAGCTTTCCGGGGAACCCACAATGCCGCGCAAACTCTTGCTGCCTGCGATCGCCATGTTCGCAGTCACTGCCGCCCATGCTCATCGGCCTCAGATTATCGATTGCGGCATTTACTCTAGCGTCGCCGCGCACGCGACAGATAACCGCGACGGCGGCACTACGCTTGACGCCTCTCTGGGCCGAACGAAGGCCGCATATCGCTACGATCCGTACCTGCCGACCTATATCGAGCTGACGCGGGATGTATTCACGCAGCAAAACCTTAAAGGTGTGTCGTCGAGCGTTATCAAAAAGGCAGCCGAAACTGCTTGCCTGAAACACAATCAGGACGAGCGCCGGACGCGAGAACTAGACTAATTCAAACGGCGATTAACTTTCCATCTCCGCAAACGACTGAGCAGTGCCGCATGCTGCGGAAATTCGCCCGCCTGTCTAAATCGGTCGAGTCGGCCGCACCCGGTTCGCAGGACGCCAAGCTGCTGCGCCTGGCGATCAAGGCCGAGCGCGATCGCCTGAGCTGAGCGGCGCCGTTAAAAAAGCCCGACAGGCTCGGCCGCAACATCCCAATTCGAGATGATCAGCTCTTGCCGGTCGACGCCCTCGCCACCACCGACGGTGTACTGAATCGGTACCGTCTCGATGTGAAACCCATCGAACACGCGCCGGATCTCCGGATGGTCGTTCAAGCTCACGATCGCTCGCCCCTTGATCCCGCGCAGCTTCGCCGCCATTTTCTCGTACTCGACGAACGGAAACGACACGCCATATCCTTCCGTCTCGAGGTACGGCGGATCAAGATAAAAGAACGTCGCCGGCCGATCGTAGCGGTCGACGCAATCGGACCAATCAAGCCGCTCGACGTATGCCCCAGCCAAGCGAAGGTGCGCGGCCGACAGCTCCTCCTCAAGGCGCAGCAGATTCAGCCGCGGCGGCGACGTCGCAGCAATGCCGAACGTTTGAGATTCGACCTTGCCGCCGAAGCAATTTTTCTGCAGGTAATAGAAGCGCGCGGCGCGCTGGATATCGGTGAGGGTTTCCGGGACCGTCAGCTTGAGCCACTCGAAAACCTGCCGGCTGGTCAACGCCCATTTGAACTGCCGGACGAATTCCTCGAGGTGATGCTGCACCACCCGATAGAGGTTCACCAGCTCGCCGTTCACGTCGTTGACCACCTCGACCTTCGCCGGCGGCCGCATAAAAAATAGAGCCGCCCCGCCCGCGAAAACTTCGACGTAGGTTTCGTGCGCAGGAAAGCGCGGCAGGAGATGCGTTGCGAGACGGCGCTTGCCGCCGATCCAAGGAATAATTGGTTTTGCCATTGTGAAAGCCGTTCGATAACTTCGTGTAGAATCCGGCCCGCCCACCGGTGGGTTACAGGGCCTTGGCTGATTCACTGGCACAGACAGTGGAAAGGCGACCGGTCAGCGCGTTCCCGCGCGCTGATCGGCCGCCCTGTTCTTTACTGCTCGCCGCAGGCCGCCGTTTCGGAGCGAACCTTACAGACGTAGTCCTGCAACATCTTCAGTTTGTCGATTTCGTTTTCGTCGTCTCCTGCGACGGAGAAAATGCGTTCCGCAGTCGCTGGGTCGACGTCAGCGTAGGCGGCCGCACCATCGCCCACGCCGGTGGCGCCGGCAGCGCTGGGCACGTCGACACCACCGCCACCGACGGCGGTACAGCTTGCGACGGCGATGCGCAGCCGCTCAGTACCCGAGCGCAAAGCAGCGCGATAATCGCGACTCTCGTTTTCATGCTTGATCCTTTCTTCGGTTCGTTGCTTGTCGGCGGCCGCGATCTCGGCCGCCGCCTTGTTGTGCTCGTCGATCGCGCGCTGCTCGGCGTCGAGCGCCGCATGCGACATCGCCTGCAGTTGCTCCGCGTGCAGCCGCGCGTCGTCGGCGCGGCCGGCGCGCTCGACGGCCAGCTCGCGCCCGTCGACAACATGCGCACCGAAGGCGCCGGCCACGCCGGCGAGCGCGGCGACGATGAGGTATCCAATCCACGCGTTACCCATCAGAGCCCCCGTTCGCAGAGCGAGCGTTCCGCAGCCCGGCGCTTCACTAGGCCCGGCAGCGTGTCGCATACGGTTTTCAGTTCGCCGGTTTTCGGATCACGTACCTTCCGGCAATTTGCGAATACCCAGCGCGGCTTTCCGTCGTCGGTCTCGTTCATGGCACGGCACGCCGCCGGCCAGTTACCCGCGTTGAATCGCTGCGCGACGGCACTGCCGCAATACGCTCCGGCGCCGACGTTGTAGGCGAAGCTCACGGCCGCCGCGAGTTGGAACGGATGGCCGGCGAGGCCGGGCGTACACCGCAGCACCGGCTCCGAATGCGCGACCAGTTGCGCCTCGAGCGACGCGCGGCATTCGGCGTCGCTGTAGCGCTTCCCGACGACAACGTCGTGCGTATCTCCCATGCACTTCGTCGGGATACCGACCGGATCGATGTAGCCAACCAGGCGCGTTCCCTCAAAGCCCGGAACGATAGAAATCAAAAGGGCTGCCGCAGCAGCCCCCACCACACCCACCAGCGTTTTTTTACCCGCCATAGTGCTTTTCCTCGATTTCGTGCAGCCGCGCGTTCGATTCGCGCTCCTCGCGCTTGTCCTTGCGGTACACGTAGATTGCATTGATCACCGCCGTCAGGATCGCGGTCACGATCCCCACGGCCACGCCGAAATGGTCGAAGGTCATACCCGCGCCCATCGACACTGCGCTGCCCGCGTAGCTGGCAGCCTCCACCGGAGTCACCCTCATCTATCCCCCGTAAACGAAAACGCCGCCCTGGTGGGCGGCATCCGCACTTCATTCGGCTTTGTGTGCCGATTTCGTTATTGCGCCTCCAGCGCCGCGGCCACCTGCTCGCTGTCGAGCCAGGCGACGACATCCGCAGGAAACACGGTGCCGGCCGCGCGCAACGCCGCGAGCGCGCTGGCGACGGCCGACAATTTCTGATCGACCGTCAGCACCACCGGCGCGGCCGGCACCGGACTAGCTTTGTGCAGCAGCTTCATTTGCTTTCACCTCCACGTTGAAGTTCTTGTCGAGACAGGGAAACGCGCGCACCGTCACCGAGTACGTTCCCGCGTTTTCGAATTCCAGCTCGCAGTCAACGTCGGCGCACTGGTACACCTCGCCATCGACCACGATCTCGCACGGCACCGGCAGGCTGCCGAGCACCAGGCCATCCAGCACCGCCGGGTTGCCCGGGCGCACGGCGATCTCGCCGGCCGCTGTCACATAATCGCTATCGGCCGAGCCGGCACCGAACACAGTCCGGCCGCCGAGCAGCACCGGATCGAGCGCCGTGCTGTCGGCCGGAACAGATCCCGACACCACGATCCGGCCCTGCGCATCGGCGATCACGTACTTGCGCAGTTCGCCCGGCGCTGCAGCGACCGGTGCGCTCGGCGCGCTCGGTACACTGGGCGCGGTCGCGATCGGCGTAAGCTCCTCGGCGACTGCGTCGCCCGCCCCAACATTTTTATTCTCCAAAGACATAAAATTCCCTCACATATTGGACACATCGAGCACGAGATAGTCGTACGCAAGATGGCTGATTGGGGGATCAACATTTTGCTGCCGACTGAAAGTCGCGGAGGCTGGATTCTCTTGCCGCCATGCAACACTTACCCCCGGGAAAGAAACCGCAGCTGCCAGCAGGCTTTGAATCGTTGTCGCGTTCGGAGGTTGTCCGCCCACGAGCGTGTTAATCACCTGATAACGCAGTTGCCCCTGCACAACCGCGGGCACCCCAGAATAGCCGCGAGTGAATCCCCCCTCTATCGGATCACTGCCCGGCGCACCGGCACCAGTGATGGCGTCAATTACGCGCATATAGCTGGTCCTGGAGTCGAAAGCAATTGCGCCAGATCCATCTCTCACGCGGAGACCGTAGGTTCCGGAGAGCGTGGCAAGGCTCGGATCGTCGAAGACCCAGTACCACACCAGCACCCCTGAACCTTGGCAGTGAAAGTAGTACGTGATCGTGCCGCCGCTCACCGTTGAGTAGCGCAAGTAGCTTTTCCCGCTCGACCGGAAGGCAATGACCGGCCCCACCCCCGCAGAGATCGTGACCGTCGCGTAATACCAGCCAACGTCACCGACTGGAGAGCCGCCTGATGTAGCAATCCCCTTCGTTCGAAGACCAAGATTTTTGTACGTGCTATCGATCTGGATGAACCCCGATGAATTGACCACCTTTAATCCGAAATCGGCCATCAATACACTCCGAACAAAACACGCACGGAACGCTTTGGATATGTGGATGCTTCAAAACTCCACGAAATCACATTCCCGTTTTTAATTACTGTCGGGGCGACGGTCGAACTGATAGGGTCACTATCCCGTACGTGAATCCAAGGATCGCCCGTCGAAAACATCGGGACAGCGAACGATCCATTCGTCGTGCCGGTATCGATCTGCCCACCGAACCGCGTTATCCGATCACTGATTTCGAGCACAACATTTCCGCCTGCATCGAAAAGCCGCAGCCCGTATGTCGTCACGACAACCTCCCGAGCTGCACACGATTAACGCCGCTCGTGTCGAACACGTAGTAGCCATCGCTGGTCAACGTCGCGCGCCCGCCACCATTCGTCCCGTTCATCTCGAACGTGCCTCCCCTATCGATTCGCCACCCTTGCCGACCGGCCACATAGTTATCCGACTCGATGTAATTCCCGACCATCGCAGTGGTCAACCAGCCCGCATCAATAAATGCCTGCGAGATAAAGACCTGGCCGTTTTTGATTACGAACGGCGTGCCGAGCACATCGGTGCTGGAGTCGATAACCGCAAACATCGAAGCGTCGACTAGCACCCGGGATTCGATCGTCTCGCCGTCGCCAGACACGCCGGTTGTAATCCCGGCCATGACCGTGTGACCACCCGCGGTTACCTGAGTTTTGATCTGGTGCGAAGCCGACACCTGACCGTCAAGTGTCGTGACCGACTGCGAAACCTCCTGCACCGACGCGTTCGTGCTGCCGATCCGCGATTGCACGTCCGAGATCTGACGCGCCGTCGCCGACGCCTGATCGGCGATCGCCTGCGTGTTCTGCTGCACGGTGCCGCGCATGTCGCCGACCTGGCCCTGCACCGTCGTGATCTGCTGGCCAAGCGCCGACACCGCGTCAGCGCGCGCCGTCGTCTCCGCCGTGATCGCCGCTGCGTTGTCCTTCACGGACGCCGCGACGATGTCGACGCGCTGCCCGAGCGCACCGTCCGCGTTGACGCGCGCGGTTTGCTCCGACGTTAAAAGCGCCGACGCTTTACCCACCGCTGCCGAGACCGTATCGACGCGTCGACCAACAGCCGAAACCGCATCGGCCATCGCATCGCGCTCGGTATACACGCCGACCAGCCTCGACGCGTCGCCAGCCAGGCCCACCGCATCGCCGGCCAGCGCCGGCGACCACTTCGCCTCGACGCCGTCCACACGCTTCGCCGTCGCAGCATCAGCGCTGGCCCGCGCAGTAGCCTCGGCCGTGATCGCCGCAGCGTTGTCGCCGGCCGCGACCTTCAACACGTCGATGCGCTGCCCAAGAGCACCATCCGCATTGACGCGTGCGGTTTGCTCCGACGTCAAAAAGGCCGACGTCTTGCCGACCGTCGCCGTTACCGCATCGACACGCCGGCCGACTGCCGAAACAGCATCGGCCATTGCATCACGCTCGGTATACACGCCGACCAGCTTCGAATCGTCACCAGCGAGGCCAGAGGCATCGCCGGCAAGCGCCGGCGACCACTTCGCCTCGATGGTTTCGACACGTCGAGCCGTCGCCGCGTCAGCCGCTACACGCGCCTCGGCCTCCTCCTGAATGGCAGCCGCAGCATCACCAGCAGCAGCCGACACCATATCGATCCGTCGGCCCAGCGACTCATCAGCGGACTGCCGAGCTTCGCTCTCCGCCGACACCGCGGCGCCGCGTTCCCGTGCCTCCTCAGCCAGCGCGTCGGCGCTTTCCCGCAACCCAGCAATACGCGCATCTGCCTCGCTCTTCAGCGCGTCGGTGCGGTTCCTCACCTCGTCCACGATCTCCGCCGCGGCATCGCTCGCCTGCTTAGCGATATCCGGAATCTGCTCGATCGGTGCGAGCAGTTCCTTGGCCAGCGAATCCTTATCGATCAGACCGCGGATGTACTCGAGGATTGGCCCCGCATCAGATCCGGACTTGCCCATGACGCCATCGTTTTCCGGAAACCACGCGCCAACGTTGCCAGACCGATCAACCAGGCGCACCCAGAAAAAGAACTGCACGCCAGCCGCGAGGCCGGGCATGGTGTACGCGTTTTGCGGATACGGGAAATCTCCGAGCCGCTGCGCGCGCGTCCGATCATTGACCTCGCTGTACCAAACCTCGGTGCGCTGCGTGTCCTCGGCGCCGTTCGGGAAGCCCCATTCGATACCGATGCCGAACAGCTTTTCCACCGTGCGCAGGAACGTCACCACCGGCGGCGGTGTGGTCTTTCCCTGCAGTTGCGTGGCCACGCTCACGGCGGGCAGCGACGGTAGGTTGAGTGCGTTGTAGGCGATCACACGCGCGACGTACTGTCCCGCGTAAATCCCCTCCACCTCGATGCTGCCCGCGCCCGTCCGGCCGGCGAGAATCCAGTCGCCGTTATCGCGACGCCACCACACCTCGTAACGCACCGCGCCCTGCACCGCGTCCCAGGCAACGACCATCGAGGTGACTGCGATGCCCTGATCAATGCGTGAATACGAGGACAAACGAACGTTGCTCGGCGGCGGCTGCACCGATGGCGGCGTAACCGTAATTGGCCGGGCCTCGATTGTCGTGCCGAAATCGACGTTGTCGAATTTCCCCGGCTCGTGCTGCACCGCCGTGATATCGAACTGAAACGTCTTTTCGTCGCGACGCTCGGCCACCGAAACAATCCGATAGGTCGGGATAGCCAGATCGTCCGCGTCGACCGCCCACACCGCCTCGGCGACCGGCGAAATCGTCCAGTCTGCCGACACCGTCACCGCCCGCCCGACCACGGCGGACACGATGCGCGCCTCATTGCGGCCGCTCGGCAGGTTCACGATCAGCGTGTCGCCGCGCTTCACGGCCGGATCACGATCCACCGTGATCGTCCGCCCATCAACCGCATGAATACGGCCGCTGATTGGCCGCCCAGCCAGCGCCGAATCCGCGATGCGCACGATCTGGCCAGGCCGCGCGAACACGCCGTCGAGGCCGACCGAGAACGCCACCTCCTGAGTTTCTAGCTTCGACGTCAGCAGCGCGTGCTTGCCGACGCGGATAGCCTGGCCGCGCGACGTGCAACCGATCGCGGTCAGCTCCGTGGTGCGCACGCCATACCGCAGCTTGCCCTGCCTATCTTCGACCGGCTCGACCACCTGCTGAAAGTGATTCGACGGATCGCACCACGAAACCAGCGCCACGGTGTAGCGTGTTTTCCGGCTGGTGCCTTGCCGCACGAATTTCCCGCCGATCACGTTGCCGGCCGTGTACGTGTAAACCGGGTCGGCAGGCATGTCCGCCACCGCCCAAATCTGCGACTGCGCCCAGTAGGTCATGCCACGGAACACGCTGGCCAGATCGTTCAATACCTTCGTCGCATCGCCGCGCGTCTGCAAATACAGGTTGCAAGTCATGCGCGGCTCTTGTCCGCCAAGCCCGTCGGGCACCAGTTCGTCGCAGTACTGGCCGATGCGATACAGCTCGTATCGGTCGAGCTGCGACGGGTTGATGCGATGCCCCATGCCGTAACGCGGATGCAGCGCCAGATCGTAGAAAACCCAGGCCGGGTTATTCGTGTACGCGACCTTGAACGTTCCATCCCAAGCGCCGACATTGCTGCGCGACACCGGATCGTAATTCGACGGCACGCGAACGCGGCGGCCTCGCATCCGATACGAGCGCGTCGGAATTCGATTGAACTGCGACGCGTCGATCGAAATTCCGGCGAGCGCCGAATTTGGATATCGGAGCTTCGCGTCGATCACTTCAGTCACGGATTCGATCGTCATCGTGTCGGCCACCGTCGCGCTGTTGGCGTTCGGCGTTAGCCGCACGACCCGCAACACCCAGCCGGCACGCGCCGGCGGCAGGTTGATGCGGTGCGTCCGCTCGTATTTCGACGACACCTTGAAATCGAAGGCCGAGACGAGCATCACCTGATATGCCCCGCCATCGGTTGCGACCTCGATCCTGTAGTCGACGCGATAGCCGCCCACGTTACCTGTCGACGTATCCGCCTTCTGCCATTGCTGCGTCGAGATCCGGATGCGCAGCGCCGACAGATCAAGGTTTGTCACTGCACGCACGTAGGGCGCGTCACCTTTCAGCTCGACGCTAACGCCGATGTCGTTATCGACCTCCGGAAAACCCGCGATGTAAGTCTGGTCCTGCGAACCAGGCCGGAATTCCACCGTCGCGCCCGTGAAGTTGAACGAGCCGTCGGAATTCTGCAGAGGCGTCCCATCGAAGAAAACCGATTGCAGCCCGTTGACCGGCCCCTCGATCTCTCCCTCGGAGAGAATATCGAGCACGCGCGCATAGGAGATCGATCGCGCCGAATCCGGGGCCTCTACCGGGCCGCTGCTGCCGCCGCCGCTTTTTTTGTACCCAACGATATCGCTCATATTTCCCCTACATCTGATCTTCCGCATAGATGCCGGCCGACGCTACCGCCGATCCGATCTCCAGTTCGCCATAGAGCAACGGCACCGGGCCGCCCTGCGCCGTCGTGTTGACCGGACCATTGAACACCGCGCTCGGCGTGTTCTCCGGTGCATCCTTCGTCGACAATCCCTCCGGCGACGGAGCGAGCAACTGAGCCATCCCGCCGGCAGCCATCGCGATACCGGTCCCCAGAAAGAAGCCCGATGCCCCGGCCCAAAGCGCGACGTTCAGGCCCGGAATGAACGAAGCCGCGATCATTGCGGCGCCGATCAGGATCTGGAACAGGCCGCCGGATTTAGCCCCCTGAAGCACCGGGGCAATGCGAATATCGTCGCCGCCGGCAGGCTGGCCCAGCTGCTCTAGCGCGAGGTGACGCTTGCCGACCAGCACCGCGTAGCCGACGCCGCGGTCGCGGCTCGACACCAGGTCGCGCTCGAAGCCCGGCACCATCATGCAAAGCGCCCGGACAGCGTCGGCCGCGCTGCTCACGACGTAGCGATGCACGCGGCCGAAGCGCGTGCCGAGCGCGCCGTACAGACGAATGGTTCGAACTCGCTCGCTCATCGCACGTACCTCACAACGAGGCGCGTGATTTCGCGCCAATAACCGCCATACGGATCGCGACTCGACAGACGCCCATACAGGTGATGCAGCATCGTCCCGTCGCCCAGATAAACGCCGGCGTGATTCGGCACGTCCGCACGCACCTGCATCAAAATGACGTCGCCGCGCTGCAGCTCGGCCTCCTGTGCGACTGGCTCGAAACCGGCGTCGCGATAGTGCTGCATGTACAGATCGCCGCCTTGCCACCACCACTCGTCGCGCCGCGCGAAATCGCGCAGCACGACGCCCTGCTCGGTACGCCACCAGTCACGGACAAGCGTGTAGCAGTCGAGCACGCCGTGCGCGAACGATCGGCCGACGAGCGGAACCTGAAAGCCGCATGGCTCGATCGTGACCAGGTCGCCGACCACCACCGCGCCGCTATCGTCGCGCCGCACCTCGACGATGTGCCACGCGATGCCCGACGCCTCGCAGGCAGCCTGATCGGCCTCGGATGCGGCAGCCGGCGCGTCCGGATGCGAATGCACCACCGCCACCACCGCGCCGCGATCCTCGGCGTCTGCGAATTCCTGCGCCGGCAGCACGAAGTGATCACCACCGGTCGCGGCATTGCTGCATTCGACGTACTGCTCGCGGCCGCGCGCGACCACCACCAGCCCGCAACACTCGAGCGGATACGCACGAATCGCGTGAGCGCGAATCGCGTTGAGAGTTTTCGTTTCCATGGATCAGGTGCGGACCAGGCCCGCTGCTGGAAAGCCGCCATACGGCAGCTCATTGTTCTCGCCGAAGCGGCGCTTGCAGGAACGCACCCGCAAGCCGCATCGGTCCTTTTCGGCATCGGCGGTCGGCACATCGTTCTCGTCGGCGCACGGCCCGCCCGTGTAGCCGCACTCGGCCGACCGGTATTCCCAGCCGCACATGCCGGCGATGATCTGCCGGCGGGGCAACTGCTCGCTCTGAAAATCCAGCGGCGACGACAGCTCGAACTCGACGTACTCGTTATCCTCGTGCGACTTCCGCTCGATCTCCCAAAGCTCTGGCGGGAATTCCTCGCCTGGGTCAGCGCTCGGATTTCCGTCGGGAAAATTCGCCGCGTCGAGATACGTCACGAGCGTGCGCCGGCGCGTGACGATCGCTCCGACCATGTCGTCGAGCGCAACACACAAGGCCGAGATCGATCCGTCCAGGTTCCCCACCTGCAGCGTGGGCTGGGCCTGCGTGCCGGAACCCGATACCTCGAAGCCCTTCGCCTCAAGCGGCCAACCGGTGTAATCGACGCCGCGCCACGTTATCGGCTCGACCTGCCGGTGGCCGTGAAAGTAGGCGATGTCACCGCCGATCTCCGTCGCATTCAACTCGTACAGCAACACTTCCGCGCCTGGCTGCAGCAGCTGCGCATCCGCAATCACTCCCATCGAATCCCCCGTTTAGAACGCGAGCCCGCTTCCCAGAATTGCGAGCTGGCATCGACCGTCCGAATTCTTGCCGGCATAGAGGCGAATCTCGTAGACGCGCCCGGGGGCCAACCCGTCGGCCGCGATCGGGATCGAAAGAGCATGCGCCCAGAAAGAGCCCATCTCCGCAGCCGAAAACTGCTGAGACCAATCTAGGCCAGTCACCTGGCCGCCGCTCGTGGTATCGATCAGCCGCAGCGACATATCGATCACCGGCACCGCACCGCTCAACCACGCAGGGCGGACCAACGCGGTGAGCATCATCGCGCCGGCACCGCCGGCCGGCTGCGTGTAGCTGAATCCGAAGATCTGCGTGCGCTTGGTAGAGTCGCCGCCGGTGTTCACGATCGCGTCGCTTTCTGCGTACCCGACACCGATGCGCTTAATTGTCGATTTGTCGAGCTTCCCGGCCGGGTTGAAGTTGCCATCGTGATAGACCGTATGGCCGCTCACCCGAAACGACTTGTCCGCGAAGACAAACTGGAAACTGCCCGCATCACCAGCCCAGTACCCGACGCTGTCCTGCTGGGCGTAGAAGTATCCGTTGACGGCCCCGACACGGATGCGCCCCTCGGCCGCCGCTTGAGCAACACGCACCTCACCGTCGAGCAACGCGGCGCCCCGCACGTTAAGGTCGCCCGACACCACCTCATTCCAGCCGTTCCGACCACGCTGCACGACGTGCCAGATTTTGTCGCCATCGGCCACATAAACCGCCCAGTCTCCCGTCTGCAACTGGCCGATATCCACCTGATCAGCGCCGGCGCCGGAAACAGTCACTGCGCTGCGCAGGTTCCAGAGGAGGATCGTCGCGTCAGATCCGGCTTGACCCGCGAGCGGCAGCCATACGGTCTTGCCTGTCGCTTCGACCATGAGCGTCACACGCTTTCCCACGTCAGCCAATGCCAACTGCGTGTTGTCGGTCACGTATCCCATCGGGCCGGGCAGCAAGCGCGCGAGCGCCGTGAAATTTCGATTCGTTTTGTCGCTCGCGCCCCGATAGCTATCGCCACCGGTGCCCGCATTGTCGGAACCGAGATTGATTTGCTCAAAAGTCGACATAGTTCACGGAGAAAAAGTTTGTTCGAACGTGGCCGTAATCGTGAAGACGGTCGCGGTGTTGAAAACCCGGCTCATCGCCTTGCACACATACAGCCCCTGCTCCCCACCAGGCGGAGTGAAGAAAAACGCACGCGCGCCGCGATGCTTGCGCAGAAATTCGCGGATCGGCATCACCACGTCACGACGGCCGCGAAACGTGAGCTGCCACGAATCCGACTCGTTATTGATCCCGTCCTCAACGCGCTGCGTAAAGCCGTCGCCGAACTTCGCCTCGCGCACCGACCACGTCGTATCGCCTTGGCCGCCGAGCGCCGGCGACCAGGAAAAAGTCTCTGTCATGCGAGCGCCCATGAAAAAGGCCCGCACGCGGCGGGCCGAAAATTAACGCTGGTACTGCATTTTCCAAAGTAGGCCACCTGGCCGAAGCTGCTCGGTCAGGAAGGCTTTCATCATCGACTGGATCATCGACTGCAACTGCGCGGCGAGGCCGTCGTTTGCCGCACCACCCGAGCCGGCCCCGTTCTGCACCGTGACCGGAGCCGAGATCGACAGCGCGAGGCCGCCGGCCGCGCCGGCAGCGCCACCACCCCCAACGAACCCGCCCGAGGCGAAGCGAGCGAAACCGCTCGATACCGCCGCCCCCATGCCTTGCCCGTTGATGCGCTCGAGCAGGCCTCGCACGCCGGGCCGCTGCACCGCCGCCGCACGAACCACGAACTCGCCGTCGGACAGCTTCGCGTCGATGCTGTCGCTCGTCGCCGTGCCTGCACCGCGCACGATCCCGCCGCTCGCTCGCGCGATCGTGAAACCGTACGTGTTCTGACCGACGCCGTAATTGCCGGCCACCGAGGCGCCGCCCATCAGCGCGCTGGAACTGATCGCCGACGCGCCTAGGCCAAGCGCCGTGCTCAGCCAGCTCGCGCCCTGCGAGATCGCCGCGCGCGCCTCGTAGCGCGCGAGATCCGCGAGCATGCTGGTGATCAGCGATTTGAAGTCGAGCTTACCGGTCGTCACGAACGATTCGAGCGCATCCTCCGACCTCTTGAACAGGTTCGTGAATGCATCCTCGGCATACTGCGCCGCGCTTGTCGCCGACTCCTGATAGAGCGCCATCGCACGCGACGCACCGACGCGCCAATCGGACTGCAGCGCCAGGCGCTGCGCCAGATAGCCGCGCTCCCGCTCGACCTGATCCTGCTCGGCCGCGTTCAGCTTGGCGATCTCGCCCGTGTATTCCGGCGTGTTCAGCGTGCCGTCCTTACGGGCGCCCTTCGTAAGCTCGTCGCGCCGGCGGCGGAATTCGTCGCTGACGCGGCTGATCGACGTGTTCAGATCGCGCGCATTGTCACCCTGCGACAGCGCGTCAAGCGAGCGCTGCACCTCGCGCGCACGCTCGCTCGAATAATCCGCGACCTCAGCGTCGAGCTGCGCGCTGCGCTCCTTCAGCTTGTTGATCGCCTCGCGCTGGCGAACCTCATGCTCCAGATTCGCCGCCGTCGTGTACGCGGCCCGGATCGCGTCGGCGCTTTGCAGCGTGCTCTTGTCGGCGGCCGTCAGCGCCGTGCGCTTGCTGCGCAGATCGGTGATCTTCTGATCGAACGCCAGCAGATCCTTTTCCGACTGCGTCAGCTTGTCGGACGCCACCGCCTCGACCTTGAGCTGCGCGATGCGCTGCTGGATGTTCTCCAGCGTGCGATCGCCCTCGGGCGTCGTGACCGCCCGCGCATGCGTCTTTTTAGGGTTTTCCGCGGCGTTCGCCGCCACCTTCGCCGACTGATCGGCCGCTTCCTTCAGCGTGTCGTCGTAGGCTTTCTTGCCGCGCACCGCGGCGGCCGCGACGGCCGCATCAGCCGTGAAGCCATATTTGTCGTATTTCTTGCTGTTGATCGCGGCCTGAAATTCCGACAGCGCCGCGGCCACGACCATCTGCTGATTCATGAGCGCCAGCTCACGCGTCAGGTTGTCGATGTTCGTGCGTGCGCCCGAGGCGGCCTTGCCGTCCTTGTCCTCGATTGCCTTCTCAAGCTTTTTGTACGACTCGGCCCGGCCCGCGAGCAGCCCGA
Organism: Burkholderia sp. 22PA0099; assembly: GCF_047497165.1. NCBI lineage: Bacteria > Pseudomonadati > Pseudomonadota > Betaproteobacteria > Burkholderiales > Burkholderiaceae > Burkholderia > Burkholderia sp. 22PA0099. The sequence goes on along the minus strand of NZ_CP163165.1, from coordinate 1,197,516 downwards.
CCTGCTTGGCCTGCGCGTCGTTCGCGCCCTTCGAGCGCGCCTCGTACTCAGCCTTGGCCTGGGCAGACAGCCCGACGACGTCGGATTCCTCCTTGATCTTCGTGATGTACTTTTCCCAGGCCTCGACCGCCATGCCCTTCGCGAAGAAATTATTCGCGTCGGTCAGCAGCTTGATCCCGTCGGCCGCGTTGCCCGCAGCCGCGCTCATTGCATCGAATGCCTGGGCGCTTTTCTGCGACGCAAGCGCCGCGGTATCGATCGAGCCGGCCGCCCGGACCATTTCCTCGCGCAGATCGCTGCTGCTACCCGTCGCACCGACAAACGCTGCAATCAGGCCGCTGATCTGCTGCGACTTAGCGTCGACGCCCATGTCGGCGGACTTGATACGATCCAGCCCCGCGAGAAACTGATCCAGCGCCTTCTGGTCGCTGTCGGACACCAGCGGAATCGAGCCGTCGTACGCAACCGGCGTAACGGCCTGGGAAGCGCGCATTGCCAAGCCGCGATACCCGGAATCCACACTGGCCACCGCGTCCTGTTGCGAGTGCTTCGCGCGCATACGCTCCGCCTCTTGCAGCAGAGGCGTGAGCTGCCGGTACTTGCCGATGATCTCGTCGATCGGCGCTTTCATGTCGATGATGCTCGACGTAGCGCTTGCCGCGTTGTCGCGGAACACCAGCCAGTTGACGGCCGCACCGAGCGCCACCGTGGCCACCGTCGCCAGGATGCCTGGCAAGCCACCGAACACGCCGAGCAACCCGGTGCCGATCGAGCGCGCCATCGTGCCGGCGCTGGCGAATGCGACCTGCGACGCGGCCGCCGCCTCGGTCGCCGCAGCCAACCGCGCCGTCGACGCGGCAGCCGCCGTATCGGCGCGCGCGCGCGCCTGCTCGGCAAGCGTCACGTCGCGCTCGGCCGCCGCCAGCGCCTTGTCTGCCGCCGCCAGCGAAACCGTGTACTGCTGCCGGTCGATCTGCCCCTTGTTGAGCGCGGCTTCCAGCGCCACGCGGCGCTGCTGCGCCAGCGACAGCGCCGCCTCCGATCGTTCCAGCTCGGCCTGCGCCGCAACCGTCTCGCGCGCGATGACAGCCGCGTACGGCGTGCCGATGATGCGCGCGCCGATCTCCTGGCTGTTCGACAGGTTGCCGCGCGCGGTGGCCACCTGCGCTGCCGCCGCCGCTTCGATCGCCCGGGCCTCGGCGATCTTCGCCTGGGTGTACTCGATCGACCCAGACGTCAAAGCGGTTTGCAGCGCGAGGCTTTCGCGCATCGCCCGCAACCCGGCCAGCTCCGCCGCCGTGGCCGCTTCAGTCGCCTGCGCGCGCTGCAGCGCCATCGCGGCCGCCTCCGCGTCGGCCGTGGCCTTCTGCAACGCAGCAGCAGCGGAATCGCGCTGCTGCACGGTCTCTGCCGCCAGCGCCGCGCGTGAGGCAATCCACGCCTTCGCCGCGGTCGCGGCCGCCACCGACGTCTGCACGAAATACACGCCGAGCCGGCCGGCCGCCAGCGAAGCCGACACGGACACGATCGCCGACAGATTGTCGGCGACGTACAGAATCGCCGACGACAGCTTGCCGCTCGCGCCGGTCGCCTCGTTCGCATGACCGACGTAGGCCAGCACCTCGGTCTGCAGCCGTGTCATCGACTGGCCTACCGTAATGTCCTGCTTCCCGAACAGCGCGTCCGTGCTGTTTGCCGCGTTATTCAGCGCGTCGACCAGGTTCGTGACCGTCAGCTTGCCTTCCTCGGCCATCGCTTTCAGGCGAGCCGACGACGTCCCCATACCGCGCGCGATCGCGTCCGCGACCGCGGGCAGTTCCTCGAGCACGCTGTTCAAATCCTGACCACGCAGCTGGCCTGACGCGAACGCTTGGCCGAGCTGCACAATGCCCTGCCGCGCAGTGTCGGCCGACACGCCAGACAGCGCGACGGCCTTGCTGATCGTCTGCACCAGAGGCCCGACCTGCCGAATGGTCAGGCCGAGATTCTGCGTGTTGTTCGCGATCCGCTGATACAGCTCGGCCGTCGCGTCGAGCGGCTGCCGCGTCTCGCGCGCGATATCCAGCACGGCCTGCTGCGCGACGGCAAAATCCGCCTGATCACGCGTGACGATCTTGAGCCGGTTGCTCAGGTTCGTCCATTCGTCCGCATACTCGATCAGCTGGTGCACGCTGAATGCGGCCGCGGCCGCGCCGGCGAATTCGCGCACGGCGCCGCTCGCGCCCTCCAGCGCGCGCACCGTGACCTGCACGCTTGCGGCGTTCGCCACAAGCGCGTCGTCGACTGTCCGCGCGCCCGCAACCACCGCACCGAAATACGAACCCGACGACGACACCATCGCACGCATGCGCGCATCGAACGCCGACGTGTTCGCCGTCACGGCGACGACTAATTCCCGCAGACTGGTTGCCATATTTTCCGCCTACTTCGCCATACTTAGGAGTACGGATTTAAACGAACCGCCGCCCTCCATATCCCCCGCCTCGCCCTCGCTCTCGTCCTCGGCTTCGCCAACATCGACGGCCGGTTCGCCGCTCCAGTTCGGCAGCATATCGGACAGCTTCACCTTGCCGCCCTGCGCCTGGAAAGCCGACGACGCCATCATCGCCGCAAGGAAATCGCCTCGATCGTCCGAGATCGGCGATTCCGAGTCGAACCACTGCCAGAGGCTGAATTCTTCGGCTGTCATCTGCGCGCGCAGCTCGGCCAACGTGCGGCCGAGCCGGAGCGCGAGCGCCATTTCTAGGCGGAGGGTTGGGTTTCGGCGGGCACGTTTTTTCCGTCTTCGATCGGATCGACGTTCAGCTTGCCGATCTCGATCGCCTTCGCGACGACGCGCTCGTGAATCGGCCCGAACGTTGCGGCCACGTCGCCGACGTCGATATCCGAGAGCAGCCGCTTGCCACGGCCGTCTTCGTCACGGTAGAACGCGACGCGCACGAACAAACGAGCGTGCGATTTGACGTGTTCGGCTTCCGGCACCGAGAGAAACTTGCGAGTCCGCGTATCGACGTCGTCCTCGGGCTGGACATCAGCCAGCGCAGTCAGCTCGCCCAGCCAGAAATCCTTATCGTCTTTCGACGGCGAGCGGACCGTTATCGGGCCGCCCCATTCGGGCACGTCCATCACTTCGACGGGCCAGCCGACGAGCGGATCGAGGATTGCAGCGCGCAGCGCCGCGGCGGTCGCCATTGCGATCGGGGTTGTCATGATGATTTCCTGGTGAATGGTGGGTGACGTCGATTAGCCCGCGGCCGGCGTCGTGACGATCTTCGAACCGCCGCTCAGCCGCAGGCTGTACGTCGACGACACGACGCCGTTGACGGCCGCCTGCCATTGGTACTGACGCACCATGCCGACCACGAGGAACTTCGTCGAATCCTCGTCGGCGAACGACACGCGGATCACGTACTTCGCCTTGCTCGTGTGCGCTGCGAGCAGCACCGCCTGGCCAGCGTCGCTCGGCTTGTAGTTGCCCTCGATCGACAGCTCGCCCGGATCGCCGAGGCCGAGCTCGAATTCCTTCTCGTCACTGGCGAACGTAGTCGTGTCGATTTCGTCGGACTGGCCGCCCTGAAACGAAACCTGCTTGCCCGACGTGCTCAGGTCGACGAACACCAGCCCTTGGGCGTCGAGATCCTCGCTCGGCAAGCTCGAGATTTCGAGCTTCAGCCCCTGCGACTTGATGCGCTTGCTTTTACCGGCCATAGATCCTCCAAATAAAAATGCCCGCGCGAAGCGGGCGAAAATTCAACACGAAACAGCGGCGTCAGAACTGCACGCCAAATTCCAGACTGACGCGGAACGTCTTGTCGACGCTCGAATAGTCGTCGGGCAGATCCGTCACGGCGCCGAGCGAAAACTGCGCCGTCGCCGCTCCCATCAAATCGCAAGCCTGATCGGCCATCGAATCGGCCGCCGCGTACGTTGCGGCGTAGAAATCCACCTGGTACGAACCAGACCGACCACCAGTCAAACCGCCGAGCGCCATCTCGCGGTCGCCGCTCACGAGGCTTACGACGAAATACGGCGCCGCCGTCCCTGCCGGAGCAAGGCCGATGAAACCCTTGCCGCCGGCCAGGCCGGCCAGCACATCGCGAATAACGACCGTGCTCAACCGAAGCCCCCTGTAATTTTGTCGATCGCGCGCGCGATCTCGGTACGAACCGCCGACTCGGCCTCGCCGATGCCCTGGTCGAATGCAGGCCGGATGAACGGCTCGGCTCGGCTATAGCGCGTGCCGAGTTCGACGAAACGCCAATAGAACGCATTCGTGGGCGAATCGGCACCGCCCTTCGTGCTCACGCGCACGCCCGCGACCGCCAAACCCGGAGCATCCTTCTGCTTCAGCGCTGCCGCCTTGATGTTCTTGCGCAGCTTCCCGGTCTCTTTCGGAGCACGCTTTCGAGCGCCGGCCGCGAGCACCTTCGCACCGGCCACCGTCGCCTTGCGCAGCACTGCGCGCGTCTGCGACTTGGCCAGCTTCTGCAAATCTTTCTGCAGGTCACTGAGGCCGATCACCTGCACCGACATAGCTTTCTCCTGTCTTGACGGACAGATCGACGTGGCCAGCGCCGCGATTCGGCAGCACGGCAACGATGTCGAAAATCTGCCCGAGGTAACGCACGCGCATCGTGGCGTCGATATCCGATCGATACCGAATGCGCACGCTGGCCACCGCCGACGAACGCGTCGCGCCCGACACAACATGCTTCACGCCGTTGATGAATTCGACATTCGCCCACACGCGCGCATGCAGCACCCACGAATCCGGCAATGCCTCGCCATTCTCATTGGTAGCGCCGCCGGCGCGCTCGATATCGACCCGCTCGGTAAGTTTTCCGGCTTTCATGGTCACACCGTGTAAAAGCGGTCGCCTTCAACCAGCCACGCGACCGCAGCGGGCAACGCGCCGACTGTCGGCTCGCGATTGGCGTACCACTCGCCGATCAGCAGCAGCATCGCCTGGTCGTGCGCCTCGGTCATCACCAGGCCGGAGCCGTCGGCGGCTGCCTCGAGCGCGGCGGCCGTCTCGTACAGCTTTCGCTTCAGATAGCCTTCGAGGCCGATGCGGGCCGACGCGATGTAACCCTGCAGCAGCACATCCTCATCAGCCGATTCAACCCGACACTGCAATTTCGCGCGGGCGAGATCAATCACGACCACCTCCCTTGACCAATCGCGCCGGCACGCGCGGAGCGCCCGGCGCCGGCCGAGCCACCGCAGCATTCATCCGCGGGCGCGGCAGCCGTCCGCGCGGGTCTCGCGCATCGGGCATGCTCAGCGCGCGGTTTGCATATCGCTTGTCCACGACTCCCCCGAATCGTTGCAGGCGGCCGGTCTCCCGGCCGCCCGATTGGCTTAGGCGCCGCCGCCAGCAGCGGCGGCCGCGTCGATCTTCATCAGCTTCAGCGCATTGCTGTCGAGAACACCACCGCCAACACGCTTCGTCGTATAGAACTGCACGAACGGCTTGTTGGTATACGGATCGCGCAACACGCGCACGCCGACGCGGTCGACGATCTGATAGCCGCGCTTCCAGTCGCCGAAGGCGATCGGGACCGCGCCGGCCGCGACGTCAGGCATATCGTCGTTCTCGACCGCGGCATAGCCGAGCAACTGATCCGGCTCACCCGCCTGCAGGCTCGGCTGCCAGATATAGTCGCCTTGCTCATTCTTCAGCTTGCGGACCGCCGAAACCGTGAGGCCGTTGAGCATCCACGACCCGTTTTTGCGATAGCCCTTCTTCGTCGCGTACACCAGATCGAGCAGGCCGTCGCCGGAGATCGCAGCGGCCGCACCGGAACCGACGAATTGAAGCGTGCCGAAGTCACGCGCGTCATCGCGCTTGTTGTTGCTGGGGTATGCCAGAAAGCCCTTCGGCTTTTTGACCCCGTCGCCCGCCGTGTACGCCGCATTTTCCTTGTCCGTGAATTCCTGAACGACTTCGGACGAAACCCAGGCCTCGACGTCGAAGAACAGATCGTCGAGCGCGCGCTGGGTTGCGTTCGGGTTCGCGTAGATTTCACCGAAGTACGACGAGATCATTGCCAGCTTCGAGTTGGCCGTCGTCGGCCGCTCGTCGGTCTCGCCCACCCAGCCCGAGCCACTGCCGCCGAGATTGACGAGCTTCTTGTAGTCGTCGGTGCTGATCGTGATCTGACTCGCCACCCCGCGCATCGGCGTCTCGCGCTGCAGCAGCTGCAGGATCGACTGATCGAACGCCTGCGGCACGGCAATACCACCGTCGGCATCCGAGCCGGTGTTCACGGATTTCGCGCGCAGCTCGTCTTCGTTCGCGCCCTTGCGCACGAAGCCAATGAAGGCCGACTTGTATTCCGGATCGTCGGTTTCCGGATGGCCCGGCATTTCCAGACGGCCCGACTTCGTTTCCACAGCTTTCAGCGCCGACTTCAGCTCGTCGAGCGTCGTATTGATGTTGGCGAGCTTCGCTTCGTAGTCGGCGCCGCTGCCACCCTTCTCGAGGTTGCCGATGCGGGCGTCGTTCTGCTTTTTGAATTCTTCCCACGCGACGCCCTGCTCCTGAACGAGCCGCTTGATTTCGACCAATGCTTCCATATGCTTCCCCTATGAATTAAACGAGCGCCTTACCGCGCGCCACGATCGCCGACTTCAGATCGGCCAGCCCACTGACCTCGACGCGATCGCCGAGCGCCCCATACCCTTTCGCGAGCAGGCCGGAGGCCTGGCTCGCACTGAATCCCATGTCGCGCAGCAGCAGCTCGAGCGACCGCTGATCCGGCACGCTGCCGGCCGCGAGCGCGCTTTTGACGGTCTGCACGCGCGCCTCGTCGTTGGCGGGGAACGTCACCGGCGACACCTCCCACAAATCCAGCTCGCTCAGCAAAAACACGCCCTTCCCGCTGTCGTACGACCAGCCGCCGTCGGCCAACTGATAGCCGATCGACAGGCCCGAGATCGAACCCGCCTTCATGTGCGCGTATGCGCGCCGCGCTGTCGGATCGTCGTCGATCAGCAACTGACCAGCGACGTACAGGCCGCGCTGATCCTCGTGCATCGCGGTATAGATTCCGATCGGCTCGTCCGACTTGTGCTGCCAAAGCATCGCGGGCAGCCGGCCCTTCGCGGCCCAGTTCGCGAGCGATTTCGTGAACGCGCCCGGCTGCACAACGTCGCCATACGAATCGACGACGCCGAACACCGAGCCGTATCCCTCGAACTCGCCCGTATCCTTGACGGCCTTGATCTGGAAGCCGACATCCATTCGTTTAACTGCCATTGCCTTTTTCCTTTCCAGAACCGCCGTTGACCGCCATGTTTACCGGCGTGAGATACACGTCGCCGCCTTCCCGCGGGTTGAGATCCTCGAGCGCGCGGATTTCGTTCGAGCTCAGCGCACCGCACTGCTGCATGCGCATGTAGAAATTCGACCGCGTCTGCATGTCCGCTCGCATCAACGCATTGAGGTTGAAGTGCGCGTAATACTCGGCCTGGTCTTTCGGCGACAGCAGCGAGGCCGCATAGCGCTGCTCGATCTTCACCACGTACGGCACCATGCAATCGATCACGAAATCGAGACTCTGCTGCTCGATGTTCGTGAACGTCGCGCGCTCCAGGTCGCCGATCTTGTGCGGCGGCACGCGGTACAGCCCGCAGATCTCGGAGCGCTGCATCTTTCGCCCCTCCAACCACTGCACATCAGCGGGGCTCATCGCAACGGGCTGGAATTTCAGCCCGGCCTCGAGGATCGCGACCTTCCACGCGTTTTCGTCGCCGCTGTAGGTCCGCTCCCAGTCAGCGCGAATGCGCTTGTAGGCGTCATCCTTCAAAGAGCCGTCTGTCGACAGCACCCCGGAAATTCGCGTGCCTTGCTTGAACCAACGCGCGCCCTGGCGCTCGGCCGCGATGCCTAGGCCGATCGTCTCGCGGTTGTACTGAATGGGGTTGATACCGGTGAGCCCATCGCGTGCAAACAACCGAATATGCAAAACCTCGGACGCACCGAGCGTGCGCGTCGCCCCCGACGGAAATGTCACCTGATAAGTCACGTTCCAGCCCGCATCGAGCTTCGGCGTAACGCACGCTGGATTGAGCGGCAACAGCTCACGCAGCTCGTCGCGAACGACGTTTTTCCACGCGTAGAAATTGCCGTGCTGAGCGAGCGTCAGGCCCACCAGCTCGTTCCACTCGGCCGACGTCATGAACTCGTTCGCCGCCACGCGGATAATCCGGTCGACCGGATGGTCCGATGCGCTGCTCCGCGTCTCGCCGACGCGGCGCTTCAGCGAGCAAGGCAGCATGCCGAGCGACTCGGAGATGACGCGCACGCACGAGAACACCGTCGAGAACCGCATCGCCGTCTCGGCCGAAACGTTCACGCCGGTCAGCGACTCGTACGACAAGCCGATCATGTCGGCGAGCGCCTGCGACGAATCGATGACGCCCGGCGCGGCGCTCTTGGCGAGGAATCCCATCAGGCCTCCCCGCTCTCGCGCGCAGGCGCCGCCGTCAGCACATCGAAGTCGATCCCGGGGCCGAGCACGAGAATGCGCACGCGCCGCGGAAACGCCGCGAGAAACTGACGCTCCAACGCCTGCCGCATTTCCTCGGCCGGATGCGCCACGCAGCGCACCACGACGATGTCACCGTCGGCCACGTCGAGCGCGCCGTCGTCGCCGATCGGCTGACGCTGGATCAGCCGCACCGGATTGCGTGCGCGCGACAACGCCTCCAGCGCGCGCCGGATACGAAAGAGAAAATCACGCATCAAAGACTCCTGAGACCGCGCTCCGCGTACGGATCGTCCGGCGTTTCATGCAGCAGCGCGCGGCTCAGCGCGCCGCAGGTTGCGACAATCGGATCAATACGGCCGCTCGACCGCTTCTTATCCGGCTTTATGTTTTCGTTGCCGTCGATGTAAAGCGCGACGTTCTGCGCCGCCCAGCGATACACCGGGTTCCCGCCGTGACGCCATTTCTTGCCGTACACCAGGCGCTCGAGCAACTTCGCGCCCGGCGACAGGCCGGCAACGCTTTGGGGCACCTGCACCATGTTCACGCCGGCCTCGATCAGCTCGTTAGCGAGGTGCGTCGCGTTCCACACGTCGAAGCCACATTCGACGAGCTCGAATATTTCGTGCGCCTCGATCACCTTGTCGCGCACGACCTTGAAGTCGAGCACGTCGCCGTCGGTCACGGTGAGCCAGCCCTCGGCCTCCCATTTCGCGTACGGCGCCATATCGCTTTTCGACTGGCTATCGACCTTGGCTCGCGGCACGAAGCAATAGACCAGAACGAACCATTCGTCATCCTCATCAATTGGAGGAAAAGTCAACACGAACGCGGTAAGGTCGGTCGTGCTCGCAAGGTCGAGGCTGCCGAAGCAACGCCGGCCGCGCAGCTGCCGCTCGTTGAATTTCTCGCCGCCGCGATCCCACACGTTCACGTCGAACCAAGTCAGCGCCGAGCTAACCCAGACATTCAAATCCTTCGTGAAGAAATTCGCCTTCGCGCTCGGCAGATCCTTCGCTTTCGTCGCCTGGGCGACCATGTAATCGCGGGTCTTCGCGCTCCCGAGGCTCGGGTTCGACTTAACCCACACGTCAGGATTGAACGGATCGTCGCCGACGTCGAGCGTGAAAATGAACCCGAAGAACGCATCGTCGACCTTCAACCCACGCAGCACCGCGACCAGATACCCGCGGATCTCGGTACAGATCCCGTCGAGGATGTAGCCGGCCGTCGTAATCGCCAGCAACAACGGCTGCAACCGCGAGCCGAACGCCGATTCCATGACGTCCCACACCTCGCGCGTCGGATGCGCGTGCAGCTCGTCGACGACACAAACCGACGGGTTCAAGCCATCGAGCGATTCCGCGTTCGCCGGCAGCGGCTTGAACACGCCGCTGCCTAGCGCGATGCGCTCCTGATTCGCTCCGTCGTAAATCTTCACGACCTTGGCGAATTTCTTCGACTTGCGATGCCGGCGCTTGTAGTTGTCGAGCGCCGGTTTAAAAACGCTCATCGCCTGCTCACGCGTCGTCGCGATCGTGTACACCTCGGGGCCGATCTCCCGATCCATCAGGAACAGGTAGTCGGCCAGCCCTGCCTTCCACGTCGATTTACCGTTCTTTCGGGCTACCTCCTCGTAACCAACGCGAAAGCGGCGCAGGCCCGACCCGGCCCGGCGCCATCCGATCAGCACTGCGGTAAAGAACCGCTGCCACGGATCGAGCGTCAAGCACTGGCCGGCCAGGGCGCCCTTGATATGCAGGAACGACGATTCGATATAGCGGATGCAATGCCACGCGTGCGCGGCACTGAACACCAGGCCGCGGGCCGGGCCGTCGACGAGATCCTCGTAGTGCCGGAGCACGCCGAGAAACACAAACTCGCCGACCACCACCTCGCCGCGCAGCACCGGCAACCCGTACTCGACGTCCCACAGCTCGGGCGCGGCCGGTGCTAGACGTTCAAGGCGCTCGGGTGAGACTGAGCGTGTCCCGTCAGTTGATCGAACAAATCGTCCTGCGGGTTTTCGTCCTGCATCTTCGACTTCGCGATCAGCATCGACGGCAGTGTCAAACACGCTTCGGGAAGACACTTGAGCAGCCCCTCCTTCAGAGACTTCGCCGCGTAGTACAGCTGGTGCGGCTGAGCGTGACCGTTCGGCGTGACCGTCATGAACGAGCCATTGTTGAGCCGCTCGAAGTCGCGGAGCTGGAGCTCCACCTTGACCCAGCGGACGAAGTCGGTGCACACGATCGAGAGCACCACGCCCGCAGTCTTATGCGGCACTCCCTCGTCGCGCAGCGCCGAGCAGAGGTAGTCCCAGACCTTGCGGTGCTGGGAGTCGAAGTGGGCGCCGGGCGGCGGCTTCGGCGACTGAATTTGCTTTCCAACCGACTCGCCCTGCGCCGACGCTTCGGCCGCATCCGGCGGGCCGCTCACATCGTCAAACGAGGCCATAGAGCCCTCCCAAAGAAAAAGCCGACGAAAAAGCCACCTAGGCTTGTTTCATCGGCTCTACAAGGCGAGAGTCTTAACCCCCCCCTCTCTCAAAAATGGTCGCCATAAAATCGAAGCTGAACGTGCGGTCGAAGCCGGACAGGCCGCAGAGATTGAACCCCCTACCCCCCAGGCGTGTTCCAGCTGTCGAGCGCCCCGTCGACGGTCGAGGCCGGACGGCCGCGACGTCGCCGCGCGCGGGCACGGGCCGCCTCCTTCGCGGTCTTCGCCTTGTGGCACGCGTCGCACAACGATTCGAGGTTCGCCGGATCGTCCGTGCCACCCTCGGCACGGTTCACGATGTGGTCCACCGTCGTCGCCAATGTCACGCGATCGCGGCGCAGGCACGCCTGGCACAAACCCTTGTCGCGCTTCAGGATCTCGGCGCGCGTGCGCTCCCAGTTCGGCGCGAGGCCGCGCTCGCGTCGGTTGCCGCGCTCGCGGTCGGGCCGCCAGCCGACGGCGTCGGCCTTGTGCTCATCGCAGTAGCCGGGCGTCTCGACGAGGCGACCGCATCCGCGATGGCGGCATGGTGTCGGCGCTTTCTTCGGCATCAGAATTCGAACGACTGAATGCGAGCCGACAGAGCGCCGTCGCCGGCCTGGCGGGCAACCTGCTCGGCCGCGATCGCATTGGCGTTCGCACGGCACGCGGCTGCCAGACCGTCGATCGACGCGGACAGCGCGCTCTTGTCGGCCTCGAACTGATCGACGAGCGGCTGCGCCAGCCATAAGACGAAGCGCGCATACAGGTTCTTCATGGGTTGCCCTCGGTAGCGGCGCCGCGCGCCAATGGAAAAAGCCCGCGCGGCATATACCGGGCGGGCTGGATTTTCGTACTCGCGACCTGAAAGCAAAAAGCCCCGACGCTTGCGCTGTCGAGGCCTTTGCAGTTCTTCCTGACGTGACACGACCCGGCAAGGGCCGCGTCACTCGGTAGGAACCGGAATCAGATTGTGGAGCGGAGTGTAAGCGAGCTATTTCGATTCCGCAAGAGGCCTCTCTCCAATTCGGTCAATGACCGCCTGCATCGACACGAACACACGCGGCGGCGCCGGCGGCGTCAGCAGATCGAGCAGCGCACGCCGGGCCTTCGCAATCTCCAGCTCCAGATGCCGAGCAGGCCAGACCTTGATGCGCAGCCGACGGCAGATAAATTCCGGCTTCGCGTTCCAGAGGTACAGCATCCGCAGCAGATCCCGCTGCGCCGGATGCAGGCGCCGCACCGCCGCCTCGACCTTCGCTGCGTCCGCCACATCGATCGTTGCATTTACCGAGCGGCCGCCCACCGACGGGAAGTAGATGCTGGCGACCAGCGTGTCACGGCCACCGCCACCACCGCGCCCGGCCTCGACACGCTTCCAATTTTCCATTCGTTCATCGAACGTCATACCAACCCCGTTTGTTATTCGTAGATGCCGACGTGCTGCCGGCAGTAGCCCCGACGCGACGATCCCGCGCCGAGGATTGAAGTCGCGACGTGCGTACATCGCTGGCCGTGCTCGTCGACGTGCGAACAGATTCGATCGTCGGCGACGGGCGATGCGGTCGTCGGCTCGCCAGGCTTTCGCAGCGAACCATTGCGCCGCTTGCGTAGCTTTTCCCAATGCTTCCGAAGCTGAGCGGGATGCGTGACGATGCTGCTCCAGAAGCCATCCGCCAACGCCCAGGCCCAGAGGCTTGCGACGTGCTTCGCACTGCGCCCGTCTTCGACACGCATCGCTTCGACAGCAACGATCCATTCCGCTAGCGGCGGACGTGCAGCACCCGGGTCGCTGTCGAGCAGGCGGTCGGCCATCCACTGCGCCAACTTTTCGCCGCTCGGCTCTTGACGATCTCCCTCTCTGCTTGTACCCTCACCCCCCAGATATACCGCCGGGGGTGTATTAGAAAGAGAGGGTGTTTCGTTTACTCTGACTACTGGGTTGTTAGTCGGAACGTCGTTCAGGTAACTTTCGTAATCCCCGCTTTCACTGCCCAATTCGTAGGCACCACCGGAACTAGGTTCAGGTAAGTTGCCTGTTTTTTGAGCAGCAACCGAACCACGTTCAGGTAACTCCCCGGCATTACCGGAACCACGTTCAGGTAACTTGCCTATCTTTTGAGCAGCAACCGAACCACGTTCAGGTAACTCGCCCGGCGATCCGTCGCCGTGCTCACGCGCAGCAAGCCCCAGCTCAATGTCGTCACGCAAGCGGCGAGCAACGTCGTCGGGCCACGCGAGCCGATAGTGGCAATGCGCCCACCGCCGTTCGCGTCGTCTCGTTTTCCAGCGGATAAGCCATCCGCGGCGGATCGCGATCTCCAGGTGTGTCGCGACGGCGCGATCCGTCAGGCTCGCTTTCTGCGCGATGGTCTCCAACGCCGGCCAGCAGGTATCGTCGACCGCGCTGGCGTATTCCGCGATCACGAACAGCACGAGTTTCGTCGTGCTCGCCAAGTCGCTTTCTGTCATTGCGCGGCGCCATGTAAATGATGTTGGCACTGCCATCAATATGCCCCCGAAGGTTGTGCGTAATTCTCGAAGCGCGCCAGTTCGTTTAGGAATCCCAATCGAATGGTCGCGAGCGGCCCGTTACGCTGCTTCGCAATGATCAGCTCGGCCGTGCCTTTGTCTTGACTGTCAGGGTTGTACACCTCGTCTCGGTAGATAAATTGAATGACGTCCGCGTCTTGCTCAATCGCGCCCGACTCGCGAAGATCCGACATCATCGGCCGCTTGTTTGGGCGCTGCTCCAGGCCGCGATTTAGTTGCGAGAGGGCGATCAGCGGCACGCCGAATTCCTTTGCGGTTTTCTTCAGTTCGCGCGATATCTGCGAAACCTCGGCCGTACGATTTTCGCCGCCGCCGTCGCCGGACATGAGCTGCAGATAATCCACGATGATCAAGCCCAACTGGCCGACCTGGCGCTGCAGGCGGCGCAGCTTTGCCTTGAATTGCAGCGGCGTGATCGACGACGCGTCGAGCAGGTGAATCGGCGCATCGGCAAGCACGGTCGTTCCGTGCGTGATGCGCGTCCAATCCTCGTCTCGCAGGTTCGCCGTGCGCAGTTTGTGCTGGTTGATACGGGCCGTGCCAGCCAGCATTCGCGTGGCCAGTTGCTCATCAGGCATTTCAAGAGACAGCACCGCGACCGGCAGGCGCAGCGCAACGGCAACGTGCTCGGCAATATTCATTGCCAGCGAGGTTTTGCCCATCGACGGGCGGCCCGCCAAAATAATCAACTCCCCGCCGTGCATGCCGTCGGTCACTCGATCAAGGTCGAGATACCCCGTTGCGACGCCCCCGATCTGCGCAGCGCCGCCTGCGGTGTAGCGCTCGTCGAGCTGCTCAATTACCGCCGTGAGCGCACTCGCGATTGGCCGGAATTCCGCGTCGGCCGTCTGGTTCTGATCGACGATCTGCATCAGCGTCGACTGAGCCAAATCGAGCAGCTCCAGCGGGCTTCGACCGTTCGGCTGCAGCACCGCCTGACGCATGCGCTCGGCGACGCGCAGCATGCGCCGTGAAATCGACCGGTTGCGCACGATCTCGGCATAGCCGCGAATATTCGCTGCGCTCGGCGTCGACTGCACGAGATCGTTGAGATAGGCGAGCGGCTCATCAACGCGCGCCCCGGTAGAACGCAGCCGCTCATACACCGTAATCGCGTCGGCCACCGCCCCACGCTGGATGAGGTCACGAATGGCGCGATAAATCACGGCGTTCTCGCCGACCGTAAAATCGTTCTCGCCGATTAACCCGGAAATATCTTCGAATGCCTCATTGCTCAGTAGCAGAGCACCGATTACGCTTTGCTCAGCCTCGGGCGCAGACGTGCGGGCGAGCGCATCCGATGGGTCTAATTCGCCCATTCCAACGTTCTCCGAATTAATCAGTTAGGCGCGACGGCGCCGACGGCGCAACGCAACGCGGCGCGCAATTCCTATGGTCTTTTCGATTTCTCGCTGCGCGTCGCGGCCGGCACGCTCGATTGCCTCGGCCTCGTTCCGCCCGATCGCGACAGCCCTTGCGGCCCGCTCGACCTCATCGGCCAACGACCCAGCACCACGCGCCACGGTCAACACCGACCGCACCAGGGCATCCACGGTTTGCTCGCCTTCCGGCCGCTCCACCGCAGTCGCCACCAAACCGAAGCGCGCATTGAATGCGTGCACCGCGTCGAGCGCGTGCGGCTGGTTCTTCTCCAGCATCCATTCGACGAGCAGCTCGAACATTTCCCCGGATATGCGCGTGTCCTCCACCTCACGCAGGCGGCAACGAAGCGCCTCACACGAAATTCGCGCGCCGCGCCTTTCGGTCAGAAATCGAGCGGCGTCCTCCACCTTCCCCGGCGTGTTTAGGACTGACGTGTAGAGCACGTCGATCCAAGCCGTTTGGCTATATTTGTTGGTCACAATTTACCTTTGGAATTCACTGCATTTCATCCTGTTAACGTGCCGCGAAGTTCCGTAGGATTCGTGTTGCCCCGTTTAATCCACCACGAAAAAAACAGGCCATGAAACCTACACGCTTTCGCACCACACGCACCTCGAAGCCCACGCAGATGCAGTTCAAGCAACGCACGCGCGGGATTATTCAGTCGTCCAACCAGCGCGAGCGCGACGCGCGCGCCTACGAACGATTCATTTCCTGCCTGATGCAGCAGGCGGCTACCTCCCCCGGTGGGCCACCGCTCATTTAATTTGCACTGCTACGCAGTAAATTTGCGACCACACATCACGACACGTAATGGATCGGGCCGGACTGCCGCGCTACACGCCGGCGAACCAGTTCAGCGTCGAGATCGGCAAACACATCCGGCCGCGCCAGCCGAAGAAACTGAATGCGCGGCTTCGGGATGCCGTTACGCCGCCACTGCGAGACGGCGGCGGCGTCGATCTCGCACAGATCCGCGACAGCGCCCGTCCCGCCGAGGCGGTCGATGATGTAGGAAGCGTGCTCCACGCTAATGGTCGTTTTCATGGCCGTCATTTAAGCACACTTAACTGCGGAAGTGAAGTGCACTTACATGCCTAGGTTTAGCCTGCTGAAATGGACCTTGATACGTTTGTAGGAAGACTGAGACACGCCAAGATGCTCCGCGAGGCGGAGCTGGGCGCGTCCATTGATGACAAAGAACTCGCCGCGAAGGCCGGTGTTTCGCCGTCCGCGGTATCCCAGTGGACCACTGGGAAAATCAATTTCGAGAACCTGAAAGCGGCACCGATATTCAACCTAGCACGCTTCCTGCGTGTGCGACCTGATTGGCTATGGAGCAAGCGCGGGCCGATGCGAGAGCAGGCCGACGAACTGCCGCCCGAGGCCCAAGCGCTTTACGCGGATCTAAAAAAGGCCATCGCGCTAGGCATGACCGACGTAGCTGTCACGGCCATGCACGCCCCGCTGCGCGCGATTCTGGCTATGCATGCTCGGTCTCGCGGCGATCTACTTGACTTAAACGCTCCGACGCCCCCAGCCGACGAAGATTCCAATCAAAGACCGCTGCGCACGTAAATTCGCCGATGCGATCTCCATCGATCGCGAGACCGCGCACAGGCCACCCGAGCAACTCCACGTCCCAGTCGAAATCCGCCGTCGCATGCGGACCTAGAATCCGAACGAACAGGCCGATGTTCGCCTCATTGGCGCATCGGTCCACTACCGCGACGTCCCCGGGCCGCAACCCTCGCTCGCCTGCTCGCACTTCCCCATTCATCTCAGCCTGTCCTCTCAGTTCTTTTTGCTCGGCTTAAAACACTGTATGCCCATACAGTATGCCCGTAAGCAAATGTAATCGTCAAATTAAGCACACTGAATTTTTGTTGCTCGTCGAAATTAAGTGTGCTTAAATTCGCCTGCCGCAGCAAGCCCGCTGCGGATCTACAGGCGAGGCTTCGTATGCATTTGACTTTGAGCAGCAGCAAAAACTTTTCGCGGGTCGCGGCAAGGCTGTTGCGTCGTCGCGACTGGCACCCGCTCGTCGGCCTGCTTGGCCTGTACCTCATCGCCAGCGCTATTGCGCCGGCCTACGGCATCTGAGGCGCACGATGACAAACATTCGTAGCGCAAAGCAGCTTGAGGCGCAGCTGATCCAATGCATCAAGGAAGTTGCCCTTCCCGCCATCCCGGGCGATTACACCCCGACAAAGCAACGCCTGTTCCTGGCAATGCTGGCCGGAGCGCTGATGGACAAAGGGCTGGTAACGATCGCGGATGAACTGGCGACGGCAGCAAACATGCCCCACGTCCGCAGCGATGCGCGCCAAGGGGCGGCCGCATGAACGCACCCCTGCCCCTCTGGAAAATCGTCCTGCTTTGGCTCGGCGTCGGCATCGCCTGCGTCATCTGGACGATGGACGACGAGCCGGCGCCAGCGGCGCCGATCATCGCGACGCGCGATGCGTGAGGCCGCCATGCAGAAATCGACCGTTCCACTTCACCTGCTGCGCGTCGAGTGGCAGTTGCTGCGCATGCGCGGCAGCTTCGACGAGGCCGTCAAGCGCGACAGCGTGCGCCGCACGCTCGAATCGTCGCATCGCGCCCGCGAGAACCGCGAGCGCGCACGCGGCCGCTTCGACATCAAGCGCATGCAGGCCGGCGACGCCGAGGACTGATCAATGCCTCGCTGCCATGTTCGCTGCCGCCACTGCACGCGGCGCCGCTGCCTGCCCCGCCATCCCGATCGATACGAACGCCTACCGGCTTGCACCGACTGCGGCAGGCGTTCGTATCGCGTCGACAAATGGATGAACAACCGGGACACGGGACGCATGCGCTGCTTTGGCTGCGCCGGCTACTGGTTCCCCCATCGTCGCGGATCTTTGTACTGCTGGCATCGGGCCGACGGCACCGGCCGATACCCGGGTGATCCCGATTTCGCTGATCGCAATTACGACGGCCTCGCGGCCTGACACACCACCAACCATAAGGGGTTTTCGCATGTCATTGTTTCAGTCTCTGCATGAGCTGGCGCTCGTCGCGCCGCTCAATATCCTGATCTCCGACGAAGGCGGCGGCCAGCTGCGCGTCAACGTCACGCCGCAACCGACGAAGAAAGAGCAAAAACTCTGGCCGCTCTCGGTCGCCGGCACGCCGGCAGAACTCGACGAGCAGTTCGCTGAGGCGGTCGCGGTATATCAGCCGGGCGCACTGTCCATTCTCGACCAAGCCCGCGCCTGCGCTTCGGCCAACAGCAGCGGCGACAAACCTACCGCGTCGGCGGCACCTAAGGCCGACGCTGCCGGCGCTGCAGAAAAGCGCGGCCGCGGCCGGCCGCCGAAGAACAAGGCCCCCGACTCGGGCGACGGCGGCGGCGACGCCGGCCAAATGCCGCAAGCCGACCCGCGCCAGACGTCCATCCTCGACGACAACGCCAGCGCAGGCCCGGTAGCCGCCGACGCACCGAGCGCCGACGCGCCAGCGCTTGCAGCAGCACCGGCGCCGGGCGAAGCCGCCCCGATCGCGCCGGCCGCAGCCGACGACGGCGTCGACATGTACTGATCGCACGGAGCCAACATCATGGAAATCCAAGCTCTCGCGCGCGAATTCATCTACAACGGCGCCAAGCTCGCCGACCCGGCGCCGGCATTCACGCTGCAGCAGGTCCGCGACTTCTACTCGCAGACCTACCCGGAACTGACCAACGCCGAAATCGAAGGCCCGACCGTCAAGGGAAACCGCAACGTCTATACCTTCCGGCGCGCCGTTGGCACGAAAGGCCTGACGCTGCGCGAAATGAGCAAGCGACTGCGCACCAACACGCTGACGCAGGCCCAACGGCTGCCGACTCAGATCGGCAAGTACGACGCCGCCCTCGCATTCAGCGTGGCGCGTGTCGCATCGAACAACGACAACACGGCCGAACGCCTGCGCCTGCCGTCATCCCAGGTTCCGCTGCTGCCATGATCGCCGCCCCGCTCACCCTGCCCCGCATCGCGCCCGACGTGCCGACGCGCTACACGCTCGGCGACGACGCAGATTTCATGCGCCGGTTGTCGCTGGCTCTGTTGCGCGGTCGCCAGTTGACCGAAGCCGACGCAGCAAAGCTAGACGACTCGTCGACCGAGAGCGACTTGGCCTTGAAGGCGCTGCCGCGAATCTGGAAAGAGATCACCAGCGATATTGGCGCGTTCGACTGGTGCCTTGCGATCAGCGACGAAGGTAAAAACGGATGCCGCCCGCAGAACACCGCGCTCGTACGCATCGTCACGGACCAAGGGGCAGGAAGCGGCCCGATCCGATTTATTGGCTCGGGAATTCGACGCCTCGAATCGATCCAGCAAGGCCTCGGGCAAACGGTGCTCGCCGTCCTGTACGAAGTTTGTCACCACTACATGCCGTCCGTGTGCACGCCGCACGAGGCAATGGGGCTGGCCGAGTACATCTACTGGCACGGCAACTACGACGAAGTCGCAGCAATCGAGGAACTTCGCGACGCTCACCACGAGCCGGGCCAGCCGGTGCTGCCCGATGAGGAGTTTCTCGCGCACATCGACGTTCCGCGGCGTGCCGATTTCTTTGCGAGCGCCCCCGCGTGGGCGGTGAAGCCCGAGCGCACGCTCGACGCGCGCGAGGTGCGCCGGCATTACGACACGAACCTACAAGCGTGGGCGGCCATCGACGCGTGCGACGAGATCCACCGAATCATCACCACCAGCGGCCCTTTCGCGCGCGTCGATCTGAAAGACACGAGCGAATACTGCCTCGACTATTCCCTGATTCTCGCCTGGGACAAAGGCGACAACTTGGGGCGGATTCTCGATGACTTCTGGCAAGGCGAAATGCAGTGCGGCGACCCCGAGTCGTGCACGGCGCTTCACATCTCCACCGACGGCCGCGCGCTCGGTAGCTGGCTTGATCGCATGCGCAATACGGCGAAGCTCGCCAAAGCCGTTTCGCATTTGGTCACGCTGATCTCGACGCACGACGGGTCAGATATCGATGGCGAACCCGTCAAGGTACAGGTGCGCGTATGAGCCGCGTCGATGTTTATGGGAACGGCGACGTGTCGCTCAACCTCCATTCCGCCCTGCTCATCTACAAGAATGCGCACGACAACCAGGTCTATGTCACGAGCCACTCGGCCCGCGTGGTCGATGGCGCACCGACGCTGATGGCCGGCACGCCGATCACGCGCGCGCAACTGGCCGATTTCGTCGCCGTGGCATCGAAGCAAGTCGGGCACGAGGGGTTCATCCACGAGCGCGCGATCTTCACCGCGCCCGGTGTTGTCGCCTGGTGGACGCCGGCCGCACAGCGGCAGGTTTGGTTTTCCGCCAATGCGCCGATAGGCGAACGCTCAGCGGCCACGCACCACCCTGCGCTGCTGTTTGTCGCGCGAGGCGAGTCTCGATACGTGTTCGCGCTCGCGGAAAGCCGCAGGCCAACGCCTGACACGCCGGTCTATCAAGCTCCGTACTTCAACGTCAGCGCTGACGGCTGGATTTGCACCGGCAATGTAGACATTGCGACCAATCCCACGCCGACTGACATCGAGCAGTACGAAGCCGACGAGTTTTTCCGCAGCAGATTCACCCACGCGAACGCCCCGAAGCTGATCAACGGAGGCAGCGCGACTGACCTCTGGGTCGAGCTGCTCGACGGCGCGCAATTTCCCACCGAGCGGCTCATCAGAACCGAAATGAACGTCGCCGCCACCATCAAAAAAATCACGCAACGGAGTTAATCGCCATGAGCAAGATCGAAACCATCAAAAACGAATTCGAGACCGTCACCGGTGCCGTGCTCGAGCAGCTCGGTAAAGCGCTGTCGACGTTCACGCGCGCCGTCGCCGACGAAGTCACGGCAGGCCAGCAACGCGCGATCGCCGCGCGGGTCGACGACGAGAACGTTGCGCTCGACAATGCGCTGTTCGACAGCGCACCGGTAGCGGCCGTGCCGCGCCACGCTGAATTTGCCCCACTGCTCGACGTAGGCCACCGCTTCCTGCTCGCGGCCGAAGGGCTGTTCGTCGAGATCCGCCGGCCGTGGCTGCACCTCATCCAGCAGATCACGCCGCTCGACAGCGCCGGCCCGCGCCCGCCCTACGGCTCGATCGAGCCGAAAATTGACTTCGCGTTCGGACGCCTCGGCACGGCCGCCGCGCACTTCCGCCAGTTCGCCGACGAGTCGGTCGCCGCAATGCCGAATGAGCATGCCGCCTGCCTGATCTGGAACAGCACGAGAAACGAACTGACGTACCGCTCGGTCGAGGTAATCCGCTCGTCGCCGACCGAGATCACGATCAACCGCCCGACGCTCGCCGACGACGAAAGCATCGCGATGGATCTGCACAGCCACGGCGCCGGCCCGGCGGGATTCAGCGCGCAGGACGATCTGGACGACGCCGGCGAGGTGAAGATCGCCGGCGTGATCGGCGGCATCGGCACCGGCACGCCGAGCGTCGCGTTCCGCCTTTGCGCCCTCGGCAAGGCGATCACGCTGCGCGTTCCCGTCGAGGCGTTTTTCGCCAAGCAGGAGACCGCAGCGTGAACCTGATTGAAATTCTCGAACTTGCCGCACGCGCGGCTGGATGGGAATCGCGCCGGCACAAGGTGCGCGACGTGACCGGCCTGTTTGTTCGCACGCACGTCGGCGCCGACTGGCAGTCGTTTGACCCGATGAAATCGAAGGCCGACGCATTCGATCTGGCTGCCGCCGCGCGCATCGACACGACCCACCACGCCGACTATGTCGCGGCCTACGCTGGCGCCGGCGCGTTCCGTCAGTTCTCGCACGACAGCATCGACGCGCGGGACACGCCGGCGGCGGCAAAGTCGGAGCGCGAGCGCGCGACGTGCCGAGCAATTACCGAATGCGCTGCGCAGATCGGCCGCGACGTCGGCGCGCCGTGGTGGAGAACGCTTTGATGAAACAGCACAACACGCCCGCCCGATTCATGGGCGACCGCCGCGTGCACGTGACGCTGATCGGATGCGGAGGCACCGGCTCGCAGATGCTGAGCGGCCTGGCCCGGCTAAATCACGCGCTCGTCGAGCTCGGCCACGCCGGCCTGCACGTTACCGCCTTCGACGCGGACACCGTCAGCAGCGCGAACGTCGGCCGCCAGATGTTCAGCCCTGCCGACGTCGGCCAACACAAAAGCGTCGTGCTCACACACCGCGTGAATGCTTTCTTCGGACTCGACTGGACCGGCCGGCCGGTGCACGCCGGCCCGGACCAGCTGATCCGAGGCGGCCCCGATCTGGCGATTATGTGCGTTGACAGCGCGGCCGCCCGCGCGAAGCTCGCGCCGACGCTGGCGGCGTCGAATTGCTATGTGATGGATCTCGGCAACCGCGCGAGCGACGCGCAGGTGCTGCTCGGCGCGCACAAGAAAGTCAGCGGGAATTCTCGCGACGGCGGCAGCACGCCGCTGCGCTGGCCGTATGACGTGCTGCCCGAGCTGGTCGACACGACGATCCCAGAGGACGACACGCCAAGCTGCAGTCTCGCCGAAGCGCTCGAAAAACAGGAGCTGTTCATCAATCAGGCCGTCGTCACGCAAGGCCTGGCCATCCTCTGGGAATTCTTCCGGCATGCCCGCCTGACGTGGTGCGGCGCATTCATCAACCTGAAAACCGGCAACGTGCGCCCGGTATCCGTGTAGGAGATCTCATGAGCCAGCAGATCTACGCGAAGATCAAACGAAATAGTAAGTACTACGGACAAACTAAACCCGGAGAGCGTTTTCCCGTTCACATCCAGCACCAGGGCGGCTGGCAATACGTTGTGTACGGCAATAACAACACATACCGCCTCGCCGACGTGAATCTCTTTGTCGTCAGCGACGACAACGTCGAACTGCGTATCTCGTAATTAAGGGCGATATCTGAAATGACCGACAAAACCAACACGCCTAGCCGGCTGCTGAACATCGGCCCGCACGCGACCGCACCGACCCCTGCCGGCCCCTTGAACGGCATCCCAGCGACACCTTGTCATGACGAAGGCGCTATCGCTCGTTGCTCTCACTGCGGCCGCTATTCAATCGATCCCAGCACGCTGCGCGGTCGATCGCCGCAGTGCGAATGCGGAGAAAAAGACGGATGGTGCGGCAGCTTCGCGAAGCCCGGGCCGGATGCGAAATGGAGCGGCGGGGCGCCGGCCGCAGCGAGGCAGACCTGCACCGATCCGTGGATTGTCGTCAGCGATCGACTTCCAGCCCCCCTCGAATGGGTTCTGGCACATAACGGGAAATGGACAGGCAAAGCGGCTTTTTTCCCGGGCAATGACGCGCGCGAATGCTGGCAGGACGAGCGTCGGGAATTCGTCGAGCTGCTCGGGCCTGCTGTAACGCATTGGATGGCGTTGCCGGCCGCACCTGGCGACGCACAGGCCGAGGCGCGCGAGCCGTTCCAAGCGCGCGTGCAGCCGTGGATGCTCGAATGCTTCGGGCCGGCGATCGCGGCCGATCGAATCGAGCGCAACCACCGATTCCTCGAAGAAGCGCTCGAACTGGTGCAAGCGCTGGGCTGCACGGCCAGGGAAGCCCACCAGCTTGTCGACTACACGTTCGGCCGGCCTGTCGGCGAGGCGTCTCAGGAGGTCGGCGGCGTCATGGTCACGCTGGCGGCCGTCTGCCTCGCGAACACGCTGGACATGCACGCGGCCGGCGAAACCGAGCTGGCCCGGATCTCTGCGCCCGCGATGGTCGAGAAGATCCGGGCCAAGCAGGCCGCCAAGCCCAAGCACTCGCCGCTGCCCGCAGCCCCTGCCAATGCGGGAGAGCCCGGGATCGATATCCAGTCGGTTCGCGCGGCGAAGGCCAACGCTCTGCGCGTGTTCGACACCGGAGACGGACAGGAGGCCATTGAGTACTTCTCGGCATTGCTGGAAGTAGCGAACGCCGGTGTCGACGCTCAGGGCGCTCAGAGCAAAGGGGGGTGAGGTGTGAAGACGTTTCCCATCCACATGGACAGCATTGCCGCCGCGAAGAAGCAGCACTTCGCATCGCCGCTCGTCGTGCCTTTCGATTTTGTGAAACGGCACGAGGATCAGGCGATGAAGAACCACGGTCAGACGGTTGAGCGGCTTGCAGCGCGCGGCGGCCTGTCGTGGCTTGAGCTTCTTCTCGTGATCTGCGACAAGCCGCTGTTTGGCGAATACGCCGACCGATTCAAAGGCAAGGACGAGGCGGAAGCGTTTCGCGTGGTCGCCATCATGCAGATGCACGACTTCAGCAAAGCTCACAAATCGCAGGGAGATACCAGATGAACATGAGCGAACCCGAACAGTTCATGGCCGAACTGCGCCGCCTGGTGGACGCGCTCGCACAACCCAAAAAGCTCGACGAGACGCTTTGGAGCACGGAGCAGATCGCGAAGTGGTTCGGCTTATCGAAATCGACGGTCGAGCTGCGCGTCGTAACCCGCCAGGACTTCCCACCGGGCGTGCGCCCCGTTGACACCGCCAAGGCTCAGCGGCGCTGGTTTGCAAGCGACGTCGTCGAGTGGGCGCGCCGCAACCGCGGCCACCTGCCGACCCCGCGCAAGGGCCGGCCGCGCAAGGCCGTCTAATCGAGGCGTGCCGCCAGTTCGGCGGCCGTCTCGTCGTAATAAATCATCAACGACTGTATGTCGCGGTGTCCAATCATTTTCGCGAGCGCCAGCACATGCAGCTTCTTTGCAAGCCGGGTTGTCGCTTCGTGCCGCGAATCATGAAAGTGAAGGGTGCCGATGCTCGGCATTGTCTTTGCCAACCTGTTGCGCACCTTCCGCCATAGGGCGTCCGCGCTACCCTGCTTGACCGGGAAGCATCGCGCCTCCCCCTCGACGCTCGGCAGCCGCTCCAGCAGCTCGACCGCCCGCCTAGATAGGGGCACGTCTCTGGAATCCCCGTTCTTTGTCCTCGGAAGATGCACGTAACGCGCCTGCAGGTGCATGTTCGGCCACGTCAGCCCGAGAATTTCCCCCTGTCGCATCCCGGTTTCGATCGCCACCAAAAAGGCCAGCGCGACGTATTGCTGCGTCGTCGCCACCGGACCATCATCTACAAGGCCCAGCGCCCCGCACATCGCGGCCGCATCGCTGTCCGGCACCCTCCGATCACGCGGCGGCGGATCACGCGGCCGCTTGACGTCGGGCATGGGGCTGGTGTGTATCCATTTCCACTCATCGCGGGCCGCCGTAAATACCGCCGAGATCAGGTTCAAGTCGCGGTTCAACGTAGACGGCTTCACGACCTTCAGCCGCGCGTCGCGCCATTCAGCAATCTGCTCCGGCTTTATAGATCGAAGCAGTTGCCCGGCGAGATCCCCCAGCGACTCACGCAGGAACTTGAAGCGCGCCACATTCCATTCGTGCTTGACCATACTTGGCGAAATCTTCTCCAGGTATTCATCGATGGCGTCCGAAAGCGTCTTCGGAATTTTCGAGTAGGATCGACGCTTTCCCGCATCGATCTCAGCCTCGAGCTTTGTCGCCCACGCGATCGCCTCTGCCTTCGTGTCGAATGACTGCGACTCTCGAACCCCTCCGCGCGCGACCTCTGCTCGCCATGTCTTGCCACGCTTCCTGTAGCTTGCCATCTGTCCGCCTTGGCGTAAATTTGGCGTAGATGATAACGGGAAATTGATGGAATCTGCGGTGCTTTGGAATCGAATCTGTACCCGGCACGCGCCCCGAGAGGCTGACTGCACAAGGCTTTGATTCTGCATGAGGCCGTTTGATGGAATCTGATTGACGGGCATAAGATCCCTGTCGGGGAGACCAGTTAAGTTCCAAACCTCCCCCAAGTTTCGCAACAAACTCCCCGCTCAAGCCCGTCTGGCGGCCATCTCGCCCCCATCGTTACCCAACGTTGCTCAGTGACAGCCGGCGAAAGTGTTGGTATCAGCAGATACCAACAATGCCTCTCACTGACGAGCAGGTACGGAACGCGAAGGCCAGCACAGCCCCGTACAAACTCACGGACGGTAGCCAAGCGGAAATGTGCGCTCAGAAGATAGAGCGAGCACTCATCACTAACGCTCCTTCCACCGTCGACTGAAAAACAGCTTGCACGATTGCAGGAACAGTTGCAGTTGGATTGGCCACGTCGCAGCACAAGTACTGCGGTAGTGGTGCCTGAGAGGCGGCGAATTCCAGCGACCAGGCGGCGGCATGAAGTGGGCGGGAATTGCCTCAATGCCGTCGAACATCGACGGCTGAGTCCGCTCTACATGCTCTGCTCGAGAAACACGCCGGCCCAACGTCTGCATGCCAATCGCGAGATAGCTGGCCACGCGACGAGCATCGCCGTCAAAACGATCGAAGGTGCGGACGTAAGCGACAGCCTCGGAAAACCGACCCTCGATCACGAGCGCCGCAGCCGCAGCATCCTCGCGCAGTTCGAGCGCCGTCAACGGCTCTGAGGCCTCAGGGGCTGACAGCCGAGCGCCAACCGAATTCGGCATCAAATCCCCATCGTCGTCTATCTCATCACGATCGAGACGCACCGCGAAGCGCTCCCGGCGATTCACGAACTTTCCGAACTGTTTCTGGAGCCGGGCGACGATCATGTCGCGCACGCTTTCATCTTCGGGGCTCAGAGCCGCTTCAGGCTCTGCGTGGAGTTCGTCTACGATCAGCCATGTCTCACTGGTGAGATCGTCGACGGAATGGTCCCCCTCAGACGACCAAGCGATCCGCTCGAGCTGCTTGCGTATTAGGGAGATGACTCGCTCAAAGAATGCGAAGGCGTTGTTCATAGGCCTCGCGGATCGCCAAGGGGCACAAGGCCAACCGCCCTGTCGGCGGCGTCGAACTGCGTTGGCAGTGACGACCGGGTGCTACGCCCAGTCCATCGGCTGGTGTGCATTCGGCGATGCTAAGCCGAATGTGTGACAACGAGGTTCGTCGAGCACGCACACGCACTCAAATGCCGCAGACTGGCCCGATCGCCCGCTACGCTTGCCCCTCGCCGGCCGAATCTTTCCGCCGTCCCTCCTCAAGCACTTCCTTCAGCACTTGGATCGCGCCAGCTATACGCTGCAAGGTGCGCTGCAGATCCTGCTTCTGCTCCTCGAGCTTACGCAGTTGCTGCTCGCCGGCCTTGTGGTTTTCCTCAAGGTCGCGGAGACGACCGGTGATCCTGTCTTCGTATTCGCCCATGGTCTGGCCTGTTTGTTTTGGGTGGAGGGTGATCTTGGCACGAAAGCGAACACATCAGAAACGAAAAAGCCCGTGCTAGGTCGACCGCAGCCGCTCCAACCAACTGAAGCCTCGGCATTCGTGCGGCAAGTCACACCATCAAAAAAACCCTCTCAGCCACTCAGGCGTCTGTCCAGGCTACTCTACTCGCGCACGCAGAATATGCCAGTTTGCGTTTTTGCGCAAACTGGCATATTCTGCATCTACTATGAATATCGATCCAACCGGCTTCCGGACCCCTGGGCAGTACATCGAAGCTCTCCTTGATGCGCGGGGCTGGTCCAAACGCGTCCTTGCAGTAATTTTTGGGGTTGACGATAGCAGCATCAATCGCTTGGTATCAGACAAGAGGCCTGTTGATGCTGCCATGGCCATATCGCTCGAAGAAATCTTCGAAGTTCCCGCTGAGCATTTCCTTGATCTGCAAAAGGCCTTCGATTTGGCGAAGGCCAGAATTACTGCGCGACCAGATCCGAATCGGGCGACGCGCGCACAGCTTTTTGGTGGGCTTCCTGTCGTTGAGATGATCAAGAGAGGCTGGCTCGAAGCTGACGACCCGAGAGACGTCCAAGCAGTTGAGCAGGCGCTGGCGAAATTTTTCAAAGCAGACTCGCCTGACACGATCGAAGTACTTCCGCACGCAGCAAAGAAGACTTTGGTGCATGGAGAGCCCACCCCCACTCAGGTTGCATGGCTATACCGTGTTCGGGAAATTGCAAGCGAAATGCTTGTCCCTAAGTACACACCAGCGCTGGGCAGGCAGGCAGTCACCAAGCTTGCAACGCTGTTGGCAGCGGCCGAAGAGGCTCGCAAAGTGCCAAAGATTTTGGCTGAATCTGGGATCCGATTTGTTTTGGTTGAGTCTCTTACATCGGCAAAGATCGATGGCGCGTGCATGTGGCTTAACGAACACTCTCCTGTGATCGGAATGACGATTCGCCACGATCGACTCGATAATTTTTGGTTTGTACTTCGTCACGAGTTAGAACATGTTCTCCAAGGCCACGGAAAGGATGCAATCATCCTTGATACGGAGCTTGAAGGCGAGCGAGCCGGGACGGGACAAATGGTCAGCGAAGAAGAACAGATAGCCAATGCTGCTGCGGCTGATTTTTGTGTCCCGACGAAAAAAATGGATTCTTTCATCGCACGGAAAGCCCCATTTTTTGCGGAGCGCGATCTTTTAGGTTTTGCAAAAACCATCAATGTGCACCCGGGCCTAATTGCTGGGCAACTTCAGCATCGTACTGGCCGGTATGATCGCTTTCGGGCTCACTTGGTGAAAGTTCGTTCGATTGTCGCTCCTAGCGCGGTCGTTGATGGGTGGGGTGACGTAGCCCCGGTTGGTCTTTGATAAGGAACGACTGTGACTAAGATTGTCGAAATGCAGTACATGATCCGCCTGTACAAAGAAACAACCGGCGAACACGAAGTAGATATGAAGAAGGTGGCCAAATTTGCGAATGAGCGTGGATGGCCTCTCCCTAAACCGAAAGATCCGTTCGAGATGCTCGCACGGGAATTCACCCAAGCAGCGCGCCAAGAGTTTCGTCGCGATGCTAAAACGGGTAAGCCCTATCGGGCGAATCACGCGCTGCCCGTCACTCAAGGAGGACAGCAGCTCACGCTGTGGATTGATATCGATGAAGCACCGCGCTTCCAGATGCATAAATCGCTGATCAATCGCCGAGAGCAGATGGTTGGAGATGGTGTCCAACTGTCATTGGATATGGACCATTGGAATAGCATCCATGAAAATGAAGAGCCGATTGTGATTCCGATGGATCTCACCGAAGACATCGAATGGCGTAAGAACGCGCCGGACGAAGACGAGGAAGCAGCATAAGCGCGACCGCGGCGACTGGAAAAAGTTTGAACAGCGACTACATCGTGTTCGTCGACGAAAGCGGCGACCATAGCCTAACCTCGATCGACCCCGAGTACCCGATCTTCGTGCTCTGTTTTTGCATAATCAAAAAATCCGACTACGCCTCAGCCCTGGTCCCGAAGATCAAGCAACTGAAATTCGACACATTCGGTCACGACTGTGTCGTCTTGCACGAGATCGATATCCGGCGCAAACGTGGAGCGTTCGCCAAGCTAAGCAAGGAACCCCGCGAACAGTTCATGGAAGCACTGACTACGATCATTGACGAAGCGGAGATGACCGTCGTGGCAGTCATCATCGATAAGCAGCGGTTGAAGGAGAAATACTCAAATCCATTCAACCCGTACCACATCGGTATCCAGTACGGCCTCGAGCGTGTGCGACATTTCCTTCGCATGAACGGCCAACACGAGGCGCTGACGCATGTCGTGTGCGAAGCACGCGGGTCAAAGGAGGACGCAGACCTCGAACTACAGTTCCGAAGAGTCTGCGGCGGCGACAATCGAGGTCGCGTGCCATACAACTTCGACATTGTGATTTGCGATAAGAAAGCGAATTCGGAGGGACTGCAGATCTCCGATCTAATGGCACGCCCAATAGGACTGTCACATTTGCGCCCTGACCAGCCCAATCGCGCCTATGAGATATTGGAGAAGAAGTTTTTCACCGGTAGCGGCGGCACCGCATACGGCAATGGAAGGAAAATCTTCCCCTAGAAAAGCGAAAGGCCCCAGAGCAGTCCCTGGAGCCTAGCGCCGGCCGCGTAGTCGCAACCCATTTAGGCATAGTCTACCACAAGTGGCTACCTCCTCGTATTATTGACCAGTAGCCAAGCACCCTAGGAATCGCACCAGTACAATCCACCACTACGATTTTTTGGAGGGTGTTTTTGGGGTATGAATTTCGAGAATTACCCTGCTCATCCTTACTGTCATTGCCGCGTGAATTATATCGGGGACCAATCAAGCCCCAAACCTCCCCCCCTCTCTCAAGCCTGTCCAGTAAGGCTCCAAGCCCCCAGCGTCATCAGACTTTGCTCAAAGAGTGAGAAACGCCAAAGCCACAGCCGCGCCGTACAAAACGATAGACGGCGACGACATGTTCCTGTTCGTTCAACCGAACGGCTCGAAATACTGGCGCTGGTCCTATCGTTTCCAGCGCAAACCGAAGACGCTCGCCTGGGGCGTGTATCCGGTCGTGTCGCTGGCCGCAGCGCGGCGAAAGTGCGACGACTCACGCCAGCAGCTCGCAGCCAGGGGCGATCCACGCCACGCGCGCAAGGAGCAAGCAGCGGAAGCGGAAGCCGGCAACCCGTTCGAGATGCCGGCAAGGTGATGCATTCACTGAAAATGGGCGTGTCGCCTTGAGCGGGCCACGCCAGACACACAACCTCAAATCATGCCGTGTGATTTCGCGTAGTCCCTAAGCGCATCGTTCATGCGTGTTTGCCATCCATCGCCCTGTGCCTTGTAGGCATCCACGATGTCAGAATCGATCCGCAGTTCGAGCGGCATCTTGGGATTGACCGACTTCGGCCGGCCATGCGGCTTCGTCAACTTGGCCGCAACCTCCTTGCCGAACAATTCGGACAACACGTCTTCCGCCGGTCGCGCGCGCGCAAAGTCGGCATCCGTCCACACCGGATTGTCGTCAGTCGGCTTGCTGGTTTTTTGCTTGCTCATATCTCTTCACCTCACGGGAATTAGCCTTTCGAAGACTGATAACGTGAACCATGCCGCCGCGCGGCGTGAACACCAGCGCCGCTAGACCATGCGCGATGGCAAGCTCGCCGCCCACCGCAACGAGACAAAACCGTTTGGCAGCGCGTGCGATCTGCGAGTGTGCGCCGTCTGGGGACCAGTCAAGCTCCCCGGCGTCATCAGACCTTGCTCAAAGACAGCGAGCACCTTTGTTGGTATCTCGGTTGTTGGTACCTGCCGATACCAACGACCGAGATACCAACACATGGCACTGTCAGACCTGAGCGTGAAGAACGCCAAAGCCGCAGCCGCAGCCGCAGCCGCGCCATACAAGATGATGGACGGCAACGACGCAACCGTGCGCTACGCTTGCCCGTCGCCAGACGCCGCTTGCTGACGAAGTTCGTCGCGCAACTCCTTCAGCACCTGGATCGCGCCGGCGATACGCAACAAGGTTTGCTGCAATTCGCGTTGCCTGTTCTCAAGCGCGCGAAGTTGCTCTTCGCCGGCACGGTGATTGTCCTCCAGCTCCTGGAGGCGAGCGGAAATGGTGGCTTCGTTCATGATCTGGCCCGTTTGTTATGAATGACGGATGATCGTGGCACGAAAGCAGGCGCGTCACAAATCCAACAGCCGGCATTGCTCACGATGCGAGGGAATGAACACGCAGCTCATCCTTCCTGCACGCCCGATCCATTTGACTTCCCCCCTCGCCCCAAGTACACTACGCATCGCGGGGTGGAGCAGTCTGGCAGCTCGTCGGGCTCATAACCCGAAGGTCATAGGTTCAAATCCTATCCCCGCAACCAAATATCAAAAGCCCGCTCTGCGAAAGCAAGCGGGCTTTTTGCTGTGCCGCGCCCGAACATCGGGGCGGCACGTCCTACCTCACGCCTCCGGCCGCCTCGCATAAGCCTCGTCGAACAACCTCTCCAGCGTCGGATGCACGCCGCGCACCTGGTCGGCCACGTCCTTCGCCCAATCGAAATACTCGCGCTTGCGTTGTTCCGGCCAGTCGGCCGGCGGGTTCTCGGCGATGTCGCGCAGGTTGCAGATCTTGTCGGCGAGCTTGACGAGCTTCGCGCGCCGGCTGATCTGCGCGGCATGCTCGACCTGAAGGCGCTTGCGCTCTTCTTTCGGCAGCGATTTGTCGTCGGTCACGTCGCGCACGATATCGGCCACGATCTGGCCGAACAACTGCACCAGTTCCTGCTCCGAGGTGGCGGTGTCCTCGATCACGTCGTGCAGGATCGCGGCGGTCAGCACCGGCTCGTCGTCGATGCCGGCCTCGTTGGCCAGCACGTTGGCCAACGCGATCGGATGATTGATGTAGGGCGAGGCATCGACGTCCTTGCGACGCTGGTGTCGATGTCTCTCGGCGGCGAATGCCAGTGCGGCAATGAACTTGCTCATCGGTAACCACCCCTGCGCTCTCACGCGTGATTTTGCGAAAGTGTAAGGGATAGCCGGCCCCCACACGTTCGATTCCATTCTCGAAAACGACAACATGCATTCCGGATGCGCCCGCCATCGCGATCGGGCCGGCAATCATCGCCCGATCGAGACGGTTCGTCGCAACGCGCAACATCAGCGCCGCAACACCTCGACTCGACAGAACTGATACGGGTCCTTCCCCGCCCCGATCCCCGCCGAATACGCCGCGCAACTCCCCGGCACGATCGCGAACCCGCGGGCATGCAGCACGGCATCCATTCGCGTGACGATCGCGCGATTCTCAGCGTCGATATCGCGCACATCGTCGGCGCGCAAGCCGATCGTGCAACGCGCCGGGCCGTCCGTCCCGGCAACCGGCAGCACCGCTGCATGCAGGCGTAGGCGCCTGACCAGCGACGTCAGCATCGCGCAACCGCGCTCGCCATGCGTCAGGCCAAGCTTGCCGAGCGTGACATCGAGTCGCGCGACGGTATCGGCGCGCCCGTTGTAGGCGCTGCCAAGCAGCGCATACACCGGGCCCTTGCGGCTGTCGACGATCTCGTGCACGCGCGGCATGTAGCCCGCCCCCTCGGGGAACCCGACATCCATGCCGACAAACGCCACCGCGGTCGGAAACAAGGCGGCAAGCCACGCGCGCGGCTGCTCGGCGTTCACAAGCAGCACGGTGGTGCGCGCCGGCTGCTGGAGCGGCGGCAGCTCGGCGTGATAGAGCGGATCGGCCCAGCCGTTGTGCCCCCAGGTCGGCGCGCCGCCGGCCACCACGATCGCCGTGGCGATCGCGAGCAGCCACTTCGCCCAGCGCCGAGCGCGGGCATGGGTCGTCAGTTGCGTGAGCACGAGGAACGCGACGAGCGGCGCGAGCACCTCGATCGGCACGATATAGCGATAGATGCCGAACAGCTTCATCCACAGCACGAAGCCGAACGCGACATACGCGATCACGAACGCGGCACGCGGGTCCATGCGTTCGCCGCCGCGCGCCGCCAGCCTTGCCGACACGGCACGCGCCGCCCAGATCAACCCGAGCACATAGACGATCGCCCAGATGACCTGCCGCAACCCTGCCTCACCGCCGCGATGCGCATCGAGCGAAATGATGAACGGCCACAGCACCGTCTCGATGATGTTGTGCGGTATCCAGCGCGTATCGACGATCGACAGCGGCTTGACCAGCGGATTCGGAAATACCGCGCTGAACTGCGGAAACAAAGGATTCCCGAACATGTGCCACATTCGCAGCATCCAGTAGCCGCCGGTCCCGGCAAAGCCCGCCAGCACGCCGATACCGAATACGAACCCCACGCGCAGGCGCACCAGCAGCTTGCCCGGCATCGCCACGAGCAGCGCGCCGCAAGCGGCCACGGCGAACACTGCGTTGGTCAGCTTGAGCCCCGCCGCCAGCCCGATCAGCAGGCCGCCGGCCAGCAGCACGGCAAAGCCCCGCACACTGAGGCGGCCGAGCGCATCCCAGTGCGCCACCAGCAGCGTGACGCCGGCCAGGCAGACGACGGCGGTGGTGCTGTCGCCCATCGTATTGCCGAGCACGGACAGGAAATTCGCGGTCAGGCAGCCAGCCAGCGCCAGCCAGAACGGCACGCGCTGACGATCGTCGCCGGGCAGGCCGGCCAGCAGGCGGCGCGCGATGTCGAGCAGCAGCACGAACGTCAACCCGTGAAACGCGCCGATCAGAAAGCCCACCAGACGCGGCGGCCAATGCGTGTTCAGCCAGTAGAACGACACGTCCAGCAACGGATTGAAATAGCCCTGAAAACTCGCGGCGCCGAGGTCGGTGGTCAGCTTGCCGTGCAGAAAGGCGAACGCGGCGTACAGGTGATAGTTGTGCAGATCCCAGTTCGAATCGGCGCCGAGCCACAGCGAATAGCAGCCGAACAGCAGCGGCACCAGCACGATCGCGATACGCGAAGCGAGCGGCAGGCTTGGCGGATGAGAACGGGACGAGAAGGATCGGGAGACGGACATCAAGGAATCCAGAATTTACGGCCGTGCAGAACGCCGGAACACCCACCATCTGGCGCTGACGAAGTTCACGGCCATCCCGGCGATCGAGCCGACCGCGACGCCGGCGAACGGCAGCCAGCGCGTGGCCGGAACATTCAGCACGACGACGCTGTAGGCGGCGTAGTTCACCGCGCCGCCGAGCGACATGGCCAACAGGTATTGCCACCATTCGCGCCAGGCCGAGCCGCGTGGCGCGTCGGATTGGCGGAACGTGTAGCGGCGATTGATCTGCCAGGTGGTCCAGACCGCCGCGAGGAACGACAGCGCGCGCCCGACGAAATAGCCCTGCCCGGCGGCGAGTGCGAGCCAAAGCACCGACGCGTCGACGGCAAAGCCGAGCACGCCCGCGATCAGGAAGCGGAACAGCTGGCCGCGCATCTCAGCGGCGCGAGCGCAGATGCAGCGGCCCGGGCTCGGCCAGGTAGGCGAAACGCTTGGTCTCGCTGCGGCCGCGCGTGACGGTGTCGAGCACGATGCCGCAGGTCAAGAACATCGCCCCGGCCAGCATGATCGCCACCGACAGCACGGCGGTGGGCAGGCGCGGCACGAGCCCCGTCTTCAAATACGTATCGAGCAGCGGCAGCGCCAGCCCGACGGACAGCAACCCGCACAGCAGCGCACCCACGGAGAAGAACGCGAGCGGCTTCTCGGCCTTGAGCAGGCGCAGGATCGTCATCAGAATCCGGAAGCCGTCGCGATAGGTGTTGAGCTTGCTCTCTGAGCCTTCCGGCCGCGAGCGGTAGACGGTATCGATCTCGGCCACCGGCATGCGCAACTCGAGCGTATGCACGGTCAGTTCGGTTTCGATCTCGAAGCCGCTGGCGTGCGCAGGGAACGATTTGACGAAGCGGCGCGAGAACGCGCGATAGCCGGACAGCATGTCGGTGAAGGTCCGCCCGAACAGCCAGGCCGCGCACGAGGTCAGCATCCAGTTGCCGAAGCGATGGCCGGCGCGGTAGGCCGCCTGCTCGTCGGTGCGGCGCGTGCCGACCACCATGTCGCGCCCGTCGATCAACACGCCGTCGATCAGCGCCTGGGCGGCGGTGGCGTCGTAGGTGTCGTCGCCGTCGACGAGCACGTACACGTCGGCCTCGATGTCGGCGAACATGCGGCGGATCACGCTGCCCTTGCCCTGATCGCGCACGCCGCTCACCACGGCGCCGGCACGGCGGGCGACCTCAGCGGTGCCGTCGGTCGAGTTGTTGTCGAACACGTAGACGATCGCGCCCGGCACGGTGCGCTGGAAATCGGCCACCACGGCCGCGATCGTCACGGCTTCGTTGTAGCAGGGCACGAGGATGGCAACCGTTGGTGCGGCGGCCCCGGCGTTCGTCGGGGTGGATCGTGCATCGGCTTGCGGTTCGCCCGCCGCCCGGCCTGCGGGCAACTGCCCCTCGGCCCGGCCGTCCAACATGGTTGTCGTGGTCATCATTCTTTCCGCAAGGCCGGTCGGCGCCGGCCTTGTCATTCAGGGCATCGTGCCCCCGTTGGGGCGACGGCGGCCCGGCATCGCCGCCGCATCGAATCCGTGCCCGGCTGCCCGATTCCGCCGGGTCGAAAAACAGCGTGCGATTCTACCTTACGCGGCATGACGCGCCGGAGCCGGCCGCCGCGCGCAGCAACCTCCCGGCACGATGCAGGCGGGCGCAGGATGACGGGATCGAAGGAAAAACACGGGCCGCCGCGCGGCAAATCGCTGCGCAGGCTTGGGCCGACTTGGGGCCGCCAGCCGCCGAAACATCCGGCAGAGCGCCGCAAAGGAAGGAATAAGCCACACCTCGACGCGTCACGCGATAGACGACGCGCCTCCCCATGACCACGCGGGCCGCCGGGGGAAGCGGCCCGCTTCGTCATCGGCCGGCTCGCGCAGGGGAGTCGCGAGCCGGCCCGGGCGGCGCGAAGCGCGCCGCTTTCAGGTGCGGCGCGTCGCCAGTTCGGCGCCCTGGCGCAGCGCTTCGAGCATGCTGCCTTCGTCGGCGATGCCCTTGCCGGCGATGTCGAACGCGGTGCCGTGGTCCACCGAGGTGCGCACCACGTCCAGCCCGACCGTCACGTTGACGCCGGCTTCGAGGCCGAGCACCTTGACCGGGCCGTGGCCCTGATCGTGATACATCGCCACCACCAGGTCGAAATCGCCGCGGCCGGCGCGATAGAACAGCGTGTCGGCGGGCAGCGGGCCGGTCACGTCGAGGCCGCGCTCCTGCAGCAGCGTCACGGCCGGGATGATCTTCTCTTCTTCTTCGCCATAGCCGAACAGGCCGTTCTCGCCCGCATGCGGATTGATGCCGCACACGCCGATGCGCGGCTTTGCAATGCCCGCCTTGATCAGCGTGGCGTTGCCGCGCTCGATCGTGCGTTGCACGAGGCCCGGCTCGATCTTGCGGATCGCGTCGATGATGCCGATGTGGGTCGTGACGTGGATCACGCGCAGTTGCGGCGCGACCAGCATCATCGACACTTCCTCGACGCCCGTCAGGTGCGCCAGCATTTCGGTGTGGCCCGGGAACTTGTGGCCGCCGGCATGCAGGGCCTCCTTGTTCAGCGGCGCGGTGCAGATCGCGTCGATCTGGTTGGCCTGCGCCAGCTCGACGGCGCGCGCGATGTAGCGATAGGCCGCGTCGCCCGCCACCGGCGAGAGCTGGCCGAACGGCAGGTCGGCGGGAATCAGTTCGAGGTCGATGCAGTCGATCGTGCCGCGCTCATAGCGCGCCTGCGCGGCGCCCTCGATGCGGCGCACGGTGGCCTGCACGCCGGTGATCTCGATCGCGCGCTCCAGCCGGCGCGCATCGCCGATCACGAGCGGGCGGCATTGCTGGTAGACGGTGTCGTGCACGAGGCTCTTGACGACGACCTCGGGGCCCACGCCGCTCGCGTCGCCCATCGTGATGCCAATAACAGGAAGATAGTTGCTCATGATGTGTTTCGTTCAGGGTGGATTCGTGGGGTTCAGGCGCTGCGGCGCGCCGTGGGCATCTGCTCGCCGCGCAGGTGCCGCCAGGCGCCGAGCAGCGCGTGTTCGGTGCCGAACGCGCCGGCCTTGGTGACGACGCGCGGGCCGCGGCCGTCGGCCGGGCGGCCGAGCGCGACGCCCGCCTCGATCTCGCAGGCCAGTTCGAGGCCGCCGATGCGCGCGGCGG
Organism: Burkholderia sp. 22PA0099; assembly: GCF_047497165.1. NCBI lineage: Bacteria > Pseudomonadati > Pseudomonadota > Betaproteobacteria > Burkholderiales > Burkholderiaceae > Burkholderia > Burkholderia sp. 22PA0099. The sequence goes on along the minus strand of NZ_CP163165.1, from coordinate 1,160,217 downwards.
CCAGCATCGCGCGGGCGGTCTCGCCGCCGGTCACGATCAGGCCGCCGAGGCCGTCGACATACGGTGCGACGAGCGCGGCGAGCGCGTTCGACAGGTGCGAGCCTTCGGCCGGATCGAACGCGTCGTCGCGGCCGATGCGCACGATGGCGTCCTGCTGGCCGCGCAGGCACGCGCCGATGCGGTCGTGCCACGCGCGCCATTGCGCGTGGCGACTGCCCTCGCGCAACACGGCCGGCGGCACGATGAATTCGGCGATGCCGGCCTCGGTGCGCAGCAGCACGCACTGACGCTCGGAGATCGCCGACAGGCTGCCGACCAGCGCCAGCAGCGGGCCGGCCACGGCGGCATCGGCCGGCGTTTGCGCCACCGGTTCGGCCGCGGATTCCCGTTGCGCCGCGAACAGGTCGGGCAGATCGGCCAGCTCGCGCGACAAACCGCCCGAGCCGACCCAGAAGAACGGCGCGTCGATCGCAGCCGTGACACGCGCGATCGCGGCCAGGTCCTCGCCGGTTTCGGCGTCGACGACGATCGCGCTCGCACCGCCCTGCGCCATGTCGGCGAGCAGTTCGGCGATCCGTTGCGGCGCGACGCGCAGCGTTTCGAGCGCGACATGCTCGACGCGCAGGCCGGCGGCCTCCAGCATCGCATGCAGCGCGGCGTCCTGGCCGGCGTTGTCCAGTTGCCAGGTTTCGGTGGCTTCGAGCGGCACGCCGCGCACCATCACGCGGCCGTCGCGTACGGTGCGGCCCGTGGCCGGAAACGCCGGTGCGACGATGGCCGGGCCGGCCAGCGCGGCGAGCGCCGCCACTTCGGCCGCCCAGTTGCCGCGCAAGGTCGAATCGATTTTCTTGTAGAGCCGACGGCCCGGCGCCTGCAACGCCCGCCAGGCATCCGCCGCGCGTTGTGCCGCTTCGGCGGGCGTCAGGCGGCGCGTGTCGGTATCGACCGCCACCACCGCCGCCGGCCGCACCGGCACGCTCGCGTCGAGCGACACCACGGTGCGCCGCCCGGCCGCCGCGAACGCGATCGCGCAATCGGCGGCGCCCGACAGGTCGTCGGCAACAATCAGCAGACCGGACGTGCTCATCACGCGCCCTCTCGCACCGGGTTGCCGGCTCGCGCGCCGCCCTTGGCGTTGACGCGCTTGGCCACCGCGGCGGTGAGGATCGGCGAGGCGATCGCGGTCACCACCACGCAGGCCGCCACCAGCAGCGTGGCCGACTTGGCCGCTTCGGTGTACACGGGGTTGGCCGCCGCGATCAGCGCCGGCACCGCCGCCGCATTGCCCGCGGTATTGGCCGCCGCCACGCCGGCCACGCCGGTGCCGCCCGTCAGGCGATCGGCGATGTAGAGCGGCACGCCCGTCACGATCACCACCGCGACGCCGAGCAGGATGCCGAGCAGGCCGGCCTGCCAGACCTTGTGCAGATCGAGGCCGGCGCCGAGCGCCAGCGCGAAGAACGGGATCATGACCGGCACCGCGCGGCTCAGGAACGCGCGCATTTCGCGGTCGAGATTGCCGAGCAGCATGCCGAGCGCGAGCGGCAAGATGCTGCCGACCAGGGTGGGCCACGGGAACGCCGACAAGCCTGCCACACCGAGCGTGACCATGGTCAGGAACGGGCCGGATTCGAGCGACATGATGGTGTACGCGCCGACATCCTCCGAGCGGCCGTACTGGCCCATCAGCGCCATGTAGAGGCCGCCGTTGGTGTCGTTCATCGCGGCCACCACGGCCAGCGTCGAAATGCCCGCGAACAGGCCCGACGACACCGGCTGCTCGCCGAGGAAATGGCCCAGCACGATGCCCGTCACGATCGCCGCACCGACCTTGGTCACGAACAGCGCCCCGCCCTTCTTCAGCAGGTAGGGCGTGGCCTTCACGTCGATGCTCGCGCCCATGCACACGTAGAACACGGCGAGGATCGGCAGCGAGCCGGTGAACAGCGCGTTGGTAAACGAGCCGAAGAATTTCGGCATGGTCGGCAGGAACGTCGCGATCAACGAGCCGACCAGCAGCGGGACGATCATCATCCCGCCCGGTACGCGCTCGATGGCGCGCTTGATGTGAATCTGAGCCATCCGTGTCTCCCCAGGCAGTTTCTGTTTGAATCGGTCACACTTTGACCGATTCGATCAAAACGGAGTGTAGCGACAACATCGGGCTTCGGCAATTGCTCGTTCACACGGGATTACCCTGATCGATTGGTGCAAAAAATCGCTCCATATTGATCGAATCGATCAGAATATCGGTCATTCGATCGAAGCGCGCCGGGCAGGCGCCGGGCGCGGAGCGTCCGCTACACTGGCGAGCCTCGTCTCCAGCAAGCATCGAAACACTGCACAGGAACTTCATGAAAGTCGAGAAACGCCGCGAGGCGATGCTCAAGGCCGTGCTGTCCGGCATGAACGACGTCGCCGCGCTCTGCGAGCATTTCGGCATGTCCGAGGCGACCGTGCGGCGCGACCTGCGCGCGCTCGCCGACGAGCGGCGCATCGTGCGGACCTATGGCGGCGCGGCATCGGTCGGCATGCACGAGCCGGAGGAATCGCTCGACACCCGACGCGCGAGCTTTCGCGAACAGAAGGAAGCGATCGCGCGCGCGGCCGCGCGGCACGTGCAGGACGGCGACACGATCTTTCTCGACGGCGGCACCACCACCGCCGCGCTCGCGCGCTGGCTGTCGGGGCGGCGCGACATCCACGTGGTCACCAACAACCTGCTGGCCGTCACCACGCTGGCGGTGGCCGAGGTGCGCGTGACGCTGCTCGGCGGCGACGTGCGTCCGTCGAGCATGAGCACGCTCGGGCCGATCGCGCAGTTGGCGCTGTCGCGCGTCAGTTTCGACAAGGCGTTCCTGGGCGCGGATGGCGTGGTGGCCGGGCGCGGCCTGTGCGAGGCGTCGGCCGAGCAGGCCTATCTGAAGGAATGCATCGCCGCGCAGGCCGCGCAGGTGCTGGTGCTGGTCACGTCGAACAAGCTCGAACGCGCAAGCCAGCAGCACTGGACGCCGCTCGATCGCAACTGGACGCTCGTCACCGACGCGCAGGCCGAGGCCGCGCTGCTCGCGCGCTTCGAGCAGCGCGGCGAAGTGACGGTGGAGTGTGCGGCGCAGGACGACTGAGCAACCGTCTTGTGAGTCAAGCGATATGAAAGTCGGGATTCCAGTCGACGCGATGTTTTGCGACGGCATTGATGATCGTCAGCAGCTTGCGCATGGCGGCGACCAAAGCGACTTTCTTTCGCGTGCCTGCGAGGACGAGACGTTGGTAGTACTCGCGCAGCACAGGGTTGTAGCGCACGCCAGTGAGCGTGGCCATGTACAGGGTGCGACGCACGTCGGCGCGTCCGCCCCAGATGCTGCGCTGACCGCGCATGAGCCCCGAATCGCGATTCAGCGGCGCCACGCCGACCAGTGCTGCGATGCGTCTGCGATCGAGCTTGCCCAGTTCGGGCAGCTCGGCGAGCAGCACGGCGACGCTGGTCGAGCCGATGCCAGGCACGCTGCGCAACGTGCGCGCCAGTTCGGCATGATGATGCGCAACGTGCGCGGCGACCTCGGTATCGCTGTCGTCGAGCTCCTTTTTGAGGAAATCGATGACGCGTTCGAGGCTGGCCCGGGCTGCAGCATGGGCAAGCCGCAAGCGTTGTCGCTCGCCGGTGATCATCTGGACCAGTTGCCGACGCCGCAGCACCAGGGCTTGAAGCCGCTGGAGTTCGGCATCGGCAAGCGGTTTGACGAAACGCTCGCGCTCGGGATGCTGGTGCAGCACGCGAGCGAAGGCGGCCAGCATCCTGGCGTCGAGCGCATCGGTCTTGGCCAGCACGCCCATGGCTCGCGCAAAGTCGCGCGCCATGCGAGGGTTGACCACGGCGACGGCCAGGCCCACGGCTTGAAGTGCGCACGCAGCCTCGAACTCGTAGCCGCCGGTGGCCTCCAGCACGATCAGCGCCGGCTGAAGTTCACGCAATTGACTGACCAGTTGTTCGATGCCGGCCGCGTCGTTGGTTGCCTGCCACGTCGCAGTTTGCGTGCTGGTGGCCACCTCCAGCGTCCGGCTCGACACATCGATTCCCACGAAAACAGTATCGGACACGTCCCTTCGCTCCCATCCTTGTTTATGCGAACTCTACATTCCTACAACCGTTCGGGCTGCAAGAAAGGACGGTCCAACCCGGGCGCCCAGTGCTCAGTCACGGGCTTCGTGTTTCAACCCAGAGGCCGCTCGGGCTACCCGAGTTGGTCCGAGGCTTAAAGATACAAGGCAGGCGGGGGCGGCCGCGAAGCAGGCCGTGATAGCAGGCCTTAAAACAGCCCGCGCTTCAACGCCCCGCGCACAAACGCGCAAAACGCCCGAGCAGGCCGAACGCGACCGGTGTGGTCCGCACGCTAACATTCGGCGGCACCGCGTCCGCGCCATGCTCGCCCGGCTGCGCGCGCAGGATCGCGAGATACGCCTTGATCGCCGCCTGCGGAAATTCCGGATGAAACTGCACGCCCCAGGTGCGCGCGCCGTAGCGAAACGCCTGGCACGGATCGGCCTCGCTCGCGGCCAGCAAGCGCGCGCCCGCAGGCAGACGATGAACGGACTGGTAATGCACGACCTGCGCGTCGAAACGGGCGGGCAGCGCGCCGAACAGCGGGTCCGCCGCCGCGTCGGCCGTCTTCGTGATCGACACCGTGCCGATCTCGAACCGCCCGTCGCGACGGTCGCCCACCTCGCCGCCGAGCGCCTGCCCGAGCAATTGATGGCCGTAGCAGATGCCGAGCATCGCCGGGCCGTCGGCAGATTCGGCGGATTCGGCCAACCAGCGCCCGAGCCGCTCGCTCCACGCCTCGCGCGCCGTCACCATCGCATGCGAACCGGTCACGACGATCCCGGCGAAACCGCGCGGGTCGGGTAAGGCCTCGGCGCTGCGCGCGTCGAACCGCTCGACCGGCAGGCCCGCTTCCGGGTCGGACACGAGGCCGGCCTCGATCCAGTCGGCGAAATCGTCGTGGGCGGCACGGATCGAGGCGAAGGTTTCGCCGGCGATCACGATCAGAAGCGGTTTTTTCATCGAAAGGGCAACGAATGGCGGGACGGTGCGCCGATTGTACGCAGCACCCCGGCGGCCGATAATACGCGCGACCGAGCAAGGACCTGTTCCCCGTGAGCACAAATCAGATTCCGCCGTTGATGGTCGAGATGGCGACCCTCGTCAAGGTCGCGGAGGCCGGCAGCTTCTCGGAGGCCGCGCGCCGGCTCGGCTCGACGCCGTCGGCGGTCAGCCGTTCGATCGCCCGGCTGGAGCGCGCGCTCGGCACGCGGCTGATCGTGCGCACCACGCGCCGGCTGCGCCTCAGCGACGAAGGCGTGGAAGCGCTGCGCCATGCCACCGAGCTGGTGGCGGCCGCCAAATCGGTGATGTCGCTGGCCGAACGGCGCTCGGCCGAACCGGCAGGCACGCTGCGCATCAGCGCCCCGCGCGCGCTCGGACGCTTCCTGATCCATCCGAACATCCCCGATTTCCTCGCCGCGCACCCCTCGGTGGACGTGGTGCTGAAGCTCGACGACGGCCCGCTCGACCCCGCCGCCGATCAGGTCGACATCGTGTTCCGGATCACCGACGATCCGCCGCCCGGCCTGGTCGGCCGCAAGCTGCTACGCATCGAGCATGTGGTGTGCGCGACGCCGGCCTATCTGGCGCGGCATGGCGCGCCCGCGCATCCGCGCGAGCTGGCCGCGCACAGCTGCGTGACGCTCAGCGAGGATCCGGTCGACACGCGCTGGCGCTTCGAGAAACAGGGAACGACGGTGGCTGTCGACGTGCGCGGCCGCTACGTCGCCAATCATTCGGGCGTGCGGCTGGAGGCGGTGCTGGCCGATATCGGCATCGGCGGGGTGCCGCATTTCGTGGCGGCGGCGGCGCTGCAGGACGGCCGCGTCGCGCGCGTGCTGCCCGACTGGGTGTTCAAGACGAATTATTACGGCAACGCGTGGGCGTTCTGCTCGCCGAGCCGCCACACCGCGCCGAAGATCCGCAGCTTCCTGGCGTTCATCGCGCAGCGGATCGGGGCATCGGGCTGAACGTGCCGTGGATGCGCGCGCCTGGCGTCAGTCGTCTTTGTCTTCGTCGTCGCTCTTGGCCTTGGCCTGCTCCAGGTGCTTGACCATCTCGTCCTGAACCTGGCCGATCTTGCGCGTCATGTGCTGGATCATCTCCTGCTGCACGCGATGCACGTCCGGATCGACGCCGGCCGGCGCGGGTGCGTGCTGCGCCGCGTGCCCCGTCATGCCGATCATTTCGGTATCGGTCATCGGCCCGAGCGCGGAAATGTCGTACTGCTCCGCCAGTTCAGCCGAACCGGGCAGCGATGGCGCGTGCTGCGCGATGAACTGCATCGCGTGATGCTGCGGCGCGAGCGGGTGATGAGCGGCGACATGGGCCGAGTGCGCCGAGGCATCGGCCCCCGACGCCGTGCGGTTGCGCGTGCGCCCGCCCGCCGCGCGCTGCTGGGCCGCGAAGCTGGGCGGCATGTTCGACAGTTGGCCCATCGAGACGCGACGCGTGTTGTCGCCGTGGTCCTGCCGCTGCCCGGGCGCGGACTGCCGCGGGTCGGTGCGCGCGGTATCGACCGGCGCGTTCGTCAGGTTGCGAAGGTTTGTCGTCACCATGATGGCGGCCTGTGTCGGAGGGAAGCGACTCATTTACACCCGAACGGCCGCGCGGCGCGCGCGACTTGGCGAAGCCGGCGACCGATATGCGAAACGGGCCGCCCGACAGCGCTTATGCACAGGCATCCGGCGTGCTGCGCCTGTGCATAAACCTCGCTTGCCGAGGTTTTTCAGCCGTAACGCCCGCGCGTGGGTGCGCCACGAATGCCGCTCCAAAGAAACGCCGCCGCCAGCACGCACAGGAACACCGGCACACCCCAGATATCCACCTCGGTATCGATCGACGCGCTCGCCTCGGGCGTCGCGGCACGCAGCCGAACCGGCACGCGCTGGCCGGGCTCCAGCGAGCGCCAGGTGCCGATCGGGCGCGTGTGATGCGTGCCGTCGGGCGCGTCGAAGGCCACCTCGGGATGATGGCCGCCGGCCAGCAGCCGCACCACCGTGCCGGTCACGACGGTGGACGACAGCCGGTAATCGACCGTGCGCCAGGTAATGCCGGCGGCCACGATCGCCAGCACGGCCCCGACGACGAGAAACAGATGGTTCGGACGTCTCACTGCGATTGGCTCCCTCGAAACACGATGGTTGATATGGCCATCCCTGCGATGGCCTCCCTGCGATGGCTTCCCTGCCATGCGTTCTCTGCCATGCGTTCCCTGCGGCGGCCGGCACCCCCGCCCATCTCCGCGCCGCGCTCGTGCGAAAATCCCGCCTTTGCCGCGCCCGGCGCGGCCCACGTCACACGAAAGGCGCCTTCATGAACATCAACGAACAAATCTCCGCGCTGACCGCCGCCGAACTGCAAACGGCCGGCGCCAGCCAGGCCACCGCGATCGCGCTGTCGGTGCTGCTGCGCCACCTGCGCTCGCCGCAGCTCGCGCAACTGCTGTCGTCGGCCTTCGAGAATCACGAGGCCGTGATGCTGCAATCGCCGTGGCCCGACCAGATGCTGCATTCCTACAAAGCCACCCGCCGCCTGCTCGAAGGCGCGGCCGGCGTCGAATCGCCCGACATCGCCAACGACTGATCGCGCCCCCGCGCGCCCAGCCCGCGTCTTGCATGGCGCGCCGCTTTGCTGCGATCATGGCGCCGTCGCGCCTCGCGCGGCCGGCTCTCACCACGTGCGTGCCGCCCTTGTTTCCGCTGCCGACGATGCCCACCGATTCCGACCAACCCAAGCGCCGCCCGTCCATCCGGACGCAGAACATCATCGCCGTGATTGCCGGCCTGATCACGTTCGCGGCCGGCGCGGGCTGGGTGATCTACAGCTATGTGGTCGATCGCGAAGCGCCCTATTTCGCGATCCCGCTGGTGTTCTCGGTGCCGGTGATCGTCGCGGTCGCGATCCGCAGTTTCTGGGACTGACACCCGCTGACGCGCCGCATTCAACGCGGCGCGCGAATCTTTCCGTCATGCGCCTGTCCTAAGCGCGACGCCGGCCAGCCCGGGCCGCGTCAGTCCAATTGCCGTCATCCGCATGATTCGCCAACTGTTTGCTTCCCTGCTGCGTCGCCCGCCTTCCGCCCGACGCCTTCTCGCCCTAGTCTCGATGACGTTCGCCACGGCGTTGCTGTCCGCGGTGTCCGGCCCGGCTTCGGCCACCACCGCACGCCACTGCGCCGCCCATCAGGTCGCGCACAGCACACGCTGCGTCGCCCGGCCCGTCAGGCACGGCCATCATGCGACGACGCTCGAGTCGCGCCATCATCCCGTCGTGCATCGCAAACCGCGCCGCCGCGCAGTGCCCAAGCACGGCGTGGCATCGCACGAGCGCGTGCATCGCAAGCGCGCCGCGCGCGGCACGCACGCGAAGCGCAAGCCTCGGCATCCGCTGCATCCTCCGGTGCCCCATGCGGCGCACGGCAGCGCGGCCGGTATCGAGCGCGGCGAGGCATCCATCGCCGAGCAAACCGCCGATCCGATCGGCCACTTCGCGAAACCGCAACTGCTGGCTGGCTGCGGCTACTCGCCGGCCACCCGGCGCCTGCTGCGCTCGCGCTCGATCTACGTGGTGGACGAACGCACCGGCACCGTGCTGCTGGAGCGCAACGCCCGACAGATCCGGCCGATTGCCTCGGTATCCAAGCTGATGACGGCCGTCGTCTGGCTCGACCACCCGGCGCCGCTGGCGAAGAAAATCCGCGTCACCGCGGCGGACCGCGACACGATCAAATTCACCGGCTCGCGGCTGAAGGTCGGCTCGGTGCTGTCGCGCCGCGACATGCTGCATATCGCGCTGATGTCGTCGGAGAACCGCGCCGCCGCGGCGCTCTCGCGCGACTATCCGGGCGGCCGCCCGGCATTCCTCGCCGCGATGAACCGCAAGGCGCGCGCGCTCGGCATGAGCCATTCGCATTTCGTGAGCCCGACCGGGCTGTCGCCGCACAACGTCTCGACTGCCAGCGATCTCGCGCAATTGGTAGCGGCCGCCGACCACTACACGCCGATCCGCACGTTCTCGACCGATCGCGGCCAGATCGTGCGGCCGGGCCACGGCCAGTTGCGCTATGTGAATTCGAACGCGCTGGTGCGCGGCGGCGACCCGCGCATCACGCTGCAGAAAACCGGCTTCATCAACGAAGCCGGGCATTGCGTGGTGATGCGCTATCGGATCAACGGCCGGCCGGTGGACATCGTGCTGCTCGACGCCCCCGGCCCGCGTGACCATCTCGCCGACGCGATCCGCATCCGCGACTGGCTGGCCTGCTCGCTGCATTGAGCAGGCCGGGCCGCGTTCAGCGCACCGCCGCGCGGCCCACTTCGTTCGAACCTTGCCAGAGCCGGTAGCGAACCTCGTAGCCCACCGGCGCATACACCACCACCGGCAGACGGCTGTCGTAGCGCAACAGGAAGCCGTCGCCGCGACCGATCACGAACGCCGTTTGCGGCGCGGCCGACGGCGGACACGCCATCATGGTCGACACCACCGGCCCGACATCGGTCACGCGATACAGCGGATAGCCGGTGCCGGGCACCGTGTCGTGCTGCAACCGCGCCGAAAAGCTGCGGACGTTGCAGTCGGCCGGCAGCGTCTTGCCGACGATCACTTGCACACGCACGTCCTCTTCGAGCGGCAACGCAGGCAGCACGATCACCGAGCGCTGGAGGCCCGGTTGCGGGGCCGGAAACGACGTCAGCTCAACGTTGGCGGCCGTCGGTGGCACCGCCGCGACGGGGTTGGCGGGAACCGTGACAGGTGCCGGCGCGGGCGTGCCGGTTTGGGCGATGGCGGCGCTGGACGCGCACAGGGAAACGGCGAAAGCGGCGGCTGCGAACAGCCGGTTCGGACGATGCATGAGGATCTCCTGATCGAGCGGCGGGTGCCGAAAGGATTCACGCCGGCACGCCACGCCGTGGCGGCGCGCGCGGCGAGAGTCAAGCGATTGTAATCTCCCGACACAATTCGCCTCGAACCATGCACGTCCTGCCCTTTCTTACAGACAGCACCTTTGGAGGACCCCATCATGCTGAGACTGCTCGGAACGCTCGGGATCGCAGCCGCCCTGGCAGGCTGCGTCGCCGCCCCTGGCGGCTATTACGACGGCTATGCCGATCCCTATTACTCGAACGGCTATGCCTACGGCCAACCGGCCTACGCGCCCGTCTACGGCACGGTGAACGTATGGGGCGGGGGCGGCGGGGGCTGGGATCGCGGCGGCTGGGGCCACGGTTGGCGTGATCGTGGCGGCTGGCACGGCGGTGGTGGCGGCTGGCATGGCGGCCGGGGCGGTGGTGGCGGCCACTGGCAAGGTGGCGGCGGCGGTGGCCGAGGAGGTGGCGGTCACGGCGGCGGTGGCGGGCACGGCCGCTGATCGGGCCTCGGGGCATCATTTACGCCCCGGATTGCAACCAGTTGTATCCGCGAACACCATCGTCACGTCATCGCATCAAACGACAACGCCCGCCCGGATCTCCCGGGCGGGCGTTGTCGATTCCGGGCGCCTGCCGGCGTCCTGCCGCGCTTACCAGCCCGGCTGCTGATAGTAGCCCGGCGCCGGCTGCGGACCGCAAGGCACGTAGGCGTTGCGATAGCGGTCGAAGCAGGCGCCCGGGGGCGGGCCGGCATAAACCGGTTGGTACTGCGCCGGCTGATAGGCCGGTTGGGCATAAACCGGTTGCGCATAAGCCGGGGCTGCGTACACCGGTGCCGGCGCCACGGCCGACGACACGATCGCGCCCAGCACGGCCCCGCCGATCAGCGCGCCAATCACGGCACCACCGCCACCACCGCCGTGCCAACGTCCATGAGCCGAAGCCGGCCCTGCCACCGCAAGCGCACCGGCCGTTACCAGCACCGCGACAATTTTCTTGTTGATCATGTTGCTCTCCACTCAAGGTGGTACGTGATGAAACCCATTGTGGGACGAGTCCTCCGTAACAGGTGCAGCAAGTGGTAACGCCCGATTACGGCTGTAAAGCGTCACGAAAACAACCGTAAGCCACCCGGCAAACCGCATGCTAGGATTTTCGAGACACCAGAACGACTCTGCGGAGACGCCGCCATGGACCTCGATATCGCGCACCGGTTCGACGCCGAGTTCGCCCCCCGCATCGCCGAGCGCATTACCGCGCTGCTCGGCCCGCATATCCGCGCCGACGTGCGCCCCTACGGCGGCCACGGCCATCCCACCCATATCGACGTCACCAGCACCACGCCCGAACACGTGCGCGGCTATCCGCACGCGCTGCATCTGACGCTGACCTGGGATTCCGAGGAAATCGACCGGCTCGTCATCGACGATCACGACGGCACGCGCTTTGCGCGCTACCTCGACGCGCTCGCGAAGAAGCTGCCGGGATGGCAGAGCGCACGCGGTCTCGACTTCGGATCGCGTACCCAGACCGAACCCGCAGTGCTGCTCGGCGGCCTCGATTTCGAGGCCTGAACGGCGCGCGCGGCACGGCCCGCGCCTGGCGTCGCGCCCCGGAAGCCGGTGATACACTCGCCCGGTTCGCGTCGGCGCCACGGTGCCAGCCACGGCCGTTTCGGCGACGCGCCCGTTTCGTCGAACCCACGAATCCTGGAGGCTTCAATGGCTGAATTCCGGCTGCGGACCCACGCATTTCCCGAAGGCGGCTTGATGCCGAAAGCGCAGGAGTACAACCACGCCGGCTTCGGCGTCGACGGCGGCAACACGTCGCCGGCGCTGACCTGGGAAGGCGTGCCGGCCGAGGCGAAAAGCCTCGCGATCACCGTCTACGATCCCGATGCGCCCACCGGCAGCGGCTTCTGGCACTGGGTGGCCGTGAACCTTCCGGTCGGCACCACGGCGCTGCCGGAAAACGCGGGCGCGGCGGGCAGCACGACGCTGCCGGCCGGCACGGTGCAGGTGCGCAACGACTACGGCGACGAAGGCTTCGGCGGCGCCGCGCCGCCGCGTGGCGATGCCGCGCATCGCTACATCTTCACCGTGCACGCGCTGAAGGTCGACAGCCTGCCGATCACGCCCGACACCACCAACGCCGTGGCGCGCTTCATGATCCATCTGAACCAGGTCGCGTCGACCAGCTACACGGGCCTGTACGCCCTGAAGTAAGCGCAGCGCCTCGGCGGTGGCGCCCGGCGCGCCGCCGCGTTCCCAACCGGTTGCGTCCGCAACCCGATCGAGCGGCGCCACGCCTCACGGCAACGCCGCCCGCACCCTCGCCCGCCCATGAACGCCGACGATAACGGCCTCCCCCTTCCGCAGCGCTACTGGGCAATCGCCTGCATCGCGCTCGGCATCACGCTGGCCGTGCTCGACGGCGCGATCGCCAATGTCGCGCTGCCCACCATCGCGCACGACCTGCGCGCCTCCGACGCCGCCTCGATCTGGATCGTCAACGCCTACCAGCTCGCGGTCACCATCTCGCTGCTGCCGCTGGCCGCGCTCGGCGACCGGATCGGCTACCGGCGCGTCTATCTGGGCGGCCTGGCGTTGTTTACCGTGTCGTCGCTCGGCTGCGCGCTGTCCGATTCGCTCACCTCGCTCGCGACGATGCGCGTGATCCAGGGCTTCGGCGCGGCCGGCATCATGAGCGTCAACACCGCGCTGGTGCGCATGACCTACCCGTCGCGGCTGCTCGGCCGCGGCATCGCGCTCAACGCGATGGTGGTGGCGCTGTCCTCGGCGGTCGGGCCGACGGTCGCCTCCGCCGTGCTGGCGGTGGCCGCGTGGCCCTGGCTGTTCGCGATCAACGTGCCGATCGGCATCGCGGCCGTCGCGGTCGGCCTGCGCGCGCTGCCGCCCGATCGCGGCCACGACGCGCCCTACGACTACGTCAGCGCGCTGCTCAACGCGTGCGTGTTCGGCCTCGTGATCATGACCGTCGACGGGCTCGGCCACAGCCAGAATCACGCGATGGTGATCGCGAGCGGCATCGGCGCGGTGGTGCTCGGCTACGTGTTCGTGCGGCGGCAGTTGAACCAGCCCGCGCCGTTGCTGCCGGTCGACCTGCTGCGCATTCCGATCTTCGCGCTGTCGATCAGCACCTCGGTGGCGTCGTTCACCTCGCAGATGCTGGCGTTCGTCGCGCTGCCGTTCTGGCTGCAGCACACGCTCGGGCTGTCGCAGGTGGAAACCGGCCTTTACATGACGCCGTGGCCGCTCGTGATCATGGTGGTCGCGCCGCTGGCGGGCGTGCTGTCCGACCGCTATTCGGCCGGCATGCTCGGCGGCATCGGGCTCGGGCTGTTCGCGGCCGGGCTGCTCGCGCTCGCCATGCTCGGCGCGCACCCGGCGCCGTTCGACATCGTCTGGCGGATGGCGCTGTGCGGCGCGGGCTTCGGGCTGTTCCAGGCGCCGAACAACCGCACCATCCTGTCGTCCGCGCCGCGCCATCGCAGCGGCGGCGCGAGCGGCATGCTCGGCACCGCGCGGCTCACCGGGCAGACGCTCGGCGCGGCGATCGTCGCGCTGATCTTCGACATCGTGCCGGCGCGCGGCCCGACCCTCGCGCTGTATGCGGCGGCCGCATTCGCGGCCGTGGCGGCCTGCGTGAGCCTGCTGCGGCTCGGCGCCAAACCGCCCGCGCACGCGGGCTGAACGGCCGGCCACTCGTCCCCTCAACGAACAACGGCGGCGCCGAAGCGCCGCCGTGGAAGGGATGCATGCCGGAGCGAACCGGCTTGCCGCTTGCGCGCGCCTCAGGCGTCCACGCGCCGACCGACGCGGCGCGTGACCGAAGCGGCGGTGGCAACGCTGCGCAGGTCGGTCAGGAACGAATCGCGCCACACGCCCAGATCGTTGCGCTTGAGCGCGGCGAAGTTGCTGCCGTGACGCTCGCGGCGCTCGCCGAGCGGCATCGACAGTGCACGCTCCAGCGCATCCGACATCTGCGACAGATCCGACGGATTGACGATCAACGCGGCCGGCAGTTCGGCCGCCGCGCCGGCGAATTCCGACAGCACCAGCACGCCCGGATCGTCGGGATTCTGCGAGGCCACGTATTCCTTGGCGACCAGGTTCATGCCGTCGCGCAACGGCGTGACGTAGCCGACGTGCGCGTGACGAAACAGCGCCATCAGCAGATTGCGTTCGTACTTGCGGTTCAGATACTGGATCGGCGTCCAGTCGAGCTGCGCGAAGCGGCCGTTGATGCGGCCGGCCTCGCGTTCGAGTGCCTGCCGGATCCGCTGGTAGGTCTGCACGTCCGAGCGCGTGGGCGGCGCCACCTGCACGAACGACACGCGGCCCTGCCAGCCCGACGCGTTGGTCAGCATCCGCTCGAACGCCTGGAAGCGCTCCACCAGCCCCTTCGAATAATCGAGCCGATCCACGCTCATCACCAGCTTGCGGTCGCGGATCGCATCGCGCAGCGCGGCCACCGGCTTGCGCTGCGCATGCTGCACGGCCGCCTCGGCGATCGCGTCCGGATACACGCCGATCGGATAGGCGCCCACCTTCACCACACGGTTGTGCACATGGAGCATGCCGTCGTCGGCCGCCGTGCCGATGCCGCGCCGCTCCAGGTAATCGACGAACGACTGCTTGTCCGATTCGGTCTGGAAACCCACCACGTCGTAGGCGCTCATGAAGCGCACCAGCTCGTCGTGCGGCGGCACCGTGCGCAGCACCTCGGGCGCGGGGAACGGGATATGCAGGAAGAAGCCGATCGGGTTCTTCACGCCGAGCGCGCGCAGCGCATGCGCGAACGGCAGCAGGTGGTAGTCGTGCACCCAGATGATGTCGTCCGGCTCGATCAGCGCGACGAGCTGCTTGGCGAGCGTCTGGTTCACGCGCAGATAACCTTCGTATTCCTGCCGATCGAAGCGCGCGAGATCCATGCGGTAATGGAACACCGGCCACAGCGTGGCGTTCGAGAAGCCGCGGTAGTACTGGTCGTAGTCGCGTCGCGACAGGCCCACCGTCGCATAGGTCACGTTGCCTTCGCGCTCGATCACCGGCTCGCCGGCCTCGCCCACGATCTCGCCGTTCCAGCCGAACCAGACACCGCCCGACTGCCGGAGCGCGTCGAGCACGCCCACGGCGAGACCACCCGCCGACGGCCGTGCATCCTGACCTGCTGCCACGCGATTCGAAACCACGATCAATCTGCTCATATGGCCTGCCCCTGTGTTTGAACGAAGCGGCGCACGGACGCACCGGTTCCTTCCGTCGCAGCACGCGGCATGCCTGGCGCGACGGGATAAACATTCGAATGGACGAAATGCCGGGCGCGACGCGCGTCGATCGTTCAGGCGTCCTGTTCGGAGCCGAGATCGCGCTGATAGTCGAGCCCTTCGGGACGCGCCCCACCCTGGTTGTGTTCGCCGTCCGCCGGGCCGTCGGATGCTTCGGGCGTCGTGTCCGACGGCGCCGGAGCGGGTTGGCTGGCCGGAACCTCGGCGCGGCGCAAGCCGTCGTCGTGATCGGGGCGGGAATGGCGCCGGGTTCGGCGCATGGCAGGGTGTCTCATCGAGCTGTAGGGCGTGTCGCCGTTGAAACAGTCAGTGAAAACCCAGTGTAGGCTGGCCCGATCCATGCGGAGGTAACAATTACCTTCAATTTGTAACGACGCGACCCTCACCGCGCGATTTGTAAGACACTATGCGCCGACCGGCGCCGCCATCGCTTTTGCCCGCTTTTGCAGAATCGCAAACGTTTGTCCATCTTTTGCAATCCGGGTCGGATACTTGCAAGACAATGGCGGCCGGTGCCGCGCCACCTGCGGGCGCGGCGCATTCCAGACAGGACCGCATCCAGCATGAATTCACGCATCGCCATGCCCGGGCAGCCGGCCCGTCGCGCCGCGCGCCGCTCGCTCGTCGCGCTCGTCGGCACAGCGCTGGCCTCCACGCTGCTTTCCGGCTGCAGTTCCCTATATAGCGAAGGCGCCACCACCGGCGCCGGTATCGCCGGCGCCGCCATCGCCAGCAAGGTCACCAACAATGCCGCCGTCGCCTCCGGCATCGGCCTCGGCGCCGTGGCCGCCGCGCGCGCCGGCGTGCAGTACACACAGCGTGTGGCCCACACCTATTCGCAAGACCAGATCGCCAACGCGGCCGGCCCGATCGACGTGGGCGGCGTGGCACGCTGGTCCACCAACCACTCGGTGCCGATCGAGGAAGACGAACACGGCCGCGTGACCGTCAGCCGCCTGATCAGCGTCGGCCCGCTCGACTGCAAGGAAATCGTGTTCTCGGTCGACACCGATCCCCCGCGCGAGCCGAAAACGGCGCAAGCGGGTGCCGCCGCATCGGGCGCCGCCGTGCCGGCCGCCGCCCCCACGCCGGAGCCGAGCAGCGCGTTCTACGTCGCGACGATCTGCCGTGACGGTCCGAAATGGAAATGGGCTTCGGCCGAACCGGCCACCGGGCGCTGGGGAGCGCTGCAATGATCCCGCTGCGCACCGCGGCGGTGGCTTGCGCGCTGGCGGCAGCCATCGCCACGCTGCCCGGCTGCGGCTCGGCCGGCGCGGCCAGCGGCGCGCTGGCCGGGGCGGCCACCGGGCTGGTCACGGCCAACCCGGCGATCGGGATCGGCGTCGGCATCGCCGTGCAGGCCGCCACCGACGAAGCCGTGAACCGCACCATGAAGCGTTTCCACGCCAACCAGCAAGCCGTGATCGCCACCACCGCGGGCGGCCTCGCGGTCGGTCAGGTCGCGCCGTGGAAGGTCAAGAACCGCCTGCCGATCGACAACGGCGAGGGCGAAGTGCGCGTGACGCGTGCGTTCTCCACGGCGCTCGCGCTCTGCAAGGAATTCGCGTTCTCGGTGAAGGACGGCGAGCACGCCGACTGGTATCTCGCCAGCGCCTGCGAAACGCCGCAAGGCGGCAGTTGGACCTGGGCCTCGGCCGAGCCGGCCGTCACGCGTTGGGGCGCGTTGCAGTAAGTGGCTGCAATCAGCGGCCGCAATCAGCGATCGTAGAAAAACAAATGCGCGCGGGTCGCAAGACCTCGCGCGCATCGCGCACTACTCGCCATCCGGCAACCACGTCGATCAGGACTCCACGTCCTCGAGGCTGAAGATCTCGGTCTGGTCGTTGTACGAGAAGATCTCGCCGTAACGGCCCCAGTCGATCACCGCGTCGAGCGTTTCCTCGGCCGCGCTGTCGGACAGGAAATCCTCCAGCTCCTGCTCGAAGCGCACGCGCGGCGCGCGATGGCCGGGACGCTCGTTGAGCACCTTCTTGATCCGCGCCGCGAGCGGCACGTGGCGCAGCAGGTGATCGGCGAACATCATCTTGCGTTCCTGCGTGCCGAACTCGGCGAACACGCGCGCCGGCGGCGTCAGGAACACGTCGCCCTCGCGCACGTCGGCGAAACCGAGGTGCTGCAGCACTTCGGCGATCGGGAACAGGTCGTCCACCTCCAGATGCAGCGAGCGCGCGATTTCGGGCATGTCGGCACGGCCGTGGTACGGCGCGGCGGCCAGCGTCTCGATCAGGCCGGCCATCAGGTTGGTCGACACGCGCGGCAGCCAGCTGTTGGCCTCCAGCCCCTTCTTGGTGGCCTCGCCGGTCTGGCGCGCCGTCATCTTCGCGTAGATGTCGTCCACCAGCTTGCGGAACGCCGGGTCCAGGCGGTTGCGCGGGTGCTTGAACGGCACCTTGATCTCGGCGATCACGCGGCCCGGGTTCGACGACAGCACCAGGATGCGGTCGCACATGAACACCGCTTCCTCGATGTTGTGCGTGACGATCAGCACCGACTTGATCGGCATGCGGCCCTGCGTCCACAAGTCGAGCAGGTCGGTACGCAGCGTTTCGGCGGTCAGCACGTCGAGCGCCGAGAACGGCTCGTCCATCAGCAGGATGGTCGGATCGACCACCAGCGCGCGCGCAAAGCCCACGCGCTGACGCATCCCGCCCGACAGCTCGCGCGGGTAGGCGTTCTCGAAGCCGTCCAGACCGATCAGATCGATCGCCGCCAGCGCGCGCTCGCGGCGATCGCGCGCGCCCACGCCGAGCGCTTCGAGGCCCGCTTCCACGTTTTGCAGCACGGTGAGCCACGGAAACAGCGCGAAGGTCTGGAACACCATCGCCACGCCCTCGGCCGGGCCGTCCAGCGGCTTGCCCAGATAGGTGACCTCACCGCCGGTCGGCTCGATCAGGCCGGCGATGATGCGCAACAACGTGGATTTGCCCGAGCCCGAACGGCCCAGCAGGCCGACGATCTCGCCTTCGCGCAGCGACAGGTTCGCGCCGTCGAGCACCAGCAGCTCGCCCTGGCTCTTGTTGAAGCCCCGGCTGACGTCCTTGACGTTCAGGATCTCGTCGCCGAGGCGCGGCGGCACGGGCGGCGTCGGGGCAGCATTCGGATTTTGCATCGCGTTTCGCTCTCAATGAGTCTCAGTCGAGCCGCAGCTTGGCTTCGGCATAGGCGTACAGCGGACGCCACAACAGGCGGTTGAACAGGGTCACGAACAGGGACATGACCGTGATGCCCATGATGATCTTCGGGTAGTCGCCCGCGGCGGTCATCTGCGAGATGTACGCGCCCAGCCCGTGCGCCTGGATCTTCGTGTCGCCCCACTGCACCAGCTCGGAGACGATGCTCGCGTTCCACGCGCCGCCCGAGGCGGTGATCGCGCCGGTCACGTAATACGGGAAGATGCCGGGCAGGATCGCCTGGCGCCACCATTGCCAGCCACGAATGCGGAAATTGGCGGCGGCCTCGCGATAGTCGTTCGGGTAGGACATCGCCCCGGCAATCACGTTGAAGAGGATATACCACTGGGTGCCGAGCACGATCAGCGGCGACAGCCAGATGTCCGGGTTCAGATGGAAGCGCGCGATGACGATCACGAACACCGGGAACAGCAGGTTGGCCGGGAACGCCGCGAGGAACTGCGCGATCGGCTGGACCTTCTCGGCCAGCGCCGGGCGCAGGCCGATCCAGACGCCGATCGGCACCCAGATCACCGAGGCCACCGCGATCAGCAGCACCACGCGCAGCAGCGTGGCGAGGCCGAGCAGGAACACGTGGCCGACTTCGCCCCAGGTCACGCCGGTCGCCACGAACGACACCACGCGCCAGATCACGTAGGCGGTGCCGATCAGCACCAGGATCGACCAGCCGATGTCGGCCGCGCGCGAAGCCCGGCGCTCGACGCGCGGCAGCGCGAAACGCGAGGCGTCGAACGACGGCAGCCGGAACGGAATGCGCGCCGTGCGGGCCAGCAGCCAGCCGGCCGGCACCAGCAACTGGTGAATCAGGCGGGTGCGGCGCACCAGGTCGAGCAGCCAGGATTCGGGCGCGTCGCCCGAGCTGGTGTTCTCCATGCGGAACTTGTCGGCCCAGGCCACCAGCGGGCGGAACAGGAACTGATCGTAGGCGAGGATCACCACCGTCATCGACAGGATCACCCAGCCGATCGCGGCCATGTTCTTCTCGGTGATCGCCTGCGCCAGGTACGAGCCGACGCCCGGCAGCGTGATGGTGTGGTTGCCGACCGTGATCGCCTCGGAGGCCACCACGAAGAACCAGCCGCCCGACATCGACATCATCATGTTCCAGACCAGGCCCGGCATCGAGAACGGCACCTCGAGCTTCCAGAAACGCTGCCAGGTGGTCAGGTGGAAGCTGCGCGAGACTTCGTCCAGGTCGCGCGGCACCGTGCGCAACGACTGGTAGAAGCTGAACGTCATGTTCCAGGCCTGGCTCGTGAAGATCGCGAAGATCGCGGCCAGCTCGGCGCCGGCCACGCGGCTCGGCACCAGCGCCAGGAAGAACGTGACCGTAAACGAGATATAGCCGAGCACCGGCACCGATTGCAGGATGTCGAGGATCGGCACCAGCACCATGCCGGCACGGCGGCTCTTGGCCGCCAGCGTGCCGTAGACAAGCGTGAAGACCAGCGAGGCGACCATCGCCGCCAGCATGCGCAGCGTGGTGCGCAACGCGTATTCGGGCAGGTTCGCCGGGTCGAGCGAGATTTTCTGGGTGGTCAGCGTGCCGATCGGCGCCATCGTTTCATGGAACCCGACGGCCGCCATCGCGATGACGCAGAGGATCAGCGGGAAGGCGATGAAATCCCAGCGATTCGGCAGCACGCGCCAAGCCGAGGCATTCGCGTTCGCGATCCGGTTCGGATTGAAACCAAAATCCATCAGGCACCCTCCCCGGCATGGCCGTGCTGAGCGAAATATGAGGCCATCATGCGTGCCCGGCCGGGCCGGCGCGCAAGTGCGGCGATTCTTTATGACCGACAAGCCGGGCGTGGGCTACCGCTGCCCCGCCCGCACACCACCTCGTGCCGGCGCCGTGCGGCACTCCCCACGGGCCGGACGCAACGACGGCAGACACTACACCACACCGAATGACAGGCACAAGCACGTGGCACGCAATGTGCGCACATCGCCCGGCAACGGCGGGCGAACCTCATGCAAATCGGCTGGAATGCGAGCTGACTGAAAGAAGCTGCAAGCGGGTTGCAACGTGTCGGGTGCGATGCAGGCCGAATTATGCCGTGATACGGGACGCGGGGAAACCCGCTCGGGCAAGGAAGCAACAGGCGTCACGTCGGCGGTTCGGCGCCCCGCTTCCGAGCGCGCGCGGCGAAGCAGGTATGATCGGGTTTGCTTCGCAAGATCGAACGTCACAAGCAGGAGGGCTGAATGGCAGGAAATCTGGTTATCGTATGCCGCGATCAGGACGCCGATGCGTTCTATACGCTGATGCAGGAATACGGCGCGTTCCAGGCGCGGCTGTCGTCCACCGCGTGGTATTTGAACATGAACATCGTGCCGGAATCGTTGCAGGACGAGATCCTGGAACGGCTCGGCAAGTACACCACGCTGTATATCTTCGAGGCGACCACCGTCACCTACAACACCATCGACAGCCACGCCGCCGAAACGCTCGGCACGCTGTTCGGCGAGTAGGCGCACGCGTGCGGCATCGGGGAGGCGGCCAGGCCGCTTGCCCGGCGCCGTGCCCCCGCACTCCGCGTTCCATTCCCGTTTGATCGATCCTGCCGCGTTGCGCGCCGCTCCCCGCGGCATTGCCGCCTGATTCGGCCGTACGCCCGCTTCCCGTCACGCCAAGTCAGGCGTCCGCCGGCTCCCGCTCCGGTTTCGGCATTGCGCCGAACGGAAACTCCATCGCCACCCGCAAGCCGCCCTGCTCCTGATTGCCGATCCGGCACTGGCCGCCCACGCGCTGCACGAGCCGCTCGACGATCGCGAGGCCGAGCCCGCTGTGGCCATTGCCGCCGCGCGCCGGATCGAGCCGCACGAACGGCCGCGTGGCGTCGGCGAGATCGCGCGGCGCGATGCCCTTGCCGTGATCGCTGACGGTCAGCAGGTAGCCTTCCGCGGTGCGTTCGGTGGCGATCCGCACGGGCGGCGCGCCGTAGGCGTGCGCGTTGTCGAGCAGGTTCGAGAGGATCCGGTCGAGCGTGGCGGTGGGCAGCCGGAAGCCCGGCCCGGCCGCCACCGCGATTTCCACCGGCGCCGCGTTGGGCGCGACCGCGCGATAGGTGCGCGCCATCCGCTCGCAGGCCTGATCGACCGCCACCACCTCGCTGCGATCGACGCCGCCGTGCGCGAACACCAGGAACTGATCGACGATGTGCGACATGGAATCCACGTCACGCACCACGCCGTCGCGCAAGCGCGCGTCGTCCATCATCTCGGCACGCAGGCGCATGCGCGCGAGCGGCGTGCGCAGATCGTGCGCCACGCCGGCCAGCATCACGGCCCGGTCGTTCTCGGCCCGCGACACCTGCTCCACCATCTGATTGAAGCCGCGCGTGAGCTGGCGCAGCTCGCGCGGCCCCTTCTCGCGCACCGGCGGCACCGGCATGCCACGGCCGAAACGGCCGACCGCGCGCGCCAGCGAACGCAGCGGCTGCTGAAGCTGCCAGGCCGCGAACAGCGCGGCCATCACGGCCGCCGCGAAGATCATGCCGAGCCACAGCAGCATGCGGTCGCGCGAACGGCGCGGGTGCAGCGGCTGCGCCGGCACCACGATCCAGTTCTTGTCGGTCGGCTCCTTGACCCACAGCATCGGCGGCTTGCCGGGCGGCCCGATGCGCACCACGGTGCCCGGCGTCATGTGTTCGCGCAGGTCCTCGATGAAGCGCCGCAGCGGCGGCGGCTTGTCCGGATCGTCCGGCGGCACGTCGGCGCTGTCGGACGGCACCAGCCGCACCCGCGACGGCAGCGGCAGGTCGGGCGTGCGCTCGACGTGCTGGCGCACGGCATCGACGAGGAACGCCGCTTCCTCCACGGCGTAACGCGTTTGGGTTTCGCTGCGGTCGAGCCGGATCGCCAGATACCAGGCGAAATGCGACAGCAGCAGGACGCCGACCACCAGCAGCGCGAGCCGCCCGAACAGCGAATCAATGGGTCTGCGCATGGGCCTCGCCGTTGGGCACGAACACGTAGCCGCGTCCGCGCACTGTCTGGATGAAGCGCGGCGTGGACGGATCGCTTTCGAGGATCCGCCGCAAACGCCAGACCTGCACGTCGATGCCGCGATCGGTGCCGTCGTATTCCGGGCCGTGCAGCAGTTCGAGCAGGCGCTCGCGCGTGAGCGTGCGCAGCGCGTTGTTGACGAAAATCTTCAGCAGCGCGAATTCGCTGCTCGACAGCGTGGCCGGCTTGCCGTCCACCGACAGCGTGCGCGCCTGGAAATCGAGCACGAAGCGGCCGAACGCATAAGGCTCGCGCTGTTCGGGGGCCGCCGCCGAAGGCGTGGCGCGCCGCCGGCGCAGCACCGCCTGGGCGCGCGCCAGCAACTCGCGCGGGTTGAACGGCTTGCCGAGGTAATCGTCGGCGCCGAGTTCGAGGCCGACGATGCGGTCCACGTCGTCGGCACGCGCCGTCAGCATGATCACGGGGATGTCGTCGCCGGCCGCGCGCAGTTGACGCAGCGCGGTCAGGCCGTCGACGCCCGGCATCATCAGGTCCAGCACGATCAGGTCGGGGCGTTCGCGCTCGAGGCGCTTTTCGAGCGAGGCGGCGTCGTGCAGCACCGACACCTCCATGCCCTGACGCACGAGGTAGTCGCGCAGCAAGTCGCGCAGTTCTTGGTCGTCGTCGACGATGAGGATCTGGGTAGTCATGGCGTGAAGTTTACCGTGCGGGTTGGGGAAGGCGGCTGAAACATCTTCGCGAATGGGTTACTGCGAATTACCGCGCAAGGCAGATGTAATGCCCGGTAAACGCGGGCAGGCCCGACGTAACACGGTGTCCGAGGCACTTGGCTACGCTGCGTCTTACCCGATGCGGAAACAGGCGGCGCCAGCCGGGCCGCCCCGCCGTGTCGACGATCCCATTCGACCAGGAGTCATCGCAATGTATAAGAAGACGTCCCGCGTGGCTATCGCAGCCGCCTCCGTTCTGGCCCTCGCCTTCGGCGCCGCCGCTTACGCGGCCGACTCGGCACCGCCGCCCGACGCGCCGCACGGCGGCCCGGGCATGCATCATCACGGCCACCACGGCGGCCCGCTGGAAGTGTTCAAGCGTCTGCACGCGCAACTGAAGCTGACGCCGGCGCAGGAACAGCAATACCAGGCGGCCGAGGCCACCACCCGGCAGAACCGCGACGCGATGCGCAAGAACTTCGAGCAGTCGCGCACGCAGTTCGACGCCGCGCAAAGCCAGTCGATCCTCGATCTCGACGCGATGCAGGCCGCGCGCGAGCAGGTGTTCCAGCAGAACGCCCAACTGCACCAGCAGACCGAAAAAGCCTGGCTGGCCTTCTACGACGGCCTGACCGACCCGCAGAAGACGCAGGTCAGCACGGCGCTGAAGGCCGATTTCGCCAAGATGAAGGCGCGCCACGAGAAGATGAAGGCGCACTGGGCGAATCGCCATGCAGCGAAGGCCGCCGCCGCTTCGGCACCGGCGCAGTAAGTCGATGGCATCCGGCCGGGGTCGAAGCGGCCCCGGTCGAACCCGAAAACGGGGCGATCCGCTTGCGCGGTCGCCCCGTTTCGTTGTTTTTGCGCGTCCCGCGCATGCGCCGGCAGGTGGACGGCCATGTTCGCGCATTGCCCGGCCTACGGGCGGCATCGTCCGCCATTGCGGCCGATTCGCGCCGCCATCCGCTCCGCCGCACCGGCCCCCGCGCCGCCTTCCGGCACCCCGGCAAACTCCCGAGCACCGATTCGACCTTGCTCGCCGCCGGCTCGGGTAAAATACCGCGCTTTTGGCCGGCCGGGCCTTGCCCGACCGCGCGCCGAAGCCGCCGTGACCGAATTTTGGCTGTCTAGAATACGGCCGGCGCGCGACCGGCAGCAGCCGGCCTGTCAGCGTCGCAAGAGGAAACAGATGAACAAGCTCGCCCTGTGCGCAGCGCTCGCCCTGATGGCGGGCAGCGCCTTCGCGAAGGAATGGAAGACGGTCCGCATCGGCGTCGACGCCAGCTACCCGCCGTTCGAATCGGTCGCGCAGAACGGCGACATCGTCGGCTTCGACGTGGACCTGACCAGGGAAATCTGCACGCGCATCGCGGTGCGCTGCAAGTGGGTTGCGCAGGATCTCGACGGCATCATCCCGGCCTTGAAGGCACGCAAGTTCGACATCATCGTGTCGTCGCTGACCGTGACCGACAAGCGCCGCGAGCAGATCGACTTCTCGGACAAGCTGTACGACGCGCCCGCGCGGATGATCGCCAAGGCCGGTTCGCCGCTGCGGCCGAGCGTGGCGTCGCTGAAGGGCAAGCGGGTCGGCGTCGAGCAGGGGTCCACGCAGGAAACTTACGCGAAGACCTATTGGGAAACGCAAGGCGTGACGATCGTGCCGTACCAGAACCAGGATCAGGTCTACACCGATCTCGGGACGGGCCGGCTCGACGCCGCGCTGCAGGACGAATTGCAGGCCGACTACGGCTTTCTGCGCACGGCGCGCGGCAAGGACTTTGCGTGGGCCGGCCCCGAAGTGAAGGATCCGAAGACGATCGGTGACGGCACCGCGATCGGCCTGCGCAAGGAGGACACGGATCTGAAGGCGAAGATCAACGCCGCCCTCGCCGCGATGCACCAGGACGGGACGTACGACAGGCTGTCGCACCAGTACTTCTCGTTCAGCGTGTATTCGGCGAAGTAACCACGTTTCGGCCGGAGCGGCCGCCGCGCTACCCAGCACGGCCCGCCCGGTACGAGGAAGTCGAAAGCCGCCCGGCGGAATCACCGGGCAGCCCGACACACAAGCACGGGGCGCGCCGCCAACCTGCGGCACGCGTCTTTCGCGGCGCACACGATGCGCCGTCAAGGACCTCATATGTTTCTTTCCGGCTACGGCCCGCTGATACTCTCGGGCACCTGGCAGACCGTCAAGCTGGCGGTGCTGTCGCTGGCGCTGTCGTTCGTGCTCGGGCTGCTCGGCGCGGGCGCCAAGCTCTCGCGCAACCGCATCTCGCACGGCATCGGCACGCTCTACACCACGCTGATCCGCGGCGTGCCCGACCTGGTGCTGATGCTGCTGCTGTTCTACAGCATCCAGATCTGGCTGAACCAGTTCACCGACCTGATGAACTGGGATCAGATCGACATCGACCCGTTCGCGGCCGGCGTCCTGGTGCTCGGCTTCATCTACGGCGCCTACTTCACCGAAACCTTCCGCGCCGCGTTCCTCTCGGTGCCGCGCGGCCAGCTCGAAGCGGGCGCGGCCTACGGCATGTCGAGCTGGCAGGTGTTCACGCGGGTGATGTTTCCGCAGATGATGCGCTTCGCGCTGCCCGGCATCGGCAACAACTGGCAGGTGCTCGTCAAATCCACCGCGCTGGTCTCGATCATCGGCCTGGCCGACGTCGTCAAGGCGTCGCAGGACGCGGGCAAGGGCACGCTGCGTTTCTTCTTCTTCACGCTGCTCGCGGGGGCGATCTACCTCGCGATCACGACGATCTCGAACTTCGTGCTGATGTGGCTGGAAAAGCGCTACTCCGCCGGCGTCCGCAAGGCTGACCTATGATCGAACTGATTCAGGAATACTGGCGCAACTACCTGTATACCGACGGGTATCGCTTCACGGGCGTGACCATCACGCTGTGGCTGCTGGTGGTGTCGATCGCGCTGGGCTTCTGCCTGTCGGTGCCGCTCGCCTGCGCGCGCGTGTCGAAGCGCAAGTGGCTGTCGGGCTCGGTGTGGCTCTATACGTACATCTTCCGCGGCACGCCGCTCTACGTGCAGTTGCTGCTCTGCTACACGGGCCTCTACAGCCTGCATGTGGTACGCGACACGGCCATGCTCAACGCGTTCTTCCGCGACGGCATGCACTGCACGCTGCTCGCGTTCACGCTGAACACCTGCGCGTACACCACCGAGATCTTCGCCGGCGCGATCAAGGCGACCAACTACGGCGAGATCGAGGCCGCGCGTGCGTACGGCATGTCGACCTTCACGCTGTACCGCCGCGTGATCCTGCCGTCGGCGCTGCGCCGCGCGCTGCCGCTGTACAGCAACGAAGTGATCCTGATGCTGCACGCGACCACCGTGGCCTTCACCGCCACCGTGCCCGACATCCTCAAGATCGCGCGCGACGTCAATTCGGCCACCTACATGTCCTTCCACGCGTTCGGCATCGCCGCGCTCCTCTATCTCGCGATCTCGTTCACGCTGGTGTGGCTGTTCCGCTGCGCCGAGCGACGCTGGCTCGCCTACCTGCGCCCGCAAGGCAAATAAAGGCGCGAGGACTCCTGATGAATTCCAAGATGCACAAGCTTTTCGTCGACGATCTCCACAAGCAGTACGGCAGCAACGAAGTCCTGAAGGGCGTTTCGCTGAAGGCGCATGCCGGCGACGTGATCAGCGTGATCGGCTCGTCCGGCTCGGGCAAGAGCACGATGCTGCGCTGTATCAATTTCCTCGAGCAGCCGAACGCCGGCCGCATCTTCGTCGACGGCGAAGAGGTACGCACCGCCCAGGACAAGGGCGGCGCGCTGAAGGCCGCCGACACCAAGCAGTTGCAGCGCGTGCGCACCAAGCTCGC
Organism: Burkholderia sp. 22PA0099; assembly: GCF_047497165.1. NCBI lineage: Bacteria > Pseudomonadati > Pseudomonadota > Betaproteobacteria > Burkholderiales > Burkholderiaceae > Burkholderia > Burkholderia sp. 22PA0099. The sequence goes on along the minus strand of NZ_CP163165.1, from coordinate 1,133,193 downwards.
GATGGTGTTCCAGCACTTCAACCTCTGGTCGCACATGAACGTGCTGGAAAACGTCATGGAAGCGCCGGTCAACGTGCTCGGGCTGTCGAAGCGCGAGGCCGAGCAGCGCGCCCGCGAATATCTCGAGAAGGTGGGCTTGCAGCCGCGCGTCGAGAAGCAATACCCGTCGCACCTGTCGGGCGGCCAGCAGCAGCGCGTGGCGATCGCCCGCGCGCTCGCGATGCATCCCGACGTCATGCTGTTCGACGAGCCGACCTCGGCGCTCGACCCGGAACTGGTGGGCGAAGTGCTGAAGGTCATGCAGAAGCTGGCCGAGGAAGGCCGCACCATGATCGTGGTCACGCACGAAATGGGCTTCGCGCGCAACGTGTCGAACCACGTGATGTTCCTGCACCAGGGCCGCGTGGAAGAAGAAGGCGCACCGGCCGAGGTATTCGGCAATACCCGCAGCGAACGTCTCAAGCAGTTCCTGTCCGGCAGCCTCAAGTAAGTTCTTTCCCCGAGCACCCGCTCACGCCGGCATCGCGCGCGACACGCTTCGCGCCGCGCTGCCGGCGCTCCCCGCCTCACTCGCCTCCCCTGCGCCTCGTTCGCTTCACGTTGCCCGCGCACGTTCGCTTGCCGCCAACGTGAATCCGTGCACTCGTTTATTAAAAACAACTAAACATTTTCGTGCCGCGCATGAAATCGTCGTCATTTCTTTACGGATAGCTAACGATTCCTGGTCCTGATCGAATTACGCCCGCCGTATTCGGGCGTCAATAGTGGCAATCCTTGACCCCCCTCCCGGAAATCCATGAACGCCTTATCCGGCAAGGACTTGTCTTATTTTTTGGCACCGTTTAGGCGGTGTCCCGGGCAGCGTTTATTGCAATTTGGCGACATCAGCTAGTCAAACAACGATTTTCGTCGCCACCAAAGTGTATTTTTGCTAAATTAGTAACCAAAGTAGCAAAACGAAAGTCGTGAAATGTAGTTTAGCTTCATGACAACAGGAGACCCCGGCTTTGCCCAACCGGCAAAACGGCCTGCAAAGAGGTTAGTCCGCACGCCAGGCAGTGCCTATCCGGCATCGCACGCGGTCTCTCTGGTTATCCCATGTTGACCGGATGCATCCCAAACATCCGGCATGTGCGCAGTTGGTGGGTTGACTTTTTGACAGGGTATGGAGGAGATGATGAAGAAAGCATTGCTCGCGGCAGCACTGATGACTGCCGGAGTGGCGGCGCATGCGCAAAGCAGCGTGACGCTGTACGGTCGTCTGGATGCAGGGCTCGAATACCTGAACGGCGGCCAAGCCGGTCACACGGTCCGCGCGGAAAGCGGCGACTGGGGCACCAGCCTCTGGGGTATCAAGGGCACCGAAGATATCGGCGGCGGCAACAAGGTGGTGTTCCACCTCGAAGGCGCATTCAACACCATGAACGGCAACATGGGCACCAGCGGCACGATCTGGGATCGTTTTGCGACGGTCGGGATCTCGAACGACGCGTACGGTACGCTGCTGTTGGGTCGCGAACTCGCGATCGCCAACGGCGTGTGGGACTTCGATCCGTTCGGCCAGTCGAACTGGTCGACGGCATCGCTGGTGCGCGGTCGTAACTGGAACAAGACCAGCAACAACATTTCGTACCAATCGCCGAACATCTACGGCTTCGACGCTTACGGCGTGTACTCGCTGTCGAACCAATCGACCTTCAACGGCGGCTCCGGCGCACCCGGCAGCCAAGGCCGCAGCGATGGCCTGCAGGTGACCTACACGAACTCGCTGTTCCAGATTCGTGGCCTGTTCGACGAAACGCGTGATGGCGTCAACGGCAAGTTCGACGACGTGTTCAACAACTCGCGTGAATACTTCATCGGCGCGAACGTGTTCCTCGGCGCCTTCAAGCTGCAAGCGGCCTATCAGACGTCGCATGCGGACAGCGCCGGCCCGGCAGGCAACGCCGGCATCACGTCGACGCAACAGGCTTGGGGCGGTGTGACGTGGCAAGCGACGCCGGCAGCGGCGATCATCGCGGCGGTGTACCACGTGAACGCGAACAACGGCGGCGGCAACGCGACGATCTACACGATCGGCGGCTCGTACAACCTGTCGAAGCGCACCTTGCTCGACATCCAGGCTGCCACGCTGCGCAACAGCAAGACGGCCAACTTCGGCCTGAACGCGAACCCGTCGGGCACGGCAGTGGCAACCGGCAACCCGCATCCGGGCGGCTCGCAAACGGGTGTCTACGCCGGCATTCAGCACCTGTTCTGATCGCCGGCGCCTGACGGCGTCCAGCGATATACCAAGATCCTCAGTTTCACGCTGCTGCGAGAGGCGCGTATCGGTGCGGTACCCCAACGGGTATCGCACCGTTTTTTATTGGCGCGCCGGGCTTCACTTCGCGCATGCCGCCGAGACGGACACAAAAACGCCAACGGCCCGGATCACCGGGCCGTTGGCGTTTTGCGTGACGACAGCGCAGGCGGCGCTCAGACCGCCGCTTCGTTTTCCTCGCCGGTGCGGATGCGGATCACGCGCTCCACGTCGGACACGAAGATCTTGCCGTCGCCGATCTTGCCGGTGCGCGCGGCGCCGATCACGGCGTCGATCACCTGGTCGACCTGATCGGCCGCGACCACCACTTCGATCTTCATCTTCGGCAGGAAATCGACCACGTACTCGGCGCCGCGATACAGCTCGGTATGGCCTTTCTGGCGGCCGAAGCCCTTCACTTCCGTCACGGTGAGGCCGGTCAGGCCGACTTCGGCCAGCGCCTCGCGCACTTCGTCGAGCTTGAACGGTTTGATGATGGCGGTAATGCGTTTCATGATGATGCTCCGGATAAGGGGACGACTGAGACGGATTCTACGCGCGGCGCCCCGTCAGTCGATACGCTCGTTGAAGCGCGACGTGATCGGATAGCGCCAGTCGCGGCCGAAAGCCCGGTGCGTGACGCGAATGCCGATCGGCGCCTGGCGCCGCTTGTATTCGTTGATCTTGATGAGGCGCGTGACGCGCAGCACGTCCGCCTCGTCGTAGCCGGCCGCGACGATCTGCGCGAGCGGCCGGTCTTCCTCCATGTACATGCGCATGATGGCATCGAGCGCGTCGTACGGCGGCAGGCTGTCCTGGTCGGTCTGGTTCTCGCGCAGTTCCGCCGACGGCGCGCGCGTGAGAATCCGCTCCGGGATCACGTCGGTCTTGCCGAACTCGGCCGCGCCGTTGCGGTAATGACAGAGACGATAAACGAGTGTCTTGGCGATGTCCTTGATCACGGCGAAACCGCCGGCCATGTCGCCATACAACGTGCAGTAGCCGACCGCCATCTCGCTCTTGTTGCCGGTGGTCAGCACGATCGAGCCGAACTTGTTCGACAGCGCCATCAGCAGCGTGCCGCGGATGCGCGCCTGGATGTTCTCCTCGGTGGCGTCCTCGTCGCGGCCGGCGAAATCGGCGGCCAGCGCGCCGCGGAACGCGTCGAACATCGGCGCGATGGCGATCTCGTCGTAGCGCACGCCCACCCGGCGCGCCATCTCGGCCGCATCCGTGGTGGAGATGTCGGCCGTGTAGCGCGACGGCATCATCACGGCGCGCACGCGCTGCGCGCCGAGCGCGTCGCAGGCCACCGCCAGCACCAGCGCCGAATCGACGCCGCCCGACAGGCCGATCAGCACGCCCGGAAAGCCGTTCTTGCCGATGTAGTCGCGCACGCCGAGCACCAGCGCGCGATAGACCTGCGCCTCGGTGGACAGCCCCGGCGCGATCTCGGCCGTGGCGGCCACGGGTCGCGCGCCGTCGAATTCGACGATCGCGTGCCCTTCCTCGAACTGCGCCATGCGCGCGACCAGTTCGCCCGCGCCGTCGAGCACGAACGAGCCGCCATCGAACACGAGTTCGTCCTGGCCGCCGACCAGGTTCACATAGACCATCGGCAGGCCCGTCTCGCGAATGCGCGCGCGCAGGATGTCGACGCGCACCGCGTCCTTGTTCATGTGATACGGCGAGCCGTTCGGCACCAGCAGCACCTCGGCGCCCGCCGCCTTGGCCAGTTGCGAGGCCGCCGCATGCCAGGCGTCCTCGCAGATCACCACGCCGAACTTCGTGCCGTTCAATTCGAATACGCACGGTTGCGGATCGCTCGCGAAGTAACGCTTCTCGTCGAACACCTCGGTGTTCGGCAGTTCGTGCTTGCGATAGGTGGCGCGGATTTCGCCGCCTGCGATGAGCGACGCGGCGTTCCAGGTATCGACCGGATTGACGCCGCGCTCGATCGGACGGTTTGCATTACCATCGGCGCTGGCGGTGCGCAGCGGATGGCCGACCAGCACGGCCAGGCCGTCGAGCGGCGCGAGGCGCGCGGCCAGTTCCGCGAGCGCCTCGGCGGCCGCCACGTAGAACGCGGGCCGCAGCAGCAGGTCTTCCGGGGGATAGCCCGACAGCGCCAGTTCCGGCGCGACCAGCAAATGCGCACCATCCTTGTGCGCGGCGCGGGCGGCATCGACGATCCGGGCGACGTTACCGGCGAAATCGCCGACGGTGACGTTGAGTTGGGCGAGAGCGATACGGGTTTTCATGACGGGAACTGCGCGGCCTCACGGGCCGCGTGACAGGCGCCTTGCCGGCGCATCACCGGCGCACCGCGCGCAAACGCGCGCACGCCGAACGAAACGGATGTCAGACGGTTGAAACACGAACGCAACGATTATCGCATGGGGCTCCTGCGCTCTCCGCTCGAAACGGACGCGGCCGAATGGAACGCCCTGCTCGAGCGACAGGCGCACCCGACGCCGTTCCTGCGCCATGAATTCCTGGCCGCGCTGCACGCTACCGGCTGCGCCGTCGACGAATCGGGCTGGGCGCCGAACTTCCTGACCCTGACCGACGAGGCGAGCGGCGCGCTGGTGGCGGCAGCGCCCGTCTACGCCAAGCATCATTCGTATGGCGAGTATGTATTCGACTGGGCCTGGGCCGACGCCTACCAGCGCAACGACATCCCGTACTACCCGAAGCTGCTGTGCGCCGTGCCGTTCACGCCGGTGCAAGGCACGCGCCTGATCGCCGCCAATGACGCCGCGCGCCGCCAGCTCGCCGCCACGCTGGTGGCGCTGGCCGAGCAGAGCGAGGTGTCGTCGCTGCATGTGCTGTTTCCCACCGCGGACGAAGCCACGCTGCTGGCCGAGATGGGCATGATGCTGCGCGAGGGCGTGCAGTTCCACTGGCTCAACCAGGGCTACCGGCACTTCGACGATTTCCTCGCCACGCTCGAACAGAAAAAGCGCAAGAACATCCGCGCCGAGCGGCGCAAGGTGGCCGAAGCCGGCGTCACGTTCCGGCGCGTGCGCGGCGAGGACGCCACCGACGACGACTGGCGCTTCTTCTCGCGCTGCTACCGGCAAACCTACCGCGAGCATCATTCGAGCCCGTACCTGAATCTCGACTTCTTCCGCCGCATCGGCGAGACGATGCCCGAGAACCTGCTGCTCGTGATCGCCGAAGCCGACGGCCGGCCGATCGCCAGCGCGCTGGCCGTGTACCGGCGCGATCCGGCCGGCGGCGGCACGCTGTACGGCCGCTATTGGGGCGCGCTCGAACATGTGCCGTGCCTGCACTTCGAAACGGCCTATTACCAGTTGCTCGAATTCTGCATCGACGAAAAGCTGACGGCCTTCGAGGGCGGTGCGCAAGGCGAGCACAAGCTCGCGCGCGGCTTCATGCCGACGGTCACGCACTCGGCGCACTGGCTCGCGCATCCGGCGTTCGCCGATGCCGTGGGCGAATTTCTCAAGCGCGAGACGGGTCAGATCCACGCCTACGTCGACGAACTGCGCGAGCACAACCCGTTCAAGGCCTGATCGCGCATCGATTGCGCGACGAAGCCGCTACCGGTCGGGCTGCGCCCCGCGACAGGCTGGACGGCCGGGCACCGCCACGACCGCGCCCGTCAGCAGGCGCGGCACGTCCGGATACACGTTGAATGCATCGACGCGCCGATCGTCCACCTCGGCCCCTTCCACGCGATAGTGCACATTGCCCGTCGCGGTCAGCCGCGCGCCGGACGCTTCGCACGTCACGGCGATCCCCTCGCGGGGGGACGGCGGCAATTGGCGAACGATGTTGCTGAACGCGAGATTGGCGACCACGGCGGCGGACGGCTTGGCGCGATCGCCGCCGAGCAGCTTGACGACCGGTTTGACCTCCAGCCGATAGACGGTTTCGGTCTCGACCGGATGCAGCACCTTGAGCTTGATGGTTTTCGTCTGCCCCGGCGCGAGGCTCATCTGAAACGGATAGGCATACAACGCCGGCCGGGCCGCGTCGCCGACCGGCTCGAGGCGCTCGTCCTCCTGCGGCGCGCCGGGATTGAGCAGGCGCGACAGCGTCACGCTGACGTATTCGGCGCGATTGCCGTTGTTGACGACCGTGATCGACGTCACGCCGCTGCGCACCGTCGCGTCTTTCGGACCGACGTCGATCGTCGCGGCCGCCGATATCGGCACGGCCATCGCCGCCACGCCGGCGGCGCAACGCCGTGCAATCGACATGCGCTTCATGGTGAAATCTCCCGCTCCGTGATGACCGGCTCGAACGTTATCGACAGCACCCCGCTGTAGGTGCCCGAGGTGCGCTTGAAATCCCCGGCTGGCGGCAGTGCCGCCACATCCAGAACGTAATGGCCTTCCGAATCCTCGCCCGCTTCCGCGGGCGCCGGGTTCCGGAATGCCGCGCTTCGATCGATCGTCAACGGCTTCGGTGCGCCGCCTTCCATGCCGAGCGTGACTTTGGGCGTTCGAAATGCCAGCGCGGGATTCGATTGATGCCGGATGGTCAGCGGTGCATCGAGACGAACCTGAAACGTGCCGCTGCTCGATACGATCTTCAGGCGGGCCTGCGCCTCGAACGGCGTATCCCAGCCGCCGACCTGCTTCATCTCGAGCCCCTGATCGAACCAGCCCCCCTTGTCGTCCGTCACGAACAGGTTGTTCGGCCGCGCGACATGCGCGGTCACCTTGCTGGTGGTTTTTCCGCTCAGGGTCACCGACTGCGCGCACGCCATGGCAGGCAGCATCGATCCGATAAGCAGCCCGGTCCGCCAGATGGTCTTTTTCACGGATCTTCCTCAGGGTTGGGTGACGACCGTGAAGGTCAGCACGTCGCTGTAGTCGCCATCCTTCACCTTGTTGTCGACCGTTGTTTTGAATGTCGGCACAAAGCAGGTTTTGCCGGACGGGTCCATCGTCAGCGCAACGTCCGACGAATTCGGCAAGGGAAACGAAGTGGCGCCGGACAACGCAAGGTCGTAAGGAACGTACTGCGAGGCATCGCTCATGTTCTTGAGCCGATATCGATTGCCGACGACACCATTGGCATTGCTTGCATTGACGATGAAGCGCCTGCCCTTGACCGACGCCCCGGAATACGTGAAGCAAAGCTGGTTGGCCACTTCGGGAAAGGTTTTTTCCGAATCGCCTCGCGGCAATTCGCCGAGGTTCCAGTCCGGGGCCGTCATGCCGATCTTGATGTCCAGCGGGCCCGCGATGTCCGGGGTGTTTACGATTTCGCAGACCCCTGAATCGTCACCCAGTCTTATGTACGCAGCGCCGGATACTTCGGCGACGTCACCGCGATTCGTGGCATTTCCCGCCCTGACGGAAATGGCCGGCCAAGACGAAATAAGATTGCCATTCAAAGAAATCTCGAAATGGGCCACGAAATCTTCGGAGTCCACCCAACCAATGAAATTGGCCTCCGAATAATGAAGAACATATTTATCACGCAAAAAATACGCACGATTATTGGTACTATTATTTAACAGAATCTTCCGAACCAAAGTCGTAATCGGCTTCGCGACACCATTTTCATCATAGGAATACACCAGCAGACCTCGCGATCTGAATTTCGCACCCGCCGGAATTCCGGACCGCACTCCCTTGAAATGAACATCGACGAAAACCGTGGCATCGCCGCCGCCATGATCAACCCAACGGCATCCGCTATAACCGCTTGCCACATCGAGCAACGCCAGATCGGCGGCTTGCGCGCTACCCGTTAGCAGCAAGGCCAGCAGCGCAACCCCGATCGACGCTCCGCGACATCCTGTTTTCCCCACCATTCGAATCACCTTGAACTTCGAAGCAAAATCCGCCACGCCTGAACGCAACAACAGCTGCGGCTAACGCACGCACAACGCCACTCGGCGAGTCAGGGAGCCGATTTCGCTTCGCGACCTGGATGGTCGCCACCCTGCAATTGATAAATCACCACGCCATATCCGATGCTGACGAACAGCGGCGCGGCCGTATCGCCGTCCCGGCCGCCGTCGACGACAATGCGCTCCCGAGGCCGGAACGTGACGCGCCACACTTGCGTGCGCTGCGGCACCGCGAGCGCTTTCAGCACGATCCCGTATCGTTGTCCCGGCGCGAGCGCGAGCCGCCCGGGCAGCACCAGCAAGCTGGGCCGCGGCACCTCCTCGACCGGTTCGAGCCGCTCGGGAACTTGCCCCGGATTGGCGACCCGTTGCTGCGTCACGTCGAGATACAGCGGCGAATCGCCGGTGTTTTCGACCCACAGCGGGCTGGCGGTGCCGTCCGGCTTCACGGTCAGTTCGGTCCGGGACAATTTCAGCGCGCCGGCCGCCGAACACGTCACGCACCACGACACCGCCAGGGTGCCCACCGCCCAACGCACCCTGCGCTTCGTCACGGACATGTCAGCGTGACCGGCTCGTCGTCGTCCTTCAAGGTCAGCCGATGCGTTGCGAAATGCTGCGGCGTGCCCGGAAACATGGCGACGCTTTGCGCGGGCTTCGCCGTATCGTCCACCACGTCGGTCAGGACCTTGCGGACGTTGCCCGTGTTCTCCAGCGTCAGCCCGCCGCCTTCGCAGCGATGCGTCCAGCCCGAACGTTGCCTGCCCGGCGCCGGCATGTGCCGCACCAGCACGCCATAGCCGATCGCCACCGACATCGGCGCGGAAATCTTGTCCTGCGGCGCGCCATCGACGTGCAGCGCCCTGACGGGCACGACGTACAGCCGGTAGAGTTCCTCGTTCTCGGGCTCCATCAACGACTTCAGCACGATCGAGCGCGTCTGGCTCGGCCCGAGCGTCAGCTTGTCCGGGCTCGCGAGCATCCCGGGGCTGTCGAGGTCGCCAAGCGCGACCTTCGTCTCCGGCGTCATGCCCGGGTTGGTGACTTTTTCCACCGAGATATTGAGATACAACGGCGCATCGCCCAGGTTCTTGACGGTCACATGCCGTTCGTGGGCATTGAACACCTTCGTGGTGGCGGGCAGCACCATCAGCTCGCCCTCCGCCCGTGCGCCCTGGCTCATGCACAGCGCGAGCGCCATGCAGCATGCGGTGGATGCGATTCGCAGCATCGGTTTCATCGGCTTGCCTCTCAAAAAAATTCGAATGCGCGTCATTGGCAGCGGTAATAGCTGCCTTGCACATCCTTCAGGTTGCAGTTGTAGCGCTTCCCGTCGCGCTCGACCGTGAGCTGCGGCAGCATCTTTTTGCTGACCAGAGAGAACAGCCCGTTCTTGTGAACAGTGTCGCCGCTCTCCTCGATCGTTCCACTCAGCGGCCGGCCTTCGGCATCGGTCAGGAAGCCGCTGTAGATCATGCTGATATCGACGCGCGCCGACGCCGAATAGACTTGCCCGGGATGCGCGCGCACCACGTTCGCGGGCACCTCGATATTCATGTCGAGATCCTGGCTGTTGCTGAACACGCGCGCGAACGGGACGTCCCGGTAAGCGGCCAGCGGCACCGCGTAGATGCCGTTGCCGGCCACCGGGTTGCCTTCGACATTGAAGCCGTATTTCGTTCCTTCGATCTTGGGCGTCGTCAGCAGCATCGCGCTTCCGCTGCCGGCGAAGCGGCCGAGGGCCACGCCATCCCGGCTCGCGGCCACCATGCCGCGGTAGTTGAAATCGACGTTGGTGGCAGCCGCCGAGTAGCCGATGTTCAACGACGCGTCGCCGCGCGTGCCCGAGCGGCTGCCATAGGCATAGGCGCCGAAATCGTTGCCCACGCGATTGGCATTCAACCCGATCGAGGAGGTGCCGAAACTATCCTGGAAATCCTTTCGCACATCGGCGTTCAACTGGGTCTGTCCGCCGGAATGTGCGGCGCCGAAGCTCGCCTGCACCCTATCCAGCGTCATGGTCATGTTGAGATACACGCCGTAGCCGCTTCTGCCGCGCTGGAAGCCGCCCTGCTGCACGCCCAGCGCGAAGGTGGCCCACAAGCCGTTCGGACGATAGTTCCAACGCACCTCGGCCTGGTGCGAGCGGCCGAAGTTCGATTGCTGGTAGTTGTAGTTGAAGCTGGCCTTGCGGATGTTCCGGCTGTACGAGGCCGCCATGCTGGGCTGCCCGCGATAAAAGCGCGAAACATCGGTGTTCTGGTATCGGCTGAACGACAGCGTGCCGAGCGTCTCGTGCGACACCGCGAGATTCACGTAGCCGCCCGCGCCGCGCTCGCCGGCCAGGATGCCCAAGGTGGGCGTCACCTCGGCACCGGCGATTCGCGTCGGACGCGTCACGTTCGCTTCGGCGGCCCATTTGCCGCCCTGCCCGGCCAGCACGGACGTGTTCAGATAGAACTGCTTCAGATTCCGGCTCGCTGCCGCCTCGAGCAGATACCCGCCGAATTGCAGCTCCTTGCCGGCCGTCACATGCCAGGCATTGCCGCCGGACTGGCCGAAGCTGAGATTGTTGATCTCGCGCGTCTCGCGGCTCACGATATTGCCGTTTCGGTCGACCAGCCGAACTTCCATCGTGTAGTAGCCGCCGGGTAGATCCGCGTAGCTGATTTCGTTGCGCCCGATCACGGCCGGCCGCTTGGTCACGAGGCGACCACTGCGATAGAACTCGTAATTGCCGTCAACGGTGGCATACAGGATCATCGATGCGGTGTTGCTGCTGACTTTCAGATGCGACTGGCTCCCGACCGTCACGAACTGATCGAAACTCGGTGAAATCAGCGTGCCGACCGATCCCGACGCATAGTCGATGCTGTTCTGCTTGCCGGCCCGAACATAGGTGTTCGCGAAGTTTTTCTGCAGGTAGTACGACGACACGCCGCGTGTGCCGCCGCGATACTGGCGCGACCACGTATTGTTCACATACCAGCTCGCATAGCCGAAGCTCTGCGACGGCAACCCCACCCAGGTATTGCCATTGACGTTCGCCGCGCGGTAGGCGTCGGACGACGCGCGCAGGTCCAACGCATGGTTGCTGACGATGCCGAAATGCGTGGGCGGCGCAACGTAGTCGTCGCGCGAATCGCGTATCGCGATCGACCGCCTGATTTTGTCGACGGTCACGAAATGGCCGTCGATACGCGTGTCGCAACCGTTACGACAACGCTTGTAATCCAGTTGCGCGACGATCCGTTTCAGCGTTGCCACGTCCTCCGCGGAAATCCCGTTTTCCCGATATTTTTCCTCGTCGAATTCAAGCTCGTTCGTCTCCGACGAATAGGCCACGAAGCCCGGGAGGGTGCGCCCGCTAAAGGTCGCCACGTAGTGCGCGCTGTCATCCAGCTCGGCCGCACTGAATCCTTCCGGAACGCCGTACGAAACCTTCAGGTTCCCGAACGCGTTCGACGAAATGAAAAGGAAGGCCCCGACCCATATCGCATTGAGTCGAACCGGAATGGATTCGGAAAACACGCGGACTTATTGGCAGCGGAGACGGAATATCGAGGAGCCATAGCAATTCATGACAAATGACGGGAGTCTCGCGCGAACGAGGCTCCCGTACCAACAACCGATTTACTCGGAGGGCTCGGCCGACGCGACCGGCTCGAACAGCATCACGAGATCGCCGCTGTAACTGCCGTTCGTGCTTGCATCGCCGACTTTCTCCGGTGCGTTCGCCGTGATCGTCAGGTCGTGGACTTCGTCGAAGCCGCCATTGCCCGCCGCCGTTTGCGTGATCTTCTGCTGCGTACCGAACTTGATTTCGTTGTCGCCGGCGTTGCTCGACAGCGTAACCACGGCATTCGCCATTTCATAACGCCCGCTTGCCATCTTCAGCGGCTGCGCCAACGAGATGTTGAAATCCTTGTTCTTGGTCCAGACGCGAATGGGCAGCGTCTTGGAGAATTTCGCCTGCGAGTAGTCGGTCGCCTCCAGCTCTTCGGTGCTGTACCAGGTGGAGCCGTCCGGCTTCGAAACGAACATGCTGTCGCTGATCTGAGCGGTCAACGTGATGTTCTTCTGGACCACCTCGGCCTGGGCCGCGTTCATCGTACCCAGCAGCAGCACTGCCGCGCCGATCGCCACACCCATCTTTTCCATTTTCATACTTGCACCTATTAAATAATTAGTACTACCAATAACAGAGATTTCGCAATTTATAGAATATCGACTCCATATCCCGCAAAACTTTTCTGCAGGCGCCATGATCACCAGTTCAAGACTTGATATCAATCAGGAAAATCTGATTTTTGCGGCCCACGGAAACATTTTTTTGCGTTACGAAATATTCAACCGTCGTGATCGAGCGCAAACGAACCCCCGCCCCGCGGCCTCCGGACGACGTTGTTGGTCGCTGCGAGGGCGATATCGTCCGCATGATTTGTAGAGCGAACCATCCTGCGCGGCCGAGCATGCTCGATTGTCCGAATTACCGCGCCATCCTCGCTTTCTGCCAGAAACGGGCGACGGCGTTTTCGAATTCGGTGGGAGGGTGCTGCGCTTTTTCTGAGAAACTGACGGCCTTGCCTCATCCAACCGGTTTATCCCGCTCCGCCATGTCCTGGTTTCTCTATCTGATCGAATGCGAGGACGGCAGCATCTACACCGGCATCACGACCGACGTGGACGCCCGCTTCGCGCAGCATGCCAACGGCAAGGGCGCACGCTATACGCGTGCGCGCAAGCCGCTCAGGGTGCTGGCCTCGTTCGCGCGGGCCGACCGCTCGAGCGCCTCGAGCGCCGAATACTGGGTCAAGCGGCTCGCGCCTGCCCAGAAGCGCGCGTTGGCAAGCGGGCAGCGCACGCTCGAATCGGTGCTGCCGGTGGTCGAGGCGCAGCCGCATGCGCAAGCCCGCCCCGACACGGTCGCGGCGGACGCGACGGCAACCGCGGCAATCGGGATCGCGCCCACGTCGGGCACGCCGTTCACCGGCACCGTCCTCGATATCGTCACGGCCGCGGACGACCTCTCGCCCGGCATGGCGCAAGGCCGTGCGGCACGCCCCCGCCCTTCACGCAGCAAAGCGGCCTGATCGCCGCCGTTCCCGCCGCACACCGGTGCCGGGGGCAGCCGGGGCGCATCGCGCGCCCATGAAAAAACCGCGCGGCCCCGACAGGGGGCACGCGCGGTTTCGCACGGCAGAGGCCGGCACGCTCGCGCGCCCGGCCGGAAGGCTTACTTGGCCGCGTTCGCGACGCCTTCCGTGATTTCCTTGTGGGCGGCATCGATGTCGGCCCAGCCTTCGACCTTGACCCACTTGCCCTTCTCCAGCGCCTTGTATTGCTCGAAGAAATGCTTGATCTGGTCCTTCAGGTAGGCCGGCACGTCGTCGAGCGACTTGAGGCTGGCCGTCATCGGGCAGACCTTGTCGTGCGGCACGGCGATCAGCTTCGCGTCGACGCCCGATTCGTCGGTCATCTGCAGCATGCCCAGCGCGCGCGAACGCACCACCGAGCCGGCCAGCAGCGGGAACGGCGTGATCACCAGCACGTCGACCGGATCGCCGTCGCCCGACAGCGTCTGCGGAATGAAGCCGTAGTTGACCGGATAGCGCATGCCGGTGCCGACGAAACGGTCGACCACGAGCAGGCCGAGATCCTTGTCGGCTTCGTACTTGACCGGATCGCTTTGCGCCGGGATTTCGATGATCACGTTGAAGTCGTGCGGCAGATCCTTGCCGGCGGGAACATTGCTGAAGCTCATGAGCGCTCTCTGCTTGACGATGGGAAATCGGGACGGGGCGCGGCAACCGACTGGGCGGGCGCGCCTTCGCGAGGAGCCGCCATTATAGCCAATCACCCGATGGCGCTCCGGTGAAGTTCGGCGCACACTTGCCCGTCGCGCGATCCAATCGGCGCGCGTCGCCATCGCCGTGGGCATCATCCGCAACACCTGAATCACGCATCGATACCAACGAGCCGGGAGCAGGCATGGAAGAGGCAAGGCACTTCATCGCGGGCGAATGGGTCGCGCCCGCGAACGGCGAGACGCTCGCCGTCATCGATCCATCCGACGGCGCGCCGTTTGCGCGCCTGGCACGCGGCACCGCCGCCGACATCGACGCCGCGGTGCAGGCCGCCCGCGCCGCCTGCGAAGGCGCCTGGGGCGCCACCAGCGCCGCCGAACGCGGCCGGCTGCTGTACCGGCTCTCGCAACGCGTGGCCGACCACCAGGAAGCGCTCGCGCAGCTCGAATGCCGCGATACCGGCAAGCCGCTCAAGCAGGCCCGCGCCGACGCCGCCGCGCTCGCGCGCTATTTCGAGTTCTATGCCGGCGCGGCCGACAAGCTCCACGGCGAAACGCTGCCCTATCAGGCCGGCTACACCGTGCTGACCGTGCGCGAGCCGCACGGCGTGACCGGCCACATCGTGCCGTGGAACTACCCGATGCAGATCTTCGGCCGCAGCGTGGGCGCGGCGCTCGCCACCGGCAACGCCTGCGTCGTCAAGCCGGCCGAGGATGCCTGCCTGTCGCTGCTCTACGTGGCGCGGCTGGCGGCGGAGGCCGGGCTGCCGGCCGGCGCGCTGAACATCGTCACCGGCTACGGCCACGAGGCCGGCGCCGCGCTGTCGGCCCATCCGGGCATCGATCACATCTCGTTTACCGGCTCGCCCGACACCGGCCGGCTCGTCGCGCTGGCCGCCGCCGAGCGGCATGTGCCGGTCACGCTCGAACTGGGCGGCAAGTCGCCGCAAATCGTGTTCGCCGATGCCGATCTCGACGCTGCGCTGCCGGTGCTGGTGTCCGCGATCATCCAGAACGGCGGGCAGACGTGCTCGGCCGGCAGCCGCGTGCTGATCGAGCGCGGCATCTACGAGCCGCTGCTCGACCGGCTCGCCGGCGCGTTCGCCGCGCTGCGCGTCGGCCCCGGCCGCGCCGATCTCGATTGCGGGCCGCTGATCAACGCCAAGCAGCAGCAGCGCGTCTGGGATTTCCTGTCCGACGCACAGCACGACGGCATCGCGATGGCCGCGCAGGGCGAGGTGGTGCCGGATGCGCCCGAAAGCGGTTTCTATCAGGCGCCCACACTGCTGCGCGACGTGCCGCCCGACCACCGCCTCGCGCAAGAGGAAGTGTTCGGCCCGGTGCTGGCCGCGATGCGCTTCCACGACGAGGACGAGGCGCTCGCGCTCGCCAACGGCACCGCCTACGGGCTGGTAGCGGGCGTCTGGACTCGCGACGGCGCGCGCCAGATGCGGCTCGCGCGGCGCGTGCGGGCCGGTCAGGTGTTCGTCAACAACTACGGCGCGGGCGGCGGCGTCGAGCTGCCGTTCGGTGGCAGCGGCCGGTCGGGGCATGGCCGCGAGAAGGGCTTCGAGGCGCTGTACGGCTTCACGGTGCTCAAGACCATCGCATTCAGGCACGGCTAGCCAAGCCGGCACCTACCACGCAAAAAGCACTCAGCAGCACGCAGCAACCACGCGACGCGCGGGCCGGGCTCGCGCGCCAGGCGCAGGATCACCCATCATCGGAGACACTTCATGCGGCTTGCAGGCAAGACAGCCATCGTCACGGGCGGCGGTTCGGGGTTCGGCGAAGGCATTGCGAAGACCTACGCGCGCGAGGGCGCGAACGTGGTCGTCAACGATCTGAACGGCGCGGCGGCCGAGCGCGTGGCCAGCGAGATCGCTGTGGCCGGCGGCAAGGCGATCGCGATCGCCGGCGACGTGTCGAAGGGCGAGGACTGGCAGGCGCTGCTGGCCGCCGCGCTGGCGGATTTCCAGCGCGTCCACGTGATCGTCAACAACGCCGGCACCACCCACCGCAACAAGCCGGTGCTGGAAGTGACCGAGGCCGAATACGACCGCGTCTACGCCGTCAACATGAAAAGCCTGTTCTGGAGCGTGCAAACACTTGTGCCGTATTTCCGCCAGGCCGGCGGCGGCGTGTTCGTCAACATCGCCTCGACGGCCGGCATCCGGCCGCGCCCCGGGCTCGTCTGGTACAACAGCACGAAGGGCGCGATGATCACCGCCAGCAAGACGCTGGCCGCCGAGCTCGGCGCCGACCGCATCCGCGTGAACTGCATCAACCCGGTGCTCGGCGAAACCGGCCTGATGACCGAATTCATGGGCGTGGCCGATACCCCCGAGAACCGCCAGCGCTTTCTCGCGACGATCCCGCTCGGCCGGCTCTCGACGCCGCAGGACATCGCCAACGCGGCGCTCTACCTGGCTTCCGACGACGCCGAATTCATCACCGGCGTGTGCCTCGAAGTGGATGGCGGCCGCTGCATCTGAGCGGCTCGGCAAAAAAACAGCAGGACCTCGAATCTTCAGTAGTCCGGCAAGACCGGCGGCCGCCCGAAACCGCATCACCCGGGCGGCGCCGCAACGTGGCAGCACGACGACGTGGCATCGCGACAATCGCACAGTGCGCATTCGACGCACGATTCGCACACAGGAGACAACACCCATGGCAAGCACCGTTCCGGCCTACCCCGGCCAGCCGTCCGATTTCGAGACGGCCACCTATCGCAAGGTCACCTGGCGGCTCGCGCCGCTGTTGATGCTCTGTTACGTGGTTGCGTATCTCGACCGCGTCAACGTCGGCTTCGCCAAGCTGCAGATGGCGACCGCCCTGAACCTGTCGGACACCGTGTACGGCCTTGGCGCCGGGATCTTCTTCTTCGGCTATTTCCTGTTCGAGGTGCCGAGCAACATCATCCTGCACCGCGTCGGCGCGCGGGTCTGGATCGCACGGATCATGATCACCTGGGGCCTGATTTCGGCGGCGATGATGTTCGTCACAACGCCCGCGATGTTCTACGTGATGCGCTTTTTGCTCGGCATTGCCGAAGCGGGCTTCTTCCCGGGCGTGATCCTCTACCTGACGTATTGGTATCCGGCCAACCGGCGCGGGCGCATGACCACCTTCTTCATGACGGCGATCGCGCTGTCGGGCGTGATCGGCGGCCCGGTGTCGGGCTACATCCTGAAGAGCTTCCACGGCATGAACGGCTGGGCCGGCTGGCAGTGGCTGTTCCTGATCGAAGGCATTCCGTCGATCATCGTCGGCGTGCTGGTGCTGATCTGGCTGGAAGACCGGATCGCCGGCGCGCGCTGGCTGACCGACGAGGAGAAGGCGCTGCTGTCGCGCAACGTGCAGGCCGAGGAGGCGCTCAAGGACGACGCCCCGATCGGCCGCGTGCTGGCCAGCCCGCGCGTCTGGCTGATGGCGCTGATCTACTTCTCGTTCGTGATGGGGCTGTACGGCGTGGGCTTCTGGCTGCCGACCATCATCAAGTCCACCGGCGTGACCGATTCGTTCACGATCGGGCTGCTGTCGTCGATCCCGTACGCGGCGGCCGTGGTCGGCATGATCCTGATCTCGCGCAGCGCCGATCGCCGCCGCGAGCGCCGCTGGCACGTGGCGATTCCGGCCGCGCTCGGGGCGATCGGGCTGCTGCTGTCGGTGGCCTGGGCCGACCAGACGGCGCTCGCGATGGTGGGCCTGACGCTCGCGACGATCGGCATCCTGACCACGCTGCCGCTGTTCTGGAGCCTGCCGACCGCCTTCCTCGGCGGCACCGCGGCCGCGGCCGGCATCGCGCTGGTCAATTCGATCGGCAACCTGGCCGGCTTCCTGAGCCCGTACATGATCGGCTGGCTCAAACAGGCCACGGGCAGCAACAACGCGGGGATGTTCATGCTGGCGGCGTTCTGCGTGCTCGGCGGCCTGCTGGCGCTGTCGGTGCCGAAGGCGCTGGTCAATCGCTGAAATGAACTGAACACACGCGGGCACGGCGGCCTTTCGGGTCGCCCCTCAATGCGAAACGGCAGCCCGAGGGCTGCCGTTTCGCATGGATGCCGCGCTCAACGTAGCGCGGTGTGTCAACCGACCTGCATCGCCAGCGCGCTTTCGCGATAGTGGCGTGCGGCCTTTTCCTGGTCGCCGAGATTCTCGAACAGGCGCGCCAGCGCACGGTGCGCGCGCACCTTCAGCGCGTCGTTGTCGGACAGCTTGAGCGCCGCTTCGAGGAACGACTGCGACTTGCCCCACAGCTGTTGCTTCTCGCAGAGCCGGCCCAATGCGACCAGCAGATCGGCGTCGTCAGGGTGATCGCGCTTCCAGCCCTCGGCCTTCTGGATCAGCGGCAGCGCATCGACGCCGGCCGTATCGGGATAGCGGCGCAGCAGGCGCGCATCCCAGTGATGGGCCAGCGCATCCTCGACGATGCGGCGCGCTTCGGGCAGGCGCTCCAGCGCCACCAGCAGCTCGGCGGCCAGATCGGCAAGGCGCGGCGACTGCCGCTCCACGGCCGACAGCGATTGCCAGACTTCGAGCAGCGCATCGGCATCGTGGCGACGGTCGCGCAGCAGATGCTCGGCGGCCTGCTGGCGCATCCGCACCGCGGCGGCCGGGTGCAGCGCATCGCGCTTTTCGAGCACCTTGGCGAGCTTCAGCACCTCGGCCCAGTTCTTCAGTTGCTGCTGGGCGCGCAGCGCGACCTGCTGCGCATGAATGCGCTTGCCGCCCGAGGCCTGCATTTCGGCCAGCGCGGCCAGCGCGCCTTCGGCATCGCGCGCCTCGGCGCGCATGTCGGCGGTGGCCAGCAGCCGCGCCTCCTGCCATTCGTTTGCATCGACCTTCGCGAGCCATTCGTCGCGACGCGCGTATTCGTGCATCCGGTGCGCGGCCACCGCGCCCACCAGGCCGGCGGCGCTCTGGTTGGCATCGACGGCCAGCGCATCGCGCGCGGCCTTCTCGGCGCGCGAGAAGCGGCCGGCATACAGGTTGGAGATCGCGTCGCGCAGCGAGCCCTGCGCCTTCTCGTTGCGCATGCGCGCACGGTAGGCGGCCACGCGATGCGGCATGCGCCAGATGTTGCGCACGATGCGCAGCACGGCGTAGATCACGATGAACAGCACCACGATCGCGACGATGAACAGGTTCAGCGATACGTCCACGCGATACGGCGGATAGACGATCAGCACCTGCCCGCCGTCGAAGCGGCCGACCGTGGCCAGCGCCACGGCGATCGCGAACAGCACGGCCAACCAGAGGATTCCTCGCAACGTCATGTCACCCCCGGCTCTTGAACTGTTGGATCGCGGACAGGCTGGTGTTCAGGTTCGGCACCGCCACCGCCAGCGACGCGCCATCGACCTGCTTGAGCAGATCCTCGACCGTGTGCGTGTCCTTCGACGACGCGTCGAAGTAGCGCGCGAGCGCCGCTTGCGCCGCGTGCAGATCCGACTTCATGGCCGGCTCGTTGCGCGCGAGCAGCGACAGGCGCGCGGTCAGCAGGCGCAGCTTGATGTTCTCGCGCAGGAAATAGCCCTGCTGAGGCGAATTGAGCATCGCATCGGCGTTGTCGATGCGGCGCACCTGCACGAGGCTGGTGAGTTGCGCGCCGATGCCGGCCGTGATGTCGTGCCACCAGATCTTCCAGCTCGGCTGGCCGGTGGCGGCGGCTTCGCTCGCCACGTCGCCCGGATGCGCGGTGCGCGGCTGCGCGCGCGCGATCGGCGCTTCGCCCGACAGCGGCAGCGCGTCGATGCGGCCGATCGCGTCGTCGAGCTTGATCGCCATGCCGGTGAGATCGACCGACGGCGCGGCCTTGAGCTTGTCGATGTCTTGTGCGATGGCCTTGCGCACGGCGATCGCCTGCGCGCCCTGCGACGTCGCCAATTGCGAATCGGCGTTTTGCAGCGCCACCAGCGCGAGTTGCGTGTCGCCGGTCAGTTGCAGTTGCTGGCTCGCGCCCTGCAGGGTTTGCTCGACCTGATCGAGCAGCCAGGCGTCGCGGTTGCGCGACAGGTCCTGATATTGCTGTTGCAGCGCGTCCTGGTGCGCCTGCGCGTCGGCAAGCTTGCCCGCGAACTGCGCGACCTGCTCGTCCACCTGATGCGCCTGCGCCAGCGCCTGGGCCGACTGCGTGCGCACATCGGCGGTGGCGGCGTCGGCCGCCTTCTGGCGAGCCAGCGTGGCCTGATCGAGCTTCTCGATCTTGCGGTTCAGCACGAAGCCGCCCGCGCCGGCGCCGCAGGCGAGCACCACCACGAGGCACCACAGCAGCACGCCGGCCGCGCCACCGCCGGAACGTCGCGCGGATTTCGCCTCGAACGGCGTGAACGGTTGATTGGGGGGCGTGACCGGTGCGGCGGGACGCGCGGCGGCGCTGCCGGTACCCGGCGAGGAAGCCTTGCTGGAATCGTTGGTATCTGTCATGCGGGAGGGCACCGATGCGGCTTGCGCCGCGTGAGCGGCCGAGTCGGCCAACGTTCGGAATGCGCGGACGATGCGTTCGTCGCCCGCGCCGGACAGCGTAATCGTATCAAAACCGAGTGCCCGCGCCGTGTCCGCGATCCGCGGGTGTGGCGTTACGACCGGGGCATGCTTGAGCGCTTCGGTTTCGGTGGAAGTGAGGTGATCGACGGCCAGATCGTGCAGGTTGCGCACGCCTTCCGAGCTCGTGACGAGCCAGGCGTGCGGCGCACCGGCCAGCAGCGTATGCACGCGCTCCCAGGCGCCGATCGACGGCTCCGGCGCGATGCGGCGGTAGGCGGCCACCCGGTCGACTTCGGCGCCGGCGTCGCGCAGTGCCGTCGACAGCCATTCGCGACCGCCGTCGCCGCGCACGATCAGCACACGCTTGCCGGCCAGCGGGCCGGAGGCGGGCGTGGAAGCGGCCGGGGCCGGCGTTTCGTCGGATGATTGATGCGGCGATTCTTGATCCGGCGATTCGAGGGAATCCGAAGCAATCGCGGCGGCAGCCGAAGCGCCCGGTGCGCGGCCGCTCGCGGCGAACGCGCGCTCGATCTGCGCGAACAGGCTTTCGGAGTCGTAGCGCGGGGCGTCGTCGGTGCCGCTCTCGTCGTCCGGCCCGGCAACGGGTGCGATCACGCGATGTGCGGGCGCCGCGATGCCGTGCCGCGCCAGCGCGGCCACGCTGCCCGGCCCGACCACGCCGATCGGCAGCGAATGCGGCCAGATCGCGTTGTAGCGGGCGAGCGCGCGATCGATCGCGTTCGGCGAGACGAACACCACCAGCGCATACGCATCGAGCCGCGCGAACGCCGCGTCGAGCGGCGCCGGATCGGCCACGGGGGCGATGTCGATCAGCGGGAAATCGAAGACTTCGATGCCGGCGGCCGCGAGTTGCGCGGCGAGCGCCGCCGATTGCCCCTCGGGCTTCGTCAGCACCGCCGTGAACGCGCGGGCGGCCATCAGGTTTGCGCTCCGGTCAGCGCCTCGATGATTTCGAAGGCGCCCTGCTGCACCAGCTCATCGGACACCTCGCGGCCGAGTGCGAGCGCCTCCTCGGGCGTGCCGATCGCCGCGCGGCGGCGGGCGTTCAACACGCGTGCGCCGTTGACCGACGACACCCGGCCCGTCAGTTCGAGCTGATCGCCGTGCCAGACGGCGTGCGCCGCGAGCGGCACCGAGCAACTGCCGCCCAGCGCGCGCGACACCATCCGCTCGGCCTCGGTGGCCAGCGCCGTGGGCGTGTCGTGCAGCGGCGCGAGCCAGCGCGCCACATCGGCGCGGTTCGCGGCGGTCTCGATGCCGAGCGCGCCCTGGCCGGCGGCAGGCGGGCTGGTCTCGACGTCGATCAGCGAGCGGATCCGATCGCCGAGGCCGAGCCGCTTGAGGCCGGCGGCGGCCAGGATGATCCCCGCGTATTCGCCGCGATCGAGCTTGGCGAGCCGCGTGTCGAGATTGCCGCGCAGCGCACGCACGTCGAAATCGAGGTATCGGGCGCGCAGCATCGCCTCGCGGCGCAGGCTGGAGGTGCCGACGATTGCGCCCGTGGGCAGCTCGTCGAGCGAGGCGTAGTGATTGGAGACGAAGGCGTCGCGCGGATCTTCGCGGCTCATCACGGCCGTCAGCGCGAAGCCTTCCGGCAGCGACATCGGCACGTCCTTCAGCGAATGCACGGCCAGATCGGCGCGGCCGTCGGCCAGCGCATTCTCCAGCTCTTTGACGAACAGGCCCTTGCCGCCGACCTTCGACAAGGTGCGATCGAGAATCTGATCGCCTCGTGTCGTCATGCCGAGGATTTTCACGTCGCAAGCTGGATATAATTTGCGCAGCGCATCACGCACATGTTCAGCCTGCCACATCGCCAGGCGGCTCTCCCGCGAAGCGATCGTGAGGGTCGCCGGCGCGTCGGCCGTAAGAGTCTCGGAATTCATTGCAGCGGCATCGAAGGACGGGAACCAGGATCGGACAATGGTAGCACGCACGCCCGTCCCCCTTTTACGGGCGGCGCGGCGCGCGAGCACGGCCGCCCGCCGGCGGCCGACGTGATGCGCGGCGGTCCGCCGCCCGCAATCGTCAGTACCGCAGTCAGTGCCCGAAATCCCTGCTCACTCGTGCTTTCCCAAGGAAACCCATCGTGAAGTCCTCCGGATCGGCGCGCACCGCGCGCCGCAATACTGCCTCGTCCACCGCCGACACCGAAACTGCCGCCCCCGCCCGCGGCGCATCGGCCACCCAGAAAGCCACGAAGACGGTCGCCACGAAAGCCGCCAAGACCACGGCCACGACCGCCGCGACGAAGCCGGCCGCCACGAAGCCCCGGACCGCCCGCACCGCAGTCAAGCCGGATGCAAAGGCCGCCGACGCCGCAGTGAACCCGGTTGCCACGCAGCGCGCCACCGGCAAGACCGTGGCCAAGCCGGCCGCGAAAGCCGTCGACGCCGCAGTGAACCCGGTTGTCGCGCAGCGTGCCACCACCAAGACCGTGGCCAAGCCGGCAGCAAAAGCCGCCGACGTCACCGTGAAACCGGCCGCCGCACAGCGCGCCACTGCCAAGACCGCAGCCCAGGCCGCCGTCGAAAAGGCGGCAGCAGCGCCGGCTCGCGCCGCGGGCAAGACCAAAGCCGCGCCGAAAACGAACGGCCGTACGCGCGACGACAAGGATCGGCCGCTGTTCGAGGACATCCGCTATCTGGGACGCCTGCTGGGCGACGTGGTGCGCGAGCAGGAAGGCGACGCCGTGTTCGACGTGGTGGAAACGATCCGCCAGCACGCCGTGAAATTCCGCCGCGAGGACGACCGCGAGGCCGCCACCACGCTCGACCGCATGCTGCGCAAGCTCACGCCCGAGCAAACCGTCAGCGTGGTGCGCGCGTTCAGCTACTTCTCGCACCTGGCCAATATCGCCGAGGATCGCCATCACAACCGCCGCCGCCGCATCCACGCGCTGGCCGGCTCGGCGCCGCAGGCCGGCACGGTGGCGTTCGCGCTGCAATCGCTGAAGGCGGCCGGCGACGCGTCCGCCGACGTGGTCCGGCGCTTCTTCGACGAGGCGCTGATCGTGCCGGTGCTGACCGCGCACCCGACCGAAGTGCAGCGCAAGAGCATTCTCGACGCGCAGCACGACATCGCGCGCCTGCTGGCCCAGCGCGATCAGGAACTGACCGCCCGCGAGCGTTCGCACAACGAAGCGCTGCTGCGCGCCCGCGTCACGACGCTGTGGCAAACCCGCATGCTGCGCGACGCGCGCCTGACGGTCGGCGACGAAATCGACAACGCCCTCTCCTATTACCGCGCGACCTTCCTCGACGAGCTGCCGGCGCTCTACGCCGACATCGAGGAAGCGCTGGCCGAGCACGGCCTCGACGCGCGCGTGCCGGCGTTCTTCCAGATGGGCAGCTGGATCGGCGGCGATCGCGACGGCAATCCGAACGTGACGGCGGCCACGCTCGAGGAGGCGATCCATCGCCAGGGCACGGTGATCCTCGAGCATTACCTGGAACAGGTGCACAAGCTCGGCGCCGAGCTGTCGGTCTCGCACCTGCTGGTCGGCGCGAGCGACGACGTCAAGGCGCTGGCCGCCGCCTCGCCCGACCAGTCGCCGCACCGCGTCGACGAGCCGTACCGCCGCGCGCTGATCGGCATCTACACGCGCGTCGCCGCGAGCGCGCGCGTGCGCCTCGGCGAAGGCGCGGTGGCCGTGCGCAGCGCCGGCCGCGGCGCGCCGCCCGTGCGGGCCACGCCGTACCCCGATTCGGAAGCGTTCGCGCGCGACTTGCGCGTGCTGCACGAATCGCTGATCGCCCACCACGGCGCCTCGCTCGCCACGCCGCGCCTCGCGCCGCTGGTGCGGGCCGCCGAGGTGTTCGGCTTCCATCTGGCCAGCATCGACCTGCGCCAGAGCTCGGACATCCACGAAGCGGTGATCGCCGAACTGTTCGCGCGCGCCGGCGTGGAGGCCGATTACGCCGCGCTGGCCGAAGCCGACAAGCTGCGCGTGCTGCTGGCGGCCCTGGCCGACCCGCGCCCGTTGCGCATTCCGTATCTCGATTACTCGGCACTGGCGACCAGCGAACTCGGCGTGCTGGAGAAGGCGCGCGAGGTACGCGCGATGTTCGGCGCGCGCGCCGTGCGCAACTACATCATCTCGCACACCGAAACGGTGTCGGATCTGGTCGAGGTGTTGCTGCTGCAGAAGGAGACCGGCCTGCTCGACGGCACCTTCGGCACGCACGGCAACGCGAAGCACGGCCTGATGGTGATTCCGCTGTTCGAAACCATTGCCGACCTGCGCAACGCCGCGGACATCATGCGCGACTACTTCGCGCTGCCGGGCGCCGAGGCGATGGTGGCCCACCAGGGCGGCGAGCAGGAAGTCATGCTCGGCTACTCGGACAGCAACAAGGACGGCGGCTTCCTGACCTCGAACTGGGAGCTGTACCACGCCGAACTCGCGCTGGTCGAACTGTTCAGCGGGCACGACATCAAGCTGCGCCTGTTCCACGGCCGGGGCGGCACGGTCGGCCGCGGCGGCGGCCCGACCTATCAGGCGATCCTGTCGCAGCCGCCGGGCACGGTGAACGGCCAGATCCGCCTGACCGAGCAGGGCGAGGTGATCGCCAGCAAGTTCGCGAACCCGGAAATCGGCCGCCGCAACCTCGAAACGGTGGTGGCCGCCACGCTGGAGGCCTCGCTGCTGCCGCGCAACAACGCCCCGGCGCAATTGCCGGCGTTCGAGGCGGCGATGCAGACGCTGTCGGACGCCGCGATGGCCGCGTATCGCGCGCTCGTCTACGAAACCCCGGGCTTCAAGGATTACTTCTTCGCCTCCACGCCGATCAGCGAAATCGCCGAGCTGAACATCGGCAGCCGCCCGGCCTCGCGCAAGCTGCAGGACCCGAAGAACCGCAAGATCGAGGACCTGCGCGCGATTCCGTGGGGCTTCTCGTGGGGCCAGTGCCGCCTGCTGCTGACGGGCTGGTACGGCTTCGGCAGCGCGTTCGCCGCCTATCTGGACGGCGCCGCGAACGAGGCCGAGCGCGCCAAGCGCCTCGCGCTGCTGCAGAAGATGAACAAGACCTGGCCGTTCTTCTCGCACCTGCTGTCGAACATGGACATGGTGCTGGCCAAGACCGACCTGGCCGTGGCCTCGCGCTACGCCGAGCTGGTGGCGGACCGCAAGCTGCGCAAGCAGGTGTTCGGGCGGATCGTGGCCGAATGGGAACGCACGGCGGCGGCGCTGGCCCAGATCACCGGGCACGAAGCGCGGCTCGCGGCCAATCCGCTGCTGGCGCGCTCGATCCAGAACCGTTTCCCGTACCTCGACCCGCTCAACCACCTGCAGGTCGAACTGCTCAAGCGCCACCGCGCCGGCGACACCAACGCTCGCGTGCGCCGCGGGATTCATCTGAGCATCAACGGGATCGCGGCCGGCCTGCGCAATACCGGCTAAGCCGATCCGGGCGTGCAGTGGTTCGCACGCCCGGGTTTCGGCCCCGGCCCGCCACGGCGCGGACATCGGCAACGGTGTTCGCGCCGTGTTTCTTTGCGGCGCCGGTTGCCGCCCCGCTTGCAGCCCGCTCGCAGCCCGCTCGCAGCCCCGCTTGCAGCCCCGGTTGCAGCCCGTTCGCAGCCCCGGTCGCGGCATCGCACCCGGCGACCCGCTACAATGGCGCTCGCACGGGTACCAGTACCAGGGCCGGCACTATCCCGGTATCGACAGCACCCGCTTCCGTCGCTTTCCAAGTTTTCGAGTTTCCGATCCCCCGCCGCATCGCGATCCGATGAGTCCGTCCCGTTCCGCCCCGCCCCCGCTCGACGCCACGCCCGCCCGCGCGCTCGGCGATTTCATCCGCGCCCACCGCGAGCGCCTCACGCCCGAAGCCGTCGGCCTGCCGCCCGGCCCGCGCCGCCGCACGCCGGGCCTGCGCCGCGAGGAAGTCGCGCAGCTCTGCGGCGTCAGCCCGACCTGGTACACCTGGATCGAGCAAGGCCGGCAGGTGTCGGCCTCCGCTGAAGCGCTGGCGCGTATCGCCGTGGCGCTGCGCCTGTCGCGCGCCGAACGCGCCTACCTGTTCGAACTGGCCGCCCAGCGCGATCCGGCCGAGCCGGAGCTGGCCACCGCCGATGTGCCCGACACCCTGGTGGCAGCCGTCCGGCTGGTCGCCGCGCCGGCCTACGTGCTCGATCGCCAATGGAACGCACTGGCCTGGAACGAGCCGGCCACCGCGCTGTTTACGGGCTGGCTCGACCAGCCGGGCGACCTTGGCAACGGCGGCGAACAGGATCGCAACCTGCTGCGCTTCACGTTCATGTCGCCGGCCGCACGTACGCTGATCGTCGATTGGGATACGCGCGCGCGCCGGCTGGTGGCCGAATTCCGCGCCGATTCGATCCGGCACCTGAACGACGCGCCCACCCGCACGCTGATCGATTCGCTGGTGGCCGGCAGCGAGGCATTCGCGCACTACTGGGCCTCGCAGGACGTGGTCGAGCGCGAGGGCGGCGAGCGTGCGTTCGACCATCCGCGCGACGGCCGCGTCGTCTATCAGCAGACCACGCTGAAGCCCGCCCATCGTGAAGATCTGAAATTCGTGATGCTGATTCCCGGCACGCCGTCGGCCACCGTGGTGACGCCCACGCCGTAAGCAACGGCACCCGCCATCGTCCCGGTACGCCGCGCCAGCCACCGTGGCGCCGCCCACGCCGTGAGCAACGGCAGCGCCATCGACCACCGTGGTGCTGCGCGCGCCGTAGGCAACCACACCCGCCACCACGGCGCCGACCGCCCGCTGCGGGCCGGCCCGCGCACCGTCGAATGCTAGAATCCGCATCTGCTCTGCGGCTCGCGCCGCTCCACTCTCCTTACGAATCGCCATGACGTCCCAATTGCACAAAAAGGGCGAGGCCTGGTCGGCCCGCTTCTCGGAACCGATGTCGGAGCTGGTCAAGCGC
The DNA here is from genome assembly GCF_047497165.1 of Burkholderia sp. 22PA0099. Taxonomy (NCBI): domain Bacteria; kingdom Pseudomonadati; phylum Pseudomonadota; class Betaproteobacteria; order Burkholderiales; family Burkholderiaceae; genus Burkholderia; species Burkholderia sp. 22PA0099. The sequence continues at coordinate 1,105,833 of NZ_CP163165.1, read as the reverse complement.
TACACGTCGTCGGTGTTCTTCGACAAGCGCCTGGCCCTCGTCGACATCGCCGGCTCGCTCGCGCACGCGAAGATGCTCGCCGCGCAGAAGATCATCCACGCCGACGACTTCGCCGCGATCGAGCGCGGCATGACGCAGATCCAGGGCGAAATCGAGCGTGGCGAATTCGAATGGCAGCTCGACCTCGAAGACGTCCACCTCAACATCGAAGCGCGCCTGACCGCGCTGATCGGCGACGCCGGCAAGCGCCTGCACACGGGCCGTTCGCGCAACGACCAGGTGGCCACCGACATCCGCCTGTGGCTGCGCGGCGAAATCGACCGCATCGGCGGCCTGCTGACCGACCTGCGCGGCGCCCTGCTCGACCTCGCCGAACAACACGCCGCCACGATCATGCCGGGCTTCACGCACCTGCAGGTCGCGCAGCCGGTCACGTTCGGCCATCACCTGCTCGCCTACGTGGAAATGTTCACGCGCGACGCCGGCCGCATGCGCGACTGCCGCGCCCGCGTGAACCGCCTGCCGCTGGGCGCCGCCGCGCTGGCCGGCACCAGCTACCCGATCGATCGTCACGCCGTGGCCGCCACGCTCGGCTTCGACGGCATCTGCACGAACTCGCTCGACGCCGTGTCGGATCGCGATTTCGCGATCGAATTCACGGCCGCGGCCGCGCTCGTCATGACGCACGTCTCGCGCTTCTCGGAAGAACTCGTGCTGTGGATGAGCCCGCGCGTCGGCTTCATCGACATCGCCGACCGCTTCTGCACCGGCTCGTCGATCATGCCGCAGAAGAAGAACCCGGACGTGCCCGAGCTCGCGCGCGGCAAGACCGGCCGCGTGAACGGCCACCTGATGGCGCTGCTGACGCTGATGAAGGGCCAGCCGCTCGCGTACAACAAGGACAACCAGGAAGACAAGGAACCGCTGTTCGACACGGTCGATACCGTTGCCGACACGCTGCGGATCTTCGCCGAAATGGTGGCCGGCATCACGGTCAAGGCCGAGGCGATGCGCGCCGCCGCACTGCAGGGCTTCTCGACCGCCACCGATCTCGCCGACTACCTCGTCAAGCGCGGCCTGCCGTTCCGCGACGCGCACGAAGCCGTCGCGCACGCCGTGAAGATCTGCGACGACCGCGGCATCGACCTGGCCGACCTGACGCTCGAACAGATGAAGCAGGATCTGCCGAACGTCGCGCATCTGCTCGGCGACGACGTGTTTGGCTACCTGACCCTCGAAGGCTCGGTGGCAAGCCGCAATCACCCGGGGGGCACCGCGCCCGACCAGGTGCGCGCGGCCATCGCCGCGGCGCGCGCCGCGCTCGCCTGACCGGAACGTCACGCGCCGGTTTCGACCCCACGTTCTGCGGAACGTGGGGTTTTGTTTTTTTCGCCGGCGTTCTGTAAGAGGCATAACGGCAACGCCCTCATCAATTGCGAACGCAATTGATTACGCAAAAACCCTCTCCTGCCAGAACTGACAGTTATTGCCCGCGCGCCGATGTGTTTACATGGTCGCGAATTTAGTTGGCAATCCAAATCATCCTTATCGGAAAATCGACGAACCTTATATCGAATATGCACGTCATCTCGCAGAACCGCATGCCGAACGACGGCTATGTCCGGCTTCCCCGGCATCAATTGCGGGTGCTCAGCTTCGCGCACCGCGCGACCGAACTCGACCGCAGCCTGCTCGACGAACTGAACGTCGGCAACATCATGGCGCGCTGCGCCGGCATCACGGAATGGGAATGCCGCAGCGACACCTGCCGCTACATCACGGTGGGCTGGGACTGGTTCGTCGACGAATGCGGGCGCACCGCGCTAGCCGACGACGACGTGCGCAGCAACGTGATGCTGCTCGATGAAACGGGTCGCGATCTCGGCATGCGCCAGACCGCCAGCGCGTTCCGCGACGTGATCGAGCGGCTCGACTGGCAACGCGTGGTGGGGGAATTCGCCGCCGACAGCGCGGTGGGGCGCCCGGGCTGAAGCGAAAGCAGGCGCATGACGCGCCCGCCGTCACTTGTTGTTGACCGTCTCGGACAGACGCTTGAGCGTGGCCACGCGCGCGCCGATCAGATCGACGCGCTGCTGCTCGCTGATCATCGGCGTGGTGCCGTCACGGAAGCTGACCCAGGCGCGCTGCGCCCGCACCAGCACCGGCCGGCCGCGCGCCGGCATGCGCTTTTGCAGCTTCACGTAATAGCGGTTCAGGTCGAACAGCGCGTGCTCGCAGGCGGCATCGTCCGAACAGGCGCGCACGCGATGCACGGCGTCGGCGCCGCCGTTCGGCTTGCTGTAGCGATCGGCCGCGTCGCGCAGCGACAGCGCGCGATCGCGCACCGGCTGGATGCGCATGTCGGCGCTGGCCAGCGCATACATCGTGCCGGAGGTGGTGGCGTACACCGCCTGCGTCAGCAGCGTCTCGTCATTGCGCCACAGCAGCCAGCGCCGCTGGCTTTCCTGCCAGCCCCGCCTGGCGCTGGCCGGCTCCACCGTGCCCAATTGCTTGAACGCGTCGTCCACGGCACTCAGCCACTGCGCGCGGGCCTCGTCCATGCACTGGATCTGGCCGACCGTCGAGGAACGGTCGCGCCGTGCCAGACACTGGCGCATCGCGACATCGATCGGATCGGCGGCCGCCACCTCGGCATGCGCCGGCACCGGCGCCGCCGCGCCGAACCAGCCGGCCACGACCAGCGCCGCCGCGGCCACCGCCCGCGCACGCAGCGCGCGGCGGCCCGGACTGAAGATCGCGAAGCCGCTCATCGTCAGTCGCGCACGCAATCGACGTAGTACTCGACGCGCCCGTTCACTTCCTCGGCCACCAGCCCGTGCACATCGGTATGGAAGCCCGGGAAGCGCTCGTTGAAGTCGCGCGCGAACCGCAGGTAGCTGACGATGGTCGCGTTGAAGCGCTCGCCCGGGATCAGCAGCGGAATGCCCGGCGGGTACGGCGTCAGCAGGATGCTGGTCACGCGGCCTTCGAGTTCGTCGAGCGGCACGCGGTCGATCTCGCGGTGCGCGAGCTTGGCGAACGCGTCGGACGCCTTCATCGCCGGCTCCATGTCCGACAGGTACATCTCGGTCGTCAGGCGGGCGATGTCGTTGGCGCGGTACACGTCGTGGATCTGCGCGCACAGATCGCGCAGGCCCACGCGCTCGTAGATCGGATACTGCGCGACGAATTCCGGCAGCACGCGCCACAGCGGCTGGTTGTTGTCGTAATCGTCCTTGAACTGCTGCAGCTCGGTCACCATCGAGTTCCAGCGGCCCTTCGTGATGCCGATCGTGAACATGATGAAGAACGAGTACAGGCCGGTTTTCTCGACGATGATGCCGTGCTCGGCCAGATACTTCGTGACGATCGCGGCCGGGATGCCCGTTTCGCCGAATTCGCCATCCACGTCGAGCCCCGGCGTGATGATCGTCGCCTTGATCGGGTCGAGCATGTTGAAGCCTTCGGCCAGATTGCCGAAGCCGTGCCAGCGATCGTTCGGGCGCAGGATCCAGTCCTCGCGCGAGCCGATGCCTTCGTCCGGCAGCGTGTCCGGGCCCCACACCGAGAAGAACCAGTCGTCGCCGTATTCGGCGTCGACCTTGCGCATCGCGCGGCGGAAATCGATCGCCTCGGCGATCGATTCCTCGACCAACGCCGGGCCGCCGGGCGCCTCCATCATCGCGGCCGCGACGTCGCACGAGGCGATGATCGCGTACTGCGGGCTGGTGGAGGTGTGCATCAGGTAAGCCTCGTTGAAGCGATGCTTGTCGAACGTGCGGTTCTCCGAATCCTGCACGACGATCTGCGAGGCCTGCGAGATGCCGGCCAGCAGCTTGTGCGTGGAGTGCGTCGCGAACACCAGCGAACCGGTGCGCGGGCGGCCCGCGCCGATCGCGTGCATGTCCTGGTAGAACTCGTGGAATTCGGCGTGCGGCAGCCACGCTTCGTCGAAGTGCAGCGTGTCGAGCAGGTCGCCGAGCAGATCCTTGATCTGCTCGACGTTGTAGATCACGCCGTCGTACGTGCTCTGCGTGATCGTCAGGATGCGCGGCTTCGCGTTCGGGTTCTTCTTCAGCGCCTCGCGCGCGAACGGGTTCGCCTCGATCTTCTTGCGGATGTTTTCCGGCTTGAATTCGTCGCGCGGAATCGGGCCGATGATGCCGAAGTGATTGCGCGTGGGCGTCAGGAACACGGGAATCGCGTGCGTCATGGTGATCGCATGCAGGATCGACTTGTGACAGTTGCGGTCGACCAGCACGATGTCGCCCGGCGCCACGGTGGCGTGCCAGACGATCTTGTTCGAGGTGGACGTGCCGTTGGTCACGAAGAACAGGTGGTCGGCGCTGAAGATGCGCGCGGCGTTGCGCTCGGACGCGGCCACCGGCCCGGTGTGGTCGAGCAGCTGGCCGAGTTCGTCCACGGCGTTGCACACGTCGGCGCGCAGCATGTTCTCGCCGAAGAACTGGTGGAACATCTGGCCGAGCGGGTTCTTCAGGAACGCCACGCCGCCCGAGTGCCCCGGGCAGTGCCACGAGTACGAACCTTCGTCGGCGTACTTGACCAGTTCCTTGAAGAACGGCGGCGCCAGCGAATCGAGGTACACCTTGGTTTCGCGGATGATGTGCCGCGCGACGAACTCGGGGGTGTCCTCGAACATGTGGATGAAGCCGTGCAGCTCGCGCAGCACGTCGTTCGGGATATGGCGCGAGGTGCGCGTCTCGCCGTACAGGAAGATGGGAATGTCGGCATTGCGGCGGCGCACTTCGGTCACGAACGCGCGCAGCTCGATGATCGCCGTGGCCAGTTCGGGCAGCTCGCCGTCCGGGCCGGTTTCGCCGAGCATCAGCTCGTCGTCGTCGATCGACAGGATGAAGCACGACGCCCGGCTCGACTGTTGCGCGAACGACGTCAGATCGCCGTAGCTCGTCAGACCGTTGACCTCGACGCCCTCTTTTTCGAGCGCTTCGGCCAATGCGCGAATGCCGGAGCCCGAAATGTTCTCGGAGCGGAAGTCTTCATCGATGATGACGACGGGGAAGCGAAACTTCATGGGCGAATCTCCAAAAAGAACGACCGCGGCGCGTCAAGCGCAGCGGTCACCCGGTAACCGGTTGGCAAAACGTGTATCCAACCAGATCAGGTTTTCGGCAGCGTGACACCACGCTGGCCCTGGTATTTGCCGCCGCGATCGGCGTAGGACACTTCGCACACTTCGTCGCTCTCGAAGAACAGCACCTGCGCGACGCCTTCGTTCGCGTAGATCTTCGCCGGCAGCGGCGTGGTGTTCGAGAATTCGAGCGTCACGTAGCCTTCCCATTCGGGCTCGAACGGCGTGACGTTGACGATGATGCCGCAACGCGCGTAGGTCGACTTGCCGAGGCAGACGGTCAGCACCGTGCGCGGAATGCGGAAATATTCGACGGTGCGGGCCAGCGCGAACGAGTTCGGCGGGATGATGCACACATCGCCCTTGAAGTCGACGAACGAGCCTTCGTCGAAGTTCTTCGGGTCGACGATGGTCGAATTGATGTTGGTGAAGATCTTGAATTCGTCCGCGCAGCGGATGTCGTAGCCGTAGCTCGAGGTGCCGTAGCTGACGATCCTGCGGCCGTCCTCGGACTCGCGCACCTGACCGGGCACGAACGGCTCGATCATCTTGTGTTGTTCGGCCATGCGCCGAATCCACTTGTCGGACTTGATGCTCATAAGAAGGCGCCAGATAAGGCTACAGATCGGGGTCGCGCCACCGGGCATGCCCGGTGGCAAGGAAAGGCGCACATTTTACGCGATCACGGCCGGCGCGCGAGCTTGCGTCACGGCCTGACGACGCCGCACGCCAGGCCGGGGCCGGCGCCGTGCTGCGGGAAGGCGGGGTCGCCCGCGTCGCGGTGGATCAGCACCGAGCGGCCGAACACCGAGCGCACGCCGTCGAGCGCCACGTCGGGCGCGACGATGAAGCCGGCGGCGACGCCGTTGGAATCCGCGTGGATATTGCCGAGATCGCCCGCCACCCGCGCGCCGGCGCGCAGCCGGTCGGCCGAGGGCGCGAACACCGGGCCGGCGCTGGCGCCGTCCACGGCGTTGCAGTCGCCGCGGTCGTGCACCTGCAGCGCGTGATCGGTATCGGGCGGCAAGCCGACGAAGTTGTAGGACACCTGTACGCCGTCGGGGCGCTCGACGAAGGTCAGCGCGCCGCGCGTCTGGCTGCCGAACGTGGGTTGCAGCAGCGCGGTGGCGCGCTTTTCGTGGGTCGACGCGAAGGACATGCAGCCGTTCAGCACGACCATCGCGGCCAGAACGGCGAGCGCGGTGGCGCAGGCCGTCCCGTCGAATCGTTGTTTCATGCGATCCTCACGCCGGCGCACGCGCCGGATAAGCGCGCCCGCAGGCCTGAAAAAAGGGGACCAGGGGAAAGTCGCCATCATACCCCGGGTTCCGGCGCGTGAAACAGCAGGAAGGACAGGGTTTTACGTATTCTGAACCACGATCGACGGGAATTTCGACGTCATGTCCTTCGAACGCTCCGCGATCGCGATCGCCACCTTGCGCGCGATCTCGCGATAACGCGCCGCCACGGCCGAATCGGGCGCGGCCACCACGGTGGGCGTGCCGCTGTCGGCCTGCTGGCGGATCGCGATGTCGAGCGGCAGGCTGCCGAGCACCGGCGCGCCGTATTCGGTCGCCATCTGTGCCGCGCCGCCCGAGCCGAAGATGTGCTCTTCGTGGCCGCAGTTCGAGCACACGTGGATGCTCATGTTCTCGACCAGCCCGAGGATCGGGATGCCGACCTTCTCGAACATCTTCAAGCCCTTCTTGGCGTCGAGCAACGCGATGTCCTGCGGCGTGGTGACGATCACCGCGCCCGTCACCGGCACGCGCTGGGCCAGCGTCAACTGGATGTCGCCGGTGCCCGGCGGCATGTCGACGATCAGGTAATCGAGGTCGCGCCAGTTGGTCTGTCGCAGCAATTGTTCCAGCGCCGAGGTGGCCATCGGGCCGCGCCAGACCATCGGGTTGTCCTCGTCGATCAGGAAGCCGATCGAGTTGGCCTGCAGGCCGTGGCCCATCATCGGGTTCATCGACTGGTTGTCGGGCGACTCGGGGCGGCCCTGCACGCCGAGCATGGTCGGCAGCGACGGGCCGTAGATGTCCGCATCGAGGATGCCGACCGTGGCGCCTTCCTGGGCCAGCGCGAGCGCCAGGTTGACGGCGGTGGTGCTCTTGCCCACGCCGCCCTTGCCCGAGGCCACCGCGACGATGTTCTTGACGTTCGGCAGCAACTTCACGCCGCGCTGCACAGTGTGCGTCACGATGTCCTGCTCGACCGCCACGCGCGCCGCGCGCACGCCCGGCACCCGAGCCAGCGCCTCGGCCATGCACTGGCGCACCGCCTCGTGCTGGCTGCGCGCCGGATAGCCGAGCACCACCGTCAGCGTGACGGTGTCGCCATCGATCGCGACGTCGCGAATACCCTTGCCCGCCGCGTAGGGGCGGTTCGTGTTGGGATCGACGAGCGCCGCGAGCGCGGCGTCGACAGTGGCCCGTTCAATACTCATCGAAACTCCGTGGAATCGTGGTTCGCCATGCCGCGCGAGGCGTGCCGCGCAGCCGGCGATGCTGCCTTCGCAACGCCGTCAATCCTCCGACGAGAGCGCGGCAGGCAAGAAAAGTGAAAGAATTTATTGCACGTCATTGCGCGAAAACGGCGGGGGCGCAATGATCGCCAGCGGTGCACCTCGGGGCCACATCGGCCCCGCAACGCCTATATTGTAGAGGCTGGACGCTGCTTCGTCCGAACAGCCTTGGTCTCGAACGGGGCATGCAGCCTGCCGGCGGCGTCTCGTTGCCGAGGCGTCGCACCGCGTAGTGACCGACTCGTTCAATTCAGAGAGGAACTCGACATGAATACCAAAATCGCGACGCGCTTGTCCGTCTTCGCTCTTGCCGGCGCGCTGCTCGCCGGTTGCGCCTCCCCGCAGGGCAACAACACCGCGGTCGGCACCGGTGCCGGCGCCGCGCTCGGCGCCGGCATCGGCGCGCTGGCGGGCGGCGGCAAGGGCGCGGCGATCGGCGCCGGCATCGGCGCGCTGGCAGGCGGCGTGACCGGCTACAACTGGCAGGCGATCAAGAACCGCATCGCCCCGTCGGCGCAACGCACCGGCACGCAAGTGACGGAACAGCCGGACGGCTCGCTGAAGCTGAACGTGCCGAGCTCGGTGACGTTCGCAACCGATCAATACGCGATCACGCCGGCCTTCGCGCCGCTGCTCAACGATCTGTCTTCCTCGCTGAACCAGAACCCGCAGATCACCGCGGCGGTGGTGGGCTACACCGACAGCACCGGCTCGGCCGCGCATAACCAGACGCTGTCGCAGAACCGCGCGCAAAGCGTCGTGACGGCGATGGTGCAGCGCGGCGTCAACGGTGGCCGCCTGTCGGCCCAAGGCATGGGTGCCTCGAACCCGGTGGCCGACAACGCCACCGAAGCCGGCCGCGCCCAGAACCGCCGCGTCGAAATCTACCTGCGCGCGCCGCAGCAACCGCAACAGTAACGACACGCGAGGCATACCGGGCAAGGACTTTGGGCTAATCGGCGCAGATTCGAAGAAATTTCGAACTTATTGATTTTGCCTTGGTCTTTCCTTACGGTACGCGTCTGTTGCATTGCAGATGCGTCACCATTCTCCTCTTGTCGTTGTTGCTCCGGGGCACCAGTCGCCCCGGTTTTTTTTGCCTGAAATTCGGCTGCTGCCCTGCAACAATTTCCGCGTCGTGCGCATACGGAAAGCCATTCGAAAGACTGTTGCGGCGATGTCCGCGCGATGCACGAATTCAACCGATTTCGGTTTGAATCGCACCGAATCCAGCGAAAAATCCACGACACGATGGCGGCAGCACCGTTCGGGCCGCCCGCGCCACGATCGATTGTGTCGTGCCTGCTAGAATCGCAGGTTCCAACGCGTTTCCCCCCGTACCATGCCGCGCTCGCCGCGGCTTTCCTGACGACCCTATGTCCGCATCCGATCTCAATACCGTGCCGGCCGGCGCTCCCGCGAGCCGCCGCCAGATCCTCGTCACGTCCGCCCTGCCCTACGCCAACGGGCAAATCCACATCGGCCATCTGGTGGAGTACATCCAGACGGACATCTGGGTGCGGACGATGCGAATGCACGGTCACGAGATCTATTACATCGGCGCCGACGACACGCACGGCACGCCGGTCATGCTGCGCGCCGAACAGGAAGGCCTGACGCCGAGGCAGCTGATCGAGCGCGTCTGGGGCGAGCACAAGCGCGATTTCGACAGCTTCGGCGTGTCGTTCGACAATTTCTATTCGACCGATTCCGAGGAAAACCGCGTCCTCAGCGAGAACATCTACCTGGCGCTGAAGCAGGCCGGGCTGATCGCCGAGCGCGACATCGAGCAGGCCTACGATCCGGTCAAGGAAATGTTCCTGCCCGACCGCTTCATCAAGGGCGAGTGCCCGAAGTGCCACGCCAAGGATCAATACGGCGACAACTGCGAAGTGTGCGGCTCGACCTACCTGCCGACCGACCTGCTGAATCCGTACTCGGTCGTGTCGGGCGCCAAGCCGATCCGCAAGACTTCCACGCACCACTTCTTCAAGCTGTCCGACCCGCGCTGCGAATCGTTCCTGCGCGGCTGGGTGGGCGGCCTCGCGCAGCCCGAAGCCACCAACAAGATGCGCGAATGGCTCGGCGACGACGGCGAAGCCAAGCTCGCCGACTGGGACATCTCGCGCGACGCGCCCTACTTCGGCTTCGAGATCCCCGGCGCGCCGGGCAAGTATTTCTACGTCTGGCTCGATGCGCCGGTGGGCTACTACGCGAGCTTCAAGAACCTGGCCGACAAGCTCGGCCTCGATTTCGACGCGTGGACGCGCCCCGGTTCGAACGCCGAGCAGTATCACTTCATCGGCAAGGACATCCTCTACTTCCACACGCTGTTCTGGCCGGCGATGCTCGAGTTCTCGGGCCATCGCACGCCGACCAACGTGTTCGCGCACGGCTTCCTGACCGTCGACGGCGCGAAGATGTCGAAGTCGCGCGGCACCTTCATCACGGCCAAGAGCGTGATCGACACCGGCCTGAACCCGGAATGGCTGCGCTACTACTTCGCCGCGAAGCTGAACGCGACGATGGAAGACATCGACCTGAACCTCGACGATTTCCAGGCGCGCGTAAACAGCGACCTGGTCGGCAAGTACGTGAACATCGCGAGCCGGGCGGCGAACTTCCTGTTCAAGCGCTTCGGCGGCCGCGTGCAGGACAGCGCGATGAACCACCCGCTGATCGCCTCGCTGCGCGACGCCATCCCGCAGATCGCCGCGCACTACGAAGCGCGCGAATACGGCCGCGCGCTGCGCCAGACGATGGAGCTGGCCGACGCGGTGAACGTCTACGTGGATACCGCCAAGCCGTGGGAGCAGGCCAAGGACCCGGCCAACGCCGTGGCGCTGCATGAAACCTGCAGCGTGAGCCTCGAATCGTTCCGCCTGCTGTCGCTCGCGCTGAAGCCGGTGCTGCCGAAGCTGGTGGAATCGGTCGAACGCTTCCTCGGCATCGCGCCGCTGACCTGGGCCGATGCGGCCACGCCGCTGTCGTCCACGCAACCGGTCAATGCGTATCAGCACCTGACCAGCCGCGTCGATCCGAAGCAGATCGAGGCGCTGCTGGCCGCCAACCGCAGCTCGCTCGCCCCGGCGGGCGAAGCCGGCGCGGCCGCCACGGCCACCGCCAAGGACGGCAAGGACGCGAAGAAGAAGCCCGCCAAGGAAGCCGCCGCGCCGGCCGGCGACGGCATCATCTCGATCGACGATTTCACGAAGATCGACCTGCGCATCGCGAAGATCGTCGCGTGTCAGGCCGTGGAAGGCTCGGACAAGCTGCTGCAGCTTACGCTCGACGTCGGCGAGGAAAAAACCCGCAACGTGTTCTCGGGCATCAAGTCGGCCTACAAGCCGGAGGATCTGGTCGGCAAGCTGACGGTGATGGTCGCGAACCTCGCACCGCGCAAGATGAAGTTCGGCATGTCGGAAGGGATGGTGCTGGCGGCTTCGTCGAAGGACGAGAACGCCGAACCGGGCCTGTATATTCTCGAGCCGCACAGCGGCGCGAAGCCGGGCATGCGCGTGAGCTGACGCCCGGCGCCACGGCCGCGCGCCCCGGGACCACCCCGTCGCGCCGGCCCTGCAAAAAACCCGCTCGTCCCCGAGCGGGTTTTTTATTGCCTGCGCCCCCGCGCCCACCACCACTTGTCGAACCGCCGCGTGTAGTTCAGGTCCACGCCCTGGAACGTCCCGCCGTACGCCGACACGGCCCAGAACCGCGACAGGTTCAGCGTCGCCTTGAACGCGTTGCTGGCCGACTGCAGCCCCTGCTCGTAGCCGAGCACGAAGCGCTCGTTGATCGCCTTCGAGATCTGCACCACCTGCGGATCGGTCAGGCCCACGTCGCTGCGGCCCACCGTGAACTCGTCGAGCCCCACCGTCTGCGCGATGCGCTTGCCGCTCGCGCTGCCCAACAGCGCGAGCGCGGTGGTCATGGTGTTCTGCTGGCCGAGGTTGTTGCCGGTGTCGGTGCCATGGCCGAACAGCAGCCACGACAGCTTCTCGTTATCGGTCACGTTCGGCTCGGATACCAGCTTCGCGGTGGGCGCCTGCACGGTGCCGGTCACCTGCACGCCGGCTTCCACCTCCTGGTTGCGGCGCATCGCGAGGATGTTGATGCCGGGGTTCGAGATCGGCCCGTTGAACGTGAAGAAGCCATTTTCGATCGACAACTTGCGGCCGAACGTCGAGTAGGTCGAGCCTTCGGTCACGCGCACGTTGCCGACCGCGCGCAGCGGATTGCCCGGCGCGCTCATCACGGTGATGGTGCCGCGCAGGCCAAGATCGGCGCCGTGCCCCTTGAACCGGAAGCGGTCGCCGAGGTCGATGTCGATGTTGGCGCGCGGGCCGAGCGCGGGTGCGGGCTTGTCGGCAACCGACTTCGGCAGGCCGGCCGCGTTCTTCGATTCGCCCGGCACGGTGCCGTCGGGCCGCACGATCACGACGTCGTCGGACAGCGACGGCGCCGACGATTCGGGCAGGTCGAACAGCGCCTGGTCGACGGCGAACTTGCCGTCGATCGCGAGCTGGCCGCGCGGGCCGTCGTTCTTGATGCTGGCGCTGCCCGACAGCGACAGCTTGCGGTCGGGCGAGGCGAACAGTTCGAGCTTGTCGGCCACGATGCTGGCCTTCAGGTCGGGCGCGTTGCCGTCGAGCCGCACCTGGCCGAGCGCGCGCAGCGTGCCGTCGGCGCCGTGGAACTCCACCTGCTGGAACTCGACGAGATTGTCGGTCAGCTTGACGCGGATGATGCCGTCCTTCAACTGCACGCCCTGATCGACCACCGTGACCGACAGCTTGTCGCCGGTCAGGTCGCCCGACAGATCGGGCTTGGCCGGCGTGCCGGCCACCGTCAGCTTCAGCGCGGCGCGGCCATCGAACAGGTAGCTCGGCCCGAGCAGGCCGCCGGTGGTGCGCAGCGCGGGCACGTCGACGGCGATGTTGCCCGACAGCGGCCCGTTCTCGGCCACGCCGATGGTGCCGTCGTTCATCGCGAACGGGATGCCGAGCGTGGCGTCGGCGGTGCCGATCCGGCTTGCCTTCGCATGCAGCGTGGCGTTCAGGCGGTTGCCCGCGCCGAATTCGGCGCGCGCGTTCAGGTCGGTGATGCCGAGCGAGGCGATGCCGCGCCCGGCCTCGATCGTCACGTCGCCCGAGCGGCGGCGAATCTGCACATGCCCGCTGGCCGTATTGGCGAGCGACAGGTCCCAGTCGCCGTCGAGCACGAGATCGGTGCGCACGGGCGCGCGCTCGCCGGTCAGGAATTCGCGCACCTGCAACGCGCGCGCGATCGACAGGTTGGTCAGCGTGCCGGCCGTGCGCAGCGCGCCGTGATCGAGCACGAAGCTGCGCAGGTCGAGCACCGCGCCCTCGATCGTCAGCTTGCTGGCGCCGAGCACCACGCGGCCCGCGCCGGCCGACACGGTGAGCGGCGCGTCGAGCGATACCGCCGGCGTGCCGCGGTTGACGAGCTGCGAGACGGTGCCGTCCCAGCGGCTCGCGCCGCCCGCCTCGATCAGGCCGCCGGCCGCCGCCACGTGCAGGTTGATGACGCGGCCGTCGGCGCTGCCGAGCGCGGTGGCGTCGAGCGTGTGTTTCGCGCGCGTGCCGTCGAGCTTGGCCTTGACCGATTTCAGGTCGAGCGAGCCGAGCGCCAGGTCGTTCGCATCGACGCTGAACGCCAGCGCGCCGTTCGCGCCGTCGCGAATCTCGGCGCTGCCCTGCGCCGAGCCGATCCGGTTGCTGCCGATCACCACGCCGGTGGCGCGGTAGTCAGCGGCGAGGTTCGGGTGCGCGATGCTGCCGGTCAGCTCGCCGTGCGCCGACACCAGCCCTTGCAGGCCGAAGCCCAGGCGGTCGAGTTGCGGCGCGTCGATCGCGAAGCGCAGCCGGTCGCCGGGTGCGCCGAAGCTGCCGTTCAGCGAGACGCGATTGCCGGCCACCGACAGGTCGGCCGTGCTCGGCAGCAGGCGCATGCCGGCCACCTGCAAGGTGCCCTGCCCGGTCATCGGCACGCCGTCGTAGACGCTCTCGCCGAGCTTGAACTGAAGCTTGCTCGACAGCGCCGGCGCGAGCGCGCCGGTGGCGGTCAACGTGCCGTTCACGCGCGCATCGACCGGGCGGCCGACGGGCTTTGCCGCGGCCTTCACCGCCGGCTTGCCGCCCTTGGCGACCGGGGCGCTTTTGGCAGCCGGCGTCAGCGTCGAGAACGCCAGCGGGTTGAAATCGACGAGCGCGGCCTTGAGGTCGTAGCTCGACGTCTTGTCGTGCTTGAGCACGCCGCTCAGATCGACACGGCCCTTGCCGGCCGACACGCGCGCGCGCTTGATCGTGGTGGCGTTGGCGTCGGTCGTGACGTCGGCGCTCAGGCCGAGCGCGAGCTTCGGGTCCTTGAGATCGACGGTGGCGCGCTGCGAACCGTTGTCGAGCGTCACGGCGACCGGGCCGCCGAGCCGCATCGGCCGCACCGCGCTGGAGAACAGCGTCGGATCGAGGTCGGCGACGTTCAGGTCGAAGCGGCCGCGCGGCGAAGCCAGTGCGCCGCCGCCCGTCACGCTGCCGTTGCGCAGCAGGCGCAGCGCGAAATCGTCGATGCGTTGGGCGTGGGCGTCGAGATGGAGGTTCGCGTGGATGTCAACCAGCGGCAGCTTGCCTTCGGCCAGCGTGCCCGGCTTCGCGTTGACGATGGCGAGCTTGCCGACCACCACGAGCGCGTGCGAGTTCGCGGTGGCCGCGGCTTGAGACCCGCTGGCGCCGGAAGCAGGCTTGGCCGCCGCTTGTGATTGGACTTGTACCTTCCCAGCCGACGCAGCGCTGCCCGCCACAGTTGCGGACGCACCTGCCGAGGCTGCGGAAGCCCCGGAAGCCCCGGAAGCGCCAGAAGCCTCCGAAGCCATGATCGCCGCCAGCGCCTTCGCCGACACGCTGTCGTTCGCGTCCGCCGCCTCGCCCGCCGGGGCGAGATCGGCATGGATGCTCAGATCGGCCTCGGGCGCGCTCGGCACCAGCACACGCGGGTTCACGTGATCGAACGCCAGCGTGGCGCGCGTGAGCGGCACCGCGCCGAACGGCGCGGCCTCGAGATGCGCGCGCCCGGCCAGCTTCATCCCCGATGCGTCGAGATCGACGCCGAGCGCCTCCAGCGAGCCGGACAGCGTGGCATGCGCATCGACCTGCTCCTTCGACACCTTGCCCGAATACGTGGCCGCGCCTTCGATCGCGAACGGCCGCTGGCCGTCGAGCCGCGCGTTCGCGCTCACCGCGCCGAACGGCGTGTCGAGCCGCTCGACCGCCAGCGTATGGTGACGGCCGTCGCTGTCGCCGTGCAGCAGGAAATGCGACAGCTCGGTCGTGGAACCGGCCTGGTGGATGCGCAACGTATCGAAACGCACCTCGCGCAGCACCAGTTGCAGCGGCAGGTTCAGGTTCTGCGGCAGCACGGTCGGCGTGGTGCTCGGCGGCGACGGCACCACGCTCACGTCGATCGTGCCGGCCCGCAGGTAATCGAGCGTGAAGCGCAGCGGCGCGCGCGTCAGCGCCCAGCGCGCCTCCACCCGGTCGATCCGCACGTCGGTGCCCGTGCCGCCCGGCGACAGCCAGGCCAGCCTGTCGATCCGCACGCCGTGCGCGAGCGAGCCGCCTTCGAGCGTGCCGGCCAGCCGGCCGCCCAACACCGAGACCGCCGTGTTCCAGGCCAGCCGCGTACCGCGCTCGGTCAGCACGGCGGCGGCCAGCGCTCCCACCAGCAACACCACGAGCAGCACCAGCACGCCGGCCGTCCAGGCCAGCGCGCGGCCGAGCCGGCCCCGGCGCCGGTTCGATGCAGGCGGCTCGGTCGACGGCGGCTGCGGCGGCTCACCCGGTGGCGGGCCGCCCGGCGTGGCGCCGGCCGGCGGTACGGTGGAATCGTCCTTCGTCATGCTGGAATCCGGAAAACCCTGGTCAGAATGCAATGCCGAGCGTCAGGTACGGACGCACGCTGCGGTTGCGGATGCCGTAGGCCAGGTCGACATTGACCGGCCCCACGGGGCTGCGCCAGCGCGCGCCGACGCCCACGCCCTGATAGAACACCTTGTCGCCCCAATCGTCGGTCGCGGTGCCGAGATCGTAGAAGGTGGCCATGCCCCAATCGTGGTTGAACCAGTGCTGGTATTCGGCGGTGGCGGTCATCAGGTACTTGGTCGGCAGCACCGAGCCGTCGACGTTGTTGCCGATGCTCTGATAGCCGTAGCCGCGCACCGAGTTCGAGCCGCCCGCGCGGAACAGCAGCGAGGCCGGCACGCCGGCCGACCCGCCGCTCGTGAACACGCCGCCCAGCTCCGCGCGGAACAGCACCAGATCGCGCTTGCCGACCGGCAGGTATTGCTGGCCGCGTGCATAGCCGCGGATGAAGGTCTGGTCGGTCGCCACGCCCTTGATCGCGAAGCCGGCCTCGGCGTGGATCAGGTTGCCCGAGCGCGGGAACAGCGGATCGTCGACGTTGCGGCGCGTCCACGACCATTGCGGCACCAGCGCGCGGCTGGTGGTCGGGCCGGCGGCGTTCTGGTCGAGCCGGTCCTGGTAATACATGATCGAGTACGTGTAATCGATGTTCTGGCTGGTCTTGGTGCGCTGCACGCCGAGCCGCCCACTGTAGATCCGCACATCCGACACGTTGGTGTTGGTGTACGACGCCAGCACGCTGTTGGTCCACGCGTGCGGGCTCGGCGGCATCGACAGCTGCACCTGCCCGTATTGCTGGATCTGGTCGATGCGCCCCGAGATCTGCAGCGGCCAGGCGCGGCCGAACGTGTCGAGATAGGTGTACGAACCCTGCACGTGCGGCCCGGTGTCGGTGGCGTAACCCACCCCGCCGCGCACGCTGTTGTACGGATACTCGCTGACCTTCACGTGCACCGGCGTCTGGTCCGGCTTCGACGTGTCGTCACCGACATCGATCGCCACGCTCGCGTAATACGGCGTGTTCTGCAATTGCCGCTGCAGTTCGTTGATGCGCTGCACGTCGTAGATCTCGCCCACCCCGAGCGGATCGACGTTGTCGATGATCTGCCCCGGGTAGCGGCGCACGCCCGACACGTCGAGCTTGCCGATCGTGAAGGTCGGGCCGCTGTCGTACGTGACCGACAGCTTCGCCGTGCGCGTGCGCGGATCGATACGCGCCTGCGAGGCGAGGATCTTCGCGCCGAGATAGCGGCGCGCTTGCAATTGCCGCAGCGCCGCGTTCTTCGCGTCGTCCCAGCCCGACTGCGTGAACGGTTCGCCCTCGTGCAGCGAGAACGCCAGCCGCGCGGCCGTCTCCTGTTTCGGATCTTCGGTGCCCACCGGGCCGTGGAATTGCAGATCGACGCCCGACACGTCGGTTTGCGGCCCCGGATCGACCTTGATCGTTACCGAGCGCTTGCCGTCGCGCGTGCGCACGTCGGTCGACACCACCGGCGAGAAATAGCCGGCCGTGGCCGTCAGGTCGCGCACCTGTTGCGGCGTGGCGGTAATCAGAAACTCGAACTGATCGTCGGAGATATCGTCGCGCTTGGCGAAGCGCGACAGGTCGAGATGCTGCTTGAGCAGGCTGCGCACCGAGCGCGGCGCGTCGATGTTCACCTCGAACTTGGCCCAGGCCGGCATCGCGAACGCGGCGGCCAGGCAGCCGCCGAGCGTGAGCCTGGCCAGGCGCGGCAGCGACAGCAACGAAGGGGACGGCCGCAAGGCCGTGCGAGCGCATGCGGCCGCGCACCCGGCGCGACGCTCGTCTGGTGGAATGGCCAGCCCTGTCAAATACCGCCCCCTCGAGGATAGATCGGATAAAAGCCCACATTTGACCACAGCGCCATCGCGCTTCCGTGGGCAAAGCTTGAAAGATGTTCAAAAGTCCTGACGTTCGGGCAAGCTGCGCATTCGACGCGGATTGGCGCCGGCTGTTCCCGCGATGCGGTAAAATCCCGCCATCCCCACCTCGGGCGGCCCGCGAACGCGCGGCTGGCCTGTCCAGAACGGAATCCACCATGTCGTATCAGTCCGACGTCACGCAATTTCTGAACCAGCTCAAGCAACAGAAGCCGGCGCTCGAAGACGAACAGCGCAAGGGCCGCGCGCTGCTGTGGGACAAGCAGCCGATCGACCTCGACGAACGTTCGGCCCAGCAAACCTCGCGCGTCAAGCAAACGTCCTACGTCTACTACCAGAACTTCTGATCCCGTGAGCGCCGCCGACGAGGCCGCCCGGCCGGAAGACGCACTCGCCGCGCGCGCCGGCGTCGATACGACGCCCGACACGGTCGACGGCATCGCGGCCTTCGCGCGCCTGTACGGCGAGCCGCTCTTCAAGCTGCCGCAGGATCTCTACATCCCGCCCGATGCGCTCGAGGTGTTCCTCGAAACCTTCGAAGGCCCGCTCGACCTGCTGCTGTACCTGATCCGCAAGCAGAACTTCAACGTCCTCGACATTCCGATGGCCGAGGTCACCGCGCAGTATCTGGGCTACGTGGATCAAATCCGCGAGTCGAATCTCGAACTGGCGGCCGAATACCTGCTGATGGCCGCGATGCTCATCGAGATCAAGTCGCGCATGCTGCTGCCGGTCAAGAAGGCCGACACCGGCGACGAAGCCGAGGACCCGCGGGCCGAGCTGGTGCGCCGCCTGCTCGAATACGAGCAGATGAAGCTGGCCTCGCAGCGCCTCGACCAATTGCCGCAGCTCGGCCGCGATTTCCTGCGCGCCGATGTCTATATCGAGCAGAGCATCACGCCGCGCTTCCCCGACGTCGATTCGGACGACCTGCGCGCCGCCTGGGCCGACGTGCTCAAGCGCGCCAAGCTGGTTCAACATCACAAGATCTCGCGCGAGGAACTGTCGGTGCGCGAGCACATGAGCCTGATCCTGCGCCAGTTGCAGAACGTGCGCTTCATGGAGTTCGCCGAATTGTTCGACACCTCGCGCGGCGTGCGCGTGGTGGTGGTCAACTTCATCGCCATGCTCGAACTCGCGCGCGAATCGCTCATCGAAATCACCCAGCCCGAACCGTTCGCGCCGATCTACGTGCGGCTCGCGTACCTGCCCGCCTGAACCCTGCCGTCCCGCGCGGTGCGGCCGGCCCGGTTTCCGGGGCGGCCGACGTGCCCGGCGGCCTCGCCCCTGCCTCGTTCGATCCCGCGCCAGCCCCCGTTGCCCGGCCGCGAAACGCCGCGACGATCGGCCCATTCCTCGGCAAATAACAGAATAAAAAGCGAACGATCGTGCGTTTATCGATGCGTCGCAACGGCAAATCCTCTACAATCGCCGACGCTCGCCACCCCGCCCGGTCGCGGGCGAACCGTTCGATCACGACGCCGCGCCCCGCGCGGCGGCAACGCGCCACTCGCGCGAGGAACCGCCTTACCGATCATGAAAGTCATCAGCACGATCCAGGAGTTGCGCGACCAGTTGCGCGGCCAGAACCGGACGGCCTTCGTGCCGACCATGGGCAACCTGCACGAGGGCCACCTGTCGCTGATGCGGCTCGCGCGCCAGCACGGCGACCCGGTGGTCGCGAGCATCTTCGTGAACCGGCTGCAATTCGGCCCGAACGAGGATTTCGACAAATACCCGCGCACGCTCCAGGACGACATCGACAAGCTGCAGAACGAAGGCGTCTACGTGGTGTTCGCGCCGACCGAGCGCGATCTGTATCCGGAGCCGCAGGAATACCGCGTGCAGCCGCCCGACGACCTCGGCGGCATTCTGGAGGGCGAGTTCCGCCCCGGCTTCTTCACCGGCGTGTGCACCGTCGTCACCAAGCTGATGGCCTGCGTGCAGCCGAAGGTGGCCGTGTTCGGCAAGAAGGATTACCAGCAACTGATGATCGTGCGCCGCATGTGCCATCAGCTGGCGCTGCCGGTGGACATCGTGGCCGCCGAAACGGTGCGCGACGAGGACGGCCTCGCGATGTCCTCGCGCAACCGCTTCCTGTCGGCCGCCGAGCGCGCCGAGGCGCCCGAGCTGGCGCGGGCGCTGCACCAGGTGCGCGATGCGATGCTGGGCGGCACACGCGATATCGCCCGGGTCGAGACGGCCGCCCGCGAGGCGCTGGCCGCGCGCGGCTGGCAGCCCGACTACATCTCGGTGCGCCGCCGCGCCAACCTGGTCGCGCCCAGCGCCGAGCAGCTCGAAGCCGGCGAACCGCTGGTGGTGCTGGCCGCCGCCAAGCTGGGCGCCACGCGCCTCATCGACAACCTCGAAATCTGACGGCCGACGGCCGCCGTTTCTGCCCAACCCGCATCAGGACACGCCATGCAGCGTCACATGCTGAAATCGAAGATCCACCGCGCCACGGTCACGCACTGCGAGCTGCATTACGAAGGCTCGTGCGCGATCGACGAAGATTTGCTCGAAGCGTCGAACATCGTCGAAAACGAACGGATCGATATCTGGAACATCAACAACGGCGAGCGCTTCTCGACCTATGCGATCAAGGGCGAGCGCGGCAGCGGCATGATCTCGCTGAACGGTTCGGCCGCGCGGCGCGCGCAGCTCGGCGACCTGGTGATCATTGCCGCGTTCGCGGTGGTGGACGAGGCCGACCTGAAGGCCGGCTGGAAGCCGGACCTGGTGTTCGTCGACGAGGCCAACAAGATCAAGGGCAGCCGCGATCACGTCCCGACCCAGACCTGGACCTGAACCGGCGCGGTATTCGGCCGGCCGACCCGCCAAGAAAAAACCCGTCGTCCTCGCGGACGGCGGGTTTTTTGCTTTGTGGCGCGAAACACGCGGCGGCCGGCAAGCCGGCCCGGCTCAGTCGCCCTTGGCCGGTTTCGCCTGCGCCCACTCGACGATCGGCTGCCACTGTTCGAGATCCTTCTCGACGCGGCTCCGGGCGACATCCCACAGCGTCAGGCCATGCGCGGCGAGCTGGACGTAGTTCTGCGTGTCGCGCACGTAGCCGAGCACCGGCAGCTTCAGGCCCTCGACAAAGCGCTGGAGCTGCTCGGCCGAGCGCGTGCGCGCATCGACGCGCATGCCGACGATGCCGACCTGCACATGCCCCTTGCGCACGGCCTTTTCGGTGGCCAGGCGTTCGAGAAATTGCTGGGTCGCGAGAATATCGAACATCGACGGCTGGAGCGGCACGATCACCTTGTCGGCCAGATCGAGCGCGACGTCGAGCCGGTTGCCGTGCAGACCGGCCGGCGTGTCGATCACGGCGTATTCGAGGCCGCGCGGCGGCTTGGCCGGCGAGGAAGGATCCAGCGCCCAGGCCTCGATCGCCGGCAGCGTGGCCGGCCGCAGGCCGAGCCAGCCGTGCGAGGATTGCTGGCGATCGAGATCGGCCAGCGCCACCCAGGCGCCCTGGGCCGCGAAAAAGCCCGCCAGATTGGTGGACAGCGTGCTCTTGCCGACGCCGCCCTTCGGATTTGCCACCACGATCACCGTCATGTACACCCCCGGAATGCCACGCGGCGCCGG
This sequence comes from Burkholderia sp. 22PA0099, assembly GCF_047497165.1. Taxonomy (NCBI): domain Bacteria; kingdom Pseudomonadati; phylum Pseudomonadota; class Betaproteobacteria; order Burkholderiales; family Burkholderiaceae; genus Burkholderia; species Burkholderia sp. 22PA0099. The sequence continues at coordinate 1,084,763 of NZ_CP163165.1, read as the reverse complement.
TGGGGGCGCCGCGAAAAGTTGCGGATACAGGGAGCGATGATATCGGCAAAACGCCCTGCACCGCGATGGCGCGAGGCGTTTTGCCGATCGGACGAGGCGCGGGCCGGCGAAGCGGGTGACGACGCCTGAGCTTCACGGCCCGGACAGCGAAGCGGGCGCCGACGCGTAAGCTTCACGGCCCAGCCGGCAAAGCGGGTGCCGACGCGTGAGCCTCAGGCCCGCCGCGCCGGCCCCGCCCGCTCAGGCCGCGTGCCGCGCCGCGGCCGGGTTCGCCCCGGCCCGCTTGCCGCCGAGCGCATAGGCGCCCGCACCGAGCAGCGCCTGCACCGCCAGCGCGGCCGCCCAGAACGCCGGGTATTCCCAGCCGCCGTTCGGCGACGCGAAGCCGAAGCCGTTCGGGAAATGCGCGTGCACGGCGCCGAGCATGAACGGCAGCAGCACGATCGCGGCGATCCGAACCTGAATACCGGTCAGCAGCGCGAGCCCGCCGAGCAATTCGACGGCCGTCGTCAGGTACGCCAGCCAGCCCGGCAGGCCGAGCGAGACGAAGAACTGCGCGGTGCCCGGCAGCGTGAACACGAACACCTTCTGGGCGACGTGGGCGAGATACCAGATGCCGAGCACCACGCGCAGCAGCGTGGCGCCAAGGTCGGCGGATCGGTTGGGATGCATGGCGAACTCCTGTTTCGGATGGGATGGAGCGAACTGTATTCGAACCATGGAAACCGAAAAATCGCCAACCAGACTTAAATTACTTCCCAAAAGGAATCAATCGAACCGCCACGCCAGCCTCAAGCAAATGCGCCGAACACGCGATCGAGATCGAGGTGCGCGCCGAGCGTATCGGCCAGCCGCTCGATCGACGCCTCGCGCAGCGCGGCCCAGTCCACCGCCTCGGCGCCATCGAGCCCGGCCCAGTCGAGCAGCGCGGCGCAGGCGGCCGGCGCATCGAACAGGCCGTGCACGTAGGTGGCAAGGATCTGGCCATCGGCCGAGCGCGCGCCGTCGCCGCGCACGCCGTGCTCGCCGTGCGCTTCGTCGAGCAGCAGCGCCGGCGCATCAAGCGCCGGACCGCGCGTCTCGCCCATATGGATCTCGTAGCCGGCCACGTTCGCGCCGCCGTCGGCCAGGTGGCCGGTGACGTTCACGAGCGTCTTGCGCGCCAGCAATTCGGTTTCGAAATCGAGCAGCCCGAGGCCTTCGACCCGGCCCGGTTCGCCCTCGACGCCGTGCGGATCGTCGATGCCGCGCCCGAGCATCTGCATCCCGCCGCAAATGCCGATCACCTTGCCGCCGTAGCGCAGGTGCCGCTTCAGCGCGGTATCCCAGCCGTTCGCGCGCAGCCATGCCAGATCGCGCTGCACGCTCTTGGAGCCGGGCAGGATCACCAGGTCGGCGGCCGGAATCGGGCCGCTCTTCCAGTAGCTGAAATCGACGCGCGGATGGGCGCGCAACGCGTCGTAATCGGTGTGGTTGCTGATGCGCGGCACGGCCGGCACCACCACCCGCAGCACCCCGGCCGCGCGGTCGGAGGCCTCGGTGCGCGCGAGGCTCGGCAGCATGTCCTCGGCGTCGAGCGCGAGCCCATGCAGATACGGCACCACGCCGAGCACCGGCTTGCCGGTTTGCGCCTCCAGCCAGTCGAGGCCGGGCTTCAGCAAGGCCGGATCGCCGCGAAAGCGGTTGATGACGAAGCCGCGCACGCGCGCGCGCTCGCTGTCGGACAGGCACGCGAGCGTGCCGAGCAGATGCGCGAACACCCCACCGCGATCGATGTCGGCCACCAGCACCACCGGGCAATCGACGCGCTCGGCGAACCCCATGTTGGCGATGTCGCCCTCGCGCAGGTTGATCTCGGCCGGGCTGCCCGCGCCTTCGACGATCACCGCGTCGTAGCCGCCGCGCAGGCGCCCGAACGATTCGAGCACCGCCTGGAAGGCCACCGGCTTGTAGGCGTGATAGGCCCGCGCGTCGAGATTGGCGCGCGCATGGCCGTGGATGATGACCTGCGAGCCGCGATCGCTGGTGGGCTTGAGCAGCACCGGGTTCAGGTCGGTATGCGCGGGAATGCCGGCGGCCAGCGCCTGCAGCGCCTGCGCGCGGCCGATCTCGCCGCCGTCCACCGTCACCGCGCTGTTGAGCGCCATGTTCTGCGGCTTGAACGGCGCGACGCGCCCGCCCGCACGCCGCACCAGCCGGCACAGCCCGGCCACCAGCGTGCTCTTGCCGGCATCGGAGGTGGTGCCCTGGATCATCAGCGCGCCGCGCGGAAACGGGGGAAGCGAGCGGTCGGGAGCGGTCATGGTGCGGGGCGGCCAGGCGGAAAGCGAAGGCCGCATTATCGCCCGCGCCGTTACAATCACGCGATGACTTCGCATGACCTCACCTTCGTCCTCGGCGGCGCGCGCTCCGGCAAGAGCGCCCACGCCGAGCGGCTCGCGGCCGACAGCGGCCGCGCCGTCACCTATGTCGCGACCGCGCGCACGGTCGGCGACGCCGAATTCGACACCCGCATCGCCCATCATCGCGCGCGCCGGCCCGCGGCCTGGGCGCTGATCGAGGCACCCGACACGCTGGCCGAGGCCGTCGCCGCGCTCGACGATCCGCACGGCTGCGTGCTGATCGACTGCCTGACGCTGTGGCTCGCCAACCTGCTGTGCCCGGCCGACTGCCTGGGCGTGGGCGTGGGCGTGGACGACGCCACGCTGCAGGCCCGCATCGGCGCGCTCGAAGCCGCGCTGCTCGCCTCGCGCGCACGCGTGATCGTGGTCAGCAACGAGATCGGGCTCGGCGTGGTGCCGCTCGGCGCCGAAACGCGCCGCTACGTCGACGAACTGGGCCGCCTGAACCAGCGCATCGCCGCGCTCGCCACGCGCGTGACGCTGGTGGTGGCGGGCCTGCCGATGGCCATCAAGGGCACGGAGCCGCGATGCTGATGCTCTCGTTGCCGGCCGTCGCGATCCTCGCCGTCGCCGCGTTTCTGGTGGACTGGCGGTTCGGCGAGCCGCGCCGCGCGCATCCGCTCGTGGCGTTCGGCAAGCTGGCGCAGGCGATCGAGGCGCGGCTCAATCAAGGCCGGCTCGGCCGCCCGTTCGGCGTCGCGGCCTGGTGCCTCGCCGTGCTGCCGCCGGTGCTGGCCGCGCTGCTGCTGATCGCCCTGCTGCCCTGGCCGTTCGCGGCGGCCGTGCACGTCGCGCTGCTGTGGTTCGCGCTCGGTGCGCGCAGCCTGACCGAACACATCGCGCCGATCGGCGTGGCGCTCGCGCGCGGCGATCTCGACGCGGCGCGCACGCTGACCGGCCGCATCGTCTCGCGCGACACGCGCGACGCCGATGCCTCGGCGCTGTCGCGCGCGGCCGTCGAATCGGCGCTGGAGAACGGCAACGACGCGATCTTCGGCGCGCTGTTCTGGTTCGCGTTGGCCGGCGGCCCGGGTGCGCTGATGTTCCGGCTCGCCAACACGCTCGATGCGATGTGGGGCTATCGCACGCCGCGCCTGCTGCGCTTCGGCTGGGCCGCCGCGCGCATCGACGACGCGCTGAACTGGGTGCCGGCCCGGCTGACGGCCGCGAGCTACGCGCTGCTCGGCGACACCGTCAACGCGTGGCGCTGCTGGCGCACCCAGGCGCGCCACTGGGACAGCCCGAACGCCGGCCCGGTGATGGCCGCGGGCGCGGGCAGCCTCAACGTGCTGCTCGGCGGGCCGGCCGTCTATCACGGCGAACTCGAATCGCGCCCGACGCTCGGCTCGGGCGAGCCGGCCGCGCCGGGACACGTGCGCGCGGCGTTATCGCTGGTGATGCGCACCGTCGTCCTCTGGCTCGCGCTGCTGCTCGCCTGCGCGGCGATCGCGGTCGCCACCCATCATGGCTGAGGCCCGGGCCGCCACGCGCGGCCTCGCTCCTGGTCGCCTGCGTCGCGTCCTTCCTCGCGCCTTTGCTCGCGCCTTTCCTCGCTGCCTCCCGCGTCGCCCTCTTCGTCCCGCGTCATGAACGATTCCCCGCCGATCCCGCCCACCATCACGCATGGCGGCAACCCGCACGACGCCGCGCGCCGCTATGGCATCGCGCTCGAGCACTGGCTCGACCTCTCCACCGGCATCAATCCGATCGGCTATCCGGTACCGCCGGTGCCGGCCGCCGCGTGGCGGCAACTGCCGGGCGACGATGCACCACTCGCCGCGCTGGCCGCCCGCCATTACGGCACGCCCGACGCGGCGCACGTGCTGCCGGTGGCCGGCAGCCAGGCCGCGATCCGCGCGCTGCCCGCGCTGTTCGAGCCGGGCACGGCCGGCGTCGCGGCGCTGGCCTACAGCGAATACGCGCCGGCCTTCATGCGCCACGGCCACGCCGTCGAGCGCTTCTCGATCGGCGCCGCGCGCCTGCCCGATGCGCTGCGCTACGTGATCGTCGGCAATCCGAACAACCCGACGGCCGAACGCATCGAGCGCGCGCAGTTGCTCGACTGGCACGCGCAACTGGCCGCGCGTGGCGGCGCCTTGATCGTCGACGAAGCGTTCGCCGATACGGCCAGCGCGCACGAACCGGCCACGCTCGCCGCCGACACGCACCTGGCGGGGCTGTTCGTGCTGCGCTCGATCGGCAAGTTCTTCGGGCTGGCCGGCGTGCGTGCCGGCTTCGTGCTGGCCGAGCCGGCGCGGCTCGCGCAACTGCGCGGCGCGCTCGGCGCATGGACCGTCAGCGGCCCGGCCCAGCATGCGGCCATGGCCGCGCTGGCCGACACCGCATGGCAAGAGGCGGCACGCACCCGCCTGGCCACCGACGGCGCGCGGCTGGCCGCGCTGCTGGCCGCGCACGGCTTCGCGGTACAGGCCACGCCGCTGTTCTGCTGGACCGGCGACGCGCGTGCGCTCGCGCTGCACGAGGCGCTGGCCGCGCAAGGCATCTGGACGCGCTTCTTCGCGCACGCACCGAGCATCCGGATCGGCCTGCCCGGCACGCCGGACGAATGGCAACGGCTCGAAGCCGCGCTCGCCGGCTATTCGGCGCACGCCGCTGCATCGGAATCCTGAACGATGGCGCGCATTCACGTTGCCGCACTCGCCGTCGCGCTATGGGCGGCGTCCGCTTCCACATGGGCTTCCTCATCGGCGTCGGCGGGCATCGCCGTGACCGACGACGCCGGCCGCACCGTCACGCTCGCCGCGCCGGCCCAGCGCGTGATCAGCGTCGCGCCGCACGCCACCGAGTTGCTCTACGCGGCCGGCGGCGGCCCGGCGATGGTCGGCGCGGTGTCGTACAGCGACTATCCCGAGGCGGCCCGCGCGCTGCCGCGCGTCGGCGACAACCGCTCGCTCGATCTCGAACGGATCGTCGCGCTGAAGCCCGACCTGATCGTGGTCTGGCGCCACGGCAACGCCGACCGGCAGACGGCGCAGCTCGAAGCGCTCGGCATCCCCGTCTACGTCAGCGAACCGAAGCGGCTCGACGACGTGGCCGTCTCGCTCGACAAGCTTGGCCGCCTGCTCGGCACGCGCGACACGGCGGACGCGGCTGCCGCCGCGTATCGGCAGCGGATCGCCGCGCTGCGTGAGCGTTACGCGTCGAAACCACCCGTCGACGTGTTCCTGCAGATCTGGGATCGCCCGCTGACCACGCTGAACGGCTCGCAGATCGTCAGCGATGTCTTGACTGTATGCGGCGGCCGCAACGTGTTCGCGGCGCTGAAGCCGGTCGCGCCGACCGTCGACGACGAAGCCGTGCTGGCCGCCAACCCCGAAGCGATCGTGGCGACGGCGCAGGGCGCGACCGTCGGCGACGCCGCGCTGCCGAGCCTCGATCGCTGGCGACGCTGGCCGCAACTGACGGCGGTCGCACGCGGCAACCTGTTCGCGATCGACGGGGATTGGTTGACGCGGCCGACACCACGGCTCGCGCTCGGTGCGGAGCAGGTGTGCCGCGATCTGGATGTGGCGCGCTCGCGCCGGCGTTGACGTCGAGCACTGATACCGCCGTTATGCGATGGTGTCGTCCCAGAAACGCAGTTGCCAGCCTTGAGCGACATCGTGCGTGAACCACAGACATCCGCCATAGGCGATGCGGCGCGCGAGCAAACTCGCGAGCGGCACGCCGAGCCATTGCGCGGCCAGCGCACGCATCACGCCCGCATGCGTGACGCACACGGCGCTGCCCTGCGCCTCGCCTTCGAGCCATTCGGCGCCGAGCGGCGCCACCCGCGCCATCAACTGCGCCGCGCTCTCGCCGCCATGTTCGCGCGCGCCCATCAAATCGGACTGCCAACGATCGAGCGCGTCACCGCCGATCGCGTCCCAACTGCGCATTTCCCACGCACCGAAATCGATCTCGCGCAGGCGCGCATCGACGCGCACCTCGCATTGCAACGCCTTGCCCATCGCCCGCGCCACCGATGCGCAACGCACGAGCGGGCTGCTGCCGATCACGCCGGGCCACGCCAACCCGCGCGCATCGAGCCGCGCGACGATCGCGCGCGCCTCGCTTGCGGCATCGCCGGCCAGCGGCACGTCCGACGCGCCGTAGCAGAGGCCCGCCTCGACGGCCGGCGCCGGATGGCGGATCAGGACGACATCCATCCGAGCACCGTCAAGTAGATCGCGAGTTCGGCCAGTTGCTGCGCGAAGCCGAGGCAATCGCCGGTATAGCCGCCGAGCCGCCGCAGCAGGTAACGGGCGACGGCCGCGCGCAACAGCACCAGCACGCCGAGCGTCAGCAGCCCGAGCCGCCAGTCCGGCCAGAACAGCCAGGGCAGCCCGCACGCCGCCGCGAACGCGAACGCGCGCGCCGACATGCGCTGCGCGACCGGCTTGGCCTTGCCCTCGCCGCGCACGTAATCGAGCGACACCAGCAAGCTGACCGCGGCGACACGGCTCGCCGCGTGCGCGGCCAGCAAGACCCAGGCCGCCCGCCACGGCGGCAGCGCCGCGAGCGCCTGCCATTTCAGCGCGAGCGACACCACCAACGCCACCGCGCCGAACGTGCCGATCCGCGAATCGTGCATGATCCGCAGCACGTCCTCGCGCGTGTAGCCGCCGCCGAAGCCGTCGCAACTGTCGGCCAGGCCATCCTCGTGAAACGCGCCGGTCGCGATCAGCGTGGCCGCCATCGACAGCAGCACCGCCACGCCCGGCGGCCAGACCCGCACCGCCAGCCCGTAGACGAGCGCGGCCAGCGCACCAATGCACACGCCGATCAGCGGGAAATAGCGCGCCGCATGATCGAGGTCGCCGGATGCATAACCGATCCGCTTCGGGACCGGCACGCGCGTGAAATAGCCGAGCGCAACGAAGAAATAGCGAAGTTCGGCGGATGCGCGCATCGTGCGTCTCGCCTCAGGCGTCGTCGCGATTGTCGACGCCGGCCGCGTCGAAGCTCGCCATCTCGTTGACGAACGCGGTGGCCGCGCGCAGCAGGGGCAAGGCCAGCGCCGCGCCGGTGCCCTCGCCGAGCCGCAGGTCGAGCGCGAGCAGCGGCTCGGCGCCGAAATGCGCCAGCATGCGGCGATGGCCGTTCTCGTCCGACACATGCGAGAACACGCAGTAGTCGCGCACGGCCGGTTCGAGCGCCACCGCCACCAGCAGCGCCGAACTGGCGATGAAGCCGTCCACCACGATCGTCATGCGCGCCTGCGCGGCGGCCAGGAACGCGCCCGTCATCATCGCGATCTCGAAGCCGCCGAACGCGGCCAGCACGTCGAGCGGCGCGACCGCTCCGGCGTCGCGCGCGAGCGCCTTTTCGAGCACCGCGCGCTTGTGGGCCAGCCCGCGATCGTCGAGGCCGGTGCCGCGACCCACGCAGTCGGCCAGCGGCACGCCGACCAGGCGGCTCATCAGGCAAGCGGCCGCCGAAGTATTGGCGATGCCCATCTCGCCGAACGCGATCACGTTGGTGCCGAGCGCCGCGTGGTGCGCCACGCGCGCCGCGCCCGCCGCCAGCGCGGCATGCAGTTGCGCCGTGCTCATCGCCGGCTCCTGCGCGAAGTTGCGCGTGCCCGGCGCGACCGGCACCGACACCAGCGCCGGCGAAGCCGGCAGCGGCGTGGCCACGCCCGCGTCGACGATCTCCAGCTCGCAGCCGCCGACCTTCGAGAACGCGTTGATCGCCGCGCCGCCGGCCAGGAAGTTCGCCACCATCTGCGCGGTCACGGCCTGCGGATACGGGCTCACGCCCTCGGCCGCGATGCCGTGATCGGCCGCGAACACGATCACCACCGGGCGCTCGATGCGCGGCGTCGTGCTCTGCTGGATCAGGCCCAGTTGCAGCGCCAGCGCTTCGAGCTTGCCGAGGCTGCCGGGCGGCTTGGTCTTGGTGTCGATCAGATGCTGGAGCGTCGCGCGCAGCGCCGGGTCCGGCACGGCGATCGGGGGAACGGTGTAGGAAATCGATTGAGGGTTCATGCGGACATCGTCGGTTCGGTTGGCATGCGGCACGCGGGGCGCGCCGGGCTGGGTCGGAAATCGGGCAAGCGTGGGTCGTGACGGTTCATCGTGCGTGCTCGGCCGGCCACGCCGGCACCAGCGCTTCATGGCCGTCGCGCTCGATCAGCACGAGCGGATAGCCGAACGCGGCGCTGGCCGCCTCGGCCGACAGCACCGTGCGCGCGGGGCCGGCCTGCGCGCCGCCGCGGCCATCGAGCAGCAGCGCGTGGGTGGCGAAGCGGCGCGCCAGATTCAGATCGTGGCACGACACGATCGCCGTGCGCGGCGCGGCGTGCAGCCAGCGCACGAGCGCGGCGAAACAGTCGGCCTGATGATGCAGGTCGAGGTGCGCGAACGGCTCGTCGAGCAGCAGCAGCGGCGCATCCTGGCACAGCGCGCCGGCCAGCGCGACACGTTGCCGTTCGCCGCCCGACAGCGTCAGCACGTCGCGCGCGGCCAGGGCGTCGAGGCCGAGCGATGCGAGCGCGTCGTGCGCGGCGGCCAGATCGGCGTCGCGCTCCCAGCCCCAGCCGGCCAGATGGGGGAAGCGATGTGCGAGCACGGTGTCGAACACGCTGGCCGAGAACGCGTCGTGCTGGGCCTGCGCCATCACCGCGCGGCGACGCGCCAGCGCGTCGGGCCGCCATGCGTGCAACGGTTGCCCGTCGCCTTCGACATGGCCGGCAGCCGGTGCGCGCAAGCCCGCGAGCGCGGCCAGCAAGGTGGTCTTGCCCGCGCCGTTCGGCCCGGCGATGCACCACAGCTCGCCCGGCGCGAAGCGCAGCGACAAGCCTTCGACGAGACGGCGCTCGCCTGCGGTCAGCGTCAAGTCGCGGGCGCGCCATTCGTGTGAGGCAAAGGACGCTGGCGTGTTCATCGGCTCGGCCTGCGCAGCAGCATCCACAGAAACGCGGGCACGCCGATCAGCGCCGTCATCGCGCCCACCGGCAGTTGCGCGGGCGCGATCGCCGTGCGCGCCACGAGATCGGCCGCCATCACGCCCGCGCCGCCCGCCAGCATCGACGCCGGCAACAGCATGCGCTGGTCGTTGCCGAACGCGAGCCGCAGCGCATGCGGCGCGACCAGCCCGACGAAGCCGATGGTGCCCGCCGTGGTCACCGCGGCGGCGGCAGCAAGCGAGGCGATCAGGTAGATGCGCAAGCGCAGCCGCGCCACCGGCACGCCGAGCGAGGCGGCCGCCACTTCACCGTGCAGCAGCGCGTTCAGTTGCGGCGCGACCGGCAACGCCGCTGCAGCAGCACACGCCAGCGCGCCTAGCGCGACCCACGGCGGCGCGGCGCTCGACAAATCGCCCGCCAACCAGAACACGATGCCGCGCAGCCGGTTGTCGGGCGCGATCGACAGCATCAGCGTGACCAGCGCACCCCAGCCGGACGCGATCACCACGCCCGTCAGCAGCAAGCGGGGCGAAGCGTCGCGCGCGCCATCGTGCAGGCCACCGGCCAGCACCAGCGAGCGGCGCGCCAGGCCGAGCACGAGCGCGATCGACAGCAACGCGCCGGCAAACGACGCGGCATCGACGAGCCACCACGCGCCGCCGGCGATCATCGCCGCGAGCGCGAAACCGGCCGCGCCGCCCGACACGCCGAGCACGTACGGCTCGGCCAGCGGATTGCGCAGCAGCACCTGCAACAACGCGCCGGCCAGCGCCAGCAGCGCGCCGCAACCGAAGCCGGCCAACGCACGCGGCAGCCGCAGGCTGCGCACGATTTCACCCGTCAGCGGGTCGCCGCCGGCCGGCGCGACCAACGCACCGAGCGCGCGCCAAGGCGACATCGGCACGCTGCCGAGCGCAAGCGACGCCACGAACACGAGCGCCGCCGCCACGGCGAGCCCGGCCCAGATCGTCATCGCACGGGCGCGCGTCATGGTCGCCGCGCGCGGCATCGGCGCGTTCATCGGCCGCTCCGGGCTTGGCTCAGGACGCGTTGCATGCCGTCATCCCTGTCACGCTCCATGACGCGCCGCCGTCACGGCTGCCGCCAGCCGATCGTGACGTAGGCACCGCGCCGCGGCGTGTTGTACGCATAGGCAAGCTGATAATCCTTGTCGAACAGGTTGTCGAGATGCGCGCTGACGTACCACGCCTTCGTGATGTCGTAGCGCGCCGTCAGGTTCACCACGCCGTAGCCGCCGAGCCGCTCGCCGAAATCGTCGCGCGCACCGCTGACGAGCCATTCGCCGCCGACGCGCCAGCCGCCGAACGGATGGCTCGCCGAAAACGCCGCGAACCGCCGCGCGCGCCGCACGAGATCCTGATCCGCGCTCTGGTCGACCGGGTTTTGCAGCGTGGCCGACACGCGCAAATCGGTGCGCCCGAGCTGCCCCTGCCACGATGCCTCCAGCCCCTGCACCTTGGCGCGACCCGCGTTCTCGGCCGTGTAGATGAAGCCGCCCGGGCCCGGCACGTATTGAATCAGATTCGCGTAGCGCGTCTGGAACAGGTTCAGGCGCAGCAGGCCGAGCGCATCGGACGCGTATTGCAGGCCCGCCTCCACCGAATGACTGCGCTCGGGCAGGATCGCCGGATTGCCCGACAGCGGATAGTACAGATCGTTGAAGGTCGGCGCGCGAAACGCATCCGAGTAGCTGGCCGTGACCTTCCAGTGCTCGCCCAGATCGAGCCCGTAGCCGAGATAGTAGCTGTTGGCGCCGCCGAAATCGGAGTATTGATCGCGCCGCACGTTGGCCTGGAACTGGCTGTTGCCGACGCGGCCCGTATAGCCGAGCCAGCCCGAATTCACATGCCGCTGCGGTGCCGAATAGAGATCCGAATCGAACGACTGATCGAGCCGCTCGTAGCCGGCCTGGATCGTCTGGCCGTGCGCGATCGTGAAATCGTTCTGCCAGGTGTATTGGCGATTGTCGGTGTTGAAGCGGTCGGTGTAGGCGCCGTTCAGCCAGTTCTGGCTGCGGTCGTTGCCGGTCGACACGCGCAGGCGGGTGGTCCACCAGTCGGCCAGCCGGCCGTCGGCGAAGGCCGAGATCTGCTGCACGCGGCTGTAGAGCGTGTTGAGATCGGTGGGCGCGCCGTAAGCGTTGTCGAAGCTGTTGGTGTCGTTCGACTGGAACCAGCTCACGCCGGCCGTCCAGCCGTTCGTGAAGCGATGCCGCAGCGTGGCCGACACGCTTTCGTTCAGGTTGCCGTTCGCGTTCGGGTTCGCGCCGGGCTGCAGCGCCGGGTCGATCGCCGAGAAGCCGTCGGTCTTCTCGCGCGACAGCGACAGCGAGAACGTGGTGCGCCCGTCGGCGTCGAGCCGGCCCGACACGCCGGCCTGCTGCGTTTGCGTGTGATAGCTGCCGTAGCCCACCGAAAAGTCGAAGCGCGGCGGATGATTGCCGCCATCCTTGGTGAACACCTGCACCACGCCGCCGATCGCGCCCGAGCCGTACAGCGACGACACGTTGCCGTTGACGATCTCGACATGGTCGATCTGGTCGAGCGGCAGGTCGGCGATCTGCGCCGCGCCGAGGCTGCCCGAATCCACCCGCACGCCGTCGATCAGCACCAGCGACTGAGTCGATTGCGCGCCGCGCAGGAACAGCGAGGCCGTCGAGCCGGGGCCGCCGTTGCGCACGATCTGCGCGCCCGGTGCCAGCGCGAGCAGGCCCGGCAGATCGGTGGCGCTGCTGCGGGCGATGTCGTCGCGCGAGAACAGCGTGGTTTGCGGCAAGGCGTCGGCGAGCTTTTGCGGGCCGCGGCTCGCGGTCACGACCACCGGGTCGAGTGCGGTGGCGGCGGGATTTGCGGCGGTGGTTATGGCGGCGGTTGCCTGGGCCGTTGCATTCGGCACAGCGGAAGACACCGCCTGCGGTGCATCAACCTGCGCGCTCGCAAAACAGGGGAGCCCGCACATCGCGGCAAGCGCGGCGCGGACAATCGGGGTACGCATCGAGAACATCCTGTGGGCCAGCGCGGCGCCTGCCTCCCCGCAGGTCCCGCCTCCGGAAGCCGCGCGCGGCGCGCTTCCCCGCTTCGGCCGGTATCCGGGCTGGCGACCGGCACGCCCCGCCTTCCCGCGCGACAGGCCGCGCAGTGGCCACGGCCGCCAGGCGGCCGATCGAGGGACGGCTTGCGTCGGCGTTCATGCTGAAAACGTCGACGCGGTCGCTTACCGTTGCGGGGGCAGCGCAGGTTGGCGCGCCGTTGCCGGCATCGCACCCTGCTTCCCGTTTAACCGCGCGCCACGCCGAGGCATGGCGCGCGAGCACCGAAGCGGCGCCAGTGTAGGAGCCGCAAAACTGCGCGTCAAGAAAGCCGCCCGGCACCGCCATCGTGTCGTGCAACGAATCAAATGCCGTGCTTTGCGGCGCATTTCACGTCAGGAAGGGGGGTGTTACGTCTGGATACGTTACAAATGTCGGTACGGCGGGCTTTCCGCGCTAAAATGCCGGGTCTTTAGAGGACGCAGCACATGCTTAACGAACTCGAAACCCTATCTCAGAATATTGGCCGCCTGATCGCGCTGAATCAACGCCATCACACCGAGCGGCTCGCGCTCGAGGAACAGGTCGCGCAATTGCGCGCCGATTCCGAAGCGGTGCGCGTCGAGCTCGAACAATTGCGCGATGAACGCAATGGTCTCGTCTCCGAGCGCGACACGCTCTCCGCGAAGATCGACGATGCGCAGATCAAGCTCAACGCGATCCTCGAGAAACTGCCGCGCTCGAAGCAGGCCGCCGACGGCGACAGCCAGCTCGATCTGCTCGGCGCCGCGGAACCGACCGTTGGCAAGGATAACGACGCGGCCAGCCACGGAGAACATGCATGACCACGAAGCAGATCGAAGTATCGATTCTCGGCCAGTCGTACCGCCTCGCCTGCTCGCCCGAAACGGAAGCGGCGCTGCTCGAAGCGGTGGCGCGCGTCGATGCCGAGATGTCGAAGATCCGCACCAACAGCTCCGTGCGCGGCACCGATCGCATCGCCGTGATGGCTGCGCTGTCGCTGGCTTCGGAGTTGCTCCGGCTGCAACAAAGCGTTCGTCACGGCGAAGCATTTCCCGCGGAAGAAATCCGGCGTACAATGCACCACATGAATGAACAGCTCGGTGCGGTACTGGCCCAGCAAGAGGCGCGATAAGCGGCTCGTCGGAACGGCCTCAGGGCTGCTCCGAATCAAGCGGTTCATACGGGTCCGGTCCACAAGATCGAATCCACAAGGTTCTCTCAGCTTCCCTGCCTGGTTCGCCAAGGTCATATATTCCTTGAACCAATAGCCTTCGTGCACGGTTGCGGAAATTTGTAGCACGGGCGAGCGCGTCACTCTGTCTGATGTACCCGAAGTGCTGCTAACTGCGACCAATTCTGAACCCCTGGTTCAGGATGCCGGCCTAGCGGCCAAGGCGGGGACCTATTCAACGGCATCGGGCCACGCCCGGTGCCGTTTTTCATTGGCGGCCGCGTTTTCTCGCGCGTCATGCCGCTCTCTCGCCTCTTCAGCCCCCTCTTTCAGCGAGCGCATCCATGCAATTCTGGCTGATGAAATCCGAACCGGACGAAGCGAGCATCGACGATCTCGCCAAGGCGCCGCAGCACACGCTGCCGTGGACCGGCGTGCGCAACTATCAGGCACGCAACTTCATGCGCGACACGATGCAGATCGGCGACGGCGTGCTGTTCTATCACTCGAGCTGCCCCGAACCGGGCATCGCGGGGCTGGCCGAAGTGTCGTCCACCCCCTACCCCGATCCCACCCAGTTCGATGCGGCCAGCCCGTATCACGATCCGAAGTCGACGCACGAGAACCCGCGCTGGACGCTCGTCGACGTGCGCTTCGTGAAGAAGAGCCCGCTGATCGCACTGGCGGCGCTGCGCGAACACGATGCACTGGCCGAGATGCGTGTGCTCGCGAAAGGCAACCGCCTGTCGATCACGCCGGTCACGCGCGCGGAATGGCGCTTCATCACCGAGAAGCTGATGAAGTGACGCGCCGATGCTGCGCTGGGTCAGACATCGTCAAATCGCCCGCACAGCGCCGGAACTCGATGCGTCTTTCATCTGCCTAACGCTCGCGCAATCGCGGGCCACGGCTGCCCGCGGCTGCCTCGACAAGACGCGCGGCCCCGGCGAACCTGCCTCGCGCCGCGCACCAACAGGAGCTCATACGATGAAAAAATCCGCTGCCGCACTGGCACTCGCGCTGTCCGCCATGATTCCCGCCGTCCACGCCCAGGTCGCGCCGCAGCCGGCCGGCGTGCTGTCGCTGTCGGCACAAGCCAGCATCGACGTGCCGCAGGACGTGGTCGACATCACGCTGTTCTACGAACAGGAAGCGAAAGATCCGGGCAGCCTGACCGCCGAGCTGAACCGCCGCGCCGATGCGGCGCTGTCGCGTGCGCGCGGCGTGTCGGGCGTCACCGCGCGCACCGGCGGCTTCTCGGTCTATCCGAGCACCGATCGCGACGGCAAGATCTCCGCCTGGCGCGGCCGCACCGAGGTCGTGCTGGAGTCGCGCGATTTCACGGCCGCCTCGAAACTCGCGGGCGATCTGTCGAGCTCGCTGCAGGTCGGCAACGTCGCGTTCTCGCTGTCGCCGGAAGCGCAGCGCACGGCCGAGCAGAAGCTGACGACGCAGGCGATCCAGTCGTTCCGCGACCGCGCCGCCGAAGCCGCCAAGGCGTTCGGCTACGGCGGCTTCGCGATTCGTGAGGTCAGCGTGGGCGGCGGGCGCAGCGTGCAGCCGTATCCGCGCATGATGGCGATGGATTCGGCGCCGATGATGTCGGCCAAGGCCGCCGCGCCGATCGCCGTGGAAGGCGGCAAGGCCACCGTCACCGTCAACGTGAACGGCTCGGTGCAGATGAAGTAACGCATGGCGTCGAGCGGGTGGCGCGCATCGGCGTGGCCCGCAAGACAAACGGCCCGACCAGCGCAAGCCGGTCGGGCCGTTTTCGTATCGGGCGTCGAATCCGACGCCGCGCTCAGGCCGCCGCGGTGCGACGTGCCTTGCGATACGACCACACGAGCAGCAGCACGCCGGCCACCACCATCGGCAGCGACAGCCATTGCCCCATCGACAGCCCCAGCGCCAGCAGGCCCAGGAAGTCGTCCGGCTCGCGCGCGAACTCCACCGTGAAGCGCGCGAGGCCATAACCGATCAGGAACAGCGCCGACACCGCGCCCACCGGCCGCGGCTTGCGCGCGAAGAAGAACAGCACGAGGAACAGCGCGATGCCTTCCAGCGCGATCTCGTACAGTTGCGACGGATGGCGCGGCAGCATCTGGTATTGCAGGAACACGTCGTTCAGATGCCACTTGGCGGCCAGCGCCGGATGCTGCGACAGCCAAATCGCGTCGTCGCGCGAGGCGCCCGGGAACAGCATCGCCCACGGCGAATCGGGGCTCGTCACGCGGCCCCACAGCTCGCCGTTGATGAAGTTGCCGAAGCGGCCGGCGGCGAGGCCCGTCGGCACCATCGGCGCGACGAAATCGGTGACCTGCAGCCAGGTGCGCTTGCGCTGCCACGCGAACAGCACCATCGCGAACAGCACGCCGAGGAAGCCGCCGTGGAACGACATCCCGCCTTCCCACACGCGGAAGATGTCGAGCGGATGCGCGAAGTAGTAATCGGCCTTGTAGAACAGCACATAGCCGAGACGCCCGCCGAGCACGACGCCGAGTACGCCGTAGAACATCATGTCGTCGATGTCCTTGGCGGTCCAGCCTTGCGCGGCGACATACGGCAGCTTGAGCCGCACGCGGCCGACGACGATCGCCGCGATGAAGCCCAGCAGATACATGAGCCCGTACCAGCGCACGGCCAGCGGTCCGAGATGGATCGCGACGGGGTCGAAATTGGGGTGAATGATCATGAGTCGGTGTGGAGAGTTGCTGAATCGGCGCGGCCTACGTGAGCCGCGCCTGCCATTTGACGTTCGTATCCCGCGCGCGTTCGCCGCGCATCTTAATCGGTGGCCGCCAGGCGCCGCACGATGTCGACGAAGCCCGCGAGCACCGGACCGACTTCCTGCGTGCGCCAGACCAGGCCGGTTTCGACGACCGGCGCGCCGCCCGCGAGCGGACGGTAGGCAACGCCCGTGCGGCGCAGGTTACGCAGCGATTGCGGCACCAGTGCGACGCCCATGCCGGCCGACACCAGGCTGACGATGGTCTGCATCTGGATCGCCTCCTGCCCGATGCGCGGCGTGAGTCCAAGCGCGCCGTAGCAGCCCGTAATGATGTCATAAAAGCCGGGCGCCAAACGACGCGGGAAGATCACGAGCGGCAGATCGGCCAGCGCGTCGAGCCGGACCGGCTCCGCCTCGGCGCCGGGCGCGGCCTGCTCAGGCATCGCCAGCACCAGCGGCTCGCGCGCCACCGTCAGGTACGACAGCCCGGCTGCGTGGCGTGGCGGCAGCGGCGCGATCACGAGGCCGGCGTCGATCGCGCCGGCCGCCAGCATCTCCAGTTGCACGTCGCTGGTGGCCTCGGTCAGCTTGAGCCGCACGCGCGGATAGCGCGCGCCGAACTCGCGCAGCAGCGCCGGCAGCAGGCCGTAATCGGCCGTCGACACGAACGCCAGCGCCAGCGTGCCGGCCTCGCCGCGGGCCAGGCTGGTGGCCAGCGACGGCAGGGCGTCGGCCGCCGACAGCAGCCGGCGCACGTCGGGCAGCAGCGCCGCGCCCACCGCCGACAGCGCCACCGAGCGGCGCGTGCGCACGAACAGTTCGACGCCCAGCGCCGCCTCCAGCGCGCGGATCGCTTGCGACAGCGGCGGCTGTGTCATCGACAGCCGCATGGCCGCGCGGCCGAAGTGGCGCTCGTCGGCGACGGCGACGAAATAGCGCCACTGCCGTAAATCGGGGGTCGGTTCAGCCATGATCGATATGTTCTGCGACTCAATAAGCGATGAATAATATATTGGACACGCACTTCCGGAGCCACCATCCTTGCCTGATCCCCGGCCGTGCCTCGCGACCGGTCACGAGAATCCCGAGATGGAGCCCCTCATGTCCCACAACCGTCGCTCGAAAAACATCACGCAAGGCGTCGCCCGCTCCCCGAATCGTTCGATGTATTACGCGCTCGGCTACGAGAAGGCGGATTTCGACAAGCCGATGATCGGCATCGCCAACGGCCACTCCACCATCACGCCGTGCAACGCGGGCCTGCAGCGGCTGTCCGATGCGGCCGTCGAGGCCGTCAGGGCGGCCGGCGCGAATCCGCAGATCTTCGGCACGCCCACCATCTCCGACGGCATGTCGATGGGCACCGAGGGCATGAAGTATTCGCTCGTGTCGCGCGAGGTGATCGCCGATTGCATCGAGACCTGCGTGCAGGGGCAATGGATGGACGGCGTGGTGGTGGTCGGCGGCTGCGACAAGAACATGCCCGGCGGCATGATCGCGCTGGCACGCCTGAACGTGCCGGGCATCTACGTGTACGGCGGCACGATCCGCCCCGGCAACTGGAAGGGGCACGATCTGACGATCGTGTCGGCGTTCGAGGCGGTGGGCGAGTTCACGGCCGGGCGCATGTCGCAGGAGGATTTCGACGGCATCGAGCGCAATGCCTGCCCGTCCACCGGCTCGTGCGGCGGCATGTACACGGCCAACACGATGAGCTCGTCGTTCGAGGCGCTCGGCATGGCGCTGCCCTATTCGTCGACGATGGCCAACCCCGATCAGGAAACCGTCGATTCGGCCGCCGAATCGGCGCGCGTGCTGGTGGAAGCCGTCAAGCGCGATCTGAAGCCGCGCGACATCATCACCCGGCGCTCGATCGAGAACGCCGTGTCGGTGCTGATGGCCACCGGCGGCTCGACCAATGCCGTGCTGCACTACCTGGCGATCGCGCACGCCGCCGAGATCGACTGGACCATCGACGATTTCGAACGAATCCGCCAGCGCGTGCCGGTGATCTGCGACCTGAAGCCGTCGGGGCGCTTCGTCGCGACCGACCTGCACAAGGCCGGCGGCATCCCGCAGGTGATGCGGCTCCTGCTCGACGCGGGGCTGCTGCACGGCGATTGCCTGACCATCACCGGCAAGACCATCGAGGAGACGCTGCGCGACGTGCCGCCCGTGCCGCGCGCCGACCAGCAGGTGATCTTCCCGATCGACCGGGCGCTCTATGCGCAGGGGCATCTGGCGATCCTCAAGGGCAACCTCGCCGAAGACGGCGCGGTCGCCAAGATCACCGGCCTCAAGAACCCGGTGATCACCGGCCCGGCGCGCGTGTTCGACGACGAGCAAAGCGCGATGCAGGCGATCCTCGACGACCGGATCCGCGCCGGCGACGTGGTGGTGCTGCGCTATCTCGGCCCGCAAGGCGGCCCCGGCATGCCGGAGATGCTCGCGCCGACCTCCGCCATCATCGGCAAGGGGCTCGGCGAATCGGTCGGGCTGATCACCGACGGGCGCTTCTCGGGCGGCACCTGGGGCATGGTGGTGGGGCACGTCGCACCCGAGGCGTTCGCCGGCGGCACGATCGCGCTGGTGCAGGAAGGCGATTCGATCACGATCGACGCGCACCGGCTGCTGCTGCAATTGAACGTGGAGGAGGCCGAAATCGCGCGCCGCCGTGCCGCCTGGCAACGCCCCGCGCCGCGTTATACGCGTGGCGTGCTGGCAAAATTCGCGGCGCTGGCGCTGCCGGCCAATCGGGGCGCCGTGACGGGGTAAGCATGCGGCAGGCGCGCGTTCGCGGGCCGATGCGCAGCGAGAAGCAAGGTGCGAAGAAGCCATGCACCTTTGCTTCTATAATGCGCGGACAGCCAGGCCGGCCCACGAGCCGGCGGAGACCCCTATGAGAACCCTGTTTCTGGGTGCCACGCTCGTTGTTGCGCTGCTGGCATCGAGCGCCCCCGCCATCGCGCAGCAATCGGCCAGCGGCCCGGTGCTCGCGCAACGCAAGAATTGCATGGCATGCCATGCCATCGCCAATCCGCTGATGGGACCGTCGTTCCACGCCATTGCCGACCGCTATCTGCCACGCCCCGACGCCGTCGACTATCTCGCGCAAACCATCGTGCGCGGCAGCGTGGGCGTATGGAGCTCGGTGCCGATGCCCGCCAATACGCAGGTGACGGGCGACGAGGCTCGCGCGCTGGCGCAGTGGATCCTGACGTTGAAGTGAGGCGACGGCAAAAACGAACGCCGCGCGGCCGGTCAGGCATCGCGCGGCGTTGATTCTGCGTTTTCCTTTTGCTCTGCCGTGGCGTCGCGTCAGTGTTCCGACGTGGGCGCGTTGCGATGCGCGATCGCCTCTTCCACTGCCTCGCTCACCCAGCGTTCGATCTCGGGCGCAAGCACCGACACCACCTGTTGCGACACCTCGCCCACCAGCCAGGCCGCGTGCTGCTGCACGACTTCGCGGCTGCGCGCGTCGATCAACTCACGCCCCTCGCCCGACAGATAGGCGCTCACGCGCCCTTGCAGACGCTCGGCAATCCGGCGCGAATCGATCTTGACCGGCGGAGGCTGCGGCACCACCACCGATTCGCTGTGGCGCAACTCGGCCGGCAACGGCGTTTCGACGTCGGTGAAGCGCGACGGCACCGGCGTGACCGCATCGAACGGCGCCAGTTGCGCGAAGGCAGGCGGCGGCAGCGCATCGGCGCGCTGCCGGGCCGATTCGGTGCGGTCGGCGAGATCGCTGGCCGCAGCTTCGGTTTGCGCCGCAGGTGCCGAGGTCGCTTCGTCGTCCTCGAGATTGAGCGCGTAGGCGAGCGGGTCGCCATCCGGGGTGTCGTGTTCGTCGTCGTGGATGACGGACGGGAGCCTGGCATGCGCGGCGGACGGCTCCGGTTCGTGGACCGGTAACGGTTCGGGGGCGGCTGCCAACTCTTGCGGCACGGCCGGCTCGGTCGCGACGAACCGTGCTTCCGCCAGAGTCGGCTCGGACACGTCGGTGGGTTCATGCAACGCGAGCGGCTCGGGTATCGCTGCGAATTCCGCCGGCACGGCGGGTTCGGGCGAGGCGAAGGCGGCTTCGGGTTGCGTCAGGGTTGCGGGTTCGGGCGGCTGCGATTCGGCTTGAGCGGCGGACGCTGGCGGAATCGGTGGTTGTGGCTCGGGGACGAGGAAGGGTGTTTCGGCATGTGCCTGCTCGACCGGTGCGGCCGTCTCCTGGCGTTCGAGCGGTTGCGGCTCGGTTGCCGGTTCGTGCAATGCCGGTTCGGATTCAGGTGCGGCGAATGGCGCTTCGGCCTGCGTCGGCTCGATCGGTTCAATCGCGCGATGCGATTCAAGGGGTTGCGGCTCCGCCGCCAGTTCTTGTGGCACCAACTCAGGTTCGTGAGCCGCAAACGGCGCTTCGGCCTGCGTCGGCTCAACCGGCTCAGTCGCATGATGCGGTTCAAGCGGTTGCGGCTCCGCCACCAGCTCCTGCGGTACCGACTCAGGTTCGTGAGCCACAAACGGCGCTTCGGCCTGCGTCGGCTCAACCGGCTCAATCGCGCGATGCGGTTCAAGCGGCTGCGGCTCCGCTGCCAATTCTTGTGGCACCGACTCAGGTTCGTGAGCCACAAACGGCGCTTCGGCCTGCGTCGGCTCAACCGGCTCGGTCGCATGATGCGGTTCAAGCGGTTGCGGCTCCGCCGCCAGTTCTTGTGGCACCAACTCAGGCTCGTGAGCCGCAAACGGCGCTTCGGCCTGCGTCGGCTCAACCGGCTCGGGCGCATGATGCGGCTCAAGCGGCTGCGGCTCCGCCGCCAGTTCTTGTGGCACCGACTCAGGCTCGTCCGCCACGAACGCCGCCGCCGAAGCATCCAGCCCACCCACCGCCAACGGCGCTGCCTCTTCGCCCCGCTCGCCGTCAGCCGGCGCAAGCCGCGAAACCGGCAACGCATCGGCGCCCACCGCATCGGCCGGCGCATCGTAAGCCGTGGCAAGCGGCCGGCCCGCCTCGACCGCAGGCAAACCCGACGCCGCGACACCCGGCGCCACGTCGGGCGGCTGGTCCGGCAGATCGGTGGCGTGTGGCGGTATGTCGGGCCGCGGCGTCGCGCGCGCCAGTGCCGCCTTGCCGGGCACCAGCACGTCGGTCAGAACGGGAATGTCGAACGCGTTGTGGGCGTCGGGCAT
Organism: Burkholderia sp. 22PA0099; assembly: GCF_047497165.1. Classification (NCBI taxonomy): domain Bacteria; kingdom Pseudomonadati; phylum Pseudomonadota; class Betaproteobacteria; order Burkholderiales; family Burkholderiaceae; genus Burkholderia; species Burkholderia sp. 22PA0099. The sequence goes on along the minus strand of NZ_CP163165.1, from coordinate 1,063,301 downwards.
GTTGGCTCCAGGCGCGACTAGCCGCCTTGCTTGTAATTGTTCAGCGCGTAGCCGCGGTCGCGATAGAACCGGTAACGGTCGCGGCCGGCGGCCAGCTCGTCGGGCGTGTTGCCGACCACCTCCAGCAACCGCGTGAACCGCGCGAACTGCGCGGGCACCTCGGCACCGAGGTTCAGCACCACGCCGTCGTGCGGCGCATGGGACAGATCGGCGGTCAGCACGATCGGCGTCTGCGACGCCTGCGGGCTGTCGACCGAGCAGTGCGGAATGAAATCGAGCGGCGCAAAGGTCCAGAGCCGCTCGTCGAGCGCGCGCAGGCGCGCCGGATCTGCACAGACGACCACGGGTTGCCCCGCCAGATACGCCTTGCGCAGCAACCGACACGCATACGCGAGCGAATCGCCGACGTTCGAATGGAAGTCGATTCGCGTCATCGCGCGCTCCACCCGGCCCGTGCCGGGCTGCTCGTCACGGCTTCGCTCACGCGCCGGCGCGGTCGATCAGGAACTGCGACAGCAACGGCACCGGACGGCCCGTGGCGCCCTTCGCCGCGCCGCTCTTCCAGGCGGTGCCGGCGATGTCGAGGTGCGCCCACGGGTAGCTTTCGGTGAAGCGCGACAGGAAGCAGGCCGCCGTCACGCTGCCGCCCGGACGCCCGCCAATGTTGGCGAGGTCGGCGAAGTTCGACTTCAGTTGCTCCTGATATTCGTCTTCGATCGGCAGGCGCCAGGCCGCATCGCCCGCTTCGCGCGAGGCGTCGAGCAGTTCGCCCGCGAGCGCGTCGTCAGTCGAAAACAGGCCGCTGTTGTGATGGCCCAAGGCGATCACGCAAGCGCCCGTCAGCGTTGCGACGTCGATCACGGCGGCCGGCTTGAAACGCTCGGCGTAGGTCAGCGCATCGCACAGGATCAGGCGGCCTTCGGCGTCGGTGTTGAGCACCTCGATCGTCAAACCCTTCATGCTCGTGACGATATCGCCCGGCTTGGTGGCCAGGCCCGACGGCATGTTCTCGCAGGTCGGCACGATCGCGACGACGTTGAGCTTCAGCCCCATTTCGGCCACGGCGCGCATCGTGCCGAGCACCGAACCGGCGCCGCACATGTCGTACTTCATCTCGTCCATGCCCTCGCCCGGCTTCAGCGAGATGCCGCCCGTGTCGAACGTGATGCCCTTGCCGACCAGCACCACCGGCGCGGCCTTGGCGCCGCCGCCCTGGTAGTGCAGCACGATGAACTGCGGCGGCTCGACCGAGCCGCGCGTGACCGACAGGAACGAGCCCATCTTCAGCGCCTGGATCTGCTTGAGGCCCAGCACCTCGGCCTTCAGTCCGAAATCCTTGGCCAGTTGCTTTGCGGTGTTCGCCAGATAGGTGGGCGTGCAGACATTGCCCGGCAGATTGCCGAGGTCGCGCGTCAGATCCATGCCGTTGGCGATCGCCACGGCCTGCTTCAGCGCGGTCTTGGCGGCCTTCTCTTCGGTGGTGTCGACGCTGAACACGATGCGCTTGAGCGTGGCCGGCGCCGGCTCCGCCTTGCTCTTCATCTGCGTGAAACGGTAGGTTTCGTTGCGCAGCGAGAGAATCGCGGCGCGCACGCCCCAGTCGGCGCCGCGGTCGGTCACCGGCAGTTGCGCGAGCGTGAACGTGACCTGCGCGATGCGGGTGGCCAGCAGCGCGCGCCAGGCGGCGCGAGTGGCATCCTGGTAGGCCTTCTGGCCGAACGCATCCTGCTTGCCGAGGCCGACCAGCAGCACGCGCGACGCGCCGATTCCCTGGACTTCGTGCAGGAACAGCGTCTTGCCGGATTTGCCATCCATGTCGCCGGCCTTGACGATGCGCGACAGCAGGCCCTTGGTGGCCTCGTCGATATCGAGCGCGGCACCGGACAACGTCTGCGATTCGAACACACCGATCACGACGCAGTCGGACTTGCCGGTCAGGAACCCCTTGGAGGCACCTTTGCTCCAATCAAAGCCTTTTATGCTAAAGTCCATCGCGCTTGTCCTCGGATAAAATCTGGGCTATGTGGGTGAAAGCCGCAATTATCCGCTATTTTTCCCGTGGCGGCGCGCGCTCCCGCCCCTCCCCGCCCTCTTCGCATCAAACATGATCTTCGAACGCTCCCTCCGGCGTGAGCTGGCGTATACGGCCGGCGCTGTATTCATGGTGCTGCTCACGATCATGCTGACGTCGATGATGATCCGCATCGTCGGCTACGCAGCGTCCGGTCAGGTCAGCCCCAAGGATGTGCTCGTGCTGATCGGCCTCACCGTGATCGGCTACCTCGCGATGATCCTCGTCGGCACCCTGTTCGTGTCGATCCTGATCGTGCTCACGCGCTGGTACAAGGATTCCGAAATGGTGGTCTGGCTCGCCTCCGGCGTGAGCCTGACGCGCCTCATCAAGCCGATCGGCGTGTTCGCCACGCCGCTCGTGCTGCTGATCGCCTTCTTCGCGTTCGTCGGCTGGCCCTGGTCGAACCAGCAGAGCAAGCTGATCAAGGCGCGCTTCCAGCAGCGCGACGAAGTTTCGCTGCTCGCGCCCGGCCAGTTCCGCGAATCGCCCGCGACCAACCGCGTGTTCTTCATCGAGAAGATGACGCCCGATCAGGCCAAGGTGCAGAACGTGTTCGTCACGACCACCGAGGCCGACAAGGTCAACGTGGTGGTGTCGCAAACGGGCCACACCGAAACCGCAGCCAACGGCGATCGCTTCATCGTGCTGGAGAAGGGCCGGCGCTACGACGGCGTGCCCGGCCAGCCGAACTTCAAGATCATGCAGTTCGAGCGCTACGGCCTGAAGATCCAGAGCAAGGCGGTGGTCACCCAGCCCACCACCACCAGCACGCCCACGCTCGACCTGCTGCGCAATCCGACCAACGAGAACCTGGCCGAATTCGCCTGGCGCGCCGGCCTGCCGCTGATCGCGATCAATCTGATGATCCTGGCGATTCCGCTCGCCTACCAGAACCCGCGGCGCGGCCGCACCGTGAATCTCGTGATGGCCGTGCTGATCTATCTGACGTATTCGAACCTGCTCAACGTGGTGCAATCGCAGATCGAGCGCGGCAAGCTGCCGTTCGCCGTCGGCCTGGTCGTGCTGCACCTGGCGGTGGGCGGCGTGGTGGCGTTCCTGTTCTGGATGCGCGTGCGCAACCGGCCGCTGATCTCGCGCGCCACGTTCCGCCGGGGGAGCTGACCGATGCGGCTCTACGAAAAGTACTTCGCGCGGCAGATCTACCTGACCTTCATCTTCGTGCTGTTCGCGTTCTCGGGCCTGTTCTTCTTCTTCGACCTGATCAGCGAACTGAACTCGGTCGGGCACGGCACCTACAACTTCGGCTACGCGGTGTTGCGCGTGGCGCTGCAAACGCCGTCGCGCTTCTACGAAATCATCCCGGTGGCGGCACTGATCAGCTCGATCTACGTGTTCGCGCAGATGGCCGCGAACTCCGAATTCACGATCTTCCGCGTGTCGGGCCTCGCGACCAACCAGGCGCTGCGCTCGCTGCTGAAGATCGGCGTGCCGCTCGTGATCGCCACCTACCTGATCGGCGAATTCGTCGGCCCGTACACGGATCAACTGTCCGAGCGCGTGCGGCTCGAAGCGCTCGGGTCGTCGGTGTCGTCGGACTTCGCCTCGGGCGTATGGGTCAAGGACACGCTCACCGCGCGCGACAACGGCGAGCCGGTCACGCGTTTCGTCAACGTCGGCACGCTGTCGCCCGACTCCACCGTGCGCAACGTGCGGATCTACGAATTCGATTCGAAGTTCCAGCTCCAGAATGTGCGAATTGCCAAGGCGGGCCGCTACGCGCCGCCGGGCCACTGGCTGCTGACCGACGTGACCGATACCCAGCTCACGCCGATCGTGCCGGCCGCCACCGGCCCGCAGGACGCGCTGAACCCGGTCTACCGCTCGGAACAGGTGTCGATGCCGCAATATTCGCTGCGCTCGGACCTCACGCCGCAGATCCTCTCGGTGCTGCTGGTGTCGCCGGAACGGATGTCGATCTTCAATTTGTTCCGCTACATCCAGCATCTGCGCGAGAACCAGCAGGACACGCAGCGCTACGACATCGCGCTGTGGCGCAAGCTGCTCTACCCGTTCGCGGTGTTCGTGATGCTGGTGCTGTCGCTGCCGTTCGCCTACCTGCATACGCGTGCGGGCGTGGTCGGCGTGAAGGTGTTCGGCGGCATCATGCTCGGCATGAGCTTCCAGCTCTTCAACACGCTGTTCTCGCATATCGGCACGCTGAATACCTGGCCCGCGCCGCTCACGGCGGCGCTTCCTGGTCTGATCTACCTCGCGCTCGGGCTGTTCGCGCTGAAGTGGGTCGACCGCCACTGATCGACAAGGAGCGAAGATGAGCAAACACGGGATCATCCTGTTCGGACACGGTTCGCGCGACCCGCGCTGGATGGAGCCGTTCGAGCGGCTCGCCGAGCGCGTACGCGCCACGCACACGAGCGGTCCCGTCGCGCTCGCCTTCCTGGAGCTGATGCCGCCCGAACTCGAAGAGGCGATCGCCGCCCACGTCACGGCCGGCTGCGCGAAGATCACCGTGGTGCCGGTGTTCGTCGGTCAGGGCGGCCACGTGCGCCGCGACCTGCCCGAGATCATCGAGGTCTGCCGCGCCGCGCATCCGAATGTCGAAATCCGCAGCGCGTCGGCCATCGGCGAAGACGACTCGGTACTCGACGCCATCGCGCGCTACTGCGTGCAACAGGCGCACGCCTGAGCCTAAGCCTGATAAGCACGCTTCACGCATCATGAAAAAACGCCGGCTCGAAAGCCGGCGTTTTTGCTGGAATGCCTGAGCGGCAACGCGCGACGCTCAGGCCGCGTTGCGAATCTCGCCGCCTTCACCCTCGGCATCGCCCTCGCCCGCCTCGCGCCCGCGCTCGGCGAACGCATTGCCGATCATCAGCAGGCTCGGTTGCGAGGCATCGAGCCAGGCCTGCGCCTCACCCGCCGCCATCCGCGCCAGCGTCAACGCGAAGCTGCGCTCGCGCGGCGTGCTGCAAGCCTCGACGATCGCCACCGGGGTATCGCCCGGGCGGCCCGCGTCGATCAGTTGCTGCGCGATGCCGGGCGCGCTGTCGCGGCCCATGTAGAACACCAGCGAATCGGCGTTGACCTGCTCGCGGATCTCGTCGCTGCCGGGCGCGCGGCTCTGGGTGGCGAACGCCACGCTGCGCGACACGCCGCGCAGCGTCAGCGAGCGCTTGAGCGCCGCCGCGCTGGCCAATGCGGCCGTGATGCCCGGCACCACGTCGTAGTCGATGCCGGCCGCTTCCAGCGCGCGCATTTCCTCGTCGGCACGGCCGAACAGCATCGGGTCGCCGCCCTTCAGGCGCACCACCACGGCGTGCTCGCGCGCGGCGTCCACGATCTGCTTGTTGATGAATTGCTGCGCCGACGAGCGCTGCCCGCAGCGCTTGCCGACCGCGATGCGGCGTGCGTTCGGCGCGTAGTCGAGCATCTCCGGCTCGACCAGCGCGTCGTGCAGCACCACGTCGGCCTGCGCGAGCAGCCGCGCGCCGCGAACCGTGATGAGGTCCGCCGCACCCGGCCCCGCGCCAATCAGATACACCTTGCCCATATGTTCTTCGTCGGTTGTTCGCCGCCGGCGGCGGGCAGCAAAAAGCGCCCCGGCCGGCGGTACGGACCTCAGGCGGAGTACGCGCGGATCATGCCGGCGGCCACCGTGTGGTGCGTCGCCTCATCGATCAGCACGAACGCGCCCGTGGCCGGATGCGCATCGTAGGTGTCGCAGACGATCGGCTTTTGCAGCGTCAGCGCCACGCGGCCGATGTCGTTCATCTTCAGATCCTGGCGGTCAATGGCCTGCGATAGCGTATGCACGTCGAGCACCTGCCTGACCGCGCCGATCTTCGTGAACACCGTGTTGGTGGTCTGCTTCAGCAGATACTTGCGTTGCGGCGACAGCGGCGTTTCGTCGAACCAGCACAGGTCGGCCTCGAGCTTCTTGGCCGGCTCGATGCGCTGCGCGTTCGGCACGAACACGTCGCCGCGCGACACGTCGACATCCTCGGCCAGGCGGATCGTGACGGTCTGCCCGGCGAACGCGGATTCTACCGCAGCCGTGCCGCCCGGCACCGGCGCGACAATCTCCGCCACCGTGGCCGTGCGGCCCGACGGCAGCACCGCGATCTCGTCGCCCACCTTCACTTCGCCCGCTTCGACACGGCCCATGTAGCCGCGGAAATCGTCGGCCGAGTTGCCGTCCTGGCGCGCCACCCACTGCACCGGGAAGCGCAGCGCGTCGCCGCCGTCGATCGCCACCGGCAGCGATTCGAGCAGGTCGAGCAGCGGTTCGCCCGCGTACCACGGCATGCTGTCCGACAGCGTGACGATGTTGTCGCCCTTGAGCGCCGACACCGGCACGAAGCTCACGTCCTTCAGGCCCAGTTGCTGCGCGAGCCCCACGTAGGCGTCGCGAATCACGTTATAGGTGGATTCCGAATACTCGACCAGATCCATCTTGTTGATTGCGACGATCACGTGCTGCAAGCCGAGCAGCTTGACGATCGCGCTATGACGCTTGGTCTGCGGCAGCAGTTGCGTGACGCCGTTCTCGACCGTCACGCGGGTGGCGTCGACCAGGATGATCGCCGCATGCGCCGTGGACGCGCCGGTCACCATGTTGCGCGTGTACTGCTCGTGGCCCGGCGTGTCGGCGATGATGAACTTGCGCTTGGCGGTCGCGAAATAGCGGTATGCGACGTCGATCGTGATGCCCTGCTCGCGCTCGGCTTCGAGGCCGTCGGTCAGCAGCGCGAGGTCGAGCTCGTCGCCAACCGTGCGCTTGTTCTTCGCGCGCGACAGCGCCGAAAGCTGGTCCGACAGCACGGCCTTGCTGTCGTACAGCAGGCGGCCGATCAGCGTGCTCTTGCCGTCGTCGACGCTGCCTGCCGTGATGAATCGCAACACGCCGAGGTCTTCGTGGTTCTCGATGATGCTCATGATGTTCTCTGTCCTCGCGTGCTTCAGAAATAACCTTGCTTCTTGCGCTGTTCCATCGCGGCTTCCGATGCCTGATCGTCCATGCGCGTCGCGCCGCGCTCGGTGATCTCGGTCACGGCGGTTTCGGCGATGATCTTCTCGACGTCGTCGGCATCGCTGTCCACCGGGCAGGTGCAGCTGATGTCGCCGACCGTGCGGAAGCGCACCAGCGCCTGCTCGCTCGTTTCACCCTCGCGCATCGGCGTGAGCGGCGTGACCGGCACCAGCAGGCCGTTGCGGCGCACGATCTCGCGGTGGTGCGCGTAATAGATCGACGGCAGTTCGAGGTTCTCGCGGGCGATGTATTGCCACACGTCGAGCTCGGTCCAGTTCGAGATCGGGAACACGCGCAGGTGCTCGCCGTTGTGCAGGCGCGCGTTGTACAGGCTCCAGAGTTCCGGGCGCTGCGCCTTCGGGTCCCATTGGCCGAATTCGTCGCGGAACGAGAAGATCCGTTCCTTCGCCCGCGCCTTTTCCTCGTCACGGCGCGCGCCGCCAATCAGCGCCGTGTAGCCGTATTGCTCGATCGTTTCGAGCAGCGTGACGGCTTGCGCGGCGTTGCGCGAATCGGTTTCGCGGCGCAGCACCACGGTGCCGCGCTTGATCGAATCCTCGACATGGCCCACCACCAGCTCGGCGCCGATTTCCTTGGCGCGGCGATCACGGAAGTCGATCACTTCCTCGTAGTTGTGGCCGGTATCGATGTGCACCAGCGGGAACGGCAGCGAGGTCTTGCGGCCCGCGCCCAGCCCGAACGCCTTCAGCGCCAGATGCAGCACGACGACCGAATCCTTGCCGCCCGAAAACAACAGGGCCGGCTTGCTGCACTCGGCCACGAGCTCGCGCAGGATATGGATCGATTCGGCCTCGAGCCAGTCGAGGTGACCCATCCGGCTGGCGGTGCCGGCGGGCGGTGCGGATTGTTCGAGCGTCGTGCTCATGATGTCAGTCCTTACTGGGTTGCTGGCCGTCCGTCATGGCGGACGACGCCGTTCTATAGGGTTCGTGCTGCCTGGCCGATTGGGTCGACCGGCTCAGGCGTTGGCGCCGCGGTTCGGCAATTCGGATACCGGGGCCGCCGTGATGTGCAGGCCGCATTCCTTGCTGTCGCGCGATTCCCACCACCAGCGGCCCGCGCGGCTGTCCTCGCCGGGGCGAATCGCCCGAGTGCAAGGCTCGCAGCCGATGCTCGGGTAGCCGCGCGCATGCAGCGGATTGACCGGCACGTCGAAGGCCTTCAGGTACGCCCACACATCGGCTTCGGTCCAGTCGGCGAGCGGGTTGTACTTCGCGATGCCGCGTGCGTCGTCGTGTTCTTCCTCGTGCAGCTCCGCACGCGTGACCGACTGCTCGCGGCGCTGGCCCGTGACCCACGCATCGACGCCGGAGAGCGCGCGGTTCAGCGGCTCCACCTTGCGGATGTGGCAGCACGACTTGCGCAGCTCGACGCTTTCGTAGAACGCGTTCAGGCCGTGCTCGGCCACATACTGGTCGATCGCATCCTGCTGCGGATGGAACTGCTCGATCTCGTAGCCGTAGCGTTCGCGCACGCGGTCGATCATGCCGAGCGTTTCCGCGTGCAGCCGGCCGGTGTTCAGCGAGAAGATGCCGATCGCGACGCCCTTGGACAACACCGCGTGCGTCACCAGCATGTCCTCGGCCGCCAGGCTGCTCGCGAACTTCACGCGCGGGTGGCGCTCGGCGATCGACGCGAGCAACGCGTCGAGCCGGGCCACCTTCGCGCTCAGTTCGGGCGTGAGGGCGTCGCTCATGCGCTCACCTGTCCAGCGGCGGCGCGGCGGCGGAACAGCGGCACGGCCTCGTCCACCGCGCCCTGATAGCGCTCGGAGAATTCCGTGAACGCGGCCAGCGCATCGTGCGGATCGCGGTCGGCACGCACCGCGAACGCGTCGAAACCGCAACGCGACAGGTACAGCAACTGGTCGCGCAGCACGTCGCCGATCGCGCGCAGCTCGCCGGTCCAGCCGTAGCGATTGCGCAGCAGGTGCGCCGTGCTGTAGCCGCGGCCGTCGCCGAAGCGCGGGAAATCGACGGCGATCACCGTCAGCTTGTCGAAGTCGGCCACCACGTCGGCCGGTTCGCTGTCCGGCGCGAGCCACACGCCGAGTTGATCCTTGCCGCGCGCGGCCAGCAGCACGTCGCGCCCGGCCTGCCAGTAGGCCAGCGGCACCAGCAGCTTGCCGGCCGGCAGCGCGTCCACGTCGGGCAGCACGCCGTCTTCGCCGGCCCGCACGACCTGCCATGCGTCGTCGATCACGGCGCGGTTCTTGATAATCGAAGCCATCTGCTAATTCCTCGTTGCTTACGCGTGGGCCGGCTGGCGGGCTGCGTACACGCGTTCCTTGAACGGCGCGAGACCGATGCGCTGGTACGTGTCGATGAAGCGTTCGCCGTCGATGCGCGATTCGACGAACGTGTCCACCAGCTTGGTGATCACGTCCGGCACCTCATGCGCCGAGAACGACGGGCCGATCACGCGGCCGAGCTTCAGGCCGTCCGCGCCGGTGCCCTGTTCGCCGCCGAGCGAGATCTGGTACCACTCGGAACCGTCCTTGTCGACGCCGAGGATGCCGATGTTGCCGACATGGTGGTGACCGCACGAGTTCATGCAGCCCGAGATGTTCAGCGACATCTCGCCGAGGTCGTACACGTAATCGAGATCGTCGAAGCGATCCTGGATCGCCTGCGCGATCGGCAGCGACTTCGCGTTCGCCAGCGAGCAGAAATCGCCGCCCGGGCACGCGATGATGTCGGTCAGCAGGCCGATGTTCGGCGTGGCGAAGCCGGCCGCCTTGGCCTTTTCCCACAGCGCGAACAGGTCGTGCTTCTTGACGTTCGCGAGGATCAGGTTCTGCTCGTGCGACACGCGCAGCTCGCCGAACGAATACTGGTCGGCCCAATCGGCCACCTGGTCCATCTGCGCGTCGGTCGCATCGCCCGGCGCGACGTTGTTCGGCTTCAGCGACAGCGTGACGGCCGCGTAGCCCGACACCTTGTGCGGCGCGACGTTGCGCTCGACCCAGCGCGCGAACGCCTTGTTCTCGAGCAGGTGCTGCTCGTAGGACGTATCGGTGTCCGCGAGCTTTTCGTAGGCCGGCGGCGCGAAGAATTGCGAGACGCGATCCAGTTCGGCCTGCGTCAGCGTCGACGGGCCGTCCTTCAGGTGTTGCCACTCGGCCTCGACCTGCTGCGAGAACTTCTCCGGCGACAGCGCCTTGACGAGAATCTTGATCCGCGCCTTGTAGAGGTTGTCGCGGCGGCCGAAGCGGTTGTACACGCGCAGCACGGCTTCGCAATAGGTCAGCAGATGCTGCCACGGCAGGTTTTCGCGGATGATCGCGCCGACGATCGGCGTACGGCCCAGGCCGCCGCCCGCGAGGATGCTCGCGACCACCTGGCCGTTCGCGTCGTGCGACAGGTACACGCCGAGGTCGTGCATCTGCACGGCCGCGCGGTCCACCTTCGAGCCGGACACGGCGATCTTGAACTTGCGCGGCAGCCAGGCGAATTCCGGATGGAACGTCGACCACTGGCGCAGGATTTCCGACCACGGACGCGGGTCGATCACTTCGTCCTGCGCGACGCCGGCGAACTGGTCGGCCGTGATGTTGCGGATGCAGTTGCCCGAGGTCTGGATGCCGTGCATCTGGACCGAGGCGAGCTTGGCGAGAATGTCGGGCGTTTCCTCGAGCTTGATCCAGTTGAACTGGATGTTCGAGCGCGTGGAGAAATGGCCGTAGCCGCGGTCGTTCTCGCGGGCGATGCGGGCCAGCATCCGGAGCTGATCGCTGCGCAGGTTGCCGTACGGCACCGCGATCCGGTGCATGTAGGCGTGACGCTGCATGTACAGGCCGTTCTGCAGGCGCAGCGGCTTGAATTCGTCTTCGCTCAATTCGCCCGACAGCCGGCGGCGCACTTGATCGCGGAACTGCGCGACGCGTTCGTCGACGATCGTCTGGTCGTACTGGTCGTACTGATACATTCGGGGACCCCAGGGTTTCGTGTTGACTGCTCGGCGTCCTAGCCACGCCGTGCCCGACCTCCGTTTTCGTCTGCGCCTGACCCATCGAGCCGTCTAGCCCGCGGCCGTGTCATTTGCTAATGACGAAAACAGATATCCATATTTGAAAAACCAAGGTGAATCGTAATAAACTCGCCTTATATTTCAAACGACTAAAAAATTCTGTCCATATGCGGAAGGGTTATATATGAACCTGCACCAATTTCGTTTCGTGCGCGAGGCCGTCCGCCAGAATTACAACCTCACCGAGGCGGCCAAGGCCCTGTTTACGTCGCAACCGGGCGTCTCGAAGGCCATCATCGAGCTCGAGGACGAGCTGGGCGTGGAGATCTTCACGCGGCACGGCAAGCGCGTGCGCTCGTTGACCGAACCCGGACGCATCATTCTCGCCTCGGTCGAACGGATTCTGCAGGAAGTCGAAAGCCTGAAAAGGGTCGGAAAGGATTATGCGGCGCAGGATCAGGGCAACCTGACCATCGCCGCCACCCATACCCAGGCGCGCTATTCGCTGCCGGGCGCGATCGCCGAATTCAAGAAGCGCTTCCCGAAGGTGCATCTTTCGATCCTGCAGGGCAGCCCCACGCAGGTGGCCGAAATGGTGATCCACGACCAGGCCGATCTCGCGATCGCGACCGAGGCGATCGCCGACTACAAGGAGTTGGTGTCGCTGCCGTGCTTCCAGTGGCACCACGCGGCCGTGGTGCCGGCCGACCATCCGCTGCTGGAGCGCCGGCCGCCCTCGCTCGACGATCTCGCGCAATACCCGCTGATCACCTACGACGACGCGTTCGCCGGCCGCAAGAAGATCAACCACGCGTTCGCGCTGCGCGGCTTGTCGCCCGACATCGTGCTCGAGGCGATCGACGCGGACGTGATCAAGACCTACGTGGAACTGGGGCTGGGCGTCGGCATCCTGGCCGACATCGCGTTCAATCCCGAGCGCGACCGCAACCTGCGCGCGATTCCGGTCGGACATCTGTTCGGCAGCAACGTCACGCGGGTCGCGCTCAAGCAGGGCGCGTATCTGCGCGGTTACGTGTATACGCTGGTCGAACTGCTCTCACCGACGCTGAATCGCAAGCTGATCGAGCAAGCGCTCAAGGGCGAGGCGGAATCGTACGAGCTGTGAGGTAAGGGGCGGCGCTGACGGCCTATTGATCTCGCGCGGACTATATATAGAAGGGATTGTCACCCGATCGCGGTGCGCTGCTTGCCCGTCGCAACGATTTCCGCCATAATCTCCGTTTCGCCTGCGCGCAATCGCACGCGCAAGGTCCGAATTCTCTGCCCAGGTGGTGAAACTGGTAGACGCAGGGGACTCAAAATCCCCCGCCGCAAGGCGTGCCGGTTCGATTCCGGCCCTGGGCACCAGATATTCGCTTCGGATACCTTTCCGGAGCCTCTCAAAACCCGTGTCGATCCGCTGATCGCCACGGGTTTTTCATTGGTAGCCGCGGCGGGTTGTGTGTCGGGTTTCGCATCACCCCGATGCACCGACTGGCCCACATAGCTAGCCCATCTAGCTCACCAGCACCATCGGAAAAATTCCGAAAACAGCCCATCCGATTTCCCCATTCCTTGCCGGGAAAAACCAGATTTTCCCGAGTCGTGCCCTCGCGCGCACCGTCGAACTTTACACTTTGCCTACTCGGTCAACTTTTGTCGCGCGCCGAACGATTGGCCCACGCGCCGCCCCTCCCACACCCCTCCTACCCTTCCCGATCATGGTCATGAAACTCATCCCCATCGCGGGCGACCTCGCCCTTCCCGGTTGGCACGCGTTGCGTACGGTACCGTTCGGTGAATCGTGGGCGCTTGCTGGTCATGCCACCGATCGTCATCCGTCGTTCGTACGCGCGACCTGTCGTGCTGCGTTCGCGTCGTTTTTCGGCACCGCCAACCGGCCGCAATCCGCTCCCGTGGCGCACGTCGCATCCATTCGCGCGGCCGGCGGCATCTCGCCGCGCGAAATACGCCTCGCAACCTACTGGACGATCGGTGCACTCGGCGTACTGGGCGGCCTCGTATTCGGCACCTCGCGCAGCAACGAAAAGCCGCTGGAAAACGCCGTGCCGATGCAGCCCGCCGTAAGCGGCGCGAAGCCGCTTGCAGCGCTTGCCTCCGTCACGACGCCCGGAGCGAGCCTCACAACGCCCGAAGAGAGCCGCAAGGCCTCGCCTACCGCATCGATTCAGCCCGAAACGCCATCGCCCGCGGCTCCGGTGAAGAAAGCACCGGCCCACACCCCGTCGCACGCCATGCCGCATCACGCCACGCCTCGACATGCGGCCACCGCCAAGCACAAGCACAAGCACAAGCAGAATTATGAGATCCCGCTTGCAGGCAAGGCGCCAGCGACCAAGCAAGCGCACAAGACCACACAAGCGCCTCGCGCTGCGGCCCCTAAAGTCGATGCGCGTGTGGCCCATGATCGTGACGCATTGCGTGCGCAACGCTGGCGCGAGATCGGCGCGATGCAAAGATTTGCGCCTCACCGCGCCGCAGCGCTACCCACGCCGGCGCCGGTCAACGCCGTAAGCGATGGAAAGCTGGGCACGCCCAACCTCGATCCGGCCGCAACGCGTGCCTATGCGCATCCGGTATCGCACGCCCACCTCGCCCAAACGTCTCGTGCCCAGGAGCCGCTGGTGCCACTGCGCAGCGAAACCCCGGCAATTCTCGTCGCAACGCCCGGCACAAGCGCGCCCGTTGCCATGCCGGCCGCTGCGAAAACGGCCGCTGGGCATATCGAAATCGTGATCGGCAAGGCAACCATCCGCATCGAAGGCGACGTCGACCCGGCCGTGCTGCGGCAAGTATTGGCGGCTCTGCCCGCCTGAAGATTCCTGGCTATCGCAGCCGGCCATCCGAGCGAAATCGACAGGCGTCGCTCACGCGATGACCTATCGGTCGCCGAACCGACGTCCGAGTCACACCGAAAACGCGTCGCACGTCTCTCTCAAGCGCCAGATCCGATCGCCATTCGTCGCCTTCAAAAAGGGGGATTGGCGACGCGGCCTGCTACTTGGCCGCGAATAGGCGATGCTCGCCCCCCGTCGCAAGCGGGCGTGACTCCTGACCACTCGGCCACAGATCGACTGAACGTCACGGATCGCGCAGCGGCGATCATCATTGATCGCAAGCCTACCGTGAGTAAGGAGAGCCAAACGACGCGCACCCTGAACCGAATAGGGGATGTCGGGGCCGGCAATAAGAAAAACAGAGGAAGGGGACAGGCTCAGACAGGCTTATCAGCGGGCGACGGTGTGCCATTCGCATTCGGATCGTTCAACGGGTCGAAGGGCCGAAAAGCCTCCTGCTCGATACGTTGTGCGGCCCCGATTTCGTCTCGCAAAAAATCGAGCCACGTGCGGATCTTGGCATCGATATAGTGCCGCGACGAATACAGCGCGGAAATGGTGCGCTTGGACGAACGATACTCAGGCATCACACGCACGATGTCGCCAGCACGCATCGCATCAATGACGGAATAGACGGGCAGGATACCGATGCCCATTCCCTCGCGAATCGCAACCGCCATCGCTTCATAGGTATTCACTCGAAACGGCGCGGCTGTTACCGATACATTGGCCTTGCCGTCGGGTCCGACCAATTCCCATTCACCCGAGCCCGCCGATGCCGCATCGGACGTTACATAGCTGTGCGTAACGAGATCGGCCAGACAACGCGGCGTGCCGTGCTTCGCAAGGTACGCTGGCGATGCGCACAACACACCGAAGGTTTCACCGAGCCGGACGCCAACGAGGCTTGAATTCGGCAAATCACCGCCCACCAAGACCGATACATCGAGGCCCTCGTCGACCAGCCCTGGTGTACGTTGCGACAGGGTCAATTCGATCTGGACTTCCGGATAGCGCTGCCGGTATTTTGCGACGGCAGGCACGAGATAATGTTGCCCGAGACTGACCATACAATGCACGCGCAACCAGCCGCTCGGATTGATGCTGGCTTCGCGCGCCTCGGCTTCGGCTTCGTCGATAAGCACGAGGATCGCCTGGCAACGCTGCAAATAACGCTCGCCGGCTTCGGTCGAAACAATGCGGCGCGTGGTGCGATTGAGCAGCCGCGTTTGCAGATAGGCCTCGAGTGCCGCCACGGCACGCGATACCTGAGGAATCGTCGTGTTCAACCGATGAGCTGCGGCGGTAAAACTTTTTGCATTTGCGACACAGGCGAAAATGCGCATGTTCTGTAGCTTGTTTTGCATGTTCCACTTCCGATACCGAATGACGCTCATCGACGGCGTATCTGACGTTCGATTTTCCAGGTGATACCCATGCAGGCAACCGGCACCCAGATATGAACCATCTCGCGACCAGTACATAAACAACAGGACAACTTATTAATATCAGGGACTCGATGTCAAAAGAATGTAGCCAGGGACACCACGAAGAAACCGCTGAATGAGGCTGTTTGCCGTGTTGGAACGATCAGGAGAACAAACGCTTTGCGGCAGTCAGCAACTCGACCGAATTACGCGCGCCGAGCTTTTTCATGGCTGCTTTCTTCTGCGCGCTGATGGTTTTACAACTGCGCCGACGCACCGCTGCGATTTCCGTGACGGTCATGCCACTCGACCACATGCGCATGACTTCGAGTTCGCGCAAGGACAAATCGACCAGGCTACCGTTGCCGTAACCGGTGCCGCCCGAACCGAAGCGTTGAAGCACGATCGACGAGGTTTCCGAATCGAAATACTTGCTGCCGCCGAATACCTTGCGGATGATTTTGGCCAGCTCGATCAAATCCTCGCTGCCCTTTCGGATAAAGCCATCGGCGCCCAGTTCGACAACGCGTGCGACCATTGCGAATTGATCGA
Source organism: Burkholderia sp. 22PA0099 (assembly GCF_047497165.1). Classification (NCBI taxonomy): domain Bacteria; kingdom Pseudomonadati; phylum Pseudomonadota; class Betaproteobacteria; order Burkholderiales; family Burkholderiaceae; genus Burkholderia; species Burkholderia sp. 22PA0099. Next base: position 1,047,392 of record NZ_CP163165.1, on the reverse strand, counting down.
GCGTCGACGTGAAAATAGTACGAATCTCAGGATAGGTACGCAGAATACGCTCAACCATTTGCAAGCCATCGGGTTGAGAATCGTTCGAGAAGTTGTAGTCGCACACGAGCAGATCGCACGACGTGCGATTCAGTTGCGCATACAGTTCGTCGACCGAACTGGCGGTGGCCACGATGTCGATGTCGTTCTCGTCTTCGAGCAAACGGGAAAGCCCGTAACGCAGCACCGGTTGGCGATCGGCAATGATCACACGGATGGGCACCGTGCAGACGCGGCCTGGCTCGGTCACGCCCTTGATGAAGGATTGCATTTGCATTTCGTTACCCTTTAATGTGCGGCAAGCATGCTAGGTCTCGAATCGATCGATCTTCTTGCGATCGCACGCCGAAGCCGATCCGTCATGCCGCGTGGTTGTCCAACATATTGCCTAGGACATATCCTAGCTTTTGCTCGATTGATTCTTAGGACAGCTTCCCCACAAAATCTGCCATACTGGCCCGCAGCAATAGACCGGAAATAAGACTGCATGCCACTGAATAAAACCCTCGATCAGAAGCGCCGAATTGGGTTCGTGGTATTCGATGGCGAGCTATTCATGGACGTGATCGGGCCGCTCGAGGTCTTTACCGTCGCCACCGCGTGCCTCGCCGGCCAGGGCCGCGCCGATGCCGGCTACGAAGTCGAATTGATCGCACCGAAAGCGGGCCCGGTCACGAGTTCGTCGGGCCTCAAGCTCTATGCGGAACGCGGTTTTTCGGACACGGATCTGGCGCGCTACGACACGTTGATCGTCGGTGGGTCGGGCAACATGTCGATCATCGAAGACACCGCACGGGCGCTGCGTCACTGGTTCACCGATGCGGACGGCAAAGTCCGGCGCATCGTCTCGACATGCACCGGCACCTTCTTTCTCGCCGAAGCGGGCCTGTTGAACGGCCGCCGCGCCGTCACGCACTGGCGCGAATGCGACAGGCTCGCATCGCTCTATCCGCAAGTGCAGGTGGATCGCGATCCGGTCTTCATCAAGGACGGTCCGGTCTATACCTCGGCCGGCGTGACGGCCGGGCTGGATCTCGCGCTCGCGCTCGTCGAGGAAGACTTTGGCCGCAAGATTTCGCTGGCGGTGGCGCGCCTGTTCGTGATGTTCCTGAAGCGCCCCGGCGGGCAGTCGCAGTTCAGCGCGTTGCTCAATGCGCAAATGGTGGAAACCGATCCGATCAGCCAGGTGCAGCAGTGGCTGCTGGCGAATCTCGATCAGAACCTGACCATCGAAACCCTGGCCGAACGCGCAGCGATGAGCCCGCGCAATTTTGCCCGCGTGTTCACGCGCGCGACCGGCTCGACACCCGCCGAATTCGTGATTCGCGCGCGCGTCGAAGCGGTCAAACGTTGCCTGGAAGATTCGAACGATTCGCTGCTGCTGATTTCCGAGCGCTGCGGCTTCGGCAGCACCGAAACCTTGCGGCGCAATTTCCAGCGCTACGTGGGCGTCAGCCCGCTCGATTACCGGGCGCGCTTTCGTTGAAGCGAATCGGCGCGCCCGCTCACGGCAACAGCTTGCGCGCTACGGTCAGCAACTCCACGGCGTTGCGCACGCCGAGCTTCTTCATCGCATTGGCCTTCTGCGCGCTGATCGTGTTCTTGCTGCGCTTGCGCAGCACCGCGATTTCCGTGACGGTCAGCCCCTTCGCCCACATCCGCATCACTTCGATTTCGCGTACCGACAAATCCGCCACGCCACCGCACGCCGTGCTCGCACCGAACGGCCCGCTCGGCAACGACACGCTGGTTGCGTCGAACTCGAAATGGCGCGCGCCATCCTGCACCTTGTGGATCAACGCAGCGACATCGACCAGATCCTCGCCGCATTTGCGCACGAACGCATGCGCACCGAGTTTGAAAATGCGGCTGACGATCGGCATCTGAGCGTGCGTCGACATGAAGATTGTCCTGACCCCGAGATACGAGCGCACGATGCGCTCGACGAGTTGCAGGCCATCCGGTTGCGCATCGTCGCCGAAGTTGTAGTCGCAGATCAGCGTGCAACGGGGGTAGCGTTCAACAGCGGCGTAGATATCTCGCACCGCGCCGACGGATGCGACCACGGCGATGCCGGGCTCGCTCTCGAGCAATCGCATCAGGCTGTATCGCATGATGGGAAAGCAATCGGCGATGACGACCTCGATGAACCGTCCCTCCCTGGCGACCGGCTCGCACCGGTCGCGCTGCTCCATTCCCGATCCATTGTGTTTTTCGTATATCGATCGTGCGTGCATGATTATTGTCGGCTTTGCGCTTTGCCGCGATGACCGCCCCGAAGCGGCAAGGCTGCACACGCCCATAAAATTAATAGTTGAATCATAGGCAGGCGGCGTGAAATATTCGGACAAGCTTCACACGAAAACTGCCAGCGCCGCGCAGTGGGCCGATGTGCCGCTTGTTACAATGCGCGCGCCATGAAACTCGAAACCATCCTCTTTTCCCAGGGCTTCGGCTCGCGCCGCCAGTGCCGCGCACTCGTGGACACCGGCCGCGTATCGATCGGCGGTGCCGCATGCGACGACGCCGATGCGGCGTTCGATACCGCAGGCCTCGACTTCGAGGTGGACGGCACGCGCTGGCCCTATCGCGAGCGCGCCTATCTCGCGATGAACAAACCGGCCGGCTACGAGTGCTCGCACGATCCGCAGCATCACCTGAGCGTCTTCTCGCTGTTGCCGCCACCATTCGCGGCGCGCGGCGTGCAATGCGTCGGCCGGCTCGATCAGGACACCACCGGCCTGCTGCTGCTGTCCGACGACGGCCAGTTCGTCCACGCCTACACGTCGCCCAAGCGCAAGGTGCCGAAAACCTACGTGGCCGAAGTCAGGCACGCGCTCGACGACACGCAACTCGCGGCGCTGCGCGGCGGCGTGCTGCTGCATGGCGAACCGAAGCCGATCGCGGCGGTCGCGGCGAATGCGCGCGGCGAGCGCACGCTCGAACTGACCGTGCTGGAAGGCAAGTATCACCAGGTCAAGCGGATGGTGGCGGCCTCGGGCAATCGCGTCGAGGCGCTGCATCGGGAACGGATCGGCGGCTACGGGTTGCCGGCCGACCTCGCGCCGGGCGCATGGCGTTGGCTCGACAGCACCGATCTGGACTCGCTGCGCGCGGTGCCCTCCGCCGGCTGAAACCGGCTGCCCACCTCGCGGGGCCATGGCGTTGCGCGCATCAGACGGTGTCGCCGCATTGCAGCATGGACGTGCGCCGTTGCGTCGCTATACTCGAATCACAACGATAAAAAACGAGCAAACCGCGAGGCCCTGGGGAAGATCATGAACGTCAACAATCCGATCGAACTGTCATCCATGGTGCTGATATTCGCCGTGATGGGCGTTATCGCCATCGGCGCGTTGCTGGTCGTCATGCGACTGCGGCATCGCTACGATCCGAACCTGATCGGCGCCTTGATCGGCGCCCTGCTCTGTTTCATGTTGATCGAGGCGCTGCCCGCGATCATCTGAGCGAGCCGAGTTCGCTGTCCGGCGAAATCGTGCGCAGGAAATCGTCCACCGTGGGGTAACGCAGCGCCACGCGCAGTTCGCGCTTGAGCCGCCGGTTGACGAGTCGCCGCGATTCCCGCATGAATGACAACTGCACGGGTTCGAGCCGCGTCTCGGCTTCGGCGCGCGTGATGCGCGGCGGGCTGGCGCGGCCGCTCGCCCGCGCGACGCGCTCGAAATACTCCCCCATCTTCATCTCGGTGTCGTCCGACGCGAGCACCACGCGCGACGGCAGGCCGCGCACGGCAGCGGCCAACAGGATGCGGGCCAGATCGTCGGCGTGAATGTGGTTGGTATACACGTCGTCGGCATCGACCAGCGCCGGCGTGCGGCGCTCCAGCCGCGCGATCGGCAGGCGGTTGGCCGCGTAGATGCCCGGAATTCTCACGATCCGGGCAGCGAGCGCACCGCGTGCGGTCGCCCGCCGCAGTTGCCGTTCGGCCGACACGCGCCGCACGGCACGCGCGTTGGCCGGGCGCACCGGGCGCGTTTCGTCCACCCGCGCGCCGCCGCAATCGCCGTACACGCCGCTCGTACTGGCATAGACAAGCGCGGGAGCCGGCCGAATCCCCTCGGGTACAATACGCGCTGCCTGAAACGGCGCGCCGGCCGCTCGCAAGCGGCCCACGGCCGCGGCGCCAGCCGGCCTGGCCGGCCCGCGCCGCGCACCGTGCCGGGCGCCGAGCGCCGCGATCAAGGCGCGCGTGCGCCGATCGTCGTTGCCCGACGCTTGCGGCGGCGCCAGGTGCAGCACCCGATGCGCGATGCCGCCGAGCCGCGCGAGCGTACCCCGGCGGTCCAGATCGCCGATCATCGGCACCGCGCCGGCTGCCGCCAGCTCCGCCCGGCGGGCCGGCTGGCTCGTCAGCGCGATGATTCGCGGCGGGCAGGCCCGCGCGCGCAACTGTTCGACGCAGCGCATGCCGACATCGCCGCAGCCGACGATCAGTACGCGCGAGCGGCGCAGGATTCGTGTCGCAATCATGGTGTTACCGGAATTCGTAGCGCAATCATTGTAGCCGCCGTGCCCGATTCGCACGGTCCCCACTTTTGGTTCATGGACTTATGGCATTCAACGTAACCCTCAAGCAAAGCGGCCGGCAATTCCAGGTCGAGGCCGAAGAAACCGTGCTGGCGGCCGCCCTGCGGCAGAACGTGCATCTCCCGTATGGTTGCAAGAACGGTGCGTGCGGCTCCTGCAAGGGGCAGATCGTGCAAGGGCAGGTCGAGCAACGCCCGCATGCGGCGTCGGCGCTGTCGAACGACGAGCGCACGCGCGGGCTGGCCCTGCTCTGCTGCGCGAGCGCACAGTGCGATCTCGAAATCGACGTACGTGAAATCGCCGGCGTGGACGGCGTGCAGGTCAAGAAGCTGCCGTGCCGCGTCAACGCGATCGAGCGCAAGGCCGACGACGTCGCCGTGCTGAAGCTGCAACTGCCGGCCAACGAGCGCTTGCAGTACCTGGCCGGCCAGTACCTCGAATTCATCCTGAAGGACGGCTCGCGCCGCAGCTACTCGATGGCCAGCGCGCCGCACGAGGAAGGCCCGGTCGAGCTGCATATCCGTCACATGCCCGGCGGCAAGTTCACCGATCACGTGTTCAACACCATGAAGGAGCGCGAAATCCTTCGCTTCGAAGGCCCGCTCGGCACGTTCTTCCTGCGCGAGGATTCCGAGAAGCCGATCGTGCTGCTGGCCTCCGGCACCGGCTTCGCGCCGATCAAGGCGATCATCGAGCATGCCCGGCACAGCAATTTCACGCGCCCGATGCGCCTGTACTGGGGCGCGCGCCGCAAGAAGGACATCTACATGTTCGAGCTGGCCGAGCAATGGGCGCGCGAGATCCCGAATTTCCGCTTCGTGCCGGTGCTGTCCGAGCCCGACGCCGGCGACGCCTGGGCAGGCCGCACCGGCTTCGTCCACCGCGCCGTGGTCGAGGATCTGCCCGATCTGTCCGGTCATCAGGTCTACGCCTGCGGCGCGCCGGTGATGGTCGAATCGGCCCAACGCGATTTCACGGCCCATCACGGGCTGCCGGCCGACGAGTTCTACGCCGATTCGTTCACGAGCGCAGCCGACCTCGCGAACGCCGTCTGAGCGGCGCGGCCGGCGTCTCGCCCACGCGACGCGCCGGCCGAAAATCCCCGCGCGACATGCGTTTGTCGCAACCGCGCGGTTTACTTATCGCCACGTCATGCCTTATGCTTGCGCCATGAACCGCTTCCTGTCCGCCCTCCGACGTCGCCGCTCGCCGCATTGCACGGATGCCGCCGGCTCGTCACGGACGCACGCGTAACCAGTACCCGTTACGCCCAAGCTGTTCGAACTACCAAGCCACGGCATTCCGTGGCTTTTTTATTGTCCTTTTTTCCCCTGTCGCTACCCGCTGGAGCCCGCAGCCATGCCTTTGAACGATTATCCGATCGACTCGCTGATGTACATCACGACCCGCCCCGACCTCGTGTTCACGCACGGCAAAGGCTCGTGGCTCTACGATCACAACGGCAAGCGCTATCTGGATTTCATCCAGGGCTGGGCGGTCAACAGCCTGGGCCACTGCAACGAGGGCGTCGTCGAGGCGCTGAAAAGCCAGGCCGAGCGCCTGCTGAACCCGTCGCCGGCCTACTACAACGAGCCGATGGCCAAGCTGGCCGGCCTGCTCACGCAGCACAGCGTGTTCGACAAGGTGTTCTTCACCAACAGCGGCGCGGAAGCCAACGAAGGCGCGATCAAGCTCGCGCGCAAGTGGGGCCGCAAATTCAAGAACGGCGCGTTCGAGATCATCACGTTCAACCACAGCTTCCACGGCCGCACCATCGCCACCATGTCGGCCAGCGGCAAGCCGGGCTGGGACACGATCTACGCGCCGCAGGTGCCGGGCTTCCCGAAGGCCGAACTGAACGACATCGCCTCGGTCGAGCAACTGATCACCGACAAAACCGTCGCCGTGATGCTCGAACCGATCCAGGGCGAAGGCGGCGTGATCCCGGCCACCCCGGAATTCATGCAGCAACTGCGCGCACTGACCCAACAGCACAACCTACTGCTGATCGTCGATGAAGTGCAAAGCGGCTGCGGCCGTGCCGGCACGCTGTTCGCCTACGAACTGTCGGGCATCGCGCCGGACATCATGACGCTTGGCAAGGGCATCGGCAGCGGCGTGCCGCTGGCCGCGCTGCTGTCGACGGCCGAGGTGGCGGTGTTCGAGGCCGGCGACCAGGGCGGCACCTACAACGGCAACCCGCTGATGACGGCGGTCGGCTACTCGGTGATCTCGCAACTGGTGGCGCCGGGCTTCCTCGAAAGCGTGCGCGAACGCTCTGAATACCTGAAGCAGAGCTTGCTGACACTGTCGGCGGAGCGCGGCTTCCAGGGCGAGCGCGGCGAAGGGTTGCTGCGCGCGCTGCTGCTCGGCAAGGACATCGGCCCGCAGATCGTCGAGAAGGCGCGCGACATGGGCCCGGACGGCCTGCTGCTGAACGCGGCCCGCCCGAACCTGCTGCGCTTCATGCCGGCGCTGAACGTGACGAACGCGGAAATCGACCAGATGATGGCGATGCTGCGCTCGATCCTCGACACGCTCTGATCGAACCATGACGAGGCTCGCGATGCATGCCGACGACGACGTGACGATCCGGATCTTCGACCGTGCGGACACCGAAGCGGTGATCGCGCTGTGGTGCGAAGCGTTTCCGAGCTACACCGATACGAGCACGCCGCATCGCGACCCACGACGATCGATCGACATGAAGCTGGCGGCGCAGCCCGAGCTGTTCTTCGTGGCATTTCGCGACGCGCAATTGGTCGGCACCGTGATGGTCGGCTACGACGGCCACCGCGGCTGGCTCTACTCGTTCGCGGTGGCGGGCGCGGCGCGCCGGCTCGGCATCGGCCGCGTGCTGATGGCGCACGCCGAAGCCGCGCTCGCGGCACGCGGCTGCACCAAGATCAACCTGCAGGTGCTGCCCGAGAACGACGAGGCCTGCCGCTTCTACGAAGCGCTCGGCTATCGCGTCGAGCCGCTCGTGTCGTTCGGCAAGCGGCTTCCGCTGCCGGCCTGACGGGCCGCCCTCGCCTGCCCGGGCGAGCGGCAAAAACAAAAGGCCGCCGCGGTTTCCCGTGGCGGCCTTTTTCATGCAGGCAAGGTCTGCCCGCTTACTCGCCCAGATACGCTGCGCGCACCTTCGGATCGTCGAGCATGTCCTTCGCGTTGCCTTCCATCGTCACCAGCCCCGAATCCATCACGTAGCCGCGGTCGGCCGCCTGCAGCGCCAGACGTGCGTTCTGTTCGACCAGCAGCACCGTCAGGCCTTCCTTCGAGATCTCGCGCACCACCTCGAAGATCTTCTCGACCATGATCGGCGACAGGCCCATCGACGGCTCGTCCAGCAGCAACAGCTTGGGCTTGCTGATGATCGCGCGCGCCATCGCCAGCATCTGCTGTTCGCCGCCCGACAACGTGCCCGCGAACTGCGTCGCGCGCTCCCGCAGGCGCGGGAAGAAGCCGAACATGCGCTCGATGTCCGACTTGATGCCTTCTTTGTCCTTGCGCAGGTACGCGCCCATCTGCATGTTTTCGAGGATCGACATGCGCGCGAAGATGCCCCGGCCTTCCGGCACCATCGCCAGGCCGCGCTTGAGCAGCTCGTGCGCCGGGACGCCCTTGATCGAGGCGCCTTCGTACGTGATGTCGCCGCCCGAGAACGGCTTCAGGCCCGTGATCGCCTTCATCGTGGTGGTCTTGCCCGCGCCGTTCGCGCCGATCAGCGTGACCAGCTCGCCCTGGCGAACTTCCATGTCGACACCCTTCACCGCCTGGATGCCGCCGTAGTTCACCTGCAAGCCCGAAATCTTCAACATTGCCGCTGCCATCAGTGCACCCCTGCGCCGAGATATGCCTCAATCACCTTCGGATCCTTCTGCACGTCCTGCGGCAGACCCTCGGCGATCACCTTGCCGTAATCGAGCACCGTCATCCGGTTGCACAATCCCATCACCAGCTTCACGTCGTGTTCGATCAGCAGGATCGTCTTGCCATCCGAACGGATCTTGTCGAGCAGGCTCGTGAGCTCGACCTTCTCGGTCGCGTTCATGCCGGCTGCCGGCTCGTCGAGCGCGAGCAGCTTCGGATCGGTCGCCAGCGCGCGGGCGATCTCGAGACGGCGCTGGTGGCCGTACGAGAGGTTGCGCGAGGTGTAGTCGGCATACTTCAGCACGCCCACGTAATCGAGCAGCTCGATCGCGCGTTCCTTGATCTCGCGCTCTTCACGGCGCTCCGACGGCGTCTGGAACACCGCGCCGATCAGGCCGTGACGGGTGCGCACGTGGCGCCCCACCATCACGTTTTCCAGCGCGGTCATGCCGCCGAACAGGCGGATGTTCTGGAACGTGCGCGCAATACCGGCCTTCGCCACTTCGTGCACCGCGGTCGGCGTGTAGTTGGTGCCGTCCAGCTTGAAGTCGCCCGAATCCGGCGTGTACAGGCCCGTGATCACGTTGAAGAAGGTGGTCTTGCCGGCACCGTTCGGGCCGATCAGGCCGTAGATCTCGCCCTGGCGGATCTGCAGGCCGACGTCGGACAGCGCCTGCAGGCCGCCGAAGCGCTTGTTGACGCCCTGCACGGACAGTCGAATGTTGTCGCTCATTGCTTGGTTCTCCGTATCCGTGCGTTACGCGCGCACTGCCGTCTTCTTGCCGTTGCGCTTGGTCAGCTTCGCGATCCTGTCCTCGTGCTTCGGCGCGGGCCACAGGCCTTCCGAGCGGTACAGCATGATCAGCACCATCGCGAGGCCGTACAGCGCCTGACGGATCACTTCGGTATCGACGATTTCATGGCCGAACAGCGCGTGCTGCAGCGGGCCCATCGTCGAGCGCAGCACTTCCGGGAACACGGCCAGCAGCACCGCGCCAAGGATCACGCCCGGGATGTGGCCCATGCCGCCCAGCACCACGCAGGCCAGCACCACGATCGATTCCCAGAACGTGAACGATTCCGGCGACACGAAGCCCTGGAACGCGCCGAACATCGAGCCCGACAGGCCGCCGAACGAGGCGCCCATCGCGAACGCCAGCAGCTTCACGTTACGGGTGTTGATGCCCATCGCCTTGGCGGCGATTTCGTCTTCGCGAATGGCGGCCCAGGCACGGCCGATACGCGAGTGTTGCAAGCGCGTACAGATCCAGATCACCAGCAGCGAGCAGATCACGAACACGTAGTAGTACAGATAGACCGACGTGATCGTGAGGCCGAACAGCGAGTGCGATTGCGACAGGTTGAAGCCGCCGAAGTGCAGCGGCGCCACGCCCGTGATCCCCTGCGGCCCGTTCGTGATGTTGACCGGACGGTCGAGGTTGTTCATGAAGATCCGGACGATTTCCCCGAAGCCCAGCGTCACGATCGCGAGGTAGTCGCCGCGCAGGCGCAGCGTCGGCGCGCCGAGCAGCACGCCCGCGAGCGCGGCCACCGCCATCGCCACCGGCACCACCACCCAGTACGGCGTATGCAGGCCGTTCGGGAACATCGCCGCGATCCATGCGAACTGCGTGGTCAGGTGCGGCGAGGTCAGCAGCGCGGCGACATAGGCGCCCACCGCGTAGAACGCGATGTAGCCGAGGTCCAGCAGGCCGGCGAAGCCGACCACCACGTTCAGGCCCAGCGCGAGCATCACGTAGAGCATCGCGAAGTCGAGCACGCGCACCCAGTAATTGCCGCCGGCGGCGCCGATCACGAACGGCGCGGCGGCAACGAGAATCGCCACCACGATGCCGACCGTGAGGGTCTTGGCCAGGTTGCGCTCCTCGACCAGCGTGGTCGAGGTTTCGATCGGTTGAATGGAAGTCATGGAGGGTCTCCTTATGCGCGGTCGGCCACGCGTTCGCCCAGCAGGCCGGACGGACGGAACACGAGCACGATGATCAGCACCACGAACGCAAACACGTCCTGGTAATTCGAGCCGAACACACCGCCCGTCAGGTTGCCGATGTAGCCGGCGCCAAGCTGTTCGATGAGGCCGAGCAGCACGCCGCCCACCATCGCACCGCCGAGGTTGCCGATCCCGCCCAGCACGGCGGCGGTGAACGCCTTCATGCCGGGGATGAAGCCCATGTAGAAGTGCACGTTGCCGTATTCGGACGCGATCATCACACCGGCCAGCGCCGCGAGCGCGGAGCCGATCATGAAGGTGGCCGAGATCACGAAGTTCGGGTTCACGCCCATCAGGCTGGCGTTGTTCGGGTTTTCCGAGATCGCGCGCATCGCACGGCCCAGCTTGGTCTTGTGCACCAGCAGCAGCAGGCCCGCCATCACGAGGAACGCCACCGCGATGATCACGATTTCGGTCGGCGAAATCACGGCGCCCGGCGTCGCGTCGGTGGCCTGGATCACGTTCAGCGGGTTGGTCGACAGCAGTTGCGGGAACGGCAGCGGGTTACGCGACCAGATCATCATGCCTGCCGTCTGCAACAGGATCGACACGCCGATCGCGGTGATCAGCGGAGCGAGACGCGGCGCGCGACGCAGCGGCCGGTAGGCGATGCGCTCGATCGCGAAACCCACGATCGAGCACACGGCCGCGGCGATCACCAGCGCGATGGTCAGCGTGGCGACGTTGCCGAGGCCCGGAAAGTGGTTCTGCAGCACGGTGATCGCGGACAACGCCACCATCGCGCCGATCATCAGCACGTCGCCGTGCGCGAAGTTGATGATGCCGAGAATGCCGTACACCATCGTGTAGCCCAACGCGATGATGGCGTAGACACTGCCGAGCACCAGTCCGTTGATGACCTGCTGGACAAAAATATCCATTTAAAGCTCCTTGGTCCGTGCGATCGGGGAGACGCTGCTCGACGCGGGTAGGCGACGGATAGGCGCTCTCGACAGCACTGCGGGTACGAATAAATACCGGTAAGGGTGATGACATCCCGGCGCGCGGTACGTGGCCTGTACAACCTCGTCCGCCACCGGGATGGGTACAAAACGGCGTCGCACGGGTTCGGCGCCGTCACGAGTCCCGTCGCTACATCTCCACGACATCGAGGACGGTAATCCTGGCCTCCCTGAAGTCGTTAGGCATCCTTGCACCCAAGGCCGCCGCATTCCGCATGTCCGCGCCGAGGTGCGCGCAGGCCGCCGGACGGCGTGCGAACGGGCGACGTGGAACGGACATGAGGTAAGTGGCGCGCGCTTCGATGCGCTCGTCCTGCCGGCTCGCGGTCCGGCATGACCGTGCGGCTTGCCGCGTCGGCCTGAGCTCGGCGATGCCGGCGTGATGCCCGGCGGCCGATCCACCGTTCGACGATGCGAGCGCATCGCCGAGACGGCGAGGTTGCCGCGTCGCGCGGTACGCGATCGCGGCCGGCACGGCGACGTGCTGCGCAACGCCGTGCCCTGCTGCCCCGATATCGGGCATGCCGACGCACACTCCCGGTGCAATCGAATCGGCATCCCGTTCCCCCGATGGTGCAACCACGGTCGCAACCGCCGGGCGATTCAAGAAAAACGTATTTCGCACAATACCCAAACCATCCAAAAAGCCGAGACGATGGGCCGGGACATGCCGTACCGTCGCGTGTGTCGCGCCAGCCGCCCCAAGCCTTTCCATCCATTGAGCAATTTTCATGCCAATTTGATGGGTGACCGCTTCCGCCTGCCACGCCGGAACCGCAGAGCGATCCCGCGCGGCGCACCGGTCACGCGAATGCATTGCTTCGATCGTCAAACAGACCTCGTTATCGTTCTGCTTCCCGTTTGCCGCGCCCCGTCGAACCGGCCGAACCGAATCGGTCCGGCACGCGTTTCCTGCGTCGGTGCACTCTGCCGCACCCCGCTCAACCGCTGCGCGACGCATTGCAACCCCGCATGCCACGAACAGGGCGACGGCCAACTTGTGCTGCATTAAATCGGTCTCCTGCGCATCGCAAAATCCTTGTCTGCAATGCATTTCGGCCTGAAAACGCGCGCATTGTAACTCCAATTTATAGATAACCAATATTCCTGATTCGACAGGGTTTTCCTGCATTGCAACCGTTTTTTTGCGAAGCGTCCGCAAAAATATCGCAACCTGGTTGCACTACATGCGAAGCAAACGGTTGCAAAACGAAATATCGGCACAGAAAAACAAAAAGCGCGCCGGAGGGCGCGCTTTTTTAGCGGGGACCGCACCGGAAAATATCCGGCCGGCCGAGAGGCGGAGAGAGGCGGAAGCGGGCCGCTTACGCGGCGGGCGGCAGATTGAGGCCGCGCGGCAGCGGGAACGAGACGTTCTCCTCGATGCCTTCGAGCGCGCGCACGTTGCGCACACCCAGTTCGCGCAGGCGCGCGATCACGGCCTGGGCCAGCACCTCGGGCGCCGACGCGCCGGCCGTCACGCCGATGCGGCGCTTGCCGGCCACCCACGCCGGGTCGATCTGATCCGGCGAATCCACCATATAGGCGTCCACACCGCGTTTTTCCGCGACTTCGCGCAGCCGGCTCGAATTCGAGCTGTTCGGGCTGCCGACCACGATCACCACGTCGCATTGCGGCACCATGAATTTCACGGCGTCCTGACGATTTTGGGTCGCGTAGCAAATGTCCTGCTTCTTCGGCTCGCGGATCGCCGGGAACTTGTTCTTCAGCGCGGCGATGATTTCGGCGGCATCGTCGACCGACAGGGTGGTTTGCGTGACGAGCGCGACGCGCTCCGGATCGGGCAGCTCCAGTGCGAGCACATCCTCGACGCTCTCGACAAGGTGCATGCCGCGTTCGACCTGCCCCATCGTGCCTTCGACTTCCGGATGGCCCTTGTGGCCGATCATGACGATGTCGACGCCGTCCTGGCGCATCTTCGCCACTTCGACGTGCACCTTGGTGACGAGCGGGCAGGTGGCGTCGTAAATGCGCAGGCCGCGCACGTCGGCCTCGTCGCGCACGGCCTTCGACACGCCATGCGCGCTGAAGATCACCGTGTTGCCCGACGGCACTTCCTCGAGCTCCTCGACGAAGATCGCGCCCTTCTTCTTCAGATCCTCGACCACATATTTGTTGTGGACGATTTCGTGGCGCACATAGATTGGCGAGCCATGCATCGCAATGGCGCGCTCGACGATCTCGATCGCGCGATCGACGCCGGCACAGAAGCCGCGCGGCTGAGCGAGCAGGATTTCGGCGTCGGCGGCAACGGTCTGGCCGGACAGCGTATCGGTTGTGCTCATGGTTACAGAATCCCGATGATTTTCACTTCGAACGTAATGGCCTGGCCCGCGAGCGGGTGGTTGAAGTCGAACAGCGCCGAGGTTTCGCCCACTTCCTTCAACACGCCGGCATAGCGGCCGCCGTCGGGCGCGTTGAACTCGATCAGGTCGCCGGGCGTGAAATCGTCGCCCACCATGCCGTTATCGCGCAGGGTTTTCATCGACACGCGCTGGATCATGTCCGGGTTGCGGGGGCCGAACGCCTCGCCAGCCGCTAGCTGGAAGGTCGAATGGTGCCCCGACTTCAGGCCGAGCAAAATGCTTTCGAGCGCCGGGGCCAGTTGGCCGGCACCCATCAGCAACGTAGCCGGCTTATCGGCGAAGGTGTTGACGATGTCGGCACCATCGCCGAGCGCAAGCCGGTAGTGAAGCGTGACGTGGGAACCGGGCTTCACTTCTGAGATATCGATGAGGCTCATGTGTACTCGTTCAATCCGCCGCCGGGCGGCATAACGCAAAACATCCATTGTAAGTCACCTGAGCGCTTGGAGCGGAATGTCGGCTCACACCGCTCCCCGCGCGTCAAACGGAGAAATCCCATGCCGTCAGCCCCGCAACGCGTCACGATGCTCGCCGGCGTCACCGGTCCGGCGCCCGCCTCGCCGGCCTGCGCCGCTCTGCCCGCCGCAGCCGCGGCCGCTTCCCCGGCAACGCCCCTGGCGCCGGCGCGCCTTGCCGGGAAAGCCTCGCGAAGCCATCCGCGCTGCGACGACAGGCCACGAGAACGCCTGCTCGAGCGCGGGCCGGCCGCGCTGACCGACAGCGAACTGCTCGCGTTGCTGATCGGCAACGGCATCGCCGGCAAGCACACCGCCATCACGGCGCAGGCGCTGCTCGAGCATTTCCGCTCGCTGCGCGCCCTGCTCGACGCGTCGCCCGCGGCGGTTCTCGCTCGGCCCGGCATCGGCGCGGCGCGCGCCGCCGTGTTGATCGCCACCTCCGAGCTGGTGCGCCGTGCGCTGATCGAACGCAGCAAGGAACGCACGTTGATCGATTCACCAGAGGCGGTGCACGATTATCTGCGGCTCACGATCGGCACCCGCACCCGCGAGGCGTTCCTCTGCCTCTATCTCGATGCGCAGCACCGGCTGATCGATTGCGAGGAAAGCACCGTCGGCACGCTGACGCGGATGGCCGTCTACCCGCGCGAAATCGTGCGCCGCGCGCTCGAACTGAATGCGGCGGCGCTGATCGTGGCGCATAATCACCCGTCCGGCGCGGTAAGGCCGAGCGCCGAGGATCGCCGCCTCACCCGGCTGCTGCGCGAGGCGCTGGCACTGGTGGACGTGCGGCTGATCGATCACATCGTGGTCGGCGCCAGCGACACCTTGTCGTTTTCGCACGCCGGGCTGCTCTGAACCCCGCCACGGGCCGTCATTCGATATGACCCCGCACGTCCGGCGCGGGCCATCGCCGCGCCCCGAGATCGGCACCTGAAATAGGGTTGATTTTCCAGAATTTTTTCTGTTAGAATCGCCGTCTGACTTTTTTCCAACCAGTTCTGAAGCCAAAGAAGGGACGAGGGGTCTAGCCATTCAGGATGGCCAGGTCTTTCCGAGACGGCAGCGAGTTCGCAGTCGTTGTGCAAAGAAACTTCATCGGCAATCGAACCCGAATTCAGCGTATTAGGAGTGCTCTCATGGCACGCGTATGCCAAGTAACTGGGAAAGCGCCGATGAGCGGCAACAACGTTTCCCACGCCAACAACAAGACGAAGCGTCGCTTCCTGCCGAACCTGCAAAACCGCCGGTTCTGGGTGGAGAGCGAAAACCGCTGGGTGCGTCTGCGCGTTTCGAACGCCGGCCTGCGCCTGATCGACAAGAACGGTATCGACACCGTGCTCGCTGACCTGCGCGCACGCGGCGAAGCCTAAGGAGCACGAGCATGGCAAAGGGCGCACGCGACAAGATCAAGCTGGAATCGACCGCAGGCACGGGTCACTTCTACACGACCACGAAGAACAAACGCAACATGCCGGAAAAGATGGCGATCAAGAAGTTCGATCCCGTCGTCCGCAAGCACGTCGAATACAAGGAAACGAAGATCAAGTAATCTTCGATCCCTGTCTAGCGACACAAAAAACCCCGCAATCGCGGGGTTTTTTATTTGGCACGCCGCTTTTCCTCCCGACGATCGTCTTTTTGCCTTGGCCGTGACACATTGCCACAGCGTTCGCGGTATGCTCTGCCCTTCCCGCCGGCCATGCCGGCACGGGAATACCGGATGAAGGCGCAGAAACGGAGAAGCAAGATGAATTTCGATGTGGCGATCGTCGGCAGCGGTCTTGCCGGTTTGTCGGTCGCGCTGAACCTCGCGCAAACACGCAAGGTCGCGCTGATCGCGAAGCGATCGATGATGGAGGGCGCGAGCGACTACGCGCAGGGCGGCATCGCGGCGGTGCTCGATTCGGCCGACAGCGTCGAGAACCACGTCAGCGACACGCTCGTGGCCGGTGGCGGCTTGTGCGACGAAACCACCACGCGCTTCATCGTCGAACACGGCCGCGAGGCGATCGAGTGGCTGATCTCGCAAGGCGTGCCGTTCACGCGCGACGCCGCCGCCGAACTCGGCTTCCACCTGACGCGCGAAGGCGGCCACAGCCATCGCCGCATCATTCATGCCGCCGACGCCACCGGCCATGCCGTGCTGGCCACCCTGAGCGCGCGGGCGCGCCAGCATCCGAACATCACGTTTTTCGAGAACCACCACGCGGTCGACCTGATCACGTCGGAACGCATCGGCCTGCCCGGCGGGCGCTGCGTCGGCCTCTATGCGCTCGACGTGCGCACCGGGCTGACCGTCACGATCGAGGCGCCGCACACGGTGCTCGCCACCGGCGGCGCCGGCAAGGTCTATCTGTACACGACCAACCCCGACACGGCGACCGGCGACGGCATCGCGATGGCCTCGCGCGCAGGTTGCCGCGTCGCGAACATGGAATTCATCCAGTTCCATCCGACCTGCCTCTACCACCCGTACGCAAAGTCGTTCCTGATCTCGGAAGCGGTACGCGGCGAAGGCGGCCTGCTGAAGCTGCCCGACGGCACGCGCTTCATGCCGGCGCACGATGCGCGCGCCGAACTAGCGCCGCGCGACATCGTCGCGCGCGCGATCGATTTCGAGATCAAGAAGCGCGGTATCGATTGCGTCTATCTCGACATCAGCCACCAGCCCGAAGCGTTCCTGCGCGAGCACTTCCCGACCATCCACGCACGCTGCCTCGAATTCGGCATCGACATCGCCAAGCAACCGATTCCAGTGGTGCCGGCCGCGCACTACACGTGCGGCGGCGTGGTCACCGACTTGGCCGGGCGCACCGACGTAGCCGGCCTCTACGCGGTGGGCGAGACCTCGTACACGGGCCTGCACGGCGCGAACCGGCTGGCCAGCAACTCGCTGCTCGAATGCCTGGTGATCGGCCGTGCCACCGCCGAAGCGATCGAAACGGCCGGCTACGCGCGCCTGCCGCACGGTGCGCTGCCCGCCTGGGACGAAAGCCGCGTGTCCGATCCCGACGAAGAAGTGGTGGTCGCCCATAACTGGGACGAGTTGCGCCGCCTGATGTGGAATTACGTGGGCATCGTCCGCACCGACAAGCGGCTCGCCCGCGCGATGCACCGCATCGAACTGCTGCGCGACGAAATCCAGGAGTACTACGCGAATTTCCGCGTCAGCCCCGACCTGCTCGAACTGCGCAATCTGGTGGATGTCGCGTCGCTGATCGTGGAAAGCGCGCGCTCGCGGCGCGAAAGCCGCGGCCTGCATTTCAGCCGCGACTGGCCCGATACGCTGCCGAAGGCATTGCCGTCGGTGCTGCTGCCGCGTCGCTGAACGCGCGGCCGCTGCCGATTTCCGGCAGCCCGAAACGACAAAGCCGCTCGCGGAGGTCATCCGCGAGCGGCTTCGTTTTTGGCTTAGGCGGCCAGCCGTTTCTCAGTCGACGATCCGCATCGAATAATCGGTCGCACGCACATCCTTGGTCAGCGCGCCGATCGAGATGCGATCCACGCCCGTCGCGGCGATGTCGCAGACCGTATCCGCATTGACCCCGCCCGACACCTCGAGCACGGCACGGCCACCGGCCACGCGCACCGCGTCGCGCATCATGTCGAACGTGAAGTTGTCGAGCAGCACCGATTTCGCGCCGTGCGCGAGCGCCGTATCGAGCTGCGCCAGCGTTTCGACCTCCACCTGCACCGGCACGCCGGCATCCAGGGCGAACGCGGCATCGAGCGCCGCACCCACGCCGCCGGCCGCCGCGATGTGGTTTTCCTTGATCAGGATGCCGTCGTAAAGCGCAAGCCGCTGGTTGGCGCCGCCGCCCACGCGCACCGCGTACTTCTGCGCGAGCCGCAGCCCCGGCAGCGTCTTGCGCGTATCGAGGATACGTGCACGCTGACCATCGATCAGATCGACGTAGCGCCGCGTCGCGCTGGCCACACCCGACAGCAATTGCAGGAAGTTCAGGCCATTGCGCTCGGCCGTCAGCAGCGAACGCGCGGGACCGCGCAGCTCGCAAACGGTCGAATCGGCCGTCATCAGCTCGCCTTCGCGATAACGCCAGTCCACCTCGATGGCCGGATCGATCGCGCGCATCACGGCCTGAAACCAGGGCACGCCGCACAGCACCGCGTTCTCGCGAACGATGATCCGCGCGAGCCGCGCCGGGCCGTCGGGCACTAGGCGACCCGTCTGGTCGCCGCTGCCGACATCCTCGGCAATCGCATCGGCGATATTGCGCGCGATCGCGGCCTCGAAGGCCGCGCCGTATTGATGGACGATTTCGTCGTAGATCGGGGACACCGCTGCCGTCATGCCGCCCCCACGTTCGAGAACAGTTGCGCATCGCGCTGCAGATCACCGCTCGCCTGCACGCGCCGCTTGTGCTGCGCGGCGAAGTCGAGCATGCGATCGATCGGCAGGCGGGCACGCTCGCCGAGCGTCGCATCCACAAAGATTTCGTTGTGACCGCGCTCCAGCACGTCGGCCAGATTCGCGAGGCCGTTCATCGCCATCCACGGGCACTGCGCACAGCTCTTGCAGGTGGCGCTGTTGCCGGCCGTGGGCGCGGCGATCAGCGTCTTGCCCGGCGCGGCAAGCTGCATCTTGTGCAGGATGCCGAGGTCGGTGGCGACGATGAAGGTTTGCGCGTCGAGCTTCACGGCCGCGTCGATCAACTGCGTGGTCGAGCCCACCACATCGGCCAGCGCCACCACGTTCTCGGGCGATTCCGGGTGCACGAGCACCTTCGCGCCGGGGTGTTCGGCGCGCAGCAGGTCGAGCTCGATGCCCTTGAATTCGTCGTGCACCAGGCAGGAGCCTTGCCACATCAGCATGTCGGCGCCGGTTTTCTTCTGGATATAGCTGCCAAGGTGCCGGTCCGGCGCCCAGATCAGCTTTTCGCCGCGTGCGTGCAGATCGGCGACGATCTCCAGGCCGATCGACGAGGTGACCATCCAGTCGGCGCGTGCCTTCACGGCCGCGCTGGTGTTGGCGTACACCACCACCGTGCGATCCGGATGCGCGTCGCAAAACGCCGAGAATTCGTCGACCGGGCAGCCGAGGTCGAGCGAGCAGGTGGCGTCGAGATCGGGCATCAGAATCCGCTTGCCGGGACTCAGGATCTTCGCCGTTTCGCCCATGAAGCGCACGCCGGCGACGATCAAGGTTTGCGCTTTGTGATCACGCCCGAAACGCGCCATTTCCAGCGAATCGGCTACGCAACCGCCGGTTTCGTCGGCCAGCTCCTGCAACTCGGCGTCCACGTAATAGTGGGCGACGAGCACCGCCTTTTCGCGCTTGAGCAGCGCCTTGATCCGCGCCTTCAGCGCATCGCGCTCCGCCGCGGACGGGCTGTCGGGCACCTTCGCCCAGGCTTGCCCGATTCCACACACGGCGCCGGGCCGGTCGTACTCGACGGGTTTGATCGCGGCTTGCATCTCGTATCTCCTCTACTTCCTCTGCACGGCAGAATCGCTGTCGATTGGCCACCGCCAAATCGGCGGCACAAAAGAAAAAACCCCGCCAACGCGGGGTTTGTGACGTTCCGAAATTCTAATCGATTTCAGATCATGCGTAGCGGCGCAGACGCGTCGCGAACTCCTGCAGCGCCTTGATGCCGCTTTGTTCGGCACGATGGCACCAGTCCTGCAATTGGGCCAGCAGCTGTTCGCGCGAAGCATTCGAACGATCCCACATCGAGGCCAGATCCTGGCGCAACTGGAAGTAGGTTTCCATCTTCTGGCTGTTCGCGAAGATTTCCGGCAATTGGCGCTTCTGCGGTTCGTTCAGGCCGTCTTCACCCTTGTGGAACCAGTTGCGCGCGCCACGCAGCGACTGATACTTCTCGCTCGAACCGAGGCCCTTCAGATGCGCCAGTTCCTGGCGGTAAGCGCGCTTGAATGCCTTGCCGTAACGCGCCATCACTTCATAGCGGTTCGACAGCACGGCCTGCAGCGTTTCCTGGTCGAGCACGGCCTTGCGTGCGACGAGGCGCGGCGTGGGCGCGACCTTCTTGACCTTCGCGAGCTTGAATGCCGACAGGATACGGATGTACATCCAGCCGATGTCGAACTCGTACCACTTGTTCGAGAACTTCGCCGAAGTGGCGAACGTGTGGTGGTTGTTGTGCATTTCCTCGCCGCCGATCACGATGCCCCAGGGAATCAGGTTCGTGCTGGCATCGGCCGAGTTGAAATTGCGGTAACCCCAGAAGTGCGCGAGACCATTGACGACGCCGGCAGCCCAGAACGGGATCCAGATCATCTGCACGGCCCACACCGACAGGCCGACGATGCCGAACAGCGCCACGTCGATCACCATCATCAGGCTCACGCCGAGGATCGTGTACTTCGAGTAGATGTTGCGTTCGATCCAGTCGTTCGGCGTGCCGTGGCTGAACTTGCGCAGCGTTTCTTCGTTCTTCGCTTCGGCGCGATACAGCTCGGCGCCTTCGAGCAGCACCTTCCAGATGCCGCGCGTTTGCGGGCTGTGCGGATCCTCTTCGGTTTCGCACTTGGCGTGGTGCTTGCGGTGGATCGCCGCCCATTGGCCCGTCAGCATGCCCGTCGACATCCACAGCCACAGACGGAAGAAGTGGCTGACGATCGGGTGCAGATCGAGCGCGCGGTGCGCCTGACAGCGATGCAGATAGATGGTCACGGCCACGATCGTGACGTGCGTGGCAACGAGCGTGAACAGAATGATCTGCCACCAGGAGAGGTGCAGCAGCCCGTGGGCCAGGAAGTCGAGCACAGAATTCAACAAGGCATTTACCTGTAATTCGGAGATGGCGCCGGTATGCGCGCGCCAACGTCATAGAAATGAAAGCATACCGGGTATGGACGAAATTTTACTGTATCCGTTCCCGGCAACTGTCAAAAATGAATGATTGTTGCTACGGCGTAAGAGGATTGCAGTCCACCTGTGGACCATCGATCCAAAATGGTCCAATGGCACGCCCGAAACCCTTGAAAAGGGTCGAATTCATTCTTCGACATGCAACGAACGCCCGTCGATCACCCGCACTTCGCGCTGCGGCAACGGCACGGCAACCCCATGCTCCGCGAACAACCGCCACAGCCTGCGGTTGACGGCCGAGCGCACCCCCGACGTGCCGCGCGCGGCATCGGCAATCCAGAAGCCCAGTTCGAGTTCGATGCCGTCCACGCCGAAGCCCACCAGATAAGGTGCCGGCGCCGGCTCGTCGAGCACGCGCTCGACGCCGTTCGCGGCCTCGGCCAGCAAGGCCAGCGCCGCTTCGACGTCGCTCGTGTAGGCGATGCGGATCGCCACCTTGGCGTAGCCGCGGGTCTGGAACGACGACTGGTTCTGCACCACGTCGGTAATCAGCTTCTCGTTCGGGATCAGCTTTTCGTAGCCGTCGAGGCCACGCACCACCGTGTAGCGGGTGCGGATCTGCGTGACGATGCCCTGCAGGCCGCCCACGTCGATCGCGTCGCCCAGCCGCAGCGAGCGGTCGAGCAGGATGATGAAGCCCGACACGTAGTTGCTGGCGATCTTCTGCAGGCCGAAGCCGAGCCCCACGCCGAGCGCGCCGCCGAACACGCCGAGCACGGTCACGTCGATGCCGACCAGCGACAGGCCGATCAGCACGGCCGCCACCACCAGCAGCGCGCGGCCGACCCGCGACAGCACCACCTTGAGGTTCGCATCGAGCGTGACGGCCCGCGCCAGGCGGTCCTCCAGCAGCGAACCGAGCCACATCGCCACCACCAGCGTCACGCAGATCCACAGGCAACCGGACAACAGCGAGAGCAGGCTCAGGTGCGCACTGCCGACATGGAACGTCAGGCTGTCGAGCCAGTCGACCACGTCGCGCTGGATGCCGAGCACGGTCAGCCCCATCGCGACCCAGACCACCGCCGACACCAGCTTTTCGACGATCGACAGCCACGCGTGGGTATCGCCGTCGCGCGCAAACGCGCGGCGCGCGATCGAGAACAGCAGATAGAGCAGCGCGATGCCGAACAACGGCACCAGCGCGAGTTGCAGGATGGGCGTGGCGAAGAAGCGGTCGCCAACCGCCTGCGCCACCGTCAGCAGCGTGCCGCCGGCGAGCGGGAACAGCGCGCGGTTCAGGCTTTCCGAACCGGTGCCGGACGCGCGGCCGGCGGCGCGCCGCCGTGCGTCGATCCGCGCGCGCAGCCAGCGCGCGACGAACCAGGCCAACACCAGCGTGCCGGCCAGCACCGCGAGCTGCCAGATCATGACCGGCTGCCCGAAATCGCGGATCACGCTGGCCAGCCGCTTCGACAGCAACGGGTCCTGCACGGCCTGCCCCGCGGTCAGTCCTGACCGGCGGCCGGCTCGGCAGCCGGCGCAACCGGATCAGCCGACACAGCGGCTTCTGCCGCGTTGGCAACTTCGATCGACTCGGTTGTCGATTCAGCCACCGATTCAGCCGCCGATTCGTCCGCCTTCGCTTCGGCTTGCTTGTCGGCCTTCTTCACGGCCGGCTTCGCACGGCGCTCCATCACGGCGGCGAAGAAGCCGTCGGTGGCGTGACGATGCGGCCACAACGACAGGTAATCGCCGGTATCGAGCTCGATGCGCTGCTCGGCCAACACCTTGTTGGCGGGCACCAGCACGAAATCGGGGTGCGCGGCCAGGAACTGCTCGACGATCGCTTCGTTTTCGGCTTCCAGCACGCTGCAGGTCGCGTAGACGAGCCGGCCGCCCGGCTTCACGAGCCGCGCGGCGCTGGCCAGAATCGAGCCCTGCTTGGGCGTCAGTTCGGCGATCGAGTCGCGCGTCTGGCGCCACTTCAGGTCCGGATTGCGGCGCAGCGTGCCGAGCCCGCTGCACGGCGCGTCCACCAGCACGCGGTCGATCTTGCCCGCCAGACGCTTGATCTTCGCGTCGTGCTCGCTGTCGATCAGCACCGGGTTCACGTTTGACAGCCCGCTGCGCGCAAGGCGCGGCTTGAGCTTGGCCAAGCGCTTTTCGGAGACGTCGAACGCATACAGGCGGCCGGTCGAACGCATGGCCGCACCGATCGCCAGCGTCTTGCCGCCCGCGCCGGCGCAGAAGTCGACGATCATCTCGCCACGGCGCGGCGCCATCAGCGAACACAGCAACTGGCTGCCCTCGTCCTGCACCTCGATCATGCCTTCCTGGAACAGCGCGAGCTTGGTCAGCGCCGGCTTGCCGTTCACGCGCACGCCGTACGGGGCGAACGGCGTCTCGCCGGCCTCGATGCCGTTGGCCTTGAGCGCGGCCACCACCTGCTCGCGCGTGGCCTTCTGGGCGTTGGCCCGCAGGTCGAGCGGGGCCGGATAGTTCACGGCGGCGGCGAACTTCGCCAGCGTGTCGGCATCGAAACGCTGCGCGAGAGCCTGGTAGATCCAGTCGGGCAGGTTGGTGCGCACGCGCAGCGGCAGGCTGGCCGGATCGATCTTCGCGACGTGATCGAGCCACGCCCATTCGGATTCCGAGACGTGCGCGCGCAGCGCCGAGCGGCCCGCCGTCTGCATCAGGCCGAGCAGCGTCAGGCGCCGCGTCGGGTTGCCCGTGCCGCTTTCGGCCAGATGCGAATATTCCATCTTCCGGCGCAGCACCGCGAACACCGCTTCGGCGATCACCCCGCGCTCGGCGTGGCCGAGCTTCGGATGCGCGCGGAAAAAGCGGCTCGTGGCGGCATCGGCCGGGCCGGTGAACTTCAGTACGTCGCCGAGCAGCAGCTCGGTCTGGCCAATCAGGAATCCATGCAGCTTCATACACCCTCACCCAAATCGTTGTAGTCGTTGACGTCGCCGTCGGCCAGCAGCCAGCGGCAAGCGCCCGGCGCCAGCACCGCGCGGCCCGCTTCGAGCCGCAGCCGGCCCTCGACGAACCAGCGCACGGCGCGCGGATAAAGCTGGTGCTCGGCGGCCAGCACGCGCTGCGCCAGCGCGTCGGGCGTGTCGCCGTCGCGCACCGGCACCGCCGCCTGCGCGACGATCGCGCCGCTGTCCAGCTCGGGAATCACGAAATGCACCGTCGCGCCATGCAGGGCCACGCCGGCGGCCAGAGCGGCCTCATGTGTGCGGATGCCCTTGAAGCTGGGCAACAGCGACGGATGAACGTTCAGCATCCGGCCCTCGAAACGGGCGACGAAGGCCGGCGTCAGGATCCGCATGAACCCGGCCAGCACCACGAGATCGGGCGCGAAACGGTCGATCTCGGCCGCCAGCGCGGCGTCGAAGGCCTCCCGGCCGTCGTGGCCGCGATGATCGACCACCGCGGTCGGGACTCCGCGCGCGGCCGCAAATGACAAACCGGCCGCATCGGGCCGGTTTGCGATCACGGCGGCAACCTGGGCCGGCCAGCCGTCGCGCCTGCACGCTTCGACGATGGCCTCCATGTTGCTGCCGCGACCTGAAATCAGGATGACTATTTTCTTCATGCGCGGATTTTACCATCCGGGATCGCCGTTTCCGGCCCGACGGGGCGCCCATTGCCGCGAAGCGTTTATAATCTTGTGCTTTGCGGCATCCGCCCGCCCATTTCGTCCGCTGCCAACCCGCTATCGTGAAAGTGTTTCGCGGCCTGCCCAACGCCGAAAGTCGCGCCCCGTGCGCGCTGACGATCGGCAATTTCGACGGTGTCCATCGCGGCCATCAGGCCTTGCTCGCGCGCGTGCGCGCGGCGGCGGACGCACGCGGGCTGCCCGTGTGCGTGATGACGTTCGAACCGCACCCGCGCGAATTCTTCAACCCGGCCGGCGCGCCGCCGCGCATCGCGATGCTGCGCGACAAGCTCGAGGCGCTGCGCGAGAACGGCGTCGATCGCGTGGTGGTCGAGCACTTCAACCAGACGTTCGCGAACCAGTCGCCCGAGGCGTTCGTCGAGGACACCCTGGTGAGCGGCCTGCACACGCGCTGGATGATCGTCGGCGACGATTTCCGCTACGGCGCCAAGCGCGCCGGCAATTTCGCCTCGCTGAAGGAAGCCGGCACGCGCTACGGGTTCGACGTCGAGCAGATGGCCACGCTGGCCGCGCCGAACGGCGCGCGCATTTCCAGCTCGGGCGTGCGCGCCTCGCTGGCGGCCGGCGATCTCGATGCGGCCAAGAACGCGCTCGGCCACGGCTACGCGATCAGCGGCCATGTCACGCACGGCCTGAAGCTCGGCCGCGATCTCGGCTTCCCGACCCTGAACCTGTCGATCGCGCACAAGCGCCCGGCGCTGTCGGGCATCTTCGTGGTGACGGTGCACGGCCTCGCCGATCACCCGCTGCCCGCGGTGGCCAGCCTCGGCGTGCGCCCCACGGTGGTCGATGCGGGCCGCGTGCTGCTCGAAGTCCATATTCTCGACTGGCACGGCGACGCCTACGGCAAGCTCGTGCGCGTCGAATTCCTGAAGAAGCTGCGTGACGAGGCGAAATTCATCGACCTGGAAACGCTGACCCGCGCGATCGCGCAGGACGTCGTCGACACGCGCGCCTACTTCGCCGCGCATGGCGTCCCGCCCGGCGGCCGCGCAACCGGCTTCGCCATTTCGGCCACCGACCGAATTAGCTGATCCGGTTCGGGCGCCACCCGCGCCCGCCCCGCCGCCCCCGGTGCCCGTCCCCCGATTCACGACGCGCGAGCGTCCCCGAATAGAGATAGCGATTCCCGACATGAGCAACAAGAAAGCCGATTCGAAACCGCAGGCCAAATATCCGGTCAACCTGCTCGACACGCCGTTCCCGATGCGCGGCGACCTGCCCAAGCGCGAACCCCAATGGGTTCAGGACTGGGAAGACCGCAATGTCTACGAAACGATCCGCGCCGCCAGCGCCGGCCGTCCGAAGTTCATCATGCACGACGGCCCGCCCTATGCGAACGGCGACATCCACCTCGGCCACGCCGTCAACAAGATCCTGAAGGACATCGTCGTCAAGTCGCGCAACATGGCCGGCTTCGACGCGCCCTACGTGCCGGGCTGGGATTGCCACGGCATGCCGATCGAAATCCAGATCGAAAAGCAGTTCGGCAAATCGCTGCCGGCCGCCGAAGTGCAGAAGAAGGCGCGCGCCTACGCCACCGAGCAGATCGAGAAGCAGAAGCCCGGCTTCAAGCGGCTCGGCGTGCTCGGCGACTGGAAGAACCCGTACAAGACGATGAACTTCGCCAACGAAGCGGGCGAACTGCGCGCGCTCGGCAAGATCATGGAGAAGGGCTTCGTGTATCGCGGCCTGAAGCCGGTCAACTGGTGCTTCGATTGCGGCTCGGCGCTGGCCGAGGCGGAAGTCGAATACAAGGACCGCACCGATCCGACCATCGACGTGCTGTTCCCGTTCGCGGAGCCCGAGCTGACCGCGCAGGCGTTCGGCCTGGCCGCGCTGCCGCGCGCCGAAGGCGGCATCGTGATCTGGACCACCACGCCGTGGACCATGCCGGCCAACCAGGCGCTCAACGCGCACCCGGAAATCGTCTACGCGCTGGTCGACACGCCGCGCGGCCTGCTGATCCTGGCCGAAGAGCGCGTCGCGGCCTGCCTCGAAGCGTTCAAGCTGAGCGGCACGACGATCGCCACCGCGCCGGGCGCCAAGCTCGCCGGCCTGCGCTTCCATCACCCGCTGGCCGGCGCGCATCCGGGCTATCAGCGCACGGCGCCGATCTACCTCGGCGACTACGTCACGACCGACACCGGCACCGGCATCGTCCACTCGTCGCCCGCCTACGGCGTGGAAGATTTCATCTCGTGCAAGGCCCACGGCCTGACCGACGCCGACATCATCAACCCGGTGATGGGCGACGGCCGCTATATCGAATCGCTGCCGCTGTTCGGCGGCCTGGCGATCTGGGATGCGAACCCGAAGGTGGTCGAGGCGCTCGAGGCCGCGGGCACGCTGCTGCGCAGCGAGAAGTACACGCACAGCTACATGCACTGCTGGCGCCACAAGACGCCGATCATCTACCGCGCCACCTCGCAATGGTTCGCCGGCATGGATACGCCCCCGAACGACGGCGGCCGCACGCTGCGCGAAGTCGCGCTGCAAGGCGTGGAAGACACCGCGTTCTACCCGTCGTGGGGCAAGCAGCGCCTCTACAGCATGATCGCGAACCGCCCGGACTGGACGCTGTCGCGTCAGCGCCAGTGGGGCGTGCCGATGGCGTTCTTCGTCCACAAGGAAACCGGCGACCTGCATCCGCGCACGCTGGAGCTGCTGGAAGAAGTGGCCAAGCGCGTGGAAGTGGGCGGCATCGAGGCCTGGCAGGCGCTCGACGCACGCGAACTGATCGGCGACGAAGCCAACCTCTATGAAAAGAACCGCGACACGCTCGACGTCTGGTTCGATTCGGGCACGACGCACTGGCACGTGCTGCGCGGCTCGCACAAGGATTCGCTGCAATTCCCGGCCGACCTCTACCTCGAAGGCTCGGATCAGCACCGCGGCTGGTTCCATTCGTCGCTGCTGACGGCGTCGATGATCGACGGCCGCGCGCCGTACAAGGGCCTGCTCACGCACGGCTTCACGGTCGACGGCGAAGGCCGCAAGATGAGCAAGTCGCTCGGCAACGGCATCGATCCGCATGAAGTGTCGAACCGCCTCGGCGCGGAAATCGTGCGCCTGTGGATCGCCTCGACCGATTACTCGGGCGAACTGGCGATCTCGGAAGAAATCCTCAAGCGCGTGACGGAAGGCTATCGCCGCATCCGCAACACGCTGCGCTTCCTGCTCGCGAACCTGTCCGATTTCGACTACGCGAAGGATGCGGTGCCGGCCGCCGAGTGGCTCGAAATCGACCGCTATGCGATCGCCTTCTCCGCGCAGTTGCAAACCGAACTGCTCGGCTACTACGAGAAGTACGAGTTCCATCCGATCGTCGCCAAGCTGCAAACCTACTGCTCGGAAGACCTCGGCGGCTTCTACCTCGACGTGCTGAAGGACCGCCTCTACACCAGCGCGCCGGCGTCGCACGCCCGCCGCTCGGCGCAGACGGCGCTGTACCACATCACGCAGGGCCTGCTGCGCGTGCTCGCGCCGTTCCTCTCGTTCACGGCCGAGGAAGCCTGGAAGGTGTTCCAGCCGGCCAGCCAGACGATTTTCACGGAAACCTACTACGCTTACCCGGACATCGACGGCGCGGCGGCGCTGGTCGACAAGTGGACGCTGCTGCGCGCGGTGCGCGCGGACGTGACGAAGGCGCTCGAGGAAGCCCGCACGGCGAACCGGATCGGCTCGTCGCTGCAGGCCGAAGTGGAAATCCGCGCGAGCGGCGCACGTTACGACGCGCTCGCGAGCCTCGGCGACGACCTGAAGTTCGTGCTGATCACGTCGGCTGCCACGGTCGCGAAGGTCGAGGCGGAAGGCGACGAAGCCGTCAACGTGTCGGCCTCGTCGTACCAGAAGTGCGAGCGCTGCTGGCACTACCGCGAGGATGTCGGCGCGCATGCCGAGCACCCGACGCTGTGCGGCCGCTGCTTCTCCAACCTCTTTGAAAACGGCGAAACCCGGAGCGCTGCGTAATCATGGCAACGAAATCCTTGTCGAAATCCACCGGCGGCGCGCTCGCGCCCTGGCTCGGCATTTCGCTGATCGTCATCCTGTTCGATCAGCTCAGCAAGATCGCGGTGCTGAAGACCTTCAGCTATGGCTCGTTCCATACGCTGACGAGCTTCTTCGACCTGACGCTGATCTACAACCGCGGCGCGGCGTTCGGCTTCCTGTCGGCCGCCAGCGGCTGGCAGCGCTGGGCCTTCACGGCGCTCGGCATCGCCGCCACGCTGGTGATCTGCTATCTGCTGAAGCGCCATGGCCATCAGCGCCTGTTCAGCCTGTCGCTGGCGCTGATCCTCGGCGGCGCGCTCGGCAACGTGATCGACCGCCTGATGTACGGCCACGTGATCGACTTCCTCGATTTCCACGTCGGCCGCTGGCACTTTCCGGCGTTCAACCTGGCCGATTCGGCCATCACGATCGGCGCGATCCTGCTGATCTACGACGAACTGCGCCGCGTGCGCGGCACGCGTTGAGCGCCTGACGCAATGGCCGCGACAACGCGGTAAATTACGGGGCCGGGCCTTCGGGTGCCGGCCCGTTTCATTAGCGGAGGTCCCGTTGGAACATCAGGAACTCGCAGGAAAACATCTCGTTCTCGGCCTGACGGGCGGCATCGCCTGCTACAAGATCGCCGAGCTCACGCGCCTGCTGACCAAGGCCGGCGCGACCGTGCAGGTGGTAATGACCGAGGCCGCCGCCCAGTTCATCACGCCCGTCACGATGCAGGCGCTGTCGGGGCGGCCCGTCTACACGAGCCAGTGGGACGCGCGCGTCGACAACAACATGGCGCACATCGATCTGTCGCGCGAAGCCGACGCCATCGTGATCGCGCCCGCCTCCACCGATTTCCTCGCCAAGCTCGCGCACGGCTTCGCCGACGATCTGCTGTCGACGCTCTGCGTCGCGCGCGATTGTCCGCTGCTGGTGGTGCCGGCCATGAACCGCCAGATGTGGCAGAACCCGGCCACCCAGCGCAACGCGGCGCAACTGCGCGCCGACGGCGTGTCGGTGCTCGGCCCCGATTCGGGCGCCCAGGCCTGCGGCGAGATCGGCGACGGCCGCATGCTCGAACCGGAAGCGATCTACGAGGCGATCGTGTCGCACTTCCGGCCCAAGAAGCTCGCCCACAAGCGCGTGCTGATCACGGCCGGCCCGACGTTCGAGCCGCTCGATCCGGTGCGCGGGCTGACCAACCTGTCGAGCGGCAAGATGGGCTTCGCGCTCGCCCGCGCGGCCCAGCAGGCCGGTGCCGACGTGCACCTGATCGCCGGCCCCGTTCATCTGGCGACGCCGTGGGGTGTCTATCGCGAGGATGTGCAAACCGCGCAGCAGATGCACGATGCGGTCATGCATGCCGCCGCCGACGCCGACCTGTTCATCGCCGTGGCCGCCGTGGCCGACTGGCGCGTGGCGCAACCGGCCGAGCACAAGATCAAGAAGACCGCCGATCGCAAGATGCCGGTGCTCGAATTCGTCGAGAACCCCGATATCCTCGCGACCGTGGCGGCCCGGCCCGATGCGCCGTTCTGCGTCGGCTTCGCCGCCGAGAGCGGCGACCTCGACGTGCACGGCGAGGAAAAGCGACGCCGCAAGCAGGTGCCGCTCCTGATCGGCAATCTCGGCCCGCTGACGTTCGGCCGCGACGACAACGAAGTGGTGCTGTTCGAAGCGAGCGGCGCCACGCCTTTGCCGCGCGAGGCGAAAGCCACGCTGGCGCATACGCTGATCGACGAGATCGCCAGGCGCCTGCCCGACACCCGTCTGATCTGACGCTTCAGCGCCGGGCCGCCGCGCTTGCCGTGGCGGCCCGGCATTTCCTTTACCGACTCCTGCCCGCCATTCGCCGCATGAATCTCGACCTCAAAATCCTCGACGCGCGCATGCGCGAATATCTGCCGAACTACGCCACGCCGGGCAGCGCGGGCCTCGACCTGCGCGCCTGCCTCGATGCGCCCGTCGTGCTGAAGCCGGGCGACACCATTCTGGTGCCCACCGGCCTCGCGATCCACGTGGCGGACCCGGGCTACGCGGCGCTGATCCTGCCGCGCTCGGGCCTCGGCCACAAGCACGGCATCGTGCTCGGCAACCTGGTCGGCCTGATCGATTCGGATTACCAGGGGCAACTGATAGTGTCGACCTGGAACCGCGGCCAGACCGAATTCACGCTGAACCCGTTCGAGCGCCTCGCGCAGCTCGTGATCGTGCCGGTGGTGCAGGCTCGCTTCAACATCGTCGATGATTTCGCACAGAGCGAGCGCGGCGAAGGCGGCTTCGGCAGCACCGGCCGGCAATAAGGCCCGCCAACCCGGTCAGCGCACCCGGCGCAGTACGGCGTCCGGGTTCGCGTCGGCGACCTGACAGCCGCTGCGCGCCGCGATCACGAGGTCATGGCCGAGTTGACGCGCATCGAGCTCACACGGGCCGCCGGACCGATCGGCGCGCGAGAGCCGAGCCAGGTTCGGCTCGACTTCCTTGAGCCGCAGCAGCAAGCCGGTACGCCCACCTGGCGCGCGTGCGCTGCGATACGAATAGCTGACGCTGCCTTGCGAAATCGTCAGGTCGCGCCCGCCGGCGCTGCTGCGCCAGTGGCCATCCCAGGCGTGAGCGCCATGGCGTACCGGCGCACCGGCGTGCGCCACGCTCCAGGCCGGGCAGGCCAACAGCAACACGCCGAATGCGGCGGCCTCGAGGCGCCGCCACGCGGCACGATGTACTGCGGATCGCGCCGCCCCGGTTTGATTGGTCATTGCGTGCGGACGGAATCCGCGCCCCATTTCTCTCGACTGCCGCACCTCGCCGTTAGCGAGCGCGATCTGTTCTTGTGTGTGCGCCAAAACTGCCAACCTCCTTCTGCCTTCATCCGCACGCACGCACCGGCGCCGGACAAAATAAAACGGCGCGGGAAGCTCCCGCGCCGTTTGCTTCACGCGTTGCCGCGTGTCATTCCACTTCGACCGTTTCCTCGCTCGGCTTCGGCGGCTCCGCCGAATTGTCGAACGACAGTTGCACGACTTCCTTCTCGTCGACGTCGACCGTCACGCGGCCGCCGCTCACGAGCTTGCCGAACAGCAGTTCGTCGGCCAGCGCACGACGGATCGTGTCCTGAATCAGACGCTGCATCGGACGCGCACCCATCAGCGGATCGAAGCCGTTCTTCGCGAGATACTTGCGAAGCGCATCGGTGAACAACGCATCGACCTTCTTCTCGTGCAGTTGATCTTCCAACTGGATCAGGAACTTGTCGACCACGCGCATGATGATTTCCTCATCGAGCGAGCGGAAGCTGATCGTCGAGTCGAGACGGTTGCGGAATTCCGGCGTGAACAGACGCTTGATCTCGCCCATTTCGTCGCCGACTTCGCGCCGCGTCGTGAAGCCGATCGTGCCCTTCTGCATCGACTCGGCACCCGCGTTGGTCGTCATGATGATGATGACGTTGCGGAAATCCGCCTTGCGACCGTTGTTGTCGGTCAGCGTGCCGTGGTCCATCACCTGCAGCAGCACGTTGAAGATGTCCGGATGCGCCTTCTCGATTTCGTCGAGCAGCAGCACGCAATGCGGCTTCTTCGTGACGGCTTCGGTCAGCAAACCACCCTGGTCGAACCCGACATAGCCCGGCGGCGCGCCGATCAACCGGCTGACCGCATGACGCTCCATGTATTCCGACATGTCGAAACGGATCAGCTCGATGCCGAGCGTGAACGCGAGCTGCCGCGCCACTTCGGTCTTGCCGACGCCGGTCGGGCCGGAGAACAGGAACGAGCCGATCGGCTTGTCGAGCTTGCCGAGGCCGGCCCGTGCCATCTTGATCGCGGCGGCGAGCGCGTCGATCGCCGGATCCTGGCCGAACACGACGCTCTTCAGGTCACGATCGAGCGTTTGCAGCTTGCTGCGATCGTCCTGCGACACGCTTTGCGGCGGGACGCGGGCGATCTTCGAGATGATTTCCTCGATCTCCGACTTGCCGATCGTCTTCTTCTGCTTCGACTTCGGCAGGATGCGCTGCGCTGCGCCGGCTTCGTCGATCACGTCGATCGCCTTGTCGGGCAGATGGCGATCGGTGATGAAGCGTGCCGACAGTTCAGCGGCGGCCGACAGCGCACTCGACGAATACTTGACGCCGTGGTGCTCCTCGAAGCGCGACTTGAGCCCGCGAAGGATCGCGACGGTCTGCTCGACCGACGGCTCGTTGACGTCGACTTTCTGGAAACGCCGCGACAGCGCCGCATCCTTTTCGAAGATGCCGCGGTATTCCGTGAAGGTGGTCGCGCCCATGCACTTCAGGTTGCCCGACGACAACGCCGGCTTCAGCAGGTTCGACGCATCGAGCGTGCCGCCCGACGCGGCGCCCGCGCCGATCAGCGTGTGGATCTCGTCGATGAACAGGATCGCGTGCGGACGCTCCTTGAGCTCCTTGAGCACCGTCTTCAGACGCTGTTCGAAGTCGCCACGATATTTCGTGCCTGCCAGCAACGCGCCCATGTCGAGCGAGAACACCTGCGCGTTCGCGAGGATGTCCGGCACTTCGCCCCGCGTGATGCGCCAGGCCAGGCCCTCGGCGATCGCGGTCTTGCCGACGCCGGCCTCGCCGACCAGCAGCGGGTTGTTCTTGCGGCGACGACACAGCACCTGCACCACGCGCTCGACCTCGGTCTCGCGACCGATGAGCGGATCGATGCGACCGTCCTTCGCCAATTGGTTGAGGTTCTGCGTGAACTGCGCGAGCGGGGTTTCCTTCTGCGCGTTCGGATCTTCCGACTCGGGCGTGCCTTCGCCAGCCTTTGCCGCATCGCCGGCGTTGCCGGTTTTCGCGATACCGTGCGAAATGAAATTCACGACGTCGAGACGCGTCACGCCCTGCTGTTGCAGGTAGTAGACCGCGTGCGAATCCTTCTCGCCGAAGATCGCCACCAGCACGTTCGCGCCGGTCACTTCCTTCTTGCCGTTCGAGGTGGATTGCACATGCATGATCGCGCGCTGGATCACGCGCTGGAAACCGAGCGTCGGCTGGGTGTCGACGTCCTCGGTGCCCGGCACGGTAGGCGTGTTGTCATGGATGAAGTTGCGCAGGTTCTGGCGCAGGTCTTCGATGTTCGCCGCGCACGCTCGCAACACCTCGGCTGCGGTCGGGTTGTCGAGCAACGCGAGCAACAGGTGTTCGACCGTAATGAATTCATGCCGCGCCTGACGCGCTTCCATGAACGCCATGTGCAGGCTGACTTCCAATTCCTGGGCAATCATGCTTCCTCCATCACGCACTGCAGCGGATGCCCTGCCTGCCGCGCATGGGTAACGACTTGCTCAACTTTGGTCGACGCGATGTCTCGCGTATAGACCCCACATACCCCCCGCCCCTCGCGATGAACCTTGAGCATGATCTGCATCGCGGTCTCGCGATCCCTCTTGAAGTACTCCTGAACCACCATCACGACGAATTCCATCGGGGTGAAATCGTCGTTCAGCAGCACCACCTTGTACATCGAAGGCGGCTTCAGTTTCTGCTCATTGCGTTCCAGGACGGTGTTGTCCTGCTTGTCCGGGATAATCGCCATACACCCATTCTAAACAACTCGGACAGGCCCGCAATCCTGTCATAAACCAGCCTTGCGGCCGGCGCCGTTCTGCATGCATGCTCACCAGCTCGAACGCTGCGCACGCTACGAAAACCGGCTCGCGGCGCCGGCCTCCGATCGTGGCCGCGACGCCGGAAATGCTCCGTGTCGCAACGCGTGGATCGAGTATCCCATATTCCCGGAAAGCTCGACGGGCTGTCGTCCGGTTCTGGTATATGGGCCGATTATGGGGCTTTTCAAGCACCTTCGCTTGGCACCCGTATGACACTGCAAAGCGGGATAAACCCTGAAGATGGGTTCTTTACAACGACCCCCAAACCGCCGACAAATTCCCCTTGACACTCAAATAAAGAGCGCCAACAATCAAGCTGGCACTTTTTTCAATCCGTCTTATTCGACGATAAAAAAAGGCCGAGGTGAGCTTGTGAGGGGGGAACGGCTGTATTTTCCGGTCGTTTAGCTTTTCGAGCGTGCTCGTGGTAACGACTGAGTGACAGGGGAAGTAGGCATGGCAACTGGTATCGTCAAATGGTTCAACGACGCGAAAGGCTTCGGTTTCATTACGCCCGATGAAGGCGGCGAAGATCTGTTTGCACATTTCTCGGCTATCACCATGGCGGGTTTCAAGACCCTCAAGGAAGGCCAGAAAGTGAGCTTTGATGTGGTTCAAGGCCCGAAGGGCAAGCAAGCTTCGAATATTCAGGCAGCCTGAGCGCAGTACTGAATTCGACAAAAACCCGGCTCCAAGCCGGGTTTTTTTTGCTCTGTCGTTCCCGCGCCTGCGCTCACACCACCCGCAGCGTGCCCATCATGCCGAGATCCTCGTGCTCGAGGATATGGCAATGGAACATGCGATCACCGGCCTCGTGCTGGACGGTCGCGATGCGCACCGTCTCGCCCTTGCGCACGTTGACCGTGTCGCGCCAGGCCCGATACGGCTCCGCCGTGCGCCGGCCGCGATAATCGCGCTCCAGCACCTGGAACTGCGTGCCGTGCAGATGAAACGGGTGATCCATGTCGGTAGTGTTCGCGATCGACCACAGTTCGACGTCGCCGCGGCGGCTCGTCAGCGTGGCGCGATGCGGCGCGAATACCTGGCCGTTCACCATGAAGCGCATCCCGGCCGGCCGCTGCCCCGGCGCCGAACCCATCATCGCGTCCATGTCCATCGCCTCGCCGAACGTGACCGTCTTGCGCGCCACCGGCCGGCCAAGCGGCGGCACCGCACGCAGCATGCCCGGCACGGCGCGCGCGGCGGCCGGCACGAAGCTCACGTCGGCCAGCGGCAGCGGCGGATCGGCCGGAAGGGACGCATCGTCGTCGTCCGACATGGCCATTGCCATCTTGCTGCGGTCGTAGCTGTCGGCGCGCAGCACGGCCTGCCCGGCGTGATCGCCGGCGCGCACCAGCAGCTCGGCGCGCTCGCCCGGCGCCAGCACCAGCGATGTCATGCGGCGCGGCTGCTCGAACAGGCCGCCATCGGTGCCGACCTGCTCGAAGCTGCGGCCGTCGTCGAACGCGAGGTTCAGGTAGCGCGCGCTGCAGGCGTTCCACACGCGCCAGCGCTCGTCCTGCGCGACCTCGATGCGCGGCCGGCGTGCGCCGTTCAGCAACGCGAACTGGCCTTCGCGGCCGTTCATCCAGTCCATCATGTCATCGGGCACGATCGTGCCGTCGCGCGCCAGCTTCAGATCGGAAACAAATAGATGCCGCTCCGGCCAGCCGGCCAGCGGATCGTCGGCCGCGCGCACCACGATGGGGCCGGCGAGGCCGCGAAACACCTGCTCGGCCGTGAAATTGTGCGGATGCGGGTGATACCAGTAGGTGCCCGCGCTGCCTTTCGGCAACGTGAACCGATAGGTGCGCGAGGCACCCGGCTCGATCAGCGCAAGCGGGTTGCCGTCCTGATCGGGTGGCACCGGCAGGCCGTGCCAATGCATCGTGGTCGGCTGCGGCAAACGGTTGACCACGCGGATCTCCACCGCATCGCCTTCCTGCAGCGCGATCAGCGGGCCGGCGACGGCGCCTTCGGCGGCATCGCCGTAGAGCCACATCGGCGTGGGTTGCGCGCCGGGCAGCAGTTGGCGCGCAACCGGCTGCGCCACCAGCGTGGCCTGGAACCGGCCCGGCGTGCTGCTTTCGTTCGCGAGCACGCGCAGCGGCGCGAGCGGCGCGCCGGCCGGCAGCGCATCGGCGGCGGCCAGCGTCATGTCGGGCATCGGCGCGGCCGGTGCGGAGGCCGCCGCGTCGTGCATGCCGGCCATGCCGGACATATCGTCCTGCATGCCCTTCATCCCCGGCATGCCGTGCATGGCATGCGACTGCGCGAGCGCCGCGCGCGCGAAGGCCAGCGCGGCCGCAGCCCCGAACGCGTGACGAAGAAATTGCCTGCGTAGCATCGATCGAATCCCGAATCAGCGAAGCGATGACGATACACCAGCGGCGCACCGTGCGAGCGGCACGGTGCGCATTCCGCACTCAGCTCGCGAGCTTGCGGAACGTGTCGAGCACGGCCTCGCCGCGAAACGGCTTGACGATCCAGCCGCGCACGCCGGCGGCCTTGCCGCGTTCCTTCATCGCCGGGCTGCTTTCGGTCGTCAGCATCACGACGTTGACGGCCGCGTTGCCCAGCTCGCTGCGGATCTTCTCGACCATCGTCAGGCCGTCCATGTTCGGCATGTTCACGTCGCTGACCACGAGCTTGATGCCCGGGCTCGTCTTCAGCTTCGCGAGGCCGTCCTTGCCGTCCACCGCCGTATCCACTTCCAGCCCGTTCTTGCGCAGGAAGCCCGCGACTTCGTCGCGCACCGTGCTCGAATCATCCACCACCAGAATCTTTGCCATGTCAGTTATCCGTTTGTCACTTAAAACCAGTCGAGTTCACCCGCTTCAACCATTTCGCCCACCGCCTGCGCATGGTCGTCGAACGATTCCGGCGACCATTGCAGGCTGAACACGAAACGCTGATGGATCGTTACGGTGCGGCCCGACGCTTCGTCCGTCACCTGATACTGGAAGCACAGCTGCGGGTTTTCGGACCCGAACGAGATGTACTTCTGCTTGTGGTTGATCAGCAGCGGCACCTGCACGTTGCTGGCCGAGGGCACCGCCGCGCTGCCGAGGAAGCGATCCTTGAACGCGCCCCACACGAGGTTCGTCAGCTCGCCGAGCACGCCGTTCAGGTCGCGGAAATCGGGCTCGCGCTCGCCCGGGTTCATCGCGGCGACGAAGTCGAGCATCGGCTGCTCGTCAGCCTGCATCATCATGTAGCCGCGGCACCACGCGCTCTCCAGCGGGATCAGGCTGAACACCTCGCCGTAGATGATGTTGTCGCGCACGATGCACGGCGTTTCGCATTCGATCGTCATGCCGCGGAAGATCGTGCCGAGGCGCGATTCCGTGATCTCCTCGATGCCGCGCACCAGCGCGTTCGGGTAGGCCAGGCTGAACAGGTATTCGTCGATGGCGCGACGCAGCGGTTCGAGATCGGGCAACGCGAAGCTCGCGCAGGCCACCCGCTTGAATGCTTCGGGCAACGCATCTTCGCTGCTGCCGTCGGCGCGACGCACGATGATCGGCAGCTCCGGGCGCAGCGCGTCGATCTGCGCGGCCACGGCGGCGGCTTCCTCGTTCGAGCCGCCGTAGTCGGCGGCCAGCAGCACCGCGCCGAGGTCGATGTTCGAGCGCAGCACCTTCAGCAGGCGGTTGCGGCGCGCCTTCAGCCCGACGAGATGATGCTCGTCGCAGAACTGCCGGATCGCGTCCATGTGAACGTCGCTGTCGTCGAGCACCAGCACCTTGCTGACGGGCGTATCGTGGGTCGTCATCACTTCTCCTGCCGGTTATCCGTTCATCAAAACATTTCGAGTTCGCCCACGCCCTCGTCGACATCGCGCACGTCGGCGACGAAATCGACCGGCGCGTTCGCACACACGCACAGCGTGGCGGAGAGCCACACGCTGCCGCCGACCGTCAGGTCGTAGGCAGCCAGGTAATCCGGCTTCAGTTCGGCGAGATGCCCGGCGCTCGCACCGTTCAGGCGGTACGGCGTCGACATCCCGAGGTCGGGAAAATGCTCGACGAGCGCCTGGTTGACGGCCCCGCAACACAGGTTCGCCACCTCCAGGAACGCCTCGCGCAGCGAACGCTGCGGCGTCGAACCGGTGTAGAACGCACGCGTCGCGTCGTCGTCGCGGTAATGCAGCAACAGCAGCAGGCGGAACTTCACCGACGAAATCGTCAGCACCACGGCCTCGACGCCACGCGATGTATCGGGCTTCTCGCGCGCGCTTATTTCGCAGGACGAACCATTGGTGAGACGCCCGCGCGCCGCGCTGAAGAAGATGCGCTCGAAGCTCTCGATCGCGCCGGCACCGATCACGCCGCGCTCCGTTCGAGTTGGCCGCGCAACTGCGTCGCCAGCGCATCGACGTTGCCGAGCGAGGCGGTGATCATCTTGCCGCCGGCCTGGATGTCCTGGAACGTCGCGGTGGTCACGAGGTCGTTGCGGTTCAGGCTGTCCTGGTAGCTCTTGGACAACTCCTGCGAGCGCGAGGCCAGCGATCGCACCTCGCTCGCCACGATCGAGAAGCCACGCCCGGCCGTGCCGGCGCGCGCCGCCTCGATCGACGCATTCAGCGACACGATCAGCACGTGCGCGACGATCGACGACAGCTCGTGATTCTTCGCGTGCATGTCCTGGTTCTGCGTCATCAACGAGGCCATCTGCTCATGCCAGCGCTCGAACGTGCCGGTCAGGCCGCGCAGCCGCGCCGCCTCGCCGGCGATCCGCTCGGCCAGCGCCGCGCTCGCGTCGCGCTCGCCCACGGCGGCGGCCAGCGCGGTGCGCACCTCGGCGATCTGCGACGATGCCTCCTCCAGCGATTCGGCCAGCGACTGCTCGCGCGCGGCCGCGCCGTCTTCGGCCTCGGCGCTGCGGCGCGTCCAGTCGGCGTCGAGCGCGTCGGCGCGCGCCAGCGCCGCGTCACGCTCGGCGGCGAAGCCTTGCGCCGCCGAGCGCGCCTGCACGAGGCGGCCACGCAGCACCACCGCCGCCACGCTCGCCGCCACGGCGACGAGCGCGCACACGGCCACCAGAATTCCTGCTTGCATCATCGACATCCCGTCATGCCCGGTCGATCGCCGGATCTTCGTCACGTTGCGATGCAGCGTCGCTCGCCGCGTCGTCGCCCATGCTGTCCACCGCGAAGCGGTCCGGCAGGCTGACGATGGTCTGGAAGCGGCGGAACGCGGCACCGTGGTGCTCGTCCGTGAAGCGCAGCGCGATGCTGCCGCCGGCACGCATGATGAAGCTGCGTACCGCGTCCATGCCCACCCCGCGGCCCGACACGTCGGTCACGGCGCTGGCGGTCGAGAAGCCCGGGCGGAAGATCAGCGCGGCCACCGCCTCGTCGTCCTTCGCCAGGTTCGCGTCGTCGAGCCAGCCGCGCTCGACGGCGATCGCACGAATCCGCTCCAGCGCGAGGCCGCGGCCATCGTCGCTGACGGTGATCTGCAGTTGGTCCGCATCGACGCCCATCTCGATGTCGATGGTGCCCGCATCCGGCTTGCCGGCCGCGCGACGCGCATCGACCGATTCGATGCCGTGGTCGAGCGCGTTGCGCAGCAGGTGCATGAAGGTGTCCTTGACGATGCTGGACGCTTCGCTGCGCAGGCGGTAGCCGTTGTCGTCGATGCGCACGACCGGTTCGGCCTTGCCGAGATCCTGCGCCAGCGCCGGCAGCGAACCGGTCACGCCCGCGATCATCTCGTCGAGCGTTTCGGTGCCGAGCAGGCGCAGCGTGCCGGCCACGGAATCGCGCAGCCTCGGCCAGCTGTGCGGCTCGGCGGATTCGAGCAGGCGCAGGCTTTCGTCGATGCGCTCGCGCTCCACCACCAGGTAGCGCTCCGATTCCACCGGCGCGCCCGGGCCGCGACGGCCGAGGCTGACGGTGTTGATCGTGGCGTAGTTGTCGAGCGCTTCGCGCACGCGCGCCAGGTCGGTCATCAGTTCGTGCTGGTCCCACGCGCGTTCGGCCTCGGCGCTGCGCAGCTCGTCATACACCTGCTCGGCCTCGTGAACGATGTCGGTCAGATGCTGCAGGCTGTACGTGCGCGCATTGCCCTTGATGGTGTGCATGTTGCGGAACAGTTCGGCCAGCGCGGAGCTGTCGGCATGTTCGTGCTGACGGATGATGCGTTCGTTCTCGTGCAGGAAGCCCGTGGCGCTCTCGACGAAATCGTGGAACTTGTCCTGGCTGACCGACAGGATCTCGCCGATCATTTCGAGGCGGCGGCTCTGCTCGTTGGCCTGCGCCGACAGCGCGCGCAGCTCGGTCACGTCGCGCACGCACAGCATCAGGCGCACGATGGTGCCGGTTTCGTCGGTGATCGCCGACCACGACAGGTCGAGATACTTGTCGGCGCCGTTCGGCATGCGCTTGGCGATATCGGTCACCAGCAGATGCTGGTTGAACTCGAAGTTCATGTCGTCTTCGCCGAGGCACGCGTCGATCGCGGCTTCGATCTGCGACAGGCCGTCCGAGCCCACGTTCGACTCGCCGAACACCAGTTCCATCGCCGCGCGGCCCGCGATGTCGTTGGTCTCGAAGATCCGTTCGAGGAACGCCGAGTATTCGCGATGCACGGTGCCGCCCGGCACGATCGTCAGGATGCCCTGCTGCATGTTCTGCAGCATTGCCTGGATGTCGGCGGTGCGCTGCTTGAGCGCGGCGGCGTTGCGCTGGATCGTCTCGATCATGCCGTTGAACGCCTCGATCGAGCGGCCGATTTCGTCCTTGCGGCCCACCGGCACGCGGCGCGTGAAATCCTGGCTGGTGGCGATCTCGCTCATCATCGCCTGCATGCGGCCGAGCGGCTGCACGATCTGGCGATACAGCATCAGGCCCACGCCGATCAGCACCACGATCACCACGCCCGCGACGATCCCGATCGTCAGCGTGGTGGTGGCCAGCATGCCGTTCAGCGTCGAGATCGCGTCGTCCTTCTGGCGGTTCTTCTCGATGCGCAGCGTCTTGATGATGCCGTCGAGTTCGT
Source organism: Burkholderia sp. 22PA0099 (assembly GCF_047497165.1). NCBI lineage: Bacteria > Pseudomonadati > Pseudomonadota > Betaproteobacteria > Burkholderiales > Burkholderiaceae > Burkholderia > Burkholderia sp. 22PA0099. The sequence continues at coordinate 1,005,993 of NZ_CP163165.1, read as the reverse complement.
CGCGGTATTGGGCGACGTTCGCGAACAGGTTGGCCTGCGCGAGTTCGTTCTTGCCGTCCGCCTTCATCTTGGCGGTGTCGTGGATCGCGTCGAAGTAGTTCTTCAGGCTTTCGCGGGCCTGATCGACCAGGCCCGACTGGGCGTGGCTGGCGGCCGAGCGGCCTTGCGCGTCGAGTTCGGCGCGCAGTTGGGTTTCCTTCGTGTTCAGGTCGGCGGTGGCCTGGGCGGCCATGGTCGCGTCGGGCGCGTAGACGAGCGTCATGGTCGCGATCTGCACGTCCTTCACGTCGGACACGAGATCGGACGAGGCAAGCGCGCTGGGCACCACGCCCTGCGTCACCTGACGAACGCTCGCGGCGCTGCGTTGCGCCTGGAAGACGGCATAGCCGCCGATCGCCGCGAGCGCGACGAACATCAGCGCGACAAGCAACGTAATGCGATGTCGGATGGTCATGTGAATCCCCGTAGCAGCAATATGTTTTTAGCCCGGCGGTCTGGCGGTCCGGCGCGTGGCAATCGCGACGGTCAGACGAATCTGCAGGCGGGCGAATTATGGCGACCGGGATATGACCGAACGATGACCTACGGGAAAACGCTTGCGCAAACGATTATTGCCACGAAATAGCCGGCGCGAAGCCTAAAGTTCTCGAATTCGGCGCCGTTAATCGATGCCGATCTTGTTTCGCGACGCGCTTCGGCGCCTGCGTCCGGGCCGCCGTTTCACGCCGCCCCCCCCCTTCGCCACATCGTTTTTCCCTTCCTCCACGCGCACCGATCTCGCGGCGCTCGCTTGCTCACCTCGAAAACCCCGAAAATTTCACGATGTGGAACGTTGCCGTGTCTCGTGAAAAATCGTGGTGCGGGGCACCAATTCGCGGTTTCACGATGCCGCAGAACGTTCCACATCTCGAAATTAGAATTTCAAGCCATTGTTTTTATTGAATTATTTTTGTTTCGAACAGGCGCTCTACGCACTCGATCCGGTATCGAAGCACACGTAGACTGGTTTCCATGGATCGACGCAACGGGAGCCGCACCGCGAGACGGTCAGCCTCCCCCGCCAGCCGGCGCGGACGTCGACGAGCCGGCCCCGCCCTCGGGCGGACCAGCACCCGATTATTTTTCGACTAGCAAGCGGAGGTGTGACATGAAGGGTTTTCGTTACGGATCGGACCAGGGGTCGTTCTACATCCTGCCGGGCAACGACGGCTGGGAAGCGACGTTCGGCAATGACTCGCTGGGCGAATTCCAGAGCCCCGAGCATGCGGTGGATTACCTGGCGCGCGGCGTGAACTGCCCGGCGCTCGACGAGGTGGATACCTCGACGCTCGAGATCCCCGAGCAGATCGACGATTGGGAGATCGTCCATGTGTAAACGGCAACGGGAGGCGCGCGCATCGCTGCGCGGCCTCCCGCCTGGCCAGCCGATCCCATGCTGCGATCGGCCCGACCTGCGGCGCGTGCGGTGAAGCCCACCCACGCGCCGTGTTTCATGCGGCCCTCGCTCGCACGCTCAAGGCGCACGTCGCGGCTGCCGCGGTTACTGCGTCATGCCCGCACTCAGGCGATCGCGTCGATCACGCCGTTCAGCGTGGCGCTCGGGCGCATTGCCTTGCTGGTCAGTTCGACGTCCGGACGGTAGTAACCGGCGATATCGACCGGCTTGCCCTGCGCCGCACCCAGTTCCTCGACGATCTTGGCTTCGTTTTCCGTCAGCGTCTTGGCAACGCCGGCGAATTGCGCGGCCAGTTCCGCATCTTCCGTTTGCGCCGCCAGCGCCTGCGCCCAGAACAGGCTCAGGTAGAAGTGGCTGCCGCGATTGTCGATGCCGCCGACCTTGCGCGACGGCGAGCGGTTCTCGTCCAGGAACTTGCCGGTTGCCTGATCGAGCGTCTTCGCGAGCACCAGCGCCTTCGGGTTGTGGTACTGGTTGCCCAGGTGTTCGAGCGAGGCGGCCAGCGCGAGGAATTCGCCGAGCGAATCCCAACGCAGGAAGCCTTCCTCGTTGAACTGCTGAACGTGCTTCGGTGCCGAGCCGCCCGCGCCCGTTTCGAACATGCCGCCACCGGCCATCAGCGGGACGATCGACAGCATCTTCGCGCTGGTGCCCAGTTCCATGATCGGGAACAGGTCGGTCAGGTAGTCGCGCAGCACGTTGCCGGTGACCGAGATCGTGTCCTTGCCGGCGCGAATGCGATCGATCGAGAACTGCGTGGCTTCGACCGGCGGCAGGATGCGGATGTCGAGACCGTTGGTGTCGTGATCCTTCAGGTACTGCTCGACCTTCTTGATGATCTGCGCGTCGTGGGCGCGGTTCGCGTCGAGCCAGAACACGGCCGGCGTGTTCGAGGCGCGGGCGCGGTTCACGGCCAGCTTGACCCAATCCTGCACCGGAGCATCCTTGGTCTGGCACAGGCGCCAGATGTCACCCGTCTTGACGGCGTGCTCGAGCAGCACGTTGCCGGCGTCGTCGGTCACGCGCACGGTGCCGTCGGCCGGGATCTGGAACGTCTTGTCGTGTGAACCGTATTCTTCGGCCGCCTGCGCCATCAGGCCGACGTTCGGCACGCTGCCCATCGTGACCGGGTCGAACGCGCCGTGCTTCTTGCAATCTTCGATCACGGTCTGGTACACGCCGGCGTAGCAGCGGTCCGGAATCACGGCCTTGGCGTCGTGCAGCTTGCCGTCGGCGCCCCACATGCCGCCCGAATCGCGGATCATCGCCGGCATCGAGGCGTCGACGATCACGTCGCTCGGCACGTGCAGGTTCGTGATGCCCTTGTCCGAGTTGACCATCGCCAGGTGCGGGCGCTTTTCGTACTGGGCCTTGATGTCGGCTTCGATCGCTTCGCGCGTTTCGGCCGGCAGGTCCTTCAGGCGGGCGTACAGATCGCCGATGCCGTTGTTCGGGTTGAAGCCGATCTTGGCCAGCGCGTCGGCGTGCTTGGTCAGCACGTCTTCGTAGAACACCGAAACGACCTGACCGAACAGGATCGGATCGGACACCTTCATCATGGTGGCCTTCAGGTGGACCGAGAACAGCACGTCCTGGGCCTTCGCGTCGGCGACCTGCGCTTCGAGGAAGCTGCGCAGCGCGGCGCGGCTCATCAGCGATGCGTCGATGATTTCACCGACCTTCACGGCCGTCTTTTCCTTGAGCACCTTCTTCGTGCCGTCGGCGGTCGTCAGTTCGATCTTGACGTTGCCGGCCGTGCCGATCAGCGCCGATTTCTCGCTGCCGTAGAAATCGCCTTCGCTCATCGAGGCGACGTGCGACTTCGAGCTCGACGCCCAGGCGCCCATCTTGTGCGGGTGCTTGCGGGCGTAGCTCTTGACCGACAGCGGCGCGCGGCGATCCGAATTGCCTTCGCGAAGCACCGGGTTCACGGCGCTGCCCTTGATCTTGTCGTAACGGGCCTTGACGTCCTTTTCGGCGTCGGTGGTGGCTTCGTCGGGATAGCTCGGCACCTTGTAGCCTTGCTTCTGCAATTCGGCGATCGCGGCCTTGAGCTGCGGCACCGATGCGCTGATGTTCGGCAGCTTGATGATGTTCGCTTCCGGCTTCAGCGTGAGCTGGCCGAGTTCGGCCAGGTCGTCGCTGATCTTCTGCTCGGGCGTCAGCGCCTCGGGGAAGACGGCGATGATGCGGCCGGCGAGCGAGATGTCGCGGGTTTCGACGGCGACGCCCGACGAGCGGGTAAAAGCCTTGACGATCGGCAGCAGCGAATAGGTCGCGAGCGCCGGGGCTTCGTCGGTGAGGGTATAGATGATCTTGGACGAGGTGGACATGTTTGGTTTGATGCGTTGCTACGTGAAAATTGACAGGAGATCGCTGACAGCGAACCAACCAGGGCCGCCTTCGCACCGACCGCGCAACAGAGCCGACAACCTCTTTTGCACCCCGGCGAGATCGGCCTCGCGCCGGGGCGGCCGGATCGCTCCGGCAATACCGCGTTGGGTTACATGTTTTCGATCATCACGCCGCCGAAGCCCGAGCACGACACCTGCGTCGCACCTTCCATCAGCCGCGCGAAATCGTACGTGACGCGCTTCTGCTGGATGGACTTCTCCATCGACGCGATGATCAGATCCGCCGCCTCGGTCCAGCCGAGGTGGCGCAGCATCATCTCTGCAGACAGGATGACCGAGCCGGGGTTCACATAATCCTTGCCGGCGTACTTCGGCGCGGTGCCGTGGGTCGCCTCGAAGATCGCGATCGAATCCGACAGATTCGCGCCCGGCGCGATGCCGATGCCGCCGACCTGCGCGGCCAGTGCATCGGAAATATAGTCGCCATTCAGATTCAGCGTGGCGATCACGTCGTATTCGACCGGGCGCAGCAGGATCTGCTGCAGGAACGCATCGGCGATCGAATCCTTGATGACGATCTCGGCGCCCGTTTTCGGGCTCTTCAGGCGCATCCACGGGCCGCCGTCGATCAGCTCGGCGCCGAATTCCTTGTTGGCCAACGCGTACCCGTAGTCGCGGAACGCGCCTTCGGTGTACTTCATGATGTTGCCCTTGTGCACCAGCGTGACCGACTTGCGCTCATGGTCGATCGCATACTGGATCGCCTGGCGCACCAGCCGCTCGGTGCCTTCGCGCGACACCGGCTTGACGCCGAGCCCCGAGCTTTCCGGGAAACGGATCTTGGCGCCCATTTCCTCGCGCAGGAAGCGGATCACCTTCTTGGCCTGCTCCGACTCGGCCGGCCACTCGATGCCGGCGTAGATGTCTTCCGAATTCTCGCGGAAGATCACCATGTCGGTTTTCTCCGGCGCGCGCACCGGCGAGGGCACGCCCTTGAAGTAGCGCACCGGGCGCAGGCACACGTAGAGATCGAGCTCCTGGCGCAGCGTGACGTTCAGCGAGCGGATCCCGCCGCCGACCGGCGTGGTGAGCGGGCCCTTGATCGAGACCACGTAATCGCGCACCACCTGCACCGTTTCGTCCGGCAGCCAGACATCGGGGCCGTACACCCGCGTGGCCTTCTCGCCCGCGAAAATTTCCATCCAGTGAATCTTGCGCTGGCCGCCGTAGGCCTTTTCCACGGCGGCATCCACCACCTTCAGCATCACCGGGGTGACGTCGACGCCGACGCCGTCGCCCTCGATGTAAGGGATGATCGGCTGATCGGATACGTTGAGCGTCAAGTCCGGGTTGACGGTGATCTTGTCACCGCCCGCCGGGACCACGATGTGCTGATACGGCATGGTCGACTCCAGTGAATGGCTGGGCTGATTGAAAAAGCGTGTGGTTGCCTGGCTGATGCACAGAAAACGTTGCCGCTATTCTAGCGCCCGGACCGCATGCAACGGCACGAGACGCCCTCGCCACACCGTCGACCATCAAGTCTTATATAAGACAAAAGACTTGGCGTTCCGTATTATGCATTAAGATTCCGCCATTTGCCATACGACGCGGCGAGCCCCGCCCAGCTTCCCTCATGCCCCTGATCGCCCTCAACAAACCGTTCGGCACGATCTGCCAGTTTTCGGCGCACGAAACCCGGCCGTCGCTCGGCGACTGGGTCCACACGCCCGGCGTGTACCCGGCCGGCCGGCTCGACGCCGACAGCGAGGGCCTGCTGCTGCTGACCGACGACGGCGCGCTCCAGGCGCGCATCGCCGAACCGCGCCACAAGCTCGTCAAGCGCTACTGGGCGCAACTCGACGGCGCGCCCGACGCGGCCGCGCTGAAGGCGCTCGCGCGCGGCGTCGACCTGGGCGACTATGTAACGAAGCCGTGTCGCGCCGATTACGTCGAGCCGCCCGAATCGCTGTGGCCACGCAATCCGCCGGTGCGTTACCGCGCCGCGATCCCGACCACCTGGATCGAGTTGTCGATCACCGAAGGCAAGAACCGCCAGGTGCGCCGCATGACCGCGGCGGTCGGCTTCCCGACCTTGCGCCTGGTGCGCGTCGGCATCGGCGCGCTCGACCTGTTCGCGCTCGGCCTCGCGCCCGGCGAGACCGCCGCGCTGCCGCCGCGCGCGCCCTGGGACGGTTTTGCCTCCGACGCATGAAAGTTTCGTGAACGCGTCAACCGATCGTTCCGAGCAGCCGTTAAGACAAGCAGATGCCGACCGAGCTATCCGGCATTGGCGCCAAGCCGCGGTAACACCGTCGTTCGCGACGCCGCCCGCAGCCGTGTCCGCAGCGCCAGGAAAAATTTCCTGTCGCGTCTGTCAACCGAAAGGTGGATGGCCTCGTTAGACGAATTGACTCCTATGCCGGGTCATTGGTTAATTAACTAAAGCTGAGGAAACAAAAAATGAACAAACTGATCGCCGCTCTGGTCGCTGGCCTGTTCGCAACGGCTGCATTCGCACAAGCTTCGGCACCGGAAGCTGCTGCTCCGGCAGCCGCTTCGGCTCCGGCGAAGAAGGCTACGCACAAGAAGCACCACGCTGCCAAGAAGCACGCAAAGAAGAAGGCAGCTGCAAGCGACGCAGCAGCACCGGCAGCTGCTTCGAACTAAGTAAGCAGGCTGTAAGCAACGTCGGAGGCCTGTCGTTCGGCTTCCACGCTGTTGAAAGGCAGATCCCCGCAAGGCGATCTGCCTTTTTCTTTATGGGCCCGCCAACGAGCCCGCGCATGCTGCACCGGGCCGCGCGCATCGCGTACCATGCAGCCCTCGATTACCCGTTCAGGAGTTTCGTCGTGCGATTTTCCCCGCGCTCTTCGCTCGCCCGCCTGGCGCGAGCCGCCGTGTTCCCCGTCGCGCTCGCGCTGGCCGCCGGCGGCATCGCGCCCGCCTTCGCCCAGTCGAACGGCATCCCGCCGGGCGCGAAGCAGCCGAACGAATTCCCGCGCGCGAAGCTGCGGGTCGGCATGTTCGTGATCGACGCCGGCGTCGCCGCGAACGAGGCCGACCGCGAGCAGGGGCTGATGTACCGCAGCCAGCTCGCGCCCAACGAAGGGATGGTGTTCGTCTTCAACGAGAATGCGGTCCATTGTTTCTGGATGAAGAACACGCTGATCCCGCTGTCGATCGCGTTCATCCGCGCCGACGGCACGATCACCGACATCGACGAGATGCGCGCCGAAACCACCGACAACCATTGCCCGCGCAACAACGGCGTCTATGCGCTCGAAATGCCGAAGGGCTGGTTCACCGCCAAGGGCATCAAGCCCGGCATGAAGATCGACGGATTGCCGGCGGCGCAATAAGCCCGCCCGGTTTTCCGCCACGCGCGCCCGTTCGCATGACGGCGGCACGCACCGGTTCCGGCCGGGCGTGCCGCCGTTTTCACGTCGGCTGCCGGCCCGCGATCGCAGTTTCCCCGCTCGCGCTTGCCCCTGCCGGCGTGCCGGTTTCTCGCCGGCCAGCGCGACGCCCTCCCTGATCGCGCTTAGCCGAATCCCCCGTCAGGCCCGCCCCGCACGGCTCGCCGGCCATTCGCCCGGCCCCCGCACCCGCCGCGCGCCACCGCTTGAATCGCCCGCTCACGCCCTCATCTGCAAAAGCCACCAGCACAAGCTATGCTTGAAGGCTTGCAAGTTGTCGCCGACCCGGCCATCTCGGCCGGCTCCGACTCATCCAGGAACCATCAGGAGGTTCACGTGCCCCGCAAAACCCCCATCGAGCGCTATAGAAATATCGGGATCAGCGCTCACATCGACGCCGGCAAGACCACGACGACCGAGCGCATCCTGTTCTACACCGGCGTGAGCCACAAGATCGGCGAAGTGCATGACGGTGCGGCCACGATGGACTGGATGGAGCAGGAGCAGGAACGCGGCATCACGATCACGTCGGCCGCAACCACCGCGTTCTGGAAAGGCATGGCCGGCAACTATCCCGAACACCGGATCAACATCATCGACACCCCCGGGCACGTCGACTTCACGATCGAGGTCGAGCGCTCGATGCGCGTGCTCGACGGCGCGTGCATGGTCTACGACTCGGTGGGCGGCGTGCAGCCGCAATCGGAAACCGTCTGGCGCCAGGCCAACAAGTACAAGGTGCCGCGCATCGCGTTCGTCAACAAGATGGACCGCATCGGCGCGGATTTCCTGCGCGTGCAGAAGCAGATCGGCGACCGCCTGAAGGGCGTGGCCGTGCCGATCCAGCTTCCGATCGGCGCCGAGGATCACTTCCAGGGCGTGGTCGACCTCGTCAAGATGAAGGCGATCCTGTGGGACGACGAGAGCCAGGGCGTGAAGTTCACCTACGAGGAGATCCCGGAGAACCTCGTCGAGCTGTCGCGGGAGTGGCGCGAGAAGATGGTCGAGGCCGCCGCCGAGGCGAGCGAGGAACTGCTGGAGAAATACCTGGCGGACCCGGAATCGCTGACCGAGGATGAAATCAAGGCCGCGCTGCGCAAGCGCACGGTGGCCAACGAAATCGTGCCGATGCTGTGCGGCAGCGCGTTCAAGAACAAGGGCGTGCAGGCCATGCTCGACGCCGTGATCGACTATCTGCCGTCGCCGGTGGACGTGCCCGCGATTCTCGGCCACGACTACGCCGACCCGGAAAAGCCGGCGGAACGTCACCCGAGCGACGACGAGCCGTTCTCGGCGCTCGCGTTCAAGATCATGACCGACCCGTTCGTCGGCCAGTTGATCTTCTTCCGCGTCTATTCGGGCGTGGTGGAATCGGGCGACACGCTGCTCAACGCGACCAAGGACAAGAAGGAACGCCTGGGCCGGATCCTGCAGATGCACGCCAACGAGCGCAAGGAGCTCAAGGAAGTGCGCGCCGGCGATATCGCCGCGGCGGTCGGCCTGAAGGACGCGACGACCGGCGACACGCTGTGCGCCGTCAACGCGCCGATCATCCTGGAGCGCATGGAATTCCCCGAGCCGGTGATTTCGCAGGCCGTCGAGCCGAAGACCAAGGTCGACCAGGAGAAGATGGGCCTGGCGCTGAACCGTCTCGCGCAGGAAGACCCGTCGTTCCGCGTGCAGACCGACGAGGAATCGGGCCAGACGATCATCTCCGGGATGGGCGAGCTGCACCTCGAAATCCTGGTCGACCGGATGAAGCGCGAATTCGGCGTGGAGGCCACGGTCGGCAAGCCGCAGGTGGCGTATCGCGAAACCATCCGCACCACCGCGAAGGATGTCGAGGGCAAGTTCGTCAAGCAGTCGGGCGGGCGCGGCCAGTACGGCCATGCGGTGGTGACGCTGGAGCCGAATCCGGGCAAGGGCTACGAGTTCCTCGACGAGATCAAGGGCGGCGTGATTCCGCGCGAGTACATCCCGGCGGTCGACAAGGGCATCCAGGACACGCTGAAGAGCGGCGTGCTGGCCGGCTACCCGATCGTCGACGTCAAGGTGCACCTGACGTTCGGCTCGTACCACGACGTGGACTCGAACGAAAACGCGTTCCGGATGGCCGGCTCGATGGCGTTCAAGGAAGCGATGCGGCGCGCCAAGCCGGTGCTGCTCGAACCGATGATGGCCGTGGAGGTGGAAACGCCCGAGGATTTCATGGGCAACGTGATGGGCGATTTGTCGAGCCGTCGCGGCATCGTGCAGGGCATGGACGACATCGCGGGCGGCGGCGGCAAGGTCGTGCGCGCCGAGGTGCCGCTGTCGGAGATGTTCGGCTACTCCACCTCGCTGCGCTCGGCCACGCAAGGCCGCGCGACCTACACGATGGAGTTCAAGCACTACGCCGAAACGCCGGCCAACGTGTCGGAAGCGGTGATCAGCGCCAAGGGCCGTTAAGCCCCGCGCGCATCGCCTGGCTCAGGCCGGTGCAGCCGCGCGAGCGGCGGCCGGCCCATCGGCAGGATCGAGCCCGTCCCGTGTGGACGGGCTTTTTTTCGTCTGTGCCTGGGTATTTCGGCGGCGGGATCAGCGCCGGCGAGGCGCAGGCGGTTCATCGGCCGGCTCGGCCTCGACGACATCGATGATGCGATGACCGGCCGCCACGGCCGCCGCCTCATCCGCCTCCCGCGCCTGCCGCTGCATCGCTCGCCACGCCACCCAGGCGGCCACCACCCCGGCTGCCGCCCCCACGCCCAAGGCCCAGCGCGGCCCGCAGCGGTCGGCGATCCAGCCGACGATGGGCGCGCCGATCGGCGTGCCGCCCATCACGACCGCGACACGCAGCGCCGTCACGCGCCCGCGCATGCCTGGCTCGGTCGACAACTGCATCAGGCTGTTCGAGGAATTGGTGATGGTCAGCGAAGCGATGCCCGTCAGCACCAGCATCGCGCCGAAGATCCAGAAGCCCGGCGCGAGCGCCGCGCACACGCAGCCGAGCGCGAACAGCAGGCAGCCCGACAACAGCGTGCGCAGGCTCGGCCGGTCGCGGCCGGCGGCCACCAGCGCGCCGGCGATGGTGCCGATCGCCATGATCGACGACAGCAGCCCGAACCCGCTCGCGCCGGTATGGAACACGTCGACGGCCATCGTCGAAATGAAGATCTGGAAGTTGAGCCCGAACGTGCCGATCAGGAACAGCATGACGAGGATCGCGACCAGATCGGGCCGGCCGCGCACGTAATGGAGGCCCGCGGCCAGCCCGCCCTGCGCGCGCCGCGGCCGCGCCCCCGCAGGCGGCGCCGACACCTTCAGCCGCGACAGCGACAGCAGCACCGCGCCGAACGACAGGCCGTTCAGCACGAACGCCCAGCCGGTGCCGACCGTGGCGATCACGGCGCCGGCCACGCCCGGCCCGATCATGCGCGCGGCGTTGAACACGGTGGAATTGAGCGCGACGGCATTGGCCAGATCGGCGTCGCCGACCAGCGAGGTGACGAAGGTCTGCCGCACCGGCGCATCGAACGCGGCCACGCTGCCGAACAGCAGCGCGAACAGATAGACATGCCAGAGCCTCACCACGCCGGCCACCACGCTCACGCCGAGCGCCAGCGCGATCAGGCCCATCAGCGCCTGCGTCACGCGCAGCAGCTTGCGCTGGTCGAAGTGATCGGCGGCGTAGCCTGTCCACGGCAGCAGCAGCATCTGCGGCGCGTATTGCAGCGCCATCACGATGCCGACCGCCGACGCATCGTGATGCGTGAGCTGGGTCAGCACGAGCCAGCTTTGCGCGGTGCGCTGCATCCAGGTGCCGACGTTCGACACCAGCGCGCCGCCCGCCCACAACCGGTAGTTCGGATTGCGCAGCGAACGGAACGAGCGGGCCAGGTTCATCGCCATCGCGCTAGTCCTCGGCGAGCCGCTGCAGCAGCGCCACGGCCGCCGCCAGCTCGCGCCGCTCGGCGGCCGACAGGCGCGCGTCGAGCGCGCGGCCCAGCCAATCCTCGCGCGCGGCGCGGCTCGCCTGCAAGCGCGCGCGGAACGTATCGGTCAGTTGCATCAGCGTCTGGCGGCCGTCGGCCGGGTCGGGCGAACCGCTCACGGCGCCGGCCGCTTCCAGCGCGGCCACCGTGGCGCGCATCGACTGCGGCCGTACGCTCTCCGCGCGCGCCAGCGCCGACACGGTGGACGGGCCATCGCGCTCCAGACGCAGCAGCACCGAGCGCTGCGACGACGTGAAATCGCCGGCGCGGCCCTGCTCGCGCAACCGCCGCATCAGCCGGGCGAGCGCGATGCGCAGGTCGCCGGCCAGATGGGCGGGCTCGGGGGCGATGGGAGATTCGGAGGATCGGGACATCGGCGCACGATAGCACTTCTACAGGAAAACTGCACAGCTAAACTGCACATCCTGCTTCAACCCCGCCGAGCCGCGCGCAGCGGCTCGTCCGGTCATACCACCGGATTTTTGCTCGTGTCAGAATGCCCGCATCCCAGCCGCCCACCCTGCTCCGTCCGATCATGCCGACCTCGCCCCGCCGCCAGTTGTTCACGCTCTATGCCGCGCTGCTGGGCGCGAATCTCGCCGCCTGGATCTGGGCGCTGGTGGCGCTGCACGACCATCCGCTGCTGCTCGGCACCGCGGCGCTCGCCTACGGCTTCGGGCTGCGCCACGCGGTCGACGCCGACCACATCGCCGCGATCGACACCGTCACGCGCAAGCTGATGCAGGACGGCAAGCGGCCGTTCTCGGTGGGCCTGTTCTTCTCGCTCGGCCATTCGACCATCGTGATCGTCGCGACGCTCGGCATCGCCGTCACGGCGCTCGCGCTGCGCACGCAGTTCGACACCTTCAAGGCGGTCGGCGGCACGATCGGCACGGCCGTCTCGGCGAGTTTCCTGCTGGTGCTGGCGATCATCAACCTCGTGATCCTGCGCGACATCTGGCGCCGTTACCGCCGTGCGCGCGCCGGCACCGGTCAAGACGGTCACGGTGCACACGACGACCATGACGCACACCCGGGCGATGCCCATCACCACCCGGCCGGCGGCCTGCTGACGCGTCTGCTGCGCCCGCTGTTCCGGCTCGTCACGAAGAGCGCGCACATGTATCCGGTCGGCCTGCTGTTCGGCCTGGGCTTCGACACCGCCACCGAAATCGGCCTGCTCGCGATCGCCGCCGCGCAAGCCAACCAGGGGCTGCCGCTGCACGCGGTGCTGGTGTTCCCGGCGCTGTTTACGGCCGGCATGACGCTGATCGATTCGACCGACAACGTGCTGATGGTGCACGCCTACGGCTGGGCGATGGACGACCCGAAGCGCAAGCTCGCCTACAACCTCAGCATCACGTTCGTGTCGGCGGCGGTGGCGCTGGTGATCGGCGGCGTCGAGGCGCTCGGCCTGGTGGCCGACAAGCTCGGGCTGGCAGGCGGCGTGTGGGACCTGGTGGGCGCCATCAACGATCGCTTCGGCGCGATCGGCTACGGCATCGTCGGCCTGTTTCTGGTGTGCTGGGTCGGCTCGATCCTGTTCCACCGCTGGCGCCGCGCCAGCTCGCAACTGGCCTGAACGAGCGCGGGCGCGCGGCTGCGTCTACAGCATTTCGAGCGGCTGCTTGCGGCGCGGCGGCCTGAACGCCACGTCGAGCCGCGCCAGCGCCGCGTCGTCGAGCACCAGATCGAGCGCGGCGCGGTTCGCGCGCACATGCTCGACGGTGCCCGCTTTCGGAATCGCCAGCACCTCCTCACGCCGCAACACCCAGGCCAGCGCCACCTGCTCGGGCGAGGCGCCGCGCTCGGCCGCGATCTCGTCGAGCACGGTGCCGCGCGGCAAGCGCTGGTGATCGATCGGGCTGTAGGCCATGGCCGGCATGTGGCGTGTCGCGAGCCACGGCAGCAGGTCGAATTCCGGCCTGCGCCGTGCCAGGTTGTAGAGGATCTGGTTGGTCGCGCAGCCCGCGCCGTTGGCGGCCACCAGTTCTTCCATGTCGCTGGTGTCGAAGTTGCTGACGCCCCAATGGCGAATCTTGCCGGCCGTGCGCAGCGCATCGAACGCTTCGAGCGTTTCGTCGAGCGGCACGCCGCCGCGCCAATGCAGCAGATACAGATCGAGGCGATCGGTGCCCAGACGCTTCAGGCTGGCCTCGCACGACGCGATCATGCGGCGGCGGTCGGCGTTGTGCGGATAGACCTTGCTGACCAGGAACACCGAATCGCGCAGGCCGCCGATCGCCTCGCCCACCAACTCTTCGGTCGCGCCGTCGCCGTACATCTCGGCCGTATCGATCAGCGTCATGCCCAGTTCGATGCCGGCGCGCAGCGCGGCGATCTCGGCGGCGCGGCGCGCGGGCCGCTCGCCCATTTCCCAGGTGCCCTGCCCGAGCTTCGCGACGCGCTCGCCGTCGGGCAGCGCGATCGTATCGGTAGTGTTCGCCATCTCGTCCTCGCGGGTGATCCGGCAACAGGCCGGGCTGGCCAGTGTAGCGATTCATGGCAGGGATCGCCGGGCTATAACGGCGGTCCGCGATGACATAAAATGGCCCCCACCCTGTTTCACGCCGCCCTCATGAAGCCATCGACGGAAGACCGTTGGCACGATCTGCGCCCGGACCCGGACAACGATACGCCGCTCTATCTGCAACTCGCGCGCAAGCTCGGCGAGGCGATCCACGACAACCGCTGGTCGGCCGGCGAAGCGCTGCCATCCGAGCGCGTGCTGTCGGAGGCGCTCGGCGTGTCGCGCATCACGGCCCGCAAGGCGATCGCGCTGCTCGTCGAGCAAGGCCTGATCCGCCGCACGCACGGCGCCGGCAACTTCATCCAGCCGCGTTATGAAGATCCGCTCTCGCGGCTGTCGAGCTTCAGCGAGATGCTGCGCCGGCGCGGCTTCACGCCCAGCTCGCGCTGGATCGCGGGCAGCGTGCAGCCGGCCAACCGCGACGAGGTGATCCAGCTCGGGCTGTCGCCGGCCGCCTCGGTCACGCGGCTCAAGCGCTTGCGGCTCGCCGACGGCATCGTGATGGCGGTCGAGAACTCCACGTTCCCGGCCACGCTGATTCCCGATCCCGCCGTGATCGGCGATTCGCTCTATTCCTACCTCGAACAGCGCGGCACACCGATCGTGCGGGCGCTGCAGCATTTCCGCGCCGTCAACGCCAGCGACGAGATCGCCGCGCAGATGGGCATCGCGCCGCACGACGCGCTGCTGCTGATCACGCGCATCGGCTACACCCACGACCAGCGCGCGATCGAACTGACCGACACGTACTGCCGCAACGATTACTACGATTTCGTCGTGGAATTGCGGAAGTAAGCCCCCGCTGGCGGCCGACGCATCGCCCTCGCAGCGCGCAATTTCCGTGCGTGCCGCGCCGCCCTTTTTATCGATTCACACCGATCAATCGAGCCATGCCGGCGCATCGGTGCCGGGGGGCACCGGCGGCCGCGCGAAATGCGCGGGCGTGGCGTCGAGCCGCTCGGCCGGCCGCACGCCCTGCACCGCGCCGAACGGCGAAGCGAGCGGTGTATCGAGGTAATCGCGCACGTCGTCGAGCGAACGATCGGGCACCGCGCGCCCGCCGTCCACCAGGCCGAACGATTGCAGCCAGCGGCCGGTCTGCGCCAGCGACACGCGCACGCGCCAACTGCCGCCCTCGGTCGCGCGCCGCGCCAGCGCGATCATCGCGCCGAACGCTGCGAGGTAGCCCGTCGCATGATCGAGCGCCTGACACGGCAGATGCACGGGGCCGTCGGCGCCGGCCGCGCGTTGCTCGTGCCAGGCGATGCCGCTGGCCGACTGCACGAGGCTGTCGAAGCCGCGCCGCGTCGCCCACGGGCCGTCATAGCCGTAAGCGCACACCGACACGCTGACGATGCCCGGATGCCGATGCGCCAGCGCGTCGTCGCCGAAACCGCGCGCGGCCAGCGCGCCGGGCCGGTACGACTGCAGGAACACGTCCGCACCGCCGGCCAGCGCGTCGAGCGTGGCCTGGCCTTCGTTGCTGCGCAGATCGACGTGCGCCGAGCGCTTGCCGCGGCCGTTGTCGATCACGAGCGCCGGGATGTTCGGCAGATGCGGGCCGTTCACCAGCAGCACGTCGGCGCCATGCTGGGCGAGCGTGCGCCCGGCCACCGGCCCGGCGATGATGCGCGTCAGATCGAGCACGCGGGTGCCGGCCAGCGGCCGCGCCGGCGGGGCGCCATCGCGCGCGGCGCGGCCGATCGGGCGCGGTGGCGCGTCACCGATCCGCTCGATCTCGAACAGCGGCCGGCGTGCGAGCGCGCGTGCCGCGTCGAGCGCGGCCCATTCGTCCGGGGTGCGAATCAATGCCGCGCACAGGCCCGCGTCGGCCAGCGTGGCGTCGAGTTCGGCGCCATCGCGGCCGAGGATCGCCGTGGCGATCGCTTCGGGCGTGTCGGCGCAGCCGAGCACGGCGACGATGCCCTGCCGGTGATGCGCAAAATTCGCGTGCAACTGAATCCAGCGGCCATCGCGGGTCGGGTAGAAGCCGGTGGCCGGATCACGCGGGTCGGGCGCGGGCTGGCCATCGACGCGCAGGTAACGTTCGCTGCGAAACGCGGCCAGCGCCGCCTCCTGCGAAAGCGCCACGCGCTGCACGCGGCCGGTGCGCAAGCGGTCGCACTCGGCGGCGGCCAGGCCGGCCGCCGCAATGGTGGCCTGGGCCAGCGTGCCGACGCGATGCACCGACGGCAGCCCAGGGTCTCCCGCGCCCGCGTCGAAATCGACGCGCGCCAACGCGGCCGGATCGCCGTCCGCCAGTTGCCAGAGGGTCTGCAAGGCTTGTCGTGGCTCCATCGTCTGCTCCGTTCATAAGGGGTGCGACGAGTCTAGAATCGCGCTACCGGGGCGATCAATCTTGATGGCCCGAATCAATACATACAGATTTGTTCGGTTATGCGCGCACGACTGCGCGCCGGAGCCTGCCGATGCCCAGAATCAGCGCCGCCGACGCCGCCCGCCAGCTCGGCGTGAGCCTGCCCACGCTCTACGCCTATGTCAGCCGCGGGCTGCTCGCGTCCTATCCCGACGGCCGCTCGAAGCGCCGCCACTACGATGCCGACGAGGTCACGCTGCTGGCGCGCCGCCGCGCCGACGCGAAACGCGCGGGCGGCGTGGCCGAGCGCTCGCTCGATTTCGGCGTGCCGGTGCTCGAATCGCGCATCACGCGGATCGCCGACGGCCGCCCGCGCTATCGCGGCCACGATGCCGTCGAGCTGGCCGGGCGCGCCTCGCTGGAGGACACCGCCGCGCTGCTGTGGGAATGCGAGCCGGCGCGCCTCGCCGCCGAGCCCGCGCTCGACGGCATCGACGCCGCGCAATGGCAGCGCTGGCTGCACGACTGGGCCGATTGCCCGCCGCTCGACCGCGCGCTGGTCATGCTGCCGGCCGCCGCCGCGCGCCTGCCGCGCGTCTGGGCGAGCGGGCCGCACGCGCAGATCGACGTGGCCGTCGCGCTGCTGCGTGCCACGCTCGCAGCGCTGGCGGGCACGACGCCTTCCGCGCAGCCGGCGCACCGCCAACTGGCCGCCGCCTGGGGCCTGCGCGGCGGCAAGGCGGCCGGCCTGCTGCGCGCCGCGATGGTGCTGTGCGCCGATCACGAGTTGAACCCTTCGACCTTCGCGGTGCGCTGCATCGCCTCCACCGGCACGCATCTGTTCGGCGCGATCGCGGGCGGCCTGGCTGCGCTGTCGGGGCCGCGTCACGGCGGCGAGACGGTACGCGTGCGGGCGCTGTTCGAGGAAGCCGCGCGCGCGGCGGACCTCGACCGCTACCTCGCGATCCGGCTCGCCCACGACGAGCGCGACGACGGCGGCCGCACCCGGCTCGCCGGCTTCGGCCATCCGCTCTACCCGGAAGGCGATCCGCGCTGCATCGCGCTGATCGACATGTTGCGCGAGCACGCCGGCACGCAAGCGGCGCTGCGCCAGGGGCTGGCCGTGGCCGCGCGCGTGGAGGCGGCCACCGGCGAACGGCCGACCGTCGATTTCGCGCTCGCGCTGATCGAACGCGTGCTGGCGCTGCCCGAGGGCGCAGGTTTCGTGCTGTTCGCGGCCGGGCGCACCGCGGGCTGGATCGCGCACGCGCTGGAGCAGCAGCGCGACGGCAAGCTGATCCGCCCACGCGCCCGCTATGTGGGCAGCGACGCGCCGGGCGGGTGAGCGGGTGGTAGGCAGGCGCTTTGGTCGCATTGGCACATTCGGTTGCAGTCGTTGTGTCCGTTGTGTCCGTTGTGTCCGTTGTGTCCGTTGTGTCCGTTGTGTCCGTTAAGTCCGTTAAGTCCGTTGCGTCGGCCGTGTTGACCACATCGGTCGCGTCGGTCGCGTCCATCGCTTCGTCGCTTCGTCGCTTCGTCACGTCAGTACTTCAGTCGCGCAAGTCCCTCCGCCCGCCACGATCTTCCTGCGCGACCACTGCGCTTTTTCCTACAATGGCGGCTGTCCGCGACTCCGAACCCCACCCATGTCCCGTCCCCCCGCCGCTCCGAGCGAATCGTCCCTGACCGTGATGCTGTGGGTCGTCGCCACCGGCTTCTTCATGCAGACGCTCGACTCCACCATCGTAAACACGGCGCTGCCGTCGATGGCCGCGAGCCTCGGCGAATCGCCGCTGCGCATGCAATCGGTGGTGATCGCCTATTCGCTGACGATGGCGGTGATGATCCCCGTCTCGGGCTGGCTGGCCGACACATTCGGCACGCGCCGGGTGTTCTTCAGCGCGATCCTGATCTTCTCGGCCAGTTCGCTGCTGTGCGCCAACGCGCACACGCTGCCGCAACTGGTGGGGTTCCGCGTCGCGCAGGGGGTGGGCGGCGCGATGCTGCTGCCGGTCGGGCGGCTCGCCGTGCTGCGCACGTTCCCGGCCGAGCGCTACCTGCCGGCGCTGTCGTTCGTCGCGATCCCGGGCCTGATCGGCCCGCTGATCGGCCCGACGCTCGGCGGCTGGCTCGTCAAGATCGCTTCGTGGCACTGGATCTTCCTGATCAACGTGCCGGTGGGCGTGGTCGGCTGCCTGGCCACCTACTACTCGATGCCCGATTCGCGCAACCCGGCGGTGGGCCGCTTCGACCTGCGCGGCTACCTGCTGCTGACGATCGGCATGATTGCGGTATCGCTGTCGCTCGACGGGCTGGCCGATCTCGGCATGGACCACGGCGCCGTGCTGGTGCTGATGATCCTCGGCCTCGCCGCGTTCGTTGCCTACGGGCTGTACGCGGTGCGCGCGCCGCATCCGCTGTTTCCGCTCGACCTGTTCAAGATCCACACGTTCAGCGTGGGCCTGCTCGGCAACCTGTTCGCGCGGATCGGCAGCGGCGCGATGCCGTACCTGATTCCGCTGCTGCTGCAGGTGAGCCTCGGCTACTCGGCGTTCGAGGCCGGCCTGATGATGCTGCCGGTGGCGGCCGCCGGGATGTTCTCGAAACGCCTGATCACCCAGCTCATCACGCGCCACGGCTACCGCAAGGTGCTGCTGCTGAACACCATCATGGTCGGGCTGATGATGGCCAGCATGGCGCTGATCAGCGACCGCCTGCCGTTGTGGCTGCAGGTGCTGCAACTGGCCGTGTTCGGCGGCTTCAACTCGATGCAGTTCACGGCGATGAACACGCTGACGCTCAAGGATCTCGGCACCGGCGGCGCGAGCAGCGGCAACAGCCTGTTCTCGCTCGTGCAGATGCTGGCGATGAGCCTCGGCGTGACGGTGGCCGGCGCGCTGCTCGCCACGTTCACGGGCGTGATGCACAGCGTGACGCCCACCCACACGCTGCCGGCCTTCCACGCCACGTTCGTGTGCGTGGGCATCATCACCGCGTGCTCGGCGTGGATCTTCGCGCAGCTCTCGCCTGACGTGCGCGGCAGCACGGCGAAGAAGACCGATCCGTCGGAACGGGCGTAAATCGGGACGAGCGGCGGGGGATTCGGCGGGGGATTCGGCGGGGGATTCGGCGGGGGATTCGGCGGGGGATTCAGTGGGGATTCAGTGGGGATTCAGTGGGGATTCGGCAGGAACTCGGCGCAGAACTCGGCCGGGAACTCGACCGCGAACCCGGGGCCCCGGCGCAGCCGGAAAAGCCTCGCCCGGCGCGACATCCGGCTCGACATCGAAGCCGACCGGCAGCGCCGCGCCATGCACGACCGCGCCCGCATCACCGCACCAACTCGGTGCAAACGCACCATGCACGTCGCCGGCACCCACCCGCGCGAGCGTTGCACAACGGCTGCATGCGGCACGTCCGCCGCGCATGTTTCTTGCTCGTTCACCGGTGCTAGGTAAACTGTCACCCTCTTCCCCGCCGCACCATGACGACCATGATCGATATCGATCCTCCCGGCTTCCAGCCGCCGCGCCCCGTCGCGGGCGACGACGGCAACCGGCGCACCGTGCTGTACGGCGACTACACCGTGTTCAGCGTGTTCCAGCCGGTGTTCTCGGTCTCGCACCGCCGCGCGATCGGCTATCACGCCTCGCTGCGCGCGCATGGCGCCGACGGCGCGCAGGTGCCGTCGCACGAAGTGTTCACGCAGGCGGCGCGGCGCGGTGACCTGCTCGAACTGGGCCGGCTCGCGGAATCGCTGCATCTGGGCAACTTCCACGCGTTCGACAGCCACGAGGAATGGCTCTTCCTGAGCCTGCACCCGGCCGCGCTGATGGACACCATCTACGGCGACGCGCTGCTCGCGAACCTGAAAACCCTGGGCCTGCCGCCGCAGCGCGTGGTGCTCGAAGTGCCCGAGCAGGCCGGTGGCGACACGCCGCGCTTCGGCGCGATCGTCGACGGCCTGCGCAAGGCCGGCTTCCTGATCGCGCTGGGCGGCTTCGGCGCGAAGCATTCGAACATCGATCGCGTCTGGCATCTGCATCCCGATATCGTCGCGCTCGACCGCGGCATTCTCGCCCAGGCGAGCGAGCACTCGCACCTCGAACGCGTGCTGCCGGGGCTGGTCTCGCTGCTGCACGAATCGGGGCAACTGGTGCTGATGGGCGGGCTGTCGACCGAGCGCGAGGCGCTGATCGCGCTCGAATGCAACGTCGATTTCGTGCAGGGCACGTATTTTTCTGGGCCGAGCGTCGAGCCGGTGCAGCCGCAGGCGGCGGCCGGCTCGATGGACACGCTGTCGGCCGCGCTGCGGCTGCGCGTGGCCGAGCGCGAGCGCACCCAGCATGCGCGGCTCGCGCCGTACGTGGCCGCGCTCGAACAGGCCAGCACGCGCATCGCGGCCGGACAGGATATCGGCACGGCCGCCGCCGACCTGCTCGCGCTGCCCGACGCGGCGCGCTGCTTCCTGCTCGACGCCTCGGGCCGCCAGATCGGCGACAACGTGCTGCCGCGCACCCGCGCCTCGCAGCGCGCCAAGCGCTTCAGGCCGTTGCTGCATTCGGAGGGCGCGAGCTGGGAACGTCGGCCGTACTTCATCGAGGCGATGCGCGCGCCGGGCAGCGTGCGCGTGACGCCGCCCTATCTGTCGATCAACGAGGCGCACCTGTGCGTGACCGCCTCGATCGCCGCCGTGCGCACGAGCGGCATGCAGGTGCTCTGCGTCGACATCAACTGGTAACGCGCGGCGCCCGCTCAGGCCAGGCTCAGGCCTGGTCGGCGGGCAGCGGCGGCGGCTCATCCGCCGCGTCGCGCAACGTATGCAGCAAGGCATCGGCGCGCCAGCGCGTGTGCGAACGATCGCTGCTCGCCAGCCGCACCAGCTCGCGCAGCCGCTCATTGACCGGCGCGCGCATCCCCGATTCCGCCGCCAGCCGCACGATCTCGCCGTTGAGCCAGTCGATCTCGGTCTGGCGGCCCGCGGCGAGATCGTCGGCCATCGACGAGCGCGCATGCGGATCGATCGACAGCATCGGCCCCGCGAATCGCGCGAACAGCGCATCGGGCAACCCCAGCACCGCCGGCAGCCAGCCGGGCGGCAACGGCGTGAGCCACGCCGGCCGAATCCCCGAACGATGCAGGATGCGCAACGCCTCGGTTTGCGCCAGCGCGAGGCAGCGCCGGTAATCGCGCTGGCCCAGTTGCTCGCGCAACGGCAGCCACGACAGCGCGTTGATCGCGTTGTTGAGGTTGAACAGCAGCTTGGCCCATTGCACCGGCAGGATGTTCTCGCAATGCCGCAGCGGCAGCACCGCGCGGTCGAACACGTCGTTGATGGCGTCGAGCCGCGGCGACGCCTCCACCACGAGCTGGCCGCCCGAGCCCTGATGGAATACGCCGTTGCCGCGCGCCATCACGTTGAACGGCACCATCGCCGCGAGCACCGTGCGCGCCGGCAGCGCGATGCGCAACGCATCGGCCTGGCGCACGCCGTTCTGGAAGCTGATCACGAGCGTGCCGGGGCGCAGCACCGGATCGAGCGCGGCGGCCGCGGCCGGCGTCGCCGTGCATTTCACCGTCACGAACACCACGTCGGCATCGGCCAGCGCACGCGCGTCGGTGTGGAAATCGATCCGCTCGGGCGCGACCTGCGCCTCGCGGCCGAAGTAATCGTCGAGCGTGAGCCCGTGGGTGCGCAGCATGTCCCCGGTGTCGGCGCGGCCGACGAAGCGCACATTGCCGCCCGCGACCGCAAGCCGGCCGCCGATATAGCAGCCGATGGTGCCCGCGCCGAACACCGCGAGCCGGGTCATGGTCGGGTCAGACGCGTGCGCCGTGAGGCCCGTGACGCTGCGGGCCGACACGCCGCTCGATCGCGTCACGCACCTCGCGGCGCAGGCCCGCGTGGAACGCGAGCTCCGCCACCACGAACAGCGGCCCGATCGCCAGGCCGATGACGTCGTCGACGAAGGCCGGCTTGCGGCCCTCGAACGCATGACCGACGAACTGGATCACCCACCCCGCCACGAACAAACCGATGCCCGCCGCGAGCCACACGCCGGTGCGCTCGGCGGCCAGCGCCTGGCCGAGCCAGAGCGTCAGCGCGAGCAGCACGCTCATGGCGGCGCCGAAGCGCAGGTCGAGCCGCAGGTAGTAAAGCGCGGCGGCCACGGCCACCACCAGCGCCGGGCTCAACGCGACGCCGGCCAGCGCGCCGGCCGCCGGCCGCGACAGCAGCACGGCCACCGCGGCGACGATCATCGGGATGCCGAACAAGTGGGTGACGATATTGCGCGTATCGCGGTGATACGCGGCGTAGTTTGCGAGTTGATCGACCAGTGTCTTCATCGTGTCTGCCTCCTTGACGAGCGCTATGATGCGGATTGCCCCGCGCCTTCGCTGTCAGCTACCCGACATCCCCCATGCTCGCGCCGCCCGATCCGCTGCTTCCCCTGCTCGACGCGAACCCCTGGTTCCGCGCCCTGCCCGACGCCTTGCGCGCCAGGCTGCGCGCCACCGCCGCCGTGCGCGAACTCGCCGCCGGCGAGACGCTGTTCCGGCGCGGCGATCCGCCGTGCGGGCTGTACGCGGTACTAACCGGCGCACTCAGCATCGGCGCCGTCGATCCCGATGGCCGCGAATCGCTGCTGACCGTGCTCGAACCCACCACCTGGTTCGGCGAGATCTCCCTGTTCGACGGCCAGCCCTGCACACACGATGCGATTGCCGTGGAGAACACACGACTTTTGCATCTCGCGCAAGCTGCGCTGCAACAACTGCTCGCCGAGTCGCCGCATTACTGGCGACACTTCGGGCTCCTGATGGCCCAGAAGCTGCGGCTGTCGTTCCTGAGCGTGGAGGCGATCAGCGTGATGCCGGCCGCCCAGCGGCTGGCCGCGCGGCTGCTGATGATCGCCGAGGGCTACGGCGGCATCAGCACCGGCCACACGCGCATCCGGCTCTCGCAGGAGCGGCTCGCGTCGCTGGCTTCGCTCACGCGCCAGACCACCAACCAGTTGCTGCGCGAGATGGCCGCGCGCGGCGTGGTGCGCTTGCAGGTGGGCGAGATCGAGATCCTCGATCTCGCCGCATTGCGGGCCGCGAGCGGCGATATCGGGCGGGCGCTGTGAACCCTGCGCGCATCGCGGGCTGCCGCGCCGCCGGATGTTGATAGCATGAGCCTCTCGGCGCGGGCGGCCGGCAGTGTGTACTCCCCTCGCCCGTCTCCCCATCCCGCTTCACGTCACTTCATTCCACGAGGACCCACCCGATGTCGTCAGCCCCGCCGCTCTTCAACCGCATCCTGCTCACCAACGACGACGGTATCGACGCGCCCGGCCTCGCCGTGCTCGAACGGGTCGCCCGGACGCTGGCGCGCGAAGTCTGGACCGTCGCGCCGGCCTCGGACCAAAGCGGCACCTCGCATTCCTTGAGCCTGCACGAGCCGCTGCGCGTGGTTCCCGCCGGCGAACGGCGCTTCGCCGTGCGCGGCACGCCGGGCGACAGCGTGGCCGTGGCGCTCGGCAGCCTGATGCAGGAGGCGCGGCCCGAACTCGTGCTGTCCGGCATCAATCGCGGCGCGAACCTCGGCACCGAGACGGTGTTCTCGGGCACCGTCGGCGCGGCCATGACGAGCATGCTGATCGGCGTGCCGGCCATCGCGCTGAGCCAGGCGTTCGCGAACCGCAACGCGGTGCCGTGGGACACGGCCGGCGAGCATGCGGCCGGCGTGATCCGCCAGTTGGTGGCGGCCGGCTGGGATGCCGACGCGTGCCTGAACGTGAACTTCCCGCCCGTGGCGGCCAGCGAAGTGGGCACGCTGAAGGTGACCACGCAGGGCCGGGGCCTGCTCGGCGGCGTGGAGATCGTCTCGCGCACCGATCCGCGCGAACACGGCTATCACTGGCTCAAGCTCGCGCGCGGCCCGCGCGACGACGCGCCCGATTCCGAAACGCTGTCGCTGCGCGCCGGCCACATCACCGTCACGCCGCTGAAGTTCGAGCGCACCCACGACGCGGCGCGCGAGCGGCTCGCGGCGAAACTGGCGGGCTGAACCGCCAACGGGCGGGCGGCACGCGCCGTTTCGCCCGGACGAAAAAAAGCCCTCGCATGCGAGGGCTTTTTTCATCGGCGGCAGCCCGGAAGCTGCTTGCCGATCAGAACCGAAACCGTGACTTACGCGAAGTTCTTGGCTGCGAAGTCCCAGTTCACGATGTTCCAGAACGCTTCGACGAACTTCGGACGCGCGTTGCGGTAGTCGATGTAGTAGGCGTGTTCCCAGACGTCGATCGTCAGCAGGGCCTTGGCATCGGTCGTCAGCGGCGTGGCGGCGTTGCTGGTCGAGACCAGGTCGAGCGAACCGTCGGCCTTCTTCACCAGCCATGCCCAGCCCGAGCCGAACGTGCCGATTGCCGTCTTGGTGAACGCTTCCTTGAATGCGTCGAACGAACCCCACTTGGCGTTGATCGCGTCGGCCAGCGCGCCCGTCGGTGCACCGCCACCCTTCGGCGACAGGCTGTTCCAGAAGAACGTGTGATTCCAGATTTGCGCGGCGTTGTTGAAAATACCGCCCGACGACTTCTTCACGATCTCTTCGAGCGAGAGGTTTTCGAACTCGGTGCCCGGGATCAGGTTGTTCAGGTTCGTCACATAGGTCTGATGGTGCTTGCCGTAGTGGAACTGGATCGTCTCGACCGAGATGTGCGGAGCGAGCGCGTCTTCAGCGTACGGCAGCGGCGGGAGCGTATGAGCCATGGCGATTCCTTTGAAGTATGTGTGGGGGACAGGGTCCTGCGAGCGTCCGATTGTAGGCGAGACCGAATAACCCCGCAAACTCGCGGGTATTCGGGCGCGCCGCCATCCGTCCGGCTGTCGGAGCCGCTGTCATAGCGGCCTGCCGACACGCGTGCGACATATTTCCGGCATCGGGAAACGCGCACGCGTCGATGGAAATGCAGCACGATTCGATCCCGTTGCGCGGCGCGGCGAACCGCGCCGGCCGCGCGGGGTTCAGAACGATTCGTCGAGGCGCGGCTGGACGTCGGCCAACGTCACGTCGACGGTGCCCTCGGCCAGATGCACGGCCAGCCGGCGCTGCGGCTTCAGCGTGCCCGGCGAGCGCACCGCGCGGCCGGTTTGCGTGTCGATCAGCGCCGCGTAGCCACGCTCCAGCGTGCGCTGCGGGCTCAACACCTCGAGCCGCGCCGCCAGGCCGGCCACACGCGACGCCTCGCGCTCGTGGCGGTAACGCAGCGCCGTGCCCAGGCGCTGCGCGTGCCCGGCCAGTGCCTGCCGGGCCGCCGCCGGATCGGGACGGGTGCGTTGCCAGCGCAGCATGACCAGCGCGAAACGGCCGCGCGCATCGCGCACCGGCCGCGCGCCGGCCGAGGCAAGCCGTACCGACAGTTGCTGCAAGTGGGTGCGCTGACGCGCCAGCCGCTCGGCCGGGCTGACCAGCCGGCGCGCGAGCCAGTCCAACTGCTGGCCACGCGCGTCGAGCCCGCGGCGCAGGCCGCGCGCGAGCGCCGCGTGACGCTCGGCCAGCTCGCGCAGCAGCAGCGCGCGCTGCGGGCTGACGAGTTCGGCCGCGCCGGTGGGCGTGGGCGCGCGCACGTCGGCGGCGAAATCGGCGATCGTGAAGTCGGTTTCGTGGCCCACGCCGCTGATCACCGGCAACGCGCTCGCGGCAATCGCCCGCGCCAGCGCTTCGTCGTTGAACGACCAGAGATCCTCGATCGAGCCGCCGCCGCGGCAAACGATCAGCACGTCGGTGCGATCCTGCTCGCGGCGCGCGTTGGCCGCCTCGACCATTGCCGTGAGCCGCTCGGCGGCGCCCGCGCCCTGCACCGGCGCCGGGTAGACGATCACCGGCACGTGCGGCGCGCGGCGCGCCAGCGTGCTCAACACGTCGCGCAACGCCGCGGCCTGCAACGACGTGACGATGCCGATCGCGCGCGGGTGCGCGGGCAGCGGCCGCTTGCGCTCGGGCGTGAACAGCCCTTCGCTTTCGAGCTGCGCCTTGAGCTTCAGGAACGCCTCGAACAGCCGCCCCTGGCCGGTCCGCCGCACCGCCTCGACGCTCAGTTGCACCTCGCCGCGCGGCTCGTACATCGTGACCAGCGCCCGCACCTCGATGCGATCGCCCTCGCGCGGCGTGAACGGCGCGTGCTGGGCGCGGCCGCGGAACATCACGCAGCGCATCTGCGCGTCCTTGTCCTTGATCGAGAAATACCAGTGGCCGCTGGCCGCACGCGTGAAATTCGACACCTCGCCCGACACCCAACTGAGCGGGAACGCGCGCTCGAGCATCGAGCCGATCGCGCGATTGAGCGCGGAAACGGGGATCACGCCGTCGCCGGATGAGGCGCCGCCGGGGCCGGACAGGAAGGAATCGGAAGGCATCGCGTCGGAAGAAATGGGAGCGGGCACACGATAGCCCCGCCGCGCCGCGCCGGCAAGCGCCACCGCCAGCCGGCGGCGGGCCGGCGAGAAGTGTCCACACCCGCGCGGCGGCATTCACAGAGCCGTAACATACCCCTTAAAAACAGCATGAAAAATACTTAAACCATTGATTTAAAACAAATAATATGTGACATATTGTGACTTGCCACCGACCGGAAGGCCGCCATACGGGCGTTTGCGCAGATCGTCGGGGTAGTTCTTCACAGAGTTATCCACAGGTCTCGCGGGCAAGCGCCCCGTGCGCGCGACTTGCCGCACGCGCCGCCGCCGCGCTAGAGTGCCGCCTTTCGAGGGGTCATTGCCGAGGCCGGCCGAGCGGCCGTCAGCCCCTCGTCCTGCCTCGACGATCCCGCCGCCGCTTCCGGAGATTTGCCCTTGACCGATCCGTTCGCCCTCCGTCCGATCCGGCCCGCCGCCGGCGCCCTTCGATGAGCCGCCCCGCTGGCTGGGTGGCGCGCATCGAGGCGACGCTCACGCGCGAATGGCAACGGCGCGGGCCGCTCGCATGGGCGCTGACGCCGTTCGCCGCCGTGTTCGGCGCGATCGCCGCCGGCCGCCGCGCGGCGTTCGCGGCCGGCTGGAAGGCGCGCGTCGATCCGGGCGTGCCGGTGGTGGTGGTCGGCAACGTGACGGTGGGCGGCACCGGCAAGACGCCGACCGTGATCGCGCTGGTCGACGCGTTGCGCGCCAACGGCTTCCATCCCGGCGTGGTGTCGCGCGGCTATGGCGCCGAGATCCGCGAGCCGACCGAGGTCACGCCCGATTCGCCGGCCTCGCGCGCCGGCGACGAACCGCTCCTGATCGCACGCCGCACCCAGGCGCCGGTGTGCGTGTGCCCCGACCGCATCGCCGCGATCCGCGCGCTGCGCGCCGCGCATCCCGAGGTGGACGTGGTGATCAGCGACGACGGCCTCCAGCATTACCGGATGGCGCGCACCGTCGAACTCGTGGTGTTCGATCACCGGCTCGGCGGCAACGGCTTCCTGTTGCCGGCCGGCCCGCTGCGCGAGCCGCTGTCGCGCCGTCGCGACGCCACGCTCGTCAACGATCCGTACAGCCGGGCGCTGCCGCCCTGGCCGAACACGTTCGCGCTGCAACTGGCGCCGGGCGACGCCTGGCATCTCGACGCCCCGTCGCGGCGACGCCCGCTCGCGCAATTCGCGGGCGAGCGCGTGCTGGCCGCGGCCGGGATCGGCGCGCCCGAGCGCTTCTTCGCCACGCTGCGCGCGGCTGGCCTCGCGCCCGCCACGCGTGCGCTGCCGGACCATTACGCCTTCGCCGAGAACCCGTTCGCGCACGACGATGCCGATGTGATCCTGATCACCGAGAAGGATGCAGTAAAATTGGGCGCTTCCTGGCGCGATGCCCGACTGTGGGTTGTCCCTGTCGAAGCCGCGCTCGACCCCCGCCTTATCGCTCTCGTTGTGGAGAAACTCCGTGGACGCTCGCCTGCTTGAAATCATCGTGTGCCCTATCTGCAAAGGCCCACTCCAGCATGACCGCGCCGCGCAGGAACTGATCTGTCACGCCGACAAGCTCGCGTATCCGATTCGCGACGGCATCCCCGTGATGCTGGTCGACGAAGCGCGACAGACCGTCGAAGGCACGCCCGTCGACCCTGCCGGCCCCGCGAACTGACGCGCGGGCGGGCAGCCTTGGCGCCCGCCGCGCCGCTCGCGCCCGCCCTCGTGGCGGGCGCGGCGTTTCAGCCGCCCGAATCCCATTGCCGCGCGCGCCGCGAAGCGCGCCGGCGGTTCCGCCTCCTGGTTCCGTCTCCTGCTCACCGCCCGAACTCCGATGACCAACCCGCAGCCCTTCATCGCCGTCGTCCCGGCCCGCCTGGCCTCGACGCGCCTGCCGAACAAGCCGCTCGCCGACCTCGGCGGCAAGCCGATGGTGGTGCGCGTCGCCGAACGCGCGCGTGAAGCGGGCGCGGCCCGCGTGCTGGTGGCCTCCGACGCGCAAAGCGTGCTCGACGCCGCCCAGGCCGAAGGCTTCGAGGCGTTGATGACGCGCGCCGACCATCCGTCGGGCACCGATCGGCTCGCCGAAGTCGCCACGCTGCTCGCCCTGCCGGACGACACGATCGTGGTGAACGTACAGGGCGACGAGCCGCTGATCGACCCGGCGCTAATCCGCGACGTAGCGTCGCACCTTTCATCGCACCCCGATTGCGCGATCGCAACCGCTGCCCATCCGATTGACGATCCCGCCGAAGTGTTCAACCCGAACGTGGTGAAAGTGGCGCTCGACGCGAAAAGCGTGGCCCTGTATTTCTCGCGCGCGCCGATTCCGTGGTCGCGCGACGCCTACCAGCCGCACTGGCCGGCCGTCGAAACCATGCCGGAGCCGGCCTTTCCGGTGTATCGGCACATCGGGCTGTATGCCTACCGCGCGCGCTTCCTGCGCACCTATCCGTCGCTCGCGCAGGCGCCGATCGAGCAGGCCGAGCAGCTCGAACAGCTGCGCGCGATGTGGCACGGCGAGCGCATCGCGGTGCGCGTGACGGCCTCGGCGCCCGCGCCGGGCGTCGATACGCCGGCCGACCTGGCCCGCGTGCAGGCCCTTTTTCGGTCGACGGCAAAATAAGCCGTGGCATAATCGGACGACTGTGCGAGCCGTCAGGCGCCGCCCACGATGAGTCGCGCTCGCCAGCTCTCCCGCCGGCAGCCGCGCCGGCCCCGCTGCCGGCGCCGCCGTCAGTCCGGCCGGAGCCTGTCTGTTGCAGCCGACCTCCGGGCCGCGCGCCGATGCCATTCCCCTCGCGCCACATATTCACGAAACTTGGAGATATCACCATGCGTTTGATCCTGTTGGGCGCGCCCGGCGCCGGCAAGGGCACTCAGGCTACCTTCATCAAGGAAAAGTTCGGCATCCCGCAAATCTCGACGGGCGACATGCTGCGCGCCGCCGTCAAGGCCGGCACGCCGCTCGGCGTCGAGGCCAAGGGCTACATGGACGAAGGCAAGCTGGTGCCGGATTCGCTGATCATCGGCCTCGTCAAGGAACGCCTGAAGGAAGCGGATTGCGCGAACGGTTACCTGTTCGACGGTTTCCCGCGCACGCTGGCGCAAGCCGACGCCATGAAGGACGCCGGCGTCGCGATCGACTACGTGCTCGAAATCGACGTGCCGTTCTCGGAAATCATCGAGCGCATCAGCGGCCGCCGCACGCACCCGGCATCGGGCCGCATCTATCACGTCACGTTCAACCCGCCGAAGGAAGAAGGCAAGGACGACACCACCGGCGAAGCGCTGATCCAGCGCGACGACGACAAGGAAGACGTCGTCAAGAAGCGCCTCGAAGTGTACGAATCGCAAACCAAGCCGCTGATCAGCTACTACGGCGACTGGGCGCAACGCGGCGAGGAAAACGGCCTGAAGGCGCCGGCCTACCGCAAGATCTCGGGCCTCGGCAGCGTCGACGAAATCCGTCAGCGCGCGTTCGACGCCTTGAAGTAAGCGCCTCGCGCGCCACGCGAAACCGCCCTGCCCGGGCGGTTTTTTTTCGCCTGCGCGCATGAAAGCGCACGGGCGTTCGCTTCACGCCACCGTCAGGCCGGCTTCCGTACAATCGGTCGGCATCCACACGACCCACGCAACAGGAGCAACGATGGAATTACGCGACAACGTCTTTCTGATCACCGGCGGCGCCTCGGGCCTTGGCGCCGGCACCGCGCGCATGCTGGCCGCCGCGGGCGGCAAGCCCGTGCTCGCCGACCTGAACCGCGAGGCGGGCGAGGCGCTCGCGCGCGAGCTGGGCGGCGTGTTCGTCGCCTGCGACGTCACGCGCGAGGATCACGCGCAGGCCGCCGTCGAGGCCGCCACGCAACTGGGCACGCTGCGCGGGCTGGTGAACTGCGCCGGCATCGCGCCGGCCGCGAAGACGGTCGGCAAGGACGGCCCGCACGCGCTCGACCTGTTCGCGAAGGTGGTGTCGATCAATCTCATCGGCACCTTCAACATGGCGCGCCTGGCCGCGGCCGCGATGGCCA
The DNA here is from genome assembly GCF_047497165.1 of Burkholderia sp. 22PA0099. Taxonomy (NCBI): domain Bacteria; kingdom Pseudomonadati; phylum Pseudomonadota; class Betaproteobacteria; order Burkholderiales; family Burkholderiaceae; genus Burkholderia; species Burkholderia sp. 22PA0099. Next base: position 975,491 of record NZ_CP163165.1, on the reverse strand, counting down.
CCAATGCGCCGAACGGCTATGGCGAGCGCGGCGTGATCGTCAATACCGCCTCGGTGGCCGCGTTCGACGGCCAGATCGGCCAGGCCGCCTACGCCGCCTCGAAGGCCGGCGTGGCCGGCATGACGCTGCCGCTCGCGCGCGACCTGTCGCGCAATGCGATCCGCGTGATGACGATCGCGCCCGGCATCTTCGAAACGCCGATGCTGCTCGGCATGCCGCAGGAGGTGCAGGATGCGCTCGGCGCGATGGTGCCGTTCCCGCCGCGCCTCGGCAAAGCGGACGAATATGCGATGCTGGTGCGCCAGATCTTCGAGAACCCGATGCTCAACGGCGAGGTGATCCGCCTCGACGGCGCGATCCGCATGCAGCCGAAGTAAGCGACGGAAAAGCGAACCAACGGGCTTGCCGAGCAAACGACGAGCCCGCCACACCCATCGCAAAACAACGAGGCCCGCACGCGCCGGTAACGGCAGGTGCGGGCCTCGGTCATTCTCCGGAGCAGGCCGAAAGCGCGGGATTTCGCGCGTCAGTCGTCGTCGCCGCGCCGCATGCGCTGCCGCAGCTCGGTCAACTGCGCCTCCACCACGGTCGCATCGACCGCTTCCGGGCGTTCGTCGAGATACGCCTCCAGATCCTCGAGCGCCGGGCGCAGGTAATCGAGCCGGGCATAGGCGAAGCCGCGGTCGCGCAGTTCGTCGGGCTGCCCCGGCAGCAGCACCACGAGCCGCTGCTGCACCGCCAGCAGCCGTTGCCAGCGCTCGGTCTGCAGATAGATCGCCTTCAGGTTGTTGAGCATGCGCGCCAGCACTTCGCGGCTCGTGGCCGGCTGCAGCAGCGCGCGCAGCGTGCTCGCCATGGTGGCCTCGGGATGCGCGACATAGGGTTCGAGCATCTCGATCAGATCGGTTTCGGACAGCGAACGCCCGGTGGTCGGGTCGATCATCGCGTCGCCGTCGGCCAGCGTCGCGCGCAACAGGAAATGCCCCGGGAACGACACGCCACGCACCGCCAGCCCGAGCTGCCCGGCCAGTTCCAGATACAGCACCGCCAGCGAGATCGGAATGCCGCGCCGGCGCTTGAGCACCATGTTCAGGTAGCTGTTGTCGGGATCGTAGTAATCGTTGTGATTGCAGGCAAAACCCAGCTCGCGGAAAAAGAAATCGTTCAGCGCGTCGACCTTGCCGCGCTCGCCGAGATCGGCGCGCACGCGGCGGCGAAAGCGCACGGCCAGCATGTCGAGCTCGGCCTGCACCGCCTGCATGTCGAGGTCGGGATAGGCGTCCTGCGCAAGCGACAGCGCCGCCTCGGTGAGCGGCAGGCTGTCGTCTTCGGCAACGAGGGTGCTGAAAAAATCGAGGACGCGGGTCATGGCTTTCGTCATTTGGCTCGGCGGCGGAAATACGCGTATTTGAAGCCCATCAACCACAACATACCGAAATATAGAGCGGCGAACAGAACCAGGCACGCGGCCGTCAGCGCGATGCGCGCGAGCGGTTCGGCGCGCAGGCCGGTCCAGTCGAAGCTGATCGAGAACCAATGCATGACGCCGGCCAGCACCAGCGAGGCGCCCAGCAACTGCAGGAAGAAACGCGGCCAGCCCGGCGACGGCGTGTAAATGCCGCGCCGACGCAGGCCGAGGAACAGCAGCAGCGAATTGAGCGTGGCGCCCACCCCGATGCTCAGCGTCAGACCCGCATGACCGAGGATCGGCACGAACACATAATTCGACAACTGCGTGACGATCAGCACGCCGACCGCGATCTTGACCGGCGTCTTGATGTCCTGCTTCGCGTAGAAGCCCGGCGCCAGGATCTTGATCAGGATGATGCCGACCAGGCCGATGCCGTAGGCGGCCAGCGCGCGCGACACCATCTCCACCGTGTGCGCGTCGAACTTGCCGTAGTTGAACAGCGTGGCCGTGAGCGGCTCGGCGAACACCAGCAGGCCGAGCGCGCTCGGCGCGGCGAGCAGGAACGTCACGCGCAGGCCCCAGTCGAGCAGCGCCGAATATTCGGTGGCGTCGGCGTCGATATGCGCCTTCGACAGGCTCGGCAGCAGGATCGTGCCGAGCGCCACGCCGAGCAGCGCGGTGGGAAATTCCATCAGCCGATCGGCATAGTTGATCCACGACACGGCGCCCTGCCCGAGCCGCGACGCGATATTGGTATTGATGATCAGCGAAAGCTGCGCGACCGACACGGCGAAGGTGGCCGGCACCATTTTCACCAGCACGCGCTTGACGCCCGGGTGAGCCAGCGCGCGCATCGGGTTCAGGCCGATGCGCGGCATCATGTCGATGCGCTTGAGGCCCGGCCACTGCACGATGAACTGCAGCACGCCGCCGACGATCACGGCCCACGCCAGCGCATACACCGGCATCTTCATATAGGGCGCGACGAACGCGGCCGCGCCGATGAACGACACGTTCAGCAGCACCGGCGCGAACGCCGGCAGCGAGAAGTTCTTGTAGGTGTTCAGCACGCCCGAGGCGAGCGTCGTCAGCGAGATGAAGATGATGTACGGGAACATGATCCGCGTCATCGCGACGGCAAGCGGAAAGGCCTGGCCGTCGGTGCGCAGGCCGGACGCCACCGCGTACACCACCCACGACGCGCCCACCACGCCCACCACCGACAGCGCCGCCAGCGCCCAGGCCAGCACCGTCGACATCGCATCGACCAGCGCCTTGGTGGCGTCGTGCCCCTGCTGGTTCTTGAATTCGGCGAGGATCGGCACGAACGCCTGCGAGAAGGCGCCCTCGGCCGACAGCCGGCGCAGCAGGTTCGGGATGCGGAACGCGACGTAGAATGCGTCGGTATATTGACTGGCGCCGAACGCTCTCGCGATCAGCGTCTCACGGGCCAGACCGGTCACGCGCGACAACAACGTGAAGCCGCTGACCGTCAGCAGGGCGCGGAATAGATTCATGGGGCACCGATTATACGGAACGCCCGCGGCGAACCGCCGATCGCCGCCGAAAAACGCGCCACGAGGCCGCCGCAGCGCAGATGCGCGTCGAGCTTGTCATTGCCTTGATTTTGTTGCTATAATCCGCCGTTTCTGAGTCTGCATTCGCGCTGCGTAATCATCGAGCACGTTGCCGGCCTCGGTGAAACCTACGTTTTTTGGGCCCCGGGCAATCGCTCTCGAGGGTCGGATCGAAAAGCAGCGCTTGGCCGTCAGGCTCCAAGCTCTGGGAACAGGACAGGATAAGGAACCGTCAATGGCTAACTCCGCACAAGCACGCAAGCGCGCCCGTCAGGCAGCGAAGGCAAACTCGCACAACTCGGCACTGCGCTCGAAATTCCGCACCGCCATCAAGGCCGTTCGCAAGGCGATCGACGCCGGCGATCAAGCCAAGGCTGCCGATCTGTACAAGGCCGCCACCAAGACGATCGACACGATCGCCGACAAGAAGATCGTTCACAAGAACAAGGCTGCTCGCCATAAGAGCCGCCTGTCGGCAGCGGTCAAGGGCCTGCAGGCCGCCGCGCAGTAACTCCGGCACGCCCGCCTCGCGCGGGCGGCCCTGTTTCCTGCCGATCACGAAAAGCCCGCCTTGGCGGGCTTTTCGTCGTTCCTTCGGCAGCGCTTTTTCGATTGCGACGAACGCGGGTCGGCTGCGGCGCAACGCGGTGCTCTCAGCGGGCTATCTCGATAGGGAAACCGGAATCTCGATGCGAAGCCGGGGCGGGAATGCCCGGCACATCGATTGAACGGCAGGCAACCTGGTGATCAGGCCTTGTCGTGCTTGTGGAGCGTCAGCTCGCAGGCCTCGGTCACGACCAGATCGTTGTCGCGCGCGAAATTCATGACGAAATCGAAGGCCATCGGCTCGAGCTCGCGCAAGCGCGAATCGATGATCACGCACTTGACGTTGCCGACGATGGTGGGACGCACATACAGCGAATACTTCATGTAGGCATTGCGCCCGCTCGCGCCCGGTCCGAATTGGGCCATCACGCCGGCCAGCCGCTCCGACCAATCGCTCGGACGAAACGTCTTCCCTTCTGTCGTGATGCCTTGAATGAAAAATTCGATCGGGGGAGTTTCTGCCATGAAGGGTCCCAGATGAGGGGCCGACGGCACGATGCTGCCGCGGCGGAAGCAGGGCCTGGCTTCGCTTGCCGGCTGCGGGTGCGATGTTGCCGGCGCTGCCCGACGACCACCGCGAGCATGCCGGGACACGCATCCGCACGCTTGCGCACGGGTGCCGCCCTCACCCGGCAACGAGAGCCGCCGGGCTTCGGAAAACCGCGAAATTATACCGCACCGCCGCATGCTGCGGCGCCACAAAGCCCCCTGCGCGCGCCTCGGCCACAACCCGACGGCCCGCAACGGCGGCCGGCAGCGGCCTCCGGCGCAACTCGTCAAAGCCCGGAAAATCCTTTATGCTCGATCGGGTTATCACCTCCGACGGCGGGCGCCGTACGGCGCACCGCGCCGGCTGCCTCCCGCCGCGTTTCGTTTCATGACCGCCAAAACCATTCGTCACTACCTGCAGTTCAAGGATTTCTCGCTGGAAGACTACGAGTACGTGCTCGAACGCACGGGTATCCTGAAGCGCAAATTCAAGAACTACGAAACCTACCACCCGCTGCACGACCGCACGCTGGCGATGATCTTCGAGAAGAACTCGACGCGCACGCGCCTGTCGTTCGAAGCCGGCATCTTCCAGCTCGGCGGTCACGCGGTGTTCATGAGCACGCGCGACACCCAGCTCGGCCGCGGCGAACCGGTGGAGGATTCGGCGCAGGTGATCTCGCGCATGGTCGACATCATCATGATCCGCACGTTCGAGCAGGAGATCATCCAGCGCTTCGCCGCGAATTCGCGCGTGCCGGTGATCAACGGCCTGACCAACGATTTCCACCCGTGCCAGGTGCTCGCCGACATCTTCACGTACGTCGAGCAGCGCGGCCCGATCCGCGGCAAGACGGTCGCCTGGGTCGGTGACGCGAACAACATGCTGTACACCTGGATCCAGGCCGCGCAAATCCTCGGCTTCAAGCTGCGCCTGTCCACGCCGCCGGGCTACGCGCTCGACATGAAGCTCGTCGATGCCGAAAGCGCGTCGGCCTACGAGGTGTACGAGGATCCGAACGAAGCCTGCCGAGGCGCCGACCTGGTCACCACCGACGTGTGGACCAGCATGGGCTTCGAAGCCGAGAACGAAGTGCGCAAGCAGGCATTCGCCGACTGGTGCGTCGACGAGGAAATGATGGCGTTCGCCAACCCCGACGCGCTGTTCATGCACTGCCTGCCCGCGCATCGCGGCGAGGAAGTGACGGCCGGCGTGATCGACGGCCCGCAAAGCGTGGTCTGGGACGAAGCCGAAAACCGTCTGCACGTGCAGAAGGCACTGATGGAATTCCTGCTGCTCGGCAAGCTCAATCACTGAGCCGGCGGCATCAATACCCCGCTGGCTTGATATGAAAAACCCCGCTTCGGCGGGGTTTTTCATGGTTGCGCGGCGGAATCGGCCGAGCGGGGCTCAGATCGCAACCGGCTCGGCTTCGAGTTCGACGCCGAAGCGCGCGCGCACGTCGGCCTGGATCGCCCGCGCCAGCGCCAGCACGTCGGCACCCGACGCGCCGCCGCGATTGACCAGCACCAGCGCCTGACGGTCGTGCACGGCCGCCGCGCCCAGCGCGCGCCCCTTCCAGCCGCAGCGGTCGATCAGCCAGCCGGCCGCGAGCTTCATGCGCCCGTCGGGCTGCGCATAGGCCACCAGCTCCGGCTCGCGTTCGCGCAACGCCGCGCACTGCGCCGCGTCGATCACGGGGTTCTTGAAAAAGCTGCCGGCATTGCCGAGCACGGCCGGATCGGGCAGCTTGGCGCGCCGGATCGCCACCACGGCGTCGAACACGTCGCGCGGCGTGGCGGCTGCGGCCTCGATGCCCCGCGCGGCGAACTCGCGCTCGACATCGGCATAGTTCATGCGCGGCTGCCACTGCTTCGGCAGGCGGAAGCACACCGACACGATCGCGAAACGCTCGCGCGCCGCCTGCTTGAACACGCTGTCGCGATAGCCGAACGCACAGGCCGCCGCGTCGAATTCGACGATCTCGCCCGTGGCCAGCTCCACCGCCTTCAGCGACGCGAATCGCTCGCGCATCTCGATGCCGTAGGCGCCGATGTTCTGGATCGGCGCCGCGCCGACCGTGCCCGGAATCAGCGCCAGGTTCTCGAGCCCGGGCATGCCGGCGTCGAGCGTCCAGGCCACGAATTCGTGCCAGTTCTCGCCGCCCCCCGCCTCGACGTACCAGGCCTCGTCATCCTCGCGCACCCGCGCGCGGCCATGCACGCGGTTGATCAGCACCAGCGCCTCGACATCGCCGGTGAACACCACGTTGCTGCCGCCGCCCAGCACCAGCACGGGCAGCCCCGCCGCACGCGGGTCGCGTAGGGCGGCCGCGAACCCGGCCGGCGTGTCGATCGTCGCCGCGAGACGGGCGCGCACGTCGAAGCCGAAGCTGTTGTGTGCGCGCAGCGAATAGTCGGGCGTCAACTCGGGCGCGGGCGCGGACGGGGACGGGGAGGAAATCGGGAGAGCGGAATCGGACATCGGCGGAGAATGGGCGGTACGGGTGCGGTACGAGCGCGGTGCAGGCGGGTTGGCGGGCGCGGCCGGCCTGAAAGAAGGCGGCGTGCGGCCTTGGGCAAAACGCGGGGGCATCGGTAAAATGGCAGCCGGTCTGCAATTATAGCGAGTGGCCGCGCACCCATCGCGCGGCCCGGATGTTTTACAGGGAGAACAGCATGCCATCGTTCGACGTCGTTTCCGAAGCGAACATGATCGAAGTGAAGAATGCAGTCGAGCAGTCGAACAAGGAAATTTCGACGCGCTTCGACTTCAAAGGGTCCGACGCGCGCGTCGACCACAAGGAAAACGAACTGACGCTGTTTGCCGACGACGATTTCAAGCTCGGCCAGGTCAAGGACGTGCTGATCAACAAGATGGCCAAGCGCAACGTGGACGTGCGCTTCCTCGATTACGGCAAGGTCGAGAAGATCGGCGGCGACAAGCTCAAGCAGGTGGTCACGATCAAGAAGGGCGTGTCGGGCGATCTGGCCAAGCGCGTGGTGCGCACCGTGAAGGACAGCAAGATCAAGGTGCAGGCCAGCATCCAGGGCGATTCGGTGCGCGTGACGGGCACCAAGCGCGACGATCTGCAAAGCGTGATCGCGCTGCTGCGCAAGGAAATTGCCGACACGCCGCTCGATTTCAACAACTTCCGCGACTGATCGCAGCGCTGCCCCGGCAGCACATGGCGGCGCGCGGCACGGGTCAACCCCGTTGCCGCGCGCCGTTTTTCATTCGGCCGCCGGCGTCTTCTTTGCGCCGATCCGGCTTTCCTGCCCGTTCAGCAGCTTCGAGATATTGGCGCGGTGCCGCCAGATCAGCAGCACGCTCATCGCCAGCACTGCCCAGGCCACCGGGTTGCCCTGCGTGCCGAACAGGTACACGTCGAAGATCGGCGCGAACACGGCCGCCACCAGCGCGGCGAGCGACGAATAGCGAAAGCAGAACGCGATCACGAGCCAGCTCAGCAGCGTGGCGATGCCGAGCGCGGGCGAGATGGCCAGCAGCACGCCGGCCGCCGTGGCCACGCCCTTGCCGCCCTGGAAGCGGAAGAAGATCGGATACAGGTGGCCAAGGAACACGGCGATCGCGGCCAGCGCCACGCCGATCTCGCCGCCGATGCCGAAATGACGCACCAGCCACACCGCGAGCCAGCCCTTGAAGGCGTCGCCGAGCAGCGTGAGGACCGCGGCCTTGCGGTTGCCGCTGCGCAGCACGTTGGTCGCGCCGGGGTTCTTCGAGCCGTAGGAGCGCGGATCGGCGAGGCCCATCAATGCGCTGACGACGACGGCGAACGACACCGAGCCGATCAGGTAGGCAGCGACGGTAGCGATCAGAATCTGCATGACGATGGTGTGTTTCCACGAATGATGAAAGGACGGCGCGCCGCGCCTCGATGTTGCGCTGCGGCCATGCCGCGCACCGGTTGCGGCTGCGCGGCGGCGCTCATTCTACCGAAGCGCGCCGGCCGGCGTTCCCGGTGAAACCCTCAATCGACGCTCGCACATTGCACCGGCTTGGCCGCGAGTACCTCGACCAGCACCGCCGGCGCGAGGCTGACGAGGTAGCCGCGCTTGCCGCCATTGACGAGGATCAACGGCAGGTCGAGCACCGACGCCTCGACATACACGGGCATCGCCTTCTTCGTGCCGAATGGCGAGGTGCCGCCGACCAGATAGCCGGAATGGCGGTTCGCCACCTCGGGCTTGCACGGCTCGACGCGCTTCGCGCCGATCTGCCGCGCGAGGTTCTTGGTGGAGACGGTGCGGTCGCCGTGCATCAGGATCACGAGCGGCTTGGCGTGCTCGTCTTCCATCACCAGCGTCTTCACCACCTGGTGCTCGTCCACGCCGAGCTGGCGCGCCGATTCGCCGGTGCCGCCGTGCTCGACATAGTCGTAGGTGTGCTCGCCGAAGGCGACGCCATGACGGCGCAGCCACTGCGTGGCCGGCGTTTCGGATACATGTCGGGATTTGCTCATGGGCGCATTTTAATTGCGGCCGCGTTGAAGCACTATTGTCCGTTCGGCCGATTGCCCCAGGGCGGTGCACATGGCACGATCGGAGCCTTCTCGATGTAAGGCCATGCCGCCCGGCCTGTTTCCGGAGCCACGATGCCAACCTCGCCCGCCTCGCCTGCCACCGCCCGCCTCGATGTCGATGCCCTGCTCGCCGCGCTGCCCGCGCGCATCGATCACGTGCCGCGCCGCATTGCCGCCCGCACGCCCGATCACCCGGCGCTGATCGAGGACGCGCACCGGCTCACCTATGCGCAACTGGTCGCGGCGATCGACGCGGCCGCCGCGCAATTGCGTGCGCTCGGCGTGAGCGGCGGCGATCGCGTCATGATCGTGGCCGAGAACAGCATCGCGCAGATCGTCCTGCTGTTCGCCACGGCCGCGCTCGATGCCTGGGCGCTGCTCGTCAACGCCCGCCTGTCGGATGCCGAGCTCGACGCGATCGCGGCCCATGCCCGCCCGCGCGCGCTGGCCTTCGTCACCGCCACCTCGCCCGACGCCGTCGCGCATGCCGCCCGCCATCACGCCGAGCCGGCCGCCGCCATCGCGCCCGACATCGGCGGCTGGGCCATCGCGCTCGATCCCACCGTCAATACCGAAGCGGTCGAGGCCGACGGCGCGCGCCAATGCGCGGCGCTGATCTACACCACCGGCACCACCGGCACGCCGAAGGGCGTGATGCTGTCGCACCGCAACCTGCTGTTCGTGGCGGCCGTGTCGAGCACGCTGCGACGCGTCGGCCCGCAGGATGTCGTTTATACGGTGCTGCCGGTCTCGCATGTCTACGGGCTGGCCTCGGTGTGTCTCGGCAGCCTGTACGCCGGCGCGACGCTGCGCCTCGTGCCGCGCTTCGTGCCCGAAGCCGTGCGCCGCGCGCTGGCCGACGAGCAGGTCACGATCTTCCAGGGCGTGCCCGTCATGCACGCCAAGCTGCTCGAGCATCTGCACACGCACGGCCATCCGTGGCACGCGCCGCACCTGCGCTTCGTCTACTCGGGCGGCTCGCCGCTCGACGCCGATCTCAAGGCGCGCGTCGAACGCATCTATGGGCTGCCGCTGCACAACGGCTACGGCATGACCGAGAGCAGCCCCACCGTCGCGCAAACGCCACTCGATGCACCGCGCAGCGATTGCTCGGTCGGCACGCCGATTCCCGGCATCGAGGTGCGTCTCGTCGATCTCGCCGGGCAGGACGTGCCGGCCGGCGAGGTCGGCGAGATGATCGTGCGCGGTCCGAACGTGATGCTCGGTTATTACCGCAACCCGGAAGCCACGCGCGCGGCCGTGTCGGCCGACGGCTGGCTGCGCACCGGCGACCTCGCGCGCGCGGCGCCCGACGGCGCGCTGACCATTGCCGGGCGCAGCAAGGAATTGATCATCCGTTCGGGCTTCAATGTGTATCCGGCCGAGGTCGAGCATGTGCTGAACGCGCACCCGGCCGTCGTGCAGTCGGCCGTGATCGGGCGGGCCGTGGAGGGCAACGAGGAAGTGATCGCGTTCGTCGAATTGATGCCGGGCACGGCGCTGGCCGCTGAAGAACTCGACGCCTGGTGCGCGGCGCGGCTCGCGCCTTACAAACGACCCGCGCGGATCGTGCCGGTCGATGCGTTGCCGGCCGCCTCCACCGGCAAGGTGCTCAAGCACCGGCTGCGCGACCATCGCGGCTATCAGGGCGGCTGAACCGGAGCCGCCACGTGCTCACCCGCGCGGGTGATGCTCGGCGTGCAGCGTGCGCAGGCGCTCGCGCGCGACGTGGGTGTAGATCTGCGTGGTCGAAATATCGCTGTGCCCGAGCAGCAGTTGCACGACGCGCAGGTCGGCGCCGTGATTGAGCAGATGCGTCGCGAATGCGTGGCGCAGCGTGTGCGGTGAAAGGTGCGCGCGCACGTCGGCGCTGGCCGCGTGGCGCTTGATGATGTTCCAGAATTGCTGGCGCGTCATGCCATCGCCGCGCGTGGTCACGAACAGCGCATCGGCCACCCGCGCGCCGAGCAGCGCCGGCCGCGATTCGCGCAGGTAGCGCTCGATCCAGCCGTGCGCCACCTCGCCGAACGGCACGAGCCGCTCCTTCGCGCCCTTGCCCATCACGCGCACCACGCCTTCGTTGAGGCCCACCTCGACCGTCTTCAGCGTGACGAGCTCGCTGACGCGCAACCCGCTCGCATACATCAGTTCGAGCATCGTGCGGTCGCGCAGCCCGAGCGGCGTCGCCACATCGGGCGCGCCGAGCAGCGCCTCGACCTGCGCCTCGGACAGCGTCGACGGGAACCGCGCCGGCTGCTTCGCCGACAATATCCGCAGCGTTGGATCGGCGCTCGCGCGGTGCTCGCGCAAGGCCCAGCCGTAGTAGCGCCGGAACACCGACAGCCGCCGGTTCGACGAGGCCGCCTTGCCGTCGCTGCGCGCGGCGATATAGCCGGTCAGCATTTCCTCGTTGACCGCATCGACGCTCGCGCCATGCGTGGCCGACAACCATTGCGCGAACAGGCTCAGGTCGCGTCGATAGGCGTCGAGCGTGTTTTGCGACAGGCCGTGTTCGAGCCAGAGCGCATCGCAGAACAGGTCGATCGAGGTACGGCTCGCCTCGCGTTCGGGCGAGCCGCCGAGCGCCTGCGCGCCACCGTCTGCATCGGCACCGGCGCCACGCCGGGCGCGCACAACGCGAGGCGCCGAGCCTGCACGCGGCTTGCGGCTTGAACCCGTCACTTTGGCTGCTTCGGCCCTGCGCTTCGCGCGCGGCTTTTTCGCGCCGGCGGCCTCCGCCGCGCCACCTTCGTCCGCCACGGCTTCGCCCACGCCCGCTTCCGTCTTCCCCGCCATCGATGCCATCAGTATTGAATCCCTTCGTGCGCGAGCAGCCAGCGCTTGACCGTCAGGTAGTAGCCGTCGCCGGCGTGATTGGAGAACCCGCCGATACCGCCGGCCGCGACAACGCGATGGCATGGAATCACGAGCGGGAACCAGTTCGCGCCGCACGCCTGGCCGACCGCGCGCGGCGCGCTGCCGATGCGCCGGGCGATCTGTCCGTAGGTAGCGACGGTGCCGGGCGGCAGCTCGCCGATCGCCTGCCAGACGCGCCGCTGGAACGCCGAGCCGACCTCGGCCAGCGGCAGGTCGAAACCCGCCGACGCGCGCGCAAAATAACGTTCCATCTGCTTGGCGGCGCGCCGTGCAAGCGCATTGTCGGGTTCGACGCTGCGCACCAATTCGGGCAGATAGACGATCTCGCGCACGCACGCGCCCTCGGTGCGAATCCCGACCTTGCCGAACGGCGCGTCGATCACTGCATTGAACATGGCCCGCTCCTGGATGCCGCCCGCGCCGAAACCGTCACTGTACGCTGCCTAGGCCGCCCGCAGCGCCCATTCGACATGCTCGCGAACCAGCGCCGAGGCATCGTCGGCACGCGCGGCCAGCGCCGCGACGATTGCCGCGCGCGCTTCGCTGGGCAACTGCCCGGCCAACTGCCCGGCCGGCGCGCGCAGCGCATTGCCCAGCCCTACCGCGAGATTGCGCAGCCACCGCTCGTAACCGATGCGCCGGATCGCGCTGCCTTGCATGCGCTCGTCGAATTCGGCGGCGCTCCACGCGAACAGCTCGGTCAGCGAGGCGCGATCGAGCCCGTGCCGCACATCGAAATCGGCGACCGGCGCGGCCTGCGCGAACTTGTTCCACGGGCACACGAGCTGGCAGTCGTCGCAGCCATACACGCGATTGCCGATCAGCGGGCGCAGCGGCTCGGGGATGCTGCCTTTCAATTCGATGGTCAGATACGAAATGCACAGCCGCGCATCGACGCGATACGGCTCGGTGATCGCGCCGGTCGGGCAGGCGTCGAGGCAGCGCGTGCAACTGCCGCAATGCGCGCCCGGCGTTTCGGGCGCGGCATCGGGGTGGGTTTGCGCGTCGGTGGGCAGCGGCACGTCCACGAAGATTTCACCGAGAAAGAACAGCGAGCCGGCGTCGCGCTGCAACAGCAGGGTGTGCTTGCCGCGCCAGCCGGTGCCGGCCTTCTGCGCGAGTTCGACTTCGAGCACCGGCGCCGAATCGGTGAACACGCGATAGCCGAACGGGCCGATCTCGGCCTCGATGCGATCGGCCAGCGTCTGCAAGCGGTTGCGCAGTACCTTGTGATAATCGCGGCCGCGCGCATAGATCGACACCACGGCGGCGGCCGGATCGTCGAGCCGCGCATGCTCGTGCGCCCGCCAGCCGCCCGCGTCGGAGGCCGCGCCGGCCGCCACCGTGTCGGCCGGCAGATAGGCGAGACGGGCCGAAATCACGCGTCGTGTACCGGCCACAAGTTCGGCCGGCCGCGCGCGTTTCATGCCGTGTTTCGCCATATAATCCATCTCGCCGTGGCAACCGGCTTCCAGCCAGGCGGCAAGCCCCGCCTCGGCATCCGAGAGGTCGATATCGCTGATACCGATCGCCCCGAAACCCAGTTCGCGCCCCCAGTCCTTGATGCGCGATGCGAGCGCATCCAGCGCGGCATCGTCGAGGCGGCGCGACGCAGCGCCCTCGGCTTGCGTCGAGGGTGCGTCCATCACGTCGAGTTCCGGTTTACGGTTCATCGCGCTATTTTACGAGAATGCCCGCGCAGCCCAGCCATCCGATCGCCGCGATCGTCGCGTCCGCCCCGCTCGCCGAGCGCGTCTTCGCGCTGCCCGACGAGGCCGCGACCGCCGCGTTCGGCACGCGCTTCGCGCACGCGATCGACGCGGTGCGCACGCAACCGGGCTTCTCCGGCCTGCAAATCCAGCTCGTCGGCGATCTCGGCGCGGGCAAGACCACCCTGGTGCGCGCCGTGCTTCGCGGCCTCGGCCACGCCGGCCGCGTGAAGAGCCCGACCTACACGCTCGTCGAACCGTATGCCCTGCCGCGCGAAGATGGGGAACTCGCGGTGCATCACTTCGATCTCTATCGATTCAGTGATCCGGCCGAATGGGCGGACGCAGGCTTTCGCGAATATTTCAACGCCGGTGCGATTTGCCTGGTCGAATGGCCGCAGCAGGCGGGTACGCTGCTCGGCGTGCCGGATCTCGTGTTCGCGCTCGACGTCGACGGCGAAGGCCGCCGTCTCGTGGCGCGGGCCTACAGTGTTTCAGGAAACGCATGTCTCGAAAGATGTTGATCAAACCGTTCCGCTCGATCGAGTCGGCCGCCACCACCACCCACAACTGGCGCCGCCGCAAGGTGCTGGTTGCCGGCGCGTCGACGCTCGTGCTCGGGCTGGTCGCGCCGCGCATGGCACTCGCCTCGTCGGTGCTCGGCGTGCGGGTCTGGCCCGCGCGCGATTACACGCGCGTGACGATCGAATCCGATCAGCCGCTGCAGGCGGCGCAGCAACTGCTGCAAGGCCCGGATCGGCTGGTCGTCGATCTCGACGGCCTCGATCTCGACCAGGCGCTGCGCGACCTGGTGTCGAAGATCGCGCCGAACGATCCGCAGATCCAATCCGTGCGCGTCGGTCAGTACCAGCCGCATGTGGTGCGCATGGTGTTCGATCTGAAAGGTTCGGTGAAGCCGCAGATGTTCACGCTGCCGCCGGTCGGCACCTATCGCTACCGGCTGGTGTTCGACCTGTATCCGGCGGTCGCGCCCGATCTGCTGTCGGACCTGATCACGCAGACCGAGCACAAGGAACGCCAGCTCAACGACGACGTGCGCACCCAGCAGGCCCAACAGGCGCAACCGCCGCAGGCCGCGCTGAACGGCCCCGGCACGCCGCCGCCCGGCGCGCACGACAACAGCGACGCGTTCTTCCAGCAGTTCGCGCAAAACACGCCGCAGGCCGCGTCACCGGCCACCCCCACCTCGCCCGCCAGGCCCGCGATCAAGCCGCCGCCGGTGGCCGCGAAGAAGGACGATGACGACGGCATCCCCGACACCTACGCGTTCACCACGCCGAAAAGCGGCAAGAACGGCACGGTGCGCCTGCTGACGGTGGCGATCGATCCGGGCCACGGCGGCGAGGATCCGGGCGCGATCGGCGGCGGGGGCACCTACGAGAAGCACGTCGCGCTCGACATCGCCAAGAAGCTGCGCGCGAAGATCGACGGCGCGCCGAACATGCGCGCGATGATGACGCGCGACAACGATTTCTTCGTCCCGCTGAACGTGCGCGTGCAGAAGGCGCGGCGCGTGGGCGCGGATCTGTTCGTGTCGATCCACGCCGATGCGTTCACCACGCCGGAGGCGCACGGCTCGTCGGTGTTCGCGCTGTCCGATCACGGCGCGACGAGCGCGGCCGCGCGCTGGATGGCGAACAAGGAAAACTCGTCGGACAACATCGGCGGGATCAACGTGAAGACGCAGGACGTGTCGGTCAACCGCGCGCTGTTCGACATGTCGACCACGGCGCAGATCCGCGATTCGCTGCGTTACGGCAACTTCGTGCTGCGCGAGGTGGGCGGCATCAACAAGCTGCACAAGGGCTCGGTCGAACAGGCCGGCTTCGCCGTGCTGAAGGCGCCCGACATTCCGTCGATCCTGGTGGAAACGGCGTTCATCAGTAATCCCGACGAAGAGCGCCGCCTGAACGACGACGCCTATCGCGAGCAGATGGCCGACGCGATCTTCCGCGGCATCAAGCGCTATTTCGCGGCCAACCCGCCGCTGGCCAAGAACCGGATGGCCTGAGTTTCGGCCATCGGCGGCCATCGGTCGGGCCGCGGCCCCCACAAAACGCCTCGCCTTCGCGCGAGGCGTTGTTCATTGGCGCGCCGTGCACCTCACGCCACGCGCCGCATCCAGCGCCCGCCGAACACGTTGATCACGAGCCCGGCCATCACCAGCGCCGCACCGGCGAATTCGGCCGTGCTCATCTGCTCGCCGAGAAAAAACGCCGACGACGCGATGCCGATCACCGGCACCAGCAGCGAGAACGGCGCGACCTGCCCGGCCGGATAGCGCCCGAGCAGCCGGCCCCAGATGCCATAGCCGAGCAGCGTGGCGACGAAGGCCAGATAGACGATCGCGAAGATCGACGCGCCCGAGATCGAGGCCAGCGCCGTCTCGATGCGCGCCGGCCCCTCGAAGGCCAGCGACGCCGCGAAGAACGGAATCGGCGGCACCAGGCTGCCCCACACCACCAGCGGCACCAGCTCGACCGGCCCGATCTTCTTGGTGACGACGTTGCCGAGCGCCCAGCACACGCCGGCGCAGATCGTCAGCGCGAAGCCGGCCAGCGTCATCGCGCCGCCGCTCTGCGCCGCGATCGCGGCCAGGCCGGCCGCCGCGATCACGAGGCCGATCAGGTTCCAGGCGCGCACGCGCTCGCCGAGGAACACGCGCGCAAAGCCGAGCGTGAAGAACGCCTGCGACTGCAGCACGAGCGAGGCCACCCCGGCCGGCATGCCGACATACATCGCGGTAAACAGGAAAACGAATTGCCCGAGCAGGATCGTGCCGCCGTACAGCAGCAGCATGCGCCAGGCGATGCGCGGACGCGGCACGAACAACACCGCCGGCACCGCCGCCAGCGTGAAGCGCAGCGCGCCGAGCAGCATCGGCGGCACGCCGTGCAGCCCCATCTTGATCACGACGAAGTTGACGCCCCAAGCGACGATCACCACCAGCGCCAGCAACAGATCCTTCATGGCCATCATCGCGACGTTTCCTCCGTGATTGCATGCGCAAAGGCAGCAGTCTACCGGCCGCCGCCGCAACGCGCGAACGTCGCCGAGGCCCGATACAATGGGCAGCCTCCCCACCCCGCGTCCCATTCCGACCATGAGCGAATCGATCAAAGCGGTCCTGAAGCCGCACGTGCGCGACATCGGCAACCTGCAGGTGCGCCGCACGCTGCCCGCGATGGCCGCACGCCTCGTCGGCCCGTTCATCTTCTTCGACCACATGGGCCCGGCCGAGCTGCCGCCCGGCAGCGGCCTCGACGTGCGCCCGCATCCGCATATCGGCCTGGCCACCGTCACCTACCTGTTCGACGGCGCGATCCTGCATCGCGACAGCCTCGGCTCGCTGCAGACCATCGTGCCCGGCGACGTCAACTGGATGACGGCCGGGCGCGGCATCGTGCACTCGGAGCGCACGCCCGAGGACGTCCGCCAGCGCGGCCAGACGATCCACGGCATCCAGACCTGGGTGGCGCTACCCGTCGAGCACGAAACCACCGAGCCCTCGTTCGAGCATCATCCGGCCGCCTCGCTGCCGAAGCTGACGCGCGACGGCGTGGCGCTGACGGTAATCGTCGGCGACGCGTTCGGCCTGCGCTCGCCGGCCACCACGTTCTCGCGCACGCTGTACGTGGCCGCCGAATTCGCGGCCGGCGCGACGCTCACGCTCGACGCCGATCACGAGGAACGCGGCGTCTACCTGGTCGACGGCGACCTGACGATCGACGGCACGCCGCTCGACGCCGCCACCATGGCGGTGCTGACGCCGGGTGCAACGGTCGCGCTGGCGAGCCGGGGCGGCGCACGCGTGATGCTGCTCGGCGGCGCGAAGCTGGCCGGCGAACGCTTCATCGAATGGAATTTCGTGGCCAGCACGCGCGAGGCGATCGAGCAGGCCAAGCTCGACTGGACCGCCCAGAAGATGGGCACGGTGCCCGGCGAGACGGACTGGATCCCGCTGCCCGAACGCAAGCCGCAACATTGAAACGCGGGGTTTCGGCCCCAACTACACGATCTTTCCGACTCACGAGGACCTCATGGACACCACGCTCGCCACCTTCGAACGCGACGTCATCGAAGCATCGCTCGACGCACCGGTACTCGTCGATTTCTGGGCGCCCTGGTGCGGTCCGTGCAAGACGCTCGGCCCGATGCTCGAACGGCTCGAAGCCGATTACGCCGGGCGCTGGAAGCTCGTCAAGGTCAACGTCGACGAGAACCCGGAGCTGGCCGCGCACTTCCAGACGCGCAGCATCCCGCACGTGATCGCGTTCGCCGAGGGCCGCGCCGTCGATCAATTCGTGGGCGTGCTGCCGGAAGGCCAGTTGCGCGAATTCATCGACCGGCTGCTGCCGTCGGCCGAGGAAGCCGAACGCCACGCCGCGCAGGTCGCCATCGCCGAGGAACGCTATGAAGATGCCGCCCGGCATCTGCAGGCGGCCCTCGCGCTGAACCCGGGCGACGACGACATCCGCCTCGACCTGATCGAACTGCTGCTGGCCGTGAACCGCGTCGAAGCCGCGCGCGACGAAGCCACCCGGCTCTCGCCGCAAACCGTGAACGGCGTCGATCCGCGCTACCAGGCGATCATGACGCGCTTCGAGGCGATCGACGCGGCGGTCGAGCTGCCGCCCACCGACGCGCTCGAGGCCCGCATCGCCGCCGATGCGGGCGACCTGGAAGCGCGCTTCGATCTGGCGCAGATGCTGATCGCGCACCGCCTGTACGAAGGCGCGCTCGAACAACTGCTCGAAATCGTCCAGCGCGACCGCGCGTTCAAGGACGACGTGGGCCGCAAGACGATGGTGTCGGTGTTCGAACTCGCGTCCGACCAGCCGAACCTGATCGCGGCATGGCGCCGCAAGCTCAGCGCCGCGCTGTATTGATCGCGGCACGCATCGCCGCCATCCGGCGATGAAAAAACGGGCGCGGGCCGCAAGGGCTCGCGCTCGTTTCGTTTTGGGCTGCCGAATATCAAAAAATCGGCCGAAAACAGCCTCGAAAACACGAAATAGTCAGACCTGAGCGGCAAATTCCCTGGTTTCGCGCGAAGCCGTTGACATGCTTTCAAATTGCCTTCGAAGTCGCCTTGCAGCCAGGCCGCATCACGTCATGCGTCACGCGCGCGCAGCGATCGCCCGCAACACATGCGCGGCGGCCGCGAACCCGAAGCTGGCCGTCACGCACACGCTCGAACCGAAACCCGCGCAGTTCAGCCCGGCCGGCCCGGCCTGCGCCACGTCCGCCGCGCCATCCTCGTCGATCTCGCCGGCGGCGGCTTCGGGGTAGATCAGCGGCTCGTCCGAATACACGGCGCTGACCTTGAACTTCGCCTTCGGCCCGCGCGGAAAGCCGTGCTGCTTGCGTAGTTGCGCGCGCACCTTCGACAGCAGGGGATCCTGAATGGTCAGCGCCAGGTCGTCGATGCGAATGCGCGTCGGGTCCAACTGGCCGCCCGCGCCCCCCACCGTCACGAGCGGCTGGCCGCGCGCGACGCACCACGCGATCAGCGCGACCTTGGTGCGCACGCTGTCGATCGCGTCGATCACGAAATCGAAGCCGCCGCCGAGCAGCGCCTCGAAGTTGTCGGGCTCGGCGAACTCCTCGATGCGATCGACCCGGCAGGCCGGATCGATCAGCGCGATGCGCTCGGCCATCGCGTCGACCTTGGCCTTGCCGTAGTTGCCGTCGAGCGCGTGGATCTGGCGGTTGGTGTTGCTTTCGGCGATGTTGTCGAGATCGATCAGCGTGAGCCGCCCGATCGCGCTGCGTGCGAGCGCCTCGGCTGCCCACGAGCCCACCCCGCCGATGCCGATCACGGCCACGTGCGCGTGCTCGAAGGCCGCCAGCGCGGCCGGGCCGTAAAGCCGGCCGACGCCGCCGAAGCGCCGCGCGCGGTCGGCGTCGCCAAGCTGATTTGGCGGGCTCGGAGTAAGATCGTCCTGCGTGGTGACGGCGTCGATACGAGACATACGTTAGGTAAGCGAAATGAAAGCGGAACAGCCGCGAAAGCGCTTATTTTGCCTGATCGACGCCATGCCGACCGGGCGCGGCACGCCAACGCAGGAATTTGTTTCCTTGGCTATACTCGCCTCAGATTGAAGCGTTCGCAGAAAAAAATGTCCACTCTTGCCGACCTCCGCATCAACTATTCGCGCGCCTCGCTCGACGAAGCCGACGTCGCGCCCGATCCCGTCCGGCAATTCGAGAAGTGGTTCAACGAAGCGCTCGACGCGCAACTGCCCGAACCGAACACCATGACGCTCGCCACCGTGAACGCCGAAGGCCGGCCGTCCGCGCGCATCGTGCTGATCAAGGGCGTGGACGAACACGGCTTCGTGTTCTTCACCAACTATGAAAGCCGCAAGGGCCGCGAGCTCGCGCACAACCCGAACGCCGCACTGCTGTTCTACTGGATCGAGCTCGAGCGCCAGGTGCGCATCGAAGGCCGCATCGAAAAAACCAGCGCGGCACAGAGCGACGCCTATTTCGCGTCGCGTCCGGCCGGCTCGCGCATCGGCGCCTGGGCCTCGGAACAAAGCGCGGTCATCGCGAACCGCGGCGTGCTCGAAGCGCGCGAACGCGAATTCAGCGAACGCTATGGCGAGCATCCGCCGCGTCCGCCGCACTGGGGCGGTTACCGGCTCGTGCCGGACGCCATCGAATTCTGGCAGGGCCGGCCCTCACGGCTGCACGATCGGCTGCGCTACACGCGCGACGCGGCGTCCCATACGCCGTGGACGATCGAGCGCCTCTCGCCGTAACGCCACGCGCGCCGCGAGTCACCCCCGCAGCGCCCTCTCGTATCTCGGATTTGCATGACGGCCCGCCGCCTCGACGCGGCGGACCGAAAAGATGGCTTGGCTGTATTCGTTTCAACAGACAACGGAGAATTCTTATGTTCTGGGAAAAGAAGCTGGCACAGTGGGCAGACGAAGTACGAGAAAAAGCCAATATTCCGGCGCGGCTGGTGCTCTGGAATGGCGATCAACACGATTTCGGCAGCTTCAGCGCGCCGGCCGTGACGCTGAAGGTCAATCACGCATCAGCGCTGCCGCTGCTGCTCGACCCGAGCCTCGACAATCTCGGCGAGGCGTACGTCAAGGGCAAGATCGACATCGAGGGCCGCCTGCCCGACGTCATCGACATCGGCTACTCGCTCGCGCGCAGCACCGTCACCAATGCGAGCAAGCTGGCGCGCGTCACGCGTTACTTCACGCACACGAAGAACTCGGACAAGAAGGCGATCCAGTATCACTACGACGTCTCGAACGATTTCTACAAGCTCTGGCTCGACGAGAACATGCTGTATTCGTGCGCCTACTTCGAGAACGGCGACGAGGATCTGGCCACCGCGCAGCTCAAGAAGATCGATCACATCCTGACCAAGATCCAGCTCCAGCCGGGCCAGCGCCTGCTCGACATCGGCTGCGGCTGGGGCGCGCTGGTGCTGCGCGCCGCGCAGAAGTTCGGCGCGCACTGCGTGGGCGTCACGCTCTCGCAGAACCAGTTCGACCTGGCCACCGAACGCGTGCGTCAGGCCGGCCTCGAGAACCAGATCGAGATCCGCCTGCAGGATTACCGCGACGTCGAAGGCCAGTTCGACCGGATCACGAGCGTCGGCATGTTCGAGCACGTCGGCCGCAAGAACCTGCCGGGCTACTTCACCAAGGTGCGCGAGCTGCTGGCCGACGACGGCGTGGCGATGAACCACGGCATCACCTCGTCGGACGCCGACAGCGGCGAAACCTCGCTCGGCGGCGGCGAATTCATCGATCGCTACGTGTTCCCGGACGGCGAACTGCCGCACGTGAGCCTCGCGCTCGAAGCGGCGCAGCGCGGCGGCCTCGAAGTGGTTGACGTCGAAAGCCTGCGTCGGCACTATGCGCGCACGCTCGACATCTGGACCGAGAACTTCGAGGCGCACGCCGAACAGGCCCGCCAGCTCGTCGACGACGAGAAGTTCCGGATCTGGCGCGTGTATCTCGCCGGCTGCGCGTATGCCTTCGAGAACGACGACGTGTCGATCTATCAGCTCGTCTGCCGCAAGGCCGGCCGCAGCGCGAAAACGCTGCCGTGGTCGCGGCGCTACATGTACGAGAACCCGCTGCCGCGCTGAGGCAGCCTGACGCAAACGACCACGATGCATGGGTGACGGCAGCACGCGGCGCGATACCGCGCGAACCACGAAGCAGGACGATTCGCCGGACGACGCCGCGCAGTTCGATCTGTTCGGCGAACCGCTGCCTGCCGCACCCGCTGGCCAATCCGACGCCGGCGCATCCGCTCGCGCGCGGCGCTTGGTCGTTGCGTCGCCCCCCGCCTTGTCTGAAGAACCCGCTGCCGCACCGCTTCGCGACGGCGTCGCGCCGTCCCGCGAGAACGAATCGGAACCCGCGCCATCCGACGCCACGGCCTCCCTGTTCGGCGACGATGACCTGGCCGCCGAAACCCACGCACCCGCCACCGACGCCAAGCCCGCGCGCACCCGCCGCTCGGGCAAGCGCGGTGTGACGCCGGCCCCGATCAGCGATGCGGTGGCCGCCACGGCGGCGGCGCTGCCGCCCAACGTGCGGCTCGGCACCTCGACCTGGTCGTTCCCGGGCTGGAACGGCATCGTCTACGGCGACGACTACTCGCCGCAAAAACTCTCGCGCGACGGCCTCGACGCCTATGGCGCGCATCCGCTGCTCAAGAGCGTCAGCATCGACCGTTCGTTCTACGCGCCGCTGTCGATCGCCGACTACCTGCGCTACGCGCAGCAGGTGCCCGACGATTTCCGCTTCGTCGTGAAGGCGCCCGCCTCGGTGACCGACGCCGTGGTGCGCGGCTCGCGCGGCGAGCCCGCCGGCCCGAACCCGGCGTTCCTCGACACGCGCATCGCCATCGACGAATTCGTGCGGCCGTGCCTCGACGGCCTCGGCCGCAAGGCCGGCGCGCTGGTGTTCCAGTTCTCGCCGCTGCCCGACGCGCTGCTGGCCGATCCGGCCGGCCTGATCGAGCGGCTGGCCGCGTTCTTCGCAGCGCTGCCGCCGCTGCCGGCCGAGCCGGACAGCCCGCGCTACGCGATCGAGATCCGCGATTCGATCCTGCTCACGCCGCGCTTCATCCGCGCGCTGGCCGCCTCGGGCGTGCGCTATTGCGTCGGCCTCCATGCGCGGATGCCCGACCCGCTGCGGCAGGCCGCGGCGCTGGCGCTGCTCGACGGCGACACGCCCGGGCCGCTGGTGGTGCGCTGGAGCCTGCACGGCGGCTTCAAATACGAGCAGGCCAAGGCCAAGTACGACCCGTTCGACCGGCTCGTCGACGAGGACCCGCACACGCGCGAGGCGCTCGCCGAGCTGGCCGCGCGCTACGTGCTGGCCGGCCAGCCGGTGCTGATCACCATCAACAACAAGGCCGAAGGCTCCGCGCCGCTGTCGTGCATCGAACTGGCGAAGGCGATCGCCGAATCGGTCGAACGGCACCGCACCGAGCCGGGCTGACCGGCAGCGACAAGCACGACGACAGCCGCACAAAAAAACGGCGGCGTCGCGATCGACCCCGCCGTTTCGGCCTATCCGCCCGCCCGAGCCCGGGCGGACACATTCACACGCCGCGCGATTTGAGCCGGTGCGCGAACTTCTGGCGGAATTTCGCGATCTTCGGGCCGATCACGGCCGCGCAATAGCCCTGCTGCGGATTGCGCGCGAAGTAATCCTGGTGATATTCCTCGGCCGGCCAGTAATTGCCGTCGAGCGGCTCGACCACCGTGACGATCGGCGCACCGAAGATCTGCTCGCGGCCCAGCGTGGCGATCACGTCGAGTGCGGCCTCGCGCTGCGCGTCCGAATCGGCGAACACGATCGAACGATATTGCGTGCCGACGTCGGCGCCCTGCCGATTCAACTGCGTCGGATCGTGCGTGGCGAAGAAGATTTCAAGGACTTCGCGGTAGCTGATGCGCGCCGGATCGAACGTCACCTTGACGACCTCGGCGTGGCCCGTATCGCCCTCGCACACGGCCCGGTATGTCGGGTTGCGCGTCTGGCCGCCCGCGTAGCCCGATTCCACCGCGAGCACGCCTTCCACATCGAGGAACACCGCTTCGGTGCACCAGAAACACCCGCCGCCGACGATGGCGACGTCCTGCACTGCCTGATTCATGTTCGCTCCTGACAGAAGATCCGGCCGCGGTTCGGCCGGACCGTTGCGGGCCGCCGGGTCGGGCGGCCACCGATTCCGCTAAAATCGGGACAATTTCCCGGATTTCCAGATGACGTCACTTTTCGTGTTTTCCAGCTACCCGAAGGCGGTCTCGCGATGACGCTGCGCGCCACGCCGCCCGATTTCGACGTCGCCGCGTTCCGCCAGGCGCTCGGCCAGTTCGCCACCGGCGTGACGGTCATCACCACGCGCGCGCCGTCCGGCCAGTTGATCGGCATGACCGCCAGTTCGTTCAATTCGGTATCGCTCGATCCGCCCCTCGTGCTGTGGAGCCTGGCCACGCGCTCGGCGTCGCTGCCGGTGTTTCGCGGCAACAGCCATTATGTGATCAATGTGCTGGCGGCGTCGCAGCTCGACTTGTGCAAGCGCTTCGCGACCGCCAAGGGCGACCGCTTCGAAGGGGTGTCGCACGAGGCCGGCCAGTCGGGCATGCCGGTGCTCGACGGCGCGCTGGCCTGGTTCGAATGCCATAACCGCAGCCGCTACGACGAAGGCGACCACGTGATCTTCGTGGGCGAGGTCGAACGCTGCGGCCTGCATCCCGATGCCGGCTCGCTCGCGCCGCTGGTGTTCCACGGCGGCGCGTTCCACGACCTCACTCGGCTTTGAGCGCGCCCGTGCGCGCCAGCGAGACGGGCGGCCCCGCCTCGTCCTTGAGCGTCTGCAGGACGATGTTCGAGCGGATGTCCATCACGCCCGGTGCCTTGTAGAGCTGGTTCAGCACGAAATCGGAGTAGTGCTTCAGGTTGTGGGCCAGCACGCGCAGCAAGTAATGCGTTTCGCCCGTCACCACGAACGCCGACGCCACCTCCGGCCAGGCCTTGATTGCCTCGGCGAAGCGCTCGTGCCATTGCTCCTGGTCGTTGCGCATCGACACCTGCACGAACGCTTCCAGTTCAAACCCCAATTTTTCACGGCTCAGGCAGGCGCGATAGCATTCGATCACGCCCTGCTCCTCCAGCAGCCGCATTCGCCTCAGGCAGGCGGATGGCGACAGCGAGATGCGCTCGGCCAGATCGAGGTTGCTGATCCGGCCCTCCTGCTGCAATACGGCGAGAATACGGCAATCGGTAGCGTCGAGCGAGATTGCATGCATTTCTGGTCCCCGTTTTGGCTATCGTTCAAATTATCTGCGATATTTGCGGAATGTCCATGTTTATTTCGCAAGCACCTTTCAATGTCGTTTGCTTATCATTCGACGGATCGGAACTTGCTCAACGACGATGGACACGCTCTGGGACATTTCCCCCTCCCTTTCTCCCGCCACGCCTGTCTGGCCGGGCGACACGCCGGTGTCGGTCGAGCGCGTCTGGCGCATCGAGGCCGGCTCGCCGGTCAATGTCGCGCGGCTGACGCTGTCGCCGCACACCGGCGCCCACGCCGATGGGCCCCTACATTACGACGCCGATGGCGCGCCGATCGGTGCGGTATCGCTCGACGCCTATCTCGGCCCGTGCCGCGTGATCGACTGCCGCGGCACGAAGCCGCTCGTCACGCCTGAACAGCTCGCCGGTGCGCTGGCCGGCGCGCCGCCGCGCGTGCTGCTGCGCACCTACGCCGTCGCGCCGCAAGACGCCTGGAACAGCGCGTTCTGCGCCGTCGCCCCGGCCGCGATCGACCTGCTGGCCGCGCACGGCGTGCGGCTGGTCGGCATCGATACGCCCTCGCTCGACCCGCAGGAATCGAAAACGATGACCTCGCACGGACGCATCCGCGCGCACGGCATGGCGATCCTCGAAGGGCTGGTGCTCGACGCGGTGCCGGCCGGCGATTACGAATTGATCGCGCTGCCGCTGAAATTCGCCACGCTCGACGCCAGCCCGGTGCGCGCCGTATTGCGCGCGCTGCCCGGCACGGCCTGAGCGCGCCAACCGATCCGGCGCCCCGCGCCGCCGCCCTTAATTCCATGAGATTCGACGCCATGACTACCCGCGAAGACGCGCTCGCCCTCGACCGCGACGATCCGATCGCCCCGCTGCGCGAGCGCTTTGCCCTGCCCGACGACACCATCTACCTCGACGGCAACTCGCTCGGCGCGCGCCCGAAGGCCTCGGCCGAACGCGCCCGTGCAGTGATCGAGGCCGAATGGGGCCACGACCTGATCCGCAGTTGGAACACGGCGGGCTGGTTCGCACTGCCGCGCCGCCTGGGCGATCGCCTCGCGCCGCTGATCGGCGCGGCCGACGCCGAAGTGGTGATCACCGACACCATCTCCGTCAACCTGTTCAAGCTGCTGGCCGCGATGCTGCGCGAGCAGGCGAAGCGCGCGCCGGCGCGCCGCGTGATCGTTTCGGAGCGCTCGAATTTCCCGTCGGATCTGTATATCGCGCAGGGCCTGATCGCCCAGCTCGATCGCGGCTACGAGCTGCGCCTGGTGGACGATGCGTCCGAGCTCGAGGCGGCCATCGACGAACACTGCGCGGTGGCGATGATCACGCATGTGAACTACCGCAGCGGCTACATGCACGACATGGCCGCGCTGACGCGCCACGCGCAGCAGGCCGGCGCGCTGATGCTGTGGGATCTCGCGCATTCGGCCGGCGCGGTGCCGGTGGACCTGAACGGCGCGGGCGCGGACGGCGCGGTGGGCTGCACCTACAAATACCTGAACGGCGGCCCCGGTTCGCCGGCTTTCGTGTGGGTGCCGAAGCGCCATCAGGCCAGCTTCGAGCAACCGCTGTCGGGCTGGTGGAGCCACCGCGCGCCGTTCGCGATGGAGCCTGGCTTCCAGCCCGATGCGAGCATCTCGCGCTTCTTGTGCGGCACGCAGCCGATCGTGTCGATGTCGATGATCGAATGCGGCCTCGACATCTTCCACGAAACGAACATGGCCGCGATCCGCCGCAAATCGCTGGCGCTGGCCGACGCGTTCATCGCGCTGGTGGAAACGCGCTGCGCCGGCCTCGACCTGACGCTCGTCACGCCGCGCGAGGCGGCCCGGCGCGGCTCGCAGGCCAGCTTCGAGCATCCGCACGGCTATGAGGTGATGCGCGCGCTGATCGCGCGCGGCGTGATCGGCGACTACCGCGAGCCGCGCATCCTGCGCTTCGGCTTCACGCCGCTCTATACGCGCTTCGTCGACGTGTGGGATGCCGTGGAGACGCTGCGCGAGGTGCTCGTCACGCGCGCCTGGCAGGCGCCCGAATTCGCGGCGCGCACCGACGTGACCTGAGCCGGTGAGCCGCACCGAATCGCACCGAATCGAACCCTATCGCCCTCTGGAGCATTTCATCGTGAATCCTGATCAATCGGCCCCGAACGGAGCCGGGGCCGGCGCCCCGCCGCGCTGCCCGTTCTCGGGCGCGCCGGCCGAGCCCGCCGCCCACGGCGAAGGCTGGCACGAGGCCCAGCTCGACTTCTCGAAGTCGATGAGCTACGGCGATTACCTGTCGCTGACGCCGATCCTCAACGCGCAGCACCCGCTCTCGCCCGACCACAACGAGATGCTGTTCATCATCCAGCATCAGACCAGCGAGCTGTGGATGAAGCTCGCGCTGTACGAATTGCGCGGCGCGCTCGATTCGATTCGCGGCGACGCGCTGCCGCCGGCTTTCAAGATGCTGGCGCGCGTCTCGCGAATCCTCGAACAACTGGTGCAAGCCTGGAACGTGCTGGCCACCATGACGCCGTCGGAGTATTCGGCGATGCGGCCGTATCTGGGCGCGTCGTCGGGCTTCCAGTCGTACCAGTATCGCCAGCTCGAATTCCTGCTCGGCAACAAGAACGCGCAGATGCTCAAGCCGCACGCGCACCGCCCCGACATCCTCGCGGAAGTCGAGGCCACGCTCGACGCGCCGTCGCTGTACGACGAGGTGGTGCGCCTGCTCGCGCGGCGCGGCTTCGCGATCGCGCCCGAGCGGCTCGATCGCGACTGGCGCGGGCCGACCGAGCACGACACGTCGGTCGAGGCGGCCTGGCTGGCGGTGTATCGCGATCCGTCGGCGCACTGGCAGTTGTACGAAATGGCCGAGGAACTGGTCGACCTGGAAGATGCGTTCCGCCAATGGCGCTTCCGTCACGTCACCACGGTCGAGCGCATCATCGGCTTCAAGCAGGGCACCGGTGGCACCAACGGCGCGCCGTATCTGCGCAAGATGCTCGACGTGGTGCTGTTCCCCGAGCTGTGGCACGTGCGCACCACGCTGTAACGCTCCACCGGCGTGCCCGCGCGGCACGCATCGCAAGCCGATCGCGCGGGCGCCCTGCCCGCGCCGCCCGCCGCTTCTCCCGTCCCGCCGCTCCCGCCCCGCTTCACATCCCGCTTCACATCTCGCCTCACATCTCGCCTCACGCCGCAGCGCAGCATCGAAATCCGCGCGTTCCGCCTTGACTTTCGCAGGCCCGAACATGATCATTCGTTCACAAAGCGAGCAAATGATCTTAACAAGGCCGTGACCGGCCACAAGGAGACAACGGATGAATCCTTCGCCGACCGCCGCGCCTGTGATCCTCCACATCGGCGCCGGGTCCTTTCACCGCGCCCATCAGGCCTGGTATCTGCACCGCGTCAACGAAGCCGCCGCACCGCACGAGCGCTGGTCGCTCGCGGTCGCCAACATCCGCGACGACATGCAGGCGACGATGGACGCGCTGGCCGCGCAGCAGGGCGTCTACACGCTCGAAACCGTGACGCCGGCCGGCGAGCGCACCTACGAGGCGATCCGCTCGATCTCGCGCGTGCTGCCCTGGTCGATCGACCTGCGCGCGCTGATCGAGGCCGGCGCGGACCCGTCCTGCCGGATCGTCTCGTTCACGGTGACCGAAGGCGGCTACTACCTCGACGAACACAACCGGCTCGACGCCGGCAACCCCGATCTGGCCGCCGACCTGCAAGGCGCGCGCACCACCATCTACGGTGCGCTGGCCGCGCTGCTGGCCGAACGGCAGGCGCGCGCGGGCGGCCCGGTCACGCTGCAAAGCTGCGACAACCTGCGCAGCAACGGCGCGCGCTTCGAGGCCGGCATGCGCGAATTCCTCGAACGGCGCGGCCTGACCGACCTGCTGGCCTGGTTCGACGCGAACGTGTCGTGCCCGAGCGCGATGGTCGATCGCATCACGCCGCGCCCCACGCCCGACGTGGCCGAGCGCGTGAAGGCCGCCACCGGCATGGACGACGCCTGCCCGGTGATGGGCGAATCGTTCATCCAGTGGGTGATCGAGGATCGCTTCGTGGCCGGCCGCCCGGCCTGGGAGAAGGCCGGCGCGGAAATGGTGGACGACGTGCATCCGTACGAGGAAGCGAAGATCCGCATCCTCAACGCCACCCACAGCTGCATCGCCTGGGCCGGCACGCTGGCGGGCCTGTCGTATATCCACGAAGGCACCCACGACCCGGCGATCCGCGCGCTCGCGCACGCCTACGTGAGCGACGACGTGATCCCGTCGCTCACGCCGAGCCCGCTCGATCTGGCGCGCTACCGCGACGTGGTGCTGGAGCGCTTCGGCAATCCGTACATCCTCGACACCAACCAGCGCGTGGCCGCCGACGGCTTCTCGAAGATCCCCGGCTTCATCGCGCCGACCTTCGTCGACTGCTTCGCACGCGGCGCCGACCCGGTGTCGACCGCCGTACTGCCCACGCTGTTCCTGCGCTTCCTCGAACGCTGGGCACAGGACCTGCTGCCGTACGCATACCAGGACGGCGTGATGGACCCGGGCGTGGCGCGCGCGATCGTCGCGGCCGACGATCCGGTGGCCGCGCTGGCCGCCGATCGCGGGCTGTGGGGGTCGCTGGCGGGCGACGCGCGCCTGCTGCACGCGCTGCGCGCCGGGCTGGCGCGCGTCGACGCGTGGCGCGCCGCATCCTGATCCTGCATTGACCCCGCATTACCCCACGCCCCGTCGCCGTTGCCCGCATGCCGAACCGGCACGGGCAGCCCCGGCGGCCGGCGCCGTGTCCGGGTCATCCGGCATTGGCACCGGCCACGGCGCGCGGCTACAGTAGCGACTCTCTGACGACGGACTGCTTCCGCCCATCATGTATCTCGGCATCGATCTCGGCACCTCGGAAGTCAAGGTGCTGCTGCTTTCCCCCGACGGCACCGTCGTCGGCACGGCGGGTACGCCGTTTACCGTCACGCGCGCGCATCCGCGCTGGGCCGAGCAACAGCCCGAGGATTGGTGGGACGGCACCTGCGCGGCGCTGGCCGCGCTGCGCGAGCGTCACCCATCCGAGTACGCGCAGGTGCGCGGCATCGGCCTGTCGGGCCAGATGCACGGCGCGGTGCTGCTCGATCGCGAGGATCGCGTGCTGCGGCCCGCGATCCTGTGGAACGACATGCGCAGCGACGAGGAATGCACCGCGCTGACCGAACGCGCGCCCGACTTGCACCGGCTCGCCGGCAACCTCGCGATGCCCGGTTTCACGGCGCCGAAGCTGATGTGGGTAGCCCGTCACGAACCGGACGTGTTCCGCCGCATCGCCTGCGTGCTGCTGCCGAAGGATTACCTGCGGCTGCGGCTGACCGGCAACCGCGTGTCCGACCCGTCGGACGCGGCCGGCACGCTGTGGCTCGACGTGGCGCGCCGCGACTGGTCCGACACGCTGCTGGAGGCCGGCGGCATGACGCGCGATCAGATGCCGCGCGTGATCGAGGGCAACGCGCCATCGGGCACGCTGCGCGGCGACGTCGCGCGTGAACTGGGTTTGAAGGACGGCATCGTGGTGGCGGGCGGCGGCGGCGACAACGCCACCAGCGCGCTCGGCATCGGCGCGACCCAGCCCGGCGACGGCTTCGTCTCGCTCGGCACCTCGGGCGTGCTCAGCATCGTCGGCGACCGCTTCATGCCCTATCCCGAACGCGCCGTGCACGCGTTCTGCCACGCGATCCCGAACCGCTGGCAACAGATGAGCGTGGTGCTGTCGGCCGCCAGTTGCCTGCGCTGGGTCTGCAAGCTGACCTCGACCGACGAGCCCACGCTGATCGCCGAGGTGGCCGCGCTCGATCCGGCCGAACTGGCCGACGCGCCGATCTTCCTGCCCTACCTGTCGGGCGAGCGCACGCCGCACAACGATCCGTACGCGCAGGGCGTGTTCTACGGCATGACGCACGGCACCGACCGCGCGCGGCTCGGCTACGCGGTGCTCGAAGGCGTGACGCTGGCGATCGCCGACGGCCACGACGCGCTGGTGGCGGCCGGCTCCGAAACCGGCTCGCTGGCGCTGATCGGCGGCGGCGCGCGCAGCGCGTACTGGGCGCAACTGGTGGCCGACGCGCTCGACGTGCGCACCCACCAGCTCGGCGGCGGTGCGACCGGCGCGGCGCTCGGCGCGGCGCGGCTGGGCTGGCTGGCGGACGGCGGCGATCCGTCGCAAGTGCTGACCAAGCCGCCGCTGTCGGCCGAGTACGCCCCCGATGCGGCCCGCCACGCGCGGCTGCGCGAGCGGCTCGAGACCTACCGCGCGCTGTACCGCCACGTCCGGCCGCTGTTCGAACCGTCGCGCCCGCGTCTCGCCTGACGCCGATTGCGATAGGATCGCTACCTTTTCCGCCCGCCCCCGTTCCGAGCGACCTCGCACCGTGTCCAAGTCATCCGAAAAACTCGATCTCGCCACGCGTGCCGCATGGCTCTACTACGTGGCCGGCGACACGCAGAACGAGATCGCCGAGAAGTTGCAGGTGTCGCGGCCGGTCGCGCAGCGGCTGGTGGCGTTCGCGGTCGAGAAGAACCTGATCCGCGTGCGCGTCGATCACCGCGTGGCCGACTGCCTCGATCTGGCCGCGCAATTGTCGAAGCGCTACGGCCTGTCGCTCTGCGAGGTGGTGCCGATCGACGCGGACACGCCCGATTCGATCGACCGCAAGCTGGCCGTGGCCGGCGCGCAGGTCATGGAGCGCTACATCAACGAGGAACGGCCGATGGTGATCGCGGTCAGCAGCGGCCGTACGCTGAAGGCGGCCGTGGCGCAGATCGCGCAGATCGAGCGGCCGCAGCACCGGCTCGTGTCGATGGTCGGCGCGATCGCGCAGGACGGCTCGTCGAACCCGTACGACGTCGCGCAGCACATCTCCGAGAAGACCGGCGGCAAGCACTTCCTGCTGCCCGCGCCGCTGATCGCCGACAACGAGGCCGAGCGCGCGCAGTGGTGCAATCACCGGCTGTACCGGATCGTCGAGCAACTGACGGCCGACGCCGACGTGGCCTTCGTCGGGATCGGCAACGTGGGCGTCGATTGTCCGCTGCACGTCGACGGCTTCATCACGGCCGACGAGCTGAACGAGATGATGGAATACGGCTCGGTGGCCGAGATGGTCGGGCTGCCGATGGATGCGCGCGGCGCGCGCGTCATCACGCCGTCCACCGCGCGCGTGACGAGCGTGCCGCTCGACGCGCCGCCGCGCCGGCCGACCATCGGTTTCGCGGGCGGCCCGCGCAAGCAGGCGGCGGTGCTGGCCGCGCTGCGCGGCGGCTGGCTGTCGGGCATCGTGACCGACGAAAGCTGCGCGCGGGCGGCGCTGGCGGACTGAATCGGGCCGATGGCGGCCACGGCCGGTTCGAAGCACCGGCGGCACTGACGAGAACGGCGGCACACGTCATCGACGTGGCCGCCGTTTCTTCATGTGCGCTCGCTCATGCCCACCCCCACGCCCGACAGGCCGCACCAACGACAGGGCCGCGCAACCCTCGCGCGGCCCTGTCGTTGGCATGACGGAACCGGAACCCCGGCCTCGCCACTCACCGAGTATTACGCGGCCTTCGCGTGCGGCGAACAGCGCTCGAACGCCAGCCCTTGCGCGTCGAACAGATGGCAATGCTCGGGCGCGGTCTGCACGCGCAGGATCGTGCCCGGACGATGCGTTTCGAGCGGCGGAATGCGCGCGATCATGCCGTCCGGCGCGACCGCCGATTCGGCATACAGGTAGGCCGAATCGCCGAGCGACTCCACGGCCATGGTCTTGACCGCCACGCCCGCGCCCTCGGCCACGCCGACCTGCAGATGCTCGGGGCGAATGCCGACCGTGACCTTGTCGCCCGTCTTCAGCGTGCCGGTGCGCACCGCCGCGCGCTGCGTCTCGCCCGATTCGAAGCGCACCGTCACTTCGTCGGCCGACACTGCCTGCGCCACGCCTTCGAGGAAGTTCATCTTCGGCGAGCCGATGAAGCCCGCCACGAAGCGGTTGGCCGGCGCGTGATACAGCGTGTTCGGGCTGCCGACCTGCTGCACGTTGCCGCCCGACAGCACCACGATCTTGTCGGCCAGCGTCATCGCCTCGACCTGATCGTGAGTCACGTAGATCATGGTGGTCTTCAGCTCGTCGTGCAGGCGCGCGAATTCGAGGCGCATCTTCACGCGCAGCGCGGCATCGAGGTTCGACAGCGGTTCGTCGAACAGGAACACCTTCGGCTTGCGCGTGATCGCGCGGCCGATCGCGACGCGCTGGCGCTGGCCGCCCGACAGTTGCTTGGGCTTGCGCTCCAGCAGGTGATCGATGTGCAGGATCTTCGCCGCGTTGCGCACGGCCGCATCGATCTCGGGCTTCTTCGCGCCGGCCAGCTTCAGGCCGAACGCCATGTTGTCGTACAGCGTCATGTGCGGATAGAGCGCGTAGGACTGGAACACCATCGCGATGCCGCGCTTGGCGCTGGGCATCTCGTTCACGCGCACGCCGTCGATCATCAGGTCGCCGCCGGAAATATCCTCCAGCCCCGCGATCATCCGCATCAGCGTGGATTTGCCGCAGCCGCTCGGGCCGACGAACACCACGAACTCGCCATCGGCGATGTCGAGGTTCACATTGCTCAGCACTTCGTTCTCGTCGTAGCGCTTGCCGATATTGCGCAGAAGCACGCTTGCCATGATTTGTCTCCGCTCCATTGACGGCCGCCCGTGAGCGGTGCGGCCGGTTCGACGTGCGCGGCGGTGTCGCCCGCGCACGTCCCTGCATTCATTGCGCCGGCACGGTGCCCGTCGCGATCCATTGCGCGACCAGCTCCGGCAGCGCATCCATGCGGTCGAACACGTGGCGCGCGCCGATCGCGCGCAACGCATCGACCTGCGACGACGAGGCGTGCCCGCCGCCGATGAAGCCGATCACCGTCATGCCGGCCGCGGCCGCGGCCGTGATGCCCGTGGCGCTGTCCTCCACCACCAGGCAGTGCGCCGGCGCGAAGCCGAGCGTGTGCGCGGCGGCCAGATAGACGTCCGGCGCGGGCTTCGGCCGCTCGACGCTGTCGGCGCAGAACAGCCGCTCGCCGAAGTGCCGCTTCAGGCCGGTGCGCGTGAGCGCCGCTTCCACGTAGGCGCGGTTGCTGTTGCTCGCGCAGGCGATCGGCAGCGCGATGGCGTCGAGCGCGGCGTCGATGCCGTCCACCGCCGGCGCCAGCACCGCGGCGCGCTCGACGGCCGTGCGGATCGCCGCCACCTCGTTCGCGTCGAGCGTGCGCCCGGCCTGCGCGGCCGCGCTTTCGAGCACGCGCTCGGTGCGCAGGCCGAGCAGCGGCATCACGATCGGCCGCACCTCGACGCCGGGCCAGCGCGCTTCCAGCTCGCGCACCAGCACGCCGGCCGCCACCGCTTCGCTGTCGATCAGGACACCGTCGCAATCGCAGATCAGCAGGCGGTCGCGGCCGCCGGTTCCGTTCATGTGGGTCGGCACGCTCATTTGACCGCCCCGAACGTGAGGCCGCGCACCAGTTGCTTCTGCGACAGCCAGCCGACGATCAGGATCGGCGCGACCGCCAGCAACGAGGCCGCCGACAGCTTGGCCCAGAACAGGCCTTCGGGGCTGGAGTACGACGCGATGAACACGGTCAGCGGCGCGGCGTTGGAGCTGGTCAGGTTGATGCTCCAGAACGCCTCGTTCCACGACAGGATCACCAGCAGCAGCGAGGTGGACGCCAGGCCCGGCAGCGACATCGGCATCAGCAGGTAGACGATCTCCTGCCAGGTGGTGGCGCCGTCGATACGGCCCGCTTCGAGGATGTCGCGCGGAATCTCGGCGAAATACGTGAACGTCATCCACACCGCGATCGGCAGATTGATCAGCGTGTAGACGATCACCAGGCCGCTGACGGTATCGAGGAGTCCCGAGTTTTTCCAGAGCAGGTAGATCGGCACCAGCACGCCCACCGACGGCATCATCTTGGTCGACAGCATCCACAGCAGAACCTTCTGCGTGCGCTTGGTCGGGAAGAACGCCATCGCATAGGCCGCCGGCACCGCCAGCAGCAGGCACAACACGGTCACGCCCACCGACACCAGGATCGAGTTCCAGGCGAAGCCGAAGTAGTTGCTGCGCGCGAACACCTCGCGGAAGCTGTCGAGCGTCGGCGTGAAGATCAGCGACATCGAATACGCCTGCTGCTCGGTCTTGAACGCGGTGATCGCCATCCAGAAGATCGGGAAGAACAGCAGCAGCGCGATCAGCCAGGCCAGCACGCCGGGAATCGCGCGGCCGAGCTTGTCGAGACCGCCGCCGGTCTTGCGCGGCGCGGCCGCCGCGGCTTGGGTTACGCTCAGGTCGCTCATGCTTCGTACTCCCCTTTGAGGTTCTTGGCGAGCATCCGCACCAGGAAGAACGACACCACGTTCGCCAGCACCACGGCCAGAATGCCGCCGGCGGAAGCGAGACCGACGTCGAACTGCTGCAGGCCCAGCGCATAGATCAGGTAGGACAGGTTGGTGGTGGCGTTGCCCGGGCCACCGCCCGTCGTCGTGTAGATTTCGGCGAAGATCGACAGCAGGAAGATGGTTTCCATCATCACCACTACGGCGATCGCGCGCTTCAGGTGCGGCAGCGTGATGTAGAAGAACATCGCGATCGGGCCGGCGCCGTCGATGCGCGCGGCTTCCTTCTGTTCCTGGTCGAGCGACTGGATCGCCGTGAACAGGATCAGGAATGCGAACGGCAGCCATTGCCACGCGACGATCATCACCACGGCGGCCAGCGGGTACTCGGCGAACCAGTCGATCGGCGCCATGCCGAACGCGCGCATCACGTGCGCGATCAGCCCGTACACCGGGTTCAGGATCATGTTCTTCCAGATCAGCGCCGAGACGGTCGGCATCACGAAGAACGGCGCGATGGCGAGCAGGCGCGCGATGCCCTGCCCGTAGAACTTGCGGTCGAACAGCACGGCCATCAGCACGCCGCCGATCACCGTGATCGCCAGCACCGCCACGATCAGCACCAGCGTGTGCCAGATCGCCGGCAGGAACGACGGATCGGTGGCGAGGTAATGGTAGTTGTCGAGGCCGGCGAAACCCTTTTCATCGGGGTTCAGCAGGTTGTAGCGCGTGAACGAATACCAGATCGTCATCGCCAGCGGAATCGACATCCACAGCAGCAGCACCGCCACCGACGGCGTGACGAGCCAGCGGGCGGGCTTGCCGCGCGCGGACTCGGAGGAAGCGGGAGACGTATCGGTCATGGGCGCCGTGGAATGAAAGGGAAGACGTAGGTGTCGCATGCTCGGACCTCTCGAATCTCGTGCGGGCGGCCGGGCGAGGCCCGGCGCGCGCCGCAGCGTTGCGATCCGGCCGCGGCCGGATCGCGCATGACGGCAGCGAGGCGGCCTTACTTCTTCAGGCCGGCCTGACGCACCGCGCGGTCGGCGGCGGCCTGGCCGGCAGCCAGCGCCTGATCGACCGTCATCTGGCCCGCCACCGCACCCGCGATCGACTGGCCCACCACCGTGCCGAACGACTGGAATTCAGGAATCCCGACGTATTGCACGCCCGTGTACGGCACCTTCTTCAGCGACGGATCGTTGACGTCGGCCGTCTCGATCGCCTTCAGCACGAAATCCGAGAACGGCGCGGCGGCCTTGTACTCGGGGCGTGCGTAGGTCGACTGACGCGTGCCCGGCGGCACCGAGGCCCAGCCTTCGTCCTTGCCCACCGCTTCCACGTACTGCTTCGAGGTCGCCCAGGTGATGAACTTCTTGGCGGCGTCCTGTTGCTTCGACGTCTTCGGGATCGCCAGCGCCCAGGCCCACAGCCAGTGCGAGCCCTTCGGCGTGACGGCCACCGGCGCGGCCGCGAAGCCGATCTTGTCGGCCACCTGCGACTGCTGCTTGTTGTAGAGCATGCCGGCCGCGACCGTCGCGTCGATCCACATCGCGCACTTGCCCGAGGCGGTCAGCGTCAGGTTCTCGTTGAAGCCGTTCGAGCTGGC
The DNA here is from genome assembly GCF_047497165.1 of Burkholderia sp. 22PA0099. Lineage (NCBI taxonomy): Bacteria > Pseudomonadati > Pseudomonadota > Betaproteobacteria > Burkholderiales > Burkholderiaceae > Burkholderia > Burkholderia sp. 22PA0099. The sequence continues at coordinate 938,930 of NZ_CP163165.1, read as the reverse complement.
GCCCGGAGGGCCGTCCTTCTTCAGCAGGTTCACGTAGAACGTGATCGCCTTCTTCCATTCCGGCGAGGTGATCTGCGCGTTCCAGTTCTCGTCGAACCAGCGGCCGCCGTAGGTGTTCACGAGCGTCGACACGTAGGCCATGTTCTCGCCCCAGCCGGCCTTGCCGCGCAGGCAGATGCCGTAGGTGCCGTTGGCCTTGTCGGTCAGCTTGTCGGCGAACTGCTCGATCTGGTCGTAGGTCGGCTGGTCGGGCATCTTGAGGCCCTTGGCCGCGAACAGATCCTTGCGGTAGTAGGTCATCGAGCTTTCGACGTAGAACGGCAGCGCGTAGAGCTGGCCGTTGTACGACAGCGAATCGCGCGCCGTCTTCACCACGTCGTTCAGATCGTAGTCGGCGGCCAGGCCCGTCATCGGCGAGAGCCAGCCGCGCTTGCCCCATTGCGGCGCCTCGTAGGTGCCGATCGCCATCACGTCGAACTGGCCGCTGCCGGTGGTGATGTCGGTGGTCGCGCGCTGACGCAGCACGTTCTCTTCGAGGATCACCCAGTTGAGCTTGATGTCGGGGTTCGCTTTCTCGAACGCCGGCGACAGCTTCTTCAACTCGATCATGTCGGGGTTGTTCAGCGTCGCGATGGTCAGCGTCGCCGCCTGCGCGGCGAGCGCCGACGAGGCGAGCGCGGCGCCGGCGAGAAGTCGCACGGCGGCGGCGATGAGCGTCTGTCCTTGCATGGCATGTCTCCTGTGTCTGTGTTATCGATTGTCGTCTACGGTCTGTCGTCGATCGAGCAGGCGCGTGGCCTCACCCGTCTTGCTGCATCCCGCACGCGCGAGCGTAGCGGGCAATCGTCTGGCGGATCCGGAATCGGACCCAGGCGGCGGCATCGTCGCCGAGCGCGTGCGAACGGCGCGCCTCGTAGACATCCGGCAGCCATTGCGCCACCAGCGTCTCGGGCGGCGCGTGCCGCGCGAGGTTCGCGAACAGGCGCTCCACCGCGGCGGCCACGGCGGGCTGCAGCCAGTAATAGCGGATCCGGTCGCTGTAGCTGAACTGGCGCGCGAGGCGCTGCGCGGCTTCGTCGCCACGGTAGTACGGCGCCCAGTGTTCGGGGCGTGCGCGCATCGCGTCGTCCACCACGTCGCGCAACCGCGAGCGGGCAGTATCGTTCACCAGCGCGTCCTCGATGTACGACAACGCGAACAGCGCCTCGCGCAATGCGAACGTGAGGCCCGGGCCGACCTTCAGGATCGCGAAGTGATCGCGCACCAGCGCCGCGAGCGCGGCCTCGGTCTGGTAATCGGTGGAATGCGCCTCGAACACGAAGCGCGGCGTGTCGAGAATGCTGGCGGCCAGCTCGGCCGCTTTCGTCGGCGCGTAGTCGAGCACCTGGCGATCGTCGAAATCCACGCCCGGCTGCGCGACCACCGCCACCGTGCGCGACCACGCGGCGTCGAGCCCGTAGCGCGCGAACGCGTCGCGATGGGCGTCGAGCGTCACGCGTACGGCGTCGGCGCGCGTCACCTTGATGTGCGACATCGGGCCGGCGGCGGCATCGCCCTCGCCGGCGGTTTCGCCGCCCGGCACCGGCACTTCGGTGCCCACCACGTACACCGGCGCGGTGCCGGCCGCTTCGGCCGCGGCCTCGGCGGCGGCGCACAAGCGCGCGGCGCGCTCGGCCACCACGGTGTCGGACAGCGGCGCGACGTCGTCGGCGCAGGCCATGCTGGCGTCGAGATGGATCTTCGTGAAACCGGCGGCCACGTAGCCGGCCACCATGGTCGCGGCTTCCTGCATCGCGTCTTTCGCGTGCAGGTGCCGCCACGGGTTCGGGCCGAGGTGATCGCCGCCGAGCACGAGCCGCTCGACGGGGAAGCCGGTGCGCCGCGCCAGCGCCTCGACCTCGCGGCGGAAATCGGCCGGCGTGAGGCCGGTGTAGCCGCCGTGATGATTGACCTGGTTGCAGGTGGCCTCGATCAGCAGCGGCGAGCCGTCGTCGCGCGCGGCCTCGAACGCCGCCTCGAGCACCAGCGTATGGGCGCTGCAGACCGAATAGATGCCGCGCACCGCGCCCGCGCGGTTCGCGTCGAAGATCGCGCCGAGCGTGCGGCCCGCATCGGCGGTCGCGCGCGGTGTCGCCACGGAGCTCAGGCCGGACATGCGACACCTCGCTGGGTCAGGAACGCGACGATGTCGGCAGGCGAGCTGTTGCCCTCCATCGGGCCGACCTTGGCCACCGCCAGCGCACCGGCCGCGTTGGCGCGCGACAGCGCCGCGTCGATCGGCCAGCCCTGGATCAGGCTCGCCACCAGCGTGCCGCCGAAACAATCGCCGGCGCCGGTCGGATCGACCTCGGTGGTGTCGTAGCCGCCCACTTCGATCTGCCCCTGGCGGTCATACGAGGTGCTGCCGGCCGCGCCACGCTTGAGCACCACGCGCTCCAGCAGCGGCCGCGTGGCGAGCAGTCCGGCGATCGCGCGCTCGGGCGCCTGCGGGCCGCAGAAGAACGGCAGGTCGGCTTCGCTCGGCAGGAACAGGTGGCAGGCATCGAGCAAGGCTTCGAGCGCGGCGCGCATCGGCTTGAACGACAGCATTTCGGGGCGCACGTTCGGATCGAACGAGATCTTCGCGCCTACCCGCGCCGCCTCGATCACGCCGTGCTTGATCGCGGCGATCGCGTTCTCGCTGGTCAGCGACGAGCCCATCACGTGGTAATAGCGGCAGCCCTCGAACATCTCGGCCGTCACGTCGGCGGCCTCGAGCATGGCCGAGGCGCTGCCGTCGATGCTGTAGACGAACTGGCGGCTGCCATCGTCGCGATAGGCGACGAACGCCAGGCCGGTGGGCCGCGCCACGCGCCGGATCGCGCGCGATTCGACGCCGTGCGATTCGAGCCGCGCGACGATCGCATCGCCGAACGCGTCGCGCCCCACGCAGCCCGCGTAGGCCACCGAGGCGCCGAGCCGGGCCGCCTGATCGGCGAAGATGGCCGGCGCGCCGCTCGGGAACGGGCCGACGAACTCACCGGGCTCCGCAAAACCCTGGCCGCGCTTCAGGGCCACGAATTCGGCGAGCAGCTCGCCGGCGACGACGATCTCGGCCATGGCGTCAGCTCATCCAGTTGCCGCCGTCGACATTGAGCGTCTGGGCGGTGATGTAATCGGCATCGGCCGACGCGAGGAACAGCGCCGCGCCGGTCAGGTCGGCGGGCAGGCCCATGCGGCCGAGCGGCACCGCCTCGCCCACCAGGCGCTTCTTCTCGCCGAGCGGACGATTTTCGTAGCGCGCGAACAGCGCATCGACCTGCTCCCACATCGGGGTATCCACCACGCCCGGCGCGATGCCGTTGACGTTGATCCGGTGCGGCGCGAGCGCCAGCGCGGCCGATTGTGTGTAACTGAGCACGGCCGCCTTGCTTGCGCAGTAGTGCGAAACGAGTGCCTCGCCACGGCGGCCCGCCTGCGACGACATGTTGACGATCTTGCCGCCGCGGCCCTGCTCCACCATCCGCTGCGCCACGGCCTGCATCAGGAAGAACAGGCCCTTCACGTTGACCGCGAACACGCGGTCGTACACGTCCCAGGATTCGTCGAGCAGCGGGCGCATGTCGAACAGCGCCGCGTTGTTGAACAGGATGTCGACACCGCCGAAGCGCTCCACGGCGCTGGCGACGATCCGCGCGATGTCCTCGCGCTGCGTCACGTCGGCCGTGATGGCGACGGCGCGCTCGGGATGCGCCTCGATCAACGCCGCGAGCGAACCGCTCGCCGGCTTCAGGTCGACGAGCAGGCAACGTGCGCCCTCGTCCAGATAGCGCTGGGCGACTGCCTCGCCGATGCCGCTCGCGGCGCCCGTCAAAATCGCGACCTTGTCCTGCAATCTCACGAGTGTCTCCGATATCGTTATTCGTCGTTTCATTTGGCATTCAGCGAGCTAACGCCCACCGAATGATCATTTGCTCAGATTGCGATCGAATAATCGGATACCGGGCCGGTGCTGTCAAGGCGAAAACGCCGCTTTCGATGATGCGCTGCCGCATCGCGCGCAGCCGCTTGTTGCCGCACTTCATGCAGATTCGCGAGATACGTTATATCATTCGCTTTTCATCGTCCCGACTGGTGCCCTGCCATGGCCTCGACCTCACCCCTGCAAGCCCGCCTCGCCCGCGCCGATGCGTTTGCCGCCGAACACGGGCTGACGTGGACCCCGTTGCGCCGCCAGGTGTATGAAAAGGTGCTGGCCGCCCAGCGGCCGATCGGCGCCTACGACCTGATCGGCGAACTGGCGCCCGAGCGCGGCCGGATGCCGCCCACCACCGTCTATCGCGCGCTCGACTTTCTTGTCGAGCACGGTTTCATCCATCGCATCGAATCGAAGAATGCCTTCCTCGCCTGCTGCGAGATCGGACCGCCCCATCAAGGCCAGTTCCTGATCTGCGACTCGTGCGGCGACACGGTCGAGATTCCGGGCGCCGACCTGGCGCACCAGCTCTCGTCCTGCGAATCGGCTCACGGCTTCGAGATGCATCGCCAGGTGGTCGAGCTGACCGGCCTGTGCGGCGAATGCAAGACCCATCCGAAGGGCACGCCCCACGCGTGACCCGCCCCGCCGCGCGCCCGTCCGGGCGTGCGGTTTGCCCATCCCGTCAAGGACCAAGCATGACCTTCGCCGCCTCGTCGCGCGCGCCGCTGCGCGCCCGTTTCCGTCTGACCCGCTGGCTCGCCGCCGGCTGCGCCGCGCTCTCGCTCGCCGCACCGGCCGTGCCGGCCCTCGCCCAGACCGCCAAGGTGCAGGTGGTGGCCGCCGAGAATTTCTACGGCGACGTGGTCAAGCAGATCGGCGGAGCGAACGTCGCCGTGTCCAGCATCCTCAGCAATCCCGATCAGGACCCGCACCTGTTCGAAGCCAGCCCGAAAACCGCGCGCGCACTCCAGCACGCGAACCTGGTGGTCTACAACGGCGCCGATTACGACCCGTGGATGGGCAAGCTGCTGTCCGCCTCGAAGAACGCCACGCGCAAGGCCATCGTGGTGGCCGATCTGGTCGGCAAGAAGCCCGGCGACAACCCGCATCTCTGGTACGATCCCGCCACCATGCCGGCTGCCGCGAAGGCGATCGGCGCGGCGCTGTCCGAAGCCGATCCGGCCCACAAGGCCCAGTACGACGCGAACCTCGCCGGCTTCCTCGCCTCGCTCAAGCCGATCGACGCGAAGGTCGCCGCGCTGCGCGCGCAGTACAAGGGCGTGCCGGTCACGGCCACCGAGCCGGTGTTCGGCTACATGTCGGATGCGATCGGCCTCGAGATGCGCAACCTGAGCTTCCAGCTCGCCACCATGAACGACACGGAAGCCAGCGCGTCGGACATCGCCGCGTTCGAGAGCGACCTGCGCAACCGCAAGGTGAAGGCGCTCATCTACAACAGCCAGGCCGAGGAGCCGATGACGAAGCGGATGCTGAAGATCGCGAAGGACGCCTCGGTGCCCACCTTCAGCGTCACCGAGACGGAACCGGCCGGCAAGAACTTCCAGCAGTGGATGCTCACGCAGCTCGATGCGCTGAGCGCCGCGCTGGCCAAACATTGATTCCATGACCGCATCCCAACCCGCGCTCGCACTCGATCGCGTCACGCTCGAACTGGGCGGACGCACGATCCTGCGCGACGTGAGCCTGACCCTGGACGCCGGCGAATTCGTCGGCGTGCTCGGTCCGAACGGCGCCGGCAAGACCACCCTGATGCGCGCCGTGCTCGGCCTCGTGCCGGCCGCGCAGGGCGCCATCTCGGTGGCCGGCGCGCCGGTGGCGCGCGGCAATCCCGCCATCGGCTACATGCCGCAGATCCGCAGCGCGCTGGCCGGGCGCCGCGTGCGCGGCTACGATTTCGTCGCGATGGCGGCCGACGGCCATCGCTGGGGCCTGCCGAGCGTCAACCGCGAAACCCGCGCCGACGTCGCGCGCGTGCTCGAACTGGTGGGCGCCACGGCGCTGGCCCGGCGCCCGCTGTTCGAGCTGTCGGGCGGCGAACGCCAACGCCTGCTGCTCGCGCAATGCCTGCTCGGCTCACCAAAGCTGCTGCTGCTCGACGAGCCGCTGATCAGCCTCGACCCGCACCATCAGCGCGGCGTGGTCGAGCTGGTGCGACGCGTGCAGCAGGAGCTCGGCATTACCGTGCTGTTCTCCGCGCACGAACTGAATCCGCTGCTCAACGCGCTCGACCGCGTGCTCTATCTCGGCAACGGCACGGCCGCGCTCGGCACGGTGGACGAAGTGATCACCAAGCCGGTGCTGTCGCGCCTGTACGGCTCGCCGATCGACGTGATGCGCGTGAACGGCCGCATCTTCGTGATGTCGGGCGATGTCGAAGTGGAAAAACACGATCACGAACACGAGGACGACGGCGGGCACGGTCATTCGCACTCGCATGGCGGCCACGGCCACTCCAGCCACCCCGGTCACTCGCACGGCGGACACCAGCACGATGTTTGAATACGAATTCATGGTCAACGCGTTCATCGCGTCGGGCATCGTCGCGGTGCTGGCCGGCGTGGTGGGCTATTTCCTCGTGATGCGCGGGCAGACCTTCGCCGGCCACGCGCTCTCGCACGTCGGCTTCACCGGTGCGACCGGCGCGGTGCTGCTCGGCGTGTCGCCGATCTGGGGCATGGTGGGCTTCACGCTCGCGGCCGGCATCGCGATGGGCGCGCTCGGCGAGCGGCTCGCGGGCCGCGACGTGGCGATCGGCGTGACGCTGTCGCTCGCGCTCGGCGCGGGGCTGCTGTTCCTGCATTTCTATACGAGCTACGCCACCCAGGTCACGGCACTGCTGTTCGGCAACGTGCTCGGCGTGAGCCACGGCACGCTGATGGTGCTGGCCGGCATCGGCGCGGTCAGCCTGATCGCGCTGGCCGCGATCCTGCGCCCGCTGGTGTTCGCCTCGCTGCAGCCCGAGCTGGCCGAAGCCAAGGGCGTGTCGCTGCGGCTCGTGTCGGTGCTGTTCCTGGCGATCTGCGCGCTGGCCGTCGCGGCCTGCACGCAGATCGTCGGCGTGCTGCTGGTGTTCACGCTGCTGGTCGGCCCGGCCGCCGCCGCGCAGAACCTCAGCACGCGGCTGTCCACCGGCGTCGCGCTCGCGGCGCTGTTCGCGCTCGGCGAAGCGTGGTTCGGCGTGACGCTGGCCTACTACACCGACTGGCCGACCAGCTTCTGGATCACGGCGCTGTCGGCGCTGGCCTATGCGGCGAGCCTGGCCGGACGGCATCGCGCCGTCGCGTGACGCGGCCAGCCGGCAGCCGCACTGAACTGAACGCCTGAATCCCGCGCCGCCCTCGCCGCGCGGTGCATGAAAAAGCCCGCGGCACGATCGCTCGTGCCGCGGGCTTTGTCCTTTCTGCGTACCGGCTGATTTAGCTTATTCGGCCAGCAGCGTCTTCGCGTGATGCGCGATGTGATCGGCGATGAACGTCGAGATGAAGTAGTAGCCGTGATCGTAGCCTTCGTGGCTGCGCAGCGTGACCGGCTGATCGGCCTCGCGGCAGGCCGCCTCGAACAGATCCGGATTGAGCTGCTTGGCGAGGAACTGATCGGCCAGGCCCTGATCGATCAGGATGCCGTCGGCGTAGCGCGGCGCATCGCGGCGCGCGACCAGCTCGGTGGCGTCGTGCTCCTTCCACGCCTCGCGATCGTCGCCGAGATAACCGGCGAACGCCTTCTCGCCCCACGGGCAGCGCGTCGGCGCGACGATCGGCGCGAACGCCGACACCGAACGCCACACGCCCGGATGGCGCAGCGCCAGCGTCAGCGCGCCGTGGCCGCCCATCGAATGGCCGAAGATGCCGAGCCGCGTGCCGTCGATCGGCAGCGCGCCGAGCACCAGCGCGCGCAACTCGTCGACGATGTAGCTCTCCATCCGGTAATGCCTGGCCCACGGCTCGGCGGTGGCGTCGAGATAGAAACTCGCGCCCACGCCGAAATCCCACGCATCGGCCTCGCCCGGCACGCCCGCACCGCGCGGGCTGGTATCGGGCGTGATCAGCGCGATGCCGTGCTCGGCCGCGAAGCGCTGCGCGCCGGCCTTGATCATGAAGGTTTCCTCGGTGCAGGTCAGGCCCGCGAGGAAGAACAGCGCCGGCACGCGCGTCTCGTCGTGCACCGCCGACGGCGGCAGGTACACCGAGAACTTCATCGGCAGGCCGATGGTGGAGGAATCGTGGCGATAGAAGCGCTGCTCGCCGCCGAAGGCGGCATGCGACGAAACGATCTCGAACATGGTCTCGGCCTCGCGGGTCAGTACAGCACGACGGAGCGGATCGACTCGCCCTTCTTCATCAGGTCGAAGCCCTCGTTGATCTTCTCGAGCGGCATCGTGTGCGTGATCAGGTCGTCGATATTGAGCTTGCCTTCCATGTACCAGTCGACGATCTTCGGCACGTCGGTGCGGCCGCGCGCGCCGCCGAACGCCGAGCCCTTCCATTCGCGGCCCGTGACGAGCTGGAACGGACGCGTGCTGATTTCCTGGCCGGCCGCCGCCACGCCGATGATGAACGACTGGCCCCAGCCCTTGTGCGTGCACTCGAGCGCCTGGCGCATGGTCGTGACGTTGCCGATGCACTCGAACGAGTAATCCGCGCCGCCGTCGGTCAACTGGACGATGTGATCGACCACGTTCTCCACGTCCTTCGGGTTGATGAAGTGCGTCATGCCGAACTTCTTCGCCAGCTCGACGCGCGCCGGGTTGATGTCCACGCCGATGATCTTGTCGGCGCCCACCATCTTCGCGCCCTGGATCACGTTCAGGCCGATGCCGCCCAGGCCGAACACCACCACGTTGGCGCCCGCTTCCACCTTGGCCGAGTAGACCACCGCGCCCACCCCGGTGGTCACGCCGCAGCCGATGTAGCAGACCTTGTCGAACGGGGCGTCCTCGCGGATCTTCGCCACGGCGATTTCCGGCACGACGATGTAGTTCGAGAACGTGGAGGTGCCCATGTAATGGAAGATCGGCTTGCCGTCGATCGAGAAGCGCGACGTGGCGTCGGGCATCAGGCCCTTGCCCTGGGTGGCGCGGATCTTCTGGCACAGGTTGGTCTTGCGCGACAGGCAGAACTTGCACTCGCGGCATTCCGGCGTGTAGAGCGGGATCACGTGATCGCCCTTGCGCACCGTGCCCACGCCGGGGCCGACATCCACCACCACGCCCGCGCCCTCATGGCCGAGGATCGCCGGGAAGATGCCTTCCGGATCGGCGCCCGACATCGTGTAGTAATCGGTGTGGCAGATCCCCGTCGCCTTCACCTCGATCAGCACCTCGCCGGCGCGCGGGCCGGCCAGATCCACTTCCTCGATCGTCAGCGGCGCACCGGCCTTCCATGCAATCGCGGCTTTCGTCTTCATCGTTGATGCTCCTTGTCGGTGGTGTTGCGCGCAACGGGCGGCAACTGGGATTCCTTGTCCGGGCGCGGCACGCGTACACCCCGCGGCACGGCCGGAACCAGCCGGAAGTGTAAACGCCCATTGCCAAAACCGGCATGGCGTCACGCGACGAATCGATGTCGCGCCGCGTCGCATGCCGGCGTCGAAAACGGCGAGGAAAAAGCACGCCGGCAAGCCGTGCCTCGAAACGATCCGGCCCCATGAAAATCCGCGCCGGCTGGGGTTTACCCATCCGGCCATTGCGACGGTGCAAAAAACCTCTATTCGTCACGCGCGATACAGACCATAACCATGGCGATATTTGGCGACAGCGTCACGCGGTTTTTGACTGGATATAAATTCCGTGAATCCCACACCTGTCGCCCATCCATCATGATTTCCACGCATCCTCTAGCGAAAATCGCATATTCCGCCTGCAAATCGTGGAATAGCGCCCAGTGCTCTTGTTGGCGTCCGGCGATCCGCATAACGTCACACCACACCGATTACACGATCATGGAGTGAGACAGATGCAATCCAACACGGTCCATCCGTGCGACGAAATCCTGCCTGCCGGCAAGCTCGTCACGCTGGGTCTGCAACACGTTCTGGTGATGTACGCCGGCGCCGTCGCCGTGCCGCTCATCATCGGCAGCGCCCTGAAGTTGCCGAAGGATCAGGTGGCGTTCCTGATCAGCGCCGATCTGTTCGCATGCGGCATCGCGACGCTGATTCAAACGCTCGGCGTGTGGATCTTCGGCATCCGCCTGCCCGTCATCATGGGCTGCACGTTCGCCTCGGTCGGCCCGCTGGTGGCGATCGGCACCAATCCGAGCCTCGGCATCCTCGACGTGTTCGGCTCGACCATCGCGGCCGGCGTGATCGGTATCGTGATCGCGCCGGTGATCGGCAAGCTGCTGCGGTTCTTCCCGCCGGTGGTGGTCGGCACGGTGATCGCCGTGATCGGGCTGTCGCTGATGGGCGTCGGCATCAACTGGGCGGCCGGCGGCGTGGGCAACCCCGAATACGGCAACCCGCTGTTCCTCGGCCTGTCGCTGCTGGTGCTCGTGCTGATCCTGCTGATCAACAAGTTCGGCCGCGGCTTCGTCTCGAACATCGCGGTGCTGCTCGGCATCGTGGCCGGCTTCGGGATCGCGCTGGCGCTCGGCCGGGTGGATCTCGACGGCGTGACGGCGGCGCCGTGGGTCGGCTTCGTGATGCCGTTCCACTTCGGCATGCCGCACTTCGACACGCTCTCGATCGCGACCATGGTGATCGTGATGTTCGTCACGTTCATCGAATCGACCGGCATGTTCCTCGCGGTCGGCGACATGGTCGACCGGCCGGTCGATCAGCAGGCGCTGGTGCGCGGCCTGCGCGTGGACGGCCTCGGCACGCTGATCGGCGGCATCTTCAACTCGTTCCCGCACACCTCGTTCTCGCAGAACGTCGGGCTGGTCGGCGTGACGGGCGTGAAGAGCCGCTTCGTGTGCGTGACGGGCGGCGTGATCCTGGTGCTGCTCGGGCTGTTCCCGAAGATGGCGCAGATCGTCGCCTCGGTGCCGGCCTTCGTGCTCGGCGGCGCCGGCATCGTGATGTTCGGGATGGTGGCCGCCAACGGCGTGAAGACGCTGTCGCGCGTCGATTTCGTCGGCAACCACAACAACCTGTTCATCGTCGCCGTCAGCATCGGGCTGGGGCTCGTGCCGGTGGTGTCGCCGCACTTCTTCGCGAAGCTGCCGAGCGCGCTCGCGCCGATCCTGCACAGCGGCATCCTGCTCGCGTCGGTGTCGGCCGTGATCCTCAATGTGATGTTCAACGGCGTGCGCAGCGAGAAGCAGGCCGAATGCGAAATTCGCCGTGCCGGCAAGGATCTCGAACGGCGCACGGCCGACCTGCACTGATCGCGCCAAGCGTTGGCGGCTCGAACGAAAACGCCCGGCTTTTGCCGGGCGTTTTCATGGGTGGAGTTCGGCGCGGCACCGCCATGAAAAACGCCCCGGAGGCCGTGAGGCTTCCGGGGCGTTTTTTTGTTGCAAGCGAGTTGCGAGCGGATCGCGGCGCCGGGCGCCGCGTTCAGCCTGCCGTGGCTTGCGAGGCCGGTGCAGCCGGCGCCGCCTGCTTGCCGTAATCCACCGGCGCATCGGCTTCGCGCGGCTGATCGCCGGTCTGCTCGATCCAGCCACCGCCCAGTGCACGGTACAGGTCCACCAGGTTGGTCCAGCGCGCGAGGCGTGCCGAGATCAGCGTGGTTTGCGCCGTGTACAGGTCGGTTTGCGCCGTCAGCACCGTCAGATAACTGTCCACACCGTTGCGGTAGCGCAGGTCGGACAGATCGTAACGGCGCTGCTGCGCCTCTTCGTTGCGTGCCAGCGCCGCGATCTGCTGATCGTAGGTGCCGCGCGCCGCCAGGCCGTTCGACACTTCGCTGAACGCCGACTGGATCGCCTTCTCGTAGTTCGCGATCTCGATGCGCTTTTCCACATGCGCCAGATCGAGGTTCGCGATGTTCGAGCCGCCCTCGAAAATCGGCAGCGCGATGTTCGGCGCGAACGACCACGCCGCCGTGCCAGCCTTGAACAGGCCGCCCAGCGTCGGGCTCGCGGTGCCGAACGCGGCCGTCAGCGAGATCTTCGGGAAGAACGCCGCACGGGCCGCGCCGATGTTCGCGTTGGCCGCGCGCAATGTTTGCTCGGCCTCCATGATGTCGGGGCGGCGCGTCAGCAGATCCGACGGCAAGCCGGCCGGAATATCCGTCAGCAGGTTCTGGTTGTTCAGCGGCAAACCGGCCGGCAGATCGTCGGGCAGCGGCTCGCCGACCAGCAGCACCAGCGCGTTCACGGCTTGCGCGCGTGCCCGGGCTTGCGCCTGCTGATTGGCCAGCGCCTGCTCGACCACCGTCTGCGCCTGGCGCAGGTCCAGTTCCGAACCGGTGCCGTTGTCGAACTGCAGCTTCGTCAGGTTGTACGACGATTGCGCGTTCTTCAGCGTGTCTTCCGTGACCTTCAGCAGGTCGTCGGTCGATTGCAGCGTCAGATACTGATCCGCCACCTGCGAGACGAGCGAGATTTCCTGCGCCTTGCGGGCCTGTGCCGTCGACAGATATTGCGCCAGCGCCTGATCCTTCAGGCTCTGGATTCGGCCGAACAGGTCCAGCTCCCACGACGCCGACAAGCCGACGTTATAGGTACGCGTAATCAGCGGAGCGCCAGTGGTCGACACGCCGGCCGGCAACCGCTGGATCGAACCCGTACCGGTGCCGCCGAGCGTCGGCAGCAGTTCGGCGCGCGTGATCTGGTACTGCGCGCGCGCCGCCTCGATGTTGAGCACCGAGACACGCAGGTCGCGGTTGTTCTTCAGCGCCAATTCGATCAGTTGCTGCAAGCGCGGATCGGCGAAGAAGTTGCGCCAGCCGATGTCCGGCGCCGCCTGGTCTTGGGCGCTGCGTGCGTCGCTCGCGCCCGGCTGCGTCGCGTAGACGCCGTCGGACGGGAACGAACTCGACACGGGCGCATCCGGGCGCTTGTAATGCGGCGCCATCGTGCAGCCCGAAGCGACGAGCGCAAACGTCATAGCCGTCAAAACGATTTTTCGCATGGTCATCAATGTTCCTGGTTGCCGCCTTCTTGCGTGCGATGCGCGTGCTCCTGCGCGAGACGCAGTGCCTCGTCCGGATCTTCCTTTTCACCACCGAAGATCGAACGCACCTTCACGAAGAACATCGGGATCATGAAGATCGCGAGGAAGGTCGCGGTCACCATCCCGCCGATCACGCCCGTGCCGATCGCGTGCTGGCTGGCCGAACCCGCGCCGTTGCTGATCGCGAGCGGCAGCACGCCGAGAATGAACGCCAGCGACGTCATCAGAATCGGACGCAGCCGCAGCCGCGCCGCTTCCAGCGCCGCCTCGACCGGCCCCATCTTCTCGCTGAGCTGCAATTCACGCGCGAACTCCACGATCAGAATCGCGTTCTTCGCCGACAGCCCCACCGTGGTCAACAAGCCGACCTGGAAGAACACGTCGTTCTCGAGGCCGCGCAGCGTGGCCGCCAGCAGTGCGCCGATCACGCCGAGCGGCACCACCATGATCACCGAGAACGGGATCGACCAGCTTTCGTACAGCGCCGCCAGACACAGGAACACCACCAGGATCGAGATCGCGTAAAGGATCGGCGCCTGCGAACCCGATTGCAGTTCCTGGAACGACAGCCCCGTCCACGAGTAGCCGATACCGTTCGGCAGCTTGGTCGCGAGGTTCGACATCGCCGTCATTGCCTGGCCGGTACTCTTGCCCGCCGACGCCTGACCCTGGATTTCCATCGACGAAATCCCGTTGTAGCGCTCGAGCTTCGGCGAACCATACGTCCAGTGACCGGAGGCGAACGCACCGAACGGCACCATCCCGCCCGAGCCGTTGCGCACGTACCAGATGTTCAGATCTTCCGGCGTGGCGCGGAACGGCGCGTCGGCCATCACGTACACCTTCTTGATACGACCATCCGTATCGAGGAAGTTGTTGACGTATTGCGACGCCCACGCGATCGAGAAGGTCTGGTCGATCGAAGCCGCCGTCACGCCGAGCGCGTTGGCTTTCTCGCGATCGATATCGATCTTGTACTGCGGCGTGTCGTTCAGGCCGTTCGGGCGCACGCCTTGCAGCGTCGGGTCCTTGGCGGCCATGCCGAGCAACTGGTTGCGTGCCGCCATCAACGCGTCGTGGCCGAGGCCCGCGTTGTCGGTCAGCTCGAAGTCGAAGCCGGCTGCCGTGCCCAGTTCGGGAATCGACGGCGGGTTGAACGGAATGACGATCGCGTCCTTGTAGCCGCTGTAGCGTGCGAACATCCGCCCGATCAGCGCCTGCACCTTCTGGTTCGAGCTCTGACGCGCCGAATAATCCTTCAGCTTGACGAACACGAGACCGGAGTTCTGGCCGCGGCCGGCGAAGCTGAAGCCGTTCACGGTGAACGCCGATTCGACGATGTCCTTCTCGTCGTTGAGCACGTAATCGGAAATGTTCTTCAGCGTGCGCGCCGTGGTTTCCTGGGTGGAACCCGACGGCGTTTGCACGATCACGAACATCAGGCCCTGATCTTCATCGGGCAGGAACGACTTCGGCAGGCGCACGAACAGGAAGCCCACGCCGATGATCACCGCCAGATAGATGATCAGCCAGCGGCCCGAGCGCTTGATCACGTGATGCACGCCCTTGTGGTACTTGTCGCGGCTGTTGTTGAAGTTGCGGTTGAACCAGCCGAAGAAGCCCTTCTTCTCTTCGTGATGGCCCTGCGGAATCGGCTTGAGCAGCGTCGCGCACAAGGCCGGCGTCAGGATCAACGCCACCAGCACCGACAGCACCATCGCCGACACGATCGTCAGCGAGAACTGACGATAGATCGCGCCGACCGAGCCGCCCGAGAATGCCACCGGCACGAACACGGCCGACAGCACCAGCGCCACGCCCACCAGCGCGCCGGTGATCTGGCCCATCGCCTTCTTGGTGGCCTCCTTCGGCGAGAGCCCCTCCTCCGACATCACGCGCTCGACGTTCTCCACCACCACGATCGCATCGTCCACCAGCAAGCCGATCGCGAGCACCAGGCCGAACATCGACAGCGTGTTGATCGAGAAGCCCACCGCCGACATGATCGCGAACGTGCCGAGCAGCACCACCGGCACGGCGATCGTCGGGATGATCGTGGCCCGCAGGTTCTGCAGGAACAGATACATCACGAGGAACACCAGCACGATGCCTTCCAGCAGCGTCTTGACCACTTCCTCGATCGACAGGCGCACGAACGGCGTGGTGTCGTACGGGTACTTGACGGTCAGGCCGTGCGGGAAGTATTTCGACAGTTCGTCGATCTTCGCGCGCACCGCGTTGGCTGTTTGCAGCGCGTTGGCGTTGGTCGCGAGCTGGATGCCGAGACCGGCCGTCGGCTGGCCGTTGTACTTCGTGTCGAAGTTGTAGTTCTCGCCGCCGAGGCTCAGCTTCGCGACGTCCTTCAGCCGAACCTGCGAACCATCCTGATTGACCTTCAGCAGGATGTTGCCGAACTGCTCCGGCGTCTGCAGCAAGGTTTGCTCGGTGATGGTGGCCTGCAGCACCGTGCCCGGCACCGCCGGCGTGCCGCCGATCTGGCCGCCCGCGATCTGCACGTTCTGCGCGGTGATCGCGCTGGTCACATCGACCGGCGTGAGGCTGTAGTTGGTGAGCTTGGTCGGATCGAGCCAGATCCGCATCGCGTACTGCGAGCCGAACAGCGTGACGGTACCGACGCCGTTCAGACGGCTGACCGGATCCTCCACGTGCGAAGCCACGTAGTTGGCGAGGTCGTACTTGTTCATGCTGCCGTCTTCGGACGTGAAGGCGAGCACCAGCAAGAAGCTGCTGCTCGACTTCGTGACCTTCAGACCGAGCTGCTGCACGACCTGCGGCAGAATCGGCGTCGCGAGCGACAGCTTGTTCTGCACCTGCACCTGCGCGATGTCCGGATTGGTACCGGCCGCGAACGTCAGCGTGATGGTCGACGTACCCGAATCGTCACTCGTGGAGGACATGTACAGGAAGTTGTCGAGACCGCTCATCTGCTGCTCGATCACCTGCGTGACCGTGTCCTCGACCGTCTTCGCCGAAGCGCCCGGGTACGTCGCGGAGATCTGGATGGACGGCGGCGCGATCGTCGGATACTGCGCGATCGGCAACGTGAAGATCGACGCGATACCCGCGAGCATCAGGATGATGGCGATCACCCACGCGAAGATCGGGCGATCGATAAAAAACTTTGCCATGAAACAGGCTCCCTGTGGTTACGCGCCCGAAGCCGCGGTCGCACTCGCTGCCGAACCTGCCGCCGCGCTGGCCGGCGTAGCGGCCGAGGCACCCGACGCACCCGATGCCGCGACACCCTGGTCGGATGCCGAACTCGGCTGGCTGCTCGGATCGGTACCGGCGTTCTGGTTCGGCGGCAGTTGCGCCGCGACCGGCTTGACCGTCATGCCCGGCTGGACCTTGCCCACGCCCTGCACGATCACGCGGTCGCCCGTTTGCAGGCCACCCTCGACCACCCAATCCTGACCGTAGGTGCCCGAGGTCGTCAGCACGCGCGAGACGATCTTGTTGTCCGCGCCGACCACCAATGCCGTCGGCTGGCCCTTCGGATCGTGCTGGACGCCGATCTGCGGCACCAGGTACGCGTTGTCGTTGGTGCCTTCCTCGATGCGAGCGCGCACGAACATGCCGGGCAGCAGCACGCGGTTCGGATTCGGGAAGATCGCGCGGATCGTGACCGAGCCGGTGGTCTGGTCGACCGTCACATCGGTAAATTGCAGCTTGCCTTCGAGCGGGTAGGTCTTGCCGTCTTCCAGCACCAGCTTGACCTTGGCCGCGTTCGGGCCGGCCGTCTTGATCCGGCCGCTCTGGATGTCCTGGCGCAGCTTCAGGCCGTCGAGGCTCGATTGCGTCAGGTCCACATACATCGGATCGATCTGCTGGATGGTCGACAGCAGCGTGGCCGCGCTGGCCTGCACGTAAGCGCCCGGCGTCACTTGCGAGATGCCGATGCGGCCGGTGATGGGCGAGAGCACATCGGTGTAGCCGAGGTTGATCTGCGCGGTATCCACGGCGGCCTTGCCCGACGCGACGTCGGCGGCGGCCTGGCCGGCCGAGGCCACGGCGTTGTCGTAATCCTGCTTGCTGACCGCGTTCGCGGCCACCAGCACCTTGAAGCGCGCGGCCTGCGCGTTGGTCGAGGCCAGGTTGGCCTGGGCCTTGGCGAGCGTGGCCTTGGCGCTGTTCAACGTGGCGATATACGGGGCGGGATCGATCTTGTAAAGACGCTGACCTGCCTTCACATCACCCCCTTCGGTGAACTCGCGGCGCAGCACGATGCCGTCGACCCGTGCCCGCACTTGGGCAACCAGGAAGGCATTGGTACGGCCCGGCAGTTCGGAGACGACCGGCACGGATTGCGGCTGGACCGTCACGACGCCGACTTCCGGTGTCTGCTGAGGCGGGGCCGATTGTTTTTGTCCGCAGGCGGCAAGGAAGACTGCTGCCGCAGCGACACTGATTAAGCGGTATGGAACCCGTTCGACGCGCATGGAACGACCTCATTTGTAACAAAAGAAGTAAGTGCTTGGCCTGGGGCCGCGACACGAATGCGCCGTGAGGCGCCGATCGAACACACCAGAAATGCAGGACTACGAATACGACAACGACGACAACGGCACGCAGGCCGCCGTGCCGGGAGACGCCGCAGCGAACGCGGCGCGATACGGAAGGGAAATCAGCAGAAAGGGATATTAACTGATTGCCACGCGGGTATTCGATCTACTGCTTGGGTCCTTCGATCGTGGGTGGTATTGTATATACGTTCGTGTATGTATGTAAAAGACGTTCATGAACGATACAAATTCTTACAAATTACCGACGATTACGAACGTAAGTTCACACCCGACTCCTCTCGCCGGGTGAGGTCGTCAGCGCCGACATCCCATACAGGCACCCGCCATGGTCAGACGTACCAAAGAGGACGCGCTTGCGACCCGCAACGGCATCCTCGACGCCGCCGAACAGGTTTTTTTCGAAAAAGGCGTCTCGCACACGACGCTGGCCGATATCGCCCAGCATGCGGGCGTGACGCGCGGCGCGATCTACTGGCACTTCGCCAACAAGAGCGAGTTGTTCGATGCGATGTTCGACCGTGTGTTCCTGCCGATCGACGAGTTGAAGGCGACCTCCGACAAGCCGCGCGCCGATCCGCTCGGGCGCATCCGCAAAATCCTGGTGTGGTGTCTGCTCGGCGTGGCGCGCGATTCGCAACTGCGGCGCGTGTTCAGCATCCTGTTCATGAAATGCGAGTACGTGGCCGATCTCGAACCGCTGCTGCAGCGCAATCGCGCCGGCATGTCGGAGGCCCTGCACAACATCGAGGGTGACCTGAAGCAGGCCGTCGCCAACGGCGAATTGCCGGCCGATCTCGACACCTGGCGCGCGACGCTGATGCTGCACACGCTGGTCAGCGGCTTCGTGCGCGACATGCTGATGTTGCCCGACGAAATCGATGCCGAGCAGCACGCCGAGCCGCTGGTCGACGGCGTGTTCGACATGCTTCGACTCAGCCCCTCGCTGCGGCGCCCGCCGTCCGCCTGACGTCCGCCGAAACCGGCGGCGCAGCCCTGCCGTTCCCGCCTCGATGAAAACGCCGCATCGCGATGCGGCTGCCTGCCCGGTGCGCTAGTCCAGCCAGTGCGCCAACGCGAGCGCCACGATCACCACCGCCACCACCGCGAGCCATACCCACGGCGGCACGATCACGCCGAGACCGGAGCCGGGCTCGGGCGACAATGTCCCGCGCCCGGATAACGCACCGCCGAATCCCGATTGCGCCCGTGCGCGCCGCAACGCGGCCGACAGCCCGTCGGGCCGCCGGAACACATGCCGACGGCGCAGCCCGGCCGTGGCGAGGTTCGGCGCGAGACCGTGCCGGGCCAGCAGGGTGGCGCTGAATTCGTTGAAGAAATCGTCGGCGAAGCGCAGCAGGCCCTCTTCGATCTGCCGGTAGCGCAGTTCGGCCAGCGGGCCGGCCGCGGTCGCGCGGATGGCGTAATGGATGCGGGTGGAGACGGCCTCGCCGTTTCGATGGGTGCCGAGGCGCACCTCGAGCTGGCCGCGCAACACGCCGCCGCCGTCGGTGCGGGCAATGAACAGCAGCGTGCGGCGTGGCCGATGGCCGGCCGCCGGAGGCTGAAGATGCACGCGCACCGTGTAGCGCGCGCGCAGTGGACCGAACGGCACGGTCAGCTTGAGCGAGTAGTCGTCGGCGGAGAGCCGGGTCAACGCGTCGCAATGCTCGGCGCTCGCCCGCAGCAGCGCGAGATCCTGCAACGCCGCCCAAACGTCCGACGGCGCAAGCGGAATGCGCAGCGCGTCGTTCAGCTCCATGCCTCTCCCCGATTTCGCGGTCGCGCCGCGCCACCCTGCGATGCCGTCGTGCCGGCGACGGTCGAAAAAAAACCACGGCCCGAGCCGTGGTTTTCATTATCTAGTATCTGCGGCAATTGTGCGCAGGCCGCCGCCGCTGTTGCGCGCGCGACGCGCTTACTGCGCGGCCCAGGTGAAGGCCGTCTTGGCGCCACCCTTGGCCGGCACGGTGACGCTGTGAGTCTGCACCTTGCCGTTGTAATCGGCCGTCACCTTGTACGAACCCGGCTTCAGGCGAACCAGCATGTACGGGCCGCGCGTGTCGGCCTTCAGGGCCTCGCCGCCATGGCCCGAAATCGAGACGTGCACACCCGACAGGAATTCGCCGCCCGCGCCCGTGAAGCGCATCGACAGCGGCCATTGATGCTCGGCCTGCTGAAACGCATGGGATTCGTCGAGGCCGACGCCACCCGACACGTAGCTGACATCGCCCTGCTGCTGCGCGTCAGGCAGCGCGGACTGCGCATAAGCGCCGCCGACGAGGCCGAAGGACAGTGCGGCGACGAGCAGGAACTTCGAAATGTGTTGTTGTTGCATGGTTAGTCTCCTTCCTTGCAAAAAAGGAATGGTGGCGCCCCGGGCACCACCGTGAATCCGGGCCTTTTACCCGATCGGGCGCTATACCAGCAAAAATCGCGCCAGATGCTTGCCTCGCCCGGTCAGCTCAGATCGACCGGCACGAAAATCTGCGCGTTGTCGCGCTGGATCAACAGCGCCAGGCTGTTGCCCGCGCTCTTGACCGCATCGCGCAACTGCTCGGGGCTCGTGACCGGCCGGCCGTTGACCGCGAGGATCACGTCGCCCGGCTGCACGCCGGCGTTGGCGGCCGGCCCGCTGGCCTGCTGCACCATCAGGCCGTGCGTGAGCGAAGTGCCGGCGCGCTCCTGCGGGCTCAACTGCCGCACCGCCACGCCGAGGCGCCCCTGTTCGGCCGGTTCGTCGTTGCTGGCGGTTTGCTGGCTATCCGTCAGAGAAGCGAGCGTGACCGTGACATCCTTGCGCGACTTGTCGCGCCAGATCTGCAGATCGGCCTTGGTGCCCGGCTTCAGGCTGGCGATCTGGCCGGGCAGCATCGTCGAATCCTGCACCGGCGTGCCGTTCACCGACAGGATCACGTCGCCCGGCTGCAGGCCCGCCTTGGCGGCCGGCCCCTTCGGATCGACCGAGCTGACCAGCGCGCCGTCGGGCTTCTGCAACCCGAACGAGCTGGCGAGCGTCTGGTCGAGGCCCTGCACGGCCACGCCGAGACGGCCGCGGCTCACATGGCCGGTCTGCACCAGTTCGTCCTTGACCTTGATCGCCTCGTTGATCGGAATCGCGAACGACAGGCCCTGGAAGCCGCCCGTCTGCGAATAGATCATCGAGTTGATGCCGATCACCTCGCCTTGCAGGTTGAACAACGGGCCGCCCGAGTTGCCGGGGTTGACCGGCACGTCGGTCTGGATGAACGGCGTGTAGTTCTCGTCCGGCAGCGCGCGCGACTTAGCGCTGATGATGCCCGACGTCACGGTGTTGTCGAAGCCGTACGGCGAGCCGATCGCCACCACCCACTGGCCGACCTTGCTCTGCTGCGGATCGCCGATCTTGACCACCGGCAGGTTCGACGCGTCGATCTTCAGCACCGCGACGTCGGATTGCTTGTCGGCACCGATCACCTTGGCGCGGTATTCGCGCTTGTCGGTCAGCTTGACGGTGACGACGTTGGCGCCGTCGATCACGTGCGCGTTGGTCAGGATGTAGCCGTCGGGGCTGACGATGAAGCCCGAACCGAGGCTCGTGCTCGGTTGGTCCTGATCCTGGCCGCCACCGCCGCCACCGCCCATGCCCGGCACCTGGCCGTAAAAGTGCTTGAAGAACTGGTAGAACGGATCGCTCGGATCGATCGGCAACTGCTGCGCGCCGCCGCCACCGCCGCGCCGCGCCGAGGTCTTCACCACGTGCTTGGCGCTGATGTTCACGACGGCCGGGCCGTAGGTTTCGACCAGGCCCGAGAAATCGGGAATGCCCGTCTTCGCGGCCGCCTCGGCCGGCATCAGCGCGGCGGCCTGCGCCGGCGAGATGATCTGGGGCGGCGCGGCGTGATGCGTGCCGGCGACGTACGTTGCGGACAATGCAGCCGCTACGGCCACGACAATGGCGCTGCGCGCCAGGAAACGGGTGTTCATCGTGCTACCTCCTCGTTGATGGTTCGCAGCGTAAAGGGACTGTCTTAAAGGAGGCTTAACCGAAGCGGGGACAGACCGGAGAGCCGCGCCAACCGGCCTTCAAAAGGCTTTCATGCCGGGCGCGCGGCAGCAAACGCGATCTCGACGAGCAGGCCGCCCGCCGCCGATTCGCCAAGCAGGACGGTGGCGTTCTGCTGCGCGGCGACGCGCTTGACGATCGCCAGGCCCAGCCCGCTGCCCGATACGTCGGTGCGTGCCCGCGCCGACGTGTCGCGGTAGAAGCGATCGAACACGCGCTCGCGCTCGCCGGGCGGAATGCCGGGGCCGCTGTCGGCCACCCGCACCACCGCGCGGCCGGCTGCGTCGAGGCTCAGCGTGACATCCACGCGGCCACCTTCGGGCGTGTACTTGACGGCGTTGTCGAGCACGTTGCTGAACAGCACGCGCAGCGCGCCGATATCGGCGTCGACGGTGGCCCGTTGCGCCTCCTCGATGCCCAGGTCGATATTGCGCCGTTGCGCAACCACCGCATGCGCGCTGACGCAATGCGCGAGCACCTCGGTCAGCGACACCGGCTCGCGCACAGTCGCGCCGTCGGGTTCGGAGCGCGCCAGCGCGAGCAGTTGCTCGGCCAGCCTCGTGGCGCGCGTGACGCCGCTCTGCAGATCGGCGAGCGCCTCGCGGCGCGTTTCGTCGTCCTGCGCGCGCGCCACCAGTTGCGTCTGGATCTGCACGGCCGCGAGCGGCGTGCGCAGCTCGTGAGCCGCATCGGCCACGAACGCCTTCTGCGTGTCGAGCGCGGCGGCCAGCCGCGCGAGCAGCCCATTCAGCGCATGCACGAGCGGCTGCACTTCCTGCGGCAACCGCGTGTCGGGCAGCGGGTCGAGCGCCTCGGGCCGGCGCGATTCGACCGCCCGCGTGACGCGCCGCAACGGCCGCATGCCGCGCCCGACGATCATCCAGACGGCCGCACCGAGAAACGGCAGCAGCAGGATCATCGGCCACACGGTGCGCAGCGCGACGCTGGCCGCGAGCCGGTTGCGCACCGACACCGGCTGCGCGAGCTGCACCACGTTATCGCCGACGATCGCGCCGTACACGCGCCATTCGCCGCGATCGGTGTGTTCGGTGGAGAAGCCGAGCTCGGCGCGCGGCGCGATCGGCGCACGCGGATGCGAGAAATACATCAGGCCGCCGTTGCGGTTCCAGATCTGGATCACGATGCCTTCGTCGCCGACGTTGGTGCGCGAACCGAACACCTGCGAGAACGGCTCCGACGGCAGCGCGGCCGCGATTTCCTGAAGCTGGTAGTCGAACAGTTCGTTCGCTTCGGCGAGCGCCTGGCGGTAGATCAGCCAGCCTGCGGCGCCCACGCCCGCAACCAGGATCGCGAGCAGCCAGATCAGCAATTGATGGCGAATCGACCTCACGCGTTACGATTCCTTGACAACCATGTAGCCGAGCCCGCGCACGTTGCGGATCAGGTCCGAGCCGAGCTTCTTGCGCAGCGCGTGAATGTAGACCTCGACGGTATTGCTGCCGATCTCCTCGCCCCAGCCGTACATCTTTTCTTCCAGCTGGCTCTTGGACAGCACCGCGCCGGGCCGCGCCAGCAGCGCTTCCAGCAGTGCGAACTCGCGCGCCGACAACGCCACCGGCGAGCCGTCGAGCGTGACCTGGTGAGAGGCGGGATCGAGCGTGAGCGCGCCGTGGCGGATCAGCGATTCGCTGCGGCCCGACTGGCGGCGGATCAGCGCGCGCATGCGGGCGCCGAGTTCGTCGAGATCGAACGGCTTGACGAGGTAATCGTCGGCGCCGGCGTCGAGGCCCTTGACGCGATCGGAGATCGCATCGCGCGCGGTGATGATCAGCACCGGCAACGCATGGCCGCGCGAGCGCAACGTGCGCAGCACGTCCACGCCGTCGCGCTTGGGCAAGCCGAGATCGAGCAGCATCAGGTCGTAGGTTTCGCCGCCGATCGCGGTGAGGGCGGCCTCGCCGTCCTCGACCCAATCCACCGCGAAGCCGTCGGACTTCAGCGCCTTGCGCACGCCCTCGGCAATCATCGTGTCGTCTTCGACCAGCAGTATTCGCATGCGGCCAACCTTGTATGCGGGAATTCGATGCCGGCCATTGTAGCGCCCCGCGTCGTGCAATTCGCGAAGCGATTCGAGATGTAATTCGTCATCCCGGCGGCAGGGCTTGTCTCTACAATGTGCGTTTCCGCGCCGTCCGCCGGCCCGCACTTCTTGCCTGTCGATGACCCACACGCCCGCCCCGACCCAATCTTTCAGCCCTTCCCGGCGCCTGCGCCGCACCGCTTTCGTCCTGGCCGCCTGCGCCGCGCTGGCCGCCGCCGCCCCCGCCGACGCACGCAAGAAACCGCGCGCGGGCCGTCATGCCGCCACGGTATCCGCCGCGCCCGCCGCCAGCGTGGCCGCCGCGCGCGGCATCCTGCCGCCGTCGGTGCTGGCCGGCCTGCAACGCGCGCATGTGCCCGCGTCCAGCATCAGCGTGGTGATCGAGAAGATCGGCGCGCGCGCGCCGACCGTCGACTGGAATGGCCAGCGGCCGATGCTGCCGGCCTCCACCATGAAGCTCGTCACGACCTGGTCGGGCCTCGCGATGCTCGGTGCCGACTACCGCTTCCGCACCACCGCCTACGCGGACGGCACGGTCGACCCCGCCGGCACGCTGCACGGCAACCTGTACATCAAGGGCACCGGCGATCCGAAGCTGGTGCCCGAGGAACTGATCGACCTGGTCGACAAGATCCGCCGCGCCGGCATCGTCAACGTCGACGGCGCGCTGGTGCTCGACAAGACCTTCTTCGCACCGTCCACGCGCGACCTGCCGGCCTTCGACGACGACGTACTCGCGCCGTACAACGTCGGCCCCGATCCGCTGCTGTACGCGTTCAAGTCGCTGTCGTTTACGGTCACGCCGACCGACGGCGGCAGCGTCGCGATCGACGTGCTGCCGCCGCTCGCGAACCTGACGATCGATAACGAAATCAGCGAGAGCGGCACCTCGTGCGCATCGGCCGCCGCCGCCGCGCGCCCGCAACTGGCGACCGGCCCGAACGGCGCGCTGACGGCCACCTTCGCGGGCCGCTTCCCGCTCAACTGCGGGCCGATCACGAGCAACGTGGCGGTGCTCGATCACTCGCAGTTCTTCTCGCAGGGCTTCCTCGCGCTGTGGCGCTCGACGGGCGGCACGTTCAACGGCCAGATCCTCGAAGGCAAGGTGCCGACCACGGCGCGCCCGGTGGCCGTGCATCGCGGGCCGGTGCTGTCGAGCGTCGTGTACGACATCAACAAGAACAGCAACAACACGATGGCGCGCAACCTGTTCCTGGCGATCGGCGCGATCCAGGGCAAGCCGCCGGCCACGCCCGAACAATCGTCGAGCGTGATCCATGCGTTCCTGCAGCGCAGCGGCATCGCGATGCCGGAACTCGCGCTCGACAACGGCTCCGGCCTGTCGCGCGACGAGCACGTCAGCGCGCGTTCGCTCGCCGCGCTGCTGCAGGCGGCCAACGCCAGCCCGGTCGCGCAGCCGTTCGTCGAATCGCTGCCGGTGGTGGGCGTGGACGGCACCATGGCGCGCCGCCTGACCAACCAGCCGGTGCTCGGCAACGCGCACATCAAGACGGGCACGCTGCGCGACGTGCGCGCGATCGCCGGCTACGTGGCCTCGGCCGACGGCAACAGCTACGTGGTGGTCAGCTTCATCAACGACCCGCGCGCCAGCGCCGCGCGCGCCGCGCACGACGCGCTGCTCGAATGGGTCTACGACGGCCCGCACTGAGCCGCCGCGGCGTTTGAAACGGGCGGCGCGACGCCGTCGCCCGCCCCGCCTTGCGGGCAAACCCTCCCCCGAACACTCCCTCTACGGAACTTGTCGCGCCACCCGCGGCGATTGCGTACGCTTTGGCTTCGCATCCCACCCGGCCTGACCAGGACGCCGGGGCGATGGCTGGCCAGATTCGAAAAAAGGGGGAGACGCCCATGCAATTCAATGTCGAATTGCTGTTGCTCGCGCTGGCGCCCGTGTTCCTGCTCTGCATCGGCTGGGAAGCGTGGCACCTCGCCCGCACACGCCCGCAGGACCATCTCTATGCCTGGCGCGACACGCTCTGCAACGCCGCGCTCGCGCTGATGCACCAGGGCGCCGACAAGCTCGCGTGGCTGGTGGTGATTCCGCTCTACGCGTACTGCTACGACCACTATCGGCTGTTCACCTGGCCGTCGAGCTGGGTCGCGTTCTTCGTGCTGTTCGTCGCGCAGGATCTGCTCTATTACGGGTTTCATCGCGCGAGCCATCGCGTGCGCTGGCTGTGGGCCGCGCATGTGGTGCATCACTCGTCCGAACGGCTCAATTTCTCGACCGCGTTCCGCCAGAGCCTGATGTACCCGATCGCCGGCATGTGGGCGTTCTGGCTGCCGCTGGCGTTTCTCGGCTTCCCGCCGCAGCAGATCGTCGGCATCGTGCTGATCAACCTGGCGTTCCAGTTCTTCGTGCATACCCAGGCGATCCCGAAGCTCGGCTGGCTCGAACACGTGCTCAACACGCCGTCGATCCACCGCGCGCATCACGCACGCAACCCGCGCTACATCGACCGCAATTACGCGGGCGTGCTGGTGATCTGGGATCGGCTGTTCGGCAGCTTCGTGGAGGAGGATCCGCGCGATCCGCCCGTCTACGGCATCGTCGAGCCGCTCGGCTCGAACAACCCGCTGATCGCGACCTTTCACGAGTGGCGCTCGATGGCCGCCGACGCGTTTCGCGTCGACGGCGCGCGCAACAAGTGGCGCGCGATTTTCGGGCCGCCCGAGTGGGCGAGCGCTTATCATTTGCAAGTTACCGGCACGTTGCGACCCGCAACGGCCGCGTCCCGAGGGGAAACCGACGACACGCGGCGACCCGCCGTCGTGCCGCCGGACATCGGGCAACACGCGTCGGACGACGCATAGACAATCTGGCCATATCAACGAGGAGATACTGCATGAAGCCGAACACCACCGCGACGCGCCGTCCACCCAGCGGTCTGAAGCGCACCGCCCAGCTCGCCATCGCGAGCGCGGCGCTGGCGCTGCTCGCCGCCTGCGGCGGCGGTGACGACAACAGCCCCGCGCCCAACGCTTCGGCGAGCGTGAAGATGCAGGTGGTGTCGTTCGGCGACAGCCTGTCCGACGTCGGCACCTATTCGCCGCAGATCCTGCTCGGCTTCGGCGGCGGCCGCTTCACGACCAACCCCGGCGAAGTGTGGACGCAGAAGGTCGCCGAGTTCTACGGCGATACGTTGAAGCCCGCGTACGAAGGCGGGTTCGGCGTGCCGCTGCAGGCCACCGGCGGCCTCGGCTACGCGCAGGGCGGCTCGCGCGTGACGCTGCAGCCGGGTATCGGCCACGCCGACGCGTCGGTCGCCAACGCCGACTACGCGCAGGCCACCACCACGCCGATCGCCACCCAGCTCCAGCAATACCTGCAGGCGCACGGCAGCTTCAACGCGAACCAGCTCGTGCTGATCAACGGCGGCGCCAACGACATCCTGTTCCAGGCGCAAGTCGCGCAGGCGGCCGGCAACACGCCGGCCGCGCAGCTCGCCGCCGCGCAGGCCGTGGGCCTCGCCGCGCAGCAACTGGGCGCGGCGATCGCGCAGATCCCGGCCAACGGCGCGACCCACGTGTTCGTCTCGAACATGCCCGACATCGGCACGACGCCGCTCGCGCTGGCCGGCGGCGCCGCCACGCAAGCCGCGCTGACCCAGCTCTCGGCGCTGTTCAACCAGACGCTGACGGCCACGCTCACGGCGCTCCAGGTCGACACCACCAAGGTCAAGGTGATGGACGCGTTCACCTGGCAGGACGGCATCGGCGCGAACTTTCAGGCCAACGGCTTCACGGTCGGCAACACCGGCACGGCCTGCAACCTGACCGCGATGGCCACCGCCGCCGCCAAGGCCGGCGTGGCCAACCCGAGCGGGTTCGCCTCGTCGCTGTTCTGTTCGCCGCAAACCTACACGGTGGCGAACGCCGACCAGACCTACATGTTCGCGGATACGGTCCACCCGACCACGCACCTGCACGCGCTGTTCGCGCAGTTCGTCGAGCAGCAGATCGCGGCGGCCGGCGTCGGCAAGTAAGCCGGCGGGCCTTGCCCGAATGCGGAAGCGGAAATGACAACGCCCGGCAAATGCCGGGCGTTTTTTATTCGGGTGCGCCAGGAACCGGCGGCACGTTGCGCGTCAGTGCGCGCTGTCGGCACCCTGCTCGAACGCCGCCGCGGCCCGGCCAAGCCGGTCGTTGACGGCCACCCAGTCGGGCGTATCGGGCAATTGCTCGACCAGGATGCGCGCCACGTCGGCGCGATCGAGCGCGCGCAGCAGGCTATATAGCTCGCGCGCGTAGGCCTGGGGATCTTCGGGCGCTACCACGAAATGCACGCCGGGCGCGGTGGCCCAATCGCGCGCGCTGGAAGCGCGTGCCACCAGCGCCACCGGCTCGCCGGCCTCGGCGGCCGCGTCGAGCAGCAATTCGAGCCGGTCGAACGGCAGCAGCGCGAGCGGCGTGCGCGGCGCGTAATGCGCCTTCAGCGTGCCGGAGGCGCGCGGCGCACTGGCGTCGCTGCCGTCGGGCAGGCGCACCACCGTACCGAGCACGTCCGCGATCTGCTGCGGCGTGACGTGGCCCGGGCGCAGCAGCGCCGGAAAACCGCGCGACAAATCGAGAATCGTCGATTCGATGCCGACTTCGGCCGCCCCGCCATCGAGCACATGCACGCTCGTGCCGAACTCGTCGCGCACGTGCTGCGCGGTGGTCGGGCTGACGTGGCCGAAGCGGTTCGCGGACGGCCCGGCCACCCCGCCATGCCCGCCGCGCAACGCGCTGAACGCGGCCAGCAGCGCCTGCGCGACCGGATGCGACGGGCAGCGCAGCGCCACCGAATCCTGGCCGCCGCTGACCGCATCGGGAATATGCGCGGCGCGCTTGAGGATCAGCGTGAGCGGGCCGGGCCAGAACGCCTCGATCAGCTTGCGTGCGTCGCCGGGCAGCGTCTGCACCCAGTAAGCCGGGTCGCCGCCGGGCGGCAGATGGACGATCACCGGATGATTCGACGGCCGGCCCTTCGCCGCGTAGATCCTCGCCACCGCCTCGGGGCTGGCCGCATCGGCACCGAGCCCGTAGACGGTTTCGGTCGGGAACGCGACGAGTTCGCCCGCCGCGAGCTTCGCGGCGGCCTCGTCGATCGCCACCTGCGGCACGTGCAGGTGAGGCAGCGAAGACAACGCGGAAGTCAGACGGGCGTCGGAACGCATGGTGGCGCGCCCCTTACGCGAGCGGAATGCGCAGCAGGCGCGCGCACGCCTCGGCGGCCTCGACCGCTTCGCCGAGCGTTTCCGCCGTGAAGTTCACGTGGCCCATCTTGCGGCCGACGCGCGCGTCTTCCTTGCCGTACAGATGCAGATGCGCCGACGCCATCGCGGCAACCTGATCCCACGGCGGCGTAACCGCGTCAGCGTCAGCCTCAGCCCCGGCGCCATCGGCGAACCACACGTCGCCGAGCACGTTGACCATGGTGGCCGGCGAATGCTGGCGCGGGTTGCCGAGCGGCAGCCGCGCCATCGCGCGCACCTGCTGCTCGAACTGGCTGGCCGCGCAGGCATCCACGGTGTAATGGCCGGAATTGTGCGGACGCGGCGCCATTTCGTTGGCGACCAGCGAGCCGTCTTCCAGCACGAAGAATTCGACGCACAGCACGCCGACGTAATCGAGCGAATCGGCGATGCGCACCGCCGCCTGCTGCGCGGTGGCCGCGAGCGTGGCGTCCGCGGCCGGCGCGGGCACCACGGTCAGCGCGAGGATGCCGTCCACATGGGTGTTCTGCGCGAGCGGGAACACGGCGGACCGGCCATCCGCGCCGCGCGCGATCAGCGCCGACACTTCGTATTTGAGCGGCAGGCGCTTTTCCAGCACGCAGGGCACGCCGCGCAGCGCGCCGAACGCGGCGCGCGCCTCGGCGGCATTCGCCACGCGCACCTGGCCCTTGCCGTCGTAGCCCATGCGGGCCGTCTTGAGAATGCCGGGCAGCACCGCGTCGAGCTCGGCGTCGTCGAGCGCGGCCAGCGCCTCGGCCGATTCGATCACCACATGCGACGCGACCGGCACGCCCGAGGCGGCGATGAAGCGCTTCTCCGCGATCCGGTCCTGCGCGATCGCCACGCAGCGCCCGGCGGGCGCGACGAAGGTGGTTTGCGCGAGGAAATCGAGGCTCGCGGCCGGCACGTTCTCGAACTCGGTCGAGACGGCTTCGCACAGCGCCGCGAGTTCGGCCAGCGCGGCCTGGTCGTCGTAGGCGGCGCGCAGGTGGCGATCGGCCACGGCGCCGGCGGGGCTCGCCGCGTCGGGGTCGAGCACGGCGACGCGATAGCCCATCGATTGGGCCGCGAAGCAGAACATGCGGCCGAGCTGGCCGCCGCCGACCATGCCGAGCCAGGCGCCGGGCAGGATCGATGAAACCGGAGTGGAGTGTGCAGTCATGTCAGTGATCGGTCGCGGCGGCCATCGTGAAGGCATGGCGCGCCGCCGGGGGGACATCGTTCGGAGCCGCGCCGCTTACAGCGGCGGCAGCACCATCGCGTGCGCGGCTTCGTTCTGGCGCACGCGGAATGCGGCGAGCCGGTTCGCGTACTCGACCGAGGTGCCGGCCAGCAGCGACACGGCGAACAACGCCGCGTTGGCCGCGCCGGCCTCGCCGATCGCGAACGTCGCGACCGGCACGCCCTTGGGCATCTGCACGATCGAGTGCAGCGAATCCACGCCCTTCAGGTACTTGCTCGCGACCGGCACGCCGAGCACCGGCACGGTGGTCTTGGCAGCCAGCATGCCGGGCAGGTGCGCCGCGCCGCCGGCGCCGGCGATGATCGCCCGCAGCCCGCGCTCGCGCGCCTTCTCGGCGTAGTCGAACATCTCGTCGGGCATTCGGTGCGCGGAGACGACCTTGGCCTCGTAAGGCACGTCGAACTCCTGCAGGATCGCGACGGCCTGCTTCATCACGTCCCAATCGGAACTGGAACCCATCAGCACGCCGATCAGCGGCGCGCTGTGCGTGTGGGCGATCTGGACTTCACTCATCGTGCGACGTTTCCTTCGTTATCCGCTGCGGGGCGCCGCTTACGCGAGCGTCTGGCCGGTGATGCGCTCGAGCGCTTCCTGGTACTTGGCGCTGGTGCGGGCGACCACGTCGTCCGGCAGCTTCGGCGCCGGCGCGGTCTTGCCCCAATCCTGGGTTTCGAGCCAGTCGCGCACGAACTGCTTGTCGAACGACGGCGGGTTGGTGCCCACTTCGTACTGGTCGGCCGGCCAGAAGCGCGACGAATCGGCCGTCAGCGCCTCGTCCATCAGGAACAGCTTGCCGTGCTGGTCGAGACCGAATTCGAACTTGGTGTCGGCGATGATGATGCCGCGCGTGGCCGCGTAATCGGCCGCTTCCTTGTACAGGCGGATCGAGATGTCGCGGATCGTCGCGCTCAACTCGGTGCCGATGCGGCGCTCGCATTCGTCGTACGAGATGTTTTCGTCGTGATGACCCATTTCGGCCTTGGCGGCCGGCGTGAAGATCGGCTCGGGCAGCTTCTGCGCATTTTGCAGGCCCGCCGGCAGTTCCACGCCGCACACCGCGCCGGTCGCCTGGTAGTCCTTCCAGCCGCTGCCGGCCAGATAGCCGCGCACCACGGCCTCGATCATGATCGGCTCGAGACGCTTGACCACCACGCCGCGACCCTCGACCTGCGCCACTTCGTCGGCGGCCACCACCGATTCCGGGGTGTCGCCCGTCAGGTGGTTCGGGACGATGCCCGCGAGCTTGTCGAACCAGAAATTCGCCATCTGGTTCAGCACGCGCCCCTTGTTCGGAATCGGCTCGCCCATCACCACGTCGAATGCCGACAGGCGGTCGGTCGTGACGATCAGGAGCTTGTCGGTGCCGACCGCGTAGTTGTCGCGGACCTTGCCGCGACCGAGGAGCGGCAGCGAACGGAGCGTGGATTCGTAAAGGGTAGACATCGTCGTCTTCGCAGAAAATGGGGCCAAACAAAAAGGGAAACGCCGTTCCCCGCGGACAGGCGGGAACGGCGGCTGAATTTCCGGCCGGCGCCGCCCGGATCGACCAGGCGGCAAAACCGATATGTTAGCGCACGAGCTGGGCGAGTTCGCCCGCCTTGTATCGCTCGGCGATCTTGTCGAGCGACACCGGCTTGATCTTGCCGGCCTGACCTTCGCAACCAAAAGCGAGATAACGCGCCACGCACACCTTCTTCGCGGCTTCGCGCGCCGGCTTCAGGTAGTCGCGCGGATCGAACTTGCCCGGGTTCTCGACGAAGTAGCGGCGGATCGCGCCGGTGATCGCCAGACGCAGGTCGGTGTCGATGTTGATCTTGCGCACGCCGTGCTTGATGCCTTCCTGGATTTCCTCGACCGGCACGCCGTAGGTCTCCTTCATGTCGCCGCCGAATTCGCGGATTTCCGCGAGCAGCTCCTGCGGCACCGACGACGAGCCGTGCATCACCAGATGGGTGTTCGGGATGCGCGCGTGGATTTCCTTGATGCGCTGGATCGACAGGATATCGCCCGTCGGCTTCTTCGAGAACTTGTAGGCGCCGTGCGAGGTGCCGATCGCGATGGCGAGCGCGTCGCACTGGGTCTGCTTGACGAAGTCGGCAGCCTGCTCCGGATCGGTCAGCAACTGCTCGCGCGTCATCGTGCCGTCGGCGCCGTGGCCGTCTTCCTTGTCGCCCTTCATGGTTTCGAGCGAGCCGAGCACGCCGAGTTCGGCCTCGACCGTCACGCCGATCGAGTGGGCCATTTCCACCACGCGACGCGACACGTCGACGTTGTATTCGTACGACGCCACCGACTTGCCGTCGGCTTCCAGCGAACCGTCCATCATGACGCTGGTGAAGCCGCTGCGGATCGCCGCCAGGCAGACCGCCGGCGACTGGCCGTGATCCTGGTGCATCACGACCGGAATGTGCGGATACGATTCGACCGCCGATTCGATCAGATGGCGCAGGAACGCTTCGCCCGCGTACTTCCGGGCGCCGGCCGAGGCCTGCATGATCACGGGCGCGCCGACTTCGTCGGCCGCCGCCATGATCGCCTGCACCTGCTCCAGGTTGTTCACGTTGAATGCCGGCAGGCCGTAGCCGTGTTCCGCTGCGTGGTCCAGCAGTTGACGCATTGATACGAGAGGCATTGTGGTACTCCATGGAATGAAAACCGGCGCGCCCTGGTTGGCGGCGCGCTGCCTGCCCCGGAGAAAATCATGGGGGCGGCGCACGCGGCCGAGCGTCGAATGGGCGCCATTTTATCGCGAAGCGTCCCGCGTTTAGTCCGGATTACGGGCGGATTCCGCAATTTGTTACGACTTCCGTCTCGTGTATCACGGAAATCGCAACCGCTTTCGTTCGGTGTACCACGAAAAAAAACGAAAAAAAGCCGCGCGGGGTGATCCGACCCCCACGCGGCTTTTTCGTGGCCCGGCGAACCGGGCCGAGCCGGTTCAGAATGCGTCGCCGACCCGCACGATCTTCAGCGTATTGGTGCCGCCCGCCTGCCCCATCGGCTCGCCGACGGTGAGCACCACCATGTCGCCGCGCACCACGTAACCCTGGCGGATCACGATCTCGAGCGCCGCCTGGAGCGCCGCATCGCGGTCGCTGTTGAAGTCGACGTGCAGCGGCACGACGTTGCGGAACAGCGCCATCGCGCGCTCGCTGCCGACGCGCGGCGTCAGCGCGAAGATCGGCACGTGGGTGATGTGACGCGACATCCACAGCGCCGTCGAGCCCGATTCGGTCAGCGCGATGATGGCCTTCGCGCCGAGATGGTGGGCCGTAAACAGCGCGCCCATCGCGATCGACTGGTCGATCCGCGTGAACGTGCGATCGAGGAAATCCTTGTCAAGCTCGACGGCCTCCGATTTCTCGGCCTCGACGCAGATCGTCGCCATCGTCTCGATCGTGACCACCGGGTACTTGCCCGCGGCCGATTCGGCCGACAGCATCACCGCGTCGGTGCCGTCGAGCACGGCGTTGGCGACGTCCGACACTTCGGCGCGGGTAGGCACCGGGGCGTGGATCATCGATTCCATCATCTGGGTGGCGGTGATGACGAGCTTGTTCGACTCGCGCGCCATGCGGATCATGCGCTTTTGCAGCGCCGGCACGGCCGCGTTGCCCACTTCGACGGCCAGGTCGCCGCGCGCGACCATGATGCCGTCCGAGGCATCGAGGATGTCCTGCAGCGCGGGAATCGCTTCCGCGCGCTCGATCTTGGCGATCATCTTCGGCTTGATGCCGTAGGGCGCGCCCGCGATGTTCGCGAGCTGGCGCGCCATTTCCATGTCGGTGGCGTTCTTCGGGAACGACACCGCCACCATGTCCGCGCCGAGCGACATCGCCGTGCGGATATCTTCCATGTCCTTGGCGGTCAAGGCCGGTGCCGACAGGCCGCCGCCCTGGCGATTGATGCCCTTGTTGTTCGACAGCTCGCCGCCCACCTTGACCGTCGTGTGGATCTCCTCGCCGAGCACGCGCTCGACGGTCAGCACGATCAGGCCGTCGTTGAGCAGCAGCAGGTCGCCGGCTTTCAGGTCGCGCGGCAGATCCTTGTAGTCGAGGCCCACGCGCTCGTCGTTGCCGAGCTCGCAGCCGGCGTCGAGGATGAACGGCTGGCCCGGTTCGAGCTGGATCTTGCCGTTCTCGAACTTGCCGACGCGGATCTTCGGACCCTGCAGGTCGGCCATGATCGCGATTTCCCGGCCGACCTTGCGAGCGGCCTCGCGAACCATCTCGGCGCGCTGGCGGTGATCGTCAGCCGTGCCGTGCGAAAAATTGAGTCGTACGACGTCGAGCCCCGCCTGAATCATCTGCAGCAAAATCTCGGGCGAGCTGGAGGCAGGGCCGATCGTGGCGACTATCTTGGTGGCGCGAAACATGAAACTCCTCTTGAGGGTCGGGTTGAATGCGCTGGAGAGACTGCTACGAGAGCCGGAACCCGCCGGCCCAGCGGCCGGTGCTCCGGTGTGCGCGCGGGCATCGTCGGCCTGCGTCGCTTTGTTCTGTCTGTAATCCGTGTGCATCGCGGCCGGGCGGCCGGCCTTTCGGCCTTGCCGCCCGCCGGTGCGCGAACCGGGGCGTGCCCGCGCCGCCCCGTCGCCTTCCGGCGCGCTCCACGCGCGACCGCGCGTCATCCTCAGGCCGCGCCGCGCGTCTCGAGCACTTCCACGGCCGGCAGCGTCTTGCCTTCCAGGAATTCGAGGAAGGCGCCGCCGCCCGTCGAGATGTAGCTGATCTTGTCGTGAATGCCGTACTTGGCGATGGCCGCGAGCGTGTCGCCGCCACCGGCGATCGAGAACGCCG
The DNA here is from genome assembly GCF_047497165.1 of Burkholderia sp. 22PA0099. NCBI lineage: Bacteria > Pseudomonadati > Pseudomonadota > Betaproteobacteria > Burkholderiales > Burkholderiaceae > Burkholderia > Burkholderia sp. 22PA0099. The sequence continues at coordinate 903,961 of NZ_CP163165.1, read as the reverse complement.
GCGAGTTGGCGATCGCCTCGGCGAGCGTCTTGGTGCCGTTGCCGAACTGATCGAACTCGAATACGCCCACCGGGCCGTTCCAGACGATCGTGCCGGCCTTTTCGAGCTGGCCGGCCAGCGCGCGGGCGGTGTCCGGGCCGATGTCGAGGATCAGGTCGTCGGCTTCGATCTCGCTGACCTTCTTGACCGTCGCCACGGCGGTGGGCGCGAATTCCTTGGCCGTCACCACGTCCGACGGGATCGGCACCGAGGCGCCGCGCTCGCGGGCCGCGTCGATGATGACCTTGGCTTCGGCCACCAGGTCCGGCTCGGCCAGCGACTTGCCGATCGACAGGCCGGCAGCCAGCATGAACGTGTTGGCGATGCCGCCGCCGACGATCAGTTGATCGACCTTCTCGGCCAGCGACTTCAGGATCGTCAGCTTGGTCGAGACCTTCGAGCCGGCCACGATCGCCACCAGCGGGCGCTTCGGGTTGCCGAGCGCCTTGCCGAGCGCGTCGAGTTCCGCAGCAAGCAGCGGGCCTGCGCAGGCGATGCCGGCGTGCTTGGCGATGCCGTGGGTGGTGGCTTCGGCGCGGTGGGAAGTGCCGAACGCGTCGTTGACGTAGATGTCGCACAGGGCGGCCATTTTCTGCGCCAGCGCGTCGTCGTTCTTCTTCTCGCCCTTGTTGACGCGGCAATTTTCGAGCAGCACGACGTCGCCCGGCGCGACCTTCACGCCGTTCTCGACCCAGTTCGCGACCAGCGGCACCTCACGGCCCAGCAGCTCGGCCAGGCGCGCGGCGACGGGAGCGAGCGAATCCTCGGGCTTGAATTCGCCTTCCGTCGGACGGCCCAGGTGCGAGGTAACCATCACGGCGGCGCCGGCGTCGAGCGCCGCGCGGATCGCCGGGACCGACGCACGCACGCGGGTGTCTTCGGTGATGTTGCCGTGATCGTCCTGCGGCACGTTCAGGTCGGCGCGGATAAAGACACGTTTGCCGGAGACTTTCCCCTCGGCGATCAGGTCGGTAAGACGCTTAACTTGGCTCATGGGACAGATTGAAGGTTGATGAAGGAAGGCGTTGCGGAAAGATCGCGCGCGGGCTGCCGACGACGGCGCCGGACGGCCGGGCTGGGCCGTGCGACGCGCACGAAATTTCGGGAAAAACTCATTCTAGCCGATCGGCCCCGCGGCCTGCCCCGCCGCGCGGCGAATTCCCTTTATTTGGCGCGAGGCTTTCGATGCTGCAACGCAGCATGACCAACCCGCGCCGCGCGGGGCGGCGAACGCTCAGGTGATCAGGCGCAACAGCGTGAACACCACCATCCCGATCAGGATCGTGCCGATCATGCTGCGTCGCCATAAAAACCAGCCGAGGCCGGCCGCGGCGGCGTAGAAATCATGATTGGAGAGGGCGAACGAGAGGCCGGCGGGGGTATCGAGCACGTCGGGCAGCACCACCGCGACCAGCGCCGCGGCCGGCGCGTAACGCAGCGCGCGCTGGGCGCGCTCGGGCAGGATGGTGCGTTCGCCGCCGATCAGGAACAGCGCGCGCGTGACCGCCGTGACCACCGTCATGCAGGCGATCGTCCACCAGATCGTCGCGTTCTCGCTCATCGCGCGCCGCCTTCGCCATCGCGCCCGGCGTCGGCCGGATCGATCGCATCGCGCGGCCGGACCTCGGCGCGCAGGCGGCGCCAGTCGGCCCGCTCGATCACCAGGTCGGCCAGCGTGCCGGCCGCGAGCGCCGCGAACACGGCGATCGGCAGCCCGAGCCGGTAAGGCAGATCCACGGCCAGCAGTGCCGCGATGCCGGCCACCGCGACGGCGGCCAGCGTCGAGCGGTTCGCCACCGCCGACACCATGATCGGAATCAGCGCCAACGTGCCGGCAAGCCCGAGGCCCCATTGGTCGGGCACCACGCTGGCCAACGCGATGCCGGCCAGCGACGACACCTGCCACGACAGCCAGCTCGCCAGCGCCATCCCCCAGAAATAGGCTTCCTTGCCCGGTACGTAGCCGTTCGCGAAGCCCTGCTTGATGAACAGCAGGTAGATCACGTCGCCGTTGAAATAGCCGATCGCGATGCGCCGCCACGGTGACAGATAGGAGAAATGGGGGGCCAGCCCCGCGCTGAAGATCACGAAGCGCAGGTTGACCATCGCGGCCGTCAGCAGGATGGTCCAGATCGGCAGCTTGGCCGCCAGCAGCGGCAGCACGGCAAGCTGGGAAGAACCGGCGTAGACGAGGAGCGTCATCCAGACCGCCTGGTCGGTGGTCATCACCGATTTGCTCATCGCGATGCCGGTGACGAGGCCCCAGGACAGGATGGCGGTGAGCGTCGGCGCGTAATCGCGCGCCCCTTGAATCAAGGCGAAGCGATCGGTGGCGGACAGACGAGCGAGCATGGGAGGGGGCCGCGCGGCACGGAAAACCGGGCGGACGCGCCTCGCGCAGTGCCTCCCGTCGTGTTTTCGTTGAAATGGTGGCGCGATTATAGCGCCGGACCCCGCTGGACAGATCGTCGCACCGGGAAAAGACGCTAAAATGCACGACCGGCGCGGCCTGTGCAGCGCGCCAGCGCGCCGCCCGGCGGGCCTCGATGCCGCCCCGGCCTGCTGCTGCGCACAGGCGTGCACGGCCGCGAGCGTGCCGCGAACGAGGTTTTTCGTTATCGTGTCGGGCAACGGCGGCACACAGCGCCGCCGTCCCCCTATTGCAACAAGAGACCGCCCCATGAGTGAAATCAAGGAACGACCGCTCGTCGAACTGTCGGCCAAGGATCTGCCGGCCTACTGCCCGAACCCGGCGATGACGCGCTGGAGCGCGCATCCGCGCGTGTTCATCGACGTCACCCACGGCGAGGCGCGCTGCCCCTACTGCGGCACGCGTTACACGCTGCGCGCGGGCGAAGTCGTCCACGGCCACTGAGCGCGCATCGGGCGGCCTGCCGCCCGGCCCCGGTCGAGCCGGCCCCGCCCATGGCGATCGGCAAACAGGCCGGCGAACCGCCCCTTATTCCCCGCAACCCGAGCGCGGCGCCCTGGCGCCGCGTTTCATTACGACACCGGACTCCACCTGATGCGTCGCGCGTTGGTAATCGCACCGAACTGGATCGGTGACGCATTGATGGCGCAGCCGCTTTTCGCGCTGCTGAAGAAACTGCATCCGCGCATCGTGATCGACGCGGTCGCGCCCACCTGGGTCGCGCCGGTGCTCGAACGGATGCCGGAAATCCACGACGTGCACGCGACCGACCTCGCGCACGGCAAGCTGCAGATGGTGCGCCGCTGGCAACTGGCGAGCGACCTGCGCGATGTCGGCTACGACGCGGCCTACGTGCTGCCGAATTCGTTCAAGTCGGCGCTGATCCCCTGGCTGGCCGGCATTCCGCTGCGCATCGGCTATACCGGCGAGTCGCGCTACGGGCTGCTGAACGTGCGCCACGCGAACCCGCCGAAGGCGCGCGATGCGCGCCCGCCGATGGTGCCGTTCTACGCGTCGCTGGCCTACACGCCCGGCGCGAAGCTCGACGAGCAGCTCAAGGCGCTGCCGATGCCGCGCCTCGACGCCGACCTCAACGAAACGGCGCGCGTGTCCACGCGCTTCCATCTCGACACCCGCAAGCCGCTGATCGTGTTCTGCCCCGGCGCCGAATACGGCCCGGCCAAGCGCTGGCCGCCCGAGCATTTCGCGGCGCTCGCACGCATCGTCAACCAGTCGTTCCCGTATACGCAGATCATCGCGCTCGGTTCGCCGAAGGATGCGCCGGTCGCGCAGGCGATCGCCGACGCGGCGCCCGGCGTGCGCAACCTCTGCGGCCAGACTTCGTTGTCCGAAGCGTGCGCGCTGATCGCGCGCGCCAACGCGGTGGTCACCAACGATTCCGGCCTGATGCACGTGGCGGCCGCGCTGCGCCGCCCGCTGGTGGCGCTCTACGGTTCGACCGACCCGCGCCATACCCCCCCGCTGTCGGAGCAGGCAAAGGTACAATGGCTCCACCTCGAATGCAGCCCCTGCTTTGAGCGCGAATGCCCGCTCGGCCATCTGAACTGCCTGCGCGAGCTCGGCCCGGAACAGGTATTCGGCGACTTGCGCGGGATGCTGGTCGGACAGCGCTGAAGCGCGGCGGGCCGGGCCCGGCGTGCGATCGAGTGCGACATTGCGGTACTTGCGAAGGCGGCCTCGCGGCCGCTGCCTTGTAACAGCGCGTTTGCGCGCGAGAGATAATCCCGATGCCACGTTTTGCCCGCCTCTTCGAAGCCGCCGCCGACACGCTGAACGCCTATTACCAGTCGATCGCCGACGCCAACCTCGACGCCCTGATGGTCCTGTGGATCGACGAGGATTTCGCGAGCTGCATCTGGTCCGACGGCTCGCACCTGCACGGGCTGGAGCAGATCCGCAGCGGCTTCGCGCAACGGATGACCGCACGCCCCGTCACCATCGAGCCGCTCGATATCCGCGTGTACGACAGCCTCGGCACGGTCGTCTACACGGTGGCGGAAGCCCATCAGTACGCCGATGCGGGCACCGAGCCGGACATGGTGTTCACCACCTACGTGATGATCCACGAGCGCGGCGAATGGCGGGTCGCACACATCCACGCCAGCCCGATTCCCGATCAGGCGGCCAGCCAGTTCGCCGCCAAGATCCGCCACGGCCAAGGGCCCCTGCACTGACACACGGCCTCGCGCCTTCGGCACCTCGCCTCGGATACGCGCCATGAGTTCCGCCTGCCCCTCCCCGCCGCAATCGCCTTCGCCGTCCGTGGTGCCGGCCACGCCGGCCGAGCTGCTGCGTTACGTGGCGCCGCGCTGGCTGCCGACCAATCACGCCCAGACGATCTTCCCCGCGCTGTTCGGCCGCCGGCCCGAGGTGCGCTACCGGCGCGAGCGCTGGGACACGCCCGACGCCGATTTCATCGATCTCGACTGGATCGCGCCGCCGCCCGGCCTGGAGCCAGCGCCCGACGCACCGCTGATGGTGGTGTTCCACGGCCTCGAAGGCAGCTCCGATTCGCGCTACGCGCGCCTGCTGATGGCGGCGGCCCAGGCACAGGGCTGGCACGGCGTGGTGCCCCATTTCCGCAGTTGCAGCGGAGAGATGAACCGCCAGCCGCGCTTCTATCATCTGGCCGACGCCGACGAACTCGACTGGATCCTGCACCGCCTCGCGGCCGGCCATCGTGGGCCGGTGTTCGCGATCGGCGTGTCGCTCGGCGGCAACGTGCTGCTGCACTGGCTCGGCCAGCAGCGCGGCGGGCGCGACATCGTCGCGGCCGCCGCGGCCGTGTCCACCCCGCTCGACGTGCATGCGGGCGGCCGCGCGATCTCGACCGGCTTTTCGATGGTCTACACGCGCGCGTTCCTCAAGACGCTGAAGGTCAAGGCGCTGGTCAAGCTCGAACAGCACCCGGGCCTGTTCGACAAACGCGCGGCGCTGGCCGCGCGCAACATGTATGAATACGACGACGTGGTGACCGCGCCGCTGCACGGCTTCAGCAGCGCCGACGACTACTGGACCCGCGCGACCGTGCGCCCGCTGCTGCGCGCCATCGACACGCCCACCCTGATCCTCAACGCGCGCAACGACCCGTTCCTGCCGGCCACCGCCTTGCCGGGGCCCGGCGACGTGTCGCCCGCCGTCGAGCTCGATCAACCCGAACACGGCGGCCACGTCGGCTTCACGTCCGGCCGCTTTCCCGGCCAGGACGACTGGCTGCCGCAGCGCGTGTTCGGTTTCGTTTCCCGGTTTCTCGACCATGGATGAGATCGTTCGCCAGGCCATCGCGAAGTGGCCCAACGTCCCGCACTGCACCGGCTGGCTGCTGCTCGACCGCCGCGGCGACTGGCGCATGCGCGACGAGGCCGCGCAGGCCGCCCATGAACCGGGCACGCCGATCCGCCACATGGCGCTGATCGCGTTCATCGCGCGCAACTACGAGCGCGACGCGCAAGGCCAGTGGTATTTCCAGAACGGCCCGCAGCGCGTGTACGTGGAGCTGGCCTACACGCCGTGGATCGTGCGGCTCGCGGCCGTGGACGGCGCGCTGACGCTCACCGATCAGGCCGGCCAGCCGTTCGAGCCGGCCTGCGCATGGCTTGACGACGCGGGCGGGGTGCTGTTCTCCGACGCGGCCGATCCGCCGCGCGTGGCCGCGCTGCACGACCACGATCTCGACCTGTTCGCCGATCACGCCACGCTCGACGACGACGGCACCGGCGGCTGCTTCCACTGGCGGCCCGGCGTCGATCTCGCGCTCGCCGAAATTCGCCGCGACGCGGTGGCGGCGCACTTCGCGTTCGTCGCCAGCCCGGCCGAAAAGGCAAAGGCCGAGGCCGCCCCGCCCGCGCGCTGATCTCGTCCCCGGCGGATCGCCTCGGCCTCGGCCTCAGCCGCGCTCGTCGTCCTTGTCGTCCTGCTCTTCCTTGTAGCGCCGCTCGAAATCGTGCAGCCGCGCCGTGATGATCGATTGCTCGTAGAAACTGACCGCCTTGTCGTCGCGCGCCTCGCGCAGTTGGCGGATCGCCGACGGCCAGGCGCCGTCCAGCGCGAGCTTTTCGGCCTGCGCGCGCCGCCGCAGGATCGCATCGCCGTTGCCCTGCGCCGCCTGCGCGAGCCAGGCCCACCAGTCGGGCTGACGCGGATCGGCATCGGCCTGCCGCTGCGCGAGCGCCTGCGCCTCGCCAAACCGCTTCGCCGCCACCAGTGCCTGCAGATGCACGACGATCGCCGCGTGCGAGCCCGGCCAGCGCTGCTGCGCGCGTTGCGCCAGACGCACCGCGTCGACGGTGCGGCCCGCGCGGCGCGCGATCTCGGCGGCCAGCACGTCGAGGCTCGGGGTGCTCGGGGCATTCGATGCATTCGACGCGCTCGATGAATTAGGCATAGCGGCCGCCACCGCGCCCTCGTCGCGCTGTACGGTCTCGAAGCGCTCGCGCGCGGCCGCCAGCGCCCGGTCGGCATCGTCGAGATTGCCGAGCAGCATCTGGCCCAGCGCGATGCCGTACCAGTTCGCGGCCACGTTCGGTGCGACGCGGTCGTCGAGCTCGCCGCGCATGCGGCGCACCTCGGCGGCGATATCGGACGGCGTATGCGGTTGCAAAATCCGCAGCCGCGCGCGCACCAACGCGTACTCGGCAGACTGGCGCGGCTGCCGATACGGCGCACGACGCGCGCGGTCGTCCATGTCGGCGATGCGGTCGGTGGTCAGCGGGTGCGTGCGCACGTATTCGGGCACGCCGGCGTCGCCCATCGTCGAGCGGTCAAGCCGCTCGAAGAAACCGGGCATGCCGTACGGGTCGTAGCCCGCACCGGCCAGCAACTGGAAGCCGACGCGATCGGCCTCGCGCTCCGCGCCGCGCGAGAAGCGCAGTTGGTTGTCGACGAGGTAGGCCTGGCCGCCCAGCGCGATCGCGCTGCCGAGGTCGCCGCTGCGCGCGAGCACGCCGGCCAGCACCCCCACCAACATCGAGGCCAGCGCCGCGTAGCCGGATTTCTCGTTCGCACCGATCATCCGCGCGATATGCCGCTGCAACACGTGGCCCATCTCGTGGCCGAGCACCGAGGCCAGCTCGGATTCGGTGCGCGTCATGATCACCAGGCCGCTGTTCACGCCGATGAAACCGCCGGGCAGCGAGAACGCGTTGATCTGCGGATCGCGCATCGGGAACAGGTCGAAATCGGGACGCTCGCCGCCGATGAACTGCGCGGCCGCGGCGGCCGACAGCTTCGCCGCGACCGTGTCGAGATAGTCGCGCACGAGCCAGTCGTCGAGATAGTCGGGATCGCGCCGCACCTCGCGCATCACGCGCTCGCCGAGCCGGCGCTCGGCCTGCGGCGTCAGCGCGCCGCCGGAGCCGTCGCCGAGGTCGGGCAACTGCTGCGTCTGCAACGGGCGGCGCAGGCTCGGCGTCGAGGCCGGCGTGCCCGACAGCCGCGCGCGCTCGCCGCCATAGGTGCCGAACACGCCGGGGGCGATCGCGTCGGGAATCTCGGGCGCACTGGAGAGGCCGTCGAGCAGGCGCGGCAGCGGCGCGCCGGGCGTGGATGGCGTGCGCGGGTCGGACGTGGCCGCATGCGCCGGGCTGCCGGGCGGCACGGCCATCGCGATCGACAGCGAGACGGCGAGCAGCGACGACGGGATACGGGACGAGATACGGAACGAGATACGCATGAGCGGCATCGGACGCGGAAGCGGATCGGAAGCGAACGGCAACGATCGATACGCCGGCCGAGCCTCGGGCAGAGCGCGCCGAGGCCCGGCTGGCGGCAACGGCTGCCATTGTAATGGCGGGGCGCTGCTATGATGAGCGCCCATCTCAGGAGCGAATCATGTCAGGACTTACTCACTTCGATGCGGCCGGCCACGCGCACATGGTGGATGTCGGCGACAAGCAGGAGACACGGCGCATCGCCGTGGCGCGCGGCGCGATCCGCATGCTGCCCGACACGCTTGCGCTGATCCGCGACGGCCGTGCGAAGAAAGGCGACGTGATCGGCATCGCGCGCATCGCGGCGATCCAGGGCGCGAAGCGCACCGCCGACCTGATCCCGCTTTGCCACCCGCTCGCCCTGACGCGCGTCGCCGTGGATTTCGAGTTCGACGACGCGCTGCCCGGCGTGCGCTGCACGGCACAGGTCGAGACGCTTGGCCGCACCGGCGTGGAGATGGAAGCGCTGACCGCCGTGCAGGTCGGGCTGCTGACCGTGTACGACATGTGCAAGGCCGTCGATCGCGGGATGATCATCACCGACGTGGGCGTGGCCGAGAAGCGCGGTGGAAAATCGGGCGACTGGAAAGCCGAGGCGTGAGACAACGCCGCCTCGCCTGACAAAAAACCAAGGCCGCTTCGTCGATACCGAAGCGGCCTGGTTATCTGATGCGGCTCGTACCCGTATTGCGCGACTCAGGCGATTTGCGCCGACGAGAGCTTGGTTTCCAGTTGCGACTGCAGTTGATCGATCGTGAACGACGATTCGATGCGCTCCACTTCAAAACCCTTCGCCACCAGATCGCGGATATACATCTTGTTGTAAATCACCGCGAAAACGATGCCGGGGACGATCGCGCCGATCCCCATCGTGACCAGCGAAATGGCGCAGGTCGCGCCGAAGATGATGGCGGCCCACTTGAAATCGCCGCGAAACAGCGCCGGGAAGAAGCCGAAAAACAAGGTCGTCCAGGAAAAGCCGACCGGGGCTTTCTTGATCGAGCCGAACGTCGGATGCTTGAATATGATTGCGGAATGCGCCATTAATCCCCCCGTAGTGCCGTTGTAAATATGTGTTCGCGAATTTTACACAGACGGGAATGAAAGGCAAGGCACTAAAAACGTATTCAGCGTGAACATTCGTACGGCGATAGCGCATTCGCTACATGAGGCCTATCCAATTCATTTGAAAATCGCCATCGTTCAATGCCGAATTTTTATATCAAAATAAAACCGGGCGGCATGTGCGATACATGCCGCCCGGTTCTTCAAGCACTCGCTGCGCCAATCAGAACGCCGTGCGAATCCCGACGCGCGTGACCGTCTGATTATGCGAGGACGACTCGCCCAGGCTGCCGATCGAGGCAAACTGATTCCCCGACGTATGCTGATACAGCGCCTGCGCATATACCTCGGTGCGGCGCGACAGGTGATAACCGGCCGTCGCGCCGATCTCGTTGTAATGCGGATCGTTGCTGCGCCCCGCGATCTTCACCGACGAGTTCGTATAGAGATACATCGCGCCAACATAGAACGCCGACGTGAAGTCGTACTTCGCGTTGACTTCGACGTTGTCGAACTTCACGTTGCGCAGGACGCCGGCCAGCGGCGCCGCATCGAGGATCGTGTGCGTGTAGACCAGGCCGAGGGTGGCCGAGCCGAGCACGTAGCTCACGCCGGCCGCCGCCACGCGCTGCGTGCCCGCGTGATACGGCGAGCCGACCACCGCGCCCGAGGTGTTCTGATCCTCGCCGCCCGCGTTCATGTACGCCGCGGCAGCCGTCAGCGGGCCGCCGTCGTAGCGCGCACCGACGCTCCAGGCGCGGTTGGTCGCGAACTGGCCGGCCTGATTGCTGAAGCCGTACAGGCCGCCGAACTGCACGCCCGAGATTTCCGCGCTCGTGTATTTCACCGCGTTGTTGATGCGGAACGATTCGTCGAGGTTGTCGGCGTCGAACGGATGGCCGAACAGGCCGCCGCCCCAACTGCCGGCCGCGCTCAGGGGCGCGACATAGTCGACCACCGAATCGTACTGGCGGCCGAGCGTGACCGTGCCGAAGCGGTCCGACGACAGCCCGACGTAGGCTTGGCGGCCGAACATCTCGCCGCTATCCGCCAATTGGCCGGTGCTGACGCTGAAGTTGTTTTCGAGCCGGAAAATCGCGTGCAGACCGCTGCCGAGATCCTCGCTGCCCTTTATGCCCCAGCGGTCGCCGAGTTGCCGGAGATTGCTGGCGAGCACGTAATTCGAATGCCCTGCCTGATTACTGATGTAATCGAAACCTTCATCGATCGTGCCATACAACGTGACACTGCTCTGTGCATACGCCGTGCCCGCGGAAACGGCCAGTAACGCCGGGATCAGCGATTTTGCGATTCTCATGATTTCCCCAAGGAGTGAAGCGCACGCATGGTTAATGGTTTGGTGGCGCGCTTCATGAATATGGCGAACGGGATTCTAGAGAAATGAGCTTTCGTCACGATTACCGGTGTCGCCGTTGCGCAACAGCTTGCCAATCACGCGATTCAGGGCGTGGCTTGCCGCGCCCGAGCGCTTAAGGCGCGGGGGCTTTTCAATGCAAAACCCGACAATGAAAATTGACTGCGCTTATCGATTAACGCAGCGAATATCGATAAATACACAGCAATATCGAACGGCAACGCGCCGGGCGCACACCCGGCGCGTCGCGTCATTTCTGCGTCGCGCCTTTCGGCTCGAACACGAACGGCTGCGTCAGCGTGAACGGCGAGGGCGTGGCACCGTAGGCGCCCTGCTGCGTGCAATGGGCATGCGACATCGCCGCCACGGCCGCGCGGTCGGCGGCGGGATTGCGGCTGCTGGTCGTGATCGTCACGTTTTCGGGTTCGCCCGCCGCGGTGATCAGCGCGCGCACCAGCACCGTGACCTGACGGTCCAGCGGACGTGCATCGTCGGGATAGACGGCCACGGGAATCTTGCAGGACAAGGTATTTTCGTGCGGCAGGAACATGGCGCAGCCGGCCAGTTGCGCGGCAACGAGCGGCAAGGCGAAATACTTCGCGTGGCGAATCATGACGAGGCTTCCCCAGGGTATGAACGTCGCGTTGGTCAGGCGCGATGGCCAAACGGCGCCGGGGAGCGCGATGACGCCCGGCTGGGCGGAGCATCGCGCGTCTCGGCGCCGCGTGGCGGGTAATGAGCGTTTTTTCGTGTGCTGCCGAGTTCGCAGCTTACAGCAGCGACTTCGCCTGCGTCAGCACCTTGTCGCACACCTGCTTGGTCAGTTGTTGCTTGACGCCCGCACCGCTCAGGTCGAGCGTCTTGCCGTTGCCGGCGTCGAGGATGCCGCTGCTGCCGCTCGTGAACCCGCTGTCCGACTGCGGGTTGCCGCCGAGCTTGCCCAACAGTTGATCCTTGACCGAGCCGGCGCTGCCGCCGCCCAGGTATTGGTTCTGGATGCAGAACTGCAGCACGCCCGCGACGTTGCCGAGGCTCGACGGCATCAACGACGAACCGCCTCCGCCCAGTGCGCCGCCCAGGCCACTCAAGCCGCCGAGGTTGCCGGCAAGGCCGCCGGAATTCTGCGTGGCACCGCTGCCGGCCTGTTTCAGCATGTCGCCGAGTTGAGCGTAGGCACCGGTCGCCGTTAGCGACAGGCCGATCAGGGCGCCGGCTGCAATCGCCCGGCCAGTACGAATCTTCATCATGATCCTCCCAGGTTACGAGATGACGGCGGCATTCACGATGTGCCGGAATGCCGGCAGCCAGCATAACCGAAGCGCCTCGCGAGTCGCGGATCGAGGCCGGGATTGACGATGTTTGACGGAATGGGCGGTGGGCGGTGGGCGGTGGGCGACCGGATCGTTGCATCGCGCCGACGTGGTGCGCGTAGGTGCGGGTGACTGCGTCAGCCATCGACGCACCGCGGCGAGACTGCCGCGGCGCCATGACAAGACAGCCAGCCGATCAGTCGTCGGAATCGTCGCTGTCGTCGTCTTCGTCGCTGCTTGCCGCACCGGCCGGTTTGCCGTAGCGCGTCACCAGCGATTGACGGAACCCGGCCAACGAAGGCTGCGCATCCAGGAGCTTGTAGAGCGCGGCAAGCTGCACGGGCCAGTCGTGCAGCTCCTGCGCGAAGATCTTCAGGCGCGCGACCGTATCGAGCGCATCGCCCTCGCGGCCATCGAGCGCCTCGAGCACGGCATAGCGACGCAACACGGTTTCGCCGGGCAGCAGCGCAATGGCATGCTGATGCGCGGCGAGCTTGGCCGGCAGGTCGTCTCGCGAGATCGGCATCAGCGTGGCCGCCCCGTATTCGCCCCACGAGCCGAACAGGAACGACGGCGACTCGCGATACTGCTCGGCCGGATTCGAACCGTAATACAGCACCTCGGCGCGCTGGTAATCGCGCAGGATCGGATACAGCGCCAGCAGCGCCGCGACCGACACGACCGCGAACACGCCATAGGCCATCCGCCCCGGCAGCACGCGCATCGGCCGTGTTTCGAGCAGCCCGATCACGAACATCGCCGGCAGCGTGAAGAACGTGTACTGCTGCGGATACTCGACGAGCGCGTGCATCAGCAGCACGCCGAGCAGCGCCAGGCCGAACAGGCGCTCGCCCGTGTGCGGCACCCGCAACACGCGCACGAACCAGAACGCCAGCGTGACCAGCAGCGCGCCCAGGCCCAGCACGCCCGACTTGGCGAGCAGGTCGATGAAGATGTCGTGCGAGTTGTTGGCGATTTCCACGCCGCCCAGCGCGCGCACCAGCTCGAACTGATGCAGCGGGAATTCACCCCAGCCCACGCCGAGCCACGGATGCTCGCGGAACATCGTCAGCCCGTACTTCCACAGCGCGAGGCGCGGCGCGATCTGCCCGGCGTCGCGCATGCGCTCGGCCGCCGATTCGGCCAGCCCGAGGTGGTAGCGCAGGTTGGCCCAACGCACCACGATATTGACCACGACGAACACCACCGCCAGCGCCAGCGGATACAACCATGCCGCACGATGGCTGCGGCCGCGCCGCGCCGCGGCCAGCGCCGTCCAGAGCCCGGCGACGACCATCACCGCCACCTGCAGCCACGGGCCGCGCGACACCGTGAAGGCCAGCCCCGCCGACAACACGACCGACAGCGGCAGCCAGCCCCACACGGGCAGCCGGCGCGCCTGCGCCAGATACAGCGTGCTGGCAAGCGCGAACGCGATGTAGGTGGCGAGGTGATTCGCCTGCGCCATGTTCCCGTACGGGCGGCGCTCGACCGTCACGCCGTAGTTCACGACGAACGGCGAGAACGTGTGTTCGAGATGCAGCAGCTGCACGACCTGGCAAGCCACCGCGAACACGCCGCCGACGACCATCGCGCCCGCCATCATCCGCGTGACGGTTTCGACCGAATGCACCCGGCCGAGCATATAGCCCGACTGCATCGCGATCAGCGCCGCCAGCAGGTAGCCGATGGCCAGCCAGTTCATCGCGGGCTGCGCGAGCGGCAGCACCAGCGTCTGCACGATCAGCACCGCGCCGAACGCGAGCGGGGTGGCCCAGCCGAGCGGCGCGGCGAACGGCTGCGCCGCTCGCTCGCCGCGCACGAGCAGCACCACCAGCCCGCCGAGCAGCGCATACAGGCCGAATGCCGTGAATTCGGAATAGAACGTCGGGATCGGATAGGTGTGATTGGTGACCGCGTAAGGCAGGATCAGGGCAACAGCAAGCGCAATCAGCGATAACGAACGCAGAACGGAAGAAGGCATGAGCGAACCGGATGTCAGCAACCGGCGCACTATACAAAAAATTTCCGGTGCTGAGTCGCTCGTGTGCCGTTCTGTCGGCTCATCGACAGTAAATCGCCGGTTACGCCACGGTCTGCCCCCGATTCATGCGCTCGTGGCCGCCACGCCAGGCTAGGTGCGGCACTCGGGCGGCGACAGCTTGCCGGCCAGCGTCGGCGCTTCGGACGGCACCGGCCCGGAGCCGGGCGGCGGCAGCGACGAGGCCGTCTTGCCGGCCGCGAAACATTCCCAGGTGATCGAGCCGGCCTGCAGTTGGCCCTGCTGGAGCGCCACGCGCGCGGTGGGTGCTTCGGCGTTGTCGGGCGCCGACGGCATCAGCACCAGCGTGTTGGCACCGCTCGGCGCGACCCGCGTGGTGTAGGCGATGCGGATCTGGCCGGTATCGTTGTTCACCGTGATCGATTCGACGTTGCGCGTGGCCGGCGGCGACACATAGCCGCCTGACATGGCCGTGCCGCTCGCGGCGTTCTCGGCCACCGCAAGCCGCGCCGATGCGGCCAGCGCCATGCCCTCGCCCACCCGGCTGCGCGCGAGGTAATCCTGATAGGCCGGAATCGCATAGGCCGCCACCACGCCGACAATCGCCAGCACGATCATCAGTTCGATCAACGTGAAGCCGCACGGCTCGCGCGGCCGCACGCGAGGCAGACGCGGCACGAAACGCACGCGGCACGAGCGGCACATGCCGGCCGGCGCATGACGCAGGCGCCTTGAGAATTGATGGAACAGGGTGACGGACAACGCTTCGAACATGACGGGCTCCGGAAACGAAACAGGCCTGCCGACAGGGCAGACAGATCGATCGTAGCCAGCAGGCCTCGCGCCGGACAGTCGGCCGGATGGCCTATGCGCGGTGCGTAGCGGCCCGTCGCATCGGCACGTTCGCATTGCGCGCGCATAAAAAACGCCGGCACGAGGCCGGCGTTCTGGCGAAGCACGCAATGCCGCGGGACGAGCCCGCGAGCGCGCTTAGATCGCTGCCTTGAGCAGGCGACCCATTTCCGACGGATTGCGCGTGACCTTGATGCCGCACGCATCCATGATTTCCAGCTTCGCTTCGGCCGTATCGGCACCGCCCGAGATCAGCGCGCCGGCGTGGCCCATGCGCTTGCCCGGGGGCGCCGTGACGCCCGCGATGAAGCCGACGACCGGCTTCTTCATGTTCGACTTGATCCACTCGGCTGCCGTTGCTTCGTCCGGGCCGCCGATTTCGCCGATCATGACGACCGCATCCGTATCCGGATCGTCGTTGAACATCTGCATGACGTCGATGTGCTTCAGGCCGTTGATCGGATCGCCGCCGATGCCGACTGCCGACGATTGGCCGAGGCCCAGCGCCGTCAGCTGTGCAACGGCTTCATACGTCAGCGTGCCCGAACGCGACACGACGCCGATGCGGCCCTTGCGGTGGATGTGACCCGGCATGATGCCGATCTTCAGCTCGTCCGGCGTGATCGTGCCCGGGCAGTTCGGCCCGAGCAGCAGCGTCTTGCGGCCTTCGCGACGCATGCGGTCCTTCACTTCGATCATGTCGCGAACCGGAATGCCTTCCGTGATGCAGATCGCGAGATCGAGGTCGGCCTCGACGGCTTCCCAGATCGCGGCCGCCGCGCCTGCCGGCGGCACGTAGATGACCGACACGGTTGCGCCCGTTTCGGCCTTTGCTTCCTTGACGCTGGCGTAGATCGGAATGCCTTCGAAATCTTCGCCGGCCTTCTTCGGGTTCACGCCCGCGACGTAGGCTTCGCGGCCGTTCGCGTACTCGCGGCAAGCGCGCGTGTGAAACTGGCCAGTCTTGCCGGTGATGCCCTGCGTGATGACCTTCGTATCTTTGTTGATCAGAATCGACATGTATTGACCTCTGTTCGATCGGCGTCGCGTCTGCGCGCCGCCATGCGTGTTCAATGCAACGATGCTTACTTGCCGGCGGCCGCTGCAACAACCTTCTGCGCAGCTTCTTCCATGCTGTCAGCCGAGATGATCGGCAGGCCGGATTCGGCGAGCATCTTCTTGCCCAGGTCTTCGTTCGTGCCCTTCATGCGCACCACCAGCGGCACGCCGAGGTTCACGGCCTTCGAGCCTGCGATCACGCCTTCCGCGATCACGTCGCAACGCATGATGCCGCCGAAGATGTTGACGAGGATCGCCTTCAGGTCCGGGTTCTTCAGCATCAGCTTGAACGCTTCCGTGACCTTCTCGGTCGTCGCGCCACCGCCGACGTCCAGGAAGTTCGCCGGTTCGCCGCCGAACAGCTTGATGGTGTCCATCGTGGCCATCGCCAGGCCGGCGCCGTTCACGAGACAGCCGATGTCGCCGTCGAGCGAGATGTAGGCCAGATCGAACTTCGACGCTTCGATTTCAGCCGGATCTTCTTCGGCCAGATCGCGATACGCGACGATTTCCGGATGGCGGAACAGCGCGTTCGAATCGAAGTTGAACTTGGCGTCGAGCGCGATCACCTTGCCGTCGCCGGACACGTTCAGCGGGTTGATTTCGGCCAGCGATGCGTCGGTTTCCCAGAATGCCTTGTACAGGCCTTGCAGGATCGCGCGTGCTTGCGGAATCGAAGCAGCCGGCACGCCGATCTTCGCGGCGAGGTCGTCGGCCTGTTCGTCGAGCAGGCCCGTCGACGGCTCGACGATGACGTGGTGGATCAGTTCCGGATGCTTTTCGGCAACTTCCTCGATGTCCATGCCGCCTTCGCTCGAACCCATCAGAACGATCTTTTGCGACACGCGATCGACGACGAGGCTGACATACAGTTCCTGCTTGATGTCCGCGCCTTCTTCGATCATCAGACGGTTGACCTTCTGGCCTTCCGGACCGGTCTGGTGCGTGACGAGCTGCATGCCGAGGATCTGTTCGGCGTATTCACGAACCTGCTCGAGCGACTTGGCGACCTTCACGCCGCCGCCCTTGCCACGGCCGCCTGCGTGAATCTGCGCCTTGACGACCCATACCGGGCCGCCCAGCTCTTCCGCCACCTTCAGCGCCTCGTCCACCGAGAACGCCGGCTTGCCGCGCGGGACCGCGACACCGAATTTCCGCAGGATTTCCTTACCCTGGTACTCGTGAATCTTCATGCGTGATTCCTTCAGTCTGGAGAGTTGGATTAAAAGTCGATTGACCGTCGCTTCTTTCTACTAATAGTTTCCGATTATTCGTGCGAGCCGCCCGCACCATCCAGTGCAAGGCGGCCCACGCCGGACCATGTCGGAGTGAGCACCCGGTCGGCCGTGCGTCGCATCGCGCGCCCTGCCGTACCGCGCCGTCGCGCCGCGGCGCCCGATTCCGCCGCACGACGCCCAGCCGGTTGCGCAAGGCACGAACCGGTAACGGCGAATCGAACGGTGGAACGAAGCGGGAAGCGGCGGGAGAAAACGGGGCAGGGAACAGCGGAAAAAACAGAGAGGCGGTGAGCGATGCGTGCTCGGCAGGCGGGGATGACGGCTTGGCTGCTGCGATCGGAACGGCAATTCCGGCCGGACGACGCGGCGGCGCCGGCGACACGGGGTTCGCGATCGGAGCGCATGCTGGGCCTGGGTTCATGGATCGGCTGTCCACTCGGCTGCATCACCTTGATCGCCGCCGCGCAATGCGACAGGACCGATGGATCGATGACGCTGCCCCACACGCCACCCCGTCGGTCGGTGAACGCCGGAACGGCGCGCCAGAAGCGCGACGGGCGTGACACGGGCTTGGATGACGGCATGCGCAAGGTTGAAGCCGATAAGGAAAACCGCACGATCTTAGCATTATCGAGGGTTTGCCGCATCGCCACGAATATCCGGTTAGACCCTTATTGGCAACAGGATGCAGTGCAGCATCGAGGGCCGGACCCGGCTAAAAAGAGAGCACGAAACAAGGGTTTAGGCACCCTCGAACTCGTCCTCGCCGCCCTTCAGGATCTTGACGATCGTGCTGCTGGAAAAGCCGCGCGACGCCAGGAAGCGCGCCTGCTTGGCTCGCTCGGCCGGCGAGCCCGGCAGGCTGCCGAACTTCTTGCGCCAGACGGCCTGCGCACGGCTGAACTCGGTTTCGCGAAGCTGCTCGGTCACCGATTCGACCAGTTCGCCATCGACCGAATGACGCTTCAGTTCGCCCAGGATGCGGGCCGTACCGAGGCGCGACGCGCGCCGATGCACGAGGCTTTCGGTAAACCGGGCATCGGACAGCCAGTTCTCGCGCTCGAGCGCATCGAGCAAGGCCTCGGGATCGTCGCCCTCCTCCACGTACGGCGCGAGCTTGCGCGCCAGTTCGCTGCGGCTGTATTCGCGGCGCGAGAGATAGCCGAGCGCCCGGCCCTTCAGCGAGCGCGCCGGGCGCGCGGGCGCGGCGCGGCGCGTGTCGTTCTCGGGCACGGATGCTTCGCGAGCGGAGGAAGAATCGGCGGATGACGTGGCTTCGCCGCGTTCGCCGCGGCCGCTTCGCGCCTCGAACGGGCTGCTGGTGCGCCGCCGCGTGCGGCGCGTGGCCTGCTCGCTGGTGCGCGAATATTGATCGCCGTCGGCATTTTCGAAGCGGCCCTGCCGGGCTGGAGCGCGAGCAGCCGGCTCGAACGGTTCGGACGCCGGCGCTTCGCGACGCGACGCCTGCGGTTGTAATGCCCCGGTTGCCGGGGTAAACGAGCCGCCCGCCCGCGACAGGCCGGTGGAGGCGGCCCGGCCCGCACCGTTGCGCACGGTACGGCTGCGGATGCCGCGCGCCGTATCGTGTGCGTCGAACGATTCGTCGGGATCGAACAGGTCGGCAGGATCACCGGGCGCGCCGACCCCGCGCTGAAACGCAACGAGGGCATCGTCGGATGCCCTCGTTGCGGAGCGGCCATCCGGCCGCCCCTCCTGCGATTGCGCAGCACCGGAGCGCACCGGGCGGCTCGTTTGCCGTTCGTCGGCCGCGCGATCCTCGCGCGACGACGTGGCCGACGAATCGTCCGAGCGCTCCCGGCTGCGACGCATCACTCTTCTTCGTCGAGGATCTCGTCCTCGGCAGCGCCGGCGCCCGCGACCACGCCGCCTTGCGGCATGGCCACCACACCGAGCGATTCGCGGATACGATTCTCGATCTCGCGAGCGACATCGCTGTTCTCGCGCAGGAATTCACGCGCGTTGTCCTTGCCCTGGCCGATCTTCTCGCCGTTGTAGCTGTACCAGGCGCCGGCCTTGTCGACGATCTTCGCCTGCACGCCGAGATCGATGATTTCGCCCTGACGCGAAATGCCTTCGCCATACAAGATATCGAAGATCGCCTCGCGGAACGGCGGCGCGACCTTGTTCTTGACGACCTTGACGCGCGTTTCGTTGCCGATCACCTCGTCGTTCTTCTTGATCGAGCCGATCCGGCGGATGTCGAGACGCACCGACGCGTAGAACTTCAGCGCATTGCCGCCCGTGGTGGTTTCCGGGTTGCCGAACATCACGCCGATCTTCATGCGGATCTGGTTGATGAAGATCACCAGGCAGTTCGTGCGCTTGATCGTGCCCGTGAGCTTGCGCAGCGCCTGCGACATCAGGCGAGCCTGCAGGCCCGGCAGCGAATCGCCCATTTCGCCTTCGATTTCGGCCTTCGGCACCAGCGCCGCGACCGAGTCGATCACGATCATGTCGATCGAGCCCGAACGCACCAGCGCATCGGTGATTTCCAGTGCCTGCTCGCCCGTGTCCGGCTGCGAGATCAGCAGCTCCGGCACGTTGACGCCGAGCTTCGAGGCGTACTGGACGTCGAGCGCGTGTTCCGCGTCGATGAATGCCGCCGTGCCGCCGAGCTTTTGCATTTCGGCAATCACTTGCAGCGTGAGGGTGGTTTTACCCGACGATTCCGGGCCGTAGATTTCGACGACGCGGCCGCGCGGCAAGCCACCGACGCCGAGCGCGATATCGAGACCGAGCGAACCGGTGGAGACGACCTGGATGTCTTCCATGGCCTCGGCATCGCCGAGCTTCATGATCGAGCCCTTGCCGAACTGCTTCTCGATCTGGGCCAGCGCTGCCGCCAGCGCCTTGCTCTTTTCCGCGGTCAGCCCGGCGCCTTTCTTACTATCTTCCATGAATCGTCCTTTGCTATGATGAGCAGCGTCTGATTGGGGCACACCGGGCGACAAGCCGTTAGGTGCACGAATGCAGACACTGTATAAAAAAACAGTAGTTTGTGCAAGCCCGAATTGCGGGTTCCGCACGACTCATCCCGACCCTCCGGAGACACCCGCGCAGGCGCCCGCACGCCGCCTCGCGCGCCGCGGCCACGCACCATGCGAATCCTGATTGCCGAAGATGACAGCATACTCGCGGACGGTTTGACCCGATCACTCCGCCAATCGGGCTATGCCGTCGATCACGTCGCGAACGGCGTCGAGGCCGATACCGCGCTGTCGATGCAGACGTTCGACCTCCTGATTCTCGATCTCGGCCTGCCGAAAATGCCCGGTCTCGACGTGTTGCGGCGCCTGCGCGCACGCAACTCGGTCTTGCCGGTGCTGATACTGACCGCCGCGGACAGCGTCGACGAACGCGTCAAGGGCCTCGACCTCGGCGCCGACGACTACATGGCCAAGCCCTTCGCGCTGAACGAACTCGAAGCGCGCGTACGCGCCCTCACGCGGCGCGGCGCCGGCGGTGGCCCGACGGTGATCCGCCATGGCTCGTTGAGCTTCGACCAGGTGGGCCGGCTCGCCTACGCCAACGAACGCGTGCTCGATTTGTCGGCGCGCGAGCTCGGCCTGCTCGAAGTGCTGTTGCAACGGATCGGCCGGCTCGTCTCGAAGGAGCAGCTCGTCGATCACCTGTGCGAATGGGGCGAGGAAGTCAGCAACAACGCGATCGAGGTCTATGTGCACCGGCTGCGCAAGAAGATCGAGCCGAGCGGCGTGCGCATCCTGACCGTGCGCGGGCTCGGCTACTGCATGGAGAAAGCGGCGGCCGAACCGGCCGCAAGTGTGGCCACGGCCACCGCGGCCACGTCGGAAGCACCGGCGGCGCTCCCGCCGCTGCGCTGACGGGCCGCCGCGCCCCGCGATGGCCACGCCGTTCCGCCCGCCGCGCGCCCGGCCCAAGCCTCGGCCGCAAGATCCGCACGACGCCGAACGCGACGCGCGCTACGAGAACCCGTTCGCGCCGCCCGACGAGGGCGAATCCACCGATACCGGCCGGCCGCGCTCGCTGTTCGGCGAAATCCTCGACTGGATGCTGGCGCCGCTCTTGCTGCTCTGGCCGATGAGCATCGCCGTCACCTATCTGGTGGCGAAAACCATCGCCGACGGCCCGTTCGACCGTGCGCTCGAAACCGACGCCTACGTGCTCGCGCGGCAGATCACGCCCGTCAACGGCGTGGCCGAGCTGGTGCTGCCCAAGGCCACGCTCGACCTGCTGCGCACCGACAACGTCGACAGCGTCTACTTCCAGGTGCTCGGCACGCGCGGCGAACTGGTGGCCGGCGAGGCCGACCTGCCGCTGCCGCGCGACGACGACCGCCCGCCGCCCGGCCTCGTGCTGTTCCGCAACGACCTGCTGCGCGGCAACGACATCCGCGTCGCCTACACCACCGTCGCGCTGCCCGGCGCGAGCGGTGCGCAACCGGTGCTGGTGCAGGTCAGCGAGACGCTCGACAAGCGCAACGCGCTCGCCAACGACATCATCAAGGGCGTGATCCTGCCGCAGTTCGTGATCCTGCCGCTGGCAATCGTGCTGGTGTGGTTCGGGCTGTCGCGCGGCCTCGCGCCGCTGACCGCCCTGCAGGCGCACATCCGCAACCGCCGCCCCGACGATCTCTCGCCCGTCGATGCGCAACGCGCGCCGCCCGAAATCGAGCCGCTCGTCACCTCGTTCAACGATCTGCTCGCCCGACTCGAACAGAACATCGCGCTGCAAAAGCGCTTCATCGCCGACGCCGCCCATCAGATGAAGACGCCGCTGGCCGGGTTGCGCACCCAGGCCGAATTCGCACTGCGTCACGAGGTTTCGGCCGAGGTCGGGCACTCGCTCGAACAGATCGCGGCCAGCTCCGAGCAGGCCGCGCGGCTCGTCACGCAATTGCTGGCGCTGGCGCGCGCCGAGAATCGCGCGAGCGGGCTGACGTTCGAGCCGGTCGATCCGCTGGCGCTGGCGCGCGTGACCGTGCGCGACTGGGTACAGGCTGCGTTCGCGAAACGCATGGATCTCGGCTACGAAGGGCCGGACGACATGCCGGACGCCGAAAACAGCGAGCCGCCCGACGAACCACCGGCCGGCAACGCACTGCCTTCGCCGCCTGCGCTCATCGACGGCAACCCCGTGATGCTGCGCGAGATGCTCGGCAACCTGATCGACAACGCGATCCGCTACACACCGGAAGGCGGGCGGATCACGGTGCGCGTGGCCATCGCCCCCACCGCGACGCTGGCCGACGACGCCCATCACGCCCACCGCCCCGCCACCGGGGTGGTGCACATCGATGTGGAAGACACCGGCCCCGGCATTCCCGCGCACGAACGCGGGCGCGTGCTCGAACGCTTCTATCGCATCCTCGGCCGCGATGGCGAGGGCAGCGGGCTGGGCCTGGCGATCGTGCGCGAGATCGTCACGCAGCACGGCGGCGAGATCGCGATCGACGACCACGTCTATCAGGCCGCCCCCCGCCTGGCCGGCACGCTGGTGCGCGTCAGCTTCGCGCTGCGCCAGGCCGCCCCGGAATAACCCTGAGCCGCACGACGGCGCTGCGAACCATGCGCAGAAATACGCGAACATCGAGTATCGATGGGCGACATTGACGCAATTTCACTGCATTCTCGCCCGACGCTCCCAATAAACCCTGATCGGCTTTCCAGTCAGAACACCGTAAGTTTGGCCGCCAATAATCGTCGCAAGTTCGTCAGGATGGCGAACTGATACCGATATCAAGAACTGGAGACGACTCATGGCGACAGTAGGCGGGCACATCGCGCATTCGCCGATGACGAGCGACGAGAAACGCGTGATCTTCGCGTCCTCGCTCGGCACCGTGTTCGAGTGGTACGACTTTTATCTGGCCGGCTCGCTCGCGGCCTACATCAGCAAGAGCTTCTTCTCGGGCGTCAATCCCACCGCAGCGTTCATCTTCACGCTGCTCGGCTTCGCCGCCGGCTTCGCGGTGCGCCCGTTCGGTGCCATTGTGTTCGGGCGGCTCGGCGACATGGTCGGCCGCAAGTACACGTTCCTCGTCACGATCGTGATCATGGGCGTATCGACGTTCGTGGTGGGCTTCCTGCCCGGCTACGCCACGATCGGCATCGCGGCACCGGTGATCTTCATCGCGATGCGGCTGCTGCAGGGCCTCGCGCTCGGCGGCGAATACGGCGGCGCGGCCACCTACGTGGCCGAACATGCCCCCGCCAACCGGCGCGGTTTCTACACCGCCTGGATCCAGACCACCGCCACGCTCGGCCTGTTCCTGTCGCTGCTCGTGATCGTCGGCGTGCGCACCGCGGTGGGCGAGGAAACGTTCGGCGCCTGGGGCTGGCGCGTGCCGTTCGTCGCGTCGATCCTGCTGCTGGCCGTGTCGGTGTGGATTCGCATGCAGTTGAACGAATCGCCGGTGTTCCTGCGCATCAAGGCCGAGGGCAAGACCTCGAAGGCGCCGCTCACGGAAGCGTTCGGCCAGTGGAAGAACCTGAAGATCGTGATCCTCGCGCTGATCGGGCTGACCGCCGGCCAGGCCGTGGTCTGGTACACGGGGCAGTTCTACGCGCTGTTCTTCCTGACGCAGACGCTGAAGGTCGACGGCACCACCGCCAACATCCTGATCGCCGCGGCGCTGCTGATCGGCACGCCGTTCTTCCTGTTCTTCGGCTCGCTGTCGGACCGGATCGGCCGCAAGCCGATCATCCTGGCCGGCTGCCTGATTGCGGCGCTGACCTACTTCCCGCTGTTCAAGGCGCTGACGCATTACGCCAACCCGGCGATGGAAGCCGCCACGCAGAAGGCGCCGATCACGGTGATCGCGAACCCCGACGAGTGCTCGTTCCAGTTCAACCCGGTCGGCACGGCGAAGTTCACCTCCTCGTGCGACATCGCCAAGGCGGCGCTCTCCAAGGCCGGCCTGAACTACGAGAACGTGGCGGCACCGGCCGGCACGCTCGCGCAGATCAAGGTGGGCGACACGGCGGTGGACACCTACGACGGCAAGTCCGGCGATGCCAAGGCCAAGGGCGGCGCGTTCGACAAGACGCTGGCGGCCACGCTGAAAGGCGCGGGCTACCCGGCCAAGGCCGATCCGTCGCAGATCAACTGGCCGATGACGATCGTGGTGCTGACGATCCTGGTGATCTTCGTGACCATGGTGTACGGGCCGATCGCCGCGATGCTGGTGGAGATGTTCCCGACGCGAATCCGCTACACGTCGATGTCGCTGCCGTATCACATCGGCAACGGCTGGTTCGGCGGTTTCCTGCCGGCCACTGCGTTCGCGATCGTGGCGGCGAAGGGCAACATCTATTCGGGGCTCTGGTATCCGATCGTGATCGCGCTGGCGACGTTCGTGATCGGGCTGCTGTTCGTCAAGGAGACGAAGGGGACGAATATCTACGCGCAAGACTGAGCGCACCGACGACTCGGGCGGCGGAGGCCGAAGCGAGAAGAGGTGGTTCGGGGCCGGATGAAGATTTTTCCAGAAAGGTGTTGACAGGCCTCGGCCACTTCTTCATAATCGATTTTCTGTTGGCGAATTAGCTCAGTCGGTTAGAGCGACGGAATCATAATCCGCAGGTCCGGGGTTCGAATCCCTGATTCGCCACCAAATTCAAAAGCCCGCAACGCGAAAGTGTTGCGGGCTTTTCCTTTTGCAACTCCGGATGGCAGGTGGACGGGTTCAGCCCATTCGCCACCGCCAGCCAACCGCTCCAGCGCCTTTACTCCTCCCCGCTACGCTCCAGCCGGTACCCGAAGTTGTACACCGTCGAGATCACCACGCCGTTCTTCGGCCTGAGCCCCAGATTCGTTCGCAGCTTGCTCACATAGGTCGCGAGCGTCGCGTCGTACTTGCGATCCACCGCGCCCCAAATCCGCTTGCTCATTACGTCCTTCGACACGATCCGCCCGACGTTCTCGAACAGCAGCGTCGCCAGATCGAATTCGCGTTGCGACAGCTCGACCGGCCGATCGTCCACCGCCGCGGCACGCGCGCCGACATCCAGCACGACCCGGCCAAGGCGGATCACTTTTGGTGCTTGCAGTTCGGGGTAGTACTTGCGCACCTGCGCACCGAGCCGCGCAAGCAGCTCACGTTCGCGCAGCGGCTTCACCAGATAATCGTCGGCGCCGCTGTTCAGCCCGAACACGATGTCGTTCTCGCCGTCGTGCTGCGTCATCATGATGACCGGCTGGGCAGCCGCGAACGTCTCGCGTACCCAGCGCAGCACCTCGATCCCGGATTTGCCGGGTACGTCCCAGTCGAGCAGCAGCACATCGACACGCTGCGCCTGAACGGCCTCGATGAAGCTGTCGCCGTCATGGCGCACGAGCGCCTCGTAGCCCGCCTTCTCCAGCCAGCCGGCAACCGTGTTCGCCTGCGCGACGACGTCCTCGAGTATTCCGACGATCATGATCCATCCATGGTTGATTGCGTGATCAGAACAGGCACGCAGCCAAGCCATCGGCTGCGTCCCCCGCAAGCCGAATATTATTCGCCAATTCGTCAGCATACCTATATTCCTCAACAGAGGATCAACGCGAATCCCGTATTGATAGCTTATTGAAAGACTGTCAACGCCCGCCCGCCGAATCGGATAAATCGCAGTCCTGAAGGCGCCATTCCCCGATGGCGGACTGCCTCACGCTTGCTCTATGATCGACAGGCCCTTCCCGATACGCGATACACCACGCCCCGCGCCTGTCTCGCGCAGCGGGGCAGGCCAGAACCCCCGACCGTCCCGACCTCACCCTGTCTCCACCATGCGCCGATGGCTCACGCCCCTCCGAAGCGCCGCGCCGGTCCGGCAATGGCGCAGCAGTCTGCTCGCCGCCGGCATGCTGGTGCTCGCGGCGCTCGCGGCCACGCCGACGGCGGAATCGATATTCGCGCCGCTCGACCGGCTGTATGACGATCTCGTCGCGAAGCAAACACGCAACCACATCCATCACGAAATCGCGGTCATCGGTGTCGACCAGCGCACGCTGGCCGAACTCGGCGCCGGCCCGAGCTTCTCGCGCACGGTGCACGCGCAACTGCTCGATCGGCTGTCGGAGGCGTCGGCAGTGGTGATCGACTTCATGCTGTCCGACAGCCGGCCCGACGATGCCGTACTGGCGCGGGCGATGCGCAAGCAGGGCCACGTGGTGCTGCCGACGCTGGCGGCATCGAACGCGCGCTACGCGCCGGGCAGCCAGCTTCCGCCCGCCCCCGCGCTCGCGAGTGCGGCGGCCGCCACCGGCCCGCGCAGTTTCGTGATCGGCGCGGATAACCAGGTGTACGGCATCGTGCCGTTCATCCCGGACGGTCCGCACGGCGAGCGGCGCCCGCACGTGGTGCTCGAGGCGCTGCGCGTCGCCGGCCTGCAGCCGGCGGTCGGCGATCTGCACCCGTATCTGCAGAATCACGTCGCGACCATGGGCCGGATCGTGCCGGACAGCCTCGCGCTCGCGTTCCCGCAGCACTTCGATCTCGATCAGTACTCGTACGTGGATGTCCTGAAGGGCCGCGTGAGCCCGTCCGAATTCGCGGGCAGGATCGTATTCGTCGGCGACATCACGGCGGATCTGTCGGGCGACTTCAACCTGTCGTCGGTCAGCAAGCCGCTGCGGCGCGTGCAGATCGACGCGCTGGTGGCGGAAGCCCTGCTCGACGGCCAGGTGCTCAAGCGCACGTCGCGAAGCCTGCAGCTCGTCGTCTGTCTCGCAACGGCGCTGGGCATGCTGGCGATCTGCGCATTCGTGCCGGGCCGGCGCATGTACGGCTGCGCGCTCGCCTGGATCGCGCTCTACATCGGCATCGCCACGCTGCTGCTGATCGATCGGCACTACCTGGTTCCGATCGGGCCGACGGTGCAGGTCTGCGCGATCATCTTCGCGGTGTATGGCTGGCGGCACGCGAACCGCATTCGCGGCTTCCTGCTCGGCGAGTTCCATTCGCTGAACGAACGATCCGCCAGCTCGCCGCTGGTCGGGCAGGCCAGCGCCGGCCCGCCGACGCTCCAGCACGCGATGCGTCAGATCCGCGCGTGGCAGACCACCTACGTCGACGTGATCCAGACCTTGCCGTACCCCGTCTTCGTGGAACGCGAAGGCCGGCTGATCCTGCGCAACGAGCGCGGCGCGGCGATGCTGGCGGCACTCGACCCGCAGCCGGACGGCGCTGCGCGCGACGCCGCCATCCTCGCCCTGGCGCATGACGAGATCGTGCAGGCGCACGCCACCGGCAAGATCCGCTCCGCCGAAATGACGCTCCGGCAGCGCGATCACCTGATGATGGTCACGCCGTTCGACGACGCGGCGGGCACCGCGAGCATGATCTGTTTCGTCGATGTCCACGCGCTGAAGGAAGCGGTGGCGAGCGATCGGCAGACGCTGCGCCACATGGCGCACGACTTGCGCAATCCGCTCTCGTCGATCCTCGCACTCGTCGAGGCGCGCGGCCGCACGAGCTCGACAGCCGATCCCGCGTTCCTCGCGGATCTGCAACGGCTGGTGAACTACAGCCTGCGCGTCTCGCAGGATTTCATGCAGCTTTCGCGCGCCGAACATTTCGACCCGCAGGCGGGCACGCCGCTGTCGCTGAACGACCTGGCGGCGGAAGCGATCGATCAGGTATGGCACGGCGCGACCGCGAAGCGGATACAGTTGAACGGGCCGCATCACGAAGGGCCGGACCTGTTCGTGCTGGGCAATCAGGACATGCTGCTGCGCGCGCTGGTGAACCTGCTCGACAACGCAATCAAGTATTCGGCACCGGGCACGTCGGTGGAGGTCTGGATCGATGCCGACGACGACAGCGCGGCGGTGCGCATCGAGGATCACGGCATCGGCATCGAGCGCACCGCGTTGCCGCATCTGTTCGAGCCGTTCTTCCAGGTCGGCAACGACGCGAAGGACGCGAGCCAGGGCGTGGGGCTCGGGCTGCCGTTCGTGAAGGCGGTTGTCGAGCGGCACGGCGGCACGATCGACGTGCAGTCGACGCCCGGCGCCGGCAGCCGGTTTACCATCCGGCTGAAGCGGATCGCGATCGATATCGTCGACGACTGAATGGGCGCGGCACGCAACGCCCACGCTCATCCGAGCGTGCCGACGATACTGACCTCCCTCGCCTCCGGCACCTCGTTGTACGACAACACCGCAAGCCCCGGCGCGAACAAGCGCGCATAACGCACCAGAATCGGCCGCAAGCGCGGAATCACCAGCAGCACCGGCGTCGCACCCGCCTGCTTCATCTGATCGCGCACGCCCGGCATCGTCGTCTGCAATTGCGTGAGCACGTTCGGATCGACCGCGAAATCGTCGAGCGGCACCCGGCCGCCGGCCTGTTCGGAGCGGGCCAGCGAGCCGAGCAGCAGGCTTTCCAGCTCGCCCGTCAGGCTGAAGCCGCGAATCTCGGGCTGCGTGCCCGTCAGATCCGCAACGATCTGGCGACGCAGCGCGCAGCGCACTTCGGCCGCGAGCAGGATCGGATCCTTCGTGCTGTCCGCCGCCTCGACGAGCGTCGCGGCGATCGTCTCGATATCCTTCAGCGATACGCTCTCCGCCAGCAACAGGCGAAACACGCGACGCAACTGGCCGTGCGTCAGGCTCTTGCCGAGCGCATCGCTCACCACCGGCGCGATCCCCGCCAGCCGCTCCAGCAGCGCGGTCACGTTGTCGTAGCTGAACAGCTCGGGCAGCGCGTCGCGCACCACCTTCGCAACGTGGGTCGCGACCACCGTCGCGCCGTCGACCACCTGGTAACCCAGGCCGAGCGCGTGCGCCTTCTGCGCGGGCTCGATCCACGTGACGAGCATGTCGTACGCGGGATCGACGCCCGGAATGCCGTCGAGTTCCCCGTACACCGTCGACGACGGAATCGCCATCAGCCGGTCGGCGTGGATCTGCGCGCGCGCGACCGCGGTGCCGTTCAGCACGATCGCGTATTGCGACGGCTGCAAGCCGAGATCGTCGCGCGTGCCGATCGGCGGCACCAGAAAGCCGAGCGCCTCGGACAGGCTGCGCCGCGTGCCGCGAATCCGCTTCACGAGCGGCGCCCCCTGGCTCTCGTCGACCATCGCGACGAGCTTGTAGCCGAGCGACACCGACAGCGGCTCCACATACGGCAGGCTGCGCCAGTCGAGCGCGTCCGACGGCGCGGCAAGCAGCGCGGCGCCCACCGATTCGTTCGCCTCGCGGATCTGCTCGGCCGCGGCGGCGGACGGCCGCTGCGCCATCCGCCAGCCGGCAAAGCCGAGAATCACGGCGAACAACAGGAACGTGAAGGTCGGCATGCCGGGGATCAAGCCGAGCATCGCCATCAGCGCGGCGGCGCTGTACAGCACCACCGGCGACGCAAGCAACTGCTGCGCGACCTGCTCCTGGAAATCGCGTGCGTCGCTGATCCGCGTGACGATCACCGCCGCCGCCGCCGACAGCAGCAGGCCGGGAATCTGCGCGACCAGACCGTCGCCGATCGTCAGCAATCCATACTGATGCAGCGCATCGGCCATCGACAGGTCGTGCATCATCACGCCGATTGCGAGGCCACCGATCAGGTTGATCACCAGCACCAGAATGCCGGCGATCGCGTCGCCGCGCACGAACTTCGACGCGCCGTCCATCGCGCCGTAAAAGTCGGCTTCGGAAGAAACTTCGCGGCGCCGCACCTGCGCCTGTTCCTGCGTGATCACGCCCGCGTTCAGGTCGGCATCGATCGCCATCTGCTTGCCCGGCAGCGCATCGAGCGTGAAGCGCGCGGACACTTCCGAGATCCGTTCGGCACCCTTCGTGACCACCACGAAGTTGATGATCATCAGGATCACGAACACCACCAGCCCGACCACGAAATTGCCGCCGATCACCACGTTGCCGAACGCCTCGACCACTTGCCCGGCCGCATGCGTGCCGGTGTGCCCGTGGAGCAGCACGACGCGCGTGGAGGCGACGTTCAGCGTGAGCCGCATCAGCGTCGCGGCGAGAATCACCGTGGGGAACGCCGAGAAATCGAGCGGCCGCTTCACCGTGACGGCCACCATGATCACCACGATCGACAGCACGATGTTGAACGTGAACAGCATGTCCAGCACCACCGGCGGCAGCGGCAGGATGATCATCACGAGCAGCATCAGCAGCGCAAGCGGCGCGGCCACCCGGATCCGTTTCAGGTTCGCGCGCAACCGCGCGGGGGAAGTCGTCACGATGGAATCTCCGTCAGAGGCTCGGGAATGTCGAGGCCGGCCGGCAGCGCGGGCCGCGATGGGCGCACGCCGCGGCGAAACGCCTGAATCTGCAATACGTAGGTCAGCACCTGCGCCACCGCGCGATACAGCGCGGCCGGAATCTGCTGATTGACCTGGCTGGTGCGATAGATCGCGCGGGCGAGCGGCGGCAGCTCCAGCACCTCGATACCGTGCCGGTTGGCGATCTCGCGGATGAACAGCGCCGCTTCATCCACGCCTTTCGCGACGACGAACGGCGCCTGTGCACGCGTTTCGTCGTATTTCAGCGCGACCGCGTAATGGGTGGGGTTGACGATCACCACGTCGGCGCCGGGCACCGTCTTGCGAATGCCCTGCCGCGCCATTTGCCGCTGCAGTTGACGGATGCGGCTCTTCACCTCGGGCTTGCCTTCCGTCTGCTTCATCTCGTCCTTGATGTCGCGCTTGCTCATCCGCTGGCCGCGCAGGAACAGCATGCGCTGCAGCGGCGCATCGATCAGCGCGAACGCGGCGAGCACCGCGCACAGCGTCAGCGTCGAATCGACGAACATCGCGGCGCCGCTCGACAGCACATCCGCGAGCGGCGCCGCGCGCAACTGCAGGAAGCGATCGAGATTCGCGCGGCAGACGAGCACCAGCACGGCAATCAGCGCCGCGGCCTTCGCGACCGTGGTGGCAAGCTGCACGTAATGGCGGCCGGACACGAGCCGCTTCAGGTTGGCCGCCGGGCTCAAGCGGCTCGCCTTCGGCATCACGTTCTTCGCGCTGATCACCCAGCCGCCGGGAAACAGCGAGCCGAGCACGATGCAGACCGGCACCGCCGCGAGCGGCGCAAGCATCTTGCCGATCAGCAGCAGCGTGGCGGGGAACAGCATCGATGCCGCATCGGGCAGCGCGTCGGGCCGCGACAGATCCGCCATCGACAGCGCGAACAGCGCACGCAGGTCGCCAACCCATCCCGGCAGCAGCGCGATCATCAGCTTCATCGACACCAGCACGCCGATCGCCGTCGCGAGATCGCGCGAGCGCACCGCCTGCCCTTCCTGCTTCGCCTTTCTGAGCTTGCGCGGGGTGGCCTTCTCGGTCTTGTCGCCGCTGCCCGGCTGCGCGCTCACCGCACGGCTCCGGCGGCCGGCGCGAGCCGGTCGTACAGGTCGAGCGCGTGGGCGATCATGCGGCCGTAGTGGTCGGGCAGCGACGGCATCAGCAACGTGACGAGCAGCAGCCCGAACATCGTCGTGACCGAGAAACCGAGCGAAAACAGGTTCAGCGACGGCGCCGCGCGATTCAGCAGCCCCAGCCCGACCTGCACCACGAGCGTCGCGAACACCACCGGCAGCGCCAGCGCGAGCGCGGCGGAAAACATCCAGCCGACCGCGAACACGAGCTGCCTGAGCGCGTCCGTATCGAACGCGAACGCGCCCACCGGCCACGCAGTGAAGCTGCGCGCGAGCACCTGCACGAGCATCAGGTGCCCATCGATCGAAAAGAACAGCAGCATGAATACGACCATCATCACGCTCGACAGCACGTCCGCCGTCTGGCCGCTTACCGGGTCGTTGATCGCGGCCATCGACAGGCCCATCTGCGACGACAGCAGCGTGCCGAACATCAGCATCGCCGCGAGCACCAGATGCAGCACGAAGCCGAGCAGGCCGCCGATCAGGATCTGTTCGGCGACCACACCGATGCCGGCGAACGAAAACGGATCGAGCGTCGGCATCGGCGGCAGCGCGGGCTGCACGACCAACGCGAGCAGCAGCGCGGCGAGCGCGCGGGCGCGCATCGGCACCATGGCCTCGCCCAGCACCGGCGTGGTCGCGAGCGCCGCGAAGATCCGGCAGAACGGCCAGAGCAGCGCGACGCCGAACGGCAGCAGCCTGTCGAGGACGATCTCCATCTCAGCCGGCGAGCTGCGCCGCGCGCTGGAAGATCGCCACCGTGTAGTGCATCACGCGATCCGCCACCCACGGGCCGGCCAGCGCGAGCGCGATCAGCGTGACGACCAGGCGCGGCAGGAAGCTCATGGTCTGCTCGTTGATCTGCGTGGCGGCCTGAAACAGCGCGACCAGAATGCCGGTGATCAGCCCCGGCGTGATCAGCACGAGCAGCACCACGAGCACGAGCCGCAGCGCATCGGTTGCGAGATCGGCCGCAATGTCGGGCGTGAGCATCAGACGCTCCTCACGCTGGTGATCAAGGTCGTCACGGTCAGCGCCCAGCCGTCGACCAGCACGAACAGCAGCAGCTTCAGCGGCAGCGAAATCACCAGCGGCGACAGCATCATCATGCCCATCGCCATCAGCACCGACGCCACGATGATGTCGATCACGAGGAACGGGATGAACAGCATCGCGCCGATCTGGAAGGCTGTTTTCAGCTCGCTCAGCACGAACGCGGACAGCTTCACGACAAACGGCTGATCCTCGGCCTTGGCGACGTCGGCGGAGCCGGACAGCGTCGCCATCTGCGCGAGCGAAGCCTTGTTCGTTTGCGCGAGCATGAAGCGCGACAACGGCTGCTCGGCCTTGTGCAGCGCCTGCTGCAGCGAAATGCGATCCTGGTCGTACGGCACGAATGCGTCCTTCCAGATGGCCTCGCCGACCGGGCGCATGGTCAGCATCGTCAGCACCAGGGCAACGCCGGTCACGATTCTCGCAGGCAGCCCCTGCTGCAACCCGAGCGCTTGCCGCAGCAGCGACAGCACGATCACGTAGCGCAGGAAACTCGTCATCGTCATCAGCAGCGCCGGCAGCAGGCCGAGCAGCGTCATCAGTACGAGGATCTGCGTCTTCACCGTGAACGGCTGGCCGTTCGTGGCGCCACTCACCAGCGTCAGCGCGTCCGCCCAGGCGGGCGACGCGAGCGTGCACAGCGCGAGCGCGACGCCAGCCGCGAGCACGCGTGCGCGCACGCCGGCGAGGGATCGCCCCCCGTCATCGCGCGAGCGCCGTCAGATCGTCGAGCGAGACGATCCGCAGGCCATAGTGCTCGCCGGCCACCACGACCTCGGCGGTGCCGATCGCCTCGCCGTTCACCTTCATCACGAGCGGCTCGCCGGCCAGCCGGTCGAGATCGACGATCGAGCCCGGCCCGAGCGCGGCGAGTTCGGACAGCGGCAACGTCGCGCCGCCGACCTCCAGCGTCAGGCGCACGGAGATCTTGCGCAACAAGCCGGGCGACGCGCGGCGCGGCGCGAGTGCGGCAGCCGGGTCGGGGGACAGGCCGGCGGAGTGGTCGCCGAGATCGGCCAGCATCGCGTCGACATCGAGTTCGGGGTTCGTGCTCATCGGTTACTCCATTTCTTCGAATGCGGTGAGACAAAGCGTGCCGCCGTGCTCCGCGACGACGGCCCGGTACAGGCACACGCCTTCGACCAGCACGTCGGCGGTGTCGGGTAGGCGCACCGGCATCACGTCGCCGGGCGCAAGGCGCATCACGTCGTCGAGCGACACATCGCGGGTCAGCATCCGGGCGGTCACGCGGATCGGGATACGGCTCTCGAGCGCCGTGTCGGCGCCGGCCGCGGCGGCCTTCGCCGGCGGCCCGCGCCGCGGTGCCACGGACGCGAACAGCCGGGCGAGCCAGCGATCGTCCAGCGCGAATTCGATCGCGCCGGCAATGGGGGGGGATGGTGCAGGCTTGGCTACGGGGTCGGGATCGGTCGAGCGGTCGGTGCCTGCCGCGCTGTCGAGGGTGTCGGGCACCTTGGGCATCGCGTCCGGCGTGCCTGCCTCGTGCGCCACGGGCGGCTGGTGTGCGCGATTCACGATGTTCACGCGCACGACATGCGCGCCGCGCGCGGGACGCGCCGGCAACGCCGACGGACACGGCATGCAGCCCGGCGCCGCCAGCGGCGCGACGCACGCGGCGAATTCGTCGGCCAGCGCGAGCGCGAGTGCGGCGCCGAAGCGCTGCTCGGTTTCGGTTTCCGCAGGCAGGCCGGCGGACGCAGCGGCCGGCTGGTCGCCGTAATGCCACGCGAGCAGCGCGATCAGCAGGCCGCGTTCGATCCGTACCGCTATCCGGCCATCGCCCGCGTCATCGCCAGACGTGCCGCCCGGCAGGCCCCCATGCGCATCGCGCGCCGCCACGAACGCTCGCCACGGCGCATCGTCCGAGATCGCCGCAGCCGCGACGGCCGAGACGCCGGTTACGTCGAGCGCGGCACCATGGCGACGGTTGAAACGCGCATGCAGGTAGCGAGCGAGCCGCCGCTGCAAGGCCTGATGAAACGTATCGAGCAAATGAAACGGCCGGCCGAGCGTGCAGGAATCCAGCACAACAGGCAGGCGCTTATCGGTCGATCGACGGGCTGAGGAGGAATGCGTGGACAAGATGGAGTCCCGATAGGCGAATGACGCCATTTTCGGGATGGAGACACGGCCACGCGAGTACTCTCAAGGAAGTCTCAACGTGGCACGTGGGTGACCCGGCCGGCCGGAACACCGCGCGGAGAGCGCGGCAGCCGGCGGGGATGCAACATTGTTGCGATACGACCCTTACTGGATCAGCGACATCACCATCTGCGTCATGCTCGAGCTTTGCTTGAGCATTGCCGTGCCGGCCTGCATCAGGATCTGCTTCGAGGTCATGTTCGCGCTTTCCGACGCGTAGTCGACGTCCATGATCCGGCCTTCCGCATCGCCGGTGTTGGTCGACATGTTGCCGAGGTTGTTGAACACGTGCTCGAGGCGGTTTTCCGACGCGCCCAGCGACGAACGCAGCGAGCCGACATCCTTCAGTGCTTTGCTGAGCAGGTCGATCTGCGCGTTCGCGTCGGTCGTCAGTTCGGTGCCCGGCGTGGCCGGGGTCTTGTACGCGCCGCTGACGGCCGTCAGCGAAGTATCGACAGACGTCAGTTGCGTGCTGAAATCGACCGTCATGGTTTCGGCCGAGGCCGCGCCGATCTGGAACGTCAGTTCGGCGGCCAGCTTGCCGCCGTTCAGCAGCTTCGAGCCGCCGTACGAGGTGTTCGCCATCACGTTCGCGAGTTCCTTGCCGAGCGCGTCGTATTCGGCTTGCATCGCCGTCTTGTCGTCGTCGCTCGAGGAAGCATCGGCGGCCTGGGTTGCGAGATCCTTCATGCGCAGCAGCACGTTGGACACTTCGCCGAATGCGCCGTCGGCGGTTTGCAGCATCGACGATGCGTTCTGCGTGTTCTGCATGGCGACGTTCATGCCGCGAGTTTGCGCGGACAGACGCGTGGCGATCTGCAGGCCGGCCGCGTCGTCCTTGGCCGAGTTGATGCGATAGCCGGTACCGAGGCGCGTCATCGACGTGCTGAGGTCGGTTTGCGTGTTGCCGAGGGTCTTCTGGATCGACATCGCTGCCGAGTTGGTGTGCAGGCTCAACATAATGATTGTTCCTTGATGTCAGGATGGGTGGACTCGCTGTTGCCGTCGGTTTCCGTACCGGCTACGAGAAAGCTGAACGACCCGACCTCGCCATCGATTAAGTGCAACGACAAAAAAATTCGTCATGTCGTTGCGGGCCGCCCTGAACGGGATCGACACGCGCAAGCCGCGAAGGCATCACGCGCGCGTCAGCAGCGCCGCGACCCGCGCGCGGCTCATCCCCTTCACGGTAGAGGCAACCGACGCGAACACGCCGAACGCGCGATCCTGTCCGAACGCCGCGGCGATCGACCCCGCCGACTCACGTACCTCGCGCGCCTCGCCACGCGCAGACACCGCATCGCCAACGTCCGCCTTCGCGCGATCGAGCGTGCGCTGCACGTCGGCCCGCGCACGCTTCACCTCGTCGAGCGTGCGCACCACCTCGCGCAGGGTGGCGTGTCGCGCGGCAGGGCCGTCGACACACCACGACGCCGGATCGACGCCGGCCGGCAACGCATCGGCCTGCGCGCGGCTCGGGCGGCCACCGGGGAACCGCTTGCCGCCGCCCTGGATCATCATCCGATCGCGCACGGCGGGCCAGTTCGATTCCGGCGTGGTGAACGTCAGGCCGTTCGCGTCGTCACACGCCACGCGAATCCCGACCGGTGCAAGCGCACGATCGAGCCGCCGGGCGATTGCGTCATGGGCACGCCGTTCAGCGGGCCGCCGGGCGCCCTCGGGGCCATTGCCGGCTCGCACCGCAGTGGATAGCGTCGCGCCGCCCGCCACCTCGTCATCGACCAGCCCGTCGCCGGCCAGTGCCTCATCGTCGAACGTCACCGACGCACACGCCTTGCCGAGCCCGTTCGGATGAAACGTCAGCATCTCCGTGCCGCCCGCGCTCAGGGTCTCGGCATCCAGCGCGCGCAACCGGAAGGACTGCCGCGCGTCGCCCGCCGCGTGAAACGCAAGCGACGCATCGAGCGCGCCGCCCGTCACGGCCGGCCGCGCATTCCATTGCGCGCGCACCCGCGCGAGCGAGGCATCGAGCATGCCGTCGGGCAGCGGACGGCCCGCCGCGCTCGCAGCGAGCGTCGCCTTCAGCTCGCCGAGCCGCGTGCGCGCCGTGTCGAGAAACCCGGCCGCGCGCTGCGCGCCGGTCACCGTCACATTGAGCGCGGCCTGACGCGCGACGAAGCCGACCCGCGCCACGCATCCGCGTTCGGCGTACGTCGCGACCGCGGCAGGCGACGCCGCCTGCGCCGAACGCGCGACCGGCGCCGACGCCGCGCCACGCGCCGCCCGCACGACATCGTCGGAGCGCACCGGCCCGAGGTGTTCGCGCCCGATTCCGGAAGCCTGCACGTTCATCGCCGGCCCGCGTTACAGCACGTCGAACAGCGAAAGCTGCCGCACGCGCGCATAGATCTGATACGAGCCCTTCACCGCCACCAGATAGTTGTTCAGCGCATCGGTCGCTTCGGCGTAATCGAGCCCGCCGACGAGATCCGCCGCCTGGCCGTTCGCGACGAGCATCGCCTCGTGGTTGTCGTCGAGCAGATCGAGCGTGCGCTGCGCCCCGCCGAGCCCCGCGATCCGGTTGCCGGCCGCATCGAAGCTCGCGCCCAGCGCGTCGAGCGCGGTGCTCATCGCGGCGCGCGTGGCCGGGTCGCTCGCATTGGCGTCGCTCGCCGCCAGATGCTCGAGCGCGATATCCAACTGGTTCAGCGTATCGGCGAGATCGTCGACGCCGACATTCGCCGCCTGCGTCATCCCGTTGCCGACCACGACCTGACGCTGCTCGAGATTGCCGCCGAACGCATAGCGCGACCCCGCCGGCGCGGCAGCATCGAAACGGACCGTCTCGTTTGCCGTCAGCGTGCCGGAGAACAGGTACTGTCCTTCGCTGTCCTTGGCATTCGCCGAAGCCACGAGATCGTCGCGCAGCGAACGCAGCGAGCCCGCCAGCGCCTGCAGATCGTCCGCCGAGTTCGTGCCGTCCATCGCACGCAGCATCGTCTCGCGTGCGGCACCGAGTTGCGTCTGCATGCTGTCGAGATGCAGCTCGTTCTTCTGCAACTGGCCGTTCAGCGTGCCGATGTTGCGGCGATATTGCGCGAGCATCGCGGAATCGCGTTCGAGCCGCATCAGCCGTACCGCACCGACGGGATCGTCCGACGCGACGTGAATCCGCTGGCCGCTCGCAAGCCGCGCGGTCAGATCCACGATCTTCGCGCTCGAGCCGCGCAGCGTGGAAACCATCGAGTTGCCAAAGGACTGACTGGCGATACGCATCGTCGTGCTCCTCAAAAACTGTGGATCGTGGCGTCGAACAGATCGTTCGCCACCGAAATGACCTTCATGTTCGCGTTGTAGATCTGCATGGTTTCGGAGATGTTGACCGCCTCTTCGTCCATGCTGACGCCGCTCACCGACTGCCACGCCTGCTCGGCTTGCGTGCGCAGTTGGTCCGCCGTCGCGAGCGAGGCCTGGTTCTGCCGGCTCTGCGAGCCGAGGCGGCCCACCAGCATCGTGTACACGTCGTTGATCGCGGTCTCGCCCAGGCCCGGCACGTCGATCCGTTCCTGCCGCAGCGCGATCATGGCCAGCAGGTTGCCGCTGTCGCCGGGCGTCGCCGGATCGGAGGAAAAACCCAGCCGGTCGGGCGTCACACCCGCGCGCACGTGCAGCATGCCGCTGGCCGCGTCGATGTCGAACAGCGGCTCGCCGGGCTGGCCGTCGGTGCCGAAGCCGGCCGCGAGCTGCGCGTTCATGCGCTGCGCCAGCTCGCCCGCCAGCGACTTCACGCCGGCCATCTGCGGCATCAACACGTCGTCCACGAACGCGAACAGGCCGCCGAGCGAGCCGCCCGTCGCCTCGCCGTCGAGCGGATAGGTGGTGCCGCCCAGGTCCGCCGCGAGCGAGAACGTGCCGTCGCCGCGGGTGCGCACGTCGAGGGTGGCGACCTGACGCCCGGCCACCAGCGGCGGCCCGGCGGCGAGCGACACGTCGACGGTGCCGTCGGGCTGCCGCAGCGTGCGGATATCCGCGAGGCCGGCCAGCGCGTCGAGCGCCTGATCGCGTTGATCGATCAACTCGGACGGCGCATTGCCGCTCGCCTGCCCCTCGGCGATGCGCCGATTCAGGTCGGCGACGGTGCCCGACAGCGCATTGATCTGCTGCGCCGTCGCGCCGGCCTGCTGGCGCAGCGTGTCGAGCTGGCGGCCCTGGGTTTGCAGCAGGCCGTTGATGCTCTTGGCGAACGCATCCGCCGACGTGATCACCTGCTGGCGCAGCGGCGCCGACATCGGCTCGACGCTCGCCTCGTCGAGCGCGGCGAACAGGCCGTCGAGGCCGGACTTCACGCTGCCGTCCTCGAGGCCCATCACCTGTTCGAGCTGATTGAAATACGATTCACCGGCCGCGTGACGGCCCAGCGCCGAGTGGCTTTGCCACATCTGCTGCGTGCGCGCGTCGTCCGCGAAACGGATCAGCGACTGCACGGTCACGCCGCCGCCGATGCGCGGCGTCAGCAACACGCCCTGGCGCGTATAGCCGGTCGTCATCAGATTCGCGGTGTTGCGTGCCGACATGCCCAGCGCCGCCTGCGCGGCGTGCGTGCCGGACAAGCCGATCTGGCTGATTCTCATGATCCCTGCTCCTTGGTCGATGGGTGAACGGGTTCGCTCGGCGTGCTAGCGGCCGGCAGCATCTGCGCGATCAGCGTGTCGGCAATGCCGAACGCGCGCTGCGTCGCGATGCCGTTGGCCACCTCGCGATACGCGTGGTCGAGCAGCGCGCCGGCCGTGTCGTCGCGCTCGCCGTTGGCGGCGCCCAGCGTCGCGGTCGCCTGGCGCATCGCGCCGAGCATCTGCGCGATGAACATGCCCTCGAACTGCACGGCCGCGTGTTCGAGTGCCGCGCGTTCGCGCGCGTCGGCGGCATTGCCGGCGGGCGGCGCCGGCGCACGTAACGGCGACGCCGGTGGCGACGACAATGCCGATTGCGATGCCGCCGGCGCGGGTGCCGCCGCCGGTAACGATCGCGCCAGCGAACGCGTCAAAAGTGGGAAGTCGTTCATCGGCCGGGCCTCAAATCACAACCAGCTCGGCGGACAACGCGCCCGCCTCGGCAAGCGCCTGCAGGATCGCCATCAAGTCGTCCGGCGACGCGCCGGTCGCGTTGATCGTATCGACGATCGCCTGCAGGCTGGTGCCCGATTTCCACTGGAACGCATTGCCGCCCGGCTGCGACACGTTCAGCTCGCTGATGGGCGCGGCCACCGTGTCGCCATCGCCGAACGCGTTCGGCTGGCTGACCGCGGTGCCCTCGGCGATCGTCACCCTGAGCGCGCCGTGCGACACGACGGCCGGCTTGACGGTCACGCCCTGGCTGATCACGACGGTGCCGGTGCGCGAATTCAGCACGACGCGCGGCACCGACCGCCCCTGCTCGACACTGACGGCCGTCAACCGAGCGACGAACGCGACGCGCCCGGTTCCATCCTCCGGCGCATCGACATCGACCGACGTGGCATCCGCGGTGCGCGCGACGTTCGAGCCGATCGCGCGATTGATCGCATCGACGATATTCGACGCAGTCTGGAAATCCGGGCGCTTCAGGTTCAGGCGAATGGTGGGCGTGGCGGCGAAATCGGTGGCGATCTCGCGCTCGATCGTGGCGCCTGCCGGAATCCGGCCGGCGGTCGGCGTGTTGATCGCAATGCTGGAGCCGCTGCGGCCTTGCGCGGCGAGCCCCGGTATCACCAGATTGCCCTGCGCGAGCGCGTAGGTCTCGCCGTCGGCCGCGCGCAGCGGCGTCATCAGCAGCGTGCCG
The DNA here is from genome assembly GCF_047497165.1 of Burkholderia sp. 22PA0099. Taxonomy (NCBI): domain Bacteria; kingdom Pseudomonadati; phylum Pseudomonadota; class Betaproteobacteria; order Burkholderiales; family Burkholderiaceae; genus Burkholderia; species Burkholderia sp. 22PA0099. The sequence goes on along the minus strand of NZ_CP163165.1, from coordinate 863,478 downwards.
CCGCGCAGGCTCTTCGCATCGCCGAGCGACGACACGGTCACGTCGATCGTCTGCCCCTTGCGATAGCCGGGCGGAAACGTCGCGCTGACCATCACCGCCGCCGCATTGCGCGCGCGCAGGCTCATGCCTTCGGGCAGCCGGGTGCCGAACTGCTTGAGCATGTTCGCGATCGACTGCGTGGTGTATTTCGCCTGCGTGCCGTCGCCGCTGCCGGGCAAGCCCACGACGATGCCGTAGCCGACCAGCGCGTTCTCGCGCATGCCCTCGACGCTGACGAGGCTGCCGATCGTCCGCGCGCGGCCAGGCGCGGGCCCGGCGAGCAGCAGCGCGATCGCGAGCAGCACGCCGGTTGCCGCGTGCATGAGCCGGGCAGCGGGCAGCCGGATCGTCCGGCTAGCGGGGAAAGTCATGGGAACTCCGGTCGAGGCGACGGCACGCGTGTGCCGTCGCGCCCGTGCAAGGCGCCCGCGCGGCAGCCGACGATACGCCGGCCGCGCGTCAGAACGGCATCCACGGGCTGTTGAAGAAACGGGTAAGCCAGCCGGGCGCGTTCGCATCCGCGAGCGAGCCCCGGCCGGAATAGCGGATACGCGCATTCGCGACACGCTGCGACGACACGCGGTTGTTCGAATCGATGTCCGGCGCGCGCACATAGCCCGACAGCCGCACGGTTTCCTCGCCCTGATTCAGCACGAGACGCTTCTCGCCGCGCACCTGCAGCAGGCCGTTCGGCATGACACGCTGCACGATCACCGTGACCGAGCCGCGCAGCGTGTTCTGCTGCGAGCTGGCGCCGGTGCCGTCGAAGCGGCGTTTCGCGCCGGCCTCCGCGTCGATCGGCAACGTCGCGCCGAACACGCTCGGCTTCGGCAGCGACACGCTGCTGGTCTTGCCGACTTGCGTGCCGCTCTTCTTGCTCGCCTGGGTCGATTCCAGCAGCTCGACCGTCAGCACGTCGCCGGCGCGGAACGCGCGGCTGTCCGAGGTCAGCGACCACCCCTGGGACGACACGAACACGCCGCCCGCCGTACCGCGATCGACCTCCCACGCGGCGTCGGGCATGTCGTCGTCCGGCCCCGGCTGCGGGCCGATGCCGATCGTCGCACAGGCGCCGCACGCGAGCGCGAGCGCGCAGACGAGCGCCGCGCGCGAACACGACGGCAGCCACGCACGCATCAGCGGGCCGCCTGTGACAGGTACTGCATCATGTTGTCCGCGGCGGACAGCACCTTCGTGTTCATTTCATAGGTGCGCTGCGCGGCGATCATCTCGACCATCTCCTCGACGGCCTGCACGTTCGATGCTTCCAGCGCGCCTTGCTTGAGCCGGCCCAGCCCGTCGATGCCCGGCTCGCCTTCGGTCGGCGGCCCGCTCGCGGTGGTTTCGGCGAACAGATTGTCGCCGAGCGCCTGCAGGCCGGCCGGATTGACGAAGTTCGCCACCTGCAACTGCCCCACCTCGGACAGCGCGGCCTCGTTCGCGGTCTGCACCGAGACCACACCGTTCTCGCCGATCGTCACGCCGATCGCCTCGGGCGGGATCGTGATCGCGGGCAGGACCGGCAGCCCTTGGGCATTCGTCAGCCGGCCTTCGTCGTTCAGTCGCAACTGGCCGGCGCGGGTATAGCCCGTCTCGCCGTTCGGCATTTCGATCTGCAGGAAGCCGTTGCCGACGATCGCGACATCGAGCTGCTGGCTGGTGGTCTGCACGTTGCCGTTGGTGAACACCTTCTGCGTGCCGACGAGGCGCGTGCCGTTGCCGATCTGTACGCCGGGGCCGGTCGCGTTATCGGAAACCTGGCTGCCCGGCAGGCGATCCTGCCGATAGAAAAGGTCCTCGAACATCGCGCGATCGCGCTTGAAGCCCACCGTGTTCACGTTCGCGAGATTGTTCGCGATGGTCTGCAGCTTCGCGTCCTGTGCCTGGATGCCGGTCTTGCTGATCCACAAAGCATGATTCATGTCGTTATCCTGACGTTATGCGCGAACCAGGCGATTGCCGGAATCGGCCATCTCGTCCGCGACCTTGAAAAGCCGCATCTGCATCTCGAACGAGCGCGTCAGCGACATGGTCTGCATCATCTCGTCGATCGCCGAAACGTTGCTGCCCTCCAGATGGCCGCCCTTCACCGTCACCTGATCGTCGGCCGGATACGATGCGCCGGAGCGCGAGATCAGCAGGCCGTTCACGTCCTTGCGCAGATCGGCCGGATCGGGATTCACGAGCTTCAGGCGGCCGACGTCCTGCACCTCGGCGGTGTCGGCGATCTTGGCGGAGATCGTGCCGTCCGCACCGATCGTCAGTTGCTCGTGCTCGGGCACCACGAGCGGGCCACCCTCGCCGAGCACGGCGCGCCCACCGACACGCAACGCGCCCTCACCGTCGAGCGTCAGGCTGCCGGCGCGCAGATAGGCCTCGCCGTCGTCGGTCGCGACCGCCAGATAGCCGGCGCCCTCGATCGCGACATCGAGCACGCGGCCGGTATCGGTAAGCCGCCCCGGCGTGTGATCGACGACCGTCTCCGGCAGATCGGCCGCGTGGCGCGAGTCGTAGCCGTAGCCGTCCACCGGCCGGGTCTGCGCGCGTGCGAGATCGGCGCGAAAGCCCGCCGTCTGCACGTTCGCGAGGTTGTTCGCCCGCACTTCGAGCGCACGCAGCGCGTTGCCCGCGCCGGTCATCGTGGTGTAGATCAGGGAATCCATGGCGTCACAGCGTCTGGATCAGCGTGCGCATCATCTCGTTCTCGGTCGACAGCACCTTCGAGTTCGCCTGGTAATCCTGTTGCGCCGACATCAGATGCACGAGCTCGGCCGTCATGTCGACATTCGATTCCTCCAGCCCGCCCACCGCGAGACGCCCGGCGGTGCCGGTGCCCGCGGCGGCGAACAGCGGCTCGCCGGTGTCCGTCGTCGCACGCCACGCCGAGCCTTCGGCCGGCACGAGCCCCTGCTCGTTCGCGAAGGTCGCCAGCGCAAGCTGCCCGGCGATCTGCTTCTGGCCGTTGGTGTATTGCACCTCGATCGAGCCGTTCTCGGTCAGCGTCACGCCGGTGAACGTGCCGGCGGCATAGCCATCCGCACGGTTCTTGGTGGTGGTCTGCGCGCCGCCGAACAGCGTCGTGCCGGTGTAGTCGACATCGAGCGACATCGCCGACGCGCCATCGGGCGTGCCGAGATCGAGCGCGACGGTGCCGCTCGGCCCGATCAGCGCGCCGTTGGTGTCGAAGCTCAGTTGCGTCGGCGCGCCGACATCGGCGCCGTCCATCGTGTAATGCACTTCCAGCTCGTTGCCCGCGCCCTTCACGAAATACTGCGTGACGCTGTGCTCGCGGCCGAGCGAATCGTGCACCGTCGCCACCGACATGTGGTTGTACGACTTCGGATCGCTCTTGTCGAAGGTCGCGACCGCCGGCGGTTCCCAGTCGGCGGACAGGTTGCCCGCGTAATCGAGCGCGCGGCTTGCCTGCGCGGGAATCGCACCGGTCGGCACCGTCAGGTCGCCGAGCTGGCCGCCACCGCCGCTGTAACCCTGCACGCGGCGCTTCATGAAGTCGACCAGATGGCCGTCCTGATCGGTGCCGAAGATGCCGGCGCGCGAGTACACGGTCGAGCCGTCGGCCTCGCGCGACACGAAGAAGCCGCGCCCCTGGATCGCGACGTCCATGCCGCGGCCGGTCGAGAGGAAATTGCCGCCGATGTCGATCGATTGCGACGTCGAACCGATCGTCACACCGCCCGGCTGCGCGTTGATGTAGCTGGACGCGAAATTCTCGCGGCCCGACTTGAAGCCGTAGGTGCCGCTGTTCGCGATGTTGTTGCTGATCTGGCCGAGCTGGCCGTTGATCGCGTTGATGCCCGAGAGCGCGATGTTGGAACTCATGAAGCGATGTCCTTTCGAGTGAACGAGGTCGGGCCGGCCAGATCGGGCCGTCCGAGAAAGCGGGTGATATCGGCGGTATCGCGCTCGCCGACGCCGGCGACGCTCAACACCACGCGGCCGTCCGCGCCGAGCCGCACGCCCTGCAACACGCCCTTCACCTCGACGCGCGGCGCCTCGCCGGTGTCGGTCGCCACACGCACGGTGTAGTGGCCCGGCGGCAGCCCATGCTCGGCCGGATCGAACGTGAAACCGACATTGCCCGCCTGCTGCGGGCCGAGCGGGATGGTGTGCTCGACGCCGTCCGCACCGCTCACGCGCAGCGAGACGTCCGCGGCCGACGACGCCAGCGTGAACGCGCCGTCGACCGGCGCGTCGGCCAGCTCGACGGAATCGGTCGCGACCATCACGTCCGAGCCCACCTGCGCGCCGAGCGTGACGACCAGCATGCTTTCCTGCATGGCGGCGTTCGCGGCGCCCAGGCTCGCGAGCGACTGCATCGCCTCGACCTGGCTCATCTGCGCGAACTGCGTGACGAACTGGCCCGGCTCCATCGGCGCGAGTGGGTCCTGGTTGCGGATCTGCGCGACGAGCAACTGCGTAAACATCTGCGACAGGCCGCCTGCATCATCGGCGGCCGGGGCGGGTGGCGCGGCGCCTTGATCACCGGCGGCGCGGCCGGCGCCATTGACGCCCCGCGTACCGCCGAGCGCGCCGGTGCCGCGCGTGAAGTCGTTCGGGATGCCGTTCATGTCAGCCCTCGCCCAGCTTCAGCAGGTCGTGCTGCATGCTCTTCACGCGGGCCAGCACCTCGGCGTTCGTCGAGAACGCGCGCGATGCGTCCATCATGTCGGTCATCTCCTCGACCGCGCTGACGTTGGTGTCGTACACCATGCCGTTCTCGTCGGCGAGCGGGTTGCCCGGCTCGTGACGCATCGGCAGCGGATCGTCGTTCGTCACGACATCGAGCACCTGCACGCGCGCGACGTCGCCGCCCTGCTCGAAGATCGACGCGAACACCGGCTTGCGCGCGCGATACGCGGTGTCCTCGGTGCCCGTCGTGCCGGCGTTCGCGAGATTGCTCGCGATGGTGTTCAGGCGCACGGTTTGCGCGGCCATCGCCGAGCCGGCGATGCGCGAAATATCCTTGAAGCCCATGGTCAGCCGTTCCCTGTGATCGCAGCGTGCAAGCCCTTCAACTTCAGGTTCAGAAACGTCAGGCTGGCCTGGAAATCCGCGCTGTTCTGCGAGAATTCCGCCTGCTCGACGCCCAGCTCGACCGTGTTGCCGTCCTGCGACGGGCTGCTCGGCATGCGATAGCGCGCCGTGTCGCCCCCGAATGCAAGCGCGGCGCCGAAGGTGGCGTCCGAGCGCTCGGCCTCGAGCGCCGCGCGAAAATCGAGATCGCGCGCCTGGTAGTGCGGCACGCTCTCGTTCGCGATGTTCGACGCGAGAATCCGCGTGCGCTCCGCCCGCACTTTCAGTGCAGCGGGATGCACGCCGAGCGCGTGGTCCAGATTGAGTCCCATCGTGTCACCCTTCCTGTTGGTAGCGCCCGCCCGCGAACGCGCGCAATGCACGCGACGCGAAGCCGGCGGCCGATCGTCAAATGCAAGCGTAAGGACTCGCCGCGCGGGCGGCGAACAATCTGAATGGTTTCTGAATGCGGCAGCACGTTCGCGAATCGCCCGCGCAGACAGGGCGACGCGCTCCCTATAATGCGAAGCATCGCCACCCCGGCACACGAGCGCATCCACACCATGACATTTCCCCGTACCGCATCGAGCTGCATGCTGGCCACGGTCATCGCGATGAGTTGCGCGATGCATGGCAGCTTCGCGGTAGCCGCAGCAGACATGGCCACGCACGGCAGCGATGCCGCCAACGCGTCGGTGCACGACGGCAGCAATAAAAACGCCAATGGCGACACCGACGTCGATACGCAGGTGCTGCGGCAGGCACGCGCGTGGCTCGACAGTTACGTGCAACGACGCGATCTGCGGCACGCCGAGGTGACCGTCGCGCTGCTGCCGAACCACCGCGCCGCGCCCGCCTGCGATCGTCCGTACGAGATCGCGGCTGCCGACGCGAGCCGGCCCGACCGGCTGCGCTTCGCGGTGCGCTGCCCCGGCCAGGCGCGCGCAACCGTCTATCAGGTGCGCGCGACGCTGCGCGCGGACGTGCTCGTCACCACCGCCGCGATCCCCGCCGGCACGCAACTGAGCGCGGCCGACGCGACGCTCGCGTCGCGCGATCTTGCCGGCGCACCCGATGCCCTGACCGACCCGGCCGCGCTCGCGGGACGCATCAGCCGCCGCGCGCTGAAGGCAGGCCAGATGATTCAGACGCGTGCGCTGAAAGGCGCGGACGCGGTGCGGCGCGGCCAGGCGGTGCGGATCGTCTCGCGCGCCGCCGGCATCGAAGTCAGCACGACCGGCACCGCGTTGCAAAACGGCGCGCAGAGCGACACGATCCGCGTTCGCAACGTGACAACGGGCAAGGTCATTGCGGCACGCATCGTCGCGCCGGATGTCGTCGAACCGGTGCGATGAGCGGGGAAGGCGAGGCGTAGATCAGCCGATCGGTGTGGTGATTCGCGCGGATCGTCGCACCGGCCGCCTCTCGCGACTTATCGGGCGATCCCGTCGATCTGACGCGCGATGCGGACCAGCTTTTCCTCGTAGGCAGGATCGGTCGCATAGCCGCCTCGGCTCAGCGCACGCGCGAACGAGCGCGCGTCATCGCCAGCGCCGACCACGCCCGCATAACGCGACGAGCCGGCCAGCATCCCCGCGTAGTCGCGGAACGCGCTCGCGTAATCCGGATACGCACGGAACCGGCCGGTGGTCTTCACGTCATGGCCGTTCACGTGTTCGGTCGTGATCGCGTCGCTCGACGCGCCCTGCCAGCCCCCCGTCGCCTTGATGCCGAACAGGTTGTGCGTAGTCGCACCGGTGGCCGTGGTCAGCGGTTTGCTGCCCCATCCGGATTCGAGCGCCGCATGGGCCGCGACCAGCCGCGGCGACGTGCCGAGCGCTTTCGCCGCATCGGCCGCGAACGGCATGATCTCGTCAAGAAACGCTTGACGCTGCGCATCCAGCGAACCCGCGAGCGCAAGCCCGGTCAGCCGGGCCTCGCCCGCGCGGATGCCGCCCGGCATCGCCGCCTCGGCCGATGCGCGATCGGCACGGCTGCGCGCGAACGCGATGGCCGCCGCTGCCACGCCGGAATCGACCTCGGACGAAGCCGACGGGCCGAAGCCGTTCGCGAGCGTGCCTTCGATGTCCCGCGTCAGTGATGAGAACACCGACGCAAAACCACTGCTTGCCTGCTCGCCCGCCGATGAAGTCGATGCCGGCGAGCCGGATGGTGCCGGCGCACCCATCGATGCGATCGACGCCATCGGCACGCTCGGCCGCGACGGTGCCATCGGCCTGGACGGCACCGTCGCGGCTGCCGGCGCGAACGCACCAAACCGGCCGCCGGCGCCCAGCGTGGACCATGAAGCGAACTCAGGCGGGTGCATAGGTGTGTCGCTCTCCGAACAGGACCCGCTGCACCGACTCGACCTGCGCGGCCAGCAGATTGCCGTTGCGCGTGGCCAGCTTCGCGCAGTGGGCGACGCGCGCTTCCAGCTCCGCGCAGTGCCGCTGCAATTCGCGCCGTTGCGCCACGGTGCCGCCATCGCCGAACACGCACGCCTGCAATCGCGCCAGGCTGCCCTGTGCCGGGCCGAGCTCGCTGGCACGCGTGCGACGGCGCGCGTCGATCTGCGCGATCTGATCGCCGATCACGGTCGCGAGCTGCGCGAGCCGGCCGCCGTCGAAGCGCAGCGCGATCGTGTGCTGCTCGTCGAGCAGCCGCGCAAGCTCGCGATACGCGCTCAGGTCCGCGGCGAGATCGGCAAGCAGGCGCGCGGCCCGTTGTGTGTCGCTCATCGCGAGCCGCCGTGAAAGCGGGAGATCACCGCCGCGAGACGCCCCGCGTCGAACGGCATCTCGCCTGCCGCGAGTGCCGCGCGGATCTGCTCGACGCGTGCGGTATCGATAGCCGGCATCGCGCGCTGCGCCGCATGCGCGGCCTTCATCAGGCCGGCATCGCGCAGCTCGTGCGCCTCGGTTCGCTGCACGCCGCCGCGCGCAGCGGGTGCGAGTGCCGGCCGCGCGTCGCGCGCCGTGGCGGCCACGTCGTCGGTCGCGGAATGCCCCGCGCTAGGTGTGATTCGCATGATTGCCCTTTGCCCCTAAGGGCTGCCTGATTACCGGAACCGCATCGTCCTCATTGAACGACCGGAACCCTGCGTCGATTAAATCGTGGGCGACTTCGCCTGCCCGTCGGCGCCGTTTGGCCCCGATTGCGGCCCCGATTGCGGCGCCGGTCGCGCCCCGGATTCCGCGCCCGATTGCAGCGCCGGCGACAGCGCCTCGGTGAATGCCCGCGCGGCCCGCGCGACCTGCGCCGCGAGCAGGCTGCGATCGGTCGTATGTTGCGACGACACCGCATCGACGCCGTCCGCGATCGGCGTGGCCGCACGCGGCGCACCGAACATTGCGGCAAGCATCCGCGCATGGGCGGGCGTGACGATCAGCAGCTCGATGCGACGATTCGAGGCATCGTGCGCATCGCGTGCAATCGGCGCCCGATCGCCCATCCCGATCACCTGCAGGATCTGTCCGGCCGGCAGCCCGCCGCGACGCAGCATCCGCTGCGCGCTCATCGCACGATCGGCGGACAGATCCCAGTTCGAGCGCGAGGCCGCGTCGGTGCCGCGATACGGCACCGCGTCGGTATGGCCGATCACGAGCAGCGGATTGCCGACCGTGCGAAACAGCCCGGCGATATCGGTCAGCAGCCGGTCGAACGGCGCCGCGACGCGCGCGCTGCCGCGCTCGAACAGGCCTCGCTCGTCGGTGTCGTGCAGCATCACGCGCAAGCCGAACGGCGTGATCACCGTGCCGATGTGCGGCTCCAGATGCGCGGCGCGGCCGAGCGCGTCGATCCGCTGCGCAAGTTCGAGCAGCTCGTCGTTGGTTGCCGCAAGCGCCGCGGCATCGGCACCGGAACCTGCATCGCCCGCGGTCTGAAACCCGTGCGACGCGGCTTTCGGGGTTGGCGTATCGAGTTCGATCGCGCGGTCGAGCGATGCGCTCGCGCCGTCGAAGAAGCGCACCGACCCCGGGCTCTCGATACTCTTCTCGATCTGGTCGAGCTTCGCGCGCGTCGATTCCTCGTCGCGTGCGCCGAGCACCCACATCACCAGGAACAGGCACATCAGCGCGAGACAGAAATCCGCGAACGCAACCTTCCAGGTGCCGCCATGATCGTCGTCGTGATTCGCACGCACGACACGTTTGACGATCGTGTCGTGACGGTCGCCGCCACGGCGCCGGCCTTCGTCGCGCACGCCGCTCATGTCGTCGCCTCGATCTCGTTGATCCATTCCTCGAGCTGCGCGAAGCTGGGCTTGTTGGTCAACTGCACGAGCCGGCGGCCGGCGTCGATCGCAAGCAGCGGCGGCTTGCCGCCCGCATACGCGACGAGCGCGACCTTCACGCATTCCATGTCGGAAATCTCGGCGGTCACGATCTGCTTGATCATGTTGGCGAGCGGATCGAGCACGCCGTAGCAGAAGAAGATGCCGATGAACGTGCCGACCATCGCGGCGCCCACCTTCTCGGCGATCTCGCCGGCGGTGGCGCCTGCGCTCACGCTGTTCATCGCGATCACGATGCCGAGCACCGCCGCGACGATCCCGAAGCCCGGCATCGCATCGGAGATCTTCTTCATCGAGCGCGACGGCTGTTCGAGATCGTTCTCCACCGCTTCGAGCTCCTGTTCGAGCACGCCTTCCAGCTCGTGCGCACTGATCTTGCCCATCGCCATGATCCGGAAGTTGTCGACGATGAACGCCAGCAGCTTCGGCTCCGCGAGCACCATCGGATAACGCTGGAACAACGGGCTGTCCTGCGGCGCCTCGACGTGCTCGTCGAGCGCCTTCAGATCGCGGCCGACCAGCAGCAATTCATACATCAGGCACAGCAACTGGCGCTGGAACGCCTTGCCCGCCGTGCGCTTGCGCAGCGTGACCATCTTGCGAAGCTGGATCAGCATTTCCGTGAGCACGTGGCGCGGGTTGCCGAGCACCAGCGCGCCCACCGCCGCACCGACGATGACCAGCAGTTCGACCGGCTGCCAGAGCTTGGCGAACTCGCCGCCCATGAGCGTGAAGCCGCCAAAAACGCAGGCCAGCACGATGAGAATGCCGCCTATCTGTTGCATGATCCGTTCCTTGTCAGTCGCGCCGCATCAGCGCGGCATCAGATGGGCGCGCATCTTTCGCAATGCCGCCTTGTTGATCTGGCAGACGCGCGCCGCCGTGAGATCGAGCACCGCGGCGATTTCCGCGAGCCCGAGCTCGAATGCGTAGTGAAGTTGAACCACGCGCTGCTCGCGCGGATCGAGTGCAAGCAGCGCGTGAGTCAGGTCGATCCGGTTCTGCACCTGCGTTTCGGCGCCGTCGTGCGCGAACGTGTCGCCCTGCTGCTCGAACAGTTCGTCGAAGCTCAGGAACGCGTCCGCGCAATCGTCGCGCTGCCAGCGCGCGATGGTGTCCGCGTCGGCGTCGAGCGCCTCGCCAAGCTCCGCTTCCGACGGGTCGCGACCCAGCGACGCCCGCAATTCGCGCTCGGCGGCACGCAACCGGTGCGCACCCTGGCGCGCGCCGCGCGGCCGCCAGTCCTGGCGCCGCAGCTCGTCGAGCATCGCGCCGCGCACGCGCACGGCCGCGAAGTGCTCGAAATCGCCGTCGGGCTCGCCGTAGCGCCGCAGCGCTTCGAGCAGACCGATCAAGCCGAGCTGTTCGAGATCCGCGCGCTCCATCGTGCCGCCGGCATGCAGGCTCAGCCGGCGCGCGATGCGCGTGACGAGCGGCGTGTAACGCAGCAGCCAGCGCTGCTCGTCGTCGCGTTGCTGGAGTGAATCCGCGCGCTGCACGCTCCGGTATTCGAGGATGGTCGACACGTTCATGGCCGGTGCTCAGTCGACCATCATCTTGCTGATCAGCACGTCCGCGAACGGCAGCGCCTCGGTCGTGCCGTAGGCCGCCAGGTAGCCGGCCTTCAGCTTTGCGGCGAGCGTGTCGACCGGCATCTGCCGCACCTGGTCGACGTCGTAGCCGGCGAGCGTGCGGTACGCGAGCGCACGTAGCATCGGCTGTTGCTCGCGCAGCCGCTTTTCCTGCTTGGTATCGGCCGCGCCGAACACCAGATCGAGTGACAGGTAATGCGGATGCGCGGCCGGCACGCGATCGCGCAGCATCACGATCAGCCGTTCCAGCGTCACGTAGTGCGGCCGGATCGTCGCGGCGGGGGCCGCGGCCTTGCTGACCGCCGCAGTGCCCGGCGCCTTCGCACGCGACGCACCGGGCGACCAGATGCCGCCGAGCACGGCCGTCGCCACGCCCGCTGCGATGGCCGCGACGAGCACGATCGCGATCACAATCAGTTTCCGTTTCATTCCGGTGACTCCTCGTGCATCGCTCAGCGCGATGCGAATTCGAATGCGTGGGCGGCATCGGCCTCGCCAAGCGCCCTGCCTGGCCGGCGTGTGTCGCGCTGCTGCGGATCGCGGCCTTCGCCCGGGCCGCCAGAGCCGGCGCCCGGCTCACGACCGGTGCCGCGATGCGGCGCGACCTGCACGCTGACCTCGGTGTACTGACGGCTCGCGAGGTCCTGCCGCAGGCTTTCGGACATCGTCTGCAACTGTCGCGCGACATCCGCGTGGCTCGCGGACAACTGCACGCTGACCGCGCCCGCCTCGTGACGCAGATCGATCACCACGCTGCCGGCCAGATGCGGATCGAGCCGGATCACCGCGCGCTGTACGCCCTGCGCGGCCTGCATATGGATGCGATCGCCGAGCGCGCTCAGCAGCGCGCGCTCGGACGCGTCCGGCGACGCGGCATCGGCTTTCGCAACGAATGCCGCCGTCGACGCGGAGGCTGCGATAGGCGCGTTCGTAACGGGCGCGGCGATGACACCCGCCGGTGTGGCGGGTTGCGTCGGCGACACGTCGACGGTGCCCGTCGGCAGGCGCGGCGCAGCATCCGACGGTGCATCGCCCGCAATGGCCGCAGGCTGCCGGCGCACGGCGAACGACGCGGGCTCGGCCGGCAGTTGGCTGGCGAGCGCGCTCGGCGCCGCCGGTGCGAACGCGGCCGGCAACGCCGTCTCGGCCGACATGACAGATTGCGCGGGCCGCAGCGGTGACACGGCGGGCGCGGCGGGTGCGGCTTGCAGCGCGGCATCGGCCATCCCTTGCCCTGCACGCGAGCGCAAAGCCGACGACGCGCGCCCCATGACGTCGGCCTGCGCGTCCACCATCCGATGCACGACATCCGCGAGCGACACCGGCGCGCGACCTGCCGGCGAGGGCGCGATCACATCGGGGTCGGCCATCGCGGCCATCGCGGCCGGCTCGCCGCCGGCAGCCGATCCCGCGTCGAGCGCCATCGCAAGCGCCGGCGCGATGCCGGCAAACGCGGCGCCGATCGACGGCATCGGCAACCCTGCGCGATCCGCGACGTCAGCAGCCGCATCTCCCGGCAGGTCGGCAAGGTCGCCATCCTGCGCAACGTCATGCGCGTCGAGCGCTGTGTCGGCCGGCACATCGGCAGCGTCGATCGACTCGCGGCCCGGCGCGCGGAACGCCACGCGAGCGCTCGCGAGCGCCGCACCATCGCAGGTGCGTGCCGGCGTCGGCGACGACGCCTGCGCCACGCGCGAACCCGGCTTCGACGCCGACGTGCCGCACCCCGCCACGCCATCGCCGCGCATCGCACCCGGCATCGCATTCAGCGCGATCATGACCGCGCCACCCGCTCGCCGCTGTCGTTGCCGACGCCGCCGTGTGCATACGCGTGCCACCCGGCGCGGCGCATGCCGAGCGCGGCGAGGTCGTGCGCGAGCCGCGCCGATTCGATGTCGAGCATGTCGATCGCGTCGCGGTGCGCGATGCGCAACAGCGCAACCGCGCGGTGTTCGGTCACGTTCACGCGCGAGCGCGAAGCCATGCCGCTCGCGACATCGCGCGCCTGCCGATCGAGTATCGTCAGCGCGGCAATGTCACAACGCTCGGTCGCGGCGCGCACGCGCGCGGCGAGTTCCAGCAGATTTCGGGTGTCGTCCATGGTGTTATCCATAATGTCGGTCGACGCCGGCCCACGCGTCGCGCAAGGTGGTGACGAGCACGCTGACTTCGTCGACGAGCGCCGTGTTCAGCGTCAGGCCGGCTTCGTTCAGCCGCCACGAGCAGAATTCATAGAGCCGCGCGAGATCGCGCACGACGTCGCTGCCGGAGTCGAAATCGAGCGCGCTCGTCAGGCCGTTGAGCATGCCGATGCATTTGGCGATGCCGGCGCCCTTCGCCTCGAAGCGGCGCCCTTCGATATGGCCGCGCACGCGCGCCATTTCGTCGAGCAGGCCGTCCATCAGCACGATCACGAGTTGCACCGGCGAAGCGCTCGCCGTGCGCGCGTCCAGATCCGCCGTGTGATAACCACCGTAGCCGATCGCGCTCATCACGATTTGCCCCCGCTGAACGACGGCAGGCTTTCGAGGATCGCCAGCGTGTTCTTCATGTTGGTCTGCAACGTTTCGACGCGCGTGAACTGCGCGAGATAGCGGTTGTAGACACGAATGTATTGATCCTCGAGCGACACCGCCTTCTTGCTCAACGATTTCTCAATCTCCTGCATCGACGTCTGGCGGCTGTGGATATGGCCATCGGTGGCCGAGGTCCAGGTCTTCAGGTAATCGTCCATGCGCCGCGCGAGGCCGTCGGTATCGTCCGAGAACAGCGCATCGAGCCCCTGCGGCTGCTTCGCGAGCATCGCATCGAGCTGCTTGCGATCGAGCGACAGCGTGCCGTTGCGATCCGCCGAGATGCCGTAGTCGAGCAGGCGCACACCGTCGACATCGCCGCGCAGCAGGGCATTCATCCGCTGCTGCAACGCGCGCACGCCGGCATCGCCCGCGAACGGCCCTGCCTCGCCCGTCTCGCCGCCGTTCTTCGACAGCGCCGAGATCTCGCTCATCAGCGCGTTATAGGCGTCGACGAACGCCTGCACGTTCTCGGCGGTGCCGTCGGCATCGGCCTTGATCTCGAGCCCGAGCGGTGCTTCGCCGTCGCGCATCGCACGGGTGAACGTGACGCTCACGCCCTCGATGCCGGTGAAGGTGTTCGATGCCTGCTGCACGCGCGTGCCGCTGGCCTTGCCGCCGTACCAGATGATCGCGTCGCGCGCGGCGGCGAGTTCGGACGGCGCGTTCAGCGACGCCGCCAGCCCGGCGTCGCCGAGCCCCGACGTATCGAGCGTGATGCGCCCCCCGGCACCAGTCTGGCCGGCGTTCAGCACCAGCTGCTGCGTGCCGTTCAGGGTGAGAATCGACGCGCTGACCCGGCCGTCGTTGCCGGCCGCGGTATTGATCGCGCGGGCGATCTCGGCGGGGCTGAGGTTGCCGGACGCGTCGGCCTTCGCGGCGGACAGATCCACATCGAACGTCGTGCCGTCGGCGAGCGACACGCCGAGCGTGCCGGCACCCGCCGCCGCGACCGGCTGCATGCCGGCGAACGCCACCTGATGTGCCGACGCCAGTTGCTCGACGAAGAACGCGTGCGACCCCGGCCGCGCGCCGGCCGCGACCGACACGCTGCCGGCCGCCGAATCCGACAGCGCCGCCGCGTGCTTCTGCATCCCGGCGGTGCCGGCCAGGCCTTTCATCGCGCCCTGGAACGTCGTCAGGGCCGTCTGCAGCTTGGTCAGCGCGGCGCGGGTGGCCGCGTTGCGCGCCTGCTGGTTCTTCAGACGGCTCGTCGCATGCGACATCGTGATGTCGGCGAGACTCTTGGCCGTATCGATGGGATTTCCGAGATCGAGCATGAGGCTTCCTGTCAGGAAAAAGGAGTGGATGTGACGTGCCGGCGCAGTGCCGCCTGCGTGGCGAGCTGGTCCTGCTGCTTCTGTTGCTTGCGCTGCGCGTCTTCGCGCAGCGCCGCGCGCTTGGACGCCAGCACGTGCGTCAGCCGACGGTGTTTCAGCAGCGCACCGGTCAGCGCGGCGCGGTGCGCGTCGAGCGTGGCTTCGTGACGCATGAGGTCGTCGGCATGGGCGTGGACCATCGTGATCAGTTGCATCCGGTAGTTCGCGCCGTTGAGCGCGAGCGCCGCGTGCGCCGCGCCGAGGCCGGCGTGCCCGCTCGCCGCGGCGTCGGCGAGCAGGTGCTCCATGCTCGCCAGGTTGCGCCGGTACCGCTCGCGCAGCGCTTCCTGGTCGGCCAGCTCGCGGCGCAGGCGCTCGACCTCGCGATCGCGCAGCGCGACGAGCCGCGCGAGGCTGGCGACGGTGCGTCCGGTGCTCATGCGACGAGCGCCGCGAGCCGCGCCAGCGTGTCGGCATGGGTGCCGCGCTCGTCGGGACGCTGCCGCAGGAAATCGGCGATCCGCGGATAACGCTCGACCGCGCGGTCGGTCAGCGGATCGGCACCCGCGACGTAGCCGCCGAGCGGGATCAGGTCGCGGATCTGCGCATAGCGCGAGAGCATCGCGCTCACGTCGCGCGCGGCGTCGCGCTGCGCGTCGCAGGCGACCAGCGACATGCAGCGGCTGACCGAACGCGTGACGTCGATCGCCGGAAAATGCCCGTCGGTCGCGAGATCGCGCGACAGCATGATGTGGCCGTCGAGAATCGCGCGCGCGGTATCGACGACCGGGTCCTGCTCGTCGTCGCCTTCCGCGAGCACCGTGTAGATCGCGCTCATCGTGCCGGCGCCCTCACCGTTGCCGGCCGTCTCGACCAGTTGCGGCAGCAGGCCGAACACCGACGGCGGATAGCCGCGCGTGGCCGGCGGCTCGCCGAGCGCCAGCGCCATCTCGCGCTGGGCCATCGCATAGCGGGTGAGCGAATCGACCAGCAGCAGCACGTGCTGCCCCGCGTCGCGGAAATGCGCGGCGATCGCGTGGCACAGCTCGGTCGCGGCCATCCGCATCGCCGCCGATTCGTCGGCGGGCGCGACCACCACGATCGCCTTCTTCAGGCCGTCGGGGCCGAGCGCGTGCTCGACGAACTCGCGCACCTCGCGGCCCCGCTCGCCGATCAGGCCGACCACCACGACATCCGCCGCGGTGTGCCGGGTGATCATGCCGAGCAGCACGCTCTTGCCGACGCCGCTGCCCGCGAACAGCCCGACGCGCTGGCCGCGCCCGAGCGTCAGCAGCGCATCGATCGCGCGCACGCCGACATCCAGGACGCCCGCCACCGGGCGCTTGCGCATCGGGTTCACACGCGGCGCGCTGGGCGGCAGCATGGCGTCGCCGGTCAGCGCGCCGAGGCCGTCGAGCGGCTCGCCCACGCCGTCGATCACCCGACCGCACCATGCGGGGCCGATCGCCAGCGTGCGTTCCTCGGCGTCCGCGATCACCCGGGCGCCGGCAACGAGGCCGCTCGCGCGGCGAAACGGCATCAGATACGACGTGTTCTCGCGAAAGCCGACCACCCGCGCGTCGAGCCAGCCGCCGCCGGTGGTTTCGATCCGCGCGCGCCGGCCGGTCTCGAACGCGTAGCCGGTAGCTTCGAGCATCATCCCGGACACGGCGCTCAGGCGGCCGACCGGCCGGGCGACCGGAATGTCGCCGAGCGTGAACGGGGCGAAGGGCGCAGAGGGCGTGCGGGTCATGGGCGATCCGGATCGGGGGCGATGGCGGGGTGGGGGCCGGGCGCCGCGCGATCGGCTGCGTGCACGGTTGCATGTGCCCCTTGGGCGCCGGGTTGCGCTGGCGGCTTCGGCGTTGGCTCGGGGCTCCGCGCGAGATTCGATTCCGGCGTTGGGGCGGCTGTCGGCTCCGGGGTCGGCTCCGGCACCGGCGTGCTCGACGGCGTCGCCGATGTGGCGGCCACGGACGGCGGCGCCGTCGTGAATGCGTCAGCCACCGGCATCTCCACCTTCGTCGCCATCGCCATCTCCGGCGCGGCCAGATGCGCACCGATCCGCTCGATACAGGCCGCGAGGCGCTGCGCGCAGCCCGCGTCGAGTTCCTGGCCGCCCGCGCTGACGCGGCACTCGCCCCCATCGAGCGACGGATCGGGCGTCAACGTCCAGCGTGCCGCGTGCTCGGGCAACACCGCGACGATGCGGCGGTATTCGTCCGGATTCAGCCGCACGGCGACCGCTTCCGGCACCTGCGGCAGCAACGTCAGCGCCTCGTCGACGCAGGCGAGCAGACGCTCGGGGCGCACCTCCAGTTCACCGCGAATCACCTGCCGCGCCGCCTGTTCGACCAGTTGCGCGATCTGCTCGCGCACCGCCGCCCGCGACGCATGCTGCGCCTCCGTGAAGCCCGCCACGAGTGACGCGAGCGGCTGCGCGAGCGCATCCAGCGCGTCGCGTGCCGCCCGCTGCGCGGCAGCCGCGCCGGCCTGCTCGCCTTCGGCGTAGCCGGCCTCGCGACCTTCGGCAAACCCCGCGCGGCGCGCGGCATCGAGCGCCTCGGCGGCAACCCGCGCGTCCGGTTC
The DNA here is from genome assembly GCF_047497165.1 of Burkholderia sp. 22PA0099. NCBI lineage: Bacteria > Pseudomonadati > Pseudomonadota > Betaproteobacteria > Burkholderiales > Burkholderiaceae > Burkholderia > Burkholderia sp. 22PA0099. The sequence goes on along the minus strand of NZ_CP163165.1, from coordinate 846,035 downwards.
ACCGGCCTCGCACGCGCGACCCGGCATGCCGCCGAGCGGCGCGCTCCCGGTATCGCTCGAGCCGCCCGACGGTTCGGCCCGGCGCGCAAGCGACGGAAACACATGACGGCGATAACGCTGCATCACGCGGCATCCTCGGCGACGAGTTGCAACTCGATATCGCCGTCGTCCGAGAGTTCCTTCACGCGAGCCATGATGTCGCGACGTGCCTGCGCGACGCGGCTGGCCGGCACCGGGCCGGTGCGCTTGAGCATCTCCTCGAAGGCCTGCACCGAACGGCGCGGCATCGAGTGCAGCAGCGCATCGAGCAAACTCTGCTCGGCGCCGCGCAACGCGACGCCCCACGGTTCGAGCCCGATTGCCTCGAGGATCGCGGCGATGGTCGCGTCGCTCTGGCGCGCGAGGATCGAGAAGTCGTAGATCCGCGCCTCGACCTCGGCCACCAGCGCCGGATCGTGCGCGCGCAGCAGTTCGATCAGTTGCGCGCGATCGCCCGGCAAGCGGTTGATGATCTCGGCCGCCTGCCGCGTGCCTTCAACGGCGGTGCTTTGCGTATCCAGATTCGCGATGCACGCATCGACGACCGATTCCAGATCGCGCAGCACCTCGAAGTCGATCTCCTTGAGCCGGCCGATATGCAGCAGCACGGTTTCGCGCGCGTCGGCGGGCAGCGCATGAATCACCTGGCTCGCCTGCTCGGGCGGCAGGAACGCGAGAAACATCGCCTGCATCCGCTCGTGCTCGCGGCCGAGACGATCGGCGAGCCATTGCGGCTGCGCCCACTGGAGCCGCGCGATCTTCGGGCCGATCACGTCCCCGTAGATGCGGTTCAGCACGCTGCTCGACACCACTTCGCCGAGCGCCATGTCGAGCGAGCGCTGCAGGAACGAGCGCGACGCGCCGCGCACGCTGCTCTGCGCGCGAAACGCGTCGAAGAAGCGGTGGATCGTCTGCTGCACGGCCTCGACCTTCACGCCGTTCATGCGCGACATCACGAGCGTCACGCCGAGCAGTTCCTCGCGCGACAGGCAGCGCAGCACGCCGGCAGCCGCTTCCTCACCCATGCTGAGGAGGATCACCGCCGCGCGCTCGACCGGCGACAGCGGGGTCGGGCTGGCCGCCGACACGGCGGGCACGGCAAGCGCACCGGTAGCATCGGTCGCTGCCGCGCCGCGGGAGGCGTCCACCAGGTTCGTGCCGGCAGCCGGCGCTTTATTCCGCTTGGTCATGGTTCCTGATCCACGGTTTGATCACTTCGGCGACGCGCTCCGGGTCCTGGCCCGACAGCAGGCGCAGATGGTCGATCAGTACGTCGACGTCGGAGCCGGCGGGCGGCAGGTCGGGATGCGCGGCGAGCAGCGGCATCGGCGCGCCGCCTGCCGTCGCCGGCCGGCCACGGTCGAGCAGGCCGGGGGCGGGCGGCGGATTCGCAGTGCCGTCACCATCGCCCGGGCGATCGTCGCGACGGCCGTTGTCGGCCCACTGGCGGGCCAGCTTCAGCAGCGGGCGGAACACGAAGAGGAACGCCAGCAGCGCGCCGAGCGCATACGCGGCCCAGGTGCCGGCCGAGACGAGGGTGTCCGGCTCCTTCCACCACGGCACCTCGGGCGCCCGCGGCACGGCGCGGAAATCGAGCGCGGACACCACAAGGCTGTCCGAGCGCTGCGCATCGATGCCGAGGCCGTTGCGCAGCAGGCGTTCGATGTTCGCGATCTGTTCGGGGCTCCACGTTTTCGCGCCACCCGGCGCGGCCGCGTTGTTCAGCACCACGGCGACGTTGAGCTTCTTCAGCCGGCTCGGGCTGCGGCGGATCTGCACGACATTGCGGTCGTAGGCGTACTGACGCGTCTTCGCGTTTCTCGCGGAACGCGGCGCGTCCTGCGCGGCGCTTGCGGCCGACGGCGGCGCCGGGCGATTCGACAGCGACCCCGGCACGCCGAGCGCGCTGCGGCCGGTGTCGCTTTCCTCGCGCACCGCCTCCTGCGTGACCTTCGGCGCCTCGCCGTACTGCTCGCGGGTTTCCTCCACGCGATCGTTGTCCACCTCGGGCGTGACGCTCGCGCGGAAGTTGTTCTCGCCGAGCGTCGGCAGCAGGAGTTCGCGGATGCTGCGCAGCGTGTCGTCGCGCACCCGGTTGCCGACCTCGTTGTCGAGCGCCGTGCCGCCGAGCGACGGGTCGATCCGCGCCGACAGGTAATCGCCGCGCTGATCGACCACCGCGACGTGCGCGGGATCGAGATTCGCGACGCTGCCGGCGACCAGTGCGACGATCGCCGAAATCTGTTCCTTCGTGAGCGTGCGGCCGGGCTTGAGCGTCAGCATCACCGACGCGGTGCTCTTGTCGCCGTCGCCCAGAATGAACGACGACGATTTCGCGATCGACAGGTGCACACGAGCGGCGGCCACCGGATCGAGCGTCGTGATGCTCTGCGTGAGTTCGCCCTCCAGACCGCGGCGAAAGCGGACGTCCTGCACGAACTGGCTGACGCCGAGCGGATCGTTGCGGTCGACCTGTTCGAGGCCGGCCGGCGAACGGGCGACGACGCCTTTGGCGGCAAGCAGCATGCGCGCCGCGCCGAGCTGATCCTCTTCCACCATGACCTGGCCCGTGGTCGGGTGAATGCGGTAGCGGATCGCGTCGGTGTCGAGCGCCGCGATCATGTCGGCCACGGGGATCGATTCCTGCGCGCCGAACAGCGGCCGGAAGCGCGCGTCGCGGTGCTGCATCACCATCATCGCGAGCGCGCTGAGGCAGATCGCGAGGATCACGAGCGGCGTCAGCTTCGTCAGCGAGGCGACCGACGGCCAGCGCACGCGGCCGACCGGCAGCACGCGCGACAGGAGGGACTTGAGGGTATCTAGCACGGGCCGGTCCGCCGTCAGACCGGCATTTTGATGATGTCGTCGAACGCATTCATCATCTTGTTGCGGACCTGGATCATCATCGAGAACGACAGGCTGGCCTGCTGGCTGGTCAGCATCGCGCCGACCAGATCGTCGCTGTCGCCGGCATCGACGGCGGCGAGCCGTTCATCGGCCGCCTGCTGCTGGCCGTCGACGTGCGTGACTGCATCCTTGATGGCGGACGCGAAGCCGGCCCCCGTGCCGTCGGCGGATGCGCCGTTCGCGGCAATGTCGAGCGGCTCGGGCGCGAGGGCTCGGGGCGCGCGGATCGCGTCGAGCATCGGGCTCGTCAGGTCGGCGTTCATGCAGGGTCCCCCTGGGGATGTGGTCGTCAGGGGGGCGATTGTGTCGAGCGGCAGGCGGCGCCGCGAGAAATCTCAATAGAAGCTAAAGGGGGACGCCGGCTGAATGCAGCGAGCACCGGGGCGGGGGCGGTGAGGAAGGGGCGAGCAACGAACTGAACGCGGCAAGGCCCGGGATTCGCGCAGGACGGCCGCGTGAATCCCGCGTGGTTCAGCATGGTTCGGTTACGGCGAGGCATTCGATCATGCCTGGCGCCGTCGACGACGGGCGAGGCTGCGGTGGCACATCCCACGCCGCGAAGCGGCTCGCCCGACGCACGGCGAGGCTGGCTCGCGGGAAAGCAGGACGCTTGCGGGACGAGCCCGCCTCAGTGCGCGGCGACTGCCTTGGCGTCAGCGGCCGCCGGCTTCTGACAAATCACCCCATACCACCCCAACCCCTTATAAGTTTCATACCCCGGCGTGGCCGCGAACGACACCGTCGTACGGTCGCTCTCCTGGTAAAACCCCGCCGCCGCGCCGTTGGTGCGCAGCCGGAACGTCTCCTGCAGCACGCCCTGCCCGTCCGAGCTGGCGATCACCCGAAACGACGCGTCCACGATCATGCAGCGCGTGCGCGACCACTCCTCGTCGCTGAACCGCACGCCCTTCACCACCGCCAGCGCCTGCGGCGCCCAGTCGAAGAAGATCACCAGCGCACCGAGCACGCGCCCGTCGGCCTGCCCGCCCTCGCGGATCGCGGTGGCGTACGACGCGACCTGCGCGTTCTGCAATTGCGGCATCGTCTCGACGTCGAACGCCACGTAATCGGCGCCGCTCGCGGTGCCCATCGCGGCCTGGAACCAGCGCGCGCCGTTCACCTTCTGCCCGGCCACCGGGTAGGTCGAGGCGCGGCCGTTGGCCACCACGGTGCCCTCGGCGTCCACCACCCACAAATCCTTGTAGACGGTGTAGCTGTCGAGAATCACCGACAGCCGCTCGCTCGCATGCCGGCTCAACTCGTCGCTGTCGTAGGTCACGCAATCGACCAGCGCCGAATCGGTGGCCCACCAGCGCACGTCGCAGGATCGCTCGTAGAGGTTGCGGTCGACGATGTCGATCATGTTCAGCGCGAGATCGGCGCAACGCTGGCCGTCGTGCGCGTGCATGCGGTCGATCATGGTGTCGCCGAGCTCGGTCAGCCGCGTCAGCGAGCCGGCCAGCTCCTTGTTGAGAATGTCGGTGATCTCGCCGATGCGCTTGGACACATGCTTGACCTGATTGGCCACGACGGCGAAGCCCTTGCCCGCCTCGCCGGCCCGCGCGGCCTCGATCAGCGCGTTGAGGGCGAGAAAGGTGGTCTCGCGGTTGATGTCGTTGATGTCCCCGATCTTGCCGGTGGCAAGCCTGCGGACTTCATGCGTCAGGTCGACGATTGCGCGTGGATTGGCCATGTGTGTCACCCGTATGTTTTGTGTTGCCTTGCGTGTGCTGCTGTCGGTTTTAAGCAAACAACAGACCAATTTGCACAATTCGATCTCGCATGACCACGGGTGAAACGCGCGCGGCGTCGCTACAGGATTGTATTTACATAGGAAATGTTGGAATCGGCGGCGCGCCGAAAGAACAGCGGGGCCACCACCGCATCGCGCCAGGCGCGTTGCGCGCCTCAGGCCGGCGGCTCGCAGGCCCGCGAATGGTGCGCGCGGCGCACCACGCAAGTGCCGCCACGCCGCTTCCGGCACGACCGGCACACCGTGCCATCGCCCGCGCCTACACCCGCGCCAACCGCCGCCCGCCTTCGCGCAGCGTCGCGTCATCCTTGCAGAATGCAAGCCGGACGATGCCGGTATTGCGGCGGTCCTGGTAGAAGCTCGCCAGCGGAATCGCGCCGACGCCATGCGTTTTCAGCAGGTCGAACACGAACGCGTTGTCGTCGAGCGTGGAGAGGCCGTCGAAGCGCGCGAGCATGAAGAAGCTGCCGCCGCACGGCAGCAGCGACAGCCGCGTGCCGGCCATCGATTCGGTCAGCAGGTCGCGCTTGGCCTGATAGAACGCGGCCAGGTCGAGATAGCTGCGCGGCGCGGCGAGCATTTGCGCGAGCGCGGCCTGCAGCGGCGCCGGCGCGGAGAACACCACGTACTGATGCACCTTGCGGATCTCGGTGCTCAGTTCGGCCGGCGCGAGGCAATAGCCGACGCGCCAGCCGGTGGCGTGATACGTCTTGCCGAGCGACAGTGCGATCACGCTGCGCTCGGCCAGCTCGGGGTAGCGCGCGAGGCTCAGGTGCTCGCGCCCGTCGTACACCATGTGCTCGTACACCTCGTCCGACAAAATCACGATGTCGGTGCCGCGCGTGATGGCGGTCAGGCGTGCGATGTCGTCGGCGTCGAACGACATGCCGGTGGGGTTGTGCGGCGTGTTGACGATGATCATCCGGGTGCGCGGCGTGACGGCGGCGGCGACTTCGTCCCAGTCGATCCGCAACGTGTCGAGCCGGATGCCGATCGCCACGGGCGTGGCGCCCTGCAGGCGGATCGACGGCTCGTACACCTCGAACGCGGGCTCGAAGAAGATCACCTCGTCGCCGGCATGCACGAGCGCGGCGATGGCCGAATAGATCGCCTCGCTCGCCCCGGCGGTCACGGTGATCTCGCTGTCGGGGTGGTAGCGTGCGCCGTGCAACTGCTCGGTTTTCTCGGCAATCGCGGCCTTCAGTGGCCCGTAGCCGGCCATCGGTGCGTACTGGTTGAGGCCGGCCTGCATGGCCTGCCCGGCGTGAGCGATCAACGCCGGATCGGTCGGAAACGACGGCGCGCCCTGCCAGAGATTCACGGCCTCGTGTCGAGCGGCCAGCTCGGCGATGCTCGAAAACACGGAAATGCCGCTTTGCGGCAGCTTGGTCGCGATTCGGCATGAATGGCGCATTCGGTGAACTCCTGGCTCGATGACGGCGCGCGCGAAGCCGCCGCGCCCGGGGCGCCAAGCTTCGCACAAGGGCCGGCGGCAGGCAACGAACCGGCCGCGCCCGATGTCCCAGCCGATTGACGAAAATTTGGCTCTATCGCACGGGACATCGACACCGCTACGCTGGCGTCATCCCTGTGCCGTGGCGCACCGCCACGGCCTCAACGAACGCCATCGGGAGTGTTTCTCATGAGTCAGACCGTATTCGTGGCCGGCGCAAGCGGCGTGATCGGCCGCGTGCTGGTGCCGTTGCTGGTGGAGGCAGGCTACGCCGTGCATGGCGCGACGCGCCGGGCCGAGCGAGCCGGGCAGATCGCGCAGCTCGGCGCGCAGCCGGTGATTGTCGACGTGTTCGATCAGGCAAGGTTGACGCGCGAGCTGGAACGCATCGCGCCCGACGCCGTGATCCATCAATTGACCGACCTGCCCGCGGGCCTCGATCCGGCGCAGATGGCGCAGGCGATCGCCAATAACGCCCGCTTGCGCAGCGAAGGCACGCTGAGCCTGGTGCAGGCCGCGCTGGCGGCGGGCTGCCGGCGCATGGTCGCGCAGAGCATCGCCTGGGCCTATGCGCCCGGCGCGCAACCATATGACGAGGATCATCCGCTCGATCTGAATGCCGAGGGCGGCCGGCGCATTTCGGTGGGCGGTGTGGCCGCGCTCGAACAAGCGGTGCTGAACACGCCGCCGCTGCGCGGCGCGGTGCTGCGCTACGGCCGGCTGTACGGCCCCGGCACCGGCGCCGACACGCCGCCGGCCGCGCCGGCAGTGCATGTCGACGATGCGGCGCGCGCCGCCCTGCTCGCGCTGCGCACCGAGGCAGCGGGCGCGTTCAACATCGTCGACGACAACGGCGAGGTGACCAACCGGAAAGCACGGCAGGTGCTGGACTGGACGCCCGGCGCGCACGGCTGAAAAACAGGGGGAACGGCGGAGGTCGATACGCGGCGGGAAGACCGCGACGAAAAACAGGGCAATAAAACGCGGAGAAAAACCGCCCCGATCTCAAGCGCGCGGAAACTCCGCGGTCACCGTCAAGCCGCGCCCGTTCGCCCCGTCGTCGAGCCGCAGCGTGGCGCGATGCGCCCGCGCGATCTCGCGCACGATCGCCAGCCCGAGCCCGCTGCCCGGCTGCGGCGAGGCGCGGAAGAACGGCTCGAACACCTTCTCGCGCAGCGCGGCCTCGATGCCCTCGCCCTCGTCGCTGACGCGCAGCCGAATCGTCTCGCCGGCCTCGATCGCAACGGTCACGGTGCCGCCTTCGGGCGAATAGCGGATCGCGTTGTCGACCAGATTGAACACCAGCACCGACAGCAACTGCTCGTTGCCCGACACGGACACCGCGTCGGCATCGGCCAGCGTCGCGACCAGCTCGACGCGGCGGCGCTGCGCCAGCAAGGCCAGCTGCTCGATGGTGCCGGTGGCGATTTCCCGCAGGTCCACGCGCACGCCCGCGTACTGCGCGTAATCGGCCGCCTCGGCCTGCGCGAGCGTGAGCAACTGGTTGGTCAGCGCGACCAGCAGGCGATTGCTGCGATCCATCGCCTTGAGCGTGTCGTGCACCTGCTCGGGATCGTTCTGCCGGCGTGCGTACTGCAACTGCGTGCCGAGCAGGGTGAGCGGCGTGCGCAACTGGTGCGCGGCGTCGGCGATGAAGCGCCGCTGCATGGCGGTCTGCTTCTCGATGATTTCGAGGCACTGGTTGAACGCGCGCACGATCGGACGCAGCTCGCTGCGCAGCGGCTCGACGCTCAGGCGTACCGACGAGGTCTGCACACGCTCGGGCATGCGCCGCGCGAGCCGTGCCAGCGGCCGCAGTTCGAGCGTCAGCCCGAGGCACACCAGCACCACGGCGATCGTCAGGATGGCGGAGAAATAGAACATCTGCGGGCGCCACAGCGCGAGCACCAGCGCGTCGCGCTGCCGGAGCGTGCGCCCGACCGAGATCACCACGCGGCGCGTCACGCCCGCGTCGTACATCGGCCGGATCACCGACACGGCGCGCACCGGCTCGCCGTTGACCACCGCGTCGTACCAGGTCGGCGACACCTTGGGCACGCTCTGCGGAAAATCGGAGGTGCCGGCGATCATCGGGCCGCCGATCTCCTGCACGCGGAAGAACACCTGATCGGCGCGCGGCGTGCCGAGAATCTCGATCGCGCTCGGCGAAATCGACGCGCTCAGGTCCTTGCCGTCCCAGCCCACGTTGCCGGCCATCACGCGCGCGGCCGACAGCAATACTTCGTCCTGCAGAAGATTCGCGGTATGCCACGCGTTGCTGCGCGTGATCAGCCCGGCCGCGACGATGAACACCGTCATCGGCAACGCGAGCCACAGCAGCAGCCTGACGCGCAGGCTATTCATCGGACGCGCCGTCCTCGAGCAGATAGCCGAGGCCGCGCAGCGTGATGATGGTGGCGGTGCTGCCTTCGAGCTTCTTGCGCAGGCGCGACACGTAGATCTCGATCGCGTCCTCGCTGGTGGGCGCGTCGGCGGCGCTGACCGATTCGGCCAGGGTGGTCTTGGAGACGGTTTTCTTGGCGCGCAGGATCAGCGCTTCGAGCACCGCGTGTTCGCGCGGCGTGAGCACCAGCGGCAGATCGTCGATCGCGAACTGCAGGCGATCCATGTCGTAGACGAGGTTGCCGCAGCGCAGCCGGTTCGAGCGCGACGGCGCCTGGCGCCGCGCCAGCACCTTGATGCGCGCCACCAGCTCGCGCGCATCGAACGGCTTGACGATGTAGTCGTCGGCGCCGGCGCCCAGGCAGATCACCTTCTCGTCGACCGCGCCGGTGGCCGTGAGGATCAGCACCGGGGTGGCGTCGCCGCGCTCGCGCATGCGGCGCAGCACGGTCTTGCCGGAGATGCCGGGCAGGTTCAGGTCGAGCAGCACCACGTCGTAGGTCGACGCGCGCAGCGCATCCTCGGCCGTTTCGCCGCCGCCGACGCGATCGAGCGCGAAGCCGTCGTCCGTCAGCGTCTTGGCCAGCCAGTGCGCCAGCTCCTCATTGTCCTCGACGAGCAACAGCCTCACGCATCCCTCCGAACTTGCCACTACGCGAGCTTGTACTGTTCCCGTGCGGTCTTCGTCCGGTACAGCAGCAGCGTCGCAATCAAGCCGCACACGGCGGCCACACCCATCCACGCACCCGGCGCGGCCTTGTCGCCCGTCGCGTGGATCAGCCAGGTCGAAATGGCCGGCGTGAAGCCGCCGACCATCGTGGCGAGACTATAGGCCATCGAGAAGCCGGTGGTGCGAACGTTCACCGGCATCAGTTCCGTCAGCGCGACGACCATCGCGCCGTTGTACCACGCGTAGAGCAGCGAGAGCCACAGCTCGACGGCCAGCAGCTTGCCGAACGACGGCGAGCCGACCAGCCACTGCATCGCGGGATACGCGGTGAACACGGTCAGCAGCGTGAACGCGAGCATCACCGGGCGGCGGCCGAAGCGGTCCGACACGGCGCCCGAGATCGGCAGCCAGATGAAGTTCGAGATGCCGACGCAGGCCGTCACCAGCAGCGCGTCGAACGACGACATCTTCAGCACGACCTTGCCGAAGGTGGGCGTGTACGCGGTGATCAGGTAGAACGAGGTGGTGGTCATGATCACCAGGCCCATGCCGGCCACGATCAGGCCGAAGTTGGCCAGAATCGCGCGCGTGATCTCGCCGATGCCCGGATGATGCTTGCGGGCGACGAATTCATCGGACTCCTGCAGGGTGCGGCGGATGTAGAACAGGAACGGCACGATCAGGCAGCCGATCACGAACGGCACGCGCCAGCCCCAGCTGGTCATCTCCTGCGCGGGCACGAACGCGTTGAGCAGCACGCCGAGCGAGGCGGCGAACACCACCGCCACCTGCTGGCTGGCCGATTGCCACGAGCAGAAGAAGCCGCGATTGCCCTTGGTGGCGATCTCGGCCAGATAGACCGACACGCCGCCCAGTTCCGCGCCGGCCGAGAAGCCCTGCAGCAGCCGCCCGAACAGCACGATGGCCGGCGCGATCAGGCCGATCGCGTGATAGCTCGGCACGAAGGCCACGCACATGGTGCCGACCGCCATCAGCGACAGCGACAGGATCAGGCCCTTGCGGCGGCCGTGACGGTCCATGTAGGCGCCGAGCACGATCGCGCCGATCGGACGCATCAGGAAGCCCGCGCCGAACACCGAGAACGCCAGCATCAGCGAGACGAACTCGTTGCCGGCCGGAAAGAACGTCGCCCCGATCGCGGCGGCGTAATAGCCGTACACGGTGAAGTCGTACATTTCCAGGAAGTTGCCGCTGACGGCGCGAAACACCGAACGCGCCCGCGAATCGCGGCGTTCGACGACAGGAGTGGCTGACATGGTGGGAACATCCTCGCGACTGCGTCGCATCGTGCCGCGGCGGCCCGGCGGGCCACCATTGCGGCGTTGTATCTATCTGAACTCGGACGGGCCGCGCACGGCCCGTCTTCAATGAATCCGCATCACCGATTTGCCGAGCTGGCGGCGCTCCTCGAGCGAGGCATGCGCCAGTTCGACGTCGTCGAGCGTGTAGCGCCCGTTGATCTCGATGGTCAGCGCGCCTTCGGCCAGCGCCGCGAAGATCTCGTCGGCGCGGCGTTGCACGGTGTCGCCGTCGGCCAGGTGATCGGCCAGGCGCGGGCGCGTCAGGAACAGCGAACCGGCCTCGCCCAACTCGTACGGATCGAGATCGTTCAGCGAGCCGGCCACCGCGCCGTAATTCACCACCAGCCCGCGCACGCGGGTGGCGCGGAAGCTGTCGCGCAGCGTCGGGCGGCCCACGGCGTCGAACACCACGTCCACGCCACGCCCATTGGTCAGCTCGCGCACCCGGTCGGCGAAGCGGCCGTCTTCGTAGAGCATCACGTGATCGGCGCCGTGCGCCCTGGCCACGGCGGCTTTCTCGTCGGTGCTGGTGGTGGCGAACACCGTCGCGCCGCGCCGTTTGGCGAGCTGCACCAGCAACTGGCCGATGCCGCCCGAGGCCGCGTGAACCAGGCAGGTGCTGCCCGCGCCGATATCGGCCACGTCGTCGAGCAGGTAATGCGCGGTCGAGCCCTGGAAGATCGCGGCGGCGGCCACGTCGAGTGCGATCGCATCGGGCAGCTTCGCAAGCCGCGCGGCCGGCACCACCGCGTATTCGGCGTAGGCGCCCCAGGCGATGCACCAGGCCACGCGCTGGCCCGGCGCGAAGCCCGTCACGCCCGCGCCGGCCTTCACGACCTCGCCCGAGCCTTCCATGCCGAGCGTGCACGGAATCCGCACCGGGTACGTGCGCGAATCGCGATACTTGCCCTGGCGCGTGTGGACATCCATGAAGTTGATGCCGGCATAGGCGACCTTCACCAGCACCTCGCCGGCGCCCGGTTCCGGCACCGCCAGCTCCACACGCTGCAGCACTTCCGGTCCGCCGTGTCGTTCGATTCGAATCGCTCTCATGCCCGCCTTCACTCCTCAATCATCCGCGCCGCGCCGGCTGCCGCTGTTTGAGCGGTCAGTGGAACGTGTCGCGCTGCGTGCCGTCGACGAACGCATTCGTGTAGGTACGCGACAAGTCGACGTGCCGGGCCATCAGCCCGCTCCCGTTCGACACCAGAACCTTGAGCACCGTCGCCGGCGCGTCGTCGGGCATGCGCCCGTCCGGCGAAAACGACGGCTTCGCCAGCGTCAGCGCCTTCACGTAGGCCGCGCGATCGGCGCCCACCGCGCTGTCGGGCAGCGCATCGGCGATCTGCCGCGCGTCGTGGCCGGCGATGAAGCGCAGCGTGCGCGCGAGCGCCCGCACCATCCGCTCGGTTTCGTCGCGATGCGCCAGCACCCAACTGCGGCGCATGTACAGACACGCGCCGACGTAGGTGCCGCCCAGTTGCGCGCGCGTGCCTTCCACGCTGCGCAGATCGACCAGCACGCGCGCCGCGCCGCTCGACAGCAGGCGTGTGGCGGTCGGCTCCTCGACCATGCCGGCGTCGATCGTGCCGTGCGTGATCTCGTCGACGAAGCGCGTATCGGCGGCCAGCGGCACCACGGTGTATTCGCCCGGCGCGATGCCGGCGCGCGTCGTGAGGTAGCGCGTCAGCGCCCAGGTCGACGCGCCGAAGCCGGTCACGCCGAAGCGGCGGCCGCGCGCGTCGTCGATCGAGCGCATCGGCTCGCCCGTTTTGGGGCGTGTGGTGGCCAGCTCGGCCAGGCCGGCGGCGCGCACGAACGTGATCACCGACAGCACGTCCTGCCCGCGGCTCTGCAGATCGATCGTGTGATCGTAGAAACCCACTGCGCCCTGCACCGCGCCGGCGATCAGTTCGGTCGAGGTATCGATGCCGGCCGGCACCGACAGCACGCGCACGTCGAGCCCCTCGTCGCGGAAATAGCCGAGCTGCGAGGCGAGCATGGCGGGCATGTAGACGATCTTGGACATCCCGCCGACCATCAATTCGATCGGCTCGGCGCTGGCGGGCGCGGCCACGCCGACGAGCGCGGCGAGCAGCAGCAGGCGTCCAAGCGGACGACTGAGCGGGCGGACCAGGGAATGCATCGGGATCTGTCTCCTTCTCGCGGCATCCTTGCCGGACGGCTGGCAGTGTCGTGCCGGGCCGTGGCGGGCAGGTGCCGCGTCAACGTTGCCAAGTATAGAAATCCGACGCCTTCTGATTCCCTTCTGCGATTCCGGAGTTTTCTCGGTATTTACCCTCGGCGCGGGGCGAGATCGGACGGCGGTGCGGGTGGACGGTGGGATTGTGACGTAGGTGGTGGGGGGCGGTGCGGGTGCGGGTGCGGGTGCGGACGCGGCTGGTGGGCTGGTGGGCTGGTGGGCGGATGGTTGGCGCGGGGCGGATCACAGGGCGCGAGCGACCAACGGCTGTGGACAAGCCGCGATGGCTCGCACACCAGACAGGGCGAAATCGAATCGGCAAGCCGGGCCTGTGTGGATAACCGCAGCGCCGGGGCCGCGATGCGGACAGGTCCGGACGGCTTCCCTTTTAGCGCGCCTCAAGCCAGTTTCGGATACCCAAGCGCCACAGCCTCGTCGGCAAACCGCGCGATCGCGTCGTAAGCACCGACCGGCAGCGTTTCGAAGCGCCGCAGCCGCAACGCCTGCGCCCGCGCCGAGTCAGCCGCCAGCGCCCAATCGAGCGCATCGCGCAGCCACCCGGCCTGGCGCGCGTCGAGCGTATTCGACGCGATCAGCGGCAAGCCCGGCGCACTGGCCGTCGCGCCGATCACGCGCACGGTCGCAACCTGCTCGGGCTGCGCGTCGCGCAGATACGAAAACGTCACGCAATCGATCGCCGCGCAATCGGCCCGCCCGTCGGCCACAGCGGCCAGCGCGAGGCGGTGCGCGCCGAACGGCGTGGCCGACGCGAAGAAGCGGCCGTCGCGCGCGAACGGCGCCACGGCGTGCCGCAGCGCGTTCATGCCACTGTGCGAATCGTCGCCGTTGTAGGCCGCACGCAGGCCACGGCAATCGGCCAGCGTCGTCGCGCCGGCCGCATGCGCGGCGGCCGACACGATCAGCACGCTCGAATACTGCGCGCCGGTACAGCCTTCGACGTCGAACACCGGCGTGGCGATCGCCTGCGTCACGGCGTTCAGTCCGAGCATGCGAAACGGGTAGCCGCAGGTTTGCGACAGCAGCAGATCATCGCGCCGCCACAGCGGCATCAACTCGCCGAACGGTTCGTCGAGCAGCGTCACCTCGCGCGTGCCGCCCGCGCGCGCGAACGCGTCGAGCGCATCGGCCAGCAACCCGCGCCAGAGCGCGCCAAGGCGAGGCGTGACGTTGTACATCGGCAATCCGGCGACGCGACGATCCATGCGATGCAGCTCCCCATAGGGTCAATGACGACAACGCGGGCCAAGAGCGCCCGCCGCACCGACTATAAGGAGGCCTGATCAGCGAAGCAAGCCACGCACCGCCTGATAAGCAAATGCGAATCCATTGATTGGCGCGCGGCCTCTGCTTCGTTAGAGTTTTTGCTTGAACAGGCATCGCCGCCCCCCGCACCATGGCCGAATATTTCGACGTAGACCACGCCAACGCGATCCGCGCGCTCGGAACGCGTCTGAACGCGCGCACCGAGTGGCCGACCTGGCTGCTGATCGCGACGATCTACGGCGGCTGGCTCGCGGTGCTGGAGGGGGTGCGCATCGGCACGCTGCCGTTCGCGGCGGCCGTGCCGCTGCTGGTGCCGATCGTCACCTGGCAGATGTCGCTGCAGCACGAACTGATGCACGGCCACCCCACCCGCATCGACTGGCTGAACCGGCTGCTCGCCAGCCCGCCGCTGGCGATCTGGTATCCGTATCCGCTCTATCGCGATACGCATCTGGCCCATCACCGCGACGAGGATCTGACCGTGCCCGGCGTGGACCCGGAAGGCAACTACATCCCGCGCGGCCAGTGGGCGGCGCTGCCGCGCTGGCTCAAGGCGCTGTGGGTGCTGCGCAAGACGTTCCTCGGCCGGCTCGTGATCGGGCCGCCGATGAGCGTGGCGGCGATGGCACTCGACGCGTTCCGCAAGATCCGCCGCGGCGACCGCGCCACGCTGCGCATGTGGCTTGCGCACGGCGTGGCGGTGGCGGCGCTGCTGGCCGCCGTGCAGTGGGCCACCGGCATCGCGTGGTGGGCGTATCTGCTGGCCGTGAGCTGGCCGGCGCTGTCGCTGGCGATGGTGCGCTCGCTGTACGAGCACCGCGCGGCCGTGCATCCGAAGGCGCGCATCGTGATCAACGAGGCCGGCTTCGCGATGCGCCTGCTGTTCCTCAACAACAACTACCACCTCGTCCATCACGACCTGCCGGGCCTGCCGTGGTTCGACCTGCCGCGCGCCTACCGGATGCGCCAGGCGGCCTACGCCGAGAAGTGCGGCGGCTTCGTGATTCGCGGCGGATACCTCGAACTGCTGCGCCGCTACGCCTGGCGGCCGACCGACGCGCCCGAGCATCCGTTCCGGCACGCGAGCGCCGCGCTGTCGAACAGCGGCGCGCGCATCGCCGTGATCGACGGCTGCCTGCAGGTCAGCAGCTAGGCTAGACGCGCTCGCGCTGCCCGGAAGCCGAGGCCGAAACAGCCAGCCCCGGCTCGCCCGCATGAACCGGCTCACGCGCGCCCAGCCACCCCACCGCCGCCGCCACCGCGATCGCCAGCCCCCCCGCCACGGCCAGCGCCGCCGCGAACCCGCTCGCGAAACCGCCCGGCGCGGCGGCCGCCACCGCGTCGCGCAACCCGGCCGGCAAACCGGCGATCGCATGGGCCGGATCGCCGGCCAGCAGGTCGGACATGAAACCGGCGTCGAGATGCGGCAGCGCGGCCGGATGCGCGGCGAGCGCGCCAGCCAGCGCCGTATGGGTGCGCGCGGCCAGCACCGCGCCGAGCACGCCGATCGACGTGACGATCGCCGCGAAGCGCGTGGTGGTGCTGATGCCCGAGGCCATGCCGGTGCGTTCGGCCGGCACGCAGGCCATGATCGCCTTCTGCGTGTCGCCGTTCAGCACGCCCGCGCCGAGGCCGGTGACGATCATGCCGAGCGCCACCCAGCCATAGCCGGCCGCCGGGGCCACCGCCGCCGTCAGCAGATTGCCCGCGCCGACCAGCACCAGCCCCGCCGCCAGCATCGGCGAGCCGGCACGACGCCGCGCGAGCCACGCGCCGAGGTACGGCCCGGCCACCATCGCCACCGCGAACGGCAGCATGCCGACGCCGGCCCGCACCGCCGGCCAGCCGAACGCGTTCTGCAGGTAGAGCGGCAGGAACGTCATCATCACCTGCGCGCAGGCCGCATAGCCGGCCATGCCGAGCACGGCGGCCACGAAGCGCGGCTGCGCGAACAGCGCGAGATCGATCATCGCGTGATCGCGGCGGCGCTCGACCCGCACGAACACCACCAGCAGCAGCACGCAAATCGCGGCGCGCAGCAGCGTGGCCGTGCTGGCCCAGCCGTCGTCCTGGGTGCCGATCAGCGCCCAGATCCCGCTCGCCAGGCCGCCGCCGAACAGCGCGCTGCCGAGCGCGTCCACGCGCTTGGCCTGCGCATGGCGCGATTCGCCCACCGCGCGCCACGCGCACATCAACAGCACCGCGCACACCGGCAGGTTCAGCAGGAAGATCCAGCGCCAGCCGATCCACTGCGAGATCACGCCGCCCACCAGGGGCGCGACAGTGGCCGCGATGCCCATCGTCATGCCCCAGATCGCCCAGGCCCGCGCGCGCTCCTTCGGCTGCGGGAACGCGTTGGCGATCACGGCCAGCGCCGCCGTGAGCAGCATCGCCGCGCCGACGCCCTTGGCGGCCCGCGCCAGGTTCAGGAACAGCACCGTAGGCGCCAGCCCGCACGCCAGCGAAGCCGCCGCGAACGCCAGCAGGCCGAGCAGCATCATGCGCTTGCGGCCGTAGCGGTCGGCCAGCGCGCCCATCGGCAGCAGGCACGACGCGAACGACACCATGTAGGCGCTGACCACCCATTCGGCGTCGGCGAAGCCGGCATGGAACGCGCGCGCGATCGACGGCAGCGACACCGCGACGATATTGGTGTCGAGCGTGATCAGCGCGCAGGTGGCCGAGGCGGTGGCCAGCAGGAAGCCGGGCGACACGCGACGCGGCGGCGGCTCCGATACACGCGCGCCGGCCGCCGCCGCGCCTCCGGGCTGAGTCGAACTGTCCGCTGCCTGCTGCCTGCCCATCGCATCGCTCCTTGATTCGGGTTACTGACGGTCGAAATGCTAGCGACGCCCGTATTTCCAGTCGATGCCATAAAATCGCAACTTCATTCACGAATTTGTTAACAGCCGCCGTGAAGCTCGAACTCCGTCATATCCGCAGCGTGCTGGCCGTCGCCGAGCATCTGCACTTCGCGCGCGCGGCCGAGTCGCTCGGCATCGCGCCGCCCTCGCTGACCAAGCTGGTTCAGGAAGCCGAAAGCATGTTGCAGTTCCGGCTGTTCCACCGCACGCGCCGCTCGGTGGCGCTGACGGCGGCCGGCAGCGCCTATCTGCCCGAAGCGGCCCGTGCGCTGGCCGCACTGGCGCGCGCCCACGAGCTGGGTCAGCGCGCCGAGCGCGGCGAAATCGGCCGGATTCGGATCGGTTACGTCGGCTCGGCGGCGTTCACGGGCGTCATGCAGCAGGCCGTGATCGGCTTTCGCACGCTCCATCCGCTGCTCGACGTTCAGGTGACCGAACAGCCGCTCGACACGATCCCCGCCATGCTCGACGACGGCCGGCTCGACCTCGCCTACGTGCGCCCGCCGGTGGCCTGCCCCGACGGCCTGCAGGCGGTGCGCGTGCACGCCGACGAGTTCGTGGTGGCGCTGCCCGAGCATTCGCCGCTGGCCGCGTTCGAGCGGATCGCGCCGCGCCAGTTGCGCGACGCGCGCTTCACCGTGCCCGAGCAGGAAGGCGGCACGCTGGAAGTCGCACGGCGCGGGCGCTTCGCGCCGCAGATCGAATCGCGGCCGGGGCGGCTGGTGGAGGTGATCGCGCGCGTCTCGCTCGGCGACACGGTCGGCATCGTGCCGCGCGCCGTGTTCGACTGCGTGCGCCTGCCGGGCGTGGTCTGCCGCCCGCTGGTCGGCAAGCCGGTGGCCTCCGAGATCGCGCTGCTGTTCCGCCGCCACGAGCGCTCGCAGGCGGTGCGCGCGTTCCTGCGCCACGCGCGCGGCGAGGCCTGAACGCGCCGGCGTCGGACGCACGCCACGCCTGCGTTCTCCACTTGTTCGGCGGGCCGCCGCGCGCTTATCATCGTGCGAAACCCGCCGCGCCGCTCAGGCGCGCCGCCACACCCATATTCGACCATCGATGCTCGCGCTCCTGTTGCTGATACCGCTCCTTGCCGGCCTGATTGCCGGCGCCCGGGACGGCGTGTTGTCGGGTCTGGCCGCCGGGGCGGCCGCGACCGTCCTCGAATTGCTGCTGTTGTTCATCGCCGGCGTGGTCGCGAAACGGCGCGAGACGAAACGGCAGGCCGCTGCCGCGCTGCGCGAGGCCGAAAACGGCCCGTTGCCGGAGGCCTCGGCGGCGTCCGCCGACAACGCGACCAACCCCGCCCCGCACGCCCACGCCGCCGAAGCGAACGCCGCCTACCCGACCGACGCCCCGCCACCCAACCAGCTCACCGCGTTCCGCGCACGCCGCTTCGGCGATCGCACGCGCCCGATCGACCTGCTGCCCGCCCCGCTCGGCGCCCGCTCGGCCTGGCCGCAACTCGACGACGGCCAATGGCTGCCCGGCTATCTCGGCGCCTACGCCTGCTATCAGCGCATCTTCATCGACACCGACGCGCGCGCCACTTCGGCCGCCGTCGTGTTCCGCCAGTTGTACGACGGCCTGCGCGGCGTGTGCGAGCAGCACATCGAGGTCGAATCGAACGTCGCCGAAGCCTCGCCCGAGATCGCGCCGCTCGACGACCTGCCCGAACACTTCAACGCGCGGCATCGCGCCGACGACACGCTGTTCGTCGCGTTTCGCAGCCGCGACGCCGAATGGGCCGGCTTCCGGCTCGGCCGCGACAGCTTCCGCTTTCCGCTCGACCGGCTGGCCGGCTTCGCGCTGAACGTCGGCATCCCGGCGCGCGGGCCGGGCGGCTATGAAATCGAGGCGATCTTCGACCGCCCGCATCGCGACACCGAGGCCGATTCGGAATGGCAGCGCCACGGCAGCGCGTTCCAGCCGTCGCTGCCCTATGCGGATCGCCATTCGTTCGCACTGCTTCAGGCGCTGACCCACATCGCGCAATTGTTCGACGTGCGGATCGTCTGCTCGACCTTCTCGGACTGCTGAGGATCGGCGGGCGCGGGCACGGCGTGTCTGCCTATCGGCACGCCGCCACCGAAGCGCCGCACTGATCCGACGAAACGCCTCGCGGCACGCTAAATCCGCCCCCAATTGCCCGCTCGGGCTACCCGCCAGACGCGCGTTCGCACGTCAAGTTCTTCGTAACGATCGGCCGGTTGCATCGGCGTCACAGTCGCCGATTTTCTGTGCCACGACGCGCATCATTCAGGACTACACTGCATCCAGTGCGGCGCTCGGGGGTCGGACGATTTGCGCCGCGGGGAGATGCCATGAATCGGCCCGTGATCCGGATCTCGCTGCGCGACTCCGCACCCGTACCGGTGTGGAAACGCGTCAAATGGTTGCTCATCGCGGCCGTGCTGATCGCACTGGTCGTGGTGATACGGCTTTTCCAGATCGAATTCGCGACCTCGCGCTGGCAGGCCCGCTACCTTTCCTCGGTGGCGAGCGACGTCGGCTACACGGTCGGCGACGGCCCGAGCGACAGCATCCGCTATCCGCTGAACGGCCCCTACGACACCCGCCTCGGCTACGCGCTGCTGCCGTCCATCGAGCAACGGCTCGCGGCGCGCGGCTACGCCATCGAGGCGCAGGCGCGCGGCTCCGAGCGCCTGCTCGCGCTGGCCGACCAGGGCCTGTTCCCGCCGTACGACGAAAAAGACCAGGCCGGCCTCACGCTGCGCGACGCCACCGGCGCGCCGATCTTCGACGCCACCTTCCCGCACCGCGTCTACCGCGATTTCGATGCGATCCCGCCGCTGATCGTGCGCTCGCTGCTGTTCATCGAGGATCGCTACCTGCTCGACCCCGACGCACCGAACCGCAACCCCGCGATCGACTGGCGGCGCTTCGGCCGCGCGCTGTCCGATCAGGCGCTGCGCTTCGTCAATCCGCATCAGGCAGCGCCGGGCGGCAGCACGCTCGCCACGCAGATCGAAAAATTCCGCCACTCGCCTGACGGCCGCACCGCCAAGCCCACCGAAAAGCTCCGGCAGATCGCCTCGGCCTCGGTGCGCGCCTACCTCGACGGCCCGCAAACCTTGCCCGCTCGCCGCCAGATCGTGGTGCGCTATCTGAACTCGGTGCCGCTCGCGGCGCGCGCCCACATGGGCGAGGTGACCGGCATCGGCGACGGCCTCGCCGCCTGGTACGGCCGCGATTTCACCGACGTGAACCGGATCCTCTCCGCGCCGAGCACGGCCGCGAACCTGCCCGAGCAGGCCGAAGCCTATCGCGAGGTGCTGTCGCTGCTGATCGCGCAGCGCGCGCCGTCGTTCTTCCTGAACCGCGGCTACGCCGACCTGCAAAAACTGACCGACAGCTACCTGCGCCTGCTCGCCACCGAAGGCGCGATCACGCCGGCGCTGCGCGACGCCGCGCTGGCCGCGCAGATCGACAAGCATCCGCCGCCCGCGCTGCCGGCCGAAACGTCCTACGTCACGCGCAAGGCGATCACCTCCACGCGCTCGCGGCTGATCGGCGCGCTCGGGCTGTCGAGCGTCTATCAGCTCGACCGGCTCGACCTCGACGCCACCGTCACGCTCGACAACGCGGTGCAGCAGGCGGTGGCCGACAAGCTCGCCGCCATCACCACCCGCGACGGCGCGCGCGAGGCCGGCCTGATCGGCTTCCAGATGCTGCGGCCCGGCGACGATCCGTCGAAGATCGCCTACAGCTTCACGCTCTACGAACGCCAGGGCGGCGCGAACCTGCTGCGCGTGCAGACCGACAGCGTCGATCAGCCGTTCGACGTCAATCGCGGCGCGCGCCTGAACCTCGGCTCCACGGCCAAGCTGCGCACGGTGGTGACCTACCTGCAGATCGTGTCGCAACTGCATCGCGATTACGCCGACCAGCCCACCGAGGCGCTCAAGCGCGTGCAGCCCGACCCGCAGGACGCGCTGTCGCGCTGGGCGCTCGACTATCTGATCGCCGCGCGCGACCGCTCGCTGCCGGCCATGCTCGACGCCGCGCTGGAGCGCAAGTATTCGGCCTCGGCCGGCGAGACGTTCTACACCGGCGGCGGCGCGCAAACCTTCACCAATTTCGACAAGAGCGAAAACGGCCAGATCCTGACGCTGCGCCTCGCGTTCCGCAACTCGGTGAACCTGGTGTTCGTGCGCCTGATGCGCGACATCGTCCGCTACGAAATGGTCAGGACGACTGGCGTTTCCGCGCAATGGCTCAACGATCCCGAACTGCGCGCGCACTACCTCGGGCAATTCGTCGACCAGGAAAGCCGCGTGTACGTGAAGCGCTTCTATACGAAATACGCCGGCAAGCCGCCCGACGACGCGCTCGCGCTGATGCTGAAGACGGTACGCAAGTCGCCGCCCAAGGTGGCCACCGTGCTGCGCAGCGTGGCGCCCGACGCGCCGCGCCCGTGGTTCGACGCCACCATGCGCACGACGCTGAAGGGCACGCCGGCCGCCGGGCTGTCCGACGACGACCTGGCCACGCTCTACGCGAAATACGGCGCCGACCGCTTCAGCCTCAACGATCGCGGCTATATCGCGAGCGTGCATCCGCTGGCGCTCTGGACGCTGGCCTACCTGCGCGCGCATCCCGACGCGCCGCTCGACACGGTGCAGACGGCCAGCCACGACGTGCGCATCGCGTCCTACGCCTGGCTCTACAAGACGAAATACCACGCCACCCAGGATCGCCGGATTCGCCGCATGGTCGAGCTGCGCGCCTACGATGCGATCGGCAAGTCGTGGCAGGCGCTCGGTTATCCGTTCGCCGCGCTCACGCCGTCGTACGCGGCGGCGATCGGCGCGTCGGGCGACCAACCCGATTCGTTGGCACGCCTGATCGGCCTGATCGGCAACCACGGCGCGCAGATGCCGACCGAGAGCATCGTGCGGCTCGACTTCGCCAAGGACACGCCGTACGAAACGCGCTTCGTGCATACGGGCACGCCGCCGCATCAACTGGTATCGCCCGAAATCGCCGCCGCCGTGCAGCCGATGCTGCGCGACGTGGTGGCGAACGGCACGGCCAAGCGGCTCGCGCAGGGCCTGAGCTTCCCCGACGGCAAGACGCTCGACGTCTACGGCAAGACCGGCACCGGCGACCAGCGCTTCAACGTGTACGCGCCCGGCGCGCGGCTGATCGAATCGCGCAAGGTGAACCGCAGCGCGACGTTCGTGTTCGGCATCGGCGACCGGTTCTTCGGGGTCCTGACAGCCAATGCGCACGAGCCGTATGCGGCGCGCTACGAATACACCAGCGCGCTGGCGGTGCAGTTGCTGAAGTCGCTGGCGCCGGCGCTGCAACCGCTGGTCGATACGCCGGCCGGAACGCGCGAGGCGGGAGCGAAGCCGACGCAGGCCGGCAAGCCGCAGGCTTCGCCGGCCGCGGCGGCCGAAACCGCCACGGTGGCCACGGCGAAGCACGGCTGAATCGAACGAATCCGGAACCCGAAACGCGCGCGGGGCGGCGGCCCGTCAAGGACCGCCGCCCCGCGCTGTGCTTCGGCTTGCCGGATCAGCCGCGATGCGGCTTGCTCAGCACGATCGTCTCGAACAGCACGTACTCGCTGCTCGGCGTATCGCCGCCGGTGGCGTGGTAGTAGTTGACGGTGATCGACGTGTGCTTGCCCGCCTCGCCCGGGTCGTAGTCGAACACCGCGATCCCGTAGGCATTGCCGGCATCGCGCCGCGCCGACCAGATCGCATCCTCGCGCGCATCGGGGCCGGGCCGCGCGAACACGCCGGTCGTCGTGCCCGGCACCGGGCGGTTGGGCTTGGTGAACACCATCGCCTGCGGCAAGCCGGTGGCCGTGTCGTCGCCATAGGTATCGGTGGGCGCGCTGGTGCCGCCGCCGCCGAGGATCAGGTGGATCGTGCCGTGGCGCGTGTCGAACGTGCGGTCTTCCGGGTCGGACGTCACCACCGGTTGCGGCTGCAACGTATCGACCACCGATCCGGTGGACGCATCCACGCCCGCATGATGGCGGCAGCCGCGCACCGGGAAGCTGCGCTCGTAATCGTGATCGTGGCCGCACAGCACCAGATCCACGCCGTAGCGGTCGAACAGCGGCAGCCACGCCTCGCGAATGCCCTTGTCCGAGCCGTTGCCCGACTTCGACGAACTGAGCGCGTCCTGGTGCATCTGCACCACGATCCAATCCACGGCTTCGTCATGCGAAGCATGGCGCAACACCGCTTCGAGCCAGCGCGTCTGCTCGCCACGGCTGTAGCCGCGCACGTAGAACGAGGTGCCCGGCTGGATCGGCTGGTTGCCGGTGCTCGGCGCCGGCACCAGCGGCGCGGGGCCGGCCACGAACGCGGCGGCGTCCTGGTACACCACGTCGTCGGCGTCGAGCGAGACGAACAGCACCGCCCCAACCCGGAAGCTGTACCAGCGGCCCGGAAAACGCGTGCCGTTCTCGGGCAGCACGTAGCGCGCGAGATACGAATCGTAGCCCTGCGGGCCGTTGTTGAACTCGATCTCGTGATTGCCGGGGCACGGCATCCACGGGCGGTTCGCGGCCGAGGTCTGGTTGTTGTTGCCGAAGTCGCGCCACACGTCCGGCTGATGCGCCGGGTTCAGGTTCGCGTAGCAGAGATCGCCGTTGAGCAGGTGGAACAGTGGCTGGAAGCGCTCCACCGCCTGCACCGCGAAGCGGCTTTGCGGCGACGACAGCACCCAGCCCGTGTTCGGCGTGGCGAGATCGCCGTAGCTGGTCCAGCGAAACGGCGTGCGGCCGCGCGGCGCGGTCTGGAAGCTGGCCGAGAACGGGTGGGCGGCGTTCGCGTCGTTGTCGGCCGTCACCTCGTAGCGGAACGTCGCGCCGGGGCGCAGCCCGTGCAGGCGTGCGTGATAGGTGAACACCACGGCGCCGTTCAGGCCGTCGGTGTAGGTGCGCTGCACCGCGTGCACCGAGAACGGCCGGCCGTAGTCGCTCGACACGCGCACGCGCGGGTTCGCGGCCGGCGTAAGCGACGCCCACGACACGGTCACTTCGGACGACGGATCGTCGCCCCAGGTCAGGTGGATCTGTTCGGGCGTGCCGTCCGGCGTGGACGCCGCCGACGCGCGCGTGGCGGCCAGGCCGCTCGCGGTCGCCAGGCCGGACACGCCGGCCAGCTTCAGGAAGCCGCGGCGCGAGACCGGCGCATGCTGGCCGGCCTCGGGCGTTTCGGGATGATTCGGTTTCGACATCGGTTCGCTCCGATCTTATGGTTCGCGACGGGGGGCACGCGGCGACGCGCGCAACGCGCAATCACCGTCTCGGATCGCGACGATAGACCGGCAATCGTGACACCCGCATGTCATCGGCCGCGAGCGAAACCTTTCCGAAAGACGGCACGGTAAGGGGCCGGCGATGATCAGGATTACCGAGGATTTCACCGGTAATTCCGGCGGGCTTCGGTGGGGAGGCGGACAGACGCGCCGGCGGGAGCCGGCGCGGGGTGGAACGTACTCGCCGCTCAGTGCGAGGAGGTTTTGCCGGCGGCGGCGCGACTGCGCTTCGCTGCAACGGGGCGAGCGGCAGCGGGTTGGGCCGCTTGCGTGGACGGCGCGGCGGGCTTCGCCACCCGCTTCGACGCGGGCTTGGAGGCCGGTTTGGAGGTCGGTTTGGAGATCGGTTTCGCCGTGAGCTTCGAGCCCGGCTTCGCAGCGGACCTCAAAGCCGGCTTGGCCGCCGGCGTGCGCTCCGCATGCCACATCTGCAGCAGTTGCCGCGTCTGCGAATAGACGGTCGATTTCAGCAGCTCGCCGTTCTCGCCGGTAAACGCGTCCCAGCCCAGCAACGCCAGCGCCGAGCGCGGCGCCATATGGAACACGGTCAGTTGCCCGAGCAGGCTGAACGCGCGCAGTTGCGTGAGCGGCTGCTTCGGGTCGGTGCCCGAGATGCGCCCGACCAGCTCGGCGCAGATCGCATTCACCGGGCGGCGCACGCGCTCCATCAGCATCTCGCTGGCGAAGGCCGGCTCCAGGCCGGCCTGCTCGCGCGCGAAGAACATGCGCTGGTGCACGGTTTTCGGCGTGTCGAACATCTTCGACGCGATCACCTGCATGACGCCCACGAACGCGTCGATCAGCGTGTCGAGGTCGGCATCCTGGGCGAGCATCGCGCGCGCGTGCTCGACGGCCGGGCCGAACGATTCGCTCGCGTGATCGCCGATCGCCTCGACGCAGGCGCGCAACACGCCTTCCTTGTTCTCGAAGTAGTACTGCAAAGCAGGCGCATTCACGCCCGCGCGCGCGGCGATGTCCCGCGTCGATGCGCCGGCGAAGCCGCGCTCGCCGAACAATTCGATGGCGGCTTCGATGATCCGCCCGCGTGTTTCGTCGCCCCGCGCATAACCACATGCCGACGTGCGACGCAGTTTCTTCGCGTCCGTCATAGACCCCTCACATTCGTACTTGCGACATTCTACTTGACACAATTTTTCCAAGTGGAATAATTCTTCCGCTCGGAATAATTTGGATACCCGAATGTCGTCGACCCTTCAAGAACCGCCGAAAGGCAATCGTCAGGAACCCTTAGAACCCGCCGCGAAGCGCCCATCGCGTCGGATCGTCCTGATCGCAATCGCCGTGGTCGCGCTGATCGGCGGGGCTATCTGGCTCGTCCATTGGTGGACCGTCGGCCGCTTCATCGAAAACACCAACGATGCCTATCTGCAGGCAGACAGCATGACGGCCGCGCCAAAGGTGTCCGGCTACATCACCGATGTTTACGTTCGTGACAATCAGACGGTCAAGGCCGGCGATCCGCTCGTGAAGCTCGACACGCGCCAGTACCAGGTGTCGCTGCAGAACTCGCAGGCCACCGTCGATTCGCGTCGCGCCGACATTGCGCGCGCCCAGGCCGACATCGGCCAGCAGCGCGCCAACCTCGAACAGGCGCAAGCCCAGGCCCAGGTGTCGAGCATCAACCTGCGCCACGCGAGCGAGGAATACACGCGCTACGCGCCGCTGGCGGCCACCGGCGCGGAAACGCACGAACGCATCGCCGACCTGAAGAACACCCGCGATCAGGCGCAGGCCACGCTCGCGGCGAACAACGCATCGATCGCGGCGGCCCGCACGCAAATCGCCTCGAGCACGGCGCAGTTGCAACAGGCGCAGGCCCAGCTCGAAGCCGCTCAGGCCAGCGCCGCGCAGTCGCAGCTCGATCTCGACAACACCGTGGTGCGCAGCACGCTCGACGGCCGCGTCGGCGATCGCACGGTGCGCGTCGGCCAATACGTGCAGCCCGGCACGCGCCTCTTGACGGTGGTGCCGGTGCAGGACATCTACCTGGTCGCGAACTTCAAGGAAACCCAGGTCGGCCGCATGCGCGTGGGCCAGCCGGTCACGCTCAGCGTCGACGCACTGTCGGGCCAGGAGTTGCACGGCACGGTGGAAAGCTTCTCGCCGGGCACCGGCTCGCAGTTCGCGCTGCTGCCGGCCGACAACGCCACCGGCAACTTCACGAAGATCGTGCAACGCGTGCCGGTGCGCATCCACGTGCAGGCCAACGACGAAACGCGCCGCGTGCTGCTGCCGGGCCTGTCGGTGGACGTGAACGTCGATACGCGCGACGACGGGCAGCACCATGGCTGAAGCCGTCACGCCGCCCGCCGGCGCGCCGTCGCCCGCGCCACACGCCGAGGAACGCGCCAGCGCCACCGATTGGATCGCGGTTGCGGCCGGCTCGCTCGGCGCGCTGATGGCCACGCTCGACATCTCGATCACCAACTCGGCGCTGCCGCAAATTCAAGGTGAAATCGGCGCCACCGGCACCGAAGGCACCTGGATCTCCACCGGCTACCTGATGTCGGAAATCGTCATGATCCCGCTCGCCGCGTGGCTCACGCGCGTGTTCGGACTGCGAAATTTCCTGCTGGTGTCGGCGGTGCTGTTCATCGCGTTCTCGATGATGTGCGGCTGGTCGAACACGCTCGCGCTGATGATCGTCGGCCGGATCGGCCAGGGCTTCACCGGCGGCGCGATGATTCCCACCGCGCAGACCATCATCCGCACCCGGCTGCCCACCTCGCAGTTGCCGGTCGGCATGACGCTGTTCGGCCTGATCGTGCTGCTCGGGCCGCTGTTCGGGCCGGTGCTCGGCGGCTGGCTGGCCGAGAACGTCAGCTGGAGCTGGTGCTTCTTCATCAACCTGCCCGTCTGCCTGATCCTGATCGCGCTGCTGGTGCTGGGCCTGCCGTCCGACAAGCCGCAATGGCCGCAGTTCTTCAGCGCCGACTGGGTGGGCATCGCCGGGCTGTCGGTCGGCCTGTCGTCGCTGACGGTGGTGCTGGAAGAAGGCCAGCGCGAGCGCTGGTTCGAATCGAGCATGATCGTCGCGCTCAGTTGGGTGACGTTCGCGGGCTTCGTGCTGATCGCGATCTCGCAGTTCACGGCGAAGCGGCCGATGCTGCGGCTCTCGCTGATGCGCAACCCGCGCTATGCCAGCGTGATCGTGATCGTGGCCGCGGTGGGTGCCGGGCTGTACGGCATTTCGTACCTGCTGCCGCAGTTCCTCGCGATCGTCTCGGGCTACAACGCCGAGCAGGCCGGCGAGATCATGCTGCTGTCGGGCCTGCCCGCGTTCCTGATGATGCCGATCCTGCCCAGGCTGCTCGGCAAGGTCGATTTCCGCATCCTCGTGATCACCGGGCTGCTGCTGTTCTTCCTCAGTTGCATGCTCGACATCTCGCTGACGGCGCAAAGCGTCGGCCACGATTTCGTGTGGTCGCAACTGATTCGCGGCGTCGCGCAAATGTTGGCGATGATGCCGCTGAACCAGGCCTCGATGGCCGCCGTCTCGCGCGAGGAATCGGGCGATGCGGCCGGGCTCTACAACATGGCCCGCAACCTCGGCGGCTCGATCGGCCTGGCGATCATCGGCACCATCATCGACCGCCGCACCACCTATCACACGGCCGTGATCCGCGAATCGGTCAGCAACAACTCGCTGATCGGCCAGGATCGCATTTCGCAATACGCGTCGAACTGGTTCTCGTACACGGGCGACATGGCCTACGCGAAGATGCGCGCGCTCGGGCAACTGGCGCAGCAGATCAGCGTGCAGGCCACCGTGATGACCTATTCGGAAACCTTCTACCTGCTCGGACTGGCGCTGATCGCCTGCGTGCCGCTCGCGCTGCTGTTGCGCACGCCGCCGCGCCGAGGCGCCCCGCCGCCCAACTCGTCCGGCCACTGAACCGATTGATTCGATGACGTCCTTCTCCTTGCCCCGCCGCCCTGCCCTGACGCTGATCGCCGCCGCGAGCCTGCTCGCCGGCTGCACGGTCGGCCCGAACTACCACGGCGCGCCGGCCGCGCCGAGCGCCGCCACCTTCGTGCGTGCGCCGCAAGCCGGTGTGGACGCCAACGCGCCCACTCCGAGCGCCTGGTGGGAAGCGCTCGGCGATCCTCAGCTCAACGAACTGATCGCCGCCGCGCTGGCCCACAATCCCGATCTGCACGCGGCGCAGGCGCGCCTGCGCGAAGCGCGCGCCCAGTTGAGCCAGCAGCGCGCCAACGCGCTGCCGAAAACCACCGCCGACCTGGCCGCGATCCGCACCCGCTCGCCCGACATGAACGCGCTGTCGGCGCTGACCGGCTCGAACAATTCGAGCAATGGCTCGGGCAGTTCCGGCAGCTCGACGGCCGGCAGCGGGCCGATCCAGCTCTATTCGGCCAGCTTCGACGCGACCTGGGAAATCGACCTGTTCGGCGGCACGCGGCGCGCGATCGAAGCCGCCTCGGCGCAGGCCGAGGCGGTCACGGCCGACCTGGCCGACACGCAGGTGTCGATCGCGGCCGAAGTCGCCAACGCCTACATCGACTTGCGCGACCAGCAGCAGCGCCTCGCGCTGTCGCACCGCACGGCCGATCTGCAACAGAACCAGCTCGATCTGACGCTGCAACGCCGCGCGCGCGGCGTGGCGGCCGATGCCGATGTGGAACGCCTGACCACCCAAGTGGAAAACACCCGCGCCACGCTGATCCCGCTCGATGCTCAGGTGACCGAATCGCTCGACCGGCTCGCGACCCTGACCGGCCGCGCGCCGGGCGCGCTCGACGCGCAACTGGCCAGCGAGACGGCCGCGCTGCCGACGCTGCCCGCCTCGGTGCCGATCGGCGATCCGGCCGCGCTGCTCAAGCAGCGGCCCGACGTGCGCGCGGCCGAGCGGCGGCTCGCGTCGAGCAACGCGCAGATCGGCGAGCACATCGCCGATTACTTCCCGAAGGTCACGCTGCTCGGCGACATCGGTTTCAGCGCGGGCGACCCGGGCCACCTGTTCCGCAAGCAGAACTACTCGTGGGTCGGCGCGCCGTACCTGCAATGGAACATCTTCGATTTCGGCCGCACGCGCGGCGCGGTGCGGGCCGCCGAGGCCTCGCGCGACGAAGCCGAGGCGAACTACACGAAGTCGGTGCTCGGCGCGTTGCAGGATGCGAACACGGCACTGTCGCGCTACGGGCACCAGCGCGATCACGTCGTCACGCTGGCCAAGGTGGAAACCTCGGCCACGCATTCGGCCACGTTGATGGATCAGCGCTACCGCGCCGGGGTTTCGTCGATGATCGATCTGCTCGACACGCAGCGCGAATCGCTGTCGGCGCAGCAGAACGTGATCGCCGGGCAAGCCGAGCTGATCAAGGATTACGTGTCGCTGCAGAAGAGCCTGGGATTGGGTTGGCAGACCGAGGCGGCGGCCGACGCCGGCACGCAGCCGGCCAGCGCGACGAACGCGACGAGCGCAACCAGCACGGCCAAGCCCGCCGACGCGAAACCGGCAAGCTGATCCGGCCCGCCGCGCTCGGTCAGCGCTCGATCCGCTCGCGCGTGGTGCCGAGCAGCGCCGCCATCGCGTCGCGCGCGGCTCGCGCATCGCGCGCGCGGATCGCCTCCACCACGCGCGTATGTTCGGCCAGCGAAGCGTTGTACACGTCGGCGCGCTTCGCGTTCAGATGCAGTTGCGCCTCGAGCGTCCGTGCGATCAGCGCGCCGAGCGGCATCAGCAGTTCGTTGCCGCCGGCGGCCAGCACGCCGAGGTGAAAGCGCAGATCGGCGCGCACCCATTCGTCCACGTGACGCGCCGCGCACATCTCCGCGTGTGCGCGCTCGATCGCCGCGAACGTGGCCGGCGTCTGCGCGTGCGCGGCCAGCCCCGCCGCGTACGGCTCCACCATCTCGCGCATTTCCTGCAGCTTCATCGCGAACGCCAGCGGCGGCGCGACCTGCGAATACCAGTCGAGCAATTCCGCGTCGAGCAGGTTCCACGCCTCGCGCGGCCGCACGCGCGTGCCGACCTTCGGCCGCGATTCGATCAGGCCCTTCGAGGTCAGCGTGCGCAGCGCCTCGCGCAGCACCGTGCGACTCACGCCGAACGCCAGCATCAGCTCCGCCTCGCGCGGCAGGATCGAATCCGGCGCGTAGTCGCCGCGCAGGATCGCCGTGGCCAGCGTGAAGGCGGTTTTTCCATGCAGATCGCGTTGAATCACATTTCTCCCGGTCGGCGCGGCCCCGAATAGCGGGGCCGCATCACTATGTGCGCAATAGTGCTATTAATACTACTTTTTGGCGACATCGTGTAGGATCGTCGCCATCGACGCTGCCCTGACGCGTCCATCTCACGGAGACACCCATGAAGATCACCCGCCTCGAAACGTTCGTCGTCCCGCCGCGCTGGCTGTTCCTGAAGATCGAGACCGACGAGGGCATCGTCGGCTGGGGCGAGCCGATCGTCGAGGGGCGCGCACACACGGTCGAGGCGGCGGTGCAGGAGCTGTCCGATTACCTGGTCGGCCGCGATCCGCTGCTGATCGAGGATCACTGGCAGGTCATGTATCGCGCCGGATTCTATCGCGGCGGTCCGGTCACGATGAGCGCGATCGCGGGCGTCGACCAGGCGCTCTGGGACATCAAGGGCAAGTACCACAACGCCCCCGTGCACGCGCTGCTCGGCGGCCAGGTGCGCGACCGCATCAAGGTCTATTCGTGGATCGGCGGCGACCGCCCGAGCGACGTGGCCAGCAACGCCCGGGCGGTGGTCGATCGCGGCTTCAAGGCCGTCAAGATGAACGGCTCGGAAGAATTGCAGATCGTCGACACCTACGACAAGGTCGAGAAGGTGATCGCCAATGTGGCGGCCGTGCGCGAGGCGGTGGGGCCGCACGTGGGGATCGGCGTGGATTTCCATGGCCGCGTGCACAAGCCGATGGCCAAGGTGCTCGCCAAGGAACTCGATCCGTACCGCCTGATGTTCATCGAGGAGCCGGTGCTGTCGGAAAACGCCGAGGCGCTGCGCGACATCGTCAACCAGACGGACACGCCGATCGCGCTGGGCGAGCGGCTCTATTCGCGCTGGGATTTCAAGCATGTGATCGCGGGCGGCTACGTGGACATCATCCAGCCCGATGCGTCGCACGCGGGCGGCATCACCGAATGCCGCAAGATCGCGTCGCTGGCCGAGGCCTACGACGTGGCGCTGGCGCTGCATTGCCCGCTCGGCCCGATCGCGCTGGCCGCCTGCCTGCAGATCGACGCGGTCAGCTACAACGCGTTCATCCAGGAACAGAGCCTCGGCATTCACTACAACCAGGGCAACGACCTGCTCGATTACATTCGCAATCCTGAAGTGTTTCGCTACGAGGACGGCTTCGTGTCGATCCCGCAAGGGCCGGGCCTGGGCATCGAGGTCAACGAGGAGAAGGTGCGCGAGATGGCGAAGGTCGGCCACCGCTGGCGCAATCCGGTGTGGCGTCACGCGGACGGCAGCGTGGCGGAGTGGTGATCGGCTGAATTGCCGGGGTTGTCTACGCCCCCACGGATCGGCGCCGGTTCGCGCCGCCGATCCGATACCGATGCGCCGCCGCAAACCGGCGCGCATCGGCCCGCTGAAACCGGCGCGCGCCTGCGCCGGTTTTGCAGTCCTTACTGAACGATCGCCGCCGCGCCGGGCACGCTGAATGCGAGCACGGCCGCCGCCACGAACACCCCGATCATCGCGATCGACTCCAGATTCAGCACGTTGGCGAACGTGCGCGCATCCTCGGTGGCCGCCGTGCGGCGCAGGCGCGGCAGCGCCGAGAAGCGGTTCAGGCCGCCCAGCACCAGCGCGAGCGCCACCAGCGCCAGCTTCAGCAGCAGCACGTGGCCCCAGGTGCTTGCGTCCAGCACTGCCAGATCACCACCCGTGCCGCGATAGCCGTTGAACGCGCCGGTCGCCAGCACCAGCACCACCGACACCATCGACAGCCGCGACACGCGCTGCGCCACGCGAATCAGCACGCCGCGCGCGATCGATGCGCCGAGCGCCGGCACCACCACCAGGCCGCCCGCCAGCACAATGCCGCCCCACACCGCCGTGGCAAGCAGATGCAGCATCTGCACGCCGACCGCCGGCGAGAACGCGCCCGCGTCCGCCGCATGGCCGATCGAGGCATTGCCGGCCTCCACCACCAGGATTGCGAGCCACAGCAGCGCATCGCCCGCCGCGCCGCCGGGCCGCAGCAAGGCCAGCACCAGCAGCGCCAGCGCGCCGCCGAACAGCAGGCCCCAGGCGTGGCCGACGTGCGTCATCTGCAACACCGTGCCGAGCGCACCGAACGCGCCGCCCAGCCCGGCGCCGCTCATCGACGCCGCCTCGTAGACGATCCAGCCCGCCTCCGCCAGCACGAACACCAGCGCGGCGGCCGTCAACGAACCGCGCGCGCGCCGCCAGGCCAGATGCGCGGGCGACAGCTTGACGCTCGCGCCTTCCGCGGCGAGCCATGCGCCGAACAGCAGCGAGCCGACCGCCACCGCGAACGCGATCTGCGCGAGCGAGGCCATCGCGACCTGGCCGAGCCAGAGGCTGTCGATTTTCGGCATCATCGCGCGCCGCCTCGCGCCGTCATGGCGCGCTGCGGCAACGGGCCGGCTGCGAGGGAAAACACCGACGCCGCGAGACGGCAATCGTCTGACGCAAAACGCAACGGAGGCAACGGGAGCAGCGGGGACATCGAGGAGATCGAGGACATCGGCAAGTGAGGTGGGGGTTTCGTCGGTATTTCGGAGTGGAAACGATCTTGCAGTACGGCTCAAAACGACATAAAACGCCGATAGGGCGCCTCGGCCATGCGCGAGCAGCGAGTGTACGGCCTTCGACGCAATAGAGGCACGCGGGTTCATCAAAAAGCGTAGGATTCCCGCATGGGTCGCCGTGGTTTCGCGGCGGCCGATGCGCATTGAATGCGCGGTATCGAGGCCTGTCTCGCGGTGCATGGCGGCCAGGCGCCGATGCCAAACTTCGCAGCGCAGCCGCCAGGAGACAACCAGGGCTGCCGAAACACGTGTAGTCAAAGCCCGAGCCGACATGAGCCGGCCAGGTCCCCGACGAATAAAAAATTGGAGCCTCGCGTGTCTTCAATACGTGTATTCCGCCCCCTGCTCGCCGCGCTGGCGATCGGCGCCGCATGCTTGCCGGTGGCCTCGCAGGCCCAGGCTCCCGCAACGCCCACCCCCGCCTCCGGGGCCGCATCGAACGCCACGCCCGCGCCGCTCAAGGCGCCCGACACGATGGCCGAACGCGTGCGCGGCTGCACCGCCTGCCACGGCGTGCACGGCCAGGGCACCGCCAACGACTACTTCCCGCGCCTGGCCGGCAAGCCCGCCGAGTATCTGTACAACCAGTTGATGAATTTCCGTGACGGGCGGCGCAAGTATCCGCCGATGAATTACCTGCTCACGTATCTCGGCGACGACTATCTGCACGAGATCGCCGTCCACTTCTCGAACGAGCATCCACCTTACCCGCCGCCCACGCAGCCGAACGTGTCCGCCGATGTGGTCGCGCGCGGGCAGGCGCTCGCCACGCGTGGCGATCCGGCCCGCAAGATCCCCGCCTGCATCGCCTGCCACGGCGCGCAACTGACCGGCATGCAGCCGGCCATTCCGGGCCTGGTCGGCCTGCACAGCGATTACCTGAGCGCGCAGATCGGCGCCTGGCGCTCCGGCAACCGGCGCGCCAAGGCGCCCGACTGCATGCGCGAGATCGCCGCGCACCTGACCGACGAGGACGTGACCGCCGTGACCGCCTGGCTCGCCGCGCAACCGGCGCCGGCCAACCCGGTGCCCGCGCCGGCCGGATCGTCGAAGCTGCCGCTCGCCTGCGGCAGCGAACCGCAATAAGAACCAGGAGACAGACGCCATGAAACGCCAGTCCCTGTATGCCTGCTCCGCCCTCCTGCTGGTCGCGGCCGCGACGCTCGGCACCGCCCTCTGGCCCGGCGTCGCGCGCTGGTCCAGCGAACTCGCCCACGCCGCGCCGCCGGCCGCCGCTGCCGGCAACGCGGCGCTCGTGAAGAAGGGCGAATATCTTTCCCGGATCGGCGACTGCGTGGCCTGCCACACGGTGCGCGGCGGCCAGCCGTTCGGCGGCGGCCTGCCGATGCCGACCCCGTTCGGCACGCTCTACACGCCGAACATCACGCCCGACAACCAATACGGCATCGGCACATGGAGCGCCGACGACTTCTATCGGGCGATGCACGCCGGCCGCTCGAAGGACGGCAGCCTGCTCTACCCCGGCTTCCCGTTCACGAGCTACACCAAGGTGACGCGCGCCGATTCCGACGCGATCTACGCCTACCTGCGCTCGGTCCCACCGATCCACGCGGCAAGCCGCGCCCACGAGCTGAAATTTCCGTTCAACAACCGCAACCTGCTGATCGGCTGGCGCACGCTGTTCTTCAAGGAAGGCGATTTCAAGCCCGATCCGGCCAAGTCGGTCGAATGGAACCGTGGCGCCTACCTGGTGGAAGGGCTCGGGCATTGCAGCATGTGCCACACCTCGATCAACCTGATGGGCGCGCCGCGCAGCTCGTCGGCGTTCGCCGGTGGCCTGATCCCGATGCAGAACTGGTACGCGCCGTCGCTGACCAACGACACCGAGTTCGGCCTGGGCGACTGGCACGTGCAGGAGCTGACCGATCTGCTGCAGGCCGGCGTATCGAATCGCGGCGCGGTGTTCGGGCCGATGGCGGACGTGGTCCACAACAGCCTGCAATACCTGAGCGACGACGATGCGCGTGCGATGTCGGTGTATCTGAAGTCGATTCCGCAGAAGGGCGACGCGCCGACCAACCTGCAATACGAACCCTCGCAGCAGTTCGGCAATCAGCTGCTCGAACAGGGCCGAAAGATCTACGCGGACAACTGCGCGACGTGCCACGGACCGGTCGGACAGGGCAAGCCGCCGGCCTATCCGCCGCTCGCGCAGAACCATTCGATTATGATGGAGTCTGCAGTGAACCCGATCCGGATGGTGCTGAACGGCGGATACCCGCCCAGCACGTTCCGGAATCCGCGTCCTTACGGGATGCCTCCGTTCGCACAAGCCCTTTCGAATCAAGAGGTTGCCGCCGTCGTGTCGTATATCCGATCGGCCTGGGGCAACAAAGGTTCGCCGATTTCGCCGCAACAAGTGAGCGATTTGCGTTCGGCGCCGCTCGACTGACGGACGGTTCATGAACACGGGGGCGTGGCCGCGCGACACCGCGGCCACGCCCTTTTTGCTTTTTTTGTATGACGATGCCTCGCGGTGCCTACCGGCGCCGCGGCGGCGTCTTTCCGAACCCCAAGAGAGTTTATGTCTTTTGCTTCCCTCGGCCTCGCCGAACCCCTCGTGCGAGCCGTCAACGAACTCGGCTACAGCGAACCCACTCCGATTCAATCCCAGGCGATTCCCGCCGTGCTCGGCGGCGGCGACCTGCTCGCCGGCGCGCAAACCGGCACCGGCAAGACGGCCGGCTTCACGCTGCCGATCCTGCAACGTCTGAACGACATGCCGGCCCCGCAAGCCGGCGCGAAGCGCCCGGTGCGCGCGCTGATCCTCACGCCCACGCGCGAGCTGGCCGCGCAGGTCGAGGAAAGCGTGCGCGCCTACGGCAAGTACCTGAAGCTGCGCTCCACCGTGATGTTCGGCGGCGTCAGCATCAATCCGCAGATCGATGCGCTCAAGCGCGGCGTCGATATCGTGGTGGCCACGCCGGGCCGCCTGCTCGACCACATGCAGCAGAAGACGATCGACGTGTCGCAGCTCGACATCCTCGTGCTCGACGAAGCCGACCGCATGCTCGACATGGGCTTCATCCACGACATCAAGCGCGTGCTGGCCAAGCTGCCGGCCAAGCGCCAGAACCTGCTGTTCTCGGCCACCTTCTCCGACGAGATCAAGACGCTCGCCGACAACCTGCTCGATTCGCCCGCGCTGATCGAAGTGGCGCGCCGCAACACCACGGCCGAATCGATCGCTCAGAAGATCTACCCGGTGGACCGCGACCGCAAGCGCGAGCTGCTCACGCACCTGATCCGCGAACACAACTGGTTCCAGGTGCTGGTGTTCACGCGCACCAAGCACGGCGCGAACCGCCTGGCCGAGCAACTGGCGAAGGACGACATCAGCGCGCTGGCGATCCACGGCAACAAGAGCCAGTCGGCCCGCACGCGCGCGCTCACGGAATTCAAGGCGAATACGCTGCAGGTGCTGGTCGCCACCGACATCGCCGCGCGCGGCATCGACATCGACCAACTGCCGCACGTCGTCAACTACGAGCTGCCGAACGTGCCGGAAGATTACGTGCACCGCATCGGCCGCACCGGCCGCGCGGGCGCGACGGGCGAAGCCGTGTCACTGGTGTGCGTCGACGAAAAGCAATTGCTGCGCGACATCGAACGCCTGATCAAGCGCGAGATTCCGCAGGAAGTGATCGCCGGCTTCGAACCCGATCCGAACGCCAAGCCGGAGCCGATCCAGCGCCGCAGCGGGCAGCAGCCGCAACGTGGCGGTGGCGGTGGCGGCGGTGGTGGCAATCGCCAGCCGCAGGGCGGCGGCCAGGGCCGCGCGCAGACGGCACGTGGCGGCCAGCCCTCGGCAAAACCGGCGGGCAGCAAGCCGGCAGCCAAGCCCGCCGCAAAGCCGGTCAAGGCCGCGCAAGGTGCGGGCAATGCCGGCGGCAACAAGCCGGCAGCCAAGCCGCGTGCGGCACAACCGGGCGGCGCACGCCCGGCCGGCAGCGGTAACGGCAACGCCGGGCACGCCAACCGCAGCCGCACCTCGCGCAGCGGTTCGCGCGGCAACTGATCGGCGCCAAGCCGCGTCAGGCGGCAGTGCACGGCGGCGCTACGCAAGCCGCGCCGCCGTGTGCCGTCAGGCTGTTTCTGTTTCGATAGCCGGAAGTGACGGGCGGGAAGCCGAACGGCACGAGCGCAAGGCGCGTGCCGCTTCCCGTCCAACAGGCCGTTTCAGCCGCGCGTCAACGCGGCGCGGCGGCCGCAATCAGCCGGATCTGCTCGATCTGGCGCGCCCAGCGCGCGACCACGGCGTCGCGCTTTTCATCGAGTTCGAACGTAATGCCCGAAGTCAGCCGCGCATAGCCGACGCGCTGCGCGTCGCCGTTGGCGAGCGTCGCGCGGAAGCAGGCCAGGCCCGCCACGCCGGTGCCGTCGTCGGCCGGGCGGTCGCCCGTCGCGCCGGCCGGCTCGACGCGCAGCCGCGCCTGGTAAAACGCGCCGTCGGCCACGAAACTCAGCACCGCAGCGCGCTCGCGCACCAGCAATTGCGCACCGCGCGAACGTGGCCACAGCGCGAGATACAGCGAACCGGCATCGGGCGCGTACAGCTCGCCGACGCTCAACAACGTGGTGCGCGCATCGGGCGGCTCGACCTCCCGATCGACGATCACCAGCGAGGCCGTAAACGGCAGCTTGCCGTCAAGCGCCGTGCCGTCGAACAGCGCGAGGCAGGCGGGCGGCCACGCGTCGAACGTCCAGCGATCGAGCGCGGCGCGATCGGCCGCGCTCATGCCGGGCTCCGAAGGAAGGGCGCGAGCGCGCCCGGGACCAGGGCGGGGATCAACGGAAGAACACGTGCTGGGTCAGCTTGGTCAGCGGATATTGCAAGCCGGGCTGAATGCGCGACGGCAGATCGAGCGGCTTGAGCAGCATCTTCACGCACATGTCGGCCGACAGATGGCGGCGCACCAGCCGGTTGACCCGCACCACGCGCTCGCGGTTGTAGGCCGTATCGCGCACCTTCTCGGGATAGCGAATCGCGAACACGTGGCGCAGCGCGATCTCGGAATCCTCGTTGCGGATTTCAAGCAGGCGACGCAGCAGCGCGCCGAGCACGGCCATCCGGCCATTGCCCTCGACCGCGTTGTACTTCTTGAAATACTTGAGGAAGTGCTTGTAGTGGCGCACTTCGTCCGAACGGATGTTGTTGGTGATTTCCTTCAGCACCGGCTCGTCCGAGCATTCGTTGATCGCGCGGTAGAGCGTGGCGGTGCCGGTTTCGACCACGCAGCGCGCCACCATCTCCAGCGCGCGCGTTTTCTCGAACGCTTCGAGCGAGCAGGTTTTCGAGTATTCGTCGAAGAAATTGTGGAATGCGAGATCCCAGTCGAACTCGGGCCACACGTAGCCGATATAGGCCTTCAACGCTCGGCCGTGCTGCAGCTCCTCGTGTTCCCACTGCTCGTTGAGCCAGTCGGCTACTTCGGGGTCCTCACCGAAAAACTGGCTCAAATTGCTCGTGTAGAGATCGGAGCCGCTCTCGATGAACGACGCCGCGCACAGCAGCAGCAGCAAGTCTTCATTGGCGGCGGCCTTCGTGCGGTCGATCCGCGTGAGGTCGATGTCTTCGATGCGCCAGGGCATCACATGCTTCGTTTCGGCCAGCATCGTAGCGCTCCCAAGCACTTTGCCCCGATGGCGCGGCCGGCTGCGGCACGGCGGCGAAGCCGGCCCAGCGGCCGCACGGCCTGTCGGACAAAGCGGATATGAATGAATTATTTCGATCTGGATCCGCTTATCTTAGCCGGAACTTCTCGAATGTGCCTTCAGTCACAGACCTCTCCCGCGACACGCAGTTCCGCGCTGCCTATTGCGCCGCATCAGGCAATTAATTCGAAAGTCGCTTGCAATTCAATTCGAATCTGCGAAAGCGCGTGATGGCGCGGTATTTTGGCGTCCTCTCCATGCTGGCGGGCACCTGCGACGCGCATCGCCGGTGCCCGCGCCGACCGTCAGAAACCGGCGGCCAGGCCGTCTCGGCGGCTGTCGCTGGCGGCCACGTAGCCGCGCTCGGGATCGTCGGCGTCGAGACGCCAGATGAACTGGCCCGAGCCGAAATCCATATACGGATCGTCGATCGACTGCATGCGGTGGCCGCGCGCCTGAAGCCCGGCCGCCACCTCGCGGTCGAGCGTGGCTTCCAGGTCGAGCGTGAAATCGCGGTTGACCTTCCAGCGAGGCGCGCAGCAGGCGGCCTGCGGCTGCTGGCCGTAGGCGAGCATCCGCACGATGGTCTGCAGGTGCCCTTGCGGCTGCATGTCGCCGCCCATCACGCCGAAGCTCATGACGGCTTCCTGGCGGCCATCGCGCTCGCGCGTGAGGAACGCCGGAATGATCGTATGAAACGGCCGCTTGCCGCCCGCCACCACGTTCGGCGAGGCGGGGTCCATCGAGAAGCCGCAGCCGCGGTTCTGCAACGCGATGCCGTGGCCCGGCACCACCAGCCCCGAGCCGAAGCCCATGTAGTTCGACTGGATGAAGCTGATCATCATGCCGCGCTCGTCGGCCGCCGACAGGTAGATCGTGCCGCCCGAGCGCGGCATGCCCGGCGCGAAGTGCGTGGCGCGGGCCGGATCGATCAGCTTGGCGCGCTCGGCCAGGTAGGCGTCGTCGAGCATCTGCTCGGGCGTCACGTCCATCGAGCGCGGATCGGCCACGTAGCGGTAAACATCGGCGAAGGCCAGCTTCATCGCCTCGATCTGCAGATGCTGCGATTCGATCGAATCCACCGGCATCGATTCGATATCGAAGCGCTCGACGATCCCCAGCGCGATCAGCGCCGCGATGCCCTGCCCGTTCGGCGGGATTTCATGAACCGTGTGGCCGCGAAACGACTTGCCGATCGGCTCGACCCATTCGGGGCGGTACGCGCGCAGATCCTCGGCCGTCATCGCGCCGCCGGTGTCGCGCGCGAACGCGGCCAGCGCCTCGCCCGGCGCGCCCTCGTAGAACGCGCGCGCGCCTTCGCGGGCCAGCGTCTTCAGCGTGTGCGCGTGGCCGGCCAGCACCACGCGCTCGCCCACCTCGGGCGCGCGGCCGTGCGGCAGGAAGGTCTCGGCGAAGCCCGGCTGGTCGCGCAGCGCGGGCACCGCGGCGGCCCACTTGGCGGCGACGATCGAGGCCACCGAATGGCCGCGTTCGGCCAGCTCGATGGCCGGCTCCAGCAGGTCGGCGAACGGCAGCGAGCCGAAGCGCGCGTGCAACGCCTCCCAGCCGGCGATCACGCCGGGCACCGTGACGGTGTCCCAGCCGCGCTGCGGCTGGCGCGCCAGGCCGTTGGCGTCCTCGCCGTGGCGACGGCGGAAATAGTCGGGGTTCCACGCGGCCGGCGCCACGCCCGAGGCGTTCAGGCCGTGCAGCTTCGCGCCGTCCCAGACCAGCGCGAACGCATCGCCGCCGAGCCCGCACGACACCGGCTCGACCACCGTGATCGCGGCGGCGGCGGCGATCGCCGCATCGACGGCGTTGCCGCCCTTCCAGAGCATCCGCAGCCCGGCCTGGGCGGCCAGCGGGTGCGAGGTCGAAACGACATTGCGCGCGAACACGGGCTGTCGGACGGACGGATAGGGGTTCTGCCAGTTGAAGCGGGTCATGCAACGGCTCCTGGAGAAAAAGGGAAAAGCGGGGCTCGGCGCACCAATGCGGCCATTGGCCGCGCGCGCAAACTGCCATTCCAACGCGAATGCGCGCGCGGAGCAAGCCGGCACGCTCGCGTCGCGAAAACGAAATGTTCGTTCGCGTGCTTGCTTACAATGGACATCCGTTTCACTTGCCTTCGAACGAACCATGACGACCCGCGACCCGCGCCTTTCGCTCAATGCCCGCCAGCAGGAACTGCTCGACTGGGTGCAACGCGACGGCTTCGTGACCGTCGACGATCTGGCCAACCATTTCGACGTCACGCCGCAAACCATCCGCCGCGACGTCAACTGGCTCGCCGATCTGAACCTGCTGCGCCGCTACCACGGCGGCGCGAGCCTGCCGACCAGCTCCGAGAACGTCTCCTACAGCGCGCGTCAGCGCATGTTCCACGACGAGAAACGACGCATCGCGGCGCTCGCGGCCTCGCATATCCCCGATCAGGCCTCGCTGTTCATCAACCTCGGCACCACCACCGAGGAGGTGGCGCGCGCGCTGAACCGCCATCGCGGCCTGCGCGTGATCACCAACAACCTGAACGTCGCGAGCATGATGAGCGGCTATCCGGAGTGCGAGGTGCTGATCACGGGCGGCATCGTGCGACCGTGGGACAAGGGCATCGTCGGCGAGCTGGCGATCGATTTCATCCGTCAGTTCAAGGTGGACTACGCGATCATCGGCACCTCGGCGATCGAGACCGACGGCACGATGCGCGATTTCGACACGCGCGAGGTGCGTGTGGCCGAGGCGATCATCCAGCACGCGCGCACCGTGTATCTGGTGACGGATCATTCGAAGTTCGGCCGCCCGGCGCTGGTCCGTCAGGGCCACCTGTCGCAGGTGCATGCGCTGTTCACCGACAAGCCGCTGCCCGAGGACATGACCGAAACCATCGCCGCGGCCGGCACGCAGGTGTACGTGGCCGATTGAGTCGAACCGTTGCGCCGCGCGGGCGGCGCTCGCATCGCGCGTGCCCTCTCCCGGCAAGCCCCTCCGATGCGTTTCACCACCACCCCAAACCTCGCGCCCCGTGCTGCATCGCAGCGCAAACTTCAAGTGAAATCAAGAAGTTGCCGCGTCGAGCCGGCCGTTGGAATTGTGACGAATTGTCAATCGAATTATTTTTGGGGCCGCATTTGGGGTTCCCGAAACCGTTGACTACACTCCCAATCCCCGGCGTTCATGCACCGCGAACGCTGTCGTGAGCATTTCCCCCCGAGCCTTCCCTGCTGGGTAACGCGCCCCGGATGCTGTCCGGCCGTGAGAAGTACGGTTTGTCTGGAGAGAACGATGCTGAGTCCGCATGAATTCGCCACCCTGTTGCTCGTCAAGGACGCGCCCGATCAGGCCGAAATGGAACGCGACGAACTGGACGCGCTGCTGGAGCAGCAACTGGTTCGGCTGGAGGCCCTCGGTTCGGGCCGCCGCTACTGCGTGACCGAGAGCGGCGACGCCGCGCTCAGGTCGATCAAGGTCCGCTATTCCTGAACGCCACACCGGTTCCGCCAACATCGCGGCCGCCGTCTCCGGACGACGGCCGTTTTAGTTGCGGCGTTCGTTTTCGGGTTCGTTTTCATTCGAGCGCAGCCGCGCCGCGTGGGCGGCCCGATGCACGCCCGCGCCCGGCCCTCAGCCGCCGCGCAGCGTCGGATCGGCCTTCGAGCGCCAAGTGACGGCCTGCGCGCGCATCGTGTTCAGATAGTCGATCCAGCCGGTGCGCGCCGCCGCGTCGGGCTGCGCGCCGAGCGCCGCGTGATGCGCGGCCAGCCCGTTCGAAAACGCGCAGAAATCCGCCTCGCTCAAGCGGCCGTGCCGCTTCGCCACCCACGCGTCGCCCAGCGCCGAGTAGACGGATGCACGATCGCGGCCGTAATCGTGCGGCTCGCCGCAGGCCCGCTGCAGCGTGTCGAAGCTCGGCTGCGCACCCCAGCCGCCGGGCAGCAACGCCGTCGAGCAGCCCGCGAGCAGCGCGAGCGCGCCGGCCACCATGATCTGACGCATGTTTCCTCCTCGATGAAGACAATCCCGCCAGTATCGTCCGGGATGAAGGCGCGCGCTACCGACCCTCTTAAACGAACTTTACTTTTTCGCTTTTGTTCATTAAATTTCGAATTCGAAAATATCGAGTTCGACTATGGGACAAAGGGCAGCAGTGACCGAACAGACGCACTACGACGTACTCGTGATCGGCGGCGGCATCAACGGCGCGGGCATCGCGCGCGACGCGGCCGGGCGCGGTTGGTCGGTACTTCTTTGCGAACAGGACGACCTCGCCTCGCACACGTCCTCGTCCAGCACCAAGCTGATCCACGGCGGCCTGCGCTATCTCGAATACAAGGAATTCGGGCTGGTGCGCAAGGCGCTGCAGGAGCGCGAAACGCTGCTGCGCGCCGCGCCCCACATCATGTGGCCGCTGCGCTTCGTCATGCCGCACATGCCGAACCTGCGCCCGGCCTGGCTGATCCGCGTCGGCCTGTTCCTCTACGATCACCTCGCCCGCCGCGAACTGCTGCCCGGCTCGCACGGCATCACGATGGCCCGTCACGCGGCCGGCGGCCCGCTGATCGATTCGATCAAGCGCGGCTTCGTCTATT
Organism: Burkholderia sp. 22PA0099; assembly: GCF_047497165.1. Taxonomy (NCBI): domain Bacteria; kingdom Pseudomonadati; phylum Pseudomonadota; class Betaproteobacteria; order Burkholderiales; family Burkholderiaceae; genus Burkholderia; species Burkholderia sp. 22PA0099. The sequence continues at coordinate 802,785 of NZ_CP163165.1, read as the reverse complement.
CCGACGGCTGGGTGGACGACGCGCGCCTCGTGGTGCTCAACGCGATGGACGCACGCGAGCGCGGCGCCACCATCCTGACGCGCACCCGGCTGATCTCGGCCGAACGCGCCGACGGCGAATGGCTCGCGCGCCTGCAACGCGCCGACGGCTCGACGTTCGAGGTGCGCGCCCGCGCGATCGCCAACGCGGCCGGCCCGTGGGTCGGCTCGGTGCTGCACGGCGCGCTCGGCCGCGACGCGCGCCACAGCGTGCGGCTCGTCAAGGGCAGCCATATCATCACGAAGCGCCTGTTCGAGCACGATCACGCCTACATCTTCCAGAACCCGGACAAGCGGATCATCTTCGCGATTCCGTACGAACACGATTTCACGCTGATCGGCACGACCGACGTGGAATACCACGACGATCCGTCGAAGGTGGCGATCGACGGCGACGAGACGCAATACCTGTGCGACTCGATCAACCGCTATTTCAAGCAGAAGATCTCGCCGGCCGACGTGCACTGGACCTACTCCGGCGTGCGCCCGCTGCTCGAGGATGAAAACGCCGACAACCCGTCGGCCGTCACGCGCGACTACCGGCTCGAGATGGACCCGGGCCGGGGCGCGCCGCTGCTGTCGGTGTTCGGCGGCAAGATCACCACCTTCCGCAAGCTGGCCGAGGATGCGGCCGGCCTGCTCGGCGAAGCGCTCGGCTCGCCCGCGCCGGCCTGGACAGCAGGCCAGCCGCTGCCGGGCGGCGACATCGCCGACGCGCGCTTCGCGCCGTTCGCCGATGCGTTCGCGCAGCGCCATGCCTGGCTGCCGGCCGCGCTCGCGCGCCGCTACGCGCGCGCCTACGGCACCCGCGCCGAGCGCGTGGTGGCCGGCGCCCGATCGGTCGACGGGCTGGGCGCGGCGATCGCGCCGGGCCTGTACGAAGCGGAACTGCGTTACCTGCGCGATCACGAATGGGCGACCTGCGCCGAGGACGTGCTCTGGCGCCGCTCGAAGCTGGGGCTGCATGTCGCGCCCGGCACGCTCGACGCGGTCACGGCGGCGGTGGCGGCCTGGTTCACGGCCACCCGCGCGCTGGCCGCCGAACCGGCGCAGGTCCGCCCGGTTCACTGACGCACCGGCAACACCGAAGGCAGCAACGCGCGGCGCGCCAACCAGCCGCCGCGCGGGATCGACCGCAGCACGCGCCGCGACGAGGCCGGCGCGAAACAAAATTACTGACGAATGGAGATGAGACAGATGCAGGATCAATACATCCTCGCACTCGATCAAGGCACGACCAGCTCGCGCGCGATGCTGTTCGATCGCCAGGGCAACATCAAGTCGATTGCCCAGAAGGAGTTCGAGCAAATCTATCCGCAGCCGGGATGGGTCGAGCACGACCCGCGCGAAATCTGGTCGACGCAGGCCGGCGTGGCCGCCGAGGCCGTCACGCGCGCGGGCCTGAACGGCACGTCGATCGCCGCGATCGGCATCACCAACCAGCGCGAGACGACCATCGTCTGGGATCGCGAAACGGGCCAGCCGATCTACAACGCGATCGTCTGGCAGGACCGCCGCACCGCCGATTTCTGCGATTCGCTGAAGAAGGACGGCCTGGAGGCGATGGTGCGCACCAAGACCGGCCTGCCGATCGATTCATACTTCTCCGGCACCAAGATCCGCTGGATTCTCGACAACGTCGAAGGCGCGCGCGAGAAGGCGAAGCAAGGCAAGCTCGCGTTCGGCACGGTCGACAGCTGGCTGGTGTGGAACTTCACGAAGGGCGAGCTGCATGTGACCGACGTGACCAACGCGTCGCGCACCATGCTGTTCAACATCCACACGCGCGAATGGGACGACGAGCTGCTGGCCGCGCTCGACATCCCGCGCAGCATGCTGCCCGAGGTCAAGGCGTCGTCGGAAGTCTACGGTCACACCAAGACCACCGTGTTCGCGTCGAAGCTGCCGCTGGCCGGCATCGCGGGCGATCAGCACGCGGCCCTGTTCGGCCAGATGTGCACCAGCTCGGGGATGGTGAAGAACACCTACGGCACCGGCTGCTTCCTGATGATGAACACCGGCGAGAAGCCGATCGAATCGAAGAACAACCTGGTCACCACGATCGCCTGGCAGATCGGCGATCAGGTCAACTACGCGCTCGAAGGCAGCATCTTCATCGCCGGCGCGGTGGTGCAGTGGCTGCGCGACGGGCTCGGCATCATCAAGTCCGCCACCGAGATCGAAAAGCTCGCGGCCAGCGTGCCGCACACCGATGGCGTGTATCTCGTGCCGGCGTTCGCCGGCCTCGGCGCGCCGCACTGGAACGCCCGCGCGCGCGGCTCGCTGTTCGGCGTCACGCGCGGCACCACCGATGCGCATCTGGCACGCGCCGCGCTCGACGCGATCGCCTACCAGTCGCTCGACGTGCTGGCCGCCATGGAAGCCGATTCGGGCCTCAGCATCGGCGAGCTGCGCGTGGACGGCGGCGCGAGCGCCAACAACCTGCTGATGCAGTTCCAGGCCGACCTGCTCGGCGTGGACGCGGTGCGTCCGCAGATCACCGAAACCACCGCGCTCGGCGCCGCCTACCTGGCGGGCCTGGCGACCGGCTACTGGGAGAACCTCGACGCGGTGCGCAGCCAGTGGCAGCTCGACCGGCGCTTCTCGCCGTCGATGCCCGCCGATCAGGTGAGCACCGCGCTGGCCGGCTGGCAGCGTGCGGTGCGCGCCGCCAAGACCTGGGCCGACGACAGGCGGTAAACTGCGCGCCCGCCGCCGCGTGCACCAGGCCCGCGCGGCGGGCGATACAAGCAGCCACCCTTCATAACGAGCAGGCGGACCGTGCAACGCGCGAGTCCGCCGCATTGGTAGAGAGACACTCGACATGTCACCTTATATTGCGGAGTTCATCGGCACGGCGATCCTCGTGCTGCTCGGCAACGGCGCCGTTGCCAACGTGCTCCTCGCGAAGACCAAGGGCCGCGGCGCGGACCTGATCGTCATCGTGATGGGCTGGGCGATGGCGGTGTTCGTCGCCGTCTACGTCACAGCGAAGTTCAGCGGCGCGCACCTCAACCCGATCGTCACCATCAGCCTCGCGCTGGCGGGCAAGTTCGCCTGGTCGAAGGTGGCCGGCTACGTGGCCGCGCAGATGCTCGGCGGGATGGCGGGCGCGCTGCTGGTCTGGCTCGCCTATCGGCAGCACTTCGCCAAGGAGGTCGATCCCGATCTCAAGCTCGCGGTGTTCTGCACCGCGCCGGCGATCCGCAGCGTCGCGCACAACGTGCTGACCGAGGCGATCTGCACGTTCGTGCTGATTCTCGGCGTGCTGTATCTGGCCGCGCCGCAGGTGGGGCTCGGCGCGCTCGACGCGTTGCCGGTGGGCTTGCTGGTGCTCGGCATCGGCATCTCGCTGGGCGGCCCGACCGGCTATGCGATGAGCCCGGCGCGCGATCTGTCGCCGCGCATCATGCACGCGCTGCTGCCGATTCCGGGCAAGCGCGACAGCGACTGGCGCTATGCGTGGATTCCGGTGCTCGGGCCGCTGGCCGGCGGAGCGGCGGCGGCCTGGCTGTATCTGGCGCTGCATCAGACGCACTGAGCGCCCGGTTCGCGGCGCGGGCGGGGGCATCGGTCGGCCCGCGCCGCGAACCTGCCTTGTTCGGCTTTCTTCGCTTTCAGCCCCCGCCTTCGGCGTTCCGCCTCGGGCGCCGCGACGGCCAATCGCCTGCTTGGGGCGATTTCCTCGCTTCATCTCCCCGCCCAAAAACGACAACGCCGCCGCGCCGGTTACCCGGCTGGCGGCGGCGTGCCCTGCACGTCGAGATCGAACGGCATGCGGCCGAAGCGCGATGCGCGTCGGCCACATGCAAAAACGCGCTTACTGCGGCAGATCCCAGCGCGGCGGCGTTTCCGCGTTGATCGTCACGCGAAACGCGCGCGCTTCCGAATCGCCGGGATTGCGCAGCGTGTAGGGCTGGTCGGCGTCGAACACGATCGCGTCGCCGGTCGCCAGCAACTGGCGACGGTCGTTGACGGCCACTTCGAGCGTGCCTTCGCTCACCACCAGGTTGATCGAGGTGCCCGGCGCGCGGCGCACGCCGGTTTCGGTATGCAGCGGCGCGACGCGCAGCTCGTGGAATTCCGCCGTGGCCGGCTCGCCTTCCGGATAGAGCGCCCGCGACGAGAAACGGCCGTTCGAGCCGATCACGCGCACCGCGCGCTCGGCCGGCAGATGCTCGAAGCCGAGCACCGCGTGACGGCGCAGGAACGCGGCCACCGACACCTTCAGCGCCGCCGCCACCTTGCAGAGCACCTTGATGGACGGCACGCTGCGGGCCGATTCGATCTGCGCGAGCATCGCCCGCGACACGCCGGACAGGCGTGCCAGCGCATCCAGCGACAGTTGCCGCTCGGCACGCAGCCGGGCCAGATTGACGCCGACCTGGCGCTCCAGCGCGTCGAACGATTCCTGCGGGGCGCCAGGCGCCGGCGTGGCCGCACGATCGGCGGCTTCGCGGTCGCGCACCAGCGCGAGGGATGAATGCATGGTTAGCCTCCAGCGCGCAGGATGCGCGCAGCGAACTTGATTGGAGGCAAGACTAGCATCGGGGTTGGGGGCGGCAAACGAAGTTATCTTCACACTGTTATCAGCATCGCAGAGGAATCGTCAGTGCCGGCAAGCCGTATGCGGCCGGCTTGGCCGGCCGATCGCGCCGCCCGGATTCCATCGCCGTAACAGGGCCGGATCGCGCTTCGCCAGCCGCCGCCGGTTACCGCCAGCCGTCGCGTCGGCGCAACCGCGCCGCCGCCGCCCGGCGCGCACCTGCGACGGCCCGGAATTCCAAAAGCTATAATGGAAAGCTTTCCCCGACGGTAGATCCACCGGCGCCCGAGGCGCCTGCCGCGGCCGCCCGCCGCCTCGCCCTTGCCGCCTGCCGCGCCTCGCGCGCCGCCCGGGCAACAGGCGGCGGCCCGGAACCGACCGTCCCGACTCACCCGCATTGACGCCCCCAGGTCAACCACTGCGAACGGCGAACCCCATGACGAAAAAAATCTACATCAAGACGTTCGGCTGCCAGATGAACGAGTACGACTCGGACAAGATGGCCGACGTGCTCAACGCTTCCGAAGGCCTCGTGAAAACCGATCGGCCCGAAGACGCCGACGTGATCCTGTTCAACACCTGCTCGGTGCGCGAGAAGGCGCAGGAAAAAGTGTTCTCGGATCTCGGCCGGGTGCGCGAGCTCAAGGAAGCGAACCCGAACCTGATCATCGGCGTAGGCGGCTGCGTCGCCAGCCAGGAAGGCGAGGCGATCGTGGCGCGCGCACCGTACGTGGATGTCGTGTTCGGCCCGCAAACCCTGCACCGCCTGCCGCAGATGATCGACGCGCGCCGCGCGAGCGGCCGCTCGCAGGTCGACATCACGTTCCCCGAAATCGAGAAATTCGACCACCTGCCGCCGGCGCGCGTCGATGGCCCGAGCGCGTTCGTGTCGATCATGGAAGGCTGCAGCAAGTACTGCAGCTACTGCGTGGTGCCCTACACGCGCGGCGACGAAGTCTCGCGCCCGCTCGACGACGTGCTGACCGAAATCGCCGGCCTGGCCGACCAGGGCGTGCGCGAAGTCACGCTGCTCGGCCAGAACGTCAACGCCTACCGCGGCGCGCTCACCCAGGGCTCGCCCGACATTGCCGATTTCGCCACGCTGATCGAATACGTGGCCGACCTGCCCGGCATCGAGCGAATCCGCTACACCACCTCGCATCCGAAGGAATTCACGCAGCGCCTGCTCGACGTGTACGCACGCGTGCCGAAGCTCGTCAATCACCTGCACCTGCCCGTGCAGCACGGCTCCGACCGCATCCTGATGGGGATGAAGCGCGGCTACACGGTGCTCGAATACAAATCGCTGATCCGCAAGCTGCGCGCGATCCGGCCCGATCTGTCGCTGTCGACCGACATCATCATCGGCTTCCCCGGCGAAACCGAGGACGATTTCGAGAAGACCATGCAGCTCGTGCACGACATGAGCTACGACACCAGCTTCTCGTTCATCTACAGCCCGCGCCCCGGCACGCCGGCCGCCAATCTGCACGACGACACGCCGCGCGAGGTCAAGCTCAAACGCCTGCAACATCTGCAGGCCACCATCGAGGAAAACGTCGCGCGGATCAGCGCGTCGATGGTCGGGCGGGTCGAGCGGATTCTCGTCGAAGGGCCGTCGCGCAAGGATCCGAACGAGCTGGCCGGCCGTACCGAGAACAACCGCGTGGTGAATTTCCCCGCGCCGGTCGCCTCGCATCCGCGCCTGATCGGCCAGATGATCGACGTGCGGATCAACCACGCGTACCCGCATTCGCTGCGCGGCGAGCTCGTGCTCGCCCACGACGAAGCCAGCCGCGCCACCCACTGAACCGAGCGCCCAACCGAAGGAAGCCCACGCTACCTTGAAGCCGACCCAAGCCCTGGAATTCACCGCCCCGCGCGATGACAACGCGCGCCTCGCCAACCTTTGCGGCCCGCTGGACGAAAACCTGCGCCAGATCGAGCAGGCGCTCGACGTGACGCTGCAGCGGCGCGGCCACCGGATCTCGATCCGCGGCCGTGGTGCGAAGCTCGCGCTCGCCGCGCTCGAGAACTTCTACAACCGCGCGCGCGATCCGCTGTCGCTCGACGACATCCAGCTCGCTCTGGTCGAGACGCGCCACCTCGGCAACGGCGCGGCGGACAGCGCGCCGGACGTGCGCTTTCGCGGCGATCCCGACCGTCCGTTCGACGACGCGCCCGCGCTGGCCGCCGATGCCGACGCCCCCGGCGAGGAGCCGACGCCCAAGCTCTACACGCGCCGCGCCGACCTGCGCGGCCGCACCCCGGCGCAACGCGAGTACCTGAAGCAGATCCTCGCGCACGACGTGACGTTCGGCGTCGGGCCGGCCGGCACCGGCAAGACCTACCTGGCCGTGGCCTGCGCCGTCGACGCGCTGGAGCGCGATCAGGTCAAGCGCATCGTGCTGACGCGTCCCGCCGTCGAGGCCGGCGAACGGCTGGGCTTCCTGCCCGGCGATCTGTCGCAGAAAATCGATCCGTACCTGCGCCCGCTCTACGACGCGCTCTACGATCTGCTCGGTTTCGACAAGACGGCCAAGATGTTCGAGCGCCAGATGATCGAAATCGCGCCGCTGGCCTACATGCGCGGCCGGACGCTGAACCACGCGTTCATCATCCTCGACGAGGCGCAGAACACCACGCCCGAGCAGATGAAGATGTTCCTGACGCGGATCGGTTTCGGCTCGAAGGCCGTCGTCACCGGCGACACCACCCAGATCGACCTGCCGCGCGGCCACAAGAGCGGCCTGGTCGAAGCGCAGCAGGTGCTGACGCAGGTGCGCGGGATCGCGCTCACGCGCTTCACCAGCGTCGACGTGGTGCGTCACCCGCTGGTCGCGCGAATCGTCGAGGCCTACGACGAGTTCCACGCCCAGCACAAGGACGCCTGAGCGACCTGCGCAGGCCTGCCGCCGGCGCCCCGGCAGCGGGCGAGCCGTGCGATGCCCATGAGGCAGGCAGCCGCGCGTCGGTCCGCCGCGGCCCTGCCGGTGCGGCCGCTCCAGCACCGGTCGGCACGCACCGCCACGGCCCGCGCGAGCGCTGCGGAACCGCAAAAACGCACGCGCCGGCACGCGCCGCGCCGGCCAAAACGCCTGGCCGTTTGGTGTATCCTCGTGCGGTTGCCCTCGACGCCGTCCACATGAAATCCTCCCGCAAAGCCAATCCAGCCTCCCACCCGAGCGCGCCGCGCGTATCGCTGTTCGACGAGCGTGGCAAGGTCAAGACGGTCGACGCGCAAGCCCTGCGCATCGATTTCCCCGACGGCCGTTCGCTGATGTTCGATCTGTCCGGCAGTTCCGGCGAAGCCTCGGTCGCGATCGTCGCGCAGCACGCGGACATCTCGCAGCGCGCCATCCTGACGCTGCGCCCCGAGCACTACGACAGCCTGACGCTGTCGGTCGGTGCCGAAGCCGCACCGGAAGGCGATGACGATGACGATGACGGCGACTCGGACGACGAATCCGAGCCGGCGGTCGAGCCCGAGCTAGAACTGGTGGTGCAGTACGGCGACGAAATCACGGCGCAAGTACGCAAGACCTTGCCCAAGCGCAAGCTGATCGCCGAATGGCTCGCCACCACGCTGTCCTCGGACGCCCAGCTCACGGTGCGCTTCGTCGGTGAAAAGGAAGGCCGCGAGCTGAACGGCGGCTACCGCAAGAAGGATTACCCCACCAACGTGCTGACCTTCGCCTACGAGCAAGCGCCCGACGGCACGACCATCGGCGATCTGGTGCTGTGCTGCCCGGTGGTCGAGAAGGAAGCGGCCGAGCAGAACAAGCCGCTGCAATCGCATTACGCGCATCTGCTGGTGCACGGCGCGCTGCATGCGCAGGGCTACGATCATGAGCGCAGCGAGGAAGACGCGACCGAGATGGAAGCGCTCGAAATCGACATGCTGGCCAAGCTCGGTTTCGCGAATCCCTACGAATAAGCGCCCCCACCCTTCACCTTCTCCGCGCCCGGCCGTGAGCACACCGATCCCCGTTCCCTCTGCGTATCCGCCGCCGATCGGCAACGGCAGGCTGCTGACCGACGACGAGCTGGCCGTTTCGCTCGACGCGTCGTTGAGCGACTGGGACCGCCGCTCCGATCTCTGGCTGTTCGGCTATGGCTCGCTGATCTGGAATCCGGGCCTGCCGGTGGCCGAGCAGTTGCACGGCCGCGTGCACGGCTACCATCGCGGGCTGTATCTGTGGTCGCGCGTCAATCGCGGCTCGGCCGAACGGCCCGGGCTCGTGCTGGCGCTCGATCGCGGCGGCTCGTGCAGCGGCGTGGCGTTCCGCATCGCCGGCCCCACCGCCATGCCGCATCTCGAAACGCTCTGGAAACGCGAAATGCCGATGGGCTCGTACCGGCCCGCCTGGCTGCCGTGCACGCTCGCCAGCGGCGAACGCGTGCGCGCGCTGGCGTTCGTGATGCGCCGCGACGCGCCCACCTACACCGGCAAGCTGACCGACGAGGTGGTGCGCGCCGTGTTCGCTTGCGCCGAAGGCCGCTACGGCACCACGCTCGACTACGTCACCCGCACCGTGGCCGCGCTGCGCGAAAGCGGCATCCCCGACCGCTCGCTCGAATCGCTGCTGGCCCGCTGCGCCTGAGCCGGGTCGCGCGCGCGCTCACGGCATTTTTTCCCGGGATGGGCGCTGCACCGATTCCGGGTTAGGATGGGTCCACGCCGCCAGGCAGGCCGTCGCGTCGGCCATTTGGCCGACACGGAAGCGCCGTGGCCTTGGTGTATCCTTGCCAACTCCGTGACAACGCGCCTGCGGTCCGCCCGGGCGCACCACCATGAACGATTCGTATCCCAGTCGAAAGTCCACCGACAAACCTCCCGAAAAGCGCTCGCTGCTGGAGCGCCTGACCGATTTCATCTCGCCCGAGCCCGAATCCCGCGGCGAGCTGCTCGAAATCCTGCAGGACGCGCACGAGCGCAACCTGATCGACGCCGATTCGCTGTCGATGATCGAAGGCGTGTTCCAGGTCTCCGACCTCTGCGCGCGCGACATCATGGTGCCCCGCGCCCAGATGGACGCCCTCAACATCGCCGACAAGCCCGAGGATTTCATCCCGTTCGTGCTTGAAAAGGCCCACTCGCGCTACCCGGTCTACGAAGAAAACCGCGACAACGTGATCGGCGTGCTGCTCGCGAAAGACCTGCTGCGCTTTTACGCGGAAGACGAATTCGACGTGCGCGGCATGCTGCGCCCGGCCGTGTTCATCCCGGAATCGAAGCGCCTGAACGTGCTGCTCCACGATTTCCGCGTGAACCGCAACCACCTCGCGATCGTGGTCGACGAATACGGCGGCGTGGCCGGCCTGATCACCATCGAGGATGTGCTGGAGCAGATCGTCGGCGACATCGAGGACGAATACGACTTCGACGAGGAAGCCGGCAACATCATCTCGGCGCCCGACGGCCGCTTCCGCGTGCGCGCGCTCACCGAGATCGCCCAGTTCAACGAACACTTCGGCACCGATTTCTCCGACGAGGAAGTCGACACCATCGGCGGGCTGATCACCCATCACTTCGGCCGCGTGCCGCATCGCGGCGAAAAGCTGCGGCTCGACAAGCTGATCTTCGAGATCCAGCGCGGCGATGCGCGCCAGATCCACGTGCTGCTGGTGCGCCGCGATCCGCTCGCCGGCCGCCGCAACGAATTGGCCGACGACTGATCGTCCGGCCGCCCCGTCAATACCCCTGCTCGACCCCATGGCCGAATCGTTCACGCCCCGCGCGCCGCGCGCCGCCACCTTCGCGGCGGACCGCCGCGCGCTGCCCCGTTGGCACTTCCCGGCGGCCCTGCTGGCCGGCGCGGCCAACACGCTGAGCTTCGCGCCCACGCCGCACGGCGGCTGGCTGCAACTGCTGGTGTTCGTGTGGTTCTTTGCGCAGCTCGCGCGCACCGGCACGCGCTGGCAGGCCACGCTGACCGGCGCGGCGTTCGGCTTCGGCAACTTCCTGACCGGCATCTGGTGGCTCTATATCAGCATGCACGTGTATGGCGAGATGGCGGCCTGGATCGCGGGCGGCGCGCTCGCGCTGTTCTGCTTGTACCTGTGCGTGTATCCGGCGCTGTCCGCGCTGATCTGGGCGCTTGCCTCGGGCCGGGGCGCGGGCCGCACGTTCGCGCCGAGCTGGCACGGCGCGTTGGCGTTCGCCAGCGCCTGGGCGCTCGGCGAATGGGCGCGCGGCACCGTGTTCACCGGCTTTCCGTGGCTCGCGAGCGGCTATGCGCAGGTCGACGGCCCGTTCGCCGGCTACGCGCCGGTGGCCGGCGTATACGGCGTGGGCTGGGTGCTCGCGCTGTTCGCGGCGCTGGTGATCAACGCGGTCGTCAGCGCGCGCCGCGGGCGCGGCACGGCCTTGAGCGGCCCGCTCGCGCCGGCCACGCTGGCCGTGGCGCTGGTCGCGATCGGCCTGCTGCTGCCGATGGTGCCGTGGACCAAGCCCGAGAATCAACCGCTGCACGTGCGGCTGCTGCAAGGCAACGTCAAGCAGGACGTCAAGTTCGAGCAGGCCGGCATCGACGCCGCCATCAAGATGTACACGAAGATGATCACCGAGCGGCCGGCCGACCTGGTGGTCACGCCCGAAACGGCGATCGCGGTGATGATCCAGGATCTGCCGCTGCCGTTCGCCAAGGCGGTGCGCAGCTTCGTCGACAAGACCGGCACCTCGGTGCTGTTCGGCGCGGTGGGCGACACGATCCTGCCCGACGGCAGCGTCGTCGACTACACCAACAGCCTGTATGGCGTGACGCCCGGCTCGATGGACATCTACCACTACGACAAGCACCACCTGGTGCCGTTCGGCGAGTTCATCCCGTGGGGCTTCCACTGGTTCGTCAACCTGATGAAGATGCCGCTCGGCGATTTCGCGCGCGGCGCGCTGGTGCAGAAGCCGTTCCTGGTCCACAACCAGCCGGTGATGGCCGACATATGCTACGAGGATCTGTTCGGTGAGGGCATTGCCGCAACCGTGCGCGAAAACGCGCCGTCGCCGGGCATCCTCGTGAACGTGACCAACCTCGCCTGGTTCGGCGACACCATCGCGCTCGACCAGCATCTGCAGATCGCGCGGATGCGCTCGCTCGAAACGGGCCGGCCGATGCTGCGCGCGACCAACACCGGCATGACGGCCGCGATCGACGCGCACGGCCGCGTGCTCGACCAGCTCAAGCCGTTCACGATCGGCGCGATCGACGTCACCGTGGAAGGCACCCAGGGCATCACGCCGTTCGTCGCGAACGGCAATGCCATCGTGCTGGGCGTGGCGCTCGTGCTGCTCGCGCTCGCCTTCGCGATCGGGCCGCGCCTGCGCCGCGGCGCGCGCGGCTGAACGCACGCGTAGCCGCTCCCGCCACCCACCCGCTCACGCGTCAGCGGCCTGCATCGGCCGCATCCGACCACGCGCTGCCGGCCCCGGCCAGCGCGCGCAGGTCCTGCGCGACCGCGTCGAGCACCGGCGCCCATTGCAGGAACGCCGGCTGGCGATACAGCGTGGCCGACGGATAGAGCGGGCTGTCGCGCCGCTCCAGTTGCCACACCCAATGCGGATTCACGTCGAGCAGCACCCAGGTCGCCTGTCCCACCGCGCCGCTCAGGTGCGCCATCGACGTGCAGCATGTGATCACCAGATCGAGCGCGCCGACGTAGGCGGCCGTGTCGTCGAAATTCCGCCATTCGGCGCTGTGATCGACGATCGGCAAACCCGCCGCGCGCGCCGTCTCCACCTCCGCGCCGAGGCCCGGCTGCAGCGAATGAAACGTCACGCCCTCGACGCCCGCGAACGCGGCCGCGTAACGCTCGATGCCGACGCGCCGGAACGGATTGCGCTGATGCGACGGGCTGCCCGTCCACGCGAGGCCGACGCGCAGCCGTTCGCCGGGCGGCGCCTCGGCCTCGAAGCGGGTGCGCCATGCATCGACGGCGCCCGGGTCGGCCATCAGATACGGCACGTTGGCGCCGGCCGCCGCATCGGGCAGACCGAGCTGCCAGGGCACGCTGCCGATCGGCACTTGGTAATCGGCGGCGGGCAGATGCTCGATCGCGCCGTCGTTGCTGTACAGCTCGACATGCTGGCCGAGGCTGCGCGAGAGCAGCGCGCCCATCTGCGCGAACGAATTCCACACCAGCCGCCCGCCCTCGCGATGCACGCGCGCGGCCAGCAGCGGAATCGTGCGCGCCAGTTGCAGCAGGTCGCCCATGCCCTGTTCGCCCCACACCAGCAAGGTCTTGCCGGCCAGCGATTCGCCATGCCAGCGCGGCGCGGCCATGGTCGGGCGCGTGCCGCGCAACTCGCTCGAACCGTGCCAGCGCGATTCGTGGCCAAACCAGCCGTCGGCGAAATTGCCGCGCACGAGCTGGATGATGCCGAGATTGAAGCGGAATGTTTCATCGTCGGGCGACAGCGCCAGCGCGCGCTGCGCGCAGCGCTCGGCGTCGTCCCAGCGCTGCGCTTCCTTGTAGGCGCACGACGCGTTGTTCTGGGCCAGCGCGCTGTCCGGCGCCAGTTCCAGCGCGCGTTCGGCCGCGGCCACCGAACGTTCGAGGTCGTAACGCGCGCGGTAGGACACCACCAGGTTGATCCAGGCCTGCTCGTCGCGCGGGTTGGCCGCGACGGCCTGCTCCAGCAAGGCCAGCTCCTCGGCCGGATCGCCGCCCGTGATCCGCACCGCGATCGCCAGGTTGTTGCGCAGCGACGGCCAGTCGGGCATCAGTTCGAGCACGCGCCGGTACGGCACGATCGCCTCGGCGTGACGGCCGCCCATCTGCAGCGCATAGCCGCAATTGAACGCCAGCGCGGCCACCTCCGGCTCGATGCGCCACACGCAGGCCGCGAACTCGGCCGCATCGCCGTAGCGCTGCTGTTCGAGCAGCGTGACGGTGAGCCGCGCGAGCGATTCGTAATCGAGCGCATGCAGCCGCGAGGCCGCGTCGAGCCATAAGGCGCGCGCCTCGGTGCGGCCGGATTCGGTCGCCGCCACGGCTTCGCGGAGGAATTCGAGCAAGGACGGATAGAGCGGGAACTGCGAATCGACGGGCGGTCTGAACATGGCGGGCATGGGGGCCGGGCATCGGCGGACAGGGCAATGGAATGCATCTTACCGCGCTGTTATGCCGCATCGACAGCGACGTGCGCGACGCCTGCCCGCTGTATCGCGCATGCGCTCGCGACACGCTCACGAGGCACGCTCGCCGCCTCGCGCGAACGCGTCGCGCATCCGTGCGGCGCGCCGCCATACCGCGCAAGATTCGCGCCTCGACACGCGTGCCGGCCGTTCCGGCGTCACGGTCGCGCCGATCCGGTAAAATTACGCGTTTTACGCCCATCCAAGCCGCGCACCGGACTGGAGCGCCGGTCCGAGTCGCCTCGCGCCAGCCCCCGTCGGAACGCCCAGCGCCTACGAAGGCCCCTCATGCTCACGTTTCAACAAATCATCCTGACGCTCCAGTCCTACTGGGACAAACAGGGTTGTGCCCTGCTCCAGCCCATCGACATGGAAGTCGGCGCAGGCACCTCGCACGTTCACACGTTCCTGCGCGCGATCGGCCCCGAGCCGTGGCGCGCCGCCTACGTGCAACCGTCGCGCCGCCCGAAGGACGGCCGCTACGGCGCGAACCCGAACCGCCTGCAGCACTACTACCAGTATCAGGTGGTGATGAAGCCGGCCCCGGAGAACATCCTCGATCTCTACCTCGGCTCGCTTGAAGCGCTCGGCTTCGACCTGAAGCAGAACGACGTGCGCTTCGTCGAGGACGACTGGGAGAACCCCACGCTCGGCGCCTGGGGCCTCGGCTGGGAAGTCTGGCTGAACGGCATGGAAGTCACGCAGTTCACGTATTTCCAGCAGGCCGGCGGCCTCGATTGCAAGCCGGTGCTCGGCGAGATCACGTACGGGCTCGAACGCCTCGCGATGTATCTGCAGAAGGTGGAAAACGTCTACGACCTGATCTGGACGGAGTGGGAAGAACTCGGCCCGAACGGCCCGGAACTGCGCCGCCTGACCTACGGCGACGTGTATCACCAGAACGAAGTCGAGCAATCGACCTACAACTTCGAGCACGCCAACGTCGATCTGCTGTTCACGTTCTTCAACAGCTACGAAGCCGAAGCGAAACGGATGATCGAGGCGAAGCTCGCGCTGCCCGCCTACGAACTCGTGTTGAAGGCCGGCCACACGTTCAACCTGCTCGACGCACGCGGCGCGATCTCGGTCACCGAGCGCGCGGCCTACATCGGCCGGATTCGCGCGCTGTCGCGGCTCGTGGCGCAGTCCTACTACGAATCGCGCGAGGCGCTCGGCTTCCCGATGATCGGCAATCCGGTGCGCGGCGTGCCGGGCCTCGCCACGGCCGCCGACGCGGCCCAGCCGGGCTGGGTTCCGCCCCTGAAGGCCGAACGCAAGATCGACAAGGACTGACGAGATTCCTCCCACCATGACGCACACCCATACCGCTCCCCTCCTCGTCGAACTGCTGACCGAGGAACTGCCGCCGAAGGCGCTCGCCCGCCTCGGCGACGCCTTTGCCGAAGGCCTCGCGCAGCGCCTCGCCGCGCGCGACCTGACCGACGGCGAACCCGTGTTCGAACGCTACGCCACGCCGCGCCGCCTGGCCGTGGTGATCCGCAACGTGCGCGCCGTCGCGCCGGATCGCCAGGTTCGCGAGAAAGTGCTGCCCGTGTCGGTCGCGCTCGACGCCGAAGGCAAGCCCACCCCGCCGCTCGCGAAGAAGCTCGCGGCGCTCGGCCACCCCGACCTCGCCATCGATTCGCTCGAACGCGCCCAGGACGGCAAGGCCGAAGCGTTCTTCATCAACTACTCGGCGCCCGGCGCGCAACTGGCCGACGGCCTGCAGGCCGCGCTCGACGACACGCTCGCCAAGCTGCCGATCCCGAAGGTGATGACGTATCAACGCCCGGACGGCACCGACGTGCGCTTCGTGCGCCCGGTGCTGCGCCTGACCGTGCTGCACGACACGCAGGTCGTGCCGGTCACCGCGTTCGGCATCGACGCCGGCGACACCACGCTCGGCCACCGCTTCCTGTCGACGGGCGCCGTCGCGATCCGCTCGGCTGAAACCTATGCCGATACGCTGCGCGAGAAGGGCCGCGTGATCGCGCACTTCGTCGACCGCCGCGAATCGATCCGCACGGCGCTCGCTGCCCATGCCGAAAGCGACACGGTGGTGATGCCCGAAGCGCTGCTCGACGAGGTCAACGCGCTGGTCGAATGGCCGGTGGTGTATGCCTGCAACTTCGAGGACGAATTCCTGGACGTGCCTCAGGAATGCCTGATCCTGACGATGCAGACCAACCAGAAGTATTTCGCGCTGACCGATGCCGCCGGCAAGCTGCGCTCGCGCTTCCTGATCGTCTCGAACATCGAGACGCCCACGCCGGGCGACATCGTCGAAGGCAACGAGCGCGTGGTGCGCCCGCGCCTGGCCGATGCGAAGTTCTTCTTCGAGACCGATAAAAAGACCCGCCTCGCCGATCGCGTGCCGCGCCTGGCCAACGTCGTCTATCACAACAAGCTCGGCTCGCAGCTCGCGCGCGTCGAGCGGATCGAATCGATCGCCGCGCAAATCGCACCGGCCGTCGGCGCCGATGCCGCACTCGCGCAACGCGCCGCGCGCCTCGCCAAGGCCGACCTGCTGACCGACATGGTGGGCGAGTTCCCCGAGCTGCAAGGCACGATGGGCACCTACTACGCGCGCCACGACGGCGAGCCGGACGAAGTCGCCGTCGCCTGCACCGAGCATTACCAGCCGCGCTTCTCCGGCGACACGCTGCCGGCCGCGCCGGTCAGCACGGCGGTTGCGCTGGCCGACAAGCTCGAAACCATCGTCGGCATCTGGGGCATCGGCCTCGCGCCCACGGGCGAGAAGGACCCGTTCGCGCTGCGCCGTCACGCGCTCGGCGTGCTGCGCCTGCTGCTCGAAAAGCAGTTGCCGCTCGACCTCGTCGAACTGCTGCGCACGGCCTACGCGAGCTTCGCCGGCATCGACGGCGTGGCCGATTCGACCGCCGCGATCTACGCGTTCTTCCTCGACCGCCTGCGCGGCATCCTGCGCGAGCGCGGCTACTCGACGGGCGAGATCGAAGCCGTGCTCGGCCTCGAACCGACGCGCGTCGACGACCTGATCGCCCGCCTCGATGCGGTGCGCGAGTTCACGCGTCTGGCCGAAGCGGAAGCGCTCGCCGCGGCCAACAAGCGGATCTCGAACATCCTGAAGAAGTCGGAAGGCGGTGCGCCGGGCGAAGTTCAACCGGCCCTGCTGGCCGAGCCGGCCGAACAGGCGCTCGCCGCGCAACTGGCGGAAGTCACGCCGCGCGTGCAGTCGCAACTGGCCGCACGCGACTACACGGGCGCGCTGTCGGCGCTCGCCGCGCTGCGCGCGCCGGTCGATACCTTCTTCAACGACGTGATGGTCAACGCCGAGGACCCCGCGCTGCGCGCGAACCGCCTCGCGCTGCTGTCGGCGCTGCATCAGCAGATGAACTGCGTCGCCGACATCTCGAAGCTCGCCGCGTAAGCGGCACGCCCCACGTCACGCGCGCCAGGAGAACGTCATGCCCCACCGCAAGCTCGTCGTCCTCGACCGGGACGGCGTCATCAACGTCGATTCGGATGCGTTCATCAAGACGCCCGACGAGTGGATCGCGCTGCCCGGCAGCCTCGAAGCGATCGCACGGCTCAACCACGCGGGCTACCGCGTGGTGGTCGCGACCAACCAGTCGGGCATCGGCCGCGGGCTGTTCGACATGGCGGCGCTCAACGCCATGCATCTGAAGATGCACAAGGCTGCCGCCACGGTCGGCGCGCGCATCGACGCGGTGTTCTACTGCCCGCACACGGCCAACGACAACTGCGATTGCCGCAAGCCGAAGCCGGGCATGATGACGATGATCTCGGAGCGCTTCGAGATCGACGCGGACGAAACGCCGATCGTCGGCGATTCGCTGCGCGACCTGCAAGCCGGCGTCGCGGTCGGCTTCCGGCCGCATCTGGTGCTCACGGGCAAGGGCCGCAAAACGCTCGCGGCCGGCAACCTGCCCGAGGGCACGCGCGTGCACGACGACCTGCGCGCGTTCGCGCTCGATTTCCTGTCACGGGAGCCGGGCTGATCTGACGGCGCGCCACCCGCTCCTCCGTTCCCGTCGTTTCCGCTGTTTCGCCTACGTCCGAACCAAGCCGATGCTCATCATCCGTTCGCTGTTGCTGCTTCTCTATCTCGTGCTGTACACGGTGCCGTATGCGACCGCGTGCTTCATCGCGTTCCCGTTCCTGCGCCCCGACGCACGCTACTGGATGGCGGCCGGCTGGTGCCGTTCGACGCTCTTCGTGGTGCGCGTGCTGAACGGCATCCGCTACCGCATCGAGGGCATGGAAAACCTGCCGGACGGCCCCGCCGTGCTGCTCTCGAAGCATCAATCGGCCTGGGAAACGCTGGCCTTCCCGGCGCTGATGCCGCGCCCGCTCTGTTACGTGTTCAAGCGCGAGCTGCTCTACGTGCCGTTCTTCGGCTGGGCGCTCGGCCTGCTGCACATGGTCAACATCAACCGCAAGGAAGGCAAGTACGCCTTCGATTCGGTGATCCGCCAGGGCAAGAAGCGGCTCTCGGAAGGCGCGTGGGTGATCATGTTCCCCGAAGGCACGCGCACGCCCACCGGCCGCCAGGGCAAATACAAGACGGGCGGCGCCCGCTTCGCGGTGGGCGCAGGCGCCCCGGTCGTGCCGATCGCCCACAACGCGGGACGCGTCTGGCCACGTAATTCGTTCACCAAGTATCCGGGTATAGTCACGGTGTCGATCGGCAAGCCGATCGATTCGCGCGGCCTGAGCCCCGACGAGTTGAACACGCGCGTCGAGCAATGGATCGAAGCGGAAATGCGCCGCATCGATCCCGAAGCCTACCGCCACGAAAGCGGTGGCGCGGACGGCGGTACACCTCCGGCACACGCCGCACGATCCTGATTCAAGGTTTCATTCATATTGCGTACTGCCAAACGAATCGATCTGATGCCCAAGCGTCCCAGGCCGCGGCCCGCCGTGGTCGCACTCGATCATCACCAACTCGATCTGCCGCTGTTCGACGGCCCGCCGCCCTCGCCGTCCGCATCGCCGTCGCCGGAGCGCGACCGCTCGCTGCGCAAGCTGACGCTCGACGGGCGCGTGCTCGAATACCGGTTGCGGCGCTCCGCACGCCGCACGATCGGCTTTGCGATCGACGGCAGCGGCCTCACCATCACGGCGCCGCGCTGGGTCACGCTGGCCGACGTCGAGGCGGCGATCGCCGAGAAGCGCCGCTGGATCTTCGCCAAGCTGGCCGAATGGCAAACCCGCATCGAGCAACGCGCGCTGCCGCAGATCGACTGGAAGGACGGCGCGCGCCTTCCGTACCTCGGCAAGCCGGTGGAAATCGCCCTGGCCTCGGCCGACGGCACGCTCACCTACCACGCCGAACGCGCGGTGCTCGCGCTGGGGCTGCCCGCGCATGCCGACGCGCAGCAGATCAAGGATCGCGTGCAGGGCTGGCTGCAGGGCGAGGCGAAGCGCGTGTTCGGCGAGCGGCTCGTGGTGTACGCCGAAAAGCTCGGCGTCAGCTACAGCGCCTACGCGCTGTCGTCGGCCTCCACGCGCTGGGGCAGTTGTTCGAGCGACGGCAAGATCCGCCTGAACTGGCGGCTCGTGCACTTCCCGATCTCGATCATCGATTACGTGGTGGCGCACGAGCTTTCGCATCTGCGCGAGATGAACCACAGCCCGGCGTTCTGGCAAACGGTCGAATCGATCTTCCCGGAATTCCGCGAGGCGCGGCACACGCTCAAGAACCATCCGCCCGAGTTGCTGCCGGCGCTGTAGGCGCCCGCTCACGCACCCCACAACGAAAAAGCGCCCCGCGGGGCGCTTTTTTCATGGGCAACTGCCGGCCAACCGTTCAGTCGCGCGAGCCGCGCGTGCCGGCCTGGATGAACTCGATCTTGTAGCCGTCCGGATCTTCGACGAAGGCGATCACGGTCTTGCCGTGCTTCATCGGGCCGGCCTCGCGCGTGACCTTGCCGCCCTGCGCCTTGATGGCGTCGCAGGCCGCGTAGGCATCGTCGACTTCGAGGGCGATGTGGCCGTAGCCGGTGCCGAGCTCGTACGACGAGGTATCCCAGTTATGGGTCAGCTCGAGCACCGTGCCCGTGGTTTCGTCCTCGTAACCGACGAAGGCCAGCGTGAACTTGCCTTCCGGGTAGTCGTGGCGGCGCAGCAGCTTCATTCCGAGCAGTTCCGTATAGAACTTGATCGAGCGGTCGAGATCGCCGACGCGCAGCATGGTGTGCAGCATTCGCATGATGAGGGACTCCGTGGGGACTGTTTTTTGGGAACGGCCGAATTTACCAGACCCGGCCGATGTTCGCCGGGCGCGCCGCGAACACCTTATGCGCGCGCGGCCGCCACGCGTTGCGCCAGATCGACGTATTCGGCCACGCCGACATCCTCGGCGCGACGCGCCAGATCGAAACCGAGCGCATCGAAATCCACCGTGTCGCGATACCCATGCAGCGTGTTGCGCAACATCTTGCGGCGCTGCGAGAACGCGGCCGTGACCACCTCGCCGAGCACCTCGACATCGACCGGCGCGATTTCGTGCGGCGCGTACGGAATCATCCGCACGATCGCCGAATCGACCTTCGGCGGCGGCTGGAACGACTCGGGCGGCACGTCGAGCATCTTGTCCATCACGTAGCGGTATTGCAGCATCACGGACAAGCGGCTGAACGCCTTCGAGCCCGGCTCGGCCACCATCCGCTCGACCACCTCGTTCTGCAACATGAAGTGCTGATCGACGACGCGTTCGGCAAACGTCATCAGATGGAACAGCAGCGGGCTGGAGATGTTGTACGGCAGGTTGCCGATGATGCGCAGCGTGGGCTTGTCGCCGGGCAGCGCCAGCGCGCCGAAGTCGAACGCCAGCGCATCGCCGGCGTGCAGTTCGAGCAGCTCGCCGAAGCGCTGCTTGAGGCGGCCGATCAGGTCGCGATCGAGTTCGACCGCATGCAGCGGCGATTCGGCGGTGGCGAGGCATTCGATCACGGGGCCGGTGAGTGCACCGAGGCCCGGCCCGATTTCGACCATGCGCTCGCCTCGCACGGGACGAATCGTCCTGACGATCGAATCGATCACGCCGTGATCGACGAGAAAGTTCTGCCCGAAGCGCTTGCGCGCGAAGTGTCCCTGGTGCTGTCTGCTGTTCGACATCGAAAACGAAAAAAACGAAAAAGGTGTGACGGCTGCTTCAGCCGGCGCGACGGTGACGTGCCATCGCCACGGCGGTATCGAGCGCGGCGATCAGGCTGCCGCAATCGGCGCGGCCGGTGCCGGCCAGATCGAGCGCGGTGCCGTGATCGACCGAGGTCCGCACGATCGGCAGGCCGAGCGTGACGTTGATGCCTTCGCCGAACGTCGCGTACTTCAGGACCGGCAGGCCCTGGTCATGAAACATCGCGAGCACGCAATCGGCGTGTTCGAGATGGCGTGGCTGGAACAAGGTGTCGGCCGGATACGGGCCGCGCGCATCGATGCCGCGCGCCTGGGCCTGCGCGAGCGCCGGCGAGATCACGTCGATTTCCTCGCGGCCCAGATAACCGTTCTCGCCCGCGTGCGGGTTCAGGCCGGTCACGAGGATGCGTGGCGCGGCGAGGCCGAAATGACGGCGCAGGTCGCGATCGATGATGGCCAGCGTGTCGACCAGCCCGTCGATGGTCAGCGCGGCGGATACGTCCTTGAGCGGCAGGTGCGTGGTGGCCAGCGCGACGCGCAGCGGCCGTTCGCCGGTGCCCGCCAGCATCATGACGACGCGCGCGGTGCCGGTACGCTCGGCCAGGTATTCGGTATGGCCGGTGAACGGCACGCCGGCATCGTTGATGGTGCTTTTCTGCAGCGGCGCGGTGACGATCGCGTCGTACTCGCCAGCCGTGGCGCCATCGATCGCGGCGTCGAGCAGGCCGAGCACATACAGGCCGTTGGCCGCATCGAGCCGGCCTGCCTGCGACGGCACGGCCAGCGGCCGGTGCACGATGTCGACGCCGCCGCCGATGCCGAGCACCGCGGGATCAACGCCGGCGGCCTGCGCGCGCTCGGCGAACAGGGCCGCGTCGCACAACACCGCGAAATGCGCGTCGGGCCAGCGGGTGGCCGCTTCCGTCAGCGCCCGCGCGCACAGCTCGGGACCGACGCCGGCCGGCTCGCCGGTGGTGATCGCGATGCGCAGCGGGGCGTCGGACATGGCGGTACGGCTCAGTTCGCCAGCGGCGCGTTCTTGATCTGCACGTAGGACGAATCGCGCAGCTCGCGCAGCCAGTCGGCATATGCCTGCTCGGCCTTGCGCTGGCCGATCGCCTGACGGGCGATATCCATCTGCTTCTGCACCGAACCTTCCGCATCGCGGCGGCCCAGCACCTGGATCAAGTGGTAACCGTATTCGCTGCGCACCGGCTGGCTGACCTGGCCGTCCTGAAGCTGGTTCATGGCGCGTTCGAATTCCGGCACCGTCTCGCCCGGGCTGATCCAGCCGAGGTCGCCGCCTTGCGAGGCCGAACCGTCTTGCGAATAGGTACGCGCGAAGTTGGCGAAATCGCCGCCGGCCGCGACCTGGTTACGAATGTCGATCAGTTGCTGGCGTGCCTGGGCTTCGGACTTGCCGTCGCCGACGCGCAGCAGGATGTGGCGCACGTGGGTTTGCACGATCTTCGGCGACGCGCCCGCGGTGCCCGCCGCCGGGCGACGGTCGACCAGACGCACGATTTCGAAGCCGTCCGGCACACGGATCAGGGCCGGATTGACCTGGCCGGGACGCAGTTGCGCGACGGCCTGCACGACGTCGGCCGGCAGCGCGCTTTGCGACTTGAAGCCGAGATCGCCGCCTGTTTTCGCGTCCTTCGCTTCCGAATCGCTCTTGGCGAGCTTCTCGAAGTTCGTGCCCGAGGCGAGCGCCTGCTTGAGCAGCGCGTCGGCCTTCTTCTGGGCGGTGTCGATCTGCGCTTCCGGCGCGTTCTGCGGCGCGGCGACGAAGATATGCTCGAGCCGCACGTCCTGCTGCGAACCGGCGTTCGGGCCGCGCTGGCTGGCGATGTAGGCCGCCACTTCGGAATCGGTCACGGTGATCTTGCTGTCGACTTCCTTCTCGCGCAGGCGCGACAGCAGCAGTTCGTTGCGCGCATCGCCGACGAACGTGCTCCAGGGCACGCCGAGCTTCTCGAGCTGAGCCTGGTACTGGTCGAGCGTCATGTTGTTGGCCGCGGCGAGACGTTGCAGCGTGCTTTGCACGGTTGCATCGGTCACGGTGATGCCGTCTTCCTTCGCCTTCTGCAACTGGATGCGCTCCACCACCATCTGGTTCAGCACCTGCGAGCGCAGTTCGTCCATCGGGGGCACCGGGGAGTTCTGCTGTTGCAGGCGGCGCGAGATCAGGCTGACGCGCTGATCGAGCTCGCGGCCCGTGATCACGCCGTCGTTGACGACCGCCACGACTTCGTCGGCCAGCGTCGCGCCTTGCGCGCCGAGCGCCTGCGCGACCGCCGGGGTGACGGACAGCAGCGACATGACGGCAACCAGACCGGACACGATTGCTGCGAAGCGAAGGGATTTCTTCATTGCCACGGAAACTCCATTGAAAGCAGGCTGGGCTCGCGCCGCAGCGGATGCGGACGCTTTAGTCATAGTTGCTGAATCGGGCCAGCGGCGGCGCCTGCGGCGGCAGCGGCGTGTAGCCCGGGACGCCTTCCTTGAAGGCGGCGACGAGGCCGTTGTCGACGCTCGTGAGCCCCTTGAGCGTCAGTTGGGCCATGAAGCGCGTCGCGGAGTTCTGCTGCCCCGACGTGTTCACGCCGTTCGCGATGCGCTGGATGCCGACGCCGAGCGCCCAGCAGTCGGCATCGTACTGGAAGCCAAGTAGACCGTCGACCACGCGCTTGCTGGCCAGATCGTAGTTGAACCGGCCGACCGCGTAGAGGCGGCGCGTGAGCGGCCACTGGCCCGAGATCAGCACCTGGTTGATCGGTTCGTTGTCCAGCGTGGTGTTGGCGCGCGTGTAGCGGTAGGCAACGTTGATCACGCGGCGCTCGGCCGGGCTCCAGCCGAAGCCCACGCTCGATTTCACGAGCTGGTTGTTGTCCGCGTTGTACTGGAACGCCGTTTCCGACGCGAAATTCGCGCCCAGCTTGATCGACGCGCCGACGATCAGGTCCGAATGGCGGGCCTGGGTGGCGGCCTGGGTCTGGCCGAGCGTGACGCGCTGATCGGTGAAGTAGTACTGCTGGGCGATCACGAAGCGCGCGCGCTCGTCGCCCGTGGCCGGGTTCAGGAAACGCGTGGTGATCGCGGCCGTCAGGCGGTTTTCGTCGGCGATCCGGTCGTTGCCGACGAACGTGTTCGTCGTGAAGATCTCGGCCAGCCCGAAATCCGATTCGGCCGTGTCGAACAGCGGCGCGTTGAGCTGGTTGCGGTACGGCGTGTAGACGTAGAACAGGCGCGGTTCGAGCGTCTGGATGAAGTCCTGCCCGAACAGCCGCACCGAACGGTCGAACACCAGCCCGCTGTCGAGCGAGAGCGTCGGAATCGAGTAGGTGAAGCGCTTCGGCTGGCCCGGAATGCCGCCCGTCGTGGTGGTCAGGTCGTAGGATGCGATGTGCATCTGCGCCTTCGGCACGAAGAAGTAGCCGGGGCCGTAGACGCCGTACGACACGTACGGGTTGAACATCACGCGGTCGCCTTCCGGCTGATCCGCGGTGGTGATGCGGAACCGCGAGTAATCGGCTTCCGCGCCGAAATCGAAGCCGCCGACGTCGTACTTCGTGTACTTGACGTTCAACTGCGGCTCGCGGCCGTACGGCGCGATCGACGGCGGCAGCGTCTGCCAGTGCTGATAGCGCGCCAGCACGGCCCACGGGCCGTTGTTGTACGTCAGGCCCGCTTCCTGTTGATACAGGGTTTGCGTGCCGTTGGCGAACTGGTTCGTCGAACCGAGGTCTTCCGGATAGGTGCTGTCCGAGACCTTGTTGTAGTAGATGTAGCCGCCGAAACCGCCGCCGAAGTTCTGCTGGTGCTGCCAGTAGATCGCGTAGCGGTTGCGGTGCGTCAGGTGGTCGTCGGGCAGGTATTCGCCCGTCAGCGAGCCGGCGTAGTTCGGCGACAGATAGCGGAACTCGGCGCGCGTGAAGAAGCCGCGCTTGGAAATGAGCTCCGGCGTCAGCGTCAGGTCGCGGTTCGGTGCGATGTTGAAGTAATACGGCGTGGCCAGCTCGAAGCCGTTGGTCGAGCTCACCGAAACCGTGGGCGGCAGGAAGCCGCTGCGACGCTCGCCCGACAGCGGGAACGTCAGCCACGGGCTGGCGAAGATCGGCACGCCCTGGAAGAACAGCACGCCGTCGCGCGCCACGCCTTCGTCGGCGCCGGTGTCGAATTCGAAACGGCTGCCCTTGATGTACCAGGCCGGGTTGTCGCAGTTGCAGGCCGAATAGGTGGCGTCGGTCAGCACCGAGCGCTCGCTGTCGAGCAACTCGCCCTTGGCCGCGCTGCCCGAGCCGCCGGAGCTCGTGAAGCGGTACTTCGGCGTGCTCATGGTGCCCTGGTTCGCCTCGACCTTCAGGTGCGCTTCCGGGCCGTAGAACGTCGATCCGTTGCCCGACACCGTGACCTTGCCGTAGGCATCGGCCATGTCGGTGTCCTGATCGTAGTGCAGCGCGTCGGCCTTCACGATGGTCGTGCCGCGCCGCAGCTCGGCCGAACCCTTGGCGGCGAGATCCTGATCGGTGGTGCCGTTCGTGTGGTCGGCCAGCACGAAGCCGGCCGGCTTGCTGCCGGTGCGCAGCGGATGCTCCTCGAGCTGCGGCACGAGGCGCAAATCCCACGGCGACGCGCCGAGCGGCTGCGGCACCGCGGCCGAACCCACGAGCTGCGCCTGCGCGACCACGGGCACGAAGCCGGGTACGGCGATCAGGGCAACCGCGAGGCGCCGTTTGCGCGTCGCGGGCTCGCTGCGGGTGACAAACGGGAAAATCGGTTTAGGCGGCATCGATATCGGGCGAGTCGGCCCCGGGAGACCCCTGCGTTCGCACGTCGAGCCCCCCGCGCAATCGAACCGTGACTGCGTCGGACGCACACGAAGGGGGCGATCGGCGGGCAGCTCGACGGGCCGCAGGCGGGCTGCGGCCCCGCAACCGGCGGGGGATTGACACGGGACGCGTCAAAAAAGTCGTGGGGTATTATATGGCAAGACGTTCCCCCCTCCCCCGAGTTTCCGTTTCGTTCGATGACGCTCCCTTCCACCGCCCCCGCCTCGCCCACTCCCGACAGCACCGACCCGCGCCGCGACCAACTGCTCGCCTGGCTGGCCGGCTTCGGCAGCCGTTACGCGCTGGATCTCGCCACGCTCGCGCCGGCCTCGGCCGATGCGAGCTTCCGGCGCTATTTCCGGCTCGCGAGCGGCACGGCGGCCGGCGGCACGGTCATCGCGGTCGACGCGCCGCCGCCCGAGAAATGCCGCGAGTTCGTGCAGATCGCCGGCCTGCTCGAGGCGGCCGGCCTGCATGCACCCCGGGTGCTCGAACACGATTTCGAGGCGGGCTTCATGCTGGTCACCGATCTCGGCACGGCCACCTACATCGGCGCGCTCGACCCGGCCGACACCGCCGCCGCGAAGCCGCTGCTGCGCGACGCGCTCGACGCGCTGATCCGCTGGCAACTCGCCTCGCGCGAGGGCGTGCTGCCGGCCTTCGACGAGGCGTTCCTGCGCCGCGAGATGGAACTGATGCCGGAATGGTTCGTCGGCCGCCATCTGGGCCGGGCGCTCGACGAGCGCCAGCGCGGCGTGCTCGACCGCACCTTCGCGCTGCTGGTGGCGAACGGCTTGTCGCAGCCGCAAGGCTTTATGCTGCGCGACTTCATGCCGCGCAACCTGATGATCGCCGAGCCGAATCCCGGCGTGCTCGATTTCCAGGATGCCGTGTGGGGGCCGCTGTCGTACGACGTCGTCTCGCTGCTGCGCGACGCGTTCATCAGTTGGGACGAGGAATTCGAGCTCGACTGCTTCGTCTACTACTGGGAACGCGCCCGCAAGGCCGGCCTGCCAGTCGATGCCGATTTCGGCGAGTTCTACCGCCAGCTCGAATGGACGGGCCTGCAACGCCACATCAAGGTGCTCGGGCTGTTCCCGCGCATCCACTATCGCGACGGCAAGCCGCACTACCTCGACGATCTGCCGCGCTTCCTCGGCTATGCGCGCAAGGTTGCGCAGCGCTACCGGCCGCTCGCGCCGTTCGCGAAGCTGCTCGACGAACTCGAGGGGCAGGCATCCGTCGAGGTCGGCTATACGTTCTGACCGTTCCGACGCGCACCCCGCTTCCGATTTCCGCTCCAGCCTTCCAGCCCTTGCCCCGATGACCGTCAAGCTCGATACCGCGATGATCTTCGCCGCCGGACGCGGCGAACGGATGCGCCCGCTCACCGACCACTGCCCGAAACCGCTGCTCGAAGCCGGCGGCAAACCGCTGATCGTCTGGCAGATCGAGCGGCTCGCCGCGGCCGGCTTCACCACCATCGTGATCAACCACGCTTGGCTCGGCGAACAGATCGAGGCCGCGCTCGGCGACGGCTCGCGCTGGGGCGTGCAACTGCGCTATTCGCCCGAAGGCGAGGCGCTGGAGACGGCCGGCGGCATCGCCCAGGCGCGGCCGCTGCTCGACGGGCCGTCGCCGATCTTCGTGGCCGTCAGCGGCGACGTGTTCTGTGAATTCGATTACGCCTCGCTGCGCGAGCGCGCCGCCGCGATGGCCGCGCTCGATGCGCCGGGCCTGCACTTGGTGATGGTGCCGAATCCGGCCTTCCATCCGGATGGCGATTTCGCGCTCGACGGCCACGGCCGGCTATCGCTCGACGCCGCCGATACCGACGCAACGCGCCTCACGTTCGGCAACATCGGGCTCTACGACCTGCGCATGTTCGCCGACCTGCCGCACGGCACGCGCCGCGCGCTGACGCCCTATTACCGCGACACCATCGCCGCCGGCCGCGCGACCGGCGAGCACTACGACGGCCTGTGGGAGAACGTCGGCACGCCGGCGCAGCTCGCCGAGCTCGACGCGCGGCTGCGCGGCCGCGGCAAGCCTACCGCCTGAGCCCTCAAGCCCCGGGCACCTCGGGCAGCACCTCGCGCTGCTGCTGTTGCAGCGCCCACATCTGGGCATAGTGGCCGCCCGCGCGCACCAGCTCGTCGTGCGTGCCGCGCTCCACGATCCGCCCGCGATCCATCACGATGATCTGTGCGGCGTGCACCACGGTCGACAGCCGGTGCGCGATCACGAGCGTCGTGCGATGCCGCGCGATCTGCTCCAGCTCCTGCTGGATCGCGCGCTCCGAGCGCGAATCGAGCGCCGAGGTGGCCTCGTCGAACACCAGCACCGGCGGGTTCTTGAGGATCGTGCGCGCGATCGCCACGCGCTGCTTCTCGCCGCCCGACAGCTTCAGGCCGCGCTCGCCGACGGTCGTGTCATAGCCCTTCGGCAGCCCCTCCACGAACGCATGGATGTGCGCGGCGCGCGCGGCCGCGATCACTTCCTCGCGCGTCGCTTCGGGCCGCCCGTAGGCGATGTTGTAGTGGATCGTGTCGTTGAACAGCACGGTGTCCTGCGGCACGATGCCGATCGAGGCGCGCAGCGACGCCTGCGTGACGTCGCGCAGGTCCTGCCCGTCGATCGTGATCGCGCCGCCGGGGCCGCGCGGCAGATCGTAGAAGCGGAACAGCAGGCGCGACAGCGTCGACTTGCCCGAGCCGCTGTGACCGACCACGGCCGTGGTCGTGCCGGCCGCGATCGTGAAGCTGACATCGTGGAGGATCTGCCGCGCCGGCTCGTACGAGAAGTTGACATGCTCGAAGCGCACCGCCGCGCCACTCACCGCCAGCGCCGGCGCATCCGGCGCATCGGCCACCTCCTGCGGCGCGGACAACAGCCCGAACATGCGATCCATGTCGGTCAGGCTCTGCTTCAGTTCGCGATAGACGATGCCGAGGAAATTCAGCGGGATGTAGAGCTGCAACATGAACGTGTTGATCAGCACCAGATCGCCGAGCGTCAGGTGCCCGGCCAGCACGCCCTGCGTGGCGCGCCAGAGAATCAGCACGAGGCCCACGCCGATGATCGCCTGCTGCCCGAAATTGAGCAGCGACAGCGAGCGCTGCGAACGGATCGCGGCCTGCCGGTAGCGTTGCAGGTTCTCGTCGTAGCGCCGCGCTTCCCATTCCTCGTTGCTGAAATACTTGACCGTTTCGTAGTTGATCAACGAATCGATCGCGCGCGAACTGGCTCGCGAATCGAGCTCGTTCATGGTGCGGCGATAGTGCGTGCGCCATTCCGTGACCTTGATCGTGAACACCACGTAGCCGGCCAGCGCGCCGAGCGTGATGATCGCGTACCACGCGTCGTATTTCACGACGAAGAAGCCGAGCACCAGCCCGACCTCGATCAGCGTCGGCAGGATGCTGTAGAGCGAATAGGAAATCAGTTGCTGGATGCCGCGCGTGCCGCGTTCGATGTCGCGCGACATGCCGCCCGTCTGCCGGTCGAGATGAAAGCGCAGCGACAGCCCGTGCAGATGCCGGAACACCTGCAACGCAAGCTGGCGCACCGCGCTCTCGGTCACCTTGGCGAACAGCATCTCGCGCAGCTCGGTAAACAGCGAGGTGGACAGCCGCACCAGCGCATACGCCACCACCAGCAGGCCGATGCCGCCCGCCAGCACGATCGGCGCCGAGTGTTCGGCGCGGCCGAGCGCCTGCAGATGCTGGACCGGCGCGAGGCCGTCGACGATCCGCTTCATGACGATCGGCACGCCGAGGTTGGCCAGCTTCGCGCCGATCAGGCACGACAGCGCGAGCAGCACCCGCCCCTTGTAGGTGGTCAGGTAGGGCAGCAGCGAACGAATCGTCTGCCAGTCGTTGCGCGGCCCGGTGGCGGCCGGCGCAGGTTCGGAGGAAGCGGGGAAGCGACGCATGGGGGGACGGTGCGCATGCCGTCGGCGCAAGGCCGGACACGCGCTTTCTCGTACAATTTCGGAAGCCTGCATTGTCGCAGAAGCCGATTCGCGTCGCTGCCCTCCGGTCGCGCCGCGCCGGCCATCACCGAGTGGAACCCCCGTCATGACCGAATCGTCGCCGCAACTCCCGCAACAGCAGCCCGCGCTGCGCGTCGTCCCGCAACCGTCCGAGGCGAACGTCCACGGCGACGTGTTCGGCGGCTGGATCATGTCGCAGGTCGACATCGCCGGCTCGATCCCGGCCAGCCGCCGCGCCAACGGCCGCGTGGCGACGGTGGCGGTCAACTCCTTCGTGTTCAAGCAGCCGGTGTTCGTCGGCGATCTGGTCAGCTTCTACGCGCAGATCGTCAAGACCGGCAACACCTCGATCACGATCGGCGTGGAAGTGTATGCGCAGCGCATGGGGCTGGCCGGCGAGGTGGTGAAGGTGACCGAGGCCACGCTGACCTACGTGGCGACCGATTCGGAGCGCCGCCCGCGCGCGTTGCCGCCGGTCGCCTGACCTGGCTGCCGATCGCCGGCTGCCGGCTCAGGCCGGCGCCAGCGCGAACTCGCGCATGGCCGGGATGAAATCGTGGTTGAGCTTAGGCTTGCGCGACAGCTTGGCCAGCACGTAGCGCTCGAAGGCCCCCAGCGCGGCCCATTGCGCCGGCGACGGCGCCGTCAGCCCGGCCAGCGCGCACTGTGAAACCAGCGCCGAAGGCACTGCCGCCCGATTCGCCCAGCCGGGTGCGGGCTCCGGCTCGAACGTTTCGGCGGCCTCGACGCCCTGCGCTAGCAACAGCCCCGCGAGTGCCTCGCCAAAGCGCACATCGGGCTCGGGATTTTCCCTGTCGGGAGCGATGTCCGGGCCGGCGCCGGCCGCCACCGGAAACCGCGCCAGCCGCTTGCGCGCGTCGAGCGGCAGCCGCTGCCACTGATCGAGCGAGATCCGCAGCCCGCAACGGTCCAGGTGAAAGCGCACGATCATCGGGATGTAGGTGAAATCCTCCGACGAATCGATTTCGAAGCCGAACAGCAACGGCGCGTCGCTCAGTTCCATGCGTATTCCGGTAGTGAAAGGCCGAGTGGCGGGCGACGGGATTCGCCGCGATCCGGTATTGTAGAACCCGTCCGCGCGGCCGCGCTTGCCCGTGCATGCGTCGTGCCGGCACACCATGAATCTGCAGAACCCGCTGCCCCCCGCTGGAGCCTCCGTTGAACCCATCCCCCGAATCCCTCGAACCGAACGGCGCCGTCGAAGTCGCGATCTCGCGTCATCGCGGCGACGAGATCGCCGGCACCGCCGATCACGTCGGCCAGGAATGGCCCGTCGCGCTGGTGTACAACGGCATCTCGCACGCGGTGATGATGTGCACGCCGCGCGACCTGGAAGCGTTCGCGGTGGGCTTCTCGATCTCGGAAGGGATCGTCTCGCGCGGCGCCGACATCAAGGATATCGAAGTGACGCTGCGCACCGACGCGGCCATTCCCCACGCGGAAATCCAGCTCGACGTGATTCAGCAGGCGTTTCTCGCGCTGAAGGACCGGCGCCGGGCGCTGGCCGGGCGCACCGGCTGCGGCGTGTGCGGCGTCGAGAGCATCGACCTGCTCGACCTGGCCCCCGAACGCGTGCCCGTGACCGGCTTTCTCGATCGCCTGGCGCCCGACGCGCTGGCGCAGGCGGCACGCGCGCTGCCCGAGCATCAGGCGCTGACCAAACTGACGGGCGGCCTGCACGCCGCCGCCTGGTGCGACGCCACGGGCGCGATCCGCTGCGCGTTCGAGGACGTCGGCCGCCACAACGCGCTCGACAAGCTGATCGGCCATCTGGTGCTCGCGCGCGCCGATCTGACCGACGGCTTCGTATTCCTGTCGAGCCGCGCCAGCTACGAGCTGGTGCGCAAGGCCGCGCGCGTCGGCATTCCGCTGGTGGCGACGATTTCGGCGCCGTCGTCGCTGGCGATCGCGATCGCGCGCGAAGCGGGCCTGCGGCTCGTCAGCTTCTGCCGCGAATCGGGCTACGTGGATTACGGCACGGCCTGACGTCGCGCGCGCGGGTACGAGCCGGCCAATCATGGCCGGGCCGTTATCGTCGATCGCCTGCGACGCGTTCAGTCGAACTGACGGAAATCGGGCTTGCGCTTCTCGAAGAACGCGCTGATCGCCTCGCGCGCTTCCGGCCCGCGCAGCATCTCGCCGAAATGGCGCGCTTCCTCGTCCATGCGCTGCGCCACCTCGATCGAGCTGCCGGTGCGCTTGATCAGCGCCTTGGTCACGCGCAACGACGAAGCCGGCAACGCCGCCAGCTTCGCGGCCTGCCGCGCCGCGAACGCGTCGAGTTCGGCGGCCGGCAGCACGCGATTGACGATGCCGATGCGGTGCGCTTCGAGCGCGTCGAACGGCTCGCCGAGCATCAGCTTCTCGGCGGCGATCTGATGGCCCGTCAGGCGCGTCAGCAGCAGGCTCGACGCCGCTTCCGGGCACAGCCCCAACTGCGTGAACGGCAGCGACAGCTTGGCCGTATCGGCCGCGTACACCAGATCGCAATGCAGCAGCATCGTCACGCCCACGCCCACCGCGATGCCCGGCACCGCCGCGACGATCGGCTTGGCCGCCGTGCTGATCCGGTCCAGGAACTGGAACACCGGCGCGTCGGGTGTGTTCGGCGGCGACTTCATGAAATCCTCGAGGTCGTTGCCGGCGCTGAAATTGCCGTCGCTGCCGCGAATCAGGATCACGCGCACCGCGCTGTCGTCCTGCGCGCCGGCCAGCGCATCGGCCATCGCCTGATACATCGCCGCCGTGATCGCGTTCTTCTTCGCGGGGCGCGCGATCGTGATCGTCAGGACGCCGTCCGCGACGTCGGTCTGGATATCCATCTCACCGTCTCCTCGTATCTCGTGCGTAAAAATCTCGTGCGTAAAAAAGCGGTGCGCGAGCGTTTGCCCGCGCACCGCCGTGATCGGCTGCGAAGCCCGCTTACAGCCGTTCGATGATGCCGGCGGCACCCATGCCGGTGCCGACGCACATCGTGACCATCCCGTACTTCAGGTTGCGGCGGCGCAGCGCGTGCACCACGGTGGCCGCGCGGATCGCGCCGGTCGCGCCGAGCGGGTGGCCCAGTGCGATCGCGCCGCCCATCGGGTTGACCTTCGACGGATCGAGGCCCAGGTCGCGGATCACGGCCAGCGATTGCGCCGCGAACGCCTCGTTCAGTTCGATCCAGTCGAGATCGTCCTGTTTGAGGCCGGCGGCCTTCAGCGCGGCCGGAATCGCTTCCTTCGGGCCGATGCCCATGATTTCCGGCGGCACGCCGCGCACTGCGAAGCTGACGAAGCGCGCCAGCGGCGTCAGGTTGAATTCCTTGAGCACCTTCTCCGACACGACGATCAGCGCACCGGCGCCGTCCGACGTCTGCGAGCTGTTGCCGGCCGTGACCGAACCCTTGTTGGCGAACACGGTGCGCAGCTTGGCCAGGCCTTCCGGCGAGGTGTCGGCGCGCGGGCCTTCGTCGAGCTTGAGCTCGCGCGTCAGCACGTCGATTTCACCGGTGGAGAGGTTCGGGAAACGCTCGGTGATGAGGTACGGCGCGATCTCGTCGCCGAACTCGCCGGCCTGCTGCGCGGCGAACGCCTTGCGGTGCGATTCGACCGAGAACGCGTCCTGATCCTCGCGGCTCACCTTCCACTGCTCGGCCACGCGCTCGGCCGTCAGGCCCATGCCGTAGGCGATGCCGACATCCTCGTTGCGATCGAAGATGTGCGGCGACAGCGACGGCTTGTTGCCCATCATCGGCACCATGCTCATCGATTCGCAGCCGCCTGCGATCAGCGCGTCGGATTCGCCCACGCGAATCCGGTCTGCCGCCATCGCCAGCGCGGTGATGCCCGATGCGCAGAAGCGGTTGACGGTCACGCCGCCGACCGTGTTCGGCAGGCCGGCCAGCAGCGCACCCATGCGCGCCACGTTCAGGCCCTGCTCGGCTTCGGGGATCGCGCAGCCGATGATGGCATCCTCGATCAGCTTGGTATCGAGGCCGGGCACCTGGGCGACGGCCGCCTTGATCGCATGCACCAGCAACTCGTCGGGGCGCGTGTTCTTGAACGCGCCGCGCGGGGCCTTGCCGATCGGCGTGCGGCTCGCGGCGACAATATAGGCGTCTTGCAGTTGTTTGCTCATTTGAAGCTCCTTAGGTCGCTCAGTTACGCACCGGCTTGCCGGTCTGCAACATGCCCATGATCCGTTCCTGCGTCTTCTGCGTGCCGAGCAGTTCGACGAAGGCGCGGCGCTCCAGCGCGAGCAGCCATTCCTCGTCCACCGTGCTGCCGGCTTCGACGTCGCCGCCGCACACCGCTTCCGCGATGCGGCTGGCGATGCGGTAGTCGTGCTCGCTGATGAAGCGGCCGTCGCGCATGTTGACGAGCTGCGCCTTGATGGTCGAGATCGCCGAGCGGCCCGCCACCGGAATTTCACGGGCCTTCAGTGGCGCGCGGTAGCCGGCATCGGCCAGCGCGCGCGCTTCCTTGCGCGCCACGTCGAGCAGTTCGAACACGTTGAACACGATGGTGTCCGACGGCTTCACGTAGCCCATCGCACGCGCATCGTGCGCCGAGGCCGACACCTTCGCCATCGCCGCGTTCTCGAACGACTTGGTGACGAACTTCAGGATGTCGGTGGTGGCACCGGCCGCCGTGGCGGCTTCGGCCGCACGCAGCGCCGCTTCCTTGAGGCCGCCGCCCGCCGGCACCAGGCCCACGCCCACTTCCACCAGGCCGACGTAGCTCTCGACGTGCACCACGCGCTTGGCGCTGTGCAGCATCAGCTCGCAACCGCCGCCGAGCGCGATGCCCGACACGGCCACCACCACCGGCACGTTCGCGTACTTCACGCGCAGCATGCCTTCCTGGAACTTCTTCACGAACGGCTCGATGCCCTTCGCGCCGCCCATCATGAACGCGGGCATCGCCTCCTCGAGATTCGCACCCGCGGAGAACGGGCCGCCCGGCGTGCCGAGCTTCAGCGAGGTCGGCTGCCAGATCACCACGGCCTTGTAGTCCTTCTCGGCCAGCTCGATCGCCTGCACCAGCCCGTCGATCACGCCCGGGCCGATGGTGTTCATCTTCGACTTGAACGAGACGATCACCACGTCGTCCTGGCCGGCGCGCTCGTCCACCCAGGCACGCACCGAATCGGTTTCGATCAGCGTCTTGCCCCACGTTTTCGGATCGCGTCCGGCCTCTCCGATCAGCGGTGCGCGGAACACCTGGCGCTCATACACGGGCAGCGTCGAGCGCGGCACGAATTTGCCGGCGGCCGGCGACCACGAGCCTTCGTCGGTATGCACGCCGCCCTTCTCGGCCACCGCGCCTTCGAGCACCCACGACGGCAGCGGCACGTTGGCGAGCGCCTTGCCGGCTGCGATGTCTTCCTGCACCCATTCGGCGATCTGCTTCCAGCCGGCCGCCTGCCAGCCTTCGAACGGGCCCTCGCTCCAGCCGAAGCCCCAGCGGATCGCGAGGTCGACGTCGCGCGCGTTGTCCGCGATCGATTCGAGGTGATAGCCGATGTAATGGAACACGTCGCGGAACACCGACCACAGGAACTGCGCCTGCGGATGTGTGGACTCGCGCAGCAGCTTCAGGCGCTCGGCCGGCGGGCGCTTGAGGATGCGGCCCACGGTTTCGTCGGCCTTCGCGCCGCCGTCCACGTAGCTGCCCGATTTCGGATCGAGCACCTTGATCGCCTTGCCTTCCTTCTTGTAGAAGCCCGCGCCCGTCTTCTGACCGAGCGCACCCTGCTTGACCAGTTCGGCGAGCACCGGCGGCGTTTCGTACACGGGGAAGAACGGATCGTCGGCGAGGTTGTCCTGCATCGTCTTGATGACGTGCGCCATCGTGTCGAGGCCCACCACGTCGGCGGTGCGGAACGTGGCCGACTTGGCGCGGCCCAGGCGCGCGCCGGTCAGGTCGTCCACTTCGTCGAAGCGCAGGCCGAACTTGGCGGCCTCGGTGATCACCGCCAGGATCGAGAAGATGCCGACGCGGTTCGCGATGAAGTTCGGCGTGTCCTTGGCGTGCACCACGCCCTTGCCGACCACGCTGGTCAGGAAGGTTTCGAGCTGGTCGAGGATCTCGGGCCGCGTGTGGGCGGTCGGGATCAGTTCGACGAGGTGCATGTAGCGCGGCGGATTGAAGAAGTGCACGCCGCAGAAGCGGGCCTTCAGCTCGTCGGCAAAGCCATCCGACAGCGCGGTGATCGACAGGCCCGAGGTGTTCGACGCGAAGATCGCGTTCGGCCCGAGGTGCGGCGCAACCTTCTTGTAGAGGTCGTGCTTCCAGTCCATGCGCTCGGCGATGGCCTCGATCACGAGATCGCACTCCGCGAGCTTGGCGATGTCGTCTTCGTAGTTGGCCGGTTCGAGGTATTTCGCGTCGTCCTTCACACCGAACGGCGCGGGCGACAGCTTCTTGAGATTCTCGATCGCCTTCAGCGCGATGCCGTTCTTCGGGCCTTCCTTGGCCGGCAGATCGAACAGCAGCACCGGGACGCGCGCGTTGACGAGATGCGCGGCGATCTGCGCGCCCATCACGCCGGCGCCGAGCACGGCGACCTTGCGAATGATGAAATTGCTCACGGGATTCCTCCGGATGGAAACGCGCGTCGTGCCCGGCGGGCTTGGAGTCGGACGACGCGGCGTATGAGAGTGCGAGGTGCGCCCATGGCGGCGGCGCATGACTTGCGCCGCCGCCATGGGCCGGGCATCAGAACAGCGCTTCGTCGACTTCCATCAGCGTCTTCGAGCCGGCGCGCGCGGCGCGGATCGTGGCCGCCGTTTCGGGCAGCAGACGCGCGAAGTAGAAGCGCGCCGTGGCCAGCTTCGACTTGTAGAACGGATCGCCCGACGCTTCCTTGTCGAGCGCGAGACGCGCCATGCGCGCCCAGAAGTACGAGAACACCAGGTGGCCGGCCGTACGCAGGTAGGGCACCGCGGCGGCACCGACTTCGTCGGGGTTCTGCATCGCCTTCATGCCGATTTCCATGGTGAGCTTCTGCAGCTTTTCACCGATGTCGGCGAGCGGATTGACGAACTCGGCCATTTCCGGCTTGACGCCTTCGGCTTCGACGAACTCGGCGACGATCGCACCGAACTTCTTCAGCTTCGCGCCCATGTCGCCGAGCACCTTGCGGCCCAGCAGGTCGAGCGCCTGAATCGAGTTGGTGCCTTCGTAGATCATGTTGATGCGGGCGTCGCGCACGTACTGCTCCATGCCCCACTCGGCGATGAAGCCGTGGCCGCCGTAGATCTGCATGCCGTGGTTGGTGCACTCGAACGCGTTGTCGGTCAGGAACGCCTTGATGATCGGCGTGAGCAGCGCGACCAGATCGGCGGCTTCCTTGCGGGCCGCTTCGTCGCCGTGCGACAGCTCCTTGTCGATCTGCAGCGCCGACCAGTACGTGAAGGCGCGCGCGCCTTCGGCGTAGGCCTTCTGCGTGAGCAGCATGCGGCGCACGTCCGGGTGGACGATGATCGGGTCGGCCGCCTTCTCGGGCGCCTTCGGGCCGGTCAGCGAACGCATCTGCAGGCGTTCCTTCGCGTAGGTCAGCGAGTTCTGATAGGCGATTTCGGTCAGGCCCAGGCCCTGCATGCCCACGCCGAGGCGCGCCGCGTTCATCATCACGAACATCGCGTTGAGGCCCTTGTTCGGCTCGCCGACGAGCCAGCCCTTCGCGTTGTCGAGGTTCATCACGCAGGTGGCGTTGCCGTGAATGCCCATCTTGTGCTCGATCGAGCCGCACTTGATGCCGTTGCGCTCGCCCGGTTCGCCCGATGCATCGGGGATGAACTTCGGCACGATGAACAACGAGATGCCCTTGGTGCCCTGGGGGGCGTCCGGCAGGCGCGCCAGCACGAGGTGGACGATGTTCTTCGACATGTCGTGCTCGCCGCTCGAAATGAAGATTTTCGTGCCGGAGATCACGTAGGCGCCGTCGCTGGTGGGTTCGGCCTTCGAGCGCAGGATGCCGAGATCGGTGCCGCAATGCGGCTCGGTCAGGCACATCGTGCCGGTCCATTCGCCCGAGACGAGTTTCGGCAGGTATTGCTGCTGGAGTTCGGGGGCGCCGTGCGCATGCAGGCATTCGTAGGCGCCGTGCGACAGGCCGGGGTACATGGTCCAGGCCTGGTTCGCGGAATTCATCATTTCGTAGAGCGCGTTGTTCACGAACGCCGGCAAGCCCTGGCCGCCGTAGTCCGGATCGCAACCGAGCGCGGGCCAGCCCGCCTCGATGTACTGCGCGTACGCTTCCTTGAAGCCGGTCGGTGTCTTGACCACGCCGTCGCCTTCATATTTGCAGCCTTCGCGGTCGCCCACCTGGTTGAGCGGGAACAGCACCTCGGCGCAGAACTTGCCGGCCTCTTCGAGCACCTGATTGATGGTGTCCGCGTCGAGATCCGCGTGTTTCGGCATCTGCTTCAGTTCGGCTTCGACGTTCAGCAACTCGTGCAGCACGAATTGCATGTCGCGCAGCGGGGCAACGTACTGTCCCATGACTCTCTCCAAAGATAGGGCAATGGCTCGAGCCTCGCGCGGCGTCACTGCGCCGCTACCGGCTCTCGCTCTGATACGAAACGATCGTCTTTTCCAGCGCGGCCCAAGTCAGGCGAACACCGTCCGGCAGATGCAGGAAACGGGCGTCGTGATGCAGGCCGAGCGTGAAGCTGTACAACTCGAAGAGCATCACGTCCGGATCGGTATCCGGGCGCAGATGGCCTTCGTCCTTCGCCTGCGAAATCGCGCGCAGCAGCGCCGCACGCCAGGCCGTCACGCTCGCGATCAACTGCTCGCGCACCGGGCTGTCCGGCCGGTCGTCGTACTCCACCGCGCCGCTGATGTAGATGCATCCGGTCGTCACTTCCTGGATGCGCTTCTCGATCCAGCGGGCCAGCATCGCACGCAGACGCGGCAGGCCACGCGGCTCGCGCAGGCTCGGAAAGAACACCTCGCTCTCGAAGCGGCGGTGATACTCGCGCACGACCTCCACCTGCAGGTCCTCGCGCGATCCGAAATGCGCGAACACGCCGCTCTTGCTCATCTGCATGCGCTCGGCCAACAGGCCGATCGTCAGACCTTCCAGCCCGTCACGGCTGGCGAGGTCCAAAGCTGCTTCGAGTATCGCGGCACGCGTCTGTTCGCCTTTTCGCATAAGCTTGATGTCTAAACCGTTCACGGGTGATCCAGAAAATCGAACGGCCGTACTATTATTGAGTGCGGCCGTCGTTCAAACAAGGAATTAATTAGAAACCGGTGTCTAACCGCCCGGCTATTGTTGTCAGGTTCGGGCGCAACCGGAAGCAGGGCTTGTCCGCCCCTGCCGGGGGCTTGCCGACAGCCGCATTACAAGCCGCCCGTCACGCAACGAACGGGCCTGGCGGCGGCGCGATGGCCGGCTGGCGGCTAGTCGTAGCTGCCCACCGTCAGCAGCTTCATCGACCAGCGGTACGCGTTGTACGCCAGCCAGTTCAACATCCGCTCGCCCACCGGGCGCGCCGCAAATCGGGCCGGATCGATTTCGCGACCGTCGGCAAAGGCCGCATCGATCGCCTCGCGCAGCGCACGAATCTCGTCGTCGTGCTTCACCAGCACCACGTTCGCTTCGTTGTTGAGCATCAGGCTCAATGCATCGAGATTCGACGAACCGACCGTGGCCCAGTTGTCGTCGACCACCGCCACCTTGCCGTGCAGCATGGTCTTGTCGTACTCGGCCACCCGCACGCCGGCGCGCAACAACGCATGATAAAGGAACGGCACCGCGGTATCGAGCGCGGCAAATTCCTTGCGCCCGATCAGCACGCGCACCTCGATGCCGCGCCGCGCCGCATTGGTCAGCGCCCGGCGCAGCTTGCGGCCGGGCATGAAATACGGGTTCGCCAGCACCACCGATTGCCGCGCACGGCCGATCGCGGCGAGGTAGGCCTTCTCGATCGCGCGCCGGTTCAGCACGTTGTCGCGCGCCACGAACGCGACGCTCGGCTCGGTGATATGGCGCAGCGCCCCCGCCTTGATCCA
Source organism: Burkholderia sp. 22PA0099 (assembly GCF_047497165.1). Taxonomy (NCBI): domain Bacteria; kingdom Pseudomonadati; phylum Pseudomonadota; class Betaproteobacteria; order Burkholderiales; family Burkholderiaceae; genus Burkholderia; species Burkholderia sp. 22PA0099. The sequence goes on along the minus strand of NZ_CP163165.1, from coordinate 763,061 downwards.
GCGGTGGCTGCGCATCCAGCGCCGGAAGCGCGCCGCGAACGCCTCGCTGGTCACCACCGGCGGCGCGTATTGCGCGTAGCGCTTGTGGCCCATCCGCACGCGATACCACTGCACCTCGAACGCGGCGCGAATGTCGGCCACGGCCGGCCCGGCCAGCTCCACGGCGAAATCCCAGCGCGCGAACGGCAGCGTCTCGCCGTTCTGGTCGAAATCGTCGACGATATTGATGCCGCCGCAGAACACGTAGGCATCGTCGACGCAGGCCAGCTTGCGGTGCGTCCGCGAGAAGCCGAAGCGGCCGAACAGGTAACGGTTGTAGATCCGGTGCTCGATGCCGGCCTCGGCCCATTGCTCGAACAGCGGCAGACGCGCCGTGCCGATGCCGTCGGTGATCACGCGCACGTGCACGCCGCGCGCGGCGGCGCGCAGCAGCGCGTCGGACACCAGGCGGCCGGCAGGATCGTCGCAAAAGATATAGGTTTCGAGCAGTACCGACTGCGAGGCGGCATCGATACGGCGCACCAGCAGCGGGAAAAACTCCGCGCCCCCCGTGCAGAGCGTGACGGTGTTGCCGGAGGAAAACGCGAGCCGCGACGACGAGCCGCGCTCCTGCAGGAACAGGTCCCGCAACTGGGCCAGACGCAGCCGCTGGCTGCCGCTCATGCCTCGCGCGCCGCGAGACGCTCGGGCAACTGCAGGATCGCTTCGGCGTTGGATGGCGAGTAGCAGCGCTCGGCCGCCTCGCGATACGGCAGCCAGACGTAATCGGTGTGCTCGCGCGGCGACAGCGTGACGGCAATCCCGGCCGGCACTTCGAGGCTGAACCAGTGCTCGGTGTTGCGCGTGACGCCCGGCGCGTAGCGGTGGAGATAGTGCGGATAGATCGCGTAGTCGATCTGGTGGCGCCAGTCGTAAAGCGCCTCGGCCGGCACGGCGGCGCTGCCGACCACGATGCCCGTCTCCTCGCCTACCTCGCGCGCGGCGGTGGCGCCAAGCGGTTCGTCGAGCCAGTCTTTCGCGCCTGTCACCGACTGCCAGAAACCGGGTTGATCGGCGCGCTTGATGATCAGCACGTCGAGCGCGGCGGTGTGGATCACGACCAGAACGGATTCGGGGATTTTTGGCGGCTTCGTCATGACTTGCGGGGCTTCGGCCAACGCGCGTCGAGTACGGGCGGCGGCCAGGCGGGGGCTTCGGAACCGGCAGACTGTACCGCAAAACGGTGGCCGCCGCGTGTCGAACCAGCGGCGCGGCGGGCAGGCGCTTGCCGCATCGCAAGGCGGCGGTGCGGGCGTGTAGGCATCGGCAAGCCGCGGATCTGAAGCACCCTGCCCGATTGCGAGGCCGTTCGGGCGTCCGTCTCTTCAGCCGGTCACGCACTCACCGATGCACTCGATCAGGCGCGCGGCACGACCGTCAGCAGCACCGTCAGCGTGACGATCGATGCGATCGTCGAGATCAGGATCGTGCGCGAGGTCACCTGCGGCTCGCGACGGTAGAACTCGGCCAACATGAACGGCCCCGTGCCGGTCGGCAGCGCCGCCAGCACCACCGACATCGACACCATCACCGGCGGCAGATCGAACACGCGCGCGGCTAGCCACCAAGTCAGCGCCGGCTGCCTCACCAGCTTGATCACGGTCAGCAGCAAGGCGTCGGGCAGCACGCCGTGCGCGGGACGCTTCTCGGCGAGGAACAGCCCGAGGCTCACCAGCGCGCACGGGCTGGCCGCGCCGCCGAGCAACTTGAGGAACGTCTCGACGCTGGCCGGCGGCACGACATGCGCGGCCGACACGAGCGCGCCGACGATCGGCGAAACGATCAGCGGATTGCGGCCGAGCGAACCGAGCACCTTCAGCGCGAGCCGGTGCGGCGCGCGCTCGCTTTGCAGGCCCACCTCGATCAGCACGATCGCAAAGCCGAACAACACGCAGGCAACGATGATCGTGGCGATCGTGGTCGGCATCAGGCTGGCCGGACCGAACACCAGCAGGCACAGAGGAAAGCCGATGTAGCCGGTGTTCGGATAGGCGGCCGCGATCGCGTCGACGCTGGCGTCGGCGAGCGGCCGGCCGCGCCAGAGCCGCACCGCCAGCACCACGAGGAACAAAGCCGCGCAGGCAATCGAGAACGCGGCGATGAAGCGTGGCTGGTCGAGCTGCGCCCAGGTCGCATGCGCCATCACGTCGAACAGCAGCGCCGGCAGCGCGAGCCAGACGACGAAGCGGTTCAATTCCGACGCGGCGGTCGGGCCGAGCAGGCCGCGCCGACGGCACAGGAAGCCGGCGAGAATCAACGCAAAGATGGGAAGCAGGATGGGCAGCGTGGCGAACACGGCAAGACTCGACGAGATAAACGAAAACTGGCCGGCACACAACGCGACACGGGCACACGACGGCACCCGGCGGGCCGGAAAGCCGCGAGGGTAACTCGCCAACTTGATACAATCCAATGCGATTTTTAGGTCGATTCCATACCTTTTCTGCATCGTGATCGATATCAAGCCGCTTCGTTACTTCGTCGTGCTCGCCGAGACCGGCCATTTCGGCCGCGCCGCGACACGGCTGAACCTGTCGCAGCCACCGCTGTCGCGCCAGATCGCGGCGCTCGAAGCCTCGCTGGGCGTCACGCTGGTCGAGCGCGGGCCGCGCGGCGTCACGCTGACGCCGGCCGGTGAGCGCTTCCGCGACGACGCGAAGGCAATCCTCGCGTCGATCGAGCGCGCCGCGCATCACGCGCGCGCCGCCGCCTCGGGCGCGGCCGGCAAGCTGACGATCGGCTTCACGATGTGCGCCGCCTACAGCGTGGTGCCGCGCTACGCGCGCGAATTCGGCGCGGCCTGGCCCGAGGTGGCGCTGCACCTGCGCGAAACCGTCTCGAACGATCTGGCCGAACAGGTGCTGAACGGTCATATCGATGCCGCCATCCTGTTTCCCGGCTCGCCGCTCGCGGGCCTCGAACAGCGCACGGTGGTGACCGAACCGCTGTGCGTCGCGCTGTCGCGTGACCATCCGCGCGCCCGGGCGCGCAAGCTGCGGATCGCCGAACTCGCCGACGAGCCGTTCGTGGCGGCCGTCGAGATCGTGTCGCCCACGCTGCGGGCGGCGATCGTCGATCATTGCCGGCAACTGGGTGGCTTCGAGCCGAACATCCGCCTCGAAGTGCAGTTGCAGCAGACCGTGCTGGGGCTGGTGGACGAAGGCGTGGGCGTGGCGCTGGTGCCGGCCTCGATGCAGCGCGCGCAATGGGCCGGCGTGGTGTTCCGCCCGCTCGTCGACGCGCCGACCATCGAGCAGGCGCTGGTGTGGTCGCCGTCGAACCGCAACCCGTGCCTCGCACGCTTTCTCGCGCTCGCCTGAGCGCCCGCACCCTGCCCGCAGCAATCGGCGAGGACGATCGGCGGCAGCAATAAAAAACCCTGCCGGCGTTGCCACCGGCAGGGTTTTTGTCTTGCGGCGCCGCGCTTCACGCGGCGCACGGCACTCAGGCCTTCGGCTGTTCCGGCTGGCGCAGACGGATATGCAGTTCCTTCAGTTGACGCTCGTCGACCGGGCTCGGCGCCTGCGTCAGCAGATCCTGCGCGCGCTGGGTCTTCGGGAACGCGATCACGTCGCGGATCGAATCGGCGCCGGCCATCATCGTGACGATGCGGTCCAGGCCGAACGCGATACCGCCATGCGGCGGCGCGCCGTATTGCAGCGCGTCGAGCAGGAAGCCGAACTTCGCCTGCGCTTCTTCCGGGCCGATCTTCAGTGCGCGGAACACCTTGCTCTGCACGGCTTCCTGGAAGATCCGCACCGAACCGCCGCCGATTTCCCAGCCGTTCAGCACCATGTCGTAGGCCTTCGCCAGGCAGCGGCCCGGGTCGGTTTCGAGGTATTCGAGGTGCTCGTCCTTCGGGCTCGTGAACGGGTGGTGAGCGGCCACGTAGCGCGCGTCGTCCTCGTCGTACTCGAACATCGGGAAATCGACCACCCACAGCGGCTTCCAGCCCGATTCGACGAGGCCGTTGGCCTTGCCGAATTCCGAATGGCCGATCTTCAGGCGCAGTGCGCCGAGGCTGTCGTTGACGACCTTCGCGCGGTCGGCCGCAAAGAAGATGATGTCGCCGTCTTGCGCGCCGGTGCGCTCGAGGATCGCGGCAATCGAGGCGTCGTGCAGGTTCTTGACGATCGGGCTTTGCAGGCCATCGCGACCCTTGGCCTTTTCATTGACCTTGATCCAGGCCAGGCCCTTCGCGCCGTAGATGCGCACGAATTCGGTATAGCCGTCGATGTCGCCGCGCGTCAGTTCGCTGCCCTTCGGCACGCGCAGCGCCGCGACGCGGCCGTCCTTCGTGTTGGCCGGTGCGCTGAACACCTTGAACTCGACGTCCTTCATCGCGTCGGTCAGCTCGGTGAATTCGAGCTTCACGCGCAGGTCCGGCTTGTCCGAGCCGAAACGCGCCATCGCTTCCGAATACGGCATGACCGGGAACGTGGCGGCCAGTTCGGCGCCGATCGTCGTCTTGAAGACGTGACGGATCATTTCCTCGAACAGATCGCGGATTTCCTGCTCGCCGAGGAACGAGGTTTCGCAGTCGATCTGCGTGAACTCGGGTTGGCGGTCGGCACGGAGGTCTTCGTCGCGGAAACACTTGGTGATCTGGTAGTAACGATCGAAGTTCGCGACCATCAGCAACTGCTTGAACAACTGCGGCGACTGCGGCAGCGCAAAGAACTGGCCGGCGTTGGTACGCGACGGCACCAGGTAGTCGCGCGCGCCTTCCGGCGTGCTCTTGGTCAGCATCGGCGTTTCGATGTCGATGAAGCCTTGCGCGTCGAGGTACTTGCGCACTTCGATCGCCACGCGGTAGCGCAAGCGCAGGTTGTTCTGCATGTGCGGGCGGCGCAGGTCGAGCACGCGATGCGTCAGGCGCGTGGTTTCCGACAGGTTGTCGTCGTCGAGCTGGAACGGCGGCGTGATCGACGGGTTCAGCACCGTCAGTTCCTGGCACAGCACCTCGATCTTGCCGCTCTTGAGGCCGGCGTTGATCGTGCCGTCCGGACGGCCGCGCACGAGGCCCTTGATCTGAATACAGAACTCGTTGCGCACGCCTTCGGCCGCCGCGAACATCTCCGCGCGATCCGGATCGCACACCACCTGCACGAGGCCTTCGCGATCGCGCAGGTCGATGAAGATCACACCGCCGTGATCGCGGCGGCGATGCACCCAGCCGCACAGCGACACGGTTTGACCCAGCAGGTGTTCGGTCACGAGACCGCAGTATTCAGTTCGCATCGACATGATGTTTGCTTTCGTTCGGTTTGATCAACGGGGCGCAACGCGCGCCCGGGCATTACAGCGGAGGTTCGACGGGCGGACGCGCGGGTGCGGGCACGGGCACCGACGGCGCGACGACACCCATCGAGACGATGTACTTCAGCGCGGCGTCGACCGACATGTCGAGTTCGACGACTTCGCTTTTCGGCACCATCAGGAAGAAGCCGGACGTGGGGTTCGGCGTGGTCGGCACGTAGACGCTCACGTACTCTTCCTTCAGGTGATTGACCACGTCGCCGCCCGGCGCACCGGTCAGAAACGCGATCGTGTAGGAGCCGCGCCGCGGGTACTCGATCAGCAGCGCCTTGCGGAACGCATTGCCGCTGCTCGACAGCAGCGTGTCCGACACCTGCTTGACGCTGGTGTAGATCGGCCCGACCACCGGGATGTGACGCACCACGGCGTTCCACCAGGTGACGAGCTTCTGGCCGATGAAGTTCTGCGTGGCCAGACCGACGACGAAGATGAAAGCCAGCGTCAGCACCGCGCCGATGCCCGGCAGATGGAAGCCCAGCAGGCGCTCGGGTTGCCACGATTCCGGCAGCAGCAGCAGCGTCTGATCCATGATGCCGATCACCGACCCGAGCACCCACAGCGTGATCGCGAGCGGGACGAGGACCAGCAGGCCGGTCAGGAATACGGTTTTGAGGGTCGTCTTCTTCATCATCTGCCGTCAGGTAAAGCGCGCCGCTGCCGGCACGAACTGGCCGCCGCCCGCGCCGGGCGGCGGATGATCAGGTGTCGCTGGAGGCAGCCGGCGCGGCGCTGGCCGGGGCCGCGCTCGCGGCCGCGGAGGGCGCTGCCGCGGCGGGCGCCGCAGCAGGAGCCGCCGCGCCATCGGCCGGCTTGGCCGCCTCGCTGCTGCCCGACGACTCGCCGCTTGCCGCGCCGGCAGCCGGCGCGCTGGCGCCGCCCGAGCCGCCCCGGAAGTCGGTCACGTACCAGCCCGAACCCTTCAATTGGAAGCCGGCGGCCGTGACCTGCTTGCGGAAAGCATCCTTCCCGCACTCAGGGCACACGGACAACGGCGCGTCGCTCATCTTCTGGAGCACGTCCTTCGCGAAACCGCACGCATCGCAACGGTAGGCGTAAATCGGCATGATCTTTTCCCGCGGAAACTAGAAACGTCTTGCAAAACCTTGAATTATATCCGAAAGCCCGGATCGCTCCGTGGCATCGGACGCCGTGCCGGCCGCGCGTCAGGCGCCGGCCGCCAGCAGAATCAGCACGCGTGCAGCGATCGCGCCAACGCCCACTGCGATGCCGAACACGAGCAGCGCCTGCAACAGCCGGTTGGTGCGCTTCTGCTCGAGCAGGATCTGCTGCATCAGTTCGTCATTGGCCGAGCGCGGCGAGTCGTGCCGCTCGGACAGCGCGTGGTGGATCAGGCGCGGCAATTGCGGCAGCGTCTTGCTCCACTGCGGCGCCTCGACCTTGAAGCGCTCGTACCAGCCGCGCAGCCCGATCTGCTCGGTCATCCAGCGCTCCAGATACGGCTTCGCAGTCTTCCAGAGATCGAGTTCCGGGTCCAGCGAGCGGCCCAGGCCCTCGACGTTCAGCATGGTTTTCTGCAGCAGCACCAATTGCGGCTGGATCTCGACGTTGAAGCGGCGCGAGGTGGAGAACAGGCGCATCAGCACCTGGCCGAGCGAGATGTCCTTCAGCGCGCGATCGAAATACGGCTCGCAGACGGCGCGAATCGCGCTTTCCAGCTCCTCGACGCGCGTATTGGGCGGCACCCAGCCCGATTCGAGATGCAACGTGGCGACACGGTGATAGTCGCGCTTGAAGAACGCGAGGAAATTCTGCGCGAGGTAGTTCTTGTCGAAATCGGACAGCGCGCCAACGATGCCGAAATCGAGCGCGATGTACCGCCCGAGCTGCTTCGGATCGAGGCTCACGAAGATGTTGCCCGGGTGCATGTCGGCGTGGAAAAAGCCGTCGCGGAACACCTGCGTGAAGAAGATCTCCACGCCTTCGCGCGCCAGCTTCGGAATATCGACGCCGGCCGCGCGCAGCACCTCGACCTGGCTGATCGGCACGCCGTTCATGCGCTCCATCACGAGCACCGAGTTCGAGCTGTAATCCCAGAACATCTCGGGCACCAGCAACAGGTCGAGCCCGGCGAAATTGCGGCGCAACTGGCTGCCGTTGGCGGCCTCGCGCATCAGGTCGAGTTCGTCGTGCAGGTACTTGTCGAATTCGGCCACCACCTCGCGCGGCTTGAGACGCCGGCCATCGGGCCAGAGCCGTTCGGCCCAGATCGCGATGTCGCGCAGCAGCGCCATGTCGGAATCGATCACCGGCAGCATGTTCGGCCGCAGCACCTTGACGGCCACTTCCTTGCCGGCGTGCTCGCCTTCCTTCAGCTTGGCGAAATGGACCTGGGCGATCGACGCGCTCGCGATCGGCACCGGATCGAATTCGTCGAACACCGCGCTGATCGGCGCGCCGAGCGATTTCTCGACCAGCGACATGGCCAGCGCCGAATCGAACGGCGGCACCTGATCCTGCAGCCGCGCCAGCTCGATCGCGAAATCGGGCGGCAGCAGGTCGCGCCGCGTGGACAGCACCTGCCCGAACTTGACGAAGATCGGCCCGAGGCTTTCGAGCGCGTGGCGCAGGCGCACCGCGGGCGGGTCGGAGAAGCGGCGGCCGATGGTGGTGATGCGCAACAGCAGCTTGACGCGGCGATCGTCGATGCGCGACAGCATGACCTCGTCGAGACCGAAACGGATCAGCGTGTAGACGATTTTGATGAAACGAAAAATGCGCATGCGTGACGGTCCTTCAGTGCGCGCCGCGCGAGTTGTTGCCCGCCCGTGCGCCCAATCCTTGTTCGAGTCGTTCGACCCGCTTCTCGACACGGGCCAGCGCATCGCGGGCCCGCGCCAGTTCGGCATCGAATTCGGTCAGCGCGGCACGCCGCACGACCTGGGGATCCTCGTCGAGGAAATATTCGGTCAGCGAGCCGAGCAGATTGCGGCCGGTACGGCGGGCCTGATCGCCGGCCGAGCGCACCAGCGTGGCGATCCGGTAGGCGGCCGCGTCGCCCACCACGCGCGCGAGATCTTCTTCGGGCTCCCAGCGCAGATGTTCGGCGAGCTTGGCCAGTTGCGTGGCGAATTCGGCATCGCCTTCGAGCTTGACGTGCTTCATGACGGCGGCCTGGCCGCCCTGCACGAAGGCCGTGACGGCATCGAACGGCGAGCGCTGCGCGCCACCGAGCGCGATCGAAACATCGACCTGCGGCGCCTCGTGCGCCTCGACGGCCGCGAAATACCCGTCGGGCTGCACCAGCAGCACGAGCGTGACGGGGGAAAATTCAAGTCTGGCGGTTTTCCCTGCGTAGGGAATCAGGCGATCGCGCGCCCAGGATTCGCGGGCGAGCAGATGGTTGACAGCAGCAGCGACAGACTTGGCGGCAAAGGTCATCGGACTGAGTAAAGAAACCCGCGCAGGCAGGGTGCCCACGCGGGTTTCTATTGTAACGTCGGATCGGCTCTGCCCCGCTCCAGCTTCGCGCCGGATCGAGCGAAGCCGGAAATCCGCAGTGCTCAGTGCAGGTTGATCTGCTGGATACCGGCCAACAGCCAGCCTTCGTTGCCCGATTTCGTCAGGTTCCACACTTCCTCGAACGGCTCCGGACCGGCGTTGGCCGATTCGCGAATCAGGCCGTGGAAGCGCACGCTGGCTTCGGACTGGCTGCCGTTCTGCTCGGCATTGAGCAATTCGGCATCGAGCTGCACCACATCCGTCTGGTTCTTGCCCGCACCACGCGAGGACAGATCGACCTTCACCTCGGCGAACATTTCCGGCGTGGTGAATTCGCGGATGTCGGCCATGTTGCCTTCGTCCCAGGCCGCCTGCAGGCGAATGAAGTAGACCTTGGCATTGCGCACGAACGCTTCGGTGTCGAAACCGGCCGGCACCGACGGTGCCGCCATCGCGCCCGCCGCCGCGCCTGCCGACGCACCGCCGAACACGCCGGCCGCCTCGTTCGCATAGCTGCTCGACGAGGCCGGTTGGGGCTGCGCCGAGTAGCTCGGGCTGGCTTGGCCGCCGTTCGCGTTCGAGGAACCGGTGCCGTAGCCGCCGCGGTTCATCGACGAACCCGCGCCCGCGTAGGCCGGTTCCGGCTTGCGGTTGCGATTCATGATCTTACGCACGATCCAGATACCGATGAAGGCAAGCAAAGCGATGATAATCACGTTCGCCATCATGCTGGCGAACGCGCCGCCCAGACCGAAGTGCGACAGCAGCGCCGCGATGCCGAGGCCGGCGGCCAGGCCGGCGATCGGCCCGAGCCAGCGCGAGCGGTTCGGCTGCGCGGCCGGAGTCGGCTGCGCGCCGCGCTGGGCCGGCGCGGCCTGTTGCATCGGCTGCTGCGCCGGCGGCGTGGCCTGACGTTGCTGGACCATCTGGGATTGGCGACCCATGCTGCGCCCGCCGCCCATCCGCCGGGCTTCGGCATCGAGCGACGCGAATGTGCCGGCCATCAGCAGGCCGACCATGAACAGCGTGCCGATCCGTCGTGCCCACGGCCCCGGCTGCTTGCTGCGGTTGTTGAACGAACGGGAATCAGACATCACCATCTCCAGATTGAAAGACAATTGTATGGATAGAACCCCTTAATACTTGGTTCCCAGGTGTAACGCTACCACGCCACCTGACAAATTGTAATATTTGACAGCATCGAGGCCGGCCTGTTCCATCATCGTCTTCAGGGTGTCTTGATCCGGGTGCATCCGGATAGATTCAGCAAGGTACCGGTAACTTTCAGCATCTTTCGCGAACTTGTCGCCAAGCCACGGTAATACTTTGAAAGAATATACGTCGTAGGCTTTTTTCAACGGCTCCCAGACTTTCGAGAATTCCAGCACCATCACGCGGCCGCCCGGCTTCGCCACACGGCGCATCTCGGCCAGCGCGGCGTCCTTGTGCGTCATGTTGCGCAACCCGAAGGCCACCGTCACCAGATCGAAGTGGTTGTCCGGAAACGGAATTTTCTCGGCGTCACACAACAGCGACGGCGTCACCACGCCCTTGTCGAGCAGGCGGTCGCGGCCCACGCGCAGCATCGATTCGTTGATGTCGGTATGCCAGACTTCGCCGGTCGGGCCGGCCGCCTTCGCGAACGCCTTGGTCAGGTCACCCGTGCCGGCGGCGATATCGAGCACCTTGTGGCCGGGGCGCACGTTCGCCTGCGCGATCGTGAACGCCTTCCAGGCGCGGTGCATGCCGGCCGACATCAGGTCGTTCATCAGGTCGTAGTTGCTCGCGACCGAGTGGAACACCCCCGCCACCTTTTTCGCCTTGTCGCCCTCGTCGACGGTTTCGAAGCCGAAATGGGTTTTGCTCATCGCGTGAATCCTCTGGAAATGGCAAGACGGCGCCGGATGCGGCGCCGTCGGTTCAGTCGGTGATGGTCAGTGGCAGTGGCCGCGCGAGGCGCCTGCCTGCGGCATCGGGGCATCGCGTTCGACGCCCGCCGCCTGCAACTTGTCGAAATACTCGCGCCAGAGCGCGTCCTGGCGCGTGGCCAGCTCGTACAGCAGATCCCACGAATAGATGCCGGTGGAATGGCCGTCCGAGAAGGTCGGCTGCAACGCGTAGTTGCCGACGCCTTCGAGCGCCGTGATCGTCACGGTGCGCTTGCCGGTTTGCAGCGTTTCCTGGCCGGGGCCGTGCCCGCGCACTTCCGCCGACGGCGAAAACACGCGCATCAATTCGAATGGGATGCGGTAGCTGTCGCCATTCGGATACTGCAATTCGAGCACGCGCGACACCGCGTGCACGACGACGCCGGACGGTACCGGCGTGGTCGGCGTCAAGCCGCTCATGAATCCCTCGCGTTCAAAACCTGTTCGATTTCCTCGTGCACCGCATTGTGCAGCAGCGTGGCCTGTGCCGTGCGCAAGCGCAGCAGCGCGTCCGACACCGAGCGCTGGCGCGGCGCCCACACCGGCTGCGGAAAGTGCGCATCGTTCGAGAAGCGCGGAATCACGTGCCAGTGCTGATGCGGCACCTGATTGCCGAGGCTCGCCAGATTGACCTTGGTGGGCTGCATCACGCGCCGCACCGCGCGCTCGACCGCCGCGACCACCAGCATCAGGTGTGCGCGCTCGGCCGCGGTGAGATCGGAGAACTCGGCGACATGCGCGTGCCAGATCACGCGGCAAAAACCGGGGTAATCGGTTTCGCCGGACGCCAGCACGACGCGCAGCGCATCGTCCTTCCACAACAGCTCGCCGCCGTCTTCCCGGCAGAATACGCAATCCATCGTCAGTTCCTTGCTGATCGGACGCCCCGACTTTACACCAGGACCCGCTCGATGCCGCCGTTGTTCGCGTGGCTCACGTAGTCGGCCATCCAGTTCTCGCCGAGCACGTTGCGGGCGATTTCAACCACGATGTAATCGGATTCGATGTTGGCGTCCTCGTTGTAGCGCGACAGGCCTTGCAGGCACGACGGGCAGCTGGTCAGGATCTTGACCTGCGTCTCGCCGGCCGGCGCAGGCGCCGCGGCAGCGGCGCTCACGCCGTCGCCCGACACCACCGGGATGTTGCGCAGACGCGCCGCACCCTTGCGGATCTCTTCTTCCTTGCGGAAGCGGATCTGCGTGGAGATGTCCGGCCGCGTCACGGCCAGCGTGCCCGATTCGCCGCAGCAGCGATCGTTCTTGGTGATCGTGTAGCCGTCTTTCTCGGCGCCCATCAATTCGTTGACGAGCTTGACCGGGTCCATCGTCTTGATCGGCGTGTGGCACGGGTCGTGATACATGTAGCGCGTGCCGGCCACGCCTTCGAGCTTCATGCCCTTTTCGAGCAGGAACTCGTGGATGTCGATGATCCGGCAGCCCGGGAAGATCTTCTCGAATTCATAGCCGGCCAACTGGTCGTAGCAGGTGCCGCACGACACCACCACCGTCTTGATGTCGAGGTAGTTCAGCGTGTTGGCCATGCGGTGGAACAGCACGCGGTTGTCGGTGACGATCTGCTCGGCCTTGTCGTACTGGCCCGAACCGCGCTGCGGATAGCCGCAGCACAGGTAGCCCGGCGGCAACACGGTCTGCACACCCGTTTCCCACAGCATCGCCTGCGTGGCCAGGCCGACCTGCGAGAACAGCCGCTCGGAACCGCAGCCCGGGAAGTAGAACACCGCTTCCGAATCGACCGTGGTGGTCTTGGGGTTGCGGATGATCGGCACGATCTTGTTGTCCTCGATGTCGAGCAACGCGCGCGCCGTCTTCTTCGGCAGGTTGCCCGGCATCTTCTTGTTCACGAAGTGGATCACCTGCTCCACCATCGGCGGCTTGCCGGTGGTGGCGGGCGGGCGCGCCGTCTGCTTCTTCGTGACCTTCTTGAGCACGTCGTTGGCGAAGCGCTGCGCCTTGTAGCCGACGCCCATCATCACGCCGCGCGCGGCGTTGATGGTTTGCGGATTGGTGGCGTTCAGGAAGAACATGCCGGCGGCCTGGCCCGGATTGAACTTCTTCTTGCCCATCTTGCGCAGCAGGTTGCGCATGTTCATCGTCACGTCGCCGAAGTCGATCTTGACCGGGCACGGCGTGACGCACTTGTGGCAGACCGTGCAATGGTCGGCCACGTCGTTGAACTCGTCCCAGTGCTTGATCGACACGCCGCGGCGCGTCTGCTCCTCGTACAGGAATGCCTCGACCAGCAGCGAGGTGGCGAGGATCTTGTTGCGCGGGCTGTAGAGCAGGTTCGCGCGCGGCACATGGGTTGCGCACACCGGCTTGCACTTGCCGCAGCGCAGGCAATCCTTGACCGATTCGGCGATCGCGCCGATGTCGGACTGCTGCATGATCAGCGATTCATAGCCCATCAGCCCGAAGCTCGGCGTATACGCGTTGCGCAGATCCGCGCCCTGCATCAGCTTGCCCTTGTTGAAGCGGTCGTGCGGATCGACGCGCTGCTTGTAGGCGCGGAAATCCTTCAGCTCGTCGTCGGTCAGGAATTCGAGCTTGGTGATGCCGATGCCGTGCTCGCCGGAAATCACGCCGTCGAGCGAGCGCGCGATGTCCATGATGCGCGCGACCGCCGCATGGGCGTCCTGCAGCATCTCATAATTATCCGAGTTGACCGGCAGGTTGGTGTGGACGTTGCCGTCGCCCGCGTGCATGTGCAGCGCGACGAACACGCGCCCGCGCAGCACGCGCTTGTGGATCGCCTGCGCCTCGTCGAGGATCGGCTTGAACGCGCCGCCGTTGAAGATGTTGCGCAGTTCGGCGCGCAGCTCCTGCTTCCACGACACGCGCACGGTGCGGTCCTGCGTGACGTGGAACACGTTGGCGTCGGGCTGGGCATCGGCGCGCGCGGCGAAGGTGTCGCCAAGCTTTTCATAACCCAGTTGCACGAGGTAGTGCTGGGCCTCGCGCAGCGGCATGTCGAGCCGGTCGCGCAGGAATTCCCAGCGCGAGCGCACCTGCTTGAACAGGTCGAGCGCCTGTTGCACGCGATCTTCGAGCAGTTCGGCGCTGGGGATCTCGTTGGCGTCGTCGCTCTTGCCGAGCGGCAGGTCGCCGGTACGGAAGAACGCTTCGAGCGCATCGAGAATTTGCAGCTTGTTCTTCAGCGACAGCTCGATGTTGATGCGCTCGATCGCATCGGTGTACTCGCCCATGCGGTTGAGCGGGATCACCACGTCTTCGTTGATCTTGAACGCGTTGGTGTGCTTCGCGATCGCGGCGGTACGGCTGCGGTCGAGCCAGAAGCGCTTGCGCGCCTCGGCGCTGACGGCCACGAAGCCCTCGCCGCTCTTGCCGTTGGCCATGCGGACCACTTCCGAGGTGGCGGCCGCCACCGCGTCGGCGTCGTCGCCGACGATGTCGCCGATCAGCACCATCTTCGGGAACGCGTTGCGCTTGCTCTTGGTGGCGTAGCCGACCGCGCGCAGGTAGCGTTCGTCGAGATGCTCCAGGCCGGCCAGGATCGCGCCGCCCTGCTTCGACGTTTCGAACAGGTAATCCTTGATTTCGACGATGCTCGGGATCGCTTCGCGCGCCTGGCCGAAAAATTCGAGGCAGACCGTGCGCGTATGGGCCGGCATCTTGTGCAGTATCCAGCGCGCCGACGTGATCAGGCCGTCGCACCCTTCCTTCTGCACGCCCGGCAGGCCGGCCAGGAATTTGTCGGTGACGTCCTTGCCGAGGCCTTCCTTGCGGAAGCGCTTGCCTTCGATGTCAAGCATTTCGCTGCGCAGCAGCTTCTCGCCCGGCGCGTAAGCGCCGTCGAACCACTTCAGTTCGAAGCGGGCCACGGCGATGTCGTGGATCTTGCCCTGGTTGTGATCGTGGCGCGTGACTTCGAGCCAGTTGCCGTCCGGGTCGACCATCCGCCACCAGGCCAGGTTGTCGAGCGCGGTGCCCCACAGCACGGCCTTCTTGCCGCCGGCGTTCATCGCAACGTTGCCGCCGACGCAGGATGCATCGAGCGAGGTCGGATCGACCGCAAACACGTAGCCGGCCGCTTCGGCCGCCTCGGTCACGCGGCGCGTGACGACGCCGGCGCCCGAGAAGATGGTGGCCACCTTGTGCGCGACGCCCGGCAGTTCGGTCTGCTCGACCGCGCCCAGTTGTTCGAGCTTTTCGGTGTTGATCACGGCCGAAAACGGCGTGAGCGGCACGGCGCCGCCCGTGTAGCCGGTGCCGCCCCCGCGCGGGATCACGGTCAGGCCGAGTTCGAAGCAGGCCTTCACCATCCCGGCAATTTCGGCTTCGGTGTCGGGCGTGAGGATCACGAACGGATATTCGACGCGCCAATCGGTGGCGTCGGTCACGTGTGAAACGCGCGCGAGGCCGTCGAAGCGGATGTTGTCCTTCTGCGTGCAGCGGCCCAGCGCCTTGGTGGCGCGGCGGCGCAGGTCGGCCATCTGCTCGAACTCGCGCGCGAACGCGTCGACCGCGCCACGTGCGGCGACCGTCAGCATCGCGACGCGCGAGGCACGCTCGCGGGCCGCTTCGTCGCCGTGCTCGGACAGGTCGGCCTGACGGCGCTTGTCGATCTCGGCCAGGCGGTGGCCGAGCGCGTCGATCAGCATCTGGCGGCGCTTCGGGTTGTCGAGCAGGTCGTCCTGCAGGTAAGGATTGCGGCGCACCACCCAGATGTCGCCGAGCACTTCGTACAGCATCCGCGCCGAGCGGCCGGTGCGGCGCTCGCCGCGCAGGTCGGCAAGCGCCGACCAGGCGTCCTCGCCGAGCAGGCGGATGACGATCTCACGGTCGGAGAACGACGTGTAGTTGTACGGGATTTCGCGCAGGCGCGGCGTCAGGTCGGCTGCGACGGCGATTGCCGCGCCATGCGGATCGAAAACTTGTGGTGCGTTCATGTTCGGACGAGTCGGAGGGCCGGCCGTGCGGTCTGGGCACGGCTGAGGCATGCGCGTGGAGCGCGGATCTGGGGAAAATCTTCTGTTACCAGGCTAGCAACTATGCGCGGGGCCCGTGCCAAGCGTCTGTACGCTAGGCCCCGGCCGGCCGATACCTGGCGGCACTCGGAGCCATCAGCACGATCGCGCGCAGTGCGCGTGCCGAGCCGCCGAGGGACAGGCTGCCCGCGGAGACGGCTTCAAATGGGCGGTCCGATACTGCCTTTTCATCTTCCGGTCCTTGATTCAAAACGGAATTCTAACCCATGATCGGCGCGAGCGTGGACGCCTGAATCGGCCGCAATTCCCGGCCCGGCGGCGCGGGCCGGGAATTGCCCACCCGTCCGGTCGGTCGTGAGGCTCACAGGCCCGCCCGAGCGGGGTTGGGGCTAAAATCCCGGCTTTCCCCGCTTTTGCCGCGCCGGCCGATACCCGCGCGACCGTCATGGCTGCTCACGACTACCTGAAGAAAATCCTTACCGCCCGCGTCTACGACGTGGCGGTCGAAACCGCCCTCGAACCGGCCCGCAACCTGTCCGCCCGCGTGCGCAACCGCGTGCTCCTCAAGCGCGAGGACAACCAGCCGGTGTTCTCGTTCAAGCTGCGCGGCGCCTACAACCGCATGGCACACCTGTCGACCGAAGCCCGCGAGCGCGGCGTGATCACGGCCTCGGCCGGCAATCATGCGCAGGGCGTGGCATTCTCGGCGGCCCGGCTCGGCGTGAAGGCCGTGATCGTGGTGCCGGTCACCACCCCGCAGGTCAAGGTGGACGCGGTGCGGGCCCACGGCGGCGCGACCGTCGAGGTGATCCAGTTCGGCGAATCGTACAGCGACGCCTACGCGCACGCCGTGCAGGTGCAGAACGAACGCGGCCTGACCTTCGTGCACCCGTTCGACGATCCCTATGTGATCGCCGGCCAGGGCACGGTGGCGATGGAAGTGCTGCGCCAGCATCAGGGGCCGATCCACGCGATCTTCGTGCCGATCGGCGGCGGCGGCCTGGCTGCCGGCGTGGCCGCTTACGTGAAGGCGATCCGGCCCGAAATCCGCGTGATCGGCGTGCAGACCGACGATTCCTGCGCGATGGCGCAGTCGATCCGCGCCGGCGAGCGCGTGACGCTGGCCGAAGTCGGCCTGTTCTCGGACGGCACGGCGGTCAAGCTGGTCGGCGAGGAAACGTTCCGGCTGTGCCGCGAACTGCTCGACGACGTGATCACCGTGGATACCGACGCGCTGTGCGCCGCGATCAAGGACGTGTTCCAGGACACCCGCAGCGTGCTGGAGCCGGCCGGCGCACTGGCCGTGGCGGGCGCCAAGCGCTACGCCGAGCAAGCCGGCATCGAAGGCGAAACGCTGGTGGCGATCACCTCCGGCGCGAACATGAACTTCGACCGCATGCGCTTCGTGGCCGAGCGCGCTGAGGTGGGCGAGGCGCGCGAAGCGGTGTTCGCGGTGACGATTCCCGAGGAACGCGGCAGCTTCCGGCGCTTCTGCGAGCTGGTGGGCGAGCGCAGCGTGACCGAATTCAATTACCGGATCGCAGACGCACGCTCGGCGCACATTTTCGTGGGGGTGCAGACGCGCCGCCGCGGCGAATCGGCCGAGATCGCCGCCAACTTCGACGCGCACGGCTTCGTCACCGCCGACCTGACCGGCGACGAACTGTCGAAGGACCACATCCGCTACATGGTCGGCGGCCGTTCGCCGCTGTCGCACGACGAGCGACTGTTCCGCTTCGAATTCCCGGAGCGGCCGGGCGCGCTGATGAAGTTCCTGTCGGCGATGGCGCCGAACTGGAACATCAGCCTGTTCCATTACCGCAACCAGGGCGCCGACACCAGCTCGATCCTGGTCGGCCTGCAGGTGCCGGCCGCCGATCACGAAGCGTTCGACCGCTTCCTGGCCACGCTCGGCTATCCCTCCCACGAAGAAACCGCGAACCCGGCCTACCGGCTGTTCCTGGCCTGACCGCCGCGAGACGATCGATGACTCCCGAACACTCCCCCCTCGGCAAGGCCTCGGCCTACACCACCGCCTACGACGCCTCGCTGCTGTTTCCGATCCCGCGTGCCGGCGCGCGCGAGCAGATTGGCATCGGCGCGGCGCTGCCGTTCTTCGGCACCGACATCTGGAACGCCTACGAACTGTCGTGGGTCAACGCGCGCGGCAAGCCGCAGATCGCCGTGGCCACGTTCTTCGTGCCGGCCGAATCGCCGAACATCGTCGAATCGAAATCGTTCAAGCTCTACCTCGGCTCGTTCGCGCAAACGGCGTTCGACTCGGTCGACGCCGTGCGCGACACGCTCAAGCGCGACGTCTCGGCCGCCTGCGGCGCGACGGTGTCGGTGCAACTGGCCTCGCCGTCGGCGTTCGCCAAGCTGAAGCTCGAGGAACTCGACGGCCAGTCGCTCGACCGCCTCGATCTCGATACCGACATCTACCATCCGGACCCGTCGCTGCTGTCGGCCTCGCACGACGAATCGCCGGTGGAGGAAACGCTGGTATCGGACCTGCTCAAGTCGAACTGCCCGGTCACGGGCCAACCCGACTGGGGCAGCGTGCAGGTGCATTACGTGGGCGCGCCGATCGACCAGGCCGGGCTGCTGCGCTACCTGATCTCGTTCCGCAATCACACCGGCTTTCACGAACAGTGCGTCGAGCGGATCTTCGTCGACATCCTGCGCGAATGCCGCCCCGTGAAGCTGGCCGTGTACGCACGCTACACGCGCCGCGGCGGCCTGGACATCAACCCGTTCCGCACCAACTTCAACCAGCCGATGCCCGACAACGCGCGCACCGCGCGCCAGTAAACGAGCACCCAAGCAAAACGCGGCAGCGCGAGCCTTCGAGGCCCGCGCTGCCGCGTTTTTTCATGCTGCCCGGCTTACTTGACGGGCGGCTTGTAGGCGATGCAATCCACCTCGACCTTGCAGTCGATGACCATGCTCGACTGCACGCAGGCGCGTGCCGGCGGATGCTCGCCGAAGTACGAGATGAACACCTTGTTGAACGACGCGAAATCGCGCGCGTCGTCGAGCCACACGCCGCAGCGCACGACGTGTTCGAGGCCGTAGCCCGCTTCCTTGAGGATCGCGATCACGTTCTCGATCGTCTGCTTCGACTGCGTGACGATGCCGCCTTCCACCACCTCGCCGTTGACCATCGGCGTCTGGCCCGACACGTACAGCCAGCCGTCGGCCTCCACCGCCTTCGCGAACGGCATCACCTGGCCGCCGGTTCCCTTCGCATCGCCCACACCGTAACGCTTCATCGTTTTCTCCTTCGGTTTGCTGGTTCGGGCCGCGCGTTCGCCGCGCGGCCGGTTCGCCCGGCGCACGCAATGCGCCGGCCATTTCGGTTCGGCCGGGCGCCGCCCGCAGGCAGCGGCGCGCCCGGCCGGATTCGGTGGTTCAGAACGCCGCGTCGCTGAGCGCGCGCGTGCCGCGCTTCACGAAGCGGCCGGCGCGCGTGCCGGTGGGCGCGCCATCGCGCCAGGACAGCACGCCGTTGACCCACACGGCGTCGATGCCGCGCGCCGGTTGCTGCGGCGCTTCGAACGAGGCGACGTCGATCACGGTGGCAGGATCGAACAGCACCAGATCGGCGTGATAGCCGATCTGCACCTCGCCGCGCTTGTCGAGGCCGAGGCGGCGCGCCGCCAGCGAGGTCATCTTGCGCACCGCTTCCTCCAGCGGCAGCAGCTTCTCGTCGCGCGCGTAATGGCCGAGCACGCGCGGAAACGCGCCCCAGAGCCGCGGATGCGGCAGCGGATCGTTGGGCAGGCCGTCGGAGCCGACCATCGTCGACGGATGCGACAGGATCCGGCGCACGTCGTCCTCGGACATGTTGTGATACACCGCGCCGGCCGGCTGCAGGCGGCGTGCCGCGTCCTGCTCGGGGATGCCCCATTCGGCGGCGATCGCGGCGATCTTCTTGCCGGCCATTTCGGGATGCGGCTCGGACCACGTGATGGTGATCTCGATGTCGCCGGTGACCTGCTTGACGTCGAGCGTCGACGAGCTGCGGCTGTACGGGTAGCAGTCGCAGCCGACCGGCTGGATGCGGCGCGCCCGGTCGAGCGAGGCCAGCACCTCGGCGCTGCGCCCCCAGTTCGACGGCCCGGCGCACTTCAGATGCGAAATCACCACCGGCACGCGCGCATGGCGGCCGACGCGATACGCCTCTTCCATCGCGTCGAGGATCGCGTCGAATTCGGTGCGCATGTGCGTGGTGTACAGCGCGCCGGCCAGCGCGAGCGGCTCGGCCAGCGCCATGACTTCCTCCACCGGCGCGGCGAACGCCGAGCCGTAAGCCAGGCCCGAACTCAGGCCGAGCGCGCCGTTCAGCAGCGCCTCCTCGAGCTGCACGCGCATCGCGGCGATTTCCTCGCTGCTGGCCGCGCGGTCGAGCCGGTCCATCTGGTTGTTGCGCAGCGCCGTGTGGCCCACCAGCGCGGCCACGTTGACGGCCGGCTGCGCCTGGTCGACGGCCTCGGCATAGGCCGCGAAGGTCGGATACCGAAACGCCTCGCGATCGCCGAGCAGGTTCATCGGATCGGGCGGATCGCCGCGCAGCGCCACCGGCGACGCACTGATCCCGCAATTGCCGACCACCACCGTCGTCACGCCCTGCGAGATCTTCGGCAGCATCTGCGGCGCCCGGATCACGTGCGTGTCGTCGTGCGTATGGACGTCGACGAAGCCCGGCGCGAGCACGCGGCCGTTCGCTTCGATCACGTCCTCGGCCAGCCAGCTCGACAAATTGCCGATCGCCACGATGCGGCCGTCGCGGATCGCCACGTCGCGCTGCGCGGGCGGCGCGCCGGTGCCGTCGATCAGCACGGCATCGACGATCAGCGTATCCGCGAGTTCGGGATGGGAATGCATGTCAGTCTCCGAGGGGTTGTCGGTCGCCGCCGCCACGATGCACGTCGAGCGCGTGCTTCATGCGGCGCAGCGTCTCGCGGCAGCCGTCGCCGAGCCGCAGCGCGACCTCGGTGACGAGCACGTCGAGCGCCATCATCATCGCGTAACGCGAGGTGGACGGCTTGAAGATGAAATCGGTTTCGAACGCGACCACCGGGATCAGGTCGTCGGCCAGTTGCGCGAGCGGCGAGGCCGGCGCGGTCAACGCCACGATGCGCGCGCCATAGCGCTTGGCCAGCGCGCAGCTTTCGAGCAGCTCGGGCACGCGGCCGGTGACCGACAGCGCCACTACCACGCAGGCCTCGTCGACCGTGCTGGCCACCATGCGCTGCAGCAGCGCGTCCTGGTAGCTGGCGACGGGGCGGCCGAAGCGCACCAGCCGGAAGCGCAGTTCGTCGGCCAGCGCCGTGGAGCCGCCGCCCTGCCCGAACACGTAGATCATCCGCGCGCGCGCCAGCGCCTCGGACGGCGCGTCGAACGCGGTTTGCCGCAGCAGCGCGTGATGATGTTCGAGCGTCACGCGCACGTCGTCGTACACGCGCGAGACGCCCGAGGCCGGCAGGCCGTCGCGCGCATCGGCGGCGTCGCCCTCGCCGGGCGGCGCGAGGAAACGCCGGCCCACCGCGGCAGCCTGCGCGAGCCGCAGCTTCAGTTCGCGCACGTCGCGACAGCCGACCGCCTTGGCGAACCGCGTGACGGTGGCCACACTGACCTCGGCCTGCGCGGCGATCTCGCCGATGCTGGCATGCGCGGCGGCGGTCAGGTCGTCGAGGATGCGCGCGGCCACCTTGCGTTCGGCGTCGCGCAGCGCGGGCGCGCACTCGGCGATCCGTGCCACGATATCGAACGCGAGCTGGGCCGTGGCCGGCGCAGCGGGTTCGGCCGCGAGGGGCTCGGCGGCATGGTGCGGCGCAGCGAAATCGCGGGCGTCGTCGCGTGAATCGGCATTCATCGGATCAATGGCAGAATGGGTCCGTGTTAATAAATAACATCACCGGGCGGATGCTACTTTCTGTACTATCCTGCCGTCAACTTCGATACAAACATGACGAGACGATGGAGCACTCGAAGATGAAAGTTACAAACTATCAGGAAGCCACGATCCAACCGACCGGCAAGGGCCTGGGCCGCGTGCCGAGCGCGAGCGTGCAGTTGTCGGACGCCGCGCGGCTCGAATGGAACCTGCTCGAGGAAGACGTCAGCCTGCCGGCGGCGGTGCTGTACGCCGATCTCGTCGAACACAACCTGAAGTGGATGCAGGCGTTCGTGGCCGAATACGGCGTGAAGCTGGCCCCGCACGGCAAGACCACCATGGCGCCGCAACTGTTCCGCCGCCAGATCGAGACGGGCGCCTGGGGCATCACGCTGGCCACCGCGCATCAGACGCGCGCCGCGTATCACGGCGGCATCGACCGCGTGCTGATGGCCAATCAACTGGTCGGCAAGCACAACATGGCGATCATCGCCGAGCTGCTGTCCGACCCCGATTTCGAATTCTTCTGCATCGTCGATTCGGCCGAGAACGTCGAACAGTTGGGCCGCTTCTTCGCCGCCGCCAACCGGCCGCTGCAGGTGCTGCTCGAACTCGGCGTGCCGGGCGGGCGCACCGGCGTGCGCGACGCCGCGCAGCGCACGGCCGTGCTCGAGGCGATCGCGCGCCATGCCGACACCATCAAGCTGGCCGGCATCGAGGTGTACGAAGGGGTGCTCAAGGAAGAAGGCGAGGTGCGCGCGTTCCTGCAGGACGCGGTGGCGCTCGCACGCGGCTTCGCGGCGGAAGGCCGTTTCGCGCGCTCGCCGGCGGTGCTGTCGGGCGCGGGTTCGGCCTGGTACGACGTGGTGGCCGACGAATTCGCGCAGGCCCAGGCCGACGGCGTGATCGACGTGGTGCTGCGCCCGGGCTGCTACCTGACGCACGACGTCGGCATCTACCGCAAGGCGCAGAACGACATCCTCGCGCGCAACCCGGTGGCCAAGCGGATGGGCGAGGCGCTCAAGCCGGCGCTGCAACTGTGGGCCTACGTGCAGTCGATTCCCGAGCCGGATCGCGCGATCGTCGCGCTCGGCAAGCGCGACGCCGCATTCGACGCGGGCTACCCGGAGCCGGCGCGCCACTACCGCCCCGGCACCGAAACCGCGCCGCGCACCGTGACGCCGGCCGACGGCTGGGAAGTGACGGGCATGATGGACCAGCACGCCTACCTGAAGATCGCGCCGGGCGCGGACGTGAAGGTGGGCGACATGATCGCGTTCGACATCTCGCATCCGTGCCTGACGTTCGACAAATGGCGGCAGATCCTGGTGGTCGACGGCGATTACCGCGTAACCGACGTGATCGAAACGTACTTCTGAGCCCCGCCCGGCCGCCCCGGCGCCCGCGTCCGCATCGGGCGCGCGCCGGGGTGGCGGCCCGTCACGACGCCGCCCCGGCGCGAGGCGTACACTGCCCGCTCGTCTTCAACTCGCGGAGCAGATGATGGCAGCCAAGCAGATCCTCTTCCTCACCGGCGATTTCGCCGAAGACTACGAAACCATGGTGCCGTTCCAGGCGCTGCAGGCCGTCGGCCACACCGTGCATGCGGTGTGCCCCGGCAAGCGCGCCGGCGACAAGATCAAGACGGCGATCCACGATTTCGAGGGCGACCAGACCTACACGGAAAAGCCCGGTCACCACTTCACGCTGAACGCGAGCTTCGACGAGGTCGATGCGGCGCGCTACGACGCCATCGCGATCGCGGGCGGCCGTGCGCCCGAATATCTGCGTCTCGATCCCAAGGTGATTGCGCTGGTGCGCGCATTCGTCGAAGCGGGCAAGCCCGTGGCGGCGATCTGCCATGCGGCGCAACTGCTGGCGGCCGCCGACGTGATCCGCGGCAAGAAGATTTCGGCCTATCCGGCCTGCGCGCCCGAAGTGCGGATGGCGGGCGGCGAATACGCCGACATTCCGGTGGATGCGGCCGTGACCGACGCGCCGTTCGTCACCGCGCCGGCCTGGCCCGCCCATCCGGCCTGGCTCGCGCAATTCCTCAAGCTGCTGGGCACGCGCATCGAGCTTTGACACGGTGGGGTGGAATGCGGCGTGCTCTGCACCGTCGCACCTCGCCCAACTCAAGCCGCCGGATTCGCGCCGGGTGCGGCCGGCCCGGTGCCGGACTCCGGCGCATCGGCCTGCCCTACCCCCGGCGCGGCGCCCACTTCCGCAATCCGCGCCTCCAGCATCGCCAGCGCGCCCGACAGCGCATTGAGCGCCTCGTCGGGCAGCGCCGACATCGTTTCGTCGAGAAACGCCACACGGCGCGGCATGCATTCGTCGAACACGGCGCGCCCGTCCGCCGTCAACGTGACGTTGGTCACGCGGTTGTCGCGCGGGTCCGGCGCACGCGCGATCCAGCCGAGCGCCTCCATCGATTTCAATTGACGCGTCAGCGCGCCCGGATCGGTACGCACCAGCTCGACGAGCCGCTTCTGCGAGGCCATGCCGTTTTCGTTATGCAGCGCGATCAGAATCCGCCAGCGCGGCATCGGCTGGCCGACATGCGCCTCGAAGGCGGACAGGAACGCGCGATAGGTGCGGCCGAATTGTTGAAGAATCGCGACGCGGTCTTGAGCTTCCATGTATCGAACGACAGTAACGGTGGATTCGGTTGATTCGTCGACCCCGCCGCTCATTCGGCGACGACGGTCGGTTCGATCTTGCTGCGCAGCCGGATCGGCGGCACGCGGCAACTCTGCCAGACGGACAGCACGGCCACCACGGCGGCGACCGCGATGCCGAGATGAATGGCCCCGACCAGCGAGGTGCGGGCGGTTTCGAGCAGCAGCGGGCCAGGGTGGCCCTGCTGCACGAGTTCGGCCACCACGCGCGTTTGCGCGGCGCGATCGATCAGGATCTGCGGGTCGGACAGTTGCCCGAACCACTGCATCGCGCGATCGCTGCCGAGCGCATCGCGCACGCCGCCGGCATACATCTGATTGACCAGCGTGCCGGTCAGCGCGGTGCCGATCATACCGCCAACCATGCGCAGCGATTGCAGCAGCGCGGTGGCGATGCCCAGATGCTCGCGCCCGGCTGTCTGCTGCGCGAACACGGTCAGGTTCGGCAGCACGAAGCCCAGGCCGATCCCGCCCGCCACCATGACCGCCAGCAGCAGCCCCTGCGGCGTGGTGTGCGACGACAGCGCCACGCCGGCGCAGGCCACCGCGAGCAGCGCGAAGCCGGCCGGCAGCATCGCGTTCGGGTTCGGAATGCGCGTGACGATGCGGCCGTTGAGAATGCTGCCGATCGTGATGAACACCACCAGCGGCGTGATCACCACGCCGGCCGCCTTCGGCGACATGCCGAAACCGCCCTGAAACAGCAGCGGCGCGAAGAACAGCAGCGAGAACATCGAGAAGCCGGCCAGGATCGCCAGCGAGAACAGCATCGCGAGCGAGCGGTTCGCGAACATGTCGAGCGGCAGCAGCGCGTGCGGACAGCGCTTTTCCCAGCGCCACAAAGCAAAGCCGCCGGCCACCGCGATCAGCAGCAGCACGGCCGGCCAGCCGAAAAAGCCGCGCTTGGGCAGCCATTCGACGAACAGTTGCAGCGAACCGAGCACCACCGCGATCAACAGCGCGCCGGGCCAGTCGAGCCGCATCTTGCCCTCGTGCTTGGCGTGACGCAGGTGCGGCAGGTAGCGGATCACGAAATACAGCGACAGCAGCCCGAACGGCAGGTTCACGTAGAACACCGAGCGCCAGCCCCAGAACTGCGTGAGGAAGCCGCCGAGCGACGGGCCGATCGCATTGGCGATGCCGAACGCCGTGCTCATCAGTACCTGCCAGCGCAGCCGCACCATCGAATCGGGGAACAGGTCGGGCACGCAGGCGAACGCGGTGCCCACCAGCATGCCGCCGCCGATGCCCTGCAACACGCGTGCGAACACGAGGAAGGTCATGCTGCCGGCCATCCCGCACAGCATCGAGGCCGCCGTGAACACCACGATCGAGGCGATCACGAACGGCTTGCGGCCGTAGTAATCGCCGAGCCGGCCGAAGATCGGCACGGTGATCACCGAGGTCAGCAGGTAAGAGGTGGCGACCCAGGCGTACAGATCGAAGCCGCGCAACTCGGCGACGATGGTCGGCAAGGCGGTGCCCACCACGGTCTGGTCGAAGGCGACCAGCATCGTGACGAACGACACGCCCAGCATGGCTAGCAGGGATTCGCGGAAGGGCAGGACTTGCCCACTCGAATGGTGGGCTCGGGTATGGACGGCCATCTTTTGCTCACGCAACGTTTGATGAGTCAACAATTGCGAGATACTACCACGCATGCGGTAGGCTACGCAGACGCAGATGGCCCCGCGAATGCATCAGGCACCCCGCTGGAGGGATATGGAACCGATTTTTCACCCTGTCGATTCGACACTGTCGCCCGAGGATCTCGACACGCTGCGGCGCGCGAAACTGGCGCTCGAAAGCCCGTCGCTGACGATGAAGCTGACCAGCGTGGTGGGCGCGCCGATCGAGAAGATGATCGCGCGGCTGCCCGGCTTCGCCACCGACAAGATCAACGACGCGACCGAGCTGGCGCTGCGCAAGTGCCTGCAACTGGCGCTGCGCACGCTCGGCAGGTCGGGCGGCGTGGCAAGCATCGGCGAAACGTCCGACAAGCCCAGCAATTTCCTGCACAAGCTGGCCGTGGCCACCACCGGGGCGGCGGGCGGCGCGTTCGGGCTGTTCGCGCTGCCGGTGGAGCTGCCTGTCACCACCACGCTGATGTTCCGCTCGATCTGCGACATTGCGCGCAGCGAGGGCGAGGATCTGGCCTCGATCGACACGCAGTTGCAGTGTCTGGCCGTGCTCGGCATGGGCGGCGGCTTCGCGAACGCCGGTACGGCGGCCGGCAGGCAAGGCGGCGAGGTGGACCCGGACGCCGAGCGCGACGCCGATTTCGGCTATTTCGTGCTGCGCGGCGCGCTGGCGCAGGCGGTGTCGAAGGCTTCGTCGGAGATCGCCTCGAAGGGCTTCGCGACGCATGGCTCGGCCGCGCTGCTGCGGCTCGTGCAGGTGATCGCCTCGCGCTTCTCGGCGCAGGTCACCGAGCAGATCGCCGCCAAGTCGATCCCGGCGCTCGGTGCGGTGCTCGGCGCGACCGTCAACACGCTGTTCATGGATCACTTCCAGCAGGCGGCGCACGGCCACTTTGCGGTGCGCCGGCTCGAACGCAAGTACGGGCTGCCGGCGGTGGAGGCCGCCTATCAGGCCATCGCGATCTGAACCTGCTGCGGGCGGCGCGACGTCACGCGGCGCACGAACGCGGCCGCGTCGTCGAGCGCGCGGCCCGACTCGGGTACGTACGGCACGGCCATCTGCCAGACGTGCGGCATGCGCGGCCACACCTGCAGCTCGACCTCGACACCGGCCGCCTGCGCACGCTCGGCGAAGCGGCGCGAATCGTCGAGCAGCACTTCGGTGCTGCCGGCCTGGATCAGCAGCGGCGGCAGCCCGGCCGCGTCGGCGTAGAGCGGCGATACATAAGGATCGGTGGCGCTGGCGTT
Organism: Burkholderia sp. 22PA0099; assembly: GCF_047497165.1. Taxonomy (NCBI): domain Bacteria; kingdom Pseudomonadati; phylum Pseudomonadota; class Betaproteobacteria; order Burkholderiales; family Burkholderiaceae; genus Burkholderia; species Burkholderia sp. 22PA0099. Next base: position 735,882 of record NZ_CP163165.1, on the reverse strand, counting down.
GCCCACGTACAGGCGCGCGGCACGGCCCAGCGCGGCGCCCGCGAACATCGGATCGGCGCCGTCGTTGGTCACCAGCGTCGCGCCGGTAGCCGCCAGGTCGGTCCACGGCGAGAACAGCACCGCGCCGGCCGGCAACGGCGCGCCGCGATCGCGCAACGCCACCAGCAGCGCCAGCGCGAGGCCGCCGCCGGCCGAGTCGCCGGCCACCACGATCGAGGCCGGATCGATGCCCGAGTCGAGCAGCGCCGTGTAAGCCGCCAGCGCATCGTCATGCGCGGCCGGGAACGGATGCTCGGGCGCGAGCCGGTAGTCGGACGAGAACGTGCGCGCGTTGGCCCGCGAGGCCAGCGCGAACACGAGCGGGCGGTGCGTGGTCGGCGTGCAGAAGTAATAGCCGCCGCCGTGGAAATACAACAGCGTCGGCGACGTGGCCGATGCCGCTGCGCCCACCGGCTCGAGCCATTCGCCGCGCAACGGGTCGCGCGGCGCACCGCCTTGCGCATAGCATTCGCGCAGCCGCCAACCGGCCGGCACGCGCGTGGGGAACGGCCGCCGACGCTCGGCCAGATCGCGCGCATGCGCCACGTCGATCACGGGCGACAGCGTCTTCGGCCGCACCTGCCGACGCAATATCCAGCACGCCAGTTCGGACTGCCAGCTCATCGGTTCTCCTTACTGTGTGGTGGGAGCTTGCTTGGGCAAGCTCGCGTGCCGGCGTTCAGCTCGCCGGCTCGATCTGCCCGCGGATCTCGCCCGTCGGATGCGCCTGGGTGTGGATGTTGAAGTACCACTTGCCGGCCATCAGCTCGGTCACCTGGCGGTCGTCGAGCATGGCCGAGCCCTTGATCGGGCTCGCGAGCGCCTCTTTCGCGATCGGCACCTGCACGCCGGCGTTCTGGCCGACCGGCGCGGGGCCGTGGAAATGCGCGGCGGTCGCCGGGCCGCTCAGGCCGCCGTAGGTCACGGTCCAGACCAGCGTGTGGGTGCTGGTGTCGAAGCTGGCATCGAGCGTGCCCGAGCCGCGCGTGGCGGTGGGCGGCACTTCGCTCGACGGCTGCAGGTTGGCGACGAGCTTCGCCGTCTCCGCATGAGCCGCCACGCTGGCCAGCGCGCCGAGCAGCATGCCGGTCGTCAGGAAACGCAGGATTTGCATGGGATCTCCAGGTCGTGGATGTCGCGTGCCGTGCAGGCCTCGCTGCTGCGATGGTAGACGATCGCCGGGCCGCGCGGCGAACGCCCGATGCGTCGAGATGCCGAAGGCCGTTCGCGCATCGTACGCCACGCGCCGATCGTTGCAGGCGGGATCGCCTTGCGGGTCAAGCAACGGCGTTCCCGCTCGCCGATGCCGCCTGCGGTGCCTCCACCTTTCGTCTACGCGTTACGCCCGTTTACGTTTGAAATCTTCGCTCGGTCCGCATCCCGAGACGCAAACGCAGACAGCGCCACGTCCGCCGCCCGCTCGCGCCGCCTCGGGCCCCGGTGCGTTTCTTACCGTCGTAACGCGCGGCGATCCTGCTCGGCGCGGCAGCGGCTTGCACGGCGAATCGACCGGACGACAATGACCGTCCCGCCGTTCCTCCCAGGAATTACGCTCGTGCCGGTCCGTTCGCCCTCGCCCGTTTTTTCCGTTGCAACCGCTTCGCGCCTGCCCCGCACCGCGCTCCTGTCCTCGCTGCTCGGCCTGGGCGCGCTCGTCGCCGTGCCGGCCAAGGCGCAGGAGTTCGCGCTGCTCGGCGGCGCGCTGTACGGCGCCGGCACACGCACGACGGCCTGGGCGCTCGACTATCGCGAAGGCCTCGGCCCATACGCGGCGGCCAGCTTCACCTGGAACAACGAAGGCCACCTGCCGAACCACCATCGCGACGGCCAGGCCGTGCAGTTCTGGGGGCAATTGCCGCTCGACCGGCGGCGCATCGTGCTGTCGGCCGGCATCGGCCCGTATCGCTATTTCGATACCGAAGCCGCCTCGCAAGGACGCGGCTATTCGAACACGCACGGCTGGGGCGTGATGATGAGCGTGCGCGCGGCCTACTACACGTCGCACCGCTGGGTCACGCAACTGCAACTGAACCGCATCCATACGTTCGGCGGCCCCGACACCACGGCACTGCTGTTCGGCGTCGGCTATCAGCTCGACGCACCCGACACGCCCGGCCCGCGCGACGAGGCCGCCGGCCGGCCCGACCGCGTGACGCACAACGAAATCTCGGCGATGGTGGGCGAAACCATCCTCAACAGCCGCAGTTCGCCCACCTCGCTCGGCGCGAGCGCCGAATACCGGCGCGGCCTGATGACCTATCTCGACTGGACGGCCACCTACCTCTACGAAGGCTCGAAGCGCGCCACGCGTCGCAACGGCGTGGCGACCGAACTGTGGGCCACGCGCGCGTTCCTGAACGACAAGCTCACGCTGGCGGCCGGCGCGGGCATGTACGTGGCCGTCGATCAGCGCGACATTCGCGGTGTCAGCACCGGCGACGGCCGGCTGTCGGGCATCGTGTCGATCTCGGCCAGCTACCGGCTCAACGACCGCTGGACCACGCGCGTGACCTGGAACCGCGTCGTGACCCGCTACGATCGCGACACCGACGTGATCCAGGCCGGCATCGGCTACCGCTTCTGAGGCCGCCTCCCCTGACAATCGGCCAGATTGCCGCGCGCCGCGTCGCGTGAGACGATCCCCACCCATGACACCGACCTTCCTCCAGCATGCGGACGCGCTCGCGCGTGATTCGTACTACGAAGCCACCGCCACGCGCCCGGCCGCCGACGATCCTGTGCTCGACAGCGCGCTCGACGCCGACGTGTGCGTGATCGGCGCGGGTTTCACGGGCCTGTCGGTCGCGCTCGATTGCCGCGCGGCGGGCCTGAGCGTCGTGGTGCTCGACGCCTACCGCCCGGGCTGGGGCGCCTCCGGCCGCAACGGCGGGCAGGTGATCGGCGGCTTCGCGAACGACCACGAAATCGCACGCCAGCTCGGCGACGACGGCGCACGCGCCGCATGGCGGCTCTCGTTCGACGGCGTGGAGTTGATCGCCGAGCGGATCGCCCGCTACGGCATCGCGTGCGATTTCACGCGCGGCTACCTGACGCTCGCCACCAAGCCGCGTCGCGTACCCGAACTGCGCGCCTGGATGGACGCCGCGACGCAGCGCTGGGGCCACCCCGCCCTCACCTGGCTCGACACCGACGCGATCCGCGCACGCGTCGCCTCGCGCCTCTATCTGGCCGGCGTGCACGACCCGTTGTCGGGCCACCTGCATCCGCTCAAGTATTGCCTGGGCCTCGCCGACGCGGCGCGTCGCGAGGGCGCGCAACTGTTCGCGCATTCGGCCGTCACCGGCGTCGTGCGCGGCGACCGGCCGGTGGTGCGCACCCGCTCGGGCGAGGTGCGCTGCCGCTTCGTGGTGTCATGCGTCAACGCCGGCCCGGGCGGCTTCCTGCCCGAGCCGATCGAGGCCCGCATCGGCCCGGTGCCGTCCTACCTCATCGCCACCGAGCCGCTCGGCGCGGCACGTGCGGATGCCCTGATGCCGGGCCGCGAGGCCGCCTGCGACAACAACGTGTTCCTCGACTACTACCGGCTGTCGGCCGATCACCGGATGGTGTTCGGCGGCCGCGCCACCTCGGCCGGCGCAGCACCCGAGCAGCTCTCGGCGTCGATCCGCGCGCGCATGATCGAGGTGTTCCCGCAACTGGCCGACGCGCGCATCGATTACCGCTGGGGCGGCTTCGTCGACGTCACGCGCAACCGCGCGCCCGACATCGGCGCGCTCGATCCGAACTACTTCTATCTGCAGGGCTTCAGCGGCCACGGCGTGGCGCTGACGGGCATCGCGGGCCGCGCCGTGGCGCGTGCGATCACCGGCGAACGCGCGATGTTCGAGCTGTTCGCGCGGCTGCGGCACCGGCGCTTTCCGGGCGGCCCGGCGTGGCGCCAGCCGGCGCTCGAACTCGGCATGCGCTGGCATTCGGTGCTGGAACGCTTCTGAAACGACAACGGCCCGCAGCCGAAACGCTGCGGGCCGTTTTTCATGCCGCGGCGCTCAGTGCGCGCCGCCGCCATCCGCCGCCGGTGCGCCCTTGGCCTGGCGTACCGGCTTGGTGATCCAGATCAGCGGAATGATCAGGATGAAGATCACCGACGAGATGAAGAACACGTCGTTGAGCCCCATCACCAGGGCCTGCCCGTCCACCGACAGATTGAACAGCGCATGCGCCGTGTCGCTGCCCACATGCAGCGACGACTGCATCGAATCGATCGACTGGTTGTAGATCGGATTGGTCGCGTTGGCCTGCTCGGTCAGCCGCTCGTGATGCAGCACCGTGCGGTTGTTCCAGAGGTTGCCGATCAGCGAGGTGCCCACCGCGCCGCAGAACATCCGCGCGAAATTCGACAGGCCGGCCGCCGCCGGGATCTTCTCGGGCGGCAGCCCCGACAGGATGATCGACGTGAGCGGCACGAAGAACAACGCCATCGGAATGCCCTGCAGCAGCGTGGGCAGCACGAGGTCCCAATTCGACACGTCGGTGTAGAAGCGCGTGCGCATGAAGAACACGCCCGCGAACAGCACGAAGGCCATCGTCGCGATCACGCGCGCGTCGCTCTTGGGCAGGATGCGCCCGATGAACGGCGTCAGCACGATCGCGAACACGCCGAGCGGCGCGGTGGTCAGCCCCGAATCCACGGCGCGATAGCCGAGCGATTCCTGCATCCACTGCGGCAGCACCACCAGCGTGCCGAAGAACATCGCATAGGCCACCGACAGCGCCACTGTGCCCCCCGCGAAATTGCGCTGCTTGAACAGCCGCAGATCCACCACCGGGTTCTTCGCGGTCAGTTCCCAGATCACGAAGAATGCGAAGCCGATTGCCGCGACCACCCCGAGCCCGACGATGAACGGCGAGCCGAACCAGTCGAGATCCTTGCCCTTGTCGAGCATCACCTGCAGCGAGCCGACCCAGACGATCAGCGCGATCAGCCCGACCGTGTCGATCGGCAGCTTGCGCGTGACCGATTCGCGATCGCGGAAGATCGACCAGGTGACCGCCGCCGCGAAGATGCCGACCGGGATGTTGATGTAGAAGATCCACGACCAGTTGTAGTCGTAGGTGATCCAGCCGCCGAGCGACGGCCCGGCGATCGGCCCGACCAGCGTGGTCATGCCCCACAGCGCGAGCGCCGTGGACGATTTCTGCTTGGGCCACGCGCCGAGCAGCAGCGCCTGCGAGAGCGGCGCGAGCGGCCCCGCCACGGCGCCCTGCAAGATTCGCGCGCCGAGCAGGAACGGCAGGTTCGGAGCCAGCCCGCACAGCCACGAGGACAGCACGAACAACAGGATCGCGGTGACGAACAGGCGTACCTGGCCGAAGCGCTGCACGAGCCAGCCGGTCAGGGGAATCGACACGGCGTTGGCCGCCGCGAAGATCGTGATCACCCACGTGCCTTCATCGACGGACACGCCGAGATCACCGGAAATGGTCGGAATCGCGACGTTCGCGATCGACGAGTCGAGCACGTTCATGAACATCGCGAGCGACACGGCCACGGTGCCGAGCGCGAGCTTGCCGCCTGTCAGCGGACCGGGAGAGGAAGGAGCATTCATCGAGTCGTCCGGTGGTTGCCGTCAGCCATCCCGCCTCAGGCGAGCGGCTTGCGGTGCGCCGTGGCGGCCGCCGCCGGCGCAGCCGCCGGGCGGCCCGGGCCGCCGGCCGCGTTCTCCGCGATGATACGGGCGATTTCGGCATCGGCCTCGTCGCCGTACTTCGCGAACACGTCGGTCTGGTAGACGGTGTTCTGCACGCCGCCCAACTGGCCGCCGCTCTCGTCCTGGATATTCACGTCGACCTGCATCGACAGGCCGATGCGCAGCGGATGCTGTTCGAGCTCCTTGGGATCGAGCGCGACACGCACCGGCAGGCGCTGCACGACCTTGATCCAGTTGCCGGTGGCGTTCTGCGCGGGCAGCAGCGAGAACGCCGAGCCGGTGCCGGCCGAGAAGCCCACTACCTTGCCGTGATACTTGACCGACGAGCCGTACACGTCGGCCGTCACCTCGACCGGCTGGCCGATGCGCATGTGCGTCAGTTGCACTTCCTTGAAGTTCGCGTCCACCCAGATCTGGCCGAGCGGCACCACCGACATCAGCGGCGTGCCGGGCGAGACGCGCTGGCCGACCTGCACCGAGCGCTTCGCCACGTAGCCCGTGACCGGCGCCGGCAGCGTGTTGCGGGCGTTCGCCAGATAGGCGTCGCGCACCCGTGCGGCGGCGGCCAACACGTCCGGATGGTTGCTGACGGTGGTGTTGGCGGTCAGCGCCACGTTCGCCGCGAGCTGCTGCTTGGTGGCGTCGAGCGAGGCCTGCGCGGCCTTCACGGCGTCGCGGGCGTGCGAGATTTCTTCCTGCGAGACGGCGCCCGTCTGCGCGACGGCGACACGGCGGCGCAGGTCGTCCTGCGCCTTCGACAGGTCCGATTCGCGCTGCGTGACCTGGGCGCGGAACTGGTCGTCGTCGGCATACATGCCGCGCACGCGGCGCACGGTCTGCGCGAGGTTCGCCTCGGCCGATTGCAGCGAGATCGCCGCGTCGGCCGGATCGAGCTTGACGAGCGGCTCGCCTTCGCGGATCGATTGCGTGTCGTCGGCGTTGACCGCGATCACGGTGCCCGTGACCTGCGGCGTGATCTGCACGATGTTGCCGTTCACGTAGGCGTCGTCGGTATCTTCATGGAAGCGCGCGACCAGGAAGTAGTAAAGGCCGTAGGCGACGGCGGCGATCACGACCACGACGGCGAGCAGCGCCATCATCCGCTTGCGCTTGCCGTTCTGCGCGGCGGGCGCCGCGGCTTGTTGCTGGGGTTCGCTCATCGCGAGGTTCTCCGTCTGCGCCCGTCACGCCGCGCTGCGGCGCGACGGGCTCTGCTTGTCGATTCGAATTGGAACTGGAACTGCGGGAAACTCAGCCGGCGGCCGGGGCCGATGCTGCCGTGACCGGCGCAGCGGCGGGGGCCGGAGCCGACACGGGGGCCGGTGCCGACGCCGCATCCGGCGCGGCGAGCGGCGAACCGCTTGCGTCGAAGCCGCCGCCCAGCGCGCTGATCAGGCCGATCTGCATGTCGCGGCGGCGCATCACGAGGTTCGTGACGGTCTGCTCGGCGCTCAGGCGGTTGACGTCGGCACTGAGCACCAGCAACTGCGGCGCGAGGCCGGCCTTGTAGCGCACCACGGCGAGATCGTAGGCGCGCGCCGAGGCGTCCAGCGCACGCTGCGCATCGCCCATCTGCCGGTCGATCGAGCGGATCGTCGCCACCTGCGTGGCCACGTCGTTGAGCGCGCCGATCAGCGTCTGGTTGTAGTTCGCGACGTTCAGATCGAAATCGGCGTAGCGCCCTTTCAACTGCGCGCGCAACGCGCCGGCATCGAAGATCGGCAGGTGCACGGCCGGCCCGAACTGCGCCTGGCGGCTCGCGAATTTCAGGAACTGGCCCCAGCCGAACGCATCGAAACCGAAGCCCGCCGCGAGGTTCACGTCGGGGAAGAATTCGGCCTTCGCCTCCTTCACGTCGTGCATCGCCGCTTCCACCTGCCAGCGCGCGGCCACCAGATCGGGCCGGCGCGCCACCAGGTCGGCCGGAATGTTGCCGGGCAGATCGACCGCCCCGCCCGGCTTCAGCACCGGCACGGCGATCTTCAGGCCGCGGTCCGGGCCCTTGCCGAGCAGCGCCGCCAGTTGATAGCGGGTGACGGTGATCTGGCCGTCGAGATCGGACAGCGAGGATTGGCTGGTCGCCACGTTGCCGCGCGCGGTCTGCCGCTCGACGTTGGTGTCGAGGCCCGCGCCCACGCGCCCTTCGGTGATCTTGCCGACCGTCTGGCGGTTGTCGATCTCGCGCTGGGCGATGTCGCGCAGTGCATAGAGCTGCGCAAGCTGGTTGTAGCTGCGCGCGACCGACACGGCGAGCGTCACGCGCGCCTGCTGGAATTCGGCCTGCGCCGCCCGCTGCTGCGACACCGCCGAGCGCAGCCGCTGACGGTTCTTGCCCCACAGGTCCAGCTCCCACGTTGCGCTCGCCAGCACGTTGTTCTCGCTGTACCAGCTGCCGCCATAGGGCGGCGGGTACAGGCCGTTGCCCGAATACAGCTCGCGCGTCCAGGAATAGCTGCCCTCGACCTTCGGCATCAGCGCCGCGCGCGACGTCTCGATATACGACGACGCCTTGGCCAGCCGCGCCTGCGCCTGCGCGATGGTCGGGTTGCCGTCGAGCGCCTCGGCGATCAGTTGCGGCAGTTGCGGATCGCCGAACTGCTGCGCCCAATCGAGCGTCGGCCATTGGCCGCCCTCGGCGGGCAGGCTCTGGGTCGCTTCGAGTTGCGAGGCCGGCTCGATCTGCTTGTCGCTGTGGATGCCGATGTAGTTGGCGCAACCGGCCAGGGCGAACGCGGCAACGGCCGACAGCGCCGCCGCGCGGATCGCGCGCAGCGGCATCGGCTTGGCCCGCGCGCTCATCGTGCGGCTCCGCGGCGCAACGTCGTGCCTGTAACGAGTTTCATAAAAACAGCTCCCCTGGATTGATGGACTAGACAACTAATAGAACGCATGACGAGGACCCAATACGCACCGCGCGCAAGCTCAAACGCCGTTTTCGAGGATGCGGTGCAGCATCCGCTTCAACGAGCCGACTTCCTCGGGCACGAGGCCCACGAGCGCTTCGTCGATCACGCCGGCATAGAGCGCCGGCATCGCCTCGGCGAGCGCGCGGCCCGTTTCGGTCGGCACCAGCCGCACGATGCGTCGATCGTCGCGATCGCGCTCCCGGGTCAGCAGCCCGCGCACTTCGACGCGGTCGAGCACGCGCGTGATCGCGCTGGCGTCCACGCAGCAGTCGCGGGCGAGATCGGCGGCCGTCTCGCAACGGCCGGCGGCCAGCAGGTACAGCATCTTGCCCTGCACGCCCGTCACGCCGAGTTCGGCCTGCGCGCGCTGGTTGATTCGCAGCGCGAGGCGCGCGTGGGTTTGCGTGAGCAGGTAGCCGAGGCTCGCGCCGAATTCGTCGGCCGGCACGGTCAGCGCCTGCGGCGGCAATTGCAACGGTTTCATGCAGGCGCTCCCCCGGGCACGCATTCGCGTGCTGCGGCAAACAGTTCGACATCGAGCGCCTGCGCGCGCCGCAAGCCGAACCGGCTCTCGAACGCGGCCTGCGCGGCACGCCAATAACGCATCGCGTCGCCCAGCTTGCGCTGCCCTTCGAGCGTCAGCGCAAACCGCTGCCGGCGCGCGCCCTCGCTCGGCGCCTGAACGATCAACGCCGCGCCCAGCAACGGTTTCAGCGTGCGAACCAGCGTCGTGCGGTCGGTTGCCGTGGCGCGCGCCAGCTCCGCCATCGTGGTGCTCACCGAATCGCCGAGCGAGCGGAGGATGCAGAACTGCGAAAGCGTGACGCCGGCTTGCGACAGATACAGCTCGTAAAACCGCGAGACATGTCGCGCGGCCTGACGCATCGCAAAACAATGGTCTGTTTCGGAAGATTCTCTGTGCATGCGCACAGACTAGAGATGAGGGGCCGGGTCAGCAATGCCATGGAAAGCAATCAATTATCACTGTCGCGACAAGAATCGACCCGGCAAGCATTTAACACATTCACGACGTTCGCGGCCCCGAGGCACGCCATTTGATCCGGATGAATTTGGGCGAAACGCCCGCCTGGAAAGGCTCAGCGCGGGACGGGCGGCGACGCGGTTTCGAAGAACGCGACCGTATGCTCGATGAAGCTGCGGACTTTGGCCGGCATCAATGTACGGGAACTGTAAGCAAGCCGGATCTCTGCGCCCATGTCGACCAGCGAATATTCCGGCAGCACCGGCACCAGCCGGCCCGCTTCACGGTCGGCCGCCACCACCGAACTGGGCAGCATGCCGATCCCGAAACCTTGCAGCACCATGCCGAGATTGAACGGCGCGTTGTTCGACTCGATCTCGTAGCGGAACGGCACCGTCAGCGTCTCGCCGTCCACGCCGAAGCGCAGCTCGGGCTTGCGTATCGAGGTGGAGAACGCCACCACCAGGTGGTCGGCGATCTGCGACGGGTGGGTGGGCGCCGAATGGCGCGCCAGGTATTCGGGCGAGGCCACCAGTTCGAACGGGATCAGCTCCATCAGGCGCGTGACGACGGTGTCCGAGGTCAGCATGAACGGCAGCAGCAGGCCGATGTCGTAGCCTTCCGCGACCAGATCGACCGGCCGTTCGGCCAGCGTCACGTCGATGTTCACCTTCGGATACTTGAGCTTGTAGCTGGCGATCAGCGGCTGCAGCCGGTGCATGGTGGCCGTCGCGTGCGAGATCACGCGCAGCACGCCGGTGGGCTCGCGTGCCTGCGTGGACGCGCCCTCTTCCAGCGCATCGAGATCGGCGATCACGCGCACACAACCTTCGTAGAACTGCTCGGCCGCTTCGGTCAGCGAGATCTGCCGCGTGGTGCGATTGAACAGGCGAACGCCGAGCCGCTTCTCGAGCGCGGCGATCGCACGCGACACGACCGGGGTGGACAGGCCGAGCATGTCGGCGGCACGGGTAAAGCCGCGCGCCTCGACGACCGAACAGAAGATACGCAGGCTATCGATATATTCCATGACGACGTTTCCGGGTAGCGTGCGCGATTCGACACGGCTCGCGCAGGATCGCCACGCAGTAGTGTCGCTGCGTCCAGGGGCGGACGGCAGAGCGGCATTTTATCGTTTCCCGACCGGAGCCGCCGGGCCTCGAATCGGGAGGGCAGCGTGCCCTGCCCGTGACGACGGATCAGAATCGAAAATATTGTGATGGAGAACGAAACAACATCGGCGTGACGCCGCACGTTCGTATGGCACCACGAGCTTGTTTCGGAGACCGATGCAATCGCGCCGGTCTTCCGGCGCGCCCAAACGATGCGGCAAACCGGCCCGGCGCTCGGATGCCCATTCGGTTTGGCCTCAGGCAGCGGCCTGCCTGACGCGTGTTTCCGGCATGCGCAAATAGACGATCAACGAGATCGCCGCGCAGGCCGTCACGTACCAGTAGAAGTACTGTTCGTGGCCGCTCGCCTTGAACCGCAGCGCGACGAATTCCGTCGTGCCGCCGAGGATCGCCGTGGTCAGCGCGTACGGCAGGCCCACTGCGAGCGCACGAATCCGCACCGGGAACAGCTCGGTTTTCGCCAGCATGTGCACGGACGTGAAGCCGCTCAACATCACGAGCCCCGCGAACGACAGCAGGAACGCGATCAGCGCGCTGTGCGTGTGACTCAGCGCCGTAAACAGCGGCACCGAGAACAGCGTCGTCGACAGGCCGAAGCAGATCAGCACGGCGCGCCGCCCGAACACGTCGGATGCAAGCCCGAACAGCGGCTGCAACGGCATGTAGAGCAGCAGCGCGGCGGTCGACACCAGCGTGGAGGTTTCCTTCGTCAGGCCCACCGTATTCACCAGGTATTTCTGCATGTACACGGTGAACGTGTAGAAGCCCACCGTGCCACCGATCGTGATGCCGATCGCCAGCAGGATCTGCGGCCAATGATCGAACAACTGCCGCGCCACCGACGGGCCGCCCTCGCGCGCGGCGCGACGGAACGCCTCCGATTCGGTCACGTTGCGACGCATGTACAGCGCGAACAAGGCGAGCGCGCCGCCGATCAGGAACGGCACGCGCCAGCCCCAGCGTTCGATCTGCGCGCCGCTCATCAGCAGGTTCTGCATGACGAGCATCAGCGCGAGCGCCACCAGTTGCCCCGCCACCACGCTGACCTGCAGGAAGCCCAGATAGAAGCCGCGCCGGTTCGGCGGCGCGATTTCGCTCAGGTACGTGGCGCTGGTGCCGTATTCGCCGCCCATGCTGAGGCCTTGCAACAGCCGCGCCGCGATCAGCACGATCGGCGCGAGCACGCCGATCGTCGCGTAATCGGGCGTCACGGCGATCATCAGCGAACCCACGCACATCGCCGTCACCGACCAGGTCAGCGCCTTCTTGCGCCCATGCCGGTCGGCATACAGCCCGACCAGCCAGCTTCCCAGCGGCCGCGCCACGTAGCCCACCGCCGCGATCGCCGCGGTATTCATCAGTTGTACTGTCGGCTTGTCGCTCGGGAAGAACGCCTTCGCGAAATAGATCGAAAAGATGCTGTACGCGAGAAAGTCGTACCACTCGATCAGGTTGCCGGCCAGGCCGCCGACGATCGAGCGGATCGTCGGGGCCGGCGCCGATGCGGCCGCTGTCGCGTGCGCCGCCGTACCGGGCGCAGCGCCGATCTCAAGATCCCGCAGGTTCGTCATGTTGTCTCCTCTTATATGTGCTCCGGATTGTCGAGTTCAGCCCTTCGGGGCGTACTCGCGATCGAGCTGGTCGTAGAACGGCTTGTTGACGAGGCGCTGGCGCTCGGCGAACGGCGCGACGATCGACGGGTCCTCGTCGAGCCGGCCGTTGGCGCTCAACTGGCCGAGCGCGCGCTGCATGCCGACCAGCGCGCCTTGCAGCGCCGCGTTCGCGTACAGCACGAGTGCGTAGCCGAGGCCGGCCAGCGTGTCGCGCGACTGCACCGGCGTCTTGCCGCCGATCACGATGTTGATGAGCTGCGGGGCGTCGATCAGCTTCGGCAGGCGCTCGATGTCCTCCAGCCGCTCGGTCGCCTCGATGAACAGGATGTCCGCGCCGGCCTCGATCAGCGCGTGGCCGCGCTCGATGGCGTCCTCGATGCCGTGCACGGCCGCCGCGTCGGTGCGCGCCATGATCAGCAGGTTGGCGTCGTCGCGCGCATCCACCGCCGCGCGGATCTTGCCGACCATCTCGCTGCGGCCGATCACTTCCTTGTTGTTGAAATGGCCGCACTTCTTCGGCATCACCTGATCCTCGAACTGGATCGCGTCCGCGCCGCTGCGCTCCAGCGTGCGAACCGTGTGACGCACGTTCAGCGCGTTGCCGAAGCCCGTGTCGGCATCGACGATCAGCGGCAGGTCGACCGCATCGCGCACCCGCGCCGTGTGCTCGGCGATGTCGCTCAGGCCGATGAAGCCGAGATCCGGCAGGCCGAACGACATGTTGGTGACGCCCGCGCCCGTCAGGTACAGCGCCTCGAAACCGGCATCCTCGATGACGCGCGCGCTCATCGCGTTGAAGGCGCCCGGCACGAGCAGGCCGCGGCGTTCGTTGACCTTGGTGCGGAACGCGGCGCGTCGCACGTTTGCGGAGGAAGACATGGCAAGTTTCCTGATGATGAAGGTGGATTGGTCCGGCCCTGTGATTGCGAAAAACGTGCCAATGGCACGTTTCGGCGTGGAGCACGGCGGGAAGCGACCTGGCGGGGCCTGACGGCAGCGAATGGCGGCCGGATTTCGCTCGATGCGTTTCATGGCAAAATCCGCGAAACGTTTTCGAGCGCATCGAAACGTTTCACGAACGTTCCACCTTCATTTCGCCGCCACGCCCATGTCCTCGCCCAATTCGCCCGCGCGCCAGGGCCGACCGGCCATCGCGCTCGTCAGCATCAGCCGCCTGCAGCATCTGTTCGCGACCGTCGCGCCGCGCTACGACGATCAGGCGCGCCTGATCTATATCCGCGAGGGCTATGGCAACGCCGTCGCGGCCTTGCAGCCGGCCATCGAGGCCGGCACGGTGGATGTCGTGCTGGCCGCCGGCTCGAACGGCGCGTATCTGCGCGACAACCTGAACGTGCCGGTGGTGGTCGTGCGCGTGAACGGCTTCGACGTGCTCGCGGCCATCACGCACGCCAACGCCACCTGGCCCGGCGAGGCGATCGGGCTGGTCCTGCACGAGAGCGTGTCGCACGAGCTGGCCGACCTCGGCGCATGGCTCAAGCTGCGCCTGACACAGCGCGCCTACCGCACCGTCGACGAGGTGCGCACCGCCGTCGAAACGCTGGCCGCGTCCGGCTGCCGCGTGATCATCGGGCCGGGCATGGCCTGCGATCTGGCGCAGGCGGCCGGCCTCGAAAGCGTGTTCCTGTATTCGCTCGGCGCGGTGGGCGAGGCGTTCGAGCGCTCGGTCGAACTGGCGCGCGTGAGCCGTCAGAAGGAATCGAAGCGGGTACGCCTGAACACCATCGTTTCGCACCTGCGCGACGGCGTGGCCGCGTTCGACGATGCCGGGCAGCTCGAAGCCGTGAACCCGGCGATGCTCCACCTGCTGAACCTCGATCGCGGCAGCGACGTGGCCGCCCAGCTCGAACGCGCGGTCGGCCCGCTGCTGCGCGAAGTGGCCAGCAGCGACGCGCCCGTCGACGAGCGAATCCAGCAGATCGGCGGGCGTTCGCTGATCGTCGGCGGCGTGCCGATCGTCGAGCAAGGTGTGCGCTCGGGCACGGTCGTGACGGTGCAGGACGCGCTCGTCGCGCAGCGCATCGACCGCTCGCTGCGCACGACCCAGCGCCCGCGCCATCTGGTGGCCCGCTACGAGCTGGGCGACCTGGTGGGCGAATCGGCCGCCATGACGCGCGTGCGCCGGCTCGCGACGATCAGCGCCCGGCACGACGCCACGGTTCTGTTGACCGGGGAAAGCGGCACCGGCAAGGAGCTGGTCGCGCAGGGCATCCACAACGCGAGCTCGCGGCGCGGCAATCCGTTCGTTGCGTTCAACTGCGCCGCGCTGCCCGACGGGCTGATCGAGAGCGAGCTGTTCGGCCACGAGGAAGGCGCGTTCACGGGCGCGCGACGCGGCGGCAAGCCGGGCCTGATCGAGACGGCTCACACCGGCACGCTGTTCCTCGACGAGATCGGCGAGATGCCGGCCGCGCTGCAAAGCCGGCTGCTGCGCGTGTTGCAGGAGCGCGAAGTGATGAAGCTCGGCGCGAGCCGCGCGACGCCGGTGGATATCCGCGTGATCGCCGCGACCCACCGCGATTTGCGCGCGATGGTGGCGGAGGGGAGCTTCAGGGCCGATCTGTATTTCCGGCTCAACCTGCTGAATATCGCGCTGCCGGCGCTGCGCGAGCGGCGGGAGGATATCGCGGCGCTCGCGCGGCACCTGTTGCGGGCGACGGCGGCGCGTTACGCGTTGGCGCCGGGCTCGGTCGAGCGCGTGCTCGCGTGGTTCGCGCCGTATTTCGCGCGTTACGCGTGGCCGGGGAACGTGCGGGAGCTGGAGAACCTGCTGGCGCGGGCGGCGCTGTTTGCTGCGGAGGATGAGGGGGATGCGTCGGTGTCGGCGCTGTTGGCCGAGATTTTTCCGGAGTTCGGGGCGGAGGATGGGCCGTTATCGCCGGAGCATGACGAGGACGCGACGCGCGACGGGGTTCAGGCTCGGCAAGCGCCGGTCACGCGCGAGGACATCGAGCAGGCGCTCGCGGCGCATGGCGGCAATCGCGCCGCGGCGAGCCGGGCGCTCGGGATCGGACGCACGACGCTGTGGCGGATCTTGAAGGCACCGTCGTCGGCTTGAGGAAAGTGCGGCGGCGTCACGGCAGGCAATAAAAAAGGCCTCGATGCGCAATCGAGGCCTTTCTACAACAGATGGCGAGTTGCCGATCAGAACGGGATATCGTCGTCCATCTCGTCGAAACCGCCGCCCGACGGCGGCTGGCTCTGACGGCTCGAACCGCCACCGCCACCGCCACCACCGCCGCTGCTGCGCGCACCGCCGCCACCGCCGGATGCACGGCCACCGCCACCGCCGCGCTCCATGTCGCCGCCGCGGCTGCCGCCACCACTGCCACCGCCATAACCGCCGCCGCCGCCGCCGCCGTAGCCATCGTCACCACCGCCGCCACCACCCGCGCCGCCACGGCCGCCGAGCATCTGCATCTGGTCCGCGACGATTTCGGTGGAGTAGCGATCCTGGCCGTCCTGGCCTTGCCACTTGCGGGTACGCAGGCGTCCTTCGATGTACACCGCCGAGCCCTTCTTCAGGTACTCGTTGACGATCTCGGCCAGACGGCCGAAGAACGCCACGCGATGCCACTCGGTCACTTCCTTGAATTCGTTGCTTGCCTTGTCCTTGTAGCGATCGGTGGTGGCAAGACGAATGTTCGCCACGGCATCGCCGCTCGGCAGGTAACGCACTTCGGGGTCGGCGCCGAGGTTGCCGACGAGAATGACCTTGTTGACGGATGCCATGTATTTCTCCAAAAGATTCGAAACCGGCCGGCGCGAAACCCACGCGGCGGCCGGCGAAACAGCCGACGCGCGACGCCCGTCAGGCCTTGCGCGGCGGCTGTTTCATGCTGGCGGCGATTATAAGCCACACCGCAACCAGGGCAGAGCACGTATAAAACACCTCGTTCGCCCCGCCCGTCTTCAGCAGCCAGCCGCCCACCACGCCGCCCAGCGCCAGGCCGATCGATTGCGTGGTGTTGTAGACGCCGGTGGCCGCGCCCTTGCGCGAACCCGGTGCGAGCTTGGAAACGAGCGAAGGCTGCGAGGCCTCGAGAATGTTGAAGCCGAGGAAGTACACGAACAGCACCGCCGCGACGATCACTATCGTATGCGGGGTGGAGCCGAGCAACAACTGGCCGATCAGGATAGACGCGATGCCGCCGAGCAGCACCGGCTTCATCTTGCCGCGCTTCTCGGCCACGATGATGGCCGGCACCATCGCCACGAAGGCCAGCCCCATCACCGGCAGGTACACCTGCCAGTGCGAAGCCACCGGCAGCCCGGCGTCGACCAGCAGGCGCGGCACGACGAGGAACAGCGCGGTTTGCGTGGCATGCAGCACCAGCACGCCGAAATTCAGGCGCAGCAGTTCGGTGTTGCGCAGCACCTCGGCGAACGGCGCCTTCACGTGCACCGGCGGCTGAGGCGCGTCGGGCACCACCCAGAACACCACGCCGATCGCCAGCAGCGAGAGCACGCCGACGATCGTGAACAGCCCGTTCATGCCGACCCAATGGAACACGATCGGCGCGCCCACGATCGCCACCGCGAACGACACGCCGATCGAGCCGCCGACCATCGCCATCGCCTTGGTACGGTTGCGCTCCGAGGTCAGATCGGCGATGAACGCCAGCACCGCCGACGATACCGCCCCCATTCCCTGCACGACCCGGCCGACGATGATCCACGTGATGTCGTGGGCGAACGCGGCGATGAATGCGCCGAGCGCGAACACCAGCAGGCCGAACGCGATCACCGGCTTGCGGCCGAAACGGTCGGATGCCCAGCCGTAAAGGATGTAGAACATCGATTGCGTGACGCCGTAGGCGCCGAGCGCGAGGCCGACGAGCAGCACGTTGTCGCCGCCGGGGATGGTTTTCGCGTAGACGGAAAACACCGGCATGATCATGAACAGGCCCAGCATGCGCAGCGCGAAGATCGCGGCAAGCGAGGCGGTCGCGCGCATTTCGGGCGCGCTCATGCGAGCGGAGGAAGCGGACGGATTGGACATCGGGGGAAGCGGGTCGATTTGAGCGGGCATCCGCCCGATAGGCGGGCGGCGGGGATAAGGCCGGCTCCGAGTCGCGCCGCCAGGTTGCCTCGCCTGCGCCGCAAGCTGCGCAGCGCGTGCTCCGAAACACCTGCGCGGCAGGCGAAACGAGAGCCGGGAGCCCGAAACGACGGTCTCGAAAAGCCGTTATAGTAGCAGGTTTGGTTTCCTCCTCTTTCGCCAGGTTCATGGAACAGATCCGTATCCGTGGGGCACGCACCCACAACCTGAAGAACGTCAATCTCGACCTGCCCCGCCACAAGCTGGTGGTCATCACGGGGCTGTCGGGATCGGGCAAATCGTCGTTGGCGTTCGACACCCTTTATGCGGAAGGGCAGCGGCGCTACGTCGAAAGCCTGTCCGCCTACGCGCGGCAGTTTCTTCAGTTGATGGAGAAGCCCGACGTCGACCTGATCGAAGGTTTGTCCCCGGCGATTTCGATCGAGCAGAAGGCGACGTCGCACAACCCGCGTTCGACCGTCGGCACCGTCACGGAAATCCACGACTACCTGCGACTTTTGTACGCACGCGTCGGTACGCCCTACTGCCCCGACCACGAGATCCCGTTGCAGGCCCAAAGCGTCTCGCAGATGGTCGATGCGGCGCTGGCGTTGCCGGAAGACACCAAGCTGATGATCCTCGCGCCGGTGGTCGCCAACCGCAAGGGCGAGCACGCCGAGCTGTTCGAGGAGATGCAGGCCCACGGTTTCGTGCGGTTCCGGGTGCGCTCGGGCGGCGGCACGGCCAACGAGGGCGTGGCGAAGATCTACGAGGTCGAATCGCTGCCGAAGCTCAAGAAGAACGACAAGCACACCATCGACGTGGTGGTCGACCGCCTGAAGGTGCGCCCGGACATGAAGCAGCGTCTGGCCGAATCGTTCGAAACGGCGCTGCGCCTGGCCGACGGCCGCGCGATCGCGCTCGAGATGGATACCGATCACGAACACCTGTTCAGCTCGAAGTTCGCCTGCCCGATCTGCTCGTATTCGCTGCAGGAGCTCGAACCGCGCCTGTTCTCGTTCAACAACCCGATGGGCGCCTGCCCGGAATGCGACGGCCTCGGCCAGATCACGTTCTTCGACCCGAAGCGGGTGGTGGCGCATCCGTCGCTGTCGCTGGCCGCCGGCGCGGTCAAGGGCTGGGACCGGCGCAACCAGTTCTACTTCCAGATGCTGCAAAGCCTGGCGGCGTTCTACGAGTTCGATATCGACGCCGCCTTCGAGGATCTGCCCGAAAAGGTGCGCAAGATCCTGCTGTACGGCTCGGGCAAGCAGGAAATCCCGTTCTCGTACATCAACGAGCGCGGTCGCACGACGATCCGCGAGCATGTGTTCGAGGGGATCATCCCGAACCTGGAGCGCCGCTACCGCGAGACCGATTCGGCCGCGGTGCGCGAGGAACTGGCCAAATACCAGAACAACCAGCCGTGCCCGGCCTGCGACGGCACGCGCCTGCGCCGCGAGGCACGCTTCGTGCGCATCGGCTCGGGCGAGCAGGCGCGCGGCATCTTCGAAGTGAGCGGCTGGCCGCTGCGCGACACGCTCGGCTATTTCGACAGCCTCAAGCTCGACGGCTCGAAGGCCGAGATCGCCGACAAGGTCATCAAGGAAATCGTCGCGCGGCTCACCTTCCTCAATAACGTGGGCCTCGATTACCTGTCGCTCGAGCGCAGCGCCGAAACGCTGTCGGGCGGCGAGGCGCAGCGCATCCGGCTGGCCTCGCAAATCGGTTCCGGCCTCACGGGCGTCATGTACGTGCTCGACGAGCCGTCGATCGGCCTGCACCAGCGCGACAACGATCGCCTGATCGCCACGCTCAAGCATCTGCGCGATCTCGGCAACTCGGTGATCGTGGTGGAGCACGACGAGGACATGATCCGCACGGCCGATTACGTGGTCGACATGGGGCCGGGCGCCGGCGAGCACGGCGGCGTGGTGATCGCCGAAGGCACGCCGAAGCAGGTGCAGGCCAACCCGGCCTCGCTGACGGGCCAGTATCTGGCCGGCAAGAAGTTCATCGAATACTCCGACGAGCGCATGGCGCCCGACGAGGACCGCATGCTGCGGATCGGCGACGCGCACGGCAACAACCTCAAGCACGTCTCGCTCGACCTGCCGGTGGGCCTGCTGACCTGCATCACCGGCGTGTCCGGTTCGGGCAAGTCCACGCTGATCAACGACACGCTATATCAGGCCGTCGCGCGCCACCTGTACGGCTCGTCGGCCGAACCGGCGCCGTACGAATCGATCGAAGGCCTCGAGCATTTCGACAAGGTCATCAACGTCGATCAATCGCCGATCGGCCGCACGCCGCGCTCGAACCCGGCCACCTATACGGGCCTGTTCACGCCGATCCGCGAGCTGTTCTCGGGCGTGCCGGCCTCGAAGGAGCGCGGCTACGATCCGGGCCGCTTCTCGTTCAACGTCAAGGGCGGGCGCTGCGAGGCCTGCCAGGGCGACGGCGTGCTGAAGGTCGAGATGCACTTCCTGCCCGATGTCTACGTGCCGTGCGATGTCTGCCACGGCAAGCGCTACAACCGCGAAACGCTCGAAGTGCTGTACAAGGGCAAGAACATCAGCGAAGTGCTCGACATGACGGTCGAGCACGCCTACACGTTCTTCAACGCGGTGCCGGTGGTGGCGCGCAAGCTCAAGACGCTGCTCGACGTGGGCCTGGGCTACATCCGGCTCGGCCAGTCGGCCACCACGCTGTCGGGCGGCGAGGCGCAGCGCGTCAAGCTTTCGCTGGAGCTGTCCAAGCGCGACACCGGCCGCACGCTCTACATCCTCGACGAGCCGACCACCGGCCTGCACTTCCACGACATCGCGCTGCTGCTCGAGGTGATCCACCGGCTGCGCGACCAGGGCAACACGGTCGTCATCATCGAGCACAATCTCGACGTCATCAAAACCTCCGACTGGGTCATCGACCTCGGGCCGGAGGGCGGCGCCGGCGGCGGGCAGATCATCGCCCAGGGCACGCCCGAGCAGGTCGCGAAAACCAAGGCCAGCTTCACCGGCAAATACCTCGCGCCGCTGCTCAAGCGTCCAAAGCAATAAATTCGCAGTCCCGCCGCCGCCGTGGCCGTTCCGGCCCGGCGGCACGTTCATTGCTCCCCCGTTCTCGGTATCCGCAGCGGCATTTTCAGCCGTCAATCGTTGCTATACTCGCGCGATGCGGGCGGCGTGCGTCTTGTCCACGAGCGCGCGAACCGTACCGACCGAAACAGGAACCGTCATGGAGAAGCAAACCGAGCCGACGCGCGACGCCCCGTCACGCGAGCCTCATCTGCGCAGTGTCAGGCTGACGAGCGACTTCAGCCTGCCGAAGCTGTCGGCGATCGAGATCGGCAGCTACCTCCTCGCCGTGCTGGGCCTGTTCCTGGTGCTCCATCTGAAGCTGCTGTCGGGCCTGCTGGCCGGGCTGCTGGTCTACCAACTCGTCCACGCCATCGCGCCGGCCATCGAGCGTCACATGTCGAGCGGGCGCGCGCGCTGGCTCGCCGTGGTGCTGCTGTCGGTGGTGATCGTCGGCGGGCTGGCCGGCCTCACGGCCGCGATCATCGAGCACGTCGAGCACACGGTGCCGAACCTGCAGGGCCTGATGGGCCAGATGATGCAGATGGTCGACCAGGCACGCGGGCGCGTGCCGGGCTGGCTCGCGAACGTGCTGCCGGTGGATGCCGCGCAAATGAAGGTGAAGGCCACCGGCCTGATGTCGAAGCACATGGACCAGCTCCAGCAAGGCGGCAAGAGCGCCGCGCGGATCTTCGGCCATGTGCTGTTCGGGATGATCATCGGCGCGATGATCGCGATCGGCGTGGATCGCAACAAGGCGCGCCGCCCGCTTTCCACGGCGCTGCTCACGCGCGCCGGGCTGTTCGCCGATTCGTTCCGCCGCATCGTGTTCGCGCAAATCAAGATCTCGGCGATCAACGCCGCATTCACCGCCATTTATCTGCTGGCCGTGCTGCCGATCGTGCACGTGAAGATGCCGCTGTCCAAGACCCTGGTGCTGATCACGTTCATGGTCGGGCTGCTGCCGGTGATCGGCAATCTGATCTCGAACACGATGATCGTGGCGGTGTCGCTGTCGGTGGGCGTGGGCACGGCGATCGCGTCGCTTGCGTTCCTGATCGTGATCCACAAGCTCGAATACTTCCTGAACGCGCGCATCATCGGCGGCCAGATCGAATCGCGCGCATGGGAATTGCTGCTGGCGATGCTCGTGATGGAAGCGGCGTTCGGCGTGCCGGGCGTGATTGCCGCGCCGATCTTCTATGCCTATATCAAGCGCGAGCTGTCGACGCTGCGCCTGATCTGACGAAGCGGGGGCGGCGCGTACCGCCCTCGCGCCCTCGTTCGCTCAATTCTCCGAATTAACGGAACACCACCGTCTTGGTGCCATTCAGCAGAATCCGGTGCTCGACGTGCCACTTCACGGCACGCGCGAGCGTCACGCATTCCACGTCGCGGCCGATCGCCGTCAGTTGCTCGGGCGTCATGCTGTGGTCCACGCGTTCGACTTCCTGCTCGATGATCGGGCCTTCGTCGAGGTCGGTGGTCACGTAGTGCGCGGTCGCGCCGATCAGCTTCACGCCGCGGTCGAAGGCCTGGTAATACGGCTTCGCGCCCTTGAAGCTCGGCAGGAACGAGTGATGGATGTTGATCGCGCGGCCGGCGAGCTGCTCGCACATGTTCGGCGACAGGATCTGCATGTAGCGCGCCAGCACCACCAGGTCGGCCGAATGCTCGCCGATCACGTCCAGCACGCGCGCTTCCTGCGCGGCCTTGGCCTCGGCCGAGGCGCCGGCCATCAGCGGGAAGTGGTGGAACGGCACGTCGTAGCTGGCCGCCAGTTGGTAGAAATCCTTGTGATTCGACACGATCGCCACGATATCGATCGGCAACTGGCCGGTGCGATAGCGGAACAGCAGGTCGTTCAGGCAATGGCCGATCTTCGACACCAGGATCACGACGCGCGGCTTGGCCCGCGCATCGTGCATTTCCCAGCGCATCTCGAAGCGCTCGGCGAGCGGCGCGAAATCGGTGCGCAGCGTGTCGAGCGTGGCGTCGACATCGCTGCCGGTGGCCTGGTCGAAATGCACGCGCATGAAGAATTCGCTGGTGCGGCTGTCGCCGAACTGCGCGGAATCGACGATATTGGTATCGCGTTCGAACAGGAAGCCGGATACGGCGTGCACGATGCCGTGCTTGTCGGGGCACGACAGTTTCAGGATAAAGCTATGGTCGGTCGACATGACCGCACCTCCATCGTTTGAAGCGGTTGAATCCATGCAGCGCCCGCAGCAAGGTGCGGGCGCCGGTTGTTTCGGTGTGCGAATCCTGAAGCCTGTGCTGCGCAGTGCCGGCCGGCTTCAGGCCTCGCGCGGCGGCGCGAACAGCGCATCGATGCCGGGCACGGCATCGGCGGCCAGCGCGCGATGGCGCAGCAGGCTGTCGAGGATCGCGAGGCTCGCGTCCATCGTCGCCTCGCCGGCCGCGAGCCAGCCGATCACCTCGGCCGCATCGGCCAGCCGGTGCTCGGCCACTTCGCCATCCTGGTTGCGCGGCACGAAATCGTGCGGCAGCGGCAGGTCGTAGACGAAGATCTGCTCGGCCTGGGTGCCCTCGGGAATCTCGCAGAGCACATGCACGGTGCGGCCCGCGATCGCGCGGGCGGCCAGCGCGGCGTCGATGCCGGCCTCTTCCCAGCACTCCTTGGCCAGCGTGTCCTCGACGCCGAGGCCCCAGCCGATGCCGCCCGCCACGACGTTGTCGAGCATGCCCGGATCGGTCGCCTTGGTGTCGCTGCGCCGCCCGATCCACATCCGCAGCGGCTGCGCGGCCGCGTATTCTACGATGCCGTTCAGGTGGACCGCGTAGGTCAGCGTGCCGAAGAAGCGCGACGCGGCCCGCTCGATATAGGCAGCCGGCGGCGCGTCGAAGTGATTGCGGATCGCATAGATCTCGTTGCGCCAGCCCGGAATCCGCCCTTCGGCGGCCAGCGCGCCGATCACGCTGGCGAGCGCCATGCTGCGCGTGTCGGGCGTATCGAGCGCGGCCGCGAGCGCGACGCGCGCGGCGTCGATCTCGAACACGTCGGGCCAGCGGCGCAGCGCGTCGAGGTCGCGGCGGCGAATCCAGCCGAAGCGTTCGCCGGCGATCACGAACGGCACGTGCGCGGCCGCATCGAAGCGGCGCGCGGCGGCAATGCAGGAAAACGTCATGGCGGCGGCTCAGTCCTTGAACGCGATGCGCAGGCCGAGCCCGATGAACGTCGCACCCGCCAGCCGGTCGAGCCAGACACCCGCACGCGGCCGGCGCTTGAGCCAGGCGCCGAGCAGCCCCGCGCACAAGCCGAACACCGAGAACACCACCGCCGCCTGCGCCATGAACAGCAGGCCCAGCTCGAACATCTGCAGCGACACCGGCTGCACGCCGCCCACATCGACGAACTGCGGCAGGAACACCACGAAGAACAGCGTCACTTTCGGGTTCAGCATGTTGCCGATCACGCTCTGCCGGAAGATCGTCAGCAGCGGCTGCGGCGCGCGCGCGTCGGCCGTGGCCAGGCCCTGGCTGCGCAGCGCCTTGATGCCGATCCAGATCAGGTAGGCCGCGCCCGCGAACTTCAGGATGTGGAAGGCCACCGGCGACGAACGCAGCAGTGCCGCCACGCCGAACGCGGCGAGCGTGGTGTGGAACATCACGCCGGCCGCAAAGCCGAGCGCCGACACGAGGCCGGCGGCGCGGCCCTGCGAGATGCCGCGCGCGAGCACCTGAAGGTTGTCGGGGCCGGGCGCGACCGTGATCGCGACCGAGGTGGCGAGGAACAGCAGGAAGTTCGGCATGACCGGGCTAGCTCGCTGGAAGATATCGGGAAAAATCGGAAATCGGGGAAAGGGAAACACCGG
The DNA here is from genome assembly GCF_047497165.1 of Burkholderia sp. 22PA0099. NCBI lineage: Bacteria > Pseudomonadati > Pseudomonadota > Betaproteobacteria > Burkholderiales > Burkholderiaceae > Burkholderia > Burkholderia sp. 22PA0099. The sequence continues at coordinate 711,565 of NZ_CP163165.1, read as the reverse complement.
GCAACCGGCGCTCGGGCCACGTTCAGTGGCCCGGAAACTCCGTCACCGTATAGAGCGGCAGGCCGGCGCCGCGCAGCAGCGCCGAGCCGCCGAGGTCGGGCAGATCGATGATCGCCGCGCCCTCCACCACCGTCGCGCCGAGCCGTTCGAGCAGCTTCTTGCCGGCCATCATGGTGCCGCCCGTCGCGATCAGGTCGTCGACGATGATCACGCGGTCGCCCGGCTGGCAGGCATCTTCGTGGATCTCGACCGTCGCGCTGCCGTATTCGAGCTCGTACGATTCGGATTGGGTCTTGTACGGCAGCTTGCCGACCTTGCGGATCGGCACGAAGCCGATGTTCAGCTCGTAGGCGACGATCGGCGCGATGATGAAACCGCGCGCGTCCAGCCCGGCCACGTAATCGAGCTTGGCGCCCACGTAGCGCTCCACCAGCAGGTCGATCAGCACGCGCAGCGCCTTCGCGCTCTGCAGGATCGGGGTGATGTCGCGGAACTGCACGCCCGGCTGCGGCCAGTCCGACACCGTGCGCACATGGCGGCGGACGAACTCGGCGGGATCGGGCGACACGCCCGACGGCTGGTGGCTCATGAACTTCTCCGAAACAACGGCTGGCGAAGGCGCGCGCCGTTCAGGCAAATTGGGTTGACGAATCGAGGGCCGGACCGGTGAAAAGCGCGCACCGGCAGCGCGCCGATCCGACAGGCTCAGGCGGCCTGACCACCTTCCCGGCGCGTGCGCGACAGCCGTTCCTCGGCCATCGACAGCGCTTCCGGCAAGCCGCGCAGCACGAGAATGTCGGCCGCGCGCAGCTTGGTATCCGGGTCCGGCTCCACACCGCGAATGCCGTGCCGCCGGATCGCCGTCACCTCCAGCCCGAGCGCATACAGCCCGATCTCCTCGAGGGAACGGCCGACCGCATCCGAGCGCGCATCGACCGGCACCGATTGTAGCCGCACCTGCTCGTGGTCGTCGTCGTCCGCGTCGTCGGCGCCGCGGAAATAGCCGCGCAGCAGGCTGTAGCGCGCATCGCGCATTTCTTCCACCCGGCGCACCACCCGCCGCATCGGCACCCCCATCAGCACCAGCGTGTGCGACGCCAGCATCAGGCTGCCCTCGACGATCTCCGGGATCACCTCGGTCGCGCCCGAAGCGAGCAGCTTTTCGAGGTCGGCGTCGTCCACCGTGCGCACGATCGCCGGCAGCGTCGGTTCGAGTTCATGGACGTGATGCAGCACGCGCAGCGCGGACGGCGTGTTCGCATAGGTGATCGCCACCGCCGCCGCGCGGTGGATACCGGCCGCGAGCAGCGATTCGCGCCGCGCCGCGTCGCCGAACACCACCGATTCGCCGGCCGCGGCGGCGGCGGCCACGCGGTCGGGGTCCAGATCGAGCGCGACGTAGGCGAGGCCTTCCTGTTCGAGCATCCGCGCCAGGTTCTGGCCCGCCCGGCCGTAGCCGCAGATGATCACATGGCCTTGCTGCTTGAGGCTTTGCGTGGCGATGCGGGTCATTTGCAGCGATTGCTGCATCCATTCCGTCGACGACACGCGCATCACGATCCGGTCCGCGTTCTGGATCAGGAACGGCGCGGCCATCATCGACAGCAGCATCGAGGCGAGGATCGCCTGCAGCAGCGTCGAATCGACCAGATGGCGGTCGAGGATCAGATTCAGCATCACGAAACCGAACTCGCCGGCCTGCGCGAGCCCGAGCCCGGTACGGATCGCCACGCCCGGCGTGGCGCCGAACAGCCGCGCGAGCCCGGTGATGGTGGCCGCCTTCAGCAGCACCTGGCCGGCGAAGAACCCCAGCACCAGGAACGGATGCTCCCAGATCACGCGCGGATCGAGCAGCATCCCGGTGGTCACGAAGAACAGGCCGAGCAGCACGTCGCGGAACGGCTTGATGTCCTCTTCCACCTGATGGCGGTACGGCGTTTCGGAAATCAGCATGCCGGCGATGAACGCGCCGAGCGCGAGCGACAGCCCGAATTTGTCCGTGATGAATGCCGCGCCGAGCGTGACGAGCAACAGGTTCAGCACGAACAGTTCCTGCGAGCGGCGCCGGGCGACCACGTTGAACCAGCGCGTCATGAATTTCTGGCCGACGAACAGCAGCAGCGTGAGCGCCACCACGATCTTGACCGCCGCCAGGCCCAGCGTGACCGCCAGATCCTTCGACGATTCGCCGCCGAACGCCGAAATCACGATCAGCAGCGGCACCACGGCCAGATCCTGGAACAGCAGCACGCCGAAGATGTTGCGGCCGTGCTCGGTCTCGATTTCGAGCCGTTCGGCCAGCATCTTCGAAACGATCGCCGTCGACGACATCGCCAGCGCGCCGCCGAGCGCGATGCTGCCCTGCCACGTGATATGAACCCAATGCTCGAACGCGAAACCGAGCAGCACCGCCACCGCGAGCGTGACCACTACCTGCGCCAGCCCCAGCCCGAACACCAGCCGCTGCATCGCGCGCAGCTTGGCCAGCGAGAATTCCAGGCCGATCGAGAACATCAGGAACACCACGCCGAATTCGGCCAGATGCTCGGCCCGCTCCAGATCGCCGGCAAAACCGAGCGCGTGCGGGCCGACAACGATGCCCACGGTCAGATAACCGAGCATCGGCGGCAGGTTCAGCGAGCGGAACACGACGACCCCCACCACTGAAGCCAGCAGCAGCAGGAGCGTCATTTCGAGCGGGGAAATCACGTGCGAAGGATCCTCGTTCGTCAGGGCGTCGCGACAGGCGAACGCGGGTGGGGCCGCCACGGGGGCGACTCGATGGGCGAGGACAGGACTCCGTCGGGAGCGCGGTTCCAGCACCCGGCGCGGCGAACAAACGCCTTTGTTATACTCCGCGCATGATAGCGAAAATCAATGATGACCGGGCGCTTGCGCTCGCCCGCGACGTTCTCGACATCGAGGCGGATGCGGTACGCGCATTGCGTGACCAGCTCGACGGAGAATTCGTCGGCGCCGTCGGCCTGCTGCTGAATTGTCGCGGCCGCGTGGTCGTGTCTGGCATCGGCAAATCCGGGCATATCGCCCGCAAGATCGCCGCCACGCTGGCCAGCACCGGCACCCCGGCGTTCTTTGTCCATCCGGCCGAAGCGAGCCATGGCGACCTCGGAATGGTAACCGCCGATGATGTCTTCATCGCGATTTCGAATTCGGGCGAATCGCAGGAGCTCGTCGCGATCCTGCCGCTGATCAAGCGGCTCGGCGCCAAGCTGATCGCCATGACGGGCCGGCCGCAATCGAGCCTCGGCCAGTTGTCGGACATCCATCTGTATGCCGGGGTCGAGAAGGAAGCGTGCTCGCTGAACCTCGCGCCCACCGCCAGCACCACCGCCGCGCTCGCACTCGGCGACGCGCTCGCCGTGGTCGTGCTCGACGCGCGCGGCTTCGGTCCCAACGATTTCGCGCGCTCGCACCCGGGCGGCTCGCTGGGCCGGCGCCTGCTGACCCACGTGCGCGACGTGATGCGCACCGGCGACGAAGTGCCGATCGTGCGGCTCGACGCGACACTCTCCGACGCGCTGTTCCAGATCACCGCCAAGCGGATGGGCATGACCGTGGTGGTCGACCAGCACGACCATGTCGCCGGCATCTTCACCGACGGCGACCTGCGCCGCGTGCTCGAACGCGACGGCGATTTCCGCCGCCTGCCGATCGGCGACGTGATGACCCGCCACCCGCGCACCATCGCCCCCGACCATCTGGCGGTCGAAGCCGTGGAACTGATGGAGCGCCACCGAATCAATCAGATGCTGGTGACCGATCCCGACGGCGTGCTGATCGGCGCGCTCAACATGCACGATTTGTTCTCGAATAAGGTGATCTGATGTCCGCTGCTTCCGCCACGGCCGCCGAACGCGCGAGCCGCGTCAAGCTGATGATTTTCGACGTCGACGGCGTGCTGACCGACGGCGGCCTGCACTTCACGGCCGCCGGCGACACCATGAAGTCGTTCAATTCGCAGGATGGCCACGGCCTGAAACTGCTGCGCGAGGCCGGCATCGACACGGCCATCATCACCGGCCGCCGTTCGGAGATCGTGGCCGTGCGCGCCAAGGAACTGCGCATCAGCCATCTGTACCAGGGCGTCGAGCACAAGCTGACGGCGTTCGCCGAATTGCTGCAGGCCACCGGCGTTTCGTCGGATGAATGCGGTTACATGGGCGATGACTGGCCCGACCTCGGCGTGATGACGCGCTGCGGCTTCGTGGCCGCGCCGGCCAACGCGCATCCCGACGTGCTCGCGCGCGCGCACTTCGTGTCCACCACCGGCGGCGGCTATGGCGCCGCACGCGAAGTGGTCGACACCATCCTGCGCGCCCAGGGCCGCTACGACGCGCTGCTCGCCGCCGCGCTGGGAGCCTGATTCATGTCGCAGCGGCTGCACCTGAGCTCGTTCCTGCCGATCGCGGCGCTCGCCGTGCTGGCGGCCGTCACCTACTGGCTGCTGCAGGCCACGCTGCCGCCGCCGGGCGAGAGCGTCGAGCGTCCGAGAACGCACACGCCCGACTACTTCGCCGACAACTTCTCGGTCACCGAGCTCGATCAATCGGGCGCGACGCAATACCGGCTGACGGCCGTCAAGCTGGTGCACTACGAAGACGACGAGACCAGCCTGCTCACCGCGCCGGCCATGCGTGCGTTCCAGCCCGGCAAGCCGGTGGTCACGGCCACGGCGCAGCGCGGCACGGTCAACGGCGATGTCTCGATCGTCGATCTGTACGACAACGCGAAGATCCTGCGCGCGGCCGGCGCAGGCGACCCGCCGATGGAAGCTGATTCCCAACATTTCCGGGTGCTGGTCAACGACGATGTGATCGAGACCGAAAAGCCGGTTAAACTTCAGCGCGGTTTGTCGATCGCCAACGCGACCAACGGCATGAAGTACAACAATGTCACCCGGGTCATCGACCTTTACGGCAACGTCCGCGGCACGATCGCCGCGTCCGACTCCGCCGGCGGCCATTCCGGCCAATCCAAGTAACCCAGCTTGCGTGACTGCATGAACGAATCGTTCCCTTGTTTTTCTTCCGGCAGCGCGCGCCGCGCTGTCCGCGCAGGGCTCGCCGCGGCGCTCGTCGCGCTGACGCTCCCGGGCGTCGCGCCGCTCGCGCACGCGGAAAAAGCGGACCAGAACAAACCGATCCAGGTCGAGGCCGACAACCTCACCTATGACGACCTCAAGCAGGTCACCGTCGCCACCGGCAACGTCGTGATCACCAAGGGCACGATCCTGATCAAGGGCGATCGCGTCGAGGTTCGCCAGGATCCGCAGGGCTATCAGTACGCCACGGCCACCATGGCCGCCGGCAACAAGAAGCATGCATCGTTCCGCCAGAAGCGCGAAGGCCTCGACGAGTACATCGACGGCGACGCCGAGCGCATCGATTACGACGGCAAGCAGGACCTGACCACGCTCACGCGCAATGCCACCGTGCGCCGCCTGCAAGGCCTGACCACCGTGGGCGATACGGTCCACGGCAGCGTCATCACGTATGACGGCCAGCGCGACTTCTACACCGCCAAGGGCGGCAGCGACGTCGCCGCGCCGGGCAACCCCACCGGCCGCGTGCGCGCGATGCTGTCGCCGAAGAACGGCGGCCCGGCGCCGCTGAACGGCGCCAGCGCCACGCTCGTGCCGTCGAACACCATGCAGGGAGAGTCGAACCCGTGACCGCCCTGCCGAACCGCCAGCCCGCCGGCACCACGAGCTCGCTCGTGGTCCGCAACCTGAAGAAGCGCTATGGCTCGCGCACCGTCGTCAAGGATGTCTCGCTCGACGTGAAAAGCGGCGAAGTGGTCGGCCTGCTCGGCCCGAACGGCGCCGGCAAGACCACCTCGTTCTACATGATCGTCGGCCTGGTGCCGCTCGACGCCGGCGACATCTCGCTGAACGGCAGCCCGATCAGCCTGCTGCCGATCCACAAGCGCGCCTCGCTGGGCCTGTCGTACCTGCCGCAGGAAGCCTCGGTGTTCCGCAAGCTGACCGTCGAGGAGAACATCCGCGCCGTGCTCGAACTGCAGCATGGCGACAACGGCAAGCTGCTGTCGAAGGACGAGATCGCCTCGCGCACCGAAGCGCTGCTCGACGAGCTGCAGATCGCCCACTTGCGCGAGAACCCGGCGCTGTCGCTGTCGGGCGGCGAGCGCCGCCGCGTGGAAATCGCCCGCGCGCTGGCCAGCAACCCGAGCTTCATCCTGCTCGACGAGCCGTTCGCCGGCGTCGATCCGATCGCGGTGCTGGAAATCCAGAAGATCGTCAAATTCCTGAAGCAGCGCAACATCGGCGTGCTGATCACCGATCACAACGTCCGCGAAACGCTCGGCATTTGCGACCACGCCTACATCATCAGCGACGGCTCCGTGCTCGCATCCGGCGCGCCGCAGGACATCATCGAGAACGAGAACGTCCGCCGCGTCTACCTCGGCGAGCATTTCCGCATGTAAGCGGGCGCCGCGGCGCCGCCCGGCGCCCGGCCACCCACCCCGAACACCCCGGCCGATCCGGGCGCTGCGCGATCGGCCGCGCGGCGCGGCCATGCGCCCGCACGACGGTGCGCGGGCGCGCCACTCGCGATCTTCGTGTCATCCCGCCTCCCGCAACGCGCCGCCTACGTGGCAAACTTCAGGTAACGATTCCTTTTTGCCATGAAAGCCAGCCTCCAACTTCGCCTGTCGCAGCACCTCGCGCTTACGCCCCAGCTTCAGCAGTCGATCCGGCTGCTGCAGCTGTCGACGCTCGAATTGCAGCAGGAAGTCGCGATGGCCATCGCCCAGAACCCGCTGCTCGAGAACGACGAGTGGCTCGCGAGCCCGCTGCGCGTGGGTGCCGACGGCACGCTGATCCCGCAGGCCCCGCCGTCCTCCGCACCCGAGCCGATGCACGGCAACGGCACGTCGAGCAGCAGCAGTTCGGATTCATCGAGCGAACGATCGGACCGCGACGAGCGTAACGGCGACGATTACGACTCCTATGGATCCGACGGCGGCGATTCGAGCCAGTGGAACCTGGAAGATTACGGCCGCTCGTCGAGCGCCTCCGATGACGACGATCTCCCGCCGCTGCAGGTGCAGGAAGCCACGACCTCGCTGCGCGAGCATCTTTCATCGCAGTTGCGCGTCACGCAGGCCGGCCCGCGCGACCGCGCGCTCGTCATGTTCCTGATCGAATCGCTGGACGACGACGGCTATCTCGGCGCGGCGCTCGACGAGGTCATGACCGACCTGCCCGAAGAACTCGAAGTGGATGTGGACGAGCTGGGCGCCGCGCTCGCGCTGCTGCACAGCTTCGATCCGGCCGGCGTCGGCGCGCGCTCGGCTTCCGAATGCCTGCGCCTGCAACTGCTGCGGCTCGATCCGTCCCCCACGCGCTCGCTGTCGCTCGACATCGTCTCGCAGCATCTCGAACTGCTGGCCGCGCGCGACTTCACGCGGCTGCGCAAGCACCTGAAGGCCAACGACGACGAGCTGCGCGACGCGCATGCGCTGATCCGCTCGCTCGAACCGTTCCCGGGCGCCGCCTACGGCAAGTCCGAAGCCGACTACGTGGTGCCCGACATCATGGTCCGCAAGAGCGGCCAGAACTGGATCGCGGAGCTCAATCCGGAGGTCGTGCCGAAGCTGCGCATCAATCATCTGTACGCCAACATCCTGCGCAACAGCCGCGGCGATCCGAGCACCGGATCGCTGAAGCAGCAGCTCCAGGAAGCACGCTGGCTGATCAAGAATATCCAGCAGCGTTTCGAGACGATTCTGCGTGTCGCGCAGGCCATCGTGGAGCGCCAGAAGAACTTTTTTACGCACGGCGAAATTGCCATGCGCCCCTTGGTTTTGCGGGAAATAGCTGATACGCTGGGCCTACACGAGTCGACTGTCTCCCGTGTGACAACCGGCAAGTACATGCTGACCCCGTTCGGTACTCTTGAATTTAAGTACTTCTTCGGGTCGCACGTTTCGACAGACACGGGGGGCGCTGCCTCTTCCACGGCAATCCGCGCCCTCATCAAGCAACTGATAGGAGCCGAAGACCAGAAATCTCCTCTATCGGACAGCCGAATAGCCGAACTGCTGGCGGAACAAGGGTTCGTGGTCGCGCGTCGTACAGTTGCGAAATATCGCGAAGCCCTCAAGATCCCGGCAGTCAATCTGCGCAAGTCTCTGTAGCCCGCTGCTTGCGGCGGGCGTTTTCCGGCCGCCGCGCTGTCGAAGGCATAGTCCGCCCAAGGCCAGCTCCGTCATCATCCGATCCCACGGAGATCGCCCTGCCGGCAGACATAGCCTCTACATGCACCGGGGTCATCTGCATGGAGAAACACTATGAACTTGAAGATCAGCGGACACCATCTCGACTTGACGCCTGCCATTCGCGAGTACGTAATCACCAAGCTCGACAGGGTGTTACGGCATAGCGATCAGGTGATCGATGGCACTGTGATCCTCTCGGTCGACAACCATAAGGAAAAGGACAGGCAGCAGCGCGCAGAAATCAATCTGCATCTGAAGGGCAAGGATATCTTCGTCGAAAGTGCCAACGGCAGCCTGTATGCGGCGATCGATCTGTTGATCGACAAGCTCGACCGCCAGGTGGTCAAGCACATGGAACGTCTGCAGACTCACGCACACGAACCGATCAAGCATCAGCATCAACCGGTACTCGATCAGATCGAGTTGCCGCCGCAGTAAATCCGGCGCCTCGCGCGCCAGCGAAACCGCCCGTTCCGACGGGCGGTTTTTTTGTTCCACGCCTTGTCGGTATCACGTACGAACCGGATCGATCACGCCACACCAGGCGAACGTCCGTGCTCTATAATGTTCGGGTTATTACCGGGATGTGCCGGCAACCCGCTTCCCGACAGGGAACGTTCGTTTACCGCCGCGAGGAGACCCCAGGCCACCCCCTGCCTGTCAACATGAATCGCCTAGCCAAAATCCTGCCACTGGAGAACGTCGTCATCGACCTCTCCGTCACCAGCAAGAAACGCGTGTTCGAACAAGCCGGTCTGATCTTCGAAAATCAGAACGGCATCGGCCGCAGCATCGTCACCGACAACCTGTTCGCGCGTGAGCGTCTTGGCTCGACTGGCCTCGGCGAAGGCGTCGCCATTCCGCACGGCCGCATCAAGGGTCTCAAGCATCCGCTCGCCGGCTTCGTCCGGCTGGCCGAGGCGATCCCCTTCGAAGCGCCGGATGGTCAGCCCGTCTCGCTCCTGATCTTCCTGCTGGTGCCCGAACAGGCCACCCAGCAGCACCTCGAGATCCTGTCCGAAATCGCGCAACTGCTGTCCGATCGCGAGGCCCGCGAACGCCTGCACACCGAACCGGATCGTAACGAGTTGCATCGTCTCCTCACTCAATGGCAACCTTGAGCTGATTCGGGCGGAAGGCTTCCCCGCGACGGGCGGCGCGTACCGCCCGGCCCTGCCGCCCGCAGCCGGTCCGGCGCCGCAGAGCGTCCGGCTTATTGCCGCACCGGCCATTTGGAGTGACGCACGCAATGGATACGTCCAGCATCAACGCCCAGAGCATCTTCGACGACAACGCAGCCATGCTCAAACTGAGCTGGCTGACGGGGCATGAAGGCTGGGAGCGCGGGTTTTCGGCCGAGACGGTCGGCAACGCCACCTCGAGCGCCGATCTCGTCGGCCACTTGAACCTGATCCATCCGAACCGGATCCAGGTGCTCGGTGAAGCGGAAATCGAGTACTACCAACGACAAACCGACGAAGACCGCTCCCGCCACATGGCCGAGCTGATCGCGCTCGAACCGCCGTTCCTGGTGGTCGCGGGCGGTGCCGCCGCGCCGCCGGAACTGGTACTGCGCTGCACCCGCTCGTCCACCCCGCTGTTCACCACGCCGATGTCGGCCGCCGCCGTGATCGACAGCCTGCGCCTCTACATGTCGCGCATTCTCGCGCCGCGCGCCACGCTGCACGGCGTGTTCCTCGATATTCTCGGCATGGGCGTGCTGTTGACCGGCGATTCGGGCCTCGGCAAGAGCGAGCTCGGCCTCGAACTGATCAGCCGCGGCCACGGCCTGGTGGCCGACGACGCCGTCGATTTCGTGCGACTCGGCCCCGATTTCGTCGAAGGTCGCTGCCCGCCGCTGCTGCAAAACCTGCTCGAAGTGCGCGGCCTCGGCCTGCTCGACATCAAGACGATCTTCGGCGAAACCGCCGTGCGCCGGAAAATGAAGCTGAAGCTGATCGTCCAGTTGGTGCGCCGCCCCGACGGCGAATTCCAGCGCCTGCCGCTCGAAAGCCAGACCGTCGACGTGCTCGGCCTGCCGATCAGCAAGGTCACGATCCAGGTTGCGGCCGGACGCAACCTCGCCGTGCTGGTCGAAGCTGCGGTGCGCAACACGATCCTGCAACTGCGCGGCATCGATACGCTGCGCGATTTCATGGATCGCCAGCGTCTCGCCATGCAGGACCCCGACAGCCAGTTCCCCGGCAAACTCGTCTGACCGGCGCCGGCGCCGCGCCCTAACGGGCCGGCGCGCCGGTGCTATGATGCATCGTCTGGTTTTCCGCCTCCCCATGCGCATCGTCCTCATCACCGGCATTTCCGGCTCCGGCAAATCCGTCGCGCTCAATGCGCTCGAGGATTCGGGCTACTACTGCGTCGACAATCTGCCGCCGCGCGTGCTGCCCGAACTCGTGCGCCATGTCGGCGACGACGGCCAGCAGCGGCTCGCGGTCGCCATCGACGCGCGTTCGAGCGCCTCGCTCGACGACATGCCGAACCTGATCCGCGAGCTGTCGCAACACCACGACGTGCGCGTGCTGTTCCTCAACGCCAGTACCCAGGCGCTGATCCAGCGCTTCTCCGAAACGCGCCGCCGCCATCCGCTATCCGGTTCCCCGTCGCACGACGCCGATGTCGGCGTGATGTCCTCGCTGGCCGAGGCGATCGAACGCGAGCGCGAACTGGTTTCGCCGCTGGCCGGCTTCGGTCACGAGATCGACACCAGCAACCTGCGCGCGAACGTGCTGCGCACCTGGGTCAAGCGCTTCATCGAGCAGCCCGACGGCGATCTGGTTGTGATGTTCGAATCGTTCGGCTTCAAGCGCGGCGTGCCGCTCGACGGCGATTTCATGTTCGACGTGCGCGCGCTGCCGAACCCTTACTACGACCGCGAACTGCGGCCGCTGACCGGGCTCGATCAGCCGGTCATTGCGTTCCTCGATGCGCTGCCGATCGTGCACCAGATGATCGACGACATCGAAAGCTTCATCGTCAAATGGCTGCCGCACTTCCGCGACGACAACCGCAGTTATCTGACGGTCGCGATCGGTTGCACAGGTGGCCAGCATCGCTCGGTGTTCATTGCGGAGACGCTCGCCGCGCGTCTGTCGCGGCAGGCGAACGTGATAGTGCGGCATCGTGACGCACCGGTGGATGCCGAAGCGTCATCGCGGCTCGTCAAGTAGACCGTCGAGCCGCTCCTCGTCAGGGGTGCCCGCCATGTCCTCGCTTTCGACCCAACTCGTCGATTTGCCGTTGTTCCCATTGCATACCGTGCTGTTCCCGGGCGGCCTGCTGCCGCTGAAGGTGTTCGAGGCGCGCTACGTCGACATGGCGCGCGGGTGCCTGCGCGACAACGTCCCGTTCGGCGTCTGCCTGCTCAAGAGCGGCCCCGAGGTCGCGCAGGACGACCAGGTGGCCGTGCCCGAAGCCGTCGGCTGCATGGCCGAAATCGTCGAATGCGATACCGGCGAATTCGGCATGCTGTTTTTGCGCACGGTCGGCACGCGGCGCTTCGCGCTGCTCTCGCACCGCGTCGAATCGAACGGATTGCTGGTGGGTATCGTCGACCCGCTGCCCGAGGATCGCCCGCTCGACGGCGAACAGGCGATCGCCCAGTTCGGCGCATGCGCGGAGGTGCTCGAACGGATCATCGCGGCGCTGCGCAACGTGAAAAACGCCGCGCTGCCGTTCCTCGAACCGTTCCATTTCGACGACCCGACCTGGGTGTCGAATCGACTCGCCGAAGTGCTGCCGCTCGAGTTGCGGACGCGGCAGAAGCTGATGGAGCTTCCCGACGCGGCCGCGCGCATCGACGCCGTGCATCAGGTACTCAAGCGCCACGACTGGCTATAAATGCGCGGGGCAACGGCACCGCGCACCGCACGCCCCTTCTCAGATCAGCGGCCCGCTCAGGGCGTCGAGCAGCTTGCGCACGGGCGCCGGCACGCCGTAGGCATCGAGCCGCGCGAGCGGCACCCACTCGGTATCGGCCTCGGCCGCGGCGGACTGCGCGCCCACCTCGGCGATGCGCGGTTCGATCTCGAGCCGGAAATGCGTGAAGGTGTGCACGAACGGCGCCAGCGCGCTGACGGTTTCGCCGCCGAATTCACGCACGCGTTGCAGTGCCGCCGCATCGCCATCGGCTTCGGGCAGGCTCCACAAGCCGCCCCAGATGCCGCTCGGCGGGCGCCGCTCCAGCAGCACGGCATCGCCGTCACGCAGCACCAGCATCCAGGTACGGCGCGTGGGCACCGCCTTCTTGGGACGCGCGGCCGGCAGCTCGCGCTGACGGCCCGTCACGTTCGCGACGCAATCGGCCGCATACGGGCAGCGTCGGCATTCGGGCTTGCCGCGCCCGCACAGCGTCGCGCCGAGATCCATCAGGCCCTGCGTGTAGGCGCTGATGCCGGCGTCGTCCTCGTCGCGCGGGAACAGGCGTTCGGCCAGCCCCCACATCTCGTTCTCGATGCGCTTCTCGCCCGGAAAGCCTTCCACGCCGAACACGCGCGCGAGCACGCGCTTGACGTTGCCATCGAGGATCGGCGCGCGCGCGCCGAACGCAAACGACGCGATCGCGGCGGCCGTCGAACGGCCGATGCCGGGCAACTCGGCCAGCGCATCCGGCGACGACGGAAACTGGCCGCCATGCTGCTCGACCACCACCTGCGCGCAGCGATGCAGATTGCGCGCGCGCGTGTAGTAGCCGAGGCCGGCCCATAGCGCCATCACGTCGTCCGACGGTGCTGCCGCAAGCGCGGCGACGTCCGGAAAGCGGTCGAGAAAGCGCAGGTAGTACGGGATGACGGTCGACACCTGGGTCTGCTGCAGCATGATTTCCGACAGCCAGATCCGGTACGGATCGCGCGTGTTCTGCCAGGGCAGGTCGTGGCGGCCATGGTCGCGCTGCCAGGCGATGAGGCGGCCCGCGAAGCCGGCTTCGAGCGGGGTGGCCGGCGCAATCGGCGCCGGACGGGTGCGTGGGGGTTTCAAATTCGTTTCAACGCTGACAATTCGGACAGAAGTAGGTCGACCGCTGGCCCTGCACGATCTGGCGGATCGGCGTGCCGCACACGCGGCACGGTTCGCCCGCACGATCATAGACAAAGCAGTCGAGCTGGAAGTAGCCGCTTTCGCCGTTGCTGCCGACGAAATCGCGCAAGGTGCTGCCGCCGCGCTCGATCGCATCGGCGAGCGTGGTGCGCACCGCCTCGGCCAGCCGCTCGTAGCGCGGCAACGACACTTTACCGGCGGCCGTGGTCGGACGGATGCCGGCACGAAACAGGCTCTCCGACGCATAGATGTTGCCGACCCCGACCACGATGTCGCCGGCCAGCAGCGCCTGCTTCACCGAAACGGTACGCCCGCGGGTGCGCCGGTACAGCAGCGCCGGCGTAAAAATCGGCGAGAACGGCTCGACGCCGAGCGTCGTCAGCAGGTGATGCTCGTGGATGTCGCCCTGCTCGCGCGGGTGCCAGAGTACGGCACCGAAGCGGCGCGGATCGCGAAAGCGCAGCACGCATTCGTCGAAGATCCAGTCGATGTGATCGTGCTTGGCGGCGGCGGGCGGCTCCCCGCCCGGCAGCACGCGCAGCGTGCCCGTCATGCCGAGATGGACGATGAACCAGCCGGCATCCACCTCGAACAGCAGGTACTTGCCGCGCCGCTCGACGCGCAGCACTTCGCGCGATTCGAGCGCGGCGGCAAGATTTTCGGGGACGGGCCAGCGCAGCATCGCGGTGCGCACGTCGACGCGCTTGACGCGTCGACCGGCAACGAAAGGTTCGATTCCGCGACGTGTAACCTCGACTTCCGGCAACTCTGGCATGGTTTTGTGGTCTGTGTGTGGCTAATGGCGATCGTGCGCGTATTGTAGCGAGCGCGTTACAATCGTCGAAACCTCGAACGGATTTCCATGACCTTGTCCTCGACGCTGTCTTCGAAGCGCTCCGCCGCCCGTGCGCGCCGCGCGTTCGCCTTCCCGGTCCGCCGCGCACTCGGCGCCGCGCTGCTCGCCGCATGGGCGTTCGGCGCGCTGCCGGCCCACGCACAGACGCCGGCATCGGGCGCTACCGCCGCATCGCCAGCCGCAGCAACCGATGACGATTCCGCATCGCAAAGTGCGTTCTCGCCGGGCTTCCCGGACGAAAAGAAGGATCTGCCCGGCCTCCAGCTGACGGCGCAAATCGTCTATCAGGTGCTGGCCGCCGAGGTCGCACTGCAACGCTCCCAGCCCGCTCCCGCGTACCAGACCTACCTCGCGCTCTCGCGCGACACGAAGGACCCGCGCATGGCGCAGCGTGCGACGGAAATCGCGCTGGCCGCGCAAAGCCCGTCCGACGCGCTGGCCGCGGCCAATCTGTGGCGCGAGTATGCACCCGATTCGAACCGCGCGGCGCAGGTCGATGCCGCGCTGCTCGTGCTGTCCGGCAAGCCCACCGACGCCGAGCCGCTGCTCGCGCGCGAGCTGGCCCGCACCAACGGCGACAACCGCGGCGATGCGATCCTCGCGCTGCAAGCGCTGATCTCGCGCGGCCCGAACCGCACCGATGGCCTGACGGTCCTGCAGGATCTGCTCAAGAACGACCTGATCCGCCCCGAGGCCCGCCTCGCGATCGCGCGCCAGCAACTGGCGACCGACGACAAGGCCGGCGCCGTCACCTCGCTGAAGCAGGCGCTCGAACTGAAGGCCGACTACCTGCCGGCCGCGCTGATGCTCGCGCAAATGGGCCCGCAGGAGCGCGCGATCGGTGTGGCCTCGTTCGAGAAATTCGTCCAGCAGAACCCGAAGTCGCGCGAGGGCCGCCTCGCGCTGGCGCAGCTCTATCTCGCCGACAACCGCCTCGACGATGCACAAAAGCAGTTCGAGACGATGCACCGCAACGATCCGAAGGAGCCGGCGCCGCTGATGGCGCTCTCGCTGATCAAGATCCAGGAAAAGCAGTACGGCGATGCGCAGAAATACCTGAAGCAATACATCGACGTCGCGCAGAAGCGGCCCGACGCCGATGTCGGCCAGGCCTATGTTTATCTGGCGCAGTTGTCGGTCGAGCAGAACGACAACGCGCAGGCCTCGCAGTGGCTCGACAAGATCGATCCGGCCAGCCCGCACTACATCCCGGCGCAAGTCACGCGCGCGCAGATCCTCGCCAAGCAGGGCAAGGTCGACGACGCGCGCAAGGTGCTGGCGAGCCTGCAGATCAGCGATCCGCGCGATGCGGCCGTGATCGCGCGCACCGACGCCTCGCTGCTGTTTACGGCCAAGCGTTACCGCGAAGCTGCCGACCGCCTCGCGCAAGCCGTCGATGCGTTCCCGGACGATCCCGACCTGCGCTACGACTACGCCATGGCCAATGAAAAAATCGGCCAGTACACCACGATGGAACAGCAGTTGCGCCTGCTGATGCGCATGCAGCCGGACAACCCGCAGGCCTACAACGCGCTCGGCTATTCGCTGGCCGACCGCAACCAGCGCCTGCCGGAAGCGAACCAACTGGTCGAAAAGGCCGTGGCGCTGGCGCCGAAGGATGCGTTCATCATGGACAGCCTCGGCTGGGTCAAGTACCGGATGGGCGATAACGCCGCTGCCGAGAAAATCCTCACGCAGGCGTACACGCTGCAGCCGAATGCCGAAATCGGCGCCCACCTCGGTGAGGTGCTCTGGAAGAGCGGCCAGCAGGACAAGGCCCGCGACGCCTGGCGCGCCGCGCAAAAGCTCGAACCGGACAACGAGACGCTGCTCAACACGCTCAAGCGTTTCGAGGTGAACGGGCTGTGAGCGTATCGATTCGCATGAAGGCGCCGTTCGCGCCGGCTTTCCGCCATGCCGCTGCCGCGCTCGCCACGGGCGCCCTGCTCGCCGGCTGCGCGACGCAACCGGCCGGCCCCGCGGCCACCGGCTCGACCACGCCCCCCACCGCCGACGCGATCACGACGCAGGCCGCGCACGCGTACACAGGCCGATTCGCGGTTCGCTACGACGACCGGCTCGGCAAGGAACAGAACGCCTACGGCAATTTCAACTGGCAGGAAACCGGCAACGTCATCACGCTCGAGTTGCGCAGCCCGCTGGGCCAGACGCTCGCCGTGGTGCGCTCGTCGCCGCAGCGCGCCTCGCTCGAAATGCCGGGCCGCGCGCCGCGCTTCGCGGGCGATGTCGGCCAGTTGATGCAGGACACGCTCGGCTTCGCGCTGCCGCTCGACGGCCTGCGCTACTGGATGTTGCCGCAGCCGGCGCCCGGTTCGCCGGCCGACGTCCAGCGCGAGGATGCCACCCGCCTGAAGCAGATCCGCCAGGACGGCTGGACCATCGACTATCTGGCCTATGCCGATGCGCCGGCCACCGGCGTCAAGCGGCTGAACCTGACGCGTGCGGAACCGCCGCTCGACATCAAGCTCGTGCTCGACCGCTGATTCCCGTTCCTTTGCCAAGAAGTCCCGCCAGCATGACCGATACTCCCCGCGCCCTGCGCGACTGCCTCGCCCCGGCGAAGCTGAACCTGTTCCTGCACATCACCGGCCGCCGCCCGGACGGCTATCACGCGCTGCAAACCGTGTTCCAGTTGCTCGATTGGGGCGACACGCTGCACTACACGCTGCGCGAGGATGGCGTAGTCCATCGCGTCACCGAGGTCGATGGCGTGCCCGAGGCGAACGACCTCGTGGTGCGCGCCGCGCGCCTGCTGCAAGCGCATGCGGGCACGTCGCTCGGCGTCGACATCGAAATCGACAAGGTGCTGCCGATGGGCGCCGGCCTCGGCGGCGGCAGTTCGGACGCGGCTACCACGCTGCTCGCGCTGAATCGCCTCTGGCAACTCGATCTGCCGCGCGCCGAACTGCAGGCGCTGGCGGTCAAGCTCGGTGCCGACGTGCCGTTCTTCGTATTTGGGAAAAATGCGTTCGCGGAGGGTATCGGCGAGGCGCTGGAGCAGGTAGAATTGCCGCCTCGCTGGTTTCTGGTTGTGACGCCTCGCGCTCATGTACCGACCGCTGAAATATTTTCAGATGAGTCGTTGACAAGAGATTCGAAACCCATCACAATTACGGACTTTCTTGCACAGCAAACCAGCAAGGGTTGGCCAGATAGCTTCGGCCAAAACGACATGCAGGCAGTTGTGACAAAGAAGTACGCGGAAGTTGCAAAGGTGGTCAAAGCGTTGTATGATTTGACCCCTTCGCGGATGACCGGCTCTGGAGCCAGTGTCTTCGCGGCGTTCGGCAGCAAGGAGCAGGCGAAAGCAGCACAAGCCTCGCTACCCGCTGACTGGAACAGCGCAGTTACCGGAAGTTTGGGTGAACATCCACTCTTTGCTTTCGCGTCATAAGTTTTGCTGCATCGGATGTCCTACACTTCCGGTGAAGCTCATAGTTGAGTGTAGGGGAGTCGCCAAGTTGGTCAAGGCACCGGATTTTGATTCCGGCATGCGAGGGTTCGAGTCCTTCCTCCCCTGCCAAGTTTTCCTCAGTTATTCCCGCCCCCAGCCCGAAGCAGGTTCATGATGAGCAGCCATGACGGCCTGATGGTTTTCACTGGCAACGCGAACCCCGCGCTTGCGCAGAAAGTCGTCGACAAACTCGGTATCCCTCTTGGCAAGGCCATGGTCAGCCGTTTTTCCGACGGTGAAATCCAGGTCGAAATCCAGGAAAACGTGCGCGGCAAGGACATCTTCGTCCTGCAATCCACCTGCGCGCCGACGAACGATAACCTGATGGAACTGATGATCATGGTCGATGCGCTCAAGCGCGCATCCGCCGGCCGGATCACCGCTGCCATCCCCTACTTCGGTTATGCGCGTCAAGATCGCCGCCCGCGTTCGGCGCGCGTCGCGATCTCGGCGAAGATCGTCGCGAACATGCTGGAAATCGCCGGCGTCGAGCGGATCATCACGATGGATCTGCACGCCGACCAGATCCAGGGCTTCTTCGACATTCCGGTCGACAATATTTACGCCACGCCGATCCTGTTGGGCGACCTGCACAAGCAGAATCACCCGGATCTGCTGGTGGTATCGCCGGACGTCGGCGGCGTGGTCCGTGCCCGCGCACTGGCCAAGCAACTGAACTGCGATCTCGCGATCATCGACAAGCGTCGTCCGAAGGCGAACATCGCCGAAGTGATGAACATCATCGGTGAAGTCGACGGCCGCACCTGCGTGATCATGGACGACATGGTCGATACGGCCGGCACGCTCTGCAAGGCAGCGCAAGTGCTGAAGGAACGCGGCGCGAAGCGCGTGTTCGCCTACGCCACGCACCCGGTGCTGTCGGGTGGCGCGGCAGCGCGTATCGATGCGTCGGAACTCGACGAACTCGTCGTGACCGACACCATCCCGTTGAGCGCGGAATCGCTCGGCAGCAAGAAGATCCGCGCCCTGTCGAGCGCCGATCTGCTCGCCGAAACCTTCGCGCGCATCCGCCGCGGCGATTCGGTGATGTCGCTGTTCGCCGAGTCCTGATCCAGGCTCGGATCGCGTCGGGCCTGCCCCGGCGGCGATCCGCACGAATTCGGTAGTTCGCAAAAAGCGAAGCGTCCGCGCTTCGCTTTTTGCACAATCGGCCCGGTAGGACGAAACCCGGGCCGCGTCTTTGGGCCGCAAGGCCTGTTCAAACTGCCTGGTCGCGGGCAGCAATGGAGAATCACATGAAAGTTGTCGCTTTCGAGCGTACTCTGCAAGGTACGGGTGCGAGCCGCCGCCTGCGTAACACCGGCAAGACCACGGGTATCGTGTACGGCGGTGAAGCAGCCCCCCAAATGATCGAACTCGATCACAACGCCCTGTGGCACGCCCTGAAGAAGGAAACGTTCCACGCTTCGATCCTCGAGCTCGAAGTGGCAGGCAAGACGGAAAGCGTCCTGCTGCGCGACGTGCAATACCACCCGTTCCGCCAGCTCGTTCTGCACGTCGATTTCCAACGCGTCGACGCGAAGAAGAAGCTGCACACGAAGGTGCCGGTCCACTTCCTGAACGCAGAAACCAGCCCGGCAGTGAAGCTGTCGAGCGCGGTCATCTCGCACGTCATCGCTGAACTGGACATCGAGTGCCTGCCGTCGGCCCTGCCGGAATTCGTCGAAGTCGATCTGTCGAAGCTGGAAGCCGGCCAATCGATCCACGCGAAGGACATCGCCCTGCCGAACGGCGTGGCGCTGGTCGCTCACCTCGACGCAGAAAACCCGGTGGTCGCAACCGCGACGATCCCGGCTGCTGTCGTGTCGGACGAAGCCGCTGCTGGCGAAGGCGAAACGCCGGCTGCCTAAGCCCGCTTTCGCACCGTTTCGTAACGGTAGAAGCAACCCGCCGCGGCCTGCCCGGCGGGTTTTTTCATTTTTGCGGCTCACACATCATGATCAAACTGATCGTCGGCCTCGGCAATCCGGGCGCCGAATACACGGCGACGCGCCACAACGCGGGCTTCTGGCTCGTCGATCAACTCGCGCGCGAAGCCGGCGCCACGCTGCGCGACGAACGGCGCTTCCACGGCCATTACGCCAAGGCCCGGCTCTACGGCGAGGAAATCCACCTGCTCGAGCCGCAGACCTACATGAACCGCTCCGGCCAGTCGGTCGTGGCGGTCGCGCAATTCTTCAAGATCCTGCCCGACGAGATCCTCGTCGCGCACGACGAACTCGATCTGCCGCCCGGTTCGGTGAAATTCAAGCTCGGCGGCGGCAGCGGCGGCCACAACGGCCTGAAGGATATTTCCGCGCACCTGTCCTCGCAGCAATACTGGCGGCTGCGGATCGGCATCGGCCATCCGCGCGACCTGATTCCCGAGGGCGCCCGTGCCGGCGCCAAGCCCGACGTGGCGAACTTCGTGCTGAAGCCGCCGCGCCGCGAAGAACAGGACGTCATCGATGCATCGATGGAGCGCGCGCTCGCCGTGATGTCGATCTTCGCCAAGGGCGAAACCGAGCGCGCCGTGATGCAACTGCATCGCAACAGCGCCTGAACCCACTCGCAAGTCCGGTCACGCCGGTGCGCCCGAGGCGCGCGGCGTGCGTTAAGCTGCACGTTTTCAGTGAGGAGTCCGTGGTGAGCCGTTATTGGAGCAATATCGTTCAGCAGCTCGTGCCCTACGTGCCGGGCGAACAGCCGGCGCTGGCGAACCCCGTCAAGCTGAACACCAACGAGAACCCGTATCCGCCGTCGCCGCGCGCCGTCGCCGCGATCGCGCGCGAACTGGGTGCCGACGGCGAATCGCTGCGCCGCTACCCCGATCCGCTCGCGCGCAATCTGCGCGAAGCCGTCGCCGCGCATCACGGGCTGACGCCCGATCAGGTGTTCGTCGGCAACGGCTCCGACGAGGTGCTCGCGCATACGTTCCAGGCCCTGCTCCAGCACGACCGCCCGATCCGTTTCCCGGACATCACCTACAGCTTCTATCCGACCTACGCACGCCTGTACGGCGTCGAGTACGAAGCCGTGCCGCTGGCCGACGATTTCTCGATCCGCGTCGAGGATTACCTCGGCGGCAACGGCGGCGTGCTGTTCCCGAACCCGAACGCCCCGACCGGCCGCGCGTTGCCGCTGGCCGACGTCGAGCGGATCGTTGCCGGCAACCCCGACGCCGTGGTGGTGGTGGACGAAGCCTATGTCGATTTCGGCGCCGAATCGGCGATCTCGCTGATCGCGCGCCATCCGAACCTGCTCGTGGTGCATACGGCATCGAAGGCTCGCTCGCTCGCCGGCATGCGCGTGGGCTTCGCGTTCGGCGATGCGGCGCTGATCGAGGCGCTCAATCGCGTCAAGGACAGCTTCAACTCCTATCCGCTCGACCGGCTCGCCCAGGTGGCGGCGCAGGCGGCATACGAGGATCGCGAGTACTTCGATGCGACCTGCGCGCGCGTGATCGACAGCCGCACGCGACTGACGGCCGCGCTGACGAGCCTCGGCTTCGAGATCGTGCCGTCGGCGGCGAACTTCGTGTTCGCGCGCCACGCGGGCCACGACGCGGGCCAGCTCGCCGCCGCGCTGAAGACGCGCGAGATCTTCGTGCGCCACTTCCGGCTGCCGCGCATCGATCAATATCTGCGCATCACGGTCGGTACCGACGCGGAATGCGAGACGCTGGTCGCCGCGTTGCGCGAACTGATCGGCTGAATACGAGGCTCAAGCGGGCACAGCGCGGGGGTTATCCACGCACTGGCACAGCGGGCGCCTGTGCGCCCGTTTCGCTGCGTTCGAATCGTCTGGAAAGTATCGGAGAAGAGCGTGAAGCCGGCATCGGCCGGCTTCACGTCAGGATGCGCCGTTCTCGCCCGTGGCGGCGGTCAGCGCATGGTATTTCACCATCAACTGATCCTGCGTTTCCGCGTGCTGCGGATCGCGCGGAATGCACTCGACAGGGCAGACCTGCTGGCACTGCGGTTCGTCGAAGTGGCCGACACATTCGGTGCACTTGCCCGGATCGATCACGTAGATGTCCGGACCCATCGAAATCGCGCCGTTCGGGCACTCGGGCTCGCACACGTCGCAATTGATGCACTCGTCGGTAATCATCAAAGCCATACTGGTCTCGCTTCCGCCGGCATCGTGCCGGCACATGCTGCTGGGCCGGCAACGACGCTCTCGCGTCAGGCCGCCGGCCCCTGGCCCATTGCGGCCACTTTTTCCGTCAGCCATTTCTCGACCGACGGGAATACGAACTTGCTGACGTCGCCGCCCAGTTGCGCGATCTCGCGCACGATCGTGCCCGAGATGAACTGGTATTGGTCGGACGGCGTCATGAACATGGTTTCGACATCGGGCAACAGATAGCGGTTCATGCCGGCCATCTGGAACTCGTACTCGAAATCGGACACGGCGCGCAGGCCCCTGACGATCACGCGCGCATTGTTGGTACGCACGAAATCCTTGAGCAGCCCGGTAAATCCCATCACCTTCACGTTCGGATAATGCCCGAGCACTTCGTTCGCGATCTTCAGGCGCTCTTCGAGCGAGAAAAACGGCTTTTTCGCCCGGCTGTCGGCCACGCCGACGACCAGCGTATCAAAAATGCTCGATGCGCGCCGCACGAGATCCTCGTGCCCGCGCGTCAGCGGATCGAACGTACCCGGGTACACGGCGACTACCATGTCGCTCCTCCTGTGAACTTTCAATAGGGGCCGCAGCAATAGCGATCTCGCGCCGCCGCCATCCTGGGCACACGTCGCGGAACCCGCGCGGCGCCTCGTTTGGAACGCGCATTATTCATCATTTTCGCGTTGCAGCAAATGATAGTGGACGGCGCCGGCCTTGCCGTCGCGCTCGACCCGCCAGCCCGCCAGCGCTTCGTGCCCGGCCGGATCGAGCGGCTCGCCCGCTTCGACGTAGAGATGACCACCGGGAGCGACGAGCTTGACGGCGAGCGCGAGCGCGCGTTCGAACAGCGCGGCATCGTCGAACGGCGGATCGAGGAACACCACGTCGAACGCGCCCGGCGTGAGGCCGGCCGCGAGGCGCAGCGCGTCGGCTTCGGCCACTTCCACCGCGCGCGCCGCCAGCTTCTCGCGGGTCGCGCGCAGTTGCTCGGCCGCGCGCGAATTGCGCTCGACCATGACCACGCTGGCCGCGCCGCGCGAGGCAGCCTCGAAGCCGAGCGCGCCGGTGCCGGCGAACAGGTCGAGGCAGCGGCGGCCGTCCATGTCCTGGCCAAGCCAGTTGAACAGCGTTTCGCGCACGCGGTCGGGCGTCGGGCGCAGGCCGTCGAGATCGAGCACCGGCAACGGCGTGCGTTTCCACTCTCCACCAATGATGCGGACCGCGTGCGGCTTGCCGCGATTGGCGCTGGAGGACGGGCGGGCGGAGGACGGACGGGGCATACGAAACCGGCTGAAACGGGTAATCGGGGCGGGCCGCTGGCCCGGAACAGGCGCACGTTACCACAGCCGGCCGCGCGCCTCGCCGCTGCCCGCGCGGCGCGCCTGATAAAATCACGCGTTTCGAGCCACCGGCCGAGGCCGGGCCTCCCCGCTCCCCTTCCCCCCAAGCCAGCAGACCATGTTCAGCTTCTTCAAACGATTGATCGGCTCGAAGGCCGACGACGCGTCACAAGACGCGCCGGCCGACGAGCAGACCGGCGCCGAGGCCGCGCCGGACACGCCGCGGCCTGCCGAGCCCCGTGCTGGTGCGACACCGGCCACGCCCGCCATGCCGGCCGCTCTGGCGCCTGTCACGGCCCAGCCGGCCGCCCCCGTGGCCCCGGCGCCGCAAGTCGCGCCGCCCGTGGCGAGCACGCCTACGGCCCCCGCACCGCGAGCAGACAGCACCGCCGTCGAAATCGTCCCGCCGCCCGCGCCCGAACCGGCCGCCAAGAAATCGTGGATCGCGCGGTTGCGCTCGGGCCTGTCCAAGACGAGCTCGAACCTGACGAACGTGTTCGTCAGCACCAAGATCGACGAAGACCTCTACGAAGAACTCGAAACCGCGCTGCTGATGTCCGACGCTGGCGTGGACGCCACCGAATACCTGCTCGGCGCGCTGCGCGAGCGCGTCAAGGCGCAGCGCCTGACCGATCCGCAGCAGGTCAAGACGGCGCTGCGCACGCTGCTCGTCGAATTGCTCCAGCCGCTCGAGAAATCGCTGATGCTCGGTCGCGCGCAACCGCTCGTGATGATGATCGCGGGCGTCAACGGCGCGGGCAAGACCACCAGCATCGGCAAGCTGGCCAAGCATCTGCAGAGCTTCGATCAATCGGTGCTGCTGGCCGCCGGCGACACGTTCCGCGCCGCCGCGCGCGAACAGCTCGCGATCTGGGGCGAGCGCAACAACGTCACGGTAGTGCAGCAGGAAAGCGGCGATCCGGCCGCGGTGATCTTCGATGCGGTGGGCGCCGCCCGCGCGCGCAAGATCGACGTGGTGATGGCCGATACGGCCGGCCGCCTGCCCACGCAGTTGCATCTGATGGAAGAGCTGCGCAAGGTCAAGCGCGTGGTCGGCAAGGCGCAGGCCGACGCACCGCACGAGGTGCTGCTCGTGATCGACGCAAACACGGGCCAGAACGCGCTCGCACAGGTCAAGGCCTTCGACGACGCACTCGGCCTGACGGGCCTGATCGTCACCAAGCTCGACGGCACCGCGAAGGGCGGCATCCTGGCCGCGATCGCGCGCCAGCGGCCGGTGCCGGTGTACTTCATCGGCGTCGGCGAGAAGGTGGAGGACCTGCAACCGTTCAGCGCCGAGGAATTCGCGGACGCGCTGCTCGGCTGATTCCACGCCGGCAGGTTGTGCCCCCACGAGGACGCCACGGCGTCCTCGTGGCCGTTTACGCGTTACTCGGCGTCCGGTTGCACGTCGGGCGCGGCCGCCCGGAACGCGTCGAGCGTCATCGCGTGCGCGTGGATGCGCACGAGCGTCGGATACGGCGCCAGATCGACCTCGAAGCGCTGCGCGTTGTAGATCTGCGGGATCAGGCATAGATCGGCCAGCGTCGGCGTATCGCCATACGACAGCTTGCCGGTGCGCGGATCGCCGGCCAGCCGCGCTTCCAGCGCCGTGAAGCCCTGCTCGATCCAGTGGCGATACCACGCGTTCTTCGCGTCGTCGGGCACCCCGAGCGTGCGCTTCAGGTAGCGCAGCACGCGCAGGTTGTCGAGCGGATGGATCTCGCAGGCGATCTGCAAGGCGATCGCCCGCACATGCGCGCGGTCGGCCGGCGTGCGCGGCAGCAGCGGCGGCTCGGGCACCGTCTCGTCGAGATATTCGATGATCGCGAGCGACTGCTGCAGCGTCGTGTCGCCGTCGACCAGCGTGGGCACCAGCGCATCGGGATTGAGCGCGCGGTAGGCGTCCTGCAACTGCTCGCCACCGCCGCGCAGCATGTGCACGGGGCGATAGTCGAACGGCAGCCCCTTCAGGTGCAGCGCGATGCGCACGCGATACGACGCGGAACTGCGGAAATAGCTGTACAGCTTCATCGGTTGCTCCTCCCGGATGCGATCCGTCATTGTGCCGGCGCGGCGCCGCCGCCGTGCAAGCCGCCGCCGCGCGTTTGCCAGAATGCCGCAAATGCGGTATTCAGTGGGCTTCCCGCCTACCCGGGCCGGCGCGCGCCAATGCCGCGACGCGCCGCCCCCAGCCGCCAAGCCTCGATGACCGACGTCCGCCCCCATTCCGCTCCGACCGAACCGTTTCCGTGCGCCCGCTTCATCAAGGAGATCGGCCGCGGCCCGCACGGCGCCCGCGCGCTGTCGACCGACGACACGTTCGCCCTCTACCAGGCGATGCTCGACGGCCGCGTGTCGGACGTCGAACTCGGCGCGGTGCTGATCGCGTACCGGCTCAAGGGCGAATCGGCCGAGGAACTGGCCGCGATGCTGGCCGCCGCACACGCGTCGTTCGCGCCGCTCGCCGTGCAGTCGGGCGCCTTCCGGCCGGTGTCGATTCCGAGCTACAACGGCGCGCGCAAGCAGCCGAACCTGGTACCGCTGCTCGCGCTGCTGCTGGCGCGCGAAGGCGTGCCGGTGCTGGTGCACGGCGTGAGCGTCGATCCGGGCCGCGTGACGAGCGCCGAAATCTTCGCCGAACTGGCGATGCCGGCCGCCGCCACGCCGGCCGAGGCCGAGCGCGATCTGGCCGAACGCCGCACCGCCTTCATGCCGCTCGAGGCGCTCGCGCCGAAGCTCGCCCGCCTGCTTGATCTGCGCCGCGTGCTCGGCGTACGCAATTCCACGCACACGCTGGTCAAGCTGTTGCAGCCGTTCGCGCCGCTCGGGCTGCGGCTCGTCAACTACACGCACCCGCCGTATCGCGACAGCCTCGCGCAGTTGTTCCGCGAGCACCCCGACGCGGCCGCGGGCGGCGCGCTGCTGGCGCGCGGCACCGAAGGCGAGGCGGTGGCCGATACGCGCCGCCAGGTACAGGTCGACTGGCTGCACGACGGGGTATGCGACACGCTGATCGAACCGGAACGCTCGTCGCCCGATGCCCCGGCCGTCGATCTGCCCGAATCGAAGGACGCGGCGACCACCGCGGCCTGGACGCGCACCGTGCTGAACGGCGAGACTCCGGTGCCGGACGCACTCGCGCGGCAAATCGGCACGATCCTGCGCGTCGCTCGCATCGCCGGCTAACGGTTGCCCGGCTGCGGCCGGTGCGCTGGCGGTCCGGCCCGCTCGGGCCCGACCGCCGCCGAGCCGCATCGGCCGCCTGGCCGCCCGAATCGCACGGCTATTCGACCGATTCGCGACAACCTGCCGCCACGCCACCGATTGACAACGCGAAACGACTTCGAATACAGTTGTCGCCATGCGTTGCTTTCCGAACCCCCTCCGAATTACTTCCGGCCGCCTAGCGCGGTCGCTATCGCTACGACTAGCGTAAAGCTGTCGTAGCGCCGTGCATCCCGCACGGTCCCCCCTGAGCAGTTCTCGCAGCACCTTCTCGCCGTACCTAACCCTGTAGTCGTCAGCCGTCGTTCGTCCATCCGTCGAATGGCCGCGAAGATCCGCCGCACCGTCACGCGACCTTGCGTACCCGTGCGCAGGCAGCGTCACCGAATCCGTTGCCGCCCCTCTTCGCTCGCGACTGAATCGCCTTGAGGCCAAGATGAAGCGCAATCCCGCAGACAAATACCGCCCGTTCGAACCCGTCCGCCTGAACGGCCGCAAGTGGCCGAGCCGCACGATCGAACGTGCGCCGATCTGGATGAGCACCGATCTCCGCGACGGCAACCAGTCGCTGATCGAGCCGATGAGCATCGAACAGAAACTCGAATTCTTCGAGATGCTGGTGGCGATCGGGTTCAAGGAGATCGAAGTGGGGTTCCCGTCGGCTTCGCAGACGGATTACGACTTCGTGCGCAAGCTCATCGACGAGAAGCGGATTCCGGACGACGTGACGATCGAGGTGCTGGTGCAGTCTCGCGAGGATCTGATCGTTCGCACGTTCGAGGCGCTCGACGGCGTGCAGCGCGCGATCGTCCACCTCTACAACGCCACCTCCCCGTCGTTCCGCAAGATCGTGTTCGGCTTGTCGAAGGACGACGTCAAGGCGCTCGCCGTGAACGGCACGCGCATGATCAAGGAACAGGCGCAGGCCCGCCCCGGCACGCACTGGACCTACCAGTATTCCCCCGAAACCTTCAGCATGACCGAGCTGACCTTCGTGCGCGAAGTGTGCGACGCCGTCGCGCAAACGTGGCGGCCGACGCGCGATCACAAGATGATCGTGAACCTCCCGGCCACCGTCGAGGCAGCCACGCCGAACGTGTTCGCCGACCAGATCGAATGGATGGACCGCAACCTCGGCTACCGCGACAGCATCGTGTTGTCGGTGCATCCGCACAACGACCGCGGCACGGCCGTTGCCGCCGCCGAATTGGCCTTGCTGGCCGGCGCGGATCGCATCGAAGGCTGCCTGTTCGGCAACGGCGAGCGCACCGGCAACGTCGACCTCGTCACGCTCGCGATGAACCTCTACACGCAGGGCATCGACCCGGGCCTCGACTTCTCCGACATCGATGCGGTGCGCCGCGTGGTCGAGCGCTGCAACCAGTTGCCGGTGCATCCGCGCCATCCGTATGCCGGCGACCTCGTGTTCACGGCCTTCTCGGGCTCGCACCAGGACGCGATCCGCAAGGGCTTCGCGCAGCAGCAGCCCGACGCAATCTGGGAAGTGCCGTACTTGCCGATCGATCCGGCCGATCTCGGCCGCAGCTACGACGCCGTGATCCGCGTCAACAGCCAGTCCGGCAAGGGCGGCGCCACGTACCTGCTCGAACGCGGCATGGGCTTCACGCCGCCGCGCCGCGTGCAGATCGAATTCAGCCACGCCGTGCAGACGGTGGCCGACCAGTCCGGCGAGGAAGTGACCGGCGACGCGATCTGCGCGCTGTTCCATCGCGAATATTTCGAAACCACCGGGCCGGCCGCGCGCGTCGGCGGCACGATGAGCTGGGAGCGGCACGAGATTGCGGCCGGCGGCCCGATCGCGAGCGACGCGACGGCCGAAGCGGTGGTGGCCCATGCCGCGGCCGCCTTCGCCGGCGCGGCGGGCGCCGAGATCGAAGTGGCTTCGGTCGAGACGGTGCGCGCGGCCGACGGGCGCACGGCCATGTTCGTCGGCATCAAGATGGGCGATGCCGCCATGCGCTACGGCGTAGGCGCACACGAGGAGCCGGTGGTCGCGGCGATCGACGCGGTGGCCAGCGCGATCAACCGCTCCGACTGGCACTGCTCGGATCACCGCGCCGCGGCCTGATTTCACGGGCCGAATCGCGCCCCGAATACGGCAGGCCGACCGGCCGCACACGGTCGGCACGCAATGCGCAACCGACATGCAGGCCGGGCGATCCTCGGCAGGCAGGAACGGAAAGGCGGCCCGACAGGCCGCCTCGATGAAACCGCAGGGATGCGACGAGCATCCGCTTCACCCGCGAACGGCGGGATCTAGGTTTCGGTTGCGCAGCGCGTTGCGTGCCAGGCGAGCAAGCGCCATTGGCCGCTTTCCCGGGCCTGCAGCGAGGTGTAGGCGATCGGGAACACGATCCCGCCGTTGTTCGCCTCGAGTTCCACGATCACCCGCCCGGTCACGACGAACGCGTCGCCGCCCACCGGCATCACCTCCTGCGACTGCACCTCGATCTGGCGATAGCGGCGGCGTCCGGCCAGGATCGCGTCGATGAACTGCTGTTTCGACTCGCGCTTGCCGTTGGTGTGCACGTAATAGACGTTGTCCGACAGCAGGACGTCGAGCGCCTCGCCGTCGCCGTCGACCATCGCTCGAAACCGGTCGCGCTCGAGCGTCCGGATCGCCTCCATCTGCTGCTCCACCATCGCCGCACTCCCCGGCCTCGCGCCCGTGGCGCATGCCACTCAGAAGTTGTACTGCAAGTAGATTTGGCTGAAATTTATACCAGGATTCGGTTCTTTGATACTGGCGTTTGATTCGTGCTGGAAACGGAAGCCTGCCAGGTATTGCTGACGGGAGCCGAACTGCGCACCGACGCCCACCATGTCGGCGAACTGGAACGCCGACGACATCGTGTAATCGGTGGCAATCGTCGGGTGAGTCAGCAGCCGCACGCCCACGCCGCCCTCGATGAACGGCCGCACGTAGCCGGTGCGTTTGATGAAGCGAACCACCGGCGTGAAGCCGAATTCGCCGATGTTGCCGTGCACGGTGTGATCGCCGCCGTAATGCCAATAGGACACATGGCCTTCGGCCACGAAGGTGAAGTGCCAATCGCCGACCTGCCACCACGACCAGCCCGGGTCCCACACCACGCCGAGATCGACCTTCTTCATGTCGTGATCGGCGATGCCGCCTCCCAGTTGGACACCCCAGCGGTCGGCCATGGCCGAGGTCGAACCACCCGCCAGTACGACTGCCAGCGCCACGCTTGGCAGCCATCGTCCCGTTCCGGGACTGTTCTTCTTGTTCTGCATTCGCCACTCCAGATTCCGGGGTTGAATGGAGCATCGGCCACGCATCACGCCGCCGACTCAAAAAACGAAGTGCATCTTAGGTTAAAGGGGATTTCTTATCGGCATCGTCTTTCGAAATAATTTTCTTCAAAAATAACAAGAATCAAAATTACATCCCAAAAGATTCACGAATCATCGTCAATTTGAATCAGCAGCAACCCTGACAGGAACGGTGTACTATCAATATACATTTTTTGATAGACATCCCGGAACTCGAATGGCCCTGTCGCCTCTAAGTGTTTAGCACTCACTTGGCGAGAGTGCTAAGATGAGCTTGGTGGAATCGCCTAGTAACGGGGAATGTCCCTGATTCCAAAGGAGTTTAAGTGAGCAACGCTCTGACCCTTCCGAATATTTTTGGCTCGGCGCCTGCGAAAGCCTCATCGGCAGGCTCGCTGGCGCTCGCGTCCCAATCGATGCTGCCGGGCCAACTCGGCAATATCGACGCCTATATCCAGGCGGCCAACCGGATTCCGATGCTGACGCTTGAAGAAGAGCGTCAATACGCCACGGAATTCCGTGACCAGAACAACCTCGAATCGGCTCGCCGGCTGGTGCTGTCGCACCTGCGGCTAGTCGTGTCGATCGCGCGCAACTACCTGGGCTACGGGCTGCCGCACGGCGACCTGATCCAGGAAGGCAACATCGGCCTGATGAAGGCCGTGAAGCGCTTCGATCCGACTCAGAACGTCCGCCTCGTTTCGTACGCGATCCACTGGATCAAGGCCGAGATCCACGAGTACATCCTGCGCAACTGGCGCATGGTGAAGGTCGCCACGACCAAGGCGCAACGCAAGCTGTTCTTCAACCTGCGCAGCCACAAGAAGGGCTTGCAGGCGATGACGCCCGAGGAAATCGAAGGCCTCGCGCAAGAGTTGAACGTCAAGCGCGAAGAAGTGGCCGAGATGGAAACGCGGCTGTCGGGCGGCGACATCGCGCTCGAAGGGCAGGTGGACGACGGCGAGGAATCGTTCGCCCCGATCGCCTATCTGGCCGATTCGCATAACGAACCGACGGCCGTGATCGCCGCGCGCCAGCGCGACCGCCTGCAGACGGACGGCATCTCGGAAGCACTCGAATCGCTCGACGCGCGCAGCCGCCGCATCATCGAGGCGCGCTGGCTTCATGTCGACGACGACGGTTCGGGCGGCTCGACGCTGCACGATCTCGCCGCCGAGTTCGGCGTGTCGGCCGAACGCATCCGCCAGATCGAAGCCAGCGCAATGAAGAAAATGCGCGCCGCACTCGCCGAATACGCGTAACGCCCAGGCAAGCTGCCCGGCCTCGTTTGATCGAGCCCGCTGTCGCAAGACAGCGGGTTTTTTGTTTTGGGCTGCACAACAGCGCTACCACCCCCGCTCCATTTTTCCTGACACTCGTCGGGTGCCATCCTATAACTAGAAATATTCGGCATTCCGTAGGATTGTTCCAAATCGGATTCGCGATTCAGAGCAAGCTTTGCGACACATCAAATACAAATCGCCATTTCGCGACCGTCCGCCGCAGGTTGAATTGCAATTATCGCAGCGCACAATTTTAAAATTTTAATGTCCTTCCGCGTGCGCCAAACGGCGCGACGAACGATACCCAACCGGCCTATCCAGGGCGCTGCTCAACCGATCATGTCGCTGCTTCTCACTCCCAAGCCCACACCGCGCGATGCCCCGCGCACGCTACGCACACGCCTCGTCGCCTGGGCCAAGGGGCCGACGCTCGTGCGCGACCTGTCGGCCGTGCTGGCCATCAAGCTGGTTCTTCTGATGGCGCTCAAGTACGCCTTCTTCAATCACCCGCAGGCGGATCACATGCAATTGCCGCCGGCCGTCGTCGCCGCCCGCCTGCTTGGGCCCACCACCCCTGATTCCTCCAAGGGAGACCACCATGATCAGTAGCGAAGTCGTCGATCTGTCGCGACTGCAGTTCGGCATCACAGCGCTCTACCATTTCCTGTTCGTTCCACTCACGCTCGGCATGTCCTGGCTGCTCGTGATCATGGAAACCGTCTACGTCATGACGGGCAAGCAGGTCTACAAGGACATGACGCAGTTCTGGGGCAAGCTGTTCGGCATCAATTTCGCGATGGGCGTGACCACCGGCATCACGCTCGAATTCCAGTTCGGCACGAACTGGTCGTACTACTCGCACTACGTCGGCGACATCTTCGGCGTGCCGCTCGCGGTCGAAGGGATGATGGCCTTCTTCCTCGAATCCACGTTCGTCGGGCTGTTCTTCTTCGGCTGGAACAAGCTGTCGAAGGTCAAGCACCTGATGGTCACGTTCCTCGTGGCGGTCGGCTCGAACCTGTCGGCGCTGTGGATCCTCGTCGCGAACGGCTGGATGAACAACCCGGTCGGCGCGCAGTTCAACTATCAGACCATGCGCATGGAGCTGTCGAGCCTGGCCGACGTGCTGTTCAATCCGGTCGCGCAGGTCAAGTTCGTGCATACGGTGTCGGCCGGTTATGTCACGGCGTCGATGTTCGTGCTGGGCGTGTCCGCGTGGTATCTGCTGCGCCGCCGCGACACGGCCTTCGCGTTGCGCTCGTTCGCGGTGGCCGCCGGCTTCGGGCTGGCTTCCACGCTGTGCGTGATCGTGCTCGGCGACGAATCGGGCTATACCACCGGTGAAGTGCAGCAGGTCAAGCTGGCCGCGATCGAATCGGAATGGGAAACGACCCAGGCGCCGGCCGCACTCACGTTGTTCGGGATTCCGAACCAACAGGAGCAGCGCACCGATTACGCGATCCGCATTCCCTATGTGCTCGGGCTGATGGCCACGCGCTCGATCGACGAACCGGTAGTGGGCCTCAATGATCTGATCAAGCGCAGCGAGGACCACATCCGCAGCGGCATGATCGCCTACGCGGCCCTGCAGAAGCTGAAGGCCGGCGACACCAGCGAGGCCACGCGCGCCAGCTTCGACGCACACAAAACCTACCTCGGCTACGGGCTGATGCTCAAGCAGTTCACGAACAACGTCACGGATGCCACGCCGCAGCAGATCGCCGAGGCGGCGAAGAAAACCATCCCGCCCGTCGCGCCGGTGTTCTTCTCGTTCCGGCTGATGGTGCTGCTCGGCGTGATGATGCTCGTCACCTTCGTGCTGGCGTTCTGGTTCTGCGCGCGGCGCGAGCTGCTGAAGCCGCAGCGCCGCTGGTTCCTGCGCTGGGCCGTCTGGGCGATTCCGCTGCCGTGGCTGGCCGCGGAGTTCGGCTGGGTGGTGGCCGAAGTCGGGCGCCAGCCGTGGACCATCGCCGGCATCCTGCCGACGCATCTGTCCTCATCGAGCCTGACGCCCACCGACCTCTACCTGAGCATCGCCGGTTTCGTCCTGTTCTACACGGCGTTGTTCGTGATCGAGATCACGTTGATGTTCAAGTACGCGCGCCTCGGCCCGTCGTCGCTGCACACCGGCCGTTACCACCACGAGCAGCAGCACACGGCCCCGGCCGCCTGATGCGCGCCCTCTCACCGAAACCGAACAAGGAATCGTCATGGATTACGCAACTCTGAAGGTGATCTGGTGGGTGCTGATCGGCACGCTGCTGATCGGCTTCGCCCTCACCGACGGCTTCGACATGGGCGCCACTGCACTGCTGCCGTTCCTCGGCAAGACCGACGACGAGCGCCGCATCGTCATCAACACCGTCGGCGCAACCTGGGAAGGCAATCAGACATGGCTGATCACGGCCGGCGGTGCGATGTTCGCGGCCTGGCCGATGGTATATGCCGCGTCGTTCTCGGGCTTCTACTTCGCGATGCTGCTGGTGCTGTTCGCGCTGTTCTTCCGGCCGGTCGGCTTCGATTACCGCAGCAAGCGCAGCGATCCGCGCTGGCGCGCGGGCTGGGACTGGGGCCTGTTCATCGGCGGCTTCGTGCCGGCGCTGGTGTTCGGCGTGGCGTTCGGCAACCTGCTGCAAGGCGTGCCGTTCTCGTTCGACAGCGACCTGCGCGTGACCTACACGGGCAGCTTCTGGGCGCTGCTGAACCCGTTCGCGCTGCTGTGCGGGCTGGTGTCGCTGACGATGCTGGTCGCGCACGGCGCAGCGTTCATCCGCATGAAGACCGACGGCATCATCGCGCGCCGTGCAGCACGGGCGCTGCGCATCGCGGCCATCGTCGCGATCGTGTTGTTCGCGCTGGCCGGCGCGCTGATCTGCACCTCGATCGGCGGCTATCAGATCACCCAGGCCGCGCCGTTCGATACCGTGGCCAACCCGCTGCTCAAGCAAGTCGCGGCCGGCCATGGCCTCTGGCTCGCCAACTATCACACCTACCCGTGGATGACGGCCGCACCGGCCATCGCGTTCCTCGGCGGCGTGCTGGCGGCCGTGCTCGCGTGCTCGCGCTTCGAGAAAACGGCGTTCATGTCCACCAGCCTGCTGATCATCGGCGTGATCCTGACGGCCGGCTTCTCGATGTTCCCGTTCATCATGCCGTCCTCGCTCGATCCGCGCAGCAGCCTGACCGTCTGGGATTCGACCTCGAGCCACCTGACGCTCGGCGTGATGCTGGGGGCCGTGATCGTGTTCCTGCCGCTGATCCTGCTTTACACGAGCTGGGTCTATCGCGTGCTGCGCGGCAAGATCACGACGCAGGTGATCAAAGACAACAACCATTCGATGTACTGACCGAAACGCTCTCTACCGGAGATACGACATGTGGTATTTCACCTGGATCCTCGGCATCGGCGTCGCGCTGTCGTTCGGCGTGATCAATGCGATGTGGCTCGAATCGCACGAAGCCCACGAGGCGCATGAGAAGGGCGGCGATCGCTGATCGCAGTGCCTCTCACTCGCCGACCGCGCATCGCTTGAACGATGTGCGGCCGTGAAAACGCAGAAGGCGCCCGAGGGCGCCTTCTGTCATGACACGCTGCCAAAAAGCGCTCAGGCCGGCTGCACCGCAGGGCCGCCGGTGCCTTGCGACGGCAGACGCGTCGACAGTTGCTGCGCGTAGCGCGAGGCGGCCGTACCACAGACGATGTGGAACGTATCGGTGGACACCCAGGCCACGTCGACGCTCGACAGACGCTCGCGATCGACGGCCGACGGGTCGCGCACCACCACGCGCAGCCGCGTCGCGGCCACCGTTTCGAGCGACAGCACGTTGGTCGCGCCGCCGAACACGGCCAGCCAGCGCATCGGATCGGGGTCGAGCGGGCCGGGCTCGCTGGCCGGCGCCGCCGCTGCGGGCGCCGCCACCACGGCCGGCGTCGGCGCAACGGCCGCGGCCGCGCCGCCTCCCGTTGCATTGGCGATCGCGGTGCGGATCTCGTCGGCGATCAGGTCCGCTTCCGGCCCGATGATCACCTGCACGCTGCTGCCGCCACGCTTGAGCACGCCGCGCGCGCCGATCGACTTCAGGCCGGCTTCCGACACCTGCTCGGGATCGACCACCGACAGACGCAGGCGCGTCGTGCAGGCATCGACGACCGACAAATTGGCTGCCCCGCCAAGCGCCGCGATATAGCGCACCGCACGCGGCGCCGAGCTCGGCGCAAGCGCCGCGCCAGCCGGTGCAACACCGCCCGTTGCCCCGCCTGCCGCAGCCGGCACGCCCACCACCGGCACATCGGCCGTGGCCGGCTCGCGGCCCGGCGTCGCCATGTTGAA
Source organism: Burkholderia sp. 22PA0099 (assembly GCF_047497165.1). Lineage (NCBI taxonomy): Bacteria > Pseudomonadati > Pseudomonadota > Betaproteobacteria > Burkholderiales > Burkholderiaceae > Burkholderia > Burkholderia sp. 22PA0099. Next base: position 676,289 of record NZ_CP163165.1, on the reverse strand, counting down.
CTTGCGGATGAAGAAGCGGAACAGCCCGTAGTACGCCACCGCGTAGGCCACGCCGAGCGGAATCGCAATCCAGCCCTTCGTCGACAGCCCGTAGTTCAGCACGTAGTCGATCGCACCGGCCGAGAACGTGAAGCCGAGCTTCACGCCGAGCAACTGGCAGATCGCGAGCGACAGGCCCGTCAGCAGCGCGTGGATCACGTACAACACCGGCGCGAGGAACATGAAGCTGAATTCGATCGGCTCGGTCACGCCCGTCAGGAACGAGGTCAGCGCCATCGAGAACAGCAGGCCGCCCACCATCGCGCGGCGCTCCTTCGGCGCTTCATGGAACATCGCCAGGCAGGCAGCCGGCAGGCCGAACATCATGATCGGGAAGAAGCCCGCCATGAAGCCGCCCGCGGTCGGATCGCCGGCGAAGAAGCGGTGCAAGTCGCCCGTCACCGCCGCGCCGCCGCCCGGCGGCGTGAAGCTGCCGAACACGAACCAGGCCAGCGAATTGATGATGTGGTGCAGGCCCGTGACCAGCAGCAGCCGGTTCAGGAAGCCGTAGACGAACGCGCCGATCGCGCCGGCCGTGGTCAGCCAGTGGCCGGCGGCGTCGATCACGTTCTGGATCGGCCCCCAGATATAGCCGAACACGATCCCGAGCACCACGCAGGCCAGCCCCGTGACAATCGGCACGAAGCGCTTGCCCCCGAAGAACGCGAGGTAATCGGGCAGCTTGATGTCCTTGTAGCGGTTGTAGAGCAGCCCCGCCACCACGCCGGCGATGATGCCCGACAGCACGCCCATGTTCAGCTTCGGGTCGATGTCCTTCATGATCGCGGTTTCGATCAGGTAACCGATCGCGCCCGCGAGCGCCGCCACGCCGTTGTTGTCCCGCGCAAAGCCCACCGCCACACCGATCGCGAACAACAGCGGCAGGTTGTCGAACACCGTGCCGCCGGCGTCGGCGATCATCTTGATGTTGAGCACGTCCGACTGCCCGAGCCGCAGCAGGATGCCCGCTACGGGCAGCACCGCGATCGGCAACATCAGCGCCCGGCCCAGGCTCTGTATTTTCAGAAACGGGTTCCCGTCCATTCAGACCTCCAAATCATCTCGTCTTTCGTTGTTGATGTATGTATTGCGAAGGGAACTACGGCGCGAATCGGGCTTCGGCAAGCGTCAATCCTGAGGCCAGATTTCGCGACTGGCCGCCCGTACCGCCTGCGCGGAGTCGAGCGACAACAGATCCTGGGCGCGCTGGCGGCACAGCGCGTAGTCGAGGCCGCGCACGCGCGCCTTGATGCTCGGCACCGAGACCGGATCGACCGACAGCTCGGTCACGCCGAGGCCGACGAGGATCGGCACCGCGGCCGGGTCGCCGCCGAGCGCGCCGCACACGCCCACCCACTTGCCGTGCTTCTCGGCGCCGCGCACCGTCGCATCGACGAGCCGCAGCACGGCCGGATGCAAGCCGTCGGCGAGCGCGGCCAGATCGGCCTGGCAGCGGTCCATCGCCAGCGTGTACTGGGTCAGGTCGTTGGTGCCGATCGACAGGAAATCCGCGTGCTGCGCGAGCTGGTCGGCCAGCAGCGCGGCCGACGGCACCTCGATCATCACGCCCACCTCGATCGGATCGGTGCGGCCCATGGCGCGCGCGAAACCATCGATGCGCTCGCGAATCCGCACCAGCTCGACGGCGTCGGTCACCATCGGCAGCAGGATGCGCACCGCACCGAGCGGCTGCACGGCGAGCAGGCCGCGCAACTGGTCGTCGAGCAGATCGGGGCGCACCTGGGCGAGCCGGATGCCGCGCAGGCCGAGCGCCGGGTTCGGCTCGGGCGGCAGCGTCAGGTAATCGACGTCCTTGTCCGCGCCGACATCGAGCGTGCGGATGATCGCCGTGCGGCCCTGCAACGCGTCGACGATCGACTGGTAGCTGTCGCGATGCTCGTCGGTGGTCGGAGCCGTCTGACGGTGGATGAACATCAGCTCGGTGCGCAGCAGGCCGATCGCGTCGGCACCGTTCTCGACGGCCGTTTTCGCGTCGTCGAGCGTGGCGATGTTGGCGGCCACCTCGATATGACGCGCATCGGTCGTGCTCGCGGCCTCGCCCGACTGGCGGCGGTTCACCTCGCGCACGCCGGCCAGGCGCTGGCGTTCGAGGCGGGCGCGCTCAACGTCGAGCGCGGTGGGCGCATATTCGAGGCGGCCGGCGGTGGCGTCGACCACCACCTGGGTGCGATCGGGAATCGCGAACAGCGCGTCGCCCACGGCGACCAGCGCGGGAATGCCGAGCTGGCGCGCGATGATCGCCGCGTGCGAGGTCGCGCCGCCGCGCGCCATCACGAGCGCGGTCACGCGCTGGCGATCGAGCGAGGACAGATCGGATGGCGTGAATTCCTCGGCGGCCAGCACGGCCTCGTCGGGCAATTCGCGCGCGGCCGTGCCGGCGGTCAGGCCGAGCGCGCGCAGCACGCGCTTCTCGATGTCGCGCAGGTCGGTGGCGCGTTCGGCCAGCAGCGGATCGTCGAGACCGCCGAGCACGGCGATCTGCGCGCGGATCGTTTCGCGCCAGGCGAAGCCCGCGCTCTTGCCGAGGCTGATCTGGTCGCGGGCGGCGTCGATCAGCGCCGGGTCCTCCAGCAGCACGCGATGCACCGCGAAGATGCCCGCCTCGCCCACCGCGCCGCGCTGCGAGGCGCTGCGCACCGTGTGCTCGAGTTCGGCGTCGATGGCCGCGAGCGCGCTGTCGAGCAGGCGGCTTTCGGCGGCCGGCGTGCCGCTCGCCCGCTCGGGCGGCGTCAGGTCGGCTTCGTCCCAGCGCACCAGTTGGCCGACGGCGATACCGGGCCCGGCGCACACGCCGGCCAGCGTATTCGGATCGAGCGGCGTGCCGGGCGCGCGCGCGGCCATCTTCGGCGCCGGAAAGGCCTGACGCGCCGGGCGCGCCTCGACCTCGCCGTGCGCGGCGCGCAGCAGTTCCTCGGCGATCGCGTCGACGGCCTGCGCCGCCTGCGAGCCGATGCCCACCAGTTCGATCACGGCGCCCTCGCCCGCGCCGAGCGCGAGCAGGCCGACCACGCTTTCGATCGCGGCCCGGCGCTCGCCGAAATGCACATGCACGCGCGCATCGAGCCCGCGCGCCGCTTCGCGCGCCCGCGCCGCCGGCCGTGCATGCAGGCCGCCCGCATGCGCGAGCGTGATCTGGCGGCGTGCTTCCATCGCATCGGCCACGTCGCGCGCGGCCGCCGCCACTTCGGTCGACTTCGCGCGCAAGGTCAGGAGCGGCGTCTCGCCGGCCTTGACCACGCCGCGTCCCGCGCGCTCGACGATCTCGAACGCCTCGGAGTTCGCCACGGCGATCACCGAGACGAGGCTCGGCGCGGCCTGCGCCACGACATCCTGATCGAACTCGACCAGCAGGTCGCCGGCCCGCACGCGCGCGCCCGCTTCGACCTTCGGCGTGAAGCCGCGCCCACTCAGCTCGACCGTGTCGATGCCGATATGCAGCAGCACTTCCGCGCCCTCGACGGTGGTGATGGTGACCGCGTGCCCGGTGCGCGCGAGATGCGTGACGATGCCCTCGCACGGCGCGACGAGCCGGCCGTCGAGCGGATCGATGCCGATCCCGTCGCCGAACATGCCGCCCGAGAACACCGGGTCCGGCACATCGGCAAGCGGCACGACCGGCCCGGTCAGCGGCGACAACAACACGAACTGGTCAGGGGATGGCTTTTTCAACTGGGATTCCTCGGCACGTCTCATCGTTCGTCTCGCGGTTCAATGCGTTTCGGTAACTTTGTTCAGATGGCGCGGCGCGTCGGGATCGCGCCCGCGCGCCACGGCAAGCTGCGCGGCCATCACGTAGAAGGACAGAATCGCGGCCACCGGATCGAGCGCCACGTGGGCCGCGCGTTCGAGCGGCAGCGTCGCATCGGGCGTGCCGTGCGGCGCGGCGAGCAGCACGCGGGCGCCGCGGGCGCGCATGTCGGCGGCCAGCGTCAGCAGGCCGGCCTGCTCGGGACCGGGCGGGGCGAACACCAGCAGCGGATAGTCGCGGTCGATCAGCTCCATCGGGCCATGACGCACCTCGGCGCTCGAGAACGCCTCGGCCTGGATGCCCGAGGTTTCCTTGAGCTTGAGCGCGGCTTCCTGCGCGATCGCGAGGCCCAGGCCACGGCCGATCACGATCATGCGTTCGGCGTCGCGCAACTCGTCCACCGCGGCGCTCCAGTCGAGCGCGCCGGCCTTGGCCAACGTGTCGGGCAACGCGCGCAGGCCCGTCATCAGCGCCGCGTCGCGCTGCCAGAGCGCGACGATCTGCGCCGACAGCGACAGCATCGCGATATAGCTCTTGGTGGCGGCCACCGACAATTCGGGGCCGGCGGCCACCGGCAGCGCGTGTTCGCACGCATCGGCCAGCGGCGACGGCAGCACGTTGACGGCGGCCACCGTGCGGGCGCCGGCGTCGCGCAGCGCGGCCATCGTGTTGACGAGATCGGGACTCTTGCCCGATTGGGAAAACGCGATCGCGAGCTGGTCGCGCACGCGCAGCGGCGCCTGCTGGAGCGTGGCCACCGACATCGGCAGCGACGCGACCGGCACGCCGAGGCGGCTCATGGTCAGGCTCGCGAAATAGCTGGCCGCGTGATCGGAGCTGCCGCGCGCGACGGTCAGCGCGACTTGCGGCGGCGTATCGAGCAGGCGCCCGACCAGCGCCTCAACGGCGGACTGATCAGCCAGTTGGGTGGCCACCACCTCGGACGCCTGGCGCGCCTCTTCAAGCATATTCGACAATCGATTCTCCTTCGACGTAGGTTGCGCTCAGGTTCAGGTCGCGGTCGAACACCGCGACGTCGGCCCATGCACCGCGCGCGAGACGGCCGCGATCTTCGAGACCGAGGTAGTCCGCCGCGTAGCGCGACATGCGGTTCGACACGTCGGCCATCGGCAGCCCGAGCGAGACGAGATTGCGGAACGCCTGGTCCATCGTCAGCGTGCTGCCGGCCAGCGTGCCGTCGGCCAGGCGCACGCCGCCCAGGCATTTGGTGACGTGCTGGCTGCCGAGGCGGTATTCGCCGTCGGGCATGCCTGTGGCCGAGGTGCTGTCGGTGACGACGTACAGGCGCGGGATCGCGCGCAGCGCCGCGCGGATCGCGCCCGGGTGAACGTGCAGCAGGTCGGGGATGATCTCCGCGTATTCGGCATGGGCGAGCGCCGCGCCGACCAGGCCCGGGTTGCGGTGATGCAGCGGCGACATCGCGTTGAACAGGTGCGTGAAGCCGCAGGCGCCGTGCTTGAGCGCGGCCACGCCATCTTCGTAGGTGGCGAGCGAATGGCCGAGCTGCACACGCACGCCGCGCGCGGCCATCTCCGAGATGATCTCGATGTGGCCGGCAATTTCCGGCGCCAGCGTGACCACGCGGATCGGCGCGATCGACAGATAGCGCAGCACTTCGTCGAGCGCCGCCGACACCGCCGCGTCGGGCTGCGCGCCGAGCTTGCCGGGGTTGATGTACGGGCCTTCGAGGTGCACGCCGAGCACGCGGGCGGCGCCCGGCGTGCGGTTGCGGGCGCGCTCGCCCAGTTGCGCGACGACGTTCATCAGTTCATCGCGCGGGGCCGTCATGGTGGTGGCCAGCAGGCTGGTGGTGCCGAAGCGCGCGTGAGTCCGGCCGATCTTCTCGATCGCGTCGCCGCCTTCCATCACGTCGGCGCCGCCGCCGCCGTGCACGTGCAGGTCGATGAAGCCCGGCACGATATAGGGCGCATCGTTGGTGGTCGGATCGACAGGCCGGCCCGTCAGCGACGTGATCCGGCCGTTGCCGAATTCGATCGTGCCTTGGCGCCAGCCCTCGGGTGTCAGGATATTTCCGGTCAGCATCGCGTTCACTTGATTTCCGGTATGGCGGTTGCGAGAGGAAGCCGGCCGGCGGATCAGACGGACTTGGCATCTGACCTCGATCGCGGCGGCGGTGCTTGACGGGACGGTGCGGCGCGGCAGGCCGCTTTCCCGTTTAAAGCGAGCCGATTATATAACCAAACTAATACCAGTCAATTTAGTGGGCTCCGTGCCCTGGATTCGCCGAAAAACCTTGCCACGAGCGTGTTTTAGTCGACTCATGGCGTTGTTTACTTAAGATTTTTTGGATCGGGATTTACCCCAACCCGTTCTTTGACGCTTTGCATACCGACGGGCAGACGAACGCCTTTCAAGGCCTACCAATACCAATATAGAACCAGTTTCCGATCTGGTATCGAACCCACGCCAGACATACCGCATGGCCCCGGGGCGCGATCACGCATCGGGGCCGTCTTTCCGCTGACCATTGCACATCCCGGGGCGTTTCGATAATCTGTTCTATCTGCTAAGTGATTGTTCTATCAGATAGAATTTCCGGAAACCCGATTATGGTCAGGGCGCGTGAAGCCACCCAATCTCCGCTCGGCGTCACGCCGAGCGGCATCGACGTGCTGGATCGCGCCGCGTCGATCCTGTTCGCGTTCCGGCGCGACGAAGCGCCCCTGACATTGACCGAGATCGCCGCCCGCACCGGGCTCTACAAGAGCACCGCGCTGCGGCTGCTCGGCGCGCTTTGCCACCACCGGCTGCTGATGCGCCTCGACGATGGCCGCTACCGGGTCGGCCCCGCCACGCTGGGTCTCGCGGCGATCTACGAATCCACGCTCGACCTGACCGACGTGCTGATGCCGCTGATGCGGCGGCTCAACGAGGAAACCGGCGAATCGGTGTCGTTCCACGTGCGCGACGGCGAGCAGCGCGTCTGCCTGTATCGCATCAGTTCGCGGCACGTGCTGCGCGCCGAGGTCCAGCCCGGCGACATCCTGCCGCTCGAACGCGGCGCAAGCGGGCGCGTGCTGCTGGCGTTCGGGGGCGCGGCCGGCGAACCGTACGACACGGTGCGCCAGTCCTTCCACTACAAGTCGGCCGGCGAGCGCGACCCCGAAACGGCCGGCATCTCGGTGCCGGTGTTCGGCGCGGCGCACGGCCTGACCGGCGCGCTCGGGCTGGTCGGCCCGATCAGCCGCCTGAACGACGCGGCCATGACGCGCTACCTGCCGCTGCTGCTCGGCTATGCGGCGCAGGCCACCAACCGGCTCGGCGGCGACGACGGCCCATTGCTGGCCGCCGCGCAACGCCACGCCGGCACGCAGGACGCCCCCGACACGCCGGCCTGACGACGGCCGCCGCGCGGCCCGCAATGCCCGCCCCCATACGGATGACGAGGAAACCGACACGATGCCTTCATGGTTAAGAGAACTAAGCAAATCGGAGAAGCGCACCTTCTGGGCCTGTTTCAGCGGCTGGGGGCTCGACGCGATGGATACCCAGATGTACGCGCTGACGATCCCGACGCTGATCGCCCTGTGGGGCATGACGCGCGGGCAGGCCGGCATTCTCGGCACCACGGTGCTGATCATGGCGTCGCTCGGCGGCTGGATCGCCGGTGTGCTGTCCGACCGCTACGGGCGCGTGCGCATCCTGCAGATCACCATCGCCTGGTTTTCGCTGTTCACGTTCCTGTCGGCCTTCACCGATTCGTTCTGGCAACTGCTGATCACGCGCAGCCTGCAGGGCATCGGCTTCGGCGGCGAATGGGCGGTGGGCGCGGTGCTGATCAGCGAGACGATCAACCCGAAGCTGCGCGGGCGCGTGGTCGGCGCGCTGCAGGCCGGCTGGGCGATCGGCTACGGCATCGCGGTGCTGCTGACCACGCTGCTGTTCAACACGCTGGCGCCGAACCTGGCGTGGCGTCTGCTGTTCGCGCTCGGCGTGGTGCCGGCGGTGCTGGTGCTGTGGATTCGCCGCAATATCGAGGACGCGCCGGTGTTCGTGCGCGAACAGGGCGGCGCGGCCGGCACCGCGCCGGCCGCGAAGGTCGGCATCTGGGATATCTTCCGCGGGCCGAGCCGCGCCACCACGATCAAGGCGATCCTGCTGACGTTCGGCATCTACGGCGGCAACTACGTGATGATCACCTGGCTGCCGGCCTATCTGAAGATCGTGCTGAACCTGTCGATCAACAACATCGGCGGCTATCTGGCGATCAACATCCTCGGCTCGTTCGCGGGGGCGTTCCTGAACGGCTGGATGGCCGACGCGTTCGGCCGCCGCAAGACCTTCATGATCATCGCGTGCCTGCAGGCGGTGGCGGTCGGCGTCTACACGATGGCGCCGATCAATCTCGCGGCCACGCTGGTGCTCGGCTTCGTGCTCGGCACGCTGCAATCGGGCACCGCCGCCGGCACCGGCGCGTTCCTGGCGGAGCTTTTCCCGACGCGCATTCGTGGCGCCGCGCAAGGGCTGTGCGGCAACGCCGGGCGCGCGATCGGCGCGGTGATGCCGACGCTGGTGGGCGTGGTCAGCCTGCGCACCGGGCTCGGAGCGGCGATGGGCGTGTGCGCCGGCTGCGCCTACCTGATCGTGGTGCTGGCCGCCTGGGTGCTGCCCGAGACGCGCGGGCGCGATCTGGCCACCGTCGAATGATCCGGATTGCAAACTAAAACGGCGTGGCTCAGTGGAACTCGCGGCTCGACGTCCGCAGCCCGCCGAGCAGCGGCGTCAGGTCCTCCAGATACTGCGCGATCAGGTGCCGCACCTCGTTCTCCGCTTGCCACACGCCGTACACGGCCAGCAGCTTCGCATCGAGCACCTCGCGGCGCTGCCGCTCGATCAGTTCGCGCCGCACGATCACGTTGACGCTGCCGGTTTCGTCCTCCAGCGTGACGAACAGCGTGCCCTTCGCCGTGCCCGGCATCTGCCGCGCGGTGACGATGCCGCAGGCGCGCGCGAGCCGCTTGTTGCGGTGCACGCTCAACTCCTCGGCCGACGCCAGCCGCCGCGCGCGCAATGCATCGCGCAGCAACGCCACCGGATGACGGTTCAGCGTCAGGCCGGTGGTGCGGTAGTCGGCCAGGATGTCGTCGGCTTCCGACGGCGCGCCCAACTCCGGCCGCACCGGCTCGTCGATCGGCGCGGCCGCCAGCAGGTCGCGCGACGGCGCGGCCGCCACCGCCTGCCAGAGCGCATCGCGCCGGTTGCCGGCCAGCGTCGCGAACGCGTTCGCGGCGGCCAGCGCTTCGAGATCGCGACGCTCCAGCCGCGCGCGACGCGCGAGGTCATCGACGCTGTCGAACGCGCGCACCGCACGCGCCGCCTCGATGCGTAGCGCCGCCTCCTTGCCCAAGCCCGCCACCAGCGACAAGCCCAGCCGCACCGCCGGGCGGCCCAGCGGCGGGGGCTCGCCGGGCAGGGCTTCGAGCGAGGCGTCCCGGTTGCTGGCCGTCACGTCGATGGGCCGCACCGTGACGCCGTGGCGCTTGGCGTCCTGCACCAGTTGCGCGGGCGGATAGAAGCCCATCGGCTGGCTGTTCAGCAACGCGGCCAGAAAGATCGCCGGCTCGTGGCATTTGAGCCAACTGCTCGCATAGACGAGGATCGCGAAGCTCGCCGCGTGACTCTCCGGGAAACCGTATTCGCCGAAGCCCTTGATCTGCTCGAAGATCCGCTCGGCGAAATCGCGCGGATAGCCGCGCGCGTTCATGCCGTCCACGATGCGTGCGTAATAGTGTTCGAGCCCGCCCTTGCGCTTCCAGGCCGCCATCGCGCGCCTGAGCTGGTCGGCCTCGCCCGGCGTGAAGCCGGCCGCGATGATCGCGATCTGCATCACCTGTTCCTGGAAGATCGGCACGCCCATCGTGCGTTCCAGCGCGGGCTTCAGATCATCCTTCGGATAACTGACTTCCTCGAGGCCTTGCCGCCGCCGCAGGTAAGGGTGCACGGCCCCGCCCTGAATCGGCCCCGGCCGCACGATCGCCACCTCGATCACGAGATCGTAGTATTCCTTCGGCCGCAGCCGGGGCAGCATCGACATCTGCGCGCGCGATTCGATCTGGAACACGCCCACCGTATCGGCGTTCGAGATCATGTCGTAGGTCGGCTGGTCGGGCTCGGGAATATCGTCGATCCCGATTCGCTCGCCGCGCCACGCCTGGATGAAATCGAACGCGCGCCGCAGCGCGGTCAGCATGCCGAGCGCGAGCACGTCGACCTTCATCAGCCCGAGCGCTTCGAGATCGTCCTTGTCCCACTGGATCACGCGCCGCCCTTCCATCGCCGCGTTCTCGATCGGCACGAGCCGCGTGAGCTTGCCGCGGCTGATCACGAAGCCGCCCGAATGCTGCGACAGATGGCGCGGAAAACCGAGCAGCCGCGAGGCCAGCTCCGCCCACGCCCGGATGATCGGCACCTCGGGATCGAGCCCGACCGACGCGAAGCGCGCGAGCAGGTCGTCGCGGCCGTCGAACCAGCGGTGCTCCTTCGCCACGCGCTCGACCAGCATCGGATCGACGCCGAGCGCCTTGCCCGTTTCGCGCAGCGCGCCGCGCGGCCGGTAGGTGGAGACGGCGGCCGCGAGCGCAGCGCGATCCTCGCCGTATTTTTCGTAGATGTACTGAATGACCTCCTCGCGGCGCTCGTGCTCGAAGTCGACGTCGATATCGGGCGGCTCGTCGCGCTCGCGGCTGATGAAGCGCTCGAACAGCGTGGTGCTGCGCGCCGGGTCCACTTCGGTCACGCGCAGGCAATAGCACACCACCGAGTTCGCGGCCGAGCCGCGCCCCTGGCACAAGATCGCCCGGCTTCGCGCGAACTTGACGACGTCGTACACGGTGAGAAAGAACGGTTCGTATTCCTTCTCGATGATCAGATCGAGTTCGTAGCGAATCCGTTGCCTGACCGTATCGGGTACGCCGTCGGGGTAATCCTCTTTCGAATAGCGCGTGCGCGCGCCGTTCCAGACTTCCTGCTCCAGATACGCTGCCGGCGTCATGTTGTCGGGCACGATCTCGAGCGGATATTCGTACTTCAACTCCTTCATGTCGAAGCGGCAGGCCTCGACGATCCGGCAGGTTTCCGCCACCGCCTCGGATGGAAACAGTCGCGCGATCCGGTTGCGCGCGCGCAGGTGCTGCTCGGCATTCGACGCGAGCGCATAGCCGCATTCGCCGACCGGCCGGCCGATGCGGATCGCCGTCATGGTGTCCTGCAGGGGCTTGCACGAACGCGCGTGCATGATCACGTCGCCGAGCGCGACGAGCGGCATCGCGCGCTGCGCGGCAGCGGCCTCGATCGTCTCGCGGTGCACGCCGTCGAGCGCGCGCCCAAGCTGCACCAGCCCGAGCCGCGCCTGCGCGCCGAACACGCGCGCGCACCACGCAAGCTGCGCGTCGAGCACATCGGCGCGCACCGGATACGCGGGCACCAGGATCGCGAAGCAATCGGGCACGCCGCGCAGGTGCGCAAACGGCGGCGGCGGCGCGGCCAGCATGCGCGGCGTCAGCGTGTAGCTGCCCTTCTTCGGCGATTCCATGCGCCGCCACGAAATCAGCTCGGCCAGGTTGCCGTAGCCCTCGCGGTTGCGCGCGAGCAGCACCAGCCCGAACGCGCCCGGGCCGGGGTCGCCGCCCGGCGCGACCGCGTCGGCCGTCACCTCGAAATACGCACCGATCACGAGCGGCAGGCCGAGCGCCTTGGCGGCGACGTGCATGCGCGGCGCGCCGGCCAGCGAGCATTCATCGGTGATGGCGATGCCGCGATAGCCGAGCTTCAGCGCGCGCTCGACCAGCTCGTCGGCCGACGACGCGCCGGTCAGGAACGAGAAATTCGAGCGGCAGAACAGCTCCGCGTAATCGGGCAGGGGCAGCGCGGCCGAGGTCGCCATCGCGTCACCCGAACAGGCCGTGCAGGAACCAGCGCAGCTCGCCGCCCTCTGCGGCCTTGTAGATCCAGTAGCAGGCGCCGTCCTCGTCCTGCGCGACGTGATAGTCGCGCTCGACGTTGCTGCCGTCGAACCAGCCGCCCTCGATGCGCTCGTGCGTCGACATCAGGCGCAGCGGCCCGCGATAGCAGGGCCGGTTCTCGCGCATCGCCAGCGCCACCGGTTCGGCCAGCAGCCAGGCCGGGCGCGGTGCGGCGGCCGGCGCGTCGGGCATGGCGGGCACGCCGCCGCGCCTGGCCGGCATATGCAGCGGCAGCCAGCGGTTCGCCGCTTCGGGCCGGTAATCGGCCGACGGCGCGGCGCGCAACACGTTGTCCGCGCCGAGCCGCGCGCCCAGCAGTTCGACCAGCCGCGCGCGTTCCTCGTGCGTGCGGCCCGGCTCGGGAAACAGATCGACGGGCGGCGGCGCAACCGCCTCGACGCGCGTCGCCACGAGCCGCACCGCGATCACCGCGGCCGGCAGCGCGATGCGCGCGAGCCGCTCGCCGAGCACGCGCAGGCAGTGGGTTTCGTCGCGCGTCGGTTCGGCGAACGCCAGCGCGATCGCGGTGGGCGGCACGGCGGCGCGGCCACGCTCGTGATCGAGATCGAGGCGCAGCGCCGACAGCGACAACTGCCGCGCGGACAGCCAGCCGCCAAGCTGCGCGACGAGCCGGCGCGCGACGAACAGCACCGCCTCGGCATGCTCGACGCGCTCGGGCAGTTCGAGCCGCACATCGAATTCGGGGGGAATCGGCAGCCACGCGAACGGCTCGGGCAGCTCGCCATAGGCGCGATCGAGCGCGGCCAGCAGTTCGGGGCCGCAGCGGCGTTGCAGGCCCGCGCGCGGCAACCGGCGCAGGTCGGCCAGCACCGTGCAGCCGAGCCCGTCGAACCAGCCGGCATACGGGCGCGCGGCCGGCATCAGCACGCACGGCAGCGCATCGAGCACGCGTTGCAGCGACGCATGGCGCGCCACCCGCCGGCTGATGGCGCGCCGCCAGGCGCGCGCCATCAGCCATGCACCACGGCCGGTGGGCGCGGCGCTCACACGCGCCGCATAACCGAGCGCCTCGAGCGAGGCGCGCACCTGGCGGCACAACGACGGCAGGCCGCCGAACAGGCGCAGGCTCGGGCCGACATCGACGATCAGCGTCGCTTCCTCGTCGAGCGCGACCGACGGCGAGAAGCGCAGCAGCGCGAGCGCGACCGCGCGCAACGCGTCGGCCTCGCGGGCCGGATCGCGCTCCACCATGCGCGTGTCGGGCGCGAGCGTCAGCACGCCGCCGCGCTTCATGCCGGCACGCACGCCGCGCGCACGCGCCGCCGCATCGGCCAGCAGCACCACGCCCTGTTCGAGCACGGCGCGGCCGGCCTCATCCTCGGACGGCGGCGCGCACACGTCGAGCGACAGGCGCGGCAGATGGATGCCGAGCAAGACGCGCATAACGTCCCTCCACGATCGGCGACGGCAGCGCCAGTTCGAGCGGTGCGGCGCTGGCCGGCCCGCGCCGCTTGACGATTTCGACCGTCACGCCCGCCGGCGAAGGATGCACCGCCAGCCGCAGCACGGCCGGCGACGGCTGCTGCGCGGCCGCGAGCGGGCGCAGCATGACGAACAGCGTGTCGCCCGCGCGCGCGGCCGCCAGATGCAGGCGGCGCAGCACGTCGGCCGGCGCGGCCTCCATTTGCCAGAACAGCAGCGCGCCACAGCATCCGGCCTTCAGCGTTTGTTCGGCTGTCCACAGGGCGTCGCGCCGATTGCCTGTGCGCAACCACAGCAGGGCATCGAGCGGCACGCCGAGCGCGGCGAGCGCCGCCGCGTGCGGCGGATGCGGCGGCGCGACCAGGGCCAGCGGCCGCCGCTCGGCCACCGTGCCGGCCAGCCCCGGCGCGAGCAGACGCATCTCGCCGCAGCCCGCATGCGGCACAAGCAGCTCGACGAGCGCGCCGACCGGCCAGCCGCCGCCCGGCAGCTCGGCCGACAGCGCCGGATAGCCGGTGCCGACCGTGCGCGCGCCGCCCCGGGCGAGCTGGGAGCCGCGCCAGAGCGAAGGATGCAGCGATTCGAGGGGAACGGAGGCGGACGACATTGGGCAGACGGGCAGGCGGTGTGAAGCCGACAATAACTGTATATTTATACAGTATATGAGAAGCCGTCCGGCGACGCATGATTTTCGAGAAACAATTTCAGGGGCCGGAAGCGGTATCGAAAACCGTATCGCCAACCGGCGCCGTAAACGACGAAAGGCCCCGCAGGGCCTTTCGGTCAAACCAGGGAAACGCGGCGGTCGCTCAGAACGACGGCACCATCGAACCCTTGAATTCCTTGAGGATATAGGCGCGCACTTCCGGCGACTGGTAAGCCGCCACGAGCTTCTTCACCCACGGCTGGTTCTTGTCCTGCGCGCGCACGGCGATCAGGTTCGCGTACGGGCTGGTCAGCGATTCGAGCGCGATCGCATCCTTGGTCGGTTGCAGGTTCGCGGCGATCGCGTAGTTCGTGTTGATCACGGCCGCATCCACATCGCCGAGCACGCGCGGCAGTTGCGCCGCATCGAGTTCGGTCAGCTTCAGCTTCTTCGGGTTGCTCGTCACGTCGAGCACCGTCGCGTTGTTGCCGCCGGTAGCCGCACCGGCCTTCAGCTTGATCACGCCTTGCGATTGCAGCAGCAGCAGCGCGCGGTTCTCGTTCGACGGATCGTTCGGCACCGCGACCTTCGCGCCTTCCGGCAGGTCCTTCAGCGATTTGAACTTCTTCGAGTAGACGCCGATCGGCGAGATGTAGGTCAGGCCCGCGCTGACGAGCTTGTAGCCGCGCTGCTTCACCTGGCTGTCGAGGTAGGGCTGGTGCTGGAAGCTGTTGGCGTCGAGATCGCCCGAATCGAGCGCCGCGTTCGGCTGCACGTAATCGTTGAATTCGATGACCTTCACGTTCAGGCCTTGCTTCTCCTTCGCGACCTTCTGCACGACTTGCCAGACCTGCGCATCGGGGCCTGCGACCGTGCCGACCTTGATCACCTTGTCCTGCGCCTGCGCGCCGAACGACACACCCAGGGCCGCGCTGGCGGCGACGGCGGATACCACTTTCAGGAGATTGCGACGCTTCATCATTTGTTGTTCTCGCTTGCTGTATTGCTGTTGCTTTACCGGATATGAGCAGCGCGGCTCGTGGCCGCCCGCCCGTCAAGGATGCGAATGGTGTCACAGGATTCGCGCCAAGTGAAATACATCCCGCTCATATGGGTATGCCTGGCGGCGCGAATCCATGCTGCGAATCGTCGCAGCGAATCGACGCGCGACGCACGGGCCTCGAAGCGGCTGTGCTACAAAGCAGATCGGCGCGGCGCACAGGCCGCCGCCCTCCCGGACAGGACCCCGAATGTACGTCATCGATTTCCACTACACGGCCTCGCGCGATCGCATCGACGCGGCGCTCGACCGGCATCGCGCCCATCTGCAGATTCATTTCGACAGTGGCGTGTTCATCGCCTCGGGGCCGAAGGTGCCGCGCGACGGCGGCGTGATTCTCGCGGCGCGCATCGAACGCGAACGGCTCGACGCGATCCTCGCCGAAGATCCGTTCGTACTGGAGGGGCTCGTGACCTACACCGTCACCGAATTCAGGACCACCCGCGTGGCGGCGGGGCTGAACCTGCCGGCGCTGCCCTGAGCGCGCGCCGGCCGCCGCCGCGCACTCAGCCGAGCAGCAGCTTCAGGTCGTGCACCCACGGCCCCGCGCCCTGCCCGTCGCGCACGAACAGGCGCAGCTTGCCGTCGGGATCGAACACGTAGCTGGCCGCGGTGTGGTCCATCGTGTAGCTGCCGGGCGTCTTGCCCGGTGACTTCGCGTAGTAGATGCGGAACGCCTTCGCGACCTGCTTCAGTTGCGTATCGTCGGCCGGCCGCAGCGCGACGAACGACGGGTCGAACGCGGCCACGTATTGCGCGAGCAGCGCGGCCGTATCGCGCTCGGGATCGACGCTCACGAGCAGCACCTGCACGCGTCTGGCATCGGGCCCAAGCGTCTGCATCGCCTGCGCCAGGTCGGCCATCGTGGTCGGGCAAATATCGGGGCAATGCGTGTAGCCGAACACCAGCACCACCGCGCGGCCCTTGAAATCGGCCAGCGTGCGCATCTTGCCGGCCGTATCCGGCAACGCGAAATCCTTGCCGAACTGCGTATTGCCGGTGATGTCGAGATTCTGGAAGGCGGGTTGCGGCTGGCAGCCCGCGAGGCCGGCGGCCGCGCTGCCCGCCAGCAGGCAGGTTGCGGCGGCGGCAAGCAGGCGGCGCCGCCGCGCGAAGCGGGAAGGCGACGTCACGTGGCGCTCAGAAACCGAGAGCCGGACGCGCGTAGTGGTCGATCAGCAGCGCCGCGAACAGCAGCGACAGATACACGATCGAATAGCGGAAGGCGCGGCGCGCGAGTTCATCGGAGTAATCGACGTAGACCTTCCACGCATAGGCGAGGAACACCGCGCCGAGCACCACCGCACTGGCCAGATAGACCACGCCGCTCATGCCCGAGATGAACGGCATCATCGTCACGACGAACAGGATCACCGTGTAGAGCAGGATATGCAGGCGCGTGAACTTCGAGCCGTGCGTGACCGGCAGCATCGGCAGGCCCGATTGTTCGTAATCCTTGACGCGATAGAGCGCGAGCACCCAGAAGTGCGGCGGCGTCCAGACGAAGATGATCAGCACGAGGATCCACGCGTCGCCGGGGACGCTGCCCGTGACGGCGGCCCAGCCGAGCGCCGGCGGCATCGCGCCCGAGGCGCCGCCGATCACGATGTTCTGCGGCGTGGCCGGCTTGAGCAGCAGCGTGTAGATGACCGCGTAGCCGACAAACGTGGCGATCGTCAGCCACATCGTCAGTGCGTTGGTGA
The DNA here is from genome assembly GCF_047497165.1 of Burkholderia sp. 22PA0099. Taxonomy (NCBI): domain Bacteria; kingdom Pseudomonadati; phylum Pseudomonadota; class Betaproteobacteria; order Burkholderiales; family Burkholderiaceae; genus Burkholderia; species Burkholderia sp. 22PA0099. The sequence continues at coordinate 659,626 of NZ_CP163165.1, read as the reverse complement.
ACGTGTAGAGCGTCCAGGCACCGGCGCCGCCGAGCACCGCGGAGAACGCGAGGATCTGCGGCGAGGTGATCTCGCCGCGCGCCGACGGCCGCCAGGCGGTGCGGCGCATCTTCGCGTCGATCTTCTGCTCGACGAGGCAATTGATGGCGAACGCGCCGCCGGCCAGCAGCCAGATGCCGATGGTGCCGCCGATCAGCACGCGCAACGGCACCATGCCGGGCGTGGCGAGGAACATCCCGATGACCGCGCAGAACACGGCAAGCTGGGTGACACGCGGCTTCGTCAGCGCGAAATACTGAGACAGGCGGCTGCCGGGGGACTGGGAAAGCGAGGATTCCATGGGCGCTTGGCGTCGTCAGGCGCGCGCGATGTCGCGCGTGGGGAGCGCGACGCGGCTGGAGCGACTTGAAAGGATTCGAAAGTTTAACATGATCAGCAACAGCAACAGGATCGCTGCCCCGCCGTTGTGGGCGACGGCGACGGGCAGCGGCCACTGCAGCACGATATTGGTCAGCCCCGTCACGAACTGGATCGCGACCACCAGCAGCACGCCGTCGGCGGGCCGCCGCAGCGACGCATAGCGGCGCATGCGCCACGCGAACACCACCAGGAACGCGATCACGACGAACGCGAACGTGCGGTGGGTCCAGTGGATCGCCACCAGTGCGTCCTGCGTGATCGCCTCGCCGTTGCCGGCCATGCCGAGCGCGCGCCACAGATGGAAGCCGTGCGCGAAATCCATCGGCGGGACCCACTGGCCGTTGCAGGTCGGGAAATCGGTGCAGGCGAGCACCGCGTAATTGGTGCTGACCCAGCCGCCCAGCGCGATCTGCACGACCAGCAGCAGCAGCGCCGCGAGCGCCGCGGCGCGATGGCGGCCCGCGTCCGGGTCGTACGCCGGCAGCGGCGTCATGCGCGCCGCGAGCCAGCCGAGCGAACCGAGCAGGGTCAGGCCGAGCAGCAGGTGGATCGTCACGATCACGGGTTGCAGCTTCATCGTTACCGTCCAGGCGCCGAACGCGCCCTGCACGAGGATCAGCAGCAGCAGGCCGGTGGGCCACCACGGCGACACCGACAACGGCCGGCGCCGCGCGCGCGCCACCCAGGCGATCAGCACCTGCGCGATGATCAGCACGCCGATCGCCATCGCGAAATAGCGGTGGATCATCTCGATCCAGGCCTTCGACATGCTGACCGGCCCCGACGGCATCGCCAGATGCGCGGCCGAGATCGCCGCGTGCGCAATGAACGGCGACGAGGTGCCGTAGCAGCCGGGCCAGTCGGGGCAGCCGAGGCCCGAATCGGTCAGGCGCGTGAAGCCGCCGAACATCACGAGATCGAGCGTGAAGAAGGTCGTCATCCAGACGAGCTTGCGGAACTTGTCGTCGTCGGCCTTCACCCACACATAGGACAGGGGCAGAAGCGCGATCGTCAGGCCGATCAGGCCGAGTTGCAGTAGGTACATCCAGAATTCTCGTTGCGCCGCACAGCGTGGCCCGGCCTCAACCGATGCTCGACCACTTGAGCAGCTTCGTCACGTCGTTCTTGATCTTGCTGGGGTCGGGATCCTTCGGGAACCGCATCATCAGGTTGCCGCTCGGGTCGACCAGATAGATGTGATCCGTGGCGTGCGTGCCGGCATCGGCGGGCAGCCAGGCCTCGACCGCGGCGGGATCGACGACGAAGCGCCGCGTGTCCGGATAGGCCGACAGGAACTTTGCGTCGACGGGCACGGCATCGCTGCGCAGCCAGACCGGGACGATCCGCTGCCGCTCGCCGCCTTGCGTCGCGCGCACCTGCCGCATGAAGTACAGTTTCCGGGCGCACGCATCATCGCACAAACCACCGTTTTCCATCACCAGCAGCCAGACGCCGCGCAGCGACGCGAGCGGCACCGTGCGGCCGGTTTCGTCGGTCGCCGTCAGGCCGGCCGGGATCGGCCGCTGCGGCGAGATCAACGTGCCGTAGTTGGTGGAACCGCCACGGGGCTTGACGACGTAGTACGTGAAATAGGATGCGATGACCGGCGCGGCGCAGATCAGGAACAGCGCGAGCAGCACCCAGCGGCCGCGCCGCCACGAGCCATTCTGCGACGATGTGCCGCGCCCGGTTTGGGCCGGCGCCGGGCGGGAAGACGGGGTCGACACGGCATCGTTCTCCATACGAATCTCATTCGAAGTGCGACGCGACGCGCCGCCCGGTTCTGCTTCAGGTATCTCGAGCCACGCCTGAGGCAGTCTTGCGGGCCGCACGCCGCGCGGCATACAGGCCCGCCACGGCGGCAGCCGCCGCCATCGCCCACCACTGCACCATGTAGCCGTAGTTGCGGCCGACATCCTGCGTCGGCTGCGGCCAGTCGCGCACCAGGCCGTCGTCGCCGTGGCTGGTCTGCTGGATCACGTAAGGCAGCAACGGCAGCCCTGTTTCGCGCGCGAACTCGGCCACGTCGAGGTTCTGCCGGATCGGCTGATGCGCGGCCGAGCCACCGCTGCCGAGCTCGAACGCACGCGACGCATCGGCGCGCGCGATACCCTCGATCGTCACCTCGCCCGGCGGTGTCGCGAACGGCGCGATCGTCGTGCGTTCGGCCAGATTGCGCGGCAACCAGCCACGGTTGACGAGCACGTAGGCGCCGTCGGCGAGCCGCATCGGCATCACCACATAGAAGCCGGGCTGATCGCGGTACGCGCGATTGTCGAGAAACACGGCGTCGGCCGCAATCAGGCGCCCGGTCGCACGCACGCGATGAAACTCCACCGCCTGCAGCGTCACCGGCGCAGCGCCCGCGACGAACGGCGCCGCATGTTCATAACGCGTCACGTTCGCTTCCAGCGCTTCCTTCTGATGCGCACGATCGCGTTGCCAGAAGCCGAGCCGCACGGTCAGCGCAATCACCGCGAGAATCAGCAGCGCGGGCAGCCAATGCAGCTTCATCTTCGGACTCCAGAACATTCGCATCCGCTGGAGCGAAGTGCGATAATCGTCCGGTCGTCGACGAACCGCCGGTCAACGGTAAGTGCCATGCACATCCTCGTTCCCATCGCGTTTGCGCTGATCCTCGCAAGCCTCGCGTCAGCCCTCTATTTCATGATGCACGACCGTGGCCACACCAAGCGCATGGTCTGGTCGCTCGCCACGCGCGTCGGGCTGTCGATCTCGCTGTTCCTGTTCATCCTGTTTGCAAACTGGATGGGCTGGATTCACTCGACCGGCATCCCGATGGGCCGCTGAAGCCGGCCCGCCCACGCCTCGCGCTTACGACAGCCAGTACACCACCACGTACAGGCCGAGCCACACCACGTCCACGAAGTGCCAGTACCACGCCGCGCCTTCGAACGCGAAGTGGTGATCGGCCGTGAAGTGCCCGCGCAGCATCCGCACCAGCACCACCGTCAGCATCGTGCCGCCGAGGAACACGTGGAAGCCGTGGAAGCCCGTCAGCAGGAAGAACGTCGAACCGTAAACCCCCGAGGCCAGCGTCAGATTCAGCTCGTGGTACGCATGAAAATATTCGAAGCCCTGCAGAAACAGGAACGAGACGCCGAGCACGATGGTGGCGGCCAGCCAGGCGATCGCCTTGCGGCGGTGATCCTCGCGCAGCGCGTGGTGCGACACCGTCAGCGTCGCGCCCGAGGTCAGCAGCAGCGCGGTATTGATGGTCGGCACCGGCCACGGCCCCATGGTGCGGAAGTGCCCGGCCAGCGCGGCCGGCCCCTCGTTCGGCCATACCGCGCTGAAGTCCGGCCAGATCAGCCGGTAATCGAGGCTGCCGAGCTGATGCATCGCGATCTCGCGCGCATAGAACAGCGCGCCGAAGAACGCGCCGAAGAACATCACCTCGGAGAAGATGAACCAGCTCATGCTCCAGCGGTACGACTTGTCGACGCGCTGGCCGTACATGCCGCCCTCCGATTCGGAGATCGCATCGCCGAACCAGTGATAGAGCACGAACAGCACCCACAGCAGGCCGAGCACCACCGTGATCGGCGCCCATCCGTGGCCGTTGATCCAGAGCGCCAGCGAACCGAGCATGACGAGCAGGCCGAGCGCCGCGCTGATCGGATATTGCGACGGATGCGGCACGAAATAGTAAGGGCTTTCGTTATGAGCGCTCATGCTTGATTCTCCACTTCAGTCCAGTTGAGTCCGGATCACCCGGACCGCCGCGCGAGCGCAACGCCTCGCGCCGTTGTTCCTGCCGCTACCCCACCACCGCCCGCACGATCAGCAACAACACGCCGATGAACAGCGCCGCCGCGACCAGTGCGACCAGCAGCACATGCAGCGGATTCAGCGATTGCGCGTCCGCCTCCAGATCGCTGCGCTTGCGCACGCCGAAGAACGACCACAACACCGCCTTGAACGTCTTGCCGATCGAGCCTTGTGCCATGACCTCTCCCGCCTGCATTGCATTCGCCGTGCAGCCCTGCCGCGTCACGCGCCCTGGCTGGCCTGCACGGCCGCCACCGGCGCCGGCTTGTTCAGTTCGAAAAACGTGTAGGACAACGTGATGGTTTTCACATCCTTCGGCAGCGCCTTGTCGATCACGAACACCACCGGCATCTTGCGCGACTCGTTCGCCTTCAGCGTCTGCTGCGTGAAGCAGAAGCACTCGATCTTCTTGAAGTACTCGGTCGCCTGCTTCGGCGCGTAGCTCGGGATCGCCTGCGCGACGACCGGCCGGTCCTGCCCGTTGGTGACTTCGTACACCACCGTCATCACCTCGCCCGGATGCACGTCGAGGCTGCGCTGCTCGGGCCGGAAGCCGAGCGGCCCGCGCGCGTTCGCATCGAGTTCGACCGACACCGTGCGACTCAGGTCGACCTGCGTGTTGCGCGCCTCGCGCGCGCTGACATCGCGCTGCACGAGATTGTTGATGCCGGTCGCCTGACAGATCGCGCGATAGATCGGCACGAGCGCAAAGCCGAAACCGAACATCAGCGCCGCCACGATCACGAGCTTGATCAGCATCGTGCGGTTGAACAGGCTGTCGGCCTCGGCGATCGATTTCGACATGGTGAGGAATCCTCTCTGTCTGGGCCGGCGTCTACATCATGAGGTCGAAGCGATCCACTGATTGGCGACGGCGGCAATGAAGAATACGGCGACCACGGCAAGCAAAATCAGGCCGAGGCGCTTGTTGCCCGCGCGGATCTGCGCGGGTGTGCGTGCTTGTGAAGAGTGGCGGGTCATCGGCTCGGGCGGGTGGTGGGCGCCGCCGCCCGGGCCGGGCGACCAGCGCATGGTGCGTCAGTCGACCGTCGGCGGGTGCTCGAAGGTATGAAACGGTGCCGGGCTCGGGACCGTCCATTCCAGGCCGGTCGCCCCATCCCACGGCTTGTCGCCGGCTCGCTCCAGCTCGCCCCCGCCGCGATAGGCGGGCAGCACCACCGCGAACAGGAAGTACACCTGGGCAAGACCGAAGCCGAACGCGCCGATCGTCGCCACTTGGTTGAAATCGGTGAACTGCGCCGGGTAATCGGCGTAGCGGCGCGGCATGCCGGCCAGGCCGACGAAATGCATCGGGAAGAACGTGACGTTGAAGAAGATCATCGTCGCCCAGAAGTGGATCTTGCCGCGCATCTCGTTGTACATCCAGCCGGTCCATTTCGGCGACCAGTAGTACCAGCCCGAGAACAGCGCAAACAGCGAGCCGGCCACCAGCACGTAGTGGAAATGCGCCACCACGAAATAGGTGCCGTGATACTGGATGTCGAGCGGCGCCATCGCGAGCATCAGGCCCGTCAGGCCGCCGAACGTGAACACGAACAGGAAGCCGATCGAGAACAGCATGGGCGTCTCGAAGCTCAGCGAACCGCGCCACATGGTGGCGACCCAGTTGAACACCTTCACGCCGGTCGGCACCGCGATCAGCATCGTCGCGTACATGAAGAACAACTGGCCCGTGACCGGCATGCCGGTGGCGAACATGTGGTGCGCCCACACCATGAACGAGAGAATCGCGATCGAGGAGGTGGCGTACACCATCGAGCTGTAGCCGAACAGCGGCTTGCGCGAGAACGCCGGGATCACCTGGGAGACGATCCCGAACGCCGGCAGGATCATGATGTAGACCTCGGGATGCCCGAAGAACCAGAAGATGTGCTGGTACATCACCGGATCGCCGCCGCCGGCCGCGTTGAAGAACGAGGTGCCGAAGTGACGGTCGAACAGCACCATCGTGATCGCCCCCGCCAGCACCGGCATCACGGCGATCAACAGGTAGGCCGTGATCAGCCAGGTCCACGCGAACATCGGCATCTTCATCAGCGTCATGCCGGGCGCGCGCATGTTGAGGATGGTCACGACGATGTTGATGCCGCCCATGATCGACGAGGCGCCCATCAAGTGCACCGCGAAGATGGCGAAATCCATGCCCGGCCCCATCTGCGTCGAGAGCGGCGCGTAGAGCGTCCAGCCGGCCGCCGTGGCGCCGCCCGGCGCGAAGAACGAACCGACCAGCAGCACCGCCGCCACCGGCAGCAGCCAGAAGCTGAAGTTGTTCATGCGCGCGAAGGCCATGTCCGACGCACCGATCTGCAGCGGGATCATCCAGTTCGCGAAGCCGACGAACGCCGGCATGATCGCGCCGAACACCATGATCAAGCCGTGCATGGTGGTGAGCTGGTTGAAGAATTCGGGGCGCATGATCTGCAGGCCCGGCTCGAACAGCTCGGCGCGGATGCCGAGCGCCATCACGCCGCCCGACAGGAACATCACGAACGAGAACAGCAGATACAGCGTGCCGATGTCCTTGTGATTCGTTGCGAACAGCCAGCGGCGCCAACCATGCGGCAGCGCGTGCGCATGCTCGTCGTGCGCGTGGTCTGCGGGTACGTCGTGTCCAATGCTAGACATGGATGTCTCCTAATTCGTATTCCGATGCCGTCGGTCAGGACGACGAACGGTGGCTCAGGCGGCCGGTGCGATCTGTACCCGTCGCGCTTGTCTGGCGTCGGCGCCACCCGTGATCGCTTGCGGCTTTTGCAGCACGATGCGGCCCTCGGCCACGCCCGCGGCCTTGAGGGCGTCGCGCACGGCTTGTGCGCGGCGCTTGGCGAGATCGGCATTGGCAGCCGCCGACCCCGTCTTGTCCGTGTAACCCGACAACGTGAGCTTCGCATCGGCATGCGCGCTCGCATATTGCGCCGCCGCGTCGATCACGGCCCGGGCGTCACCCGGCAGGTCGCTCTTGCCGGTGTCGAAATAGACCGCGGCGGGCAGCGCGGCGGTTTGCGCCGCATCCGCCGCACCGGCATCCGACGCGCCCGTTGCCGCCGCAGCCTGCACCGATGCTTCGGATGCCGATGCATTCGCGGCCGGCGCGTTGCCGGCGGCCGGTGCCGCGCCGCCTTCGGGCATCTTGCCGTTGCGCGCGTCGGTCACCTGCTTCGGCTGCAGCGCGTCGCCCATGTGGTTGCCCCAGGCATTGCGTTCGTAGGTGATCACCGAGGCCAGATCGACATCGGACAGCGACGCCCAGCTCGGCATCGCGCCCTTGCCGTGCAGCACGATGTCGAGGTGCCCGGCGATCGGGCCGGTGGCGATCTTGCTGCCGTCGATGGCCGGGAACGCACCGAGGCCCTTGCCGTTCGGCTGGTGGCAGGCCGCGCAATTGGCCTTGTAGACGTCCTCACCGTGCGCCATCAGCTCGGCGCTGGTCCAGACCTTGTTCGGATCGAGCGTCGCGGCAGCGGCCTTGGCCTTTTCGTCCTTGACCCATTTGTCGTAATCGTCCGCCGACACGACCTTCACGACCACCGGCATGTAGGCGTGTTCCTTGCCGCACAGCTCGGTGCAGGAGCCGCGATAGGTGCCGATCTTGTCGGCCTTGAACCAGGCGTCGCGCACGAAGCCCGGGATCGCGTCCTGCTTGACGCCGAACGCCGGCACGGACCATGAATGGACCACGTCGTTGGCCGTGGTGATGATGCGGATCTTTTTGTCGACGGGCACCACGAGCGGGTTGTCGACTTCCTGCAGGTAGGTATCGCTGATCGGCTGCTGGCCGTTCACTTCGCTGCGCGGGGTGGTCAGCGTCGACACGAAGCTGATGCCCTCGCCCGGCCCCTTCACGTAGTCGTAGCCCCACTTCCACTGATAGCCCGTGACCTTGACGGTCAGATCGGCGTTGGTGGTGTCCTTCATGGCGACCACGGCCTTGGTGGCCGGCAGCGCCATCAGCACGACGATCACGAACGGCACGATCGTCCAGATGATTTCGACGGTGGTGCTTTCATGGAAATTCGCGGCCTTGTGGCCGCGCGATTTGCGGTGTGCGAAAACCGAATAGAACATCACGCCGAACACGCCGACGAAGATCACCGTGCAAAGGATCAGCATCATGGTGTGCAGGTCGTACAGTTCCTGCGCGATCTTCGTGACGGGGGGCTGGAGGTTGATCTCGTTGACGCGCGGCCCACCGGGGCTGTCGCCGACGGCCAGGGCAGCGCCGGACGCGAGTAACCCGCCTACCGCCAGCAAACCAATGAGGGCGCGATTGATTGTTTTCATGATTTCCTTACCCAAAATTGTCATTCCTACCCTCCCCCCACCCGCCCACGATGCCGGCGGCCGCCCCGATCAGCCGCATCGCCTCAACGACGCATGCAACTCACGAGCGAACTGGGCTCGCCGATATTGAGCGAGGTACTGCCCGACCACGACGCTCTGCCCGCGCGACACGACCCTGACCGGATCGCGCGGCGACGCCCCCGGTTCGACCCGCACCCAGCACGGGTTGAACTCGAAGCGCGTCAGTTGCTCGGCGCTCATCCGCTCGATCAGCAGACGATGCGGAAACAACCTGATGCGTTCGTAATCGACTGCGTGGCGCGCATAGATGGCGAATGCCGCGCCGACTGCCAACAACTCCGCGCCGGTGAATGGCAGCACGAGCCAGGCGCCGCGCCACCACAACAGCACGGCGATCGCGAGCGAGAACACGGCCAGCGACACGTAACACGCCACGAACTGGCGCGGCGAAACCGAACAATTGCGCTTGATGAGCCAATCCATCAAAACTGTTTCGGTGTCCGAGATACCTGTCGTTCCACTCATCGCTGCCTCTCGCGATCGGCATCGAAGCTGGCCCGAAACGGGCCTGCAGCCCTGTATTGCGGGGCGTTTACAGAATGGCAAACTGACGCATTATAGGCGTGAAAAACCGCATCTACAAGCAAGCCCCCGGCGCCGCCAAACCCATGCTGGACAAGCGTTTCAAGCATTTTAGGAGACTTTTTGGCGTCGTTTTCGAGCGCTAATTTCCGGCATAACGAAACCCCTCTTTACCGCATTAAATATTCTTGCGAGGGCCGCGTCCGATATCTTCCAGACGCACGATTCCATGACCTTCCGCGGTCATGCGCGGCGTGGCTTTCCAGGCGTGTCCGTAGATCACTTCAAAGCTCAAGGCGATGGTGCCGTCGTCGCGCCGACGCGCTTCGAGCGCATCGACCAACGCACGATAGGTGCGTGCCGGCAGGCGTTCGCCCGCGCCGCGCGCGAACGGATAGGCGCCCCAGCGCCGCACGTCGGCCAACAGCGAGGCGGCCGACTTGTAGGTGATCGTCAACGCTTCCTGATCCATCACGGGAATCTCGAAACCGCTTTCGACGAGCATGTCGCCGAGATCGTGCATGTCGACGAAGTCGATCACGTGTGGGCGCGGCGCGCAATCGGTAACGGCCTCAGCATCGGCATAAGCGGCACGCAATTCGCGCAGCGTATCGGGGCCGAGCGTGCTGAACATCAGCAGGCCACCCACGCGCAGCACGCGCTGCCATTCGGGAAACACGAGGTCCGGGCGCGAGTGCCAGTGCAGCGCGAGATTCGACCAGACGAAATCGAACGCACTGCCCGCGAACGGCAACGCCGCGAAATCGGCCTGCGCGAGACGCGGCCCGCGCTGGCCGAGCGCCTTCGACAGCGAGGCCGGCAGGAACCGCCGCCAGCTCGTATCGGCCGATTCCTGCGAGGCCGCACGCGCGAGCATCGCCGTGGATAGATCGACGCCATAGACAGGTGCCTCGGGAAACCGCGCGCGCAGCAGCGGCAGATCGTTGCCGACGCCGCAGCCCGCATCGAGCACGCCCGATGGATTCACCTTGATGTAGTCAAGACGTTCGCCCATGCGTTGGGCAATTTCTCGTGGCAGGAATGCAACCGCGTCGAAGACGGCGGCACGGCGATCGAAGATCCGCTGCAGATGCCGGGGATCATTGGCCGGACGGCCGGAGGGTGCGGAAACGGAGGACATGTCGGGCAAACTGGCGAAGTGCGCGAAGTATACTCGCTAGCCTCGCGTGCTTCAGTGCGAGCGGCCCGCGTGGAGAAACCCGATGAACATCACCGCCGTATTGCGCCGCAGCATGTCGGCCGGGCTCGCTGGGGCGCTGCGCATGGCTTGCCGACGCGCGATTGCCGTTGCGCTGCCGAATCTGTGTGCGTTGTGCGGCAATTCGTCACGCAACGTGCTGTGTGAAGCCTGCGACGCGGCGTACTGGAACGAGTCGCGCCTGCGCTGTACCCAATGCGCGCTGCCGCTTGCTGCGCGGCAACCGCATCGGCAACGCGCGCCGGCCGGGCATCGCACCGATTACCGTTGCGACCGCTGCCGCACCGCACCACCGCCGTTCGATGCAACGCTCGCGCTGGCAGACTATCGCGCGCCGCTCGATACGCTGGTGCTCGATCTGAAGTTCCGCGCGCGGCTCGCCGTCGGTACGCTGTTCGGCGAGCGGCTCGCGCGCATGGCCGCCGATGCGCCGGCCGGCGATCCGCGGCCCGACGTGATCGTGCCCGCGCCGCTGTCGCGGCAACGGCTCGTCGAGCGCGGCTACAACCAGGCCTGGGCGATCGCACAGCCGCTCGCACGCACCCTCGGCGTGCCAGCCGATGCGCGACTCGTGGCGCGCGCCGTGCACACCGCGCCGCAATCGCGGCTCGACGAAGCAGCGCGGCGCGCCAACGTCGCGCGCGCGTTCGTCGTTGCGGGCGAGGTGCGCGGGCTGCATGTAGGCGTCGTCGACGACGTCATGACGTCGGGCGCCACGCTCGACGCGCTGGCCGCAAGGCTGAAGGCAGCGGGCGCGCGGCGCGTGACGAACTACGTCGCGCTGCGCACCGCGAAGGATTAGCGGGGCCGAAGCGGCTTGGGCAAGCGCCGGCCTCGCGCTGCAGAACCCCATCTGCATCACGCATCAACGAACTGGAAACGAACATGTTCAACGTCGTACTCGTCGAACCCGAAATCCCGCCGAACACCGGCAACGTGATCCGCCTGTGCGCGAATACCGGCGCGCGGCTGCATCTGATCGAGCCGCTCGGCTTCCCGCTCGACGACGCGAAGCTGCGTCGCGCCGGGCTCGATTATCACGAATACGCGCAGATGAACGTGCATCGCGACTGGGACGCGTTCCTCGACAAGGAAACGCCCGACCCGGCGCGCCTGTTCGCATTCACCACGCGCGGCTCGGGCCGCTTCCACGATCACGCGTTCACGCCCGGCGACTGGTTCGTGTTCGGTGCGGAAACGCGCGGCCTCAGCGAGGCGCTGCTGGCGCGCTTTCCGAACGAGCAACGCGTGCGTCTGCCGATGCGGCCCGGCAATCGCAGCCTCAATCTGTCGAATACGGTGGCGGTGGTGGTGTTCGAAGCGTGGCGCCAGGCCGGCTTCGAAGGCGGCGAGTAATTCGCTTGCCTCACGCGTTCACTTCACGCGCTTGCCGTCAGAGCCGCGCCAGTTCGGCGTTGTAGTGGTCGAGCATGTCGTCGCTGAAGCAGGCGAACACGATGCGCGTGAAGCCCGCGCCGGGCAGCATCGACACCACCGTGCTGACGGCGATCGCCGTGGCCACCTCGGGCGGAAACCGGTACGCGCCGCAACTGATCGCCGGGAAGGCCAGCGACGCGCAGCCGGCCGCGGCCGCCACTTCGAGCGAGCGCCGGTAGCACGCGGCAAGCTGCTCGGCCTCGCCCGACATCCCGCCGTGCCACACCGGGCCGACCGCATGGATCACATGCCGCGCCGGCAGCCGGTAGCCATGGGTGAGCTTCGCGTCACCCGTCGTGCAGCCGCCCAGCGTCTGGCATTCGGCCAGCAGTTCGGGGCCGGCCGCGCGATGGATCGCGCCGTCGACGCCGCTGCCGCCGAGCAGCGATTCGTTCGCCGCGTTGACGATCGCGTCGACCGTCAGCGTGGTGATGTCGACGACACGCGCTTCGATGCGCGTCGAACCGATCGTGAGCATGCAGGCCTCCCATCGGGGGCAATCTCGATAAGGCAAGCGTAGGCGCGATGACGGCGCGGCGCCAGAAACCGAACCGTTTGTTGCGCTTTACGCAGGCGGCAACATGGCAGTTCCGGCCGGAGCACAGCAGCGCATTGCCCGACATTCAACGCCGATCGGCATTCAATCAGGAAAGTTGACGGAGATTCATCAGATATCTCCCGTCCGATGATGGCAACCGGCCAGGCCTCGTTCAAGCCCGTTCCAGCGTGCAGGGCGGCGCTTGCGGCCGCCTGAATTCACTCGGCCTTGGCGTCGCGGCGCAGCAGCCCGCTGACGGCATCGCGCGCGGCGACACCCTCGAACAGCACGCTGCAGACCGCTTCGGTGATCGGCATATCGATCGACTGCGCGCGCGCCAGCGCCAGCACCGCGCGGGCGCAGCGCACGCCTTCGGCCACATGGCCGAGCGCGGCGAGGATCTCGTCGAGCGACAAGCCGGCCGCCAGTTGCAGGCCGACCTTGCGATTGCGCGACAGATCGCCGGTGGCGGTCAGGATCAGGTCGCCCAGGCCGGTCAGGCCCGTGAACGTTTCGGCACGGCCGCCGAGCGCCACGCCGAGCCGCGACATCTCGGCCAGCCCGCGCGTGATCAGTGCGGCGCGCGCGTTCAGGCCCAGCCCGAGCCCGTCGGCGATGCCGGTAGCGATCGCCAGCACGTTCTTGACCGCGCCCCCCACTTCGACGCCGACCACGTCGTCGCCGGTATAGATGCGCATCGCGCCGTGATGGAACGCTCCGAGCGTGCGATCGCGGCACGCCGCCGAACTGCTGGCGACCGTCAACGCAACCGGCAGGCCCTGCGCCACCTCGCGCGCGAAGCTCGGCCCCGACAGCACGCCGTGGCTCGCATGCCCCGGCAGCGCTTCGGCGATCATCTGGTGCGGCATCAATTCCGTTTCGGCTTCGAAGCCCTTGCAGACCCAGATCACGTGCGCCGGCACGCGCGGCGCGGCGCGCATCGCGGCGCACAGTGCGCGCAGCCCGGCCACGGGCGCACCAATCACGCAGAGCGCGTCGGCGGCGGCCGCATGATCGAGCGCGATCGCGAGATCGGGCTCGCAGCGCAGCGCGGCCGGCAACGGCACGCCGGGCAGGTAGCGGGAATTTTCATGATGGGCGGCCAGCCCCGAGAGGAGCGCGCGATCGCGCGCCCACAACAGCGTATCGTGCCGCGCGGCCAGATGCGCGGCAAGCGCGGTGCCCCACGCACCGGCGCCGAGAACAGCAACTTTCATAGACCCAGCACCGGTTCGTGGGAAGCGCTCAGTTCAGCGTCGCGCCGTTGGCGCCACCCTGCTGCTGGGTGATTTGCGCCAGACGTTGCTCGTAGAGCGCCTGGAAGTTGATTTCCGCGAGGTGGATCGGCGGGAAACCGGCACGCGTGATAGCGTCGGCGATGTTCGAGCGCAGGTACGGGAACAGGATCGTCGGGCAGGCGATGCCGACCAGCGGATCGAGCTGCTCTTCCGGGATGTTGCGGATGTCGAAAATACCCGCTTGCTTGGCTTCGATCAGGAACGCGACCTTGTCCTTCACCTTCGCCGTGACGGTACCCGACACGATCACTTCGTACACGCTTTCGGCCAGACGTTCGGCCTTCACGTCGACTTCCACTTCAACCGACGGCATGTCCTGCTCGAGGAAAATCGCCGGCGAATTCGGCTGCTCGAGCGACAGATCCTTCAGGTAGATACGCTGGATGTTGAAGAACGGCTGGTTTTCGACGTCGGACATGTTGGCTCCCTAAAAATGATGTGACGGCGGCCGGTTTTGACCGACCACCCGATTGTCTTGACATGCCCGCACGGCACGTTGCCCCGCCCCGGCGCCCGGGAGGCGACATTCTGCCGGAATCAGGCGGCTTCCAGAAGCGGCAGCAGGCCGCCTTCGCGATCGAGTTTCGACAGGTCGTCGTAGCCGCCGACATGCGTTTCGCCGATGTAGATCTGCGGCACGGTGCGACGCCCGGTGCGCTCCATCATCTCGGCGCGGCGCGCGGGTTCCTTGTCGATCAGCACCTTCTCGATCAGCTCGACGCCGCGCTGCTTCAGCAGGCGCTCGGCCATCATGCAATACGGGCAGACCTGCGTGCTGTACATGACTACTTTGTTCACTTCGCCACTCCTTGTTTGACAACCGGCATGCCGGCCTTCTGCCACTCGGCAACGCCGCCTTGCAGTACATGGACTTCGCCGTAGCCGGCTTCGCGAGCGACCTTGGCCGCCTTGTTCGATTGCTGGCCGTTCTGGCAAACCAGCAGCAGCGGTGCGCTCTTGTTCTTGGCAACCTGGCCCAGCTTGGTCGAGAGCTCCGCGTATTCGACCGAGCGCGACGCCGGCAGGTGCCCGACCGCGTATTCGGCGGACGGCCGCAGGTCGATGACGATCGCGTTGCGGCGATTGATCAGTTGGGTCGCCTCGGCGCTCGACAGGCCGCCGCCCCCGCGACGCAGCGTCGGGAAGACCAGCAAACCACCCGAAACGAGCAGGATCGCGATGAGCGCAAGGTTGAAGTAATCGGTAAAGAACGTCACGGAGGATCCGCCGCTAAAAAGAGAAATCGAAAAGGACAATCCCGCCATTATAAAATAACCGCTACGACACGATGGCGCACCCGCAACGAACGCGCCTTCCGGCCCGCTTCCTCACTACCGACCTGCAAGCTATCGCTATGTACAAGCTCGTTCTCATCCGCCACGGCGAATCGACCTGGAACAAGGAAAACCGCTTCACCGGCTGGGTCGACGTCGACCTGACCGAGCAAGGCAACCACGAGGCGCGCCAGGCCGGCGTGCTGCTGAAGGAAGCCGGTTACGCGTTCGACATCGCCTACACGTCGGTGCTCAAGCGCGCGATCCGCACGCTGTGGCACGTGCAGGACCAGATGGACCAGATGTACCTGCCGGTGGTCCATTCGTGGCGCCTCAACGAACGCCACTATGGCGCGCTGTCGGGCCTGAACAAGGCCGAGACGGCCGCCAAGTTCGGCGACGAGCAGGTGCTCGTCTGGCGCCGCAGCTACGACACGCCGCCGCCGGCGCTGGAGTCGACCGACGAGCGCGCGCCGTTCGCCGACCCGCGCTACGCCAAGGTGCCGCGCGAGCAACTGCCGCTCACCGAATGCCTGAAGGACACCGTGGCCCGCGTGCTGCCGCTGTGGAGCGAGTCGATCGCGCCGGCGGTCAAGGCCGGCAAGCAGGTGCTGATCGCCGCGCACGGCAACTCGCTGCGCGCGCTGATCAAGTACCTCGACGGCATTTCGGATGCCGACATCGTCGGCCTGAACATCCCGAACGGCGTGCCGCTCGTCTATGAACTCGACGAGAACCTCAAGCCGATCAAGCATTACTACCTCGGCGACCAGGCCGCCATCGCGGCCGCGCAAGCCGCCGTCGCGCAACAGGGCAAGTCGAAGTAAGCGCGGCGCCGGCACGACACAGTAGCGGTCGCGTCGGTCAGCCGCGTGTCAGGTTCGCGCCAGCCAGCCGCTTCACGCAGCGCGAATCGGCTCGATCCGGTTGAAATCGGCTCGAAACGGCACGGCGGGGTCGTCGCAAATTCACGAGAACCCCGCCGCGCCGCCGCTGTCGAACCCGCTTCGTCGTCGCTTCCGCCCGCAACGGCGAAGCATTCGAACGATCGGGGATATACTTGTCCGTCCTCACACCTTCAAGCCATAGCCACACGCGCTTTCCGACGCACACGATCCTATGCGAATGAAATTGAAGAATATCGGCCTCGTTGCCGCGGGCCTTGCCACCGGTGTTTTCGCGACGCTCCAAATTTCGGCGTCCGCCCAGCAAGCCACGATCACGACGCCGCTGCCGCTCGACCAACTGCGGCTGTTCGCCGAGGTGTTCGGCCAGATCAAGCGTGAATACGTCGAACCGGTCGACGACAAGAAACTGCTGACCGCCGCGATCAAGGGCATGGTGTCGAGCCTCGACCCGCACTCGTCCTATCTCGACAAGACCGATTACCAGGAACTGCAGGAACAGACGAAGGGCAGCTTCGCCGGCCTGGGCATCGAAATTTCGCAGGAAGACGGCCTGATCAAGGTCATCTCGCCGATCGAGGACACCCCCGCGTTCCGCGCCGGCATCCGTCCGGGCGACCTGATCACCCGCATCAACGACAAGCCCGTACGCGGCATGACGCTCGACAAGGCCGTCAAGCAGATGCGCGGCGATCCGGGCACCAAGGTCACGCTGACCCTCTTCCGCAAGACCGACGACCGCACCTTCCCGGTGTCGGTCACGCGCGCCATCATCAAGGTGCAGAGCGTGAAGATGAAGATGCTGGATCCGGGCTACGCCTACATCCGCATCACCAGCTTCCAGGAACGCACCACGCCCGATCTCGCAGCCCGCCTGCAGGACATCGCGCGTCAGCAGCCGAACCTGAAGGGCCTCGTGGTCGACCTGCGCAACAACGGCGGCGGCCTGCTGCAGAGCGCGGTCGGCGTGGCCGGCGCGTTCCTGCCGCCGAACTCGGTGGTGGTGTCGACCAACGGCCAGATCCCCGATTCGAAGCAGGTCTATCGCGACGACTACGACAACTACCGTCTGCCGACCTTCGATTCCGATCCGCTGAAGAACCTGCCGGCCGTCTTCAAGACCGTGCCGATGATCGTGCTGACCAACGCCTATTCGGCGTCGGCATCGGAAATCGTCGCCGGCGCGCTGCAGGATTCGCACCGCGCGCAGATCATGGGCAAGACCACGTTCGGCAAGGGCTCGGTGCAAACCGTGCGTCCGCTGACCGCCGACACCGGCCTGCGCCTGACCACGGCGTACTACTACACGCCGAGCGGCCGTTCGATCCAGAACAAGGGCATCGTGCCGGATATCCCGGTCGATCAGTTCGCCGACGGCGATCCGGACGACGTGCTCGTCACGCGCGAAGTGGATTACACGAACCACCTCGCGAACACCCAGGATCCGAACGAGAAGAAGGAACTCGAGGCCCGCGAACAGCGCCGTCTCGACCAGCTTCGCATTCTCGAGGAGCAGAACGACAAGAAGACGCCGGAGCAGCGCGAGAAGGATCGCAACCGCAAGCCGGTGGAATTCGGCAGCGCCGACGACTTCATGCTCCAGCAAGCGCTGGCCAAGCTCGAAGGCAAGCCGGTTCAGGAATCGAAGTCGCTGCTGGCCGAAAGCACCTCGAAGCCGTTGACGGCAGCCGCAGCCGCGCCGTCGGCCTCGGCACCGAAGGTCACGGCGCCGGCCAAGCCGGCGGCAGCCAAGCCGGCCTCGGCGACCAAGTAAGCCGGTCGCTGCGCCTGCAACGGGCCATCGCGGCGCTGCCGCGGTGGCCCGTTTCCTTTGTGCGGCCGTCGGCCCGTGCCCGGCAGCCGGCAGGTGAACGCGCCTAAAATAGCGGCTGAAGCCAAAGCCAAGCACGGCGCCCAATCCGCAATCCGCCCCGCGATGAACGACGAACAACTGCTCCGCTATTCCCGCCACATCCTCGTCGACGAGATCGGCATCGAGGCGCAGCAGCGCTTTCTCGACGCGCATGCGCTCGTGATCGGCGCCGGCGGCCTCGGCTCGCCGGCCGCGATGTATCTGGCGGCGTCCGGCGTCGGCACGATCATGCTGGTGGACGCCGACACCGTCGACCTGACCAACCTGCAACGGCAGATCCTGCACGTCACCGAATCGATCGGCCAGCCCAAGGTGGCGTCGGGCCGCGAGGCGCTCGCGCGGCTCAACCCGGAGGTGACCGTGCACGCCGTGGCCGAGCGCGCCGACGCGGCCTGGCTCGATGCGGCCGTGCCGCGCGCGAGCGTGGTGCTCGATTGCAGCGACAACTTCGCGACGCGCCATGCGATCAACCGCGCCTGTGCGGCGCACGGCGTGCCGCTCGTATCGGGTGCGGCGCTGCGCTTCGACGGCCAGATCAGCACGTTCGATTTCCGCGATCCGGCCTCGCCCTGCTACGCCTGCGTGTTTCCCGAGGATCAGCCGTTCGAGGAAACGGCCTGCTCGACGATGGGCGTGTTCGCGCCGACCGTCGGCATCATCGGCGCGATGCAGGCGGCCGAGGCGCTGCGCGTGATCGGCGGCATCGGCGAGCCGCTCGTGGGCCGGCTGATGATGCTCGATTCGCTGCGCATGGAATGGAACACGATGCGCATCGCGCGGCAACCCGACTGCCCTGTCTGCGGCGGCCGGCACTGAACGACGCGGGCAAAACGAAACGGCGGCACATCGTTGCGATGCGCCGCCGTTTCGTTTTGCCGCCGTGAAACGCGCTCAGGCCGCCATGTCGGCCTTAGGTTCCGCCGCCGACAACTGCTTGAGCGCAAGCTGCACGTCTTCCGGTTCGTAGGACGCCAGCACGTCGGCGGTGGGCTTCTCCAGCGCCTTCAGGTGCGCACGCAGGATTTCCTGCTTGACCACCAGCAACTGGCTCGGATGCATCGAGAACTCGGTCAGGCCCATGCCGAGCAGCAGGCGCGTCATCGCCGGGTCGCCAGCCATTTCCCCGCATACCGACACCGGCACGCCGGCCCGCTTGGCCTCGCGCAGCGTGAACGCGATCAGGTGCAGCACGGCCGGATGCAGCGGGTCGTACAGGTGCGCGACCTCGTTGTCGGCGCGATCGATCGCCAGCGTGTACTGGATCAGATCGTTGGTGCCGATCGACAGGAAATCGACGCGCTTGAGGAACAGCGGCACCGCGATCGCCGCGGCCGGAATCTCGATCATCGCGCCGACCTGCACGTTCGGATCGTAGGCCATGCCGGCATCGTCGAGCTGGCGCTTCGCCTCGCGGATCAGGTCGAGCGTCTGGTCGATCTCCTGCGCGTGCGCGAGCATCGGAATCAGGATCTTGACCGGCCCGGTGGCCGACGCGCGCAGGATCGCGCGCAACTGCGTGAGGAACATCTGCGGCTCGGACAGGCTCCAGCGGATCGCGCGCAGCCCGAGCGCCGGGTTCGGCGCCGTTTCGTAGCCTTCGTCGTGCGAATCGAGCGGCTTGTCGGCGCCCACGTCGATGGTGCGGATCGTCACCGGCATGCCGTTCATCAGCTCGACGGCGCGGCGGTAGGCGCGGAACTGCTCTTCCTCCTCGGCCAGCGCGTGCACGTCGTTCATGAACAGGAACTCGGTGCGGAACAGGCCGACGCCCACCGCGCCCGCATCCACGGCTGTTTTCGCGTCGTCGGGCAATTCGATATTGGCGAGCAGCTCGATCTTGGTGCCGCACAGCGTTTGCGTCGGCGAGAACTTCAGCCGCTGCAGCTTGCGCTGTTCGAGCGCCTTCTCCGATTGCCGGTACGAATATTCCTCGAGCACGATCGGCGCGGGATCGACGATCACGATGCCCTGATCGCCGTCGACGATGATCACGTCGTTCTGGCGAATCAGCGCGCTCGCGTGCTGCACGCCGACCGACGCCGGAATGCCGAGGCTGCGCGCGACGATCGCCGTGTGCGAGGTGCGCCCGCCGAGATCGGTGACGAACGCGCGGAACGCCTGGTTCTTGAACTGCATCATGTCGGCCGGCGCGATGTCGTGCGCGACCACGATCATGTCGTCCTTGCCACTGGCCGCGCCGCCAAGTGCCTGCGAGGCCGACGGCGCGCCGGCCAGCGCCTTCAGCACGCGCTCGACCACCTGCTGGATGTCGGCCTTGCGCTCGCGCAGGTACTCGTCCTCGATGTCGTCGAAATGGCCGACGATCACATCGAGCTGCTCGGTCAGCGCCCACTCGGCGTTGTAGCGGCGGTCGCGGATCAGATCGATGGTTTCCTGCACGAGCATCGCGTCGTTGAGGATCATCGAATGGACGTCGATGAAGGCGGCCACCTCGCTCGGCGTCTCTTCGGTCAGGTCGGCGCGCAGCGCGTCGAGCTCGCCGCGCACGGCCAGCAAGGCCGCGCGCAATCGGTCGACCTCGGCGTCGAGCTGCAGCGCCTCGACGAGGTAATGCGCGACGTCGAGCGCCGCCGGCGCGATCAGATACGCACGACCGATCGCGATGCCTCTCGAAACGGGAATTCCTTGCAGCGTGAACGACACGCGCACCTCCTGTGAGTCCGGTCTGCCGCGGCCCATCGCCGCGCTGCGCATATGACCCCGACTCGCGATTATAAATTCCGCACGCCCCGCGTGGCTGCATGCGCCGCACCATCCGCCAACAATGATCTGTTGTCTGAATAAAGAGAAATGCCGCGTGAGATCACGCGGCATTCCGGATTCAGAACCAGTCCGGCAGCGAGCCGGCCTTACTGGCCTTCGCCGAACTTGTCGGCAATCAACCCGAGCAGCGCCGTCATCGCTTCCTGTTCGTCCGGGCCTTCGGTCTCGAGGGTCACCGTGCTGCCGATGCCGGCCGCCAGCATCATGACGCCCATGATGCTTTTCGCGTTGATGCGCCGGCCGTTGCGGGTCATCCAGACTTCCGACTGGAAGTTGCCGGCCAGTTGGGTCAGCTTGGCCGACGCGCGGGCATGCAGCCCCAATTTATTCACGATGGTCGTTTCTTGCTGAAGCATGGTGTTCCGTTCGGGTGGAGACAGCCGGCGCCCTCGCGCCGGCGAAGGGATGCCAAACGGCCGCGCGAGGCGGCCGTCGGCTAATGCGTTTCGGTTTGCGGCTTGGGTTCGGGCGGAATCGGAGCGCACTCGCCGCAGCCCAGGCCGGGACGCGGCGGCGGCGTGCCGGCCGCCACTTCATGAATGCCCTTGGTCGAGCCGGCCAGCGCCTTTTCGACCAGCGTGTCGATCGGCGTGGTGCGATAGCACACCGAACGCACCAGCATCGGCAGATTGACGCCGGCGAGCACGCGCACGCCATCGAGCTTCGCGAGCTGGCCGGCGATGTTGGCCGGTGTCGCGCCATACATGTCGGTCAGCACCAGCACGCCGTTTTCCTCGCGCAGACGCGCGATTTCGGAATGGGCGTACGCCATGACTTGAGTGGGATCGCTGTCCGCCATCACATCGATGGCGCCGATGCGCGCGGGCAGCCCGCCATAGATGTGGGAAATGCACTCCCGCAATGCAGTGGCGAGCGGAGCATGAGCGATGATCAGGATGCCTGCCATGTCAACCTTGCAACAATGTCGGCCCGACCGCCGGACCAGAAGCCACGAGTAGTAGTCCTACCGGGCGTGCGGGCATTGTAGCAGGCCGATTTCGGGGCCACTCCACATTGAAGTGGCCCCGCTAGATCCGGCGGCGGGGGACCTGCGCGGCCGCCGCCGGCAATACTCGGCAATCCTCAGCCGACCAGGCGCTCCAGCGCGTCGACGAACATGCCGGCCACGTCGAAACCGGTCTGCTCCATGATCTCGCGGAAGCAGGTGGGGCTCGTGACGTTGACTTCGGTGAGCCAGTCGCCGATCGCATCGAGCCCGACCAGCAGCAGGCCGCGCGCGGCCAGCACCGGGCCGAGCGCGGCGGCGATCTCGCGGTCGCGCTCGGTCAGCGGCTGCGCCACGCCGATGCCGCCCGCGGCCAGGTTGCCGCGCACTTCATTGCCCTGCGGAATGCGCGCGAGCGAAAACGGCACCGGCTCGCCGCCGATCAGCAGGATGCGCTTGTCGCCGGCCTTGATCTCGGGAATGAACTTCTGAATCATCAGCGAGCGGCGGCCGTCCTCGCCGAGCATCTCGACGATCGAGCCGAGATTCATGCCGTCGGCCTTCACGCGGAACACGCCCATCCCGCCCATCCCGTCGAGCGGCTTGACGATCACGTCGCCATGCTCGGCATGGAACGCGCGCAGCCGCGCGGCGTCGCGCGTGACCAGCGTGGGCGCGACGAACTGCGGGAATTCGCCGATCGCGAGCTTTTCCGAATGATCGCGGATCGCCTGCGGGCGGTTGACGATCTTCGCGCCGGCGCGCTCGGCCACTTCGAGCAGCCAGGTCGACGTCACGTACTCCATGTCGAACGGCGGGTCCTTGCGCATCAGCACCGCGCCGAACGCGGTCAGCGCGCGCGATTCGGGCGCGGCGGCCTCGAACCAGGCATCGCGGTGCAGATCGGCCGGATCACCGACGATCGTCACACGCCGCACGTCGGCCTCGACCGAGCTGCCCGTCCAGGCCAGTTGCTGCGGCTCGCACGCGTAGATCGCGTGGCCGCGGCGCGCGGCCTCGGCCATCATCGAGTAGGTCGTGTCCTTGTAGATCTTGAAGCGATCCAGCGGGTCGGCGATAAAAAGAATGTCCATGCGAATCCTGTGATGTCGGGCGATTGGATCGGCGGCGGCGCCTCAGACCTGAATCGCCTCGGGATCGGTCTTTTCGAGCTCGATCGACGAGGCGAGCAGGCCGAGCCGGGCCACCACGCCGTACATATAGAAGCGGTTCGGCGGTGCGGCGCCGGGCTTCGCGTGCGCGTCGGGCAGCGCG
The DNA here is from genome assembly GCF_047497165.1 of Burkholderia sp. 22PA0099. Classification (NCBI taxonomy): domain Bacteria; kingdom Pseudomonadati; phylum Pseudomonadota; class Betaproteobacteria; order Burkholderiales; family Burkholderiaceae; genus Burkholderia; species Burkholderia sp. 22PA0099. The sequence goes on along the minus strand of NZ_CP163165.1, from coordinate 636,960 downwards.
GTGTGCTCGAAACCGAGCGGCACGTAGTGCATGCCGGGCGCGTTGAGGTTCTGGTCGCGCTCGCGCGCCGAGTGGGTGCGGTAGAAGCCGCCCACCACGTAGCGGTCGATCATGTAGACGACCGGCTCGGCCACGTCGTCGCCGATCCGCTCGAACGTATACACGCCTTCCTGCACGATGACGTCGCTCACCGGCAGCCCGGCCTTGGTTTCGGACATCTGCGCGCGTTCGAGCTTGGTCATGCCGCCGATCTCGGAGGCATCGTGCACCGTCATCACGCCACGACCCGCGGTGCCCGCATCGGCCTTCACGACCACGTAGGGCTTCTCGCTGATGCCGTACTCGCGATACTTGCGGGCGATCTTCTTGAGCACCGCGTCGATCGCGTCGGCCAGCGCCTCGCCGCCGTTGCCGGCCTGCCAGTCGATGTCGCCCACATGCGCGAAGTACGGATTCACCATCCACGGATCGACGCCGACCATTTTCGCGAACTTCTTCGCGACGTCGTCGTAGCAGGCGAAGTGCGTCGACTTGCGGCGCACGGCCCAGCCCGCGTGCAGCGGCGGCAGCAGGTATTGCTCGTGCAGGTTTTCGAGCACGTCGGGAATGCCGCCCGACAGATCATTGTTCAGCAGGATCGAGCACGGGTCGAAATTCTTCAGGCCGAGGCGGCGCTGCGAGCGTTCGAGCGGCTCCAGCACGATCTTCTGGCCGTCGGCGAGCGTGATCGGCGTGGTATCCGTCACGCTCGGGTCGAGCGAACCGAAACGCACGTTCAGGCCGGCCTGACGCATGATCGCGGCGAGCCGCGCGACGTTTTCGAGGTAGAACGCATTGCGGGTGGGCAGCTCCGGAATGACCAGCAGGCCTTTCGCATCCGGGCAAATTTTTTCAATCGCGGCCATCGCCGCTTGCACGGCGAGGGGCAGCACTTCTTGCGGCAGATTGTTGAAACTGCCGGGGAACAGATTGGCGTCGACGGGGGCGAGCTTGAAGCCGGCGTTACGCAGATCGACCGAACAGTAGAACGGCGGCGTGTGTTCCTGCCACTCGAGGCGGAACCAGCGTTCGATTGCTGGCGTTGCATCGAGGATCTTCCGCTCCAGCTCGAGCAGCGGACCGTTTAACGCCGTAACGAGATGGGGAACCATGAATCACTCGCGAACAGGAGAAAAAAGATTGTAGAGCAATTACTGCGCCCATTTGGGGATTGTTCCCGGGTTCGCAAGGTTGTCCAGTTCTTTTTCTCGCTATTGACCCGATAGGCGGAAGGGTTTTCCAGCCGGGCCGCGAGGCGCGCGACGCGTGCGAAACAGCAGACGAAAAAAGACCCGCCGGGAAGGCGGGTCGAAGTCGCTGCGCTCATTATGTTGGCCGGGCGGCGTTTCGCGGCGCCGCCCGGCGCATTACCGGTATGTGATTCGATACTTACTCGACGTGTTCGCCGTGCAGAATGATGTCCAGCCCTTCGCGTTCCTCTTCTTCCGTCACGCGCAGGCCCATCACCATGTCGATCACCTTCAGGATGATGAAGGTCACGATGCCGCTGTAGAGCAGCGTGATCAGCACGCCCTTGGCCTGAACCAGCAGGCTGCCGTCGAAGCCGCCGATGTCCTTGACCGCGAACACGCCCGTCAGCAGCGCGCCGAGGATACCGCCCACGCCATGCACGCCGAATGCGTCGAGCGAGTCGTCGTAGCCCAGCTTGACCTTGAGCCACGTGGCCGACCAGAAGCAGACCACGCCCGCGGCGATACCGATCACCAGTGCACCGCCCACGCCGACGAAGCCGGCTGCCGGGGTGATGGCCACCAGGCCCGCAACGGCGCCCGACACGATACCCAGCACCGAGGGCTTGCCCTTGGCGATCCACTCGGCAAACATCCAGCCCAGTGCGGCGCAAGCCGTGGCGACCTGCGTCGTCAGCATCGCGAAGCCGGCACGGCCGTCAGCCGCCACTGCCGAACCTGCGTTGAAGCCGAACCAGCCCACCCACAACATCGAGGCGCCGATCAGCGTCAGGACCAGGTTGTGCGGCGCCATCGCTTCGCGGCCGTAGCCGACGCGCTTGCCGAGCACCAGGGCGCAGACCAGGCCCGCGATACCGGCGTTGATGTGCACCACCGTGCCGCCCGCGAAGTCGAGCACGCCGTCCGTTGCCAGCCAGCCGGTCGGTTCCCAGACCATGTGGGCGATCGGCACGTACACCACCAGCGACCAGATCGTCATGAACACCAGCATCGCCGAGAACTTCATGCGATCGGCGAACGCGCCGCAGATCAGGGCCGGCGTGATGATCGCGAACGTCATCTGGAACACGACATAGACCGATTCCGGAATCGTCGTGGCCAGGTGGCTGACGGTCAGCGTGGTCGCCGTGTCGCCCTTCACGTAGCTCATGCCCGAGAGCAGGACGCGCGAGAAGCCGCCGATGAAGCCATTGCCCGGCGTGAACGCGAGGCTGTAGCCGATCACCGTCCAGAGCACCGTGATCAGCGCGGTGATCGCGAAGCTTTGCATGACCGTGGCGAGCACGTTCTTCTTGCGGACCATGCCGCCGTAGAACAGGGCCAGGCCCGGGATCGTCATGAACAGCACGAGTGCCACCGAGGTCAGCATCCAGGCGGTGTCGCCGGAGTTGATCTTCGAGGAATCCACCGAGACGGGCGCGGTCGGTGCGGCAGGCGCGGCCGGGGCCGAGGCAGCCGAGGCCGGTGCGGCGGCGGCCGCGCTGGCGTCAGGGGCGGCCGAAGCAGCCGGGGCCGGCGCAGGTGCGGCGCTGGCGGCAGGGGCGCTGGCGGCGGCGTCCGAAGCAACGGCAGCCGAGGCTGCGGCGGGCGCGGACGACGCATCGTCGGCCATCGCAGCACCGATGCCGGTCGCGACGAGCGATCCGGCCATCAGCAGTGACATCAAAAGTTTGCGCATCTTAGGTTTCCTCTTGTCGCTTGTCGTTCTGTTTGATTTACAGGGCGTCGGCGCCCGTCTCCCCGGTGCGAATCCGGATAACCTGTTCGATCGGCGTGACGAAAATCTTGCCGTCACCGATCTTCCCCGTGCGGGCTGCCCGCTCGATGGCCTCGACAGCCTGGTCGACGAGATCGTCGGACACTGCTGCCTCGATCTTCATCTTCGGCAGGAAGTCGACGACATATTCGGCGCCGCGATAGAGCTCGGTATGGCCCTTCTGGCGGCCAAAGCCCTTCACCTCCGTCACCGTGATGCCGGAGACGCCGAGCGCGGAGAGCGCTTCGCGCGTCTCATCGAGCTTGAACGGCTTGATGATTGCGGTAATCAGTTTCATGAAGTCCTCTCGCTTTCTGGTTGTCAGGTCGGAGGTCCGACCGAGCGCGTTCCGTAGGTAGCGGGAACACACTCAGCAACTCGCGTGCCAAGTCACCGGCCGAATACGTTTCGGTCACCGAAAAGTCAGGCCCGGGCCGCCTGGAGCCTGCCCGAACGGCCAACATGGCGGCTCATTGCTGGCGTGCGTAATCGAAGGTTGTTAGAGTGCACGGACGTCCGGGGCACCCGGCGCGCCGCAACGGGGCGCACGATGCCCGGAAACGGGCCCACGGCACGCACCAAATCCGCTCATGCATGCATCGTGGGCACGAACGCAACGGAAATTGCACATTTTTTGTGCAGAGAAGGGGAATCCCATGAAGCAACCCAGCGACGTTTTCAATGATCTGCAGTCGCGCGTCAGCGATCTGCTGAAAAACTCGCCGGCCAAGGACGTCGAACGCAACGTGAAGGCCATGCTCACGCAAGGCTTCTCGAAACTCGACCTCGTGACCCGCGAGGAATTCGACACGCAAACCCAAGTCCTGGCCCGCACCCGCGCGCGCCTCGAGGAGCTGGAGCGCCGCGTGGCCGACCTCGAACGCAAGCTCACGGAGCGCCCCTCGGGCCTCTGATCCTCCCGCCGCGGCCCACGCCGCGGCTCCCCGCTGTACCCGCCCGCGCCACGCCGGCAAGCGCGCACCTCAATGGAATCTCCCGCCGGGCGGCCCACCGCCCGCGGGCCTGCTCCTCGGAGTGCCTCATGTCGCTTGCCGTCGTGCGCTCGCGCGCGCCCGCTGCCGGCCGTGCGCCGGAAGTCACCGTCGAAGTCCATCTCGCGAACGGCCTGCCGTCGTTCTCGATCGTCGGCCTGCCCGATCTCGAAGTCCGCGAAAGCCGCGAGCGCGTGCGCGCGGCGCTGCAGAACTGCGGCTTCGATTTCCCGGTCAGGCGCATCACCGTCAACCTGGCGCCAGCCGATCTGCCCAAGGAATCGGGGCGATTCGATCTGCCGATCGCGCTCGGCATCCTCGCCGCGAACGGCGATCTGCCGCCGGCCTCGCTCGACGGGCGCGAATTCGCGGGAGAACTGTCGCTGACGGGCGCGTTGCGGCCGATGCGCGGCGCGTTCGCGATGGCCTGCGGAATCGCACGCGGCGCGCTCGCGTCCGACGGCCCGCTGCCGACGCGCACGCCCGAGCTGTATCTGCCGCTGGCCAGCGCGGCCGAGGCGGCGCTCGCACCGGGCGTAACTGTGTATGGCGCGGCCGATCTGCCGGCGCTCTGCGCGCATCTGAACGGCGCCGCCGACGCGCGCCTGAGCCCGATCGCCGTCTCGCCGCCCGATGCCGCACCCGATGCCACCGCGCCCGATCTGGCCGACGTGGTCGGGCAACAGGGTGCGAAACGCGCGCTCGAAATCGCGGCGGCCGGCGCGCATCACCTGCTGATGATCGGGCCGCCCGGCGCCGGCAAGTCGATGCTGGCCGCGCGCCTGCCGGGCCTGCTGCCGCCGATGACGGACGACGAGGCGCTGACCTCGGCCGCGCTGCTGTCGGCGAGCCGGCTCGGCTTCTCGCCCGCGCAGTGGCGCAGGCGGCCGTTTCGCACGCCGCATCATTCGTCGAGCGCGGCGGCGCTGGTGGGCGGCCGCAATCCGCCGCAACCCGGCGAGATCACGCTCGCGCACCACGGCGTGCTGTTTCTCGACGAACTGCCCGAATTCGACCGCCATGTGCTCGAAATGCTGCGCGAGCCGCTCGAAGCGGGCCGCATCACGATCTCGCGCGTGGCCCTGCAAGCCGATTTCCCCGCCGCCTGCCAACTGGTGGCGGCCATGAACCCGTGCCCGTGCGGCTGGCGCGGCGATCCGTCGGGCCGCTGCCGTTGCACGCCGGATGTGGCCGCGCGCTACCTGCGAAAGTTGTCCGGGCCGCTGATGGATCGCATCGATCTGCAGGTCGCACTGCCGGCGCTCTCCCCGGCCGAACTGGCCGAACGCGGCGTGACGCCGGCCGAGCCGAGCGCGGCCGTGGCGCGGCGTGTGGCCGCAGCCCGCGAGCGCCAGTTGGCTCGCCAGGGCAAGACCAACCAGATGCTCAGTGGCCGCGAAACGGACGCGTTCTGCCGCCTCGATTCCACCGGCGAACGTCTGTTACGCGAGGCGGGCGAGCGCTTCCATTGGTCCGCGCGGGCGTATTACCGGGTACTGAAAGTTGCGCGCACGATCGCCGATCTAGCCGGCGATACCGATCCGGACGCCGCCCAGATCGGCGAGGCAATCCGCTACCGGCGGGCTGTCGAGCTGGTTTGAACCGAAAAAACGGCCTGTCAAGACTTGACTTATACACATTTACCGGAATCGAACGTCGTCGCCGCAACGCATGCGGCGTGCCTGTAAGGGCCGACGCAAGGCATTGAATTGTCAATCGTTTTTTAAGAAGTCAAAAACGATGAAATCCGTTTGAAAGCACGTGGCGCGGGCGGTGTCGGGGCGAGGCGAAGGTTGTCAACAAAGTTATCCACACCCGCTGTGGATAGTGGAAAAGTCCAGGAAAATCCGGCGATTAGCGTGGCTTCCTGCGAGCAGACCTTCAATTCGTCAACAAATTGCGCGGTGCCGCGCATCCTTCAGTCGAGCTTGAACGAGCCGAAGAACGAGTCGAGCACGTCGGCCGGCAGCGGTGCGTCGGCGATCGCGACGGCCTGATAGACATGCGTGCCGCGCGCGACGAGCCGCGCCACCAGCGTCTTGCCGGCTGCCGCGCCCTGCGCGCCCGATGCCGTGCCGGCCGGCTCGCCGTTCACGGTCAGTTCGATGCCCGGCACCGTGCCGCCGGCCGCGAGCGGCACCGTCACCTCGCGCCGGGCCGCGGGCGCATGCAAGTTGCGCGACAGCGCGGCGCGCAGCACGTCGAGCGCCGCCTGCCGGGTGGCCGGGCGCGCATCGGGCAGCATCACCGTGCCGACCGCGAACACCGCGCCGCTCACGTGCGCGGCCTGCATCCGCATCGTCATCGGTGCGCCACCAATGGTGATCTCGCGCGCGTCGAGCATCGGCTTGGCCGGCAGGTCGATCGTGTAGCCGGCGTCGTTGTGAAGCGTGCGCCAGTCGAGCGCCGGCGAGCATGCGGCCACGAGCAGCGCCGCCATTGCGAGCACGGCCGAACGCCGCGCCAGGCGGCGGACCATCGTCATGCGGTGGGTGAAGAAATGGGGGACGGACATGGATCGGCTCAACGGCCATCGGCAAGAGGAAGCATCGAGCCGCCATTATCGTCGTCCGGCGCGGCCTCGCGCCCCGAAATGCCCGGCATAAGCGAACGATGCCCAAGCCGCGCCGCCGCTGCCCGGAAGCCGCGCCGGCCGTGCCATTGCGGGTATCGAGCCGAGCACCCTCCGCAACCGCTGGGGCGCCCACGCCTACCGATATCCGTCATGTTTTGAGGCTACAATGATCGCCGCCGTGCGCCTGTGCCGCGCGGCCCCGCAGTCTTCCGAGGTACCGACGATGAGCCAAGCCCCCGTTTCCCCCCGCCGCGCGAGCCCGCTGCGCTATGTCGCGATCGCGGCCGTCGCCGTGGCGATCGCCGTGGCCGGCTACTTCGCCCTGAACGGCAAGTCGAGCGTGCCGGACGCCACGTTCACGCTGCTGTCGGGCCAGAAGGTCTCCACCGGCGCGGATCTGAAGGGCAAGGTCTACCTCGTCAACTTCTGGGCAACCAGTTGCGAGACCTGCATGAAGGAAATGCCGCAGATGGTCGACACGTACAAGCGCTTCAAGGACCAGGGCCTCGAATTCGTCGCGGTGGCGATGAACTACGATTCGCCGGTGTACGTCTCGAACTACGTCAAGACGCGCCAGTTGCCGTTCAAGGTTGCGTTCGACGACGGCTCGCTCGCCAAGCAGTTCGGCAACGTCCAGCTCACGCCCACCACCTTCGTGGTCGACAAGGACGGCAAGATCCTGAAGCGCTACGTCGGCGAGCCGCAATTCGCGGAACTCGACCAACTGCTGCAAAAGGCGCTCGGCAACAGCAACGCCTGAGCGAACGCTCCACCCGGTTCGGCAACAAGCCGGCCGCGCCTTGCAGGCGCCGCCGGCTTTTTTGTTGCCCCTGACCCCGATCACCGAGCTCGCCCCGGTTCAGCGCTCGCTGTCGCCCTTGGTCGACAAACCGTAGCGCTTGATCTTCTCGTAGAGCGTGGCCTTGCCCAAATGCAGCCGGTCGGCCGTGGCGGCCACCGCGCCGCCTGTTTGCGTCAGCGTGTCGGCGATCACGGCGCGCTCGAACTGCTCGACGCGCTCCTTCAGCGACTGCTCGCCGCCCGCCACGTCGCGCGCCTCGGCTGCGCCGCCCGTCTCCAGCACGCCCTCGGTCACGCCCAGCACGAAGCGGTCGGCCGCGTTGCGCAACTCGCGCACGTTGCCGGGCCAGTCGCGCTGCATCAGCCCTTCGCGCTGCCGGTCGGTCAGGTGCGGCGCGGGCCGGCCGTAGCGCACGGCGGCATCCAGCATGAAGTGCTCGAACAGCGGCACGATGTCCTCGCGACGCTCGCCCAGCGGCGGCAGCGCGATGGTCACCACGTTCAGGCGATACAGCAAGTCCTGCCGAAACGTGCCGGCCGCCACATGCTCGCTCATGTCGCCCTTGGCGGCGGCCACCACGCGGCAGTTCACGCGAATCGGCTGGTTCGCGCCGAGCCGCTCCAGCACGCCATCCTGCAACACGCGCAGCAGCTTGACCTGCAACGCCAGCGGCATGCTCTCGATCTCGTCGAGAAACAGCGTGCCGCCCGATGCGTATTCGAGCTTGCCGATCCGCCGCTTGGCCGCGCCCGTGAACGCACCCGGCTCGTAGCCGAACATCTCCGATTCGAACATCGGCTCGGGCAGCGCGCCGCAATTGACGGCGATGAACGGCTTGTCGCGGCGCGGCGACATTTCGTGCAGGCTGCGCGCGATCAGCTCCTTGCCGGCGCCGGTGTCGCCGTTGATCAGTACCGAGGCGTCGGTGGGTGCGACGTTCGCGATCAGCCGGCGCACCTGCTCGATGGCCGGGCTGCGGCCGATGATGCGCGGCGCGACCACGCCCTGCACCGCCAGCTCGCGGCGCAGCGCCAGGTTCTCCAGCACCAGCTCGCGCCGTTCGAGCGCACGGCGCACCGTCTCGACCAGACGCTCGGCCGGAAACGGCTTCTCGATGAAATCGTAGGCGCCGTCGCGCATCGCCTGCACGGCCATGGTGATGTCGCCGTGGCCGGTGACGAGGATCACCGGCACGTCCGTCGCGCGCTCGCGGCATTGCGCGAGCAGTTCGAGGCCGCTCGCGCCGGGCAGGCGGATGTCGGACACCACCACGCCCACGCGCTCGCCGAGGATCGCCTTCTCGGCCGCTTCGGCCGAGCCGAACCCGGTCACGTCGAACCCGGCCAGTTGCAGGCTCTGCACGGCCGCGCGACGCACGAGTTCGTCGTCTTCGATATAGATAACCTGGAGGCGGTTCGCCATGTGTGTCACCCGATGTGAATCGATATTGCGGACGGCGCCGCGCTAGCGGCCGACGGCGAAAGCCTGCGGATGATGCGTGCGGGCGCGGCGCAGCGTCAAGACGAACACCGCGCCGCCTTCGGGCGCGTTGCGCGCGACCAGCGCGCCGCCGGCATCGCTCGCGATCGACGAGGAAATCGCCAGGCCCAGGCCCAGGCCGCGCCCCATTTCCTTGGTGGTGAAGAACGGCTCGAACAGGCGCGGCAGCAGTTCGGGCGGCACGCCGGGGCCGTTGTCGGCCACCGTGATCGCGATGCTGCCCGCCGACGCCTCGATCAGCACCGCGATGCGCGGCGACGGCACGCCGGCCACCGCGTCGAGCGCGTTGCCGAGCAGGTTGATCAGGATCTGTTCGAGGCGCAAGTCCTCGCAGATCGCGATCAGGTCGGGATATTCGAGCGCGGGATCGAAGCGGCCGTCCTGGCCGGGATGCATCGCGTCGTCGATTTGCACGTCGAGCGTCACCGCCTGCAGGCGCTCGCGCAGCAGCGACGCGACGTTGCCGAGCGCCCGCGACACCAGCGCGCGCTCGTTGCGCGGCCGCGCGCGGCCGACGAACAGCTTGAGCTGATTGGTGATCTTGCCCATCCGCTCGGTCAGCGAGGCGATCGCTTCGAGGTTCTCGCGCGCCGCGCCCTGCTCGCCGCGGTCGAGCAGCACGCGCGTGTTGTCGGAGAAGCTGCGCAGCGCCGCGAGCGGCTGGTTCAGTTCGTGCGTGATGCCGGCCGCCATCTGGCCGAGCGCGGCGAGCTTGCTGGCCTGCACCAGTTCGTCGTGCGCCGCGCGCAGTTCGAGCTCGGCGCGGATCCGGTCGCCCACTTCCTTCTGCAATTGTTCGTTGGCCTGCGACAGATCGGCGGTGCGTTCGGCCACGCGCTGATTCAGTTCGGCATAGGCGTTCTGCAACAGCGCGCGGCCCCGGATCATTTCGTTGACGCGCGCGCGGCGCATGCGCCAGTAGAACGCCAGCAGGCACAGCGAGATGAAGCCGAACGCCGTCACCACGGTGGCGTTGCGCGCATCGGTGTCGACCGGCTCGATCGGCGCGAGCGTGACCAGTTGCCAATCGGGTTCGCCGAGCCGGCGCTGCGTGGCGAGGTAACGCGGCGCGCGCAGGCCCTTGCCGATCCGCACGATCTCGGCGTCGCTGCCGAGCACCTTCTCCACTCGGATCGGCACCGGCGTGACGGGCTGCTGCGCGTACTGGCGCGTGGCGAAAATGGAATCGGCCACCGAGCCGGTCAGCGGCTTGAGCGTGTGGTATTTCCAGGCCGGCACCGAGGACAGGAAGATCACGCCGTGATCGTCGGCCACCACCAGCGGCTCGGACGCATCGGCGCCCTGGAACCATTCGAGGTTGAGCTTGACCACGGCCACGCCGACGATGCGCCCGTTGCGGCGCACCGGTTGCGAGATGTAGTAGCCGGGATCGTGCGATACCGTGCCGATGCCGAAGAAGCGGCCCACGCCGCCCTTGATCGCATCGAGGAAATACGGCCGGAACCGGTATTCGGCACCGACGAAGCTGTCCGGGTCGCGCCAGTTGCTGGCGGCCACGCAATGCCCGTCCGCACCGATGATGTAGATCGTGGTGGCGTGGGCGTGGTGATTGAGGTCGTCGAGGTAGCGGTTGGCGCGCTCGACATAGCCGGGAATGTTCGCGTTGGCCAGCACGTCCTGCACGAACGGGTGGCCACCGAGCAGGTACGGCAGCGATTCGTAGCGATCGAGCGTGCTCTTGAGCGCGCTCGTGGTGCGATCGACGCGCACCGCCGCGTTGCGGCGCAGATCGTCGACGCCGCGCTGCCAGGTGATCGTCCAGGTCAGCGCGCAGGCGGCGGCCAGCAGCGCGACGAGCACGAGCAGAACGAGCAGGCGGCGCTTCACGTTCGCGATTTCCGGAAAATGGGAATCGCCTATTGTGGCATAGCCGCCCGGCCCAAATGCGGCGGGGCCGGCCCCGCCGCGCGCCGAAGCGCCGCCGGAACCGGCCCCGCCGGGCAGCGGCGGCTGTTCGCGCGCCGCTGCGTCATGCTTCATCTCAAACCTTCGCGGTGGTGTCGCCGACCGACACTTCGCCGTTCAGCGCCGCACGCAGCTTGTTGCGGTCGAGTTCCTTTTCCCAGGCCGACACGACGATCGTGGCGACGCCGTTGCCGACGATGTTCGTCAGCGCGCGGCACTCGCTCATGAAGCGGTCGATACCGAGGATCAGCACCATGCCCGACAGCGGGATGGTCGGCACCACGGCCAGCGTCGCCGCCAGCGTGATGAAGCCCGCGCCCGTCACGCCGCTCGCGCCCTTCGAGGTCAGCATCGCGACCGCCAGCAGCGTGAGCTGCTGCATCCAGGTCAGTTCGATGTTGGTCGCCTGGGCGATGAACAGCACGGCCATCGTCATGTAGATGTTGGTGCCGTCGAGGTTGAACGAGTAGCCGGTCGGAACCACCAGGCCCACCACCGAACGCGAGCAGCCGGCCTTCTCGAGCTTCTCCATCAGTTGCGGCAGCGCCGCTTCCGACGAGCTCGTACCGAGCACGATCAGCATCTCTTCCTTGATGTACGCAACGAAGCGCAGCACCGAGAAGCCCGTGAAGCGGGCCACCGCGCCGAGCACCACCACCACGAACACCACGGAGGTCAGGTAGAACGTGCCGATCAGCTTGAGCAGCGGCACCAGCGAACCCACGCCGTACTTGCCGATGGTGAACGCCATCGCGCCGAACGCGCCGATCGGGGCGAGCTTGGTGACGATGTGGACGATGCCGAACAGCACGCGGCTGGTGCCTTCGATGAAGTCCGTGACCGCCTTGCCGCGTTCGCCGAGATTCGCGAGCACGCTGCCGAACAGCAGCGCGATCAGCAGGATCTGCAGGATTTCGCCCTGGCCGAATGCGTCGAACATCGTGTTCGGGATGATGTGCATCAGGAAGTCGACGGTCGACTGGCCGTGCGCCTTGGCGGCGTACGACGCCACTTCCTTGCCGTTCAGCGTGGCCGGGTCGATGTTGAAGCCCGCGCCCGGACGCAGCAGGTGCGTGGCGGCGAGGCCGAGCACGAGCGCGAACGTGGAGACGATCTCGAAGTAGAGCAGCGCCTTGCCGCCGACGCGACCGACCTTCTTCATGTCCTGCATGCCGGCGATGCCGCTCACGACGGTACAGAAGATGATCGGGCCGATGACCATCTTGATCAGCTTGATGAAGCCGTCGCCGAGCGGCTTCATGTCGATCGCGAGGGATGGGTAGTAGTGACCGAGGATCACGCCGACGACGATGGCGAAGATCACCTGCACGTAGAGCACTTTGTAGAACGGTTTCTTCTTCACGATGAGTCCAGTTTCCAGAAGGGGAAGTGAGCCTTGAGAATCGGCATCACGCGCGCGGGTGAGCGTCAGGGGAAGCCATGAGCCCGCGCGGCGGCCGCGTCGCAACAAGCAACGGCCTTAGACCATCCGGGGGAAAGGAATTGGGTGGGGCACCATCGATTGTCTCCTTGCTGCTGTCGTTGTCCGGCCAAGGCTGGCCTTGTGGCAGATATACGCAAGCTCGATGCCAGGGTGCTAAACAAGCTTAGGCCGTTGATTCGTTTATGTTTTTATGAATCGGCTGGCGCGCGGGAATCCGGGTTTCCGGAAATCCGGAAAGCGGAGCGTCCGGCAATCCGGACGAGTGGGGAGAATTGTGTCGGGGGGAGAAGGAATCGAAGGGAGGGAGCCGCCGCCAGGCGGCTCCGAATGTGCGGCGGCGCCTCAGTGTTTACCCAAGCCGATATACCGCGCCAGATGATGATCCTCGTCCCCCAGTTGATGATCGATCATCACGAGCCGCTTCGCGTAATGCGCGAGCGGCAGTTCCCAGGTCATGCCGATCCCGCCGTGCAGCTGGATCGCCTCCTCGGCGACGCGCGTGCCGGTGCGGCCGACCGTGAGCTTGGCGGCCGACAGCGCGCGCTCGCGCGTCACGCGTGGCGCATCGAGCGCCGCCGCCGCGTTGATCACGGCCGAGCGCGCCTGCTCGATTTCGAGCAGCAGGTCAGCCACGCGATGCTGCAAAGCCTGGAAGCCGCCGATCGGCATGCCGAACTGCTGGCGCGTGCGCAGGTATTCGATGGTCTGCGCCTTGACCACGTCCATCGCGCCCACCGCCTCGGCACCGAGCGCGAGCAGGCCGAGGCCGGTCACGTGTTCGAGCAGCGCGGCGCCGTCGCCGGACAGGCGCGCCGCGGCGTCGAGCGTCACGCCGTCGAGCCGCAGTTCGGCCGCGCGGCCGCCGTCGATGCGCGCGATGTCGCGCACGCTCACGCCGGCCGCCTCGCGCGGCACCACGAACAGCGCGAGGCCGGCCGCGTCGTCGTCGGCGCCATCGAGACGCGCCGACACCACGAAGAACGCCGCCTGCGCGCCATGCTCGACCACCGCCTTCGCGCCGTCGAGCCGCCAGCCGTCGCCGTGCGCGGCGGCCCGCGTGCGCACAAGGTGCGGCTCGTAGTGGCCATCCGGCTCGCCGTGCGCGAACGCGGCGCTCGCGCTGCCGTCGATCAGCGCCGCGAGCCGCTCGCGCTGCGCCGCGCCGCCGCCGGCCGCGATCGCCCGGCCGGCCATCAGCGCGCCGAGGAACGGCTCGACCACCAGCCCGCGCCCGAGGCATTCGAACACCACGGCGATGTCGAAGCCCGCGCCGCCGAAGCCGCCGTCGGCCTCGGCGAACAGCGCGCCGATCACGCCGAGTTCGGCGAAGCGCCGCCACAGCTCGTCGCTGTAGCCGGCCTCGGAGCGCGCGATGCGGTCGCGCACCGGAAATGCATATTGCTCGTCGATGAAGCGATTCAGCGAATCGGCCAGCATCCGGCGATCGTCGCTATGCGTGAAATCCATGGGACCTCCGTGTCCGTTACAGTCCGACGATCGTCTTGGCGACGATGTTCTTCTGAATCTCGTTCGAGCCGCCGTAGATCGACAGCTTGCGGTTGTTGAAATACTGCGCGGCGGCGCTCGCCGCCTCGGGCGGACCGAGCGGTTCGGCCTCGTCGGCTTCCAGCGCCGCGTCGGGGAACGGAATCGCGTACGGCCCCATCGCGCGCCGCATCAGCGACGAAATCTCCTGGCGGATCTCGGTGCCGCGAATCTTCAGCATCGAGCTTTCCGCGCCCGGCGCACCGCCGCCCGCCACGGCCGCCAGCACGCGCAGGTTGGTGGTCTTCATGTTCTCGAGTTCGATCTCGACGCGCGCGAACCGCGCGGCGAACAGCGGATCGTCGGCGAGCGGGCGGCCGCCCTTGATGCGCGTCGCGGCCACGGCGCGCAGGCGCTCCAGCGCGGCCACCGAGAAGCCCACGCCGGCGATGTTGGTGCGCTCGTACGTGAGCAGGAATTTCGCGTAGGTCCAGCCGCGGTTTTCCTCGCCGACGAGGTTCTCGACCGGCACCCGCACGTCGGTGAAGAACACCTCGTTGACCTCGTGCTCGCCGTCGAGCAGCACGATCGGCCGCACTTCCACACCGGGCGTGTTCATGTCGATCAGCAGGAAGCTGATGCCCTCCTGCTTCCGCACGTCGGTGGCGGTGCGCACGAGGCAGAAGATCATGTTCGCGTAGTGGCCGAGCGTGGTCCAGGCCTTCTGGCCGTTGACGACGTAGTGATCGCCGTCGCGCACGGCGCTGGTTCGCAACGACGCCAGATCGGAGCCGGCACCCGGCTCGGAATAGCCCTGGCACCACCAGTCGGAGCCGTCGAGAATGCGCGGCAGCCAGTGGCGCTTCTGCGCCTCGCTGCCGTACTTGATCAGCACCGGGCCGAGCATGTTGACGCCGAACGGCACGATGCGCGGCGCGCCGGCGATCGCGCATTCGTTGTCGAACAGGAACTTCTGCGCGACGCTCCAGCCGGGGCCGCCGTACTCGCGCGGCCAGTGGCTGGCCAGCCAGCCCTTGCCGTGCAGGATCGCGTGCCAGCGCGCCATGTCGTCGCGCGTCAGGCGCCGCCCGCCATTGACCTTGTCCGACAGCTCGGGCGGCAGCGCGTCGGCCAGGAAGCGCCGCACCTCGGCGCGGAACGCTTCTTCTTCGGGGGAGAAATCGAGGTTCATCGGGTTGTCTCCGGTGAGGCGAAATGCAGGGGGAAGGCCGGCGTTCGGCCGGCCCGGTTCAAGCTTTCGAATTCAGGCTCTCGAATTCAGGCTCTCGAAGCGCGCGCCGCGTTCGGCCAGCTCGACCAGCAGCGGCGACGGCTTCCAGAACGCCGGATCTTCCTCGGCGTAGCGGCGAATATCGGCCAGCACCGTGTCGAGGCCGAGCGTGTCGGCGTAATGGAGCGGGCCGCCGCGATGACGCGGAAAGCCGTAGCCGTGCACCAGCACCACGTCGATATCGAGCGGGCGCAACGCGATGCCCTCGTGCAGCACGTTGGCGGCCTCGTTGATCATCGCGGCCAGATAGCGGCGCACGATCTCGTCGTCGCTGAACTCACGCGGCACGATGCCCTTGGCCGCGCGCGCGTCGGCCACGATCTGCTCGACCTCGGGATCGGGCTGGCCGGTGCGCGCGCCGTCCGGGTAGCGATAGAAGCCGCGCTGCGTCTTCTGCCCGAACCAGCCGCGCTCGCACAGCCGGTCGGCGATCGCCACGTAGCGCAGCGCCGGATCGCGCGTGGCCGCGCGACGCTTGCGGGTGGCCCAGCCGATGTCGCCGCCGGCCAGATCGATGACCTGGTACGGCCCCATCGGAAAGCCGAATTCGCGGATCGCGCGGTCGATCTGGTACGGCGACGCGCCATCTTCCATGACGAGGTCGGCTGCGCCGCGATACACGGCCAGCAGCCGGTTGCCGATGAAGCCGTCGCACACGCCCGCGCGCACCGCCACCTTGCGCAGCCGCTTCGCGAACGCGAACGCGGTGGCTACCACGTCCGGGCGAACCTGCGCGGGCACCACGATTTCGAGCAGCTTCATGACGTTGGCCGGAGAGAAGAAATGCAGGCCGATCACGTCGCCGGCGCGCTCGCCCGCGCTGGCGGCGATCGCGTCGATGTCGAGATACGACGTGTTGGTGGCCAGCACCGCGCCCGGCTTCGTGACTTGCGCCAGTTCCTCGAACACGGCCTGCTTGACGGCCAGGTCCTCGAACACGGCCTCGATCACGAGATCGACATCGGCCAGCGCGTCGTACACGGTGCTGCCGCTCAGGCGCGCGAGCCGTTCGTCGCGCGCGGCATCGGTGAGCCGCCCCTTCGCGACCAGCGCGTCGTACACCTTAGCCACGCGCGCGCGGCCCTGCGCGAGCGCCCGGTCGTCGCGCTCGATCATGACCACGGGCAGCCCCGCGTCGAGCACGGCCACGGCGATGCCCGCGCCCATCGTGCCGCCGCCGATCACGCCCGCGCGTTCGATCGGGCGCACCGCCGCGTCGCGCGCGCCCGGCACCTTGGCCACCTCGCGCTCGGCGAAGAACGCGTGAACCAGGCCCGCGCGCTGCGGGCTGTCGAGACAGGCCAGGAACAGTTGCCGCTCGCGCGCCATGCCCTCGTCGAACGGCAGCGTCAGTGCCGCTTCCACAGCCTCGACGATGCGTTGCGGTGAGAACAGCCCGTTCGCACGCTTGCCCAGCTCGGCGCGCGCCGCGTCGATCGCGGCCTGCGCGGCGGCGCGATCGGCCAGGCCGTCGGCGTCGCGCGTGCGACGCACCGGCGCACGGCTCGCGAGCAGCGCCTGGGCATACGCCAGCCCTTCGGCCAGCGTGTCGTCGCTGACCGCGAGCCGGTCGACGAGGCCCATCACGTAAGCGGCCGGCGCATCGACACAGCGCCCGCTCAACATCAAATCGAGCGCCGCCGCGGCACCGATCAGGCGCGGCGTGCGCTGCGTGCCGCCCGCGCCGGGCAACAGGCCGAGCAGCACTTCGGGCAGGCCGAGCAGCGCGCCCGGCAGCGCGATCCGGTAATGCGCGGCCAGCGCCACTTCGAGCCCGCCGCCGAGCGTCGCGCCGTGCAGCGCGGCGATCACCGGCTTGGCGCTGTTCTCGATGCGGCCGCACACGTCGGGCAGCGCGGGCGGCTGCGGCGGCTTGCCGAATTCGCGGATATCCGCGCCGGCGATGAAGTTGCGGCCCGCGCCGACCAGCAGCACCGCCTCCACGGCGTCGTCGCCCGCGGCCGCCTCGATGGCGTCGAGCAGGCCGCGCCGCACTTCGGTGGACAGGGCGTTGACAGGCGGGTGATCGAGCGTGACGACGAGCACGGCGTCGCGGCGCTCGCGCGTCACGGTGCCGGTGGGGGAAGCCGAAGCGGCGGCGGAGGGATTCGAATCGGTCATCGCGTCTCCTGAGTAGTGACCTGCGGGCCGGCGAGCGGCCCGACAGTCGTGTTGGGATTCTCGATTGATCGAGTCGAATTGACAATTCCCAGTTCCCTTTACAAGCTGTCAAATATCTTTTGACAATTCCCCTCACATCGGACCCCGCCATGGACATCAACGCGTTGACGCTGCTCGTCGAGATCCTCGACGCCGGCAACCTCAGCAACGCCGCGCGACGGCTCAAGATGAGCCGCGCCAACGTCAGCTACCGGCTCAACCAGCTCGAGAAATCGGTCGGCCTGCAATTGGTGCGGCGCACCACGCGGCGCATCGAGCCGACCGAAGTGGCGTTGCGGCTGGTCGAGCACGGCCGGCGCATCCAGCACGAGCTGCTGGCCGCGCAGGAAACCGTGGCCACGCTCGGGCAGGCGCTGCAGGGGCGCGTGCGGCTGTCGGTGCCGAGCGGCTATGGGCAGATCGTGATGTCCGACTGGCTGATCGCGTTCAAGCGGCAATACCCGGGCATCGTGCTCGACGTGGTGTTCGAGAATCGCGTGGAGGATTTGCTGCGCGACGAGGTGGATATCGCCGTGCGCGTGATGGCCGAGCCGCCGCAGAACCTCGTCGCGCGCGACATGGGCGCGGTGCGCTACGTCGCCTGCGCGTCGCCCGGGTTCGCGGCCGCGCACGGCATGCCGGCCACGCTCGACGCGCTGGCCGGCGCGCCGCTGATCACCGCCACCGTGCTCGGGCGGCAGTTGCGGATCGCGGCCTACCTCGGCGCCGAGCGTCACGAGGTGCTGCTCGCGCCGACGCTGATCTCCGAGAACTTCCTGTTCCTGCGGCAAGCCGTGCTGGCCGGGCTCGGCGTGGGCATCGTGCCCGACTACGTGATCCAGGACGATCTGCGGCGCGGCGCCGTGGTGACCACGCTCGACGCGTACCGACTCAGCATCTTCGGCACGCGCATGGCGATGCTCTACATGCCGAACCGGCACCACACGCGCGCGACCTCGACGTTCATCGATTTCATCCTCGACGCGGCGCGGCAATCGGGGCGCGTGGCGGAGTGAGGCGCGGCGGCGCGGTGGCACGGCACGATTCGAGGGATTCGACGAATGACAGGCGGGTGGGCAGGCAGCGACAATAGCCGGCCCGCGAGCGGCGCCCGATCCGCAATCGACCGGCGCGCGAGCGGGCCGCGCCGCGCGACGGCGCATCCTTCGACACCGCTGCTCTCCCCGAGGTACACGATGACCGACCGGCTTCGCCCGCGCCCGTCCCGCCTGCATCGCGCGCCCGCCGCCGCGCAACGCGCCGCCGTGCGCGTGCCGCTCGACCCGTCTGCCCGGTTTGGCCGGTTTGTCCTGTTTGGCCCGTATGCCCCGCTCCACCGCCTCACCCATCGCGTTGCCCCGTTCGCCGCCGCCGCGCTGCTCGCGGCGCTTGCCGCGTGTTCGAGCGCCGGTGCAGGGGGCCCTGGCAGCGCGGCCGCTGCGTCGGCTTCCGGCGCGACGTCGGCGCAGGCGGCCGGCGCGGCATCCGCGAGCGCCGCCGCCGCGCCGCCGGCCTTCGGCGTGCGCACGGCCGAGGCGGCCAGCGGCTGGAACGACAAGCCGGGCTGGTCGGCGCAGCGCGAGATGATCGTCGCGGCGAACCCGTACGCGGCGCAGGCCGGCGACGAGATCCTCAAGGCCGGCGGCAGCGCCGTGGACGCCGCGATCGCCGCGGAACTGGTGCTGACGCTGGTCGAGCCGCAATCGTCGGGGATCGGCGGCGGCGCGTTCCTGCTCTACGCCGACGACAAGACCACCGACGCCTACGACGGCAGCGAGATGGCCCCCGCCGCCGCCACCGAACACCTGTTCCTCGACCGCGACGGCAAGCTGCTGCCGCCCGCGCAAAGCGCGGCGGGCGGCCGGCCGGTGGGCGTGCCGGGCATGCTGCGGATGCTCGAACTCGCGCACCATGCGCACGGCAAGCTGCCGTGGCGGCGGCTGTTCCAGCCGGCGATCCGGCTCGCCACGCAGGGCTTCTCGATCGGCCCGCGCCTGGCCGCGCAGATCGCGCGCGACCCGTGGCTGCGCAACGATCCGGCCGCGCGCGACTATTTCTACGAGAAGGACGGCCGGCCCAAGGCGGCCGGCACGCTGCTGCGCAATCCGGCGCTGGCCGCCGCGTTGCGGCAGATCGCGGCCGGCGGCGCGAACGCGTTCTACGGCGGGCCGCTCGCGCGCGACATCGCCGCGAAGGTGAGCCAGTCGGCCAACCCCGGCCTGCTGAACCCGCAGGATCTCGCGCGCTATCGCGCCGTGCCGCGCGCGCCGTTCTGCAGCGATTACCGCAAGTGGACGCTATGCGGGATGCCGCCGCCATCGTCGGGCGGCATCGCCGTCGCCCAGATGCTCGGCCTGCTCGACGGCCTGCCCGACTGGCAGCGCATCGGCGCGCAGCGGCCGGTGCCCACCGCGCTCGGCGTCGAGCCCACGCCGCAGGCCGCGCACCTGTTCAGCGAGGCCGGCCGCCTGGCCTATGCCGATCGCGCGCGTTACGTCGGCGACCCGGACCGCGTACCCGCGCCCGCCGGCGACTGGCAGCGGCTGATCGCCCCCACTTATCTGGCGCAACGCCTGCAACGGCTCGGCGACACCAGCCTCGGCCACGCCGACGCGGGCGTGCCGCCCGGCTCCTCGCTGGCCACCGCGTTCGGCGACGACGCCGACGCGCTCTCGCCGCCGCCCGCCGCGAGCGAACTGAGCGTGGTCGATCGCAACGGCGCGGTGGTGTCGATGTCGTCGAGCCTGGGCGATCCGTTCGGCGCGCGGCTGATGGTGCGCGGCTTCCTGCTCAACGACGCGCTGACGGGCTTCTCGCGACAGCCGCGCGATCACGGCCGGCCGCTCGCGAACCGCCTCGACGGCGGCAAGCGTGCGCGCGCCTCGCTCGCGCCCGAGCTGGTGTTCGAGCGCGGCACGCGCCGCGTTGCGCTGGCGCTCGGCGGCGCGGATGCGACGAGCGTCGCGAAGACGCTGATCGGCATCGGCGATTGGGGCATGACGATCCAGCAGGCCATCGCGCTGCCGAACCTCGGCTCGCGCAACGGGCCGACCGAAGTGGAAGCAGGGCGTGTGTCCGATACGCTGATCGATGGCTTGAAGCGGCGCGGCCACACGGTCGTCGTGACCGAACTGAACTCGGACCTGACCGGTTTGCAGCGCGTGACGGTGGACGGGCAATCGCTGTGGATCGGCGGGGCCGATCCGAGACGGGAAGGCGTGGCGGCGGGGGATTGAGGGGAAGCGGCAACAACAGCGGACACCAGAGCGATCGCGCAAGGCGGCGCGATCGCAAGCCGCCAAGCCTCGCAGCGGCAGCCCGCTTCGCAGCGGCGCCAGCCACCGCGTCAGACAGCGATAGCGGAGGTACGAGCCGAAGCGGCGGCGCAACAACCAAAGCGGACAACGAAGCCACCGAACAAAGCGGCCCGATCACGCGCAGCCAAACCTCACGGCCATCGCCCTACCCGCGCCCCTTCCACGGCACCAGCCGCCGCTCCAGCGCGCGCATCGCGAGGTCGAACCCCCACGCAATCGCGCCGATCAGCACGATCCCCATCACCACCACGTCGGTGCGCAGGAAGCTCGACGCGTTGAGTACCATCTGCCCGAGCCCGGCCGTGGCCGCCACCATCTCGGCGGCCACCAGCGTGGTCCAGCCGAAGCCGATCGCGATCCGCAGCCCGGTCAGGATTTCCGGCAACGCGGCCGGCAGCACCACGTGACGCACCACCTGCAACGGGCTGCCGCCCAGCGAATACGCGGCGGCGATCTGCTCGTGCGTCGCGCTGCGCACGCCGGCGCGCGCGGCCATCGCGATCGGCGCGAAGCAGGCCAGGAAGATCACGACGATCTTCGCGGTTTCGTCGATTCCGAACCAGATCACCACCAGCGGCAAATAGGCCAGCGGCGGCAACGGCCGATAGAACTCGAGCGGCGGATCGAGCAGGCCGCGCGCGACGCGGCTCACGCCCATCAGGATGCCGGCCGGAATGCCGAACAGCGCCGCCAGCGCGAACGCGCCGAATACCCGCAGCGCGCTCCAGCCCAGATGCTCGATCAACGGCACGCCGCCCTGAAGCTGCCCGCGCCAGGCCTCGACGAACGCCTGCCAGACGGCGGCCGGCGACGGCAGAAATAGCGGGGGCACCCAGCCGAAATACGTGGCGGCCCACCAGAGCAGCGCCAGCCCGGCCACCGATGCCGCACTGAGCGCGGCCGTCGGCCCTTCGCCGGGGCGTCGTGCGCCGCGATGCGCGGTGCGGCGGCGCGGTGTCGTGGGGGCAACGGGCAGAGCCGGCCGCGTTGCCGCATCGGCCGCACGCCCCTGCCCGGCGGCCATGCGCGGCTGCGCCTGCCACGTCACCGTGCGCGAGCGCGTCCGATCGTCCGGGTGCGGCGGCGCACCGGCCTCCAGCGCGATGTCGTCGTGCGCGCTCATGCGGCCTCCTTCGCGCTCGTGCGCCCGTGCAGCAAACCGATCAGACGCTCGCGCCACGCGATGAAGTCGGGCGACGACTTCACGCCGCGCGCATCGCGCGTCTGCACGAAGCGCCGCGCGAACGGCAAGTCATGCGTTTCGGCGATGCGGCCCGGCCCCGGCGTCATCACCACCACGCGCGTGCCGAGAAACAGCGCCTCCTCCACGTCGTGCGTGATGAAGAACACCGTCTTGCCGGTGCGCGCCCACAGGTCGAGCACCAGTTCCTGCATCGACTCGCGCGTCATCGCGTCGAGCGCACCCATCGGCTCGTCCATCAGCAGCACGCGCGGGTCGCCGGCCAGCGCGCGGGCGATGCCCACGCGCTGCTGCATGCCGCCCGACAGCGCGTACACGCGCGAGCGCGCATGCCGCTCCAGCCCGACCAGCGCAAGAATCTGCCGCGCGCGCGCCTCGCGTTCGGCGCGCGCCACGCCCTGAAAGCGCAGCCCGAGCGCGACGTTGCCGAGCACGTCGAGCCATGGCAGCAGCGCGTATTTCTGGAACACCACGCCGCGCTCGACGCCCGGCCCGAGCACCGGCTCGTCATCGAGCCGCACCTCGCCGGTGGTCGGCGCAACGAAGCCCGCGATGCAGTTCAGCAACGTGGTCTTGCCGCACCCCGATGCGCCCACCGCCACCACGAACTCGCCGCTGTCGATCGACAGATCGACGTCGACCAGCGCCTGCGTGTCGCCGTGCCCGCGCTCCCCCGGATAGGCGACCGACAGCCGCCGGATATCGAGCCTGCTCATCGCGCGTTCCTCCTTAGCTCGCGCTCAGTGCGCGGCGGCCTTCACGAATTGCGGATCGACGCCGACCGAGTAATCGGGCAGCACCGCCTGGATGGTCCCCTGCGACTTCAGGAACGCGGCCGTGGCCGCCAGCGATTTCGCCGCGCCCGATTGCGCGCCGCCGCCGAGCCAGGTCGTCGAGGCCTGTTCGGCCGCCGACGGGAATGCGTACAGCGCGAGGCTGGCCGGCACGTCGTCGGCATTCGCACCCGACTCCTTCGCCACCGCGGCGGCCTGCGCCGAGCCCTTGCCCCAGGCGTTCGGATGCGCGCGGTAATCGGCGTCGGCCGCGGCCAGCACCTTCACGAAGCGCGCGACGAATTCGGGGTTGTCGTGCGCGAAGCGGCGCGTGGCGACGAAGCCGTCGAACGTCGCCTTGCCGGTGGCCTTCGCCACCTGGCCCGACGTGATCAGCACCTTGCCGTTCTGCTTCACTTTCGCCAGCACCGGATCCCAGATATAGGTCGCGTCGATGTCGCCGCGCGCCCACGCCGCCGCCACTTCGGGCGGACGCAGGTTCAGGATCTTGACCGAGTTCGGATCGACGCCGGCCTGCTGCAGCGCGACCAGCGCGTGGAAGTGCGAGGTCGAGACGAACGGCACGCCGATCTTGTGGCCCTTCAGGTCGGCCACGCTGTTGACGCCCGAGCCGTTGCGCGCGACCAGCGCTTCGGCGTCGTTGATGTTGTCGAGAATCCAGAACAGCGAAAGATCCACGCCCTGCGACAAGCCCGCCGCGATCGGCGCCGAGCCGGCCTCGCCGAGCTGCACCGAGCCCGAGGCGAGCGCGCGGATCACGTCGGCGCCGCTGCCGAGCTTGCGGAAGGTAACCTTATAGCCGGTGGCCTTTTCCACCTCGCCCGTCGCCTGCGCATAGCGCCACGGCACCACCATGTCCTGATACGCGATCACCACTTCCTTGTCGGCGGCCCGCGCCGGGGCGGCGGCGAGCGTCAGCGCGGCAACGGCGCCGGCAAGCGCGAGGGTCAGGACGGTGCGGACGGAACGGAAACGCGGCATGGCTTACCTCTCGGGTCGGATGCGGTGGTTCGAAAACGCCCGACTATAGAGACTTCATGCCCACGCGGTTCTATCGATTCCTGCGATGCAATTGACGCTGCTGACGCTATGCATTTCGCGCTGAAGCGGATGCCGCCGGCAATGACGCGACAGCCGCGCCCCAAAACGAAAAACCCGCCTCGCGGCGGGTTCTCGTCAAATCGGCCAAGCAGCGGGTTTCAGACCACGCCCGCGCCGTGCGCCTGCAGATCGGCGTGGTAGCTCGAACGCACCATCGCGCCCACCGCCGCATGCGTGAAGCCCATCTTGTAGGCCTCTTCCTCGTACATCTTGAAGACGTCCGGGTGCACGTATTCGCGCACCGGCAGGTGGTGCTCCGACGGTTGCAGATACTGGCCGATCGTCAGCATGTCGACGTTGTGATCGCGCAGGTCGCGCATCACCTGGAGGATTTCCTCCGGCGTTTCGCCCAGGCCGACCATCAGGCCCGACTTGGTGGCGACATCCGGATGCAGCGCCTTGAAATCCTTCAGCAGCTTCAGCGAATGCGCGTAGTCCGAACCGGGGCGCGCTTCCTTGTAGAGGCGCGGCACCGTTTCGAGGTTGTGGTTCATCACATCGGGCGGCGCGGCGTTCAGGATGCCGATCGCGCGGTCGAGACGGCCGCGGAAATCGGGCGTCAGGATTTCGATGCGGGTGTCCGGCGACTGCTCGCGCACCTGGCGGATGCACTCGACGAAATGGCCGGCGCCGCCGTCGCGCAGATCGTCGCGATCCACGCTGGTGATCACCACGTACTTGAGCTTGAGCGCGCCGATGGTGCGCGCCAGGTTGCCCGGCTCGTTCTCGTCGAGCGGATCGGGGCGGCCGTGGCCGACGTCGCAGAACGGGCAGCGGCGCGTGCACTTGTCGCCCATGATCATGAACGTGGCGGTGCCCTTGCCGAAGCATTCGCCGATGTTCGGGCAGCTCGCTTCCTCGCACACCGTATGCAGGTTGTGCTCGCGCAGGATCGTCTTGATCTCGTTGAAGCGCGAGCTGCCGGTGGCCGCCTTGACGCGAATCCAGTCGGGCTTCTTGAGCTTCTCGATCGGGATGATCTTGATCGGGATGCGAGCCGTTTTCGCCTGCGCCTTCTGCTTGGCGGTCGGATCGTAGGCGGCCGATTCGGCCGATGCCGGAGTTGCGATTACGTCAGTCATTCGTGTGTTCCAGTGCCTGCGGCAATACGGCGGCGGGGGCGCCGTCAAGGTTGGCGGTCAGACGGCGCACGAGGGTATCGGCCACGTTCCGCCAGTCGGCGACCACGCCGACGGCCGCCATGTCGACCGTCTCGAGTCCCGCGTAGCCGCACGGATTGATCGCGAGAAACGGAGCGAGATCCATCCGGACATTGAGACTGAGCCCGTGATAACTGCATCCGTTGCGAATTTTCAGGCCGAGCGCGGCGATCTTTGCGCCCGCATGCGGCCCCGATTCCACGTAGATACCGGGCGCGCCCGCCTTGCGGACCGACGCGAGATTATACGCCGCGAGGGTCTCGATCACGGCCTGCTCGATCCGCTCGACCATCGGGCGGACCATCAGCTTGCGGCGGCGCAGGTCCACCAGCAGGTAGGCGACGATCTGGCCGGGGCCGTGATAGGTGATCTGCCCGCCGCGATCGACCTTGACCAGCGGCACGCCGCTGTCGGCCACCAGCAGGTGCGCCGGGTCGCCGGCCTGGCCGAGCGTGTAGACGGGCGGGTGTTCGACGAGCCAGATTTCGTCGGCGGTATCGGCGCCGCGCGCATCGGTGAACGCGCGCATCGCATCGAAGGTGGGCGCGTACGGCGCGCTGCCGAGCCAGCGCACCACGAGCGACGGCAGTGCGGCCCCGTTTTCGGACGGCGCGGCACTGCCGGAATCGATGGAATGGGGGGACAAGTGGGTGACCGGCGGCGCTGACATGGGCGCTAGTTTACCGAAAACCGCCCCGCGCCGCCGGGCCTCGTACACGGCCCGATCTGGCCCGAGTCACGCTTACACCGCGCTCACACCACGCGCCAGCCGTCGTGCAGCCGCGTCGAGACCCAGTTCGCCAGGCGCTTCAGCGCCGAGCGCGCCGCCTGGCACGGCGAGGGCACCACGCTGAACGCAACCTGCGCCGACGCCGGCCCCTCCACGCCGAGCCAGAGGCGCTCGCCGCGGCGCAGGCGCAGCGTCGCGCCGGGGGCCAGGAAGTAGTCGTCCACGTCCTCGCTGCGAGTGGCCCACACCGTGGCGCCCTGCACGGTCAGGCGCGTGCTGTGCGCCACCACCATCGGCACCGTTTCGCCAGCCTGGATCTCGAACACGAAGTTCGTCGAAATTTCTCTCATGATGCGCTCCGGAAATCACATTGGAATGACTACAATCCTAGGCACATCAAGGGTTTACGCAAAACGATACGTTTTCACGTTCTTGTGAGAAAAATTAGCAAGTGGACCTACGCAAACTGCCCCCGCTGAATGCCCTGCGCGCCTTCGAGGCCGCCGCGCGCCATCAGAGCTTCTCGCGCGCGGCCGACGAGCTGTTCGTCACGCACGGCGCGATCAGCCACCAGGTGCGCTCGCTCGAGGAAGAACTCGGCGTGCCGCTGTTCACCCGCAACGGCAAGCGGCTCGCGCTGACCGACACCGGCGAGCGCTACGCGCTGCAGGTGCGCGCGGCGCTGACCATCCTGCACGACGCCACGCTCGACGTGCGCGCGACCGACCGGCGCAACCGTCTGGTGGTGTCCTCGCTGCAGTCGTTCGCCGCGCGCTGGATCACGCCGCGCATCGGCTCGTTCATCGATCGCCATCCCGATATCGATCTCGAACTGCAATCCACCAATTCGCTGACCGATTTCACGCGCGACGACGTGGACCTCGCGATCCGCTTCGGCAAAGGCGTCTACCCGGGGCTGCACGTCGAGAAGCTGTTCGACGAGCTGTTCTTCCCGGCCTGCGCGCCCACGCTGAACGGCGGCGTGCTGCCGAAGGCGCCGGCCGATCTGGTGCACTACCCGCTGCTGCGCTCCGACGACGAGCTCTGGCGCCCATGGTTCGACGCGGCCGGGCTCGACCGGCTGACCGAGCCGAAGCGCGGCGTGCTGTTCCACGATTCGTCGCAACTGGTGCAGGCGGCCATCGACGGCCAGGGCATCGCGCTGGTGCGCCGCTCGATCGCCGCCAGCGAGCTGGCCGCGGGCCGCATCGTGCGGCTGTTCGACATCACCGGGCCGAGCCCGTGGCACTGCTATTTCGTGTGTCAGCCGAACCGGCTGAACCTGCCGCGCGTGCAGGCGTTCCGCAACTGGATCCTCGAACATCTGGCCACATTCGAGGCGGATTGGGCGCGCCTCGATACGCTGCACGCGGCGCGGCACGGGCAGCACGATGGGCATGCGCAGTTGGAGGCGGTGCAGCGGGAAAAATCGGGGGAGGATGAAACGAACAATGCGGCGGGGGAGACAGCGGGGGGTGACGCTGGCGAGCAAACCGAACCGGCGGCGCGGCGCGGCGGCCGACGCCGCCACCCCGACACGCCGGAAAGCAGCGCTTAAAGCACGACCTTGACCATCGGGTGGCCGGTCAGCGAGCGGTAGATGTCGTCGAGCTGCTGCTGGCTGGTGGCGCGCACGGTGATCGTCAGGCCCGTGTAGTTGCCGCCGCTCGACGAGCGCTCCTCGATCTTCTCCAGATCGATTTCATTGTCGTGCACGGCCACGACCTTGAAGATCGTGTCGCGAAATTCGGGATGGGCCTTGCCCATGATCTTGATCGGGAAATCGCAGGGGAATTCCAGCAACGTGTCCTTCCTGGTATCGATCGCGCCAGTCAGTTCGACTGTCTTGGTCGGGTCGGTCGTCATAAGCTTCTCCAGAAAGAATCGATAAAAACGCGCTCAGGCGGAGGCCAGCTCGCGCGACTTGGCGCGCTGGTAGGCCTCGTACAGCGCAATGTACACGGGGCCCGGGCGCCCGTCCTGCACCGGCAGATTGTCGAGCGACGTGACGGGCAGGATTTCCTTGGTGGCGGAGGTCAGCAGGATCTCGTCGGCCGCGCGCAGTTCGGCTTCGTTGATCTCGCGCGCGACGAACGGAATCCCGCATTCCTCGGCCAATTCCTCGACGAGCGCGTAGCGCACGCCCTCGAGAATCTTGTTGCTGCGCGGCGGCGCGAGCAGTTCGCCGTTCTTGACCACCCACACGTTCGACGACGACGCTTCGGTCAGGTTGCCGTCACGCAGCTGGATCGTCTCGAACGCCTCGCGCTGCGCGGCATGCTGGGCCATCAGCACGCTGCCGAGCAGCGAGGTGACCTTGATGTCGGCGTGCAGCCAGCGGCGATCCTCGGCCGTCACGCAGCGCACGCCGGTGGTGCGGATCTCGTTGCCGGGCAATTCCATCGGGCTGACCATCATGAACACGGTCGGCACGATACCGGCCGGGAACGCGTGGCCGCGCTTCGCCACGCCGCGCGTGATCTGCAGATAGACCTTCGCATGCGCATCGCCGAGGCTGTCGGCATTGGCCGCCAGCAGCTCGTCGATCAGCGCGCGCCAGCCGGCGTCGTCACGCGGGTTCGGGATGTCGAGCTTCTTGAGGCTGCGGTCGAGCCGCGCCAGGTGCTGCGGCAGCCGAAACGGCCGGCGCGTGCCCTCGTGCAGATAGAGCGGCGCCACCTCGTACACGCCGTCGCCGAAGATGAAACCGCGATCGAGCACCGGCACGCGCGCCTCGGACAGCGGCACGCGCTGCTCCTCGGCATTGACGCTCAGATAGACGACGGGGTCGAAATCAGCTTGGCTCATGGCGATCAACGAAAGTGGATGAGGCGTTCGACACGATGGCGCGCCGCCGGGGTGCGATGTAGCGGCCAAATACAGCGGCCGAATGCAAAGGCTGGCCGCGAAACCGGAATGCAAGGCTTCGCGGCCAGCCCGAGCCGACAGCTTACCGCCGACGGCGAAATCACGACGCGGCAGCAGCCCTCGGCCACCGCCCCGCTCGTGCTTACTTCTTGGCGAACATCAGCAGGATCGAATCCCAGATGCGGCCGAACAGGCCCGCTTCCGGCACCGCCTGCAGCGCGACGACCGGGAACTGCGCGACCGTCTTGCCGTCGGCCACGAACTGCACCGTGCCGACCTGCTGGCCTTCGGCCAGCGGCGCGATCAGCGGCGTGTTCAGCGTGACCTGCGGCTTGATCGTGTCGCCCACGCCCTTCGGCAGCGTGACGAACTGATCCTTCTGCACGCCGACCTGCACCGCGTTGTCCTTGCCCTTGTACACGCGCGGCGTGGCCACGGCCTGGCCGCCCTTGTACAGACGCACGGCGTCGAACGCGCTGTAGCCGTAGTTCAGCATCTTCATGCTGTCGGCCACGCGGTCGCTTTCCTTGGTTTCGCCCATCATCACCGACACCAGACGGCGCGTGCCGCCATCGGCGCCCGGCAGCGCGCGCTTGGCCGAGGCGATCAGGCAGTAGCCGGCCGCTTGCGTGTGGCCCGTCTTCAGGCCGTCGACGGTCGGGTCGGTCCACAGCAGGCGGTTGCGGTTCGCCTGGGTGATGTTGTTGTAGCGGAATTCCTTGACCGAGAAGATGTTGTAGTAATCGGGGAAATCGCGGATCAGGCGCGCCGACAGCTTGGCCAGGTCACCGGCGGTGGTGTAGTGCTGCGGATCGGGCATGCCGTTCACGTCGGCGAAATGCGTGCCGGTCATGCCGAGCTTCTGCGCCTCGGTGTTCATCAGGTTGACGAACTGCGACTCGCTGCCGCCGACCAGCTCGGCCAGCGCGATGGCGGCGTCGTTGCCCGACTGGATGATCATGCCGTACACGAGGTCGTGCACCGACACGGGCTTCTCGGCTTCGATGAACATGCGCGATTCGTCGGTGCCGACGCGGCGCACGGCGTCGCTCGGCGTGACGATCTGCTCCATCGAGATCTTCTTGGTCGACAGCGCCTCGAACACCAGGTACGCCGTCATCAGCTTGGTCAGCGAGGCCGGCTCGACGCGTTCGTCCGCGTTGCCGGAAGCGAGCACCTGGTTGCTGCTGGCGTCGACCAGCACCCACGAGCGCGCGTTGACGCCCGGCGGGGGCACCGCGCCCGGCATGAAGGTAGCCGGCGCGCCGGTGGGCGCCGCAGCGGCGGCGGCGGCTGCCGCGGCCGCCTTCTTGGCAGGCTTGGCCTGCGCGACGGCAACCGTCGTCACGAGCGCGGCGGGCACCACGACGCCGAGCGCGATATTGCGCGCGGCAGCAGCGAAGGCGGTGGAGGAAGCGAGAGACTTGAGGCCTACGGAGGACAAACGCATGATCGATTCAGGCTGATGGCAGAAAGTGCTGCGCACGGGGCGCAAGATCGGGGAACCGGGACGGCGAGCGGTCCGGCCGGCACCTGGGCGGAGCCTGACACGGCGCGCAGAGTTGGACAGGCGGCGGCAGCGGCGGTTCGCGGCGCGTGGGTGACGCGGCGTCGCGGGACGCTGCCGCGCGCACCGCCGAGGGTGCCGCGCGACGCGGGCAAACCCGGCCATTATACGGGCGCGCGGCGGGCCGAAGCCGCCGTAAGCCGTTTCTGTCGTATGCGACAAACAGATGAAAGGCGCCGCGCCGTCAGCCCGATGCAAGCCGGCAAGCCCTCGCGCCGGGGCACGTCAACGCCAGGCGTCGACGATCACGCGCTTGAGGATATGCAGCTTGCGGTGGAAGAAATGCTCGGCGCCGGGGATCACCACCACCGGCAGCTCCTGCGGCCGCGCCCAGTCGTAGACGGACGCGATCGGCACCGTGTCGTCGGTCTCGCCGTGAATCACGATGGTGTCCTCGGGCACCTCGGCCACCGCCCAGCGGCTCGCCGCCGTGCCGACGAACACCATGCGCTCGACCGCGTCGCCGCGCTCGCGCAACTGCTTGGCCACATGCGACAGCACGAACGTGCCGAACGAGAAACCGGCCAGCACCAGCGGCAGCGTCTCCTGCCCCGGCTGCGCGCGCATGTGGGCCAGCACCGCGAGCAGGTCGTCGGTTTCGCCCTGGCCGTTGTCGTGGGTGCCCTCGGTCTCGCCCACGCCGCGGAAGTTCGAGCGCGTGACGATGTAGCCGAGTTGCGTGAAGATGCGCGCCAGGGTTTGCGCGACCTTGTTGTCCATCGTGCCGCCGAACAGCGGATGCGGATGCGCGACCAGCGCGATGCCGCGCACGGGCACCTCGTCGGGCGGCAAATCGACGGCGATCTCGATGCGGCCCACCGGGCCGTCGATCAGGGATTTCTGCGTTTGGGCGTTCATGCGGCGTCCGGATACGGGTGAAAAGCGCGTGCGCTCAGATCTTCAAGCGGTCGACCACCTTGCCGTCGCGCAGGTGCGATTCGACGATCTCGTCGATGTCCTGCTTGTCGACGTAGGTGTACCAGGTGCCTTCGGGATAGACCACCATCACCGGGCCTTCCTCGCAGCGGTCGAGGCAGCCGGCCTTGTTGATGCGGACCTTGCCCGCGCCGGACAGGCCCAGTTCCTTGACGCGCTTCTTCGCGTATTCCTGCATGTGCTGCGCATCGCAGTTCGCGCAGCTCGGACGGTCCGCGCCGGGATCGCGCTGGTTCAGGCAGAAGAACACGTGGTGCTGGTAGTAGCTGGCGTTCATGATGTGGGGGCCGCCCGCGTGCGTCGTGCGCCGCCGGCTGAATTGGGTAGGTGTCGGGAGGACCGATTATAGCGAGCGGTGGCCGCGCCTGCTGCCGCCACCGCCCTCACCGCGAACCACCGTCCTGCCCATCGCCATCGCCCGCGCGCCGGCGCGTGCGCCGCCCGAGCCAGCCACGTTCCGCGTGCCACGCAAGCCACACCAGCGCCGCGTACGGCCAGCTCCACGCGAGCCAGCGCGCGATGCCGTTGAAGTGCAGATAGCGGCCCTGGCTCCAGCCCGACAGCGCGTAGTCGAAGAACGGATTCGCGGGCAACAGGTTGACCAGCAGCAGCGACACGGCCAGCGCCACGGCGGCGGCCGTCGCCCGCCACACCGCGCGCAGCCGCAGCGAAACGAGCGCCGCCGCCAGGCCGGCCGCAATGCCGCCGCAGGCGCCCGGCGTCGCCCAGTCGAACGACAGGCCGCTGCGCAACTGCAGGAAGGTGGCCGCCGTCTTCAGCATCAACACCACGGCCACGAACGCCAGAGCAAGCCGCATGCGCGGCGCCTGGCGGCGCATCGTCAGCGACGCCAGCGCGAGCGCCGCATACAGGCCGAGCCCGGCCAGCACGACTTCCCAGGCGCTGTCCGACAGGCGCGCGTCGAGCGCGTCGGGCCAGATGTCGAGCCGCCAGTGCGCCGGCGCCCAGGCCAGCAGCGCGTCGCGCATCGACAGGTCGGCGCGGTCCCACAGCTCGCTCGGCCAACTGCCGATGCCGAACAGGAACGGCGACGGGAACAACACCGCGAACGGCCAGAGCGCCGACAGCAACATCGGCGTGGCCGCGTCGCGCTCGAACCACGTGTCGCGCAGCCGCCGCATCACGCCGCGCTCGACCAGCGCGGGCACGACCGGCGCCGCGATGGCCGCGCCGAGCAAGGCGCCGAGCGCGTTCGCGCCGAGATCGAGATTCGACGCCACGCGCGTCGGCAGGTAGGTTTGCAGCGCTTCCATCGAACCCGACACGAGCGTGCCGAGCAGCGTCGCCAGCAGCGCGGCCGGCACGCCCTTCACGCGCGGGTACAGCGCGGCGACGGCCAGCGCACCGAGCGGCAGGTAGCCGATCACGTTGGTGACGACGTCGAAACCCGTCCAGTAGCGCGGCATCGGCGCGAACAGGTAATCGAACGGGCCGACGCCGAGCGAGCGCCAGCCGAGAAACGGGTACAGCGAGGCATAGACGACCAGCGCCGCATAGGCCGCGAACAGCCGCCGCCCCAGCGACGACGGCCCGCGCGACGGCGCAGCGACGGGCGTCATCGCGGCGGCTCCGTGCGACGGGAAGCCGGCCGCGCGCGCGTCATTGCGGCCCGCTGGCCTGCACGGCGAGCCACGCCACCATCTGCGTGACGAGATCGTTGCTGGCGGCCGCCAGCGCGCTCGCGCCGCCCGCCGCATCGGGCGAACTGGCCGGCGCGCGCGCCACGAACGTGCGCTGGCCGAGCAGCGTGCCGTCGCGCGTGAGCGTGGCGCGCACCGATACCTCGCCGTGGCTCTGCGACTGGCCGTCGAACACCTGCTCGAACGTGTTCAGCTCGACGCGCAGCACCGCCGCCCGCACCGCGTCGCCGCCGTCGAGCACCGCGCCGCGCGCCGACAGCGCGGCGCGCAGGCGCTGCGTCAGCAGTTGCGCGGGCGGCGCGGTCCAGCGGCTGTCGCGATAGGTGTCGATGCGCTGCGCATCGACGTAGGCCAGGCGGTAGACGAACTTGTCGGTGTCGAACGCATCGGGCGCACGCACGTCGAGCACCTTGATCACCGTGCCCGAGGCGGGCGACGCCGTCAGCGTGGACGGATCGAGCGGGCCGAGGTCGTAGCGGATGTTCGACATGCGGGCGGCGTCGCTCGCGCAGCCGGCGAGCAGCGTGAACGCGAAGGCGGCGCCGAGCGCGGCGCAGCGACGGGCCAGGACGGGAGAGAAGCGTGACATCGCGGATTCCTGCATGGTCGTGATTGCCTTGACGGTGGCCGCGTCGTGACGGCCGTCGGTTGCTAGGGCCGCCGCACGAGGCAACGGCCTGGTTTCGGTGACGGATTGCGGAGCGTGGTTCGACGCCGTACGCGGCAGCCGGTGCTCGACAGGCTACGGGCACGGCGGCACGCCACCTGCCCCGCCCGCACGTTCAACGGCCGGCCGGTTGCGGCCAGGTGAAGCCCGACTCGCCCGGGCCCGGCAGGCCGGCGCTGGCGCCGAACAGCAGGCTGCGCGGGTTACGGGTGAACGCATCGGCCGCATCGCGCACGGTGCGCGAGGTATCGCCGATGTTCATGCTCAACGCATTGACGCGCGGCAGCGTCTCGTAACGCACGCTCGCATTCAGTTCGGACAGCGTCTGATTCATCGAGGTCAGCGCAGTTCCCGCCTGTTCGGCCGCCCGGCCGGCGCGGTCGAGGTTGGCGGCCAGCGGGCCGCGCGGCGCGAGCAGCGCATCGGCCGACGCCAGCGCCTGATTCATGCGACGGGTGGTTTCGGGCAACTGCGCCGTGACCGGTTCGAGCGAATGCGTCAGCGTGCTGACGCCGTCGGCGGCCTGCTGCACGCTCTTGGCGGTCGATTCGAGTTGCTCGCGCATCTGCGGCGACAACATGGCGTTGACGGCCTGCGCGGCCACTTCCATCTGCTTGAGCAGCCCGTCGCCGCGCTTCTGGAGTTGGTCCAGCAGGCTCGGGTGGAGCGGGATCTGCGCGATCGCCTTGTCGGAGGTCGGCAGCGGCGCGGGATCGGTGCCGGTGTCGTCGAGCTGCACGAACGCGATGCCCGTCACGCCCTGGAAGCCGAGGCTGCCGTAAGTCGAGCGCGTGATCGGCGCGTCCTTGTCGACCAGGATGCGGATGTCGATCTCGCCCGGGTGCGTCCGGTCGAAATGGATCGACGCCACCTTGCCGACACCCAGCCCGCGATAGCGCACGTCCGCATCGGGGAACAGGCCCGTCACGTTGGTGCGCGCGACGAGATCGTAGGGAATCCGTACCGAGCGGTCGACGTTGAACCAGAACACGGTCGCGATGATCGCGAGCAGCAGCCCCAGGGTGAACAGCCCGGCCCAGAATGCATGTGATTTGTTTTCCATTCGCGATTCCTTCCAGTTACAGCTCGACGCTGGAGAGCGCCGGCTCGAGCGCCGCCTTCGGCAGCTTGGCACGCCGCTCGGGCGGCAACGCCTGCAGCGCACGACGGCCGCGCAGTCCGAGGAAATATTCCTTGATGAACGGGTGATCGACGCTGGCCGCCTCCTCCACCGGTGCGGCCACCAGCACCTTGCGGTCGGCGATCACCGCCACCCGCGTCGACAGCGCCACCATCGTATCCAGATCGTGCGTGATCATCACGACGGTCAGGCCCAGCGTGCGGTGCAGCGTGGCGATCAGGTCGACGAATTCGTCGGAGGCGCGCGGGTCGAGCCCGGCCGTGGGCTCGTCGAGAAACAGCAGCTCCGGCTCCAGCGCGATCGCGCGCGCGATGCCGACGCGCTTGATCATCCCGCCCGACAGCGCCGACGGCATCTTCGAGGCATGCTTGCATGGCAGGCCCACCATCTCCAGCTTCAGCATGACGATCTCGTGCAGCAGATCCTGCGGCACCCGGCCCAGCTCGCGCAGCGGCTGGGCGATGTTGTCGAACACCGTCAGCGACGAGAACAGCGCGCCTTGCTGGAACAGCATGCCCGAGCGGCTGCGCATCACGCGTGCCGAATCGGTGTCGAGCGCGGCGAGGTCCTGGCCGAACACCCGCACGGTGCCCGAGGTGGGCCGCTCCAGCCCGAGGATCTGCCGCACCAGCGTGGTCTTGCCGGAGCCCGAGCCGCCGACGATCGAGACGATCTCGCCCTGCCGCACGTCGAAATCGAGATGTTCGTGAATCACGTTGCGACCGTAGCGCTTGGTCAAGTCGCGCACTTCGATCACGTAGTCGGGCGCGCCGTCGCCCTCGGCGGCCGTGCGCATCGCGGCGGCGGCGGTGCCGGCGTCGGCTGCATCGGCTTGATCGGCGGAAGTCGGCCTGTCGTTCATCATCCGAGCCCCACGTTCTGGAACAGGATCGCAAACACGGCGTCGGCGAGGATCACCACCGTGATCGAACTGACCACCGAGGTGGTGGTGCCTTGACCGAGGCTCTGCGAATTGGCCTTGATGCGGAAGCCGAAATGGCAGCCCACCAGCGCGATCAGCATGCCGAACACCACGCCCTTGCCGACCCCGATCCACAGGTTCGCGATCGGCACCACGCTCGGCAGCGAGCGCACGAAGAAATTGACGTCGATGCCGAGCACCAGCTTGGCCGCCAGCGCGCCGCCCGACAGCGCGACGATGTTGGTCCACATCACCAGCAGCGGCATCGCCACGCCGAGCGCCACCACCCGTGGCAGCACGATCCGCAGCCCGTGCGGAATGCCCATCACGCGCATCGCGTCGAGTTCCTCGGTCACCCGCATCACGCCGATCTGCGCCGTGATGGCCGAGCCGGAGCGCCCGGCCACCAGGATCGCCGACAACACCGGCCCCAGCTCGCGGATCACCGACAGCCCGAGGATGTTGACGATGTAGCGGTTCGCGCCGAACTGCTGAAGCTGCTGCGCCGACAGGTAACTGAGCACGATGCCGATCAGGAACGCGACCAGCGCGGTGATCGGCAGCGCCTTGGCCCCGGCGTTGTAGACGTTCGCCGAGATTTCCGTCCACGGCATGGTTTTGGGACGGCGCAGGATCGAGCCGAAATCGAGGATCACGCGCCCGAACATGCCGATCCCGCCATACAGATGCTCGCCGAACTGCATCAGCGACAGGCCGAAGCGCGTGATCGGATCGTGTCGCACCACCGGCTCGGGCGCCTCGCGCGCCTCGTCGAGGCGCTGGATCCGTTCGAAGATGGTGCTCTGGTTGGCGGTGAGCGCCACGCCGGCCGGCAGCCGACGGCCCCATGCGCGCCAGAGCGCCTGACCGCCGACGTGGTCGAGCCGCTCGATCGCCGAGAGATCCCAGCGGCCGCCCGGCCCGTCCTGCGCGCCGCCGCTCGACAATTCGCGCGCGAGCTTTTCCGCGCGCCGCACCACGGCGCCACGATTGCGTGCGAGGGCCAGCGCGGTCCATTGCCCGGACAGGCGCACGGTCTTGTCGCCGCCGCCGGCATCGACCGACAAACCCGGTGGTGTCTGGAAGTCCAAGGAACGGCCGTCTCGAAAAAAGTGACAGCGGCCATTGTATCGAACCCCATCTGTGCGCGCGCCAGAAGCTGATCGGCCGTGACGCGCCCGAGGAAATCTTCCCGCTTTCGATCCGCCGGATTTCATTTCGACGTCACGAACGCTTTCGATACTTGAACTCGGTTCCGGCCAACGGCATCCGCACGCCGTTCATTCCGCCCCCAAAAAACAGACAGGACATTCCGATGCGCTTCGATTCGCCGTCCGCCGCCATGCAGGCGCTCGTCAGCCGCTTCCCGGCCGACATCGACAGGGTCACGTCGCCCGACCTGAACCACGCAATCGACCTGACGCAATGAAGACGACGATGCGCAGTTTCACCACGCTCAACGCGGGAGGCGCATCGACGGCCGCCTCCACTGCCCCAACGCACGGTTTCGCCCGCGCGGCTCGCTTCACCCTGCCGACCACCGGCATGTTGCTGGTGGCCGCGCTGCTGGCGGCGGGCGTGGCGGCCGCCGGCTGGGACGGCAGCGCCAGCCGCGCCGATCGCGTGCAGATCGAGGCATGGCGCGCGAGGGTGGCACAGGCGAGCGAGCCACGCGCGATGCAGCAGTTGCGCGAACTGGCGCGCGACGGCCGCGGCGACGCGCAGGTCGCGCTCGGCACCGCGCTGCTCGGCTCGCACGATACGGGCCTGCGCGACGAGGGGCTCGGCTGGCTCGAAACCGCCGCCGAGGCCGATCCGGCGGCGCACGACGGGGCGACGGCCGCGACCGTGCGCGAAGCCCGCTTCGAACTCGACAAGGCGCGCGTGTTCGGCAATCGCGGCGTGACGCGCGACGAGGATGCGTATCACGCGCCGTGGCTCGAAGCCGCGCGTGCGCTGAAGCAGCCGGCAAGCGCGCCTTAAGCGGCACGGAAGACGGTGAGGCGAGCGTGCCTCGGCCTCGCCGCGTTCGAGTCTTCTGATCCAGCCCCGTCGTTTCAGCGCGCCGGATCACCCTCGGCCCGCCCGCCTCGCCGCGTGCGCCGGCACCCCGTCATCCGCCTGGGTCGGCGCCGTCGGCGCGACACGCGCCGGATCGATCCCGTGCGCGCCGGCTCTCGTACAATAGCCGCCATGACAGCCTCCACGCCCCTTCCCGACGACGCGCGGATCGATCCGGCGCGTGCGCACGCGCTTCCCGCCTCGGCCCCCGAACCCTGGCCGCTCGACATCGTCGACGCCACCGGCTCGACCAACGCCGACCTCGCCGCGCACCTCAAGACGCTGCCGCGCACGCGCGCCGCGCTGCCCAGGCCGATCGTGCGCGTGGCCTACGAACAGACCGCCGGCCGCGGCCGCCAGGGCCGCCCGTGGTTCGCGTTGCCCGGCAACGCGCTGCTGTGCTCGGTCGGCTGCGTGCTGCCGCGCCCGGTCGATGCGCTGGCCGGCCTGAGCCTCGCGGTGGGCGTCGCGCTCGCCGAGGGCCTCGGCACGCTGCCGCTGCGCGGCCAGCGCGTGCGCCTCAAATGGCCGAACGACCTGCTGCTGACCGACCGCGACACGCCGCTCGGCAAGCTCGGCGGGATTCTCGTCGAAACCGTCTGGAATACCGCCGACGCCACCGCCATCGTGATCGGCTTCGGCATCAACGTGCGCGGCGCCGAAGCCGTGGCCGCCGAAGTCGATGCGCTGCGCGCGCGCGACGCGGCGCTGGCCGGCGCGTTGCCGCCCGCCGCGCTGTCGGCCGCCTGCCCGTCGGCGAACCTCACCGATACGCTGGCCGCCGTGCTCGACCCGCTCGCCACCGCGCTCGAACATTTCTCGGCGGCCGGCCTCGCGCCGTTCCGGCAACGCTGGGCCGCGCTGCACGCGCATGCGGGCCGCGAGGTGGTGCTGCTCGAACAGGGCCGGGAAGTGGCGCGCGGCATCGCCATCGGCATCGACGAAACCGGCCAGTTGCTGCTCGACACGCCCGACGGCGAACGCGCGATCGCGGCCGGCGACATTTCGCTGCGCGCATCGGGTGAGGTGGGTGCCGTGGGCCATGGCGGCATCGGTGGCGAGGTCGCGCCATGAGCGAACTGGCGCTGCTCGTCGACGCGGGCAACAGCCGGATCAAATGGGCGCTCGCCGACGCGGGCGGCCGGATCGTCGCGACGGCGGCGTTCGACCATGCGAGCGAAGCCGACACAACCTCGGAGGCCACGGTGGCCGCGCCGGTCGATGCGGCGGCGATTCCCGCCTGGCCCGGGCATCCCGCACCGCGCGGCGCGTGGGTTTCGAACGTGGCCGGCGCGGCGCTCGGCGCGCGCATCGACGCGCTGATCGAGGCGCGCTGGCCCGGCCTGCCGCGCACGCGCGTCGCGGCGCGCGAGGCGCAATGCGGCGTGACCAACGGCTATGCCACGCCGTCGCAACTGGGCAGCGACCGCTGGTGCGGCCTGATCGGCGCGCGCGCGGCCTATCCGGGCGAGGCGCTGCTGATCGCCACGTTCGGCACCGCCACCACGCTCGAATCGCTGAACGCCGACGGCCATTTCACCGGCGGCCTGATCGCGCCGGGCTGGGCGCTGATGATGCGCGCGCTCGGCCAGCACACCGCGCAGTTGCCGACGCTGTCGACCGACACGGCGCAGCGCCTCGTCGGCGAACTCGGCAGTGCGCCGGGCCGCCTGCCGTTCGCCGTCGACACGGCACATTCGCTGTCGGCCGGCTGCCTGTATGCGCAAGCCGGGCTGATCGAACGCGCCTGGCGCGACCTGTCGAACGATGGCGCGCAGCCGGTGCGGCTGCTGCTGTCGGGCGGCGCCGCCGACGCCGTCGCGCAGGCGCTGACGGTGCCGCACACACGGCACGATGCGCTGGTACTGTCGGGGCTGGCGAGAATCGCTGCGGAAGCCTGCGCCACGCCGCAACAACGCGGCACGGCCTGACCGGGCCACCGCGCGGACGATTCACCGGGCAAGCAGGACCCAAGCAACAGCAACTAGCAGCAGACAATACCAAGCAATATCGAGCAACACGGAGCCATGCGGAACATGCCGGGCGCGGGACTGGGCCGGGCACACGAACGACTGACGGTCGAAGGAGAGCTGGGGCGATGCTACGTTGGATTATCTCGATTTTGGTGGTGGCCAATCTGATCGCCCTGGCGGCGCAGCAAGGCCTGTTCGGTCCGCAACCGGCGGCCGGGCCGCGCGAGCCGTCTCATCTGACGCAGCAGGTGCACCCGCAGGCGCTGCGCGTCGCCGCTACCGTGCAGGCCGCCGAAGCGCCGGCCGTGGGCGGGCCGATTGCCTCGCCGTCGGTCGAATCGATGTTGCTCGGGGCATCGTCTGCAGAAGCGGCTTCCGCGACGGCGACGGGCGCGTCGGATGCCGCATCGGCGCCCGCCGCGAGCGCCGCCACGTCGGCTGCCCCTGCCACGTCCGCCGCCTCCGCCCCTCACGCCTGACGCGCTGCGCGCTCCGGACTCAAGCCTGGTGCGCGCGCACCTTCTTCAGCAGCGAGGTGGTCGAGCGCTCGAACTCGAACGGAATCGCCAGCGCCGTGCCGCCCCAGCCGCGTACGAGCGCCGATTCCGGCAGCGCATCCATGTCGTAATCGCCGCCCTTCACGAGGATGTCGGGCCGCACCGCCGCGATCAGGTCGATCGGCGTCTTGTCTTCGAAACCCACCACCCAATCCACGCACTCGAGCGCGGCCAGCAACGCCATGCGATCTTCCTGACGGTTGATCGGGCGATCGTCGCCCTTGCCGAGCATGCGCACCGACGCATCGCTGTTCACGCCGACGATCAGGCACGCACCGAGCGCCTTCGCATCGGCCAGATAGGTGACGTGGCCGCGGTGCAGGATGTCGAACACGCCGTTGGTGAACACGACGGGCGCGTTCAGCGTGGGGCGCAGCGCGGCAAGCGCCTCGCGGGTGATGAATTTGCGTTCGAAGGCGGCGGGCATCGGGATTTCGGCTCCGGTCAGCGGAAGAATAAAAAAAGCCCGCGCGAAATGGCGGGCTTGGCAGCCTTGGCGGGCGGCGAACGGCGCCGCGTCAGGCGGCTTGCGTCGCGCCGGCGTCGGGCGTTGGCGTTTGCAGGCGAGCCGTGACTTCCTTGCGATACCGATTCAATTCCTGCGCCGTCGCGAACGTGCGCTCGAACAGGATCGACAGGTTGTGCAGGATACGGTCGACCACCTTCTTTTCCCAATCGCCGTCGAAGCGGATCTGCTCGTCGAGCCAGCGCTCGAGCCATTCCGGATCGGGCAGCCGCGACTGGATCGTGTCGCGCGGGAACAGCGCCTGATTCACGTGCAGGTTGGTCGGGTGCAGCGGCTTTTCGGTACGACGCGCCGACGCCATCAGCACGCCGATCTTCGCGAATGCCGAACGCGCGACGTCGCCGCAGTTCACCATCGCCTTCTTCATGTAGCGCAGATAGGCGCCACCATGACGCGCTTCATCGCGCGAGATCGTTTCGTAGATGTGCTTGATGACCGGCTCCGTGTGCCATTCGGCGGCACGGCGATACCAGTGATTCAGACGAATTTCGCCGCAGAAGTGCAGCATCAGCGTTTCGAGCGGCGGCGCCGGATCGAACTCGAAGCGCACCGCGTGCAGTTCTGCTTCGGTCGGCATCATTTCCGGCTTGAAGCGGCGCAGGTATTCCATCAGCACCAGCGAATGCTTCTGCTCCTCGAAAAACCAGACGCTCATGAAGGCCGAGAAATCGCTGTCGTGATGGTTGTCGCGCAGGAACATCTCCGTGGCGGGCAATGCCGACCATTCGGTGATCGCGTTCATCTTGATCGTCTTGGCCTGCTCGTCGGTCAGCAGCGACGCGTCGAACCGATCCCAAGGGATGTCCTTCTCCATGTCCCAGCGGACGGCTTCGAGCGATTTGTAGAGTTCCGGATAAAGCATGGTGTTCATGGTCCCACCCCTGTTGCGCAATGCGACTTCAAAACGTGACTGTTGGGCCGAGCGACCACAATTCGGACGCTCACCTGACGAAACGGTAATTTTACGCGCTAAACCGAGCGCCGGATGCAAGCGCATCGGCACATTTATTTGCGGCAGCGCAACCGCTTGTGGGGCGATACGTGCGACGCCCGAACCCATCGAGCTTCGCACGCACCCTGAGAGAAGGCCGGCTCAAGGCCGGCTGTCGTTGTCGGGACCGTGCGCGCAAGCGTCAGGGACGGATCGCGCCGCCAGCACCCGTCTGGATGATTTCGGCGTCGGCGATGATAGCACGCACCTGTGACGGATCCGCGACATGGATGCGGCAAAGAGTCGCTAAAAAGACACCCCGCACACGCCGCTATCGGCCCTCGCGCGGGCCGGGATTTCGTTCGGATATCGAACCGATTGGTGTGACGAAAGGCGACCCTGCGCGGCTGGCGGCCGACCTGCCGATGCCGGGCGCCGCGCCGCCGTTCTGCGCACCGGCCGAGGCGATCCACGCGGCCAGCGTGTCGCGCTGGCGCATCGCGTCGGCGCGCCCGAGCGCGATCAGCTCGCGCGTGAATTCGGCCTCGAACAAGAGATAGCTGGCGAACGACGCGCCGGCCGGCCGATTGCCGCCGATGCCGCCGAGCAGCGCGCGCACCGTGGCGGGCAGTCGCCGTAGATGCTTGGCTGCGATCAACTCGATGCGCTCGGATGGCGCGATCGCGAGCACATCCACATGCCGCCAGCCGCTTTCCGGCTCGACCTGGCGCGGCAGGTGCTCGACCACGCGGTTGATGTGCTCGATCCGCTCGATGTCGGTGCCGATCGAATCGAGAAACACGCTCGCCAGCACCTGCTGGCCGATCTGCGCGAGCGACGGATAGCCATGCGTATGCGCGATCTCGCCGTTCGCCACCGGCACCTCGGGCCGCGCGGCGGCCGCCCCCACCACCACGATGCGATCGGCGCCGAAATGGATCGCCGGCGACAGCGGCGCGATCTGGCGGATCGAACCATCGCCGAAATACTCGACGCGGCCATCGATCACGAGCGGCACCGCCGGAAACACGAACGGGATCGCCGACGAAGCGAGCAGATGCGCGGCCGACAGATCGACCATCCGCGCCGTACGCTGCGCGCGCCGCCATGCATGGATCGGCTCGCTGCCCGCGTAGAACGTCAGATGCCGGCCGCTCGTATAACTGAGCGCCGTGACCGACAGCGCATGCAGCCGGCGCGTGCCGAGCATCTGGTTGATCCGGTGCACGTTCAGTTCGCGCTGCAGCAGATGCGCGAGCGGCACGTTGTCGAGCAAGCCGCGCGGCGACTGGTGCGCGGCCCAGCCGATGCTCATCGCGGCCAGCCAGCGCGCCCCGGCGCCGGCCACGCCGAGCCAGTCGGTGCGGTAGATCATCTCGGCGCGCAGGTGCTCCCAGAACGCGAGCAGGCGGCCCGCGCCGTGCGGGAAATCGTCGGCGTGGCTGGCGACGGCGGCGGCGTTGATCGCGCCGGCCGACGAGCCGCAGACGATCGAGAACGGCAAGTCGCGGCGCGCCGGTTCGGCCTCGCGCGCGATCTCGGCCAGCGCGGCGAGCACGCCGGCCTGATAAGCGGCACGCGCGCCGCCTCCCATCAGCACGAGCGCGAGCCGCATCGGCGCCTCAGTCGATCAGCGCGGAGCGCATCAGACGCTCCGTTTGCGAGCGGGTTTCGACGCGGGCGGCGGTGCGTCGTCGGGGGCCGCGCTCGACGCTGCGGCGGCCGCACGCGGCTTGGCCGGCGCGGCGCGGCGCGTGACGGGCTTGCGCGCGGGCGAGGCGGGCGCCGCCTTGGCCGGCCCCGCCGCCTTGGCCGGACCGGCAGGTGCGGCGGCCTGGCCGGCGGCGGCAGTGAAAGCGGCGGGCGAGAACGGCGCCGCGGCGGCACCCGGCTGGGACGCCGCGAAACTGGCGATCTGATTGAATTGGGATTGCAGCAGGTTCCACCAGTTGGACGGATCGAAGGCCTCCGCACCGGGCACCGCCCCCGGCGTCGCGCCTTCGGCGGCCGAATCGGCCTGAGCGGCCGGTTCGGCTTCGGCCGCCGGTT
The DNA here is from genome assembly GCF_047497165.1 of Burkholderia sp. 22PA0099. Taxonomy (NCBI): domain Bacteria; kingdom Pseudomonadati; phylum Pseudomonadota; class Betaproteobacteria; order Burkholderiales; family Burkholderiaceae; genus Burkholderia; species Burkholderia sp. 22PA0099. The sequence continues at coordinate 593,617 of NZ_CP163165.1, read as the reverse complement.
TCGGCGGCGGCGCGCCCCACGGCCGCGCGGCCGGCGGCGGCTCGGGCGCATCCTTCGCGACGGCCGCCTCGGCCGCCGCCATCGATTCCTGCGCGAGCGCACCGAACGCACGCAGCGTGGCCAGCGTCGCGCGCTGCACCTCGAGCGCCTGGATCGCCGATTGCAGCATGCCGAGGTTGAGCTTCAGCCACTGTTCGACGGCACGCAGATCGGTGATGCGCTTGTCGAGTTCCTCGACGCTCGACAGCGGCGACATCATGTCCGACATCGCCGACAGCGACGGCGGCATGCCGGGCGGCGTGGCCGCGCCGACGCCCGCGCCGAACGGCGACATCCGCATCATGTCCCACATCCGGTCGAGCATCTCGGACGGGTTGAAACCTGCGAAACCGGAAAACGGATTGGAGCCGGGCATATCGGTCATGCAACCATCCTTCGTGACGGGTTCGATGAAAACCAGCGGCGCACGCGCGCGCAAGTTTCGATCATAGCGCGCATGGATGCAGCGTGAGCGGCCGCGCGGGCCGGGGTTTACGCACCCGCTGGCGGGCGCGGCGGCCCTCAGGCCTGCCCGTCGAGCGGCGACACGGCCTGTTCGATCGCGCCGAAGATCGACTTGCCCGCCGCGTCGAGCATCTCGATGCGCACGCGGTCGCCGTAGCGCATGAAGTCGGTTTGCGGCGCGCCGTGCTCGATGGTCTCCAGGCAACGTTTCTCGGCGATGCAGCAATAGCCGCGCTTCGCATCGCGGTTCGAGACGGTGCCCGAGCCGACGATCGCGCCCGCGCGCAGGTTGCGTGTCTTCGCCGCGTGCGCGATCAGTTGCCCAAAGTGAAACGCCATGTCCACGCCGGCCTCGGGCTGGCCGACGCGCTTGCCGTTCCAGCTCACCAGCAGAGGCCGATCGACGCGGCCTTCGCGCCAGTGCTCGCCGAGTTCGTCGGGCGTGACCGCCACCGGCGAGAACGCCGTCGACGGCTTGCTCTGGAAGAAGCCGAAGCCCTTCGAGAGTTCGGCCGGAATCAGGTTGCGCAGCGAGACATCGTTGACGAGCATCACGAGCCGCACGCTCTTGAGCGCTTCGTCGGCACGCGTGCCCATCGGCACGTCGCCCGTCACCACCGCGACCTCGGCCTCGAAATCGATGCCCCATTCCTCCGACGCGCAAACAATGTCGTCGTGCGCGCCGAGGAAATCGTCGCTGCCGCCCTGGTACATCAGCGGATCGGTGTGGAATTCGGGCGGCATCTCGGCGCCGCGCGCGCGGCGCACCAGCTCGACGTGATTGAGGTAGGCCGAGCCGTCGGCCCACTGGTAGGCGCGCGGCAGCGGCGCCATGCAGTCGGCGGGCTCGAACGCGAACGCGCGACGGGCGCGGCCGTGGTTGAGCGCGTCGTACAGTTCGCGAAGCTGCGCCGCGTGGAACGCCCAGTCGTCGAGCGCGCGCTGCAGCGTCGGCACGATCGTGTCGGCGATCGCGGCCGTTTGCAGGTCGCGGGACACCACGATCAATTGGCCGTCGCGCGTGCCGTCCTTCAGCGAAGCGAGTTTCATGGTGCTGGATACCGTGTAGTGACGATGGAGGGAATCTATTTTACGATGGTGAATCTGTGCGGCGAAGCCCGCGCGGCCAGCCCGCCGGGCGCGCCGTGCCTGCCCCGCATTCTCCCCCTTCTCCCTCTTTTCGCCCTGCACGCTGCCCATGTCCGACCACGACGACCTGACCGACGACCCCGCCGAGGAAAAAGTCCGCTCCGGCATCCAGTCGATCGAGGTCGGCTTCCGGCTGCTCGACGTGCTGACGCAGGAGCCGCGCGCGATGATGCTGCGCGACCTCGCGCAGCGCGCGCAGATGAGCCCGGCCAAGGCGCATCGCTATCTGGTCAGCTTCCAGCGGCTCGGCGTGGTCGCGCAGGATCCCGTCTCGGGGCGCTACGAACTCGGCGGCTTCGCGTTGCAGTTGGGGTTGGCGCGGCTTGCGCGCGTCGACGGCGTGAAGCTCGCGCGCGTGGCGCTCGCCGCATTGCGCGACGAACGCGACCTGACGGTCGGCATCGCCGTGTGGGGCAACCAGGGGCCGACCGTGGTGCACTGGATGGAATCGAGCCATCCGGCCAAGGCGTCGCTGAAGCTCGGCGACGTCATGCCGTTGCTCGGCTCGGCCACCGGCCTGCTGTTCGCCGCCTACCTGCCGCGCGGCAAGACCGGCGCGATGATGGAGCGCGAACTGGCCGACGCACGCCGCGCCGCGCATCGCGAGGGCCCGCGCACGATGGCCGAGGTCGAGGCGCTGCTGGCCGACGTGCGCACCCATCAGGCCGCGCGCGTGCAGGGCGTGCTGCTGCCCACCATCCACGCGTTCTGCATGCCGGTGTTCGATTCGCTCGGCGAGTTGTCGCTCGGCCTGATCGCGCTGGGTCACGACGGCGGATTCGATGTGGCGTGGGGCGGCGAGATCGATCTCGCGTTGCGCGAATGCGCGCAGAAGCTGTCGTACGAAATCGGTTACAGCGCGACGCCGCGCGAGGCTTGAGCCCGGCTTGCGCTGAATCACCTGCGCGGGCGGGTCGGCGAACGATCGTCGCGATGCGCTGTCCGATCGGCAGGCAACAGGCCCGCCCGGCCCGAGCCTGCGAGGCACGCCGCTTGCTCCCGCGCTCGCTGCCGTACCGCCGTTCATCCCATTCATCCCTTCCGCAACCAACCCGCTCCCGATCGATGCCCGCTCCGTTCCCGTCCGACTCGTCACGCCCGAAGCCGCGCCACACGCTGCGCATCGTGCTGACGCTCGCGCTGGTGGTGCTGCTGCACGCGCTGGCGGGCCTGTGGTTCGCCGGCTATCGCGCGCCCGCCAACCCCGACGCGCGCGACGACACGCCCGTCGAAGTCGAATTGCTGAAACCCCAGCCGATCGAGCGGGCGCCCAAGCCGGCGCCGCAACCGGCAGCCCGACCCGCGCCAGCCAAGGCGGCAAAACCCGCACCCGCGCCGGCGCACGACGACGCGCCGGTATTGACCACCGCGCAGCCCTCGCCCATCACCACTGCGTCTGCCACGCCTGCCGCACCGGGCACCGCCGCGAGCGGCTCGGGCACCGGCGCCTCGGCCGCCAGTGCCGCCAGCGCCGCCGTAGCCGCGCCCACTGCTGCGCCGGGCGCGAAGTTCGTGCCGCCGCCATCGGGCGACCTGCGCTACGGCGCGTACTTCAACGGCAACCTGAACGGCACCGCGACGATCCACTGGGTCAACGACGGCAGCCGCTACCGTCAGCGCATCGAGATCCCCGTGCCGTTCGTCGGCCCCTACGTGTACGAGAGCCTCGGCCGCTTCGACGCGTTCGGCGTCGCGCCCGACCGCTACACCGAGCAGCGCGGCCGCCGCCCGGCCGACATCGCGATCTTCAATCGTCAGACCAGGCAGATCGTGTTCACGCGCACGCCCGATTCGCTCAAGCTCGCCGACGGCACACAGGACCGCTTCAGCCTGCTGATGCAGTTGTCCGGCCTCGTGCACGGCGCGCCGGATGTCTACAAGCCGGGCGTCGCGCGCGAATTCTTCGTGATCGACAACAACAGCGGCGAAACCTGGCCCATCGTGACGATCGGCGACGAAACCATCCGCACCGCCACCACGTCGCTCGAAACGCGCCACTTCCGCCGCCTGCCGCGGCGCGCGGGCGATACGCGTCGCATCGACATCTGGCTCGCGCCGTCGCTCGACTGGCTGCCGGTGCGGCTCGTGCAGACCGAGCCGAACGGCACCGAGATCGAACTGTTGTGGCAGGGGCGCGGCGCGCCGACGATCGGGCTCGGGTATGACGAATCGGCGGCGGCGGATGCCGAACCGGCTTCGGCCCCGGAACCGGCGTCGGCCGCATCCGACTCGCCAGTCGCCTCGGCTGCGTCGCCCACATCGGCTGCGTCGCCGGCATCGATGACCTCCGCCACCGAAGCCCCGCCCGCCGCCGCACCGGCCTCCACGCCCGCCTCCCCATCCCGGTAATTTCGACCGACCCACAAGTTTTTTTGCTTCCCGGTAAACTTGCGACACACTGTTGACAATGTTTTGCAACGTGACTCGCAGACGAGAGGAGAATCGGAAACGTTTCATCGAAATCGGTCTCTAACCGATTGCGCCCAAAGCCACACGCGGGCGTGCAGCGCCAACCCCTTGAAACCGGCCAGGCCCGCCCCATCTTTGGAGCATTCGGCCTGAAAGCCACAGCGAAGAGGAGTGCCGCCATGCAAATGATCTACAACAGCCCCAACTACTGCGTAGTCGAATTTCCTCCGCAGCTCGGTCACCACGCCATGAATTCGGGCGGCTACGAGATTGTGGACAAGAATGCGCAGCGCGAGATCTTTATCGAAGGCGAACTGGCGGCACGTTTCCGCGACCATGTCCGGCAACTGATCGAGGACGAGCCCTCGCTCGACGAAGTCGATGAATTCCTCGGCCAGTTCGACAGCCTGATGACCCAGCCGGTGGTGCTGCACTAGCCGGTTCGCGCGCCGCCAAGGCGGCGCGCGACGGATGCCGGGCCGGGCGGCCGCACTCTCCCGCCTGCCCCGCGCCTCCGCACTGCACGACCGAACCCCCGCCCGGCTTGCCGCGCGGGGGTTTTCATTGGGCGCGCAATTGTCCGCCACGCCGGGCGGCGCAGCCGCGCACCCGCTACAATGGCGGTTTTCCCGACATCGCCGCCCGCTCGCCATGCCGACCAAGCCGTCCATCCGTCTCGCCCCCGCCGCGCCCTACACGCGCGGCGCCGACCTGCCCGCGCTGCTGCAAAGCCGGATCCTGATCCTCGATGGCGCGATGGGCACGATGATCCAGCAATACAAATACGACGAAGCCGCCTATCGTGGCCCGCGCTTCGCCGATTTCCATCGCGACATCAAGGGCAACAACGAGCTGCTGTCGCTGACGCAGCCCGACACGATCCGCGAGATCCACGATCAATACTTCGCGGCCGGCGCCGACATCGTCGAAACCAACACGTTCGGCGCCACCACCGTCGCGCAGGCCGACTACGAGATGGAGCATCTCGTCGTGGAAATGAACGTCGAATCGGCGCGTCTCGCCCGTGAGGCCGCGCTCAAGTACTCGACGCCGGACAAGCCGCGTTTCGTTGCGGGCGCAATCGGCCCGACGCCGAAAACGGCCAGCATCTCGCCCGACGTCAACGATCCGGGCGCGCGCAACGTCACCTACGACGAACTGCGCGATGCGTACTATCAGCAGGCCAAGGCGCTGCTCGACGGCGGCGTGGACCTGTTCCTGGTCGAAACGATCTTCGACACGCTGAACGCGAAGGCCGCGCTGTTCGCGCTCGACCAGTTGTTCGAGGACACCGGCGAGCTGCTGCCGATCATGATCTCGGGCACCGTCACCGACGCATCCGGCCGCATCCTGTCGGGCCAGACCGTCGAGGCGTTCTGGAATTCGCTGCGCCACGTGCGCCCGCTCACGTTCGGCCTGAACTGCGCGCTCGGCGCGGCGCTGATGCGCCCGTACATCGCCGAGCTGGCCAAGCTGTGCGACACCTACGTGTCCTGCTACCCGAACGCGGGCCTGCCGAACCCGATGGCCGACACCGGCTTCGACGAAACGCCCGACGTCACCTCGAGCCTGCTGCGCGAGTTCGCGCAGGCCGGCCTCGTGAACCTGGCCGGCGGCTGCTGCGGCACCACGCCGGCGCACATCGCCGAAATCGCCAAGGCGCTGGCCGACGTGAAGCCGCGCCGCTGGCCGACGCATTACAGCGAAGACGAAGCCGCCTGAGTCACGCCCTCGCCCCCGCCCGCGCCGCCTGATGCGCGGGCGCCGAACCGCGCCCCCTACGATACGCACCCGCACCGCCATGACCGACCACACCATGCGACTTGCCGGCCTCGAGCCGTTCAACGTCACCCAGGGCACCCTCTTCATCAACGTCGGCGAACGCACCAACGTGACCGGCTCGAAGGCGTTCGCGCGGATGATCCTGAACGGCCAGTTCGACGAGGCGCTCGCGGTCGCGCGCCAGCAGGTCGAGAACGGCGCGCAGGTGATCGACATCAACATGGACGAGGCGATGCTCGATTCGAAGGCGGCGATGGTCCGCTTCCTGAATCTGATCGCGTCCGAGCCGGACATCGCGCGCGTGCCGATCATGATCGATTCGTCGAAGTGGGACGTGATCGAGGCCGGCCTGAAATGCGTGCAGGGCAAGGCGATCGTCAACTCGATTTCGCTGAAGGAAGGCAAGGAACCGTTCATCCACCACGCGAAACTGATCCGCCGCTACGGCGCGGCCGCCGTGGTGATGGCGTTCGACGAAACCGGCCAGGCCGATACCTACGAGCGCAAGACCGAAATCTGCACGCGCTCGTACCAGGTGCTGGTGGAGGAATGCGGCTTCCCGCCCGAGGACATCATCTTCGACCCGAACATCTTCGCGGTCGCCACGGGCATCGAGGAGCACAACAACTACGCGGTCGACTTCATCGAAGCCACCCGCTGGATCAAGCAGAACCTGCCGTACGCGAAGATCAGCGGCGGCGTGTCGAACGTGTCGTTCTCGTTCCGCGGCAACGATCCGGTGCGCGAGGCGATCCACACCGTGTTCCTGTATCACGCGATCCAGGCCGGCATGGACATGGGCATCGTCAACGCGGGCCAGCTCGGCGTGTACGCCGATCTCGACGCCGACCTGCGCGAGCGCGTGGAAGACGTGGTGCTGAACCGCCGCGACGACGCCACCGACCGCCTGCTCGAAGTGGCCGACAAGTTCAAGACGGGCGCCGCGAAGAAGGAAGAAAACCTCGAATGGCGCAACCAGCCGGTCGAGAAACGGCTCGCGCATGCGCTGGTGCACGGCATCACGAACTTCATCGTCGAGGACACCGAAGAATCCCGCGCCAAGATTCACGCCGCCGGCGGCCGCCCGATCAACGTGATCGAAGGCCCGCTGATGGACGGCATGAACGTGGTGGGCGACCTGTTCGGCCAGGGCAAGATGTTCCTGCCGCAGGTCGTGAAATCGGCGCGCGTGATGAAGCAGGCCGTGGCGCACCTGATCCCGTTCATCGAGGAAGAAAAGCGCCTGCTCGCGGAAGCGGGCGGCGACGTGCGCGCGAAGGGCAAGATCGTGATCGCCACCGTCAAGGGCGACGTGCACGACATCGGCAAGAACATCGTGTCGGTGGTGCTCCAGTGCAACAACTTCGAAGTGGTCAACATGGGCGTGATGGTGCCGTGCAACGAGATCCTCGCGAAGGCGAAGGTCGAGGGCGCGGACATCATCGGCCTGTCGGGCCTGATCACGCCGAGCCTGGAGGAAATGGCCTACGTCGCATCCGAAATGCAGCGCGACGATTATTTCCGCGTGAAGAAGATCCCGCTGCTGATCGGCGGCGCGACCACCTCGCGCGTGCACACCGCCGTGAAGATCGCGCCGCATTACGAAGGCCCGGTGGTGTACGTGCCGGATGCGTCGCGCTCGGTGTCGGTGGCGTCGAGCCTGCTGTCGGACGAGGGCGCCACGCGCTACCTCGACGACCTCAAGAGCGAATACGACCGCATCCGCGACCAGCACGCGAACCGGAAGCAGACGCCGATGGTCACGCTGGCCGAGGCGCGCGCCAACAAGACCAAGGTCGACTGGTCGAGCTACACGCCGGTCAAGCCGAAGTTCATCGGCCGCCGCGTGTTCAAGAACTACGACCTGGCCGAGCTGGCGAACTACATCGACTGGGCCCCGTTCTTCCAGACCTGGGACCTGGCCGGCCCGTACCCGGCGATCCTCAACGACGAGATCGTCGGCGAATCGGCGCGACGCGTGTTCTCGGACGGCAAGTCGATGCTCTCGCGCCTGATCCAGGGCCGCTGGCTGACCGCGAACGGCGTGATCTCGCTGCTGCCGGCCAACACCGTGGGCGACGACGACATCGAGATCTACACCGACGACAGCCGCACCGAAGTCGCGATGCGCTGGAGCAACCTGCGCCAGCAGAGCGTGCGCCCGGTGGTGGACGGCGTGATGCGCCCGAACCGCTCGCTGGCCGATTTCATCGCGCCGAAGGAATCGGGCGTGGCAGACTACATCGGCCTGTTCGCCGTGACGGCCGGGCTGGGCGTCGAGGCGAAGGAAAAGCAGTTCGAGGCCGATCACGACGACTACAGCGCGATCATGCTGAAGGCGCTGGCCGACCGCTTCGCCGAAGCGTTCGCCGAGGCGATGCACACGCGCGTGCGCCGCGAGCTGTGGGGTTACGCGGCCGGCGAGACGCTCGACAACGAAGCCCTGATCGCCGAGAAATACACCGGCATCCGCCCGGCGCCGGGCTACCCGGCCTGCCCGGACCACCTCGTCAAGCAGGCGATGTTCGACGTGCTGCGCGCCGAGGAGATCGGCATGAGCGTGACCGAATCGCTGGCGATGCTGCCGGCGGCGAGCGTGTCGGGCTTCTATCTGGCGCACCCCGACAGCACGTATTTCTCGGTCGGCAAGATCGGCAACGATCAGGTGGCCGATTTCGCGGCGCGGATGTCGCTGTCGGAGAAGGATGCGCGGCGGGCCCTGGCGCCGTTGCTGTAAGAACCGGGCCGGGCTGGCGTCATTCGACGGCCATCCAGCCCGGCCGCGCGTTGCGAATCGATCCCGTGCCGTGAATCGTGACGACATGATACGGCACGCCGGTGGCGGCGGATCCCCGCATATCCAGAACCCGCACCTGCTCGTCGTGGTGGCTGCGATAGGCCGGAGCAGTCGCTTGGCCGGCAGCATCGTAGCCCAGGGCAGCGACGGCATGCACGTCCATCTCATGAAAGCGCTCGCTCTGCGACGCGACCATGACCGGCGACGGCGAGCATTGGCAAACGCAGCGATCGCCTTCGAGCGCCTGCTCCTTGCCGTGTTTGTGGTCAGGCCAGCGCGGCCCTTGCGCGACGATCGTCCCGACCGACTGACACGCGTGGCAGAAAACCCGCGCCCCGACGAAGGTCAGCGGCGTTCCCTCGTGCATGCAGCCATCGATACCCTCGACGACGATGCCGCCGCTCGACGATGTGTCGCCTTTTTTCAGCATATATCGCTTCACGCTTGATGGCCTCCCGAGGCTGACGTTCAAGACCGGGAGCTTTCGACATTCGGCATCACACTTCCATGGGATTCTTCTGATTTTTCACGATCTGCGGCGATTGCACGCACATCACCCAAGGCGGGAGGCCAGCGACGTACCGAGAAACGCGCCGTAAACGACGAAGCCCAGGGATAAACCTGGGCTTCGTTTGGATGAGGCGCCGCATCGGGCACCCCGCGAGGTCGGGCAAAGCGCCTCAAAACCCCCAATGCACGTCCGCGTTCTGCGCCTTCGCCGCGCGCAGCATGCCGAGGAACGGCGCCACGCGTTGCGCGACGCTCGGCGCGACTTCGTGGTGGGAGTGGTCGGTATCTTCTTCGTGGAAATGGCCACCGTGCTCGGCGCTGGCGCGGCGGGCCTGGTCGGTCACCGCCTCGAGCTTCGCGATCGCGCCGTCCAGCTCGTCGTGGGTGATCACACCGCGCTCGCCGAGCGGCTTGCCGACGATGCCCAGTACATACACCGCGAAGTCCTTCAGCACGTCGAGATCCTGTGCCGCCTTGCTCTTGAACGTAATCATGATCGCAATATCCTTTCAGCTTTTGTTGTGCTTGCCGGCTCGTCGGCCGGCTGGCGCGGGGGTAAATGGGTCGCGCCGACGCTTTGCGTCTGAGCGGCATATTAGCACCTGTTAAAATTCAGCGATCCCTGAAACGCGCGCCGCCGGGCGCGCCGCCGGCCGGCCTCCCGCGGCCGCCGACAACGACCCTTCCCGACAGCATGCTGCCTGCCCAAAAACACATTCTCGAAACCCTGCTCGCCGATTGCGTGACGCAGGTCGTCCAGGCCTTGAAAGGCGACGCCGAAGCCGCCTTCGTCACGCCCGCGATCACGCTGGAGCGCCCGAAGGCCGCCGCGCACGGCGACGCGGCCTGCAACGTCGCGATGCAGCTCGCCAAGCCGCTCGGCACCAATCCGCGCCAACTGGCCGAGAAGATCGTCGCCGCCATCGGCACGCATCCGGCCGCGGCCGGGCTGGTCGAGGCCGCGGAAATCGCCGGCCCCGGCTTCATCAACCTGCGCCTCTCCGCCGCCTCGAAGCAGGCCGTGATCGGCGCGGTGTTCGCCGAGCGCGAGGCCTTCGGCCGCTCGGAACACGATGCCGGCCGCCGCGTGCTGCTCGAATTCGTCTCCGCCAACCCCACCGGCCCGCTGCACGTCGGCCACGGCCGCCAGGCCGCGCTCGGCGACGTGCTGGCCAACGTGCTGGCCACCCAGGGCTACGCGGTGCACCGCGAGTTCTACTACAACGACGCCGGCGTGCAGATCGGCAACCTGGCGCTGTCCACGCAGTGCCGCGCGCGCGGCCTGAAGCCGGGCGACGCCGATTGGCCCGAAGCGGCCTACAACGGCGAATACATTGCCGACATCGCCCGCGAATACCTGGCCGGCGCCACCGTCGAGGCCAGCGACGGCGAGCCGGTCACCGGCAAGGGCGACATCGAGGATATCGAGGCGATCCGCAAGTTCGCGGTCACCTACCTGCGCCGCGAGCAGGATATCGACCTGAAGGCGTTCGGCGTGCGTTTCGATCAGTACTACCTCGAATCGTCGCTGTATCAGGAAGGCCGCGTCGAGAGCACGGTGAAGGCGCTGGTCGATGCCGGCATGACCTACGAGCAGGAAGGCGCGCTGTGGCTGCGCACGACCGACGAAGGCGACGACAAGGACCGCGTGATGCGCAAGACCGACGGCACCTACACGTACTTCGTGCCGGATGTCGCCTACCACGTCGCCAAGTGGCAGCGCGGCTTCACCAAGGTCATCAACATCCAGGGCTCGGACCACCACGGCACCATCGCGCGCGTGCGCGCCGGCCTGCAGGGCCTGCACCTCGGCATCCCGAAGGGCTATCCCGACTACGTGCTGCACAAGATGGTCACGGTGATGCGCGACGGCCAGGAAGTGAAGATCTCGAAGCGCGCCGGCAGCTACGTGACGGTGCGCGACCTGATCGAATGGTCGGGCGGCGCGTCGCCGGGCTCGGAAACCTCCCCCGAGCAGCTCGACGAAGCCACCATCACGCGCGGCCGCGATGCCGTGCGCTTCTTCCTCATCTCTCGCAAGGCTGACACGGAATTCGTGTTCGATATCGACCTGGCGCTGAAGCAGAACGACGAGAACCCGGTGTATTACGTGCAGTACGCGCATGCGCGGATCTGCTCGGTGCTGAACGAGTGGAAATCGCGTCATGGCGCCGACGAGTCGATCCTCGGCAGCGCGGATCTCTCCCTGCTCGACAGCAAGGCCGCCATGTCGCTGCTGCAGAAGCTGGCGGAATTCCCCGACATGCTGACGCACGCGGCCGGCGAGCTGGCCCCGCACGCGGTCGCGTTCTACCTGCGCGACCTCGCGGGCGAGTTTCACTCGTTCTACAATGCGGAGCGCGTTCTGGTCGACGACGAAGCGCAGCGTACCGCACGCATCGCGCTGCTGGCCGCGACGCGCCAGGTGCTGGCGAACGGCCTCGCGGTGCTCGGCGTGTCGTCGCCGAACAAGATGTAAGCACCGGGCCGGCATCGGCGGCCGTGCGCTCGCGCGGCCGCGCCACCCATCCCGTTTCACGACTTCTTTTAGCAGGTGACTCAAGCAATGGCAAAACCGCGCCGCACGTCGAAACCGTCGAAACAAGCCGGGGGAACCTTTCTTGGCATCGTGCTGGGCCTGATTGTCGGCCTCGCGATCGCCGTGGTGGTGGCGCTCTACATCACGCGCGCGCCGTCGCCGTTCGTGTCGAAGGTGGCGCCGCCCGCCGACAGCGGCGCCAGCCAGCCGCAATTCGATCCGAACCGCGCGCTGCAAGGCAAGACGCCGGGCCAGCCGGTCACGCCGCAAGCCGCCCAGCCGGCCCCGCCGAACACCGCGCCGGGCCAAGCCGCGAACCAGACCCAGCCGCCGCTGCTGCCCGAGCCGCAGATCGTCGAAGTGCCGGGCACGAACAGCGGTTCGTCCTCGTCGGACAGCAACGGCGTGGCCGTCGCGCCGAAGCCGGCCGACAACAACCCGGTCACGCCGCCGCCCGCGAAGAAGCCGCAAGCGCCGGCCACGGCCGCCAACCCGGGCAGCAGCACGGGCACGCAAGCGCCGAAAACCGCCCAACAGCAGCCGCCGAAGGCCGGCTCGACGCCGTCCGCCGCCAACCCGGCCGACGCCAACAGCGGCTACTTCCTGCAAGTGGGCGCCTACAAGACCGAATCCGACGCCGAGCAGCAGCGCGCGCGCCTCGGCTTCCAGGGCTTCGAGTCGAAGGTCTCCAAGCGCGATGTCAGCGGCGTCACGTACTATCGCGTGCGGGTCGGCCCGTTCAACAAGTTCGACGAGATGAACTCCGCCCGCCAGCGGCTGTCCGATGCCGGTGTCGATACCGCGGTGATCCGCTTCACGAAACAGTAAGCCAGCAAGCCGGCCGGCCGCGGCCGGCCCCACGCAACCGTTCGAAACCCCAACATGAAAAAACTGCTCAGCACGCTGTTCCTGTCCCTGAGTCTCGCGGCGGGCCTCGTCGCGCAGGCCGCGTCGGCCGCTCCGGTCGCCGGCAAGGACTACGAAATCATGAAGTCGCCGCAGCCGGTGTCGGCGCCGGCCGGCAAGGTCGAAGTGATCGAGTTCTTCTGGTATGGCTGCCCGCACTGCTACGAATTCGAGCCGACGCTCGAGGCGTGGGTCAAGAAGCAAGGCAACAACATCGTGTTCAAGCGCGTGCCGGTGGCGTTCCGCGACGATTTCCTGCCGCACACGGGGATGTACTACACGCTGAACGCGCTCGGCGTGGCCGAGAAGGACACGCCGGCCGTATTCAACGCCATCCACAAGGAAAAGAACTATCTGCTGACGCCGCAGGCGCAGGCCGATTTCCTGGCCACGCAAGGCATCGACAAGCAGAAGTATCTGGCCACCTACAACTCGTTCAGCGTGCAAGGCCAGGTCAAGCAGGCCGGCGAACTGGCCAAGAGCTATGCGATCGACGGCGTGCCGACGGTCGTGATCCAGGGCAAGTACAAGTCGGGGCCGTCGTACACGGGCAGCATCGAAGGCACGGCGCCGGTGCTCGACTGGATCGTCCAGCAGGTCAAGGACAAGAAGCTGTAAAACCCCTCCTACCGCTCGGGACGCCGGCATGACCGCTCCACTCAAGGTCTTCATCACCGGCGCATCGAGCGGCCTCGGGCTCGCGCTCGCCGCTGCCTACGCGCGGCAGGGCGCGACGCTCGGGCTGGTTGCCCGCCGCGCCGAGGCGCTCGCCGATTTCGCGCGGCAATATCCCGCCCTCCCCGTTTCGATCCATCCCGCCGACGTGCGCGACGCCGAGGCGTTGCAGCGCGCCGCCGAAGCCTTCGTGGCCGAGCACGGCTGGCCCGACGTGGTCATCGCCAACGCCGGCATCAGCAAGGGCGCGATCACCGGCGAAGGCGATCTCGCGGCGTTCCGCGAGATCATGGATATCAACTACTACGGCATGGTCGCCACCTTCGAGCCGTTCGTCGCCGAGATGAAGGCGCGGCGGCGCGGCACGCTGGTCGGCGTGGCGAGCGTGGCCGGCGTGCGCGGGCTGCCCGGCTCGGGCGCCTACAGCGCCTCCAAGTCGGCCGCGCTCAAGTACCTCGAAGCGCTGCGCGTCGAGCTGCGGCCCTCGCAGGTCGGCGTGGTGACCATCGCGCCCGGCTACATCCGCACGCCGATGACCGAGCACAACCCGTATCCGATGCCGTTCCTGATGGACGCCGAGCGCTTCGCGGACCGCGCGCTGCGCGCGATCGCGGCGCAAGACGCGTTCCGCGTGATCCCGTGGCAGATGGGCGTGGTGGCGAAAATTCTGCACGTCGCGCCGCGCTGGCTCTACGACCGCGTGTTCGAGAAGGCGCCGCGCAAGCCGCGCACGCCGGGCCGGCCCGGCGAATAACGGGCACGGCCACCGCCCGCCCCCCGATGCACCGGAAAACAACAGCGCGCGGCCGGCCCGGCGCCGATCCCGATGCGTCCGCAACCGTCATCTCCGCCGCCACGGCGGCCGCGCCGCGATCGCCGCGCGCCTTCCGACATGCTTTCACACCTTGCCCGCTTTGACGGTATCCTAGTTGCCCGGCGCCCGGCCGCGAGCCGCCGCGCCAGCCGATAACAGACCAAGCCCGTGGGAGATCTCATGCGTTTCACGATGTTCGCCGCCGCCGCGCTCGTCGCCGCCGCCCCTCTCCTCGCCACCGCGAAGCCGCTCACGGTCTGCACCGAATCGAGCCCGGATGGCTTCGACGTCGTGCAGTTCAACTCGCTCGTCACCACCAACGCATCGGCCGACGTGATCTTCAACACGCTGGTGTCGTACGACGAAGCCACCAAGAAGGTCACGCCGGCACTGGCCGACAAGTGGGACGTCAGCGCCGACGGCCGCTCGGTCACGTTCCATCTGCGCCCGAACGTGGCGTTCCAGACCACCGACTACTTCAAGCCCACCCGCACGCTGGACGCCGACGACGTGGTGTTCACGTTCGAGCGCATGCTCGACAACGACAACCCGTGGCACAAGGTGGCCGGCGCGAGCGGCTTCCCGCACGCGCAATCGATGGGCCTGGTGAAGCTCGTGAAAGCGGTGTCGAAGGTGGACGACCACACGGTGAAGTTCGAGCTGAACGAGCCGAACGCCACATTCGTGCCGATCCTGACGATGGGCTTCGCGTCGATCTACTCGGCCGAGTACGCCGACCAGTTGCTGAAGGCCGGCAAGCAGCAGGACCTGAACGCCAAGCCGATCGGCACCGGCCCGTTCGTGCTCAAGAGCTACACGAAAGATGCCGTGATCCGCTACGACGTCAACCCGACCTACTGGGGCGCCAAGCCGAAGGTCGACCGGCTGATCTACGCGATCACGCCCGACGCGACCGTGCGCGCGCAGAAGGTGAAGGCCGGCGAATGCCAGATCGCGCTGTCGCCGAAGCCGCAGGACGTGGCCGCCGCGAAGGGCGACAAGGCCGTCACGGTGGTCCAGACGCCCGCGTTCATGACCGCGTTCGTCGCGCTCAACACCGAGCACAAGCCGCTCGACAACCCGAAGGTGCGCGAGGCGCTGAACCTGGCGTTCGACCGCACGACCTACCTGAAGGTGGTGTTCGACAACACCGCGACGCCGGCCGTGAACCCGTATCCGCCGAACACCTGGAGCTACGCGAAGTCGATCTCGGCCTACCCGTACGATCCGGCCAAGGCCAAGCAACTGCTCGCGCAGGCCGGCTTCCCGAACGGCTTCTCGACCACCATCTGGGTGCGCCCGACGGGCAGCGTGCTGAACCCGAACCCGAAGGCCGGCGCGGAACTGCTGCAGGCCGATTTCGCGAAGATCGGCGTGAAGGCCGAGGTCAAGGTGATCGAATGGGGCGAGCTGATCAAGCAGGCCAAGCTCGGCCAGCATGACATGCTGTTCATGGGCTGGGCCGGCGACAACGGCGATCCGGATAACTATCTGTCGCCGCTGTTCAGTTGCAACGCCGTGAAGTCGGGCATCAACTTCGCGCGCTACTGCGACCCGCAGCTCGACAAGCTGATCGCCGACGGCAAGGACACCGCCGACGTGGCCAAGCGCACCAAGGCCTATGAAGCGGCGCAGAAAATCATCCACGATCAGGCCGTGTGGATTCCGCTCGGCTACCCGACCGCCTATGCCATCACGCGCCCGAACGTGAGCGGCTATCACGTCAGCCCGTTCGGCCGCCAGAACTTCGGCGACGTGTCGGTGCAGTAAGTCTCTCGGGCGGGCGGCGGATCGTGGTCCGCCTCCCGCCCGTCTGCCGGTCCTCAGCGCGGCGCGCCCGCGCTGCGGAACCGGAATACCCCATCCCCGCCCGTCTCGCGCACCAGCTCGCCGTCCAGCCAGAGCAGGTGCAAATGCGCGATCGCCTCGCCGAGCGCGAACGTGAGTTGATGCACGTCGAGCTCGCGGCGGCGGAACATGATCGGCACGATGTCGGCCGCGCTCGTCGGCTGTTCGGCGCAAGCCTGGCGCACTTCGTCGAGCCGCGCCGCATGATGCTCCCGCAACTGCTGAATGCGCGTGCGCACGCCGCGAAACGGCTTGCCGTGCGACGGCAGCGCCAGCGTGTCCTCGGCCATCGGCTCGTAGCGGGCCAGCGAATCGAGGTAGAGCCGCAGCGGATTCGCTTCGGGCTCCAGATCGAATACCGATACGTTGGTCGAGATGCGCGGCAGCACCATGTCGCCCGAGATCAGCAGCTTGTCGTCGGCGCAATGCAGCGCGCAGTGTTCGGGCGAATGGCCGAAACCGGCCACCACTTCCCAGCGGCGCGCGCCGATCGTCACCGTGTCGCCGTCGCGCAGCCGGCGGTAGCGCGCCGGCACCGCGGGCACCAGGTTCGAGTAGTAGCTGTTGCGGTTGCGCAGCGTGTCGAGCTTGGCCTCGTCGGTCAGGCCGTGGCGCGCGAAGTGCTCGGCCGCCGCCGGGCCGCCCGCGTTCGAGCCGTTGCCGGCCGCCATCACGTTGCCGAACAGGTATTCGCCGAGCGTCATCCAGAGCCGCACCTGCCAGCGGTGGCGGTCGCCGCCCTCGCACAGCCAGTTCGCCAGCCCGAGGTGATCGGGGTGGCAATGCGTGACGAGCACGCGCAGCACGGGCAGGCCATCGAGGTGCGCATCGAACACCTGCTCCCAGTGGCGGCGAATGTCGTCGGACGCGATCCCGCAGTCGATCACAGTCCAGCCGGCCTGCCCGTCGATCTCGTCGCGCAGCAGCCAGAGGTTGATGTGATCGAGCGAGAACGGCAGCGGCATGCGCAACCAGCGCACGCCCGGCGCGACTTCGAGGAAGTCGCCGGCGGGCGGCAGCGTGTCGGCGAACGGGTAGTCGAGTTGGTGTTCCAGGGCGTTCATGGCGTCTCGTCTGTGGTGTGCGGGCTTGCGCCGGAATCGGCGGCGGGGAGTGGGTCGATTCTAGCGCGGGTGGTGCGGCGCCGTTCGGGCGGCGCCTCGGCCGTCGGCAAACGCGGCGGCGCGGCAAAAATATTTCCCGCCACGATCGCCCCCGAACCCGGCCGCTTGCCGGAAGATGCCGGCATCCGCCGCGAACCTCGCCGATCCGGCCCCGTACCGCCCCCGTCACGGCCGCGCGCGCCTTAGGTTTCCGCCCGGCGCGGCGGTAAAATGGCGGCTCGCCCAGCCACGAGCACGGACGGCCCATGCACCACTTTCCCAAACTGCTATCGTCGCAAATCGGTTTCGATGTCGCCCAGACGATGCTGGAAAACTTCGATCGCCATTACCGGATCTTCCGGGATGCGGCCATTGAAGCGAAAGCCCGGTTCGAGGCCCGTGACTGGCATGGCCTGCAGGCGCTGGCGCGCGAGCGCATCACGTCCTACGACGCGCGCGTGCGCGAATGCGTGATCCTGCTCGAAGACGAATACGACGCCGCAACCATCGACGACGAAGTCTGGCAGCAGATCAAGCTCCACTACATCGGCCTGCTGACCACGCACCTGCAACCCGAGTGCGCGGAAACCTTCTTCAATTCGGTGTGCTGCAAGATCCTGCACCGCTCGTATTTCCATAACGCGTTCATCTTCGTGCGCCCGGCGATCTCGACCGAGTACCTGGAGAACGCCGCGCCGGCCGCCAAGCCCACCTATCGCGCCTACTACCCGGCGCGCGACGGCCTGGCCGCCACGCTCGAACGGATCGTCACGAACTTCCAGCTCGCGCCGCCGTTCGAGGATCTGGCGCGCGACACGGCCTGCCTGATGCACGCGATCGACGACGAATTCGGCGCGTTCGACGAGGCGGCCAACTTCCAGATCCATGTGCTGTCCTCACTGTTTTTCCGTAACAAGAGCGCGTGGATCGTCGGCCGCATCATCAACGGCGATCGCACGCTGCCGTTCGCGGTGCCGGTGCGTCATGCCGAGAGCGGCGCGCTCGCGCTCGACACGGCGCTGCTGCGCCGCGAGCAGTTGCAGGTGGTGTTCAGCTTCGCGCACTCGTATTTCCTGGTCGACATGGATATCCCGTCGGCCTACGCCGGCTTTCTCGGCACGGTCATGCCGGGCAAGCCGAAGGCCGAGATCTACACCTCGCTCGGCCTGCAGAAGCAGGGCAAGAACCTGTTCTACCGCGACCTGCTGCATCACCTCTCGCATTCGAGCGACCGCTTCATCGTCGCGCCGGGCATCAAGGGGCTCGTGATGCTGGTGTTCACGCTGCCGTCGTTCCCGTACGTGTTCAAGGTGATCAAGGATCGCTTCCCGCCGCCGAAGGACACCTCGCGCGCACGCATCATGGAGAAGTACCAGCTCGTGAAGCGCCACGACCGCCTCGGGCGCATGGCCGACACGCTCGAATATTCGAGCGTCGCGCTGCCGCTCGCGCGGCTCGACGACGCGCTGCTGCGCGAGCTCGAACAGGAAGTGCCGTCGCTGCTCGAATACGAGGGCGACAGCGTGGTGATCCGGCATCTGTACATCGAGCGCCGCATGACGCCGCTGAACCTGTATCTCCAGCACGGCAGCGACGCCGAGGTCGCGCACGGCGTCAGGGAATACGGCAATGCCGTCAAGGAGCTGATTCAGGCGAACATCTTCCCCGGCGACATGCTCTACAAGAACTTCGGCGTGACGCGCCACGGCCGCGTGGTGTTCTACGACTACGACGAGATCGAATACCTGACCGATTGCGCGGTGCGCCGCGTGCCGCCGCCGCGTCATGAGGAAGACGAAATGTCGGACGAGCCGTGGTACTCGGTCGGCCCGCGCGACATCTTCCCCGAAACCTACCGGCCGTTCCTGCTCGGCGACCCGCGCGTGCGCGAGGCGTTCCTGGCCCAGCATCCGGATTTCTTCGAGACGGCGCTCTGGCAGGACAGCCAGGACCGCGTGACGCGCGGCGAATTGCCTGATTTTTTTCCTTATGACCCGTCGCTACGCTTCAGCGTGCGCTACCCGGCGCGCTTCGCGCGGCCCGGCAGAGCGCCACGCGCCGCGTAAGACGACGCCCCGATATCCACTCCCCAGCACGGACCACCGCGATGAACGCCAACACTCACCCGCTCTCCCACCTGTTCGACAACAACGAAGCCTGGGTCAAGCGCAAGCTCGCCGACGATCCGCAATTCTTCGAGCGCCTGAAGGATCAGCAGGCGCCGGAATATCTCTGGATCGGCTGCTCCGATTCACGCGTGCCGGCCAACCAGATCATCGGCCTGCCGCCCGGCGAAGTGTTCGTTCACCGAAACATCGCCAACGTGGTCGTCCACACCGATCTGAACTGCCTGTCGGTGCTGCAGTTCGCGGTCGACATCCTGAAGGTCAAGCACGTCATGGTGGTGGGCCACTACGGCTGCTCGGGCGTCAACGCCGCGCTGAACAACCGCCGCGTGGGCCTGGCCGACAACTGGCTGCACCACGTGCAGGACGTGCGCGACCGCCACGCCGCGCTGCTCGACGAATGGCCGGTGGGCGAGGCGCGCTATCGCCGCCTGATCGAACTGAACGCGATCGAGCAGGTGGTCAACGTGTGCCGCACCACCATCGTCAACGACGCCTGGTCGCGCGGCCAGCCGCTGACGGTGCACGGCCTCGTGTACGGCGTGCACGACGGCCGCATGCGCAACCTCGGCATGGCCGTGTCGTCGCCCGACGAGCAGGCGGGCGTCTACCAGCGCTGCGTCGATGCGCTGTCGGCCGGGCGCGCGCGCGGCGAGGAGAACGACAACGACATGGTGACGGCCGACGCGGCCCAGCTCACCGATGTCGTCGAGCAAGTCGCGGCTACCTTGAAGGAGACCAAGCATGACAACTGCTGATCAGGACCCCGTCGTCATCGCCGCGGCGGCTCGCACGCCGATCGCCGGCTTCCAGGGCGTGTTCGCCTCGCTCACCGCGCCGCAACTCGGCACCGCCGCGATCGCGGCGGCGCTCGAACGCGCGGGGGTGGCGCCCGAGCAGGTGAGCGAAGTGCTGATGGGTTGCGTGCTGCCGGCCGGCCAGGGCCAGGCGCCGGCCCGGCAGGCCGCGCTCGGCGCGAAGCTGCCGCTCGGCACCGGCTGCACGACGATCAACAAGATGTGCGGCTCGGGCATGCGCGCGGCGATGTTCGCGCACGACATGCTGCTGGCCGGCTCGGCCGAGGTGGTCGTGGCGGGCGGCATGGAGAGCATGACCAACGCGCCCTACCTGCTGCCGAAGGCGCGCGGCGGGATGCGCATGGGCCACGGCCAGGTGCTCGACCACATGTTCCTCGACGGCCTCGAAGACGCCTACGACAAGGGCCGCCTGATGGGCACCTTCGCCGACGAATGCGCGGCCGAATTCGGCTTCACGCGCGAAGCGCAGGATGCCTACGCAATCGAATCGCTGGCCCGCGCCAGGCACGCCAACGAGAGCGGCGCGTTCGCCTGGGAGATGGCGGATGTCACCGTGCCCGGCAAGAAGGGCGACACCGTGGTGTCGCGCGACGAGCAGCCGTTCACCGCGAACCCCGACAAGATCCCCACGCTGCGCCCCGCGTTCGGCCCGACCGGCACCGTGACGGCCGCCAACGCCTCGTCGATCTCCGACGGTGCGGCCGCGCTCGTCATGATGCGCGCGTCGACGGCCGAACGGCTCGGCGCCACGCCGATCGCCCGCGTGGTCGGCCACAGCACGTTCGCGCAGGCGCCGTCGCGCTTCACCACGGCCCCGGTCGGCGCGCTGCAGCGCCTGTTCGAGCGCACCGGCTGGCGGCCGGCCGATATCGACCTGTTCGAGATCAACGAGGCGTTCGCCGTGGTGGCGATGGCCGCGATGCGCGAGCACGGGCTGCCCCACGAGCGCGTCAACGTCAACGGCGGCGCCTGCGCGCTCGGCCACCCGATCGGCGCCTCGGGCGCACGCATCCTCGTCACGCTGCTCGGCGCGCTGCGCGCACGCGGCGGCAAGCGCGGCGTCGCCAGCCTCTGCATCGGCGGCGGCGAAGCCACCGCGATGGCCGTCGAACTGATCTGAACCCGATCCGATTCACCGGGCGGGGCGCGTGCCCCGCCGGCAAGGAGCCCTTCTGATGAAAACCGTCCTGATCGTCGGCGCCTCACGCGGCCTCGGCAGGGAATTCGTCCGTCAATACCGGCACGACGGCTGGAACGTGCTGGCCACGGCGCGCGACGCCGCCTCGCTCGACGCGCTGCGCGCGCTCGGCGCCACGGCCCACGCGCTCGACGTGACCGACCCCGCCCAGCTCGCCGGCTTCGGCTGGAAGCTCGACGGCGAACGGCTCGACACCGCGGTGGTGGTGTCGGGCGTGTACGGCCCGCGCACGCAAGGCGTGGAAACCGTCGACGCGGCCGACTTCGACGCCGTGATGCACACCAACGTGCTCGGCCCGATGCAGTTGCTGCCGATCCTGCTGCCGCTCGTGGAAGACGCGCGCGGCGTGCTCGCGTTCGTGTCGAGCCAGATGGGCAGCACCGGCGACATGCGCGGCACCACCGGCTGGCTCTATCGCGCCAGCAAGGCCGCGCTCAACAACGTGGTGCGCGCCGCCGCGCTGCAAACGCGCGAGGCGGCCTGCCTGTCGCTGCATCCGGGCTGGGTGCGCACCGACATGGGCGGCGAGGCCGCCACGCTCGACGCCGACACCAGCGTGACCGGCATGCGCCGCGTGCTGGCCGACGCCGCCACCGACATCGCCAAGTCCAACGGCCGCTTCTTCCAGTACGACGGCGAGGAACTCGCGTGGTGAGCCAGTCGCCCGAGCGCCCGGCGGCGTGCCCGTGCGGCGGCGCGCAACCGAGCCGCAAGCCCGAGCGCGCACCGCAATACACGGCCTGTTGCGGCCCCCTGATCGACGGCGGCACGCCGGCCCCCAACGCGTGGCAACTGATGCGTTCGCGCTACACCGCCTATGTGCTCGGTGCGACCGATTACCTGCGCGCCACCTGGGACCCGGCCACCTGTCCCGCCGATCTCGACGGCGAAAGCGGCACGCGCTGGCTCGGCCTCGACATCAAACGTCACGTCGAACAGGACTCGAGCCACGCGCTCGTCGAGTTCGTGGCGCGCTTCAAACAAGGCTCGCGCGCCCATCGCCTGCACGAAACCAGCCGCTTTTCCCGCGACGAACACGGAATCTGGCGCTATATCGACGGCGATGTAAGCGAACGCTGATTTCACGCTGCCGTCACGGAACGCAGATAAAGAAAGGGTTTTTACTGCGTTGCACAAGCTGAATTTGTCGGGCTAGGATGGATCCGGTTTCAAACGAATCGGGTCATAGGTCACGACATGGCGTGGAGCAAGGTGTTTGCAGGTTGGATGGCGGCGTGCGTGCTGTCGGCCGCCCAGGCCGGCACGCTTGCCACGCCCGAAACGTCCGTGCCGGCGGCCGGCGTTTCGTCTTCAAACGTTGCGGGCGCGCTGGCCGCTGCCGAACGTTTCGATTACAACGAACCGGGCCTACCGCAAGTCACGGCCGACATGAACGAGCAGATCATCCGGATTCCGGCCGATCACAACGGCTCCGTGATGCTCGAAGCCACCGTCTTCAAGCCGAACGGCCCCGGCCCGTTCCCCCTCGTCGTCTTCAATCACGGCAAGAACCCCGGCGATCTGCATGACCAGCCGCGCAGCCGGCCGATCGCGTTCGCCCGCGAGTTCGTGCGTCGCGGCTACGCCGTGGTCGCGCCGAACCGCGAAGGCTTCGCGGGCTCCGGCGGCACCTACGTGCAGGAAGGCTGCGACGTCGAGCGCAACGGCATGGCGCAGGCGAGCGACGTGAGCGCCACCGTCGATTACATGGCCAAACAGTCGTACGTCGATGCGAACCGCATCGTGGTGGCCGGCACCTCGCACGGCGGGCTGGTCTCGCTGGCCTACGGCACCGTCGCCGCGAAGGGCGTGCGCGGCATCATCAATTTCTCGGGCGGCCTGCGCCAGGACCTCTGCGACGGCTGGCAGAAGAACCTGGTCGGCGCATTCGATTCGTATGGCGAGCAAACCCGCGTGCCGTCGCTGTGGATGTACGGCGACAACGATTCGGTCTGGTCGCCGGCACTGGTCGAAAAGCTGCGCGAAGCGTACGTGTCGCACGGCGCGAGCACGCTGTTCGTCGATTACGGCGTCTACAAGGACGATGCGCACCGCCTGATCGTCGATCGCGACGGCGTGCCGGTGTGGTGGCCGTCGGTCAACGCGTTCCTGGCCGAACTGCATATGCCCACCACGGTGCTGTACGCCGTGGCCTGCCCGCACACGCCGTCCGCCTCGGGCTACGCCTCGATCGACGCCGTGAACGCCGTGCCGTTCCTCGATGCGGCCGGCCGCGACGGCTACCGCCACTTCCTGAGCCAGCATCCGAGCCGCGCGTTCGCCGTGTCGTCGGAAGGCGCGTGGTCGTGGGCCGAAGGCGGCGACGACCCGATGGCGCTGGCGCTCGACAACTGCCGCCAGCAGGGTACCGGCCCGTGCCGCCTGTACGCGGTCGACAATTCGGTGGTCTGGCGCAGCAACGAAGCCACCGCCACGGCGCAGGCCGTCGTGCCGACCGATCCGGTCGTGGCGCGTCCGCTGGCCAGCCGCTAACGCCTGCGCTGCTTCTCGGCTCGCGTTCAGTTCCGCTTCGCACCTTCGCACCGTTTCGTATCGCTTTCCTCGCGCGGCCTTTCCCGGCCGCGCCTCGTCTTGCCCATCAATCCTTTCTCGAAGCTTTCATTGCGCACGTCGCCCACGCGGGCGACGGTCGATCCATCCCCTTTTCACCAACGCTCCCCCCTCCCCGCATCGCCCGATTTGCGTCGATCGAATGCACGCGGATTGCCGTCGCTATCTCCGGCCTTTTCGAGACATCACACCCGAACCGTCGCCAGCATCCCGAAACATCGCCGAAACCATGCCGGACAAGGCTTTGCCGGTTTGTAACCGATGCTGCGCCAGGCCCGGAATCGCGCTAATCTCTGGCCCGTTTTGGTTTTGCACGCAGGCGCGTGCGCGGCCGCCGTCGAGCCCGACGCGCCTCGGCCGCCATCGCCGATTCGCCCGCGCGGCAGCCTTGGGCGCCGCCCGCCCGAATCCCGCCGCGCCGCGTCCCGTTCCGGAGCCGTTTTGAGCACACACACCGATGACTGGGTTGCGCGCAGCCTGCGCGCAGTCTGGCACCCCTGTACGCAGATGAAGCACCACGAGCGCATGCCGCTCGTCCCCGTCGCACGCGGCGCCGGCCCCTGGCTGTACGACCGCAGCGGCGCACGCTACCTCGACGCCATCAGCTCGTGGTGGGTGAACCTGTTCGGCCATGCGAACCCGCGCATCAACACGGCGCTGAAGGCGCAACTCGACACGCTCGAACACGCGATGCTGGCCGGCTGCACGCACGAGCCGGCGATCGAGCTGGCCGAACGGCTGGCCGCGCTCACGCAGCACATGCTCGGCCACGCGTTCTTCGCCTCGGACGGCGCCTCGGCTGTCGAAATCGCGCTGAAGATGAGCTTCCACGCCTGGCGCAACGCCGGCCGCGGCGAGAAGCGCGAATTCGTGTGCGTGGCGAACGGCTATCACGGCGAGACGATCGGCGCGCTCGGCGTGACCGACGTGGCGCTGTTCAAGGATGCCTACGACCCGCTGATCCGCCATGCGCACGTGGCGGCCTCGCCCGACGCGCGTCAGGCCGCCCCCGGCGAGACCGCCGAGGACGTGGCCGCGCGCGCGCTGGCCGATGTCGAAGCACTGTTCGCCGAACGCGCCGGCACGATCGCCGCGCTGATCGTCGAGCCGCTCGTGCAATGCGCGGCCGGCATGGCGATGCACGATCCGTCGTACGTGCGCGGCCTGCGCACGCTGTGCGACCGCTACGAAGTGCACCTGATCGCCGACGAGATCGCCGTGGGCTGCGGGCGCACCGGCACCTTCTTCGCCTGCGAGCAGGCCGGCGTGTGGCCCGACTTCCTGTGCCTGTCGAAGGGCATCAGCGGCGGCTACCTGCCGCTCTCGCTGGTGCTGTCGCGCGACGCGATCTACGAGGCGTTCTACGACGACGACACCGCGCGCGGCTTCCTGCACTCGCATTCGTACACCGGCAACCCGCTGGCCTGCCGCGCGGCACTCGCCACGCTCGACCTGTTCGCCAGCGACGACGTGCTGGCCGCCAACGTGCGCAAGTCCGCGCGCCTGGCCGCCGCGCTCGCGCCGCTCGGCGAGCGCGACGAGATCCGCCATCTGCGCCAGCGCGGCACGATCTTCGCGTTCGACGTGGCGCTCGACGCCGAACAGGCACGCGGCTTCTCGCGCCGCTTCTTCGAGCAGGCGCTCAAGCGCGAACTGCTGCTGCGCCCGATCGGCACCAGCGTCTATCTGATGCCGCCTTATGTGCTGGACGACGGCGAACTCGACTGGCTCGCCGCGCAAACGCAAGCGACGCTCGACGCCACGCTCGCGGAGGTGCGCGCATGAGCACGCCGAACCTGCTCGCCGCGCAAACCCGGGCGACGCGCGACGCCACGCTCACGGAGGTGCGCGCATGAGCACGCCGAACCTGCTCGCCGCGCAAACCCGGGCGACGCGCGACGCCACGCTCACGGAGGTGCGCGCATGAGCCAACCCAACCTGCTCGCCACGCTCGAACGCGGCCTGGCGGAGATCGACGCGCAAGGGCTGCGCCGCGTGCGCCGCATCGCCGACACGGCGTGCAGCGCGCACATGACGGTGGACGGCCGCGAGATCGTCAGCTTCGCCAGCAACGATTACCTGGGCCTGGCCGCGCATCCGGCGCTGATCGAGGCGTTCGCCGAAGGCGCGCGCCGCTACGGCTCCGGCAGCGGCGGCTCGCACCTGCTCGGCGGCCATTCGCGCGCCCACGCACGGCTCGAGGACGAGCTGGCCGCGTTCTCCGGCGGCTTCTGCGACGCGCCGCGCGCGCTCTACTTCAGCACCGGCTACATGGCGAACCTCGCCGCGCTGACCGCGCTGACGGGCCGCGGCGCGGCGATCTTCTCCGATTCGCTGAACCACGCCTCGCTGATCGACGGCACGCGGCTCTCGCGCGCCGACATCCACGTGTATCCGCACGGCGACGTGGACGCGCTGGCCGCGCTGCTCGCGGCCTCGACGGCCGACACCAAGCTGATCGTGTCCGACACGGTGTTCAGCATGGACGGCACGATCGCCCCGCTGCCGCGCCTGATGGCGCTGGCCGAGGCGCACGGCGCATGGCTCGTGATCGACGACGCGCACGGCTTCGGCGTGCTCGGCCCGCAAGGGCGCGGCGCGCCGGCCGCGTACGCGCTGCGCTCGCCGAACCTGATCTACGTCGGCACGCTCGGCAAGGCGGCCGGCGTGGCAGGCGCGTTCGTGATCGCCCACGAAACCCTGATCGAATGGATGATCCAGCGCGCGCGCAGCTACATCTTCACGACGGCCGCGCCGCCATCGGTCGCGCACGCCGTGTCGGCCAGCCTCGCGCTGATCGGCGGCGACGAAGGCGAGGCGCGCCGCGCGCATCTGGCCGCGCTGATCGAGCGTACCCGAACGATCCTGCGCAACACGCGCTGGCAGCCGATCGATTCGGCCACCGCCGTGCAGCCGCTCGTGATCGGCGAGAACGACGCCACGCTGGCCGCGATGCGCGCGATGGACGCGCATGGCCTGTGGGTGCCGGCGATCCGGCCGCCCACCGTGCCGGCCGGCACGTCGCGGCTGCGGGTGTCGCTGTCGGCCGCGCATTCGTTCGAGGATCTGGCGCGGCTCGAAGCGGCGCTGGCCGAGGCCGGTGCCGACTTGGCAGAGGCGGCGGCATGAGCGCGCTCTCCTGCTTCGTCACCGGCACCGATACCGAGATCGGCAAGACCTTCGTGTCGGCCGCGCTGCTGCACGGCTTCGCGCGGCACGGCCTGCGCGCGGCGGCCATGAAGCCGATCGCGGCCGGCGCGGAGGAACGCGACGGCGTGCTGCACAACGAGGATGCCGACCAGCTCGACGCCGCCGCCAACGTGGCGCTGCCGCCCGCGATCCGCACGCCGTTCATGCTGAAGGCGCCCGCCGCGCCGCATATCGTCGCCGCGCAGGAAGGCGTGACGCTCGACATCGCGCCGATCCTCGCCGCCCACGCGCAGGCCTGCCGGCAGGCCGACATCGTGGTGGTGGAAGGCGTGGGCGGGTTCCGCGTGCCGCTCGGCCCGACCGGCGACACCGCCGATCTGGCCGTTGCGCTGCAACTGCCGGTGGTGCTGGTGGTGGGCGTGCGGCTCGGCTGCATCAACCACGCGCTGCTGAGCGCCGACGCGATTGCCGCGCGCGGCCTGCGCATCGTCGGCTGGGTCGCGAATCGCGTCGACCCCGCGATGCTGTACGCTGACGAAAATATCGCCACCGTCGCCCAGTGGCTCGACCGCGAACACGGCGTGCCGCTGATCGGCGAGATCGCCCATATGACGCCGCCCGCGCCCGACCAGGCCGCCGCGGCACTCGACATCGACCGGCTGCTGACGGCGCTGCGCGCCGCGCGGCCGTAACCATTCGCTCCCCGCACTTACCGAGGACTCCCGACCATGACTCAAGCCCACACCGCCGCCACGGACGCCGCCAAGACGCCCGACGCCGTGACCATTGCCGCGCCGACCTCGCCGCGCTGGCGCGTCGCCGACGTCGTCAAGCTCTACGAACTGCCGTTCAACGATCTGCTGTTCCGCGCGCAGCAGGTGCACCGCGAGCATTTCGACGCGAACGCGATCCAGCTCTCCACCCTGCTGTCGATCAAGACGGGCGGCTGCGAGGAAGATTGCGGCTATTGTTCGCAGTCCTCGCATCACGAAACGGAGCTGAAGGCCAGCAAGCTGATGGATGTCGGCGCCGTGCTGGATGCCGCTGCCGCCGCCAAGGCGAACGGCGCGACGCGCTTCTGCATGGGCGCCGCGTGGCGCAGCCCGAAGGAGCGTCATATCGAGCCGCTGGCCGAGATGGTGCGTGGCGTGAAGGCGATGGGCCTCGAAACCTGCATGACGCTCGGCATGCTCGACGACGGCCAGGCCGAAGCGCTGTCCGAAGCCGGCCTCGACTACTACAACCACAACCTCGACACCTCGCCCGAGTTCTACGGCCAGGTGATTTCGACGCGCACCTACCAGGACCGTCTCGACACGCTCGACCGCGTGCGCGACGCCGGCATCAACGTGTGCTGCGGCGGCATCATCGGCATGGGCGAATCGCGCCGCGAACGCGCCGGCCTGATCACGCAACTGGCGAACATGAGCCCGTACCCGGAATCGGTGCCGATCAACAACCTCGTCGCGATCCCGGGCACGCCGCTCGAAGGCACCGCACCGCTCGATCCGCTCGAATTCGTGCGCACCATCGCGGTGGCGCGGATCACCATGCCGAAGGCGATGGTGCGTCTGTCGGCCGGCCGCGAGCAGCTCGACGATTCGATGCAGACGCTGTGCTTCATGGCCGGCGCGAACTCGATGTTCTACGGCGATCAATTGCTGACCACCAGCAACCCGCAGGCGCAGAAGGATCGCGAACTGCTGGCGCGGCTCGGCATGCGCGCGGAAGCGGCGCAGCAGATGCCGGTGGACGCGGCGGCCGACGCGGTGAAGTGCGCGCACGCGCCGGGGCCGGTGGCGAACTGAGTTTTTCTGTTTGGCTTGAATGGGATCGGCGCACCGCGGTTGGGGTGCGCCGGTTTTGTTTCTTGGACGGCCCTAGCGCCCCGCCCCATCCAGCGTCGCCCGCACCTTCGCCACCAACCTCGCATCCACCGGCCCCCAGGTCTCGCCGCGCTCGCGCACGCCCGAGCCGAGATGCACGGCGCGCACACCGGTAATCCGCACGAATTCGCCGAGATTGTCGACCGTCAGCCCCGCGCCGGCCAGCACCTCACACGATTGCCCCACGGCGCGTCGCGCAAGCCGCGTGACCGCATCGCGCCCGGCCAGCACCGACGGGTGCCCGCCCGAAGTCAGCACGTTCGTGACGGCCGGTGTCTTCAGCAAGATATCGAACGCGGCGTTGAGATCGCGCGACACGTCGAACGCACGATGGAACGTGATCGGCTTGCCGCCGGCCGCCTCGACGATGCGCGCCAGCGCGGCGGTGTCGATATCGCCCTGCGCGTTCAGCGCACCGAACACGATGCCCGAAGCGCCGGCCGCCACCGCGGCGCGCGTGTCGCGTTCGAGGATCGCCAGTTCGTCCGGCGCATAGACGAAACCGCGCGCATGCGGGCGCACGATCACGTTGACGGGAATCGCCACGGCGGCCGTGACGGCCTCGATCAGCCCGATGCTCGGCGTCAGGCCGCCTTCGGCCAGGCCGGTGACGAGTTCGATACGATCCGCGCCCGAGCGCGCAGCGGTTTGCGCGTCGGACAGCGTGGTGGCGATGACTTCGAGGAGGATCGGCGCGGCAGGCATGGAGGCGGCTCCGGTTGGGTCGGCGGAACCGGCATCGTAACCGAGAAGCCCCCCGCACCTCGCCCCGCGCCGGCCTCAGCTCAGGTGGCCCACGCCCCCTCGTGCCAGTCGATATCGCCGCACAGCACGCGCACCGCATCGTCCACCCGCACCGCGATCGACAGCGTCACGCACGGCAGCGCCTCGTTGATCGACAGATACGGCTTGGTCACATGCACGCGTTGCGGCTCGGCGATCGCCGCGCGGAAATACGGCCGCCGCAGCCAGTTCGCGCCCTGCGCGTCGGCGAGCGGCAGGAAGCGCGTCTCGTGCGACGCGCGGTCGGCGCGCAGCACCACGTTGCGGCCCGCCTGACGGCCATGCGCGTCGAGCAGGAAGCAGCGCGCCGCGTCGTCGAGCGCGAGGAAGTTCCAGCACACCTCGTCGAGCGATTCGCCGGCCGCGAGCCGCTCGGCCGCACGTTCGAACGCACGCAGGTACGGCGCGATGCGTTGCGCGTCGCGCCGCTCGCGCGCCTCGGTCTGCAGGCGGTAACGCTCGGTCAGCTCGCCGATGCAGGCCGAGGCGGCAGCGCCGTCGGTCAGCCCCGCAGCCGGCCGGCCGAAGAAATAGCCCTGAACGAAATCGGCCTCGCAGGCGAGCGCGACCTGCGCGTCGTGCTCGGTTTCGATGCCCTCGATCAGCACCAGCTTGCCGGCCTCGTGCAGCAGCGTGACGAGCCCGTGCAGGATCGCGATCTGCCCGCTGCGATGCTGCGCGTGCGACAGCATGATGCGATCGAGCTTGACGATGTCCGGGTTCAGTTGCCAGATCCGTTCGATGTTCGAATGGCCGGCGCCGAAATCGTCGAGCGCGATCAGGAAGCCGTGCCCGCGAAATTCCTGCACCGCCTCGGCGAGCCGATCGAGATCGTCGGCGCGCTGCTCCAGCACTTCGAGCACCACGCGGCGCGGCGAGATGTCGAGCCGCTTCAGGTTCGCGAGCAGCGCGGCGGCCTGGAACGGGTCGGTCAGCACGCCCGGGTGCACGTTCAGGAACAGCCACTCGCGCTCGGCGCCGAGCAGCGAGAAATTCTCGAGGTGCAGCGCCTGTGCGAGCCGGTCGACCTGCATCGCCTCGCCGCGCCGCGCGGCCTGCCCGAACACGTCGAGCGGCGACACCGGCCGGTCGAGCGCATCGTGCGCGCGCAGCAGCCCCTCGTAGCCCACGGCGCGCTGGTGCGACAGGCTGAAGATCGGTTGGAACATGCTCGACAGCGCCAGATCGCGGTGGCTCGACGCCGCCCGCTCGAAGCCGGACGTCACCTCGCGCTCGAACCGGTAGGGCGAACCCGACGACACCGGGGCCGTCATCGCCAGCGGCCGTTCCTGCTGCATGGTCAACATGCGACGTCCCTCCTGATGGCCGCCGCCGTTGCCGGCACGCGACCCGTTATCGATCCGCTGCTCATCATTGCACCCTCGGTCATTTCGCCGTGTTGTCGTCAGGTATAAGCAAGCTCCGTGCTCACTGGCAAAAACCGGGCAAAGCCGCGCCGCCATTGACTCGATGCACCGCGCCGTGATCCTGAAAGCACCAATTCGGTGCGCATCGGCACGACGCCGTTCATCTTCGCGCGCTACACTCGCCCGGTCCCCCGCCTTACGAGAACCCGACTTTATCGATGGAAATCGTCTTCACCGTCCTCATCCTGCTGCTCGCGGTCGCGCTGTCCGGCATCGTGATCCGCCTGCTGCCCTGGCGCCCGCCGCTGCCGCTCATGCAGATCGTCATCGGCGCGCTGCTGGCCTGGCCGCGCCTGAAGCTGCATGTGAGCTTCGATCCTGAAATCTTCATGCTGCTGTTCATCCCGCCGCTGCTGTTTGCCGACGGCTGGCGGATTCCGAAACGCGAGCTGTACCTGCAACGACGCGCGATCCTGATGCTGGCGTTCGGGCTGGTGTTCATCACGGTGGTGGCGGTCGGCTACTTCGCGCACTGGCTGGTGCCGGGGCTGCCGCTGCCGGTGGCGTTCGCGCTGGCCGCCGTGCTGTCGCCCACCGACGCCGTGGCGCTGTCGGGCATCGCCGGGAAGGGCCGGATTCCGCCGCAACTGATGCACATCCTCGAAGGCGAGGCGCTGATGAACGACGCGTCGGGCCTGGTGGCGCTGAAGTTCGCGATCGCCGCCGCGCTCACCGGCGTGTTCTCGCTGCGCGAGGCATCGCTCGATTTCGTGCTGGTCGCGACCGGTGGCCTGGCGGCGGGCGCCGCGCTGGCCTGGCTGTTCAGCCTGCTGTCGACGCGCTTCCTGAACGCCGCGCAGGAAGGTGACCCGGCGCCCGGCATCGTCATGACGTTGCTGATCCCGTTCGCCTCGTACCTGATCGCCGAGCATTTCGGGCTGTCGGGCATCCTGTCGGCCGTGGCGGCCGGGATGATGATGAATTACACGAGCTTCTCGCGCAGCAGCACGGTGGCCGCGCGGGTGCGCGCCGAGAGCACCTGGTCGATGATCGAGTTCGTGTTCAACGGCATGGTGTTCATCCTGCTCGGCCTGCAGATGCCGCAGATCATCGGCCGCGCGCTGGTGTCGGCGCACCACCAGAGCGACGCGCTGGTGGCCACGATGATCGGCTCCGTGCTGGCGATGCTGGCCGCGCTGTACGCGATCCGTTTCACCTGGATCTGGCTGCTGCGCTGGATCGCCAGCCGGCGCGCCGCGCGGCGCGGCATGGCCGGCGCCATGCCCGGCTTTCGCACCCTCGCGCTGATGACGGTGGGCGGCGTGCGCGGCGCGGTCACGCTGGCCGGCGTGCTGTCGCTGCCGGTGACGCTCGGCAACGGCACGCCGCTGGCCGGGCGCGACACCGCCATCTTCATCGCCTCGGGCGTGATCCTCTGCTCGCTGCTGGTGGCGGTGGCGGGCCTGCCGCTGCTGCTGCGCGGCCTGCGCTCCACCCCGAACCCGCACCTGCGCGAGGAACGCGCGGCGCGCGCGACGGCGGCGCAGGCGGCGATCCGCGCGATCGACGCCACCCACGACACGCTGATCGCCGATCTCGACGAAGCCGATGCCGCGCGCTGCACCGACATCACCGCGCGCGTCATGGATCTCTACCGCCGCCGCCTCGATAGCCTCGACGACGACGACAGCGACGACGCCGCCACGCTGCGCGCCGAAGCCAAGCAAGCCGAACGCATGGAGTTGCAGATGAAGCTCGCGGCGATCCGCGCCGAGCGCGCGGCGCTGTACCGGATCCGCACCGAGCAGAAGATCAACGACGTGACGCTCGCCAAGCTGATGCGCGAAATCGACCTGTCGGAGACGGCGCTGACGACGCGCAAGAAAGGGCTGACCTGAGCACGACGGCCGCGCGTTGCCCGCGCGGCCGTCGTTTTTTAGCCGCGCGCCTCCGGCTTACTTCGCCGCAACCACCACCGGAATCGCGCGCAACGCGCCCGCGCCCTTGATCGCGTCGATCGCTTGCGCGACCGCCGCGCTCGTCGCCGCCTCGATGCCCGCCTGCAAGGCCAGCGCCGGTTCGGCGCGCTTCATCGCGGCCACGCCCGCCAGCTTCACCGGCCCGTAGCCCCGCACCTTCGCGGGCAGCGCGGCGAGCGCCGCCACGGCCTGCGCGTTGCCGTCCTTGCCCTCTTTGCCCTCTTTGCCCGCGTTCCCTGCTGCAAGCGCCGCGAACGCACGCGTCATGGTGACGGCGTAATCGTCGGCCAGCGCGCGCTCCATGCGGCGCTCGGCGGTGCGGCCGAACGGATCGAACGGCGTGCCGCGCAGGCCGCGGCAGCGCGCCAGCACGCCGAGCACCGGCCACATCCAGGCGCCGAAACGCTGCTTTTTCGGGCGCTCGCCGTGAACGGCCTTCGTGGTGGCGGGCGGCGCCAGATGGAAATCGATCCGGTAATCGCGACCGGCCACGCCGTCGAACTGCTCGCCGAGCGCGGCGCGGAAGCTGCCGTCGCTGTAGAGCCGCGCCACCTCGTATTCGTCCTTCACGGCCAGCAGCCGGTAGAACGCGGTCGCCACGGCCTCGGCGACCCGCGCGTCGCCGGTGGCGCGCGCGGCGTCCACCAGCGCGCGGTAGCGCGCCACCACGCGCCGGCCGCCGTAAGCATCGAGCCGCGCCGCGCGATCCGCTACCAGCGCGTCGAGCGTGCGCGGCGCGGCGGCGGCCCGCACCGGATGACGCGCCTGCCACAACGCCTCGAGCCCGGCCGGATCGCCCGCCGCCATCCGCCCGATCGAAAACGCCAGCCGGTTCGCGGCCACCGCCACGCCGTTCAGTTCGAGCGCGCGCATCAGCGCCGCCAGCGACACCGGCACCAGCCCGTGCTGCCACGCGAAGCCGAGCATCAGGATGTTCGCGCCGATCGAATCGCCGAGGAACCGCGCGGCCAGCGCCTGCGCATCGCATTCGGACACGCGCGCGGCGCCGGCCGCATGATGCATCTTGTCGAGCAGCGCATCGGCGTGCAGGCTCGCGTCGGGATCGCGCACGAACGCGGCGTTCGGGATCGGGTGGGTGTTGACGACGATGCGCGTGCGATCGTGGCGCACCGTCTGCAAGGCCTCGGCGCTCGCGCCCACCACCATGTCGCAGGCCAGCAGCAGGTCGGCCTGCTGCGTGTCGATGCGCACCTGGTTCAGCCACGCGTCGCGCGCGGCGATCCGCACGTAGGACAGCACCGCGCCGCCCTTCTGCGCGAAGCCCATGAAATCGAGCACCGACGCGCTGTTGCCCTCCAGGTGCGCGGCCATGCTGATCAGCGCGCCCACCGTCACCACCCCGGTGCCGCCCACGCCCGTCACCAGCATGTCGTACGGCGCCGCCTCGAGCCGCGCGGCGGGCGACGGCAGCGCCGCCACGCGCTCGGCCAGCGCGGCCTCGTCGAACGCGATGCCGGCCGCCTTCTTCAGCGCCGCACCCTCGACGGTCACGAAGCTCGGGCAGAAGCCGTTCACGCACGAGTAATCCTTGTTGCACGACGACTGATCGATGCGGCGCTTGCGGCCGAGCGGCGTCTCGACCGCCTCGACCGAAAGGCAATTCGACTGCACGCCGCAATCGCCACATCCTTCGCACACCTGTTCATTGATGAACGCGCGCCGGGCCGGGTCGGGATACTCGCCCTTCTTGCGGCGGCGGCGCTTCTCGGCCGCGCAGGTCTGGTCGTAGATCAGCACCGTCACGCCGTCGGTGTCGCGCAGCTCGCGCTG
Organism: Burkholderia sp. 22PA0099; assembly: GCF_047497165.1. Taxonomy (NCBI): domain Bacteria; kingdom Pseudomonadati; phylum Pseudomonadota; class Betaproteobacteria; order Burkholderiales; family Burkholderiaceae; genus Burkholderia; species Burkholderia sp. 22PA0099. The sequence continues at coordinate 558,912 of NZ_CP163165.1, read as the reverse complement.
CACGGCGTCGAGCGCGTCGCGATGATGGAAGCTGGTGCCGCGCGGAAACGCGTCGCGCAGGCCGTCGTATTTTTGCGGCTCGTCGGACACCACCACGAAACGCGACACGCCCTCGGCCTCCACCTGCCGCGCGATCTGCGGCACCGACAGGCTGCCGTCCACCGGCTGGCCGCCGGTCATCGCCACCGCGTCGTTGTAGAGGATCTTGTAGGTGATGGTGGCGCGCGCGGCCACCGCCTGCCGGATCGCCAGGAGTCCGGAATGAAAGTAGGTGCCGTCGCCGAGGTTCTGGAACACGTGGCGGGTGCGCGTGAACATCGCGTGCGCGGCCCAGTCCACGCCCTCGCCGCCCATCTGGATCAGGCCGGTGGTGTCGCGCTCCATCCACGACGCCATGAAATGGCAGCCGATGCCGGCCTGCGCGACCGAGCCGTCCGGCACCCGGGTCGAGGTGTTGTGCGGGCAGCCCGAGCAGAAATACGGCGTGCGCCTGACCGCGTCGGCCGCGTTCGACAGGATGGCCGGCGCGATCAGGTCCACCACGCGCTCGCGACGGTCGAGCGCCGGGCGATGCCGCGCCAGCCAGTCGGCGAACACCGGCAGCACCCGCGACGGGCGCAGCTCGCCGAGCGCGGACAGCAACGGCGCGCCGGCAGCATCGTGCTTGCCGATCACGCGCGGCCGCGCGCCCGAGCTTCGGTTGTACAGATGCTCCTTGATCTGCTGCTCGATCACCGGCCCCTTCTCCTCGATCACCAGCACCTCGTCGAGGCCCTCGACGAAGCGCTCGAGCCGCGTGGTTTCGAGCGGAAACGACAGGCCGACCTTGTAGATGCGCACGCCGGCCGCGTCGAGATCGGCGGCGCTCAGGTCGAGCCGCCGCAGCGCTTCCATCAGGTCCGGATGCGCCTTGCCGCAGGTCACGATGCCGACGCTCGCGTGCGGGCTCGGCGCGATCCAGCGATCAATGCTGTTCACGCGCGCGAAATGGCGCACCGCGTCGAGCTTGGCCGCGAGCCGCGCCTCGATCGTCAGGCTCGGCAGGTCGGGCCAGCGGTTGTGCAGGCCGCCCGCCGGCGCGTCGAACGGCGGCGGCTCGGGCCAGTGCGTGACGAGCGCATCGAGATCAACCGTCGAGCCCGATTCGACCGTCTCCGAGATCGCCTTGAAGCCCACCCATGCGCCCGAGAAACGCGACAGCGCCCAGCCGTACAAACCGAATTCGAGCATGTCGGCGAGATTCGACGGGTTGAGCACCGGCATCTGCCAGCCCATCAGCGCGAAGTCGCTCTGGTGCGGCATCGACGACGACACGCAGCCGTGATCGTCGCCCGCCACCACCAGCACGCCGCCGTGCGGCGACGCGCCGTACGCGTTGCCGTGCTTGAGCGCGTCGCCGGCGCGATCCACGCCGGGGCCCTTGCCGTACCACATCGCGAACACGCCCTCGACGGTGCGCTCGGCATCCGCCTCGACGCGCTGCGTGCCGAGCACCGCCGTGCCGCCCAGTTCCTCGTTGATGGCCGGCAGGAAGCGCACGCGGGCCGCGTCGAGCAGCGCCTGCGCCTTCCACATCTGCTGATCGACCATGCCGAGCGGCGAGCCGCGATAGCCGCTCACGAAGCCGGCCGAATCGACGCCGCGCGCCGCGTCGCGCTGGCGCTGCATCAGCAGCAGGCGCACCAGCGCCTGGGTGCCGGTCAGGAACACGCGGCCGTGGGTGGCGGTGAGGTTGTCGGTGAGTTGGTAATCGGCGAGGGCGGGCGTGCCTTCGGTGGGCAATCGGGCGGTCATGGGGCTGTCTCCGGATGTCGGCGCCGGCGCGCCGGTTCGGCGTGGCCGGGGCGCGGCGGTTTTTTCGCTATTTTTTGCCCGCCCGCGAGAAATGTTTTTCCTGATCCCCCGGCCGATCGGCCGATTCGAGAAAATTCACCGAGGTTTTCAATCGATATCGAGTGAAATTTCGCTCAAGCTTTGTGCATTCGGGGTTGCTGCAACGCACCAATGAAAAAGGCGGAAGCGCCTGCGCGCTCCCGCCTTCTCGTCTTTCCGCGTCCTTCTGCGTGCTGCCGTCTGCTGCGATCCGGCGCTTACTTCCGGTCGACGATGATCTGGTCGAACGTGCCGCCGTCGGCGAAGTGGGTCTTCTGCACGTTGTCCCAACTGCCGAAGATCTGCTCGACGCTGAACGTCTTGAGCGTCTTGAACTCGGCCGCGTGCTGCTTGAGCACGGCCGCGTCGCGCGGGCGCAGGTGATGTTTCGCGATGATCTCCTGCCCGGCCGGCGAGTACAGGTAATCGAGGTAGGCCTGCGCGACCTTGCGCGTGCCCTTCTTGTCCACCACCTTGTCGACGATCGCCACCGGCGGCTCGGCCAGGATGCTGGCCGACGGGTAGACGGCGTCGAACTGCTCGCCGTTCGCGCCCGCATCCATCAGCGCCACTTCGTTCTCGAACGTGACGAGCACGTCGCCGATATCGCGCTGCGTGAAGGTGGTGGTCGCGCCGCGGCCGCCCGAATCGAGCACCGGCACGTTGCGGAAGATCGCCTTCTCGAAATCGACGGCCTGCGCGTCGCTCGCGCCCTTGAGCTTCTGGTATCCCCAGGCGGCCAGGTACGCATAGCGGCCGTTGCCCGAGGTCTTCGGGTTGGCGATCACGACCTGCACGCCGGGCTTGGCCAGGTCGCTCCAGTCGTGGATCTGCTTCGGGTTGCCGTGACGCACCAGGAACACCATGGTGGTCGAATACGGCGAGCTGCTGTCGGGCAGGCGCTTGCGCCAGTCCTTCGGCAGCAACTGGCCGCGATCGGCCAGCAGGTCGATGTCGTTCGGCTGGTTCATGGTCACCACGTCGGCCTGCAGGCCTTGCAGCACCGACAGCGCCTGCGCGCTCGACGCGCCGTGCGACTGGCGGATCGAGACCGTCTCGCCGGTCTTCTGCTTCCATGCCGCGATGAAGCCCGCGTCGATGTCCTTGTACAGCTCGCGCGTCACGTCGTACGACACGTTCAGCAACGCGGTGTCCGCGTGCGCGGCCGGTGCGGCCGTGACCAGCATCGCCGCCGCCCCCGCGATCAGCCAGCGGCCGATCCCTTGCGTCTGATTCATCGAGTCCTATCCCCTGTGTGGTCTGTCAGCCATTGGTAAGCGGCGATTGTAGCCAGCCCGGCGCGCGCGCCCTAAGACTCCTTCGTGCTTAGGTCACAACCAAAAGTCATTTGGCGGCTTGGGCGTGGAGAGCCGATGGCATGGTTCGCGCTGGTCAACGCGCGAAGGCCGATGCTAAGATTGCGGCTCGTTTCTTCACGGTTCACGTTCATGTCGTCGTTCGCGATGCCTTCGTTCCCGCGCCCTGCCACCCTCGCCCGCTCGTTCGATGCGGCCGAGGCCGTGATTGCGCGCGCAACCGTGTTGAAACTGAAAAAACGACTTCTCGACTGACGGGGAGTCGCGTCCCGTCAGGCGAAAGCCGGACGGGAACTCTCTCGGGCCTCCAGGCCCGTCTCATACCCCGGTCCGGCGCCCGCCGGCGGAACGTTTCCTTCACCACGTTCCCACCGAGGTTTGCATGTCCATCGATTTTTCCGGCATCTGGCTGCCGATCGTCACACCGTTCACGTCGCGCGAGGGCGAGGCTATCGATCACGCGTCGCTCGCGCGTCTCGCGCGGCATTACGTCGAGGCCGGCATCGCCGGCTTCGTGGCCTGCGCGACCACCGGCGAGGGTGCGCTGCTCGACGACGCCGAACAGGCCGCCGTATTCGCGACGCTGCGCGCCGCCGCGCCGGGCGTGCCGATCGTGCTGGGCCTGTCGCACAGCGCGACGCGGGGTGCCGTCGCGCGCGCCCGCGAACTGGCCTCGCTGGCGCCCGACGGCCTGCTCGTCACGCCGCCCACCTACGTGCGGCCGACGCAGGACGGCATCCGCCGTCACTTCGAGGCCGTCGTGCAGGCCGCCGATCTGCCGATGCTCGTCTACAACATTCCGTATCGCACCGGCGTGAACATCGAACTCGACACGCTGAAGGCGCTGGCCGAGGATGCGCGCATCGCGGGCATCAAGGAATGCGGCGGCTCGATCGACCGGATGATGCGGCTCGTCCATGAGACACCGCTGCGCGTGTTCTCCGGCGACGACAACCAGAACTTCGCGGCGCTCTGCGTGGGCGCGCACGGAGCGATCGTAAGCGCTGCGCATCTGTTCCCCGAGTGGCACGTCCGGGCTTACCGATGCGTGCATCAGGGCGACTGGGCCGGCGCGCGGCGGATCGCGGTGGCGTTGCAGCCGCTGGTGCGGGTGCTGTTCGAGGAACCGAACCCGGCGCCGGTGAAGGCGGCGCTGGCGGCGCACGCGCGCTGCGCGGACGGCTTGCGCTTGCCGTTCGTGCCGGCCAGTGATGGGCTGCGTGCGCGGATGCGGGGGGTGATCGGGGCGGTGGAGGCGGGATTGAGGAGGGTGTGAGTGGTGAGGCCGCGGGTGGTGATCGGACTGTGGCGGACAGTGACAGGCGCTGCCGGTTGATGATCACGTCTTGCCGATCGCTGCCCGACGGTGGTGGGCACCGCCGGTTGATAGCCGCGTGTGCCGATCGTTGCCCGGCGGTGGCAGTCGCTGCCGGTTGATGATCGCGTCTTGCCGATCGTTGCCGGCCACCTGCCGAGGGCCTGCGATGTCGGCATGCACGGTGCGCCGATCATCGATTCGCTCGCCCCGCTCAAGCCGCCAGTGAATCCTCGGCAGCTTCCGTCGAATCCGCCGCGCGGCTCACCGCCTGCCGGACGATCCGCATCAGTTGCTCGGCGGTCGGCGTGCGCGATTCGGCACGCCGCAGCAGCACCAGCGGCAACGGCGGCAAATCCGGCAAGCCATGTGCGGCGGCATCGAGCGGCCGCACCGTTGCGGGCAGCCCGTAACGCGTGCGCACCGTCACGCCCAGCCCAGCCGCGGCCGCCGCCCACAAGCCGGCCAGGCTCGGGCTCGTGAAGGCGATCCGCCAGCGCAAACCGGCGCGATCGAGCGCCGCGGAGCCCGCCGCGAAGAACGCGCAGGGCCGGTCGAACGCGACCAGCGGCAACGGCTCGCCGTTCTCGCGCCACGCGTCGGCGGCGGCCCGCGCGGCGGGCGAGGCCGCGCCTGCCCAGCACATCGGCGCCATCGCGATCAGCTCGGCCTCGATGCCCTCGCGCGCCGCCACCGAGGTGGCCGCGGGGTCGCCCCAGACCAGCGCGAGATCGAGCTGCCGCGCGTCGAGCCGTTCCAGCAGTTCGGTATTGCGCGCCACGCGCGCCTCGATGCGCACCAGCGGATGCGCGCGCGCAAAACGCCCGAGCACGTCGGGCAGCAGGCTCTCGCCGAAATCCTCCTGCATGCCGATCCGCACCCAGCCGTCGAGCGTCGCGCCGCGCACCGCCGAGGCGGCCTCGTCGTTCAGCTCGATCAGCCGACGTGCATAACGCAGCATCGCCTCGCCGGCGTCGGTCAGCGCCAGCCCGCGCCCCGCCTTGCGGAACAGCGGCGCGCCGGCCTGCGCCTCGAGCTTGCGAACCTGCGCGCTGACCGCCGACGACGAACGCGCCACCCGATCGGCCGCCTTCGCGAAGCTGCCGAGATCGATGCCGGCAACCAGACTGCGCAGCGCGGCGATGTCGAAGTTCGTATGCGACATGGCAATCATCCTGATTTATCGAACGATTCAAACAAAACTTTCTGATTTTCAGCATGAATCTACGAGGCGACACTGACGGCGTCAACCACTCCCGGACCCGCACCATGCGCCTCTCCTCTTTCTCGACGCCTGCCCGAGCCCCGCTCGCGCGGGCCGCGCACGCCGAACGCGGCGAGGCGCATCGCTGGCGCGTGCTGGCCGTCGGCGTGCTGGCGAACGTGGCGTTCTCGGCGGCGGCGGCCGGCATCCCGACTACCGCGATCTCGCTGCGCAGCGCATATCGGCTCGATAACGGCGCGCTCGGGATCGTGATCGGTGCGCTCGGGTTGGGCGTGGCGGTGTTCGAGGTGCCCTGGGGGCTGGCCGCCGACCGCTGGGGCGACCGTCGCGTGCTGCTCATCGGGTTGGCCGCGATGGCGGCCATGCTGGCGACGATGGCGGCCGGCATGGTGCCGCACGGCGGCTGGACGCCGCCGCTCGCGTGGCTGGTTGCCGCCATGGCGTTGACCGGCCTGACGGGCGGCAGCGTCAATGGCGCGAGCGGCCGGGCCGTGATGCGCTGGTTCCGCGACCACGAACGCGGCCTCGCGATGAGCATCCGGCAGACCGCCGTGCCGCTCGGCGGCGGCCTCGGCGCGGCGCTGCTGCCGCCGCTGGCCGCGCACGCGGGCTTCGCGGCCGTGTTCGGCGTGCTGGGCGGGTTCGTGGCGCTGGCGGCGCTCCTGACGTGGCGCTGGCTGCATGAGCCGCCTGGGGATGAGGTGACGCCGGTTGCTGGGTCTGCTGGGAATGCTGGGAATGCTGGGAATGCTGGGGCCACCGAGACCACCAGAACCACTGGAGCCGTCAATGCCGCCAGTGCCTCCGCCACTCAATCCCTGCGCGATCCGACGCTGCGGCGTCTCGTCCTCGGCATCGGGCTGCTCTGCGCGCCGCAGTTCGCCATCCTCAGCTTCGCGACGGTGTTCCTGCACGATTTCGCCGGCTTCAGCACGGCGCGCATCGGCATCGCGATGGTGACGATCCAGCTTGGCGCCATGGTGTCGCGCGTCTGGAGCGGACGCGCGACCGACCGGCGCGGCAACCGGCGCGCGTTCGTGCGCGGCACGGTCGGGCTGGCGCTCGCGCTGTTCGCGGCGCTCGTCGCGGCCACGTTCGCCGCCAGCGAAGCGCGTTCGGCGCTGACCATCGATCTCGCCGCGCTGCTGTTGGTGGCGGCCGGCATCGCGGTTTCCGCCTGGCACGGCGTGGCCTACGCCGAACTGGCGACGATGGCCGGCGCGCAGCGCGCGGGAACCGCGCTCGGCATGGCCAATACGGTCGTCTACGCCGGCTATTTCCTGACGCCGCTGGCTATCCCGGCCTTGCTGGCATGGGGCGGCTGGCAACTCGTCTGGTTGGCCGCCGCCGCGGTCGTGCTGCTCGCGCTGCCGTGTTTCCCTCGCGCGGCCGCCCGCTGAGGCGACGAGGATCGGGCGGCGGGACGCTTCATACGCGCTTCACACGCCCGTCGCACCGGCGGGCCATACTGTGCGCCCCGCCCGCGCCGCTGCCCGCGCGCCGGCGAACCCGCCAAGGAGGTAATCGATGTTCCGACCGGCTGCCGCGTCCGTCCTGTTGATCGCGCTGGGGCTTGCGGCCTGCAGCGACGATTCGCATCACGGCTCCTCGACGTCGTCCGATGCGGCGGCGAACCTGCCCGCCAGCGGTGACGGCAACGCCAGCGCGTTCAACGGCGATGCGTCGGCGGCATCGAGCGCCGCGCCCACGCCGGCCTCGGGCCAGCCGCCGCTCGCGCCGCCGGTGGTGCATTACCCGCCGAGCGACGACGCGGCATCGGGCGCCATGCCACCCGCACCGCCGCCGCCGGGCGGCCCGGGCGACCCCGGCACGCCGGCCCCGCCGCCGGGGAATGCACCGAGCGCGGACGGAAATGGCAACGCGAGCCCGCCGTCGAACATTCCGCCGAGCCAGTTGCCGGCGCCGAATTCGGGATCGAGGCCGTCGCGGGGGTGAGTCGGTTGCGTTATTTTTTTGCAGAAAATGGCCGATACATTTGATTATCTGCAATCAAACAACGCAACCCCCAAAGCAAAACGGGCAGCCCGCAGGCCACCCGTCCCCAATCCAATCCCCGTCCCCCGCCTCAAACCGCAAACGCGAAATTCCGCTCCCCCGCCGCCCTGAGCACATCGCCCCGCGCCTCTTCACGCGCCTCGCGAAACCGCAGCGGCGCGGCGCAATGCACGAGCGTATCGATGAAATACTTGGCGCGCGGCCACGGCCCGAAGCCGGCCGCGGTATTGATATGCCCGGCGTCGCCGAGATTGACGAACGCGCTGCCGAACTGGCGCGCCAGCTCGCGCGCGTCGCCAAGCGTCATCCATGGGTCGGTCTCGCTGCCGATCAGGATCGACGGCACCGGCAGGCGCCGTGCCTCGAACGCACCGGCAAACGCGAATTTCTGCGGGCTGGCAGGCGCGACGAACAGCACGCCGGCCACTACCGAGGGGTCGAGCGCGAGATCGCCGCGCAACAGCGCATGCGCCGTCGCGAGACAGCCGAAGCTATGAGCGGCCAGCACGACCGGGCCGCGTTCGCGCGCAAGCGTGTCGCGCACCGCGCCGGCCCAGCGCACCAGATGCGGCGCCTCCCAGTCGTCCTGCTCCACGCGCAGCGAGCGCGCGAACTGCCGTTCGAGCCAGCTTTGCCAATGCGCTCCCTCGCTGCCGTGCAGGCCGGGCACGGTCACCACACGCGGCGGCCACGTCGATTTGCTGCAGATGGACATCGCTTCCCCCTCGCTTGCGGGCGAACCCGTTTCCGATCGTTTGACGCACCGATTGTCGGCCGCGCCTCGCGGGCGGCGAACCAATTTTTCCTGCTTTGCAATTTCGACGCTGCGGCGTCGGGCCGCTCGACGCCGTAAAATGGCCGTTTCCCGCGCGACGGGGCCAGATGCCGGCTTCGCGCACCCTCGCGCAACCTGCCAGCACCCAAGCACTCATGCAGATCCTGTTCCACGACACCCAAGATTCGTTCGCCGACTGGCGCACCGGCATCGAAGCCGCGCTGCCCGGCGCGACGCTGCGCGCCTGGCAACCGGGCGACGCCGCCCCCGCCGACTACGCGATGGTCTGGCGCCCGCCCGCCGAATTGCTCGCGCCGCGCGCGGGCCTGAAGGCGATCTTCAATCTCGGCGCCGGCGTGGACGCGCTGCTCGACTTCGAACGCGAACAACCGGGCACGCTGCCGGCCGGCGTGCCGCTCGTGCGGCTCGAAGATACCGGCATGGGCCAGCAGATGATCGAGTACGTCGCCTACGGCGTGCTGCGCTATCTGCGCCGTTTCGACGACTACGCCGCGCTCCAGCGCGAGCACCGCTGGCAGCCGCTCGATGCGCACCCGCGCGAGCGGTTCGTGGTGGGCGTGCTCGGGCTCGGCGTGCTCGGCGCGCAGGTCGCGCGCGCCCTGGCCGGGCTCGGCCTGACCGTGCGCGGCTTCAGCCGCGGCGCGAAATCGCTGGACGGCGTGACCACCTTCCACGGCAGCCCGCGCCCCGGCGACGCCGGCTTCGACGCGTTCTCGCAAGGCCTCAAGGTGCTCGTCAACCTGCTGCCGAGCACGCCCGACACGCACGGCGCGCTGCACGCCGGCGTGTTCGCGCAACTCGCGCCCGGCGCGTTCGTGATCAACGTCGCGCGCGGCGCGCATCTGGTCGAGCCGGACCTGCTCGACGCGCTCGCCTCGGGCCAGCTCGAAGGCGCGCTGCTCGACGTGCTGCACACCGAACCGCTGCCGGCCGAGCATCCGTTCTGGGCGCATCCGCGCATCACGATCACGCCGCACGTCTCGGCCGAAACCGAACGCGACGGCGCGGTCGCGCAGATCGCCGCGAAGATCCGCGCGTTCGAGCGCGGCGACGCCGTCACCGGCATCATCGATCTCGCGCGCGGCTACTAGCCGCCGCACCCGCCGGGCCGCGCGGCGCGATCCGCCGCCGGCCCGCCAATCGCACCCGGCGCACGTACCGCGTGCGCCACCGAACGATGGAGACAAGCATGACCACCCCCACAGCCGTGAAGATCGTCGAGGTCGGGCCGCGCGACGGTCTGCAGAACGAAAAGACCTTCGTGCCCACCGACGTGAAGATCGCGCTGGTCGATCGGCTCTCGCACGCGGGCTTCCGCAACGTCGAAGCCGCGTCGTTCGTGTCGCCGAAATGGGTGCCGCAGATGGCCGACGGCGCCGAGCTGATGGCCGGCATCGCGCGCCGCCCCGGCACGCTCTATTCCGCGCTGACGCCGAACCTCAAGGGCCTGGAGAACGCGCTGGCCGCGCGCGCCGACGAGGTCGTGATCTTCGGCGCGGCGAGCGAGGCGTTCTCGCAGAAGAACATCAACTGCAGCATCGCCGAGAGCATCGCGCGCTTCGAGCCGGTCGCGCGGGCCGCGAAAGAGGCCGGCGTGCGGCTGCGCGGCAGCGTGTCGTGCGCGCTCGGCTGCCCGTATCAGGGCGAGGTGCCGGTGGCCGCCGTGATCGACGTGGTCGAGCGCTTCGCCGCGCTCGGCTGCGACGAGATCGACATCGCCGACACCATCGGCGTGGGCACCGCCGCGCAGACGCGCGCGGTGCTGGCCGCCGTCGCCCGGGTGTTCCCGCGCGAGCGGCTGTCGGGCCACTTCCACGACACCTACGGGCAGGCGCTCGGCAACATTTACGCCGCGCTGCTCGAAGGCATCGAGATCTTCCACGCCTCCGTCGCCGGCCTGGGCGGCTGCCCGTATGCGAAGGGCGCCACCGGCAACGTCGCGACCGAGGACGTGCTGTACCTGATGCAGGGCCTCGGCATCGAGACCGGCATCGACCTGATGGAAGTCGTCGAGGCCGGCGACTTCATTTCGCGCGCGCTCGGCCGCGCCAACGCCTCGCGCGCCGGCCGCGCGCTGCTCGCCAAGCGCGGCGACGCGCAAGCGGCCAGCGCCTGATCGCCTCCCCGCCCTTTCACTCTTCATAACGACCGACTCATGCCGACTCCGACCCCAGCCGACCAGCTTCCCGAATCCGCGCGCCGCGTCGCGCAACTGTTGATCGAGCGCGGCCACGCGAAGGGCGTGGTGGTGCTCGACGAAACCGGCCGCACCTCGGCCGAAGCCGCGGCCGGGCTCGGCTGCGACGTCGCGCAGATCGCCAAGTCGATCCTGTTCCGGCGCAAGTCCGACGGCGCGCCGGTGCTGGTGGTGGCAAGCGGCGCGAACCGCGTCGACGAGAAGAAGGTGGCCGAGCGCGTCGGCGAGATCGGCCGCGCCGATGCGAAGTTCGTGCGCGAGAACACCGGCTATGCGATCGGCGGCGTCTGCCCGATCGGCCATCTGGTCAAGCCGGTGATGCTGATCGACGCGGACCTGTTCGCCTACGATGCGCTGTGGGCCGCGGCCGGGCATCCGCACGCGGTGTTCACGCTGTCGCCGCAGGAGCTGGCCGACCTGACCGGCGCGCCGGTGGTGGACGTGGCGCTGCGCGAGCCGGCGTGAGCCGCGACGGCGCCGAGGTGGCCGGGGTGGCGTCCCCCTGCGTGGGCGTGTGCCAGGTCGATGCGAAAGCGAACTGGTGCACCGGCTGCCGCCGCACGCTCGACGAAATCGCGGCCTGGCGGGATCTGGATGCGGACGGGAAGCGGGAGGTGTTGAGGCGGGTGGAGGGGCGGTGGTTCGATGAGCGGTGAGCCGCGCGCGCCGAACAAAAAAAAGCCGTTCAACCAAGAATTGTTGAACGGCGCTCAGAGTCGAATCCCGTTGACGTGATCAACGATGAGCCCATCATACGAGCACCGATTTTGCGTCGGCATCGGGAGTTTCCCTACAGATCGAAATCCACGCGCCGCACTGTGCTGCGCGCCCGTTTCCGCTAGATCGCTGCGGGCATACCGCGCCTCGCATCATGGGCGCCGATGAGCGAAACGGTGCACGGAAAACTTGCTCGCGTTTCGGGGATCATGTGCGGCGCAAACGCATTTGCCGGGAAGCGAACCGCGTCGGCGGCAGGGACATGCCTGCACGCTGTTTGAGTTGAATCACCCAAGCGGTTTCTTTCAAACGTCATCGTTTGGATTTGGGGTAATTTAGCCAACCCCAATCAACCTCGACCAATAAAACATGGCAATCCCGGCATACATGTGGCTAAAGGATGATGGCGGCGCGAAAATCGCCGGCTCGGTCACGGTTCAGGATCGCGAAGGAAGCATCGAAGTCATTGGATTCGGTCACGGAATCAACCTTCCAGTGGACAACAAGACCGGCGATATCACGGGTTGTCGCACTCATGCCCCGATACATATCGAAAAGGAATTCGACGCATCCAGTCCTTACCTGTACAAAGCCGTCTCCAGAGGCCAGACACTGCAATCCGCCGAGCTCAAGTGGTACCGGATCAACGATGCAGGCCAGGAAGAGGTGTACTTCATCATGCTCATGGAGGGCGTGAAGGTCACCGGCATCAATCCTGGAATGGCAAACACCAAATTCGACGACATGTCCCGACTCAACCACGTCGAATCGGTGTCTTTGCTGTATGACCGCATCACTTGGCACTATACCGACGGCAACATCAAGTTCACGGATAGCTGGAGAGACCGGTCCTGATCATGGCGCTACAAGGCAAATTCGTTGTCGGCAATGCGCCGCTTGAGCCGCTTACCCTGTTTGGCGTGGGGACGTTCATGGCTTTCTCGGGCAACAGCGTTTACCGCAACCGTGGCGGCTGCACAGCCGTCCTCAACAATGGCCCTATTCCTGCTGGAAAGTATTGGATCGTCGATCGTCCGACCGGAGGCATTCGCTCACGCACCGAAGCGTGGCTTAAAGATACGACCAACGCTCTGCTTGGAAAACCATCGCATCGCGACGAGTGGTTCGCGCTTTATCGAGACGACGGCCTCATCGACGATTGGACATGGGTGGATGGGGTAAAGCGCGGGCAATTCCGGCTGCATCCGGCAGGGGGGCGAGGTGCATCGCTCGGATGCGTCACCTTGCCAAGTTACGCCGATTTCTCGCGAATACGGCAAGCACTTCTGCACACCAGCACGCTACCTGCCGGCAACTCCGGGATAAACGCTTACGGTTGGATAGAGGTGATCGCCAATGGCCGTTCTTGTCCGTAGGTTTCTCCAGGCAACGTTGCTGTGCGGCCTGTTTTTCATATCCGTCAGGTACATTTATGGCGCGCTGCTTTTTTATCCGCCGTGGCACGACAGCTATTCGTTTTTCATTGCCGAATCACTTGGATTTCGGGATATCGAGCTATTTGATTCCGTCCTGGCACTCATGGCCGGCGTGATCATGACAATAGTCGAATATCTATTGATACGATCGATATGGAGACGCCGTCGCTGCCCGTGGAAAAACTCGGAGATCAGCAACCACTGAAATGCCATCGATCCCGGCAGCGTCAACCGCCTCCCTCCCCCGCCTCGAAGAACGCCAGAATCTCCTCCAGCAACACCCCCGGCGCTTCCTCCGGAATGTAATGCCCGCATTCGAGCGCGCGGCCGCTCACGTCGCGCGCCACGGCGCGCCATTCCTCGAGCGGATCGAAGCAGCGCGCCACCGTGCCCTCGGCGCCCCACAGCACGCGCAACGGGCAGGCCACGCGCGTGCCGCGTTCGAGATCGGCGCGGTCGTGGTCGAGATCGATGGTGGCCGACGCGCGGTAGTCCTCGCACATCGCATGCACCGCGCCCGGCTGTTTCAGCGCCTGCCGGTAGGCATCGAGCGCGGCCGGCGCGAACGGCGCGAGGCCGGCCGAACGGCTGCCCATCACGCGCTCGACGTACGCGTCGGGGTTGCCCTCGATCAGCGTCTCGGGCAGCGGCGGCGGCTGGATCAGGAAGAACCAGTGGAAATAGGCGGTGGCGAACGCACGATCGGTCTTTTCGTACATGGCGAGCGTCGGCGCGATATCGAGCAGCATCGCGCGCTCGACCACCTCGGGATGATCGAGCGCCATGCGGTGCGCGACGCGCGCGCCGCGATCGTGCGCGCACACGCAGAAGCGCTCGTAGCCGAAGTGGCGCATCACGGCGACCTGGTCGGCCGCCATCGCGCGCTTCGAATACGTGAGGTGCGCGGCGTCGCCCTTCGGCTTGGACGACGCGCCGTAACCGCGCAAATCCGTGGCGATCACGGTGAAGCGGCGCGCCAGCGCGGCCGCGACGCGATGCCAGATCATGTGGGTCTGCGGATGGCCGTGCAGCAACAGCAAGGGCGGCCCGGAGCCGCCCTTGACGCCGAAAATGTCGACGTCATCCACCGTCACATTGAACGATGCAAACTCGTCAAACGACATGGCGATAGTCTCACTGATCGGGTGGTGGTAGCCGCCATTGTAGGAGCCGGGTGCGGCGCGAACAGGCGTTAGCCCACGCAAACCGTAGAACCCGAACACTCATTCGATACGAACGTTCGATGCATCGCTCTACAATCGCACGACCGTTCGTATTAATATGCGACGACCGGCACGCACGGGTGCGTGCATCGTCCTGCACACCGTGCCCGACACGCGCCGCGCCGCCTCGCTACACTCATGCAGCCGCCCGCGAAACACGCAGGCGCAAGACGATCCAGGAGACTCCCACCATGGCCCTGCCCGCCGTCCTCCAGCGCCTGTCGCTGCCCGTCATCGCCTCGCCGATGTTCATCGTCAGTTATCCCGAACTGGTGCTCGCGCAGTGCAAGGCCGGCATCGTCGGTTCGTTCCCGGCGCTCAACGCACGCCCGGCCGAGCTGCTCGACGCATGGCTCACGCAGATCGAGGACGGCCTGGCCGCGCATCGCGAGGCGCATCCGGAGGCGGTGATCGGCCCGATCGCGGTCAACCAGATCGTCCATCAGTCGAACGTGCGGCTCGAACACGACGTGCGCGTCTGCGTCGATCACAAGGTGCCGATCTTCATCACGAGCCTGCGCGCGCCGTCGCCCGAGATCGTGCAGGCGGTGCACAGCTACGGCGGCATCGTGCTGCACGACGTGATCAACCTGCGCCACGCCGAAAAGGCGCTCGAAGCGGGCGTGGACGGCCTGATCCTGGTGGCGGCCGGCGCGGGCGGCCATGCGGGCACCACCTCGCCGTTCGCGCTGGTGGGCGAGGTGCGCAAGCGCTTCGACGGCCCGATCGTGCTGTCGGGTTCGATCGCCAACGGCGGCGCGATCCTGGCCGCTCAGGCGATGGGCGCCGACCTCGCCTACATGGGCACGCGCTTCATCGCCACGCAGGAAGCGCACGCGGTGGAAGGCTACAAGCGCGCGATCGTCGACGCGAAATCGGCCGACATCGTCTACACCAACCTGTTCACGGGCGTGCACGGCAACTACATCCGCGAAAGCATCGTCAACGCCGGGCTGGACCCGGACGCGCTGCCCGAAGCCGACAAGTCGAAGATGAATTTCGGCAGCGACAAGGCGAAGGCCTGGAAGGACATCTGGGGCGCGGGCCAGGGCGTCGGCCTGATGGACGACGTACCAAGCGTCGGCGATCTGGTCGCGCGGCTCGCGCGCGAATACGACGACGCGAAGGCGCGGCTCGGGATTCGCATCTGAACCGGCGCTCGGCGCTTCGGCTCGCGCGATGCGATAAAAAAACCGGCTGCGAGGCCGGTTTTTTCATTCACGACTGCGTGCGGAACAACCGCGCAGTGTTCAACTCACCGCGACGCGCTTCAAACGCGGCGCGGCGGCCTCCGCCAGATAGGCGTCGACGGTCGGGCACAGCGACTGCCCCGAGAACCGGTCAGCCAGGAAATCGACGAACGAGCGCACCTTCGCCGACACATGCCGGCGGCTCGCGTACACCGCGTAGATCGGCAGCTCGCGCGGCGGCATCACGTCGAGCAGCAGCGGCACGAGGCGGCCGGCTTCGATGTCGTCGCCGATCACCTCGGTGCCGAGCATCGCGATGCCGCTGCCGTCGAGCACCGCCACGCGCAGCGCTTCGAGGTGATTGATGATCAGGTTGCCCGACAGCGTCACGCGCGAGGCCGCGGCCGATTCGAACGCGAGCGAATCGATCGAGGTCGGGCCGCTGTCGCGACGCAGATAGTTGTGGTGTTCGAGATCGGCCAGCGTGGCCGGCGTGCCGTGTTCTTCCAGATAGGCCGGCGAGGCCACCAACAAAATGTGCGCGGTGGCGATCTGGCGCGCGACCAGCGACGACGACTTCAAGCCGAACGGCGCGGCGCGCACGGCCACGTCGTAGCCTTCGTCGATCAGTTCGACGACGCGATCCGACAGCGTGATCTCGACGGTCACATCGGCGTAGCGCGCCGCGTAGCCGGTCACGGCCTGCATCACGTGGCGCAGGCCGAACGCCGACAGCGTGGTCACGCGCAAGCGGCCCTGCGGCACGATGCTCGCCGCGCCGACCGCCTGGCCGGCCTCGTCGAGTTCGGTCAGCGCTTGCACGAGGCGCTCGTAGTACTCGCGCCCGGCTTCGGTGGGCGCGACGCGACGGGTGGTTCGATGCAGCAGCCGCGAGCCGAGCTGCTGCTCAAGATGCATCACGTGCTTGCTCGCCATCGCAGCGGACATTTGCATCCGCTCCGCCGCGCCGACGAAGCTGCCCACTTCGACGACGTAGCGAAACACATTCATGCTGACGAGGGTATCCATACCAAAGCTCGCGATCCAGTTGACTTCAATAGGCTCAATTGGAAGCGACTGTAGCAAAGGCTGGCAAGGCAAAAGGTCAACAAACGCAAAACGCCGCGTAATTCCCCAGTTTCGCTACAGAACTGCTCGGCAACGGCAAAAAATGCCGAGCGGGTGTTGCGTGCCGTACACGCATCGGCGTTCAGAAGCGCACGCGCATGCCGCCGCCGAACGTGTAGCCGGTCGATTGATTCGACAGGTGATCGAACATATAGGCCGCGTAGAGATCGGTGCGCTTCGACAGCGGATAGTCGTAGGCGAGCGCCCAGGTCTGATGCGTCTGGTCGAGGCCGCCCGCGTCGCGCGAATACGCGTACGAGGCCAGCGCACTGCCCGCGCCGACCGGCACCGACACACCGCCCTGCGCGGTGTTCACGTGCCAGCTTCCGGTCTGCATGTCGTTCTTCGTATACATGTACTGCCCGTACAGCTTCACGAACCTGAGGTCGTAGCTGACGCCGAGCTGCGTGACGCTCTGGCTCTTCATGCCGGCCACCAGCGAGCCGAGGTCGGTCGGGCTGTTGTTGAAGTTGACGTACTGATACACGGCCGTCGCGGCGAACGCGCCGCGGTAATACTGCATCTGGCCACTCCATTTCTTCGCGCCGTTGCTGCCCGCCTGGTTGCCGAGCGCGTACATCGCGCTCGCGCTGAAGCCGTTGAAATCGGGCGACGTGTACGACACCGCGTTGTTCCAGCCCGAATCGCCCACCACGCCCTGATCGGTCGTGTAGGTGGGGAACGTGCCCAGGCCGAGGAACACGTGATAGACGATCGGCGAGAACTCGTACGAATCGATCAGCGGGTTGAACAGGATCGTCGAGATGAACAACTGCGTGGTCAAGCGCCCGGCGCGCACGGTGCCGTACGGCGTTTCGAGGCCGACGTAGGAATTGCGGCCGAAGAACGTATCGCCGTCGAAGCGGCCGTACTTGCCGTTTTGCGGGCGAAAAAAATCCTCGAACGTGAACAGTGCCCGGTAGCCGCCGCCCAGATCCTCGGTGCCGCGCAGGCCCCAGTACGAAGTCGACATGCCGCCGCCCTGCACGCCCCATGCGCGTTCGTTACCGGGGAATTTCTGCGCGCCGACCCAGGCGTCGACCTGCCCATACAGTTGCACGCTCGATTGTGCCCGTGCGGGCGCGGCAACCGAAAAGCAGGCCGCGAACGCGGCGCAAGCGACAGCACCGGACGCAGTCCGGCGAGCGAAAGACTTCATGAGATCTCCGAATCAATTCGTTGGGAACCGGTGCGCGTATCGTTGTTTGGGCTGCATGCGCACGGTGAAGCACGGCCATCTTCATGGACCGATAAGCCGGTCAAAAATGGGCGGACTTATGTTCGGTATAGCGGCGTCGCGATTGCCGCGGGCGCGGGTGCAGGTGCCGGCCCACCGACGAGGTGCGAAAGATGGCGCAAGCAGCGAAGCGCGCGAAGCGCCGCGAACGAAAGACGGCGCGACGGTGGCGCCTACGCGTCAGCAGGCGTGCAAAAGCCCGCCGACAAGGGCGTTATCAGGAAGGAACTGGGGGGAGAGAAAACAGACAGCGCGACACGGCCGGAGAGCCCGGCCGGCCGCATCAATTGTTGCGATAGAACGACGAGAAGAACGTGTTGCGCGCGCCGCCGCCTTCCTGCTCGCGCGGTTGCGGCACCGGACGGCCGCCGCGTTCCTCGTTGTAGCGCGCGACGTCGGCGCGGATCGACCCGCTGCGCATTGGCGCGTAGTTGGAACCGGGGCGCTGCATCGATTCGGCGTTGGCGCTGATCGGGCGATACGGATTGACGGGCGCATACCGCCCCTGCTGGCCCGACTCGCGGCCGTAGACGTGCGCCTGACCGTGCCCGTATTCGTGCCCGTCGCGCTGGCCGTACGACGGCGCCGTCACCGGCCGCAGCCCCCAGCGGGGCCCGCCGCTGCTCACGCCCATGCGCGGCTGTGCGTACGGAGCACCCGCCCCGCCGTGCGCAAATTCGCGATGCGCACCGCCGCCACCGCCCGGGCCACCGTGCGGATGGGCGAACGCAAGCGAGGCGCACAGCGCTGCTGCCGCGCCCGCCATCCATCGCCCGATATTCCGTTTTGCCCGATCCACGTTCGTCATCCCTTGTGCGCTCACTGACCGCGTATTGCTGGTTCCCTATTTAGGACGTGAGCTTTCAGCAGTAATTTATGGGCATGCCGTTTTTGTGTCGAGCCGAAAAATGTTAGGCCGGCGGCACCGATGTAACACCGTGTTACCCCGGCCTTTTTCGAGATTTTTCGTAAGTTTTTCAAGGATCTTCAAGGCCGCCACGATAGGGTTTTCCTGAAAGGTTTTTGCGTAAAAAAGGGATGGTGGAATGCGATTTCTTATGATTGTCTTTCATCAATCGATTCTCGAAATGAATTTGCCTATTGAATAGGCAACCGGGACAATACGCGCCGGAGCGCGTCGGCCGACAGACCACGGCGGCGCGCCTCGCACCCGCTCCTCCGTTTCCGTTCTTGAGATGCCGATGGCCCGTCCCCGTTTTCTTCCCGACAATTTCACGCTGGCTTTGGTCGGCACCGTCGTCTTCGCCAGCCTGCTGCCGTGTCGCGGCCAGGTCGCGCACGCCGCCAACTGGGCGACCAACATCGCCATCGGCCTGCTGTTCTTCCTGCACGGCGCAAAGCTGTCGCGCGAGGCGATCGTGGCCGGCGCAACCCACTGGCGGCTTCATATCGTCGTGATGCTGAGTACCTTCGCGCTGTTCCCGCTGCTGGGCCTCGCGCTGCGCCCGCTGCTCTCGCCGCTCGTCACGCCGGCGCTGTACGCGGGCGTGCTGTTCCTCTGCACGCTGCCGTCCACGGTGCAGTCGTCGATCGCGTTCACCTCGATCGCCAAGGGCAACGTGTCGGCCGCCGTGTGCTCGGCGTCGGCGTCGAGCCTGCTCGGCATCTTCATCACGCCGGCGCTGGTCGGCGCGATGCTGACCACCCAGTCGGGCGCGGGCCATTCGGCCTGGAGCACGGTGGGCAGCATCGTCATGCAGTTGCTGGTGCCGTTCGTGGCGGGCCAGTTGCTGCGTCCGGTGATCGGCAACTGGATCGAGCGCAACCGCGGCGTGCTGAAGTTCGTCGATCAGGGCTCGATCCTGCTGGTGGTGTACGTGGCGTTCAGCGAGGCCGTCAACGAAGGCCTCTGGCACCAGATCCCGGCGGCGGCGCTAGGCGGCCTGCTGCTGGTGTGCGTGGCGCTGCTCGCGATCGCCCTGGGCATCACGGCGCTGGTCAGCAAGCGGCTCGGCTTCAATCGCGCCGACTGCATCACGATCATCTTCTGCGGCTCGAAGAAGAGCCTCGCGTCGGGCATCCCGATGGCGAAGGTGATCTTCGCCGCACATGCGGTCGGCGCGATCGTGCTGCCGCTCATGCTGTTCCACCAGATCCAGTTGATGGTGTGCGCGGCGCTCGCGCAACGCTGGGGCGCGCGCGACACCAGCCTCGACGACGCGGGCCACGCCGGCCGGCATTGATCGCACCCCGAAATTTGCCGCACGCCTTCTATTACCCATAGTCATTTAATAACTAAAAATAAAATGACTATGGGTGCATCGGGCCTTTGCGCGAGCCGGTGCGAAGGCCCGGCCTCGTACCCGACGCGAACGGGCCGGCACGCCGGAGCCGTCATAAAAAATTCACTGCTCCGGGGCCGGTGGCGATTGTTAAATTGTGTGTCTCGACGCCCGCCTGCCCTCGTCTGCCCGTCCCCCTCATGCCTCCGCCCCTCTCCGTTGTCGCCGAACCGGCGCGCGTCGCCGACCTGCTTGCCGCCGGCGCGCTGAGTGCGCAATTCCAGCCGATCGTCGCGATTTCCGGCGGCGCCATCATCGGCTACGAAGGGCTGGTGCGCGGGCCGGCCGGCTCGCCGCTCGAAATGCCGGGCGCGCTGTTCGCGCAGGCCGCGCGCGAGGGCTGCTCGCTCGAACTCGAACTGGCCGCGGCCACCGCCTGCGTGAACGGCTTCGCCGCCACCGGCCGGGACGGCCAGTTGTTCGTCAATTTCAGCGCGCATGCGATCGTGCAGCTCGCACGGCATCGCGAGCGCGTGCTGTCGGCCATGCCGGCCAACCGCATCGTGATCGAGCTGACCGAGCAGCATCCGGCCAGCGACCTGCCCGGCCTGCCGGCGGCGCTCGCCGAATTGCGTGGCTCGGGCGTGTCGTTCGCGCTGGACGATTACGGCACCGCCAACGCCAGCATGAGCGCCTGGGTGCGGCTGCGGCCCGACATCGTCAAGATCGACCGCTTCTTCATCGACGGCATCGCCAGCGACCCGCGCAAGTTCGAGGCGGTCAAGGCGATGCAGCATTTTTCGGCGGCCACCGGCGGGCTGCTGATCGCCGAAGGCATCGAATGCGCGGCGGACCTGATCGTGGTGCGCGATCTCGGCATCGATTACGGCCAGGGCTTCTTCCTCGGCCGCCCGGCCTACGTACCGGCCGAGCACACCGCCGAGGCCGCCCGCGACGCACTGCGCGCCTCGCACATCGCGGTGTTCCCGGGCGTGGCGCGCACCACCGCCGGCACGCGGCCGGACGCGACCGTCACCGACAAGATGCGCGTGATCGCACCCGCGCTGCCGAGCCACGCGACCAACAACCAGGTGCTCGAACTGTTCCAGCGCCGGCCCGATCTGCATGCGGTGGCGGTGGTCGAGAACGAGCGGCCGATCGCGCTGATCAACCGCCGCGGCTTCATGGATCGCTACGCGCTGCCGTATCACCGCGAGGTGTTCGGCAAGCGGCCGTGCCTGCAGTTGGCGAACGACACGCCGCTGATCGTCGACAACGCCACCACGGTCGAGCAACTGACGACGCTGCTGGCCAACCACGACCAGCGCTACCTGACCGAAGGCTTCATCATCACCGACCACGGCCGCTACGCCGGCCTCGGCACCGGCGAGAGCCTGGTGCGCGCGGTGACCGAGGTACGCGTCGAGGCCGCGCGCTACGCGAACCCGCTGACGTTCCTGCCCGGCAACATCCCGATCAGTTCGCACATCGCGCGGCTGGTGGGCAAGGATGCGGCCTTCCATGCCTGCTACGTCGATCTGAACCAGTTCAAGCCGTTCAACGATCAATACGGCTACTGGCAGGGCGACGAGGTGCTGAAATTCGCCGCCGCCGTGCTGGCGGACGTGTGCGATCCGACCCGCGACTTCCTCGGCCACGTGGGCGGCGACGATTTCCTGGTGCTGTTCCAGAGCGACGACTGGCAGGCGCGCGCGCAACGCGCGATCGACCGCTTCGACGAGGGCGCGCAGCGCTTCTACGCCCATGCCGACCGGCTCGCGGGCGGCATCCACGGCGAGGACCGGCGCGGCAATCCGGCGTTCTTCGATTTCGTGACGATGGCGATCGGCTGCGTGCGCGTGCCCGGCACGCGCCGCTACCGCAGCGACGAGATCGCCTCGGTGGCCGCGCTGGCCAAGCGCCGCGCCAAGCATCATCCGGGGCACCTCTACGAGATCGACGTGGACGAAGGCCGCGCCTGGCTGCGCGCGCACGGCGAGCAGCCGAAGGCCGTGCCGTCCGGGCCGCCGCCAGCCGAACCGCTCGACGACTGAGCCGTACTGCCGGCCGAACTATTCGGCGCCTGAGCCGCACTGTCGGCGAACGACTCGACGCCTGCGCCGCTCCGTCGGCTGAATCGCTCGACACCTGCGCCGCACCGCCGGCCGACGCGTCGCTTTCCGCTCCGCACCGCGCGGATTTCGACCGCCTTTCCGTGTTCACTTCCCTCGCACATGTTTAGCAAACGTCATAAACACGTGCACGCCGTTTATCTCCGAATAAACCCCTAATTTACGGGTATTCACCGACTTCTCTCCGGCATCCCCGCACATTTTCAGCCGAAATTTTTACTATACAATCGCTCGCACCCTAAACACTTTGGTCTGGCGAGCATGGGCACCACTATTCGCGATGTGGCTCAAGCGGCGAACGTATCGATCGGCACGGTTTCGCGCGCACTGAAAAACCAGCCCGGCCTGTCCGAGGCGACGCGCGAGCGCATCGTCGCGGTGGCCGCGCAGCTCGGCTACGATCCGGCGCAATTGCGGCCGCGCATCCGCCGGCTCACGTTCCTGCTGCACCGCCAGCACAACAATTTCGCGGCGACGCCGTTCTTCTCGCACGTGCTGCACGGCGTGGAGGAAGCGTGCCGCGACCGCGGCATCGTGCCCGCGCTGCTGACCGTCGGCCCGACCGACGACGTGCTGCGCCAGATGCGCCCGCACGCGCCCGACGCGATCGCCGTGGCCGGTTTCATGGAGCCCGAGACGATCGACGCGCTGGCCGCCACCGGCCGCCCGCTCGTGCTGATCGACATGTGGGCACCGGGCCTGCGCTCGGTCAACATCGACAACGCCGCCGGCGCCTCGCAGGCGATGCGCCACCTGTTCGACACCGGCCGCCAGCGGATCGCGTTCATTGGCGGCTCGCTCGCGCACCACAGCATCGCGCAGCGCGCGCTCGGCTTCCGCCGCGCGTTCTTCGAGGCCGGCCTGCTGTTCGATCCCGCGCTCGAAGTCACCATCGACGCCGGGCTCGACCCCGACACCGGCGCCGCACGCGCCATGGAGCGCATCCTCGACGGCAGCGCGCCGCGCCCCGACGCCGTGTTCGCGTTCAACGACGCCGCCGCGCTGGCCGCGATGCGCGTATGCCTCGCGCGCGGGCTGCGGGTGCCCGAGGACATCGCGTTCGTCGGCTTCGACGACATCCTCGGCGCCGCCCACGCCGCGCCGCCGCTCACGACGCTGGCCGTCGACAAGGAAGCGCTGGGCCGCCGCGGCGTCGAGTTGCTGCTGGCCGACGCGCCCGAGCACACCGAAATTCGCCTGCCCGTGCGGCTGATCGAACGCGCGAGCAGTTCCGTCGCGGCTCTGACGCCGCGCCTCTTCACCACGGACACCCCCGACATTCCCGCCATCGCCTCATGACGACACCCGCCTTGCCGCTCGCGCCGGACACGCCGGCGCCGCACGTCGCGAATTTCCGCGACGCCGGTTTCCTGCTTTCCCACGTGGAGCACACGCTGCGCTTCTACGCCCCGACCGTGTACGACGAGACGGGCGGCTTCTTCCATTTCTTCCGCGACGACGGCACGATCTACGACCGCACCACGCGCCACCTCGTCAGCAGTTGCCGCTTCGTCTTCAACTACGCGATGGCGTACCGCCAGTTCGGCGGCCGGCAACACCAGGATTACGTGCGCCACGGCCTGCGCTTCCTGCGCGACGCGCATTGGGACCCGGTCAACGAAGGCTACGACTGGGAGCTCGAATGGCGCGACGGCCGCAAGGTCGCGGTACGCGACGGCACCCGCCACTGCTACGGCCTCGCGTTCGTGCTGCTGGCCGCCGCGCATGCGGTGATGGCCGGGGTCGACGAAGGCCGCGCGCTGGTCGCGCACACCTTCGATCTGATGGAACGGCACTTCTGGGATGCGCCCGGCGGCCTCTACAAGGACGACGCCACGCCCGACTGGCAGGTGTCCGGCTATCGCGGCCAGAACGCCAACATGCACACCACCGAGGCGCTGCTGGCCGCCTACGAGGCCACCGGCGAGGTGCGCTACCTCGATCGCGCCGAACGGGTGGCGACCCACATCACGCAGCGCCAGGCCGCGCTGTCGCAGGGCCTGGTGTGGGAGCACTACCACGCCGATTGGTCGATCGACTGGGATTACAACAAGGAAGACAGCACCAACATCTTCCGGCCGTGGGGCTTCCAGCCCGGCCACCAGACCGAATGGGCCAAGCTGCTGCTGATCCTCGAACGGCACCGTCCGCTCGACTGGCTGCTGCCGCGCGCGATCGAGCTGTTCGACGCCGCGTTCGCGCACGCCTGGGACAGCGAGCACGGCGGCCTGGTGTACGGCTTCGGCCCCGACTACACGGTGTGCGATCACGACAAGTATTTCTGGGTGCAGGCCGAGACCTTCGCCGCCGCCGCGCTGCTCGGCGAGCGCACCGGCAGCGAGCGCTTCTGGGATTGCTACGACGAGATCTGGCGCTATAGCTGGCAGCATTTCGTCGATCACCGCTACGGCGCCTGGTATCGCATCCTGACCTGCGACAACCGCAAGTACAGCGACGAGAAAAGCCCGGCCGGCAAGACCGACTATCACACCATGGGCGCCTGCTACGAGGTGCTCAACGCATTGCCCGGCGCGAACGGCGCCGCCATCCCGCATCGCAAGGAGATCGCACAATGAGCGGCGCCTCGTTTCCCCATTTCGTGTCGGCCGGCGACATCCTGACCGACATGGTCCGGCACGGCGCAGCCCAGTGGACCTCGGTGCCTGGCGGCGCCGGCTGGAACGTGGCGCGCGCGGTGGCGCGGCTCGGCGTGCCGAGCGCGGCGGTGGGCGCGCTCGGGCGCGATTGCTTCTCCGACGTGCTGTGGCGCGAGAGCGAGGCGGCCGGCCTCGACCTGCGCTTCCTGCAGCGCGTCGAGCGCCCGCCGCTGCTGGCGATCGTTCATGAGACGCAACCGCCGTCGTACTTCTTCATCGGCGAGAACAGCGCCGACCTGGCGTTCGATCCGGCCGCGCTGCCGGCCGGCTGGGAAGCGCCGCTGCAATGGGCGCACTTCGGCTGCATCAGCTTGGTGCGCGAGCCGCTCGCCGGCACGCTGATCGCGCTGGCCGCGCGCCTGCGCGAGCAGGGCGTGAAGATCAGCTTCGATCCGAACTACCGCAACCTGATGACGGCCGGCTACCGCCCGACGCTCGAGACAATGGTGAAGCTGGCCGATCTCGTGAAGGTGTCCGACGAGGATCTGCGGCACCTGTTCGACGGCGACGAGACCGAGGCGATCGCGACCCTGCGCGCGCTGAACCCGGCCGCCACCGTGCTGGTCACGCGCGGCGCGCAAACGGCCACGCTGTACGCGGGCGAGGCGGTGTTCGAGGCGCAGCCGCCGCGCGTCGAAGTGGCCGACACGGTGGGCGCGGGCGATGCGTCGATCGGCGGCCTGATCGTCAGCCTGATGAACGCGCCGCAGCGCGGCTGGGCCGAGCACCTGGCGTTCGCGCTGGCCTCGGGCGCGGCCGCCTGCCGTCACACCGGCGCGCACGCGCCGACGCTCGACGAGGTCGTCGCGCTGCTGGCGCCCTGAGTCACCCGCGCCAGGGGCCGGAGCGTAGCGCGAGAACCGCGCGTTCCGGCCCTGCTTCAAGCCGTTCCGGCTGCCAGCTTCCGCTTCCGTCGATCCGCTCGAATCGCCCGCCAGGCAAGGCATTCGGTTTGCGGCGGCCGCCTCGACAACGCACCGACATCGCCTTCTGCACCACCGCGCGCGCGATGCTAGGATGAACGCTCCCACTCTCCGGGAGACCTTCATGAACGGCATCCGCATGACGGCCCGCGGCTATACGGCGAACGCCTATACCCGCGCGGCGGAAGGGGGCCGCTTTCGCGGCTACGTGATCCTGTCGCGCTCGGACGGCGACTTGCCCGACAACACCGAATACGAAACGGACACCGTCCGCGCGAGCGAGCGCGAGGCGCTCGACGACGCGGAGGCACTGGTCCGGCGCATCGTCGGCGAGTTGTCGCATTGATCGAAAGGAGCTCGCGGCGCGCCCGAGCGGCGCGCCGCCGCGTCACCAGAGCTTGGCGATCACCGAGAGAATCATCATCAGCACCAGCGTGGACATGAACGGGAACGGATAGCTGCGCGAGCCGATCCGCAACGTCACGTCGCCCGGCAGCTTGCCCACGCCGAGCTTCGACAGCCACGGCCAGGAGCGCGACAGCAGCATCACCGCCACGAACGACACCAGCAGCCAACGGAACATCGCGCCCCCTACAGTGCGTGCGAGCGTTCGCCGCGCGCGAACGCTTCCAGGCCGTCGATGCCGCGCCCGAACGCGATCACCTTGAACAGCTCGCCCATCTCCGATTCGGAGATCAGCTTCTGCACGGCGTTGGCGGCGGGCAGGAAGCGCGCCGCGTCGGACGGATCGAGTTCGGACAGCACATCGGTGATGCCCGCGTTGAGCAGGAACCGCCCTTGCGACGTATAGCCGAGCAATTCCGCGCCGGCCGCCACGCCGGCTTCGTGGATGCCGGAAAACTCGACGTGCGCGGTGATGTCCTGCAGGCCCGGCCAGACGAACGGATCGCCGTGCGCGCGGTGACGGTAATGGCACATCAGCGTGCCCTCGCCGCGCTGCGGGTGGTAATACTCGCGCAGCGGAAAACCGTAATCGATGAAAAACGCCGCGCCGCGCCGAAGCATGGTGCAGACGGTGCGCGTGAAGGCGCGCGCCGCCGCGTGGGTTTCGCTCAGGTAGCCGGCCGGCAGATCGAGCGGCTCGAGCAGCGCGATATCGGCCGCGTCGCGCAGCGGGCGATCCTCGAACACGAACGCGCGCTCGGCGTTCACCGCCACGCCGCGTTCCTGCCAGCCCGCCTCGCCGCGCACCACCAGCCGCACCGGCATCGCGTCGAGCACCTCGTTGCCGACCACCACGCCCTCGAACGCCTCGGGCAGCGCATCGAGCCAGACCACCCGCGCCGCCAGCGCCTCGGGCAGCAGCGCCTCGACGGTGTCGCGCTGGCGCTCGCGCAGCTCGCCCGACAGCTCGACGATCTCGTAGCGCTCGGGCGGCGTGCCCATTTCGTCGAGCGCGGCGATCAGCCCCGCCGCGAGCTTGCCGGTGCCGGCGCCGAACTCCATGATGCGCTGCGTGCCGCTGGCCGCCAGCGCTTCGGCCACCGGGCGCGCGAGCGTGTACGCGAACAGCGGCGAGAGTTCGGGAGCGGTCACGAAATCGCTGCCGTCGTCGCCGCGCCGGCCGAACTTGCGCGCGCCGCCGCTGTAATAGCCGAGGCCGGGCGCGTAGAGCGCGCGATCCATGAAGCGGGAAAACGGCATCCACCCGCCGATGGCCGCGATCTCCGCGCGCAACGACGCGGCGAGCGCTTCCGACTGCGCGAGCGCGTCGGGGCCGGGAACGGGTAAACTAGCGGGTTCGTGAGCTTTCGGGTTCATCCCGGCATTGTAAATGACCGATTCCGCCGCAACCTCCGCCGGCGCAGCACAATCCGCGCCCGCAGCGCGTGGCGCACGGGTCGCGCTGATCACGGGCGCCGCCCATCCGGGCGGCCCCGGCGAGATCGGCCGCGCGCTCGCGCTGGGCTTCGCGCGCCGGGGCTGGGACGTCGCGCTGGCCGTGGAGGCCGAGGCGGCCCGCCCGGCCGCCGCGCGGCTCGCCGCCGAAGTCGAGGCGCTCGGGCGTCGCGCGGCGGTGCTGCTGGCCGATCTGTCGGACGAACGCGGCGCCGCGTCGCTCGTGCCGGCCTGCATCGATGCGCTGGGCCGGCCCGGCTGCATCGTCTGCCAGGCCACGCCCGATCCGGCGGCGGCCCCGGCCGACGACGCCGCCAGCGCTGGTTACGGCGCGCTGCTGGCCGCGTACGCGCGGCAGGTGGCGGCGCCGGTGGTGCTGGGCCGCGCGCTGGCCGAGGCAACGCCCGAGGCCGCGCGCGATGACGAAACGTTGCGCGCGGCGCTGATCCATCTGCTCGACGACGCGCTGGTTCATCCCGCGCCGCAACGGCTCTCGCATGCGCTGGCGCAGGCCGCGCTGCACCGCGCGACGGTCGCCCAGGCGCTGGCGCTGGCGCCGAAGGTGCGGGTCGCGGCGCTGGTGCGCGGGCGCGCGCCGCACGCCGACGAGCTGGCCGAGGCAGCCTGCTACCTGGCCGGCGCGGCCGGCGTGACGGGCGCCACGCTCACGGTGGACGGCGGCGAGCATCTCGCCCCGCCCGACGGCCGACAACCCTGACAGGCGCTCGCCCGGCGCCCCGATTTCGCGTGTTCGCACGCCCCTTTGACTGGAACGACCATGTTTTCCGCCCTCCTGCACCCCAGGCTCGCCGACTGCCGCAGGCTTTACCTGCGCAACCATGAGGTTTCCATGCGGATCGGTGCGTTCGAGCACGAGAAGCGCGGCGAGCAGCGCGTCGTGATCAACATCGACGTGTTCGTGCCGCTGTCGCTCACCACGCCGGTGCAGGACAAGCTGCGCGAAGTGATCGACTACGATCTGATGAAGCAGGCCGTCGCGCATTGCATCGCCGACGGCCATATCCATTTGCAGGAAACGCTGGTCGATTCGATCGCCGCCCGCCTGCTCGCGCACGATGCCGTGCGCGCGGTGCGCGTCTCCACCGAAAAACCGGACGCCTACCCCGATTGCGACGCAGTGGGCGTCGAAGTCTTCCGCATCAAGGACGAGGAGCGAGCATGAATGCGCCCCATACCCCCGAACAACACGACGCCGTCGAGGCCGCCGAAGCCGGCCGCCCCGTGCTGACCCGCCGCGAACAGAAAGCCGCCTACGAGAACAACAAGCTGCACAAGCGCATCGTGCGCCAGGTCGGGCAGGCGATTGGCGATTACAACATGATCGAGCACGGCGACAAGGTGATGGTCTGCCT
This sequence comes from Burkholderia sp. 22PA0099, assembly GCF_047497165.1. NCBI lineage: Bacteria > Pseudomonadati > Pseudomonadota > Betaproteobacteria > Burkholderiales > Burkholderiaceae > Burkholderia > Burkholderia sp. 22PA0099. The sequence continues at coordinate 530,056 of NZ_CP163165.1, read as the reverse complement.
GTCGGGCGGCAAGGACAGCTACGCCATGCTCGACGTGCTGATGAGCCTGCGCGAGCGCGCGCCGATCGATTTCGAGATCGTGGCCGTCAACCTCGACCAGAAGCAGCCGGGCTTCCCCGAGCACATCCTGCCCGAGTATCTGCGGCAGGTCGGCGTGCCGTTCCACATCGAGAACCAGGACACCTACAGCATCGTCAAGCGGCTGGTGCCCGAGGGCAAGACCACCTGCTCGCTGTGCTCGCGGCTGCGGCGCGGCATCCTGTACCGCGTGGCGGGCGAACTGGGCGCGACCAAGATCGCGCTCGGCCATCACCGCGACGACATCGTCCAGACCTTGCTGCTGAACATGTTCTACGGCGGCAAGCTCAAGGGCATGCCGCCCAAGCTGCAATCGGACGACGGCAAGAACATCGTGATCCGTCCCCTTGCCTACGTGAAGGAAACCGATCTCGAGAAGTACGCCGAGCTGCGCGAATTCCCGATCATCCCGTGCAACCTGTGCGGCAGCCAGCCGAACCTGAAGCGCGCCGAGATGAAGGCGCTGATCCGCGACTGGGACAAGCGCTTCCCGGGCCGCGTCGAGAACATGTTCAACTCGCTCGCCAAGGTGGTGCCGTCGCACCTGATGGATACCAGCCTGTATCCGTTCGCCGGTTTGCGCGCGAGCGGCCAGGCCGACCCGGACGGCGACATCGCGTTCGACGAAGACCCGTGCGGCACCGATGCCGCCGCGCCGGCCGGCGGCGCCCAAGCGATCTCGATCGTCCAGTTCGACGATCTGTAACGATGGTTCACGATTGCCGCGAAAGGCCCGCCCAGCGGGCGTTTCGCGGCAAAATCGGGGCCATCCGGCCGCCGTTCGCCGGCAACCTGCATGCTAGAATTCTCAATTCTGAACACTCCACATGCGGGCGCCATGAATATCGTGATTTTGGCGGCAGGCACCGGTAAGCGGATGCGCTCGGCGCTCCCGAAGGTGCTCCATCCCCTGGCTGGCAAGCCACTCCTCTCCCACGTCATCGATACCGCCCGCACGCTCGCGCCGTCGCGCCTGGTGGTGGTGGTCGGCCATGGCGCCGACGCGGTCAAGGCCGCGGTCGATGCGCCCGACGTGCAATTCGCCCTGCAGGAACAACAGCTCGGCACCGGCCACGCGGTCCGGCAGGCGCTGCCGCTGCTCGATCCGGCCGTGCCCACGCTGGTGCTGTACGGCGACGTGCCGCTCACGCGCGCCAGCACGCTCAAGCGCCTGACCGACGCCGCCACCGACTCCCGCTACGGCATCCTGACTGTCACGCTCGACGATCCGACCGGCTATGGCCGGATCGTGCGCGACGCGTCCGGCAACGTCACGCGCATCGTCGAGCAGAAGGATGCCTCGCCCGAGCAGCTCAAGATCGCCGAAATCAACACCGGCATCATCGTCACGCCCACCGCGCAGCTCGCGATGTGGCTCGGCGCGCTCGGCAACAACAACGCGCAGGGCGAGTACTACCTGACCGACGTGGTCGAGCAGGCCATCGAGGCCGGCTTCGAGGTGATCACCACCCAGCCCGACGAGGAATGGGAAACGCTCGGCGTCAACAGCAAGGCGCAGCTCGCCGAACTCGAACGCATCCATCAGCGCAATCGCGCCGAGGCGCTGCTGGTCGACGGCGTGACGCTGGCCGATCCGGCGCGCATCGATATCCGCGGCACGCTCGACTGTGGCCGCGATGTCTCGATCGACGTGAACTGCGTGTTCGAAGGCAAGGTCGTGCTGGCTGATGGCGTGTCGATCGGCGCGAACTGCGTGATCCGCAACGCCACCGTCGGCGCGGGCACCCGCATCGACGCGTTCTCCCACATCGAAGGCGCGCAGATCGGCGCGCAGGCCGTGGTCGGCCCCTACGCGCGGCTGCGGCCCGGCGCGTCGCTGGCCGACGAGTCGCACGTGGGCAACTTCGTCGAGATCAAGAACGCCGTGCTCGGCCATGGCTCGAAGGCCAATCACCTGACCTACATCGGTGATGCCGACATCGGCGCGCGCGTGAACATCGGCGCCGGCACGATCACCTGCAACTACGACGGCGCGAACAAGTTCCGCACCGTGATCGAGGACGACGTGTTCGTCGGCTCCGACACCCAGCTCGTCGCGCCGGTGCGCGTGGGCCGCGGCGTCACGATCGCGGCCGGCACCACCGTCTGGAAGGATGTCGGCGAGGGCCAACTGGTGCTCAACGACAAGAAGCAGACGGAGAAATCCGGCTACGTGCGCCCCACCAAGAAGAAGGGCTGAGGCAGGCGCCCGCAGCCTTGTTGCTTACCCGGTTTTGAACGTTTCGAAGGCGCACCTGAACTGCGCCTTCATCATTTGGAGGATCGATCGTCATGTGCGGCATTGTCGGCGCAGTTGCGCAACGTAATATCGTTCCGGTGCTGATCGAAGGTCTGCGCCGGCTGGAATACCGTGGCTACGATTCGTGTGGCGTGGCCGTGCTCGAGAACGGCGCGCCCAAGCGCGCACGCAGCACCGCGCGCGTGGCGGATCTCGACGCCCAGGTGCGCGACGCCGGCTTCGAAGGCTTCACCGGCATCTCGCATACGCGCTGGGCCACGCATGGCGCGCCCGTCACGCACAACGCGCACCCGATCTTCTCGTCGGATGCCGTCGCCATCGTGCACAACGGCATCATCGAGAACTACGAAACGCTGCGCGAAGGGCTGCGCGCCAAGGGCTACGAGTTCGTCTCGCAAACCGACACCGAAGTCATCGCCCACCTCGTGCACAGCCTGTATCGCGGCGACCTGTTCGCCGCGGTGCGCGAGACCGTCGCGCAACTGCACGGCGCCTACGCGATCGCCGTGATCCACAAGGATCAGCCCCACACCGTGGTCGGCGCCCGCCAGGGTTCGCCGCTGGTGGTGGGCTTCGGCGACGGCGAGAACTTCCTCGCCTCCGACGCGCTCGCGCTGGCCGGCAGCACCGATCGCTACACGTTCCTGGAAGAAGGCGACGTGTGCGAACTGTCGCTCACGGGCGTGAAGATCGTCGACCGCGCCGGTGCGCGCGCCGAGCGCGAAGTGCGGGTGGTCAGCGCCTACGGCGGCGCCGTCGAGCTTGGCCCGTATCGCCACTTCATGCAGAAGGAAATCTTCGAGCAGCCGCGCGCGATCGCCGACACGATCCCGCCGATCGAAGCGTTCGACCCGTCGCTGTTCGGCGACAGCGCTGCCGCCGCGTTCGCCGAGATCGACAGCCTGCTGATCCTCGCTTGCGGCACCAGCTCCTATTCGGGCATGACCGCCAAGTACTGGCTCGAATCGATCGCGAAGATCCCCACGCAAGTCGAGATCGCCAGCGAGTACCGCTACCGCGATTCCGTGCCGAACCCGCGCCAACTGATCGTCGTGATCTCGCAATCGGGCGAGACCGCCGACACGCTGGCTGCGCTCAAGCATGCGCAATCGCTCGGCCACAAGCACACGCTGGCCGTGTGCAACGTGGCGACCAGCGCGATGGTGCGCCTGACCGAGCTGCAATTCCTGACGCGCGCCGGCACCGAAATCGGCGTGGCTTCCACCAAGGCGTTCACCACGCAACTGGTGGCGCTGTTCCTGCTGGCCGCGACGCTCGGCAAGCTGCGCGGCCATGTGGATGCGACGCGCGAAGCCGACTACATCCGCCAGTTGCGCCACCTGCCGGCCGCGCTGAACAGCGTGCTGGCGCTGGAGCCGCAAATCATTGCGTGGTCCGAAGAGTTCTCGCGCAAGGAAAACGCGCTGTTCCTCGGCCGCGGGCTGCATTACCCGATCGCGCTCGAAGGCGCGCTGAAGCTCAAGGAAATCTCGTACATCCACGCCGAGGCCTACCCGGCCGGCGAACTGAAGCACGGGCCGCTGGCGCTCGTGACCGAAGCGATGCCGGTGGTGACGGTCGCGCCGAACGACACGCTGCTGGAAAAGCTGAAGTCGAACATGCAGGAAGTGCGCGCGCGCGGCGGCGAGCTGTATGTGTTCGCCGATGCCGATACGCATATCGTCAACGACGAAGGGCTGCATGTGATTCGGATGCCTGAGCATTACGGGCCGCTGTCGCCGATCCTGCACGTGGTGCCGTTGCAGTTGCTGGCGTATCACACGGCCTGTGCGCGTGGGACGGATGTGGACAAGCCGCGGAATCTGGCGAAATCGGTGACGGTGGAGTAATCGTTTTAATTAAAGCGCCATCGATGGCGATCACCGGTTTTCGATGGAACATTCCGAATCAACTGTCGCGGAATGAATCCATCGAGCGGACGGGCTGGGGCTTCGGCCCTGGCCTCTACCCCTGCCGCGCCGTCTGCCGTTTTCGCCGCGGCATGAGGGTCACCCCTCCCCGTCCACACCAGCCTGTTTCCCCGCGACCGGCGACCTCTCCCGCGTGACCGGCAGACTTTGTTTTGGCGAGGCGCGTGTGACAGGTGCCTGATCGGCGCCCGCCAACGCCAGCATGTTGTCCCGCACTTCGATTTTGATCGGATCGGTTTTCTTCCACTGCTGCTTCGGCACCGTCAATTTCCACACCGCGCCATGGCCCGGTTCACGGAAGAACGCGACGACCCCCACCACCCGCGCGTCTTCGTGCATCGGCTCGCTCAGGCTCACGCTCGCGCCGGGGCGCAGCACGACGTCTTTCGTCGCGAGCACATCCGCCTTGAGTGCCGCCAGATCGTTGGTCTGCAACTGCACATAATCGAGCTGGTTGAACGCTCGCGCATCCTTCAACTGATACAGCCGAACCACGGTCGATAACGGCTGGCCCGTGTCGCTGGTATTGAGTGCGGAGCGCGCGACGAGATCGATATTCATCGTCCTCACCCGCGTCGTAAATACCCATTTGGCCGCCTCCACCGTATTGTTCGCCACGGCCTGCCCCATCCCGCAACCCGCAGTGGCAACAAGCGCCAAGATCGCGCCGGCCAGCAGCAGATTGCGCTGGATCGGGGTCGTCAAATGATGCTCGTGCTGCATGTTCGTGTTCCATGTTCGACATCCTGCCGAATGCCGGGTGGGATTCAATCGCGTTCCGTCGCACCGTCCCAACCTCCGAGCTGAACGCGCGTCGGTTGCCGGTTGCCGGTCGTGGCGGGGGCGGCCAGTTGCGTGGTCAGCCCCAGGTTTGCCTGCCCGGCGGCCAGCAACGGTGCCGGCATCAATTCCGGCGCCACCAGCATCTCCAGCAACGCCTCGCTCTCGTAGCCCAGATAGAAGCGCAGCAAGGCCATGATCCGGCGATATGCCGGCCTTCCGGGTATCAATGCGGCAACGGTTTCACGGGTGCGTGGCACGATCACGATCCGCAGCGTATTCGAGCGATCGTAAAAACCGCGTCCAAGCAAACACTGTTCGCCCAACGCCGCCGGCTCGACATCATCGACCATGCGCCACACCGGATAGAACTCCTCGACCGCGATGGTTGCGTCCGGCACCGCGTGTTGCAGTACGCTCGCCAAGCCCTCGGCGGTACGGGTTTTCTCGACGGCGAGACCCAGCATCGACAGCAGCGTGCGCGTGTCGATTTCGGCCGGCAATCCGCCATTGGGCATGCGTGTATCGGGCGAACGAAACCCCAGCCCCGCCAAGCTCAACAGCCCGCGTGATGCCGTATCGAACCCGTCGTGCCTGAAACCAGCGGGATAACGATATTTGCGCCAGATGCGATAAAACTGCGTCGTGATTCGGTGATGAAACAGATCCAGGAACGCCGCCAACGGCTCGGCGCCGTCACGATTCTTCGCGATCTCGTCGACGAAGTACGCGGGCATCCGCGCATCGACGCCATACAACCCGAGAAACGTCGTGCGCACAACGGGCGGTGCATCAGGCCGATCATCGTCGAATTCGACGCAGTCAATCTCGCGCGCCGGAAAACCCAGATGCGCACGGGAACGAAAGCGCACCGGGTCGGTGGCGGGGGAATCCGTGCTACCCAACGGCGCGGCTTCCGGCTCGGCCAATTCGAGTAACGCGCAGAAGCGATAGAAATTCATGCGCCGGGCCTGATCGAGCAGCATCGGCAACAACGGTCGATTCGACTGGGCGGGCGGCAACGCCGTCGGCATCCGCTGCGGCGTGTTCACAACGGCGCTCCTTCGCCCTTGGTATCCGGCCATTCCACACGTTGGCCGGTAGGCTGCTGCACCATCACGAACTTCGTATAGAGATTGACCGTCGCGTACAGGCCCAGAAACCGGTTGAGCATCGCACCGAAGAGTTCGAGGTCACCCGTGCCAGCAAAGCGCCCGCTGTCGACCGTCACGACGATCTCGACGCCGCGCATCAAGCCGCCCTTCACCAGCTTTTGCAGCGGGCGATGACGCACATCGATGATCGCCTCGATCCGCCGACGATTCAGTTCGCCATCGGTCCAGTCGTACAACGCAAGCGAGCCACGCAGAATTTCGGCATCGAGCAGCGACAGGTAATTGGGAGCGAGATGCGATAGCACCCGCCACTGGAAACGGTCCCCGGTCGGCGGGTAGACCGGCGCCGTGGGCGGGGTCAGGTTGCGCACCGACAGGATATTCGTGAACCCCGCGCGCATCCGCGTGATACTGGCGTCGCGCAGCGCCTTGCGAGGCAACATGCCATGGGTGCCCGTCACGCGCAGCGACAGCGTTTCCTGCGGCATTGCGCTTGCGCTGTCCCACGCATGGCCGCCCAGCACCAACTGCGTATGGAAGCGCCCGGATGGCGCACGGCGCATGTGGGTGTGGAAATACCGCTCGGGCATCTGATGCCGCAGCATTCCACCGCGATGACGGAAGGCCGCAAACGGCGTGTATTCGAAACGACGGCCGCGCTCGATCCCCTGCACCGCATCGACCGAGTAGATATCCACTTGCGGACCATATTGATCGCGTGCGCGCACTCGATATTCGGTCTCGAACTGCGTGACCTTGACCGGATCGGCTTCGATCGGAAACAGGTTGATGATCGGGGTGCAGTACAAGCGGATGTTGTCGGCGTCGAATCGCATATCGTCCGCCCAAGGTTTTTCCAGCACCACCTCGGCATCGAAATACGGCGCAGCCGCCGGAATCGCCTGCAGGTCGAGTCCGAGCAGATCAACAAACATGAACTTCTCGGGGAACGTGAAATACTCGAGCAGCAACTGGTAGCCGCCGAACGCGTTGTCGGCCTTGGGCCACAACCGCTCGTTCGCCGCGAACCCCGCAGCCTCCAGACGTAGGCGCCTCATTTCCAGCGGTGCACCGGGGCGCTCCGCCGGATATCCCGGCACGCGCACCTGCAACGCCAGCGGTTTCGCGGTCAGTGCCGCGTGCAACGCCAGTGCGACGGGCCGATCGGCATCGAGATACAGGCGCACACGCGGCACCTGGAGTTGCTCGCGCTGGGCCTGCGGCTGAATCGCGAAGCGCAAGCGGATCACCGAGCGGCCATCCTCACGTGCCCGGGCACTGGCTTCGGTCAGCGACAACGGATACAGATCAACCGGCTGCGTCGTGCGATACACGCATTCGATGTGGGTGGCCGAGCCGTCGGCGCCGCCCGTGGCGACCGGCCCGGACGTCGCTTCGAGCCCGGCGTCGAGCCGCTCGTGCTTTTGCAACGCGCCCATGTCCGGCTTGAGCTCAAGAATCGACAGCGACGGGATCATCCGCAGATAGTGCGGCCACAGCATGCTGACGAGCCCTTCGGTCAATTCGGGCAGCTCATCGTCGAGCTTATGACGCAAACGTCCCATCAGGAATGCGAAACCTTCAAGCAGGCGCTCGACGTGCGGATCGCGATCACCGCGGCGATCCAGGCCCAACTCGCGCGCCCGGTCCGGAAATGCATGGGCGAACTCCTGGCCGGCTTCGCGCAGATAGCGCATCTCCGCCTCGTAATAGCGCAGGACCTCGTTGTCCTTGATCGCGTTCGTCATCGTCTGTCCTGTCGTGTCATTGCGGCGCCGGGCCGCTCGGAATGGCAACGGCTGCCCGGCGCGCAGCCGCCCGTGCGGCGGGCGGCAATGGCGGCGGCATGGCAGCGTTGCCGCTCGCGCGAGACGGTGTGCCGCGCCCCATGAAAATGCGCGTCGGCAACACGAAATTGCGCAGCGCCAACAACGCCAGCGGCCCCTTACCCACATCGGTCCGAATCAAGTAGGTCAGCGGGTGCGTGAGCGACGCCGGCGCAACGACGAGCGGCCCTTGTGCGGTCAGGGTGTCCGGGTCATCCGGCTGATCGGCTTTGTGGTCTTCGGCAGCCGGCTTCGCATCCGACGCGCGGGGCGTCGCTTGCCAGGTCAATTGGTAGGTCGCGCTATCCACCGGCATCACACGCGCACGCTCCAGCATCCGCACCCATGCCCAGCGCCCACCGAATTCGAGGTTCAGGTTCGTGCCGGACTGCTCGGTTTGCCATTCGAGGCGCGTGCCGGCTTTCTGCGGCTCGCTCGATGGCCAGGTCAGCGTCTGCCACGCTTCCTGCTGGTTGTAATAGTGCAGTGTCTGCCCGTCGACCGTCAGGCGCGTATCGGTAACGCCGGGCGCGGGCACCGGCTTCAATTCGAACGTGTACTGCGGCTCGCCCTGTGCGAGCAGGTGCGCGGCGATCCGTTGCAGCAGGTTGATCGCATCGAGAAACGCCGGATCGACCGTGCGGGCCGCGTTGCCCGCCCCGTTGCCGCCCGATGCCGGCACCCATTGATCGCCTTGCAGCGTCAGTACGCCCGCCAGTTGCGTCGAGAGGAACGCGCCGATCAGCCCGCCTTGCGGCCGCAGGAAACGCGACAATTCGGGCAACGACACATCGTTGGCGGTGTTCGCGAACGGATAGCGGCCCGCGAACGAGCGGTTCCAGGTCGCGACGATGGTTTGACGCCATGCGTCGTTCAGGCTGGCTTGCGCAGGTTCGAGGACTGTCTGCGTGGCCTGCACGACCGGCTTCACGAACAACGCCTGCCCCATCCCGGCCCACTGCTCGCCCAGGCTCGCGGCCACCAACTGCGCATAACCCAGCGTATCGGCCAGCTCCGAATTCTTGCCCTGAAACAGCGCTTGAGCGACCTGCTGCGCCTCGCTATTGGCATCGGAACTGTCTGCGATCCGTTGCAGCCTCAGGCGCAGCGAGGTTACGCGCTCGATAAAACGCTGCAGGCTCAGATCGCTGCTCGCCCCCGACGCGGCATTGCCCTGTGCCACCAGCCGCAAAACCGGGCCGAATGATGCGCCCAGCGGCCCCGCCGGATCAGGGGCCGCTGCTAGCGCGGTGTCGTCTTTCTTGCCGATTAGATTTTGTGCCTTGTTCACCAGCGTATCGGACAGCGAAGTCCGAACCGCACCCGCGCCCCCCTGGTATTCGAGCGATTTCATCAGCGCGATGACGGGTGACTGACGTGCATCGGCAATCAGCTTCAACTGCGCGATGGCGGACGGCAAGCTTGTCGCGGGTTCGCTCGCGATGCTGTTCATGAACGTCTGCCAATGCTCTGCGTAATCGGCAAAGTAACGCGCCCGCAGTGCCGCACGTAGTGCGTCGGGTGACGCATTCGACGGTGCGTTCGCGGTAACCGCCGCACCAATCACCCAATCGGCACTCACCCCGTTGCTCTTGGCCGCCGCATCGATCGCGGCCTCGATCGTGCCGTCCCACGCCTGGCGCGTATAGATGCCGGGCACACTCGCCGTGGTCCGCAGCAAGCCCCGCGTATCAGTGCCTGGCGTGAGCGATGCCAGCGTCTGGTCGGAATATTTGCGCCCGACGGCATCGAGCATGCCTTGATAGATCGTGTCCTCGGAATTCTTCACGCCGATCACGGCCAGCAGCGCCTGACGCGCGTCGCCGATCAGCGCTTCCCGTGGCGCGATGCGCCAGTCGGGATGGGCACTCAAGTGCTGCGCGTAGAACGACAGCAGGCGTTGCGACAGATCGAGCTTTTCACCGGGTGGCAGCCCTTTGCCGCCATTCCAGTGACGCACGAGTTGCGGCGTCATGAACGCCACATCGACTCGCGCGGGTTCCGCCATCATCAGGTAGGTTTTCAGCGCGGCATGACCGTCGAGCGCCAGGCGGTTGGTCTGGTCGTCGAGCTCGGTCGTCGGCATCTGGATCAGATCGACCAGTTGCGCCTCGATATCCTGCTGCACCGGTGCGATGAGCTGCGAACGGACTTCGCGTGCGTAGGGCTTCCAGAGTGCATCGAGCATGTCCTGGTCGTGGTTCAGGCCGAAGCGGGAAACAAGCGGTGGATGCTGAGCATGCGCTTCATAAAACACGATGCGTTGCTGAAGTGCCAATAACGCGCGCAGACGAGTTGCCGTGTCTGAAGCATGCTGGAGCGTGCGCAGCACACCATGCGTCGATGCCACTTCACGGGTGTTCGAGATGCCCGAAATCAGCATGCCGACGCCCCACACCCCGATAACAGCCAGCGCGATCGTCGACAAGACCGTAATCGGATGCACGCCGACGCGGCGACCCCGAGTACGTTTGGTGGCATCGGAGAGATGAGCCCACAGCGGCAACTGCGCGCTATCCAAGCCAGGCGATGGCCAAGGTGCGAAGAATACGCCAGCAATTGGCAATGGGTGACGCTGCCAGCCTGACAGATTCACTATCCATCGCGCGAGCAGTGCGCTACGGGTATCGAGCCTGACCGACAGGTCCGTCGCATAACGATCATCGTAGCAATGCACCAGTCGATGCACACTTTCGTCCGACAAGCGATCACGCAATTCGAGCAATGCAGCTTCGATTGCGGCTACCTCTGTTGATCGGGAAAATTCACACCCCGTGACGGGCGTGCTTTCACGCCGAACCGGATCGATTCCAGCAAGGTCAAGCACATAGACAGGTGCAGACCAGCGCAGCAGATCGGCAATCCGCGCAAGATGAACGCTCCATGGGCTCGTGCCCCGTACCGCGTTGGGCATTGGCATCGCGCCATCCAACGCCAAAACAATCGCATCAAGTGGGCGAGTACGCCGGAGCTTGCGAATTTGCCGCAACCAAAATTCATCAGGACGACCATCCGGGCCAACGCTCCCACAGAGCAGCACCGCATCGTCCGTGAGCAACCAGCCATGTTCGACGAGTTCAGGCAGTAGTCGGCCAACCACGGCATCGTCTCCGGTCACCAAGAGCCACGGACGAGTGTAGGCCCAGCGGAACCAGCGACGAATCTGCTTCAGTTGGAAGCGCAAGTCCTTAGCGCGGGTGATGGCTTGCCCTGCACGGCGCTTCTCGGCAGCAACCACCGGATCGGTGAGTGCGGGCGGTTCAAGCGCCTGTGCTCGGGATGCTTGCTGGAGGGTCAACTGCACCTGCTTGCGTCTCGGCAAGCTAAACGCCAACGCACCGGCAACAAATAGACCGACGCCGATCAAAGTCGGTCGATATCGGATAAACCATGCTTCCAGATCCTTGAGATCGACCGTCAGCAAGATCACCACGACCACAGTGGTAATCACGGTAGCGGCAAGCAAGCAGCGGCCCCGAATATGCTTCTTCAACGTCAACTCAATATTCCTTGCGCGAGGCTTGAGGTTCGGCATGGGTAACCATGCAAAGGTGCAGTGACTCATCTTCCGGCTCACGCCAGGCAACCAGATGCGCCCCTCCAGCCTGCGACGCTTCCAGTGCAGTCGCCAATACGATCCAACTGCTGATGGGACCAGGCCGCCCCACGATATGATCGAGTGAGCGCTCGATCAGCGGCTTTTTAGGATCGGTTGTCAGTGCCACGGTGATCGCGGCAGATTCATCCGTGCATCCTGTCAACCACCCGTGCGTGATACGGTCGGGCGCAACCTGCATCTGCACAAGCTGCGCAAGGCCTGCGTCAAGCGTGGCCGCGGCGGTCGTCATCGAGCGGAAAACATGATTCGGTTGCGACGCATCCGGATCGATCAATAAAGCTGCCGCTCCTTCGCTGAAATCGAGCGTTGTTTCATCGCCGGGCCAGAGCTGGGCCGCGATGATGAGTTGCGGTAGGTTATAAAGGCAATCGACCTGCTGCGTGAGCCATGTGTCACAACCGACCACCGGTCGAACTTCGACCTTGAATGCGACATCCGGTATCGCGCGCGTGAAAACACTGTGTGTACTGGTTGCCCAACCTTCGAATTGTTCGGGCAGGACATCGGCCAGCATCAGCGTAAGCGTCATCTCGCGTCGTCCTCGGAGGGCATCGGCAAAACATTCAGCAACCAGCGAAAGAAAGCAGGCACGGCGAGCTTCGCCCTTTTCTAGCCAGCTCAAACCAGCCGATCTCTGAGCGTTCACGGGAAGATCGACGTTGGGATCAGCGAGCGACGCGACCGTCTCGTCAATGGGCAGAAATGCCACGGCCCGAGCAATCTTGACTCGACGACGACACCACTGTTTCCAGAGCGACATCAGTCGCGTCTGTTCGCGTTCGGTTTCATCCGCGACCAATTGATCGGTTTCCCAACGGTTGAGTCTCCAACCAAGGACGAAACCACATGCCACCAGAGGCGCGCCGATCAGCAAAATCCAAAACTGGATCGCCTGTGTTGGTTTGCCATGCGGCCACAGGAGCAGCACCGCCCCCGCCGCGCTCGAAGCGATGGCAACGAGCGCAGGCAGCCACACACGTAAGGAAACCGGTTCAGGAAGTTTTACGGGGACGAAAACAGGAATAGGCCAAGACATACCTTTCGCCTACCAGACTCGCTTTTTTAACGTATAGCCATACAAGCCATACTGCGTATTAGTAGCGGCGTCGAAATACACACCTTGCGTGATGCCGTCGTCTATCTCGGCCCACGATTTACCGTAGTCCCTGCTGACAAGCGTCATGTCACGCGGCGCACCATCGCCAGAGGCATCCGTCGCATACACCAGCAGCACCCCACGCCGGCCCACGCTGAACCCATCCAGCATCAGGCGGGCATCGAAGGTATGTCGTTGCTCCGCTGCCTGATTACCGTGATTAGCCCAGGTCGATACCGCACCGGTTCGCTTCCCGTCGTCACTCAAATCCTTCCAGTTGCGTGGCGGCCCGAGCCGAGAGAGGGCATAAACCGAATAGGCTTGATTTGGCGGCACTTGTTCGGACTGGAGCGAAACAACTACTTGATTTGGAAGCTTCATGTCAGGCTCAAACGTATCGCTATTCCAAGTCAGCCGATCGACAACGCTGCCAGCCTGCCCATCGTCCCTGCCGTCTCGCACGTAGTAGGCCACGCGCAACACGCCGTCCGCCCCCAAATGCACTCCGTCGAAAGTCTTGCGCGGGGCATCGTGATCGGTGGCGTGAATCGGAGCTTTAATTTCTTTCCAGGTATTCCCGCCATTCGCAGTACGCCACACATGCGGCCCCCAACCGATTGCGTATCCTCGATCGGAATCCAGGAAAAATAAATCACCGATGTTGTGATTTTCCGGCCAGTCGAGCTGTGTCCAGTTTTTGCCGCCGTCGCGCGAACGCCAAAGCTTCGTGATGTGGGGAGCAGGTCCCTTTTCAGGATCAGCCAGCTTGTAGTCCATCCAGTCGGTGCTGATATATTGCGTGCTCCAATCCTTCGAATACCACCATGCAGCATCTTGTCCAGATTGATGAAAATAGCGCACCAAACCACCATCGATCGTGCCGCGAAAAAAACTAACCGTATTGCGATTTAGAGTTTCAGCAGCATTACTCATCCATGCTTCAGTCGGCTCCGCAACCTGCGGATTCTCAAGTTGCTCAGCCGGCTTGAACGTAATTATCGGATCTGCAATTTTCAGGCTGATAACCTCGTTCCCGTTGATCCGGGCATTGCCGCCTCCATACGGCTTGTCATTCTTCATGAACGTCGCTGAAATCGTCTTCCAGCCTGGATTCGCCATACCGTGATACCCGCATATAATGGCAACCAGAAGAAGGCCGCCGAGGATGATTATCTTTCGCTTAATCGTTCGCATATCACTTCTTACCCATCAGCCGCCCGAGCGCGCGCCCCACCGGATCGTCGACATCCGATTTGGTGGCATCCCACGCTTTGCCAATGTTTTCACGAAAAACCACCATACCGCTGTCTATTACCTGCCCATAGGTTCTCGGGTCAAACCATTCTTCCAAATCAGGGCCGCCCGTAATTTCCTTCATGTCTGGAACAAGCAAATCAGCCAGCCCTCCATCGAGATAGGCAAGCGGATGCGTCCTGAACGCGAAGCTCTTGAAGGTTTCGCTATCCAGTTCGATCTGAAATTGGGCAACCGACATTTTGAAGCTGCCGTTTCCTGGCTTTGCGCTGCGCATCTGGATGGTGTTCCCCTGCATGTTTTGCTGAAGTCCACTTTCCATATTTTTTTGCAGATACCACCGCGCACTACGAAGCCATGCCTGCCCCGCGGGGCTGAGCTTTGGAAATAATTTCGCCCCATAGTTCGAGCAATAGTAGTAACCGTAGCTGACGTAATAGCTGGGAGGTTTATGCCCGCAGCCGATATGCCGCATCATGAAATTGCTATGTCGTGACCAATCGGATGAGGTGCATTCCGGCTGAATAAGTGTCTGTCGCTGATACAACAACCGGGCAGCAACCTCCTTATCAGTCCATGGGTCCCAAGACGTTGCAAAAGCTTTCACGGTGGCCCAAGCGCTACTCGCCGTGACCTTCTCGACCGTTTCCGTATACGCGCATTGCAAGGGTCTGTAGTAATACTCGCAATTTCCGATGATCGAATCCGAAGCCGGTGGGACATGGACGTCACAGACGGTACGCTCCACACGTGCACGCGTTGTGTATGACTTCTGCGTCATATAAGATTCCGCATAGCCTGCGTGTTTGTCTTCCGCCATTTAGCTATCCCTCAATTGGATCAAAACATCTTGCGGAACATGACTCTGCGCCAGCGACGTTTCACCATGCTCATTGGTCATGCCTTCGGCAATCATCTTGCCCCCGGAGAACATCTGATAACGCGTATTGGCAGCGGGAATGCCGGATCCGGCCCAATGCACGACAAAGGCCTCGTCAAACGCCCCCATGGATTCCGGCAATGGCGGAACTGCGGTTGAAAGTCTCTGCGCGCCCTTCTTCTGAATCGTAATGACCTTGAAGAACAGATCTGACGGGCCGCCCAGCGTGATATTGCCGTCCTTCAACTGGATAAATGCACCGCCACACTCCAGAACCAATTCCTGTTTCGCGCTGATTCGAACCGTGCCGTTGACGCTCGATACCGCCACGTCCTTGCTAGCGATCAATGACATCGCGTCGCTCTGCGCCTGCAACTCCACCGGCCCCTTCGCCGCAAAAATCTTCACACCAAGTTGCTGCGCGAACATCGACACCAACTCACCCGCAGCTACGGTGAACCGCTTCATCACGCTGATATCGGCGTTCTTCCCCGCCACTGCGCTGATATTGTCTTGTGCTGCAACCTGCACACCTTGCCCCGCTACGATCCCCGCAGACGCTGGCGTGCTCATCAACAGCCCAGGCTTCTTCAAGCCATCGAAGTCATTCTTGATCTGCTGCTGAACATCGGTATCGGCTGATGCCGCGTTGGCACTACGCGCAGAATCCGCCAGTGATTTCGCCAAAACCAGCGCGCGCTCCAATTGCGCGATGGTCTCCTGCATGTCGAGCTGTTTGCCCGTTGCGCTTGGACGGTCGTACGCCGTGAAATGCAATCCCTTGCCAGCGCGCTCCACGCCATAACCCGATGTGCGCAGTTCGTAGCCTTCGCCCCGATACTCCAGTTTCTGGTTGACCAAATACCCAAGATTAAGCTGCGATTTTCCCGAATGATCGGTACTGAGCTTGATCCCTTCCTGGCCTGCCCAATCCTCCATCCGCAGCTTGTTGTTGCTCTGCGAGCGCAACACGCCACGCGAAAGCCAGCGACGATCGTTCGTCACCAGATCTCGCGCCTGGCTGTGGTGATGAAACGCGATGATCTCGGGCTTGTCAGGGTCCGCGTCCCGGAACGAAATCACCGCCTCGTCGTTATCCAGCGCCGGGAAATGGAAGCCCGTCTGCAGCTTCCCGGCAAACGGCTTGGCCAACCGCAGCGGCACGCTCTCGCCACCCGACGGCCAGTCGGCAAAATCCACATCGAAGCGCACCGTGTAGCAGCCTGCCGCAGTCAGGTATGCATACTTGTATTTGTCCGGCGAGGTCACCCGCGCGCTGAGCGTGCCGGCAATTTTTGGCCAATGGTCCGGTTCGAACTGGAGCCGGAAGCGCCGATCCGCTGGAATCGCCCGATAGCGATTGACATACGAACGGTCGCGCGCGCCTTGGTGCGTGACTTCGACGACAAGCTGACCATCGGGCGCATCGGCCAACGCGGCATCCATATACAGCACGCGTCCGGCCTGCAACGCCATCACCGTACTGTCGCCCTCGTAGATCACCTGCCATGCAATCGCCGCTTCATGACGCAGTTGCGCTTCCCATTTCGCACCGTCCTGGTCGAGATGATGAGTGCCGTACACATACGGCTTCCCGTAGGTGGTCGAATCCTGTGGCGCGACATTGGCCTCGTCCTTGAACCGCTCCCACGCCTGCTCGGGGTGATAGTCGGCCACGGTGAACGATTGCGGCACCGTCACCGCGTGCGTCTTCAACGCCGTGACTGCCTCGACGCCGGACGACTCCAGCCCCGCCACCTCGCGATAGGGTGCGGTCAGCTCCGGCTCGTAAAGATAGTGATCGACATCGTCCGCGAACACGACTTGATCGCCGTGCTCGGTTTCGACGAGATAGCTGTAGATGCCCGCCTTCTGCATCAGCATCTGCACATACGACAGATCGTCGATCTTGTACTGGAAACGAAACAAATGCTTCGGATATTCACGGCGCAACTGAAACGCGAACTGAAAGCCTTCCAGACCGTGGCTGCGCAACACCGCCTCGATGATCTGCGGGGTTGTCTGGTGCTGGTAGATTCGGCTGGTCGTCACAGCCGCAAGGCGCGCGAAATGCGACTTCAGAACGATTTCGTATTTCGTGAAATCCTTCGTCGTTTGCAACGTCGACAACCGCGCGATGAATCCCGAAAAGACTTTGGGGCTGCCCATTGCCGGCACGATCGAAAACACGGCGTCGCGGTTCAGGTAGTCGGTTCGTGCCAATGACCGAGGATGCGTCAAGATGATCCGCACCTCGGTGGGCATGCCCAACTTCTCGGTGGCTTCAAACGAGACGAGCGAGAGCTCGGCCGCATCGTCGGCGCTGGGTACATCCAGGAAATACGTCTGCCGCCCCGGCACGGTCGTCAAATTGGATACGAACTGTTTTGCATCATCAAACAGGCTGGCCATTATTGTTTTACTCCCGTCCTGAAATCCTGCGGCACAGCCGTCATGATCGTGATGTGAAACGTCGGGTAAAGGCGGAATGCTAGTTGGAACCCTCATTTTTGTGAAACCGGCGCTCCGTCTTATTCGCCGCAATGCTGTTTTTGATCAAGGCTTGGTGATTGGAAATTTATTTCCATATTTTTGAGATGATTGGCGTGCTATATGTCAGCGCTCTGCTGATGCCCGATCAACACACCACCATCCACAATGAGCAAAGGCTTCCAGAGCGATGGTCCTATTAAGGCAACCGTCGTATCCGACGCACGTCCCCTATGCAGTTCGGATGAGCCAATCGATCAAGATCTGCTCGACGGGTGTCTCGTGCATCTGGACGAGCAGATCGGCCGGCAACTCGATGCCATCCTGCACCATCCCGCATTTCAGGCACTCGAATCGACTTGGCGTGGTCTCGACTTTCTGATCGACCACACGGATTTTCGCCGGAACGTGAAAATCGAAACGCTTGATGTGTCGATGGAAATGCTCCGCCAGGATTTCGAGGATGCCCCGGACATTGTCCAAAGCGGCCTGTTCCGGCTCACGTATATCGAGGAGTACGACATGCCGGGTGGCGAGCCCATCGCCGCGCTCGTCTCGGCGTTCGAATTCGATCATCGTGCCCCCGACATTGCGTTACTGCGCAATCTGTCGAAAGTCGCCGCCGCCACCCACATGCCGTTCATTGGTGCGGTATCGCCCGCTTTCTTCGACAAGACCTCGATGGAAGCGGTCGCGGGCATTCGCGATCTGGCGAGTTGGTTCGATCGGGCCGAGTACCTGAAATGGAAAAGCTTTCGCGACACGGAAGATGCGCGCTACGTCGGCCTCACGTTGCCGCGTTTTCTGGCGCGGCTGCCGTATGGCCCGGATACGGCGCCGGTGTACGCGTTCAACTACACCGAAAACGTGCGGGAAGCCGGCACGAGCGGTTATCTGTGGACCAGTGCGGCGTTTGCGTTCGCAGCCAATCTGGTGAAAAGCTTCGTGCGCAATGGCTGGTGCCTGCAAATTCGCGGCCCGCAGGCGGGCGGCTTGATCAATACGCTACCGGTTCTTCGGTACGAACTCGGTACGGGCGGACTCGCCAGGATCTCGACCGAAGCACTGATTTCCGAAACGCGAGAACACGAGTTTGCCGATCTGGGTCTGATCCCGCTTTCATACACCAGCAATCACGACGATCCGTGTTTCTTTTCCGCGCATTCGACGCAACGGCCTCGCGATTACGACACTCGGCACGCATCGGCCAACAGTCGCATCAATGCGCGTCTGCCGTATATCTTCCTGCTGTCGCGCATCGCGCACCATTTGAAGCTGATTCAGCGCGAAAACATCGGCACGACCCGCGATCGGCGCTTGCTCGAAATCGAACTCAATACATGGATCCGATCGCTCGTCACGGAAATGACTGCGCCCGGCGAAGATCTGCAAGCGGCGCACCCATTGCGCGAAGCGCGAGTGATCGTGGAAGACATCGACGATAACCCCGGATTCTTTCGCATCAAGCTCTTTATCGTCCCGCATTTCCAGGTCGAAGGGATCGATATCAATCTGTCGCTGGCGTCGCAAATGCCAAAGGCAAAATCGTGACCGCCACGCCGACATAAACGCGCATGCGCGTTTTCAACGGACATTTTTAGACGGAATCAAGCTACGCGATGAAAATAACCAGACCGCTGTGGGCCAAGGGGATTTTTATGACGCCCCAGCATTTTCAGCAGCAGGCGCTGTGGGAACAGTATGCCCGCGACAATGTCGCCCGCATCGCCAGCCCCGATGCCTGGGGGGTCATCGATGTCGCACTGGATAGCCAGGCCCTGGCCGTCAGCCGTCTGCAATGCACGACGCTTGCGCTGCGCCTGCCGGACGGCACCCTGATCGACAGCGAAACCGCCGACTGGCTGCCGTCGGCTCGCAATCTCGACGACGTGCCGGCATCGCTCGATACCGTGACGGTACTCGTCGGTGTGGCGCTCGTGGATACCCAGGGCAATAACTGCGTCGAACCGGACGAAAAACCGGCTCGGCCGCGGCGCGTAACCCGTGAATACAAGCCCGTGACCGACCTGCATGGCGACGGGAAGGAGGAGATCAGCGTCGAGCGCCATCTCGTCACGCTGCTGTTCGATTTCGAGCCATCGGGCGATTACGTGACTTGTCCGATCGCGCGCCTCGTGCGCTCCCCGCAAGGCCACTTCGAACCCGATACGGCCTTCGTGCCGCCGTGTCTGTTTTTATCCGCCAACGAACAACTGATGCAATGCGCGCGAAGTCTGTCCGACATTCTTTCAGCCAAAAGCGCCAGCCTCGCTTTGCGCCGCAAGCAACGCTCGGACCAGATAGCCGATTTCGCGGTGTCCGATGTGGCGCTGTTCTGGCTGCTGAACAACGTCAACAGTACGTGGCCCGAATTGGCACGCCTCGCTCAAGCGCCGAACCAGCATCCCGAGCGCCTGTATGCGGTGTTGGCCCGACTGGCCGGATCGCTGCTGACGTTTTCGACGACCGAGACGCTGCAAGCGATTCCGCTTTACGACCACCACGCGCCGAAGCCGGTGTTCGCTGAGCTCGAATCGCTGATTCGCACGCTGCTCGATGCCGTCATTCCGTCGCGCGTCGTGCCGATCGCACTGGAACACGTGCGCACGACGACCTGGGTGGGCCGGATCAACGACGAACGCCTCACCGAAGGCGCCGATTACTACCTGTCGGTTCAGGCATCGATGCCCGCCCATGTGCTCGCGGAAAAAATGCCGCGCCTCTGCAAGATCGGCGCACCGGACGAAGTCGAGCAGATCGTCAACTCCGCGCTGTCGGGCATCGACTTGCGCTCGATGTCGCGATTGCCCGCGGCCATTCCGGTGCGCATCGAGACTCAGTACTTTGCACTGGACAGCAGCGATCCCGCGTTCCAGCGGATGATCGATGCGCGCGCATGCCAGATCTACGTACCGACATCGATCGAGGATGTCGCGCTCGAACTGTATGCGGTGCTGCCATCATGATGGCCAGCTCACTCCCGATCGCGTTGCGCGATACGGCGTTGATGGTCGCGACGTTGGACCAAGAGCCCTTGTCGTTCGACACGCTACGCGAGCGCTGCGATGCATTGATCGCCCGGCTACGCGATGAATTGAAGCGGCAGGCTCTGGCTCGCGACATGATCGACGACGCCTGCTATGCGCAATGCGCGCTGCTCGACGAAGCCGTATTGCAACGCCTGACCGGCGACACGCGCAATGCCTGGGAGCACGAACCGCTACAGGTCGCCCATTTTGCGAGCAACGACGCCGGCTCGGAATTGATCCAGCGTATCGAGCAGCGCTTGCGCGATCCCCAGGCTGCTCCGCTGCTGCTGTCGATCTTTGCAGCAATACTCGGGCTCGGGTTCGTCGGTCGATTTTCGATCGATGGCCAGGCCGCGCGTACCGCGCTGATGCGGGCCATCGACACGCGCCTGGGAATCACGGCCGAAAGCCAAGCAGTCAGCCTGTCGGCCGATGCAATCGTGGTCAACGCCTCGCAGACGCGTCGGCAGCGCATTTCGCCGCTTATCGGGGTCGCTGTGGCAGGTATCGCAGCAGGGCTCGTCTGGTTAATCGCGGATCGATGGTTCATCGCCGCAATCGCACAACTGGCACGCTAAGGAGGAACGGCGATGTGGGTAGGGCCTGGGCTATTCGAGCGCATCACGGGGCATTTCGCGGATGGCGCCGTCGTTGATGATTTCACGCCGGAAGATCAAACCTTTCTGTCGGTGCGCGACAACATCGAATGCATCCTGAACAGCCGGCGTGGGTCGCTTGCGCATTTGCCGGATTATGGGCTCGACGATTTATCGGAAATCTATCGGCATCTCCCGTCCTCCACGCACCGGTTGCAGCATGCAATCGAGGCCACATTGCTAGCCTACGAGCCACGTCTGAAAAAAGTCGATATTGAAGTTCACTCACCGGAGCCCGGCATGTTGCTCAGCTTCACGATGGCCTGCCATTTACATCGCGAGGGGCTGGTGCGCTACGGCACGGATTTCATGCCCGATGGCAGGACGCGGCTATGGATGTTGCAGGCCGCGCTCGATCGATACTGATTGGATTCAACCGCACTCCGAGAGAAAACATGATGAATAAAATGCTGGCGCTCAAAGGCAACATGACCACGACGGGCGGCGTCGTACTCGATGGCGACGATTCGATGTCCGATAACGGGCAGCCGCTTGCTCGCCATCTGGGGCTCGCGTCGTGCCCGCAATGCGGCCATCCTGGGCCGATTGTCGGCACCGCGAAGAACTGGGGAATAAGCGGTATGCCAAGCGTGCGCGACGGCGACATCATCATGTGCCGCTGCCCGTCCGGTACGAACCGCGTCATCGCACGTTCGACGATCTATGACGGCGATTGAACGCCCCCAGCACCCCGACGTTCCCCCCTCACACCGCCCCCATCGTCAAAATAATCTTCCCGACGTTCTCCGACGATTCCATCCGGCGATGCGCATCGGCCGCGCGCGCCAGTTCGAACGTGCTGTCGACCACCGGCTCCAGGCTCGCGCCGCCGGCAAACCGCGCCAGCCAGTGCTCGCGAAAGCGCCGCACCATCGCGTGCTTTTCCTCTTGCGCACGCGATTTCATCACCGTGCCGATGATGCGCAGATGCCGATACAGAATCTGCTCCAGCGCCACGCTGACCTCACCGCCGCCACCGAGAATCCCGACCTGGATCAGCCGCCCGCCATGCGCCAGCGAGGCCACGTTGCGGGAAAAGTAAGGCATCCCGACGAAATCCACCACCACGTCCACGCCGCGCCCGTTGGTGCGGCTCGCCACCACCTCGGCGAAATCCTCGCTCCGGTAGTCGATCACGTGATCGGCGCCCAGTTGCAGCACGCGCTCGTGTTTCGACGCCTCGGCGGTGGCCAGCACGGTCGCGCCGGTCGCATAGGCCAGTTGCACGGCAGCCGAACCCACGCCGCCTGCTGCCGCGTGAATCAGCACCGAATCGCCGCGCCGCAGGCCGCCCAAGTGCAGCAGCGCCTCGTGCGCGGTCACGAACACCTCGGGGATCGCGGCGGCGTGCACGTAGTCGAGCGCGTCGGGAATCGGCATCGCCATGCGCCAGTCGATGCGTGCAATCTCGGCATACGCGCCGCCGCCCACCACGCCCATCACGCGGTCGCCGATCGCGTAGCCCTGCACCGCGCCGCCGACGCCGATCACCTCGCCGGCGATCTCCAGCCCCATGATCGTGGAGTCGCCGAAGTTCGGGCGGCCGTAGCCGCCGCGACGATGGGTCAGGTCGGCGCGATTGACGCCGGCGGCATGCACGCGCACGAGCAGGTCGTCGGGGCGGATCTCGGGCGTGGGCGCGTCGCTCAGTTGCAGGACGTCGGCCTCGCCGAACGTTTCGAAATGGATGGCTTTCATGGTGAATCTCCGTGGGTTCTGAATGGAGGGGCCGCTCATTCGGCCGACTGGGGCGCGGTGCCGGATGTGCCCAGCGTGGCCTGCGCCGCAGCCGAAGCGGAGATCGCGGCCGGAAACCCGGCATAGAACGCGAGGTGCGTGATGGCCGCGCTCAACTCCGCGTGCGTGAGCCCGTTGGCCACCGCGCGGCGCAAGTGCGCGGGCAGTTCGTCGGCGTGGCCGCCCGCGATCAGCGCGGCAACGGTGACGAGGCTCCGGTCGCGCGGCGACAGCGCGGCATCGCCCCAGATCTCGGGAAACAGCACCGCGTCGACGAATTCGGCGAGCTTCGGCGTAAAGGCGCGCGCGGCTTCGCGCGGGCTGGTGAAATCGGCATTCGACATGACAGGAATCCTTATTAATGTTCGAGGGAGCGGCGGCGCAAGTTACGTGCGATCAGACCTGGCTGATGAACTTGTGCGTGACGTAATACTCGATGCCTTCGGCGCCGCCTTCCGAGCCGTGCCCGCTTTCCTTCATGCCGCCGAACGGCAACTCGGTCGAGACGATCCGATACTGGTTGATGCCGATCATGCCGGCGTCGAGGCCGTCGGCCACGTCGATGGCGGTGCGCGCGTTGCTCGTGAACGCATAGGCGGACAAGCCATACGGCAGGCGATTCGCTTCGGCCAACCCGTCGGCCAGCGCATCGAAGCGCATCAGCACGGCGATCGGGCCGAACGGTTCCTCGTGCATGACGCGGGCGTCCATCGGCACGTCGGCCAGCACGGTGGGCGCGAAGAAGTAACCGGGGCCGTCGATGCGCTTGCCGCCCGCGAGCACGGTCGCGCCGCGCGCCACGGCATCGGCCACGAGTTCTTCCATCTTCGCAAGCTGTCGCGGGTTCGCCAGCGGGCCGACCTGCGTGTCGGCATCGAGCCCGTTGCCGATCTTCAGCGCGTTCGCGGCCTGCACGAAGCGTTCGGCGAAACGCTCGTAGGCGTCGCGCTGGATCAGGAAGCGCGTCGACGAAATGCAGACCTGACCGGTGCCGCGAAAGCGGTTCGCGGCGCCATCGACGGCCGCCTTCTCGATATCGCCGTCCTCGAACACCAGCACCGGCCCGTGGCCGCCCAGTTCGAGCGTGATCGGCTTGACGCCTTCGGCCGCGCGTTGCGACAGCAATCGCCCGATCGGCACCGAGCCGGTGAACGTCACCTTGCGGATGATGGGCGAGGCGATCAGGTGCTTCGACACGTCGTCGGGCACGCCGAACACCACTTGCAGCACGCCGTGCGGCAAGCCCGCATCGTCGAGCGCACGCGCCAGCGCCAGCGCCGTCGCAGGGCTTTCCTCGCCGGGCTTGAGGATCACGCTGCAACCGGCCGCGAGCGCGGCCGAGAGCTTGCGCGCCGGCGTGATGGCCGGGAAGTTCCAGGGCGTGAACGCGGCCACCGGGCCGATCGCCTGCTTCTTCACGAGTTGCTGCACGCCGGGGCGGTTCGACGGCACCACGCGGCCATCGATGCGGCGCGCTTCCTCCGCGAACCATTCGAAGTAATCGGCGGCGCGCAGCACCTCGTCGCGGCTTTCGTGCAGCGGCTTGCCTTCTTCGAGTGTCATCAGCGTCGCGATGCGCTCGCTGCGTTCGCGAATCAGCTCGGCGGCACGCTTGAGTACCCGCGCCCGCTCGGCCGGCACGGCCCGCCGCCACGCGTCGAAGCCGCGTTGCGCGGCTTGCAGCGCACGGTCGAGATCGGCGGTAGTGGCGAGCGGCACACGCCCGAGTTCCCGTTGCGTGGCGGGATCGATGACGGGCGCCGTGGCGCGGCCGCCTTCGTTCTCACCGATCCACGCACCGTCGATGAACAGGTGCAGCGGCGTGTAAGTGGCATTCATGATGGATTTCCTCGATGTGAACCTGGGCAGGATCGCTAATCAAATTCGAGCGGGGCTCGACGACGGAACCCAGTGTAGGGAGCGGGTCCGATGCGATACAGGGCATCACAATGAAATCAATCTTCGCGCTGGAGGGAAAATCGGCGGCAGGCGCGGAAAAATCGCCGGAAACCCAACAACGGCCTGGCTTTCCGGCTTGCGGCGCTGATCGACACCCGTTTTGCGCTTGCCTTACCATGCCGCATGGCGGCCCGAATCGCGCCGCATCCGTGTGGAATGCCAACCCAAAAGGAAGCCGAGGCGTGGACAAATTCTCCAACATGTCGATGTTCGTGAAGGTGGTCGAAATGGGCAGCTTCACGGCGGTCGCAAACCATCTGGACACCACCGTCGGCAACATCTCGCGCGCCGTGACAGTGCTGGAAGAAGGGCTCAACACGCGCCTGCTGCAACGCTCGACGCGCCGCCTCTCGGTGACCGACGCGGGCCGCCGCTTCTACGAGCGCAGCGTGGCGATCCTGGCGGACATCGCGCACGCCGAGGCCGAGGCGCAGGACGCGCTGACCGACCCGCGCGGCCTGCTGCGCGTGCATGCCGTGCCGGGCCTCGGGCGCGGGCTGGTCGCGCGCGCCGTGCTGGCCTATCGCGAGGCCCACCCCGAGGTATCGGTCGACCTGTTGCTGTCGCAACGTTTTCCGAACCTGCTCGAAGAACAGCTCGACGTGGCGATCGTGATCGCGCGCACGCTGCCCGATTCGGCCTACGTCAGCCAGCGCATCGGCGCGAGCCATTGCATCCTCGCGGCGTCCCCGGCCTATCTGGCCGCGCACCCGGCGCCCGAACGGCCCGAGGATCTCGTCGATCACGCGTGTGTGCTGCTGTCGACGGTGGATTACGCGGCGGACGAGTGGCAGCTGGAAGGCCCGGATCGCCAGGCGACGTTCCGCCCGGCCGGGCCGCACTTCGGCGTCAACGACATGGACGCGATGGCCGCCGTGTTGCGCGACGGCGCGGGCATCGGCGTGATCGCGGCGTTCTCCGCCATCGAGGACCTGCGCCGCGGCACGCTGGTGCGCGTGCTGCCGGAATACCGCACGTCGCAGCGCGGCGTGTTCGCGGTTTATCCGTCGCGGCAATTCGTCGATGCGAAGATCAAGCGCTTTATCGACGTGCTGAAAACGCAGGTCGGCGAGCCGCTCAACCAATACGCGCGGGAGTTGGGCATCGCGCCCGACGAGAAGGCTTGAGTCCGGCGGGACTTAGCCGACGAACCGTTTCGGGCTGGCCCCGGTCAGCCGCCGGAACATCGCGATGAACGCCGACGACGACGCATACCCCAGGTCCAACGCCACCGATTCCACGCTCTGCCCCTGCCCGAGCAAGGGCAGCGCGGTCACGAGCCGCAGCCGTTGCCGCCACTCCGTCAGCGACATGCCGAGTTCGCTCTGGCAGCGGCGCATCAGCGTGCGCTCGGTCAGGTTCACGCGCGCCGCCAGTTCGGCCAGCGTGCGGTTGTCGGCCGGATCGTCCCGCAGCCAGCCGAGCACGGCGCTCAGTTCGGCGTCGTCGGTGCGCGGCACGAAGCTGCCGGTGGTCCGGCACATCAGCAACTGATCGACCAGCACGCGCAACAGCCGCGCGCGGCTCGGCGAATGGCCGCCGGCGTGCGTGTCGTCGCGCAGGTGCTCCAGGATCGAACGCAGCAGCGGCGTCACCATCACGGCGCACGCGCTGTCGGGCATGCCCCGGCACAGGTCGCGGCGGATATACACCGAGCAGTGCACGGCCTCGTGATGGTTGAAGCCGGTGTGCCCGGTTTCGGGCGCGATCCACAGGCCCAGATGCGGCGGCGTCAGGAAATGCTGCGCGCCGACCGTGACCTCGGCGATGCCGCTGAACGAATAGACGAATTCGCCCCACGGATGGCACAGCTCCGGATACCGGCCATGCGCCGGCATGTGCTCGGTGCGGAAGAACACCGGCACCGGCATGGTGTCGGTGAACGGGGGCACGCGCACGTGCGCGGCCGGATGCGGGATACCGCGTTTCATGCTCTGGCGTTCTCGCACGATTGAATGTCAGTTTTGCACTATATCGCACGAAACGGGTTCGCCAATACTGTCAGCCTCACACTTCGGAATCATGGCCATGAGGAAAGCGGTCGACACCCGCGCCACGCTGATGATGATCGCACTCTGCCTGATCTGGAGCTTTCAGCAGGTGGCGATCAAGCTGACGGCCGCCGATGCCGCGCCGATCCTCCAGGTCGCGCTGCGCTCGGGCGCGGCGGCGGTGCTGGTGTGGCTCTACGGGCGCTTCGTCGCGCGCGAGCCCTGGCTGCGCGGGCGGATGCTGCCGGCCGCGCTCGCGGTCGGCGTGCTGTTCGCCGCCGAATTCCTGCTGGTGGCGCAGGGGCTCGCGCGCACCAGCGCCTCGCATGTCGTGGTGTTCCTCTACACCGCGCCGATGTTCGCCGCGCTGGGCCTGCATCTGCGGCTGCCCGACGAGCGCCTGAGCCGGCTGCAATGGAGCGGCCTGGCGCTGGCGTTTCTCGGCATCGCGCTGGCGTTCCTGGCGCCGAGCCTGTTCGACGGCGGCCACCACGGCATGACGTCATGGATACTCGGCGACCTGTTCGCGCTGGGCGGCGGCGTGGCGTGGGGGCTGACTACCGTGGCGGTGCGCATCAGCCGCATGAGCGAGGCGCCGGCCACGCAAACGCTGTTTTATCAGTTGTCCGGTGCATTTTTGATTCTGCTGCCGGCCGCCTGGCTGTTCGGCGAGATGCACTTCCACGGCACCTCGGCGCTCTGGGCGAGCCTCGCGTTCCAGACGCTGTTCGTCTGCTTCGCGAGCTTCCTGATCTGGTTCGCGATGCTGCGCCGCTATCTGGCCGCGCGCCTCGGCGTGCTGTCGTTCATGACGCCGATCTTCGGCGTGGCGTGGGGCGTGCTGCTGCTCGACGAGCGCCCGAGCGCGGCGTTCATCGCCGGTGCGGTGCTGGTGATGGCCGGGCTCGTGATCGTCAATGGCGAGGCATGGATCGCACCGTGGCTCGCGCGGCTCATGCGATCCGGCGCGAACCGCTCGCGCGGCGCACGCCAATTGTGAGCGGCGCGCGCGACGAATCACGCGCTCGACTTCTCCTTGGCGACCTCCACTTCGGTCGCGTTGCTGGTGTAAATGAAGTAAAGCGCGATCGCCAGGCACACCGCCGCGAGGCAGCGCGACGTGGAGAACGGGATCGCGTGGTTGCCCATCCAGCCGAAGTTGTCGATCAGGATCGACATCAGCAACTGCCCGAGAATCACCGCGACGGTTGCCACGGCCGTGCCGATGCGCCCCACCGCGAACGCCATCGTCAGCACGTAGATCAGCCCGAGGAACGAGCCGAGCAATTGCCACTTGGGCACGTCGAACAGCGTCAGCGCGTGCTTCGGCTCGAACAGCACCACCAGGATCGCGCAGAACACGGTGCCGACCAGGAACGTCAGGAACGTGGTGCGGATCGCGCCCTGCTCGGCCGCCAGCCGGCCGTTGACCGCCACCTGCGCGCTGAGCAGCGCGCCGCCGATCACGGCCAGCACCACCATCAGGATCACGATCATGATTGACCTCCCGCGATCAGCACCAGCGCGGCGACGACGAACAGCAGCGCGATGCACTTGCGCGCATTGACGCGCCGCCGCGGCGCGCCGAGCCAGCCGTAGTGATCGATCAGCAGGCTCTTGCCGACCTGCCCGGCCAGGATGCCGGTCATGGTCATGGCGATGCCGATCACCGGCGTGACGATGGTCAGGACAACGACATAGCCCGGCCCGAGGATGCCGCCGGTCAGTTGCCAGCCCGGCGCGCGCAGGAACGGCGCCGGGTTGCGCGGCCCCCAGAACAGCATCATCAGGTACATCAGCGCGGCTTCCACGCCGAACAGGCACAGGCTGGCCCAGTAATGCCCGACCTCCCGGCCGAGCGGCCCGAGCAGGGCGGCCTCCACCGAGAGGCCCATGCCGGCCACGATCACCAGCAGGATGGAAACGAGTTTCATGTGGTCACATCGAACGTCGACCGGCGCCGCACGGCCGGCCCGCGGCGCCGGATGAATGAAGCGAACCGGCCGACCTGAAGCGTATCGCCGCGCCGGCTGAAAAAAAACCGGCTAGAGTTCCGAAGATATCGGACAAACCTTCTCAAATCGGGGCGGCGCATGGATTCGCTGACGAGCATCGGCTTTTTCGTTCAGGTCGCGGACACCCGCAGCTTTTCGGAGGCGGCCCGCCTGCTCGGCGTGTCGCCGTCGGCGGTCGGCAAGAGCGTGAGCCGCCTCGAGGCGCAACTGGGCGTGCGCCTGTTCCATCGCAGCACCCGCAGCGTCACGCTGACGGCCGAAGGCGCGCTGTTCCTGGAGCGCAGCCGGCGCATTCTGTCGGAGGTGGAAGCCGCGCAACTGGAACTCTCCAAAACGCGCCGTGCGCCGCAGGGCCGGTTGCGCATCAGCGTGCCGCTGGTCAGCAGCCTCGTCATGCCGATGCTGAACCGCTTCATGAAGCGCTACCCCGAGATCGAACTCGATGTCGATTTCTCGAACCGGCTGGTCGACATCATCGACGAAGGCTTCGACGCCGTGATTCGCACCGGCGAGCCGGCCGATTCGCGTTTGATGTCCAAGCCGATCGGCGCGTTCCGGCTGCTGCTGGTGGCCGCGCCGTCCTATCTGGCGGAACGCGGCGCGCCGCGCACGCCGCGCGACCTGTTGCAGCACGCGTGCCTGCATCACCGCCTGCCGAGCACCGGGCGCCGCGAGGCCTGGCCGGTCGACTGGCAGGATGCCGACCTGGAGGCGCAGCTACCGGCGGCGATGACGTCGAACACGATCGAGCCGCTGTACGACGCAGCCCACGCCGGGCGCGGCATCGCGTGCCTGCCCGATTTCATAGTGCGCGAGGCGCTGAGGAAAAAGGCGCTGACGGCCGTGCTCGAACCGTATGTCGTGCATCACGGCACGTTCCGCGTGCTCTGGCCGTCGAGCAAGCATCTCGCACCGAAGCTGCGCGTGTTCATCGATTTCGTCGGCAAGGAGTTGTTCAAGACGAAGGCCTGAACGCGCGCTCACGCGCCAAGCAGGTTCATCGCCGTGGCCAGCACCGCCTGTTGATAGCGCTCGCGCTGCTTCGGCAACGGCGTGAAGGCGGTCAGCAAGTGTTCGTAGGACACCGTGGTGCTGATCGCGTTGACCAGCATGAAGAAGCTGAGGTCGGCGTCCGCCACCGCGATGTCGCCGGCGCGCGCGGCGTCGGCCAGCAGCGGCACCAGCGCGTCGCGGCAGGGCCGCACCAGCTTGTCGATCAGGACATCCAGACGATCGCCCTGCGCCGTGGCGGCCGTCGAGAAGAACATGCCCAGATCGGGCTCGGCGAATACCTCCCGCACCAGCAGCGCGATCGCCTGCTCCAGCCGCTGCCGCGCCGTCAGCGGCGTGCCGTCGAGTGCGCGAAGCGCCGCGACGAATGCTTCAGTGTGCTCGGCAATATGCTCGACCACCGCCAGCCACAGCGCCTCCTTCGCGCCGAAGTGATGGGCGATCAGCGCCGCATCCACACCGCATTCGCGCGAGATCTCCCGCACGCTGGTGGCGTCGAAACCGCGCCGGGCGAACGTGCCGCGCGCCGCGCGCAGGATCGCCTCGCGCCCCACCGACGCGCGCGCCACCGGCCGGCCGCGTGCGCGTTTGTTGTTTTCCGCGGCCGCTTCGTGCGCCGCGCTATCCACGTCCTTCACTGCCTTCATCCTTCGTTTGTTTCGAAATTCACAATATATTTAAGCGCCGCGAAAGTTTGACGCAGCCGATACGCATCGATAGGATTCGCATAATTCATCAACTGTTGAATTAAATCAATCCGTGAAGACATCCAAGCGCGTTGTGATTGTAGGAGGGGGGATCGCCGGCATCCTGCTGGCGACCAAGCTGGGCCAGCAGGCGCGCGGCGGCGATACGCTCGACGTCACGCTGCTCGACAGGAGTCCGACACATATCTGGAAGCCCATGCTGCACACCATTGCGGCCGGCACGCGCGACGTGAACCAGCAGCAAGTGAGCTTCATCGCGCATGCGGCCTCGCATGGCTATACCTATCAGCCCGGCGAAATGCGCGGCCTGGATCGCGAACGCCGGTGCATCGAGGTGGCCGAGCTGCTCGGGCCGAACGGCGAATGCGTGCTGCCGGCGCGCAGTATCGGCTACGACGTGCTGGTGCTGGCCTTGGGGAGTCATGCGAACGATTTCGGCACGCCCGGCGTGGCCGAGCACGCCCACTTCATCGACAGCCAGCAGCAGGCCAGCGGCTTCAACGAGATCCTGCGCGCGCGCCTGTTCAAGAGCATCGCGCGCGACGAAGCGTTCCGCATGGCGATCGTCGGGGCCGGCGCGACCGGCGTCGAGCTGTCCGCCGAGATGAGCCGGCTGCTCGAAATCGCGTCCGGCTATGGCGATCCGACCGTGCGCGACCGGCTCGAACTCACGCTGATCGAAAGCGGCCCGCGCGTGCTGGCCGCGTTCCCGCCCGCCATCTCGGATCAAACCGAAGCCGTGCTCACGAAGATGGGCTTTCGCGTGATGACCGCCACCCGCGTCACGGGCGCGACCGAAGCGGGTTATCAGCACGGCGACGACGGCTTCGTGCCGGCCGACCTGATGGTGTGGGCCGCCGGCGTCAAGGGGCCCGATTTCATGGCCGGCTTGGCGGGCCTCGACACCACGCGCTCGAACCAGGTGATCGTCGGCCCGACGCTGCAATCGCGTGTCGACGAAACCATCTTCGCGCTGGGCGATTGCGCGAGCCTGCAACTCGACGGCGAAGAACGCCCGCTGCCGCCCACCGCGCAGGTCGCCACGCAGCAGGCCGAGCACCTGGCCGCCGTGCTGCCCGGCTGGTTCGCGGGCGGCACGCTGCCGCCGTTCGCCTACCGCAACTTCGGCTCGCTGGTGTCGCTGGCCAATTACGATGCGTTCGGCACGCTTGGCCAGTTCGGCCTGTTCAAGGGCGGCAACATTCGTGGGCGCCTCGCGCAATTGAGCCACGTGATGCTGTACCGGCGTCATCAGCAGGCGCTGCACGGGTTCGGCAGGGCGTCGCTGCTGTGGGCGGCCGAGCGCATGAACGGGCTGGCACAACCGAAGATCCGGCTCGCCTGAGCGGTGCCATTTTCCTGTTTCGCTTGAAGGTCAATTCACCCGCCGGCCCATAGCGGGGGAAACGGTCGCGCGGCAACAATCGGGATTCCTGTGCTTTGTGCTTCACTGTGCGCTTCACGCTCCCGGATGCCCCGATGACGATCTTCCCTCGCCTGCTCACCCGTGCCGTTCGTTCACCGCGTTTCGCGCGGCGGCTGCCGCGGGCCGCGCTGCTGTTGTCGGCAGCGCCGCTGCTGTCCGCTGGCCTCGTGATGTCGGCTCAAGCCGCCGAACCGGCCACCACCGCCGCACCTCACGCCGCCAGCGCGGCCAAGGCCGACGACGGCCCCGTCTACGGCGCGCAACTCGAAGGCTTCGATTACCCGTATCCGGTCTCGCATTTCAGTTTCCATTCGCAGCGCCAGGAATTGCAGATGGCCTACATGGACGTGCCGCCCGCCGCCGGCAAGGCCAACGGCCGCACCGCCGTGCTGCTGCACGGCAAGAACTACTGCGCGGCGACCTGGGGGCCGACCATCAAGGCACTCAGCGACGCCGGCTACCGCGTGATCGCGCCCGACCAGATCGGCTTCTGCAAATCGAGCAAGCCGGACAGCTATCAGTTCTCGTTCCAGCAACTCGCGCTGAACACCCATGCGCTGCTGCAATCGCTCGGCATCGAGCAAGCCACGGTGATCGGCCACTCGACGGGCGGCATGCTGGCGATCCGCTACGCGCTGACCTACCGCGACGCCACGCAGCAGCTCGTGCTGGTCGATCCGATCGGCCTGGAAGACTGGCGCGCGAAGGGCGTGCCGCCCGTCTCGGTCGATCAGTGGTACGAACGGGAATTGCACACGAGCGCGGAGCGCATCCGCAACTACGAGCGCACCACCTACTTCGCCGGGCAATGGCGCGAGGCCTACGAGCCGTCGGTGCAGATGCTGGCCGGCATGTATCGCGGCCCCGACCGCGCGCGCGTGGCGTGGAATTCGGCGCTACTGTACGACATGATCCTGACGCAGCCGGTGGTCTACGAACTGCCGCAACTGCAGACGCCGACACTGCTGATCGTCGGCGACAAGGACAACACGGCAATCGGCAAGGAGTACGCACCGGCCAAGATCCGCCCGACGCTCGGCAACTATCCGGTGCTGGCCAAGCAGGCGGCCGCGGTGATCCCGCACGTGCGTCTCGTGGAATTCCCCGATGCGGGGCATGCACCGCAGATGCAGGACCCGGCGCAGTTCCATGCCGTGCTGCTGAAGGGCCTGGCGGAGCCGGCGCAATGAAGTGTTTCGGGGTCCCGATCGATGCCTTTGCGCTGGCCGTGGCACTTGCGCAGCAGAACGAAGCCGGTTCCGTAACGTGACCGCGCGCCCCGTTGCGGCGCCGACGGCATTCGCGCAGGCGACGGCCATCGCGGCGTTGGCCGGATGCGCCGCCGCCGCGCCGATCGCGGGCGGCGGCACATTCATCCGGAGCGGGCGGTCACATGCGAGCGCCCGTGCTTACCGGAACAACGCCGCCACCACGTAGCCCGCAATACGCGGGTTCTCCTTGATCCGACGCACGCTGTAGCCGTACCAGTCGATCCCGTACGGCACGTAGACGCGCACCCGGAAGCCGCGCTCGCGCAGCCGGTCGCGCAACGGCTCGCACACGCCCAGCAGCATCTGGAATTCGAAGCGCGAGGCGTCGATGCGCTCGCGCTCGATCCAGGCCACCAATCGCTCGATCAGTTGCACGTCGTGCGTGGCGATGCCGACGAACGCGCCCGCCTCGATCGCCGCCACCACATGCTCGAAGAACGGCCCGTTGATCGCGCGGCGATCATGCGCGGCCCCTTCGACCAGGTGCGACGCCGCCTCGGCATAGATGCCCTTGCAGATCCGCATCCGGCTGCGGCGCGCGGTGAGCGCCGGCAGATCGTCGCGCGTGCGCCGCAGATACGCCTGCACCGCGATGCCGACCGGATGGCCCGCCGCTTCGAGCGACGCGAACAGGTCGAGCGTGCGCTGCGTGCAGCTCACGTCCTCCATGTCGATACAGGCTTGCAGGCCGTTCCGGGCGGCCGCGTGCAGGACGCGCTCGACGCGCGCCACGCAGCCGGGCGCGTCGAGCAGCAGGCCCAGCGCGGTCAGCTTGATCGACAGTTCGGCGTGCAAACCGTCCGCGCCGAGCGCCGCGATCAGGTCGAGATAGTCGCGCGTCATCGCATCGGCCTGAGCCGCGGTGGAAGCGGTTTCGCCGAGCACGTCAATGGTGGTGTCGAAGCCGGCCGCATCGAGCGCGCGGATGCGCGGAACGGCGTCATGCAAGGTATCGCCCGCGATGTAGCGGCGGGAAATCTTGCGGATCAACCAATGAGGAACGAACGGGATGGCGCGCACGGCCATCGTATTGAAAATACGCATGTCTGGGTCTCGTGAAAACGCATGCGCCGGAGCCCGACCATGGAAGGTCGAACCGGGGCGCGGTCACCGGACGGTGCAATACCGTCAGGCAGGACTGCCAGGCCGATGCGGTGAAGGCATCGGCGCCGGCGTCAGTGCGTTGTCGAGGGAGGCCAGGCTGCTGCGTACATGGTGGCGGTGTTCAGCTGTGCAATATAAACGGGGTGAAGCGGCGGGCAAGGCAGCGCCCGCAGGTGCCGCGATCGTATCACGCGCCGCCGCAGCGTGCCGAGCGGCCCGCGCTCATTGCTCCCCGAGCCGCTCTTCCATCCCTTCGAGCGCCAGCTCGCGCTCCTTCGACAGCCCGCCCAGCGGCGGCCCGGCGAAGCTCTTGCGCACGCCGCCCAGATACCAGACGCCGAGCAGCAGCACGAGCAGCGCCGCGATCACGTAGATCACCTTCTCGTTGGGCGGCTGGATGCCGACATAGGCCAGCACCAGCGCGCCGATCACGGCCGCCACGGCGAATGGTTTGGACAGCCAACCAAGCTGGAACGGCCCCTTCTGCGTCCAGGTGCGCCCTTCCGCGAAGATGCCGGCCGCGATCGGCATGGCGTACGAGATGAACAGGAACACCGCGCTGCCGGCGCTCAACACGCTGAACGCATCACCGTACAACGTGATCAGGATCGCGAGGATCGCCGAGACCCAGATCGCCGTGCCCGGCGTGCGGTGCAGCGCGTTGACGCGACGCAGCCACTTCGAGCCCGGCAGGCCGCCATCGCGGGCGAACGCGTACATCATCCGCGAGGTCGAGGTCACGGCGGCCAGCCCGCACACGTAGTTGATGAAGAACATCAGCAGCTCGATCACCAGCCGCAGCGGCGTGGGAATCGGCGCGAGGATCGCCTGGAAGAAGCCGGTGCCCTGCTTGACGGCGTCGGCCACGTTCGGCATGACCAGCACGAACGAGCACACCATCACGTAGCCGAAGGTGGTCGACCAGAACACCGAGCCGATGATGCCGCGCGGCACGTTGCGCGACGCGTCGCGGGTTTCTTCCGAGGTGTGCGCCGAGGCGTCGAAACCGGTGATCGTGTAGGCGGTCAGCAGCAGGCCGGACAGGAAGGCCATCGCCATCGTCTGCTTCGGCCACATGCCGCCGTCGGTGCCGGTGAAGTTGGTGAACGTGGTCAGGCGCGACAGGTCGAGCTTGACCGGCGAGTAGTAGAGCAGCGCGGCGACCAGCAGGATCGTCACGACGAAGATCAGGTATCCCGACAAATCGGTGATCAGGCTCGTGAGGCGGATGCCGCGATGGTTGAGCAGCGCCTGCGACGCGGTGATCACGGTGAGGAACAGCGTTTGCGCGCCCCAGCCGAGCGAATCGGGCGACACGCCGAACAGCGGCGCGATCAGCGTCTTGAAGAACGGATCGTAGGTGCCGTAGTTGATCGCGGCCACCACGAACACCAGGCCGAGCAGGTTCAGCCACGCGGTGAGCCAGCCCCAGGTCTTGCCGCCGAGAATCGAGCCCCAGTGATACAGGCCGCCGGCCGTCGGATACGACGAGGCGATCTGCGCCATCGCGGCCGCCACCACCATCGCGAACAGCGAGCCGAGCGGCCAGCCCAGCCCGATCGATGCGCCGCCGGCCGCCGACAGGCCCAGTTGGAACGACGTGATGCCGCCCGACAGGATGCAGATCAGCGAGAACGACACCGCGAAGTTCGAGAACGCCCCCATCCGGCGCGACAGCTCCTGCGCGTACCCCATCTGGTGCAGCAGCCTGACGTCGTCGTCAGCGGGGCCGGCCGGGGTGGCCGTGTGTTTGATGTCCATGACGAATCCTTTTCATGTACGCGAGCGACCTTGCCGCGCGCGGGATGCCCGATAGCCGATGTCGTTGCGCTCAGGCCGCCGTGAAGCAGTTGTCCACATACAGGTGCGCGCCGTTGACGAACGACGCATCGTCGCTCGCCAGGAACAGCGCGGCCTGCGCCACTTCCTCGGGCGCGCACAGCCGCCCCTGCTGCGCCGACAGCGCCGCCTCGCTCGCGTCGAACCCGTATTGCGCCAGCGCGCTGATCTCGCGCTGCCCGTGCGGCGTGTTGATGAAGCCCGGATTCACGGCATTGCAGCGAATGCCGCGGTCGCGATATTCCACGGCGATCGCCCGCGCGAACATCGCGCACGCGCCCTTGGTGGTGCAATACAGCACCTCGAGCGGCGTGGCCGCCACCGACGAGATCGACGCGGTGCACACGATCGAGCCGCGCCCCGCCTCCAGCATGTGCGGCAGCACAGCCCGCGTCATCATGAACATGCTGCGCACGTTGACGTCCATGAGCCAGTCGTAGTCCTCATCAGTCGTGTCGAGGAACGGTTTGACGACGATGCTGCCCGCGTGATTGAACAGCACGTCGATGCGCGCGAAGCGCTGCACCACGCCGGCCACGGCGGCGTCCACGGCGTCGCGCCGCGACACGTCGGCCGCGAAGAATTCCGCCACCCCGCCCTCGTCGCGAATGCGCGCCACCACCGCCTCGCCGGCCTCCACGTTGCGATCGATCACCGCCACCTGCGCGCCCTCGCGCGCGAACAGCAGCGACGCCGCGCCGCCGGCTCCGGTCGCCCCGCCCGACACGATCGCCACCTTGCCGGCCAGCCGCTCGCGCCCGGCCGGGGTGGTGCCTTGCTTGCCCATGCTCATTCGATGCCTCCCGATGTGGTGATGGCAACACGGTAGGCGCACCGAAATGGCGCGACTATCCAGAATTGGCAAAATGTCGATGGCAATCCGAAATAGTCGGCCGCACGGTGCGGGCATGGCGTGTGCGGCTGCTCGTCTATTTTGGCGGGCCTACACTGGGCCTCACGGAATGCGGCCCTCACGCGACAGCCAATTCAGAAATGGGTTTCGATCTCACCACTGCCGTTGCCACCCACACCTGCCGCAGCGTCGAGGAGCAGGCGTCGCTGCTCGACGCCTGGAACCAGAGCTATTGCCAGATCTCGCGCGGCAGCTTCGACGGCTCGATCACCTCGTTTGCCGCCGGCAGCGTGCGCATCCATGTCGAGCGCCTGAACCGCACTGTTTATCAGCGTGGCGAGGTTGCGCGCGACCGCATCGCCGTGGGCATTCCGTTCCAGCTCGAAGGGCATGCGCTGTTGTGCGGCGAGACAAGCCATCGCGACGCGCTGCATGTGTTCTCCGGCAGCAACGGTTTCGAATTCCTGTCGCCGGACCGGCACCTGGTGGTGAACCTCGAAATCACCGCCGCCGACACGCGCAGCGACAGCGTGCGCGAGCAACTGCGCGAGATCGGCGAACGGCTGGCCGGCCGCGCCGGCATCCGCAACGCCGAGCCGCTGCGGCTCGACGCATTTCGCACCACCTTGGCGCAGATGCTGTCGGCGATCCAGGACACGCCGACGCTGCTCGACGACCCGCAGGTGGCCGCCTCGCTGGAGAGCAGCGCCGTGTTCGGGCTGGCCGACGTGCTGCCCGACCCGTTCGCGCACGACGCCGCTGCCGCCACGCGCACCCACCTCACGCATCGCACCGCGCGCCACTGGCAACTGGTGCGCGCCGTGCGCGAGCTGGTGGAGGGGTCGCCCGACGGCCCGCTGACCGTGGCCGAATTGTGCGTGCGATTGCGCGCGAGCCGCCGCACGCTGCAATACGCGTTCGAGGCATCGCTCGGCGTCAATCCGTTCACGTACATGCGCGCGGTGCGGCTCGGGCATGCGCGCCGCGAATTGCAGCGCGCCGACACCGTGACCGAGGCCGCCACGCGCTGGGGCTTCTGGCATCTCGGCAACTTCTCGAACGAATACCGCGAACAGTTCGGAGAACTACCTTCCGAGACCTTGCGCCGGCATCGCGGGCACGGTTGAGGCGGTGGCCGGCGCATCGCCGACTCTCGCGTGGCTCCATGAATTCGCCACCGGCTGGTGCTCATCAAACGCGCGACGCGCTCCTATACTGGCCTGCCATCGAATGCCGCCCAGGAGCGCTTTTTCATGAACGATTCACTCGTTGTCCGCGACGCACGCCCCACCGATTTCGCAGCGTGGCTGCCGCTCTGGGATGGCTACAACGCGTTTTATGGCCGCTCGGGCGACACCGCGCTGCCGCGCGAGATCACCGACCTGACGTGGCGGCGCTTCTTCGACGGCTACGAACCGATGCGGGCGATGGTGGCGGAGCTGGATGGCGCGATCGTCGGCCTCGTGCATTTTCTCTACCACCGTCACACCACGCTGGCCGGGCCGATCTGTTATCTGCAGGACTTGTTCACGCTCGATGCGGCGCGCGGCAAGGGCGTCGGGCGCGCGCTGATCGAGGCCGTGTATCGCGAGGCGAGGCGCGACGGCGTCGAGCGCGTGTATTGGCAGACTCATGAAACCAATGCGACGGCGATGAAGCTGTACGACCAGGTGGCGAACAAGTCGGGATTTTTGGTTTATCGGCAGCAGATGTAGGCGAGCCTCAGCGAGAAGCATCGCGCCGGCGCGGGCACGTCGCATAGGCGCTGCGTGTTTCTCCCGATGTGCGCCGCGCCCCCGCCCCGATATTCTCTGGATACAGAGTTCGGCATTCGGTAGACGATTTCACCGATCCCTCAAGACAATCCACGCCGCTCTGCTCCCCCACGATTCGCCCACCGCCGAGGACGCGCGATGAAGATGCCGGATTGCCTGTTTGGCCGCTCCACGAGCACCGACCTCGACGAACCGCTGCTGCTGGGAGAAACCGGCTTCTCGTTCGCCCGTACGCAACGCCCGGCCGCGCCGCTGGCGCAGTGGGCGCACGGCGGCGTGCCCACTGCGGCGCGTGCGGCGTTGCAGGCGCAGGCCGGCTTCGCCGACCCCGAAACGCTGTCGTACGTGCCGCTGGAGCGCGATTCGCTCGGCGGCGTCGAGGCCGAATGGATTCTCGCGCGCGCCGCGGCCGGCCTGCTGTCGATCTTCGTGCGCGACGCGCGCGGCGGCGAGGCCGGCCGGATGCTCGACGACATGCGCTTCGCGGTGGCCGAGGCGCGGCGCTTCCGCGCAGCCGCCGCGCTGGTGTTCGTGCAGCAGGCGCGCGGCGGCGACCTCGCGCGCTGCCTCGACGCGGTGCGCGCCGCGTGCCAAGCGGATGCGATCATCAAGCCGGGCCGCCTGCACGCCGCGCCGGCCGGCGCGAACGACCTGCCCGCCTGGTTCTGCTGCCTTCCGGCAAACTGAAGCGGCAAGCCCGCCACGCCCCGCCGAACCGCCCGCCTGCGCTTGCGCGCAACACCCCGCCGCCGCCCCTCTTCCGTGCTGGTAAGCTAACGGTATTCTGTATCCATAGATGCCGTGACCATGCCAGCGAAACTCTTGAAAATCCAGGCGCGCACCGATTACGTCGACGAGGTCTATCGCGTGCTGCGCGACGCCATCACCGAAGGCTCGATCGCGCCGGGCACCCGTATCGTCCAGGAAGAAATCGCCGAGCAGTTGTCGGTGTCGCGCTCGCCGGTGCTGCAGGCGTTCCGCCTGCTGAAGAAGGACGGCCTCGTGGAAGACGCGCCGGGGCGCGGCCTGCAGGTCGCGCCGCTCGACGCCGAACGCATCGGCCATCTCTACGAACTGCGCGGCGCGCTCGACAGCCTCGCCGCCCGGCTCGCGGCGCGCAAGCGGGTCAAGCTCGACAAGGCGCTGATCGCCACCGGCCGCAAGCTCTCGAAGGGCGACGACATCAAGGCGATGATCGAGGCCGACATGGCCTTTCACAGCGCGATCTACGCCGCCTCGGGCAACCCGCTGATCGTCGATAACGCGCAACTGCACTGGATGCTGCTGCGCCGCGTGATGGGCGCCGTGCATCGGGTGGCCGGCCAGCGCAAGAGCGTCTGGGACGAGCACGCGGCGATCGCCGAGGCGATCGCGCAGGGCGACGAGGAACTGGCCGCGAAGCTCAGTAGCCAGCACACCGAATATGCGCGCGAGAACCTCGTGCACAACATGGCCGAAGCGGTGGCCTGAACGCCAACGCGCCGGCGGGCACGAAACCCGCCGGCGCATCGGCATCGGGAAGCGTCGAAACAACGCTTCCGCTGATTTGCCCTCAAGCCCGCATGCGACGCGAATTTACCAGCGCGGGCGGCACCAGCAGCACCAGCACCCCGCCCACCACCAGGCTCGCCGACAGCACCAGCACGCCGGCCCCGGCCGATCCCGTGGCGTTCTTGATCACGCCGATCAGCGACGGGCTGACCACGCCCGAAATGCTGCCGACCGAGTTCGCCAGCGCAAGGCCCGCGGCCGCTGCCGCGCCGCCGAGAAACGCGGGCGGCAGCACCCAGAACTGCGAGATCGTCGTCATCACGCCCATCGTGCCGATGGTCAGGCCGATCATCGCGAGCGCGGTGGAATGCGCGAACGCCACGCTCAGGCCCAGCCCGAGCGCACCCACCAGCCCCGGCACGATCAGGTGCCAGCGCCGCTCGCCGCTGCGGTCCGAGCTCTGGCTGACCAGCACCATCGCGATCGCGCCGGCCGCATACGGAATCGCCGTCAGCAGCCCGACGTTGAGCGGGTTCGACACGCCGCTCGACTTGATCAGCGTCGGCAGCCAGAAGCTCACGCCGTACAGCCCCATCGTGTAGAAAAAGTAGATGCCGCTGACCAGCAGGATCTTCGCGCTGAACAGGCCCTCGCGCACCGATTGCAGCGCGCCCTTGGGTGCTTCCTCGCGCAGCTTGCGCTCGATCGCGGCCTTCTGATCGGCATCGAGCCAGTTGGCGTCGGCCACCTTGTCGTCGAGGAAGAAGAACGCGATCGCGCCGAGCACGATGGTCGGCACGCCTTCCAGCAGGAACAGCCACTGCCAGCCCGCCATGCCGTGCGCGCCGCCGAGCTGCGTCATGAGCCAGCCCGACAGCGGCCCGCCAACCACCCCCGACATCGGAATGCCGGTCATGAACAGCGCCGTCACTTTCGAGCGGCGTGACGGCGGAAACCAGTACGTCAGGTACAGCACGATGGCCGGAAAGAAGCCGGCCTCGGCCACGCCGAGCAGGAAGCGCATGACGTAGAACTGCGTGGCCGTGTGCACGAACATCATGCCGGCCGACAGCAGCCCCCAGGTCACCATGATCCGCGCGATCCAGCGTCGCGGCCCCACGCGCAGCAGCATCAAGTTGCTTGGCACTTCGAACAACAAATAGCCGATGAAGAACACGCTGGCGCCGAAGCCGTAGATCGCTTCGTTGAAGCCGAGATCGGTCAGCATCTGGAGCTTCGCGAACGCGACGTTGATGCGGTCCAGGTACGCGGCGAGATAGCAGAGGAACAGGAACGGCACGAGCCGGACGGTCGCTTTCGCGAACGCCGACGACTCGCCGCCTTCCATATACGCGGCAGGGCTGGGGGAACTCATGGTTGTCTCCTGAGGGGCCTGGCAAATGCCGGCCGGGCGGGCGCCATCTTGGGAGCGTCTCCGCCGGCCGGTGTGGGGGTCGACCGGCGCGAATCAGTCGAACATGTCCGGCTGCGTCGCGACCAGGTCGTTCCAGAGCGTCTGGAAGTGGAGCCAGCCGATGTATTCGCTGCCCACGTGTTCGCGGCTGTAGCGTGCGCTCTCGGGCTTCACTTCCCTCGGCACCACGCCGGTCGCCTCGATCATCAGTTGCTGGCGGCAGCAGCGTTCGAGCGCGATGAACCAGAACGCGGCGGCATCGATGCTGTGGCGGCTCGCCGTCAGCAGGCCGTGGTTCTGGTGGATCGCGGCTTTCACGCCGGCGAACGCGTTGGCGACCTTGTTGCCGCCCTTCACTTCCACCGCCACCTTGCCCGCTTCCTCGCCGATCACGACGTGGTCTTCGAAGAACGCGGCGGCGTCCTGCGAGATCGGCGCGAGCGGCTTGCCGAGCGCGGCGAACGCGGTGCCGTACACGGTGTGCGCATGACACATCGCGACGATGTCCTGGTGCTGCTCGTGCACGGCGGCGTGCAGCACGAAGCCCGCGCGGTTGATCGCGTATTCGCCTTCCACCACGCGGCCGGTGTGGTCGGCGCAGATCAGGTTCGACACCTTCACCTGCGCGAAATGCACGGCCATCGGGTTGGTCCAGTACAGGCCCGGATGTTCGGGATCCCGAATCGTCAGGTGGCCGGCGAAGCCGTAATCAAAGCCGTGCTGCGCGAACGCGCGGCAGGCGGCGACGAGCCGCTCCTTCAAGTGCTGGCGATGCGCCGCGTGCGATTCGAACGTCGGCAGTTCGGGAAAGATCAACCCTTCCTGATCGGGTTGGTAGATCGACACCTTTCCCGGCTTGACGATCGATTCGGCCGGGCGTTCGGCGACTGTGGACATGAGATTGCCTCCTTCGACATAGTGGGGTGACGAGATGCGGCGCGGCCTCCCACTGCCTGCCCTGCGCCGCCGATACCGTTGTCGTCTGTCGCGCGACTTGCGTTGACAAACGAACGCTGTTCATACAAACATGAACCACATTCATACTCAAAGATCGAGCACGAGCCGCTTGCCGGCCGGCAGCGACACACAGGCGGTCAGGTGATCGCGGCGCTCGTCCTCGTCGAGGATGGTGTCGTTGTGCTGCACCTCGCCTTCGAGGTAGCGCAGCTTGCAGGTCGCGCACAGGCCCGCGCAGCACGAGGTCGGCACCGCGATGCCCACCGCGCCGAGCGCATCCACCAGGCTCTCGCCCGCCTTCAGCATCACCACCTGCCCGGTGCTCGCGATCGTCACCTCGCATTCGCCAGCCGCCGAATCGCCACCGCCCGCCTCGGCCTTCGGCCGTTCCGGCGCCTTGAAATGCTCGAAGTGCACGGTGCCGGCCGGCCAGTGCGCGGCAGCTTCGGCGCAGGCCGCCATGAAGCCGGCCGGGCCGCAGTAATACACGTGCGTGCCGGGCATGTGGCGCTTCAGCAGTTGCTTCACGTCGAAGCGCAGGTGGTCCAGCCCTTCGTCGTAGTGATCGTGCAGCTTGCCGGCGCGGCGCATCGCGTCGAGTTCGGGGCCGAATGCGGCGGCCTCGGCGTTGCGCGCGCAGTAGTGCATGTCGTACGCGATGCCGCGCGCGTCCAGTTCGTGCGCCATCGCCTTGATCGGCGTGACGCCGATGCCGCCCGCGATCAGCACGACGCGCGCGGCGTCGCGCGCCAGCGCGAAGTGATTGCGCGGCCGGCTGATCGTCACGATGTCGCCGGCGCGCAGTTGCTCGTGCACGGCGCGCGAGCCGCCGCGGCCGTTCTCGTCCTTCAGCACGGCGATCACGTAGCGGTGCCGTTCGCCCGGCGCATTACTGAGCGAATACTGGCGAATCACGCCCTGCTTCAGATGGACATCGATATGCGCACCGGCCTCGAACGGCGGCAGCGGCGCGCCGCCCGGGCTAACCAGTTCGTAGGAATTGATACCGCGCCCTTCGTAGCGCACCTGCCTGACCCTCACGTCGAGGGTGTCGGCGGCCGCGTCGCGCGCGGACTCGGCCGCCTCCTGCGCGGGGGCCAATGCGGCTTCCAGTTCGGTTTCCATGCGGTGTTTCCTTGTGCTTGGCAGGCGGCGCGCTCGCGCGCGGCGAGCGCGCCGCCGGTAAGGCGCCGGCGTGTCAGCGCTTCAGCGATTGCTCGAGATCGTCGAAGCGGCCCCGCACGAACTCGGCGCGCTCGGCGCCCTTCATCGGTTCGCTCTGCGTCAGGATCTCGACCACCGACTTCAGCACCTTGCGCCGGCGCGCCACTTCTTCTTCGACCGTTTCGCCCTCGGCAATCTCGAACACGTTGCCCGAGCAATAGCTGTTCGGCGCGCCGGCCAGCTCGCGGAACCATTCGGTGAAGCCCTGCGCCGACGACGGCGGATTGGTGCCGCGCACCGCGTCGCGCAGCATCTTGCGGAACTGGTAGAGGCCCGCGTCGAAGCGGGTCGGATGTTCGAGCGCATGCACGGCAATCGGGCGCTGGCTGATGATCGCCTCGTAGTCGCCCGGCGCGTACTGCGCCTGCTTGTAGTGCGCGCGCTCGCGGTGGTTCGGCGGGATCGGCGGCAGCTCGTCGAGCTTGTACTGGCCGAAGCGCTCGGGGCGGCGCATCGCCACCTGGCCTTCGAGAAAGTCGATCGACTCGTAGCCCACCA
This sequence comes from Burkholderia sp. 22PA0099, assembly GCF_047497165.1. Lineage (NCBI taxonomy): Bacteria > Pseudomonadati > Pseudomonadota > Betaproteobacteria > Burkholderiales > Burkholderiaceae > Burkholderia > Burkholderia sp. 22PA0099. Next base: position 485,770 of record NZ_CP163165.1, on the reverse strand, counting down.
GCGCCTTGTTGCCCACGCCGCGCGTGTCGATGCCCGGCCCCATCACGCGCCAGCCGATCATCTTGCTGTTCTCGTCGTCCACCGGCACCGTCCAGCGGATGATGTGGAAGCGGCTGAACAGCTTCTTCTGCGAGCCGTCCTCGGACGTGTAGGCGTGCAGGCTCAGGTTCGGCAGCACCTGATGCTGCACGCGCACGAACAGGCGATCCTTGTCGACGCGGCGCGCGCCCGCGCAGGCGAGGCTGCGGCCACCCTGCACCGGCACGAAGTTCATGTCGGGCGCCACTTCCATCGAGGCCGCACCGACCTCGTCGAACGTGGTGCCCTGGAAGTGCCCATCCACCACGCTCTTGCCCGCGTGCAGCGCGGCCGTGTGGTAGTTGTCGGCCGCGTTGTCCTGCACCTGCAGCCAGTTGCAATGCTGGAAGTTGCTGTACGGCACCAGCTCGTCGCCGTCCATCACCGTGAAGTCGCCTTCCCATTCGGGGAACGGCGGCTCGTCCTCGGGCGGCCCCATGTAGGCGAACACCAGGCCGTTGCGCTCGACCGCCTTGTAGGCGCCCTGGCGGATCGAGCAGGCGAACTTCTCGGCCTCCTTCTCCTCCCCCTTCGGGAACGGCACGTGCAGGCAGGCGCCGTCCACGTCGAACACCATGCCGTGATAGCAGCACATGATGCCGTGCTCCTGGATCGAGCCGTATTCGAGCGATGCGCCGCGGTGCACGCAGTGCGCGTGCAGCACGCCCACCGCGCCGCTCTTGTCGCGGAACGCCACCAGTTCCTCGTTGAGGATCTTCAGGAAGCGCGGCGTATCGGTCAGTTCGAGCGACATGCACACCGGGTGCCAGAAGCGCCGCATGAATTCGCCGGTCGGCGTGCCCGGCCCGGTTTCCGTCAGCTCGGGATCGTGATCGGGAATCTTGTTCGTGTAGTAGCCGCCGTAGGGAATCAGTTTCCTGGCAACCGGCGCGGCTCCGCCCGCGGTGCGCGGCTCTTCCAGTTTGTCCGATTTGACGCTCATGACTTGCTTCCTCCAGTGATTGATGGGGATCGTGCCGCTCGAATTCTTTTGAACTCTGAACTCTGTATACAGAGCGTAGTGTTCTGAATCCGGAATGTCTGTATGGGTTAACACCGAGATCGCGTTTGGCGTGCGCGCGCCGACCGTGGTGAATGGCGGCGGCGGAGCGCTGGTGCGGGAGGGTGCAAGGCGCGGCAACGCGACGGCGCTGCGGCGCGGAACAACGTGGAGGAAGGGAGAGAAAGCGGGGAAGGATGAAACGGCGGCGACGGCGGCTCGGGGTCGTCACGCGGGCACCGCCCGCCCCTGCCGCCGAGGGTGACGCCCGGGCGCTGGGCTGCTCGGGCCGCCGGACGGCCGCGATGCTAGCGCACCGCGTCGAGCCGGCTCAGTTCGTCTTCGGTGAACAGCCGCGAGCGCGTCAGGAAGCGCAGGCCGCTGGTGCCTTCGAGCGAGAACATGCCGCCGATGCCGGGCGTCACGTCGATGATCAGTTGCGTGTGCTGCCACGACGCGTACTGCGAGTCGCTCATGTAGAACGCCATGCCCTCGATCTCGCCGAGGCGCACATCACCGCCGCCGACGATCAGTTCGCCTTCCTGAAGACACATCGGCGCGCTGCCGTCGCAGCAGCCGCCCGACTGGTGGAACATCAACTGGCCGTGCTTGCGGCTCAGTTCCTGGATCAACTGGCGCGCGGCGTCGGTGGCGACGACGCGCGGTGGCGAATCGGACATGGTGTCTCCTCCCGGCGCGGTGCGCCAACGGTGGCGAGCGCCGGCATGCCGGCCGCCGCCCATCCGTCCGATATTAGGCAGCGCCGCCGCGCTTCGACAGGCCGGGTTAACCCGCCGGGTTGGCGTCGGCGTCCGGCCGAGGTTGATGAAGCGCTTCGAGCGCCAGCACGAGTTGCTTGCTGGCCGTGCCCTGCAGGTATTGCTGCACGTCGCCCTCCACGTGCGCCTGCGCCGCCTGCCAGTGCGGCTCCGCGTCGCGCAGTTTGGCCGTGCCGCTTTCGCTCAGGCGCGCGACCTTGAAGCGCGCATCGCCCTCGGAAAACACGGTCACCCAGCCCGACTGGATCAGCACCTTCATGTTGCGCGAGATGGTGGTCTTGTCGAGCATCGTGATGGTGGCGATCTCGGTGAAGGTGGCCGATTCGAGCCGCGCGAGCACGCGCAGCAGCGCGAATTGCGTGGCCTTCAGGCCGGTGGGGCGCAGCACCTGATCGTAGATGCCGGTCAGCGCGTTGGCCGCGCGCCTGAACTGGATGCAGTAGCAATCGGGAAGCATGGATCGACACGTCGACGCCACCGTGGGCGCCGTCGACGGACAAGGGTGAAGTTACGCCGACGTTACACGCGACGTCGGGCAACGTCAAAACGATTTGACATTCGACTCGCACGCTACGACGTGCCGCAGCGCTGCCTCGGGGCCGCATCGCGGTGTTGAAGCCGGACTCCGAACCGTTGCAGCGCCACGGGCTCGCTCCAAGGCACCGGCGGCACGCGGCGGCACGAGAAACCCGAAGCGCCCCGGCCTCCACCCCTTACAGCATCTCTGCCAGCACCGCCGGGTCGCCGGTCTGAATCCGCAGCCGCCGCGCCTGACGCGGCATCACGACATACATCGCACCGAGCCACCCCACGCACAGCATGACGAGCTGCAGCAGCAGCATCGCGCCCGGCGAGGCCGCCACCACATGCTTGAACGGATACGCGAGCAGGTTGCCGGCGAGCGATACGACGATGCCCCAGCCCCAGGTGGTCAGCCCGAGCATCACCGCCTGCCGGAAGCTGTAGCGCTCCGGCACCGTGAGCCCATGCTTGGCGAATGCGCGGCGCGTCATGTAACCGACGATCGGCAGACTCAGCACCACGACCGCCGCCACCAGCCCGAATATCACCAGCATGGCCAGGCCGAACGCGCCGTTCTCCCCGAGCTTCGGCACCATGCCATGCCGGGCCGTCAGGTAGAACACCAACAGGAGCACGATCGCGCCGAGCCAGATCGGCAAGGTCGCCAGCGTGATGCGCCAGAAGTACGACCACCACACGGCAAGTCGCTGGAAGAAGGACAACGGGGGATGCAGGGTGAACATCGCGGCCTCGATTGGATTGTGATTGGAGTCGGACAGCTTGATGCAACGCGCCGCGCGCACCCGCGACGCCGCGTAAAAAAGCGGCGCACACCCCGTGCCGCAACCTCACGCGAACCGGCCCGGCGGCGCGTCTCTCACGCGCGCCGCCGGGCCGGGGTACTGCATACCGCCAGCCGCGCTTACTCGCCGGCCTTCTTGTCCTGCACGTCCTGCTTGATCTGCGGCAGCGCCGACGTCTCGCCCGGCGTCAGCAGCCCGACTTGCGCGTACACGCGCAGCTTGTCGCGCGTATCGGTGATGTCGAGGTTGCGCATCGTCAGTTGGCCGATACGGTCGCGCGGCGAGAACGTCGAGGCGACCTTCTCCATCGACAGGCGCTCCGGCGCGTAGGTCAGGTTCGGCGAACGCGTGCTGAGGATCGAGTAGTCGTTGCCGCGACGCAGTTCGATGCGCACTTCGCCCGTGATGGCGCGCGCCACCCAGCGTTGCGCCGTTTCGCGCAGCATGATGGCCTGCGGATCGAACCAGCGGCCTTGATACAGCAGGCGGCCGAGGCGGCGGCCGCTTTCGCGGTACTGCTCGATGGTGTCTTCGTTGTGGATGCCGGTGACGAGGCGCTCGTAGGCGATGTACAGCAGCGCGAGGCCCGGGGCTTCGTAGATGCCGCGGCTCTTCGCCTCGATGATGCGGTTCTCGATCTGGTCGCTCATGCCGAGGCCGTGGCGGCCGCCGATGCGGTTCGCTTCGAGCAGCAGTTCGACCTGGTCGGTGAATTCCACGCCGTTCAGCGCGACCGGGCGGCCTTCCTCGAAACGCACCGTCACTTCCTCGGCGGCGATCTTCACGTCGTCGCGCCAGAACGCCACGCCCATGATCGGGTTGACGATCTTGATGCCCGAATCGAGGCTTTCGAGATCCTTCGCTTCGTGCGTCGCGCCGAGCAGGTTCGAATCGGTCGAGTAGGCCTTCTCGGCCGACATCTTGTAGCCAAAGCCGGCCTTCGTCATGAATTCCGACATTTCGGCACGGCCGCCCAGTTCGTCGATGAACTGCTGGTCGAGCCACGGCTTGTAGATCTTCAGATCGGGGTTGACGAGCAGGCCGTAGCGGTAGAACCGCTCGATGTCGTTGCCCTTGTACGTGCTGCCGTCGCCCCAGATGTTGACGCCGTCTTCCTTCATGGCGGCCACCAGCATGGTGCCGGTCACGGCGCGGCCGATCGGGGTGGTATTGAAATACGTGACGCCGGCCGTGGAGATGTGGAAGGCGCCCGATTGCAGCGCGGCGATCCCTTCGGCCACGAGTTGCGCGCGGCAATCGATCAGGCGGGCGTTTTCGGCGCCGTATTCGCGGGCACGCTGCGGAATCGAATCGTAGTCCTCTTCGTCCGGCTGGCCGAGGTTCGCGGTGTATGCGTACGGCACGGCGCCCTTGATGCGCATCCAGTGCAGCGCCGCGCTGGTGTCGAGGCCGCCGGAGAACGCAATACCGACCTTCTGGCCAGTCGGGAGATTTTCAAGAATCGTGGTCATGACGGAAAACCGTTAAATCGTGATCGAAAGGGAATGCGCGTAACCCGTAAGTATCGGCGGTGCCTGATTATGAGGCAAGTTTTGTCGCGGCCCGGGGAAACCGTTCGAAACCGGGGCAAATCGGCCGAAATCGCACGAAATCGGCCCCGCCCGCGCATTTTTCACCGGATTTTCGCCAATTTCCGCACCGCCGGCCGCTCATGCGCCGATCGGCGCCGCGCGCCGGGCCGCCCGTTCTCCTTAAACAAAGTTTCATCCGGCGATACGGTTGTTTCAGAAATGGAGCCAGGACGCGGTCCGATAATCGCTGCATCGTGACCTGGACAGGGAGCCGGAAATGACGCGTCCGATGAGCATCGAACTGATCAACGAGTACGGCAAGAGCGCCGTGCTGGTGTCGATCGACAAAGCCTCGGTGATCCTCGATCCGGCCGACGTGGACGCCGTGATCCAGTACCTGAGCCTGCTGCGCGCCTCGATGCAGCCGCCGGTGCCGGAAGCGCCGCTGCGCTCCGAGCAGTACGTGGTCGAGATGGACCCGTGCTGGTACACCGAGCAGCACGCGCTGTATGGCGGCGCGGTGCTGTTCCTGCGCCACACGGGCCTGGGCTGGAGCGGTTTCGCGCTGCCGCCGTTGAGCCTGGAGCGCCTGCACGAATCGCTCGGCCGCCATCTGGAAGATGCGCGAGAGGCCACCAGCCTGCCCAACTGAGCCGGCCCGCGGCCCTCACCCCGCCGCGATTCTGAAAAAAGCTTCATGTTCCGGGCGCGGTGTTGTTAACGCGCCCCACCGATCATGAACGCACCGCAAATGTTGCCCGTACAACCATGAACCAGCTCCAGGCGATGCGCGTCTTTACGCGTGTAGTGGATCTCGAAAGCTTCAACCTCGCCGCGCGTCAGCTCGGCATGTCGGCCGCGGCCGTCACGCGCAGCGTCGGCATGCTGGAGGCGCACCTGAACATGCGCCTGCTGAACCGCACCACGCGCAGCCTGTCGCTGACCGAGGCCGGCCGCGAATATCTCGACGGCTGCCGCGTAATCATCGAAAAGCTCGACGAGGTCGAATCGAACCTCGTGCGCGCCACCCGCGACCCGCGCGGCACGCTGCGCGTGGCCGCGTCGATGAGCTTCGCGGCCGGCGGCCTGGGCGAGCTGCTGGCCGGCTACCGGCTGCAACACCCGCGCGTCGGCTTCGACGTGACCACCTTCGACACCCACATCGACATGGTCGAGGGCGGCTACGACGTCTGCTTCTCCGACGACCGCCGGCTGGTCAGCGCCACGCTGGTGTCGCGCTCGCTGACCACGGTGCGCGAGGTGCTGGTGGCCTCGCCCGAATACCTGGCGCGCCACGGCACGCCGGCCGACCCGGCCGCGCTGAACAACCACAGCCTGCTGACGGTGTCCGACGGCGCCGCGCGCACCTGGGAGTTCGCCGATCACGACGGCGTGTGCCGCGTCTACACCGGCCAGGCGCTGGCCTCCAGCGGCAGCGCGATGGTGCGCGTGGCGGCGCTGAGCCACATGGGCATCGCGCTGCTGCCCGAGCCGCTCGTCACACCCGATATCGAACGCGGCGAGCTGGTCACGCTGCTCGACCACTACGCGGCCAACGGCGGCCCGCGCAACATCTCGATTCTTTATCCGGGCCGGAATTATCTGTCCATGAAGGTGCGCAGCTTCATCGATTTCTCGGTGGGCCGCTATCGCGGCGCGGACCGCACCGCCCCCTTGCGCGCCGTCGCCTGACGCGTCTCACATGTCGAAAATCCTGACGATCGAGGACGATGTCCTGATCGCCGACAGCATCGCGCGCCAACTGAACGCGCAGGGCCATACCGTCGACGTGGCGCGCACCGGCCGCGAAGGCATCGCCAAGGTGATGGCGGGCGAGTACGACGCCGTCACGCTCGACCGCATGCTGCCCGATCTCGACGGGCTGACGATCCTCTCGACGATGCGCGGCGTGGGCCTCGACACGCCGGTGCTGGTCATGAGCGCGATGTCGGAAGTCGATCAGCGCATCGCCGGCCTGCGCGCGGGCGGCGACGACTACCTCGTCAAGCCGTTCTCGCTCGACGAGATGGTGGCGCGGCTCGAAGTGCTGATGCGCCGCCGGCCGCGCAACGCACACGCCGAAACGGTGTTGCGCGCCAACGGCATCGAGCTCGACCTGGTGCGCCGCAGCGCGGCGCTCGGCGCGCACGAGCTGGACCTGCTGCCCACCGAATTCCGCGTGCTCGAATTCATGATGCGTCACGCCGGCCGCGTGCTGACGCGCACGATGATCTTCGAGGGCGTGTGGGGTTGCCGCTTCGATCCGGGCACCAACCTGATCGACGTGCACGTGGGCCGGCTGCGCCGCAAGATCAACAAGCCCGGCGAAGCGCCGCTGATCCGCACGATTCGCGGCGCGGGCTACATGCTCGGCTGATCGGCATTTTTTGCGCCGCTCGCACGGCATTCCGCTGTCCGGTTGCGCACACAACCATCTTGTCGAACGCCGCCATGCGACGTTATCGCAGCGTTTTTCACGCTCGATTTCATCCCCGCTTCATGTTCGCGTGCCAGCGCGCCGCCCGCTGCCGCACCCCGCGCCGCCGCCATGAAACTTCTTTCATGTTTTTAGCGACCGGCTGTTAGGGCGGCCTCCCCAGAATGCAGTCGTCGGCGCCTGTCCGTGTTTTCCCGCATGCGGCGGCGCCCGCGCCAACCCACCGAACGACGCTTTCTACGGAGCAGCATCACATGCTGAAAATCGTCCGGCTCGCCCTTGTCCGGCCCTACACGTTCATCGTGCTGGCGCTGCTGATCTTGCTGGCTGGCCCGCTTGCGGCATTACGCACGCCCACCGACATCTTCCCGGACATCCGCATTCCGGTGATCAGTGTCATCTGGAATTACTCAGGCCTGCAGCCGGACGACATGTCCGGACGGATCGTGACGTACTACGAACGAACGCTCGGCACCACCGTCAACGATGTGCAGCACATCGAATCGCAATCGTTCCGCAGCTTCGGCATCGTCAAGATCTTCTTCCAGCCCACCGTGGACATCCGCACGGCAACGGCGCAGGTCACCTCGGTGTCGCAGACGGTGCTCAAGCAGATGCCGCCCGGCATCACGCCGCCGCAGATCCTGAACTACAACGCCTCGACGGTGCCGGTGCTGCAAATCGCGCTGACCAGCAACACGCTCGACGAACAGAAGCTCGAGGATGCCGCCGAGAACTTCATCCGCCCGCAGTTATTGTCCGTGCCCGGCGTGGCGATCCCGACGCCTTACGGCGGCAAGACCCGTGAGGTGCAGATCGACCTGAACCCGCAGGCGCTGCAATCGAAGGGCCTGTCGGCGCAGGACGTGGCGCACGCGCTCGCGCAGCAGAACCAGATCATTCCGGCCGGCACGGAAAAGATCGGCCGCTTCGAATACAACATCAAGCTCAACAACAGCCCGCTGGCGCTGGATGCGATCAACGATCTGCCGATCAAGTCGGTGGATGGCACGACGATCTACATCCGCGACGTGGCGCACGTGCGCGACGGCTTCCCGCCGCAAACCAACATCGTGCGCGTGGACGGCCACCGCGCGGTGCTGATGAGCATCCTGAAGAACGGCTCGGCCTCCACGCTCGACATCATCGCCGGGGTGAAATCGAAGCTGCCGCTGATCGAGCAAACGCTGCCGCCGGGCCTGAAGCTGGTCACGCTGGGCGATCAATCCACCTTCGTGAAGGGCGCCGTGAGCGGCGTGGCGCGCGAGGGCGTGATCGCCGCCGCGCTCACCTCGCTGATGATCCTGCTGTTCCTCGGCAGTTGGCGCTCGACGCTGATCATCGCGGCCTCGATCCCGCTGGCGGTGCTGTCGGCCATCGCGCTGCTGGCCGCCACCGGCGAAACGCTGAACGTGATGACGCTCGGCGGGCTCGCGCTCGCGGTGGGGATTCTGGTGGACGATGCCACGGTGACCATCGAAAACGTCAACTGGCACCTGGAGCAGGGCAAGGACACGCGCACCGCGATCATCGACGGCGCACGCCAGATCGTGATGCCGGCGCTGGTGTCGCTGATGTGCATCTGCATCGTGTTCGTGCCGATGCTGATGCTCGACGGCATCTCGCGCTTCCTGTTCGTGCCGATGGCGAAGGCGGTGATCTTCGCGATGATCTCGTCGTTCGTGCTGTCGCGCACGTTCGTGCCGATGCTCGCGCAATACCTGCTCAAGCCGCACGCCTCGGGCGGCCACGCCTCGGGCGAACTGGCCGCGATGATGGACCCGCACGGCGGCCAGCATCACGCGCCGCCGTCGCGCAACCCGCTGGTGCGCTTCCAGCGCGCGTTCGAACACCGCTTCGAGCGCATTCGCGGCAGCTACCGCGTGCTGCTCGGCCTCGCGCTCACGCGCCGCAAGCCGTTCGTGATCGGCTTCCTCGCGATCGTGGCGGTGTCGTTCCTGCTCGCGCCGTGGCTCGGCCGGAACTTCTTCCCGACCATCGATTCGGGCGAGATTTCGCTGCACGTGCGCGCGCCGGTCGGCACCCGCGTGGAGGAAACCGCCGCCGAATTCGATCGCATCGAGAACACCATCCGCGCCACGATTCCGCCGTCGCAACTGCGCGAGGTGATCGACAACATCGGCCTGCCGAAGAGCGGTATCAACCTGACGTACAACAACAGCGGCACGATCGGGCCGCAGGACGGCGACATCCTGATCTCGCTGTCGAAGGATCACGCGCCCACCGCCGACTACGTGAAGACGCTGCGCGAACGGCTGCCGCGCGATTACCCGGGCACCACGTTCTCGTTCCTGCCGGCCGACATCGTCAGCCAGATCCTGAACTTCGGCGCGCCCGCGCCGGTGGACCTGCAGGTGGCCGGCCCGAACCAGGCCGCGAACCTGAAGTACGCGCAGGAACTGTTCCGCAAGCTGCGCCTGATCCCGGGCGTCGCCGACCCGCGCATCCAGCAGGCCACCACCTATCCGCAGTTCACGCTGGCGGTGGACCGCACGCGCGCCGATCAGCTCGGCATTACCGAACAGGACGTGACGAACTCGGTGGTGGCGTCGCTGTCGGGCACCAGCCAGGTGGACCCGACCTACTGGCTCAACCCGAAGAACGGCGTGTCCTACCCGATCGTCGCGCAAACGCCGCAGTACCGCATGACCTCGCTGTCGGCGCTGCAGAACCTGCCGGTGACGGGCGCGAGCGGCCAGTCGCAATTGCTCGGCGGCCTCGCCACGGTCACGCGCGGGATGGGCGACGCGGTGGTGTCGCACTACAACATCGAGCCGCTGTTCGACATCTACGCGAACACCCAGGGCCGCGACCTCGGCGCGGTGGCGACCGACATCCACCAGATCATCAAGGCCACCGCGAAGGATCTGCCGAAGGGCTCGACCGTCACGCTGCGCGGCCAGGTGCAGACCATGAACGATGCGTTCGCCGGCCTGCTGCTGGGCCTGGTGGGCGCGATCGCGCTGATCTACCTGCTGATCGTCGTGAACTTCCACTCGTGGGCCGATGCGTTCGTGATCGTCTCGGCGCTGCCCGCCGCGCTGGCCGGCATCGTCTGGATGCTGTTCATCACGCACACGCCGCTGTCGGTGCCCGCGCTGACCGGCGCGATCCTCTGCATGGGGGTGGCCACCGCCAACGCGATCCTGGTGGTCAGCTTCGCGCGCGAGCGGCTCGCCGAAACCGGCAACGCGCTGGTGGCGGCGATGGAAGCCGGCTTCACGCGGTTCCGCCCGGTGCTGATGACGGCGCTGGCGATGATCATCGGCATGGCGCCGATGGCCCTCGGCCTCGGCGACGGCGGCGAGCAGAACGCCCCGCTCGGCCGCGCCGTGATCGGCGGCCTGGCCTGCGCCACGCTGGCCACGCTGTTCTTCGTTCCTGTCGTGTTCAGCCTCGTGCACCGCCGCGATGCGCTCAAGCACGACGCGTCCCGCGATTCCTCCCATTCCGCGTCCGGAGCCAAGCATGTCCACTGAGATCGATATCAAGTCGCCGAAACGGCTGCCCAACCTCAAGCTCGTCGCCGCGATCGCCGCCCTGGTCGCGATCGGCGTGGTGGCCAGCGGCATCGTCGGCCGCCTGCATGCCAAGCAACAGATGACGACCTGGTCCGCCACGCAGGCGGTGCCGACGGTGGTGGCCTACACGCCGTCCACCGGCGGCGACGGCTCGGCGCTGGTGCTGCCGGGCCATCTGTCGGCGTTCGAGAACGCGCCGATCCACGCCCAGGTGTCGGGCTATCTGCACGCCTGGTACGCCGACATCGGGGCGCACGTGAAATCCGGCCAGTTGCTCGGCCTGATCGACACGCCCGAACTCGACCAGCAGCTCCAGCAGGCGCGCGCCGATCTGCAAAGCGCGCAGGCCAACGAGAAGCTGGCCGCGTCCACCGCCGCGCGCTGGACCAAGATGCTGCAGCAGGATTCGGTGTCGCAACAGGAAACCGACGAGAAGACCAGCGACCTCGCCGCCAAGCAGGCGATCGTCGCCGCCGCGCAGGCCAACGTCGGCAGGCTTGAAGCGCTCGAAGGCTTCAAGCGCATCACCGCGCCGTTCGACGGCGTGGTCACCGCGCGCAAGACCGACATCGGCCAGTTGATCTCGGCCGGCAGCGGCACCGGCCCCGAGCTGTTCGCGGTGTCGGACGTGCATCAGTTGCGCGTGTACGTGAGCGTGCCGCAGAGCGAGGCCGCCGCGATCCATGCCGGCATGCACGCCACGCTGACCGTGCCCGAGCATCCGGGCCAGACGTTCCAGGCCACGCTGGTGGACACCGACGATTCGATCGCCGATTCCACCGGCACCCTGCTCGTGCAGTTGATGGTGGACAACAGCGACGGCAAGCTGATCCCCGGCGAATACACCGAGGTGCATTTCGCCCTGCCGAAGGATGGCCATACGCTGACGATTCCGGCCAGCTCGCTGATCTTCCGCCAGAACGGCCTGCAGGTCGCGGTGATCGGCAAGGACAATCACGCACTCCTGAAGAATGTGACGATCGGCACCGATCTCGGCACGCACGTGCAGATTGCCACCGGCCTCGACGCCGACGACCGCGTGATCGACAACCCGCCCGATTCGCTGTCGTCGGGCGATCCGGTGAGGCTGAGCACGCCGGGCGGAGCTTCGACTTCGACGGAGCAGGCGCATGGTTAAACGCCGGCTTTGCGCGGTGCTGGCCGGCATCGCGTTCCTCTCCGCCTGCTCGTTCGCGCCGACCTATCACGCGCCCGCCACCGCGCTGCCGACCCAGTTCAAGGAAGCGGGCGGCTGGCAGACGGCCCGGCCCGCCGACCGCATCGAACGCGACGGCTGGTGGAAGGCGTTCCGCGATCCGGTGCTCGACCGGCTCGAAGTGCAGGTGGCCGCCGCCAACCCCGACGTGGCCGCCGCGATGGCGCGTCACGACGAGGCCGGCGCGCTGTTCGATCAGGCCCGCTCGGGGCTGTTCCCGACCCTCGGCCTGGGCGCGGGCATCTCCAGCAACCGCGCGTCGAACACGCGCCCGCTGCGCGGCGCGACGCAGCCCGACATCTATGGCGACAACACGCTGGAAGCCGGCTTCGACTACGACCTCGACCTGTGGGGCAAGGTGCGCAACGAGGTGGCCGCCGGCCGCGCCACCGCGCAGGCCAGCGCCGACGATCTGGCCTCGGTGCGCCTGAGCCTGCAGGCCAGCCTCGCCAGCGCCTACTTCAGCCTGCGCGGGCTCGATCAGCAGCAGAAGCTGCTGGCCGACACCATCGACACCTACCGGCACGCGCTGAAGCTCACCATGAGCCGCCACGCGGGCGGTATCGCGTCCGATCTCGACGTGTCGCGCGCGCAGACGCAGCTCGATTCCGCGCGCGCCTCGGCCGAAGACGTGCGGGCGCGCCGCGCGCTTTACGAGCATGCGATTGCGACGCTCACCGGCGTGCCGGCCTCGTCGTTCTCGCTGGCCGCCGACCTGAGCACCGCGCACCTGCCGTCGATCCCGGCCGGGTTGCCGGCCACGCTGCTGCAACGCCGGCCCGACGTGGCCGCCGCCGAGCGCCGCATGGCCGCCGCCAACGCGCAGATCGGCGTGGCGCGCGCCGCGTTCTTCCCCGACATCACGCTCGGCCTGGTGGGCGGCTATCAAAGCTCGGGGCTGGGCCACTGGCTCAGTGCGCCGAACGAGATCTGGTCGATCGGGCCGAGCCTGATGCTGACGCTGTTCGACGGCGGCCGCCGCCAGGCGATCACCGATCAGGCGCACGCGAAGCTGGCCGAGAACGGCGCGAAGTATCGCGCGGTGGTGTTGCAGGCTTGTCAGCAGGTGGAGGACAACCTGGCGCTCACGCATCACCTTGGCGACGAGGCGGATCGGCAGCAGGAAGCGCTCGATGCAGCGGAGCGGACGTTGGCGCTTTCGATGTCGCGGTATCGCGATGGGGTGGTGAGCTATCTCGATGTGGTGACGGCGCAGACCACCGAGCTGAATACGAAGATCGCGATGCTGGAGTTGGATACGCGCCGGCAGTTGGCGGCGGTGGGCTTGATTGCGGCGATTGGCGGCGGGTGGTCTGGCGAGGGCGGCGGCGGCTCCGCGATGGCGGATGCGCATGGCGGCGCTGCTGCCGGTGCCGCGCCTGCGGCGGCGTCGGGCGTGGCTGCCGCCGTGCCGGTGGCGGCTTCGTCTGCGGCGCCTTCCAACTCGAACTCGACCGGCGCGCGAGACGCTACACGAATCTGAATTTCCCCCTCCTGCGGCATGTGTGGTGCGTGCCGCGCTTTTGGGCGTCCGCCGGTTTCGGTGGACGCTTTTTTTTGGTCGGGTTGATGTGAGTGGCTTTGTTCTCTGCCTTTATGGTGGTTAGCAGTTGAATCCGCCGCCAGTAGTGGTCGTTCGACATCCGCCTCCGGATCGATAACAATTCCGTCCGTTGACTTGACGGCCATGTTTGCTCCAGCCTCACTCCGCTCGATATCCAACGGACGGGGCAGAATACGCAGCTTCATGGTTCTTGAGCCGTGGGTTGCTGGCGTTGTTATGAATGTGTGGGGGGAGCCACGAATGAACGAATTCCCGATACAGGCGCAAGGTTATCGAAGTGTGTTCAAGCTTTATAGCGAGGACGGCAAGCGAATTGTCGATGTACTGGAGTTTCGCAACGGTGAAACGTATCTGGACGAACAGGAGATGGTCGAGGGCACAACACCCAGGAACCGACATTGGGGGAAGGTTGGTCGGCCCATTCGCCTCGCCATCAGATGCGGAAAAATTCGTGGTCGCAACCCCTTGGTTTCGAGGAAGTAATGCATAAGCATCCACTTCCAACCTTCGACAACGAGTTGGTCGCCTGATATCTTGCCCGATTAAGATGATTTGCCTACGAGCGCCTCCAGTGAGCGAGCGCACCTCGATAACGAGCTGGCAGTTATTAAAATCGAGAGTCGTTCCGATGTTTGGCCGAGAGCGTGTCATGCACTTCCTGGCTCACCTGGCGCGAAGCGGGACGAAAAAGCGCAGCCCCTACCCAAGCGACATAACGGATGAAAAATGGGAATTCGTGGCGCCCGAACCGACCTTGATAAACGCGGATGCGCTGCAGCGGCAATACGAACTGCGAGAGCCGCACAACGCGTTGCGCTGGCGAGCCCGCGCAGGCGCGCCGTGGCGGTTGATACCGACTAATTTTCCGCCATGGGAAGCCGTTTACCGGCGGATGCAACGAGGGCGTCGCGCCGGCTGTTTTTATAAGGAAATATTCTCTAAAAATTCAACTTATATGACTAAAAATGAATGACATTGAACAACTAGAGGATTGCGCCGAGGACATTGAATTCCAGCAGACGCCGGGATGGGGGTTTATGGTGGCAAATGGATGGGGCATTTGTCTTCTTTTAATTTTCCTCAGTGGCGTCGCAGGATTTTTCTCAACCCATGCCGGCGCTTTAATTTTAATTATTTCAACAATCTCATTCCTCCTCATTGCCTTCACAAAGGTTTATTGGAGCGCCCGCATCAATGAAAAAATAATTTGCCGCAACGTATACTTTTTTGGATTTATTGCATCCTCCAAATTCCAGAGGATAGAACAGGATTATTGGCTGCAATGCAGGCGATCTTCATCGGGCCTGATTCTCGAAATCTGCAAGGGCAATGCCTGGGAAACAATCACACTCCAAGAAGTATATTTCGGAAAATTTGGACCGACTAAATATGACCGCCAAGGCCTTGATAGGCTTCGTGCCTCCCTGGCACAAGTTACTGGAATCGAGGACCGAGGCTGGGACCGATATTCCATGCCGGCCCGATAGAGGCAGGCCGTTGCTTACACAGGCCGCATTCGTCCAGGAGAGCACTGTCGATAGTGCACCTCGATGTCGTTGACAATCTCAAAGAGAATTGGACCTTCTGGAGTTGAGCGCAGTGAAGAATATTCAGGTCATCGATAGCGCAGAAAATTGCGTGTACGACATATTCGCAGCAGCCGACGATCAATTTTTGCTGATCTTTCCTCAGGGAACGAACATCGCGTTTATTGACGAGGTCTATTGCCGCGAAAGCCCTGATCTGCTCGACGCAGCTTTTCGCGAGATCTGGTCGCGTCCGATCAGCAAGGCAGATGCGAACGGGATTCACGGCATCTTGTTTTACGGACTCGAGTCCAAGAAACCCTATTATCCGACCAGGAAAGACCAAGAAGCGATCAACCCTGACGGCAGCCGTTTGCGAAGATGATCGGCCTTTCAGTTGAGCGATCGACTGCTTTCGATTTAATGTTAACTTTCTGTCTTGTTTTGCCCGACAGGAAGCGATACCTAAAGAACTGATAGGCGACTGCGAATGGTCACTCGATCGCCTTGAGCCGGCGTTGCGTCATCGGCCATTGCTGACGTTCGGCAACGCGGTGGCCAAGGACTGAATACGATACGAAGGGGACTTGGCTGACAGGTCAAAACCTCGGCATAGGCTCAAGGATTGCTCATGGCGGCAGCACTGGAGTGACACGTGCCGCTCTGTGAACGGGAGTCGGCCCGACCGCCTTATCGCCCGAAACGACATCAACACGACGGCGCAAAGCGGAGGGCGAAGCGGGGGGCGAAACGTGCAATCATGCCGGGACCGTGACTTGCACGATGTTCGCCACCGTCATCTGATAAGCGTGCCTCAGGATGCCCGACTACCGTTTCCGCAGCCCCTTGCCCCGACGTCTGGTCCTCGGGTTCGTCGCGCTCTGGTTTTCGATTGGCGGCGTCTGCCACTTCATGTTTACCGATGCGTTCGCAAGCATCGTCCCACCGTCCATACCGTCGCCGTACGCGATGGTCTACATCAGTGGTTTCTTCGAACTGCTCGGCGTGATCGGTCTCGTCTCGCGGCTTACACGACGCTACGCAGGTTGGGGCCTTGCCCTGCTGACCGTGGCCGTGACGCCCGCCAATGTCTATATGTGGCAGCACGCGGCGCTTTTTCCATCGGTTCCACCCGGTCTGCTCTTGGCGCGCCTGCCCTTCCAGGCGTTGTTGATCGCAGGGATTGTCTGGTCCACGTACGATCCTCGGCCGGGGGACGTCGCTTGAAAACGGCGCACGGATTCAAACGCCTGCTTCAAACGCTGGCCTTGGCGGCACTATTTGCCAATCGCTGTCTGGCAGCGCCGATGTCGTTGGATGCCTACCTCGCGATAACCGCGCCGCCCGCCACGACCGTTTTTCACTACGGCCCCGCGCCGTCCCAGATCGTCGCCTTTTATCGCCCGCGAGGCGCAGGGCCGTTTCCCGTCGCCATCCTGGTTCATGGGGGATGCTGGCAAAGCCGATACGGCGGACTGCCGCAAATGGGGGCGATCGCTGCACGCCTGGCCGAACACGGCATTGCTGCGTGGAATGTCGAATATCGCCGCGTCGACGAACCCGGCGGCGGATATCCCGGCATGTACCAGGACATGGGCGCTGCCATCGATTTATTGCGCAGCCGGGCGTCCGCCCTCGATCTCGATGCGAGCCGCGTGCTTGCCATCGGGCATTCGGCGGGCGCGCAACTCGCACTGTGGGCGGCGAACCGCTCGCATTTGCCTCAGCACAGCGGCCTGCATGTTCCCGTCTCGCTCCCCATTCCGACCGTCATCAGCCTCGGCGGATTCGGCGATCTCGAGCGCGATGCGAATGCGATTCGCCAGGCATGCAGGGTCGATGTGGCGGCACTGACCGGCTCGCCCGACGACAGGCGAAACGATGTTTTTTCCGACACGTCTCCCGCTGCGCTGCCATCCGGCACGGCGCGTGTCATTGCCATCAATGGTGCGGACGATACGATCGCGCCGCCTGCGCTCGCGCAAGACTATGTGTCGCGTGTACGGAAGGCTCACGGCCAGGCCAGGTTGATCGTGGTGCCGGACGGTGGGCATCTGGACGAAGTGTCATTGACCTCGCCCGTGTGGCCGATATTGAAAAAGGAAATTCATGATGCCTTGCAGTTTTCTCCGCCGGCAGCACGGTAATCACCTGCATCAGACAAAGCGCGATCGTGCGCCCTCGAGCTCGCCCTTACGCGCGTTACGTCTATTGATTGTGATGGCCTTGCTCCCGGGCTTGAACGCCTGCGTCAGCAGCTTGAATGCGCTTTCGGCAGGTCACGATCTGACGATTGCGCATGACGTCAAATACGGCAGCGATGCGCGTCAGGGCATGGATGTCTATACGCCGAGGGATGCCGAACGGCACGCCGGAAAGGGGCGGCCGGTCGTGGTGTTTCTGTATGGCGGTAGTTGGCAGGAAGGCAGCAAGAAAAACTATGGCTTCGTCGCGGCCGCCCTGACTCGTCACGGCTACGTGACGTTCGTGCCGGATTACCGCGTCTACCCGCAAGCGCGCTATCCCGACTTCCTGGAAGATTCCGCCCACGCGGTCGCCTATGCGCGCGCCCACGCGGCGCAGTATGGCGGCGATCCCTCGCGCCTGTTCCTGGTCGGGCATTCGGCCGGATCGTATAGTGTCGCCATGCTCGCGCTCGATCCACGCTGGCTGGGTGCAGTCGGCCTCGACCCGGTGCGCGATATTCGCGGCGCCGTCGGGTTGGCCGGCCCGTACGATTTCCTTCCCTTGCAAGATCCGATACTGGAAAAAATCTTCGAGAATCCGGGCGGCCTTGCCGTGACGCAACCCATCAACCACGTCAGCGGAACCGCACCGCCGATGCTCTTGATCGCAGGCCGAAACGACAAAATCGTCGACCCTGGCAATACCGACCGGCTCACCGCCCGCATACGCGAGAAAGGCGGTCAGGTGGAAGAAATCATGTACGACCGAGCAGGGCATCGCATCATCATCGGCGCGTTCTCGCGTGCATTGCGCTTTCTCTCGCCCAGCTTCTCCGATACGACGCGCTTTATCGATCGGCACGATACGCCCTGAACGCAAGGAATGGGCATCGTCAGTGGATTGATGCAATCACGTTGGCCGAGGTCGCGATGCAAGCGACGACATGCAGGTCGTTGATTTCCACGCGCACCTTCGCCAATACTCGGGCGGGCATCCCCATGCTCCGCCCCGCCAAGCCTCGATACACTACGCACCCCGACCGACGCCGCAACGAACCCTCCATGAACCGCACCGCCACCAGCCGCAAACCCGGCGCCCCCGCATGACCCCGCCCGACAAGCAGGACCTGGAAGCCATGTCGTCGTTCCGCCACGAACTACGCAAATTCCTGCGGGCTTCCGAGGAAATCGCCAACGCGGCCGGCATCACCACCCTGCAATACCAGTTGCTGCTGCATGTTCGCGGCTTCCCCGGCCGCACCTGGGCCAGCGTCGGCGAACTGGCCGAACGGTTGCAGGCCGCGCCAAACGGCACCGCCGCACTCGTATCCCGCTGCGAAACCGCCGGGCTGGTCGAGCGACGCGCCAGCGACGCCGACCGGCGGCTCGTGCAGGTCCACCTCACGCGCAAGGGCGAGCGCTGCCTGCTCGACCTCGCCGCGCAGCACAAAGCACTCTACGGCGCATTCGGCTGGGTCTTCTCGAACCGAGAAGACTGACCCCCAAGCCATACCCAGCCGGCCCGGCCAGACATTTATGTCACAATATGCCTCTTTTCCCGGCCGGCCCCTCCCATGCGCTTACCTACCCTTTTCGACCGCCGCACGATCGTGCGCGGACGACGCCGATGGCTGCACTTCGGCCTGTTCTGGATGGGGGCGGTGGCCACCGGGCTGGTGGCCGTGCTGTATGCGCGGCTGATCGATTTCGGCTACGACCTGTTCCAGCGCATGCACGCCGCGCACTTCTGGCTGCCGCTATTGGTCACGCCGGCCGTGTCGGCGCTCGGCGTGTGGCTGACGCGCCGCTGGTTCCCCGGCGCGGAAGGCAGCGGCATCCCGCAGGTGATCGCCAGCCTGCACGACGTGCGCGGGCTCGGCCCCCGGCTGCTGACGCTGCGAATCCTGGTCGGCAAGATCGGCATCTCGTTCCTGGCCATCCTCGGCGGCTTCACGATCGGCCGCGAGGGGCCGACGATCCATGTGGGCGCGTCGCTGATGTATTCGATGCGGCGCTTCTACCCCGCGCGGCTGCGCAGCATTTCCGGCGTGGCGATCGAGCACAAGCTCGCGCTGGCCGGCGCCGCGGCCGGGCTGTCGGCCGCGTTCAACGCGCCGCTGGCCGGCGTGGTGTTCGCCATCGAGGAGTTGTCGCGCAGCTTCGAGCAGCGCACCAGCGGCGTGCTGATCACCGCGATCATCTTCGCGGGCGTCGTCTCGCTGGCCTTGCAGGGCAACTACGTCTATTTCGGCACCATCGCCATCGACGGCCATCTGCCGAACCTGCTCGCGGTGGCCGTGGTGCTGGTCGGCCTGCTGACCGGCACGCTCGGCGGGCTGTTCTGCTGGCTGCTGCTCAACACGCCGCGCTGGATGCCGGAGCGGCTGCTCGCGCTGCGGCAGAACCGGCCCGTGCAGTTCGCCGCCGTATGCGGCTTCGTCATCGCGGTGATCGGCGTGGCCAGCAGCGGCCACACGTTCGGCAGCGGCTACGCCGAGGCGCGCGGGATGCTGGAGGGGCACGCACAGGTGTCGGCCGTGTATCCGCTGATCAAGATGGCGTCGATGATCGGCTCCTACCTGCCCGGCACGCCGGGCGGGCTGTTCGCGCCGTCGCTGGCGATCGGTGCGGGCGTGGGCAACACGCTGCACCTCGTGTTCGGCCAGATGCAGTTGCCGATGCTGATCGCGCTCGGCATGGTGGGATATCTCGCCGCCGTCACGCAAAGCCCGATCACGGCGTTCGTAATCGTCATCGAGATGATCAACGGGCACGCGCTGGTGATTTCGCTGATGGCGACGGCGTTGATTGCGAGCCAGACGTCGAAGTTTTTTGCGCCGCCGTTGTATGAGGCGTTGGCGCAGCGGTATATGAAGCGCTGAGGGACACGCGCCCGCTCTCATAAAAAAACCCCATGACGCAACCGCGTCACGGGGTCGAAAGATCACCGCCATCCACTCGCCGCACCACTACCGCCGGCAAAACAAGAGAGACGGAAACCGCACTACCGGCGCACCCGGTCGCTCGACCGGACACGCCGCCACCTAAGCGCGCGAATCGATCGATCCTCGCGCAAGACCAGGCGGCACGCGCCGCCCGGCCTGCTTCAACCGGCGAGGACCGGTCAGAACTTGTGACGAATGCCGGCTGCCACGACAGCCTGGCGGTTGTTGCTCGACGCCGCGAAGTTGAAGATGCCGGCCTGGCCCAGCACCGACACGCCATCCACGCCGCTGACCTTGCGATACACGCCTTCGAGGTACAGGTCGGTGCGGCGCGACAGCGCGTAATCGGCCTGCAGCATGAACTGGTTCCACTTCGGCGCCAGCGTGCGGCCGGCGTTGTCGAAGCGGCCTTGCGTGTAGGTGTACGAACCACCCAGCGTCAGGGCCGGCGTCAGGAAGTAGCGCGCATTCAGTTCGTAGTTGCTGAACGTGAGCAACTGGCCGTTGACGCTGCCGTACGAGCCGCCTTCCGAAATTTCGTTCGGGTTGTTCAGGATCGTGCGCGTGTAGACGAAGCCGACGCTGGCCTTGTCGAACGCGTAGCGTGCGCCCGCGCCGAAGGTGCGCCAGCGGCCGCCCACCAGCATCGAATCGCCATCCGCGCTGCTCAGCGCGCCGCCCGTGTTGGCCGGCGTGTTCACGCCGCCCGGGTTGTTCGATTGCAGGTAGCCCACGCCCAGGCTGACCGGGCCGTTCGCATACGCGGCGCCGACGCTGTACGCGTTGTTGTTCGACATCCCGCCGCCCATGTTGCTGAAGGCGTAGGCGCCGCCGAACGAGAATCCACTGTAGTTCGCACTGCGGAACTTGATGGAGTTGTTCATGCGCGTGTCGTTCGCGAGGTTGTCGTTGTCGAACGGGTGGTCGGCGATGTTGCCGCCGAAGCCGGAGCCGGTCGCCGACAGCGGCGCGACGTAGTCCACCAGGAAGTCGTACTGACGACCCAGCGTGATGGTGCCCCACTGGTTGCTCGACAGGCCGACGAAGGCCTGACGGCCGAACTCGTCACCGCCGTTGCCGAGCTTGCCGTTGTTGACGCTGAAGCCGTTTTCGAGGGTGAACACCGCCGACAGGCCGCCGCCGAGGTCTTCATTGCCGCGCAGGCCCCAACGCGAGGTGCTCACGTTGCCGCTTTGCACGCTGTAGGACGGGCCGCTGACATTGCCCGATTTCTGGTTGCTGATGTAATCCAGGCCTGCATCGATCGTGCCGTAGAGAGTCACGCTGCTCTGCGCATGAGCGGCGGTCGAAAGCAGGCACGCGAGCGCCGCCGGGATTGCCAGATATTTCTTCATGATGATTTCGCTAGAGTGGGTCGGTCTTCTCGCACCGCTAGCCGCGTGTGGAATGGCCGATCCGTACGCGGTGCGATGGCGCACAATTTAGGCAGTGCGCGTGACAGGGCGGTTATGAAAATGCCCTGAAAAATGAAGCCTTTTTCATCTTCGCGATACCCGCGATTCATGTCGTTCCCGACAGCTTGGCCGCCACGCATGAATTTCTTTTCACGTTGCGTATGCCGAACCGCTATCGCCCCCCCTCTATGCTTCTTGTCAACCCGACGCGCAGCGCAAGAAAGATTGCGCCGGGGATGAACCCAGTCATCAATCATGAGGATAACGAACATGAATTCCGCGAAGATCGTCGCCACCGCGCTGCTTGCCGCGCTTGCCGTCCCCGTCTTTGCCAACACAGTCTCAGGGCAGGCCGCCACGACCACGCAGAGGGTGCCCGCCGCCAGCAAGGACGGCGTGCCGGGCGGCGCCGCAAGCACCTGGACGGCGCAGTCGGGCACCCAGACCTATGCGCAGCCGTACGGCCAGCCGACCCATGAAATGACCCGCGCCCAGGTGTATGGAGAGCTGGTGCATGCCGAACAGGACGGCCAGCTCAAGTATCTGAATTCGACGCTCTATGCACACTGATGCACGCCGCTGCACGGCCGGCCTTCCGCGCGTGTTGCACCATCCCTCGCACCACCCCTCGCACGCGCCGGCCGGCCCGCAGGCACCGCGTTCGCATCACGCCTCCCGCTCCTCGCTGCCGTCATCGCCCCACTCGCCCAACATGAAGCTTCGTCCTCTGCTCGTTCGCACCGCCCGCCTCGCGCTCGTCGCGATGGCCGCCGGCGCCATGCTGTCCGGCTGCGCCGCCGCGCGCCCCAATGGTCCCGGCGATTGCGTCGGGCCGCCCGATTTCTGCGTGCCGTTCTTCGGCTCCTGATCATCGCGGCCCATGCAACAAGGGCGCGCTGCCGGCTGGCAGTGCGCCCTTGTCGTTGGTGGCGAGGCGGTTTTCTTCGTGCAACGCGCGCGTCAGGCGTCCGGCAGCGTCACCTGATAGCCGTAGCGGCTGACGGTATCGATCTTCACGTCGGGCAGATGGCGCGCGAGCTTGCGGCGCAGCCGCGACACCACGAGGTTCACGCTCGACGGATCGACGTCCTCCTTGTCCTGCCACACGTAGCGAATCAGTTGATCGCGCGGCACCGGCGCGTTGGGGCTGCGCATCAGGCATTCGAGCAGCAGGAATTCGCGGCGCGTGACGGCCAGGCGCAGCTTGCCGTCCTTCAGTTCGCGCGACAGCGTGTCGAACGTGGAGCTGGCAGCCGCGGCGGCCAGCGGCCCGTCGGCTTCGCGCGGCACGCCGAGCCGTTGCAGCGCCTGCAGGCGTTCATGCAATTCGAGGAACGAATACGGCGCGCCGAAGCATGCGTCGGCGCCGGCGCGCAGCGCGCGAATCCGCTCGCTGGCCGACGCCTGGCCGAGCAGCACCACCAGCGCCGCGCCGCCGCCATCGGCGACGAAGCGTGGCAGCGCATCGATCAACGCGGCATCGCTGCCGGGTTCGAGCGCGGTCGTCACGATCGCGTCGAACGCCTCCTGCGAGGCCAGGAACAGGCCGTCGCGCAGGTCGTCGGCGCGTTGCAGGCTGTGGCCGCTTTCCTGCAGCGCCTTGTGCAGCCATGCGGCTTCCGGATGTGGCGAGGTCACGAGCAGGATGCGCACGATCAGCGGCCCCCCGCACGTGACGAGATCAGCGGTAAAGAAACTCGCGCGATGGAGAACGGCGTCATACCAGCGTCCTCGGCCAGCATTCGATGGTCACGCGCGTGCCCGGGTCGGCGCTGCCGATGCGCAGCGTGAAATCGTGCACGTTGATCACCGTCGAGACGATGCTCAGGCCCAGCCCGTAGCCGGCCTGATGCCCCGTGCGGGTGCTGCGGTAGCGGTGCTGGAGCACGGCCTCGCGTTCGTCGGGCGCGATGCCGGGGCCGTCGTCCCACACGTCGATCTGCGGGCCTTGCAGCCGCTGCCGCACTTCGAGCCGCACGATACCGCCCGAGGCCGAATACTTGAGCGCGTTGTCGAGCAGGTTGGTCAGCGCCTCGAACAGCAACGCGCGATCGCCGTGCACCGGCGTCACGCGCTCGGTCAGCACTTCGAAATGAATTTCGCGGCTTTCGGCGAGCGGCTCGAACAGATCGCCGACATCCACCACCAGCGCTTGCAGATCGACTTCACCGAAACCGCCGCGCCGTTGCAGCGAGCCGATCTCGGCGATCCGCAGCATCGCGCGAAAGCGCCCGAGCAGCGCGTCGGTTTCGTTGCGCGCGCGCGAAACGAGGCTCGCGAGCGCCGCATCATCATAGGTGCCGGCACGTTCGGCGGCATGCGCGAGCAGCGTGTGAACGTGCGCGAGCGGCGTGCGCAGGTCGTGCGCGATGCCGTCGCACACGCCCTTGACCTCGTGCATCAGCCGCTCGACCTCGGCCAGCATGTGATTGACGAGATGCGACAGCATGTCGATTTCGTCGCGCCCGCCCACCGGCAGGCGCTGCGCGAGATCGCCGCGCGCGATGTGCTGCGTGACCTGGCGGATCGCCCGGATGCGCCGCATCTGCCGCACGCTGAGCACCAGCCCGCCGAGCAGGCCCGCGCCGAAACACAGCACGCCGCCCACCACCAGCGCGTTGATGATGGCGGTGCGAATGGCGAGGATATGAGTGAGGTCACGCGCCAGCACGAGCCGGTAACCGTTGGGCCGCATCTCGGCCATCGCGCGCACCACCGGCGCGACCTGGTCGCCGGCGATCTTGAGCGTGTGCGACAGCGTCTGGCCGTTGCGGTCGGTGGCCAGCTCCGCCGGGAATTCGAGCACGTCGCCGGCCACGTGCCGGCCGTCCGGCGCGAACAGCCCGTAGTAATTGGTGTGCATGCGCTCGTGTTCGAGCCGGCGATGGATCGCGCCCGGCAGATCGGCGTCGGCCATCGAATCGAAATAGATCATCTGCCAGTCGATCACGACGTCGGTTTCGCTCTTCATGTCGTGCGTGGTGCGCGAGGCGATCACGCCGAGCAGCAGCATCACCGACACCGAGAACATCACCGCATAGACGATGACCAGCCGGAACGTACTCGAATACCAGCGCAGCGCACCCGACCCGCCGGACGCGCGGCTTGCTTGTTCGCTCACGATGGATGGCTCACGACAGGATGTAACCGGCGCCGCGCACGGTCTGGATCATCGGGGCGGCGTCGGACGGATCGATCTTCTTGCGCAAGCGCCCCATGTGGACGTCGATCAGGTTGGTGCCCGGATCGAAGTGATAGCCCCACACGGCCTCGAACAGCATGGTGCGCGTGATGGTCTGGCCCGCATTGCGCATCATGTATTCGAGCACGCGGTATTCGGTGGGCAGCAGCGCGATCTCCACGCCGTCGCGCATCGCCTTGCGGCCGATCAGGTCGAGCGTGAGCCGGCCGACCGACAGCGTGGTTTCCGATTGGGCCGGCGCGGTGCGGCTGCGGCGCAGCAGCACTTCGAGACGCGCGGCCATTTCCTCGGGATCGAACGGCTTGGTGAGGTAGTCGTCGCCGCCGGCCCGCAGGCCGCGCACGCGTTCGTCGACGTCGCCCAACGCGCTGAGCATCAGCACCGGCGTGCGCACGCCGATGCTGCGCATGGTGGTGACGATGGTCAGGCCGTCGACGCCCGGCAGCATGCGGTCGAGCGTGATGACGTCGTAATCCTCGGTGAGCGCACGCGCCATGCCGTCGCGGCCATTGGCGACCCATTCCACGGCGAAGCCGCGATCTTTCAGTTCGCCGACGATTTCATTCGCAGTGATGTCATCGTCTTCGATAGTCAGGACTCGAAACATTGTCGTCCCGCCTGCCGCGAGGGAAGGCGGCACCGGCGATTCGTGATGAGAAGAGAGCGATGTTGCCATATCCGACCCGGGCGTTGAGCGGCCGTCGTGCGTCGACGGCTCTCGGCGCAGGCTACACGCGCGCGCGTGGCAAAAGGGTATCGGCTTCATTAAAGATTCTTCATGCGGCGTGCACGCGCCGCCGCCGCGCCATGGCCGGCGCGGTTCATCCGCCCTTCATCGATCGCGCGCGGCGTGTCGCGCACGCCACATGTCGGCCCGGGGTCAGCCCGGGTCGACCGCGAGCGCGCCGGCGCCGGGCCACCCTTGTGCGACGTTGCGTCGCATATTGCCGGCCGCGCGGCGGCGCGCGTCCTCGATCGCGCGATATTGGCGCTCGACCCTCGCGTGATCGAGCACCACATCGGCCACCGGGCCGCCGCTGCCCTGCACCTTCGCGTCGGCCAGTGCGCTCACGCACAGCGCGACGGCGGCCAATCCGATTGATCCGATGGTTCGCACGTTCACGCTCGTCTCCTCGTCTGCCTGGGGTCCGGGCCGGCGATGCTTCGGGATGCTTGAGGTTTCGTCGAGCTTGCCCGAGCGCGCCGGCGGTTTCAGCCGCTGCTTCCATCACGCTCCGAACGATACGCGAGCGCACCTGAAGCAACGCTGGCAGACACGTGAAAGTTATTTCAGCGAGCGGGCGGGGGCGACGATGAAGGAAGTTTCATGTCCGCTCCACCGTTTCGACAAACGCCCTCCACTAGTCTGCATTCCGTGATCTCGGCGATGCCACGCCGGATCGGACAACCCGGCCGGCACCGATACCGTCGGCCCAACCCGGATCAAGGAGCGAACCCATGAACACGCCAATCAAGAACCTGAAACGTGCCCTGCTGTGTGCAAGCCTGATGGCCGTCGGCGTCGCCGCCCACGCCGCGCCGCTGACGACGCAGCAATGCCATGACTACCCGTTCGTGAAGACCAGCGCGCCGGTCACGCACAAGCAGATCGTCAACGAGCTGTCGGAACTCGAATCGGTCGGCTACCAGCCCTCGGCCGGCGACGACAACACCTACCCCGACGACATCGACACCGCCCAGCAAAAGCTGACGCAGAAATACCAGCGCGACTGCGTCAAGCACACGGGCGCGGCCTCGTGAACACGGCGGCGCGCATCGCGCGAGCCGGCGCCGCGGCGGGCCTGACGGCCGCCGGCGCGGCCGCGCATGCGCTGCCCCTGACGGCCGGGCAATGCGCGAGCTACCCGTTCGCCACGCCGCAGGCCATGCGCTCGCACGCGTTGACCCGCAGTGACGTGACCCGCGAGCTGGCCGAATTGAAAGCAGTGGGCTTCTCGCCCACCCAGGTCAACGGCAGCGATTTCCCCGACGCCGTGCGCACCGCACGCCGCAGGCTGCTCAACGAATACCGGCGCGATTGCGGCGGCACGCTGGCGGCGAATTCGCCCGATCCCGCGCGCTCGCGCTGAACGCCAGGGCCACCGCCCGGTTTGCTTGACGCCCTCGATATTTCGTCATGCGAATCATTGTCGACAGGCTGCGTGCCGGAACACCGGTCACGCAACACGCCAGGGCCGCTGCCCGACTTGCCTGCCGCCTTCGATATTTCGTCATGCGAGGCGTGATCGGCAGGCCGCGTGCCGGAACACTGGCTACGCAACACGCCGGGGCCGCCGCCCGACTTGCCCGCCGCGCTCCATACCTCGTCATGCGAATCATTGTCGACAGGCCGCGTGCCGGAACACCGGTCACGCGACACGCTCGACGACGCGGCGCGCGCACCACGCGCCCCGCCCTCGCTGATTACACCGTCACGCCGGATCGGGCGACTTCGTGCGCAGCGTCACGAACTCCTCGGCCGCGCTCGGATGGATGCCGATGGTCGCATCGAACTGCGCCTTGGTCGCGCCCATCCGCACCGCGATCGCGATGCCCTGGATCGTTTCGGCCGCATCCGGGCCGATCATGTGCGCGCCGAGCACGCGTTGCGAATCGCGCGCCACCACGAGCTTCATGAAGATCTTTTCATCGCGGCCCGTCAGCGTGTGCTTCAGCGCGCGGAACGAGGTCTTGTAGATGTCGACCTCGCCATGCTCGGCGCGCGCCTCATGCTCGCTCAGGCCCACGGTCGCCAGTTCGGGATGACTGAACACCGCCGACGGAATCGCGCGATGGTCCGCCTCGACGCGCTGCGCGCCGAACAGGTTGGCGGCCAGCAGCGCGCCGTCGCGCGTGGCCACCGGCGTCAGTTGCGGGCGCGAGGTCACGTCGCCGATCGCGTGGATCGACGGCACGTTGGTGGCCGAGTAGGCATCCACATGAATCGCGCCGCTCGATTCGCAGGCCACGCCGGCCTGTTCGAGGCCCAGGCCCTGCGTGTTCGGATGACGGCCGGTGGCGTACAGCACCGCGTCGTACGGGCCGTGCGGCGTGCCGCCGATGTCGAGCGTCAACGCGCCATCGGCGCCGCGCACGATCGAATTGACCTGCGCATGGGTGTGGATCGCCACGCCGTGCTTGCTCATTTCCTCGTGCAGCACGCGGCGCAGGTCGTGATCGAAGTGGCGCAGGATTTCGTCGCCGCGATAGAACAGGTCCACCTGCGAGCCGAGGCCCTGGAAGATGCCGGCGAACTCCACCGCGATATAGCCGCCGCCCACCACCGCCACGCGCTTGGGCAGGTCGGGCAGATCGAGCGCCTCGCGCGAGGTGATCGCGTGCTCGATGCCGGGGATCTGCGGCAGCGTCGGCCACGAGCCGGTCGCCACGCCGATGTGCTTCGTCGTGATGCGCTTGCCGGCGATCTCCACCGTGTGCGGATCGACGATCGTCGCGCGCCCTTCGTGCATCGTCACGCCGGCATCGGCCAGCAGCTTCACGTAGATGCCCGACAGCCGGTTGATCTCGCGATCCTTGGCGGCGATCAGCGTGGGCCACGAGAATTCGCCGGGGCCGAAGGTCCAGCCGTAGGCCGCCGCGTCCTCGACTTCGCCGGGGAAGTGCGACGCGTACACCAGCAGCTTCTTCGGAATGCAGCCGCGCAGCACGCAGGTGCCGCCGATCTGCTCCACCTCGGCGATGCCGACGCGCGCGCCGAGCGATGCCGAGATGCGCGCGAGCCGCACGCCGCCGGAGCCGGCGCCGATCACGAACAGGTCATAGTCGTAGTCCATCGAAACGCTCCCCCATATTGTCGAGCAGGCACGATAGCAAGTTTTGGCGGCACGCGTGCGACGTGCCCGCGAGCCGGTCGGTGTCCCTACGTGAGACAGACATGGACGGCGAAAGCGGGGCGCAAAGCGGACCCGAAACGGGGGCGGAAACGGGAAAACGAGGACGTAAACGACACCGCCCCGGTGCCGGCGCGACCTGCATCGCGCAAAACCGGGGCGGAGCGGCCGAAGCCGGTGCCTGAATCGAGCCGGCGCGAGGCCGGCCGGGATCAGAAGATGTTGCGCAGGCCGATCGAGATGCCGGTCTGGTTGTTGCGGCCCGGCAGTTCGACGGTTGCCGCGCCGGTGGCCTTGTTGAAGTCCACGGTGCCGTAGATTTCGGTGCGCTTGGACAGCGCGTATTCGGCCACGCCGACCACCGCATAGCGGTTGCCGGTGCCGAGCACGCCGGTCGAGACCGTTTCGTTGCGGCCGTGGTCGTAGTAGAACGCGCCCGTCAGCGTGACGGTCGGGGTCGCTTGCCAGGCCACGCCGGCGTACGGGCCGTCGTCGATCCGGCCGGTGCCCTTCAGCGAGGCGATGCCCGGCACCACGGCTTGCTGTGCCAGCGTCGAATCCACGAAACCGGTGTCGTCCTTCGAGCGCAGGTAGCCCGCATACAGCTTCAGCGTGCTGAACGCGTAGACCGCGCCCGCGTGGAAGATGGTCTGCTTGTGGTTGGTGTTGTCGCTGTTCTGCTGCATGTCGGCGACCAGGTTCAACGGGCCGAACGCGTAGCCGAGCGAGAAGCCGTACATGCTGCCCGCGCCGATGTGGCCCGGGATCTGGCCCGAGAAGCCGTTCACGCCGGGGGTGGTGGTGTCGGTGCCGAACGAATACATCGCGCCGACCGACAGGCCGCCGAACTTGCCGTTGTACTTGACCGAGTTGTCCGCATAGAGGCCCGCGCCGAGCGACACCGGCAGCCATGCGTTTTCGAAGTAGTTGCCGACCGTCAGCGGATCGAACGTATCGGCCAGCAGATCGAACAGCAGCGTCTTCTGGCGGCCCAGCGTGACGGTGCCGTACTGGCTCGACAGGCCCACGTAGGCCGCACGGTTGAACAGGCGCGAGGCGCCGGCGCCGCTTTGCAGATCGAAACCGCTTTCAAGGTTGAAGATCGCCTTCAGGCCGCCACCGAGATCCTCGGTGCCCTTCAGCGCGAAGCGGCTGTTGGTGATCGCGCCGTTGGTCATGTAGAGACGGTTGTCGTTCTTCGCGTTCGAGTTCGTCAGGTAACGCAGGCTGACGTCGGCGACGCCCCACAGCGTGACCGAGCTCTGTGCGTGTGCTTGCGTGCCGACGAATGCCAGCATCAGGCCCCCAACCAATCCCGCGATTTTGGTCTGCTTCATGAGCGATCCTTTTCTTTATCGTTGACGGTGTATTTGTGGTCCGGCGCCGCGCTGGCGGACCGGATGCGCATCGCGCGCTTCTGGCGCGGACGGCGTGGGCCGCATCATAAAGTGACGAATGTAAGGAACAAAAAAGAATTGCTCGACGGCGGGCTCGGCTGTCGCCCGCGCGCAACGATCAGGGCGCGTGCGGATTGCGACGCGCGAGGATGCGCGTCAGGCAGGCGCGGCCTAGGGTGGCTGCGGGCACGGACCGGCGCAAGCTCGGCAGCAAGCACCACCTCATCGTCGACGCGCAAGGCATCCCGCTCGCGGTCGTCCTGAGCGGCGTATGGGATTTGCGGAACGCGAGCAAGGTCACATGTCCAATGTTTCAGCGGCCCGCGATTCGATAACCACAACGAAAAATAAGAATTTTCCAATCCGCTTTTAGTTCGTTGCTGATGTTTTTGCCATTTCCAATGGGCTAGCCTCTTGCGCTGCTGCCGGTGACGCAACACGTAAAGCCTCATGTCTCTCGCGGCCCGGCGCCAATCAGATCAATCCCCTCTCAAACGTCAGCCACCGCTGTTGCAAGGGTTCGGCTGCGCCGTTCGTATCGCTTGCTTGACCCTGCCCGGAGGCGTTTCGCATGTCGTCGATCCTGCCTACCCAAGCCTATACGTTGAAGCTCGCGCCACATCCGGCGCCGTTCTCCATGGGACGGCGTGAGCGAGCTGTATCGCTACGACATCGAATTCACGAGCCTGGCTGGCGGTGTCCCGATGGATCAGGTGATTGGCCGGCCCGCGAGATTCATCATCGCCCCGGTCGATCCCGACATGGAATACCGGGTCGATCCGGGCAATGGCGAACTGCCGAATCCGGGTTTCCATCATCACGAAAACAGCACGGACGCCGGCATCACGCCTGCGGGCGACCCCGTACAGCCCATCGCGAACGATGCAACGCGCTGCTCAACCTGCGTTCAAACGCCTCCTCCGACGACTGACCATGGCCAATCCTTCAAAAATCGTGGTGCCGATTGCACGCAACGAGACATCGTCCGCGATGCTGTGTCTGCCGTGGTTTCTCGACATGATCCCGGCGGGCCCGCGCGGAACCGGCAAGAAGTCGGGCAGCGTTGCCGAGTTTCATCCGGTACCGGCGTCCTACAAGCCGCTTGTCAACGGAGAGGAGGCATTCGGCGCGCTGTACGACGCGATTCTGGCAGCCAGGCATTCGATCGACTATATCTGCTGGGGCTTTCAGCCATCGATGTATTTCCGGCGGGGCGGCGGCGATTCGCTCTGCATTGGTGACCTGCTGATCCAGAAGGCGCGCGAAGGCGTGAAGGTCCGCATTCTGTGCTGGGCCGATACGTTTGCGGTGGCGCAGAAGCTGGAAAATCCGAACCCGGGATATGACCTGGTGCGCAGCGCGTTCACGCAAAACGAGAACACGACCCAGCTCGAATATGACCGGCAGTGGTATTACCTGGCTCGTATCACGCCGTCGCCGGCACAACGGGAATTCTCCGAATCTTTGCGGCGTTCGACTCGACCCGATGCTCAAGGCGCGAGCGCGAAGCCGTGGAAGAACATTCAGGTGGTCACGCGCGACTTTTCCCTGTTTGATCGGCTGGAAATCATGTACCGCGAGTCGAGATTCCGTTCGGATATCAACGTCGGAAAATTGGGGGTGATCGGCGGATATGGACTCGGTCCATCGCATCACCAAAAGACGGTGCTGGTTGATTACGAGGCGCCGAGTCAGGCCGTTGGCTTCGTGATGGGGCATAACACCCTCGACGCCTATTGGGATAACGATGCGCACAGCTACGCGCGCATGCACGCGCGATTTGGCCGCAATGGGGAAACGCCGCGCCAGGATATGTCCGCGCGGGTGACCGGGCCGATTCTCGAACATTTGAACGTGAATTTCTGCCGCGCCTGGCAGCGCAATGCGCATGTCGATCTGTTGAGCAAACGCAAGGCATTGGCCGCACAGCTGAAAGTTCGGCCGGAGTTGGGCACGCCGCTCATGGCGCAGATCGTCCGGACGCAGTCGCAGGAAGGCGTGCGCAACATCGAGGCGCTCTACTTGCAGGCGGCCAATAACGCCACGCAGTTTATCTACATCGAGAACCAGTATTTCCGGTGGGAACCGCTTGCCGCGAAGATCAAGTCGGTTGCGCAGACGCACGTATCTGCAGGGCGCGATCCCGGCAAGCATGGCCCGCTGTATCTGTTTGTGGTGACGAACTCGACCGACGACGCGGTGGGAATGGGCACGGGTACGACGTACGACATGCTCGATAGTCTCGGACGTGCGGACACCATGCCCAACGTGGCGCGGCTGGAGCGTGGCGAGCAACTCGGGATCGATGTGCAGCGTGCCGTCAACGAGGTCGCGGTGGCGCATTACGACCATGGCGCCAGTGGTCCGGTACGGCAGGACGCCGCGAGAAAGAAACTCCAGGAAGCGAAGCAGAAGCTTCAGGACAACGCCGATGAAAAAAAGCCGATCCTGCCTCAAGACATTCCGGGCTTGAAAGTACATGTTTGTACGCTGGTGGCGCCGGATTCACCGGCCAAGCAGTGGATGCCGGTGTACGTGCACAGCAAGATCATGATCGTGGACGATGTGTTCCTCACGCATGGTTCGGCAAATGTGAATTTGCGCAGTATGGAAGTGGATAGTGAGTTGAATATCTGCCATGAACATTCTGGTGTGACGCAGGCTTTGCGGAGGAGGTTGTGGGAGATGCATACGAATGGGATGGGGGCGCAGGATTTGCCTGGTGAGGCATTTAAAGCATGGGGGAATGTCATCAAGAAGAATGCTACTAATCAAGCCAAAGGTCTGACGCCAGTATCGTCGCTGGTTGGTTTCATGCGGACGTCAACGAGCCGACTTCGAGTGGACTGAGACATGAAAATAATCTTCATCGCGATTTCCATCATTTCACTGCTTTTGGCCTGCTCGAAAAAGGATAACCAATTGTCTTCGCAATCCGATATCAACGGTGTCCGCGCGAATCTCGCCTTCGCCTGTGTACACCAGGCAGATCGCCTGCCGCCGCTCGACCCGCAGGCGGACGAGTTTTTTAAATACGGCCTGTATCTTGAGAAGCAGGACGGTCCAAAGGATTTCAATAGCGCCGCACGCTATTACCGGATCGCTGCCGCTTACGGTCACTACAAAGCGAATCAAAATCTACAACGTCTAGTTTCGCAAGGCTATGCAGATTCGCCGTACCCGGATGTCGAAACGATTGACTTGGTGGATCAACTGATCAAGGCCGGCGTGCCGGGTGGGTATTACGATATGGGGCATTACCTTGAACTGGGCTATGGCGTGAAGCAGGACGCTGACGCGGCACGACGATACTTTCGCAAGGCAGCAGACATGGGTAGCCCGGAGGCGCAGGCCTACATTGGCAATCTGCTGGCTCCGATAGATAGGGCACCCGACGTCGCTCGACAGATGCGCCAATGTGCCGCCGAACAAGGGCACGCAGATGCAGCTGACACCTTGGGTATGGATCTTCAAACTGACAAGCTCTTTCCAGAAGCTGTAAAAGCTTTTCAGATGGCAGTGGCGGGGGGAGATACGCTGGCCGCCTTGACGCTTGAGGAAGGATTTGGGGCCCCTCCTGAGACCGACGGATTGTATTACCTCGCTTTACCCGGTGATCCGGAGCGATCCCGCCGGTACAAATTGATCGGGAACTTCATCGATCGCAACGACGGCCGCAACCCCAAGGTCCCGGACATCGACAAGATCGTCCCATTGCCGCCGGCCAAGCTGCCGGCATGGGACGGCACGTTCCAGTGGCAGAAAGAGCAGGACGTTGCAGTGCCGCCGCCCAAGCCGTCGGAAGAACTGCTCGACCAGCTTGCGAAGGCCAAGCATCTCGACCCCGCAACCGGCTTGCCGCTGTCCACTGCTGTTTCGAAGACATCGTCGGCGGATGAGCCGACAGCGACGCGCGTACGCCTGCCGATCGGAACGACAGCGAGAGCGGGGGCACGCTGCCCTGAGGGCGGCGTGTGGTGTGCCCAGATTCGCCCGGGGGTTCAGGCCGATACGACGCGGAACTTCAATCGAGGCGATGTCTTTCCGTTACTCGATATCTACGAACCTCGTCCGCTGGCGTTGCTCGACAGCGTACTGGGAAAGCGTCGCTATACGACAGACGTGATCTGGAAGCTGATCGCTCATGGAAAAGATGCGTGATGAAACGATCCGCTTGCGTGAGCGCCTTGGGCTTTCTGTGTACGCCCACCCGCTGGTTTAGGCATGGCTTCCTGTCCGGCCAAACAAGACAGAAAGTTAACACCGCGTCGGAAAATCAACAGGCCAAAACACTAATTTCGCAACAGCTTCTTCGATTGTGCGGATGGTCATGCGGCGCGGTTTCCGTTCAGTTCGGTGAAGCGCAGGCGGTTGCCGAACGGGTCCGCCACCGTCAGTTCGCGCCCCCACGCCTGCGTCTCGATGCCGGGCCGCGCGAAACCGTAGTGCTTCGCGATCAGTTCGGCATGCAAAGCGTCGATGCCCGCCATCGGCACGAACACCGTCGAGCCGGGCGTGGCGTCGCCGTGATGCTCGCTTACGTGAAGTTCGAGATCGCCGCGCTTGAGCGCCATGTAAAGCGGCAGGCCCGGCTCGAAGCGGTGTTCCCACAACACCGCGAAGCCGAGGAAGTCGACATAGAACTCGCGGGCCTTGGCCTCGGAGAAACTGCGCAGAACCGGAATCGCGGGATGGATCTTCATCGGGGCCTCGAACGGTGAGAAAAGGGGTGCACGGCGGTTACGCGAAACGGGGCAACGCACCGCGAAAGAGCGATAGGGCGATACGGCCAACGGCATGCGTCGGCCTGCACGCGCCGAACCGCTCACATCGTACCGCCCGCCTCGCGCCGCGCATCGCCCCCCGCGCGGCGTCACGCCGCCCTCAAAACCACGCGCTCGCCAACCCGATCAACGCACCCCCACCCAACAGCCACAACGGATGCACCCGCGTGCGCCAGGCCAGCGCCGCGCAGGCGGCCGTGATCCCCCATTGCAGCGCGGTGCCGTTCGAGGCCTGCGAGATCAGCAGCGCGCTGGCCGCCACCAGCCCGGCCGTGACGGGCATCATGCCCTGCTGCACGTAGCGCCGCCACGGCCGATCGCGAAAGCGCTCCCAGGCGTGCAGCACCAGCATCGTCACCACCGACGACGGCCCGAACTTCGCCAGCGACGCCACCAGCAGCCCCGACCAGCCCGCCACGTGCCAGCCCACCAGCGACACGATCATCATGTTCGGCCCCGGCGCGGCCTGCGCCAGCGCGAACAGTGCCGTGAATTCGGAGGCCGGCATCCAGTGATGCACCTCCACCACCTGCCGCTGCATTTCGGGAAGAATCGTGTTGCCGCCGCCGAACGCGAGCAGCGAAAGCTGCGAGAAGATGGCGGCCAGTGCGCCCAGCGTGTCGCTCATCGCGCACCTCCCTGCTTGCCGGCCGCGCCGGCCTTGACCTGCATGTGCCCGCGCGAGGCGAGCCAGATGCTGACAGGCGTCAGCACCAGCATGGTGGTCAAGAGCGGCAGCCGCACCAGCGCGATCGCCACGAACGCCAGCAGCGCCACGCCGGCCGCGGCCGGCACATGGCGCAGCGGCTTGGCGACCTTGATCGCCATCGCCACCAGCAGCCCCGCCGCCGCCGCGGCCAGGCCGCCGAACAAGTGCTGCACGCGCGGGTCGCCCTGCGTCTTCGCGTAGATCACTCCGAGCCCCACCACCACCAGCGTCGGCCCCGCGATCAACCCGAGCAGCCCGGCCAGCGCGCCCGGCACGCCGCGAAAGCGCATGCCGATCGCCACCGACATGTTGATCACGTTGCCGCCCGGCAGGAACTGGCACAGCCCGAGCAGGTCGGTGAATTCCTCGGGCGTAAGCCAGCGGCGCTCGTCCACCACGGCGCGCCGCACGAACGGCAGCGCGCCGCCGAACGACACCAGCCCGAGGCCGAGAAAACCGAAAAACAGTTCGGCGATGCCGACCGCGCGCGGCGGGGCATCGTGCGAGACGGGTGAAGACATGGGGAATCCTGAATGATGGCAATCGATGCGGCGAGATTACGCCGGTCGGCGGCCTCGGCAAAACGATTTCTCGGCCCGCGCCTTGTGATCTACACTCACAAGCATGACACGCCAACTGCCCCCGTTCCCGGCGCTTCGGGCCTTCGAAGCCGCTGCCCGCCATGAAAGCTTCAGCGCCGCCGGCGACGAACTCCATGTGACTCACGGTGCGATCAGCCGGCAGGTCGCCGCGCTCGAAACCTGGCTCGGCCGGCCGGTGTTCCACCGC
The DNA here is from genome assembly GCF_047497165.1 of Burkholderia sp. 22PA0099. Lineage (NCBI taxonomy): Bacteria > Pseudomonadati > Pseudomonadota > Betaproteobacteria > Burkholderiales > Burkholderiaceae > Burkholderia > Burkholderia sp. 22PA0099. The sequence continues at coordinate 449,493 of NZ_CP163165.1, read as the reverse complement.
CACGGCAAGCGCGTGCGCCTGACCGAGGACGGCCGCCGCTACCTGGCGTCCGTCTCCGACGCGTTCGATCGCATCGCGCTCGCCACCGAGAAGATGCGCGACACCTCGCCCGCCCACGTGCTGCGCATCAACGCGCTGCCCACGCTGGCGATGAAGTGGCTGCTGCCGCGCCTCTCGCGCTTCCAGCGCGACATGCCGAACGTGGAACTGAAGCTGTCCACCTCGAACGCGCCGCTCGACACGCTGGAAGGCCAGTACGACGTGGCGATCCGCACCGGCCCCGGCCGCTGGCCGAACCGCGCGGTCGGGCACTTTCTCGACGAAACGCTGTTGCCGGTCTGCACGCCCGCGCTGCTCGCGCGCATGCCGATCGCGCAGCCCGACGATCTGGCGCGCCACGTGCTGCTGCATTCGGATACGCGACCGAGCGCGTGGCGCGACTGGTTCGCCGCCGCCGACACGCCGATGCGCGGGCGCAAGAAGCAATCGTTCGACCACTTCTATCTGGCGTTGCAGGCCGCGGTGGACGGCCTGGGCGTGGCGCTCGGCCCGCTGCCGCTGATCGACGACGAACTGGCCGGCGGCCGGCTCGTCACGCCGCTCGACGGCCCGCGCATCGCCACCCGCAGCTACTGGTGGATCGCGGCGCGCGACGCGCCGCCGGTGGTCGCGAAGTTCTGCGCGTGGCTCGACGCGCAGGCGTCACGCCATTGAGGAAACCGAAACGAAGGAGCCCTGAGCCAGCGCTCAGACCACCGGCCCCGGCTCCTTCTCGCGCCGCAGCAGCGCGTACAGGATGATCGCGCCGAACGTGGCGGTGCCGATGCCGCCGAGCGCGAAGCTGCCGAGCTTCAGCGAGAAGTCGCCCGCGCCCAGCACCAGCGTGACGGCCGCCACGATCAGGTTGCGGTTGTCGGAGAAATCCACGCGGTTCACGACCCAGATCCGCGCGCCCGTCACCGCGATCAGCCCGAACACGACGATCGACACGCCGCCCAGCACCGGCCCCGGAATCGTGCGGATCAACGCGCCGAACTTCGGCGAGAAGCCCAGCCCGATCGCGATCAGCGCGGCCACCGCGAACACCAGCGTCGAATAGATGCGTGTGACGGCCATCACGCCGATGTTCTCGGCGTAGGTGGTCACGCCGGTGCCGCCGGCGCTGCCCGACACCACCGTGGCGAGCGCGTCGCCGAGGAAGGCGCGGCCCACGTAGCGATCGAGGTTGTGGCCCGTCATCGCGCTGACGGCCTTCAGGTGGCCGAGGTTCTCGGCCACCAAAATCACCGCCACCGGCACCAGCAGCAGCATCGCGCGCGGCTCGAACACCGGCGCGGTGAAGCTCGGGATACCGAACCAATTGGCATGCGCCACCACCGCGAAATCGATCGGCTTGCCGAGGCCCATGCCGTTGGTGACGATCGCGTAGATCACATAGGCGATCAAGAGCCCGATCAAGATCAGCAGGCGCTGCATCATGCCGCGCGCGAACACCGCCACGCCGCCCACGCACAACACGGTGACGAGCGCCATGACGCTGTCGAACGTGCTGCCGCTCACGCCCTTCACGGCGATCGGCGCGAGGTTCAGGCCGATCACGGCGACGATCGCGCCGGTCACGACAGGCGGCATCAGCGCCTCGATCCAGCGCGTGCCGATCGCCGACACCACCAGCCCGATCACGCCGTAGGCCACCCCGCAGGCGATGATGCCGCCCAGCGCGACGGGGATGTTGGCGTTCATGCCAGTGCCGCCGTAGCCGGTCACGGCGATCACCAGGCCGATGAACGAGAAGCTCGAACCAAGGTAGCTCGGCACCCGGCCGCCCACCACCACGAAGAACAGCAGCGTGCCGATGCCCGACATGAAGATGCAGAGGTTCGGATCGAAGCCCATCAGCAGCGGCGCGAGCACGGTCGAACCGAACATCGCCACCACGTGCTGCACGCCCATCGCGACCATCTGCGGCCAGGCCAGCCGCTCGTCGGGCGCCACCACGCCATCGGCGCCGCGCGCCGCGACGCGCCAGCGCGGGAAATAGGAATCGGCCATCGTCGGCTCTCCTCTCGGTTGTCGGTTTCGTGTCGTCATCGCGACATGGGGGACGGCGGCCAGGCACGGCGCGCCGGATGCGGATCAGGCGCGAGTGTACGAAGCGGAAACGGGCCTGACAAGCCGGGGAGACTGCGAGGGGAGGAACGGCGGGGGAACAGCGCAGAGAAGCGGAAAACGCGGAGAAGCCTGATAAGCACCGCGAGCGGCGCCGGCATGGTTGCCCGGGCCGCCCGCGTGTCGTCGATCAGTTCAGATACTGGAACAGCGAGAGGTTCGCCACCGACGAGAACGCCTTCTGCGCGGCCGTCAGCGCGTTCTGCACCTGCAGCAACTGCGAGATGGCGGTCGGCATGTCGGCTTGCGACAAGTCCGACAGCGCGTTGGTGGTGATCGTCGAGCTGTTGGCGGTGACGGTCTGCATCGCCTTCACCTCGGATTCGCGGCCACCCACCGACGCCTGCACGGTGGTGATGTTGGTCAACGCGTTCTGGATCTTCGCCATGCCGGTGGAGATCGAGTTCTGCAGCGTGGCGTTGGCCGTGGCGTCGCTGCCGGCGGGCTGCTTGAGCGCGGCGATCACCGAATCGAGCGCGCCGAACAGGTCCGTGCCGGCCTGCGGGGCGGGCGTCAGCGAGAACGTGTCGCCCGGCGCCGGCTTGCCCGAAATCACGAGGCTCTGGCTGCCGACCGTGATCGCGGTGCCGGCCGTGTACGTCTGCGCCGTGCCGGTGCTCGGCGGCGTGGTGGAGTTGTCGGTCACCGTGTAGGTGGGTGCTGCCGACGTGCCGCCGAACGTGATCGTGAAGTTGTCGTTGTTGGTGGGGTCGCCCGGCTTGCCGGCCGTGACCGTGCCGACCGTGCCCGAGCCGGTGTTGCCCGCGCCGCCGGCGGGCACCGCCACGCTGCCGACCGCCTGCACCGACAGGAACACGTTCACGCCGCTGTCGCCCTGCGACACGCTCTGCGTGTCGGAGATCTGCACGTTGCGCTGGCCGGTGTCGCCCGAGAAGCTCACGCCGCCCGCCGACGAATTGGTGAACGGCTGCGCCGTGCTCTGGAAGCCCGCGAAGATGTAGTTGCCGGCGCCGTCGGTGGTGTTCGCCAGGTTCAGCAGCGTGTCGCGCTGGCCTTGCAGTTGCGCCGCGAGCGCGGCGCGGTCGCTGTCCGACAGCGTGCCGTTGATCGCGTTGCTGAGTTTCGGCACGATCGCGTTCAGCGTGCTGGTCACGCTGCTCAGCGTCGAATCCTCCAGTTGCAGCGCGTTCAGCGCGGTCGACTGGTTGGTCGAGTATTGCGACAGCGTGGCCGACGAAGCCGACAGCTGCACGGCCTGCGCGGCCCCCAGCGGATTGTCGGCCGCCGTCAACAGCAGGTTCCCGCTCGCCACCTGCTGATACAGGGTGGAGATCTGGGATTCCTGGTTGTTCATCAACTCGATGTTCTGCGTATAGAACTGCGAAGTCGCGATGCGCATGATGATCGATTCCGTCAGTTGAAGATGCCGAGCAGCGTGGTGAACAGGGTCTGGGCGGTCTGGATGACCTTGGCGTTGGCCTGGTACATCTGCTGGTACTGCACCAGGTTCGCCGCTTCCTCGTTCTGGTTCACGCCCGACACGGATTGCTGTTGGGTGGTGATCTGGCTGACCACGCCGGTCTGCGCGGAGCTGGCCGCACTCAGACGCGCCGCGGTGTTGCCGACGTTGTTGACGTAGCTGCTGTAGGCAGTGGTCAGCGTGGTGGTGCCGCCGTCGAAGGCCTTCGAGGTGGCCAGCGACGACAGCAACTGCGCGTTGCGGCCGTCGTTCGAGGCGCCGCCCGGGGCGATCGTGAAGGTGTCGCCGTTGGACGGCGTGTCCGACAGCGTGACCGACACGTTGTTCATGACGCCGGCCGGCGGCGGCTGAACCGTGCTGGTGATGGTCAGCGTCGCGCCCTGGGTCGGGTCGTACGGCACTTGCGTCGTGCCGTCGGCGATCGTCACCGTGGTGGGCGGCGTGGTGCCGATGGTTACCGTGGTGCCGGCCGGGAAACCCGTCAGCGATTTCGACGCCGAGTTGTAGGTCAGCGTGGTGGTGGACGACGGCATCTGATAGCCCGCCGTGACCGTGCCCTGGGTAATCTTGCCGCTGCCGGTGTTGCTGGCGCTGGCGCTGGCCGTCACCGGGGCGGCGGCGGCGATCGCCGAGCCGTCGGTGGCCGCCACGGCGAAGCCGTTCAGCGCGCCGCGGGTCGGCTCGATGGTGAACGAATCGCCGGCGTTCATGGTGCCGGTGGCCGACAGCTTCAGGCCGCCGAGCGTGGCCGGCAGCGAAGTGGCCGTGCCCACCACATCGCCCGAGGTCTTGTTCTTGAGCGTGTAGGTGGTGCCGTCGTACGACAGCGTGTAATCGCTGTTCGGCGGCTGCTGGGCGTTGTCGAAGCTGGCCGACAGCACGCCGGTGCCGGTGTTGTTCAGGTTCGTGATGGTGGTGGGCGCGGGCACCGTGAACAGGTTGCCGCCCGGCTTGCCGTTCGCGTCGATGCCGAGCGCGTTCTGCGCGTTGGTCTGCGCGGCGAAGCTGACGGCGATCGCGCCGAGCTGCGCTTCGGCCGGGTCGAGCGTCTGGCTGCGGAACTGCAGCGCGCCGCCGATCGAGCCGCCCGTCACCGTGCTGTCGGCCAGCACCTGCGGCGTGCCGCCGGTGGTCGTCGAACTGCTCTGCACGGCCAGCGACAGCTCGCTCGGGTCCGATGCCGACGGCACCGTGGTCATCTGGTAGCTGGTGTTGCCGAGCACCAGCGGCTGACCGTTGCCGATCGTCACCGTGTAGCTGCCGTCGCTTTGCGTGGTGACCGTCGCGCCCACCAGTTGCGACAGGCTGGCGACCGCCTGGTCGCGCGTGTCGAGCAACTGGTTCGGGGGCTGGCCCGACGAACCCGCCACCGCGATCTGCTGGTTCAGCAGGGCGATTTGCGAGGTCAGTGCGTTGACCTGGGTGGCCGAGTTCTGCAGTTGCGAGTTGACCTGGGTGCGCAGCGCGTCGAATTGCGCGCCGGCGGAGGACAACTGGGCCGCGAGCGTCTGCCCGGCGCTGAACGCGGTGGCACGGGTCGCCGCGCTCGCGGCGCCGTTGGCGACGTTCTGCAGACCGGTGAAATAGCTGGAGATGGCCGCGCCCACGCCGCCCGTCGGGCTGCCGACGTAGTTGTTCAGCGTGGCGACCAGCGACGAATACGAACTCAGCGCGCTGCCGGTGGTGTTCGCCGCGTTCAGTTGAGCCGACAGATACTGGCTGTACTGGCGCTGCACCGTGACGGTCGACACGCCGCTCGGCAGATAGCCGCTCGACGTGTACTGGCCATCGGTTTCGGCATACACGGGGCGCTCGACCGAATAGCCGGCGGTCGCCTGGTTGCTGATGTTCTGGCCGGTGACGTTGATACCCCATTGGGCAGCGTTGAGGCCGCTGAGTCCAATGTTCAGGAGATTGTTGGACATGAATGCCGGCCGCGCACGGCCTCCGGGAAAGGGACACCCGGTATAACGGCCGCAGCCGGCGGAAATTGAGGCCGCGCGCGCGAATTTCGGCGGCGGCCCTCGGGCCGGAAAGCGGCGTGCGTCAGCCCCGGGCGAGCTGGCGGCGCTTGACTTCGAGTTGCGTGATCAGACGTTGCAGCGTGTTCTCGGCAGCGCCCGGCAGCGACGCGAAACGGAAGCCCGCCTGATAGCGGCGCACCCCGTTCGGCACGTCGATGCTGCGCATCGACACCAGTTGCAGATCGAGCGACAGCTTGCCGTGCGTGGCCAGGCTCAGTTCGACGTCCGGCAGCGTCACGCCCGGATCGAGCGCGGCCGCGCGTTCGTCGGTGGTGCGCAGGCCGATGCCGCCGAGCGAGATGTTGTCGATCTCGAACGTGAACGAATCGCCGTCGGGCAGCGTGCCGCGCGCGATGTACGGGTCGAGCATCGGCGCATCGACGCGGAAATACTCGCGGCGCTGCACGAAATACAGCACTTCCGGGAACGCCGCGAGAAACGCCGGGCGGCCCTCGTAATCGACCTGGGTGGGCGTGCCGATCGAGAACTCCACGCGCACGCCGTCGGGCAGCGCCTCGAACGCGCCGCGCTTGGCGGCCAGCAACTGGGCGTTCTGCGCTTCGAGTGCGCCCCAGTCGAACGTGAACGCGCCGCCGCGCACATCGACGGCGAGAATGCGCGTGACGAGCTGCCCGCCCGCATAGCGGACCGTGAGGAAATCCCCGCGATTCAGGAGGTTGCGCAACTGCACGCCAATTTCGAGCGGGTTGCGACGTCCGTAATCGGGAAGGGAATCGTCGTCCTCCGACGTGGCGGTCTGTGCTTCGGTGTTCATGGTGTTGGCTTGCCGGATGTCATCTTCTGCCTGGCGCCGGCTTGCCCGGTCGCACGGAGTGCCGGCGGCATGCACGGCCGCGGCTTGCTCGACGCGGACCTCGAACGGCCCGCAGCGTCAGCGCAGAGTGTAGATCGAAATCGTTCGTAATTCTTTGGCTAAAAGTAAATTCAACAGGAGATATACCTGAAAACGCGTAGAAAATGTTGCCGAATTACCAATAAATTAAGGGTTAACCCTCGGTCATTTGTGCGTTCACGTTGCGTACCGCGACATAAAGCGCCAGCACGTTGCGCGCTTTACACGATTTGACGCAATATCGAGATCAATTTTTTGGCGTAGTGCGGGTCGGTCGCATAACCGGCGCGCTGCATGCCGTTCGCAAAGCCTTCCGGCGTGCTCGCCGTGTTCAGCACCCCGGCGTAACGCGGGTTGCTCTTCAGCATCGTGGCGTAGTCGGTCATCGCGTGCTGGTACGAATCGTAGGCACGGAACTGCGCCACCACGCGATGCGGCTGGCCGTTCACGTATTCGGTCGTGACGGCCGACACGGTGCGCCCGGTCCAGTTCTTGGTCGCCTTGATGCCGAACACGTTGTAGCTCGACTGGCCGTCGCGGCCGCGAATCTCGCGCTTGCCCCAGCCCGATTCGAGCGCGGCCTGGCCGACGATGAAGCGCGCCGGAATGCCGGTGGCGGCGCTGGCCGCCTGCGCCGCATCGGCCACCTTGCCGACGAAATGGTCCTGATCCGGCGACGCGCCATTGCCCTTGACGGGCGGCGTCAGCGCGCTCTCGGCCGAATAGCCGTTGCCGCCGAAATGGTTGTTGGCGCGCGCGCTGGCCAGCGCCTGCGCCAGCGCATTGCTGCCCGCGAGGCCGCCCTCGTCGTCGCCCATCGCGTTCATCGCGGCGCTCATGCCGCCCGCGCCCGCCGCGCCGCCGGCCGCACCGCCCTGCGCGCCGCCGAGGTTCTCGTTGCGCATCAGTTGCTTCATCAGCGCGTCGGCCACGCCGATGCCGTGCTTGGCCATCTGCTGCGAGAGCTGCTGGTCGAGCATCGAGGTGTAGAGCTTCGAGGTGTTCGAGTCGAACACGCCGTCCTGCGGCGTGGCATCGCGCATGCTCTTGAGCATCATCTGCGCGAACATCGCGTCGAACTGGGTGGCGACCTGCTTGAGCCCGGTGCCGGGCGACGCGTTCGCCTGCTGGCGCATCGCGTCGAAGCCCTGCAGGTCGAGCGCGAAGCGCTGGGTCAGGTCGGCGGAATTGGCATTCGGAAGATTGGCCATCAGATGATCTCCAGGTCGGCCCGCAGCGAGCCGGCGGCCTTCATGGCCTGCAGGATCGACATCAGGTCGGCCGGTGTCGCGCCGAGCGAGTTCAGCGCCTTGACCACGTCGGCGAGATTCGCGCCGGCGGTCACCATGCGCAGCGCGCCGTTATCCTGCTTGAGCTGGATCTGCGACTGCTGCGCCACCACGGTTTGTCCATTCGAGAACGCGCCCGGCTGCGACACCACCGGTTGCGTGTTGACCACCACCGACAGATTGCCGTGCGCGACCGCGCAGCTTTGCAGCGTGACCATCTGGTTCATCACGATCGAGCCGGTGCGCGCGTTGAGGATGACCTTGGCGGCCGCGCGATCGGGGCTGACCTCGAGGCTCTGCAGGCGGGCCATGAACGCCACCTGCTGCGCCGGATCGGACGGCGCGGTCAGTTGAATCGTGCGGCCGTCGAGCGCGGTGGCGATGCCGGGGCCGAAGCTCGAATTGACCGCCGTGACGATGCGCTCGGCGGTGCCGTAATCCATGTCGTTCAGTTGCAGTTGCAGCATGCCGTTCATCTGCGCCAGCGCGTTCGGCACCGAGCGCTCGACGATCGCGCCGCTGGCGATGCGGCCGGCCGCGAGCTGGTTGACCTGCACGCGGCTGCCGTTGGCGCTCGCGCCCGCGCCGCCCACCGCCATGTTGCCCTGCGCCAGCGCGTACACCTGGCCGTCCGCGCCCTTCAGCGGCGTCAGCAGCAGCGTGCCGCCGCGCAGGCTCTTGGCGTTGCCGAGCGACGATACGGTTACGTCGATCGCCTCGCCCGGCCGCGCGAACGGCGGCAGCGTGCCGGTCACCATCACGGCCGCAACGTTCTTGAGCTGGAGGTTCGACAGCGAGGCCGCGCCGCCCGTCGAGGTGCCGTTGTTGATCGAGATGCCGAGGTTCGCGAGCATGTTCGCGAGCGTCTGCGTGGTGAACGGCGTCTGGGTGGTCTGGTCGCCCGTGCCGTCGAGGCCCACCACCAGGCCATAGCCGATCAGCGGGTTGTCGCGCACGCCCTGGATCTGCACCAGATCCTTGAGGCGTTCGGCATGCGCCGGCCGAGCCGGCAGCAGCAGCATCGCGCAGGCCAGCGCCACCAGCGCGAGCCAGGCCAGATAAGGCAGGCGCGCCAGGCGCGGGGCGCGCGGCTGGGATGAAAAACGGAGGTTGGAACGGCGGGGCATCGGGGTCACCACGGCGCGACGTTGAGGAAGAAACGCTGCAGCCAGCCCATCGTTTCAGCTTCGTTGATGTAGCCCTTCGCCGAGTATTCGATGCGCGCGTCGGCCACCTGGGTCGAGAACACCGAGTTGGCACCCGAAATCGAGGTGGGATTGACCACGCCCGAGAAGCGCACGTATTCGTTGCCCTGGTTGATCAGCATCTGCTTCTCGCCGCTGACCATCAGGTTGCCGTTCGGCAGCACGTTGGTGACGGTCACGGTGATCGTGCCGCTGAACGTGTTGGCGGCGGTCGCGCCGCCCGTCGCGGTGAACTTGTTGCTGCCGGTGGCCGACAGGTTCGCCTTGTTGAACAGGCCGCCCATGAAGCCGGCGGTCGGCACGTTGAAGTCGGTGCTGCCGCCGCGGTTGGCGTTGGCGCCCGACGACTTGGTGGCGTTTACGTTCTCGGCAATCATGATGGTCAGGATGTCGCCCACGTTGCGCGGCCGCTGATCCTCGAACAGCGGCCGGCCCGCGTAACCCGGGTTGAAGATCGAGCCGGGGGCCTGCATCTGCGGCGGCACGGGCGGCACCGCCGTCATCGGCTGTTGCGTGAGCGGCGGGTGCGGAATCTGCGCACAGCCGGTACACACGGCCAGGACGGCGAGTGCGGCAAAACGGAAAGGGCGAACCTGCTTCATGACAACCTGCCGTGCTCGTTAACTCTTCATCTGCGTGACGGTCTGCAGCATCTGGTCGGACGTCGTCACGGCCTTGCTGTTGATCTCGTAGGCGCGTTGGGTCTGGATCATGTTGACCAGTTCCTGCACCACGTTCACGTTCGAGGATTCCACATAGCCCTGGTTCAGCGAACCGGCGCCGTTCAGGCCCGGCGTCGTGACGTTCGGCACGCCCGACGACGAGGTTTCGGCGAACAGGTTCTGGCCGAGCGCCTGCAGGCCTTCCGGGTTGATGAAGGTCGCGACCTGCATCGCGCCGATCTGCGTCGAGGTGGCATTGCCCGGCTGCGTGACCGTGACCACGCCGTCCGAGCCGATCGTGATCGAGGTGGCCGTCTGCGGCACCGTGATGCCCGGCAGCACCTGATAGCCGCTCGACGTGACGAGCTGGCCCTGCGCGTTGGTGTGGAACGAGCCGTCGCGCGTGTAGGCGTTGGTGCCGTCCGGCATCAGGACCTGGAAGAAGCCCTGGCCGTTGATCGCGACGTCGCGCGAGTTGCCGGTTTGCTGCAGGTTGCCCTGCGTATAGAGACGCTCGGTGGCGACCTGCTGCACGCCGGTGCCGAGCTGCAGGCCCGACGGCAGTTCGGTCTGCTGGGTCGAGTTCGCACCGGGCTGACGCACGGTTTGATACAGCAGATCCTCGAACACTGCGCGCGAGCCCTTGAAGCCGTTGGTGCTCACGTTCGCGAGGTTGTTCGAGATCACGTCCATCTGCGCCTGCTGCGCATTCATGCCGGTCGCGGCGATGTAAAGAGAGCGGTTCACTGTGATTCTCCTGGAGACGCCGCGTTCAGCTGAAAGTGAGGATCTGGTTGGCCGACTGTTCGTTCTGGTCGGCGCTCTTGATCAGGTTCGTCTGCAACTGGAAGGCCCGCGCGTTGTCGAGCATCGACACCATCGCGCTGACCGGATTGACGTTGCTGCCTTCGAGCGATTCCGCCGCCACCTGCACGGTCGGGTCGGGATCGGCCGGATTGCCGTCGCTGGTGCGGAACAGGCCGTCGTCGCCGCGCGTCATGGTGTTCGGGTCCGGGTTGACCAGCTTGAGCTGATCGACCATCGCCACGGCCTGCGGCGGGTCGCCGGCGGCCAGCACCGACACTGTGCCGTCCACGCCGATCGTCACCTTGGCGTTCGGCGGCACGGCGATCGGGCCGCCCTGGCCGAGCACCGGCAGGTTCGAGGCGTTCACCAGCTGGCCGTTCTCGTCCACGTGCAGGTTGCCGGCGCGCGTGTAGGCCTCGCTGCCGTCCTTGGCCAGCACCGACAGCCAGCCCGGGCCTTCCACCGCCACGTCCAGCGGATTGCCGGTGCGCGTGATGGGGCCGGCCGAGTAGTCGGCGCCCGGCGTCGAGCTGAGCACGAAGGTGCGGGTGGTATCCGGGTTGCTGGCCTCGCCGAAATTCATCGGCACGGCCCGGTAGGTCGCGAGTTGCGCGCGAAAGCCCGTCGTCGACGTGTTCGCGAGGTTGTTCGCGATCGTGGACTGCTGGTCGAGGGCCTGGCCCGCGCCCGTCATCGCTGTATAAATCAGTCGGTCCATGGTCGTCCGTCAGGAAATCGCGCGCCGCGCGTTACAGGTTGATCAGCGTCTGATCGACGGTCTGCTGGGTCTTGATCGTCTGCGCGTTCGCCTGGTAATCGCGTTGCGCCGTGATCAGGTTCACCAGTTCGCCGGTCAGGTCGGTGGTCGACGCTTCCGTCGTGCCGCCCTTCAGCGAGCCGTGGTTGGTGGTGCCCGCCACGCCGATCTGCGGCACGCCCGAGGCGGTCGTCTGGATGTACTGGTTGCCGCCGACGCTGGTCAGCCCGTTCGGGTTGTTGAAGTTGACCACCACCACCTGGCCCAGCGTCATCGTCTTGCCGTTCGAGTAGATGCCGCTGACGGTGCCGTCCGTGCCGACCGAGTACGAGGTCAGCGAGCCGGTCGGGAAGCCGTCGGCCACCAGGTTCGACGAGGCGCTCTTGCTGGTCGAGAACTGCGTCGAGGTCGACAGGTCCAGCGAGATCGCCTGCGGCGTCACTGCGCCGGTGCTGTTCGGCACGCTCAGCGAGAACTTGCCGAGCGAGGTGGTGGCCGCGCCGGTGGCGGCGCTGGTCGAGCTGACCAGCTTGCCCGAGCTGTCGAACGTCATCGAACCGATGTCGGTCGGCGTGGTGTTGTCGGCGCCCGCGTACACCTCCCAGGTGCCCGTGGTGGTCGACTTCACGAAGTACAGGTTGACGTTCTGCTGGTTGCCGAGCGAATCGTACGTTTGCACCGGCTGGCGCAGCGTGTAGCTGGTCGAATCGGTGTAGTTGAACGGCGTGGTGGTTTGCGTCGTGTCGGTCTGGCTCAGGTTGAACTGGCCCGTGATCGCGGTGGACGCCTGCGGGGAGATGTTGCCCTGCGGCGCCGACAGCGGCTTCAGCGAGGCGGTGTTGATGGTGCCGTCGGCGTTCACGCCGTAGCCCATCAGGTTCGCGCCGGCCGAGTTGACGATGTTGCCGTTCGCATCGGCGTGGAACTCGCCGTCACGCGTGTAGGTGGTGGTGCCGTTGCTGCTGACCTGGAAGAAGCCGTTGCCCGAGATCGCCATGTCGAGCGGGTTCTGCGTGCTCGTCAGCGAGCCCTGCTGGAACACCTGCGCGACGGCCGCGAGCTGCGTGCCGATACCGATGCCGTTCGCAACCGCGGTCGACACCGAGTTCGCGTACAAATCCGAAAACTGCGCCGTGGCGGCCTTGAAGCCGACCGTGTTCGCGTTGGCGATGTTGTTGCCGATCACGTCGAGATCGTTCGACGCACCTTGCAAACCGCTCAAACCCTGTTGGTAACCCATGTTGGTCTCCGTCGGCCTGTGGCCGGATCAATCGATTAGGAAGAAGCGTTCGAGTCTTTCGACGAATCCGAGCCGCTGGAGCCGGAACCCGAACCGCTCGAAGCCGAGGACGACGCCGACGGGAAAATCGCGCCGATGTCGGACAGGCCGACGGTCGAGCCGTTCGACAGCGCCAGGCCTGCCGAGCCGTCGGCCTGGCGAACCACGCCCTGCACCTGGGCCACCGTCATGGTGGTGGCGTTGGCGGTGGCGCCGGTCGAATCCGTGTACGTCGCGCTGATCGTGTAGGCGCCATCGGCCAGCGGCGCGCCGGTCGAATCGGTCGGCGTCCAGGTCAGCGGCACCGTGCCGGCCGACTGCGCGCCTTCGTTGACGGTGTTGACCACCTTGCCGGTCGAATCCTTGACCGTGATGGTCAGGTTCGAGGCCGCGGTCGTCAGTTGCACGCCGAACGCCGTGGTGGCGCCGCCGGACACGTTCAGCGTGCTGCCCGGGGCGAGCACGTTGGAGCCGACCAGCAGGGCGGCCTGGGTCGACTGGCCGGCCGTGATCTGCGACGACAGCGAGGTCAGCGACGAATTGAGCTGGGCGATGCCGCTCACCGTGTTGATCTGCGCGAGCTGCGAGGTCATCTGCGAGCTGTCGACCGGGCTCGTCGGGTCCTGGTTCTGCAACTGGGTGACCAGCAGCGTCAGGAACGTCTGTTGCAGATCCGCCGCCGACGTGCCCGTCGAGTTGGCGTTCATGGTGTCGGTCGGCGTGTTCGTGACGGTCGTGCCGCTGCCGCTGATGGGGGTACTCATGTCCGGGTTGCCTTTCGCGAATGCGCTCGCGGATCGCTATGTCAGTTACGGGATTACGCGGAGAGCGTCGGCCTTCAGGTGCCGATCGTTAAAGTCTTCAACATCAATTGCTTGGCGGTGTTCAGCGTCTCGACGTTGGCCTGGTACGAGCGCGAGGCCGAGATCATGTTCACCATTTCCTGCACCGGGTCGACGTTCGGCAGCGTCACGTAGCCGTTCGCGTCGGCCGTCGGGTTCGACGGGTCGTAGCTGGTCTTCATCGGCGTCGGATCGTCGATCACCTGCTTGACCTGCACGCCGCCCACGCCCTGCCCCGAGCCGGTGCGCGCGCCGCCGATCGGCTGGGTCTCGAACACCACCTGCTTGGCGCGGTACGGCTTGCCGTCCGGGCCGGTCACGCTGTCCGCGTTCGCCAGGTTCGATGCGGTCACGTTCAGGCGCTGGGATTCGGCGGACATCGCCGAACCGGCGACGTCGAAGATATTCATCAGCGAAGGCATGGGAGTTCCTCGTGTGCGGCTTGGGTGACGGGCGGCGGGTTAGCTGCCCGACTGGATCGCGGCGAGCATCGCCTTGATCTGGCCGGTGACCGCCGTCATCCCGGCCTGGTAATGAATGGTGTTGTCGGCGAACTGCACGCGTTCCGCGTCGAGATCCACCGTGTTGCCGTCCAGCGACGGCTGGCGCGGGATGCGGTACGACACGCGGCCGTAGTCGTCGCTCGGGCCGCCGGTGGCGCTCAGGGTGGTCTTGCCGCTCATGTGGCCGGCCTCGGTGGACACCAGCGTCATGCCGCTCGTCACGCCGGCCGGTTGCGTCATCGGCAGCCGCGACGCGTTGTCCGCGCCGGTCTGGCCGCTCTGGTGCGACAGCGCGCGGCCCAGCGCCGCGCCGAAATTGACGTCGCGGGCCTGATAGCCCGGCGTGTCGGCATTGGCAATGTTCGACGACAGCAGTTCCTGCCGGTACGCGCGCACGTCGAGCGCCTGGCGGTTGAACGCGAATTCGGAATCGAGTTTGTCCAGCATCGGGCATTCCTCCATCGGAAGCGGGGCGGCGTCCCGTCGCCACGACGCGCAGGACGCGGCAGGCACAGAGACGCTTTTCGATGACATGCATCGTAGGCGCGAGACGCAAGCGGCAATCGGACGAATAACCGGCAAAGCCCCCCTCTATTCATCGTTTGTCGGATGGACCGTCTCCCTAGAATGCGATCCGTACCAACGGTTTTCAGGAGGCGGCGATGGCGACAGCATCTGGCCGTGTGCGCGGATTCGGCGTACGCGCCGCACGCCGCATGGCGGCCGCGCTCGGCCTGGCCGTGTTGCTGCCGGCCGCCGCGCTGGCCCAGACGGCCGGCGGCGACGGGATGATCGTGATCCCGGGCCGCGGCGAATCGGCCGAAGCGGCGCTGTCGAACGCCACCGCGCACGGCATCGCCAACCCGGCGCCGCGCGGCCCGTCGAGCCTGAACGCCTACAGTTCGGCCGACTTGCGCAACGCTTACGGCGGCGGCAGCGCCGCCTCGGGCGGCGCGCCGTCGCACGACATCGTATTGAGCGGCGATCCGAACGCCGCGACCGGCGTGGTGACGGGCGGCAACGCCGCGATGCGCGCAGCCGCCACGGCGCCGATGGCCGAGCCGCCGTTGTATCCCGACAACCGCGCCGCCATGCCGCAGGCGAGCCCGGCCGCCGCTCAATCGGCCACTCAATCGGCCGCGCCGAACGCTCAGGCCGGTTACGCGGCCGGTTATGCCGCCGGCATCGCTGCCGCCCGTCGCGCGGCGGCGGCCTCCGCGCTGCAAACCGCCCCGGCGGCCCCCGCTGCGCCGGCCCCTGCCTCGGTCAAATCCGGTTACCAGCCCGCCGTCTATCGCGCGCCCGCCGCGCCGGCCCCGTCGGCCGCCGCCCGCGCGCAGCAGGTCGCCCCGGTGGTCGCGCAGGACGCGCCGCCCGCCACGAACGCGATGCGTTATGCCCGGCCGGGCATCCTGCGCGTGTCGGCACACCCGTCCGCCGTACCGGTCTCACCCGCCGAAACCGGGGCCGCGCCGCAAGCCGCAGCACCGGCCGCGCCGGTCGCCGACGGCCAGCAGGACCCGGAGGCGATCCGCCAGGCCGCGCTCGCGTTCCTGCGCCAGCAGACCGCCGGCCTGCCCGGCAAGGCGACCGTCACCGTCTCGCCGGCGTTCCCGCGCGGGCTGGCGGCCTGCACGACGCTCGAACCGTTTCTGCCGCCCGGCGCGCGTCTGTGGGGCCGCACCACGGTCGGCGTGCGCTGCGCCGGTGCGAAACCGTGGACGCTGTTCCTGCAATCGAAGATCACGGTGCAGGGCACCTATTACGTGGCCGCCCGCGCGCTGGCGCCCGGCGACGTGCTGACGGCGGCCGACCTGACGCCGCGCGACGGCGACCTGACCATGCTGCCGCTGGCGATCGTCACCGATCCGTCACAGGCAGTCGGCGGCACCGCCCTGATGCGCGTGGCACTCGGGCTGCCGCTGCGCCAGGACATGCTGCGCAGCGCCTCGGCGGTCAGCATCGGCCAGACCGTGCGCGTGGTGGTGGCGGGTCATGGGTTTTCGATTTCGTCGGAAGGCAGTGTGCTGAACAATGCGGGGCCAGGTCAGCAGGTGCGGGTGCGGATGGCCGAGGGGCAGATCGTGATGGGGGTGGTGAAGGACTCGGGGACGGTCGAGATTCCTTTATGATGGCGGCTCGGCCGAGGCAGCCGGAAAGATTGCAAAGTTTTGTTTCTGAAAGCCTTTACTGAGGATCGAGCGCTAAAGTTCGGCCCTGCGATGCCGTTATCTCGCTCAAATCGTTCAGGAAAGCCCATCGTGAAAATCGATTCCTCCTCCGCCTCCAATGTCCGCCCGGCGTCCACCGACGCCGCTTCGTCGCGCACGCAGGCCAGCGCCGCCGCTCCGGCCGCGTCCGCCGCGACCGACACGGCCTCCGCCAGCAGCGACGCCAACGTGAACCTGTCGTCCCTGTCGACCAACCTGCAATCCCTCGCGGCGTCCGGCTCGTCCGACATCGACACCGCGAAAGTCCAGTCGATCCGCGACGCGATCAGCAACGGTTCGCTGTCGATCGACACCGGCAAGATCGCCGACGGCATCCTGCAGACGGCGAGCGAACTGTTGCGCACGCCGCCCCAGCTCGGCTGACCGGCCGGCGGTGGGCGACGGCAATCGGCGCGCGGATGGTCCGCACGTCGGCGTTTTGAGCGAGACGCAATGAAAGAAGCACTGTTGGCGACGATCAACGACGAACACGCGACGGTCGAGGCTTTCGCGTCGCTGCTCGCCTACGAGCAACAGGCGTTGACGGCGGCGTCGCCGGCCGAAGCGCTGCCCGGCATCATCGAGCGCAAGACCGAGTTGGTCGAACGCCTCGCCACGCTGGAAAAGCTGCGCGACACCCAGCTCGTGGCTCTCGGCTATCCGGCCGGCCGCGCCGGCATCGACGCCGCCTCGGAGCGCGACCCGAGCGTCGCGAGCCGCTGGCGCCTGCTGCGCGACGCCACCGAGCGCGTGCGTCACGCCAATCTGAACAACGGCATGCTGATCCGCATCCGCATGGACTACAACGAGCGCACCCTGCAGGTGCTGCGCGCGCAACCGCCGCGCGCGGGCCTGTACGGCCCGGACGGCCGCGTCTCGGCGCCGGTTCGCTGAATCCGATTCGCTGAAATGACCGCCGGCGCGGGCAGCCTGGGCTGCCCGCGCCGGTTTTGTTTTGGGCCGCAGGTTGGGCCGCAGGTTGGGCAGCAGCCGGGCGCTGCCCGGCCTGGCCTCGGCGTCACGCCTCTTCGCCCACTCCCAGTTCCCCCGCCACCGCCGCCACCCGCGCACGGTGCACCGCGTCCTTGATCCCTTCCGGGTTGCCCTTCATGCCGGCCGCCACCTGTCCGGCATCCACGGCCCGCGCCGCCACCAGCGCGCGCCGCAGCCGTTCGGCCTGCGGATACGGCTGCGCCTCCAGCCCGAGCCGGCCGCGCGCATCCGATTCGCAGGCCTGCAGCATCTCGGCGAAGCGCGCCGGCTTGCGCAGCGCGTCGGCGCGTTCGAGCAGGCGCACCAGCGCCGCTGCGCCCATCCCCATCACCTGATGCAGATTGCCGTGCTCGCGCGCCACCAGCAGCGCCAGATCGCGACACTCGTTCGGCACGCGCAGCCGGTCGCACAGCGGCCTGAGCAGATCGACGCTGCGCCCTTCGTGTCCGATATGGCGCGGCAGCACATGCTCCGGCGTGGTGGCCTTGCCGAGATCGTGCGTCAGCGCGGCGAAGCGCACCGGCAGCGAATAGCCGTGCTTGGCCGCGTAATCGACCACCATCATCACGTGCACGCCGGTATCGACCTCGGGGTGATAGTCGGCGCGCTGCGGCACGCCGAACAGCGCGTCCACCTCGGGCAGAATGCGTTCGAGCGCGCCGCATTCGCGCAGCACCGCGAACATCCGCGACGGCTTCGCCTCCATCAGCCCGCGCGCCACTTCCTGCCACACCCGCTCGGGCACCAGCGCATCGACCTCGCCGGCCGCCACCATCGCGCGCATCAAGGCGACGGTATCGGGCGCGACGGTGAAATCGGCGAAGCGGGCCGCGAAGCGCGCAACGCGCAGGATTCGCACCGGGTCCTCGACGAACGCCGGCCCGACATGGCGGAACAGCTTCGCGGCCAGATCGGCGCGGCCGTCGAACGGATCGACGACCTCGCCGGTCAGCGTGCCGTCCGGGCTGACCTCGCGCGCCATCGCGTTGACCGTCAGGTCGCGCCGGCCGAGATCCTCCTCCAGCGTCACATCGGGTGCGAAATGGAACTGGAAGCCGTGATAGCCGGCCGCCGTCTTGCGCTCGGTGCGCGCCAGCGCGTATTCCTCGTGCGTGCGCGGATGCAGGAACACCGGGAAATCCTTGCCGACCGGCCGGTAGCCCTGCGCCGCCAGTTGCTCGGGCGTCGCGCCCACCACCACGTAGTCGCGATCCTGCACCGGCATGCCGAGCAGTTCGTCGCGGATCGCGCCGCCCACCGCATAAATCTTCATCCTGCTCCTCCATGACGCCCGGACAGCCGCCGACGGCCGCCGCGCGTGCGTTGCATCGTCAGTCGAACACGCGCGTCTCGCGGCGCGCGTCGTCGGCCCAGGCGGCCACCGCCGGATCGGCCAGCATCCGTTCGACATAGCCGGCCGCGATTTCGGACAGCGGCGGCGCATAGGTCACGAAGCGCAGCACGACCGGCGCGTACATCGCGTCGGCAATCGTGAATGCACCGAACAGAAACGGCCCGCCCGACGCGGCCAGACAGTCGCGCCACAGCGCATCGACGCGCGCCACGTCGGCCAGCGCGGCCGGCGACAGCTTGCGGCCCGGCAGCGTGGCGCGGATGTCGAGCGGCATTTCGCTGCGCATCGCCATGAAGCCCGAATGCATCTCGGCCGACACGCAGCGCGCCCGCGCGCGGGCCGCCGGATCGGCCGGCCACAACGCCTGCGCCGGATGGCGTTCGGCGAGCGTCTCGGCGATCGCGAGCGAATCCCAGATCGCGTGGCCGGCGTCGTCGATCAGGCACGGCACCTTGCCCGACGGCGACACCGCGCGGATCTGCGCATCGGTCGCAGGCGTACGCAGTTCAATCAGCGTTTCGTCGAAGGCGATCCCGAAATGGCGCATCAGCACCCACGGCCGCATCGACCAGGATGAGTAGTTCTTGTCACCAATGATCAGTTGCATGCTTGCCTCGTGCGGTTCGTTCAGGATTCAGGGGAAGGCGCCGGGCGGTGCGGCGAACGCGCGCAGCGTGCTGCCGGGCAGGCCGACGCGGTCCGGCCGGCCGGCCGGCTCGGCTCGGCTCGGCTCGGCTCGGCTCGGCTCGGCTCGGCTCGGCTCGGCTCGGCTCGGCTCGGCTCGGCTCGGCTCGGCTCGGCTCGGCTCGGCTCGGCGGCAGCCTCCACCATTAACGGCGTGAGCGCCAGGCGTCGTGCCGCGTGCCGCCGACGCCCGCGCCGAGATACCCGGGCGCGACGCCCTCGATGCTGGCCGGCCGGATGCCGAGTTCGGGCGCGAGCGGCCCGTGCATCACGTTCGGCACGCGCATCGAGGCCAGGTTGTCGCGCGTGATCAGCGGCTCGCCGGGCAGGCGCTCGAACACGGCCGCCTGCACGCGCGCGAGCGCATCGGGCAGCCGCACGATCCGTGCCGCGCGCCCGGTCAGCGCGCCGCAATAGCGCACCAGTTGTTCGAGCGTGTAGACGCGCGGGCCGCCCAGTTCGTAGGTCGCGCCACGCGCCTCGCGCAGGCTGCACGCCATGCGCAGCGCCTGCGCGACGTCGCCGACGTAGACCGGCTGGAACTGCGCGTCGGGCATCGCGAGCGGCAGCACCGGCAACCACCGCTGCAGGCGCGCGAAGGTGGTCAGGAACGCATCGCCGGGGCCGAACACCACCGACGGCCGCAGCACCGTGACCGCCAGCGCCCCGCCGGAGGCGTCGGCCGCCGCATGCAGCGCGACCTCGCCGTCGCCCTTCGAGCGCAGGTACATGCTCGGGCCGCCCGAATCGGCGCCGAGCGCGCTGACGTGCACCAGCCGCGGCACGCCCGTCTCGACGCAGGCGGCGGCCAACGCACCGGGCAGCGCGACGTGCGCCGCGCGAAAACCTTCACCGTAGGGATGACCATGGCCGCCGTGCAGCGTGCCGACCAGATTGACGGCCGCGTCCGCGCCGGCCACGAAGCGCGCGAGCGAGCCGGCGTCGAAACCGCCGACTTCGACGATCTCCACGGCCAGCATCGCGAGATGCCGTGCGTGCTCGCGGCGTCGCGCCGCGATCCGCACCGTGCAGCCGTCGCGCAACAGCGCGGCGACGAGCCGCGCGCCGATGAAGCCGGTGCCGCCGACGAGCGCGACGATGGGACGATCCATGAGCGAGCCTCCGTCAGATGTCGAAAACGCGCGCCATCGAGGCCATCAAACCGTGAGCCGTGCGACCCAAGCGCGGCCGCGCGCCTCACCTGGCGCTCGAGCCGCCATCGAGCGCGATGCCGCGTTCAGGGCGCGACGAAGCCGAGCCGCGCCTTCAGCGATTCGGGCTTGCCCTCGAACAGCGCTGCGTAATAGGTGGTGTTCGACAATACGTTCTTCACGTAATCGCGCGTTTCGTTGAACGGGATGGTTTCCGCGAAGATCGCGCCCTCGACCGGCTGCGTGAGCGCCTGCCGCCATTGGCGCGGCCGGCCCGGGCCGGCGTTGTAGCCGGCCGTGGCCAGCACGGCCGAGTTGTCGAACTTCTGATAGATGTCCGACAGATACCAGGTGCCGAGCTGGATGTTGGTGTCGATGTCGTGCATCTGCGCGCGCGTGATGCCGCCCATGCCGAGCTTCTTCGCCACCAGCTGCGCCGTGGCCGGCATCAACTGCATGAGGCCACCCGCGCCCACCGACGATTTCGCGTTGGTGATGAAGCGCGATTCCTGGCGAATCAGCCCGTAGGCCCATTCGATGTCGAGGCCGTTGGTCTGCGCGTAGCGCTCGACGATCGGCCGGTACGGCGACGGGTAGCGCAGCGTGAAATCGTGCATCGCCGTGGTGCGGTCGGCCGTGTTGACGGTGCGATCGAGCATGTCGATGCGCTTCGCATACTCGGCGGCGGCCAGCAGTTGGCGATCCGTCATGCCGCGCAGCGGCCAGTTCCATTCGCGGTTGCCTTCGAGCCGCAGGTTCAGCGCGTAGAAGCGGCGCGCCAGCCCGAAGCCGGGCACCTGGCTCATCGCATCGACCTCGGCGTCGCTCACGGTGGTGCGCGGCGGGATCACGGTCTGCTGGCCCAGTTCCTCGGCCGACAACTGGCCGTAGAAATCGAAGCGGCCCGCCACCTGATCGAAATCGCGCCTGGCGCCGGCCGCATCACCGGCCTGCTTCAGCGCGCGGCCGTGCCAGTACAGCCACGACGGTTGCGCGCGCAGCTCGTCGGGCATCTGCTCGACCGCCCAGCGCACCATCGGCCAGTCGCCGGCCAGCAGCGCGGCGCGCACGCGCCATTCGTAGCCCTGCACCGACAGCGGCGCACCCACCGACTGCTTGTAATACTGCACCGCCATCGGCGAGCGCTTGACCGCCGCCTGCAGGCCGATCTCGCCCCAGGCGATCGCCTGCTCCGACTTCGAGAACTGGCCGAGCGTGCCCATCATGCCGGCGGCCGCGTCGGGATCGTTGCGCGCCATGCGCGTGATCGCGATCAAGGCGAGTTGACGCGAGGTGGCGTCGCTGCCGACACCGCGCGCGAGGAACAGCGGCGGCGCGCTGGCGGCCTGGTCGAGAGCGGCCGGGCGCGGGCCGAGCACGTCGGCGATCTTGCCGGCCACGTTCACGTAGTTCTGTTCGTAGGCGAGCCGCGCCTGCGCCCAGACGTCGTCCGACGAGAACTGGTGATTGAGCGCGAGCGCCGAGATCAGGTCGACGCAGGCATCGCCGTAGTACTTCGGATCGACCAGCAGGTGCCGCGCCATGTCGGCCACGTTCTCGCCGCGCGAGGCGCGCGATTCGAGCGAGTAGCACTTGACCTGGGTATCGTCGTCGAGCACGAAGCGCTTGTACTGCTCGTCGAAATTGCGCCAATCGTGGCGCGCGCCGAGCACGAGCAGGTAATCGTTGCGCATGCGGTCGGCGATCGCCTGGCCGTCGTTGCGCTGCAGGAAGCTCAGTACCGGCGCGTCGGGCGCATCGAGACGCGCGTGGCCCGACGCGTCGAACAACTGCGGCTTGATCTGGAAATAGTCGAGATAGGTGGGCGCCGGATAATTCGGAATCATCGCGGCAAGCTGCGCGGCGCGCGCGGGATTGTTCGCACGCGCGGCTTCGCGCAACTGGATGAAGATCTGGTCGTCGTTCGACGAAACGTCGTCGACGGGCTGGGCGGCGCAAGCAGCCGCCCCTGCGGCCAACACCACCGCCGACAGCGTGATGGCGGTCGCGCGATATACTCGGACGAGGCTGATGGACATCGATTTGACTGGAGCACGAAGTGAGCGAAAGCATAGCACGCCCCCCTGTCGCAAATCGCAAGCAAACGTTGCGCGAAACGCTCTCGCCGTTGCGTCGCGAAGCGAATCTCGACAAGGCTGCGAACGACGCGCTCGCGCACCGCATCCTCGATCTGCTCGGCAAACATCCGCTGCTGACGGTGGGCTTCTACTGGCCGCTGCCGGGCGAGTTCGACGCGCGCGACGCGATCGCCGAATGGCTGTCGGACGACACGCGTCGACGTGCCGCGCTGCCGGTCATCGCGCAGCCCTACACACCGCTCTCGTTTCGCACCTGGACGCCCGACGCGCCGATGCGCACCGGCCATCACCGCATCCCCGAACCGGCCGACGGCGCGCTCGTGGTGCCCGACCTGTTGCTGATCCCGTGCGTCGGCTTCGACAAGCGGGGCTTTCGGCTCGGCTACGGCGGCGGCTATTACGATCGCACGCTGGCCGCCTGGCCGAACGACGCGTTGCCGGTCACGATCGGCGTGGCTTACGAGGTGTCGGCGCTCGACGCGCTGCCGCGCGAATCGCACGATCGCCCGCTCGACTGGATCGTCACCGAATGCTATGCGTACCGGTCGGGCTCGACCGGCTGATCCGCCGCTTTCTTCGCTGCTCTCATTACCCGCTTCATAGCCTGCCTCATAGCCCGCCTCATAGCGACGCGGCGGCCCGCGCCGCCGTGTCGTACAGCCCCGACGCGCTGCGCAGCAACTGCGCGGCCTCGCCGATCTGGGCGTTGGTCAGGCCGCTGTCGCGCAGCGTGTCGATCAGGCAGCGCTCGCGCACCTCGCGGTAGCGCTCGCACAGTGCTCGCCCCTCGGGCGTCACCGAGAACAGCACTTCCTTGCCCGATTTCTCGCCCACCACGTAGCCGCGCGCGGCGAGCTTCTTCAGCGCGTAGGTGGCGACGTGGGTATCCTCGATATTCAGCACGAAGCAGATGTCGGCCAGCTTCTTCGCGCGGTCGCGATGGCCCACGTGATGCAGCAGCGAGACTTCGATGGCAGTCATGTCCTTCGCGCCGGCGGCCGCCATGCAGCGCACCATCCAGCGGTTGAACGCGTTGCCCGCCATGATCAGCCCGTATTCGAGCTCGGACAACTCGACGCTTTCGTTCGAGACGAGATGCTCGGCCGAGACGATCTGGGTCGGATGGCGCTGGGGGAGGTCGGTCACGTCGGGAACCATGGAGGACGAAAAACTGCCGCAGTGTACGCCAGATCGGCGGGCGGCCCGGTCGCTTTGCAAAATTCTTATCGATAAATTATCGACAATTTGTCGATGATGTATCATCGCCCCGAACCGATGCCCGCGAGCCTTCCATGACCGCTCCCCGTCTCTATCCGCTTGGCGATACCGCCGTCTGCTGCGAGGCGCCGCCGCCCGCCACGCTCGACTGCCAGCGGCGCGTCTGGGCGATGGCCGCCGCCGCGCGCACGTGGCCGCACGTGGTCGACGTGGTGCCCGGCATGAACAACCTGACGATCGTGTTCGACCCGGTCGAAACCTCGGCCGCCGCGCTGACGCCGCGCATCGACGCCGCCTGGCGCGAGGCCGACCCGGCCGCCGCGCCGGGCCGCGAGGTGGAGATTCCGGTGATCTACGGCGGCGAGGCGGGCCCCGATCTGGCGGCGGTGGCCGCCCACACCGGCCTCGCGCCGCGCGAAGTGGCCGAGCGCCACGCCGCCGGCGACTACGTGGTGTTCTTCCTCGGCTTCCAGCCCGGCTTCGCCTACCTGGGCGGGCTGGACGCCGCGCTGCACACACCGCGCCGCACCGTGCCGCGCATCGAGGTGCCGGCCGGCTCGGTCGGCATCGGCGGCACGCAAACCGGCATCTATCCGGCCTCGGCGCCCGGCGGCTGGCAGTTGATCGGCCGCACCGCGCTGGCGTTGTTCGACCCTGCACGCACCCCGCCCACGCTGCTGCAGCCGGGCGACCGCGTGCGGTTCCGCGTGTCGGAGGTGCACGGCGCATGACCGCTCGCTCCGCCTCCGCCGGCATCGAAGTCCTGCGCGCCGGCCCGCTCTCCACGGTGCAGGACGCCGGCCGCCGCGGCTTCCGCCATCTCGGCGTTGCGCTCGGCGGCGCGCTCGACACGCTGGCGCTCGAGGTCGGCAACCGGCTGGTGGGCAACCGGCCCGACGCCGCCGCCATCGAAATCACGTTCGGCCCGGCCGCGTTCCGCTTTCCGCGCGCCACCCGGGTCGCGCTCACCGGCACCGAATTCGGCGCGACGCTCGGCGAGCGCGCCGTGCATTCGTGGTGGAGCCTGCCGGTCGCGGCCGGCGAAACGCTCACGCTGCCGGCCGCCCAGCATGGCATGCGCGGCTATCTGTGCGTGGCGGGCGGCATCGACGTGCTGCCGGTGCTCGGCTCGCGCAGCACCGATCTGGCCTCGCACTTCGGTGGCCTCGGCGGGCGCGCGCTGCGCGACGGCGATCGCCTGCCGGTCGGCCCGCTCGGCGCGAACCTGCCGGGCTGCCTGGCGGCCGAGGCCCGCGAATTCGGCGTCAAGGCGCCGGCCTGGTGCGCCTCGCTGGCGCTGCCCGCGTTCGGCGAGGCGCCGCGCCGCGCCCACCGTGCCCACCCGCATGCGCCCCGCGCGCTGCCGGTGCGCGTGCTGCCCGGCCCGCAATACGGCGATTTCGCCACCGCCGCGCAGCAGGCGTTCTGGGACGAGGAATGGCAGGTCACGGCAAACAGCAACCGGATGGGCTATCGTCTGGCCGGCGCGGCGCTCGCGCGCGAATCGCGCGAGGAGCTGCTGTCGCACGCAGTGCTGCCGGGCACGATCCAGGTGCCGCCGAACGGCCAGCCGATCGTGCTGATGCACGACGCACAAACCACCGGCGGCTATCCGCAGATCGGCACGGTGATCCGCGCCGACCTCTCGAAGCTCGCGCAGGCGCGGCTGAACCTGCCGATCCGCTTCGTGCCGGCCACCGCCGAGGCGGCCCGCGACGCGCTGGCGGCCGAGCGCGCCTATTTGCGCCAGATCGACGTGGCGATCGAACTGCGCGAGGAAGCGCACCGGCGCCAGCTTCAGGCGGCCGCGACCGTCGACCGGGCCTACACCCGGGCCGCCTGAACCGGCCTCCCCCTTTTGACGACGAGACCATCATGCATATCGATCTGAACGCCGATCTCGGCGAGGGCTGCGGCGCCGACGAGGCGCTGCTCGATCTCGTCACCTCCGCCAACATCGCCTGCGGCTGGCACGCGGGCGGCGCCCCGGCGATGCGCGATTGCGTACGCTGGGCCGTCGAGCGCCACGTTGCGATCGGCGCGCATCCGAGCTTTCTCGACCCGGAAAACTTCGGCCGCAAGGAGATGGACCTGCCGCCGAGCGAGATCTACGCCGGCGTCCTCTATCAATTGGGCGCCCTGGCTGCGATCACACGCGCCGAAGGCGGCCGCCTCGCCCACGTGAAGCCGCACGGCGCGCTCTACAACCAGGCCGCGCGCGATCCGCAGATCGCCGAAGCGGTGGTGGCCGCGATCCGCGATTTCGATCCGTCGCTGGCCGTGTTCGGGCTGGCCAACAGCGGCTTCGTGGCAGCGGCCCGGCAAGCGGGGCTGACGGCGGTGGAGGAAGTGTTCGCCGATCGCGGCTATCGTGCCGACGGCTCGCTGGTGCCGCGCAGCCAGCCGGGCGCGCTGGTGCACGACGAAGCGCAGATGCTGGCGCGCACGCTGGAAATGGTGCGTGGCCGGCAGGTGCAGGCGGTAACGGGAGAATGGGTGCCGCTCAATGCGCAAACCGTCTGCCTGCACGGCGACGGCCCACATGCGCTGGCGTTCGCGCAGCGAATCCGCGCGGCGCTGGAGCAGGCCGGGGTGATGCTGACGGCGCCGGGCACGGCCCACGCCTGACCGCCGCGAGGCGCGGTCGCGGCACCGAAGCGGCGGCACCAATAAAAAAAGCGCCCCCGGGCGCTTTACTTTTTTAATTCACGTTTTAAATAAACCGTGAATCGGATCAATTGAATGACGTCATTCAAAATCGTGTCATTCAATAATGTCGGAATCAATTACCGAATCAGAATCGGGACCTAAAATACGTCCGCCGCCGCCGGTCTTGCAACCCCGGCCGTACGGCGGAACGCCCAATTCCAACCACGCTTTCGCGTGCCTCGTAGTTCTTTGTTCATTGGCCTCGCGTACTGCCGGTGGCCGTTGCCGGCACGTCAATACGTGCCGGCAATGCCATCCTCGCGCTTTTTATGGTGCTGCTACCCCGTAGTGCTTGTCTTTTCGGATTTAAATCCGGTGTGGATTGGAGAATAGTTTTGACAATGTTTCATGTCAATCTCCAAATACGAAAAATCGGTAAGACTGTGGGTTTTCCCCATCATCAGTACGCGTCGACACGAAAACCTTGCCGCTTTAACAATTCGATCACACCTTTCGGGCCGCCCAGGTGCAATGCGCCCACCGCCACGAACAGCGGGCGGTTCGGCCCGGCCAAGGCGATCGAGCGCGCGGCGAAGCGGCGGTTGCGCTCGTAGAGGATCTTGCCGTCGATGGCGTCGGCCACCGGCCGCGAGCGCGCCAGCCGTTCGGTCTTGGCGCTGGCCCAGGCGGCCAGCGCGTCGGCGTCGCCAATCCGCCACAGGCGGTGCAGCGCCTTCACGTCGTCGGCGTTCTGGGCCGGCGTCTGCACGATGTCCTGCGCCAGCATTTCGCGTTGTTCGGCCAGCGTCAGCCCGGTGAACGCCCGCATCTGCTCGGCGAGCGTTTCCAGCCCCACCACGCGCGCGCCCTTTTTCTTCAGGAACACGTTCTGGAGCTGCGCCTCGGTGCCGTATTCGGTCTGCAACCCGGCGGAAATGGAATCGTAAGTTTCGACCACCAGTGCGGCCAGCCACGGCCGCATCCGGCGAATGCCGTCGAGCGCGGCGGGGTTGCCGCGCAGCCGGCCCGACAGGCGCTGCCAGAGCGGCTCGGGCAGCAGCTTCGGCAGGCACGGGTAGCGGCACACGCCGAACTTCGACACGTCGTCGGCGGATTCGAGCAGGTCGTCGGGTGACAGTTCGAGCGCCAGCACCGGCGACACCGCGAGCGCGGCGAGGATCGGTTGGCGAAACGGCTGGCCGGGCGGGTAGTCGATCGGGTCGCCCACATGCAGCGTGCCGAGCAGGTAGATGGTGGTGCGCCCGCGCGTGGCGACGTAGAACGGCATGCGCGCCGGCTGCACGCGCACCGTGCCGCTCGACACGGTGGGATTGGGCGGCGGCGAATGGAAACCCGGCAACGACAGCGAAGGCGGCAGCCGCGCGCCGCTCAACGGCGCATGGGCGCCGACGCCCTGCGCCTGCGCGGCCTCGCCGGGCCAGGCCAGGCCGGCCAGCAGGCAGGCGCCCGCCAGCACGACGCCGGCCACCGCCCTGGCACGGCGCGGCGTGGCCCGTCGCGGCCCGCGCGCGTTGCGCTGGCCGCCCGACTGCGGCCGGCGCGCGGCCGATACCGAACCGCGCTGCGCCGCCGCCCTGGCTTCAGGCATTACCGTCACCCACCTCCTCGGCGCGATGGCAGGCCACCTGCCGTCCATCGACCTCGCGCAGCGCGGGCACCTCGGCACGACAGCGCTCGACCGCATACGGGCAGCGCTGGTGAAACGCGCAGCCCGACGGCGGATTGAGCGGCGAGGGCAACTCGCCTTCCAGCTTGATCTGGATGCGCCGGTCCGACTCGAAGATGGCCGGCGTGGCCGACATCAGCGCGCGCGTGTACGGGTGACGCGGCCGGGCGTAGATGCTGGCCTTGTCGCCCAGTTCGGCCACCGCGCCGAAGTACATCACCATCACGTCGTCGGCCACATGCTCGACCACCGACAGGTTGTGCGAGATGAACACGTAGCTGGTACCGAACTGCTGTTGCAGATCCATGAACAGGTTCAGGATCTGCGCCTGGATCGACACGTCGAGCGCCGACACCGGTTCGTCGGCCACCACGATCTGCGGTTCGAGGATCATCGCGCGCGCGATCGCCACGCGCTGGCGCTGCCCGCCCGAGAACATGTGCGGATAGCGCTTGGCGTGCTCGGGGCGCAGCCCCACCGTGCGCATGATCTCGGCGATCCGCGCCGCGCGCTCGGTCGGGCCGAGCGGCGTGTTGATCGCGAGCGGCTCGCCGAGCGTCTGCTCGACGGTCTTGCGCGGGTTCAGCGAGGCGAACGGGTTCTGGAACACCATCTGCACGCGGCGGCGCAGCGCGGCGAGCGCGTCGCGGTTCGCGCCGGCCACGTCCTTGCCGTCGATCCGCAACTGCCCGGCGGTGGGCGCCTCGATCAGCGTGAGCTGGCGCGCCAGCGTGGATTTGCCGCAACCGGATTCGCCGACCACGGCCAGCGTGCGGCCGCGCGCGAGCGTAAACGACACGCCGTTGAGCGCCTTGACGGTAGCCTGGCCGAACATGCCGCGGCGCACCGCGTAATGCTTGGCCAGCCCGTCGGCGGCCAGCACCACGTCGTCGCGGTCTGCCGCGCGCGGCTGTGCGTGGACTGCGTTCATCGTGCACCTCCCGACGGTTCGAGCGCTTGAAGATTCAACGGCTTGATGCAGCGCGCGCGCATCGCGGCGTCGCCGGGCGCCAGCTCCACCAGCGCCGGACGCGCCTCGTGGCACGCGCCCACCATGTATTTGCAGCGCGGCGCGAACAGGCAGCCGGTGGGCCGGTCGTCGCGCCCCGGCACCATCCCCGGCAACGCGGCCAGCCGTTCGGCGCCCACGTTGTGCTCGGGAATCGCCGCGAGCAGCGCCTCAGTATACGGGTGGTGCGGCGACGCGAAGATGTCGGGCACGCGGTTGGTTTCGATGATCTCGCCCGCGTACATCACGGCCACGCGCTGCGCGACCTCGGACACCACGGCCAGATCGTGCGAAATCAGCACCAGCGCCATGCCGCGCTCCTTCTGCAGCGTCACCAGCAGATCCATGATCTGTGCCTGGATCGTCACGTCGAGCGCGGTGGTGGGTTCGTCGGCGATCAGCAGCTTCGGGTTGCAGGCCACCGCCATCGCGATCATCACGCGCTGGTTCATGCCGCCCGACATCTGGTGCGGGAACGTATCGATGCGGTTCTTCGCGTCGGGAATGCCCACCTGGTCGAGCAATTCGAGTGCGCGCTTCTTCAGCGCGTCGCCGCGCAGCCCTTCGTGCAGCTTCAGCACCTCGCGGATCTGATAGCCGACCGTGTAGCTCGGGTTCAGGCTCGACAGCGCGTCCTGGAACACCATCGCGATGTCCTTGCCGATGATGCGGCGGCGCTGGCGCGCGCTGGCCTTGAGCAGATCCACGCCGTTGAACGTGACTTCGTCCGCGCTGACGATGCCGGGCGCGTCGACCAGGCCCATCAGGGCCATCATCGTCACGCTCTTGCCCGAGCCCGACTCGCCGACCACGCCCACCACCTCGCCCGGCGCGACCGACAGATCAATGCCGTCGACGGCGGCGAGGCCGTTGAAATTCACCGCAAGATTGCGGATGGTCAAAAGGTCGCTCATGGTCAGGCCATCCGTTTCAGTTTCGGGTCGAGCGCGTCGCGCAGGCCATCGCCGAGCAGGTTGATCGCCAGCACCGAGATCAGGATCGCGAGGCCCGGCATGGTGACGATCCACCAGGCGTTGTCGATGTAGTCGCGCGCCGAGGCCAGCATCGCGCCCCACTCGGCCGCCGGCGGTTGCACGCCGAGGCCGAGGAAGCCGAGCGCGGCGGCGTCGAGGATCGCCGACGAGAAGCCCAGCGTGGCCTGCACGATCAGCGGCGCGGTGCAGTTCGGCAGCACCTGCGAGAACATCAGGCGCAGCGTGCCGGCGCCGGCCACGCGCGAGGCGGTGACGTATTCCTTCTGCAACTCGCCGAGCGCCGAGGCGCGCGTCAGGCGCACATAGCCGGGCAGCGCCACGATCGCGATCGCGAACATGGTGTTGGTCAGGCCCGGGCCGATGATCGCCACCACCGCCACCGCCAGCAGCAGCGAGGGCAGCGCCAGCAGCACGTCCATCACGCGCATCACGGGCGTGTCGGCCCAACGCTGGAAGAACGCGGCCACCAGGCCGAGCACCACGCCGGGGATCAGCGCCAGCACCACCGACACCAGGCCGATCCAGAACGACATGCGCGCGCCGTACATCAGCCGCGAGAGGATGTCGCGGCCGGCTTCGTCGGTGCCGAGCACGAAGCGCCAGTTGCCGCCGTCGAGCCAGGCGGGCGGGATCTTGACGAAATCGCGGTATTGCTCGATCGGGCTGTGCGGCGCGACCAGCGGCGCGAAGATCGCCACCAGCACGATCAGCAGCACGATCAGGCCGGCCGCCACCGCGCCGCGATTGCGCGCGAAGTGGCGCCAGAATTCTTGCAGCGCGAGCGTGCGGCCGCCAGCGGCGACCGACGGCAGCGCGTCGGGGAGTTCGCTCATCGGATTACCTCGTATGGCGGATGCGGGGGTTGAGCACGCCGTAGAGCAGATCGACGACGAGATTGACGATGATCACGAGCGTCGCGATCAGCAGGATGCCGCCCTGCACCACCGGGTAGTCGCGGCGGCTGATCGCATCGATCAGCCACTTGCCCACGCCCGGCCACGAGAACAAGGTTTCGGTCAGCACCGCGCCGGCCAGCAGCGTGCCGACCTGCAGGCCGATCACGGTCACCACCGGGATCAGCGCGTTGCGCAGCGCGTGCACCACCACCACGCGCGCCGGCGACAAACCCTTGGCGCGCGCGGTGCGGATGTAATCCTCGCGCAGCACTTCGAGCATCGACGAGCGCGTCATGCGCGCGATCACGGCCAGCGGAATCGTGCCGAGCACGATCGACGGCAGGATCAGGTGGCTCACCGCCGAGCGGAACGAGCCTTCGTCGGTCGCGAGCAGCGCGTCGATCAGCATGAAGCCGGTGACGTGCGGGATGTCGTATTCCACCGCGATGCGGCCCGACACCGGGGTCCAGCCGAGCGCGGACGAAAACACCATGATCAGGATCAGGCCCCACCAGAAGATCGGCATCGAATAGCCGGTCAGCGCGGTGCCCATCACGCCGTGATCGATCACCGTGCCGCGCCGCAGCGCGGCGATCACGCCGGCCGGCAGGCCGATCACGAGCGCGAACACGAGCGCGCAGATCGACAGCTCGACGGTGGCCGGGAAGCGCGCGAGGAACTCGTCCATCACGCTCGTATTGGTGATGATCGACAGGCCCAGGTCGCCGTGCAGGGCACGGCCGATGTAGTGCAGATACTGCATCGCGAGGGGCTGGTCGAGGCCGAGGCGGTGCATCGCCTCGGCATGCATCGCCGGATCGACGCCGCGCTCGCCCATCATCACTTCGATGGGATCGCCCGGTATCAGGTGGATCAGCGCGAACGCAAGGATGGTGATGCCGATGAAGGTCGGAATCACCATGCCGATGCGGCGCAACACAAATCGCAACATGGCGGGTCTCGGGTGTCTGAAATCGTGGGGATGAAATGCAAACCGGCGACGAGGGGCCGAGCCCCCCGTCGCCGGATCAATTATGGTGCAGCAACGTCAACGTGGCGAACCAGCGATGCTTACTTGACGCTCACGCCGTCGAAGCGGATATAGCCGAGCGGCTCGATGCGCTGGTCGACCACGTTCTTGGTGGTCGGCTGGTAGACGGTCGAGTTGGCGATCGGCGAATACGGCACCTGCTGCGCGAAGATCTGCTGCGCCTGCATGTAGATCTTGCTGCGCGCATCCTGGCCGTTGGTCACGCGGCCCTTCTGGATCAGCGCCTCGAACGACTTGTCGCACCAGCGCGAGAAGTTGTTGCCGTTCATCGCCGTGCAGCCGAGCAGCGTGCCGAGCCAGTTGTCCGGG
Organism: Burkholderia sp. 22PA0099; assembly: GCF_047497165.1. NCBI lineage: Bacteria > Pseudomonadati > Pseudomonadota > Betaproteobacteria > Burkholderiales > Burkholderiaceae > Burkholderia > Burkholderia sp. 22PA0099. The sequence goes on along the minus strand of NZ_CP163165.1, from coordinate 417,357 downwards.
TCGCCGTTGTCGCCCGTCCAGCCGATCAGCATGGTGTCCTGCTCACCCGAGTGCGCGCGCTTGATGTACTCGCCCCATTCGTACGTGACGATCTTCGCCTTGACGCCGATCTTGGCCCAGTCGGACTGGATCATCTCGGCCATCAGCTTGGCGTTCGGGTTGTACGGACGCTGCACCGGCATCGCCCACAGCGTGATCTCGAAGCCGTTCGGGAAGCCGGCCTTGGCGAGCAGCGCCTTGGCCTTCGCGGTGTCCTGCGCCGGCATCTTCAGGTTCTTGTCGAACGACCATTGGGTGGGCGGCACCGGCGCATCGGCGGCCTGGCCCGCGCCCTGGTACACCGATTCGATGATCGCCTTCTTGCTGATCGCCATGTCGAGCGCCTGGCGCACGGCCAGGTTGTCGAGCGGCTTGTGCTGAACGTTATAGGCCAGGTAGCCGAGGTTGAAACCCGGCTGCGACGGCATCGCGATATTCGAATCGGCCTTCAGCGTCTCGATGTCGGCCGGACGCGGATAGCTCATGACCTGGCACTCGTTGCGCTTGAGCTTCTGCACGCGCACGCCGGCATCGGGCGTGATCGAGAAGATCAGCTTCGAGATCTTCACGTCGCCCTTCTTCCAGTAGTCGGGGTTGCCGTCGTAGCGGATCGTGGCGTCCTTCGTGTAGCTGCGGAACACGAACGGGCCGGTGCCGATCGGCTTCTGGTTGATGTCGGGCGCCTTGCCCGCCTTCAGCAACTGGTCGGCGTATTCGCTCGACAGGATCGACGCGAACTCCATCGCCATGTTCTGGATGAACGGCGCGTTCGGCTCCGACAGCGTGAACTTGACGGTGTACGGATCGACCTTCTCGACCTTGGTGATCAGCTTGTCGAGGCCCATGTCGGTGAAGTACGGGAAGCTGACCGGGTAGGCCTTGCGGAACGGCTGGTTCGGATCGAGCATGCGCTCGAACGTGAACAGCACGTCGTCGGCGTTGAATTCGTGCGTGGGCTTGAAGTACTCGGTGGTCTGGAACTTCACGCCGTGGCGCAGGTGGAACGTGTAGGTCTTGCCGTCCGGCGAGACATCCCACGATTCGGCCAGGCCCGGTTCGACCGTGGTGCCGCCGCGCTTGAATTCCACCAGGCGGTTGTAGATGGTGAAGGTGGCGGCCGAGAAATCGGTGCCCGTGGTGTATTGGGCCGAGTCGAAGCCGGCCGGGCTGCCTTCCGAGCAATAGACGAGCGTCTTGTTCGGGATCTGCGCATGTGCCGCGCCGGCGACGCCGAACGTTGCCGCTGCAACGGTCGCGATCGCGACGTGCAACAGACGATTGGATTTCATTGTGGTATCTCCAGGTCTCGTGCTGGCTGGAGCCAGCGTGCGGCGATCTTACTTGAGCTTACGCGCCGCGAACAAGCTGGCCAAAATGCGCTGGCAAACGCTTGGCCCGTGCTTGCCCGCCGATTTCCGGTGTGCTTGCGCGCGGCGCGCCCGGCCTGCTGCGACGCGGCAGCGCAGGCCGCTGCGTTTCGTCGAATCGCTAAACAACGCGCCGCGCGCGCGGAACACTTGCCGGCACAGTGGAACACCCGCGCCGAACCGTGCAAGAAATGACAGGACGCGCCCTGCCTCAGCGCTCGCCGCCCGGCGCGACGCGCGGCATGCAGGCCACCGCGACCACCGACAGCGCGAGGCCGGCCATCACGTAATAGGTCGGCGCAAGCGGCGTGCCCGTCTCGCGGATCAACCAGGTGACGATGAACTGGCCGAATCCGCCGAACAGCATGACGGCGACGTTGTACGCAAGCGACAACCCCGTGGAGCGCACGTTGGCCGGGAACAACTCGGCCAGCATCGCGCCGAACGGCCCGTAGTAACCCGACAGCGTGATCGACAGGATCGCCTGCACCAGCACCAGCCGGCCGACGCTCGGTGCGGCGTCGAGCCAGATGAACAGCGGGTAGATCAGCACCAGCGTGGCGATCAGCGACCCCAGCGACAGCGCCTTGCGCCCGATGCGGTCCGACCACGCGCCGGCCAGCGGCGTGAGCACCGTCAGCAGCAGGCCGCCGACGATCACCGCGTAGAACGATTCGGCGTACGGCAGCTTCAGTTGCTTGACGGCGAACGTCGGCAGATAGCTGATCAGCACGTAGATCGTCACCGTCAGCGCGATCACCGAGCCGAGCCCGCACAGCACCTCGCGGCCGTGCTGCGAGAACACCTCGCCGAGCGTGGCGCGGCGCGCGCTGCCGCGCGCGGCGACGAACGCGTCCGAATCGGCCAGATGGCGGCGCAGGTAATAGCCGATCGGGCCGATCAGCAGCCCGAGCACGAACGGCACGCGCCAGCCCCAGCCGCGCAGCGCCTCGGGCGACAGCCCATGCGTGACGAGCGTGCCGACCAGCGCGCCCGCCAGCAGCGCGGCGGCCTGGCTCGACATCTGCCAACTGCCGTAGAAGCCGCGTTGCGACGGCGGCGCCGCCTCGATCAGCATCGCCGTGGCGCTGCCGAATTCGCCGCCGGCCGAAAAGCCCTGCAACAGCCGCCCGAACACGATCAGCAACGGCGCGCCGATGCCGATCGCCGCATACGTGGGCGCGGCCGCGATCACGAAGATGCCGCCCGTCATCAGCAGGATCACGAGCGAGAGCGCGGCCTTGCGCCCGGCGCGGTCGGCATAGAGGCCGAGCACGATGCCGCCGATCGGCCGCATGAAGAACGCCACGCCGAACGTGGCGGTGGTCAGCAGCAGCGAGCCGTATTCGCTGCTGGTCGGGAAGAACAGTTCGGCGATCACCACCACCATGAAGCTGAACACGGTGAAGTCGTACCACTCGAGCGCGTTGCCGATCACGGCGGCGATCACCGCGCGGCGGCCGGGCGAAGCGCCGCCCGGGCGAGTGGGGTGGGCCGGTTGCGTCTTGTCGGTTGCCGAGGCCATGCGTCTCCCGTTGGTCGTGGTTGCCCGGCGCGCGCCGCGCATGTGCGGAGGCGGGGCCGTGGTGTCAGCGAGTGTAGGGGAGCGATGGAAGCGATTACAAGCGGCGTAAAAAAACCCGGCGGGCGGGAGCCGGCCGGGTTCGCTGCGAAGCGGCGCGCGCGCCGCCTGGCTTGATCGGTGGTTCAGGCCATCTTCGTGAACGCGCTGCACCAGCCTTTCGCGGCCACGTCCTTGCCCGGGAACGCGATGCAGCCCGCCGACGTGCTGCCCTTCTTGCCCTGGTACATCGAGCAGGCCGCGCAATCCTGGCCGGCGGCGAATTTCGGGAACTTGGCCTTGTCGACCTTCGACGCATCGGCCTTGTAGCCGAGCGCCACGGCGGTCGGATCGGTTTCGGACAGCAGCGGCGCGGCGAAGGCTTCGCGTGACAGCGCCAGCGCGGACATCGTGCCGATGCTGGTGATCAGGAAACTGCGACGGGACGTTTTCATGGGGACGTGCTCCAGCTTCTCGGTATGGGGGACGGCCGCTCTGACGGCGGCACGGCCGAAGCATAACGTTCCCGCATGGCATTTGCGCTGCCGAATGCCGAAGATAAACCAGCGCGAAAGCCGCGCGGCTTGCAGTGCGCTTTCAACGTCATGCGCCTGCAAGCCGCGCGATCTTCATCGCCTCACCCACCACGCAAACCGCACGGTCAGAAGCCGATCGGCCGCCGCTTCGGCATGCCGTCGTCGGCGCGGATGTCGTCGGCGCGCACCGCATCGCGGCCGTCCAGCCGCGCCGCGCCGAAACCGTGCAGCAGCGCGCGGCGCATGGTGCGCGGCGGCACCGCGGCCAGCGCCGCGAGCGCGTCCTCGCCCAGTTGCTCGGGAAAGCGCCGGCCCCACGCGTGCGTGCCGCGAATCTCGCCGTAGATCGTCTGCGCGATGCGGCGTGCGCCGGCCTCGTCGGGCGACGCGATCTCGTACACGTTCATGCGGTTCAGGATCGGCTCGGGAATCGACGCGGCATCGTTCGCGGTGGCGATCCAGATCACGTTGCCGGCATCGATCGGCACCTCGGCGAACTCGTCGACGAAGCTGCTCGCCGTGTCGTGTTCGAGCAGTGCATAGAGCGCGCCGAGCGGGTCGTACTGCGCATCGTTGCCGGCCTTGTCGATTTCGTCGATCGCGATCACCGGGTTCGAATAGCTGCCGTTCACCAGCGCCTCGAACACCTTGCCCGGCTTCGCGTTCTTCCATTGCGACGACGCGCCCGACAGCACCCAGCCGGCCGTCAGCGAACTCATCGGCACGTAGTGATACGCGGTGCCGAGCATCTGCGCGAGCGCCTTGGCGAAGTGGGTCTTGCCGATGCCGGGCGCACCGAGCAGCAGGATCGGCATCAGTTCGAGCCGGTCCTCGGTTTCGAGGCACAGCGCGACCTGCTTGCGCACGTCGTCGAGCGGGCCGGAGAAATTCGGCAGCGCCTCGGCCAGCGCGTCGAACGCGGGCATGCGCGTGGGCTTCACGCAAAAGCGCAGGTTGCCCGTCTTCAGCATCTTCTCGTAGGTGGCGCGCAGGGCCTCGCTCGCGCCGTCGTTCAGATCGTTCAGCGCCGTCTCGATCTGTTCGAGATCGTAGACCCGGCTGAACGACGCCACCGCCAATTCCTGCTTCACCATCGCCGTCGTCATCGCATACCTCCACTCGCCACGCCCGGTTGCCCCGGGCTCGCCACCGCTGCCGCCGTTGCTGCGCGGCACGCGGCATCAGACCCCACGCAGCCAGTGTTGGGCAGACAAAAGCCCCGCGCAAGCCAGCACTCGACGGCGTCTGCTGCCAAACCGGCAGGCGCTGCACGGTGCGGCGAGCGCGCGTATCATCGACGATTCACCGCGTTGCGCGCCGGCCGTCCGCCGCCGCGCCGCCGGCTTCACGAGGAATTGCCGATGACCGAGCTTTCGCTGCTGACCGCCCCCGTCGCTGGCCGCACGCGCACCGCGCGCGGCGTGAAACCGAATGCCGCGCGGCGGGTCGAAAGCGTTTCGGGTTGGCTCGTGCGTTCGATGTCCTCGTTGCCCCGCTTCTCCGTTTCCGCTTCGGTTCGCCGTGCCGCGTGGTCCGCTGCCTCGGCCGCCGCCGTGGCCGGCCTGCTCGCCGCCGCGCCGCTGGCCGCGCAGGCCCAGGCCGCGCCGGGCAGCCCCGCCGCCAGCAGCGCGCCGCAATCGATCGCCTGGGAAATCCGCGTGCAGCACGACGGCCAGACGGTCGACACGTTCCAGCGCACCACCACGGTCGGCCAGTCGCGCACCGACACCCACACCTACCCCGTCACGCTGCCGGCCAACTGCACCGGCCAGGACGCGTCGATCGTCGCGAAGGTCCGGCCCGAGCGCACGCGCACCGTGACGGTCGCGCCGCTCTACGTCGACGGCGGCACCGTCACGCTGCAGCTCGACGCCCAGGAAACGCTCGACGACGGCGACGGCTGCACGCTCGCGCCGCGCCAGATCTCGGCCAATCATCCGGGCCTCGCCGTCCATGCCGACACCTGGACCGACTGGGCGCCGGCCGACAAGAACGCGCACCTGCTTTACCAAGTGCGCGCCCACGTCGTGCAACAGGACTGAGTCATGCACGCCGCTTCCCAGGCCCTGCCGTTCGCCAAACCGCAATCGGCGCCGAACGAGATCACCGCGGTCAGCTGGAACCTGCACAAGGGGCGCTCGCCGCTCGGCTTCACCGCGTGGAACGCGATGCGACGCTGGGTCGAATCGACCCACGCCGATGTCTATTTCCTGCAGGAAGCGATGGCGCGCCGCATGCCGCGCCCGGTGCTGGCGGCCGGCTTCGGCTCGCCGATGGACGATCCCGATGACGACGTCTGGCACTGCCAGGCCACTGAAATCGCACGCGCGCTCGACTGGCAGATCGCGCTCGGCCCGAACGTGTTCAAGCCGTCCTGGCGGCACGGCAACGCGATCCTCTCGCCGCATCCGCTCGACCTCGGCGGCCGCTGGGATATCTCGGCGCACCGCTTCGAACGGCGCGGCCTGCTGGTGGCGCGCGCCACGCTGGCCGGCGCGGCGCCGATCACGCTGTTGTGCGCGCACCTGGCGCTCACGCGCGCGGCGCGGCTGCGCCAGATGACCTGGATCGCTCACTGGATCGAGCATCACGCGCAGGACGGCCCGCTGATGCTGGCCGGCGACTTCAACGACTGGCGCAACGATTCGGTGCCGCTGTTCGGCGAAATCGGCCTGATGGAAGTGGCCACGCTGCTCGGCGAATCGGGCCGCACGTTTCCGGCCTTCTCGCCCGCGCTCGCGCTCGACAAGATGTTCGTACGCGGCTTCACGCCGCTCGAATGGCGCGCCCCCACCGGCGACACCGCCTGGCTGTCCGATCACCTGCCCTACGTCGCGCGCCTGCGCGTGGATTGAGCCACCGGCGCCCGCCGGTGGCCGCCGTTGCCATCTCGCCCGAATCGACAGGATCGCGAAGTTTTTCGTTGCATTTCCGCGCCGCCGCCGGGGTCAAGCGCGTTGCTCTCCCAAGCAGGGTAAAATACGGGGTTCTCCAAACGTCTATTAACGGGTAGGCCTGCGCTTTCGAGAGCGACATGCCCGCCATCGGCCGGTCTGCGGATCGGGCCGGTGCCCTCGTTTTCCGTCTCGTATCCGTATTCCATGAGCAAATTCGATACCGCTACCGTCCTGTCCGTCCACCACTGGACCGATACGCTGTTCAGCTTCACCTGCACCCGCGATCAAGCCCTGCGCTTCAATAACGGCGAATTCACGATGGTCGGCCTCGAGGTCGACGGCAAGCCGCTCGCGCGCGCCTACAGCATCGTCAGCCCGAACTATGAAGAGCACCTCGAGTTCTTCAGCATCAAGGTGCAGGACGGCCCGCTGACCTCCCGCCTGCAGCATTTGAAGGTGGGCGATCCGGTCCTGATCGGCAAGAAGCCCACCGGCACGCTGGTCGCCGACAACCTGCTGCCCGGCAAGACGCTGTGGATGCTGTCCACCGGCACGGGCCTCGCGCCGTTCATGTCGATCATCCGCGATCCGGATATCTACGAACGCTTCGACAAGATCGTCCTGACGCACACCTGCCGCCTGAAGGGCGAGCTGGCGTACATGGATTTCATCAAGCACGATCTGCCGGGCCACGAATACCTCGGCGACATCATCAAGGACAAGCTCGTCTACTACCCGACCGTCACGCGCGAAGCGTTCGACAACGAGGGCCGCATCACCGACCTGATCGCCACCGGCAAGCTGTTCAGCGATCTCGGCGTGCCGTCGTTCTCGCCCGAGAACGACCGCGTGATGCTGTGCGGCAGCACCGCGATGCTGAAGGACACCACCGAACTGCTCAAGCAGGCCGGCCTCGTCGAAGGCAAGAACAGCACGCCGGGCCACTACGTGATCGAACGCGCATTCGTGGACTGATCCGAAGCCGCGGCTGTTTGCCACACGAAAAACCGGAGCCTGGCTCCGGTTTTTTATTTTCTCGACTTATCCTGCCGTTACAGTTTCTCACCTGAACGTTAAAAAACCGTCGTATTTCTGCGTTGTCAACGCTACGAAACGTTGTTTTTTTGCGTGAAATATCCTGTCGGATTTTTCTGACACCAACCATCAGATTTTCAGTTATTTCCTCGGCAACTGCCCCGTCCGGCGCGCCTCGCTCATTTATTCTGAGTTAATATCCGTTGCGTTTTGACCTTTCGTATCAAACTTGCGAAGGGTCAAAACAGATATTACAAAATGTAAATTTTGTTACCCGCATGGCTTTCTCAGTACAGCCGGCATCTGCCATCGGTACGTACGGTTGGTAGTCCGAATCAACCCTCATTTTTAGCTGCAAGGAGTCGCATGGACAGGTCGCGTATCGCATTTTCCGCGAACGCCGTACCCGCACCGGACGGCCGTCCGGCATGCGCCTCCTTGCTTGCCGACCCGATGTCTCCTGCCAGCGATCCGTCGTCCGCCCACCGCGCGCACCTGGCCGACCTGTCGGCAGAACTCGCCGCCGCCGACGAACACGCACGCCACCACCTGGCCCGCGAGCTGCACGACGGCCTCGGCGCCGACCTGACCGGCGCGCGCTTCGCCCTCGCCAATCTCGACACCTGGTTGCCCGACGACGCCCCCGACGGCTGCCGTCAAGCACTGGCGCTCGCGCAGCAGGCGCTCGACGCGGCCATGGAGTCGTACCGCCGCGCGCTCGACAACGCCGCGCCGCAACTCGACGCCGGGCTGGTGAGCACGCTGTCGGGCTGGGTCGGCGCGTTCGGCGCACGCACCGGGCTGCGCACCAGCGTGGTCTGCGCCGCCGACGCCCGGCTCGCGCAACTGACCGGCGACGGCGCGCTGGCCGCGCTGCGCGTCACGCAGGAAGCGCTCGCCAACGTCGCCCGCCATGCGAACGCACGCTCGGCCGACGTCCGGCTCGACGCCACCGCCACTCATCTCGAACTGAGCATCGCCGACGACGGCGCGGGCTTCGGCACGCAAGCATTCCGTTGCGACGCAGGGCAAGACAGCGATCGCACCGGCCGCGGCCTCCTTCACATGCAGGCACGCTGCGCGGCGTTCGACGGCGCGCTCGCGATCGAAGCGCGCCCGAACGGCGGCACGCTGCTCCGGGCGCGCTTCGCGTGGTCCGCGCTGGCCGGGCGGCCGGTGGCGGCCGCGCAGGCTTCGGTGTCCTGAGGCACGACGATGGCGCTGAACCTGCTGCTCGTCGATGACCACGCGATCGTCCGCCAAGGCATCCGACAATTGCTGATCGACCGCCGCGTCGCGCGCGAGGTGGCCGAGGCCGAAACCGGCGCGGAGGCGCTCGCCGCCGCCGACAAGGGCAATTTCGACGTGATCCTGCTCGATATCTCGCTGTCCGACATGAACGGCATCGAGGTACTCAAGCGCCTGAAGCTCAAGCTGCCGTCCACGCCGGTGCTGATGTTCTCGATGTACCGCGAGGATCAATACGCGGTGCGCGCGCTGAAGGCCGGCGCGGCCGGCTACCTGTCGAAGACGGTCAACGCCGCGCAGATGATCTCCGCGATCCAGCAGGTCGCGGCCGGCCGCAAGTACGTGAGCCTCGCGCTGGCCGAGGCGCTGGCCGAATACGTCTCGTTCGAGAACGAGCCGCTGCCGCACGAGAAGCTGTCCGACCGCGAATATCAAACGCTCTGCATGCTCGCCTCGGGCAAGCGCCTGACCGACATCGCCGTCACGCTGTCGCTGTCGGTCAAGACGGTCAGCGTCTACCGCACGCGGCTGCTCGAAAAGATGAAGCTGTCGAACAACGCCGAACTGACGTTCTACGCGATGAGCAACCGGCTGCTCGACATGACGCCGCCCGCCCCGCCGCCCGGCGCTTGACGCGCCCGAAGCCCGCGCCCAAGCCCGCAGATCCCGACGCCCCGAAGCGCGCTCCCCGCGCGCAAGCTCCTGTTTTCATTGGACGAATAGGTGCAACCCGAATAGGGCAACCGATCGGGATCGGATAAAATGCCGGGTTCTACTCAATACAACCCTCGTTCTCGGCCGCAGTCAGCCGTGCGACTCACGTCCAACACCATCCGCATGTCACTTCTTCGCAAGAAAAACGTCGACCAGATGATCGCCGGCGCGCAACGCGCCGGGCTCAAGAAGGCGCTCGGCGCCGTCGACCTCACGTTCCTCGGCATCGGCGCCATCATCGGCACGGGGATCTTCGTGCTGACCGGCACCGGCGCCGTGCAGGCCGGCCCGGCCCTGATGGTTTCGTTCATCGTGGCGGCCATCGCCTGCGGCCTGTCCGCGCTGGCCTACGCCGAATTCGCCTCGACCATTCCGGTGGCCGGCTCGATCTACACCTATTCCTACGCCACGCTCGGCGAGCTGGTCGCCTGGATCATCGGCTGGGATCTGATGCTCGAATACAGCCTCGCGGCCTCGGCGGTGTCGGTCGGCTGGTCGGGCTACCTGCAATCGCTGCTGAAGGGCTTCGGCGTGGTGCTGCCCACCGTGCTGACGGCCGCGCCCGGCTCGGTGCCCGGCGTGCACACGATGTTCGACCTGCCCGCGTTCGCCGTCATGATGGCGATCACGGCGCTGCTGTCGGTGGGCATTCGCGAATCGACGCGCGTGAACAACCTGATGGTGCTCATCAAGGTGGCGGTGGTGCTGCTGGTGATCGCCGTGGGCGTGTTCCATGTGACGCCGGCCAACTGGACGCCGTTCATGCCGCACGGCTGGTCGGGCGTGTTCGGCGCGGCGGCCGTGATGTTCTTCGCGTTCATCGGCTTCGACGCGGTGTCGTCGGCCGCCGAGGAAGTGAAGAACCCGAAGCGCGACCTGCCGATCGGCATCATTGCGTCGCTGGCGGTGTGCACGGTGCTGTACGTGACGGTCGCGGCGATCGCTACCGGCATCGTGCCGTCGGCGCAATACGCCGGCATCACGCACCCGATCTCGTACGCGCTGCAAGTGGCCGGCCAGAAGTGGGTGGCGGGCTTCATCGACCTGGGCGCCGTGCTCGGCATGCTGACCGTGATTCTCGTCATGACCTACGGCCAGACCCGCATCACCTACGCGATGTCGCGCGACGGCCTGCTGCCGCCGGTGCTGTCGCGCGTGCATCCGCGCTTCCAGACGCCGTTCATCGCGACCTGGGTGATCGGCCTGTTCTGTGCGCTGATCGCCGCGCTGGTGCCGCTCAACGTGCTGGCCGAGCTGATCAACATCGGCACGCTGGCCGCGTTCGCGATGGTGTCGATCGCCGTGATCGTGCTGCGCCGCACGCGCCCGGATCTGCCGCGCGCGTTCCGCTGCCCGGGCGTGCCGTTCGTGCCGATCCTGGCGGTGGCCGCCTGCCTGTTCCTGATGCTGAACCTGAGCGCGGTGACCTGGAAGGCGTTCATCATCTGGCTGGTGATCGGGCTGGTGATCTATTTCGTGTATTCGCGGCGGAATGCGAAGATCGCGCAGGACGGTGGGGCTAGCTGACGGGAGAAGGCCGGTTGTTGTGCGAAACGCCCGCGAGCGCCTTATGTGTCTTGCGGGCGTTTTTGATTGGGGGTGGCGTGGCTTCGCGCTCAATCATCGACTCCGGCTACCGGAGGAACCGTAATCAAGCCATTAAACATATTCTCGTTTAAACCCGCAGACACACCTCGGTCGCAAGCCATGTTCACAACCAGACGCCCCTCCCTCAGAACATACACCCCACTAGGGAAACCCTTATAAACAACATAATCATACACACCCGACTTAAATTTTATATGTATGAAATTTAAATTACCTCCATAAATATGGCTAATCTGAAATTGCGCCAGAGGGGGAACCACCTGCGCCGGATATTCCAGCTCGATTTTATTCGAAGCTCCAAATCGATATTGCACATAGCCATTCTCAGGAGAAAAATTCCCAGAAGCACAAATCGATATAATTTTCTCGTTCGACACACAGCTAAAGTAGACATCTTCGAACGTATGACATAACGATGGGCTCATCGGCATGCACCTCTCCCACTAATGCCAAATTCAAAACCACCGCCCGCCATTTCCTAAGCATAACATCTCCGGCCTAACCCCACATATCACTTCACACAAGAGTCAATCGCACTACATTCGACCCAAACAATTGATCTGCGTCCATTTCCAGCATCAAACCTCACCTTCCAAAATTTGAAATCAGGCGAAATTTTTAATAACTTCAAATAATCCCCCTTGACAACATAAGCTCGCCCCTTGCTACGAATATCAGGCTCCTTATAGAAAAAAGCCTTGTCAACCACCACCACCCGTTCCCCTGGATGAAGCTCCGACGAAATATCCCGGAACATCTTCGCATTCAACGGAACGTAGTAATCGCCGCCCTCCGGCAGCTTCAACACACGCCACACCAAATACTCGCCATCGAGCTTGATTTCAGCCCTGCCCCCCGTAGCCCCGAAGAACGAATAAAAATCAACGATCGCGGAACGCCGATCCGCACTCACGCGGCCCCCGACATTCGAATCCCCACCAGGATCGCAGTCAATCCGATTTCCCGATTGTGCGATGTAGCAATAGGCCCCTGTTATGTCGCGCCCCTTTCTCTTGAACGACATCGAAAACCAAGGCCCATCCCCGCCACCATCAATCAAGTAGTCGACAGATTTCCACTTTCCGGCCAGTGATGTCGTGTCGGCGATAGAAAATACAGGCGCCATCGTCACAAAAATCAAAAGTACCGACCAACCGATCTGAGTTTTTAAATTCATATATCCGCTGCCAAACAGTCTTCCACACGATTAATCCATCCTCGAAGGTAAACCTTCTGAGATAAATCATTTCGCACCAGATTTTCGTAATAGCGCCTTCGAATTTCGGCAACATCCTGAAGCAATACTTCCTGACTCGACACATCGTTCAATGCCGAAATAGTTTCCCCCCCATCCCCCTGTCAATCTTGAGTTTCGAATCATATTTCTCATTCAAAATCTTCTGAATCTCCTTGACTGCCCCGCCCGACGTAATCGTCCAGTCGTAAATCATCAAAGCGACAGACATGTCATCCAGCCCACAGAAGCCGCGCGCCTGCCAATATCTTTTGAAATATATTTCCTCGGCCTGCTCGGCCGTCAGACTTTTAAGATTGTCGACAGTCGGCTCGATACCCAGGTCTTCCATTGCAAAAGCCTGCCACGTCCTCCAGGCAATACCATGGTTGGTTGCACCACCTTTGTCACTCGCCTGATTGGAATAACCGCCTTCATGTCTGAGAATGATTCTCGATATTTTCTTGAATTTATCGAAACAATCACATGGCCGAACGAAATTCCCCACCAACCCAATCGGATGAAGATGAAACACGTTTGAATCCGGAAACCCCTTTACGCCCGCACGCACCTCATCCCACCAAACCAGCTTTTCAATTCGCGCCAATTCCTCCTCATGCTGCCGCCTTGATCCTGTTTCTTGCTCCACAACATTGATCAGCGGCGCCCATTTCGACGGGTTCGCCCACTCGCTTTCGTGGCGAACAATCAGCCTGGACGCGGCCCGCGCCCCCCACGGATAGCCGGCATGCTCCATTCGCGTCAACTGGCACAGCGCATCGGCCGCGCGCATGCCGTCGCCCTTCGCAAACAATGCGTCATGGACCTGACGCATCAACGGGCTGAGTTTCGATTGCGCCGCAGGATCGGCAACCCCGGCCTGGCTCGCATAATCGAACCACGCTTGAGGGTTCGCAAAAATCGTATGGCTGGAATCGTGCGCATCCGACAGGCACTGGAAATCCACCCATTTTTGCGGAAACTCGCGCGTTACCCGACCTCCAGGAAAATTGAAATCGCGGACCCAGCCATCGATCGGATGTTCCAACGCATTGACGCCATCGACATGCCACCAACTCACAGGAAAGCCCGGGTCGGGGTGCGGATGCGGTTCAGGTATTCGACGCGCCGGATCACGCGCCAATTGCGCGATGGCATACGCTTGAACCGCATCGGTCTTGTTCAACAACGGATCGGCCCCCGGGATAAACTTGCCGTCGCCGGTTTGCCTATAGAGCACGGTGCCCGGGCCGATCCTCAGTAACGCAGGATCGGCAGGCAGGCCGAGTTCAGCCCAATCCTCGCGATGGGGACCGTATCGATTGACCCAGGCACAGCCCTGCTCGATGAACGACTCGATGTCTTCACCGCAGAACACCTCGACATGCACCATCCGGGTTGCGCCCGTGCACTGCGTCAGCGAGTCGTAACGTCCGAGATGGCCGACCGGATCGCCCGCCTTGATCGGAATCCCGCACTTCGATTCCGGGTCGATCGCCACGACCACGCGATCGAATGTCGAATCGGCCACGGACGCTTCGATAACCGTGCCACCGTTTTCCTCGCCGAGATACACCCATCCGCCGATCGCACATGCCGGCTCGACGTAACCGCCGGCTTCGGCCGGGTACAGCACAGCGCCAGGCAGATCCTCGACCTGAGCCCACCTGTGCCGATGCACGGTCTTTCGCTTGCCGAGAATCAGGATGGCGCCCTGCGGCACGATGCCGATCGACGCACCGTTCGGCACACGGCGTACGCGCAGGCCTTGCTGAGAAGCATCCGTGCGTGGCCCATTGCGGCGCCGCGACGGCGTGTCCCGCGCATACTCCGTTACCCGCCATTGCCGCAGCCAATAGGACGGCTTGTTGCGTTCCGGAAAATTTGCATAGTCCTCGTCCGACATGAGGTGCATGTAGAGGCTGTAGAACGTCAACGTGCTGTCGCGAGGAAACGTCATCGTGTGCCGTACCAGCGCGAAACCCGTGCTGTAGGCCGCGTGAGCAGGTGACTCGCTGTCGCCAGACGTCAGTGTGCTGAGCGGATAGGCCTTGTCGGCGCGAAAGGCAATCAATTCGCCATCGGCAATGCAACGCACGCCGGCGTCGAGATCCAGCCGCTCCCCTGCACCGGCTTCCGTGACATGAATCCCGCCGTGCCACATTCCCTTGCGACTGACGAGATAAGCCCCACCGGATTCGCACTCGGCCAACAGCCGATGGATTTCGTGCTCGTCGGTAAATCGCTCGGGCGCCTTGGCCTCACTCCGCCGCTTTCGCAGAAACGGGAAGGCGAACGGCAACAAGGTCAGTTTGGATGGTTGGGGAACGGGCGGGGAGGAACGCCGCGGCAACGCATTCTTCGGCATGAGCGATTGATATCGCGACCACACGACATGCGACGTGCGATTGCGCTGACGAATGGAAACGTCGTATTGAAATTTTCGAGATGATGTCCGTCAATGCGACCTGCGGCCTCACCGGCGCGTAGCGGTCTATCCGCTCGCGACGCCGCAAATCATTGCCTGGATCGACCGCCGATCCAGGCGAGTTGCCCAAAAGACTTCTTCAGCATGAAGCCCTGAAACAACAAAGCCCAAGGCGGGGCCTTGGGCTTTGTCTGCAGTCTGAGCCGGTCATTCCAACCGGCTTTTTTCATCCTCGCGCCTACCAACCCACCCGAACCACGCTCAATTCAACCCCGCCACCAGCGCCGCGACGATCGAACCGCCCACCAGCACCGCGCCGATCGTGCGGCGCTTGTTCAGCTCGGTCCAGAGCAGCACGCCCGTCAGCGACAGCAGCACCATCGCCCCGGCGATCGTATCGACCAGCAGCACCCAGAAGATGTTCATGCCGACGCCGCGATGCAGGTTGGTCAGCGTCGTCATCAGCGAGTTGTCGCTGCGCTTGACCGACACGAAGTTGTTGCCGACCCAGTATTCGGCGGTCACGTTCGCATTCGGCTTGAACAGCGAAATCTCCCAGCGCTCGGGCTGCATCACGCTGCGATCGCCCCAACTGACAGCCTGCGCCGGCTCCTTGCGAATGCGCGAGCGGCCACCGTCGAACTTCAGTTCATCGGTCAGCCAGGCCTGAAGCCGAGCCGGCGTCTTCGGCGCGGCGGCCGGCAGCGGCAACTGCACTTCCGTCACGCTCGGCGCGCCCGGCGAGATCCGCAGCGGCGGCGCACGGTGATTCAACACGAAGCCGGTCACGCCGAACATCAAGCCCATCACCGCGCCCCACAGCCCCACCCAGCCGTGCACCTTGCGCAGCCACTTGATGAACGTGGCGCGCCGCGAACGCTGACGCCGCGCGGCCAGATCGGCGTCGGCCAGCGGCCGCGCAGGCGCGGCATACGGCGTGGTGGTAACAACGCCCGCGGGCAACGTGGATTCGATCGATTCGGGCGCGTTCAAGCTGACTCCAATGCCAATGCAACAAGGGTGGCCCGCGATTCCAATCGCCGGCCACCCAGTTCGATTTAAATGAGAATCGCTATCATTACACAACAATGTGACAGACTCAATGCGTCACGCTGACAACGCTGTAAAGCGCAGCCGCCGCAGCCGCGCGGCGCCGTTATATCGGATACCCAAAATTTCGCATTCCGATGCATTTTCGCCACGCGCAAACGTTACGACAGCGCTAGAATCCGACTTCATCCGAACGTGCCGCGTACCCGCCGGGGAATCACCGGGGCGCGTCGCCGGCCGCCTTGCGCGGCATGGCTTTCCATGGCGTCCGGATCGAAAAAACCAACAAGATAATCGGGGCCAGCGTTTCATGAACGACATCGCATCGACGCCAGGCATGCCTCCGCATGCGCCTGCCGTCCCTCCCGCTACGCACGCTGCTCACGCCACGGCCACGCCGGCCGATACCTGCCGAATTCGTTTTTCCGTCCAGCCGCGCCCGCACGATTCGCTGCGGCGCCCGCGTCATGAAGGCTTTCCGGGGCGCGGCACGCTGAGCTTCGAGGCGAACGGCGCCGGGCTGTCGCTCGACGGCCAATCCGGCGGGCTCTTCAACACCGCGCCGTTTCATCTCGCGATCCCGCGCGCGCAGATCTTCGACGCCAGCAGCGCCGGCAAGCGCGTGTTCTTCGATCTGCACACGCCGGACGGCGTGCTCAGCGTGGTGCTGCTGGCGGCCGACGCGGACAGCGCCGCATGGATCGCGGGCCGCCTGCCGATGCAGGTCACCTCGGCGTTCTCGACCGAGCTCGATGCCCATGCCCGCTACGCCGACCGGATGCACGCGCAGCCGGTCGCCTGGGCCACCTGGGGGCTGATCGCGCTCAACCTGTTGCTGTACGCGGCGATGGTGGCGAGCGGCGTCTCGCCGCTGAAGCCCGAGGTGCCGGCGATGATCGCGTGGGGCGCGAACTACGGCCCCGACACGCTCGACGGCGACTGGTGGCGGCTCTTGACCGGCGCGTTCGAACACTTCGGCGCGGTACATCTGGCCGTCAACATGCTGGTGCTGGCGCGCTTCGGCCCGCTCGCGGAGCGGCTCTACGGCAGCCAGCGCTTCGTCGCGCTCTATCTGTTCGCCGGGGTGTTCGCGAGCATGACGAGCGTGACGTGGGACGCGATGCAGTGCTCGGCCGGCGCGTCGGGCGCGATCCTCGGCGTGTTCGGCGCGGTGCTGGCCTATCTGTTGCGCCGTCGGCGCGAGCTGCCGGCGCTGGTGCACGACCATCAACGCGCGCTCGCGCTCGGCTTCGTCGCCTACTGCCTCTACAACGGCTTCACGCATCCGATGATCGACAACGCCGCGCATCTCGGCGGCCTGGTCGCCGGCTTCGCGGTGGGCCTGGCGCTCGCGCCGCCGCTGGACACCACCACGCGCGAGGCCACGGCCGGCGCGCAGGTGAGCCTGGCGGCCGGCGTCGGCGCACTGATGGCGATCGCGCTGGCCTACCCGCTCGCGCATCCGGGCCACGAGCGCGTGCTGGAGCTGCGCTTCGCGCGCGAATACATGGCGACGACGAACGCTTCGGCCGAGATCGGCACCGCGCTGGTGGCGCTGCAGCACGAGCCGATGGGCTCCGACGCGGAGCGCCTGGCCGTGTCGAACCGCGTGATGACCGACATCGTGCCGCGCTGGAACAACCTTTACGCGGCGCTGTCGAGCGTGCCGCTGCCGGACGGCTCGCCGTACCGCGCGCTGCGCGACACGAGCCTCGGCATGCTCGACAACGCGCGCCGGATGGCCAGCACCTACGCGCTGATGCTGGTGCGCTCGCCGCTCGAACGCGACGCGATGGTCGAGCCGTACCGCGCGCTGCTGCTCGATCAGCACGCGCGCCGCAAGGATCTGCTGACCGAGGAACTGGCGCTGCATCATCCGGGGCGCGGCGCGCAGCGCCCGGCGGCGCCGGCGGCGGGCAGCAGCGGGGCGGCGGTGCGGTCTTGAGGCGGCGAATTTGCAGCAGGAAAGGGAAGCAGCGGATGTGAAACGAGGGATATAAAGCGAGCGATGCGGCGGGGGAAGCGTAACGGTGCGTCTGCGCGAGCCGCCGCGCGGGTTGAACGGCCTTGAAGCCGCGCCATTCGCCCGGCAATACCCCCGGTTCGGCGGTTCGGCGGTTCGGCGGTTCGGCGGTTCGGCGGTTCGGCGGTTCGGCGGTTCGGCGGTTCGGCGGTTCGGCGGTTCGGCGGTTCGGCGGTTCGGCAGTTCGGCAGTTCGGCAGTTCAGCCCCTCACCGCTTCGGCTGCGGCAGCGCCGGAAACGCGCTGCCGTCGTCGGGCTGGCCGTCCTCGCGCGGCGCGGCGCGTTCGAGCGAATAGAGCCAGGCCAGCAGTTCCGCCACGGCCTGATACAGCGCGGGCGGAATCCGGTCGTCGAGATCGACCTGCATCAGCAGCGACACCATCTCGGGCGCCGTATGCACGTACAGCCCGGCCTCGCGCGCCCGCGCGACGATCATCTCCGCCACCAGCCCGTAGCCCTTGGCGACCACGCGCGGCGCGCTGTCGCCGCCGTTCGGGTCGTAGACGAGCGCGGCCGCGCCCTTGCGCCGGTCGGCGCTCACAGCCAGGCTCCGTCGTCGAGGAAGCCGAACTCGTCGATGTCATCGAAATCGCCGAGCGGACGGGACCCCGGCGCGGGTGCCGCGGGTGCGCCACGCGCGGCGGTGGCCTGCCCGTAGGCCGCCGCGGCGGCGCGCGACGCGAAGGTGTCGAACGCATCGGGCGCGCTGTCCACGGCGCGGATCGACAGGCCGCCCAGCTCCAGCCCCGAAACCAGCAGGCGCTGACGCAACTGGTCACCGTGGGCGTTGAGCCGTGCCGCGCCCTCGTTGGAGGCGCTCAAGCGCGCGACCACCTGCGAGCCGGTCAGCACCAGTTCGGCATCCACCGCGCCGAGCGACGGCAGCGACAGCACCAACCGCGTACGCCAGGCAAGCTGGCCATCGTCGCCCTGCGCGCCGCCGGCGTCGGGCTCGATGCTCCAGTCGAGCCGCGCGCCGGGCCATGCCTCGCCGGCCCACCGGAACTGGTCGGTGGCCAGCAGATCGAGCTGCTGGCGCACCAGCGGCAACGTGGCCGGGTGGACGGTGGCCATCGCCGCCGCGTTGTTGGCGTTGGTCGCGCCGGCATCGGCCGCGCCGGGCGGGTTCGAGAGCGCGTCGAGCAGGCGGTTCGCGCCGTTGTCGGCCGCCAGCGACGCGTAGGCCGACGCGCCGCTCGCACCGAACTGGCCGGCCGGCGCGCCGTGCGTGCCCTGGCCGGCGGCCGTGCCACCCGCCTGAGCCGGCGCGGAAGATGTGGAAGACGAGGATGCCGAGCCCGAGGACCCTGGCGGAGCACCGCCGCCCGGAGTCCGCGCGCCGGGATCGCGCGTCAATTGCTGCTGCGGCTCGCCGGCGAGATCGGCGACCGGGCGCTGGCCCGCCAGCCACTGGGCGAGATGGGATTCGTAGAACAGGCCGCTGTCGGACACCGCACGCGCCAACGCGGCGGCCAGCGCCGCCACGGCCGCGTTCGCCGCCGCCGAGGCAACGGGCGCGGCGTTGGCGGCGCCATCTGCGCCATTCGCGGCGTTGCCGGCACCCGCAGCATTACCCGCCCCTTGCGCGCCGGCATTGCCGGCGCCCGCCGTCGCGGCGCTCGATGCCGAGCCGGCGCCATTCCCCGCACCCGCCGAACCGGCCGCGGCCGCCCCCGCTCCAGCCTGCGCAGCCGCCCCGCCATCCGCCGCCGCCGGCATCAGCAGCGCCGCGATCTGCGGCCCGGTCAGCAGCGGCACGCTGCCGATCACGACCGGCGTGGCGTCGCCACCGAAACGGGAGATCGCGTCGAGCGTCAGCGCGACGTTCGACAGTGCGGTCTGGGCGGAGGGAGCGGGCGGCGTCGTGGCCGGCAACGGCAGCGGCGCGGGCGTCGCGGTGCCGGGCGCACCGGCCGGCACGCCGACCTGCGCGGCCGAAGCGGCAGGCGCGCCGGCCGACACGCCTTCGAGCAGGCTGTCGATCCGGCTGACAAGCATGGCAGCGGTAACGGCGTCGATCCCGGTCATCGTGAGCTTGCGCGCGGCATCACGCCGGCGTCGTGAGAGTGACGGCCGCCTGTCGCGTTCAGCGACGTGCCTGGTAGATATCCTTGAGCACCCGCGTCGAGCGGCCGCCGTCGAACAGCGCCGACAGCCGGGCCACTTCGGGGCTCGCCAGATCGCGAATCGCCGCGTCGTCGGCCAGGATGCGGCGGATCAGCGTGTACTTGTGGCCGCGTTCGGCCTGATCGAGCAGCACCCCTTCCTCGGCGACCCGGAGGCCGTCGACGAGCACCTGATACTCGCTCTGCAGCCCATTGACCGCCGTCCAGTCGGCACCGCGGGCGGCCGTCAGCATCTGGCCGGATACATCCGCGATAGCCTCATAGAGGGCGAGGTAGGCTGCCTTGCGATTCATCGTGCGATTTCCGGCTGGGCTTGGGATGCCATCATGCGTGCGACTTCCGGAGCGATGCCGCTCCAGGCTTCCTCCAGCGTGGCGAGCAACCCGTCGACCTCGACGAGCATCGCATCGCTGGCCTTCACGTTCGCCTCGAGCAGGCGGCGCACGATGTAGGCGTAAAGGGCGTCGAGCCGGCCGGCGATCTCGCCGCCGGCCTCGACGTTCAACGAGGCCTGCAGGCCGTTCTCGACGATCCGCATGGCCTTGCCGATCGCGTCGCCGCGCGCGCCGACGTTGCCGGCGCTCAGGTGCAGGCGTGCATGGGCGATCGCCTTGCGGGCGCCCTCGTAGAGCATGGCGATCAGGCGATGCGGAGACGCGCCCATCACCCCTGTCTCGACGCCGACGCGCGCGTAGGCGTTGGCTCCAGCGTGTCCTGGGGAAAACATGACGGCCCTCCTGTTGGTGCGATCGTGACGGGTTACGCGACGCCCGTCGAAACGGCACGTGTAACGCAGAGTAATAACGGCGTTATCGGTAAGGGCGAGGAAAGCTTTAGAGCGCGGGCCGTATCGGACGCAAAAAGAGGGGCGTTCAGACCGACATCTGCATGATGTCGTTGTAGGCGCTGACCAGCTTGTTACGGACCTGAAGCCCGAACTGGAAGCCGATGTTGGCCTTTTGCGCGTCCACCACCACGTCGTTCAGCGACACGTTCGGGGCGCCGAGTTCGAACGCCTTGGCCTCGTTGGCCGAGGTGGCCTGCGCGTCGCTGATCTTGTCCAGCGAGGATTTCAGCGCGCTCGCGAAGCTGCTGGCCGTGGCCGCGCCGTTGCTGGCGCCAGTGGCTGCCGCACTGGCGCTGCCGGTGGCCTGGGCGGCCATCGCCTGCATTTGTTGGAGCGCCGAAGCGATTCCGTTGACGGGCGCAGTCATGAAGTCTCCGCAGAAAGAGTCGGGGTGACGGACCGGCGCCGGGCCGGCAGGCTGGCACGCCCGATCCGGCCCCGGTGGTTCGCGACGGCCGCCCCGAGGGGGCAGCAAAACGGCGCGATGCCGGATTGCGAGCAAGGATAGCAAGCGCCCCCGGCGGCAAAGCCGGTGAAGTACGGGTAAAACTCGGTTCTTTTCGGCCGATGGGGGGTGGGCGCGAGCCGGAATAATCGCATCGTGTCATTGTCCGTCCGCTCGGCCGAGCGGCAGCCGCTGTGGAGAACCCCGAAGCATGGATTCGCAGGCCAATTCGCTGATCAACCCCGACGCGCGCACCGCCGTCGCCGGCACGTCGCCCAACGCGGCGATGCCCGGTGGCGCGCTGCCGGGCGCTGGCGCAGGCGCTGCCGACTTCGGTCTGGGCGGCTTTGCCGAGCGCCTGTCCGGCTTCTCGGGCCTGTCGCGGATGCGCACCAATCCCAAGCTGCCGTTCGTGATCATCACGGCGCTCGTGATCGCCGCCATCGTCGCGCTGGTGCTGTGGAGCCGCGCCCCGGATTACAAGGTGCTGTACAGCAACCTGTCCGATCGCGACGGCGGCGCCATCATTACTGCACTGCAGCAATCCAATACTCCGTATCAATTCACCGATGGCGGCGGCGCGATCCTGGTGCCGTCCAATCTGGTGCATGAAACGCGCCTGAAGCTGGCCGCGATGGGCCTGCCCAAGGGCGGCTCGGTCGGTTTCGAGCTGATGGACAACCAGAAGTTCGGCATCAGCCAGTTCGCCGAGCAGGTCAATTACCAGCGCGCGCTCGAAGGCGAGCTCGAACGCACCATCGCATCGATCAACGCCGTGCGCGGCGCGCGCGTGCATCTGGCGATCCCGAAGCCGTCGGTATTCGTGCGCGACCGCGAGGCGCCGAGCGCCTCGGTGTTCGTCGATCTGTACCCGGGCCGCGTGCTCGACGACGGCCAGGTGCTCGCGATCACCCGCATGGTGGCCTCGGGCGTGCCCGACATGCCGGCCAAGAACGTCACGATCGTCGACCAGGACGGCAACCTGCTGACCCAGCAGTCGTCGGCCTCGGGCCTCGACGCCAACCAGCTCAAGTACGTGCAGCAGGTCGAGCGCAATACCGAGAAACGCATCGACACGATCCTCGCGCCGATGTTCGGCGCCGGCAACACGCGCGCCCAGGTCAGCGCCGACATCGATTTCTCGCACACCGAGCAAACCTCGGAAAGCTACAGCCCGAACGGCGCGCAGCAGCAGGCCGCGATCCGCAGCCAGCAGACCTCCAGCTCGACCGAGATGTCGCAAAGCGGCGCGGGCGGGGTGCCGGGCGCGCTGTCGAACACGCCGCCGCAGCCGGCCTCGGCCCCGATCACGGGCGCCAGCGGCGCGGCCGGCACGCCGCCGACGCCGGTCAGCGACCACAAGGATTCGACCACCAACTACGAACTCGACAAGACCGTGCGTCACGTCGAGCAGGCCACGGGCGGCGTC
Organism: Burkholderia sp. 22PA0099; assembly: GCF_047497165.1. Lineage (NCBI taxonomy): Bacteria > Pseudomonadati > Pseudomonadota > Betaproteobacteria > Burkholderiales > Burkholderiaceae > Burkholderia > Burkholderia sp. 22PA0099. Next base: position 394,770 of record NZ_CP163165.1, on the reverse strand, counting down.
AAGCGCCTGTCGGTGGCGGTGGTGGTCAACAACCTGCCGGTGGCCGACGCGAAGGGTCACGTCACCATGCAGCCGCTGACGGCCGACAAGCTCGCGCAGGTCCAGCAGCTCGTGAAGGACGCGATGGGCTTCGACGCCAAGCGCGGCGACTCGGTCAACGTGGTCAACAGCCAGTTCACCGAAATCGCCGATCCGCTGGCCAACGTGCCGTGGTGGCGCACGCCGGACATGATCGCGATGGCCAAGGACATCGCCAAGTGGCTGGGCATCGCCGCCGCCGCCGCCGCGCTGTACTTCATGTTCGTGCGCCCGGCGATGCGCCGGGCGTTCCCCCCGCCCGAACCGGCCGCCGTTCCTGGCCTGGCCGCACTGGGCGGCCCCGACGAGCCCGCGCTCGACGGCCTGCCGGCGCTCGAATCGAACGCCGCCGGCGGCGCCTCGGACGATCCGGCCCTCCTCCCGTTCGAGGCGGACAAGCACCGCTACGAACGCAATCTCGAATACGCACGCTCGATCGCCAAGCAGGATCCGAAGATCGTCGCGGCCGTCGTGAAAAACTGGGTGAGCGATGAGCGCTGAAGGCCTGATGAAAAGCGCGCTGCTGCTGATGTCGATCGGCGAGGAAGAAGCGGCGCAGGTGTTCAAGTTCCTGGGCCCGCGCGAGGTCCAGAAGATCGGCGTGACCATGGCCACGCTGAAGAACGTCACGCGCGAGCAGCTCGACGAGGTGCTCAAGGAGTTCGTGGGCGAGGCCGAGAAGCATTCGGCGCTGTCGCTCGACTCCGGCGACTACATCCGCTCGGTGCTGACCAAGGCGCTCGGCGAGGACCGCGCCGGCGTGATCATCGACCGAATCCTGCAGGGCAGCGACACCAGCGGGATCGAGGGCCTCAAGTGGATGGACTCGGGCGCGGTGGCCGAGCTGATCAAGAACGAGCACCCGCAGATCATCGCGACCATCCTCGTCCACCTCGACCGCGACCAGGCCTCCGAAATCGCCTCGTGCTTCACCGAGCGGCTGCGTAACGACGTGCTGCTGCGGATCGCCACGCTCGACGGCATCCAGCCGGCCGCGCTGCGCGAACTCGACGAGGTGCTGACCGGCCTGCTGTCGGGCAGCGACAACCTCAAGCGCAGCCCGATGGGCGGCATCCGCACGGCGGCCGAAATCCTGAACTTCATGACGAGCACGCACGAGGAATCGGTGATCGAGAACGTCAAGTCCTACGACCCGGACCTGGCGCAGAAGATCATCGACGAGATGTTCGTGTTCGAGAACCTGCTCGACCTGGAAGATCGCGCGATCCAGCTGATCCTCAAGGAAGTCGAGTCGGAAACGCTGATCATCGCGCTGAAGGGCGCGCAACCGCCGCTGCGCCAGAAGTTCCTGGCCAACATGTCGCAACGCGCGGCCGAACTGCTCGCCGAGGATCTCGACGCGCGCGGCCCGGTGCGCGTGTCGGAAGTGGAGCAGCAGCAGCGCAAGATCCTGACGATCGTCCGCACGCTGGCCGAGAACGGCCAGGTGGTGCTGGGCGGCAAGGCGGAAGACGCGTATGTCTGAGCGCGCGCACAGCAGCGCCGCCACCCTCACCGCCTATCAGCGGTGGGAGATGGCTTCGTTCGACCCGAAGCCGCCCCCGCCGCCCGAGGACAACAGCGAAGCCGCCGCCGCCGCGCTGGCCGCCGAACTGCAGCGCGTGCGCGACGCCGCGCATGCCGAGGGCATGGCGAGCGGCCAGGCCGAAGGCCACGCGCTCGGCTATCACGCCGGCCAGGAAGCCGGCTACGCGGCCGGCATCGAGGCGGGCCGTACCGAAATGCATATTGCCGCTGAGCATTTCGCGGCGCTCGCGCGCTCGTTCGACGAGGCGCTGCAAGGTGCGCGCGACGCGCTGGCCGACGATCTCGCGCAACTGGCGCTCGATCTTGCCCAGCAGGTGCTGCGTCAGCACGTCCAGCTCGATCCGAGCACCGTGCTGGCCGCCGCGCGCGAGGCGCTGGCCGCCGAGCCGGCGCTGACCGGCGCACCGCAACTGATCGTCGGCACCGCCGATCTGCCGGTGGTCGAAGCCTATCTGCAGGAAGAACTCGACACGCGCGGCTGGACCGTGCGCGTCGATCCGACCATCGAGCGCGGCGGCTGCCGCGCGCAGGCCGCCTCGGGCGAGATCGACGCGACCCTGCCGACGCGCTGGGAGCGCGTGGCCGCCGCGCTCGGTCATTCGAGCGAGTGGTAAGCCCATCATGACCCGCGCCGCCGACACCGCCCCGAAAGCTTCCGCCGCCGCCCAGGCCGCGGCCGCTGCTGCATCGGCGGCTGCTGCTGCGGCGCTGGCGGCCAATCCGCACGTCGCGCACTGGCGCGGCAAGCTCGACGCGATGCGCGAACTCGGCGCACGCGCGCTGCCGCTGCGCCCGAGCGGGCGCCTGACGCGCGCGGCCGGCCTGGTGCTCGAAGCGACCGGGCTGCGGCTGTCGGTGGGCGCCGAATGCATCATCGAATTGCCGGCCGGCAGCACGCTGCCGGTGGCCGAAGCCGAAGTGGTGGGCTTCTCCGGCGACCGGCTGTTCCTGATGCCGACCACCGCCGTGGCCGGCGTGCTGCCCGGCGCGCGCGTCTGGCCGCTGGAGCGCGCGCCGATCGCCGATCCGCTGGCCGGCGCGAAACGCCTGCCGGTGGGCTGGCAGATGCTCGGCCGCGTGGTGGACGCCTCGGGCCGTCCGCTCGATCGGCTCGGCCCGCTCGGCGCGGACATCGACGCGCCGCTGTCGGCCCCCACCATCAACCCGCTCGAACGCGAGCCGATCCACCATGTGCTCGACGTCGGCGTGCGCGCGATCAACGCGCTGCTGACGGTGGGCCGCGGCCAGCGCATGGGCCTGTTCGCCGGCTCCGGCGTCGGCAAATCGGTGCTGCTCGGCACCATGGCGCGCTACACCAGCGCCGAGGTGATCGTGATCGGCCTGATCGGCGAGCGTGGCCGGGAAGTGAAGGAATTCATCGAGCAGATCCTCGGCGAGGACGGCCTCGCCCGCTCGGTGGTGGTGGCCGCGCCGGCCGACGTCTCGCCGCTCCTGCGGATGCAGGGCGCGGCCTACGCCACCTCGCTGGCGGAATACTTCCGCGACCAGGGCAAGCACGTGCTGCTGCTGATGGATTCGCTCACGCGCTACGCGATGGCGCAGCGCGAGATCGCGCTGGCGATCGGCGAACCGCCTGCCACCAAGGGCTACCCGCCGTCGGTGTTCGCCAAGCTGCCGGCGCTGGTCGAGCGCACCGGCAACGGCCCCGAGGGCGGCGGCTCGATCACCGCGTTCTACACGGTGCTGACCGAGGGCGACGACCAGCAGGACCCGATCGCCGATTCGGCGCGCGCGATTCTCGACGGCCACATCGTGCTGTCGCGCCAGTTGGCCGAGGCCGGCCACTATCCGGCGATCGACATCGAGCAATCGATCAGCCGCGCGATGACCGCGCTGATCGACGAGCACCACCTCGACCGCGTGCGCCGTTTCAAGCAGATGCTGTCGCGCTACCAGCGCAACCGCGACCTGATCGCGGTGGGCGCCTACGCGCCGGGCCGTGACGCCCACCTCGATCGCGCGATCGCACTGTATCCGCGCATCGAATCGTTTCTTCAGCAGGGCTTTCGCGAATGCGCGCCGTTCGACGCGTGCATGGACGCGCTCGATGCCCTGTTCCCCGCCGAAGGAGGCTGACGATGGCTGCAAGCTTTCCGCTGCAAATCCTGCTGGACCGTGCCCAGGAAGAACTCGACAACGCCGCCAAGCAGCTCGGCCAGGCGCAACGCGACCGCAGCTCGGCGCAGGAGCAGCTCGATGCACTGATGCGCTATCGCGACGAATACCACGCGCGCTTCGCCGAGGAGGCCAAGTCCGGCATGGCCGCCGGCAAGATGCGCAATTTCCAGTCGTTCATCGACACGCTCGACGCGGCGATCGGCCAGCAGCGCCGGATCGTCGGCGCCGCCGACGCGCGCCTCGATGTGGCCCGCCCGGCGTGGCAGGACCGCAAGCGCACGGTCGGTTCGTATGAAATCCTGCAGGCCCGCGGCGTCAAGCAGGAGGAGCACCGTGCCGCGAAACGCGAGCAGCGCGACGCCGACGAGCACGCGGCGAAGATGCTGCGCATGCGCGCCGACGCCGCGCACGCTTCCGAATAATTCGACCGAGACACCGCCATGCCCGCTCTTTCCCTGACCGCATCGCTGCTCGACGCCGCCAGCGCCGTGACCCAGAGCACGCGCAGCAACGACGCCGCCAGCCAGGCTTCGACGCCGTTCTCGCAGACGCTGCAGCACAGCGTGGCGAGCCAGCAGCAACAGCAGCCGAAGCCGGCCGCCAGCAGCACCGCGAACGCGGCAGCCAATGCCGCGGCGGCGGCGCAGGCTCAGGCGTCCAACACGGGCAGCACCGACACCGGCGTCGGCGGCGTGCATGGCCATCGCGGCCATCACGGCAAATCGGATCAGAGCAACGGCTCGGACGACACCCAGGACGCGTCGCAAGCCGCGACGACGCCGGCCGATGCCGCCGCGCTCGCCGCCGCCGCCGCGATCCAGGCGCAGTTGCAGGCGCGCCAGGACGGCACCACCGGCAATGGCAGCAGCGCCGACGCGAGCGCCGCGGCCACCGCCGCCGCCAACGCACTGGCCGCCAATGCCGCCAGCGCGGCCACGGCCAGCGCCACCGACGCAAAGGCGGCAGCCGCCGCGCAACTGGCCGCCGGCACCAACGCCACGGCCAATGCCACCGCCGCCACCGGCAACGGCATCGCCGACGCGCTGCACGCGGCGCTCGATCGCCTGACCAACGGCGGCGCGGCCGCCGCCGCGATCCCGGCCGCCCACGACGCCAACGCGGGCAACGGCGCCACCGGCAACAATGCCGGCGCGCAACTCGGCAACGGCAACGCGAGTGCCGCGATCGCCCACGCCGCCACCGACCGCAACCCGACCACCGCCGTCTCACCGTCCGAATTCGCGGCCGCCGCGAACGCCTCGAACACGGCCGGCAGCGCGACCACCGGCACGCATACCGACGCCATGCTCGCGCAGGCCGACACCAGCGCCTCGCAATCGGCGCTGGCCGCCGCCGCAGCGCAGCAGGCCTCGCCGCTGTCGCAGACGAGCACCGCCACCACGGCCGGCGCGAGCGCCACCGAAGCGAGCCTCGCCGCACGCGTCGGCACGCAGGACTGGACCGACCAATTGAGCCAGAAGGTGGTGTTCCTCTCGAGCGCGCATCAGCAAAGCGCCTCGCTGACGCTGAACCCGCCCGATCTCGGCCCGCTCCAGGTGGTGTTGAGCGTCGCCGAGAATCATGCGCACGCGCTGTTCGTGTCGCAGCATCCGCAAGTGCGCGAGGCCGTCGAGGCCGCGCTGCCGAAACTGCGTGAAGCGATGGAATCGAACGGCCTGAGCCTGGGCAGCGCGAACGTCAGCGATGGCGGCGCCGGATTCGCGCAGCAGGACGCGCAACAGCAATCCTCGGGCGGAAGCGCAACGCGACGCGGCGGCGCGGTATACGGCGCGTCGGGCTCGGGCGCCGACGCCCTGGCCGGCGTTGCCGCGAGCACGTCGAGCGCCGCGACGCAGCAGCGCGTCGGGATGGTCGATACGTTCGCGTAAGCGCCTCCGTTCAGTTGCCGGCCGCGACGGCCGACGGCCTGGCGCGGATCGTCTCGGGCGCCGCGCCGCCCCGGCGGGCCGCCGCGATGAATTCCGCGGCGCGCTCGCCGATCATCACCGACGGCGCATTGGTATTGCCGCCGATCAGCGTCGGCATCACCGACGCATCCACCACCCGCAAGCCCTCCACGCCCCGCACCCGCAATTGCGGATCGACCACCGCGCGCGCATCGCTGCCCATCCGGCAGGTGCCGACCGGGTGGTAGATGGTGTCCGCGTGCGCGACGATCGTGGCGCGCAGCGTTGCATCGTCGTCCGAAGGATCGGTATACAGCTCCCGACCGCCCTGCGAGGCCAGCGGCTCGGCGGCGAGAATCCGCCGCATCGCCTTCGCGCCCGTCAGCAGCAGGTCGAGATCGCGTGCATCGCTGAAAAAGCGCGGGTCGATGCGCGGCGCATCGCGCGCGTCGCCGCTCGCCAGCGCCACCGTGCCGCGGCTTTTCGGGCGCAGCGCGCAGACATGCAGCGAATAGCCGAAGCCCCAGTGCATGTGGCGGTTGTGATCGTCGACCAGCGCGGTGCAGAAATGCAGTTGCAGGTCGGGCCGGTCCAGCCCCGGCTCGCTCTTGAGGAAGCCGCCCGCCTCGGCCACGTTGCTCGACATCATGCCGTCGCCCTTGCGCAGCCAGCGCAGCACTTGCGGCGTCATCTTCGCGATGCCGCGCACGCACACCCCCACCAGCTCCGACGAATTCACGCGCTTGTTGATGATGAAATCGATGTGGTCGATCAGGTTCTGGCCGACCTCGGGCGCATCGTGCACCACCTCGATGCCAAGGCGGCGCAGTTCGTCGGCGGGGCCGATGCCCGAGCACATCAGCAATTGCGGCGAATTGAACGCGCCGGCCGAGACGATCACCTCGGCGCGCGCGCCCAGCGTTTCGACCTTGCCGCCGCGCGCGAGCGTCACGCCGGTCGCGCGCTTGCCGTCGAAGCCGATGCGCAGCACCGTGGCGCCGGTCAGGATCGACAGGTTCGCGCGCGGCCGATCGTACAGATAGGCGCGCGCCACGCTGCAGCGCGCGCCGTCGCGATGCGTGACCTGATAGAAGCCCACGCCTTCCTGCTCGGGGCCGTTGAAATCGTCGTTGAGCGGATAGCCGGCCGCGTGCGCCGCATCGATGAATCGTTGTGCGAACGGATTCTTGAAGCGCAGGTCGGACACCGTCAACGGGCCGTCGCCGCCATGCCAGGCGTTGGTGCCGCGCTGGTTGCCCTCGGCGCGGCGGAAGTACGGCAGCACGTCGTTCCAGCCCCAGCCGGTGCAGCCCAGCTCCGCCCATTCGTCGTAATCGAGCGGATGGCCGCGCGTGTAGATCATCGCGTTGATCGCGCTCGATCCGCCGAGGCCGCGCCCGCGCGGCTGGTAGCCACGCCGGCCGCCGAGGCCCGGCTGCGGCTCGGTTTCGTAGCCGTAGTTGGTGCCGATCTTGAACGGCACCAGCGCGGCGATGCCCACCGGCATGTTGACGAGCAGGTTGCGCTGATTGCTGCCGCCCGCTTCGATCAGCGCGATGGTCGCGTCGGGGCAGGCGTCGGCCAGGCGCGCGGCGAGGCTCGCGCCGCCCGAACCGCCACCGACGATGAGATAGTCGTACTGCATGTCATGTCTCCTTCATGTCATGGACAGCGACCGGCTTCGGGTCGTTTTTCGCTTGTAATGTCCGCGCATTGTAGGAACGCGGCGCGCGGCGCGGCGCATCGAATCAAGAGCGATTCCTCTAAACGCCGGCCGCGTCCCGCCTTAAGATGGCCGGATTCGCCTCGCGCGACGGAGCGCGGTTCGATGCAGCCGCCTCCCGCGAAATGGGAGACACAGGAATGGATCAGCAGGTTCTGACGGCCACGCATCGAGTCACGAATCAGGCGCCGCCGCTCGCCGATTACAACGCGTTTGAAACCGACGCCGCGCTCGCGGCCGCCGTCCAACGGCACGGCGCGGGCTGGCATCGAACGGCGCTCGCGCAACACGGCGCCACGCTCACCACGCCCGACACGCTCGCACTCGCCGAACTCGCCAATCGCCACACGCCTGAACTCGCCACGCACGACGCACGCGGCGAACGCATCGACGCGCTCGAATTCCATCCAAGCTGGCACCAATTGTTGGGACTGCTACGCGCCGAGGGTGCGCATGCGCTGCCGTTCGCCGAACCGCGCACGGGGGCGATGGCCGCGCGCTGCGCCAGCTATTTCCTGCATGCGCAGCTCGAATCCGGCTCGCTGTGCCCGCTGACCATGACGTTCGCGAGCATCCCCGTGCTGCAAAAGGAACCGGCCCTGTTCGACACGCTGCGCGACAAGCTCTACACGCGCGAGCACGACCCGCGCGACGTGCCGCTCGCGCACAAGCGCTCGATGATGATCGGCATGGGCATGACCGAGAAGCAGGGCGGCTCCGACGTGCGCAGCAACGAGACGCGCGCCTGGCCGCTCGGCGCGGGCGGGCGCGGCGAGCCGTATCGGCTGGTCGGTCACAAGTGGTTCTTTTCCGCGCCACAATGCGACGCGCACCTGGTGCTCGCGCGCACCGGCGAACACGCCGGCATCTCGTGCTTCTACGTGCCCCGTTTCGCGCCCGACGGCCGCAAGAACGCCGTGCAGGTGCAGCGCCTGAAGGACAAGCTCGGCAACCGCTCGAACGCGAGCAGCGAAGTGGAATTCCTCGATGCCTACGGCGTGATGATCGGCGAGGAAGGCCGCGGCGTGCCGACCATCATCGAGATGGCGAACCTCACCCGGCTCGATTGCGTGATCGGCAGCGCCGCGCTGATGCGCGCCGCGCTCGTGCAGGCGATCCACCATGCGCGCCATCGCAGCGCGTTCGGCAAGCGCCTCGCCGAGCAGCCGTTGATGCGCAACGTGCTGGCCGATCTCGCGATCGAATCGGAAGCGGCCAGCACGCTGTTCATGCAGCTTGCCGATGCGGTCGAGCACGACGACGGCCAATCGGCGGAGGCGCGCGGCTGGCGTCGCATCGTCACGCCGGCCGCGAAGTTCTGGGTCTGCAAGCGCGCGCTCGAATTCACCGGCGAGGCGATGGAGGTGTGGGGCGGCAACGGTTATGTCGAAACCGGCCCGATGGCGCGCTTTTATCGCGAGGCGCCCGTCAACTCGATCTGGGAAGGCTCGGGCAACGTGATGTGCCTCGATGTGCTGCGCGCGATCGAACGCGAGCCCGACGCGGCCGCCGCGCTGATCAGCGCCTGGCGCGCCGATCTGGCCGCGCATCCCGATGCGCTGCGCGCCCTCGACGAACTGACGCGCGCGTTCGCGCTGCCGCCCGACGAACGCGAAGCATCCGCGCGCCGCATCGCGCAGCGCATCGCGCTGATCGCCCAGGCCGCGCTGCTGCACCGCCATGCACCCGAGGCCGTGGCCGATGCGTTCGAGGCCACACGCTTCGGCGCGGCGAGCCACGAATCGGGGCGCGTCTACGGCACGCTGCCCGCCCGTTTCGACCACGCCGCGCTGATCGAGCGCGCGTTCCCGGCCTGAGGTTCGGCCGCCATCCCGCCAGCCAAGAACAGGAGGAGACGATGAAGAACGACCTGCCCGGCCTCGCCACGCTCGACGCGTTGCTGCACGACCAGCGCGCCGCCTATCTGCGCGCGCCGTATCCGTCGTGGGACGCGCGCGCGGGGCATTTGCGCGCGCTGCGCACGATGCTGATCGACCACGCCGACGCGCTGGCCGAGGCGATCAACGCCGATTTCGGCCACCGCGCCAAGCAGGAAGTGCTGCTCTCCGAAATCTGGATGGCGAAGGAAGAACTCGACGAGGCGCTGCGCCACGGCAAGCGCTGGATGCGCGCGCGCCGCAAGCCGATGAACAAGTGGCTGATGCCGGCGCGCGCCACGGTGATCCCGCAGCCGCTCGGCGTGATCGGCATCGTGGTGCCGTGGAATTACCCGGTGCTGCTCGCGGCCGGGCCGTTGATCTGCGCGCTCGCGGCCGGCAACCGCGCAATCGTGAAGATGTCCGAACTGACGCCGCGCACCTCCGAATTGTTCGAAGTCCTGATTTCGAAGACGTTCTCGCGCGATCACGTGGCCGTGGTCAACGGCGATGCGGAGATCGGCGCGGCGTTCAGCCGGCTGCCGTTCGATCATCTGCTGTTTACCGGCTCCACGCAGGTCGGCCGCCATGTGATGCGCGCCGCTGCCGATCACCTGACGCCGGTCACGCTCGAACTGGGCGGCAAGTCGCCAGCCATCGTCGGGCCGAGCGCACGCTTCGACAATGCCGTCGATGCGATCGTCGCCGGCAAGACGTTGAACGCGGGCCAGACCTGCATCGCGCCCGACTACGTGCTGGTGCCGCGCGGCAAGGAGGAAGCATTCATCGCGCGGGCCCGCGCCCGCGTCGCGAAGCTGTATCCGGATTTCACCCGCAACGCCGATTACACCTCGATCATCTCCGAGCGGCATTTCGCGCGGCTCGACCGGCTCGCCACCGAGGCGCAGGCCGCCGGCGCGACGCTGCACCCGCTGACCGATGCGAGCGCCGATCCGGCCATGCGCCGCTTCGCGCCGATCGCGATCACCGGCACGCCCGATGCGTCGCCGCTGATGCAGGAGGAGATTTTCGGGCCGCTGCTGCCGATCGTGCCGTACGACACGCTCGATCAGGCGATCGCCTATATCAACGCGCGGCCGCGGCCGCTGGCGCTGTATCTGTTCGAGGAATCGCGCGCGAGCATCGAGCGCGTCATGCAACACACGATCTCGGGCGGCGTGTCGATCAACGAGACGCTGATGCATATCGCCTGCGGCACGCTGCCGTTCGGCGGCGTGGGCGCGAGCGGGATGGGCGCGTATCACGGCTACGACGGCTTCGTGACGTTCTCGAAGATGAAGCCGGTGCTGACGCAATCGCGCCTGAACGCGCGCAACCTGCTCTCGCCGCCCTATGGCAAACGCTTCGCAGGGCTGATCAAGTTGATGTTGAGGTTCTGAGCGGGGGTATTCAGATGTGGTGGACAGGACCGTTGCATGCGCAACGGCCTGCCCTGGCACTCGGAATCAGACGGGCCAGAGCGGCCCTTCCTGCATCGCGCCGATCTGCTCGCGCAGTTCGAGCACGCGCTCTTCCCAGTAGCGATGCGTGTTGAACCACGGGAACGCGGCGGGGAACGCCGGATCGTCCCAGCGCCGCGCGATCCATGCCGAATAGTGGATCAGCCGCAGCGTGCGCAGCGCCTCGACCAGATGCAGTTCGCGCGGATCGAATTCGCAGAAATCCTCATAGCCGGCCAGCAGGTCGGCCAGCGCCGCCGATGCGCCGGCGCGATCACCGGGCAGCAGCAGCCAGAGATCCTGGATCGCGGGCGCCATGCGGCTGTCGTCGAAATCGACGAAGTGCGGGCCGGCATCGGTCCACAGCACGTTGCTCGGATGGCAATCGCCGTGCGCGCGCAGCAGGCGCACGTCGCCGGCCCGCTCGAACGCGGCCTCGACGCCTTCGAGCGCCAGCGACACCACCGTTTCGTAGGCCGCGCGCAACTCGGCGGGAATCATGTCCTGCGCGAGCAGGTAATCGCGCGGCTCGTAGCCGAAGCTGCGGATATCGAGCGTGGGCCGCTCGCGATACGACTCGGTCGCGCCCACCGCATGAATCCGGCCGATGAAGCGGCCGAGCCATTCGAGCGTGTCGCGCCGGTCGAGTTCGGGCGCGCGCCCGCCGCGACGGTCGAACACCGAGAAACGAAAACCCTCGAACGCGTGCAGCGTGTGGCCGTCGAGCGTGCGCGCCGGCACGGCCGGAATTTCGCGCGCGGCCAGTTCGGCCACGAACGCGTGTTCTTCGAGAATCGCCGCGTCGGACCAGCGTTGCGGCCGGTAGAACTTCGCGACGATCGGCGGGCTGTCTTCGATGCCGACCTGATAGACGCGGTTCTCGTAGCTGTTGAGGGCGAGCAGGCGGCCGTCGGTGCGCAGGCCGGCGGGCATCAGCACGCTGTCGAGCGCATCGAGCACGCGCTCGGGCGTGAGGCCCGTAAAAGGAAGGCCGGCGCTGGCGCCGGCCGGGGTGGGTTCGATGGAGTCGTCGTGCATGCCGGCATTGTGCCCCGCGCGGCAGCGCTTGACGAGATCTCAGTGAATCGCCGCGCCCGCGGGCAACACCGATTCGCCGGTATCGATCAGGTCCTCGAGAAAGAAGGGTTCGGTGTTCAGTTCCTTCGAATCGCCCGGCACGCCCGCGTACCAGGTCACCATCGCCATGTCTCCGAGAAGGCGCTGGACGATGCCACGTGCCCCCTTCGGAACGGCGATATGCGTAGTGCAGACAATCGAACCGACATGCATGATGTTTCCCCGCTTCTAAAACCGGCCGGTGTGCCGGCCGCGAATACTGGAATGCGCCGCCCAAGGGCGAAAACACGACTCCGTTGTCAATCGATTCGCACTTCGATGGAATTGCGTCGATGCCCAATCACGTCACGGCGCTTGCCGCGATCCGGCCGCGGCGCCCCGAAACGCGGGGCTTGACCGGCCGCACCGGAAAACAGACCGGCGTGCATCATCATAACCCGACTATCGTGACGGTCAGCAGAACACAAAAACATGCCTATTGCGTGACGTTGTTTGCAACACGAACGCCGCTGCATGCACGCGCAACCGCTTCTCGTGGGGGCGCAATCGCGGCAACCGGCGTATCGTTGCGGTTTGTTCGTTGTCTGGAGAATCAGCGTGACCGCTTCGCCCGGGTCGCCGGAGCCGGCCGCCAGCCGCTCCGCGCAGGCCGCCCCGCCCCCTTCCGTGCCGCCCTATCTCGAGCGCGGCACGCGCGGCTACTGGCACGCGAGCATCGCGCTGCTGTTCGCCGGCTACACCACCTTCTCGCTGCTCTACTACGTGCAGCCGCTGCTGCCCGAGTTCTCGACGACGTTCGACGTCAGCCCCGCGCAGAGCAGCCTCTCGCTGTCGTTCGCAACGGCCGCGCTCGCGCTGGCGATTTTCGTGGCGGGCTTCGTGTCCGAGGGCTTGAGCCGACACCGGCTCATGACGCTGTCGCTGACGCTCTCCTCGCTGCTGACTTTGGCCGCCGCGTTCGTGCCGCATTGGCATCAACTGCTGGTGCTGCGCGCGCTGACGGGCCTCGCGCTCGGCGGCGTGCCGGCGGTGGCAATGGCCTATCTCGCCGAGGAAGTGCATCCCGACGGCCTCGGGCTGGCGATGGGCTTGTACGTGGGCGGCACCGCGATCGGCGGAATGGCCGGGCGCGTGATCACCGGCGTGCTGGCCGAGCTGTTCGGCTGGCGCATCGCGGTGGCCGGCATCGGCGTGCTCGGCCTTGCCTCGATGCTCGCGTTCCGCGCGCTGCTGCCGCCGTCGCGGCACTTCACGCCGCGCCGCGGGCTGGGCCTCGCGCATCATCGCAGCGCGCTCGCGCGGCACCTGACGGGCCGCCGCGAGTTGCCCGCGCTGTTCCTGATGGCGTTCGTGCTGATGGGCAGCTTCGTCACGCTCTACAACTACATCGGCTACCGGCTGCTGGCGCCGCCGTATTCGATGAATCAGGCCACCATCGGCGCGATCTTCATCGTGTATCTGGTGGGGGTGTTCGCGTCGCCGTGGTCGGGGCGCATGGCCGATTCGGTCGGGCGCGGGCGCGTGCTGATCGGCAGCATCGTGATGATGGCGCTAGGCGTCGCGCTCACGTTGCTCGCGCCGGTGGCGGCCATCGCGGCCGGCATCGCCTGCGTCACGTTCGGCTTCTTCGCGGGCCATTCGGTGGCGAGCGGCTGGGTCGGACGGCTCGCCAAGGAAGGCAAGGGGCAGGCCGCCGCGCTGTATCTGCTGTCGTACTACATCGGCTCCAGCGTGATGGGCTCGCTCGGCGGGCATGCCTGGAGCGGCTCGGGCTGGGCCGGCGTGACCACGCTGGTGGGCGCGCTGCTGGCGCTCGGCCTGCTTGCCTCGATCTGGCTGCGCACGCGCGAACGCGCCGGGGCGGCCTGATCGGGTTGCGCGGCCAGCGGTGCGCAACGCCGCCCGCCGGCACGCGCCACGCTTGCGGCGCACCGCGCGCTGCGCTAACGTAGCGATTCGTCCGATTTACTACGGTTTCCGAAACATGCGGCCTCACGCGCCCGTCCACGTCATCGATTGCCTGCCGCCTCTGGCGCGGCGGCTCGTGCGTGCGCAAGCCGCGCCCCCTCCCCCTGTCGATCCGCCGCGCCTCGGCGCGCCCCCGCCGCTTCGCGCGGCCCGGCGCGGCTGACCCGCGCCGGCACGTTTCACTCACCGGTTCCGCCCGTTTCCCACGCTCGCGCTTCGCGCGGCGCAGGCACGCGCGCGACCGTCGCCGACTCCGATCGACACGGGATCTCCCATGCGTTTTCTGCAACGCGCGTTCGTCGCGCACTTCACCACTTCTTCGTTCGTCCTGCTCTGGAGCAGCGGCGCCATCTTCGCCGAACTCGGCGTGCGCCATGCCTCGGCGCTGGCCTTCCTGATCGCGCGTTTCGCAGTGGCCTCGCTCGCGCTGGCGGCCATCGCCGGCCGACGCGGCCGATGGTTGCCGCCGCGCGGCGGGCGCCGCATCACGGCCCTGATCGGCACGCTGATGGGCGGCTATTCGATCACGTACCTGTTCGCGCTCCGGCACGGCATCACGCCCGGCATGCTGGCCACGCTGCTCGGCGCGCAGCCGATCCTGACGCTGGCGCTGGTGGAGCGGCGCTGGTCCGCGCCGCGCCTGGCCGGCCTGCTGCTCGCGCTGACCGGGCTGGCGCTGGTGGTCTGGCACGGCCTCGACGGCGGCGGCGTCTCGCTGGCCGGCGTGGCGATCGCGCTGGCGGCGCTCGTCACGATCACCGCCGGCGCGCTGCTGCAAAAGCACAGCGGCGTCGCGCCCGCCGACGGCCTGGCGATGCAGAACGCCGTGGGCCTCGCGATGAGCCTCGCCTGCGTGCCGTTCGCGCCGGCCGGCGCGCTCGCATTCGAGGCCGGCTGGCCGTTCGTCGTCGCAGTGTTGTGGCTCGGCATCGTGATCTCGGTGGCCGGGCAGATGCTGTTCTACCGGTTGATGCGCGACGGCGACGCCGTCAACGTGACGAGCCTGTTCTACCTCGTGCCGGTGGTCACCACGCTGATGGATGCGATCGGTTTCGGCAACCTGCCGGGCCGGCTCGAAATCGCCGGAATGGCCGCGATCCTGGCCGGCCTGGTGCTGGTGTTCCGCCATGCGCCCGATCGAGCGATGCCGAACAAGAAAGCCATCGGTAATATTTCGGAAAGCGAACGATAGGGCGGCGCGCGTACCTGTGCGCCGGGAAGTCTTTCCCCGAATCGGTAACAATCTGGAATGCGAAATGTGAGTTTTCCTTGCCTATACTCGAATCAACCGCCCGCATCACGATGAGCGGATTCGATCGAGGAGGGAGACAATCATGGGCTACTTCACCGTAGGCGATTTCATTCTTCTGATTCCGATGGCGCTTGCCGGCGCACTGTTCCTTGGCGCGGTTCCCTGCGGCACGCATCACGTCCGGCACAACCTGCTGCGCGTGATTGGCGCGATGCTCGGCGTGGGCGTCGCGTTGCTGCTGGTGGAAGGCTTGCCCGCGCTGATCTAGCGCGGCAGCGGCTCATCGCGCATGCACGGCGCGCGGCCCTGGCGGCGCGCGCCGTGGCTTTCCCGCTTCGCTCTCGCGGCCGTCACGCCGGGCCGGACATGGACGTGCGCATCCCGGTGCCGCTACACTGCGGCGTCCTGACGATGCGTTCCTGCGAGGAAATCCATGACCCGAGCGATCTCGGTTGCCTTGATTGTCGGCGGCCTCGTGCTGCTGTATTTCGGCGGCCAGTCCTTCCATTCGTTCAACGACAGCCTGTCGCGCCTGTTCACCGGCTCGCCGGCCACCAAGACGATCCTGCTCGTCGCAGGCGGCGCCGTGGCGACGCTGGCCGGGCTGATCGGCCTGGCGATGCCGGGCGGCAGACGCTGAACGCGCCGCCCCACCCAGCGCCGCGCCATGAAAAAAAGCAGCCGATTCGGGCTGCTTTTTTTATCGATGCGCGACACGCGCGCTGCACGTCACCTCACAGCCTGACGTCCGGCTTCGACGCCGAGCGCGACCCGGCCACCGGCCGGTTGCTCTCGCCGTGATAGGTGTAGACGAGCGAGAACTTCACGCGATCGCTGCGGTTCTGCCCGGCCGAATGCAGCGTATTGCAGTGGAAGAACACCACGTCGCCCGGTTGCAGTTCGGGGCACACGGCGCGGTCGATCATGGCCCGGTTGGCCGGCAGGTCGCCACGGAAGAACTTCGCGTCGTCGAACGCCTCGGCGCCGAACGTGGCCGTATGCGAGCCGGGCACGAGCCAGAGCGCGCCGTTCTCGTTGGTTTCGGCGCCCACCGCGAGCCAGACCGACACCAGATCGGCCCGCTCGAACGCCCAATAACGAAAATCGCGATGCCAGCCGGTCAGGCTGCCGTACATCGGATGCTTGGTCATCATGCAGTTGTGATGCACGCGCGAGAGCAGTGCCGTCTCGCCGAAATACGCCTGCATCCAGGCGGCGATCTCGGGCGCGGTGGCACGCTCGGCGAACGCCGGCGAACGGCCATGCGCGTCGAGCAGACGGCGCACCGTCTTGCCGCCCGGCGCATCCTTCGATTCGGGCGCGCCCGGATAACGCAGGTCGGCCTCGAATTCGAGCGGCTCGGCCGCCTCGTGCAACTCGCGCTCGGCCTCGGCCTTCAGCGCCGCGCAGGTTTCCGGCGCGACCAGCCCGCGGGCGATCACGTAACCGTGCTCGCGCAATGCTGCGATCTGCGCGCGAATCATCTCGGACTGCTGTGAGGACATGGTCGACTCGGTGTCGTTTTGATGAATCGATGATTGTATGACGGCGCACGATTCGGCGGAACCCGGGCCCGGGCAACGCCCGGCCCTTTTTCACGGGTGCCTCGGAACTGTCGTGCCGCCCGCACGGACTAACCCCGCGAACGGCATCGGACCTGCACGACTTCCTGGCATCACGGAGCGCCGGTAGCCTGTCGCGGCCTGTCATTTCGACTGGCGCGGTCTTTTTTGGCATCCGCTACCATGCAGCGGCAGGTCGCCAGGGGCCACTTTTACTCAGGCGTCGGAATCCGGCCACCCGAAGCGGTCAGCGATCCGGCCCTTTACGAGCCAAGTCACATCGTCATGTCTTTCAGCCTCACCTCCCGTCTGACCCGCGCCGCCAAGCGTCTTGCGCCGCTCGAGCCGCGCCGGATCGTCCGCACGCTGCGCCACCATCAGGCGCGCACGCGTGCCCTGGCCAGCCGCGCGGTCACGCCGTCCGCGCCGCGCCTCGGCAGCGGCCTGCGCACGTGGCTGCACAACTTCCTGGCCGCGATGCGCGCCCACGCCAAGACGCGCCGCCTCGGCCTGCCGGCGCTGCTGCGCAAGCCATCGTCGCTGCGCCTGCTGACGCTGCGCCGCGCGAACGGGCCGCGCCGCCGCGTCAACCGCCCGCGTCGCCTGCTGGCCAGCGCAGGCTGGTTCGCGTTCGGCGCGCGCTGAAGCGAAGTCGCCCGCCGGCTTGAGGCGGGTACGCGGGGCCTTCGGCGGCATGCTCGGCTGCGGTAGCCTGGTCGGCCGCTTCAGCGTCTGCCATCCGCATCGACACGCCAGCGCTCAGGCGGCCCGAATCGAGCGTATCGCGCGATCCGGCCATGCTTCGGTAAAGCCTCCCGCCGCGCCGACGACACGCAGCCCATCCCCGCAGCAACAAAAAACCCCGGCCTGGACCGGGGTTTTCTTTGCGCGCCGAAGCGCGCGGCCAGCGTGGCGCGGCTTACGCCGTTTGCGCCACGGCCGGCTCGACGCCGGCTGCCTCGGCGAGGATCAGCGCCTTGTCGGTCGCTTCCCACGTGAATTCCGGCTCCGAGCGGCCGAAGTGGCCGTAGGCGGCCGTCTTTTCGTAGATCGGACGCAGCAGGTCGAGCATCTGCACGATGCCCTTCGGACGCAGGTCGAAATGCTCGCGCACGAGCTTCGTGATGACGTCGTCGGACACCTTGCCCGTGCCGAACGTGTTGACCATCACCGAGGTCGGCTCGGCCACGCCGATTGCGTACGACACCTGGATCAGCGCGCGCGAGGCCAGGCCCGCGGCAACGATGTTCTTGGCGACGTAACGGCCCGCGTAGGCGGCCGAACGGTCGACCTTCGACGGATCCTTGCCCGAGAACGCGCCGCCACCGTGCGGGGCTGCGCCGCCGTAGGTATCGACGATGATCTTGCGGCCGGTCAGGCCGCAATCGCCTTGCGGGCCACCGATCACGAAACGGCCGGTGGGGTTCACGAGGAACTTGATGTCGCCCTTGATCAGCTCGGCCGGCAGCGTCGGCTTGATGATCTCCTCGATCACGGCTTCGCGCAGTTGCGGCAGGTCGATGTCCGGCGAATGCTGGGTGGACAGCACCACGGTGTCGATCGCATGCGGCTTGCCGTCGACGTAGCGGACGGTGACCTGCGACTTCGCGTCGGGACGCAGCCACGGCAGGCGGCCGTCGCGGCGCAGGTTGGCCTGGCGCTCGACCAGACGGTGCGACAGGTAGATCGGCAGCGGCATCAGTTCCGGCGTTTCGTCGCACGCATAACCGAACATCAGGCCCTGGTCGCCCGCGCCCTGATCGAGGTTGTTGTCGTGTGCGCGATCGACGCCTTGCGCGATGTCCGGCGATTGCTTGTCGTAGGCGACCAGCACCGCGCAGCCCTTGTAGTCGATGCCGAAATCGGTGTTGTCGTAGCCGATGCGACGGATGGTGTCGCGCGCGATCTGGATGTAGTCGATGTTGGCGGTGGTGGTGATTTCACCCGCCAGCACGACGAGACCGGTATTGCACAGCGTTTCGGCGGCCACGCGCGAGTATTTATCCTGCGTGAGGATCGCGTCGAGGATAGCGTCGGAAATTTGATCGGCGACCTTGTCCGGATGACCTTCGGATACGGATTCGGACGTGAAGAAGAAGTCGTTTGCCACTTGAGTCAGCTCCTGTGTGGTTACGGTTGCATTCACGTAGCCAGCTTCGGAAGCGATTGAAGCGGCGACGCTTTAGCGGATTTCTTGATCCGGATGAGCGCTTTGGCCCTGCCGGCTTCGCCCCGCAAGTTGTCAGTTAACTCGGCGAAGCCCGTATTATAGCGACTTTATTCATCAGTCACGCAAGAGCCCCGACGTGCCGGCCCTCACGATCCTTCAGAATTCCCATCCTTTCCCGCCTGCCGCGCAAGCGCATGGAGCATGCGCATGCTAGGGCGCCTCGCCACCCGGCTCGCACTGCTTGTGCTGAAGCTGTTCGCAGTACTGCCTTACGGCGTGACGGCGCGCTTCGGCGACGGCCTCGGCTGGCTGCTCTATCGCATTCCGAGCAGGCGAAAACGCATCGTACATACGAATTTGAAACTTTGCTTTCCTGAATGGAGCGACGCGCGGCGCGAGGAAATCGCCGGCAAGCATTTCCGTCATGCGATCCGCAGCTACGTCGAGCGCAGCGTGCAATGGTTCGGCTCCGAGAAGAAGCTCGCCAAGCTGATCGAGGTGGACAGCGCGATCGATCTGACCGATCCGGACATGCCGCCCACGCTGCTGCTCGGCTTTCATTTCGTCGGCATCGAGGCGGGCTCGGTCTGGATCAATCATGAGTTGCAACGTACCTGCGGTTCGTTGTACCAA
This sequence comes from Burkholderia sp. 22PA0099, assembly GCF_047497165.1. NCBI lineage: Bacteria > Pseudomonadati > Pseudomonadota > Betaproteobacteria > Burkholderiales > Burkholderiaceae > Burkholderia > Burkholderia sp. 22PA0099. The sequence continues at coordinate 375,376 of NZ_CP163165.1, read as the reverse complement.
CCATTTTCCAACCCGGTGATCGAAGCCGAGGCCAAGCGCGCGCGCAGCCGCTTCGACGCCGAAATGGCCGGCCGCGCCGACAGCGCGCGCATCGTGCTGCGCTGGCTGCGCGACCGCAAGCCGGTCATGCTCGGCGCCGACATGGATTACGGCCTGCGCAACTCCACGTTCGTGCCGTTCTTCGGCATTCCCACCTGCACGCTGACCGCCGTCGGCCGCCTGGCCATGACGGGCCGCGCTCAACTGGTGCCGTTCATCGGCGAGGTGCTGCCGAACTACAAGGGCTACCGGCTGCGCGTATTCAAGCCGTGGGAGAACTACCCCACCGGCGACGACGATCTCGATGCGCGCCGCATGAACGCCTTCCTCGAAGAGCAGATCCTGCTGATGCCCGAGCAGTATTACTGGGTCCACAAGCGCTTCAAGACGCGCCCCGAAGGCCAGCCCGGCTTTTATTGAGCGACGCGCGCGGCGCACTCGTCGCGCAGGTAGCCGAGAAACGCCTGCTGCACCGCCGTGCCGAGCCAGTCGGCGCGCAGCGTATAGCCCACCACGCGCCGCGCCTCCGGGGCTTCCAGCTCCAGCGCGGCCATCTCGCTGCCCGGAAACGCCTCGTCGATCTGCGAGCGCGGCAGCAGCGTGATGCAATCGCTCTCCGCCAGCATCGCCACCATCATCGCCAGCGAGCTCGTCTCGACCACCAGCGGCGGCTTCACCGTCAGTTGCGCGAGCAGCGCATCGATCACGGTGCGGCGCGGCACGTTGCGCTGCGGCACCACCCACTCGTACGCCGCCAGGTCGCGCGTGGCCACCCGCTTGCGCAGCGCCAGCCGGTGGCCCTTGCGCACCGCGATCACGTACGGATCGGCGAACAGCTCGGTTTCGCCGAGCAGCCCCGTCACGCGCGGCTCGCGCAGCGCGCCGACGATCACGTCGAGCGCGCCGTTCTGCAATTCCCGCGACAGGCGCTCGTACGAGCCTTCGTCGACCGTCACGCGCGCCGCCGGATAGCGCGCACGCAAGCGCTGGATCGCCCGCGCGACGCGGCGCGGCGGCAACATCGGCAGCAGGCCGATCGCCAGCTTGCCGGTGAGCTGGCCGCGCGCGGCGGCCAGATCCTCGCGCGCCTGGGCGATCTCGACCAGCGCCACGCTGAGGCGGCGCGCGAATTCGATGCCGGCCGGATTCGCGGCCACGCTGTGCACGCGGCGCCGGTAGAGCGACACGCCGACCGTTTCCTCCAGTTGCCGCGCCGCGCGATGCACGGCCGGCTGAGAGATGCCGAGCCGCTGGGCCGCCTCGGCCGCCGAACCGGCTTCGGAAATCGCGATGTGGCAGCGCACCTGCGCGTCGGTCAGGTGGCGGCACAGGTTCGCCGCATGGGCCGCGCCAGCCGTGCCGGCCTTGCTCGCCGTGGCCTCACCCACCAGCGCCGCGATGCCGCCCTCGATCTGGTCGAGCATGCGCCGCACGCGCCGCTGCAGGATCGCGCCGTCAGCCGTCAGCTCGCTGCCGCCGAAACCGCGCACGAACAACTGGCCACCGAAACTGGCTTCCAGCTTGGCGATCGCCAGGCTGACGGCCGGCTGCGTGCGTCCGGCGCGCGCCGCGGCCTGGCCGATGCCGCCCGCCTCGCACACCGCGTCGAACAGGAACAGCCGCCGCAGTCGCGACAGGTCGTCGTCGTGCGGATCGTCTTCGCGAATCGCCATCCGTCCCCCTGGGTCATCTCTGTGGAAACCCCTAGCTTAACCAAAATTTATGTGCCAGGCCTCACTACATATTGCGGCCCGCGACGCCATCCGCCTTACAGTGGCAGCCATTCGTTCCACACCGATTTCAATCAGGAGACCGGACATGTCCGTCGTCATCGATACCCATACCCACGCCATTTCTCCGGATAATCAACGCTATCCGCTCGCGCCGGTCGGCGGCCATCAATCCGAGTGGTCGGCCAAGCGCCCGGTCACCTACGCCGGCCTGCTCGAATCGATGGATGCGGCCGGTATCGACCGCGCGGTCGTGGTGCAGGCATCGACGGTGTACGGCAACGACAATAGTTATGTGGTCGACGCGGTGCGTGCGCACCCGGACCGCTTCGCCGGCGTGTTCTCGATCGACGTGCTCGCGGCCGACGCCGTCTCGCAACTGCAGCGCTGGCTCGACGCCGGCCTGTCGGGCCTGCGCCTGTTCACCACCGGCAGCACCATGCCGGGCCAGGCCGGCTGGCTCGACGACGAGCGCTCGTTCCCGGTGTGGGATTACGCGCAGCGCCACGGCGTGTCGATCTGCCTGCAGATGACGGCGCAGGGCATTCCGGCGCTGCTGAACATGCTGGCGCGCTTCCCGGAGATCCGCGTGCTGCTCGATCACCTGGCGCGTCCGGACCTGGCCGGCGGCGCCCCGTACGAAGCGGCCGCGCCGCTGTTCAGCCTGGCCGAACATCGCGGCGTGTACCTGAAGCTGACCAACCGCACCATCGCCGAGGCCTCGCGCGGCGCATCGACGCCGGGCGAATTCTTCCCGCGCGTGCTCGACGCGTTCGGCGCCGACCGCATCGCCTGGGGCTCGAACTTCCCGGCCGCCGAGGGTTCGCTGCCGCAACTGCTGGCCGATGCGCGCGACAGCCTCGCGATGCTGCCCGCGCCGGCGCGCGAGGCGATCTTCGGCGGCACGGCGCTGACCGTCTACCCGGCGCTGTCGCGCTGAGCGCGAGCCCGAAACGCCTGCATTCCGGAATCCGACGATGACCCGCACCTCGCCCGCCCCGCGCCTGATCACCGCGCTGAAAACCTACCCGCACACGCAACCGCTGAAAACCGGTGCGTTGAGCGACCCGGCCGTCGACCTCGTGTTCGACGACGTCGAGCCGATCCACCGCGCGTTCGCGCCGATGGCGCGCCGCCAGGTCTACGACGTCAGCGAACTGGCGATCGCCACCTATTTGCAGGCGAAGGCCTACGGCAAGCCGCTGGTGCTGCTGCCGTTCGTGATCGCCGCGCGGTTCCAGCAAGGCTGCATCATCTACAACCGTCGCCACGGCGAACTCGACGTGAGCCGCCTGGCCGGCAAGAAGGTGGGCGTGCGCGCCTACACGCAGACCACCGGCATGTGGGTGCGGGCGATCCTCGCCAGCACCTACGGCGTGCCGCTCGAACAGATCGAATGGGTCACGTTCGAGGGCGCGCACCTGGAGGAATACCGCGAGCCGTCGTTCGTGCGCCGCGCTGCCGCCGACCAGAAGATGCTGGCGATGCTGCACGCGGGCGAGCTGGACGCGGCGATCTTCGGCAACGATCTGCCCGACGATCCCGATTTCGCGCCGCTGATCCCCGACGCCGCCGCCGCCGACCAGGCCTGGTACGCGCAGCACCGTTTCGTGCCGATCAACCATGTGGTGACGGTCACACAGGCCGCGGCCGAGGCGCATCCGGAGGCTATTCGCGCGGTGTATAAGCTGCTGTGCGAAGGCAAGGCGACCGCCGCCGCCGCGAATGGCGGCACCAGCGCCGGTAAGCCGGACAAGCTTCTGGCAGGCTACGAGGCGCTGCGCGGCCCGCTGCAGGAAACGATCGCGGCCTGCGAGGCGCAGCAGTTGCTGCCGCGCACGCTGAGCGTCGACGAGATCTTCGCCGACAGCTACGCGATCCTCGGCGACACGGCGCGCTGACCCGCGCCGCCCCGCTTCGTACCCGCATCGGTATCACGCTTTTCGCATGTCGAGCGAGCCCCAGTTCGCCGCCGCACCACCAGGAGACACCATGAGCTTGCCCGGCAAGTCCACCGCCACCGCGCCCCGCCGGCGCCGCCCGTTCTACCGCGACCTGTCGTTCCAGGTCATCGCCGGCATGGCGCTCGGCGTTGCCACGGGCTACGTGTTCCCGAAGTTCGGCATCAACCTGCAGCCGCTCGGCGACGCGTTCATCCGCGTGATCCAGATGCTGATCGGCCCGATCATCTTCTGCACGGTGTGCAGCGGCATTGCCGGCGTGAAGGATTTCGGCAAGGTCGGGCGGGTGGCGATCAAGGCGCTGTTCTATTTCGAGGTGGTCACGTCGCTCGCGCTGGTGCTCGGGCTGGTGGTGATCAACGTGCTGAAGCCGGGCGTGGGCATGAACGTGGATATCCACAGCGTGCATTCGTCGGCCGTGGACGCCTACGTGGCGAAGGCGCACCACGTCGTGACCACCAGCGAATTCCTGCTCAACGTGATCCCGCACACGGCGATCAGCGCGTTCGCCAACGGCGACGTGCTGCAGGTGCTGTTCTTCTCGGTGCTGTTCGCGTTCGGCCTGGCGGCGATCGGCGAGCGCGCCAAGCCCGCGCTCGACCTGATCGATTCGGCCGCCGGCTCGCTGTTCTGGATCATCGGCCTGACCATGAAGGTCGCGCCGCTCGCCGCGTTCGGTGCGATCGCATTCACCGTCAGCAAGTTCGGCTTCGGCACGCTGCTGTCGCTCGGCAAGCTGGTGCTGGAGTTCTACCTGACCTGCGCGCTGTTCCTGGTGCTGATCCTCTGGCCGATCGCGAAGCTGAACGGCTTCAGCCTGCTGCGCCTGATGCGCTACATCGGCGCGGAACTGCTGCTGGTGATCGGCACCAGCTCGTCGGAAACGGTGTTCCCGCAACTGATCGACAAGCTCGAACGGCTCGGCTGCGAAAAATCGGTCGTGGGCCTCGTGCTGCCGACCGCCTACACGTTCAACCACGACGGCACCTGCCTGTATTTCGCGGCCGCCGCCGTGTTTCTCGCGCAGGCCACCAACACGCCGATGAGCTGGCACGACCAACTCGTGCTGCTGCTGGTGCTGCTGCTGACCTCGAAGGGCGCGGCCGGTGTGTCCGGCGCCGCGATCGCGGTGCTCGCCGCCACGCTGGCCGCCTCGAACACGATTCCCGTCGAATCGATCGCGTTGATCCTCGGCATCCACAAGGCGATGTCGAGCGGTTTCGTGTTCACCAACATCGTCGGCAACAGCGTCGCGACGATCGTGGTGGCGAACTGGGAGAAAGCGCTCGACCGCACCGCGCTGCGGCGTGAACTGAAAGCCGGATTCCAGCCCGACGCCGCGCCGCTCGCGCGGCTCGACCGGGCCGAAGGCGGCCACGCCGGCCACTGACCTCGCACCAACCGGCGCCCAGGCGGGCGTCGGTGCAGCAAACGCAGCCCGATACGCTGCGAAATTAATTAGCCCTGCGAATAATAATGCGGTGTCGCGTCGCGGCGCACCGATGGGGCGTGACAACACGGAGACACACGGTGAAGACAAGGGTTTGGAGACACCTCGGGATGGGCCTGTCGGCCAGCACGGCGCTGACGGTGATGCTGCCGGCGCACGCGCAGTCGAGCGTGCAGCTGTACGGCACGGTGGATGGCGGGATTCGCTATCAGACCAACGCGGCGAAGGGCGGCGGCACGATCTACACGATGAATTCGAACGGCTATTTCAGTTCGAACAAGCTCGACTTCCGGGGCCGCGAGGATCTGGGCGGCGGCTGGGATGCGCACTTCCTGCTGGAAAGCGGCTTCAACGTCGGCAACGGCCAACTGGACAACACCACCAACACGCTGTTCCAGCGGCAATCGTTCGTCGGCCTGGGCAACAAGAAGTACGGTTCGCTCGATTTCGGCCGGCAATACACGATCGCGCACGACATCATCAGCTACTACGATCCGTTCCACTTCCACTTCACGCCGATCCTGCCGCTGACGCAGGCGTCCGACGGCACGCGCAACAACAACGACGTGAAGTACAAGAACCACTTCGGCAACGTGCTGTTCGAGGTGGACAACTCGTTCGGCGGCGTGGCCGGCAATTTCGCCAGCGGCGCGGCGCACGCGGTGGGCCTCACCTACACGCTCGGGCCGGCCTCGCTCGGCGGGGTGTACGGGCACCGCAGCGTGCTGTCGGGCACCAACTACGCGGGCGACACCTACTACATGGGCGGGGCCAGCTACCGGCTCGGGCCGGTCGAGCTGTCGGGCGGCTTCATGTCGGAGGATCTGCAAACGCAGGGCGCGCCGCACCAGGTGACCAACAACGCCTTCGGCGGCCTGTCGTGGAACATCAAATCGACGATGGTGCTCTACGGCGGCTATTACCAGACCACGGTGTCGACCGACAAGGCGAGCCGGCGCGGCCTGTCGATCGTCTCGCTGGCGTATCTGCTGTCCAAGCGCACCACGCTGTACGCGGAAGCCGACTACACCTCGTATCGCCATTCGGTGGTCAGCACGCTCAACCCGAACGGCGTGCCGAGCCAGACGGCCGTGACGATCGGCATCGACCATCTGTTCTGATGTAGCGCCAACGGGCGGGCACGGCCTTCATTGCGGATGGGGGGCGCGCTCGACCTTCGGCATGCCTTTGGCGCGCGCCTGCGCGAGGTCGTAGGCCCGTTGCTCGGCCAGCCAGAGGTCGGCGCGGCCGCCGCGCTCGACGCCGAGCCAGCCTTCGATGCGCAGGGCCATTTCGGGGGAAATCGCGGCGCGGGCGTTGAGCACGCGCGACAGCGCCGCGCGCGTCACGCCGAGTTGCGCCGCGGCTTCGGTGACGGACAGGCCCAGTGCGGGCAACACGTCGTCGCGCAAGGTTTCGCTGGGGTGAGGGGGGTTGAGCATGCGTGTCATTCGGGTACCGGTTCAGTGATAGTCGCGAGGTAAGAACGTCGGCCGATGCCACGATTGACATCCGGCGTCCAGAAGATCCTCGCCAAGAAAACAACGATTCTGCAAGCACCGCCATCTCATAACCCTGCGCGATAGTGTCTCGTTCGCTGGCCGTCCGGCCGGCTTGCCGATGAAATCCCCCGTCATTGATTCGCACCCCGAAGCCCGCTACCCCGCCCCCATTCCCGCCCGGCAGTCCATGTATCATTCACGGTCAGGCTGACGCAGCGCGCGCGGCGTACCCGGCGCAGCGCCTCCCCGGCGCGCCGCCCGGCTCGATCGCGCCCCGCCAGCCCCGTCCGACAGGCAACCCTGGAATACCGTGAAACTTCCGTTCACCAAGATGCAAGGCGCCGGCAACGACTTCGTCGTGCTCGACGGCACCGCCGGCGACCTCGGCCTCACGCCGGCGCGCGTGCGCGCGCTCGCCGACCGCCATTTCGGCATCGGCGCCGATCAACTGCTGCTGGTCGAGCGGCCGAGCCTCGATGGCGTCGATTTCAAGTACCGGATCTTCAATTGCGACGGCGGCGAGGTCGAGCATTGCGGCAACGGCGCACGCTGCTTCCTCAAGTTCGTGCGCGACAAGGGCCTGACCGACAAGCGCACGGTGCGCGTGCAGGTGCAGCACGGCGTGATCACGCTGACCATGCAGGAGAACGGCGAGGTGGTGGTCGACATGGGCACGCCCGTGTTCGAGCCGGCCCGCGTGCCGTTCGACGCGGCCGGGCTGGACGCCCGCCGCGAGGGCGCGGACACGCTCTACCCGCTCGACGTGAACGGCGCGACGCGCTGGATCTCCACGGTGTCGATGGGCAATCCGCACGCGGTGCAACTGGTGGACGATGTCGAAGCGTTCCCCGTGCTGGTCGACGGCCCCGCGATCGAGCGCCACGCGCGCTTCCCGCAGCGCGTGAACGCCGGCTTCATGCAGATCGTCTCGCGCAGCGAAGTGAAGCTGCGCGTGTTCGAGCGCGGCGCGGGCGAAACGCTCGCCTGCGGCACCGGCGCCTGCGCGGCCGTCGCGGCCGGCATCCGGCGCGGCGTGCTCGATTCGCCGGTTGCCGTCCACACGCACGGCGGCACCCTGACGATCCGTTGGGACGGCGCCCGCGACGACACCGCCCCGTTGACGATGGCCGGCCCCGCCGTGACCGTCTTCGACGGCGCGATCGAACTGGCCGTCTGAGCCCGCCCACCCGGCCCACCGCCCCGATCCCCCCGCTCCCGAACCCCAGCGCACCGGAACCGAACGCTTTATGAACGAACGCGACGTCGCCGACTATCTGCTCGCCAACCCCGAATTCTTCGCCCGGCACGCCGAACTGCTGGCGACGGTCAAGCTCGCGAGCCCGCACGGTCGAGCCGCGATCTCCCTGCAGGAACGGCAGATGGAGATGCTGCGCGACAAGAACAAGCTGCTCGACCGGCGCCTGGCCGAACTGCTGCGCTACGGCCACGAGAACGACGGCCTGGCCGCGAAGTTCGACCGCTGGAACGCCCGCGTGATCGCCGAGCGCGACCCGCACGCGCTGCCGCGCGCGATCGCCGGCGGCCTGGCCGAGGTGTTCGACGTGCCGCAAACGGCGCTGCGGATCTGGGATGTCGCCGACGCCTATTCGCAGGCCGAATTCGCGCGCCACGTCGGCGAGGAAGTGCGCCTGTTCGCCAACAGCCTGACCACGCCGTATTGCGGCGCCAACACCGGCTTCGAGGCCGCGCAGTGGCTCGCGCCTGTCGAGGCTTCGGCCGAGAGCGGGGAAAGCACCGCTGCCGCCTCGGGCTCGCCCGAATCGATCGCGCTGGTGCCGCTGCGCCCGCCCGGCGCCGACCACGACGCCAACGCGTTCGGCCTGCTGGTGCTCGGCTCGCCCGACACGCGCCGCTTCCACGACGGCATGGGCACCGATTTCCTGGCCCGCATCGGCTCGCTCGCCAGCGCCGCGCTCACGCGCCTGCTGCCGCACTGAGCGGCATCGCCATGACCGACGATCCGATCGCCGCCTACCTGTCGTACCTGCAGCACATCAGGCAGTTGTCGGAGCACACGCTGCGCGGCTACGCGCACGAACTCGACGCGCTCGTCGCGTTCGCGAACGGCCGGCCGCTCGCGAGCCTGGGCGCCGCCGACATGCGCGGCGCCGTGGCGCGCGCCCATGCGGGCGGCCTGTCGGCGCGCTCGATCGCGCACCGGCTGTCGGCCTGGCGCGCGTTCTATCGCTGGTATGCGTTGCGCGTCGAGATGCCGGCCAACCCGGTCGCCACGGTGCGCGCGCCGAAACGCCCGAAGACCTTGCCGAAGGCGCTGTCGGTGGACGACGCCGCCGCGCTGATGGAATCGCCGTTCCCCAACACGCCCGAAGGCGTGCGCGACCGCGCGATCGTCGAGCTGTTCTACTCGTCGGGGCTGCGGCTCGCCGAGCTGGTCGGCCTCGACGTGCATTACGCCCAGGGCGGCGGCTACCGGTCGGCCGGCTGGCTCGACCGCGCCGAGGCCGAAGTCACCGTGCTCGGCAAGGGCGGCAAGGAGCGCAAGGTGCCGGTCGGCCGCAAGGCGCTCGACGCGCTCGACGCCTGGCTCGCGCTGCGCGACGGCTGGGTGCGCGCCGATCCGCACCCGCTGTTCCTGTCGGTGCGCGGCAACCGGATGGCGCCCGGCGTGGTGCGTGACCGCGTCAAGCGCGCCGCGCTCACCGCCGGCATTCCGGCCAACGTCCATCCGCACGTGCTGCGCCATTCGTTCGCCACTCACGTGCTGCAATCGAGCGGCGACCTGCGCGCGGTGCAGGAGTTGCTGGGCCACGCCAGCATTTCGGCCACCCAGGTCTATACCTCGCTCGACTTCCAGCATCTGGCGCGGATCTACGACAGCGCCCACCCGCGCGCGAAGAAGCGCGACTGACGCCGCCGGCGGCCGGCGCGGGCCGAGTCCGGCGCACCGGCCGTGCGCCGGTTTTGCGCGGGTTCGGCACCCGTTCCTGCGCCCGTCGCCCACCCGTTTTGCACTGTTTTGCGCCCCGCGCCCGTGTTTTCACCTGCTTGACCGCCGCGCCCCGCGCGGCCCGAATCGATACCGACATGCAAACCGTTACGCTCAAACCGTCGAAAGACAAATCCCTGCTGCGCCGCCATCCGTGGGTCTATGCCAACGCGATCGACCGCGTGGACGGCAAGGCGCCCGCGCCCGGCGCGACCGTCATCGTGCGCTCGCACGACGGCCGCTTTCTCGCGCGCGGCGCCTACAGCCCGCATTCGCAGATTCGCGTGCGCGTCTGGAGCTTCGACGAAGCCGAGCCGATCGACCACGCGTTCTTCAAGCGCCGCGTCCAGCGCGCCGTGGCACACCGCCAGACGATGGTGACCGGCACCGACGCGGTGCGCCTGGTGTTCGGCGAGGCCGACGGCCTGCCCGGCCTGGTGGTCGACTATTACGTGGACGACGGCCTGCCGCACGCGCTGCCGCTCGGCCAGTCGCCCGACGCCACGGCGCCGGCCACCGAGCGCCGCGGCCAGTTGGTCTGCCAGTTCATGGCGGCCGGCGTCGAGGCATGGAAGGAGGCGATCGTCGCCGCGCTGACGGCCGCCACCGGCTGCCCGAACGTCTATGAGCGTTCGGATGTGTCGATTCGTCAGAAGGAAGGGCTGGAGCAGATCACCGGCGTGCTGGCCGGCGACGCGCCGCCGCCCACGCTGATCGCGCGCGAGAACGGCGTGCGGTATCACGTCGACGTGCCGAACGGCCACAAGACCGGCTTCTACGTCGATCAGCGCGACAACCGCGCGCTGGTCGGCCAGCTGTCGCGCGAGCGCGACGTGCTGAACTGCTTCTGCTACACCGGCGGTTTCTCGCTCGCGGCGCTGGCCGGCGGCGCCAGCCGCGTGGTGTCGATCGATTCGTCGGGCGACGCGCTGGCGCTGGCGCAGCGCAACGTCACCGCCAACGGCCTCGACCCGGCGCGCGCCACCTGGCTCGACGCCGACGCGTTCAAGACGCTGCGCCGCCTGGCCGACGAAGGCGAGCGCTTCGACGTGGTGGTGCTCGATCCGCCGAAGTTCGCGCCGGCGCGCGAGCACGTGGACCGCGCCGCGCGCGCCTACAAGGACATCAACCTGAGCGGCTTCCGGCTGCTGCGTCCGGGCGGCCTGCTGTTCACCTATTCGTGCTCGGGCGCGATCGACATGGATCTGTTCCAGAAGATCGTGGCTGGCGCGGCCGCGGACGCGCGCGTCGATGCGCGCATCCTCAAGCGGCTCGGCGCGGGCGTCGATCACCCGCTGCTGACGGCGTTCCCGGAAGGCGAATACCTGAAGGGCCTGCTGTTGCAAATCGCCTGAGCGCCCCGATCTGCGGAATCCGCCGCGCGTATATGGCCGAACGGTCGAGGCGCGCGGTCTTGACAACTATGTTTCAATTAGTGGTTATGCAGGCGCGGCGGCAAGCCGGCGCCGCAATGGCATTGCGCCGGGGCCGTCCCGGCTTTGACCCCGTTTCCCAAACAAGGCGATCGACATGGCCACTCCCGTCACCATCCTTACCGGCTTCCTCGGCAGCGGCAAGACCACGCTGCTCAAGCGCATCCTGAACGAACAGCACGGCATGAAGATCGCCGTGATCGAGAACGAGTTCGGCGAAGAGAACATCGACAACGAAATCCTCGTGCAGGACAGCAACGAGCAGATCATCCAGATGAGCAATGGCTGCATCTGCTGCACGATTCGCGGCGATCTGGCGCGCGCGCTCGGCGATCTGGCCGCCCGCAAGCGCGAAGGCAAGCTCGATTTCGACCGCGTCGTGATCGAAACCACCGGCCTGGCCAACCCCGGCCCGGTCGCGCAAACCTTCTTCATCGACAGCGAGATCGCCGACGATTTCCTGCTCGACGCGATCATCACGCTGGTCGATGCCAAGCACGCCAATGCGCAGCTCGACGAGCACGAAGTGGTGCAGCGCCAGGTGGGCTTCGCCGATCGCCTGTTCGTCACCAAGGCCGATCTGGTCGACGAGGCCACGCTCGCCGGCCTCAAGCACCGCCTGATGCACATGAACCCGCGCGCGGCGATCCGCCAGGTGAACTTCGGCGAAGCCGACATCAAGGAAATCTTCGATCTGCGCGGCTTCAACCTGAACGCCAAGCTCGAGATCGATCCGGATTTCCTGGTGGAAGACGATCACGCGCATCACGATCATGACCACGGTCACGACCATGGCCACGATCACGCGAACTGCGATCATGACCACGGCCATTGCGATCACGATCACGGCCACGCTCATCAGAACCACCATCACGCGCACCACGACGACAAGATCAAGTCGTTCGTCTACCGCAACGATCGCCCGTTCGATCCGAACAAGCTGGAGGATTTCCTCGGTGGCATCCTGCAGATCTACGGCGAGCGCCTGCTGCGCTACAAGGGCGTGCTGTACATGAAGGGCGTGGATCGCAAGGTGGTGTTCCAGGGTGTGCACCAGATGATGGGCAGCGATCTGGCCGCGAAATGGCTGCCGGTCGACAAGAAGACCAGCAAGATGGTGTTCATCGGCATCGACCTGCCGCAAGACCTGATCACCGACGGCCTCGACGCCTGCCTCGCATAACGCAGGAGCACCCGGCCGGCCCCCTCGCGGCGCCGGCCGGCGCAGTTGAATTCCCGCCGTAGCCCACCCGCCCCCTTCCGCGTTCCACCGCTGCCGCCTGGCCATTGCCGGCCGCCTTTCCCTCGCCTTTCAACGCGCCCGAACGTTCGCGTCATTGTCGTTTTTACAGGGCAGGCACATGATTTGATCGCGTCATCGCTTTTTCGCGTTCCGCAGGTTATATTTTTGGGATATCCGGGCGGCGCGACCGCGGAATCCCCCCTATGCGGAACTGCGGAGCGATTCAGTTACAATACGTGCCCACTGGACGTGGCAGCATCAGGCCCGGTTCTTGCATGACTTATCGGGCAACACCGGCATCGCCACCGCCGGCCGGCCTCGAGCGGGCAGCGGAACACGCGACGCAGCAAGCGGGCCGGCACCAGGAGGTACCTGAGCGAACCGGTACCGGAGGCTTTCGGCCCCGACACGGCAAATGATTGGCAAACCATGACAACGGCCGTTGCGGGTAATCCCAAAGTGCGGGCAATCTCTCTCGATTTGCCGCACATTGAAGAAGCAAGCAGATGACGAACAAACTCTTGACCGAAGCCGAAATCCTGAAGATGAGCGACAAGGATTACATGAATGCCGATCAGCTCGCATTCTTCAAAAATCGGCTCGAACAGTTGCAGGCGGACATTCTCCGCAATGCAGGCCAGACGACCGAGAATCTGCGCGAAACGGTGATCGTTCCCGATCCCGCCGACCGCGCGACGATCGAGGAAGAACACGCGCTCGAACTGCGCACGCGCGATCGCGAGCGCAAGCTGCTGAAGAAGGTGCAGCAGTCGCTGGCCCGCGTGGATTCCGGCGATTACGGCTGGTGCGAGGAAACCGGCGAGCCGATCGGCATCCCGCGCCTGATCGCCCGCCCGACCGCCACGCTCTCGCTCGAAGCGCAAGAGCGCCGCGAGCTGCGCCAGAAGCTGTTCGGCGACTGATCCCGCCCGGCGCGGCGGCTCCCCGCGCCCACTCACGCTGCTTCGAAACAGCGCGCGGCTTGCCGCGCGCTTTTTGTTTTGGTGCGCCCGCCACGCCTCGCGGCATGCTCCCGTGCGCCCGCTTCGCCGAATTCCACTCTTGATATCGCCGCGCGTGCCCTAACATGGTCTGAATACGCGCGGCGCGCCCGACGGCTGCGCCGCGTGTCGCCAGGGCGGCGGTGCGCCTGCACCTCCGCGTCCTCCCCGGATTCTCTGAAGGAACGCAGATGGAGCAATATCACGGCACGACGATCGTTTCCGTGCGGCGCGGCGAGCAGGTCGCGCTCGGCGGCGACGGCCAGGTCACGCTCGGCAACATCGTCATGAAGGGCGGCGCGCGCAAGGTGCGCCGCATCTACAACAATCAGGTGCTGGTCGGTTTCGCCGGCGGCACCGCCGATGCGTTCTCGCTCCTCGACCGTTTCGAAGCCAAGCTCGAAAAGCACCAGGGCAACCTGACGCGCGCCGCCGTCGAACTCGCCAAGGATTGGCGCACCGACCGCATGCTGCGCCGCCTGGAAGCCATGCTGATCGCGGCCGACAAGACCACCACGCTCGTCATCACCGGCAACGGCGACGTGCTCGACCCCGAAGGCGGGATCTGCGCGATCGGCTCGGGCGGCTCCTACGCCCAGGCCGCGGCGCGCGCGCTGGCCGAGAACACCGAGCTGTCGCCGGGCGAGATCGTCAAGAAGGCGCTGACGATCGCCGGCGACATGTGCATCTACACGAACCACAGCCACATCATCGAAACGATCGAGTAAGGACGCCGACATGAGCACCATGACCCCTGCCGAGATCGTCTCGGAACTCGACAAGCACATCATCGGGCAGAACAAGGCGAAGAAGGCCGTGGCCGTCGCGCTGCGCAACCGCTGGCGCCGCCAGCAGGTGGCCGAGCCGCTGCGCCAGGAAATCACGCCGAAGAACATCCTGATGATCGGGCCGACGGGCGTCGGCAAGACCGAAATCGCGCGCCGTCTGGCCAAGCTGGCCGATGCGCCGTTCATCAAGATCGAGGCGACCAAGTTCACCGAGGTCGGCTACGTGGGCCGCGACGTGGACAGCATCGTGCGCGACCTGATCGAAATCGCCATCAAGCAGACGCGCGAAACCGAAATGCGCAAGGTGCGCTCGAAGGCGCAGGATCTGGCCGAGGATCGCATCCTCGACATCCTGCTGCCGCAACCGCGCGCGGTCGGCTTCGGCTCGAACGGCGACACCGCCAACGACGACAACAACGTCACGCGCCAGACCTTCCGCAAGCGCCTGCGCGAAGGCGCGCTCGACGACAAGGAAGTCGAGCTCGACATCGAGCAGCCGCAGGCCGGCATGGACATCATGGCGCCGCCGGGCATGGAAGAGATGACCGAGCAGATCCGCTCGATGTTCTCGAACATCGGCGGCGGCAAGAAAACGCGCCGCAAGGTCAAGATCAAGGAAGCGCTGAAGCTGCTGACCGACGAGGAAGCCGGCAAGCTGCTCAACGATGAGGAAGTGAAGACCCGGGCCGTGCAGAACGTGGAGCAGAACGGCATCGTGTTCCTCGACGAGATCGACAAGATCGCATCGCGCAACAACGAAGGCGGTGGCGGCGGCGAAGTGTCGCGCCAGGGCGTGCAGCGCGATCTGCTGCCGCTGGTCGAAGGCACCACGGTCAACACCAAGTACGGCATGATCAAGACCGATCACGTGCTGTTCATCGCAAGCGGCGCATTCCACCTGTCGAAGCCGAGCGATCTGATCCCCGAGCTGCAAGGGCGTTTCCCGATCCGCGTCGAACTCGACTCGCTGTCGGTGGAAGATTTCGAATCGATCCTGGTGGCCACCGACGCCAGCCTCGTCAAGCAATACCAGGCGCTGCTCGCCACCGAGGACGTCACGCTCGAATTCGCCGACGACGGCATCCGCCGCCTCGCCGAGATCGCCTACTCGGTCAACGAGAAAACCGAAAACATCGGCGCGCGGCGCCTCTATACGGTGATCGAGAAGCTGCTGGAAGACGTGTCGTTCGCGGCAGGCAATCACGCGGGCGAAGCGCTGACGGTGGATGCGGCCTATGTCGACCGCGCGCTCGGCGAAGTGTCGCGGGATGAGGATCTGTCGCGCTACGTGCTGTAAGCGTCGCGCCGGCCAGGCAAAACGGGCGGCCCGCACAAGCGGGCCGCCCGTTTCGTTTTGGCGCGCCGAGCCGGCGCGCCGACGGTGATGGTTATTGCCGCACCGGCCGCTTGGCCAGCTTGCGTTGCAGCGTGCGACGGTGCATGTTCAGCGCGCGCGCCGTGGCGGAAATGTTGTTGCCGTTCTCGGCCAGCACGCGCTGGATGTGCTCCCATTCGAGGCGGTCGACCGACAGCACGACCGGGTTCTCGAGCGCGTCCTCGGCCTGCACTTCGGTGGCGTTGGTCTGCAACGCGGCGAGGATCGATTCGACGTTGGCGGGCTTCGACAGATAGTTGTCCGCGCCGTCCTTCACGGCCTGCACGGCCGTGGCGATGCTGGCATAGCCGGTCAGCACCAGGATGCGCGCATCGGGCTGCAGGTCGCAGAGCGGCGCGATCAGCGACAGCCCCGAATCCTCGCCGAGATGCAGGTCGACCGTGATGAACTCGAATTTCGACGCACTCGCGAGCTTCAGTGCCGCATCGCGAGAATGCGCCTGCTGCACCTGATAGCCGCGCCGTTCGAGCCCTCGGGCCAGCGTGCCGGCAAAAACTTCGTTGTCGTCAATGACCAGAAAATGGTTGTCGCTCATCGTTGTTCTCCTTTGTGTCAGCGATAGGTTATGAGGCCGGCACGGGTTCCACCGGCGAAACGGCACCGCGCAGCGCGGGCAGCCGCAGCAGCGCGCGCGTGCCGCGCGGTGCTGCGTCGAGCAATTCGATCGTGCCGCCCAGGCGCGCGGCGGCGCTGAACGCCAGATACAGGCCGACGCCGTTGCCGCCCTGGGTGCTGTCCACCGGCGCCGTGCCGAGCGATTCCCGCAGGGACGGCGGGATGCCCGGGCCGTTGTCGACCACCTCGAACACGATGGTGTCGCGATCGGACTGGCGCGTGAGCCTTGCCTGCAGCGTCACGCGGTCGCGGCTCGCGCGGGCCGCGTTGTCGAGCAGGATGGTGAGAATCTGGCCGATCGCCACCGTATCCTCCAGCTCGGCGCCGGCCGGCCTCTCGCCGACCTGCTCGAACTGGACATGCGGATGGCGCAGCCGCCAGTGACGGCCGAACGTGTCGAGCCAGTTGGCCACGTTCTCGCGCGTGGCCGGCCCCGAGGCACGGCTGCGCAGCCGCGCCAGCGCCGACGTGCACTGCGTCATCTGCTCTTCCAGCACCTTGAGGTCGGCGTCGTACGGCGCGAGCCGGGCATCGGTGCGCGCCGCGTCGCGCAATTCCTCGGTCAGCATCGCGATGGTGGACAGCGGCGTGCCCATTTCGTGGGCCACGGTGGCCGCCTGCACACCAAGCGCGACGGCCCGCTCGTCGCGCAGCAGCCGCTGCTGCGCCTCGCCGAGCGCCGCATCGCGTTGACGCAGCGCGTTCGACATGCGCGCCACGAACCAGGCGATCAGGCCGACCGACACGAGGAAGTTCACGCCCTGCCCAGCGCGGTAGTAATCGAACAGGTTGGCCGGATTGTCGAGATTGAGCGGCACCGAATTGAAGCCGAGCGCGAAATAGCAGGCCACCGAGAACGCCGCCAGCCAGACCATCAGGTGCCAAGGCAGCACGGCGGCGGCGATCGCCAGCGAGGGCAGGTACAGCGAGACGAATGGATTGGTGGTGCCGCCCGACAGGAACAGCAGCGCCGTGAGCGCGCCGATGTCCACCCACAGCTGGCCCATCAGTTCAAAATTGGTTTCGGGGCGGGCACGCAGCACGCGCAGCCAGGTCAGCGCGTTGAACATGACCTCGAGCGCGATCACGCTCAGCATGGCCGGCAGCGGCAGGTTCGCGCCGAAAAAGGCCTGCGCCACGGCGACCGTGACGAGCTGGCCGACGATGGCCAGCGTGCGCAGCCAGAACAGGTTGCCGAGATTGACGCGGCCAGTGGTGGTGATTCGTTGCATGATCGGCGCAGTTTACTCCGTCGCGTCGCTATGGCCCTTCCAGCCGGGGCCGCACGGGGCGGCCGCCACCTGCCTGGCGAGCGCGCCCGCCAGGCATTCGGGGCACAGGCACCGGCCGGCCGGGGCCGCGAGCGGCGGCAGCGCCGCGCACCAGCAGGCGAACGGCTCGGCCTCGGCGGCCCCGCTCGCCGCAGCCGCACCGCAATCGAACGCGGCGGTGCACTGTGGGCAGCGGCGCGAGGCGGGTACGGCGGTTGCGAAGCGTGGCATGGTGGCGTGAGCGGCTCCGGAAAGGAATCCGTCAAGCATAGCGCGGGCGGGCGAGATTGCCTCGGCGGATCGCCTTCGATTGCGCCCTTTTGTCGCAGAAAAATCACGCAAAACCCGAGTCGCAGCAGGCTTTGGCCAAATGGCCAAAATGGCCAAAAACCGCATGCTGCACTGCGCCAGTTGTGTACAATTCGCCGTGTTTCGCCCGTCCCGTTTCAGTATCAACCGCCCCGAACACGAGTCTGAGCCATGTCCGATCCTCTCGACCTCTCGCAGATCGCTCCTACGCTGAAAGCCGAAATCCTCGCGCAGGCGCTGCCGTATATTCGCCGATATCACGGCAAGACCGTGGTGATCAAGTACGGCGGCAACGCAATGACGGAAGAGCGCCTGAAGCAGGGCTTCGCGCGCGACGTGATTCTGCTGAAGCTGGTCGGCATCAATCCGGTGATCGTCCACGGCGGCGGCCCGCAAATCGACACGGCGCTCAAGAAGATCGGCAAGCAGGGCACGTTCATCCAGGGCATGCGCGTCACCGACGAAGAAACCATGGAAGTGGTCGAGTGGGTGCTGGGCGGCGAAGTCCAGCAGGACATCGTCACGCTGATCAATCATTTCGGCGGCCACGCGGTGGGCCTGACGGGCAAGGACGGCGGCCTGATCCACGCGCGCAAGCTGATGATGCCGGATCGCGACAACCCCGGTCAGTACATCGATATCGGCCAGGTGGGCGAGGTCGAGGCGATCAACCCGGCCGTGGTGAAGGCGCTGCAGGACGACGCGTTCATCCCGGTCATCTCGCCGATCGGCTTCGGCGAGGACGGCCTGTCGTACAACATCAACGCCGACCTCGTGGCCGGCAAGCTGGCCACGGTGCTGAACGCCGAGAAGCTCGTCATGATGACGAACATCCCGGGCGTGATGGACAAGGAAGGCAACCTGCTGACCGACCTGTCGGCGCGTGAAATCGACGCGCTGTTCGAGGACGGCACGATCTCGGGCGGCATGCTGCCGAAGATCTCGTCGGCGCTCGACGCCGCCAAGAGCGGCGTGAAGTCGGTGCACATCGTCGACGGCCGCATCGAGCACTCGGTGCTGCTAGAAATCCTGACCGAACAGCCGTTCGGCACGATGATCCGCTCGCATTGAGCGGCCGTCTGCCCGCCGGCCGGGCCAACCCGCCGGGGCCGGCGGAAGTCCTCGCGGTGGCCTCCCTCGCGCCGGCCCGGCCACGCCGGGCACGCCGCACCCGCCCGCTCGCCGGGCGGCCGGTCTGGCTGTTCGATCTCGACAACACGCTCCACCACGCCTCGCACGCGATCTTCCCGGCCATCAACGCCGCGATGACGCAGTACATCATCGACAGCCTCCAGGTCGACCGCGCCCAGGCCGATCATCTGCGCACCGCGTACACGAAACGCTACGGCGCAGCGCTGCTGGGGCTGGCGCGCCATCATCCGATCGATCCGAACGATTTCCTCAAGGTGGTGCACACCTTCGCGGATCTGCCGTCGATGCTGCGCGCCGAGCGCGGGCTGGCTCGCCGGATCGCCGCCCTGCCGGGCCGCAAGATCGTGCTGACCAACGCGCCGGAACGCTACGCGCGCGCGGTGCTGGCCGAACTCGGCATCGAGCGGCTGTTCGAGCGCGTGATCGCGATCGAGCACATGCGCGGCCGCCGCGCCTGGCGCGCGAAGCCCGATGCGTCGATGCTGCGCGAGGCGATGCGCGACGCGCACGCTTCGCTGGCCGACGCGATCCTCGTCGAAGATACGCGCAGCCACCTGAAGCGCTACAAGCGGCTCGGCATCCGCACCATCTGGATCACCGGGCACCTGCCCGAGCATCTGCCCCGAGTCGGCAAGCCGCACTATGTCGATCGTCGTATTGCTTCGCTACAATCGCTGCGACTGAGCACACGATCGGGGCGACAAAAATGCAACCGACTGACCCGCGCGACGCGGCCGTAAACCGCGACGAGACCACCGCCGCCAGCGCCCCGCCCACCGGGAGCGCAGGCGAACGCAGCCGCACGCGCCCGAAGCCCGGCGAACGCCGCGTGCTGATCCTGCAGATGCTGGCCGCCATGCTGGAAGCGCCCAAGCGCGAAAAAATCACCACTGCCGCCCTGGCCGCGCGGCTCGATATCTCCGAAGCCGCGCTGTACCGCCATTTCGCCAGCAAGGCGCAAATGTTCGAAGGCCTGATCGAATTCATCGAGAGCACGCTCTTCGGCCTGATCAACCAGATCGTCGAGAAGGAGCCGGACGGCGTGTTGCAGGCGCGCGCGATCGCGCTGATGCTGCTCGGTTTCGCGGCGAAGAATCGAGGCATGACGCGCGTACTGACGGGCGAGGCGCTGGTCGGCGAGCACGAGCGGCTGGCCGAGCGCATCGAGCGGATGATCGAGCGCGTCGAGGCCTCGGTGCGGCAATGCCTGCGCATCGCGCTGCTCGAATCGAACACGCGCGACGGCGATGCGCCGGGCACCCCCGCCAGCGCGCCGCTGCCGGCCGGGTATGACCCGGCCACGCGCGCGAGCCTGCTGATCTCGTACGTGCTGGGCCGCTGGCATCGCTACGCGGGCAGTGGCTTTGCGACGGCGCCGGAAGAGCGTGCCGACGAACAACTTCAACTGATTCTGCGGTAACGCACGCGTCAATGACACGGCCCGGTCTTCGCATTCGCGAAGACCGGGCCGTGTCCACCGTGCGGCGCGTCGGGCTGGTTATGCCATGAGCGTGGTTTGCATCGCGTTCTGCACCATCAGTTCGATATCCTGCGCGGCGTGGTGGCCGGTGTAGCCAACACCGTCAAGCACCGGCCGCCCTTCGTCGCTTCCCGGCGCGAGTTCCGGCATGCCGGGCACCCGTGCGCCGCCATTCGATCGAAACAGATCCTGATGGCCCGCGCCGAGCACGTCCGCCAACCACAGCTTCGGTGTGCTGCTGCCGATCCCGTGGTCGACACGGGAATGCCCGTCGCTTGTGTCGTGATCCATCCCGTCGAACAACCCGGCAATCGATCGCGTCGAGGCCGCCGGGCGGCTGATGGTGCCGCCATAATCGACCGTGAACTCGGGTGACGTCGAAGTCAGGCCGCTGGCATCCTTCACGCTCGCCGCCAGCGTGTGCGTAGCGGCCTGCATGTCCTCGGGCAGCGGCAGCGACCATCGGCCGTGCGTGCCCGACATGACCGTCCCGATCGAGATATCGCCGTCGTGGACGCTCACCTGCGCCGGCGCGTCCGCGTGTCCCGACACGCTCGAAAATGCGTTCGGCGCGACTGACGATCCGCCGCTCACCGCGACACCATCGCGCACGAACAGCTCGGCCTTCAACGCATCGTTCCGGTAGACGACATACTGCTCGCCGCCGATCGCGACATTGCCCGCGCCGGCCCAACCGCCGGCCGCCAGATCGGGAATGCCGGCCAGTTCAACCCGATCGCCCGCGTTGCCATCCACCCGCACCTGCGAGTAGCCGTCCTGGCGGAAGACGTCCGGATGACCGAGATTCAGCACATCGGCCACCGACATGCGCAACGTGTTGTCGCCCGAGCCGGTGATGTCGATCACCTCGATACCGCTGATCCTGTCGGCCGCGCCGCTGTTCAGCGCGGTGATGTCGAGCACTTGATTCGCACCCGTCAATTGCAGGGTGTCGGTGCCCGCACCGCCATGCGCACCCGCGCCGGCGCCCGAAAAATAGCCGACGTTGGCGACGGTGAATACCGTGCCCCCGCTGCTGCCGTAGTACGCCATCTCACCAGTGAGCGCTTGCTCGGCCGGCACATCGACGGTCACGGGGCGATCCTCCGTACCACCAGGGCCGGTAAAGACGATGTCGTCCATCCAGCACATGACGTCGGGATTGTTTCGCCATTGCTGGTCGATTATGACGCGCACGAATTCCTGGCCGACATCGATATCGATCCTCTGATGCAGGCCGCCTGCAGCCGTATACGCAGGGGACGTGAAAATCAGCTTGCCATTCTCGTCAAAGAAATACAGCTTGACGGACTCTTTCGTCGTCACGTCGCCCAGGTCGAACGACATGCGCGTGGCAGACACCCCTCCATGCAGGTCCAGCCGCATCCCGCTGTTGAACACCAGTACGCGCGAGGATGGACGATCGGTAAGAGAGGTATGCGGCACATAGAGTTCGGAACCCGCCAACAAGCCCTCCGTCCAATAATGGAAATCATTGCAGCGCAGGCTCGTCACGTCGAAATAGCGCGTTGACACGCTCGTCAAATGATCGTCAAACATCACGGGTTTCTGGAACGAGTCGAAACTCTCGGACACGCTGTTTTCCGTCATGACGCGCTCGACACCGTGATATGACGAGATATTGCCGGCCGTATCGACCAGCGCCGCCAAAACCTGCTTCGCGTCCTGTACCGGCGCAGAGAACCGCGCAAAACCCATGGCGATCTCCCGCGGGCTCAACACATATTCGGAAAGACTGCCGTCGATCATCAGCGACAGCTTGCAGTCCGGGGCGGCCTGCTCCGAATGGAATCTCACCGTCACCAGCCCGGCGTTGGCATCGAACGTCACATCGATCGGCATCATCACCGAAGTCTTCAGCGTGACCACAGTGCTGTAGTCCTCGTCGCCATGCTTGCCTGCGGTGTCCACCACGCGCGTCTGGATCGCCCAATTGCCATTGTGTGCGTTCGGATCGACCGCAATCCACTTGCCGTTCGACTTCATCAGCGCGTCCTGCCATGTGCGCCCTCTATCGGTCGAGATTTGTACCCGGTCGTTCGCGCCGAGCACACCCTCGATGTGCCCCTCGATGAGACGGCCCGCCGTGCCGTCGTTGGTCAGCCAATCGCTGTGAGACACCCCGCTGTCGCGCCCCGCGTCGTCCACGATCGCGTGCGCGGTCGGCACACTGGGGACGATGTAGTCGAAGTTCGGCGACGCCGGGCTCAGGTTGCCCGCAGGGTCCCTGGCCGTGGCCGTCAACGTGTGATTGCCGACCGACATGCCAGGCGGCAGCGGGAACGTCCATTGGCTGTCGGCACCGGTCGTCGCGTTGCCGAGGAAGGTGTTGCCGTCATATATGCCGACCGTCGAATTCGGCTCCGCATGGCCCGACAGTATGGCGGGCGGGCCGGACGACACCTGATCGATGATCGGCGGCAAGGGCGGCGTCACGTCGACTTCGATGATGTACGCCTCCGACGGCGCGCTCTGCCCGTCCGCATTGCTCGCTCGAACCGACAGACGGGCCAGGCCGTCCGGCAGCGGCTCCGGCAATCGATACGTCCACGTTCCGCTCGGGCCGACCTTGACGGTGCCCACTTCGGTGTTGTTGACGCGGACATGGATGATCGAGTCGACGTCGCCGTGCCCGCTCAACACCGGGCGCGGGTCGTTGGTCAGCCCGGCCTGGCCGATCGGGCCGGTATGCGGCTCGACGTTGTCGGTCACGGTGTCGATGGTCGGGCGCGACGGGAGGCCGTCTTGCTCCGATCCGCCAGGAATCTCGGGCACCGACGGGGCATCAGGCACGGGTGCTGGCGCATCGACGTCAAACGCGAAGTCGGCTGACTTCAGCGCCAGCCCGCTGGCATCCATCACGCTCGCCGTCAACGTATGCGACCCTGCCTGCATACCGCTCAGCGGCAGCGACCACCTGCCGTCCGTGCCCACCGTGACCGTTCCGATCCAGGCATTGCCGTCGTAGATCGTCACCTGCGCCTGCGCGCCCGCGTGTCCCGACACGCATGGCGATCCGTTCAGCACGATCGAGTCGATGACCGGTGCGACGACCAACAATTCAGCGTTCACCGCGACGCCATCGTGCACGAACAGCTCGGCCTTCAGCGCGTCGTTCCGATAGACGACATACTGCGCGCCACCGATCATGAAAGTGCCTGTACTGGCCCAACCGCCAGCCGCCAGACCGCTCATCCCGGACAGCTCCAACCGGTCGCCCGCATTGCCCGTCACCCGCATCTGCGAATAGCCATCCTGGCGGAAAGCGTTCGGGTGGCCGAGATTCAGCACGTCGCCCAGCGACATGCGCAACGTGTTGTTGCCCGAGCCGGTGATGTCGATCACCTCGATACCACTGAGCTTGTCGGTCGCGCCACTGTTCAGCGCCGTAACGTCGAGCACCTGATTCGCGCCCGTCAACTTCAGCGTGTCGATGCCCGCACCGCCATGCGCCCCCGCGCGAACGCTCGAAAAATAGCCGACATCGGCCACGGTGAACACCGTGTCACCGCTTGCGCCGTAGCGCGCGATCGTACCGGTGAGCGCTTGCTCGGTCGGTGCATCGAGGGTCGCGCCATGATCGTCCCTGTACGACGAGATATTGCCGGCCGTATCGACCAGGGCCGCTGAAACCTGCCTCGCGCCCATGACGGGCGCATCGAACCTCGCCAAACCCGTGGCGAGCGCCGTCGCGCTCAACGCATGTTCATACATGCGGCCGTCGATGATCAGCAACAGCTTGTAGCCCGGCGCGACCTGCCCCGGGGAGAATTTCACGGTCATCATGCCGCCGTTGCCATCGAACGACACGTCGGTCAGCATCGCCGTCGAGGTCTTCAGCACGACCGCCGTGCTGTCCCCGCTCCGGGTGCCTGCGCCATTCATCACGCGCGTCTGGATCGTCCAGTCGCCGGTGTGGGCATTCGGATCGATCGCCACCCATTTGCCGTTCGACTGCATCAACGCGTCTTGCCACGTACGCCCGCCGTCGGTCGAGGTTTGCACCCGGTCGCCCGCGCCGAGCGCCCCCTCGATGTGACCGCTGATCAGCCGGCCCGCCGTGCCGTCGTTGGTCAGCCAATCGTTGTGAGATACCCCGCTGTCGCGTCCCGCTTTGTCCACCACCGCGTGGGCGGTCCCGGGGATGCCGGGCGATCCGTGATCGATGATCGGCGTCGTCGCGGCCGCCTCGACTTCGATGATGTACGCCTTCGACGGCATGCTCAGGCCGGCCGAATTGCCTGCCTGCACCGACAGACGGCACAAGCCGTCCGACAGCGGCTGCGGCAATTGATACGTCCACGTTCCGTCCGAGCCGACTTGGGCGGTGCCGACCTCGCGCCCTTCGGCACGGATGTGGATGGTCGAGCCGACGTCGCCGTGTCCGCTCAACACCGGGCGCGGGTCGCTGGTCAGCCCGGACTGGCCGATCGCGCCGGTACGCGCCCCGACGTTGCCGATCACGGTGTCGATGGTCGGGCGGGACGGTCGCTTGACTGCAGATTGATTTGCCATGATCCAAAACCTCCCTGAAACAGATTTCAATGAAGCTCCGGGGCACATGCCGAATCGCGCAGCAACACGTTGACGGCGCAAATCGAGGCGGAACGGCTCGACGAGCCCGGGGTCGCAGTTGGGAGATAACCCTCACGCATAGCGGCCATGCGTACCGACGGTGCGTGCGCCGAACCCCGAGATGAGTTCGGCACACGTAAGGGGTTTGCAATGTACAGCGTGCGACACCTGTGCCTGGGCCAAACACGGCCGCTGCTTGACCTGAATCCAACATCGCGTTCCACGAGTGGCTTGACTCGGCGACCTAATGACACGGCCCGGTCTGCGCCTTCGCGAAGACCGGGCCCTGCTGCTTCATGCAGCGCGTCGAGCGCTCAGGCCATGAGCGTTGTTTGCATCGCGGCATGCACCATCAGGTCCACATCCTGCGCGGCGTTGTGAGCGCCGGGGTAGCCGGCAACGTCGAGCATAGGCCGCCCTTCGTTGCCCGCTGCCGCGAGGTCCGGCATGCCGCGCACCGGTGCGCCGCCCCCCGCCCGAAACAGCTCCTGATGGCCAGGGTTCAGCAGGTCCGCCAACGACAGCCTCGGCGGGTTGTCGCCGGCACCGTGATCGACATGGGAACCCCCGTCGCTTTCGTCGTGATCCATCCCGTCCAACAACTCGGCGATCGATCGCGTCGATGGCGCCGGGCGGCTGATCGTGCCGCCATAATCGAACGTGAACTCGGGTGACGTCAGCACCAGGCCATTGGCATCCGTCACGCTCGCCGTCAGCGTATGCGTACCCTGCTGCATGCCGGTGGGCAGCGCCAGCGACCACGAACCGTCGGTACCCGCCGTGACCTTTCCGATCGAGGTGCTGCCGTCGTAGACCGTCACCTGCGCCAGCGCGCCCGCGTGTCCCGACACGCTCGGAAATGCGTTCAGCACGACCGAGTCGATCACCGGCGCGACCGCCGATCCGCCGCTCACCGCGACCGCATTGTTCACGAACAGTTCGGCCTTCAGCGCGTCGTTCCGGTAGACGACATACTGCTCGCCGTTGATCACGAAATTGCCCGCGCCGGTCCAACTGCCGGCCGCCAGACCGGAAATGCCGGCCAGCTCCACCCGGTCGCCGGCGTTGCCCGTCACCCGCACCTGGGAGTAGCCATCCTGGCGGAAAACATCCGGGTGGCCGAGATTCAACACATCGGCCATCGAGATCCGCAACGTGTTGTCGCCCGAGCCGGTCAGGTCGATCACCTCGATGCCGCTGATCTTGTCGGTCGCGCCGCTGTTCAGCGCCGTGACGTCGAGCACCTGATTCCCTCCCGTCAGTTGCAGTGTGTCGTTGCCCACACCGCCATGCGCACCCGCGTTGGCGCCCGAGAAATAGCCGACATCGGACACGTTGAATACCGTCTCCTGGCTTCCGCCGTAGTACGCCATATCACCGGTGAGCATTTGCCGCGTCGGCGAGTCCCCGAACACGGGGCGATCACCCGAACCGAAGGAGCCGGTGAAAACGATGTTGTCCACCCAGTTCATGCCCGCGTCGACCGATCGCCATTCATTGTTGATTTCGACGCGCGTAAATTCCCTGCCGACATCGATATTGACGTACTGATGCACGCCGCCTGCTGCCGAGTACCCGCGGGACGTGTAAATCAGGCTGCCATTGTTGTCGTAGAAATACAGCTTGACGACCTCCTGCGTCGTCATGTCGCCCAGGTCGAACGACATGCGCGTGGCAGACATCCCATCTTTCAGGTCCAGCCGCACCCTGCCGGTTATCGCCAGCACACGCGAGGTCGGCGCCTCGGCAATAACGGAGGGTGCCCACGCAGTCACATCTCTACCCGTCAACAAACCCTGCCGCCAAACGCCGCCAAGCGCGTCGAGACAGGTCACGTCGAAATAGCGCGTGGACGCCGTAGCCCCATACCTGAACAAATATGAGTCGCTCGACAACGACTCGAAGTTCTCGGAAATGGTGCCTTCCGATTGGAAGTGCTCGACACCACGATACGACGAGATATTGCCGGCCGTATCGACCATGGCCGCCAGCACCTGCTTCGCGCCCATCACCGGCGCATAAAAGCTCGCCACACCCGAGGCAGCCTCCTGCTGGCTCAGAACGTGTTCGTACAGGCGGCCGTCGATCATCAGCGACAGCTTCCAGTCCGCTGCGACCTGCTCCGGAGAGAATCTCACCGCCACCGAGCCGATGGTGTGATTGACCAACATGTCGGTTGGCATCAGCACCGACGTCTTCAGCGTGACCGCCGTGCTGTCCTGCTCGCCCTGCTCGCCCGCGGTATTCACCACGCGCGTCTGGATCGCCCAATTGCCGGTGTGCGCGTTCGGATCGATCGCCACCCACTTGCCGTTCGACTTCATCAACGCGTCCTGCCAGGTGCGCCCGCCGTCGGTCGAGGTTTGCACCCGGTCGCTCGCGCCGAGCACACCCACGATGTGCCCCTCGATCAGCCGGCCCGCCGTGCCGTCGTTGGTCAGCCAATCGCTGTGCGACAACCCGGTATCGCGCCCCGCGTCGTCCACCACCGCGTGTGCGGTCGGCTGGGTCGGCCCGACGACGTAGTCGAAGTTTGGCGACGACGGACTCAAATTGCCCGCTGGGTCCCTGGCCGTGGCCGTCAACGTGTGATTGCCGACCGACATGCCAGGCGGCAGCGGGAACGTCCATTGGCTGTCGGGGCCGGTCGTCGCGGTGCCGAGGAAGGTGTTGCCGTCATACACGTCGACCGTCGAATACGGCTCCGCATGGCCCGACAGCGTCGCGGGAGTGCCCGCCGACGCGGAATCGATCATCGGCGGCGGCGGCGGCGTCACATCGACCTCGATGATGTACGCCTCCGACGGCGCGCTCTGCCCGTCCGCATTGCTCGCCCGCACCGACAGACGGGCCAGGCCGTCCGGCAGCGGCTGCGTTAATTGATACGTCCACGTTCCGTTCGAGCCGACCCTGACGGTACCTACTTCGTTGTTGTCGACGCGGACGTGAATGGTCGAGCCGACGTCGCCGCGCCCGCTCAACACCGGGCGCGGGTCGTTCGTCAGCCCGGCCTGGCCGATCGGGCCGGTATGCGGCTCGACGTTGTCGGTCACGGTGTCGATGGTCGGGCGCGACGGCAGATCGTCGGGCACCGGCGCGGTCTCATTGTCGAGAACGAACGTGAACTCGGCCGACTTCTGCGCCACGCCGCGGCCATCCGTCACGCTCGCCGTCAGCGTATGCGACCCCGGCTGCATACCGCCGGGCAGCGCCAGCCACCACGAGCCGTCCGGGTCCGCCGTGACCGTCCCGATCGCGGTATCGCCGTGGTAGACCGTCACCTGTGCATGGGCGCCCGTGTGTCCCGACACGCCCGGCGATACACCCTGCTCGACCCAATCGATCACCGGCACGATCGACGATCCGCCGCTCACCGCGACACCATTGCGCACGAACAGCTCGGCCTTCAGCGCATCGTTCCGATAGACCACATACCGCTCGCCGCCGATCATGAAAGTGCCTGCACTGGCCCAACTGCCGGCCGCCAGATCGGGAATGCCGGCCAGTTCCACCCGGTCGCCCGCATTGCCCGTGACTCGCATCTGCGAGTAGCCGTCCTGGCGGAACGCATTCGGGTGGCCGAGATTCAGCACATCGGCCGTCGACATGCGCAACGTGTTGTTGCCCGAGCCGGTGATGTCGATCACCTCGATACCGCTGAGCTTGTCGGTCGCGCCACTGTTCAGCGCCGTGACGTCGAGCACCTGATTCGCGCCCGTCAACTTCAATGTGTCGACGCCCGCACCGCCATGCGCGCCTGCGCGAACGCTCGAAAAATAGCCGACATCGGACACGGTGAACACCGTGTCACCGCTTGCGCCGTAGCGCGCGATCGTGCCGGTGAGCGCTTGCTCGGTCGGTGCATTGAGCGTCGCGGCGTGATCGTCCCTGTACGACGAGATATTGCCGGCCGTATCGACCAGGGCCGCTGAAACCTGCTTCGCGCCCATGACGGGCGCATCGAACCTCGCCAAACCCGTGGCGAGCGCCGTCGCGCTCAACGCATGTTCATACATGCGGCCGTCGATGATCAGCAACAGCTTGTAGCCCGGCGCGACCTGCCCCGGGGAGAATTTCACGGTCATCATGCCGCCGTTGCCATCGAACGACACGTCGGTCAGCATCGCCGTCGAGGTCTTCAGCACGACCGCCGTGCTGTCCCCGCTCCGGGTGCCTGCGCCATTCATCACGCGCGTCTGAATCGTCCAGTTGCCGGTGTGCGCATTCGGATCGATCGCCACCCATTTGCCGTTCGACTGCATCAACGCGTCTTGCCACGTACGCCCGCCGTCGGTCGAGGTTTGCACCCGGTCGCCCGCGCCGAGTGCCCCCTCGATGTGACCGCTGATCAGCCGCCCCGCCGTGCCGTCGTTGGTCAGCCAATCGCTGTGAGATGCCCCGCTGTCGCGCCCCGCTTTGTCCACCACCGCGTGGGCGGTCCCGGGGATGCCGGGCGATCCGTGATCGATGATCGGCGTCGTCGTGGCAGCCGCCTCGACCTCGATGGTGTACGCCTTCGACGGCATGCTCAGGCCGGCCGAATTGCCTGCCTGCACCGACAGACGGCACAAGCCGTCCGACAGCGGCTGCGGCAATTGATACGTCCACGTTCCGTCGGAGCCGACTTGGGCGGTGCCGACCTCGCGCCCTTCGGCACGGATGTGGATGGTCGAGCCGACGTCGCCGTGCCCGCTCAACACCGGACGCGGGTCGTTGGTCAGCCCGGACTGGCCGATCACGCCGGTACGCGCCCCGACATTGCCGGTCACGGTGTCGATGGTCGGGCGCGACGGTTTCTTGACTGCAG
The DNA here is from genome assembly GCF_047497165.1 of Burkholderia sp. 22PA0099. NCBI lineage: Bacteria > Pseudomonadati > Pseudomonadota > Betaproteobacteria > Burkholderiales > Burkholderiaceae > Burkholderia > Burkholderia sp. 22PA0099. The sequence goes on along the minus strand of NZ_CP163165.1, from coordinate 345,635 downwards.
ATTGGTTTGCCATGATCTAAAACATCCCTGAAACAGGTTTTGATGAAGATCCGGGGCGCGTGCCGAATCGCGCAACAACACGCTGGCGGCGCAAATCGAGGCGGAACTGCTCGACGAGCCCGGGGTCGCGGTTGGGAAGGCATCGTCACGCATAGCGGCCATGCGTGACGATGCAAGAGCTTTGTAATGTATAGATGGGCGATACCGGCATCCATGCTGGACACGGCCGTTGCTTGACCTGAATCGAACATTGCGCTGCACGCAGTTGACTCAACCGGTGATTTTTGTGATTAACGATTTCCGCAGTGGTAATGATTGCGCGCGCAACATGATGAATCGTCGCACCAACGAGACGCTCGAAGCAGGCAACGTCAACGCGGTGCCCGCATAAACGAAAGGGCCCGGTCTTCGCGAATGCGAAGACCGGGCCCGGTTGCCTCATGTGGCGCGTCGAGCGCTTATGGCATGAGCGTGGTTTGCATGGCGGCCTGCATCATCAGGTCCACATCCTGCGCAGCGTTGTGAGCGCCGGTGTGGCCGGCACCGTCAGGCACCGGCCGCCCTTCGTTGCTCGCGGCCGCAAGTTCCGGCGTGCCGCGCACCTGCGTACCGCCATCCGTCCGGAACAGTTCCTGATGGCTGGTGCTCAACACGTCCGCCAACGACAGCTTCGGCGTGGCGTCGCCCGCACCGTGATCGGCATGGGTACTGTCGCTCGCATCGTGATTCATCCCGTCGAACAACCCCGCAAGCGACCGCGACGATGGCGCCGGATGGCTGATCGTGCCGCCAAAATCGAACGGGAACTCCGCCGACTTCAGCGCCAGGCCGCCGGCATCCGTCACGCTCGCCGTCAGCGCATGCGCCCCCGGCTGCATGCCGCTGGGCAGCGCCAGCGTCCATGTGCCGTCCGCGCGCGCCGTGGCCGTCCCGATCGAGGTATCGCCGTCGTAGACGGTTACCTGTGCCTGCGCGGCCGCGTGTCCCGACACGCTCGGCGATCCGTTCAGCACCACCGAATCGATCGCCGGTACGACCGACGACCCGCTGCTCAACGCAACGCCATCGCGCACGAACAGTTCGGCCTTCAGCGCGTCGTTCCGGTAGACGACATACTGCTCGCCGCCGATCACGAAATTGCCTGCACTGGCCCAACCGCCGGCTGCCAGATCGGGGATGCCGGCCAGCTCCACCCGGTCGCCCGCGTTGCCCGTCACCCGCATCTGCGAGTAGCCATCCTGACGGAACGCATCCGGGTGGCCGAGGTTCAGCACGTCGGCCATCGACATGCGCAACGTGTTGTCGCCCGAGCCGGTGATGTCGATCACCTCGATACCGCTGATCTTGTCGGTCGCGCCGCTGTTCAACGCCGTGATGTCGAGCACCTGATTGGCGCCCGTCAGTCGCAGTGTGTCGTTGCCCACACCGCCATGCGCACCCGCGTTGGCGCCCGAGAAATAGCCGACATCGGACACGTTGAATACCGTATCCTGGCTTCCGCCGTAGTACGCCATATCACCGGTGAGCGCTTGCCAGGTCAGTGGATCGCGAGTCACGGGGCGATCACTCGTACCGAAGGAGCCGGTGAAAACAATGTTGTCCACCCAGTTCATGCCGTCGTCGGCCGATCGCCATTCATTGTTGATTTCGACGCGCGCAAATTCCCTGCCGACATCGATATCGACGTACTGATGCACGCCGCCTGCTGCCGTGTATTCGCGCGACGTGAAAATCAGGTTGCCATTCTTGTCATAGAAATACAGCTTGACGACCTCCTGCGTCGTCATGTCGCCCAGGTCGAACGACATGCGCGTGGCAGACATCCCATCTTTCAGATCCAGCCGCACCCTGCCGGTTATCGCCAGCACACGCGAGGTCGGCACCTCGGTAATAACGGCGCCGTCCCACCCAGCCACATCTCTACCCGTCAACAAACCCTGCCGCCAAACGCCGCTAAGCACGTCGAGACAGGTCACGTCGAAATAGCGCGTGGACGCCGTAGCCCCCTGCCGGTATAAATATGAGTCACTCGACAACGACTCGAAGTTCTCGGAAATGGTGCCTTCCGATTTGAAGTGCTCGGTACCCCGATACGCCGAGATATTCCCGGCCGTATCGACCATGGCCGCCACCACCTGCTTCGCGCCCGTCACCGGCGCATAGAAGCTCGCCATGCCCGAGGCAACCTCCTGCTGGCTCAGAACGTGTTCGTACAGGCGGCCGTCGATCATCAGCGACAGCTTCCAGTCGGCTGCGACTTGCTCCGGGGAGAATCTCACCGTCACCGACCCGTAGTCGTGATTGACCGACACGTCGAACGGCATCGCCGTCGAGTCCTTCAGCGTGACCGCCGTGCTGTCCTGCTCGCCCTGCTTGCCGGCGTCGTTCACCACGCGCGTCTGGATCGTCCAGTTGCCGGTGTGTGCATTCGGATCGACCGCCACCCACTTGCCGTTCGATTTCATCAGCGCGTCTTGCCACGTACGCCCGCCGTCGGTCGAGATTTGCACCCGGTCGTGCGCGCCGAGCACACCCTCGATGTGTCCGCCGATCAGCCGGCCCGCCGTGCCGTCGTTGGTCAGCCAATCGCCGTGAGATATGCCGCTGTCGCGCCCCGCGTCGTCCACCACCGCGTGGGCGGTCGGCACCTCGGGCTCGACGACGAAGTCGAAGTTCGCCGACGATTGGCTCACATTGCCCGCGGGGTCGCGGGACGTGGCGGTCAACGTGTGATTGCCGACCGACATGCCTTCCGGCAGCGAGAGCGTCCATTGGCTGTCGGCGCCGGTCGTCACGGTGCCGAGGAAGGTCTTGCCGTCGTACACGTCGATCGTCGAGTACGGCTCTGCATGGCCGGACAGCGTGGCCGGGGTGCCGGACGATGCGTGATCGATGGTCGGCGGCGGCGGCGGGGTCACGTCGACCTCGATGATGTACGCCTTCGACGGCATGCTCTGCCCGGCCGAATTGCTCGCCCGCACCGACAGACGGGCCAGGCCGTCCGGCAGCGGCTCCGGCAGTTGATACGTCCATATTCCGTTCGAGCCGACCCTGACGGTGCCCACTTCGTTGTTGTCGACGCGGACGTGGATGATCGAGCCGGCTTCGCCGTGCCCGCTCAGCACCGGGCGCGGGTCGTTGGTCAACCCGGCCTGGCCGATCGGGCCGGTATGCGGCTCGACGTTGTCCGTCACCGTGTCGATGGTCGGGCGCGACGGCGGTTTATCCTGCTTCTGGCCGCCGGGATTCCCGGGCACTTCGGGGACCTCGGGAGCCGAGGGCACCTCAGGGTCGCCAGGCGCGGGGGCTGTCTCGCCTGCCACATCGAACATGAAATCAGCCGATTTCAGCGCCAGGCCGCCGGCATCCGTCACGCTCGCCGTCAGCGTATGCGCGCCCGGTTGCATGCCGCTGGGCAGCGTCAGCGTCCATGTGCCGTCCGCGCCCGCCGTGGCCGTCCCGATCGCGGTATCGCCACTGTAGACCGTCACCTGCGCGTGCGCGGCCGCGTGTCCCGACACGCTCGGCGATCCGCTCTGCTCGACCGCGTCGATCACCGGCACGATCGACGACCCGCTGCTTACCTCGACGCCCTCGCGCACGAACAATTCGGCCTTCAGCGCATCGTTCCGGTAGACGACATACTGCTCGCCGCCGATCACGAAAGTGCCTGCATTGGCCCAGCCGCCCGCCGCCAGATCGGGAATGCCGGCCAGCTCCACCCGGTCGCCCGCATCGCCCGTCACCCGCATCTGCGAGTAGCCGTCCTGGCGGAACGCATCCGGGTGGCCGAGATTCAGCACGTCGGCCATCGACATGCGCAACGTGTTGTCGCCCGAGCCGGTCAGGTCGATCACCTCGATACCGCTGAGCTTGTCGGTCGCGCCGCTGTTCAGCGCCGTGACGTCGAGCACCTGATTCGCGCCCGTCAGCTTCAGCGTGTCGACGCCAGCACCGCCATGCGCACCCGCTCCGGCACCCGAGAAATAGCCGACATCGGCCACGGTGAATACCGTGCCGCCGCTGCTGCCGTAGTGCGCCGCATCACCGATCAGCGCCTGCTCGGCCGCCGGATCGATGGTCACGGGGCGCTCATCCGTACTGCCGGGGCCGGTGAAGACGATGTTGTCCACCCAGCTCGCGGTGTTGTAGTACGACTGCCATTCCTGGTTGATTTCGACTCGCGCGAATTCCTGGCCGACATCGATATCGATCTTCTGATGCAGGCCGCCGTCAGCCGTGTATTCGGGGGACGTGAAAATCAGGTTGCCATTCTTGTCATAGAAATACAGCTTGACGACCTCCTGCGTCGTCATGTCGCCCAGGTCGAACGACATGCGCGTGGCAGATACCCCGTCATGCAGGTCCAGCCGCATCCTGCCGGTTATCACCAGTACGCGCGAGGTTGGCGCATCGGCAAGACTGCCGCCCGTACCTATGAGATTGATATCCTCCTGCAGGCCTTCAAACCAGGCGGAGTCGGCCGAGTCGAGACGGGTCACATCGAAATAGCGCGTGGACACGCTGTCGGAAGCTTTGTAAAAGAATACCGAATTCACCGAATCGAAGTTCTCGGAAACGCTGTTCTCCGTCGTGACGCGCTCAACTCCGTGATACGGCGAGATATTGCCGGCCGCATCGACCACGGCCGCCACCACCTGCTTCGCGTCCGTTACCGGCGCATCGAACGTCGCCACGCCCGAGGCGAGTTCCGACGCGCTCAGCACGTGTTCGGACAGGTGGCCGTCGATCATCAGCGACAGCTTCGAACCCGGCGCGAGCTGCTCCGGGGAAAATTTCACCGTCATCTTGCCAGCGTCGCTATCGAACGACACATCGGTCGGCATCGTCGTCGCGGCCCTCAGCGTGACCGACGTGCTGTCCTCCTCGCCTTGCTCGCCTGCAGCGTTCACCACGCGCGTCTGGATCGTCCAATTGCCGGTGTGCGCATTCGGATCGATCGCCACCCACTCTCCGTTCGCCTTCATCAGCGCGTCTTGCCACGTGCGCCCGCCATCGGTCGAGACCTGGACCCGGTTGTCCGCGCCGAGCGCCCCCTCGATGTGACCGCTGATCAGCCGGCCCGCCGTGCCGTCGTTGGTCAGAAAATCGTTCTGATGCTCCCCGTTGTCGCGCCCGGCTTGGTCCACCACCGCGTGTGCGATCGGCTGCCCGACAACGTAGTTGAAGCTCGACGACGCCTCGCTCGCATTGCCCGCGAGATCGCTCGCCGTGGCCGTCAACACGTGCTTGCCGTCCGCCATGTCGTCCGGCAGCGGGAACGTCCATTGGCCATCGGCGCCGGCCGTCACGGTGCCGAGCAAGGTCTTGCCGTCATACACGTCGACCGTCGAATGCGGCTCCGCATGGCCGGACAGCGTCGCAGGGCTGTCGAGCGACACGTGATCGATGACCGGCGATGACGGCGGGGTGACATCCACCTCGATCTTGTACGCCTTCGACGGCACGCTCTGCCCGGCCGAATTGCTCGCCCGCACCGACAGGCTGCATTGGCCTTCGGGCAGCGGCTGCGCCAATTGATACGTCCACGTGCCATCCGGGCCGACCTCGGCCGTGCCGACTTCTTCGCCGTCGACGCGGACGTGGATGATGGCGCCGACGTCGCCGTGGCCGCTCAACACCGGGCACGGGTCGTTGGTCAGGCCGGCGGGATCGATCGCACCGGCATGCGGCCCGACGTTGCCGGTCACGGTGTCGATGGTTGGGCGGGACGGTTTCTTGACTGCAGGTTGATTTGCCATGATCTAAAACATCTCTGAAACGAGTTTCGATGAAGATCCGCGGGCGCGTGCCGAATCGCACAGCGACACGCTTGTGGCGCAAATCGAGGCGGAACGGTTCGACGAACCTGGGATCGCAGTTTGGAAGGAAGGATTCAAGTGGTTACGCGTAGCGGCCATGCGTAACGACGGCGCGTGCGCCGAATCCTGACATGGATCAATCGATCTTCATTGGCAGAACGAAAGACATTTGTAATGTACAGGCGTATGACATATGCATCCAGATCAGACACGACCGTTGCTTGACCTGAATCGAGCATTGCGCTTTATAACTCAATGGATTCGGCAATTTACTTCGACCCCAACTTGCATTGCGGGAACGATCACGCGTACAACATGACGGCTCGCCGGGCCGCCGGACGCTCGAAGCCAGCGACTTCACGGCATTCGCCCGCATAAAACGACAAGGGCTCGGTCTGAGCATTCGCAAAGACCGAGCCCTAGTTGCGCCATGCGGCGCGTCGAGCAGTTAGGCCATGGCCGTGGTTTGCATCGCGGCATGCACCATCAGGTCCACATCCTGCGCGGCGTTGTGAGCGCCGGTGCAGCCAACACCGTCAGGCACCGGCCGCCATTCGTTGCTCCCCGACGCGAGTTCCGGCATGCCGGGCACCTGTGCGTCGTCGCTCGCGCCAAGCTTCACCGCTACGTGTGCGCCGCCATCCGCTCGAAACAGATCCGGATGGCTTGGATTCAGCAGATCCGCCAACGACAGTTTCGGCGTGTTGTCGCCGGCCCCGTGATCGACATGGAAACCCCCGTCGCTTTCGTTGTGATCCATCCCGTCCAACAACGCGGCGATCGACCGCGTCGATGCCTTCGTGCCGCCGATCGTGCCGTCAAAATCGAACGTGAACTCGGCCGACTTCAGCGCCGGGCCGCCGGCATCCGTCACGCCCGGGGATGCGTTCCGCTCGACCGGGTCGATCACCGGCACGATCGACGAACCGCTGTTCGCCTCGACGCCATCGCGCACGAACAGCTCGGCCTTCAGCGTGTCGTTCCGGTAGACGGCATACGGTTCGCCGCCGATCACGAAATTGCCCGCGCCATCCCAACCGCCAGCCGCCAGATCGGGAATGCCGGCCAACTCCACGCGGTCGCCCGCGTTGCCCGCCACCCGCATCTGCGAGTAGCCATCCTGGCGGAATGCATCCGGGTGGCCGAGATTCAGCATGTCGCCCATCGACATGCGCAACGTGTTGTCGCCCGTGCCGGTCGGGTCGATCATCTCGATACCGCTGATCGTGTCGGTCGCGCCACGGTTCAACACAGTGACATCGAGCACCTGATTCACACTCGTCAGTTGCAGTGCGTCGTTGCCCACACCGCCATGCGCCCCCGCGCCAGCGCCGGAAAAATGGGCGACATCGCCCACGGTGAATACCGCCCCGCCGTTCTCGCCGGCGTCCGCGACATGACTGGCGAGCGCTTGCGGGTCCGGCTGATCGGAGAGCAAGGGGCGATCGCTCGGGCCGACCTCCGTACCGGAGAAGACGATGTTGTCCACCCAGTTCATGGTCATGTTGTCCGACCGCCATTCCTCGTTGATTTCGACGCGCGTGAATTCCTTGCCGACGTCGATATCGATTCGCTGATGCAGGCCGCCTTCGGCCGTGTACCCCGGGGACGTGTAAATCAGGTTGCCGCTCTTGTCGTAGAAATACAGCTTGACCACCTCGTTCGTCGTCACGTCGCCCAGGTCGAACGACATACGCGTGGCAGACCGCCCGTCATGCAGATCCAGCCGCACCCTGTCGGTTATCGCCAGTGCGCGTGTGGGCGGGCGCTCGCTGACAGGGACGCCCGGCATCGCGACATTTGCCCCGGTCAACAAGCCCTCATGCAAGATGACGGCATTGAGCCCGGGAGAATCCAGACGGGTCACATCGAAATAGCGCGTGGACGTGTGCTGGCCGGCGAAGTGCAAATATATTTCTGCCGGCAACGAGTCGAAATTCTCGGAAATGCTGCCCTCCACCGTGCAGTCGAAGCTCGCCGACAATTCGCTCGCATTGCCCGCGGGATCCCTGGCGGTGGCCGTCAACGCATGGTGGCCGACCGCCATGCCAGACGGCAGCGATAACGTCCATTGGCTGTCGGCGCCTGTCGTCGCGGTGCCGAGCAAGGTCTTGCCGTCATACACGTTGACCGTCGAATAGGGCTCCGCCTGGCCGGACAGCGTCGGGGCGCTGCCGGACGACGCTTGATGGATGGTCGGCGGCGGCGGCGCGGTCGTGTCGACCTCGATCATGTACGCCTCCGACGGCATGCTCAACCCGGCCGAATTGCTGGCCCGAACCGACAGACGGCACAAGCCGTCCGACAGCGGCTCCGGCAATTGATACGTCCACTTGCCGTTCGGTGCGACCTTGACGGTGCCCACTTCGTTGCCTTCGACGCGAACGTGGATGATCGAGCCGACCTCGCCGCGCCCGCTCAATACCGGGCGCGGATCGTTCGTCAGCCCGGCCTGGCCGATCACGCCGGCATGCGGCTCGACGTTGTCGATCACCGTGTCGATGGTGGGGTGCAACTGCCGCTGGACTGCTGATTGATTTGCCATCATCTGAACCTCTCTGAAACGGATTTCGGTGAAGATCCAAGGCCGCGGCACAACTGCAGTTGTGCCGCGGTGCTGCCTGTCGCGCAAATCGAGGCGGAACGGCTCGACGAGCCCGGGGTCGCTGTTTGGAGGAAAGAACCCAGATCCTTACGCATGGCGCACATGCGTACCGGCGGCGCGCGCACTGAACCCTGATATAGGTCAATCAATGTTGATCGGCACAACGAAGAGATTTGGATGTATTGACGTGCGACCTATGCATCCAGACTGGTCGCGGCCGTTGCTCGGCCTGACTCGCACGGCACGACGGCTCGATGCGACGATGCGACACTCGACACCGGCAGCTTCAACGCGGCATTCACCCGCGTGAATGACATGGCCCGGCCTTCGCATCCGCGAAGACCGGGCCATGCCGCATCGTGCAGCGCGCCGGGCCGGTTATGCCATGGGCGTCGGCGGCATCGCGGCCTGCACCATCAGGTCGATATCCTGCGCGGCGTTGTGAGCGCCGGTGTAGCCAACACCGTCGGGCACCGGCCGCCCTTCATGGCTGCCCGACGCGAGTTCCGGCATGCCGGGCGCCCGCGCGCCGCCATCCGCCCGAAACAGCTCCTGATGACCGAGGGGGAACAGCACGTCCGCCAACGACAGCTTCGTCGTGTTGTCGCCCGAGTCGATCGTCGGCGCGATCGACGATCCGCTGGTCGGCCGTGCCGCCGTGCCGTCGTCGATCGGCCGATCATCGGGATGCTCCCCGCTGTCGCGCTCCGCTTCGTCCACCACCGCGTGGGCGGCCGACTGCGCCGACCCGACGGCGTAGTCGAAGCTCGCCGACGATTGGCTCACATTGCCCGCGGAATCCGTGGCAGTGGCCGTCAACGCGTGGTGGCCGGCCGCGATGCCGTCCGGCAGCGGGAATGTCCATCGGCTGTCGGTGCCGGTCGTCACGGTGCCGAGCAAGGTCTTGTCCGCATACACCTCGACCTTCGAATACGGCTCCGCACGACCGGACAGCGTCGCGGCGCTGTCGGCCGACGCGTGATCGATGGTCGGCGCCGACGGTGGGGTCACGTCGACCTCGATCATGTACGGCTGCGACGGCACGCTCAGCATGCCCGCATTGCTCGCCCGGGCCGACAGTCGGAACAAACCGTCCGGCAACGGCTGCGGCAATTGATACGTCCACGTTCCGCCCGCGCCGACCTCGACGATCCCCACTTCGAAACTGTCGACGCGAACATGGATGATCGAGCCGGCGTCGCCGTGCCCGCTCAACACCGGGCGCGGGTCGTTGGTCAACCCGGCCGGATCGATCACCCCGGTGTGGGGTTCCACGTTGTCGGTCACGGTGTCGATGGTCGGGCGTGACGGCCGCTTGAATGCTGATTGATTTGCCATGATCTGAACCTCTCTGAAACGGATTTCGGTGACGATCCAACGCTGCGCACCCAACTGCGATCGCATAGCGCGCACCCTTTCGCGCGAATCGAAGCGGAACGGCTCGACGAGCCCGGGATCAACGGTACGGAGAAAGGATTCGGACCATCGCGCACGGCGACCATGCGTATCGATGCCGCATGCGCCGAACTCCGATAGGGAGGGCCCCGGCGCCTCATCCGCGGGAAAGGCGCTGCGTAATGTACAGACGCTCGATCCCCGCACCCCGACTGGACGCGCCCGTTGCTTGACCTGAGTCCAACATTGCGTTCGACAAACCAACTTGGCCGCGCACCGGGGCCGGCCGATGGTTCCTGGCGAAATCCGCTATACTTGCGGCCACTTGTCGCCGCGACAGCGGGGCGAGACGGAACACTCGAATGACGCGCCGATTTGCTGACTCGATTGCGGGCGCGCGAACCCCAGCCACCAGGCCGCGGGTTCATTACAAATGCGGCTAAAGAGGTCGTCAGCCGCGCATCTTTCACTCCGCGCTTCGCCGACGCCATTTAGCCGCCCAGTCATAAGGCGGAACGAATGGAATCGATCGGCATCGTCGCTCCACAGACCATGCATTTCGCCGAACCGCTGCGGCTCCAGAGCGGCAGCGTGCTCGGCAACTATCAGCTTGTCGTCGAGACCTACGGCGAACTGAACGCCGCGCGCTCGAACGCGGTGCTCGTGTGTCACGCGCTCAACGCCTCGCACCACGTCGCGGGGCTGTACGCGGACGATCCGCGCAGCACCGGCTGGTGGGACAACATGGTCGGCCCCGGCAAACCGCTCGACACCAACCGCTTCTTCGTGATCGGCGTGAACAACCTCGGCTCGTGCTTCGGCTCGACCGGCCCGATGAGCGTCGATCCGTCCTCCGGCACGCAATACGGCGCGCGCTTCCCGGTGGTGACGGTGGAGGATTGGGTCAACGCGCAGGCACGCCTGGCCGATGCGTTCGGCATCGAGCGCTTCGCCGCGGTGATGGGCGGCAGCCTCGGCGGCATGCAGGCGCTGGCCTGGAGCCTGATGTACCCGGATCGTGTCGCGCACTGCATGGTGATCGCCTCGACGCCGAAGCTCTCGGCGCAGAACATCGCGTTCAACGAGGTGGCGCGCTCGGCGATCCTCTCCGATCCCGATTTCCACGGCGGCAACTACTACGCGCACAACGTGATTCCGCGTCGCGGCCTGCGCGTGGCGCGCATGATCGGCCACATCACGTACCTGTCGGACGACGACATGGCCGAGAAATTCGGCCGGGCGCTGCGCCGCGTCGACGGCGCGCTCGACGCCTACAACTTCAACTTCGACGTGGAATTCGAAGTGGAGTCGTACCTGCGCTACCAGGGCGACAAGTTCGCCGAATACTTCGACGCGAACACCTACCTGCTGATCACGCGCGCGCTCGACTACTTCGATCCGGCCAAGGCCTTCGAGGGCAACCTGACCGCCGCGCTGGCGAAGACCACCGCGAAATACCTGGTGGCCAGCTTCTCGACCGACTGGCGGTTCGCGCCGGCGCGCTCGCGCGAGCTGGTCAAGGCGCTGCTCGACAACCGCCGCGACGTCAGCTACGCGGAAATCGATGCCCCGCACGGGCACGACGCGTTCCTGCTGGACGACCCGCGCTATCACAACGTGGTGCGCGCCTATTACGAACGAATTGCCGCGGAGGTGGGCGCATGAACCAGCAAGCCTTGACGATGCTTTCGGCCCGGCCGGACTTCCGCGCGATCGCGCGCTGGGTCGAGCCGCGCTCCACCGTGCTCGACCTCGGCTGCGCCGATGGGTCGCTGCTGGCGCTGCTCGCGGAGGAACTCGAAGTGAGCGGCTACGGCATCGAGATCAACGATGCGGGCGTGCTGGGCTGCGTGAAGAACGGCGTGCACGTGATCCAGCAGAACCTGGAAGACGGGCTGCGCCTGTTCGAGGATCAGAGCTTCGATTTCGCGATCCTCTCGCAGACCTTGCAGACCATCCACCAGACCGCCGCGATCCTGCGCGAAACCGTGCGCGTGGGCCGCGAGTGCATCGTGTCATTCCCGAATTTCGGTTACTGGGCGCATCGCTTGTCGGTGCTGCGCGGGCGCATGCCGGTGTCGAAATCGCTGCCGCACCAGTGGCACAACACGCCGAACGTGCGGGTGCTGACGATCAAGGATTTCGAGGCGCTCGCGCCCGAAGTGGGCGTCGAAATTCTCGATCGGGCCGTGCTGCACGGCGGCCAGCCGGTCCGCTGGGGCGCGAACTGGCGTGGTAGTCTTGCGGTCTATCGCGTCAAGCGAGCCCCACTCTGACGATCTTTTCATGACATCTTCCGAGCAGCGCGACACGCCGGCGCTGGCCGCACACGACGATCATCCCGGCTGGCGCGCGTTCCTGAACCGGCGAACGCTGATCTGCGTGTTTCTCGGCTTCACCTCGGGCCTGCCGCTGTTTACGCTGATCTACCTGGTGCAGGCGTGGCTGCGCTCGGAAGGGGTGAACCTGAAGGAAATCGGCCTGTTCGCGCTGATCCAGATCCCCTACACATGGAAGTTCCTCTGGGCGCCGCTGATGGACCGCTTCGTGCCCCGCCTGCCGGGTTGGCGGCCCGGGCGGCGACGCGGCTGGATGCTGGTCACGCAATTGCTGGTGGCGGTGGCGATCGGCACGCTCGGCTTCGTCTCGCCGCGCGATTCGATCTGGACCGTGGCCGCGCTGGCCACCCTGGTGGCGTTCTTCGGCGCCAGCTCGGACATCGTGATCGACGCCTACCGGCGCGAGCTGCTGCATGATGCCGAACAGGGGCTCGGCAATGCCGTCCACGTCAACGCCTACAAGATCGCCGCGCTGGTGCCCGGCTCGCTGTCGCTGATCCTCTCCGATCACCTGCCGTGGAGCCTCGTGTTCATCGTCACGGCCCTGTTCATGCTGCCGGGCATGGCGATGACGCTGTGCGTGCGCGAGCCTGAAGTGCGCGGCACGCCGCCGAAGAACCTGCGCGAAGCCGTGGTGCTGCCGTTCAGCGAATTCCTGCAACGCGGCGGCTGGCGCAACGCGCTGCTGGTGCTCGGCTTCATCTTCCTGTTCAAGCTCGGCGACACGATGGCGACCACGCTGTCGACCTCGTTCTTCCTCGATATCGGCTTCAACAAGACGCAGATCGGCGTGCTCGCCAAGACCACCGCGTTCTGGGCCAGCCTGGCCGGCGGCATCCTGGGCGGCGTCTGGCTCGTCAAGATCGGTATCGCGCGCGGGCTGTGGATCTTCGGCTTGATTCAGATCGTCTCGACGCTCGGTTTCGCGTGGCTCGCCAAGGCCGGCCCCGATCCGGTGCTGATGGCGGGCGTCTACGGCTTCGAAACCTTCTCGACCGGCCTCACGCTGGCCGCCTTCACGGCCTATATCGCCAGCACCACCGATCCGCGCTACACGGCCACGCAGTTCGCGTTGTTCACGAGCCTGGCCTCGGTGCCTCGCACGCTGGCCTCGGCGTCGAGCGGCTTCATCGTCGCGCAGATCGGCTGGCTCGATTACTTCCTGGTGTGCGCGGCGCTCGGCATTCCGGGCATGTTGCTGCTGTTCAAGGTCGCGCCGTGGCGCGGCGGGCAGAGCGGAGCGGCCCGTGCGAGCTGAACTGGCGGCCGCGCTCGGGCGAGCCGGCGCGCTGCTGGCCGGCGCGCTGCTGGCCTGCGCGGCCGGGCAGGCGTTCGCGGCCGGCGAGCCGGTGCACGGCACGCATGCCACCACCAACGCGGTGGCTGCCGCCAACGGCGCGAACCACGCGGGCGGCCCGGTCGCGGCCTACGCGCCGCCGCCACGCAGCGTGCATTACGGCAACGCGTTCGCGTTCCGCAACCTGGTGTCGTCACCGATGCTCGAGCAGATCACGGCCGCGCAATACCAGCAGATGGTGCAGGCCGCGGCGCGCGCCGGCACGCTGGTGCCGGCCGGCGACCCGCGCGTGAAACGGCTGCGCGCCGACGTCGACCGGCTCGCGCCGTATGCGGTGAAGTGGAACGAACGCGTGAAGGGCTGGCACTGGGAAGTGAACGTGGTGCGCGCCCGCACCACCCGCATCGTCTGCCTGCCGGGCGGCAAGCTGCTGGTCGACAGCGGGCTGCTGGCGCGGCTCCATCCGAACGACGATGAACTCGGCGTGCTGGTGGCGCACGAAATCGCGCATGCGCTGCGCGAGCACGCACGCGCAGGGCTGGGCGACATGCAGGTGCCGGCCACGCTCGGCACGAACCCGATCTCCTCGCTGTACGGCCTGACCGAGCCGCTGCCCGCGCAGCCCGACATCGCCGAGCGGCTGGCCACGCTGCGCTACGGCGCGACCGACGAAACCGAGGCCGACGTGATCGGCGGCGACATCGCCGCGCGCGCGGGCTTCGATCCGCGCGCGGCCATCACGCTGTGGGACAAGCTGGCCGTCGCGACGCGCGGCGACCGCAAGCATGGATTCATCTACGCGCACCCGTACAGCAGGCACCGCCGGCAGGATCTGCTCAAACGGCTGGCCGACTGGATGCCGACCTATGCAAAGGCGATCCGCAAGCCGGTCGGGTTGTTGCCGTCCTACGCCGGCATCAGTGCTGTGCGGCCGGTTTCGGAGCGGCGTTGAGGGCTGGTTTGGCCCCGGTCGGGTTATTGCCGCCCCCTACGCCGGCATCAGTGCGATGCGGCCGGTTTCAGAACGGCGCTGAGGGCCGGTTTGCGCCCCGGTTGCGGGCCGCCTGGCCGGTGTGAGGCGGCTTCATCGAGGCTTCCACCCAGGCTTCGACGCCACTTCTTGCCCCTGCCTCGCGCGGCATCGGCGCCGCCCTCAAGCAGCGTCGGTCACCACGCACTCACCGCCTCGTCACTCCACCTCCACCGTCGCATCGCTCGCCACCGCGCCGTTGGCCGACTGCACCCAGCGCACCTCGTCGCCGGGGCTGCGGCCGAACATCCGCTTGAATTCGCGGCTGAACTGCGACGCGCTGACATAACCGACCCGCGCCGCCGCCACGCTCGCGCTCACGTTCTGCTGCACCATCATCAGCCGCGCATGGTGCAGGCGCGTGGCCTTCACGTACTGCATCGGCGAGGTGCCCGTCACGCGCCGGAAATGCGCGTGGAACACCGCCGCGCTCATGCCGGCCTCGGCCGCCAGCACGTCGACCGAATGCTCGCCGCCGAGATCGACGTGAATGCGCCGCAGCGCCTTCGCGATCCGGCCGAAATGATGCTGCTGGGCCAGCGCCGCGCGAATCCCGTCGCCCTGCTCGCCGGTCAGCACGCGGTAGCCGATCTCGCGCATGATCGACGGCCCGAGCACGCGCGTGTCGTGCGGCGATTGCAGCACTTCGAGCAGGCGCAGCACGGCGTCGGCGAGCGGTGCGTCGAGCGGCGTCGAGCAGATGCTGTCCGGCTCGCTGACGGCCGCGCCGTGGGTTTCCTCCAGCAGCATCGCCAGCTCGGCGATCACGCCCAGATCGATGCGCACCGTGATCGCCAGGAACGGCCCGTGCGGCGCCGTATAGGTTTCGCACTCGAACGGCAGCGGCACCGACAGCACCAGATACTGCCGCTCGTCGTACACGAAGGTGCGCTCGCCGACATAGCCGACCTTGCGCCCCTGGCAGACGATCACGATGCTCGGTTCGTACAGCACCGGGCAGCGCGGCAGCGTGGTGCTGACGCGCATGAAGCGCACGCCTTCGAGCGTCGCGTCGGTGACGCCGTCGCTCGGCGCGAGCTGGCCGAGCAGTTCGATGATGCGCTGCTGCACGCGCAGGTCGCCATCCGGAATCAAGGGTACGAAGCTCATGAGCCATCCGCCGCCGCAATAGGATCAGGCTTGCAATCTAGCATTGCGGGCGTCCACTGCGTGCTGCACCCGCACAATTCGAGAGCATTAGGCAACGCTTCAAGACCTTCAGGTATATCGGCCGGCACCCCGCATCCTTAGTATGGGAACCCGTTTCGCACCCGACCGCCGCGTCGGCAGCCGGGCGAAGCGTTCCGAATTCAACAGTAAGGAGCCCTCCCATGAGCACGACTTACGCCTACGCGGCGCAGAGCGCGACCAGCCCGCTCGCCGCCACCGAAATCCAGCGCCGTGAACTGCGCGATCTCGACGTCCAGATCGAGATCCTCTACTGCGGCGTCTGCCACTCGGATCTGCATCAGGCCCGCAATGAATGGAAGAACTCGGTGTACCCGGTGGTGCCCGGCCATGAAATCGTCGGCCGCGTGAGCGCCGTCGGCCCGGACGTCACGCGCTTCAAGACCGGTGAGCTGGTCGGCGTCGGCTGCCTGGTCGATTCGTGCCGCACCTGCCCGAGCTGCGGCGAAGGCCTGGAACAGTATTGCGAAAACGGCTGGGTCGGCACCTACAACGGCAACGACCGCGTCACCGGCGACCTGACGTTCGGCGGCTACTCGTCGCAGATCGTGGTCGACGAAGCGTTCGTGCTGCGCGTGCCAGAATCGCTCGATCCGGCCGCCGCCGCGCCGTTGCTGTGCGCCGGCATCACCACCTACTCGCCGCTGCGCACCTGGGGCGCCGGCCCCGGCAAGAAGGTCGGCATCGTCGGCCTGGGCGGCCTCGGCCACATGGGCGTGAAGATCGCCCGTGCGATGGGCGCGCATGTCGTGCTGTTCACCACCTCGCCGTCGAAGATCGAAGACGGCAAGCGCCTGGGCGCGCACGAAGTGGTCATCTCGAAGGATGAGGCGCAAATGAACGCGCACCTGAACAGCTTCGACCTGATCGTCAACACGGTGGCGGCCACCCACGACCTGAACCCGTTCCTGAACCTGCTCAAGCGCGACGGCACGATGGCGCTGGTCGGTGCGCCGGAGCACGATCACCCGTCGCCGCAGGTGTTCAACCTGATCATGAAGCGCCGCCGCCTGGCCGGCTCGCTGATCGGCGGCATCGCCGAAACGCAGGAAATGCTCGATTTCTGCGCCGAGCACGGCATCGTGTCGGACATCGAACTGATCAAGATCCAGGACATCAACGCCGCCTACGAGCGCATGCTCAAGAGCGACGTGAAGTACCGCTTCGTGATCGACAACGCCTCGCTGCAGCCGGCTGCGTAAAGGCTGTTGCACCGCCGATGAAAAAACGCCGCCGGGTGCGATCCCGGCGGCGTTTTTCTTTACGTGCCCTTGATGAGCGGAAGCGCGCCTTACTTGTAGTCGTAATCCACCGTCAGCGGCGCATGGTCGCTGAACTTGATGTCGCGGAAGATCGTCGTCTGCTTGGCCGTGCCGGCCACGCCGGCCGTCGCGAGCTGGTAATCGATGCGCCACCCGACGTTCTTCGCGTAGGCCTGGCCGCGGTTGCTCCACCACGTGTACTGATCGGGGCGCGGGTCGAGCGTGCGGAACACGTCCACGTAGCCCACGTCGTCGAACAGCTTGGTCAGCCACGCGCGCTCTTCCGGCAGGCAGCCCGAGTTCTTCTGGTTGCTCTTCCAGTTGCGGATGTCGATTTCCTTGTGGACGATGTTCACGTCGCCGCACAGGATCACCTCGCGCTTCGCCTTCAGCTCGGCCAGGTGCGGCATGAATTCGTCCATGAAACGGTACTTGGCCTGCTGGCGCTCCTCGCCGCTCGACCCGGACGGCACGTAGACCGAAATCACCGATAGCTTGCCGAAGCGCGCCTCGACATAGCGCCCCTCGGCGTCGAACTCGCTGCTGCCATAGCCGATGATCACGTCGTCCGGCTCGCGGCGCGTGTAGAGGCCCGCGCCGCTGTAGCCCTTCTTCTGCGCGTGGTGGAAATAGCCCTGGAAACCGTGCGGCGCGACGAATTCGGCCGGCAGGTCGTCGGCCGACACCTTGATTTCCTGCACGCAGACGCAATCGGCAGTCTGATCGCCGAGCCAGTCGAAAAAGCCCTTCTTCGCGGCCGAGCGGATGCCGTTCAAATTCGCCGTGATGACACGCAGCATGATGTGATTCCGTTCAGTGTTCGGTAAGTGGGAGGGGAGCAAGCGAGGCGGCCGGCCAGCCGGCGGTCACTCGACTCACTCGATCGTCACGCCCTTCAGTTCGGGTTTGGCGGCCGGATAGTCGAGCTTCATCGCGGCCAGCTCGCGCAGCAGCAATTCGGCCACCATGACGTTGCGGTGCGTCTTGGAATCGGCCGGGATCACGTACCACGGCGCGTGCGGCGCGGAGGTGGCGGCGATCGCGTCGCGGTAGGCGGCCTGGTAGGCATCCCAGTGCTTGCGCGCCTCGATGTCGGACAGGTCGAACTTCCAGTGCTTGTCGGGGTTGTCGATGCGCGATTGCAGGCGCTTGCGCTGCTCGTCCTTCGAGATGTGCAGGAAGCACTTGACGATGGTGGTGCCCGATTCGTGCAGCATGGTTTCGAATTCGCGGATCTGCCGATAGCGGCGCGCGCATTCGTCGGCATCGATCGCGCCGATCACGCGCGGCACCAGCACATCCTCGTAATGGCTGCGATTGAAGATGGTCAGCTCGCCCGCGGCCGGCGCCTGCGCATGCACGCGCCAGAGGAAATCGTGCGCCAGTTCCACGGCGGTGGGCGCCTTGAACGGCACCACGCGCAGGCCCAGCGGATCGACCTCGTGGAACACGGCGCGCACCGTGCCGTCCTTGCCGCTGGTATCCATGCCCTGCAACACCAGCAGCAGGCGCTTGCGCGATTGCGTGTGGAGCCGGTCCTGCAAGGCATCGATCTGCACCGAGACTTCGGACAGCCGCGCGCGGTCCGCCTCTTTCGAGCCGGCCGAGAACGGCTTGTCGCCGGCCTCGAAACGGTCGAGCCGGAAGCCGGCCGCCGCTTTTTCATCGGTGTGATACGGCACGCGGAAATCGTCGAGCGATGCTTGCTTGGCCATCTATGCCTCCGGGCGGAACAGGGTTCGGGCTGCATGCCGCGCGAGCCGCCGCGACACCAGCCGACGAGCATAACGCAACGGGCCGCCGCCGGCAGCCTGCCCGGCAGCGGCCCGCGAGCGCAGCCGCACCATCGGCCGCGCGATGCTCAACCGAGCTTCTTTTTCAGCAGTTCGTTGACCTGGGCCGGGTTGGCCTTGCCCTTGGTCGCCTTCATCGCCTGGCCGACCAGCGCGTTGAACGCCTTCTCCTTGCCCGCGCGGAATTCCTCGACCGATTTCGCGTTGGCGGCCAGCACCTCGTCGATGATCGCTTCGAGCGCGCCGGTGTCGGAGATCTGCTTGAGCCCCTTCGCCTCGATGATGCGATCGGCCGCGGCTTCGTCGGTGGCCTGTTCGTCCCAGATCGCCTGGAAGATTTCCTTGGCGATCTTGTTCGAGATCGTGCCGTCGGCGATGCGTTGCAGCACCAGCGCGAACTGCGCGGCCGACACCGGGCACGCGTCGATCTCGATGCCTTCGCGGTTCAGCAGCGACGACACGTCGCCCATCAGCCAGTTGGCGGCCGTCTTGGCGTTGGCGGCGCCGGCCCGGGCGACCACCGCCTCGAAGTAGGCGGCCATCGCCTTGCTGGCGGTCAGCACCACGGCGTCATAGGCCGTCACGCCGTACTGCTCGACGAAGCGCTGCTGCATCGCAGCCGGCAGCTCGGGCATTTCACCGCGCACGCGCTCGATCCACTTCGGATCGATCACCACCGGCAACAGGTCCGGATCGGGGAAATAGCGGTAATCCTGTGCGTCTTCCTTGCTGCGCATCGAGCGCGTCTCGCGCTTGTCCGGATCGTAGAGGCGGGTTTCCTGCACCACTTCGCCGCCGTCCTCGATCAACTCGATCTGGCGGCGCACCTCGTAGTTGATCGCCTCTTCGAGGAAGCGGAACGAGTTCAGGTTCTTGATTTCGGCACGCGTGCCGAACTTCTCCTGGCCGACCGGGCGCACCGACACGTTGGCGTCGCAGCGGAACGAGCCTTCCTGCATGTTGCCGTCGCAGATGCCGAGCCACATCACCAGCGCGTGCAGCGCCTTCGCGTAGGCCACGGCCTCGGCCGCGCTGCGCATTTCCGGCTCGGTGACGATTTCGAGCAGCGGCGTGCCGGCGCGGTTCAGATCGATGCCGGTCATGTCGGCGAAATCTTCGTGCAGCGACTTGCCGGCATCTTCTTCCAGATGCGCGCGGGTCAGGTTGATGACCTTGGAATAGGCTTCCTTGCCGGCCTTTTCATTGGCCGGCACCTGGATCGTGACCTTGCCGCCCTGCACCACCGGGATCTCGAACTGGCTGATCTGATAGCCCTTCGGCAGATCCGGGTAGAAATAATTCTTGCGCGCGAAGATGCTGCGCGGCGCCACCACCGCGTCCACCGCGAGGCCGAGCCGGATCGCGCGCTCGACCGCGCCGCGGTTCAGCACCGGCAGCACGCCCGGCAGCGCGAGATCGACCGCGCAGGCCTGGGTGTTGGGTTCGGCGCCGAACTGCGTCGACGCGCCGGAGAAGATCTTCGACGCCGTCGACAGTTGCGCGTGCGTCTCCAGACCGATAACGACTTCCCACTGGGCCATGTTCTTAGACTCCTGCCGGAACTTGCTTGTGCCAATCGGTCGCGCGCTGGAACGCGTCGGCGACCTGCAGCATCCGGGCTTCGTTGAAATAGTTGCCGATGATCTGCAGGCCGACCGGGCGCTGCGCGTTCGCGCCGGCGCCGAAGCCGCACGGCACGCTCATGCCGGGCAGGCCGGCCAGGCTCACCGACAGCGTGTAGATGTCGGCCAGGTACATCTGGACCGGATCGTCGCCCTTGGCGCCGAGATCCCAGGCCACGCTCGGCGACGCCGGCCCCATGATCACGTCGCACTGCTCGAACGCGTTCTGGAAATCCTGCGCGATGATGCGGCGGATTTTCTGCGCCTGCAGGTAGTAGGCGTCGTAATAGCCGTGCGACAGCACGTAGGCGCCCACCATGATGCGGCGCTTCACTTCCGGGCCGAAGCCTTCGGCGCGCGACTTCTTGTACATGTCCTGCAGATCGCGGTATTGCGCGGCGCGATGGCCGTAGCGCACGCCGTCGAAACGCGACAGGTTCGACGACGCCTCGGCCGGCGCGATCACGTAATACACGGGGATCGACAGCTCGGTCTTCGGCAGCGACACCGGCACCAGCTTGGCGCCGAGCGCTTCGTACTGCTTGAGCGCGGCGTCGATCGCGGCGCGCACGTCGGCGGCCAGGCCATCGCCGAAATATTCGTTCGGCAGGCCGATGCGCAGGCCGGCCAGCGGCTTGTCGGCCGGTGCGTCCGGGGTCCAGCCCTGGCCGACGTAGCGGCCGAAATCTTCATCGTCGCGTTCGAGGCTGGTGGAATCGCGTTCGTCGAAACCGGCCATCGCGTTGAGCAGCAGCGCGCAATCGGCGGCGGTTTGCGCCATCGGGCCGCCCTGGTCGAGCGACGAGGCGAACGCGATCATGCCGTAGCGCGACACGCGGCCGTAGGTCGGCTTGATGCCGGTGATGCCGGTAAACGACGCCGGCTGGCGGATCGAGCCGCCGGTATCGGTGCCGGTAGCGGCCGGCGCGAGGCGCGCGGCCACGGCGGCCGAGCTGCCGCCCGAGCTGCCGCCCGGCACGGCCTGGTGATCCCACGGGTTCTTGACCGCGCCGAACGCCGAATTCTCGTTGGACGAACCCATCGCGAATTCGTCCATGTTGGTCTTGCCGAGCGTGACCATGCCGGCCGCGGCGAGCCGCGCGACCACGGTGGCATCGAACGGGCTCGTGTAGTTGGCGAGCATCTTCGAGCCGGCCGTCGAGCGCCAGCCGCGCGTGACGAACACGTCCTTGTGCGCGATCGGCAGGCCGGCCAGCGGGCCGGCGTGGCCGGCGGCGCGCGCGGCGTCGGCGGCGCGCGCCTGCGCGAGCGTCAGCTCCGGATCGACGTGGACGAAGGCGTTGAGCTCGCCGGCCGCGTCGATACGCTGCAGGTAGAGCTGCGCCAGCTCGACGGCCGAGGTTTGGCCGGCGTCGAGCGCGGCGCGCAGTTCGGTCAGACTTTTTGCGTGCATTGCGGGAGGATTCCTGGATTCTGGGGGGCCTGCGGCGGGCCGCGGGCCGGGACGGCGCTGGCCGGCCGCGCTTATTCGATCACCTTGGGCACGAGGAACAGGCCGTCCTGGACGGCGGGCGCGGCGCGCTGATTCTCGTCGCGATTCACCTGCTCGGTGACGACGTCCTCGCGCAGGCGCTGCTCGACGGCCTGGATCTGCTCGATCGGATGGGCCAGTGGCGCAATGTCGCGTGTGTCGACGGCGCGCATCTGCTCGACGAGGCCGAAGAAATCGTTGAGCTGGATCAGCGTGTGTTCGGCCTCGGCATCGGCGATTTCGAGCCGCGCCAGGTGCGCGATGCGTTTCACATCGTTCAGGGTCAAAGCCATGCGTTTCACCGGGAAAACTGGGCTTGCGCGACGCATTGGAAGCCGCGCCGCAACAGGGGGTTGGAGGACTCGTTCGAACCCTCAAAATCGGGTACGAAGCGGTGAATTGACGGTCCGTTTGGGTTCAAATACCCAGAAATTATAAGGTATCATTACGCGTTCGACCCAGCCCCGGACCATCCCCCTCGCACGGCAACCGTTAGCTGCAAGCCGGCTGCAAGCTCAGCCGCCTGCCAAGCGGGGCGCGCGACGGTCCCGGTAGATTGCACCCGCAGCTTCGCGTTCCAGCGGCGGCCATGCCCGCCCGATCCGAGGCTGTTATTTTTTCCGCCGCCACCCTTGCGCGCCATGTCAGCGCGGGGGCGGCCCAGAGCGAGACAGGATTCTGAATGTTCGGTTTTTTGCGCAGCTACTTCTCCAACGATCTCGCGATCGATCTCGGCACCGCAAACACCCTCATCTACATGCGCGGCAAGGGCATCGTCCTCGATGAGCCGTCCGTCGTGTCGATCCGCCAGGAAGGCGGCCCCAACGGCAAGAAGACGATCCAGGCCGTCGGCAAGGAAGCCAAGCAGATGCTCGGCAAGGTGCCGGGCAACATCGAGGCGATCCGGCCGATGAAAGACGGCGTGATCGCCGATTTCACCGTCACCGAGCAGATGATCAAGCAGTTCATCAAGACGGCGCACGAGTCGCGGATGTTCTCGCCCTCGCCGCGCATCATCATCTGCGTGCCGTGCGGTTCGACCCAGGTCGAGCGCCGCGCGATCAAGGAAGCCGCGCACGGCGCCGGCGCCTCGCAGGTCTACCTGATCGAGGAGCCGATGGCCGCCGCGATCGGCGCGGGCCTGCCGGTGTCGGAAGCCACCGGCTCGATGGTGGTCGACATCGGCGGCGGCACCACCGAAGTGGGCGTGATCTCGCTGGGCGGCATCGTCTACAAGGGTTCGGTGCGCGTCGGCGGCGACAAGTTCGACGAGGCGATCGTCAACTACATCCGCCGCAACTACGGCATGCTGATCGGCGAGCAAACCGCCGAAGCGATCAAGAAGCAAATCGGCTCGGCGTTCCCCGGCTCCGAAGTCAAGGAAATGGAAGTGAAGGGCCGCAACCTGTCGGAAGGCATTCCGCGCAGCTTCACGATCTCCAGCAACGAAATCCTCGAAGCACTGACCGATCCGCTGAACCAGATCGTCTCGTCGGTGAAGATTGCGCTCGAACAAACCCCGCCGGAACTGGGCGCGGATATCGCCGAGCGCGGCATGATGCTGACCGGCGGCGGCGCGCTGCTGCGCGATCTGGATCGCCTGCTGGCCGAGGAAACGGGCCTGCCGGTGCTGGTCGCCGAAGATCCGCTGACCTGCGTGGTGCGTGGTTCGGGCATGGCGCTCGAACGCATGGACAAGCTCGGCAGCATCTTCTCGTACGAGTAAACCCCGCTCCGGGGCCGCGCCGCGCATCGTGCGCGCAGCTCCGGGCCGGCGGACAACCCCGTCCCCGGCATGCAGCCGCCACCGACGCACGCGCGTGACGCTCCGGCTTGTAACATTGGCCGAACCGCCGCGCGTTTTTCGCGTCTGAGAATCATTTAACCGATCAAGCCGCCCGGCGCCGACCATGGAATACAGTCCGCCGCCCCTCTTCAAGCAAGGTCCGTCAGCGCTCGCGCGGCTGATCTTCTTCGTTGCGCTGGCGATCGCGCTCCTCGTGTCGGATGCGCGTTTCAATTCGCTCGAAATTGTCCGGGGCATTCTTGGCACTGCGCTGTACCCGCTGCAGCGGGCCGCGCTCGTGCCGCGCGACCTGTTCATGGGCGCCGCCGATCTGGCCGCGAGCAACGCCACGCTGCGCCACGACAACCAGCAACTGAACGACCGCAACCTGAAGCTCTCGCTGCAGGCCAACCAGTCGGCGCTGCTCGCCGCCGACAACATGCACCTGCGCGCGATCCTCGGCCTGCGCCAGCGCATCGCCGCGCAGGCCACCCCGGTCGAGATCCAGTACGACACCAGCGATCCGTTTTCGCAGAAGGTCGTGATCGGCCACGGCTCGCACGACGACATCCAGAACGGCGCGCCGGTGGTCACCGAAGACGGCGTGGTCGGCCAGGTCACGCGCGTGTTCCCGCTGCAATCCGAAATCACGCTGATCACCGATCGCGACCTCGCGATTCCGGTGCAGGTGCTGCGCACCGGGCTGCGCAGCGTGATCTACGGCACGCCGAAGGGCGATTCGCTCGACCTGCGCTTCGTGCCGACCAGCGCCGACCTGATGGTCGGCGACGAGCTGGTCACCAGCGGCCTCGACGGCATCTACCCGCCGGGCCTGCCGGTGGCCAAGGTGGCGCGCGTCGACAAGGTGGGCGATACCGCGTTCGCGCATGTGGTCTGCATGCCGGTGGCCGCCGTGCGCGGTGCGCGCGAGATGCTGGTGCTGCACTATCAATCCGATGTGCCGCCGCGTCCGGTCGATCCCGAAGCGGCCACCGACAAGAACGGCAAGGGTAAAAAGGGGGCGAAGGCCGCCGACAAGGCCAAGACGGCGACCAAGGAAGCCACGGCGGCGGCCGACAAGCCGGCAGCGCCCGCAGGCAAGCCCGGCAGCGTCGCCACGGCAGGCGCCACGGCCAACGGCAGCGCCGGCCCGGCCGCAGCCAATGTCGCCGCCAAGCCCGCCGCTGCCCCCGCCGCCAAGCCCGCACCGGCGCCCGCCGCCGCGCCGTCCCGGGGAACGCAGCCATGAGCCGTCCGCAATACATCCTGCAGCCGGTCAACCCGACCTTCATCATCTTCAGCCTGGCCGTCGCGTTCCTGCTGAACCTGATGCCGTGGGGGCGCCTGCCCGGCGTGCCCGATTTCGTCGCGGTCGTGCTGCTGTTCTGGAACATCCACCAGCCGCGCAAGGTCGGCATGGGCGTGGCGTTCCTGCTCGGCATCCTGATGGACGTGCACGACGCGGGCCTGCTCGGCGAACACGCGCTGGCCTACACGCTGCTCTCGTACGGCGCGATCACGATCCACCGCCGCGTGCTGTGGCTCTCGCTCGGCGTGCAGGCGTTCTACGTGATGCCGCTGCTGGTGCTCGCGCAGCTCGTGCCGTTCGTGATCCGCCTGATCATGGGCGCCGCGTTCCCGGGCTGGAGCTATCTCGTGGACGGTTTCGTCGAGGCCGCGCTCTGGCCGTTCGTGAGCCCCCTGCTGTTGATGCCGCAACGCCGCCCGGTCGATCCGGACGACACGCGGCCCATCTGACGTCACCATGACGTTGCCGCGCCGCCGCCTGCCTGCCGATCCGATCCCGGGCGTCGCGGCGCGTGCGCCTTACCCCGTATCCGCATGACCGAATTCCAGGACACCCAGCAACAGCTCTCGAAGTTCCGCCTGCGCGTCGCGGCGGCGGGCCTGTTCGTGTTCGTCTGCTTCGGGCTGCTCGCCACGCGCTTCTTCTATCTGCAGGTCTGGCAGCACAACAAGTACGCATTGCAGGCCAACGAGAACCGCATCTCGGTGGCGCCGATCGTGCCGAACCGCGGCATCATCACCGACCGCAACGGCGTGGTGCTGGCCCGCAACTATTCGGCCTACACGCTCGAAATCACGCCGTCGAAGCTGAACGACACGCTCGACAACACCATCACCGCGCTGTCGGACGTGATTCCGATCGACGCGCGCGACCGCCGCCGCTTCAAGAAGCTCCAGGAAGATTCGAAGAACTTCGAAAGCCTGCCGATCCGCACCCGCCTGACCGACGAGGAAGTCGCGCGCTTCACCGCGCAGCGCTGGCGCTTCCCCGGCGTCGAGGTGCGCGCGCGGCTGTTCCGCCAATACCCGCTCGGGCCGACGGCGGCGCACGTGATCGGCTATATCGGCCGGATCTCGAAGCGCGACCAGGATCGCATCGACGCGATGAGCGACGACAACGACAGCGATCCCGAGCACTACGATCCACGCAAGGACGCCAACAACTACAAGGGCACCGACTACATCGGCAAGATCGGCGTCGAGCAGAGCTACGAAACCGAGCTGCACGGCATCACCGGCTTCGAGGAAGTCGAGGTGACGGCCGGCGGCCGGCCGGTGCGCACGCTGTCGCGCACCCAGGCCACGCCCGGCGACAACCTGGTGCTGTCGATCGACATCGGCCTGCAACAGGTGGCCGAGCAGGCGTTCGCCGGCAAGCGCGGCGCGCTGGTCGCGATCGAGCCGGCCACCGGCGACGTGCTGGCCTTCGTGTCGTCGCCGAGCTTCGATCCGAACTCGTTCGTCGACGGCATCGACCAGCAGACCTGGGACGAACTGAACAACTCGCCCGACAAGCCGCTCCTGAACCGCCCGCTGCACGGCGTCTACCCGCCCGGCTCGACCTACAAGCCGTTCGTCGCGCTGGCCGGCCTCGAACTCGGCAAGCGCACGCCCGGCTGGGGCTTCCAGGATCCGGGCTACTACACGTTCGGCGGCCACACGTTCCGCAACGACGTGCGCTCGGGCCAAGGCTGGGTCGACATGAACCGCGCGATCATGGTGTCGAACGACACCTACTTCTACATGCTGGCGCACGACCTCGGCGTGACCAACATCGCGAACTTCATGAAGCCGTTCGGCTTCGGCCAGATCACCGGCATCGATGTGCAGGGCGAGGCGCGCGGCGTGCTGCCGTCGCCCGACTGGAAGAAGAAGACGTTCCGCAAGGCGGCGCTGCAGAAGTGGTACGACGGCGAAACCATCAGCCTCGGGATCGGCCAGGGCTACAACTCGTTCACGATCCTGCAGCTCGCGCACGCGGTGGCCACGCTGGCCGACAACGGCGTGGTCATGAAGCCCCACCTGGTCAAGGAAATCGAGGATCCGATCTCGCGCCAGCGGCACCTGACGGTGCCCAAGGAAAGCGAGGTGATCCCGCTCAAGCAGTCGAACATCGACGTGGTCAAGCGCGGCATGGAGAACGTGATCGAGAACCCGTCCGGCACCGCGTACAAGCTGTTCCGCGGCGCGCCCTACACGGCGGCCGGCAAGACCGGCACGGCACAGGTGTTCTCGCTGCAGGGCGCGAACTACCACGGCCACATGCTCGCCGAACACCTGCGCGACCACGCGCTGTTCACTGCCTACGCACCGGCCGATCACCCGCGGATCGCGCTCGCGCTGATCGTCGAGAACGGCGGCTGGGGCGCACAGTCGGCCGGCCCGATCGCGCGCAAGGTGCTCGATTTCTATCTGGTCGAGCGCCAGAATCCGACCAACGAAGCCACCGCCGTGGCCGCCGCCGCCTCGGCCACCGAGCCGGTCAGCGCGCCGGTGGTGGGCGACGCCACCCAGCCGGTGCAGGTTGCGATGGGCTTCACCGCACTGCCGCAGCCGGTGCCGCCCGCGGCGGCCAGCGCCGCCTCGGGCGCCAGCGCCGCCGACGCCGCCTCGGACGCGCCCCCCGGCAGCGCCGTGCCGGCCAGCGCGGCGGCCGCATCCGAGGCCGCCAGCGCGGTCAGCGCGACGCAGATGCGGCACCTGCCGCGCAAGCCGCACCGCACGCCGGCCAACGGCGCGAGCGCGCCCGCCGCGATCCGCGACGAACGCTCCGCCGCGCGGGCCGCCGCCGGCACCCACTAACGGAGAAAGGCATGCAATTCGACAAGCGCGCCTGGCTCGACAAGGCCAAACAGATGTTCGCGGGCTTCGATCGCCCGCTCGCGCTGTTCGTGTTCCTGCTGCTCTGCGTCGGGATCGTCACGCTCTACAGCGCCGCGATCGACATGCCGGGCCGCGTCGAGGATCAACTGCGCAACATCATGCTGACGTTCGTGCTGATGTGGATCATCGCGAACATCCCGCCGCAAACGCTGATGCGCTTCGCGGTGCCGCTCTATACGTTCGGGGTGGCGCTGCTGGTGGCCGTCGCCGTGTTCGGGATGACCAAGAAGGGCGCGAAACGCTGGCTCAACGTCGGGGTGGTGGTCCAGCCCTCGGAGATCCTCAAGATCGCCACGCCGCTGATGCTGGCCTGGTATTTCCAGCGCCGCGAAGGCGGCATCCGCTGGTTCGACTACCTGTTCGCGTTCGGCATCCTGCTGGTGCCGGTGGGCCTGATCGCCAAGCAGCCCGACCTCGGCACGGCGATGCTGGTGTTCGGCGCGGGGCTGTTCGTGATCTATCTGGCGGGGCTGTCGTTCAAGCTGATCGTGCCGGTGCTGATCGCCGGCGTGGTGGCGGTGGCCGCGATCGCCACGTTCGAGAGCAAGATCTGCCAGCCGCAGGTGGTCTGGCCGCTGATGCACGATTACCAGAAGCACCGCGTCTGCACCTTGCTCGATCCGACCTCCGATCCGCTCGGCAAGGGCTTCCACACGATCCAGGCCGTGATCGCGATCGGCTCGGGCGGGCCGGTCGGCAAGGGCTACCTGAAGGGCACCCAGGCGCACCTCGAATTCATCCCCGAGAAGCACACCGACTTCATCTTCGCCGTCTATTCGGAGGAGTTCGGGCTGGCGGGCGGCCTGGTGCTGCTGACGCTCTACATGCTGCTGATCGCGCGCGGGCTGTATATCGCCGCGCAGGGCTCGACGCTGTTCGGGCGGCTGCTGGCCGGTTCGCTGTCGCTGGGCTTCTTCACCTATGCGTTCGTCAACGTCGGCATGGTCAGCGGCGTGCTGCCCGTGGTGGGCGTGCCGTTGCCGTTCATGAGCTACGGCGGCACCGCGCTCGCCACGCTCGGCATCGCGATCGGCATGATCATGAGCGTCGGGCGGCAGAAGCGCCTGATGAAGTCCTGACGCGCGCTCACCCGCCATTCAAGCGAAAACCCGGCGTCGGTTCATCACGCCGGGTTTTTCGTTACTGCCGGCGGCGCTGCGTGCGCCGCTCGTTCATTGCGATGCCGCTTGCGGCGCCGAAGCCGCCGATGCGCCCGAAGCACCCGACGCTCCGGCCGCCACCTGCGCACGCAGCGCCGTGCTGACTTCCTGATACTTGAGCGCGGCGACATCGTCGCCATGCACGGCCGCCGCCGCGTAATAGACGCGCGCGAGGTTCAGGTCGACAGCAACGCCATCGCCGCCGCGTTCGTAGAACGAGGCCGTCACGTATTGCGCGGTCGGCTCGCCGGCGTCGGCCGCCTTGCGATACCAGAGAAACGCCTGATGGTTGTCGCGCGGCGTGCCGCGACCGTCGAGGAACTGGTTGGCGAGCGCCAGCTCGGCCTCCACGTGCCCTTGCTGCGCCGCCTTCAGCAGCCAGCCGTGCGCCGCGGCGGGATCGCGCGCGACGAAATCGCCGTTGTCGTACATCGTGCCGAGGACGTACTGCGCCTGCGTCATGCCGGCCCCGGCAGCCGTATTGAGCCAGTGCAGGCCGTCCGGCACGTTGGCCGTGGCGCCTTCGCCCTTGAGCAGCATCATTCCGTAGTTGAATTGCGCGAGCCGGTCGCCGTGGCCGGCCGCGCGCTTGAAGCCCGCAAGCGCGGCGTCGAGATCGCCGGCGTTGTAATCGGCGACGGCCGCCGCCGTGGCCTTCGACGGCGCGGCCGGCTTGCGCAGCTTCGCGTGCGGCGTCGAGCGCGGTGCGCTGGCGGCGGCGTTCGCCATGCTGGCGGCGTTCGCCGCACCGGTTGCATTTGCCGTATCGGCCGCCAGGGCCGGCGCGCTCGTCACGAGCGCGGCGCCGGCCGCGCTCAACGCCAGATATGCCGCCACCGCGCGCGCGACGCGCACCGTCCGCTTGCCTGAGCCATTCATGTCCTGTTCTCCTGCTGGCCGCGCAAGGCGCATGGCGCGCGCGGCCGGTTGCCCCGTCACCCGTGTGGCGGAATCGTTGTTGTATCGGGAAAAGCGTGTTCGCTGCGCGGCGCGCGGCCGCCCGTGAGCCGCCGCGCGCATCGCGCGCGCGACGATCATACCGTGGTCAGAAATGCGCCGCCGGGCGTGCGTTCGGGGGACGCGAAGCGCCGCTCGACAGGGCGAACGGCGTGCGGGAAAGCGACGGGAAGGAGGGCGAAACGAAGGCGGACAACAGCGCGTGCCGGGCCTCGCGCCCGGCCGGCGAGCGGCGCCTCAGCGCGCCGGATTGCGTTCGACGTCGGCCCAGCAGTTCGGCGTTTCGTAGAGCCGCACGCGTTCGAGGCGCAGGTTGATGCCGTAATGGGCGTCGTACACATTCGCAAGGATGTCGAACGCCACCGCCGCGAGGTTCTCGACGGTGGGAATGCGGTCGAGCACGACCGTCTTGTGGTCGGCCATCTGTTCGAGAAACCCGCGCACCTGCTCGTCGCGCGCATACACGAGGAACGCGTGATCCCACTTGCCGACCAGGTGCTCCATGGCCAGCGATTTGACGTCGGCGAAATCCATCACCATGCCGCGGTCGGGCGCGCCTTCCGTATCGACGAGATCGCCGCGCAGCGTGATTTCGAGCACATAGCGATGGCCGTGCAGGTTGCGGCACTGGCTGCGGTGATCGGGGATGCGGTGGCCCGCGTCGAATTCGAGTTTTCGGGTAATCAGCACGATGAGTGAAGCTCGCGGCTCAAGGAATATTCAGGTATTTGTGCGTCTGCATCGACAGGCGCCACTGCGGATGGCGCTTGCACCAGTCGATCGCGAGCTTCGTATTGAGATCGCGCGACGGGCCGTCCATCGGCTGCACGAGGAAGTAGGCGAAATCGAGCTTCGCGTACTCGGCCAGGCGCTGGTTGTCCTGCGGGATCACGACCTTCAGCTCGTGGCCCCGGGTGACGACCAGCGGCGCATCGGCCTTCGGGCTGACGCAGATCCAGTCGATGGTATCGAGCACCGGCAGCGAGCCGTTGGTCTCGATGGCGATCTCGAAGCCGCGCGCATGCAGCGCGTCGACCAGCGCCTGATCGAGTTGCAGCATCGGCTCGCCGCCCGTGCAGACGACGAAGCGATTCGCCTCGCCTTCCGGCCACAGCGCCGCCACCTGGTCGGCCAGCGCGTCGGGCGTCTTGAACTTGCCGCCGTTCTCGCCATCGGTGCCGACGAAATCGGTATCGCAGAACCGGCACACGGCCGATTCGCGATCGGCTTCGCGGCCCGTCCACAGATTGCAGCCGGCGAACCGGCAGAACACGGCCGGACGCCCGGCATTCGCGCCCTCGCCCTGCAACGTGTAGAAGATTTCCTTGACCGTGTACGTCATCTGCTCATCGTGCGGCGGCTTGCCGCCGTTTCCATTGCTGCGCGCCTGCC
Source organism: Burkholderia sp. 22PA0099 (assembly GCF_047497165.1). Lineage (NCBI taxonomy): Bacteria > Pseudomonadati > Pseudomonadota > Betaproteobacteria > Burkholderiales > Burkholderiaceae > Burkholderia > Burkholderia sp. 22PA0099. The sequence continues at coordinate 314,304 of NZ_CP163165.1, read as the reverse complement.
CGGCGCGCGTTGTGCGGTGCCGGCCGTCAGGCCGGCGCCTCGGTGACCTGCTCGCCGTTGCGATAGGCCTCGTAGCCGCGCTTGCGCAGCTTGCAGGCCGGGCACGCGCCGCAGCCGAAGCCCCAGTCGTGCAGTTCGGCGCGCTCGCCCACGTAGCAGGTGTGGGTTTCGACGCGCACCAGTTCGACCAGATCCTGGCCGCCGAGCTGCTCGGCGAGCCGCCAGGTGTCGGCCTTGTCGAGCCACATCAGCGGCGTTTCGAGCACGACGCGGGTATCCATGCCGAGGTTCAGCGCGACCTGCAGCGCCTTCATGGTGTCGTCGCGGCAATCGGGGTAGCCGGAGAAATCGGTCTCGCACATGCCGCCGACCAGCACCTTGAGCCCGCGACGATAGGCGACGGCGGCCGCGATCGTCATGAACATCAGGTTGCGGCCCGGCACGAAGGTGTTCGGCAAGCCGTTCTCGGCCGTTTCGATCTCGATGCTGCGCGTCATCGCGGTATCGCTGATCGCGCCGAGCACCGACAGGTCGATCATGTGATCCTCGCCGAGCCGGTTCGCCCATTGCGGGAAGCGCGTGCGCAGCGCTTCGCGCACGCCTTCGCGGCATTCCAGCTCGACGCGGTGGCGCTGGCCGTAATCGAAACCGAGGGTCTCGACGGTTGGATAACGTTCGAGCGCCCAGGCCACGCAGGTTGCCGAATCCTGGCCGCCGGAAAACAGTACGAGCGCGCCGCCCTTGGCGTCTGTCCGAATCACCGTGTACTCCGAGTAGAGAGGAGCCGCCGCGGCGCCGCGCGCGGGATCGGGCGGTGCGAGCGACAAACAAAAAAGGACTTGCGGCGCGGAAAACCAGCGTCTCAAGTCCTTCAAGTCTTTGAGTCGGCAGGGATTTTATCATGCAGCCCGCCGTTTCGCCCGGCGCGCGCCCCGCGTGGCGGCGCATGCCGGGCATAGCGGGCGCGGCATGACCGATGCGGCGCACGTTTGGAAGAGGCGGGGGCAACCCCGGGGCTTCCAAAGGGAAAAGGTCCAAAAGCCGTGAAGCTTTTGGACCTTTTCGAATTTGGTGGCCTGGGTCGGAATCGAACCAACGACACGCGGATTTTCAATCCGCTGCTCTACCAACTGAGCTACCGGGCCAACGAAGAAGAGAGAGTATAGCCAGACCGTAACTGCAGATCAAGCCCTTTTCGCAAAAAATTCAGAGGCCGCCTTCCGGAGGCTTCTTGCCGAGTTCGACGCCGAGCTGCTTGAGCTTGCGATACAAGTGCGTGCGTTCGAGGCCCGTCTTTTCCGCGACGCGCGTCATGCTGCCGTTCTCGCGTGCCAGGTGGTACTCGAAGTAGGCCCGCTCGAACGCATCGCGCGCCTCGCGCAACGGAATGTCGAACGGGATCGCGGCAGCCTGCCCCGACGCACCGAGCGCCACCTGCACTTCCTCGCCGAGCGTCGGCAGCGCGGCGGCCGAGGCCACCGCCGCCGGGCCGGCTGCCGGCTTCGCCGCCGGGCTTGGCTGCACCGGCGCCGCACCGCGCGCCAAGCCGTGCTCGACCGATTTCAGCAGCTTCTGCAATGCGATCGGCTTCTCGAGGAAATCGAGTGCGCCGATCTTGGTCGCCTCGACCGCGGTATCGATCGTCGCGTGCCCGGACATCATGATCACGGGCATCGTCAGTTGCCCGTGGCTCGCCCATTCCTTCAACAACGTGACGCCGTCCGTATCGGGCATCCAGATGTCGAGCAGGACGAGATCGGGCGCGAGCCGCTGACGATAGTCACGCGCGGCCTGCGCGTTCTCCGCCAACTCGACGACGTGTCCTTCGTCCGCGAGGATTTCCGAGAGCAATTCCCGGATGCCCATTTCATCATCTACCACCAGGATGGTTGCCATTTACGCTGCCCTTGTCTGCACTGTTGCTTTTGTCTTGGCGGGTGCCGTTCCGCTGTTCGCTCCGCCCTCGGAGCCCGTGGTGTCGTCGGCGAGCTGCAGGAACAGGATGGAAACCTGCGCGCCCTCGACCACTTCACCCTGCATGCGGTTGCGCAGATCGATCCGCGCACCGTGTTCATCCACGATCTTCTTCACTGTTGCGAGCCCGAGGCCCGTGCCCTTCGCCTTCGTCGTGACGTAAGGCTCGAACGCGCGTGTCAGGATGCGCGCCGAAAAACCCGGGCCGTTGTCGGATACACCCAGCCGCACCGCGATACGCCGCATGCCGCTCGCATCGGGGTCGCCATATTCTACTGCCCTCGTTTCGAGCCACACACGAGGCTGCGCGACATCGGCGACCGAATCCTGCGCGTTCTGCAGCAAATTGTGGATCACCTGACGCAGTTGCGTGGCGTCGCCGCGGATCACCGGCAGCGGCCCCTGCTCGACCACGATCACGTTCTTGCCTTCGCCCACGCCGTACAGCGTCAGCACTTCGCTGACCAGATCGTTGAGCTGCAGATTGCCGAGCACGGCCGGCGGCGTGCGCGCGTAATCGCGGAAATCGTCCACCATGCGCTTCATTGCGGCCACCTGGTTGACGATGGTGGTCGCGCCGCGCTTGAGCATGTCGGCATCGGCCGGCGCGAGCTTGTCGGCGAGTTTCATCTGCAGGCGCTCGGCCGAAAGCTGGATCGGCGTGAGCGGGTTCTTGATCTCGTGCGCGAGCCGTCGTGCCACCTCGCCCCAGGCCACCGAGCGCTGCGCGGAGATCACGTCGGAAATATCGTCGAACACCACCACGTAGCCGGATGTCTGGGGATCGTCGGCCTCGCCCGCCACGGCCGACGCAAGACGCGTGCCGCGTACCAGCAGCGTGAGCGGCTCGGGCTCGCCCGGCACCGTCACGGCGAACTGCTGCTGCCAGTGCCCGCGATCCTCGCCACCACGGCCGGTGGCCTCGCGATCCGCGAACGCCTTGCGCACCATCGCGCCGAACTCGGCGACCACCGCCAGTTGATCGAGCACGGTGCCGATCTGCGACTGGAACGGCTGGCGGAAAATCCGCTCGGCGCCGCGATTGGCGATCGTCAGGCGAAACTGGCGGTCGAGCACGAACACGCCGGCCGTCAGGTTGGCCAGGATGCCTTCGAGGTAGGACTTCGAATATTCGAGCGCGACGCGGTTGCGCTCCACCGCGAGCCGCGCCTCGGACAACTGGCGCGTCATCGCGTTGAACGACTGCGTGAGGAAGCCGAGCTCGTCGCGCGTCTTCAGCTCGCGCTTGGGCGTGTAGTCGCCTTCGGCCACTTCCTTGGTGCCCTGCGCCAGCAGGAACAGCGGCCGCGCGAGCTGGTTGCCGAGCGCGAGCGCGATCATCATCGCGATGAAGGTGGCCAGGAACAGCGCGAGCGTCAGCGTGCCGATATACATCTTGCGCAGGCCGCTGCGGCCCAGCGATTTTTCCTGGTACTCGCGGTAGGCGCGCTGCACGGCGTCGGCGTTGCGCGCAAGCGTGGGCGAGACGGGCTGCGTCAGTTGCAGATAGCGCTCGACCGGCCGCAGCAGCGCCGTCGACGAATCGGGAATGCGCTGCACCACGCGCAGGCGCAGCGCGCCCTTCGCGCCGCGCGCGCGCGGATCGCCGTCCACCTCGCCTTCGATCGCCGCGTAGCCGCTGTGCTCGCGCGCCTGGTCCAGCATCAGCGGCGTGGGCATGTCGTCGGGGATCAGCGCGGCGAAATTGCCCGAGGCCTGCGCGACGATGTGCAGATCGGGCGTCGCGCCCGTGCCGTTGTGGCCCGGCTCGACGATGGTGGCGTCCTGCACGCCGAACTGGTCGCGCAGGCGCAGCAGCGTCAGCGTGGTGCCGTTGGTGTTGGCATCGGCGCTCGACAGTTGCTCGGACATCAGCCGCGCCTTGTTCTGCAGATCCGACAGCGAGGCGTCGAGCATGCCGCGGCCGAGGTTCAGGCCGGCCGTCAGCGCCGTCTCCACATTGACGTCGAACCACGACTCGATGCTGCGCGAGACGAACTGATACGACACGATGTAGATGATGCCGCCCGGCACCACGCCCACCAGCGCGAAGAAGATCGCCAGCTTGGCGAGCAGCCGCGTGCCGAACTTGCCCTTGCGCAGGCGCACCACGATCATCCCGCCGAGCCCGAGCACCACCAGCAGGAACACGATCGCGACGAGGATGTTCGCGGTGTAGAGCCACGAGTAATAGCGGTCGAAGAATTCGGTGTTGGCGCTCGCGGCGGCGAGCAGCACCAGCAGCAGCAGCGCCGTGACCGCGACGGTCGAGACGAGCACGCGAATCAGCAGGCTCTTGCCGAAGAAGCGGCTCAGGCTATTTCGCACGATCGGTCACCGTGAACGTGAAGCGCTTCCAGTCGGACACGAGCGTCCAGTCGCGGTTGTTCACCGCGTCCACCTGGAACGGCTTCGGCATCAGCGCCGTGTCGAGCTGCATGCGCACCGAGGCCGTGTACGTTTCACCGGCCTGCACCTGCGTGCGGTCGATCACGTGCCAGGAGCTCACGTGCTGCACCACCGCCAGCGCATCCTTGAGCGTCGGGAAGCCGAGCTGCAGGCCGCCCGTCGAGACGCGATATTCGCGCGTGAGCGGCTGGAACGACAGGCGGATGGTTTGCGTGACCGACACCGGCTGTTCGTCGAACCAGTACCAGCGCGCGCGGCTCAGTTCGAAATCGGTCGTGAAGTAGAGCGGAATGCCCTTGTTGACGGCATCTTCGAGATTGGCGTTCAGCTCGAACTCGAAGCGCACGTCGAGCGCCCAGCCGTTGCCGTCCGATTGCAGCGACGCGCGCTGGACGTTGACCGGATCGGCATGGGCGGCGGGCGCGGCGGCCGCGAGGCACAGCGTGATCGCGACCAGCAGCGCGGCCGCGAACCGAAGTGGAAGGAGGCGAGAGATCGTCACCGTTTCTGAAAGCGCGCGTAGAAGAATCCGTCGTGATCGGCCGGCCGCGCGTCGGCGTCGTGACCGGCATCGTCCTGCAACCGGCCCGCGGCGGCCCGAGGCAGCAGTTGCCCGGGCGCGTCCAATCGTACCGCATCTTGAACCGCCGCTTCAAACCAGCGCGCCTGCTGTTCGCCTTCCTCGGGGAAGATCGAGCACGTCACGTACAACAATTCGCCGCCCGGTTTCAGCAACGGCCACAATGCCAGCACGATGCGGCGCTGCTCGGCCACCAGCGCGGCCACGTCGGTCTCGCGGCGCAGCCAGCGGATATCGGGATGACGGCGCACGATGCCCGAGGCCGAGCACGGCACGTCGGCCAGGATCCGGTCGAACGCCTGCCCGTCGTGCCACGCGGCCGGGTCGCCCGCATCGCCCACCCGCACCTCGGCCGTGAGCTTCAGGCGCGCGAGGTTGTCGCCGATGCGGGTGGCACGCGACGCATCGCTTTCGAGCGCCACCACGTCCACCTCGGCCAGCTCCAGCAGATGGCCGGTCTTGCCGCCCGGCGCCGCGCAGGCGTCGAGCACGCGCATGCCGTCGCGCACGCCGAGCGATTCGGCCGCGAGCTGCGCCCCGGCATCCTGCACCGACACGACGCCTTCCGCGAAGCCCGGAATCCGGTCTACCGGCAACGCCGCGGCGAGCCGCACCGCATGCCGGCCGACCGCCTGCGCCGCGATGCCGTGTTGGTTCAGCGTGGCCAGATAGGCCTCGACGCTGGTCTGCCGCGCATTGACGCGCAGCGTCAGCGGGCCGGGCGCGTCGCCGGCCGCGAGGATCGCCTGCCAGTCGTTCGGCCAGGCGCGTTCGACCGCGTCGATCCACCAGTCGCGATAGTTCCAGCGCGCCTCGCGTACCGCCTGCCATTGCGTGGCGAGCGTCGCGCGTTCGCGCAGGAAGCGACGCAGCACCGCATTGACCAGGCCCTTCGCGAACCCGAATTCGCGGCGTGCGCCAAGCGCCGTCACCGCCTGATCGACCACGGTAAACGGCGCGTAAGCCGCATCGGCCCCTTCGTCGACCAGCAGCGCCAGCGCGCAGGCCAGCAAGGCCTGCACATGCTCGGGCGGCGCCTTGCTGACCAGCGTGCCGATCAGCCAGTCGGTGGTGCCGCGCCGGCGCATCGTGCGGTAGGCGATGTCCTGAATCGCGCCGCGCGACAGGCCGCGCGCCGCCGCCGGCTGGGCCGCCTGCACCGCGGCCAGCGCGGCGGGCAACGCACTGCCGTGCGACACGGCGACCAGCGCCTGCGCGGCGCCGTCGAGCGCGAAGCCGAGCGAATCGGGCGGCAGGTGCAGCGCGGACAGGTGCGAGGCCGGCGCGTGCGGCGTGCGCGCCGGTGCCGGCCGGGCGGGCTTGCCCGGATTGGCGTGACGCGGACGGGACGGGCGGGGGGTGCGAGGCTGGGTCATCGGGTACGGGTCGTGCGCACCGGCGCCGAGCGGGCTGCGCGGCGGACGAATGGCGTCAAACGGGGGATTGTAGCGCGCCGCCGCGGCGGATTCCCGCGCGGGCCGGGGCAATGCGCCAAACCGGCGGGCCGGGCCGGCGGCCTCGTATGCCTGCGTCGCGTGCCGGGCTCATGTGCCGGGCTCATATGCCAGGCTCGCATGCCGGCCTCGCGTGCCGCGCTCATATGCCGGCCTCGCGTGCCGGGCACGTATGCCGGGCTCGTATGCCGGGCTCGTATGCCGAACCCGCACGCGTTGCCGTGCCGGGCACCGGGCCACCACCCGACAACCCCGATTCCTCATACCCGAGCCGCCCCGGCCGCCCCTGTGGTTCGGTGCGGAATCGCACGGACGCGAACTCGCTGCGATTCGTCTAATAGAAACCACGGAGCATCGAAGGGCACGGCGGTCGAAAAACGGACCGGCCCCGACGCGCACCGCATGACGGCCACCCAGCCGGACGCACCGCGCACGACGCGAGCGCCAGGCCGCCGGACGCGGTCATGACCAGCGGGGATTGGAGCCAGCGCATGCCACGGGGTTGGTGGATTGCGGCACGACACGGTTCGAACCCCCGAACGCACCAGCAGCACCACCTCAATCGGGGACCTCGTTCCATGAAAACCGCATTGCGCCGCATCCTTTCCGAATCCGCCCGCCTGAGCGTGCCGGTCGATACGCTCGCCGACGACACCGATCTCTACGCCGCCGGCCTCTCCTCGCTCGCCACCGTCCACCTGATGCTCGCCATCGAGGACGAGTTCGGCATCGAGGTGCCGGACCGCATGCTCACGCGCCGCCTGTTCTCGAGCATCGACTCGCTGGCCGCCGCCGTGGCCGAACTGCAGAAGGCCGCCGCATGAACTCGCCGCTGATCCATCAGCCGGCAGCGGCGGACCCGGCCGGCTCGGCCGCGCTGGCGGCGGCCACGGCCAGCGATCTGCCGGATGCAGCGGAACGGGTGGAGCAGATCCTGCCATCCGCACCGCCCGCCGTTGCATCGCTCTCTCCGTTGTCCGCATCGAGCACATCGCTGGCGTCGCCCGAGCCGGACTGGCGCGCCGCCGCCCAACGCTGCGCCGATCTCGCCGCCCAGTTCGCCGACGCCATCGACCGCGAGGCGCGCTTCCCGTTCGAGGCGTTCGAGGCGCTGCGCCGCGAGCGATTGCTGTCCGCGCTGGTGCCGGCCGCGTATGGCGGCGCGGGCTTGTCGCTGGCCGAGGTCGGCGAGATCTGCGAAACGCTCGCGCACGGCTGCGCATCGACCGCGATGGTCTACGCGATGCACCAGATCCAGGTGGCCTGCATCGAGCGCCACGCCAGCGGCAACGCCTGGCAGCGCACGCTGCTCGGCAAGCTGGTCGAACACCAGTGGCTGCTCGCGTCGGCCACCTCGGAAGAAAACATCGGCGGCAGCATGCGCACCAGCGCCTGCTCGGTCGAACTCGACGGCACGCGCTTTCGCATCGACAAGGCCTGCCCGACCATCTCCTACGGCGCGCACGCCGACGCGATCCTGGTCACCGCGCGGCGCACCGCCGACGCGCCGGCCGCCGACCAGGTGCTGATCGTCGCGCTGCGCGACGAGACGCGGCTCGACAAGCGCAACGGCTGGGATTCGATGGGCATGCGCGGCACCTGCAGCGAAGGCTTCGCGCTGGTCGCCACCGGCCACGTCGACCAGATCCTCGCCACGCCGTTCGCCGAGATCGCCGACCGCACCATGCTGCCCGTCTCGCACACGCTGTGGGCCGCCGTATGGACCGGCATCGCCGGCGACGCCGTGAACCGCGCCAAGGCGTTCTTCCGCGCCCAGGCGCGCGCCAAGCCCGGCTCGGTGCCGCCCGCCGGCCTGCGCCTGGCCGAAGCGGTGGGCCTGTTGCAGATGATGCAGGCGCGCCTCGCAGCCGCGTTCCAGGCCGAGCACGCGGAGCACCGGGCCGCGCGCGGCCCGGCCGACGACGACGCGCCGCTCTCCGCGATGCTCGGCTTCGCCGCCGACATGAACACGCTGAAGACCGCCATCTCGCAAACGGCCCTGCAGGTCGTGCAGCAGGTGCTGATGATCTGCGGCATGGCGGGCTACAAGAACGGCACGCCGTTCAGCGTCGGGCGCCACCTGCGCGACCTGCACTCCGCGCCGCTGATGATCAACAACGACCGCATCGCGCAGAACACCGCGAGCCTCCTGCTCGCGCAGCGCCCGACCACCCACGCGAAGGGGTAACACGATGAACACCATGACCATCGACGACGCCGCACTCGCCGCCGGCCCGCGAATCGAGGCCACCGGCCTGCGCGACGCGCTGCTGGCCTCGGGCCTCCTGATCGAGACCGGCGAGGACGGCCTGTACGGCCGCAGCCAGGTGTTCGAGGACGTGATCGAGCGCCTGAGCGTGGCGATCACGCACCTCGGCGCGGATCAGCAGGCCGAACTGCTGCGCTTTCCGCCCGCGATGCGCCGCACCGATTTCGAGGACAGCGAATACCTGAAGAACTTCCCCGATCTGGCCGGCACGGTGCATGCGTTCTGCGGCAACGAGATGGGCCAGCGCCGCCTGCTGACGGCGCTCGACAAGGCCATGGAAGCCGGCCCGGAAGATCGCGACACGGCCTGGATGGATCAGCAGCAGCCCACCCGCATCGTGCTGACGCCGGCCGCCTGCTACCCGATCTACCCGGTGATCGCCAAGCGCGGCCCGCTGCCCGCCGACGGCCGCACCGTCGACGTGATGTCGTACTGCTTCCGCCACGAGCCGTCGCTCGATCCGGCGCGCATGCAGATGTTCCGTCAGCGCGAATACGTGCGGATCGGCAGCGGCGATCAGGTGCTCGAATTCCGTCAGCGCTGGATCGAGCGCGGCTCGCTGCTCGTCAAGCTGCTGAACCTGCCGCTCGAGGTGGATCTCGCCAACGATCCGTTCTTCGGCCGCGGCGGCAAGATCGTCGCCGACAGCCAGCGCGCCCAGGCGCTCAAGTTCGAACTGCTGATCCCGGTGTCGAGCGACGAGAAGAAGACCGCCTGCCTGTCGTTCAACTATCACATGGAGCACTTCGGCCAGATCTGGCGCATCGCCTGCGCCGACGGCTCGGTCGCACACACCGCCTGCGTGGGCTTCGGCATGGAGCGCATCACGCTGGCGCTGTTCCGTCATCACGGGCTCGACGTGCAGGCCTGGCCGGAAGAAGTGCGCGCGCTGCTGTGGGGCGATACGGCCGCCTGCGTGACGCTCGGCATCGATGGCCTGGCGGGCACGCCGGGCGCGCGTCTGGCCGGAGAAAGCGCATGAATCCGGTCGTCCACGCGCCCCTCGCGTCACCCGCGATCGCCGAGCCGCCGGCCGGCGCGGCCATGCCGCTGCGCCGGCACGCCTCGCACGCGCTGCATCAGGGCGAGCGCGTCTGGCAGGAAACCAATTGCTACGTCGACTTGTGGATCGAGTTGCTGCACGGCTTCGGGCTCGACCCGCGCGCGGCGCTCGCGTTCACCGTCACGCAGGATTTCGAGGGCGACCAGTTCACGTTCTTCAAGTTTCCGCTGGAGGACATCGAGCGCCTGTACGGCACCCAGGTGCAGGAGCTGGCGATCTACGATTCGATCGAGGCCCACGTGCTCGCGCAGACGCAGCGCGGCAACACCGTGCTCGCCGAGGTGGACGGCTTCTACCTGCCCGACACGCGCGCCACCTCGTACCGGCGCACCCATCCGAAAACCACCATCGGCGTGGATTTCATCGATCCGGCCACGCGGCGCTGCGGCTATTTCCACAACACCGGCTATCACCTCGTGGAAGGCGACGATTACGACGGCGTGTTCCGCAAGCTGCCGCAATTCGCCGGCCGGGACGATCTGCTGTTCCCGTACGTCGAGTTCGCCAAGCAGACGCGCAGCCCGCTCGCGGGCGGCCAGCTTGCCGAGGAATCGGCGGCGCTGCTGGCCATGCACCTGGAACGGCGACCGGCCGTCAACCCGATCGCGCGCTGGCGCGCGGCGTTCCCGGCGCATCTCGACACGCTGCTCGAACGCGGCGAGACGTATTTCCATCCGTACACGTTCAACCTGATGCGGCAGCTCGGCGCGAACTTCGAGTTCCTGTCGAAGTACCTGACCTGGCTGTCCGACCAGGGCTTCGATATTCCCGGCTCGATTCCGGCTGCGGCGCAGGCCATCGCGTCCGAGGCGATGGTCATGCAGTTCCGCCTGATGCGCGCCATCGCCCGCAAGCGGCGCGATCTCTGCGAGGACTGTTTCGACCACCTCGAACACGCCTACGACAACACGCTGCCGCCGCTCGCCGCCCTCGTGCAGTGACGGCGCGCCTGCCAGGAGACGCCGTGCGGATCAGGCTGACCGATATCGAAACGATCGAGGCGTCGATGTCGCTTTCGCGAGGTGGTGAGGGCGGGGGTGATGTCGCGGCCGGTGCCGGTGCCGGTGCCGAGGATGACGTCGACGTCGATGCCGATGTCGATGCCGATGTCGATGTCGATGTCGATGTCGATGTCGATGTCGATGTCGATGTCGATGTCGATGTCGATGTCGATGTCGATGCCGATGCCGATGTCGATGTCGCGGCCGATGGCGATGGTGATGTCGACGCCGAGGGCAAGGGCGATGTCGGGGGTGATGCCAATGCCGATACCGACAGCGCCTCGCCCTGGCCCGTGCGGATCGATACCGGCTGGCGTTGCCTGTCGACGCCGGCCGGCGCGTTCGCCGCGCCGTCGATGCTGCCCGCCGACGGCGACTGGCTCGCCGCCGCCGTGCCCGGCACGGTGGCCGGCGCGTGGCGGGCGGCCGGGCGGCTCGACATCGAGCACGCCCCGGCCTTCGCCTACGACGATCACTGGTTCCGCGTCGCGCTGCCCGGCGACGGCACGCGACGGCTGCGCCTGCACGGCCTCGCGACGATCGCCGAGGTCTGGCTCGACGATACGAAGCAACTCGACAGCGATTCGATGTTCGTCGCGCACGATCTCGACGTAAGCCTGCATGCGGCGAGCGTGCTGACGCTGTGCTTCCGTTCGCTGGCGGGCGCGCTGGCCGCGAAGCGCGGACGCGCGCGCTGGCGGCCGCGCCTCGCGTCGCCGTCGAGCCTGCGCGCAGTGCGCACCACGCTGCTCGGCCACATGCCGGGCTGGTGCCCGACCGTGCAGGCGGCAGGGCCGTGGCGCGCGGTGGAGCTGCTGGCCACCACACCGGACGCGATCGAGCACGTCGATTGCACGACGCGCCTCGACGGCGACGACGGCATCGTGTCGGTCGCGATCCGCTTTCTCGATACGCGGGCGAAGCACACCTTGCGCGCCCGCCTGCGCTGCGGCGATCGCCTCACCGATCTGAGCTGGGACGACGCCAGCCACGCGCACGGCGAACTGCGCATCGCACGCGTCGAGAAATGGTGGCCGCATACCCACGGCACGCCCGCGCTGCACGCGCTGACGCTAGAACTGAGCACACGCGGCGACGCAGCGCCACACACGCATGCACTTGGCGAGGTCGGCTTTCGCAGCATCGACGTCGATCGCGGCGCCGACGGCCGGGGCTTCACGCTGCGCGTGAACGGCGTGCCGGTGTTCTGTCGCGGCGCATGCTGGACCAGCGCCGATCTCGTCACGCTGACGGGCAAGCCGCACACGCTCGCGCGCAGCTTCGCGCTGGCGCGCGACGCCGGCCTCAATCTGCTGCGCGTAGGCGGCACCATGCTGTACGAGTCCGACGCGTTCTTCGAGATCGCGGACCGCACCGGCGTGCTGATCTGGCATGACTTCGCGTTCGCCAATTTCGACTATCCGGCCGATGCCGCGTTCGTCGCCTCGGTCGAGCGCGAGGCCACGCAGTTCCTCGCTCGCACGCGCCGCTTCGCGTCGCTGGCCGTGCTGTGCGGCGGCAGCGAGGTCGATCAGCAGGCGGCGATGTTCGGCCTGCCCGAAGCCCTGCGCATGCAGGCGCTGTTCACGTCGCAACTGGCCGGTATCGCCGCGCGCGAACGCGGCGATACCGTCTACGTGACGAACTCGCCGTCGGGCGGCGCATGGCCGTTCTCGACCGACGAAGGCATCACGCATTACTACGGCGTGGGCGCCTATCTGCGCCCGCTCGACGACGCGCGACGCGCCAATGTGCGCTTCGCCGGCGAATGCCTTGCATTCGCGAACGTGCCCGACGACGTGGCGCTCGACGCGCTCGGCACGCATCAGGCGCACGACCCGCGCTGGAAACGCGCCGTGCCGCGCGACCCCGGCGCGGGCTGGGATTTCGACGACGTGCGCGACCACTATCTGCGCACGCTCTACGACGTCGATCCCGCGCGCCTGCGCTACGAGGATTCACCGCGCTATCTGGATCTGTCGCGCGCGGTGGTGGCCGACGTCATGCGCGAGGTGTTCGCCGAGTGGCGGCGCGCCGGTTCGGCGTGCGGCGGCGGCATCGTGTGGCAATGGCAGGACCTGCGTGTCGGCGCGGGATGGGGCGTGATCGATGCGCACGGCGCACCGAAAAGCGCCTACCACGGGCTTGCGCAGGCGTGGCAGCCGGTGCAGCTCGCGATCACCGACGAAGGCCTGAACGGGCTCGATCTGCATCTGATCAACGAGCGCGCCGAACCGATCGCCGCGCGTCTCGATCTGGTGTGCCTGCGCGACGGCGCGGTGACGGTAGCGTCGGCGCAATGCGAGATCGACCTGCCCGCGCGCAGCACGCAGCGCGTGTCGGCCGCGCAGTGCCTCGGGCAGTTCTTCGATTTCACGCACGCCTACCGGTTCGGCCCGCGCGCGCACGACGTGACCCTCGCCAGCCTGCGCGCGCGCGACACCGGCGCGCTGCTCGCCGAGGCGTTTCATCTGCCCGACCGCTCGGCCCGCGAGCGTCACGATCTCGGGCTGACGGTGGCGCTGGAACGGTCCGCCGACGGTTGGCAGTTGCGCATCGAAGCGCAACGTTTCGCGCGCTTCGTGCAGGTGGCGGACCGTCACTATCGCGCCGTGCGCGACGGGTTTCATCTCGCGCCGCGCGAGCCGGTGGTGGTGCCGCTGGTGCCGCGACATCCCGGCAGCATCGATATCGATGCGCTGCCGAAGCCGGCCGGCGAGATTCGCGCGATCAACGCGTACGCGCCGGTTTTCTACGATTGAGCGCGTCGCGCGCGATGCGCCGTATTTTTGGATCGGCTTTGCGGGCGGCGTGGGCTCGGCGATCACCGTGCCGCTGATGGTCTACATGCCGCTGCTGTTCAAGGGCGATTTCGCGATGATCTCGCTGTTCGGCGTGCTGTACGGCGCGACGCTCGCGTGCTTCGTGCCGCTGTCGGGGCTCGTGCCGCAACTGTGCCCGAAGGAGAAGGGGGCAGCGCTGTCGATCCTGGGTTTGGGCGCGGGCATCAGCGTGTGGCTGGGGCCGCTGGTGGTGACGCTGTTTCGTCGAGGGCGTGATCTGGATCTTCTCCGGCATGTACGTGCTGTCGGCGGTGCTGACGTACTTCCTCGCCGTCTCCGACGAAGCGAAGGCCTACGCGCAGGATCATCCCGACGCCGAAGGCACGTTCTCGCTCGGCCACTGAACGCAAAACGGGGCGGCCGCGCGATGGCGGGCCGCCCCGTGGTTCAGGCCGAATTCGACTTCAGTCGAAGCGCCCGGTGCGCGCCATTTCCATCAGGCGCGCGACGCGCTCCTCGGTGGCCGGGTGGGTGCTGAACAGGTTGGCGATCGAACCGCCGGCCAGCGGGTTCATGATCATCATCTGCGCCGTGGCCGGGTGCGCCTCCGCCGTCTGGAACGGAATGCCCGAGGCGTAGCGGTGGATCTTGTCGAGCGCCGTGGCCAGCGCCTGCGGATCGCCCGAAATTTGCGCGCCGCCACGATCGGCCTCGAATTCGCGCGCGCGCGAAATCGCCATCTGGATCAGCGCACCGGCGATCGGCGCTAGCAGCGCCACCGCAATGCCGGCGATCGGGTTGGTCGAACGGCCGTTTTCGTCGCGGCCGCCGAAGAACATCGCGAAGTTCGCGATCGCCGAGATCGCGCCGGCCATGGTGGCCGAGATCGTCGAGATCAGGATGTCGCGATGCTTGACGTGCGCCAGCTCGTGCGCCATCACGCCGCGCATTTCGCGCTCGGACAGCACCCGCAGGATGCCGGTGGTGGCCGCCACGGCCGCATGTTCGGGATTGCGGCCGGTGGCGAACGCGTTCGGCGCGGCTTCGTCGATCAGGTAGACGCGCGGCATCGGCAGGTTCGCGCGCGTGGCCAGTTCGCGCACCATGCGGTAGAACTGCGGCGCGCTGGTTTCGTCCACTTCCTGCGCGTTGTACATGCGCAGGACCATCTTGTCCGAGAACCAGTACGAAAAGAAATTCATGCCCAACGCGAACAGCAACGCGATCACCATCCCGCGCGACCCGCCGATCGCGCCGCCGATCGCGATGAACAGGGCCGTGATCGCGGCCATCAGCATTGCCGTCTTGACCCAATTGAACATAGTCGACTCCTTGACCGAAATCCTGTCCCACGGCATCTCAAAATGTGCCGCCGGACGATTGTAAGCGATTCGTTAGATAGGGACGCGCCGGAAAAATTCAATCCCCGCAACGACGGCGCGCATCAGCACGCGCCGTGATGCATCAGCGCTGGGTCGCCACCGCGAGCCGCAGGCCGAGGCCGACGAACGCGCTGCCCACCACGCGATCGAGCCACACCTTCACGGCCGAATTGCCGGCCAGCCGGCGCGTGACGCTGCCGGCCACCCACGCCACGACCACGCTCCAGATCAGGCCCTGCAACGAGAACACGCCGCCGAGCGCGAGAAACGCGAGCGTCTTGTGCGCGCTGTCGGCGGCAACGAATTGCGGGAAGAACGAGATGAAGAACAGCACCACCTTCGGATTGAGCACGTTGGTGGCGACGCCCTGCACGTAAAGCTGGCGCAACGAGCGAGCCGGCGCGGCGGCGGGCGCTTCGGCTGCGGACTGCGCCGTGGGTGCTTCCGGCCGGGCCAGCAGCAGCTTGACGCCGAGATAGATCAGATAGGCCGCGCCCGCGTACTTGACCGCCGTAAACGCCATCGGCGAAGCGGCGATCAACGCGGTCAGCCCGAACGCGCAGGCCAGCGTGTGGACCAGGCAGCCCGTACCGATCCCGAGCGCCGAGACGATGCCCGCGCCACGGCCCTGCGCGACGCTGCGCCCGACGATATAGGCCGTATCGGGGCCGGGCGTGATGTTCAACAGGAACGCGGCGAGCAGGAACACGCCGAAATGAGTGATGCCGAGCATGGGGAGAATCGAGACAGCGAACGTGGGTGAATCATTCTACGCGCGTCGCAGGAACGGCAGCGCAGGTTTGAAACGCCGCATCGCCTGAACGGCGATCGCTTCCGATCGATCGGCAAACCACGAAAAACATCGAAAAAACGGTGCGAAACCGTACCGAAACGGGAAAAACGGCGTGATACGCGTGCTGTCTCAATCCTGAGACGCCACGCTGCCGCCGCCCGCGCGCTCGATGCGGCGGCTCAACCCGCCTCGGGCAGCGCGAAACGCTGTCCGGCCGTAAGCGGCGCGCCGGCCAGGAACTCGCGTGCGGGCAGGCGCTTGCCGCCCGGCTTCTGCCACTGCGTGACGCGCAACGCGCCGCTGCCGCAGGCGATCACGACGCCGTCGGCGCCCGCTTCGACGATCGTGCCCGGCTCGGCCGCGCCATGTGCTTCGACGGCCTCGGCCGCCCACAGCTTGAGCACGGTGCCGTCGAGCGTGCCCGCGCCGCCCGGAAACGGGTCGAACGCGCGAATCCGCCGCGCCAGCGTGCCGGCCGGCTCACGCCAGTCGAGCGCGGCCTCGTGCTTGCCGATCTTCTCGGCATACGTGATGCCGTCGGCCGGCTGCGGCGTCGACGCGAGCGCGCCGTCGCGTTCGAGCTGCACGAGCGCTTCAACGATCAGCTTCGCGCCGAGCGCCGCGAGCGTGTCGTGCAGGGAGGCCGTGGTGTCGCCGGCGGCGATCGCCGTGCGCGCTTCGGACAGCATCGCGCCGGTATCGAGCCCGGCATCCATCTGCATCAGCGTGACGCCGGTTTCGGCGTCGCCCGCTTCGATCGCGCGATGAATGGGCGCGGCGCCGCGCCAGCGCGGCAGCAACGATGCGTGGATGTTGATGCAGCCGTGGCGCGGTATATCGAGCACCTCCTGCGGCAGCAGCAGGCCGTAGGCGGCGACCACCATCACGTCGTGCGGCGTGGCGTTCAGCGTGTCGACGGCGGTGGCAGCCTCGGCCGGGAACTTGCCGTTGCGGCGCAGCGACGGCGGCTGCGCGACGGGCAGGCCGTGATCGAGCGCATAGCGCTTGACCGCACTGGCTTGCAGCTTCATGCCGCGGCCGGCCGGGCGGTCGGGTTGGGTCAGCACCAGCGGCACCGGGAAGCCGGCCTCGTGGATCGCGGCCAGCGCCGAAGCAGCGAATTCCGGCGTGCCGGCGAAGACGACGCGCAACGAATGAGTCATGGGGGATCGGTCGGTCACGCGCGTCACATCTCGCGTTCGAGTTTCTTCATCTTCGACTTGATGCGGTTCTGCTTGAGCGGCGACAGATACTGCACGAACACGCGGCCCAGCAGGTGATCCATCTCGTGCTGAATGCAGACCGCCAGCAAGCCCTCGCATTCGAGCTCGAACGCGTTGCCGTCGCGGTCGAGCGCCCGCACGCGCACGTGATCGGGCCGCTCCACTTCGTCGTAGACACCCGGCACCGACAGGCAGCCTTCCTCGTAGACCTGCTTGTCGTCGCTCGACCAGACGATCTCGGGATTGATGAAGACCTGCAGTGCGTTCTTGTCTTCCGAGGTGTCCATCACGATCACGCGCTCGTGCACGTCGACCTGGGTGGCCGCGAGGCCGATGCCCGGTGCGTCGTACATGGTTTCGGCCATGTCGTCGACGAGCCGGCGGATGCGGTCGTTGACCTCCGCGACCGGCTTGGCCACCTTGTGCAGCCGTTTGTCGGGGTAATGCAGGATGTTCAGAAGCGCCATGATGTTCGTTTCGAAAAGCGGTTGGGGCGGGCGGCTCGGCCATTCGGCCGACTGGCCGGCCCGTCGCGATACCCGGAAGATGAGGCTCCGAGTCGCGCGGAATGCCTCGCGCAGCCCAACGCCGCGGGCGGGTGCGCGCGATCGCTCTGTTTATTTCGGATGGCGAAAATTTTAACATGGCGGCCTGCGCATCGCTGGCCGTGGCTCGGGCGGCGGCCATGAACCCCGCGCCGCCCAACCGCCAAACGCTTGGCGTGTGGCTGCATCTGGCCTCCGCGCCCGGCCTGACGACCGCCGCCGGCGAGGCGTTGCTGCGCGCGTTCGATTCGATCGATGCGCTGTTCGGCGCCGATCATGCCGCGCTGGCGGCGATTGCCGGCGAGGCCGCCGCGCAGGCGGTGCTGGCGCCGCGCCGCCAGCCCGACGACGCACTCGACGCCGTGCTCGACTGGCTGTCCCGCTCGGGCGGCCACGTGATCACGCGCCACGATCCGGCCTATCCGCCCCGGCTCGCCACGCTCTACGATCCGCCGCCGCTGCTATATGTAAAGGGCGATCCCGCGCACTTGCACCGGCGCGGCGTGGCCATCGTCGGCAGCCGGCTCGGCACGGCGCAGGGGCGCATCGATGCGGTCCACTTCGCGCGCTCGCTGGCCGATGCCGGGCTGGTCGTCGTGTCGGGCCTGGCGCGCGGCATCGATGCCGCCGCGCATCGCGGCGCGCTCGGCGGCGCGGCCGGCACCGTCGCGGTGGTCGGCACGGGGCTCGATCGCGTCTATCCGGCCGCGCATCATGCATTGGCGCACGAGATCGTCGGACACGGCGCGCTGCTGTCCGAATGGCCGCTCGGCACGCCGGCGCGCGCCGCGAACTTCCCGCAGCGCAACCGGCTGATCGCCGCGCTGTGCGACGGCGTGCTGGTGGTGGAAGCCGCGCCGCGCTCGGGCTCGTTGATCACGGCGCGCGTGGCCAATGAAATGGGGCGCGACGTGTTCGCGATCCCCGGCTCGATCCACGCGCCGCTCGCGCGCGGTTGCCATGCGCTGATCCGCGACGGCGCGAAGCTCGTCGAAACGCCGGCCGACGTGCTCGAAGAGTTTGGCATCGAGGCGGCAGGCGACGCCGCGGCGCCGCCCCGCGAGTTGAAACCGCCTCGGCGTGCACGGCGCTCTGCCGGGGCGACGCCCGAGCCCGACGCGTCGGGGCCGCCGAACCGCTCGGCCGCCGCACGTCCGCCCGAACCGCTGCCAGCCGCCGCGCTCGCCATACTCGAGGCGCTCGGCCACGGCCCCGTACCGGCCGATCTGCTTGCGGCGCGCTCCGGCGTCAGCGCAAGCCGCCTGCCGCACCTGCTGTTGCAGCTCGAACTGGCCGGTCGCGTGGCCAGCCTGCCCGGCGACCGTGTCCAGCGCCTCGACGCGCCAGCCGCCGCCGATGCAGCCGCCGCGCCGGTTGCCCGCCCCGTGCTACATTCCGGCGACAGGGCGCAGTCCGCGCCATCGTCACCGAGCAAGGAACCGCAATGCCCGCGCTGAATCTCGACACCGACGCCGATCGGATCGCCGAGCGCCTCCGCAACCCCGATGCGCTGCTCGTCGCCTGCCTGTGCGCCGAATGGTGCGGCACCTGCCGCGATTACGACGCGGTGTTCGAGCGGCTCGCCGCCGCCCATCCCGAAGCCTGTTTCGTCTGGATCGACATCGAGACGCACGCCGATCGCCTCGACGATTTCGACGTCGAGAACTTCCCGACCCTGCTGATCGAGGATGCGAACGCCGTGCGCTTTTTCGGCACGGTGTTGCCGCATGGCGGTATCGTGGAACGGATGCTGACCGACCTGACGGCGATCCCCGGTGTCGCCCACGCGCCGAAATTGCGCAATCTGCTCGACGTTGCCGTCTGACCCCGAAATTTTCGTCCGGCGGCCGACATCGGCCGTCGATGCCCGCCCCGCCTGGCATTTCGGCGGGCTTGCGGGTGTATCGGCCCCCACTTATGATGACCCGCTTTTGACACGAGCCGGGTGTCGACCCTGCGCCGTGTGCTATAAAGCCGACGTAAAAGGGCCGTCATTCGGCCCATCCGGTCTCTCCAACCCACTCGAGTCATGTCCAAAGCACTGATCATTGCGGAAAAGCCCTCTGTCGCGAACGACATCGCGCGCGCCCTGGGCGGCTTTACCAAGCATGACGAATATTTCGAAAACGACGACTTCGTCCTGTCGTCCGCGGTCGGCCACCTGCTCGAAATCGCCGCGCCCGAGGAATACGAGGTCAAGCGAGGCAAGTGGAGCTTCGCGCATCTGCCCGTCATTCCGCCGCATTTCGACCTGAATCCGATCGCCAAGAGCGAATCGCGGTTGAAGGTGCTGACCAAGCTGATCAAGCGCAAGGACATCGACCGTCTCATCAACGCATGCGACGCGGGGCGCGAGGGCGAGCTGATTTTCCGCCTGATCGCGCAGCACGCGAAAGCCAAGCAGCCGGTCCAGCGCCTCTGGCTCCAGTCGATGACGCCGGCGGCGATCCGAGACGGCTTCGTCAAGCTGCGCTCCGACGAAGACATGCAACCGCTCGCCGATGCGGCGCGCTGCCGTTCCGAAGCGGATTGGCTGGTCGGCATCAACGGCACGCGGGCCATGACCGCGTTCAACAGCAAGGGCGGCGGCTTCTTCCTGACCACCGTCGGCCGGGTGCAGACGCCCACGCTGTCGATCGTCGTCGAGCGCGAGGAGAAGATCCGTCAATTCGTGTCGCGCGATTACTGGGAAGTGCGCGCCGAATTCGTCTGCGCCGGGGGCTTCTACGAAGGCCGCTGGTACGACCCGAAGTTCAAGCGCGACGAGCACGATCCCGAGAAGCGCGATTCGCGCCTCTGGAGCCTGCCGGCCGCCGACACCATCGTGGCTGCCTGCCGTGGGCAGATCGGTTCGGTCAACGAGGAATCGAAGCCGTCCACGCAGCTCTCGCCGCTGCTGTACGACCTGACCAGCCTGCAGCGCGAGGCCAACAGCCGGTTCGGCTTCTCGGCCAAGAACACGCTCGGCCTGGCGCAGGCGCTGTATGAAAAGCACAAGGTGCTGACCTACCCGCGTACCGACGCGCGCGCGCTGCCGGAGGATTACCTCGACACCGTGAGCCAGACGCTCGAGATGCTGAAGGAAAGCAACAACTACCTGCCGCACGCCAAGCAGGTGCTCGACAAGGGCTGGGTCAAGCCGAACAAGCGGATCTTCGACAACTCGAAGATCAGCGATCACTTCGCCATCATCCCGACCCTGCTGGCGCCGAAGGCGTTGTCCGAGCCGGAGCAGAAGCTCTACGACCTGGTGGTCAAGCGCTTCCTCGCCGTGTTCTTCCCGGCGGCCGAGTACAAGATCACCACCCGCATCACCGAAGTGGCCGGCCATCACTTCAAGACCGAAGGCAAGGTGCTGGTCGAACCGGGCTGGCTGCAGGTCTATGGCCGCGACGCCGAAGGCGCCGACGCCAACCTCGTGCCGGTGCAGAAGGACGAGAAGGTCAAGACCGACAAGATCGCGCCGCACGCGCTCGTGACCAAGCCGCCCGCACGCTACTCGGAAGCCACGCTGCTGTCGGCCATGGAAGGCGCGGGCAAGCTGGTCGGCGACGACGAGCTGCGCGAGGCGATGGCCAACAAGGGCCTCGGCACGCCGGCCACGCGCGCGGCGATCATCGAAGGCCTGCTCGGTGAAAAGTACCTCGTGCGCGAAGGCCGCGAACTGATCCCGACCGCCAAGGCGTTCCAGCTGACCACGCTGCTGCGCGGGCTCGGCGTGAAGGAACTGACCGCACCGGAACTGACCGGCGAGTGGGAATACAAGCTCTCGCAGATGGAACGCGGCAACCTGCCGCGCGATGCGTTCATGCAGGAAATCGCCCGCATGACGCAAACCATCGTCAAGCGCGCCAAGGAATACGATTCGGACACGATCCCCGGCGACTACGCGACGCTGGAAACGCCGTGCCCGAATTGCGGCGGCCAGGTGAAGGAAAACTATCGCCGCTTCGCCTGCACGCAGTGCGAATTCTCGATCTCGAAGATCCCGGGCAGCCGCCAGTTCGAAATCCCCGAAGTCGAGGAATTGCTCCAGAAGAAGACGATCGGGCCGCTGTCGGGCTTCCGCAGCAAGATGGGCCGGCCGTTCTCGGCCATTCTCAAGCTGTCGTTCGACGAAGACACGAAGAACTACAAGCTCGAGTTCGATTTCGGCCAGGATCAGGGCGGCGAGGATGGCGAAGCGCCCGATTTCTCGGCGCAGGAGCCGGTGGGCGCCTGCCCGAAGTGTGGAGGCCGCGTGTTCGAGCACGGCATGAGCTTCATCTGCGAGAACTCGGTCGCCAATCCGAAAACCTGCGACTTCCGTTCGGGCAAGGTGATCCTGCAACAGGAAATCGCGCGCGAGCAGATGGCCAAGCTGCTGACCGACGGCCGCACCGATCTGCTGCCGAACTTCAAGTCGTCGCGCACGGGCCGCAACTTCAAGGCGTTCCTCGTCAAGCAGCCGGACGGCAAGATCGGCTTCGAGTTCGAGAAGAAGGAGCCGAAGCCGGGCGCCGCCGCGAAGAAGGCCGCAGCCAAGACGTCCTCGGCCGCCGCCGCGAACGAGGACGGTGACGATACGGCCGCCGTTGCCGCACCGGCCAAGAAGGTTGCCGCCAAGAAAGCGCCGGCAGCGAAGAAGGCACCCGCGGCCAAGAAGGTCGCCGCGAAGAAGGCGCCGGCTCGCAAGACCGCGTCGTCGTGATGCGGTAGCGCCGCCGTCTCGCCCACCCGGGCGGGCGGCGGCGCCCGAATGAAAAAAGCGCGCTGTCCTGACGGACAGCGCGCTTTTTATCTGCTGCGCCTCGAAATCAGAGCGGCGACGGCGCAGTAGTGCGCGGACGGCTCTTCGGCAACGGCGCCGGCATCGACGGGCCGGCCGGCGAGCGTTGCAGGCCTTGCGGCGCAGGCGCACCCTCCGACGGCGGCTGCAAGCCGCTATTGACGCCCCATTGCTCCCCCAGCGCGGTGTCCGGCATCTGGCTGAAGTGCTCGACGAGGTGGTCGATGAAGGTGCGAACCTTGGCCGGCAGGTGGCGGCGGCTCGGGTAGGCGACGTTGATTTCGATCTGCGGCAGGCGATAGTCGGGCAGCAGGCGCACCAGCTTGCCGCGCGCCGTGTCGCCACCGATCAGGTAGCTGGGCAGCATCGCCACGCCCATGCCGAGCAGCGCGAACTGGCGCAGCATTTCGGTGTTGTTCGCGACGATCACGTTGGTCGGCCGCACGCGCACTTCGCCGTCCGGCCCCGTGAACACGCGCTCATCGCCCCAGTATTCGGCGGGCAGACTCAGCGACGGGTGTTCCATCAGGTGCTCGGGATGCGTCGGCGTGCCGTGCTTTTCCAGATAGGCCGGCGTCGCGCACACCGTCATGCAGCCGGTGGTGAGGCGCCGTGTGACGATGCTCGCGCTGCGCATCTGCCGCGCGATCACCACCCCGACATCGAAACCTTCCTCGACCAGATCGACCTGCCGGTCGACCAGCGTGAGATCGGGGATCACCTTCGGATAGCGCTGGGTGTAGCTTTGCAGCACCGGCGCGAGGTTGTGCAGCCCGAACACCACCGGCGCGACGATGCGCAGCGTGCCGACCGGCTCGTGGTTGCGCGCCACGACCATCTGCTCGACGTCTTCCAGCTCATCGAGAATCTGGCGGGCGCGTTCGAGATAGACCTGGCCGGATTCGGTCAGGGAAAGGCTGCGCGTCGTCCGGTTCAACAGACGGGTGCCGAGCCGCCCCTCCAGATCGGCAACGTGGCGCGTGGCCACGGCATTCGAGATATCCATCGCGCTGGCCGCTCGCGCGAAGCTGCCCAGATCCGCTACCTTGACGAACACTCGCATCGACTGCAGATGATCCATAACCACTCCCGCCGCTGTGCTTTACAGCTTCAAAATTGTGTAGCAAATGCGTAATTCTCCTACGACAGCGAATTTGGTGCAGAGTTGCCATCGGAGTGCGGGATTTCGACAAAAAATGTTCGATTAAGGGGCACCTTACATTGAGATTCATCTAATTATTCTGATTCCGGAAACAATTCACCGCGAACAAGCCGATTCGCGCGTCCAAGTCAACAGTCGCGCGCGCCCTATCCGGGGCGTCGCCGCACCGCCGCCCCGTAACAAGCTGTTAAAAAGAGATACACCTGGCCGGCGCGCGTCATAAGATCATGACGGCCCGCCCCCGTTCGGGCCGCCGGCCTGCCACACAGCCATGGCGGTGCCCGGCGCATCCCGCTTTCCGTGCCGTTCTCGACTACTCCATGAAAATAGCCATCCTCGACGACTATCAGGACGCCGTCCGCAAGCTCAATTGTTTCGAGTTGCTCGCCGACCACGAGGTCAAGGTCTTCAACAACACGGTGCGCGGCCTCGGCCAGCTCGCCAGCCGGCTCACCGAGGTCGAAGCGCTCGTCCTGATCCGCGAGCGCACTCACGTCACCTCGCAACTGCTGTCGAAGCTGCCGCATCTGCGCATGATCAGCCAGACGGGCAAGGCATCGAGCCACATCGACATCGACGCCTGCACCGAGCGCGGCATTGCCGTGCTCGAAGGCACGGGTTCGCCGGTCGCGCCGGCAGAACTGACCTGGGCGCTGATCATGGCCGCCCAGCGCCGCATTCCGCAGTACGTCGCCAACCTCAAGCAGGGCGCCTGGCAACAGTCGGGGCTCAAGACCTCGGCGATGCCGCCCAACTTCGGCCTCGGCCAGGTGCTGCGCGGCCAGACGCTCGGCATCTGGGGTTACGGCAAGATCGGCCAGATGATCGCCGGCTACGGCAAGGCGTTCGGCATGAACGTGCTGGTCTGGGGCCGCGAGCCTTCGCTCGAACGCGCGCGCGCCGACGGCCACACCGCCGCTGAAAGCCGCGAAGCGTTCTTCGAACAAGCCGACATCCTGACGCTGCACCTGCGCCTGAACGACGAGACGCGCGGTATCGTCAAGCAGGACGACCTGATGCGGATGAAGCCCACTTCGCTGCTCGTCAACACGAGCCGCGCCGAGCTGCTGGAGGAAAGTGCGCTCGTCAATGCGCTCGCGCAAAACCGACCCGGCATGGTGGCCATGGACGTGTTCGAGAGCGAGCCGATCCTGCAGGGCTACAGCCTGCTGCGCATGGAAAACGTGATCTGCACGCCGCATATCGGCTATGTCGAACGCGAGAGCTACGAGCTGTATTTCGGCGCCGCATTCCGCAATATCCTCGCGTTCGATTCGGGCGACATGTCGAGCGTGGCCAATCCCGATGCGCTGGTGGGTGGGCGCAATCGGCGGTGATGCGGGATTGATCGTCGCGGGCGGGCGCTTCCCTTCGTGACTCGGGAAGCGCCACGCGACGGTGCAGGCGCTTGAGCGACGGGCTTGTGCCGCGCGTTCAGGACGCCACGGCCACCGGCTGCGCCATCTGCTCGCGTTCGCGCACCATCGCCGCAACGAACTGCTCGCCATCGCGGCGGCCGAGATCGTAGGCGTGCTGCATCTGGCCCGGGCTCGTGTAATCCCAACTCGAAATCGGCACCTTGATCGACGGCTGCACGTAGAGCCGCGTCTGTTCGCCGTGCGCGACCGTGAACCTTTGCGGGCGCGGATAGCGGCGCGTCACCATCACCAGCACCTTGCCCGGCGCGGGATCGAGCGCGCCCACCGGCACGTTGTCGACCATCCCGCCATCGAGCACCGGCCGCCCCGCGCGGCGCAGCACCGGCGTAAACGGCGGCGTGCACGACGACTGCAGGATCAGGTCGGCCAACTCGTCGACATCCGCGCAGGCCTGGGCCCGCACGAATTCCGGCCGGAAGCCGAGCGACTGGCCGAGCGTGGGATGCAGCGTCTTGCGAACGTATTTTTCGATGTTGTAGGCCACCAGGCCAGCCGCCACCGCGCTGCGCGCGCCGAGCCAACGCGGCACGTGCGAGACGCCGATGCGGATTTCGGGCGCGTCGTCCAGGCGCGCGAACGGCTCGCCGTAGATGTCGACCAGCGCCTGACGATAGATGCGGTAATGCGGGAACACCGGCTTGCCGCGCAACAGGTTGCCCCAGTAGACGTTTTTCGTGTTGTCGCGCAGCGCCTCGCGGTAATAGCGCATGACCCATTGCGAATCGCGCGTGTAGAGCATGCAGGCCGTGGCCGCCCCGGCCGAGATGCCGGTGATCACGCGCGGACGGATCGCCAGCGCCGGTTGCGCGATGTCCCAGAAGCCCGCCTGCCACCAGCAGCGGTTGCCGCCACCGGCGAATACCACTTGATCGAACATCGCGGGGGCTCCTTGTTTGGTGAACCGTGCCGGGGCCGGCTGCGGCGAGGGTGAATGACCGATTGGCCCTGGGCTTGGCCCCTGCCTGTCTGCCGGGCGTCATGATAGCGGAGCCGCCGCGGGCAGGTCGGGTGGGCCTTGGGCGGAGCGAGGCACTTTTTTGAAGGAAAAGCGAGAAAGGGGTAGACAAGCCTCAAAAGCTTGTGCATAATCTTTCTTCTGTTGGGGGCGTTAGCTCAGTTGGTAGAGCAGCGGACTCTTAATCCGTAGGTCGAGTGTTCGAGTCACTCACGCCCCACCAAGCATTTGGAAGCCCGGTTAGCGAAAGCTGACCGGGCTTTTTGCTTTGGCGGTCCCGGGACAGTCGAATCACGCGCCAAGGCCATCAGCCCACATCCCGTCTCAATCGACTTTGAAGTTATTCGTCTAGTCTAATAAATCGCTCAGGCCCGCCATTCCCATATCGTCAATTACGCGCCCTCCCCATACCGGTGCGAATAGGGTAAATCGGCGAATAACCGGCACTCCCGCGACAATGCTCACGCGATCATCCGGGCATACCCGCCCGCACCCCGCAGGCGCCCGTCCCAGGCGCCTCACGCCTGCGCCATCGATGGGATTAAAAACATCCAATACCCGCAAATAATCGCGCTGTTTCTCGACAGCAGTTAATCCAGGCGAGGCAGCTCCGGCGTTACCTTCTTGTAATCCAACAAGACACAACTCCGTCAAGATTCCCCAAGACCAGCCGTTATCATACGGGTCGGCAAATCCCCCGATCTTTACCATGGCCAGCTCGCCACAGCGCTTCTTCAACGCCTCCCGCCTCCTCGCCTATGCCGGCACGATTCTGCTCGTCGTGCAGGCGTTCGGGGTCGTCGTGTCGGCCATGGACGGCTGGAAGCAGCACGGGCATCCGATCGGCTATGACTTTCAGGCGTTCTGGGTAGCCTCCCATCTGACGCTGGCCGGTACGCCGCTCAAGGCCTACGACTGGAACGCCTACGCGAATACGTTTCAACTGATCTCGCCGCACGCGCAACTCACCGGCCCGTGGTTCTATCCGCCGAACTTCCTGCTGATGGTCTGGCCGTTCGCCCTGCTGTCGAGCCCGGTTGGCTACGTCATCTTCGAAGCGATCACGACGCTGCTGTTCGTCTTGCTGATCCGCCGCACGATGGCATCGGTACCGAATTCGCTGGTTCTGATCCTCGCGTTTACCGGCCTGTGGCTCAACGCGGCGCAAGGACAGAACGCGGCGCTGACGGCCAGCCTTGCGCTCGCGGCGCTGCTCGCCCTGAACACGCGCCCCGTACTCGCTGGCGTGTTCATCGGCCTGCTGTCGATCAAGCCGCATCTCGCCATTCTGTTTCCGGTCGCGCTCGCGTGCGCCGGCATGTGGACGGCGTTCATCGCCGCGGGCGTGACGGCCGCGATCTTCACGGCCATCTCGATCGGCGTGTTCGGCGTCGGGATCGTGCATCCGTTCCTGGAGGGCTTGTCCCACGCAAACGCCGCTGTCGCCAGCGGCAGGTTGCCGTGGAAGCAGATGGCCAGCCTGTTCGCCTCGCTGCGCGTGTTCCACGTCGGAATCGGCCCGGCCTATATCGCACAGGCATGCCAAGCCGTGCTGGCGCTCGCCGCGGTCGGCTGGGTGTGGCGTCACTCGAAGGCGCTCGAAGTGCGCGCGACGGCGCTGGTCGGTGGCACCTTCCTGATCAGCCCATACATGTACAACTACGACGGCGTGTGGCTCGGCATCCCGCTGGCGCTGCTCGCCGCCGCGTCGGTAAAACACGGCTGGCTGCGCGGGGAACGGTGGATCCTCGTCGTCGCGTGGCTGTATCCGGCACTCGGCAATCTGTCCGAGGATCATCTGAAAATCGGCTTCGGCCCGTTGGTGTTCTGGGCGCTGCTGCTCGTCGCGGTGCGGCGCACGCGCCTAGCGATGCGCGTCGAACGCATGATGCCGACCGTCGATACCGCGTTGCCTGCCGCTGCCGGCAGCGCGCACTGAACCGCGCGGGGAGCGCCCATGCAACCGTCCACGCTGATCGAACCGGCTGCCAACGACGCACGTGATGCGAGCGCGGCGGCAACGTCGACGGTCATTGCACTGCGCCCCGATCCAGCACTGGCCCGCCCGCTCGTCGTCGACCTGGAAGGCACGCTGTTGCGCTCCGGCCTGCTCGTCGAATCGGGCTGCGCACTGCTGCGCGCCACGCCGCATCGCGCCGTCGAAGCGGTGATGCCGCTGCTGCGTGGCGGCAAGGCGGCGCTGGCGGCCTGGCTCGCCGAGCAGGTGAGCATCGACGTCACGGTGCTGCCCTACGACGGCATCGTGCTCGACTGGCTTCGCAGCCAGCACGAACAAGGCCGCACGCTCGTGCTGACGACGTCGGGCCACGCTCGCCAGGCGCAACAGATCGCCGATCACCTCGGCATCTTCGAGTGCGTGGTGGCCGCCAGCGAATCGCACGGCAAGCGCGACCGGCTGGTAGCCGAATTCGGCGAACACGGCTTCGATTACATCGGCAACGCGCGCACCGATCTCACCCTATGGCGCAACGCGTATACGGCGCATCTCGTCAACCCGTCGCGCGGCCTGGAGCGGCAGGCGCATCGGCACGGCAACGTCGAACTGGTCATCCGTTCGCGGCCGCCCGTGCTCGATGCCTGGGTGCGCGCACTGCGTTTCCATCAGTGGCTCAAGAACCTGTTGATCTTCGTGCCCGTGTTCGCGGCGCACAAGATGTCGGACCCGGTGCTGATGCTGCAGGCGCTGCTGGCATTCCTGGCGTTCGGCATGTGCGCGTCGAGCGCGTATCTGCTCAACGACCTGCTCGATCTGCAGGACGACCGCCATCATCCGATGAAGCGCAAGCGGCCGTTTGCATCGGGCGCATTACCGATCGCGCACGGCGCCCTGCTCGCGCCGCTGCTGCTCGCGGCGGCTGCGGGCATCGCCTGGCTGGCGCTGCCGATCCGCTTCGTCGGCGTGCTGGGCGGCTACTACGTGCTGACGCTCGCCTACTCGTTATTCCTGAAGAAGCAGGCGATGGTCGATGTCGTCGTGCTGGCCGGCCTGTACACCGCCCGGATCATCGCGGGCGCGGCGGCCGTCAGCGTGCCGCTGACGTTCTGGCTGCTCGGCTTCTCGATGTTCATCTTCCTGAGCCTCGCGCTCGCCAAGCGCTATGCGGAACTGCACGCGATGCAAGCGCGCGGCGTCGAGAAAACGCGCGGGCGCGGCTATCTGGCGAGCGACCTGCCGTTGATCTCGTCGCTCGGCACGTCCTCGGGATATCTCGCGGTGCTGGTGCTCGCGCTGTATATCCAGGACGCGCGCACGGCGGAACTGTATCGCTCGCCGCAGACGATCTGGCTGGCGTGCCCGCTGCTGCTGTACTGGATCAGCCGCATGTGGATGGTGTCCCATCGCGGCCAGATGCATCACGATCCGATCGTGTTCGCCGCGCGCGATCGCGTCAGCCTCGTGATCGCCGTGCTGTTCGGCGCGATCTTCTTTGCCGCATGGTAGCCATGCCGGGCACGCTTTCGTGGGGCCGCTATCCGTACTTTCCGCAAACGCCGCACGCACTCGCCTGGCGGGACGGCGTGCAGCCGACGTGGACGCAACTCGCGCAGGCACACGGCACGACGCTGGCGTTCGGCAACGGACGCAGCTACGGCGATAGCTGCCTCGCCGCCTCGGATCACGTCCTGCGGACAATCGCGCTCGACCGCCTGATCTCGGCCGATTGGGAAAACGGCGTGCTGCGCGCCGAAGCCGGCACGACATTCGAAGCCATCCTGAATACTGCGGTGCCGCGCGGCTGGATGCTGCCGGTCACGCCGGGCACGCAATACGTGACGCTCGGCGGCGCCATCGCCAACGATGTGCATGGCAAGAATCATCATCTGCGCGGCACGTTCGGGCGTCATGTGCGCCGCTTCCTGCTCGCACGCAGCGACGGCAGCCTCATCGAATGCGCGCCCGACGAAAACCCCGGCTGGTTCGCGGCGACCATCGGCGGCCTCGGGCTGACGGGCATCGTGGTCTGGGCCGAAATCCAGTTGATGCCGGTGCGCTCGAGCCTCATCGATACGCACGCGATCCGCTTCGGCCACCTCGACGCGTTCTTCGATCTGTCCGAGCGGCTCGATCCGCTGCACGAATACGGTGTGGCATGGATCGACTGCCAGGCGAGCGGCGCGCAACTCGGGCGCGGCATCTACATGATCGGCGATCACGCGACGAGCGGCCCGCTGCGCCTCGACGCGCGCAAGAAGCGCAGCGTGCCGTTCACGCTGCCGGTGTCGCCGATCAACCGGCTGACGCTGCGCGCGTTCAACGCGCTGTACTACCGCAAGCAGGCCGCCGACGAAGTGCGCTCGACGGTCGGCTTCGACACGTTCTTCTACCCACTCGACAGCCTGCTCGAATGGAACCGCATCTACGGCCGCGCGGGCTTCCAGCAGTTCCAGTGCGTCGTGCCGGCGGCCGTGGCGCGCGACGCGATCCGCGCGCTGCTCGACGCCATTGCCCGCAGCGGCACCGGTTCGTTCCTCGCGGTGCTCAAGCGGTGCGGCGCGCTGGCGTCGCCCGGGCGGCTCTCGTTTCCGCTCGAAGGCACCTCGCTGGCGCTCGACTTTCCGCAACGCGACGCCATCAACGCGCGGCTGTTCGCGACGCTCGGCGCCATCGTGCGCGAAGCGGGCGGGCGCCTCTATCCGGCGAAGGACGCGCAGATGTCGGGCGCCGATTTTCGCGCGGCCTATCCGCACTGGCAGGACCTCGAACGGCATCGCGATCCGGCGATCCTGTCGCGCTTCTGGCAACGAACCACGCAAACATGAAGAACATCCTCATCATCGGCGCGACGTCCGCGATCGCTCATGCATGTGCACGCCGATGGGCCACGGACGGCACGCGCTTCTTTCTGGTCGCGCGAAACGGCGAGCGCCTGAGGCAGGTGGCCGACGATCTGACGGCGCGCGGCGCGGCGCTCGCGGCGACGTTCGTGCTGGACATCACCGCTGTCGATCGGCACGGCGACATGCTCGCGCGCTGCGCCGAAGCGCTCGGTGCGCCCGACATCGTGCTGGTCGCACCGGGCACGCTGCCCGATCAGGCCGCCTGCCAGGCCGATGCCGCGCTGACGGTGCAGGAGTTGATGAGCAATGCGGTGTCGGTGATCGCGCTGCTCACGCCGATCGCCAACCTGCTCGAAGCGCAGCGGCGCGGCGTGCTTGCGGTGATTTCGTCGGTGGCCGGCGAGCGCGGGCGTCCGTCGAACTACGTGTACGGCAGCGCGAAGGCCGCGCTGACCGCGTTCTGCGAAGGGCTGAATGCGCGGCTGTTCAAGGCCGGCGCGCATGTCGTGACGATCAAGCCGGGCTTCGTCGCCACACCGATGACCGAAGGCCTGCCGCTACCGGGGCCGCTCGTCGCGATGCCGGACAAGGTGGCCGGCGATATCGTCGCGGCGGTCGCTCGGCGCCGGGACGTGTGTTACACGCCGCGCTTCTGGGCGCTCATCATGCTCGTGATCCGCTCGCTGCCGCGCTTTCTGTTCAAGCGCGCTTCGCTGTAGGCCAGGCGGGGACGCCCCTCACTCCCATTCCGCCACCCCGCCGTGGCGCGAGCAGGTGCCCGACCGATGCCGGCTGAAGCTGTACGTGCCGTCGCCGCAATGCGCGCTCGCACCGGCCGGCGCGCGCCCGTTGCGCGAATGCGCCGGCGAGTGCACGGCCTGGCCGTCGCGGTTCGTGTAATGGTGATGCTCGCGCAGTTGCGATTCGTCGGGATCGGGTTGGTAGGCGAAGGCCGGCGCGGCCAGTACGCCGAGCAGGATCGCAATCAGGCATCGTTTCATCGTGGTCCCCCGGGCCGGTTCGGCCGCTTTTTGTCGGTGCCGTCTGCGCATCCGGCAAAGCAATCCGGTGAATCATGCGAACGCGGCTGTCGCACTTTACCGCGACTCGCGGCACGCGCCATTCGACAATGAGGAACGCTGCGCGCCGGACGGCGCAAGGACGATGCAGCCCGCGATTCGCAGGCATGCCGATCGTTGCAAACGCAACGATCGGCCCAACCCGATTCAGTTCAAACGCTGAAGCGGTTCAGCGTATAAGCGCGATAAGCGGCCACGAACGCATCGAACGATCCGCCGTCCTTGCCTTCCAGCTCGGCCTGCTCGGCCAGTGACTTGTCGGCCAGTGCTCGCGCCGCGGCGGCCGCTTCGCCATCGAGCGGCCGCGCACGGAAGTATTCGGCATGCGCCGCGCTTTGCCGGCGCGCGAAATCGAGGAACGATTCGCCGCGCTCGCGCATCTCGCGCAACACACGCGCCGACGGCGTCTGCTCGGGATCGTCGAGCTTCACGCGCTGCGCGGCCACGGCACGCACGTGTGCATCGTCGCCGCGGATCTCGTCGAGCACGCGCGCCGCGATCTCGATCTTCGCGAACTCGTCCTCGGCCCAGTCGCGCATCGTCACGGCCGCACCGTCGCGCACCAGTTCGAGCCCCGGCTTGCGCCCTTCCATCGTCACGCGGCCGAAGTTCGCATTGGCCTCGCGATAGGCATCGCATTCGAGCGGCGCGCTGTCGTCGAGCGCGCACACCAGCAGGTAGGCATCCATGAAGCGCGCGGTATCGATGGCGATGCCGGTCGGCTCGAACGGATCGATATCGAGGCAGCGCACCTCGATGTACTGCACGCCGCGCGACGCGAGCGCATGCAGCGGCCGCTCGCCCGAATAGGTGACGCGCTTCGGACGGATCGTCGAGTAGAACTCGTTCTCGATCTGCAGCACGTTGGTGTTGAGCTGGATCCACTCGCCGTCGCGATGCGTGCCGATCGCCTCATAGGCCGGATACGGCTCGCTGACGGCCTTGGACAGCGCGTCGAGATAGCCGTCGAGCGAGTTGTAGTCGGCCACCAGTGCCGACTGCGCCGTGGTGTTCGAATAGCCGAGATCGCTCATCCGCAGGCTGGTGGCGTACGGGCGATACAGCGTGGTCGCGTCGAACGCCTCGAGCGCGCTGTCCCGCCCGCGCAGGAACGCCTTGTCGAGCGCCGGCGACGCGCCGAACAGGTACATCAGCAGCCAACTGGTGCGGCGGAAATTGCGGATCTGCGCGAGATAGCGCGCCGATTGGTAATCGACCGGCGCGGCGGCCGACTGCGCATGCTCGCGCAAACGCAGCCAGATATCCTCGTGCAGCGAGTAGTTGTAGTGAATGCCCGCGATGCACTGCATCGTGCGGCCGTAGCGATACGCGAGGCCGCGGCGGTAGATGGTCTTCAGGCGGCCGATGTTCGAGCTGCCGTATTCGGCGATCGGAATTTGATCGTCGGCCGGCAGCGTGCCGGGCATCGATTCGTTCCAGAGCATCTCGTCGCCGAGCGCGGCGTACGCTTCGCGATGCAGCGTGTCGAGGCTCGCCAGCGTGATCGCCACATCGGGTTCGGCCGGCGTGATCAGCTCGATCAGCGCCTCGGAATAATCGGTCGTGAGCGCGGGATGCGTGAGCGCGGAACCGAGCGCGCGCGGATGCGGCGTCATCGCGATCATGCCGTCGCGCGTCACGCGCAGGCTTTCCTTTTCAATACCGCGCAGGCCGTCAACCAGACGTTCGCGCGTCGGCCCGGAAGCCAGCACGGCGAGACGTTGCTGCAGCAAGTCGGTGTGGCTGGAAGTCATCTTGTTCGACATGGATGCTCGGAAGCAGGCATGGCGGTTTGCTGCCACGCGCACCGCCCGCCGGGATTGACGGTAGCGGGCACTTTAACATCTCGCCGACACGCCCGCTTGAGCCCACCCCGATTCCCGGCACAGCCAAGCCTGGCTTGCCTTCCAGCGCCCTCAGCCGCCGCGCGCGCCGCCCGCCCGGTCGGCAATTTCGTTCCAGAGATGCATGGCCGCATAGGCACGCCACGGGCGCCATGCGTCGCTGCGCCGCCGCTGGCTCGACGGCCGGTCGAGCGACGGATCGCGCGCGATGATCGACTGCATCAGCACGAGATCGGTGGCGGGCCACGCGTCCGGGTCGCGCCAGGCGCGCATCGCGATGTATTCGACCGTCCACGGGCCGATGCCGGGTAGCGCGAGCAGCGCCGCACGGCGTTGCGTCAAATCGGCCGTGCCGGCGGCGAGGTCGATCGGCGCCTCGCCGGCGGACACCGCGTGCGCCGTGCCCTGCAGCGCGGCGATCCGCTTGCCGGGCATGCCGATCCGGTCGAAATCGCAGGCGGCCAGCGCGGCCGGCTCGGGAAAGCGCCAGCCGACAGCCGGATGCGGCGGTGCGGCAAGCGGCTCGCCGGCGCGCTGCACCAATCGTCCGATGATCGTCGTCGCGGCCTTCACGCTGACCTGCTGGCCGACGATCGCGCGCACGACAAGCTCGAACGCGGACCACGCGCCCGGCACGCGCAAGCCTGGCGCTGCCGCGACCAGCGGCGCGAACCACGCGTCGCGCGCCAGATGCGCGCCGATCTCGGCCGGGTCGGCCCGCACGTCGAAGACGGTGGCCAAGCGGGCCGCGAGCGCGTCGTCCGCGCGCAACGCAGCGGTGCCCTCGATCGTCGCAACAAGGCAGCGGCGCGTGGGATGACGGCGCACGCTCAACACGCCGCTCGCGCCGCGATAGTCGATCGCACGCAGATACGCGCCGTCGGCGACGGTCTCGACGCCGGGAATCGCGCGCCCGGCCAGGAAACGCAACAGGCGCGGCCAGTCGTACGGCGGCCGGAACGGCAACGCGATCTCGACGCGCGCGGCATCGCCCGCGCCCACGCCTGCAACGCTGGGCCCGCCTATGGCGAGCAGCGCGGAGGCGGATGCAGCCGCGGCGCGACGCGTCATGCGGCGTCGTCGAGCGACAGCGCGGCCGGCTCGCCGGACGCCTGCCGTGCCTCGGCCGCGAGCAGCGCCGCCTTGCGCGCGGTGCCCCAGCGATAGCCGGTCAGCGCACCGTCCTTGTGGATCACGCGGTGGCACGGGATCGCGAGCGCCACCGGGTTCGACGCACAGGCGCTCGCCACGGCCCGCACCGCACGCGGCGAACCGACCGCCTCGGCGATCTGCGTATAGCTGCGCGTCTGGCCATACGGAATCTGCTGCAGGGCTTCCCAGACGCGCTGCTGGAACGCCGTCGCGCTGATGTCGAGCGGCAACGTCATGCGCTCCTGCGTGCCGTGCAGGTAGGCATCGATCTCGCTCAGGAACGGCGCCAGACGCTCCGGCGCGGCAACGCATTCGGCGTTCGCGAAACTCGTGCGCAGATCGTCGACGAGCGGCGCTATCGCGTCGCCAAACGCAATCCGGCAGATGCCGCGCGAGGTGGCCGCCACCAGCACCTGGCCGAGCGACGTGGGCGCGGTGGCGTACTCGATGCGCAGCCCCGCGCCTTTGCGCCGGAACACCGACGGCGCCATGCCGAGCTCGCGCGGCACCGCCTCGTACACACGCGACGACGACTGATACCCGGCATCGACCGCCGCGCGCGTGACCGGCGCGCCGCTTTCGAGCGCATCGCGCAGTGCAGCGCCACGGCGCGCCGCCTGATATTGACGCGGCGTCACGCCCACCACCCGCTTGAACAGGCGCTGCAAATGAAACGGACTCACATGCACGGCCGCGCTCAACTCGGCCAGCGTCGCGCGATCGCTCGCGTCGAGCACGGCGCAGGCGCGCTGCACGATCTCCACTTCGCGCGGCGCGCGTTCGGGCTGACAGCGCTTGCAGGGTCGGAAGCCCGCTTCGCGCGCCGCTGCCGGCGCGTCGAAAAACGCCACGTTCTCGCGACGCGGCATGCGCGACGCGCAGCTCGGACGGCAGAACACGCCGGTCGTGCGGACTGCGTAGAAAAACACGCCGTCGGCCCCGGCATCACGCGCGACGAGGGCGGCCCAGCGGGATTCGTCGGTCGGGTACTTGGAAGACATGATCGCCTCGCGAAAACAGTGAGAACGGTATGCACTCTACGTGGCACGCCCTGCGCTGCCTGCCGGAATCTTGCGCTGTCATTCGGCAGAACTAACGGGGTGCGAACGGATGCAGCGCCGCGCCACACCGCACGTCAATTAAGCGAGAACTACACCCAAATTCGCAGCCCTTTGCCGCAGCGCGCGAAACAGCCGAAGCGCTGCGACACATTGACTCCGTAACGATATTTTGCAATCGAATTATTGCGACGCACCATCGGCCTGTGTATAGTTGGAACTGTCTCCTCCATGTCTCCTCCTGATATGGATTAAGCCCGCTCCACTAGAGCGGGCTTTTTTTCGTCCATCGTTCGGGCACACCGTTGTTCATCGCTGCGGGAATTTTGCGCGCATCGCGTCATGTCCGTCGAGCTGGCCGAATGGCCGACTCGATGCGCCGCGCGTGATCGACTAGACTCGATCGCTCCATGCCTGAAACAGGAGACGCGCCTCATGAAACCCGTGATTCTCGGCATCGACCACGTCGTGCTGCGCGTCGTCGACATGCCGTCGATGCTGCGCTTTTACTGCGACGTGCTGGGTTGCCATCTCGAGAAGGAACAGCCTGATCTCGGGCTCATGCAATTGCGTGCCGGCAGCACGCTGATCGACCTGCTGAGGCAGAACGCACCGATCGACCGCGCGGACAGCGGCATGCCGGGCGCGGGCCGCAACATGGATCACCTGTGCCTGCGCGTCGAGCCGTTCGATGCGGACGCACTGCGCGCTCACCTCACGTCGCACGGCGCCGCGCCCGACGAGCCGGCCGAGCGCTATGGCGCGGACGGCTACGGGCCATCGATCTATCTGTCCGACCCCGAGGGAAATCGCGTGGAATTGAAGGGACCGCCGCGCGCGGTGTAGCGAGGAAGGAAAAGCGTTACTCGCCGGCGCGCGGCTTCAGCACGGTCCATTCGACCGCGACCGGATCGTGTGACGCGCTCGACAGCCAGGCCGAGCCATCCTGAATCGTGCATTGCAGCCGCATCGTCCGTTCGGCCATCGTGCCGAGCGCTTCGGCGGCGCCGTCGGCCAACGTCAGCACGCGCACGTTGCGCAGGCGTTCCACCTTGCTGCGCACGCCCTGCCACCAGATATCCGAGGTGCGGCCGCCGTAGGCGATCACATCCACCTGGGCCGAACGGCCGCTGGCCTTCGAGATGCGCCGTTCATCCGGCTGGCCTACGTCGATCCAGGCCTCGATCGCGCCCGTCAGGTCCTTTTGCCAGATGTCCGGCTCGTCCGTGTCGGACAGGCCCTTGGCGAACTCGAGGCGCTCGCGCGCCAGCAGCGCGAACGCGACGATACGCACCATCATGCGTTCGTCCGTCTCGGAGGGATGACGGGCCACCGTCAGCGTGTGGTCGGCGTAATAGTGCCGGTCCATGTCCGCAATTTGCAGTTCAGCCTTGTAGATCGTCGATTTGAGCGCCATCCGGTGTCGTGCCGCGTGCGGGCGAAAGGTTCGGTCGGGGCGTGATGATACCGAATGCGCGCGGCGTGCGCCCGAAATCGCGGTGAAGGCTATGGACGGTGGCACGCCATACGAGAAAATCCACGACGCGCCGCTCGTGCGCTGCCTAGAATAAAAAGCAGGGCGCTACGCTGCCCGTCAGCCGCACGGAGGCAATCGTGGTCGAGCAAGTGATCCTGGGCATTTTTCTCGTGCTGCCGCTGGTGATCGTCGCGGCATTGTTCTCCGACGAGCTGTGGCAGGAACATCGCCGGCGGCATCCGCGCGCGCTGCACGCGGTGCATATCGACTGGCGGCATCCGTGGAAGCATTGGCGGCGCGAGCATTGAGGCGTTCGGGCTGCGATCGCGCCCCGCTTCAATGGTTGCTGTTCATCCGCTGCTCATCCATGCGTTGCTGACGCACGCGCTCTTCCTGCATGCGCTCCTCGCGCATCGTTTCCTCATGCTGGCGCTGGTAGCGCAGCTCTTCCTGCTGATGGCGTTCCGCGCGCAGATAATCCTCGCGATTGTTGACGCGCATGAAACCGCCCGCGCCATGAGCCGATGAATAGGTCTCCGAATCAAGCTGGGCAAGCGCCGGCAGCGCGACGGCGGACAATGCGCACGCCAGGCAGCCGGCGAGCAGTCGTGAACAAGGGGGCATGCGGGCTCTCGTCGATGGCGGGTGATCGAACACCGTAGCATTCGATGGCGCGCGGCATGACGGGATTGCGAAGCAGGTGGTGCGGATGCGAAACGCGCTGAAGGCAGGCTGGCGACGCGGACCGATACAGAACCTAGCAATTTCTCACAGCGCCATATAGGGCAAGGCCCCGTCGATTTAACAGGGTCTTTGTGTACCGTAGTGTGTACCTAAAACGCAAAGCCGCCAAGTTATCCACATGGCACTCGACATCGAGCGACCGAATACCCGCGCTACAATTTGACCTGCTCGAATCGCCCTTTGCCGGAGAAACTGTAGGGGACCTTAAATGCGGCTCCGCCCTGCATCCCCTCTGACTGCTCGATAATCCTCGGCCACCAGCGCACGATGGTGTGGGATATGTCCCAGAAAGTGCGCTTCGACCAACTCTTGTCCAAAAAGAAAACGATCAGCCCAGCCCGGCTCAGCACTTCGCGCTCCAATCCCTTGTTCAGCCTGTCGTGAGTGATCACCGACCAGCCGCCCTCTATCGACAGCGCGTTGATCCAGACCTCGTCCCTGCAGTCTTGGTCGAATTTCTCCCGTAGATGCACTACAGAGTGCCCGCGGGAATCACTCAATGCGTGGAGGGCCCTTGCCAGGGCAGGAGGAAGATTGTTGTCGACGAAGAACTTCACGCAGCCAGACTTTCTTCGAAGGCGACGGCCGCATCGACTGCGGCAACGGGCACTTCGTAGAGTCTCGCGACGAGGTTCTTGTCACCCTCCGCGTTGAACGCCTCGGAGAGGATCGATGTCCTGACAGAACCATGCGTGACGATCGGCTTGCCAAAGGCGATGGCCGGGTCTAGCACGATCGCCTTGCTACGCGGAGCCGGGTACCAGCGGGCGGCCAAGCGGTCGGCGCCAAACTCGATACCGGTGCGCAGCGATGGTTCAATGATCTTCCTGAACGCATACTGCTGTTTCACCAAATCCAGCAGTTCGGTTTCCCCGGTCTCCTCAATGGCCGATGCAAAAATCGTTCGACCATCAGTGCGGAACTGCTGTGAGGTGAACGGGTAGTCCGTATTGAAAAGCGCGCGTGCATGCTGGCTCGCGACACGAATCGTCTGCAGGCTGACGCCGTGCTCGCGGAACGCATGTACGAACCGAACTTCAAGAAGGTCATGAAAGCTGATGCCGTCGAGGTCATCGCCAGCAAGCGCCGTTTCCCAGAGCGGATCAACGGAAATCGACTCGTGCTTCTTGTCCCGGTAGGAATATCCATCCAGCCAGCGGCGTAGGTCCCTGACCGGTATTTTCGTCAGCAGAGCCGCCTCATGGAAGGTGTATAGGCCGATGCCGGTAAGCTGCATAACCCCCTCCCTCCAAAAAGTTGACCCGCCGGGAGATACCCGGTCCCTAAGCGATCCAATTCTACCTAAATTCGCCGACCGTCCTCCCACCGCGCTATAGCAGCTCATTCCCGCCCAACCACGCTACTTCAGCGGGACTGAGGTGTGTCGCTACGGTTCGTTTAGCGGCCCATCCAGGCTCATGCCCGTCCTTGGTCAATCGCGGCCCTCATGCTGTCGAATGCGGCCCCATGTGCTTCCTCGCGTGACACAAACGCCCCGGCTGCCTCCACAGTGACCATAACCGGCTCACCCGCCATAGCCAAAGGGCTGTTTCTGACCACTTGGTAGGCAATCCGGTACTTGCCGTCGATCTTCCTCACCGCGGCGTCCAATTCGCGCCCCATGTAATGGCAAGACAGATGAATGTTTCCAACCTCAATATCTTCCATGGCATTTCTCCGGGAATAGAAGGCATCAACGATGCAGTTCGGCCACGTTCCGAGCAAGGCCACTGTCAACACGGGTAGAGCATGACCAGCATCTCCGGCTAACAGTATCAATGATTCGTAAACCTGTTTCGCCGGTGCCCGTCACCAGGAAAATGTGGCCTACCATGTACCCCATCGCATTCGAGGAGCCGCCCTATGAACGTCTACTTCGACAACAACACCTTGGCCGATCTGGCTCGAGCTGGCATCGACCCTGCGACCGCGCTCGCTGATAGCGAGTTCACTCTAGCGGTAACGCCGGATCTCGCCACGGAGTACCAGCAAGGCATCCAGAGCGGCAACACAACAGCGGCCGAGAAGGATCTGTGCCGACGGCTTCTCGCCGCTGCGACTGAACGCGGCATCTTCGGCTTTGCCGGCCCGGATGGATCAAGCAATGGCTACTCTGGCTTCGATCACGGCTACTGGGCAGACGAAGGCACGGTCCAGACGCTACAGTCGATCAAGGTCACCGAACGGCCCGGCAAAGCAATCCCGAAGAACCGCACAGATGCGTTCCTCGTCGCGTTGGCTGCGGGTGCCGTAGTCATTACGAACGATACCGGCAAGCACTTCCGACTCGCACGGGAAAAAGGCCATCACGTCTACTCGTGGGCAGAACTCGTCGACGTCGGCAATGCGCCCACCGTGATCGCGCGCCACCTTGGGACAGTATTGAATCAGCAGCATTAATCTGCACAAACTCTCATTGCCCATGGTCTTCCGATCAATATAACGTCCCGAGATCCACTTGATCATGTGACTGCGAGACTTCAGCACCGTCCGGCATATCCTCCGCATCATGATCAAAATGTATTCCGGAAAGAAGCCTGTCTCGCACTGGTACAAAGAAATCTTTCCCATCGCCCCACGCCACAACCAGAGGGCCAAATGAGCCGTCCTTAGACGAAAGGACTTCAATCACCTCGCCAGTAGTCAATAGAGCCAAGGAGTATCTTCCCTCATACGTCGAGCCATTTTTCGTAAAATCAGATTCGATCATAATATGCTCTTTAACATGAGCCCTATAGATCAAGGTAAATTCCGCAGCAATTTTCCCTTTCTCCTTCGACATTACGATTCCATCGAAGACCGAGCGATCTGCTCCAGCCAAACCTATGATGTACGGCTTGAGACTAAGAATCCGCCTCGAGAGTGTTGGTGTATCAGATTTCGCACGGAGACATGCCCCCCAAAGAAATGCAACGTCCTGTAGTGCAAGGTTCGCAATGTCCAACTCTCCTAACACACGATCTATAGCCCCAGAATCAGGCGGCAGTCCATGTGCTACCCATGTGTCTTGAATCGAACGAAGAAGCCGAACAATTGCACTGGCAAAATATTTTTCCACCAAATCGGGGAATGCCAAGAGTAGATCTTTAAGATCTTTCTCCTCAACAACATGCACTCGATACGATTTTTGAACCTCAATTTTCTTCAACCAGTCGCGGGCTGGATTGGTCGGGTACGACGACATGAAGAACACAAGATGGTCCGGTTGCTCCGCATCCGCCCACGCAATTTTCGATGTTAAGTCGTCGGGCGGCACTCCACCGGATGTGTAGTGCTTACATTCGAAAAACCACCGCTCTTCGATAGTTCCCACTACTGCATTGTGCAGTCGCAACGTCGCCTCGATGTCTCGGCCGCTATCTGCCCCTCCGCGACGCCACTTCAGCGCATAGAATCCACTCCTGCTCACCAGGTCATAACAAAGCTCCTCAAACTGAGACGGAGTAACTTTGCGGAAATCGATATCGAGGTCAGTAAATTTCATACTTAGTTGTGGGCGTCGTGGGATTCTCGATTCTATCTAACATCACTTCCTATTAAAGCATCAAGGTCATTTCCGAGACACCCACTTAACGATAGCCAAGTGGGTCAGCCAGATATCGATGAATCTCGCTGTTCTTCCAGACCGTGCACCGCGGAGATAGTTGAATCGGCTGAGGCGCCCGTCCGGCCAAGTAGAGCTGTCGCCACGTCTCCCGACAGACACCAACAAAAGGCTCGATCTGCTTCCATCTGGAGTGTCCAACGAGCGGTAGCGTGTCTACATGCCTATGCATGTTCCACCTCCATACCGGTCAACGCCTGACGCCCGTAAACCTGCTCTACCCACGTTCCCCGCCCACCCCCATGGCCGAGCCATGTTGATACACCCGCAGCCGCCTCCCGGCGCGATACGCCGGCCGCCTTCTGCCGCTCTAGATGCTCGGTCGCGTATGCGTAACGGAGGCTATGCGGTGCGCGCTCATCGGTCATACCGACCTTGCGCACAACGTAGTGATATCGGTTCATCGCCCGCATGAGATCCGACTTTCGAACCAGTCGACCGTTATGGTCGGCAGCAAACCTGATAGCCCGTTCCACAAGTGCGGCGGCGCGCTCCCTCACCAAAGGTGGGCTGCGTCGTGCTTTGCCGCCCTTCGTTCCACGGAAGATCGTCACGAAACTATCGCCGATCGGATTGGCCAGGGCTCGGCGCCAGTCAGCCAGGGAGCTGACACTACATACCGCCTCCTCGGCGCGGAGCCCGAACTCCAACTGCAGCTCAAGAACAATCGCGACCCCCTGGTCGATAGCATCGACCGCACGTCGATACTGCTCAAACGCCTCCGCATCCATCGGTCGCTTGGTACCGGCCCGGCTCGCCCCTGCGATGCCGAACGCGGCATTGCTCATCTTGTCGGCGAACGGCCGTCGCTTGATGCCCTCCAAGGCAGTACGGACGTGCGCTAGGTTGTTCGCGATGGTTCGCTTTGAACATTCGCGCGCCGCCATGTCGTCGACCCAAGCAGCTAGGTGTTTCTCCTTCAGTTGCCCAGTCGTGTGAACCTGGAACCCCGCTTGCCAGATAAAGCTCGCGAAACGCGCGAGCGCCAGCGCCCGACCTTTGTAGGTCAGGTTTGCCTGTTTGCCACGCGCACGGCGCGCGGCACGGCACAGGTCGGCCGTGAGTGACTGCTGTGACATGCACACCCCATATCCATGACGTGAGGCTCGACCCCAGTCGTCTCCCTGGCCGTTGGACGGAGCTGCGGGAACGCAGCCGGGAGACAACAAACGGGGGCACGAGCCTCGGCCTGGTGAGATCGAGAGCGTTCTACGTCAGCAAGCCGACGCAGCCTGGCGCGCATCGACCCGACGAGGGTCGACACGCGGCAGGAGGACGCTTCCCCCGTTTGATCCGTGTTTTGGCTGTGCGACCGATCGGGGGACGCCAATGCCCCGACCGCGCGAAGGGATGCGTGCCGATCAAGTCGGCACGAGATAGAAGACGCTGTGCTCGAGCGCGCCGCCCATCGTCACGAGGACAATTGAGATGGGCGCAACAAGACACGGCGTTAGCGCTGGGAAGCGCACGTCACGGAGTCAGTGCCGCGGGGGCGGCATACGGGGATTGCAGATCACGCCTTTCGCAGAAAGCAAAGGCGATGGGGCATCGCTGTACAGCGAAGCAGTCACAAATCCATCACGAAACTGCGGACGGATTTTGGGTATGGGTACCGCTCTTAAGAAATTCAAAGGGCGACCAGCTAGGTCACCATGCCCGCATAGCAGGCTTTTCACGCAATTGCCGAGCAAGCTCGGTGTACTTCAGTCGATGCCCTAACCTGGGCGAGGTGTGCAGTGAGATTAGCAATGACCACTCGGCTTGGCAACGAATTTTCAGCCATCGCCAGCAGCCTCCCGGGAATGGCAGTCACGTCTACAGAGTGACGCACACAACATTTCCAGACGCGCATCGCTTTGCCACGCGATTCGCAAAGTGACGCCACCACCGGTCACAATGCCGCATGTTGCAGTTTCGAGACGATGTCGTGCGTTGCCGACAATGAGCCGAGCGGTACACATGCGACAGTTGCATAAACATATTCGGTAACTCCCTAGCCGCGGGGTTCATGCAGGTCGTCAATCGCCGCTCCCTTCGCCGGCCGCCGGTTGTAATTCACCAAGTGCAATCTTGGTCAAGCGCATGTGCCGCTCTTGCTCGTTGTGAATCAGTCGCAAGCGGCGTTCATACTCGACTGCAGCCTCAGGATGGAAGTCGCGTAGATAGCGTAGCTTGCCCGCGCTTTCGTTGAGCCATGCCGTGCAGTGAAGGCAATCGAGGGAGCCCATGCCGTATGCGTACGAACGCGGTATTTCGACGCCCTCCGCGCGCAGATACGCGAATACGTCATCTTTCGACCAGTGGCGGAGCGGAAGAAGGTAGCTGCCACCGTTCGGGTTCTTCCCGCCGCGGACCCAAGGGTTCGTCAGCGCCTCACTATCGCGGTCGCCACGAATCATCAGGTCAACGCCCAGCTCGTTAATCTTGAGATGGAGCGGCAGCCACCAATTGCTCGTGCAGCAGTCGAACCGTGAATGAATCCTGAAGCGGGGCGCGGCAGCCTCGATTTCACGCCCCATCACCGTCGCAGTCAGCGGCATCATGTCGGCAGGATAGGTTTGCTCCGGCCCGTGTGCGCGGATGTAGCCGGGGCCGGCAACTTCGACGAAGTGCGGGACGAGTTGCCAGATGCGCTCCATCTGTTCGATGGTTTCCGGGTAGGGGTCGCCGGCATTCGCCCACAGCACCGTAATGCGGTCCCACCATGGGCGCAGCAGGTACAGGCATGCCAGAGAATCCTTGCCGCCCGAGAACGTCAACGCAGGCCGTGCGTGTGTCACCATGGCCCGCTCGATTTCATCGAATGCAGCATCCACCAGTTGACGGATGCGGAGTGCTCCTCGAAGCGCTTCGCCAATGTCCATGCCGGCAGCAGGCTCGGCAACCGGCAACAAGCCCGCTGCAGTGATCGCCTGGCCTTCGGTACCACATGCGATCACGGCGAGATCGGGGGAGTTTGGAGTCGTGCTCATGCGATCTCCATGGGTTCGGCACGCTCCACGACAATCAGGCGGCGCGCGCCGCCGCTATTCACGTCGGCTATCACCTTGCGCTCGAGCTCATCGACATCCACTTCCATCGGGCACGGATAGAACATGCCGTCGACGACAACGCCACGGCCTTGCTCGAATTCACCAAAATGTCGAATCACGACGATCAGAGGCTCCGCACCCCCATGTTGTTGCTCAAGGCGCTCAACGCGCGCTTTGAGATTGCTGGCTGCCATTGTCTTTTACCTCCAAAGCTG
This sequence comes from Burkholderia sp. 22PA0099, assembly GCF_047497165.1. NCBI lineage: Bacteria > Pseudomonadati > Pseudomonadota > Betaproteobacteria > Burkholderiales > Burkholderiaceae > Burkholderia > Burkholderia sp. 22PA0099. The sequence goes on along the minus strand of NZ_CP163165.1, from coordinate 269,499 downwards.
AGATTCGCTTTTCGAGTTCGTCGGCCTCGACGATCCTCACCTGTGCTGCCAAAACCTGCATGACTGCGTTCGCCTGATCGGGCGTAATCGTCCCGGCCGCCATTGCACGCAGGACGGCATCTCCTCGCTCCGCCAGAGAACCAGTCAGTGCGGGTAAATCAACCGGCTCATCTTTTGCCTTCATCACCGGAATGCACCGGTCGATGCAGATTCGAAGCGCCGTTGTATCTCCCGCCTTGGCGAGCTCAACCGCTTTCGACACCAGGGCGGCAGCATGCGGCTGCAGCAGTTCCCGGAGTGCCGTGCGCTTATCGCACGCGCCCTTTGGCTTTCCCGCCGGGTTGCCGCTCTGCCCTTTTTTGAACTGTCCGCCGCTCATTGCGCTGTAAATCCCCTGAAAAATTCACGGTCAAAAATCGATTGGGTCGTCCGACAATGCCGGTCCACGCGCCGCCTGGCCGCCACCATCGCCCTGCACGGCGGCGCGCTTTCGCTTCACGTGGTAGGCCGTCAGCACCGCGTGGGCCACCATGTCGAGCGCCGGCTTTGTATCTCCGTGCTTATCCGTCCACACCTTCGGCGTTAGGGCGCCGGCCAGCGCCACCGAGTCACCGTCCTCGAGCGCCAATAGCGCATCACCCACCGTCGTGCTGAATGCGATCACGTTCACGAACATCGCCTCACCACCGTCCACCGCGGCGCGCACCTTGCACGTCACGAACGTCCCACCGTTGCGTCCCTGCCGGCTCATAGCTGTACCGAACAGCTTTCCGCTCACCAGTCCATCGATCACGTTCCACCTCCGTTTGAATTTTCAGAAAAGCGCCGCGCACCCTGTCTTGTCTCGCGTGTCTCTTCCCTAAAGGGAAGAAGAGACAACGAGACAAAACTGCAGTTGGCCTTGTCTCGCGTGTCTCTCGGAGCAAACGAGACAGACGGACATTCAAGGGTTCCGCCCAAACTCAATGCTGGCGGTCATTCCGATGAATGCCACCATGGCGCGCCTGTCGGTTTGTCTCGCGTGTCTCGCGATCCAGACGAGACAAAAGCTGGATGCTCGGAAATTCCGTGCTTTTTGCCCCTCGCGAGACAAAATCGGTGCTCTCATTGGATACCTCCTGCGAACGCGTAGATGCCCGCGGTGTGGTGGAATACCCCCGCTTCGGCAAGCGTTTTGCAGGCACGGTAAACCGAGGTCCGCGCGTACTCGCCGTCGAAATGCTTCGCGATCTCGGCGGCCTTTGCCCCGACCTTGCGGGCTCGCAAGAACTCTTGCACAGCGCCCTCGACCGGACCGAGTTTCTTGCACTTGATTGGCGTGGCCGGCGCACTCTCGGGTGCAACGACGCAGGTCGTAGCCGATGCGCCCCACTTCGTCACGCCGAGTTCGACGACATCGAGTCGGAATCCGATGCGCTCGCCTTTGGTTCCAAGGTCTCGAACCTTGGTGATTTCGGCGCACCGGCCGATCGGCGAATCCGTGATTTCGATTTCCGCATCGACTGCAGCGCGCACGCCCGACCATCCGCGCGAACCAGACGCCGCGTTTTTGCCGGAGTGATGAATCAACAGAAAATGCGCGTCGCACTCGTTGCGAATTCGGTCAAAACGCTCAATAACTCGGCTCATGTCCTGCCCTGCGTTTTCGTTGGCACCAGCGCTGAGCCGCGCGAGCGTGTCCCCGACGATCAGCCGGACCTTTTGCCCACGCTGCGCCTCGAGGCGCTGGACCGTGGCGATGATCGACGAGGTATCGGCATCGTTCTCGAACAGGTTCAGCGGGTTCTGAACGATCGCGAAATTTGGCACACGCACGCCGTGGTGCCGCTGGTAGGCTTGCAGACGACTGCGCACCGATGCGGGCGATTCGGCGGCCAGGTAGACCACCATGCCGGCTTCCGTGCGCTTGCCCATCCATTCCACGCCGCGCGCGACGGCCGCGGCCAGGTCAATCACAAGGAAAGTCTTGCCGCTGTTGGAGTCGCCGTAGAGAACGCTCCCACCGCCGACTGTCAGCAGTCCTTGGACGAGTTCGTCGGGCGGCGTAAATTCTTCAGACAGATCGTCGGCAAAAACAACATTCAACGGCAGATCGTCCGCCAGCACATGTGCGTGGTCACCGGGTTGGGTGTCACGCTCAGAAGCTTTCGCGATGCGCCGGCCGTTCGCCACGGCGAGACGCATGCCCTCGGTGCCGCCCTCAGTTGCGATGTCGTTAAGATCACGCCCCATAACTGGCCTCCACAAGGGTGACATCGCGTTCCGCCAGCGCCCAGCGCTCTCCGCAGGATACGGCGGCGCGCTCTCCTGCAAGATCAGCGTCGACGGCGATCGTGAGAGCGTCAATCCCAGGCAACAACGGGAGCTTTGCGAGATTACCTGCATCGATCAACGCCCATACTGGCTTGAACACGCGAGCGAGGCTGAGCGCGGTTTCTATGCCTTCGGCAACGGCCAAACCGAGCGTGAGGGCTTCGTCGGGCCATAAGCGAATCACACCGCCAGCCTTGCGGTGCCCACCGAGCAGCATCCTCGGCGAGTTAACGTCGGCCTTCGTACCATCGGCTTTGACCCACGTGCGATGCAGACTGATGGGAACAGTCGACAGGGCGTCCGTGACCAAGGCAACGAGGCACGGCCCGGCATAGCCGGAAGGATGACGCGCGGCAGGATCGAACCTCAGATCCCCTTCAAAGGGCGGCAGCACACACGCACGCTCCTCGAGATAGGCGCGGCCTACGTCGCGCACAGCGCCCAATGACTGCCAGTAGGTAAGCCATTGAGGGGCAAGCGTTTGGCGGATCTCGCGATCGGGTTCACGCTGGCGGACTGGCACTGGCGCCGGACGTTGAACCAATGCCGAATCTGACCAGCCAGCGCCGAGTGCTTGACGGAACAGCGTTGCAGCGCCAATGCCGCCAGTCGGCTTGAACGAACGCCAGACGGATCGCGCCTCGGATTCCCCCCGAAGTTGCTGCCCGACGCGCACCAGTCGATCCAGTCCGCGAGATTTAGGCCGGCAGATTTGGCAGCCATGCCGATTCGCACCCAGCTTTCGCGATCGCAACCAGCGTCGATATGAAATAGGGCGGAACGGGCTCGGTCGATTTCGCTGCGCATTGATGCCGCCTTACGCCGCAGCCTGCTTGCGCGATTCAGCAATGCACCTCTCGATGTAAGCGTCGAGCTCGTGTTCCAGAAAAATCGTGGTGGCTGGCCCCAGCTTTATCGGCTTGGGGAAGTTTGATTCGTGTTTGGCCTTTAACCAGAGCGTGGACAGACCGATACCGAGCTTCTTGGCGGCTTGGGCAGGACGAAGTCCTTGGCTGCTGATCGACATCTCTTTCTCCTTAAAGATTGTCTAGCTACGCCGTATAGCGTCCAACCAGACATGTCCGGAGATTAAGAATTTCCCGAGGATAGGAGGACTACCTGTGCGCGCAGCGACTAGCTCATGCGCGCAGCGGATAGCCTAGTTTTTGGTGTTTCTAGTCGGGTCTGGGGTACCACGAAGTGCCCGACGCGCTGTCGAAAAAGACATTTCTAAGGCGGCACACTCCTGCTCGGCGCAGATATCTCGAGTCGAATATTTGCCGGCTGCCCAAGCGGCGCGGATTTGGGCGGCCTTATCGCGAGAGCCGCCTGGCTTCTCATGCCTCGCGTTCGCAGCACGGCGAGCAGAGTCGCTCCTCTCGTCGCGAATGAGTGATTCATTCATGCGTTTTTGCAGTACTCGATGGGCTTCTAGCAGGCGCGGCTCCGGATTTCGACAACCCGCCAGTCCACGAGAACCAATCCAATAACATTGAGCCTCGACTACATCGGCCAACACAATTGCTCCGAGCAAATGCTGCTTCGGTGAGTTGTCAATCACGCAACTGATGCCGGCGCGTGCAAGGTACAGCCCAAACAGCAGCGCGTACTCGCCAATCTCGAGCGGAGGATCAAATGGCACCGGAATGTCGGTCTTGAGCCTCTCAGGATCTTCCGAAAAATAGTGCAAGTCGTCGGAAAAAAACTCTCGGGCCATGAGCAAGCCGGTGCCCGCAAGACCGTCATCGTTTACCGCAGTCTCGGCGATAGCTTGTAACGCCAGTTCGATGTCGCTTTCCGACCGGCCCTCTGAAATGGTCAGATGTGACACGAACCACTCAGCAGCTTGCGCTAACCGATCTAATACGCTCTTCTCGAGGCCTTCTATGTGCATTACGCCCTCATTCGAGGCCCTTAGAGGAGCCGCGCCAACGGAGTAGGGAATTCCGCTTTCGCTCATCGGGCTAGGCACGGCTGAACTACGACGATGCGGCTTACGCTATCGCAAGTCCTGTTTCATATGGCCGGCCTCTTCATCGCGAAGCCGGCGACGATCCAGCCGATGGAGCCAATCATAGCGGCGCCAACCACGCCGGCGATCGCGTATGCCTGACAGGCTCCCCAATGATGCACGCGCATTGTGGCCGGATGCGTCGAGAAATACTCATTCAGGATGTGATCTCGTTGATCAAGGCGTGCCAGCAACTCGCCAGTCGACGCCCTTTCCGCACTGCCCTTGAGAAGATCGCCGGCGATATACCTGTCAAATGCAGTGTCTTCGTGAGGCTGCACTGGCGGATGCTTGAGGCTTTCTACATCTAGGCGCTTTCCGGTCTGCCTTTCGTAGACCTCGGCTTTCTGCTGGTTGGTCAACAGGACGTCCGTGCCGATCGCCGCTTCGACTGCAGCCCATGTGAAACCAAGCAGCCAGATCGCAGCGATTACCTTGATGACGACACTAATTCTTCTGATCCCCTCCATGCTCGCCCTCGATCAGTAGCTGTCGTCGTTCGCAGCGGCGCTAGCCTCAAAGCGTCGCATTTGCCAGCCACGGATCTGCACCAGCGCGCGCGCCCACTCGCTCGGCGAAAGAATGCGCCAGCTCGGTTCCGGTTGAGGCCATAAGCGGCGAACACGGAAGCTCTCGATGTCATCCCAGTTCGGATTCGACGGGTTCACGTTCAGGGCTGGCCGGTAGAGCGCGACGTAGGCCGGCACGTTAGCGAGCCGCGCGAGCTGCTGTAGCACGCTCGTCGGCTTTTCCTGCCCGATGTCACGCGCGACCTCGACGAGTGCGAGCGGTGTTTTCCCCAATGATCGTATTCGGTGAACAGCACCGAGTCGAGGTCGGCCATGGTCAGAGATTCCGCCTGATCAGCTCGCAAATAACGACCAATCGATGGCGCGCGATGCCAAACGCCATAAGCGCGGTCGCGAATTTCGTAACGCTCAGTTCGCATGAGCAGTTCCAAAGAAGGAGCGCGACGACGGTGCGGCGCGCAGTGGTTTCAGGCCGTGGAATAGGGACGGGCGTTAGGTTCCATCATTCGTGAGAAAGCGCGCTGCTTTGCCGCTCTACAAGCAGGCATTTCAACCGGGACGTTTCATAAATCAGTGCAGCGAGATCAGTTTCCAGCTGCTTAATCATTTGCCAAGCATCGTCATTGCGCTCCTCAAGCAGGTCTTTCGCGTCGCTCAATCGCTTCTCTTGGCGTACTCGGTCAAGGCTCCAGGACGCATTGCCGCTCTCAATCGCCCATGCACGTAGGGCCGCCTCATCTTCTCGACGCGAGCGCCGCACGTTCTCGAGCAGCACCACTGACTTCGGAAATCTGCCGCGGTGGGGTTTGTTTTCGACGGGCTCGCGAGCAAATGACTTGTGCGTCAAGACAGGGCTAGAGTTGGCGTTAGCCATGACGAACCCCGCGTGCGTCGAGACCCGCTTTTACTGCTCTCTCGCGAATCACATCGATGTCGTTCGCTTGTAGGTCAGCTTGCAAAGCGCCATGCTCACATAACGCCTTGATGTCGCGGTCGGTCGTCAGCCGAGAAATGCTGCGAAAGATTGCACTCATCGCCTCAGCCTGCTCGTAGGCGATGCTTGCAGTGTCTTCGATGTCATCGATAGAAACGGGCTGAAATCCGTCTATCAGGACGTATTCGGTAGAATCGAGTGTAGCCATGGTACGGACCTCCTTCATAGGCCGTGTTTTGGTCAGGCGGTCTCGGTGCTCCAACACCTTGACTGCCGCTTCGCCTGATACCCGTCAGGCAACGGTCATGCAATCTATGCTGCAGTGGCGCCAAAAGCGCCGATCACTACCTTCCGCTGTCCATCCACCTGCGACTCGACAAAGTCGGCCCACAGCTGCAGGATCTTCCGGCGCTCTTCGGCATATTCCGCCCGGTTGTAGACGCCCTTGATGCCCTTGATCGAATGCGCCAGCGCCTTCTCGATCGCGTCGGATGACATGCCCATCTCGTGCAGATGCGTCGACGCAGTACGCCGGAAGTCATGCAAGACGAAGTGCTGGACGTCGAGACTGAGCGAACGCACTGCCTGATTGAGCGTGCTCTTGGCGATCGGCTGGTCACCTCGGCCGCGCGTCGTCGGGAATACGTGTTCGTGATTGCCCGTCTGCTCGTACAGTTCGCGGAACATCGCAACTGCTTGCGAAGAGAGGTAGACCCAGTGCTCCTTATCCTTCTTCATCCGGTCGGCAGGAATGCGCCAGATGCCGGCGTCGAGGTCGAACTCCGACCAGCGCGCCTCGATCAGTTCGGACTTCCGAACCATCGTCAAGATCAGCAGGTGGATCGCAAGCTTGAGAGTACGGCGAATGTCGGACGCGTAGACAGCCCGGAGAACCGTGCCAACCTCGTCGGGCGACAGGACGCGGGTACGACTGTCCTGCGTCGCCACGAATCGAGCGACCACGGCATGAGCTGGATTGGATGTGGCGAGCTGGCGCGCAATCGCGTATTCGAACAGGCGTTTGATGACGTTGCGGGTGGCGAGCGCCATCTTGGGAGCGCCCCGCGCCTTGATCTTGTCGCAGATGACCAGCACATCCCCCGGCGTCACATCGGGCAGTGACTTGTTCCCGATAGCCGGGTAGATGTCCTTCTCGAGCGCCCGCTTGATCGTTCGCGCGTATTCCACCGACATCGGCGCGACCTGGCTTGTGTACCAATCCTCGCCAAACGCCTTGACCGTATCGAAGCGCTTCACAGCACCGCGGTCCTTCTTGGCATCGGCGATAGGGGAAACGCCTTTGGCGACGATCTCAGCGTAGCGGCGGGCCTTCTCGCGCGCATCCTGCAGCGTGATCGCGGGGTAGTCCCCGATCGTGACCATCGGCTGCCGTTCGCCGTGCAGTGTGTACCGGTATCGCCAGACCTTCGAGCCCGACGTCATGACCTCAAGCACCAAGCCACCACCGTCTGAAATCCGGTAGCGCGCCGCCTTGGGCTTCAGCGCCTTGATGCGGGTGTCATTCAGGGGAACGGCGATCTTCGGCATGGTTGGTACACATCAATTGGGACACAACGAGAGCGTGTACCGAAATGTGTACCATCAAGACCTAGATGTCAATAGACAACCTTGGGCAACGCTGGGCGACAGTTCCTAGCATTCACAATAGTTTCAAGGGGATGTCTAGATGACCTTGGACAACCTTGGGTGACTGGTTATTTTCCGATACAGAACCGGCTGAAAATCACCCCCAACAAATCATCCGACGTAAATTCCCCGGTAATCGAATTCAACTGCTCCTGCGCGAGCCGCAACTCCTCCGCGAACAGATCGAGCGCCTGCGCGTTCTGTTCTGCGTGCGCCGCGGCCTGCGCCAGATGCGCCTGCGCCGCGCGCAGCGCGACCAGATGCCGCTCGCGCGCGAGATACACGCTCTCGGCACCGGCCTGCCAACCCGCGATGCGCAGCAACTCCGCACGCAACAGATCGATGCCGTCGCCGCGCTTCGCCGACAGGCGCAATTCGCTCAGATCGGCCTCGCCGGCCAGATGCGCGACCGATGCGGCCTCGTTGCTGAGGTCCGTCTTGTTGAACACGCGCACTACCGGCACATTGGCGGGAAAACGCCCGGCGATCGCGCGATCGTCGTCGCCCAGCGCCGTGCGCGCATCGAGCAGATGCAGCACGACATCGGCGCGCTCGATCTCGCCCCAGGTGCGCGCGATGCCGATCTTCTCGACCTCGTCGTCGGTCTCGCGCAGCCCGGCCGTATCGATGATGTGCAGCGGAATGCCCTCGACCTGGATCGTCTGTGCCACCTTGTCGCGCGTGGTGCCGGCGATCGGTGTCACGATCGCAAGTTCGGCGCCGGCCAACGCGTTGAGCAGCGACGACTTGCCGACGTTCGGCTGCCCCGCCAGCACCACCGACATCCCCTCGCGCAGCAGCGCACCCTGGCGTGCCTCGCCAAGCACCTGCACGAGCCGCGCGCGGATGTGCGCGAGCTTGCCGCGCGCGTCGGCGGCCTCGAGGAAATCGATCTCTTCCTCGGGAAAATCGAGTGTCGCCTCGACCAGCATCCGCAGGCCGATCACGTCGTCGACAAGTGCATGGATCTCGCGCGAGAACACCCCGTCGAGCGAACGCCCCGCCGAACGCACGGCGGCCTCGGTACTGGCTTCGATCAGGTCGGCCACGGCCTCGGCCTGCGCGAGATCGAGCTTGTCGTTGAGAAACGCGCGACGCGTGAATTCGCCCGGCTCGGCCAGCCTCAGGCCGTGCTCGCGGCCCGCGTCCAGACAACGTTGCAGCACCAGTTGCAGCACGATCGGGCCGCCATGCCCCTGCAGTTCGAGCACCTGCTCGCCGGTGTAGGAATTCGGCGCGGTGAAATACAGCGCGATGCCGCGATCGAGCGCGGCGCCGTCCACGTCGAGGAACGGCACGTAGCTCGCGTGCCGCGGCGCCAGAATTTGCCCGCATACCGCGCGCATCAACGCTTCGGCCGCCACCAAGCCGGCGCGGCCGAACGACACGCGCACGACCCCGATGCCGCCTCGGCCGGCAGCAGTGGCAATGGCGACGATCGGATCGGAATCGGTGACGGGCATGGAGAAGTCGAAGGCAAGGAGGATCGGGCCGGCATCGCCGTGGACGCCGCTGGAACGCCCGCATTGTAGCGTGGCGGCCGGAAGCGCTCCGAGGCCGGAGCGCGTCGCACCGGGCCGGGTTCGCCTGCGATTGCCGGCAGGCCATTTTCGCCCGATCAGGCTATTTCATCATCAGAACGTCCATCGTCGAATCGGGTCGTACATCCCGAATCTCGTCCACATGCTTTTATTTACGAGATAATCATGGTCAATCTCGGCTGCACCCGCCGCCGCATTCCGGCGCCTAATGAGATAAATATGACGCAGTCGGTTGTCATTGCGCCATCGCCTCGATTGCACAATCTGCGCATGCCGACCCTCGAAGAAAAAATGGCGTTTTCAGAACGCCTCAAATTCGCGCTATTACGCAGTCCCGAGAAACTTTCCGGCGCGACCGAACTTGCCCTGCACTTCAACCTGCGCCATCACGGCGAGCATCCGGTGTCGCCGCAAACCACGCACAAGTGGCTGACCGGCCGCACGATTCCGACCGCCGACAAGCTCGCGACACTCGCCGAATGGTTGCGCGTCGATCTGCACTGGCTGCATTACGGGCCGCCGCCCACCAGCAATGCACTCAGCACGCCGCGCCCGTTGCCACGTGACGAACGCTATCCGCCGACGCAGGAAACCATCGAACTGGCGACCAAGATCGAATCGCTGTCGTCGCATCATCGTTATCTGGTGCAGGAGCTGATCGAACAGTTCTATGGCGGGCCACCACAACGCTGAGAGGCCGACGAGCCGGCCATCCGCTGCGAACTGCGACCCGATGTCACAATTTGGCCGGTTTCGGCCAGCGCCTCGCGGATTGGCTGTTAGTTGCATTTAGAGACAAGGCTGGCGCCCAGAAGAACGTTCGGCATCGCGGCTCCTTAGCTCTGATCAATCGTAGCCGATTCTCCCAAACACGCTAAATTACCAGCAACCAGCAATACGATTGCGCATGACGCCGGAATGCTGTCGCTCACTGTATACAAGCATTTCCGAGATAACGCGAGCACCGGAACGCGCGACGCCCCGGTTGAATCAACACGCATTTGAGATAAATATGACGTGACTGGTTGTCGGAGGCATCGGCCCCCGATTGCACAATCTGGCGCATGCCGACGCCCGACGAGAAATCGGCGTTCTCCGAACGCCTGAAGTTCGCCCTGATGCGCAGCCCTGAAAAGGTAGCGGGCGCGACCGAACTCGCGTTGCATTTCAATTTGCGCCATCACGGCGAGCAGCCCGTCTCGCCACAAACGGCGCACAAATGGCTGACCGGCCGCACGATCCCGACAGCCGACAAGCTTGCGACGCTCGCCGGCTGGTTGCGCGTGGATGCGCACTGGCTCCACTACGGGCCGCCGCCGTCGGTCGCCGCGCGCAACACACCGAAGCCGCTGCCACGCGACGCCACCTACCCGCCCACGCAAGAGACGATCGAGCTGGCCACCAAGATCGAAGCGCTCTCGCCGCATCACCGCTACCTGGTGCAGGAGCTGATCGAACAGTTCTACGGCGATTCGTCCGACCGGTGATTCTGCACCGCCGCGCGACACGCGTGGCATGTGATCGCCGCGACACGGCGTCGCCTCCGCCCTTCACCCGTTTCGAACACCCATGAAAAAACCGCCCGGTTCTGACACCGGGCGGTTCTTGTCATGGGGCGGGCAAGCAGCCCGTTACATCAGGAGGCCGCCTTCTTGTTGCCCAGCGCGCGCGTGATGTAGTACTGCTGCGCCACGGACAGCACCGTGTTGACGACGTAGTACAGCACGAGGCCAGCCGGGAAGAAGAAGAACATGACCGAGAACGCCAGCGGCATGAACATCATCATCTTGGCCTGGACCGGGTCCGGCGGCGTCGGGTTCAGGCGCGTCTGCACGAACATCGCGCCGGCCATCAGGACCGGCAGGATGAAGAACGGGTCGCGCTGCGACAGATCGTGAATCCAGAGAATCCACGGCGCGCCGCGCATTTCCACCGACGCCAGCAGCACCCAGTACAGCGAGATGAACACCGGGATCTGGATCACCACCGGCAGACAGCCGCCGAACGGGTTGACCTTCTGCGTCTTGTACAGCTCCATCAGCGCCGCGTTCATCTTCTGCGGATCGCCCTTGAAGCGCTCGCGCAGCGCCTGCATGCGCGGCGTGATTTCCTTCATGCGCGCCATCGACTTGTAGCTGGCAGCCGACAGCGGGAAGAACACGGCCTTGATCAGCAGCGTCAGCAGGACGATCGACCAGCCCCAGTTGCCGACATAGCTGTGAATCTTCTGCAGCAGCCAGAACAGCGGCTTGGCGATGATCGTGACCCAGCCGTAATCCTTGACCAGATCGAGGCCCGGCGCGATGCCTTCCAGCACGCGCTCTTCTTCCGGACCGGCGAACAGGCGCGCCGAAACGTCGGTTGACTGGCCCGGCTCGATCGTCTTGACCGGCTCCTTGATGCCCACGCGATACAGCGAATCGATCTTCTCGACGTAGATATCGTGCTTCACGCCCTGCTGCGGAATCCAGGCCGACGCGAAATAGTGCTGGACCATCGCCACCCAGCCGTTGTCGGCCGAGCTGACGTAATCCGCCTTGTTCTTGTCGATGTCGCTGAAGGTGATCTTCTGGAAATGCTTCTGGTCCGTGTAGACAGCCGGCCCAAGGAAGGTGTGCGAGAACAGCGGCGTTTCCACCGGCGTGCTGTCGCGGACGATTTCCATGTAGACGGTCGGCGAAACCGGCGCCGTGCCGACGTTGTCGATCTTGGTGTCGACGCCGATCACATAGCTGCCGCGCGTGAAGGTGTAGGTCTTCACGACCTTCACGCCGCCCTTCTCCTGCGACTCGAACGACAGCTTCATCGAATCCTGGCCCGCGGCCAGCGCGGTGGGATTGCCGGCCACCGGCGTGAACACGTCGTTGTGGTTCGGGAAGTTGCCGCCCGTCACGCCGGTGCGTGCCAGGTAGGTGTGATCCTGGGTGTGGTCGAACAGCGTGACGAACAGGTCGGGCTGCTTGCCGTCGCCTTCCTTCTTCAGCGTCAGCTTGGTCAGCGTGCCGCCGCGCGTGTCGATCTCGCCGTCATAGACGTCGGTCGAGAAGCGCACCAGCTGCGCCTGCGCGATCGGCGCGGTGTTCGCCGGCGCCGTGGTGGAGGCGGCCGGCAGCGCTGCCGTTCCGCTGGCTGCGGAGGCGCCGCTGCTGGCGTCGGTCGAGGACGCGCCTTGGGTCTTCGTGACGTTCGGGAAGAACATCGACTGGCCCCCATGGGCTCTCTGCCAGTTGTCGTACAGCATGACCGCTGACATGAAGAAAATCACCCATAGGACGGTGCGTTTGATATCCATGCGTTGTCTCAGAGTCGATGGGACGGCGCTTCAGTTTCGTGGGTAGCGCTGGCACCGGAACGGGCCGGCGGGACGAGATCGATGCCGCCGGCGGAAAACGGATGGCAGCGGCACAGACGCTTCGCGGCCAAGTACGTGCCGCGCGCGGCGCCATGATACTGGATTGCCTCGCGCGCGTAATCCGAACAGGAAGGGTAAAAACGGCAACGGCTGCCGAGCAAGGGACTCAAGGCAGCCTTGTAGACACGCAGCAATGCGATCAATACCGTTTGCATAGCATTCGGCGCTTGCGCGCCGTCATGTGACCGGATGGGCATGCCCGCGAGGCACACCCGGCCCGGCCATCGGAAAAGCTCACCGGCGCGCGGTTCAAGCGCCCGCCGGTTTGACGGGGCCGCGCTTGGCGACCTCGCGCGCCGCCTTGTCGAGCAGCTCGCGAATCTCGCCTTCGCACAGCGCGGCGAGCGGCGCGGAAACCGCGCTCGGCATCGCCTTCTTGTCGAAACGCGTGTGCAGCCGCAGCAGCAAATCCCAGCCGGCGAACTCCGCGCGCCGCTGGCGGAACGCCTCGCGGGCGAGGCGTTTCACCAGGTTGCGCGTGGCCGCGCGCGGCGCGAACTTCTTGCCGATCACGAGGCCGAGGCGGGCGTCGCCACCCACCGGCTTGCCGTAGATCACGAAGTGCGCGCTGCGCCGCCAGGGGCGCAAACGAAAAACGGATGAGAACTCATCCGTTTTCAGAAGCCGCGCGGCTTTCGGGAAGGTCGCGCCCACCTGCAACGGATCGATGCCGGGGCTTGCGACTGCGTTGCCCGCATCGCCGCTGACGGCGGACACGGCGCTTCGCCCGTCCTTAGATGGCGAGGCGCTTGCGGCCCTTCGCGCGACGTGCGTTGATGACCTTGCGGCCACCTGCAGTCTTCATGCGGACGCGGAAACCATGGGTACGCTTACGACGCGTCACGGAAGGTTGGTAGGTACGTTTCATGTTGCTCTCACTTGGTCGAGAATGTCGGTAATCAGGGACCGCGTGCCCGATCCTTCAGGCCACCGGGCGAACGCAATCGCCGAAAATCTAGGATTGGTTTTCGCGGAACCCGCTATTTAATCCGTTTTTCTGTGAGCGGTCAATACTTTAGCCCCGTTCCCGCCCCCTGCGCAGCAATCCCCACCCTCACCCCACCGAGTGGCGCACCCCTGTGGATAACTCCCGCGACGCCCGCGTTTGGCGTTAGAATCTCGCCTTACCTCCAAGAATCCCGCACACCGCTCCGGCTCGTCCTGCGCCCGAAACCCTTGTGGCACGTGCCTCCGGAGCATGCTCGCTCGGCCGCACCGGGCCTTGTTGCCGATCCGCAACAAGGGCGGCCTCGTGCCGCTGTGCAACCCAAGAACGACAGCACCTAGATGAATGATTTCTGGCAACACTGTTCCGCCCTGCTGGAGCGTGAATTGACGCCCCAGCAGTACGTGACGTGGATAAAACCGCTGGCGCCGGTGGCCTTCGACGCCGCCGCGAACACGTTGTCCATTGCCGCCCCCAACCGCTTCAAGCTCGACTGGGTGAAGAGCCAGTTCTCGGGCCGGATCTCCGATCTGGCCCGCGATTTCTGGAACGCGCCGGTCGACGTCCAGTTCGTGCTGGACCCGAAGGCCGGCGCCCGCAGCGCCGCGCCGGCGGTCGCCCCGCGCCCGTCGGTGGCGGCCACCGAAGCCGCGCCCGTCGCCGTCATGCCCGCTGCCGCACCGGCCCCCGAAGCGCCGGTCAATCCGGCCGTGGCCGCGATCCGGGCCGCCCAGGCGGCGGCGCAGGCTGCCGCTCAAGCCGCCGCGCTGAATGCCGACGACGCCGCCGATCTCGACCTGCCGAGCCTGACCGCCCACGAGGCCGCCGCCGGCCGCCGCACCTGGCGGCCGGGCGCGAACGGCCCCGCGGCCGGCGACGCCGCCGATTCGACCTACGAGCGCTCCAAGCTGAACCCGGTCCTGACCTTCGACAACTTCGTCACCGGCAAGGCCAACCAGCTCGCGCGCGCCGCGGCCATCCAGGTGGCCGACAACCCCGGCGTGTCGTACAACCCGCTGTTCCTGTATGGCGGCGTCGGCCTCGGCAAGACCCACCTGATCCACGCGATCGGCAATCAGTTGCTGCTCGACAAGCCGGGCGCGCGAATCCGTTACATCCACGCCGAGCAATACGTGTCCGACGTCGTGAAGGCCTACCAGCGCAAGGCGTTCGACGATTTCAAGCGTTACTACCATTCGCTCGACCTGCTGCTGATCGACGATATTCAGTTCTTTTCGGGCAAGTCGCGCACGCAGGAAGAATTCTTCTACGCGTTCGAGGCGCTGGTCGCCAACAAGGCGCAGGTGATCATCACCAGCGATACCTACCCGAAGGAAATCTCGGGCATCGACGACCGCCTGATCTCGCGCTTCGATTCCGGCCTGACCGTGGCGATCGAGCCGCCCGAACTCGAAATGCGCGTGGCGATCCTGATGCGCAAGGCGCAATCGGAAGGCGTGAACCTGTCGGAAGACGTGGCCTTCTTCGTCGCCAAGCACCTGCGCTCGAACGTGCGCGAGCTCGAGGGCGCGCTGCGCAAGATCCTCGCGTATTCGAAGTTCCACGGCCGCGAGATCAGCATCGAGCTGACCAAGGAAGCGCTGAAGGATTTGCTGACGGTGCAGAACCGGCAGATTTCGGTCGAGAACATCCAGAAGACCGTTGCCGATTTCTACAACATCAAAGTGGCCGACATGTACTCGAAGAAGCGCCCCGCGAACATCGCGCGGCCGCGGCAGATCGCGATGTACCTGGCCAAGGAACTGACGCAGAAGAGCCTGCCCGAAATCGGCGAGCTGTTCGGCGGGCGCGACCACACCACCGTGCTGCACGCGGTGCGCAAGATCGCCGACGAACGCAGCAAGGATGCGCAGTTGAACCACGAGCTGCACGTGCTCGAACAGACGCTGAAGGGATAAACGCGCCAACTTGCGCGCCGCTGCCGGCGGCTCGCACGCGCGCGCGATCCATACGCCGATCCGGGTGAATTTAAAAGGGGCGGTTCTGTTTTGAGGCACAATACAGGTTTTTGACCGCCCGGGCGGCGGGAAGGCAGCGGGCCGCCCAGGCGGGCGTTGCGTGGCTTGCAGGCCGTTTATTCAACGAAGGAACCCTATGCAACTGGTCAAGACCGAACGAGACACCCTCCTCAGGCCGCTGCAAACCGTAAGCGGTATCGTCGAACGCCGCCATACGCTGCCGATCCTCGCGAACCTGCTGATCACCAAGACCGGTTCCGACGTATCGTTCCTGTCGACGGACCTCGAACTGCAGATCACCACGCGCGCCGATTTCGGCGTGGGCGGCGAGCAGGTCGCGACCACCGTGGCCGCCCGCAAGCTGCTCGACATCCTGCGCGCGATGCCCGACGGGCAGGTCACGCTGTCGCTGGCCGACAAGCGCCTGACCGTGCAATCGGGCAAGAGCCGTTTCGCCCTGCAAACGCTCGCCGCCGACGAATTCCCCACCGTGGCCCAGTCGAAGGATTTCGGCGCGAGCCTGGCCGTGCCGCAGAAGTCCTTCCGCCAGTTGCTCGGCATGGTCTATTTCGCGATGGCCCAGCAGGACATCCGCTACTACCTGAACGGCATGTTGCTGGTGGTCGATGGCGACCTGCTGATGGCCGTGGCCACCGACGGCCACCGCCTCGCCTATTCGTCGATCAAGATCGAAGGCGGCGCCTTCCCGCGCCAGGAAGTGATCGTGCCGCGCAAGACGATCCTCGAACTGCAACGCCTGCTCGAAGACATCGACGACGAAGTCAAGATCGACATCGCGCAAACGCAGGCCAAGTTCACGTTCGGCCAGGTCGAACTGGTGTCGAAGCTGGTCGAGGGCAAGTTCCCCGATTTCCAGCGCGTGATCCCGAAGGGCCACAAGAATACCTTCACGATCGGCCGCGAAGAGCTGCAGCGCTCGCTGCAACGCGCGGCCATCCTGACCTCGGACAAGTTCAAGGGCGTGCGCTGCATCATCGCCCCGGGTCAGTTGAAGATCATGTCGACCAACGCCGATCAGGAAGAGGCGCAGGAAGAACTCGAAATCGCCTACCAGGGCGATACCGTCGACATCGGCTTCAACGTCACGTATCTGCTCGACGTGCTCGCCAACCTGAAGGTCGACAACATCGAAGTCAGCCTCGGCGACGCCAGCTCGAGCGCGCTGATCACGATTCCCGAGGTCGGCGAATTCAAGTACGTGGTGATGCCGATGCGCATCTGACGCACGCGACACACCGGACACACCAAGGGGCGCCACGCCCCTTTGGCGTTTTTATGGCATTTGCGGGCGTACCCCCGGCCAGCCGAAACGCGGAAATTTTCCGCGATTTTTCAAGCGTTTCCCGCGTGTTTCGTACCCCGAAACAGCATGAAAACAACAGAAAAACGGCTCGCGAGCGCACCCGCCCCTGCCTGACGGCAGTACCCGGCCGCAGCACTTCGTGGCGGCCAGCAGAACCGGAAGACATCCATGACTGAACAGCACAATTCGCAGCCCGATAACAGCAGCTATGGCGCCTCGTCGATCCAGATCCTCGAAGGTCTGGAGGCGGTCCGCAAGCGGCCCGGGATGTATATCGGCGACACGTCGGACGGCACCGGTCTGCACCACCTCGTGTTCGAGGTGCTCGACAACTCGATCGACGAAGCGCTGGCCGGCTACTGCAACGACATCCACGTCACGATCCACGCCGACAACTCGATCTCCATCACCGACAACGGCCGCGGCATCCCGACCGACGTCAAGCTGGACGACAAGCACGAGCCGAAGCGCAGCGCCGCCGAAATCGTCATGACCGAGCTGCACGCGGGCGGCAAGTTCGACCAGAACAGCTACAAGGTGTCCGGCGGCCTGCACGGCGTGGGCGTGTCGTGCGTGAACGCGCTGTCGAGCTGGCTGCGCCTGGTCGTCAAGCGCAACGGCAAGAAGCACTTCATGGAATTCCATCGCGGCGTCGCGCAGGATCGCGTGCTGGAACAGCGCGACGGCGTGGAAGTCTCGCCGATGGCCGTGACCGGCGACACCGAAACGCGCGGCACCGAAGTGCATTTCATGGCCGATCCGACCATCTTCGGCACGGTGGAATACCACTACGACATCCTGGCCAAGCGCATTCGCGAGCTGTCCTTCCTGAACAACGGCGTGCGAATCCGCCTGACCGACCATCGTTCGGGCAAGGAAGACGATTTCGCGTTCGAGGGCGGCGTGAAGGGCTTTGTGGAATACATCAACAAGGCCAAGACCGTGCTGCACCCGACGATCTTCCACATCACCGGCGAGAAGGACAACGTGGGTGTCGAAGTGGCGATGCAGTGGAACGACAGCTACAACGAAAACGTGCTGTGCTTCACCAACAACATCCCGCAGCGCGACGGCGGCAGCCATTTGACCGGCCTGCGCGCGGCCATGACGCGCGTGATCAACAAGTACATCGCCGACAACGAGATCGCCAAGAAGGCCAAGGTCGATACCTCGGGCGACGACATGCGTGAAGGCTTGTCGTGCGTGCTGTCGGTGAAGGTGCCGGAGCCGAAGTTCAGCTCGCAGACCAAGGACAAGCTCGTTTCGTCCGAAGTGCGCGCGCCGGTGGAGGAGGTCGTCGCCAAGGCGCTCGAGGATTTCCTGCTCGAAACGCCGAACGACGCGAAGATCATCTGCGGCAAGATCGTCGAAGCCGCACGGGCGCGCGATGCCGCGCGCAAGGCGCGCGAGATGACGCGCCGCAAGGGCCTGCTCGACGGCGTGGGCCTGCCCGGCAAGCTGGCCGACTGCCAGGAGAAGGATCCCGCCAAGTGCGAGATCTACATCGTGGAGGGCGACTCCGCCGGCGGCTCGGCCAAGCAGGGCCGCGACCGCAAGTTCCAGGCGATTTTGCCGCTGCGCGGCAAGGTGCTGAACGTCGAGAAGGCGCGCTATGACAAGCTGCTGTCGTCCGAACAGATCATGACGCTCGTGACCGCGCTCGGCTGCGGCCTCGGCAAGGAAGACCTGAACCTCGACAAGCTGCGCTATCACCGCATCATCATCATGACCGACGCGGACGTGGACGGTGCCCACATCCGCACGCTGCTGCTCACCTTCCTGTATCGCCAGATTCCGGAGCTGATCGAGCGCGGCTACGTGTATATCGCGCAGCCGCCGCTTTTCAAGGTGAAGGCCGGCAAGGACGAGCGTTACCTGAAGGATGAAGGCGAGCTCAACGCGCACATGCTGCGGCTGGCGCTGAACGGCTCGGAGCTGCAACCGGGCGGCGACGCCGCGGCGATTTCCGGCGATGCGCTGGGCGCGATGGCGCGCTCGTATCTGCTGTCGCGCGCGGTGGTGAGCCGCCTGGGCCGCCTGTACGACCCGGCGGCGCTGGAAGCGATCATGGACGGCGTGCTGGTGGATCTCGCGAGCGAGGATGCCGCGATTGCCTCGGCGGCCACGCTGCAGGCCGCGATGCTCGCCGGCGATGCGCTGAAGAACGAAGTGCGCGTGATCGCCAAGCACGACGAAGTGCGCGAGAAGTGGACGCTGCGCATCGAGCGGCCGCACCACGGCAACGTGCGGGTGTCGGTCATCGACGAGGAATTCCTGCTCACGGCCGATTACAAGCAGCTCGTCAGCACCGCGGATACGTTCAAGGATCTGATCGGCGAAGGCGCGCTGATCAAGCGCGGCGAGCGCTCGCAGGCCGTGAAGGATTTCAAGGGTGCGATGGCCTGGTTGATGGCGGATGCGGAGCGGAATATTTCGAAGCAGCGGTATAAGGGTTTGGGCGAGATGAACCCCGAGCAGCTTTGGGAAACCACGATGGATCCGAATGTGCGGCGCTTGTTGCGCGTGCAGATCGAGGATGCGATTGCTGCGGATGGGATCTTTACGACGCTGATGGGGGATGAGGTGGAACCTCGTCGGGCTTTCATCGAATCGAATGCGTTGCGGGCGGGGAATATTGATATTTGAGGGGGGTGCGGTTGGCTCCTTCGGAAAAGGCTCCTTCGGGAGCTTTTTTTGTTTTGGGGGGAGTTGTTTTTAATGTCCGTTAAAAATCAGATCTTCTTGCTTGTTGACCCTATTGAGTTCCATGATCTCCAAATTTAAAGTACGCTTCCGCTAGCCAATTCGGTCATGGTGAAAATTGAGATGCTCACCATCGTTTCCAACAACTCGGGGCTAGCATGAGCAGGTACTGCGGTGACGACGATCCAACTTCCATCCTCGAAGCAGCAGCGCATTGGCGTGATATCGCGCTGATTGGCCAGGGTTCGGTACTATCAGATCGTCGCTTGTGGACCGCAAACACCCTAGAACAACTCGACACGCACTTCGTCAAAAATCCGGATCCAAGTGACCGGAAATTTCTCGAAAAACTTGAACTGCAACTCTCATCAGTGGATGCGAGTGCAAAGCAGTTGGTTGCTGAAATGATGTGGCTGCTATACCTGTGTCCTAGCCGTCTCACGCAAGCACACAAGAAAAAAACGATACAGTCCATTTGGGAGCAATCCGGAGAGCCCGTTCCCTTGGACACGCGCTGGCTAGACGACGACGTTCTTGCTGGCGTTGGCAGCGCAGGCCCTGGCTTCAACCAAAATCAATGGCGTGAGCTTGTATTCGTCATCAACGCCTTGCGTCGCTTCCGAGCACTTAGCGAAGGCGAGCAGCATGCGTTGTTGGACGACCCATGGAAATTCGACGAATGGCTGCAGCGAGTCCCGGATTCGGAATCGCGTCAATTTCGTCACATGATCCTCTTCTTGCTGTTTCCAGATACGTTTGAGCGGATTTTCAGCCAAAACGATCGAAAAACGGTCGCACGACACTTCTCGCAACGCGCTGCTAGAGATATCAATCGCATGAATACTGTCGAGCTCGATCGCGAGCTCTATGCGATACGCGCACGTCTAGAAGCAGAGAAGGGAACCAAGCAGTTGGACTATTACGTACCACCGCTTAAAGACGAATGGCGAAGCGAAACCTTTGCTGCTACCACCGATGCCGTCGCAGCCGAACATGTCCAACGTGCACTCGACGAAATCAGTCACGACGGCGTCCCCATCGACGCGGAATCCACCGGCTACGATTTGATCTACAACGGCAAGCGCTTTCCGCCGAAGCTGGTCATGTCACTCGCGGTTAAACACGCTACCGGCGAACCCTTAGATCGCGCTAGCTTTTCGGGTGGCGAAGCGTCCTCGGCTTTTCGTCTGCTCCGGCGTTTGGGCTTTGACATCATCGCTAAAGACGAGGTGGTCGATGACATCAGCACACTGATCGATCGATTTCTTGCACAGGCGCAAGAAGGAAAAGAGCTCGGCACACAAGGCTATCCGTCGAAATATCGAAACTTGAGGGTTCGCGTCAGCTTCGGTAAAGGCAACTTTGCGAGAATTCCTTGGATCGCTTTCCTCGGCGAAGGGCAATCCGTGTCCGAAGGGATCTATCCGGTACTACTTTTCTATCGTGAACAACAGAGGCTTCTTCTCTGTTACGGCATCAGTGAAGAAGGCGCGGCCCGCTTGACCTGGGGCGAACTCGGCAATTCGCCCACGGTAACAAACTGGTTCAAAGAACAATACGGGCGCAGGCCCGAACGGTACGGCAGCTCGTTTGTCCGCTCAGCTTTCGACGTGGCCCAGCCTCTACCCAAAGCCAAACTGCGACAAGATCTTGACGATGTTGTTGATATCTACAATCGCGTCGTCGGCTCGTCTGATGAGGAGCCAGTATCGATCATCGAAGAGACCGCGATCAACAACACGCCCCTTCCTATTAACGCGGATCTCCGGGCGTCTGTTACGGCATTCAGCGATGCGTTGCGTAACAGTGGCGTTCAGTTTGGCGATCAGCACGAACACCTCGTCGCCTCTTTCGTTTCGAGCCTGCTAGCTAAGCCGTTGGTGATTCTCACCGGCCTATCCGGCTCAGGAAAAACGCAAATCGCGATCCGATTTGGCGAATGGCTGGGCGAAGGACGGCTTCACGTCGCTGCGGTTCGCCCTGACTGGACAGGGGCGGAATCGCTGTTCGGTTATGAAGACGCGTTGAAACGTGGGATTGACGGAAAACCTGCGTGGACGGTGCCTGACGCACTGGAATTCATCCTAGAGGCCGCGTCGGATCCTCAACATCCCTACGTCCTGCTGCTCGATGAAATGAACCTCGCCCATGTCGAACGCTATTTCTCCGACGTGCTTTCTGGCATGGAGTCTGGCAAACCCTGTCTTCCGAATCTTTCTCGAAGAGCCGACAGTGGATGGCAGCTTCATAACGACGGCGAGCGCAAAATTCCGTTCCCTAAAAATGTCTGGATCATCGGCACGGTTAACATCGACGAAACAACCTACATGTTTTCGCCGAAGGTACTCGATCGGGCGAATACGTTCGAATTTAGAGTGGCATCCGACGACCTCTCACTCGAAGCAGTCAAACCACAATCTTGCCAGATTGGTGATCAATCGATGGTGAGAGGACTACTTACGATTTCCAGTGACGACTCATGGCATCAAACCAACCGCGGCGACATCGCATCTAGTATCGCCCAGCGCTTGCGGCAACTTCACGCATCACTCACCCGGTATAACTTGGAGTTTGGCCATCGCGTGTTCTACGAGGCAATGCGTTTTGCCGCCATCCTTGAGCGGGCTGGCGACATCGATACCTACGCCATAATGGACCGCATCGTCATGCAAAAAATCCTACCAAGATTGCATGGATCTCGTCGGCGTTTGGAACTGCCTTTATTGTCCATCGCGCATTTCTGCCGCGATCTACCCAACGAAAACGTAAGTGATACAAATCTCTCAGCGCTCAAGATTGACGAAGTACCGGAGCAAGGTGCTGCTTTGCCCATCGCCTACGCCAAGACCATGCGCATGTTGAGAAACTTGAAAGCCAATCAATTCGCAAGCTTCACGGAATAAATTGTGCACGCTGTCTTAGAAACTTCGATTGCGTTACTCAACTCAACAGGTAAGCCAACGGCACGCCTTTGCATCGCCGTGCTGCCGAAAGCAAGCAACGCTCGCAGAGATGTGCTTTGGATCGAAGACAATGCATCTAGCACCGATTCGCTCACCAGTAAGCTGGAATTGTTGGAGGGCACCGAGTATCGATATGTTTGGAAGGATGTCTGTACCGGCGCCCTTAGCGTGAACACTGACCCCGAAGAAATGTTTCAACCCGATACGGTTGAGGGCCATGCTGGACGTATTCGTACAGGGTTATCGACAGGCCTAATACGTGTTGTCCTGCGTGCAGGCGATAGCATCCTTGGTGAGCTCGAGCTTGAGGTTCGCTCTCGCAAATTGGCCTACCGATCCGAGTATCGTTGGATGCTCCGTGATATTGCCGAACAGATGACTGAACTCGTCATGGACCGATTCGCTGTCAGCGATACGCATTTCGAGATCGATGAAACCCGAGACGCCATCACGCTTTATCAACGCTTCACGTTCCTGCGCGCGTTATTTGAAAACGAGAGCTTTCAAGGCGCTCTGCGCGAAGTGGTCAGACGACCGCATGTCGCTTGGGAACCCGTCACCGAGGTTGTCCGGTCCAGTGCAGGGATGCGTGCCGATTCAAAAGTACTGCGGCAACTTGCGAAAAGTGGGCCGCGGTCAGCATGGCCCAGCGGCCCGATTGCGGTCATCCCTTCACACATAGAACGAGTGCAGACGACGCCCACGCACGATACGCCGCCTAATCGCTTTGTTAAATTTTCTCTTGAGCAATGGCTGCAGATGTTGGGCGATATCGATCGCGGGCTAGAGAACGCACAGACAACACCGGCAACGGCGCGTGGACGCCGAGAAATCCTCGCTGTGATGTCACAACTTGAAGAAACACTGCAGCACGATGTATTTGCCGACGTTGGGCGACTCACGCACTTTCCTGCAAGCGATCAGGTCCTCCAGAAGCGAGAGGGCTATCGAGACATCTTCAAGGCGTACATCGAGATCGAGTTCGCAGCTCGACTTTCGTGGCAACGCAACGCCGATGACTTTGATGCTGGCCAACGTGACGTTGCCACCTTGTATGAATATTGGGCATTTATTCAGCTATCAAAGATCGTCGGCGCAGCGATAGGCCAACCTTTCGATATGAGCCCGTTGGTGAGATACGAAGCCAATGGTCTGACCGTAGGCATTCGTACCGGCGTCGAAACCGTTCTTAAGGGGATCGTCGAGCGCTTCGATCGAAAAATTCAAGTTGAACTTTGCTTCAATCGCACGTTTAACCGCGATAAAAAGCGCGTTGGCTCGTGGACTCGCCCGATGCGGCCAGACTATTCGCTACTTATCAGCCCCGCGAACGAAGAGCCATCGAGCTTTGACCCCATCGTTATTCACTTCGATGCCAAGTATCGCGTTGATTTCGTTAAGGAGATCTTCGGTGATGATCCGGAGGATAGTCACGGTGTGGGTGACGGCGAGGTAATGCTCAATCGCGGTGGCGTGCTCAGAGCGGATCTACTGAAAATGCATGCGTACCGTGATGCAATTCATCGCACAGCAGGCGCATATGTAATCTATCCCGGCGGCGACGCCGAAGCTGAAAAGCATCAGTTCCTCGAATATCACGAACTGCTCCCGGGTCTTGGCGCATTCGTCTTAAGACCCACAGATAGCGGCCATGTCAGTGGAACCATACCGCTCAGTCGGTTCATCAATGATGTTTTGGATCACGTCGCGACTCGTCTCACAAGACACGAACGTGGCCGGTATTGGTTACAAGATACATATGGCGAGTCCAACTTCGACGCAATGCCTAGCGTGCTCTCTACGCCACCGCCCGACATGCGCGTGCTACTTGGGTATGTAAAGAACCAAACCCATTGGGACTGGATTCGTTCGCATAAAATCTACAACGTGCGTGCCGAAGGACGGCATGGCGGCGTTAGTGTCGATGCTGAGCTCTTGCAAAGCCAAATCTTACTTTTGTATTGCCCCTCGACAGATGATATTGCGTTGGCGCGAATTGTGTCGGATGCCGAACGAGTCTCCGAAACGGCAATGAAGGCGATGGGATATTGGCAGCCGCAAGAAAGCTACTGGTGTATTCAGCTCACATGGTTAGGCAGCCACCATCCCACATCTCACATGTCGGCGAAATCGATCGAGCAGTATGCGCGTAGCTTAGGGATATCCTATGGCGAACCGATAAGCGTGCTTTGGCGTGACCTGTCGCAATAAATACACCGCCTTACTCCCCCATCTCCCCCAAACACCGCAAACAAGCCGCCGTCACCCTCCCCATCAGCGCATCGAACCGCCGTTCATCCGCGAACTGGTAAACCCCTTCCCCCTGCCCCACCCCACCAAACTCCTCCATCAACGCCGCCACTTCATTCTCAATCGCAAAAAACGGAAACTCGATCGTGTCATCCATCGCGCGCAGCAGCACCACGTTCGGCGCATCGCGCCACTTCGACCGGTCGTTGATCCACGCGGCCAGCGTCTTCGTGACGTATTCGCCGTCGCTGCGCCCATGATGCCTGCAAGCCATTACCGCCACGGTTTCACTCCTTCGTGAAGAAAGCCATCCTGCCTACCGGTCACCCGGCCGGTTCGTTCGCTCCCCTTCGACCCGGCCAACCGGCCATTCATTCCCGTCCATGAAGCCGCGGCGAGCCGCGACGCCATAAATAAAAAACACGCCCGCAAAAGCGGGCGTGCGATCGATACAGGGCAAGGGCCAAGAAAGCCCGAAGAACCTCACCGCCCCCGCACCATGCTCCCCAGCACGCCATCGCGCCGGATCAACCCATGGAACAGCGCGGCCGCCAAATGCCCCACCACCGCGGCAAACAGCACGAACGCCAGCACCTCGTGCGCATTGCGCAGCCACGCGAACGCCACCGGATCGGCCCCCATCAGCGCCGGCAGCTGCACGCCACCGCCGAGCATCACCGGATACCCACCCGCCGACAGCATGGCCCAGCCGATCAGCGGCATCGCCAGCATCAGCCCGTACAACACCCAATGCGACAGATGCGCAGCCGCCTTCTGCCACACCGGCAGATCCTGCGGCAAGGGCGGCGGCCGGTTGGTGAAGCGCACCACCAGCCGCACGATCACCAGCACGAGGATGGCGATGCCGAGCGGCTTGTGGATCGCGATCAGCATCGCGTGCCGCAGCGACACGGAATTGACCATCCCCACCCCGATAAACAGCATCGCGATGATCATCGCGGCCATCAGCCAGTGCAGCAGCCGCGCGATCGGATTGAACCCGTTAGCGTTCTTCATCATTTGCCCTCCGTCGCGGCCGGAGCCTTGGGTTGCGCATAGCCGGGCACGGCAGCTTCCTCGCTGGTGCGTCGGCGGTAGGACACGGCATAGGCGGCCGAGCGCGCCGCCAGCAGCGGATCGTCGGACACCTCGATGCCGCGCGGCAGCACCGTGGGGTCGTAGTTGATGTCGCGGCACGGGCCGCTGTCCTGCGCCTCGGCCTGGTTGAGCGTCAACGTGCCGAGGTCGATGGTCTTGCGGTCGGCAGGCCACGGCTTGGTGGCGTCGTCAACCGGGTCGCCCGGGTTGGCGAACGTCACGAGCCAGTGCCAGCGTTGCGGCCCCTTGGCGAGCCGTTCCTCGAGGTCGGGCTGCAGCACGTTCGGGCCGCTCGCCACGGCGCCGTCCTGCTGCTCCGGCACCACGCGCCAGCGCACCGCGTGCTTCGCGCCCTGCGCATCGACGAAATAGAACGCGTTGATGCCGTAGTAACTCTCGGTGGCGAAGCTCGCGCTGGGCTTGGCCGTCTTGACCCAGGCGCGGAACGCGGCGGTCTCGGGGTGCGAGGCGAAGAACGCGCCAACTTTCTTCGGATCGGGCTTGCCGGTGGCCGGATCGGGCTGGGTGGCCACCAGTTGGGCGTAGAACGCCTCCGGCGTCGCCACCGGGAACACGGGCATGGCGTTCATGCCGGTGCGCCACTGCGCGCCGTCGGGCGCGGTCAGGCGCAGCGCGAGGCTGCGGATCGGCACGCTGGTGTCGGGTGCATAAGGATTGCCGCCGGGCACGGCGAAGCGCCCCACCACGGGCGTGCTGACGCCGGCCGCGAAGAACGGCGCACTCGACCAGGCGGCGCCGTCGCCATTGCTCTCGAAGCTGCCGGTCACGCAAATGCCCTTGGCGTGGTTGCGGCGGAAGCCGGGGTGCGGGTCGCCGGGGCCTTGCAGCCCGTTGACGATCCGATCGGCCGTCAGCCGATGCGGCGTAATCCAGCCGCCGGTATAGGCGAAGGCGGCCACGGCAGCCGCGGCCACGCCGCCGATCAGCAACCAGCGCCAGGCGTTGCCGCCGCTCGGCGGGGTCGGTGAATTGGGGGGAGGATGCGCCATCAGTTTCGCTCCTGACCTGGAAGTCGTTTAGGGGGGACGCGCATAAGACGAACGGCAAGACGCTTTATTCCCTCGCCACCCGAAATTTCTTCGCGGCAGGCGTCAAACCGGTGCGCCGCCCTCAACCCTATCTCGAAATGGAATAAAGTCGAGCGGCCGGCGTCTCACGCAGATATCCACCCGCGCCGCCCGACGGCCCACCATGTCCACTGCCGATCTCGACGATTCGTTGCGCGAACTGCTGCCGCGATTGCGGCGCTTCGCACTCTGGCTGACCCGCGACGTCCACGCCGCCGACGATCTCGTGCAGGCGTCGATGGAACGTGCGCTGACGCACTGGAGCGAGCGTCGCGAGCCGGCCGCGCTGCGCAGCTGGCTGTTTACGATTCTCTACCGCCAGTTCCTCGATTCGCGCCGCAGCGCCAAGCGCTACGCCTGGCTGCTCGGCCGGCTCGGCGGCGAAGACGAGCCGCAATGGCCGTCGGCCGAGGACGAAGTGGTCACACGCTCGATGCTCGATGCGTTCGGCAAGCTGACGACCGAGCAGCGCAGCCTGCTGCTGCTGGTCGCGGTCGAGGGCTTCAGCTACCGCGAGGTGGCGGAGCTGCTCGATATCCCGATCGGCACCGTGATGTCGCGCCTCTCGCGCGCCCGCGCCGCGCTGCGCGCGCTCGGCGACGGCGAATCCCCCGCTCCCACGCTGCGACTGATGAAATGAACATTCCGCCCGACGACCACGATCTCCAGGCCTATGTCGACGGCCGCCTCGACGCGCCCTCGCGCGCTGCCGTCGAACGCTGGCTCGACCACCATCCGCAGCGCGCCGAGCAAATGCGCCAGTGGCGCCGCGACGCGCAGGCGCTGCGCGCCGCGCTCGACGGCCTGCCGCTGCCGCCGCCCACCCGCGAACTCGATCCGGCCCTGCTTCGCGCCAACCGCCACGCGCGGCTGCGCATGCGCGGCGCGATCGCGGCGGCGTTGTTCCTGTGCGTCGGGCTCGGCGGCGGCGCCGGCTGGATGATGCGCGGCTGGCAGATCGACAGCGGCCCGGTGCTGGCGCAAAACGCCAACGGCAACAACGGCGCCCTGCTGCCGGCTTCCGCGACGATCAAGCCGATGGGCGACGCGCTGGCCGCCTACCGGCTGGTGGTGGACCGCAGCGCGCAGGTGGACGTCGTCACGCACCAGCCGGCGGACCTGCAGGCCTGGCTCGACCGCTCGGTCGGCAGCGCGATCCGCCTGCCCGATCTGTCGAAGGCCGGCTTCAAGCCGGTGGGCGGCCGCCTGTTCGCGACCGAGGACGGCCCGTCGGCGATGGTGCTCTATCAGGACGACACCGGCCACGCGGTCAGCTTCTACGTGCGCCCGCCGGGCGGCTCGGAGCGCGTGCTGCTGAAGAACGGCTCGCGTCGCGACGGCGCGCTGCTCGCGCAGTACGGCTCGCACCAGGGCTACAACTACGCGCTGATCGCGCCGACCCACGGCGTGGACGACGCGGCGCTCGGCAGCGCGCTGGCCGTCGTGCGCGGCTGATACAACCGCGTCGGCCGACGCGCCGCACAGGAAATCACAGCGGATAGCCTGTGGACAGATTGGGTAAAACACGGATCTGCACAGCCTGTGCGGAAAGTTGTTCTGTGTTTCCTGTGACTGTTCACATCGCTCCGGCACAGTTGTGCGGGCTGCACAGCACTGATCGAAAAGGCGTAAACGTGGTTATCCACAGCGGCAGACGCCCCTTGTTAACTACTACTACTTGTGTATACGCAAAGCTAAGAACCGGTGGGGATAGCCACCGGCGTGGATAAGTGCGTGCACAACCGGTTCCGAATGCTGTGTGGGCAACGAGACGGCATCCACTCGCCCATGAAAAAAGGCCGGCGCAACATTCCGTCGCGCCGGCCTTCCACAGCCATCCAAGCTCGAAATCCTAAAACCCGAACGACCGCTGCCCCGTCACCCCCAGCAAATCATCCACGGTCCGGGCCCGCACGAAATGCACCGGCCCCTGCGCCCCGGCAATCGCCTTGAAATGCGCCTCGCCGCAGCCGATCTTGCGGCGCTCGCGGCCACGCAGTTCGGCATCGTCGGTGCGGCTGTCCATCTCGACCACATAGCACTGGCTCGGCGAACCGGCCTGCTCGACCAGCACGAGCCAATCGGGCCGGTAGTCGCCCAGCGGCGTCGGCACGCGGAACCAGGCCGGCAGCTTCGCGTACAGCGTCACGGCCTCGCGAGCCTCCAGCGCATCCACGAACGCGCGCTCGGCCGCCGAATCCACGGCGATGGCCGTGGTGATCGATTTGCGCGCGTCCTCGCGCAAATCCTTGCGATAGCCGGTCACGGGCTCGTCGACGAAGCGCGCGAGCGGCCAAACCACGCCGTCGCCAATCCGCTTGTAGGCGATGCCGTCGACCAGCGCCTGCCGCTTGCAGCGGTTCACGGCGTCGCTCACCAGCGCGATGAACGCCTGCGGATTGATGCGGAACGCATCGAGCCGGCCGCTGCCGGTCAGCACGGCGGCCAGCGTGCGGCGCGTGAGCTGGGTGCGGTCCTGCAATTCGGTGAGCAGGTCGGGCAGTGCAACGTCACCCTCGTCGAGCACCACGGTGCCGGCCGACGCGGTTTCGGTGGCCTCCACGCCGGCCTTGCCGATCGAGATGTCGGCCTTGCGCCATTGCAAGCGCGCGCGCGGCACCTCGGGCGCGGCCTTCAGCGCCGCGATGCAGGCCTCGACGAGCGCGGCGTCATCGAAGCTCACGCGATACGTCGTGCGGGCCTGCACGCGGCTCCAGAGCGCCTGGAACGCCTCGCCCAGCACCACCGGTTGCCCGTTCGCGTCGGTGCGCAGCGCGAGCAGGCGGCGGTCGTCGGCGTTGCGCACGTCGAGCCGGCCCGACAGCTTGCGCAGCAACTCGACGATCCGGTGCCGCAGCGGCTCGAACGCCTCGGGCAACGGCAGCACACCACCCTTGAGCACGATCTTCAGCGTATCGAGCACCTTGCCCTGGGCATCGATGAAGCCGCCCTCGTGCAGGTGCGCCCACAACGCGGCCGAGCGCGTCATGCCGAGCGGTGCGGCGGTGCCGTCGCCGTTCGTCACCGGAATCGCGGCGAACTGGTGCGTATCGACGATGCCGAAGCGAATGCCGGTATCGGCCTCGATCTCCCGCTGCAGGTTCGCGGCGAACTGCTCGTAGCTTTCGGTCGCGACCACGGTGAGCGTGTTGACGTCGAAACCGCGCACCCGTTCGCCGCGCTGATCGACGGCCAGCCGCAGCCCGCGGCCGATGGTCTGGCGCCGCTCGCGCTCGGTGCGGATGTCGCGCAGCGTGCAGATCTGGAACACGTTCGGGTTGTCCCAGCCTTCCTTGAGCGCCGAGTGCGAGAAGATGAAGCGCAGCGGCGTGGCGAACGACAGCAGCCGCTCCTTCTCGCGCATGATCAGCCCGTAGGCGCGCTCGGCGTTCTCGCGGCCGCTCGCATTGCTGTCGCTGGTTTCGGTCCAGCCGCCCTTGCGGTCGATCGAGAAATAGCCGTCGTGCGCCGCTTCCACGTCGGTCGCCGGATCGAAGTTCGCGAACAGCGCGCGGTACAGCGGCAGCCGCGCCGCACGCTTGTACTCATCTTCGAAGATCGCCGCGTACGGCCCCTTGACGGCCACGCCACCCGGTTCGTAGCGCCGGTAGCGCTCCACGCTGTCGACGAAGAACAGCGACAGCACCTTGACGCCGAGCGGCTTCAGGCGCAGCTCCTTGTCGAGATGCTCGCGGATCGTGCGGCGGATCATCTCGCGCTGGATCGCGAGCGGATCGACGTCGCCGTGCGCATCGCCCACCGCAAGGAACGCCTCGCCGCCCGGGTAGCGCAGTTCGACGAATTCGTTGCCGCGCGTGGTGTCGATCTCGCCGATCCGGTAATCGGCGTACACGGCGCGGCGCGTCACGCGTTCGAGCAGGTCGCCGTCGCCGACCGTCACGGTCTGGCGCTCGACGCCCGACGGCGCGGCCACGTCGAGTTCCACCCGCGCGGCGATCGTGCCGCGCCGGTTGCTGACCGATACGAGCCGCACGTAAGGCTTGTTGTGCGCATCTTCCACCGTGGCCGACGCCACCTCGATCTGCTTGACGAGACGCCGCTCGTAGGCATCCACCGCATCGAGCCGGTAGACCATTTGATAGAGGTCCGCGTGCGTGGCCGAATAGCGCAGCGTGCAGAGCGGCGCCATCGCGTCGAGCGCCTCCTTGCCGCGGCCTTCGAGGCCGCCGTCCACGCTTTGCGGCTCGTCGACGATCAGGATCGGCCGCGTCGCGCGAATCAGGTCGATCGGCTTCTCGCCGCCGGTCTTCTCGCTCGGCTTGTAGAGATTGTTGACGTCCTTGCGGTTGATCGAGGCCACGGTGGCGACCATGATCTGCACGTTCGCGCTGGCCGCGAAACGGCGCACCTGGCCGAGCTTGGTCGAGTCGTACAGGAAATAGTCGAACGGCACGCCGTCGTAGAGCCGGCGGAAATGCGAGCGCGTGATGTCGAGCGTCTTGTGCACGCCTTCCTTGATCGCGACCGACGGCACCACGATCACGAACTTCGTGAAGCCGTAGCGGCGATGCAGCTCGAAGATCGTGCGCAGGTACACATAGGTCTTGCCGGTGCCGGTTTCCATCTCGACGGTGAAATCGGTGGACGCCAGCGGCCCCGACGGCGCGAGGCCGCCGCGCACCTGCACGTCGGCCAGGTTGCGCGCGAGCGCGGCCTCGTCGATCGCCAGCCGGTTGCCCACCGCGAGCGCCGTCTCGGCCACGCCGATCGGCATCTGGCGCGCGGCGCTGGTGGCGCCGTCGCCAATTTCAGCCGCATCCACGCTGAACGCGGCGCGATGCGCATCCTGCCCGCGAAACAGGTCGCACACCGCGTTGACCGCCTCGATCTGGTAATCGAGATCGGCCTCGAAATGCAGTTCCATCATCGGCGCGCCCGCGGCCTGCGCGTCGAACGTGTTGCGCGCCATCACAAGCTCCGGACGGAACGGATTCCGTGCTGTTCGAGGATCGCCGAGAGGTTCACCTTGGCCACGTCGTCCACGAACGCGCCGTCGCGGAACACGCAGGTCACGTCGTGCACGGGCGGGGCATCCACCGCATCGAGCACGCCCACGATGCCCTGCGCCAATACTTCGGCTTCCGAACGATCGATGCGCGCCGCGAAGCACGCGACGATCGCGCCGGCGATCACGTGCACCTGCTTGCCCGCGATCGGCAGCGTGTCCACCGGCGCGCACAGATCGAGGCCGAGCTTGATGGTCAGTTCGGCCAGCAAGTCCTGGTCGGTGCGGCCGGCCTTGATGTGTTCGACCGCATCCAGCAGCGATTGCTGCACGTTCGCGCCGCGCGGGTCCCATTCCACCACGTTGGTGGAATCGAGCCGGAACACGCGAAAGCCCACGTCGATGGCGGCCTCGGGATGCGCGTCGACGATCTTCGCGGCGGCACGGCGCAGCCGTTCCTTGGTGATCTCGGCGAGGTTGGCCGGGCGCTTGAGCTTCGCGCAGAACTCGGCCGCGGCCTTCTGATCCTTGCTCGACGCATCGAGCGGCTCGGGCAGTTGCACCAGCGCGAAACGGCGGCGGCCGCCGTCGGCGGCGTTGGCTTCCATCACCGCGTGCGCGGTGGTGCCGGAGCCGGCGAAGCAGTCGAGCACGAGGTCGTCGCCGCCCGTGAGCCAGCCCACCAGCGCGGCCGAGAAATCGGTGGGCTTGGGCAGGTCGAACGGGATCGCCAGCGCCTTCAGGCGCGCGTCGTCGGAGCCGCCGAACGGCAGGATCGACGGCACGTTCTCGTGCAGGTTCTCGTCGAGGAAATAGATCCGCTGCGGCTGGGTGGTGTCGTCCGCGCCGAATTCGATCAAGCCCTTGTCGAGCAGCTCGCGCATGGTGGCGGGCGGGTTGCGCCAGCCGCGTTCGGGCACCGGGCAGGGCTTGCCGGTAACGGGGTGGGTCAGGGCGATGAAGTAGTCATCCGGCGCGCGCTTCTTGTTCGGCCAGGCCATCGACACGAGCCGGTAGACGCGCCCGTCCGGCGACAGCCGGTCGTACATCGCCTCGCCGCCCGACAGCGTGGTTTGCGTGCGCAGCCACGCGCGGTAGGCCTGCGTGGCCTCGGCGATGGTGGCGGTATCGGCGATCGCGTCGTGCGCGGCGTCGAGCATGCGCTGCGCGTTGCGCTTCGGGCGCTTGAGCGGCGCGTGCTCGTAGAGCCATTCGGCGTCGCGCGCGAACAGCACGATCGATTCGTGCTGATACGCGATGCCGCGCGCGTCGCCCTTCGGGTTGCGCTTGTCCCACACCGCCACGCCGAGTTCGTTCTCCTCGCCGAAGATCTCGCGCATCACCAGCACCAGCGCCGGCAGTTCGTGCTCGTCGATATGCACGGCGATCAGGCCGTCGCGCGCGAGCAGGTCGAACGCGAGCTTCAGGCGCGGGTACATCATGTTGAGCCAGTCGGTATGGAACCGGCCGCTCGCCTCGGTGTGGCTGCTGACCTTGACGCCGCCGGCCGCCTGGCCGGTCAGCGTGAGGTAGTGGCGCAGGCTGTCGGTGAAGTTGTCCGGGTAGACGAATTCCTTGCCGGTGTTGTACGGCGGATCGATATAGACGAGCTTGACCGAGCCGGCGTAGCTCTTGTGCAGCAGCTTGAGCACTTCGAGGTTGTCGCCCTCGACCATCAGGTTGCGCGTGTCGTCCCAGCTCAGGCTTTCGTCGCGGCAGGGCCGCAGCGTGCCGGTGGAGGGTGTCAGCGCGAGCTGGCGCGCGCGGCGCTTGCCGTGCCAGGCCAGGCCGTATTTCTCGTCGGCCTCGCCCACGGTGCGTTCGCCCACCAGCGCGCGCAGCACGTCGAGGTCGAGCGCGGCGCCGTCGGGGCCTTCGGTGACGGCCTCGGGGAACAGCGCCCGGAGCCGCGCCAGGTTGTCCTCCGCGAGATCCGCGGAGCGGGCCTCGGGACTGGCGGATTCGATCTTCTGCATCGTGTTTTCCATATCAAGCTTGAGTGGCGCGCCGGCTCGGGGTTCCCCGGCATCTGCCGCGACATGCCGCGATGGCCGGCGCGCCGTGTGGCGAACACGGCTTGCGCGGGCAGGGCGGGCGCGGCGGGAACGGTGGACCGAGGGTCGCGCCCGGCGCGTCAGGGCGCGCGAAAAGCGCCGAGCGGGCCGGGCGGCCGGACGAACATTCTGGGGTGTGAAACCGGGCCGGCGCAGCGGCCGGCGGCGGCGCTTCGCCGCGCCCGCCAGGCAGCGTTCGCGGCGCGCCCGATGGAAGCGGGCGAAGCAGGGAGCGGAGGGCGGAACACGGGGAAGGGCATGGCCGGCCGCGGGGCCGGTTTGCACAACGTGAGCCGAATTTTAACGGAAGCCCGCCGCCACGCGGCCCATCATCTCGTAGCCGTTGTCGAACAGGCGCGAGAAGAACGGAATCATGTTGGGCACCATCAACTGCACCAGCAGCATCCCGACCAGCATCAGCACGGGAAAGCCCACCTGGAAGATGCCGATCTGCGGCGCGGCGCGGTTCAGGATGCCGAGCGCCAGGTTGGCGATCAAGAGCGCCGCCACCACCGGCAGCGCGAGCAGCAGCCCCATCGAGAACACGTTGATGCCGGCCCCGACGATCACGCGCCAGCCCGCCGGATGCAGCAGGTCGGCCGACACCGGCACGCTGGAGAACGATTCGACGATGCCCGCGATCAATTGCAGATGCCCGTCGAACGCCACGAACGCGAGCATCGCGAACGCGTTGAGCACGCGGCCCAGCATCGGCGTGGTGCCGGCGTGCGGATCGAAGAAGGTGGCAAAGCCCAGGCCCATCTGCAGGCCGATGTAATCGCCGGCGGCCTCCACCACGGCGAACACGATCTGCATCGTGAAGCCGAGCGATACGCCGATCAGGAACTGGTTGATCAGGATCCAGATGCCTTCGGCCGAGAACACCGTAGCCTGCGGCAGCGGCCCGAGCGCGGGCGCCACGGCGATCGCGACGAACGCCGACACGCCGATCTTGACGCGCACCGGCACCGCCGCGTTGCCGATCAGCGGTGCTGTTGCGACCAGCGCGAGGATGCGCACGAACGGCCACAGGAAGGCCGTCAGCCAGACGTTCAGTTGCGCGTAGGTAACGGAGAACATCGGCGGGGCGCGGCGCTCAACTGACGCCGAGCGTGGCGACATGCATCAGGATGTCGCGCGTGTAGTCGACCAGCGTGGACAGCATCCACGGCCCGGCGATCACCATCGCCACCACCACCGCGATCAGCTTCGGGATGAACGACAGCGTGGTTTCGTTGATCTGCGTGGCCGCCTGGAACAGGCTGACGACCAGGCCCACCACCAGCGCCACCAGCAGCAGCGGCGCGGCCAGCAGCAGGCCGATCATCATCGCCTGATGGGCCAGCGTCATGACGGTTTCGGGAGTCATCGCCGCTCCTAGGTGAAGCTTTGCGCGAGCGAGCCGATCAGCAGTTGCCAGCCATCCACCAGCACGAACAGCATCAGTTTGAACGGCAGCGAGATGGTGGTCGGCGAGACCATCATCATCCCCATCGACATCAGCACGCTCGCCACCACCAGGTCGATGATCACGAACGGGATGAAGATCGTGAAGCCGATCTGGAAGCCGGTCTTCAGCTCGCTGGTCAGGAACGCGGGCACCAGCAGCGGCAGCGGCACATCTTCCGGGCCCTGCATCGGCGGCGCCTTGGCGATCTTTGCGAACAGCGCGAGATCGGTCTCGCGGGTCTGCTTGAGCATGAAGGTCTTGAACGGCGCGAGGCCGCGCTGCACCGCCTGATCCATCGGCAGCGTGCCGGCCGAGAACGGCTTGTAGCCGTCGTTGTAGGCGCGGTCGAGCACCGGCGACATGACGAACAGCGTCAGGAACAGCGCGAGGCCCACCAGCACCTGGTTAGGCGGGGTGGTGGTGGTGCCGAGCGCCTGGCGCAGCAGCGACAGCACGATGATGATGCGCGTGAAGCTCGTCATCATCAGCACGATGGCCGGCAGGAACGACAGCATCGTGAGCAGCAGCATGGTCTGCACGCTCAACGAATACGTGGTGCCGCCGTTCGGGCCAGGGCTCGTATTGAAGGCCGGCAGGCCCTGCGCCTGCGCGTGGGCCAGCGACGGCAGCGTCAGCGCCGCCAGCGGCAGCAGCACGGCGGCCAGCGTCAGCGCGCGCACGGCCAGCGGGGCGCGACGCGCCCGCTGCGCAATCCGCGCGATCGATCGAAACAGCGTCATATCTCAGGAATCCTTGCGGCCTCGGCCGCCCAGCCGCTTGGCGACTTCACCGCCCAGCGCGCTGCGAAAGCGCTCGCCGAACGAGCCGGCCAGCGCGTCGTCGGCCGGCGGGGCGTTGCCCGGGCCTTGCGGTGCGTTGCCGGCGCTCGCGCCCGCCGCCTCGGTCGAACCGGCCGGCAACGTATGGAGCAGCCGCACGTTGCCGGGCGCGACGCCCAGCACCAGCCAGGTGTCGCCGATCTCGACCACGGTGGCGCTTTCCTTGCCGCCCACCGCCACGCTCGCCACCACCTTCAGCGCGCCGCCGCGCCGCGCGGGCTGGAACCCGAAGCGGCGCGCGAGCCAGGCGCAGCCGAACACCAGGCCGATCACCACGGCCAGGCCGACCACGGTTTGCAGCACGGCGCCCGCGCCGAGCGAGGGCACCGCGGAGCCGACCACCACGCCCGACGCGTAGGCCGCGGGGTGGTTGACGGCGTTCATGTCGGCCGCGCCTGCCATGGCCGGAGCCAGGGCCGACACGGCCAGCGCCGCGGCGGCGGCCACACCCGCGATGCGTGGCCGCACGGCCCGCACCACCGGCACGGCGCGCGCGACGGGCGCGACGGGCGCGGTTGCGGCGTTCATCGGTTCAGCTTCCGGATGCGCTCGGACGGCGTGATGATGTCGGTCAGCCGGATGCCGAACTTGTCGTTGACCACCACCACTTCGCCCTGGGCGATCAGGCAGCCGTTGACCAGCACGTCCATCGGCTCGCCGGCCAGGCCGTCCAGCTCCACCACCGAACCCTGCGCGAGTTGCAGCAGGTTGCGGATCGCGATCTTGGTGCGGCCCAGCTCGACGGTCATCTTGACGGGAATGTCGAGAATCAGGTCGATGTCGTTGTGGGTCGCGGTCGACGCGGCCTTCGACAGCGGCTGGAACACGCCGGCGCCGGTCGCGCCGGCCTCGATCGGCTGATCGTTCTGTTCGGCGAGCGCGGCCGCCCAGTCGTCCAGGCCGGCATCGTCGGCCGCCGCATCGGCGCCGGATTTCTTTTCGCTGTCGGGCGTCGGGTTCAGCTCAGTCATATCCACCTTCCTTCATCGTGTCGCTTGCGCTGATCATCCGGTTCACCCGCAGCGCGTATTGCCCATTGAAAATCCCGTAACCGCATTCCATCACCGGCACGCCGTCGACCTTGGCCGTCACGGCGTCGCCGATGTCGAGCGGCAGCACGTCGCCCACCCGCAGGTTCAGGATCCGTTCGAACGTGGTCGGCAGTTCGGCCAGATCGGCGGCCAATTCGACCTCGGCGGCCTGCACCTGCTGCGACAGCACGCGTACCCAGCGGCGGTCCACTTCGAGCGCCTCGCCCTGGATCGGCGAACTCAGCACGTCGCGGATCGGCTCGATCATCGAGTACGGCATGCAGATGTGCAGCGTGCCGCCGGTCGAGCCGAACTCGATCGAGAACTGCGTGACGATCACGATCTCGTTGGGCGTGGCGACGTTGGCGAACTGCGTGTGCATCTCCGAGCGCACGTGCTCGAACTGCAGCGGCCGCACGCTCTTCCAGGCCGCCGTGTAATGCTCGAAGACCAGATGCAGCAGCCTGCTGATGATGCGCATCTCGGTCTGCGTGAAATCGCGGCCCTCGACCCGGGTATGGAACCGTCCGTCGCCGCCGAACAGGTTGTCGACCACGAAGAACACCAGGTTCGGGTCGAACACGAACAGCGACGTGCCGCGCAGCGGCTTGACGTGCACCAGGTTCAGGTTGGTCGGGATCGGCAGGTTGCGCGTGAATTCGCTGTACTTCTGCACCTTCACCTGGCTGACCGAAATTTCGGCCGTACGGCGCATGAAGTTGAAGATGCCGACCCGCAGCAAACGCGCGAAGCGATCGTTGATGATCTCCATGCCGGGCATGCGCCCGCGGACGATCCGTTCCTGCGTCGCCAGGTTGTACGGGCGAACGCTGGCCCGATCGACGGGTTCGTCGCTCGAGTCGATTTCGCCTGTTACGCCTTTGAGGAGGGCATCGACCTCCTCCTGCGACATGAATTCTTCGTGGCCCATGGCGCTCCCTTGGCGGCGTTACTGGACGACGAAATCGGTGAACAGCACCTCGTCGACGCGAGCGCTGCGATTGCCCGGCTGCGTGGGCTGTTCGATCAGCTTGCGCAGCTCGTCGGCCAGCGCGCGCTTGCCGTCCAGCGACGCGAGGTCTTCCGGATGCTTGTTCGACAGCGCCAGCAGGATCCGGCTGCGGATCTCCGGCATGTGCTGGGTCAGGTATTCCTGCGCGGTCGCGTCGGTCAGCTTCAGCGTCAGGCCGACGCGCAGGTAATGCAGGCCGTCGTCGGATTGCAGGTTCACCGTCATCGATTCGAGCGGGAAGAACACCGGCGTCGCCAGCGGCGGCGGCGGGGACGGCGGAACGTTCGATGCCGAAGCCGGATGCTTCGACAGGAAGAACCACGCGCCGGCGCCGCCCGCGGCGGCAAGGGCGATGCCGATCAGCGCGAACAGGATGATGCGTTTGAACTTGCCGGTGGGCGGGCGTTCGGATGCGGCGGATGCGGTGGTGGTGGCCATGGGCGTGCGTACTGGTTGACTCGTAGCCGGATTGTCAGGGGGCAACCGGTCGCGCGATGTGACGAACAGAGGGGGGATTTGCGCCTATCTCGCCGGTTTGTCGAACCGGGGCGGGCGCGGCAGCCCCGATGAAGGCCGTGGGCGCGGAAGCGGGGCGGGTTGCGGGAGCGAGGCGGGGCGGGCGTTCGGGCTCGCTGGGGCGGGGCGGGCGGGTGGTTGGACGGGGCGTTCGGGGAGTCAGCCGTAAATCGGCCGCGATCCGGTGACATGGACGGGCCGGGCGGCAAAACCCGCACCCGCCCAACCCCGCCGCGCACACCTACATCGGCAAATGCGCGAGCAGCGGCGCGATCAGCACCATCGCCACGCCGGCGATCATCATCGTCAGGCTCGACACCACGCCTTCCTCGCCGCCGATCTCGCGCGCCTTGGCGGTGCCGATCGCATGCGCGGCGGCGCCGAACAGCGCCCCGCGCGCGAGCCGCGAGCGCAGCGGCAGCACGGCCAGCATGAATTCGCCCATCAGCATCCCGCACACGCCGGTGACGATCACGAACAGCGCGGTCAGGTCGTGCGGCGCGTGCAGGCGGTCCGACACGGCGATCGCGAACGGTGTCGAGATCGAGCGCGTGACGAGCGTGCGCTGCAGTTCGGGCGACAGGTGCAGCAGCTTGGCCAGCAGCAGCGAGCCACCGACCGCCGCGACGATTCCCACCACCACGCCCACCGACAGCGACAGCCAGTGGCGGCGGATCAGGTGCCGGTATTCGTGAATCGGCACCGCGAACGCGATGGTGGCCGGCCCGAGCAGCCACATCAGCCAGCGCGTGTCGTGGAAGTAGACGGGATAGGGCAGGCCGGTCAGCGCGAGCGCGGCCACCAGCAGCACCGGCACCGCCACCAGCGGCGAGAACAGCAGCGTCTTGCGCGCCCGGTACAGCCGCTTCGCGCCGAGATAGAGCGCGATCGTCACGACGAAGCAGGCGGCCGAGAGCGCGGCGTTGGCGGCCGGCGACAGTGCGGAGAAATCGACGAGATCGACGAGATCGAATCTCATGACGGGCTCCGGGCGGCTCAGGCAGCGGGCCGGGCGCGCTGGGCAAGCGCTTCGCGGGCCTCCCGCGCCTGGCGGATTTCACGGGTCTTGCGGATCTGGCGTGCCGCGCGCGCGCGTCGACCGCGTTCGAGCCGCCGTTCCAGGCGCGCGGCCTGCTCGACGGCCAGCGCCACCACGCACATCACGAACGCCGTGCCGACCACCAGCAACAGCGCAAGCTGCCAGCCGTTGGCGCGGAACAGCCCGCCGTACTGCACGGCCGCGACGGTCGCCGGGATGAAGAACAGCAGCATGTCGGTGAGCAGCCAGTTCGCGCCGTCCTTCACCGCAGCCGGCGCGAGGCGGCCCGACATCAGCAGCGCGAGCACCGCCGCCATGCCGAGAATGCCGGCCGGAATCGGCAGCGAGAACGCCCGCACCAGTTGATCGAGCACGGCCC
This sequence comes from Burkholderia sp. 22PA0099, assembly GCF_047497165.1. Taxonomy (NCBI): domain Bacteria; kingdom Pseudomonadati; phylum Pseudomonadota; class Betaproteobacteria; order Burkholderiales; family Burkholderiaceae; genus Burkholderia; species Burkholderia sp. 22PA0099. Next base: position 229,474 of record NZ_CP163165.1, on the reverse strand, counting down.
ACAGCGCGGCCAGCGCGCCGGCCTGCCAGACGATGCGCAGCCCGCGCCGCAGCGCCCCGGCCGGAGCCGAGCACACGGGGGCGGTCGGCTCGGCGGCGGGCGCCGATGAAACGGTGGCGGGCGTGAACTTCGGCATGACGTCGGGTGCGGCTTGATCGATGGGATGGGGCGAGTATAGGATTGGCGCTGTCATAAATAAAATGACTTGTTCCCATCAAAACCATTCCGGATCGGAATTCCCCGGCCGGGAACCCTGACGTTCACCGGAGGCGTGATGGAACTGCGTGCGCTGCGTTATTTCGTCGAGGTGGTCCGCCAGCAAAGCTTCACGGCGGCGGCCGAGCAAATGTTCGTGACCCAGCCGACCATCAGCAAGATGGTCAAGGCGCTGGAGGACGAGGTCGGTTCGCCGCTGCTGCTGCGCGACAGCCGCCAGATGACGCTGACCGACGCCGGGCGGATCGTCTACCAGCGCGGCCAGGACGTGCTTGCCGCGCAGGCGCAGTTGCAGGCCGAACTCGACGATCTGGCCGAACTGGGGCGCGGCGAGCTGACCATCGGCATTCCGCCGCTCGGCGGCGCCGCCTTCACGCCCGCCATCGCGGCGTTCCGCCAGCGCTATCCGAACATCGAACTGAAGCTCTACGAGCAGGGCGCGCGCACCATCGAGACGGCGCTCGCGGCCGGCGAACTCGAACTGGGCGGGGTGCTGGAGCCGGTCGATCCGGCCGTGTTCGACGTGCTGCGCATGGTGCGCGCGCCGCTCTGGCTGGTGGCGCGGCGCGGTGCGCGCTGGGATCGCGACGATACGGTGGCGCTGGCCGATCTGGCCGAGGAACCGTTCGTGTTCTACGCCGAGGCGCTCGCGCTGCACCAGGCCGTGCTCGACGCCTGCGCGCAGGCCGGCTTCACGCCGTCGATCGTCAGCCGCAGCGGGCATTGGGATTTCATGGCGGCGCTGGTGCATGCCGGCGTGGGCATCGCATTGCTGCCCGAGCCGTATTGCCGCCGGCTCGATCCGGCCCAGTTCAGTTGCCGGCCGATCGTCGAACCGGAAATCCAGTGGTCGATCGCGGTGGGCTGGCTCAAGCGCGGATACCTGTCGCATGCGGCGCGCGCCTGGCTCGAGGTGGCGCGCGAGGTCGGCCCGGCCGATCCGGGCAGCGATCTGGCGTTCGACAGCCTGCGGATCTGGGGGCAGGACGGCGGGCGGCGATAAGCGCGGCGATACGGCGCCAGGCCCATGTCAGGTCGATTGCTGCCGTGGCAAGGATGAACCAGCGGGAAAACGGTCGATTACGGCCAGGCCAGCAGCCGGGATTCGATGCTTCTCAGGCTCCGACGGGCGCGTCCGGCGTGGTCAACGTCACAGCCGCCGCAGCGGCCGTTTCCGGCGTATTCGCGATGAAACGCTGCAACAGCGAGGTCATGGTGTGCAACTCGTCGGCCGAGAAACCCGTCAGCTGCGCATTCAGCTCGCCGGCCACCAGCCCCGGCAGCGCCTGCGCGGCTTGCGCGCCGCGCTCGGTCAGCGCCAGCTCGATCACGCGGCGGTCCGCCGCGCTGCGCCGGCGCTCCAGCAGCCCCTTCTTTTCGAGCCGGTCGAGCATGCGCGTCATCGAGCCGCTGTCGTAGCAAAGCCGCCGCGACAGTTCGAGCGGCGTGCCGGCCTCGCCGCGCGCCAGCATCAACATCACGCCGATCTGCTGCGCGGTCAGCCCGAGCGGCGCGAGCGCGTGATCCATCCGCTCGACGAACGCCTGCCGCGCGCGCGTCAGGTAGAAACCGACGCTCGTTTCCAAATCGATGCTGCGGGGATCGTAAAGGAGGGTCATCGCGCGGGCGAAAAGTGTTGTTTCCGAGATAAATTCTCGCCCAGTATCTTGAAAATTGATTGCATGGTCAATATTATTTCAGGCAATCATTCTTTCGTTTCAGACATCCGCGAGCACCCAGCCCACTCTTGCCTGAACCGCCTTTGAGCCATTCGCCGAGGAAGTTCGTCATGCCGTTCCTGATCCCGATCGCCAGCGCCCTGCGCCGTTACGCCCGTCCCTTGCTCGCCCGCTCGCCGCGCGGCTGGAAGCTCGCGTTGATGGTGGCGATGCTGGTGCTGCCGGGCGGCTCGCTGGCGGCGCTCGGTTTTGCCTGGTTCGAGCAGCGGCGCCAGCGCGCGCGGGACGGCAAGGCGACGGCCGACGAGCCGTCGTCGTGGCAGCGCCTACTCGCGCTTGTCACACCGCCGCAGCCGCCCCATCCCGTACATTGACGCGCTGACGCCCACCCGCCGGCGCGGCCCGCCCCGCCGGCCGACCTTTCTGCGCCGTAATCGCCTGTAACCACGCCCTCCCTCCCGGTAACACCTGCGCACGCACCCAGCCTTTACCCTTACGGCTTTCCGGTTCGTTTTTGCCGCATTCGTCAGTTACCATTCCGGCCAGGCCGGCCGCCGCCGCGCCGGTAGCCGCATCGTTCGCCGGCCCGCGAGCGGGCGGCGCCCAGACAGGAATCCAGTCCATGCAGCCAGTTTTCCCCTCGCGGTCACGTCATGCGCTGCGCATCGCCGTGTCCGCCGCCGTCGCGGCGCTCTTCGCCGGATGTGCGGTCGGCCCCGACTACCATCGCCCCGACGTGTCGATCCCGGCCGCGTACAAGGAAGCGCCGGACGGCTGGAAGGTCGCGCAACCGGACGACCGCACCGATCGCGGCGCGTGGTGGAGCGTCTATCAGGATCCGCAGCTCGACGACCTGATGACCAAGCTCGACGCCGCCAACCAGTCGATCGCGCAATTCGCCGCAGCCTACCGGCAGGCCCGCGCGCAGGTCGCGCAGGCCCGCGCGGCCTACTTCCCGACGCTCGGCGCCACCTTCGGCGGCACCCGTTCGTCCAGCCCCGGCGGCTCCACGCAGGGCTTCACCACCGGCCGCAGCAACAGCACCGCGTACAGCGCCGGCCTCGACGCCTCGTGGGAGCCCGACCTGTGGGGCAAGGTCAGCCGCACCGTCAGTTCCGAGAAGGCCGGCCAGCAGGCCGCCGCCGCCGATCTGGCGAATGCGCGACTGTCGGCGCAGGGCACGCTTGCGCAAACCTACTTCCAGCTACGCGAAACGGACGCCGCGCAGAAGCTGCTCGACGACACCGTCGCCGCCTTCCAGCGCTCGCTGCAACTGACGCAGAACCAATATGCGCAGGGCGTGGCCGCGCGCTCGGACGTGATCCAGGCGCAAACCCAGCTCCAGTCGGCGCAGGCCGCCGCGATCGACAACGGCATCGCCCGCGCGCAATTCGAGCATGCGATCGCCACGCTGATCGGCGTGCCGGCCTCCAGCTTCGCGCTCGGGCCGATGCCGCTGACGGCCGAACCGCCGGCCACCCCGGCCGTGGTGCCGTCGGTGATCCTCGAACGCCGGCCCGACGTGGCCGCCGCCGAGCGCCGCGCGGCCGCCGCCAACGAGCAGATCGGCGTGGCCATCGCCGCGTTCTTCCCGACCCTCACGCTGTCGGCCACCGGCGGCGTGCAAAGCTCGGCCTGGTCGCAACTGTTCTCGCTGCCGTCGCGAGTCTGGACGGTCGGCCCGCAACTGGCCGCCACGCTGTTCGACGCGGGCCTGCGCGCCGCGCAAACCGACGCCGCGCGCGCCAGCTACGACCAGACCGTCGCCGAATACCGCGCGGCCGTGCTGACCGCGTTCCAGGACGTCGAGGACAACCTCGCCTCGCAGCGCATCCTCGCCAACGAGATCGTCGTGCAGCGCCAGGCCGTGGAATCGGCGCAACACGCGCTCGACATCATCACGAACCAGTACAAGGCCGGCACCGTGGCCTTCCTGAGCGTGCTGACGGCGCAAACCACGGCGTTTACGGCCGAGCAGAAGCTCGTCACGCTGTCGGGCAGCCGGATGGTGTCGTCGGTGAATCTCGTGAAATCGCTGGGCGGCGGATGGGACGTCTCGCAGATGGATCGCGAGACGGGCGGCGTGGCCGCACCCGCACCGGCCTCGGCTTCAACGCCGGCTGCCGCGCCGGTGGCCGCCTCGTCGGCGTCGGCCGCCAAGGGCTGAACGCCCGCATGACGTCGGCCCGGTGAGGCCGGGCGCGGCGGCCTGCGCACCGCCGCGCCGTGTTCCTGTCTTTTCCTCTTGCATCGCCCGGCCGCCTTGCACCGCCGGGCGCATCCTGCTCAGAACGTCAGCGTGACCTTGCCCGGGCCGATCGGCTTGCCGAGCAGGTTCAGCAGCCCCGCGAGGTTCTCGCGATGCGCTTCGTCGGCCTCGGCCGTGCCGTTGAACACCGAGGTGGCGCCCGCGAACGTGCCGTGCCCTTCCAGCGTCAACGGCCCGTTCAGCGTGGACAGATCGAGCGTGGAGTTCGCCCCCTGTGCCTGCCAGACGGCGCGATACGAGCCGAGCGGCTTGACGATCGAGATCCGCGAGCTGACGTCGTGCATGGTGACGGTGAGCCGCCCGAACACGTCCTGGCCGAACAGCCGCCAGTCGCTCCAGTCGATCCGCACGTCGCCCTGCAGGTCGAGCGTGTTGAACGGCGTGCCGAGCCCGGCCAGCAGCGAGGCCGGCACGGCCATCGCGCCGGCCGACACGGTCGCGCCGCGCAGCGTGGCGTTGACGGTGACGGGATCGGGCATCGCCTGGGTCTGGCGCATCTGCATCTGCACGCGGCCCGTGAACAGCGGCCAGAACGCGGTGCGCCATTCGATCCGGCCCGGCAGCAGCGTCGAGGTGCTGCGGTCGCTGCCCGGCGCCAGCAGCAGCGTGGCCGAGCCGTGCCACAGCGAGCCGTCGGGATCGACCAGATTGACGTGCCCGCCGGTCGCGCGCGAGAACTGCGGCGTGACCCACGCGGCGGGCAGCAGCGCGACGATCACCACGCCGATCGCCAGCACGCCGGTCAGGCACCACGGCAGCGCCGCGCGAATTCGCCTCCACAAGCTCATTGGCTTACCGCTCCCGACATCATGCCGCGGGCTGGGTTGCGTGCTTCCATGGGTTTCACTTGTTGACGCTCGACGGTTGCATCACGACGGTCAGGTCCACCTGGCCGTCTTCCTTCAGGGCGGTGGCATGCGCCTCGCCCACCTGTACCTTGAACTGCTTGCGCACGTCGTCGGCCCATTGCGTCCAGATCGGGAACGCCACGTTCTTCAACTGCACCTGCACGCCGTTGCCCACCACCTGCACCTGCGCGGCGGTGATGCCGTGGTCGGTCAGCGAGCCGTTCAGCGCGTCGCGCAGCGCCACGCCGGTGGGCGCGACGCCCTGCGCGGCGGCGGCCAGCGAGCGCGCCTCGTTGGCCTGCTCGGTCATCTGCGCCAGTTGCAGGCGCATCGCCGGCAGCGCGTGCGCGATGCGCTCGCTGTTGTCCTGCGCCGGCGCCCACAGCAGCGAATACAGCACGTACGCCACCAGCAACGCACCGCCCCAGCCGAGCAACATCTTTTCGCGCGAATTGCGCTCGTCCCAGAACTGGGTCAGGGTTTCGGTCAACTCCGCCTTCATGATCCGCTCCGGATGGTCCATTTGCCCGTGCTGCTGTCGATCTCGCCCGTCAGGCCGTTACGCGCGAGGCGCGTGCCGAAATCGGGATCGACCTTCACCTCGGGCTTGAAGCCGACGTCGAGCCGGCGGTCGTGATAATCGAGCGAGGCGATGCCGTTGGCCGGCAGCGGCCCGAGCGAACGCGCCACGCCGCTGGCCAGCGCCAGGAAATCGTTCGGCGACAGCTCGCCGGCCGCCACCCGCAACTGGTCGATCTGGCGCGTCATCTGCGCGGGCGGATCGAGCACCACGGTGGTTTTCGGGAACGCCGTCAGCAGCGTTTCGGTGATCTGCGCCGACAGCGCGTCGCGCTCGTGCGCCAGCCGCCACCAGTGGATGTTGATGCCGATCACGGCGATCACCAGCGTGACGGCCGCCAGCGCGGCCGGCAGCTTCAGGCGCGAAATGGTGGCCCGGTCGAAGCGCCACGGCATCGCTTCGAAATCGAACTGGCAGAGGTTGAAGCGGGCTTCGCGCGCGCGCCGCGCGAACGCGTCGAACGGCAGCGGCGTGGTGCCCGGAATCGCGTCGGGCGCGGCCTGCGGGGTGATCGAGGCGAGTTGCGGCTCCGCACCGGGCGCGCCGAGCTGATACAGCTCGAACGGTGCCCCGGCGGTCAGCGCGGCCAGCGTGGAACCGGCCGAGGCGGCCGGCGCGGTCAGCCCTTCGCCAAGCAGGCCGCGCGCGATGGCGAGTTCGACGCGCGGCGCGGCCGCGATCGACAGCGCCGCATCCACCGGCATCGAATCGATGCGCGCCACGATGGCGGCCACGATCGGCACCCGCAGCGGCTCGCCGTTCGCGCCGGTGTGGGCCGCCACTACCGCCGGCGCTTCGGCCGGCGAGATCACGGCGGCTTCGGTGATGCCGTGCGCATCGTCATCCTCACCGGCGGCCGGCACCGGCTCGGCGGCGGGCGCGAGCGGCGCCCCGTCGGGCAGCGGCAGGCAGCGCGTGGCCGGCACGGCGCGGATCGCGCGATGGCCGGCCGCCTTGAACGCCTCGATCGCGAAGCGGAACCACTCGCGGTCGATCACGGCCAGCACGCGCCGGCCATCGGGCAACGCAACCGGATCGACGGCGATATGGCACGCCTGCGGGTCCTGGATCAGGTAGTCCTCGACGATGTTCGGCAGCGCCTGGCGCAGCTTCGGCCCCTTCACGGCGGGCACGGCGGCGGCCAGCAGCAGCAGGTCGCGCGCGGCCACCACCAGCACCGTGGCGGCGGCATGCGGCAGCGACGCCAGCGATGCACGGCCCGCGCGTTGCGTATGGCCGGCCTTGTCGACGAGCGCGAACGACAATTCGGGCCATTGCCACTCCGGCAGCGGCACGGCCGGTTCGCGCGGCGGCAAAACAACAATCAACGTGCTCAAGACACCTCTCCCGGATGGCGTTGTTATAGCTGATCGGATATCCGCACGACGCGCGTGGTGTGCGTCATCGAATCGCGATACACGAGCGAATTGCGGTCGATCTCCGCGCGCCCGTGCTCAATATGCCCGTGAACGATGAAATAACTGCTGGTCACGTCGATCTGGGTGGGATCCAGCAGCGTATTCGGCACGCCGGTGGCCTGCAGCGCGAGCTGGGCGTCGCCGACGTTGCGGAAAAACACGTTCTCGCGGCGCGCCACCAGCGTCTGCGCCGACGACACCGACAGCCCCGGCAGCAGCGCCGCGATCACCTCGGCGCGCGCGGTATTGAGGTTGACCGGCGTGACGGTGGGCAGCACCGTCACGAACGGCCGCAGCCGCTCGACGACCTCGGGCGTCACGCCGTTTACGTCGAGCAGCGAGGCCACGCTGATCGGCACGATCGGCGAGGCGCCGTGGCTCGCGTCGGTGCCGCCGTCGTCGTCCTCGAAACCGGGGTCGGGCTGGCCCGAATTGGTATTGCCGCCGGTCGGCACCGGCACGCCGGCGGTGCCGGGCGCGTTGGCCATCTGGAAGCGCGTGGCCGAATTGCGCAGCGCGGCGCGCATCTGCTGCGCGATGCGCAGCGCCAGTTGCGAATCGATCGACAGCGAGGTCAGCAAGCGCTTGAGCGTGCCGATCGCCGACGCGTTGAGCTGCAGCACGCCGGGCGCGGGCGTGGTCACCAGGTTGCGCAGGTTGAAGCGCGCCTGCGCGTCCTCGATGTCGCCGGATAGATAAGTGTCGTCGTCGCCCGAGACATCGGTGACGCCGATCTTGCCGAGGAAATCGGACAGCCGGGTCTTCGCGATCGGCACCGCCCAGATGCCGCCCAGGTACGTGACGCCGGGCGAGGTGTCGCCTTCCGAGCGCAGGATCATGCGGGTCCAGTCGAGCGCGCCGCGCGCCACCCATTGCGCCTGCATCAGCAGGCGCTGGTTCTCGATGCGGCGGATCTGCACCTGCTGGCGCCAGAGCATGCCCGACACGAGGATCGCGGTAAGCGCCACCACCAGCAGCGCGCTGATGATCGCGACGCCGCGCTGGCGGCGTGCACCGGGCCGGGCGGGCAAGGCAGCAGAGGAGGGCGGCAGCGGCCGGAAGGTGCGCATCGTCATTCCCCGATCAGGAACACGCGCCGGATCGGCTTGTGCAGCGAGGTGGCGCCGATGCCGACCTCGAGCCCCGTGACCGAACGCTCGGGCGGCCCGTTGCCGACGATCGGCTGCTTCATCGCCTGGTTGTTCTTGGCGAGCGCGTCGTCGGCGCTCGGCATGTTGATGGTCCAGCCGACCTTCGGCACGTAGATGCGCGCCGTGATCGAGCCGACGCCGCGCATCAGCGGCACGCTGCTCCAGCCGTCGAGGCTGTCGCTGCCGAGCATGCCGCGCAGCACGCGCGCGTCGGAAATGGGCGGCGAGGCGTGGCGCACCACGCGGCCCGACGCGATCAGGTAGCGCACGATCTGCAGGCGCGGAGCGCCGCCGGGCGTGTCGAAATAGCGGACGATCTGCAAGGTGTTGCCGGACACGCGCACGGCCGGCTGGCCGGCTTCGTCGTCGCTGACGGCGCGGCGCGCGTCGATGCGCATCTGGTCGAACATCTGCGCGAAGGTGCGCTCGTCCTCCATCACCGCTTCCACGTGATTGCGGCCGCGGATCACCTGATCGAGCCCGCGCCACGACAGCAGCGCGAGCACCGCCATGATCGCGATCGCGATCAGCAGCTCGATCAGCGTGAAGCCGCGCGCGCGGCGCTCAGAGCGAACGATTGGTTTCATTCGCCACCACCGTCACCATCTGCGCGAGCACGCCTTTCTCGCCGGTCTTGCTGACCGACACCTCGACGCGCCGGAACACCGGGTTCGGCGTGGTCTTGACGCGCTGCGTGCAGCTCAGTTCGAGATTGCCCTGGGAGCAATCGAAGGTTTGCTCGCCGACCTCGGGCCAGGCGTGCGCGAGCCGCAGCTGGCCGAGCACGTCGTCGGCGCTCCAGCTTGCCAGCAGGCGGTCGTTCAGCGCGCCGGCATTGCTGGCGAGCGTGCCGACCGCGCGGATCGACGCGGCCAGCGCGATCGCGATGATGGCCAGCGCGATCAGCACCTCGATCATCGTGAAGCCGCGTGCGCGCGAGGCGCGGCGCGGTGCAGGGGTGAGCCGGGCGGACATGGTCAGCGCACCTCGTAGCGGCCGTTGCCGGTGCCGACGATCGTCGCGCTGCCGATCGCGGAATAGAGCGTGACGCGCACCGGCACGTCGATCGGTTCGGTGCCGAAGACGATCCGGTTCACTTGTGTATCGGAACCCGGGTAATCGATGCTCGCGCCGGTCACGCCGCCATCCCAGTCGCGCGGGCGCAACAGGTCGTCGCGCAGCGTGCGCCAGCCGTCCTGGCTGCGGATGTCGAAACGGAAGCCGTGCTCGGTGGGCTGCCAGGCGATCGGCCGGGCGCGAACCTGGGCCTCGTCGCCGGCGCTTTCGAGCAGCAGCGAGACGCGCACCGCTTCCTCGTGGAGGTCGGTGCGCGGATTGCGCCGCATGGTCAGCGTGGCCGCCGTCACGAGGATCCCCGCGATCACGAGCACGACCATCATCTCGAGCAGCGTGAAGCCGTGCATCCGCCGGGGCGGAGAACGCAGCAGGGCAGTGCCGGGGGTTCGCATGACAAACGAAGGGTAAAAGGAACGGTATCGATCGGCCGCGCGGGCGGGACGTTACTGCCAGGACCCGATGTCGGCGTCGTTGTTCTCGCCGCCTTCCTTCGCATCGGCGCCGTAGCTGAACACGTCGATTTCGCCGTGCACGCCCGGGTTCAGGTACTTGTACGGGTTGCCCCACGGGTCGTTCGGCAGGCGTTCGAGATAGCCGCCGTCCTTCCAGTTGTTCGGCACCGGATCGGTGGTGGGCTTGGCGGTCAGCGCCTGCAGGCCCTGCTCCTGGGTCGGGTAGCGGCCGTTGTCGAGGCGATACAGCTTCAGCGCCTGCATGACGGTGCCGATGTCCTGCTTGGCGGCGACCCGGCGCGCTTCGTCCGGGCGGCTCATGATCTTCGGCACGATCAGCGCCGCGAGAATGCCGAGAATCGCGATCACGACCATGATCTCGATCAGCGTGAAACCGCGTTGGCCGTTCGGGCGATGCGCGGCTTGCGGGCGGCGATTGATCCACGTTTGCATGGGTGAAACCTCTCTTTCAAAAACAGTCAGTCAATATTGAATGGCGCCGGCAGGCACACCGCCCGCGCAGCGAAGCCGCATTGTAAGACGGCCCCTGCTTCGGGCTTTCACCCAACGCAAATTTCACATAATCGTCCGTACAATAGCCCGCATGAACGCGCTCTCGATCCGGATCCTCTCCCTCGCCCTCTTCGCGGCTTTGTGCGCGACGGCCACTTACTGGGCCATCACGCTCTCGGCGCATCAGGCCCCACTACCCGCCGCCGCCGCGCGCGCACCCTTGCGCACGGAGGACGCTGCCGCGCTGTTCGGCGGGCAGCTCACGCACAACCCGGTACAGGACATCCACCTGTTCGGCATCCTCTCGCTGCGTCAGGGTGCCGCCGCGATCATTGGCGCGGGCGGCGACCCGGCCCGCGCGATCACGCTGGGCAGCAACATCATGCAGGGCACCAAGCTCGCCGAAGTCCGCGCGCGCTCGATCGTGATCGACCGCAACGGTGCGCACACCGAAATCTTCCTGCCGGCCAACGCGCCCGGCGCCACCATCTACGTTCGCTGAGCCGCCGTTGCCCTGATGCCACCCCGGCGTTGCCGTCGGGGCAGCCCGCATCAGGGCCTGCCGTTCATTCCGCAAGCGGGCCGCATCGTGCGGCCCGTTTTGCTTGCTCCACGCGTTCCGCCTGCCTGCCGCCGCCTCACTGCACCATGTTGTTCAGGTCGATGATCGGCAACATCACAGCCAGCACGATCACCAGCACGATGCCGCCCATCGCCAGGATCAGCAGCGGTTCGAGCAGGCTCGTCATGAACATGGTGCGGCGCTCGAGTTCGCGCGCCTCACCTTCGGCCGCGCGGTCGAGCATGGTCGTGACGTCGCCGGTGGCCTCGCCCGAACGGATCAGGTGCACCAGCACCGGCGGGAACGTCTTGACGTGATTGAGCGCGCGCGACAGCGAGGTGCCTTCCCGCACGCGGATGATGGCGTCCTCGATGTTGCGGCTCATCGCGCGGTTGCTCAGCGTTTCGCCCGCGGCCTGCAGCGCGCGCAGGATCGGCACGCCGGCCGCGGTCAGGATCGCCAGCGTGCTCGCGAAGCGCACCGTGTTGTAGCCGCGCACCAGCTTGCCGGCCAGCGGCGCGCCGAGCAGCCAGCGGTCGAACGCGAGACGCGGGCCTTCGCGCGACAGCGTGGCCTTCGCGGCCCAGATCACCAGCGCCACGCCGATCAGGATCGCCCACCACCAGTTCCGCACGAACGCGGACAGCGCCATCATCACCACCGTCAGCACCGGCAACTGCTGCTTGGTGCTCGCGAACACGTTGACCACCTGCGGCACCACGTAACTGAGCAGGAACGTGACGATGCCGAGCGCGATCAGCGTGACGATGCCCGGGTAGGTGAAGGCCAGCACGATCTTCTGCTTGAGCGCGTTGCGCTGCTCGATGTAGTCGGCCAGGCGCGACAGCACGAGGCCGAGCTTGCCGGTGTGTTCGCCGGCCGCGACCAGCGCGCGGTAGATCTCGGGGAAATCGCGCGGGTGCTCCGCCAGCGCGCTGGCCAGCGAATGGCCGCCCAGCACCTCGGCGCGGATCGCCGCCATCAGTTCGCGGATGTAATCGCGCTCGGCCTGCTCGGTCAGCACGGCCAGCGCCTCGCCGAGCGGCAGCCCGGCGGTCAGCAGGCTGGCGAGCTGACGCGTGAGGATCGCCTGCTCGCGCTGCGACATCTTGCGGCCGATCGACAGGCGCTGCTTGCGCTGCCCGGCCGTGCGCCTGGCGGCCGGCTCGACCACCAGCGGCGTGAGGCCCTGGGTGCGCAACTGGCCGCGCGCGGCGCGCGCGCTGTCGGCCTCGATCACGCCTTTCTGAGGGCGGCCGCCTGCGTCGATTGCTTCGAAACGGAATGCCGGCATCGCGCTATGCGCCTCCTGTCACGCGCAGCACTTCCTCGAGCGACGTGTTGCCCTGCTCGATCCAGCGCTCCGCGTCGTCGCGCAGCGTGCGCATGCCACGGGCGCGGCCCGAGGCGAGGATCTCCGAATCGGGTGCGTTGCGGTGGACCAGCGAGCGGATGTCGTCGTCGAGCGTCAGCAGCTCGTACACGCCGCGCCGGCCCGAATAGCCCGAATGGCCGCATTTCTCGCAGCCGACCGGGTGATAGCGGATGCGGCCGTCTTCCTCGCGCGGCGCCTTGCAATGCGGGCACAGCTGACGCACCAGCCGCTGCGCGAGCACGCCGAGCAGCGACGACGCCAGCAGATACGGCTCGACGCCCATGTCGGTCAGACGCGTGACGGCGGACGCCGCGTCGTTGGTGTGCAGCGTGGCCAGCACCAGGTGGCCCGTCAGCGAGGCCTGCACGGCGATCTGCGCGGTTTCGAGGTCGCGGATTTCGCCGATCATGATGACGTCCGGGTCCTGACGCAGGATCGAACGCAGCGCACGTGCGAAATTCATGCCGATCCGCTCGTTCACCTGCGTCTGGCCGATGCCGGACAGGTCGTATTCGATCGGATCTTCCACCGTCATGATGTTGGTGGTGGCGGTTTCGAGCCGCGACATCGCCGCGTAGAGCGTGGTGGTCTTGCCCGAGCCGGTCGGGCCGGTGACCAGCACGATGCCGTGCGGCCGCGCGATCAGCTTGTCGAACTGCCTGAGCGTATCGCCGCCCATGCCGAGCGCTTCGAGATTGAGGCGCTTCGAATCCTTTTCGAGCAAGCGCAGCACCGCGCGCTCGCCATGGCCGGTCGGCAGCGTCGACACCCGCACGTCCACCGGGCGGCCGCCCACCCGCAGCGTGATCCGGCCGTCCTGCGGCAGGCGTTTCTCGGCGATGTCGAGCTGCGCCATGATCTTGATCCGCGAGATCAGCGCGCCGTGCAGCGCCTTCTTCGGGCGCACCACGTCGCGCAGCGTGCCGTCCACGCGGAAGCGCACCACCGAGGCGTTCTCGAACGGCTCGATGTGGATGTCCGACGCCTGTTCGCGCGCGGCCTGCGTCAGCAGCGCGTTGATCATGCGGATGATCGGCGCATCGTCTTCCGATTCGAGCAGGTCCTCCACCTCGGGGATGTCCTGCATCAGGCGCGACAGATCGACCTCGCCTTCCACCTCGCCCACCACCTGCGCCGCGCTGCCGTCCTGGCGCGCGTAGGCGGTGTTGATCGCCTGGGCAAGCTCGTCGGCGGGCAGGCGGCGCGCCGTCAGCGCACCGAAATTGCGGGCAACCTCGGCCAGCGCCGCATCGGTCGTGCGATCGCTGATCCACACTTCGATCGCCTCGCCGTCCTGCTGCGCGACGAGGATCTGGCCGGCCTTCGCGAAGCCGTAGGGCAGCAGGCGCGCGGCGATCGCCGACGGGCCGGCGTCGCTCTGGGCGTCCCGGACGGCGTCGTTCACGGCTGCGCTCCCGGCTGGGTGGTCACGCCCTGGGTGGGCACCGGCTGGACCACCGGCGCGGCCACGCCCGAGGTGGGCGCGGTGGCGGCCGGCGCGCTGGCCGGATTCGCCGGATAGCCCGGACGGCGCGTCATGCGCGACAGGTCGAACAGGTTCGCGGCCGGCGAACCGCCGTCGCTCGGGCCGATCGGCATCGGCGGCGTGACCGGATCGTCGCGATCCTTGATCAGGTTGTTGTCCGACTTGTACGCGCCCTGCACGCCTTGGATGTAGTCGTAGCGGTTCGCGGTAATCGCCTGCGTGGTGGATTGATCGCTCAGGATCACCGGGCGCAGGAACACCATCAGGTTGGTCTTCGAGCGCTGCTTGCCTTCCGAACGGAACAACTGGCCGATCCAGGGGATGTCGCCGAGCAGCGGCACCTTGTTGTTGCCGGCCTGGTAGTTATCCTGCATCAAGCCGCCGAGCACGATGATCTCGCCGTTGTCGCACAGCACGGTGGACTGGATCGAACGCTTCGTGAAGGTCGGCACGCCGATCGTGCTGGCGCTGCTCGAGGTGCTCGGCAGCACCGCAGAATCCTCGGTGTAGATCTGCAGCTTCAGGATCCCGCCTTCGGTGATCTGCGGCTTCACGTGCAGCGTCAGGCCCACGTCCTGGCGGTCGAAGGTGTTGAACGCGTTGTTGCTGTTGCCGCTCGTCAGGTTCGAGTACGAGCCGGTGGCGATCGGCACGTTCTGGCCGACCACGATCTTGGCTTCCTCGTTGTCGAGCGTGACCAGATTCGGCGTGGACAGCACGTTCGCGTCGCTCGACCCGGAGAACGCCTGCAGCAGCGCGCCGAGGCCGGTGATGCCGAACATGTTCTTGAGCCAGCCGATATTGAGGCCCGGCGTGAGCGAGGCCGCCGCTGCAGCGCCACCGCTGATGCCGCTCGCCGAGCCCGTCGCGGCCGCGGACGTCAGGCCGGTGATGGTGTTGCCGAGGCCCGACACGTTGGTGCCGAGCGAGCTGCCCGCGTACAGCGCGTTGTTCGCGACCTGCCACTGGATGCCCAGGTTGGCCGAGGTCGTGGAATTCAGTTCGACGATCAGCGCCTCGATATAGACCTGCGCGCGACGCTCGTCCAATTGGTCGATCACGGCGCGCAGGTTCCGGTAGACCGGGTCCGACGCGGTGATGATCAGCGAATTGGTGGCGGCGTCGGCCTGGATCATGCCGCCCTGCTGGTTGTCGTCGCTTTTGTCCTTGTCGCTGCTGAGGAAGCCGTCGTTCTTGCCGCTGCCGCTGCCGCCACCGCCGAAGCTGCTGCCCGAGCCGGAACCGGAGCCCAGCGAGGACGAACCCGACGGCAGCGGAGCGGTGCCGGACGTGCCCGTCGAGAAGTTGCTGCCGCCACCCGAGCCGCCGCCCGAATTGAACGAATTGGCGTCATTCGTCGAGCTGGAGCTGCTGCTGTCACCCTTGCCCAGCATGCCGCGCAAGGTTTTTGCAAGTTTCACGGCGTCGGCATTGCGCAGCCGCACCACGTGCATGTTGCCCGGCACGCCGCTCGGCGCGTCGAGCTGCGACACGAGCCGCTTGGCCGCGGCCAGCCGCGAGCCGTTCGAGGCGCGCAGCAGGATGGCGTTGGTACGCGGATCGGCCGTGACGCTGACCTTCAGCGTGGCATCGGTATTGCCGATCGAGCCCGGGTCGAGCAGCTTGCCGAGCTGGCTGGCCACGTCGATCGCGTTGGCGTTGCGCAGCGGCATCACCACGACCTGGTTGCCGGCCGCGCCGTCCACGCCCGCGATGATCTGGGCAATACGGCGCACGTTGTCGGCGTAATCGGTGACGACCAGCGTGTTGTTGGCCGGATACGCCGTCACGGTATTGTTCGGCGAGATCAGCGGGCGCAGCACCGGCAGCAGGTTGTTGGCCGATTCGTTATGCAGTTCGAACACCTGCGTGACGATCTGGTCGCCGGTGGCGCGCGGCGTATTGCCGATATAGGTGGGCACGCCCTGCAGCTTGGCGTCGGCTTCCGGCACGACCTTCAGGACGCCGTGGTCCTGCAGCAGCGAGAAACCCTGCATGCGCAACGCCGATTGCAGCGTCTTGAGCGCCTGATCCTCGGGCACCGATCGTTCGGAGATGAGGTTCAACTGCCCCTTCACACGCGGGTCGACGATGATCGTCTTGCCGGTGGCCGCGCCGATGGCCTTGGCCACCTGATCGATATCGGCATTGACGAAATTGAGCGTGACCTGGGCGTGCGCGACCGCGATCTGGGACGCGACGATTCCGGCGACGACGAGCGCTTTTGCAGCGCGCCGCATAGCAAAACGAGTGGTTGTCATGAGGTGGGTAGTCGATGCCGGGTAAGGCCGTATCAGACGGTAGAGCGTGATTGCGGAAAACAAAAAACGGACATTATCAGCTTTTCGTGTCCGAAATATCACATTGGTCCGAGAGACCTCTCGCTTTTTTCAGCCAGATCATCCCGGCTGCTGCGAGTCGTATTTCTTTCGGCAAGTTTTCGCAAGAATTCCAAATAAAAGGCCCTGGAAAAAACCGTGTTCGCTGCCCGCAACACCCGCTGCGGACGGTGGCGGGATGCGCCAGGGCACCGGTATGATACGGGCGGCGCAGCGCCTGCGCCCGCTTTCCGCGTTGGGGGTTTTCCCGCCCCGATTTCCCGTTTTTTCAGCTATTTGAAGGCTTCCTAATGCAAATTAGGTGTTTTCTCTTCGTGTCGTGGCTTGCCGCAGCCGGCTTCAGCGCCCCCGCGCATGCCGACTGTTATGACGAGGCCGCCAAGTATCAGAAGGTCAATCCGCTGATCCTTCGCGCCATCGCGTGGCAGGAATCCCACAACACACCCGACGCGATCAACCGGAATGCGAACGGTTCGACCGATTACGGGATCATGCAGATCAACTCGATCCATCTGTCGCGGCTATCCCAATACGGGATCACCAAGGACACGCTGATGCAGCCGTGCAAGAACGTCTACATCGCGGCGTGGCACCTGCGCCAGAAGATGAACAAGTTCGGCAACACCTGGGCCGCGGTAGGTGCTTACCACTCCGAAACGCCGTCGTTGCGCGATAAATACGCTCGGCAGATCGCGGCGATCCTGGCCAAATGGCGTCTGCTGCCGACGGCGAACGAGCCGCACTGAGGGCGAGCGGTGCGGTACGGCCACAGTGCGAACGCACCGCCGAGCCGCCGTCTGCCGGTAGCCACCCACCGATTTCGCCTGCCGTATTCCTCGTTTCATCCGCTTCGTTCAGCCCGTTTCTTTCTGCCGCTTCCTCTCCCGCTTCTTCTGCCGATGCTCCCCAGCCAGCCCGGCGTCCCCGCCCGCCCGCGCGTTTGATGCACAATGCGGCTTTCATGCCGCCACGCCTGCGCGCGCTCGGCTGCTTTCGTCTTTTTCCGGGGTATCCATCGCCATGAACTCGCCGTTGCCCGTTACCGTGCTGTCCGGCTTTCTCGGCGCCGGCAAGACCACGCTGCTGAACCACGTGCTCGCCAACCGCGACGGCCTGCGCGTTGCCGTGATCGTCAACGACCTGGCCGACGTCAATATCGACGGCGCGCTCGTCGACGACAAGGCGGCGTTGTCGCACGTGGAGGAACGGCTGGTCGAGATGTCGAACGGCTGCATCTGCTGCACGCTGCGCGACGACCTGCTGGTGGAAATCCGCCGGCTGGCCGCCGAGGGCCGTTTCGACGCGATCCTGGTCGAATCGACCGGCGTGGCCGAACCGATGCCGATCGCCGAAACCTTCACGTTCGTCGACGACGACGGCGATTCGCTCGAACATGTCGCGCGGCTCGACACGATGGTGACGGTGGTCGACGCGTTCAATTTCCTGCGCGATTACGGTTCCGACCAAGGCCTCGCCGATCGCGGCCTGGCCACTGCCGGCGACGACGATCGCCAACTGGTCGAACTGCTGATCGAGCAGATCGAATTCTGCGATGTGCTGGTGATCAACAAGGCCGACCTGGTGGAAGCGGATCAACTCGCGCAGTTGCAACGGATTCTCGCCAGCCTCAATCCGCGTGCGCATCAGGTGGTGAGCCGCTTCGGCGTCGTGCCGGTGTCCGAGGTGATCGGCACCGGGCGCTTCGATTTCGAGGCCGCCGCGAACGCGCCGGGCTGGCTCACCTCGCTCGAACATCGCCACAACGGCGATTGCAGCGACGCCTGCGACGGCGCCCATGCGCATGGCACGCCCGACGAATTCGGCATCGGTCATTTTGTGTATCGCGCGCGCCGGCCGTTTCATCCGCAGCGTTTCTGGACGCTGCTGCACGACGAGTGGAAGGGGGTACTGCGCAGCAAGGGCTTCTTCTGGCTGGCGACGCGCCATGATGTCGGCGGCTCGCTGTCGCAGGCCGGCGGCGTGTGCCGTCATGGGCCGGCGGGGCTCTGGTGGGCCGCGCAGGATCGCAGCGAATGGCCGGACGACGATCCGTCGCTGCTCGACGAAATCGCCGCCGATTGGCATGGCGATCCGGACGACACGACAATCGGCGACCGCCGCCAGGAACTGGTGCTGATCGGCGTGGGCCTCGATACGAACGCGTGGCGTGCGAAATTCGACGCCTGCCTGCTCGACGAAATCGAATTCGCGGCCGGCCCCGATGCCTGGCACGCGCTGCCCGATCCGTTCCCTGCGTGGGACATCGAGGAGCACGATCATGACGACGATCATGGTCATGATCACGACGGTGAAATCGTCCATCGCCACTGAACGCGATGCGTCGCCGCACCCCGGGCCGTGATGCCGGGGACGAAAAAAACCCGCCTGGAAGGCGGGTTTTTCCGTTAACAAACGCAGAACTTAGCGCTTGTTCACTGCATCCTTGAATGCCTTGCCAGCCGTGAACTTGACGGTCTTGGCAGCCGGAATCTTGATGGTTTCGCCCGTCTTCGGGTTGCGGCCGGTACGTGCTGCACGCTTACCCGAGCCGAAGCTGCCGAAGCCGATCAACTGAACCGCGTCGCCTTTCGACACGGCCTTCTTGATCACTTCGAGGAGCGTGTCCAGCGTTTCGCCGGTTTGTGCCTTGCTGGCGCCCGTCTGTGCGGCGACGGCGTCGATCAGTTCCTGTTTGTTCATTAAGGTTCCTTTCTCAGGTTAGGTTGACACGAACAGCGCAGACGCGCCGATTATAAGTGCGCCCACCGTAGCATCGCAGTTCGCGGCGACGGCAGGGCGCAGTCGGACTGCGCCGCGCCTCGTAACAGCGAAGGCGCCTGAGGCGCTTCCGCTTTACGGCGCTTGCTATGATAGCGCAGCGCAAACCCAATAACGACAAGGGTTTCAAAGATTTTCATCCGGATTTTGCCGGATTCCAGCGCCGTTGCCCGCATTTTTGCAGCGCACCGCCCGGCCTTGTCAAGCGTGCGAACCCAGCCTTGCGCAATGACGTTGGTTTTTGCCAACGCCAGGCGGGGCGGGGCTTCCACGGCGATGCCGGCCCATTTCGATTGTTTCGCATGACCGACCGACTGATCCCTGCCACGCTTCAGCGCCTTGAAAACGGCACGCTCGTTTCATCGTTTCACGGCGAGTTGCAGCCTGCCGCGGCCGATGCGCACCCTGCGCCAGCGCAAGCCGGCAGCGGCTTGCTGCACGGCAACGGGCTGCCCGAACGCTGGCGCGGCCGGCGCAGCTTCACGATCGTCGAAACCGGCTTCGGCGCCGGATTGCAGTTCCTCTCCACCTGGTCCGCCTGGCGTGCCGATCCGGCGCGCGGCGAACGTCTGCACTACGTAGCAATCGAGTCGCACCCGTTTTCACGCGAGGATCTGCATCGGGCTGCCAAATATCTGGTTGCGAGCGCAACCAATAGGGAAGCGGGTGTCGAATGCTTGATCGATACGCTCGTCGATACGTGGCCAATGCTCACCCCGGGCCTGCATCGGCTCGAACTCGATGCCGGGCGTGTGATCTTGACGCTCGCGTTCGGCGACACCGAGGCGATGCTGTCGTCGCTCGTGTTGCGCGCCGATGCGTTCCATGTCAATACCTTCGCAGTCCGGAACAATCGGAATGCAGGCGCGGCCATGACGTGTCGCGCGCTCTCCAAACTGGCCGATGAGAACGCAACGTTCACCGTCGATACGATCGACGATGAAATGCGAAAGGCCCTGCAAAATGCGGGCTTTTCGTGTCGAGAGGAAGCCTGCGCGGGCACCTTCGCGCCACGCTGGAAGGTACGTCGTCACGAGCCACCGCGCGCGCATGACGCGAGCACCCGCGACGCAATCGTGATCGGCGCGGGGCTGGCCGGCAGCGCGCTCGCCGAACGTCTTGCCGCACGCGGCTGGCACGTCACGCTGATCGAGCGCCACGACGCTGTCGCATGCGAAGCCTCGGGCAATCCGGCCGGCGTGTTTCATCCGCTCGTCGCGATCGACGACAACTTCGGCGCAAGGCTGTCGCGCGCCGGTTATCTGTATGCGCTGTCGCGCTGGCGCGCGTTCGAGGCGGCCGATCACGACTTCTCGCGCAGTGCGAACGGCTTGCTGCAACTGGCCTGCGACGATGACGAATTCGCTCGCATGCAGGCCGCGGCCGACGCGCTCGACATGCCGGAAACACTGGCCGTCTTGCTCACGCGTGAGCAAGCAGCCGATCGCCTGCGCACCGATGTTGCTCATGGCGGATGGTTCTTTCCGCACGGCGGCTCGCTCGATCCGGCGGCACTTGCGCGTGCCGCATGCGCGATGGCCGGCGAGCGGCTGACGCGCCTGCACGGTGTGGACGTCGCGCAGCTCGTGCCCCGCGACGGCGGCGGATGGCGCGCTGTCGATGCGGCGGGCGCAACGCTGGCCGAGGCATCCGTGGCCATCGTCGCCAACGCGGCCGATGCGCCCCGCGTCGCGCGCTTGCATCATGCCCCGGTGCAGATCGTGCGCGGCCAGTTGAGCCTGCTGCCGGCCGGCGTCGCCCCTGACGTTGCGCTGCCAGTGATTGGCGACGGCTATCTGATCCCGTTCGCCGACGGCACCGCGCTGACCGGCGCGACCTACGATCCCGACGACGCGGACCCAGCCTTGCGCGCCGGCGATCATCGAGACAATCTCGCCCGGCTCGCGGCACTGCTGCCATGCAGCCACGTCGATATCGATGTCATTGCAGATCCGGCCGCGCTGGCGGGCCGCGTCGCGTTCCGCTGCGTGGCGAGCGATCGTCTGCCGATGACCGGCGAGCTTGGCGACGAGCCCGAAGCGGCAGCCCAAGCCGCCTCGCTGTCCGGCGCGCAGGCACGCGATGTGCCACGCGCGGCAGGCCTCTATGGGGCGTTCGGCTTCGGCTCGCGCGGTTTCATCTGGGCCGCGCTCTGCGCAGAATTGATCGCCTCGCAGCTCGACGGCGAACCCTGGCCGATCGAACGCGAACTGGCCGAAGCCATCGACCCCGCACGCTTCCTGCTCCGCGCCCTGCGCCAGGGCCGCGCCGGCTGAGATCCCCACCTTCCGGCCGCGCCAATGGTGCGGCACGCCGGCTTTCCATCTTCACCCATTCCCGTTTGCCACAGCCCGATCCGGCACAGCCGCCCCGAAAACTGCACCTGTGCGCGGCAGCTTATCCACCGGCATCTGTGGATAAGCGCGTGATTTCCCCGTGAGTTCCCTGTGTAACCACAGTGGACGTAAACGGGGTAACTTGGGTTCGCCCCACAGCACAGCAAAAGTTGTTCTGTGAATCGCTGTGCGAGCGCACAGGCTGTGCGGGGTTTTTGAGTTTGGCAAGCCCATGAATCTGTGAGGTTTACCGGGGTTATCCACAGAAAATCGATGCCCTTGTTAACTACTACTACGTATACATACAAGTAAACCTGTGGTTATAAACCCATGGCATCTACCGAGCGGCCAGGCTTCGGATAAATCCGATCCGGTGCGAAATAGATGTGGCACAATCGGACACCACTGCGCCGCACCGGAATGCCACCGGCGCGGCACATCAGGAACAGTTCTAGCGAATCGGAATCTGAGGATGAGATCGCGCTGTTTCCATCACGCCAGGCCGGCAGTCAGATCGGCCATCTCCCGAGCAGCGTCCTCATGCGTCGCGATTCGGGAAATCCCGTGTCATGACGCCCTGATCCAGACCAACAACAACGGGGCAACCAGCCAAGCCAGCGCGCCATTTCGTTCGATACGCTCGACCCAGCGTCGCAGCCGGTTGCCTTCGCATAGGAGAATTCACCTCGATGAAGTCGGCATTCTCGTTTCTACCGAATTGGCCGTTTGTTCCCGATGCCGTGTTCTGGGCCGGGATCGCGCTGTTCGCGGCAGGCCTCTGTGGCGAACTCTGTTACCGTGCGTGGCGCCTGCCGCGCGTCACCGGCTACGCCGTCATCGGGCTGATCGCCGGGTCGGCCGGGTTTGGCGCGATCGACGCCAGCACCAGCAATACCGCGCGCCTGCTGATCAACGTCGCGCTCGGGCTGCTGCTGTTCGAACTCGGCAGCCGGCTCGACCTGCGCTGGATTCGCCGCAACCCCTGGCTGATCGCCACCAGCGTGGCCGAAGCCACGCTGACCTTCGCGCTGGTGCTGACCGTGCTGTTGGTGCTCAACGTGCCGGCCATGGTGTCGATCGTGCTGGCCGCCATCGCGGTGGCCACCTCGCCGGCGATGGCGATCCAGCTCAAGACCGAACTGCGCGCGGAAGGGCAGGTGTCGCAACGCCTGCTCACGCTCACGGCGCTCAACAGCGTGTATTCGGTGGTCCTGACGAAATTGCTGACGAGCTGGTTGCACCAGGAGGAATTCGGCAACGTGTTCGCGACGATCCTGCAACCGTTGTATCTGATCGCCGGTTCGATGATCCTCGCGTACCTGCTCGCACGCGCCTGCAATTACCTGTTCCGTCACATCGCGCCGGTCATGCGTGACGAGCATTCGTTCGTCGCGCTGTTCGGCCTGGTGGTATTGGCAATCGCGGTCGCGCAGGCGCTCAAGTTGTCGACCGTCTTGACCTTGCTGCTGGCCGGCATCGTCGTGAAGAATCTCGAGGTGCGTCCGCAACTCTGGCCCGAGCATTTCGGCACGGCCGGCTGGCTGCTGACCGTCATTCTGTTCGTGCTGACGCTGACTTCGTTCACCTGGCACGACCTCGCCACGGGCGGCTTGATCGCGTTGGTGCTGATCGCCACGCGCCTGGTCGCGAAGCTGATCGGCGTGGTGGCGTTCGCCAAGAAGAGCGGCATCAACGTGAAGCAGGGCGTGGCGCTCGGCTTGTCGCTGGCGCCGATGTCGGCGCTGGCCTACTTGCTGGTGGACGACACCTATCAGTCTTATCCGAACTTCGATCCGCACCTGCGCGCGGTCGTCATGTGTTCGATCGTGCTGCTGCAGCTCGTCGGTCCGGCCTTCGTCTATCGCAGCCTGTCGGCGGTGGGCGAACGGCGCGACGACAACTGATCGGCGCCGTCGCGGCCACGATCGCGGCGGCACCCAACCCGTTATCCGGAATTTGCCATGGCACTCGAAACCTTCAACAATTCCGAGCCGTTCACGTTCGGCGTCGAGCTGGAAATCCAGATCGTCAACACGCACAACTACGACCTGACCAAAGCGGCGTCGGACCTGATGCGGCTGATCGAAAACGAGCCGCATCCCGGCAACATCACGCCGGAAATCACCGAAAGCATGATCGAGCTGTCGACCGGCATCTGCCATTCGCACGAGCAGGCGCTCGGCGAATTGCGCACGATTCGCGACGTGCTCGTGAAGGCGGCCGACCAGCTCAACGTGGGTCTCGCCGGCGGCGGCACGCACGCGTTCCAGCAATGGAGCGACCGGCAGATCTACGACGCGCCGCGCTTCCAGTATCTGTCCGAGTTGTACGGCTATCTGGCCAAGCAGTTCACGGTGTTCGGCCAGCACGTGCACATCGGTTGCCCCGATGCCGACAGCGCGTTGTTCCTGCTGCATTCGATGTCGCGCTATATCCCGCATTTCATCGCGCTGTCGGCGTCGTCGCCGTACGTGCAGAACGTGGATACCGGATTTCATTCAGCACGCCTGAATTCGGTGTTCGCGTTTCCGATGTCGGGCCGCGCGCCGTACACGCTGACCTGGGATGGCTTCGAGGAGTACTTCTCGAAGATGGTCAACACCGGCGTGGTCAACAGCATGAAGGACTTCTACTGGGATATCCGCCCGAAGCCGGGCTTCGGCACGATCGAGGTTCGCGTGATGGATACGCCGCTGTCGGTCGATCGCGCCGCGGCGATCGCCTGCTACATCCAGACGCTGGCGCGCTACCTGTTGCTCGACAAGCCGCTGAAGCTGTCCGAAGACGATTACCTGGTCTACACGTTCAACCGGTTCGAGGCCTGCCGCTTCGGTCTGGACGGCACCTGCGTGAACCCGCAAACGGGCGAGCGCCGCACCATCGCCGAAGACATCCTCGATACGCTCGACCGTCTCGCACCGCATGCGGCCGCGCTCGGCTCGCGTGCCGCGCTCGACGAAATCGGCGCGCAGGCGAAGGCGCGTGTAAATGACGCATCGTGGTTGCGCACCGTGTTCAAGCAGGAAAAGTCGCTTAACGAGACAGTTCGTCAGCAATGTTTGCGCTGGCGCGAGTGAAAAAGACTATTTCCGCCGCTGGTATCTGCGGCAGAAAGTCCGACCGGCTTTCGGGCCGGTCGAACAAATGTAGTAGTCTGAAGTAATTCTCATCGGGCGCTTGTGGATAACCGGCGCTTTCCCAGCAAACTCAAGGCTCTGCGCGTCTCGCGCACGATCGCGTCTTCCCCCGCCGGCACACCGTTGTTTGTCGATTGAAAGCAGTCGCCCGACGTGCACATGAGAGTCGTTCTTAATGGCACAGCGAAACGCTTCGGTTATCCGGGTTTTATCCACAGACTTATTTGGATAACTTAGCTGTGCGATTTTCTGCTCTCGCATAGAATGTCGGCTTTGCGAACGACAGTGCCGGATAGCATCGCGTTCGCAGGCCGGTTCATGGCGTATCAGTCATGGTGAACGGGCATCGGTGCGCCGTTCCGGACACTGCATCTCGATTCTCGATGGCAGGCTGGACACGGATCTCCCCACAAAGGCCGTCGGTTCGAACCGAGGCCGGCAACAGCGAAAAGACTATGAGCGAAGGTGTTTACGGGAACGAGGCAGCGGGTCGTGTGACCCACAGCCTGTTGCGATTGAGTACGGCCATGCGAAGCGAAGCATGGAATTGGGCGGAAGGCGCCGGTCTGACGCCGACGCAAGGTGAAATCCTGGTGCTGTTGCTGCAGCGCAAGGGCCCGATGCGTCTCGGCGAGATCGCCCGGGAAACCCAGTTGACCGCGGCTACCACCAGCGATGCGGTCAGCACGCTCGAAACCAAGGGTCTCGTGGAAAAGCGCCGTGCGCTCGACGATGGCCGCGCACTCGCCGTTCGCCTCAGCGCTCGCGGCCGCACCGCGGCCAAGAAGGCGCTGCAATGGCCGGATTTTCTGTCGAAGGCCGTGGGCGTGCTCGGCGGCGACGAGCAAGGCGCGCTGTACCGCGCGCTGCTGAAGGTCATGCGCGAGCTGCAGGTGGCCGGCCAGGCGCCGCAACACCGCATGTGCGTGACCTGCAAGCATTTTCAGCCGGGTAAAACCGGCCGCAAGGCATCGTACCGTTGCTCGCTGCTCGACCTGACGATGGCCGACAGCGATCTGCGCCTCGACTGCACCGTGCATGAAGAAGCGGACGCACTGACGCAGAAGAAAACCTGGAAGATATTCGCGCAGCTGTAAAAAGGCGCCGCGCGTGGCGCGCCAGACGGAGCCCGGTTTGATGAATGCAGAAGTCGTGGCGATCCGCCACGTCCACTTCGAGGATCTCGGCAGCTTCGAGCGCGTGCTCGGCGAACGCGGCCGGCGTGTCCGTTATGTCGATGTCGGCACGTCGCGCGTCGAGGTGCTCGACGCCTGCGAGCCGTCGTTGCTCGTGGTGCTCGGCGGGCCGATCAGCGCCTACGACGACGATCTCTATCCGACCACCGCGCCGCTCGTCGAACTGATCCGCCGGCGCATCGAGGCCGGGTTGCCGACGCTCGGCATCTGTCTCGGCGCGCAACTGATCGCGCGAGCGCTCGGTGCGCGGGTCTATCCGGGCAAGGTGAAGGAAATCGGCTGGGCGCCGCTCACGTTGACGGCGGCCGGCGAAGCGTCGCCGCTGCGGCATCTGTCCGGCGAACACACCTCGATGCTGCACTGGCACGGCGATACGTTCGATCTGCCGCCCGGCGCGATCCATCTGGCCGCCACGCCCGACTGCGCGCATCAGGCGTTCTCGTGGGGGCAGCATGTCCTCGCGCTGCAATGCCACCCGGAAATATCGACCGAAACCTTCGAGGCCTGGCTGATCGGCCATGCCAGCGAAATCGGCTCGGCGTCCGGCGTCGATGCCAGGCAGTTGCGTGCGGCCACGGCGCTGCATGGCCCCGTGCTCATGCCGGCCGCCGCGCGCATGTTCTCGGAATGGCTCGGCGCGGTCGGGCTTTGAACGACGATCCTCGGCATCCCTCACGAAACGGCACGCCAGCGCGTGCCGTTTTGCTTCAAGGGGCCGCTGGCGGCTTCGTCAGCCATTCGACAGGGGCAGGCCTCGGTCGCCTCCCCGGAGCGGCGTCAGCAGCCTTGTGCGCTGCGTGCTAACCTCGATCGCTTCCGCCCCCTTGTAGCGAGCCAGCCTGCGATGAGCGTCCTGTTTTCTCCCTTTACCCTGCGCGGCATCACATTGCCGAATCGCATCGTCGTCTCGCCGATGTGCCAGTACTCGGCCGAACGCGGTGAGCCCACCGCCTGGCACACGATTCACCTTGGCAGCCTCGCGCTGTCGGGCGCATCGATGCTGTGCACCGAAGTGGTGGCCGTCGAACCGGATGGCCGCATCACGCCGGGCGATCTCGGCTTGTGGGACGACGCCACCGAGGCCGCCTACGTGCCGCTGCTGGCCGCCATTCGGCAGCATTCGCCGATCCGCGTCACGATGCAGATCGGCCACGCGGGCCGCAAGGCATCGAGCCAGGCGCCGTGGGAAGGCGGCCAGTTGATCGAGGTGGCGGACGGCGGCTGGTTGCCGCATGCGCCCTCGGCGGTGCCGCACAAGGAAGGCGAAACGCCGCCGCTCGCGCTCGACACGGCCGCGCTGAATCGCGTGCGCCGCGCGTTCGAGGCTACCGCCAGGCGTGCCGCGCGGCTCGGCGTCGACGCGCTCGAAGTGCACGCCGCGCACGGCTATCTGTTGCATCAGTTCCTGTCGCCGCTGGCCAACCGGCGCGACGACGAATACGGTGGCTCGCTCGAAAACCGCATGCGTTTCCCGCTGGAGATCTTCGATATCGTGCGCGCCGCGTTTCCGGCCGACCGGCCGGTGGGCGTGCGCGTATCGGCCACCGATTGGGTGGACGGCGGCTGGACGCTCGACGAAACCATCGAATTCGCGAAGGCGCTGAAGGCGCGCGGTTGCGACTGGATCGACGTGTCGTCGGGTGGCGTGTCGCCGCTGCAGAAGATCCCGCTGTCGCAGGGCTATCAGGTGCCGTTCGCGCGCGCCGTGCGTCATGCGGCCGACCTGCCGGCATTCGCGGTCGGCCTGATCACCGAAGCGGCGCAGGCCGAAAAGATCGTGGCCGACGGCGATGCCGACTTCGTCGCGCTGGCCCGCGCGATGCTCTACGACCCGCGCTGGCCGTGGCATGCGGCCGCGGAACTCGGCGCGACCGTGACGGCTCCGCCGCAGTATTGGCGCTCGCAGCCGCGCGAGCAGAAGGCGTTGTTCGGCGACGTGGCGTTCGGCCAGCGCTGAAGCCTGCCGCACCTCCCCATCATCCCGCGCAACGCGGGCCGGATCGACACGACAAGCTGCCTGTTGTCGTGTCGATTCGCGCCGATCCATGCCGTTCGCGCATGATCGGTTGAACGAAGCAAGCGCGAACGTGTAGCATGCGGTTGGCCCGTCGCGGGCGCGTCGCTTCGACGGCTCCGCGCGCGCGACGCAGATCGCGCGCCGCATGCGGACGGCGGCCGGCTTGCCGCCGCCTTCGCGTTATCCATCGTCTTCACAAGGATTCATCGATGAGTTCACGCAGGATCGTCGTGCGCCGTTCCGGCGTTCACGGCAAGGGCGTATTCGCGGCCGCGCCGATCAAGACGGGCGAGCGCGTGGTCGAATACAAAGGCGAGCGGATCTCCTGGAAGGAGGCGCTGCGCCGTCATCCGCACGATCCGAGCGATCCGAATCACACGTTCTACTTTGCGCTGGAAGGCGGCGACGTGATCGACGGCAAGGTCGACGGCAACAGCGCACGCTGGATCAACCACTCTTGCGCGCCGAACTGCGAAGCCGAGGAAACCGCCGGCCGTGTGCATATCCGCGCGCTGCGCGACCTCGAAGCCGGCGAGGAGCTGTTCTACGACTACGGCCTCGTGATCGACGAGAAGCTGACCAAGGAACTGAAGCGCGAGTACGCGTGCCATTGCGGCGCGAGCACCTGCCGCGGCACGCTGCTGGCCGTCAACGACGACTCGGACAAGAAGAAAAAGAAGAAGTCGAAGAAGGCCAAGGCCGAGAAGGAAGCGAAGGCCGAGAAGACCGAAAAAGCCGAAAAGGCCGAGCGCAAGGAGAAGGGCGCGAAGAAGAAGTAAGCGCCCGGGCGGCTGACAGTCAATCAATCCATGACGGCGCGCGATGCGCCGTCATGCGTTTTTGCGGGCCGATTTTCAGCGTTCAGCCGTGTTGTGCCGGCGAATCGGTGGCCTTGGCCGCAGCCGCCTCCGGCTTGCTCGCCAGCGGAATCCGCACGATGAAGCGCGAGCCGCCTTCCGGCGCATCGGCATACAGCACGTCGCCGTCATGCATCGCGATGATGTCGTAGACGATCGCGAGGCCGAGGCCCGCACCCGTTTCCACGCCGTTGCCGCTCTGCGCATCGCCACGGAAGAAGCGCTTGAACAGGTCCGCCTGCTGGCCTTGCGGCACGCCCGAGCCGTTGTCCTCCACCACGATCTCGCCCGCGATGCGCCCGTTCGGCAGCGTGACCTGCGCGGCGTTCACGGTGATCCGCGCGCCGTCCGGGCGTGTGAGCGGCACGTACTTCAGTGCATTGTCGAGCAGGTTCGCAATCACCTCGCGCAGCAGCACCGGGTTGCCGCGCACCATCAGCGGCTCCACATTGGCCAGGTCGAATTCGTCGGGCGGCAGGTCGTCGGCATCCGCGTCGTCGCCGTGAATCGATTGGCAGTCCGGAGAAGATGCGGCGGCGGTGTCGTCGCAGGTCTGGAAGCCGAGGTCGACGTGCGCGGCGAGCGCGCGCGGCACCCATTCGGCGCCCGTCTCGAACGCCAGCGCGGCCAGATCCACTTCCACGAAACGGGCCGCCTGTTCGCCAGGCTCGGCGCGCGCCAGCGACAGCAACTGATTCGACAGCCGCACCGCGCGATCGGCTGCCGCGCGCAGTTCGTGCACGGCGGTCAGCGTCTGCTGCGGATCGCGCGCAATGGCGGCCTGCTCGGCATGCAGCTTCACGGCCGTCAGCGGCGTGCGCAACTGGTGCGCGGCGTCGGCGATGAACTTGCGCTGCGCATCGAGCGCCGTCTTCAGGCGGCCGAGCAGCGCGTTCATGGCGCTCGTCAGCGGGCGGATTTCGAGCGGTACGTCGGTTTCGTCGACCGGTTCGAGCGAGGTGTGAGTCTGCCGGTTCAGCGAATCGGCCAGATGCGTGAGCGGCCCCAACTGCTGGTTTACGACGCGCCAGACGATCCCCCAGCCGGCCAGCAGCAGCAACAGCAACGGCATCATGATCGCCACGAGGAATTCGGCGGCGATCTGGTAGCGGTGCCGCACCGGCTGCGCGACCTCGACGATCATCGGATTGCCGTTGTCGGTCTGCTCGACACGCACCTGGGCCACGCGCACGGCCTGGCCTTCGTAATCGGCCTCGAACACGTAGGCGTAGTGCATGCGGCGCACGCTGGTGCCTTGCAGCGGCAGGCGCGGATCGCCGGCGAGTTCGTGCTCGCCGTCGCTGATGCGGTAGATCAGTTGCTCGGCCGGATCGGAGAACATCGCCTGCGCGAGCGGCGGCACGGTAAACGGCGCGTCCGGCCCGGCGATCTGGATCTGTTTGGAGATGGCGGTGGCCAGATCGGCCAGCGAGCGATCGATCACGTGCTGCGTGTACTGCCAGGCGAGCCAATAGGCGATCAGGCCGCTCATCAGCGCCAGCATCGACAGCGGGGCGGCGAGGCGGCGCAGCAGCGAGCGGCGCAGGCTGGAAGCGGCCGGGTCAGTGGACATCGCGTCGGTCAACCATCAAAAAGAAGCGCCCGGCGAAAGGGCCGGGCGTGGTGTTCGCAAGCGTGCCGGCATGAACGCGGCGGGCATGCCGCCTGCGCTCCCGGGGCGGCCGGGCGTCAGACGCTGGCCGGCTGGCGGATTTCCTGCAGCAGGTACCCGAAGCCGCGCACCGTGACGATTTCCACGCGGCACTGTTCGAGCTTCTTGCGCACGCGGTGCACATAGACTTCGATCGCGGTGTCGCCGAGATCGCCGCCGAAGTGCGTCAGGTGATCCTGCAACTGGGCCTTGCTGACCACGCGGCCGTGGCGCAGCAGCAGCATTTCGAGCACGGCGAATTCGCGCGGCGACAGTTCGAGCGGCTTGTCGTCGTTGAAGATGCGGCGATCGACGCCCGACAGGCGCACGCCACCGAGCGAGACTTCCGGACGCGGCATGTCGCTGTGCGGGCCGCTGCGGCGCATCACGGCGCGGATGCGCGCCTCGAGTTCGGCCGGTTCGAACGGCTTGAGCATGTAATCGTCGGCACCCGAATTCAGGCCCTGCACGCGATCGTTCAGCTCGTCGCGGGCGGTGAGGATGATCACCGGCGTGTGGCGATTGGTCTGACGGAAGCGCGACAGCAGCGTCATGCCGTCGATACCGGGCAAGCCCAGATCGAGGATCACCAACTCATGGCGATTCTGGGCGAGTGCCTGCTCGGCGAAAATGCCGTCGTGAACCATGTCGACCGTGAAGCCGGATTGTTCGAGACTGCTCTGGATGCCGCGTGCGATGGGGCGGTCGTCTTCGATGAGGAGGAGTCGCATGAGATTCGCTCAAGTACAATGGGTTGGGTGGGACAGCACGACGCCGTTTCCAACAGCATGTCGCGTGGCCGACGACAGCAAGGCGGCTAGCGAACGAAATTCCAACTATGTCCGACATCTCGATCTACGAACTCGAAGCCGCGATCAATTTCTGGCGCGCCCGTTCGCCGTCCAGCGGCGACGAACTCAGATTGTGCGAAGAAGCGAGCGCGCTTTCCAGGCCGTATGCGTTGCTGATTGTACAGCGGCAAGGCGCACTGAAACTGGAAGGTTTGGACCCCATCGCACGTCGTGCCTGGGAGTCTTACACGCGCCTCACGAACGGCCTGGAAAACTGACAGCCGGCACCGCTTCGCGCAATCTTTCTGAATCAAGAAACGCGCGTCCACGCTTCGGCGTTGACGCGCGTTCTGTTTTTGCACCTTGCCACGCGCCGGTTCGTATGAAGGATGCGGAACGTCGGGACCGTATCAGTATGACGCTCGCATGGCGGCCCGTGCAGTTTGTCTTGGGGATGTCAGGTGCCTGTCGGCAAGGTGTCGGGTTGGGCGCGAAGGTTCGGTCCCCTGATCAACCGAGCTGGGCCTCGCTGCCGGCCTGATCGATGAAGCGCGCGAGCGCGATGTCGCGTTCGGTCAGGCCGTCGGCATCGTGCGTGGACAGCGTGATGTCGACGCGGTTGTACACATTGAACCACTCGGGATGGTGATCCATTTCCTGCGCCTTGATCGCGACGCGCGTCATGAAGCCGAACGCCGCGTTGAAGTCGGCGAAACGCAGGCTGCGCTGGATCGCGTCGCGCCCGGGGATGGACGACCAATGGGGCAGCGTGGCGAGCTGCGTCTTGCGTTCTTCCGATGTGAGCTTGTGAATCATGGGATGGCCTCGTTTGCGGATGGGGCGCGCCTGCCAGGGGCGGCGCGCCGATCCGGTCATTCTTCCATATTTGCGCGATGCCCGATTTGATCGGGCTTCAGGCCGCGACGCGATCGCTCGTATCGGCATGCTCGGCCCAGCCTTCGCCGGTGCCGCGATGGAACACGTGGTCGCCATCGAGCACCGCGCCGGCCGGGTGTTCGCTCAACTCGGCCAGGCGGCGGGCCAGCGCGCGCGCATCGACCTTGGCCAGCGCGAACAGCTGCTCGAAATCGTCGATCACGAAGTAGGTCTTCTGGAACGTGTCGATGCGATAGGCGGTGCGCATCACGCGATCGAGGTCGAAGCCGATCCGGTTCGGCGTATCGCTTTCGAGGCTGTAGACCGATTCGCCGCGGCTCGACACGATGCCCGCGCCGTAGATCTGCAAGGTGTCCGGGTCCTGCCGGCTGCGGATCAGGCCGAATTCCACGGTGTACCAGTAGAGCCGGCCGAGCAGCGCCAGCGCGGCCGGATCGTCGGCCACGGCCAGCGCGGCCTGGCCATAGGCGTGCATGTAGTCGGCGAACACCGGATCGATCAGCAGCGGCACGTGGCCGAACAGATCGTGGAAGCAATCCGGTTCTTCCAGGTAGTCGAGCTGGTCGGGGCGGCGCATCCACCAGGTCACGGGAAAGCGGCGATTCGCAAGGTGTGCGAAGAATACGTCGCTGGGCACCAGGCCCGGCACCGCGACGATTTCCCAGCCGGTGGCCGGCTTCAATTGGCGGTTCACGTCCTCGAACGACGGCACGCGATCGGCCGGCAGCGTCAGGCGCTTCATGCCGGCCACGAACGCGTCGGCCGCGCGGCCTTCGAGCAGGGCGGTCTGACGTGCGTAAAGCGTTGCCCACACCGCGTGATCCACCCGGCTGTAGCGCTCGAGCGGCTGATCGATCGTGAAATCGGCGCGGGTTTCGAGACCCGCGTCGAACTGCTCCTGCAGCTTCGCGGTGACGACGGTGGACATGGCTGGCTCTCTGTTCAAGCGGTGACGATGGATGCCAGTGTAGAGCGGACAACGCGCGGGATGGGCGCAATCTCGACGTGAAATCACGAGTTAATGCGATAATCGCGCATCTAAATCGGAATTCGTGCGGAGAATTTTCATGTTAGAACTCGATCACTTCGATCTGGCGCTGCTCGACGTGCTGCAGCGCTTTGGCCGCGCCACCCACCAGCAGCTCGGCGAGCAGGTGCCGCTGTCGCCATCGCAGATCGGCCGCCGCCTGCAGCGGCTCGAATCGGCCGGCGTGATCGACGGCTATCGCGTGGTGCTGCGCCCCGAGCG
The DNA here is from genome assembly GCF_047497165.1 of Burkholderia sp. 22PA0099. Lineage (NCBI taxonomy): Bacteria > Pseudomonadati > Pseudomonadota > Betaproteobacteria > Burkholderiales > Burkholderiaceae > Burkholderia > Burkholderia sp. 22PA0099. Next base: position 196,600 of record NZ_CP163165.1, on the reverse strand, counting down.
GCTCGGGCTGGGCGTGACCGCGTTCACGAGCCTGAAGCTCAAGCATCACGGCGATTCGATCATCGAGCAGTTCCAGCAGGAGATCGACCTGCTGGCCGAGGTGCTCGAATGCCACGCGGTGGTGGGCGATGCGGATTATCTGCTGCGGATCGTGGCGCCGGATTTGAACGCGTTGTCGTCGTTCGTCATGAAGAAGCTGATGCGCGTGCCGGGCGTGGACAGCGTGCGCTCGAACATCGTGCTGACCACCTTCAAGCGCAACGGGCCGCTGCCGCTGTCGCACCTGGAGCCGGGCGCGGCGCCCGCCTGAGCGGGGCGCGCCGGATCGTGGCACCGGGCGGGGGCGGCCCCACCCGGTCATTGCCTTGCTGCTTTATTGCCTTGTTGCCGGGTTCAGGCGGCGGCCGCCTCCGGCGCGTTCAGCAGGTCCACATAGGCCACCGCCACCAGCGCCTCGGCCGGCACGCCGAGCTTGGCGAACATTTCGTGCGCCTCGGCCTCGCCGCCGGCTTCCTCGTCATCCTCGGCCAGCAGCACTTCCAGTTCGATGAAATCGCCCAGCCCGTCGACGCGATCCAGATGGATGCGCGTGCGGCCGACCAGATAGACGTGACGTTCCTTGCTGACGATGCCGCGCGTGGTCAGCGCGGTGGCCAGCAGCGCGTGCATCGCTTCGGGGTTCGTGACCGGGCTGCGCGTGTAGTACGACACCTTCGGGCCGTCGCGGTCGTCGCGTTGGTAGAAGATCAGTTCGGGCGGGGTGTTGTCGTCGAAGCGGCGCAGCTTGAGCCGGCCGCGCGGCACGTCGTAGAAGAAATCCTGTTGACGGTAGAACAGCGGGGCGTCGGTGGCGAGCGATGCCGCCTTGTCGCGCAGGGCGTCAAAGTCGCTGACGCGGGCCTTGATCTCGATGTTGCGTGCCATGCAGTTCTCCTCGGTCTTGGCGATCGAATCGCCTGGGTGGGTGATGAATCTAACAAAAACTCCGGGTCCGTGGCGTGACGCCTGACGAACGGCAGGGCAAACGCGCGCCGCGAAAGGTGAGGAAAAATCCGGAACGGTGAGTGGTTTTTGTTTTTTATCCTCACCGTTTAAAGGTGAGGAAATTGTTGATAACGCGCAGGCGGAGCGCCGCCCGACGGGGCTTCGACGCTATCCGGCCCATTGTTGCTCGACCAGCCGCAGTGCCGCGGCGATCACCGGTTCCTCGCGCCGATCGGCCCGCGTCATGAAGGTCAGCTCGGTCGGCACGCTGACCGGCTCGACGATCACCAGCGCATGGGCATGCGCCTCGCGCAGCGCGATCGAATCGCGTACCAGCGACAAACCCACGCCGGACTTCACGAGATCGAGCATCGACGGTTCCTGATCCACCTCCGCCACCTTCACCGGTTGCACGCCGGCCTCGGCGAAGCGGCGCGACAGCAGCCGGTGATGGGCCGAGGAGGGCGGCGTCCAGATCCACGGCAGCGCGGCCAGCGCGCGCCAGTCGCGGGCACGCTGCACGCGCTCCTTCCAGCCGGCCGGCGCCATCACGCGGTACTGGTAGCGGGTCAGCGTCAGCGTGTGGAACAGCACGCCGTCGAGCGGATCGTCGTCGTCGGGGCGGCCGATCGAATAGCCGACATCGAGCTCGCGCGCCCGCACGGCCTCGCGCACCCAGCCCGACATGCCGTGGCGCAGCTCGGTTTCGATCTGCGGATAGGTTTCGACGAGTTGTCGCAGAAAGCCGCCCAAACGCAGGAATTCGGGGTCGAGCACGGTGCCGATCCGCAGCCGGCCGCGCACTTCCTGGCGCAGCGCGCTGGCCGCGCGTTGCACGTCGTGGGCGGCCGACAGCGCGCGCTCCGCGTGCGGCAGCAGCGCCTGGCCGTCGCGCGTGAGCACCAGGCCGCGCGAGGTACGCGTGAACAGCACCACGCCGAGCGTTAGCTGCAGATGCTTGATCTGCAGGCTGACGGCGGGCTGCGTCAGGCACAGGCGGGCGGCGGCGCGCGTCAGGTTGCCTTCGCGGGCCACCGTGGCGAACGCACGGAGCAGGATCAGATCCATCGAGCGATATTAGCGCGGCTTATAAAGCTGTTCAGCATAACTCATTGGATTCGAATCGCGGCGCGCGGGTACGCTTCGATGCATTCGCTGCCGGCAAGCCGCACGTGCAGCGCCAAAAACGAAAGGAGACAGATCGTGACATCCCCCCGCACGCTCGAAGGTGAATTCGATTACGTGATCGTCGGCGCGGGCACGGCAGGCTGCGTGCTGGCGAACCGCCTTAGTGAGGATTCCGACGTGTCGGTGCTGCTGCTCGAAGCCGGCGGCAAGGACGACTATCACTGGATCCATATCCCCGTCGGCTATCTCTACTGCATTGGCAACCCGCGCACCGACTGGCTCTACAAGACACAACCGGAAGCCGGCCTCAACGGCCGCGCGCTGTCGTATCCGCGCGGGCGCGTGCTGGGCGGGTCGTCGTCGATCAACGGCATGATCTACATGCGCGGCCAGCGCGAGGATTACGACGATTGGGCGCGCCTGACGGGCGACGCGGGCTGGGCCTGGGATGCGGTGCTGCCGGTGTTCCGGCGCAGCGAGGATCATCACGGCGGCGCGAGCGACGCGCACGGGGCGGGCGGCTTGTGGCGCGTCGAGAAGCAGCGGCTGCGCTGGGAGATCCTCGAAGCGTTCTCGCAGGCCGCGCAGCAAACCGGCGTGCCGGCCACCGACGATTTCAACCGTGGCGACAACACCGGCGTCGGCTACTTCGAGGTGAACCAGAAACGCGGCGTGCGCTGGAACGCGTCGAAGGCGTTCCTGCGGCCCGCGCTGTCGCGCCCGAATCTCACCATCATCACCGGCGCGCAGGCCGAGCGGCTGGTGTTCGAGGGCGCACGATGCCGTGGCGTGGCGTATCGCGGCGGCGGCCAGGCGTTCGTGGCGCATGCACGCGCCGAGGTGATCGTGGCCTCGGGCGCGGTCAATTCGCCGGCGCTGCTGGAGCTGTCCGGCATCGGCGACGCGCAGCGCCTGCGCGCGCTCGGCATCGAGGTGCAATGCGATCTGCCCGGCGTCGGCGAAAATCTGCAGGACCACTTACAGTTGCGCAGCGCGTTTCGCGTGTCGGGCGTACGCACGCTCAATACCTTGTCGGCGCATTGGTGGGGCAAGCTCGCGATCGGTGCCGAATACCTGTTGCGGCAAAGCGGGCCGATGGCGATGGCGCCGTCGCAGCTCGGCGTGTTCACGCGCTCCGATCCGTCGATGGCGCGCGCCGATCTCGAATATCACGTGCAGCCGCTGTCGCTCGATCGTTTCGGCGAGCCGCTGCATCGCTATGACGCGTTCACCGCATCGGTCTGCAACCTGCGGCCGAGCTCGCGCGGCAGCATCCATATCGCGTCGTCCGATCCGTTCGCGGCGCCCCACATCGCGCCGAACTACCTGTCGACCGAGGAAGACCGGCGCGTGGCCGCCAACGCGCTGCGCCTGACGCGCCGCATCGCGGCCGCGCCGGCGCTGTCGCGCTACCGGCCCGAGGAAATCCTGCCGGGCACGCGCTATCAAACCGAGGCCGAACTGGCCGAGGCGGCCGGCGCGGTGGGCACCACGATCTTCCATCCGGTGGGCACCTGCCGGATGGGCCGCGCCGACGATCCGCAGGCCGTGGTCGACAGCCGCCTGCGCGTGCGTGGCGTGGCGGGGTTGCGCGTCGTCGATGCATCGGTGATGCCGTTGATCACGTCGGGCAACACCAATTCGCCGACGTTGATGATCGCCGAACGCGCGAGCGAGATGATTCGAGCGGACCGGCGTGGCGGGGCCGCTGTCGAGAACGTGATCGCGCCGACGGGGGCTATCGCGTCGTCGGTCGCTGCCGTCTGATTGACGCTATCGCCGAACGCCGAACGCCGAACGCCGAACGCTGAACGCTGAACGCGCCCGCGATAGCCCACCACAATCCGTCCCGCAATCGAGGTTTCCGGCAATGCCGCGGCGCGCCATCGCAACCGGCGCGCCCGCGCATAACGCGATCTCTCAGTGCAAATCCCGATGAATGCACTGCACCAACGGCGCGACAATGCTGCGCAGCAGGCATGCGTGCCGACGCACGCGCGTCGATACCGGATGCCGGCGCCTGGCTCGGGGGCAGGCCGCATCGACGTGCGGCGGCGCAGTGGCTCGTGCGAGATTTTTGCGGTGTTTCGCGTCATATCGGACGGAAGCGGACATGATTCTCGGCGACACGATTCTCGAGACGCGCGGGCTGACCAAGGAATTCCGCGGCTTCACCGCGGTCGGCGGCGTCAACCTGCGGGTGCGGCGCGGCTCGATCCACGCGTTGATCGGCCCGAACGGCGCGGGCAAGACCACCTGCTTCAATCTCCTCACCAAATTCCTGAAGCCCACCGCCGGGCAGATCGTCTATAACGGCCTCGACATCACGCGCGAGCGGCCGTCGCAAATCGCGCGGCGCGGCATCATCCGCTCGTTCCAGATCTCGGCGGTATTCCCGCATCTGACTGCCTTGCAGAACGTGCGCGTCGGCCTGCAGCGCACGCTTGGCAGCGAGTTCCATTTCTGGCGCAGCGCGCGGTCGCTGCGCCGGCTCGACGATCGCGCGATGGATCTGCTGACCCAGGTCGGCCTGACCGATTTCGCGCATGTGCGCACCGTCGAGCTGGCCTACGGCCGCAAGCGCGCGCTGGAGATCGCCACCACGCTTGCCATGGAGCCCGAACTGATGCTGCTCGACGAGCCGACCCAGGGTATGGGCCACGAGGACGTCGATCGCGTCACCGCACTGATCAAGAAAGTATCGGCCGGGCGCACGATCCTGATGGTCGAGCACAACATGAACGTGATCGCCGGCATCTCCGACACCATCACCGTCCTGCAACGCGGCGAGGTGCTGGCCGAAGGTGCGTACGCCGAAGTATCGAAGAATCCGCTGGTGATCGAGGCCTACATGGGCAGCGCCGACGCGGCGCTGACGGGGGCGCACGGATGAGCGCGGGCGAACGGCGGGAACCGGCGCTGGCCGGCTCGATGCACGGCGAGGCCGCGGCCTTCGATGCGTCGATGAAGGTGGTCGACGCGCAGGCGGTGCCGGCGCTGGCGATCCACGATCTCGAAGCGTGGTACGGCGAATCGCACATCCTGCACGGCGTGGAGATGACGGTCGGGCGCGGCGAGGTGGTCACGCTGCTGGGCCGCAACGGCGCGGGCCGCTCCACCACGCTGCGCGCCATCATGGGCCTGACGGGCCGGCGGCGCGGTTCGATCCGGATCGCGGGCCGCGAAACCATCGCGCTGCCCACGCACCGCATTGCGCACGGCGGGGTGGGCTATTGCCCGGAGGAGCGCGGCATCTTTTCCAGCCTGTCGTGCGAGGAGAACCTGCTGCTGCCGCCGGCGGTCGGGCCGCGCGAGAACGCGATGTCGCTCGACGAGATCTACACGCTGTTTCCCAACCTGGCGACGCGCCGGCACAGCCAGGGCACGCGCCTGTCGGGCGGCGAGCAGCAGATGCTGGCGGTGGCGCGCATCCTGCGCACCGGCGCCAACCTGCTGCTGCTCGACGAGATTTCCGAGGGCCTCGCGCCCGTGATCGTGCAGACGCTCGCGCGCATGATCGTCGCGCTGAAGGCGCGCGGCTACACGATCGTGATGGTCGAACAGAACTTCCGCTTTGCCGCGCCGCTCGCCGACCGCTTCTACGTGATGGAGCATGGCCGCATCGTCGAGCATTTCGAGGCGGCGCAACTCGAAGGCAAGATGCCCGTGCTGCACGCGCTGCTCGGCGTCTGACGTGCCGGGCGCGCCGCGGCCGCCACGCGCGGCGGCGGTCGCGCTCTACAACCACAACCACAAATGCATCACACCAGGAGACGTCAATGAAACTGAGGACCCTCGCGCGCGCGTGTCTCGTCACCGCGTTCGCCGCCGCGGCCGCTTCCGGCCCGGCGCACGCGGCCGATGCGGTGAAGATCGGCTTCATCACCGATTTGTCCGGGCTGTATGCCGATATCGACGGGCAGGGCGGCCTCGAAGCGATCCGCATGGCGATCGCGGATTTCGGCGGCAAGGTGAACGGCAAGCCGATCGAGCTGGTGTATGCGGATCACCAGAACAAGGCCGACATCGCCGCCTCGAAGGCGCGCGAGTGGATGGACCGCGACGGCCTCGACCTGCTGGTGGGCGGCACGAATTCGGCCACGGCGCTGTCGATGAACCAGGTCGCGGCCGAGAAGAAGCGCGTGTACATCAACATCGGCGCCGGCGCCGACACGCTGACCAACGAGCAGTGCACGCCGTACACGGTGCATTACGCTTATGACACGATGGCGCTCGCCAAGGGCACCGGCTCGGCCGTCACGAAGCAGGGCGGCAAGACCTGGTTCTTCCTGACCGCCGATTACGCGTTCGGCAAGGCGCTGGAAAAGAACACCTCGGACGTGGTCAAGGCCAACGGCGGGCAGGTGCTCGGCGCGGTGCGCCATCCGTTGTCGGCGTCGGATTTCTCGTCGTTCCTGTTGCAGGCGCAGGCCTCGAAGGCGCAGATCCTCGGCCTGGCCAACGCGGGTGGCGACACCGTCAACGCGATCAAGGCCGCCAAGGAATTCGGCATCACCAAGAGCATGAAGATCGCCGCGCTGCTGGTGTTCATCGACGACATCCACAGCCTGGGCCTCGACACCACGCAGGGCCTGGTGCTGACCGACAGCTGGTACTGGAACCGCGACGACGCCTCGCGCAAGTGGGCGCAGCGCTATTTCGCGAAGACCAAGAAGATGCCGTCGAGCCTGCAGGCCGCCGATTATTCCTCGGTGACGAACTACCTGAAGGCCGTGCAGGCGGTGGGCTCGACCGACGCCGACAAGATCATGGCGCAACTGAAGAAGACCAAGATCGACGACTTCTACGCGAAGGGCTACGTGCGCCAGGACGGCAGCATGATCCACGACATGTACCTGATGGAAGTGAAGAAGCCGTCGGAATCGAAGGAACCTTGGGACTACTACAAGATCCTTGCGACGATCCCGGGCGATCAGGCCTACGGCACCAAGCAGGAATCGCGCTGCGCGTTGTGGAAGTAAGCCGGCTCGTTCGCAGCGTCCGGTGATGCGCGTGCGCCGCCGGCCACCACGGTGAGCCGGCGGCGCATGTGTTGCGCACCCCTAACAGACGGCAGATTCGATGAACATCTTTGGCATTCCGTTGTCGGCGATGTTGAGCCAGTTGCTGCTCGGCCTCGTCAACGGCTCGTTCTACGCGATCCTGAGCCTGGGGCTCGCGGTGATCTTCGGGCTGCTCAACGTGATCAATTTCGCGCACGGCGCGCTGTTCATGCTGGGTGCGATGCTCGCGTGGATGGGGCTCAACTATTTCGGGCTGCCGTACTGGGCAATGCTGGCGATCGCGCCGCTGGTGGTCGGCTTGTTCGGCATCCTGATCGAAAAGACCATGCTGCGCTGGCTCTACCGGCTCGATCACCTGTACGGCCTGCTGCTGACCTTCGGCCTGACGCTGGTGATCGAGGGCGTGTTCCGTTCGATCTACGGCGCGTCGGGTCAACCGTACGACGTGCCGGCGCTGCTGAGCGGCGCGACCGATCTCGGCTTCATGTACCTGCCGAACTACCGCGCCTGGGTGGTGGTGGCCTCGCTGACGGTGTGCCTCGTCACCTGGTTCGTGATCGAGAAGACGCGCCTGGGCGCGTACCTGCGCGCCGGCACCGAGAACCCGAAGCTGGTCGAGGCGTTCGGGGTGAACGTGCCGCGCATGATCACGCTCACCTACGGCTTCGGCGTGGCGCTGGCCGCGTTCGCCGGCGTGCTGGCCGCGCCGGTGATCCAGGTCTCGCCGCTGATGGGGCAATCGATGATCATCACCGTGTTCGCCGTGGTGGTGATCGGCGGGATGGGTTCGATCCTCGGCTCGATCGTCACCGGCCTGCTGCTCGGCGTGATCGAGGGTTTCACGCGCGTGTTCTATCCCGAGGCATCGGCCACCGTGGTGTTCGTGATCATGGCGCTGGTGCTGCTGGTTCGCCCGGCGGGCCTGTTCGGCAAGGAAAGATGATGCAGAGAAAAGTGCTCTACGGCCTGCTGCTGATTGGCCTCGCGTGCGCGCCGTTCATCGGCGCCTATCCGCTGTTCGTCATGAAGGTGATGTGCTTCGCGCTGTTCGCGGCCGCCTTCAACCTGCTGATCGGCTATACCGGCCTGCTGTCGTTCGGCCATGCGATGTTCCTCGCCACGGCCGGCTACCTGACCGGCTACACGATCCAGACGCTCGGCTTCACGCCCGAGCTGGGCGTGGCGGCCGGCACCGCGGCGGCCACGCTGGTGGGGCTGGTGGTGGGCCTGTTCGCGATTCGCCGGCAGGGCATCTATTTCGCGATGATCACGCTGGCGTTCGCGCAGATGATCTACTTCGTCTACCTGCAGGCGCCGTTCACGCACGGCGAGGACGGCCTGCAGGGCGTGGCGCGCGGCCGGCTGTTCGGCCTGCTCGATCTGTCGCAGGACCTGACGCTGTACTACGTGGTGCTGGTGGTGGTGGCGTTCGCGGCGATGGGCATCGTGCGGATCGTCCATTCGCCGTTCGGCCAGGTGCTGGTGGCGATCAAGGAGAACGAGCCGCGCGCGATCTCGCTGGGCTACGACACCGACCGCTTCAAGCTGCTGGCCTTCGTGCTGTCGGCGGCGCTGGCCGGGCTGGCCGGCGCGCTGAAGGTGGTGGTGCTCGGCTTCGAGACGCTCGGCGACGCGTACTGGACCATGTCCGGCCTCGTGATCCTGATGACGCTGGTGGGCGGCATGGGCACGCTGTTCGGCCCCTTGCTCGGCGCGGCGCTGATCGTCGCGCTGGAGGAGCGGCTCGGCGACATCGGCAGTTGGCTCGCCTCGGTCACCGGCGTGGACTGGTTCCGCTCGCTCGGCGAATCGACCTCGATCGTCACCGGGTTGATCTTCATCGCCTGCGTGCTGGCGTTCCGGCGCGGTATCGTCGGCGAGATCGTGGCGCGCGTGAAGCCGCTCCGGACGTCGTGATGCGCAGCGTCAAAGCGGCGACTGGCGCGCGGTGCGTGCCGCGTTAAACGGCCGCGAACGCCCGTCAAATGGACGCCTCGTTGCCGGGAATTGTGCCCAATTTCCGTGCGGCGATGCACCATAGGGGTAAATGCTAGGTTGCTCGTAATTCCACGCTTGTTTAATCTTCGTTCCTGTTCTGCTGCACCGCGAACCCGATTTTGCAGGTGGAGAACGAGGAGACAATCGAGGCACTCAGTGCCCGGCCCCAAAGCGCTGTTGGACGGAATCCAACAGCGCTTTTTCATTTGGCGCGGCGGTTTGCGCATCCGGTTTTCCGGCATTCCTTCCTGTTTCGTTCCCCTTCCGTTTTTTCTTCGTTTCCCTGAATTTCCCCCGTTTTCGCTCGTTCTCCGGTTTCAGCTTCTTGCCGTTTACCCGGTTTGTCGCGCGCGCGTGGCGGCCGCTACACTCGCTTTCGCGAACCATTCGATTGGGTAACGCGTGGGGTTTCCGGTGTGTCTGCGCATCGCTCCGGATTCGTCGTGGGCGTGATCCGGCAGGGTGCCTCGGCGGATGGCGGAGACGGGTTGGCGCGGGCTTGCCGGGCCGCCGATGGGAAGATCTTCGGCGCGTGTCGCGAGGGCCGTGGCGAGGCGCTGGAGCGGTCGCTACGTGATCCATCTGCGATCTGCTGGTCGCTGCGTCGAACGTTTTGCAAAGCCGGCCGGCATCGTGACAGCGGCGATCGATCGAACAGGGCGCGTGCTTCGTAACGCGCCTTTTTATTGCCCGCGCGATGGGCCGTCGCGCCGAACGATGGCCGTCGATTGCGCCGAGAGCAGGGCGACGGCCGGCACGATGATATCGACCAGAACGAACAACGCGGGGAGACAGGGCATGACGATCAAGCGATGGACGCTGACGCTGCTGGCGGCGGGCCTGGCATGCGGCGTGACGGCTGCGGTGGCGCAGGTGACGGTGGGCGTGTCGGTGTCGGCCACGGGGCCGGGTGCGTCGCTCGGCATCCCCGAGAAGAACACGGTCGCGCTGCTGCCGAAAACAATCGGCGGGCAGGCGATCCGCTACATCGTGCTCGACGACGCATCGGATTCGAGTCGCGCCGTGCAGAACACCCGCAAGCTGATCGACGAGGATCACGTCGATGCAATCGTCGGTTCGACGATCACGCCGAACTCGCTGGCCATGATCGACGTCGCCGCGCAGGGCCGCACCCCGATGATCTCGCTGGCCGCCAGCGCGCAGATCATCGCGCCGATGGACGCGAAGCGCGCGTGGGTGTTCAAGACGCCGCAGAACGACCGGCTGATGGCCGACGCGATCGCGGGCTACATGGCCAAGCACGGCGTGAAGACGGTCGGCTTTATCGGCTTCGCCGATGCCTACGGCGACGGCTGGTCGACCGTGTTCACGGCGGCGGCCGCCGCGAACGGCATTCGCGTTGTCGCCAACGAGCGCTACAACCGCCCGGACACCTCGGTCACCGGGCAGGTGCTGAAGCTGCTCGCCACGCGGCCCGACGCGGTGCTGATCGCCGGGGCCGGCACGCCGGCCGCGCTGCCTGCCAGGACGCTCAAGGAGCGCGGCTACGCGGGCAAGGTCTATCAGACGCATGGCGTGGCCAACAACGATTTCCTGCGCGTCTGCGGCAAGGATTGCGACGGCGAACTGCTGCCGGCCGGCCCGGTGCTGGTTGCCGACCAATTGCCCGATTCGAACGCCGTGAAGACACCCGCGCTGGCCTACAAGGCGGCCTATGAGGCTGCGTATGGTGCCGGCTCGCTGTCGACCTTCGGCGGCCATATGTGGGACGCCGGGCTGATGTTGCAGCGGGCGATTCCCGAGGCGCTGAAGGCCGGCAAGCCGGGCACGCCGGCATTCCGTGAAGCGCTGCGCACGGCGCTCGAAAACCTCCGCAACCTGCCTGCGTCGCACGGCGTGTTCAACACCACGCCGGCCGATCACAACGGCTTCGATGCCCGCGCCCGCGTGATGGTGCAGATCGTCGACGGCAAGTGGAAGCTCCAGGCCGATTGATCGGCTGCCGCGATGTTTCATGTGAAACATTGCGGTGCGCGCCTTGCCTGGCGGGCGATTCCTGTATTCGCTTCCGTGTTTGCTGCCGTTTCTATCGCCGATTTCCGACCCAACCGGATTCGATCGCATGGATCTTTCGATAGCGCTGATTCTCGCGCAGGACGGCATCACGACCGGCGCGATCTACGCGTTGCTCGCGCTGGCGCTGGTTCTGGTGTTTTCCGTGACGCGCGTGATCTTCATCCCGCAGGGCGAGTTCGTGGCTTTTGGCGCGCTGACGCTGGCTGCGTTGCAAACGCAGAAGGTGCCGGCGACCTGCTGGCTGCTCGTCGTGCTTGGCATCGCCTGCTTCGTGCTCGACGTGGCCGCGTTGATCCGGCATCGCGAACGCCGCCATGCGCTCGGCCGCACGTTGACGACGCTGGCCGGGCGTTGCGTGTTGATGCCGGTCGCCGTGTTTGCCGTGGCGCATGCAATGGCCGCAACGGCGTTGCCGATGCTGGCCCAGATCGCGTTGACGCTGGCGATCGTCGTGCCGATGGGGCCGTTCGTCTATCGGCTCGCCTATCAACCGATCGCGGAGGCGAGCACGCTGGTGCTGCTGATCGTGTCGGTTGCGGTGCATTTCGCGATGGTGGGGCTGGGCCTCGTGATGTTTGGCGCGGAAGGTTCGCGCACGGCGGCGTTCTCCGATGCGCAGCTCGCATTCGGCACGCAGACGATCTCGGTGCAGAGCGTGGTGGTGATCGTCACGGCGCTCGCGATGATCGCCGCGCTGGCCCTGTACTTCGGCCGCACGATCTCGGGCAAGGCGCTGCGCGCGACCTCGGTGAACCGGCTCGGCGCGCAGTTGGTCGGGATCGGCACGACCCAGGCCGGGCGGCTCGCGTTCACGTTGTCGTCGGCGCTCGGCGTGCTGTCCGGGATTCTGGTCGGGCCGCTGACGACGATCTATTACGACTCGGGCTTTCTGATCGGGCTCAAGGGCTTCGTTGGCGCGATCATCGGCGGGCTGGTCAGCTACCCGCTCGCGGCGGCCGGCGCGGTGCTGGTGGGCCTGCTCGAATCGTATTCGTCGTTCTGGGCCAGCGCGTACAAGGAGGTGATCGTGTTCACGTTGATCATTCCGGTGCTGCTCTGGCGCAGCCTGACGTCGCCGCAGGGCGAGGACGAGGAGGGCTGACGCGATGAAGACGCTGCATCGCCATCGCCTGTTCGTGGCGTTCGTGCTCGTGCTGTTCGCGTTGCCGGTGCTGCCCGGGGCGCTGCGGATTCCCGAGTTCTGGATCACGCTGCTGAACACCATCGGCCTCGATGCGATCGTCGCGATCGGCCTCGTGCTGCTGACCGGCATCGGCGGCATGACAAGCTTCGGGCAGGCCGCGTTCGTCGGCATCGGTGCGTATGCCACGGCCTATCTGAGCACCGCCTGCGGCCTCTCGCCGTGGCTCGGTTTGGCCGCCGGGGTGGTGTTGACGGCACTTATCGCACTGGTGCTCGGCGCCGTGACGATGCGGCTGTCGGGCCATTTCCTGCCGCTCGGCACGATCGCCTGGGGCCTCGCGCTGTTCTACCTGTTCGGCAACCTGGCGTGGCTCGGCAAGTACGACGGCATCAACGGCATTCCGGCGCTGCACGTGCCGGGCCTCACGTTCGACACCGGACGCAGCTTCTATTACCTGATCTGGCTCGTGGTGCTGGCGGCCGTGGTGTCGGTGCGCAATCTGCTGGACAGCCGGCCCGGCCGGGCGATCCGCGCGCTGCGCGGCGGTGCCGCGATGGCCGAGGCGATGGGCGTAAATACCGCCTGGATGCGCGTGACGATCTTCGTCTACGCGGCCGTGCTGGCGGCCGTGTCGGGTTTCCTCTACGCGCACTTGCAGCGCTCCGTGAATCCGACCCCGTTCGGGCTGAACCATGGCATCGAGTTCCTGTTCATGGCCGTGGTGGGCGGTGCCGCGCATGTCTGGGGCGCGTTGCTCGGCGCGGCCATCCTCACCGTGCTTCAGGACTGGCTGCAATCGCTGCTGCCCAGGCTGCTCGGCCAGGACGGCAACTTCGAGATCATCGTGTTCGGCGTGCTGATGGTGGTGCTGTTGCAGACGACGCGCGATGGCGCATGGCCGTTTCTCGTGCGGTGCTGGGCCGGTTGGTTGCCGTCGCGCGGCCAACGGGCGAGGGCGCTGGAATCGGCCGAACCGTTGCCGCGTCGCGCGCAGCCTGCGCTCGGCGAGCCGCTGCTCGAAGTGGAGCGGATACGCAAGACGTTCGGCGGCCTGGTCGCCGTCAACGACATCAGTTTCGAGGTCAAAGCGGGACAGATCGTCGGCCTGATCGGCCCGAACGGCGCGGGCAAATCCACGACGTTCAACCTGGTCACGGGCGTCTCGCGCGCGACAGGCGGCACGATTCGCTTCCGTGGTGAGCGGATCGATTCGATGGTTTCACGTGAAATCGTGCGGCGCGGGATCGGCCGCACCTTCCAGCATGTGAAGCTGCTGCCAAGCATGACGGTGCTGGAGAACGTCGCGATCGGCGCGCACCTGCGTGGCTCGGCCGGGGTCTGGCGCAGCATCGCGCGGCTCAACGCGCATGAGGAAGCACGCCTGCTGGCCGAGGCGGCTACGCAATTGCGGCGAGTCGGGCTCGGCGCGCAGATGGACGAGGAGGCGGGCAGCCTGGCGCTGGGGCAGCAGCGGATCGTCGAAATTGCTCGCGCGCTGTGCTGCGATCCGACGCTGCTGCTGCTCGACGAACCGGCCGCCGGGCTGCGTTACCAGGAGAAACAGCAGCTGGCCGAACTGCTGCGCCGGTTGCGCGACGAGGGCATCAGCGTGCTGCTGGTCGAGCACGACATGGATTTCGTGATGAATCTGGCCGATCGGCTCGTCGTCATGGAGTTCGGCACGCGCATCGCGGAAGGCGTGCCCGACGAAGTCCGGAGCGATCCTGCAGTGCTCGAAGCGTATCTCGGTGGAGTGGAATGATGGCGACCGCGATCCTCGAAGTCGACGGCCTCTCGGTGCGGTACGGCAAGGTCGAGGCGCTGCACGGCGCGTCGATTCGCGTCGCGGCGGGGCAGATCGTCAGCGTGATTGGCCCGAACGGGGCAGGGAAGTCGACGCTGCTGAACGCGATCATGGGCGCGTTGCCGGCCACCGGGCGGGCGAGCGGTGCGGTGCGTTATTGCGGCGAAGCGGTGGAGACATTGCCCGTCGAGCAGCGCGTCGCGCGCGGCATGTGTCTGGTGCCTGAAAAGCGCGAGCTGTTCGGCTCGATGACGGTTGAGGACAACCTCGTACTGGGCGCATATCGCCGCAAGCAGGCGGGCGAGGCGCGTTATCTCGATCAACTTGACCCCGTGTTCGCGCTGTTCCCGCGCCTGAAGGAGCGACGCAGGCAGGCGGCCGGCACGCTATCCGGCGGCGAACGGCAGATGCTTGCGCTGGGCCGCGCGCTGATGGGCAAGCCCGATCTGTTGATGCTCGACGAGCCGAGCCTTGGCTTGGCGCCGTTGATAATCAAGGAGATCTTCCACATCGTCAGCGCACTGCGCGGCACAGGCGTCGCCATTCTTCTGATCGAGCAAAACGCACGGGCGGCGCTGCAGATTTCCGATCACGGTTATGTGCTCGAAACCGGCGAATTCGTGCTCGACGGGCCGGCTTCCGACTTGGCGCAGAATCCCCGCGTCATCGACAGCTATCTCGGGTTGGCCCGAAAACCGGGCTGATCGGTGGCCGCCCTGTTGGAAAAATGCGGCGTGTTTCACGTGAAACACAGCGATTTTTGAGCCTCGTCCGTTCGGACGATATTCGGGCCAAAAGCGAACCCGCTATAATCCGCCCCATACTTCTCTCTAGGTTCGCGATCGTTCTGACGCGAAATCCGCAATGCTTTATCCCACTGAATTTGACGTGATCGTCGTTGGCGGCGGTCATGCCGGTACGGAAGCCGCTTTGGCGTCCGCGCGTATGGGCGTGAAAACGCTGCTGCTGACGCACAACATCGAGACGCTCGGACAGATGAGCTGCAACCCGTCGATTGGCGGGATCGGCAAGGGCCATCTGGTCAAGGAAGTCGATGCGCTGGGCGGTGCCATGGCCATCGCCACGGATGAATCCGGCATCCAGTTCCGAATCCTGAACTCCTCGAAAGGCCCGGCCGTGCGTGCCACGCGTGCACAGGCCGACCGTCTGCTCTACAAGCAGGCGATCCGCAGCCGCCTCGAAAACCAGCCGAACCTTTGGCTGTTCCAGCAAGCCGTTGACGATTTGATCGTCGAGGGCGAGCGCGTGGTGGGCGCCGTGACGCAGATCGGCATCCGCTTCCGCGCACGCGCCGTGGTGCTGACGGCGGGCACGTTCCTGGACGGCAAGATCCACGTCGGCCTGAACAACCACACCGGTGGGCGGGCAGGGGACCCGGCGGCGGTCACGCTGTCGTCGCGCCTCAAGGAATTGAAGCTGCCGCAAGGCCGCCTCAAGACCGGAACGCCGCCGCGTATCGACGGCCGCTCGATCGACTTCTCGAAGCTCGAAGAGCAACCCGGCGATCTCGATCCGGTGCCGGTGTTCTCGTTCCTCGGCCGCGCCGAGATGCATCCGCGCCAGATGCCATGCTGGGTCACGCATACCAATGAGCGCACGCACGACATCATCCGCAGCGGCCTCGACCGCTCGCCGATGTACACGGGCGTGATCGCCGGCGTCGGCCCGCGCTATTGCCCGTCGATCGAAGACAAGATCCACCGTTTCGCCTCGAAGGATTCGCACCAGATCTTCCTGGAACCGGAAGGGCTGACCACCAACGAGTTCTACCCGAACGGGATCTCCACCAGCCTGCCGTTCGACGTGCAGCTCGACCTCGTGCACTCCATGCGCGGGCTGGAGCACGCGCATATCCTGCGCCCCGGCTATGCGATCGAGTACGACTACTTCGATCCGCGCGGCCTGAAGGCGTCGCTGGAAACCAAGGTCATTGAAGGGCTGTTCTTTGCGGGCCAGATCAACGGCACGACCGGCTATGAGGAAGCGGCTGCGCAAGGTCTGCTGGCCGGCATCAATGCTGGCCGCTACGCACAGGACAAGGACGCGTGGTGCCCGCGTCGCGATCAGGCTTACCTTGGAGTGCTGGTCGACGATCTGGTCACGCAAGGTGTATCCGAGCCGTACCGGATGTTCACGAGCCGCGCCGAATACCGCCTGAGCCTGCGTGAAGACAACGCCGACATGCGCCTGACCGAAATGGGCCGCGAACTGGGTGTGATCGACGACGCGCGCTGGGATGCGTTCTGCCGCAAGCGCGATGCTGTTTCACGTGAAACAGAACGCCTGCGCAAGACCTGGGTGACACCGAAGACGTTGCCGGCCGATGAAGCGGAAGCGTTGCTCGGCAAGGCCATCGATCACGAATACAGCCTCGCCGAATTGCTGCGCCGCCCGGGTATCAGCTATGCCGGCGTGTGCGGGCTGCGCGGTGGTGAATGCGGACCGACCGAGGCCCTGGCCGACGATCCGGTGCTGCTCGCCCAGATCGAGGAGCAGATCGAGATCGGCATCAAGTACCAGGGCTATATCGAGCGTCAGGCCGGCGAGATCGAGCGCAACGGGGCGCATGAGAACACGCGCCTGCCGGAAGGCATCGATTACGCGGAAGTGCGCGGCCTGTCGTTCGAAGCGCGTCAGAAGCTGGAGCAGCATCGCCCCGAAACGGTTGGCCAGGCATCGCGGATCTCCGGCATTACGCCGGCTGCGATCTCGCTGTTGATGGTGCATCTGAAGCGCGGCCTCGGCCGTCGCGGTACGGCAGCCGGCTTGACGCCCGGTGAAGCAGGGGGCAACAACGTCCCGACGCAGCAATGACGGGGCGTAACCCGATGGCGGGGGGCTCCCGCGATACGCTTCATGCGCTGCTGACCGAAGGGCTTGCCTCACTCGATATCGCGCTCGACGAGGCACAGGTGACGAAGTTGCTCGACTATGTCGCACTGCTCGGCAAGTGGAACGCGGTCTACAACCTGACCGCGATTCGCGACCCGCGGCAGATGATGATTCAGCACATCCTCGATTCGCTGTCGATCGTGCCGCATCTGCGCGAGCTGAAGGCGAGGACGGCGCTCGACGTCGGTTCGGGCGGTGGCCTGCCCGGCATCGTGCTGGCCATCGTGTTCCCGCACTGGCAGGTCACGCTCAACGATATCGTCCACAAGAAGTCCGCATTCCAGACGCAGGCCAAGGCCGAGCTGAAGCTCGCGAACCTGTCGGTGGTCACCGGCCGCGTCGAGACGCTGCGCCCCGGCCATGAAGTGCCGGGCCAATTCGACGTGATCGTGTCCCGCGCGTTTGCCGATCTGTCGGATTTCGTCGTGCTCGCGCGGCACCTGGTGGCGCCGGGCGGAGCGATCTGGGCCATGAAGGGCGTCCAGCCGGACGATGAAATGGCTCGCCTCCCTGAAGGCGCGCAAGTCCGCCAGATTTTCCGGCTTGCGGTGCCGGCGCTCGATGCCGAGCGACATCTGATCGAAGTCGGCGTTGCCGAAGCACATTGAATGATGAAGGGTGCGCTACGCCGCATCCGATGTTTTGATTGAGGGACAAACCAACGATGGCAAAAATCTTCTGTGTGGCCAACCAGAAGGGTGGGGTCGGCAAGACGACCACGACGGTCAATCTCGCCGCGAGCCTCGCAGCCCAGCAACAGCGTGTCCTGCTGATCGACCTGGACCCGCAGGGCAATGCCACCATGGGTAGCGGTATCGACAAGGCGACGTGCGAATCGACCGTCTATGAAGTGCTCGTCGATGGTGTGTCGATCGAGCAGGCGCGCGTGCGCCCCGAGTCGCTCGACTACGACGTGCTGCCGGCCAACCGTGAGCTGGCCGGTGCGGAAATCGAGCTGGTCGGCGTCGAGAACCGCGAACGTCAACTGAAGGCCGCGATCGAGAAGATCGAGGATCAATACGATTTCGTGCTGATCGATTGTCCGCCGGCGTTGTCGCTGTTGACGCTGAACGGCCTGTGCGCGGCGCACGGCGTGGTGATCCCGATGCAGTGCGAATACTTCGCGCTCGAAGGCCTGTCCGATCTGGTCAACACCATCAAGCAGATCCACGCGAACCTGAATCGCGAGCTGAAGGTGATCGGTCTGCTGCGCGTGATGTTCGACCCGCGCATCACGTTGCAGCAGCAGGTGTCGGACCAGTTGAAGGCGCACTTCGGCGACAAGGTGTTCGATACGGTGATCCCGCGCAACGTGCGCCTCGCCGAGGCGCCCAGCTACGGGCTGCCGGGCGTGGTGTTCGATCGCGCATCGCGTGGCGCGCAGGCGTATCTGCAATTCGGCGCCGAGATGATCGAACGAGTGCAGGCGCTTTGACGCGTCGTTCCAGCGGACTATCGAACGAGGGAAAGTCGATGAATGCGGTAGCAAAGAAGAAAGGTCTGGGACGCGGGCTCGAAGCCTTGCTCGGCGGCAGCGCCGACATCACCGAAGCCGTGAAGATCGAGGGGGCGCCCAATACGCTTCCGCTCGACAAATTGCAGGCCGGCAAATACCAGCCGCGCACGCGGATGGACGAGGGCGCGCTGCAGGAGCTGGCGTCGAGCATTCGCGCGCAGGGCGTGATGCAGCCGATCCTGGTGCGTCCGGTCGGCGTCGACCGCTTCGAGATCATCGCGGGCGAGCGGCGTTTCCGCGCCTCGCGTCTGGCCGGCCTGAAGGAAGTGCCGGTACTGATCAAGGATGTGAGCGACCAGGCCGCGGCGGCCATGGCGTTGATCGAGAACATTCAGCGCGAGGATCTGAATCCGCTCGAAGAGGCGCATGGCATCCAGCGTCTGCTCGACGAATTCGACTTCACGCACGAGCAGGCCGCCGAATCGGTGGGCCGCTCGCGCAGTGCCGTGTCGAACCTGCTGCGCCTGCTGAACCTGGCCACGCCGGTGCAGACCATGCTGCTCGCCGGCGACCTCGACATGGGCCATGCGCGCGCGTTGCTGGCCGTCGATGCCGCCACGCAGATCACGCTGGCGCATCAGGTCGTCAACCGCCGCCTGTCGGTGCGCGAAACCGAGAAACTCGTTGCGCACACCACCAAGGAAGCGCCGACGCTGAAGGCCAAGTCGAAGGAAGATGGCGGCCGCGATACGCGCCGGCTCGAGGAGGAGCTGTCCGACATGCTCGCCTCGAACGTCAAGATCAAGCTGGGCCGCCGTGGCCGCGGGCAATTGACGATCGACTTCGGTGATCTCGACGCGCTCGAAGGCATCCTGTTGCGCCTGCGCGGCAATATCGCCGCCTGAGGTGCCGATGAATCAGGTGAGCGGGGCGGCCCCGCGCAAATGGCTCGCGTTCGTCGCGAGCGAGCCGGTGCTGTCCATCCTCGTCGTCGCGCTGGTGATCCTGCAGATCGCGCGGCCGCAGCCGCTGGCTGCGCTCGCTGGCCTGGTCGACTGGCAGACGGTCGCGACGCTCGCCGGCCTGTTGATGGTGACCAAGGCGCTCGAACTGTCGGGCTTCCTGATGTGGCTCGCGCATCGGATCGTGCATCGCGTGCGCACCGAGCGTTCGCTCGCGATCCTGCTGATCGTGTTCGCCGCCGTGCTCGCCACTTGGCTGACCAACGACGTGGCGCTATTCGTCGCCGTGCCGCTGGTGGTGTCGCTGCAGCGGCTCACACCGCTGCCGATCAAGCGCCTCGTGATCTGCCTGGCGATCGCCGTGAACGCCGGCTCGATCGCGACGCCGCTCGGCAACCCGCAGAACCTGTTTCTCTGGCAGCGCAGTGGTGCGTCATTTGGTCGCTTCGTGATCGAGTTGGCACCGCTCGCGTTGATT
Source organism: Burkholderia sp. 22PA0099 (assembly GCF_047497165.1). Taxonomy (NCBI): domain Bacteria; kingdom Pseudomonadati; phylum Pseudomonadota; class Betaproteobacteria; order Burkholderiales; family Burkholderiaceae; genus Burkholderia; species Burkholderia sp. 22PA0099. Next base: position 176,672 of record NZ_CP163165.1, on the reverse strand, counting down.
ACGATGGCCATGCTGCTGGTGCTGGCCGCGTGCCTGTTCCGCGCCAAACCGCTCGATTTTTCGGGCGACAGCGAGCCGAATCCGGTGCGCCGGCCGCTCGCGCTGACGGCCGCGGTGCTGTTCGCGGCGTTCGTGGTGGCGGCCGATTTGCACTTCGCGGTGCCCGGCGTGATCGCGGTGGCGCTGGTGCTGGCCGCGACCCGGCGCGACGCCGTGCTGCGGATCGACTGGCTGCTGCTGCTGATTTTCGTGCTGATGTTCGTGGTGCTGCGCGGCGCGGCGGCGCTGCCGGCCGTGCACGGCGCGGTCGCGCAACTCGGGCTCGATGCCCCGCTGCGCCTTTATACAGCGGGCGCCGTGCTGTCGCAGGGCATCAGCAACGTGCCGGCCGCGATCCTGCTTTCGGAGTTCGGCGGCAACTGGCGCGCGCTCGCGTTCGGCGTCAGCGTGGGGGGGTTTGGCTTTGCGATCGGCTCGCTCGCCAACCTGATCGCGGTGCGGCTCGCGAAAACGCCCGGCATCTGGGGGCCGTTTCATCTGGTCTGCGTGCCGTTCGGCTTGATCGCGTACGCGCTTGGCGCGTTGTGGCTGCATCTCGTCTGAGATAAGCCGCGGTCGATCCGGGCGGCCGACATTGCGCGGAAAGCCGGCTGCGGGCTTTTTCTTTCAACTGTTATCAGACGTCAGAAAATGACGCGATTTTCCGTGCGTCGCATGTCGTTTTCATCGTGTTTTTGTCGCGTCCAAAACCTTGAATCGCGTGCGGCTATCGCTTACAATCGCCGGGATTTGTTAGCACGGTAGCCCTGAAAGCTTGTGGAAAGCTGAAGGCTTACGGCGATTTTGCGGAAGATGGCGATGGCGAGTCAGGCGCCGAACAACAGGCACGACGAACATCCCCACGCGCAGCATGTCGCTGCCGGGCAGCAGCACGGCGTCCCACGGGCAGACGAGTGGGATGTCGAGCAGCAAGATAACACTATCGTTCCGCTCACACGGGCCGAGGCGCAAGCGCTGTTCGGTCCGGATGTGAGTCGGCCATCGCGTGTCACCCCGTTTCGGGTGGTGATCGCGCAAATGGTCTTGTCCCTGGTTGCAACGCTGGCGTGGTGGCTGTTTTCAAAGTCGCCGGGTGCTGCTGCGCAATCGGCATTGCTGGGCGGAGCGATTGGCTGGGTACCGAGTGCGGTGTTCGCAGCGAGACTGCGGTTCGGCGGCGCGAACACGGTGATGGGCTGGATGTTCGGCGAGGCGCTGAAGCTGGGGTTGACGATCGCGATGTTCACCGCGGTGGCGGTCCGGTTTCCGGACGTGCACTGGGTGCCGCTTCTCGTCACCTACCTCGTTGCGCTGAAGACATACTGGCTCGCGCTCGCCTGGCGGTAAGGCATTTTGCGGCAAACCGGAACACACGTTGCGATGCAGCATAAGCAAGTATCGCAGGTCTGACCGGAAGTTGCGCTCTCGTGTTCCCGCAATAAATCTTTGCGGTAATACGTAAAACAACGATTTTCGACAATTTGGGTGCATTAACGACTATGGCAGCTAGCGAAGGCACGCACGCTCTGGATCCGTCCGAGTACATTGCGCACCACTTGCAGAACTTCTCCACCGCGCATCAGACGTCGATCGTCGATTTCCACGTATGGAATCTCGACACGCTGTTCTGGTCGATCGTGTGTGGCCTCGTGACCATCCTCGTGTTGCGTCTCGCAGCACGCAAGGCAACGCCGGGCGTACCGGGCCGTTTCCAGTGCCTGATCGAAATGGTCGTCGAAATGGTCGAAGACCAATCGAAGGCCGTGGTTCGCGGCAACCGCACGTTCATCGCGCCGCTCGCGCTGACGGTGTTCGTCTGGGTGCTGCTGATGAACTCCCTCGACTTCCTGCCGGTCGACCTGCCGGGCCGCGTGATCAACTTGCTCGGCTTGTCCGGCGTGATCTCCTATCACCGCATCGTCCCGACCGCGGACCTGAACGGCACCCTCGGCATCGCGCTGGGCGTGTTCGTCCTGATGATCTACTACAGCATCAAGATCAAGGGCGTCGGCGGTTTTGCCCACGAGCTGGTGTCGGCACCGTTCGGCGCGCATTGGGCGCTGTGGATCCCCAACCTCGCGTTGAACATCGTCGAATACATCGCCAAGACCGTTTCGCTCGGCATGCGGCTGTTCGGCAACATGTACGCAGGTGAGCTGGTGTTCCTGCTGATCGCGCTGCTGGGCAGTATCTGGAGCTTCGGCGGCGATGCAACGGTTCTTGGTTTCGTCGGCCATGTGATCGCGGGCAGCGTCTGGGCAATCTTCCACATCCTGATTGTTCTGTTGCAGGCATTCATCTTCATGATGCTGACGCTGGTGTATCTCGGCCAGGCGCACGAAACGCACTGAGTGCGTGACGGGCAGGCAGTTTCGTTTTTCGGTTTTTTAAATCTCTAGTTCCAAGTCTTTTCAAATAGGAGTGATCATGCAAGCTTTCATCGCCAACATTCAGGGTCTGACCGCAATCGGTATCGGCATCATCATCGGCCTGGGTGCCGTCGGCGCCTGTATCGGTATCGGCCTGATGGGCGGCAAGTACATCGAAGCCTGCGCACGTCAGCCGGAACTGATCAACCCGCTGCAAACGAAGATGTTCCTGCTGGCCGGCCTGATCGACGCTGCATTCCTGATCGGTGTTGGTGTGGCAATGCTGTTCGCATTCGCGAACCCGCTCCTGTCGAAGCTCGCAGGCTAAGGTTCACCGGAAATTTTGCGCTTGCACATAGCGGGCGCAGGGCGGAACGGAGATCCCGGGCGCTGATCGGATGCAACTCGATGAGCGCCTCACCGTTTCATTTTCCCGGATAGCAGACTAAGGAAACACCGTGAATCTCAACGCAACCCTGTTTGCGCAAATGGTCGTGTTCCTGATCCTCGCGTGGTTCACGATGAAGTTCGTGTGGCCGCCGCTGATCAACGCACTCGACGAACGCGCGAAGAAGATCGCCGACGGCCTGGCCGCCGCGGAAAAGGGCAAGGCGGAACTCGAAGCGGCACACAAGGCCGCGGACCAGGAACTCGCGCAGGCTCGCACCGACGGCCAGCAGCGAATCGCCGACGCTGAAAAGCGCGCGCTCGCCGTTGCCGAAGAAATCAAGACGAATGCGCAGGCGGAAGCCGCTCGCATCGTTGCCCAGGCGAAAGCCGATGCCGCACAGCAAATCGTGAAGGCTCGTGAACTGCTGCGCGCGGATGTCGCGACGCTGGCGGTCAAGGGCGCCGAACAGATCCTGAAGCGCGAAGTCGATCAGGCGGCCCACGCCGAACTGCTGACTCAACTGAAAGCCGAGCTCTGATCATGGCCGAATTTGCAACCATTGCCCGCCCTTACGCAGAAGCGCTGTTTCGCGTGGCCGAGGCTGGTGACGTCGCCGCCTGGTCCACGCTCGCAGGAGAGCTGGCCCAGGTTGCGCAACTGCCCGAAGTGCTGTCTGTCGCGTCGAACCCGAAGGTCGGGCGCGCACAGGTCGCCGAACTGCTGCTCGCCGCGGTGAAGTCGCCGCTCGCCGGCAGTGCGGAAGCGAAGAACTTCGTGCGGATGCTGGTCGACAATCATCGCATCGTGCTGCTGCCTGAAATCGCGGAGCAATTCGACGCACTGAAGAACGCGCGTGACGGCGCGGCGGACGTGACCATCGTCAGCGCGTTCCCGCTCGAAGGCGCGCAGCTCGCCGAGCTGGTCGCAAGCCTCGAACGGAAGTTCGGTCGCACGCTGAAAGCCACGGTTGAAATCGACGCGTCGCTGATCGGCGGTGTGCGCGTGACGGTGGGTGACGAAGTGCTCGATACCTCGGTCCGCGCGCGGCTCGCGAGCATGCAAGCCGCATTGACCGCTTGAGCGCCGCAGCCGGCACGCAACAGAATTGAACATCAGGAGCGAATATGCAACTCAATCCCTCTGAGATCAGCGAGCTGATCAAGAGCCGGATCCAGGGCCTGGAAGCGAACGTCGACGTTCGCAATCAAGGCACCGTGATCTCCGTGACGGACGGCATCGTGCGCATCCACGGCCTGTCGGACGTGATGCAAGGCGAAATGCTCGAATTTCCGGGCAACACGTTCGGCCTCGCGCTGAACCTCGAGCGCGACTCGGTCGGCGCCGTGATTCTGGGTGACTACGGCCACATCAGCGAAGGCAACATCGTCAAGACGACGGGGCGCATCCTGGAAGTGCCGGTCGGTCCGGAACTCATCGGCCGCGTGGTCGATGCGCTCGGCAACCCGATCGACGGCAAGGGCCCCGTCAACGCCAAGGCGACCGACGCGATCGAAAAGATCGCCCCGGGCGTGATCTGGCGTCACGGCGTGTCGCAGCCGGTGCAAACCGGCATCAAGTCGATCGACGCGATGGTGCCGATCGGCCGCGGCCAGCGTGAGCTGATCATCGGCGACCGCCAGACGGGCAAGACCGCCGTCGCGATCGACACGATCATCAACCAGAAGGGCAAGGATCTCGTCTGTATCTACGTCGCGATCGGCCAGAAGGCCTCGTCGATCATGAACGTGGTGCGCAAGCTCGAAGAAACGGGCGCGATGGAGTACACGATCGTCGTGTCGGCATCGGCTTCGGATTCGGCTGCCATGCAGTACCTCGCACCGTACGCCGGTTGCACGATGGGCGAATACTTCCGCGATCGCGGTCAAGACGCCCTGATCATCTATGACGATCTGACCAAGCAAGCCTGGGCCTATCGCCAGATCTCGCTGCTGCTGCGCCGCCCGCCGGGCCGCGAAGCGTACCCTGGCGACGTGTTCTATCTCCACTCGCGTCTGCTCGAGCGTGCGGCTCGCGTCTCGGAAGAGTACGTCGAGAAGTTCACGAACGGCGAAGTGAAGGGCAAGACGGGTTCGCTGACGGCGCTGCCGATCATCGAAACGCAGGCAGGCGACGTCACGGCATTCGTGCCGACCAACGTGATCTCGATCACGGACGGCCAGATCTTCCTGGAAACCGACCTCTTCAACGCAGGCATCCGTCCGGCAATCAACGCCGGTATCTCGGTGTCGCGAGTCGGTGGCGCTGCGCAAACGAACGTCGTGAAGAAGCTGTCGGGCGGTATCCGTACCGACCTCGCACAGTATCGTGAGCTGGCTGCGTTCGCGCAGTTCGCCTCGGACCTCGACGCCGCCACGCGCAAGCAGCTCGAACGCGGCCGCCGCGTGACGGAACTGCTCAAGCAGCCGCAATACCAGCCGCTGCAGGTCTGGGAACTGTCCGTCGCGCTGTTCTCGGCAAACAACGGCTACCTCGACGACGTCGAAGTGAAGGACGTGCTTGCCTTCGAAAAGGGCCTGCGCGAATACCTGAAGGCCAGCCACGCCGACCTGATCAAGCGTATCGAAGACAACAAGGCTTTGTCGAAGGAAGATGACGGCGCGCTGCACGAAGCGCTGAAGTCCTTCAAGAAGTCGGGTGCCTATTGATCCGCGAGGGACACCTCGAAGCGGTGCGACGCGCGTAAGCGCTGACGCCCCGCTTCGGTCAAGGAGCAAGCAATGGCTGGAATGAAGGAAATTCGCGGCAAGATCAAGAGCGTGCAAAACACGCGCAAGATCACCAAGGCGATGGAAATGGTCGCGGCATCCAAGATGCGCCGCGCGCAGGAACGCATGCGCGCTGCCCGTCCGTACGCCGACAAGGTCCGCGCGATTGCTGCGCACATGAGCCGCGCGAACCCGGAATACCGCCACCCGTTCATGGTGGCGAACGAAGATGCCAAGACGGCCGGTGTGATCCTCGTCACGACCGACAAGGGTCTGTGCGGTGGCCTGAACACGAACGTGCTGCGCGCGACGGTCAGCAAGCTGAAGGAACTCGAGAAGCAAGGCCAGAAGTTCGAAGCCACGGCCATCGGCAGCAAGGGCCTCGGCTTCCTGAACCGCTTCGGCGGCAAGGTGGTCTCGCAGGTCGTCCATCTGGGCGACACGCCGCACCTCGACGCGCTGATCGGCGCGGTGAAGGTGCAGCTCGATGCGTACTCGGAAGGCAAGCTGTCGGCCGTGTACATCGCCTACACGCGCTTCATCAACACGATGAAGCAGGAGTCGGTGATCGAGCAGCTGCTGCCGCTGGCGGCCGAGCACTTCGAGAACGGCGAAGACGGCACGCCTTCGACCTCGTGGGATTACATCTACGAGCCGGATGCGCAGGCCGTGGTGGACGAGTTGCTGGTGCGTTACGTCGAGGCGCTCGTGTATCAGGCCGTGGCGGAAAACATGGCGTCCGAGCAATCGGCGCGAATGGTCGCGATGAAGGCTGCGTCCGACAATGCGAAGACCGTGATCAGCGAGCTTCAGCTGTCGTACAACAAGAGCCGTCAGGCAGCGATCACGAAGGAACTGTCTGAGATCGTCGGCGGTGCCGCCGCTGTTTAAGCGAGTCAGCGACTGTCGCCTCGAAACTGCGCCCTTGCGCGAGTAAAGAATCAGGTATTGAAAGGAAAAGCGATGAGTACTACTGCTTTGGTAGAAGGCAAGATCGTACAGTGCATCGGCGCCGTTATCGACGTGGAATTCCCGCGCGACCGCATGCCGAAGATCTACGACGCACTCATTCTGGAAGGTTCGGAACTGACGCTCGAAGTCCAGCAACAGCTGGGTGACGGCATCGTTCGTACCATCTGTCTGGGCGCATCCGACGGCCTGCGCCGCGGCGTGCTGGTGAAGAACACCGGCCTGCCGATCTCGGTGCCGGTCGGCAAGCCGACCCTCGGCCGCATCATGGACGTCCTCGGCCGTCCGATCGATGAAGCCGGCCCGATCGTGAGCGAAAAGACGCGCTCGATCCACCAGAAGGCACCGGCGTTCGACGAACTGTCGCCGTCGACCGAACTGCTCGAAACCGGCATCAAGGTCATCGACCTGGTGTGCCCGTTCGCAAAGGGCGGCAAGGTGGGCCTGTTCGGTGGTGCCGGCGTGGGCAAGACCGTCAACATGATGGAGCTCATCAACAACATCGCGAAGGAACACGGCGGTTACTCCGTGTTCGCGGGCGTGGGCGAGCGTACCCGTGAAGGGAACGACTTCTACCACGAAATGAAGGACTCCAACGTTCTCGACAAGGTCGCGCTGGTCTACGGCCAGATGAACGAGCCGCCGGGCAACCGTCTGCGCGTCGCGCTGACCGGCCTGACGATGGCCGAGCACTTCCGTGACGAAGGCCTCGACGTGCTGTTCTTCGTCGACAACATCTACCGTTTCACGCTGGCCGGTACCGAAGTGTCGGCACTGCTCGGCCGTATGCCGTCGGCCGTGGGCTATCAGCCGACGCTGGCAGAAGAAATGGGCAAGCTGCAGGAACGCATCACGTCGACCAAGACGGGTTCGATCACGTCCGTTCAGGCCGTGTACGTCCCTGCGGACGACTTGACCGACCCGTCGCCGGCCACCACCTTCGGCCACTTGGACGCTACCGTCGTGCTGTCGCGTGACATCGCCTCGCTGGGTATCTACCCGGCAGTCGATCCGCTCGACTCGACCTCGCGCCAGATCGACCCGAACGTGATCGGCGAAGAGCACTACACGATCACGCGTCGCGTTCAGATGACGCTGCAGCGCTACAAGGAACTGCGCGACATCATCGCGATTCTGGGCATGGACGAACTGTCGCCGGACGACAAGCAAACGGTCGCCCGCGCACGGAAGATCCAGCGTTTCCTGTCGCAGCCGTTCCACGTCGCCGAAGTGTTCACGGGTGCGCCGGGCAAGTACGTGCCGCTGAAGGAAACGATCCGCGGTTTCAAGATGATCGTCGACGGCGAGTGCGACCACCTGCCGGAACAGGCGTTCTACATGGTCGGCACGATCGACGAAGCCTTCGAAAAGGCCAAGAAGATCCAGTAAGGGTTCGATGAGCTGCGGCGGCGCAAGCCTGCCGCGGTTCGTTTTACCTGCCGAGCATGGGATGGAGGCCGGCGCGCCAGCGCCGGTTTTCATCGACAGGAGTCCATATGGCAACCATCAAAGTAGACGTCGTCAGCGCGGAAGAGCAGATCTTCTCGGGCCAGGCGAAGTTCGTCGCGCTGCCGGGCGAATCGGGTGAGCTGGGCATTCTGCCGGGCCACACGCCGCTCATCACCCGGATTCGTCCGGGTGCGGTGCGCATCGAATCGGAAAGCGGCGCGGACGAGTTCGTGTTCGTCGCCGGCGGCATCCTCGAGGTGCAGCCGGGTGCCGTGACCGTGCTCGCCGACACCGCGATCCGCGGCAAGGATCTCGACAGCGCGAAGGCGGAAGAAGCCAAGCGCCGTGCAGAGGAAACGCTGCAGAACGCGAAGTCGGACATCGACCTCGCCAAGGCCCAGTCGGAACTCGCGACGGCCATGGCGCAGCTCGAAGCGATCCAGCGTCTCGCGAAGATCCGCAGCAAGAACTGACACGCCGGCGCCTTGCGCGCAGGCAGGAAGAAGCAGCCTTCGGGCTGCTTTTTTCGTCTGGCGTTCGCGCATCGCCGCCGATGGCCAGGCGCGCTAACCCCGATGTCAGCCGACTGTCAGGCAGGGCAGAATGGTTCGATCAAGGCTTGGTCGGAGACAGCGATGGCGGCGAATCAAGGCGATCGGGGCGGTGATGGCGCGGCAGGCGACGTAAACAACGCAGGCAGCCTGAACGGCGGCGATCGTCCGGATGAGGCAGGCGAGGGCGGCAAGGCCCGTGAAAACGGCATCGCCCCACGCGACGGCCTGTCCCACGTCCGTGGCGCAACCACGCCCGCGTTGAGCCACGCCACCGTCGGCCGCTTCCTGGCCGACACCATCGCGCGCTTTCCCGACCGTCCGGCCGTGGTGTTCCGCGAGCAGGGCGTGCGCTGGAGCTGGCGCGAATTCGGCGACGAGGTCGATGCGCTGGCCGCCGCGCTGATCGAGCTGGGCATCGCGCCGGGCGAGCGCGTCGGCATCTGGGCGCCGAACCGCGTCGAATGGCTGCTGACGCAATTCGCCACGGCCCGCATCGGCGCGATCCTCGTCAACATCAATCCGGCCTACCGGCTCGCCGAACTCGATTACGCGCTGAACCAGGTCGGCTGCAAATTGCTGATCGCGGCCGAATCGTTCAAGACCTCGCACTACACGCTGATGCTGCGCACGCTCGCCCCCGAGCTCGACACGCACGCGCCTGGCATGCTGCGCGCCGAACGCGTGCCGGCGCTGCGCACGGTGGTGTCGATGAGCGAGGCGGCGCCGGCCGGCATGCTGCGCTTCGCGGATCTGATCGCGCACGGCCGCACCTTGCGCGAGCATGCCGGGCTCGACGTGCTGGGCGCGGGTTTCGCCGATACCGATCCGATCAACATCCAGTTCACCAGCGGCACCACCGGCAGCCCGAAGGGCGCAACGCTGACGCACCGGAACATCGTCAACAACGCCCGCTCGATCGCCGGCGTGATGCGGCTGACCGAGCAGGACGCACTCTGCATCCCGGTGCCGCTCTATCACTGTTTCGGCATGGTGCTGGCGGTGCTGGCCTGCGTGTCGGTGGGCGCGAAGATGGTGTTCCCCGGCGCGGCGTTCGATCCGCTCGCCACGCTCGACGCCGTGCAGGCGGAACGCTGCACCGCGCTGCACGGCGTGCCGACCATGTTCATCGCCGAGCTGGATCACCCCGAATTCGGTCGCTTCGACCTGCGCTCGTTGCGCACCGGCATCATGGCCGGCTCGCCGTGCCCGATCGAGACGATGAAGCGCGTGGTGGCCGAGATGCACATGGCCGAGGTCACGATCGCCTACGGCATGACGGAAACCAGCCCCGTGTCGTTCCAGAGCACCACCACCGATTCGCTCGAGAAGCGCACCACCACGGTCGGCCGGGTCCAGCCGCATCTGGAGGCGAAGATCGTCGATGCGAGCGGGGCCATCGTGCCGGTCGGCGAAACGGGGGAGCTGTGCACGCGCGGCTATTCGGTGATGGCCGGCTACTGGGGCGACGAGGCACGCACGCGCGAGGTGATCGTGGATGGCTGGATGCACACGGGCGACCTCGCGACGCTCGACGCGGCGGGCTTCTGCAACATCGTCGGACGGCTCAAGGACATGCTGATTCGCGGCGGCGAGAACATCTACCCGCGCGAGATCGAGGAATTCCTGTTCCGTCATCCGAAAGTGCAGAGCGCACAGGTGTTCGGCGTGCCGGACGCGAAATACGGCGAGGCAGTGTGCGCGTGGATCGTGCTGCGCGCCGGCGCGACGATGGACGAAGCGGAACTGCGTGCCTATTGCGACGGCCAGATCGCGCACTACAAGGTGCCGCGCTATGTGCGCTTCGTGGACGCCTTGCCGATGACCGTGACGGGGAAGGTGCAGAAGTTCGTGATGCGCGAAGCGATGATCGACGAACTGGGGCTGACGCAGCAGAAAACGGCGTGACAATCTGTACGTGCGTTTTCTATGGACGAAAAAAGCGGGCTCATAAGCCCGCTAAAAACCACACGCTACGGGGTTAGCGCGAGGAGACCAAAGGTGGAAGCAATCGGCAGGTGCCGATCACGATTCCAACAAGGATGCCCCTAAGAAGGGATTCGGTATGAAACCGACGATCTATTCATTGTGCTTTGTATCCGCTCACACGCTGCACAAGAAGGACCACATCCGTGTTGAAACCGTGAGAACCATTGTGGGCGAATTAGAGGGCCTGCGCGGTAACAAAGTGTATCCGGTTGTAACGCCCGCCAGATAAGGCGATACGGGATTTTTTACTCCGCCAAATGGCTAAAAGCAGGGTCATTTTTACCGCCTTTTCCACTGATCTTTTTGCATAATTATTTTGTTTTTTCCATCAGGTTCCGAATAGTCGTTCCCGCACTGAACAAATTTGTAATTTGATGGGTAAGGATAATCCCTCGTTTTTCGATGGGAAACAATCCTGCCGATCGGCCAATGCGTCGCCGTGGTGCGCAATCGCGCGGGCCGGGGCGGACACCTTGCCGTGCGGTGGCCGGGCGGGGCCGGTGCTGGCGAACGCTGCAAGGCAGCGGCAAATCTTGCCGTCGAGGCGAGGCAGTCGGGCCGAGCCGTTGCGAGGTGACTGCCGCTCCCGTCGTTACTTTCCCCGTGGGTCGTAAGGAACCGAAACAGAGCGCGGCGGCGGCTCGCGCGCTTACTTCAGCCAAGTGTCCGTCGCGGCCTGGAATTCGCCGGTTTCGTGGGCGAGGTGCAACCATTGGTCGACGTACTGCTGAAACACCACGTCGCCGCGCGGCACCATGTACGCCTTCTCGCCGAACTGGAACGGCTGGTCCGGGTGCACCGAGCACAGGCCGGGGTTGAGCTTTTGCTGGAGCAGCGTTTCGGAGGCGTCAGTCACCATCACGTCGGCGTGGCCGTCGAGGATCTGGCGGAAGATCGTCACGTTGTCGGGATAGACGGTCAATTGGGCGTGCGTCAGGTATTGGCGCGCGAAGCGCTCGTTGGTGCCGCCGGGGTTCACGATCACGCGCGTCGACGGCCGGTCGATCTGCTCGACGCGCTGGAAGCGCGCGGCGTCGGCGCAGCGCACGATCGGCGTCTTGCCGTCCTTGACGGTGGGCTGGGTGAAAAAGGCGCGGCGCTGGCGGTCGAGCGTGGTGGAGATGCCGCCCACCGCGATGTCGCAGTGCGCGACGAAATCGTCGGTCAGCGTGCGCCAGCTCGTCTTGACGAACGTGGCCTTCACGCCGAGCGAGCGCGCAAGCGATTCGGCCAGATCGATATCGATGCCTTCGAAGCGGCCGTCGGGGCGGTAATACGTATAGGGCCGATAGTCGCCCGTGGTGCAAACCCGCAGCGTGCCGCGCGCGAGCACGGCGTCGAGCCGTGAGGCCGGGGCCGGGGCGGCAACAACCGGAGCCGTCGCGTCGGGGGCGGCGTCCGTCGCCGCATGGGCCACGCCGCCGGCGAGCGTGGCGCATGCGGCCAGCGCCAAGGCGGCCAGACGCGTTGAAGCGGGAACGGAAGCAAGGCGGCGCGGGCGCGCACGGCGGGCGGCAATCATCGATCTGTCTCCGGAATCGGCGAGGGGCGGCGTGCGGTGCGAGCCGCGCGCGCCGGGTGTCGTATGGGGCACGATGATAACGGCGTGCCGCCTCGGGCGGGCGGCTCCGGTAGAATGCCCGTTTGCCCCCGCTTGGTCGCTCATACCGTGGCTCATAACCTGCTCAACGATACCTTCCTGCGCGCGCTGCGGCGCCAGCCGACCGACTACACGCCGATCTGGCTGATGCGCCAGGCCGGCCGTTACCTGCCCGAGTACAACGCCACGCGCGCGCGTGCCGGCAGCTTCCTCGGCCTCGCGAAGAACCCGGAATACGCGACCGAGGTGACGCTGCAGCCGCTCGAGCGCTTTCCGCTCGACGCCGCGATCCTGTTCTCCGACATCCTGACGATCCCCGACGCGATGGGCCTCGGCCTCGAATTCCTGGCCGGCGAAGGGCCGAAATTCGCGCACCCGGTGCGCACCGAGGCCGATGTCGCCAAGCTCGCCGTGCCCGACATCGGCGCGACGCTGGGCTACGTGACCGACGCCGTGCGCGAGATCCGCCGCGCGCTGACCGATGCGCAGGGCCGTCAGCGCGTGCCGCTGATCGGCTTCTCGGGCAGCCCGTGGACGCTCGCCTGCTACATGGTGGAAGGCGGCGGTTCGGATGATTTCCGCACCGTGAAGTCGATGGCCTATGCGCGGCCCGACCTGATGAAGCAGATCCTCGACGTCAACGTCGACGCGGTGGCCGCCTACCTGAACGCGCAGATCGAAGCGGGCGCGCAGGCCGTGATGATCTTCGACACCTGGGGCGGCGCGCTGGCCGACGGCGCTTACCAGCGCCTGTCGCTCGACCCGATCCGCCGCGTGGTGGCCAAGCTCAAGCGCAGCCACGACGGTGAACAGATCCCGGTGATCACCTTCACCAAGGGCGGCGGCCTGTGGCTCGAAGAGATCGCGGCCACCGGCGTGGATGCGGTCGGCCTCGACTGGACGGTCAATCTCGGCCGCGCACGCGAGCGCGTGAACGGCGCGGTGGCGCTGCAAGGCAACCTCGATCCGACCATCCTGTTCGCGCCGCCGGCAACGATCCGCATGGAAGCCCGCGCGGTGCTCGACAGCTACGGCAACCATCCGGGCCACATCTTCAATCTGGGCCACGGCATTTCGCAATTCACGCCGCCCGAAAGCGTCGCGGAACTGGTGGACGAAGTGCATCGCCATAGCCGCACGCTGCGCGCCGGCTCGCTCGGCTGAACGCCGGGAAGGCACCGGCAGACCCTGCCGGTACCGCTTCAATCAGGGTTCGATCAGCCGCTTGCGATGCTGCGTCGCAGCGCGCGGCGGCCGTGGCCGACAGCGTAATCGGGGCGCAGGTGCCCGCCAAGCGGCACTTTCCGGCTTGTCAAGACTTGACTTATGCACATTTTGCTCGTTGCGGCGCGGTAGAGCGCCTCGTCCACAAAATGCCCATGCTATTGCGTTGAAAATCGGATAGCAGCCTTGCTGGGCAAGGCTCCGCGACAGGCGGTCCGATGTCTCGAAAAGCAGCGTCCGGCACGCGGGGAAGCCAGTTTGGGACAGTCAAGATCGAGTTCTCAACAAAGTTATCCACAGGGCGAGTCGGCTTCCGCTGATTCCTAATCAGAATCCGAAACTTAGCGCCGAAAGTGATGTTTTACTTTAACTTCGCTCCGCCGGCCGTGAGCCGGCCGTCGATCGCGCCGCCAGGCACGCCGGGCGGCCGATGAGCGGCGATCTCTACGTGCGCGTTGCGCTCGACCATCCGCTGCAGACGCTGTTCGACTACCGCTATCGCGGCGCGGTGCCGCCGCAGGTCGGCATGTTGGTGCAGGTGCCGTTCGGAAAGCGGCTGGCGGTGGGGCTTGTGTGCGAAGTCACCACTCACTCTGAGGTGCCCGCGAACCGCCTGCGCGAGGTGGTCGAGCTGTGCTCGGAACTGCCGCCGCTGGGCGACGCGTGGCTCGATCTGGTCGCGTTCGCGGCCGATTACTACCAGCGCGGGCGCGGCGAGGTTGCGCTGCCGGCGCTGCCGCAGGCGCTGCGCGATGCCTCGCGCTGGGGCCGCCTGCTCGCTCCCGAAATCCGTTACCGCCTGCTGCCGGCCGGCCGCGAGGCGCTGCCCGACGCCCTGCCCGCGCGCGCCGCCGCGCTGCGCCGGCTCGCGCAGGCGCTGCTCGACGAAGCCTCGCTGACGCTGCCCGAGCTGCGCGCGCTGCATCCGAAGGCGCAGGCCACGCTCGACGCCTGGTGCGAATCGGGCTGGGCCGCCTGCGATGAAATTTCGGTGGCCGACGCCGGTGGACAAGCAGTGGATAACCGGGTGTCCGCGCCTGTGCCCCCGGCGCTGAACCCCGAGCAGACCGACGCGCTTGATGCGATTCGCGCCGCGCGCGGCTTCGCGCCGTTCCTGCTGCATGGCGTGACCGGCAGCGGCAAGACCGAGGTGTACCTGCATGCGCTCGCCGCGCTGCTCGACCAGCGGCCGGGCGCGCAGGCGCTGGTGATGGTCCCTGAAATCAATCTGACGCCGCAGTTCGAGGCGGCGTTTCGCGCGCGCTTCGCGGCCGTGCTGCCGCCAGACGCAATCGTCACGCTGCACAGCGGGCTGGCCGAGGGCGAGCGTGCGCGCCACTGGCTCGCCGCCCACACCGGCCGCGCGCGCATCGTGCTCGGCACGCGGCTCGCGGTGCTGGCCTCGCTGCCCGCGCTTGCGATGATCGTGGTGGACGAGGAACACGAGCCGGCCTACAAGCAGCAGGAAGGCCTGCGCTATTCGGCGCGCGACCTTGCCGTCTGGCGCGCCAAACGGCTCGATATTCCGGTGGTGCTCGGCTCGGCCACGCCGTCGCTGGAAAGCTGGTGGCAGGCCGAACAGGGGCGCTACACGCGGCTCACGCTGTCGCGCCGCGCGGTGGCCGACGCCGTGCTGCCCACCGTCAAGCTGATCGATCTCGAAGAGGAACGGCGGCGCGGGCGCGCCTCGATCGGCGGGCTGTCCGGGCCGCTGGTCGCGGCGCTCAAGGGCCGCCTCGAACGCGGCGAGCAGAGCCTGATCTTCCTGAACCGCCGCGGCTACGCGCCCGCATTGGCCTGCGACGCCTGCGGCTGGGTGGCCGGCTGCCCGCGCTGCAGCGCCTACGTGGTGCTGCACAAGCCCGAACGCGCGCTGCGCTGCCACCATTGCGGATGGGAATCGCGCATTCCGCATGCATGCCCCGAGTGCGGCAACGTCGACGTCGCGCCGCTCGGCCGTGGCACGCAGCGCATCGAGGAGACGCTGACCGAGGCGGTGCCCGGTGCGCGAATCCTGCGCATCGATGCCGACAGCACGCGCCGCAAGGGCAGCGCCCAGGCGCTGTTCTCCGAGGTGCACGCGGGCGAGATCGATATCCTGGTCGGCACGCAGATGATCGCGAAGGGCCACGATTTCCGGCGCGTCTCGCTGGTCGGCGTGCTCAATGCCGATACGGCGCTGTTCTCGGCCGACTTCCGCGCCACCGAGCGGATGTTCGCGCAACTGATGCAGGTCAGCGGCCGAGCCGGCCGCGCCGGGTTGCCCGGCGAGGTGCTGATCCAGTCGCGCTACCCGCGCCACGCGCTCTATCACGCGCTGTCGCGCCACGATTACGTGGGCTTCGCGAGCGCCACGCTGGCCGAGCGCCGCGACGCGCACCTGCCGCCGTTCGTCTATCAGGCGTTGCTGCGTGCCGAGGGCCGTACCATCGACGCCGCGCTGGCGTTCCTGCAGGCCGCCGCCGCCGAATTGGCGACGCTGCCGGGCGCCGAGCGCGTGACGGCCTACGACGCGGTGCCGATGACGATCGTCAAGGTGTTCAACGTGCACCGTGCGCAACTGCTGGTCGAAAGCGCCTCGCGCGCGGTGTTGCAACATGTGCTGGCGGCGTGGCAACCGCGCTTGCGTGAATTGAAGGGCGTGTTGCGATGGAGTGTCGAGGTCGACCCGCTCGACATCTGACCGAACTGCGCCGCCGAACCGAAATCGTGGCGTGTCGGTGCGACGGCGCACTCGATTCGGCACACCGGCGTAAGAAAACGATGCCACCCGACATGCCTCGAAGTGGTGCAACCGCCGCGTCGGCTGGCCGGTTTCCCATCGCGCCCGCGCGCCGGAACGGTTGTGCATCTCATCGTCGTGGCGTTGTCCAATCCCTCATCCATCTGCCACACAGCCTTGTCACACAAGGCCTGTCGCCTGATTGGCGATAGCCGGCACTTACATCGCCCCACGCACACAAGCCGTCGCAAGCGAGTTTCACCATTCCGGTGCATACCCGATTGCGCGGGTGGCACTTTTGTGGGCTAAGGGAAAGTACTGATCCGGCGAATGCTTGGCGACAGCCGGTTGCAATGCTCTAATGCATTGATTCAAAAGAATTTTGTAAGGGTGCAACCGGATCGTCGAATCGGTTGCACCTTTTTATTGTGTGGCATAGGATTCCGCGAGTCTCATATTCACGCGACCGCCGGCTCCGGCCTGGCACAGAAGGAATCATGGCAAGCACCACCCTAGGCGTCAAAGTCGACGATCTGCTCCGTTCGCGTCTCAAGGACGCGGCCGCGCGGCTGGAGCGCACTCCCCACTGGCTGATCAAGCAGGCGATCTTCGCGTACCTGGAAAAGATCGAGCACGGCCATCTGCCGGCCGAACTGTCGGGCCGCAGCGGCTTCGCCGAGCTGGCCGATGGTCAGGAGCAAGACGACGGCGCCCCGCATCCGTTCCTCGAATTCGCGCAAAGCGTGCAGCCGCAATCGGTGCTGCGCGCCGCGATCACGGCGGCTTACCGCCGTCCGGAGCCGGAGTGCGTGCCGTTCCTGCTCGGCCAGGCGCGCTTGCCCGCCCATCTCGCGGCCGACGTGCAATCGATGGCGACCACGCTGGTCGAGGCGCTGCGCACCAAGAGCTCGGGCGGCGGCGTCGAGGGGCTGATTCACGAATTCTCGCTGTCGAGCCAGGAAGGCGTCGCGCTGATGTGCCTGGCCGAAGCGCTGCTGCGCATTCCCGACCGCGCCACGCGCGACGCGCTGATCCGCGACAAGATCAGCAAGGGCGACTGGCGCTCGCACATGGGCCAGGCGCCGTCGCTGTTCGTGAACGCGGCCACCTGGGGCCTGATGATCACCGGCAAGCTGGTCACCACCAACAGCGAGACGGGCCTGTCGTCGGCGCTCACGCGCCTGATCGGCCGCGGCGGCGAGCCGCTGATCCGCAAGGGCGTGGACATGGCGATGCGCCTGATGGGCGAGCAGTTCGTCACCGGCGAAACCATTTCCGAGGCGCTGGCCAACAGCCGCAAGTACGAAGCGCGCGGCTTCCGCTACTCGTACGACATGCTCGGCGAGGCGGCCACCACGGAAGAAGATGCGCAGCGCTACTACGCATCCTACGAACAGGCGATCCACGCGATCGGCAAGGCCGCCGGCAGCCGCGGCATCTACGAAGGCCCGGGCATCTCGATCAAGCTGTCGGCGCTGCACCCGCGCTACTCGCGCGCGCAGCAGGACCGCACGATGAGCGAACTGCTGCCGCGCGTGCGCGCGCTGGCGCTGCTCGCGCGCCGCTACGACATCGGCCTGAACATCGACGCCGAGGAAGCCGACCGCCTCGAAATCTCGCTCGACCTGCTCGAAGCGCTGTGCTTCGACCCGGAGCTGGCCGGCTGGAACGGCATCGGCTTCGTGGTGCAGGCGTACCAGAAGCGCTGCCCGTTCGTGATCGACTACCTGATCGACCTCGCGCGCCGCAGCCGTCACCGCCTGATGATCCGCCTCGTGAAGGGCGCGTATTGGGACTCGGAAATCAAGCGTGCGCAGGTGGACGGCCTCGAAGGCTATCCGGTCTACACGCGCAAGATCTACACCGACGTGTCGTACGTCGCCTGCGCGAAGAAGCTGCTCGGCGCGCCCGATGCGGTGTATCCGCAGTTCGCCACGCACAACGCGCATACGCTGTCGGCCATCTATCACCTGGCCGGCCAGAACTATTACCCGGGCCAGTACGAATTCCAGTGCCTGCACGGCATGGGCGAGCCGCTGTACGAGGAAGTCACGGGCCGCGACAAGCTGAACCGTCCGTGCCGCGTGTATGCCCCGGTCGGCACGCATGAAACGCTGCTCGCCTACCTCGTGCGCCGCCTGCTCGAGAATGGCGCGAACACCTCGTTCGTGAACCGCATCGCCGACAAGGCCGTGCCGGTCAAGGAACTGGTGGCCGACCCGGTCGACGAAGCCGCGAAGATCGTCCCGCTCGGCGCGCCGCACGCGAAAATCCCGCTGCCGCAAGGCCTGTACGGCGACTCGCGCGCCAATTCGATGGGCCTCGATCTGTCGAACGAGCATCGTCTGGCGTCGCTGTCGTCGGCACTGCTGACGAGCGCGCATCACCCGTGGCGCGCCGCGCCGATGCTGGCCGACGAAGCGCTGTCCGACGCCCCGGCGCGCGACGTGCGCAACCCGTCCGATCAGCGCGACGTGGTGGGCACCGTCAGCGAGGCGACCCCGGAGCACGTGAGCGCCGCGCTCGCGCATGCCGTGTCGGCCGCGCCGATCTGGCAGGCCACGCCGGTCGAAGCCCGCGCCGATTGCCTGGCGCGCGCCGCCGATCTGCTCGAAGCGCAGATGCATACGCTGATGGGCCTGGTGATCCGCGAAGCGGGCAAATCGCTGCCGAACGCGGTGGCGGAAATTCGCGAGGCGATCGACTTCCTGCGCTATTACTCGGCGCAGATCCGCGACGAATTCTCGAACGACACGCACCGCCCGCTCGGGCCCGTGGTGTGCATCAGCCCGTGGAATTTCCCGCTGGCGATCTTCATGGGCCAGGTGGCCGCGGCGCTGGCCGCCGGCAACACGGTGCTGGCCAAGCCCGCCGAGCAGACCCCGCTGATCGCGGCGCAGGCGGTGCGCCTGCTGCGCGAGGCCGGCGTGCCGGCCGGCGCGGTGCAACTGCTGCCGGGCGACGGCGAGACGGTGGGCGCGGCGCTGGTGTCGGACCCGCGCACGCGCGCCGTGATGTTCACCGGCTCGACCGAAGTCGCGCGCCTGATCAACAAGGTGCTGGCCGCGCGCCTCGACCCGGACGGCAAGCCGATCCCGCTGATCGCCGAAACCGGCGGCCAGAACGCGATGATCGTCGACTCGTCGGCGCTCGCGGAACAGGTGGTGGCCGACGTGATGAACTCGGCGTTCGATTCGGCCGGCCAGCGTTGCTCGGCGCTGCGCGTGCTCTGCCTGCAGGACGACGTGGCCGATCGCACGCTCACCATGCTCAAGGGCGCGATGCACGAACTGACGCTCGGCAACCCCGATCGCCTGTCGACCGACGTCGGCCCGGTGATCGATGCCGAGGCGAAGCAAACGATCGACACCCACGTCGCCGCGATGAAGGAAAAGGGCCATGCGGTCACGCAGTTGCCGATGCCGGCCGGCTGCGCGCAGGGCACCTTCGTGCCGCCGACGCTGATCGAGATCGGCAGCATCGACGAACTGAAGCGCGAAGTGTTCGGCCCGGTGCTGCACGTGGTGCGCTACCGCCGCAGCGCGCTCGACAAGCTGCTCGACCAGGTGCGTTCGACCGGCTACGGCCTGACGCTCGGCATCCACACGCGGATCGACGAAACCATCGCGCACGTGATCGGCCGCGCGCATGTGGGCAACATCTACGTGAACCGCAACGTGGTGGGCGCGGTGGTGGGCGTGCAGCCGTTCGGTGGCGAAGGCCTGTCGGGCACCGGCCCGAAGGCCGGCGGCGCGCTCTATCTGCAACGCCTGCTGGCCACGCGCCCGGCCGGCCTGCCGAAGGCGCTGGAATCGTCGCTGATCGTCGATGCGCCGGTGGCGGGCGAGTCGGGTGATAATCCGTCGTCGGCGCTGACCGCGCTGCGCGACTGGCTGATCGAACAACGCGAGCCGGCGCTCGCCGCACGCTGCGAAGGCTACCTGTCGCGCGTGCTGGCGGGTGCCACGGCGGTGTTGCCGGGGCCGACCGGCGAGCGCAATACGTACACGCTCGGCCCGCGCGGCACGGTGTTGTGCATGGCGGCAACGGCGAAGGGCGCGCGTGCGCAGTTCGCCTCGGTGCTCGCCACCGGCAACCGCGCGCTGTTCGCGGGTGCGGCTGGCGAAGCATTGGCCGCGGCCTTGCCCGCTTCGTTGAAGTCGTATGCGGCGGTGCGCAAGCAGGCCGACGCGGCGTTCGATGCGGTGCTGTTCGAAGGCGACAGCGACGAGTTGCTGGCGCTGGTGAAGGAAGTCTCGCAACGTCCCGGCCCGATCGTATCGGTGCAGGGCGTGGCGGCCGGCGCGTTCGAGAACGGCGACGAAGATTACGCGTTGGAGCGGCTGCTGACGGAGCGCTCGGTGAGCGTGAACACGGCGGCAGCCGGCGGCAACGCCAATCTGATGACGATCGGCTGAGCGATCCCGGCTGGTTGGCATGACGAAACGGAAGCGGCAAGGCAAACCCGAAGCCGCTCCATCTACCCTGGTATTAGGAGAAGCTATGCAACACACGATGAAAAAAGTGGCAGGCGCAACGCTGGTTGCGGTCATGTCGCTGGCGGGGACCGCATACGCGGAGGACGTGAAGATCGGTTTTGCAGGGCCGATGACGGGTGCGCAGGCGCACTACGGCAAGGACATGCAAAACGGCATCGTGCTCGCGATCGAGGATTTCAACGCGACCAAGCCGGTTATCGGCGGCAAGCCGGTGACGTTCGTGCTCGACTCGCAAGACGATCAGGCTGACCCGCGCACCGGCACGACGGTCGCGCAGAAGCTCGTCGACGACGGCATCAAGGGCATGCTCGGCCACTTCAATTCGGGTACCACGATCCCCGCTTCGCGCATCTACGCGAACGCCGGCATCCCCGAAATCGCGATGGCGACGGCGCCCGAATACACCACGCAGGGCTACAAGACCACGTTCCGGATGATGACGTCCGACACGCAGCAGGGCTCGGTGGCCGGCGCGTTCGCGGTCAAGGATCTGGGCATGAAGCGGATCGCGATCGTCGACGACCGCACCGCCTATGGCCAAGGCCTGGCCGACCAGTTCGAGAAAGCCGCCAAGGCAGCCGGCGCGACCATCGTCGATCGTGAATTCACGAACGACAAGGCCGTCGACTTCAAGGCGATCCTGACCAAGCTGAAGGCTGCCAAGCCGGATATGGTCTATTACGGCGGCGCCGATTCGCAAGGTGCACCGATGGTCAAGCAGATGAAGTCGCTGGGCCTCGCCTCCCCGCTGATGAGCGGCGAAATGGTCCACACGCCGACCTTCCTGAAGATCGCCGCCGACGCGTCGGACGGCACGATCGCCTCGCTGGCCGGTCTGCCGCTGAACGACATGCCGGGCGGCAAGGCCTACGCCGAGAAGTACAAGAAGCGTTTCGGCGAAGACGTGCAGACCTACTCGCCGTACGCCTACGACGGCGCGATGGCGATGTTCAACGCGATGAAGAAGGCGAACTCGACGGATCCGGCCAAGTACCTGCCGGTGCTCGCGCAGACGGATATGGCCGGCGTGACCTCGACGCACATCGCGTACGACTCGAAGGGCGACCTGAAGAACGGCGGCATCACGATGTACAAGGTCGTAAAGGGCGAGTGGGTGCCGCTCAAGAGCATCGGCGGCAAGTAATGCGCACGGCCTGAGCGGGGTGCGCCCCGCGCGGGTTGGATGACTCACGGGACCGGCCGGCGGCACGTTTCAGGACGTGCCGCCGGCCGGTTTTGTTTTGGAGCGGCGTTCGTCGTGCTGCCCTGCCCCGCTTCGAGTTTCATTTGTTTCGCTTCAATCCGACTTCAATCCGGATCGCTGGCCGCCAACCGCTCGGCCACGTCCTTGAGCCAGGCCTCGCTCCAGGTCAGCGCGCCGGCCTTCAGATGCGCCACCACGCTGCGCACCCAATCGAGTTCGGTTTCGACGCTCGCCTGCAGCAGTTCGCTTTCCAGCAGGAACAGCCGCGGGATCTGCAGCGCGAGCGCCGCGTTGCGCGCCGCGTCGAGCCGTTCGAGTTCCGCCTCCAGCGCCGTGATGCGCGCTTCGAGCTGGCGGCGCGCGTCGTCCACCGACAGCAGCGGCAGCACCGACAGCGCCACCGGAAACGCCGGATATTCGCGGGCCGGCTGCGCCAGTTGTTCGCGCAACCAGCCACGCGCCGTGCTGCGGCCGGCCTCGGTCACGGCGTAGACGGTGCGCTCGGGGAACATGCCGTCACGCTCGGTTTCGTGAACCACCACGAGGCGTTCGCGCAGCAGGCGATCGAGCGTTTGATAGAGGCTGTTGCGCTGGCGGACGTTGATCACGTCGTCCTTGCCGCGCAGTTTGATGAGCTGCTGGATGCGATACACGTGCATCGGCGCTTCGGTCAGCATGGCCAGCACGGCGAGCGCGAGAGGGGAGAATTTAGGCATGGGAGCCAGTCAAATCAATCATCAAACAATGACTGATCATTTTATGGCTAGTCATTGTTTGATGCAATAAAAACGCCGGTGGCAATTAGCCGACGTGGGTGCGCTTTGCGCCCGCCTCCGGTGTCTCCATGGTCGCAAGGCCGTGCACGATGCCGCAATCCTCGACCGTGTGCTCGCCCTGGCATTGCTCGCGCAATTCGCTCAGTTGGGCCTTCAACTGCTGCAGTTCGACGAGCCGCGCGTTGACGTGGCCGATGTGGTCGTCGAGCAGCGTGTTGATCGAATCGCAGCGATCGGCCGGGTCGTCGGTCAGGCGCAGCAGCGTGCGGATTTCGTCGTGCGTCATGTCGAGCGCGCGGCAATTGCGGATGAACCGCAGGCGCTCCACGTGCAGCTCGGTATAGCGCCGGTAATTCGCGTCGGTGCGCTCGGTGTCCGGCATCAGCCCCTCTTTTTCGTAGAAGCGGATGGTCTCCGGCGTGCAGCGTGCGGCTTTGGCAAGTTCGCCGATCTTCATCAGATTCTCCTGTCGGAAACGGTTGACCCTGAAGTGGCTTCAGGGTGTTAACTCTACACCTCATGCAATCAGGAGAACGCCATGGCCGAATCAAACCGCACTCACGACGCGCACCGCGCCGACGACGCACCGTCGCCAGCCGGCTGCTGCGCGCACGATCACGGCCATGATGATGCGGGTGCGCGTGATGACGCGAAGCCGCAACTGGCGATCCGCTGGGTGAAGAAGGACGACGCGCCGGTACAGGCGCGAGGGCTTGGCCACGATCATGGGCACGCGCACGGCGATCTTGGCCAGGGTGAGCAGGGCCATGACCATGCTGCGGAGGGTCGCGGCCAATGCGGCCACGCGCACGACGGCGGAGGCGACGATAGCCACGATCACGGCGCACATGCCCATTCGCATGACCACGGCGCACATGGCCACTCGCACGATCACGGCACGCACGATCACGGCGCACATGCCCACTCACACGACCACGGCACGCACGACCACGGCGCACATGCCCATTCGCATGACCACGGCTCGCACGACCACGCCGCACACGATCACCCCTCCGCCGCCTCCTGCTGCGCCCCCGCCGCACCGATCCTCGCCGCCTTGCCTGGCACGCAACGCCTGGCCGACGGCACCGAGCGCTCGGCGTTCCGGATCATGCAGATGGATTGCCCGACCGAAGAAACGCTGATCCGCAAGAAGCTCGGCGGCATGGCCTCGGTCACGACGCTCGATTTCAACCTGATGCAGCGGCTGCTGACCGTCGTGCACGCGCCCGGCGCGGCCGAATCGGTGGCCGCGGCGATCCGCTCGCTCGGCATGACGCCCGAACTGGCCGGCGGCGGTGCCTCGGCGGCCGGCGCATCCGGCGCGCCGCTGGCCGATGCGCCGAAGCCGGTCTGGCCACTGGTGGCCGCCGGGGTGGCCGCGCTTGCCTCCGAAGCCGTGACCTGGGCCGGCCTGCCCGGCTGGCTGGCCGCGCTGCTCGCGGTGGCGTCGGTGGCCGTGTGCGGCCTCACCACCTACCGCAAGGGCTGGATCGCGATCCGCAACGGCAACCTCAACATCAACGCGCTGATGAGCATCGCCGTGACGGGCGCGATGCTGATCGGCCAGTGGCCCGAAGCCGCGATGGTGATGGTGCTGTTCACGATCGCCGAACTGATCGAGGCCAAGTCGCTCGATCGCGCCCGCAACGCCATCTCGGGCCTGATGCGGCTCGCCCCCGACACCGCCACGGTGCGGCAGCCCGACGGCAGTTGGGCACCGGTCGCGGCGGCCACGGTGGCGCTCGGCGCGATCGTGCGGGTGCGCCCCGGCGAGAGGATCGGCCTCGACGGCGAACTGGTGGACGGCCGCTCGACGGTCAACCAGGCGCCGATCACGGGCGAAAGCCTGCCGGTCGAAAAGGCGCCCGGCGACGCCGTGTTCGCCGGCACCATCAACGAGGCCGGTTCGTTCGACTATCGCGTGAGCGCCGTGGCCTCGAACACCACGCTCGCGCGCATCATCCACGCCGTCGAGGAGGCGCAAGGCGCGAAGGCGCCGACGCAGCGCTTCGTCGACCGCTTCGCACGCGTCTATACGCCGATCGTGTTCGCGATCGCGCTGGCCGTGGCGGTGATTCCGCCGCTGCTGGCCGGCGGTGCGTGGCACGACTGGTTCTATCGCGCGCTGGTGCTGCTGGTGATCGCCTGCCCGTGTGCGCTGGTGATCTCCACGCCGGTCACGATCGTCTCCGGGCTGGCCGCCGCCGCGCGGCGCGGCATCCTGGTCAAGGGCGGCGTGTATCTGGAAGAAGGCCGCAAGCTCGGCTGGCTCGCGCTCGACAAGACCGGCACGATCACGCACGGCAAGCCCGCCCGCACCGATCTCGAGGCGCTGGCCGACGACATCGCGCCGGCCCGCCTTGCGTTCCTGGCCGCGAGCCTCGCGAACCGCTCCGATCACCCGGTGTCGCAGGCCATCGCGCGCGCCTCGGCCGATGCCGCGCCGTTCGCCGAGGTCGACGGCTTCGAGGCGCTGCCGGGCCGCGGCGTGCGCGGCGCGATCGACGGCGTGTCGTACTGGCTCGGCAATCAGCGGCTGGCCACCGAACTCGGACGCGCCTCGGCCGCGCTCGACGCACGCGTCGCCGCGCTCGAATCGCAGGGCAAGACGGTGGTGATGCTGATCGACGCGGCGCGCGTGCTCGGGCTGTTCGCGGTGGCCGACACGGTCAAGGACAGCAGCCGCGAGGCGATCGCGCAACTGCACGCGCTCGGCATCCGCACCGCGATGCTGACGGGCGACAACGCCTACACGGCGGCGGCGATCGCGCGCGAGGTGGGCATCGACGATGCGCGCGGCAACCAGTTGCCCGAGGACAAGCTCGCGGCGGTGGTGGAACTGGGGCGGCAAGGGCGCGCGGTCGGGATGGTCGGCGACGGCATCAACGATGCGCCGGCGCTGGCGCGCGCCGACATCGGCTTCGCGATGGGCGCGATGGGTACCGACACCGCCATCGAGACGGCCGACGTCGCGTTGATGGACGACGACCTGCGCAAGATCCCCGAGTTCGTGCGGCTCTCGCGCGCCACGCACCGCGTGCTGGTGCAGAACATCGGCTTCGCGCTGGCGGTCAAGGCGGTGTTTTTCGGCCTGACCATCGCCGGGCTCGGCACGATGTGGATGGCCGTGTTCGCCGACGCGGGCGCGAGCCTGATCGTGGTCGGCAACGGCTTGCGGCTGCTGCGCGCCTCGCGCGGCTAGGCGGTCATTTCGTTATCCGCAGCAAATGGGCCGTTGCGGGCCGTTGCTCATCATTCAACGCAGCGGCAGGTGGATGGCGGTCAGCAGTTGTTCGGGCGGCGTGGTGCGCGGGTCGTTGAGATAGGCCTCGAACGAGGGCGCATCGGCCGGCACGTGGCCCGATGACGGCAGCCATTCGCCGTACAGCCAGGCGTAGGCGTGGCCGAGCGTGTCGTACGGCCCTTCATGGATCAGCACGGCGCAGGTGCCGCCCGCGATCGTCAGGTGTTCGAACGGTTCGGGCAGCGCAATGGCCGCCGTGTCCGGGCCGAGCGCGTAGCACGCGTGCGAGCGAAGCTGCGCGGCGGGCACCACGGCCGGATTGTCGTAAAAGATGCCGAGGCAGCACGCGTCGGGGCCGAACAGGCCTTGCGCATCGATCCAGCCTGCCAGCCGCGCGAACGCGGTGTGCATCTCGCTGTAAGGCCCGCGATGTTCGGCGGCCACCACCTCGATCGGGTCAAGCTCGCGGATCTCGATCTGACGCGTGCTCATGAACAGGTCTCCTGAATAGGGTCGATGCACACGGGCCGGTGGCAACGCGAACGCCCAGGCAATCGCGAACCGGCGCGCGGCGCCGCTCATCGTACGAAACCGTTGCCGTGCGCGCAATATCTCCGCTGCCCGCCCTCGCCTGCCCCCACCTTTGCCGATTTTCGATAACACGTCGATTTATGACTCTCTAGCATCGGTTCTCCCACACCCGTTCCGGCGCGCCGCGTTCGACGGGCCGCACCTGAGGAGAACGCGATGCATGCAGAGTCGAACGGCCATTCCGGGCCGGCGCTGAAACAGACCCTCGGTACCTGGCAACTTTGGGGGATCGCGGTGGGCCTGGTGATCTCGGGCGAATATTTCGGCTGGAGCTACGGCTGGGCCAGCGCCGGCACGCTCGGCTTCGTGGTCACCGCGCTGTTCATCGCGGCGATGTACACCACCTTCATTTTCAGCTTCACCGAGCTGACCACCTCGATTCCGCACGCGGGCGGCCCGTTCGCCTACGCGCGCCGCGCGTTCGGGCCGGTGGGCGGTTATCTGGCAGGCATCGCCACGCTGGTGGAGTTCGTGTTTGCGCCGCCGGCCATCGCGCTGGCGATCGGGGCCTATCTGCATGTGCAGTTCCCGTCGCTGGAGCCGAAGCACGCGGCGATGGGCGCCTACCTCGTGTTCATGGCGCTCAACATCGTGGGCGTGCAGATTGCTGCGACGTTCGAGCTGATCGTCACGGTGCTGGCGATCTTCGAGCTGCTGGTGTTCATGGGCGTGGTGTCGCCGGGCTTCTCGTGGGCGAACTTCACGCACGCGGGCTGGAGCGGCGCCGATCACTTCTCGCTCGGCTCGTTCAACGGCATGTTCGCGGCGATCCCGTTCGCGATCTGGTTCTTCCTCGCGATCGAAGGCGTGGCGATGGCCGCCGAGGAAGCCAAGAACCCGAAGCGCTCGATCCCGATCGCCTACGTGGCCGGCATCCTGACCCTCGTGGTGCTGGCGATCGGCGTGATGGTGTTCGCGGGCGGCGCGGGCGACTGGAGCAAGCTCGCCAACATCAACGATCCGCTGCCGCAGGCGATGAAATACATCGTCGGCGAGCACAGCGGCTGGATGCACATGCTGGTGTGGCTCGGCCTGTTCGGGCTGGTGGCGTCGTTCCACGGCATCATCCTCGGTTATTCGCGCCAGATCTTCGCGCTGGCCCGCGAAGGCTATCTGCCCGAGTGGCTGGCCAAGGTGCATCCGCGCTTTCGCACGCCGTATCGCGCGATCATCGCGGGCGGCGTGATCGGCATCGCGGCGATCTACAGCGACGAGCTGATCCAGTTCGGCGGCCAGACGCTGACGGCGAACATCGTGACGATGTCGGTGTTCGGCGCTATCGTCATGTACATCGTCAGCATGGCGGCGCTGTTCAAGCTGCGCCGCTCGCAGCCCACCATGGCGCGGCCGTTCCGCGCGCCGCTGTACCCGCTGTTCCCGGCGTTCGCGCTGGTCGCCGCGCTGATCTGCCTCGGCACGATGCTCTATTTCAACGCGCTGGTGGCGGGTGTGTTCGTGGCGATCGTCGCGCTCGGCTTCGTCTACTTCCTGGCGACGCGCGCACAACGCGCCGCCGCGCCCGCCGAGGCGCTGCTCGAGGAATGAGGCGGCGCGCGGCCCGGATTGCCGCGCCGCGCACCGCTCGACCTCAGGAGATTCACAGATGGCCTACACGGAGACGATCGGTTCGCAGACCTACCGGTTCGCGGACCTCAAGACCCTGCTTGCCAAGGCAAGCCCCTTGCGCTCGGGCGACCAGCTCGCCGGTGTCGCGGCGGCCAGCGAGGAAGAGCGCGTGGCCGCCAGGATGTCGCTGGCCGCGGTGCCGCTCAAGGCGTTCCTGAACGAGGCGCTGATCCCGTACGAACGCGACGAGGTCACGCGCCTGATCGTCGACGATCACGACGCTGCCGCATTCGCCGAGATTTCGCATCTGACGGTGGGCGACTTTCGCAACTGGCTGCTGTCGCCGGCGGCCGATGGCGCGGCGCTGGAACGCGTTGCGCCCGGCATCACACCCGAAATGGCGGCGGCCGTCTCGAAGCTGATGCGCAACCAGGACCTGATCCTGGCGGCCCGCAAGCGCCGCGTGGTCACGCGCTTTCGCAACACGGTGGGCCTGCCGGGCCGCATGTCGGTGCGGCTGCAGCCGAACCATCCGACCGACGACGCGCGCGGCATCGCCGCCTCGATGCTCGACGGCCTGATGTACGGCTCGGGCGACGCGATGATCGGCATCAATCCGGCCACCGACAGCCTCGCCGCGATCACCCGCTTGCTGAACATGATCGACGCGTTTCGCGAGCGTTATCGCGTGCCGACGCAATCCTGCGTGCTGACCCACGTCACCAACACCATCGCGGCGATCGAGAAAGGCGCGCCCGTCGACCTGGTGTTCCAGTCGATCGCGGGCACCGAGCAGGCCAACGCGAGCTTCGGCATCTCGCTGGCGTTGCTCGACGAGGCGCACCAGGCGGCGCGCTCGCTCAAGCGCGGCACCGTCGGCGACAACCTGATGTACTTCGAGACCGGCCAGGGCAGCGCGCTGTCGGCCAACGCGCATCACGGCGTCGACCAGCAGACCTGCGAGGTGCGCGCCTACGCGGTGGCGCGCAAGTTCCGGCCGTTCCTGGTCAACACGGTGGTGGGCTTCATCGGCCCCGAATACCTGTACGACGGCAAGCAGATCATCCGCGCGGGGCTGGAGGATCACTTCTGCGGCAAGCTGCTCGGCGTGCCGATGGGCTGCGACATCTGCTACACGAACCACGCCGAGGCCGACCAAGATGATATGGATACCTTATTGACGCTGCTCGGCGCGGCCGGCATCAATTTCATCATGGGCATTCCGGGCGCGGACGACGTGATGCTGAACTACCAGAGCACTTCGTTCCACGATGCGTTGTACGTGCGCGAGGTGCTGGGCCTGCGCCGCGCGCCCGAGTTCGAGGAATGGCTGGAGACGATGGAGATCGCCGATGCGAAGGGCGTGCTGTTGCCGGCTTCGACACGCACGCCGCTGCTGACGGGCGCGGATGACTGGATGGGGATCGGCGCATGAGCGACCCCGTCGAGAAGAACCCGTGGGGCGGGCTCAAGTCGTTCACGAACGCGCGCATCGCGCTCGGCCGCGCGGGCAGCAGCCTGCCGACCGAGCCGCTGCTGGCCTTCAACCTGTCGCACGCGCAGGCGCGCGACGCCGTGCATCAGCCGCTCGAGGCCGACGCGCTGCGCGGCGAGTTGGAGGCGGCCGGTTACGCGACGCTCGCGGCCGACAGCGCCGCGCCCGATCGTCAGCACTACTTGCGGCGTCCCGATCTCGGCAGGCGGCTGTCCGACGCGAGCCGCGAGGCGCTGGCGGCGGCCGGCCGTGATGCCGAGGCCGCGCCCGACCTGGTGTTCGTGATCGGCGACGGCCTGTCGGCGCTCGCGGCCGCGAAGCAGGCGCTGCCGCTGATCGAGGCGGTGCGCGGCCGGCTCGATGCCGACGGCTGGTCGATCGGCCCGGTGGTGGTGGCGCGTCAGGCGCGCGTCGCGCTCGGCGACGAGATCGGTGAATTGTTGCGCGCGCAACTGGTGGCGATGCTGATCGGCGAGCGGCCCGGCCTCAGTTCGCCGGACAGCCTCGGCGTGTATCTCACCTACGCGCCGAAGGTCGGCTGCCACGACGCGCAACGCAACTGCATCTCGAACGTGCGGCCCGAAGGGCTGCCGCACGCGGCAGCCGCACACAAGCTGCACTATCTGCTGACGCACGCGCGCCGGCTGCAACTGACCGGCGTGGGCCTCAAGGACGACAGCGACGCGCTGCTGCCCGGCAATGAAACGGACACCGAACGTCTTGGCGAGAAGCCCGCCGACGCGCCATGAAAAACCGCCGGCGATCGCTCGCCGGCGGTGCTCGCATGCTGCCCGGAAAACCCGCAAAACTCAGAAGAACCCGAGCGGCTTCTCGCTGTAGCTGACCAGCAGGTTCTTGGTCTGCTGATAGTGGTCGAGCATCATCTTGTGGGTTTCGCGGCCGATGCCCGATTGCTTGTAGCCGCCGAACGCCGCGTGCGCCGGGTAGGCGTGATAGCAGTTGGTCCACACGCGCCCGGCCTGGATCGCGCGGCCGAAGCGGTAGGCGCGCGTGCCGTCGCGCGTCCACACGCCGGCGCCGAGGCCGTACAACGTGTCGTTGGCGATCTCCAGCGCTTCATCCTCGTTCTTGAAGGTGGTGACCGACAGCACCGGCCCGAAGATCTCCTCCTGGAAGATCCGCATCTTGTTGTGGCCGCGGAACACCGTCGGCTTGACGTAGTAGCCGCTCGCCAGCTCGCCCGTCAGCGTGTTGCGCTCGCCGCCCGTCAGGCACTCGGCGCCTTCCTGGCGGCCGATGTCGATGTAGGACAGGATCTTTTCCATCTGCTCGGCCGAGGCCTGCGCGCCGATCATCGTCTGCGCGTCGAGCGGGTGGCCCTGGCGGATCTTCTCGACGCGCTTCACGGCGCGCTCGATGAAGCGCTCGTACACGCTTTCCTCGACCAGCGCGCGCGACGGGCAGGTGCACACCTCGCCCTGGTTCAGCGCGAACATCGCGAAGCCTTCGAGCGCCTTGTCGAAGTAGCCGTCGTCGCGGTCCATCACGTCGGCGAAGAAGATGTTCGGGCTCTTGCCGCCCAGCTCCAGCGTGACCGGGATCAGGTTCGCGCTGGCGTACTGCATGATCAGGCGGCCCGTGGTGGTCTCGCCGGTAAACGCGATCTTGGCGATGCGCTTGCTCGACGCCAGCGGCTTGCCGGCCTCCAGCCCGAAGCCGTTGACGATGTTGAGCACGCCTGGCGGCAGCAGGTCCTGCACGAGTTCGGCCCATACCAGGATCGAGGCGGGCGTCTGCTCGGCCGGCTTGAGCACCACGCAGTTGCCGGCGGCCAATGCCGGCGCGAGCTTCCAGGCGGCCATCAGGATCGGGAAGTTCCACGGGATGATCTGGCCGACCACGCCGAGCGGCTCGTGGAAGTGGTACGCGACCAGGTCGCCGCCGATATCGGCGATCGAGCCTTCCTGCGCGCGCAGGCAGCCCGCGAAATAGCGGAAGTGGTCGATTGCCAGCGGGATGTCGGCCGCCGTGGTTTCGCGCAGCGGCTTGCCGTTGTCGATCGTCTCGGCCACCGCCAGCCGCGCCAGGTTCTGCTCCATGCGATCGGCGATGCGCAGCAGCACGGCGGCGCGGTCCGCCGCGGGCGTCGCGCCCCAGCCGGCCTTGGCCGCGTGGGCGGCGTCGAGCGCCAGTTCGATATCGGCTTCCTGCGAGCGCGGGATGGCCGTGAACGGCTGGCCGGTGACGGGCGAGATGTTGTCGAAATACTGGCCTGCGACGGGCGGCACCCATTCGCCGCCGATGAAGTTCCCATACTGCTTGCGATACGGAAATTCGATGTTCAGATGCTGCATCTCGGCGTGGTTCATCTGTCGCTCCTCGCATGTCGGAATTAGGAAACGTCGCCGCGCACGCGCGGCGGGGCCTGTGAAATACGCCAAAAGCGTGCCAGTGCGCCGCGCGGCGGTGCGTGCCGGGCGCGTCGCGGTGCGAGGCGCGGCC
Source organism: Burkholderia sp. 22PA0099 (assembly GCF_047497165.1). Lineage (NCBI taxonomy): Bacteria > Pseudomonadati > Pseudomonadota > Betaproteobacteria > Burkholderiales > Burkholderiaceae > Burkholderia > Burkholderia sp. 22PA0099. Next base: position 144,802 of record NZ_CP163165.1, on the reverse strand, counting down.
AGCCGGGGCGCGGCGGCGGGCCGGGCCGCGTGTGCCGTGCTCGTGCGATGGCGGGTGCGCAGAACTGGCACGCCGCCACGTGGCGCGCTGTGCCTTCGTGGCACAGCCGTGCGCGAGGCCGGGCAACGCGGGCCTGACGGACTTTCGGCACGGGATTTGCATATTTGTCGTGTCGATGAAAGCCGGGACCGAAAAAGGGGCAGGGACGATGAATGCTCGGGGCGGGATCGAAACCGTGAAGGACGCCGAAGTTTTGGCCTTGGCTGGCGGCTGGGCTGCGGTCGGCACGCGGGCTGAGGCCACCGCGGAAGATGCGGCGGCCGGCGCGCGGGCCGAGGCCACCGCGGAAGACACGCGCCGCAGCGCGGCCGGCACGGAAGCGCCGGCGGGCCGCGCCGTGGTCAGCGTCGCGCACGACGCCGACGAGCAGGCGCGCAACCTGATCGGCTGGCGCCAGACCTACGACCAGCTCGCGGCCGGGCGCTTCGCCGGCACGCTCACCGAGTTGCCGCTCGACACCATGAAGCTGTTTAGCGAAACCACCAGCCACGCGTTGCGGCAGGGCTGCGAGGTGCGCGGCGATGCGTACTGGTTCGGCATCCCGGCCAGGCCCGACGGCAGCGCGCGGATCGATGCGCGGCCGATCGCGGCCGACGGTTTCGCCTGCCGGCCGGGCAACGTCGAATTCGAACTGCTGACGCCGGCCGCGTTCTCGATCTATGGCGTGGTGGTGCGCGGCGAGGTGCTGCGCCGTTACGCCGAGCATGTCGAGCACGTCGGCCCCAACGCGCGGCTGCGGCAGCCGGTGGTGCAGGCTGGCGCGGCGCGGCTCGCACGGCTGCGTGCGCTGCTGGCCGCGCGTTTCGACGATGCGGTCGCGCCGCGCGCGGTGTTGTCCGAATGCGAGCGTCACGATTTGCAGGCGGCTGTGCTGGCGGCCTTGTTCGACGTGTGCGCCGGGCCGGACGCCGACGACGAGGCCGATGGCCTGCATCCGCAGCGCCGCCGCCGCATCGTCGCGCTGGCGCGCGACTACATGCTCGCGCATCGCAGCCGGCCGATCGGCGTGCCCGAGCTGTGCGAGCAGCTTCACGTGAGCCGCCGCACCTTGCAGAACTGCTTCCAGGATGTGCTCGGCATGGCGCCCGCCACGTACCTGCGCGCGCTGCGCCTGAACGGCGCGCGGCGCGACTTGTGCGGCCGCGCGGCCGGCTCGGTGCAGGACGTGGCCGCCGCGTGGGGCTTCTGGCATTTGAGCCAGTTCGCGACCGACTACCGGCGCATGTTCGGGATGCGGCCGTCGGAGGCGTTGAGGGAGGCGTCCGGGGTTGCGGTGGCCGAAGCGGTGAACTGACTTGAGCCGGTTCGCCATCGGTTATCGGTGCATGTGCGGGATGCGGCCGTTCGAGGTGCTGAGGGAGGCGCCCGGGGCTGCGATAGCGGAAGCGATGAACTGACCTGAGCCAGTTCGTCAACGGTTACCGGCGCATGTTCGGCATGTAGCCGTCCAAGGTGCTGAGGAAGGCGTCCGGGGCAGCGATGAACTGACCTGAGCCAGTTCGCCACCGATTACCGGCGCATGTTCGGCATGCGGCCGTCCAAGGTGCTGAGGGCGGCGTGGATGAACTGACTAGCCGTCACCATCACGCGCCAGCGGCCAAGCCAGCGCATCCCAATCGAGCGCACGATAGGCGTCATCCACCGCAGCAATATCGCCCGCATCGTCGCTCGCATGCCGATCGTGCAGCGCGGGCGGCACCGGCACCACCACCGGCCGGCAATGCGGATAGTCGCGCACGCGCAATTCGGGCGCGATGCTCGTGAAGCAGGCCAGCGTCGGCACGTCGAAGCCGTCGGCCAGGTGGATCGCCGACGAATCGGCGCCGATCAGCACCGCCGCGCCGCGCACCCACGCGAGATAGGCGGCGGTATCGGGCGACAGTGCGCGCACGTCCACATACGCCCGATGATCGACCGGCCCGAAGCCGAGCACCGGCAACCCATAGCGCTGCGCGATGCGTTCGACGAGCGCCGCGCGCCGCGCGGGCGGGATGCTGCGCAGCGGCGTGCTGGCGTCGGCGCAGAACAGCGCGTAGCGGCGCGCATGCCACGGCGCGGGCAGCGCGGGCAAGGCGAGCCGCGCGAGCCAGCGGTTGCGCTTGGCTTCCGCCGGGATTGCTGCCGGCTCGGCGCCGAGCGCATCGAGGAAGTAGTCGATCATCGGCAGCGCCGCGAACGCGGGCCGGTAGAGCTGGTTGCCGACGTCGATCTTCGGGTCGGCAGCCGGCAGCGCATCGAGCGCGACCGGCAGCGTGCGAATCTCGGCCACGGCGTCGCCATGCGAGGCGGGGCGGCCAGCCAGCGCGTCGAGTTGCGCGACATGGGCCGCGAGCCGCGCGGGCCGATACAGCACGAAGCGCAGTGCCGGATGCGCGCCGCGCAGCGCGTCGAGCGCCGTGAGGCCGATGATCGAATCGCCGAGCGCGACGCCCATTCCGTTGATCACGTGCACCGTCGCGCAGCGCGCGTAGTCGAGCCGGAACGGCCGCTCGGCCGCGTTGAGGATGCCCGCGCCTGCCGCGCTCGCCGTGGCCGCGATCACGCCCGCCGGCACCGCACCGGCCATTTCGAGATCGTACGGCGCGACGAGCATGCGCTCCGGCGTCAGCAGCGTACCCGGGTGCCGCAAGGCCGCATGCGCATCGAGGGCATCGAGGCCGGCGGGGCCGTCGCTCTCCACGCCTTGCATCGCGGCCCCGGTTGCCGGGGGCATGGCCAGGCTCACGCTCAATTACCCGGCTCGCCGCGCAGCTTGCGGCCCTGTTCGCGCACCTGCGCGAGCGTCGCGGACGGCGTGCTCGCCTCCTGCGGCACGCGGATCTCGATCAGCGCCGGCAAGTTCGCGGCCAACGCACGTTCGAGCGCCGGTGCGAATTCCGCCGTGGCGAGCACCGTTTCGCCATGCGCGCCGAACGCGCGCGCATAGGCGGCGAAATCGGGGTTGGTCAGGCCGGTGCCGTGCACGCGCCCCGGGTAATGGCGTTCCTGATGCATGCGGATCGTGCCGAAATGCTGGTTGTTGACCACGATCACCACCACGTTCAGGCCGTACTGCATGGCCGTGGCGAGTTCGTGGCCGGCCATCATGAAGCAGCCGTCGCCGGCCAGCGCCACCGCAACCCGTTGCGGATACAAGGATTTCGCCGCCAGCGCGGCCGGCACGCCGTAGCCCATCGCGCCGTTGGTCGGCGCCAGTTGCGAGCGAAACGCGCGATACGGGTAATGACGATGCAACCAGGTGGCGTAGTTGCCCGCGCCGTTGCTGACGATCGCGTCGTGCGGCAACCGCTCGCGCAACTGCTGCATGATCTCGCCCAACTGCACGTCGCCCGGCATCGGCAGCGGCGCGCGCCACGCGTCGTAGGCCGCGTGCGCGTCGGCCGCGCTGCCGGCCCACGGCAGCACCTCGGGCGGCGCGAGCGAGGCCAGCCGCGCGGCGATTTCGGGCATCCCGGAGACGATCGGCAGGTCCGCCGCATACACCCGGCCCAGTTCCTCCGCGCCCTGATGCACGTGGATCAGCGCCTGCCGGGTCTTGGGGATGTCGAGCAACGTGTAGCCGCCGGTGGTGGCCTCGCCGAGCCGCGGGCCGATCGCGAGCAGCAGGTCCGCCTCGCGAATGCGTTTGCCGAGCGCCGGATTGATGCCGAGCCCGACGTCGCCCGCATAGAGCGGATGGGCGTTGTCGAACGTGTCTTGATAGCGGAACGCGCAGGCCACCGGCAGTTGCCAGGCTTCGGCGAAGCGGCGCAGGTCGGCGCAGGCGTCGCGCGTCCAGCCGCTGCCGCCGACGATCGCGAGCGGCCGTTCGGCGCGCGCGAGCCGCTCGCGCAACTCCGCCACCTGCGCATCGGACGGCGACGCCGCGATCCGCTTCGCGGCCGGCAGCACCGGCTGCGGCGCGCACGGATCGGACAGCAGATCCTCCGGCAGCGCGAGCACCACCGGGCCGGGCCGGCCCGCGGTGGCGACATGGAACGCCTGGCTCAAGTATTCGGGGATGCGGCGCGCGTCGTCGATCTGCGCGACCCACTTCGCCATCTCGCCGAACATGCGGCGGTAATCGATTTCCTGGAACGCCTCGCGATCGAGATGCTCGCGCGCGCATTGGCCGACGAACAGGATCATCGGCGTGGAATCCTGGAATGCGGTGTGCACGCCGATCGACGCATGCGCCGCGCCCGGGCCGCGCGTGACGAACGCGATGCCGGGCCGGCCCGTGAGCTTGCCGGTGGCCTCGGCCATGTTCGCGGCGGCGGCTTCGTGGCGGCAGACGAGGGTGGCGATGCGGGCGGTTTCGTCGCCGAGTGCGTCGAGCACGGCGAGGAAGCTTTCGCCGGGCACGCAGAACACGCGCTCGACATGGTTGGCCAGCAAGGCGTCGACGAGCAGTCGCGCGCCGTTGACGCTGGCCGGGGCGGCGGAATCCGGGGTGGACGGCATGGGCTGCGGGCTCCCTCTCGGTGGCGAGGGGGATAGCTTACGCCGGATAGGAACCACGCGGGAGTAACGAAAAACGCGGGCGCGGCGGCGGTGCGCCGCGCCGTCACGGCTCACGGCCGGCTCAACACTCGACGATATTGACCGCCAGCCCGCCGCGCGAGGTTTCCTTGTACTTGGTCTTCATGTCGGCGCCGGTTTCGCGCATCGTCTTGATCACCGAATCGAGCGACACGTAATGGCTGCCGTCGCCGCGCAGCGCCATGCGCGCCGCGTTGACGGCCTTCACCGACGCCATCGCGTTGCGCTCGATGCACGGAATCTGCACCATCCCGCCGACCGGGTCGCAGGTCAGCCCGAGGTTGTGTTCCATGCCGATCTCGGCGGCGTTCTCGACCTGGCGCGGCGTGCCGCCCATCACGGCGGCCAGCGCGCCGGCCGCCATCGAGCAGGCCACGCCCACTTCGCCCTGGCAGCCCACCTCGGCGCCCGAGATCGACGCGTTGAGCTTGTAGAGGATGCCGATCGCGGCGGCTGTCATCAGGAAGTCGATCACGCCCTGTTCGCTCGCGCCCGGCACGAAGCGCGCGTAGTAGTGCAGCACCGCCGGGATGATGCCGGCCGCGCCGTTGGTGGGCGCGGTGACCACGCGCCCGCCGGCGGCGTTCTCCTCGTTGACGGCGATCGCGTAGAGGTTGATCCAGTCGACCATCGACAGCGGATCGCGCAGCGCCTGCTCGGGGTTGCCGCTCAACGTGCGATAGAGCTGCGGCGCGCGGCGCTTGACCTGGAACGGCCCCGGCAGCGTGCCTTCGGCATCGGGGTTGCCGATCCCGCAGCCGCGCGACACGCACGACTGCATCACGTCCCAGATCTTCAACAGGCCGCTGCGGGTGGTGGCCTCGTCGTTCCAGGCGCGTTCGTTGTCCCACATCAGTTGCGCGATCGACTTGCCGGTGGAGGCGGTCAGCGCCAGCAGCTCGGCGCCGGAGCTGAACGGGTAGGGCATCTGGTCGGCCGCGTTCAGCACCTTGGTGTTCGCCGCGCCGGCCGTCACCACGAAGCCGCCGCCGACCGACAGATAGGTGGTTTCGCGCAGCGCCTCGCCGGCCGCGTCGCGCGCGCGCAGCGTCATCGCGTTCGGATGCTCGGGCAGCGCCTGGCGGTAGAAGCCGATCTGCTCCTTGATCGAGAACGGCACCGGGTGGCGGCCCAGCAGCGACAGCGATTTGCTGTCGCGCACGGCGGCCAGCCGCGCATCGATGGTGTCGGGATCGACCGTGTCGGGCGCGTCGCCCATCAGGCCGAGCATCACGCCGCGATCGGTGCCGTGGCCCTTGCCGGTCGCGCCGAGCGAGCCGTACAGGTCGACGCGCACGGTGGCCGTGCGTTCGAGCAGCGCGTCGCGCTCCAGCCCCTGGACGAACATCAGCGCGGCGCGCATCGGTCCGACCGTATGCGAGCTGGACGGGCCTATCCCGATTTTGAAGAGATCGAACACGCTGACTGCCATGGGGGAGTTCCTGTATGCGGAGCGGGTGAATTAACGCGCCGGCAATGGCAGGCACGCGGCCAGCCACGCGGGCGGCTGCGGCGACAGCGATTGCGCGACGCTGTTGTAGCGGCCGTCGAGACGGGCCGCGAGGTGGAACAGTTCGGTGGCGTTCTTCGGCGCCCACGGCCCCGAGTAGCCGGGCAGGCCGGCTTCGCGCCGTTTGGCGTCGAACGGCACGGTGGAGTTGACGAATTCTTCGTGGGTCTTCTCGCCGCGCGCGTACGGCACCAGCCAGTCGAGCGCGGCCTTCAGCGTCGCGCCGTTCGCGCCGCGCTCGCCGAGCCAGTTGCGGTTGAAGCGGCGCGCGGCCAAGGCGGCCGTGACGAGCGGCTGCAGGTCGTAGACGGTGTAGTGGAGCGCGTCGCGCTCCTCGAAATCGATGGTGGTGCCGTCGGGCTTGATGTTGTCGGCCAGATGCTCGACGAACAGGCGCTGCGCGGCGTTCATCATCTTGCGGTCGCCGAGCGTGAACGCGGCCAGCGCGATCAGCTTGATCCGGTGGCTCTGCCAGTTGTTGCGCCACACGCCCGTGAGCGGGCGCGGCTGCGCCTCGACCTGCGCGACGTAGCCGGCGCCGAGCTTGGCGATGAACGCCGACGCGGCGTTGCGCGTTTTCACCGGCAGCGTGCTCGCCGTCATGTCATACGCGACGATCAGGCTTTCGAAACGGGTTTCGTCGATCGGATTGAAATCCGGCTCGTAGGTGGTGACCCAGGCGAGCAGGAAACGGTTCACGAACGCGAGGTAGGCCGGCTTGTTGGTGACGCGCCAGGCCAGTGCCGCGTCGCGCATGCGCTCCATGTCGTCGAGCGCGGCCTCGCTTTGATCGCGGATGCCTTCATGCGGCAGCAGCCCCTCGGTATGAAGGTGCTGCATCGCGTTCGGCGCGTCGTTCAGGTGCGCGTCGACGCCGCGGATCAGCGCCTGGATGCCGGGTTCGGCGGAAGTCGATTCGTTGCTCTGCAGCGCGGGCGCGGCGCAGAAATTCATGGCCGCCCGAGCGGGCGACGCGCCGACCGAAGCGGCGAACGCGACGCAGGCCGCGACGGCCGGTGCGAACGCCCGCCAGCGAGGCCGCGCGGCGGCGGCCCTCACGCGATGGACGGCCGTGTTGTCCGGTAACACCTTGCGCACCATGCGGAACTCCTCGTTTGGCTGGATGGCGGTGTGTGATGGTAGCCGGACTTGGTAACGAACGCGACCGCGCGCCGCCGCGCCCGCCGGCCCGAGGGCGGTGGCAGGCGCGGCGGCGCGACGCATGGCGGGCGGCGAGGGAAGCGTCAGGCGTTCGCTCAGGCGTAGTCGGACATCGGCACGCAGGCGCAGAACAGGTTCCGGTCGCCGTAGACGTTGTCGGCGCGGCCGACCGGCGGCCAGTACTTGTTGCCGGTGGCCAGCGACGCCACCGGGAACGCGGCCTGTTCGCGCGAATAGGCGTGGTTCCACTCGTTCGCGGTGACCACCGCGGCGGTGTGCGGCGCGTGGCGCAGCGGGTTGTCCTCGCGATCGGCGCGGCCTTCCTCGACGGCGCGGATTTCCTCGCGGATCGCCACCATCGCGTCGATGAAGCGGTCGAGTTCCTCCTGCGATTCCGATTCGGTCGGCTCGACCATCAGCGTGCCGGGCACCGGGAAGCTCATGGTCGGCGCGTGGAAGCCGTAGTCCATCAGGCGTTTGGCCACGTCGTCCACCGTGATGCCGCTCGATTCCTTGATCGGGCGCAAATCGAGAATGCATTCGTGCGCGACCAGGCCGCCGGGGCCCGAATACAGCACCGGGTAATGCGGCGCGAGGCGGCGCGCGATGTAGTTCGCGTTGAGGATCGCCACTTCGGTGGCGGCCGTCAGGTTGCGCGCGCCCATCATCGCGATGTACATCCACGAGATCGGCAGGATCGAGGCCGAGCCGTACGGCGCGGCCGACACCGCGCCGATGCCGTCGGCGTCGCGCGTGTAGCCGGTCGAGCGCTGGTTCGGCAGGAACTTCGCGAGGTGCGCGCCGACCGCGACCGGGCCGACGCCCGGGCCGCCGCCGCCGTGCGGGATGCAGAACGTCTTGTGCAGGTTCAGGTGCGACACGTCGCCGCCGAACTGGCCCGGCGCGGTCAGGCCGACCATCGCGTTCATGTTGGCGCCGTCCACGTACACCTGGCCGCCGTGCGCGTGCACGATCTCGCAGATCTCGCGCACGTTCTGCTCGAACACGCCGTGGGTGGACGGGTAGGTGATCATGATCGCGGCGAGGTTGGCCGAGTGCTGATCCGCCTTGGCCTTCAGGTCGGCGATGTCGACGTTGCCCTGCTCGTCGCAGGCCACCACCACCACCTTCATGCCGGCCATGTGCGCCGAGGCCGGGTTGGTGCCGTGCGCCGACGCCGGGATCAGGCAGACGTCGCGATGGCCTTCGCCGCGCGAGGCGTGATACGCGTCGATGATCAGCAGGCCCGCGTATTCGCCCTGCGAGCCGGCGTTCGGCTGCAGCGACACGGCCGCATAGCCGGTGGCCGCCACCAGCATCTGTTCGAGCTGGGCGATCATGGTGCGATAGCCCACCGTTTGATCTTCCGGCGCGAACGGGTGGATCTGGCCGAATTCGGGCCAGGTGACCGGCAGCATTTCCGAGGTGGCGTTCAGCTTCATCGTGCACGAGCCGAGCGGGATCATCGAGCGGTCTAGCGCGAGATCCTTGTCCGACAGGCTGCGCAGGTAGCGCAGCATTTCCGTTTCCGAATGATGGCGGTTGAACACCGGGTGCGTCAGGTAGGCGCTGGTGCGTTCGAGGTCGGCCGGCAGCACCGGCGCGCCCGGCAGCGCGGCGTCGAGTTCCTCGACCGACGGCGCGGCGGCCCCCGCCACCGTGGCGAACACGGCCAGCAGGTCGGCCAGGTCGGCGCGCGTGGTGGTTTCGTCGATCGACACGCCGACGCGCGTTTCGCCGGCGCGGCGCAGGTTGATGCGCTTGCCGCGCGCCGCGTCGTGCAGCGCCGTGGCCTGCGCGCCGGCTTCGATGGTCAGCGTGTCGAAGAACGTGTCGTTGACGAGCGCGAAGCCGAGCTGCCCGAGGCCCGCGGCCAGCAGGCCGGCGATGCGGTTCACGCGCAGCGCGATGGTCTTGAGGCCGCGCGGGCCGTGATAGACGGCGTACGAGCTGGCCATGATGGCGAGCAACGCCTGCGCCGTACACACGTTGGAGGTGGCCTTCTCGCGGCGGATGTGCTGCTCGCGCGTTTGCAGCGCGAGGCGCATCGCCGGCTTGCCTTGCGCATCGACGGTCACGCCGACCAGCCGGCCCGGCATCTGCCGCTTGAATTCGTCGCGCACCGCGAGGTACGCGGCGTGCGGGCCGCCGAAGCCGACCGGCACGCCGAAGCGCTGGGTGTTGCCGATCGCGACATCCGCGCCCCATTCGCCCGGCGGCGTCAGCACCGTCAGCGCGAGCAGGTCGGCCGCCACCACCACGTGGCCGCCGGCCGCGTGCACGGCTTCGGTCAGCGCGCGGTAGTCGCGCACGTCGCCGTCCACGCCCGGGTATTGCAGCAGCACGCCGAACGCGTTGGCCTCGGCGGCTTGCGCGGCCGGGCCGGTGACGATTTCGATGCCGACCGGCACGGCGCGCGTGCGAATCACTTCGAGCGTTTGCGGCAGCACGTCGTCGGCCACGAAGAAGCGGTTCGACTTCGGCTTGCCGTTGCGTTGCAGCAGCGTCATCGCCTCGGCGGCGGCGGTGGCCTCGTCGAGCAGCGAGGCGTTCGAGATGGCGAGGCCGGTGAGGTCGGTCACCATTTGCTGGAAGTTCAGCAGCGCTTCGAGGCGGCCTTGCGAGATTTCGGGCTGGTACGGCGTGTAGGCCGTGTACCAGGCCGGATTTTCGAGCACGTTACGCAGGATCACGGCCGGCGTATGCGCGTTGTAATAGCCCTGGCCGATGAAGGTCCGGAACACCTGGTTCTGATTCGCCAGCTCGCGCAGCGCGGCGAGCGCTTCCGCTTCGCTTTTCGGCTGCGTGAACGGGCCGAGCGGCAGCGTTTCGTCGCGGCGGATCGCGGCGGGAATCACCGCATCCATCAGCGCCGCGCGCGACGCGAAGCCGAGCGTGTCGAGCATCGCCTGCTGGCTGGCGGCGTCGGGGCCGATATGGCGTTCGGCGAACGCGTCGTGCGTTTCGAGCGCGGCGAGCGAGAGGGGCGTGCGGTTCATCAGGTGATCCGGATGGTCGAGCTTCATGGCATGTCCTGCGGGGTGGCGGCGCGCACCGGAGCCGGGCGCGCCGCGCGGGTCGTAAAACGCTTAGTCGATCAGCTTGGTGTACGCGGCTGCGTCGATCAGCTTGTCGGTGCTGGCGCCGGGGGCGAGCTTGATCTTGAAGAGCCAGGCTTCGTAGGCGTCTTCGTTGACCGATTCCGGCGTGTCGATCGCGTCGGCGTTGACGGCGAGGATCTCGCCCGATACCGGCGAGTAGATGTCGGAAGCGGCCTTGACCGATTCGACGACGCCGACTGCTTCGCCTTCCTTGAACTGCTTGCCGACTTCCGGGAGTTCGAGGAAGACGATGTCGCCGAGCGTGCTCTGCGCGTGATCGGTGATGCCGACCGTCAGCGTGCCGTCAGCTTCGGTGCGGATCCATTCGTGTTCGTCGGTGTATTTCAGATCGGCCGGGACGTTGCTCATCGGATGCTCCTGATTGGGTTTTGTGCGTTGAAGTTCGCCGTGCGCGCGGGAGGGGGCCGTCAGACGGCCAGCACCTTGCCGTTGCGCACGAACGGGAGTTTTACCACGCGCGCGGGAAGGTTTTTGTCCCGGATTTGCACCTGCACCGCATCGCCCGCCGATACGCCGGCCGGCACGCGCGCGAACGCGATCGATTCCTGCATGGTGGGCGAGAAGGTGCCGCTCGTGATCTCGCCTTCGCCGTGCGCGGTGACGACCTTCTGGTGGGCGCGCAGCACGCCGCCGGCCTTGCCGTTTTCCTTCAGCAGGATCAGGCCGACGAAGGCGGCGCGCTGGCCGTTGGCTTCGAGCGCGGCGCGGCCGACGAAATCGCGCGGGGCGGCGAGGTCGACCGTCCAGGCCAGGCCCGCGTCGAGCGGCGAGACGGTGTCGTCCATGTCCTGGCCGTAGAGGTTCATGCCGGCTTCGAGGCGCAGCGTGTCGCGCGCGCCGAGCCCGGCCGGGCGCACGCCCTGGGCGACCAGCGCATTCCACAGCGCTTCGACGTGGCTGGCCGGCACGATGATCTCGAAGCCGTCCTCGCCCGTGTAGCCGGTGCGGGCAACGGTGAGGTCGCCGAACGGCGTGCCGGCGACCTGCGCGGCGTTGAACGGCTTCAGTTCGCTGGTGGCGGCGCGGGCGGCGGGAATCGTGTCCCAGGCCTTGGCGCGCGCGTTCGGGCCTTGCACGGCGACGATCGCCAGCTCGCGGCGCGGCGTGATCTCGAGGCCGAAGCCGCCGTCGGCGTTCAGGCGCGCGAACCAGGCGAGATCTTTCTCGGCGGTGCCGGCGTTGACCACCACGCGGAAGAAGTTTTCGGTGAAGTAATAGACGATCAGGTCGTCGATCACGCCGCCTTCCGGGTTCAGCAGGCACGAATAGAGCGCCTTGCCCGGGGTTTGCAGCTTGCCGACGTGGTTGGCGATGGCGTGCTCGAAGAACGCGCGCACGCGCTCGCCGCGGAAATCGACGACGCACATGTGCGACACGTCGAACATGCCCGCATCGGTGCGCACGGCACGGTGCTCGTCGAGCTGGGAGCCGTAGTTCACGGGCATGTCCCAGCCGCCGAAATCGACCATGCGGGCATTGAGCGCCGTATGCGCGGCGTGAAGCGGGGTGTGTTTGAGTGCGGTCATCGGGGCCTCGGGGTTCCGTCCGCGCGGGTGCGCGAGCGTGACAACGATCTGGCAATTCGCGGGATGCACGGGCGACACGACGCCAGTGAATCCTTGCCAAGCCCCTCTGTCCTTGGTACCTGAGAGATTGCGCGGCCGTGACCGGCCTGCGCGCGCCCCTTCGGTGGGCAGCTTGCCGGTGCGTTCGCACGGGCTACTGCCGCTCTCCAGAGTTCGAAACGCGCGACGCGCCGCATTGGCGGCGCGCACGGTGTTTCGACGCGGTCGGTCCTTTTGCCTGAGAGTTTGCGGGTGTGCCCCTTCGGCGGCGCGGCGAGCCGATGTACCGGCTGCTGCGCGCTCTCCCGACGCGTGCCGGCGAATGTACGCGAGGCCCAACGGCTTGTCAATTTGCGCAAATTCATGTCGCCTGGCGGCAGGCGGATGTCGCACGCCTGCGTGGCGAGGCTGGGGATAAGCCGGTGGACAAGGTGTGGAACGGCAGGGGGTAACCGGCTGTTCGGCTGTGGAAAATCGTGTGGATGACTACGTGGGCAAGCGCGGGATTTGCTGGGGATAAGCGGTGGGCAGGCGGTGGATAACGGGTGGGTAAGCAGGGGCGAAGTGTGGGATAAGGCGGTGGATAACCGGGTGGAAAAGCGCTGAAAAAGCTGTGGAAAGGGGGCCGGAAAACCGTGGGATAAGCGGTGGGCAACTGCCCGTTCGCGGTGGACAAGCCTTGGGATAACCGGTGGGCGAGCGGTGAACAAGTCGCGCGGAGCGGGCTCCGGGAGCGCCGCGCGAGGCCGCGCCATGGCGGCTTGCGGGATGAAACGGAGAGGGAGAAAGCCGGGCGCGGAGCCGACGGCGCGCCGCGCGGTGCCGCGCCATGGCGGCTTGCGAGATGAACGGAGAGGGAGAAAGCCGGGCGCGGAGCCGACGGCGCGCCGCGCGAGGCCGCGCCATGGCGGCTTGCGAGATGAACGGAGAGGGAAAAGCCGGGCGCGGAGCCGACGGCGCGCCACGCGATGCCGCGTCACGGCGGCTTGCGAGATGAAACGAAGACGGAGAAAGAACGGCGCGGAGCCGGCGGCGCACGTCGCGCTCACCCGCCCACACCCACCGCTTACACGCCGATCGCGCGCGCGGCCGTATCGAGTTCCTGGTTCAGCACGCGCTGTTCGTCGGCGGTCAGGCCGCCGCCGTGCTGGGCGCTCATGTCGTTCGCTTCCTGGCGGATCACGTCGAGCCGGCGATGCAGCGCGCGGCCTTGCGGGGGCGGATAGGCGCCACCCGTCACGCGCGAATCGATGCGCCCGCCGAGGCTGTCGATCCGGGCCAGGATGTCGTTCATGCGCTCGACGCCCACCGGCGGCGGCGCCGGTTGCGGCGGGGGCGGCAGCGTCGGCTGGACGGGGGCCGGTTGAACGGGGCGCGGACGCGGCGTCCATCGCTTCGGCGGCGGCGTGACCACGCACGCGGCCAGCGAGGCGACGAGGGCGGCGCCGAGGGCCGTACGGATCAACCGTTGCATGAATCGTTCTCCTTGTGGCGGATCGGTGAGGCGCGAATGCGGGTGCGGCGTGCCGAAAACGAAGCCGGCCCTCTCGGGGCCGGCCGTTTTAAGCACGATTGAGACTATTCCTAAGTCAGTTCGGGTTCCCGAGACTTTTGTAACGGTTTGTACCGGCGAGCGCGTACGCCGGTGTCAAAACGTTTCGCGCACGAACGGCAGGCGGCGGCCTTCGCGCTCGCTGCGATCGGCCAGCTCGATGATCGCCATCACGTCGACGGCATCCTGGGCCGTCACCGGGAACGGCGCGCGATCGTGGATCGAGGCAGCCAGCGCGCGGTAGAACTCGGCGTACTGACCGTCGAGCGTGGGCACCGGGCGTTCCGTCTCGACGTCGCCGTCGAGCAGATGCAGCACGCCGGGGTGGTTGCCGCCGCCGAATTCGACGTCGTCGGGCGTCAGGCCCGCCTTGAGTTGATCTTCCTGCGTGTCCAGCCCGAACTTCTGATAGCCGCCGCGCGTGCCGAGCACGGTGAAGCGCGCCGGCTCGATCGCCGCGAGCGCGCTCGCGTGCAGCGCCACTTCCTTGTCCGGATAGCCGAGCACCAGGTGGATCAGGTCGGCGGCCTCCGAGCCGTCGCGGCGCGCGCGCACCGTCGCGCTGACCGTGTCCGGCGCGCCGAACAGCGCCAGCGCCTGGTCGATCAGGTGCGGGCCGAGATCGAACAGCAGGCCGCCGCCGCGCGTCGCGTCCTCGCGCCAGCGCTGGCGGATCTGCGGGCGGAAGCGGTCGAAGTGCGATTCGAACCAGGTGATGCGGCCCAGTTCGCCGCTCGCGACGAGCTGGCGAACGGTGAGGAAATCGCCGTCCCAGCGGCGGTTGTGGAACGGCGCGAACACCAGCCCGCGGTCCGCCGCGAGCCGCGCCAGCGTGCGCGCCTCGGCCGAACTCAGCGTGACCGGCTTGTCGACCACCACGTGCTTGCCCGCTTCCAGCGTGCGGCGGGCCAGATCGAAGTGGGTGTCGTTCGGCGTGGCGATCACCACGCATTCGACGTCGGCGTGCGCGAGCAGCGCCTCGAAATCGGCCACCACGGCCGCCTGCGGATAGGCGGCGCGCGCCTTCTCGGGCTGCCCGGTGGCGATCGCCGCGACCGTGGTGCGGCCGCTGTGCGCGATCACGGGCGCGTGGAACGTCGCGCCGGCGAAACCGAAACCCATCAGACCTACTTTCAGCAAAGAAGCCATAAGCGAATCCTGTCAGCGAGCGAGATCAAACGAGCGGCTATTGTGGCACGGCGAAGCGGGGCGCGAACACGCCGGCACGCCGGGTGGGCGGTAGCCCGATTCGTTGTCCGGCCCCATTTTGGCGTCACGATCGGCACGCAGGCGGCGTGTTAACATGCGGCCTCCCGCGTCCGTCGTATTCCGATCCGCGCAGCCTCCGGCGGCGCGCACCGCGCCCTGTTCGAAGGCGCGGCGGCGGCGCCGCCATCCGCATCTCCAGTCCGTCAGCCACCATGTCCGCAGGTCTCAATGCCGCTCAAAACGAAGCGGTGCGCTATCTCGACGGCCCCTGTCTCGTGCTCGCCGGCGCCGGCAGCGGCAAGACGCGGGTGATCACCCAGAAGATCGCCCATCTGATCGAGAACAAGGGGTTCGAGCCGCGCCATATCGCGGCCGTCACGTTCACCAACAAGGCCGCCGCCGAAATGCGCGAGCGCGTCGGCAAGCTGCTCGAAGGCAAGACGCTGACCACGCCCGGCAAGGAAGGCCGCAAGGTGCCCGTGAATCAACTCACGGTGTGCACGTTCCACTCGCTCGGCGTGCAGATCCTGCGCCAGGAGGCCGAGCACGTGGGCCTCAAGCCGCAGTTCTCGATCATGGATTCGGACGACTGCTTCGGCATGGTGCAGGAGCAGCTCGGCACCACCGACAAGGGCCTGATCCGCAAGATCCAGAACATCATCTCGTTGTGGAAGAACGGCCTCGTCACGCCCGAGCAGGCGCTCGCGATCGCCGCCAACGAGGACGAGCAGCAGGCCGCGCTGGTGTTCCGCAATTACGTGGCCACGCTGCACGCGTATCAGGCGGTCGATTTCGACGATCTGATCCGCTTGCCGGCCGAGCTGTTCGAGCGCAACGAGCAGGTGCGCGACCGCTGGCAGAACAAGCTGCGCTACCTGCTGATCGACGAATACCAGGACACCAACACCTGCCAGTACACGCTGCTCAAGCTGCTGGCCGGCCCGCGCGCCGCGTTCACGGCGGTGGGCGACGACGATCAGGCGATCTACGGCTGGCGCGGCGCGACGCTGGAGAACCTGGCGCAGCTCGGCAAGGATTTCCCGAAGCTGCATCTCGTGAAGCTGGAGCAGAACTACCGTTCGACGGTGCGGATCCTGACCGCCGCGAACAACGTGATCGCCAACAACCCGAAGCTGTTCGAGAAGAAGCTGTGGTCCGAGCACGGCATGGGCGACACGATCACCGTCACGCCGTGCAACGACGAGGAGCACGAGGCCGAATCGGTGGTGTTCCGGCTGTCGGCGCACAAGTTCGAGCGGCGCACGCAGTTCCGCGACTACGCGATCCTGTATCGCGGCAACTTCCAGGCGCGGATCTTCGAGCAGGTGCTGCGCCGCGAGCGGATTCCGTACGTGCTGTCGGGCGGCCAGTCGTTCTTCGACAAGGCCGAGATCAAGGACTTGTGCGCCTATCTGCGCCTGATCGCCAACGCCGACGACGATCCGGCGTTCATCCGCGCCGTCACCACGCCGCGCCGCGGCATCGGCAACACCACGCTGGAGGCGCTCGGCTCGTTCGCGGGGCAGGCCAAGGTGTCGCTGTTCGAGGCGGTGTACATGGGCGGCATCGAGGCGCGGCTGTCGGCGCGGCAGGTCGAGCCGCTGCGCATGTTCTGCGACTTCATCCAGCGCCTGACCGAGCGTGCCGATACCGATCCGGCCACCACCGTGCTCGACGACATGATGGAGGCGATCCACTACGAGGCGTATCTGTACGACGCGTTCGACGAGCGCCAGGCGCAGTCGAAGTGGCAGAACGTGCTCGAATTCCTCGAATGGCTCAAGCGCAAGGGCACCAAGCCCGAAACCGAGGCCGTCGATGGCGAGTCCGAGGGCTTCCATAACGCCGACGGGCTCGCCGACACCGGCAAGAACCTGCTCGGCCTGATCCAGACCGTCGCGCTGATGTCGATGCTCGAAGGCAAGGAGGACGACCCCGACGCGGTGCGGCTGTCCACCGTGCATGCGTCGAAGGGGCTGGAGTATCCGCACGTGTTCCTGGTCGGGGTGGAGGAAGGCGTGATGCCGCACCGCGGCAACTCGGAGGACGAAGCCGTCGACGACGCGCGCATCGAGGAAGAGCGCCGGCTCATGTACGTGGCGATCACGCGTGCGCAGCGCAGCCTGCACCTGAACTGGTGCAAGAAGCGCAAGCGGGCGCGCGAGACGGTGGTGTGCGAGCAGTCGCGCTTCATCGTCGAAATGGGGCTCGACGAAGCGCCGCCGCCCACGCCCGAGGAAGCGCCGATGACGCCGAAGGATCGGCTGGCGAGCTTGAAGGCGTTGCTGCAGAAGTAAGCCCGGCGGCGCGTTTCGATAAGAATGGCCCGTGCCGCGGATTGCGGACACGGGCCATTTTTTTGCGCGGGCGTCTGGCGGGCTGCGCGGTTTGGCTTACTTCGCCGCGCCCACCATGTAGTCGACGGCCGCCTTGACGTCCGCGTCGGACGCGTTCGAACCGCCCTTCGGCGGCATCGAGCCCTTGCCGTGCAGCGCGTAGTTGTAGACCGTGTCCATCGGGTCCTTCAGGCGCGGCGCCCAGTCCGCCTTGTTGCCGAACTTCGGCGCGCCGAGCACGCCGGCCGCGTGGCAGGCCATGCACACCGATTCGTAGAGCGCCTTGCCTGCGCCCGCGGCGCCGGCCGGCGCCGCAGCGGGGGCGGCGCCCGGTTTCGGCAGCGCCGCGATCGCGGCCATGGCGGCGGCGGCCTGCGCGTTCGCGGCGGCGGCTGCGTCGGGGATGGCCGATGCGTCGGTTGCACCCGAGGCCGCCGTTGCGCCCGAGGCCGCGCCCGGCGCGCCTGTCGCGTTCGGTGCCGCGTTCGGTGTCGCATTGGCTGCCGGCTCGGCCGGTTCGGGGAAGGTCGCGCCGCCCTTGTTCGCCATGTAGACGACCGCGCGCGCGATCTCGAAATCGCTGACGTCGTCGGGGTTCGTGCCGCCGCGCGCGGGCATCGCGCCCTTGCCGGCCAGTGCGGTGTGCAGCAGCGTGTCGTAGCCCTGGGCGATGCGCGGCGCCCAGTCGCCCGCGTTGCCGAACTTCGGCGCGCCGGCCGCGCCCGCCGCGTGGCAGGCCGCACAGACCGCCGTGTAGATCGCTTCGCCGGTCTTGTAGGTGCGTGGCGCGTTGGCGTCCTTGACGTCCACCTGGGCGAGCGGCGCGATGCGCGCGGCCACGGCGGCGTCCGACAGGCCGTCGGTGCCGGCGCCCACGCGGAACGCGTGATCGACGTAGGTGGCGAGCAGGATGATGATCACGATCGGAATCGCGAACGACGCGACGATGACGGCGATCAGTTGCTCGGGCGTCTTGATGGGCGCTTCGTGATGGGGCTGATGGGGCGCTTCGCTCATGCTGGCCTCGTCTCCGTGAATAGGAATTAGGTCGGGTCCGGCTGCGGCAGAATGGCTGTTGACGGAAGCTCGAATGATTATAGACGGCTCTTTTTCACCCGGAAGGGGGCAGCGCGGCGGGCGTTTACCCGCAAGCCGGAAGCCGCGCGGGAGGCGGCCGGCGCGCGGTGGACGCTGTCATGGAAACAAGGTATGCTCTCGCTCTTGCCGGCGTTGCACCCAGGTTTACGGGGTCGTGACGCGGTTTCTAAAAGCGCCCGTAGCTCAATGGATAGAGTACTGCCCTCCGAAGGCAGGGGTTGCTGGTTCGATCCCAGCCGGGCGCACCAAGCCTAGTCAGGCATTCAGCGGTTTCGCCGCTTCAGCGTTTTCTCCCACTTCAGTGAAATTCCAGTCAGCCGGCAGCGATGTGCGGCTCGGCGGCCTGCGTGTGCGACTGCGCCCACTGCAAGTGGTGCATTCAACCGCTCGTGCGTCGGTACGCTGGTCGAACGTAAAACGCGGTTCATTGCGCTCTGTCGAATGGACGGATGCGCGACGCAGGATGCCCTGAAAGGGTTCACGCACCAGATGAAAAGATGCCGGCGTTTCTGCGTGAGCGTCTGACCTACGATCGCGGAACGAGGATGGCCTGTCATGTCGAACAAGCCGAGCGACTGAATCTGGACGCCTTGGACATCGAGTTGGCCGCTGCCAAATTAACTCAACGTTGCGTTTGATTCTTGATGCCGCGCTGTATACGTCAAACGCTGGTTTGTGTGCCGAGATATTGGAAAATACACAGCTCCAAGGTGCATCCAAAAATAGACGAATAAACCCGGGTTGCAACAATCAAAACGCTCACATCAATTCGATTCGAAGATGCGCGATGGCGATGAAAATATTCACGCTACCCAGTCCTCAACGCGTAGACCGGCTACCCGGTCAAACTCCCGAAGATTATTCGTTACCAGAATCAGGCCCCGAGATCGTGCATGACCGGCAATCATTTGGTCGTAGGGGCCGATCGATTTTCCCGTCTTGGCGAGTTCGGCTCTGAGTTGGCCGCTATGAGCGGCAGCCTCATAGTTGTAATCCAGGATGTCCAGACGGGCCGCAAACCCCTCGACCACGCCCAGATTTTTCTCCGGTGAAGCGGACTTCTCCGCCCCATAGATCAATTCCATCAACGTCACCGTGCTGATGCAGAGTTGGCCATGGTAGCGGTTGAAGGCCTCGCGAACTTCGTGAGGTTTGTTCTTGATGGTAAAGATGCAGATGTTCGTATCAAGCATGTACTTGAGCATCAAAACCCCTCACGTTCCTGATCGGCGGGCTGGCCGCGGGTGGACATGAAGTCGGGGCTGACGCCCTCGCCATCGAACCAGCTATCCCAGGACTCGCCGGCAGGGGTCAGGATACGAACGCGGCCGATCGCCACCACGTCGACCCGTTTCACATCGTCAGGAAGCGCCACGGATTTCGGCAGACGCACCGCTTGGCTGCGGTTGCTTTTGAAGATGGCACCTTGTTCCACGATGGACTCCTTGGGATATGTTGAACGTATATGCAATTGTAGTGACGCTGAAGGATATGTCAACGGGATATACCTGTGGTGCTGAGACGGCCGTCGGAAGAAACCTGGCGTTTCGGAGTAGCTGAAAAAACTGGGAAATGCAGTTCGAGAAATGCGGACAGGCCCGCAGACATCTCCTTGGAATCGGTCGAGGTGCTGATCTGCGACACCTCCTCATCCCCGGCTCCCCAACCCAGCCCATCCCCCCACCCAACCCTCAAAAATTCTCCCCTCCCTGCCCCAAAACCATGCAAAAAGTTGCACCCGCAACCATTTAGGATCGGTTTTCAACAACAAACAAAAGCATTTGTCCCCTTTTAGCCGACTTCCCCGAAAAGTCGAAAATTCCTAAGGGTTTCCACTTAGTCAACCTTTCCCGACCCGGGCCGTTATCTCCTCCAGTGCAGAGCGAGGGTCATCCCCTATTTCGCGTGTAAAACGTTTGCGTCCGATCGGTCAAACGTTTGCGACCCGTCATGAACGGGCACGAGGCTGACAAACAAGTAAGGAATCGAAGCGCGGGAACGTCGGGCCGGACAGGCCGTCGCGTCACCCGTGCGGCAGGCATTGGGGGACGCCCGCAGGGGGCGGCCGTGTCCGTAGCGACAGACGCATTACGTGGATCACCGGGATAACCAACATGCGCAATAGTGTTAGGCAAACAGCCTGGCAGGGTGGAGGGTGGCTGCTCCTTTTATGGGGGCTGCTCCTGCTCTCCATCGTGCACGCGCGAGCAGCGGTACCGCTGCCGCCCAGCAATCACATCGTGATCAACCTGGGGGCGACCCCATGGAAATACCTCAAGGACAGTGACGATCCGAGCTATTCGAATCCCGCCTTCGACGATTCGAAGTGGCAATCGATCGGCGTGCCGCAAACGCCCGCCGACAACGACACGTTCATCAATATCGAGTCGGGCGGCGGCCAAGGCCAGCTGACCGGCAACACGAACTGGTATCGCAAGCACTTCAAGCTCGATCCGTCGTTCGGCCCCGATCAGCTCGCCCGCAAGGTGCTGGTGCTGTTCGAAGGCGCGCACACGGGCGTGCAGGTGTACATCAACGGCCAGTTCATCAAGGGCAACAGCCAGGTGGCGGCGAACGCGCAGGCCACCCACGTGATCGGCTTCCTGCCGTTCGTGGTGGACCTCACGCCCTACGTGAAATTCAAGGACGCCAACGGCCAGCCGGCCGACAACGTGCTGGCGGTGAAGGTGTCGCGTGGCGACAAGTTCTTCGAGTCGCCGAGCTTCTCGGGTGCGTTCCGCTTCGGCCAGGACGACACGGGCATCTTCCGTCCGGTGTGGATGCACATCACGGACCGCGTCCATATTCCGGAGAACGTCTACTCGGTGCTCAACACGTGGGGCACCTACGTGGCGACGGTCACGGCGAACGACGCGGTGGCGACGATCCGCGTGCAGACCAACGTCCTCAACGAATACTCGAACGACCAGCCGGTCACGCTGACGACGCAGATCGTCGACGCGGGCGGCAACGTGGTCGCCACGGCGCAGGACACCAAGACGCTCGCGGCCAACACCGCGACCGTGCTGCCCGCGCCGCAATCGACGTTCGACCAGATCCTGACGGTCAACAACCCGACGCTCTGGTATCCGAACAACAGCGTCTACGGCCGTCCGTACCTGTACCACGTGATCCATTCGGTCAGCGTGAACGGCGTGGTGGTCGATACCAAGCAAAGCCCGCTGGGCATCCGCACCATCACCTGGGATCACAACTTCCCGATCATCAACGGCCACCCGCACTACCTGTTCGGTGCATCGGGCCGCTACGACTATCCGGCGCTCGGCTCGGCCGTGCCGGAAGACCTGCAATGGCAGGATCTCTCGCTGCTCGCGCAGGCCGGCGGCAGCTCGTATCGCCCGGGCCATTCGAGCCAGGGCCGCGAGTGGCTCGACGGCGCGGACGAGTACGGGATCATGATGCTGCAGCCCAGCGGCGACGGCGAGAACGGCTTCCCCGCGCCCTGCACGGCGACCACCACGACCGGCTGCGTGACGCAGGACAACATCACGCTGAAGTCGGAACTGCACCGCGACATGATCATTCATGACCGCAACCATCCGTCGGTGCTCGCCTGGGAGGCGAACAACGGCACGATGGACCCGGGCATCGCGGCGAACCTGAAGCAAATTTCGCGTGTGTACGACTTCATCAACACGCGCGCGCAGGCGGACCGCACGCCGAACCCGGCCAACGGCGACATCCTCGGCTGCTCGGGCCAGGGCTGCGACGTCAACGTCAAGACCACGTACCCGGCCACGCCGGCCTACGGCTCCGAATACTGGGGCGACGGCGTGGGCCGCTGGAAGTACGACTTCGAGATCCAGTTCGCGGCGTCGTATCTGCGCGACTGGGTGCACAGCATGATCGGCAAGTCGTTCGGCATGGCGCACTGGTACCTGGCCGACACGCCGGGTGAAATCAACACGCAGACGGACGGCGTGCTGAACAGCGAAGTGCGGTCGAACGGCGCGTCGATGATGGACTGGAACCGCCTGCCGCGCCTGATCTACTACATCTACAAGTCGGTCTGGACGCCGTACAAGGGCTTCAACGGCACGCTCCAGCCGGTGGTCAAGCTGGCCAACACCTGGAACCGCACGGGCCTGGTGCGCGTGAACGCGTTCAGCAACTGCCCGTCGGTGCGTCTGCGCCTGAACGGCCAGATCGTCGGCGGCGCGCAAACGCCGAACCCGACCAGCTCCGACCCGTCGGCCGACCTCTCGGAAAACACCACGCTGCTGCCGGGCCAGGTGCACTGGGACAACATCCCGTTCCAGCCGGGCACGCTGGTGGCCGAGTGTCTGAACGACGACCTGCAAGTCGCCGCCACCGACACGCTGACCACCGCCGGCGCGGCCGATCACCTGCTGCTCACGGTCGATCCGCAGATCGTCAAGCCGGACGGCGACAGCTTCGTGCTGACCGCCAACGGCACCGACGCGGCCACGCTGACGGCCAAGGTCGTCGACGCGGCGGGCAACCTGGTGCCGGACGCGAGCCAGACGCTGACGTTTGCAGTCAGCGGCCCGGGCACCTATCGCGGCGGCTCGGACCACTACGTCAACGACGCGCAGCCGCAAGGCTGGCACGCACCGGGCGACCCGAACCTGTCCGCCGAAGGCGGCATGGCGAAGATCGCGGTGCGCACGCAGTTCCAGCCGGGCACGGTCAACGTCACGGTGTCGTCGCCGACCCTCGGCAGCGCAACCGCATCGTTCGCGGTGCAGCCGGCCGTCAACGCGCAAGCGTTCGACGGCACCGACATGGTGGTCGGCCAGCAGCCGCAAACCGCGCCGCAGATCCTGACCCAGCCGGCCAGCCAGGTCGTCACGCTGGGCCAGAGCGGCACCTTCACGGTGCTGACCGCCGGCGCCACGCCGATCGGCTATCAGTGGTTCAAGAACGGCCAGCTGATCCCGGGCGCGAACAGCTACACGTACACCACGCCGGCCCTGCAACAGGCCGATAACGGCGCGAACTTCAGCGTCGAGGTCAGCAACCTGATCGGCAAGGTGCCGTCGAACAGCGCGACGGTCACGCTGGTGCAGCCGGCCGTGCCGACCATCGTCACGGCCCCGCTCGCGCGCAACATCACCGCGGGCCAGAGCGCCGAGTTCCTGGTGGTGGCGTCGGGCTCGCCGGTGCTCAGTTATCAATGGCTGCGCAACGGCACGCCGATCACCGGCGCCAACGCGCCGGTGTACGACACGCCGGTGATGCAGGTGACCGACAGCGGCGCGCTCTACAGCGTGCTGGTCAAGAACAGCGCGGGCCAGATCACCTCCGATCCGGTCGGCCTGACCGTCAACGTGG
Source organism: Burkholderia sp. 22PA0099 (assembly GCF_047497165.1). Lineage (NCBI taxonomy): Bacteria > Pseudomonadati > Pseudomonadota > Betaproteobacteria > Burkholderiales > Burkholderiaceae > Burkholderia > Burkholderia sp. 22PA0099. The sequence continues at coordinate 121,352 of NZ_CP163165.1, read as the reverse complement.
CGGTGGCGCCGACCATCCCGTCGGCCACCGACCTGATCGACCAGAGCGTGCCGGTCGGCCAGGCCGTGACGTTCAGCGTGACCGCGTCCGGCTCGAACCCGCTCAGCTACCAGTGGTTCCACGGCAACCAGCCGGTGGGCGACAACTCCGACAGCCTGCTGATCCCGTCGGCGCAATCCACCGACGCGGGCAGCTACAAGGTCACGGTGAGCAACAGCGCGGGCAGCGTCGACAGCCGTACGGCGACGCTGACCGTGAGCGGCACCGACGCGTCGAACCTCGCGCTCGGCGCGACGGCGAAGTCGAGCAGCGATCAGAACGGCGGCCTGGTGGCGGCCAACGCGATCGACGGCTCGGTCGCCACGCGCTGGTCGTCGGCGCCCGACATCGATCCGTCCTGGCTCGAAGTCGATCTCGGCTCGGTCAAGACCTTCGACAAGGTCGTGCTGAACTGGGAAAACGCCTACGCCTCGGAGTACGACATCCAGGTGTCGAACGACGAGAAGGTGTGGAACACCGTGTTCCCGAACGGCCAGCCCGACGGCGCCGGCGGCACCACCGCGCCGGTGGTGGGCGGCGGCAACGTCGAGACGCAGAACTTCGCGAGCACCTCGGCCCGCTACGTGCGGATGCTGGGCGTGAAGCGCGCCACGCAATACGGCTACTCGCTGTTCGAGTTCCAGGTGCTCGACGCCCCGCAGTGCGGCGGCGAAACCGAGCGCTACACGCCGCTGGCGCCGCAACCGGGCATCTGGCAGTCGACGATTCCCGGCCTGCCGAACGGCCCGTTCGTGCCGAACGTGAAGGACAACCAGAGCGGCCTGACGTGGCAGCAGACGTACACCACGTTCGCGGCCGACGGCGCGCAGTTCACGCAGGACGTCGCGATCAAGTACTGCAACGCGGTGGGCATGCGCGTGCCGACGCTCAACGAAGCCGAGACGGTGGCACGCTCGAACTACGCCTCGTGCGCGTTCCCGTCGCCGTGGCGCACCTGGACCACGACGGTGGTGCCGAACCTGCCGACCAATGCCTGGCTGGTCGATTCGTCGGGCCGTCAGTCGCAGGGCATCATCAACAACGCCCCGGCGTGGGTCATGTGCGTGTCGGGCAACACCTCGCCGGCGCCGGTGATCACGGCGCAACCGGCGGCGCTCACGGCCAGCGAAGGCCAGAGCGCGAAGTTCACGGTGGCCGTCACGGGCACCGGCCCGCTCGACTATCAGTGGAAGCGCAACGGCACGCTGGTGGCGATCACGACGATCCCGTCGTACACCACGCCGCCCGTCACGGTCGCGGCCGACAACGGCACGATCTACACGGTCGACATCAGCAACGCGGGCGGCACGGTCACGACCGCGCCGGCCACGCTGACGGTGGTGGCCGCCACGACCGGCGGCACCGGCAATACCGGTGGCACGGGCAATGGCAACGGTAACGGCAACACGGGCGACCCGGGCAACACCGGCAACGGTGGCGGCACGACCACCCCGCCGCCGCCGACCGTGCCGAGCGCGAACCTCGCGTACGGCAAGCCGGCTACCTCCAGCGGCAACGAGAACGACGGCTACGGCCCGGGCAACGCCACCGACGGCAGCCTCAATTCGCGCTGGTCGTCGGCGTTCGCCGATCCGCAGTGGATCACGGTGGACCTCGGCTCGGTGCAGACGGTCGATCGCGTGGTGCTGCGCTGGCAGGACTCGTACGGGGTGGATTACAAGATCCAGACCTCGACCGACAACAGCCAGTGGAACGACGCGGTGACCAAGACGGGCGACACCGGCGGCACCGAGGACCTGCGCTTCCCGGCGCCGGTGCAGGCGCGCTACGTGCGCATGTACGGCACCAAGCGCGCGACGCAGTACGGCTACTCGCTGTTCGAGTTCGAGGTGTACAACAGCGCGAACACGCCGAGCTACGCGGTCACGGCCACCAGCAACGGCAACGGCGGCGGCAGCATCACGCCGGCCGGCAGCACGCAGGTGCTGCAGGGCGGCGTGCAGAACTACCAGTTCGCACCGGCGGCAGGCAGCGCGGTGACGGGCGTGCAGGTCGACGGCGCGGATGTCGGCATCGTCGATCACTACACGTTCAACGAAGTGCTGGCGCCGCACACGGTCAATGTCACGTTCGGCTCCGCGGCAGCGGCGGTGAACCTGGCGCTGGGCACCAAGGCCAGCGCGAGCGGCCTGGAAAACGACGGCTATCCGGCGTCGAACGCGGTGGACAACAACCTGAACACGCGCTGGTCGTCGAACTTTGACGACAAGGCGTGGATCACGCTCGATCTCGGCAAGGAAAGCACGTTCAACCGGGTGGTCCTGAACTGGGAGAACGCCTACGGCAAGCAGTACCTGATCCAGACCTCGCACGACAACGTCGACTGGTCGAACACCGTCTACACCCAGAACAACGGGCGCGGCGGCATCGAGGATCTGCCGTTGACCGCCACCACCACGGCGCGCTACATCCGCCTGCAAGGGGTACAGCGCGCAACCGGCTACGGCTACTCGCTGTTCGAGTTCGCCGTGTACAACGATCCGGCGTTGGCCGGCTCGGGCAGCACGCCGCCGCCGCAACAACCGGTCAGCCCGTTCGTCGAGCAGCCGGCCAACCAGGCGGTGCCGGTGGGCCAGAGCGGCCACTTCGCCGTGCTGATGTCGGGCACGGGGCCGTACACGTACCAGTGGCAGCTCGGCGGCAAGCCGATCGCCGGTGCGACCAACCGCACCTACGACACGCCGCTGGCCGTGGCCGGCGACACCGGCAAGGTGTTCAGCGTGGCGGTGACGGGGCCGGACGGCACCGTTACCGGCTCGGGCAACGCGACGTTGACGGTGGACACCGCGGTGCCGGCCTACACGGTCAAGCCGGGCCTGATCGGCGTGGACCTGCAGAACAACACGCAGGGCGCCTATACCGACGACCAGGTGTACGTGGCCGTCATCGCGCGCGACCCGGCCACCGGCCAGTTCGCGTGGCTCAAGCCGGACGGCACGATCGTGGCGTCCAGCGCGGCCGACAACGACGCGCCGAACCACCTGACCGCGCCGAACGGGCAGAACTACAGCAACTACTTCTTCACGCTCGCGCAGAGCAAGACGCTGCAGTTGCCGCCGATGTTCTCCGGCCGGATCTTCGTGTCGCTCGGCAGCCCGCTGTACATCAAGATCAACACGGACGCCAACGGCAACATCGGTTTCGCGCCGCCCGATCCGAACAACGGCACGGACCCGAGCCTCGGCATCCCGTTCGACTGGTACGAGTTCGCGTACGGCAGCAACGGCCTGTGGATCAACACCACGCAGGTCGACGAGTTCGGCTTCCCGCTCTCGCAGGACGTCTACTCGGCCAACGGCACCGTGCATCAGCGCACCGGCATCACGCAACGCCGCGCCGATCTGTACCAGGCGTATGCACGCGAAGTGTCGGCGCCGTTCCAGCCGTCCACGCCGTCGAACTTCCGCATCATGGCGCCGGCCCACGACTCGTTCGCCGCGGGCAAGCCCAACGGCACGTATTTCGACGGCTACGTCAACGACATGTGGACGTACTACGCGTCGAACGATCTGCCGGTGGTGGCGGGCGCTCGCGCGTTCGTCGGCCGCGCCTCGGGCACGCAACTGGTGTTCAAGGAAGTCGATCAGCACAACGGCCAGTTTGCCGGCGCGACCTACACGGTCAACAAGCCGAACACGCAGGCGGTGCTGTTGTGCAATGACGTGTTCCTGGATGGCGACGGCACGCAGCAGCAGATCGAGGCGCAGCTGTGCGCCGCGATCAACCGCCACGTGATGGGCGACACGACCAAGTGGAACGTGCCGTCGGCGTACTACGCGGCCTCGCCGTTCAACGAGTACGCACGCTTCTGGCACGACCACGGCATCAGCGGTCTGGCCTACGGCTACGCGTTCGACGACGTCAACAACCAGAGCTCGACGATTCAGGTGCCGGTACCGGAGCACATCGTGCTCGGCATCGGTTACTGAGGTCGAACCGGCGGGCGCGCCCAAGCGGCGCGCCCGCGTTTTTCCTGATGGGTGATCGAAGATGAACGGGACGACTGTCCGAACCGCCGGCGCACACCGGCTCGCGCACACGCCGCGCCGTCATACGCGCGGCTTCACGCTGCTCGAACTGCTGGTGGTGCTGGTGATCATCGGCATGCTGGCGGCGATCGTCGGGCCGCGCTATTTCGCGCAGCTCGGCAAGTCGCAGGTGACGGTGGCGCGCGCGCAGATCGACGTGCTGACCAAGGCGATCGACAACTACCGGATCGACGTGGGGCGCTTCCCGACCACCGAGGAAGGCTTGCAGTCGCTGGTGGTCAAGCCGGCCGGCGCGGACAAGTGGAACGGCCCGTACCTGAAGAAGGACGTGCCGCTCGATCCGTGGGGCCATCCGTACGTCTATCAGGTGCCCGGCACCAAGGGCGATTACGCGGTGATCTCGTACGGCCGCGACGGGCAACCGGGCGGCTCGGGCGAGGACGCCGATCTCAGCAGCGAGTGACATCGCCGCGCCATGCATCGGGTTCGCGCAAGCGGACCCGGCATGGCGGTGCGCCCGGGCCGTTCTCGCAACGAGGAACGGACCACGGACGCACCGCCATGCCACGGCAGACGCTCGGCTCAGCAAAGGAACACGCGGCATCATGCAATTCGAAGTCAGAGCGCTTTCGCCGGATAACCGGATCACGGCCTTGGTGGTCGACGCCCAGGACGAGGCCGGCGCGCGCGCGCAGGTCGAGGCGCGCGGCCTGCACGCCATGCGCGTCGCGCCGGTGCGCACGCTGCGCGGGCCGGCGGCCGTGCGCGGACGGATCTCGCTGGTGCTGTTCAGCCAGGAGCTGCTGGCGCTGCTGAAGGCCGGCCTGTCGATCGTCGAGGGGCTGGAGGCGCTGCTCGAACGCGAGGCCGGCGCGCGCCTGCGCGGCGTGCTGCAACGAATTCTGGCAGGGCTGCGCGAAGGCAAGCGCTTCTCGGCCCTGCTCGGCGAGCAGCCCGACGTGTTCCCGCCGCTCTACGTCGGCATCGTGCGCGCGGCCGAAGGCACCAGCGACCTGCCGCGCGCGCTGGCGCGCTATGTGGATTACCAGGCGCGCATCGACACGGTGCGCAACAAGCTCGTCAGTTCGGCGATCTATCCGTGCATCCTGCTGGTGGTGGGCGGCGGCGTATCGACGTTCCTGATCACCTACGTGGTGCCGCGCTTCGCGACCATCTACGAAGGCACCGGCCGCGCGCTGCCGTGGATGTCGCAGATGCTGCTCGACTGGGGCCGCTTCGCGTCGGCGCACGGCCCGACGCTGGTGCTGGCGGCCGGCGGCACGGCGGCGGCGCTGTTTTTCGGCATACGCGCGGTGGTGGCGCGCATCGGCCTGGTCACGCTGCTCGGGCGGATTCCGCTGCTCGGCCCGCACCTGCGCATCTACCAGCTTTCGCGTTTGTACCTGACGCTCGGCATGCTGCTCGAAGGCGGCATCCCGGTGGTCACGGCGATGCAGACGGCCAGCGGCACGGTGTCGCCGTCGATGCGCGAGGCGCTGCAACTGGCGCGCACGGCCGTGCAATCGGGCGAATCGCTGTCGGTCGCGTTCCAGGCGCAGCGGCTGACCACGCCGATCTCGCTGCGCATGCTGCGGGTGGGCGAGCGCTCGGGCGAACTCGGCGCGATGCTGACCCAGTCGGCCGCGTTCTACGACGGCGAGATCACTCGCTGGATCGACCGCTTCACGCGCATGTTCGAGCCGCTGCTGATGTCGGCGATCGGCGTGGTGGTCGGCACCATCGTCGTGCTGCTGTACATGCCCATCTTCGATCTGGCGGGGAGCCTGTCATGACGACCCTCGACGCGCCGGTGGCGCACTTCGACGCCGAGCAACTGATGCACGCGCGCACGGCCGCCGCGGCTACCCGGCGGCATCTGGTGGACGAGTTGCAGGCGCTGACCGGCACCGAGCCGATCGAGCTGCTGCGCGCGCTCGCCGCGCAGACGGCGATGACCGTGATCGAGACGGCCGGCATGCTGGCGCTCGCACCGGCGTTCGACCGCGTGCCGCTGTCGCTCGCGATGCAGCGTGGCTGCGCGCTGCTGCGCGAGAAGGCCGACGCCGGCGAACCGGGTGCCCCGGGCGGCGCGCTGATCGGCGTGGTCACCAGCCCGTTCGATCTCGATTTGCAGACCTGGCTCGACGCGCAGGCGGGCGGCGGGCTCGAGATGCGGCTCGCGCTGCCGGGCGACCTGCTCGCCTATCACGCGCGCCTGGAGGAATCGGCGCGCGCGGTGGACAACCTCGTGGGCGCCGCCGACGGCAGCCAGGCCGATGGCCGCACCACCCAGGTGCTGTCGTTCCAGAGCGTCAGCGAGGCGGCCAGCCCGGCCGTCAAGCTCGTCAATTCGACGCTGTACGACGCGCTGAAGGCCGGCGCGTCCGACGTCCACCTCGAAAGCACGGCCACCGGGCTCGCGCTCAAGTACCGCGTGGACGGCGTGCTCGACGCGGCCGCCACGATCCAGGGCGTGGAGGCGGCCGAGCAGGTGATCTCGCGCCTGAAGGTGCTGGCCGAACTCGACATCGCCGAGCGGCGCGTGCCGCAGGACGGCAGCTTCCGGGTGGCGGCGGGCGGGCGCGACATCGACCTGCGCGTGTCGATCATGCCGAGCATCCACGGCGAGGACGCCGTGATCCGGATTCTCGACAAGCGCGCCATGATCGAGGCCTACGGCGCGCTGACGCTGGAGGCGCTCGGCTACGACGCCGATTCGCTGGTCGCGCTGCGCGCGCTGGCCGAGGAGCCGTACGGCATGCTGCTGGTGACCGGCCCGACCGGCTCGGGCAAGACCACCACGCTGTACGCCGCACTGACCGAGATCCACAACGGCCGCGACAAGATCATCACGATCGAGGACCCGGTCGAATATCAACTGCCCGGCATCCTGCAGATTCCCGTCAACGAGAAGAAGGGGCTGACGTTCGCGCGCGGGCTGCGCTCGATCCTGCGTCACGACCCCGACAAGATCATGGTGGGCGAGATCCGCGACCGCGAAACGGCCGAGATCGCCGTGCAATCCGCGCTGACCGGCCACCTCGTGCTGACCACCGTGCACGCCAACAACGTGTTCGACGTGTTCGGCCGCTTCGGCCACATGGGCATCGATCCGTACGCGTTCGTGTCGGCGCTCAACGGCATCTGGGCGCAGCGCCTGCTGCGCGTGAACTGCCCGCGCTGCGCCGTGCCGTATCAGCCGAGCGACGCCGAGCTGGCGCGGCTCGGCCTGACGCGCGAGGCCACCGCCGGCTACGACTTCCGCCAGGGCACCGGCTGCGGCGATTGCCGCGGCACCGGCTATCGCGGCCGGCGCGCGATCGCCGAGATCCTGATCCTCGACGACGAGATCCGCGACCTGGTGGTCGAGAAGCAGCCGATCCGCGTGATCAAGGAAGCGGCGCGCCGCAACGGCACGCGGCAATTGCGCGAGGTCGCGCTCGGCCTGGTGAAGCGCGGCGAAACCACGCTGGCCGAAGTGAAACGGGTGACCCTCAATGCTTGATCGCTGGCTGAAGCGGCTCGCGCCGCGCGGGGAATGCCGCCTCACGGTGTCGCGCGAGGCGGTGACGGTGCGCCGCACGGGCGCGTCGCGTCATGCGGCGGCGCAGTTCGTCGAGCGGCCGCTGATGGGCGCCGGCTTTGCCGGCGACGCCGCGCCCGGTGCGTTGGCCGCGGCATTGGCTGCCGCGATCGACGAATCGGGCGGGCGCGGGCTGCCCGTGCATGTGCGGTTCGCCGATGCGCTCGCCCGCTATTTCATGGTCACGCCGGCCGAGAACGCGCGCCGCCTGTCGGATTTGCGCGCGGCGGCCGAGGTGCGGTTTCGCATGCTGTACGGCCAGGACCCGGCCGGCTGGCAGATCCAGGCCGACTGGCAGGCCGCCGAGCCGTTTCTCGCCTGCGCGGTGCCGCGCTACTGGGCCGGCGCGCTGCACGAGGCGGTGGCGGCCGGGCGCGGCTGCGTGGTGTCGGCGCAGCCCGAATTCGTGGCGGCCTGGAACGAGACGCGCCGGGAGCTTGGCGCGCACACGTGGCTCGCCACGCGCGGCGAACGCGCGCTGACGCTCGGCCTGATCGCGGCTGCGCCGCGTGCGCGGGTGGTGGCGGTGCGCACGCTCGCCGTGCCCGAGCCGGTGCCGTCGCTCGGCTGGCTGCGCGAGCAGGTGACGCGCGCGGCGCTGCTCGACAATCTGCCGGCACCGTCGGCGCTGGTGCTGCACGGCCCGCGCTGCGAGGTGTGGATGCCGGGCGCGACCGATTTCACCGATCCGGGCCTGGCGGTGCGCTGGGCCGGCGTGGCCGAGCGCATCAACGCGTTGCCGGCCGGGGCCGTGGCCGAATCGGCCGCGCCGCTTGCCTGGAGCGCGCCGACGCAATGAGAAGCCTGTCGATCGATCTCGCGCCGTTCAGCGTGCGGCGCGAGTGGCACCGGATTCGGCCGTTCGCGCGCGTGCTCGCGCTGATCGGCCTGCTGCTGTGCGGCGTGGCCGCGTGGCGCGCGCAGACGCTGCTGGTGCGGCTGCAGGCGCTCGACGCGCAAACCGCGCGCATCGTCGAGCGCAACGACCGGATCGTGCGCTCGGCGCAACGCGTGAGCCGCGAGCCGGTCGACGCGAAGCAGGCCGCCGCCGTCAACCTGGCCATCGCGCGCCTGAATCTGCCGTGGGACGCGTTGCTCGATGCGATCGAGGCGGCCACGCCCAGCCAGATCGCGCTGATGTCGATCACCCCCGAGCCGGCCGGCGCGCTGCTGCGCATCGAGGCCGAATGCGAGGACCCGCAGGACATGCTCGCTTACCTGGCCGCGCTCGGCCGGCAGCCGATGCTCGGGCGCGTGACGCTGACGCGGCACGAGCGCGTGAAGGACGGCATGGATACGGTGCTGCGTTTCCAGATCGAAGTGCAATGGCGCGGGGGCGGCGCATGACGATCTCGTTGCCCGTGCGCAGCCTGCTGCGGCTGCGTCTGGCCTTGACGCGTTTCGGCGCGGGGCCGTTGGTGGCCGGCGCCGCGCTGCTCGGCGCGGTGTTGTTGTGGCTCGGCCTGCTGCCCGGCATGGCCGCGCAGGTCGACGACGCCACGCGCGCGGCCACGCGGCTCGCCGCCGCGCCGCCGCCCAAACCCGCGATTCCGCCTGCGGCGCTGGCGGCCGACCGGCTGGCCGGTTTCTATCGTGGGCTCGGCGATTCGACGCATACCGGCGAGATCGTCCAGCATCTGTTCGAGGCTGCTGCGGCGGCCGGCGTGACGCTCGACAAGGCCGAATACAAGCCGGGGCACGACGGCTTCGGCCGCTTCGATACCTACACCGTCGTGTTGCCGGTGAAGGGCGATTACGCGCGGCTGCGGCGGTTCGGCGAGACGGTGCTGGCGGCCGTGCCGTACGCCGCGCTCGACGACATGCGCTTCAAGCGCAGCTCGGCCGAGGATGCCGGCGTGGAGGCCAATCTGCGCTTCACGGCGTTCTTGCGGCCGGTGGCGATCGCGCCGTTGAGCGCGTCGGAGGCGGCGGCGATCGAGGCGGGGGCTTCGACGGCTGACGGTGCTTCGACGGTTGCGGTGGCTTCGGCGGTTTCCGGGGCGTCGGCTGTCGATACGACCGGGCGTGTGCTGGCCTCGGGCGACGGCTTCGTGCCATTGCCGGTGTCGGATGCGGCAGTGGGGGCAGTGGGGCATCCGGCGACGGTCGTGTCGGTCAACGCGCAACCGCGTGGAGCGGATGCCGCGTTGGCGAAGGGGCCGGTGACGTTGCCGGGGCTGGCGGTGATTCGGCCGGTGGAGACGCGTTCGGCGCAGGCGAAGGGAGCGGTTGCGCCGGAGGCGCGTGCTGCCGAACCTCGCGAAGCAAAAGCGCAGTCGCCGGAGGTGCGTGCGAGTGGGGCGCATGAAGGGAAGACATCGTTGCCGGTTGCGGGTGCTGTCGAGGCGCATGAAGGCAAGATGCCGTCGCCGGTTGCGCGTGCGGCTGAAGCGCATGAAGGCAGGATGTCGTCGCCGGTTACGCGTGCGGCTGAAACGCATGAAGGCAGGATGTCGTCACCGGTTGCGCGTGCTGCTGAAACGCATGAAGGCAAGACCTCGTCACCGGTGGCGCGTGCCGTCGAAACGCGCGAGCCAAAGCCGGTGTCGCCGGCTGCACGTTCGGCCGCCACGCGCGAAGCAGAAATCGCATCGCCGGTCGCACGCGCCAACGCAACGCACGAGGCAAAGCTCCCGTCGCCGTATACGTACTCGACTGCAAAGCCCGAAGCCCGCACCGCCAATGCGGCGAACGCGCCCGGTGCGGCTGGCGTCGCGATGCCGGTGGCGGTGCCGCCACCGGCCGCTACGGCCAGGCGCGAGGCAACGTACCTGCCCGCATCGGCACCGGCCGCGCTCGCCCGATCGGCGGTTGCGTCGACCGAACCGGCAGCGCCTCATCCCGCCTTGGGCGGCTCCGCCCGCATGGCGAACCTCGCCGCGCAAGCCGCCGTGGCTCGCCCGTTCGCGCCGACGCCCGCATCGTCCGGCGCGGCTCGCCCGTTCGCGCCGACGCCCGCATCGTCCGGCGCGGCCTACCCGACCGCCGCATCGTCCACATCGCCAGCATCATCGTCATCCGCGAACGCCGTGCACGTTATCGATCTGCACGCCCAATCCGGCGGGTCCACGCGCACCTTTGCGAGCGGCGCGGTGGTCACGCCGGCCGCGCTCGCCGCCGCCGCTTCGGCTTCCGATGCCGCCTCGGCCCCCGATCCCGCCGATGCCACCGCCTCCCCTCCCGGAGGCACCCCATGAAAAAGCCGCAACCGAAGCACATCGCGATGGCCGTGCTGTTCGTCGCGTGCGCGGTGGTGCTGGTGTTCACGCACCACGATGCCGACGACGGCCTGGTCGAAGCCGCCCCGCACGCGGCGCGGCCCGGCGGTGCGTCCGACACCGCGCCGGCCACCGCGCGCGCCGCCGACCCGCGCGCGCCGGGCGCCGTCGAGATCGCCGCGATCCGCCCGCGCACCGTGCGCGGCGATGCCGGCGCGCATGCGCTGTTCGGCACCGTGATGCTGGCCCCGCCGCTGCCGTCGGCCGCGCCGGTGCAAGCCGATATCCCGCCGCTGCCGAACACGCCGGCGATGCCGTTCGCGTATCTCGGCAAACAGAAATCGGCCGGACATTGGGAGGTGTATCTCGCGCGCGGCGACGACACGCTGATCGTGCACGACCAGATGGTCATCGACGGCGCCTACAAGATCGATTCGATCACGCCGCCCACCATGACGCTTGTCTATCTGCCCCAGAAACTAGTTCAGACGATGGATATCGGCAGTGCCGACTGATCCGCGCGCCATGAGGAACGAACCGTTGCGCAAGCTTTCTTCGAATCGAATCCGCCCGCGCGCGCCGCACGCCGTCGCGATCGCGCTGCGGCGCGGCGCGCTGGTGGTCGCGCTGTCGGTCCTGCTCGGTGCGTGTGCCGCCCAGCAGGCCTTTCACGACGGTCAGAAGCTGACCGCGTCCGGCAAGGTGGACGCCGGCATCGCCAAGTACAAGGAGGCGTCCAAGGCCGAGCCCGAGGACGCCGAATACCGCAAGACCTGGCTGGCCGAGCGCGAGAAGGCCGTCGACGATCTGGTGGTGGCCGGCGACCGGCTCGCGGCGGCCGGCTCGCGCGAGGACGCGCGCAAGTCGTATCAGCACGCCCTGGCGCTGAACGCCGGCAACGAGCGCGCGGCGGACGGCATCGCGCGGCTCGACGCCGACGCGCGCCTCAACATCGCGTTGAGCCGCGCCGAGGCGCTGTTCCTGCGCCACCAGCCCGACGACGCGCGCCGCCTGCTCGATGCGGTGCTGACCGAGGCGCCCACCAACCCGCGTGCGCTCGACCTGCAACGCCGGCTGGCCGGCGAAACCGGCTCGGCGCGCGTCGAGGCCGCGCTTGCGGCGGCCTATCGCAAGCCGATCCAGATCGACTTCCGCGATGCGCCGCTCAAGCAGATCTTCGACGTGATCTCGCACAGCTCGGGCATGAACTTCCTGTTCGACCGCGACGTGAAGACCGACCAGCGCACCACGATCTTCCTGAAGAACAGCACGATCGACGCGACCGTGCGCTACGTGTTGGCCACCAACGGCCTCGCGCAGCAGGTGCTCGACGAGAACACCGTGCTGATCTATCCGAACACGGCGGCCAAGATCAAGGATTACCAGGAGCTGGCGGTCCGCACGTTCTTCCTGTCGAACACCGAGGCGAAGACCATCGCCAACACGCTGAAGACGATCCTGAAGATCCACGACGTGGTGGCCGACGAGAAGCTCAACATGGTGATCGTGCGCGACACGCCCGACGCGATCCGCATGGCCGAACGGCTGGTGTCGTTGGAGGACGTGCCCGAGCCGGAAGTGATGCTCGAAGTGGAGGTGCTCGAAGTGCAGCACAACAACGAGCTGAACCTCGGCGTGGCCTGGCCCGGCTCGGTGAACGTCACGCCGCTGCCGCTCGGCAGCGTGATCGCGCCGGTCACGGGGCAGACCACCACGACCACCACCGCGCTGAACCCGTTCGGCATCGGCAGCAGCGTGGTCGGCAGCGGTTCCGGCGTCAATTCGCCGGCACTGACCATGAACGACCTGCTGCACCAGACGGTGCGCACGCTCGGCCTGTCGTCGCTGCAGGCCACCGCCAACGCGAACGTGCAGGATTCCACCGTCAAGCTGCTGACCAACCCGCGCATTCGCGTGCGCAACCACGAGAAGGCCAAGATCCTGATCGGCGAGCGCGTGCCGAACTTCACGTCGACGGCGACTTCCACCGGCTTCCTGTCGTCGTCGGTCAACTATCTCGACATCGGCTTGACGCTGAACGTCGAGCCGACCGTCTATCTCGACGACACCGTCGGCATCAAGCTCGCGCTGGAGGTCAGCAGCCTCGGCAACTCGATCCAGAGCAGCACCGGCACGTCCGCGTTCCAGATCGGCACGCGCACCGCGAGCACCGTGCTGCAACTGAAGAACGGCGAGACCGACGTGCTCGCCGGCCTGATCGACAACGAGGAGCGCACCTCGGGCAACAAGGTGCCCGGCCTCGGCCAGTTGCCGATCCTCGGGCGGCTGTTCGGCGCGACCGACGATCAGGCCAAGAACACCGAGATCGTGCTGGCGATTACCCCGCACCTGATCCGCAACATTCGTCGCCCCGATGCCGATTTGGCGTATTTCACGTCGGGCACCGAAACGAATCTGCGCAGCATGATCCAGTCGAACGGGCTGGCGCAGCCGGCGGTCAGTTCGGGCGGCGCGGCGGCAGGTGCCGCGGCTTCGCGCTTCGGCGCGGGCGGTGCGGGCAACTCCGGGGCATCGGCCGGTGCGAACGGAGCGGGCAGTGCCTACGGCGCGAGCGCGGGCAGCAGCGGCTACGGCGGCGGCTATGGCACGGGCACGCTGGGCGACGGGCTGGCCGCGCCGGGCGTCGGGCCGACGGTCGGCACCGCGCAGATGACGGTGGACGGGCCGCCGCTCGTCAAGACCGGCGATTCGGTCACCGTATCGCTGACGCTGTCGGCCGATCAGCCGGTGGCGAGCGCGTCGACGACGGTGGGCTTCGACGCCGCCAAGCTGCAGTTCGTCGGCGTCAGCGAGGGCGATTTCATGAAGCAGGGCGGCACGCCGACCACCTTCTCCAGCCGCGTGGGCACGGGCCAGGTGCAGTTGTCGGACGCCGTGCAGGGCGGCTTGGGCGCCGCCTCGACCGGCACCTACGCGGTGCTGACGTTCAAGGCGCTCGCACCGGTCTCGCAGACCTCGATCAAGGTCCAGCCCGGCGCGTTCGTGGGCCTGACCGGCGGGCCGATCACGCTGGCCACGCCGTCGGCTTATACGCTCGGCATCGATCCGAGGCCATGATGGGGGCGCTGACTTTGCGGTTGGTCGGGTCTTGGCTGCGGCGGCTGGTTTTGTCGCAGGTTCTGCCTTCGTTGCGGTCGCGGTTTTCGTCGCAGCGGCAGGCTTTGTCGCAGGCGCGGTTTTCGTCGCAGTCGCAGGCGTCATTGCAGTCGCGGCCTTCGTCGCAGCGGCAGGCCCCATCGCAGTCGCGGCCTTCGTCGCAGTTGCCGTTGCCGGCGCAGCTTTCGCAGCCACGGCGCATGTCCCGCTGGTTCGCGACGGCGCGGCGCGCGCACGGCGAGTGCGCCGCCATGCGCCGGTCCACCACGCGCCGGGCCGCCGGCTTCACGCTGATCGAGTTGCTCGTCACGCTGGCCATCCTCGGCGTGCTCGCCAGCATGACCGTGCCCGTCGCGCAGGTGATGCGCCAGCGCGAGCGCGAGCAGGAACTGCGCGACGCGCTGCATCAGATCCGCACCGCGCTCGATGCCTACAAGACGGCCGGCAAGGACGGCCGGATTCCCGTCGAGAGCGGCAGCTCGGGCTATCCGGCGAAGCTGTCGGTGCTGGTGGAGGGCGTGAAGGACCAGACCGACCTCAAGGGCCGCAAGCTCTATTTCCTGCGCCGCCTGCCGCGCGATCCGATGAACCGCGACGCCGCGCTCGACGCCGCCGACACCTGGGGCAAGCGCGCCTATTCGAGCGAACCCGACGATCCGCAGGAAGGCGACGACGTCTACGACGTCTATTCGCTGTCCCGGGGCGTCGGCCTGAACGGCATTCCCTACCGCAATTGGTGACGGCGATGACACTTCCTCCGATCGGCCGCGCGGGTGCGCCGCGTCGCCCTCTCGGCCGCGGCTTCACGCTGATCGAGCTGCTGCTGGTGCTGTCGATCATCGCGCTGATGCTGACGATCGCGCTGCCGCAGTATTTCCATTCGATCGATTCGTCGAAGGAGAAGATCCTCGCCGAGAACCTGCACGCGACGCGCGACGCGATCGATGCGTTCTACGGCGACGCGGGGCGCTACCCGGATTCGCTGCAGGAACTCGTCGACAAGCACTACCTGCGCGCGCTGCCGTTCGATCCGGTGGCCGACAGCGCGACCACCTGGCAGATCATCGCGCCCGAGGAGCAGTTCCCCGGCAAGGTCTACGACCTCAAGAGCGGCGCGCAGGGCGCCACGCAGGACGGGCGGCCGTTCGATTCCTTATGACGGCGACCGGACGCCGCCGCGCACTCGCCCGCATTCGCCGCCGCGTTCCACGCGCCGGGCAGCGCGGCTTTGCGTTTATCGCGTTGCTGATCGGCATCGCGATCATCGCCGTGGCGGCCGCCGCCACGATCCAGATCGGCGCGCTGTATCAGCGGCGCATGGCCGAACGCGCGCTGCTCGATGTCGGCGACGCGTTCCAGCGCGCGCTGCTCAGTTACGCCGACAGCACGCCGGCCGGCCTGCCGCGCGCGCCGAGCACGCTGGAGGATCTGCTGCACGACCCGCGCTTTCCGAACCCCACGCGGCACCTGCGCCGCATCTACGCCGATCCGCTGACGGGCAAGGCCGACTGGGTGCTGATCCGCTCGCCGGATGGGCAGGGCATCGTCGGCATCCACAGCGCGTCGCGCGCGCGGCCGATCCAGATCAAGCAGTTTCCGAAGGAGTTCGCCGGCTTCGAGAACCAGCGCCGCTATACGCGGTGGGTGTTCGTCGCGAATTCGCCGGAACGGGCGAACCTGCCGGCCGGCACGTTGGGCGGGGCGGTGGGGCCGGGCGGCGGGGCCGTGCCGGTGCCGGTTGGTGGAGGCGTGACGGTGAATGGGCAGCCTGCGTCGAGCCTGGTGGGGAAGGACGCGGACGATCCGTTCGGCGACGACGATGGCGGTATCGCCAACGGTGCGGGATTTGCGGGCGGTGGCGGGTTCTCGAACGGCAGTGGGTTTTCTGGCGGCGGTGGGTTCTCGAACGACGGCGGTTTTTCTGGCGGCGGCGGGTTTTCGAGCAACGGCGGCTTTTCTAGCGGCAGTGGCTTTTCCAACAACGGTGGTTTTCCTAGCGGCAGCGGATTTTCGAGCAACGGCGGATTTTCGGGCGGCAGCGGCTTTTCAAGCAACGGTGGCTTTTCTGGCGGCAGCGGATTTTCGAGCAACGGCGGATTTTCCAACGGCAGCAGCATGTCCGGCGAAAGCGGCTCCGCGAATGGCGGATTTTCGTCCGGGGATGGTTCGGCCGGCCGCTGATCGCTCCACCGCCGCTCCCCACCGTTCACTCACGGCTCCACCGCCGCTCATCCAGGCTCACCCACCGCTCACCACCCCCAACCTCGCCAACCGATCCGGTCGCGCCACCGCTTCTCCGGCCAGCCAGGCCCGCGCCTGCTTCGCCTCATCGACGCCCACCGCCACCCCGCTGCCCAGCGCCGCGCTCGGTACGAACACCGGCGTCTCGCCGTCGCGCCATGCCGAGGCCGACGCCAGTGCCTCGGTCACCACCGGGCTCGCTGCGCGCCGCGCACCCGCGTGGTCGGCTCCACCGGCCTGCGCGAACGGCGTCAACGCACCGCCCGCCACCATGAACAGCAGGTTCTGCCGCAACTCGCCCGCATTTCGCGTGGCCCCGCCGCCGAGCCGCGCGACGATCTCTCCGATCGGCATCGCGCCGTGCGCCATCAACGCCCGCAGGTCCTCGACGAAATCGGGCTGGAAACTCAGCGCCCCGCGCGGAATCGTCACGCGCGCCTCGATCCGCGCCGGATCGCCGACGCAGCCCACCGGCAACGCATCGAGTTGCCGCAGCGCGTCGCCGGGCGCCTGCGCGGTGCGTGCGCCGCGCACGAACACGTCGCGCCGGAAGCGCCGGTTGACCGCGAAATCCTCGGCCAGATGGCGCAGCCGCGCGTTCGGCAGCGCGCCGATCGCGTCGGCGGCCGGGCGGTCCATCAGCAGCATCGGGTAGTTGTCGGCGAGCGTCGCGCTGCCCGCGTACGCCAGGCCCGCCGCCGCGAACTCGTCGGCCACGTCGACCGAGTAGTGCACCTGCCAGCTTCGGTTCAGGAATTCGTGCGCGAGGTAATCGTGCGGATCGTTCGCGAGCGCGGCCAGCGCCTCGGCGGCCGACGGGTTGTCGCGGAAGTAGCGCAGCGCGGGCTGGCCGAGCCGCTGCAGGTCGGCCACGGCGCGGCCGGTGCGCGCGGCGGTGTTGCCTTCGGCGGCCTGCGCGAGTTCCAGCATCAGCTTGCGCAGCGGCGCCTCGGCGGCCCAGCCGGGCTGGCAGTTGTAGCTCAGATACACGCGCCCGTTCTCCGCCAGATGCCGCGCCACCAGTTGCCGCACCGTCTCGCGCACGTCGGCGCCGACCCAGCTGTACACGCCGTGCATCGCGATGAAGTCGAACGACGGCAGCCCCGCATCGAGCAGCGCCGCGAAGCTCGCCTCGTGGAACACCAGGTTGCCGACCCCGAGCCGCTCGGCGCGGCGGCGCGCCATCGCGATATGGGCCGGATTGATGTCGCAGACGTGGAATTCGGCGTGCGGGAACGCGGCGGCGTGGATCGTGCTGGCGTAGGCGAAGCCGCAGCCGAGATCGAGGTAGCGGAACGGGTGGTCCAGCGGGACCGGGCGAAAGCCGCCCGGCACGCTCGCGTAATTGAGCCAGGCGGGCGACAGCTCGCGGTGAAAACGGTCAGGAAACGTGATGTCGCTGACGTAGCCGGAATAGGGATCGGATGCGTGCATGAGTCTCGTCGACACGGCGCGAAGGGGCCGCGGCGGCGGCTGGCCGCGCGAGCTTACCACGCAGGCCGCGCGCCGAATTCGTCACGCCGTTGCCGACGCGGCGGCCGTCCGGCATTACGATCGCCGGGCTGTGCCGTGTCATGATGCCGCATGTCGGCGGGCAGACGATGCGTAGGGCGAAGCCGTCCCCGCCCCGAATCCGACGAGGAGGATGACGACGTGACCGATCCGAAAACGAACCCCGGCCGCAAGCCGGCCGACCCCGCCGCTGCCGATGACGGTGGCCGCGAAGCCAGCGCCGCCGCGAACTCGGCCAACCCGGCCCACCGCCCCGCCGGCACGCCCGACCCCGACCGCCGCCGCGCGCTCGGCGGGATCGCCGCGTTCGGCGCGAGCCTCGCGCTGGCCGGCTGCACGACGCGTTCGCAGGACAGCGCCGCCGCGCCCGCGCCGCGCACCGAGGCCGAACTGCGCGTGGACAGCGCGCTGCGCGAGCAGGTGCGCCACATCGTGGTGATCTACGCCGAGAACCGCAGCTTCGCGAACCTGTACGGCGATTTCCCCGGCGTCGAGACGCCGCTGTCGTCGGTCGCGGCGGCGCGCGCCACCCAGCTCGACCGCGACGGCAAGACCCCGATGCCCACGCTGCCCGCGATCTGGGGCGGGCTGGTGCCGCAGGCGCAGGAGGTGAACGGCACGCGCTACATGATCGCCGAGCGCGACATTCAGGGCCTGAAGAACGCGCCGTTCCGGATTCCCGACGCGCACGGCAAGCCGCTGCCGAACGGCGTGATCACGCGCGACCTCTGGCACCGCTTCTATCAGAACCAGATGCAGATCAACGCGGGCAGGAACAACCAGTTCGCGGCCTGGGCCGATTCGGGCGGCCTGGTGATGGGGCATTACCGCAACTCGGCCGACACGCTGAAGCTCTGGCAGCTCGCGCGCGACTACACGCTGTGCGACAACTTCTTCATGGCGGCGTTCGGCGGCTCCTGGCTGAACCACATGTTCCTGATTTCGGCGCAGGCGCCGTTCTATCCCGACATCGCCACCAGCCCGGCCAAGCATCTGGCCTCGGTGGTGGAGGGCGACGATCCCACCGGCACGCGCCTGAAGGTGGCCGGCGATTCGCCGGCCTCGGCGCTCGACGGCCCGCCGAAGTTCGTCAACGACGGGCTGTTCACGCCCGACGGCTACGCCGTCAACACGATGGCGCCGCCGTATCAGCCGAGCAACGTGCGCCCGCCGGAAGACGGCAATCCGGCCTATGCCGACCCGTCGAACCCGCGCGTGCTGCCGCCGCAGCGCTACGCGACGATCGGCGATCGTTTGTCGGAGAAGGGTGTCGACTGGGCCTGGTACAGCGGCGCGTGGCAATACGCGATCGACCATCGCGACACGGGCATGGTGCCGGACTTCCAGCATCACCATCAGCCGTTCAACTATTTCGTGAACTACGCGCCCGGCACCGAGGCGCGCCGCCGCCATCTGCGCGATGCGGGCCTCGGCGACGATCCGTCCACCAACCGCCTGCTGGCCGACATCGACGCCGGCAAGCTGCCGGCCGTCACGTTCTACAAGCCGCAGGGCAACCTGAACATGCATGCGGGCTATGCCGACGTCGAGTCGGGCGATCGGCATATCTCGACCGTCATCGACCACATCCGCCGCGGCCCGCAATGGGCCAACACCGTGATCGTGATGACGCACGACGAGAACGGCGGCTGGTGGGACCCGGTCGCGCCGCCGCAGGGCGACCGCTGGGGGCCGGGCTCGCGCATTCCGGCGCTGGTGATTTCGCCGTTCGCCCGGCGCGGCCATGTCGATCACACGCTCTACGACACCAATTCGATCCTGCGTTTCATCAGCCGCGTGCATGGCCTCGCGCCGCTCGACGGCGTGACGCACCGCGACCGCGCGTTCGCCGCGCGCGGAGCCACGCCGCCGGGGGATCTGGTCAATGCGTTGACGATCGGGGACGCGGCGGCGTGATGCGCTGGTGAGGGCACCGCGCTGAAACGCGCGCTGCAACGACAACGGGCAGCCGCGATGGCTGCCCGTTGTCGTTTGAAGCACGGCAAGCCGCGCCGCTCGTTCAGCGATGCGACAGTCGCAACGTCAGCGCGCCCGCGCCGTCTGGCGCACGGCAAGCCGCGCCGCTCGTTCAGCGATGCGACAGTCGCAACGTCAGCGCGCCCGCGCCGTCTGGCGCACGGCAAGCCGCGTCGTTCGTTCAGCGATGCGACAGTCGCAACGTCAGCGCGCCCGCGCCGTTTGGCCCACGGCAAGCCGCGCCGCTCGCTCAGTGATGCGACAGCCGCAACGTCAGCGCGCCCGCGCCGATCAGCACCGCGCCGCCGCCGTAGCCGAAACGGCGCTGCGCATCCGCGCCGGTGAGCCGCGAGGCCGCGTAGCGCGCGAGCCGCGCATAGCAAGCGGCGTTCAGCGCGGCGAGGCAGACGAAGGTTGGCAGCAGCAGCGCGCATTGCGACGCGAAGCTCTGATGTGGCGAGACGAACTGCGGCACGAACGCGACGAAGAACACGATGCTTTTCGGGTTCAGCGCGGTCACCGCATAGGCGGCCAGGAAGCGGCGGCCGGCCGATTTCGGTTCGACCGGCACGCTCTGGCGGCCGGCCGCGCGCGCCTGCAGGATCGAGCGCACGCCGAGATAGATCAGATACGCGCCGCCGGCCAGCTTCAGCACCGTGAACGCGGTGGCGGAGACGGCCAGCAGCGCGCCCGCGCCGGCCAGCGAGACGGCCATCGCGGTGGTGTCGCCGGACGCGACGCCGGCCACCGTGCTCCACGACGAGCGGTTGCGGTTGGCCAGCGAATCGCCGATCACGAGCAGGATGGTCGGGCCGGGGATCAACAGCAGCAGGATGCTCGCGCCGGCGAACGCGAGCCAGGTTTCGAGGCTCATCGGGAGGTTCCGGGAAAGGGAGGAGGCCTCAGTGATCCACGGCGGGAGCAGGGCTGTCAAGCGGGACGAGGAGGGCGTCGCGATTCGGTTCGACGGCCGGTTCGCGATTCGACCGGGTGTTCGGTAGGCGATTCGACTCGCGCGTCGGCCCGCGCTTCGGGCTCGAGAGTCGGGCCGCTTTCCGGCCCCATCGCGCAGCCCGAAACGCAGTCCGAAACACTGGCCATCGCGTCCATCGCGCCACCCGGAACGCAGTCCGCCCCGACCCTTCAGGCCGCCGAGGCCGCCGCCGTCACGGCCACCGCCACCCCAGGCCGCAGCGCCGCATCGAACGCGCGGCACGACGCGCGGAAATGGTCGATCTTCGCCTCGGTATCGGCCGGGAACGCCAGCGGCGCCATCTGCCACGCGTCGCGCGGCATCCGTTGGCAGATCGCATGATCCTCGTCGAACACCTGGCGGTTCAGCCGCGCCGTGGAGGCGAGGAACGGCTCGACGATCGCATCGGCCGACGCGCCCGTGGTGGGCACCGCGTAGAGCCGGCTCGTGAAGCGCGTGACGTTCGCGTCGCCGCCGGGCGGCAGGAAGTGCTGGAGCGAATACGAGTAGCCGTAGGTCGACGAAATCATCGTGAACGGGAACAGGTACAGGCTCAGGTAGCCCTCGTACTGAAAATCGATCGCGAACAGCCGGCGCAGCTTGGCGAGCTGGTTGCGCTGGCGCGAGGCGCCGAGCGGCGCGTACCAGGCCGAATTCGCGCCGTCGTAGCGGTTCTCGCCATCTTCGAGCGCGAGCGTGCCGAGCGAGCCCGGATGCACCGCGCCGATGTGATACGGCTCCAGCGCGTTTTCCACCGCCAGCGGCCAATAGCACTGGAAATCGTAGCGGTTCAGGTCCACACGGCGGTCGATGTTGAACGAGATGTCGGCCACCAGCGGCTCGAACTCGCCGAGCTGGGTGCTCAGGTCGGTGGCCGGACGAATTCCGACGAACAGGAAATCGCCGCACCAGTCGAGCGCGTAGCGGCGCAGTTGCGCGCGCTCGATCTGGCAGTGCCGGAAGCGCTCGCGTTCGGGCACGATCAACTGCCCGTGACGATAGGTCCAGCCGTGATAGGCGCAGGTGGCCGGCTGGTTGCCGCCGTCGTCGAGGTACATGCGCGCGCCGCGATGCGGGCAGCGGTTGTCGAACGCGACGTAATCGCCGCCGTCGTTGAACACCACGATTTCGCCGGCCGCGCAGTCGAAGCGCACGAAATCGCCGTCGGCCGGCAGCTCGCGCCGGTGCGCCACCAGGTGCCAGTGCCGCGCGACCAGTTCTAGATCGAAATCCATCTCAGAGCTTCTTGGCCGGGGCCGCGTACAGGGTCGCGCCGTCGGGCACCTTGCGCATCACCACCGCGCCCGCGCCGATCCGCGCGTCGTGGCCCACCGTCACGCGCGGCAGCACGCGCGCGCCCGAGCCGAAGAACACGCGCTCGCCCACCACCACGTGGCCGGTCAGGTCGACGTGCGCGCTGAGCGTGGAATACGCGCCGAGCACGACGTCGTGGCCGACGCTCGACAGGATGTTGATGGCGACGAAATCGCCCACGCGGCAATCGGCCGACAGCACGGCGTGCGGGCAGATCACCACGCCGATGCCGAGCGTGGCGCGGCGCGCCACCACGGCGCTCGGATGGCGCAGCGAGGCGAAGCGCGCGCCGCGCGCGGCCAGCCGCGCGACCACGCTGGCCTTGCCCTGCGGATCGCCGATCCCGATCAGCACGGCGTCGCCGTCGGCGGGCTGGTAGGCGTCGATGTCGCCGAGCCAGGGCAGGTCGTAGCCGAAGTTGGCCAGCGCATCGGCGCTGGCGTCGAGAAAGCCGGTCACGCGCGGGCCGAGCCCGGCGTCGGCCACGTCGTCGGCCCAGTTGATCAGTTCTCGCGCGAACGCGCCGCCGCCGGCGACGATCAGGCGGGTGGCGTCCGGTGCGGCGGCCAGGGCGAGCGGGGCGGCCTGCGCGGCGGTGAGCGATGCATTCATCGGCTTGCCCTCACTCAGCGCACGCGGTAGCCGCCGTCGACGGCGAGCGCGGTGCCGGTGATCCAGCGGCTCGCCTCCGACAGCAGGAACAGCGCGGCCTGCGCCACGTCGTCCGGTTCGCCGAAGCCGAGCAGATGGCTGGCCTCGTAGGCGGCTACGGCCTCGTCGGGGCTGCCGCGCGTGAGGCGCTCGTGCATCGCGGTGCGCACCGCGCCCGCGGCGATCGCGTTGACGCGAATCCGGCGCGGCGCCAGCTCGCAGGCGAGCGAGCGCACCAGGCCCTCGACGCCGGCCTTGGCCGCCGAATAGGCGGTCATGCCGACCTGCCCCGTCGAGGCGGCCACCGACGACATCAACACCAGCGAGCCGCCGTCGGCCAGCACGCCCTTCTTCGCGGCGGCGCGGGCGATGCCGAACGCGGCGAACAGGCTGCCGCCGAAGGTCTCGTCGAGCTGCGCCTGCTTCGTCATGCGCGCCGGGCGGATCAGTTCGGTGCCGGCCGCATGGAACACGCCCGTCAAGCCGCCGTGCTGCTCGGCCAGTTGCGCGACCCAGTCGGCGGTGGCGTCGGCGTCGTCGAGCGCGCGCGCGTCGGCCGCGTGGCCGTCGCCGGCCAAGGCGGCGAGCGTGGCGGCGAGCCGTTCGGCGTCGCGCCCGCCGGCGATCACGCGGCCGCCCGCGGCGGCGATCGCGACGGCCGTGGCGCGGCCCAGGCCCGACGACGCGCCGGTGACGAGATAGGTGCCGCCGGCCAGGCAGCGATCGGAGAAGGCAGTCATAGTTCGATGGTGTCGACGACGGCGAGCGGCCCCGTCACGAGCGAGGCCGAGGCCCACGAGTAGCCGACGCCGAAGCCGAACATCGCCAGCCGCATCTCGCGCGTGGCGAGCGCCTCGCGCAGGTCGGTGGTCATCAGCAGCGGGATCGAGGCGCAGCTCGTGTTGCCGTAGGCGTTCAGGTTGAGGGGCACGCGATCGGCCGGCAGCCCGGCCTTCTTCGCGAGGTGCTTCAGCATGAACAGGTTCGCCTGGTGGAACAGGAAGGCGTCGTGGCCGTCCACGCCGTGGCCCGAGAGTTCGAGCGTGCGCGCCACCAGCGGCGGAATTCGCTTGAGCGTGAAATTGAAGATCTCGCCGCCGTCCATGTACAGGTGCGCGAGCGAGCGGCCCGCCAGGCGCGCGTCGTCGCTTGGCGCTGGGCGGCAGCCGCCGGCCGGCACGATCAGGTTCGGCACGCCGCCGCCGTCCGAGCCGATCACGAAATGCGCGTCGGGGGCGGTGTCGTCGGCTTCGAGCGCGGTGACGGTGCCCGCGTCGCCGAACAGCAGCGCGGTGGCGCGGTCCTCGGGATCGACCAGCTTGCTGATGGTGTCGCCCACCGCCAGCAGCACGCGGCGCGCCGCGCCGCTGCGGATCAGGTTCATGCCGAGCCACAGCGCCTGCGGATAGGCCGAGCAGCCGAGGTTGATGTCGAGCGCGATGGACGCGGCCGGCAGCCCCAGCGCGGCCTGCAGCACGAAGGCGGTGCCGGGCAGGCGGTAGTCGGGCGTCTGCGAGACGAACAGCACCGCGTCGACGTCCTCGCCGCGCCAGCCCAGCCCCTGCAACAGATGCGCGCCGGCCGCCCGGCACAGGTCGCCGGCGGTCTGGTGCTCGGCCGCGCGGCGGCGGCTTTCGACGCCGATCATCTTGACCACGTCGCGCACCGCCGCCTCGCCGAAGCGCTCGACGAACACCGTGTTCGGCACTTCCTGCGCGGGCAGGCACGACACCACGCCGGCCAGGCGGACGCCGCCTGCGCGCAGTTCCCGGCCGATCGGGGCGAGCGGCGCGTTCAAGTTCAGCCCTTTTGCGCGGCGACGAGCGCGTCGATGTCGGCGACCGTCTTGCACTCGCCGAGCGCCTGGCCGCTCAACAGCACGCCGAAGCAATCGTCGGCCAGCGCGATGGTCGAGACGATCGCGAGCGAATCCCAGTTGTGTTCGGCGAGCACCAGGGCGGGCGACACCTCGGCGGTGTCGATTTCGAAGACTTCCGCGAGTCCTTCGTAGAATGCGTTCATTGCTTTTCCTGCTAACAGTTCAACAGACAGCCGGCCCACGAGTAGCCGACGCCGAATCCGAGCAGCATCGCACGCGTGCCGCGCGCGAGCCTGCCGTCGGCGCGCAATTGCTCGAGGGCGAGCGGCAGCGTCGACGACACCGTGTTGCCGGTGTGCTCGACGAGGATCGGGAAGCGATCCTCGGGAATCTTCATCTTCTTGCGCAGCGCTTCGAGCATGAACCGGTTCGCCTGGTGCAGCACGAAGCAGCCGATCTCGTCGCGCGCGAGGCCGGCGCGCTCCAGCAGCCGGTCGGCCGCGCGCGGCACCTCGGCGAGCGAGAACGCCATGACCTCGGCGCCGTTCATGTACAGGTGCTCGTCGGTGCGCACGTTGCCCGAGGCATCCTCGCGCTCGACCGCGCTCGCCGCGCTGCGCGGCTCGCGAAACAGGCCCGCGCGCACGATCAGGTTCTCGGCGCCGCGCCCGTCGGTACCGAACACGAACGGGCCGATCGGCTCGGCGCCGGTGGCGTCAGCGTGCTCGTCGGCGCCGATCGCGGTGGCGGTCGCGCCGTCGCCGAACAGCGTGCGCACGCTCTTGTCGAGCGGGTGCAGGTATTTCGAATAGGTATCGGCCGTCAGCAGCAGCACGCAGCGCGCCGCGCCGGTTTCCACCAGGCCCTTGGCCAGCGACAGCCCGTACACGTAGCCCGAACAGCCGAGGTTCACGTCGAACGCGCCGGCGTGGGTCGGGATGCCGAGCCGGTGCTGCAGGATGCAGGCCGAGGCGGGCAGGATGTAGTCGGGCGCCTGCGTGCAGAGGATCACGAAATCGATTTGCGACGCGCTCACCGTGCCCTTCGCGAACAGCCGCTGCGCGGCCGCGAACGCGAGGTCGGAGGCGGTTTCGCCGTCCGCGGCGATGCGCCGCTCGCGAATCCCGGTCTTCGCGAGGATCTTCTCGGCCGGCCACTCGGGATAGAGCGCCGCGAGCGTGTCGTTGCCGAGCACGCCGTCGGGAAGATGGCTCGCGATGTCGAGGATCGCGGCGCGTGGGTTCATCGGCCGGCCCCGGCGATCAGCGACACCACGCGCTCGATGTTCGCATCGGTGAGCGCCGGGTAGATCGGCAGGCACAGCACGCGCCGCGACACGTCGCGCGCGACCGGCAGGTTGTCCGGATGCGCCGACGGCAGCCCGCGATAGTTCGGGAAATCCGAGATCAGCGGATAGAAGTAGCGGCGGCTGTAGATCTCGTGCTCGCGCAGGTGCTGATAGAGCGCGTCGCGTGCGAGCGGGTAGTCGTCATCCACCAGGATCGGGAAGTACGAGTGATTGACCACCTTCGCATCCACCGTCGGCACGCAGCGGATGCCGGGCACCTCGGCCAGCAGCTCGCGATAGCGCGCGTCGATCTCGGCGCGCCGTGCGAGCGCGGCATCGACGTGTTCCAGTTGCAGCAGCCCGAACGCGGCGTTGATCTCGCTCATCTTGGCGTTGATGCCCGGCGCCACCACCGTCACCTCGTCGACGAAGCCGAAGTTCTTCAGGTGATCGATGTGCTGCTTGGTCTTCGCGTCCGGGCAGATGATCGCGCCGCCCTCGAAGGTGTTGAACACCTTGGTGGCGTGGAAGCTCAGGATCGACAGGTCGCCGTGCTCCAGCACGCTGCTGTCGTGCATCTGCACGCCGAACGCGTGCGCGGCGTCGTAGATCACCTTCAGGTTGTAGTTGTCGGCGATGCGGCGGATTGCGTCCACGTCGCACGGCCGGCCGTAGCAGTGCACCGGCATGATGGCGGCCGTCTGCGGCGTGATGGCCGCCTCGATCTTCTTCGGATCGAGGTTCAGCGTGTGCGGATCGATGTCGACGAACACCGGCTTGATGCCGTTCCACAACAGCGAATGCGCGGTGGCGACGAACGAATACGGGGTGGTGATCACCTCGCCCGTGATGCGCAGCGCCTGCAAGGCCGTGACCAGCGCCAGCGTGCCGTTGGTGAACAGCGCCAGATGCTTGACGCCGAGGTATTCGCAGAGCGCCTTCTCGAGTTTCTGGTGGAACGGGCCGGCGTTGGTGAGCACCTTGCTGTCCCAGATCTGCTCCAGATACGGCAGGAATTCGGCCAGCGGCGGCAGGTGCGGCTGCGTGACATAGATGCGCTCGTCGGCAACCGGTTCGACAACCGATTCGACGGCGCGCAGCGGCAGGGCGTTCATCGTGCATCTCCGGTGAGAGCGGCGGATTCCTCGGCAGCGACGGCGGGCTCGGCGGTGCGCTCGGGCACCGTGAACGGCGCGGCCGGCTGGTCGGCGCACCAGCGCCGCCAGGCCATGCGCATCGCATCGGCCACGCCCTGCGCGACGCGCGCGGGCTGGAAGCTGGTCATGTTGCGGCAACGCGCGCGCATGCTGCCGCGCAGGGCGGCCAGCTCTTGCGGGTCGTTCGCGAAGGCCACCGCCTTGGCCACGAAATCGTCGGCGTCGCGCGCCACGAACTGTTCGAGGCCGACCGACGACATCCACACCGCGCCGGCGCTGCCCGCGAGCGTGGCGCCGCGGATCGTCACGGTCGGCACGCCCATCCAGAGCGCGTTGAGCGCGGTGGTCGAGCCGGTGTACGGGAACGTGTCGAGGCAGAGGTCGACGTGGTGGTGCTGTTGCAGGTACACGGCGATCGGCGCGCGCGGCTGCAGGTCGAGCCGGTCGTGCGCGATGCCTTCGGCCGTGAACCAGTCGAGCAGCATCTCGCTGCCCCCGTCCACTGGGATCGCGCCGATCCGCATCCGCGAGCCGGGCACCGCGTGCAGCACGCGCGCCCACACCGCGATCACGTCGTGGCGCAGCTTGTTCAGGCGGTTGAAGCTGGCGAACGTCACATGCCCGTTGTGCAGCGCCGGCAGCAGGTTGACCGGCGGCGCGTTGTCGGCCGGCTTGAACGCGCTGTTGGCCGGCATGTGGATGATCTTTTCGGTGAACTGGCGTTCCATCTCGCCGAACGGGATCGCATGGCGGTCGGCCAGGTAGTAGTCCATCGCCTCCAGGCCGGTGGTGCCCGGGTAGCCGATCCAGGTGATCTGCACCGGCGCCGGCTTGCGCGCAAACACCGGCAGCCGGTTGCGGCCGGTGTGGCTCGACAGGTCGAGCAGGATGTCGATCCGGTCGGCGCGGATGCGTTCGACCAGACGGTCGTCGGTGAAGCCGGCCACCGTCGTCCAGTGCTGCACGCAGGCGCGCAGCCGCACCGTGATCTGATCCTCGAGCGTGTGGTTGTGATAGACGTGCAGCGAGAACGTCGGATCGTCCTTCAGCGTCTCGAGGATCGGCAGCGCGTACGAGGCCACCGCGTGGTTGAACATGTCGCCCGACACGATGCCCAAGCGCAGCTTGCGCTCCGGTTCGCGCTTGTTGGCGTGGCGCGGCCAGCGCGCAAGGTACGGCGCCTCGTGGATCTTCGCGAACTGGCGGTGTTCGTCGAACAGCGTGGCGGCGTCGAGGCCCGGGTGGTGGGTGCGGCAGAACAGCAGGTTGCTGTGCACCGCGGCGTCGCGCGGCGACAGTTCGTGTGCGCGGCCGAAGCTGGCCTCGGCTTCGGTGGTGGCGCCCAGTTCGCTGAGCGCGACGGCCAGCGAGCCATGCATCTGCACCGAATTCGGCGCCAGCTCGACCGAGCGGCGGCCCGCCTCGATCGCCTCGACGGTCCGGCCCGCGGCCGTCAGCGTGGCGTTCAGCACGCGCCACATTTCGGCGTTGTCCGGATCGAGCGCGAGCACGCGGCGGATCTCGCGTTCCGAATCGGCAAGGCGGTTGCCGAGGCGAAACACGTCGGCGAGCAGCAGGCCCATCGCGACGTCGCTCGGATCGAGCGTGGTGGCGCGGATGAGCGGTTCGGTCGCTTCCAGGTATTGGCCGTCCTTGTGCATCGCGTTGCACAGCGAACGCCAGGCCACGCTGCTCGACGGGTAGCGTTGCGTCAGCGTGTGCGCGAGCTTGATGGCTTCGCCATAGCGTTTCTTGTTGTAGAGCGCGTTGAAGCGGCTCGTGTCCTGAGCGCTCGGATGGCGCACCACACCGCGCGTTTCCGCGGCCGGCGCGGGCGCCGGGGCTGCGGCCACGCGGGCCGGCGCGGCGCTGGCTGCGTTCGCGGCGGCCGTGAACACCGTGGCCGCCTTGCCCTCCGCCGACAGCGCCAGGCGCTGGATCAACCCATCGACCGCCGGCCCCTTGAAGCCGCGCTGCTGGCACATGCCGAGCGCCGTCCAGGCCGCCGAGACCTGGCCCGCCTCGATCAGCGCGTTGACATAGCTGACCCAGTGCTGGCCGTTGTTCGGATCGATGCCGAGCGCTGCCTCGAAGTGCGGCAGCGCGCCGTGGGCGTCACCGCTCTGCACTTTCAGCACGGCGAGGTTGTAGTTGGCGTCGACCTGATCGGGCTTCGCGCCGAGGATCGCCTCGTAAAGCGCCTGCGCGTCGGCGAGCTCGCCGCGATGATGATGGGCGATTGCGTTCTTGAGCACGAACGCGATGTCCGCGTCGAACTGCTGTTGCTGTTCAGGCGAGAGGCCGGCGGACATCGTATCGGACATGGGAAAACCGGACGGAAGAAGCGAATGGTGAGAATTATCCGGCTGGCCCCGGCCCGGCGAAGCGTGGAACTGACCGGTAAACGGGCGTCAATTTCATCGATGTGAATGCGGACGGGGAAACGGGGCGGGAACGAAGGCCGAGGGGGCGGGATGCGTGGGGCGTCGGCGGCCGCACAGAAAAACGGCCCGCGCAAGGCGGGCCGTGAGTTGAACGAGCGCGCGCTCGTGCGCGCGAATTGTTATTCGGGCAGGCCGCTCAGAAGCGCAGTGCGGCCTGGTTGTACTGTTTGGCCGCGTTCAAGCGTTCCGAGGCGGTCCGGTATTCGTGTTGCAGTTCCTCGCTGGCGCGTGCCGTTTCGGCCTCGATACCGGCGTCGAGCGCCTGGATTTCGCGGATCATTAGCAGATCTTCCGGCGTTTGCGCCGCGTCGAGCGATTGCAGGTAGGGCGCGCGCGCGCCGATCAGGCGCTCGGCGCCTTCCCAGTCGGCAAGCCGCACCGCGCGGTCGATCTCGTGCGTCATCGACAGCAGTTGCGAGACGAGGATGTGCTGGTCCATGTCCGGTTCTCCAGGGGGCGGGCGTGGCTCAGGACGACTTGTTGGTCGCCAGCGCGCCGGCGCTGTTGGTGCCGCCGAACAGCGCGGTCAGGTAGTTTTGCTGCTGGTTCATGTTGGCCAGCACGGTGTTCAACTGCGTGAACTGCGCGTTGTACTGCGTGGTCAGCGTCGCCGCGTAGGCCGACAGCGTGGTCTGCTGCGCCGTCAGGCTCTTCAGGTCGGTCTGCACCGCATTGGCGCTGAGGGTCAGAATGCCGCTTTTGGGGTCCGTGTACGACGTGATCGCCGCGTTGATCTGCTCGCCGAGGCCGTTGGTGCTGTTGAACAGCGTCGAGGCCGCGGTGGGGTTGTTGGTCAGCGCGTTGGTCAGGGCCGTCTGGTCGACGATCAGCGTGCCGGCCGGCTGCCCCGCGGTGGTGCCGTCGGCCACCGTGATGCCGAGCTGTTGCAGCGTCGCACCCACGCCGTTGCTGTTGACGGCGCTGCCGAGGATCGACTGCATCTGGGTGCTGATCGTGTTCAGCGTCGAATCGCCGAACAGCGGGCCGGTGACGGGGGCGGTCGGGTTGGTGTTGTCGAACGAGCCGACCGTGGCGATCGCCTGCACCAGCGTGTTGTAGTTGCTGACGAACGTCGTGACCGCCGAGGCCTGCTTGGTCGTATCGGCCGCGATCGTCAGCGTTTGCGTGGTCGCCGGGTTGGTCACGGCGGCTTGCGTGAGATTCAGCGTGACGCCGTTGATCACGTTGGTGACGGCGTTGGTCGGGCTCAGATTGGTCACGCCGTTGACCGTGACCGAGGCATCCTGCGCGCCCGACGATTGCGTCCATTTGGTCGCCGTGGTGGTGCCGGTGGTGATCGTCGACTGGCCGCCCGTGGTGTTCGGCGTCGAGCTGACCGCCAGGTTCGACAGGCCGTTGTCGGTGGTGGCGTTGACGGCCACCGAGATGGTGTTGGCCGCGCCGCTGTTGTTCGAGCGCAGCACCAGGTGGGCGCCGTCGCTGCCGGTCACGATGCTGGCCGTCACGCCGGGGTTGTCGCTCGCGTTGTTGATCGCGGAGGCGATGCCCGACAGCGTGTTGTTGGTGGAATCGAGCGAGATCGTCGACGATTTGCCGTTGACCGTCAGCGTCATCGAGCCGGTGCCGAGCGCGGCGGTGGAATCGAAGGCCGGCGAGGTCAGCGATTGCGATTGCGCGATCTGGTTGACGGTCACGCCATAGGAGGCGGCCACGGCGCCGGAGGCGGTGGTCGCGGTCAGGCCCGTGCCGCCCGTGGTGGTCGCGGTGAAGGTTTGCGCGAACGAGCCGTCGGTCAGCGTGGAAAGCGAGCTTTGCAGGTTCTGCAGCGCAGTCTGCAGGCTGGTGTACGCAGCGGCCTTGTTGTTGTCGGTGAGGACAGCGGTCGACAGGATCGCCGTTTGGCCGGCGGTCTTGGAGTTGACCAGCGCGGTCACGAGCGAATTGACGTCGAGGTTGGCATTGCCCGTCGTGCCGTTGATGATCGACTGTGCGGCTTGCTGCAACGCGGAACTGCTGCTGATCGCGTTGTTGGACGTGGATGACGTGGACGAAA
This sequence comes from Burkholderia sp. 22PA0099, assembly GCF_047497165.1. NCBI lineage: Bacteria > Pseudomonadati > Pseudomonadota > Betaproteobacteria > Burkholderiales > Burkholderiaceae > Burkholderia > Burkholderia sp. 22PA0099. The sequence continues at coordinate 89,995 of NZ_CP163165.1, read as the reverse complement.
TCGTGGACATCGCGGAGCTCCGTGGCGCTGACAAGTCGGTTTGACCGTGCGGATACTGCGGGAAACCGGGGGAAAACGGAAGACTTCAAAAGCAAAAAACGCGCGGCAGCCACGAGGAAGACTGCACCGCCGCGCGAACGGGCCGCCCATGAGGGCGCGGCCCGGTTTTCAAAGCACCTGCCAGATGCCTTACTGCAGGAGCTTCAGAACTTGCTGCGGCAGCGAGTTCGCTTGAGCCAGCACCGAGATGCCAGCTTGTTGCAGCACTTGTGCCTTGCTCAGGTTCGCGGTTTCCTGCGCGAAGTCCGCGCTCTGGATTTGCGACTGGGCCGACGACAGGTTCGTCGAGTTTTGTTGCTGCGTTTGCGCGATGGCGGTCAAACGGTTTTGCGTCGCGCCCAGCGTTGCCTGCAGGTTGTTCACCGTCGACAGCGCGTTTTCGATCGCGACCAGGGCCTGGTTGGCGCCCGTGGTGTTGCTGATGTTGATGTTCGCCACGGTCGGCGGAGCGTTGACCGAGTTGATCTGCGTGATCATGTTGGCGGCCGCGCTGGCTTGCGCCGTCGTCATGCCGCTCGTGGCGCCCGTCGACAGCGTCAGGTTCGTGACGGCCGTGCCCGTGCCGGCTGCCGTACCCGTCGTGAAGATCGCGCCGACTGCCGTCGTGCTCAGCGCTTGACCGTTCTGGTCCGTGAACGTGAAGCCGCCCTTGCCGTCCGACAGAACGTTGACCGACGTGATCGCCGGGTTGGTTGCCGTCGTGGCCGCGCCGTTGGTGTCGAGGTGCAGGTTCGAGATCGTGCCGACCGTTTCACCTTGTGCCACCAGACCGCCGCCGATCTTGGCAGCCGACAGGCTTTGGCTCAGGTCCAGGCTGACCGTCTGGCCGACGTTCGCGCCGACCTGGAACGTCGTGATGCCGGCGGAACCGTCGAGCAGGTTCTTGCCGTTGAAGTTCGTTTGCGAAGCAATACGATTCACTTCCGAGATCTGCGCGGCAACTTCTTGCTCGGCAGCAGCCTGGTCGCTGGTCGACAGCGTGCCCGTTGCGGCCTGGTTGGCCAGCGTCCGGATACGTTGCAGGCTGGTCGTCAGTGCCGACAGGGCGCTCGACGAGCTCTGGATCAGCGAGACGGCGTCGTTCGTGTTCGACACGCCTTGGTTCAGGCCGTTGATGGCCGTTTGCATGCGGGTCGAGATTGCCAGACCGGCTGCATCGTCTGCTGCGCTGTTGATGCGGTTGCCCGACGACAGACGCGTGATGGCTTGCGACAGTGCGCTTTGCGAGCCGTTCAGGTTTTGCTGAGCGACCAGCGAGTTGATATTGCTTGTAATTCCGAGCATGGTAAATCTCCTAAAAGCCGATAAGCCTTTGACAAGCCAACGTGGGCATCGGCGGACGCACTCGTTCTTTGCTGGCCGCCTCAAAGCAGGATTTCGGCGCTCCCAAAAAAAACTTGAGGGGGAAGATTGCGATCACTTGCAATTTCTTCCGATTTTTTGTCGGAGGCGCACTTGCCGGGGATGTTTCGCTCGAATCCCGCAGTGGTGCTGCGTTGCGGGATGCCGAGCGGGGGTGTTGCAGCCCCGTCCCTGATTGTTAACGGTTTTCTCGCGATTCTCTTGAGCCGTCGTGTGCTCGAAATTTGTCTGGCAGGCGTGGTAAACCGCTGGCTCTACGAATGTTTACCTGCTAGCATGGCGGGCTGAATTGAGATTTCTGTCAAGCCCTTGCCGTTTCGGCATGTCAAAGCTGGCAGTCAAACGCGGCGCCGGTTGCAGCTTGCCGAGCGTTTCGCGGCGCATTCCGCCTCTCTTTTCCGGCCTCCCAGGCCACAAAACCCGCTCGTTTCGCCTGTTGTGGGAACGCCCGGAAGGCCGGTGCGTGGCGCTTGGCCGCTACGTTTTTGACCGTATCAAGCAATTTAGGAACGACATGACGACGATTCTTCTGAAAGAAAACGAGCCGTTCGAAGTAGCGATCCGCCGCTTCCGCCGCGCGATCGAAAAGAACGGCCTGATCGCTGAGCTGCGCGAGCGCCAGTCCTACGAAAAGCCGACCGCCGTGCGCAAGCGCAAGAAGGCGGCAGCTGTGAAGCGCCTGCACAAGCGCCTGCGCAGCCAAATGCTGCCGAAGAAGCTCCACTAAGGCTTCCCCGGTTCGCATTGAAGCGGCGGTGTCCCTCGAAAGAGGGGCACCGTCGTTTTGCTTTGGGGCGGCGCTTTCTCGCTTACGGCGGTGTTGCGTTCAGGCCACGCCGGTTTTTCCGGCCCGCTTGGCGGCGGTCGGCTTTGCTGCACCCGGTTGTTTCACTGCCTTGATCGTGGTTTTCTCCGCCACCTCGGCGTCGGGCTGGCCCAGCGCCGCGCAGGCGTCGCGGCACGGGCAGTCGAATTCGTGATCGTTGACCATCCCGGTGGCCTGCATCAGCGCATAGCAGATCGTCGAGCCGACGAACTTGAGGCCATAGCCCTTGAGCGCCTTGCTCATGGCGTCCGACAGGGCGGTGGAGGCCGGCGCGTCGCGGTACGACTGCCAGCCGTTCTGGATCGGCACGCCGCCGACAAAGGACCACAGAAAGGCATCGAGCGAGCCGTGTTCGGCGCGAATGCGCTGCACGGCGCGCGCATTGCCGATCGTCGATTCGATCTTGGCGCGGTGGCGCACGATGCCGGGGTTCTGCATCAAGGTGTCGACCTGCGCGGGCGTGAAGCGCGCCACGGCGTCGGCGTCGAAATTCGCGAACGCGGCGCGGTAGCCTTCACGCTTGTTGAGGATCGTCGACCACGACAGCCCCGCCTGTGCGCCTTCCAGGATCAACATCTCGAACAGGTAGCGTTCGTCGTGGGCCGGACGGCCCCATTCGGTGTCGTGATAAAGCGCATCGGCATCCGTGCGGACCCAGTTGCAGCGTTCACTCATCGATTCCTCGCGCCTCGGGTGGGTGCCGGCGCCCATGCCGGCACGGAAGGCGCCCAGCATAGCGCAATGCCCGTGCCGCGCAAGCCGGCCATCCGGCCAATGGGCGGGGCGCGCCGATGCGGTTAAGCTCTCGGCTCGACTGATCGGCAATTCCGGAGTGTTTCACCATGACAGAGCCCACTTACCTGATCGGCATCGATGGCGGCGGCACCGGCACGCGCGCGGTGCTGGCCGATGCCCGCGGGCGCGAACTCGCGCGCGGCAGCGGCGGCCCGTCGGGGCTGGCGCTCGGCATCGAGGGGGCATGGCGCTCGATCGAGGCGGCCTGCGCGCAGGCGTTCGAGCAGGCCGGCCTGTCGCTGGACTGGGCGCGCTGCACGATGGGCTGCGGCCTGGCCGGCAGCAATCACGCGGCATGGCTCGCGGCTTTCCTGGCCAGCGCGCCGGTACCGGCGCTGGCGGTGGAGAACGATGCCTACACCACCGTGCTTGGCGCGCACGGCGGGGCGGCGGGCGTGATCGTCGCGCTCGGTACCGGCAGCGTGGCGGCCGCGATCGATGCGCAGGGCGCGTGCCGAATCGCGGGCGGCTACGGTTTCCCGTCGGGCGACGAAGCCAGCGGCGCCTGGTTCGGGCTGCGTGCGCTCGCGCAGGCGCAGCAGGCGCTCGACGGTCGCGCGCCGCGCGATGCGTTGGCCGAGGCGCTGATCGGCCTCACTGGCGCGACCGACCGCGACAGCCTGGTGGTCTGGTCCTGCGCCGCCAACCAGACGGCCTACGCCACGCTCGCGCCGGCCGTATTCGCGCACCGCGCGCATCCGCTTGCCGAACGCCTGATTGCCGAGGCGGGCGAGGCGATCGGCCGCATGATTGATGCGCTTGATCCTGATCAATCTTTGCCGGTTGCGCTGTGCGGCGGGCTGGCCGGTCAACTCGAAGCGGCCGTGCCGGCTGCGCACCGGGCCCGGTTGCGCGCGCCGCTGGCCGATTCCGCGCACGGCGCGTTGCAACTGGCGCAACGCGAAGCCGCGCGCCGCGCCGGGGGGCGCTGAGGTGGGCGATGACCGGCCCGGCAGGCAGGCTGCGGCGGCGCTGCTGCAGCGCGACGTGTGGGCGCGGCAGCGTAAAATGCCAGCTTTCCGCGCCCAGCCCACCCCCGCCATGTACAAAGTCATCTGCACCGATCTCGACGGCACGCTGCTCAACCGCGACCACCAGCTCGATCCGTACACGGTCGAGACGGTCCAGCGGCTGGCGTCCGACGGCGTGCCGTTCATCATCGCGACGGGGCGCCATCATGCCGACGTGGCCGGCATTCGCGACGTGCTCGGCATCCGGCCGTACCTGATCACGTCGAACGGTGCGCGCGTGCACGCACCCGACGACACGCCGCTCCACGCGCGCGACATCGCGCCGGAAATGGTGCGTGAGCTGGTGCGTCCCGAAGTGGTCGGCCAGCATGGCCGCGTGATCGTGAACCTGTTCACCGACAAAAGCTGGCTGATCGACCGCGAAGCGCCGGATCTGCTCGAGTTCCATCAGGATTCGGGCTTCGTCTACCGTGTCACCGATCTGCTGGCGCACGACGGCACCGATGTCGCCAAGGTGCTCTATATCGGCGAGCCGCAGGATCTGGCGGCAGTGGCCGCCAATCTGAAGAACCGCTTCGGCGAAGCGTTGTACGTCACCTATTCGCTGCCCGATTGCCTGGAAGTGATGACGGCCGGCGTCTCGAAGGGCCGCGCGCTGCGTGTCGTGCTGGAGCGGCTTGGCCTCGATCGCGCGCACTGCGTGGCGTTCGGCGACAACATGAACGATATCGACCTGCTGGAAACGGCCGGCTTCCCGTTCATGATGAACAATGCCAATCCGGACCTGATGCTGCGCCTGCCCGAGGTGCCGCGCATCGGCAGCAACGCCGAAGCCGGGGTGGCCCGGCATCTGCGCAGCCTGTTCGAACTCGACGCCGGGGCCGGCATCGCGCGCTGAGGGGGCGCCGGCCCGGAACCCGTCGGCCGGCCATTCACACTCGGGGGCCATCGCGCTCGCTGATAAAACAATGCGCCGGAGTACCGGTTCGAGAAAATAGACCGAATGGCGTTTCTGATTCGGCAGTGCCGGTGCCGGGCGTTTCTCCATTGCCGTGCATGCACCATTCGGCTAGCCGCCAGCCTTTTGCCGGCGTGGCTTGGCGCGATTGCACAACACCTCTCGCACGTTAACTTTCCGACACCTTTTCGTCACGATTCGAGTCAAAAAGGGCGTTAATTTTGTCACCGTGATGGGACGTAACGCGATGCAATTGACGCATCCTGTTTCGTTAAGGATTATGGGGAAAGCCAGAGCGTGTCGAAGCGTCAAGGATTGTTAAATCCAAGATGGATCCGGTACGAATTTCTTTAGAATTAACTCGGTGTCCAAATAGAGTGGGTCCGCTATAAATTCTTTTCGTAAGCATTCGTTTTGATTGAATTCCGGTGCAGTGCCGATTGCGAAAAGCGGGAATAGTGATTAGGCTCCGATGGCCTGGCGAATCGTGAATAGGGAGTAAACATGTCTCAATACGCAAAACTCAAGGCGCAGATCGCTGACCTTCAAGCGCAAGCCGATGACGTTCGCCGTCAGGAAGTGGAGGCCGTGATAGCCGATGTGCAACGCAAGATCGCCGAATATGGCCTGACCGCGCAGGATCTCGGTTTTGCCGAGAAAGCCCGGCGCGGCCGTCCGCCGAAAAAGGCGCCGCTGCCGCCCAAGTATCGGGATCCGAAGTCGGGTGCCAGTTGGAGCGGCCGGGGCAAGCCGCCGAATTGGATCGTCGGTAAAAATCGCGAGCGCTTTCTCGTCGAGTAAGCCGCCGCGTTGTGTTACCGGAAATAAAAAAGCCGCATCGTCGATGCGGCTTTCTTTTTTTGATTCGAATTTCGGGCCGCTTGGCCCGAATGCCGATCAGCTTGCGGCCAGTCGCGTCAAATGCGGTTGACTTGCGGTGGCGCCCAGCTTTTCGTAAATCTCCACGTATTGGCGCGCCATTGTCTTCGAGCTGAAGCGGGTTTCGAAACGTTCGCGAATCGCGGTGCGCGAGAGCGTATCGATTTTCTGCAGTGCGCCCACCGCGCTGTGTTCATCCTCGACGATGAAGCCGGTCAGGCCGTCTTCGATCACTTCCGGCACCGAGCCGCGGTTGAACGCGATCACCGGCGTGCCGCACGCCATCGATTCGATCATCACCAGGCCGAACGGCTCCGGCCAGTCGATCGGGAACAGCAGCGCCTTGGCGCCCGACAGGAACGCCGGCTTCTGCGCTTCGTTGATCTCGCCGATGAATTCGACATCGGCCGATGCCAGCAGCGGCTCGATCTCGGTCTTGAAGTATTCCTCGTCGACCTTGTCGACCTTGGCCGCGATCTTCAGCGGCAGGCCGCTCTTGGCCGCAATGCGGATGGCCGTATCGACGCGCTTTTCCGGGCAGATACGGCCCAGGAAGGCCAGATATTCGGGCTTGCGGTCGGTGTGCGGCGTGAGCAGCGTGTCGGGCAGGCCGTGATAGACCGTGCCGGCCCAGCCGGCTTGCGGCAGCGGCACGCGCTGCGAGTTCGAGATCGACACCACCGGCGCATTCGGGAACGCATTGAACACCGGCTGCAGCTCGGGCAGGTCGAGACGGCCGTGCAGCGTGGTCACGTAAGGCACGTCGAGGCGCGAGAGCAGCGGGAACGGCAGATAGTCGAGGTGCAGGTGAAGCACGTCGAAATCCTGGGCGACGCGAGCGATCTGCTCGAGCAGGCGCATGTGCGGCGCCATCGAATCGCGGATCGACGGGTCGAGACGCAACGCGCGCGGCCACGACGCTTCGAGCTTCGCCGACGTGACGGAATCGCCGCTTGCAAACAGCGTGACGTCGTGGCCGAGTTCGACCAGCGCTTCCGTGAGGTAAGACACGACACGTTCGGTGCCGCCGTAAAGTTTCGGCGGGACGGCTTCGTAGAGCGGGGCAACTTGTGCGATGCGCATGAGTGGTTCTCCTGGGCGTAGGGTGGCCGGGCCTGCCGGAAGGTCGCGCCCATGCAGGGCGTCGCCGGCGGCAGACGATGGGGCGGCGCTGACGAAAATCTTTTGACCGCCGGCCGACCGTTCGACTCTATTATCGGGATGGCTCGCGGCGAATCGAGCGAATTTTCAAACGCTTAACCCTTGTTACAGGCTGAAATAGGGAGTTTACCGGGTTGCCGCCACGGGGACCTCGCCGCGATCGGAAGGTTCTTTCCTACCCTTACCTACCGATTGTTACAGCCGTAGAAATAGTTCTATAATTTGCCAAAAAAACTCTGATCGGTCGCCCTATATCCCTTACTGATCAACGGTTTACGCGATTTTTTCATCTCCGGTAATTCTCTGACACTGTCGGAAAAATTCCTACACGGTTTACAGAGAAATCCTGCGTTGTAGATTCGTCTTCGCTGATACCGGCGCAAAATCCGATTGGCCACAATGCCGTAAGAATATAAACGCCGGTTGCCGACCCATGGAGGGCGAGCGATCGAGGCAAACGTTTTCAAAGCAGATGGCCAAGATTTCTTACGGGGGAATCATGAGCGCGACCAGTGAAATGCTCGCCGAGATCAAGGAAGTGAACCTGTCGTACCTGTTGCTGGCGCAGCGTCTGCTGCGTGAGGACAAGGCTATGGGCATGTTCCGCATGGGTATCTCGGAAGATCTCGCGGAAGTCCTCGCGAACCTGACACTCGCACAAACGGTCAAGCTGGCCGCATCGAACCAGATGCTCTGCCGCTTCCGTTTCGACGATCATGCGTTGCTGTCCTCGCTTGCCGACAAGGGCCGAAGCACGGCCGTCGCGCAGGCACACACGGCCATCCTGATGGCCGGCCAGCCCGTCGAAAGCCTCCGATAATTTTTTTCCCAGAACACTGGCAGCCGTGGCCCGGTACGCGTTCGCGCGTCCGGTGAGCGCGAGCGCCGACTCATTCCCGGAAAATCCGGAGGCTAGCAATGGCGACGAAGAGCGTGGTGCTCGAGGTCAAGGAAATCACCTTGGCGATCGAGCTGATCGAGCTGGGTGCACGACTGCAACTGCTCGAGGCCGAGACCAACCTGTCTCGCGACCGGTTGATCAAGCTGTACAAGGAACTGAAGGGCGTCTCCCCGCCGAAGGGCATGCTGCCGTTCTCGACCGACTGGTTCATGACCTGGCAGCCGAATATCCATTCGTCGCTGTTCTATAACATCTACCGTTTCATGCAGGCTCACGGCGGCTGCGATTCGATCCAGTCGATCGTCAAGAGCTACCGGCTCTACCTGGAACACGTCGGGCTGTCCGACGACGAAGCGGCGCTGAGCCTCACGCGCGCCTGGACGCTGGTGCGTTTCTTCGATTCGGGGATGCTCCAGATGACGCCTTGCACGCGCTGCGGCGGTCAATTCGTCGCCCATGCCCACGATCCGCAGCACGGCTTCGTGTGCGGCCTGTGCCAGCCGCCGTCGCGCGCCGGCAAGACCCGCAAGGCCGCGGCGAAAGCGGAGACACGCCTGGCCGAGCTGCCGGTGCCGGCCGCCGCCTGAGCGGCTGACCGGGCAGCCGCCCGGTGCGCGCCCGCACGGCCGGTTCGGCACGAAATTCCCGGCGCGAGCCGATCGATCGACACGACCCCATGACAGGACCGGCGCCGCATCGCGATGGCCGGCGACGGGCGCCTGGCGGCCCGCCGCGCGGCCGTCCGGCAGCCGGCTCGCCGGCCGGCGCCGATATCGGGTTAGCCCCCGCCCGGGACGGTGAAAGTTTTCGCCCCATCTGCCGTAAACCACTTAACGGCGGCCTTCCCGCCGGCCACTCGTGAGGGACAGGCTGTGCTGATTATCGTGGGAACTCTCGTGACGTTGTTGTCCGTGTTCGGCGGCTACGCGCTCGCGGGCGGCCACCTGGGCGCCCTGGTTCAGCCGCTCGAAATCCTGATGATCGTGGGCGCCGGCGTGGGCGCGTTCATCCTCGGCAACGGCGTGAAGATGATCAAGTCGACGCTGCGCGCGTTGCCGAGCCTGTTCAAGGGCTCGAAGTACACCAAAGAGCTGTACATGGAATTGATGGGGCTGCTCTACGTGCTGCTCGCCAAGGCGCGCAAGGAAGGCACGCTGACGCTCGAGGCCGACATCGACGACCCCGAGAAGAGCCCGATCTTCACCCAATACCCGAAGATCCTCGCCGACAAGCACATGGTCGAGTTCCTGACCGACTACCTGCGCCTGATGGTTGGCGGCAACATGAACGCGTTCGAGATCGAAAGCCTGATGGACGAGGAAATCGAGACGCACCACGTGGAAGTGGAAGGCCCCGCGCATGCGCTGAACCGCGTCGGCGACGCGATGCCGGCGTTCGGGATCGTGGCGGCCGTGATGGGCGTGGTGCACACCATGGCCTCGGCCGACAAGCCGCCCGCGGTGCTCGGCGCGATGATCGCGCAGGCGCTGGTCGGCACGTTCCTCGGGATTCTGCTGTCGTACGGCCTGATCGGCCCGCTCGCGAGCCTGGCCGAGCAACGCGCGGCCGAATCCACCAAGCTGTTCCAGTGCATCAAGGTGACGATCCTCGCGAGCCTGAACGGCTATGCGCCGGCGATCGCCGTGGAATTTGGCCGCAAGGTGCTCTTCTCGACCGAACGCCCGTCGTTCGCCGAGCTGGAAGAGCACGTGCGCCGTGTGAAGGCGAAGTAAGCGGAGCGGCCGGGCGATGAGCAAGGGCAAGGATCGAGCGATCGTCGTCAAGCGGGTCGCGCCGGCGAAGAAGGGCCACCACGGTGGCGCCTGGAAGCTCGCCTATGCGGACTTCATGACCGCGATGATGGCGTTCTTCCTGCTGATGTGGCTGCTGTCGGCGGCCACGCCGGTGCAGCTCAAGGGCATCGCCGACTATTTCAATACCCCGCTGAAGGCCGCGATTTTCGGCTCCGGCGATCGCAGCTCGCAGGATTCGAGCATCGTCAACGGCGGCGGCGCGGACATCACGCGCAGCGACTCGGGCACCACGCGCCGTACCGACGGCACCTCGGCGCTGGCCAACCGGCTCGCGCAGAGCGGCCGCGAGGACGAGCACAACACCGAACAGACCGCCGGCGCGCAGGACCGTCTCGAACAGGTGCGCCTGCACGACCTGCAGATCAAGCTGATGGCCGCGATCGAGGCCAACCCCGTGCTGCGTCAGTTCAAGCAGCAGATCCGCATCGATTCGACCATGACGGGCTTGCGCATCGAGATCGTCGATACCCAGAAGCGGCCGATGTTCGCGCTGTCGAGCGACGCGGTCGAACCGTACATGCGCGACATCCTGCGCGAGATCGGCAAGACGCTGAACGACGTGCCGAACCGCATCGTGATGCAGGGCCACACCGACGCCATTCCGTACTCGGGCGGCGAGAAGGGCTACAGCAACTGGGAACTGTCGGCCGACCGCGCGAACGCGTCGCGCCGCGAACTGGTGTCGGGCGGGATGGACGAGGCGAAAGTGCTGCGCGTGACCGGCCTGGCCTCCACGCAGAACCTCAACAAGGCTGATCCGCTCGATCCGGAAAACCGCCGGATCAGCATCCTGGTGCTGAACCACAAGTCGGAAATGGCGCTGATGCGCGACGACTCGACCGCCACCACGCTGTCGAACGACGCCGCGGGCTCGCAGGCGCTGGCCCAGCAGATCGCGGGCGGTGCCGGCAAGCCGGCCACGGCGGCGCCGGGCACGGCCGTGGCGCCGGTGGCCGGCAAGCCGGCGGTCGCCCCGGCGGCGCCGATCGCGCCGCTGGCCCCGGCGACCGGCAGCGCCCACTAATGTGAACCGGAACCGAACGACATGATCCGCTCCATTCTCGCCATCGACGACTCCGCGACCATGCGCGCGCTGCTCCAGGCGACGCTCGCCGACGCGGGCTACGACGTGCACGTGGCCGCCGACGGCGAGATCGCGCTCGAACTCGCGGCGGCGATCGCCTTCGACCTGGTCGTGACCGATCACCACATGCCGGGCAAGAACGGCCTCGACGTGATTCGCACGCTGCGCGCGCGCGGCACCTACGCGGACACGCCGATCCTGGTGCTGACGACCGAAAGCAGCGACGAATTCAAGTCGTCGGTGCGCGAGGCGGGGGCGACCGGCTGGATCGAAAAGCCGTTGGACCCCGACACCCTGCTGGACCTGGTGGCCGCGTTGGCGGCGCCGAGCCACCCGTAGTCGCGCGAGCGCACCGCGACCGAACCCCATAAGACGCCAACCGACGACACCGACGTGGATCCGGCATGACTCTCGATATCACCCAGTTCTATCAGACGTTTTTCGACGAGGCCGACGAGCTGCTCGCGCAGATGGAGCAGTTGCTGCTCGGTCTCGACGCAGGCTCGCCGGACCCCGAGGATCTGGCCGCGATCTTCCGCGCCGCGCATTCGATCAAGGGGGGCGCGGCCACCTTCGGTTTCGCGGCGCTGACCGACACCACCCACATCCTCGAATCGCTGCTCGACCGCGCGCGTAATCACGAGATCACGCTGACGATGCCGATGATCGACGCGTTCCTCGAAACCAAGGACGTGCTGTCGGATCAGCTGGCCGACTATCGCGCGAGCGCCGAGCCCGATGCGGCGGCCGCCGCGGCGATCTGCGCCAAGCTCGAAACGCTGCAGCGGGAAGCGCTCGGTCAAGCTGCGGCTCCGGCTGCTGCGGCTCCCAAGGCGGCACCGGCCGCCGCCGCACCGGCTGCCGAGGAAGACGAATCCGAAGCCGATCTCGAACTCGCGTTCGCGGCGGCCGCCGCCGAATTCAGCGCGACGGCCGGCAACGGCGCGCCCGATCACGTCATCGCGCAGGCGGTGGAAGCGGCCCATCCGGGCAGCGCCCCGGCCGCCGCCGGCGAGAGCGGCCCGCATCTGCGCATCACGCTGCGCGGCGTCGGCGCCAAGGATCGCGACCTGCTGGTCGAGGAACTCGGCAACCTGGGCCGCATCGTCGGCCGCAGCGAAGCGGGCGAGGACGTCACGCTCTGGCTGGACAGCGACGTGCCGTCCGACGACATCGTCGCCGTGCTGTGCTTCGTGATCGACGACAGCCAGATCTCGATCGGCCACGGCACCGCGCCGGGCGACGGCGCCGCGAGTGCGCCGGCCACGCTCGAAGCGGCTCCGGCGCCCGCGCCCGCCGCACCGGTGGCTGCCGCGCCGGCCGCCGCGCCCGCACCGGCTCCGGCCACTGCACCCGTTGCCGCTGCGCCGGCGCCGGTCGCCCCCGCGCCGGCCGCAGCCGCACCGGCCGCCGCCCCGGCCGACGGCGACGCCAAGGCCGCGCACGGCGAGGACCGCCGCGCCCGCTCGCATGCGCCGGCGAACGCCGAAGGCAGCTCGATTCGCGTCGGCGTCGAAAAGGTCGACCAGCTGATCAACCTGGTCGGCGAGCTCGTGATCACGCAGGCGATGCTGGCCGAAACCACCAGCGCGTTCGATCCGGCCCTGCACGACCGCCTCTACAACGGCATGGCGCAGCTCGAACGCAACGCGCGCGACCTGCAGGAAGCGGTGATGTCGATCCGCATGATGCCGATGGATTACGTGTTCAGCCGCTTCCCGCGCCTGGTGCGCGACCTGGCCACCAAGCTCGGCAAGGAAGTGGAACTGGTCACGTTCGGTCAGGCCACCGAACTCGACAAGAGCCTGATCGAACGGATCATCGATCCGCTGACCCACCTGGTGCGCAACAGCCTCGACCACGGCATCGAAACGGTCGAGAAGCGCCGGGCGTCGGGCAAGGATGCGGTCGGCCAACTGGTGCTGTCGGCCGCGCATCACGGCGGCAACATCGTGATCGAGGTCAGCGACGACGGCGCCGGCCTGAACCGCGAACGGATTCTCGCCAAGGCGGCCCAGCAGGGCATTCCGGTGGCGGACAACATCAGCGACGACGAAGTCTGGAACCTGATCTTCGCGCCGGGCTTCTCGACCGCCGAGACGATCACCGACGTGTCGGGCCGCGGCGTCGGCATGGACGTGGTCAAGCGCAACATCCAGTCGATGGGCGGCCACGTCGAGATTCAGTCGTTCGCGGGCCGCGGCACCACCACCCGGATCGTGCTGCCGCTGACGCTGGCGATCCTCGACGGCATGTCGGTGAAGGTCGGCAACGAGATCTTCATCCTGCCGCTGAACTTCGTGATGGAGTCGCTGCAACCGGCCGCCGCCGACATCTACACGGTCGGCAACGGCGAACGCGTGGTGCGCGTGCGCGGCGAATACCTGCCGCTGGTCGCGCTGCACGAGGTGTTCTCGGTGGAGGATGCGCGTACCGATCCGACCCAGGGCATCGTCACGATCATGGAAACCGAGGGCCGCCGCTTCGCGATGCTGATCGACGAACTGGTGGGCCAGCAGCAGGTGGTCGTGAAGAACCTCGAAACGAATTACCGCAAGGTTCATGGCATTTCGGCCGCAACGATCCTCGGCGACGGCAGCGTCGCCCTGATCGTGGACGTGGCCGCCCTCAACCGCGATGCCCGCGCCGCGCATGGCGCGGGGGCGCTCGCGACTTTCTAACCGCTACGCGGCTTGCCCGCACTGGAGGACAACGTGTCCGAAGTCCAATCGATCCAACAGGCGGCCGCGCTCGCGGGCGCCAACCGGCGCGACGCCGCGCATGCCGACGCAGCCGGCCAGGAATTCCTGGTATTCACGCTCGGCGACGAGGAATACGGCATCGACATCCTGAAGGTTCAGGAAATTCGCGGCTACGACAGCGTCACGCGCATCGCGAACGCGCCCGAGTTCATCAAGGGCGTGATCAACCTGCGCGGCATCATCGTGCCGATCGTCGACATGCGCATCAAGTTCCATCTCGGCCGCATCGACTACGACCATCAGACGGTGGTGATCATCCTGAACGTCGCGCATCGCGTGGTCGGGATGGTGGTGGACGGCGTGTCCGACGTGCTGACGCTGACCTCCGACCAGATCATGCCGGCGCCGGAATTCGGCGCGACGCTGACCACCGAGTACCTGACGGGCCTCGGCAGCGTGGACGGCCGGATGCTGATCCTGATGGATATCGAAAAGTTGATGACCAGCCGCGAAATGGCCCTCATCGACCAATTCGGCGTGTAATCGCCAACCCGACTTCTCACGGGGAGAGTCACGATGTTGCACAACTGGTCGATCCGCACGACGCTAACCGCGATCGGATTGTCGTTCGTATTGCTTACCGCCGTGGTCGGCGGCCTGGGCCTCGTGGCGCTGAACCAGACGGGCAGCGCGCTCGACGAAATCGTCGGTGGCGATATCCCCGCCATCCGGGCGCTGACCAACGGCTCGTCGTATCTGCTGCGCACGCGCGTCTCGCTCGACCGGGTACGCTCGCTGACCGAATCGGGCAAGACCGAAGACGCGCAAAGCGCCATCGCCCGCACCCAGCAGCTCTACGATCTGGCCGTGCAGAGCTGGCAGTCGTTCCAGGCGCTGCCGAAAACCGGCGTCGACAGCGCGCAGCTCGATGAAGTGTCGGCGCGCCGCGATACGCTCAAGACGGCGCTCGACGCCGAGATCGCCGCGGTCAAGGGCGGCGACATGGCCGCCTACCACGCGATCGCGGATACGCAGATCAGCCCGATGTTCGTGGCCTACGACAACGCGGCCACGGCCGTGGTGGCCGCGCTCGACAAGCGCGTCGCCGCGCATCACGATCGCACCGAAGCGCAGATCTCGCTGATGCTGACCTGCATCGCGGTGGGCATCGGCCTGTCGGTGCTGCTGATCGTGCTGGTGCGCTTCATGCTGCGCGGCCTGATCGTCGGCCCGCTCGAAGAAGCCATCGGCAAGTTCGAGAAGATCGCCGCGGGCGATCTGTCCGAGCGCGTGCAGCGTCAGGGCAGCAACGAGATCGGGCGTCTGTTCGGCGGCATCGGCCACATGCAGGAAGCGATGACGTCGATGGTGAAATCCGTGCATCGCGGCACCGAGTCGATCGATGTCGGCGCGCACGAGATCGCCAGCGGCAACGTCGATCTGTCGCAGCGCACCGAGCAGCAGGCCGCGTCGTTGCAGGAAACCGCCTCGAGCATGGAGCAACTGACGGGCACCGTGCGCCAGAACGCCGAGAACGCGCGCCAGGCGAGCCAGTTGGCCGTCAACGCGTCGGACATCGCGACGCGCGGCGGCGAGGTGGTCAGCGAGGTGGTGTCCACCATGCAGGCGATCTCGGTCAGCTCGAACAAGGTGGTCGACATCATCGGCACCATCGAAGGCATCGCGTTCCAGACCAACATCCTGGCGCTGAACGCGGCGGTGGAAGCGGCGCGGGCCGGCGAGCAGGGCCGCGGCTTCGCGGTGGTGGCCGGCGAAGTGCGCTCGCTCGCGCAGCGCAGCGCCACGGCCGCGCGCGAAATCAAGCAGTTGATCGGCGATTCGGCCGACAACGTGCGCAACGGCTCGGAGCTGGTCGAGCGCGCGGGCGCGACGATGGCCGAGATCGTGCAGGCGGTGCGCCGCGTGACCGACATCATCGGCGAGATCAGCGCCGCGTCGCACGAGCAATCGACCGGCATCGAGCAGATCAACCGCGCGGTCGGCCAGATGGACGCCGTCACGCAGCAGAATGCCGCGCTGGTCGAGCAGGCCGCCGCGGCTGCCGCTTCGCTTGAAGATCAGACCCGCCAGTTGAAGGCGGTCGTGTCGGGCTGGCGCGTGGAGGGCGGCGTCGCGGCACTGACGCTGGCCGTGGCCGAACCGGCGCGCCGTCCGCAAGCGGCGGCGCTGCCCGCGCCGAAGCCGGCGGCCAAGCCGGCCGCCAAGCCGGCCGCGTTGCCGTCGCCTGCGGCCGAACCGGCCAAGGAACACGCCAGCGCGGCATCGGCACCGGCGTCGTCGGCTGCCAAGCCGCCGCGCCGTCCGGCTGCCGCCGTGGCCACGCCGCGCGCCGGCAGCGCCTCGGCCGCGCCGGCCGCCGCCAAGGCGGGTTATGCACCGCGCGTCGCGAAAGCGGCCGCAACCGAGAACGGCGGCGCGCTGAAGCGCCCGGCGTTGTCGGGCGAGTCGAAGCCGGCCGCCGTGGCAGCCGGTTCCGACGACGATTGGGAAACCTTCTGATCCCGGCCCAGCCATGAACGCCCGCCCTGCGTCCCGTCTCGATCTGCCTGCCGCGCTGCCGCCGCGCGTGTCGGAGGCCGGCCGCGATTTCGCCTTCACCAGCGAGGATTTCGCGCGGATTCGCGCGCTGATCCATCGCCGGGCCGGCATTTCGCTGTCCGAGCACAAGCGCGACATGGCCTACAGCCGCCTGGCGCGCCGCTTGCGCGCGCTCGGCCTCGACAGTTTTCGCGATTACCTCGACCAGCTCGAACGCAACAACGATCCGGCCGAGTGGGAAGCGTTCACCAATTCGCTGACCACCAACCTGACCGCGTTCTTCCGCGAGGCGCATCACTTCCCGATCCTGGCCGAGTTCGCCAAGACGCGGCAGTCGCCCGTCACTGTCTGGTGCTCGGCCGCCTCGACCGGCGAGGAGCCGTATTCGCTGGCGATCACGCTGCTCGAAGCGCTCGGCCCGTCGGCCTCGCGCTCGGCCACGATCCTGGCAACCGATCTGGATACCCAGGTGCTCGAAAAGGCGCGCGCGGGCATCTACACGTTCGACCAGGTCAAGCACCTGTCGCAGGAACGGCTGCGGCGCTTCTTCCTGAAGGGCACCGGCCCGCAGGCGGGGCGCGTGAAGGTGCGGCCCGAGCTGAAGCAGATGATCCGCTTCGAGCCGCTGAACCTGACCGACGCCGATTACGGCATCGGCCAGACGTTCGACGCGATCTTCTGCCGCAACGTGATGATCTACTTCGACAAGCCGACGCAGGGGCAGGTGCTGACCCGCTTCGAGCCGCTGCTGAAGCCGGGCGGCCTGCTGTTCGCCGGCCATTCGGAGAACTTCTCGTACGTGACGCAGGCGTTCCGGCTGCGCGGCCAGACTGTGTACGAGCGCACCCGCGATGCGTCGCCGGGCGCCGCGCCGCGCGCGCGGCCCAAGGCGGCCGGCGCGTCGGCCGGGGCCGGCGTGCCGAGCCTGGCCGGGGAGGACGCATGAGCGGCCTGCCGATCGCCACCAATCACTATCAGGACACGCATTTCGGCAAGCCCGGCGTGAAGCTGTTGCCGAACGAGTTCTTCACGACGCGCGACGACATGGTGCTGGTGACCGTGCTCGGCTCGTGCGTGGCCGCCTGCCTGCACGATCCGTTCATGGGGTTGGGCGGGATGAACCATTTCATGCTGCCCGACGACGGCGCCGACGCACGCGCGACGGCGTCCGATTCGATGCGCTACGGCGCCTACGCGATGGAAGTGCTGATCAACGAACTGATCAAGGCGGGCGGCAGGCGCGAGCGCTTCGAGGCGAAGGTGTTCGGCGGCGCGGCCGTGCTGGCCGGCATGACCACCATCAATATCGGCGATCGCAACGCCGATTTCGTGCGTCGCTACCTGGCGCTCGAGAAGATCCGCATCGTCGCCGAGGATTTGCAGGGCGTGCATCCACGCAAGGTCGCGTTCATGCCGCGCACCGGGCAGGCGATGGTCAAGAAATTGCGGCTGGCGGTGCCGGGCGTCGCGGAGCGCGAAGCCGCGCTCGCGCGCTCCGCCGCCGACGCCCGCGCCGCCCGCGCGCAGCGGGCACGCGCCCACGTCGAGCTGTTCGCCGCGCCGGCATCGCCGAAGCCGCGCATCGAGCTGTTCGGCTCGACCGCCCCGAGCGGAACAAAAAAGCAGGAGGCCTGAGCACCGTGCAGAAAATCAAGGTATTGTGCGTCGACGATTCGGCGCTGATCCGCAGCCTGATGACCGAAATCATCAACAGCCAGCCCGACATGTCGGTCTGTGCCACGGCGCCGGATCCGCTCGTCGCGCGCGATCTGATCAAGCAACACAACCCCGACGTGCTGACGCTCGACGTCGAAATGCCGCGCATGGACGGCCTCGATTTCCTCGAGCGCCTGATGCGGCTTCGTCCGATGCCGGTGGTGATGGTATCGTCGCTGACCGAACGCGGCTCCGAAATCACGCTGCGTGCACTCGAACTGGGCGCGGTGGATTTCGTCACCAAGCCGCGCGTCGGGATTCGCGACGGCATGCTCGATTACGCGGAGAAGCTGGCGGACAAGATCCGCGCCGCGGCGCGCGCCCGTGTGCGCCAGGCGGCGCCGGCCCGACCGGCGGCTGCGGCGGGGCAGGCGAACGCGCCGTTGATGAACAACCCGCTGGTCAGTACGGAAAAGCTGCTGATCGTCGGCGCGTCCACCGGCGGCACCGAGGCGATTCGCGAGCTGCTGGTGCCGCTGCCGCCCGATGCGCCGGCGGTGCTGATCGCGCAACACATGCCGCCCGGCTTCACGAAGTCGTTCGCGCAGCGCCTGAACACGCTGTGCCGGATCGCCGTCAAGGAAGCCGAGCATGGCGAGCGGGTGCTGCCGGGCCACGCGTATATCGCGCCGGGCCACGCACACTTGTTGCTCGCACGTAGTGGGGCGAACTATATTGCACACCTGTCGGACGAGCCGCCGGTCAACCGGCATCGTCCGTCGGTCGACGTGCTGTTCCGCTCGGCGGCGACGCACGCCGGCAAGAATGCGATCGGCGTGATCCTGACCGGCATGGGCCGCGATGGCGCGGCCGGTCTGCTGGAAATGAAACGCGCGGGCGCGCGCACCTTCGCGCAGGACGAGGCGAGCTGCGTGGTGTTCGGCATGCCGCGCGAGGCGATCGCGCTGGGTGGGGCCGACGAGGTGGTGCCGCTCTCGGAAATGAGCCGCCGCGTGCTGTCCGCAATGGGTGAGCGTACGCAACGTGTCTGACGTTGCGGCGAGAATACGGAATTTTGCAGAGGAACTGTGATGGACAAGAACATGAAGATTCTGGTGGTGGACGATTTTCCGACGATGCGTCGGATCGTTCGCAACCTGCTCAAGGAACTCGGCTATTCGAACGTCGATGAAGCCGAAGACGGCGCGGCCGGGCTGGCGCGCCTGAAGAGCGGCGGCTTCGATTTCGTGATTTCCGACTGGAACATGCCGAATCTCGACGGCCTGGCGATGCTGAAGGCGATCCGCGCCGACGCCGCGCTCACGCATCTGCCGGTGCTGATGGTGACGGCCGAGTCGAAGAAGGAAAACATCATCGCGGCGGCCCAGGCCGGCGCGAGCGGTTATGTCGTGAAGCCGTTCACGGCCGCCACGCTCGACGAGAAGCTGAACAAGATTCTCGAAAAAATGGCGAAGGCCGGGAGCTGAGATGGACGAGCCGATTCATGCAGCGAAGGCCGGCGCCGATTTCCCCGACGACGATTCGGCGGACGGCGCGGATTTCACGAGCGACCGGATCCTGGCGCGGATCGGCCAACTGACGCGCACGCTGCGCGATTCGATGCGCGAACTGGGCCTCGACAAGCATGTCGAGCAGGCCGCGCAAGCCGTGCCCGATGCGCGTGATCGGCTGCGTTACGTCGCCAACATGACCGAGCAGGCCGCCGAGCGCGTGCTGACCGCGATCGAGATCGCCAAGCCGGTGCAGGAGCGGCTGCAATCCGAGGCCGAGGCGCTCGACGCCCGCTGGGAGACCTGGTATCGCGCGCCGATCGAGCGGACCGAAGTGCGCGAGTTGATGGACGACACGCGCGCGTTCCTCGGCACGCTGCCCGAGGCGACCTCCGCCACGCGCACGCAATTGCTCGAAATCATGCTCGCGCAGGATTTCCAGGATCTGACCGGCCAGGTGATCAAGAAGATCATGGATATGGTCTATCTGATCGAGCAGCAATTGCTCGCGGTGCTGGTGGACAACATCGCGCCCGAACGGCGCGAGCAGTTCGCCGCGAACGCCGCCGCGCTGGCCGCGGTGATGGCCGACGAGGCCTCGCCCGAATCGTTGATGAACGGCCCGCAAATCTCACCCGAAGGCCGCACCGACGTGGTTCAGGATCAGGCTCAGGTCGACGACCTGCTGGCCAGCCTGGGCTTCTGAGCGACGCGGGTTCGGCCCGCCTTCGCCGCTGTTTCGGGATGCCCGCGCGCCCGCCCCCGGTAAGCCGGCGGCGGGCGCGCGCACGTTGACGCCGGGCCGGCCGGCACCGCGTGCGGCGAATTGTTACTTCTGCTTACGCCCGGGCGATCCCGGTTGGTTTTTGCCATCTCTCACAGGCATACTGTCGAGCGACAGCGACCGGGCCGCCGCCAGACAGCCCGGCGGTTTGCGCTGAGAGCACTTGCGGCGTCGGCGGCGCGCGTCCTGCGCGCTGCGGTGCCTGCCAACGAGGGGTGACAGGGTGAATTCGAAACGCATGCGCGGCCTGGCCGCGAAATGGGCCGCTGCCGCGCTGGCGGCGGGAACCGCCACCGGCGCGTTCGCCGCGCTGGGCGGGGCGCCGTCGGCGCCGCCGGCCGACGATACCGGGGCCGTGGTGCGCACATTGTCGCCGTCGGCGGCAGCCAGCTCGAAGCTGGCGGCGAGCACCGTCGCGGGCACCGGCACGACGCAATCCGCCGCCTACACGGTGCGCGAAACCACGCTCGGTTCCGGCACCGTGATCCGCGAATACGTGGGCACCAACGGCGCCGTATTCGGGGTCGCTTGGCAAGGTCCGACCAAGCCCGATTTCGCCACGATCTTCGGCGATTATTTCTCCAGCTACACCAGCGGCGTCGAAGCCTCGCACGCGGCCCACGGCCTGCGTGCGCCGGTCGCGATCGATTCCGGTTCGCTCGTGGTGCGTTCGGGCGGCCACATGGGCGCCTTCACCGGCTCGGCCTGGTTGCCCCAGGCTCTGCCCGCCGGCATGTCCGGCGCCGACATCCAGTGACCATCGGGAGTCCGACCTTGCGAATTCCATCGAATCCTTTCCGCGCACTCGCCGCACTGGGCCTGGTTGCGTTGACGGTCGCGCTCGTCGCCTGCGGCGGCGGTGGCGACAATGACAGCAGCAGCAACGCCGGTTCCTCGGGCAGCAGCGCCAACGGCCAAGCGGGCAACGGCAGCGCGGTGGGCACCGGCAATACGGTGCCGATCGTCGTCAACGCGGGCGTGGCCAACGTGGTGAACATGCCGACCGTGTCGGTCACCGTCTGCGCGCCGGGCTCCTCGACCTGCCAGGTGATCGGCAACGTGCTGCTCGACACCGCCTCGTACGGCCTGCGGCTCGTCAGCTCGGCCGCCGCCAGCGTGCTCGGCAGCCTGCCGACGGCCACCGCCTCGAACGGCGGCGCGCTGACCGAATGCGGCCAGTTCGTGTCCAGCTACACCTGGGGCACGGTGCGCAGCGCCGACATCAAGCTGGCCGGCCTCACCGCCAGCTCGGTGCCGCTGCAGATCATCGGCGACCTCGGCACCTCGAACGTGCCGACCTCCTGCTCGAACGGCGGCACCTCGGCCAACACGGTCAGCGCGCTCGGCGCGAACGGCATCCTCGGCGTCGGGCCGGCGCCGCTCGATTGCGGCTCGGGCTGCGTGAGCTCGACGGCGAACAGCAACTATTACTCGTGCCCGTCGAACGGCACCTGCACGCGCACCACGGTCGCGCTGGCCAACCAGGTGGCGAACCCGGTGTCGCGCTTTCCGAGCAACAACGACGGCGTGATCGTCCAGCTCAACGCACCGAGCAACGGCACGGCCACCGGCACGCTGACGCTCGGCGTGGGCAGCTTGCCGAGCGGCGTCACCAAGCTCGCGACCACCACGGCCGGCAACCTGACCGGCACGTTCCAGGGCCGCGCCATCTCGTCGGCGTTCATCGACAGCGGCTCGAACGCGTACTTCTTCGACACCAGCGACAGCGCGACGCTGCCGACCTGCAGCCAGAACCCCTCGTTCTACTGCCCGTCGACCACGGTCAGCCTGACGGCCACGCTGACCGCCTCGGGCGGCGCAACCAGCCTCGCGGTGCCGTTCTCGGTGGTCAACGCGCAGAACCTGTTCAACTCGGGCGGTTTCGCGCTGGCGAATCTGGGCGGGCCGTTCGGCCAGAGCAGCACGCTCGATCTGGGCCTGCCGCACTTCTACGGCCGCAGCATCTACTTCGGCATCGACCAGCGTTTGATCGGCGGTACGCAGACACCTTACGTGGCGCTGTAAGCCGCCTGAGCCGGCCGAACCGCCGGCTTTGCACAAAGGTTCGAAGGGCGCGACCTCGCGCACCGCTCCGGCAGGGGCGGTCGCGACGGTCGCGCCCTTTTTCGTTTTTTGCGGGTGACGGCGCCGGCGGCCTATCATCGAAAACCGGCCGGGCGTGCCCGACGCGCGCGCGGCTTCAACGAAGCTCGCCGAATCCTGCCGGAAACCGCCGGCATCCGCGCCGACGCGCACCGGCCGGCCTCGGCGAGACGATCCGGAGACAGGCCATGACCTTGACCCCTGCGACGGCGCGGCCGTCGATCCAGCGCATCACGCCGTTCCTGTGGTTCGAGCACGACGCCGAGGCGGCGGCGCATTTCTACGTGTCGGTGTTCGACGATTCGCGCATCACGCGCGTGGCCCGCTACGGCAAGGAGGGCGCGCGCGCCGCCGGCCAGCCCGAGGGCACGGTCATGACGGTCGGTTTCGAGCTGGCCGGCCAGGCGTTCTCGGCGATCAACGGCGGGCCGGTGTTCCGGATCACGCCGGCCGTGTCGTTCGTCGTCAATTGCGAGAACCAGGCCGAGATCGACCGCTACTGGGCCGCGCTGGCCGACGGTGGCGATGCGGCGGCGCAACAATGCGGCTGGCTCAAGGACCGTTTCGGCGTGTCGTGGCAGATCGTCCCGGTGCAGTTGCCGGCGCTGCTCGGCGACGCCGACGCGGCGCAGTCCGGCCGTGTGATGGCCGCGTTGATGGCGATGAAGAAGCTCGATCTGGCAGGGTTGGAGCGCGCGGCGGTGGGTTGAGGCAGGCCGGCACGGACGGCGCGGGGCGATCGGATCGGCCGCGTTCCGATCGCCGCCGCCTCCATGCCGGCTCGCCAAGCCGCGCTCGGGCCGGCTGGCGTTATCGTTGATGCCGATGCCGATGCCGATGCCGATGCCGATGCCGATGCCGTTGCCGATGCCGATGCCGATGCCGATGCCGCTACCGCTACCGCTACCGCTACCGCTACCGCCCGCCGTTGCCTCGTTCGCCGGCTGTTTCCGTTTTGTCGCCGTCGTCCGTGCCGAGTTGGGCCGTCGTCCCGCCGCCCCGGTCATGTCTGGCCGTGCTCCCGCCGAGCCGCCCATCCCGGCCTCAAGCTACCCGCGATCCCCCGGCGCACCTGCCCGCCGCCCTGTCGTTTTTACCGCCCACCCGACTCCATCGCCGGAAATACCCCGGTTTCCCTGCTTTCCTCGACCGATCGCCGCTCGACACGTCCATCAATAATCGATGCACTGGAAACGGCATCCCGCTGTTTCCCCCGGAGGCTGCAGTGGCAGAGGACAGCGATCTCGAGAAAACCGAAGAAGCCACCCCCCGGCGCCGTGAAAAGGCGCGGGAGGAGGGGCAGGTCGCGCGCTCGCGCGAGCTGTCGTCGTTCGCGTTGCTCGCGGCCGGCTTCTACGGCGCCTGGCTGCTGTCCGGCCCGATCGGCCTGCATCTGCGCACCATGCTCGAAGGCGCGCTGCGCTTCGACCACGCCAGCGCGTTCGATACCAATGCCATGCTGACCGGCGCCGGCCGCGCCGGCATGGAAGGCCTGAGCGCGGTGGCCCCGGTGCTCGCGCTGACCGGCCTGGCCGCGCTCGCCGCGCCGCTGGCGCTGGGCGGCTGGCTGCTCTCGTCCAAGGCGATCGGCGTCAAGTTCGACCGCCTGAACCCGATTACCGGCCTGGGCCGCGTGTTCTCGCCGAAAGGCGTGATCCAGCTCGGCATGGCGCTGGTCAAGACGCTGGTGGTGGGCGGCATCGGCGGCGTCGCGATCTGGCGCAGCCGCGACGACCTGCTCGCGCTCGCCACGCTGCCGCTGCACGAAGCGCTGGCCGATGCGATGCACCTGATCGCCGTGTGCTGCGGCATGACGGTCGCCGGCACGCTGGTGGTGGCGGCCCTCGATGTGCCGTACCAGATGTGGCAGCACAACAAGAAGCTGCGCATGACGAAGGAAGAAGTGAAGCGCGAGCACCGCGAAAACGAAGGCGATCCGCACGTGAAGGGCCGCATCCGCCAGCAGCAGCGCGCGATGGCGCGCCGCCGCATGATGTCCAACGTGCCGAAGGCCGATGTGGTCGTTACCAACCCGACCCACTTCGCGGTTGCGCTGCGCTACGCCGACGGCGAAATGCGCGCGCCGAAGGTGGTCGCCAAGGGCGTGAACCTGGTCGCCGCCCGCATTCGCGAACTTGCCGAGGAACATCGCGTGCCGATTCTCGAAGCGCCGCCGCTCGCGCGTGCGCTGTATCACAACGTCGATCTCGAACGCGAGATCCCCGGCCCGCTGTACGGCGCCGTGGCCGAAGTGCTGGCGTGGGTCTACCAGCTCAAGCGTTTCCGCAGCGAAGGCGGCGCGTTCCCGGCCGAGCCGACCGGCCTCGACGTGCCGGCCGAACTCGACAAGGGCAGCGAGATTGCCGACGAAGACGAAGCCGAGGAAGCCGACGAAGCGCTCGGCGGCCGCACCGGAGGCGCCGCATGAGCACGCCGACCTCGCTTCCGGGCGCCAAGCGCGCCGGCCGCCTCGACGTGGCGAACCTGCGCGCGCTGGCCGGCCCGGTGCTGATCGTCATGATCCTCGGCATGATGATCCTGCCGCTGCCGCCGTTCCTGCTGGATCTGCTGTTCACGTTCAACATCGCGCTGGCGGTGATGGTGCTGCTGGTCAGCATGTACACCATGAAGCCGCTCGATTTCGCGGCGTTCCCGAGCGTGCTGCTGTTCTCGACGCTGCTGCGCCTGTCGCTGAACGTCGCTTCCACGCGCGTGGTGCTGCTCGAAGGTCACACCGGCCCCGACGCGGCCGGCCAGGTGATCGAGGCGTTCGGTCACTTCCTGGTGGGCGGCAACTTCGCGGTCGGCATCGTGGTGTTCGTGATCCTGATGATCATCAACTTCACGGTGATCACGAAGGGCGCGGGGCGGATCGCCGAAGTGTCGGCGCGCTTCACGCTCGACGCGATGCCCGGCAAGCAGATGGCGATCGACGCCGACCTGAACGCCGGCCTGATCAACGAGGACCAGGCCCGCAAGCGCCGGGTCGCGGTGGCGCAGGAAGCCGAGTTCTACGGCTCGATGGACGGCGCCTCGAAGTTCGTGCGCGGCGACGCGATCGCGGGCCTGATCATCATGGTGATCAACGTGCTGGGCGGCCTGATCGTCGGCATCGTGCAGCACGACATGAGCTTTGCCGCCGCGGGCAAGAACTACACGCTGCTGACGATCGGCGACGGCCTGGTCGCGCAGATCCCGTCGCTGGTGATCTCGACCGCGGCCGGCGTGATCGTCTCGCGCGTGGCGACCGACGAGGACATCGGCACCCAGATCACCGGCCAGTTGTTCGCCAACCCGCGCGTGCTGCTCATTACCGGCGTGATCATCGCGGTGATGGGCCTGATCCCGAACATGCCGCACTTCGCCTTCCTGCTGCTGGGCGGCGGGCTGATCTGGCTGGCGCGCTCGATGAGCCGCCGCGAGGCCGCCAAGCGCGCCTCCGGCGACGTGACCGAGATCGCGCCGCCCGCCGCGCTGCCGGCCGACAGCCACGAAGCCACCTGGGAAGACGTCACGCTGATCGATCCGCTGGGCCTCGAAGTGGGCTACCGGCTGATCTCGCTGGTCGACAACAGCGGCGATGGCGAACTGCTCAAGCGCATCAAGAGCATCCGCAAGAAGTTCGCGCAGGAAATCGGTTTCCTGCCGCCGGTGATTCATATCCGCGACAACCTGGAGCTGCGCCCGAACGGCTATCGCATCGCGCTGAAGGGCGTCGAGGTGGGCACCGGCGAAGCGTTTCCGGGCCAGTGGCTGGCGATCAACCCGGGCCAGGTCACGGCCGCGCTGCCCGGCGCGCAGACGCGCGACCCGGCGTTCGGCCTGCCGGCGGTGTGGATCGACGTGTCGCAGCGCGAACAGGCGCAGGTGTACGGCTACACCGTGGTGGACGCCAGCACCGTGATCGCCACCCACCTGAACCATCTGGTGGTGCAGCACGCCGCCGAGCTGCTCGGCCGCCAGGAAGTGCAGGCGCTGCTGGAGCGCACCGGCCGCGACGCGCCGTCGCTGATCGAGGATCTGGTGCCGAAGACGGTTTCGCTGACCACGCTGCAACGCGTGCTGCAGAACCTGCTGGAAGAAGGCGTGCCGATCCGCGACATGCGCACCATCATCGAAGCCGTGTCGGAGCAGTCGGGACGCATCACCGACCCGTACGAACTGACCGCCGTGGTGCGGCTCGCGCTGGGACGCGCGATCACGCAACAGTGGTATCCGGGCACCGGCGAAATGCAGGTGATGGGTATCGATGCGAATTTGGAGCGGGTGCTGTCGCAAGCGCTCGCCACGGGCGCGAACCCCGGTCTCGAACCGGGTCTCGCGCACACGCTGCTGATCGGCACGCAAGAAGCGATGCTGCGGCAGCAGAACATGGGGCTGCCGCCCGTGCTGCTGGTGCAGCACGCGCTGCGCGCGATGCTCGCGCGTTTCCTGCGCCGCAGCCTGCCGCAACTGAAAGTGCTGTCCTATGCCGAAGTGCCGGAAACACGCACGATCAAAGTCACGAACGTCATCGGGGGTAACGCTTGAACATCCGCAAATTTACTGGCGCAACGAGCCGCGACGCACTGCGTCTGGTGCGTGAAGCGCTTGGCGGCGATGCCGTCGTGCTGTCGAACCGCACGCTCGACGACGGTTCGGTCGAAATCGTCGCGCTCGCGGACGCCGAGCTGGCCGCGCTGGCACCGAAATCGCCGGCCGCCGCGCCCGCGCAGGCCCGCGCGCTGCCGCCCGCCGCCCGCCCGGCGCCGGCCGCCAACGCTGCCGCCGCGCCCGCCGCGCCGCGCATGCCGGCCAATCCGTACGCCTCGGGCGACGTGTTCTCGTCGATGTTCGGCGCGAGCGCCGACACCACGGAACCGGCCTCGGCTGCCTCGCGCTACGACCTGGGCGACGACGACCAGCACGACGCCGCCCCGGCCGCCCCGGCCGCCGTTGCACCCGCCTACGAACCGGCCCCGGCCGTCGCGCCGTCCACGCCGGCCCCGTGGCTCGTCGAGCACGCGCGCCGCCTGACGCGCCAGCACGATGCGATCTCGGCCCCGGCCGCACGCGGCGAGCCGGTCACGGCCGCCGAATTGAATGCGGCGCTCGACGACAGCGCGACGCCCGAATGGGCGCGCGACATCGTGCGCAACGTCGCCGCCCGCGTGGAGCCGCCGCAACGCCCGGCCGCCCCGGCCGCTGCGGTTGCCCCGGCGATCTCGCCGGCCGTCGCCAAGCTCGCCGAACGCGTGGTGCGCGGCACCCAGACGCCGGCCGCCTCGATCGCCGACGAAGTCAATTCGCGCATCGAGCGGATCGTCAACGAGACGGTGATGAACGAGCTGTCGGCGATGCGCGGCATGATGGAAGAGCAGTTCGCCGGCCTCGTGTGGGGCGACCGCCAACGCCGCAGCCCGCTGCATGGCGCGCTGACCAAGCGCCTGTTCTCGGCCGGCTTCTCGGCGCAACTGGTGCGCACCCTGGTCGACAACCTGCCGGCCGACGTGTCGGCGGGCAGCTTCGAAGGCGCCTGCGAATGGGCCGAAACGGTGCTGGCCGGCAACCTGCCGGTGCTCGACAGCGAGGATGCGCTGATGGAGCGCGGCGGCGTGTTCGCGCTGATGGGGCCGACCGGCGTGGGCAAGACCACCACCACCGCCAAGCTGGCCGCGCGCTGCGTGATGCGCTTCGGCGCCAGCAAGGTCGCGCTGCTGACCACCGACAGCTACCGGATCGGCGGCCACGAACAACTGCGCATCTTCGGCCGGATTCTCGGCGTGCCGGTGCATGCGGTGAAGGACGGCGGCGATCTGCAACTGGCGCTCTCGGAGCTGCGCAACAAGCACATCGTGCTGATCGACACGATCGGCATGAGCCAGCGCGACCGCACCGTGTCCGACCAGATCGCGATGCTGCAAGGCGCCGATTCGCGCGTGCAGCGGCTGCTGCTGATGTCGGCGACCAGCCACGGCGATACGCTCAACGAAGTGGTGCAGGCCTATCGCGGCGCGGGTCAGACCGATCTCGCCGGCTGCATCCTGACCAAGCTCGACGAGGCCACCAACCTCGGCAGCGTGCTCGACACGGTGATCCGCTACCAACTGCCGGTGCACTACGTGTCGACCGGCCAGAAGGTGCCGGAGAACCTGTACGTCGCCACCCGCAAGTTCCTGCTCAAGAGCGCGTTCTGCGTGCCGCGCGACGGCTCGCCGTTCGTGCCGCACGAAGACGAACTGCCCGGCATGCTGTCGGCTCTGGCCGGCCGCCCGGGCGCCGGACAACACGAGGTCTACTTTGGATAAGCGCACTACCGATCAGGCCGAAGGATTGCGGCGCTTGCTGGCCGGCCGCGCCACCCGGATCGTTGCGGTCACCGGCGGCCCGTCGGGCGTCGGCTGCACCTCGGCGGTCGTCAATCTGGCCGCCGCGCTGGCCGCGCTCGGCAAGGACGTGCTGGTGGTCGACGAGCGCTCGGACGTGGAATCCGCCACCGCGACGCTGGCCGGCGCCTGGTTGCGCACCGGCACCACGGTGCGTCACGAGGCCGGCTTCTCGCTGTGCGTGGCGGCCGATCTGGCGCGCGACGGCTACGACGACGAGCGCCTGGCCGCCTATCTCGACGGCGCGGCGGACATCGTGCTGGTGGACGCCCAGCGCGACGCGAACGGTGCGCTGTCGGCGCTCGCGCGCGCCGCGCACGACGTGCTGATCGTCACGCGGGTGGCCGGCGCGGCGATCACCGAAGCCTATGCCTGCATGAAGCGCCTGCACTACGCGCACGCGCTCGCGCAGTTCCGCGTGCTGATCAACCACGTGCAGAGCGAAGCCGATGCGCGCGCCGCCTACGAGAATCTGGCCGGCGTGGCGGGGCGCTACCTGACGGTCGCGCTGGAAGAAGGCGGCTACGTCAGCGCCGATCCGCTCGTCGCGCGCGCCCGCGAACTGGTGCACACGGTGGTGGACGCGTTTCCGTCGGCCGCCGCCGCGCGCGACTACCGGCAGATCGCGTCGGACCTGCTGTACTGGCCGATGCGTTCGGCGCCGGTCGCCGGCCGGCCGTTCGCCGCTACGCCGGCCGTCGAACGGGGTGCGGCGCAAGCCGCCTGACCCAAAGGGCTACCAGGAGAGAGCCGATGTACAACGCTCAAGGAAAACTGTCCACGTCGGCGATGGCCGAGGCCGGGATGGGGCAAGCCGAGGTGCTCGCGAAATATGCGCCGCTGGTGCGTCGTCTGGGCCTGCAACTGGTCGCGAAGATGCCGGCCAGCGTCGATCTCGACGACCTGATCCAGGCCGGCATGATCGGCCTGCTCGACGCGGCCGGCCGCTACAAGGAAGATCAGGGCGCGCAGTTCGAAACCTACGCGACGCAGCGCATTCGCGGTGCGATGCTCGACGAGCTGCGCAGCAACGACTGGTTGCCGCGCAGCCTGCGCAAGACCTCGCGCGAGGTGGAGCAGGCCGTGCACCGCGTCGAGCAGAAGCTCGGCCGCCCGGCCAACGAAACCGAGATCGCCACGCACCTGGAGATGCCGCTCGACGAGTACCAGTCGATGCTGCAGGATCTGCACGGCAGCCAGTTGATCTATTACGAGGATTTCGACCGCTCCGCCGACGACGAGCCGTTCCTCGACCGCTATCGCGTGGACCATTCGGACCCGCTGTCGGCGCTGCTCGACGATCACCTGCGCGCCGCGCTGGTGGAGGCGATCGATCGCCTGCCCGAGCGCGAGAAATTGCTGATGTCGCTGTATTACGAGCGCGGGCTGAATCTGCGCGAAATCGGCGCGGTGCTGGAGGTCAGCGAATCGCGCGTGTGCCAGTTGCACAGCCAGGCCGTGGCGCGTCTGCGCGCCCGCCTGCGCGAACAGGCCTGGGTCGGCGCCGAACACTGAGCGCCGCGTATCGGGTGCCGCAGTGCGCCACGGCGCGCCGCACGAGGCCCGCAGGCGAGTGCCCGCCTGCCGCCATCGTCGCGATCGATCGCGGGATTTCGGCCGTCGAATCCCGCGCCGTGCGTGTGGGAATTGTTCACGACTGTTTGCTACAATCCGTGCTCGTTTCCGAGGAGCGTTGCGACGGGCGTCCTGCCCGCCAGGCTCGGAAATCTTCACCGCGCGGCCCGCACCGCCCGGCGGGTCCGTCCCCACGAACCCTCCGGCCAGCGAGTCGCTCCTTGAACGGCGCTCACGTCACCAATCTTTGATCCATCAAGAAAGGAGGGCGTGATGAACGCCGTTATCGATTCGAAAGCTTCCAACGATTACCTCGTCGCCGACCTGGCGCTGGCCGCCTGGGGCCGCAAGGAACTGAACATCGCCGAGACCGAAATGCCCGGCCTGATGCAGATCCGCGAGGAAAACAAGGCATCGCAGCCGCTGAAGGGCGCGCGCATCGCCGGTTCGCTGCACATGACGATCCAGACGGGCGTGCTGATCGAGACGCTGAAGGCGCTCGGCGCCGACGTGCGCTGGGCCTCGTGCAACATCTTCTCGACGCAGGATCACGCGGCCGCGGCCATCGTCGAAGCCGGCGTGCCGGTGTTCGCGTTCAAGGGCGAATCGCTCGACGAATACTGGGAGTTCTCGCACCGCATCTTCGAATGGCCGAACGGCGAATTCGCCAACATGATCCTCGACGACGGCGGCGACGCCACGTTGCTGCTGATCCTCGGCGCGAAGGCCGAGAAGGATCGCTCGGTGATCGCCAAGCCGACCAACGAGGAAGAAGTCGCGCTGTACAAGTCGATCGCCGCGCACCTCGACGCCGATCCGGTGTGGTACTCGACGCGCCTCGCGCACATCAAGGGCGTGACGGAAGAAACCACCACCGGCGTGCACCGTCTGTACCAGATGGAAAAGGACGGCCGCCTGCCGTTCCCGGCGTTCAACGTCAACGATTCGGTCACCAAGTCGAAGTTCGACAACCTGTACGGCTGCCGCGAATCGCTGGTGGACGGCATCAAGCGCGCGACCGACGTGATGATCGCGGGCAAGATCGCGGTGGT
This sequence comes from Burkholderia sp. 22PA0099, assembly GCF_047497165.1. Classification (NCBI taxonomy): domain Bacteria; kingdom Pseudomonadati; phylum Pseudomonadota; class Betaproteobacteria; order Burkholderiales; family Burkholderiaceae; genus Burkholderia; species Burkholderia sp. 22PA0099. The sequence continues at coordinate 58,877 of NZ_CP163165.1, read as the reverse complement.
GGCCGGCTACGGCGACGTGGGCAAGGGCTGCGCGCAATCGCTGCGTGGCCTCGGTGCGACCGTGTGGGTCACGGAAATCGATCCGATCTGCGCGCTGCAGGCGGCGATGGAAGGCTACCGCGTCGTGACGATGGAATACGCCGCCGACAAGGCCGACATCTTCGTGACGGCCACCGGCAACTTCCACGTGATCGGCCATGACCACATGAAGGCGATGCGTCACAACGCGATCGTCTGCAACATCGGCCACTTCGATTCCGAAATCGACATCGCGTCGACCCGCCAGTACCAGTGGGACAACATCAAGCCGCAGGTCGACCACATCATCTTCCCGGACGGCAAGCGCGTGATCCTGCTGGCCGAAGGCCGCCTGGTCAACCTCGGCTGCGCGACCGGCCACCCGTCGTTCGTGATGTCGAACTCGTTCGCCAACCAGACGCTCGCGCAGATCGAACTGTTCGTGCGTGGCGAGCAGTACGAGAACAAGGTGTACGTGCTGCCGAAGCATCTGGACGAGAAGGTCGCGCGCCTGCATCTGGAGCGCATCGGTGCGAACCTGACGGTGCTGTCGCCGGAGCAGGCGTCGTACATCGGCGTGTCGCAGGAAGGCCCGTTCAAGCCGAACCACTACCGTTATTGATCGCCAGCCCGGCCTGCGGGCCGGGTCAGGGCGTGGCGCGCGGTGCTCCTCGCGGAGCGGCGCGCCACGCAGCGTCGGCCGCAAGCGCGGCCCAGCCGGGCCGTGTCGAACGGCCCGGTTTGTGTTTGTACTAGGAGCCTCTCATGTCCGTCATCCTGACCTGGATCATCAACGCGCTTGCGCTGCTGATCATCACGTACCTGGTGCCCTCGATTCATATCAAGAGCTTCGGGACGGCGCTGATCGTCGCGGTGGTGCTCGGCCTGATCAACACGATCCTGCGGCCGGTGCTGATCCTGTTGACGCTGCCCGTCACGATCCTCACGCTCGGCATCTTCATCCTGGTCGTCAACGCGCTCTGCTTCTGGTTCGCGTCGTCGCTGCTGAAGGGCTTCGAGGTGTCGGGGTTCTGGTCGGCGTTCTTCGGATCGATCCTGTACAGCATCGTGTCGTGGCTCCTGTCCGCCCTGATCTTCGGCCAGCGCAACCTGGGCTGAGCCGCTTTCCCGAATCATGAAACCGATCGAACTTTCCCTCGAATTCTTTCCGCCCAAGACGGCGGAAGGCGTCGACAAGCTGCGCGCCACGCGTGCGCAGCTCCTGCCGCTCAAGCCGAAGTTCGTCTCCGTGACGTTCGGCGCCGGCGGCTCGACGCAGCAAGGCACGCTCGACACCGTGCTCGACATGCAGAAGGACGGCCTGGAGGCCGCCCCGCACCTGTCGTGCATCGGTTCGTCGAAGGACAGCCTGCGCGCGATCCTCGAGCAGTACCGCTCGCACGGCATCCGCCACATCGTCGCGCTGCGCGGCGATTTGCCGTCCGGCATGGGCGAGGTGGGCGAGCTGCGTTATGCGTCCGAGCTCGTCAGCTTCATTCGCGCCGAACACGGCGACTGGTTCTGGCTCGAAGTGGCGGCGTACCCGGAATACCATCCGCAATCGCGTTCGCCGAAGCTCGACCTGCAGCACTTCGCCGACAAGGTGAAGGCCGGCGCCAATTCGGCCATCACGCAGTACTTCTTCAACGCGGACGCGTATTTCCGTTTCGTCGACGATGCCGTGCGGCTCGGCGTGGACGTGCCGATCGTGCCCGGCATCATGCCGATCACGAACTACACCCAACTGATGCGCTTCTCGGAGATGTGCGGCGCGGAAGTGCCGCGCTGGATCGCGCGCCGGCTCGAAAGCTATCACGACGATCGCGAGTCGATCCGCGCGTTCGGCGCCGACGTGATCACCGCGATGTGCGAGCGGCTGATCAAGGCCGGCGTGCCGGGGCTGCATTTCTACACGCTGAACCTGGCTTCGCCGACGCGGGTGATCTGCGAGCGGCTCGGGTTTTGAGCGGCGCGTAGCCGGTTGCCGGTGCGGGATGCCGGGTGAAAAAACGGACCTTTCGGGGTCCGTTTTTTTCGGCTTGCGTGGCTCAACGCACGGCGCTTGGCGTGATGCTCTTGCGCCGGACCGGCACCAGCCCGACCTGCAGGCCGAACAATTTCGCGATGCTGTTCAGCGATTCGACGGTCGGGTTGCCGGTGCCGCGCTCGATGTCCTGAATGACGCGCCGGCTGACGCCGCGATGCGCGGCGAATTCGGCTTGCGTCAGGCCGGTCATCTTGCGCATCGCCTTCATGGCTTCGGGCAGCGTCAGGGCGCCTTGGCCGATCTGTTCGTAGAAGGCCAGGCGCAGGGCGTTCTGCTCGTCTCGGCTGGGGCGGGTCAGGCGCGGCATGGAAGGGCTCCGGGGTTCAAAGGGCTTGCAGTTGCCGGACCTGCGTGGCGATCGACGGCTTGAGGAATTCGGTGATGTCGGCATCGACGCGCTGCGCGGTCATGATTTCGGGGAGCTGTTCGAGTTGCTGCCCGAAGCGGCCGAGTTGCTCGCGCAGCGCGATGCGCTCGGGTTCCGGCACGGGCAGTGCGTCGAGAATCCTTCGCCAATCCGTCAGCTCGGCCCGGGTGTCGGGCGCGTACCAGCGCAGCGTGCGCGAGATCGCTTCGGGGTCGAGGTACATCGGCGCGAAATCGAACAGGGGCGTCAGTTGCACCGTGCCGTCGACGATCTGCACGGCCGTGTTGCGCGCGTGATTGTCGGTGTTGCGCATCGCCAGATTGAGCACGTCGCGCTTGATGAACTCGAGTGTTTCGGCGGCCGGATCGGTGACGACCTGGCGGATGCCGGCCACCACGTCGAAGAGGCTCGGACGACCATCGAAGCCGGCAAGCCCGAGCAGCGACGCGATGCTTTCCTGGTGAAGCCGTTCGACCTTGCCGTCGCGCACTCGCCGGTCGAAACGCGGGATGAACAGCACGTCGCCATGCAGGGCCGGCAGCTCGGCATGCGTGCGAATGCCGAGGGTTGCGGCCACGCGCATGTAGGCCGCCTCGTTGTGCAGCACCTTGCGGTCTGCCGCGCTGCTGCCTCGTGCGAGCTTGACGATGAAGTGATGGCGCGCATCGGCGTCGGCCAGGACGGCATCGCCATGCAGCAAGCCGGCCTCGTCGCGCGTCAGCAGATACTTCGGCGCGGCGCCCTGAATGCCTGTCGTACCGGAGCCGAGCATGCCGTGCAGGAACATCCTTTCCTTGAATTCCTCGCCGCGAGCAGCCACGTCGTCGATCGTCAGGCCCGGCAAGCCGCGCGTGTCCGGGTGCCGCGCGACGTGCGCGTCGAAGTACGCAACGGCTTCGGCCACGCGAATCCGACCGATCGGATTGAAGGCGCCCGCGCGTAACAGCGGAAAGTCAGCGGCCGGCCCATCGGCGAGCACCAGTTCACTGAGCAGGAAGCGACGGCCCGCGCCTTGCGGCACCACGTCGTAGAGGAATGCGGGCAGGGTTGGATTCGAGTGGATATCGAGCTCGACGGGTGCGGCCAGCGAAATCGGCGCGTGCATGTGCTCGATCGCGTAGCCGACGTCGTAGTTCCATTGGCAAAGGCCGCCGTCGAATTCGATTTCCGCGCAATCGACCCAATCACCAGCCAGGCATATTTGTAGTGTGCAATCCATCGATCAGCTCCTTATGCTTCATAAATGTAGCATAAAACGTCAATGGCGGGCTATCTGGCATCTTATAAGAAGCTTTATTCGCAATGAACGCGAAACCCGGACCCCCCCTCGGTTTCGCGCCCGCATAAAAAAACCCGAGGCAATGTGCCTCGGGCTTCTCGTCATCCGGCCGACGCTCCGGCCAGGACGCCTTCTGTTTACAGATGCTCGGCCAGGAACTGCAGCGTGCGCCCATGCGCCAGGGCGGCCGCGCGCTGGTTGTACGACGCGCGCACGTTGCAGTTGAAGCCGTGGTCGGCGTCCGGATACAGATGGAAATCGGCATGCGGCCGGCCCGCGAACGCGGCCTGCACCTGCGAGACGTGTTCCGGCGTAATGCCGTGATCGAGGCCGGCGTAGTGGAACAGGATCGGCTGCGTCACGTGGTTGGCCACGTCGAGGTGATTCTGGATGCCGCCGCCGTAATACGCCACGGCCACGTCGAACGCGCCCGAGGCGGCGGCCAGATAGGCGAGCCGGCCGCCGAAGCAGTAGCCGATGCCGGCCACGTTGCCGTCCACTTCAGGTCGTGCGCGCAGCGCGGCGGCGGCAGCGGTGATGTCGGCCGCGGCCTGATGCACGTCGGTCTTTTGCAGCAGCTCGATGCCCTTGTCGCGATCGGCGCCTTCGTAGCCGAGCTCGACGCGCGGCTGGGTGCGCCAGAACACGTCCGGCGCGAGCGCCACGTAGCCGGCCGCGGCATATTGATCGGCCACCGAGCGGATATGGCTGTTGACGCCGAAGATCTCCTGAATGATCACGACGGCCGGGCCCTTGCCCCCCTTCGGCAGTGCAAGGTAGCCGCCGAACGTTTCGTTACCGGTGGGAATGTCGATCCATTGCGAGGTCATGCTGGTCTCCAGACAAGGGACGCGCGCGGGAGGTGGCGCGCCCGCGATGAAAAAGGGCGGCGTCAGTGTGCCATCGTTCAGGCTTCGTTGCAGCGCGTCAGCGCACGGTCAACAACAGCGTGCGACGGGCGCATCCGGCGTGCCCGCATGACATCGATGCGAAGCGATCGCGTGCTATGCGAAGCGGCGCGCCGGAGGGCATGCGGTTGAATTGTTTTCGCCGGAAGTCATTGATCCTCCACATTATCCGAGGTGTTGAACAGGTGAATAAATCAACCGTTCGTGGTCCGGAATGAATTAGCGGAAACCCTTAACCATCAAGGCTTTTCACGAAGGCATACAGGCTGTCGCGGGCATCCGACATCGGTAGAGTTCCCACTACTTCAAAAAGATCCCACAATTTAATTTGATCACCTACACTTGCGCGCAAGTACTGCGGTGCGGCCGTTAAAAGCGTCCACCTCGCGTGCTTGCAGCCACGTGCATGACAGATGCGGCCGGCGACACTCCAATGGTGGATACACCGGGGATGGAGCGGGGAACCGGCGATGGCATTTTTTGGATCGAAACTGGAGACTTCCATGACTATCAAGATGCAAAAGCTGTTGCCGATCAGCGCGGCGGCGATGGTGTTTGCGGCGTTCGCGACGAACGCATCGGCTGACCAGGTCGTCAAGATCGGCCACGTCGCACCGTTGACGGGCGGCATCGCCCACCTCGGCAAGGACAACGAAAACGGCGCCCGCCTCGCGGTTGAAGAAATCAACGCGAAGGGCCTCACGGTCGGCGGCCAGAAGATCACCCTCCAGCTCGATGCACAGGATGACGCGGCCGACCCGCGTACCGCCACGCAGGTTGCGCAGAAGCTCGTCGACGACAAGGTCGTCGCGGTCGTCGGTCACCTGAACTCGGGCACCACGATCCCCGCGTCGAAGATCTACAGCGATGCAGGCATCGTCCAGATCTCGCCGTCGGCAACCAACCCGGCCTACACGCAGCAAGGCTTCAAGACGGCGTACCGCGTCGTCGCGACCGATGCGCAACAAGGTCCGGCACTGGCGAACTACGCACAGTCGAAGGGCTTCAAGTCGGTGGCCGTGGTCGACGATTCGACCGCCTACGGTCAGGGTCTGGCCAACGAGTTCGAGAAGAAGGCCAAGTCGCTCGGCCTGAAGGTTCTCTCGCACGACGCAACCAACGACAAGGCTGTCGACTTCCGCGCAATTCTGACCAAGATCAAGGGTGAGAATCCGGACGCGATCATGTACGGCGGCATGGACGCCACCGGCGGCCCGTTCGCCAAGCAAGCGAAGCAGCTCGGCCTGCGCGCGAAGATCCTGGCCGGCGACGGCGTGTGTACGGAACAGCTGTCGGACCTGGCTGGCGATGCAGCGGTGAACGTGGTCTGCTCGCAAGCTGGCGCGGCACTCGAAAAGATGCCGGGCGGCGCGGAATTCCAAGCCAAGTACCAAAAGCGTTTCGGCCAGCCGATCCAGATCTACTCGCCGTTCACGTATGACGCCGTGTACATCATCGTCGACGCGATGAAGCGTGCGAACTCGACCGATGCCGCGAAGATCCTCGCGCAAATGCCGACGACGGACTACAAGGGCGTGATCGGTGAAACCGTGTTCGACTCGAAGGGCGACCTGAAGCACGGCGTGATCTCGCTGTACGACTACAAGGGCGGCAAGAAGACGTTCCTCGACCAAGTCAAGATGTAAGCTGCGGTCACAGGGGGTAAAGGGCGCCCGTCGCAAGACGGGCGCCCTTTTTATTTGGCGCGGAAGACACCGCGACATGCCGCGCGGCATCTGATCGGCTGCGTCAGACGTTGAGCTTGCGCATCACCTTCGGTGCGGTCACGGCGACGATCGCCGCGCAGAGCGCCACGATCCACAGGCCGACCGTGAGGCCGGCCGCCTGCGCCACACCACCGATCACCACCGGCCCGAACATCAGGCCGAAATACGCGAGGCTCGCGACGTGGGCCAGGCCCTCGGCCGGCGAGATGCCGGCGACGCGCGCGGCGGCGGCGAACAGCAGCGGCATCATGTTGGCGAGGCCGAGGCCCATCACCATGAAGCCGATCAGCGCGGGCGCGGGATACGGCAGCAGCAGCGCGCCGACCATTCCCGCGCAGGCCAGGCTCGCGCTCGCGAACACCAGTTGCGGCGAGCCGAAGCGCGCGCGCACCACATCGCCGGCGAAGCGCCCGGTGGCCATGCCGCCCGAGAACGCCGCGTAGGCCGCGCTGGCAAAGGCCGGCGTGGCGGCCACCACGTCGCGCATGTATACGGTGGCCCAGTCGTACATCGCGCCTTCGGCGATCAGCGACACCAGCGCGATCGCGCCGAGCATCCAGAGCGCCGACGAGCGCCAGCGGTTCGCCGATTTGCCGTGCGCGGCTTCCTCGTGCGGCACGTGCGGCAGCACGGCCGGGCAGGCGATCACCAGCACCACCGCGCACACGGCCGAGGCCAGCGCCAGATGCACGGCCGGCGTCATGCCGGCCGACAGCGCCGCGCCGCCGAGCAACGCGCCGGCCATCCCGCCGATGCTGAACATGCCGTGCAGCATCGAGATGATCGGCCGGCCGAACGCGATTTCGACGGCGCTCGCCTCGGCGTTCATCGCCACGTCGAGCGTGGCCATCGAAAAGCCGAACAGCATCAGCACCAGCACCAGCAGCGGATAGCTCGGCGCGAGCAGGATCAGCGCGCCGAACACGCACATGCCGATCCCGCCGGCCAGGCAGGCGCTGCGGGTGCCGACGCGCGCGATCCATTTCGCATTGGTCGTCATCGCGACGATCGAGCCGATCGCCACGGCGAGCAGCGCCAGCGACAGCAGCGCCGGGCTCAGGGCGAAGCGGTCGCGCACGGTCGGCACGTGCACCCCCCACGACGCGTACATCATGCCGGCGATGAAGAACAGCGCCATGGTGGCCGCGCGCGCTCGGCGGCGGGCGGAATCGGACAGATCGCGATGGGCGGCGGGCAGCGGGGGAAGCCGGGAGGAATGGTCGGACACGGTGAGCTCGGCAACGTGCGATGCGGCGCAGGGCGGCCGGCTCGCACGGATGGTTGTTTTGAATGGCGCGGATGCGCCCGGCCAGGGCGATGGGCGACAATGCGCGCAAGCGTTTGATTCTAGCGGAGCGTCGTGGCGGTTGCGCGACCTCGCTCGGCGCGTCCGGTCCAGGGAGCTGCATGAATATTTCCGTCGAATTGCCGATTCATCTGTTGCATCGCCGTCAGATCGCCACGCTCGCGACGCAGGCGCGCGAGCCGGCCGGCTTTCCTTATCCGACCGCCGTGCCCTATGCGACCGATGCGCGGCACCGCCCGGTGGTGCTGATCAGCGCGCTGGCCGAGCACACCCGCAACCTTGTCGACGATGCCCGCGCGGGCTTGCTGGTGGCCGACGCGGCTGACGCCGCGGTGCTCGAAGCCGAGCGCATGACGCTGGTGGGGCGCTGCGCACGCGTCGACGGTGATCCGCATCTGGCCGCGCGCTATGTGCGTTATCACCCCGATGCGGCGCGTTATCTCGATCTCGGCGATTTTTCGTTTTGGGCACTCGATTGCGAGCGCCTGCGTTTCATTGGCGGCTTTGGCCGGATGGGCTGGCTCGACGGCCGGCAACTCGACGCGTTGCCGCCGCTGTCGTTTGACGAGGAACAGGCCGCCTGGGCGTTATATCCGAATAAAGTCAGCGAATTCGAATTGGCCGGCGTGGATCGTTATGGCGCCGACTGGCGAATGGCGGGCCGTGTGCAGCGCACGCCGTTTGCCGATGCGGCCACCGATTTCGATCAATTGGCGGCTTCTCTGCATACCGCGGCGGCCGGATTGAGCTTGTCCTGAAAGCGAATTGCGACATTTCTGAAAAACGTCGGCGTATCTTTTTGTGTAGCCTTAGCGGGGCCGAAGTAAGTATTCAGCAAGCTTTCGCACTTTTTCGGTGCATCCAATAGCGCATGGTTTTTAGCTAACCTCTCGCTCGATGACAACTTTCAAACGAGAAAGTCGTGCCCGTTGCGTGGCCTGAAAGTATGAATATATGAACCATTCCCACCTAATCGATTGTGTCAATCATTTAAGCGGTAATTGAATTGCCGAGCAGGCGGTTGGCGCGTTCGCGATTAATCACAATCTTGCACACATATTTGCGTACACGGCGATTCCCACGTTTGATTTTTGTGCTAACCTCTGGCTCCATAATCCGAGGCATCAATACATGAAAATGGGTTAGCCGGCACAGACCGGCTCCGTTTAGTCAGAGAAAAGGAAATATATGTCTTCTTACAAGGACCTTCTCGCGCAGCGAGAAAAGCTGGAGAAGCAGATCGAGGAAGCCAAGGCGAGCGAATATACCGAGGTCCTCAATGATGTGAAGCAGAAGATCTCCGATTACGGTTTCTCGCTGGCCGACCTGGGCCTCAGCCGCACCAAGGCAGTCAAGGCTGGCCGCGTGCGCGCCGGTGTTGCAGCGAAATACCGCGATCCCGAATCGGGTTCGACCTGGTCGGGTCGTGGTAAGCCGCCGCGTTGGATCGCCGGTAAGGATCGCGAGCAATTCGCGATCTGAGTGTCGATGCAGCACGTTAAGACGGCTTAAGTCTGTCTTAAGAAAAGCAAGGGCCATTCACTCCGTCAAAGGAGTGCATGGCCTTTTTGTTGCGCTATTGAACAAAATGGGGATGCATCATGACTAGCCAATTGGCTGCATGATCGCGGGGCTAATCGCACGGTGTGGCGCATCGCTCTTTCGAGGCGATCCATAAGCACCTGATTTGCCGGGTTTTTCCTAAGTGCGTCAGCAGACGGACACGGCCTGCTTGATGAAATCTAAGAATTACTGATTGCATTGGTAATCATGGCCATATTTACCGCTGATGTGTCCGATGAAGAAAAGCATGCGGTGGCGCGCAAGAGCACCGGCGTCAGCATTGCGCTCAATGTGGTGCTGGCCGCATTGCAGATCGCGGTCGGGGTAATCGGCCATTCGCAGGCCTTGATTGCCGACGGCGTGCATTCCCTGTCCGACCTGATCTCGGATTTCATCGTGCTGTTCGCCAATCGGCATAGCGGCGCCAAGCCCGACGCCGATCACAATTACGGCCACAGCCGATACGAAACCGTCGCTTCCTTATTACTCGGCGGCATTCTGATTGCCGTCGGTATCGGCATGCTGTTGCGTGCCGGCGAGCGCTTGGTGAATCTCGATGCGATTCCGCCCGTGCATGCGGTGGCGCTCGCGGTCGCCGCGTTGGTAGTGGTATCGAAGGAAGCGTTGTTCCGCTACATGTTGCGCGAGGCGCGGCGCGTGCGTTCGGCGCTGCTGGTTGCGAATGCGTGGCATGCGCGCTCCGACGCGGCGTCGTCGCTGGTGGTGGCGATCGGCATCGTCGGCAGCCTGGCCGGCGTCAGGCTGCTCGACCCGATCGCGGCGGCCATCGTCGGCTTCATGGTTGCGCGCATGGGCTGGACGTTCGGCTGGGACGCCTTGCAGGATCTCTCGGATCGCGCGCTCGACGCCAAGGCCGCCGACGAGATTCGCGCGCTGCTGGTGGCGACGCCCGGCGTGCGCGACGTCCACGAATTGCGCACTCGCAAGATGGGCGATGCGGCGCTGGTGGATGCGCACATCCTGGTCGACCCGATGATTTCGGTGTCGGAAGGGCATTGGATCGCGGAGACGGCGCGCGCTCGCGTGCTCGACGACCCGCGCGTGCTCGATGCGCTGATTCACGTCGACCCGGAGAACGATACGGTCTGGCGCCGCCCGGCGCTGGCCTTGCCGGCGCGCGCCGAGGTGGAAGCGCGGATTCATGCCGCGCTGCGCGAACTCGGCGTGCATGCGACGTCGATACAACTGCATTACCTGAGCACCGGCCTCGAGATCGACCTGACGGTGGCGAGCGATCCGGCATCGATCGATGCCGCCGCGTTGCGCGAGCGGCTCGGCGCGCGGCGACTCGACATTGCGCGGGTGCTGGCCGGCGACCCACGCCGCTCATGACCGCGACGGAGGAGGCCGCGTTCCGTGTGCGATCGGCTATCTCGGCCCGATCGCCGTCAAAGCGGCAGTTGCGTATCGAATTTGATTTCGCGCAGCACGACGCTCGTGCGGACCTGTGAAACGGCCGGAATTTTGAAGATCCGTTCGTGCAGGAAGACGTCGTAGGCCTTGATGTCGGGCGCGACGATCTTGAGGATGTAGTCGGCCTCGCCGGTGGTGCTGTAGCACTCGGTCACTTCGGGGCAGGTCGCGATCTCGCGCTCGAACTGCTCGACGCCGCCCTCGTTGTGGCGCGTCAGGTGCACATGCGCGAGTGCGCACACGTGCAGGCCGAGCTTTTCGCGATCGAGCAGCGCCGTGTAGCGCTGGATCACCCCCGCCTGCTCCATGTCCTTGATGCGGCGCCAGCACGGCGTGCTCGACAGGCCCACTTGATCCGAGATTTCCTGCACCGAACGCCGCGCGTCGAGCTGCAACAGGCGAAGGATTTTTTGCGAAAACGAATCGAGTATCACCTGCGTCTCCCGGAGGGCGGCTGGAACGCCTCATGGTAGTGGTGCAAGAAAACTCGTGCAATGGATGTCGCGGATGCGAGGGAATTTTGCTTCGTGATGCCGGCGGAACGGGTGATTTTCACCGCTCCGCCGCATCGGATCGCGCATGGCGCGCGTTTTATTTAGCGGCCGGGCCGGCTGAGGCAGCCGGGGCATTCGTGCCGGCGCCCGCGGCCTGGTCGAACGCCGCTTGCCGCACGCGCAGGTCGGCCAGCATGTTGCAGAACAGCGCGCCCTGTTCGATCGCATCGTCGAGCGCGACGTGCGTGTGCGGGTGATCGTCGAACCAGTGCTTCGGGAAGCGCGGCTTGATCGCCTTGCGATAGGGCAGGCCGGTCAGCGCGAAGGCCAGCGTCTTGATGTCGAGCGCGGACCACGAGAACGGGCAGCGCCCCGCGAACCGCATCATGTACCAGAACATGTACGTGAAATCGAAGCCGGCCGGCATCGCCACGAACACCGGCTTGCCGGGCAGCGCCTCGACCCATTCGACATAGGCGATCAGCGCCGCCTCGGGCGCCTGCAAATCCTTCCGGCAGGCGGCCCAGGCTTCGGGCTGGGTCTTCCACCAGGCTTCCTGCACCGGATGCGCGGTCGCGCCGGGCAGCGTGTCGAGATTCGCCGAGAACGTGGCGATCAACTGCTTGTCTTCGGTGAATGCCGCCGAGGCGAAACTCAGCATCGAGTGCGGGCCGGGGATCGGGCCATCGGCCTCGACGTCGGTGCTGACGTAGATCTCGCCGCTCATCCGAACCTCCGGTCCGACACGAACGGATTGGTTTCGCGCTCCTGGCCGAACGTCGACACCGGGCCGTGGCCCGGCACGAACGTGACGTCGTCGCCGAGCGGCCAGAGCTTTTCGCGGATCGAGCGCAGCAGATCTTCATGATTGCCGCGCGGGAAATCGGTGCGGCCGATCGAGCCGGCGAACAGCACGTCGCCGACGATCGCCAGCCGATGTTCGCGGCTGAAGAACACCACGTGGCCCGGCGTGTGGCCGGGGCAGTGATAGACCTCGAGCGTTTCTTCGCCGACCGTGAGCGTGTCGCCGTCGACCAGCCAGCGGTTCGGCTCGAACACCTGGGCATCGCCGCTGAAGCCGAAGCGCTGCCCTTGCGCGGGCAACTGCTCGATCCAGAAACGTTCATCTTCCTGCGGGCCTTCGATCGGCACGCCGTAATGCTCGGCGAGCGCCTTCGCGCCGGCGCAGTGATCGATGTGGCCGTGCGTGACGAGCACCTTCTCGACCTGGGCGTTTTGCCGCTCGACCTCGCCGCGGATCACGTCGAGATCGCCGCCCGGATCGACGACGGCGGCGCGGCCCGTCTTTTCGCAGACGATCAGCGAGCAGTTCTGCTGGAACGGCGTGACCGGTATCAACGTGACTTTCATGGGGTTGGTACGTAAGGCGGGAAAGGCTCGATTGTACTGGCTCGTCCGCCCGCGCGTGCCGTGCGCTGGCCGAACGGGCAAGGCCGAACAGGCGCAGCGGGCCGCCACGGCGGGTGTGCCCGGGATTGCATCATAGTGAGAATCAATCAAGGGGCCAGGCCGATTTCCGGGTGACTAATTTCATTTATGTATAATGCCGTCCATTGTGCGTGGTTCATCCACGTGTTCAAGCAGGCGTCAAGGCACCGCAAAACGGGCCGTCGCGCCGTCAATGCACTAGCCGCCGGCTGTTTCGGCGGCGCATCTCAGTACCGATCAATCGGTGCTCACGTCTTGTCCGGCCGGGTGTTACGAATACCCGCCGCGGCCATGCTGCCGCATGCCGGATGAGGCCTATGCCGCCGTTCCTGCGCGTTGGGTTTACCGCGACGCGTGCGAACTGCCTGTCATGTTCGATGGCGGCATTTGGGGTCTGGCCAGGCTGCCGGGGATAGGCTGCGCCAGACGTGAAAGCTAATCAGGACGGTCGCGGCAAGTACGACAGCCGCACCAGTGCAAGCCGCTTGCTCGCAAGGAGCAGGCGCGTGCGCGCATATCCGTCCGGGCCGCCTCATCAGCAGTTGCGCGGCCCGCACCCATAGGCGACACGTCGATGAAATTTCGATTGCCGAGGCAACTCGGTTCAGTAGTGATGGTGGCAGCGCTCACCGGGTGTGCCATGCCGCCGACCGCCGATCAGGCGTCCAGCAACGGCAACCCGAAGGATGCGCTGCGCACGGCTTCCGCCGCAGCAGCCGACGACGACAACAAGCAGGCGAATTTCGATTCGGCGCTGGCCACCATGCCGGCCACCGACACCGACGACGCCAAGCGCGCATCGCTGGCCGATGCAAAGCCGATCGACGCGGCCGATGCCTCCGACTTCCGTCAGACGGGCCGGGCCTCGTGGTACGGCCGCGCCTTCCACGGCAAGCGCACCGCGAACGGCGAGCGCTTCGACATGAACGAATTGACCGCGGCGCATCGCACGCTGCCGCTGTCGTCGTACGTGAAGGTCATCAATCAGTCGAACGGCAAATCGGTGGTCGTGAAGATCAACGATCGCGGCCCGTTCGCGCGGGGCCGCGTGCTCGATCTGTCGTATGCGGCAGCCAAGTTGATCGGCGTGGTGAAGGCCGGCACGGCGCGCGTGAAGATCGTCGGTTTGTCGCCGGAACAGGCGCGCGTTGCGCGTGACGAGATGGTGGCGTCTAACATCACCACGCACTGAGCGTCAGGCGAGCCCGCTTCCCGGCGCCGCTTGGCCCATGCATTCCAGGCAGTTTCCAGATACGGCGTGACATCGGTCACGCCGAGAGATGTGATGCGCCGCGCGTTCGCGCTGCGTCCGGTTTCCCTCAGTCTTCCTTCAGTTCCAGCGCTCGCGCATAGAGCGTGTTGCGCGATGCGCCCGTCATCGCGGCCGCCAGCTTTGCCGCACTTTTCACCGGCACTTCCGACAGCAGCAGCTTGAGCAGCGCATCGTGCGCGTGCGGATCGTCGTCGTCCGTCTGCACGGGCGCGCCCTGCACGACCAGCACGAATTCGCCGCGCTGGCGATTCGCATCGGCGGCCAGCCACGCTGGCCCTTCGGCCAGGGTGCCGACGAACACGTCCTCATGTAATTTGGTCAGCTCACGGCCGATCAACAGCTGGCGCTCGCCGCCGAACGCCTGCGCCAGCGCCTCGACCGTTTCGACGATGCGGTGCGGCGCTTCGTAGAACACCAGCGCGTAGGGGTGCGCTTTCAGCGGTTCGAGCGCGGTGGCGCGCTGCTTCGGCTTGGGCGGCAGGAAGCCCGCGAAGGTGAACGGGCCGGCCCAGTCGCCGGCGATGCTGACGGCGGCCGCCGCTGCGTTCGCGCCGGGCAGCGGCACCACTGGCAGCGCCGCGGCGCGCACCGCGTCCACCAGCTTCGCGCCCGGGTCGGAAATGCCGGGCGTGCCGGCGTCCGACACGTAGGCGATGCGCTCGCCCGCGCGCAGCAGTTCGACCACGCGGCCGGCGGCCTCGCGCTCGTTGTGCTGGTGCACGGCCAGGAGCGGCTTCGAGATGTCGTAGCGCGCGAGCAACTGGCCGGTGTTGCGCGTGTCCTCGGCCGCGATGCGATCCACGAGCCCGAGCACATGCAGCGCGCGCACGGTGATGTCGGCGGTATTGCCGATCGGCGTCGCGACCACGTAGAGCGCACCGGTCGGGAAGTGCTGCGATTGGGCGAGATCGAGGAGGGAAGTCATGGCGGAACGGATGCGCAAACGCGCGGCGGGCGGGACAAGCCACGCATTGTGCCACGCGGGCGCGGCGCAACCGTGCGGGGACTCGGACGAGGCGGGGAATGCGCGGGGCGGCAGGCCGGAGGTCGGCGAAATGGCTGAGGATTTTGGCGAGGTGGCGAATGCGAGGGGCGGCAGGCCGGAGGTCGGCGAAACGGTTGAGGATTTTGGCGAGGTGGCGAATGTGAAGGGCGGCAGGCCGAAGGTCGGCGAAATGGCTGATGGTGCGGGCGAGGTGGCGTATGCGGAGGGCCGCATACCGAAGGCCGGCGCAATGGCTGACAACGTGATCGACGCGGTGGCCGAGGACACGTCCGGACACCCCGGTTCGAAGCGCGTCGGCGCCCGGTTCGAATGGCAGGCGCGGCGCTTTCTCGAACGTCGGCAATTGGTTTTCGTCGCGGCGAACCTGGTGGTGCGCGGCGGTGAACTCGATCTCGTGATGCGCGAGCGCGACGGCACGCTGGTGTTCGTCGAGGTACGCGCGCGCCGTCATGGCCGGCATGGCGGCGCGCTCGCCAGCATCGGGCCGCACAAGCGGCGGCGTCTCGTGGCGGCGGCGCGCGCGGTGTGGGCGCGCTTCGGAGGAAGCAGCGCGTGCCGCTTCGACGTGGTGGCGTTCGAGGCCGGGCAACTGATCTGGCTGCGCGACGCGTTTCGCGCCGACGACACCTAGCCGGCCGTGCGCCCTGCGTGTTTCGTGCCCGGTTCTTGTGTCGAGTTGTAAAGGACGCGGCGGTGGCGGCCCTGGAGTGCGGTAAACTCGCCGCACCCACGCTACCGCGCGGCTTGCCGCGCGCTTCTTCCCGGGTTTCACGCTACACGCGATAGGACGATGTCAGTCGAACGTATTCAGCAACATATCCGCGACAACGCGGCGCTCGCGCTCGAGGTGCTCGATGCGCTGTCGCTGCCGATCGCAGCCGCCGTCGACGCGATGTTCATGGCGCTCGCGAACGGCAACAAGATTCTCGTCTGCGGCGACGGCCCCTCGGCCGCTGCGGCGGAACGGCTTGCCAACGCGCTGGTCGGCGGCTTCGAGCGCGAACGGCCCAGCCTGCCGGGCCTCGCGCTTGCCACCGATGCGAGCCGCGCCGGCCCGTTCACGAGCGGTGACGCTGCCGACCAGATCTTTGCGCAGCAGGTGCGCGCGCTCGGCCAGACCGGCGACGTGCTGGTGGTCATCGATCCGGCCGGCGATTCGCCGCGCATTCTTGCCGCCGCCGCCGAGGCGGGCGAACGCGAAATCACCGTGATCGCGCTGGCCGGCCGCGACGGCGCGCTGGCCGCCGCGCTGTCCGACACGGATATCTATATCGGCGTGCCGTCCGACCGGGCGCTGCGCATCCAGGAAGTCCATCTGCTGACCATCCACTGCCTGTGCGACGGCATCGACGCGATGCTGCTGGGCGAAGACTGATTCGAAGGAGAGCTTGTCGATGATTACCCGCCGCGTTGGACAGACGCTTGTGAGAACCACGTTGATGATCGCGTTGTCGGCCGGCCTGGCCGTTTCGCTGCAGGGGTGCGTGCTGGCCGTGGTGGGCGCCGCAGCCAGCGGCGGCGCGTTGATCGCAACCGACCGCCGCACGCTCGGCACGCAGACGGAAGATCGCGAGATCCAGCTCAAGGCGGCCTCGCAGTTGCGCAGCGGCCTGCCCGACGACGCACACGTCGCCGTGACGGTGTTCAACCGCCGCGTGCTGCTGACCGGCGAGGTGTCGAACAATGCGTCGAAGCAGCGCGCCGAGGAAATCGTCCGCGCCATCAACAACGTCAACGCGATCGTCAACGAGCTGGCGCTGCAACCGGCCACGTCGCTGTCCGACCGCACCAACGATTCGTATCTCGAAGGCCGCGTGAAGTCGGCGCTGGTGGGCGAGAAGGGCATTTCGGCGAACAACTTCAAGGTGGTGTGCGAGCGCGGCAACGTCTACCTGATGGGCCTCGTGACCGTCGACGAAGGCAACATCGGCGCCGACGCGGCCAGCCGCGTGCCGGGCGTCCTGCAGGTGGTGAAGGTGTTCCAGTACATCAAGCCGGCCGACTCGCCGGCCCTGACCTCGTCGAGCGCACCCGCCAGCGACCCCGGCGTGACGCAGATCCCGCCGGCGGCCGTCGATGTCGGCCCGACCGTGGGCGCGGTGCCCGATTCGAGCGTCAGCGCCACGCCGCTGCAGTCGCAGGCGCCCGCACCGGTGACGAGCTCGCCGAACGTGCATCCGGGCAACGCGAAGGCGGTGAAGCAATGAGCGTTCGCCGCACCGTTCGCCACGCGGCGGCATGGGCCGTCACCACGCTCGCGCTGGGCGCGGGCCTGTTGGCCGCGCCCGCTGCGCAGGCTGCCGACGATGGCCTGCGCGTCGCGCGCGGCAACGCCTGCATGGGCTGCCACGCGGTCGACCGCAAGCTCGTCGGGCCGTCGTTCAAGGACATCGCCGCGCGCTACAAGAACGATCCGGCCGCGTCGGCCAAGCTCGAGAAGAAGGTGCGCGACGGCGGCTCCGGTGTGTGGGGCGTGATCCCGATGCCGGCGCATCCCGGCATGAGCGACGCCGACGTGAAGGCCGTCGTCAAATGGGTGCTGGCCGGCGCGCCGTCGAACTGATCGAAACGGTTCGCGGCGGGCTTGCCATCCCCGGATCGGCTTGTGTATGATCGATCGAATGTTGGGGGGGTAGCTCAGCTGGGAGAGCGTCGCGTTCGCAATGCGAAGGTCGGGAGTTCGATCCTCCTCCTCTCCACCAACGAATGTCCAGAAAGCCGGCCTTGCGCCGGCTTTCTGCTTTTCCGCCGCCGCTTCGTCCGTCTGGAGCGCCAGCTCGCGCCCCGGCATCAAACCCACAGATCATTCGCCACGGTGCGCTCGTTGCGCGCCCCATCGCCGGTATTCACCACCCCACGCGGCTCGACCAGCAGCAGCTTCACCTCGCCGAGCGCGTGCGGACGGTGCTCGACGCCCTTCGGCACGACCGCCATCTGGCCCGCGCGCAGCACGATGGTGTGCTCGCCGGCCGGGCCGCTGCGCATCTCGATCTGCAGTTCGCCTTCGAGGACGATGAAGGTTTCGTCGGTGTCGTCGTGGGTGTGCCAGACGAATTCGCCGTCGAGTCGCGCGACCTTGAACTGGTAGTCGTTCATTTCGGCGACGACGCGCTGCTGCCAGTAGCCTTCGACGCGCGCGAGCTTGTCGGCCAGATCGATGGTCTGGCACTGGCCTCGCAATGCCGGGGTGGGGGTGGTCATGGTGTGCTCCGTCCGCAGGGAAAGGTGAGGGAGCCGCGAGCATACGAAGCCGCTCGCGCGGCGTATTGAACGATCGTGGGCGCGTGACGGCGTGAAGATGTGACGCCGCCGCGCGTTCAGCCGCCCGGCCGGGCGGCGCTCATCTGCCGCCAGCGGCCCGGCGTGATGCCGAACGCCTGGGCGAACTGGCGCGTCATGTGGGCCTGATCGGCGAACCCGGCGTCGATGGCGGCGCTCGACAGCGTCTCGCCGGCCATCAGCAGGCGGCGCGCCACGTCGAGCCGGCGCATGGTCAGGTAGCGGTAGGGGCTGGTGCCGTAGAACGTACGGAAATCGTGCGACAGGCTCCAGCGATCGCGCCCGGTGGCCGCTTCCACTTCCTCGAGCCTGAGCGCGCGCGTGCAGTTCTCGCGCAGATAGTCGCGGGCGCGCCGGGCGGCGGCGTAATCGGCCGTGCCGCGCGCGTCGGGCAGGCCGGCCACGGCGGCCAGCGCATGGGCCAGCTCGGCGATCGCGCCGGCCTGTTCGAGCGGATCGAGCGCCTGGCCGACCGATTGCAGCAGCGTGCCGGTGGCGGCCGCCAGCCGCGGGTCGGTCGTCACGCCGCCTTCGACGAACGGCAGCGCACGGCCGCCGAGCACCTCCTGGAACAGCGACGGCTCGACATAGACGATCCGATAGCGAAAGCCCTCGTCCGTGCCGGCCTGGCCGTCGTGCGCCTCGTCGGGATGCAGCACCAGCGTGTTGCCAGGCAGGCTGTCGCGGCGGCTGCGCCGGTACTGGAAGCTCTGCACGCCGGCGAGCGTGCGGCCGATCGCATAGGTGTCGTGCCGATGCATGCCGTAGGCCTTGCCCCGAAACCACGCCTCGACGCGCTCGATCCCGTGCGCGGGACTCGCGCGCAGCATCCAGTCTGACGAGGGGGAAGGCGATTTCGGGGGCACGATCGAAGACGTTGCGGAAAGATGGCGCGACGATTGTCGCACGCGCCTGCCGCGTCGGGTGTGTCTGCCTGCGGCGCAAGAACCCGACCCGCCAGCCCTAATCCCGCCGAACCGTCACGCCGCCCCTCTCATCTCAGTCTTTCAAATGCAAATGGTAATGATTCGCGTTTACGATACAATCGGCCGCACTCGTCGCCCGACATCCACCGGGCCGCCGATCGAAAAACCACTCATACGGGGAGTAGCAGATGCAGTTCAAACGTCGTTTCGTCCGGATCGTCGTGCCGGCGATGCTCGCGAAGACCTGCGCCGTCGCGATGGCGGACACGCCCGCGGCCGAGCGCCCGGCCGTATCGGCGCCGCAACCGGAAGCCGCCAATGGCGCACCGTCGGTGCTGCGCCGCGAGCAGGAACTGAAGGCCGTGTCGGTCACGGCCAACCGCGTGGGGACCACCCGCCTGAATCGCACTGCCGCATCGGTGTCGGTCATCACGAGCGACGATATCGACGACAACAACGCGCGCGACATCAAGGACGCGCTCAAGTACGAGCCGGGCGTCGAGGTGCGCCGCCAGGCGTATCGCCCGTCGGGCATCAGCGGTGCGGCGGGCCGTGGCGGCAACGAGGGCATCAATATTCGCGGGCTCGAGGGCAACCGCGTGCTGATGCTGGAAGACGGCGTGCCGTTGCCGCAGTCGTTCGCGTTCGGCTCGGGCGCGACGGGGCGCGGCGATTACCTGAATACGGACCTGTACGAACGCATCGAAGTGCTGCGCGGGCCGACCTCGGTGCTGTACGGCAGCGACGGTCTGACGGGCGCGGTCAACTTCGTGACGAAAGACCCGAAGGATCTGCTGTCGATCTACGGCAAGCCGACCTATTTCTCGCTGAAGGGCGGCTACGATTCGACCGACCGCAGCTGGGGCTCGACCGCCACCGCCGCGTTCGGCGGCGAGCGCGTGCAGGGCATGCTGGTGTTGAGCGGCCGCCACGGCCACGAAACCGACAGCCAGGGCGACACGGGCGGCCTCGGCGCGCAGCGCTCGAAGCCGGACCCGCTGACCTACAACAACCGCAGCGCGCTCGGCAAGGTGGTGTTCAAGCTGACCCACGCCGACACGCTGAAGCTCACGGCCGAAACGCTGAACAACACGAACCTGAGCGACGGGCTGTCCCAGTTGGGCGGCGCCTATCGCTGGACCGGCGGCACGCGCAGCTATACGGCGAACCGCTACGTGACGGGCAACGACGTGCAGAGCAACCGCGTGCAGCTCGACTACGATCATCGCGACGAATCGAACCCGTATTTTCAGCAGCTTCATGCTTCGGTGTACTACCGAAATGCGCAGACCCACCAGACGCTCGACATCGGCGGTGTGAGCGCCACGGGTGCGACGGCCAACCGCTCGCGCATCAACGATTACCGCGACAACATCGTCGGCGGCAACGTGGTGGCCGACAGCAAGTTCGTCACCGGCGTGCTCAAGCATCAACTGACCTACGGCTTCGACGTGAGCGTGTCGCACTACAGCACGTCGAGTTCGGCGGCAGGCGAGTGGGTGCCGGGCGGCGACGGCTATCCGGAAGTGTTCCCGAAGACCACCCAGACGACGTTCGGCGCCTACCTGCAGGACGACATGCGCTGGGATCGCCTGAGCATCGTGCCGGGCGTGCGCTTCGACTGGTTCCGCATGACGCCGCACGCCGACGCCACCTACACCACGGCGGCGGCCACCTCGACCAAGCCGACCACCGGCCTGACCGACAACGCCGTCTCGCCGCGCCTCGCGCTGCTCTACGAGATCACGCCGGCGTTCGTGCCGTACGTGCAATACGCACGCGGTTTCCGCGCGCCGTCCGCGTATCAGGTCAACAGCTACTACAACCCGGCCGGCTCCTACGGCCTGTTCTATCAGCAGGTCGGCAACCCGAACCTGAAGCCCGAAACCAGCAACACGTTCGAGCTGGGCATGCGCGGCAAGTTCGGCGCGGGCACGGGCCAGGTCAACTACAGCGTCGCGGGCTTCACGGGCCGCTACAACGATTTCATCGACACCAAGGTGGTGGGCGGCAGCGTCACGTCGGCGAGCAACCCGTACACGGTGCAGTACGTGAACTACTCGCAGGCGTCGATCCACGGCATCGAGGCGAAGGCCGACTGGCTCGTCAACGACAACCTGGAACTGAAGGGCGGCTTCGCCTGGATTCGCGGCACCGAAACCAAGGACGGCGTGACCACCGGGCTGGACACGGTGCCGCCGCTCGCGGTGGTGCTCGGCCTGCGCTACACGGGCGGCGAGCGCTGGTTCGCCGGCGCCGACGTGACCTACAACTCGCGCAAGAGCAAGTCGTCGATGTCGGACCCGACGTTCTATTCGACGCCGTCGTTCACGATCGTCGATCTGCATGCGGGCTACCACTTCACGAAGCACGTCAGCGTGACGGCCGGCATCGACAACCTGTTCGACCGCAAATACTGGATCTGGAACGACGTGCGCGGGCTGAAGGACAGCGACGGCGACGCGAAGATCGCGGCGCTGACGGCCCCGGGACGCAATTTCAACGTCGGCATGAAGATCGATTTCTGATCGGCCGGCATGCACCGAACTCAACCGAACCCAGCGAGGCACATCAGATGACGGCTCCTTCCATCGTTTCTTCCATCGACACGGCGCGCGCTTCGCCAGCGCCGTACACGCAGGACGCGGCCTCGCTGGCCGCGCTGCGCCGCGATTTCACCGCGTTGCGCACCGAGCGCCGGCTTCGCCACCGCGATGCGGCGGCCACGCTCGGCATCAGCGAGGGCGAGGCGCTGGCCGCGTTCGTCGGTGAGCACGTGAGGCGGCTCGATGCGCGGTTTATCGAGTTGTACGAAGCGATGCCGCTGCTCGGCAACGTGATGACGCTCACGCGCAACGAGGCCGCGGTGCACGAGAAGATCGGCGCGTTCGAGAAGATCAGCCACGACGGCCCGGTCGGGCTGGCGCTCGGCAGCGCGATCGACCTGCGGATCTTTTACTCGAAATGGGCCTCGGCGTTCGCGGTGCGCGAGCCGGGCGAGAGCGGCGAACGCCACAGCCTGCAGTTCTTCGATGCGCAGGGCGTGGCGGTCACCAAGCTCTACCTGCGCGCCGACAGCGATCGCGCGGCGTACGACGCGCTCGTCGC
This sequence comes from Burkholderia sp. 22PA0099, assembly GCF_047497165.1. Lineage (NCBI taxonomy): Bacteria > Pseudomonadati > Pseudomonadota > Betaproteobacteria > Burkholderiales > Burkholderiaceae > Burkholderia > Burkholderia sp. 22PA0099. Next base: position 36,693 of record NZ_CP163165.1, on the reverse strand, counting down.
GCGTCATGTGGCGAACCCGCAGGTGGCCGGGCTGACGGTGGCCGAGGCACCCGCGCCCGCCGCGCCGCGCGCCGACGGCGAGATCGATGTGGCGGGCTTCCGCGCCGCGTGGGACGCGATGCAGGACACCCATGAATTCTTCGGCATGCTGCGCAAGTTCGGCGTGGACCGCCTGCAGGCGCTGCGGCTGGCCGGCGGCGAGCGCGCCGCGCCGCTCGCGCACGGCGCGGTGGCCGCGCTGCTCGACGACGTTGCCGCGAGCGGGTTGCCGATCATGGTGTTCGTCGGCAATGCCGGCATGATCCAGATCCATACCGGCCCGGTGCGCAACGTCGTGCCGATGGGGCCGTGGCTCAACGTGATGGACCCCGATTTCAACCTGCACTTGCGTACCGATCTGATCGACAGCGCGTGGCTCGTGCGCAAGCCGACCCGCGATGGCGTGGTCACCTCGGTCGAACTGTTCGACGCGCAGGGCGAGACGATCGCGATGCTGTTCGGCGCGCGCAAGCCGGGCGCGCCGGAGCTGGCCGGCTGGCGCGAGACGGTGGCGCGGCTCGGGCAGGCCCACGACGCGGTGCGGACATGAGCGGCGCGCTGCATGATGCGGGCCGCCGCCGCTGGCTGCGCCACGCGGGCGGGCTGGCGCTCGGCGCGAGCGGTGCGGCTGCGGCGGCCGGCGCGTGGGGCGCCGTGGCGGGGCCGGGAGCAGCGCAAGACGCGAAGCAGGATGCCGGCGCGCCGGGCGGCCCGCGGCGCGTCGTGGTGATCGGCGGCGCGCTGGCCGAGATCGTCTACGCACTGGGCCGCGCGGATCGCCTGGTCGGCTCGGACACCACCTGCACGTTCCCGGCCCAGGCGCTCGCGCTGCCGAAGATCGGCTATCAGCGCGCGCTGTCGGCCGAAAGCCTGCTGGCGCTGCGGCCCGACCTGGTGCTGGCGTCGGCCGAGGCAGGGCCGGCCACCGCGCTCGATCAGGTGCGCCGCATCGGCATCGAGATCGACCTGTTCGCCGAGCGGCACGACGTGGCGTCGGTGCGCGAGAAGATTGCCGGCGTGGCGGCCGCGCTCGGCGCGCAGGACGCCGGGCGGGCGCGCCTCGTGCAGTTCGATCGCGGCTGGGCGCAGGCCGCGTCGGCGCCGAAGCCGGCGGCGCGGCGCGTGCTGTTCGTGATGGACCCGGCCGGGCGTCAGCCGATGATCGCCGGGCAGCGCACCGCCGCCGACGCGATGCTGCGCTACGCGGGGTTCGCCAATGCGATCGAGGGCGTGGACGGCTACAAGGTGATGAATTCGGAGGCGCTGGTCGCGGCGCAGCCGGATGTGGTGCTGACCACCGACGACACGCTGCGCGCGGCCGGCGGCGCGCAGCGGCTGCTGGCCTCGGCCGGTTTCTCGTTGACGCCGGCCGGGCGCGCGTCGCGCGTGGCATCGCTCGATGCGCTGTTCCTGCTCGGTTTCGGGCCGCGCCTGCCGGAGGCGGTGGTGGCGCTGCGCCGCGCGGTGGCGGCAGCCTGAAGCGGAGAGGCGAGGCAAGCGGTGGCGGTGGCCCGGAATGATCACCGGGTGACATTCGGCATCACGCAGGAACGCGCCACACGGGCGTCGACGCCCTCGCTGCAAGCTCGCCCCGCGGCCCCGTGGCGCTCATGATCGCCGGGTGACGCTCGGCATCACGCAGGAACGCGCTCACCCGGGCATCGACGCCCTCGCTTCAAGGCCGCCGCCCCCGTGGCGTTCAATCGCCGGTGGCGATCACCGCGCGATTGCGCCCGTCGCGCTTGGCCTGATAAAGCGCGGCGTCGGCGGCTTCGATCAGCGCCGTGATGCCGCTCAGTTGCGAGGCCACGGTGCAGGCGCCACCAATGCTGACGGTGACGATCCCGCCGTCGGCGCCGCCCGTGTGCGGCACCTTCAGCGCGGCCACTTCGAGGCGGATCTTTTCGGCTACCAGCCGCGCGCCGCTGGCCGGCGTGCCCGGCAGCACCACGGCGAATTCCTCGCCGCCGAAGCGCGCGGCCAGGTCGCCGGGGCGGCTCATGCAGCGTTGCAGCGTCGCGCCGACCTGGCGCAGCACGTCGTCGCCGGCCACGTGGCCGTAGGTGTCGTTGTATTGCTTGAAGCGATCGACGTCGATCATCAGCATCGACAGCTCGTTGCCTTCGCGCAGGCTCTTGCGCCACTCGCCGTCGAGGTAGGCGTCGAGATAACGGCGGTTCGGCAGCGAGGTCAGGCCGTCCGATTGCGACAGCCGCTCCAGCTCGCGATTGGCGGCCAGCAGCTCTTCCTGCGACTGGCGCAGCGCGCGGTAGGCGGTGTTCAACTGCAGCAGGTTGACGTAGGCGCGCGAGTGGTAGCGGATGCGCGCGACCAGTTCGACGCGATCCGGCAGCTTGATCAGGTAGTCGTTCGCGCCGGCCTCGAACGCGGCCTGCTTGATGCGCGGCTCTTCCTTGGCGGACAGCACGATGATCGGCACGTCGCGCAGCTCCGGCGTGCGCCGGTAGTGCTGCACCAGCGTCAGGCCGTCCACCTCGGGCATCACCAGGTCCTGCAGGATCAGGGTGGGACGCGTCTGGCGCGCCACGTCCAGCGCCTGCGTGGCGTGCTGGCAGTAGCGCAGCTCGATGCCGGTCTCGCCGGCCAGCGCCTGGCGCACCGCTTCGCGCACGATCGGCTGATCGTCGACCAGCAGCACGATGGCAGTGCCTTCGGCCGACGAGGTCGCCGGGATCGCGCGCCGCGCGGCTTCGAGCGCGGCGTCCGCGCCGGCCGATTCCGGTGGAGCGGGCCGATGGGGCGGCACGCCGGCCGGTTCGAATTCCATGCGAGTTCCTTCCGATTTACGAGATAGGCTGCCGGCAATGCGGCCGGGGTTGCACGGATGCATTGCCGTCTGCGTGCGCCGCGTACGGGCGGATTCGGGCGCTGCACCGGGTTGGCGGGCCGGTTGTCCGTGGCGGCACGACGCGCGCCGGCACTGGCGCTGTCGTGCTGCGATGGCCGGGGCAAAAACCGCTACCGCTTGGATTGCGCGGGACAAAGGCAGGTTGTCCACAGGCGCGCGTCGCAATTGTCAACCAACCTTACCTATATAAGCAAAGGCTTTTACGGCAGTTCCGCCGCGAATTGTAGGCCCGTTGCGGACGCAGTGCGCATCGGGCGGCGTGTCGCACAGCGGTCGTCCACAGCCGCCTGGGGAAAAGTGCTGTGCGCCCGCGCCCGATTCGTCAGACCGCGCAGCGCGCGATGTGGAAGCGCAACGAGGCTTCGTCCGGCTCGCCGTCGCCGCTCGCGGGCGGATAGACGGCGATCGTGGTGCCGGCCGCCGCGTTCTGTTCGAGCGTGATGCGCCAGTCCTCGTCGGTCGAACGGGGGCCGACCAGCATCGTCGAGACGCGGCCCTGCCGTTCGACGCGCGAGCGCGACATCCGGCTCGACAGGCAGCGCTCGATCTGCGGGGCCTGCAGGCCGGACGACACGTAGATCATCGCGCCCGGCGGCGCGCCCACCGCGGCGGCCTGGGATTGGGCGAGCGGACGCGGCCCGCTGCTGCTGCCGCAGCCGGCCAGCGACAGCGCCGCGCCGGCGAGCAGCGCGCACGCCGCCATCTTGTTCTGTACTTTCATCGATTCGATCGTTCTCTCAAGCGGGGGAAGTCGGAGTATCGCCGGCCGATGGCACGCGCGGGCGCCGGCCGGCGATGTCGAGGCAGGCTAACAAGCGTGACGGGGCATGGGTGTTAAAAATTGTTTTTCGCGGCCGTCTCGCGTACGATGCGCGGCTTTTGTCGGCTGGCCGTAAGCTCCTGCGAGCGGCCCGGAGCGACGGCGGGGCCGGTGCAGCAAGGCAAGGCGGGCGGCGGCGGGGAGCGCGGCGGCGCGTCTTGACGAATTGTTCACATCTTTTACGTCTTGGCATTCCCTTATGCGTACTTATCTCATATTGCGCATGTGTTTCGTCGTGCCTATCGTTCGGTGTGGCAGAGCCGGATTCGGGGAAAATCATTCTGGACAACAGATTATATGAACCGGCGGTTCCTATGCCGCGATGGCTCCGGCGCGTGTTCAGCGCAGGCCACAACAAGATTTGCAACGGAGACAAGTCATCATGAGCAGTGTGATTGAGCCGGCTGGCCGCACGGGTGCCCCGTCGTTCATGTCGAAGGAGGCGACCATCGCTCGCCCCGGATTTTCGCGATGGATGGTGCCGCCCGCGGCACTCGCGGTACACCTCTGCATCGGGCAGGCGTACGCCTTTTCCGTGTTCAACGGGCCGCTCACCAAGGTGATCGGCATCACGGCATCGGGTCCGGGCGACTGGACGCTGACCACCCTCGGCTGGATCTTCTCGCTGGCGATCGTGTTCCTCGGCCTGTCGGCGGCCTTTGCCGGCAAGTGGCTCGAGCGCGTCGGCCCGCGCCGCACCATGCTGACGGCGGCCTGCTGCTTCGGCGGCGGCTTCATCGTCTCGGCGATCGGCGTGTGGACCCACCAGATCTGGATGCTCTACCTCGGCTACGGCGTGATCGGCGGGATCGGCCTGGGCCTCGGCTACGTGTCGCCGGTGTCGACGCTGATCCGCTGGTTCCCGGACCGCCGCGGCATGGCGACCGGCATGGCGATCATGGGCTTCGGCGGCGGCGCGATGATCGCCGCGCCGCTGTCGGTGGCGCTGATGAACCACTTCAAGAGCGCAACGAGCATCGGCGTGGCCGAAACGTTCGTGGTGCTTGGCATCGCGTACTTCATCTCGATGACGATCGGCGCCTTCGCGATCCGCATCCCGCCGGCAGGCTGGAAGCCGGCCGGCTGGGAGCCGCCCGCGCAGTCGACCAACAAGATGATCACCACGCGTCACGTCCACATCGACCAGGCCCTGAAGACGCCGCAGTTCTACCTGATCTGGCTGGTGCTGTTCCTGAACGTGACGGCCGGCATCGGCATTCTCGGCCAGGCCTCGGTGATGATCCAGGAAAGCTTCAAGGACACCGTGACGGCCGCGGCTGCCGCGGGCTTCGTCGGCCTGCTGTCGCTGTTCAACATGGGCGGGCGGTTCGTGTGGGCGTCGGCCTCCGACTGGGTCGGCCGCAAGAACACCTACTTCATCTTCTTCGTGCTCGGTGCGGTGCTGTACTACTGCGTGCCGCGTTTCGCGGCGAGCGGCAACATCGCCCTGTTCGTGCTGGCGTATGGCGTGATCCTGTCGATGTACGGCGGCGGCTTCTCGACCGTTCCGGCCTATCTGGCCGACATGTTCGGCACGGCGTTCGTGGGCGGCATCCACGGCCGCCTGCTGACGGCCTGGGCCGCGGCCGGCGTGGCCGGCCCGGTGCTGGTCAACTACATCCGCGCGTACCAGGTGGGCCATGGCGTCGCCAAGGCCGACGCCTACACGATGACGGTGCACCTGATGGCGATCCTGCTGATCGTCGGCTTCTTCTGCAACCTGCTCGTGCGCCGCGTCGCCGATCACCACTACATGACCGACGCGCAGCTCGCGGGCGGCAAATAACGGAAGACCCACGATGACCGATCTCTCGACCCGCAACGACACCGCGCATGCCACCAACAAGGGGCTGCTCGTGGTGTTCTGGCTGTACGTGCTGGTGCCGCTCGTGTGGGGCGTCGTCAACACGCTGGCGCAGGCGATGAAGCTGTTCCACTGACGCCTGCATGAACGGAAACGACGGCTGCCGAATCAGGGTTTTCGACAGTCAACGCGGCGTGCCGCGCGCACGTTGAACAGACAGCGACGGCGAGGTTTCGGATGCGATCCGCGCCGTTCGTTTCCATTCACTCACGCAGGGGTAGAACCATGAAGAAGCTTCTCGTTTCGCTGGCCGCCGCCACGCTCGCCTTCGGTTCGGCATCGGTGTTCGCGCAGGACGCATCGGCCCCGGCGGCCGCACCGGCCAAGCACGACAAGAGCAAGCCGAAGCACACGCTGAAGAAGCACGGCAGCGCGAAGGGCAAGGCGAAGGCCGCTGCCGCCGCGAGCGCCGGCACCAACGACAAGGGCGCGCAGCAGTAAGCGCTCGCGCCGCGCGCGCAGCGCGGCGGTGGTTCTTCTCACAGGCAGTCCCGTCCGTTCGCGCGGCCGGGACTGTTTCATTTTCGGCGCCGGCAAGGATCGCGCGGCTGTGCTTTACTTCGACGCTCCAGCCACCAAGGAGCGAAGCATGGATATCGGATTTGTCGGTCTCGGCGAGATGGGCGGCGCGATCGCGCTGAACCTGTTGAAGGCGGGGCATCGCGTACGCGTCTGGAACCGTTCGCCGGAGAAAGTCGCGCCGCTGGTCGAGGCGGGCGCCGAACACGCCGGCTCGGTCGCGGAGGCGTTTCAGGGCGACGCCGTGTTCTCGATGCTGGCCGACGACGCGGCCGTGCGCGGCGTGTTCGAGGCGAGCCTGCTCGAACACGCGCCGCGCGGCCTGGTGCACGTCAACATGGCCACCATCTCGGTGGCGCTGGCCGAAACGCTGGCGCATGCGCACGCCGAGCGCGGCCTGCATTACGTGGCCGCGCCGGTGCTCGGCCGCCCGAACGTCGCGGCGCTCGGGCAACTGACCATCGTGGCCGCCGGCCCCGCCGAGGCGATCGATCGCGTGCAGCCGGCGTTCGACGTGATCGGCAAGAAGACCTGGCGGCTCGGTTCGCTGCCGCAGCAGGCCAACGCCGTGAAGCTGGCCGCCAATTTCGCGCTGGCCTCGGCGATCGAGACGATGGGCGAGGCCGCGGCGCTGCTGACGGGGCACGGCGTGGCGTTCAGCGACTACCTCGACGTGATCACCAACAGCATCCTGCCGGGGCCGATCTACCAGGGCTACGGCGCGATGATCGCCGAGCGCCGCTACGAGCCGGCGCTGTTCAAGGCCCGGCTCGGCCTGAAGGACGTGCGGCTGGTGATCGAGGCGGCGGAGGGCGTGTCGGTGCCGATGCCGGTGGCCAGCGTGCTGCGCGACAACCTGCTCGACGTGGTCGCGCACGGCGACGGCGAGCGCGATTTCGCGGTGCTCGGCGAAGTCGCGGCGCGTCGCGCGGGCCGCTGAACGCCCTGAACGCCACCGCTCGATCCGGTTCGCCGCATCCGAAAACCCCGGCATAATGCTGGCCGGTTTTCCTTCAGGCGTTTTGGATCGAGGCAACGATGAATTGGCATACGTGGGAGTTGTTCCTGGCGACGATGTTCGTGGTGTCGGCGATTCCCGGCCCGAACATGATGCTGGTGATGTCGCACGGCGCGCGCCACGGCATGCGCCGCACGACGGCGACGATGGCCGGCGCGCTGCTCGCGCTGGTGCTGATGTTCCTCGTCTCGGCGGCCGGGCTCGGTGTGTTCCTGACGGCGTGGCCGCGCATGTTCGATGCGTTGCGCCTGATCGGCGCGGGCTATCTGATCTGGCTCGGCATCAAGGCCTGGCGCGCGCGCGTGGAAGACGCCGCGAACGATCCGGCCGCCGAGGCGGCGCCGCTCACGATCGGCGTGGCCGCCACGCCGGCCGCGCTGTTTCGCAACGGTTTTCTGGTGTCGGGCAGCAATCCGAAGGCGCTGCTGTTCGCGGTGGCGCTGACGCCGCAGTTCATCGATCCGGCCGCGCCGAAGCTGCCGCAGTTCGCGGTGCTGGTGGTCACGCTGGCGGTGTGCGAGGTGGGCTGGTATGTCGTTTATTGCGCGTTCGGCACGCGAATCGGCGCGTCGCTGCGCAGCGCACGCGTGGTGCGGATCTTCAACCGGCTGACGGGCGGCGTGTTTGTCGGCTTTGGTGCGGCGATGGCGTTGGTGCGTCACTGACGAGGCCGGTGCGGTGCGCGGCAGTCTGCCGCACTGCGTGACCCATCCGGCGGCGTCCCGCCTTCGGGCTCACCGTAAAAGCAACAACCCCGGCGTGTGTCGCAAGCCGGGGTTTTTTCTTGCATGTCTTGCCGGGCGTGCATTTCGAGGCATCGAGCCGCATCGGAAACTGCCTCGAACCGCGCCGCGCGCCGGGCGGAGCGCCTGTCGCGACTCCGCAACAACCCGCAAGGGAAAGTCCTTATTTTCCGAAGGGAAATGTTGCGATGCGACATCCGCTCGGGTATAGTCGGAACTGTCTCCTCCATGTCTCCTCTGATATGGATTCAGCCCGCCTCTTAGGCGGGCTTTTTTTCGTCCATACGATTCGCCACGGCGGCCCGCTGCCTCCGACGCCCTGCTTCTTCCCGGCTTCCCTTCGATCCGGCCGGCGATCAGAACTTGTACGACACCGCCAGGTAGCTGATGATCGGATTGGCCTTCAGGTCGCTCTTCGATTCCGCCAGCGTGGAGCCGTCGGCCGCCTTGATCGTGACCGTCGAGGTCGTCTTCAACGGGATGTAGGTGACCGATGCGATGAGCCCCCAGTGGTCGTTGATCGCATAGGTCACGCCCGCGTTGAACACCGGCTGCCACGACGACGACGCCTTGGCCGATACCTGCGTGGTGCCCGGCTTGCCCGCGCCCGCGGCGAGAACCGCGCCGAGGTTGTCCTGCGTCTGCTTGATGAAGTTGTTGCTCAGTTGCAGATCGCTGAACCAGTTGTACGACACGCCCACGCCGAGGAACGGCCGGACCTTCGCATTCGCATTCGCGAAGTAGTACTGAAGAATCACGGCCGGGCTCCACTGCCGCACGCTCTTGACGATCGGGTTCACCGCGCCGAGCCCGATGTTCTGCGTGCCGAGCGCGCCGGCCGGCCCGGGCGGCGTGATGGTGCCGTTGCCGCGCACCTTGAACACCGGCGGCACGCCGGCCACCGAGGTCACCGCGATGTGATCGGTCAGGAAGTGGCTGATCGTCAGGCCGACCGTGTCCGCGGTGCTGGTGCGCAGCCCGGTGCCCGGCGAATCGAATTGCGACGGCAGCCGCAGCGGCGTGTTGATCGGTGTCGGCGCGACGCTGGTGTTCAGCGACGTGCTGCTCTGGACCGGCTGGACATGAAACCAGCCCAGCCCGATCACGTTGCTGCCGGCGCTCTGCGCATGGGCCGCGCACGGCCCCAGCGCGGCGGCGCTCGCGGCCGCCGCGCAAAGGAAAGTCTTTTTCACGGCTGGGTCCCCTCGGTTATTGGACGAATGCGCCGATCGTGAAATACGGCGTCGTCGGGTTGTTGTTGTCGAGGAAGCCGAACACGCCGCCCGTGAAGATGAACTTGCCGGTGGCCGTGGTGCTGGTGGCGTCCGTGTGCACCGAGGTGACCGTGCCCGGCGTGGCCTGGCCGAAGTTCAGGTTCAGCGCCGTTGCGAGCGAGGCCTGCGAGGCGTTGAACGGATCGAGCAGCGTGGCCTGGGCGTTGATCAGCGCGGTGGTGCGGTAGTTGAACTGGCTGTCCACGCCGATGTATTCGCCGTTCTGCGAGCCGAGCACGATGTTCGACTGCGGCGACATGATCGAGATGCCCGATTCGTCGTCGGCGGTCAGGCCCGGGATGCCGTTCGCGTCGGGCAGCGGGTTCGGGTTCGCCACGCCGGTGCGGATCATGATCGGCACGAGCTGGTTGCGCAGCTTGCCGACGATGATGTAGCCCTTCGCCTGCGGGCCGGACGGCGCCAGCGTCGGCTTCACCTGCCCCTGGTAGTTGCTGGTCACGAACGCGCCCGAGCCGTCCGGCGCGGCCGTCAGGTTGCCGCCCGGCTGACGGCAGGTGCCGGCGAACTGGCCGGTGGTGTCGCAGCGGGTCCAGGTGCCGTCGGCGTTGATCGTCACCTTGGCGTCGATGGTGGTCGGCGCGAAGTTCTGCGACGGCACTTGCCCGTAGCCGAGCTGGCTGTAGGTGCCGGCCAGGTTCGCGAGATTGGTTTCGATCGCCGAGAAGCCGATGAACGGATAGTACGGGAACGTCGTATCCGGCACCGCGCCCACGCCGATCACGCCGGCGTACGAGATGCGCGCGCCGGGAATCGTGCCGCCCGCCACGCCGAAGCCCACGAACACGCGGGCCGGACGCGTCGGATCGAGCGTCGCGCCGTTCAACTGGAACGCGCAGTTGTTGAGCTTCTGGGTCGGCAGGCCGGTTTCCTGGGTCAGCGTGCCGGTGGCGGTGCTGCCCGCGCGGGTCGGCGTGACGGTGCCGGTGGTCACCGGAATCGGCGATTCGACATAGGTGATCTGCCAGGTCTTCTTGGTCGTATCGAGTTGCAGCTTGACGAGCTCGCCGTCGCCGCCGCCGCCCGTGTAGACGGTGCTGTAGTCGAGCGTCGACGGGCACAGGCCCGGCTCGGTCGCGGCGAGCGCGGCGGGCGGCTGTTCGTCCCCGCCCCCGCAGGCCGACAACAGCAAAGGCACGGCAAGGGCCGCGGCCAGTACGATATTCCGCTTCATGTTGCTCCTCCAGGATTGTCTTGTTTGGTGGCGGCCAGCTCCCTGTCGGCCGCTTCTTTGCTTGCCCTACCCGTGCGTGTTGCCCCCTGGCCGTGGGTCGGCCGATGGCGTCACGCCCCCGTTGATCCTGTGTGTCGCAGCCGGCCCTTGGGGCCGGCATGCGTGGTGAGCCGCCGCCGTGCAATCGGCGGTCGGCGTGCCGGCTTGCACCGGCGTGATGGGTGCGTCGAGGCGACGGGGCGCGGATCTCGCGCGAAGGTGCGTCGTCGGGAAGCGGGAGAGGCGAGACAGGGCGGCGTGGTCAGCCGGCCGGCGCCCGAAGCGGAGCGACGCGATGCCGGCGCGGCGGTGTGCGCGTGCGCATTGGCGCGGCGCGAGGCAGGCTCGCGCACGTGACGCGCCGTCACCCGCGATCGGGTGCCGTGCGCCGGCCGAGGCCGACGATCGGTCGATCGTCGCGCCCATGGCGGCCGCCAAAGGGGCCGGCACGATGGCCATGGCCGTCCCCTTCCACAAGGCGTGTGACATGCCTGCGTCTCCGGTGTAATTGTGCGATGTAATTTCGCCGCGCCACCTTCGGCTGTCAATTGATGGAATCGTCTAAAAAAGGCGATTGAAACGGGACGCATGCCAAAATCGCCAGTAAAACCAGGCATGTCGAGAGAAATTAAAACGTAAATGGCGTTTGAAAACTCCCTCCAGAGTGCGCGAAATGGCGCATTCGCCGATCGCGGCGATACGTCGTCAGGCTTGCGGCACAAGGCTCGCGCGCGCGAACTCGGGAGTATCCCTATTCGGGATATTCATGATTGGGAAGCAGCGGAAAATCGGCCGATTTTTCAGTGTTTCGAAAGAATGTGAATTCTCGTGAATAGCGGCAGCGCGCGATTCGGGAATGCAATCCGCGATATCCGCCGCATGCGAGAAAATCGCGGACAAGAAAAACCGGCCGCGCGGGCCGGTTTGTCGAAATGCGGCGGAAATCGCCGCATTGCCTTCGGGCAAGGAGTGCGTCAGTGGTTCAGGCCGGCATCCTCGGCGGTGCCGATGGCCAGGTTCATGCACTGGATCGCCGCGCCCGATGCGCCCTTGCCGAGGTTGTCGAGGCGCGCGACCGTGACGAAGCGCTCGGCGTTGCCGAACACGAACAGATCGACGCGGTTGGTGTCGTTGTTCGCCTGCACGTCGAAGAAGCCGTCGTCGAGGTTCTCGGCCGCATCGTACGGCGCGACGCGCACGAACGCCTCGCCCGCGTAGTACTCGGCGAAGATCCGCTGCACGTCCTGCGGGCCCACGCGCTTGGCCAACTGGCTCGGCGTGAAGTAGGTGGTGACGGCCAGGCCCTTGAAGAACGGGCCGACGATCGGCGTGAAGATCGGCGCGTCGGCCAGGCCCGTGTGGGCGGCCATTTCCGGCAGATGCTTGTGGCCGAGCGCCAGCGCGTAGGCGCGCGGGCTGGCCAGGCGGTCGTTACCGCCGGCCTCGTAGTCGGCGATCATCTTCTTGCCGCCGCCGCTGTAGCCGGTGATCGAATAGCTGTGCGCCGCGAAATCGGCCGCCACCACGCCGGCCTCGACCAGCGGGCGCATCGCCAGCACGAACGCCGAAGCATGGCAGCCCGGCACCGCGATGCGCTTCGCGCCGCGAATCCGCTCGCGCTGGGCGCGGGTCAGCTCGGGCAGGCCATAGGCCCAGTCGGCGCTGGTGCGAAACGCCGTGCTGGCGTCGATCAGCACCGTGCGGTCGTTGTCGACCAGCGAGGCCGATTCGCGCGAGGCGACGTCGGGCAGGCACAGGAACGTGACGTCCGAGGCGTTGATCAGGCGCCGGCGCTCCTCCACATCCTTGCGTTTCGCATCGTCGATGCGAAGGATGTCGATGTCGCCGCGGGCGGACAGGTATTCGAAGATCTTCAGGCCGGTCGTGCCTTCCTGGCCGTCGACAAAAACTTTCGTGGTCATCTTGCTCTCACGGAATGGGGCGGCCGGCGCGAACGCCGGAAAGCCGCCATTTTAAGACTTCACGGACAGGGCCGTAACCGGTTGCGCCGAAAAAAGCGGCGGCGTTCATCGTGCCTGCGCGGCGTGACGGATTGTTGACGGCGGTGTTCGATGATCGGGCCCTGGCCCGAACGGCCGGCTTCAGCGCTCGTCGGTGACGGTGAGCCGCGCCCAGCCGAGCGTGGAGACGCCGATCTCGTGGTCGAACAGTTGCGCGGGGCGGCCCTGCACGGTGCGCAGGCGGTCGGTGTCGAGCGCGTAGACGGTGATCACGTAGCGGTGCGGCTTGCCGGGCGGCGGGCAGGGGCCGTCGTAGCCGTCGTTGCCGTAGTCGTTGCGGGCTTCGGCCGCGCCGAGCCGGCGCAGTGCGCCGGAGGCGCTGGCGTTGGCGGGCAGGCTCGTGATCGAGGCGGGGATGCCGATTACCGCCCAGTGCCACCAGCCGCGGCCTGGCGCGTCGGGATCGAAGACGGTGATGGCGTAGGTGCGGGTGCCGGGCGGCGGGTTCTGCCAACTGAGTTCGGGGGAGCGGTTCTCGCCGTGGCAGGCGCCCTTGGCGTAGCGCTGCGCGGCGCCGACCCGGCCGCCGTCGCGCAGATCGGTGCTCGACACCGTGAACGGAAGTTGCGCGCCGGGTTGTGCACTGCAGGCCAGCGCGGCGGCCGCCACTGCCAGCGCGCGCAGCGCGTGGCGCTGCCGCCGGTGCCGCTTCTGCCGTTGTTCCAGGCGCTGATGCTGCCGAGCGTCGAGCATGCCGCGATCCTCCCCTCACGTCGGCCGGCGGCGTGCGCCGGCACGTATTGGTGTTGCGACCCTGTGTCAAGGATGAGAGGGAGTCTACCTCGCGGCCGCCCGCGTGCGCATGAAAAAACGCCCGTCACGGGCTAGCGTGACGGGCGTTTCCGGGGGCGAGGCGCGCCGTGCGTGCGGCGCGTTCGCTCAGTCCTTCGGCGAGGTGGCGCCGCCGTGCGCGGCCGACCATTCGGCCGGCGCGTGCAGGAATTTCTCGACCTCGTCGAGCGTCTTGGTTTCGAAGTAGCCCGAGTTCTTCGCGACGCGCAGCACGTCCCACCAGGTGGCGAGCGCGTGCAGGTCGACGTCGATGTCTTTCAGGACCGAGACGCTTTCCTTGAAGATGTTGTAGTGGAACAGCACGAAGCAATGGTTCACTTCGGCGCCGGCGGTGCGCAGCGCGTTGATGAAGTTGATCTTGCTGCGGCTGTCGGTGGTCAGGTCTTCCACCAGCAGGACGCGGGAGCCTTCCTCGAGATGGCCTTCGATCTGCGCGTTGCGGCCGAAACCCTTCGGCTTTTTGCGCACGTACTGCATCGGCAGCATCATGCGGTCGGCGATCCAGGCGGCGAACGGAATGCCGGCGGTTTCACCGCCCGCGACCGCGTCGATCTGCTCGAAGCCGACGTCGCGCAGGATCGTCGCTTCCGCCATCTCCATCAGGCCACGGCGCACGCGCGGATACGAGATCAGCTTGCGGCAGTCGATGTAGACGGGGCTCGCCCAGCCGGACGTGAAGATGAACGGCTTTTCGGCGTTGAAGTGCACCGCCTGCACTTCGAGCAGGATTTTGGCGGTCGTGTCGGAGATCGTTTGACGATCGAAGCCTGTCATGGGCATTCCTTGGGTGTTGAGCGGGAGGGCGGGCGCGGGGCACCGTGGCGCGGCGACGGGTCCGGCCGGGCCGAGCCGGAGAACCGGCAGGCGGCGGAATTTCGCTGCGCGCGTGGGCCGCTATTTTACCCGAATCGGCGGGCCGCCGGACGGCCCGAACGGGGGGCCGAGGCGGGCGCCCGCCGACGTGCTCGCCAACCTGCCGCCGCGCCTTGCTGCGGCCGTGCGTCGCGCTATGAGGAGTATCCCGGGGGGCAGCCACACGCGTGTCGGGCCAGGTGTACACTTAGCGCCCACCAGAATTTGCCGGCACCTTGGTCTCCTTGCCCATCCCGCAAACAGCAGGTTCCACGGCGCGCCGATCCGGCGCGCGACCGCTGACGCCATCGACCATCCCCCTCGATCGTTCCATCCCGGCGCATGCCTGCTGCCGGGTGCCGGCGCAACGTTTCGCACTTCCCATCCTCAACCGTTCCGCCTTTCTCGCACATCAGACGACCCATCATGGATGAACAACTGAAGCAGAGCGCGCTCGCGTATCACCAGAATCCCAAGCCCGGCAAGATCTCGGTCACGCCGACCAAGCCGCTGTCGAACCAGTACGACCTGTCGCTGGCGTATTCGCCGGGCGTCGCGGCCGCCTGCATGGCGATCCACGCCGATCCGCTCGACGCGCAGAAGTACACCTCGCGCGGCAACCTCGTCGGCGTGGTCACCAACGGCACCGCCGTGCTGGGCCTCGGCAACATCGGCCCGCTGGCGTCCAAGCCGGTGATGGAAGGCAAGGGCTGCCTGTTCAAGAAATTCGCCGGCATCGACGTGTTCGACATCGAACTGGCCGAAACCGATCCGGACAAGCTCGTCGAGGCCATCGCGATGCTCGAGCCCACGCTCGGCGGCATCAACCTCGAGGACATCAAGGCGCCCGAGTGCTTCTACATCGAGCAGAAGCTGCGCGAGCGCATGAAGATCCCGGTGTTCCACGACGACCAGCACGGCACCGCGATCATCGCCTCGGCCGCGATCCTGAACGGCCTGAAGGTGGTCGGCAAGGATCTGGCGAGCGTCAAGCTGGTGTGTTCGGGTGCCGGTGCGGCGGCGATCGCCTGCCTGGATCTGCTGGTGCACCTCGGCCTGAGCAAGGCCAACGTGCTGGTGACCGATTCGAAGGGCGTGATCTACGAAGGCCGTGGCCAGCTCGATCCGTCCAAGCAGCGCTACGCCGCCACCACCGAGGCCCGCACGCTGGCCGACGCCATCGACGGCGCCGACGTGTTCCTAGGCTGCTCCAGCGCCGGCGTGCTGAAGCCGGAAATGGTGCAGACCATGGGCAGCCAGCCGCTGATCTTGGCGCTGGCCAACCCGGAGCCGGAAATCCGCCCGGAAGCGGCCAAGGCCGTGCGTCCCGATGCCATCGTCGCGACCGGCCGTTCGGATTATCCGAACCAGGTCAACAACGTGCTGTGCTTCCCGTTCATCTTCCGCGGCGCGCTCGACGTCGGCGCCACCACCATCACGGAAGAGATGAAGCTGGCCTGCGTGCGCGCGATCGCCGACCTGGCGCAGGAAACCGATCAAAGCGAGGAAGTCGCCAAGGCCTATGAAGGCCACTCGCTCGAATTCGGTCCGGACTACCTGATTCCGAAGCCGTTCGACCCGCGCCTGATCATCAAGATCGCGCCGGCCGTCGCGCAGGCCGCGATGGATTCGGGCGTGGCCACGCGCCCGATCGCCGACATGGATGCCTACCGCGAGGAACTGGGCGCCACCGTCTACCGCACCGGCATGGTCATGCGCCCGGTGTTCACGGCGGCCAAGGCCAAGCAGGCCCGCATCGTGTTCGCCGAGGGCGAGGACGAGCGCGTGCTGCGCGCCGCGCAGGTGGTGCTGCAGGAAAGGATCGCCACGCCGATCATCATCGGCCGTCCGGCCGTGGTGGAAATGCGCCTGAAGAAGATCGGCTCGAAGCTGCGCGCCGGCACCGATTTCGAGATCGTCGATCCCGAGGACGACCCGCGCTACCAGCAGTGCTGGCAGGCCTATCACGAGCTGTGCGCGCGCGAAGGCGTCACGCCGGAGCTCGCGAAGGCCGCGCTGCGCAAGGCGAACACGCTGATCGGCGCGATCCTCGTGCACCTCGGCGACGCCGACGGCATGATCTGCGGCATGATCGACACGTACCACAGCCACCTGAAGTACGTCGATCAGGTGCTGGGTCGTGCGCCGGGCAGCGCGCATCTGGCCGCGATGAACCTGCTGATGCTGCCGGGCCGCAACCTGTTCCTGTGCGATACCTACGTCAACGAGCTGCCGAGCGCCGAGCAACTGGCCGACATGACGATCCAGGCCGCCGCCGAGATCGAGCGCTTCGGCATCACGCCGAAGGCCGCGCTGCTGTCGAGCTCGAACTTCGGCAGCGCCCCGTCGGCCTCGTCGCGCCGCATGGCCGAAGCGCGTCAACTGATCGCCGAGCGCGCGCCGCAACTGGAAGTGGACGGCGAAATGCACGGCGACGCCGCGCTGTCGGAAGTGATCCGCAAGGCCGCGTTCCCCGGCACCACGCTGACGGGCGAAGCGAACCTGCTGATCATGCCGAACGTGGAAGCCGCCAACATCGCCTACAACCTGCTGAAGATGATCGGCGGCGACGGCGTGACGGTCGGCCCGTTCCTGCTCGGCGCGGCCAAGCCGGTGCACATCCTGACGCCGGCCGCCACGGTGCGCCGCATCGTCAACATGACGGCGGTGGCTGCGGCCAACGTGAACAGCGTCGCGCGTTGAGCGGTGTCTGACTGATGTGCTTGCCGCCTGCAAGGGCGGCAAGCACGATGAAAAAACGCCACGGCGGCGGTGGCTGCGGCCAACGTGAGCAGCAGCGCGTATCGGCTTCGGCCTGATGCGTTCGCCGCCCGCAGGGGCGGCAAACGCCATGAAAAACGCCACGGGCCGCAAGGCACCGTGGCGTTTTTTATGCCCGCCGCCGTTCAGGCCGGCTTCCGATCGCCGCTCAGGCGACGTGCCGCGTCACCGCCTCCGGCCCGTTCCACTGCGCGACCAGCGCCAGCCACTTGCTGCGCACGGCGGCCAGGTTGTGCTCCTTCACGTGGCCGTAGCCGCGAATCCCGTCCGGCAGGTTCGCCAGGTCGAGCGCGAGCGGCAGCCGCTCGGCCGTCAGCTTCGCCAGCACCACGTCGATCAGCGTGACGTACTCGCCGATCAGCGCGCGCTCGGTGCGGCGCTCCTCGGTGCGGCCGAACGGATCGAACGCGGTGCCGCGCAGGCCCTTGCACTTGGCCAGCAGGCGGAACGCCGACAGCATCCACGGGCCGAACGTGCGCTTCACGAGGTGGCCGTGCGCGTCGCGCTTGGCGAGGATCGGCGGCGCGAGGTGGTAGCGCAGCGTCATCGCACCGTCGAACTGCGCGGCCAGCCGGGCGAGGAACGCCGGGTCCGATTGCAGCCGCGCGACCTCGTACTCATCCTTGTACGCCATCAGCTTGTAGAGGTTGCGCGCGACCGCCTCGGTCAGCGGTTCCTGGCCCGACGCGCTGCCGTCGAGCGCGCGTTCGGCTGCACGCACGCGTTCGACCACCGCCGTATAACGCGCCGCATACGCCGCGTTCTGATAGGCGCTCAGTTGTTCCACGCGCGTCGCGATCAGCGTATCGACGGCCTTCTTCGTGTGCAGCGCGATCACCGTCGCGCCGTTCGGCGCGCCGGCGCGCGAGCCGGCCGCGGCCTGGCGCACGCTGGCCAGGTCATGCGCGGCGCGGCGGCCCCAGTCGAACGCGGCGAGGTTCTTCTCGACCTGCACGCCGTTCAGTTCGATGGCGCGCGTGAGCGACGCCAGCGTCAGCGGCAGGCCGCCGCGTTGCCATGCGTAGCCGAGCACGAACGGGTTGGTGTAGATCGTGTCGCCGAGCAGCGCCGCCGCGAATTGGTCGGCATCGACCAGATCGACGCCGTCGCCGGCGGCAGCACGAATGTCCTGCTCCGCGCTCGCGCCCGGGAACGCCCATTTCGGATTCTTGATGAAATCGGCGGTCGGCGTCTTCGCACTGTTGACGACCACGCGCGTCGTGCCGTGACGCATGCGCGACGTGCATTCGTCGCTGGCCGTGACGAGCGCGTCGCCGCCGATCACCAGATCGGCTTCGCCCATCGCGATCCGCGTGGCGTGGATGTCGCCGGGCGCGTGCGCGATCTGCACATGGCTCATCACGGCGCCGCCCTTCTGCGCGAGGCCGGTCACGTCGAGCACCGTCACGCCCTTGTTCTCCAGGTGCGCGGCCATGCCGATCAGCGCGCCGATCGTCACCACGCCGGTGCCGCCCACGCCGGTCACCAGCACGCCCCAGGCGCGCTCGATGCCGGGCAGCGCCGGTTCCGGCACCGGCGGCAGTGCGTCGGCGTCCACCGTCACGGCCTTCGGCTTCTTCAACTGCGCGCCCTCGACCGTCACGAAGCTCGGGCAGAAGCCCTTGGTGCACGAGAAATCCTTGTTGCAGGTGGATTGGTTGATCTGCCGCTTGGTGCCGAATTCGGTGTCGAGCGGCTCGACCGACAGGCAGTTCGACTGCACCGAGCAATCGCCGCAGCCTTCGCACACGGCTTCGTTGATCACCACCCGCTTGGCCGGATCGGGATACGCGCCGCGCTTGCGGCGGCGGCGCTTCTCGGTGGCGCAGGTCTGGTCGTAGATCAGGATCGAGGTGCCGGCGATCTCGCGCAGTTCGCGCTGCACGGCGTCGAGCTGGTCACGGTGATGGATCGTCACGCCGGGCGCGAGCAGCGAGGTCTTGCCGTCGTATTTTTCGGGCTCGTCGGTGACGATGACGATCTTCGACGCGCCTTCCGCCGCGACCTGATGGGTGATCTGCGGCACCGTCAGCGTGCCGTCCACGGGCTGGCCGCCGGTCATCGCCACCGCGTCGTTGTAGAGGATCTTGTAGGTGATGTTCGCCTTCGACGAGATCGCTGCGCGCACCGCGAGCAGGCCCGAGTGGAAGTAGGTGCCGTCGCCGAGGTTGGCGAACACGTGCTTTTCCTCGGTGAACGGCGCCTGGCCAACCCACGGCACGCCTTCGCCGCCCATCTGGCTGAAGGTGCTGGTGTTGCGGTCCATCCAGACCGTCATGTAGTGGCAGCCGATGCCGGCGATCGCGCGCGAGCCTTCGGGCACCACCGTCGAGGTGTTGTGCGGGCAGCCCGAGCAGAACCACGGCTTGCGCTCGGTGGTGACGTGCGGGCGGGCCAGCGCGGCCTCCTTGGCCTGGATCACGGCGATGCGGGCGGCGATGCGCGCACGCACGTCGGACGGCAGCTCGAACTTGTCGAGCCGCGTGGCGATCGCCTTCGCGATGATGGCCGGCGACAGTTCGTAATGCGCCGGCAGCAGCCAGTTGCCCATCGGCACCGACCATTCGCCGCCCGCGCCGTCCTTCTCGTCGAACTTGCCGAAGATGCGCGGGCGCCGGCTGTCCGGCCAGTTGTACAGCTCTTCCTTGATCTGGTATTCGAGGATCTGGCGCTTTTCCTCGACCACCAGGATTTCGTCGAGGCCCTGCGCGAACTGCTGCACGCCCTGCGCTTCGAGCGGCCAGACGCAGCCGACCTTGTAGAGGCGGATGCCGATCCGCGCGCAGGTCGCGTCGTCGAGGCCGAGGTCGGTCAGCGCCTGGCGCACGTCCAGGTAAGCCTTGCCGGCGGTCATGATGCCGAAGCGCGCCTGCGGCGATTCGATCTCGATGCGGTCGAGCCGGTTGGCGCGCACGTAGGCAAGCGCCGCGTACCACTTGTAGTCGATCATCCGCGCTTCCTGCACCAGCGGCGGATCGGGCCAGCGGATGTTGAGGCCGCCGTCGGGCATGGCGAAATCGTCGGGCAGCACGATGCGCGCGCGATGCGGATCGATATCGACCGAGGCCGACGATTCCACCACGTCGGTCACGCATTTCAGCGACACCCACAGCCCCGAATAGCGGCTCATCGCCCAGCCGTGCAGGCCGAAATCGAGATATTCCTGGACGTTCGAGGGGAACAGCACCGGCAGCCCGCAGGCCTTCAGCAAGTGTTCCGATTGGTGCGCGAGGGTGGAGGATTTGGCCGCGTGATCGTCGCCGGCCAGCACCAGCACGCCGCCGTGCGGGGCGGAGCCGGCCGAATTGGCGTGCTTGAGCACGTCGCCCGAGCGGTCGACGCCGGGGCCTTTGCCGTACCACATGCCGAACACGCCGTCGTATTTCGCGCCGGGATACAGGTTGACTTGCTGCGAGCCCCATACGGCGGTGGCGGCGAGATCTTCGTTGAGGCCGGGCTGGAAGACGATGCGATGGGCGGCCAGGTGCTTCTGGGCTTTCCAGAGCGATTGATCGAGGCCGCCGAGCGGCGAGCCGCGATAGCCGGAAATGAAGCCGGCGGTGTTGAGACCGGCGGCGCGGTCGCGTTCCTGCTGCAGCATCGGCAGCCGGACGAGCGCCTGGATGCCGCTCATATAGGCGCGGCCACGTTCGAGCGTGTATTTGTCGTCGAGCGTGACCGATTGGAGCGCGGCTTCGAGCGTCGCGCGTTGGCCTGCGTCTAGCGGGGCATTCATATTTGTCTCCTCCACCCGTTTGGGATCACCAAAACTTGTCGGCATCGGCGTCTTGTGAACGCGCTTGCCGGGGCGCCATATTGGCGGGTTTCCGATGATGGTAGCACTGGTGGAAACCCGCCGTTTGTTGCGTGAACTGTTATAAACACACGGCAGAAAGCGCCGCTCGTGCGCGTTACATCATGTAAAAGCATGTAAAGAAGCGGGGCACGACCGGCCTTTGCGTTTAGTCTCTTGCGCTGTCGGCAATGGTCGGGCGCGAACGATCGCCCTGGAATGGAGAGAGCCAGCCGACGATGAACAAGGAGGTTCAATGAACACGCGACATATCCAGAATTTTCTGATGGTGTCCACCGCGTTCTTCGCCATGACGGGGCCGGTGCGCTCGCAGGGTGCAAGTGCGTTGGCTGCGGCAGGCACCCAGATGCTGCAAATCACGCCCGCGGGCGACGCGATCGCGCCAGCCGGCGTGACGGGGACGACGCAGGTGACCGGCGCGCCGAAGGCCTGAGAGAGCGATGGCGCACCGGCGCGCGGCCTGAGCGCTTGTTCGGCAAGGTGCACCGGGCAGCCATCCAGCCATGAAAAAGGGCGGAAATCACACGATTTCCGCCCTTTTTTCGTCATGTCGTCGCCTTCTTGCGCGCGATCACGCCTTGTCCTTCACCACGCCGCGGCGAATCTGATCGAGCTCGATCGATTCGAACAGCGCCTTGAAGTTGCCTTCCCCGAAGCCCTGATTGCCCTTGCGCTGGATGATCTCGAAGAAGATCGGGCCGATCTGGTTCTCGGTGAAGATCTGCAGCAGCAGGTCGTCGTGCGCGCCGTCGATCAGGATCTTGCGCCGGCGCAGTTCGTCGAGCGGCTCGCCATGATCCGGCACGCGGCGGTTGACCAGCTCGTAGTACGTATCGATCGTGTCGAGCAGCGTGACCTGGCGGCCGCGCAGCGCGTCCACCGTGCCGTAGATGTCGCTGGTGCCGAGCGCGATGTGCTGAATCCCTTCCCCGCGATACGCGTCGAGATATTCCTGGATCTGCCCCGGCGTGTCCGAGCCTTCCTCGTTGATCGGAATGCGGATCTTGCCGCACGGCGAGGTCATCGCCTTCGATTTGACGCCCGTTACCTTCCCTTCGATGTCGAAGTAGCGCACTTCGCGGAAGTTGAACAGGCGTTCGTAGAATTCCGCCCATTCGGCCATGCGGCCGCGATGCACGTTATGCGTCAGGTGATCGATATAGGTCAGGCCGTGGCCGGGCGGGTTCGGCTCCGCACCGGCGATCGGCTCGAAATCGACGTCGTAGATGCCGATATCGCCGATGCTGCCCGGCGTTGCGCCATTCTTGCCGCGCCAGCGATCGACGAAATAGATCAGCGAATCGCCAACGCCCTTGATCGCCGGAATGTTCAGCTCCATCGGCCCGGTCTTGTTGTCGAAGCCCCAGGCGCCGAGGTCGAGCGCGCGGCGGTAAGCCTGTGCGGCGTCCTGCACGCGGAACGCGATTGCGCAGATCGACGGCCCGTGCAGCCGCGCGAAGCGCTGCGCGAACGAATCGGGTTCGGCGTTGACGATGAAGTTGATCTCGCCCTGGCGGTACAGCGTCACGTCCTTGTGGCGATGGCGCGCCACCGCCGTGAAGCCCATCCGCTCGAACAGCTCGCCGAGCGCCTTCGGATCTGGGGCGGTGTACTCGATGAATTCGAAGCCGTCGGTGCCGACGGGGTTCTCCCAGGTTTGGATTTGCACGGTGTCTCCTGATGGCGGATCGCGTCGATCGTGGGGCGCGGCAGGACGCCGCATGCAAACCAGTGTAGGCAAGCACGGCGGGCAGTTGCTTGCGAAACAAATCGCGTGTGGCTACGATGGCGCAACTTTCCGGCAATCCATGCCGAAATGGAGGCATGAAATGGCGCGTGTCGAACTGGATGCCATCGATCGGCGCATCCTGGCGATCCTGCAGGAGAACGGCCGGCTATCGAACCAGGAGATCGCCGAGCGCGTGAACCTGTCGCCGAGCCCGTGCCTGCGGCGCATTCGCCGGCTGGAGGAAAGCGGCGTGATCACCGGCTACGTGGCCTTGCTCGATCCGAAGCGGCTCGGCCTCGATCTGCTCGCCTACGTCAGCGTGCGGCTCGAAAAGCGCGGCGGCGTGGCCGCGGCCGGCGATGGCGCCGCCACCCATGCGGATCGTTTCCGCGCGGCGGTACAGGTGTGGCCGGAGGTGGTGGCCTGCCACGCGATGACGGGCGATCTCGACTATCTGCTGCGCGTGCAGGTGGAGGACATGGCGCATTTCTCGCGCTTCGTGCAGGAGCAGTTGCTGCACCATCCGTCGGTGATCGACGTGAAGACGAGCTTCGCGCTGGAGAGCTTCAAGGAGACGACGGCGCTGCCGATCCGTTGATTGCGCGCCGGCGGCGCCAAGCGAAACGGGCGGCCCCGGCAATGGGGCCGCCCGTTTTCATGAGGCGATGCGAGCGGACGCTGCTGCGAGGTTCAGGCGGCGATCCCGGCCGGCAGCATCGATTCGAAGATTTGCGTCGCACGGCGGGCCTGACGCTTCATCGCGTAATCGAACACGGCGGCCTGCTCCTGGAGCATCTCGGCGATGATCGTCGAGTGATCGGCCGGCGGCAGCGACAGATAGGCATCGGCTTCGCCATACGCATATTCGATGCGCATGCCCGACTTCTTCGCGATATGCATCATCGTCGCGTTGCGCGACAAACAGTGCATGTAGAGCGTGGATACGTGCGTGTTGCGGCTGCGGATCGAGGCGCGCTCGAACAGCTTGGTGCCGACGCCCCGGCCGCGCGCCGATTCGAGCACCGACACGCCGAACTCGGCGGTGCGCTTGCCGCCTTCATCGGGCAGATAGGCCAGATGACCGACGCCGACCAGCGCCAGCGTTTGATCGAACACGCCGAACACGGTGTCGCGGCCGAAATCGATGGTGCGCACGTAGTTTTCGAGCACGTGATCCGGCACGATCTGGCCGAAACGCAGCAGGCGATCGTCGCCGTCGAGCGACTTGAAGTGCGTGAGCATTTGCTCACGATCGGTAGAAGCCAGTTCCCGGACGAGAACCGGAGCCTGCCCGACCTTGCCGATCGGGGCGGCGGGGCGGAGAGGGAGCGTATTCATCGTGGGTTCCTCAGAGACCATACAGCCGGTTGTGCAATGCAACAGCATTCTAACCGAACGGTACATATCGATTAAGGGAAAACCCGTATCTCCGCCGAGGGTGACTTCTAAAAATCCTCAACAATCACGCAAAGTGTTTGATTTTGAAGCGATAACGATATGACCCGATCATCTATGCGCCGAATTGGCACATGTGACCGGGGTGCAACACCGCGTGCTCAGACTTCGCCGCCGAGCCCGTGCTCGATCAGGTCGATCGCCTGCGCGGCGAAATCGCGGTAGCCGAGGCGGCCGCCGGGCTTAAGCCACGTGAAGGTCCAGTTGATCATGCCGAACACCATCATCGTCACCGGCGTCTGGTTGTCCTTCGAGACGCGGCCCGGGTAGGCGCGCTCGATCTGGCGCGTGAACGCGGCGACGATGTCGCGCTGCCGGTCGAGCACGATTTGCCGCTGCGTGATTTCGAGGTATTTGACGTCGTTGAGCAGCGCGACGTGGCGGCTGTGCGAGGTTTCGTACTCGGCCAGGAACGCGTGGATCAGCTCGGCGAACGTCTCGCGCTCGGTCAGCCCCCGGCGCTGGCTCGCGCCTTCCACCTCCGCGATGATCAGCATCAGCCGCTTCGTGTAGCGGTCGAGCAGATCGAACAGGATCGCTTCCTTGCTCTCGTAGTAGTGATACAGGCGCGCCTTCGAGGTGCCGCTCGCGGTGGCGAGATCGGTCATCGAGGTGCTCGGGTAGCTCGTTTGCGCGAACTTTTCGGCTGCGAGATCGAGGATCTGCTCGCGTTGGGATTCGTGGTCGGGCGCTCGGGTGCGGGCCATGAGGTCGGTCGGAGAATCTGCGTGAATCGGAGTCGGCCGGGCGAGCGCGTGGCGGGACTGGCGCGCGGCTCGCGGGCGGCCCTCAGCGCGTCAGCGCGGCGGGCGCGGCGGGCGCGGTGGCGCGCAGCGAAAACGAGGCGAGGCGATCGACCTGCGGGGCGTCGGTCGCGGCGTCGCCCGCCAGGTCGCCCAGCTCGATGCGCCCGGCGGCGGCCAGTTCGCGGCAACGCCAGAACGCGACGCTGTCGCTGACGGCCAGATGGCCGCGGTCGGCATGGCCGATCACCGCGCCCACCACGCGTGCGGCCGGCTGCCAGTGCTCGGTGGCGTGATCGAACACCAGCGCGTCGATGTCGCTGAAAAGGCCGCTTTTGAACGTGTTGTCGATCCAGTAGCGCAATTCGGCGTTGGCCTGCTTGGCTTCCTGCCATTCGAGCGCGAGCCGGCTGATGCGCAGCACCGAGATCGGCGCGGCCTCGGGCAGCCTGGCGCCGAGCGCCTCGGCCGGGAACAGGCCGGTCGACACGGCGGCTTCGGGGCCGCGCGGATGGGCCGGCGGCGGGAGGTCGTCGGCGCTGAGTCGCACTTCGTTCAGGCGCTGCGGCGCGTTGCGCAGATGGTAGGCCACGCGGCGCAGCATCAATTGATCGGCGGCGCTCTGCGCGTGCCAGACCACCACCTGCCCGGCGCCGGCCGCGAGTTCCGACAGCTTGGTCAGTTCGCCTGCCAGCAGCACGGGCCAGTCGAATGCCGGGCCGGGCAGCAGCGCTTCCCAGAACGCGGCGCGTGTTTCGGGGGCATCGTCGATGCCGCGCAGCGGGCCGACGGCCAGATCGTCGAGCAGTTCGACGACGGTATCGTCGCGGCCGGCGGCCGCCAGCGCGGCGCGCAGCGAGTCGGCGGCGGAACCGCCGATGGTGACGTGGAGAGGGCTCATCTGCGTGTGATCAACGAAAAAGGGCCGCTTCCGGAGCGGGTTCGTCGACCCGTCACGAAAAGCGGCCCCTAGTGTAAGCGAGATGCCATGTCGCGAGATACCGCGCCGCGTACGGTATTGCGGCCGGTTCCCAGGCTGCGTTCGCGCAGCCGGCGTCAGCGTTCGTCGAAGCTGACCACCACCTTGTCGCTGACGGGGTGGCACTGGCACGTCAGCACGAAACCGTCGCGCACCTCGTGTTCCTCCAGCGTGTAGTTCTTGTCCATCCGCACCTCGCCCTCGATCACGCGCGCGCGACAGGTGCAGCAGACGCCGCCCTTGCAGGCATACGGCAGCGCGAGGCCGGCGCGCAGGCCCACGTCCAGCAGGCTCGCGCCCGCGTAGGGCAGGCGCAGCTTGCGGGTCTTGCCGTCGATCACGATCTCGAGCGCGGCGGCCGGCGTGGCGTCGGTGATCTCGACGGCCGGCGCGCCCGCTTGCGGCAAGGGCGTGCCGAAGCGCTCCACGTGAATCCGCTCGCGGGCCACGCCGGCCGCGCCGAGCGCCGCCTCGGCTGCGTCCATCATCGGCGCCGGGCCGCAAATGAACGCCTCGTCGATCGACGCGGCCGGCACCAGCGTATCGAGGAACGCCGCGCATCGGGCCTGATCGAGCACGCCGTGGAACAGCTCGACGTCCTGCTGCTCGTCGGACAGCACGTGATGCAGCGCGAAGCGCGCCATGAAGCGGTTCTTCAGGTCTTCCAGCGCCTCCGCGAACATGATCGAATCGGCGCTGCGGTTGCCGTAGATCAGCGTGAAGCGGCTGCGCGGCTCCAGTTCGAGCGTCGTGCCGATGATCGCCAGCACCGGCGTGATGCCCGAGCCGCCCGCGAACGCCAGGTAATGCCGGCGCTGTTCGGCGTTCAGATGCGTGAAGAAGCGGCCGTCGGGCGTCATCACGTCGAGGGTGTGGCCCGGCTTCAGCGTGTCGAACGCGAAATTCGAGAAACGCCCGCCGCGCACGCGCTTGATGCCGATGCGCAGCTCGCCGTCGCGCTCGTAATCGGTGGTGCCGACGCAGATCGAATACGAGCGGCGCGTTTCCTCGCCGTCGACCTGCGCCTTCAGCGTGACGAACTGGCCCTGCGTGAAGCGGTAGTGCTCGCGCAGCTCGGGCGGCACCTCGAACGCAACGGTGAGCGCGTCGGCCGTCTCGGGCTGCACGTCGCGGATGCGCAGCGGATGGAATTGCGGAGTCGCCATGTTCAATAGGGCTTGAAGTAGTCGAAGGGTTCGCGGCAATCGAGGCAGCGATACAACGCCTTGCAGGCCGTGGAGCCGAATTGCGCGAGGCGGGCAGTGCGCGGCGAGCCGCAGCGGGGGCAGGCGGGCGGCGCTGCGGGCTTCGGCGAGAAGCGGATCACGCGCGCGGCGGGTGGGCTGCCGGGCTTGCCGGAGCCGAAGCCGGCGCTGGTGTTGGCGCCGGCCGGCGGCGCGATGCCGTAGGCGCGCAACTTGTCGCGCGCTTCGGCGGTGATCCAGTCGGTGGTCCAGGCCGGCGACAGCACCGTGACGATGCGGTGCGGCGGCGCGCCGATCGCATCGAGCGCCACGCCGATATCCTCGGCGATCTGCGACATCGCCGGGCAGCCGGAATAGGTCGGCGTGATGACGATCTCGAGCACGCCGTCCGTCGCGCGGCGCACGTCGCGCAGGATGCCGAGTTCTCGGATCGATACCACCGGGATCTCCGGGTCGGGCACGGTGTCGAGCGCGGCGCGGATCGCGGCGAGACCCGCGTCGATCGTCGGGGAAGTCGCGGTGGCCATCGTTACCAGCTCGCGCCCGGATGCTGGCGCGCAAGGCTCTGCATCTGCGCGAGCAGGAAGCCCATGTGTTCGGAGTGCTCGCCGAACTTGCCGGTGGTGACGTGCGCCACCGGCGGCGGCGCGACCAGCGTGGCTTCGGCCAGCGCGGCGTCCACGTCGGCGCGCCAGGCGGCTTCGAGCGTATCGGCCGACGGTGCGATGCCGGCTGCGGCCACGTCGTGCTCGACCGGATCGGCCGCGAAGCACTCGTGCGTGTAGGGCAACAGGTAGTCGAGCGCGGCCTGCGCGCGGCGGTGCGATTCGTCGGTGCCGTCGCCGAACCGGATCAGCCATTCGCGCGCGTGATGCTCGTGATAGCGCGTTTCCTTGACCGACTTCGCCGCGATCGCGGCCAGTTGCGGATCGGCCGAGCCTTCCAGCGCGGTCCACAGGTGCAGCATCAGCGTTGCATACAGGAAGTTGCGTACGATCGTCACCGCGTAATCGTTGACGGCGTGCGCGGTGCCGGCCAGCGGGCCGTAGTGCGGCAACTCCACCAGCGTCAGGTTCGTGAATTCGCGTTCGGCGCGGAAAAACGCGTAATCGTCCTCGGTCCGGTTCGTGCCGTTCAGCGCTCGTTCGAGATCGGCCGCATGCGCGTAGAGCAGCCGCGCCTGGCCGATCAGGTCGAGGCTCATATTGGTCAGTGCGATGTCCTCTTCGAGGATCGGGCCGTGCCCGCACCATTCGGCGTTGCGCTGGCCGAGGATCAGCGCGCTGTCGGCGAGGCGCAGCACGTAGGCAAGGTGGGAAGCCGGGTGGGTCGTCATGGCCATTACATGTGGTCGACTTCGTCGGGCAGCGTGTAGAACGTCGGATGGCGATAGATCTTGTCGCCGGCCGGCTCGAACAGCTCCGCCTTCTGGCTCGGATCGGACGCCGTGATCGCGGCCGACGGCACCACCCAGATGCTCACGCCTTCCTGCCGGCGCGTGTAGACGTCGCGCGCCATGCGCAGCGCCATCGGCGCGTCGGCCGCGTGCAGGCTGCCGCAATGCTTGTGGTCGAGGCCCTGCTTGCTGCGCACGAACACTTCCCAGATCGGCCATTCGGCTTGCATGTCTGTCTCCTCGTTGCTGAATTCGGTTGGGGGCGGATCAGGCCGCTTGCCGTTCGGCGCGCCGCGCGACCTTCTCGGCGTGCGCCATCGCCGCTTCGCGTACCCATGCGCCGTCTTCGTGCACCTTCACGCGCGTGGCGAGGCGTTCGCGGTTGCAGGGGCCGTCGCCGTTGACGACGCGCCAGAACGCATCCCAGTCGATCGCGCCGTAATCGTGATGGCCGCGCTCGGCGTTCCATCGGAGGTCGGGATCGGGAAAGCTCACGCCGAGCACGCGCGCCTGCTCGACCGCGGCGTCGACGAACTTCTGGCGCAGGTCGTCGTTCGAGATCCGCTTGATCCCCCATTTCGCCGACTGGCTGCTGTGCACCGAATCGGCGTCGCTCGGGCCGAACATCATCAACACGGGCCACCACCAGCGGTTCACGGCTTGCTGCACCATCTCGCGTTGCGCGTCGGTGCCGGCCATCATCGCGAGCAGGGCGTCGAAGCCCTGGCGCTGATGGAACGACTCCTCCTTGCAGATGCGGATCATGGCGCGCGCGTAGGGGCCGTAGGTGCAGCGGCACAGCGGGATCTGGTTCATGATCGCTGCGCCGTCGACCAGCCAGCCGATCACGCCGACGTCGGCCCAGCTCGGCGTGGGGTAATTGAAGATGCTCGAATATTTGGCCTTGCCCGCATGCAGCGCGTCGACCAGCGCGTCGCGCGAGACGCCCAGCGTTTCGGCCGCGCTATATAGATAGAGGCCGTGGCCCGCTTCGTCCTGAACCTTCGCCAGCAGGATCGCCTTGCGCTTGAGGCTTGGCGCGCGCGTGATCCAGTTGCCCTCCGGCAACATCCCGACGATCTCGGAGTGCGCGTGTTGCGAGATCTGGCGCACCAGCGTCTTGCGGTAGGCGTCGGGCATCCAGTCTTGCGGCTCGATCTTGCCGTCGGCGGACATGACCGCGTCGAAGCGGGCCTGTTCCAGCGTGACGGCGTCGGCGGGGGTGTCGCCCGATGCGGGCTGGCCGGGGAGGTCGAGGGATTGCGTATACATGGCAAGCGTCTCGCGCAGGGACAAGGTAGGCGAAGTATAAATCAACCGTCCGGTCGGTTAATTAATTTTTTCGGGAGAAGGGATGGCACGGGCCGGTAGGCGGCTTGCGTGTGGCGGCGGCGTTATCGGGCACAATCGGCATCTTTCCTGTCGGGCCTGATCGAATCATGAGTTTTCGTCGCAGTGGGGTGGGGCGTTGTGTGTCGGCCGCGGCTGTCGGTCTTGTGTTGGGATGGGCCGGCGCGGCCAACGCGGCGGGCGAGCCTTGGGTGGCGGCCTGGGCCAGCGCCTTGCAGCCGATTCCCGATCTCGCATCGCCGCCGCCGCTCTACAAGACCCCCGACCTCGCGGATCGCACGTTGCGCGAGATCGTCTATCCGAGCGTGAGCGGCAATCAGGTGCGGGTGCGGATCAGCAATGCCTATGGGCGCACGCCGCTGGCGCTCGGCGCGGCACGGATCGCGCGCTCGGCGGGCGGCGCGGCGGTGCGCGAGGCGATGTCGGCCGAGCTGAGTTTCGGCGGCCGGCGCGATCTGGTGCTGGCGCCGGGCGAGGAGCGCGACAGCGATCCTGTTTCGTTGAGCGTCGAGGCCGGCGCGCCGTACGCGATCAGCCTCTACACGCGCGGCGAGCAGAAGATGACGGCCTGGCATCGCATCTCTAACCAGATCAACTATGTGTCCGTGCCTGGGGATCACACTGCCGATGGCAGCGGCGACGCGTTCAAGGTTCATCTGACGCAATCGGCCTGGGTGTCGGAGCTGGCGGTCCTGGGCAACCCGGCGGCGAAGGGCACGATCGTCGCCGTGGGCGATTCCATCACCGACGGCATGCGCTCCAGCCTCAATCGCAACCAGCGCTGGCCGGACGATTTCGTGCGCCGGCTCGGCACGGCGGGTGCGGGCGAGTGGGGTGTCGTCAATCTGGGGATCAGCGGCAACCGGCTGCTCAGCGATTCCGCCTGCTATGGCGTGGCGCTCGAGCGGCGTTTCGAGCGCGACGTGCTCGCGCGCTCCGGCGCGAAGGCGGCGGTGCTGCTGGTCGGCATCAACGACATCAACTTCCAGGCGATGCCGCCGCGCAAGGTGCTCGATTGTGATGCGCCGCATACCAAGGTGGATGCGAGGATGCTGATCGACGGCTACCGCCGCCTGATCGCCAGTGCGCATGCGCGCGGCATCGCACTGTTCGGCGCGACATTGACGCCGGCCGCGCTGCCGCCCGAGCGTGAAGCGATCCGCACCGAGGTCAATCATTGGATTCGCACCTCGGGTGCGTTCGACGGCGTGGTGGATTTCGATGCCGCGCTGCGCGACCCGGCCCATCCGCAAGTGCTGCTGCGCCGCTATAACAGTGGCGACGATGTGCACCCGAGCGATGCGGGCTATGCGGCGATGGCCGACGCGGTGCCGATCGACCGCCTGTTGGCTGCCGCGAAGCGGCGTTGAACGACATTCGGGTGCCGTTTTTCATCGTGCCCGAATTTTTTTGCAGGGTTCTTAAAAAAGACTTGCACGCCTGCTAAAGCTTGCTTAGAATTCGGCCTCTCTCGCGATGACGGAAACGCAGAACGGGAGGAGAAGCCAGGCAGGACAAGGAGAGCGCCGGAATTTAGGCTGCTTCTTTGAACTGGTGAAGAACTTGATCGATGCAATCTGTTGATCGAAGCGCTGAAAAAGTAGTTGACGCGCTTCAAAATGTTCTTCATAATCTCGCTTCTCTGCTGCTGAAAACGCAGCACCGAAACGAAGCCAAGCTTCTCTCGGAAACGCTCTTTAACAATCTACAGCCGATAAGTGTGGACGCTTGATGGAAGCGGTCCTGATCTTAGGATCAGGTCAGCAAAAGTATCAAGAGTCTCACACAAAAGTAAGTCAGGTTTATGAAGTAATTCGTAATCCTGTCAGCTTTGAGTGAGCGACCGGTTCGAAAGAACCGAAAAACAGTAACAGGTATTGAACTGAAGAGTTTGATCCTGGCTCAGATTGAACGCTGGCGGCATGCCTTACACATGCAAGTCGAACGGCAGCACGGACTTCGGTCTGGTGGCGAGTGGCGAACGGGTGAGTAATACATCGGAACATGTCCTGTAGTGGGGGATAGCCCGGCGAAAGCCGGATTAATACCGCATACGATCTACGGATGAAAGCGGGGGACCTTCGGGCCTCGCGCTATAGGGTTGGCCGATGGCTGATTAGCTAGTTGGTAGGGTAAAAGCCTACCAAGGCGACGATCAGTAGCTGGTCTGAGAGGACGACCAGCCACACTGGGACTGAGACACGGCCCAGACTCCTACGGGAGGCAGCAGTGGGGAATTTTGGACAATGGGCGAAAGCCTGATCCAGCAATGCCGCGTGTGTGAAGAAGGCCTTCGGGTTGTAAAGCACTTTTGTCCGGAAAGAAATCCTTGGTTCTAATAAAGCCGAGGGATGACGGTACCGGAAGAATAAGCACCGGCTAACTACGTGCCAGCAGCCGCGGTAATACGTAGGGTGCAAGCGTTAATCGGAATTACTGGGCGTAAAGCGTGCGCAGGCGGTTTGTTAAGACCGATGTGAAATCCCCGGGCTCAACCTGGGAACTGCATTGGTGACTGGCAAGCTAGAGTATGGCAGAGGGGGGTAGAATTCCACGTGTAGCAGTGAAATGCGTAGAGATGTGGAGGAATACCGATGGCGAAGGCAGCCCCCTGGGCCAATACTGACGCTCATGCACGAAAGCGTGGGGAGCAAACAGGATTAGATACCCTGGTAGTCCACGCCCTAAACGATGTCAACTAGTTGTTGGGGATTCATTTCCTTAGTAACGAAGCTAACGCGTGAAGTTGACCGCCTGGGGAGTACGGTCGCAAGATTAAAACTCAAAGGAATTGACGGGGACCCGCACAAGCGGTGGATGATGTGGATTAATTCGATGCAACGCGAAAAACCTTACCTACCCTTGACATGGTCGGAATCCTGGAGAGATCTGGGAGTGCTCGAAAGAGAACCGATACACAGGTGCTGCATGGCTGTCGTCAGCTCGTGTCGTGAGATGTTGGGTTAAGTCCCGCAACGAGCGCAACCCTTGTCCTTAGTTGCTACGCAAGAGCACTCTAAGGAGACTGCCGGTGACAAACCGGAGGAAGGTGGGGATGACGTCAAGTCCTCATGGCCCTTATGGGTAGGGCTTCACACGTCATACAATGGTCGGAACAGAGGGTCGCCAACCCGCGAGGGGGAGCTAATCCCAGAAAACCGATCGTAGTCCGGATCGCACTCTGCAACTCGAGTGCGTGAAGCTGGAATCGCTAGTAATCGCGGATCAGCATGCCGCGGTGAATACGTTCCCGGGTCTTGTACACACCGCCCGTCACACCATGGGAGTGGGTTTTACCAGAAGTGGCTAGTCTAACCGCAAGGAGGACGGTCACCACGGTAGGATTCATGACTGGGGTGAAGTCGTAACAAGGTAGCCGTATCGGAAGGTGCGGCTGGATCACCTCCTTTCTCGAGCTAATACCGCGAAAGTTGAGCGTTCACGCTTATCGGCTGTAAATCAAGACAGACTCAGGGGTCTGTAGCTCAGTTGGTTAGAGCACCGTCTTGATAAGGCGGGGGTCGTTGGTTCGAATCCAACCAGACCCACCACTTAGTCTGGACAGTATCCTTGAGAAGTCTCTGTATGGGGGCATAGCTCAGCTGGGAGAGCACCTGCTTTGCAAGCAGGGGGTCGTCGGTTCGATCCCGTCTGCCTCCACCAATCTTCAATGACAAGCGTTCAGGTCAGCATGACCTGAGGATTTGTCATTGGCGATTGAGCCAGTCAGAGCGATCTGTACACCATGTGTACTTATCGGCTGTCGTTCTTTAACAATCTAGAAGAAGTAGTAATTTGAATAACGGAAGCGTCTATTTGAGATGGGCGTGAAAGTTATTCGGGTTGTGATTGTATCGATGTATCTCAAGAAGATTCGAACTTAAATGTTCGGCTCAATTGGAATACGGCACAAATGCGAGAACTCAACCTGTAGCGACTGTCGAGCGCAAGCGAGACAGACTCGTTATAGGGTCAAGCGAACAAGTGCATGTGGTGGATGCCTTGGCGATCACAGGCGATGAAGGACGCGGTAGCCTGCGAAAAGCTACGGGGAGCTGGCAAACAAGCTTTGATCCGTAGATGTCCGAATGGGGAAACCCACTCCTTTTGGAGTATCCATGACTGAATACATAGGTCATGTGAAGCGAACGCGGTGAACTGAAACATCTAAGTAACCGCAGGAAAAGAAATCAACCGAGATTCCCAAAGTAGTGGCGAGCGAAATGGGAAGAGCCTGTACTCTTTATTTGTATTGTTAGTCGAACGCTCTGGAAAGTGCGGCCATAGCAGGTGATAGCCCTGTAGACGAAAACAGTATGAAAGAACTAGGTGTACGACAAGTAGGGCGGGACACGTGAAATCCTGTCTGAAGATGGGGGGACCATCCTCCAAGGCTAAATACTCGTGATCGACCGATAGTGAACCAGTACCGTGAGGGAAAGGCGAAAAGAACCCCGGGAGGGGAGTGAAATAGATCCTGAAACCGCATGCATACAAACAGTCGGAGCCTCGTAAGGGGTGACGGCGTACCTTTTGTATAATGGGTCAGCGACTTACGTTCAGTAGCAAGCTTAACCGAATAGGGCAGGCGTAGCGAAAGCGAGTCCGAATAGGGCGTTCAGTTGCTGGGCGTAGACCCGAAACCAAGTGATCTATCCATGGCCAGGATGAAGGTGCGGTAACACGTACTGGAGGTCCGAACCCACTAACGTTGAAAAGTTAGGGGATGAGCTGTGGATAGGGGTGAAAGGCTAAACAAACTTGGAAATAGCTGGTTCTCTCCGAAAACTATTTAGGTAGTGCCTCGCGTCTCACCTTCGGGGGTAGAGCACTGTCATGGTTGAGGGGTCCATTGCGGATTACCTCGCCATAGCAAACTCCGAATACCGAAGAGTGCAATCGCGGGAGACAGACATCGGGTGCTAACGTCCGGTGTCAAGAGGGAAACAACCCAGACCGCCAGCTAAGGTCCCCAAATATAGCTAAGTGGGAAACGAAGTGGGAAGGCTAAAACAGTCAGGAGGTTGGCTTAGAAGCAGCCATCCTTTAAAGAAAGCGTAATAGCTCACTGATCGAGTCGTCCTGCGCGGAAGATGTAACGGGGCTAAGCTATATACCGAAGCTGCGGATGCACATTTATGTGCATGGTAGGAGAGCGTTCCGTAAGCCTGCGAAGGTGCACTGTAAAGTGTGCTGGAGGTATCGGAAGTGCGAATGCTGACATGAGTAGCGATAAAGGGGGTGAAAGGCCCCCTCGCCGTAAGCCCAAGGTTTCCTACGCAACGTTCATCGGCGTAGGGTGAGTCGGCCCCTAAGGCGAGGCAGAAATGCGTAGCTGATGGGAAGCAGGTCAATATTCCTGCACCATTGTTAAATGCGATGGGGGGACGGATCGCGGAAGGTTGTCCGGGTGTTGGAAGTCCCGGTCGCTGCATTGGAGAAGGCGCTTAGGCAAATCCGGGCGCAGAATTCAAGGGTGTGGCGCGAGCTTCTTAGGAAGCGAAGCAATTGGAAGTGGTTCCAAGAAAAGCCTCTAAGCTTCAGTTTAACAGTGACCGTACCGCAAACCGACACAGGTGGGCGAGATGAGTATTCTAAGGCGCTTGAGAGAACTCGGGAGAAGGAACTCGGCAAATTGGTACCGTAACTTCGGGATAAGGTACGCCCTTGTAGCTTGACTGGCCTGCGCCAGGAGGGTGAAAGGGTTGCAATAAACTGGTGGCTGCGACTGTTTAATAAAAACACAGCACTCTGCAAACACGAAAGTGGACGTATAGGGTGTGACGCCTGCCCGGTGCCGGAAGATTAAATGATGGGGTGCAAGCTCTTGATTGAAGTCCCGGTAAACGGCGGCCGTAACTATAACGGTCCTAAGGTAGCGAAATTCCTTGTCGGGTAAGTTCCGACCTGCACGAATGGCGTAACGATGGCCACACTGTCTCCTCCCGAGACTCAGCGAAGTTGAAGTGTTTGTGATGATGCAATCTCCCCGCGGCTAGACGGAAAGACCCCATGAACCTTTACTGTAGCTTTGCATTGGACTTTGAACCGATCTGTGTAGGATAGGTGGGAGGCTATGAAACCGGAACGCTAGTTTCGGTGGAGCCGTCCTTGAAATACCACCCTGGTTTGTTTGAGGTTCTAACCTTGGCCCGTGATCCGGGTCGGGGACAGTGCATGGTAGGCAGTTTGACTGGGGCGGTCTCCTCCCAAAGTGTAACGGAGGAGTACGAAGGTACGCTAGGTACGGTCGGAAATCGTGCTGATAGTGCAATGGCATAAGCGTGCTTAACTGCGAGACCGACAAGTCGAGCAGGTGCGAAAGCAGGTCATAGTGATCCGGTGGTTCTGTATGGAAGGGCCATCGCTCAACGGATAAAAGGTACTCTGGGGATAACAGGCTGATACCGCCCAAGAGTTCATATCGACGGCGGTGTTTGGCACCTCGATGTCGGCTCATCTCATCCTGGGGCTGTAGCCGGTCCCAAGGGTATGGCTGTTCGCCATTTAAAGAGGTACGTGAGCTGGGTTTAAAACGTCGTGAGACAGTTTGGTCCCTATCTGCCGTGGGCGTTGGATATTTGAAGGGGGCTGCTCCTAGTACGAGAGGACCGGAGTGGACGAACCTCTGGTGTACCGGTTGTCACGCCAGTGGCATCGCCGGGTAGCTATGTTCGGAAGAGATAACCGCTGAAAGCATCTAAGCGGGAAACTCGCCTTAAGATGAGATATCCCTGGAGGCTTGACCTCCTTGAAGGGTCGTTCGAGACCAGGACGTTGATAGGTCAGGTGTGTAAGCGCAGTAATGCGTTCAGCTAACTGATACTAATTGCCCGTAAGGCTTGATCCTATAACAAGTCTGCGTCGATGATCGTTTGTGCTTCAGCACTGACGAGCATCCCGTCCTGAACCGCAGGTTCAGGATCTTAAACAGCGCGACAAGTTATACAGCATTGAGTCCTCGTGTGCCGATACACACAACTCATTACTACTTCTTCCAGATTGGATGTGGCGCTCAAGCAGCGACGCATCAACCCCTTTAGCCTGATGACCATAGCGAGTCGGTACCACCCCTTCCCATCCCGAACAGGACCGTGAAACGACTCTACGCCGATGATAGTGCGGATTGCCCGTGTGAAAGTAGGTAATCGTCAGGCTTCCCCTTCAGAACCCCCGCTGCGAATGCAGTCGTGTCTTTT